>OY970154.1:0-4220000 GCA_963706215.1 uncultured Alphaproteobacteria bacterium | reverse complement strand
GCAGGACTTCCAGGTATTCGGAGTTTGGTTGGGTTTGGTAGGGTTGTGCACCCCCCTAGCCCATCCAGTGCTCTACCCCCTGGAGTCTACACGCGAGGCTCTACCTAAATAGATTTCGCGGAGAACCAGCTATTTCCCAGTTTGATTGGCCTTTCACCCCTAGCCACAAGTCATCGGAGTCTTTTTCAACAGACACCCGTTCGGTCCTCCAGTGAGTGTTACCTCACCTTCAACCTGCTCATGGCTAGATCACTAGGTTTCGGGTCTAATTCGACGAACTCGACGCCCTATTCAAACTCGCTTTCGCTGCGCCTACACCTACCGGCTTAAGCTTGCTCGCCAAATTAAGTCGCTGACCCATTATACAAAAGGTACGCCGTCGCCCAGAACGAATCTTGGGCTCCGACTGTTTGTAGGTATCCGGTTTCAGGGACTGTTTCACTCCCCTTGTTGGGGTGCTTTTCACCTTTCCCTCACGGTACTGGTTCGCTATCGGTCGCTGAGGAGTACTTAGGCTTGGAGAGTGGTCTCCCCATGTTCAGACAGGATTGCACGTGTCCCGCCCTACTCGAGGCCCAAGCAATTCGAAATCCGTACGGGGCTGTCACCCGCTAAGGCCCGACTTTCCAATCGGTTCCGGTTGAAATTGCAAGAGCACTGGCCTGGTCCGCGTTCGCTCGCCACTACTAACGGAGTCTCGTTGATGTCCTTTCCTCTGGGTACTAAGATGTTTCAGTTCCCCAGGTTCGCTTTTGTTCCCTATGGATTCGGGAACAAATACCTTCGTTTGATATCTGCAAGTCCGAACCCTGGAACAGGCGTGCAACTTGCGTTGCAACATCGCCCAGAATTCAGACTTACAGATATCGAAGGTGGGTTGCCCCATTCGGAAATTCACGGATCAATGCTTGTTCGCGGCTCCCCATGACTTATCGCAGCGTACCACGTCCTTCATCGCCTCTCAGCGCCAAGGCATCCACCGGATACCCTTAAGACACTTGATCGCTCTCATTATCGATGCCCACCGCTCGGCGGCGAAAGGCTTGCCCTCCGTTCCGGAAGGCAAGCCAAAGGGCTCGATCATAAAAGACCAGTTTGCTTCAAATACACCCGAGGACGTTGCGGTCATGCTACGCCCACTGACTGAAGCGCTTGCCCGGCGAAAAGAACGCCGGAGCAATCGGATGTATTTCCTCTTTACGATGGCAGAAAACCCGCTTTCGGCGAATTGCGCGCATGGGAAAGGCCCATGCGCGCCCGAAAGCGAAACCTTGTTTTAGGACGATGCCCTCGAACAGCCAAGGCTTGACGGCCGCCGTCTGGTGGAGCCAGACGGAATCGAACCGACGACCTCATGCTTGCAAAGCACGCGCTCTCCCAACTGAGCTATGGCCCCTTTCCAGGAGGTAAGCCAGGAGGCAAGCCAAAAGGTCAAATCCGCGAATGCGCTCGGTTGAGCCCCGGTCGTTGGAGGCCAAGATGGTGGGCCTGGGAAGACTTGAACTTCCGACCTCACGCTTATCAAGCGCGCGCTCTAACCAACTGAGCTACAAGCCCCAAGCTCGAGCAAGCCCTTGCGCCAAACCTATGCGCGCCACCAGGGACATTCGCCCAAACGCCGGCAAGACCACGCGGGCCCGTCCAGGAAGAAAGAGAAACGAAGGCGGCGAAGTCCCGCATATCCGGCCTTGAGGCCGGTTGTTCCAAGCGATCCAATAGGCGGCAAACATAGGCTGCAAGTCCGGGATGCCGGTCTTGCAAATTAACGCCTGCCGGCCTGAAGGATCATCCTTAGAAAGGAGGTGATCCAGCCGCAGGTTCCCCTACGGCTACCTTGTTACGACTTCACCCCAGTCGCTGACCCTACCGTGGTCGCCTGCCTCCTTGCGGTTAGCAAAACGCCTTCGGGTAGAACCAACTCCCATGGTGTGACGGGCGGTGTGTACAAGGCCCGGGAACGTATTCACCGTAGCGTTCTGATCTACGATTACTAGCGATTCCACCTTCATGCACTCGAGTTGCAGAGTGCAATCCGAACTGAGACGGCTTTTTGAGATTTGCTCGGGGTCGCCCCTCAGCATCCCATTGTCACCGCCATTGTAGCACGTGTGTAGCCCAGCCCGTAAGGGCCATGAGGACTTGACGTCATCCCCACCTTCCTCTCGGCTTATCACCGGCAGTCCCCCTAGAGTGCCCAACTGAATGATGGCAACTAAGGGCGAGGGTTGCGCTCGTTGCGGGACTTAACCCAACATCTCACGACACGAGCTGACGACAGCCATGCAGCACCTGTGTTCCCGCCAGCCGAACTGAAGGAAACCGTTTCCGGTCCCCATACGAGACATGTCAAGAGCTGGTAAGGTTCTTCGCGTTGCTTCGAATTAAACCACATGCTCCACCGCTTGTGCGGGCCCCCGTCAATTCCTTTGAGTTTTAATCTTGCGACCGTACTCCCCAGGCGGGATGCTTAACGCGTTAACTGCGCCACTAAACAGCAAGCTGTCTAACGGCTAGCATCCATCGTTTACGGCGTGGACTACCAGGGTATCTAATCCTGTTTGCTCCCCACGCTTTCGCACCTCAGCGTCAGTACCGGGCCAGTGAGCCGCCTTCGCCACTGGTGTTCTTGCGAATATCT
Organism: uncultured Alphaproteobacteria bacterium; assembly: GCA_963706215.1. Lineage (GTDB taxonomy): Bacteria > Pseudomonadota > Alphaproteobacteria > Rhizobiales > Beijerinckiaceae > Methylocapsa. Next base: position 4,217,362 of record OY970154.1, on the reverse strand, counting down.
ACGAATTTCACCTCTACACTCGCAGTTCCACTCACCTCTCCCGGACTCGATATCCCCAGTATCAAAGGCAGTTCCGAGGTTGAGCCTCGGGATTTCACCCCTGACTTAAGGATCCGCCTACGTGCGCTTTACGCCCAGTAATTCCGAACAACGCTAGCCCCCTTCGTATTACCGCGGCTGCTGGCACGAAGTTAGCCGGGGCTTATTCTCCCGGTACCGTCATTATCTTCCCGGGTAAAAGAGCTTTACAACCCTAAGGCCTTCATCACTCACGCGGCATGGCTGGATCAGGCTTTCGCCCATTGTCCAATATTCCCCACTGCTGCCTCCCGTAGGAGTTTGGGCCGTGTCTCAGTCCCAATGTGGCTGATCATCCTCTCAGACCAGCTACTGATCGTCGCCTTGGTGAGCCATTACCTCACCAACAAGCTAATCAGACGCGGGCCAATCCCCCGGCGATAAATCTTTCTCCAAGGTCGATTAAAACCTTGGACGTATCCGGTATTAGCTCAAGTTTCCCTGAGTTATTCCGAACCGAGGGGTATGTTCCCACGCGTTACTCACCCGTCTGCCACTCCGTATTGCTACGGCGTTCGACTTGCATGTGTTAGGCCTGCCGCCAGCGTTCGTTCTGAGCCAGGATCAAACTCTCAAGTTGTATGAGAATTTGGTACCGGCTGGTCACTATCTCTATGACGAGTCCCAAGCACACCTGCCTGCGAACCTTAGGTTCGCAAACTTGGTGAACTTAAGTTACGTGACCGCCAGAGTTTCTCATCGACCGCAAACACTATATGGATATATAATGATTACAGCCCGCAAGGACTCCGCCGTCCACGTTTCTCTTTCTTCCTATTTAATTGTCAAACAGCAAAGTCTAGTCAAACAGAATAGCCTGATTAACCAGAATGGCCTGATTAACCCGGCAACGCGCTTGCGCCCGGCACCGAAACGACCTCTCCCCGGCTTTTTAACCGGGTGGTTCTTAGGCCCGAGGAACTCGAGAGAAGCGATCCGCGCCGGCCGCCCAAGGCAGCGTTGGCGGCGCTGCCCAGCTTATAGGTCGCGTCCGCTTCCACTGTCAACCCGCGTTTTCAAAAAAACTTCCAAACAAGCTCCGCCACGGCTGACCAGTTGCGGAGAATTTACCTACTTCTCCAGTTACTTACTCCAGTTATTTAATTTCCTGCTCAACCACTTGGCCCGGCGGACATTCGGTCTTTTGGCCAAGCCCGCGCAAGGAAAGTCCGTCACGATGGGGGTCAGATATCATCGCAAATTTGGAAAAGGCAAGGGGGCCCGCCAAAAACAACAAAAATAAAGATAGCAAGGCGTCGCTGCGGGCGGCAAGCCTGAACCTTTACCTCACGCGCGGGGCTAAACGGTTCCAACCCCGCCGTTCGACATGCGGCATAAAAGCGGGCCATTTCTATCGCTCCGGGCGGGACAAAATCTTGGCGGCCGGCCGTAATCCGGCGCGGTTGGCCAACCCAAGATTGGTGCGCGGCGAACCCTACGGCATACCGTGTCCGGCCCTCGCCTTGGCGCGCGACCAAATCTTCTTTTTCGCGAGAAGGAGAAGCCCGGCGTAGACGATGAGGAAGACCAGCACGCTAAAGCCGAGGCGCTTGCGTTCCTCGAGTTTCGGTTCGGCGGTCCACATCAGGAAGGCAGCAACATCCTTGGCGTATTGCGGAACCGTCTTGGGCGAGCCGTCCGCGTAATCGACAAGACCGTCGCTCAGAGGCTTCGGCATGGCGATCTTGTGGCCCGGAAAATATTCGTTCCAGTTCAGGTCGTTGTCGTTCGTGTAGCCGTTCAAGAGCGCATAGAGGTAATCGGCGCCTTGCTCTTGGTATTGGATGACGGGATCGATCAGAAAGAGCGGAAAACCGCGCTCGTAGGTGCGGGCCTTGGCGAGCAACGACATATCGGGGGGCGCCGCGCCGAGCGCCGCCCGCGCGGCTTGTTCATTGGCAAAATTCCACGGGAAGTAATCCGAGGGCCGGCCCGGCCGTTCGAACATTTCGCCGGCATCGTTTGGGCCGTCTTTGATCTTATATGTGGCGGCGAGCGCCTTGACTTGCGCTTCCGAAAAGCCGGGGCCGCCGGGATCCGCCAAATTGCGGAAAGCGACCAATTCGAGGGAATGACAATTGGAACAAACCTCGCGATAGACCTGAAACCCCCGCCGAAGCTGCGCCTGATCGTAGCGGCCGAAGGGGCCGTAAAAGCTCCATTCCTGACGCGGCGGATTGGGCTGCTCCTGCTTTTCGACGGGCCCCGGCCCGGTTTGCGCGAGCACCTCGGCGGCGCTCGCGGCTAAAGCCGCCGCCAGAACCGCGCCGAAAGCCAATCCAATACCGCGGCCAATCCCGTGCCTCATCGCTCTTTTCCTTGTCTCCAGGCGGTCATTGGCCCGGTTCGCGCGCTTGCATCGAACTGGCGTCCGCCGCCGCGGCCTGGCCAGGCCAGCCCAGCACCGCGTCGCAAATGGAGGGGGGCAGAGGCCTCGGCTTCTCGAATTGTCCAAGCAACGGCAAGATCGCCAGGAAGTAGAGGAAATAATAGACGGTCAGGAACCGGGCGGCGATCACATAGCCTCCTTCCGGCGGCTGCGATCCCATATAACCGAGGAGCACTGCGCAGGCGACGAAGAGCCAAAAGAAAACCTTGTAAAGAGGCCGGTAAGCCGCCGACTTGACCTTAGAGGTGTCGAGCCAAGGTAGAAACGCTATGATGACGACCGAGGCGAACATCGCGGCGGTTCCGCCGAGTTTGGAAGGGATCGACCGCAAAATCGCGTAAAAGGGCAGATAATACCACTCCGGCACGATATGAACCGGAGTTTGCAACGGGTTGGCCTCGATGTAATTGTCGGCATCGTAAAGATAATTCGGCACGTAAAACACAAACCAGGCGAAAAACGCAAGGAAGCAGACGAGCGCGAAACCGTCCTTCACGGTGAAATAGGGATGGAAAGGCAAGGTGTCCTTGGCGGTCTTCTTTTCGATTCCGGCCGGATTGTTCGAACCATGAACATGCAGCGCCCAAATATGCAAGACGACGACGCCCGCGATCATGAAGGGCAGCAGATAGTGAAGCGAGAAGAAACGATTGAGGGTCGCGTTATCGACCGCGTATCCGCCCCACAGCCAAGTCGTGATCGAATTGCCAACCAACGGAATTGCCGAGAATAGGCTGGTGATGACCGTGGCGCCCCAAAAACTCATCTGTCCCCAAGGCAGGACATAGCCCGTGAAGGCCGTCGCGATCGCCAGGAGAAAGATGATGACTCCGAGCAGCCACAAGACTTCCCGCGGCGCCTTGAAGGAGCCGTAATACATGCCCCTGAACATGTGGATATAAAGCGCGAGGAAGAACATCGAGGCGCCGTTCGCATGCGCGTAGCGCAGAAGCCAGCCGTAGTTCACGTCGCGCATGATATGCTCGATCGACGCGAACGCGAGGCTGGACTGCGGCGTGTAATGCATGACAAGCACGACGCCGGTGACGATCTGGGCCACCAGCATGAACGACAAGATACCGCCGAAGGTCCACCAATAGTTGAGGTTGCGCGGGTTGGGGAAAACCACGAAGGAGGAGTGAATGAGGCCGCCGACCGGCAGACGGCTTTCGAACCACTTGGCCAGGGCGCTCTTCGGCACGTAGGTCGACTCTCCGCTCATGATCAGATCTTCTCTCGATGACATCTATCGGGGATCTTCGAAGGCACTGGCTGACATGCAAGCCTTCGGATGCCGAGGCTCTTACCCTATCGTGACCTTCGTGTCGCCCGCGAACTTATACGGCGGCAAGGCAAGATTGTATGGCGCCGGACCATAACGGATGCGGCCGGACGCATCGTAGACCGAGCCGTGACAAGGGCAAAAGTAACCGCCCTCATGGGGGCCGTCGTTCTTGAGCGGCACGCAGCCGAGATGGGTGCAAATGCCGATGACAACGAGCCATTCCGGCTTTTGCACCCGCGACTTGTCGGTTGCCGGATCGGGCAGCGCGCTGAACGGCACGGCGCGCACGGCTTCGATCTCTTTTTGGGTGCGATGGCTGATGAAAATAGGCTTGCCGCGCCATTTCACGGTTACGATTTGCCCTTCCGCGATATTGGCGATGTCGACTTCCGCCGAGGCGGCCGCCAGCGTCGTCGCATCAGGGCTCATTTGGTTGATCAGCGGCCAGGCCGCGAATCCGGCTCCCACCGCCCCCATCGCGCCGGTCGCGACGAACAGAATGTCCCTTCGGGTCGGGTCGTCTGCTATGGTGTTTGCTGCCATGATGTCCTCGAACTCCGGCGTACTGTCTTGACTCTCGAATAATCGAGCGCGGTCACGGAAGCAATAGCCATGCCGCAACGCCTCCGCCAGCCCGTTCCATGCTAGATACGATGCTTGCGCGTCAAGCCACGAGATTGTGACCGTTCCCTTGGCGTTCCCCGTTTTTTTGGAAATGCGCGACCGCGAACATGCAGCCCGACCGGACCGCGCCTTTGACCGTGGCGCTCTATCAGCCGGACATCCCGCAAAACACGGGCACGATCTTGCGGATGTGCGCCTGTCTTGGGCTCGCCGCCGTGATTATCGAGCCCGCGGGTTTCTTGACGAGCGACAAGCATTTCCGCCGGGCCGGCATGGATTACCTTGCCCATGTCGAGATCGCCCGCTATCCCCATTGGGCTGCCTTCGAGGACTGGCGCCGCGCCACTGGCCGGCGCCTCGTCCTGCTTACGACAAAGGCACGCCTAGCCTACACGGCTTTTAGCTATTGTCCCGGCGATATCCTGCTTTTCGGCCGCGAGTTGGCCGGGGTGCCGGCCGAAGTCGATGCCGCCGCCGATGCGCGTCTCGTCATTCCCTTGAAGCCGCCGATGCGGTCTTTGAATGTCGCCGTCGCCGCGGCGATGGCGACGGGAGAAGCCGCGCGGCAGCTCGGCGGAAGCTTTTGACGTTCCATCCAAAAATGACGTCTTCGCCGTGGCCAAACGGCAAGCGAAAAATGGCGCCAAAACTGTTATCCTGTTTCAATTATTGAGGGAGGGTGCGATGTCAAAGGCCTTGGATTATCTCAAATCAGCTCTGCAAATCGCTTTCAGCCTAGTTGTCCTTGCCATCATCCTGATGAATTTCCGCGGTCTTCACCTTGCATTGCAGAAATTTCTCGAAAGAGCAGCGTCGGTGAGCGCGATCAAGGTTCTTGGCGTCGAGATCGACATGGACGCAGCCGACCGCGCGCTCTCCGCCGCGGATGCTAAGCGGGCGCTCTTCCACGTGGAAAACTTGACGGACACCGAGAAGAGCCGCGTGCTGGCTTTGATTCAAGGTCTCGACGGAAAGGAGTTCGTTCGTTTGATGTATGTCGGCCAGCTCAAAAACCTTTGCGAGTTCGAAAATCCATCGACCGAAATGCGCAACGAAGTCGCTCTCGATTATGAATTGCGCGACAAGGGTCTGACGAAGATCGCGGTCAGCCCCGCCACGCTGGTCTCGGTGCGGGCCGAGCTGGCGAAGATGCTTGCGCAAGGAAAGAGCTTGGAGAATGGTTACCCACGCAGCTGCTACGACATGACGCTCACGGACGACGGCTACAACGTCAAGACGGTGCTTGTTAAGAGTTTGAGCGAGACGTTCGACAAAGGGCGGAAGGCCCCGCCGTGAGGTCTTGACGTGCGGGGCGAAGGGGGGTGAGCCCATTTGATTTGCCTCGATCGCCCTCGATAAATCTCGATGTATCCGAGGAGCGCGAAACACCGCGCTTGACCTGCGGCGTTCGATCCGCTTGACCCCGGAAGACCAAGTTCCATGACAAAAGCCGATGCAACCGATCGTCGCAAAAGCGAAACCCGGGCGTGGTTCGAACGACTCCAGGAAGAGGTCATCGCGGCTTTCGAAATGCTGGAGAGTGAGGCGGAGGGACCTTTCGCCGAGCCGGACATGGGGCCTGGACGTTTCCTGACCAAACCCTGGGCAAGGACCGATCACGCCGGCCGCGATGGCGGCGGCGGCCGCATGGCGATCCTCGCGGGCCGCGTGTTCGAGAAAATGGCGGTTCACACTTCGACGGTCTTCGGAACTTTTCCGCCCGAATTCGCGGCGCAAATACCTGGCGCCGGATCCGATCCGGCGTTCTGGGCTTCTGGCGTATCCCTGATCGCGCATCCTTGGAATCCGAACGTTCCCATCGTCCATATGAATACGCGTTTCGTCGAGACCACCAAGGCGTGGTTCGGCGGCGGCGCCGATCTCACTCCCATGCTCGACAGACGGCGCGTCCAAACCGATCCGGACACGCGCGACTTCCATGCCGCTATGAAGGCCGCCTGCGACAGCCACGGCAAAGTTGCCGATCACGCGAAATTCAAGCGATGGTGCGACGATTATTTTTATCTGAAGCACCGCAACGAGCCGCGCGGGACGGGGGGTATTTTTTACGATTATCTCGATTGCCCTAGCGGCGACGAAACCGCGTTCGCCGAAAACTTCGCGTTCACCCGAGCCGTGGGCACGGGTTTTCTTGCCGTCTATCCCGAACTCGTGCGCCGCAATTTCGCGCTTTCCTGGACCAAGGCCGATCGCGAGGAGCAACTGATCCGGCGCGGCCGCTACGCCGAATTCAACCTGATCTACGATCGCGGGACGATTTTCGGCTTGAAAACCGGCGGCAACGTCGAGGCGGTTTTGTCGTCGCTACCGCCCCTCGCGCGGTGGCCTTGAGCGTCTTTCCGCGGGAGCCGCCAATCCTCGCGCGTCCCGGTCGGCAGGGAAGGTCCATGACCGGTGAGCGGCGAAGCTCCAGAGCATGACGATCCCGGTTGTCGCCACTTGTGCCGGCAGATAAGGAATGCCCGCGGCGCGGACAAAAAGAGACATAAAAATATAGGTGAGCCCGAAGCCCACGGCGGCCACTAGCGTGAAGCGGGACACGGCCGCCTCGTGCGGCAGCTTTGTTCGAAAAGTATGGCGGCGGTTTAGGCCATAGGAAACCGTGCCGCCCGCCCCATAGCCGATCAAAGCGGCCGCCACCGCCGAAATCCCCGCTATCTCGACCAGCCCGATCAAAAGCGCATAATGGACGCCAGTGGCGATGAAGCCAACCACGACAAAGGAAGAAAACTGGCGAAACAGAAAAGTCATGCTACCATCCATTCGGGATTTAGCTGTTCTGGAGCTGACCGCCGGGAGTATAAGCCAGTACCCCTTTTCAGCCGCCGCGCCGCAGCTTCTGGCAGGGATTAAGTTCTCTCATCAAGGAGTAAATCTTCATGAATTTTTCGTTTTCCCCGCCGGTGCGCGTGGCGCTCCTCGGCGCCGCGCTTGCTGGCTTGACCGCGACCGCGCCACGCGCCGCACAAGTACCCTCCGGCGTGCTCAAATGCAATGTCGCCCCTGGGATCGGCTTTATCATCGGATCGAGCAAAACCCTTTCCTGCGTGTTTCATCCGGCGCGTGGCCGGCCTGAATATTATGCCGGAACGATCAACCGAATCGGCGTCGACGTTGGGGCGACCGGTCCCGGCGAGTTCGCCTGGGGCGTTTTCACCGAGGGGCCTCCCGGCCGCCGCTATGTGCTCGCCGGCGATTACGCCGGCCCGGGCGTTGGCATCGCGCTAGGTGCCGGCGGCAGCGCCAATACGCTCGTCGGCGGCTACGGCGATGCGATAAGCCTGCAGCCGCTTTCCGGCACAACGACAGGCATCAATTTGTCCGCCGGCATCGGCGCCCTAACCTTGCAGCCGGTCGCGGCCGGGCCGCCGAGACGCCGCCAACATCACGGCTAAGCCAAGGAATCCGCTGCGCCTCGCGGCCGGGACTCGACGAAACCAAAATGACGCGTTGCGCGGTCCCGGCGCTGGCGCTTTGCAAACCCGCGCAGCGCAACGGGCGAAAGGTTGCGGTCAAGCAAGCTGATCTTATATTTTAATAAGCAGTGTTTTCCAAGGATCGGGCAGGGGCAAGCGGGGTGTCGCGCTTGCCATCGCACAAGGCGTTTCATGTCGGCAACTCCCGGGTCCGCGGACCTTTCGCATGTCAAAATCATCATCGTTGGATCGGGACCCGCCGGCTACACCGCAGCGATCTACGCCGCGCGCGCCATGCTGGAGCCGGTTCTGATCTCTGGCTTCGAGCCGGGCGGCCAGCTGACGGTCACCACCGACGTCGAGAATTATCCAGGCTTTGCCGGGCCGGTCCAGGGCCCTTGGCTCATGGACCAGATGAAGGCGCAGGCCGAACATGTGGGCGCGCGCATGGTCGCGGATCATATCGTCGAAGTCGAGCTTGGCCGGCGCCCGTTCCGGCTCCAGGGCGACAGCGGCGCCGGATACACTTGCGACACTCTGGTCATTGCGACCGGCGCCAAGGCGAGATGGCTCGGCATCCCTTCGGAAACCAAGTTTAAAGGTTATGGCGTGTCGGCCTGCGCGACCTGCGATGGATTTTTTTTTCGCGCCAAGCCGGTCGTCGTCATCGGCGGAGGCAATACGGCGATCGAGGAAGCTTTGTATCTGAGCCACATCGCAAGCAAGGTCACGCTCGTGCACCGGCGCAAACTATTTCGCGCCGATCGCATCCTGCAGGAACGGCTGTTCAAGAGGCCGAATGTCGAACTGATCTTCGATCATGTTGTCGACGAAATCCTCGGCACGGACAATCCTCCGGGCGTGAGCCATATTCGTTTGAGGAATGTCAAAACGGGAAGCTTGCGCGAGCTTGAGGCCGATGGCCTCTTCGTTGCGATCGGACACGAGCCCGCTTCCGGTCTCTTCAAGGGCCAGCTCGCGATCAAGCCGAATGGCTACATCGAGACAGCGCCTTTCTCGACCGCGACGAGCGTGCCCGGCGTATTCGCGGCGGGCGATGTCGCCGACGATATCTACCGCCAGGCGGTGACCGCCGCGGGTCTCGGCTGCATGGCGGCGATCGAGGCGGAGCGCTGGCTTGCCCAGCAAGCCGACATGCGGGCCGTGACGGAATGAGGTTGCCGGTTGCAAGGAGTAGGTTGGACTGAGATAAGCTGCGGATCTTTAGCGCGGGGCGGCCACGGCGGAGTCGTTTACCCATGCGGGCGAGACTCTCTTTCGTGATCGCGCCGTCGCGCGGCAAATCCGTGGTCAAGGGTTTCCCCGGCGCGTTCCGCCCCGATTTCTGGGTCTCGGACCGCTATGGCGGCCAGATGGGCCGGGCGAAAAAAGACAATCAGGTCTGCCTCGCTCATCTCATTCGCGACGGGCAATATGCCATCGACGCCGGAGACGGCATTTTCGCACCCGGTCTGCACCATCTGCTTGGTCGAGCCTGCCGGATTGGCCGACGGCGAGACAAGCTCGCGGACGTGACGCGCAAAATCCATGCCGCGCGCCTCGAAGCCCGCCTCGACGAGCTCATGCGCCGCGCGCCAACCCATAAGGCGGGAGTCAAACTCCAGCGCGTGATCAAGAAAATCCGCCGCCACATGTTCGTCTTCGTCGCCAACCGGGCCATTCCGGCGACAATCAACGGTTCCGAGCGGGCGTTGCGCCCCTGCGTCGCCTTCCGCAAGACCACACCAACGGCTTTCGCACCGAGTGGGGCGCCCGCCTTTACGCCGACATCCGATCCGTCATCGAAGCCTCCGCCGCCGCGCCATCGCCGCACGCGAAGCCATCCGCCTCAGCCTGGCCGGAAAGCTTCTCGCCACCGCGCCGTAGCCGGGAGGCGAGCAATTACATTTTAGAACAATGGATTCTGGAGAGACGTGCCCGGTTGTCATGGGAGCTATTGTATTCTCCTGATGAGAAATGGGGTTATGCTTTAAGCTTTAGAGGGGGAGCCCCGGTTACGAAACCTTAGCCCGGCGCGGCTAGGAGCCTGTCTCAAGAGCCTCGCCCTCATCCGGGGGAGCACGCATAAGGCGTTGACACGCCTATTCCGGCGGCGTGCCGTTGAGCGCCAGCACCTCGCCGGCGAGATAAAGACTGCCCGCGATCAGGATGCGCGGCGCGACGTGCCATTCCCGCGCGGCGAGAAATAAAAGCGCCGACTTGACGCTTTCGCAGGCCGCCGCGTGGAGTCCATTGGCATTGGCGGCCGCGGCGACGTCGGCGGCGGGCTTGGCATATTGGTCCGCGTTCACGGGAACGGCGAGAACTTCCTGGGCGAGTCCCTTGAAAGGCCGGAGAAACCCGCCGGTGTCCTTGGATGCGAGCGAGCCGCAGACGATGACGAGCGGCCTTTGCGTCTTGTCCTCGAACTCCGCCATCGCTTGCGCGAGCGCGCGCCCGGCGTCCTCGTTATGGCCGCCGTCGAGCCAGATCTCCGCGCCGGCCGGGGCAAGCGCCGCCACCCGGCCCTTGGCGAGGTTTTGCAAGCGGGCCGGCCATTCGGCGCGCGCCACGCCCGCTTCGAAGGCGGCGGGCGCGAGGCCTGGCTCGACGGCGCGCAGCGTGGCGATCGCGGTCGCGGCATTTTGATGCTGATGGCGGCCAACGAGACGCGGCAACGGCAGGTCGAGAAGGCCGCGTTCGTCCTCGAAAACAAGGCGGCCATGTTCCTCCCGTGCGTCGTAATTCTGGCCCGCCGCAATCAGCGGCGCGCCTACGCGGCCGGCTTCCCGCTCGAGCACCGAGAGAGCGGCGTCTTGCTGGTTACTCACAATCGCGGGGGTGCCGGGTTTGAAGATTCCGGCCTTCTCGTAAGCGATTTTATCGACCGTCGCGCCAAGGAACTCGGGATGATCGATCGACACCGGCGCGATGACCGTGGCCCGCGGACGCGCGATGACGTTTGTCGCATCGAATCTTCCGCCGAGACCAACTTCCAGCAGCAGATAATCGGCAAGATGCTCGCTGAAAAGCTTGAATGCCGCCGCGGTGGTGACTTCAAAGAAGGTGACGGGCTGGCCTTTGTTGGCCTTATCGCACGCGGTCAAGGCGGCAAACAGCGCGCCGTCGCCGACGAGGCTTCCGCCGCCTTCCGCGCCAAGCCTGATGCGCTCGTGAAAACGTACCAAATGCGGCGAGGTATAGACGTGGACGCGCTTTCCGGCCGCTTCGAGAATGGCGCGCATGAAAGCGATGGTAGAACCTTTACCATTGGTTCCGGCAACATGAATGATCGGCGGCAGACGCTTCTCCGGCGACCCGAGCGCGGCAAGCAGCCGCTCGATCCGGCCGAGCGACAGTTCGATTGTCTTGCGATGCAGCGTGAAAAGGTGGGAGAGGAGCGCGTCCAGCGAATCCATGATGGCGTTGCTTCGCGGTCCTCAGGCGGCGGCGTGCTCGATGGGCGGGGTCCGCGTCAACAGCGCGCAAAGGCGGGCGAGCGTCGCGCGCATGTCCTGCCTTTTTACCACCATGTCGATCATGCCATGCGCTTCGAGATATTCGGCGCGCTGAAAACCTTCCGGCAGGCGTTCGTGAATCGTTTGTTCGATCACCCGGGCGCCGGCAAAACCGATGACCGCGCCGGGTTCGGCGATGTGGATATCGCCGAGCATGGCATAGGAGGCCGTGACGCCGCCCGTCGTCGGATTGGTCAAGACGACGATATAGGGAAGCTTGGCGTCGCGCAGACGCTGCACGGCGATCGTCGTGCGCGGCATTTGCATCAGCGAGAAGATGCCTTCCTGCATCCGCGCGCCGCCCGAGGCCGTGAAGATGATGAATGGCGTGCGGTGCTCGACCGCCGCCGTCATGCCCGTCACGATGGCCTCGCCCGCCGCCATGCCGAGCGAGCCGCCGAGAAAATCGAAATCCTGCACCGCGGCGACAATGGCGATGCCCTGCAATTTGCCGAAGGCGAGCTTCACCGCGTCGGATGCGCCGGTTTTCAGGCGATATTCCTTGAGCCGGTCCGTGTAGCGCTTGACATCACGGAATTTCAGCGGGTCCAACGGCACGTCCGGCGTCGCGATCTCTTCATACGCCCCGTCGTCGAAAAGATTGTCCAACCGTGCCTTGGGGGCAAGGCGCATGTGATAGCCGGAGCCCGGCACGACGAAGAAGTTCGCTTCGAGATCCTTGTGAAAAACGAGTTCGCCGGACTCAGGGCATTTGACCCAAAGGTTTTCGGGGGTCTCGCGGCGCAGCAGAGACCTGACCCTGGGCGGGACGACATTGGAGATCCAGTTCATAGGCAATCCAATTCCGGGCGATCCAGTTTGGCGGCGGCGTTGGTTCTCGCGGGACTTGTCGCGGGTGCTTCAGACCGCGGCGGGCGCCGCCGTCCGCACGCCCTTGGCGATGCCTGCGACCAAACCGGCGACCGCTTCTACGCTTTTCCCGGTCGCCTTGCCATTCCTATCGAGCGAGGCCCGCAAAACTTCGACGATCGCCGAGCCGACCACCACCCCATCGGCGTGCGCGGCGATCGCGGCGGCGCTTGCGGCATTTTTCACCCCGAAGCCGACCGCGACCGGCAAGCTCGTATGCGCCTTGATGCGCCCTACCGCCGAGGCGACCTTGGCAAGCTCTGGCGCGGACGCCCCGGTAATTCCGGTGATCGAGACATAATAGACAAAGCCCGAGGTATGGGCGAGGACGGCCGGCAGCCGCGCATCGTCCGTCGTCGGCGTCGCGAGGCGGACGAAATTCAGCCCCGCCGCAAGCGCGGGCAGGCAGAGCTCCGCGTCCTCTTCCGGCGGCAGATCGACGACGATCAAACCGTCCACTCCGGCGGCCTTCGCGTCGCGCAGGAAAGCTTCGACGCCATACACATAGACCGGGTTGTAATAGCCCATGAGCACCACCGGCGTCGTGACATCGCTGTCGCGGAAATCGGCGGCGAGCGCCAGCGTTTTGGCGAGAGTCGTTCCTGCGCCGAGCGCGCGCAGTCCCGCCGCTTGGATTGCCGGGCCGTCCGCCATCGGGTCGGTGAAGGGCATGCCAAGCTCGATCACATCGGCGCCCGCCTTGGGAAGGGCTTTCAGAATAGCAAGGCACGTCGCAAGATCGGGGTCGCCCGCCATCACGAAAGTCACGAGCGCGGCGCGGTTTTGACGCGCAAGCTCTTCGAAGCGGCGGCCGATGCGTGTTTGCATGAGAATCTTGGGGCGACAGGGGAGAGAGACCGGGCCGGGGGCCACGCGAAAAACGCTCTAGCACGGCGGCCGCGGGGGCGGAAGGATTATCCGGGATGTTCCGAAGGCGAGCCACTATCCCGCGCAAAGGGCAAGGCTTGGCCTTTCAGGCTTCGAAGGAAGGCCTGATGGGAACCCGCGAGGTGATCGTCGCCGGCCAGATCACGGATGCGATGAGGGTAACGGGCACCCCCAAGATGGCGATCGCGGCGCGCATGCGCATGGATCGATGCCCCGAGCGAAGCTCGCACCTGGGAGAATGACAGCCAGTGGACCTCCGGCGCCGCGCGGATCTGTACCTTCGGGAGCGTGATGTTCGCGGAGCCGGCATTCGACGCCGCTGGAGGCTCACATGTCCCACCGGAACAAAGCGATCTTTGTCCGGGCGTTCTAGCCGCCTGTCGTTTCGCCGGCCGGCAAAAAGGGACCGCCCGCGGCCGCTATTTGAGGGCTAGCTCCTTACAATTGTCCACCACGGTCCATTTGGTATCGGCTGCATTTGTTTTGGTGAAGACAATTCCTTCCGAGATGCGAATCTGGCCACTCGCGGTGTTCTCGGAGGTCCCAGAGTCATGCAAAAGCTGGAAAGCAAACTTATTTTCCTCCGGTCCGTGCGATGGGTTGTTTATGCCCAGCGGGATGACAAGAAAACCATTTACGTCGAGCTTGCCGCCCGCCGGAATTGTTGTTTCGGGGGCCAACGAAATGCCCAGGCTTTGCGGGATTCTCGAATCCGTGGACGCGTAGCGGCGGTCCCATTCCCACAACTGCTTGGCGTGTTGCTCCGGCGTGGATTGGTCAACATAAAGAAGCTTCGGATCGAAAGCGAAAGCTTTGTTGGACTTTGTATTGTCCACGGTTTCGATTTTGAAGACGGCAAAGCCTTCGTCAGCCCTCGATGTTACTGGACCGGATGCCGCTTCAAACCCTTTGCATATGCCGACTTGGCGATATGAAATATTGGTGGGTTGACCGGAACCACGACCGCACCCGGATAGCATCGCCACTGCGATCAATACCGGAACGGATAGAAAGTACAATCTTGACGTTTCCATAATATTCTTTCTCTTCGTACTTGGTTAAACTCACCGGAAGAGTGCCGCATCTACTCGTCCGTGTTTGGATACCACCGCTTCAGCCGCCCCGATCCATGAGTGCTCTTCAGTGGCGGACCCGCCGCGAAGCGCCAGTTCCGCATTCTCCCTAAAACCATGTTGGCCTTGGTTTGGAACGTCCACCGTCCCTCAATCCTGTCGAAAACAAGACCAATTCTGAACAGCGACACCGCAGTCAGCCAAGCCGTAACCGATGTGTCATACGATGTCCAATTTTTAATGAGGGGCGCCACAATCGCGGGGATCGGCGGAAATCTTCAGGCGGTTATTCCGCCCCTGCGTGGTCATCCCTTGCGGGCGATCCGCCGGACCGCCAACGACGCGCCGGCGGGGTTAGCCACGGGCGATGCCGCCTTTTTTCCGGCGCGCTCCGGGCGCCCGTCGATGAGCGGCTCGGCCGTCCGGCCAACGGCGGCTATCGACAGTCGCCCTGATTCCGTTCTAGGTTTCACGCGGCATTGCAGCGACCTGCCGCTCGTCGAGCGCGCTGGTCTTGATCAAAGCAAACAGCCGCGCCCCGCGATCGAGACCGAGTTCGTCGAGCGCGTGGCGCGTGGTCACGGCATAAAGACGCCCCTCCCCTTCGAGCACGATCTCGACGGCGGCCAACGGACCGTTTGTTTCGATTGACCCGATTCGTCCACGGAGAGAACTGCGCACGCTGAGATCGTGCGGCGGGCGGGCGGCAAGCACGACGTCGGTCGCTTTAACGATAATCCGGACCTGCCCTCCCAAAGGCCCGGCCGGACCGGCGAGCCAAACCGTGCCCGCCGGATGATTCAGCTCGGTGAGGCCATAGGCGGCATTCTCGCCGCAAACTTTCATGATCAGAACGGAGATACGGTCAAACCGGGACCAGGCGCTGCCGCCGCCGAGCGCGCCAAAAACCTCGCCGGGACCACCGATTGCCCTGACCCGGCCCGCATCGAGAACAACGATTTTATTCGCAAGCCGCGCGACTTCCTCGATCGCATGGGAAACGTAGACGATCGGCACGGCGAATTCGTCGCGCAACCGTTCGATAAGCGGCAGAATTTCGAGCTTGCGCTCCATGTCAAGCGCGGCGAGAGGCTCGTCGAACAGAAGAAGTTTTGGGCCGCAAAGAAGCGCGCGCCCTATTGCCACCCGCTGTCTTTCGCCGCCCGACAATCTTGCCGGATGGCGCGACAGGAGCTTGCCGATCGCCAATGTCTCCACCACCGTATCGAAATCCACCGCCCGTTCGCCGCGCGGCGCGAACCAGCGTCCAAACCGCAAATTCCGCCGCACGCTCAAATGCGGAAAGAGGTGCAAATCCTGAAACACAACGCCGATGCGGCGCCGGTGCGGGGCGACAAAAACGCCGCGTTTCCTATCGACGAGAACACGGCCGTCGAGCTTGATTGTGCCGCTGTCTGGGCACATCAACCCCGCGATAAGATCGAGCGTCAGCGATTTGCCTGAACCGGAAGGGCCAAACAGCGCGGTAATGCCATCGCCGTTCTCGAAAGCCACGTCGAGGCCGAAGCTTTTGATCTTGAGCGCGACATCGAGCTCGATCATTCGAGGTTTGCCAGAATTTTCCCGGCCCGCCGCTGGACGATTTCCGAGGCAACCAGCGCAGCAAAAGAGATCGCGATCGACACAATGGTCAACCGCATGGCGTTTGCGTCGCCGCCGGGAACTTGCGTGTAGCTATAGATCGCGGATGCGATTGTCTGGGTCTCGCCCGGAATATTTGCAACGAAGGTGATCGTCGCGCCGAACTCCCCGAGCGCCCTGGCAAAGCCAAGAATAGCCCCGGCAATGATGCCGGGCAGCGCGAGCGGCAGACTGACGAGAAAAAACGTCCACATGCGATTTGCGCCGAGAGTCCCTGCGGCCTGTTCCAAACGCCGGTCGATGGCCTCGAAGGAAAGCCGCATCGCGCGGACCATGAGCGGAAATCCCATGACCGCGCAAGCCACCGCCGCGCCGGTCCAGCGAAACGACAAAACGATTCCGATGTCGGCGAGAACGGCGCCAAAAACGCCTTTCCGGCCGAACAGAACGAGCAGGAGGAAGCCGGTGACGACCGGAGGCATCACCAAGGGCAAATGGACGGCGGCGTTCAGGATGATCTTGCCGGGGAAACGCCAGCGCGCGAGCGCATAAGCGACAAAAATGCCGAACGGAAGGCTGGCGATTGTCGCGGCGACGGCGATTCTCAACGACAGCCAGATCGCCGTCCATTCCGCGGGCGATAGATCTGCCAAGTATCAGCTCCTTCGATATGGGTTTGCCGGTAATGTCTCGGTGAATTTCCGCTTCCGGCCCATAGGCTACATTGGGCGGTCGGTCGTTATAGGTCTGCACGCCCTCGACACCTATGTAACTGGTCCTATATAACCGGTCCTACCCACAGCGGACCCGGCCATGTTGAAGATGCGCGCAATGATCGTTCCGGAACCTGGCGCGCGCTTTCGCATGGAGGAGCGCGACCTGCCCGAGCCCGGCCGTCACGAGGTCCGCATCCGCGTACACGCCTGCGGGGTCTGCCATAGTGACTCCTTCATCGTCGAAGGTCACATGCCGGGGCTTAGCTATCCGCGCATTCCCGGCCATGAAGTGATCGGCGTGATCGACGCCCTGGGTCCGGACGTGGAAGGTTGGGAAGTGGGCGCGCGGGCCGGGGTGGGCTGGTTCGGCGGTTCGTGCGGCTACTGTGGCCATTGCCTGCGGGGCGACGCCTTCGCCTGCGAAAATATTCACGGCGCCACCGGCATCACCCGCGACGGCGGCTACGCCACCCACATGCTGGCGCTCGCGTCGGCTTTGGCGCATGTACCGGAGGCCCTGGACGCTGTCGAGTCCGCGCCTCTCCTCTGCGCCGGCATCACCACCTTCAACGCCCTGCGGAACTGCGGCGCGAAGCCTGGCGATCTGGTGGCGATCCATGGGGTCGGCGGACTCGGCCACCTGGGCATCCAATTCGCCGCCCGGCAGGGATTCCGGACCGTGGCGGTAAATCGGGGGCGCGACAAGGAAGCCCTGGCGCGGTCCCTGGGCGCCCACGATTACCTCGACAGCGAAGAGGGCGATCCGGCCCAAGCGCTGCAGGCCATGGGCGGAGCCAAGGCCATCATCGCCACCGTCACAAGCGCCGGAGCGATGCAAGCGATCTCTGGCGGCCTCGGCGTCAATGGAACCATGATGGTCGTCGGCGCTGTCGGCGCTCTGACCGTCAATTCGCTGGACCTCCTCGGGAAACGCGGTTCGGTGCGGGGCTGGTATGGGGGCACTGCGGGCGACTCGGAAGACACGCTTCTGTTCAGTCAGCGCAACGGCATCGCCTCGATGAACGAGATTTTTCCGCTCGAGGAAGCCCAGGCGGCCTATGACCGGATGATGAGCGGCAAGGCGCGCTTCCGTGTTGTTCTCAAGATCAACTCGTAGAAATGGGTGACCGACTCGAGCCCATTGGGAAAGGGCGGCGTTCCGCGATCACGAAGTAAATGCCGGTCAGGGCTGGAAGAACGAAAACGAGTAAACCGCAGGCGTCATTTCATCGCGCGCTTGTGCCGACTTTCCGTTTGCGTGTTTAGGCGGAGCGTCCTTTTGGCTGGGCTTGGAGGTCCATCTCGCGGTCCGCTTCTGGGATTGTGACGGCAAATGGGATCAGGTGGAACCGGCGGCGTATGGCTTCATCGACGCCAGGGTCACAGACGCTCGCTCTCTGCTTTTTGGCCAAACTGGGGAAACCCGCGCAAGTCGCGAACTGACTGTCCTTTTCCCGTTTCGGCAAATTGTCTCCTTTCACCAATCGCGGTGTGCATCGACATCGGTTGGCAACGGAGCGGCGACTTCCGCATGACGTGTGAAGAAAAAACTTCACGCCCAACGCGCTGCGGTGCCTTCAAGCTCGCTTGAACCGGAATACGACAAGAAGTAGTATGATGGCCCCTATCGCGGCATAGACGACGTCCCCTATCAACCCCGGTAGAAAAGCAATGCCAAGTAATGGGAAGATGAAGCCAGCGACAATTGATCCCAAGATTCCGACGATGATATTGCCGAGCGGCCCGAATCCGGCGCCCTTAACGACAATACCCGCGATCCAGCCAGCGGCCGCGCCAACGATGAGCCAAATGACCAAGTCTACCATGGTCTCCTCCCGTGCAAGATATCCAGGCTAGGATAATGGCACGATTCAGAACGTGAAGGAAGCGCCAGTCCGGAGACCTTGCGCCGATCGGCCGCCTACGCGAACTACGCGGTTATGCTGCGAGGCAGCGGGAAATATACAACACGCCGCGAAAGGGCGATCGGGCCGCGCGCGCCCAACCCATCTATACGCGCACACCAGCTGCGCGAAGGCATGACCCAAGCGCCTTGGTTGGGGGGAAGCGCGGGGCCTGTTACTTCAGGCGGATGATACGAAAACGGCAACACCTCATGCTCGAATTCGTGCAGCGGGTGAGGTGCGTTTCACGAACCGGCTCTTCCGGATCACTGCATGACCTGCTTGGCTGGATGGAGGTCTGCTTGTGGCGCACTGGCGACATTCTTGCGGCTTGATCGAATATCCGCGATCCACCCATTGCTGAAATTTAAACTGGAACACTACCGGTTTCTGACATGGGGCGAAGATTACTTCGACAGGACTTCGCAACCCTGTCCCAGAAATATCTTGGCCGCCGCCTGTGGCCGTCATCCGGTCGATGCCGGTGAATTTCCCCGGAAAGAACTCGCGGCCCTGATTCGCCAAGAAGAACAGGGTATCACCACACGCCGGGAATAAGGCGCGGCGTATGCCGCACGTATGTGGCGTATTCCGGAAAAGCCTTTTGCAGGACCTTTTCTTCGATCTGCATCCGCCTGATCTGCACGGTCACATGCGCTACCAGGAACGGCAGCGCCGCGAACCAGGCGTATTGCAACAGCACGCCGGCAACCGCGGCCTCCTCGACCAGGTAGAGCGGATGCCGGACGATGGCGTAAGGGCCGCTGGTGACGAGCTTGCGCGCCTGGGGGATCAGGCTGAACGACCGGCCCAAGGATAGGAGCGTGTAGACCATCAGCACCTCGGCGATGAGGACGATCGCCGCCGATGCGGCATAGAGCGCCGGCAGTTCCGGGCCGCGCGGCAGCAGGGGAATCAACCACGCGGCATAGGTACCGGCCATCGTCAGCAGAGTCGGCCCGAGCCCCTCGGCCCGGCTGATCGGCTCTGGCCGTAGCAGCACGATACAGCAGATGATCGAGTAGAAGAGGACGATGCACCCTTGCGAGAGCAGCGCCGGCCAGGCACCCGGACCGGCCCGGCCGGCCGCGATGTCCTCAAGCAGACCGTTGACGATCCTGAAGGATGTCGCGCTCAGGACGAGAAACCAGACGCTGGCGCACAGGCGCACGATCAGGTCGCGGTCGTGTCGAGAGACCAGCCCGGTGGAAACGGCGCCAAACCGTTGGCCCATGGCCGGCAGGGGCCTTACCGGATCTCCTCCAAGTCCCGCCAAGGTATATCCTATATTCCCGCCAATCGCGCCGGTCGGCCGGGCCGCTCTCTGGCCGCCAGGCGGTATTCGCGGCGCACCGGGCCATAGTCCGGACGGCTTCACAGGGTAAGTTCGCCATGAACAGCCTCGTTGGAATCAGCGTAACATGCTGATTATGGCTGAATCCTGGTCAACTCAAATTTGCGAGTGACCAACGAGCCCAAGCTGCCGCTGAACGGCAACTTTGCGGGCAACGCCGAAGGCCGCCTCCGGCAACTCGATCGGCGACCGCCAGATGCCGGAATACACAAAGGCCGGTGACGGCGCCCCGTCCGGTGCTGCACGACGACCCAGATCGCGAATCACCGAATTTCGGTGATTCTTCCGTCACGCGGCGCGTAAAACACGGTCTCGATTTTCATCGCTTCCAAGGTGGCGACGACGCCGCGGCGCATGGGCACTCGCTTTAACCGGAGACCGCTATTCATTCCCCGGCAAATCATGCGCCACTCGGGATCGTCAACACGGATAAAAGCGCCAAGGACTACAAAACTTTTCGTATTTTGGCTCCGGCGCGGCCGCGCGGCTGGGAAACTTCGAGAAGCGGCGTACAATAATAAGAAACCAATCGGTTGATCTAAACCAAGGGAGAAAACACCTTATGCAGCCCAACGGCCCCAAGACAACGCAGCGCCGAAACGCCTATTCCTGGTTGCTGCCGCCCGCTGCCGTTGTCATGGCCGGGGTGATCGGCTGGCCGGTATTCTGGTATGTCAAGTCGCACGAGACCGCGGCCGCCCTGACGGCCTGGACGGCGCATGAGGCGCGCCTCGGCCGCACGTGGTCTTGCCCCACCCAGAAAACCGGCGGCTTTCCGTTTTCCGTTGAGATTTCCTGTGCCAACCTGCTCTTCCAAGGCGAAATCCTTGGCAAGAAAATGACGGGGGCCGTGCGGGGTTTCCGCGCCACTTCGCCGCTTCTGCGGACCGATAATTTGCATGCGGAAATGGACTCGCCGTTTGCCGCGAAAACCAGCGACGGCACATTCGATATTACGATGCAATGGGGAGAGCTTTTCCTCGATCTCGAAGGCCGGCCCGGCGCGCTCGATCGTCTATCTCTCAGCGGTAAACACGTTCGGCTGCAAGGAAAAATAGGAGGGATTGGCCCGGTGGAAGGAGCGTTCGGCGATGTCAGCGGCGATTTCGTCCTGATGCAGGACCGGGACGACCATGCCTATGATTTCACGGTTTCCATCAACCAGGGCTCGATTCCGGCGCTCGGCAGTCTCTTGGCCACGCAACTTCCCATTGACGCGCAGGTCGGAGGAACAATATCGCAAGTCGATTTACGCGGCGCGGAAACGCTCCAAGATTTTCTTGAAAATTGGCGCTCGGCGAACGGACATGTCGATATCACGACCGCGTGGCTGACGAGCGGTCATATCATTTTCGATGCCAAGGGCGGCCTCGATCTCGACGGCCAGCACCGTTTGAACGGCAAACTCGACGCCAGTTTCGCCGGGCTTGACAAGGCCTTTCGCCAATTGGGCGTCGATCCGGCGCTGATCACCGCCGGCCAGGTTCTGTCCGGGCTGCTCGGCGGCGGCCAAGGCGGCGGCGCGGGGCGCATGAAGCTGCCGTTGACCTTTTCGGGAGGCTTTCTTTCGATCGGCCCGGTACGCACGCGAATTCAAATTCCGCCGCTCTATTGACCAGCGACCGCGGCTCCGGGCGAGGGAATGCGTCAAGTCTCGCCCGCCCGGCGGCCGAAATCCGGAGCAGCGGTTTCCTGGCCTTGCTCGATAATGCCGCGCCGGATCGACCGGGTTCTTGTGAAGAGATCGAACAGCCCTTCGGCGTCGCCATTGCGGATCATGCGCTGAAGCGCGCTGAGATCCTCGTTGAAACGGCCGAGCATTTCGAGCACCGCCTCCTTGTTGTTGAGGAAAATATCGCGCCACATCGTCGGGTCGGAGGCGGCGATCCGGGTGAAGTCGCGAAACCCCCCGGCGGAAAATTTTATGACTTCGGACTGCGTCACTTCCTCGAGATCGGCGGCGGTGCCAACGATATTGTATGCGATGAGATGCGGCACATGGCTGGTGATCGCGAGCACCAGATCGTGATGGTCGGGCTGCATGATTTCGACATATGCGCCCGCGCCGGTCCAGAACGAGGCGAGCTTTGCCACGGCCTTGGGGTTGGTCCCCTCCGGCGGCGTCAATATGGTCCAGCGATTGAAAAAAAGCGTCGCAAATCCTGCCTCCGGGCCAGATTGCTCGGTCCCGGCCACGGGATGCGACGGGACGAAATGGACCAGGGCGGGCAGATGCGGCGCGACCGCCCTGATGATCGAGGCCTTGACCGACCCGACATCGGACACGATCGCGCCGGGCAAAAGGCGCGGCCCGATTTCCCGTGCGATCGCGCCCATGACGCCCACGGGAGCGCAGAGAATGACGAGATCGGCCGCCGCGACCGCGGCAGCCGCCGTCTCCACGATGTGATCGGCGAGCGCGAGCTCGGTCACTCTTGCGCGAACGGCGCTTGATGAGTCCGTGGCAACGATCTCGCGCGAAAGCCCCTTGCGGCGGCAGACCCGCGCCAGGGACGAGCCGATCAGGCCCATGCCGATGAGCGCCAGGCGTTGGAACAGAGGCTCGCTCAAGGGACCCCCGAGACCGTCAGGCACGCGCGGGGCTTTCAAGCTTGACGAAGTCCCTGAGGGCCTCGACAACGAGACGATTCGCTTCCCCGGTGCCGACCGTGAGCCGCAGGCAATGCGGCAGCCCGTAGGCGCCGACAGCGCGCAGGATCAACCCCCGGTCCAAGAGGAAGCGGTCCGCTGCCCGCGCTTGCGTCTCGCCGTCGAAATGCAAAAGCAAGAAGTTGCAAACGCTTGGCGTGACCTTGATCCCGAGCGCGGAAATTTCCCGGTTCAACCACGGAAGCCAAGTCTCGTTATGGGCGGCCGCCCTGCCGATATGGCCGCTGTCGTCCAGCGCCGCGACCCCGGCCGCGATGGCCGCGCCATTGGTGTTGAACGGCCCGCGAATGCGATTGATCGCGTCGCACACATCGGGCGGCGCATAACACCAGCCGAGCCTGATCCCGGCAAGACCGTAAATCTTCGAGAAAGTGCGCGTCATCACGACATTTTCGCTCTTCGAGACAAGCTCCAGGCCGGAGGAATAATCGGGGCGGTTCACATATTCGGCATAGGCCGCGTCGAGAACAAGGAGGACATGGGCGGGCAGGTTCTGGGCGAGCCGCTTGACCTCGGCAAAGCGCAGATAGGTGCCGGTCGGATTGTTGGGATTGGCGAGGAAGACCATCTTGGTCCTTGGGCCAACCTTGGCGAGGATACAATCGGTATCGGCGGTCAGATTCTTTTCCGCCGCGACGACCGGAACCCCGCTCGCCGCGAGAATGGCGATCTTGTAGACGAGAAAACCATGCCGCGTGAAAACGCCTTCGTCGCCCGGACCGATGTAGGCGGCGGCGAGGAGGTGAAGGATTTCATCCGAGCCCGTGCCGCAGACGATTCTGGCCGGATCGAGCCCGTGTTTTGCGCCAAGCGCCTCGCGCAAGGCCGTGGCGGCGCCGTCCGGATAATCCTGAAGACGGCCGGCAAAAGCGCGAAAAGCTTCCCGCGCGCGCGGCGATGGCCCGAGCGGCGTCTCGTTCGCGGAAAGCTTGAAAATGTTGGCGGCGCCGGGCGCGGCGCTTTGACCAGGAACATAAGGGTCGATGTCAAAAATAGCTGGGCGCGCGCGCGGCCTTGCCTCGGCCCCGGACATGGCGATTTTTGTCATATAAGCAAACTCCGGGACAAAATCATTGCGCCGCCAGGTTTTGAACCTCACTCAAATCGAAGCGCGCCGCGTGGCTGCCGATTTCGGCAATTCGTGGTCCGGCCGCGCCGCGAACAAGGGTTTCGCGCAAATCGTCAAGCCCGGCCTCCGTCGCAATCATCAAGGAAAGCCCGGACCCATCTTTAAATCGGCCAAGAATTTCAAGCCCCCGCGCGCCAAAACCCGGAGCGAAATCGCTCGTCCCAGGGGCGATTGTCACGTCGTAGAGAACGACATCGCGCGCCGCCGCCTCGGCGAGAGGCTGGGCGATGACGAACACGGGCATTCCGGCCGGATGATCCGGGCGCTCGACGAAAGGCAGCCTGGCAATGATCTTGGGCGCATCCGGCGCGGCGAGCCCGCGCCACCAAGGACCGGCCGGCCCTCCCGCCCGCACCATGCCGAGGTCGCCGCATGATCGCGCCACCGCCTCGATGACCCGCGCGGCGCCCTGATGCGCCACATAGGGAACCGTGAAGCCGAAATGGAACCGGCAGCAATCACGCATCGCGGCATCGCCGCCGGAAATGTCGGCATGGACGCTGTAATTCGACTGGACGAAGGTAAAAGTCGAGATGATGATCCGCCAAATGCCCTCGACGGTGTCGAGCGGCAGCAGGCCCTGGTGGCGGGAAACGAGCCTTCGCATCATATCGGCCTCGCGGCCGGGCCGGAACGCCGAGCCGCCGCCCTGCCGCGCCTTCGCTTCGATCAGCCGGTGGATGATTTCGCCGCGCTCCATCAACAACCGGTGCAGCGCCGCGTCGATGCGATCGATCTCGATTCTGAGATCTGCGAGGGTCTCGAGACGGGGCGGCGTGGTCATGATCGCGGGGCTCGCGGGTTTGCCCGCCTGTCTTAGAGCATTTTGGTGCGAAGTGGGAACCGGTTCGCGGCAAGAAAATACGAGTTTCATTGGCGAATAAATGCCGGTTAAGGCTTGCGCGCTTCCAAAAAGCCGAGTTCCATCACGTTCCAGACGACGATCGTCCCCAGCGCGGCATCGAGGGCCGCCACATACCAATAGGGCATGGCCTCGGCCACGGGCGGTTGTAGCCAATGCGCGGCGCCGCCATCACTCCCTCAAGAGCTCGTTGATGGAGGTTTTCGCGCGGGTCCGGGCATCCACGGTTTTCACGATGACGGCGCAATAGAGCGAGGGGCCAGGCGTGCCGTCCGGCAGGGGTTTTCCGGGCAAATTGCCCGAGACCACGACCGAATAGGGCGGCACAAAGCCCAAGCGGACCTCGCCGGTTGTCCGGTCGACGATCTTCGTCGAGGCAGAAATGAATGTCCCCATCGCGATCACCGAACCCTGGCCGACAATCACGCCTTCAACAATTTCCGAACGGGCGCCGATGAAGCAATCGTCCTCGATGATGGTCGGATTGGCCTGCAAGGGTTCGAGCACCCCGCCAATACCAACCCCGCCGGAAAGATGCACTTTCTTGCCGATTTGCGCGCAAGAGCCGACGGTCGCCCAGGTATCGACCATCGTGCCGCAATCGACATAGGCGCCGAGATTTACAAACGATGGCATCAAGATCACCCCCGGCGCGATGTAGGCCGAACGCCGCACCACGCAATTGGGCACCGAGCGAAACCCCGCGGCCGCATGTTCGCCCGCTCCCCAGCCCGCGAATTTGGATGGCACCTTGTCCCACCAGGACACGCCGCCGGGTCCGCCCGAAATTGCCGCCATGTCGTTCAGCCGGAACGATAGAAGCACGGCTTTCTTCAGCCATTGGTTGACCTTCCAAGAGCCGGGCCCCGACGCGCCTTCGATTTTTTCCGCGACGCGGAGTTTTCCGCAATCGAGCAGGTTCAAAACCTCCTCGACCGCCGCGCGGACCTCGCCTTGCGTCCTTGCATCGATTCTGGCGCGATCCTCGAAAGCCGCGTCGATAATCTTTTCGAGGCCGTCCATATGGGTCTCCGGCAATGGGGAAGTTCGCGAGGCGCGCGGCAGGTTCCGATACACTCCCCGCGAATGTCGATAGCTACTAAATGTCTGCCGTGTCCGGGGCGAGGCCCGTCAAGAACCGCGCGAGATCGCTCGTCACGAAATCGATATAGGATGTCGCCTCTCCCCGCGCGGTCTCGAAGGCGTCACGATGATCCATCTGGCCCGGTTTCGGCACGACGAGCACGGTCGTCATTCCCCGTTCATGCGGAATGATGAGATTTTTCGCCAGATCCTCGAACATAACCGCCCGCGCCGGATCGACCGTGTGCCTTTCGAAGAACCGTTCGTAGGTCGCCGCCGCCGGCTTAGGCACGAAATCGGCGTCGGCAATATCGAATATATCCTCGAACATCGCCTCCAGCCCAAGCGCCCCGGCGGTCCGCAAGGCATGTTCGCGCGATCCGTTCGTCAAAATGAGCTTGCGTCCGGGCAAGGCCGTGATCGCGCTTGCGAGAGCAAGATCGGGGAGAAGCGAGGAGCGGTCGATGTCATGCGTGAAATCGAGAAATTCCTTCGGCCCGATGCCATGTTCCTCCATCAGGCCGCGCAGGGTCGTGCCGTAGCGCCGATAATAATATTTTTGCAACGCACGGGACGACATGCCGTCAAGCCCAAAGAGATGGCTGAGGTACAGCGTGATCCGTTGGTCGATCTTCGGCCAGAGATCGCAATCGGCCGGATAAAGCGTGTTGTCGAGATCGAAGACCCAAGTATCGATGCGGGACAGGGTATCGGCGAGCGGCAAGGCCGCGCCGGCAAGCGTGCCCGGCATATTGGAGGAGTCTTTCAAGTAGGGTTTCGTGTCTTTCACCGTGTAATCAGAGTGCCGGCGCCGTGATCGGTCAAGAGCTCGACAAGCACGGCATGCGGCATCTTGCCGTCGAGGATGACGGCGCCTTCGACGCCGTGTTCGAGCGCATCGATGCAGGTTTCGACCTTCGGAATCATGCCGCCGGTGATCGTGCCGTCCGCGATGAGGGCATGAATTTCATCGGCGCGCAACTGTTTGATCAAATTCTTGTCGCGGTCGAGAACGCCCTGCACGTCGGTGAGCAGCACCAGCCGCTTCGCCTTCAGCGCGCCAGCGATCGCGCCAGCGAACGTATCGGCGTTGACATTATAGGTCTCGCCGTCCTCGCCTTGCGCGACCGGCGCGAGGACGGGGATGAGCTCGCGTCCGAGCACCTGGTCTAGCACGGTCTTATCGACCTTGGCCGGTTCGCCAACGAAGCCGAGATCGACGTCGTCGCTCGTCCGCGGCAGCTTGCTGGCGATCACCATGTTGCCATCCTTGCCGCAAAGGCCGATCGCCCGCCCGCCCTCGGCATTGATAAACCCTACGATCTGCTTGTTGATCGAGCCGGCCAGCACCATCTCGACAATTTCCATGGTGGCCCGGCCGGTAATCCGCAGGCCGTCCGCGAACGCCGACTTAATGCCGAGCTTGCCGAGCATCGCGCCGATCTGCGGCCCGCCGCCATGGACGACCACGGGATTGACTCCCGATTGCTCGAGCAAAACCATGTCGCGCGCAAAGTCCCGCGCGACCTTGTCGTCGCCCATGGCATGGCCGCCATATTTGACGACGACGATCGCGTCGTCGTAGCGCAACATATGCGGAAGCGCCTGCATCAGGATCGCGGCCTGTTGCTGCGCTTGTTCTTGCGGGCTAGGGTTCGTTTCGTTCATCGGCTCTCGTCCCCGGGTCAACCAGTGCGGGTTCTAGCCGCTCGTTGTGACAAGCTCAACGCTGGCGGTGCCGGGAGTCCCGGCACCGATCTGGTCAGTATACGGCTTGGCTAATTTGCCGGCGCCAGCGCGCAACTAACGAAACACGATTCTGCCTTCAACTTTAGTATCGATAATTTTCGCCGCCTCGACATAATCCATCACATCGAGGGCGACGAGTCTTGTGCCGGAATCGGCGGTCACATGCGTCTTGCCCGTGAGCATCCCATAGCCGTCAGCGCCGCGCGCCAAGAAATCATTGGTCGCAAGCTTATAATCGCGGGCTATGTCAAGCGCCTCGCCGTTGACCGTCACGGTCTTCACCCGTGCGCCTGGCGCCGCCGCCGGATCGGCGACGATGGAGAGCCCGGAAACTTGCGGAAACCGCCCCGACAAGCGATCCACCTGAGAAAACCCGTTTTCGAGCGCGGCCAGAATGGCTTTTCCCGGAACAACCGTCAGCATGGTCTTGTTGCCGAAAGGAAGTTCGTCGAGGATGTCGCGCTTCGTGAGATTGGTCCCCGCCGGATAGAATTTGTCGCCTCTGATTGCGCCACCATTAATGATCGCAACTTCGGCCGTTGCCGCCTTGCGGAGCGCGTCGGCGATAAGATCGCCAATCGCGGATTCCCCCGAGCGCACGGCCTCGGTGCGGCTGTCGAGGGGCGCGGCAAGGGTCGCGATCTCGACATCGAACCGCTTCGCCAATCCGGCCTGGTAATCGCGGACCTTGGCAAGCATCGAAGGATTGGGATGGATCTTCGCCGTGTCGACGACACGGAAATCCGGCCACCATGGAAGCGAGCGGCTTGCTTCGTCTCGCGTCCTCGCGACATCGATATCGACGACCGTGACATAATTTGCATCCTGCTCGGATTCGACGAGCGCGGTGTGGCCGTCGAAATCGATATGCAGATCGTGATTATGGCCGGACAGGATGAGATCGACGGTATGCGTATTCATCAAGGCGGCGCCGGTCGCCTTGTCGGCATGCACGATGGCGACGACGAGATCTGCGCCCGCCGCGCGCGCGCTTTTGGCGCCCGCGAGCACCGCCGGGATCGTTGGACCGAATACGAGATCGCCGGGGCGCGAGGCGCTCACTGTGTCTTCATAGGCGGCGCCGATGAGCGCGAGCTTGAGGCTGTCCGCCTCGATCAGCAATCGTTCTCGATGATTGTGCGGCAGCGTGCCATCGCTCCCTTTAAGGTTTGCCGCGAGAATCGGGAAACGGGCCTCCTTTATCCGCTCGAAATAGACATCCTTGCCAAAATCGAACTCATGATTGCCGGGAACGAAGACATCGAGCCCCACGTCGTTGAAGAGATCGATCATATGAGCGCCTTGGTCGAAGCTCGACAACAGGCTCGGCGACAGCGTATCGCCGGCATGGACGCAAACAAGATGGCGGCCTTCGGCGCGCGCCCTGGCACGCTCCGCCTTCACGGCAGCCGCGAAACGCGCCAGGCCGCCGCGCCCGTCCTTGTTCTCCTCGATCCGGTAGACATCGTTGACCAGAAGAAACGACACGCGGGCGGCGGAACCAGCGCCGGAAGCGGCACGCGTGGCGGGCGCGGCAATGCCCGCGCCGGCAGCCAGCATGGTCGCGAGGGTCTGGCGGCGGGAGAGTTTTCGCATGGCATGCCTCGTGCGCGCGTGTTCGAGCCGACGCGCGTTATAACACGCGGCTCACGCCAAGGCGCAACATGCCATATAGCCCTCCGGGACTGCGACCGGTTGGGCGGCGATCGAGGCGAGCGAGGACGAAAAGCAGTTCGGTTCGGGATGGATTACGTATCCATCTATGGTCAATTCAACCGAAAAATCCTTGAGATGCTCGGAGATTCCGGCGCCATGCGCCTTCAGAACCGCTTCCTTGCAGGTCCAGATTTTGTAGAAGGACGAAAGCAGCTTGCCGTTCGCAAGGCCTTCGAGAGAGCGGTATTCGGCGGCCGAAAAGAAGGACCGCGCCAAGTCCAGTTCGCCGCCCGCCGCGCGCATAAATTCGATATCCACGCCGATATTGCGGCTGTCGGAAAATCCGATCAATGCCCAGCACCCCGAATGGGAAACATTGAAATTTGGCCCGTGAGTCCCAGCCAGGCAGGGCTTTCCGTAAGGCCCTTCCGCGAACGCGATCTTGTCCGCCGGATTGCCTGTTGCCTCGCTCAGCAGGCGCCGCAACGTGCCGCGCGCCAAAGCGAACAGCGCCCGGTCCTCTACGCGAAGAAAACGGTTCGCCCGGTCCTTTTCGCCGCGAGAGAGAGTGTTCCATAAATGCTCCGGGACCCCGCCCGGACCGGCGGGGCCCGCGAGCCAAAGCGCGACGCCCGCGCCGCTTGGCAAGGTTAGCCGCTCGAGGGGAAGCGCGCGGGTCTCCGCCATGGCGATCCCAGGCCCGGCCGCACCGCACCGGGGTTCAAGATCCTAACGCTCCATTGGCCCGGAATGATCGCCGTCCTCTGGTGCAAAACCCGCCGGTTCGTCCCAACCGCCGCGCCGTCCCCAGTGCTCCTGGCCATAGCCCATCATGGCGAAATGGCGATGGAAAAAATGCGGCC
This sequence comes from uncultured Alphaproteobacteria bacterium, assembly GCA_963706215.1. Classification (GTDB taxonomy): domain Bacteria; phylum Pseudomonadota; class Alphaproteobacteria; order Rhizobiales; family Beijerinckiaceae; genus Methylocapsa. The sequence goes on along the minus strand of OY970154.1, from coordinate 4,187,612 downwards.
TCAGACCGTGCATGAGCACCGGCAGACGATGTTTCTGGTCTTCGCTCATTGTAGCGTAAAGCGGCGCCGCCGCGCTCGCGATCGCTTCGAGATTTTGGCCCCGCGCCACCGCGTTTTCGCCGCGCCGCCGCAGCCGGTCGACGAGGCTTGCGGGCGCCGGCGCGTCCTTGAATTTCTGATGCCTGTCCATGGCACTCTTGGCGGCGGTGCGCACCGCGGTCTCGACGGCGGGCCAGAGCTTCTCCTGCTCCGGCGACAGTTTCAAACCGGCATGGAGGGCGGCGATCCGCGCGTCGAGGAATGCGGCGCGGTCGGCGGGCGAGAAAACGTGCTTTTCCGTGCCGGCCGGAACGTTGGCCGGGGGTTGTCCCGCGTGGCCGTTAGAGGCGGCAAACACGATGCCGGAGCCAACAAGGGCGAGCATGGTTAAGGCGAAAGGCAAACCCGGTTTCATGGGAGTTCTCCAATTTTCGATTGTCGCACGATCCGCGAAACCGATTCGACTTTCGCAAGATCGCGCCGAGATACACACGCTCAGAATAGACAAGTGCGCCGCAGGCTTCAAATGAAGCTTTCGTCATGTTCGCTTAGTTCACTTACTCTAATGTTACCCGGGCACTCAAATACCCGAGCTGGCTCCGGTTGTCTGAACAGATTCGCGCGAATGATAAGTTGACGTTCTGCCGGGTTTCTATGTTGCGGGATGCCGCATGCTGGACGTAACGCAGGGAGGGCGTAGCCCGGCCGGAGTTACGTCCAGCATGCGGCGGTAAAATACTCATGCCGCCGCCACGCGGGGCGCCGGGTCGAAGTAAACCTCGTTTGGCGTCCGCCGGTCAAGGCTCGAATGTGGCCGCTTCGTATTGTAAAACGCCAGATACCGGCCGATCGAGGCGCGCGCGTCGGCGGCGCTCTCGTAGGCCCGCAGGTAAACCTCCTCGTATTTGACGCTGCGCCAGATCCGTTCGACGAACACGTTGTCGCGCCAGGAGCCCTTGCCGTCCATGCTGATGGCGATCCCGTTCCGGATCAGCACCCCGGTGAAGGCCTCGCTGGTGAACTGACTGCCCTGGTCAGGGTTGAATATCTCCGGCTTGCCATGTTTCATCTGTAAAAGTTGGGATTTGATCCATCGGTCAACGTCAGATTTCGCCATTCATCGCACGGGCCAAGCATTACCGGCGAGGCGGAGTTGATTCTGGCAAGGATGCCATAGGGCGTTCGGAAGAACGCCCGTTGCAAGCAACGGGCTATGGCACCGGCTTCGCCGGCGCGAGCGCGGCTCGCGTCCTTGACGGAATTGATCCGCCCGCCAAACTCGCCGCCATGAGATGAATGGCAGGTTGCGATTTCCCGCTGCAGTGACTGAAAGCTCAAATCCAGTCTTTTACACTTTGATGGCCGTGGCCGATTTCGGCGGGATCGAAGGTGCTGGCGGTCGTCGCGCGCTCGCGCACGATCAGTTCCCCGGCCGCATTCCGCGCGGGAGCCGCCTCGCCATAGCCTTCGTCCCTGTTGCGCGCGGCTGCCTCGGCGCGGGAGAGCCACCAGAGGCCGAACCCCAGCATGATGACTGAGAGTCTGTCCCGGAACTTCATCATGGATTACAGAGCTTTCTTAGCATGATCCGGATGGAGGCGAGGCGGAGGAAAGCAAGCGCGTTACGGGTTAGGTTTTCAAAATCCTTGGCCAGCCTGCGACAACGGTTGAGCCAGGCGAAGGTGCGCTCGACAACCCATCGTTTGGGCAGGACAACGAACTTTCTCAGCGCGGGCCGCTTGACGATTTCGATTTCCCATTCACGGCTGATCGCCGCCACGGCGGCGGCCATTTGGGGGCCTTGATAACCGCCATCGGCGATGATTTTGGTGATGAAGGGAAACAGGGGACGCAGTTCCTTCAACACCAATGGTCCACCGTCGCGATCCTGAATGTCGGCGGGATGAACCACGGCTGCAAGTTTCAGACCGAGCGTATCGACCGCGATATGGCGTTTTTTACCGTCGATCTTTTTGCCGGCGTCATAGCCGTGCGGATCGATCCGCGCCCCCCTTTTTCCGTGCTTTTCACGCTTTGACTGTCGATGATGGCAACGGTTGGACTGACGGCGCGGCCAGCCTGTTCTCGACACAGGACGTAGAGCTCATGATGAAGGCGCAAAAGCGTGCCATCATAGTTCCAAAGATCGAAATACCTGAAAACAGTGCTTTTCGATGGCAGGTCTTTCGGCAGGTAGCGCCACTGGCAACCCGTGCTCAGAATATACATGATTCCGTTGACCACTTCGCGCATGTCCACGCGGCGTTTGCCGCCACCGCGCTTCGCCGGAGGTATCAACGGCTCCACCAGCCCCCATTCCTCGGCCGTCAAATCGCTCGGGTATCTCTGTTGGCTCCGGTCATAACGGCCCCGGTTTTCTTTCGTCCACATCGGCGGCCCCTCCTCGAATCAGGCCACCTCCCTTGATCACAAATGATTCTTTTGATTTAAGAAGTTTCAGAACAGACACTGAGGCGATGATGCCGAGACCCGGCGCCGCGAAGGGCGTGGTGCCGAAAAACGGCATCGGGATGGCGTTCTGGATCGCTGGCGTTCCAGGCAGCGCTGACATGGTGAAGGTCGATGTGCCGAGCGCGATCGCCGCCGGCATCAGCCGCTTCGGGATCCCCCCAGCGCGAAACAGGGCATGCGCCATCGGGGCGAGGACGAAGAAGGCGACGAAGAGGCTGACGCCGCCATAGGTGACGAGTGCGCCGGCGAGTACCACCGCCAGCACCGCCCGCTTCGCGCCGAGGTGCACCGTCATGAAGCTGGCAATCGTCGACACGGAGCCGCTGTCCTCCATCAGTTTGCCGAACAGGGCGCCGAGGAGAAAAATCGGGAAGAACTGCATAATGAAGCGCGCAGCGCTTCCCATGAAGGTTTGCGTCCAGTGGGCAAGCAGCGGCTCTCCGGCCAATCCTGCCGCGAGGACAGCGGCGGCGGGCGCTAGAAGAAGAATGCTCCAGCCGCGATAGGCGAGCCAGATCAGGAGGCCGAGAGCGACAAGAATGCCGAGAAGTCCCATGCGTCAGACCTGTTCTATTGAGAAGTTCATAAATAGGAGGACATTTTTCTTGACCTGAGGAGCTCCGAATGATTCCATTCTGGCATGAGAAAAGATGACGCGCGGAAGCTTGATCACAAGACGCTGGAGACCATGCGTGAACGCGCCGTAAGGCGCGTTCAAGACGGCGAAAGCCCCGAGGTGGTTGCCCGGATCTTTGGGGTGGGGCGGACCGCCATGTACAGATGGCTGGCGGAATACCGGCGCGGCGGTTGGGGCGCCCTGAAAGCCAAGCCCGTTCCTGGACGTCCACCGAAACTTGATGGCCGGGCATTGCAGTGGGTTTACGACATGGTGACGCGGAAGAACCCCTTGCAACTGAAGTTTGAGTTTGCGCTGTGGACGCGCGCGATGGTGGCGAAGCTGATCAAGGATAAGTTCGATGTGGTGTTGAGCGCGGCGTCCGTGGGGCGGCTTTTGGCTCAGCTCGGCATCACTCGTCAAAAGCCGTTGCACCGGGCATGGGAACGTGACGAAGCCCTCGTGCAGCAGTGGCTCAAGAAAGAATACCCGGGAATCAAGAGAATGGCGCAACAACAAGGAGCTGACATCTATTTTGGCGATGCCGCCCACATCCGTTCCGGTCACCATGCCGGGCGCACCTGGGGTAAAAAAGGCGAAACGCCCATTGTCGAGGCCACCGGCGCTCGCCATGGCATGAGTCTGCTTTCAGCGGTCTCCTCGCGCGGCCACATGCGCTTCATGATCAAGCAACAAGGCGGCGTCAACGCTGCGGTGTTTATCGAGTTCCTAAAGCGATTGATTGCCGGGGCCAAGCACGAGATCTTTTTGATCGCGGACCTGCACATATCGCTCGAAAAACCAGAGCGTTTACCGAAACCCTGAAGGGAAAGTTGCGCCTCTTTTATCTGCCTCCTTATTCACCCGATCGCAACCCGGATGAGCTGGTGTGGAAGCATCTGAAAGCGGACACCGTCGGCCGCATGGCTGTCACCAGCAGGGACGGCTTCAAGCGTAAGGTTCGATCATCGATGCGCCAACTGCAAAATGACCCCTGGAAAATTATCTCCTTTTTTCAGAAACCTTCGCTCAAATACGCCGCGTGAATGTTCCCATATTTATGAACTGCTTAATAGCAAAGAGTCGATATCGAGGGTTGAGCGGCTCCCGAGGTCCATTGCATGCGTCTCCAGAAACACTTGCGCCGACCTTCGTCCCTCATCGTGTAGGAGAGTGAAGAACTCCCATTCAGCATTGAGCTTCGAGGAGGCGCCAAGTCCGGTCAACATCTCGCTTCCGATGCGGTGGATGCGCATACCTGCCCATTGTGCGCCTTCGCTATTGCCCGGATCGGCGACTTGCCGAAGGAGCGCCATCATGCGCAGCTCCTTCAGGAGAACGGCATTGAAAGACACCTCGTTCAACCGGTTGAGAATCTCCGAGGCCGAGCGCGCAGGTTCGTTGCGTTCGATCGGGTTGATCTGAACGAGAATAGTATCCCGAGATTTGCTCTCCCGAATGAGGGGCGTCATCGTCGGATTGCCGGAATAGCCGCCGTCCCAATAAGGTTCGCCGTCTATCTCTATGGCCTGGAACATGGTGGGAAGACAGGCCGAGGCGAGCAGAACGTCCGGCGTAATGGCGCCGTTTTTGAACACGTAACCGCGGCCAGTCCGCACATTGGTGGCGGTGATGAAGAGCTTTATGGACGATTGCGCCAAACGCTCGAAATCAACGAGATCGGCCAGAATCTCGCGCAACGGATTTGTCCCCTTCGGATTCAATTGGTAGGGCGAGACCAGCCGCGAGATGAGATCCATGGCCACGTACATTGGCGAGGAGTCCAGCGTCCAGCGGCCGAGAATCACATCGAACGGTCCACGCTTGAAAGGGCTGAAGCGAGCAGCGTCCGAGACGCGGCGCCAGAATTTCTCCAGGGCCTCCCGCGCGCCCGCAGGCCCGCCCTTGGCATAGCCGTCGGCGAGCACCGCGGCATTCATGGCGCCGGCCGACGTGCCGGAAATGCCGTCGATTTCGAGCCAGGGCTCCTCCAGCAGACGATCGAGGACGCCCCAGGTGAATGCCCCGTGCGAGCCTCCGCCTTGCAGCGCAAGATCGACACGCACGGGATCGCGTGTGATGGCGGCCTTGGCCGCTTCTATCGGCATCTAACCTCGCGGGACTAATCGGGACAAGGCATCAAGGCACCGATATTGTAAGCCACTGAGACCGGAGCGTCACGCAGTTTCCGCGCGCGAAACGCGGAAGCCGAAGCAAGCATCGCTCACAGAGTTCCATTGGTGCTGACGCTCGAGTTCGTGGCGGTGGTCGACGGCAAATATGCCCGGTGATGCCGTTTGCACCGACCCCAGAAATTAGAGGCCGCATTCTATTCAGGCACCAAGCGGCAAAAGGCGAAACCATGGACGCATGCCTTGGTTTCGTATCCCATCCGATGCCGCTATGGACTTTAACCGCGCCCGACGCTAATATCAATTCAACTGGATTTCGACCGTCGGCTGGTGATACGACGGTAAGGGTGCAAGCCTCTAAACCCAAGTCTTCCCACTGTAATTTGCGGGCTATTTTCACTACTAGGAGGAACGAGCCTTGCACAGGATACACTGCATCGCGGGCGTCATCGGCGCGTTGACCACCATGGTAGTCGCCTCTGACGCCAACGCATTTTCAATATCACTGGTTCCTAACCAGAGCTACACTGTGACGCTGGTCGCGGGAGGATGTGGCCTAGGCTTTCACCGAGGTCCCTATGGAGGCTGCCGGCCCAACATCGCGGGATACCCCGCGGTCGGGTACGGCGGCGGCGTATATCGCGGCGGCGTCTACCGCGGTGGCGTGTACCATCGCGGTGGCGTATACCGTCGCGGCGGCGGCTTCCACGGCGGCCGTGGCGGCTTTAGGGGAGGCTTCCACGGAGGCAGAGGCGGTTTTCACGGCGGCCGAGGCGGCTTTCGAGGTGGTGGCCGTGGCGGCGGACGGCGATCCGATTTTAGGCTTAAGCACGAGATCGTCCTGCTCGGCCATCTCAACAACGGCCTTGGCTTCTATCGCTTCGTTTATAATGGAAGCGAAAAAGCCTATGTCGGAGTTATCGCGCAGGAGGTGCAAAGGGTTATCCCGCAGGCGGTCATGCGCGGTCGGGACGGCTACCTGCGGGTCTATTACGACAAGGCCGGGCTGAAATTTCAGACTTACGACCAGTGGATCGCGTCGGGCGCTCGGGTCCCGCCGTTGCCGTGATGTGATGGCCAACCATGACAGTGTCGCATCCCCGTTCGATCAGCTCGAATTCCAAACTCGAATCTCTCGCTGCCGCAAGCATGGCGATATCCACGCAAGAGGGAGGCACGAGGAAGCGAAGAAATTTGAGCCTGCGGTGCAACAGCGAAGCGAATTCTTCCGGAACTGAGTCTCAAGGCCCGCCGTTCACGGCCCACTTTGGGTATGCGGGTCAAAACGTTAGGTTAATGAACGACAACATAGTGTTAATCAGGAGGAAACCAATGACAGCAATTCATCGCCGCGAGATGTTAGGGGTCATGCTGGGCGGTGCCGCAGTCGCCGCTGCCGGATTAGCCTTGATGCCGGTCCCAGCCGAATCCGCGCCACTAACCGCACCACTTACGATGAGCAAGAGTCGTCCTGCTACGGCGGACAACCTCGTCGAGGAGGCGGTAGTCGTTGTGCGCCGCCGCCGCCGCAGGGTGTGCTGGTGGCACCGGGGACGTCGCATTTGTCGCTGGCGCTAGATCTGAGCGACCGGCCGGTGGGGGGCTTCAAGCCACGGCCCGACTCGCGTAAGCGGCAATATGGAACGTAAGGCAGTGCAATGTCTGCCACGGGACACGGAAGCGACAAGGCTGACGAGTTCGACACGCGAGCCGGAAAACTTCTCGCTTCGACCTCGACAATGGCGTTGCGCTCGGATACTTTTGAAGGTGTGATGGGAATGACTTAATTAGGGGAGGTTGAATATGAGTGAAAAAATCAAATCGGAAATGATCTCTCGCCGAAGGGCGTTTTCCCTTCTAGGACTAGCCGCATTAAGCCTCGCAGTTCTGCCCACGATCCTGACGGTGTCAGATGCTGAGGCCCAGACGGTTGGGATGCAGCGGCGCGCGGCGCGGCGTGCGGGCCGCCACATGCGGCGTGAAGAGCGGCGCACGGGCCGCCACATGCGACGTGAGCATCGGCGTACCGGTCACTACTAGTCCCGGCGCTGCCGCGGCCTTCGCCCGTGCGGGCGCGGATCAATTCGCGCTCGGCAAGCCCGCCAAGCACGGTCAGCATCAAGCGCCCGTGCGCGGTCGTCGTGTCGGCCCATGTGTCATGGAGTGAACGGAAGCCTGCGCTCTTGCCGGTGATTGCTGCCAACGGGTTTAAATTCAAGTCGCGATATCGCCGCCATTGGGCGTCGCCCACCAGTCTATTCGTGGAAGTTGGTGGCTTTGCTACTAGGGGAGCGGAGGTAATCAATGCCCGCTGCCGCCGAGCCGGTCCATCAGGGCGAGCAGCAAGCCGGAGACGACGAACGCGAGGAGGATGCCGACACTCCAACCCAGCTCGCGGTTGTCGATCTCGGCCACATGCATGAAGTCCTCAAGCATATGAATCGCCGCAATGGCGATGATCGAGGTCATCAGCTTCAACTTCAAGGCGCCGAAGCCGACCTTGCCCATCCAGTCGGGCCGGTTCCCCTTCGTGACCTCGCCGAAACGCGAGACGAAGTTCTCGTAGCCAGCGAACATCACCATCACAAGCAGATTGCCCATCAGCGATAGATCGACCAACGACAGAGTGCCTGTGATCAGCTTGTTGGCATCTTCGGTGCCTGTCTGGCGTGCCAGCTCCACAGTCCCCAGCGCGAACTTGCCGAGAAGCAGCAGCAGACTTACGGCCAGCCCCAGGTACATCGGCGCCAGCAGCCAGCGGCTGGCAAAGATCCCACGCTCGATCGCGCTCGCCAGCTTTGAATGGCCGGCGGGGATCTCTCCATCCGGCGACGGGGGCGGGTCGGTCGGGCTGGTCATCGACTCTATCCAGGGGCGCGAGGCGGAGGCCAGGAAATTGGCGAGACACGGGTTAACCGGCAAATTGGAACGGCGGAGCAACGCCACCAAACGGGACAATCATACCCGAGCGGCTCCGCGCCGTCACCCCGTCAGAGAATCATCGAGCACGAACAGCACTCAGTCGATACTGCGGCGGCAATGGTCCAACTTCCAGCCTTAAACGACCCAAGTGGACCTGTTCGAAATGCCCCGCGCCTTTGCGCCGTTGCGACAGAGGTCGTTGAGGCGGACAGTGCCAGAAATGCGATTGACGACTGCGTCCTTGTCGCATGCGGTTTCCGGGCACACATTGATTTTTTGTGTTTGGTATACCAGCTCCAGATTGCCGTTTAGATGCCGCCGCCTGAAGGCTAGGGGCGGCGCCGGCGATATCGTGCGTCATTCCACGATCCAAAGTAGATCAGTGTGACCTCCGCGTACGCCACGCGGCGCGCCGCTTCCGGCGCCCTTGCGACATCTGGCGCCGATAATGTTGACGGGCGCCCCCCCCTCGATGGAGAGCTACTCCCCCGCCAGGGCTGGGACTCGGCGTTGGCTGGGCTTCGGCCGCCGACGGCACGACGATGGCCGCCAAGGGTGCGGCAATAACTCCGGCGGCCAAAAGACTCTTTACTAGAGAGCCTAAAAGAGAGCGTCGAGTCAGCATTTTTTTCCTCCCAATTGAAAGGCCGCAAGACAGATTGCGACAACGATGGCCATTCCTATCGTCCGAAACACGCCGTGTTTACCCCGGTCATGGTGACGGAACACGGTTCGGAATATAGCAGGGCGCCTCCCGCTGGCAAGTAAGCAAAACTCAAACAGCTTGCATTGTTCCCCTTGCATGTCATTGCCGCCGATGATAGTGCGGCCGTAACGAGTTTTCATCGGACGCCTCGCCGCGAGCCGATAAACGATGGAAATCACGCGCACGCCGGATCCGGAGAGACCTCTTGCGGGCCGTCGCGAGGCGCGGCATGTGGCGTCACTCAAACGGCGGGGTGACCGAGCATCGGCAACGGCGCCACTCGTTGGCCTTCACTCAAAACGATTTGCAGGAGCAATATGTCGTCATCATGAGGAGCTAACGTCATCCTACTTCCGGCCGGTTCTTGGGCCGGTTCTTGGGCAAGTGGTTTCCATGGTGCGGGGCTTAATCTTGATTGCTTCGAGGGTGTTCTCGGGGCAGATGGTCTTTAGCGATAACGGATGGACTGCTGGCGCCGACGGTTCGAACGCTGATCGTCACACCGGCGTCGTATGTCGCGTGGTTCCATGGCAAAGAGCGCGCGATACGGGCAACGGAAGTGTGGTCTAAACTCAAACGCGCGTATCGCGTGTCAGACGCTCCCGCAGCGCGGCCTCGGTCACACATTGGGATCGCAGACCAAAGCAGGGAAATGAGTAATGGGGAAGCAGTCGTGACCGGCGCTGGACGGGACCGCTTCGTTCCTGCCCTTTTCGCCGTGGTTCTTGTGTCCGCCACTCTTTATTTTGCTCGCATCGTGTTTGAGCCGATCGCATTCGTGCTATTCGCCATGGCTCTTGTATGGCCTTTCCAGAAGTCGGTCGAGATTAGGATGGGGAAGCCTATCGCGCTCACCCTCACCATTCTCTTGACACTCCTTGTCATCTCAATACTTGTGTTGGCAATTGTCTGGAGTATTAGCGATGTTGGTCATTGGGGCGTTGCTAATGTTGCACGGTTCCAATCTCTGTACATGCGAGCAAATCAATGGCTTGAAGGACATGAGATTTTTACACTTGACTTGTCCAATAGCTTCAATTCGTCATGGTTTATTGGAGTTTTTCAGGCTGTCGCGGCACAAGTCAATTATTTTATTGGCTTCGCTCTTGTAGTTTTCTTATTTCTGATGTTTGGGCTTACGGAAATGGGCGATTTCAAAATAAAAATTGAAGCGCTAGACAAGAAAATGAGTGGATGGAGCTTGTTGGAAACGAGCGACCAGATCGCCAAGAAAATCCGAAAATACATGCTCATACGCACGGTGGCGAGTGCGGTGACTGGCTTGGCGGTCTTTGTCTTCACGCTTTCTATCGGGCTCGAGCTAGCAGTTGCATGGGGCATCATATCGTTTGTGTTGAACTACATCCCATATATCGGCCCTCTTGTAGCCGTAGTCCTTCCTGTGATTTTCGCGACCGCGCAATTCGAATCTTGGCAGATGGCGGCAATCATTTTCGGAAGTTTGTACCTGATCCAATTCGTTATCGGCAACTACCTGGAGCCGCTGCTTACTGGCACGGCTCTCGCAATTTCACCGTTCGTGATGCTGTTCGCATTTTTATTCTGGGATTTTCTATGGGGCATGCCCGGGTCGTTTATCGGCATCCCGGTGACAATCGCACTTTTTACCATCTGGGAACAGAATCCGTCGACGCGCTGGATAGCGAACCTCATGTCAACTTCCGACGCTGCTTCCGACACTCAATTAGCAAAGACCAGCTGAGTCTGGGGCCGGCGCCGCTGACGTTGCACTGCGGTTTTCATTGAGATCGCAATTGAAACCTGCGACCGAACGCTAGCGTATTGCATCTAGTTCCGCCGTTTGCTAATACTGCCGCGATTGCATCCGCGCTATGATGGCTCGTTATCCTGAATTGGATTGCCGATGAGCGAACCCAAATTGACGCAAGATACAGCCGACCCGCCGGGCCATCCCCGCAAAGCGAGCTTTTTGCGGCGGAAGTTGCCTTACGTCGCCGTGCTCACGCTGGCAGTTGCCGGCGTGGCCTATATTAACATTTCGCATCAACCTATTTCTGGCTTCTGGGAATTTTTGGCCATCGCGATCGGAGTTGTCTGCGTCGCCACGCAATGGCCTAACCTTGACGACAGGCAAGCTCACTTTCGTTTGATGTGGACGCAAGCACTCCACTGGGCGACTATTTTGGTCGTCATGAACATCATGCTATTGACCCACGTTCAAAAGATGGTGCCTGCGCCTGCAAACAGCCTGGTTCTTTTGATGTTCCTTGCACTCGGCACTTTTCTCGCCGGAGTAAATCTCCTATCCTTGCAAATCTGCTTTCTGGGCCTCGCTTTGGCACTTTCGGTGCCGGCGATCGCGTGGTTCAAACAGGCCGCACTCTTTTTGCTCTTGGCCGCTGTCCTTCTCATCGGGCTTGGCATCACCTTCTGGCCTCGCGGGGACAAAAAGTATACCGCGTGATCGTCCGAGAGCGGAGAATCGTTGAACCAGTCTCGCGAGCATCGGGCGACCAAATGCGGCAAGCCGGGTCGTGCGCCCATCGCCCATGTCAGCTACCGGTTTCCGCCCGATCGTCCCCTTCGTAATGGCGTTGTCATGTCGGCGAGTTTTACTTGTCAAAAGAGGTAGTTCATCGCCGACCGTCGGCTTGAAACAGCGCGGACGGCGACCTATATTGCTCTCCCGATCCGGGTCATGCGCAAAGGGAGTTGCTCAAATGTCCGATCTCGTCGTCATTGTCTATCCGACCCTGGAAAAGGCCGAGGAGGTGCGAACGCGCCTGTTCGAACTGCAGAAGGAATATTTGATCAAACTCGGGGACGCGGTCATCGCCACCAAATCCACCGATGGTCAGATCCAATTGCACCAGGTCGTCAACACAACGGCGTCCGGTGCCGTTTCGGGCAGTTTCTGGGGCTTGCTGATCGGGGTGCTTTTTCTCAATCCGCTTCTCGGCGCTGCTTTAGGAGCGGCGGGCGGCGCGCTGGGCGGCGCGCTGACGGACTTCGGCATCAATGACCCGTTCATGAAGCAACTCGCCGAAACCATTCATCCCGGGGACGCCGCCTTGTTTGTGCTCATCAAGGAAATGACGGCGGACAAGGTGATCGAGCAGATCAAGCACTATGGCGGCGTCGTGCTAAAGACGTCTCTTGATGACGCGAAGGAACAGGCGCTACGCCACGCTCTCGCCAGCCACGTGGAATCCGTTGCGGCCCCACCCGCGACTGGCGCCTCGTCCTGACCGAGCGCGTGCGTCAAGACATCAAGGCGGGGTTGCCGCCTTGAGTGGCGTTTCGGCTGCGGCGCCTCGAATGCCCTCTTCTATTCTCTCGATCATGTAGGGGAAGAAGGGGTTCGAGGACATGCGAAGCAAGGCATCCAGGCTGATGATGAGCGTGCCCCGCTCGCCACGCGGCGCAACCGCGCCGAGGTTGACGCCGAAGTTCTCGGCAGGATCTGGCTGCATTCCATAAAGCGAATCGCTCATTGGAAACGGCAGGGCGACATGCGAGAGCGAGTAGACGCCCGGCGGATAGGACAGCCCCAAGGCGCGCGATTGTTCCACGACGGCGCCGGCTTCGGTCACTCGCTCGACCACCTCATAAGTTTCGGGGTTCGCATTGGCGATGATCGTCGTTCTGAACAGCCGAGGCGGCGGCGGCAGAAGACGCGCCAACGCGGTGTCCGAGGCGGTCCGCAACAGTTGGCCGAATTTGGCGCTTCGGTTCAGGTCGAACAGCACGAGTTCGCTGCCATTCGATGGAAGTTGGGCGTACAAGGCCGAAACGATTGCCCGCGTGCTGACGGTAAAGTCGATGACGGATTGAAAGGTCAGGAGCGGCGCCAGGCGATCCAAGCGTTTTTCCCGGGCAAGGCGCGTGATCTGCTCCTGCAGCGCGTCGCTCAGGAGAGAGGTTTGCCGTGCGCCGTTCACCGGAAACGAATTATATTTGAACGGATTGAACTCAGGCACCACGCTGAGCCACGCGGCCTTCGCAAAGGCCGGCAATATCGCCGGCAAGCCAGCCAATCCCACGAAGCGCGCAAATCGCGTGATTCCGATCATCGGCGCGATGAGCACGAGACGATCCGGCCGCGTCAGCCGCGGATCCTCGAGGGCGTCGAGCGCATATTTCAACGCGAGGGCGCCGCCGTTGGAGAAACCGATCATATGCAATGGGAGCGATGGGCCGATGCGCCGTCGTGCCTCTCTGACAGCTAGCCGCGTCGCCGCCATCCAGTCTTGCCACTCGACGTCGGTCAAGGCGCCCGGAACGGTGCCGTGCGCTGGCAGCCTGATTGCGATCGAGACATAGCCGTGTTCGCGATAGCGCCGGGCGATATGGCGCAAACTATAGGGAGAATCCGTCAGCCCATGCAAGAATACCACGGCTCCGGCTGGCGCTCCATCGGGCTCGAGCACATAGGAGCGATTCCAGTCTTGCGAAAAGCCTTCCGGATAGACGGGACTGCCCTCGAAATAGCGATTGACCGGAATGCGCTCGTCCGGGTCGAGCTTTTGACTGACTTCATGCTTCACCTCCGCGAAAATCTTGTCTTCCGCCTTGAGATAATCAATCCAATTGGTGCCATCGATGGCTTTGGCCTTCAACTCGTGCGGCACGAAGGTGTGCCACGGCTCGAGAGGGGCGCCGCGTTGCGAATGGTAGACGCGGGCAGCCAGCAGCGTCACGGCGACCACGGCGAGCAGCAGCGCGCTCCGCCTTATTAGCTTCATCATCCGAGCACGCACCGTCCTATCCTCCCTGACCATCATGGGCGCCATCTCTACCGGCGCGCCTTCGCATTCGGCCTCTTGCCTCAGGCGTCATCACTATAGCGGACGGCCTTGCCCGGTGCTACAGCGCCGGTTGCGACAATCCTGGCCAGGGCTATTACGCCGCGCAAAAAAACACGGCGGCCGCGCCTTTTTCCCTTGCTGGCGGATGTTGCCATGGACCATATTTCGGGCGCAAAACCAAGCGTTGGTGCGCGGCGCTGAGCCTGGCGTGCGCGCAGGACGTTACGGGAAACTTGAATAATTTGAGCTATAAGAGGTCTTGAAAACGACGTTGAGGATTCGTCACGCCGAGGAACGATGCGCCTTGCAACTCTCGTTTTGGCTTGTTGCGTTTTAATGGGATGCGCCGGCCGGCCAGCTGGCGTTCTGACACCGGTCGACGCCAGCGTTCCCAATGCCGCGCGAGTTGATCTCCTCGTCGCAACCACGCGGGCGCCTTCAAGGGATCAAGGCATTCTCTTCACAGGGGAGCGCGAAAACCGGATTTCCTTGACCGGGATCGCCGTCTCCATCCCGCCCGCCGGGCGGCGGCGGGCCGGTCAGGTGCAATGGCCGGCAACCCTGCCCCCCAATCCCGAGACTGATTTCTCCACGCTCGAAGTCACCCCGCTCGCCGGAGTGCGGCAGGCGCGGGCCTTGATGAAACAGAATCTGACGCATAGCCGGCGCGTCCTCGTCTATGTGCATGGCTTCAACAATCGCTTCGACGACGCCGTTTATCGATTGGCTCAGATCGTCCATGATTCCGGTGCGGACGTAGCCCCGGTCCTTTTCGCGTGGCCATCGCGCGGGAGCATTTTCCAATATGGCTACGATAGGCAGAGCGCCAATCTCTCGCGCGATGCGCTTTAAGTGATGCTCCGGCGCATCGCGAGCGATCCAGGCGTCGGAGAGATCACCGTTATGGCCCATTCCATGGGTGCGTGGGGCTCGTCATGGAAACGTTGCGTCAAATGGCGATTCGTGACGGCGAAAGTCCAAAACGTGATCCTCGCCTCGCCTGATCTCGATATCGACGTGTTCGCGACGCAGTGGCGAGATGTCGGGCAACCGCGCCCCCGTCTCACCATTTTTGTTTCCCGCAGCGACGCCGCGTTGCGGATCTCGCGGCACCTGGCTGGCAATGTCGACAGGCTGGGGCAGATCGATCCGATGGCCGAACCCTATCACTCCGCGTCGGAGAGATCCGGGATCGACATGGTCGATTTGACGGATTTGCGCGGCTCCGACGCTCTCAATCACTCGAAATTTGCCGATAATCCGCAGGTCGTCCAACGCATTGGAGAAAGGCTGATCGATGGTCAGACGATCTCAGGTTCGGATGTCAGTTTCGGCGAGCGAGTCGGCGGATTCGCCATGGGCCTCGGGCAGACGGTGGGCGGCGCGGCGGGCGGCGCCCCCAGCGCTCCGATCGCCATTCTCGATCCGAACACGCGGCGAACCTATAACGAACAGATCGAGCACTTGAGCGATGTCGTCGATGAGACTGTCGATTCGGCGACAAATCAATAGCGATGCTCAGTGCCCGGTAAACATGGCTGCGCCGAGAACCATGGCGATCGCCAGAAGCGACAGAGCCGCCGCGGGCCACTGCCGAAGCCGGGCATCCATTCGCTCCAACTTGGCGCCGAAGGCGTAGCTCGCGGGGAAGGCGGCCTCTTCCGCTACGACAATGCATCGGGGCGCAACGTGACGCGCCCGGTCTCCCGAAAAAGCCTCAGCACCAAGGCGATCGCAAGAGCGCTCGCCGAGAAGGCGACGACAATGCCCGTGATCACCATCGCCTGCAGCACAGGATCGGCGGCGAACCCGGCTGCCGCGCCTTTACGAGCGATGATGCCGAACAAAAAAAGACGCCGCTGCCGATAGGATTGAAGGCGAAAATTTTGCGCAGCGGCTGGGGATTGATGATGAGGCCATAAAGGCCAAGCCCCACCAGCGCCGCGCCGACGAGCCCAGCCAGCGTTGCCGCGCTCATCGCCGGCGCAGATCACGATGATGCTGAGGATGTCGAGCATGAGGCTCATCCGCCGTCCGCCCGCTCAGGGTCATCCGCCTCTGGAGGCGCGGCGCTGTTCACGAAGGCGACGGAAGCGAAGGCGGCGAGGAGGGCAAGCCCCAGGGCGACGTCCTCCACCCCGCGCGCACCCGTCGCCGAAGCGGCCAGCAGGAGCGAGGTGATTCCGCCGGTGCCGAGGAGCTGCGCCGCCATCATGCGATCGGCGTTCGAAGGTCCGCCGAGGATGCGGACGAGACCAACAGCCACCGTGAACAAAATGAAGCCTGCGGCCGCGAGCAGAAAGTCAGTCATGGCCGAGCGCCCGGATGAACAATGTCTCTTCCGTCGCCAGATTGACCGCGATAGGCTGATCAACATCGAGGCAGTGGACGAGGAGCGCGCCATTGTCGCCGGTCCCGGTTGGCAGCGTTCCCGGGAGCAGACTGGAGAGAGCGCAGAACGCGCTCCGCGCTCCGCCAGGGGGCAGGCGCAAAGGATAGGCGACGAAGCCTGGACGCAGCGGCAGCTTTGGGTTGAGCGCGCGCCACGCGACGTCCGTTCCCGAAACGACCGGCTGACGCACGAAGCGTAGAGCAAGCGCCGCCAGAAACACGGGCCGCGGCCGCGATTCCCCCGCGGGCAAGAGGCGCAGACTTGTCCATGTCGCGGCAGCCACGGCAGCCAGCCCAACCGGAAGATCAGCTAGGCTACGGCCGGAGATCATGAGCCAGAAGGCAAGGAATAGCGCGGCTCGTGCCGCCGCAACCCTCACGAGGCGCGGCGCGGGCTCATCGCCAGGGGCGCTCAATGTGCAAATCCATGGTCCGTCAGGGATGCGATGCGCGACGGATCACGAAGCCAATGGCGCAATGACACGCAGGAGAGATTCGTGGGCATCTCTAATCTCAATCAGCTTCGGTCCACTTGGGCAAATTTACCATGGTCCTCGGGTTCCGCCAATGTTGAGCGTCTCAAAACGCACTACAAGGCGCCGCCTTGGGGCGGGGGGACGAGTCAGCCAACCTTGCAATTTTACGCCCGACCGGCCGTGCAAGCGTCCGATGCTTACCATATAGCGTCTCCCGCGACGGCGCCGGCGGCGAGCGGCATGCTTGGTTCGGAGGTAAGACGTGCAACCTCGATGGTGTCTTAAGATTTAGCGATCAAAGGTGGCGGCGGCAGCGTTGACATTGCAATCCTTCCGGCGCCAATTATCTCGATTGTTGCATGTGCGCGGCATGTTCGACGGTCTCGTGGCGAGACGCATCAAATCGGCACGACTAACGCGCGCACATTGGTTCAACTCTTGCTAAGCTCACCCGGCTTGTCCCGGTGGCGCCGCACAAGAGGCTTGCCAACTGCTTTGCATGCCGGAGGCACAGATGGATGCTCGGTTGGTCAATGCGGGAGCCGAGTCCCGGGTCCAGCTCTCGCCCGTCAATTCGCATAATGAGTGGGATCCGCTCGAGGAGATTATCGTCGGCAGGCTCGAGGGCGCCACCATGCCATCCGATCATCCGGTCGTCACCTGCAACATTCCGAACGGAGCCGCCGCACGCGCCCAGTCGCTCGTCGCCGGACTCCATTATCCGAAGATCATGGTCAACCCGGCCCAGCGCGAGCTCGATGGCTTCATCGCGCTGCTGCAGTCGCTCGGAATTGTCGTCCGGCGGCCGGAGCCGGCCGATCACAAAAAGCGGTTCAGCACGCCCTACTGGTCGTCGCGTGGCTTTTGCAATTCCTGTCCGCGCGACGCGACCCTAGTCGTCGGCGACGAGATCATCGAAACACCGATGGTTTGGCCCTGCCGCCACTTCGAGACACTTTCCTATCGTCCGATTTTCAAGGACTATTTCCGGCGGGGAGCGCGCTGGACGGCCGCTCCCAAACCGCAGATCACGGACGAGCTGTTCGATCCAGAGTTTCGTCTGCCGGAGAAAGGGGAACCCATCACCTACATCCTGACGGAATTCGAGCCCGTCTTCGACGCGGCGGATTTCGTTCGCTGTGGACGCGACCTGTTCGTCACGCGGAGCAACGTAACCAACGCTCTTGGCATCGAATGGCTGCGGCGTCACCTTGGCCCTGCCTACCGGATCCACGAAATCGAGAGCCGGTGCCCCAATCCGATGCACATCGATACCACCATACTTCCGCTGGGACCCGGCAAGTTGCTCGTCAACCCCGAATACATCGACACTGATCGCTTGCCTGACATTCTGAAAAAGTGGGACATTTTGGTCGCGCCCGAACCGGACCCGATTGACGACCTTATGCTCAAAATCACGTCGCTGTGCGGCAAATGGCTCAACATGAACTTACTCACGATCGATGAAAAGCGGGTTATCGTCGATCCGCACCACACCGGCATGATGCGCGCTCTCGAAAAGTGGGGGTTTGAACTGATTCCTTGCCCGTTCTTGCACTATGCCGCGTTCGGCGGCGCTTTTCACTGCGCTACGTTAGACATCCGCCGGCGAGGTTCGCTGCAAAGCTATTTCTGACTCAAGAATTGGCTGCCGGGACTATCGGCAGCACGCGGTCTAGGAAACAATTCGTAACCCGGCGATGCCCGCCAAGATCAGCCCGATACAAATTAATCGCGGCGCGGTCGCTGGCTCGCCGAAGAGATAAATGCCAAGCGCTACCGTCCCTGCCGCCCCAATGCCGGTCCAAACCGCATAAGCAGTGCCTACGGGAAGCGTCTTCAACGCCAGACCGAGCAGCCCGATGCTCGCCCCCATTGCGGCGACGGTCGCGATCGATGGGTAGAGGCGTGAAAATCCGTCGGTATATTTGAGCCCGATTGCCCACGCGGCCTCGCACAATCCTGCAACAAACAACAAGAGCCAAGCCATCGGCTGAATTCCCATCGCGCGCTGCTTATTCGCGGATCGTCCGCGGACGCGAATCATGTTTGGCAATGTGACACGGTCAGCGAGCTCAGGTTACGAAAAAGATTCCCGCTTTTGAAGCGGGCGGGCTGGGTTGGCCCGGTCCCCCACGTTGAAGTCGTGGTCGCCAGGGAGCCCGATCAAAAATCCGGCGAGCCGCGGACAAGGCGCGAAGGTCTCGAAAAACTCCGCCCATTCCGCCGAACGGCCGGCATCGGTCATGCCTCCCGTGACCAGGATCGCGTCGAGCGGCTGCTTCGCATGGGCCTCGTCCAATCTCGCCAAGACCTGCCGGAGCCCCCCGTTTCCTCGCGGGCCGGACCTTCCGCGCTCGATCCGAAAGCCCTACCGCTCGCCTACTACGTGGATGTCGGGCAAATGCGCCACGCGCGATGACCGGCCGCACTGCGGCCTCGTATCAAAGGACCGGCGATCGCGAGGCTCGACCATCGCCGCGCCGGCTACGCCCCATACGAACGCCGCTCCGCCAAAAAAGACCGCGATAAAAACGACGGCGTTCGCCAACACCGCATCCATGGGTGTATTCGTCCTTGACTTCGAACCCGTCAAAGGACGGGATCCCGAAGGGAGACTCGCTTACCGTTTTCCAGAATTCTCGTAGTTTGTCGACGCGTTTCTCCGCGGGATTGCCGGCGACCAGCGCGGCGTTGCTGGCGCCGATCGAGATCCTGGCAATCCAGCCCGGATGCAGGTCCGCCTCGGCGAGTGCCTGCTAGGCGCCAGCCTGACAGGCGCCAAGCGCGCCGCCTCGGAAGCGCAATCCGCTCGAATGGAGGGCGTCCCTGGCGGTGCGACGGGAAATTGGCAGGCCGTGCAGCCGGCATATAGAATGTCCTCGTTGGACGCAAAGTTTTCGCGGCGGTTACGGACAGCGCGTCATATTTTCAAATTACTTACAGCAGGATAATCGATCCTGAACCCGAGACGAAGCCAGGCGCCCTTGCCATCTGGCAACGTTCGTGTCCGGCTACCCCCGAATTTCGCGGCACGAGGACCGCGTGGGAGGGTTCCCAAAGCACGCCCTCCCTCGAGGCGCCCCCGCGATTTCATCCTCCCATGCGAGTGCGGGGACATCGCCTGCAATTCCCGCGGATGTCGCCGATTTGTCACAGCATCGCGGCCGGCCCCGTGCTAGCTATTTTTCGGTGCGAATAACCGGCTTTGCGAACTCGAAGGGGATTTGCGGGCGTCCTCGGCGCTCGCCACGCGCAGTAGGTTGACCGATGCTCCACAAAAGAGGGTGATGTGGGGTCGCCGGCGGTTGTAATGGCTCAGGACAATTCATGGCCAGCGATCGAATGAGATCGGGGAGTGCCCGGCGGCATCGGCGTCCTGCCGGTTTTGGGACGGTTGCATGCGGGGCGCTTCATGTGTTCGGCCGGACGCTTGCCGCCGCGATGCTTGCCTCGGTAGCCGCTTGCGCCGTGGGACCCGATTTCGCGGCGCCATCCGCCCCGGTGGCCAGCAACTGGCTCGAATGGAGGAACAAGTCGCTGCAAACCGGGCCGGAGGAGTACCGGGATTGGTGGCGCGTTTTCCACGATCCGATCCTCGACCGGCTGATCGACATTGCCTATTCACAAAATCTGACCCTGTTGAGCGCCGGCACAAAGGTGCTGCAAGCTCGCGCCACGCTCGGAATTGCCGTTGGTGAATTCTATCCGCAGCAACAGCTGGCGGCGGGCGCGACGACTTACAATCTTCGCAGCCTGTCCGATTCGTCAGTGGTTTCCGTTGGCTCGACCGCGTCCGCCAACTATTGGCGGAGTCTTCTCGGTGTTCAGGCAGCATGGGAGCTGGACTTTTGGGGCAAGTTCCGCCGCGGCGTCGAATCCGCCGATTCCGCCTATCTAGCTTCGATCGCGACCTATGATGATGTCCTCGTGACGCTTCTCGGCGATGTCGCAAGCACTTACATCGGCATCCGCACGATCGAGCGGCAGATCGCGATCGCACGTGAGAACATCGTCAGGCAGCGTGGGATTGTTACCATCGCGCGCGATAAATATAAGGGCGGCGCCGCGACCCTGCTCGACGTCTACCAGGCAGAAAATGTGCTCGGCGCGACCGAAGCGACGGTTCCGCAGCTAACCATCCAATTGCAACAGGGGCTGGATGCGCTCCGCGTGCTGCTCGGCATAGAGCCGCGGCCGCTGGGCTTCCTGCTCGCCCGGGGGACCGGCGAGATCCCGGTCGCGCCGAGGAAAGTTGTCGTCGGTGTTCCAGCGGATTTGCTGCGCCGCCGGCCCGACATTCGTGCCGCCGAATTGCGCGCCGCGGCGCAAAGCGCGCAGATCGGTGCCGCGACGGCGGAACTCTATCCCGCGATCAGCATCCTCGGAACATTCGGCGGCTCGGCAAGTACGCTCCTCGGCGGCAAACTGAGTAATATCTTCCAACCCAGCGGCCGCGATTTCACGGTTGGCCCTTCATTTCAATGGAATATCTTGAATTACGGGCAGATCACCAACAACGTGCGTCTTCAGGACGCGACTTTGCAGCAATATCTCGTCGATTACCAAAATAGCGTTCTGACGGCGCAGCAACAGGTGGAGGACGGCATTGCCACTTTCCTATTGTCGCGTTCTCAGGCGGAATATCTGCGCCGCAGCGTCGCCGCAGCAAATGGCGCGCTCTATATCGCAACGCTCGAATACCAGCAAGGGACGCGGGATTTCACGACGGTTTTGACGGCGGAGCAGAATCTTCTTCAGGCCCAGAACAATCTGGCCGTGGCCACGGGCAATATTCCGACGGGCTTGGTCGCCGTGTTCCGCGCCCTCGGCGGCGGCTGGCAGATCCGGGACGGCAATGGTTTCGTCACCGCCGCGACGAGCGAGGAGATGCGCCGCCGCACCGACTGGGGTCAGCTCCTGCCAGCCGCCGGCGAGCCGCCGCTGCCGGCTCCGGGTTTGCCTGGACCCGAGGACCGCGGGCCGACAGTTCGGGCGCCGGAATGGTGAAGCACGACAGAAAGAAAAAAGGGCGGTCTGCCATGCGGTCGAGGTTTTGCACAGCAAAGGGCGGGGACTCGGTGTCGAGAAGAGGCAAGGCGTGCCGGTGGCACGGCTCCGCCGGTTTGGCGATTGCCCTCGCCCTCTTCGGCGGATCGGCTGGACCGGGTTTTTCCGAATCCTGGTGGGAGAAAATGACGCGCAAAGGCGCGCCCGCTGAGCAGCCCGCACCCGCGCCGCCGGCCGGCGCGCCCAAAAATGAGGCCCCAGCCGCTCCAAACGCGGCGCTGCCGGCGGCCGCCGGCCCGGCGGTACAAGTGGTCCTGCCCAAGGTTCAAAGCGTGAGCGAATACATCGAGCTCACCGGCAATGCCGCATCCATCAACACGGTCAAGCTGATCGCCCGGGTGGAAGGATATTTGGACCAGATTCACTTTCTCGACGGTTCGATCGTCAAAAAGGGCGATCTGCTTTTCACGATCCAGCAGGAGCAATACAAGGCTCAGCTCACGCAAGCCGAAGCCCAGGTCCGGGCGCAGGAGGCGGCGCTTTTCTACGCCAATACGGAAGTTAAACGCTATACGGCCCTCCAAAAGAAAGGCGCCGCGGCACAGGTCGTTGTCGACAACTGGAATTTTCAGGCGAAAAAAACAGAAGCCGAACTCGCTTCGGCCAAGGCGCAAGTCGATATCGCCAAGCTCAACCTCGGTTATACGGAGGTGCGGGCGCCATTCGACGGGCAGATGGGGAAACACCTTGTCGATCCCGGCAATACCGTCGGCGGCGGCGGCCAGCAAACCGTTCTCGCCGAGATCTTGCAGCTCGACCCGATCTATGTCGTTGCCAATCTGAGCGAGCAGGAGGTGTTGAAGGTTCGCGCCAACCTCGGTCAACGCCGGTTGAGCTACGCCGAGCTAGTCAATGTCCCGGTCGAAGTCGGCATCGAGAACAGGACCGGCTATCCCTACCGAGGGACCATCCAATATGTGGCGCCGGGGATTGATCCTCAAATGGGGACATTGCTGGTGCGCGGCATCCTCCGGAATCCGAACCGCACTTTGCTACCGGGTTTCTTCGTGCGGATCCGCTTGCCCAAGGGACGGGTTCTGCCGGAGGCGTTGCTGGTTCCAGACCGTGCCGTGCAGGCCGACCAAGGCGGCCGTTATCTCCTCGTCTTGAACCAAGACGATGTCGTCGAGCAGCGCTATGTGGAGCTTGGTCAATTGAACGGGGATCTGCGCGTCATCCTCTCCGGCTTGAACGGGGATGACCGTGTCGTCATTGGGGATCTCTGGCGGGCCAATCCCGGAACCAAGGTGACGCCGAAGCTGATGACGCTCGATCAGGCTGGCCCCACCGGCGAAGGCACCCGCCCATGATGGCGAAATTCTTCATTGAGCGCCCGGTTCTCGCCAATGTGCTGGCGATCGTCCTAGTGCTGATCGGCGCTGTCGCACTTTATAACCTGCCGGTTTCCCAATACCCGAACATCGTGCCGCCGACCGTGCAGGTCACCGCCCGCTATCCCGGTGCCAGCCCGCAAACCGTGATCGATACTATCGCCTTGCCGATCGAGCTGCAGGTCAATGGTGTCGATGGCATGCTCTACATGCAGTCGACAAGCGCTAGTGACGGCACCTATGTGCTGACGGTGACATTCAAGATCGGCATGAATCCCGACACCGCCCAGGTGCTGGTGCAAAACCGCGTGTCGAACGCGCTCGCCCAGTTGCCGCCCGCGGTGCAGGCTCAGGGCGTCTCGGTTCAGAAGAGATCGACCGCCATCTTGCAGATCATTACGCTCGATTCGCCGGGCGGCAGCTACGATGCGCTTTATCTCAGCAATTACGCGACGATCAATCTCGTGAACGAACTGGCGCGCTTGCCGGGTGTCGGCAATGTCAAGGTTTTCGGCGCCGCCGAATATGCGATGCGGATTTGGCTCGATCCCCAAAAGCTCTACTCCTTTGGGCTTGTACCGGACGACGTGATCAAGGCCGTCAAGCAGCAAAGCGAGGTGGTCGCGGCCGGACAGACCGGCATGCCCCCGGCGCCGCAAAACCAGGACTTCCAATATACCGTGGACATTCAGTCCCGGTTCGACGATCCCGGCCAATTCGCGGACATTATCGTGAAAGGGCAGACCGCCCAAGGCGGCCGCCTGATACGGGTCAAGGATGTCGGAAGGATCGAGCTCGGCTCGCAGACCTATTCGCAGCTATGCAATCTCAATGGCCGGCCGGCCGCGGGGATCGCCATTTATCAGACGCCGGATGCCAATTCGTTGCAGGTAGGCAAGGAGGTCGCGGCGAAAATGGCGGACCTCGCCCGCCGTTTCCCGCAAGACCTCAGATATGACATTCCGTACAACACGACGATCTTCATCAAGGCCTCCATCGATGAAGTTTATCATACGCTCTACGAGGCGGGCATCCTCGTCCTCATCGTGATACTGATCTTTTTGCAGAATTTCCGGGCGACGCTCGTCCCGGCAACCACGGTTCCGGTCACGATCATCGGCGCCTTCGCGGGCATGGCCGCACTCGGCTTTACCGTCAATCTGTCGACCTTGTTCGGCATCGTGCTCGCGATTGGGATCGTCGTCGACGATGCGATCGTCATCGTGGAAGCCGTGTCGCGCTATATCGAGCGCGGCATGTCCGGCCACGACGCCGCGGTCAAGGCGATGGGAGAGTTGATCGGGCCGATCATCGGCATAACGCTCGTTCTGATGGCGGTGTTTCTGCCCGCAGCCTTTCTGCCGGGCCTCGCCGGCAAGATGCTCGCCCAGTTTGCCATGGTGATCGCCGCGACGGCTTTCATCAGCGCGATCAATGCTGCGACTCTGAAGCCGACCCAATGCGCGCTCTGGCTGCGCCCGGCGGTACCGCCGGACGCGCGCAATCTTTTCTATCGTGGCTTCAATGCCGTTTATAGCCGCACGGAGGATATCTATGCATGGTTGATCGGCGCTCTGGTCAAACGCGCCGGTCTAGTCGTGCTGATCGGGCTTATTGTCTCCGCTTTGGGGATTTGGGGAATTGCCCGCCTGCCGACGGCCTTCATTCCCAATGAGGATCAAGGCTACGCGATGATCGCCGTGCAATTGCCCGACGGCGCGGCGCTCGGACGCACGGTCAACTCGCTGAACGAGGCAACCAAGATCGCCCTCGCAACGCCGGGCGTGAAACAAGTGATCACGATTGCCGGAATTTCCGTCCTCGACAATAGCGCGACACTTTCCAATGCCGGCGTCAATTATGTCATCTTCGATGATTGGGACAAGCGTGCCAAGGCAAAGGGGCAAGATCTCGTGTCCCTCCTCACGGGGTTGCAGAAGAAGATCGAGTCCATTTCCGACGGGAGGGCTTTCGTGCTGGTGCCGCCGCCGATCCAGGGGATCGGCAATGCCGGCGGTTTCCAGATGCAGGTTCAGTTGCTCGGCGGGAGCTTCAACTACACAAAGTTAAATGATGCGACGCAGGCGGTCGTGAATACGGCCAAGGCCAACCCGCAGATGCAGCGGATCCTCACCACGTTTCGGCCGGATGCGCCGCATGTCGGCCTCACCGTCGATCGTGTCCAAGCGGAAACCTTGCGAGTCCCGGTCGGCGATGTCTTCTCCGCGCTGACCTCTTATGTTGGCTCGACCTATATCAACCAGTTCAACAAATTCGGTCTCTCGCTACAGGTCTATGCGCAGGCCGACTCTCAGTTCCGTCTGCAGCCGGACGACCTTCTGAATATGTATGTTCGCAGTCAGGACGGAAATATGGTTCCGATCGGAACGCTCGCCCATCTCGGCCCGCTCACCGCGCCATCGCTGATCACGCTCTACAATCTCTACCCATCCGCCACGGTCCTCGGATCGCCCGCGAAGGGCTTCAGTTCCGGCCAAGCGATGGCGTCCATGGAGGCTATTGCCGCCAAGACGCTGCCAAGCGACCTCGGCTATGAATGGACCGCGATGTCCTATCAGGAAAAGGTCACCGGCAATCTGCTCTATTGGGCCTTTGCCCTGTCGGTCCTGCTTGTCTATCTCGTCCTCGCCGGTCAATACGAAAGCTGGATCCTGCCGCTCACCGTGATCTCGGCGGTTCCACTTGCGCTGCTCGGCCCGGTGACAACGCTGACGAGTCTCGGGGTCGACAATAATCTTTACGTTCAGATCGGGCTGATGCTTCTGATCGCCTTGTCGGCCAAGAATGGCATTCTGATCGTCGAGGTGGCGCGCGAACTCCGGATGATCGACCGCAAGCCGATATTGGAAGCGGCGGTCGACGCGGCGCGCACCAGGTTCCGGCCAATCCTCATGACTTCCTTCGCCTTCATCCTCGGCGTCCTGCCTCTGGTGCTTGCGACAGGAGCCGGAGCCAATGCCCGCCGTTCCCTCGGGATCAGCGTTTTCACCGGCATGATCGCGTCGACCTGCCTCGCGGTCGTGTTTGTTCCGGCTTTCTTCGTCGTGCTGCAAAGGCTCCAGGAGCGCAAGCGTCGAAGCAAGCCCTCCGGCGCGGCGCCGAAGCCGCTCGCTCCCGGTTCGACGGCGGCGCCGGCGGGTTACGAAAAATAGACGAGCGTGGCGCCGGTCAAGGCCGCGCTGCACTCGCTGCGGCATTCACCGCTTTAACCCGACCCTACGTAAAGCAGCGGAACAACTCGAGCAGTTGCGGACACCGGAAGATATCCCGCCGCCGGCGAACACACTGGTCGAATTTTATCGTGATTTGGCCCGGTTGCGCTCGGTTCGCGAGCGACTCGCGGCGATCGAGAAGTCGCGTCTCGACGAACTGAAGAGGCGGCCGAAATATGGACCGCACGCGATGACTCTCATGTTGGCGCAGGTGATCGGCATCGGAATCGAGACGCCCGACATGCTTGTTCACGAAGTGCTGTCTCGCGGCTTGCGAGACCGGCGGCCGGTGGCGCGTTACGCGGGGACCACCGGCTCTCCCGACGAAAGTGGAATGAAGCGACGCGAGATGGCAGCCTTTAATCAAACTTTCCCCAAAACGGGAATCCCCTTTGAATGTCAACAGGCTTTAATTCACTGGGACACGGCGGATGCGCATGCTAACATTCGACAGATTGTCAACTCAACTGATTGCAAGAGGAACTTGTCATGTATACCGCTCCCCAGCCAATGGTTTGCATCATCGGGGCAGGCCCCTACGGTCTCGCGATCGCGGCGCACTTGCAGTTCGTCGGCATGGATTTCCGTATTTTCGGTTCGCCGATGCGGCGCTGGCTTTCTCAGATGCCAAAATCCATGTTTCTGAAATCGGAAGGTTGCGCATCCAGCTTGCCCGACCCGGCGGGCCGTCACAGTCTGGCGCAATACTGCCGCGAGGAAGGCCTGCCATATTCCGAATATGTCGCTCCGAATTCGCGCGAGGTGTTTGCCAGATACGCGGTCTCCTTTCAGCAGAAGCTGGTTCCACATGTGGAAGACGTTCTGGTTACCGCGGTCAGCGAGCTGCGCAACGGTTTTGAGTTATGTCTGAGCAGCGGCGAGAAGTTGCAATCGGCCAATGTCATTGTTGCCACGGGAATGGATTATATGGCGCATAGTCCCGCGGAACTGGGCCGGTTGCCGGCCGAATTGTGGTCGCACTCCGCTGACCACTATGACTTGAGCAAATTCAAGGGCAAAGACGTAGCGGTGATCGGCGGCGGGCAGTCGGGACTGGAGACAGCGGCGATACTGCGGGAGGAAGGAGCTTCGGTCAGTCTTCTGGTGCGTGCGCCGGCGCTTGCCTGGAACCGGGTTCCGTCGGCGGCCCGCCGATCCGGCTACGAACGTCTGCGGCGCCCAAGAACGCGGCTTGGAGATGGGCTTCAGCTTTGGGTCTACGACAATGTTCCCTATCTCTTTCATTACCTGCCGCGGCAGGTCCGGCTTTCGCGAGTGAAGGCGTCACTCGGTCCCGCCGGGGCCTGGTGGCTGAAGGATCGGGTCGTTGGAAAGATGCCTATTTTCCTAGGCCATCAAATTCGTGCCGCCGAGGAGCGGGGCGGCCGGATCGCGCTGCGGATCACCGATCGCAACGAGCGGCCTGAAGAGCTGGTCGCCGATCACGTGATCGCATCGACCGGGTACCGGTTCGACCTCCAAAACCTTCCGTTTTTTGGTCCAAGCCTGAAGTCGCGGATCCGGAATGAAAAGCAGCTGCCTCAACTATCATCCAACTTCGAGTCGTCAGTTCCTGGATTGTATTTTACGGGTATTGCTAGCGCGAATTCTTTCGGTCCTGTGATGCGGTTTGTTGTGGGAACGGGCTACACGGCACGTCGCATTGCGTCACATGTTGCGAAAAGTCAACGCACGCCTTCCGTTACGTTTGCTCCGCCGCAAAAGTGTCTGGAGAAGTGAAGCCAGCGGCCGATCAAGATTGTCAAGGCAATGTCACCCAGTTTGGATACGACATACCCAACCCTCATTCTCAAAGCCAGCCGCGGCGTCATCCACCATGGAGCCTTGGCGGTCGCGCGAACGCTTGGAAGGCTCGGCGTGCCCGTCTACGCGATTGTCGAGGACGGGTACTCACCTCTGGCCATGTCGCGGTATCTTAGGAGAGCCTTCGTCTGGGAAAGTTGGCCAGGTGATCCGGCTTCGTTCCTGAAAGAGATGGCGACGATCGCCGAACTCATCGGCCGTCCCGCGATCATCATTCCAATGGATGATTTGTCCGCCGTATGTGTTGCCGAGAACGCTGCCGGTCTTGCACGACGGTTTTTCCTTCCGCGGGTCCCGCCCTGGCTTCCGCGTCAATTGGCCAACAAGGCCAGTCTCCACGCGCTGTGCGCCAAGATTGGAATACCTTCCGCACGGAGTGTCGTTCCCCAATCCATTGATGATGTCAGAGAGTTCGCCCAGGGCACGGCATTTCCCGTGGTGGTAAAGGCCGCCGACCAATGGCTGCTTCTGCATGACAGGTTTAGTACGAAGGTGATACAGACTCCAAGAGAACTGTTTGAGTTTTATGGAGAAATCAATTGTGCAGAATATTCGCGCACGATTCTTCAGGAATATATTGCTGGCGATGATTGGATATCGCACGGATATTATAATACGGAGAAGAATATATACGTGACATTTACGGGAAGAAAATTACTGGCCTTTCCGGCCGGCGCGGGATCGACCGCGCTGGGCGTGTCTCTCGGCAATGAAACACTGCGTTGTCAGTGCGAGAAATTCCTGAAGGCCGTCGCCTATTCGGGAATAACCGACACCGATTGGCGAAAGGACGAGCGGGACGGGCAATATAAGATTCTGGACTGCAACCCGCGTGTCGGCCAGAATTTCCGGATGTTCGAGAACAGCGCGGCGATTGATGTGGTTCGGGCACAGCATCTGGATCTGACCGGGCGGAGCATCGACTGCGCGCCTATGATCGACGGCCGGTTGTTTACCGTCGAGTCGTTTTGTCTCCAAGCGCTTCTTCGCCGGCCGCGCCGCAGTACGTTGAAGCCAGGTGTAGGAATATATCTGCGACCTGGAGGCAGGGAGTTGGCATGGTGGAGCAGCGATGACCGGTTGCCGTTTTTTATGATGAGCATGCGTCTATTCATACGTGTTTTGGGGCATGCATTCCGGCACATAGCAGGTCGCCGGTGAAAATTCCTCATGCCATTTCCACATCAGGGTCCTCACGATGGGGTCCAACTCAATTCTTTTGTCCGCGCCTGAAATTGACGGTGATGGGAGGCGCACGCTTGCCTTTGAGTCCTTTCTGATTGGGGTCGCCGGAGTTGAGCTGCTCCCTTAATCTTCGTTCCACGCTTCTCGGTTTCGTTGACAAAGCGGTCCATCTAGTAATTTTCCCTTTCGCTTTCCAATTCCTATATAACAACCGCGATGACGCGGACATTTTCGGAACGGCGATCAAAGGATGCTAATGTCCGATTCACAGTCTGGTCCATCCGATGGCATGATAAACAATCCAAGAACACCCGAGCCAGATCAAGAGAGCCAGCAAAAACCCAGGGAAAAATTGGTTGAAAGCCTTCATCAGGGACATGCTAGCAAGTGCAACGACGCTTGTAAGAAATATAGTAATAAATCCAAGGATGCGTTTTGGTGGATTTGGCGTCGAACCCCAGATGCAAATCAAAGTTTGGCCATTGGAACTTGGGTCCTGGCGATAATTGCTCTGTATGCTCTTTGGGATAGCAGAGAGGCGTTGGAACAAAACCAAAGAGCTTGGATAGCTCCACTTAAATTCTCTTTCGTCAACTTGAACGACGCAACCGACCCTCTTAAAGTTAGGATTCTCTATCAAAATATTGGACGCGAACCTGCAAAGACCCTTAAAAATGTACGGAAGATCGGATATATTCGTACACCGAACCCGGCCTCCCCAGCCAAATGGGACGAGCTTCCAGTTTGGGAAAGTGAGAAATCGTTCCGACGGGATGAAATTTGTAAAGGCATCACTGAGATTCACAAAACTAGCGTTGTTTACCCAAGCCCAACATTTGCGTTCGCGATAGATATAGGAATGAGCGAAGACGCAACTTTCCCAAATTCGCTCATTCCAGTTCTCTTCAACGAAGTCAAAGAGCAACATACCGTCCTTTTTGTTACTGGATGCTTCTCTTATAAAACTATGAATTGTACAAGGTATAGTACTTTTTGCGTATATTTGAACCCTGCCGCAGGCGGGAAAGATATCAATGAATGGGGATTTAGCGTATGCCCGATTGGCAACGACGACTATTGATAGAATCAAAATGAGAGCAAAGCCGGCCTGTCGGAACCACCTTAAGCAGTTATGACAAGCATCCCGATAAGCATGCTTCGTTCCGCGATTGGCGGCTTTTCGTTCCCGCGGGTTGCTCGCTTCTCCGCGCGGCCGGCGCGGCGCAGCGGGAGGCAAAAATCGCGCAAGAAGGGCCGATCCTCACCGGGGCGCGGGCCGTCGCCCTGGCGAAGGCCAAGACCGGAAAGGAGGCGCACGGGCCGAGTTCGACAGCGAATGCCCGGGCTGCCGCGGCGCCCGGGACACCTTCCACGCCGGCACCGGGAAAGGAGTCGGCCGCATCTGCCGGCAGACCTTCGTCGACACCTCTTCGAAGGTGGCATTCGCGAAACCGAAGCCTGTCCCTGGGCGCGGCAAAGCCGCGACCCGGGGGATCGCAAGACGCCGGTCACCGCGGCCGATCTCCTGAACGATCGCGTCGTGCCGTTCTTCGACGAAAAGGACGTGAAGCTCTCACGTGTGCTGACCGATCGCGGCACCGAATATCGCGGCAATCCCGCGCATCACGAATAGGAGCTCTATCTCGCGGTGGAAGATATCGGCCCTTCCAGGACCAAGGCGAAGAGCCCGCGGATGAACGGGATCGCCGCGCGCCTGCACAAGACGATGTCGAACGAATTCCACCGCATCGCCTTCCGCAAGAAGCTCTCTCTTTCGATCGAGGCCCGGCACGACGGTCTCGACGAACGGACCGGAAGTTACAATGAGGAAAGGCCGCATCGAGGCCGCCGGTGTTTCGGCAAGACGCCGATGCAAACGTTCCCTGACGCCATCCCCGTTGCGCGGGAAAAAACGATCGCTGCCTGACCACCACCGGCGGCGAACCGGCCACCGCCAAAAAGGCACCGTCCGTAAGATCAAGCACAAGCTACTACACGGCATGGCACGCCAAGGATCCACGCGGCTTTGCGCGCCGAGGGGCATACGGCAAGCCGCGGCCGCGTCGAACGCCTCATCCGTCATCAAGGCATCCGGCCACGAATGCCGCGGCGTTTCTTGGGCGCCCCACGGACAGCCATCACGGCTTGCCGGTCGCCCCCAACCGGCTCGGCCAGAATTTCGCCGCCGGGCGGCCCAATCAGGTTTGGCTCGGCCGGCATCCCCTGCGCGCCAACCGGGGAAGGGTGGCTCTATCCGGCCGCCGTGCGCGATCTCTTCACCCGCAAAATCTCCGGCTGGGCGATGCGTGACCACACGCGGGCGGAACTCGCCATCGCGGCCCTAACCATGGCCGTCCAGCGGCAACGCCCGGCCTGATCCACCATTCCGATCGCGGCAGCCCATACGCCGCCGGTTATCGCAAGGTCCCCGGCGCCGCTGGGGATGATTCCATCCATGTGCCGGAAGGGAAATTGCCGCGGCAATGCCCCGATGGAAAGTCGCCTCGGCACTCTGAAAACCGGACTCGTGCATCAGGCTTGCTACAAAACCCGGGATGCTGCCCGGCACGACGTGTTCGCCGCCATCGAAGGATCCTCCAATCGTCGGCGGCGCCATTCCGCCCTCGGGTACATCGCCTCAGAACAGGCGGAGCGCCAAGCCGCTTGATCCGGTGTCCACCAAATCGCGGGAAGGTCAATTGGCGCATACCCGGATCTAAAAAAGGCGACCGGTTCCTTGTGAGGCATGCTTTAAAGCGGCAGGCGGATGGTTGCGACGGCAAGCGACGCGATGCCTTCCTCGCGCCCGGTAAACCCCAAACCCTCGGATGTCGTTGCCTTGAGCGCGACGCGGTCGGGCGGAATTTCCACGATGCTTGCGATGCTGGCCCGGATCGCGTCGCGGTGCGGTCCCACCTTCGGTCTTTCGCAGACGAGGGTGGCGTCGATGTGGGCAATGACGCCGCCGCGCGCACGCACCTTCGCGGACGCGGCGGCTAGGAAAATCCGCGACGCCGCGCCGCGCCATTGCGGATCGCCCGGCGGAAAATGGCTGCCGATATCGCCATCCGCCAAGGCGCCAAGCAAGGCATCGGTGATCGCGTGACTTAAGACATCGGCATCGGAATAGCCGACAAGTCCATGATCATGCTCTATTTTTAGTCCACCAAGACAGATGTGGCTGCCCGGCCCGAACGCATGCACGTCGTAGCCTTGCCCGATCCGGACATCGGCCAGATGGCCCATTAGCCTCGCCTCGGCCACTGCGAGGTCCTCGCTGGTGGTCACCTTCATGTTCGACGCCTCCCCGGCGAAGACATGGACGCGATGCCCGGCCCACGCCGCGACGGCGGCATCGTCCGTGAGATCCAAGGCGCCCATCGAGGCCGCTTTTCGATGCGCGGCCAAGATCAGATCGAAACGGAACGCCTGCGGCGTCTGCACCGCCCGCAGCCGCGCGCGCGGCGCGGTCGCGATGACCGATGCTTGCGTGTCGATCTCTTTGATTGTATCGGTTAGCGCCACTCCCGGGATGGCGGCACCATGGGCTTTCGCGGCCGCGACGGCGCGCTGAACTAATGTGCCGCTGACAAATAATCGTGCGGCATCATGAATTAAAACGATTGCCGGGGGAAATTGTTGCACGGAAAGCGCCTCCAGCCCCAGATGGACACTTGCTTGCCGCGTGGTTCCGCCAAACACCGGGCCGGCGAGGCAGGAATCTGCCTCGAAATAGGTTGCGCTGGTGCGATAGAGGTCGCGGTCATCCTTGTGAATGACGGGAAGAACCGTTGCGCCAGGAGCTGCGCGGATAAGTGCGTCTAATGTCCGCGCGAGCAGCGGCCGGCCCGCCAAGCTTCTGTATTGCTTTGGAATTCCTCCCCCCGCGCGCGAGCCTCGTCCGGCCGCCACGACGAGGATCGCCAATTCTGACGCTGCGTTCATGAATTCTCGGCTTGCACCGGTTGCGAGAACAATGACCCTCCTTCATTTCACCCATGGCGTCAATTTCTTCCCTTTTGATGCCAAAATAAGCAATTACGTCGTTGCCGCATTGCACAAAATGACTATGATGTGGGCATGACTGATCTTGCTAGTAATTTAGGCACCACCTGCGGCGCCGCACTCCAAATTGGCGGACTGCACCTCGATGGGCGCGCGTTTCTCGCGCCCATGGCGGGGGTTACCGACCTCGGCATGCGTCGTCTGGCGCGCCGCTTCGGCGCCTCTCTTACAGTTTCGGAAATGGTCGCCGCCGGTCACTACGCCCGCGGCGATGCCGCCAACCGGCTGAAAGCAGAGGGCGCGGGCGCGGGGTTCCATGTGGTGCAGATCGCCGGCCGCGACCCTTATGTCATGGCGGAAGCGGCGCGTCTTGCGCAGGACTCCGGCGCCGCGATGATCGACATCAACATGGGCTGCCCGGCAAAAAAGGTCACCAGCGGCTATGCTGGATCGCATCTGATGCGCGACCTTGGCCTTGCGGTCTCGCTCATTCGCGCCACGATCGCGGCCGTGCGCATACCGGTCACGCTCAAAATGCGGCTCGGCTGGGACGGCCAATCGCTGAATGCTCCGGAACTCGGCCGGCTGGCTGAAGCGGAGGGGATCGCCATGCTGACCGTTCACGGCCGTACCCGTTGCCAGTTCTACTCGGCTCAGGCGGACTGGACAGCGATCGGCGGGGTGAAGCAGGCGGTTGCGATTCCGGTGGCGGCGAATGGCGATTGTGCGAGCCTTGCGGACGCGGCGTCGATATTGGCGCAATCCGGCGCGGACGCGGTGATGATCGGCCGTTCCGCGATCGGGCGGCCCTGGTTCGTTGGCGATGTCGCCTATTATCTGGCGCATGGCAAAGCCCGCGCCGAACCGCCGGCGGCCGAGCGCAAGAGCGCGGCCCTCGAACATTACGAGACATTGCTCGAAATGTTCGGCACCGGGCAGGGCGTGCGCCATGCGCGCAAGCATCTCGCCGCTTATGCCGCGCGGGCAGGCGTCCAGGATGGCGCTGCCCTGCGCCAGCGTCTGGTCATGCTCGAGTGCCCGAAAGCGGTCAGATCCACCCTTTGCCAATTATTCGACTCTCCTCGGTTGACTGAGGCGGCATGAGCAAATCTTTCGCATCGCAAGGATCGCCGCGGGCCGGGACGGCCGCCGCCGGAAGCGACGCGGCCAAACTTCTGAATGCCCTATCGCATCCGGTGGTCGCCGTCCTGCCGGACGGTTCGATAGCCGAAGCCAACTCCGCCGCCGAAGCATTTTTCGGGATGAGCCGAACTTCCCTTTGGCAACAGAGACTAGCCAATCTCGTCGTGGCCTTCTCGCCGCTCCTGTCCCTCGTCGAACAAGTGAAGTCCCGTGGCGCGGCGATCAATGAATATCGAGTTGATCTCAACTTGGCAAAACCGGGAGGCGGCCGGCTAGTCGATATTTTCGTGACGCCCCTGGAGGAACCCGCCGGGGGTGTCGTTATCATGTTGCAGGAGCGCTCTCTCTCCGAAAAACTCGACCGGCAGCTCACCCATCGGGGCGCCGGGCGTTCGGTCGCCGCGATGGCCTCCGTGCTCGCCCACGAAATCAAGAACCCGCTGTCTGGTATCAGAGGGGCCGCGCAACTTCTCGAAGCCGACGCGACCGACTCCGATCGCGCCCTGACCAGGCTGATTTGCGAGGAGACCGACCGGATCGTGAAACTTGTCGACCGGATGAGCGCTTTTTCGGAGGGGCGGCCGGCCAAGCGCGAAAAAGTCAATATCCATGCCGTGCTCGACCACGTCAAGAAGGTGTCCCAGGCCGGGTTCGCGCGCCATATCCGCTTTGATGAAAACTACGATCCCTCGCTTCCCGCGGTTCTTGGCAATAAGGATCAGCTCATTCAGATCTTCCTGAATCTGGTCAAAAACGCCGCCGAAGCGATCGGCGAGTTGCGCAGCGACGGCAACATCGAATTAACGACCGCTTTCCGGCCCGGCGTGCGCCTGCAACTTGCCGGCGCGAAAGCGCCGGTGAGCCTGCCGCTAGAATTTTGCGTGCGCGACAATGGGTCTGGCGTCGCGCCGGAATTGTTGCCTTATCTATACGATCCCTTCGTCACCACGAAAGCGGCCGGAACTGGCCTGGGGCTTGCTTTGGTTGCCAAGATTGTTGGCGATCACGGTGGTACCATAGAATGCGAATCCTTTCCCCGCCGCACGACGTTCCGGATTCTCATGCCCATGTATGCGCCGGCCAGGGCGTGAAGCACGGCTAAGGCCAGCCGGAGCAAAGAAAACCAAGCAAGACTTTAAGGATCCGGCAAGTGCGAGCCGGTTTTCCGCCCGCGGGAAGGGGCACGTTGATGGCCACTGGGAATATCCTCATCGCCGACGACGATTCAGCCATTCGGACGGTCCTCAGTCAGGCTTTGTCACGCGCGGGCTACGACGTGCGCACGACCGGGAACGCGGCCACGCTTTGGCGATGGGTTCAGTCGGGCGAAGGCGATCTCGTCATCACCGATGTGGTCATGCCGGACGAAAATGCGTTCGAGCTTCTGCCAAGGATGAAAAAATTGCGGCCGAATTTGCCGATCATCGTCATGAGCGCCCAGAATACATTCATGACCGCGATCAAGGCGTCCGAGCGCGGCGCCTATGATTATCTGCCGAAGCCTTTCGACTTGCGGGAATTGGTTGCGATCGTCGGGCGCGCGATGAGCGAACCAAAAAATCGGGTCCGCGCCGCGCCCAACACGGACCTGGAGGGGATGCCGCTCGTGGGGCGCTCCCCCGCCATGCAGGAAATCTACCGTGCCTTGGCGCGCCTGATGCAGACCGATCTTACCGTGATGATCAGCGGCGAATCCGGCACCGGCAAGGAGCTTGTCGCGCGCGCGCTGCACGACTACGGCAAACGCAAGAAAGGCCCGTTCGTCGCCATCAACATGGCGGCAATTCCCCGCGATCTCATCGAGAGCGAATTGTTCGGCCACGAAAAAGGGGCGTTCACCGGCGCCAATCAGCGTTCCGCCGGGCGCTTCGAGCAGGCCGAAGGAGGCACCCTCTTTCTCGATGAGATCGGCGACATGCCGATGGAGGCGCAGACCAGGCTTTTGCGCGTGCTGCAACAAGGCGAATATACCACGGTTGGCGGCCGCAGCGCGATCAAGACGAATGTCCGTATCATCGCCGCGACCAATAAGGATTTGGGCGGGCTGATCCGCCAAGGCCTCTTCCGCGAGGATCTGTTTTTCCGTTTGAACGTCGTCCCTTTGCGGCTGCCGCCGTTGCGCGAACGCCTCGAGGATATCGGCGATCTCGCGCAACATTTCTTCGTGCTCGCCGCCGCCGAAGGTTTACCGCTCAAACGGATCGAACCCGATGCCCTCGAGCGCCTCAAGCGCTATCGTTGGCCAGGCAATATTAGAGAACTCGAAAATCTGACCCGCCGGCTCGCCGCGCTCTATCCGCAAGAAGCCGTCACGGCGCAATTGGTTGATATGGAACTTGGCGCGAATGCGCCGGCGATCGTGCCGGGTTATATGGCGGTGCCCAACGCGGGGAACGCGCGGACGACGGAGCCGCGCCCGACGCTTGCCGGCGCGACGGAGCGCTATCTCTCCGAGCTTTTTCATGAGCACGGCGCGGCCTTGCCGTCACCCGGGCTCTATCACCGGATCTTGCGTGAGATCGAATATCCGATGATTTCCGCGGTGCTCGCCGCGACCCGGGGTAATCAGATCAAGGCTGCCGAACTTTTGGGGCTGAACCGGAATACCTTGCGCAAGAAGGTGCGCGATCTCGACATCAAGTGGATGCGCGCGCCGCGCTAGGCGACATTGCCGCAGTAGGCCAATGCCATCGGCCCCTTGGGTTCCCTATCATTTTTTCCAAAAGCCGCGGCCCGCGCTCGTTAAAACCGATTTGACCATGATCGCTTCAAGTCGCGGCGCATGATCTCATCCAAGAAGTCCGCGTCTTTTTGGGATCATGCATTAGGCCAAATCCGCGACAGCGGAAAACCGGTTTGTGATCACGGCGCCAGAAGGCGGAGCATTTGAAAGACATTTAAACCCTGATCGGATTTTATGAGGCGGGATCACGCGATAAGAAACCCAAATCATTTTACAAAAATCGGTTCGGTTCTCGTCGCCCCGGCGGCCCCGGTATTGACGAGCGAAGAGCGCGCCGCGCTTGAAGGCTTGCTACGCTCGACAAGGATGCACCACCGGACGCGGTTCACGGCGCGCGCTGTTTTGATGGCTGCGGATCGCGCGGCGACGCGCGCGGTTGCCCGGGAAGTCAAATGCGTGACCGGCGCGGCCGCGCAATGGCGGGTGCGCCATGCGAAGGAGCGGGCGATTGGACCAGGCGGTTGAAGAGAGTGGAGGATCGCAAGCATCATCTTGGATCATGCCATGAGTTTGCCTGGCACGCGAATCCCGTCCGGATGGAATTTTCGGGAAGAACAGGTCAAGGGGCCGGCAAGGGAACGACGATGAGGCTTGCTCGGACATTGAGTTCTGCCGCCGCCGCCATTTCAACCGCGGCCCGCGCCAGCGACTCCGCTGACGCGGCGGCCATCACCTTCCGCTGCACCAATCCGAAAAGTAAATCGGCGTGGCAGGTCAACGTCGACCACGACCGCGGCACCGCCAACTCGTTTCCGGCCAAGAACAGCGACAGCCAAATCGCCTGGCACGGCACATTGCACGGCGGCTACTACTACCTGAACCGTGCGTCCGGCGCGCTGACGTTCCTGAATGCCTCGAGCACGGGCGGCCATGCGTAGGCAAAGGTTCGCCACGCCGGTTGGGGAGATAAAGCGACGCTCGACGCCGGACGATCAGCTTCCGTGCCGCCGTAGGGTGTGGATGCGCCGCGGTTTAAAGCAGCGGGGGAGCGCAGTCGCCTGGTCGCTCAAATTTTGGGCTCGATTGCCTAAAAACTAGGCAATGCGGGAAATGCGGGAAGAGAGAGATTCGATCATATCCTCTTTTGCGGCGCCAAATCACGTTGGTTCGCCATCCTTGCCCGCTCGGAGGGCTCCCGGAGCGCTAGAGCGCGCCAAGATCAAAGGGAGCCATTTGATCGATAAGGACCCGCTCAAAATCAAAGAGTTGGAGCATGTTGGAATCGAAAAGGTCGAGCAACTTTGTCGAAACATGCCCTAACGCACAGTGTTTTGTGCTGTTGGCGCATCTTTTGCTGAAGCGTTTGATGGGGAGCGTCTGACTAGGACTTTTGCCGGAATTCTGCCGCTCGTGGCGATGTTGCGCGGCAAGCGTTGCCAGGATCAAAAAACAAAAACGACACGCGCCTCGCAATTCAAGAAATTCAAGTGGTCGGAGACGACCTGACGGAGGAGAAACGACATGCTGCTGCCATCGCCAGAGTGGTTGAATTCGGGCAATAACGCCTGGCAGCTCGCGGCTGCAACCTTTGTCGGTTTGCAGAGCATTCCAGGCCTCACGATCCTCTATGGCGGCATCGTCAAGAAGAAATGGGCGATCAATTCCGCCTTCATGTCGATGTACGCCTTTTCCGCGGTACTGCTGGTCTGGCTGCTCTGGGCCTACAATATGGGCTTCGGCGAGCAGTGGTTCCCATTCGTGGGTAAGCCCGGACCGGTGGCCTCGGCGGCATTTGAATTGGCTCCGGCGATCGTGCCGGCGGCGGCATCCGGAATGCCTGACCTCACCTTCCCGATGGCCACTCTGGTCTTCTTCCAGTTCGTGTTCGCCGCGATCACGGTGATCATCCTTGCTGGCTCGGTGCTCGGGCGGATGAACTTCAAGGCGTGGGTGATTTTCTGCCCGATCTGGATGACCTTCGTCTATACGATCGGTGCGTTCAGCCTGTGGGGCGGCGGCTGGCTTGCGACCCTCGGGGCCGTCGACTTTTCCGGCGGCTACGTGATCCATCTCGCCGCCGGGACGTCGGGCTTCGTGGCGGCCGCGGTGATCGGCCCACGGCTGCAGGCCGACCGGGACAACTGCCCGCCCAACAATCTCCTGGTGGCGTTGGCAGGGGCCGGCATCCTGTGGCTGGGCTGGAACGGCTTCAACGGCGGCGATCCCTACTTCGCCAACGCGAATGCGGGCGCGGCCGTGCTCAACACCAATGTCTCGACCGCGACGGCGCTGTTGGTCTGGACGATGATGGACACGCAGTTCAACGGCAAGCCTTCGATCGTCGGCGCCATCAACGGGATGATCGCCGGCCTCGTCGGGATCACGCCCGCGGCCGGTTACGTGAACGGCTGGGGCGCCCTCGTCATCGGCGTCTGCGCGGGCATCATTCCCTGGTGGAGCCTGAACAAGCTGCAGACGTCGGCGCTCATGAATAAAGTCGACGACACGCTCAGCGTCTTCTCGACCCACGGCGTGGCAGGACTTCATGGGCGGTCTCCTGACCGGCGTGCTGGCCAATCCCGACATGCTTCTCTACATCGGCACCGACAAGGACGCGCCTGGCATCAATGCGACGGGCTGGTACTATGGCAATTTCACGCAGCTCAAATACCAGGTGGTAGCCGCGCTCTTTATCATCGTGCTTAATGCGGTCGCGACCTTCGTCATTCTCAAGATCATCGCGATCT
The DNA here is from genome assembly GCA_963706215.1 of uncultured Alphaproteobacteria bacterium. GTDB lineage: Bacteria > Pseudomonadota > Alphaproteobacteria > Rhizobiales > Beijerinckiaceae > Methylocapsa. Next base: position 4,147,847 of record OY970154.1, on the reverse strand, counting down.
TCGTTCCGCTGCGGATGGACGCGAAAACACTGGAAATCGGCGATATGGCGGTGCACGGGGAGGAGGCCTAGGCTAGCGGTTTCCGATATTCGAAATCATATCGACCGGCCTCATCGAGTTTGGAGGGCCGGGAGGGGACGAGTTGCGCGAGCGGCGGCTCCCAACTGCTCTTGGCAGCATCGATTTGGCCTTCGTGGTCATGGCGGGGCTAGGATTTTGTGCCCGCCCCGGACGGTTTCCATCGGCGCCGCCGGTTGCGCCGCCGCCGCCGCGTAATGTGGCCGGCGCCCAGGAGCCGTTGAATCCAAATCGCCTTCGTGTCACACCCATCGCTTTCCGTGAATCGACGTTTGGAGAAAGACGATGAGACAATTCAAAATAATTCATCAAATCAATTTATTATGACGCGTTTTTATCTCATAACTTTATTTTCGTTGCAATCGCCTCTGGATAATTGCGGCCCTCCCCGGTTTAACGATGGGCATTCATCCGGCCCCCGAAATGTCGTAATCTTGCAACAGCGTGATATTATGGCAACGCGATTCACCTTGTTTCTTATCACGCACGGTGCCTGACCCTTCCATGTCTTTTTGCCGGCGACCATGGGTAATCAAAAAATATCGCGGCGGGCTTTGGGCGGAAAAAATAACCATCCCAGGTTTACGGCCCGGTTCGGTCCCGTGGCCGTTATCCTTGCCCTCTTCATCGGGCTCGTCAGTTTTCTGATTTTTTCCGACTATACGCCGATCGCGCCGACGGATTCCGTCGTTCTGGGGCTGTTTGCCGCCAATATCCTTGGCATCCTCCTCGTCTTTTGTTTCGTCCTCGCCGAGGCCTATGCGCTTTTCAGGGCGCGCCGCGCGGGCGTCGCCGGGGCGGAACTGCATATTCGCATCGTCGGACTTTTTTCAATCATTGCCGCCGCGCCGGCCCTGCTGATGGCCTGGGTCGGTTCGGTGACGCTGGAACACAGTCTCAATCCGTCCTTCATGCAGGATGGACGCGGCTTTGTGCAAAACACGATCGACGCGGCAAATTTGTTTCGTGAAGGTCAGTGCTGGTCGCTGCTCCGGGAGGCGAGGCTCACAGCATCGGATCTCGACCTGGCGAAGCCCACGTTCGATTTTGACCGGTCGTGGTTTCGAGGTTTTTTCACGTCGCGGGCGCGGTCTCTTGGCTTCACCGCCGCGGCTCTTTTGAAGTCCGACGGCACGGTGGTCGAGCAGGTGGACACCGGCGCCGTGGTTGGCACTGCCGTCGTCCGCCCGGAGCCGCGCGATTTCGACGTCGCAAAAAAAAACGAGCCCGAGTGCCTGATCCTCGATGAAGGCCGGACTTTCGTCGCCTTGCGGACGCTCCTTTCCTTCCAGGACACGTTTTTATATGTGGCCCGGCCGGTCGATCCGTTCACGGTGGAGTTTCCGCGCCAGGCCGCCAAGCTCGTCGCGCTCTACGACGCTTTCGACAATCACCGGCGCGGCATAAGGATCGCTTTCGCGACCATGTTCGTCCTGATCGCCCTCATCATGCTTTTATCCGCGACCTGGCTCGGTCTTTCCTTCGCCGACAGTCTCGTGGCGCCGATAAGGCGCTTGATCGCGGCCACCGATGAGGTCGCCTCCGGCAATCTCCACGTTCACGTTGCGGTGCATAAGTCCGAGGGCGATCTTGCCCATCTCGGCGAAACCTTCAACAAAATGACCTCGGAACTGAGCCTGCAGCAGCACCGGCTCATCGCGGCGAGCAAGCTCATCGACGAGCGGCGGCTCTTCACCGAGGCGGTTCTCTCCGGCGTTCCAGTCGCGGTCGTGGGCATCGGACCGGACGGCGAAATTACCGTGCTCAATCCGTCCGCCGAGAAATTGCTCCCGCAAAGCGGCGAAACCGCCGCGCGGATCGCCGGTCAATCGATCGCAACCGTGCTGCCGGAACTTGAGGATATGCTGGCCGGCGCGCGTTCCGGTCAATCCCGGCTGGTTCAAGGACAAATTTCGCTTTCCCGCGGGGGCCTCGATCGCCTTTTCAACGTGAGCATCACCAGCGAGCCGAGCGAACGCGCCGACAAGAGCTACGTCGTGACGCTCGACGATATCACCGATCTCGTGACCGCGCAGCGGACCTCGGCCTGGGCCGATGTCGCCCGCCGGATCGCCCATGAAATCAAAAATCCCCTGACCCCGATCCAGCTGTCCGCGGAGCGGCTAAAGCGCAAATATGGGCGTCTGATCGAGCAAGACCGCGACGTTTTCGATCAGTGCACCGACACGATCATCCGGCAAGTCGACGACATCAAACGCATGGTGGATGAATTTTCGTCTTTCGCGCGGATGCCGAAACCCCGCCTCGAAAGCGGTGACCTTGGCGAATGCGTGCGCCAGGTCCTGTTCCTGATGCGGGTCGCGCATCCCGGCATTTTGTTTGAAGACCGGCTGCCGCAAGACCCGGTCCGGGTCCCGTTCGACCGGCGGCTTTTGCCCCAAGCCTTGACGAACATCGTTAAGAACGCAACCGAAGGGATTGCCGCGCACACCGGCGAAACCAGCTTCCAAGGGAAGATATCCGTGGCGGTCGCGGTTGCCCGGCGTGCCGTCACCATCGACGTGATCGACAACGGCAAGGGCTTTCCCAAGGAGAACCGGCAAAGGCTCCTCGAACCTTACATGACGACGCGCGCCGACGGAACGGGGCTGGGCCTCCCGATCGTCGCTAAAATTCTCGCCGATCACGGCGGCGGGCTCGAATTGCGGGATGCGCCAACTGGGCATGGCGCCTGGGTTAGGCTGTTTTTTCCTTTGGGACACGATCATGGCGGGCGTGATTATGCCGGGGATTTCGACAAAACCATGCCTGCCGAAGCCGGAAAGGGAGGGTGAAGGAATTCATGGCGAGCGATATTCTGATAGTGGACGACGAAGCGGACATACGTGAAATTGTTTCCGGGATATTGGCGGACGAAGGCCATGGCACGCGCATGGCCAAGAATTCCGACGAGGCTTTGGCCGCGATTGGCGCAAGACGCCCAACCCTCGTCTTTCTCGATATTTGGCTACAAGGCTCAAGACTCGATGGCTTGCAGTTGCTGAAGTTCATCAAGGAGCAGAACCCGATGCTGCCGGTCGTCATGATTTCCGGTCACGGTAATATCGAGACGGCGGTCTCCGCGATAAAGCTCGGCGCCTATGATTTCATCGAAAAGCCGTTCAAGGCGGACCGCCTGGTGCTGGTCGCGGAACGCGCGCTCGAAGCCTCGCGATTGAAGCGCGAGGTCACCGAGTGGCGCGCAAGGGCCGGCGGAGCCAATCGGATCGTCGGCAAATCCGCCGTGATCAACCAATTGCGGCACGTAATCGAGCGCGTCGGACCGGCCAATTCGCGGGTTCTGATCACCGGCTCGCCGGGCGCGGGCAAGGAACTCGCCGCACGCGGCATCCACGATTTGTCGGCCCGCGCGGACGGCCCTTTCGTCACCATCAACTCGGCGACGATCGCGCCGGAAACGATGGAAATGGAATTGTTTGGAACCGAAGCCAAGGAGGGAAGCAGCCGCAAGGTTGGCGCGCTCGAGGAAGCCCACGGCGGCACGCTCTACCTCGACGAAGTCGCCGATATGCCCAGGGAGACCCAGGGCAAGATCCTGCGGGTGCTGGTCGAGCAGAACTTTCTCCGTGTCGGAGGCGCGACCCGGGTTTATGTCGATGTCCGCATCATCTCGTCGAGCTCGCGCGATCTCGCGGCGTTGATCGCCGACGGTTCGTTTCGCGAGGATCTTTTCCATCGTCTCGCCGTGGTGCCGGTTCGCGTCCCCTCGCTGAGCGAACGCCGCGAGGATATTGCCGAACTCATCGCTTTTTTCATGGAGCAGCTGTCGGCGACAACCGGCATGCCGCGACGGTTGATCGCCGACGACGCGATGGCGGTTCTGCAATCGCACGATTGGCCCGGCAATATAAGGCAGTTGCGCAACAACGTGGAGCGGTTGATGATCCTCGCCGTCGGCGATCCCGAGGCCGCGGTTACAGCGGATATGCTGCCCTCCGAGATCGGCGCACTCGTTCCTTCGACGCCGAATGGCCCGGGCGGCGAGAAACTGATGAACCTTGCCTTGCGGGAAGCGCGCGAGGTCTTCGAGCGTGAATATTTGGTCGCCCAAATCAACCGGTTCGGCGGCAACATTTCGCGCACCGCCGAATTCGTCGGCATGGAGCGTTCGGCCCTGCATCGCAAGCTAAAGTCGCTTCAGGTCGATTGAAAATAATCTTCGAAAAAAGAAATCGGTTCCGCGGCCATGACGAGGCAAAAACAAAAAAAGCGATTGGATTTGAACGAAACCGAATCGCAGCCTTCCGCACGGCGGATACGGCGGATCGCGCCATGGGCTGCATACAAAGGGCCCTTGACTGGCACGAGCCGCGCCCCAGATCTTTATTGCCGGCTGGGCGGGGGTGCTCCACATGGCGTGAACGCCTGAAAAGGCCAAGCTCAAGCCTGCACGTGGGAACCATGATCGCGACCGCGAATACCGGCGCGGTGGTCAGGGGAGTGCGGAGTTAGCGGCGCGCGAGCGCGGCCACTCCACGCTTCCAGCCGGACAATGTCGTCTGGCCCAAGGCGCGCGGCAGTCTTCGCCGGGATCGCGGATGGCGGGAGGGTTTCGCACCCAGTGCGTCCACTCAGATTTTTGGAGAATAGGCCATGAACATGCGTGATCTCATTCCTTGGACCCGCAGCCAGGAGCTAGTCCCCGAGTTTTTCCGCGACGAAAGATCGAGACCGTTTCTCACCTTGCACCGTGAAATGAACCGCCTTCTGGAAGAAGCCTTTCGCGGCTTCGCCTCTACTTCGCTTGCCGGGCGCCGGACGGATTTCGTGAACCCCGCCTGGCCGAAGCTCGAAGTCGCCGAAACCGAAAAACAAATTACGGTCTCGGCGGAAATCCCCGGCATGGAGGAAAAAGACGTCGAGGTTCTCTTGAGCGACGGCAATTTGATCCTTCGCGGCGAAATCAAATCCGAGACGGAGGACAAGGAGCGCCAGTTCAGTGAACGCTTCTACGGCCGCTTCGAACGGCAAATTCCGGTCGGCGCGGACATCGATGAAAACAAGATCGAGGCCTCGTTCAAGAACGGCGTTCTCAAAGTCACTCTGCCGAAGACAGAGCGAGCGCAAACGAAGGCAAAACGGATCGCCATCAACAGCCCAACCAAACACTGATGCTTGATCCTCGGGATCATAGGGAGCAACCGGCGCTTCCTGCCGCTTGAAATCGGCGGCAGGAAAGCCGGACGCTTCTCCGGGGCGTCCTGATGGCGCGAACGCGACGGAGGATTGCGCCGAAACCAGCACCCGGCGCCCGCAAATTTGACGCCGCCCTCACGCAAACGCCATGATGACGGCATCGACCGCGAGGGAGTCGCCTGCCTTTACGTTTATTTTGCTCACGGTCGCATCGCGTTCGGAGCGCAACACGGTTTCCATTTTCATCGCCTCGATGACGCAGAGCGGTTCGCCCGATTTCACCGACTGGCCGGCGACCACCTCGATCGATTTGACGAGGGCGGGCATTGGACACCGCAGCAATTTCGAGCCGCCGGATGGTTTCTTCCCTGGCATGAGCGCGGCAAGCTCTGCCTCGCGCGGCGTGTAGACCTGCGCCTCGGCTACAAGGCCGGCGTGCGCCAAAGTATAGCCATTGAGAATGGGGCGCAGTTGAACCGCAACCTTTTCGCCGTTGATCGTGCCGTTCCAAACCGGCTGACCCGGGACCCAACCGGAACTGCAGATATGCGCGTGCCCGGTCTTCTCAAATCGCACAACCAGCCCTTCGTCCCTGTCCTCGAGCGTCACGTCATGACGATTTTTGCCGAGCATGATCGCGCGTGAGCAGACAACCCGTGCTGGGCGCGCGGCGCGCATCTGGCCCGAGATCGCGCGCTTGCGTTCATTCGTCACTTGACCGGCGGCCGCCGCGACGCTCACGAACAGGCGCGCGTTCTCTCCTTCCGGCGCAAGCGGAGTAAAACCACGCGGGTATTCCTGCGCGATGAAGCCGGTCGAAAGTTCGCCCGCCCGAAAGCGCTTGTGCGCCATCACGGCGGCGAGAAAAGCAATATTGTCGGCGACACCCTCGATGACAAATGAATTGAGCGCTTGCGTCTGCGCTAATATGGCTGCCGTTCGATCCGCCGCGTGGGTCACGATTTTCGCGATCAGCGGATCGTAATGGATGGAGATCTCGCTGCCTTCGCGGACGCCTGAATCGATGCGCAGCGTCACGCCGTTGCGATGGCCGGGCGCCGGCGGCCGGTAGGTCTTGAGCCGCCCGGTCGAGGGCAAAAAATTCCTCGCCGGGTCTTCGGCCAGGACCCGGCTTTCGATCGCCCAGCCTTCCAGATGCACGTCGGCCCGACCGGCCGGCAATTTCTCGCCGGAGGCCGACCGGATCATCTGTTCGACGAGGTCTATGCCGGTGACAAGTTCGGTCACCGGATGCTCGACCTGCAACCGTGTGTTCATTTCGAGGAAATAGAAATTTTTGTCTTCGCCAACGATAAATTCGACCGTGCCGGCCGAATCGTAGTTGACCGCCCCTGCCAGCGCCATCGCCCATTCGCCCATCTTGCGGCGCGTTTCCTCGTCGATGAAGGGAGAGGGAGCTTCCTCGATTACTTTTTGATGGCGGCGTTGGATGGAACATTCGCGTTCGCCAAGATGGATGACGTTTCCGTGCTTGTCGCCTAGCACTTGAACTTCGATGTGGCGCGGATCGGCGATAAATTTTTCGATGAAGACCCTGTCTTCGCCGAAAGCGGATTTCGCTTCCGACCGCGCGCGGGCAAAATTTTCCGCGATCTCCTTGCGCGCGGAGACGATGCGCATCCCCCTGCCGCCGCCGCCGGCCGACGCCTTGATCATCACCGGATAGCCGATGGCATCGGCGATCTCCGCGGCCTGAGTTATGTCGTCGATGACGCCGGGGAACCCCGGCACGGTCGCGACACCTGCCGATCGAGCGAGTTTCTTCGATTCGATTTTGTCGCCCATCGCCTCGATGGCCTTCGGGTTCGGGCCGATGAAGGCGATGTTGTTTGCGTCCAATGCGCGCGCGAACGCCGCCTGCTCGGACAAAAAACCGTAGCCTGGATGCACCGCCTCCGCGCTCGTCGCCTTGCAGGCCGCGACAATGTTCTCGATGACGAGATAGCTTTCCGCCGCGGGCGGCGGACCGATCCGCACGGCCTCGTCCGCCATCTCCACATGCGGCGCATCCTTGTCGGCATCGGAATAGACGGCGACGGTCGCAATTCCCATTCGCCGCGCCGTCGCGATCACCCGGCAGGCGATCTCGCCGCGGTTCGCGATGAGGATTTTTTTGAACATCCAAGGCCCCGGAACGGCGGCACGCGGGCCGAGGCGTGCCACCACGGCCATGTCGCCGCTCGTGCTTGTAGGCGAGCACGGGGAGCGCGTCCATCGCGCAAAATAAGGGGGCAGGAGCTAGGCAAGCAGAGCGTTATTAGATCACCGCTGTCCGGCAATCTTACGGATGGCATAGCATTTACTTATGACCTGCTTGATAGTTGTATGAACGGATTAATACAGCTTGATGCGCTGGGCCGCCTTCGCCCGGTTCCTCGACGACGGCCGCATCTGTCGCGCCATCGCCGCCGCCGGATGCCATCGGCTGGGGCAGGCGGCCGTGGTCCCCACGCCGATCGAGACCTAGGAATTAAACGACGCCGGTCCACCGGCCTGGCTTGCCCACGTTCTCGCGAAGCCGCGGGGTCGTCCCGCGAAGCGGCGCGACGAATGGCCGCCATGGAATTAGATGCCGCGCCAGCAGACAATCGCGGAAGCGGCTAGCGCCACAGCGGCGTAGACCATCCGAAAATACCTACGGCGCCGACCGGACGGGATCCGGCTGATTCGCGTGTTGCGAGCCGGATGATGCTTGCGAGCCCGAACGCCGGCGCGAGCCTACCGAGCCGGCCCATCCAAGGTTGTAACTTTGGTCCCCGGGCAGTAGGGGCGGCTAGTTCTAACGCAAATCCGATAGAATTACCGAATTGTCGGAGCCGATAACCTTGGTTCGCACAAGCACGTCGCCGTCGAACCAGAGCTCGCGCGCGAAGTCTCCGCCCAGCGTGTCGGCGATTTTGTAGTGATGGGTCTCATGCGTCACGCCTTGAATGGTCAAGGTTTCGTTGCCGAGATCGGTAACCTCGATCGCCATACGTTTGCCGGTGTCGGGATCGAAAGCGTCCAAGTGATGAATTGCGTCCTTGCCCCATAAGGTTTCCGGCACCGCCGTCTTGGGCAGATCGCTATGCTTGCCGTCGGCGTCCATGCTCAGCTTGTCCGGCGCGGCCGTGACGTCGATGGAATGTTTTGTGCCGTTGTCGTCGGTTCGCGATTTATAGGCGATGAGTTGCCCGTTTTTCCAGGTTTCGTTGCAGGAATATTCGTAACGATAGGCCTCGATGAACAATACCTTGACGGAAACGTCAGTCTTGATCTTGACCGTCGTCGTATCGTTCTGACGCTCGATGTCGATCGTGTCGGTGCCGATTTTGTCACCTTTGCGGACGATGTCGAAGACCTTATGGATCTTGGCCGCGGCAGTGGCTTTATCGGCGCCCGCCGGCGCGATTGATAAGGCAAGGAGAGTTAGGCAGAGGGCGATTGTTCGCATGATGATCACCGATTTTTGCGGATTGCCCGCGACATTACCCGGTAAAAGCGCCCATAATGAGACAAATGGCGATTGTCTGTCGGGTACCGCGGGGCTATCTTACAATCCCGCTCCGCCCTCGGTATCCGGCCGGTCACTCCTGGCATGGTCCGCAATCGCCTGAAATGCGGCGCAAACGACGCTTACAATGATTCGCGCATCCATGCACCAACGCTGAATCAAGGCCACCCTATTTGTGGCGACTTGTGGTCTTTCCACCAAAATCGTGTCAGCTATGAAACCTCGCATAAGTGATTCGCCTTGCGCGAACATCTCGACCGGGCCAGAGGCGGGCCTTGACGTGCTTCTCCAACGGGAAGTTAGCCCGTGAGGTAAGTTTGCCCACGCTCGAGAAGATCTATGTTCGGCTTACGGCGGCCCGCGCTCCGGGAGGGAACCTTAACAATCGGTGGCTGATGCAAACACATGAAACGGTTACGAGCTGCCGTAAGGTAACCCTCGGGTCAACTCGGAAGTTTGGCCTCGCCTTTGCCGTTCTTTTCACAATCCTGGGCCAGGGCGGAATCTTAAATTGCCAGCGGTTTCGTAAAGCGGAAGGGAGTTGGTTGGGGTTCGAGGGAGAGGCCCATGGCCATCGGTTTTTCTAAGACAAATGAAGGAGATCCCCGATCGCCGCGTTACCGGAATGGTGACCTATCCGTTGGATGAAATTCCGCCGGCGACGCTGGTTGGCCGGTTGTGCGGGGCGGACGATGGGGAGGCGATCGAGCTCTTAAGCCGCGAAGCGGCTGAAACGGGTTTTGCCGGACAAGACAGGCATTCCCCACGCCCAAACGTTCCGCGAGGTTTTCCGGTTGCCGAAGCCTGAAGTTCCGGAACAATGCGTTGCGTCGCGGATTGCTTCGTTGCAAGAAATCGGGGCAAGAAATCGTGCGTGGCGTGGTTGCGGTTGACGGCAAGACGCCGCGCGGTTCGAGGCAAGCGGCGGATGGAAGCGGGGCTCCGCATCTTCTCCCGGCCTCGGCTTGCGAGGCTGACCAAGGCAATCGGGCAATGCGCGGCCGGCCGCAAGAGCCACGCGATCGAAGCCATCCCGGATCTTTTGGAGATGCCGGCGATCAACGGCGCGATCGTATCGATTGACGCCATCGGAACCCGGAAAGCGATTGCCGCGAAGATTGTCGCGCAAGAAGCCGGTTGCGTTCTGGCGCTTAAAGGCAACCGGAGCGCGCCGCGCAACGATGTGAAAAGGTCCCTTGAAGACGCGGAACTGGCCAAAACCTGCGCGGTTCACAAAACAACCGGTGCGGGGCATGGGCGTATCGAGGAACCGGAATGCCGCGCGGCGGATGCCATCGAGGAGCCGGAAGAGCGGCATCCGGATCGGCCCGGCTTGCGCGGCATCGCCGCCATCACGGCAAAGCGCGGCGCCAAGAAAAGGGGGCGAGCCTCCGTCGAAACGCGCTTCCATATGACATCCTTGCCAGCCGGCCCCGCCGCGATCCTTAGCTGCCGCGCGTGCGCGTGGGGGATCGCGAACAATCTTGTAAAAGTTGGGATTTGATCCATCGGTCAACGTCAGATTTCGCCATTCATCGCACGGGCCAAGCATTATCGGCGAGGCGGAGTCGATTCTGTCAAGGATGCCATAGGGCGTTCGGAAGAACGCCCGTTGCAAGCAACGGGCTATGGCACCGGCTTCGCCGGCGTGAGCGCGGCTCGCGTCCTTGACAGAATCGATCCGCTCGCCAAACTCGCCGCCATGAGATGAATGGCAGGTTGCGATTTCCCGCGGCAGCGACTGAAAGCTCAAATTCAGTTTTTTACAAATCTCCACTGGCAGCTGGCGATAACCTTCGGCGGGGATCGTTGCCGGACAAGAAAAGACTTCTCGCCCTTGAACCTCGCCATTGGCCGCCGCATCGTCTCGAACTTGCTCGAGCGCGACACCTCGAAATTATCCCTCAAGGCAAATCCCTGAAGGCTTCCGTCAACCCAGGCTTCGGGGCTCGGCTGCTTGCTCGCCAACGATTTAGGATTTAGCCCTGGGGCCAAGTCCTAGGCCGACTGCCCTTTATCCCATGCTGCAATTTTCGGTTTATTCAAGGCGGCAAATTCGACTGTGAAGGCAAAGGTGCTTTTACCCTTTGGAATTGGAGCCAGCCCCCCGCGCGTGGAATCGCTTTCGCGCAATAAGTCACGGTCCACCGGCGAGGATCGGATCGGACGCAAGCCTTTCTTGTACCGCGGCAGGGGAAAGTCCATCCTGACGCAGAGCCCGGAGCGATTTGGCCCTTGAACTTTTTGACAACTTCTGTCCCGAAGCATCGCGCAAAAGGGCATGATGACGATAGACCGGAGCGGGAAGATCGAGCAGGGCCTGCAACAAACGATGCAGGCTCGTCGCCAGGAAGAGATCCTCGCCCCGGATAACATCGGTCACGCCCTGCAGGGCATCGTCGACAACGACGGCGATGTGATAGCTTGCCGGTATGTCCTTGCGTGAAAGCGTCGTATCCCCCCAAAGAGAGGGTTCGGCGGCCACCTCGCGTGTGTGCGCGGAGTGGCCCATTTCGCGCCAGGCGAGCCCGCGGCCGGCCTTCGCCATGGCCGCTTCCATGTCGATCCGCAGCGCCGCGGGCCGGCCGGCCGATATCCGCCGTTGTTTTTCCTCTCGCGAAAGATGCTTGCATATCCCTGGATAGCGCGGCGAACCATCCGGGTCCCGCGGCCAGCCGGTCCGCCCGGCCACCGCATGCATGATTTCGCCGCGCGAGCAAAAGCAAGGATACGTCAGGCCTTGCGCGGAAAGCCTCGCGAGCGCGCTTGCATATTCGGAAAAATGCTCGAACTGGCGGCGGACCGGCGTTTCCCATGCGAGCCCGAGCCAGCCGAGATCCTCATAAATCGCCTGTTCGAATTCGGACCGGCACCGCTCGATGTCGATATCCTCGATTCGCAGCAAAAAGCGGCCGCCCGCCACGCGCGCCATGTCGAAATTCAGCAAGGCGGAATAGGCATGGCCAAGGTGAAGATAGCCGTTGGACGATGGCGCGAAACGAAAAACGCGGTTGGTAAAGGACCGGGTCATGGCTTAGGCTCCAGGCCGGGATGACCGGCCGCGTGAGCGACGGCAACGCAAGGCCGCCGTTTCGCACCGCGCTTAGAGCATCTCCTTAAGACGCTTAGAGCATCTCCTTAAGAAAGGTGACAGACTTTTTTGCCGAGGACCTGCTCCAACTTTTTGATATTGAGCGATTCCTTTTCGATCGAATGATTCCATTCGAAGGGGAAACGCGCTAGCGGAAATCCGCCAGGGGGTTGACGATCCTGGTGCTCCTCGGCCTTGACCTTCGCGCGAAAGCAAGACTCCGCGACAAAACCAAACCCCGAACCTGCGGACAATAATAATATGGCGGTTACGCTCGATGGACCACGCCTCGCGGCAAAATCGACGGCGCCGGAACAGCTCGTCGTCTTTCTGCACGGATATGGCGCCAACGGCAACGATCTGATCGCGATCGGCAAGCAATGGCGGAATCTGCTGCCCGGCGCGGCATTTGTCGCGCCGAACGCGCCCGAGCCTTGTGCCCAGGCCCCAGGCGGCCGCCAATGGTTCCGTCTGACCGTGCGCGACCCAAACGAACGCTGGACCGGCGTCAACAAGGCGGGCCTGGTTCTCGACGCGTTTCTCGATGCCGAACTCGATCGTCACGGACTGGACGACGGCAAGCTGGCCTTGGTCGGCTTCAGCCAAGGGACAATGCTCGCTCTTCATGCCGGGTTGCGGCGTGCGCGAGCGCCGGCCGCCATCCTCGGCTATTCCGGCGAGCTTGTCGCGCCGCCGGAGCATCGCGATCAGGTCTTCGCGCGCCCGCCCGCCGGCAAACCGCCGCCAATTCTCCTGGTCCATGGCAGCCAGGACGACGTTATTCCGGCCGAGGCGCTATTCCTTGCGGCCGCGGAATTGGCGGAGGCCAAAATTCCCTGTCAGTGGCATCTTTCGCTTGGTCTCGGACACGGGATCGACGGCGAGGGCCTCGTGCATGGCGGCCTCTTTTTAGCCAAATGCTTCAGTCTAAAGCAAGGTCCCGGCGCCGTGACGCGGCTATGAGAGGGCGATTCAGCCTCTCGATTGACGGCGCTGGCCAGCATTCACGGGGCAAGCCGCAACGCCGGGGAAATGCCGGCGGGTCCGGGCACAAGGACAGTTTGGCGGCGGGGTGTGGCATAGGCCAATGCCCGGTGCGCGCCGACCGGCCGGTACAGCAGTTTGGTTGCCTCGACGATCAAAACGCCGCCCCACGGCAACGACAGGCTGGTGCCGATCTCTTCGACAAAACTTGCCGCATGCAACCATGTCCGGCGTTGGAACGGCGGAATATAAAGCGCTTCCGCCCAATAAGCCGGCGAAAACAAGGTTTCGCGCATGAGTTCGCCCAACTGGCCACGCGAATAAGGCCGGCCGTTCCCAAAAGGCGTCCGGTCGAGCCGCGCCCACAGGCCGGAGCGGCACGGCACGACGACAATAACCCGGCCGCCGGGAGTCAAGATGCGCCAGATTTCGGAAAGTAGCCCGTGCGGATGGTCGGTGATTTCGAGCGCATGGACAATGAGCGCCCGGTCGATGCATGAGTTCGGCAACGGCATCGCAGTTGTTTCGACAAGCGCCGAAGAGGACAAACCCGAGGACGGCCAATTCATGACGCCTTGCTCGGCCGGCATGAAGGCGACGACGCGCACGGCTTCCTCGCGGAAAACCGCGAGATAGGGCGTCGCGTAGCCGACACCGAGGATCGAATAGCCGGTGCAGTTCGAAAAACGCTGCCGCACGATTTTGTGAACGACACGGCGCGCGACCTCGCCCAAGGACGAGCTGTAGAAGGAACGAAGGTCGATGACGTCGATTGGCATGGGGTTTCCACAGTGCCGGATAATCCGCTTTCCGCGCGCAAAAATAAAGCCTTGATTCATGGTCAAGATGGTGGCGGCGGAAAGCGAATGGCGCCGGGGCGGAGCGGGGTGCAACGCTGGTCTTTGCCCGGAGTCGATTTTCAAGGACGAGCGAAGCCGTGGCAGCCCATATTCACCAATTCCTGTGCCTCAAGGATAATTTTGGGGTGCTCGTCCACGATCCGCGCGCGCGGGCGACGGCGTCAATTGATGCACCTGAGGCGGGCCCGATCCTGGCCGCGCTCGCGGCGCGGGAATGGGAGCTGACGGATATTTTGATCACCCATCATCATGCCGATCATGTTCAGGGCATTGCCGGACTGAAGGCGAAATATCCCCGCGCGCGCGTCATTGGCCCGGCCAAGGAGGCCACCAAGATCGGCGGCGTCGACCTCGCGATAGGCGAGGGTGACGTGGTCGTAACCGGCGCGCTCGAAGCAAGAGTCATCGAGGTTCCGGGGCACACCTCGGGCCATGCCGCTTATTGGTTCGAGACCGAAGACACCCTTTTTGCCGGCGACACGCTGTTTGCGATGGGCTGCGGCCGCTGTTTCGAGGAGGACCCCGCAGTGCTGTTTCGTTCGCTGATGAAACTTGCCGCGCTTCCGGGCGAAACGCAAGTCTATTGCGGCCACGAATATACCTTGGCGAATGCCCGTTTTGCACTCACCGTCGATCCCTCGAACGCGATCTTGAAGGAGCGCGCCGGGGCGGCCGCCCGTCAGCGCGAGGCCGGCGAATTCACCCTTCCAACCACGATCACAATCGAGCATGCGACGAATCCGTTTCTTCGCGCCGACGACCCCGATATCCAGGCCGGGCTCGGCATGGCTGGAGCCGATCCCGTCGCGGTGTTCACCGAATTGCGCGAACGCAAGAACAACATGTGATCGCGCCGCTCGACTTCAGAGAAGCCACGCGGTCGAAACGAAATGCTGGTTGATCCCATCCCTGGCCGAAGCGCCGCCGAAATCATCCGCCTGCTCGATTTGCAGCCGCATCCGGAGGGCGGCTTTTTCCGTGAGACCTTTCGCGATCCGGCGCGGGATGCGCGGGGCCGGGCCGTCTCGACGTTGATTTATTTTCTTCTCGACGCCGGCCAGGTTTCGCGCTGGCACAAGGTCGATGCCACCGAGGTCTGGCATTTCTACGCCGGGGCGCCCTTGGAAATAAGGATTTCGCAAAACGGCAGCGAGACAAGCGTGCATCGTCTCGGCCCTGATCTCTTTGCGGGGGAGCGGCCGCAGTTCGCCGTTCCGGCGCATTGCTGGCAGACGGCGATGAGCCTGGGAGCGTGGACGCTGGTTGGCTGCGGCGTCGCGCCGGGCTTCGAATTTTCAGGTTTCGAACTCGCGCCGCCGGGCTGGGTGCCCTGTGCGTGCGAAGAGTGCGCAGGCGGGAAATAACAAGAGCCACAAGCGAGCCTTGGCTTCACTCCTTGGATGCAAGCGTTTCGATCCGCTTCTGCAGCTGATCGAGCTGGCGCTTCATTTCCTCGATATCACTGTTGGAATTTTGCCCGGCAATCTCTTCCGAGGGTTCGTCCGCGGGCTTGCCGGCGGGCTTTCCGGACGGCGTCTGGAGCGGATTTCCAAACGGGTTGAACATCGCGAGGGCCTGCTCGAATATGGCCATGTTTTTGCGAGTCTGCTCCTCGATGGAGTCAAAAATCGGCGCGGTCAAGGGGCCGCCAAAATTCTTGGCGACCTTATCGCGGAACTTCGCTTGCTCGCTGGTCAACTTGCCGATGGTGAATTCGAGATAGCTCGGCACCAGCATTTGCATGCTATCGCCATAAAAGCGGATGAGTTGGCGCAGGAAGTTAATCGGCATAAGGCTCTGCCCGTTCTTTCCTTCCTGTTCGAAAATGATTTGGGTCAGCACCGAACGCGTGATGTCATCCCCGCTCTTGGCGTCGAAGACCACAAAATCATCGCCTTTCTTGACCATGGCGGCGAGATCCTCGAGCGTGATATAGTTGCTCGTGCCGGTATTGTAGAGCCGCCGGTTCGCGTATTTTTTGATCGTGATGGGTTTATTATCCTTGGCCATGACCGACCCCTGCTGCATGGATGTCATTGGTGAACCTAAGCAGGTTTTTCTTGATCGCGCCAAGGGTTTTGACGGGGACAAACCTCGTTTGCCCCTTGCGCGCCCGCGCGGCCGTTTGCATCAGTATAAGGATATAAGCATAACGCCGCAGCCAAAAACCGTTGCAATTCGGGTCGCGAAAAATTGCATCCATTGCGATCCCACGGCCGGACCCGTGGCTCGCAAACGGTTCCCGCCAGTGCTAGAATAACAGAAAGCTCGTGGCGCACATGCCGCGGTCAATGTCCAAGGGGCACCCCCAATGCCAGGTGAAATCGTAATCGTGAGCGCGGCGCGCACCGCCGTGGGGTCTTTCAACGGCGCCTTTGCCACCACGCCCGCGCATGAGCTTGGCGCCGCCGCGATCAAGGCGGCGCTTGGCCGCGCCAAGGTCGATGCAGGCGAGGTGGACGAAGTTATCCTTGGCCAGGTCCTGACCGCAAACCAGGGCCAGAACCCGGCCCGTCAGGCGGCGATCAAGGCGGGCATTCCGCAGGACAAGACGGCCTTCGGGCTAAACCAAGTGTGCGGCTCGGGCCTGCGCGCGGCCGCACTCGGCATGCAGCAGATCGCGAACGGCGACGCCAAAATCGTCGTCGCCGGCGGCCAGGAGAGCATGTCGCTGTCGCAGCACGGCGCTCATTTGCGGTCCGGCACCAAGATGGGCGATCTCAAATTCGTCGATACCATGATCCGCGATGGCCTCACGGATGTGTTCAACGGCTACCACATGGGCCAGACGGCCGAGAATGTCGCGGCGAAATGGCAGTTGAGCCGCCATGAGCAGGACCAATTCGCGCTGGCTTCGCAAAACAAGGCCGAGGCGGCGCAAAAGGCGGGCCGGTTCAAGGAAGAGATCGTCCCCTTCACCATCAGCGGCCGGAAGGGCGACGTCGTGATCGATGCGGACGAATATATCCGGTTGGGCACGACGCTCGACGCGCTCGCGAAGTTGAAGCCGGCCTTTGCGAAGGACGGCACGGTGACCGCCGGCAACGCCTCCGGCATCAACGACGGCGCCGCGGCGCTCGTCCTGATGAGCGCCAAGGACGCCTCCGCGCGCGGGCTGATGCCGCTCGGCCGCATCGCCTCCTGGGCCACCGCCGGCGTCGATCCGGCGATCATGGGCACCGGTCCCATCCCGGCCTCGCGCAAGGCGCTCGAAAAGGCCGGCTGGAAGGTCAAGGACCTCGATCTCGTCGAGGCCAACGAAGCCTTTGCGGCGCAGGCGCTGGCGGTCAACAAGGACATGGGCTGGGATCCGGCGATCGTGAATGTCAACGGCGGGGCAATCGCGATCGGCCATCCGATCGGCGCCTCCGGTGCCCGGATCCTCGCCACGCTTCTGCACGAAATGCAGCGCCGCGGCGCAAAAAAGGGCCTCGCCACGCTTTGCATCGGCGGCGGCATGGGCATCGCGCTGACCATCGCGCGGTGATCGGCATTTTTTTAGCGTGACGCGAATCGCCGACGAGAAACCGCGCTAAATCAAAAAACCAAAAGGATGAACCTCATGGCTCGGGTAGTGGTGGTCAGCGGCGGCACCCGCGGGATTGGCGCCGCCATCGGCAAGGCATTGCAGGCGGCGGGTTACACGGTCGCCGCGAATTATGCGGGCAACGACGAAGCGGCGGCGAAATTCAAGGCCGAGACGGGAATCGCGGTCTACAAATGGGATGTATCGAACTACAAAGCCTGCGCCGAAGGGCTCGCTAAAGTCGGTCACGAAATCGGGCCGGTCGATATCCTCATTAACAACGCGGGGATCACCCGCGACACCATGTTCCACAAAATGACGCCGGAGCAATGGCATGAGGTCATCAACACCAATTTGAATTCGCTTTTCAACATGACCCGCCCGGTGATCGAGGGTATGCGCCAACGCGGGTTCGGCCGGATCGTCAACATCTCCTCCATCAACGGTCAGAAGGGCCAGGTAGGCCAGACCAATTACACCGCCTCGAAATCGGGCGACATAGGCTTCACGAAATCCCTCGCCCTGGAAAACGCGGGCAAGGGGATCACGGTCAACACCGTTTGTCCCGGCTATATCGCGACCGACATGGTCAAGGCGGTACCGGCCGAGGTTTTGGAGAAATCCGTCCTGCCCTACATTCCAGTGCGCCGCCTCGGCGAACCGGAAGAAGTCGCCCGCTGCGTGGTTTTTCTGGTGTCCGAAGAGTCCGGCTTCATCACCGGCTCGACGCTAACCGTCAATGGCGGGCAATATATGGTGTAATTTTTTCACTGGGAAGATGCGCGCCGCCGCCGTCGCCTTTGACCGCTACGGCGAGGACATTCATGCCAACGTGGCACTTCGGGCGCGCCACGATTGCGCGCGCCCGAAGGCAGTCAAAATTGTTAGGTGCTGAAACGCGCATGTGTCATAGACGACACAACTTTTTAGCGGCGTGTGCAAACGCATACCCCGGAACAATTTGCCTTTGGAATCTCGCGCCGGCGACAAGCATTTTATTCGTGGTGCTGCCAATATGTGACCTGATTCGACGCGTCGACGCTCATCACACGCGCCCCACCCTGGCACTTGAACTCCAGCGTCTTGCCCTCGGCCGTATCAAGGTGCGCAGCCTTGCCGGCTTCGATGGCGACCGTCACGCGGGTGGCCGTCAGACCGTTCACCTCGCCGCCGTGGACTACTTCGGCTAACATCAGAGTGAGCTTGCATGAGTTGCCATCCCTCAAGAAGTAGCTCACGGCGCGTTTCGTTCCGATATCGAAGCTGACGCCCTGCAGGGGCTTCATGGTCAGCGGTGCCATGCCGAGACTGGCCGTAGCCGATATGCCAACAAATGCTATTACAAAAACCGCTCTTTTTCTCCGTCTCATGATTGGCCTCCTATTCATGAATTGGCGCCGAGGCGGGCGGGATGTGGATCAATTGGACCCAAATGAAGCCACCTTCGCAAAGAGACGCCTAACCGAACATAGTGCTGCTTGTGTTGCGGAGCAACATAATTATATTGCAGTGCAAGAACAGGGGGCGTTCTCCTGCATGCCGATCGGATGTTCACGGCGTTACGCGCGCGGTTCGCCGGCAAGGCGAGCCCGGTCCGTTTCTTCTGGGGCGGTTTCGATCTGGCGGTGACCCGCTTCTCCGGACGCATCGCACCGCCGCATCCGGGGGGGGTCAACCTGGCCGGCAAGGTGACGCGGGAAGCCTACTGCGATGAGGTGAGCAATTGCGGGTTCTGGCCAGGCGGGCCCGGGATGGAGAGACCGATATTTAATTCCCCTCCCTCGCGGCGGCCGTCGATCGGGCGAGCCGGGCGGGGCTGGCCTGGCGCTTGCCGAACACGAGGGATGTCCCGTTCCGCGTCCCGGCGATCGAGGAGGCGCTGGCGCGCCGTGGCAAGCCGGAGATCTTCGACACCGGCCAGGGCAGCCGGTTTACCGGCGCGGCCTTCGCCGGCACGCTCGCCGCCGGCATCCGCGTCCCGATGGATGGGCGCGGCCGGTGGGAGGGACAATGTCTTCATCGCGCGGCCGCGGCGTGGCTTGAAGGACGAGGACATCCATTTGAAGGGTTATGCCGGCGGCCGCGCGGCGCGGGCCGGGACCGGGGCTTGGATCGCGTTCCACGACACCCAACGGCCGCGCCGGGCGCTCGCCAGCCGGACGCCGGCGGCCATCCGGCGCGGCGGCATCACGGGCGCGCCCGGCGGGAAAGCCGTGGACAGGACGCCGCGCCTAGCCAACGCCGGCGCGTTGCCCGCATGCCCGCGGCCGCGGCAGCGGCGGAAAGCAGCTTGATCGATTAGGGAGCAAGGAACGGCCGGACTTCCAACGAAACCGGCCCG
Organism: uncultured Alphaproteobacteria bacterium; assembly: GCA_963706215.1. Lineage (GTDB taxonomy): Bacteria > Pseudomonadota > Alphaproteobacteria > Rhizobiales > Beijerinckiaceae > Methylocapsa. The sequence goes on along the minus strand of OY970154.1, from coordinate 4,128,296 downwards.
AGTGGTCCCGCCGGTGGGGTCCACTTCACTATCCCTCAAGCGCAAACGTCTGAAGGCGTCCGTCAATCGCTCTTTCCGGACGGAGTTGCTCACTTGTTAACGATTCAGTATTTCGCCCTGACTGCTTACCGGACAAAGCTTTACTCCGGCCGCGCGAAAGTGTACCCCGTTTCCGCAATGGACCCGGTGCAGCCAGCTTGCGCCGGGCTTATTTTTGGCGGGTCTTAAATCAGGGATCGCGGCGCAAGGCGATCGGATTCATGGCGAATGTGGTGGTGGTCGGCGCCCAATGGGGCGACGAAGGCAAGGGCAAGATCGTCGATTGGCTGTCGCTCGAGGCCGACATCGTGGTGCGCTTTCAGGGCGGCCACAATGCCGGGCATACGCTCGTCATCGACGACAATGTCTATAAGCTCGCGCTGTTGCCCGCTGGGGTAGTGCGGCCCGGAAAGCTCTCAATCATCGGCAATGGCGTCGTCCTCGATCCGCATCATTTGGTGGACGAAATCGCCAAGCTCGCAACGCAGGGCATCGAGGTCTCGCCAAACAATTTGAAGATCGCCGAAAACGTGACGCTAATCCTTAGCCTGCACCGCGAACTCGACGCCCACCGCGAATCCTCGAATGTCGAGGCGTTGAAGATCGGAACCACCAAACGGGGCATCGGGCCAGCTTACGAGGACAAGGTGGGCCGCCGCGCGATCCGGCTCATGGACTTGGCCGAGCCGGCCAGTTTGGATCAAAAAATCGCGCGCCTGCTTGCCCATCACGAGCCGCTGCGCCGCGGGCTTGGGCTCGAACCTGTCACGGCAGCGGCCGTTCGCGCCGAACTCGAAAGCGTCGCGGCCATAATTCTTCCCTTCATGGATGCGACCTGGGAGTTGCTGGAGGCCGCGCGGCGGGCGGGCAAACGCATTTTGTTCGAAGGCGCACAAGGCGCGATGCTCGATGTCGATCACGGGACTTACCCCTTTGTGACCTCGTCGAATACGGTCGCCGCCAATGCCGCCACGGGGTCTGGTCTTGGCCCAAAGGCGATTGGTTATGTGCTGGGAATCGCCAAGGCCTATACGACGCGGGTCGGCGGCGGGCCGTTCCCCGCCGAACTCAACGATGCCATTGGCGAGCGGATGGGCGACCGGGGGCATGAATTCGGAACCAACACGGGACGGCGCAGGCGTTGCGGCTGGTTCGACGCGGTGCTCGTGCGCCAGGCGGTAAAAACCTCGGGGATCGACGGTATTGCCTTGACGAAGCTCGATATTCTCGACGGTTTCGCGGAGATCAAGGTCTGCGTCGGCTATCATCTCGATGGCCAGCGCATCGGCAGATTGCCGGCAAGCCAGGCGGCTCAGGCACGGGCCGCTCCGATCTATGAGACAATCGAAGGGTGGAAAGACACGACGGCCGGCGCCCGCTCCTGGGCGGCGCTTCCGGCGCTGGCGATCAAATATGTCCGCCGCATCGAGGAATTGATCGAGGCGCCGGTCGCGCTTCTCTCGACCAGCCCCGAGCGGGCCGATACGATCCTCGTTCACAACCCCTTCCGCGATTGATGGGCAAAGTTCCGCGGCGGGATTGACGGAAGGCCGATCAAATGCTCTCAAACCGATATGGCTGACTATTATCCGCTGCTCGCCAAGGCCGTCGCGGGCCTGCCGGATGCGACGGCCGAAGCACGCCGCGCCATTTACGAGCGGGCGCGTGGGGCGCTTTTCGGCCAATTGCGCAATCTCGATCCGCCGGTGCCGGAGGAGGCGATCCAGCGCGAAGCGCGAGCCCTGGAAGTGGCGGTTGCCCGGCTTGAAACGGAAATTGCGTCGCGGTCAGGTGTCGGAAGCGGCGCGCCCGTGGCCGAACGGGATCTCGCGGGCCTTGGGCCATCGGCCGGGAGTCCGCCGGACCCAGATCCGCCCGGCCTCGCTCGATCCGCGCCGGTTCCTATTCCAGCCGCGCAAACGCCGCCGCCTTCGCGACCCCTCAAGGTTCGACGCGATCCGCGGCCCGGTCCGGCTTTCAACCCTATGCGGCCGGCGCCGCCCGCGGCCCGCAACGCGGTCCCGGCAGCGCGGCCCACGGCGAAGCCCTCTGCCGCGCGGGACGAGCCTCAAGCCCCGGCAACAGGCACCGCTTCTCCCGGCCAAACTGCCTCGGCCGGGCGCGACTTCGATGCATTTGCCCCGGCACCGTCCGTCCCGGAGGCCGGTGCTTTGAAACCGCCTGCCGTTGAAGCGTCTGCCCCGGAAGCGCCAAACCCGCACCCCGAAAGTTCCGAACCCGCGGCAAGAACGCGGCTTGAAGCTCAACATCCTTTCGCACCTCGGCCCGCGCGAGATGCGGGTCCCGCAAAGCGCCTTGTGGTCGTCGGTGGAATCGTCGGTCTGGTCGTCGCATTTGTCGCGATCGCCGCCTATAAGCTGCGCGATCGCCCCGAAGACCTTGTACGCGCGCAACCACCGTCGCCATCGACCCAGGGCGCGGCCGGCGCCGGCGGCAAGATCGCCGACCGCATCGGCGCCGGCACGGCGACACCCGGGTCTGCGCCAGCTGTGGCCGGTGTGCCTTCCTCAACCGCCGATCGCAACGATGCCGCCAAAAGCAGTTCCGGACCCGCCAATCCCCCCATCCCCGTCGCCCGCCGCGCCGCGCTTCTCGTGGAGGCTCCGGAAGAAAAATCCAAGGTGAAAACCTATCTTGGCACGGTCGTCTGGCGGGTCGATAATGTCAGCACTGGACCGGATGAGCCGCTCAGCTCGGCGGTTCGCGCCGACATCGACATACCTGACGAAAAGCTGCAAGTGGCGATGACGATTCAAAAAAATTTCGACGGCACATTGCCGGCTTCGCATACCATGACGCTGATGTTTGCCGTGCCGCAAGACAGCCCCTTGGGCAATATCAAGCAGATCAGCGTGTTGCAGATGCGCCGCGAAGATTCCCCGTCAGGCGAGTCGCTGAAGGGGATTACGGTCCCGGTCACGGAGAATTCCTTCCTCGTCGGTCTCAGCCGCGGCGACGCGGAGGCCTTCAATCTCGATCTTCTGCGATCACGCCAATGGTTGGATGTTCCGATGGTTCTCGCCAATGGCCATATCGCGAAATTGACCTTCGAAAAAGGACCCTCGGGGCAGCGCGCCCTGGATGATGCGATGGCGTCCTGGCAGGCGCGATAGTCCGAAATAAACCACCTCTGGCGGCGCCGGGTCGCCCCGGCGGTGTGCCGGCCGCGGAGCCGATAGGGGCAACCTCCGCGGCGATCCACGCGCTCCCCCCGCCGGCCCCGGTTTGACTCTGTCTCTCTCACAATATCTTGCGATAGATGCGGCCGGACATGTCAGGACGCTTGATCCGCCTGAAGGTTGCCTGGTAAACGCCAAGCCGGCCAACCATCAAGGCATTCTCGCCGTCTGAACCCCGGTGAGCAATTCTAATTGGACCGTCGTCGGCGTGAAGCACATTATTTTGCTTTCTTCGGCTTTGCCGGTTTCAGCCGCACGCCGGGGCCGTCATCAAGGAATTCCCCACCGGCCTTTTCGAGCGCGATGCGCATCAGTTTTCCGGCTGAGAAATTTGACGCTGTTATTTATGCAAGACCACAAAAAGAGCGGCTTCCGCCCGTAGGAATTTGTGATCGGCAAGCCAAAACCGCCCATTGTTTCGTACAAAATCTTGACTAGTTGGTCATCAGAGAATACTGCTGCGAAGAACTCATATAGAGCAACTTCGGAGTTTTTTCTGCCGCCCATCCAGGAAACTGAAACCCGCCCGGTCATGCCCGGCCGATACTACAGATCAGCGGGCTTGTTAGCGCCGTTTTTGCCATGGTCATCCTTTACGATCTGTTCACGCAGACTGGGATTCAGGAGTATTTGTAGAAGCTGTTCTAGACGTATGGAGAATCCACATGCCTCTCATGAATGTAGTCATCGCCTTGATCGTGGTCGGGGTGCTCCTTTGGCTCGTCAACACCTATATCCCGATGGACGCGAAGATCAACCGCATCCTCAATATCGTGGTCGTCATTGCCGTGGTGATATGGCTGCTGCAAGCTTTCGGGTTGCTGGGAGCGCTAAAAGGCATTCGTATCGGCCACTGACGCGGATATGGGCGACAACATTATAACGTTCACAACAAAGGCCAAGACTCGAAGAGCTACTTTCATCGTTCGCGTCCTGCATGTGATTGGTTGAGCAGAACTTTGACACCCGCCTTTTGTTTTTCGAAAGATGGACACCCCGCCCGCGCGGGGCGCGCGCGGCCTTCACGTTCTCGGCGACGGCACGCGCGGATCGGCGAGCGCGGCGCGCAGTAGCTCAATCTGGGTTTCCACCGGGCTCGGCGGCAGGCTCTCCTTGCCGTGCGCGTCGCGCGACTTATAGATCAGAAGATCGAGATGGATAATGCGCGCCTGCAGGCGAAGCGATATCCCGATGAGGTCGCGCAGACGCGGCGGCAAGCGGACGAGAACATCGTTGTTGGACACGATGCCCCGCTCGGACAAAGGGATCCTGCGCTTTTCGGCGGTGGCCTCGGCGCGGCTCAGTTCGCCTTCGTTGACGGCGCGCTGGAGGAGCAGCCAGGAGGCGACCTGCATAAGCCTTGTCGTCAAACGCATGCTTTCGACCGCATAGGCGACCGCCGCCGCGCGCGGCAAGAGCTTCGCCTCCTCGCGGCCATCGCCGTCGAGGTAGGCGGCCGCCCGGCTCACCAGATCCATTCCCTCCCGGAACAGAACCATGAATTGCTCGGACGCCGCCAGCTTCTCGCCGAAGGAGACGGTCTTATCGTCTCTAAAAAACGGCGTTTGAACCATCACGCGCCTTTTTGCCCGAGCCCGGCCGAAATGGACTTGCCGGAAAGCAGAGCCCGCGGGCGGCCATATTTTTCACGTCATAGGCCAATTCGCCGTCCGGTGGGAGTTAAGCTTTCATTAGGCTTAATGCAGGGTTTGCGCCGGCAAGACGACCGGCCGGCCTGAACTGGACCCCGCGCGGCGGGACCGCTTGAGCCGGTTTCTTAGTTGGAAGCCGAGCCCGCTCCCGATCGCTTTCCATCCACTCCGCCCAAGGCGCCGTCTGCGGCTATTGCCGCGGGGGGAGCTGACCAAGGGTTGCGTCAAGTAAAGCTTGGTCGCTTTATTTAGGGATTACCTGCTGAAAGAGAATGAGGCTGGCCTTCCTGTGCGGCAAATCCCGAGCGGAAGGTAGCTGGAACGTTCACCCCCACGCATGGTTACACGCAACCGGCATGGGTCCCGGCCATCGCGGAATACCTCACATCCGGAAAACGCCAAATTGTGTCGCCTCGACCGGCGCATTGAGGGCGGCGGAAATCGAGAGGGCGAGCACCATCCGGGTTTCGGCCGGATCGATGATGCCGTCGTCCCAAAGCCGCGCGCTCGCATAATACGGATGCGCCTGGCGTTCGAACCGCTCGCGGACCGGTGCCTTGAACGCTTCCTCCTCCTCGGCTGAAAAAAATTGTCCGGCGGCCTCCAGTTTGTCGCGGCGCACTTGCGCCAGCACATTGGCGGCTTGCTCGCCGCCCATCACCGAGATGCGGGCATTCGGCCACACCCAGAGAAAACGCGGGCCGAAGGCACGCCCGCACATGCCGTAATTGCCCGCTCCGAAGCTGCCGCCGATGATGATGGTGAATTTTGGCACGTTCGCGCATGCTACCGCGGAAACGAGTTTGGCGCCGTCCTTGGCGATGCCTTGCGCCTCGTATTTCTGGCCGACCATGAAGCCGGTGACGTTTTGCAGAAAGACGAGCGGGATTTTGCGCCGCGCGCAAAGTTCAATGAAATGCGCGCCCTTGAGCGCCGATTCCGAAAACAGGATTCCATTGTTGGCGAGGATGCCCACTGGATAACCGAAGATGTGCGCGAATCCGCAGACGAGTGTCGTTCCATAGAGCGCCTTGAACTCGTCGAACACGCTGCCGTCGATGATGCGGGCAACGATTTCACGCACGTCATAAGCCTCGCGCGGATCGGCGGGGACGATGCCGTATATTTCTTGCGCGCCGTAAAGCGGTTCGGCGGGCTCGCGCGTCGCGGCACAGGGCTGCTTGATGCGATTGAGAGTGGCGACGATTTGGCGCGCGCGCAACAGCGCGTGCGGGTCGCTCGACGCATAATGATCGACGACGCCCGAGACACGCGAATGGACTTCGGCGCCGCCCAGATCCTCTGCCGAGACGATTTCGCCGGTCGCAGCCTTGACGAGCGGCGGACCCGCCAAAAAGATGGTGCCCTGGCCCGCCACGATAACCGCCTCGTCGCTCATCGCCGGGACATAGGCGCCACCCGCCGTGCAGCTTCCCATCACCACCGCGATTTGCGGGATGCCCGCCGCCGACATCCTCGCCTGATTGTAAAAGATGCGGCCGAAATGGTCGCGATCGGGAAAGACTTCGTCCTGGCTTGGCAGATAAGCGCCGCCGCTATCGACGAGATAGATGCAAGGGAGATGGTTTTCTTGCGCGATTTCCTGCGCGCGCAGATGCTTCTTGACGGTCAGCGGATAATAGGTGCCGCCCTTGACGGTTGCGTCATTGGCGATGACGACGCATTCCTGGCCGCCTATGCGCCCAATGCCCGATATCAATCCCGCCGCCGGAACGGCTCCCGCGTAAACCTCATATGCGGCAAATTGCGAAAATTCCAGAAACGGCGTGCCCGGATCGATGAGCGACGCGACGCGATCGCGCGGCAAGAGTTTTCCGCGCGCGATGTGCCGCGCGCGTGCCTTGTCTCCGCCGCCTTGCATGATAATCGCCGCTTTGGAGCGCAAGTCCTCGACTAGAGCCTCCATCGCGGCTTTGTTCGCGGCAAAGTTTTTGCTATCCGGCGCGACGGCGGTTTTCAGAACATTCATCGCCTTAATTTCCGTCAAACAGCTCGCGCCCGATCAACATCCGCCTTATCTCGCTCGTCCCGGCGCCGATCTCATAGAGTTTGGCATCGCGTAAAAGCCGCCCCGCCGGGTAATCGTTGATATAGCCGTTGCCGCCGAGAAGCTGGATCGCGTCAAGCGCCGTCCTTGTCGCGCGCTCCGCCGCGAAAAGCAGGGCGCCCGCCGCATCCTTGCGCGAGGTGTGGCCGTTATCGCACGCGCGGGCCACCGCATGAACATAAGCCCGGCAGGCATTGAGCCTTGTATGCATGTCGGCGAGCTTGCCTTGGACGAGCTCGAATTCGCCGATCGCCTGGCCGAACTGCTTGCGCTCACGGACATAGGGCAGACAAATATCGAGACAGGCCTGCATGATGCCGAGCGAGCCCGCCGCGAGCACGATGCGTTCGTAATCAAGGCCCGACATCAGAACATGGACCCCCTCGCCTGGCTCGCCCAGAACGTTTTCTTCCGGCACTTCGCAATCCTCGAAGACAAGTTCGCACGTAGGCGAGCCACGCATGCCGAGCTTGTCGAGCTTTTGTCCTGTTCGGAACCCCTTAAAGCCGCTCTCGATCAAAAAAGCCGTGATGCCATGCGCGCCGGCATTTGGATCGGTCTTGGCATAGACGACGAGGGTCGAGGCATAGGCGCCGTTGGTGATCCACATTTTTGTGCCGTTCAAGATGTAGCGGCCGTCCTTTTTGTCCGCGCGCAGGCGCATCGACACGACATCGGAGCCGGAATTCGCCTCCGACATGGCCAGCGCGCCGACATGTTCACCGGAAATCAGTTTCGGCAAATAGCGGCGCTTCTGATCGTCATTGCCGTTGCGGCGGATCTGATTGATGCAAAGATTGGAATGCGCGCCATAGGACAGACCGACGGAAGCGGAGGCCCGGCTGATCTCCTCCATGGCGATGCAATGCGCGAGATAGCCAAGACCCGCGCCGCCATAATTTTCCTCGACCGTGATGCCGTGCAGACCAAGAGCGCCCATCGCGGGCCACAGATCGATCGGAAAATTATCGGAGCGGTCGATTTCGGCCGCGCGCGGCGCGATTTTCGCGGACGCGAAGGCGCGCACGGTATCGCGCAGCACGTCCAGCTCGGGACCGAGAGCAAGGTCGAGGCCGGGATTTTGCATGGGTGTGGTCCTTGGACCGCCTTTGGACTATCCGACCCGCCGTTTGGCTGCAAACCAAGAGCCTGTCTCAACAGCTTGCACAGAACCCAAGCCCTCACCCTGAGGAAGCCCGAAGGGCTGTCTCGAAGAGCGAGGGCGCCTCGGGGGGCCGCGCGGCGCATCCTTCGAGACGGCCCTTCGGGCCTCTCTCCAGTCGCCCGCGTCCATTGCGTCCGTTACGCGGACCGCTCCGCTCGCAATGGAACCTCGGGCTTCCTTCCGCTCAGGATGAGGGGGAGGCTTTTGAAACAAGCTCTAACTCCTTAAAGCATATCGGGCGGCAAAGGTTGCCGGGAATTCGCATTCCGCCGGCCAAATTCGCGGGCGGGGTTTGTGGCAACGCGGCCGGCCGTGCGTTAAAAGGCGTGCCGATAGCGCCCGCCCGGAAAGCCCCAAAATGAATATGACAGCCGCCGCTCTCGACCTTTGCCGCGCGCTTGTCCGATGCGCGTCGGTCACGCCGGAAGATGGCGGCGCGCTCGGCGTCCTCGAAGCGGCACTGAAACAGGCGGGCTTCGCGACGCAGCGGCTTACGTTTTCGGAACCAGGCACGCTGGACGTAGACAACCTCTACGCCCGCTTCGGCACAAGCGCGCCGTTCCTCGTCTTTGCCGGCCATACCGACGTGGTGCCCGTGGGTGACGCGGTAAAGTGGCGGTTCGATCCTTTCGCGGGGGAGCTAGCCGATGGCGCGATCTGGGGACGCGGCACGGCCGACATGAAGAGTGGCGTTGCCGCCTTCGCCGCCGCTGCCTGCGCATTTGTTGCGCGACGAGGATTGCCCAAGGGCTCGATCGGGTTTCTCATCACCGGCGACGAGGAAGGCCCGGCCATCAATGGCACCGAAAAACTCTTGCGCTGGGCTTACGAGAAGGGCGAGCGGTTCGATCATTGCATCGTTGGCGAGCCAACGAGCTTTGAAGTGCTCGGCGACACGATCAAGATCGGCCGGCGCGGCTCGCTCAACGGCACGCTCATTGTCGCGGGCCGCCAGGGCCATGCCGCCTATCCCGAACGGGCGGATAACCCTATTCCAAAACTCATGCGGCTGCTTAACGCCTTGAACGCCGCGCCGCTCGACAAGGGCACGCCGCGTTTCGACGCTTCCAACCTCGAAATCGTCTCGGTGGATGTTGGCAATCCGGCGTTTAACGTCATCCCGGCGCAGGCGCGCGCGCGCGTAAACATACGCTTCAACGATCTCTGGTCCCCGCAGACGCTTGCGGCGGAACTGCGGCACAGGCTGGACTCCGTGGGGATGAAATTCGCGCTCGAATTCGAGCCTTGCAATGCCGTGGCCTTTTTGACGACGCCGGACTCTTTTACCAAACTCGTCGCTGACGCGGTTGAAAGGAAAACAGGACGCCGCCCAACGCTTTCGACGTCGGGGGGGACATCCGACGCGCGGTTTATCCGCGCCTATTGCCCAGTCCTCGAATTCGGCGGCGTTGGTACGACCGCGCATATGGTGGATGAGCATGTCGCGGTCGCGGACATCGAGGCTTTGACGGAGATTTATGCGGCGATTCTGGATGATTATCTCCATTGACCTCACGGCAGAATCGCAAAGGCCCGCGCGGGAAAACCGAGACCGTCCTTGACCTTCGGCCAGCTCACGACAATCAAGGCGCCCTTGGCGGGCACCTTGTCGAGATTGGCCATGACCTCGATCTGATAATGGCCGCTCGTCAAGAGATAGGTTTCGGTCGCCATTTTTTCGGTAGTGTCGGCGTCCAGGGATTCATGCCCGATCGCCGTGATCCCGCGCTCTTCGACGAGGAACTTGACGGCCTCCAGCGACCAGCCCGGAAACGGCGTGCGCTTGAATTTTTCGGGGTCCTTCTCGAACTCCTTGGACATGCCGGTTCGGAGCGCCGCGAAGGCGCCGCTGGGCACGCGGCCGTTTTGCTCCTCCCAGGCGCGGAGATCCGTTACCGAAAAAGCGTGGCTCGGGTCGGCGGCGAGATAGGGCGTCGCGTCGAAAACCACGAGCGGCAAAATCATCTCCTCGAGCGGGATCTTGTCCATCGTGATCCCGTCTTTTGCAAAATGCGCGGGCGGATCGACATGGGTGCCATATTGACCCACCATCTCGTAATAGGTCGCGCGAAAGCCGTCCTTCTCGATCGTATAGGGTTCGTGGGTCTTGGGGTCGCTGGCGGAACTCATCCGCGCTTGCCCGAAGCCGGACCAGACCGGCGTGTCCGGGCCAAAAGCATGAGTGAGATCGACGAACGTTTTTGACGCGATGACATGGTAGGCTTCGGCAAGCGAAGTCTGCGCCCGCGAAGGCAAGACCCACAACAGCGCGGCCAGAAACACGGCGGACGAAACGCAAATCAGTTTTGCCGCCGCGCCCGTTCGGCGGGCGGCTTGTGAATTGAAAAACCTTTTCAAGGATGGCGATCTCCTCGTCAAAATCCAGCACGGACTCGCATGCTTCAGCTTAATCTATAACTGTGGAACGAGATTGAACAACGCCTTCTTCGATCGCGCTTCGCCGGAATTCGCCGCCCGCCGCGCCGAGGCGCAAGCCGCTCGATCCGTGTCCCCCGGTTGCGCAACTGGCGCCGAGCCACTAGAAGCGAGCCTCACCTCAACTGGGGTTTTGCATGCGTCCTTCCCATCGCGCCGCCGGCGAATTGAGGCCCGTTTCGCTTGAACGCAATGTCGCGCGCTTTGCCGAAGGCTCCTGCCTGGTCAAGTTCGGCGCCACCCATGTGCTGTGCACGGCTTCGCTCGAAGACAAGCCGCCCGCCTGGCTGCGCGGTCAGGGACGCGGCTGGATCACCGCCGAATATGCCATGATTCCCCGCGCGACGCATACGCGCACGCGCCGGGAATCGAATTCCGGCAAGCAATCCGGCCGCACCCACGAGATTCAGCGCTTGATCGGCCGCAGTCTGCGCGCCGTCACCAATCTTCCGGCTCTAGGCGAGCGTCAGATCATCCTCGACTGCGATGTGCTGCAAGCCGATGGCGGCACAAGGACCGCCGCGATCACCGGGGCCTGGGTCGCCTTGCACGATTGCCTCAAATGGATGCACGGCCGCTCGATCGTCAAGGATCATCCCTTGCGCGATCATGTCGCCGCGGTCTCCTGCGGCATTTCGAATGGCGAAGCGGTGCTCGACCTCGATTACGAAGAGGATTCGGTTGCCGAAACCGATGCGAATTTCGTGATGACCGGCGCGGGATCACTCGTCGAGGTGCAGGCGACGGCGGAAGCGGCGGTATTTACCGATGCTCAGTTGCAAACCCTGCTGGCGCTCGCCAAATCGGGAATCGCGAAGCTCGTGGAGCTGCAGAAAAGCGCGGTCGGCTGACATGCCGCGCCGCCTCGAAGGCAAACTCGTCATTGCGACCCATAATGCGGGAAAGCTTGCCGAGATGCGGGAACTCCTCGCTCCTTATGGCGTCGTGACGATCGCGGCCTCGGAACTCGGCCTGCCGGAGCCGGAAGAAACCGGCGCGAGCTTTATCGCCAATGCCGTGATAAAGGCCCGCGCCGCCGCCGTTAGCGCCAAAATTCCGGCGCTCGCCGACGATTCAGGCCTGTGTGTCGCGGCGCTCGATGACGCTCCGGGCATAAATTCCGCGCGCTGGGCGGGATCCGTCCGCGATTTCGGCGCGGCCATGAAAAAAGTCGAACACGCGTTGCAAGCCGCAAAGGCGCGCCCGCCGTTCAAGGCTCATTTCGTGAGCGCTCTCGCTCTCGCCTTTCCGGATGGGGAAACGCAAGGTTTTGAGGGCACGGTTTTCGGCGAACTCGTTTTCCCTCCGCGCGGCAGCCGTGGGTTCGGCTACGATCCGATTTTTTTACCGGAAGGTTTTGCGCGGACATTTGGCGAAATGACGGGGCAAGAAAAACATCGGATTCCCGCCGATGGCTCGCCCGCCTTGTCGCATCGCGCCCGCGCGTTCCAGGCCTTTGCCCGCGCCGGCCTCGTCAGTCGCTAGCGCGGGAACCAGCCATCGCCGGAAAACCGCGCCTGCGTGGCTGACTCCTGTCTGCAACCGGCTCGATAAACGGGTTTCCTATTCCTGAGAGGCGACACGTCGCCACACGGCCTTGATTTCTGGTGCGTCGCAAAATATTCTATTGCAACACACGCGAACGGGAGCGCGGGGAATCGGGAAAAGCCACCATGACCGAGGTCTGGAACACGAAATATGGCACAAGGCGGGTGCGTTTCGATCCCCCTACGCTCAAGGAAGCGATTTTTGCGGCGGGGGGGTTGACCGGCGAACTTCAACAGCAGGCCGAAATCGCCGCCTCGCTGATGGACCTGCCGGTGGAAGCAGTGCGCGCCGAGCTTGTGAAGACGGCGCCGCCCCGCGGCAGCGCGCAAATCGTGACCAACGGCCACGAAGGGACCGCAAGAACGGTGATCGTCGAACGCAAGCGTAGCCGCGTCCAGCGGCCGTGACCGGAGCCGTCCGGTCTGGATCGGAACAAAATCGGTATTTTCTGGCGCGCGACGTGCCGATGTCACCGGCTTTGGCGCGCCGGAGGATCGCGGCGATGGTTCGGCCTTGCCAAGGCTCGTCCAAAGCGGCAATCGCAGCCTCGAAATCTGGTCATCGAATGGATGTCGGCGAACGCTGGGAGGCCACATGGAGCGATTTGTCGATCTCTCCGAACGGGGGATCCTTGCTCTCGCGATCTTCTCTGAAGAGGAAGACAGCAAGATTTATCGCGGCTTTGCCGAGGGACCGCGCGAGCAATATCCTGGCTCGGCAAAGGTCTTCGACGAGATGGCCGATGAAGAAGTGCGCCACCGCACGATGTTATTCGACCTCTACCGGTCGAAATTCGGCGATTTTCTGCCGCTGATCCGCCGTCAGGACGTCAAGGGCTTCATTAAACGCAAACCGCTCTGGCTAACCCGGCCGCTCGGTCTCGATGAGGTACGAAAATATGCCGAGACCATGTAACTCGAATGGGCGAGGTTCTATCACAAGGCCGCGCAGCCGGCGCGGGATTCGTCAATCCGGGAGCTGCTGGACAGGCTTGCGGACGCGGAAGACGAACACGAGAGTTTCGCCCAGAAGCTCGGCGAAACCATCCTGACCAAGGCGGCACGCGCGAGGGAGGACGAGACTTCGCGGCGCGTGTACGTGCTGCGATATGTACAACCGGGCCTGGGTGGGCTGATGGACGGTTCGGTCTCGACCCTGGCGCCGCTTTTTGCGGCGGCATTCGCGGCACATAATCCTTGGCAGACTTTTCTGGCCGGAATCGCGGCTTCGGTTGGTGCCGGCATCTCCATGGCATTTGCCGAGGCTCTTTCCGACGACGGCTCTCTTACGGGATGGGGGGCGCCCGTGCTGCGTGGCGTGGTTTGTGGAGCGATGACGACCGCCGGCGGCCTTGGCCATACGCGGTCCTATCTCATCCCCGATTTTTTCGTCGCGACAATCGTCGCTGTATGCGTCGTCGCGGTGGAGCTCGCCGTCATCTCCTTTATCCGCCATCAATTCATGGATACGTCTTTCCTTGCGGCGGCGTTTCAAGTCGTGGCCGGGGGCGTTCTGGTGTTCATTGCAGGCATCGCGATTGGCAGCTCTTAGCAAAGGCGCCGCTGGGCACTTTACGAGCGAGGGCCAGACGTCCGAGCCGATCAAGCATTGGTAGCTGAGGAGCTTGAAGGAGAAATTCATTAAGTCCGGAGCGACGGCCGTTAGCCGCTGCTACTATGCCGTCTTGCAAATGCGGCTGACCGCGGAACTGCAATGGCCTTTTGTGAGTTCGCGGAGAAGCCATGGGAGTGTTGCGTTTCGACGCCAGCAAAATCGGAATCGTCCGGCGCGCGACACGCCGATGTCGCCAGCTTTGCTGTGCCGGAGCATCACCGCAATGGACTGGTCTCCCCAATGCACGCCCAAATCGGCAATTCCGGCCTCGAAATCTGCTCATCGGGGAATGGCCGGGGAGAAGGAGTGGGGTGATGGCTCATCAAGCACAGACTCTCGATAGCAACGTGGAGCTTGCCGATATCCCCGGCACATCGTTGAGGGTTTCGCGCATCGCGATCGGCACCTGGGCCATTGGCGGCTGGATGTGGGGTGGAACCGATGAGGCCGAATCGGTTTCCACAATTCACGCCGCGGTGGATCATGGCATTAATGTCATCGATACCGCTCCAGTCTATGGTTTCGGCCGTTCGGAAGAAATCGTCGGCAGGGCAATCGCCGAAGGTCGCCTGCGCTCCCGTGTGGCCGTTGCCACGAAGGTTGGACTTGAATGGCGAGACGGCAAAGTCTTTCGCAACGCCAGCCGCGATCGGATCATGCGCGAAATCGAGGATTCCCTGCGCAGACTTCGAACCGATCACATCGACGTCTACCAGATTCACTGGCCGGACCCGCTGGTCGCGATCGAAGAAACCGCCGAGGCGATGCACACGCTCTACAAGCAGGGAAAGATCCGCGCCATCGGTGTCAGCAATTTCTCCATCGAACAGATGGAGCAGTTTCGCCGCGTTGCGCCGATCCACGTGCTTCAGCCTCCCTACAACCTGTTCGAGCGCGGCATCGAGGCGGAGATTCTTCCCTATTGCCACAGAAACAAGATCGCGAGCTTCGGTTATGGCGCGCTGTGCCGGGGACTATTGTCCGGGCGGATGCGGCCGGATACGGCTTTCGACGGCGATGATCTGCGCCGCGCGGATCCCAAATTCCAACAGCCCCGGTTCGGACAATATCTTGCCGCCGTGCAGCGGCTCGATCGGCTCGCGCGGGAACGGTTCGGCAAGCGCGTCATTCACCTGGCGGTCCGCTGGATGCTCGACCAAGGCATCACTGCGGCGCTGTGGGGTGCACGCCATCCCGCTCAATTAGAACCGGTCGACGAGGTCTTCGGTTGGTCGCTCGATGCTTCCGTCAAAGCGGAGATCGATCGGATCCTACGCGAGCAGATCACCGATCCGGCCGGTCCAGAATTCATGGCGCCGCCGGCGCGATCCTGAGCGGATCCAGCTCAGGCGAAACCAACATAAGAGGCTCGACCCCCGCGCCACATGATCGTCAAGGGGGAGGAGATCCCTTGCGGCATGATCCTCGCGCGGGGAGACCCGTTTCCCGGTAGGGGCATGTCAAGCCCTTGGAACGTTGCTCCCGGGCAATTGGAACGGATCGTGCTTAGCGGTCCATGTCCGCGTAGGCACTGAAGCCTGGCGGAAGAATGGGCTGCGCGCCGGTAATGATTTTTGGCAAGGCGACCCGAGCTAGCCTTTGCACGGCGGATAACGCGGCATCTGGCGGCCGGCGCGCCGGCAGCGGAACGGCTTGCGCGGCCTCGGCGAGTGACGGTTCGGTTGCCGGTTTGGCCGCGGCTTCGCCAACCGGCTGGCCTGGCGCTTGGACCGCGTTGGCGCCGGCCGTCTGCGTGAGATCAACCGGCCGCGCCGGCGGCTGCGGTATGTCCGCCAGCAAAACTTCGGCCCGCGCCGGTTTCGCGGCCGGTCGCGGCGAAACCGCCGCACGATCGTGGGCCGCCGCCCCACCGGTGCCGAAGACCGACAGCATTTTGTCCGCCAGGCCAGCGAGGAGAGGCTTTTCCGCGCCGGGCTGGGCGGCAAGCGGAGGCTTCCCAGCGGCGGCCGATGCGGCCATGATCCTTGGCTCGTTGGTCTTGGGCTCGTTGCAATCCCTGATCCCAAGCTTGATCAACTCACTTCCACTCAGGACCTTGTAACTGCGCGTCAAGGTTCCAAGCCGCGCCCGCACGGCGGCCGGATAGGAATCAAATAATTGCTGCGAGACTTGGGGGTTGGTTTGATGATTGCGGGGATCGTAGGCGAAATGAAATTTGAGCGTGCTGCTTGGATAGACGCAAACATTGGGCAGGCCGAGCGCCATGGTGCAAGCCGAGCGGCACTCATGCAGTCTGACCTCGCGGTCCGACGCCCGGTAGATCGCGGTTTGACTCTGGTAATCCGCGACGAGGCCTCCAACATCCTTCATGACGATGACGGGCGCCGGCATCGGCGGCGGTTCAAGATAACTCAATACCCACCTTTACTCCTCCTCGCCGGACCCCAACGCGACGCTTTCCAAGCTGTGCGCTTTCCAAGCTTAAGCAAACGTGGTGTACCCATTCTTAATGAATTGCGGAGAATCTGCGCTTTCTGGCGCCGGTTCGATATTCGATCAACCTCGCCCGAGTTTGCCCGCGAATGTGGCGCGACTTTGACCGCACGGATTAACCCGCGATGATGCCAAGAGCCGGTGCTTCCGGCGGCTGCTCCCGGATGGCGTGAGCGAAATGACGATGTCCTTGCAAGCCAACATCGCCGCCGGCCCTGGCTTCGGGGTCTATGTGCATTGGCCGTTTTGCCTCTCCAAATGCCCCTATTGCGATTTCAACAGCCATGTGCGCGCGAAGCCCGTCGACGAGGCCCGTTTTGTCGAGGCCTTCAAGGCGGAGCTCGCGCACCGCGCGGCGTTGACGCAAGGCCGCACCGTAGCCTCGATCTTTTTCGGCGGCGGCACGCCGTCCTTGATGAAGCCCGCGACGGTCGCTGCTATCCTCGATGCGATCGCCGCGCTATGGCCGGTCGCGCCAAATGCCGAGATTACCCTCGAAGCCAATCCGACCAGCGTCGAGGCGGAGCGGTTGCGCGGCTTCCGCTCGGCCGGCGTCAACCGCGTCTCGCTCGGGGTCCAAGCGATGAACGACGCGGATTTGAAGGCGCTCGGCCGGGGCCACACGGCCGAGGAGGCGATGCGCGCGGTTGAACTCGCCGCGTCCATCTTCGATCGCTATTCCTTCGATCTGATCTATGCGCGGCCCGGCCAAACGATCGCCGGCTGGCGGGAGGAATTGGAGCGAGCGATTCTCCGCGCCCGGGACCACATCTCGCTCTATCAGCTGACGATCGAGCATGGCACGATGTTCGAGCGCTTGCGCGACGCGGGCAAGCTCGTGCCTCCCGATAACGATTGTGCCCGCGCGTTGTGGGACGTGACGCAGGAGGTCACGTCGAAAGCCGGTCTTCCCGCTTATGAAATCTCCAATCACGCGCGTCCAGGCGCCGAGAGCCGGCACAATCTCATCTACTGGCGGTACGGCGAATATGCCGGCGTCGGCCCCGGCGCGCATGGCCGGATTTTGACGGCGAACGGCCGCCGCGCGCAAGCGACGGAAAGCCATCCCGAAATGTGGCTGACCGTCGTCGAGAGCGAAGGCCATGCCTTGGTCGAGGACGATTATTTGTCGTCCGAGGAGCAGGGCGACGAATTTCTGCTGATGGGCTTGCGTCTCGCCGAAGGAATCGAACCGGCGGAATTCCAGGCCATGTCCGGCCGGGATCTCGATCCTGGTCGCGTTGCCTCGCTCATTGCCGATGGCATGGTCGAATATACGCCGCGCGGGCGCATCCGGGTCAGCGCGGAAGGCTTTCCGGTGCTCGACGCGGTCGTCGCCGATCTCGCCGCCTGAGCAAGATCGCGCTGGCCCGCCGGCGTAGTCAAAACCGGCGCGAAGGCCGCCGGCCACGGCCGCACTGCTGCCTTCCAGATGGCCGGGGCCGCCATTCCACGAAATCTTGTTCGCCGGCTATCCTGCGGCTGATCACCGAACCGCGGACGGGGCCTTTCCGGCGCTTGCCGCGCGGATGTCACCGGCTTGAGTGTGCCGGAGCGTCACGGTCATGATTCATCGTTGACAATAATCGTCACGCGCGGCAAAGTCAGCGTCAGGGGCAATCTCTGCCTCGAAATCTGGCTATCGGGGATGTCGGTGAAAATCCATTTTTCGTTTAGTGCCGCGCTAAGTGGCGCCGTGCTCTGCGCCGCGACCGTCACATCGTCTGTTCCGGTCCGAGCAGCGGATTCAAATCCAGTTTTGGTCGATCAAGGAACCAACTGGAAGGCAACAAAGCGCGAAGAGTTTTACACTCAAGACCAGGGCTCGCGGATCATGCCACTTTCATGGCTTGAAGCCCTCAAACAGCCCAACGGGTCGCCATTTTTGGCTGACAGTCTCGGCCGGTATGGTTATTTGCCGAACCCCGCTAACGGCAACGGTTTGCCGATAGGATTTACCGCCTCCGGACCGCAAGGCAGCCAGTTCGCCGGCATGACCTGCGCTGCCTGTCACACGCGGCAGATCTCCGCTGATAGCAAGGAGTACCGGATTGATGGTGGCCCCGCTATCGTGGATTTTCAGAGCTTTCTACTCGACCTCGATGCGGCGGTAAAAAGAGTCCTGGGCGACGACACGACGTTCCAGACCTTCGCCCGCGCGGTGCTCGGCGTCGCCAATCCGAATCCCGGTGACGTGGCGGCGCTCAAGGAAAACGTGAAGGCGTGGTATTTGCGCTATAACACGCTGATAATGCGCGGCCTGCCGAAGGCGCCTTGGGGGCCGGCTCGGCTCGACGCCGTGGGCATGATCTTCAACCGTCTCACGGGCCTCGATCTGGGGCCCCCTCCAAGCTATTTGATCTCCAACAATATCAAGCAGGCGGACGCTCCCGTGCGGTATCCCTTTCTCTGGAACGCGCCAAAGCAGGACAAAACGCAGTGGCCGGGCTTTGCGGACAATGGCAACGACATTCTGGGTCTAGCGCGCAACCTTGGCGAAGTTTATGGCGTGTTCGGCGTGTTCGAACCGACGAAGGAATGGTGGCACATCCTCGGAGTCAACTATCTCAACAACAACTCCGCCAACTTCGATGGACTAAACAAGCTAGAAGGCTTGGTCAAGCAGATCGGCCCCCCGAAATGGCCGTGGTCGGTCGATGCGGCGTTGGCCGAGAAGGGAAAGGCGATATATAATCGGCCGACTAAGCAGGGCGGTTGTACCGACTGCCACGGGATCCGGCCGGGTGAGGTCCGGTTCTTCAACGTTCAAACCTGGGCGACGACGCCGCTACAAGACGTCGGAACCGACACAAAAGAATACGACATCTTGAATTGGCAGGCTCAGACTGGCGTGTTGAAAGGTGCGGAAATCCCCTTCATTACATCCCCGCTGCAAGAGTCCGACCTCGCGATCAGCGTGCTTTCGACATCTGTTCTCGGCTCTATCATACAGAATTACGTTCCACTCACAGCAACCGCGCAGGAGACGCGGACCACGCAGCTTGAGCGATTCCGTCTGCCGCCGCCTCTCCAGGATTTGAAGGGCGCATTCCATCTGCCCAGCCAACCGAGCCCAAGAAGCAAACAAACCGCACCGACGACACAGTATGTTTACGAAGCTAGGGTCATGGAAGGGATTTGGGCGGCGGCGCCTTACCTGCACAATGGGTCCGTCCCCACGCTCTATGATCTACTGCTGCCGGCGAATCAGCGGCCCAAGGCCTTCAAAATCGGGCCGGCCTACGACAAAACGAAGGTTGGGCTCGCGATCGAACAGACCAAATTTGACTACACACTGAACACCACCGATTGCAGCGACCGGAATTCCGGCAACAGTCGCTGCGGCCACGAATTCGGCACACAACTGCGTCCCGAAGAAAAGAAAGCACTGCTTGAATATTTGAAGACGCTTTGAGTCCAATTTTGCGCATTTCAGGCCGCTAATTCTGCACGAGAGAACCGGCGACGACGGCCTCGACGCGTCAACCGGCATTGAAACGGGACCCCTTTTTGGATCATGAGAGGGCACCGGCAATCGGCCATGGCGCATCGATTTCGCGTTACTTGAGCCACGCCGTCTCGTCGTAAACGGCGTGGAGCATGCAAACGCTGCCGGAGAGCCGTTAGGGTGGCTCCATCGAAAGATGGAAACCTGTGATCGTCCGCGTGAACCCGTTGATGGTGTCGATTTCGGTTTCACTATTCGACTAAGGGGCATTCGGGACTAGAGAGAGATCGGCAGTCCTAGCCAGGAATTTGCACGGCCGGCTGACGGATGTGACATTACATGGTAATTGCTCAGCCCCGTGTTCCTGACGGTGTTATGCGTTTCGACGAAAAAGGATTTTGACAAGGTGCAGCGGGGCTGATTTAAGCTCCGGATGAATTGTGACACGGCTGAATCGTACGACAAGGAAGCCCTGGTCCGGCTTGTTTTATCTCAAGCGGAAACGATTGCCGTTTTGACCCGAGAGATGGCGGTCCTTCGCGCGCGTGTCGTGGAACTCGAAGCCAAGCTCGGCCTGCCTGCCAAGACGCCGGATAATTCGAGCACGCCCCCGAGCCAGGGGCGAAAAGCCTCGGGCGAGGTGACGAAAAAGCCCGAGCGCAAGGCGCATACGGGGACGCACCGGCCGCTGCATCCGGACCCGGCGCACAAGCGCGAAGTGATGGCGTCCTCCTGCCAGCATTGCGGCACGGACGTTTCCGGCCTGCCACAGACTGCCAGCGAAGTCTATGATCACGTCGAAATCCCAGACATCAAGCCCGATGTCACACGCGTAACGCTGCATGGTGGGGTCTGTCCGTGTTGTGCGAAAAAGTTCAAGGCCGCGCCGCCCGGCGGAATGGAGCCCGGTTCTCCATTCGGGGAAAACCTTCGCGCCCTCGTCATCTACCTGCGCTTTACGCAAGGCATCGCCTTCGGACGCCTGGCGCGGCTTCTGTCCGGCATCCTCGGCCTCGAAATCAGCGAAGGCGCCCTCGTCAACATGCTGGATGCGGCGCGCGAAGCCTTCGCGGCACAGATCAATCACATCCGCGCCCGTCTCCCGTCAGGAACCATCCTGCAATCCGGCGAGACCGGCCTCAGGGCCGGCAAACGGAACTGGCGGCTGCGGGTGTTCCATCATGACGACAGCGCCGTCTTCGTCGTTGAGCCGTCGCGCGGCAAATCCGTGGTCGAGGGGTTCCTCGGCGCGTTTCGGCCCGATTTCTGGGTCTCGGACCGTTACGGCGGCCAGATGGGCTGGGCGAAAACGGAAACCCAAGTTTGTCTCGCTCATCTCATTCGCGACGTGCAATATGCCATCGACGCCGGCGACGGCATTTTCGCACCCGGTCTGCACCATCTGCTTGGTCGAGCCTGCCGGATCGGACGGCGGCGAGACAAGCTCGCGGACGCCACCCTGAAAACTTATGTCGCCCGCCTCGAAGCCCGGCTCGACGAGCTCATGGCGCGCCCGCCAACCCATGCGGCGGGCGTCAAACTGCAGCGCGTGATCAAGAAAATCCGTCGGCATCTATTCGTCTTCGTCACCAACCGCGCCATTCCAGCCACCAACAATGGCTCCGAACGAGCGCTGCGCCCCTGCGTCATTTTCCGCAAAATCACCAATGGCTTCCGCACCGAATGGGGCGCGCGTCTCTACGCCGGTATTCGCTCAGTAATCGAAACCGCACGCCGCCGCACCATCCGCGCTATAGCGGCGATCCGCCTCACCCTCGCAGGAAAGCCTCTTCCCGTAGCGGCGTAGCCGGCGGGTGAGCAATTACGACCCAAAACTTCGGCGAACCCCGATTGACAGCAACGGGGTAAGTGGAGGAAGACTACCTCTAACATTGCACGGTGCAGCGCCTCAGCTGACCTTGAAAGTGAAGTCGTGTTCAAGCCGCTCCGGGCCGGTTCCAGGCCGGAAAGAATTAGTCTGACGCTTTGCGATCTCGGATGACTTGCCTCCGCCTATAGCGCGTATTGTCCGCGATCTCATACTCTGCTTGAAGCAGCCCTTCAGACCTTCCCAAAGCGCCTCCTTGCTGAGCCTAGTTCCGCCAATGCGAATCACAATGGTCGAGTTGTCCCGGAGAAGTAGCTCTGTTCCAGTCCAGATTTCTCGCAGGAAAGTCCAGTAGTTTTCAGCGACAGTGTGCCGGTCGTCCCTGTTGAGGCGAAGGGTCGGCCGCGCTGAGCCTCCGAGAAACCAAAGCCTTAGCCATTGATCCTCTGAATAGTCGGTCGTGTTGAGATAAGGCGGAGAGGTCATGACCAGAGCTACCTGCCCATGGTAACATTCAAAGACTTGAGCAGAGCGACGCGAATCGCCGAGGACCACTTTCCCTTGCTTCTTCGGCAGGCGTTGCGAGAACCGGAAGGCAACCGCTGTGCGCAGTACCTTGAACGTTTGCCGTTCCGGCGGCTCCATCTTGCGCGCCTTCCACCAACGGACGGAATATTCGGGCTTAGTGCTGATTGTGCGTGGCATGCGGTTGCTCAAGTAAATGGGGGAACGGTGAAACTCGCCGTGCATGATCCCCAACATCACCGCCGCAATGAAGCGATCGATGCTATCATTCTTCCAGTCGAGCGTCGCGCGCAGATAGGCGATCTCAGCGAACGTTTGCGGATGGTAGCAGATTGAGAAGAATTCGGTCGGCGGCTCCTCCCGTGCACCGTCCTCAAATCTCGCGTCAAGCGCCCCCACGCGATCGAGGATCTCTTGCAGCTCGGGGACCTGCGCCTTTGCGCCCGCCACACACGCTGCGACAGGATTGATGTCCGAGCCGATCGCTGCGCGATCATTGAGAAGGCTCTCGAGCACGGTCGTTCCGCGTCCGCAAAATGGGTCGAATACGAGGTCATTCGGACGCGTGTAGGCCAAGATCTGCTCGGCTACGAAATCCTCCGGAAACATTGCAAAGTAGGGACAGATCGAGTGAAGGGGGTGTCTCATGCCGGCACCCTATGTTCGGCAAGCACCGACATCACATCATTGATCCAGTTCTCGACATCCGCGAACCGATTGACGCCATCGATGTCTAGCCGTGGTGCGCCCTCTGCGCCAAGAGCGAGGGCGTAGGAGCGAGCGATCCGCCCGCGATCGAAGATGACCCCGTACTTTGCTTCACGAAACGCGAAATGCCTCACCACCCCGTCGCTAAACGGCAGCTTGTTCCCTTCGGAGTCCTGGGGGGCTCATCTAAATCGAACCACAAAGGAAAAGGTATGCAAATCGCCGGCAGGAAATGTTCGAAGCGCTCGCCGATGAACCATTGGCGAATGGCTTTCACATCAGCGGCAACCGGCTTGTCTTTCCAATCCAGCCCCGACGCAACTTGCACGAACATCAAGAAAGTGGCGGCGTGCCCATCGTCGAAACGTCGCCAAGCGATGATGTCTACTCCACCGTCCTTGAGCTTGTCATCAAACCCATAGGGGATGGTCTTGATGACTGTGTAAGACCCGTATTGCCGCCACACGGCTTGAAGCGTCGGCAAAAAGGCCGTGCCGCTTGCCCTTGGGAAGCCGAATGATACGACCTCGGCGCTGGTGTATCCACCGACCGCGATGCAGGAACAAATCTGGAAGATGGCTCCAATTCTTTGAACTAAGGCGCGTTCGCTTGTTGCCACGGTCACGAGCCCGTCGCGGATACACGAATCCAAGAGGCAGAAGACGTAAACCAGTTCGCCAGTCCGCGGTTCCCTCCGCGACGGCTTAAGTCGCAGCTGTTGAGAAAAGCCAGACGGGCTCGATATCATTTCGAATGGATAGGCCGTTCCGATCGTTTGCACGCGGAAGAGTAACTCCTCGACCACCCGCTCTTCCAGATCGTCGGTGGCGCGGCCGGTCACTTCCGGCTCACCGGTGTCATCAGCGTCAAGATCGAAATCTGTCGGCGAGGTGCGATCATCGCTAACCAAGCGAAGCTGGGTTCGCATGCTCGACACGGATGTCTGGCGCTTGACACTAGTAAGCGCCTGCAACTCCAACCAGTTGGCGAAACGAGCACGACGAGAATTGAGGTCCGGGGCAGTCAACCGCATCCCCTAGAGATCCTCTTCCCCGCTCAGGCTCTTCTTGATCATAGCGTCGCGCAGATTGCGTACGGTTACGGCCAAATTGCGCCCTATAGCCAGGAGCGTCTGGTCGCCGTCATAGTGCGACGACAGGCCGAGCGCGTTTTCACACAACCTTGTAGCGGCGATCAGGGCGTCCTTGAACCGAGCTGCGGGTGGCTCAACGTCCTTGAAGGCCTGGTCGAGCCGACGGGTGCTGATGAGACTGGCGAGCGCTCTCTTGTTTTCTATAACCCGTACCAGCTGATTGAGGTTTGGGTTTTGGCTCGCGATGACAGACGGCTCCTTCTTGGACTCTTGCCCGTATAGCCATGACATAAGTGTATCTAGGTTCTCACCCTTGTCCGCAGGTACCGGAATTCCGGAAAGTTCCTCTTCGTCGTCATCAATGCCAAGGTAGGCCCTCACCGACGGCCGGGAGATAGCCGTGTAAAGGTGAGAGAAGGCAAACCTCTTCTTTGTGCGGTCGTTTAGTTTGAAACCCCGTGTTCCGCTTGCTTCAGAACCTGAAAGCCAGCCACCAGCCGCCGTACCGTGTTGTGACTGTCGCCCAGCATCTTGCTGACGACCTCGATGTTCTCACCTTCCTTCAGCCAGTCGGCGGCATACTTCGCCTTGGCATAGGCATCCCATTTGAGCGGGCTTGTAATATGCTTGAAGGCAATAAAGCGCCGCGCCTCCGCGCGAGAACTCACGTATCGCACACGCAGCTTGGTGGGCGGCGAATGCCGCGCATCTACCTCCGGAAGCTGATAGCTCATCTTGACCCGCAGATCAGGGTCGCTGAGCAGCCGAAGCGCTGCCAAACGCCGGTTCCCCTCGTAGACGACATTGGTGCCCGCCTCAATGATGAGCGGCTCAAAGTCGATCCAGCCGGAGGACAGGATCGACTGCACGAGCTCCTCCACATCGAACTCGTCGATCAGATAGCGTACAACATCATCCTAGGTCTTGAAGAGTTCCGTGGGGATGCGGGGATTCTGCAGGTCGAACCTAAGATCCGCAACCGAAACCATCACGTCGTTGACGACAGGGTCCTCAATGCTGGTCGCCATTTCCATCAACTTTCGCCCCGTGACGCGTCCCTATCCGCGCGGATGAGCTGGATCAGCATGCCCTCGCGCAAGCCCCGGTCGGCGATGCGGACGCGATCGGCCGGGAATGCCCGGCGGATCGCCTCGAGAATGGCGCAGCCGGCGAGAACAAGATCGGCGCGGCCATGCCCAATACAACCATTGGCAGCACGCTCCTCGTAAGTCATCTTGCGCAAGCGCGCCACCGCATGATCCACTTGCCTGCTCGACATCCACAGACCGTCGACGCGGCGGCGATCATACCGGGCCAGTCCAAGAAAGACCCCGGCGATCGTCGTCGCCGTTCCGGAGGTGCCAAGCAAATGAAAATGCCGGCCGCGCCGCTCGCCGTCCGCCATCGCGACAAAGCTCGCCAGTTCCCGCGCGGCATGAGCGATCATCGCCTCGAACATCGCGCCGGAAACCTCGACGCCGCCGAATTCTTCCGCCAAGGTGACGACGCCGATCTTCAGGGAAACCCAAAAACGGATGCGCTCGCTGAGCGCCATATCGATCGATTGCGCGCATGGGGGCGCGGCCCCGGCAAGCCAGATAAGCTCTGAAGACCCGCCCCCGATATCGAACAAAATGACGCCTTCAGCGGCGGAATTGGCAAGCGGGGCGGTGCCGGCGGCGGCCAGACGCGCTTCGGTTTCACGATCCACGATCTCGAGTTCGAGCCCGGTCGCCGCGCGAACCTTGGCCAGGAATTCGGCGCCATTGCTTGCCGACCGGCAGGCCTCCGTCGCAATCAATCGCCTGCGGGTTACGCCGCGCGCGCGCATTTTGTCGCGGCATATTTCGAGCGCGCAAAGGGTGCGTTCGATCGCCGCCGCGCTGAGCTCGGCGGTTCGCGACAGACCTTCGCCCAGCCTGACGATCCGGGAAAATGAGTTGATGACGCGAAAGCCGTCTTGGCCGCTCCCCCGGGGCGCCGCCCAGGCGATCAACAGCCGGCAGTTATTGGTGCCGAGATCAAGCGCGGCATAGGTGTGTTGTTGCCTTTGCCGGTCCGCCAGGGCGCGAGCCGGGGCGCCGGCGGCGGGCGGACTCGCCCCCCGCGCGCAAATCGCGGGACCTCCGGTTCCGGCGCCATCCACTGGTCTCACGTTACACCCCGAAGGCCCTGGCAAGCGCTCCCCATCAATCGCGGGCGAGTGTACCAAGCCGAACCCTAAACACCAAACGCCGGGCGCGCCAAGCCGCCCGGGCGGCACGGGTGCCCCGGAAGCCCCCTGCCCGGCTGGGGCGGCGCCGTTGACCCCGTAGCTGGCCCGCCGCAAAGCATCGGGCGCGTCAGGAGATCGCGCGCGCGACTTCGGCCCGCAACGCCGGCAAAACCTCCTGCTCGAACCAAGGATTGCGTTTGATCCAGCCGCTGTTGCGCCAGGAGGGGTGCGGCAGGGCGATGATTTTCGGCCTCTCGCCCGCGAATTCGCGCCAACGGCGGACGATATCGTCAATCTTCAGGACTTTCGGCAATGCCCGTCCGGCCCTTGTGAAATGATAGTCCTGCGCGAAGCGCCCGATCGCGAGAATGCATTCGATTTGAGGCAAAATCGAAAACAATTCGTCATGCCAAGTCTCGCGGCATTCGCGGCGCGGCGGCAGATCGCCCTTGTTGGCATCGTGGCCCGGAAAACAAAAACCCATCGGCACGATCGCGACCTTCGCCTCATCGTAGAAGGCCTCGCGCGAAACGCTCATCCATTGCCGCAGACGATCGCCGGAGGCATCGTCGAAAGGCAGCCCGCTGACATGCACTTTCATGCCAGGCGCCTGGCTGGCGATGAGCAGCCGCGCGGTCGAGGACAGCCGCAAGACGGGACGCGGCTCGTGCGGGAGCGGCGCGCCACGCGGCGTCTCAACGCAAATACGGCAGGCTCTGATGCGCCCGGCCAGCGCCGCGGGCCTGGAAATCGAATGTCTGTCGGTCATGCCAATCGCTCGTCCGGCCGGTTCCATTCCGGGGTGCCGCGCCTGGTCCGTCGCTCATGTGAGCGGCGGCGGCCTGCTTCGCCAGAAAGCCGGCGATTTAAGGCTAATCCCTTGCTTTTCGCAAGCGCCCCCGGACCGTCTCGGCCGATTCCGGGTTAACTTCGAGCTGCTTGCCTTGCCGGTACGCCCGTTAACGCACACTAAGGTCTATCGCTTCGGATTCATGCCCGCCGCCTCTGTGAAAAGCCTCGCGGTTCTGACCGTCAGGCCCAGACCAGTCTTAGTTGCGAACCAATTGAATGATCGCTTCAGCGGCTCATTCATCTCTTTCCGGCATCGTCGCCACGATCTTTCGCGCGAAGCGAGAATTGAGCGGGTTTTTTAAAGGATGACCGACGTCACAGCGGAAATGATCGCGCGCGGACGCGCTGGCGATCCGGGCGCCGCCACGCGGCGCGGACGCCTTGCCGCCGAGGTACGCGACGCGCGCGAGAAGCTGACGTCGTCCGCGGCGCGCCAATGTAGCATCGACCTCGAATTGCTTCGCCTTTTCGCGAAAGGACGTAGAGCGTCGGCCCCCGCCATGGCCGTGCTAGCCGCGGTGGCCGCCGCTGCCGCCGCCACGTCGGTCGCCATGGACGCGGTCCTGATTTGGCTCGCCCTCGCCATCGATGTCGCGGCGCTCAGTGTGGCTTACCGGATTGCCGGCAAGTTCCTTGACGCCGAAGAAACCATGCTCGACGCCGGCCGCTGGCGCCGCAAATTCGTCTTCGCCGAAACGCTTCAGGGAATTGCATGGGCGGCGATCGTGTTGCTCGTTAGCCAGTCCGGTGACCCCGCCGCGCGCAGCTATGCCCTCGTCTTGCTTTTACCCGTTGCCGCAATGAACGCGACGATTTCCGCCGCGATTCCGTCCGCGGTGGCCGCCGCCTTGACGCCGATGACCCTCGCAACTCTTAGTTTCCTGCGTCCGGCGAGCCTTTCCGACGGATCCTTGCCGCTGATCGCGTTGGCCTGCGGGACCCAGCTTTATTTCATGTTCCTTGGTAGGAAGCTGCACAGGGCTTCGCTCGAAACGCTCTCGTTTCAAGCCGAGAAGGACGCGCTGATCGCCGAGCTTGAACAAGCCAACGCAAACAGCGATCTTGGGCGCCACCGCGCCGAGGTGGCAAATCTCGCCAAATCCCGCTTCCTCGCCAACATAAGCCATGAATTGCGCACGCCGCTCAACGCCATTCTTGGGTTTTCCGAAGTCATGAAAGGCGAATTGTTCGGATCGCACGCTGTCGCATCCTACAAGGAATATTCAAACGACATCCATGCGAGCGGGCAGCACCTTTTGATGCTGATCAACGAAATCCTCGATCTCTCCAGGATAGAGGCCGGACGCTTCGACCTCAAGGAAGAAGCGGTCGCGCTCCCTCATCTTGTCGAGGATTGCCGGCATCTTCTGGGACTGCGCGCGAAAAAACGGCAGATCACCATCGAAAAGGCCGTCGAGCCGGATTTGCCGCGGATTTGGGCCGACGAACGCGCCATTCGCCAAGTAATATTGAACCTTTTGTCGAACGCGATCAAGTTCACTCCGCAAGGCGGAACGATCAAGATCAGGATTGGCTGGACCGCGAGCGGCGGCCAATATGTGGCTGTGCGCGACAGCGGTCCCGGAATTCCGGATGATGAGATCCCGATCATCATGTCCTCCTTTGGCCGTGGCACGCTCGCGCAAAAAAACGCCGAGGAAGGCTCCGGCCTCGGTTTGCCGATCGTGAAGGGTCTCATCGAACTTCATGGCGGATCCTTCACCCTTAAATCCAAGCTTCGCGAAGGCACCGAAGTCATTGTGATCTTCCCGCTCGAACGGGTAATCGACGCATTGTCCGCGGTAGCGGAGGAAAATGCCGGGTTCAGGAACCGGAGCTGGCTCCGGCGCGAACCGGCGATATGAGCGGAGAAGAAGCTATCCTTTCTCCACCATTTCGATTTCTTCGGCACTGAGGCTATACAGCGCGTAGACGAGCGTATTCATCGCTCTTTCTTGCAAGGCGATTTCGGCGTCCAGAGAGGCCAGTTCACGTTCGAGGGCCATGATTTGCAAAACCACGGGTAAGTCATCGTTCGTGGCCAATTTCCGGAGCGCGTCGCAGAGTTTTTTGCCGGCCATCCGTTCCGTGATTGAAAAGGCCGTCGTGAGCACCTTCCATTGGGCGAGAATGAAAGTGCCTTCGGCCTCGCTTTCAAAGATACGATCGATGACGGTTACTCCGTCGATCGAAAACGAAAGCTCGCCATCGGCGAAGGCGGCATCGAGTGCCGCGCCGGGGTTGAGGCGCCGTCCGATGGCTTCGTGTAAGGCTTCGAGGGCGTCGCTATATTGCTTGCCGGCCCATGCCCGGCGGCCATCGGTGTCCAGTGTGGAAGGTGCCTCGGCTTCGAGCTCCCGTTTCGACTTGAGGTCTGGAAATAGCCAAGTTTCGGGCTTGGCGCGCCGCCGGATTGTCTCCATGCGCTTCGCGAGACTGACGAGCTTGTCACGCCGCGCCGTGTGTGATTCCTGCAGGTTCCGCGCGCGGCGCACGACGTCCGCAGCTTGTTCGGGTGAGGCGTCCGGAATTGGCAGGGGTGCGATAAACTGCTTGTTGGCGGAAAGGTAGTTCCCTCGGAACGGCTTAGAAATGCGTTGAAAAACGAAATTGAGAACCTTCGAATTGATCAGACCGGCAATGAAAAATTCATCGACTCCTCCCACAACAATTATCCCACCGACATCGACATTGTCCAAATAGATGCCACCAAAATCATCAACAGCACAAATGAGGGTGCGGACTAAACGTGGAACGATAATCTTTCTTTTTTCGTGCAGCGTCAGGTTTTTCGGGTAAACATAGCCCCACCACCCATCATCGAAATCCATCTTGCCGGACTCTCGACCCCTCAACTCCTTCTCATAAGATTTTATGTAGCTCCAAGCGCGCGGGTAAGAATTCTGCAACTCGGACTTACTGAGCACACGTCCGGTTTCCAGATCATAAGGAAAAAGTAAATATGTCCTCGTGCTCGGTTTGATGTAACGTTTGGCATTCACCCCTGAAATTAATGGATGCAAGATGTCGTCTTCGATCTCGATCTCATAGGGAGGCGGCGCGTCTTTGCCTCTGGGACTGCAAAGATAACGGTGCGGTCCGAGGCGCTCCAAGTGATAGATCGCGTCGGCGCTGGTTTGGATCCCAACAAAGATGTTTTCCGTCATAGATGGATCATCAAGGCGGCGGCAAGTTATTGTGAGGCGGTCGATTAATGCCCGTTCGCTCCCGGCCAGGAGCAGCCAGCGATCGCCATAGTCAAGGTTATCGTAGGCGACGCGGCATTCCACACCAGACCAAGGATCACCGGCCACGACGCCATTGGGCGCAAATGCAACCTTGACCGCATCGTTCGGTTGCTTCGTATAGAATTGAAGCGCCGTGTAGACCGTCGACTCCTCAAAAATCTGATGCGCTTTGAAATCAAGCCAGCGGTCGAGATTCTTGCCATCCGCGATCATCGCCCGAAGGGCTGCGCCGTATTCGTTGACGGTCCACAGGCTCGGGGCGATAAATCCCAAACGGCCAAGTTCGTTTAAGATCGACAAGCCCTTTTCGATGAACGGGAGATAGAGATCGAAGTTGCCCGACTGCGTGCTCTTGTAGCCCTCGATGTCCACATCCTGTCGCCCGGAACGCAGGAACTCTGCCATATCGGCGTGAACCTTGCGAAAATTTTGGAGCTTTACGTATGGAGGATTTCCAACGACCGCATCGAATCCGCCACGCTCGAACACCTCGGGGAACGCCTTTTCCCAATCGAAAGCATTGATGCGCTCCTTTTCCACCTCCCCATAGAGGGCCAAGTTGATCTGGCCTTTAAAAAAATCGCTGCTTATGAGGCTATTGCCCTCGCGGATTGTCGTATCGAGGGAGGAAAGCGGTTTGTCGCCACGTGCGGTATGCAGCCAAAGCGCGAGACGCGTGATCTCGGCGGACGCCGAATTGATGTCAACGCCGTAAATGTTGGACTTCAGAATGTCGCGGACGAGGCCCGCGTCGTCCTCGGTCATAAACTCGCCCGTAACCGACTTCCGCAGTTCGCGCACGGCGTGCCAAGTGTCGAGCAGATAGCGCAGCGCCGTGATCAGGAACGCTCCCGAACCGCAAGCCGGGTCCACGACGGTAAGTGTTTTCAGCCTCGCAATGAAGACGTCGATGGCTTCCTTTTTCGGCAGCTTGTTGGCGGGCCAGCCGCATTCCCGCTTGATCTCATCGAGCTGGGGACGAAGTGTTTCCTCGACGATGCGCTCGACGACCCATTCAGGGGTGTAATAGACGCCGTCGCGCTTGCGCTTGCTTTCCTTGTTAATGGACGGCCTTCCATCGGCCTCCGCTTCAAGGATTTCGAGTTCGGTAATCGACTGCTCGAAGATGCGGCCTAGTGTGTAAAGCCCGACGCTTTTCAGATGATCGCGCTCGCCCGTGCTACCTTCGGCGGCCGGTAGTCTTGAGAGACCCTGCGCCCATCCGCCCGCGAAATTATAGGAGGCGCACAGGTAAAGGGTCGTTTCCTTGTACGTATGGAGGCTTGCCTCGTTCTGTCCCTGCATGTGCTGGCAGAAAATAGAATTCGGGACGTGCAGCTTTTCGAGGTCCGCATCGGGTGCGAAGAGGCCGCCGTTAAACTGGTTGAGGGCCTTGCCACCGAACGCCTTGCCCTCGTTCATGGCATGAAACAAGCGTAATAAGTCCTGCCAGATGGTCGTGGCTTCGGCGTCGTAATAGGGGTCGTTGCTCCGCTCGATAAGGAAATTGCGGAGAAGCTGCGGCGGAAAGGCAAGCGCCTGTCCCATATCCTCGCAAAAGAAGATAAAGATGCAGCGGTCGAGAATTTTCTGCGCAAGCCTGACGAGCCGTCCTTTCGTGCCAGGAAAGCGTGGCGTGCCTTCCGGGTTCTTTTCGAGAAGGGTCGTGTAGAGCCGCTCGCGGAATTTCCGGTATTCGGCATAGAACGCGTTTTCCAGTTCACGGTCGCGAAATCGCTGCTGACCGATAAGACTGAGCAAGAGACACTTGCCGCCTGGCGTAAGCAGCGTTTCCCGATGAAACACCTTTTGGAAAAGAAACCGGTCGAACCGTGCTTCCTCAGTCTCCGTAAGCAGACCCGTTCCTTGGAAAAGATCGCGCGGCTGGATGGTGAATCGCAACGACTGTTGATGGCCGCGATCATACCAGTAGAGGCGGAATTCGTTCATGTCCGTGACGATCCCCCAAGTGGGGAGGATCGGCTCGGACCCGATCATGCCGCGCCGGGCAAAGCTCAAATAGTCGAGACATTGGCGTACCGGGGATCGGGTGTTTCCCTTCCGCTTCTGGTCGGCATCCAGGGCGCTTCGGATACCCTTAAACTCGCAGAGCACCTGCGGAATCTGGCCTGGTGCTGTCTTGCTGAAGTAGCCGATAGCAAGATCGGCTTCGCCACCGCCGCCGTTTGCACCCGCACCGGGGATAGCGAACTTCGGGTAAAGAGAGAACCCGGTCTCGGAACCCCGCTGGCCGGTCTGGACGTAGCCCCATGTCTCGCGGAAGAATACGTCGATGAACGCGGATTCCGCCGAAGTCTCCTTCAAATCCGTGCGCTTGGCCCATAAGGCGAGGCGATCGTCCAGGGCTTTTTCGGTTTCCGAATCGTGCCAAGCGCGGTACTCCAAATCCCAATGCGACCGCAGAAAGCTCTTCGAAACGAAGGCAACATGCAGGTCGCTCATTGGGGATTCCGCTACTTTGCGCGGGTCAATCGAAGTCTAAAATTCGACTCGGCACTTACGGCTCAGCCGGTCTTTAACGGATAATAAAGGACCCGTTCAATGAAATCGATGGCCAACACGTTGAAATGGTTGCTTGCCGCGGTCCTTGTTGGCTTTGCCGCCACTTCACCCGCCGCCGCGCTGGAACCGTCGGCGGAAACGGCAATAGGTCCAGCGGCAACCGCCGGGCAACAAAATGTGGACGCCGGGCATGCGCAAGCGCCCACGGGTGCGCTCAATTCCCTGCCCGCCGCCGTGACGACCTCCCATACGATCGCGCTTCCCGGACGCAGCCTGCGCTTCAAGGCAATTGCCGGGCCAATCCGCTTGAGCGACGCCGAGAGCCTCGCCCCCAAGGCCGATATCGCCACCACGGCCTTCATTCTCGAAGATGCCGGTTCCCCCAAGCGCCCGGTCACATTCGCGATCAATGGCGGGCCCGGCGCCGCCTCCGCCTGGCTCGATCTAGGT
This sequence comes from uncultured Alphaproteobacteria bacterium, assembly GCA_963706215.1. Lineage (GTDB taxonomy): Bacteria > Pseudomonadota > Alphaproteobacteria > Rhizobiales > Beijerinckiaceae > Methylocapsa. The sequence goes on along the minus strand of OY970154.1, from coordinate 4,095,230 downwards.
GGCATGGGCCCTTGGCGGCTGCCTCTCGATCGTGCATCGCCTTCGCCATCGGCACCTCCGGTCACGATCGACAATACCGATACTTGGCTCGATTTCACCGATCTCGTTTTCATCGATCCGCCCGGAACGGGCTACAGCCGCTTTTTGGCAAAGGGCAATGAAACACGCCGCCACTTCTATTCGGTCGATGGCGACATAGAGGCGCTGGCGGTCACGATCCGGAAGTGGCTCGCCGCGAACAAGAGGCTCGACAGCCCCAAATTCATCGTTGGCGAGAGCTATGGCGGCTTTCGCGCGCCAAAACTCGCGCGGCGGCTGCAGGACGAGGAAGGAATCGGCGTCGCGGGCCTTGTGTTGATTTCGCCGGTGCTCGATTTCAGCTGGTTCGACGGCGCCAACAATCCCCTCGCTTTCGCGACGCGGCTGCCTTCACAGACGGCCGTCGCGCGGGGGCTAGCGGGACCTGACGGGCGTGCGGCCCTCTCCGATGTGGAAGCCTATGCGGCGGGCCCCTACCTCGCCGATCTCCTGCGCGGCGAGCGCGATTCCCAGGCGCTTTCGCGCATCGCTGAAAAAGTCGCGAGTTTCACCGGCCTCGATGCCGCGCTCGTCCGTAAGCTCGGCGGGCGCATCGACGTGGCGACCTTCGCGCGCGAACGGGATCGTGCGAGCGCCAGGGTCACGAGCCTTTACGACGCGCGCGCCAGCGGTTTTGATCCGTCGCCTCATGCTGCCAGAAGCGATTATTCCGATCCCATTCTTGATGCGATCAAGACCCCGCTCGCGAGCGCAATGGCGGATCTCACCGGCAATCGTCTCGGCTGGAAGGTCGAGGCACGCTATGAAATCCTTAACGAAAACGTCAACCGCGCCTGGGATTGGGGCAGCGGCCACGACCGCGCGGAGGCGCTGTCCGATCTGAAGCGCGCCATGGCTCTCGATCCTTCGTTGCGCGTGCTCGTCGCGCATGGCCTCACCGATCAAGTCACCCCCTATTTCGCTTCGAAAGTTCTGATCGACCAAGTACCCCCGATGGGTGATCCGGACCGCCTGCGCCTCAAGGTTTATGGAGGCGGCCACATGCTCTATCTGGACGCCAAATCCCGCGCCAGCTTGCGGGAAGACGCGCGGAAATTGATCGTGGGGAACTAGGGCGCCGATCGTCGAATTCTGAGGATATTAGCACCGCTCATGATGGCGGCGACGATGGCGCAAGCGCTTTGCGCGAGCGCCGGTCGACGGTCCGTTCGGCGCGCCGCGTCCGGGCGCACCGTCCACGATCGGCGATGAAGAGATTGCCGCGACTATCCGCTTGTGAGCAAAGGCCGCTTCGGCAACAAAGGTCCGCAGGATCGGCCATTCCATCTCCGTGAAAGTTCAAACTGCCGGCCGCCGATTTTCGAAGAGTCCGTTTGTGATCAAAATGGTTTGAAGACGACGAAAATTACGATCGCGATCATGAGAACCGTCGGAGCCTCATTAACGATCCGGAAAAAACGAGAGTCATGCCGGTTTGTCCCGTCCGCCAAATCCTTCCGGACTTTTGCGAAATATCCGTGCAGCGCGCTGAGGGCGATCACCAGGGCGAATTTTGCTTGAAACCAGCCCGCATGCAGAAAACCGGCCTGAACCGCAAGTGTAAGACCGGTTATCCAGGTCACGAGTAAAGCGGGCAGCATGATCGCGCGCATGAGCCTGCGTTCCATTACCGCGAAGGTCCGCGCTTGCGGGGAACCTTGCGGCGCTTCGGCATGATAGACGAAGAGGCGCGGCAGATAGAGCATCCCCGCCATCCAGGAGATGATGGCCAAGATATGCAGCACCTTTAACCAGAGATAAACATTGCTCATTTAGCAGAGTCCCCGCGAAAGAAATCAAGCATAAGCTCGACATGTCGAATGGGCGTGTCCGGCAAGATGCCGTGGCCGAGGTTGAAAATATGCGGCCTTCCCCGGAAGGCCGAGAGGATATGGCGCACCCCGGTCTCAAGCGCGGGACCGCCGGCGGCGAGCGCCAACGGATCGAGATTGCCTTGCAACACCAAACCTCGATCGAATGTTTTCGCGGCCCATCGCGGATCGGCGGAACTGTCAAGTCCGAGCGCATTGACGCCGGTACGTGCCGCGAAATCCATTAGATGTTGGCCCACCCCTTTCGGAAAACCGATCACACGGGCATCCCTATGGCGCAGCCGGAGACGGGCGACGATTGTCTCGACTGGCATCAAACACCAACGCTCAAACTCGGCGAAGGGCAGAACGCCCGCCCAAGTGTCGAAGATTTGCACGGCCTCGACGCCGGCTTCGATCTGCCAGGCGAGAAAGTCGATCGCCGCTTCGACTAGCCGGTCGATGAGACGCTGAAACAGATCGCGATTGCGGTAGGCAAACAGACGGGCCGGTGCCTGATCGGGCGTGCTCCTGCCGGCGACCATATAGCATGCAAGCGTCCATGGTGCGCCGCAAAAGCCAAGCAACGCGGTTTCGGCGGGAAGGGCCGTTTTGACCCGCTCGATCGTCTCGAAAACCGGGGTCAACCGGCCACGATCTATCCGCCCGTTCAGCTTGGCGAAATCCTTCGCTGTCAAAATGGGATCGAGTTTCGGTCCTTCATTCGGTTCGAAAACGACCTTTTGGCCTAGGGCATCGGGAATAACGAGGATGTCGCTAAATAGAATGGCGGCGTCGAACCCAAAGCGTCGTACCGGTTGCAGGGTTGCTTCCGCCGCAAGTGCCGGTGTGTAACAAAATTTGAGAAAAGAAGGGGCCTTGGCGCGAAGCACCTGATATTCCGGCAGATAGCGCCCGGCTTGCCGCATCAGCCAGACAGGAGGTGGAAAACAAGCCTCGCCGTCCATGACTTTAAGGAATGGTTTTGTTTGGAATCGCGGTTCGCCTTCCAAAGCCAAAATCTCCTCAAAATCTAAGAATCTTCTTTAATAGATGTTGTCTTTGCCTGATTGGGGGTGGGATTAGGCTTATTCGCCGTTTCGCACAAGCCGACACCGGTTGCGCGCTTATCCGCTCTATCAACAAGCCGTTCCGGGCGATTGGAACTTTAACTTTTCGTTAATTGTTCGAATTGGATACGGGCAGGTTCGGTTTTTCAACCGATAGGCTTTGTCTCTGTCCCCCAGATTCACAGGGACGAGCGTCTTATTGTTCAGCCTTCGATGGCGGTGGATGAACTGCGTTGGTTTGTCCAATAAAATGGTTGCCAGGGAGCGACGACGCCAGTTATCCCTGTTTCTCCCCGGTATTTCCTTGAATTTAGGGCAAGCCGTGGCGAGGCATGAAAACTCTTGGAGCGTCACTACTTCCATTTGCATCTGATTTCCGACGCGACGGGCGAAACCCTGATTGCCGCGAGCCGCGCCGTCGCGGCGCAATACGAAGGGGTGTCGTCGATCGAGCATGTTTATCCCCTCGTGCGCAGCAAGGGGCAGCTCGACAAGGCTATCGCCGAAATAGAGGCGGCGCCGGGGATCGTCTTGTTCACCCTGGTCGATCAGGATTTGGCCGCGCATCTCGAGGCGGCCTGCAAGGAATTGAGCGTGCCCTGTCTTTCGGTTTTGCAGCCAATCGTAAACCTGTTTCAGTCCTACATCGGAACGGCTTCAAAGCCTCGCCCCGGCGCCCAGCACATGCTCAACGCGGAATATTTCAAACGTATCGAAGCCTTGAACTTCACGATGATGCACGATGACGGGCAGCAAACTGAAAACTTCGAGGCGGCCGATGTGGTCCTGCTGGGAGTGAGCCGTACGTCGAAGACACCGACGAGCATCTATCTTGCCAATCGAGGGATCAAAACAGCGAACATTCCCTTGGTGCCGGATGTCCCATTGCCGGAGCCGGTTTTGGCGTTGCGCAATCCTCTCGTCGTCGGGCTCTTGGCTTCGGTGGAGCGCATCGTCCAGATTCGCGAGAACCGGCTTATCGCGTTAAACGCAAACCCCGATTCACCTTACGTGGACCGCCTCCTGGTCGCGGGTGAACTTGCGCGGGCACGCAAGCTTTGCGCCGAGCATGGCTGGCCGGCAATCGATGTGACGCATCGCTCGATCGAGGAAACCGCGGCGGCGGTCATCGGTCTCTACAAGATTCACCAGTTGAAATTCATCGCCTTGTCATGACAGGGTTTTGGCGCGGCACGGCGCCGCTTGTTCTCGCCTCGCAAAGCCTCGCCCGCCAGGGCCTTCTTAGCGCCGCCGGGATACCGTTCGAGATTTGCGCTGCCGCGATAGATGAACGCGAGATCGAAGCGCCGCTCGTGAAGTCGGGCGCCAACGCCGCCGACATCGCGCTTCATCTTTCCCGTGCCAAGGCTTTGCCGGTCAGCGAGGAAAAGCCGGGCCGGCTCGTTACCGGCGCGGATCAGACGCTCTGTCTTGAAGGCCGAGTCTTTGGCAAACCGGCCGGCCGCGCGGCGGCGAGGGCGCAACTCGAAGCCTTGTCCGGCCGCACCCATGAACTCTATTCAGGCTGCTGCGTCGCGCGCGAAAATACTGTTCTTTTCGAAACGGTTGGCGTCGCACGACTAAGCTGCCGGCGGCTTTCCCCAGCATTCGTCGATGCCTATATGACGAAAGTCGATGACGCTCTTCTTGGCGGCGCCGGAGTCTATCGCATCGAGGGCCTCGGCATCCATCTCTTCGAGGCGATCGAGGGCGATCACGCGACGATCCTGGGGCTCCCCCTTTTGCCGCTCCTAGAATTCCTGCGCGAGGAAGGGAGTCTTCTTTCGTGAAAGCTCCGGCTCACGGCAAACCGAAGGCATGTGTCATCGGCTGGCCAGTCGCGCAATCGCGTTCGCCGTTGATCCACCGCTTTTGGCTGGAACGCCTCAAGATCGGGGGGTCTTACGAGCTGGCCGCGGTCGCGCCGGCCGATTTACCGGCGTTTGTGCAGGATCTCGCGCGGCAGGGTTTTGCCGGGGCGAATGTGACCTTGCCGCATAAACAAAAGGCGTTCGAACTCTGCGATGTCACGACCACGACGGCGGCCCGCCTCAAGGCCGTGAATACCTTGTGGATAGAGGCGGGAAAACTTTGCGGCGACAATACCGACGCCGCCGGTTTTGCGTGTGCCTTGGATCAGGATGCGCCGGGATGGGACATTAACTCCAGGAAGGCCGTGGTTATCGGCGCCGGAGGGGCCGCGCGGGCGATTGTTTACGCGCTTAAACTGCGCGGCATAAAGCGTATTTTTCTGATCAATCGTACCAAAGAGCGCGCGGCGGGGCTTGCTTTGGACTATGGCGCATCGATCGAGGTCGTGGATTTCCCCGATCTCTCCGGCGCGCTGGCCGACGCCAATCTTCTCGTCAATACGACTTCGCTCGGCATGCGGGGCCAGCCGCCGCTCGCCATCGATCTCGCGCCTCTGCCGCCGGATGCCGTCGTCAGCGATATCGTCTATGTTCCGCTCGAAACCGAGCTGATAAGGGCGGCAAAGGCGCGCGGTCTCCGGGCGGTTTCCGGCATCGGCATGCTTTTGCATCAGGCGGTGCCGGGGTTCGAGCGCTGGTTCGGCATGAAACCTTGCGTCACGCCGGAGCTGCGCGGCGTGGTCGAGGCGGATGTTGCGGCGGCGGGATGATGTTTGTTCTGGGCCTCACGGGGTCGATCGGCATGGGGAAATCGACCGCCGCCGCGATGTTTCGCGCCGAGGGAATCCCGGTCCACGACGCCGACGCCGTGGTCCACGCGCTCTATCGTGGGGAAGCGGCGCCGGCGATCGAGGCGGCCTTTCCGCGGACCACCCGCGAAGGCGTGGTCGATCGCGGCCTCCTTGGAGCCCGGGTCCTCGACGATCCGGCGGCGCTGGCGCGGCTCGAAGCGATCATGCATCCGCTGGTTGCCGCCAGCCGCGATGCTTTCCTGAGCGAGGCGGAAAAAAGGGGCGCAAGGCTCGTCGTTCTCGATGTCCCCTTGCTGTTCGAGACGGGCGGCGACCGCAAGGTCGATGCCGTGGTTCTCGTGAGCGCGCCGGAAGCTGTGCAAAAAGAGCGGGTGAGCCGGCGTCCGGGCATGACACCGGAGCGGCTTGCCGCCATATTGGCAAGACAGCGGCCGGATGCGGAAAAACGCGCGCGGGCGCATTTCATCATCGATACCGGCGGCGAATTTGCCGCCACCGCGCGGCAGGTGCGCGCGATTTTGCGGGCGCTCGCCGGAGCGAAAAACAAGCTTTGAGGCGGCAAGATGCGGGAGATCGTCCTCGACACGGAAACGACCGGGCTCGACCCCGCGAACGGGCATAGAATTGTCGAGATCGCTTGTGTCGAGCTTTTGAATGCGATCCCGACCGGCGAGACTTTTCACGCCTATGTCGATCCCGGCCGCGACATGCCCGAGGAAGCCTTCCGGGTGCATGGAATTTCCGCCGAGTTTCTCGCGGGCAAGCCGGTCTTTGCCGGCATCGCCGCCGATTTCCTGAAATTTGTCGGTGGCGCCAAAATTGTCGCGCATAATGCCGAATTCGACATGCGGTTTCTTAACGCGGAACTCGCGCTCCTTGGGATCGCGCCGATCGCGTCCGATCGCGTGATCGACACGCTGGCCCTCGCGCGCCGCAAATATCCGGGCGCGGCAAACAGTCTCGACGCGCTTTGCGCCCGCTATGGCATCGACACGTTGCGGCGGACCAAACATGGTGCCTTGCTCGATGCCGGAATTCTCGCGGAAGTCTATGCCGAATTGACCGGCGGGCGCCAGGCCGCTCTCGTTTTCGCCCATGGCGCCGCTTCGATCGGGGCAGGGGCGGCGAGCCTGCTTGCGCAAAGACCGCATCCGCTCCCCGCGCTGCTCAGCGTCGAGGAACGGTCCCGTCATCGCGCTTTTGCCGCCACCCTTGGCCCCGCGGCGGTCTGGAACGCCTATTTGCCCGCGGAAGCCCCGGCCGGAACGGCGGAAATGACACCGGCCTGATTGTTCCTTCTCGGGGGTGTTGTTAACTTAGTGGTGCGCCCCTTGGCTCATTCCCCGGCTTCGCGCTGTTCGAGCTTTTCCTTGGCTTCGAGGTCTTCCCCCGTTTTCTGATCGACGATGCGCATCGAAAGGCGCACCTTGCCGCGGTCGTCGAAGCCGAGGAGCTTCACTTTAACCTTGTCGCCTTCCTTGACGACATCCGAGGTTTTGGCGACCCTTCCCTTGGCGAGTTGGGAGATGTGGACGAGACCGTCCTTCGAGCCGAAGAAATTCACGAAGGCGCCGAAATCCACCACTTTGACGACCGTGCCATCGTAGATCTGGCCGGCTTCCGGCTCGCTCGCGATGGACTTGATCCAATTGATCGCGGCGCGGATCGAATTGGCGTCGGAGGAAGCGACCTTCACCGTGCCGTCGTCCTCGATATTGATTTTGGCGCCGGTTTTTTCAACGATCTCGCGGATCACCTTGCCGCCGGTCCCGATCACCTCGCGGATCTTGTCGGTGGGAATTTTCAAGGTCTCGATGCGGGGCGCGAATTCGCCGAGTTCGGCGCGCGCGCCGGTGAGCGCCTTGGCCATTTCGCCCAAGATATGCAGCCGGCCAGCCTTGGCCTGATCCAACGCCGCCCGCATGATTTCTTCGTTGATGCCGGTGATCTTGATGTCCATTTGCAGCGACGTGATCCCTTCCGCGGTGCCGGCCACCTTGAAATCCATATCGCCGAGATGATCCTCGTCGCCGAGAATGTCGGAGAGGACCGCGTAGCGCTCGCCTTCGAGAATGAGGCCCATGGCGATGCCCGCCGTCGGCCGCTTGATGGGAACGCCGGCGTCCATCAAGGCAAGCGACGCGCCGCAGACCGTCGCCATCGAGGATGAGCCGTTCGAACTCGGTGATCTCGGACACGATCCGGATCGTATAGGGAAATTCCGCCGCCGTGGGAAGCATCGGACGGATGGCGCGCCAGGCAAGCTTACCATGCCCGATTTCGCGGCGTCCGGGCGAGCCCATGCGGCCGGTCTCGCCGACCGAATAGGGGGGGAAATTGTAATGCAGAAGGAAGCGCTCCTTGTAGGTGCCTTCCAAACTATCGACGTATTGTTCGTCCTCCCCGGTGCCAAGCGTCGCGACGACCAGCGCCTGCGTCTCGCCGCGGGTGAAAAGCGCCGAACCATGCGTGCGCGGCAAGACGCCGGCTTCCGCGACAATCGGACGGACCGTCTTGACGTCGCGCCCGTCGATTCGGATGCCGGTGTCGAGGATGTTCCAGCGGACGACCTTGGCCTGCAGATCGTGAAAGACTTCGGCAACCTGCTCCTTGGAAAACTCCGGCTCGGCATCGGCTGGGAACAGCGCGGCGATGACTTTTGCCTTCACCGCATCGACCGCGTTATGGCGGTCCTGCTTCGCGGTGATCTTATAGGCCTCGCGTAATTCGGCCTCGGCGATCTCACGCACCGCTGCCTCGATTTTGCGCCTGTCGGGGATGGCGAGATCGCGCGGCGGCTTGGCGGCTTTTTCGGCAAGTTTGACGATCGCGTCGATCACCGGCTGAAATCCGGCATGGCCCGCCATGACGGCCTGGAGCATGGTTGCCTCGGAGAGTTCCTTGGCTTCGGATTCGACCATCAGCACGGCGTCGCTGGTTCCCGCGACCACGAGGTCGAGCGAGGAGTCTCTGCAACTCCTCCAGCGCCGGGTTGACTTTCAGGGCGCCATTGATGACGCCGACCCGCGCGGCGCCGACCGGCCCCATGAATGGGACGCCCGACAAGGTCAGCGCCGCCGAACTCGCGACCACGGCCACAATGTCGGGATCGTTCTCGAGGTCATGCGAAAGCACCGTCGCGACAACTTGCGTTTCGTTGCGATAACCGTCCGGAAACAAGGGGCGGATCGGGCGGTCGATCAGGCGTGAGACGAGGGTCTCCTTTTCCGAAGGGCGGCCCTCGCGCTTGAAATAGCCGCCGGGAATGCGGCCCGCCGCGAAGGCCTTTTCTTGATAATTGACCGTCAGGGGAAAGAAATCGCCCCCGGGCTTGGCCGCCTTGGCCGCGACGACAGTGGCAAGAACCGTGGTTTCGCCATAGGTCGCGACGACGGCGCCATCGGCTTGGCGGGCGATCCGGCCGGTTTCGAGCACGAGCTTGCGTCCGGCCCAATCGAGTTCTTCACGATGGATTTCAAACATTCATTCGTCTTTCTTGGGTAAAGGCAAAGCCCAAGGCCAAAGCAAGACGGCGAGAGGCTGCACGACAGCACCTGGCGATCCTGCTATGAGCGTTGGTCTTCACCATGGTTTGGCGTGGCGGCCTCATGCCGCCACATTACCGGATATGCGAGCCATGAAAGGCTTGGTCTTACAATCATACCGCTTTCGGCGCGAGCAAGCTTTTTGCGGCGAGCAACGCTTGGCTATAGAAGGTACCAAGACCTTGATCGCCTCAAGTTGAATCGCCCTGGTTGTTTTATTGCATGATATTACCCCGACCCATCCGAACCGACTTGTTCGGGGGATTTCTGTAAGGGCCGCTTGCCGTACTGCCTATCGGCCCTGCAAGTTCCCGGACACGGAAAGCCTGCGGACCCGCGCCGATTGCGTGCAGGATAGACGGAGCATTTCGCGGCGGCGCTCCAATGTGCCACTCCAACCAAGCGCGTTTTCCGGCCCGATGGGCGCATCCGTTGGCAACGGACATGCCCTAGCGCCGGATCCCAAGGCGTTCGATCAGCGCCTTATAGCGGGGCTCGTCCTTCGCCTTGACGTAGTCGAGGAGCCGCCGGCGTTGCGACACAAGCTTGAGCAGACCACGGCGCGAATGATTGTCTTTCACATGCGTCTTGAAATGCCCAGTCAGATTCACGATCCGCTCGGTCAAGATCGCAACTTGGACCTCGGGAGAGCCGGTATCGCCCGGCTTCAAGGCATAGTCTTTCACCAGCGCCTGTTTGCGCTCTGCCGTAATCGACATCGAATAACCTCTTTGAAAAGGAGCAACCCATTCAGAAAACGGCCCGATCCAATGGAACCCCCGGCCGCGCCGCCTCAATGGGTTGGTTTACGGCGACGGCCTACGGAGATTTGCAGCCGCGCGGCCCCGCCAGGATGTCGTCCAGCGGGGTTCGGGCGGATGCCGCGCACGACGGCGCGCGCCGTGTTTATACACGAAACCAGCTGCGATGAAAGGGGGTGCAAGCTTTGGGAAGCGACATTGGCTGACCTTGCCCAAGGTTAGGGTCCCCCTTCGCCGAGCGAAAGGGCAGTTACGCCCATGGGACGCCGAGTGTCCCCAAAAGACTTGATCGCCGCCGACGATCCGGCCTAGCGGCGGCTCCTCGAACCCCTGGTGCATCTATTCGGCTATCTGGCGGAGACCGTTGAAACCGGCGAAGCGGTGCTTGCACGTCTGCAATCCCCGGCGCGCCGGCGATACGTCTCGCAAATCTCGATCTCGTCATGCCGGACCTCGATGGCATGACGGGGCTCGCGCGGCTGCGGGAGGCGGGAAAGACGCTTCCCATTATCTTCGAGACCTCGTGAACGGTTTGCATCGCCGTCCGGACCGGGGATTCTCGCGCGCGATAGATAGAGCTCGGGCTTAGCCGCCGAGGGGACGGAGAAAATCCCAAACGAGCTTCGCGCTATTGACATCGCCCTTGGCGAGGCCATGCCCTGGTCCGGCTTCGCTCGAAAGACCAGGTAGCGGGTGACCGCCGCCTTCGATCCGGACCGCTTCGACCGGTACTTCGCAATTGTTCAGCTTGTCGAGGTAGGCACGCGGGCCACCGTGAAGGTTCTTGTCCGGGAGGACGGTGGTCGTCATGCCCCCGGCGCAGCCGGCGGCTTTGCCGAAGAGACCTAGCGTCGCGTCGATGGAGAGAAGCTCCGCTTTGCCATGCGGCAAACTGGTCAAACTGGTCTTGCCGCCATGAGAGGGAACCACGGTATCCGCGGTGCCCGTTATCATCATGAGGGGAATCGGATGCGACGGCTTGCAGGACGCTTCGAGACCGGACGGCAGGCTGGCCCCAAGAACCGCTATCCCCGCGAAGACGTTCTTTTCGTCGCAGGCGAGCCGCAAAGCCGTCATCCCCCCAGTAGCCATGCCAACGAGAAAGACCTTGCTCCGGTCGGCAATGTCCTGGGCGACTAACTTCGCGATCAGATCATGGATGAAGACGGAATCGCGGCGCGCCTCGGGTCCAGGCGCGTCGCCCCAACGCCCGGCTAGAGGTTCCGGATAGATCAGGACCGCGCCGGATGATCGCGCCAGTTCTTCAAGGCCGAATATCCGCCGGAGGCGCGCGCCCTTCTCCCTGCCGCCACGCAGGATCAGGATGGCCGGCCGGCGCGCTTGCTTGAGGCGCCGGTGTTGGACGAGGATGGCGGTGCGCGGGACACCGCCCGACACAATGGTGACGCGGCCCGTCGCCGCCAAGGCGGCCGATGGAAACCCCGTGAAGGCAAGCAATAGCCACCAGGCTCCCGCCAGCGAACCGGCAACAAGCACAAACGCGATTAATTTGCGGCCTCGCACGATCATGTCTGCCAAGCCATCGGCGCTTCGATTTTTCTTGCCTAGCCAATTTCGTGCCAGGGAGCATCAAGGCATGATAGCCTATACCGCGGGAACTCAATAAGGAAAATGCACGGATGTTCACCGCGCTGGGACAATTTGGCGTCCAGAGATTATCCAACGGCAAGGGCTGATCCGGCTCAGCGAGGGTTTCGTCCAAGCCGGTGCGCTATCAATAGCGCGTCCGGATTCGGGCGGTTCTGAAGTCTTCTAATGGACGCGTTGCCCTGGAGGACCAATTGCATTAGTGGAGGGGGCATCGAATTTTTGAGGGGGGGTAAAGCTCCATGACAGAGGCGGAGTTTGGCGCGAGCGGCATCGAGAAACGCCGGCCATTGTCACCACATCTGCAAATCTACCGCCCGATGCTGACCATGATGATGTCGATTGCGCATCGCATCACCGGGGCAGCGCTCTATTTCGGCACCTTGTTGCTGGCGTGGTTTCTAATTGCCGTGTCCACCGGCGGCGGCCCCTACGATGCGGCTGCCTACTGCTTGAATTCGATCGCCGGGAAACTGGTTCTATTCGGTTTCACCTGGGCCCTGTTCCATCACCTTCTCGGCGGCATACGTCACGCCATTTGGGACACGGGCCATGGTTTGGAGCATCCGCGGCGCGAATGGCTGGCGCGCGCCACCTTATTCGGCGGCATCGTCCTGACGGTGACCGTCTGGACGATCGCTTATCTGGTTCCTTAAGAATCGTCCTGGCCGACGCCGCCAACCGGCGGATCGCAAAATCCGAAACATTGCCAGGAAAGCATGGGAGGAATAGGCAGTGATGGCGAAAAATCCCGCGCCGGTTCGCTCCGCGATGAGCAGGGTGCGCTTTCTTGGCTCCGCCAAATCCGGCACCGAGGACGCATGGAACATGCGCATCACCTCGGTCGCGCTTGTCCCCTTGTCGATCGCATTCGTCGCTATCGTCTTGTCCCTTCTCGGCAAGGATTACGCGGCGGTGCGAGCCGAACTCGGGCATCCCCTTCCCGCGATTTTGATGCTTCTCTTCATCTTGTCCGGGGTCTTCCACATGAAGCTCGGAATGCAGTCGATTATCGACGACTACGTGCATGCCGCGCAGGTGAAGGAGTGGGCGCTGATCGGCAATCTTTTTTTCTCGGTTTGCATCGGCTTGGCATGCATTTACGCGGTCTTGAAACTGAGCTTTACCTGAGGGGCCGCTTACGCGACTGCCGCGTAAGCTTAAAGAGGAAATTTCGAAAGACGATGGCATGACCTCCAACGCCACATTCAACGGCGACGCCGCTCCGGCTCGCAACGGTGCCGCCTATCCGATTACCGACCATACGTTCGACGTTGTCGTCGTCGGCGCCGGCGGCGCGGGACTGCGGGCGACCGTTGGCTGTTCGCAGGCGGGGCTGCGGACGGCCTGCATCACCAAGGTATTTCCGACCCGCTCGCACACGGTTGCGGCGCAAGGCGGCGTCGCGGCGGCGCTCGGCAACATGGGGCCAGATGATTGGAAATGGCACATGTACGACACCGTCAAGGGGTCGGATTGGCTCGGCGATCAGGATTCGATCGAATATCTCTGCCGCAATGCGCCGGCCGCCGTGTATGAACTCGAGCATTGGGGTGTGCCGTTCTCGCGCACCGAGGATGGCCGCATCTACCAGCGCCCGTTCGGCGGCATGACCACCAAGTTCGGCAAGGGTCCGCCGGCGCAGCGCACCTGCGCGGCGGCCGACCGGACCGGCCACGCGATGCTGCATACGCTCTACGGTCAGGCGTTGCGTTACGAGACCGAATTCTTTGTCGAATTCTTCGCGATTGACCTGATCATGGAGAATGGCCGCTGCCGCGGCGTCGTCTGCATGAAGCTCGACGACGGCACCATTCATCGCTTCCGCTCGCAACTTGTGATCCTGGCGACCGGCGGCTACGGCCGCGCTTACTTCTCTTGCACCTCGGCGCATACCTGCACCGGCGACGGTAACGGCATGGTGCTGCGCGCCGGGCTTCCCTTGCAGGATATGGAATTTGTGCAGTTCCATCCGACCGGCATTTACGGCGCCGGCTGCCTCATCACCGAAGGGGCGCGCGGCGAAGGCGGCTTTTTGGCCAATTCCCAAGGCGAACGCTTCATGGAGCGCTACGCGCCTTCGGTGAAGGACCTTGCGCCGCGCGATTTGGTGTCGCGCGCGATGACCATCGAAATCCGCGAGGGCCGCGGCGCCGGCAAGAACAAGGACCATATCTATCTGCACCTCGAACACCTCGATCCCAAGATCCTGCACGAACGCCTGCCCGGCATTTCCGAAAGCTCCAGGATTTTCGCCGGCGTGGACGTGACCAAGGAGCCGATCCCGGTGCTGCCCACCGCGCATTACAATATGGGCGGCATTCCGACGAATTTTCGTGGCGAGGTCATCATCAAGAAGGACGCTGATCCGGATACCGTCGTGCCCGGCCTCCTGGCAATCGGCGAGGCCGCCTGCGTCTCGGTCCATGGCGCCAACAGACTCGGCTCGAATTCGCTCATCGACATCATCGTCTTCGGCCGCGCCGCTGGTTTGCGCGCGGCGGAACTCGCGACGCCGGGCGCTAAACAGGCCGACCTTCCGGCAGGTTCCGCCGACCAGGCGCTTTCCCGTCTCGACCGCTTCCGCCATGCGAAAGGCAAACTCCCGACCGCCGAGCTGCGGCTCAGGATGCAAAAGGTGATGCAAAGTCATTGCTCCGTCTATCGCACCGGGCCGACTCTGGAGGAAGGTTCGGAGCTCATCCGTGAGGTCTGGGCCGCGAGGGATCAGATTTCGGTCACCGACCGTTCAATGATCTGGAATTCCGACCTCATCGAGACGTTGGAATTCGACAATCTCATTGTCCAAGCGGTCGTGACGATGGATGGAGCGGCACGCCGCACCGAATCCCGAGGCGCGCATGCCCGGGAAGATTATCCCGCGCGCGACGACGCGAACTGGATGAAGCATACGCTGGCCTCGATCGACCCCGATGCCCGCACGGTCTCGATCGATTACCGGCCCGTGCATAGTTTTACGATGACCAACGAGATGCACTATATCGAGCCGAAACCGCGCGTATATTGACAAAAAAGACAAGAGAACCAAATGGTCGAATTCACGCTTCCCGCCAATTCGCGCGTCGGCACTGGCAAAACGTGGCCGAAGCACGGCGACTCCAACAGTCTCACGGAGTTTCGGATTTACCGCTGGAACCCGGATGATACCCAAAACCCACGCATCGACACTTATTTCGTCGATCGCAGCGATTGCGGCCCAATGGTTCTCGATGCGCTGATCTGGATAAAATCCAAGATCGATCCGGCGCTCACCTTCCGGCGCTCTTGCCGGGAAGGCATTTGCGGATCCTGCGCGATGAATATCGACGGGACCAACACGCTCGCCTGTACGAAATCCATGGACGAGATCAAGGGTGCCGCGAAAGTCTATCCCTTGCCGCATTTGCCGGTGGTGAAGGATCTCGTGCCGGACCTCTCCGTGTTTTACGCGCAGCACGCCTCGATCGAGCCCTGGCTGCAAACAACCTCGCCAACGCCTGAAAAAGAATGGTTGCAGTCGCCGCGGGACCGCGGAAAACTCGACGGGCTTTACGAATGTATCCTTTGCGCCTGCTGCTCGACATCCTGCCCGAGCTATTGGTGGAACGGCGATCGCTATCTCGGCCCCGCCGTGTTGTTGCAAGCCTACCGCTGGCTCATCGATTCGCGTGACGAGGCGACGGGCGAGCGCCTCGACAATGTCGAGGATCCTTTCCGCCTTTATCGCTGCCATACGATCCTGAATTGCGCCAAGGCCTGCCCCAAGGGCCTGAACCCGGCGAAAGCGATCGCCGAAATCAAGAACATGATGATCGCGCGGCAACTCTGAGGCAAAGGTCGCGCGCAATTCGCGGCGCCTTTCCGGGGTCTTGATCGGCGTTCACCTGGAGCGGATGCAGGCTTCGGGAATCCCCCTCCCATTCCGCGGGTTCGGGGCCCGCTCTCAACTGTCTCCCACCCATGCCAATTCGGAGCGCTGGCGCGCGATGCGCCCGCTCGCTCGAAATTTCGCTTTATTTGTCGTGCAAGTGTAAGCATCCAAAAAACGCAACACCGTGGCGCCGCCAACGAGGTCTTGCTTGGTCCGTTTTGAAAATGTCGGCTTGCGCTACGGGATGGGAGCGGAAATCCTGAAGGATATTAGCTTCGCCATCGAGCCGCGGTCGTTTCAATTCCTGACCGGTCCCTCCGGCGCCGGCAAGACGACGCTTTTGCGGCTCATTCTTTTGTCCTTGCGGCCGACGCGCGGCGCGATCGGCCTTTTCGGGAGCGACGCCTTATCGCTCGACAAAGCCTCGATCACCTCTCTCAGACGGCGGATCGGCGTGGTCTTTCAGGATTTCCGTCTGCTCGACCATTTGACGACCTATGAAAACGTCGCGCTTCCGCTCCGCGTGCGCGGCAGGGAGGAGGCGAGCTATCGCGCCGAAGTGACGGAACTCCTGCATTGGGTCGGTCTTGGCGAGAGAATGCATATTCTGCCGCCGGTGCTGTCCGGCGGCGAGAAGCAGCGCGCCGCCATTGCCCGCGCGCTCATCGTGCGGCCGGAGCTGCTGTTGGCCGACGAGCCGACCGGCAATGTCGATCCAAGTCTCGCGCGCAGGCTTTTGCGGCTCTTCACCGAACTCCACAAAACGGGGACGTCGGTGGTGATCGCGACGCACGATCTCGGCTTGATGGACCAGTTCGACGGCGCCCGTCGGCTGGTTCTGGGCGACGGCCGCCTCCATATTTACGAGTGAGGCGCGGGGTGAGCATTTTTTCGGACATGCTCCAAGCGGCGGCGGGAAACAGGTGGCAGGTGAATTCGCTCGGCACCATAAGGCTTGGCCTCAAGCGCGGCATGAAGAGCGAGATGGCGCTTGTTCCCGGAGCCTCCATCGCCGGGCGCGCGCTTGTCACCGTGGTCGCCATCATGACTTTTCTTGCCTCTCTGGCCGCCGGCGCGGCAATTCTGATAAGCGACGCATCGCGCGGCTGGCAGGACGAGGTCGCCAGCGAAATGACAATTCAAATCCGCCCAACGGCTGGCCGCGACCTCGACGCCGATGCGGCCAAAGCCGCCGGACTCGCCCGTGCGATGCCAGGGGTTGCCTCGGTCCGCGCCTACACCAAGGCGCAATCCGAGGCGCTCTTGCAGCCTTGGCTGGGTTCCGGTCTCGATCTTTCCGAGTTGCCGGTGCCGCGCCTCGTCGTCGTCGTCCTCGACAAACAGGCACCCTTGGATATCGCGTTCCTGCGCAAAAGGCTCTCCGAAGCCATCCCAGGATCGAGTGTCGACGACCATCGCCTCTGGCTGGAGCGTCTCGCGATCATGGCGAAGAGCGTTGTCTTCGCCGCCGCGGTGATCTTCGCCCTTGTGCTCGCCGCGATGATTTTGGCGGTCGCTTTCGCGACCCAAGGCGCCATGGCGGGCAATCGCGAGATCATCGAAGTTTTGCATCTCGTCGGCGCCGGCGACAGCTATATTTCGCGCCAGTTCCAGCGGCATTTTTTTCAGCTGGGCCTGCGTGGGGGCGCGATCGGCGGCGGGCTCGCGATCCTCGCCTTCTTCGCGTCGGGAACCGTGGCAGCCTGGCTGCGGGCGACCCCCGGCGGCGATCAGCTGGAAGCCATGTTCGGCGATTTTTCGCTCGGGGGAAATATCTACGCCGCCATCGCGCTCATCACGGCGGGCA
Source organism: uncultured Alphaproteobacteria bacterium (assembly GCA_963706215.1). Lineage (GTDB taxonomy): Bacteria > Pseudomonadota > Alphaproteobacteria > Rhizobiales > Beijerinckiaceae > Methylocapsa. The sequence goes on along the minus strand of OY970154.1, from coordinate 4,077,996 downwards.
TCGCGATCGTCACCGGCTTTGTCTCGCGGGTGATCGTGTTCCGCCATTTGCGGGACTTGAGTTGAGGGAAAGGCCGCGGTGACTTTGGTTCGGCTTGCGTTATTTGTCGCTGTCCCGCGGTCATTGCGATCCCCATGGCATGATCGGCACGGAGCTGATGGAGTTGAATGGAGAACCGCTGATGATCTTCGAGCTCACGGCGAGGTAAACCAGCGTGTTGTGCTTCCTGTCCAGCACCCTGTAAATGCGCGTGGCCTTGAAAATGATGCTCGTCTTCTCGGTGAACACCTCGTCATCGTCCGGCAACTTCGAGATGTCGGCGCCGATGGGGCCGGTTTGACGGCAAGCAACCGAAAAATTCGACGGGTCCTCATTGAGCCCAAGCGGCTGGCCCCATCCGCCTTTCCGGGCCTGCGAGATGTGGCAGGTCACGCCGGGGACCTTTGGATCGTCAAAATCCGCGACACACACCTTATCGTTGGGCGAGAGAAAATTAAATGTCGTGCTGATGCAACTCAGCTCATCCGCCCGTGCAAATGCCGGGATCACAACGAAGAGTACCGTCGCCATAAAAGACAGTTTCACTTTCGATCTCCATTTCCAAGACGCCCTAGGGGCTGTGCGCGCGGTTCGTCCGGATTCCAACAAAGCAATGCCGTGGATCGGCCGAAAGTTCCGTCAGCCATTGCAGCAGGCTCCCATGAACAGCCGGATCGCGCCCGGCTTGCGCCGCGTATACCAATCGATTAGGCGCTTTAGACTTCGCGGATCATGCTCGCGCCCATGACGGAGCAGCCCTCGGCTAACCGCCAGTACGCAATTCACCGGCTAATGTCTCGCCGGTGACGGCGGTGGACTGCCCAAAAAAAACCGCAACATTTCGCGTGACGCGTCGGGTCCGTCCGGATCGGTATATGAGCCTTCCGGCCTGCCTCCCGACCAAGCATGCGCCAATCCCTCAATGGCCCAATGCTCCACATGGACAACCCCACCCGCGTCCCGGATCAAGGTGCGCGTATAATCGCGGCCTCCGGCGGAGCGGCCATGGTGCGTCTCCTGTGCGGCGCCGGGGAAGCCCGCGCGCGCCTCCGCGACGATCAATCCGGCGTTCGACGGATGCACTGTCGGGTCGCGGTCGCCTTGGAAAACAATGATGCGAACGCGCGCGCCCTTTGAACGAGTCTTCCTTTGCGCCATCGCCGCGGGGCTCGATTTGCCGCCCATGGCCGCGAATGCGGAAGGCAAGTCGCTGGCGGACCCATAGGCGAGGCCCGAGTGAACTCCCGTCGCGGCATAGAGCTCGGGATAGGTGGCGCTCATGACCAGGGCCATGGCGCCGCCGGCTGAAAGGCCGGCCACATAGACCCGCTTGGCATCGATAGCGAACTCCGTCATTATGGCGCGGGTAATTCCCGCAATGATGCAGGGCTCTCCCGCGTCCCGCATCTGGTCCTTGCGATCGAACCAGTTCCAGCATGCGGAGGGATTGGCTGTCGCCGGCTGTCTTGGGTAGGCGACGAGGAAACCCCGCTCTTCCGCAAGAAGATTTATACCCGTGCCCAACGCGAAATCGTCGGGATCTTGGGTGCATCCGTGGAGCATCACAATCAAAGGACGCTTGCGGCCATTCACATGGCTCGGCAAGTAGAGCTTATAGTCCCGAGAGCCTGCCGCGCAGGTAAAGGTCCGGGTCAAAAAAGCTGCTCCCGGCGGCACTGGCGGCGCAGTGGGAGCTTTCCTTAGCAGCTTCGCGCTTGGGGCGAGGCCCGGACGATTGGCCCGGCGCAACTGCGTCAGCACTTCCCCCAATGGCCGTGCCGCGCGGCTAAGCCCTCGTGTTGGGAGCAACTCCCGCCAGCCAGCGCTCGCATTTCCGGCGACGGGCTGCGCGCCCTCCGCCAGACGCGCGCCGGTCTCCGGCTCAATTCGCCGAAGACTGCTGGCCGGTTGCTGGTCCGGCGATCGGGCGGAATCTCGTCCCGCCAGGGCGCGCTGGATCATCCGCGTCGCCTCGATCACAGGCTGGCTTTGCGTGAGTTTCGCGGCTTTCCGCATGGCGGTGCTGAAAATGGTTTTCATGGGCTTTATCCTTTGCCGAACGCCGGCCCTGGCTCTCACCGGATCCTATCCGAGAGCGCCGCCTTGACTGGCTTGCTGGCCTGAAGCGCGCCAAGGACAGTGATTGACTCGATTGCCGCCAGCGCGAGTTCGGGCGTGACATCGGTGGCGATGGTCGCCAGCCCGACGACCTGAATGTTGAGCTTGCCGCCGGCCGCCCTGACCGCCTCCAAGTCCGCCCGGCTATAGAATCGCGAGCCAAGCTCGAGGGTCTGCCGCACAATTGATTTTTGTATGGCATCCGCGTGGGAGGCGAGCTGGTTGCGGATTGCCGTCCTGATCAAGTCGGTGCGATTGGAGTAGAAACCTTCGCTTACCAGCAAATCGATGTGGCCAAGATCGACATATCCGATGTTGACCGTGATTTTCTCGGTCTCGCCCGGCCTGTCCCGCAGCCGATGCACGTTTCCAGCCAAAACAGGCCTCCATTTACCATCTGCGCAGATGGTATATGGATGGACACGCGGTTATTTGCAAGGCAAAAGGTGGCGCCAGCGAACGCCGGCCGGCTTGAGTTGAGCCGGAGGGATTACGGCCGCCGCTCCAAGGCCCGGCGGTTTCCGGCGCGTGATGACATTGACCGCGGGATCTTCTAGCATTGCCCTACGGGCGATGGTGGGGCGTCACAATGGCGATATCGGACAGCGGCGATGATCTGATCGCGGCTATTTACGACGCCGTTATCGAACCATCCCGGTGGGACGAGGTCGTCAAGCGCATCGTCGAGGCAACGAAATCATTCAGCGGCAACCTGGTTCTTCAACAGGCCGATGCGGGAAGCTTGACGGCACTGTACAATGTGGATCCTGTCCTTGCCGACGCATACGCCCAAACTTATCACAAAAACGACCCCCTCACGACGCCGGCGTGGAGCATCGCTCCGGGCGAGGTGCGGGCTTGCTCGTACACCCAGACCGATAGTTTCAGAGCCTCGGCCTATTACGATGAATTTATCCGCCCGCAAGGATGGGCCAATCTCGTCGCCACCGGTCTTCTGCGCGCACCCAATGCGTTCGCACTTTTGGCCCTTACAAGATCGCCCGATGCGGTTTGGGTGGAACCGGCGGAATGGCGCCTCCTGGAAACCCTCGCGCCGCATTTGCAGCGCGCGGCGGCGATCCAGGACCTCCTGTCCCGGACGCGAGCAACAACCGGTTCGCTCGGCGCGGCGGTCGCGGCCGCCGGTTTCGCCGTCTTTCTGTTGACCGGAGATTGCCGGGTCGTCTTCGCCAACGCCAAGGCCGAGGACCTCGCGCGGCGTCAAACGGGCGTGCGGTATGAACACGGGCGGCTTGCGGCCACGAGTTCCCGCGCTCGCCGCGCGCCTGCATGCGCTCGCGCGCCAGGCGGCATCTCCCAAAACAGGCGAGGCCCACGCCGCTGGCACCCTCGATCTTTGGCGCGGCGAAAATCGCCCGCCGCTCGTCGCCCATGTCATCCCGCTCGCCCCAAACCGGACCCTGGCCATCTTCGATCTCGACCGGCCGGCCGCCGCACTCTTCATCGTCGATCCCGCCGCCGGCCTCGGCGCCCAAATCCAGCACTTTGCGGCAAGGTTCGGTCTGACCCCCGCCGAGACACGCGTTCTCGGGGAAATCATAGGCGGAAACGGGCTTCCCGCCGCCGCCGCGCGGCTCAAGATCAGCGGGGAGACGGTTCGTACTCACGCGCACCGCATTTTCGAGAAAACCGGAATCAACCGTCAGACGGAACTCATCCGCCGGTTTTTCGAGACCGCCTTGCCCGGTGCCCAGGGGGACGCCTGACTTTTCCAAATATTTTTTACACTTTTTTAGCCCGGCATCATCGGTTCGGGTGACGCCACGACCATGGAGGTGTGCCACTCTTGGTTTGCTTGTACGCAGCGGAAATTCTAGTTGCGATACACTCTTGCAGGAGGATCTAACATGGCCGAACAGGGTATGCTGGACGGGGGCTCTCACGAGCTGCTAGATGAATATTTGGGGAGAGGTGTAGATCTATTCCAGATTGACCCGTGGAACCGGACCTTCAAGACGATGATGCTGGACTCCCCAGAAGTCGACACCTTGCCGGTCCGGGAAACCAAATTTAGGGAGACATATGCAGACAACCTTTTGGAACTGAGTCATGAACTCGGCGTCGAAGCGGGGTTAAATGGTAGTTACGGTGGGGTTACTGCTAGTGTTTTGTCAAAATTTCAGCGTTCCGAGAAGCGGAGTGAAAAGCGCCATTTCCTAAAAATTTCCCACGATATTGCGGGTAAGACGCTCGTTGTCGCCGGAGGTAAAGAACAACTTAAACAGCTGCTCGATCCGGACTTTAAAACTGCGCTTTACACATCCAATCCAGCTGAGTTGTTCAGTGAATACGGCACCCACCTTGCTCGTAAAATAAGAATCGGTGGGAGAGCCGAATATTTCTGTCAGTCGACGGCCACATCCAGGATGACCAGCGAGGAATTTAAGATCGCGGCGAAGGCCAAATACCAGTCTCTCGGTGGTGATCTTGCCGAAGACTCAGGTACCGGCGGCAGTATCGGAGGATCTTCTTCGGTTCGCACCCTCGACACCACAAATGTAAAAGATGTCGCGGGGAATAGTTTCATCGATACCCTCGGCGGGTCTGCCGAATCCGCGGTTAAGGTTAAAGACAAAGCGGGGTGGGCGAATTGGGCGAGCTCTTGCGAAAAATTCCCTGGGCTCCTCGGCTTCGAATTGGACGGACAGCTGCCGATTTGGGAACTTGTCGACGACAGTGCCCGGCGCACGGCAATTTACGAAGCCTATAAGAGAAGGGCTGCGAAGGCATTTGCGGCGGAAATCCTAAGCGTGACTTCTGACGTTAGGAATCATCCGGACGCGCGCGTCACGGTGCCCGAGGGATACAAACTCCTTTGCGGAGGCGCACTCGACAATTACAAAGGGGATGGCAACCTTCTTAGTGTCTGTTCTGAAACTTCTTGAATCAAAAGAATCATTTGTGATCAAGGGAGGTGGCCTGATTCGAGGAGGGGCCGCCGATGTGGACGAAAGAAAACCGGGGCCGTTATGACCGGAGCCAACAGAGATACCCGAGCGATTTGACGGCCGAGGAATGGGGGCTGGTGGAGCCGCTGATACCTCCGGCGAAGCGCGGTGGCGGCAAACGCCGCGTGGACATGCGCGAAGTGGTCAACGGAATCATGTATATTCTGAGCACGGGTTGCCAGTGGCGCTACCTGCCGAAAGACCTGCCATCGAAAAGCACTGTTTTCAGGTATTTCGATCTTTGGAACTATGACGGCACGCTTTTGCGCCTTCATCATGAGCTCTACGTCCTGTGTCGAGAACAGGCTGGCCGCGCCGTCAGTCCAACCGTTGCCATCATCGACAGTCAAAGCGTGAAAAGCACGGAAAAAGGGGGGCGCGGATCGATCCGCACGGCTATGACGCCGGCAAAAAGATCGACGGTAAAAAACGCCATATCGCGGTCGATACGCTCGGTCTGAAACTTGCAGCCGTGGTTCATCCCGCCGACATTCAGGATCGCGACGGTGGACCATTGGTGTTGAAGGAACTGCGTCCCCTGTTTCCCTTCATCACCAAAATCATCGCCGATGGCGGTTATCAAGGCCCCCAAATGGCCGCCGCCGTGGCGGCGATCAGCCGTGAATGGGAAATCGAAATCGTCAAGCGGCCCGCGCTGAGAAAGTTCGTTGTCCTGCCCAAACGATGGGTTGTCGAGCGCACCTTCGCCTGGCTCAACCGTTGTCGCAGGCTGGCCAAGGATTTTGAAAACCTAACCCGTAACGCGCTTGCTTTCCTCCGCCTCGCCTCCATCCGGATCATGCTAAGAAAGCTCTGTAATCCATGATGAAGTTCCGGGACAAACTCTTACCGCTTCATTCCCCGAGAACGACAACACTTGGAGGGCAAGCGGCAAGGATCATGGCGGGAACGAGTATAAACCGGATCCTGCAAGCATCACGGCGTTTGCGTTAGCCATCCATGATCCCGACGATATTTGGGAAGTGAAGGTTTTCCCGAGCCGTCCTAGCCCTAAAACAAACTGGCCAGAACAGGAAGTAAGTGTCGAAACCGGTTATGTCATGGTTGGGGGCGGAGCGTATGCGGACTGGACCGGAGACGGCAGCATGCTCTTCGCGTCTTATCCTATGGATAAGACGACATGGCGGGCGCAATCCAAGGACCACATTAAGGCAGATCCAGCGAAGATATCGGCTTACGCTATTGGGCTGAAATGTAAAGTGGCGGGAGTCAAAGTTCTGTCTGAAATTGCAATCGGTAAAAGCAACAAGTCCAATAGACCGCAGGCAACAATCGCCCCGCCCGGCGGATATAAGATGGTCGGGGGAGGGTCGAAAATAACTTTCGATAAAGATGGAGTGATGCTTTACGCCTCATTTCCGACAGAAAGTAACCAATGGGAAGGACGAGGAAAAGATCATTTGGTTGCAGACAGCGCACGGGTCGACGTTTACTGCATCGGTGTGAAGGTTGTCGATGCGTAGCCAATGACGTCAATCTGAGGTGGCCGGGCATGACTAGCCGATTCGGTTAGGCGACTAGGAGGCCTTGGTTGCATTGGCGCCCTGGGGCGCAGAGTTGTATTGGCGCCGGGGAGGCGCTGATTGTCCATGCAACCTCGATTGATCCAGAGGCACAGGTCCTGTTCTGGGTTCGTGAGGGAGGTAAGAATGAAACGGCAGGTCATAATGAAAACGAGTATGTTGCTGATGAGCATAATATTTATGCTGCTGGCGCTTCCGGCGAAAGCGAAAATTGTCAAAGTGGCCGTGGTGAGTGAAGCTATAGTAGAGAACCTCAAAACTGTTGACGATCTCAATACAGTTATTGAAACAAATGCAAGGGATTTGGATGCTTTTTTTGTCAATGACAAACTCAATCTAAGAGAGGATCAGACGCTTTTAATACTGGGTGGACGGGACTCCATTGTTGAAGAATTGACGAAATACCCTCAATACCTTGTGACCACGGTTATCCCTAGCTCCCCCCCGTTGGGGTTATACGCTTGCTACCGTAAGTGGCATGGGTATACGACCCACGTAATGATACAGAGTGTCTCCTTCAAATGGAATTACTGCGCAGCCAGAAAGTTTAAGGAGCGCGCGATTGACTTGCAGAAAGTCATTGATGTAGTCAAAACGTTGCACTGAAACAAATGCGTTAAAAGAGTGGTGCAATCTAGCGAAAACACTGGCCTGTTCAACCTCGGTTCGCTGATGGAGCATGGGAGCGGCTGTTAGTGCCTCTTGCTCGAAGGGGGCGGCTAAGCGGCTAATAGGAGGGCACAGCTGTCCATTAGTATGCGCGGCGGCGAGACTCCGTCGCCCGCGATGTGAACCAAACCGCTATGCCATCGCCTCGGTGGCCGCGGTGAGCCGCGCCAGACCCTCTTCACGCGCCAGCCGGCGATTGATGCACTCTCACATCGGTTGCACTAGCCCGGCGGGCCGGGCTCTCGCGGCCGGGACGACGACGACCGTTAGCGACGACAGCGGCACAACCTCGATCAAGGCCGGCATCGACCATGAACGCGGGGACGATGATTGACTCGCGGCAACGGGAGACGGCGGCTCAAACCGGGGCTGCCGTCTCCCTTCAAGGATCCATGCACTCGATCTGGCGGTTTCAGCGCCTGTTTCAAGAGCCGCACGGAACCCGAGCCCTCGCCCTGGTGGACCCCTACACCGGCACCCGCACGGTTGCCCGCAGCCCCCCCTCCCTGCTGTCGCCCAAGGTAATGTCGCCGCCGTGCGAGCGGGCGATGTCGAGGGCGATCGCAAGGCCGAGCCCGGTGCCGCCCTCGTCCTGGTTGCGCGCGTCGTCGAGGCGGAAAAACGGCCGGAACACGTCCTCGCGCCGGCCGGGCGGAATGCCGGGGCCGTCGTCGTCGACGTGGATCGTCAGAAAACGCCGGTCCCTGACCGCCTCGATGGAAATCCGGCTCGCGTGGCTTTGCGCATTGCCAATGAGATTGGCAAGGCAGCGCTTGAACGCGTCGGGCCGCACGGTGACCAGCGGATCGCCCGAAAACGAGACCTTCGCATCGAACCCGGCCCGCTCGGCGTCGAGGCGCAAATCCTCCAAAAACTCCTCCATGTCGATATGCGCCGCGCTCTCCCCGGCATCGCCCCGCGCGAAGGCAAGATAGGTCTCCAGCATGCGCTGCATTTCCTCGATGTCTTTTTGCAAGTCCCGCGTCTCTTCGGTCTCGCCCATCAAGGCGAGCGAAAGCTTGAACCTCGTCAAGATGGTGCGCAGATCGTGGCTTACCCCATTCAGCATCGCGGTGCGCTGCTCGAAGGCGCGCTCGATCCGCCGCTTCATCTCGATGAAGGCTTGGCCCGCCTGGCGCACCTCCCGCGCGCCGCGCGGATAAAATTCAAGATCGCGCCCCTTGCCGAACGCTTCCGCCGCGCCCGCAAGCAAAAGGATCGGCTTGATCTGGTTGCGGAGAAAGGCGATCGCCGCCACGATCAAGACGAACGAGGTGCCGATCATCCACAATAGGAAGATCTGGGAATTGGACGCATAGGCGGCGCCGCGCAGGGCGACGAGGCGCAGGATCGAGTTCGTCGAGCTTGACCCTGATCTCGATGAAATCCGAGCGCCCGACCGTATCGAGCCAGAAGGGTTTGCCGATTTGGCGCCGGATCTCGTGCGACAACGCGGCATCGAGGATCGAGAAGAAAGGTTTCGGCAGCGCGGCCGGCAGTTCGCCGTTCGGCAAGAACTCCATGTCGATTTTCAACCGCTGCTGGGCGATCTGGGCGAGGACCGCGTCGTTCGTCCGGCCCGGGTAGGATTTATGAAGCTCGACGATCGCCGCGATATCCTGGGTCAACGCGGTGGAAAGGCGCTTCGTGACGAGCTGCCAATGCCGCTCCATGAAGACATAGGTGAGCACGCATTGCAGGATCACCATCGGCACGATGACGATGAGAAGCGCCCGCGCGTAAAGGCCCTTGGGCAGGACTGCGGCCACCTTGCGCCAGAACGCCCGCCACCAGGAGCGGGATTGCGCGAGCGAGACGGGAAGGGAAAGGCTCACAGCGTGGCCCCATTCAAGTGTGTTTCATTGGTCGGTCGAACCGAATTTGGTTCGCGTTGCGTCCAAACCCGGTCTTTCGGTGATTACTGGCCGGCGATGAAGAGTTCGCCTTCAAACCGCTGTTCCACGCCCGGATGCTGGTGGCCCTCGGTCAAACCGCTTACATGCGTGGCCAAATAATGGGTCAATTCGCTCATCGAGATGAGACCGTCGTGGTCTTCGTCCGCATCCTTGCCTAGTGCGTCGAGCAGCACTTTGGTGAACGCGCCATGGTTCCACTTTTCGTCTTCGCGGGAGAATTCGTTGGTGCTGGAGGACGTCAGCACGGTCACGTTGCTGTCCGCAATTGTCAAACGCAACCTCTCGGCGTCCGACGCCAGTGCCGAGCCGTCGCCGGTCGCGGCGCCCGAATGACAGGCGTCAAGCAATACGAGCACCCGGCCATGTTTCGCCAACTCGGCGACCTTGTTGTGAAACTCATTGGCCGAGATCGCCGCCGCCTCGAGGCCGGCTGGCGTTCCGGCGTCGACGCCATAGGGCAGAAGATAGAATTGGTCGCCGATCATTGCCCCATGACCGGAGAACAGGATCACCGCTAGATCCTGACCCGCTTCATCCTTGGCCATGTTCGCCTTCATCGAATCGAACGCTCTGAAAATCCCCGCTCTATCGGCGTCCGCGTCGTGCAGATATTGGACTTTGACGTCCCCATAAAGGCCGCCCTTCTTGTTGAACTCGCTGCCTTGGGTGGCGAGAAGGGCGCTGGCCACGTCGTTGGCGTCCTTGGCGGCGAACTTCAATCGCAGGCTCGTCGCCTTGTCGCCATAGTCGCTGATGCCGATGGCGAGGATATGCAGCCGTGCGCCTGGGGCCACGGCGGCTCCGGTGGCAACTTGAACGTCGTAGCGGGCGGCCGCCAGATCGGCGATGCCCAACGCCCGGGCGGTCTCGAGTTCCTGCAGGACCAGCGGCAGGGCGTCGGGGCGTTTCAGCCTCGGGATGGCGGAAACCGGCACGGCTTCGGCGGCGGCGTCATTGCCGCGGTTGACGTGCCATTTCAGCACCCCGAAGGCGCCGGGCGTGGCGCCGTAAAATCCCTCCGGTGTCCAGGCCACCCAGTTCTTCTTGTCGTTCAAAACCTGCAAGGCCAGGAGTTCGCGCCCGTCGTCCATGCGGTGCCAGCGGATGGTGCCGTCGCCATATGCGGCAACCACTAACCGGCCGTCGCTGATGATGTTGACCGCCCAAACAGAGCCAGGCGCCGCGCGTTTCCATAGCTGCTTGCCTTCCGCGTCAAAGGCGTAAAGGTACCAGTCGGCGCCGAGGACGAAACGGTGCGCATCGGGATAGATCGCGAAGCTCTGCGAAAGCTCCCGTGGTTCGAGTTCAATCGGGTTGCCGTCTAGTTTCGGGTCAAACGAGCCGCTCCACTCTTCGATCTTGAGCCCATCTTGCCTCGGCGGCCGGGTGCGGTCATCCGCGGGCCGTTGATCAAACAGTTTGAGAGCGCCAAGATCGAAGCGGAGCGGGACTTTGCCGAATACTTCGAAGCCAAAATCAATAACTGTCCCGTCTGCCGACACCGAGAAGGTTTTCCCTTGGTTACGGAAATCGCCGCCGGGCGGGCGATGATCCCAAAGGACGACGCCATCAGCTTTCAGCATGGTGAAGCAAGGATTAGCCTTTGCAACCAGAAGTTGGCCCGCTGGCAGAGACACGAGAGCCATTGTAGTGTTGTCGGTCTCAGCACACTTTGCCGTTATTGCGCGCCGTGTTCCGTGACCGGACTGGTCCCAAGCCAAGACCGGTTCATTGTCAGTTGCGTCTTTATACCTGCCACTCGCAAAGAGCGTCTGTCCGTCCGCGGACCAGGCGACCCTCATCAACTCTCCACCATCGAGGCCGTCAATGTTCGGTCCTGGTAGCCGCGCCAGGCTGTGTCCGTCCAAGAGGTCCACCGAGGGATTATCCTCATATCCGGCTGCCACTACCTTGCCGTCCGGGCGGAAGGCGAGCCGCGCAGGGTGACGGCCGCTCAGCGCCTCCTGAGTGGCGGCCAGCTTGAAGCTGCGGTCATAGAGCCGGACTTTTCCATCGTAAGATGATGTCGCCAGCCGTCCGTCATCGGCGAAGGCTACGCCATAGCTTTGATCGCCATAGGTCGCGTCGCGGAACGCTTCCGTCCAATTCTTGTCACGGTCGAAGACGCGCAGACCGCCGGAGTGGCACACTACAGCGAGGTAACGGCCATCAGCGGAGAAGGCGAGCCCCTGTACAACATCCGGCAAGCCTCCAATTCGTGTGGTCATTTTGCCCGTGTTGCGATCGAACAAATAGATCACATGCGACGTGATCGGGATCGGGATCGCGGCGCGGGCAAGTTTGATATCCTGCGAGTCCTTGTTGGATCCGCGTAAAATCTTGAGCGTCACCGAGGTACCCGGCGCGCCGCGCATCTTGTCGACCGCCTGGTTGAGACTCAAGCCCTGAACATTCTCGCCGTCGATGGCGCTGATCATGTCGCCGGACAAGATCCCCGCGCGCGAGGCCGGCTTGTCGTCGATCGGCGTGACGACCTTGATAAGCCCGTCCTCCTGAGTCACCTCGATGCCAAGACCGCCGAATTCGCCGCGCGTCTGAACCTGGATGAAGCCCCCAGCGGCCACGACACTGCCGTCCGGACTCATCGCGACCTCGCGGACCTCCCCGATGTGGCCTGGGCCCACAGGCATGCGGATGGTTCGCAAGAGTTTTCCGTCAGGAGCCGACCAAATCCGCACGGTTTTGTCATCGGAGCCCGTGGCGAGGAAACGGCCCGTGGCGTCAACGGCGGCCGTTCTAGTGACGTCCGTATGCATGTCAGGATCGACGACCAGAACCGGGCGCTCGTAGAGGTTTTGCGCTTTGGCGCAAAAGCCCGGCAAAATCACCAGCGAGAGTGCCGCCAACAATATTTGCAAAAGCGCTACTTGGCGGCTTTGACCTCGGCAAAATTGGGCCATTTCGTGGCCTCCAACTGAGTCTTGATTGTCTCAATAGTGAGAGCGTCGTCTTTTCGATGGTTGTTGTAAAGAGCGGCTACTCCTTCCGAGAGGGCATCGATCAGTGGCTGAATTGCGCTCTTGGCGATATCGGCAATGACGTCCTTGCGTCCCGAAGCGCTTGGCAGGAGATCGTTGACCATCTTGCAGAATTTCCCAAGATCCTCTGCGCCATGTTCCAGATCGGTTTCGAGACTGGGAAGGCTTTTCGGGTTTCCGCCTTCGGTGAGGGCCGTGATCAACTCAGCAATGACCGCGTCGAAATTCGCCTTCGCCTCGCCGTAAGCCAATTGCCCCCGGGAACTCTGTTGCTGGTCGCCGTAGCCTTTGAGCAACGCGGCGCAGGTTTCCGCCTTTGACCTCTCTCCCGCCAGCCGGCCGACCGCTTGCGGCCAGCCGATGTCCGCCGCCCGGCTGATCCCCGGCGCTATCCCCATCAGCAATGCGAACGCGGTCCAAACGTGCGTGAGTCCCGATTTCATAATGCGCCTTCAAAAACGGTTTTCCGTTATTGAACCACGGGGTTTCGCGCGAGTCTACTGAAGCATGATGCCTGCGCCACCGATCCGATAGAACAGTTTCAGCGGTCGACCAGCAGGCGGTAGCCGGCGCCCCGCGCGGTTTGCAAATGCAACGGATTGGCGGGGTCGCGCTCGATCTTGCGGCGCAGCCGGTTGATCTGAACATCGACTGTCCGCTCGTTGGCGGCAATGCCGGAACCCGCGAGGGATTCCCGCGCCACCGTTTCGCCTGCGTTTTCGGCGAGAAGCCGCAGCATCTCGCGCTCCCGGTCGGTCAGTCTTACGACCTCGTCACGCTGGCGCAGTTCGCCGCGGCCAAGATCGAAGCTGAATTCGCCAAAGCGCACGAAAGCCGGCGGTCCCGCGATCGCGCGCGGCGCCGCGCGGCGCAGGATCGAGGCGATCCGCAAGGCGAGCTCGCGCGGCTCGCAAGGCTTGCCGAGATAATCGTCGGCCCCGGTTTCCAAGCCGCGCACCCGGTCTTCCGCTTCGCTCCGCGCGGTCAGCATCAAAATCGGAACGCGCGCGAGTTCCGTGGCACCGGCCCGCAGCCGCGCCGCGAAGGAAAAACCATCCTCGCCCGGCATCATGACATCGAGGACGATCAGATCGAAGGAGAGACTCTTCAGGCGGGCCATCGCTTCCGCGGCATCGGCGGCGGTCGTGACGCGATACCCCTCTTCGCTCAGCACGCGGGACAACAGCGCCCGGATCCTTCGGTCGTCATCGACAATCAGAAGATGCGCGGCGTCGTCGGCCGGCGCGGCCAGCGCCGGAGTACCATTCGATGAGCCATTCGATTCCTGGCTCACCGTTGCTGCCCCGAGGCCGGGCCGGCGCCGGTCATCGCGGCAACCTTGTCCCGCCCGCCCGCGTCGACCATGGCGAGGAGAAATTCGATCGCGCGCGCGCGCTCCGGACGCTCCCCGAACACCCGCGCGAACCGTCTCGACTGCAGAAGCGCGACATCCCGCGCAAGAGCCTGTCCGCGCGCGGTTGGAAACAATTGCCGCTGGCGGCGGTCCTTCATGCCTGGGCGGGCTTCGACATAGTCCCGGCCGATCAATTCATTGAGGACGCGATTGAGACTCTGCTTGGTGATCCTCAAAATCTCCAGCAACTCGCCGATCGTGAGGCTCGGACGCCGGGAGACAAAATGCAACACCCGGTGATGCGCCCGGCCAAACCCGAAGGCCGCCAGGAGATGATCGGCGTCGCCGGCAAAATCGCGATAGGCGAAAAACATGAGCTCGATCAATTCGAACATCGGCGCGCCCGGTTCGGCGGCGGCCCCGAAAACCGGCTTTTCAGGCGTGCCTTGCGAAAGGTCTCGTTTTCCACTTATCAGATTCACGTGCGCGGCCTTTTATGTCAGCACTGTTGACATATTTCAGGAACATCCGTACGCGTCAAGCCCGCGCCCGGCGGCGGTTTTTTCGCTAAGGCCCATGGTTTTGTGTTCCCCGCCCCGCCATATTAGGCGGACCATCAAGGGCCGCGCATCTCCGCGAAACTCACCGCGGGCCCGGCCATAAGCCGAGGAGTGGGCAATGTCCGCTTTGCCATTCGACCAGCGCGACGGGTTCATCTGGATGAACGGCGATCTGGTCGCCTGGAAGGAAGCCAAGCTTCACGTGCTTTCGCACGGTCTCCATTATGCTTCCTGCGTCTTCGAGGGCGAGCGCGCGTACGGCGGCCGCATTTTCAAATCCACCGAACATTCGGAGCGGTTCAGGACCTCGGCGGAGCTGCTCGATTTCGAGATTCCCTATTCCGTGGCGGAACTGGACAAGGCGAAGCAGCTCCTCGTCGATAGAAACAATCTGCCAAACTGCTACGTCCGCCCGGTTGCTTGGCGCGGCAGCGAAATGATGGCGGTCGCGGCGCCGAACTCGACCATCAACGTCGCCATCGCCGTCTGGGACTGGCCGAGCATGTTCGACGTCGAGCAGAAAATGCAAGGCATCAGGCTCGACATCGCCGCTTACCGGAGGCCCGATCCGATGACCGCGCCGGCCCGCGCCAAGGCGGCCGGGCTCTATATGATCTGCACCATCTCAAAGCATCGCGCCGAGCGGCGCGGCTATGCCGACGCGATGATGCTCGATTGGCAGGGGCGGGTCGCCGAATGCACCGGCGCCAATATCTTTTTTGCCGCGAACGGCGCGATCCACACCCCGATCGCCGATTGCTTTCTCGATGGGATCACGCGGCGCACGGTGATCGACCTCGCGAGGCGGCGCGGCATCGAGGTGATCGAGCGGCGCATCATGCCGGAGGAGCTAAGCGGCTTCGAGGAATGTTTCGTCTCCGGCACCGGAGCCGAGGTCACCCCCGTTTCCGGAGCCGGCCCCTACACATTCACGCCGGGCGCGATGTCCCGCGCGCTGATCGACGATTATTCCGCCGAGGTGCGCCCCAGGCAAAAGGCGGCGTGAGGCGGAATACGCGGTGAACATGGTCCGCACGGCAATCCATCCCGGCGAACACCTCGGCGAGGAAGTGCGGGAGCTTGGCATCTCCGCCGCCGAATTGTCGCGCCAGATCGAGGTGCCGGTGAGAGGCTTTCTATTGCCGGTATAAGCCCGCAATGCCGGATTGATTGTCACGAAACCGCTTCCTTCGCTCCCCCTGTTCAGGGGGAGCGGCTGGTGCTATTGATTTGGGTGCACGGCAACGCCGGAGGGACCGATGGGGGCGGTCGAGCATCTCAAGACCTTGTGCTGCCTCGGGCTGCCGCCCGAGAGCGCAATGGTCGCCGTCACGCCTTTGCTGCACGAGATCATTCCGCATGGCTGGACGCGCATGGCACTCATGGAGCCGGATGCCACGATGGGCCGTGGCTATTCCGAAAACCCCGAAGCCGGACCGGTACTCCGCGAGCGTATGTGGAGGTTCATGGATGATCCAACCAGCCCTTGGTCCATGTGGATGCCTTACGTCCAAGCGATTGGGATCGGCTGGACTTTGCATATGCAAGGCCGGCGCTGGCTAGATATCGGCTGGTATCGGGAAGTAGAGGCGCTGATCGATGCCTGCTGGCTACTCGACGCCATGATCGGCGACACCGGCCGGCCTCTCGCTTTTATTGTGTTGTCCCGCCCTCGCAGCGCGCGTCCCTTCACGGTGGACGACGTTCAGCGTCTCGACCCGCTGCGGGCCTGGCTCGCGCACGCATTCCGGCGGTCTAATTCCCATAATGCGCGCCAGGAGGATGAGACATCAATCAGCATGGCAGGAGCACCGGTGCGAAGCGGTCAGATGATTTTGACGGCTGACGCAAAGCTCGTCTACCAGACCGCCAGCCTCGAATGGCTGCTCAAAATTCTCATGGGAGAGCCGGGCAATTACATGCGCTTCGTGCCCGCCTGCGAGAGCCTGCCCGCGCCGGTTCTGAAACTTCTCCGGCAGATCACGGGTGCTGCGAACGGCACCTCCAACGCGCCGCCGCGCATCCGGATTTCGACCGCTTATGGCGTTCTCACGCTCGAAGCCGAATGGCTCGTGCCCGCGGGCACACTTCCGGCGGACGCCGCGAGGGATCCGAAGAGCTGTCTCATCGCGGTGACGATCGACCTCCACGAACACCCCATTGCCCATGCCGCTCGCATATTGCGGGAAAGCGGCGCCACGCCAACGCAGACGAAGGTCGGCATTCAACTTGCACTTGGCAAGCCGAAACCTGTGATCGCGGATGAACTGGGGATCCAACTCTCCTCGGTCGCGGATCTCACGAAAAGGCTCTATCAGACTCTCGATGTTCACAATTCCGCCGAGCTCGGCGCAAAAATTTGGCTGGGCCAAAAGCAAGCCGAGGCGCGCCAAGGTTTGCGGCGCGCCGGATAAGCCGCGGCCCTAACTTTCAATGTCGTAGCGCCATGTTCATCACGATGAAGCCGCCGCGTGGATACGCCCGGATGCCATTCGACCTTGGCGATCACCCGGCGCGGTTTGGACGGGGACCGCCTTCGGGAATCCTCGCATGCGTGACGGGGAATCTGAAATAATCAGTCAAAGCGCACAACCATCTGAGGATCGCCAAACGTCCCCTTCTTTCGGCCGGGAGCGGCTTTAATGATCTTCACCCGCCCCGTCCTCTCCAGTGCCCTTAAAATGCCCTTGTAGTGGGACTCCCGGAACGCCGTTTCGACAAGCACGAATTTTTCGATATCGTCGATTGACGCTTCCTTGCCTGAGAATTCAGCAATCACAGTTGCCTGGAGTGCTGGCAAACTCGGTGCCTTTTCGAATAAGACAAGTTGGTTGGGGTCCGTGGCATCGGAGAAGCGGAACTCGCCGCTCTCATCGGCCTTCCACATGGCCTCCTTCATCTTCTTGAGCCCAAGCAGCTCATTCGTTGCGTAAAACAGGTAGTAGTCCGTCACATCGCGCGCGTTGGACATTTCGAATGAGCGCACATAGGTGGCCCCAGTGTGCAATTGCTGGAGGTAAAGGTCATGGAGATACCTGTTTCTTGTTCGGGGATCGGTTGCGGTGACGCATAGTTTCCACTCATCCGTACCGAAGAAGCTGTTGAAATTCGCGTCCTGATCGGGATGGCCGATGAACCGATTGATTTCCTCGTACATGAAATTGACGAAAACCTCGCAACTGCGATGGGCCAAAATCTGCTTGACCAGGCTGAAGGGAGCGCCAGTCCATCCGAACGGATCGATGAATGCGAAGGTTGGGATTAGCCGGCCATTACGCACGAATTCTGGAAAGCGCCGCTCGAAAGCAGCCTCGAAGGTGACGCCGCCTTCAACAATCACGCCGAAGTTCGCTGGCAACGTTCGCAACGCCACCTGCTCCCGCAGGTGATCAGCCCGGGCATCATCCTTCTCGACGAAGAGGAAATGAACCTTGGCTGTAAGCGGTGACTTATATTCGAATGCCGTGTCGAGTGCGATTATCGGCGATCCGGCTTCTCCGCCCGCGTATTCGCCGGGTCCGGCAAATCCGTCGATGTACAGGATCTCGGAGAATTTCCCTTGGCTGAGGATGACCATCCACGCCTGCAAATAGCGCTTCAGAATCTCGTGCTTCGCCCGCGTATGAGGTTCAAGCTGCCAGATCGTCCGCTTTGGCGCCGCCATCATTTGTTCCCCGAACGGTACGGTCGTTGTTCGCGTGTGATTTGGGCCATTGGCTCCACTCGCGACTATCGAGCAACCGACCCCCGGACTTCGGCCTCAATCCACCCCACTGTTTGAAGAAGAAGGGAACCTTCGCGGCCTTGCACTGATCACGTACCTCGCGCGCCCATTCGACGAGCATCGGCCGCGCGCGCGGCCCGCTTTCACCGCCGACGATTACCCAGTGAATGCCTTCCAGGTCAATTTTGCCTATCGGCCCAAGAAGCGGCTCGATCGATAGAAATCGCACGGACGCGTTCATTGCCTGTATATGCCGGGCACGTGACTTCTTGCTACTGTCCTCAATGGAAGTGCCAAGCCAGATATGATGTGGCGCTGACCCATCCGCATACCGCGCATTAACGTAGTCGCGAAGACGCGAGCTTCGCTTTGTTAGAATCTGAAATTTGTGCCAATGCGCTTTTTCCAACGTGTCGAAGACGCGATCGACGAAGCTGAAAGGGATTTGTTTGTGGAACAGATCGCTCATCGAATTGACAAAGATCATCTTCGCCTCGCGCCACCGAAGCGGCTGTTCTAGCCGTTCAGGGCGTAACTGAAGGTCAAAACCGTTCTCAAACGGGTGTCCCGGCACCCCTCGGAACCGTTCAGCAAAGCGCTCCGCATAGCAGTTGTCACAGCCAGCGCTGATCTTTGTGCAACCCGTTACCGGGTTCCAGGTTGCGTCGGTCCATTCGATTGTGGACGAGTATGCCATCGGGCCTCCACGAGAACAAAAGAAGAACGTAACACATCTCTGTCGGTTTTGCAAAGCAGTAATCACACGCCGAACGTTAATCGCTCCGCAGGCGGCGGCACAGAAACTCCAGCTGGTCGAGGGTTTTGTAGCGCACCGCCACCTCGCCCGTCTCGCCCCCTCTGTGGGTGATCGTCACGTTCATGCCGAGCTGTTCCATCAGCTTCTTTTCCATCGCCCGCGTATCGGCGTCTTTTTCTTGCGTGCCGCGCTTGCGTGGCCCTTGCCCCTTGGCGCTAGAACTTTCCGCCGCGCCCTCCAGCAGCCTTTCGGCCTCCCGGACCGAGAGGCCTTGCGTGACGATTTTTTCGGCGAGCGCGTCCGGCTCGGCGCACGACAGCAAGACCCGCGCGTGGCCAGCGGAAATCCTGCCGTCGCGCAGCAGGGACTTGGTGCGCTCGGGCAGTTTTAGAAGCCGCAGGCAATTGCTGACATGGCTGCGGCTCTTGCCGATCACCTTGGCAAGATCGGCCTGCGTATAGAGGAATTCGTCGCCGAGCCGCTCGTAGCCGGCCGCTTCCTCGAGGGGATCGAGGTCGGCTCTCTGGACGTTTTCGATGATCGCGAGCTCGAGCGCCTGCCGGTCGTCGGCCTCGAAGCTGACGATCGGCACCTCATGCAATCCGGCGCGCTGCGCCGCCCGCCAGCGCCGCTCTCCGGCGATGATTTCGTAAGCGTCCGCGCTCCCCGCCAAAGGCCGCGCGAGAAGCGGCTGGATAATGCCTTTTTCCTTGATCGAGGCGGCCAGCTCGTCGAGCCCCTCCTCGCCGAAATTCCGGCGCGGGTTGCGTGGATTGGGGCGGAGAAATTCGATCGGAATTTTCTGCTGGCCGCGCGTGCGCGTGGCGGCGGCGAGCGTCTCCGCGCCGCCAAGCAAGGCGGCAAGACCGCGCCCTAGCCGCGGCGGCGCTTCTTCGGTGGATTTAGCTGGCTTCATGCTGAAATACCCCGGTTAAGAATAATTCTATTGGTGCCGGCCCTAGAACTCGGTCTGTTTCAAAGGCCCGCATACGACAACCTTCGCCTTCGCCCTGAGAAAGCCCGGATGGCTGTCTCGCCCCTCCGCGCCCCCGCCCCCGGCGGCCGCGCCATTTCCACGCTCGCGCTGGATCACTTCCGTCGCCAGTTTTAGATAGGCTTGGCTGCCGCTGCATTTAAGATCGTAAAGAAGAACCGGCTTTCCATGCGACGGCGCCTCGGACACCCGCACATTGCGCGGGATGACCGTTTCATAGACCTTGTCGCCCATAAACCCGCGCACATCCGCCACCACCTGCGCGGCCAGCGTGTTGCGCGAGTCGAACATCGTCAGAACAATTCCGTGCATGGTCAATCCGGGATTGAGACTGTTTTTGACCTCATCAATCGTGGTCAACATCTGCGACAATCCTTCGAGCGCGAAAAACTCGCATTGGAGCGGCACGAGCACGGCATGCGCGGCGGCCATCGCGTTCATTGTGAGAAGGTTCAGGGAAGGCGGGCAATCGACGAGAACATAGGTGAAGCGTTCTCCAGCCTCGGCGGCGTTTTGCTCTTCCGCGAAGGAATCGAGCGCTTTCTTGAGGCAAAAGGCGCGATCCGGGCGCGCCGCGATTTCGAGCTCGAAACCCACGAGATCGAGCGTCGAAGGCGCGATGAAGAGGCGGGGAATCCCGGTTTCCCGGAGAACGGCGCCGAGGCGCTCATTTCCGCTCAAGACGTCGTAGGTGGAAATCTTGCGGTCGGCGCGGTCGATTCCAAGGCCCGTGGAGGCATTGCCTTGCGGATCGAGATCGAGGACGAGCACACGTTCTCCGATCGCGGCGAGAGCGGTTCCGAGATTGATCGCGGTCGTGGTTTTTCCGACCCCGCCTTTTTGATTGGCGAGGACGAGTATGCGCATGGCGGCGGCAGGCACCTCGTTCTCCACAAAAAAAGGCCTATGTTGTTGATTTAAGTGTATTTTCCAAACGGAAACCGGTATCTCCGAAAAATCCCTCCATGCAATCCCGGAGCGGTGCCCGGTCATCTGGACTCCATAATCGAAAAGAAATCGCTCAAATTCAAAGACTTAGAGCACGCCAGAATCGAAAAAGTAGTAGTGACCGAGTTTAAATTTCCGCAACACGCTAGCCACGGACACATGCATAGACAAACACGGCGGGACTAGGAGCAGCCGGTATGATCGAACGCCTAATTCGAATCTGGCGAAGCTTTCACCCTGATCGTTACTGGGGGAACTTTCAACTTCAAAGGTACCGGCACTTGTTTAGCGCCCGCGCTTGGAGTGTCAGCGGCTCCACTCTCGCTATTCGCTCCAACATTAATGTTCGTCTTTTCGGGCGGGGTCGCCCAATGTTTTTCCCACAAATTCCGGCCACCCTCCTCCGTTCGCCGCATCGCTCCGTACATAAAAGTGGGCTGTCCCTCGGTAGCCCAGGGTCCGACCATTAACGCGCGGCCGATTTCAAAATTTAAGCATTCATTCAAATTCTTGGATGCTATGCCCCCAAGACCCAACGCCTTACTGGTCTCTGCCAGCACGTCATCCGAGCCAATTTTCATAACTGCGCGGTTGGCACATTCGGAAAGCACCCATTTGTCGAGCTTATCTGGGCGCTGACTAACCAGGACCAGGAACAAACCAAACTTTCTACCCTCCGCAGCGATCGTACGAAATTGTTCACGAAGGCGTTTCTCATTGTGATTTCTTGGCTCAAACGGGATCAAATTATGGGCTTCGTCCACTATTATGAACGTGGGTACCCGGTCATCCTTTTCCGTCTCTTCCTGGAGCGCATTTTCCCATTCTCCCCGAGCTCTTATCCATTCGGAATCCAAGAAAGTGCTAACGGCCAGGAGTTGAAAACGGACCTCGGTGATGGAAGGGAGATCTACGACCTGAAGGCTGGCATCGCTCAAGTCCTCAAAATCTTTGTTTCCCGCCCGCAGTAACCCAGAATCTCTGACAGCGTAAGCATTGCTAAAATAGAATTGTTGTGTCTTATCCGAGAAAAAGCTACGGTATAGAACTGCTTTCTGCAGCAGTTCATCTGCAATGAGTTTGGCGTTATTTTTGGTAACTCTACGGCGGATAAACAGCCGATCATTGATTGTCTTCCAATCAAGAGTTTCGTCGATGGCGTTAAATTCCTTTTCGATTTTATCCCGTATGTATTCTTCGTCTTTAACATTCGTTTGTTTGCATATTTTTCTCGCAGTATCGACAATATCGTGCTGATCGCGCCACTCACTGTCCTTTGTCATGAAACTCAAATCGCTTATCGCCCGAACAAATTCGTGGCAGTCTTGTAGTTCACT
The DNA here is from genome assembly GCA_963706215.1 of uncultured Alphaproteobacteria bacterium. Lineage (GTDB taxonomy): Bacteria > Pseudomonadota > Alphaproteobacteria > Rhizobiales > Beijerinckiaceae > Methylocapsa. The sequence goes on along the minus strand of OY970154.1, from coordinate 4,056,068 downwards.
CTCGAAAGCGGCATCAAGATTTTCCGACAGGAAGCCTATAGATATTCGAGTCCAATCGATTTTAAGTTTTCGCTCGATGGCGTTGGGCTTCTTTGGCCTCATCGTGTGAACTACCTTCTTAACATCCTCCCATTTCTGTTCGAAATCGTCATGATCGTACTCGTCTGGAAGAAAGCCACGCCCTTTCTCCGAATCGTAGTGCGCTTTATCTTTCCAAGTTTTCGGGCCAATCACACCATTAATTTTCTTAAAATCTGCATTTGGGTCAAATACAAGAACCCTTGATTTAGTTTTCAAGAGTAGTTCTTCAACTATTCTTCCCAAGAAAAACGACTTACCTGAGCCAGATTGCGCCACAGTTACAGTGTGATTGGCCATATACTTTGGTAGAATACGTATTAAATCATCAGGTTTATGTCCAAATGCCTTTTTCTCGTTATCGCCATCCACCCAGTATTTAGGGTGAAATTTGGGCGTGACTTTCCAACCGATGACAAGTTCAGTGGACGCTTGATTTGGCATTGCCTGCTCGCGAGTGGGTATAGGAGCTATCGGTTATCGTAGGGTTATATTGATCTCGAACAACATGCTCCAGGCGCAATCTATCACCCGCCCCTTCGCCTGACCAGCACCAGGCGCGCCGCGGAACAGGTTTGGCTCGCTATGATCGTGATTAAGTATTTACCGGCCGTTAATGAATCGGTCAATTCCGCCTCAAAGAGTTTTCCCTTGGAAAAAACCCCAACCGCGCCTTGGTCGACGAATTTTTCCGCGTAACGCAAGAGCGCTTCGAGCGGCGCCAACGCGCGCGCGCTCACCGCCTCGATCTTCCCGTCGAGAGCGGGCAGGATCTTTTCGAGTCTGCCGCAGTGGATGATCGCGGGCGCCGATGTTTCGCGAATGACATTTTGCAGAAAGGCGCATTTGCGCCGGTTGGCCTCGACGAGGTGGACAAGCGCGCCCGGCTCGTCCGCATATTTGATCGCCGTCACGAGCCCCGGAAATCCGGCGCCAGAGCCGAGGTCGAGCCAACGCCGCGCGTCGGGCACCGCCTGCGAAACCTGGAGCGAATCGGCGAAATGCCTGACCCAGACATCGTCCAAGCTCGATTTGCCGGCGAGATTGATGGCACGCTGCCATTTTTCGAGAAGATTTGCGTAGATTTCCAAGCGCCGCAGCGTCTCCTCCGGCAGGTCCGCGAGGAGAGCGTGCGCGGATCGCGGAAAGCTCTCTTTGCTTTTGGCAACGCTCAAGACCTCGCACCCGCGCGGCGAAGCTTTGCGGCCAAAAGGGTCATGGCGGCGGGCGTCATTCCTTCGATTCGTCCGGCCTGCCCCATGGTGCGCGGCCGGATGAGGTCGAGCCGCGCCCGGATCTCGTTGGAAAGCCCAGGCAGCAGAGCATAATCCACGTCCTCGGGGATGGTCAGCGCCTCGTCGCGGCGGAAGGCTTCGATGTCTTTCGTCTGGCGGTCGAGATAGACCGCATATTTGGCATCGATTTCGATTTGCGCGGCGGCCTTTGGCGCGATCCCGCCAAGCTCCGGCCAGATCGCCCGCAAACTCCCAATCGAAACGCCAGGCAAGGCCAGGAGGCCGAAAGCGGTCCGGCGGGTTCCGTCGCAATTGACCTTGAGCCCATGCCGCGCCGCCTCGCTCGGGGTGAGGCTCAAACTTTCGAGGAGCGCCCGCGCGCGGGAGAGGGCCGCCTCCTTTACGGCATAAGCCCGCCGCCGGTCCGCGCCGACGCATCCCTGACCGGCGCCCCACGCGGTCAGCCGTTGATCGGCGTTGTCGGCGCGCAGCGACAAGCGATATTCGGCGCGCGAGGTAAACATGCGGTAGGGCTCGCTTACCCCCTTCATCACCAAATCGTCGATCATGACGCCGGTATAGGCGTCCGAGCGGCCAACGGTGACTGTGTCCATGCCGCAACCACGCAAGGCGGCATTGAGCCCCGCGACAAGGCCTTGCGCGGCCGCCTCCTCGTAGCCCGTGGTGCCATTGATCTGCCCGGCGAGAAAAAGCCCGTGAATCTTTTTTGTCTCCAGGCTCGGGCGCAAGGCGCGCGGGTCGATGAAATCATATTCGATCGCATAACCAGGCCGTAGCATCCGGGCCTTGGAAAGACCGGGAATGGTGTGGAGGAATTGCTCCTGGATCTCCTCGGGAAGGGAGGTCGAAATGCCGTTTGGATAGATGGTGGTGTCGTCTAATCCTTCCGGTTCGAGGAAAATCTGGTGCGTCTCGCGCTCCTTGAACCGAACCACCTTGTCCTCGATCGAGGGGCAATAGCGGGGCCCCCGGCCGGAAATCGCGCCGGAATAGACCGGCGATGCCCCGAGATTTTTTTCGATGATCGCGTGGCCATTGGGGGTCGTATGGGTGATGAAGCAATCGACCTGCGGGGTGCGGATCGCCTCGGTCAGAAAGGAAAAGGGCTCGGGCTCGACATCGCCGCTCTGGCGTTCGAGCATGGCCCAATCGATCGTGCCGCCATCGAGCCTTGGCGGCGTTCCGGTCTTGAGACGCCCCAGGCCAAGGCCCAGTTCTTGCAGCCTTTCGCCGAGGCGGATCGCCGGGCTTTCCCCCATCCGCCCCGCCGGAAAGGTTTTGGCGCCGATATGAATGATGCCGCGCAAAAAAGTTCCGGTCGTCAGGACGAGCGCGCCGCAGCGGATCGTTTCGCCGTTGGCGGTCTCGATCCCTTCGACGCGGCCGTTTTCCAAGAGAATATCGGCCGCCTCGGCTTCGATCACGCCAAGATTTGCGATGTCCCGGATTGCCGCCTGCATCGCCTCCCGGTAGAGCTTGCGGTCGGTTTGCGCCCTTGGGCCGCGCACGGCGGGGCCTTTCGCGCGGTTCAAAACGCGAAACTGAATTCCGGCCCGATCCGCGACGCGTCCCATGAGCCCGTCGAGGGCGTCGATTTCGCGCACGAGATGGCCCTTGCCGAGCCCGCCGATGGCGGGATTGCAGGACATCGTGCCGATCGTGGCGAAGGACAGGGTGACGATCGCGGTGCTCGCGCCCATGCGCGCGGAGGCCGCCGCCGCCTCGCAGCCGGCATGGCCGCCGCCCACCACGATCACGTCAAACCCGCCTGGCATCCTCTCACTCTGGCTCGATTATTTAGATAAATTCTAAAAACGCTTCACGTGAAACATTTTCCCGATTTTCCAACGTGCTTGGTGTCAGCCACCGCCATTAAGGTTTATAATACTTCTAAAAATGTTTCACGTGAAACATTTTGGCCCGCGCTTACTTCCCTATACAAAATCGCGCGAAAATCTCGCCCAAAATATCCTCGACGTCCACCGCGCCGGTCAGTCTTTGCAGCGAAATCATCGCGACGCGCAAGTCCTCCGCGAGCAATTCGGCCGGAGCGCCGGGATCGTCCAAAATCCGGGCGAGCGCAAGCGCGGCCGTCTCGAAGGCCTTGCGGTGGCGCTCCCGCGCGATCAACCCCGCATGGCCGCCGCTCACCGCCGCGCGGGCAAAGTCTTCCATTTTTTTGAGCAAGAGATCGAGATTTTCGCCGCTCTCCGCGCTGATATAAAGACCTTTGGGCAGGCTTTGCCTCTCGGCAGGGGACAAAAGATCGCTTTTGGTGAAGACCGGCCAGACCTCGCCGCCTTGAACGCCGGGCGGCGCGGGCGCGCAAGCCTCGGAGAGCCATAAAACGAGATCGGCAGCCCCGGCTTTGTCTCGCGCGCGGAAAATGCCGATCTCTTCGACCGCGTCAAAACCCTCCCGCAAGCCCGCCGTGTCGATCAAACTGACCGGGCAGCCCCCAAGATCTAGATGTATTTCAATTATATCACGTGTCGTGCCGGCGAATGGCGAGACAATCGCCACGTCGCGGCGCGCGAGCGCGTTGAGCAGCGTCGATTTGCCCGCATTGGGCGGCCCGGCGATGACGATGACCGCGCCCTCACGCAGCCGTTCCCCGGCGCGTCCGGCGGCAAGCTCGGATTTCAACCCGGCAAGAACGGGGGCAAGGATTTCGCCCGCGCGCCGCCCGGAAAACCCCGGCACGCCCTCTTCCTCCGGGAAATCGATCTCGGCTTCGAGGAGCGCCGCCGCCTCCAGGAGCGCGCCCCGCCAGATCGCGGCCTGACGCCCGAGCACGCCTTCGCTCTGGCGCAAGGCGGCGCGGCGCTGCCATTCGGTTTCCGCGTCGATGAGATCGGCGAGGCCTTCGACCTCCGCCAGATCCATCTTGCCGTTCAACAGCGCGCGGCGGGTGAATTCCCCCGGCTCCGCTGGGCGGGTGCCAGCGATGCCGCCGATGGCCTTGAACATGGCCGCCACGACGGCGCGGCCGCCATGAACATGGAATTCGGCATAGTCCTCGCCCGTATAGGTTTTTGGCGCGGGGGAAAAAATCACAAACCCCTTGTCAATGGCCTCGCCCGTGGCGGGATCGCGGAAGGTTCTGAGCGCCGCCGTGCGGGGATTTGGAAGTTTCTGAGCGACGCTCTTGACGATCCCCCGTGCGGCCGGCCCCGAGAGGCGCAGGACCGCGATCGCGGCGCGCCCCGCGCCCGAGGCAATGGCAAAAATCGTGTCATTTTCGATGCGCGTCACTGCCGACATTGGAACTCACCTCGCGTGAGGTGACCGTGCGAGGCCGGTTTCGGGGCGGGGAATTTTGCAAACTCGCGCGCGAATTGAGAATTTACTTTAGTGCTGAACGCCCGATTATTTCCAATCGGAATCGCAGCCACGTCGCTATGTTAGTCGAGTCCGAAATCATCCTTGGAAAACCCCAGTTCGCAAAATTTTTCTTTAATTACTTCCAAGTCTTTCTTTATAATTGATATTCGCTTAGCAACACGGTCACCGTACGCATAATTCAAGTTGATTCCATTCCGTACTTCGGGGGCAAGCAACTTAAGGTGATCGAGGTCGTCTCGCAACGACTGAATAAGCCTATAAACAACAAAAACAACATCGTCCCAGTCAAGAGACGAATTGAATATAATTCTTCGCGATTATCGGCTTGACGTATGCTTGAAGATATGCCATAGTGTCCAAGTTGGAGAGACACATGGCACAGAGTATCACTATTCAAGACTTTCTCGCACAATTCCCGGATGATGATGCGTGTTTGGCGCATCTTTTCAAGCAGCGGTATGGCGATAATGTCACATGCGAGCGTTGCGGCGATATCGGCAAATTCCGCAAGCTTTCCGGGATGCCAGCCTATACCTGCAATTGCGGGCATCACATCCATCCGATGGTGGGGACGCCGTTCGGCCGGACTCGCGTGCCGCTGCAAAAATGGTTTTATGCAATGTATCTCTTCACTACATCTCGTCATGGCGTCCCGGCAAAGGAACTCGAACGCCAGCTTGGCGTGCATTACGAGACGGCGTGGCGCATGGCGCATGAGCTTCGTAAACACATGGCAAAAGTTGACGGCGACGATCAGCTTTCCGGACATGTTGAGGCCGACGAGACGATGATCGGCGGCCACCATTCCGGCGGCAAGCGCGGACGCGGGGCGCCAGGCAAGACTGTTGTGTTCGGAATGCTGGAGCGCCAAGGCGACGTGATGACGCGAATTGTCGATAACGTCCGGCGCATGACGCTTGAGGCCCATATCGTCGAGAACGTGCGTAAAGGTGCGACGGTCTCGACTGATGAATTGAAATCCTACGCGAAACTTGCGCGGCTCGGCTACAAGCACGGCGCGGTCAATCATGCGGCCGAAGAATGGGTGCGCGGTAAGCATCACACCAACAGCCTTGAGGGCTTCTGGTCGCTCTTGAAACGTTCGATCCGAGGGACGCATGTTCATGTTTCGCGCAAGCATCTTGCTAAGTACCTTGGCGAGTTCGAGTTCCGTTGGAATTCTCGTCACGCTCCGGCGATGATGTTTCCTCGGCTTCTTCTATCGTTTTAGACATTTCGTCCAGAAGGCGATCGAACCGCTGGCGATCGCCTTTCGATGGATGCTCTTTCGCAAAGCGATCAAGTTTTCTGCTCTTGCGGGCTTCTTCGAGGCTGAGATATTTTCTGAGAAACATTCCAAACCTCAATCCGTAGCTTCAATATCAAGTAATTTATTAGTTGGATAGGAACTAAAGCTCAGAATGGCATCAGTCTCAGTCATAATAGCTTTATCAAAGTAGGGTGTGACACCTCCTTGTACCATTGTTACTTTGATATTTTTGAATGTAATAGGTTTTTCGAATGATAGGACTAAATCCAAGTATTTATATTCGAGAAAACATTTGTCAGACAATGAAAACCTACATATAGTTTCATCTGGATCAGGCGAGAAGCCATTATACTTCTGTTGATAACCCGTTCCTTCGATTGCTTGCCATTCAACGTTTTGCGAAAACATTTCTTTTGGCGGAACTGAGATGGGGCCGAATAGGATTCTAACTTTTGTCGGCACCGGGGCGGCTACGGGGGCGCCCGTTCGCTTTCGTGGCCTTAGCTCAACCTTTGTGCCATTTACTGTGATGCCAGCCGGGGATAACCAATTTTGAAAAACCATCCCACCCCAAAAGAGCAAAGCGCCTAAGGCGACACTGGCCAATTGTCTGACACGCCGGTCGGTCGCACGGGCGCGCAGCCACGTTGGAGGGTCCTTTATCCCACATTTGCGTGCCCACTCAGAAAGGTTAGAAGCGGCCTCATTCGGGCCGACTTGCGTGGCCCACATTATAAACCCCACAAGCACGGTGAGGCAGAACCAGGCAATCTCAACCCAACCAAATCCGAACATGCCGGTGAATGTGGCACTAATCTAATGCATACGTCAAGCCGATAATCGCGTAATTCTTTCATTCAAAGCAGTAAAATTGACACGCAGCCTCGGCATTACGTCATTATCTTGGAAGTTCCACTCAGATAAAATGTGGATACCTTGGACGACATCCAAATTTGGGCATTAACATACTTGACACAGTGGCCAATCCGTGCTAGGTTCGCATCATGAAAAGCGAACCCAAAACCCTTCTCGAAGCGATCAAGCATTTTGCTGATCCAGAGGTGACGCACAATCTCATGGTTAGCCTGCGTTGGCCGCACGGCGTGCATTGCCCGACTTGTGGCCGCGCCGACGTTCGGTTCATTAGCACGCGCCGCATATGGGAGTGCAAAGAAAAACATCCACGGCGGCAATTCTCGTCCAAGATCGGAACGATCTTCGAGGATAGCCCGCTCGGGTTAGACAAGTGGTTCGCTGGTATTTGGATGGTTGCGAATTGCAAGAACGGCATCAGCTCTTACGAAATGGCGAGGGACCTCGGCATCACGCAAAAGAGCGCTTGGTTCTTGGATCATCGCATCAGGCTCGCTATGAAGGCAGGTTCGATCATGAAAATGGACGGCGAAATCGAAGCGGACGAGTTGTTCATCGGCGGTCTTGCCAAGAACATGCACGAAAAGAAGCGGAAGCACATTGGAACTGGCGGAGCCGGAAAGACTGCGGTGCTCGGCATCCTGCGCCGCAAGAACAGCACAAGCGGAAGCAAGGTGAGGACTAAGGCGGTTCCTAACGTTCAAGCCGTGACATTACAAGCTGAAATCCGCGCGAACGTTGAGCCTGGTTCGCATCTATATACCGATGCATGGGCCTCCTATCGCGGTCTTGGAGGCGAGTACGACCATGAGATTATCGACCACGCTGTGGAATATGTTCGCAACACGGTCCATACGAACGGCATTGAAAATTTTTGGAGCCTTCTAAAGCGCACAATCAGGGGAACTTATGTGAGCGGTGAGCCATACCATCTAGGCCGCTACCTTGACGAACAATCGTTCCGCTTCAACGAGCGTGAAGACAATGACGCCGGTCGTTTTAAATCCGTGCTATCGTTAGTTGCCGGCAGGCGGTTGACCTACAAGGAACTGATCGGGAATGCGCCAGAAGCAAAGCCATTCTGAAAGCCACGGCAAAGGCGAGGCAACCGCCGAAAAGCCTCTGACAAAAACAGAGGCGGCGGAAGCGATGAATAGGTTCAAGAATCTCGTTCGCCAATTGATCGCAGTGCCCCGCGAAAAACTTGAGGCTGAACAGCGCCTCTATGCAAAGCGACGAAAGTCTCGCAAAAAGGCGGCCTCCTAACCTACTGCGGATTGCTTTTGAGGATAGCCTTTGCGCGCCTCTTCCTCAAGAGCACGATTCACCGCCTGCGGTGAATGATGGATAACGGTAAGAAGCACGCGCGCCGCTCCATCCGGATAGCGACGCCCCTGCTCCCAATGCCGAAGAGTTCCAAGGCTGAATCCAAATTTGAGCGCAAATGCCGGCTGGCTCATACCAAGATCTTCGCGCAACTTTTTTACATCGATATTCTCAGGAATATTGTAACGCGATAGACGAACTTGGGAAGGTGCGCCTTTGGCATAAGAGACCGCTTCTCGAAGTCCATCGACGATCTTATGCCGCTTGTTCATGGCCAATGTCTCCTTATCTTTACCGTACACAATTCGCAAAACGAATTACCCGCTTTCAGGAAGCCCGATTACCTTTGCCCATTTTTTGCTATATTGTTCAACAAGTTCGTTAACCAATCGCTCCATCTGACGTTTTGACTCCAAGTCGAGTTTGATGCGCTCACCCTTCCGGTAGACGGCCAAAAGAAAAAGAGGCATGTTCAAGTCGCGAAAATAATAGACAATGCGTTTGGCGTCTTTTCCTGGATTCCTGATCGGCCAACGAAGGAGCCGGACGCCGCCGGTGCCTTCGATCACGTCACCCCCTTCTGGGTTAAATGCCAAAAATTCTTTCAGCTTTTCGTGTTCATCTCTCTCAAAGAATCTGTCTGCATCGCGCGAATATGAATGAAGCTCAGCAATTGTAATCGGGTAAAAACCTGCCCCCAACATTGGAGCCCTCCGTTTGGCTTAGCCATTGCCGTTCCTCCCTGCCTCTCTTCTGTCGTATACGCCATTGGCGTATGCCTGTCAAGCCATATGATTTTATGGTAGGCAGGGGCAAAGGTGGCTGGTTGACGCCATAGGCTGCGCCATCATGGGCGCGCGCGGGAAAGCTCGCAGGAGGAGCGCACGGCCATTGCCAAAAGGCGGCGGCACGGCGTTGTGGACGATGACGGCAAGGCTTGATTCAGTTTGTAAATTCATATGTGAGAGAGGACATTGGCGCGTCACTAACTTACAGGCTCAAAAAATATTATACATGGCTTACATGTATGTACGCGGCGGAGCAATAGTAGGCCACGGAGCGGCGGCATTATGCGGCTGCGTGGCGGCGTAAAACCCGGCCACTTTCGAGGCTGAACCTTTTCGAACACTGATTCGAACAGGGATGGCCGGGGATGTTTGCAGTGGAGATTTACGCAGCGGTTCGACGGTTTGTTTTCATTGAAGGGAAGAGCCGGCGGGAAGCGGCGCGGGTTTTCGGACTGAGCCGGGATACGATCGCCAAGATGTGCCGGTACTCGGCGCCGCCCGGCTATGTGCGGTCCAAGGCTCCGGAGCGGCCGAAGCTCGGGCCGCTGGTTCCGGTGATCGATGCGATCCTGGAGGCCGACAAGACGGCGCCGCCGAAGCAAAGGCACACGGCGAAGCGGATTTTTGAACGGCTACGGATCGAGCACAGCTTCCTCGGCGGCTATACGGTGGTGAAGGATTATGTGCGGCTGGCGCACACCCGGTCACGTGAGGTCTTCGTGCCGCTTGCCCATCCGCCTGGCCACGCGCAGGTCGATTTCGGCGAATGCGTCGGCGTCATCGGCGGGGTGCGGATGAAGCTGCATGTCTTCTGTTTCGACCTGCCGCATTCGGACGCCTGTTTCGTCAAGGCCTATCCGGCCGAGACGACGGAAGCCTTTCTCGACGGCCACGTCTCGGCATTTGCGTTCTTCGGTGGCGTGCCGATTTCGATTTTGTACGACAATCTCAAAATCGCGGTGGCGAGGATTCTCGGCGACGGCAAACGCCTGCGCACCAGAGCCTTCACCGAACTCGTCAGCCATTACCTGTTTCAGGACCGGTTCGGGCGGCCGGGTAAGGGCAACGACAAAGGCAAGGTTGAGGGGCTGGTAAAGTATTCGCGCGCCAACTTCTTGGCGCCCGTGCCGCATGCGGCATCCTTCGAGGCGTTGAACGCCATGCTCGAGGAGCGCTGCCGCGCCCGCCAGAATGAACGCGCCGGCCGTCACGAGCAGACGATCGGCGAGCGGCTTGAAGCTGACAAAGCGGCCTTGCGCGATCTGCCGGCCACGCCGTTCGAGCCTTGCCACAAATACGCGACGAAGGTCTCTTCCATGGCGCTCGTGCGCTATCGCGTGAACGATTATTCCGTGCCAACGGCCTATGGCTTTCGTGACGTGCTGGTGAAAGGGTTCGTCGACAAGGTGGCGATCCTCTGTGGCGCTGTCGAGATCGCCCGCCATCCGCGTGTCTATGGTCGTGGCCAGTTTGTCTTCGATCCCATGCACTATCTGGCGCTGCTTGAGCAAAAGCCCGGCGCGCTCGACCAGGCGGCGCCCCTACAGAACTGGATATTGCCGGAGTCTCTTCAACATCTGCGCCGGCTGTTGGAAGCCCGCATGGGCAACCGTGGCAAGCGCGAGTTCATCCAGGTGTTGCGGCTGATGGAGGTCTTTTCCGAGGTGATCGTCGCGGCGGCTGCGCTCGACGCGATCCGGCTCGGCGCCATCGGCTTCGACGCCGTCAAGCAACTCGTCATCGCCAAGGTCGAACGCAGACCCGCAAACCTCGATCTCGGCGACTATCCCTATCTGCCCGTCGCCAGCGTTAAGACGACCTTGGCCGCCGATTATATGGCTCTCGTTTCCGGGAGGGCGGCATGACGACCGCAGCTCTTCCCGCCAGCCCGGCGCCGCCCCAGGTGCTGCTCGCGCATCATCTGCGTCAGCTCAAATTGCCGACCTTCCTGCGCGAATATGAAAAAGTCGCCGCCGAGGCCGCACGCGAGGGGCTCGATCATGTCCGCTTCCTCTTGCGTCTCGCCGAGCTTGAACTCATCGATCGTGAACGGCGCATGGTCGAGCGCCGCATCCGCGGTGCGCGCTTCTCGGCGGTGAAGAGTTTCGATACATTCGACTTCGCCGCGATCCCGTCGCTCAACAAGCCGCTCGTTCTCGAACTCGCCCGCTGTGAGTATGTCGTCGCCCGAGACAATGTCATCGCTCTCGGCAACAGCGGCACCGGCAAGACGCATGCCTGTCTGGCGCTCGGCCTCGCGGCCTGTCAGCGCGGCTTCCCGGTCTCCTTCTTCACGGCGGCCGGGCTCGTTCATCAATTGAGAGAAGCGCGCGACGAGCGGCGTCTCCTGAAACTCCAGGCGCAGCTGGCCGCCGTCAAACTGCTCATCATTGACGAACTCGGCTATGTGCCGCTCTCGCAGACCGGCACGGAATTACTCTTTGAGATCTTCAGCCAGCGTCATGAACGCGGCTCGACCATCGTCACTTCGAACCTGCCGTTCGAGGAATGGACCAGCATCTTCGGCAGCCAGCGTCTGACCGGCGCGCTTCTCGATCGGCTGACGCATCATGTCCATATCCTGGAGCTCAACGGCGAGAGCTACCGGCTGAAACAGTCGAAGGCCCGGCGGCGGCGTGCGGCCCAACCTTCCGATGCGGAAGCCGTAGCCGCCGATCCCGAAACCGGCGAAATCATCAGCGCCTCCTGAAAGCCACGTCCCGCCCCGGCTGCGAAACCCTGGCCATCTCCGCCGGGGCGGACGTGGCGCATCGTGCCCTACGTCCACGCCGCAAACTGGCCTGGTTTTGCTCCGCCCCGATGGCCGGCTTTTACTCCGCCGTTGACATATCAGGGTGGACGCACAGAAATTGGCCGTCCTTCTTATCGATTGCGACAGGCATGCCCTTCGTCAGGAAGGAGCAATCTCCCTTCGTAATCTTGGGCGTTCTGAACTTTTCTAGTCCAGGACTGTCATTCTTCGCTATGAATTCGAGAATCCTTTTGGCATCCGCCTCGGCCTTACAGCCTACGATCGGAGTGGCGACGCTCGCGGCCTCCGCCATCACTGGCAGAGACAACGCCAAAATTGCAACAAATCGGGGCTTGTTCATTCGTCGCGTCCCACCATTCCACAGCGTCGTAGGTTGCTGTCACGATCAGAGCTTATTTCCGGCCGGACGAGTTGTCGACGACCACGGGTTTCACCCGATCTCCGTCCCGCAGGAATGCCCCCGCGCGGGCAACGACCATGTCGCCTTCTACGATGCCTTGGCGGATCTCGACATTTCCTTCGGACTGCAGACCGGTTGTGACAATTCGGGATTCAATTCTCTCGTCGTGGACCACTTGCACAACGGAGCCCTCCTGGCCGTACAGCAACGCCGAGAGAGGAACGGCGACTCTGTCGCATCTTTGTCCGGAGTTGATGATGGCGCGGCCAAACATGCCGGCTTTCAGCCGCTCATCGAAGCTGATCGAGACACGTACTTCGCCCAGTTGAGTTGTCGAATCGACCGTCTTGGACACAAATCGCACCCGGCCCGGCAATTCGCCCACCCCGACGACCTTGATCTTCGCCGGCAGGCCAGAAGACAGCCCGGAAAGGCTCTTTGTCGAGATCTGTGCCGACAATTCCAACTCGCCGCCAGCAATAATTTGGAATAGCGGCTCCGCTCTCGCCGATGCCATGGTTCCGATAACGGCGCTCGCCTTGCCGATAATTCCGGCGACCGGAGCTTGTACCGAAACTGGGTCTCCCGAGCCCTGTTGAGCTTCAGGATTTGCGAGTTGCGCGAGCGCCTGGCCCACGTTCACCTTAGCTCCGGCTTCGACGAGAACCTTCGATATCTGTAAGCCTTCCCGGTCCGGCCGCACCTGAACTTCGTGTTTCGGAACGAGCACGCCGGTGATCTCCGTCATGTCGTCGAAGCAGGTCTTCTTTGCCTTTGTCACGCTCACTGCCGTGCCCGTGGATACCTTTGGTCCGGGCCGGTCGGCGGCAAATAATTGCGACGTTTCAACCAGAAAAAAGCTCGTTGGCACGAATAATGCGGCCAACCCGAACTTGGCGATCCAAAATCGTATAAACATTGTCATGTCTCTCGACCCAAACTGCCTTTCCTTCAGGCTGCTCATTTCATTCACCGCCGTTGTAGGACATTGGCAGAAATTTATTGGGTGGCACATCCGCAGCCAAGCCCCGAACTGTCTCATTTGCATCATCCCACCCATTCGGCATTTCACTCCCTCGACTCAGCCTACGTTAAGATGTCTCCGACTTCGGCTGAGGCGGAGCCGGATCCACTGAATCCCTCACCCGATTAGCGCCTTTGGCGCTCGCGAGCTCTCGCAACGGGGCAGGTGAAAGAGGTGCTGCCGGCTCATAAGTCATTGGCTGCCGATAGAGGCGCGGAGACCGGCCCTTGGCATTGTAATTCGTCGCGCCAGGCCAGGACCTCGAAGGTCGACATAGGTCTATTGAAACCCTTCAGGTTCAGTGCGCCAATGTGCGCGGCGTCGACAGATCGTTCAATTAGGCCGAACGCCCGTTGGCTGATCAGTATCTGGCCTGCCTTTGCCTCGTCGCCAGAGCCGCGACGCGAGATTGGTAACGCTCCCCAATGCCCCGTATTCCAGGCGACGGTCAAAGCCGACTTGTCCAAGAGTAGCATAGCCGAGAGCAATTCCAATTCCGAATCCGAGAACGTGTCCGCGGCCGCGCCAGTTCTCGGAAAGCTTGCCAACACAGTCGCGCATCTCCACCGCCATTCGGACGGCGCGCCTTGTATGGTCCGGATAGGGGATCGGATCGTTGAACAGGATCAATACGCCGTCCCCGGCGAACCGGTCCAAGGTGCCTTCATAACGGAAAATGATTTCTCCCAGCGCGGCATGGTACTCGCGAAGCACCCTCATGACCTCTTCAGGCTCGGCACTCTCCGTGAAGGCAGTGAATCCTCTCAGGTCGCAGAACACCACCGTAACCTCGCGGCGGTGGCTCGCCAACAGCGACCCATTCTCGTCGGACGACGCAATCACCTGGGCCCCCTGGGGCGCCAGAAACCGTTGCAGACGGCCGATCCGCTCGATTTCCGCCAATTGCTTCGCCACCCGTTCTTCCAGCAAACGGTTCCAAGACCCCAGTTGCTCGGTCTGTTCCTTGAGCTTTGTTGCTTGCTGCTGGACGGTATCGTGCGTTTTAGTTAGCTCGCGACCATTCTGATCGATTTCGCGGAACAGCCGGGCGTTCCGCATGGTGAGAACCAACTGGTGAGCAATGGTCTGCATCAATCCGATCGTATTCGATGGCAATGCCCCGGTCGCTTTGCGCTGCACGACCAGTGCGCCGAGAACCTCGTCCTGGCCGGCCGGCGGAACAACAAGAATAGAGTGTATCCCAGCGACCAGCGGGAGGCCCTTCAACGGACAGTCGGGTGCATTCAACAAATCCGGGATGGAAATGGGTTCTCGCTTTCTCGCGGCGACACCCATGAGGCAGTCGTTTTCGTCGATCCGAACGGAGCGTACGGCATCCACCAGGGACTGCTCGATACCAGAAGCCTGCGCGAGTTCGAAGATACCCAAGGAGCTGTTGGAGCTGTAAATGGCCCCGGCGTCGGCTTGCGTGATTTCGACCGCGCTGGTGACGATCGTGGCCAGCACCGCATCTAGGTCGAGCGAGGAGTTGATGGCACGCCCGGTCTCCTCGAGCACCTTCAATTCCCGCACGGATTGGGCGAGGTCGCGCGTGCGGTCCTCGACTTTCTCCTCCAGGTGCGAGTAGGATTCCTGAAGCTGACCGGCCATTCGGTTGAACTGGTCGGCGAGTTCCTCCACCTCATCTCCTGTTCTCACGTCGATGCGGTTACCGAATTCGTTCGCCCCGAGCTCGCGTGCGCCGGCTTGAAGCTGGCGAATCGGAACGACCATTCGGCGCGCTAGCAGCATTCCGACGCTGATTGCAAGCATAAGACCCCGCGTTAGCAGCAAGCCAATACGCGCCAGCATATCGTAGATCGGAGCGAATGCCCGGCTCAGGGGCTGCTCGCAGAAGACGAACCAGTTCAATTGTGGGATCGGCGCGGATGCCGTCGGCACCGAGCGTCCGTTGAGGTCTTTGCCGATGGTGATGGGACTTGCTTTGGCCTTCAGCATGTTGGCGACCTAGGGAAGCCCGAACAGATCGGTAGCGGGACTTTGGCTCGTATCTGAATGAACGAGCAGTCGGCCCTCCCGGTCGACCAAATAAGCATAGTTGGCCTTTCCGACGTGACCCGCGTTCACGAAATCCGAAAGGCGTTCCTGTGCGCGGCAGCCGCGCGCACTATCCCTGATTTGTGGGAGGCCATCCGCATCGCCATCGACGCCTTCACGCCAACCGATTGCCAAAATTATTTCGCCGCCACGGGTATAACGCAATTTGATCGGAAAATGCTCTAATATATAAGCCTCTCAGCGGCCGAATAAATCGCGCAGGAAATCGAGATTGGGGACCAGTGTGTCGCGAGAATCGGATCCTTTTGCGCCTCCCGTCGCATTCGGGCCAACGTCCTTGCGATCGTGGGTCGAAGGACCGAAAAGATTTCCCAAGCCCTGCGTGAGAGTGTCAACCCCGGCCCCCGATTGCGGGTTGCCGCTGCCGAACAACCCCTTGCCGAGAGCATGTAGCTTGGCATAAGCGGCATTCGGATCGTCAAGGATTCCGGCAATATCGGGATAAATACGCGGCTCGCCCCAGGTCCCCTGCACGACGACCGGCACTCCGAGACCGACCGGGTCCACGGAGCCGCCCTGGCCTTCGAGGCTCATGACGAGTTTCGGATCGAGTTTGAACAAGAGTGTTTTTGCGGCGATATCGGCGGAACCCGCACCGTTCACGCGCACGAGGGGTCCCATTAATTGCAGATTATCCGTCGCCGCTCGACCGTTGCTGATTCGGAAGAGCGCGCTGAGCTGGGAGAGATCCGTCTTTTCAGCCTCGTTCTTCTGCCAGCCGGTGAGCGGGTTTGCCGCCAAGGCGCGGATCATCTTCGCGACGTTGATGGCGCGGATCTCCCCGTCTTGGACAAGGATGTCGGCTGATCCGCCGAGCGTCGACATGACGGCGCGGAGGCTTGCCCCCGTCGCATGCACGTCGATTTTCGCCTGCAGATGCCCGTCGAGGGCATCGAAATTAGCCACGTCGATCAGCAACGGCAGCGCACGCAGTCCCCTCAGGTTGATTTGCATAGCCTGATTTGGCGTCGCATCGGAGGTATCGACGAGCAGTACACCGTCGCCTTGGCCGCCATAGAGCCCGATATGCGGAAACTCAGCTTTCAGTACCCCGCCGGCGACCGTCCCCCGAACCGACATAGGTGCGAAGCGGAACTTGTCGACTCTAAATTCAGCGGCCGAGATTTGCACGTCCGCATCGAAGTAATTCAATGCGTCGATGTTGACCTCTCGATCGCTCCACGGCTGGTTCCAATCCGAGTGAGGTCCGGTGCCGCCAAATCCAAATCCGGTAGCGCCGGCATCTGATGCTTTGCCAGGCGCAAGCCCCAGCGTTAGACGCTGGAAGTCCAGGTCCGCCTTTACCACTGGTTTGCCGGCGAATTCGACCGAGGCCCAACCATTGAATGTGCTTTGGCCGATCATTCCTTTCAGTCCGTTGATCGTCAGCGTCGAGCCGGCCACCTTGATGCCGGCCGCGCCGCAGAGCGGATCTTGCAGCAAACCGGGGGCCTCGAAAACCAATTGGACCGGGACAGCCTTTCCCTTCCAGGAGTTGGCCGGTCCATCCGCTTTGACTTGAATCCGAAGTGTTTGATCACCCCACTGTCCTAGCGCCTTGATGCCGGGCGGGCCATCCCGCCCGGACAGCCAAGCCGTCAGAGCGATCCCGTTGATTCGACTCTCGAAGTGGTCCCTTGCGCTGGAGAGCACGACGGTGCCGTCTTCCACGGTTACCCGGTCGACTGAAAAGTTCTTCGCGGAGACGGAGGAGTCGCTCCCCGATCGCACCGATGCGTTTCCCGTGGGGCTCGATCGCTGGCGCACGAGCGGAACGCGCAGAACTGGGCGCGCAATGGCGATCTCGCTGATCCGCGGATAGCCTGCGAACAGGCTCGAAAACGCAATTGAGAAGCGCATGCTTTCGGCGGTGAGCTTGCCCAGCGGATCTGCGTCGTTTGCGTCGAACAGGCCAATGTCGCGAACTGTCAAGGTCGGTGACGGCCAGAACGCCAGCGTCGAATTGCCGCCGATCCGCAATCGATATCCGGTATCGGCTTCAACTCTGTTTTGTAGCGCACCCACCACGAGACCGGCGGGAACTCCCAGCACCAGGGCAAGCAAAGCTGTCACCAAAACAACGACAATACCTATGGTCGCGATCTTCAATGTCTTCATGTCGATTTCCCATGCTAATGAATATCGGCGGGAGCGACAGCGATGCGCCGCATCGCACATCCTGCCTCGCCGGGAGACGTGGCCGCGGTTGTCATCCGACCTTTCTCGTAAACTCAAATCCGGCTGGTGTGATCGAGCAATTATTCGACGAGCGCCGCAATTTGTCGATATGTCTTTTGCTGTCCCCCGCGTGAATTCCCCGTGGATCATGGCGATGACCAAGCAGTCTGAATTTGGGGTGCTCCTCGGGTTGAATCCCCTTTTCTCCGGCTTGGGCGCCGATTCGATTAACAAGATTACCGCATTGTGCCACACTCAGTATCTCGCCGCCGGCGAGATACTGTTCCAGAACGGCGACAGGGGGGACGCTTTGTTCGGAATTCGACGAGGAAAGATTCGCATCGAGACCGGCTCGGCCAACGGTGGGCGGTTGGCGCTGAATTTTCTCGGTGCCGGTGATCTGTTCGGAGAAATTGCGGTGCTCTATGGTCAAACCCGCACCGCTGATGCGATTGCCGGCGAACCCAGCGAACTTTTCGTTGTCCGTCGGAACAATTTCCTGAACTTTCTCGAGAGCGAGCCGCGGGTCGCGGTGAAACTCATCGCGCTGCTCTGCCAGCGGATCAGGTGGACCAGCGACCGCTTCGAAGAATCCGTCTTGTTGCCCCTCCAGGTCCGGCTAGCGCGGCGACTCTGTGCACTCGCCACCGATTTCGGATCGGAAGCTTACATTTCCCAGGAACAGCTGGGAATCTATGTGGGGGCGGCGCGCGAAAGCGTAAACCGCCAATTGCAGCAATGGCGGCAGCAAGGAATTCTCGAAATACGTCGCGGACGTATTTTGCTGTTGAATGCCAACCGGCTCAGGGCCGAGGCGCGCGAGGGCTGAATTCCACCCTAGTCGGCGGCAGGATATGTGGGTGCGCCTTTCGATTGCTCGATCCCATGCCCCGAGCTGACGAAGCGCTTCCCGAGCCGCGACGCGAAGCGCGCAATATCGTCCATCAGCGAAAACACGGCCGGAACGAAGACAAGCGACAGCACGGTCGAAACGACCAGTCCGCCGATCACGGCGATCGCCATGGGCGATCGGAATTCGCCTCCAGCGCCAAATGCGAGGGCGCTCGGGACCATGCCGGCGACCATGGCAACCGTCGTCATGATGATCGGTCGCGCCCGCTTCTGGCCGGCATCGATGATGGCGATGTCGCGATCCATGCCATGGTGGATCGATTCAATTGCAAAGTCGACCAGCATGATCGCATTTTTCGTGACGATGCCCATCAGCATCAGGATCCCGATGTAGACCGGTATGGTGAGTTGCTTGCCCGTGAGCAGGAGCGCAACGATCGCCCCACCGATCGAGAGCGGCAGCGAAAACAAGATTGTGATTGGTTGCAGGAAACTTCCGAATAGAAGGACAAGCACCGCATAGACCATCATCAGCCCGCCGCGCATTGCGTCGGCAAAGCCATCGGCGAGCTCATTCAGGCTTTCCGCGTCGCCCGACGGATTGACGCTGATCTCCTTGGGATGGTTCTTCATCACGGGCAGCGCATTGATATCCCGCATCGCGTCGCCGAGCGCGGAGATGCCTGCGAGATCCGCCGCGACCGTTGCCTCACGCTCTCGATCGTAACGATTGATGCTGGTCGGTCCCTGATAAAATTGGATATCGGCGATCGTTGCGAGGGGAACGCCGCCTCCGCGACCCATGGGCACCCGCAACTGCTCGATCACCTGTTGGTCGGCCCGAGCGCTGGCCTCGAGCTGTACGCGAATGGGGACCAGGCGATCGCCCGCATCGAACCTGGCAAGTGCCGGGCCGACGTCACCGATCGTTGCCACCCGGATTGTCTCGGCCAAGCTCTCGGTCGACACACCGAGACGGACTGACAAGTCCGTTCGCGGACGGATGCGAAGCTCCGGCCGGTCAAGCGAGATTTCCGAAGTGACGTTGGCGACCAGCGGTATTCGCTTCATCTCGTTCGCAAGCTCGCTGGCGACATTCCCGACAGTCATGCTGTCCTCGCCGGTCACGACCAGCGAAATCGCGCGGAGCCCGTTCTCGTCGGAAAACCAGTACCGAATGTCTGGAATGTCATCGAGCTCGCGGCCAATGGCCAATTCCAGTTCACCCTGGGTGATCGCTCGCTCGGATTTCGGTGTGTAATTGATGATCAGCCCGGCCGTGCGGACCTCATTTGCTCTCTTCGGTATCCTTCCGCCGTCGACAAATACGCTTTTTACTTCCGGTCGATTGCGCAAGCGAGTGACGATTCCCTCCGTCGCTTTTTCGGTATCGGACAATTGCGATCCGGGCGGCAGTTCGATCGCCAGCACCGACCTAGCCGTGTCCTGCGCCGGCAGGAATCCCTTAGGCAGAAGTTGCATGCTCCAAATCGAGGTTGCAAACAGCAGCAATCCGACGAATACGGTGACCAAGTAGTGCCGGACCGACCAGGTCACGAGGCGAACATAAGTCCTTAGAAGGCGCCCCGGCGGTTTCTCCGCCTGATGATGAGGCCGGAGGAAATAGGCAGCCAGCATCGGAGTGACGAGGCGAGCCGCGAGCAGTGAGAACAATACCAGCGCCGAGACGGTGATGCCGAACTGCTTGAAGAACTGGCCTGCAATGCCGGACATAAAGCTTGCGGGCGCAAAAATCGCGACAATCGTCAGGCTGATGGCGATGACCGCGAGGCCAATCTCGTCGGCCGCTTCGAGGGACGCCTGATAGGGCGATTTTCCCATCCGCATGTGGCGCACGATGTTCTCGATCTCGACAATCGCGTCATCGACGAGAATACCCGTGCTAAGCGTAATCGCGAGAAAGCTCACGAGGTTAAGCGAAAAGCCTAGAACATCCATCACCCAAAACGCGGGGAATATCGAAAGCGGCAAGGAGATTGCCGCGATAACCGTGGCCCGAAAATCGCGCAAGAACAGGAATACGACGATGACCGCCAACGCGGCGCCCTCGAACAACGTGTGGATGGCGGCCTCGTAATTGCCCCGAGTGAAGTCGACCGAAGTGTCAATCAGCCTGAGGTCGACGTCCGGATGGGCTCGCTTGAGTTCGTCGACGCGTTTTTGCACCGCCTCTCCGACGACAACGTCGCTTGCCCCCTTCGAGCGTTTGATTGCAAACGCAACGACAGGCTCGCCGTTGAGCCGGGCGAAGGTTCGCCGTTCGGCAATCGTGTCGGTCACGATGCCAAGATCATCGAGACGAACCGTGCCGCCCATCGGCATGCTGATCGTTGTCGCAGCCAGTTCATTGAGCGTCCGCGCCGCGGCGAGCGTGCGGATCACCTGATCGCGCCCGCCGATTTCGGCGCGACCACCGGCCAGATCCTCATTGGTGCCGCGCAATCGATGGCTCACGTCGGCCGACGTCAAGCCAACCGCTTGCAGCCGATCCGGGTCGAGCGAAACAAGGATCTCCCGTTCTACGCCACCGATGCGTTCGACCTGCGCAACACCCCGGACCCCCTGCAGGGAGCGCGTGACGATATCGTCCACGAACCAGGACACCTGTTCCGGAGTCTTGCCCGGAGCGATGGCGGCATAGGTGACGATGGGCAGGCCAACCACGTCGACGCGCTGAATCAGCGGTTCCTCGACATTTCGCGGAAGATTGGCTCGAATGCGGGTGACCGCATCCTTGACGTCGTTGAGCGCGCGATCCGTATTGGTCTCGAGCCTGAAGATGACCGTCGTCACCGAAATCCCGTCGGTGATCGATGAGGTGATGTGGCGGACGCCCTCGACGCCGGAGACGCCATCTTCGATCGTCTTCGTGACCTGGGCCTCAAGCTCCGCTGGCGCCGCGCCGAACTGGGTCACGACCACGGATACGACCGGGATATCGGCGTTCGGCAGGCGGGTAATCGGCAGTCTGCTGAAGCTCGTCCAGCCGAGCACCAACAGGATGATCGACATGACGATCGAGGGTAGGGGTCGACGGATCGACCAAGCCGAAATGTTCAGCGCCATCGCCGCGTTCTCAGTTGTCCGGTTCGTCGGCGAAAATTGGTTGCACCTGATCGCCATCGTGCAGCGAAGTGCCGGCATTGGCGACGACGACGTCGCCCTCCTTGAGCCCTTCGCTGATTTCAAAACTGGTATCGGACGAGAGCCCGACCCGAACCCGCCGCGTCTCGACCGTCCGATTGCGCACCACCTGCACGCTTGTTCCCTCGGTCTGACGCAAGATCGCGTCACGCGGCACGGCCACGCCGCAGCTCTGGCTGGCATCGATCGTTGCCCGGGTGAACATTCCGACCCGAAGCGATGGATCCTGGGCGACCGACAGCCGGGCCTGGCCGAGCTGCGTGGTTCGATCGATTTGGGCCGGCACCAGGCGGACCTGTCCGATCAGTTCGGTGCCGTCTTCGAGCTTGATCCGCGCCGTTTCCCCGGATTTGAGCTTCGGCACATGGATGCTGGGCACATCGGCTTCGAGTTCGATTTCGTTGTCGATCATGATGCGGAACAGCGGCTCGCCGCGCGGCGACGCCACCGCCCCGACGCTTGCCGTCGATTGCGTCACGAGGCCAGCGGCGGGAGCCTTCAACGTGATCGTGTTGGAGGTCGGCTTTGCGGATGCGGACGGGCCCTCTGCGGACTGCCTTGTCGCCCGCGCGAGCACCTGCCCAACGTTCACTTGATCGCCTTCCGTGGCCAATACTTCGGTGACCCTGGATCCCAAGCCGAGGGTCACGACGGCCTGTTGTCTGGGCACAAGGATACCGGTGACATAAATGGTGTCGGAAAAGCATTCCTTGGTGGCGCGAACGAGCTTCACCAGGGCGCCGCCCGATGAGTTCGGCTGCGCTGCAAACGCAGTTCCGCCCTGAGGCCCGGATAAATTCGTCCCGACCAGACAAGTTGCCGTCGCGGCACCGATCTTAATCAGGACGGAGGATTTCATCGCAAGACCATGCCACAGCCCGAAACACGTTGCCATAACGCCGGCGAGATTTCCCCGGTACCCGCGCAGGCAACCGCATTTGATCGTGAGCGAGCCGCGGACGAGTTCCTCTCCCGGGAGGTGCTTCGCTTGCTAACGCTCGCTCTCGACTCCTATTTATTCGCCATATTATTCACCATGTTGACGACCCGGACGCGGCGGTTTTCTGCTCCAAAAGGATTGTCTTTGTTCTTGAGCTTGGTCTTGCCGTAGCGGACGGCCACCAAATTTGCGGCCCGTATCCCATAATGCTCCACGAGGAAGCGATTGATGGCCTCCGCGCGCCGCTCCGAGCGGCCTCTGATTGAACGTCTCGCCACCCTTGGCATCCGTGTGACCTTCGACGATAAAGGTGCTGCCCTTCAAGTCCGCACTCGAAAGCGCCTCGCCGAGGGTCCTGGCCGTGGACATCGCCGATGGCGCGAGCGTGGCCGAGTTGAATTCGAAGTTTATTTCGATAGCGATGCTCGGCTTGTCCCGGACAATCGTTGCTATCTTCTCGCGCTCATTGAGCGTAAGCGAACGTGTCGTTCTGTTCCTCAAGGTGTCGAGGAACTGCGTTTCGTCTCCGTTCCGCGCAGACTCGGCAGGCGATATTGTGAGGCTGCGGGTCAGATTGGGTGTCAACGCCTTGATGATTTGATCGACCGAAGGCTGCTCGGCCGTGAGCGCCGATCCGATGCCTGTGGCCAGAGCCAATCCCGTGGCAAGCAACGAACAGGCAAGAGCGCGCTTTAATTTGGCAAGATCCACTGACATGGCTGGTCTCCCAGTTTCATTTGCATCATGTGCGGAAAGTCCGCGGATTGCTGACGCTTGCTCCTAGCGGATGCCCTCCCTGTCGAACTTCGCGGCAATTTCCGGATCGAGAGCTTTCGCCGCGGCAATATCGCTGTCCCCTTCGGCGGTATCACCGGTCTGCTTCTTGGCTATGCCACGCCCATACAGGGATGATGCTTGTTGCTTGATTTGCAGCGCCGCGTCATAGTCGGCGATTGCGCTCGAAGGCAGGCCAATTTTCAGTTTGACAAGGCCGCGGCTGTCCAAGGCATCGGCGTAACGGGGCAAAAGCTGCAGCGCCTCGTTGCAGTCTTTCAGCGCTGTCTGGAAATCGCCGACCATTGCGCGTGCCCAGCAGCGGTTGTTCAGCGCCTCGGCATCCTTGGGGTGTAGCCGAAGCGCCTCGTCGAAATCCTTTATGGCGTGGGAATAATCAGCGTTCTTGGCATAAAGTTGCCCGCGCCTATAGAAAGCGGCGGCGTCACTCGGATTATCGAGGTCCTTGACGTCCGCCACCGGCGGCGTCGGAATTGACGGGCTCGTTGGACTCGCCGGGACGTCGAGTTTTGCCAATTGTTCCCGCGCGAGGCCCGGATAAAATCCCTTCGGATGTTTGATGAGGAAATCCTTCCAGGCGTTTCTCGTTCCAACTTGCTCCGCAAGCTCGTAGTCATGCCGCGCTTCGGCTGTCGGATCGCTCGGCGTCGTTGGCGTGTTCGGGTTTTTGACCTCCGGAACCTGCGGGCCGAAGGTAAAATCCTCGTTCAGCGAGGAATAATTCGAGGGATTCTGCTCGCCCTGGGTTGCTCGCAAGACGCCCATGCGCGTGCGGTTGAAAACTTCTTCGGCCGGCACTCCCGGCGCACGCATTTCCTTAAGTAACTCACGCACAAACAGGCTGCGGTCATTCGCTTCGTCGCGCACCACGCTGCCCGACGCCGCGGAGTACACGACCAACGTTCCGCTCGGGGGGTTCGCCGGAAGGGCGAGCCCAAGGGGAGCTGCACGGAAATTGCCCTCAAATCGATTGCGCCGCGAAGCGTCGAGAATGGCGATCTTGACGCTGGCGCCTCGGTTGTTCATCTCGGACAAAACATTGTCCACACTAATTCCGTCATGCCGCACGTCGTCTTGTTTGTAGATCTGCCCGTCGACCGGGATCATGTAGCTCTGTCTGTTCGACTGAATTCCGAAGCCGCTGAAAAAGATCAGGGCGACCGTGCCCGGCTTAATCCTGTCGTATAGACGACCGAAGGCGCGTTGCATCGCCTCTTTGGTAAGGTTTTCGCCTACGTCGACCTGGAACCCGTCGCGCGTTAGTTCTTCGCCCAAGGCGCGGGCGTTGCCGATGGGTTGCGTCAATTGGGGGTCGGCGTTGGGATAACTGGCGTTGCCGATGACCAAAGCCACCCGCGAGCCCGAACTTCCTCCATCCGCCTGCTGCGCGGAAGCATGGCGATCGGCTGGCCCCACAATAACGCTCAAAATAAGAAGGACAAGGACTACGCGCATGTTCGTGTTATGCCATTGTCACATGCCAAATTTGACCGTTGGTGGCGCCTGGGCTTGAGCATTAGCATAGTTTGGGGTGTCCCACCAGCTGAAGTCAAGTCGGGGCGGCCCTGCCGAGATCATCCCGTTTGTACCTCGGAAGCCCATCCTAATCGTGCCGCCGCCGCCGTCGCCGACCGAGACTTCCCGACGGATGCGACCAACCCTTCTCAGGTCGACGGCGACCGAATTGGCCCGTTCTCGATAATCCCGCCACTTAAAAGTCTATTCGCCAGCCGCGGGCAACCTCCGATTGCCAATGTTGTGTGACCTGCGGCACAGTCGCGGGTGAGCTTTGGTGCCAACAATGCGCAGACATTGGAACCGCCAGTCATCCCGATAGTCACCAAAGTTCCAGTGTGGGAGAGCGTCATGAAAGCGAATCAGGCCGAATTCCGTACCATTCTGCGCGCCGCGGTCCCCATGGTCGTCGGGATTGCGCTGCCGTCCTACGCAACCGCGAGCTTCGCGCTGGGGACCGCCGAGCAGCGTCTCGCTTGACCCCCGATGTGTTCCGGCTGTGCAGCTTGGAAATCCCCAATGTTCGGGCTCATCATCTCGTGCATGAAGGCCAACAAGGCCAGCCTGAGCCAGGCTTGCAGATCCGTATTCGACACGCCCATGTCTAATAAGACCGCATCAAGCGAGTAACCCGACCATTATCCGTCCCCACGAAATCGCACTAGTGGTCTGATTCCTTCGGACGATTCCCAAATCGGCCGAAGCAGTTCAAGCTCTCGTTATGAGAGCAGGAATTGTCGTCAACGTCACGCGAGCAGATCGCCTCCGGCTTGAGGCGATCGTTGCGGATCGCAGCGCACCACAGAAGCACGTGTGGCGCGCCAAGGTTATCCTTGCCACCGCCGACGGCTGCGGCACTGCCGAGATCATGCGCCGGTCCGGTAAATCGAAGCCGGTGGTGTGGACCTGGCAGGCGCGGTTCATGGCGGAGGGCGTCGAAGGGCTGTTGCGCGACAAGACGCGCAAGCCTGGTAAGACCCCGCTGCCGCCCAACACCGTTCAGCGGGTGGCCGATTTGGCCTTGGGGCCGCCGCCGGGCGAAAGCACCCACTGGACGGGCCGGGAACTTGCCAAGGCGGCCGGAGTGAGCCTGCGTTCGGTGCAACGCATCCTGGAAGCTCACCAACTCGCGCCGCACCGTATCCGGACGTTCAAACTGTCGAAGGATCCGGAGTTTGTCGAGAAGCTCAGGGACATCGTCGGTCTCTATGTCGATCCTCCCGCCCACGCCGTCGTCCTCTCGGCTGATGAGAAGAGCCAAATCCAGGCGCTCGACCGCACCCAGCCCGGTCTGCCGATGAACAAGGGCCGCGCTGGGACGATGACCCACGACTACAAACGCCATGGCACAACGACGCTGTTTGCCGCCCTCAATGTGTTCGACGGCACCGTCATCGGCCGCAACATGCAGCGCCACCGGCACCAGGAGTTCATCCGCTTTCTCAACACCGCCGAGGCGCAGGTGCCGGTACGAATGGCGATCCACGCCGTCGTCGACAACTACGCGACCCACAAACATCCCAAGGTACAAAAATGGCTGGCCCAGCATCCCCGCTGGACGTTTCACTTCACGCCTACCTCGGCGTCCTGGCTCAACGCCGTCGAAGGCTTCCTCGCCAAACTCACGAGACGGCGCCTCAAGCGTGGAGTGTTCCGGTCGGTTGCCGACCTTCGGGCTGCAATCAACCGGTTCGTCGAAGAAACCAACTCCAATCCCAAACCTTTCGTCTGGACCGCTGACGCCAAACGCGTCCTCGCTGCTGTCAAACGTGGGAAAGAAAAGTTAAAGTCGATCCACTAGATCGACCGGTGTCTCTACCGTAAACTCGATTCGACTGGCGTATAGCCGCGAATCAGGCGATGCTCCCACCCATGGGAGACGTGCTCAAACTGATCTGGTGGGCAGTCATCGGGCTGCTCCGATCAAGAGCTTCGCTCGAGGTGGAGATCCTGACGCTGCGCCATCAGCTCAATGTGCTGCGAAGAAAATCGCCAAAGCGGGTCGCTTTCAGCCATTTCGATCGTCTGGTTTTTGCCGGCCTCTATCGGATTGCACCGCGCGTTGTGAATGCCATGATGATCGTAAAACCGGAGACGGTTATCCGTTGGCATCGTGCTGGTTTTCGTTCCTTCTGGCGATGGAAGTAGCGATCTCGCGGCGGCAGACCGAAGGTACTGCTCGAAATTCGCCAGCTGATCCGCGCCATGAGCCTGGCCAACCCGCTGTGGGGCGCTCCCCGGATCCATGGCGAACTCCTCAAGCTTGGCATCGACGTTGGTCAAACCTCTGTCGCCAAATACATGGCAAGGCACAGGAGACCCCCATCTCAAGGCTGGAAGACGTTCCTCCGCAACCACGCCGATGGGATTGCATCGATTGACCTGTTTGTTGTTCCGACACTCTCCTTTCGAATGCTATATGGCTTGCTGATTCTGCGGCACGGCCGACGCCAAATCTTATGGCTGGGAGTGACGGCACACCCGACCGCCGAATGGATTGCCCGGCAACTCACCGAAGCCTGCGGCTGGGAACGGACACCGAGCTAAACGCCGACCCAAACCCCACACGACCTGGCATCTGGACGAAGTCTATCTGAAAATCGATGGCCGGATGGTCACCTCTGGCGCCGTCGACGCCGAGGTCCTCGACGTGCTGGTCCAGACTAGCTAGGAGGAACAAACAGGCGGCGCTTAAATTGATGCGCAAACTGCTGAGGAAATATGGCTTTGTCCCCGACAAGCTCGTCACAGATGAGCTGAGATCTTATGCCGCCGCAGCCAGTCATCTTGGAATTGCAAAACGCCACGAGCGTGGCCGATGGCGCAACAATCGAGCGGAGAATTCGCATCAGCCAACCCGGCGAAGGGAGAGGAAGATGCAAGGGTTCAAGAGCGTGGGATCCGCGCAAAGATTTCTCTCAACCCACGCAGCCACCTACAACACTTTCAACGTCCAATGCCTCTGACATCAGCAAGAACGCACCGAGCCTTCAGGGCCTCAGCCATGCAGGCGTGGCGCGAAGTCGTCGCCGCTGCATGATTTCAGGTGTGAAACCCGACGAACCCGCATCAATCTTTCAACAACGTGACAACGCCGGGGAAACACCGAACGTTTTGACGGTATCTCCAGCGTGACGAAGTTACCGCATCATCCGGCGAGGTCAATGACCTGACCGGGCGGCTTCTCGGGAAGCTTTGCCCGCCGCGCCTTTGTTGTCCGGTTCGGCGAACGAGATGCACGCCCTCGGCAACACAAGGGTCTGGCTAAAGTGGCAAAAAGGTGTTAAAAATACGCTTAAAGAGTGTTGCGCGGTCAGGCGCGACGATATTCGAAGCAACATTTTCAAGTAGATTTTGCTGGGTGTGGGAGAAACAGCGCCATGAGCAATAACGGTATGGAACAAATCGTCATCCGTCATTTTTCCGGCTCCAAGGCCAATCAGATCGAACGTATTTCTTTTGCCGGTTTGAACGAAATAACCATAGGCCGCGATCCCAGGTCGAATATAGCGTTCGACTTGTCGCGCGACGATATTGTCAGCCGCCGTCATGCCGTGATCCGCGTGGTTCGCGGCGATCAAATCTCGTTCCGTCTTGCCGATCTCGGCAGCAACAACGGGACTTTTCTCAATGGCAAACAGATCAAGGGGGAGGAGGAGCTCCTGCCCGAGGATTCGATCGGACTGGGCAAGAACGGGCTGAAGTTCGTTTTCGATGTGCAACCCCGGCCGGCCTATTTGGTGGCGCGCACGCGGGTCATCGATATTAGCGACGCCACGGCGACGCGCGTCATCGAGTCCGCCGGGATCGCGGCGCGGGACGCCGGTTTAGCGAGCGAGATGAGCATTCGGAAGTTCGAGCAATCGCCGAAGACGGGCGACGGTGCGGAACAAATCGTCATCCGTCATCTTTCCGGCTCCAAGGCCAATCAGATCGAACATATTTCTTTTGCCGGTGTGAACGAAATAACCATAGGCCGCGATCCCAGGTCGAATATAGCGTTCGACTTGTCGCGCGACGATATTGTCAGCCGCCGTCATGCCGTGATCCGCGTGGTTCGCGGCGATCAAATCTCGTTCCGTCTTGCCGATCTCGGCAGCAACAACGGGACTTTTCTCAATGGCAGACAGATCAAGGAGGAGGAGGAGCTCCTGCCCGAGGATTCGATCGGACTGGGCAAGAACGGGCTGAAGTTCGTTTTCGATGTGCAACCCCGGCCGGCCTATTTGGTGGCGCGCACGCGGGTCATTGATATTAGCGACGCCACGGCGACGCGCGTCATCGAGTCCGCCGGGATCGCGGCTCGGGACGCCGGTTTAGCGAGCGAGATGAGCATTCGGAAGTTCGAGCAATCGCCGAAGGGGGGCGTTGGCAAGGAAACCGTGATCCACCTGCTCGGCGAAGAGCGCCGGGCGACGAGCCGCGTTTGGATTGCCTCGCTCGCGGGATTTGCCGCTTTCGTGGCGTTGGGCGGCGGCGCCATTTACTGGAAGCAGGTTCACGACAAGACAGCTGAGCAAGCGGAAATGAGGAACGAGATCGCCGAAGGACAAGCCAGCATCGCGTCGAAAGTGATCAGCATCGAGTTGAAAGTGACCGAACAGCAGGCCGATCTCGTGAGGAAGGCCGCGGAAGACCGCAGGAAGACGGAGGAAGACCGCCCGTTGAGCGCGCAGGGCATCTTCGAGCGATTCGGCAACGCCACGGCCAAGATCGACCGGGCATGGCGTCTTTATGACCAAAAAACCGGCAAGCCGGTCTTCCATCAGACGATGATAGCTGACATCGGTAAAGGAAAGAACAAGGAGAGCCTCTTATACCCGGCCTATGTGCGATTGCCGGGTGACATGGGCATCGTCCGTTGGCTCACGCTGGAAGACGACGACCGGACCAATATCCCAATTGGTGGTGAGGCCTCGGGCACCGGGTTCGTGGTCGACGAACAAGGCTTCATGCTGACCAACAAACATGTCGCGGCGGCATGGAACCTCGCCTTCGGAGAAACAGACCCGGCCAACTCCCGTTACGGGTACGGTTGGCTGTACGAATATAATGGCGGCCCTCGCGCCAAGGATCGCAGGTTGAGAACGCCGACCCGGATCGACCTAAGCGATCGAGAGTTCGCTTACCTGAAGGATTGGGTTCCATCGTCGGGGGGCTATGTCTTTTTGAGGGGCTTCGCTCATGTTGGTGGCCCTGGTAACACCCCCGACTTGCGCTCAGGGGACACTAAGACGTTTTTCGGGCGAAACGATAAGCTCGAAGTCCGCTTCGCGAACAGCCGCATAAGTGCCAACGCAATCCTTGAGCGTGTTTCCGAGGACAGCGACGCGGCTCTCATCAAGGTCGACACGCCACAACAACTCAAGAAACTGGACATAGCCGGCAATGACACCGTGACCGTCGGCGAACCCGTGATCGCCCTCGGATATCCATCGGTGGCCAGGGAGACGAAAGTAACGAGTACCACCATCGAAAATGGCCAGGTTAGGCAAAATACGGATGTCGTGCCAATTCCCTTCGTGAGTGAGGGAATTGTCGCGTTAGTAAGTCCTGGTGCCAAGACCGAGAACGGGGTCACCGTGGGGGGCGAGATGGGCGATGTCATCCAAATGAGCATTAATTCGACCGGCGCCGGCAACAGCGGCGGTCCCGTTTTTGACAGAGCGGGGAAAGTCATCGGCCTTTTTACCTATGGCATAAGTAGCGGCGGCGCGAACACATCTGGAGCTATCCCGATCAAATATGGCCGGGACCTGTTCCGGGCGCAGCAACCTTAACGAGGAAGGCGCCCAGTCATGGCGCTCGCGTCCGGAGATGCCCTTGGGTTCGAGATCGTCGGCGCGATGCTGACGGATGTCGGCCGTGTCCGGAATTCAAACGAGGATTCCGTCGCCTTCGTCATTCCGTCCAGGAACGATCCCGACGCCAGCCGGGGGTGTTTGCTGCTCGTCGCCGACGGAATGGGAGGGCACGCGGCGGGCGAGGTCGCGAGCGCGCTCGCGGTCGAGGCCGTGCGGCGGGTTTATTTTTCGCTTCAGGAACCGGTTCCGGCGTCTCTGATGATCGCGTTCGAGACCGCCAATCGCGCCATCCTCGAACACGGCAACAATCACCCCGATTGCAGGGGCATGGGCACGACGTGCACGGCGCTCGCCATTCATGATGGGCAGGTTTGGCTTGGCCACGTCGGCGATAGCCGCGCTTATCTTTTGCGCGGCGGCAAATTGACTCAACTGAGCGACGACCAGTCTCTCCATGCGCAAATGATCCGCGAGGGCCTGATGACCGGGGACGAATCCAAGACCAGCGGAGGCGGGAATGTCGTCTTGCAGGCGCTTGGCACGGGTGCGGACGTTGTTCCAGCCGTCTGGGAAAAAGGGGTTCCCCTGCTCGATGGCGACACTCTCGTTCTTTGTTCGGACGGACTCTGGAACATGGTGGACGATGCGGCCATAGCGGAGATCACCGCGCGAGCGGCGCCGCAGGAAGCTTGTCAAAATCTTGTCGGCGCGGCGCTCGAAGCGGGCGGATACGACAATGTGTCGGTCGGCATATTTGCCGTGCGCCCGCCTGCCGGCCCCCGGGCCGAGCCGCAGACGGCCACGCGCCCTATCGACATCGCTGGCTTGGAGGCACCGGAGGCCGCCGCGACACGGACGATCGCATTGCCGAAGGATCCGCCATGAGCCCGCCCCGGACGATAGGCCAATACCAGATTACCGAGCGGCTCGCCACCGGTGGCGCCGGCGAAGTGTACGCGGGAATCGACACAAAAGTCGGCCGCGAAGTGGCGATCAAATTCCTCCGCCCGGAGCTCGCGAGCGACCCAAGCTATGTCGATCGTTTCCTCGCCGAAGCGAAGAGTCTGGGCAGTCTCAACCATCCCAATATCGCGACTCTCTATGCACTGCCGCAAGAGGACGATCACGTCTGCATGATCATGGAGCTCGTCCGCGGCCGAACCGTCGAGCAACTCATTGAGGATCGGCGCTATAAGCTCTGGATACGGGAGAGTCTCGCCATTGTCGCCCAGGCTGCCGACGGATTATCCTATGCCCACGAGCAGGGCGTAATCCATCGCGACATCAAGCCTTCGAATTTGATGATAACCGAGTCAGGCCGCGTCAAGATCATGGATTTCGGTATCGCGCGGGTGCGCGGGAGCGATCGCATGACCCGCGCGGGCAGCGCGGTCGGAACTCCTATCTATATGTCGCCCGAACAATGCCGCGGTCTGGAGGGCGACGAGCGCAGCGATATCTATTCGCTGGCAATCGTGCTCTATGAGCTTTTGGCTGGCGCGCCTCCATTCAAGGGTGCGACCGATTACGAGCTGACCAAGGCGCATCTCGGCACGCCGCCGCCGCCGCTCATTCCACGTATCGCGGGTGTCGATCCGCCGCTCGAATCCGCCATCATGACCGCTTTGTCCAAGCGGCCCGAGCAACGTTTTCCTTCGATGCGCTCCTTCAGCGACGCGATCGGCGCCACCGCATTGCGCGGCGACGCGACCGGGATCATCCACGCTTATATCCGCTCCAGCCAAGGGCAGGCGGCCGCGCGTGAACCGCCGAAACGCGCACCATTCCACACTGCCGCGGTTGCTTTGATGCGAAGCCGGGCGGCGG
This sequence comes from uncultured Alphaproteobacteria bacterium, assembly GCA_963706215.1. Classification (GTDB taxonomy): domain Bacteria; phylum Pseudomonadota; class Alphaproteobacteria; order Rhizobiales; family Beijerinckiaceae; genus Methylocapsa. The sequence continues at coordinate 4,023,780 of OY970154.1, read as the reverse complement.
CGATCGCGCGCCAGTTCAGAGGGCTTCATCCCGCCGTTCAAGGCGTTTCGGTTGGGGTATTGGCGATGGCGATCGTCGCCGCGGTTTTGTTGCGTCCGGAACCTGGCCCTATCACCGGCAATTCCAAGCCCGGCCCATCGCAGTCCCTAAATCACCTCCCGGATGGCCAAGAGGGGGCAGCGACGTCCCCGCCTATGGACAATGGTCCAACCGGTCAGCAATTACGGTCGGCGCCGGCGGAGGTCACGCCGGACAAGGGGCCGCCGGCACCACCTCGTAACGGCACGTTGCCGTCAGACATCCCTAATCGGATCCAAGAGCAGCAAAGCAAAGCGGTCGAGCAAAATCGTCCGCCACAAACGGGAGCGTCCAATAATCAAGAAGGGAACAAACCGGCATTGGATGCGGCCAACGATCCAGCCCGCGCCTACGACGAGGGGCTTAAATATCTGCATGGCGACTCCGGCTTTCCTCAAGACCCCGCAAGGGCGAACGAGCTTATCTATCGCGCGGCGGATGGAGGCTACGCTCCGGCCATGACGAAGCTAGGCGAGATGTATTACGTAGGCGCGGGAATTGGCAAGGATGCGAAACGCGCCCGCAAATGGTTCGAGCACGCCGCGGCTGCCGGGAACGGCGAAGCGATGTATAATCTCGGCGAGATGTCCCGGTATAATGAGGCGGGATTGCGCAAACGGGACGCCAGGTACTGGTGCCAACGCGCCTGGGATGCGCACTATGATCTCGGCAAGCAATGCCTTGAGGACATCGGCGAGAGAGTCGGCGATTGAACAGGGCGCTTTCTTAGCCCGTTACGACGGATTGGCCGAAAGGCCGTTCGGCCGCAGGGTTTTTAGAGGGGCGCGATGGGCGCATGGCCGCCACCGCCGCCGCCGCCCCCATGGTGTCCGCCGCCGTGATGCCGATGGCCGCCGCCGTGATGGCGATGGCCATACCGATAAGAATAATGCCGCCGGTGATAGCGGCCGTAATGCCTGTGATAGCCGCCGTAGTGCCTGTGATACCGGTGGTAGTGACGATAATGGCCGCCGCCACCTAGATTGAGGTTGAGGGAAGGTAATAAATTGAAGGATTGCGCCGGGGTTGGCAGGGCATCGAAAAAGGCGACGGCGGCAAGCAGGGACAAGCCGAACACCAAAGGCCGACGCGAAAACGCGGGGCGTTTTGCCTCTCCGTTCATGCCAGGGCTTCCGTCGCGCGCCGCCATTCAACTTCTCCGCCAAGTTCGTCCAAAAACTCTCAACAATATCCCATGCCGCCCCTTGCTTTGCAATATCTTCTGACTCGAATGTCGGTAGCACATGATATGTCCAGTTTAGGTAGCACACGATCTGTCCGGTAAGTTTCCCACCCTTTGGGGGTTGGGATGCGCCGGACGGGAAGCCCGACAGGGTGTGCGGATGATCAAGTTTTTGAGCATTTTGAGCCGTTACGAGGGGGCGGAGTTCAGCCAGTTGGAAGCAGCGGAGCTTTTGGGGGCCGGTGAGCGGACGTTCCGGCGCTGGCGCCAGCGGCACGAGGACGCTGGCGATGCCGGGCTTCTCGACCGGCGGCTGGGCAAGGCCTCCGGCAAGCGGGTTCCGGGCGACCGCGGGGCCGAGGTGGAAGCGCTTTACAAGACGCGTTACGCGGGCTTTACGGCGAAGCATTTTCAGGATGGATCGCGGCACGAATGGCTCGGCGGCCAGCCGGCGTGCGATCTCATCGTCACGATGGATGACGCGACCAGCGCAATCTATTCGGCCTTTCTGGTTGAGGAGGAAGGCACGGCTTCGACATTTCGCGCGCTGAACGAGGTGTTTGGACGGCATGGCCTGCCGTTGAGCCTCTACACGGACCGGGGCAGCCATTATTTTCACACGCCGGAGGCTGGCGGCAAGGTCGATCGGACGTGCCTGACGCAGGTCGGGCGCGCCTTGGATCATCTGGGCGTCGAACATATCGCAGCCTATTCGCCGCAAGCGCGCGGTCGTTCGGAATGGGTTTTCCACACGCGGCAAGACCGGCTAACGAAAGAACTGGCCTTGGCGAAGATCACGACAACGGAGGCCGCCAACGTCTTTCTTCGCGATGTGTATATCCCGGCCCGCAACGCGCGGTTCGCCATCGCGGCGGAGCAGGAGAGCGATGCTTTCGTCGCAATCCCAGGCATGGATCTCATGGAGATTCTCTGCGTTCAAGAAGAGCGTCAGGCCGGCAACGACAATTGCGTGTCGTTCAACCGCCTGAAACTTCAAATTCCGGCGAGCACCTTGCGGGCACACTTCGTCAAGGCGCGGGTCAAGGTCCGCCACTACCATGACGGAACCCACGCCATTTTCCACGGCCCGCGCTGCCTCGGCCGCTACGACCAGAAAGGCGCCGTGATGGAATACCAAAAAGCCGCCTAAATCCGCTCGGCGGCGAGCCTGTGGACGGCATGGACAAGTCTTCGACTTGCCCACCCCACCCACAGCGGAACAAAAGCAGAAGAAGCGGACATTTGATGTGCTACCAAAACCGGCCAACTTAATTAGCTATCGACATATCTTCTGACTCGAAGCGCCGGCACGCGCGACGCCTTGAAAGGCTATCCCGCGATTTTCGGCGAGAAATCGCAAATTTCTTAGATCCAAAGGAAGATCGGCGTCGCGAAGATCGCTGCGGATAGCCCGCACGGGGCGACCGTCAAGCATGCTTGTGGCCGCGCTCGCGTCGTCGTCGGTCGCAAAACAGACGATAGAAACCGCGACGGCAGCGCCTTCGATTACCCACGGCAAATTATGTTGCGCCTCGAAAATTCTCATGCGGCGATGATCCTATCGAGAACCTGACGGCTTGGCTCGGCGGTTGCGATCGATTTTGTCGCAAGCAGTCCTACGCGCCGTACACGATGCTCTGCGACCATGGCGCGCGCCTTCTCAAACCAATAGCAGACGAGGTCCGCCCCGGCCGGCACCCTGCCTTGATAACATTCGCGCATTTTTTCCACGTAACCCGTACCAAGCCGACGTAAGTGAAATTTAGACCCCATGAAGGGCGGATTCCCTACGATGACGTCAGCAGCCGGCCAGTGTGGCTCCTCTCCGGTATCCTCATTTAGGATCGCGTCCCCTTCAATAATCCCCGGCAACGAGCTGAGAACGGGCGCGCGGGAAAGATCAAAGCCTTTCCGCAGCATCCATTGGATTTCGCCAATCCATACGGTCGCACGGGCCAGTTCGACCGCATAGGAATTTTTCTCTCGATTCCCAGCACGGCGTCCGGACCGACAAGCGAAAAAACGCGGAATGCCTAATGTCTCGCTCTCGATGATAACAAGAAGTTCGATGTCCTTCAGAACCTTCAGGAGGAGCTTTCCGAACTCGGCCAAGGACAGCTCTTCGTTGTCGATGTGAATGGTGACCTCGCCGTCCGGGCCGCCGTCGTCGGCAATGCAGCGCAGCACCTCGCCGCGCGGCGCCCACTGGTCGCAGTCTTTGCGGTGCTCTATCTGTGGCTTGCCGGGCGGAATCTCGGTGACGGTTCTATCCCAGTCCTCTAGCAGCCGTTGCTGCGCAGCCATCACACCGTTGAACACGTCGACGATATCCCTGTCCGCCAAGGTCTTCATCTGCGGCCCAATTGTCAGCCGCGTCTCCGGGATTGTTGGGTCTGCGTGCTCGATGATGGCATCGTTGCCGTCATATTTAGATGGAGTGAAAGGCACTGGCTTGGGTCGGGGCCATTACGGCATCTAGTGTATAGTCTCACGCAACGCTTTACAATGTGATCCGGGACGTGTATACTGCGCTGCATGTGGACAGGCAGCCCGGCACTCGACATGACGCCCGCGGACAAGGCGGCCTTGGCACGGCTGGCGCGTTCCGGCAAGACGGAGCAGCGCATCGCTTTGCGGGCGCGGATTATTCTGGGCGCGGCCGAAGGAAAATCAACCAACGCGCTGGCGAAAGAACTTGGCACATCGCGTCCAACCATCATCGGCTGGCGCAACCGCTTTGCCGAAGGCGGCGTTGACGCGCTTTATCAAGATCGTCCCCGGGGACGCAGTTTCAAACCTTTGCCACCAACAAAAGAAACCGAAGTCGTTGAAAAAACCTTGACCCCGCCCGCGCACGCGACGCACTGGAGCTGCCGCTCGATGGCTAAAATCAGCGGTGTCAGCAAAGCTTCGGTGCAGCGGATTTGGGATGCGCACGGCCTGAAACCGCATCTGGTCAAGACGTTCAAACTGTCCAACGATCCGCATTTTATCGAAAAACTTGAAGATGTTATCGGCCTGTATATGAACCCGCCGGAACACGCGCTGGTGTTCTGCATCGACGAAAAAAGCCAGATCCAGGCACTTGACCGCACCCAGCCTGGCTTGCCGATGAAGAAAGGCCGCCAAGGCACCCTGACGCATGACTACAAGCGCAACGGGACAACCACATTGTTTGCCGCGCTCGATGTCCTGAAAGGCGAAGTCATCGGTCAGTGCATGAAGCGCCATCGGCATCAGGAATTTCTGGCTTTTCTAAAAACCATCGGCCGCAACACGCCCAAACGACTCGACATTCACGGCATTGCCGACAACTACGCGACCCATAAAAAACAGGAAGTCAGGGATTGGCTCGCCAAACACCCGCGCTTTCACCTCCACTTCATTCCAACCTCGTCATCGTGGTTGAACCTCGTCGAACGCTGGCTCGGAAAGATCACCACGGAGCGTATTCGCCGCGGTGTTTTCACGAGCGTGCCGGAACTTGAAGCCGCCATCCACGACTATATCAAGCACAACAATGCCGATCCGACGCCTTTCGTCTGGACAAAATCCGCGCACGACATCATCCTCAAGGTCAATCGCGGCAGAGCGGCGCTGAAAATGCCACCGCTCGCGCGCCAGGATAAATTGTAACCTTTTGCACGAGACACTACACTAGTGGATCGACGCTAACTTTTCTTTCCCACGTTTGACAGTGGCGAGGACGCGTTTGGCGTCTGCGGTCCAGACGAAAGGTTTGGGATTGGAGTTGGTTTCTTCGACGAACCGGTTGATTGCAGCCTGAAGGTCGGCAACCGACCGGAACACTCCACGCTTGAGGCGCCGTCTCGTGAGTTTGGCGAAGAAGCCTTCGACGGCGTTGAGCCAGGACGCCGAGGTAGGCGTGAAGTGAAACGTCCAGCGGGGATGCTGGGCCAGCCATTTTTGTACCTTGGGATGTTTGTGGGTCGCGTAGTTGTCGACGACGGCGTGGATCGCCATTCGTACCGGCACCTGCGCCTCGGCGGTGTTGAGAAAGCGGATGAACTCCTGGTGCCGGTGGCGCTGCATGTTGCGGCCGATGACGGTGCCGTCGAACACATTGAGGGCGGCAAACAGCGTCGTTGTGCCATGGCGTTTGTAGTCGTGGGTCATCGTCCCAGCGCGGCCCTTGTTCATCGGCAGACCGGGCTGGGTGCGGTCGAGCGCCTGGATTTGGCTCTTCTCATCAGCCGAGAGGACGACGGCGTGGGCGGGAGGATCGACATAGAGACCGACGATGTCCCTGAGCTTCTCGACAAACTCCGGATCCTTCGACAGTTTGAACGTCCGGATACGGTGCGGCGCGAGTTGGTGAGCTTCCAGGATGCGTTGCACCGAACGCAGGCTCACTCCGGCCGCCTTGGCAAGTTCCCGGCCCGTCCAGTGGGTGCTTTCGCCCGGCGGCGGCCCCAAGGCCAAATCGGCCACCCGCTGAACGGTGTTGGGCGGCAGCGGGGTCTTACCAGGCTTGCGCGTCTTGTCGCGCAACAGCCCTTCGACGCCCTCCGCCATGAACCGCGCCTGCCAGGTCCACACCACCGGCTTCGATTTACCGGACCGGCGCATGATCTCGGCAGTGCCGCAGCCGTCGGCGGTGGCAAGGATAACCTTGGCGCGCCACACGTGCTTCTGTGGTGCGCTGCGATCCGCAACGATCGCCTCAAGCCGGAGGCGATCTGCTCGCGTGACGTTGACGACAATTCCTGCTCTCATAACGAGAGCTTGAACTGCTTCGGCCGATTTGGGAATCGTCCGAAGGAATCAGACCACTAGACTGGCGTTGCGAGGTAGTCATGCATTTAGGAAAAATTAGATTTTTCGCCCATTCGACCGACCGCCAAGACCAGTCTGACTGGGAACCGCTGCTCGATCATCTTAAAGCTGTGGCACGCACGGCTGGCGAGAATGCCGCAAAGTTTGGGGCTGGAGAGCTTGGTCGTACTGCTGGACTGTTGCACGATCTCGGAAAATATTCTGACAAATTTCAGAAGCGGATCAGGGGTTCTGCCGATAAGGTTGACCATGCCGCCCCTGGCGCGTGCATTGCCGAAGCGCAATATGGCAAGCTCGGCAAGCTGATCGGCTTCGCGGTTGCCGGCCATCATGCCGGGCTGGCGGATGGGACATTGACGGCGGCCATTCAGGGTCGGACCACGCCTCTTTCCGAACGGCTGCCGCAATATGCCGAGGCCGGAGGGAAGGCATTGACAGCTGCCAAAGCCGATGGCCTTGACCTGTCCGCTGCCCCCTCACCTTCCCTGTGATGAAGCCGCGATCGAAGGACAGCGTCGGCTTCTCATGTGCGTTCCTGGCCAGAATGCTTTTCTCGACATTGGTCGATGCTGATTATGTCGAGACGGAGCGGTTCTATGCCGAGCACAAAGGAAGGACGATTGAGCGAGGCGATGAGACGTCTCTTACTGCGCTGAGCGCCGCTCTAGACGCGCATCTCATGACGAAGATTGCGGACGTACCGCAAACGCCGTTGAACAAGCTTCGTGCCAAAATTCTGTCGCATGTGAGAGCCGGGGCCGCGCGCGATCGCGGGGTGTTCACCCTGACGGTTCCGACGGGTGGCGGCAAGACGCTTGCTTCGCTCGCCTTCGCGCTCGATCACGCAATCCGGCACGATCTCGACCGGGTGATTATCGTCATCCCGTTCACGTCGATCATCGAACAAACCGCCGCAGTTTACCGCGAGGCCTTTGGCGTCCTTGGCGGGTCGGTACTCGAACACCACTCAACCTTCGAGGAAGACAAGCTCCGCGATCCGCGTGATCTGGAACCGGAAAAGAAGTTGAATCTCGCCATGGAAAACTGGGATTCGCGCATCATTGTGACGACAGCGGTGCAGTTTTTCGAAAGCCTATTCGCAAATCGGACATCACGCTGCCGCAAGCTCCATAACATCGCCCGCTCGGTAATCGTGCTCGACGAGGCGCAGACGCTACCGTTGCCGCTCTTGAAACCTTCCGTCGCCACGCTCGACGAGTTGGTTAGGAATTATGGTTCGTCCGTGGTGCTCTGCACCGCAACCCAACCGGCCTTGTCCGAGACTGACGACCCGAAGCATTCGTTCAAAGGAGGGTTCCGATTTCCGCACGAACTCGCCCCGGACGTGCCAGGACTGTTCGCGGCGCTGAAACGGGTAATAGTCCAGAAGGCGGCAGGCAAGCTTTCCGATGGCGACCTTGCTGACCGCATGGCGGACGCCGAACAGGCGCTGACCATCGTCAACACGCGCAGACACTCGAGGGCATTGTTCGCGGCGATCGAAGGGCAACCTGGTGCGCGTCTGCTGACGACGGCGCTTTGCGCCAAACATCGACGTGTGGTCCCGGACAAAATCCGCGCCGATCTCAAAGATGATAGGCCATGCTGGCTGGTGGCCACGTCTTTGATCGAGGCGGGGGTCGATGTTGATTTCCCGCTGGTCCTGCGCGCCGAGGCGGGGCTGGACTCGATAGCGCAGGCTGCCGGGCGCTGTAATCGAGAAGGAAAGCGACGGGTGGAAGACAGCCTTGTCGTGGTGTTCGAGCCGAGCGACCACAAACCACTACCGGCGCTGAACCGCCAGGCCGATGCCGGGCGCAGTGTGCTTCGCCGGTTCGACGATCCGCTTGGGCCGCCAGCCATCGAGGATTATTTTCACGAGCTTTATTGGGTCAGGGGGGAAAAGGCCCTCGACGAGAAAAGGATTCTGGACCTCATCGCCGAGCGGACAGGCAACTTCGACTTCCCCTTCGAAACGATCGCAGGATTATTTCGGCTGATCGACGAGACCATGCTGCCGGTGATCGTCCCGTGGGACGATAAAGCTAAGCGCGCAATCGGGCAGTTGCCCTTCGCGCTGCGCACCTCCGCCCGTAAGCTGCAAGGCTATGTCGTGCCGGTGCCGCGGAAGGCGCGGATGGGCCTAGTCGTTGTCGGCGCGGCTCGGCTCGTCGAGAAGAAGCGCTTCGGCGACCAATTCGTGGTGTTGGAAAACTTGGATATTTACCGGAAAACGACCGGGCTGGACTGGAACGATCCCACCTATTTGGCTGCGGCCGGGTTGGTTGGATAAGAAAAAAGATGGGGGCCATCGGCCCGGCCGTGATAGTAATACAACGATAGCAGGGTGCATTATGAATATCACTCAAGATATTTATTAAGCGGTTCATAAATATGGGAACATTCACGCGGCGTATTTGAGCGAAGGTTTCTGAAAAAAGGAGATAATTTTCCAGGGGTCATTTTGCAGTTGGCGCATCGATGATCGAACCTTGCGCTTGAAGCCGTCCCTGCTGGTGACAGCCATGCGGCCGACGGTGTCCGCTTTCAGATGCTTCCACACCAGCTCATCCGGGTTGCGATCGGGTGAATAAGGAGGCAGATAAAACAGCCGCAGCTTTCCCTTCAGGGTTTCGACAAAAGTTCTTGTTTTCTTCGCGACGTGTGCAGGTCCGCGATCAACGATCAAAAAGATCTCGTGCTTGGCGCCGACGATCAATCGCTTTAGGAACTCGATAAACACCGCAGCGTTGACGCCGCCTTGTTGCTTGATCATGAAGCGCATGTGGCCGCGCGAGGAGATCGCTGAAAGCAGACTCACGCCATGGCGAGCGCCCGTGGCCTCGACAATGGGCGGTTCGCCTTTTTTACCCCAGGTGCGCCCGGCAGGGTGACCGGAACGGATGTGGGCGGCATCGCCAAAATAGATGTCAGCTCCTTGTTGTTGCGCTCCCGGTACTAGACGCGGTTGGATAAGGCATTGAGATGATTCATAAAGGCGATTCTTTTCGGCAAGAGAAGGATCGCCTAGATGCAACCATTATTCTCGAATGCCCTATCCAAGGCCGTAGAAAATCACATCAAATTGTCGGACACAAGGCGTGAGACGCTGGCGTGGCTGGCGCTATTGATCATGCAGCAAGGCACGATCTGCCTGTGGCGGTTGGCGGCGTATGTCGCGAGCCCGGCGCAAACAGATTCCGTGCGGCGGCGGTTCTATCGATTTTTCCAGCATGTCAAACTGGACGGCGCGGCGGCCGCGTGCGTGGTCGTCGATCTTTTGGGACTTTCCGGCAAGCCTTGGGTTCTGGCCGTGGATCGGACCAACTGGGAGTTCGGTAAAACGACGATCAACATCCTGATGGTTTCGGTGATCTGGAACGGCATGGGGATACCTCTGATATGGACGCTGCTGCCAAAGGCGGGGAACTCGAACACACTTGAGAGAACCGGTCTTCTGGATCGTCTGCGTGCTGTGTTTCCAGACCTGAAGATCGCCTCGCTCATGGGCGACCGCGAGTTCATTGGCGACGTATGGATGGCTTACCTGCATGAGGCGAAGATCCCGTTCATTCTGCGGCTGCGCGAGAACCAACATGTCGTGCGCGAGGGCTACGAGACATGGACGATCGCCAACATTGCGCGGCATCTGAACAAAGGCCAGAAAACGATCCTCAAGGGCGCTTGCCGGCTTGGGCAAAACGGGCAGGCGCCGTCGCCACCCATACGGCTCGCGATCATGCGGATCGCCTCGGGCGAACTTTTGGCGCTGGCCTGTTCCAGCAAGCCGCATCATGCGCTGGCCCGCTATCGCCAGCGATGGACCATCGAAACCATGTTTGGCAACCTGAAAACCAAGGGCTTCAATCTGGAGGACACGCATCTGACCAACGCCGATAAGCTGTCCACCCTCTTGGCGTTGCTGGCTTTGGCCGTGGCACTTTCCGTTAAAACAGGTGTGGCGGCGGCGCGGCGGCGGTCAATCCCCATCAAAAAACACGGCCGCCGGGCGTGGTCGCTGTTTGCCCTCGGCCTATCCGCGTTGCGGAAAATCTTCGCCGCCGCAAATCCTCCCCAAATAAGCGCTTTCCTCACCCAACTCCTGTCCCCGAAACTCCAACTCAACTCACTGAAATATCTGGCACACTGAAAGTGAGTTTAGTACGATGTGTTGCGCCATTCTCTTGATTCCCGGGTATTCTTTCTTGAGCCACTGCTGCACGAGGGCTTCGTCACGTTCCCATGCCCGGTGCAACGGCTTTTGACGAGTGATGCCGAGCTGAGCCAAAAGCCGCCCCACGGACGCCGCGCTCAACACCACATCGAACTTATCCTTGATCAGCTTCGCCACCATCGCGCGCGTCCACAGCGCAAACTCAAACTTCAGTTGCAAGGGGTTCTTCCGCGTCACCATGTCGTAAACCCCCTGCAATGCCCGGCCATCAAGTTTCGGCGGACGTCCAGGAACGGGCTTGGCTTTCAGGGCGCCCCAACCGCCGCGCCGGTATTCCGCCAGCCATCTGTACATGGCGGTCCGCCCCACCCCAAAGATCCGGGCAACCACCTCGGGGCTTTCGCCGTCTCGAACGCGCCTTACGGCGCGTTCACGCATGGTCTCCAGCGTCTTGTGATCAAGCTTCCGCGCGTCATCTTTTCTCATGCCAGCATGGAATCATTCGAGGCTCCTCAGGTCAAGAAAAATGTCCTCCTATTTATGAACTTCTCAATAGCGAAGGCTCGTATGTTCACAAGGATGGAGCCAGTGTGGTTGTCGACGTGGATGGCCCCCAAAAGATGCGGGTCCCAATCCACATGATCGGTTCAATCGCCTGTTTCGGACGGGTCTCACTTTCGCCAGCGTTGATGGGTTTTGCCTTCGAAGTGGGGCTCACCATCACTTACCTCTCTGCAAACGGACGATTTCTCGCGCGCGTCGAAGGTCCGGTGAAGGGCAATGTGCTCCTGCGGCGCGATCAGTTCCGCGCCCACGAGAGCCCGGAGGCATCGTCCACGCTCGCCCGCGCAATCGTCATCGCCAAGGCGACGAACCAGCGAACGGTTGCCCAGCGTGCGTTGCGCGATCATGGCGGCAACATGGACAAAGGCGCCGCCACACTTATGGCGACAGCGATAGACCGGCTCGCCGATATTGCCCGGCGTGCACTCAGGCCGTCAGATCTGGATTCCGTGCGGGGTTTGGAGGGAGAGGCTGCACAGGTCTATTTTTCGGTCTTTCCCATCTTTTGCGGACACGCGATCTGGCCAGTCGGTTTGAGGGCCGCTCACGTCGGCCGCCGCTTGATCCGACCAACGCGCTGCTGTCGTTTCTGTACACTCTACTGGTCCACGATTGCAGGTCGGCGCTGGAAACCGTCGGGCTAGATCCCGCTGTCGGCTTTCTTTATCGGCTACGGCCTGGACGTCCGAGCTCGGCGCTCGATCTGATGGAAGAGTTCCGGCCGCAATTCGCCGACCGCTTGGCTCTGTCGATGTTCAATCGCGGCGAGCTGACGATGTCCGATTTCCGGTTTATAGAAAATGGCGCCGTGTTTCTCGCAGATGATGCCAGAAAGCGGGTACTGATTGCGTGGCAGGAGCGAAAACATGACCAGATCGAGCATCGCTTTCTGAAGGAAAAAGCACCGCTCGGCCTGCTGCCGCATTTGCAGGCGCAGCTTCTCGTGCGGGCTATCCGGGGCGATCTCGATGGTTATCCGCCGATGATCTGGAAAGGCTGAGTCGATACTGGTTCTCGTGAGCTACGATGTGGAGACCACATCGCTCGGCGGCCGCAAACGCCTGCGCAGGGTTGCAAAAGAATGTCTTGATCACGGCCAGCGGGTGCAGTTTTCGGTCTTCGAGATCGAAGTCGACCCGGCAATGTGGACCATGCTACGTGATTGGCTCGTCAAGGAGATCGACCCTGCCCGAGACAGTTTACGGTTCTATTTTCTGGGGGCGAACTGGAAACGGCGCATCGAGCATATTGGCGCGAAGCCAAGCCAAGATTTCAATGGTCCGTTGATCGCGTGACAGCGATTCGCACCAATGGATGAAAGGTGCGTAGCCCCCAGCTGTATTGGATCATCAATTTTTGCCCCATGATTATTCTGCGCGAACCCGAAGCGACTGCTCCCCGCCTCTTCTGTTCGCGCAAGACGAACCTTTAACTCTTTCAATCGCTTGGTCAATGGCTCCAGCGCACAGATTCGGTTCCGGACCCCTGAGCGCTCAGGTTCGCGGCGCCAGGTGGATTTCCCTCGTTCACACAGTCGGTTATGCTTGGGGGCGCCCCTCTCGCGGGGGCGTGGATTGAAACCAATCCTGGCGGCATAGGCAGCGCGCCGATGCCCTGGTCGCCCCTCTCGTGGGGGCGTGGATTGAAACGTTGCTGCCGCGCGCCCTTCGTCGAGAAGCTTTTGTCGCCCCTGTCGCTTCCGAAATCTAGATTCGAGCGTACTGATGATGAAGCCCGCCAAGGATCGGATGCGCAACAACGTCTCCGAACCGCTGCGGATGGCCGCATCGGGCAGTTCGGAATGAGATCGAACGGGCGCAGTCCATCGAGCTGGAGCGCGGTATTCAACTTGAGCGCTATAATATGCGCGGCGTTCACGCCAAACAGGTCTTTGAGGGAGGAGACCAGGAACGTGCGCTCGCTGAAGAAAGCGGGCGAAACGCCTGCCTTGCCACTGCTTGGCCGCGTACATCGGCATTGCTGTCGGCGATCGCCAGAGGATGGGAACGGGATGCCGAGCGCGAAGACATAGAGGCTGCGCAGCGTAAGTTGCGCAGCTAAATGGTCCTGCGATGACGGAGATGTTCGCTGATCGCTGGAAGGCGTTTTCGGCTCGCATAGACGGCATTTTGCGACCGCGCTGCACGCCCAACTGCAGGTGAACTCGGCTGATACCTGCCCAGGGCTCAAGACCTTAGGCGGGTCAGCCGCCACGACGCTGTCTTGAGGATCTGCTTTAGCACCGCGACACCTCGGCCACTCATCGTCTTTGGCGAAACTATTGGCGCTGAACGAAAGGCAAAACAACCCAGCGAGTGCGATACGCGCCAAAAAGAACATCCGAACACGCCAAGCAAAGGGGCTCCCTGAGATCCAACAGATTTCCGCGGGGGATGACAATTGCTACGTGAGACGGTCCTCCTTTTCCTCCGGCCGCCACGCGCATCGACACGAGCGCGGCGGTTCGTTCAGGAACAAGATAGATGCACGACAGCAATTGTGACTCCAGCCTTCCAACCGCGTTGCAATTGAGCGAGGTCATGTCGTCCACATATGACTGAGACTCTTGAGGGGCGAAGGCGGCCTATCCTCCTCCAAATGGCCAACTCTGCCCGGCCGGTGTCCCGCGCCGACATCGGCAGCCGGACCGTTAGCGAAGCCGGCATCAATCGGCTTTCGCCATCCGGTCGCGTGTTGTTGCAAGATCGGAAGCCGGCCGAACCCGGACCGTGCGGTAGAGCGCCAAATGGCGCGGGAGAGTTTTCATGAAGGGGAAGACAGTCGTCGTTACGGGAGGCACCTCCGGCATCGGAGAGGTCGCTGCCGAAAAGCTCGCGGAAATGGGCGCCCGGATCGTCCTTGTGGTGAGAGACAGATCGCGCGGCGAGGGGACGCTGGCGCGGCTTCGCGAGAAAGCGCCCAGCCTTGCCCACACGGTCCATTATGCCGATCTGACGCGCATCTCTGAAATGAAGCGGGTCGCCGCCGAAGTCGCCGAAGCGGAGCCCCGTATCGATGTCCTGGTCAACAATGCGGGCGCAATGTTCAGCACGCGCAAGCTCACCGAAGACGGGCTCGAAACCACGTTCGCGCTGAATCACATGGCCTATTTCGTCGTGACCCAAGGATTGCGCGAGCGCCTCGTAGCCTCGGCGCCGGCGCGAGTTGTCAGCATTGCATCGGCCGCGCATCAGGGCGGGAGGCTAGATTTCGACGATCTGCAATTGGCGAAGAGCTTCAGCGCCATGAAAGCCTATGGCCGTTCCAAGTTTTGCAACATTCTCTTCACGCGCGAACTCGCCCGCCGTCTACGCGGCACGGGCGTGACCGCCAATTGCCTGCATCCAGGCTTCGTCGCCACCCGCTTCGCCGACGAAAGCGGCGGCTTGATCTCGCGCTTCGCAGGACTCGCCAAGCTCTTTGCGATCTCCCCGGAGAAGGGCGCCGAAACGATTTCTTATCTCGCGTCTTCGCCCAAGATCGCCGCGACGACGGGCCGATATTTCTACAAATGCCGCCCGATTGCGCCGTCGCGGGAGGCGCAGGACGACAGGACTGCGTTATCGCTCTGGGAGCGCAGCGCGGCGTTAGCGGGCCTGAATGCGTAGATGCGTCGCGCTGGGACTGCACACTGGAACCTCTTGAGGGAACTGACCGCCAACGCCGTTCGTCTTGGCCTGCGCATTGTGCGTGGCCCCGCCAACACGGACGGCGCGGCGATCGTCGCCGCGCGGGCCGGCGCACCCTTCGCGACCGTCGCGGATCTTTGGTGGCGTTCGAACGCATGCATGATATGGACGACCGCCAAAAAGAAACGTATGGTTGGTCTTCTGTCAGGCGGTCGCGATTAAGCTCGGCTCATGACTTCGCTATTTCGGAATTAATGCGACATGGACGTAATGAGCTTGTTAAAGGCGGTGCCTGCGGTGATCGGGATCGCGGGTTTGCTCACGTACTTTGTGCGCCCGCGTAAGCCCGAGTTTGATGTGGAGCTCGCGAATATCGTGCAAAGGGTGCGCAACACCTTTTTGCTACTCGGGTGCGCAGCGTTAATCATACTGAGCGTGTGGCTCATTCGCCGGTCTACCCCTCCCGATCACGATACAGTCTCGCCGCTGGCAAACGTGTCAACGACGATATCGAATGGCTTGGTGTAGAGATAGAGCAGGTTATCAAGCCATCGAACCTCGCTGTTGCCGCCATGATTCTCTGGAAACTTGACTGACATCGCCGGATGAAATTCCAGCTTGCCATTCATCTCGTGGCGGCGAGTTGGCGAGTGGATCGATTCTGTCAAGGACGCGAGCTAAAGCTCGCGCTTTAGCAGCTTGCATGTTTAGCTCCTTCCTCGCAATGGGCCGCCGATCTAGTCCCGTAGTTAGGGGTTATTCATAGGAGGTCAAAATGGCAACAGGCGCCATTACGGACAAAATCAATAACGTAGTCGCTCTGCTCATCGATCAATGCAATTGCGAGAGGCCATCGGAAATCAAGGCCGCCTTCCAGGAGCTGCAGGCGGCTCTGAATGCTCAATTGACGGCTGTCACTGCCATTATTGCGACGCTGCCGTAGTCGGCACGGAGGCCGCTGTAGAGCGTTATGTTACGGGCTTGGTTGTTATGCCATCGTAACGTTCAGGGCAGTGTAAATGGACCTTTCCGGCAGCGACCTCGACAGCGTGACGCGGACCATCCTCGCCGAGGCGGGCGAGAACGCTACGCCGGCCTCGATGGCCGCGGTCGCGAGCGTTGTCCGCAAATCGCCTCGCGGCAGGCGGCTATGGCAAGTCCCCGTAACACTGCGCGACGCCGCGAGGCTGGCGTGGGCCGGAGCGGTGAGCGCCTATCGACCCATCCATCCTGCCGGTGGCAACCGGCCCCGAATTCTGACGGAAATCGCCGACGGCCGCTTCCGCTCGTCCGGGAAATAGTCCGGAATGGCGAGGCGCTCGTCCGGACCCGGCGGCCCCTCCTCGGCCGCCGATTGGCGAAGCCGGCGGATCCGGTCCTTGGGATCTGGGTGCGACGACAGCAGGCGCGGCAGCCGGATGCGAACCGTCCCCGGGAACACGTTGGACGTGATCCGCTTCTGCGCCATCTCGACTAGCTCGATGGCGCGGGCGAGCCCGGCCGGATCACCCGTCAATTCCACCGCTTCGAGATCCGCCCGATATTCGCGCTGCCGCGACAAGGCCCCCAGAATGAGGTTCGCGACGATCGGTGCCGCGACGAGCACGCCGAGGGAAAGCCAGTCCACTCCTTCGCCCGGCCCGAATATGTCGAGCAACCAGGTTGCGATGGCAATGATGATGGCGACCTGCGCGATTAGCCGTGTCATCTGCCCGACGATCCCCGCCAGCTGCATCAGCTCCACATCATGCTTGGCGATATGTGTGATCTCGTGCGCGAGCACGCCGGTCAGCTCGCGGGTCATGAGAAGGCGCAGCAGCCCTGAGCTGACCACAATGACGGATTGACACCAACACCGGCGGCAAAGGCCGTCGGAACGCCGGATGGAAGGAAATAGAGGCTCGGAACTTGGCCAATGCCGGCGCGCCGGCACACAGCGGCAATTATGCCGAAAAGAGCCGGCATATCTTCCGGGTCGATCGATCGGGCGCCGCTCAGCAGAAGAAAGAACTGAGGCGAGACCTTGCGCACCAGCATCAAGGCGATCGCCCCGAGTATGGTGGTAATCACCGCTCCCGATGTCCCCGCATAGGCCCAGCCGCAGAGCAGCATGAGCAGAAGCAGGCCGCCGATCAGCAGAAAGGCCAGCACCGCGCTCCGAAATGGTGCCGGACCTTCCTGTTTCTCAAAGTTTCCGCGCATAATGCTGCCTCCCGCTTCGCTTCGAGCTCAGCAACAGGTGCGGCAATTGCAGCGTCAACCCAAAAGTCTCCATCTTGAACGGTGCCTTCCAGGTAATCAGCGCGGCCTACATGGAATGGTAGGGCCGGCAAAATTCTCGCAGCCGACACCCTCTCGTTCCGAGCTGGTCATTTAGATATAAGCAATGTTGCCGCGTCGTCATCGGCTGGCTGCATCTGACCTGAACATGTGGACCATGTGGCTGTTTGGTCCGCCCATCGCCTGCTCGATGATCATTTTGTGCTTTGCGTCGACAGCGACTTGAATATTGTAGCCGATAACTTCATCGAGCCTGACCGTCACGTTGCGTGCGTTGCGGAGGATGGAGCGCGTCGGCTCCGCGATTTCGGTGGGCGCAAGCGCCGCAGTGGCCACCTGATACAGCAGCGGTTGAAAAAGGTGATGATTGTACCGGTCAACTAGGACAATGTTGACCGGAGCATCGCGCAAGTGTTGGATCAAGTTCAGACCAGCGAAACCACCACCGACAACCACTACGCTCTGCCGTCGCGCGGGCGTTCTGGTGGGTTGGATAGGTGGTCTCATTTGCGCACCGCTAATAACATGCTCACTGGGGCTAAATTCGGCCCGAGACACGATCAGCCCGAACCTGCGCGCGTGCCAGCTCAATCGCATAGGAACTGAAGTAGTGGCTAAAGGCACTACCTATCCGGTCAGACAGCCAGTGCACTTGAGGAACCGTCATGACCTCTAAGCGTTCGTCCAGCTCAGCCGCTGGCTCAGCGACCTTCTCAACGTCAAGCCCAAGAAACGTATGGAGCCGATTGGTCTGAAGCGCAGGGTTGCACTCCCATGTCCCGAGGTGAATTAGATTCCCAGCCGCGTATCCTGTCTCCTCCAACAACTCACGGCGAGCCGCATCGGCGGGCACTTCGTTCTCCTTCATCGAGCCAGCCGGTATCTCCAATGTAACGCCGCGGGTCGCATGCCGATATTGCCTGACCATGACCAGCTCCCGCGCCGACGTCACGGGCACCACATTCACCCAGTCCGCTAATTCCAATACAAAATACTCCAGAGCTCCCCCACTGGCGGGAATGACACAGGTGTCCTGGCGAACCTTCAAAACACGATTAGCTAGTATATAGTCTCACGCAACGCATTACAATGTGATCCGGGACGTGTATACTGCGCTGCATGTGGACAGGCAGCCCGGCACTCGACATGACGCCCGCAGACAAGGCGGCCTTGGCACGGCTGGCGCGTTCCGGCAAGACGGAGCAGCGCATCGCTTTGCGGGCGCGGATTATTCTAGGTGCGGCCGAAGGAAAATCAACCAACGCGCTGGCGAAACAACTTGGCACATCGCGTCCAACCATCATCGGCTGGCGCAACCGCTTTGCCGAAGGCGGCGTTGACGCGCTTTATCAAGATCGTCCCCGGGGACGCAGTTTCAAACCTTTGCCACCAACAAAAGAAACCGAAGTCGTTGAAAAAACCTTGACCCCGCCCGCGCACGCGACGCACTGGAGCTGCCGCTCGATGGCTATTAAGCGGTCCATAAATATGGGAACATTCACGCGGCGTATTTGAGCGAAGGTTTCTGAAAAAAGGAGATAATTTTCCAGGGGTCATTTTGCAGTTGGCGCATCGATGATCGAACCTTGCGCTTGAAGCCCTCCCTGCTGGTGACAGCCATGCGGCCGACGGTGTCCGCTTTCAGATGCTTCCACACCAGCTCATCCGGGTTGCGATCGGGTGAATAAGGAGGCAGATAAAAGAGGCGCAACTTTCCCTTCAGGGTTTCGGTAAACGCTCTGGTTTTTCGAGCGATATGTGCAGGTCCGCGATCAAAAAGATCTCGTGCTTGGCCCCGGCAATCAATCGCTTTAGGAACTCGATAAACACCGCAGCGTTGACGCCGCCTTGTTGCTTGATCATGAAGCGCATGTGGCCGCGCGAGGAGACCGCTGAAAGCAGACTCATGCCATGGCGAGCGCCGGTGGCCTCGACAATGGGCGTTTCGCCTTTTTTACCCCAGGTGCGCCCGGCATGGTGACCGGAACGGATGTGGGCGGCATCGCCAAAATAGATGTCAGCTCCTTGTTGTTGCGCCATTCTCTTGATTCCCGGGTATTCTTTCTTGAGCCACTGCTGCACGAGGGCTTCGTCACGTTCCCATGCCCGGTGCAACGGCTTTTGACGAGTGATGCCGAGCTGAGCCAAAAGCCGCCCCACGGACGCCGCGCTCAACACCACATCGAACTTATCCTTGATCAGCTTCGCCACCATCGCGCGCGTCCACAGCGCAAACTCAAACTTCAGTTGCAAGGGGTTCTTCCGCGTCACCATGTCGTAAACCCACTGCAATGCCCGGCCATCAAGTTTCGGTGGACGTCCAGGAACGGGCTTGGCTTTCAGGGCGCCCCAACCGCCGCGCCGGTATTCCGCCAGCCATCTGTACATGGCGGTCCGCCCCACCCCAAAGATCCGGGCAACCGCCTCGGGGCTTTCGCCGTCTTGAACGCGCCTTACGGCGCGTTCACGCATGGTCTCCAGCGTCTTGTGATCAAGCTTCCGCGCGTCATCTTTTCTCATGCCAGCATGGAATCATTCGGGGCTCCTCAGGTCAAGAAAAATGTTCTCCTATTTATGAACTTCTCAATAACACTCGATGAACCGCGCGGTAGAGTTCGTAACGCCCGCTCGCCGTCCTGTGCCTGGCAGCGAACCGTTCGCGGTCGCTCCGCCGCACGTCTTGCGCGTAATGGCGTGCCTCCCCTAGCGACCACTCAGAGGTGCGCCCGGCAGCGGTGAGATGAAGCTCGGCAGGCAGCACCTCAGGCCCCAGCAGTATCCGCTCCAACGCATCCCACCAGAACTCCCCGGTGCCGCCGATGTATCCGCATGTCAGAAACACCGTCGCGGGCACGTCGTAGCGATTGAGGAGCGGTGCGGCGTTATAAAAATTGTCGGCATAGCCGCCGTCGAACGTCACGGCCAGCGCCTTCACCCACGGCAGCACTTGGTGCTGAATCGCGTTCACCATTTGCGCCAGCGGCTGCGGCTGGCTATGCTTGCGCAGAACCTCAAGATGCTCCGCGAAGTGACGCGGCGATACAGCGAGGCCCCTTGGGTCGGACTGGAACTCTCCAATCCGGTGGTACATTAAGATCAGCCCTACGGCATTAGAAGGCTGCGCCGAATGTTCCGATTTGGGAAAAGCCGTCATCTCCAGGCCCTAGTCGGCGCATAAATAAAGGAACATACATGCGGCATATTTGAGAGAGGGTTTCTGATAGAAGGAGCGGATTTTTCTGGGGTCGCCTTGCGGTTAGCGCATCGACGATCAAACCTTGCGTCTGAAGTCGTCTTTGCCGGTGACCGCCATACGGCCGACGGTATCCGCTTTCAGATGTTTCCACACCGCCTCATCTGGATTACGATCGGGCGAATAGGGAGGCTTCAAAACAGCTGTAATTTTCCGCCCAGAGTTTCAGCAAAGGCTTTTGTCTCTCTTTTCAGGAGCAAATTCCACTCTTGAAAATATCCATGCAACAATGTCTGCCGGAAGGCGAGTGGCAACAACGAAGGCTGGCAAATTGAATCCGAAATCGGTCCTCCTCGTCACGTTGGACTCGTGCCGCTACGATTCCTTCCTCGCGGCTCATGCGCCAAAAATGAAAGCTATTGGGCCTTTATATCGGGCGATGGCGCCAGCTAACTTCACTTTTGCCTCGCATGCTGCCATTTTCGTCGGCTTCACCCCAGGCGCGCCCGAAGTCGCGAAGGCTTTTGTCAATCCGAAATTCGCGAAAATTTTCAAAATGGCGGAGGGTGGATTTGCCGGACACAGCCCTTCGTTCATTTCCCTGGAAGGCCGAAACATCATCGATGGCTTTCGCCGCAAAGGATTTGCGACCTTCGGCAGCGGCGCCGTTGACTGGTTCAATCCGGAGACAGCAACCGGCGCGGTCTTGAGCGAAGGATTCGATGAGTTCTTTTTTCCGGGCAACGGGTTTTCGCTTGATGCCCAGATCGCATGGGCAAAACTGAAAATTCAGGAACAGGAAGGCCGGCCGGTCTTTCTCTTCCTGAACGTCGGCGAAACGCACGTGCCCTATTTCTTCAAGGACGCCCCCTGGGACCGCGGCTACAACCCCTGCGTGCCCTTCGGGTCCAACAATGACCGCGACGAGTGCAGACGGCGTCAGATCGCTTGCATCGAATATGTGGATTCCCAGATCAACGATCTTTTGGGCCTGTTCACCCGAAACACCGTGGTCTTATGCGCCGACCACGGCGATTGTTGGGGGGAAGACGGTATTTGGGAGCACGGCATCAGCCATCCAAAGGTTTTTGAAGTGCCATTGATCTTTCATCTGGGGACCGTTTGATCCGCCGGCCGGCAGCACCGCGCGCGCCCACTTCACTCTTGTCGCGCGGCCCATGCGGTCTCAAACAAATAGTGTTGGACGCGCGGGTTAGACGGATCGAGCCGATCGTCACAGAGATAGGGGCGCAACTCAGCCTCGGTCGGCAGCCTGATCATTTCCCGACCCAACCTGGCCCGGAGGCCGTGCCATCCAGCTTCCACCTCCGCCGGGTCGTAGCGTCTCTCCACATACTTGCGAACCGCGTGTGGCACGCTCAGAAAAAGATAGTGCCGCATCCGAAACCATTGAGGAGCGATGCGTAATCCCGAAAATCGCACCTGGTGGCCCCCTGACCATGCGAATTCTACCGGGCCGGGCCGCCGCTTCCACGCATTCACCCGATGCGGGGCAGGCGACGGCAAGAAGGGGTAGTACCACCGCATCGTTTTCGGAAAATCCTGGTGATCATGATCCGGCGCTTCCTGAGTGGGGATAAAGGTGAATTCTTGGAAGTTCACTGCGTTGTAACCCTCGCCAGCCACCTCCGCAAAGGCCTGCGCGAGCGAGCGGTCGGTGCGCGGTGGAAGCCGAATCTCATCCGCATCCACATGCATGAACCAGTCAGCGTCAAGCGTGTTGGCGAGCCGCTCCTTGCGTTCCAGAATCGGCCGCCAACTGTACGTCCCCGTGCGTGGAATGGTCTCGATGCCGATCAGACCACGACTCAGATAGCGGCTCGCTATAGCGACTGTCTGGTCCGACGAGCAATTATCGATCAGGTAGACATCGACGTGCTGCTGGAGAAGGTGCTCCAGGCAACCGGCGACGAACCGTTCCTCGTTGTAAGTGGCCAGCAAAGCGACCACGCGCGGAATTGCCCTAGTCATGAAGCGCAAATTTTGCCGAAGTAGACGAGACTATGTGCCGAGAGGCCATAGAACATCCTGTGCCAATTTCTGGACGGAGAGTCAGGTGCAACCCAGCTTCTTCGCGATAACAGCGGCCATACTCTCCTCGCATCCAACGCCGGAACATGTGCCGCCACCGTTGCCACCTCTACCGTTGATCCATCCGGTTGGCAAGCGTATCGAAACGATCAATACTCCGTCGAGCTGCGTTATCCCCCAGACTACGCGGTCGTTACGCCGCGCGATCAACCGCAGCTGCGGCCGGCGCCGCTCCTCCGCGTATGGTTCAAGGAAGGCAGCCTGGTGAACTCCCCCATCGCAGACCGGGAGCCGCCTCAGTTTGCCGTCGATGTGCATGACAACGCGTCGCGGCAAACGCTGGACGCCTGGCTTGCTGGCGGCGGAGTGACCCGAAATTTCGCGCGTGTGACACGGCAGGCCGTCCGGGTCGGAGGGGTGCAAGGACTCCGCTTGACGGATCAGACATTGCTGGCGCCGAACACCGTCTATTACGTTGCCCGGGGACCGTTCGTGTACCGCTTCACGCCGCTCGGCGAGCTCTCCGGCCAGATGCTTGCGACGGTCCGGATCACTCGTTATACTCCGTTCACGTCAGAACCCGAAAATCCTTTGGGTTGATGACACGGAAGTTGTCGGTGACCGAATCACGAAAGCTTGCCCAGTTCTTGGGGACTTTGTCGCGCAAGAAATCGAGCGTGGTGTCCGCGAATTGTCCGCATGTGGCGTAACATTTGTTGTGCGTGACATGTCTGTGCATGAGGCCCCATAGCCGCTCGATCGGGTTCAAGTGCGGGCAATAGGGCGGGATGAAATGCAGCTTGATCCGGCGGCCCGGCCGGGCGAGCCATTCCCGCACGAATTTGGCATGATGATAGCGCGCATTGTCGAGAAAGACATAGATGAGCACGAGCATCGGATAGCGCGCTTCTATCGATTCCAGGAGACGGATCGTCGAGGCAGCATCGACGGTTTCGACCTCAATCATCTGGGTTTGGCCGGTCTCCAGATCAATCGCGCCGTGAATGTTGATGCGCTGCCGCCCGCTCGTTTGCTCGATCGCGAGCTTCACTTTGAAGTGGACCCCTTTGCTGGGACCATGGGTGCTTGGATTTAAGGTGTAGTCTCGCCTGCCGTTGTCCTTCAAAAATCAAGCCGCTTTTTGCTGCTTCTGCTGTTGGTATGTGGGCAACGCGTTTGCGTTGTCCAAGCGAAGCGGCATATCCACAGCGTTCGCCGTCGCCTCGATTTTGTCCATGCCGGCGCGCCACACCGCCATCGGCATCTGGTTGTTCATCGCCTGATGGGGGCGTCGAAAATTGTAAAAGGTCATCCAAGAACCGATGCCGGCCCGCGCCTCGCGGCCGTCAGCGTACGCTTTCAGATGCACCTCTTCATACTTGATCGAACGCCACAGGCGTTCGATGAAAATGTTGTCCATGAAACGCCCGCGCCCGTCCATCGAAATCGCGACGCCAGCGGCTACAAGCTTGCCGGTGAACGCGGCGCTGGTGAACTGCGCGCCCTGATCCGTGTTGAATATCCTCGGCTTGCCGTGTCGTGCCAGAGCCTCCTCCAGCGCTTCGACGCAAAACCCGCTGTCGATCGTGTTTGACAGCCGCCAAGCCAGAACCGCGCGGCTAGCCCAATCGATGATCGCCACGAGATACAGAAAGCCGCACGCCATCGGGATATAGGTGATGCCGGACGCCCACACATGGTTCGGCTCGCTGATCGCCAGGCCGCGCAGCAGGTAGGGGTATATCTTGTGTCCGGGCGCGGCTTTGCTCGTGCCTGGGTGCGGTGCCAAAGCTTCGATCCCCATCACGCGCATCAGCCGCCGCACCCGCTTCCGGTTGACCCCGCGGCCTTCCTTGTTGAGTTCGAACATCATCCGCCGCGAGCCGTAGAACGGCAGTTCGAGATGGAGTTCGTCGATCCGGCGCATCAAGGCCAGATCGTCCGCCCCTGTGATGGGCTTGGGGCGGTAAACCCCCGAGCGCGCCAGATTCAACAGCGCGCATCGGCGGCGCACCGACAGATCCTTGCCAGGCCGTTCGACCATCGCTCTTCGATCCGGCCTGCTCATCGCCCTGGCCTCCTGGCCAAGAAATCCCTTTCAACCGTCAGCTGGCCGATCTTGGCGTAGAGCTTGGCCGCCTCACGCTCGCGCTCCTCCTCGCCGTCGCCCGAACCACTCGCGCCGCGCGCGAACAGGCTCGCGGCGTTGTCGAGAACCTGCTTCTTCCAGCTGTAAATCTGGTTCGGGTGAATGCCGTGCCGCTTCGCCAGCTCCGGCACCGTCGCATCCTCGCGAAGCGCCTCCAGCGCAATCTTCGCCTTGAACGCCGCATCAAACTTCTTGCGTGACTTCGTCATTGCTCGCTCCAACGGTTCCGGCAGAGCAGGACGCTTCACACCTTAACCAATGGCCCTAAATCCGGGGGCCACTTCAAATCGTCAACCGCGCGCCGCGGCGCCGGAGCGGGTCCCGATGGAGGCAGCACGGTCTGGGTCTTGATCCGCCGCTTGCGACGGCCAGGGCCCGCCCGCTCGCCGAAGGCGAGAAAGCCTTTCCTGACCAAGCGAGCGGCGTTGCGGTGCGGTTCAAACGACGCGGGCCGGACGGTTTCCTCTGCCCCGGCGGCGCAGCTGCAGCCTATCCCGATCAAAAAACATGGCCGCCGGGCGTGGTCGCTGTTGGCCCTCGGCCGATCCGCGTCGCGGACAATCCTCGCCGCCGCAAATCCTCCTCAAGCACGCCCTTTCCTCACCCAGCTCATGTCCCCCAAACTCCCCCCTCAACTCAGTGAAATCCCTGGCCCACTGAAGGAGAGTCTAGGACGATGGCTACGCCCCGCCATCCACGGCGGCCCACGCCTGATTTTGGAGTTGCCAGAGCGATCGCACAAAGTATAACTAGGGCTTAATCCAGGTCTCGTTCACAAGGAGTGCGCATGGCATGGCCCGCGTCACCGTTGAAGATTGTGTAGACAAGGTCGAAAATCGGTTTGAACTCGTTCTGATTGCCAGTCACCGGGCGCGCATGATCGCCGCCGGGGCGCCGATCATGGTTGACCGCGACAACGATAAAAATCCTGTGATCGCCCTGCGCGAGATCGCGGAGTCCGCCTTGGTGCCGGAGGATCTCAAAGAAGATTTTATTCAATCCCTGCAAAAACAAGTCGAGGTGGATGAACCCGAGGCCGAAACCGTGCCGGCGCTATCCTCGACTCTCGAGGGATCCGATGCCGTGGGGGAGTTCGACCGGATGACCGAGGAAGATCTGTTGCGAGGGCTCGAGGATCTCGTCCCGCCCGCCGACACCGAGGACGAGGGAGACTGAACCTGGGCTTTGGCGGCAACATGGCCCGCCTAGGCCAGATGGCGTTGCCAAGCCAACGCAATCTTGCTTAAAGCATGACCCGATCCGGCAAGTTGTGGCCTTTTCGGGCCGGACCATGCGATAAAATTAAAGAGACAAAGAGCAGGATCCGGTCGAATTCCTCCCGGAGCATGACCTGACGCGTCCTGTCGCGGGCCGGCCTAATTATGATGCGGCAATATGAACTCGTCGACCGGGTCCGGCGCTATAACCCGCAAGCCGACGAAGTGGCGCTCAACCGCGCCTATGTCTATGCGATGAAGGCGCATGGAGCGCAAATACGCGCTTCCGGCGATCCATATCTTTCGCATCCCCTCGAAGTCGCCGCCATTCTTACCGACATGAAGGTCGACGATGCGACAATCGTCGCGGCGGTCTTGCACGATACGATCGAGGACACCGGTTCAACGCGCGAGGAAATCGACAAGCTTTTCGGCAGCGATATCGGCCGTCTGGTCGACGGACTGACCAAGCTCAAGAAGCTCGACCTCGTCTCGAAGCGCGCCGCGCAAGCGGAAAATTTCCGTAAGCTGCTCCTGGCCGTGGTCGAAGACGTACGCGTGCTTCTCGTCAAGCTCGCCGATCGTCTGCATAATATGCGCACGCTGCATTTCGTGGCGCCGGACAAGCGGGCGCGGATCGCCGAGGAAACCCTCGATATCTATGCGCCGCTCGCCGGCCGCATGGGCATGCAGACGATGCGCGACGAACTCGACGATTTGGCCTTTCGCCATCTCATGCCCGATGCCTACGCGATGATCGCGGCGCGGCTCGACGATCTGCGCAGGAAGAACGGAAAAATCATCGTCACGATCGAGAAGGAGCTGACCTCCGAACTCGCCGCAAGAGGCATCGACGCCAAGGTCGAAGGACGGCAGAAGCAGCCTTATTCGGTGTGGCGCAAGATGGAGCGGAAATCGATCGCTTTCGAGCAGCTGTCCGACATTTTCGGCTTCCGCGTTATCGTTGAGGACGTCGATGACTGCTATCGCGTCATCGGTGTCGTGCATACCAAATGGGCTGTCGTTCCGGGCCGTTTCAAGGATTATATATCGACGCCGAAGCAAAACGACTATCAATCGATCCATACGACCGTCGTTGGACCGGGCCGGCAGCGCGCCGAACTTCAGGTGCGCACGGCACTCATGCACGATATCGCCCGTCACGGCATTGCCGCGCACGCCCTCTACAAGGATGGGCGCATCAAAGGCAAGGAGGTTCTAACGAGCGAGAGCCGCTCCTACCAATGGCTGCGCCGCACGGTCGCCTTGCTCGCCGAGGGCGCCACGCCCGAGGAATTTCTGGAACATACAAAACTTGAACTCTTTCACGACCAGGTGTTCTGCTTCACTCCGAACGGCCGGCTGATCGCGCTGCCGCGCGGCGCGACGCCGGTCGATTTCGCTTATGCGGTTCACACCGATGTGGGCCATTCCGCGGTCGGCGCCAAGATCAACGGCCGCCATGCGCCGCTCTTGTCCGAATTGCAAAACGGCGACGAGGTCGAGATCGCGCGCGCCGAAGGCCAGACGCCGCCGGCCGCGTGGGAAGGCCTTGTCATGACCGGCAAGGCGCGCGCGGCCATAAGGCGCGCGACCCGCGATGCCGTTCGCGCCCAATATGCCGCCCTCGGACGCCAGATCGTCACCCGCGCTTTCGAGCGGGCCGGCAAGGCTTTTACGGAAGACAAGTTGAAAAGCGCGCTGCCGAGGCTCGCGCGGACAACGATCGAGGATTTGCTTGCCACCGTCGGCCGCGGCGAGATGTATTCCGGCGATGTCGTCCGGGCGGTCTATCCGGAATTCATGGAAGAGCGCAAGCCGATCGTCCCTCGTGCGCGCGGGGAAGCCGGCTGGTTTGGCATGAAGAAGGCGGCGAGTCTGGTCTTCAAGATCCCCGGTGGCGGCAAGCAAAACCAGAACGCAATCCCCATTCATGGCTCGCGCGGCGATTTGCCGGTCCGCTTCGCCCCGAACGGCGGCGCGGTGCCTGGCGATCGTATCGTCGGCATTCTAACCCCCGGCGAGGGAATCACCATCTATCCGATCCAATCTCCCGATCTTATCGCCTTCGATGAAGAGCCGGAACGTTGGCTCGACGTGCGCTGGGACATCGAGGAGAGCCGCCATGAGTTGTTCCCGGCGCGGCTTCTCATCACCGCGATCAACGAGCCCGGCACCTTGGGGACGATCGCGACCGTGATCGGCGATCATGCGGCCAATATCGATAATATCGTCATCAAACCTCTTTCGGCCGACTTCCGGGAAATGACGATCGATGTCGAGGTCAATGATTTGAAGCATTTGAACACGATCATCTCGCATTTGCGGGCGCGGCCGGTGGTCAGCAAGGTCGAGCGGGTGAACGGATAATGGAAGCGTTGCCCCGTCTTCGCCTCGGCGTCAATGTCGATCATGTCGCGACATTGCGCAACGCGCGGGGCGGCGCCTTCCCCGATCCGCTGCGCGCCGCGCTGCTTGCCATCGAAGCGGGCGCCGACGGAATTACCGCCCATTTGCGCGAGGACCGGCGCCATATTCGCGACGAGGACATGGCGCGGCTAAAGCGGGAGATTTCGAAACCTCTCAATTTCGAGATGGCGGCAACCGACGACATGGTGGCGATCGCCCTCGATACGCGGCCGCATGCCTGTTGTCTTGTCCCGGAAAAACGCAGCGAGCGCACTACCGAGGGTGGCCTCGATGTCATAGGCGGCCACGATCACCTGAAAATCGTCACCGCCGAACTGCTTAAAGCCGGGGTACGCGTCTCCTTGTTCATCGAGCCATCCTTGGAAGCGGTGCGGGCGTCGCGCGCGATCGGAGCGCCGGTGATCGAATTTCATACCGGCGCCTGGTGCGACGCGCTCGCGCATGGAGAGGCCGGGCGGGCCGGCCACGAATTTGCGCGCATCAAGGAGGCGGCGGCGGTTGCGCGCGGCCAGGGACTCGAATGTCACGCCGGCCACGGCCTCGATTTCGCCACCGCCAGGATCGTCGCCGGCTTGCCCGAAATCGTCGAGCTCAATATCGGTCATTTTCTGATCGGCGAGGCGGTCTTCATTGGTCTTAACGCGGCGATCACCAAGATGCGCGCGGCGATGGACGAGGGACGGCGGCTGGCGGCAGATCAAGCGTGACCAAATGATCATAGGCTTCGGCAACGACCTTTGCGATATAAGGCGCATCGAGGACTCGCTTGCGCGCTTCGGCGAGCGGTTTGTTCAGCGCTGCTTCACCGAGACGGAGCGGCTCAAATCGGATGCGCGGGCGGGCCGGGCCGCGTCCTACGCGAAGCGTTTCGCCGCCAAGGAAGCCTGCGCCAAGGCGCTCGGCACCGGGCTTCGCGCTGGCATCGCCTGGCGCGACATGGGAGTGGTCAATCTGCCGTCCGGCAAACCAACGTTGTGCCTCACGGGCGGCGCGGCGGCGCGGCTTGCGACTCTCACGCCGCCGGGCCACAGGGTCTTTATCCACGTGACGCTGACCGATGAATATCCCCTGGCCCAGGCGCAAGTGATCATCGAAGCGCTCGCGATGGCTGCTGGCGCCGAAGCAACCCTGGCGCAAGACGGCATGTTTTGAGAAGCGCGTTTCTTTTCGGAGCATGTTGCAAAGGCCGCTGCCTCATTTTTCTAATAGTCCGTAGGGATCTCAAAGGGCGAGGGCCTCGGTTCCGGGCGGCTTTAGTTTCGCCGCAGGTTTCATATTGGGGGATTATGCGGCGACCGACTCCGCTCGCGCTCCGCCAAAACCGCGCGGAATTGTCGAAATTCATGAATTTTGACAAACGAGGTTTTCGAGACAGATCCGCTGCGGTATACTTGACACGCGCAGCCCAGCAGTTACGGGAAAACCGCGCGCTGCGTTCTGCGGAGTCGGAGGCGGGTGACCACCTACGCCGCCGGCCCGCGCGGCCACAGCGCTTGTGCAGAGGCGGCCGAAAAATGTCGAATGAGGATGCATCAAAATTGGAGAGATTGCTCGGAGTATGCGAGCCGATGGCTATTGTGGGAACGGATGCACAACTTGATAATCAAGGGAGTTGGGGGTCATGCTGAGCCGCCTTACAATCAATTCTACTCAGACATGCAATCTCGGATGCAAGTATTGCTATGCTCTCGGAGGAGAGTATGGCGGCTCAGCGATCCGCATCAAACCTGAAGTCGCTGTGAACAAACTTCGAGAGGCCGCACGCGAGCACGGAGTCATAAAACTTGTTCAATTTATCGGCGGTGAACCGCTGCTCAACCTTCCCGCTCTGGCTGCTGTTGCCGATGAGGTGGGTGTCTTGGTGCAAGAACGCATTTTGTCGAATAGACCTTCACTAAGTGCTGTTACAAATCTTACTGTGCTGTCTAGAGATCATATAGCTCTCTTCACTAAACACGGCTTCTCACTGCTTGTAAGTATTGACGGTCCGGAAGAAATACATGATGAGCTTAGACCGGTAAAGGGAGGGAGAGGAAGTCATAGTAGAGTTATGAGCAACATACAAGTACTTCGACACGAGAAAATTCCATTCGATATTGAATGCACATACACCTACAGACATTTGGAGTCAGGCATTTCGATTACAGACCTTTTGAGATACTTCAATACTATTGGAGCAAGTTTAATCGACATCGTTCCCGTATCGACGGCACCACATGATAAGCTGGGCTTCAATCAGCATGGGGACTGGCGTACTGTCGTAGATATGGAAATGACGCTATAAATTTTTCCATTGATGAATTTGAGAAGGGAAATGTTATGCCCTACGGGATGCTCATCGCGATTATCGCACAGATGACCGTACGAGCGACTGATTACATTTGCCCTGCTGGTGTTTCCAATCTGGCTGTGGCAAGCGACGGCGATCTGTATCAGTGTAATATGTTCACAAACAATTCTGCCTACCGCACTTCGATCACTGCTAAGGTAGAGGTTTTGACGAAGGCTGATATTGCTGAATGCCGGGAATGTTGGGCGCGCCCGTGGTGTAGAAGCTGTGTGGGAGAAATGGAAATCAGAAGTCCGGGTGATCCGCATCCGTTTCCAGAACATTGCGAGACCCTCCGTAGA
Source organism: uncultured Alphaproteobacteria bacterium (assembly GCA_963706215.1). Taxonomy (GTDB): domain Bacteria; phylum Pseudomonadota; class Alphaproteobacteria; order Rhizobiales; family Beijerinckiaceae; genus Methylocapsa. The sequence continues at coordinate 3,993,403 of OY970154.1, read as the reverse complement.
GGAATCCAAACGATAGTGAGGCGGCTACCGCCAGCGTCTCGGCGCCGTCTTTTCTTCCTTGGACGAAGAGCTCATATGGCCAAACGCAAGGAACTCAAGGAAATCGACGCCTCGCTCGCAGCCAACGCAAACGCGGGTGCCATCGAAGTAACGCCAAGGCCGGATATGTTTTGAAAGCGCCGCGCTCCGCCGCGCGCCTTCGCCGTCACCCGCTCAACCCGCCGGCGAGCGTCGGAATATCGAGCGGCCGGAAACCGTAGTGATTGAGCCAGCGGATGTCGGCCTCGAAGAAAGCGCGCAAATCCGGCATGCCGTATTTCAGCATGGCGATACGGTCGACGCCCACGCCCCAGGCGAACCCTTGATAAATGCTGGGATCGAGGCCGCAATTTCTCAAGACATTCGGATGCACCATGCCGCAGCCGAGAATTTCGAGCCAATCCTCGCCCTCGCCAAAGCGCATCTCGCCACCCTCGTGCGAGCATTGGATATCGACCTCCATCGACGGCTCGGTGAACGGAAAATAACTCGGCCGGAACCGCATCTTGACGTCCGGAACCTCGAAAAAGGCTTTGCAAAATTCCTCGAGAATCCATTTCAAATGACCGAGATGCGCGACGCGGTCGATGACGAGGCCTTCGACCTGATGAAACATCGGGGTATGCGTCTGGTCGGAATCGCAACGGTAGGTACGCCCCGGGCAAATGACCCGTATCGGCGGCTTTTGGGTCAGCATCGTGCGCACCTGCACCGGGCTCGTATGCGTGCGCAGCAACTTGCGCGCGCCATCCGGGCCGGGGTTGAAAAAGAAAGTGTCGTGCATGTCACGCGCCGGATGGTCCGGCGGAAAATTCAGTTTCGTGAAATTATAATCGTCGGTCTCTATGTCCGGCCCTTCGGCGATGGCAAACCCCATGTCGGCGAAAATCACCGCGAGTTCATCCATCGCTTGGCTCACCGGATGGATGCGCCCGGCCTCGATCCCTTGCAGGCGCACCGGCAAGGTGACATCGGCGATCTCCGTCTTGAGGCGGGCTTCGAGCGCCGCATCTTTCAGAATTGCGCGCCGTGCCGCCAGTGCCTCTGTCACTTCGTCCTTGAGCGCGTTGATCGCGGCGCCACGCTCTTTGCGCTCGTCCGGCGCCATCTTGCCAAGACCCGCGAGCAGGGCCGAAACGGCGCCTTTTTTTCCAAGCGCCGCGACCCGCGCGGTTTCGAGTGAGGCTTCGTCTTGAGCGGCGGCGATTTGCCCAAGAATTTGCGCTTGAAGAGTTTTGAGGTCCGGCATGTTTTGGTGATCCAGAAGCGTTGAGCGGCTTTTGGCACGCAAGCGCGGCGATGTCGAGACGCGGCGAAACGCAACCTTCTAAGCGCCACCGGTGGCGGACGCGATCCAGGCAAGATAGGCTTGCGCGCCGTTCTCGATTCCCACCTCGACGATCTTGGGATTGGAATAAGTATGCGCCGCGCGAATGGCTGCTTCGACATTTGCGTAGTCGATCGACGTGATCTTGCAAAACAGCATCCATTCATTTGCGTGTTGCACCGCGCCTTCCCACCGGTAAACGCTTTCGATTGGAAACATCTGGACGCAGGCGGAAAGACGCTCCTCGACGAGCCGCGACGCAATCAGCTCCGCGTTCGCCTTGTCGCCGCACGTCGTCATCACGATTGCGAAAGTGGTTGGCATGAAATAGCGTATCCGCCGAGGTTCGATTATTCTAGCGCCGCGCGCCGATCCGTCTCGTCGCGCCATGGAGCCAACGGCGCACCCTTGGCTCGACCAGCGGCGAGATTTCCCGCCACACCCGCGCGTGATAGGCATTGAGCCAGGCTATTTCATCTTCATCGAGGAGCTTTGGCTCGATGAGCGCGAGGTCGAGCGGCGTGAGCGTCAGCGTCTCGAAACCCAGCATCTCGCGTTCGGCCCCCGCGATCTCCCGGCGCTCGACCACAACCAGATTTTCGATCCTGATGCCCCAATGCCCGGCCCGATAAAAGCCCGGCTCATTCGAGAGGATCATGCCGGGTTCGAGCGCGGCGGACCCGAGCTTCGAAATCCGCTGCGGCCCTTCGTGAACGGATAAATAGGAGCCGACGCCGTGGCCGGTGCCATGGTCGAAATCGAGGCCCGCCCGCCACAGGGGAACCCGCGCCAGCGCATCGATTTGCGCGCCATTGGTGCCCTTGGGAAAAACCGCGCGGGCAATGGCGATATGGCCCTTGAGCACGCGGGTAAAGCGGTCCCGCATCAAGGCGGTTGGCTTGCCCACCGCGAGGGCGCGGGTGATGTCGGTCGTGCCGTCCTCATATTGACCGCCCGAATCAATCAAAAATATCCCTCTGCGGATCTTCGCGTTGGTCTTGATGGTCACCCGGTAATGCGGAATGGCGGCATTGGCGCCGGCGGCGGCGATTGACGGAAACGACACGTCCTTCAGCTTGCCCGTGTCGCGGCGGAAAGTTTCGAGCGCTTGCGCCGCATCGATCTCGCTGAGATTTCCGCCCGGCGCATGGATGGCGAACCAATGCAGAAAGTGGACCACCGCGGCCCCATCTCGAAGATGCGCATTCCGCGCGCCTTGGAGTTCGGTCGCGTTCTTGCGCGCCTTCATCGCGACGACCGGATCTTGGCCCAACTCGCAGGCGCCGCCGGCCTCTTTCAGGATCGCGGCGAGCTTGGCTGGCGCCGTGGCGGAATCGAACAAGACTTTCTTGCTATGTTCGCCAAGAGCCTGGAGATCGCGCGCGAGACGTTCCGGCTCTTCAACATCGGCGAGGCCGGAAAGCTTGTCGCGCGTATGATTGTCGAGCTTGCGCGCGTCGACGTAGAGGTGCGGCTTGGCTTCCTTCAAGATCAACGCATAGCCAAGCGGCAGCGGGGTGTGCGCGACGTCATGGCCGCGGATGTTGAAGAGCCAGGCAACCGCGTGCGGATCGCTGACCAGCAACGCATCCTTGGCCCCGAGTGCGGCGGCGGCGCGGGCGAGTTTCCGTTTCGCATTCTCGCCGGCAAATCTAAGCCCATGCAAGGTGATTTTGCCGAGCGGCGGCGCCGGGCGGTCCGTCCAGATCACGTCGATTGGGTTCGGCTCCACGGGAATGAGTTCGGCGCCCGCGGCTTGCGTTGCCTTGCCGAGGCACTTCACCTGGCGCGGCGTGTGCAGCCAGGGATCGTAGCCGAGCCGCGCCCCCGGGCTAAGATTGGCTTCGAGCCAATCCGAAGGACTCGTCTCGGTCCATGCCACCGGTTTGAAGATCGATAGATCGACTTGATCCTTGACCGCCAGGCTGTAGCGGCCATCGACAAAGATCGCGGCGCTACCTTTGAGCACAATGGCGAGCCCCGCCGAACCGGTGAAACCGGAAAGCCAGGCGAGGCGCTCTTCGCATGCGGCGACATATTCATTTTGGTGTTGATCCGCCCGAGGAACCAAAAACCCGTCGAGTCCGAGGCGAGCGAACCCCGCCCGCAAAGCCGCGATCCTGATCGCGCCCTGCGAGGGATCCGTCCGATCCTCGAAGGATTGATAGAGAGCTTCGAACATCCGGCCAGAGTAGGACCAGTCCGCCTCCGCCGCAACAGGGGCGAAGCATCGGAAATGCCCTTCCGATGCCGAGGGGCCCGGAATGGCGAGACGGCGTTTGCGCTCGAACGCGCGGTTTTCAAGGCGCGGGATTTTGGCTTCGGTCCCGGCCTTGGGTCCGGCGGTTTGAGATCCCTCGCGGCGGGTCCGCGCGCGGTATCCGTCTCGATTTGCTCGATAAAAGTGAGGTGCCCCGCGCGGGCGGCAAAGCCACGGGAAATCCTGTCCCGCTCATCTCACATCGTAAGACGTTCCACGGGCATCGAGAGGCGGATAATCAAGCCTTTGGGGTTCCAGTCGTAGGAAAGCTGACCTCCGAACAGCCCCGTCACGAGCCGGCGCACGAGCGAACTTCCGAACCCTTCATATTCCGGCGGCCCGTCGAGGGATGGGCCGCCACGCTCTTTCCAGGTCAGCAGAAGTTCGTCGTCCTTCACGGACCAGTCGATGTGGATGTAGCCTCCAGGAGACGATAGAGCCCCATACTTGACCGCGTTCGTCGCGAGCTCGTGCATAACAAGAGCAATGCTCGTGACGGCGTTGCCGCCGATCGCCAGACAAGGCCCGGTGATGATGTAGAACCCGTGGCCTTTGACGCGCTCCGGATCGACGTAGGGAGCGAAGATCGTTTGGACGAGAGCGTGCAAAGTCGTGTCCTGGCACGCTTCGCCGTTCCCGTTCAACAGGCCGGGTCGCGTGAGCCCGTGGGCGCGCGCGAGCGCGCTCAGCCTTTCCCGGACCGCCTCGGCCAAGTCCGCCGGCGTGCGGGCGGAACGCGCACTCAGGGTCACCAGGCCACTCGTAACGGCGAAAAGATTCTTGACGCGATGGCTCATCTCTCTGACGAGAAGATTCTGTTGTTCCTGAGCTCGCCTGCGCTCGGTGATGTCGCGGGCGATTTTTGATGCGCCGATGATCCTGCCCTCGGCATTCTTGATGGGCGACACGGTCAGCGAAATCTCGACCAAGCTTCCATCTTTGCGCTGGCGAACGGTTTCATAGTGATCGATGCGCTCACCGCGCTGGATGCGCGAAAGAATATCGGGTTCCTCGTCGTGGCGATCCATTGGAATCAAGAGCGTGACAGGCTTGCCGATAACTTCTTCTGCCGTATAGCCGAAGAGCCGCTCTGCTCCGGGGTTCCAGGTCTTAATGATACCATCGAGGCCTTTACTCACGATGGCGTCGTCAGAGAATTCGACGATTGAGGCGATCCGCCGCGTCAACTGCTCGGTGCGTTTGCGCTCGGTGATGTCAATCAACGTATTCACTGCGCCGGTCAGCGCGCCTGATCGGTCGCGCAGCGGCGTCGGATACGCGAGGAACGGGACGCGTGTGCCGTCCGGACGCTCGGCAACCGCCTCCGCGCCATGGATCGGGTGTCCTTCCGTCAGCGCCACCGCCATGGGGCACTCATCGTGCCGCATCGGTCTGCCGTCGGGCCAGTACAGCCGCCAGGAGCCGCACCACTCGCTCGTGCCAAGCGTCGGGCGACAACCCCAGAGGTCAGCTGCAGCCTGGTTGAAGAATGTGATCCGCCCTTCCGCGTCGATCGTATAAACGGCTGCGGGAAGCGCTTCGAGCACCTCGCGGCCTTGCAGCTCACTGCCGCGCGATGCCGTGTCGAGGCGACCTGCGGCGGGCACCGGACGCACACGCCTTGCCGGGCGCGCTAAGACTGATGCGTCTGTCGAAATACTCACAAGAACCTCCATATTTCCACATATTTTATTTCCACATATTTTGCTATTCGTTCGCGGTGCCGAACTTCGCGGAACCCCGCCGCGCACAGCGCCAAGCTAAATTACGAGGGGCTCGCCGTCAGTCCTCTTCGCCACATTGCGGCCGTATTTTCGTTTCTAACGCGCGACTGTCCATTCCGGTTCCGCCCATGTCAGGCTGAGGGCTGTCGCAATGCGGACGGCCTATTGTTGAAGTATTGTTTTCCTGATCACGAAATATTGACCGCGATCGCCGCGTTCGACGCGCTCGCTATAACAAGCTCGCGGGGTCGGCATCTCTTGCGGACATAAGCTTCGTATTTAACCTTCTTGGCGCGAGGAACCAAAATCCACCGCAGCTGTTTGAGGGCGGCGCAATCATTGCGCTCAAACTGAAGGAGAACACCATGTTACATAAGCTCGCTCTTTCCGCCTCGGTCCTTGCTCTCGCCGGCAGCCTTGCGGTCGCTCAGGCGGAAACGATCAGGAATTCATCGAGTGGCCGCTCGGTCGCCGCGCCATCATCGTCGCTTTCGACGACGCATTGGCTAGCGTCCGACATCTATAAGGCGGATGTCTATGACAATGCCCAAGACAAGATTGGCGTAGTCACCGATCTCGTCATGGATACTAGCGGGAACGTCACGACGGCAATCGTTGGCGTCGGCGGTTTTCTCGGTGTTGGCGAGAAGAACGTGGCAGTCCCGTTCAAGGACCTAAAGGTTGCATCGCGCGACGGCAAGGATTGGCTGGTTCTCAATCAAACCAAACAGGAGCTCAAGATGGCCCCGGCCTTTGATAAGGAAACCAGCAACCAAATGTGAGGGCAAAAGCCCGGAGTTCGGTTGTTTACGCCAAGTCGACGTTGGAACCAACTCCGCTCAATGACAGTTAGGGGCGCAAGGTACGGCGGCCCAATGTTGCCGTACCTTTGAAACCAAAGGAGTTTGCAATGGATTGGAACCGCATCGAAGGCAACTGGAAGCAGTTCAAAGGCAAGGTCAAGGAGCAATGGGGTCATCTTACGGATGATGATCTCGAAAAGATTGCCGGGCGCCGCGAACAGCTTGAAGGCAAGATTCAGGAACGCGCCGGCATCACCAAAGACGCGGCGCGCAAGAGTGTCGATGACTGGCTGAACAAGCAGTGATCGAGTCTTGACGGACCACGACGACGAAGGCCGCATCTAGTCTCTTGCACGATGCGGCCTTCGACGTTCGCTCGGATTCAACATGCAACTAGATGGACGGGAGAGTGCTGATGCCACGTGGCGGCAAATCGAAATACCCCGGAAAACAGGAATGCAAAGCGAATCACGTCGATGAAAGTGATGAATTGCGTGGTGTGCCCGAGAAAGCAGCCGAGCGCAGAGCTTGGGCAAGAGCTTGGGCAGCAGTGAACAAGGAAAGTGGCGGCGGAAAGAAAAGCGGTTCCGGCCGCGGTCAACCGGAATCCCAGCCTCATCGCAAAAAGGCGGCCGGCTTGGCGGCCAGGCATCGGCCAAGAGGGCAGTCGCGACCCGCAAGCGCCGTGCTTCGCCGTGAACACCAGACACCGTGATCGCGTTCATTCGTGAAACCGTTCCGCGGGCATGGAACTTTGCTATCGGTTCGCGATTGGGGGTAGGAAACAGTGAACCAGACCACGAAATGCATTCCACTATTCCAATCGTCCTTCTCAGCTTGCTCCTCGTTGGCGAAGCATCGGCCAGGCGGCCAGCGGCGGAGCGTTCAGCTGTCGCCAACAAGGCCGCGGCGGCGGGCGAGCGCCGTGCTTCGCCGTGAACGCCGGACGCCACGATTGCGGTCATTCGCCTGGGCAAAGACCGGGGTGGGTTGATTGATCGCTGCTCGCGCGGCGCATTCGATATCTCGTCATTGTCATGGAGTCGTTCTCCCCAAAGCGGCGAGGGTTGACGGCGACAACCAAGCGTCGCGCGATCAATGCGTCCGCCAAGAGGCCAGGGTTCGGCCGGTTACGCCAACACGACATTGGAACCAACACCGCCCGATGACGTTTAGGGCTAATCGGCGATTGCGGCTGATTTAGGATAAGGAGATTTTAGAATGTCACTCGGAACCATCATTCTCATCATCTTGGTGATCGCATTGTTAGGCGGCTTTAGTGGAATTGGCGGTGGCCCGTTTTACGGTACTGGCTACTATGGGGGAGGCGGCCTCGGCCTTGTGCTTGTTATTGTGTTGATCTTGGTTTTGCTTGGACGAATATAAGTTGAGGCCGTAAGACCTTCGATTTTCTGGCCGGGGGACGATATCCGGCGAGTTCGGCGTCCCTCGCGTCTCGCGCCTTTCGCCTCCCCTCTCGCCGTGCCGCCCGCAGCCAAAGATTGGTTTGGCCGGACTCGATCTTCGCGCCTTGAAGCCTGTGGGCCGCGCGGAAGCATCCGTAAAACCTTCTTCGCATGAGGAACCAAGATCCAGCACGGGCGTTTGCCAGCCGCGAAAATGGTAACGCTCAACATGAGGCTTGAAGGAGTAAAGCAATGGGATTGGGACGCGGCGCACTGCTTTGGCTGCTGGGCATACCACTGCCAATTATAATTCTGCTGGTTCTTTTTTGGCGCTAAAAGTATGGCCGGTGTGGCAAGTCCGCTTCGGCCATATGCTCGCCGTTTTGCAATCGAACCGGCGAAGATACAGATCGTTCCGCGGGCATGGAACTTTGCTCCTGCACCGCCATTAACGCGCCGGGAATAACAAAGGAGATAATGAGATGCTTTCGACCATTCTGATTGTCCTCCTCATTCTGCTGCTCATTGGCGCGTTGCCGAGTTGGCCCTACAGTGCGGAGTGGGGTTATGCGCCCGGTGGCGTGCTCGGCACGGTCCTTGTGGTTGTTTTGATTCTTGCCTTATTGGGAAGAATATAGGTTGAGACCATAAGACCTTCGATTTTCTGGCTCGGGGACGATAGCGCGCGCGGCGCCCCTCGCACCGCCGGCCTTCACGCGGCATCATAAGCCGCCCTCGGCGCGGATGATGTCCCATTCACTATCGCTGACCGGCTGCACCGAAAGCCGCGCGTTCGTGACGAGCGCCATTTTTGCCAAGCGCGGATCGGACTTTATGGCATCGAGGCTGACCGGCTTTTTCAATGCTTCGACCGCGCGAACGTCGACCATTCCGAACTTGCCGGTTAGATCGGACGGATCGGGATAATAGGGTTTGATGATTTCGACGATGCCAACGATCTCCTTGCCTTCGTTGGAATGATAGAAGAAGGCTTGCTCGCCAACCCGCATCGCCAGCAAATTTAGCTTGGCGCTGTGATTGCGGACGCCGTTCCAAAAGGTCCCCTTTCTGCCGGCTTTCATCTGATCGTGCCAGGACCAATTGCCGGGCTCGCTCTTGATCAGCCAATGCGCCATCGGTGTCCTCCCATTCGCAAGGGAAATTACGCGCGGATTACAACATGCCGCGCATCGAAAGAAATCGAGACCTTCGCGGGCGGCTAATCGCCTCCGGCGAACTCGGCTTTCGAGGGCCGTGACAGCAGCCCCGCGATGGCTTCCTCGACGCCGATCCGTTCGGCGAGCACCGCATCGACGGCCGCCGCGATCGGCATGTCTATGTCCTTGGCATGGGCGAGATCGACAAGCACGCCGCACGTATGCACGCCTTCGCAGAGGCCGCTGCGCGCCAGCGCTTCGGCGGGCGTCAATCCCCGCCCCATCGCGACCCCGAGGGCATAATTCCGCGACATCGCCGATGTGCAGGTGAGGACCAGATCGCCGAGCCCGGAAAGGCCCATCAAGGTAGCCGCCCCGGCGCCATGGGCTTGGCCGAAACGGCAGAGCTCGGCAAAGCCCCGCGCGATGAGGGCCGCCCCAGCGCTCGCCCCGAGTCCCCGCCCGGCGGCGATCCCGCTGGCGATGGCGAGAACGTTTTTCGCCGCGCCGCCGATTTCGACCCCTCTGACATCGGACGACGAATAGAGCCGGAACGCGGGTGCCGCCAGCATAGAAGCGAGGGTGGCCGCGAGGTCGCCGTCACGCGCGGCCAGAGTAACCGCGGTTGGAAGGCCTTGCGCCACGTCCGCGGCAAAGCTCGGGCCGGAAAGAATGGCCGGCGGATTATCCGGCAATACCGCGGCCGCGACCTCGGTCAGGAACAGTCCGGTGGCGTGCTCGATGCCCTTGGCGCAAACAACGACCGGTACGCCGTCCGCCGTTATATGGGGCACGAAAATTTCCAGGACCGGCCGCAGCGCTTGCGCCGGAACTACGGCAAGAATGAGCTCCGCGCCTTGGGCTTCGGCCGGTTCCGCGACGGGGTGGACATTCGAGAGGAGCGGCACGCCCGGAAGATGCCGCGCATTGATTCCGGTTGCCCGCATCTCGGCGACATGCGCGGCATCGCGCGCCCAGAGCGTGACTTCGGTCTCCTCCTCGCCGGCTGGGCGGGCGGCAAGGTTGGCGAGAGCCGTGCCCCAGGCGCCGGCGCCGAGAACGGCGATCCGGCGTTTACGGTTTGGTGCCATCGAATGCTTCCTCGCTCCCCGGGTTATTGCCCTTTGGCCGCGCGATTATCTTGGCGCGGCAACGGCGGCTTTGAGTCCAGCCTTCACAACAGGAAATATTCTTTGCTATGGTCGCACGGAAATCTTTTCGGGGTGTGGCTTTGCGGAACGAATTGGGTAATTCTTGGTCTCATGACAAATTCACTTGCGCGATCTCCCGCCGCCGCCATGGGCTGGCTGCTCGCCGTGGCGACGATACCGCTCCACTTCCTTCTCTCGAAGACGCAATCGGAACAAATCGCCGCCGTGCTCGCCGCCGTAATCGGCGCAATATACATCGGATTCAGTTTGCAAAAGGGCGACCGCGTCCAGATTGCAACCGAGTTGACGGTCGCCACTGGATTCTTTGCCGCCGCATTGGCGGGTATCTGGGTCACTCCGTGGATCCTTCCGGTTGCCTTGGCCGCGCATGGAATTTGGGATTATGCGCGCCACCAAGGCTTAATGCTCGCATCCATACCCTCAAAGCTCGTCGCCATGCCCTTATGGCATCCTCCATTTTGCGCGGTCGCTGACCGGGTGGCGGCGGCGTCCTTGGCGGTCGAGCCTGCGTGTCTAAATGCCTAGGATGGCGTCCCATCCAAGCGACCGGGCCCGCGGAGAACCGGCTTCCCCGGCGGCACCCCACCGCCTCGCCGTACGGGTCTATTACGAGGACACGGACTTTTCCGGTGTCGTCTATCACGCCTCCTATCTGCGCTTCCTCGAACGCGGCCGCACCGAATTTTTGCGCGCGCTCGGTATCGAGCACCGGGGGATTTTTGGAAACGGCGGGGCGGACGGCTTTCATTTCGTGGTGCGCTCCATGACCATCGAGTTTCTCAAACCCGCACGGATGGACGACGAGCTTCGCGTCGAGACGCAGCCTTCCGCCACCCGGGGCGCCTCGATTGATATGATGCAGAAAATCCGCCGCGGCGGCGAAGTGCTCTTGACCGCGAAAGTCAGAATAGCCGTTGTCGCGGGCGGCAAGGCGAGGCGGATTCCCGCCGGAATTTTGGCGAAGCTCAAGGCGTCGACGGTTAGGGGGCCGGACGTTTAATGTAGCCTTAAAACATAATGGTAATGGTGTTTTAACCTTGATCGAGGCTAACTTTCGCACCCTGTCCATTCCGCTCGCGTTGGCGTCCGGCGCAAGCTGCGGGACGGTTCGGGCGCGTGTAGCCCCAGAAATGACCGATTTCCCAGGCAAAAGATGACTGAAATGGGTTTTGACTCGCAGCGCGGGCCGCGCTTAAATTTTAGAAGGAATGAGGTCATGAATCCTGCCGATATTGCAGCTGCCGGATTAGCGTCGCCCGCCATGGAGGTCTCTCTTCTCGGCATGTTCTGGTCGGCCCATGTCGTGGTCAAGCTCGTCATGCTGGGGTTGCTCGGCGCCTCGGTTTGGTGCTGGGCGATCATTATCAACAAGATATTGCTATTTTCCAAAACCCAGCGCGCCATGGCGCAGTTCGAGGAGGTTTTCTGGTCGGGCGCCTCGCTCGACGAACTTTATGCGACCTTGTCGTCGCGCCCGGCATCGGGCATGGCGGCCTTGTTCGTCGCGGCGATGCGGGAATGGCGGCGTTCGGTGCAAGCCGCGGCCTCGTCCTTCATGGGCCTGCAGGCGCGCATCGAGAAAGTCCTTGACGTTTCGATCGCCCGCGAGGTCGAGAAGCTCGAATCCAGCCTTCTGGTGCTGGCGACGGTCGCCTCGGCCGGTCCCTTCATCGGCCTGTTCGGCACCGTCTGGGGCATCATGACCGCGTTTCGCTCGATCGCGGCGGCGCGCAACACTTCGCTTGCGGTCGTCGCGCCGGGCATAGCGGAGGCGCTTTTCGCGACGGCGATCGGGCTCTTCGCGGCGATCCCTGCTCTGATCGCCTACAATAAATTCCAAGGCGATGTCGCCAAGAAACAGGCGCGGCTTGAGGGTTTCGCGGACGAGTTTTCCGCGATTCTGTCGCGTCAAATCGATCAGCACACCGTTAAGGACCGGGCGGCCTGATCGTTGCACACCAAAGAAACCGGCGTTTTCGTGCGCCGGGAATTTTGAAACCATTCGATGGAGATTTTGAACATGGGCATGTCGGGCATTGCGGTACGCAACAAGGGTCGGCGCGGGCGGCGTGGCGTACCGCGCTACCGCGCCATGGCCGAGATCAACATGACGCCTTTCATCGACGTCATCCTGGTTCTTTTGATCATTTTCATGGTGGCCGCGCCGCTGCTCGCGACGGGCGTCGCGATCGACCTGCCGCGGACCAAGGCGGCGGCGCTGAACATCGAGCAAAAGCCGATCTCCGTCGCCGTCGATGACAGGGGCTCGGTCTATGTCATGGATGAGCCCGTGCAAGTCACTGGGCTCGCGGACAAGTTGAAGGAGGTCGCGACGTCCGGTGCCGATGAGCGGATCTACGTGCGCGGCGCAAATCAGGTGAATTACGGGCGGATCGCCGAGGTCATGTCGATCATCACCGCGGCCGGATACAAAAAGGTCGCGCTGGTGACCAATCCCAACAAGAATTAAGCCGCCATGCCTTTGCCCGAAAATCCTGGCTTCGCGGTCTCGGGCGGCGCGCATATCGGCCTGCTCGCCTTGGCGCTGTTTTCGTTGTCGCGGTCACCTCAATTCGACGAGGCACAGGAGAGCGTTCCGGTCGAAATTCTCAGCGCCCAACAATTCAATCAGATCATGAAGGGCGAAAAGACAGCGGCCCAGGTGAAGCCGCGCCAACGGGCCGAAAAAATTGCCGAACTCGCCGAGCTAAACCCGCAACCTTCGCCAAGCGATGCCCCAAAAAATGTCTCCGCGCCGCCCCCGCCGCTGAAACGTCAAGCCGATCCCGGCCAAGCCGAGCCGCAAGAGGCGCCTAAGCCGCCTGAACATGGCATGGCCTCGCCGCCGCCGCGCCCGGCGCGGGAAGCCGCGAAGCCGGCGCCGAAATCCGAGCAGGTCAAGCCGTCCGATGCGCCGCCGCCGAAACCGCCGGTCAACGAAGCGGTGGAAACAGCCATGGCGGAACCGGCCCAACCCAAGCGGGTCGAGCCGCCCAAAAAGCCCGCGCCTAAATTCAGGCCGGATCAATTGGCGAAACTGCTCGATCAGGAAAAGGAAAAGGAAAAGGAAAAGGAAAAGGAAAAGCCAGTTGCAAAGCCGAGGTCCGGCGAGGAGGCCGCCGAGCCGCAACAAAAATTCGACCCTGGCGACATAGCCAAGTTTCTAAACAAGGTGGCGCCGCAAAGAAAACAGGCGAGCGGGCATGACCTCAGTCAAGTGGCCTCGCTCGGGTCACCGGCGGCAAGTGCCGCCAAAATGTCGCCATCCCTCTGGGGCCAGCTCGACGCGCTGCTGCAAGAGCAATATAAGCGGTGCTGGAACTTTGCTGGGCTTGGCGGGCAGCAAAAATACGTTCCCGAGATTCATGTCCAATATACGCAGGACGGTTCGTTGATCGGCCAGCCGGTGCTGCTCAATCCGCCGTCCGACCCCAATTTGCGCGCTCTGGCCGAAAGCGCGATGCGGGCGGTACGGCGCTGCGATCCGCTACGGATACCTTCCCAATATCAGCTCTATTACGACCAATGGAAAGGCCGGATCGTTCGCTTCGATCCGGAGGAAATGCTGTGAAATTTTTCTTCTCCGTGCGTCGTTCACGCGCGCGGCGCAATCTCCAAGCCGCCATCGGAATTTCCTCCGCATTTCTGGCGGCCGCGATCTTGCTCGGCGGCTTAGGGCTCACGCCGTCGGCCCATGCCCAGCAGGACCGCTATCTCGATGTGCATGGAGCGGGAGAATTCAAACCCATATCGATCGCGGTGACGGCATTTTCCGGCGATGCGGCGGCCGGCGCCCAGTTGACCGCTATTGTCACCAATAATTTCAAGCGTTCCGTGTTTCTCGCGCCGATCGATCCGAAGACCTTCGTTGAGACGATTGCCAATCCGGACCAGGCGCCGCGGATCGATTCGTGGCGCACGATCAATGCACAATTCGTGGTGACCGGCCGTACCGGCCGGGCCTCGGACGGGAGGCTGCAAACCGAGTTCCGGCTCTGGGACGTGGCGACCGGCAAGCAGATCGCCGGCAGCCAATATGTCACCGATCCGGACAATGCGCGCCGCGTCGCGCACATCGTCTCGGATGCGATCTTTTCGCGCATTACCGGCGAGCAAGGCTTTTTCGATACGCAGATTGCCTTTGTTGACGAGACTGGCCCGCCGGAGCGCCGCCGCAAGCGGCTGGCGATCATGGATCAGGACGGCGCCAATCTGCGCTACATGACGCGGGGCGACGATCTCGTCGTGACGCCGAGGTTTTCGCCCTCGTCGCAAGATTTGACCTATATGTCGTTTGGCGCATCCGACCCGAAAGTCCTTTTGTTGAATATCGATACCGGTCAGCGCGAGGTCGTCGGCAATTTCCCAGGCATGACCTTTTCGCCGCGTTTTTCGCCGGATGGGCAAAAGGTCGTGATGTCGCTTGCGCAAGGGGTGGCGTCGAATCTCTACACCATGGATTTGCGCTCGCGCACGACGACGCGGCTCACCGACTCCAACGCGATCGACACATCGCCGTCCTATTCGCCCGACGGCACCCAAATCGTGTTCGAATCGGACCGCGGCGGCAGCCAGCAAATCTATGTCATGTCAGCAACCGGAGGTGGCCCGAAACGCATTTCGTTTGGCGAGGGACGCTATGCGACGCCGGTCTGGTCGCCGAAAGGCGACTATATCGCCTTTACCAAAATAAAGGGCGGTTCATTCGCGATCGGTGTCATGCGTCCGGATGGGTCGGGCGAGCGGATCCTGACCGAAGGCTATGACAACGAGGGGCCGACGTGGGCCCCGAACGGCCTTTATCTGATGTTCTTTCGCGATCCAGGAGGGCAGGGCGGCCCGAAGATTTTTATGACCGACGTGTTCGGACGCGCCGAATTCCCTGTGCCGACGCCGAATTACGGTTCGGATCCGTCCTGGAGCCCGCTTCTCAACTAGGGGTGAAAATTAGCGGGAAGAGTCCGGAGCGACGTCAAGGAAATCAGGCATTCAAAGGGTGAAAGCTGGTTCAGAGCGCTTGCCTCTCCCCACGAGTAGCGAGGCTACACCCATGCCAAGGTGACGGCTGTGCAGAATTGTTCGCATGAGGCGGTCCGCGGGTCTTATCCACAGGCCCGCGCGGCAAAATGAGCACCCTTAAATTTCGATATGCGGCTCGTCATGCAGAACGACATTCAACAATGAACTGTGGACCTCGATGTCGCCATTGTAGTCAATGAAGCCGAGTTTTCGAAATTTGTTCATGAAGGTACTCACCCGGGACCGGGTCGTGCCGATCATCTCCGCAAGCGTCTCCTGGCTGATTTTCGCGAGGATCGGCTCCGGTTTCTCGTCCTTGCCAAAGTTCGCCAACAGCAGGAGAAGCCGGGCAAGACGTTTCTCGCTCGAATTGAACAGCTGATCGACGAAGTCCGCCTCGACGCGGACGACCCGTGCCAGAAGATGGGCGATGAACATCCCGGAGAACGCCGGCTCCTGACGAATCACGCGGACGATAGCCGCTTTTTCCAGGCGCGCGATGACGGAGTCCGTCATCGTCGCGACCGTCGTGATGCGCCGCGCCTGCCCGGCAAGACATCCTTCGCCGAAGAAATCGTTCGTTCCAAGCAAAGCGACGACGGCTTCCTTGCCTTGCTCCGAAACGACGGTGAGCTTCACCTTGCCGCTCTGGACGTAGAAGACCGCATCCGCGGGGTCTCCCTGTGAAAAGACGATCTCGTCCTCGCGGTACTCCCCAATGCTGCGGCCCTCGCCGACCATGGCGAGAAACGATTTCGGATCGAATGGCGGCCGGCTTTTGGTTGTCATGACACACCTCCCGTGCCGTGAGATTCTGGAGAGCGGAACTTACTATTATCATATATCATCTTAAGATTTTTCGTAGATAAAGTTGCGCGATGAGCTATTTTGGACAGATCGTCGCTCGTTAGTTGGTTACTTGATCTTTGAGACCAAAGGAAGAGTTGAACTAATCCGTAGCCCACCTCTCCCGTTCAGAGGCTTTGCTAGTGGTGCGAGTCAAGCGCTCCGAACCCGCTATCCCGTGTGAACGCCCTGATTTCCTTGAGGTAGCCCCGGAACTCTTCGGTCTGATTTTCACCCCTAGGCCTTCCCTAAATCAGCCTTTCCGTTCTCGACATGTAAAGGGGGCGCGTTTTGTGCATGGCAATAATATTTTTGCAATTGCGGTGGGAAACTCCATCTTAGCCGTATTCTCGCCATGAACCATCGGTTAACCTTATCCTCGTTTGCTCGAATGCAAGGCTTTCTGGTGAGCTTCGATCAAGGTTGATGGAACGTTCCTTTAACGAAAGGCAGGTAGGACTTCGACCTGCCCAGCGATCACAGAAGGAATATGGGATGAGCTTTCTTCAGCGGACCGGCGAACTCAAATTCGCTGCCGCGCTGGGCGCCGCCCTTGCGATCTCCGCCTGCGCGAAGGCCCCCGCCGAGACCGTCGGCCTGAACGGCGGGCCGGCGGCACCTGGCAGCCCTCGGGATTTCGCCATCACTGCCGGCGACCGGGTTTTCTTCGATAGCGATTCGAGCGAATTGAGTCAGACGGCGCAAGCGACCCTCGCCAAGCAGGCGAGCTGGCTGCAGCAATATGGCCGCTACAATCTGACCGTCGAGGGCCATGCCGACGAGCGTGGCACGCGGGAATATAATTTCGCGCTAGGCGCGCGGCGGGCCGAAACCGCCAAGGACTATCTCGCGGCCCGCGGCATTCCGGCGGCAAGAATTCGCACCATCAGCTATGGCAAGGAACGGCCCGTCGCGACCTGCAACGACAACTCGTGCTGGTCGCAAAACCGCCGCGCGGTTACGGTGTTGACGGGCGGCCAATCCTAACGAAGGTTTCGGCGAGCGGCCCTCCCCCGTCGCCGATATGTCCCGGACGGACACAAGACCCGTCTGTTCTTGGTCCCAATCCGGCGCCGGCGACTTCCTTGTGAGCCGCCGGTTTTTTTGTCATGCCGAACCGCCCGCTTAGAGCGGGTCCCGAATCGCCAGAAGCCAGAGGGGGATCCCCCGCAAGCGGCCGAGGCGTGATTCACCGTATCGGCGGGGACCGAGGCCGCCAAGGATGGCAAGACCCGACGCGCGGGATGTGCCGGAACGCCGCGCATGTCCCTAAAAAAGTGGCTCGCCTTTTTCGCTTCCGGCATGCGCCAACTCTTTGATTTTGCGCAGCGTCCTTATCGCTCAAATGGTTCCATTTGATCGGCACGCGCGGTAGATCTCAAGGACTTTGAGCGTGCTTGGTGCCAGGGGCGTCATCACAAAATCCGGACAATCATCTGATGTATAAAGACAAATTGTCAATGTGGAAAATCTTGAGGCCAACAAAAAGGCCAACGGCCTACTTTTGAGTCATCGCCAGCGGGCCACGACCGATAGCGATGATCACGACGTTTACGCCATAGCACTATGACGTGCGGCACCGCACACGGGCGACATATACGGACAGTCCGACGGGCCAGCTTGTGGAGCGCAAGGCGGCAATAGCAATAGCCGACATTACCCGTAAATCGCGCCCGCTTGCGCCAAGCTCAGCTCGTGCCGGTGAGAGCGCCGTCGCCCGGCGATTCCGTGTGTGGCGAAACGGGAAGGCTGTCTTCCGCCTCCAAGACGACGTTGAGGTCGATAATGTGGAATAGACGGTCAAACCCTGCTCGGCGAGCACCACCTCAACGCCGCCATCGGGCCGCGTACGATGCAGCGATCGCGGTCATCGGTGCCGCGAGAGGGGCTGGCGCACGCTGGCGCCCGGCCGGCGTGCGCCTGGCTCAGTCTGATACACTATTGCCAATAGTGTATCTTCGCGGCGGTCGAAACCTGCCCGTGAAGCACCCAGGGTTAATGTCTGATCTGTAGAAATTCTCCGAACTTTGCGTCAATCACCTCGTAGAGCTGCTTCTCTAACCAGTCTTTCAGTTCGCGTTGCCGTGATACATTCTGCTTGCGTCCCGCCTCGTCGGTCAGCGCTTCGAGCTCGGAATTCAGATCAGCAAGGTCCATTGCCTTTTTAGCGATCTCCCCTTCGAGGTAATCAGCGATAGCTGCACTGAATAACCACCTTGATACACGCGTGTTGACGGCGAACTCTGTTATCTCGCGACCCTTTAGCTGTCCAAGCGCCATGCGGCGCGCCAGGAAGTCTCTGGTTTGCTGATAAATGACCAACCGACGATCAAACAAGTCAAGCTTTAGCCTGTCTTGCGCCGTGCGCCACTGACGATAGGCGATCATTCCGCCAAACAAGCCAACAATGAGCGCGATGATCGGCGTGCCAAGGGCCGAAGCATATTTGAGGGCTGCAACCTCAGTCATGCGGATTCACGGACTAGACCCGATCCAATCTTCGCCGTGAGTGACGGCCTCCGCGACCCCGGCTCGACTCCCGTATTCGACATACAATCGGTCAAACTCCTTACGAATTTGAGCCGCGGCCGTGGAAGGGGGGACCCCAACCGGTCCTTGGCCATGAATGAAAAAGCGAAGGTAAGACCGCACCCTGATCAGGTAGTCAGTTCTGACGTGCCGTAGTAGCTTCGTCAGCGATGCCAAGTACGGTTGAAGAACCTGCCATTGCTCCTCTTCCTCAGGCCACTGATTGAATTCCTGCCATGCCGCGAAGATCATCATGTGATCCACACTGAAGGTGGAGTTTCTCTCTCTATGCTCCTCCTTCTTCATGCTGAATTCCTCGAAATTGCGCATCATTCCGACCAAGCGCAGCAAGCCCGCTTCAGCAGCCGCAAGGAACTGAGTTTCGATGCCATCCATTGCGACAAGTCGCTTCTCCGGACCGTACAGAGACTCCGTCATTGTTAGGCCGAGATGGATGCACAGGGCTATCGGGATAATACGATCGAGGCTCTCCAGACCGGCGACAGGAGGCGAGACCTGTTCGGATACGTCAGGTGGGGTTTCGGCGAGTGTGTCCAAGGCAGTTTGGCTGACGATGAACTTGAGCAGATTATCCTCTGGCGGCGGTGCTAGGGGTAGAGCATTACTGAGTGCCGGCAGCATGCCCAATTCCACCAGAACCTGGCGGGTAGATTGGTAATCGTAGGGCGCTCGTATAAATGCCGCGGCTTCCGCTTCCGTGAACACGGCCAGTGCTGCTGGGTCCCCGCCGCAAACCAGGCCATGCAGATGCAGCACGGTGTTCGGATAAGCCCTTCCTTCCCGTTGCAGGGTTAACTCCCGTACCATGTGTGATTTGGCTGACATGGTCGCTTCGGGACCGAGTAATTCCAAAAAAGCAGTTAGTCCGCCGCCATGTTCCGGCCGCATGATGAATGGGATTAGGCCTTCTCCTTGGACGTTGTGCTCTTCCACGAGCCAAGCCAATGAGTTCACCCCCTGCTTTGCGATTCGGCCTTCAGTGAATTCGGTCGCCTTTCTGAAGGCAGCGAGTTGTTCGGGGGAATTAGCGAAAAGATCCTCGACAGACTTCTTGATTACGACGACGAGTTGTGCGGCCGCAGTTCTATCTTGCTCCTCGATCCCGTGATCGAAGAACGCGATGTCATACAAACGACGAAGACCGGTGCTCAGTGTAGCAAATGGGACTTTTGGTGGGAGCTGGTTGATCCACTCTATGACTTCACTGACCGACATATGATCGAAGTCATGTTCATTGGTAGCGGGTGCAAAAGACGGCTCGCGGCGCAGCGCGTTACGATGGGTAGTAGGCCAGCCACCCGCTGCTACCTCACGGTCTGCGCCTGGGGCACCCTGCTTACTGGAATTGGTCGCGTCCAGGGGGGACCGCGAGCCGCCTTCCCTTCTGCGCGCACGAAGGCGTGCAGCCTCATGACATCGAATCAGCAGGTCACTTTCGGAGGTGCGATACGCCTGTCGTCCGAAGTTGACGATTGAATCAAACAGTGGGCTTGCCTCGTTGTATAGTACAGCGATTCTATGGACTTTCTCGCGCGCTTCATCGAGCGTTATCTCGTCTGTCTGCATGAAGTGAGCGAGTAGATATATATTGACGCGATCGAATGGTTCAGTTGGCAATGGCGGACGATGTTCAACAAGCTCGGACAGCATTCCTCGAAGAAACATA
Organism: uncultured Alphaproteobacteria bacterium; assembly: GCA_963706215.1. Classification (GTDB taxonomy): domain Bacteria; phylum Pseudomonadota; class Alphaproteobacteria; order Rhizobiales; family Beijerinckiaceae; genus Methylocapsa. The sequence goes on along the minus strand of OY970154.1, from coordinate 3,973,434 downwards.
CTGTTGATGTCGTCGTAATTGACGCCGCTATCCATGACACCCAGAAGTCGCTCACCGTCTAGCTCGCTGAGAAATCTGGCCACGTTTGCATGGTAAATCTCTTGAATCGCTCTCCCAACCTCTGCTTTTTCCTGCTCAGCGCGCAGCACAATAGCTGGATCTGGGGGCGCCTTTCCCCAGCTCTGGACTGCATGCTTCCATTTTATGGAGCTGAGAGCCTGACTCAAAAGACAACTATCGCGCGAGTTGTCTGACCGCGATCTGGATGCAGGCCAGTGTGACGAAGGCGGCGAGGGTTAGGCCGAGATTTTCGTAATCCTTGGCGATGCGGCGATTGCGGCCGAACCAAGAGAAAGTCCGCTCGACGACCCAGCGGCGCGGCAAGACGACAAAGCCCTTCAGGTCGTCACCGCGCTTGACGATTTCGAGGTGCAGCACCGGAACTTTGGCAACGGCGGCTTCGACTTGCCACGCGTTGTAGCCATTGTCCGCCCAGACCAGTTCGAGCCAGGGAAAGCGGTTGCGGATCTTGTCGAGGACAAGCGTTGCACCGTCGCGGTCCTGGATGCCTGCGGAATGAACGATGGCCCGTAGCGGCAGGCCTTCGGTATCGACAAGGGCGTGAATCTTGCGTCCCTTGACCTTCTTACCGGCATCATAACCTACCTCGCCATCAAAACCGCCCCCTTTTCCGCCGCCTTCAGCGTCTGGCTGTCGATGACAGCTGCCGTGGGGCTCGCCTCTCGCCCGAGTTGCTCGCGCAAAGTCATGTGCAGCTCTTCCCAGATGGCCTCCCACACGCCGTCCTTCTGGAACTTGCGGAAAATATTGTAGACCGTCGAGCGCGGCGGAAATTCGTCGCGCGGCAGATAGCGCCAAGGGCAGCCCGTGCGAAGCAGGTAGAAGATCGCGTTCATCGCCGCCCGCATATCGGTCTTGCGTGGCCGCCCGCCAGGCAAGGCTTCGGGAATCAAAGGCTTCAGCCGCTCCCATTCCGCATCCGTCAAATTGCTCGGATAGAGATCTTCGTCACGCCAATAGATCGCTCGCTGCTCTTTCGTCCACATCGCGAATCACCGCATCAGTTGCAAATGATGCGGTGAATCATGCAACCATCCCGCGTGCAATACCCTTTTGAGACAGGCTCTGAGTTGTGCATTGGATTTGAGAAATCCGAAGAACCGCCCGATTGACATCTACATAAGCTCCATAAGTGAGCTTGGAAGGATGCTGTGCCCAGAGACCGGACGCTGCCGCGTGCTCACGGTTGGTCGCCCCGTGACAACTGGCCACCTACCCAATCACGACCGGCGGCTGCGACAGCTTCCGCAATTGCTGCGATCGCATCGTCGATGAGCATGCGGTCCCGTTCAAAATCGGGTTCGCGGTCTTTGCGTCTATATGTCGATGGAGAGAACCCACCATTGGGCAGTCGGTAGAAACCTACTTCCATTGTGTCGCCGAGTTCAGCGACATGGCGCTCTAAGTCTACCCTCCAAGGCGCGGCCGGCCCACCGCGCTCCCGGACACGACGAAGCACCTGATCCAAGCCGATGTTGTGCTCCCGGAGAAGCCGGATTTGAGTGGCTAGCTCCTGATCAGTGAGGCCGATCATGTGCTCCGCTGGACGCCAGGGGAGACCCCATCTCTCGAGGCGCATCCACGCATAAAGTGCCTGCTCGGCCGGTCCTGGCACTTCCACTTCGTCCCTGAGCCATCGTGCTACAGTCTTGTGGTCAACGGAAAGGAGGTGGCCGCCTCCTTTGGCGTGAGGCCCAATGTGTGGAGGCACTTCAAAAGCCCCGCCCCGGACATATCGCTCAACCTTAATAGTACATTATGGCGTCTCCATTGGGACAAAATGTCCCGTCCGTCAAGACCGTTCTGGTGCTGGCTCAGCGATCCGCCACCCGCTGCTAGCCTACTGCCGGGTCTGCACCTCATGCGTACGCGATGATTCGCGTTTGGCGAAGTGATAGAAGATGCGAGAAGATAGTGGTGGTCATCCATTCTGACGGCGAGCAGCGGCAGCAAGGGCTAGAACGCGGCATCATATCGGAAATTCCGCACTAAAAGCGGACTTTCAACGATGATACAATATTTGAATCATATTGAATTTTCCGCGCTGAAAGCGGATAAAGAGATATGATTCGAGTCGAACGATCAGCCCTGTCCTCCTACGCTTCCGGCCTGCTTGCTACGGGCCGGGGGGTCTTTTCTGCGGATGAGGCACAGAAGGAAATCGGCATCAGCCGGGGCGCATTCCTCGATGCCGCCGAGCGTTTGCAGCGGCGCGGCCAGCTTATCCGGCCCCGGCGCGGTTTCTACGTGGTCGTGCCGCCCCAGCACGCCGCCACCGGAGCGCCGCCGCCGGAGTGGTATATCGACGCCCTGATGCGCCATGAAAAGCGGCCCTACTATGTGGGGCTGCTGGCGGCGGCAGCGGCCCACGGCGCTTCCCATCAGGCCGTCATGGAGTTTCAGGTCGTTACGGACAAACTCCTGACCGACATTGAGGCCGGGCGGACGCGGATCGTCTTTTCCTACCGCAAGGACATGGCGGCGGTGTCCGCGGGGATCGAGGATCGCAAGACGCAATCAGGTTATATGAAGCTGTCCTCGCCGGAGCTGACGGCGCTCGATCTAGTGCGCTATCCGCAATCCGGCGCGGGCCTGGACAACATTGCGACGGTGCTTTCCGAGCTTGCCGAACGGCTGCAACCGGAAAAGCTCGCCTCCCTGTCGAGCGCTTTCGAGAAAGCGGTCGTGCAGCGCGTTGGGCATCTGCTCGGAAGGTTGGAGCATCCGCAGATTACGGAAGCGATGTTCGCGGCGCTGTCGGCGCGCGGGCCGCTGCCGTGGGTCGAACTCGATCCCAAACAGGCGGGCGATCCCGATTTGTCGCCACCGCCATGTGAACGCGATGAGCGCTGGCGCGTGATCGTTCGCCGAGCGCCGGAGATCGACGAATGATCCCGCAGGACTACATCACCGCCTGGAACCGCGTGGTGCCGTGGGCAAGCCAGCGGCAGATCGAGCAAGACCTCATCATCAGCCGCGCGCTTGTCGCCATCTTCTCCGATCCGTTCCTACGCGGCGAACTGCATTTTCGTGGTGGCACGGCGCTCAACAAGCTGCATTTCCCAGCGCCGCTGCGTTATTCAGAGGATATCGACCTTGTGCGGACGACCGCCGGTCCCATCAGTCCGATATTGGATGGCTTGCATGGCGTCCTTGATCCGTGGCTAGGCAAGCCGCGCTTCGATCAAAGCCCGGTTGCGCCCAAGCTCAAATACACGGTCGAAGCCGAAGACAGAGATTCGCCCAGCCCGATAAGGCTCAAGATCGAAATCAACACGCGCGAACGGGAAGCTTACGATCCGCCCATCGAGATTCCGTTCGGCGTCGAAAATCCGTGGTTCACCGGCGAGGCCGCAATCCTGACTTTCTCGCGGGAGGAAATGTTGGCGACCAAGCTGCGGGCTTTGCTTCAACGCAACAAGGGCCGCGATCTGTTCGACCTCGATCACGCGCTCACCGTGTTCAAGGGGCTGGACACGGCCCGGATCGTCGAATGTTTCCTGCTCTACCTTGAAAAGGCAGAGGTGACGATTTCCAGGGCCGAGGCGCAGCAGCGCATGTTCCAGAAACTCGTCAATCCGACCTTCTTCACCGACATGCGTCCGCTGCTCCCGACAGATCGCGCCAGGACGCTTAACGACGAAACGCTCAAGGCAACCTTTGTCCGGGTGATGAAGGAACTGATCGACCGGATACCCGGTGACGAATGGGCAAAGGCTGAGGAAATGCGAGAGCGGTTTGGAGTTTAGGCGTCCTCGAACGTCTGCTTCCCCTTCGCGGTCCAGAGCGCCCGCGCATGTTCCCCTTGATCGCTCTGCAGCTTATCGGCCATCCAGAGCAGCGCGCCGTAGATCATCGCGCGATCATCGCCGGTCAGGTCCACGATCCCGGCCTTGACGATGAGGCCGCCGAGTTCGATCAGATGCCGCGTGCGCTTGCGGCGCTCGACCTGCCATGTTCGCATGTCATGCTGTGCCCGTGCCGCCTGATGCCGGTTGCGGGCTGTCTGGTTGCGCCGTAGCGCCACCTGTGTCGCGATCAGGCGCCGATGCAGTTCGCCGCGATCGGCCCTGAGAGTCTGTCCCGGAACTTCATCATGGATTACAGAGCTTTCTTAGCATGATCCGGATGGAGGCGAGGCGGAGGAAAGCAAGCGCGTTACGGGTTAGGTTTTCAAAATCCTTGGCCAGCCTGCGACAACGGTTGAGCCAGGCGAAGGTGCGCTCGACAACCCATCGTTTGGGCAGGACAACGAACTTTCTCAGCGCGGGCCGCTTGACGATTTCGATTTCCCATTCACGGCTGATCGCCGCCACGGCGGCGGCCATTTGGGGGCCTTGATAACCGCCATCGGCGATGATTTTGGTGATGAAGGGAAACAGGGGACGCAGTGCCTTCAACACCAATGGTCCACCGTCGCGATCCTGAATGTCGGCGGGATGAACCACGGCTGCAAGTTTCAGACCGAGCGTATCGACCGCGATATGGCGTTTTTTACCGTCGATCTTTTTGCCGGCGTCATAGCCGTGCGGATCGATCCGCGCCCCCCTTTTTCCGTGCTTTTCACGCTTTGACTGTCGATGATGGCAACGGTTGGACTGACGGCGCGGCCAGCCTGTTCTCGACACAGGACGTAGAGCTCATGATGAAGGCGCAAAAGCGTGCCATCATAGTTCCAAAGATCGAAATACCTGAAAACAGTGCTTTTCGATGGCAGGTCTTTCGGCAGGTAGCGCCACTGGCAACCCGTGCTCAGAATATACATGATTCCGTTGACCACTTCGCGCATGTCCACGCGGCGTTTGCCGCCACCGCGCTTCGCCGGAGGTATCAACGGCTCCACCAGCCCCCATTCCTCGGCCGTCAAATCGCTCGGGTATCTCTGTTGGCTCCGGTCATAACGGCCCCGGTTTTCTTTCGTCCACATCGGCGGCCCCTCCTCGAATCAGGCCACCTCTCTTGATCACAAATGATTTTTTGATTTAAGAAGTTTCAGAACAGACACTTAGCATGATCCGGATGGAGGCGAGGCGGAGGAAAGCAAGCGCGTTACGGGTTAGGTTTTCAAAATCCTTGGCCAGCCTGCGACAACGGTTGAGCCAGGCGAAGGTGCGCTCGACAACCCATCGTTTGGGCAGGACAACGAACTTTCTCAGCGCGGGCCGCTTGACGATTTCGATTTCCCATTCACGGCTGATCGCCGCCACGGCGGCGGCCATTTGGGGGCCTTGATAACCGCCATCGGCGATGATTTTGGTGATGAAGGGAAACAGTGGACGCAGTGCCTTCAACACCAATGGTCCACCGTCGCGATCCTGAATGTCGGCGGGATGAACCACGGCTGCAAGTTTCAGACCGAGCGTATCGACCGCGATATGGCGTTTTTTACCGTCGATCTTTTTGCCGGCGTCATAGCCGTGCGGATCGATCCGCGCCCCCCTTTTTCCGTGCTTTTCACGCTTTGACTGTCGATGATGGCAACGGTTGGACTGACGGCGCGGCCAGCCTGTTCTCGACACAGGACGTAGAGCTCATGATGAAGGCGCAAAAGCGTGCCATCATAGTTCCAAAGATCGAAATACCTGAAAACAGTGCTTTTCGATGGCAGGTCTTTCGGCAGGTAGCGCCACTGGCAACCCGTGCTCAGAATATACATGATTCCGTTGACCACTTCGCGCATGTCCACGCGGCGTTTGCCGCCACCGCGCTTCGCCGGAGGTATCAACGGCTCCACCAGCCCCCATTCCTCGGCCGTCAAATCGCTCGGGTATCTCTGTTGGCTCCGGTCATAACGGCCCCGGTTTTCTTTCGTCCACATCGGCGGCCCCTCCTCGAATCAGGCCACCTCTCTTGATCACAAATGATTCTTTTGATTCAAGAAGTTTCAGAACAGACACTGAAAGAACGCGGCGCCGCGCTTCGCCCATGCCTCCCTCTTTCCGGCATCCTTGGTTTCGGCCAGCACGATCAGCGCGCCCGCCAGTTCGTCGGCGCTGAGGGCGTCGGCTCCGGTCGAGATGACCAGCTCGCCAAGCTGCTGCACCTTGCGGCTTTTAAGGTCCCGCATCTTGTCTTCCAGCGACTTCAGTTCCGCATCGAAGTCCCGTGGCTTGCGCATCATCTCCTCCATAAGATGTTGATGGGGTGATGATAGTTGAGCGCCGGCTGGAATGGTGTAGGCTTGCCGGGACAGTTGGGGACGGCGTGGTCCCTCCCGAGATTTTTTCGAGGGAGGGCGCGCTTATACGTCGTTCCGACGTGCGCTTCGCCGTGCTGATGATCTGGTCGCGATGGCGATCTATCATCTTCACGTCAAGGTCATTGGCCGCAAATCCGGCTCCAGCGCGGTAGCCTCCGCCGCCTACCGCTCGGGCTCGCGGCTGCGCGACGACCGGCTCGAACGCAGCCACGATTTTTCCGCCAAGCTCGGCGTTGTCCATTCCGAGGTCATGCTGCCGGAAGGTGCGCCCGAGGCATGGAGCGACCGCGAACGGCTCTGGAATGACGTCGAGACCTTCGAGGTCCGCAAGGATGCCCAGCTCGCCCGCGAGGTCGAATTCGCCCTTCCACGCGAGATGAGCGAAGCGCAGGGCATCGGCCTCGCCCGCGACTTCGTGCAGTCCGAATTCGTAGACCGGGGCATGATCGCCGACCTCAATGTGCATTGGGATATGGCCGAGGACGGGAGGGCCAAACCTCATGCCCATGTCATGCTGACCATGCGCGCCGTGGACGAGAATGGCTTCGGTCCGAAGGTGCGGGACTAGAACCGCACCGCGATGGTTGAACGCTGGCGCGAACGATGGGCGGAGTTGGCCAACGAACGGCTGGCGGAACTCGACATCGACGCGCGGATCGACCATCGGAGCTTTGAGGCGCAGGGCATCGCGCTTGAGCCCCAAAGCCAGATCGGCGCGCCCGCGCATCGCATCGAAGATCAAGGGCTCGAAGCCGACCGCGCGGAAATGCACCGAGAGATCGCGCGCAAGAACGGCGAACGCATAATTGCCCATCCCGCGCTGGCACTCGACGCGATCACGCATCAGCAATCCACCTTCACGCGCCGCGACATGGCGATGCTCGCGCACCGGCACAGCGATGGCATCGACCAGTTCAACGACGTGATGGGCGCGATACGCAATGCGTCCGATCTGGTTGAATTGGGCCAGGACAGGCGCGGGGAGGACCGCTTCACCACACGGCAGATGATCGAGGCCGAACAGCGTCTGCACCGTGCCGCCGAACTCATGGCCGAGAAGGAACACCACGAGGTCAAGGACAGGGACAGAGAGGCTGCACTTGCGCGCGCAGAACAGCGGGGCCTTGTCCTTTCCGGCGAGCAGGCCGAGGCGCTGGCGCATGTCACCGATGGGCGCGATCTCGGAATCGTCGTCGGTTATGCCGGGACGGGGAAAAGCGCGATGCTGGGCGTGGCGCGCGAAGCCTGGGAAGCGGCGGGCTACGAGGTTCGCGGCGTGGCGCTGTCCGGCATCGCCGCCAAGAATCTCGAAAGCGGATCGGGCATCGCGTCGCGCACCATCGCCAGCCTGGAACATGGCTGGGCGCAGGGCCGCGACATGCTCACTACCCGCGATGTGCTGGTGATCGACGAGGCGGGCATGGTTGGCACGCGCCAGTTGGAGCGCGTGCTGTCCCATGCCGCCGAGGCCGGTGCGAAAGTGGTGCTGGTGGGCGATCCGCAGCAGTTGCAATCCATCGAGGCGGGCGCGGCGTTCCGCTCGATCCACGAGCGCCACGGCGGAGCGGAGATCGGCGAGGTGCGCCGGCAGCGGGAGGACTGGCAGCGCGAAGCGACGCGCGATTTGGCGACCGGCCGAACCGGCGATGCGATCCACGCCTATGATGCGCATGGCATGGTGCATGAAGCCGTATCACGCGCCGAGGCGCGCGACGATCTGATTGACCGCTGGGATCGCGACCGGCAGGCATCGCCCGACCGCAGCCGCATCATCCTCACCCACACCAACGACGAGGTTCGCGCGCTCAACGACGCCGCGCGCGGGCGGATGCGGGCCGCCGGCGATCTGGGCGATGACGTGCGCCTGGTCGTCGAACGCGACGAGCGTAGCTTCGCCAGCGGGGACCGCATCATGTTCCTGCAAAACGAGCGCGGCCTTGGCGTGAAGAACGGCACCCTCGGGACCATCGAGCAGGTCAGCGCAAGATCCATGTCGGTGCGCATCGACGATGGGCGGAACGTCTCGTTCGACCTGAAGGATTACGACCGCATCGACCATGGCTATGCCGCGACCATCCACAAGGCGCAGGGCATGACCGTGGACCGCACGCATGTCTTGGCGACGCCGGGCCTGGACGCCCATGGCAGCTATGTCGCCCTGTCGCGCCACCGCGACGGCATGGACCTGCATTACGGCCATGACGACTTCGCCAGCCAGGACCGGCTTGCCCGCACCCTGTCGCGCGACCGGGCCAAGGATATGGCGTCGGATTACGAGCGGCTTGATCCGGCGCAGGATTATGCCGCGCGGCGCGGGATCGCCTTTCGTGCGCGTGTTTCCGAGATCGTGCGGAAGATCGTGCCGGAGAAGGTGCGCGAGATGTTCGGCGGCCTGCGCCTGCCCGCCGACGGCGGACAGGGGCGGGAACAGGGATCGCCGGAAAGGAAACTGGCGGAAGATCCGGAAACGGCGCTGCGCCGCGCCCGCACCAAGGCGCTCATCCGACATGCGCGCGCGGTGGAAGCGATCCTTGCCACCGGGAAGGTCGACGGCAAGGGCAGTCCCGAGCAGATGCGCGAACTGGCTGACGCGCGGAAAGCCTTCGAGGAGGTGCGTCCCCATGGCTGGCGCGATGCCGAGGCAGCCTATGTCAAAGACCCAGAGCTGGTCCATGAGGCGGCGACGGGTAGGGCCAACCGCGCCGTCGGCGCCCTACAGCTCGAAACCGAACTGCGCACCGATCCGGAGCGCCGCGCCGATCGCTTCGTGGAACGCTGGCGCGAACTCGGCCAGACCAGCCAGCGCCAGTATCAGGTGGGCGACATGTCCGGCTACAAGGCCACGCGGTCGGCGATGGGTGACATGGCGAAGAGCCTCGAACGCGATCCACAGATTGAATCGATCCTCGCCAACCGCAAGCGAGACCTCGGCATCGGGATCGAATCGGGCCGCCGACTCGGGCTGGAACTCGCCTTCAGCCACGGCATCGACCTCGGCAGAGGCTGGGGCATCGGACTGTAGAACCGTCCTATTTTTTGCCCCCTGTACGCTAGGCTACGACGATGCTTTGAACCCTCTTGTGCCCGCGTAATTGCTTGTTCTGTCTGGATCAGGAGCAGTCAGAAACAGCCAGCACGAGGCAGCGCAACCATGCCCGAACCAGACCGTATCGTCCGCCTGAAAACCGTCCTCGCCCGGACCGGCCTGTCCCGGTCCACCATCTATCGCAAGATCGCCGAGGGCACGTTCCCGCCCCAGATCAGGATCAGCGTCAACGGCGCGGGATGGCATGAATCCGACATCAATCGCTGGATCGCCGACCCCGTGGCGTGGCGGCCACCGGAAGAGGTCGATGATGGCCGGCAGGGGCGCTGTGCCCCCCAACCTGCACAGGAGCGCGGTTTTTCCTCATAGCGTTTGCTTCAATTGATCAATGCAGTCTGCCCAGGCCTGCATCAACGCGATCCGTTCCGGCCAATAGCTCGCCCGGTTGTAGGCGCGCCGGATTTCGTTCTGATCCTGATGCCCGAGCGCGGCCTCGATCACGTCGGGCCGGAAATCCCGTTCATTCAATATGGAGCTCGCCGCCGCCCGGAATCCGTGCGCGGTCATCTCATCCTGTGTGAAGCCCATGCGCCGCAGCGCGGCGTTCATGGCGTTCTCCGACAGGGGGCGGGCATTGGAGCGGATGGAGGGGAACACGAGCGTGCTCCTGCGGGCGACCTCCTTCACCTCGCGCAGCACAGCGAGCGCCTGTCGCGATAGCGGCACCTCATGTGGCCGGCGAACCTTGGTGCGGGCGCCGTCGATGCGCCAGATTGCTCCCTCCATGTCGATCTCTGTCCACGTGGCGCCGCGGACCTCGCCAGGGCGGGCGAAGGTCAGCGCCGTGAATTGCAGAGCGCAGCGGAGCGTCGGCCAGCCGTCATAGGCGTCCATGGCCACCAGCAGCGCACCGAGATGCTTCTCGTCGGTGATCGCGGCCCGGTGCTGTACCTTGGGCGCCTTCAGGGCGCCGCGCAGCAGAAGAGTCGGATCGTCCTTGGCCCGCAGCGTGGAGACAGCGAGCCGGAAGATGGTGCTGATCACGCTACGCAGCCGCCGCGCCGTCTCCCGGCGCCCGCTGCGTTCGATCCGTTGCAGCAGGGCGAGGATTTCCGCCGGGGTGATATCCGCGATTGGCCGGGCGCCGAGGTCAGGGCCGGCAAGATCGACAAGCAGCCATCGGTTCTTCGTGACGGTGGACGCGGCGGCGCCCTCATCCTCGATGCGTTGCAGGTATTCCTCGGCAATGCTCCCGAAGGTGTTCGTCGCCGAGATGACGGCGGTCAGCTTCGCCACCTTCTTGTTGGCCCCGGGGTCGACTCCCGAGGCCAACAGCTTCTTGGCCTCGTCGCGCAGCCGACGCGCCTCGGCGAGGGATACGGACGGATAGGCGCCGTGGGAGAGCTTCTTCTGCTTCCCGCTGAACCGATACGCCTGGTTCCAGAGCCGCGCACCGCTTGGCTTTACAAGGAGATAGAGCCCGCCGCCGTCGGAGAGCTTGTATTCCGCCTGCCGGCCCTTGGCGCCGCGGCACGCCGTATCTGACAAGGCCATCGATGCCTCCCGCTGTTGGCCTCAGGCCAGCAGATACCAGGACGAGGCCAACATCAAGGCCAACAAATCCATGGGATCGGGCGACATGCGACGGCGCGGACTGAGACGGCGGAGGGCCTTAAGATCCAGTAATTCGTATTAAGTTCAATGCTATACGGGATGGCTTGGGACGTTCTGAGATGCAGGGGGAGAGGGGTAATGGTGCCCAGGGGCGGAATTGAACCACCGACACCGTGATTTTCAGTCACGTGCTCTACCAACTGAGCTACCTGGGCGCCGCCGGAATTTAGCGAGGTCCCGGAGGTTATAGAGGGGCGGCGCTCCGATTGTCCAGCGGCGGTTGCGGCGAGCCAGGGCTCCGAGAGCAAGTTAACGACCGTCAACGGAGGCAATTTGCGTGATTCAATTCGCGTGCTTCAACGAGAGCTGGCTTGGCAAGTTTGAACCGGACGATAATTCGATTTTCTGCCTGAAGGCGGCGAGGATTTGCCGTTTCGCATTTGCGAGCGAGGCGGTTGACGCCGGGCGATCGCGCCGGGCGGCGGCTCGCCCGGCCAACAAGGTAAAAAGCGCGCGTCCCGAAACACCAAAACCTAACGGTCGTCTGGCATAGTATTTTGAAACGATGGAAACAAGCCGCAATGGCAGCGCCGGCAAATCGAACGATGGAAAAGCCGGCGCAAGAGCGCCGAAACGTAGCGCGCCACCGCGCGCTCAAAGGAGCGCGCATCGCCTTCAAAGGTCACGAGGCGGTGATTGATTGTGTGGTCCGCAACCTGTCGGACCGGGGCGCCTGCCTCATCGTGGAAAGTCCCATCGGAATTCCGGACTCATTTGATCTTATGCTTGACCACGCATCCGTCCGCGATTGCCGCGTGACTTGGCGGCATGCTACGAAAATCGGCGTTGAGTTCGCCTAGGCGATTTTTCCGGCTCCGCCTCGATCGAGCTTTGTTCGATACAGAAATCGAACGCCGAATTGGATTTTCCGGCAAACGTCTAAGTGTCGTTAATCCGGGTTCGGAGCCCTGGACAGGGCCGGCCGGCGGCGCAATCGGCCAACAACGTAAAACTTGCACCTTCCGGAACATCGAAACGCAACCGCCGTGTGACACATTTGCGGGGAGAACAGGCGAAGAGTGCCGGATGCCGGCGGCTCGCTCGATCCATTGTCTAAACAATTTCGCTCATCCGGCGCAGGCGGCGCCGGAACCACGATCCGGGCCGAGCAAGGATGCACGATGCGGCGCGTATATGCCTGTCTTACCGAACAATGTGATCTCAGGCTCGTCTCCCTCGCCGCATTGATTTGCATTGCCACTTGCTTGATATCCATGAATCTTTTCGTTCACGCCAATGGCGCGGCGAGGGACCGGCCCCTTCCGTGGTTGTTCGTGGCGGCCACGGTCTTCGGCGCGGGCGTGTGGGCCACCAATTTCATTGCCGAGTTGGCCTTTGAGCCGGGATTCCCCATAAACTACGATGCCGGTTTGACCGCGATTTCGTTCTTGGCCGCGATAGGAACCGTCTGGCTCGGGATGTCTGTCGTGCACCGGTATGCGGATCCGGAGGAGGGCGGCGCCATGATCGGGGCGGGCATCGCCGCGATGCACTATATCGGGATAGCCGCGTTGCGGGCGCCCGCCCAACTGCACTGGGACGCCGGCTATGTCCTGGCGTCGATCGCAATTGCCATGACCTTCGCCGCCGCCGCGATGCGTGTCTTGTCATGGAGCCCGGCCTTGGGGGGCCGCCTCCTGGCCGTGGGGCTGCTCATCCTGGCGATTGCCGGACTTCATTTCACGGCCATGGCGGCCGTCACTCTTGTGCCGGATCCGCTTATCGCGGTGCCCATCCATGCCGTCGCCCCGAACATCCTCGCCATCGCGATTGCCACGGTAATAGTTCTCATCGCCGCGCTCGGCCTGCTAGGCGTGACCGTGGATAATTATTTGGCGGAGCGGCTCCGGCGCAGCGCGGACCATTTGGCGCGCGCGCAGCGGATCGCCCATACCGGCAGCATCGAACAGGATTTGCGGACCGGCGCCATCGAATGGTCCGGCGAAACCTACCGGATCTTCGGTCTCGATCCAAATCTGCCCGCGCCCGTGGGGGAAGCTTTCCTCGCTCTCTTTCATCCCGCCGATCGCGCCGCGTGTGAAACGCAGGGACCCGCTCACCAAGCCGCCGCCGCGGGCAGGCTTCACATGCCGCGCGTCGACCTCCGGTTTCGCATCGTCCAGCCTGGGGGCGCGGTGAGATGGGTTCATCACGAATCCGAATTGGTTTTGGATCAACATGGTTTGGCGGTCCGCTGGATCGGGACATACAGGGACGTGACCGAGGCTTATGAGGCGGAAGAATTGTTCAAATTGGTCTTCGAGGACAATCCGGTTCCGATGTGGCTCTTCGATCCTGAAACCCTGAAATTCCTGGCGGTGAACGACGCGGCGGTCGTTCATTACGGTTATGATAGAGGGCCGTTCTTGAAGTTGACCTTGCTCGACATAGTGCCGCAGCGCGACAGGGACGCCATCGAGCAAGCGATTAGAAACAATCCCGGTGCGGGCGGAAACCCCAGCCACCTTTGGCAACATTTCAAGGCGGATGGGACGGAAATCGACGTCCTCACTTATTGGCGCCACACCATGTTTTGCGACCGGCCCGCGCAGCTTGTGGCGATCATGGATGTGACGGCGAAGCGCCAGGCCGAGGCACGCATCGCCCATATGGCGCATCACGATGCGCTGACCGGTTTGCCAAACCGGGTGTTGTTTCACGAGCGCCTGGACGAAGCCCTGCTGCGGGTGCGCCGGGATCGGGACAAGTTCGCCGTTCTTTATCTCGATCTCGATGAATTCAAGAACGTCAACGACACCTTGGGGCACCCCGCCGGCGACAAGCTTTTGGTGGCGGTGGGCGATCGTCTGCGCACGTGCTTGCGCGACTGCGACATGGTCGTGAGATTCGGCGGCGACGAATTCGCGGTCCTACAAATAGGGCTCGCCGGACCGCATGAGGCGGGCGCCTTTGCCGATCGCATCGTGACGCTCTTGAGCGAGCCTTACGATATCGACGGTCAACAGGTCGTGATCGGAGCCAGCGTCGGCATCGCGCTTGCGCCAGCCGATGGCGAGACCTCCGATCGACTTCTGAGGAACGCCGACATGGCGCTCTACCGGGCCAAGGAGGACGGCCGGTGTACCTTCTGCTTTTTCCAACCCGGCATGGACGCCCGCCTTCGAGCCCACCACACGCTGGAACTCGATTTGCGCAAGGCGCTCGGGGCGAGCGAATTCGAAGTCTATTATCAGCCTCTCGTCACCCTTGAGAGCGGCGTCATTTCCGGCTTCGAGGCGCTGCTTCGCTGGCACCATCCCGTGCGTGGCATGGTGGCCCCGGCGAAGTTCATTCCGCTCGCCGAGGAGACCGGCTTGATTGTGCCCATCGGCGAATGGGTGCTGCGTCAAGCCTGCGCCGAGGCGGCGGGATGGCCGGACGATTTGAAAGTCGCGGTGAATCTCTCGCCGGTTCAGTTCAAGAAAGGCAACTTGCCGCAGGTGGTTTTCGCGACGCTCGCGAGCGCGGGACTGCCGGCGGCGCGCCTCGAACTCGAGATCACGGAGTCCATTTTTCTGGCGGAAAGCAAAACCAACCTCGCCACTTTGCGCCGCTTGCGCGCGCTCGGCGTCGCCATTTCGATGGATGATTTCGGCACCGGCTATTCCGGCCTGAGCTATCTGCGTGCCTTTCCCTTCGACAAGATCAAGATCGACCGGTCCTTCATTTCCGAGCTTGGCGAGAGCGCGGATTGCATGGCGATTATCAAGGCGATCACCAATCTTGGATCGAACCTCGGCATTCCCACGCTGGCGGAAGGCGTCGAGACAAAAAAGCAACTCTCATGGTTGCGCGAAGCCGGCTGCACGGAAATGCAGGGCTATTTGTTCAGCCGGCCGGTTCCGGCAAGCGAAATCGCGGGATTGCTGAGTTCGCAACGCATGTCCCGGCAGGCCGATCAATATCTTCTCACCGGATAGGGCGGACCCTCTAGAAAGCCGCCGGACTGTTTCAGATCGGCGGAACACCTCGCGGAATTTTATTTTGTTCTCGGGCGGATCACGATTTCGTCAGAGTAATCCATCGCGCCGCCGCGAACCAAAATACGGCTTTTCCGTTCATGGGAAGTTCAGGCATACGGATGCAATGTGAGAATGACAAGCGCCTCTAGGGACCTCGCCTTGAAGTCCCCGGCACGGCAACGGCAAGGAGATTTAAGATGACCAGCATGTTCAGGAAGGCCGCCATAGGCGCCATCGCCGCTCTGACCTTGGGGGCCGGCGTCACCGCGACCGCGACGCCGTCCATGGCGGTAGACTGGCACGGTCATGGCTGGCACGGCGGCGGTTGGCGCGGCGGCCATTGGCGCGGCTACGGATGGGGCGGCGGATATTATGGCGGCGGCTGGGGCGGACCGGTCGCGGCGGGCGTGATCGGCGGCCTCGCACTCGGCGCGCTCGCCGGATCGGCCTATGCTTACGGTCCGGCCTATTACGGCCGCTGCTATTGGCAAAACCAGCCAGCCTACGACGGCTGGGGCAATTTTGCCGGCTACCTGCCCGTCCAAGTGTGCTATTGATTTTGGGTCCGCAGCGCGAAAGCCCCGCTAAAAAGGCGAGGCTTTAATTTTTTTTCAATTTCTATCTGAGCCAGCGCAACCTTTTCAGGCGGCCCGCGTTTATGAGTTAGAATTGTGGCACGCACCGGCCGGATTTTTTCGAGGATTATGCCCCCACCGGCGCCAGCTCGCCAGGCGGGAAGGGAACAGGACTCATGATCAAGTCGCGCAAAGCTATCGGAAGGCAGGCACTCAAGTATGCCATGGCGGGAATTGCGGTTTCCTGTCTCGGGGCGGCGGTGTTCGCGGCGCCGATGACGATCACCCCGAAAGCGAAGGTTTTGAGTCCCGCACAGCGCACGAGCGAGACGAAAACAGTCTATGCGCCCCTTGGTAAGGGTCCGGCGTTTCAGCTTGGCCGCGCCTCGGCAGGCGAGGACGAGGATTGCGTCAGGGTCACCCGCGTCGTCGGTCCCGACGGGCGGGTCTATGTGATGCGCGGACTAATCTGCCAGAATTAGATCCCAACAGGCTTTCCAAGCGGCTCTTCCTTATCGCACCGGGCCTGTTTCCACAGATAGGGGAACGTTGCCGGCGTTTTGGGATTCGCGTCGGAGTTCTGGCTGAACCAATTCGCCGGCCTTAGTTGCCCAGCTTGGCTTCGCGCCGTCGCGCACCGGCAAGTTACGTCTCGAAGACGGATTTTTCCGGGCGATAACCGGTCCCGACCGCGGCTTATGTCTCGACGCCACCCGATTGCCGCCTTTTTGCGTGGATCGAGGGGAGGCGAGGATAAACCCAGCCCCACGGACCGCGCGCTTTTTTGCCAATTATGCTATTGTAAATATATGATATTTTTGGTCTTTTAAATTTCTGCGCGATTTCGGCCTGGGCTCGGCGGCACAGAGCGCCGCATCGAGAGCCGCATTGAAAGCCGTATCGAAAAGTGAGGCCTATTTGCGAAAAACCGGACATTGCAACGAGGGCGTTCAAAGCCTGCCTTATTTCAGCCGCGCATTTTTCCTGATATAGTGAGCGAGGTTATCGTCTCCAACCTAAAGCGCAGCCTTACGTAACCGTTCGCGAAACGGTCGGCCTGGCCAGCGCTCATTAAGTTGAGAGAAGCGTGCGGCGTTCGCGGCGTTTTTAAAACATGGGTATTTCCATGTGGTCTCGGAAGGATGCTGAATTCGAAGTTACGCCGCGCCCCGTCGCGGCCGCGGACACTTTAGCAACGAGGCGCCACCGCAATTCGCCGCAAAAGGCAGGAAACCTTCGGCAACGGTTCAAGGGGGTTTTCCGCCAAGCCCTTTGCGAACTTGATCGTGGCGCTCGATTTCGAAATTAGGACCGTCCATGCCAACGATTTCCCTGGTCGATGACGACCGCAACATCCTCGATTCCGTGGCGATTGCCCTCGAAGGAGAAGGCTATCGCGTGCAGACCTATACGGATGGATCGACGGCGCTCGACGACTTGAAGAGCAATCCTCCCGATCTTGCGATTTTCGATATCAAGATGCCGCGGATGGACGGCATGGAATTGCTCCGCCGGTTTCGTCAGAAATCCGACGTGCCGGTGATCTTTTTAACCTCAAAGGATGAGGAGATCGACGAATTGTTCGGGCTCAAAATGGGCGCCGACGATTTTATCCGCAAACCTTTCTCGCAACGGCTTCTCGTCGAGCGTGTCAAGGCCATTTTGCGCCGTGCCAATCCCAAGGACCCCGGAACGCAGAAGGAATCCGAGGCGAAAATCCTCGAACGCGGTCTTTTGAAGATGGACCCAGAGCGCCATGCCTGCACCTGGAAGAATGACGCGGTGACCTTGACGGTCACCGAATTTTTGATCCTCCAGGCGCTCGCGACAAGACCTGGAATCGTCAAGAGCCGCAATGCCTTGATGGATGCGGCCTATGACGATCAGGTCTACGTCGACGACCGCACGATCGACAGCCACATCAAGCGATTGCGCAAGAAATTCAAGGTCGTCGATGATGAGTTCGAAATGATCGAGACGCTTTATGGCGTGGGCTACCGCTTCAAGGAATGATCTTGGCCCGGCCGCAAATCAGTCGCTTTAGGCTGGCGGACGAGGGCGCATCCCTCGCAACCGACACCGGAATTCGGAGCATGACGGGTGAAAGCGGTAGCCGGTTTCGCGATAAATCGCGCCAATGCAAGAAATTTAGGGCGCTTCAAGCGTTCCGCCAAAGACCCTGGCGGGGCGAATCGTCGTTCTGCGCGGCGTAAATGCGATATAAAACACCGGTGTTCCTGTTATCGATCCAAATCGGGACGGGATCCGGCCGCCGTTTCGGGCTTACGCGTGACACTTTATGCCTCAGGGAGGGGAATCGCCGGACAATGACTCTCGAAGCACGCGAGGGCTTCGAACGGGCGCCCCGCGCGGCGCGGCGGGCCAAGCGCATTCGCCGAAGTGTTGGCCTGCGCCTGCGCGGGTTTGCGCGCGCCGCCAGCGCCCGGTTTGGGTCCCCGCTTACCCGCCGCATCGTGGTCTTGAACTTGGGCGGTCTCGCGGCTCTCCTCATCGGCTTCCTTTATCTAAATCAATTCCGCGAAGGTTTGATCGACGCCAGGGTGCAGAGCTTGCAGATCCAGGCCAAGATCATAGCCGCCGCCATCGCGGCATCCGCCACGGTCGAAACCGACTCAATCGCCATCGACCCGGAAAAGCTGCTTCAGCTCGCTCCGGGCGAGAGCTACGCGCTTGCCGATGAAACCACGCCGTCGCTGGAATTTTCAATCAATCCCGAACGCATCGGGCCGGTTCTTCACAGGCTCGTTTCGCCAACCCGGACGCAGGCGCGAATCTACGATCGCGACGGTTATTTGTTGCTCGATTCGCGCTCGCTGACGAGCCGTTCCAATATCATGCATTATGATCTGCCGCCGCCCGCGCAACAAGAGTCGGCCTCCCTGTGGACGCGCATCGGCGATTGGTTGAAGGGGCTCTCCGGCCAGCCCGGCCTGCCCCTTTATCGAGATATAGGCGTCGGCAATGGCAAGAGCTATCCGGAAGTGGCGCGGGCGTTGAGCGGAGGCGAGGAATTGATTGCGCGAGTCGATGCCGAGGGAAGGACCATTGTTTTGGTCGCCACGCCGATCCAACGCTTCCGGGCCGTGCGCGGCGCCTTGCTCCTGTCCACGCAAGGCGACGACATCGACAAGATCATCGCCTTGGAACGCTGGGCCATCGTCCGGATCTTTCTTGTTTCCTCGGCTATTATGTTTCTTCTCTCTTTTTTCATCGCCGGAACCATAGCCGAACCGATAAGGCGCCTGGCGGGGGCGGCGGAACGCGTGCGGCGGGGTACAAAGGCACGCTGGGAGATCCCTGATTTCACCGGCCGCTCGGACGAGATCGGCCATTTGTCCGGCGCCCTCCGCGACATGACCAAGGCCCTCTACGATCGCATCGAGGCGATTGAGCGTTTCGCCGCCGATGTCGCGCACGAAATGAAAAACCCACTCACCTCCTTGCGCAGCGCGGTCGAGACCCTGCCGGTTGTCCGCGCGCCGGAATCGCGCCAGCGGCTGTTGGCGATAATCGCACACGATGTTCGCCGCCTCGATAGGCTGATCAGCGACATATCCGACGCATCCAGGCTCGATGCCGAGATGGCGCGCGACGACGTGGGTCTCGTCGATCTGAAGCGCCTGCTCGCAACGGTTGCCGCCATGGCCAACCTGGTCAAGGATACCGGCGCGATCCGGGTCGAATTCGTCGTCGCGCCCCCCGGGCCCTTGGAAGATAGCCGCAGGCCGGCTTTCCAGGTTCTCGGGCACGATTCGCGCCTTGGCCAGGTTTTCAATAATCTCATCGACAATGCGAGGTCGTTTTCGGCCTCCGACGGCAGCGTTCGCGTGCTGTTGCGTCCAACCAAGGACCACACGGCCCGGGGCCACACCCGCGACGGTTTCGAGATTATTGTCGATGATGACGGCCCCGGCATTCCGGCAGATGCTTTCGAACGGATATTCGAAAGGTTTTATACCGACCGCCCTGGCCAAGGTTTCGGGCAAAACTCGGGCCTCGGGCTTTCCATCTCGCGCCAAATCATCGAGGCCCATGGCGGACGCATATCGGCGCTTAACCGGATCGGCCCCCCCGGCGCCGATGGCGTGACCCCGGTGCTCGGCGCCCGCTTCCTGATATTCTTGCCAAAGGCGCGATAAGCCTTGTCCACGAAACGGGATCGACCGGCGACGAATGCGGACAAATCCCATCTCCATGCAAGCGCCGTCGTGATCGGGGAAGCCGGCGTGCTCATTCATGGGCCATCCGGCGCCGGCAAAAGCAGCTTGGCATTCGCCTTGATCGCGGCCGCCGAAGACGCGGGCCTTTTCGCAAGGCTCGTGGGCGACGACCGCATCCGCATCGAATCCCGAGGCGGCCGCCTGATCGCCCATGGCCATCCCATGATCCTTGGAAAGATCGAACGGCGCGGCCACGGCATCTTCGAAATTCCGTTTTTGCCCTCGGCCGTTGTCCGGCTTGTGATCGGGCTCGCCGGCGAGGATGAGGCACTCCCGCGGTATCCGAAGCCAGACCACGATCACATCGAGCTTGCGGGCGTCACATTGCCGTTCTTCCCGGTGCGGCAAGATGCCGCGGCTGCCGGGCTTGCCCTCGCGGTATTGGCCGATCCGCGCTTGCGACGAATACTTCTGTAGGTCGTGCTAATGCCGTGCCACCTTTCCTCGCACGCGCCAGGCCTTTGGGGTCGAGCCGCCCTTTCAGGGCTAGCTTCACGTCATTTTACTTGCCAATTTCATTGCGCCGCACAAAATGCCGCAAACATGGTCTTGACCGGTGCATTTTCGGGCAAGGGTCATCCGCGAGGACTGCCACTTGTCGTCTTGCGTTTTTGCCCTATCACGAAGATCTCCGCGAAAGGCGCGGCGAGTAGCTTTCGCCGGTCCTTGATATGAGACGAGCTTACCCATGGGAAGCCGCCCGGCCGGATTGCGGCGAGTTTCTCCTTAAGTCCGTGGATGGTTCTTGTCTTGACGAACACCTCGCGCCGTGCCGGTCAGGCACGAAGTTCCTGAACAACAGGTCCGTTCGATGATTGGAATCGTCCTCGTGACCCATGGCCGACTCGCATCGGAATTTCGCGCTGCGTTGGAACATGTGGTCGGTCCGCAAAAGCAAATCGAATCGGTTACCATCGGGGCGGATGACGATATTGAACAGCGGCGCCAGGATATTGTTTCCGCCGCCGCCAAAGTCGACAGCGGCTCGGGCGTGGTCGTGCTCACCGATATGTTTGGCGGCACTCCCTCTAATCTCGCGATTTCGATTATGGATGGCTCCAATATCGAAGTCATCGCGGGGGTCAATCTGCCGATGCTAATTAAACTGGCCTCGGTACGCGAAGGCTGCAGTCTCGACCAGGCGGTGATCCAGGCCCAGGATGCGGGCCGCAAATATATCTATGTCGCGAGCCGGGTATTGAGCGGTAAATGAGCGCGGACCATGCCATCCCATTTGAGTCCGGCGATGACTGTCCGGATTTCGAACCACCCGCGGGTGCCCTTGTGCGCACCCTTGAAATCGTCAACCGCAAGGGGCTCCACGCGCGCGCAACGGCGAAACTCGTGCAATGTATCGATGGGTTCGATGTCACTGTCACCCTCAGCCGTTGCGGGGAAACCGTCGGCGGAGCCTCGATCATGGGCATTTTGACCCTGGGCGCCGGGCCGGGAATGACCATCACGGTTACCACGGCCGGCGCCGAGGCGGCAGAGGCAATGGAGGCAATTGCCGCGCTCGTAGCCAACCGCTTCGGCGAGGACGAATAAGCGCGGCACGAGAAAATTCGTCTTGTTAGGGCCGGCCTGTCCGGCGCTTGGACCTAAAGCGCCGGACAGGCCGAAGGGCGTCAAAGATTATAGGCACGCTCGCCGTGATCGGTAATGTCGAGGCCTTCGAGCTCGGCCTGCTTCGTCACCCTGAGGCCGATGGTCAGGTCGACGAACTTGTAGAGGATCGCCGAGCCGAAACCCGACCAGCAAAGCGTGAAAAGCACGTTTTTCGTCTGGATCCACACCTGCGGCAACATGCTGTAATCCGCGGGCGAGGCAAAGCCCGGTTTGATCGCGTAGTCGACCAAGCCCACGCCGCCGAGATAAGGCGCGACCAGAATGCCGGTGCCGATCGCCCCAATGATGCCGCCGATGCAATGCACGCCGAACACGTCGAGGGAATCATCGTACCCGACCTTGGGCTTCACATACGCGCAAAAGACGAAGCAAACCGAACCGGCGATCAAACCAAGAACGATCGATCCCATCGGTCCGGCAAAGCCGGATGCTGGCGTCACCGCGACGAGGCCCGCGACCGCGCCCGAGACCATGCCAAGCAGCGAAGGCGTGCCCTTGAGCACCCATTCCGTGAACATCCAGCCAAGCGTCGCCGCCGCGGTCGCCACCATGGTGTTCACAAAAGCGAGCGAAGCCATGCCAGTTGCCTCGAGGTTCGAACCGGCGTTGAAGCCGAACCAGCCGACCCAAAGAAGCGAGGAGCCGATCATCGACATCATGACCGAATGCGGCGGCTCGATATCGCCCGGATAGCCGATCCGCTTGCCGATCATCAAGCAACCGACCAAACCAGCGATGCCCGCGTTGATATGGACCACGGTGCCACCGGCAAAATCGAGCGCCCCCATTCTGTTAAAATTTCCGGCATTGTTGAGAACCGCATCGAGATTTGCCTGCGCGGCCGCCTTGGCGGCATCGTCGGGGGCGTCGGCGAGGGCTCTCGCGGCTTCCGCGATCGCGTCCGGACCCGCCCAGTACCAAACGCCATGGGCGATGGGAAAATAAACGAAGGTCACCCAAAGCAGGATAAAAACAAAGACGGCCGAAAACTTCATGCGTTCGGCGAAGGAGCCGACAATCAAGGCGGGAGTAATCATGGCGAAGGTCATCTGAAACACCATATAGGCATATTCGGGAATGACGACGCCGTTGGAAAAGGTCGCCACGGTCGAATCCGGCGTCATTCCTTTAAGGAAGGCGCTTTTGAATCCTCCGACGAGATTGTTCCATTCATAGCCGTGCAGAAATCCGAGCCAGGGTTTGTCGCTGCCGGCGCCCGGCACCAAGGCATGGCTGCCTTCCGTGAAGGCGAGCGAATAGCCGTAAAGGCACCAAACGACCCCGACCATCGCCACGATCGCGAACACCTGGGCGGCCAACGAGGCCGCGTTTTTCGGGCGCGCCATACCGGCGTAGAAGAGTGCGAGACCGGGAATCGACATCATCAGGACGAGCGCCGACGAGGTCAGCATCCAGGCGGTATCGCCTTTATCGGGCACGGGGGCAGCGGTATCCGCGAAGGCTAGCCCGGCCGCGCCCGCGGCCAGTAAGAGCCCTAAACCGATCGCTCGGGGAGCGATCCTTGGCAGCAAATTAAGGTTCATGTCCGACTCCTGCGAAACTTCAAAAATGGGGGGAAGGGAGCGTTAGATGGCATCTTGATCGCGTTCTCCGGTACGGATCCGGACCGCTTGATCGAGCGCGGTGACGAAAATCTTGCCGTCGCCAATCTCGCCGGTTCGAGCCGCCGTTGTAATGGCATCGATCGTCTGATTTACGAGATCGCCAGGCACGGCGACCTCGACCTTCAACTTGGGAAGAAAACTGACCGCATATTCCGCCCCACGGTAGATTTCCGTGTGGCCCTTTTGGCGGCCGTAACCTTTTACTTCGGTCACCGTCATTCCGTGCGCACCAAGCGCTGTCAGCGCGTCACGGACCTCGTCCAGCTTGAACGGCTTAATGATCGCAGTAACTATTTTCATGTTGCTTTTCCTGCTTTCTCGACCTGGGAAGGAAACTGCGGGCGAACCGGCTCATCGCCGTAGAGCCGGGCGCGGGACATCGCGGCCATGCTTGAGTTACTCATAGCAAGCCACGAGCCACTTGCCAATTCGCTCAAGCTTGCCGCCGTGAAATTAAGGTGCCCTGGGGTTTGGTCCGGGCAAAAGCAAGGCCGCGCGAGCGTCTGAAACGCCATAGGAATAACGCCATAGGAATTAGGTATTTGGAAAAACTCGAATTGGGACGGCGGCGACTGAAAATGGGTTTGTGCGCGGTCTTTGCCGATCACGTGATCGTGATCGCCAGATAACAAGTCGAGCGCCGACGGTTTTCGGTATTACGTCCGGTGTAACGCATAGTCCCGCGTTCAAATCAAAACGCCCCGCCCGGCTGGCTTGGGGCGGATAAGGCCTTCCTGGACCACCGAGGCAACGAGGCGGCCGTCAAGGGAGAAAAGGAGCCCGCGCGCCAAGCCGCGGGCCCCACAGGAGTTTGGGCTGTCTTGCGCGTAAAGAAGCCAATCGTCGGCGCGAAACGGCCGGTGAAACCACAAGGCATGATCGAGGCTCGCGACCTGGAGGCCGGTGTCGAATCCCGAATGACCGTGCGCGCCGAGCGCGGCATCGAGAAGAGTCAGGTCGGAGAGATACGCGAGCACCGCGCGATGGATGGCCGGATCGCCGGGGAGAGGCCCCATGGCGCGCAACCATACCTGCTGTTCAAGGGCGCCCGCTTCGTGCTTGACATAACGGGAGAAATCCACCGGACGAATCTCGATGGGGCGGCCTTGGGCGAACCAGCGGTGAATGGCGTCCGGCATGGCCGCGCCAAAACGCCGCAGCATTTCGGTTTCGCTCGGCAGGCTTTCCGGCAACGGCACCTTGGGCATTGAAACAGCGTGTTCAAGCCCAGACTCCTCGATCTGGAACGATGCCGAGAGGGAGAAAATCGCGCGGCCATGTTGGATCGCGTTGCAGCGCCGCGTCGTAAAGCTCTTCCCGTCCCGGATCCGGTCGACTTCATAGACGATCGGCACCGCCGGATCGCCAGGCAAGAGAAAATAGCCATGCAGCGAATGCGGCGCGCGTTCTTCGACGGTGCGGGCCGCGGCGACGAGGGCTTGCGCGACCACCAGCCCGCCGAACACGCGTTGCCAGCCAACTTGCGGGCTGCGCCCGCGAAAAATATTTTCCTCGATCCGTTCGAGATCGAGAATAGCCAATAGCTCTGCGACAGCGTGCGACATGGCCCGCGCGACGTCCTTTCCGGGGACCTGACCTGGGCCACGCGGCGGCTCCCGTCAAGCCTTAACCGGAATCGTCACCTGCACACGCGCGAACAAAAGTTTTCCCGCTTCACCACAGCTGCGGGACGAGCCGGTAGCGGACCCGTCGCGCATAGTCCGCGTAGCCGTCGAGCCTCCGGTGGAGCTCGCGGTCTTCCAACGCCGTCCGCAGGATTAATTCGCCCGCGAGCGGGATCGCCGCCGCGAGGCCTAACCGAGAGCCAAGAAGGAGCGCGGACGAGAGAAGAAGGACCAACATCGCGGCATAAAGCGGATGCCGGACAAAGCCATAGGGGCCCTTTGTCGCAACCTCGTGACCGCGCTCGGCCTGGATTTTTACGACAACCGCGAGGAAGGGATTTGCTTGGACGGTCCGGGAACAAATCCACATGGAAACAAGGATACCGGCAGCGCCGACCGAGCGCAGCCCAACCGGCACGGCTGCCCAATGGAATCTGCCAGCATCGAGACCCGTCAGGATCAGCCAGAAGGCGAACAGCACGACAAAGCTCTCCACGATGATCTTGTCCCAAAGCGGTTGGCCCTTCTGGATCAGCGGCTTCATCCGCTCTTCGAGCAAAGCCGGATCGTCGCGGGCAAGCGCCCTCGTGATCAGCGCCCCGGACCCGAAGAAAAGGACGAGGAAAACCCAGGCGGCCGGCCAAGCAAGCGTCCCGGCTGACCCGAACAAAAGAACCGCGAAGACCAAAAACTCCGCCCCAACGGCAATCCAGACCTTGGACTTCATTCCGGCCATTCCTCTGTCATGGTCCGCGGCGGCCCTCTGTTTTTCCGGCCGCCGCACTACCCGTCCAGCGGGCGCGCTTCTTCCGGAAGCATGATCGGGATGCCGTCGCGGATCGGATAGGCAAGCTTGGCCGCGCGGGAAATGAGTTCCTGATTTTGCGCGTCGTATTCGAGGGTCGTCTTGGTGCGCGGACACACCAGGATTTCAAGGAGCCGCGGATCGATCCGGGAAGGCTCCGGAGCTTGTTTGGCGCTTGATTCTCGATTCTTACCCGACATCGGTTCGTCCTCGCGCATTTGTCGTTCCCATGGAAATTCGCGCGGGACCCGCCATCCCGCGCGGTCTAGGCATCGTTTCCGGAAGGCGGTTGTCGGCGTCCGCGAGAAAAGGACGCGAAACGAAAGATTTTAACCTATATCGCATAAGCCAGCCAACGTCATCTTGCTTAGTGCAAGGGCGTCGACGCGCTTCTCCCGCGGGCGAGTTCGATTTCGGTAATCGCGACAAGCACATCCGCCCGGCC
The DNA here is from genome assembly GCA_963706215.1 of uncultured Alphaproteobacteria bacterium. GTDB lineage: Bacteria > Pseudomonadota > Alphaproteobacteria > Rhizobiales > Beijerinckiaceae > Methylocapsa. The sequence goes on along the minus strand of OY970154.1, from coordinate 3,947,527 downwards.
TTTCAGGTCGCGCGCTTCGAGAAGCGCCTGCTTTTCCCTGGGGCTGCACGGGCTCATCATGGACAGCGCATTGACGAGCGCCTCGTTCGGCGCGTCGTGGATGCTGTTCCAGTCGATCTGGAGATGGTTGGTCTCGGCGAAGTCGCGCAAAGTGCGCAAGACGCCGTCGCGATCGACCTGATCCTCGCCCGCGCGGGGACTGAAATCGACGGAAAACGGGCTGAAATCGGCGCGGCATTGCCGGTAGGGCGTCACGGCGGCGATTTCCTCGACGATCTTGAACCGCGCGATGCCGGTCAGCGTGACGAAGTAGCGCCCGTCGCCGGTTTCGGCGAGCTGGGTAATGCGCCCCGCGCAGCCGACCGAAAACAGGGCCGGCACGGCAGTTTCCGCTCCTGCCTCGGGGTCGGGTTGGATCATGCCGACGATACGCTCGCCTTTCATGGCATCGTCCACCATCGCGAGGTAGCGTTGCTCAAAGACATTGAGAGGCAATTCGCCACGCGGCAGCAACAGGGCGCCCGCAAGCGGAAAAATCGGAAACGCCGCCGGCATTTCATCCGGGTTGCGATAGGCGCGGTTCATGCTCATTTTCCGGTCCTCATTTTTCGCCGCACACCCCTGCCTCACCCGAGCCAGGGATCGATCCACGACTAAATGATTTAATCTCGATATGCGCCGCGGAGTATTTATTCGCTCGCACCCCATTGTCACGCTTTTAGGCGAATGCACCTAATTTAGGCATTATAAGGCCCACGCAAGTGCGCCGGTTTTGCCGGCAGGCTGCGCCATCATGCTGATTCCTTAGCAGAGCCAGCGGTTCCGCCAGTTTAATCCATCCTATCCGTTGCCCTGCGTGATGCAAGAGCCGGTTTGTCACGGCTGGGCCTTAATCGCTGCCGGGGAGACCCGAAATTTTGTCCGACCAGTGACGTGAATCGATTTACTTCCACGAGCAGTCCGTAGTGTTAAATCGTTGTGCGTCCAGGAAAAAAGATTTAGGATCAAACCTCAGCCGGCGCCCGGAGGAGCCAGCTGCGTCAGCAAAGGAGGAGGGTAGTCGCCATGAACATCACAAAATTGTTCAACGCAAAGACCGGATTAGGCGGTTGTGGAGTTGGGTTGTGTATGCTGGTAGCGCAGCCTTGTTTTGCTCAGTCAGCTGCGTGCGTGAACCTTCTGGTTGGGGCCGGTTATGCGGCCTGGATGGGGGTTCGCCTCGGCGACAGTTATTATTGGTCGCCTTCCTTCGCGATCGGGCAAACTCAATGTATTAAGCTCCCCGTGTCTGGAATGGTCAACGGCGCGCCTTACACTGTGGTTGTTTCGGCGGTCCTCGGCAGCAGCAAGGTGCTTTGCACGCCACCCCCGTCTCCCTATTCCTCAAGCGACACTAACACCGTGTCATACAATGCATGGGGCACGACGCTTAATGTTAAATGCCAGATGCCGGGCGGCGGGGCTGCGGCCGCTGGCGCGGCGGCGATCACGCCTTCGAAAGAGGGATTGGAAGCGCTCGAGAAGTGGAAGAAGGAAGGCGCCAAACCGGCTCCGCAGTGATGGGTTGACGCTAGTCTCAACCCCCGCCTGTCTGTTCTTGATGCGGCGCGGTCGAACACCGCGCCGAGTTGCCGCCGGGGCAAAATCCGGCCCCAAGTTAGCGGCGTAATAGCGGCTGCGGCGTCGTTTGACGGACATGACAACGCCCTGATGGGGCCGTGCCACACCGTGTCGATAGGTTGGCCGGATCGGGCCTTCGGAGAGATCGCTCTTGGATGCTCGTCCAGCCTTCCGGGAACGCCTCTGGCGCGGTGACGGTGAGGGCCGCCTTGAAGGCGGCGATGGCGCGTTCGAGGTCGTCGGCCCGCTCGCCCCGGATTTGATCACGTCCTTGCCGAGGACTAAAGCTTAACCTTCGGATTAGACAACTCATCGCAGGATGAAACGTCATGGTGGAAGCGCAAAGGATTGAGTGTACAAACAACGCCTGGGTCGTTATGTCGTTCGCCGCGAAAGCTGACGGCTATATAACATCTGCAACGGGTTCACTGGCGATAGGCCAATCGGACGTTATTAATTTGGCATACTACCCCTTTCCGGAAGGCCTCGAGTTCTGGCCTGCGGTTTCCGTAGTAGGGGGGGACACCAAACGGCCGCCTCAGTCAATCACCTTCAAGATGAACGGCCGGACAGCGTTCTATGACGTCACGGGCTTGCTTGGTAACTGGGACGTTAAATTCAGCAGACTTGGCGATCCCAGTCCCCCGCTGGTACCAGGTTTTCCAGCGAACATCCCACTCAACGTACTCCCCTACAATAACTGGGATAACCAGATTAGCTGGCCTGGGATCCTAATTTGCGCCCCGCAATCAGCCGACGACGCCGTCACCGTTTGCAATTGGGCAAAAGACAACGGCTTCCAAGTACGGCCACGAGGTGTCATGCACGGATGGTCACCGCTTACGGTGCCCGCCAATCCCAGCCCAACGGCCAAGATCATGCTCGTTGATCTGACCAAGGCCCTTTGGGGCGCGACCTTTCTTTCAGCCTCGGGGGGGCTGCCCGACAGAGTAAGAGTCCAAACCGGAAAAACGATGCTGGACCTCCTGAAATATCTGGAGGGACAAGCGGGCGGAAGTGGTTCCGCGCCAGGCTACAGTTTTCCGCATGCGCCCGCGCCCGGAAACCTGACGGTTGGCGGCGTGCTGGCCATCGACGCTCACGGCACGGCTGTGCCGACTCTACCCAGTGACAACTTCCAGGCCAGCTACGGGTCTATGAGCAACCAGATCCTCGAGTTCACTGCGGTGGTCACCGATCCGGACTCCGCGACCCCCGGGCAATATGGCCTGCGAACGTTCAAAAGGGGCGAGAGTGACGCGAAGGTTTTCCTTGCCCACCTTGGGCGCGCGCTTCTGGTCGAGGCCACCTTGCAGGTGATTCCTAATTACAACTTGCGATGCCAGAGTTTCACGAACTTCTCCGATTCGACGGTGTTCGCGGCGCCGACTTCGGCAGGGGCCGTCCCGAAAGATAGTTTTGGGGACTATTTGAACCGCTGCGGTCGAGTTCGAGGTGATCTGGTTCCGTACTGGCACTAATCCGTGGTTACACGTTTGGAGTGTCGCACCGTCCAAGCCGGAGGGTTCCAGGCAGGTCGACACGCCGTACAATTATCCATTTGCGGATTACGTACCCGATATCCTGCAAGAACTCATCAATCAGATATTGAATAACGTACCATCCGCCACCCCCTTATTCGGTGAGACCGCAGCTCGGGTGACCGCCAATGGACTGGACGGAAACAATGCCTTCGGCCAACCGGCCTATCCTCCGTCGCGTGACATCTGGGGGCCGTCGAAGAACACCCTGCTCTACATCCAGGACACGACTTTAAAGGTCACGGCCAACGGATACGCCATTCAGATGAAAAAGACCGGTGTGCAGCAGGCGGTCTTCGATTTCACGACCAAGTTCACTTCTTTGCTGGAAAGCTACGAAAAACAGCAGAAATATCCGGTTAATTCTGCGGTGGAAATTCGCGTAACCAGTCTTGACGACCCGGCGAATGTCGCCATCGGCTCGGGGATCAAAGCGGAAAGTCCGGTCATCTCTGCCCTTAGATATGACAATCTGGCGAAGCATAATGGCTGGGACGTTGCCTTATGGATCGATGTCCTAACGCTTCCCGGAACCAATTTTTCGACCGAGTTTTACGCGGATCTCGAAGCGTGGGTCCTCGACAGGTTCAAAGGAACCGAAGCACGCGCCATGCCCGAATGGTCGAAAGGCTGGGCCTATGCGGCTGGTCAGGGAGCCTGGAGCAATACAAAGTTCTTCGATCATATCCGCCAAGCGTTTACCCCCCGCGGCGACGATGGGAACAATTGGAAATTTGAGGTTGATACTCTGAAGAAGTATGACAAGTCCAATCTCTTCACGAACCCGCTCTTGGATCAGTTGTTTACAACATAAATGCGCCGCAAGCCTGGCATTCAGGTAAAGCTGCCGCATGGGACGACGCCTTCCTCGCGGTGAGCCTTGGCAGGCTCGCGTTGGTGCATATGCAATCCGGCGACAACGCGCAGGCGCTGACTCCTTGCGGCAAGGCCGGGCGATCCTGTCGCGCTTGACAAAACTCTCACCGGACAATGCTCAGTGGAAAAAAAGGACCTCGCGCGGTTCGACCGGGACATCGCGGAGCTGGGACCATTACGTCCAGAACATGGCCGCGATCCGCGAAACCCGGTTTCGCGGCGCTAGACGACCTCGACGGTCGCGGCCTCGTAGAGCGCGGCGGCGCCAGCATGGGCGCGGAACACGCTTTCCGGCAAAAGTTTTACTTCGTTTGTTGGCACCCGCGCGAGCAGGTTTTCGATGCGCGCGCGCGAACGCGCCAGAATGCCAGCGTCCAAGCGGCCGTCCTCGGCCGCCGCAAGAATTGCTTGCGCAAAATCCCTGGCGCGGCCGGTGCCGGTGAAATGCGCGCAGACCATCACCATGTCGCAGCCCGCCTTGATCAAGCGCACCGCGGAGTCCGGGCTATCGAAAAGCCCTTTCATCGCGCCCATGCCGATATCGTCGGAGACGGCTACGCCCGCAAAACCAAGCTCCTCGCGCAAAATACCGGTCGCGAAACGGTGCGAGAGCGCGACCGGCGCATCCGGATCGACGGCGGGATAGACAATATGCGCCAGCAGGATCATGGAAAGACCCGCGTCGATCGCGGCGGCGAAAGGTTTGAGCTCCCGCGCGCGCAACGCGTCGAGGCCGAGCGTCTGCACGGGCAAGCCGAAATGGGAGTTGATGCTGGTATCGCCGTGCCCCGGAAAATGTTTGCCGCAGGCGAGGAGTTTTTCGCCCTGCATGGCCTGCATGAAGGGCAGCGCCGCCGCGATCACGGAGTCCGCCGTTTGCCCAAAAGCGCGTTCGCCGATGACCGGATTTTTGGGGTTGGTGTGAATATCGAGCACGGGCGCGAAGTTGAGGTTGATGCCGAGCGAGGCGAGTTCTTGGCCCATCGCGCGGCCAACTCGCGCCGCCTGCCCCGCCCATCGCGCGGCATAGGCGAAGCGCGTGATCGGGAGCGGCGTCCGGCACACCCGCCCGCCCTCGTGGTCGATGGCGATGAACATGCGCTCGCGCCCGGTTGCCGCGCGAATATCGGCAATAAGCCGCGCGTGGCTCTCGACCCAAGATTTCATAGGGAAGATCATGGCGGAAATTGCTCTTGAAGAGAATGACGCCGGCGGGGCGCAAATCGCCAAGAAGCGCGCGGTCGTGGTCGTCGAGGACCGGCGACGGCCGAAGGCCAATCAGAAAATGATTCCCCACGGAGGCGATTGAGTCCCGGAGCATGCGGCGATCATCCCGTTTGACTGTGCGAGCAAGTTTATTGCCGCGGAAGGTTAAGCGCGGCGGGGCTTCCCGCCGCAAAGCCAAATTTGCGTCATGCCGCCGAAGGCTAGCCCGAGCGCCGCCCACAAGACCGCGCGCGCGCCGATGGACGCCAGGCGAAAATTCCACAAGACTCTGGCAGGAAGATTGACGGGAACTTCATCGGCCGGGGGCAGCGCCAGGGCAGCCAAGCCCGCCACCGCGACAAAGACGGTGCCCGAAACAAGCGCGCCGTTCCAGGAGCCGAGCCTTGCCGAAAAGGCCAGCGCGAGCGTCGCGGCGAGGATCATGGCGAGGAGGGCAATCGCGAGCATGGCAAAATAAAGCGCGGTGCGCGCGCCGATCGCCTCCGGCGCGCTGATCGCCGGCGGATTGGCCGGATATTTCAGCTCCGGCACAAGCACCAACGCGACAAAGCCGGCAAGGGCCAGGAGCGCCGAAAGAGCTTTCGGATCGAAACCATTAACCCGCCGATGGGCGGGCGCGAAAACCAAGCCGAACAGGCCGCCGATGGCGGCGCCATAGACAATGTAGGCAGTCAAGAGTCCGGCGCCGCGCTGCACGCTCCGGCTTACGATTTCAGGCTCGGACGGCTGCGCGGCTGTCTGCTCCATGGCGGTCTCGAAGGCAATGGCGCGTTCAATCGAAGGCTCGCCCGCGAGAAATGAAAAGCCCGCCGCAAGAAGACCCGCGAGGAAGCCGGCGAGCAGGCCGCGCAGAAGAAGACCGCTGACCACGCGCCTGCCCCTTTAGTGACAGGGGAAGGCCAGGAGATGGCGCCCGTCATGCACATATTCGTGGACGTAATGGCCGGAGATCAGCGCCGTCGCGCCTTGCTCAGCCCCGATGAAATAGATCAAGAGGAGGGCGAGGACTCCGGCGAATGCGGCCCAAGGGAAAATCTCGCGGAGAGGGATTGGAACCGGCCGGGTTGCCGGAGCATGGATAAAGCTAGTCATGTCCTGCCGCCTCACGGGGCTCCCCCCATCTCCGTGCGCCGCTCGGGCAAGGAAGCCCGCGCGAGTCCGGCAAGGATGCGGGAAAGCCGCACCCTAGGGACGGCTGAACTGTCTGTCAACGCGGGCCGAGAGCCTCGGCTGAGGTTGCGTGCAAATGGCCGCCGCCAGGGGCGTCTTGCCGCAAGCGCCAGGCGGCCGAACGGCAATGGCTCTCCATAAACGATCGAGGCACATGGTTCGTAGCATCTATTCTGCGGCGGATTTTCTCGTCCTGTTCGTCAAGGCGGGGCGTGCGCCGCCGCGGTTTGCGCGAACACGGGATCGGCGCGATCAAAATCGCGCCAATGTCTGGTGCCGCCGCGACGAATTCTCCCAAGCGTTGCAACGGATCGCGTCGCTTACGGCAGCCCATCCGCGCGCCGTCGCCGTGGGATCGAGCATGGGCGGCCCCGCCGCCATCCGGTTTGCGGTAGCCGTTCGCCCTGGCGGCGAAAACGCCGCAATCAAGGGGCTTGCGGAACGCAGCACGAACGTATATCCTTCGTTCACCGTTTGTGCAAGATCGAGTTGCGTGCGCGGCGCGGGCGCCGCGCACGCGCGGGGGCGGCATAAAGAGGACCCGGTCAATGTTGACAAGAAAGCAAAACGAGCTGTTGCGCTTCATTCACGAGCGCCTGAAGGAGACCGGAGTTCCGCCCTCCTTCGACGAGATGAAGGACGCCTTATTTTTGCGCTCCAAATCAGGGATTCACCGGCTGATCATCGCGCTCGAGGAACGCGGTTTTATCCGCCGCCTGCCTAATCGCGCGCGCGCGCTCGAGGTCCTGCGCTTGCCGGACTCCTCGACGCCGGCCGATGGCGGCCGGGGCAAAAGGTTCGCGCCGAGCGTCATCGAGGGCACTCTCGGCCGGGTTCGCGCCTGGGTGCAGAGCGACTCCGGCGACGACCTCGAACGTGTGGCGATCTCGATCCCGGTCATGGGCCGGATCGCCGCGGGGACGCCGATCGCGGCCCTGCAAAACCGCAGCCACACCATCAGCCTGCCGCCGGACATGTTGCCGCCGGGGGACTATTATGCGCTCGAGGTACGTGGCGATTCGATGATCGACGCGGGCATATTCGACAACGATACCGTAGTGATTCGCAAACAGGATACCGCCGAAACCGGCGACATCGTGGTCGCCTTGATCGACGACGAGGAAGCGACCTTGAAACGGCTGCGCAGGCGCGGCGCCTCGATCGCGCTAGAAGCCGCCAATCCGGCCTATGAGACGCGCATTTTCGGCCCCGACCGGGTCCGCATTCAGGGCAAGCTCGTCAACCTCGTTCGCAAATATTGAATGCCCGGCGGGCTCCTCGCCAAGGCGCAAGCCTTCGCCGGCCCGCGGGAAAAACCGGGTTTGCTTCATGCGGCGCTCAAGGCATCAACCGGCGGCGAAAGCGCGCGGCCCTTGGGCCGCCCGGCCGGCATCGCAAGCCGGCGTCGCCAATGGGGATGCGCGACGCGATGCCGGTGCCCCGGCGGAGATGGCCGGGGTTTCGCAAGGGGGGTGGACGCAGCTTTCAGCAGGCGGTGAGGATTTCGCCGGTTTCGCGAACTGGGGCTTGGGCGCCATTAACGCCGTCTGATGTCTCGCAATTTTTCCAAAATAAAAAATAAGGCGGCACGTGAAAACATGTTAAAACGATACAAGCTCCATCGAGCGCAAATTGTTTGGGTCAAAATTTTAGCCAAAAGCATTGTAACATCCTTTTGGAATTCCTCCGGAGCGGCTTCCGGCAAGCTTTCTGGCTTGATTAAGCCAACGGGCATCGAGTAGTGTTTTGCTAGCCAAAGTGCGTCAGATTCAGCTATGTCAAGCAATTGTTTTCGATTTCGTTAACTCAACCTCCAATGAGAGCAAGTACTCTGCACTTGCAATTTTCTCTTCAAAACGGATCTTACGTACTGCAGTTTTATGAATTCAAGATACGCTATTTTACTTCTGTATGCGCTTTCGCTCCGATTAGCTATATTGATTAGCCTCAACGCCTCCGTAACATTTGCATCCAACGACGCATTGCATTTGTGATCGTCTGTTAGCGTATTTCTAAGATGCATAAGGCCAATTCTTGATAGAATAGCATAAATAACATCTGATGCGTCATTGTAATCGAATACGATTACATTATCGCTACCGAATGACGCCTCCCACAATCTTATTGTATCGGCGTATCTCATGTAGAGATTGTCCGGTATCAAAACCATCTCAGCATATTCGTCGAGCGTTTGGTCCGAACCGCTCATCACGTGTGTGGAGTAAGACGAAAAAAGTCGAGACAAGTGATCGCGCAAGGCTATAACAACATGGCACTCATATTCGTGGAAATCGTTAGCAAGCTTTTCGATCTGAGGGGCCCGGAAGCGGGAAGATAGATGTTCCGAACTAATGATCACTTTCTCGACGCCGGAAGCCTCGATTTCCCTTTTTAGGGATTTCACCATCTTGGAACTTGTGATAGTAGACCGAAGATAGAAATCGTCCGGAATTTCCGATCGTAGATAGCTTGCCGTCAATGGAGCGTGGTTTAGCGCATGAAACGCAGAAGACCGTTTTGGATATAAAACGTTATGCGTTATAAGACGTCGCGCATTACGAGTACAAAAGCGCTGAAAAGACGTCGTTCCGGTCTTCTCAAGACCAATGTGAAATATGACTTTGATGCGGCTCGAATGCATACGATGGTTCGGTGCCGGCTGGTTGGCCAATGCTGCGCGATATCTTGACTAGATGCTTAATCCTAAGCCGTCACATAGGCAACTCAGATTATGATGAACTTCGCCGCTTTGGCTGGCGCTACGCACGACCTGGCTTGCGACTGACGCCGATCCCCGCCGTTGTGGCTTCCGCCGCCGACACCTTCCTCCCGAAGAGGGGTAGATCGACCAGCGCATCCGGCACCCAAAAGCAGCTCAGGCCGCCGCCGGCGGTTCATCGTCCCGCGGCGCCGCGCTTTGGTTGGTCCGAGGCGGAGACCTCGCTTCCCGGTGTTAGCATTTTGCCCAGGTTATCGAAGGCGGCGATCTCTATTTTCGTGGCGTCCGCTCCAGGCGTATCGAAGAATTTCTCCTCCTTGAACCGCTTGAAGATAGTGAAATGCAAATCGCTTTTAACGCGGAACATGGTTTCCACATCGGCAACGTAGGCGCGGAGTTCGAAGTCGAGCGCGCTGGCCGACATGCCGGTAAACAGAACTTGCGGCGCCGGCATGGTCAAGACGAGCTGGTTTGCCTTGGCGACGGACCAAAGCACCTCGCGAACTTTGTCTGGATCGGCGGAGCCCGCGACCGTCAGGGGAATGACGATCCGTCCGGTCCGGTCGTTGCGCACAAGGTTGGTGACAACGCCGGTGACGAGGCTCGAATTCGGAATGATGACTTGGGCCCGATCGAAAGTCTCGATTTCGGTCGCGCGGACATTGATCCGGCGCACGAAGCCTTGGTCGCCGCCAACCACGATCCAGTCGCCGACCCTTACGGCGCGCTCCCATAATAAGATCAAGCCCGAGACGAAATTATTGACGATCGACTGCAGGCCGAAACCGATGCCGACCGATAGAGCGCCAGCGACAATCGCGAGCTTTTCGAAATTCAATCCAAGATAGCTGAGCGCGAGGCCGGCCGCGATGAGGAAACCGACATAGCCGAGACTGGTGCGGATCGAATTGCGCAGGCCGACGTCGAAGTTCATCCGCGGCAGCAGCTTCGAGTCCATCCATTGCAGCACCGCATGAAAAGCCGCGAAGGCCAGCGTAAATATGCCGATGGCGATGATGATGCTGAACGGCGAAATCGTGACATCGCCAACTTTGAAGCCAAAAAAAGCGGCGCCGAAATCGATCGAGACATCGCTCGACTGGAGCCCCCAGGGCGCCAGCACGAGAACGGTCGCGACGACGAAAAGGGCAAGCCTAATCACGCCCGAAGCGAGGACTCCCACAAGTTCGAGCGAGCTGCGATGGAAGCCGAAGCTGGTAACGAGCCGCCGCCCAAGACGCGTCGCGGGCGTGAGGCCCGCGCCGATCGTTTCCTCGACGAGAACGATCGACATGTACAACACGCAGGCGACCGCGCCGGCCCAGAACAATTGATCGGTCAGGAAGCTGGCAAAGGCGGCGTAGCCGGTCAAAACCGAGACGGCGATGGCGAAGGTCACCGCCCAGGCGGCGACGCGCAGGAGGTCGAACCAATCCCGCTGCTCGGCAACCTCCGGGCCGAGGCAATCGTCGGCACTGGCGCCACCGCCGAAGCGCCACAACTCGATGCCGAGCATGACCGCCGCGATCATGGCGGCAAGCCCGCGCATCGCGACGGCGACCGGTAAGGAGGCGCCGATAATGTCGTTGAGCGCGGCGAAAAGACGGGTGACCGAGACGATGCAGGCAAGGCCGATCGCGGCGCGAACGACGCCCGCGGCTACCGGATCGCCGAGCTTAGGCAGACGCCAATTGGGACGTGCTGGAGCAAACAAGCCGCGTGCCAATCCCGTCGCCGCGGCGATGCGGATGACTGCCTCGCCGCACGCCTGGACGAAAGGCTGCAATCGCGCAGTGGCGAGATCGAAAGTTTGCAACACGAGGCCAATGACGAAGATCATCGCGACCGCGGGAACCGCTACGACAAGGGCGATCCACCAGGCACCGAGAATTTTGCGAAACCGGCTTGGATCGAGAACCGCCGCATCGCGCCCAAGGACGCGCCGGGCCGGCCGCGAGAGCGGCAGATAAAGCACAACGATCAGGGCTAGGGCACCCCAGAAAACCAGCGGGCGCTGGCCAGCGAACCGGTTGTTGATGCCGGCGACCCATTCGCTGAAGACCGCTTTTATGGCGGCTGCGTCGCCCGGCGCTTCGTGCCAAACGCCGGCCCAAAGCGTGGGGTTGGCGATACTCGCCGCCCGCGCGAACAATGAACGCGTGAACAAGGTGCGCCGCCGCGCCGTGACCGTCGCACCGGTCTGATGCGCCTCGACCGCGAGCAGGCGGGCGCGTTTCGAAAGTTCGCCGGTGTCGTTGTAGAGCTTTTGCTGGCCGGCGCGCTCCGCCGTCACCTCCGGGCTCTCGGGCGGCGCGGAATCGTCCGGTTTCGGACCGAGCTGGTCGAGGCGCGCCTTGATCCCGGCAAGGCGCGGCGTCAGACGGTCGAGCGCACCGGCTACCGAGTCCGAAATCGGATCGATCTGCTGACGCAAGGCCTGGAGATCCGCGTCGGTCAGATCGTGACGCTCGAGGCTTGCCTCGATTTGCTTTAGGGAAGCACTCAGTTTGTCTAGGGCCGGACCGATCGGCTCTTGCTCTGGCGGCGCGGGCCGCGGAGGAGCTGGCGGCCCCGCTGGCTGCGACGTCTGGCCATTGACCGGCCCCTGTTTTTGCGCGGGCCCTTGCGCCTTGTCCTGTTTTTGGACCGGCGCCGGTTTCGCGGGAGCCTCACGCGCGGGCACTATCGCAACGAGCGCAACAAGACCGATCAGGCACGCAAGATATTTTAGCAAGGCTTCTCCAGGGCGTCGCGCGCGGCCAGGCGCAAGATCGGTTTTCGCTTAATCGTGCTTCAAAGGCAACCCGCACTGCTTACCGTGGTTCTTGCGGTGGATAAACGTGCGGCCGGCCCTTGTAATCGGTGACCTCGTAGGTTTCGCCGAGAGATAGGTCTGTGAGATAATCCGGGCCAATCGGTGACTTGCCGTGGCCGCCGGGAATATCCAGCATGTAATTGGGCTGGCACAGGCCCGACACGCGGCCGCGCAACTGCCGCATTAAGTCCTGGCCTCTTGCGATCGGCACCCAAAAATGCCCAGTTCCTGGCGCCCGATCGAGCTGGTGCAGGTAATAGGGCTTGATCCGCGCCTCGACGAAGGCACGCATGAGCTTCGTCAGGGTTTCGATGTCGTCGTTCACTCCGGCCAGCAGCACGCTCTGGCTCAACATTGGGATGCCCGCGTCGATAAACTTTGCGCAGGCCGCGCGCGCCGCTTCGGACATCTCGCGCGGATGATTGGCGTGCAAGGCGACATAGACGGTCTTGCCGGAGGAAAGCAAAACACCGGCAAGCTCCGCCGAGATCCTCGCGGGATCGGCGACCGGAACACGCGTATGCAGGCGAATGACTTTCACATGATCGATGGCTTTGAGCTTGGCCATGATGCCGGCGAGCCTTCGCGCCGACAAGGTCAGCGGATCGCCGCCGGTGAGGATTACTTCCCAGATCCCGGATTGGTCCGCGATATAGCCCATCGCGGCGGCAAGCGCCTCCGGCGCGAGATAAGCCGGATTGTTTGGCCCGACGACCGCGCGGCGAAAGCAGAACCGGCAATAGACCGGGCAGACATGGAGCAATTTTAAGAGTGCGCGATCTGGGTAGCGGTGGACAATGCCTTCGACCGGGCTGAATGCGAGATCGCCGGTCGGATCGGTCATTTCGTCAGGCCGCTGGGAGAGTTCGGCCAAGTCTGGAACAAATTGGCGGGCAATTGGGTCGGTGGGATCGGCGGGGTTGATCAGGCCCGCGACCGTGCCGGTGACTCCAATGGCGTAGAGCGCGGCGACCCGCTCGATCGCGTCCCTTTTTGCCTCCGGCACGAGACCGGCTCCGATCAGACCGGCCGCAGTGCGCAGGGTTTCCGGCGGTTTCCTCATCTGCCGGGCGTGCCCTGCTGAACCGGCGTCCATACCACTTGCTCGATATGGGCCGCTCCGGTCGCGAGCATCGCCAGCCTGTCGAACCCAAGCGCTATGCCGCTGGCCTCGGGCATAATCGCGAGAGCCTGCAAGAAATCCTCGTCGATCGGATACGCCTCGCCATAGATTCTGAGCCGCTCCGCCATTTCCGTTTCGAACCGCTGCCGCTGCACGGCGGCATCGGTCAACTCGCCGAATCCATTGGCGAGTTCGACGCCGCACGCATAAAGTTCGAACCTCTCCGCGAAACGCGCGTCTTCCTGCAATTTGGCGAGCGCCGCCTCGCTCGCCGGATAGTCCATGAGGATTGCCGGGCGGCCATGGCCGAGTTGCGGCTCGATCTTCGCGGCCAGGATCTTGCTGAAAATATCAGACCAACTGTCGTCCGCAATGGTTCTGATTCCGTGCTTGCGGGCGTCGGCCGCCAGCGCCTCGCGGTCGGGTTCGGACCTCCTGAGCGTGGCCAGAAGATCTATACCGGCATAGCGGTCGAAGGCTTCGGCCACGGTCAAGATCTCAGGTTCCTCGAACGGATCGGCGATATGGCCGCCAAAGCGCAGATCGCGGCTGCCAGCGGCGGTAACGGTGCGGGCGAGAAGGCCCATGCAATCCTCGATCAATCGTTGATAAGGCTCGCGCGCGCGATACCATTCGAGCATGGTGAATTCGGGATGATGGAGTCTCCCCCGTTCGCGGTTCCTGAACACATGCGCAAAGGAAAAAATGCGCGGTTCGCCGGCGGCGAGCAGTTTTTTCGCCGCGAACTCCTGGGAGGAATGCAGATAAAGCCTTGATTTCGCTCCGGTGTCATCCAACATCGAGGTGGCGAAAGCGCTGATATGGGCTTCGTTTCCGGGCGACACCTGGAGTATCGCCGTATCGACTTCGATAAAGGATTGCGCCGAAAAAAAGGCACGCGCGGCTTCAACCATCCTGGCGCGGCCGACGAGGAAAGGCCGCCGGTCCCGGTGAACACGCGGCTGCCACCAGGGCGATCGTTCGGGCGCGGGCGTGTTCATTGGCGCCAATTCGCTGGAAATGCGGCCGGGCCGGGCTTGCGGTTTCTTCCTTGACCCATTTTCATGGGGCGAACCGGGGAGTCCATTCGCCCGCAAATGCGCTGGCGAAAAACCGGAACATGGCTATTGTGCCGCCCGGAGTCGATGGGCAAGCCCCAGCGCCTTAGCCCCGGGCGCTCCGAAGACATACCTTCGCATAAAGGAAAGCCCGTGAAAGTCATCGCCAGTTCAATCCGTAAAGGCCATATTATCGAGCGGGAGGACGGTCAGCTTTATGTCGTTTTGACCGCGGAAAGCTTTCATCCCGGCAAAGGCACGCCAACGACTCAAATCGACATGCGGCGCCTCTCGGACGGCGTCAAAACAACCGACCGCTACAAAACGACCGAGCAGGTCGAACGCGCCTATGTCGAGGACGCGAATTTCAGTTACCTTTACCAGGACTCCGATGGCTTCACCTTCATGAATACGGACACTTACGATCAGATCGTCGTGCCGGCCGAGGTCGTTGGAGACCAGGCGATCTATTTGCAGGAAGGCATGACCTGCGTGCTGTCGATCTTCAACGGCACCGCCGTCGGAATTCAACTGCCCGCGCGGGTGACGCTCGAAGTCGTCGCGACCGAGCCCGCCATGAAAGGTCAAACGGCATCGTCGTCCTATAAGCCCGCGAAACTCTCGAACGGCGCGCGGGTGATGGTGCCGCCGCATATTTCGCCGGGCGTCCGCGTCATCGTTCAGACGGAAGATGGCTCCTATGTCGAGCGCGCCAAGGATTGAGGCGACGGATCCAAGGCGTGTGGCCCGCGCCTCGCAACAAGGTGACCTACCGCCGTTCCGCCGGCTCGCTGCGGGTCGGCGTCGGAAGCCGCGGCGGGTTGCCGAGGCGGCGGTCGAGATATAGCCCAACCTCCTCCGCCACAAGCTCGATGCAGTTTTCGAAGAAATGGTTGGCGCCTGGAATGATCGCATGCTCAATGGAGATGCCCTTCTGAGTCTTGAGCTTTTCGATCAGACCGGTAACCTCTCTCAAGGGCGCGACCCGGTCGCGATCTCCATGCACGAAAAGTCCGGAGGAAGGACAAGGCGCGAGAAAGGAAAAATCGAAACGGCTGGCCGGCGGCGCGATCGCGACGAAACCTTCGATTTCCGGCCGCCGCATCAAAAGCTGCATGCCAATCCAGGCGCCGAACGAGATTCCGGCGATCCAGCAGGCCCGCGCCTCGGGGCTGATGGCCTGCGCCCAGTCGAGAGCCGCCGCCGCGTCCGATAATTCGCCCTGGCCGTGATCGAAACAACCTTGCGAAAGCCCGACACCGCGAAAATTAAAGCGCAGCACGGAAAAGCCGCGTTCCGCGAACGTATAATAGAGATTATAGACGATCTGATTGTTCATCGTCCCGCCGAATTGCGGATGCGGGTGCAAGATGATCGCGATCGGCGCGCCGCGTATCGTCGAGGGATGAAACCGGCCCTCGATGCGCCCGCCGGGACCGTTGAATTTGACCTCGGGCATGCTTACTCCACTGAGATTGACGCGCGGCTAAGCGACGCAAGCGGCCCTCGACGATCAGGCGGATTTTCCGTGCAGTTCGACGTTTCCCGCCTTGCGCGTATTCCTCTGGCGCGTATTGGCGGCGTTTGTGGCTCGCTTGACTTTGGGAGCCGCGCGGCGCCTTAAGATGACGTGTGGCAATTGGGCGCGGGGAACGCGGGCCGATGTTGGCTCCGCGAAATCCGCGCAACCCCGGCGGATCTTCTAGCACGTATGCCGCACTGGATTGCAAGCTCTTTTAGATTGCCAGCATTAGCGGCAGGCGGGTTGCTCTTCCACTCAACTCGATACGTTGCGGAGGTTGCGAATTTCTTTGGTGTCGCGCACGCGCGTTTACCTTGACCATAACGCCACGGCGCCCCTCCATCCCGCGGCGCGCGAGGCAATGTGCGCGGCCTTCGATCTTTGCGGCAACGCCTCCTCCGTTCATGCCGAAGGGCGAACCGCGCGGGCCATAATCGAAGCTGCCCGCGCCGAGGTGGCCGCTTTTGCCGGCGTCGCGCCCAAAAATATAGCTTTTACCTCTGGAGGAACGGAGGCGCTGAATTTGGCGCTGACGCCCTCTATCGAGACGCCGGACGAAAAACGGCCCTTCGACCTGCTCGTGGCAAGTGCCGGGGAACATCCCGCTGTCCTCGCGGGCCACCGTTTTGCGGCCGCGCAACTTGAACTTGCCGGTCTGACGCCTCGCGGCGTGCTCAATATCGAGGCGCTTGGCGCCACCCTCACCCGCGCGCGCGCCACGGGGCATCGCATTATGCTAGCCCTTCAGGCCGCCAACAACGAGACGGGGGTTATTCAGCCCGTCGCGGCGGCGGCGGAGATGATCCATGCGGCGGGCGGGTTTCTGGTCTGCGATGCCGTTCAGGCGGCGGGCAGGATCGATTGTGACATCGGGAGCTTGGGAGCGGACGCGATCGTCTTTTCGGCGCATAAATTCGGCGGCCCGAAAGGCGCCGGGGCGCTTTGTTTTCGCTCTGACTCTTACCACATAAGAGAAGCGCTCCTGCGCGGCGGCGGCCAGGAGCGTGGGCTGCGCGCCGGAACCGAGAACGTTGCCGGCATTGCCGGAATGGCCGCCGCCCTGTGCGCCGCGAAGGGTCGGCTGCGGGAGGAAGCCGCGGCCCTATCGGTCTGGCGTGACGAGCTGGAGGCGGACATTTCGCGCGTCGCGCCCGGCGCGGTGTTTTTCGGCGCCGGGGCGGAAAGATTGCCGAATACGTCCTGCTTCGCCCTGCCCCGCATCGACGCGCACGTGTTGCTTATTGCTTTGGATATGGAGGGTATCGCGGTATCGTCGGGTTCGGCCTGTTCGTCGGGAAAGGTGAAACGTTCGCACGTCTTGAGCGCGATGGGCGTGGAGCCGGACGTGGCGGGAGGTGCAATTCGGGTCAGTCTCGGGTGGAATTCGCGGCGGGAAGATTGCATCTCGTTCGTCCAGGCTCTTGAACGGACGGTCAGCACAATCAGAGCAAGGCGGGACAAGTCCGCCGCATGAACAACCGGGCTGTTCCCGCCGAATACCGGCCGGGTTTCTTGCCCACACTTTATCGGGTTCCCTCCCGTTCCTTTATGAGGTACTCTACGGCGTCTGAACCAGCGGTCCTTGAAACCGCCAAGGTGAGGAGAATGGCATGCCTGCGGTCCAAGCGACCGTCGATCGCGTGAAGGCGATCGACGTCAGCGAATATAAGTATGGTTTTTTCTCCGATATCGAATCCGACAAAGCCCCGAAGGGTCTCAATGAAGACATTGTCCGGTTCATTTCGGCGAAAAAGGACGAGCCCGCCTGGTTGACCGAATGGCGGCTCGGCGCCTACCGGCGCTGGCTGACGATGCAGGAGCCGCGCTGGGCGAGGGTGGACTTTCCGAAGATCGATTATCAGGATCTTTACTATTATTCCGCGCCCAAAACCGCCGCCGGTCCGAAATCGCTCGACGAAGTCGATCCGGAGCTCCTGAAGGTTTACGCAAAGCTCGGAATTCCGTTGCGTGAGCAGGAAGCGCTTGCCGGCATCGGCCCGGACCGCAGAATTGCGGTCGATGCGGTGTTCGACTCGGTCTCGGTCGTCACCACCTTCAAGGAGGAACTGGCCAGGGCCGGGGTGATTTTCTGTCCGATCTCGGAAGCCGTGCATAGCCATCCAGACCTCGTCCGGAAATATCTCGGTTCGGTGGTGCCCACGACGGACAATTTCTACGCGACGCTGAATAGCGCGGTATTTTCCGACGGGTCCTTCGTTTACGTACCCCCGGGCGTTCGCTGCCCGATGGAACTCTCGACTTATTTCAGGATCAACGAACAAAACACAGGCCAGTTCGAACGCACGCTGATCATCGCCGATAAGGGCAGCTACGTTTCCTATCTCGAGGGCTGCACGGCGCCCAAGCGCGACGAAAATCAACTGCATGCGGCGGTCGTCGAGCTGATCACGCTTGACGATGCCGAGATCAAATATTCGACGGTGCAGAACTGGTATCCAGGCGATGCGGATGGCCGGGGCGGGATCTACAATTTCGTCACCAAGCGCGGCGATTGCCGGGGCGCGAATTCCAAGATCTCCTGGACTCAGGTTGAAACCGGATCCGCGATTACCTGGAAATATCCGTCATGCATTCTGCGCGGCGACAATTCGCGCGGCGAATTCTATTCGATCGCGATTTCCAACGGCCGCCAGCAGGTCGATTCCGGCACCAAGATGATCCATCTCGGCAAGAACACGACGAGCCGGGTCATTTCAAAGGGAATTTCCGCGGGCAGATCGCAAAATACCTATCGCGGTCAGATTTCGGCGCACCGGAAAGCCACCGGCGCCCGCAATTTCACCAACTGCGATTCGCTGCTCATCGGCAATTCGTGCGGCGCCCATACGGTGCCCTATATCGAATTGAAGACCCCCAGCGCGCAATTCGAGCACGAGGCGACGACCTCGAAAATTTCCGAGGATCAGCTGTTTTATTGCATGCAGCGCGGGCTTTCGGGCGAGGAGGCGACGGCTTTGATCGTCAACGGCTTCGTCCGCGATGTGTTGCAGCAGCTGCCGATGGAATTCGCGGTGGAAGCGCAGAAATTGATCGCGATTTCGCTTGAAGGGAGCGTCGGCTGACGCCGCTCCCCGGCGATGCGGCAGGCGGTTCCCGTTGGCATCGGGTTCCTCCGGAAAATCACGAAGAACGGAGCCAAGAGTTTTCGTGATCGGAGAAGCGAAAATTCGATCGGGCAACCGGCGCTCGGCGGCATCTTCGACGGCGCCATGAAGATGATCGACGGGCTGCCATTTTGCTTCTTACATGATGGAGTATCACTATGGGAACATCACTTGTACCTTTGACGAAGAAATATACACTTGAGACAAAGCCGGGTAAGTTTGAGGTTATACCATCAACAATTAGAGTTTTCGTTTGTTATGTTAACCCGCTGATATTGAGTTGAGGAAAATCGTGCTCGAAGTAAAAAACCTCAATGTTTCCATTGGCGGACGCAAACTCCTGGATGATCTCGATCTCACTGTCCGGGACGGGGAGGTTGCCGCGCTCATGGGGCCGAACGGGAGCGGCAAGTCGACCTTGTCCTACGTCATCGCCGGCCGTAAGGACTACACGGTCGAGACTGGCGAGATATTGCTGAACGGCGAGAGCATCTTAAACCTCGAGCCGGATGCCCGCGCCGCCAAGGGGCTTTTCCTCGCGTTCCAATATCCGATCGAAATTCCCGGTGTCGCGACCTTGACCTTTCTCAAGGCGGCGTTGAACGCCCAGCGCAAGCAGCGCGGACAACAAGAGCTCTCGACCCCGGCGTTCATGAAATGCGTCAGGGCGGCCGCCGGCAAGCTCGAGATCAGCGCGGACATGCTCAAGCGCGCGCTCAACGTCGGTTTTTCCGGCGGCGAGAAGAAGCGCATGGATATTCTCCAGATGGCGCTTCTGGAGCCAGCTTTCGCAATTCTCGATGAAACCGATTCGGGCCTCGACATCGACGCCTTGCGGGTGGTCGCCGATGGCGTCAATGCGCTGCGATCGCCGAGCCGCAGTTTCCTCATCATTACCCACTACCAGCGCGTTCTCGACCACGTGGTGCCGGATACCGTGCATGTGATGGCGCAGGGTCGAATCGTCCGCAGCGGCGGCAAGGAATTGGCGGTCGAACTGGAAAAAAGCGGATACCGCGATTATGTCGCCGAACCGGCCGTCGCATAGAAGAAAATGGCAATGAACGCTGACATCATACCGGCGAGAACGCCTGCCGAGATCTCCCTCGCCCGCGCCTTTGACGCTTCCAAGGCCGGGTTGCCCGGCGACACGGACGTGGCCAAATGGCGGGAAGCTTCGTTCAAAGCTTTCAATGCATCGGGGCTGCCGCATCGGCGCATCGAGGCGTGGCATTATACCGACCTGCGCACGCTCATGCGCGATGCCTTGCCGCTTGCCACGTGCCCAGGTGCCGCAACAATCGACGCGCTGCGCAAGGAATTCACCGCCACCGGCGCACCGGCTCGACGTCTGGTTTTGGTCGATGGCTTCTTCGTTCCGGAATTATCCGGTGCCTTGCCGGAAGGACTAAAGGTTCGCTCGCTCGCCTCGGTGTTGACCGAAGGGCGGTCCGATCTGATCGCGCTGTTGTCTTCGCAAGATCTTGCCGCGCAGGATTCCATCGTTTCCTTGAACGCGGCTTTGATGCAGGACGGCGTCGTGATCGAGGTGGCGCCTGGGACCGCGATCGCCGAGCCCATCAACCTCATTCACGTCACGGCTTCGCCCGCGCCAGCCGCGCATTTCTCCCGCTCGGCTCTGGTGATCGGGGCTGGCGCATCCCTCCGCCTCGCCGAGTTCGATGCATGCCGCAAACCGTGCCCAAACGGTCCGCGCGGGTCAAGCCAACGCCTGTCTTATCGTCTCCCTCGACGATGGGGCGAAGCTCGCTCATACGGCGATGGCGACGGGAACCGCTCCGGGCGGTATGCGGCTCGAAAGCGTGATGGTGCGGATCGGCGCCAGGGCGACGTACGACAGTTTCGCGCTCGTCGCCGGCATCGGCCTTGTGCGGCGGCAGATGTTTGTGCGGTTCGAGGGCGCGGAGTCGGAAACCTCGCTCACCGGCGTGTCGCTTCTCGGCGGCCGCGAACATGCCGACACGACCTTGCTCGTCGAGCACGTGGCGCCAGGTTGCGTGAGCCGCGAAACCTTCAAATATATTCTCGACGAGGAAGCAACCGGCGTATTCCAGGGCAAGATCCGTGTCGCGCCGGGGGCGCAAAAGACCGATGGCAAGATGCTCTGCAAGGCAATGCTTTTGTCCGATATGGCCGCGATGAACAACAAGCCGGAGCTTGAAATCTTCGCCGACGACGTTGCCTGCGGGCACGGCGCGACATGCGGCGGCTTGGACCTCGACCAGTTGTTCTATCTTCAGACCAGAGGATTGCCTTTTGCGCAAGCCGAGGCGCTTTTGCTGGAAGCCTTCGCGGGGGAATTGGTCGACGGGATCGGGCATGAAGGGTTGATCAAGGCCTATCGCCGCGAGGTGAGCGCTTGGCTTTCCGCGCGGCATGGGGGCCCACGGCGGTGGCGCGCGGCCTGACCGCCTAGGCAGCGTGGCCATGGCGCGGGGCGCCAATTTGGAGCAACGAATGAACAAGCATATCGGCGTGGACGCGCCGCTCGAAATTGCCTCTCTCCGCGACGATTTTCCCATCCTTGCGACCAAGGTCCATGGCCAGCCGCTCGTTTATCTCGACAACGCCGCTTCGGCGCAAAAGCCTAGGCAAGTCGTCGAGCGGATGCTCCACGCGACCTATCATGAATATGCCAACGTGCATCGCGGCCTGCATTATCTTGCCAACGCCGCGACCGATGCCTATGAGGCCGCGCGTGAAAGCCTACGCGCTTTCCTCAACGCCGGGGCCGCCAGCGAGATCGTCTTCACGAAATCGGCGACCGAGGCAATCAATCTGGTGGCGGCCTCTTTTGGCGAGGCCTTCATCAAGGAAGGCGACGAGATCGTCCTTTCGATCATGGAACACCACGCAAACATCGTGCCTTGGCATTTTTTGCGCGAACGCAGGGGCGCCGTCCTGAAATGGGTGGACATCGACGACGAGGGAAATTTCCTGCTCGATGCGTTCGAGCAGGCATTGACGGCGAAGACCAAGATCGTCGCCCTGACCCATCTGTCGAACGTGCTCGGCACGGTAACTCCGGTCAAGGAGATCGTCAGAATCGCGCATGAGCGCGGGATACCCGTATTGATCGATGGTTCGCAAGGCGCGGTCCATCTCGACGTCGATGTTGTTGACCTCGATGTCGATTTTTATTGCCTAACCGGCCATAAGCTCTATGGGCCGACCGGCATCGGCGCGCTCTACGGCAAGAAGGAATGGCTGGAGAAATTGCCTCCCTTCCTCGGCGGCGGCGAGATGATCGGTGAAGTCACCAAGGATCGGGTGACCTATAACGAGCCGCCGCATCGTTTCGAAGCCGGCACTCCGCCGATCGTGCAGGCGATCGGGCTCGGCGCCGCCGTGAACTATGTGCGAAGGATCGGCCGCGAGCGCATTCATGCCCATGAACTGAGCTTGCGCGATTATGCGCATGAGCGCTTGGCGCGGATCAACTCGCTGCGGGTCTTCGGGCGAGCGAAAGGCAAGGGCGCCATCATATCCTTCAACATGGACGGCGCCCATGCGCATGATGTCGCCACCGTGCTCGATCGATGCGGGGTCGCGGTACGTGCCGGAACGCATTGCGCCCAGCCGCTTCTTTCGCGCTTCGGCGTGACATCGACCTGCCGCGCTTCCTTCGCGCTCTATAACACCTTCGAGGAAGTCGACAAGCTCGCCGGAGCCTTGCTCAAGGCCGAAGGCCTATTTGCTTGAGAAAACGAGGAGCCAGACATGGCCGAAGCACAAACCAGCGAATGCCGGGAAGCCGTTGAAGGCCGCGAATCCATGCCGAACGAGCCGCAATGGCTGTTCGACGGATCGGTGCCGGAAGAGGAGCGCGCGCGTTATACAAGCGACGTCGTTGCCGCGCTGAAGACTGTGTTCGATCCTGAAATCCCCTGCGATATCTATGAGCTTGGACTGATCTACAAAGTGGACATCGGCGACGATCGCCTGATCAAGATCGAGATGACCCTGACCGCGCCAGGCTGCCCGGTGGCGGCCGAACTCACCCGGTCGATCGAGACAGCGGTCGGCGCGGTGCCGGGGGTTCTCGGCGTCAACGTTACGGTGGTTTTCGATCCGCCGTGGGACCAGGGACGCATGTCGGACGAAGCGCGCGTTTCGCTCGATATGTTTTGAGCTTCCGGCGCGCAATCCCGGCGGCTCAAATGACTTCGTTGCGTCACGGAAATCGGTACCGTCCTAATCGGCCGGTCAGTGTCCGAATTTGAATGAGAAGGTGTCCTAATTTTAGGAGTGACCAGCCATGAATCTATTCGTCCAGAAAGATCATCTAAGTACAATGGATGGCCTCACCGTAGATATAATTGATGAATACATCGATGATGCTGTCGGCCAGGTAAGGTTTGAAAAAGGTGTTGGAAGACACGTCAAATTGTACGGTAGGTATGAAGGTACAGTCCAAAGTCACGAAGAATGCGTTGCCTTTGTGAAAGGTGTCCAAGTCGTGCTCGAACATATGATTGGCTAACAAAAGGCCATCAAATATCCTAGCCCGGACTCCGAATTAGGACAGCACCCGGAAGTCGGGGAGTGGGTCATGTGTGGATGGCCCCCGGTTTGCCAGGACTTTCGTAGCGCGACGGGAAGGACGTGGTCGCTTGCGGTCATGTGTCCGGCCTGTTGACGCGGCACCATGGCCGCTGGCCACGATGGAGTCCGCGGAGCGAGGCCTGATCAGTTTGCCGGGATCGAAGTCCCTTGAGACACTTCAGGTTCGGCTCGTTCCGTCGGATCGACCGATTGTCCGTCACATCCATCTGCTCGTTTTGCCCTCGCAAACATAAGTTTCTCGGTTTGACCGAGAGACCGTTTCTCCGTCCCGACCTAGTGTAGTGTCTCGTGCAAAAGGTTACAATTTATCCTGGCGCGCGAGCGGTGGCATTTTCAGCGCCGCTCTGCCGCGATTGACCTTGAGGATGATGGTGTTGGCGGATTTTGTCCAGACGAAAGGCGTCGGATCGGCATTGTTGTGCTTGATATAGTCGCGGATGGCGGCTTCAAGTTCCGGCACGCTCGTGAAAACACCGCGGCGAATACGCTCCGTGGTGATCTTTCCGAGCCAGCGTTCGACGAGGTTCAACCACGATGACGAGGTTGGAATGAAGTGGAGGTGAAAGCGCGGGTGTTTGGCGAGCCAATCCCTGACTTCCTGTTTTTTATGGGTCGCGTAGTTGTCGGCAATGCCGTGAATGTCGAGTTGTTTGGGCGTGTTGCGGTCGATGGTTTTTAGAAAAGCCAGAAATTCCTGATGCCGATGGCGCTTCATGCACTGACCGATGACTTCGCCTTTCAGGACATCGAGCGCGGCAAACAATGTGGTTGTCCCGTTGCGCTTGTAGTCATGCGTCAGGGTGCCTTGGCGGCCTTTCTTCATCGGCAAGCCAGGCTGGGTGCGATCAAGTGCCTGGATCTGGCTTTTTTCGTCGATGCAGAACACCAGCGCGTGTTCCGGCGGGTTCATATACAGGCCGATAACATCTTCAAGTTTTTCGATAAAATGCGGATCGTTGGACAGTTTGAACGTCTTGACCAGATGCGGTTTCAGGCCGTGCGCATCCCAAATCCGCTGCACCGAAGCTTTGCGCTGACACCGCTGATTTTAGCCATCGAGCGGCAGCTCCAGTGCGTCGCGTGCGCGGGCGGGGTCAAGGTTTTTTCAACGACTTCGGTTTCTTTTGTTGGTGGCAAAGGTTTGAAACTGCGTCCCCGGGGACGATCTTGATAAAGCGCGTCAACGCCGCCTTCGGCAAAGCGGTTGCGCCAGCCGATGATGGTTGGACGCGATGTGCCAAGTTCTTTCGCCAGCGCGTTGGTTGATTTTCCTTCGGCCGCGCCCAGAATAATCCGCGCCCGCAAAGCGATGCGCTGCTCCGTCTTGCCGGAACGCGCCAGCCGTGCCAAGGCCGCCTTGTCCGCGGGCGTCATGTCGAGTGCCGGGCTGCCTGTCCACATGCAGCGCAGTATACACGTCCCGGATCACATTGTAAAGCGTTGCGTGAGACTATACACTAGCTGATTGGGGTGAACGTCAAACTGCTGCGCCAGTTCGGCCAGCGTCTCTCGCCCTTGACGGCGGCCAGAGCCACCTTCGCTTTAAAAGCCGGTGTGTGGTTCCGGCGTGTTCGCTGGCATCTTCTCTCCTGATTTACGGCATCCATACTCGCCGTTGTCAGGCAGAAAATCCACTTAATCTCACTGTTCAGATTTCCGGGACCAGCTCTCTCCGGACGAGGAGTTGCCGTTATTAAGCGGACTAATACGGGCATGAAAAAACTCCATTTATCCGCATGGTCTCGACAGCATAGGGTGAAGGGCAAACGCAACCGCTCGCATTCTCGGAGACCATCGTGCAAAGAGGTTTCAATGTCCTTTTATTGTTATTCGCTCTCGCTGGTCATGCTTCCGCTGAGACAGGATCCAATTACGAAATCGCCGCGAGGCTAACTCAAGCCCCCGGAAACGTCACCGTCACCGGAACCGGCAGAATCATCATGAGCCAGCATCAGTTCTACGAACCCAAGTACTCGGTCGTGGAGCGCCAGGGCGATGGTTCCTTGACTCCTTTTCCGAACAAGGAGCTGAACGATCGGCAAAGCCATTCCGACCTGACGCTGGATTTGGTTCTGGGCATCCGCACCGACATCAATGGAGTTGTCTGGATGCTCGACGACGGGATGCGCAGCGGCGTCACGCCGAAACTTGTCGGCTGGGATACGAAGGCCGACAAGCTGCACCGCGTCATCTATTTGCCCGCCCCGATCGCCCCCAAGGACGCCTTCGTCAATGATTTTACAATCGATAGCCGGCACAACCGCATCTTTATCGTTGATCCGGCAGGCGGCGCGAATGCAGCGTTTATCGTAGTGGATCTGGAGACGGGCGCCGCCCGGCGGGTGTTAGAGGGGCATCCCAGCGTTGTTCCCGAGAAGGTCGATCTCATCATCGACGGACGGCCCATTCAGGTGAAAGACGCCGCAGGCCATCTGGTCCGGCCGCACATCGGCGTCGACCCCGTCACCGAGGACCTGCAAAACGAATGGGTGTATTTTGGTCCGATGCACGGATCGAGTCTTTATCGCATCAAGGCGGCTGATTTGGCCGATGAAGGTTTGGACGCGAAAACGCTCGGTCAAAGGGTGGAGCGCTACAGTGCCAAACCCATCTGCGACGGAATCAGCATCGACAAGGACAACAATATCTATCTGGGCGATCTGGCGGAAAACGCGATTGGCGTCATCAAGCCGGATCGAAGCTATATAAGGCTCGCGCAAAGCCCGGAGCTTTCCTGGGTCGATTCCTTGAGCTTTGGGCCGGAAGGCAAGCTCTACGCCGTGGTCAATCAACTGCACCGGTCGGCCGCCTTGAATGGCGGCGAAGCGCTGTCCAAGCCGCCATACCTTCTGATCGAGGTCAAAGCTTTGGCCGCCGGACTGCCTGGGCGGTGACTCAAGCGTTGCAAGGCTCGTCCAGGATGGTTTGGCAAACCGCCAAGATTTGCTCTCGCAGCCAGCAATGTGCGGGATCTTTCTCCCATAGCGGGTGCCAAATCATCACCAGCCTATAGTCTGGAAGATCCATGGGGACGGGCAATATCCTGAGCGGCGCCAAGCCAACGAATTGCCTGGCGATTCTTTCGGGCAATGACAGCAGCGTATCCGTCTTGGCGACGATGAACGGCGCGGAGAGGAAATGCGGCACGACGAGCGCGATGCGGCGTTCGAGTCCCTTCTCGGCCAACCATTCATCTATAACGCCGATACGGGTTCCCTCGCGCGATATCAGCATGTGCTTCATCGAGACATATTCGTCCAGCGTCAGACGATCGCCACTGTTCACTGGATGATTTAGACTGACCAGACAGGTCATACGATCGTCGAACAGCTTCTCGACGATCAAATAGGCCGGTGGCTTCAGGATCACCTCGAACCCCAGCACGACATCGAGATCATTGTATTCGAGCTCCCTATCCGGAAATGGAGTTTCCGTTCGTTTGACGTGAATGTCGACGCCTGGCGCGCATCGCGCGATGCGCTCGACGAGCATGGGAATCACGAGGAGCTCCATATAGTCAGTCGCCGCGATGACAAAGCGCCGCAGGCTCTTCGCCGGGTCGAATTCGTCGCGGGCGCTGATCAGGCGCTTGACGTCGCGAAGGACGGCTCTGACAGGATCGATCAAGGCTAGCGCCCGATCCGTTGGTTTCATGCCGGAGGGAGTCTTGACCAGCAACGGATCATCCAGTTGCTGACGCAGTCTCTGCAAGATGTGGCTCATCGCCGACTGGCCGACGAACATGCGTTCCGCCGCGCGCGAGACGTTCTGCTCTTGCATGAGCAGATCGAAGGCGACCAGCAGATTCAGATCGAAATTGCGTAAGTCCGACATAGTTCAAGCACCGCTGGGCTATCATTTTTGCTCTTGAGGAATGATCGGACCAAACGTGATTAGCCCGCCTGTGATTTTAATTCATATCACCATTAAATCTCATCATTTCACGCGGCGCCCATGGGCGCCTAGATTGCCGTCACCCCCCTCACGGTCACATTCACGCCAAGTCGTGACTGCGAAGGCTTGGGGCGACACGACATTTGCACAGCAAGCCGGCGGACGTCCGGTCTGGTGAGGAGAATCCGATGACGGCCGAGGCTCTCGAAATTCCACCACAACCCTACACCGGCGAAAAAGCGAGGCTTTCCCGAGCCTATGACTATCTCATCCTGGTGCTGGCCCTGTTCTTGTTCATCGGCGCGTTCCATCTGCATGTGGCCCTGACCGTGGGAGACTGGGACTTCTGGGTGGACTGGAAGGACCGGCAATGGTGGCCCCTCGTCACCCCATTGATGATGATTACCTTTCCGGCGGCCGTCCAGGCAGTCCTCTGGACGCATTTCCGTCTGCCGATGGGCGCGACGCTTTGCATCTCGTGTCTTCTGATTGGAACCTGGATCGCGCGAATCTTCGCCTATCACCTGTGGAACTATTTCCCGATCAACGAGGTGCTGCCGGCGACCATGTTGCCGAGCGCTCTGGTGCTCGACGCCGTCTTGATGCTGAGCAACAGCGTGACTGTGACGAGTATCTTGGGGGGAATGTCCTTCGCGCTGTTATTCTATCCCAGTAACTGGCCGATTTTCGGCATGTTTCATGTGCCGGTTGAATATGGCGGCGCTCAACTGACCCTTGCCGATGTGTTCGGCTTCCAGTACATCCGCGCCGGCACACCCGAATATCTGCGAATCATCGAAAGAGGCACCCTCAGGACGTATGGCCAAGTCGCCACGCCGCTGTCGGCGTTCTTCTCAGCCCTGCTGTGCACTTTGATGTACCCACTTTGGTGGTACTTGGGCAAAGCGTTTGCGACGACAAGGTTCGTTAAGAACATTTAAGCGGAGGACGCAGCCATGTTGAAAGCCATCAAGAATTTACTGGGCATCTTTTGCTTAGGGTTGTGCGGTCTGACGCTTGCCTCGAACGGCGCCGCCGCCCACGGCGAAAAGGCGCTGGAGCCGTTCATCCGTATGCGCACCATTCAATGGTATGACGTACAATGGTCGCAAGAGAAACTGAACGTCAACGACGAGTTAGTCATTACCGGCAAGTTCCATGTCGCCGAGGACTGGCCGCGCGCCGTGCCCAAACCGGATGCGACCTATCTCAACGTCTCGTCACCCGGACCAGTGTTTGTCCGCACCGAGCGGTATGTGAACGGGCAGGCTTCGGTTAGTTCCGCCGCCCTGAAGCTGGGAGGGGATTACGACTTCAAGATCGTGCTCAAGGCGCGCCTGCCGGGCCGATATCATCTCCATCCATTCTTCAATCTGCACGACGCCGGCGCCGTCATGGGGCCGGGGCGCTGGTTCGAAGTCGCCGGTGATGCGGCCGCCTTCACCAACCAGGTGAAAACGCTCAATGGCGACATGATCGACATGGAAACCTACGGCCTTGCCAGCGGCATCGGCTGGCACGCGTTCTGGTTCGCGCTCGGCACGGCCTGGCTGCTCTGGTGGGTCCGGCGACCGCTGTTCATTCCTCGCTACAAGATGGTTCAGTCCGGCCAGGAGAAAGCGCTGATCACGCCGCTCGACAGGACCATCGCCATCGCCTTGCTGGCGGGCGTGCCATTGTTCGTTCTCGGCGCTAACGCGATGACGGATCGTCAATATCCCAACGCCATTCCACTGCAAGCAGCAATGGATCAAATCGATCCGCTGCCGCCCGCCGTCAACCTCGGCATGGTCCAGATCAAGGTTCAGCGGACGGAATACCACGTTCCCGCCCGTGCGATGACTATCGTCGCGCAAATTCACAACACGTCGGACCAACCGGTCCGGATTGGGGAGTTTGCGACCGCCAATGTGCGTTTCCTCAATCCTGGCGTAGGCCCCTCCCGCAAGGACGACTCCGACGCAGTGGTCGCTCCGCAGGGGCTGAACCTCGACTCCGCCGATCCGATTCAGCCGGGAGAAACCAGAACCGTCCGCGTCACGGCGTTGGACGCCTTGTGGGCGACGCAAAGACTGGACGGGCTAATTCGTGATCCTGACAGCAGACTGGGCGGTCTCCTGTTCCTCTACGACGCGACCGGCAAACGCCACATCGCCAGCATCTCGACCGCCGTCATTCCGAAGTTCGACTGACGTTGGTCGCAGACACCCCACTGGCAGCACCAAAAACGCCCCGCAAACGTAAACTCTAAAGGAAACCGTCATGACCGCCACACCACAAGCCATTTCGCCCAAAAGAGCGCAAGACGCATTCCTCCTGCCGTGGTACCTCAGGGATCTCTATAAATATCTGCTGACCTTTGCCGGGCTGACTGTGATGTACGTCGGGTTACGGCTCTATCAGGGCGCCTTCGGCGTTGTGGCCGGCCTCGATTCCTCTGAGCTGGCCTTCGAAACGCATTGGATGCGGCTGTTGTACATTGAGTTTACCGTGCTGGCCGTGGTGTTCCCGGCCCTGTGGGGATATCTCTGGTTCACCCGCGACCGGAATATGGATGACATTACTCCGAAAGAGGAAATCAGGCGTTATTTCACTCTGACCATGTGGATCAGCATCTACACCTTCGCGGTCTACTGGGCCGGCAGTTACTTCGCCGAGCAGGACAATTCCTGGCATCAGGTCGCCATTCGGGACACGCCGTTTACCGCCAATCATATTATCGAGTTCTATTTCAACTTCCCGCTCTACGTGCTTCTGGGCGGTTCCGCCTGGATCTACGCCAGGACCCGATTGCCGCTCTACGCCAAGGGCATTTCCCTGCCGTTGACCTTAGCTGTCGTTGGCCCCTTCATGATTTTGGTCAGCGTCGGATTCAATGAATGGGGACACACATTCTGGTTTCGGGAGGAGTTTTTCGCGGCGCCGATCCATTGGGGATTTGTCCTTGGCGTCTGGTTCGCCCTCGGCGTCAGCGGTATCTTGCTGCAACAAGTGAGCCGCTTGGTTCAATTGCTCGACCAAATCGAAGACGCGGCTTGAGGACCTGACGTTAGTTAAGGAGCGTTGAGCGGCCTACGCCAGAGAGAGCAATTGGCCGCTCAACTCCGTCCAACTACGCCGCCCCTAATGGTTCGCAGCATTTATAGTCGATCTGTCAGTAGGAGCCGATCACCAAAGGACCGCATATGGCGCTTGCCCGCATCGACCTCGTCCAAGGTAAAGTCCGCCGAATATTGGCGCACCGTAGGCGACGCTGTCTATGAGGCGATGGTCGAGGTACTGAAGGCGCCCAAGGACGACCGTTTTCAGGTCATCGACGAGCATCCAGCTGACGCCCTCATCACCGACGGACACTATCTTGTTATCTGGCGCACACAAGGTTGCATTTTTATTCAACTGACGCTCTCCATGCGCGATTAGCGCTTCGTCCCGAGGATGTATTTATTAATCTCATTGAGATGCAGAAAGAGAATTGGTCCTTCGGGAACGGGATCGCCCAATATGGGGCGTAGCCGGAAAATTGGTGGCGCCCGTGATCTCGCCTGCAGCGCTGAAGTGGATCGCCTGCAATGCGACTTGAATCATTGACGCTCCGATCAATCCGGGCGCGAGCAGTGCTGCTCAAGTTGAAGCGCCCTGTTGTTGCACGCATAGCGACCATCCCCAACTGGCCGATAATTCTAATAGACCTGTTGACGGAGGAAGGCGTCGTCGGGCGAAGCTACCTTGAGCCATACACAGCCAAGGCGATGCGATATCTGATCCCGGCGCTTCATGATTTTGGCGACATGCTCAAAGGCCGTCGTGTAGCGCCGGCTGAACTCCATGAAATCGCACAGAAGTCTCTTCATTTCGTGGGCTATCAGGGCCTTGCCATGATAGCGGTCTCGGGACTGGACATGGCTGCTTGGGATGCCCTTGCGAAGGCGGCCGGCCTTCCGCTCTGCGTGCTTCTGGGAGGCACGGTCGGACCCGTGAAGGCCTACAACAGCAATGGGCTTTGGCTCAGGGACCCGGAACAGGTCGCCGAAGAGGCGATTGAACTGCGCAATGAGGGAGGTTTCACCGCTCTCAAACTTCGGCTTGGGCGGGAGAATGCGCAGGATGATCTCAGAGCCATCCACGCAGTTCGCGTCTCGGTCGGTGATGCGTTTCATTTGATGGTCGATTTCAACCAGGGCCTCAATCTCGCCGAAGCATTGCAGCGCTGCCACATGATCGATGATTTGGCTCTCGACTGGATTGAGGAGCCGATCGTTTACGACAATTTTGACGGATTCGCGCGGCTTTCTGCCGAATTGAAGACGCCGATTCAAATTGGCGAGAATTTCTATGGACCCCGCGACCTCCACCGGGCGCTTCAGATGAATGCCTGCGATTTAGTAATGCCGGATTTCATGCGCATCGGCGGCGTCACCGGCTGGCTCAGGGCGGCCGCGATCGCCGGAGCGGCGGGCGTTCCTATCTCCACTCACCTTTACCCCGAGGTCGCTGCTCACGTCATGCGAGTCACAGAGACCGCGCATTGGCTCGAATGGCAGGACTGGGCCGATCCTGTTTTGCAACAGCCATATAAAGTCCTCGATGGTATGCTGCACATTCCCGACGCGCCTGGCGTCGGCCTGGAATGGAATGAAGACGCGGTAACCGCTAATCGATCCGAATTTTAGCCACGGTCTCCTCGGTTCTCACCGTCGATCATCGGTCAAGAATGTCCATTCCCGGCACATGCGGCAGTCAACGACACTTTCAACGTCCAACGTCATCTCACTTCGGCAACAACACACCGAGCCTTCCGGGCCTCGGCCATGCAAACATGGCGCGAGGTCGCCGCCGCGGCTTGAGCCCGACCTGCCGAGAGATTTGCTTCGTGATCCATTTGGCAATGTGACAAAGCCTTCGTGCTCCTTGCGCCCAATAGTAGCGACCGAAGCGCCACACGCCACACGCCGGACGTGATTCAGAGGCGACGAGGGACGATCAACTTGGCGGTCAGACGCTGCACCACCTCGTTTCGCTGATTGCGCGTCAGGCTTCTCACAGTAGCGACCCCTCGATCTGGCCTGGATTGCGAGAGTTTTATGTTCAAGACCTCACTTTCAACTTTCAGAGTGTCACCGGGCCGGGTCGGATTAGGCCAATCAAGTTCACCGCCAGCCCCGATGATACCGCCAGCGAGCGGCAAACCGCCCTCGACCAGAAGGCGCATTGTGATCGCAGCAGTGTGCCAACCACTTCCCGCCAAGCCAGAAAACAGGGTATCCTTGGCAACCTCGTTATCAAGGTGGAAGGGCTGAGGATCGAACTGACGGGCAAAAGCTTTGATCTGCTCCTCGTCGACAACCTGGGTTCCGCTCGTGAAGCGCTGTCCGACGTACAGATCATCGAGATATAGCCTATCGTCATCGCTGATTTTTGTCATGATCGATGTCTCCGGTCGAGCCCCGCACCGCCTGTTCAGTACTCACATTTTGCGCAAAGCATTGACCAGGTGCTTCAGTCCGTCGCAAAACGCGTTACTGGAGTGTTGGAATGCCAAAAATGAAGGCAAAAGCTTCTCGTAGGCCCCTTGGACCCCGGATTCGGAGGTAACGACTTTGGCCGCTCCCGGTCGGCGGGGGCCGACCCCGTTCTTCAGCATGCCCGCAAACGCGCGACAAGGGACGCCGCATGGGTGCGTGCGCTTCTGGCGCAAAGGCCGGCCAAGGTGGTCGCGGTCGCGCGCGCCAACAGGACCGCCCGCATTGTCTGGGCGGTCCTGTTGGCGCGTGGCGAAGCCTGCCGAGCCAAGGAGATCGCCGGGCACGCGGCCTGAAAGGTTGCCAGTCCCGCAAGTTTGCGAGGGTGAAGAGGACGTGATGGCGAAACAGTCGAGCCGTGGATCGGGAAGACCCGGAAAATTCACGGCGCAGCTGAGCGCGCATTCTTGATAGGGACCCGATCCGCGAACTCCATCAGGGCTAGCGGCCACATGCGCCGCGCGAAAGGGCCGGACATATGACCGCACCAGACCAGGTCGCCAAAGCAGACTTAAAAACCCTTGCAGGCGGGGCCACATATGAATTTTGCACAATACCGAATGACCGCAATGGGTCAAACTGAGAAAAGCTCGCGGCGACCATATCTCTTCCGCAGTACGGCCGTAACCGGAATTGCTGGCTGCGGGGGCAACTGTCGACGGCGGAGTAAAAACCGGCCAGCGGGGCGGAGCAAAACCAGGCCAGTTGGCGGCGTGGGCATCGAGCACGACGCGACATGGCCGGGATTTCGCAGCCGGGGCGGCCGCGGCTTTCAGGAGGCGCGGGTGATTTCGCCGGTTTCGGGATCGACGGCTGCGGCGACCTCATCGGCTGGTCGAGGGTCACGCCGCCGCCTTGCCTTCGATTGCTTGAGCCGGTAGCTCTCGCCGTTCAGCTCCAAAATATGGACGTGGTGGGTGAGGCGATCGAGCAGCGCGCCGGTCAGACGTTGATCGCCGAAGACGCTCGTCCATTCGTCGAATGGAAGATTCGACGTGACGATCGCCGGCCCGCGTTCGTGACGCTGGCTGAAGATCTCGAAGAGCAATTCTGCGCCGGTCTGTGAGAGCGGCACGTAACCCAGTTCGTCAATGATGAGCAGTTTGACGGCGGCGAGCTGCGCCTGGAGTTTCAGGAGACGCCGCTCGTCGCGCGCTTCCATCAATTGATGAACGAGTCCGGCCGCCGTGAAGAAGGCAACGGAGAAGCCATGCTGACAGGCCGCGAGACCAAGCGCCAGACAGGCGTGCGTCTTGCCGGTGCCGCTGTTGCCGAGGGCGATGATGTTGTCGCGGGCGATGAGATATGCGCGAGCCGCGCCAGTTCGAGTGTCAGCGGTTTGTTGAGCGACGGAATGGCGGCGAAGCCGAACGTGTCGAAACTCTTCACCGCCGAAAAACGCGCGGCGCGGATGCGCCTCGACCATGCGCCGTTCACGATCGATGAGTTCAAGCCCGGCGAGGCGCAAGAGGAAGTGGACATGATCGAGACCCTCGCGGGCGGCTTCGGCGGCGAGCTTTTCATACTCGCGCAGGAAGGCCGGCAGTTTGAGCTGCCGCGGATGATGGGCGAGCAGAACCTGCGGCAGCGCCGGGCTAGCAGCAGGAGCCGCCGCCGTCATGCTGCCCTCCCGGAAACGGGAACCACGTAATCGGCGGCCGATGCCGTCTTCACGTTGGCCACCGGCAAATAGGGATAGCCGTCGAGGCCGGGACGGGCGGATCTTCGCTCCACCTTGGCGATGACGAGTTGCTTGACCGCGTCGAAGCTGATCGCGCCGGGGTGGATCGCGTCGAGCGCGGCCGCGGCGACGAGCGTCTCGGGAAAGACCTCCATCAGCCGCGGCGCCTGAATGAACTCGCGTTTGCCGCGATTGCCCATGCGGGCTTCCAGGAGCCGGCGCGGATGCTGGAGCGGCTCCGGCAATGCCCAGTTCCGCAAGGGAGCCGCTTGATCGAGGGCGCCGGGCTTTTGCTCGAGGAGCGCCAGATAATGCTTCGGATCGAAGACAAATTGTCCGCGGCCACGGACGCGCGGATGGCGGGCGATCTCGTCCGCGCCGCGGATGATCTGTAAAATTCTGGACTTACGATTTCAGTCACTGCCGCGGGAAATCGCAACCTGCCATTCCTCTCATGGCGGCGAGTTTGGCGGGCGGATCAATTCCGTCAAGGACGCGAGCTGCGCTCGCGCCGGCGGGGCCGGTGCCATAGCCCGTTGCTTGCAACGGGCGTTCTTCCGAACGCCCTATGGCATCCTTGCCAGAATCGACTCCACCTCGCCGATAATACCCGCCGTGCGATGAATGACGTAATCTGACATTGACCGTTGGATCAAATCCAGACTTGTATTGAGAAGTTCATAAATAGGAGGACATTTTTCTTGACCTGAGGAGCCTCGAATGATTCCATGCTGGCATGAGAAAAGATGACGCGCGGAAGCTTGATCACAAGACGCTGGAGACCATGCGTGAACGCGCCGTAAGGCGCGTTCGAGACGGCGAAAGCCCCGAGGTGGTTGCCCGGATCTTTGGGGTGGGGCGGACCGCCATGTACAGATGGCTGGCGGAATACCGGCGCGGCGGTTGGGGCGCCCTGAAAGCCAAGCCCGTTCCTGGACGTCCGCCGAAACTTGATGGCCGGGCATTGCAGGGGGTTTACGACATGGTGACGCGGAAGAACCCCTTGCAACTGAAGTTTGAGTTTGCGCTGTGGACGCGCGCGATGGTGGCGAAGCTGATCAAGGATAAGTTCGATGTGGTGTTGAGCGCGGCGTCCGTGGGGCGGCTTTTGGCTCAGCTCGGCGTCACTTGTCAAAAGCCGTTGCACCGGGCATGGGAACGTGACGAAGCCCTCGTGCAGCAGTGGCTCAAGAAAGAATACCCGGGAATCAAGAGAATGGCGCAACAACAAGGAGCTGACATCTATTTTGGCGATGCCGCCCACATCCGTTCCGATCACCATGCCGGGCGCACCTGGGGTAAAAAAGGCGAACCGCCCATTGTCGAGGCCACCGGCGCTCGCCATGGCATGAGTTTGCTTTCAGCGATCTCCTCGCGCGGCCACATGCGCTTCATGATCAAGCAACAAGGCGGCGTCAACGCTGCGGTGTTTATCGAGTTCCTAAAGCGATTGATTGCCGGGGCCAAGCACGAGATCTTTTTGATCGTTGATCGCGGACCTGCACATATCGCTCGAAAAACCAGAGCGTTTACCGAAACCCTGAAGGGAAAGTTGCGGCTGTTTTATCTGCCTCCTTATTCACCCGATCGCAACCCGGATGAGCTGGTGTGGAAGCATCTGAAAGCGGACACCGTCGGCCGCATGGCTGTCACCAGCAGGGAGGGCTTCAAGCGCAAGGTTCGATCATCGATGCGTCAACTGCAAAACGACCCCTGGAAAATTATCTCCTTTTTTCAGAAACCTTCGCTCAAATACGCCGCGTGAATGTTCCCATATTTATGAACTGCTTAATAATGGCACCGGCGCGCCGGGAACTGATCGAACTGGGCGCGCACACGGTGACGCACACGGCGTTGCCAGCCCTTCCTGAGGCCTCGCAGCGCGAGGAGATCCGACAGTGCAAGCCGGAACTGGAACAGTTGTTGGGGCGCCCCGTGACAAGCTTCGCGTATCCGTACGGGCAATACGCGGCTGAGACGGCGGCCTTGTGGTGCGGGAAGAGGAATTCTCCAGTGCGTGCTCAACTCAAGCCGGCTTTGTGAACCAGCAGAGCGGCCTCTTTTGCTTGCCGCGGATGAGAGTCGAAGACTGGGATGAGGAGAGACTGGCGAGAATGCTCTCCGAATGGTTCAGCGTTGGTGCATGAATAAGCCGGAAGTTGTGCCTCATCCGGATTTCGCCGATTCGGGGTCCATTTTACGGGATGAACGCCTTGCAAGGGCAGAAGACCCGAGCGTCCGAAAAAGCAGGCCCGCGCCCGTGACGGTTGGCAAGCAGCTGATCAAGCAGTCAGACGGTACTGTTGCATTCGTCGTCATTTGAGCCTCCATCAAACGGTAAACTCATAGGAACCTGCTCACCCATCCTTATTGGCGCCTTCCCTTCGGATTTTTGGACAGCGCCGAAAGTGCCACACCTTCGCCGCCGCCGCATAGCATCTTGACTCCACCGGCGGATTAAGGACGATTATTGAGCATTCAACACTCGTATTTCTGAGGCTCCGTGTCTCGCGATACTTGCCCAATCGTCGTCGTCGGCTGCCACCGGTCGGGCACCAGCGTGATCCGGAGAATCCTCAATGCTCATTCACGGATTCACTGCGGTCCGGAGGTCAAGTTCTTCCGGGACTTCTTCGGCGACTATTTCCACGATCCCCTTCACCACGGGCGATTTACGACCACGGCCCGCAGCCTTTTGCCGCAACCTGAACTGTTTGACTTGCTCGGGCGGGCCTTCCTTGCCGTGCATGAGCGAGCGGCAGCACTCGCCGGCAAGCCTCGGTGGGCAGACAAGAACCCGGAAAATGTTCTCTATCTGGCCGAGTGGCAACGCCTCCTCGACACTCGCTGGGTCCTTGTACATGTCGCGCGCAATCCTCTCGACACTCTCGCATCCTTCAAGGAGGTGAGTTTCCCTCTCACGATCCCCGCGTCACTCGAAGCACGCATCGCCTTCTATCGGAGGTACACTCAAGCGGGTCTCAGCTTTGGCGAGGCATACCCTTCCCGGTATTACTGCATGCTCTACGAGCACCTGGTCGATTCTCCTGAGCTTGCGTTACGCAGTTTGATGCGGTGGCTGGACGAGATACTCGAGCCGGGCCAGTTGGAGTTCAACCGATTCACTCACCAGACCGGGTTGGAAGACCCGAAGATCGCCCACACCTCCGGAATTCACTCGGAAAGTGTCGGCAGATGGCCTGATGCTTTCACCTCTGACGAAGCGCGACTGATCTGGAGTGGGACCCGTCAGCTCTGGGGGAGCCTGGATCCTGACAACCAGTATGGTGCCGTCTCGGGAGTGGTTGGAATTTGAAGGCGGCCTTATCTCCGCGTTGTTTCAACCAACCGGAGCTGCGCTGGGTCGATAGAGAAGAGACGCGCCGGAATCAGAGAGCCCTAACATAAGATAGATAGAAAGATTGAGGCGAGAGCCGCGTAATTTTGTGGTTCGCGCAGGT
This sequence comes from uncultured Alphaproteobacteria bacterium, assembly GCA_963706215.1. GTDB lineage: Bacteria > Pseudomonadota > Alphaproteobacteria > Rhizobiales > Beijerinckiaceae > Methylocapsa. The sequence continues at coordinate 3,909,589 of OY970154.1, read as the reverse complement.
GATGGTGAAGCCGTAGGGACAGATCGACCATGATCGGGCATTTTGAAACGACCTTGGTGCGGCGGCGGAACCGTGCCAGATAATGGCGGATGTTGCTGTTGTCTTGCTCGATGGGGAAGGTCAGGTCTTTGCCGGTGAAGAGCTGGCCTTCGGGGATGAGCCGGTGAAAGCCTTCCCAGTCATCGGTTATGAACGTGCGGCCTTCCATCCCGATTTTGTCGAGGTGTTTTTGACAGGTTGCATCATCACGCCGACCCAGAACCCAGGGTAGAGTTCGCCGCTGGACAGGATCAAACGCTCGCCAAAGCCATAGCTTTTCTGTCTTTTTTTGAGAAAATGGTGCATCTCGTCGAGCATCACCACGTCGACATCGGCGGGCATTTCAGGTTCCGGCAGCTTCAACGCTTCGTGCCGTATCCACTTCAGAACCGCAACATCGCTGACATTCAAAAGACGTGCAATGCCGCAGAAGCTCATATTGCCCATCGCGTAGAGCAACGTCGCCAGCGCTTTAACCGCCGCCGGTTTGCCGCGCGGCTTCGTCGCCGTAAAATTGCATCCGCACGCATGGCAGCGATAGCGCTGCAAGCCTCGCACAATTCCGTTTTTGACGTAGTCCGTCGCTTGGCAACGCTTGCAGATAATATCGGTCACGGCTCCTCCACCGGTTGATGGCCACGACCTTTCTGCTCCCATAATCATTAAATCTATCTTACGTTAGGACTCTCCGGAATCATTCCAACACAAATCGCGACGGCACCTATTATGCGCGTCACATGCTAACTCTTCTTGGATATGACGGCTTTGAGTCTACAAGCTCTGAGTAGCACGCTAAGTGATTCCCGGCTAATTGGATCACAGTCGAACTCAATTTCCGCCCGCGCTATCGCTTGCGGGTCAGGCGGAACACGCCTTGTTCCCCGAAGAAGTTCCAGATCCACGGTTCGCCATAGGCCAACGGCGCGCCGAAACGATCGAGCGCCACGCCGCGCTCGATCCTCGCATCGATCTCGCGCACGAGCGCGACAAAATCCTGGATCGTGCAAAAATGGATGTTTGGCGTGTCGTACCAGGAGCAGGAAAGGTTGCGCGTCATCGGCATGCGTCCGCCGAACGCGACCTGGAGCCGGATCCGCCAATGGCCGAAATTCGGGAACGACACGATTGCATGACGGCCGATCCGCAACATGTGTTCAAGCACCGCGCGCGGCTGGCGAGTCGCCTGCAACGTCTGCGATAAAATCACGTAATCGAAGGCATTGTCGGGATAGTCGGCAAGGTCGGTGTCGGCGTCGCCCTGAATGACCGACAGCCCCTTGACGACGCAGTCGTTGACCCCGCGCTGGGAGAGCTCAATGCCGCGTGCGTCCACCCCTTTTTCCTCGGCTAGCAGGCGCAACAGCGTGCCATCGCCGCAGCCCACGTCGAGAACGCGGGACTTCGCCTCAACCATATCCGCGACAAGAAGAAGATCGACGCGCGCCGGAATCGCGCGGGCTCGCTTGGCTTTGATCACTCCCGTCTTAGCGGCCACGGTTCAAATCGCCCCGTTTTTGGCTGGCGCTATGCCCCGCGCCCGCGCCGCGGCATTCAAAAAACCGCGCGAGGTCGCGATGAACTCAGGGGTGTCCAATAAGAACGCGTCGTGGCCGCGGTCCGTCTCGATATCGACAAAGGAAACCGAGGCGCCGCCCGCGTTCAAGGCATGCACGATCGCGCGCGAGGCTTGCGTCGGATAAAGCCAATCGGAATTGAAGGACACGACGCAGAACCGGGTTTTGGCGCCCTTGAAGGCGAACGCCAGAGAGCCGCCGTAATCGGCGGCGAGATCGAAATAATCGCAAGCCCTCGTCACATAGAGGTACGAATTGGCGTCGAAACGGTCGACAAAGCTTGTGCCTTGTTGGCGCAGATAATTCTCGATTTGGAAATCGGCATCGAAAGAGAAGGTTGGCGCGCTGCGGTCCTGCAGCTTGCGGCCAAACTTGCTCTGCAGGACTCCGTCCGACAAATAGGTGATGTGAGCCGCCATTCTGGCGACGGCGAGCCCTTTGGTCGGGATGACGCCTTCTTCGAGATAGCGGCCCTGGCGCCAATCCGGATCGGCCATCACCGCTTGGCGCCCAACCTCATGGAACGCGATGTTCTGCGAGGAATGTTTCGCGGCGGTCGCGATCGGCATCGCGGCGAAGACACGTTCCGGGAAACTCGCCACCCATTGCAACACTTGCATACCGCCCATCGAACCGCCGGCGACGCAAAACAGCGTGCCGATGCCGAGACGGTCGATCAGCATGGCTTGCGCGAAAACCATGTCCTTGATGGTGACGATTGGAAGATCGAGGCCATAGGGCCGGCCGGTCGCCGGATTGAGCGAGGCGGGCCCGGTGGTGCCCATGCAGCCGCCGACAACATTTGGCGCAATGACAAAATAGCGGTTGGTATCGATTGGCCGGTTCGGGCCGACCATGGTGTGCCACCAGCCGGGTTTGCCGGTGATCGGATGTTGATTGGCGACATGCTGGTCGCCGGTCAGGGCATGGCAGACTAAAACGGCGTTCGATTTGCCGGCGTTGAGCTCGCCATAGGTTTGATAGGCGATCGTCAGGGGGCCGAGCGAGACCCCGGCATCCATCTTAAGCGGCGTATCGGCGCCGAAATGCGCAACGAGGCTTTGCGGCGCATCGACCTCGCGAAGACCCGCCGTTTTACTTGCCGGAACGAATTGCATAGCTCTGCCGATCGTTCGATATGGCGAACATTGCATCCGTTATATGCGAGCGCGCGAAAAAAAGAGTCAAGTTCGAGCCGCGGCGTTGGCCAGCCGGGGGTGACCAAGCCAAAGTCATTTGCTAATTCGCAAACCTCGCGAAGGACATTGGCCCACCAGCCGGATTAAAATTTGCGGCCCTTGGAACCGGAGCGCAGCGGAGTCTTGAGCTGCGTTCCCGCTTCGTTAAGAATCGCGAACTGATAGCGCCCGGCGCCGTCCCGGCTGACGCAATAGCGCAACGTTTCAACGACATTATTATCCTCGTCCAAGGTCACAACGGCGGGACTGAGACCGGCGATGCTTTCGCCCGGCAGATAGATCGAGCTGCAGATGATGAGTTCGTCGCCGCGCTGACAGGTCCGCGCCGCGGCTCCATTGACAATGCAGCATCGCGAACCGCGCTCACCCAGAATAACATAGGTTGAAATACGCGCTCCCGAGTTCTTATTCCAAATCTCGACGAATTCGAGCGGCAAGATACCGGCGGCCTCGCAATGCTCCGGATCGAGCGTGATCGAGCCGTGATAATCGAGATTTGCCTCCGTGACGCGGATGCCATGGAGCTTGCCGCCAACGACCTTACGCATGCTATTTCGAATTCCATAGGGGGGACCAAAACGGGCTAGGCTAGGCTTGACCGGAGCGCGCCCGGCCCAAGGGGCATCTGCTTAGAGCATTTCCTGGAAAAGCGCGAATGGGTTCGCGCCCAAAATATGGTTGATCAAAAGAAGAAAGACCTCCCCGGGGCAAGTTTCCGGCCACGCCGGTCCACATTTAGGTAGTCCCCGGCCAAATTTCACGAGGCACCTTCCGGCGGCGGTCCGGTTTCGAAGGTGGCGAGTTCGACCGCTTCGCCGACATGATCGCCTAGCCGGAACTTGAATTCCTTGAGGATCCCGCCTTTGGGGGCGCGCAGCATATGCTCCATCTTCATGGCTTCTAGGACGAGAACCGGCTGATTTGCTGCGACCCGCGAGCCCGGCGCGACGAGCAATGCGGCGATGCGGCCGGGCATGGGCGAGGTGAGCCGCCCCGGCGGTTCGTCTCGCCTCTCCATCCCGGCAACGGGGCCGGCCAGCAGAAAGCGATGCGCGGCCTTAGCCCCTGCAAACACAAGGATCTCCTCGCCGGAGCGGACCCAGACCGCCGTGACGCGGTGACCGTCAAGATCGGCGGCGAGAGTTCCATCCGGCGCGAGCGTGCCGCTTGCGTGAAAAAACGTGCCCCCCGGCAAGTCGAGGCGCCAGCCGTCGCGCGGATAGCGGATCTCGACGGTGCGATTGCCGCCCCCTTCGGGCACAATCTCGCGCAGACGCACGGTTTCGCACGCTTCCTCGTTCAGGCGCCAGCCATTTTGGCTGGTCCACGGGCTCCAGGGATCGCTCGACCGCCGGGCTTTTTCGCGCGCGATCGCGGCCCGCTCGCAAAGGAGCCCGATGACCGCCATGGCAACAACATCGTCTCCGGCAGGCTGTAGCTTGGGCAAAAGATCGTCAGCATGGCGCCCGATAAATCCTGTATCCGGCGAAGTCTCGGTGAAAGCTTGATGGGCGGCGATGGCGCGCAAAAGGTCGAGATTGGTTGCAATGCCACCAACACGAATTGCGCCGAGCGCCGAGCGCAGGCCCCACACGGCTCGGCCCCGGTCTTGATCCCAAATGATCAGCTTGGCTATCATCGGATCATAATCGGCTGGGACCACATCTTTTTCACGCACGCCCGTGTCAATTCTAACTTGCGCCGCCCCCCGAGCAGGAAAATAAAGGTGCTCGATGCGGCCAGCTTGCGGCAGAAAATCGCGCGCCGGGTCCTCCGCGTAGAGCCGCGCCTCGATTGCATGCCCATTGGATCGGATCTCCTCTTGGCGCAGAGGCAATGCGCCGCCCGCAGCTACGTGGAGTTGCCATTCGACGAGATCGATGCCGGTGATCATTTCGGTCACCGGATGTTCGACCTGGAGCCGCGTATTCATTTCGAGAAAATAGAAGGCTCCGGGCGATAACAAAAACTCCACCGTGCCCGCGCCGACGTAGCCGATCGCGCGCGCGGCGGATAAGGCCGCCTCCCGCATGGCCTGACGCAGCTCGCCGCAAACGCCGGGAGCGGGTGCTTCCTCGATGATTTTTTGATGCCTGCGCTGGATCGAGCAATCGCGCTCGAAGAGATGCACGCAGTTTTGCCGCGTGTCGGCGAAGACCTGAACCTCGACATGGCGCGCACACGTCAGGTATTTTTCGATAAGCACGCGGCCGTCGCCGAAAGCAGAAAGCGCCTCGCGTTTGGCGCTTGCGAGCGCGGCCGCGAACTCGGCCTCGCGCGCCACGATTTTCATGCCTTTGCCGCCGCCGCCCGCCAAGGGTTTGATCAAGACGGGATAGCCGAGCGCCAAGGCATTTTCCAAGAGCAGGACGGGGTCTTGCTCGCCGCCGTGATAACCCGGCACGAGAGGGACGCCGGCATTCTCCATGAGGGTCTTGGCTTGCGCTTTGTCTCCCATGGCGCGGATTGCCGCCGGAGGCGGTCCGATGAAAACGACGCCCGCGGCGGCGCACGCTTCCGCGAAATCCGCGTTTTCGGACAAAAACCCGTAGCCTGGGTGAATTGCCTGGGCGCCGGATTTTTGCGCCGCGTCAATGATTTTGGCGCCGTCGAGATAGCTTGCGCGGGCCGGCGCCGGACCTATCCGAAAAGCCTCGTCGGCAAGCGCGACATGCATCGCCGTGCGATCGGCGTCCGAATAGACGGCGGCGCTCGCAATGCCAAGCCGCCGGGCTGTCCGGATGACCCGGCAGGCGATCTCGCCGCGATTGGCGATCAGGATTTTCGAAAACATCGAGGTTCGTACCACACGCTCACGACGCGCCGCACACCCTGACAACGCCCAGGGCGCCGTGGCGGAAGTGGTTGGAATTTGAAGGTGGCGTAAGGATTGCGCCCTGAACAGAGATATCACGAAGCCGGCGGGCAATGTCGCCGATGCGAAACTGTTCGACGATTGGTTCGATCCGCGAGACGGATCTTCGCACGAAGGTGGGCGGCTTCAGCGCGGCGACGATCGAGGAGGCGTTCGATCGAGTCTGAAACGATCCGGAACGCGTCGATCTTCTTCTTGTCGCGTATATGGTTGAGGCGAAGTCCCGCGTTCTCGACGTCGGCTGTTGCGATGGCACGATGTTGTGTCTGCACGATGTTGTGTCTGCTAGTGTAGTGTTTCCAACGCAGCTTTACAATTATTGACTTTGGCGATGATTTGGCCGGCCTTTTTCGTCCAGACGAAAGGCCGCGGATTGGCGTTGTTGCGAGCAATGTGTTGCAGGATGGCGTTTTCTCGGTCCTGGACGCTGTGGAATACGCCTCTTTGGATGCGTTCGCGGGTGATTTCCGCGAACCAGCGTTCCACCAGGTTGAGCCATGAGGCGGGGGCGGGGATGAAGTGGAAATGGAAGCGCGGGTGCTTTTCCAGCCAGTTGCGGATTTCCTGTTTCTTGTGGCTGGCGTGGTTATCGGCGATGCCGTGAATATCGAGGATCCTTGGCGTGTTGCGGCCGATGGTTTTCAGGAATTTCAGGAACTCTCGATGACGGTGGCGCTTCAAGCCATGGCCGATGACTTCTCCCTTCAAGACATTGAGCGCGGCAACCATTCGACAAGCTCGGGAGCGTGGGGGTGCCATGGAGTTCGTCATCGCGCGTCATCGGGCCGGCGCGGCCTTTCTTCATCGGCGGGCCGGGCTGGAATGGTTCGAGAATGCCTACTGGGGACTTGTAGAAATAAATGAAGTGAGCTTAACTGTGCCAAGCCATAACACTCCATTGCGACACAGAGTTGCGGGCACTTACATTGGAGGAAAAGATGATCATTTCCGGCGCGCTTACAATTTTCCTCGTTGGTTGCCTTGGGGGAGTGTTGACCTCAGACATCCATGGAATAAAGAAATTGTAGCAGATGGATTTGGGCAAATTATTTGCCATGAGCTTATAACGACTGTCACAGCAAAAGAATACATGTCACAAGATGTTGCAGAAAATGTGCTGTTCGAGGCACCCTACATTCTTTTTGTCCTCATGGAGGCGCTCGATAAGGTTGCCGCGTCGAACAATGTCAAAGGTTGGACCCATCCCCCGGCCAATTTGAGAAAGTCAAAGCTGTTGAGCCTGCAAATCGCTCAGGGACTGCATAAGGATTATCAGGAAATAGCCGAAGCACGATCGACGCACGTGGGCCTGTTGACGCGCGACGAAGAACCTGCCCAGCGCACGCCGCGGCCGTGAAGAGCAGGTCAGTCCGCTTGGAGCGCGAGACGGCGCAAGATTTCAAGCGTGGCAAAGCCATCGGCCGGAGCGGATTTTATGCTAAGTTGGAAATCATGGATCGCATCGCGCGAGGCCTGCCCAAAGCGGCCGTCGATTGGCCCATGGTAAAAATCGAGGCTTTCGAGCAAGCGCTGAATCTCCGCCTTTTGCGTCCGGCTCAAAAATATCTCTGCCGCCGGCCAATGGCCGCGCAGCGCGGGTTTGCCTTCGATCCGCTGCGCGAGCAAGCCAAGCGAAAGGGCGTAGGAGTCCGAGTTATTATACGCCTTGAGAATCCAGTAATTTGCCGACAAAAGGAAGGCCGGACCGGCCGCGCCGGAGGGAAGGAACAAGGTCGCGTCGCCTTGCGGAAACAGGTCGCCGTTGGCGCTTTTGACGCCCTGCGCGGCAAAGGCGGCGAAGCTGCCATGCAACGAGGCAAAGCCGAAATTTTTGGCCAGGATCGCTTCGGTTCCCCAGGAGAGGCCGGGCTGCCAGCCTGATTGGCGTAAAAAATTGGCGATCGAGGCGAGACCATCGAGGGGATTGTTCCAAATATCTGGAAAACCTGGTCCGTCATAGCTGATCGCATATTTGAGAAAAGCGGAGGGAAGAAACTGCGGCCCGCCCATCGCGCCGGCCCAGGAGCCTTTCATCGCCGCGCGGGCAACGCCGCCTTTGTCGAGCATGACAAGCGCGCTGATCAATTCGTCGCGGAAAACCGGCCGGTCCTGGCGGCGGTAAGCCAAGGTCGCGAGCGAGCGGACGACGTCCTTTTCGCCCTTTGCCTTGCCGAAGTCCGTCTCGATGCCGAAAGCCGCGAGAAGGATTTCGCGTGGCACCCCGAAGCGGCGTTCGATCTGCACGAGTTCGGCGCGCCACGCATGCAGACATTCCCGGCCGCGTGCGATGCGGCGGGGCGAAACGGCCTCGTCGAGATAGGATTTGAGAGGCTTATCGAACTCCGCCTGCCGGTTCGACGCGGCCGGCGCGGCGGGATCGGGGGTGAGCCCGGCGAAGGCCGCGTCGAAGGTTCCGCGCGTGATCCCTTTTTGTTTGGCAAGCGGCCAGAGGCTTTGCAAAAACTCTTGAAAACCTGCGGGGGTAGGCGCGGTTCGGTCCGCGGGATTTGCCTGATCGGGCGCCGAGACTAATCGCGCCGGCCAGCAAAGCGCCAGCGGCAAAACCGTAAGGAGGCGGATTAGCCGGATGTTGTGCCGCATCCCGCGCCTATTTGCATCACCTCGTCAAGTCGGGCGAGATTCTGGTAGTGTCTCAGTTTAATTGTGGCAGCTAGTGCGGACGGTCCGATCGCGCAGGGACACTTGTCGCACCAAAGCTTGAAATGTTGTGGCTTCATCGATATTTATGATTGACAATTGCGAAAGGCTGTGCATAGCGGGGAAACTCGATTGTCAGCCGGGAGTTTTTGTGCTACCCATAAACTTATTACGGGTAGCACAACCGTAGGTAGCTGGTAATAAAATTTAAACGCGAGGATAGCATATGCCGAGAGGCCCGCAAGGCCAAAAACGCCCGGCTGACGCCATAGGCTGCGCCATTATGGTAGGGCGCCTAGCCACAGGCGAACTTACCGAAATACTGAACCAAAAATCCGGGCGGGTACGTAGCGGAGTAGCAGGGGCAAAAGCACGAATGAAATCCACGACCAAAGAACATCGCAAGGAAATAGCGGTAAAAGCGTCGGCGGAGCGTTGGAAATAGAGGAGAGATAAGAAAAAGGTAAGAGGTAAGACTAATGTCTTGGTATCACAGACTGTTGTCGTCGTTGTTTAATATAGAAAGATTCACCATTACGCTTAAGGGAGAAAAGCGTGAGGGTGGATATTATTATTTAACGAGCCGCGATTTGCCGGGGTTTACGTTTTTGATAACGCCAGAGGAAGCCAGAGATATCGAAAAACTTTCTGAGGCAATCAAACCGGCGTTAAATTCTTACATGATTGAATATTTTAGATTTCGGCGTCGGCAGATAGCTGATCAAACGCAGCTTTGTATTTCATACGCTGATTTACGCGGATCTTCAGCCGGAAAGCCGATAAATCTTATTGCGGAACTGTGTAACCCGTAATATCAGCCGAGGATTATGGATAACCCTAATCCTCATGTGCCATCACGACAGCCACCTAAAATGTCATTAGTCGAAGGGCACGAGCTTCTTCGAAAGGCTGGTTTTGAGCAAGGGCCAAGTGCTGGATCAAGGGGCGAGTGCTGGATTCGCACACGGGACGGTCACCCCGCGTATGTCGTCTATGCTGGTCCTCCTTGGGGAGATTACTTTTTGGCCGAGGCAATTCACGATACCATTGCTTTAGACTGAAAAAAATGCTTGCTATTTGAGAAAATAACGCTATTATAGGGACATGAACAAGCTCCCTATCGCCACGCGCACCCAAATTCTCTCCATGCTCTGCGAAGGGTCATCCATGCGGTCGATCTCTCGCGTGTGCGATGTGTCAATCAATACCGTCTCGAAGCTTTTGGAAGATGCTGGGGATATTTGCGCGGCCTTTCATGATGAGCGTGTGCGCGGTGTGAAGGCCAAGCGCATACAGGTCGATGAAATTTGGTCTTTCACCGCAGCCAAACAAAAAAACGTTGCCGCGATGAAAAAGCCGATCTATGGCGCCGGGGACACTTGGACTTGGACCGCCCTTGAAGCCGACACAAAGCTCATTGTCTCGTATTCCGTCGGCGATCGCGATAGTGATTGTGCCAAGCAGTTCATGGACGATGTTGCGTCGCGCCTCGCAACTCGCGTTCAATTAACGAGCGACGGTCACAAAGCCTATCTCGATGCGGTCGAAGGAGCCTTTGGGGCCGATGTTGACTATGCCCAGCTCGTGAAAATGTACGGCGCTTCTGCGGAAAGCATGAAGGGCCGTTATAGCCCAGCCGAATGCACAGGTATCAAGAAGACGCCTATCGAAGGCAAGCCGGATCCAAAGCACATTTCAACTTCGTTTGTGGAGCGCCAAAACCTTACAATGCGCATGTCTATGCGCCGCTTTACGCGCCTGACAAACGCTTTTTCCAAGAAGTTCGAAAACCACGTTCATGCGCTGTCGCTTTATTTCGTGCATTACAATTGGATGCGCATCCACAAGACACTTCGCGTCACCCCCGCCATGGCCGCCGGCCTGACCGGCAAGCTCATGGGCTGGGAAGACATCATTGCGATTATGGACGCCGAGGAAAAGAATGGCCTCGCGCGGAAGCGCGCTGCCATGCTCGACGAATTGCCTTATTCAAACTGAGACACTACCGAGATTCTCGGCATGATGCTGCTGACCGAGATTAATCTCGCCTATTACGAGGATTTATGGCTGACATGGCCGCGCCATCGCGGCGGGCAGTCTTACCGATTTTTGCGACGCGGCCAAGTCGGCCTGGCTGACCGGCGAGACACGCGGCAAGCCTGAGCGTGACGAACAAGGTGTTCTCGCCTACTTCTGAAACGCCGGGTCGTTTTTGGCCAATCTTACAAAATTCCCTCTAGGCATGTACAATTTCTTATTAGGTAAAATCACCGCTTGCTGTTATATTCCCAACCAAATTCTTCCGCTTGATGAACGGAGTTTTGGGTGGAGCAAACGCAAGAGCTTTTGCAAAAATGGGATGACCGGGCGCGCCGCCTGTATCCGCGCATGGAGATTTCTGGCGAAGGGCTGCTGCTCGGCGCCGGAACGGTGCTTGCCGGGATGACGAAAGACGAACGCGGCCGCCCGCGCCTCGCCCTCGGCGACGAACCGCGCGCCTTGGCGTTGCTCGCGACGGCCTATGAGCGGTCGGTGGATGTGCGGCTTCTGGCCAAGCTGCGCCGCGCGGCGGAGCTATGGACCGAGGGCGAGAACGCGCTCGCCCATATTCATTTGGCCTATGCCAAATTGGCGCCTTGCGAGGAAGTGCAGGCGTTGCGGCTCTTCGTGGCGGACGAACTCGTCGAAGCCGGCGTCACGCCAGAGACGCTGATGAAGGCGCAAGGATTCGATCCCACGCCGCTCGCTTTGTTGAAAGCCAATTTCAATCCTGCGCAGCCCCGCTGGCCTGCAGGCGATGGGCGCGACAGTGGCCGATGGTCGGGCGGTGGCGCGGTCACTCCGGTAAGTTACCGGGCGCGGGCGAGAATGAAGGCGCTTCGCACTCTTCTCGAATGGCTCCGAAGCCGACTGAAAGGTTCAAAGCACGAGACTCCGCCTGAAAAAGCGCCGCCCATCCGCGAGGAGAAGAAACCAGCGGTCAAGCCGTTCGAGTCGGTCGAATCGGATCTCCCGCGGCCGGGCTATGGGAAGGAGGTTTCAATTCCGGGATTACCTGACGACATCAAGGGAATCGACACCACCAAGCCCCACGCCGGGATGGCGAACTACGATGTCGATCTCAGCCAGTCGGAATTCGAGTCCGAACTCTCGCAATTGGGCTGGACGAAAGAGCCAAGTTCGGATGGGAAGGTTATGAACTATACGAAAGACGGGGCGCGTTACAGTGTGCGGGAATTTTCACGCTCAACAGAACGCCCTACTGCGGAATTTTTCCATCCGTTTAGTAGTAGAAGCGACGCCGACATGAAGCTCCGGCTAAGGAAGGATTAGATGAACGACAATTTTTTGACCTTGAATGAATTCCGCGAAGCGATGCAGAAAGTCGAGAGCGTCTTCGATACCGAAAGACGCCTGCCCGAGCAGGTTTTCAAGCGGCCCTTCCGGTTCCATCTCTTGTGCGAATTCGGTTTTGCTATGAGTGAGGTCCTGGAAGTGCTGCGGAAGACAGGCTCTCCGCTGGCTAGCGATACCGTGCTTTTGACCGTGCTTGATCCTGACCCGATCACGTTTTTCTACAGGAAGTTCCAGAAACTCTATGCCTTTTACTTCAAGGCTGATATCACCGAACAAGAATATTATTCGATGCGCTGGGTCGAGCCGATAAACCCAGTTAATTATACAAAACCGATCGGTTTCAATACGGAAATTGAGACTTATATCCCGAACTCACTTAGTTGGGCGATGTGGGGGGAACGATCGCGAGAGATCGCGGCGATTGGTCTCGATGATCCCACGTTCGCCGAAGCGCTGATCGCAAACAACGGCTATTGGATGGACACGGAGACCGCGTTGCAGCGTTTTGCGGACATGCCCTTTATCGATCACAAGGTTCCGGAGGATTTCCGCCGTGCCTTGATCACGAATTACGGCAGCCGGGCCGATCTCGACAAGAAGCTCGGCGAGAAGGTGGTATACTCTTGGGAGAAGCCATGAACCTCTCGCGTGATTAAAGCGGCGGTTTGAGCTTTGGAAGCGCGCGCTCGACGGCGAGGCAGGCTGCGCGCGGATCATGCATCAGATCGCCGGGTGCCGTGGCGCGATCAACAGCCTGCTGGTGGAGGTGGTCGAGGATCACATCCGCACCCATTTGGTCGATCCGGCCAAGAATCCCGAGGCGCTCGACGCCGAGGCGGCGGCTCAACTGATCGAGGTCGTTCATAGCTATTTTAGATGAGGGTCCGGGCCATGCGGGAGGGATCATGAACGACCCGGACGCCACGCCTTTCGGCGAACAGAGCCATATTTTTCTTGGCGCAGGCCATGCGGCGAACGAGCGCAGGACTTGGGCCGCGATTTCGCTCGCGGGGGTCATGATGGTCGCGGAAATCGCGGGCGGCACCTTGTTTGGGTCGCTCGCCGTGGTCGCCGATGGCTTTCATATGGCAACCCACGCCTTGGCGCTCTTGATCGCGGCCGTGGCTTATTCCTATGCGCGGCGGCACGCGAATGATCCCCGCTTCGTGTTCGGCACGGGAAAGCTCGGCGATCTCGCCGGATTTACGAGCGCCCTCGTCCTTGCGATCATCGCCTTGATTATCGGCTATGAGGCGGCAGTGCGTCTTTTTTTGCCGGTGACGATCCATTTCGACGAGGCGATTTTGATCGCGGCCGGCGGTCTCATCGTGAACATTGCCACCGCCTGGCTTCTCGCCGGAGGCGGCGGCGATCGTCATGGCCACGAACATGGCCACGCGTTTGGCCATCGCCGGGGGCACAGCGCGCATGCGCATGACGAGCCTCGCCGCATCGACACTGGGCGGGGAATTTTGCTTTTGGAGGTGTTCGAGAAAGGCGTGCCGCCGCGTTTCCGGCTGCGCCGCGAGGACAATCTCGAACCGGCGTCAGTGCTTGGCGATAGCGCCGCGTCGATCGAGACCGAACGCCCCGGCGGCGCGCGGCAGAATTTTCGCTTCGCCGATCGCGGGGCTTTCCTCGAATTGGTGGAAGAAATTCCCGAGCCGCATGCGTTCAAGGCCCGCTTGCGGCTCGCGGGCCTTGGTCACGCGGAAGTTTACGAACTCGATTTCGTTGAGCATGGACATGGCGGCGGTCTGGCCGCCTCCGCGGCTGGACGGGACAATAACATGCGCGCGGCTTTCGTGCATGTGGCGGCGGATGCGGCGGTCTCGGTGCTCGCGATATGCGGGCTGCTACTCGGGCGCTTTTTTGGCCTCGTCTGGATGGACCCGGTCATGGGCATCGTTGGGGCCTTGGTCATCGCCAATTGGGCCTATGGCCTGATCCGCGACACCGGCGGCGTGCTCCTGGATATGAACCCCGATAAGGCAATCGCCGACGAGCTGCGGCGCACCATCGAGAGCGACGGAGACCGCTTGGCGGATCTCCATGTCTGGCGGCTCGGCCCCGGCCATCTCGGCGCGATCCTCTCGGTCCTGACAGCTAAGCCACGCGATGCGGAATTTTACCGGTCGCGGCTCAGCCGTTTCCGAATGCTCTCGCATGTCACGATCGAAGTGCGCGGCGCAATTGCTTCCGGCAAAGCGAACACAAGAAGTGAATCAGCCGCCTCATGAACGGACGCGGTCCGGCGGATCGTCCGAAAAACCTGCTTCGCACAAGAAAATATGCCCACGATGAGGCGGATCGCCGTCGAACGAGCGTCTCGCGCGATGCTCGCGGCAGCCCTAAACCTGACCGGTTTCGCAATAATGGCGAGATTTGCATAAAGTTGGCTGATTCGCGCGGTAACAGGCCCGGTTTGGCCGTGCTGGGAGAGATGGATGGAAGGCTGCTGGCGCCAGCGGAAGATGAAATTCGCGCGGTATGCCGGGATTTGCGCCGGGATTTGCATTCTCCTCCTGGCGGCCTCGCCGGAGCTGGGCGAAGCCGCCGGTCAAATGGGAGTCGCCGCGAGTTTGCGCGGCCATGCCGGCGCGGCGGGACTGTCGCTGTTCGCTGGTCTCATCGCCTTTCCGGTGCTCGCCGCGCTGCTCTATTTATCGTGGCGGCGGCGTCGGATGGAACACGAGGCAACCCATCATCTTGAGCTTTCGGCGTTACGCGAAAAGCTCGACCGCGCCGAGCTTTTTCTTGGCGCCGAGACCCAGATCATGGTTGCCTGGGGAGGGCCTGGCGAGGACCCCGATATCGAAGGGAATCTTCGGCTCGCCGGGGACTGGTCGAATCCCCGCCGCGTTCTTGCCTTCGGGTCCTGGCTGCCGCCAGGGACGGCGCAAACTCTCGACAACGCCGTCGCGCGGTTGCGCGCACGGGGCGAATTGTTCCGCGCCGCCGTCACGAGTTTGGACGGGCGGCATCTCGAAATCGAGGGGCGCCCGGTTGGCGGCCTTGCCGTGCTGCGGATCAGGGATGTCTCCGGCGATCGTCTCGACGCGGTCCGCCTCCAAGAGTTGCAGGCGGCCACGATCGAGCAACTCCACGCCTTGCGGGCACTGCTCAATGCCGTTCCGTACCCGGCGTGGGTGCGCGACGGCGGCGGCAAATTGAGCTGGGTCAATGCCGCCTATGCCCGCGCGGTCGAAGCCAAAACTCAAGAGGCCGCGGTCTTGCGCGGCACCGAGCTTATCGAACGGCAGGCACGCGAGGCGAGCGCTGCGTCGCGTGGGAAAGGAGCAGTCTGGCACGGGCGCGCGCCGGCGGTCGTTGCCGGCGAGCGCCGGATGCTCGAAATTGTCGAGGCGCCGGCGAGCTCCGGTTCGGCCGGAATGGCAGCGGATGTGTCGGAAATCGAATCCATGCGCGCCGCGCTCGACCGGCAAGCGCAGGCGCATGCACGCACGCTCGACCAGCTTTCGACGGCGGTTGCCATTTTCGACGGCGCCAAGCAGCTCGTTTTCCACAATGTGGCCTATCGTCAGCTTTGGGCGCTCGATCAGGCTTGGCTCGACCAGAAACCAACCGATTCCGAGATTCTCGACCGCCTCCGGAGGGCGCGGCTGTTACCGGAGCAAGCCGATTTCCGGGCTTGGAAGGCAGACCTGCTCGCCGCCTATCAATCGCTCGATACCGACGAACAGGTCTGGTTTCCACCGGATGGGCGGACGTTGCGCGCCGTCATCAGCCCCAATCCGCAAGGCGGCGTCACCTATCTTTTCGACGATGTCACCGAACGCTACCGTCTCGTTTCGCAGTTCAACGCCTCGATTCGGGTGCAGAGCGAAACCCTCGATACCTTGAAGGAGGGCGTGGCCGTGTTTGGCAGCGACGGCCGCCTCAAATTGTTCAATCCGGCCTTCGCCAACATGTGGGCGCTCGGCCGCGGCGAACTCGACGACCGGCCGCATATCGACCGCGTGGCCGTGCTCTGCGCTCCGCTGTTCGCCGGCGAAGAAGCCTGGGGCGCGCTGCGCGCCGCCGTCGCCGGATTACCGGATCAACGCGTTGGCCTCGAACGCCGTCTCGCGCGCCGCGATGGGTCCGTGCTCGATTGCGCCGCCGCGCCGCTACCCGATGGCGCGACCCTTCTCTCCTTCATCGACATGACCGCCAGCGTGAATGTCGAACGGGCGTTGACCGAACGCAACCAGGCGCTGATCGGCGTTGAAAAGCTGCGCAATGAATTCGTCCACCATGTCTCCTACGAGCTGCGTTCGCCGTTGACCAATATCATCGGCTTCATTCAGCTTCTCGACGATCCCGCGATCGGCCCGCTCAACGGCAAACAGCGCGAGTATGCGGGCTATGTGATGAAATCCTCGTCGGCGCTGCTCGCCATCATCAATGATATTCTCGATCTCGCCTCGATCGACGCGGATGCGATGGAGCTGTCGCTCGATGAGGTGGACATCGCGCAAACCATCCGGGAGGCGGCGGAAGGCATCCAGGACCGGCTCGGCGAGTCCTCACTCACCCTTCGCGTCGCGGCGATGGAGGGTATCGGGTCCTTTGTCGCCGACGGCAAACGTATCCGGCAGATTCTCTTCAACCTTCTCTCGAACGCGATCGGCTTTTCCTCGCCCGGTCAAACCATCGATCTCGCGGCGATGCGGCGGGACGGGGAAATCCTGTTCAAGGTTACCGACGAGGGGAGTGGAGTTCCTCCCGAAATCCTCGAACATGTTTTCGACAGGTTTAAAACCTATACAACCGGGACGCGGCATCGCGGCGTCGGACTTGGCCTTTCCATTGTGCGGTCCTTCGTCGAACTGCACGGCGGCCGCGTCGAAATCGATTCGGCGCCGGGAAGAGGGACGCGCGCGACTTGCATCTTTCCCTTGCAAGGTGCGAAGTTCCCCGCAAGCAACCCTGCGCAAGGAGCGTGAAAGCAATGGCCGCACGCACGGTCCCCGCTTCCGGCGCGATCTGGCCGCGCGAGCTGGAAGACGAGGGCGCGATCGCCGGGTTTGCCGCCGATGCCGCCGCGCTCATCGGTCCTGGCGATCTCGTGACCTTGTCGGGCGGCCTTGGCGCCGGAAAGACGGCGTTCGCGCGCGCCCTCATTCGTATCCTAACGGGCGAGCTGGACCTCGAGGTGCCGAGCCCGGCCTTCACCTTGATGCAAGTCTACGAGGGCTTGAACTTCCCGATCGTTCATGCCGATTTCTACCGGATCGAGAAGCCGCGGGAGCTCGTGGAATTGGGGTTCGAGGAGGCTTGCGATGGTGCGCTCGTCCTTGTCGAATGGCCGGAACACGCGGGCGGCTTTCTCGATGCCGGCAGGCTCGATATCGAATTCGGGCTCGACAAGGACCGCGGTCCCGGCTACCGCGCCGTGACCCTAACCGGGATTGGACCGTTCGCGGCGCGGCTCGCGCACGCCAAGGCGGTCCACGAGCTTCTCGAGCGCAGCGGCTGGAGTGGAGCCCGGCGTGATTTCATGCAGGGCGATGCGTCGACGCGAAGCTATGAGCATTTGGTGAAACCCGACGGGTGGAGCGCGATTTTGATGCATTCGCCGCCTCGCCCGGACGGGCCTCCGCTTCGCTATGGCAAATCCTATAGCGCCATCGCCAAACTCGCCGGGGACATAAAGCCTTTTATCGCGGTCAGCCACGGGCTTCGCGAACTAGGTCTCTCGGCACCGCAAATCATTGCCTTCGATCTCGCCGCCGGTCTTGCCATCGTCGAGGATCTCGGCCGCGAGCCGGTTGCCGGCGGCGGCGGCATCATCGAGGAACGTTACGCCGTTGCGCTGGCCGGGCTCGCTTATTTGCACGGCGCCAGCCTTCCCGACACTTTGCCCCTCGATGGCAACGAGACCTACCGGATTCCAAGCTATGACGTCGACGCGCTTTCCATCGAGACCGAACTCCTGCTCGACTGGTACGCGCCCTATATCGCTTGCGTTCAACTCGCCTCGGGCACCAAGGCGACCTTTGTCAATCTTTGGCGCCAAGCGGTTCAGGATGTCCTCGCCGCGCGGCCGGCGTGGACGTTGCGCGACTACCATTCGCCAAATCTCCTCTGGCTTGCCGGGCGTGAAGGCATCGCCAAGGTGGGCGTCCTGGATTTCCAGGACTGTGTCTTGGGGCACCCCGCATATGATGTCGTCTCCCTTTTGCAGGACGCCCGCGTCGATGTTCCGCAAGACGAGGAATTGAAACTGCTCACCTATTATGCGCGGTTGCGGCGCGAGGCGGATCCAGGCTTCGATGCGGCGGGGTTTGCCCGCGCCTATGCAATTTTGGGCGCGCAGCGCGCGACCAAGATCCTTGGCATTTTTGCCCGCCTCGATGAACGCGACCATAAACCGCAGTATCTCGCGCACCTGCCCCGGGTCGAAAAATATTTGGCCACGGACCTGACCCATCCGGCTTTAGCCGAGCTCAAACTCTGGTATGAGGAGAATCTGCCGCGGACCTTTGGCCGCGCGCGCTAACTACGGCGGTGATGGGCCGTCGAATGTCCGCCCCGCATTTTGATGCGCATTGCAAAAGCGAAAATTCGAGAAAGGCACCTTCGATCGTTCCGTGCGGCCGAGCATGTCCTGAAAACAGTTGTTCGCCTTTTTCGATTCCGGCATGCTCCAACTCTTTGATTTTGCGCTGCGTCCCGAGCAAATGGTTCCATTTGACCGGGATGCGCTCTCATCGCACGATAGCTTGGCAACCGGCACCCCGATGTCCTCTTTCCTGCCCGCCAAAGCCATGGTTTTCGCCGCGGGATTGGGCACGAGGATGCGGCCGTTGACCGATCGCGTGCCAAAGCCATTGGTTGCGGTTGCGGGCAAGCCGCTGATCGACCATGCGCTCGACCGGTTCGCCATGGCCGGCGTCGAGACAGCGATCGTCAATGTGCACTATCTGGCTGGTCAGCTCGAAGCGCATCTTGCCGCCCGGAAAGCCCCCCGGATCGTAATCTCGGACGAGCGCGAAAAACTTCTCGATCAGGGCGGGGGGATCGCCAAGGCATTGCCTTTGCTGGGGCCGGAGCCGTTTTTTCTTGCCAACACGGATGCTTTCTGGATCGAAGGCCCAGGCAACAATCTGGGCCGTCTCGCGGCCTCCTGGGATCCGGAAAGAATGGATATTTTGCTGCTCGTCGCGGCGGCGACCGCGAGCGTGGGGGTCGATTCGCCGGGTGACTTCCACATGGCGCCGGATGGCCACCTGACCCGGCGGCCGGAGCGCGAAATCGCGCCTTTCGTCTATACCGGCGTCGGTATCGTCAAGCCGGCGCTTTTCGAGCGCGAGACGCGGGATGTTTTCCCCCTGGCGCCGTTCTTTTTCGAGGCGGCGAAAACCGGACGCCTGTTTGGCCAAAGGCTTGGCGGGCTGTGGCTCCATGCCGGCACGCCGCAAGCGATCGAGGACGTGGAACGCACCATCGCGCGCGGTGTCATGTGACGCGAACGCCTGCGCGAAGGACCGCGATCGGCGTAAGGAACGAATAATCGCCATTATTTGCTATTAGTCACGGTAAGGCTCCCGCTTCCAATGTTTCTCCTGTACCTTCTCGCTTGAGTGTTGCCTCGTTCAGGGCATATAAGCATTCATGTATTAAGCGAACTAAAGCCACCGGGCCTTTTGATGAAGCGGAAGCTATGACTGTCGCCTCACGATTCAGTGACACGCCGGCCGAGGCTTCCGCGAAACTCCTGATCTGGCTTGGCTTGGCCGTTTTATTCGTTGGCCTGCCTTGTACGGGAATCTTTTGGCGCGGCGCCATTTATGTCGTGTTGCCGGTCGGCGCGATTTTGATTCTGCTTGGCGCCCTGTTGGATGCCCCCCCACATGCGGGGCGCCGGCTCCGCGACGCGATTGTCTCGCCGGCCGGCGGCGCAGCGCTGTTGGTGGCTTTATGGGCCGGCTTGTCCGTGATTTGGACTCCGTTCCCGGCGGAAGCAGGCAAACGGTTTCTGCAGTTCGCCGGCGCCACCTCTCTCGCGGTGTTGGCTGCCGTCTATCTGCCCCAAAAGACCAAGACTCTCGATTTTTACCTGTTGCCCGGGGGGATCGCCCTGGCGAGCGCGGCGACACTCGCCCTGGCATATTTTGACACCCCCTGGTTTTTTGGCGGCTTCGAGTTCGACGAAACGCTGTATGAGCGGGCGACGATCACCTCGATCGTCCTAGTCTGGCCGGCGCTTGGGTTCTTGTCGCTGCGCGAGCACTGGATCGCCGCGGCGATCCTCGCGGCTCTGGTGGCCGGTGTTGCGCTCGCCGGGTTTGCCCAGGTCGCGCTTCTGGCGATGGGCGCGGGCGCGTTCACTTTTGCCATGGCCATGTCTGGTCCCACCCAGACGGCGCGGTTTTTCACCTGGCTGTTCGCGCTCTTGATCCTTTTTTCGCCCCTGCTCCCCTTGCTCTACCGTCTGGCTCTATGGATGACCGGATTTAATCCCGGCGCCGGGTCCGCGGCGATGCTGATCTGGAGTGAGCTCGTCGTCTCGCAATGGCCGCGTCTGATTACCGGGCATGGTCTCGACTTCGTGCATCGAGGCTTGAGCCTCGGCTATCTCCCCGAAGGGACGCCAAGAAGTCTATTGCTTGTGCTTTGGTTTGATTTTGGCCTTGTCGGCGCGGCCGGTTTCACCGTCCTCGTCGTGCAAGCATTCAGGGCCGCCGGGCGACTCCCGGTGAAGACGGCGCCGGCCTTGCTCGCCGGCCTCGTCTCGATCTTGACGATCGCCATCCTCGGTATCGCGACGTCGCAGATCTGGTGGGTGACTCTCCTTGATTGCGCGGCCATTGCGTTCGCGCTCCTCGTCAAGGGAGTTGATAGGGCTCAGCGGCCGGACGTGGGGGCGATTCGCGCGATCGAGCCGGAAACTCCGCAGGAACCCGGGGGAAAAAGCGCCGCGGGTTCCGTGGCTCCGCCGCGTCGCTTTAACGAGTTCGCTGGTTCGTGATCGAAAAACGCAGGAGTCGGCGGTGATCGTGCCATCGCCGGACCGGCGGACGGCGATCCCCGCGCTATGCCCCAACAATTGCGGAAGAAGCGCGAAAGAGTTCTTGCGGCGGCATGCCAAGCGGCCTTAACATTGGCGGATGATCGAGGCAGTCATCACCATCCGGAACGCGCGCGAAGGCGATGCCGAAGGCATCGCCGCTGTGCACGATGCCGCTTGGCGCGACGCTTATCGCGGCCTTATTCCCGGCCGCGAGCTCGAACGGATGATCGCGCGCCGCGGGCCACGCTGGTGGCACTCGGCCATTTTGCGGGGATCCCGCCTTCTGGTCCTGGATTTCGATGAAACCATCGGCGGCTATGCAAGCTATGGCCGCAATCGCGTGCCTTCGTTGCATTATGGCGGGGAGATTTTCGAACTTTATATCGCACCTGAATTTCAAGGGCTGGGGTTCGGCTCGCGGCTTTTCGAGATGGCCCGCAAGGACCTGGCCGAGCACGGCTATGCTTCTTTTCTCGTTTGGGCCTTGGCCGACAACGAGCGGGCCACCCAATTCTACGTAAAACTCGGCGGAAGAAATGTCCGCCAGGCGACCGAGCGGTTCGGCTCCGAAACCCGCGCCCGGGTGGCCTTCGCGTTCGACTAGACCGCGATCGCTCCAAGTTGAATCGCTCGGGTCTTCATCTATTTTTCTTGTCGCGTCATCGTATCCAAAAAGTCTCCAATTTTTTGGAGCATGCTTTAAACGAGGGCGAGGTGCGGGTGATCAATGCGCCCACTCCCATGGACCTGCCGCTTCCCCGGCCAATGGTTCCAGCTCGAAACGGGATTGCATTACCACTGGCACCGGCATTACGACGCCACGATCGGCAGGTATCTGCAGCCGGACCCGCCGATCGTCGATGATGGCACCGCTTCCGTCAGAGGCTTGTCAACGGATCTTACCGGGACAACATCATCAGTGAGCAATGGCGAGCTGATTGCCGATGCATTGGGACGCGTCCAGACCGACGCGTTCTCGCCCAAGGTCTGCGACCGCGCGTTGATGCCCGGCGGGCCGAGCGTCCATGGCGATGCGAGAGGGCCGATCCTCACCGGGGCGCGGGCCGTCGCCCTGGCGAAGGCCAAGACCGGAAAGGAGGCGCACGGACCGAGTTCGAGAGCGCGTGCCCCGGCTATTGCGGCGCCCGGGACACCTTCCACGCCGGCACCGGGAAAGGAGTCGGCCGCATCTGCCGGCAGACCTTCGTCGACACCTCTTCGAAGGTGGCATTCGCGAAACCGAAGCCTGTCCCTGGGCGCGGCAAAGCCGCGACCCGGGGGATCGCAAGACGCCGGTCACCGCGGCCGATCTCCTGAACGATCGCGTCGTGCCGTTCTTCGACGAAAAGGACGTGAAGCTCTCACGTGTGCTGACCGATCGCGGCACCGAATATCGCGGCAATCCCGCGCATCACGAATAGGAGCTCTATCTCGAGGTGGAAGATATCGGCCCTTCCAGGACCAAGGCGAAGAGCCCGCGGACGAACGGGATCGCCGCGCGCCTGCACAAGACGATGTCGAACGAATTCCACCGCATCGCCTTCCGCAAGAAGCTCTCTCTTTCGATCGAGGCCCGGCACGACGGTCTCGACGAACGGACCGGAAGTTACAATGAGGAAAGGCCGCATCGAGGCCGCCGGTGTTTCGGCAAGACGCCGATGCAAACGTTCCCTGACGCCATCCCCGTTGCGCGGGAAAAAACGATCGCTGCCTGACCACCACCGGCGGCGAACCGGCCACCGCCAAAAAGGCACCGTCCGTAAGATCAAGCACAAGCTACTACACGGCATGGCACGCCAAGGATCCACGCGGCTTTGCGCGCCGAGGGGCATACGGCAAGCCGCGGCCGCGTCGAACGCCTCATCCGTCATCAAGGCATCCGGCCACGAATGCCGCGGCGTTTCTTGGGCGCCCCACGGACAGCCATCACGGCTTGCCGGTCGCCCCCAACCGGCTCGGCCAGAATTTCGCCGCCGGGCGGCCCAATCAGGTTTGGCTCGGCCGGCATCCCCTGCGCGCCAACCGGGGAAGGGTGGCTCTATCCGGCCGCCGTGCGCGATCTCTTCACCCGCAAAATCTCCGGCTGGGCGATGCGTGACCACACGCGGGCGGAACTCGCCATCGCGGCCCTAACCATGGCCGTCCAGCGGCAACGCCCGGCCTGATCCACCATCCCGATCGCGGCAGCCCATACGCCGCCGGTTATCGCAAGGTCCCCGGCGCCGCTGGGGATGATTCCATCCATGCGCCGGAAGGGAAATTGCCGCGGCAATGCCCCGATGGAAAGTCGCCTAACTTGTGATTGAATATGATTTCTCCTCAATAATTGTAGAATTGAAGAGCAAACTGATTCTTTTCTTTAGAGCGGCCCTCCGATCGTTGGTCTTATAGACCTGTCTTGCCAGCGAGACGAAGATGGCGCCGAAGTCTTCCCTTGCTTCATGTCCCCGCAGGGCATTCTCGGTATTCCAGAGCACGCCATTCATGGACTTAAGTTCGGCCTGGAGTTCGGCTAGCCGCGCGCCGCCGAGACCGCATTCGCTCTTGAGCTTCCGCAACAAGGTGAGTTCACGCCGGATATTTTCGAGCGTCGCTGCTTCCCCGATATGACTTTCCTTGATCTCCAAGATCGTGATCTTGTCGATGAGCTCGCCAACCGCTCCGGGAATCGTAATTGCCGTCATTGCGCGCGGTGCGCCCGTCAACTGGCCAGCTTTTTCCGTCACATCTGCCGCAATGCTCGATGCCATCCGCTTAAAAACGGACTCCCAGTCTCCTTTTTCGGCTTGGCGAAAGAGCCGCATGCTGGGATACCAAGGGCAATCCTCGCGGTGCATCAGCCAGCGCCAATCCGGCACGCGTTTCAGGGCGAGAAAAACCGGCCTTCCCAACGCCCCGGCAAGATGCGCGATCGCGGTATCCGAGGTAACGACGAGGTCGAGGCTCTCCATCGTCGCCGCGCAGTCCACGAAGGAATCGGGTCCGGCATCGAAATCGTTTCCCAAGCTCTCGATCGTGAACCGCCCGCCCGCCGGCGTTTCCACCTCGATGGCAGCTTGATCCTTCATGAGGCTGATCAGCCGCACGTCTTCTATTGCCGCGACCGGCGCGAAGCAAGCAAGCGGGATCGACCTTTGAAGGTTGATCAATTTGTTGCCTTGCCAGCCAACGCCGATTCGGAAACCTGCGGTGCCGATTCGCCCGGCCCATTTCGCGACGAGGCCCGGTTCAGGATGAAGATAGGGGATTGGCGCCGGAACTGTCTCCAAGCTGGTTTGGAAACCGCAAGGAAGGCTCATGAGCGCGCTCTGAAAAGCAAAGTTTTCGTTCGAATCGAGAGCTTCGACGACGCGAACCGGCTTCGGCAAGGTGCGCAGAAGCCGGTGCATGTTCTTGCGGCACAACAAGGTAACATCGGCGCCGGCGTCCACGAGACGTAGCAGATAACGCGAAAACTGGATCAGGTCGCCGAGACCCTGCTCATCCCATACGACGATTCCTTGCCCGGCTAATTTCTGGCCCTCCCATATCGGCAAATCCGAGATGAGGGTTTTGGGCGGCGCATTCGAGCGATCCCAGCGGCTTTCAAAATCCTCGAAGCCGGCTTTCAAGCTGCCCATGAGGAGGAGCGCGCCGGCCCGGTTGTTTCGCGCGTCCGGATAGCCGGGCTTATGTTTCAAGGCCTCGTCGAAATAGACCAGAGCCTCGTCGATCCGGCCCGCCTCCTTAAGAGCCACGCCAAGACCGGACAAGGCTTCGGGGTAATGAGGTTTGACACACAGGGCTTCGTTATAGCTGGCCACGGCTTCCGGATGACGATCGAGTTCCTGCAAGACATTGCCGCGATTAAGCCAGTTGTCCGGGGCGCCGGGATTAAGGCGGACGGCTTCATCGAGACTGGCTAGAGCCTCGCCAAGACGTCCAAGTTTGTGGAGCGCCGCGCCGCGAATGCCAAGACTCTGCGAATGTTCCGCGGCGCGCCGCACGACCTCGTCGCAGGACAGAATTGCCTCTTCGGCACGGCCCAATTGAAGCAAAATATTGGCGCGATTGGTCAAGGCCGGCAAAAACCCCGGCCGGATTTTTAAGGTATATGCGCAGGCGGCGAGCGCGTCTTCGAGTTGACCGAGCTCGTGCAGGACGTTGCCGCGATTGCAGGAGGCTTCGTAATAAGTAGGATCGAGCGCAAGCGCGGCATCGTAAGCCGCGAGCGCATCCTGGGGCCTGCCAAGCCCCTGCAGGGCTATCCCTTTGTTGTAGAGCGCCTGCGGGTAACCGTCGCGGTATCGCGAGGACAGGTCATAGCAGGCGAGCGCTTCATCGAGACGGCCGAGCTTTTGCAGAACATTGCCTCGATTGAGTTCCGTTTCCGCGTCGGGCGGACCGCGCCGTGCGGCCTCTTCATACGCGGCGAGAGCATCTTCGTGGCGTCCAAGTTTTTGCAAGACGGAGCCCTTGTTGAACAAATTCGAGCTATCGCCGGGCCTTATCGTCTCGATCGCGTCGAAGCAGGCGAGGGCTTCGTCAAGGCGCCCGAATCGTTCGAGCAAGGCGCCGCGATTCGTCAATGCCTCGCAATGCGCAGGGCTCCATTGCAGCGCAGCCTCGTAGGCGGCGAGCGCATCGGTCATGCGCCCGAGGCTCTGCAAGACGGCGCCCACGCCAAACAAGGCCTCCGCGTCGCGCGGCCGGATTTTTAGGATTGCTTCGAACGATTCCAGAGCGTCCTCTGGCTGACTAAGCCGCTGAAGAACGATGGTGCGGGCGGAGAGCGCTTCGGGAAAGCCTGGTTGCAAAGCAAGCGCGCGATCGAACCATGTGAGGGCATCGCGCAAATCGCCGGCATTGAAATAGATCACGCCGAAGATATAGCATCCGGCATTGCTCCGCGCGGCAAGTTCCGCATATTGCTTGATTTGCGCGATCGCCTCTTGCCGCGCGCCGGCATTGAGCAAGGCAAAGGCTTCGGTTATCGCGGCTTGGAGAATCGCCCTGCTGCGAAACTCATCGCGGCGATCGAGGCTATCCAATCGTTCAAGCTGTGGGACGCTCATTTGCCCGTGCTCATCAGGATGCGGGACATCGAACCCGAACCGCCTGCTCTTCAAGGGGGAAGCGGTACCGGCGGGAGAGATCAAAAGGTGTCGAGGCGAGCGGCGCGGCGATCACGGCGGCGCGCCCCTCGAAACATTGGACTCGGATTGAAGCGAAGAAAACTTTTGCGGGCCTGACGCGCGCCCGGCAGCCGCTATCAAAATCCGCAATGATCCCGGGCCGCCCTGGACGGCTTCATTCAAGCTGCTTCAATGCCGCCCGGCGGAGGCCAACCTGCCTGTGCGATCAGCCGGGCGATCGCGGCGCTTAAGCTGGCGATTCGCGAATGATATCCGCCGAAAGGCTGCATTCACCACGCGGTTCGCGGTTCCGTGCCGGCCATTACTGGAAGCTGCTCGCCGCACACGGCCTCGTTGGCGGCATGAGCCGCCGCGGCAATCCTTACGATAACGCCAAGGCGGAAAGCTTCAGACATTGAAGGCCGAGGCAGTGTCTTTGAGGGACTACGAAACATTCGAGGACGTAACCGCCGACCTTCCCGCTTCCTCGACGGGGCCTACCAATCACCGGAGGCACCACGCCGCGCCCGGCTATCCCAGGGCGGCGCGGCGCGAGGCCGGGCGAGACCAACAAAAAAGCCGCACGGCGATGTTGCGCGGGCCGTCGAACGGGTGCATTCTACCAAGGCACCTTGCCGCTACGTTAGAGCAGATTTTTTCGCTCAGGACATGCTCCAACTCTATTAAATCCGGGCGATTCCTTCCCGGCCGGATCATTCCATCTGGCTGGAAGTGCACTAGGGGCTGGCGGCCAAGCGTTGCAATCTGAAGGGATGCATCGTGGACGGTTAACAAACAATCAGGAAAATATTCAGGGAGGCAACGATGACAGTTGCACGCATTCTCGCGGCCAAGGGAAGGGACGTCGTCACCACCCAGCCGCATCGGACCTTGGCCGAGGCCGCTGCGCTTTTGACGGCACGGAATATTGGCGCGGCCGTGGTCACTGACGCGCAAGGCCGCGTCCTCGGGGTGCTATCGGAACGCGACATCCTTCATGCGGTTGGCACGGGCGGCGCGGCCGCGCTTGACGATGCCGTCTCAAAACATATGACAGCGCCGGTCGTGACAACGGATGAGGACGAATGCGTTCATGTCGCCATGGAAAAAATGACCATCAAGCGCTGCCGCCACCTTCCTGTCGTCGTGGATGAGAGGTTGGTCGGCATTGTGTCGATCGGCGACGTGGTCAAACTCCGGCTCGAGCAAATCGAACACGAATATCAGGCGATGCGCGAATATATCGCGACCGGGTGAGCCAGGAAGGCCAAATTACCGCGGCGAGATTGCGCTCTCCGGGGGAGTCATCGCGATGTCTTCGGCGATAATGGGTATTGCCCGGCGCGTGGCCTCGCGGCCGATCGCGATAAGTTCGCCGGCACGATAAAAATCGAAGAGGCCGGCTTTGCCGAGCCGCGCGTTGATGAGAACGTCGGGCGGATCGCCGGCGAGGCGCGAGCGCGAAATTCTGCCTTGGGCGATGTTGAACGCATCCATCATCGCGATTGCTATCCCCGGCGCGCCGTCCTCGCGTTTGCCAAAGAGCCGGCGCAGATTGCCGCCCACGCCGCCGAAGATGCGCGCCCTCAGTGAGCGTCCCGCTTCGGGTGCGCCGAAATCATATTTTTCGAGCGCCGGCTCGACCGAGAGAGGATCGCGGATGGTCGTTCCGCGAAAGGTCATGTCGCTGACGAGATTGACGGCGACGACTACCTCCGCGCCAAGCGCGCGGCAGAGGGTCACGGGAATGGGATTGACGAGCGCCCCATCGAACAGCCAGTGTCCATCTATCTTCACCGGTTCGAAAATCCCGGGCAGGGCGTAGGAAGCCCGGATGGCATCCGCGACATCGCCTTTGGTCAACCAGATTTCATGTCCCGTGCCGAATTCGGTCGCGACAGTGGCGAATTTTTTGTCGAGGTCCTCGAACGTAAGGCCAGAGAATTCTTGTTCGAGCTCGCGGCGGAGCTTTTCGCCGGCAAGAAAACTAACCCCCGAAAATGACACGTCCAACAGGCTCATGACGCGCTTCCTGGTCAGGCTGCGGGCGAACTCCTCCACCGCCTTGAGCTTGCCGGCGGCATAGGCCCCCCCGATCACGGCCCCGATCGATGTGCCTGCGACGACATCTGGATAAATCCCGTGTCCGTTGAGTTCGAGTAGGACGCCAATATGCGACCAGCCGCGCGCGGCGCCGGCGCCGAGCGCGATACCTAGCTTCGGCCTGCGAGCGGCCGCGGCGTAGTCGCCTGATTCGAAAGCACCTCCGCCGTGAACGTTTTTGCGGTCAAGCGGCCCCATCTTGTTCAGTTGTCCGCTCCTCGCGTGAGCGCCGTGGTTCGCGTGAGCGCCGTTGCGTGAACGCTCGTGACTTGGCGGCGCGCCCAACGGATTCTCTGGCTTTCACCATAAACATGTCACCTTGCTCCAGAGTGTGTCTCTTCTTGGTTTAAAATGCGTGAAGGGGACCGCTGTTCGCCGTGAACACGCGGATTTGATGAAGGCGGCGCGGGACTTTTCGCTATCCCATTGAAAAGGCATAAATTTGAAAAACCAATATAGGCCGCGCCGTCCGGAACCTCTCGTATTAAGATCGGAATTGCCTCAGTCGAAAACAAGCTTGGTTTTGTCGCCGCCGAGTACGATTTTGCGGTAGAAGCAGGAGCGTCGGCCGGTATGGCAAGCGCCGCCGTTGCCGGCGGGTTCGACCGTCAAGAGCAGGGCGTCCTGGTCGCAATCGGTCCGGATTTCCGTGACTTTTTGGACCTGGCCCGAGGTGTCGCCCTTGCGCCAGAGCATTTGGCGTGAGCGCGACCAATAATGCGCCACGCCGGTCTCAAGAGTGAGCCGCAAGGCTTCCGCGTTCATATAAGCGAGCATGAGGATTTGCCCGTCACTCGCGTCCTTCGTCACGCAGGCGATCAGCCCATCGGCATCGAAGCGCGGTGTGAACGCGATTCCTTCTTCCAATTCGCTCCTCCCGGTCTGGCTCGCGCCGGGACCGGGCGATGGAGAGGGCAAGGACGTCAAATCGAATTTCCCGTGCCGTGTTACGCTGCCCAATCAACAACTCCCGGGCCGGACACGGCCCGGGAATTTAGCGCTTGTCCCGGCAAGGACGTGGAGTGCTCACTTGCCGCCGCGCAGCATTGTCAAGAACCGGATTTGCTCGGCGGGATCGTCGCGAAAGATGCCGGTGAACTGCGTCGTGACGGTTTCCGCGCCGTGTTTGCGAACGCCGCGCATGGACATGCACAAATGCTGGGCTTCGAGCATGACGGCGCAGCCGCGCGGGCGCAGATGCCGGTCGATCGCGCCGACGATCTGGGCGGTCAACGCCTCCTGCGTTTGCAGGCGTTTGGCGTAGATATCGACGAGCCGCGCCAGTTTGGAAAGCCCGGCAACGCCGGCCTCGGACGGATAATAGGCGACATGAGCCATGCCGAAAAAAGGCACCATGTGATGCTCGCAGTGCGACGAAAACGGAATCTCGCGGACGAGAACCATATCGTCGTAGCCGTGAACCTCCTCGAAGACGCGGGCGAGCACGCTCGTCGCGTCTTGTTGGTATCCGGAAAAGAACTCTTCAAAGGCTTTGACGACCCGTTTTGGCGTGTCGCGGAGACCCTCGCGCGAGGGATCGTCGCCGGTCCAGCGCAAAAGAACCCGCACGGCCGCCTCGGCCTCCTCGCGCGTCGGGCGCGCGAGCGGTGAGATGTTGGGTTGTGGCTGTGGACGTTCAAGCAAGGACTTAACCACGGCATCCATGTGGCGCCTCCATTAAAGTTCGAATGAGCGTCCTCGGCCTTGCTCCCCATGATCATGATCAAAGAGCACCGGACGGACGGTTGCCCGGGGAGTTTCGCCTGGAAATTTGCCAGATCTCGTTCGCCAAACCCCGCTTTCCTATATAGTATGCGTGGGGCGCCGTCACCTGGACCTTTATGTCGAGCGAAGCCAATTTTTTCGATATATATAACCACCGGATCCTTGATCTGGCCGCCAATATTCCGCGCCAGGGGCGGCTCGCGGCGCCCAGTGCCACGGCAACGGCCCATTCGAAGCTGTGCGGTTCGACGGTCGTTGTCGATCTTGTCATGAGGGATGGCCAAGTGGTTGATTTCGCGCAGGACGTCAAGGCGTGTGCGCTAGGTCAGGCCGCTGCCTCGATCATGGCCCGCCACGTGATCGGCGCGACCGGACCGGAACTGCGCGCGCTCCGCGACCAGGCGCGCGCCATGCTCAAGGAAAATGGACCGCCGCCGGAAGGCAAATGGGCCGATGTCGCTATCCTCGAGCCGGTGCGCGATTTCAAGGCCCGGCATGCCTCGACGCTGCTCACCTTCGACGCGACGGTCGATTGTGTCAACCAGATCGAAGCCGCGCGCGCGCGCAGGGACGATCAGGCCCCGGCCCGGTCTCCACCCTGACGTGATCAGAACCAATTCAAGTTGAAGGTATAGGCAACAAGGGCACCGGCCGTAATATCGTCCAGCGAGCCAAGCCGGTTGGGAATCGGGCTTCCTCCCGCGCTGCTGACATAGCGGGTGACGCCGCCGAAAACCGTCGTGCTCCACGCCGGCGTAAAATCGTATTTGATGGCTCCAAGCCCGCCAACCGACGTCAGACCTCCATGGGCTTGATAGGGTATTACGTTGCCATTCAAGAATGCTTCCGCCGGCGTGACCGAGAAATAGGCGTTCATGAACTGAGTGTCGCCGAATTGGAAGCGCGGGCCGGCCGAAAATGTCCAGGGGCCGTATCGCGCCACACCATCCAGTTCGATATTGGCGTCCAAACCCTGAGCTCCGCTGACTCCCTGGCGCACCTCGAAGCGGGCGCGAAAGTAATCAGACGGCCAGAGTTCCAGAAAGCCGCCGAGTTCGGCCGTGAATCCTACATTGTGCAGGCCGAAGAAATTTTCGTTGTTGCCGATGCTTCCAAAGCCGCCGCTGAGGGTGCGCTCGGAGATGAAGCGGGCGACCGGACCCGCCTTGATCCAAGGAAGATCCAGAAGCGCGATCCCAAGTCCATCGTCTGGGGAAACAAACGGTTCAGGCTCGCCAGGACGGCGGTAGGAAATATAGCCGGTCGGCCAAATCGAGACGCTGCTCGCCCCCGGAAAAGACGTGAAAACCTCGGGGCCAACCCCCAAGGTAATCGTCCAGCCCTCGACCGGGGCTGGAGTTGGGGGCGTCAGATCGGCCGCGCCGGCGGCCGAAGCGGCGATCGCGAATAGGCCCGCGAGAGAGAAGCGTTGCGCATATGACAAGTTAGCCACCCAATCTTGAGCTAATCGAAACTAGGGGAATTATGAACTGTCGTTTGACGATGCGCCAGTGTATTTCTGCCACAGTCGACCGCGATAATGAACCGCCCGGCGGCAAGCCAGATGCAAGTTTTGTCTACGATCGGCCGTTTCAGCGCACATTTTGTGATACGCGCCTATCAGCTCACCCTGTCCGCGATCGCCGGGACCCATTGCCGTCATTTGCCAACCTGCTCGGCCTATATGGACGAGGCGATCGCGCGGCATGGGCTTTGGGCGGGGGGCGCGATGGGCATTGCCCGGGTTCTCCGCTGCCATCCTTGGGGCACCGCCGGATTTGATCCGGTGCCCGAGTCCTTGCCGAGCGATGCGCGCTGGTGGCTTCCGTGGACCTACGCCGCGCGCCTCCACGAGGGACAGGGTGAGGAGTGAGGCATCGGTCTATCATGCTTGACCCACGTGCAAGGGCGATAATGCGGAACTTTACGAGAAGCGGAGATCTCACTGTCCTTACAGCAGCGCAAGGCAACTTAGGATAGTGGCAGACGCATGGACTGGCAATTCGAAGTCGGCCTTGACGTGGCCGTTGTTTTCGGCCTTTTGCTTTTTACGGTGAAGGCGGATTTCCATGCGGTCGCGCGTTTGGGCTTTCCTGCGAGACGAGAGCAACCGCGCGATCCTGGTTTTGATCGCCGGGGCCGTCGGGGGGCTTTGGGTCGTCTTTGTGCATTTTTCCCCCACGCCCGACGCGAAGCCACCGCCCGTCCATGCGGGGGAGGGCAGCCTCGCCGTCGGTGGCAATGTCTCGAACAGCACGATTATAAATGGCGGTACCCCGCTAAACGCGTCCACTGTCGAGGAGACGTCGTTCTTTGCCGAATGCCATTACGGGACGATGCCAGGAGTCGCCCCGGCGGGGGGCCGCATTTTCGGCTTGAACGTATTCCCTACCCCAATCGCAAATAGCGGCGGCGGGTTCATCGAATTCTTTGCGCTCAAACCGGGCCAAGAAATGAAATGGTCACCATCGAACGGGATACTGCAGGCTTATGAATGCAAGATCACCAACTATGGTGTGGTCGCAATCTTCAACGCTGAGATTGTGTTCAAATGGATTTTCCAAGAGGCGGTCGCGGACAAAAATCAAGTACGAAGTGGGAAAGTTACACTAGAAAGAGATTGGCCATGTTTGATACCGAAGATTGATCCCGGCGTGGCTAATCCATTTGTTTTTTACATCTACAACATCAGTAATCAATTCGTTTATGTGAGTCTTCCTGCGTCGATCTCCGGAACGCCAGCGGGCAAGAGGGTTGCGATCCGGTTCTCTCTCACGCAATCAAGCGCGCCGCCAATGAATTTGCCCTCGCTAAGAGAAAATTAACCTATGCAGTACGGCTCGGCATCCTTTCATCTGCTCGCCGAAGGTGTCGGCCATGACTGAATACGAAAGTCACGTCCGGGATAATCGCCCGTGCAAGAGGGTCAGCGCCACGGCGCAGGCATTCGAGACATTGAGGCTCTTGATCGCGCCGGGCATGTCGAGGCGCACCAGGAAATCGCAGTTTTCCCGGCTGAGGCGCCGCAGCCCCTTGCCTTCGCCGCCGAGCACGAGCGCAATCGGGCGCCGCAAGCGGATCGTTGCCAAACTTAGCTCCGCTTCCGAGTCGAGGCCGAGGCGCAGATAGCCGCTGTCCCCCAATTTCTCGAGTGCGCGGGCGAGGTTGACCACGCTGACGATCGCGACATGTTCGAGGCCGCCGGAAGCCGCTTTCGCCACGACGCCCGCCATTTCCGGCGCGTGGCGTTGCGTCACGACCACGGCATCGGCGCCGAAAGCCGCCGCGGTGCGCAGGATCGCGCCGGCGTTATGCGGATCGGTGATCTGATCAAGCACGAGCACGATGCCGCTTCGCGTTACGATGTCCGAAAGATCGAGGGGCTCTAGCGGCAGGGCTTCGAGCATGACCCCTTGATGCACGGCGCCCGCGCCAAGACGGCGGGCGAGGTCC
Source organism: uncultured Alphaproteobacteria bacterium (assembly GCA_963706215.1). Lineage (GTDB taxonomy): Bacteria > Pseudomonadota > Alphaproteobacteria > Rhizobiales > Beijerinckiaceae > Methylocapsa. The sequence goes on along the minus strand of OY970154.1, from coordinate 3,876,473 downwards.
TCGGCCGTGACGATATGGGGGCAAAGGCCGGCACCCGCGATTTCGCCTTCGAGCCGCCGGGCGGCGGCTTCCGTGACATAAATATCGAGGAATTTTCGCCGCTTGCCGCGCAACGCCTCGCGCACCGCGTGAAAGCCAAAAAGAACCGCGACGCCGCTGGCCACGCGCCGGAACACCGGCGCCTTGGCCCGCGCGAGGTTTTGCCCGCCGGTCCCCGCGGCGGCCGGACGAAGCTCCGGGCGCCAGGTTTTGGCGGGGGCGGTTTGGCGGGGAGACGAATCCGGCACTTTGCGGTGCTTGCCGGATGCGCCGGTCCTTGCCCTTGAAAGTTTCGATTTGTCGCGCGTCAAATCGCGGGTCCGGAACGTTGGAGGATGAGCTTAGTTCCTGTCACGGCAACTCTCCGCGCGCAACGCAAAGCATCAAAGCGGCGGAGTTTCCAGCGGGTGTTTTGAGTTGACAGCGGCATGCCCGGTTCGCATAAGCGCGTGCATGAATGCCCTTTGGGGTGTTGGGGGAGTGTCCCGAGCGGCAAAGGGGGCGGACTGTAAATCCGCTGGCTAAGCCTTCGTAGGTTCGAGTCCTACCTCCCCCACCAACGCGCGTTGCCCAATCCTGGCTCACTTTCAGCCTTCCACGGCGCCTTCTGGCGCGGGTTGAAAAGCACTCTCCTACGTGCATAAACCTTGCGGTCATCGGCGGCGGCATATTGGCTGCCGCGATCGGAGTGACGGATCAGGCCGGGCGCGGGACGGTGTCGCTTTATGGCCATGGACAAGGCCGCGATGGCGCGCCGGTGATCGCGCATCGACCAACCAACAATCTTCCTGGTGAAGAGATCCAATGCGACGACCAGATAGAGCCACCCTTCGGCGGTTGGCACGGAGGGGACGCCGGCCAGCCAAACCTGATGAGGCCGAGCCGCCACGAAGGTCTGTTCGAGCAAATCCGGCGCGAGCGGCAAGTCATGACGGCTGTCCGTGGCACGCACCCGAAACCTGCGCCGCATGGGTGGCCGGATGCCGTGCTGACGGATGAGCCGTTCGGCGCGCAGGCCGCGTGCCTGTGTGCGCCGTATCGCCCGCGATGCGCCGCGCGGGCCCGGCGGATCCCGGCCAGCAAGGCGCGGTTGACCGCCTTCCGATGGCGCTCGGGGCGGCCGCGCCACGCGCAATACCCCGCCAGCGAGACGCCCGGCACGCCGCACATGGCGCGAACCTTGAAGGTCTCGCGCCGGTCTTCGATGAGACGAAATTTCATCGCCGCGCTTCCGGGAAGATGCGCCGCGTTTTTTTGAGAATCTCCCGCTCCATGCGCAGGCGCTCGTTCTCGCGCCGCAATCGGGCATTCTCACTGGCTAGATCCGTGCCGGAATACGGGGCCGCCGCCCGCGTATTCGAGCGCCGCGGCGATCCCGCATGCTCCCCATCACCCTTGTTCCGCCAGGCGCGCGGCCTCGAAGGGGCAATTCCTTGCTCCCGGGCAATGTGGCTCGACGGCCGGCCGCTGCCCGCCAGCAGCCCCACCGCCTCCCGCTTGAATTCATCCGTGTACTGGCGACGTGATGTGCCCATCCAACACCTTCCCGTTCCCTCGGGAGCTTATCAAAGGTGTCCACCATTTCGAGGGAGGGCCGATTTGGCGGTTCCTCGAAAGGCAAGACAACACTCCTGCAAATCGCGGCTTCGGTTTGGGGCGCGGCTCTTCGCCGGGTTATGTCCGCGCCTGGCGCGCGACAGCCGACGGTTTGGAAGGCGCGGCGGCTTCGGCTTCGGACACCGTGCTTATCCTCGACGAATTGAGCGTTGTGGAAGCCCGCGACTTGGCGGCTTCCTTTTATGAACTCGCCAACGGCGCCGGGAAAGCAAGGGCGGCAAGGGACGGTTCCTTGCGCGAGCCAAAGACGTGGCGCGTGCTCACTCTATCGACGGGCGAGGTTCGAACCGAAACCAAGCTTGCCGGGGATCGAGGCCGAAAGGCGCGCGCCGGGCAGTTGGTGAGGATGCTCGATATTCCAGTCAATAAGGGCGCTGGTTTTGGCGCGTTCGATCATGGCGGCCAGGACGGCGATGCGGGGGCGCTCGCAAAGGCGCTCAAGCGCGCTGCGATCTCGGTCTATGGCACGGCTGGCCCTGAATTCGTGCGGCAGCTGATTGCCAAAGTCGTGACTGGCGAAGACGTGCGGGCGATGGTTGCGGATTTCACGGCCTCGACCGTTCCGGCGCGCCCCGATGGCCAGATTGACCAGGCGGCGCAACGGCTCGGCCTCATTGCCGCCGCTGGCGAGCTGGCGGCGGCCATGGGCCTTGTTCCGTGGCTGGCAGGCGAGGCGCGCGAAGCGGCGGCCTGGGTGCTCGCCCAACGGATCGATAGGCGCGGCGGCACGGAACCGGCCGAGGTCCGGCAAGCCATCGAGCAAGTGCGGCTCTCTATCGAGCAATTTGGCAAAAGCCGGTTCGACACTTTGGACGATATCGACACGCGGCCTGTCAACAACCGTGCTGGCTGGCGCAAGGGCAGCGGGCCGGATCGCTAGTGGATGATCCCGCCTGAGGTTTGGAAAGCTGAAATCTGCAACGGCCTCGATTCCACGATGGTTGCTCGAACGCTTGCCGAGCATGTTCTGTTGCGGCGGGCGGGCGATGGCTTCCAGCCGGTGCGAAAGATCGACGGGGATGGCGATGAAGGCTGATCTTGCCGCTAAGCTGGGAAACGCGATGCGGGGAGAAGTCACTCCAAAAACCAGCGTTACGAGCGTAGCGGGCGTGCCCGCAACGTGCGATAAGTCATTGAAATTAAAACTGTTATTACAGCTACGTGCAAAAAACACTACGTTGGAAAATGGTGAAATTCGGGACGTAGCTGGTTGCGTAGCCATCCTCCACGAACCCGATGAAGCCGAGCTTGAGGAACCCGAGGGCATGGCGATGGACAGCGTGCCGGAGCCTTATCTCGATGCTTGAGCGCGGCTGCAATGCCAAATGCCGGAGACGGTCACGGAGACTGTGCGGCGCCAAGCCATCGACGATGCAGGCCGGTTCCTTGACCGATGGGGCAAGCTTGCAGCCACATTCGGCTGGACGCCCGGCGATCTGTTCGACGTGCCGAGCGGCGGCGCATGCGGTCTCGCGTGGTGGCTGAAAGGCCGCACGGTGATCGCCTTGGGGCCAGAGCACGCGGCGTGCGGCGATCCCGCCTATGATCGCGTGGCGCGAAGGGATTGGGTCCACCCCTACACGCGGCCGGTGCGGCCGGTCTCCATCGCCCCGATCCTGGAGCATGTCGCGCAGGTACGGAAGCGGGTGCTGGGGCGACGAAGAAAGAGCACCCAAGAAGGGACTTTCCTTGTGTGGGCGGCCCTTCCCCGGCCCGTCGCTCTCTTGCGGGCTCCAACGCATCGGCGAAATGCAACGTGGCGAGTTCCTGATCGATGACGGCCCATGCCCTAATGCCGGGCCAGCTCTTTCGAGAGCCGGAACGGCGCACCTCGAAGACCGGCAAGCCCTTCGTCACGGCGGCGCGCGATGCCAAGGACGGCGAGGCTTTTCAATTCTGGAACGTCGTCGCCTTCCAGGAAAACATCCAAGCCGGGCTGATGTGGCTGACCGGCGGCGATGCTCTTTCCGTTCAAGGCGCTTTCAAGGTAGGAACCTACGAAAAGGACGGCGCGACCAGGCTTTCGCTGTCGATTGTCGCGGATCGTGTCCTTGCGTTGCGCCAGCCATCCTGCAAGAATGCCGATGCCGGCAAGATCGTGAGGCAGGGGACACCCTTCGATGACCCCCTGCTGCGTAGGAGGTGCGCCTGTGGCGTCAAAGGTTTGCCCGGCCACGGCGGCGTTGCCTGGCTTCGATCCCTTGCCGCCTTAGGAGGCTGGCGTGACCATGCCTGAAAATGCAATCGTGAAACAAACGTGGGGCCTCCAGAAACGGCAGTCCGGCAATCCCGCCGGGAAGCCGAAGGGCGCGCGCCACAAGACGACGCTGACGGCTGATCGGCTCATGCAAGACGACGTGGGAGAGATTGCGAACGCTGTCATTACCGCCGCCCTCAAGGGCGACATGATGGCGGCGAAGATCATCCTCGACAGGATCGCGCCGGTGCGGCGCTCCCGGCGTTTCGACTTGCCTAGGGTCGAAGGCTCGGACGATGTGGCCGGGACGCGGGCGGCAGTCCTGGGCGGGGTTGCCGGCGGCGCTCTGACGCCGGGCGATGCGGCGGACGTTTTCAGGCTGATCGACAGGACTGGATCGGGTCTCGCTGCAAGGGCGAAGAGGGTGCGAGAGGCAGAGCTGGCTGCCGCACGCGAGGCGGAAAGCCCGGCGGCTCCCCAAGGCGGCGGGGAAGACGCCGGCGCAGGCAACGGCGGCTTAGAGGCTCTCGCGAAGGCTCTATCCGGCAAGCTGAACGCGTTCAAATTGTAGGCCGGCGGCGGCGTCAAATTGTCCGCCATTGGCCGCGCCAATCCGCCCCAAGCGCCGTCGAGTTGTAAGACCAATTGTAAGACATCCGGTGTGTTTCTGAATGAAATACTAGTCAATTCAATGCTTTAATGCTGACGCATGGCGGAGGGAGCGGGATTCGAACCCGCGATACGGTTTCCCGCATACACACTTTCCAGGCGTGCGCCTTCAACCACTCGGCCACCCCTCCGCGGTCCTCATTCGCGCGTCCGGCTGGTCGTCCTAACCTCCCGGCGATGCGGATATCCGCGAAAGGCGTGCACTATAGTGCGGCGAGCCGCAGGCGCAAGCGGGCGCCGGTAGCAACGCATAAGGTCATGATTTGACCGGGCATTGCTATATTAAACGCGTTTGGCGGGCCGAGGAAGCGCCAGGCGCCACTATACCAGCGGTCACGGGGAACGACCGTTGGTTACGCTCTCGAATTTTCATCCAGCTTGGCGGAACGGCCAGCGGAGGACGTTTCCGCGACCCATGCTGTCATATTACTTATGTAATTACCGGCCGGATCAGATACGCAGGCCGCCGGCCAACCAGACCCGCGACGGCAACCCGCAACGCCTGATCAAGAATGCCGTCTTGGCTGGCCCCACCATACATGCCGTGCCTTGAGCAGCCACCGCCCTCGAGCAGCAGAATCAGCTCGAGGATAATCAGAACCGTGCGCCTGGCACACCTTACCGTGAAATTGCCGTCTATAGGTTTCGGTCGGCGACCCGCTAAATCCCTTCGCATTTGGAAGCGCGGGGTCAGCCGATGATCAGGTCAATCATTCTCCGTAATTGCTCACGGCCCCTTGTTCAGCGCTAGCGGCCATTTGGCGCTGGGGCACGTCGATTGATGATTTTGACAAGGAGCTTGCGGGCCGATTTAAGCTTTGGATGAATCGCGAGGCGCTTGTTTCGCTCGCCAAGCAAACACTGATGCGCATGGTTCTGGCGCAGGCGGAGACGGGTACGGCGCTCAGGGTGGAGTGCGAGGCGCTTTGGGCGCGCGTCGCCGAACTGGAAGCCAAGCTCGGTCTTCCACCGAAGACGCCGGACAATTCCTCAATGCCGCCGTCGCGAGGTTCGGAACGCGAGCGAGGGGGAAAGCCCCAAGCCCAAGGGCCGTCCCCATGCGGGAGCGCACCGGCCGCCGCATCCCAACCCGGCGCGCAGGTTCGAGGTGCCGGCGCGGCAGTGCGAACATTGCGCCGCCAACGTGTCGGCTGCGGCGCAGGTCGCCCCGCAGGCCTACGATCGCATCGAGGTTCCCGAGATCAGGCCCGATGTCACCCGTGTGACGCAGCACGGCGCCCGTGCTGCGCCAAGAAGTTCAAGGCCGCGCCGCTGGCGGGGCTGGAGCCGGGAGAAGATGCGGAGCCCCGCTTCCATCCGCCGCTTGCCTCGCACCGCGCGGCGTCTTGCCGTCAACCGCAACCACGCCACGCCCGATTTCTTGCCACGAAGCAATCCGCGACGCAACGCATTGGTCCGGAACTTCAGGCTTCGGCAACCGGAAAACCTCGCGGAATGTTTGGGCGTGGGGAATGCCTGTCTTGTCCGGCAAAACCCGTTTCAGCCGCTTCGCGGCTTAAGAGCTCGATCGCCTCCCCATCGTCCGCCCCGCACAACCGGCCAACCAGCGTCGCCGGCGGAATTTCATCCAACGGATAGGTCAGCATTCCGGTCACGCGGCGATCGGGGATCTCCTTCATTTGTCTTAGAGCCTGACTCAAAAGACAACTATCGCGCGAGTCGTCTGACCGCGATCTGGATGCAGGCCAGTGTGACGAAGGCGGCGAGGGTTAGGCCGAGATTTTCGTAATCCTTGGCGATGCGGCGATTCCGGCCGAACCAAGAGAAAGTCCGCTCGACGACCCAGCGGCGCGGCAAGACGACAAAGCCCTTCAGGTCGTCACCGCGCTTGACGATTTCGAGGTGCAGCACCGGAACTTTGGCAACGGCGGCTTCGACTTGCCACGCGTTGTAGCCATTGTCCGCCCAGACCAGTTCGAACCAGGGAAAGCGGTTGCGGATCTTGTCGAGGACAAGCGTTGCACCGTCGCGGTCCTGGATGCCTGCGGAATGAACGATGGCCCGTAGCGGCAGGCCTTCGGTATCGACAAGGGCGTGAATCTTGCGTCCCTTGACCTTCTTACCGGCATCATAACCTACCTCGCCATCAAAACCGCCCCCTTTTCCGCCGCCTTCAGCGTCTGGCTGTCGATGACAGCTGCCGTGGGGCTCGCCTCTCGCCCGAGTTGCTCGCGCAAAGTCATGTGCAGCTCTTCCCAGATGGCCTCCCACACGCCGTCCTTCTGGAACTTGCGGAAAATATTGTAGACCGTCGAGCGCGGCGGAAATTCGTCGCGCGGCAGATAGCGCCAAGGGCAGCCCGTGCGAAGCAGGTAGAAGATCGCGTTCATCGCCGCCCGCATATCGGTCTTGCGTGGCCGCCCGCCAGGCAAGGCTTCGGGAATCAAAGGCTTCAGCCGCTCCCATTCCGCATCCGTCAAATTGCTCGGATAGCGATCTTCGTCACGCCAATAGATCGCTCGCTGCTCTTTCGTCCACATCGCGAATCACCGCATCAGTTGCACATGATGCGGTGAATCATGCAACCATCCCGCGTGCAATACCCTTTTGAGACAGGCACTTAGAAAAACCGATGGCCATGGGTCTCTCCCTCGAACCCTAACCGACTCCCTTCCGCTTTACGAAACCGCTGGCAATTTAAGATGCCGCCCTGCGCGCAATAGTGCTTCATCGCGCAAAGACTCTCTCGAAGTCCTCTACCGGCCACGCCTCGCTCTGGCCGCGAAGCGGACGGCTTCCTCGGCGGCGCGGAACAGCGCTTGCGCCTTGTTGACGCATTCGTGTTGTTCGGCCGCCGCGTCGGAATCATAGACTATTCCAGCGCCGGCTTGCACATGCATCGTCCCGTCCTTGATAATGGCGGTGCGCAGGACAATGCACGTGTCCATCTCGCCCGCGGCGCCGAAATAGCCGATGCAGCCGCCATAGATGCCGCGCTTGTCGGTCTCGAGTTCGTCGATGATTTCCATCGCCCGCACCTTTGGCGCGCCGGAAACGGTGCCGGCCGGAAACCCGGCGCACAAAGCATCGATCACATCATGGTCCCGCGCGAGCCTGCCCTCGACGTTCGAGACGATATGCATGACATGGCTGTAGCGCTCGATCGCGAATTTCTCGGTTACCTCGACCGAACCTATTTCGGCGACGCGCCCGACGTCGTTACGGCCGAGATCGAGCAGCATCAAATGCTCGGCGCATTCCTTTTCGTCGGCCAAGAGCTCCGCCGCCAGACGTTCGTCCTCGGCCTTCGTCTTGCCGCGCCAGCGGGTGCCCGCGATGGGCCGGATGGTGACTTTTCCGCCCCGCACGCGAACCAGGATTTCCGGGCTGGAACAGACGATCTGGAACGATCCAAAATCGAGATAGCAGAGAAACGGCGCGGGGTTGATTCGCCGCAGCGCCCGGTAAAGCGCAAAGGCGGGCAGCGCGAAAGGCGCCGAGAATCGCTGCGAAAGGACAGCCTGAAAAACGTCGCCCGCCCGGATATAATCCTTGGCGCGCTCGACCATCTCGAAAAAGCGATCTTTTGGCGTGTTCGAACACGGCGGACCGGCGGCCAGGGCCGCACGGGCGGCGTGGGCCCCCTGCGCGAGCGGGCCTTCGAGGGTGGCGACCACGGATTCGAGGCGTTTCCGCGCGCTATCATGGATGGCGTGAAAAGCGGCATTTGGCTCCGGGCGCAACGGCGTGACGACGAAAATTTCGTCCCTGACCGCATCGAAAACCACCATCACGGTCGGGCGCAGCATCATCGCGTCGGGCACGCCGATCGGATCTTGCTTTGCTTCGGCAAGGCGCTCCATCTGGCGGACCATATCGTAGCCGAGATAGCCGAAGACGCCCGCAGCCATAGGGGGGAGATCGTCCCCGGCCTCGATTTGGGATTCGGCGATGAGCTCGCGCAGAGCGGCGAGCGGAGGCCCGGCGCAAGGCGAAAAACCACCGGAATCGGCGAGCGCGCGGCGATTGATCTCGGCTTTCCCGCCGGAGACGCGCCAGACAATATCCGGATCGAGGCCGATCATCGAGAAACGGCCTCGCGCGGCGCCACCTTCGACGGATTCGAGCAGAAAAATCCGCCCCACCCGGCCCGCCGATAATTTCAAAAAGGCCGAAACAGGCGTTTCGAGATCGCCGGCGAGGCGGGCGGTAACGAGGCAGGCTTGCCCCGCCTCATAGCGTCGCGCGCAGGCCTCAAGGGACGGTTCAAACATCGGCCGGCCGCTCAAAAGCCGCCGGGAGAGATGCCAGTCGCGGCGGAATACGCCTTGGCGTTGAGTTTCACGCCGAGATCGCTTTCGAGCTTCGCGAGATATTGCGCGACCACATCCTCGTCAAATCCACGTTTCACGTCGCCCGTGATGTTGGTGAGTTCGGCGGCCTCGGGGTCGAAGGGCGGGGTGGTGGAGGAGACGACCTGGAACAGAATCCGGCCGCCGTCTTCGCTGGCGACCGACCCCGCGCGATGCACGCCGACGTTGAATATCTGGGTGACGAAATTGACCGCGAGGCCGCTCGACCCGCCGCGCCTCACCGCGTCGGCATGCGTGACCGCAAGATTGCCTTCCGCCGCGCCAATAGCCGCCATGCTTTCGCCGGCGTCGAGCTTCTTGACGAGTTCCGCCGTCTTCGCCGACAAGAGCTTCCCCGCCTTGTCCTCGCGCAAGGCCTTCTCGACTTCCGCCTTCGCTTCGTCGAACGTTTTCTCGCGGGCCTTGTCTATCTTGGCGACTTCAAACCATTGATAGCCGCCGCCTCGCACCCTCAACGTATCGTTGTCGACGCCGATGTCCGAGGCAAACGCCGCTTTGAGAAGGGCGGCGCCATCCACCAAATCCTTGACGGGGACGCCTTGCGGATCGTTGCCCATCGCATCGATCGCGGCGATGACCCTTGGTTCGAGGCCGACGCTATTCGCGGCCTCCGTCAGCGATTTTCCGGATGTGCGCTGATCCTCGATCGCGTCGTGCAGCCGGGTGATATCGCGTTGCGCGCGCTGCAGGGCGATCTCGCGTTTGAGTTCGGCGGCGACGCCGGAGTAGGGCTTGACGGTCGAGGCAACGATCTTGCCGACGCGCAGAATGACCGTGCCGAATCGCGCCTTGACCGGCGCGCTGACTTCGCCTTCCTTGAGCGAAAAGGCGGCGTCCGCGACGTTCTTGTCGATGAGGCCGGTGCGCGCGACGGTGCCGAGGCTCGCATCCTTGGGGGTAAGTTTTTTTTCGCTCAAAAGATCATCGAAAGTCTTTCCCGCATCGAGTTGTGCACGGGCCTCCTTGACCTCCGCGTCGCTCGCAAAGAGAATTTGCTCGACCTCGCGCTTTTCCGGCGCCCCGAAACGCTCGTTCTTGACTTCCTCGTAGCGGTTTCGCGCGTCGGCGTCGGAGACGTCATCCGGTTTGGCGATCGAGGCAGGGGTAACCGGCACGACGACAAGGCTGCGAAATTCGGGCGTGGCATAAAGCTGCCGGGTGCTTGCAAAGTATCTTTTCAGCTCTTCCTGGGAGGGGGCGGGCAGCGGGCCCGCGCTCGCCGCGGGAAACACGATGTAATCGACGCTGCGGGTTTCCATTTGAAAGCGGAAAATGGCCTCCAGCAAAGCCTTCGGCAATTGGACACCGTCGGTCAGCGCATCGACGATTTGACGGCGCAAATGGACACTGCGCTGCTGCCGCAGGTAGGTCTTTTCGGTAAATCCTTGGTCGCGCAGAAACGCGGCGAAGGCCTCGCGATCGAACCGGCCAGTCACCCCCTTGAAATTGGCGTCGTTGACGATCGTCTTTTTGATGTCCTCGTCGCTTATCGCGAGCCCTAGCCGGCGGCCCTGGTCATCGAGCGCGGCCTCGTTGACGAGTTGGGAAAGAACTTGCCGGTCAAGACCATATTCGTGCGCCTCCTCATTGGTGATGTTGCGGTGCTCGGCCCGCTGTAGACTCTGCAATTCGGCCTGATAGGCGTTGCTGAAAGTGTCGGCGCCGATCTCGACGCCGCCGACCTGGGCGAGATTATTCGCGCCGAAACCGCGGAAAATGTCGCCGATGCCCCAGATCGCGAAACTGAGGATGATCAAGCCCATCAGGATTGCCATGACGATGCGGCCGATCCAGCCTTGTGCCGAGGCACGCATTGATACAAGCATGGGAAGGGGTCTCTTTTCGGGGTTTCCGGCAGGCGCCGGGCTTTTCCAAATTGGCGGGGGACTATAAAAAGATGAAGCCCCGCATGCAACGCGGCTTTCCGCGAAATGACCGGAAACCTTCCGCATGACACACGGATCACGCCCCCTCGTCGCGGGCAATTGGAAGATGAACGGCGTGCGCAAAAGCCTCGGCGAAGCGGCCTCGATTTGCGAGGCCGTGGCCGCCGGCGGCGCGGGAAAGGCGGAAATCGTCGTTTGCCCTCCGGCGACCTTGCTCATGGCCGTTACGGCGATTTGCGAAGGCACCCGAGTAGGGGTTGGCGGCCAGGATTGCCATGCCGAGGCAAGCGGCGCCTTCACCGGCGATATTTCCGCCGAGATGCTCAAGGATGCCGGCGCGAGCTATGTGATCCTTGGCCATTCGGAGCGCCGCGCCGGCCACCACGAAACCAACGAGATCGTTCGCGCCAAGGCCAAGGCGGCGCTCCGCGCCGGGCTCGCGGCGATCATTTGCGTCGGCGAAACGAGAGCCGAGCGCGAGGCGGGCGACGCCTTTTCCATCGTCGGCGTGCAACTGGCGGGTTCGATTCCGGAAAATTCGCCGCCGGGACAAATTAACATTGCCTACGAGCCGATCTGGGCGATCGGCACGGGTCTTACGCCCACGCCGCAAGACATAGCCGAGATGCATGGCTTCATCCGGGGCCGGGTGAACCAGCATCTTCCGGGGCAGGGCGCCAGCATGCGCATTCTCTATGGCGGCTCGGTGCGGCCGGCCAACGCCGCGGAATTACTGTCGATCGATGACGTCGATGGCGCGCTTGTCGGCGGCGCTAGCCTGAGCTCTGCCGAGTTCATGGCGATTGCCGGCGTTTACCTGTGAAGCGTTTTGCGCCTCCAGTGGGAGAACATCTAGCCACGCGGCTAGGAGCCCTTTAAAAGGGGCTCAAACTCACAGTCGCGTTCAGTCCGCCTCGCTACTTTTGTTGCGGCAAGCCTCCAAGAATCCGGGAGAGAATTTTCCATGCAGTCGGTCCTGATCGTCGTTCATCTCATGATCGTCGTCGTCCTCGTCGTGACCGTGCTCTTGCAGCGCTCCGAGGGCGGAGCCATTGGCATCGGCGGCGGCGGCGGCTTCATGACCGGACGCGGCCAGGCAAGCGCGCTGACCCGCGCGACCGCCATCTTGGCGGCGCTGTTTTTCGCGACCAGCATGGGCTTGACGATCCTCGCGCGGCTCAATCAAGCCCCGGAAATAACCTTCCAAAGCCTCACGCCGATCGAACCGGAGGGCGGCGCGGCAAAAGAGGGCGAGGGCAAGGGAAGTTTGCTCGACCAATTGAGACGGATGGAAGACCAGGCGGCCAAGCCGCCGGCGCTTCCGCCGGGTGTGACCTTGCCGGGCGAGACGGGACCCGCCGCGCCCGAGGTGCCGCAAGGTCTGAATTTGCCCCCCTTAAATCAGCCCGCGACGCCCCTGGTTCCGTTGGCGCCCGTTCAAACCGGGCCTGCCGCGCCTCCGCCCGCTTCCATCATGGTGCAACCGGCGCCGCCACCGGCCGCGCCCGGCCCGGCCAAGGCCCGTTCCCCGGCCTCGCGTCCGCCGCGGTCGAAATGACCCTCGCGTTCATGTGCAAAAAGGGGCGGCGGCGCGTAATTTGCCTCCCCAAGCGGGCGGAAACAGGATAAATCCCAAGCCCCATGGCGCGGTTTATCTTCATTACCGGCGGCGTGGTGTCATCGCTTGGCAAGGGACTCGCGGCGGCGGCGCTCGGCGCGCTTCTCCAGGCGCGGGGTTACAGCGTCCGGCTTCGCAAGCTCGACCCTTATCTGAACGTCGATCCGGGGACGATGAGTCCCTACCAGCACGGCGAGGTCTTCGTCACCGAGGACGGCGCGGAAACCGATCTCGATCTTGGTCATTACGAGCGTTTCACCGGCCGGCCGACGATGCGGGAAGACAATATCACGACCGGCCGGGTCTACCAGGAGATTATCGCCAAGGAACGCCGCGGCGATTACCTTGGCGCGACCGTCCAGGTCATTCCGCACGTCACCAATGCGATCAAGGCTTTCGTGCTCAGCGGCAACGAGGGCGTCGATTTCGTCCTGGTCGAGATCGGCGGCACCGTCGGCGATATCGAAGGCCTCCCTTTTTTTGAGGCGATCCGCCAGCTCGGCAACGAACTGCCGCGCGGGCACGCGATCTATATTCACCTCACGCTTCTGCCGTTCATTCCAAGTGCGGGCGAACTGAAGACCAAGCCGACCCAACATTCGGTCAAGGAACTGCGCGCGATCGGCATCCAGCCGCACATTCTTCTGTGCCGCACCGATCGCGAGATTCCGCGCGAGGAGCGGTGCAAGATCGGGCTTTTCTGCAACGTGCGCGAAGGCGCGGTGATCGACGCCCGCGACGTCGCCTCGATCTATGAGGTTCCGCACGCCTATCATGCGGCCGGGCTGGATCGGGAAGTTTTGGCCGCTTTTGGGATCGAACCCGCGCCGAAGCCCGACATGGGCCGCTGGAACGCCGTGCTGGAGCGCATTCACAACCCGGAAGGCGAAGTCACGATCGCGATCGTCGGCAAATACACCGGGCTTAAGGACGCCTATAAATCCTTGACCGAGGCGTTGAGCCATGGCGGCATGGCCAACCGGGTCAAGGTCCACCTGGATTGGATCGAATTGGAAATTTTCGAAACCAGCGATCCGGCGCCTTACCTCGAACATGTGCATGGCATTCTGGTTCCTGGCGGCTTCGGCAAGCGCGGCGCGGAAGGCAAAATTCTCGCCGCGCGTTTCGCCCGCGAACGCAAGCTTCCCTACTTTGGTATCTGTTTCGGGATGCAGATGGCGGTGATCGAGGCGGTGCGATCCTTGACTGGCATGCCGGAGGCCAATTCGAGCGAATTCGGTCCGGCGAAGGAGCCAGTCGTCGGGCTGATGACCGAGTGGCTGCGCGGCAATGAGCTGGAAATTCGCGCCGCCGAAACGGATCTTGGCGGAACGATGCGGCTTGGCGCCTATCGTGCCGAACTGATGCCGGGGTCAAGGATCGCCGCCATTTACGGCACGACCAGCATATCCGAACGCCACCGGCATCGTTTCGAGGTCAACACCGCCTACCGCGAAAGGCTCGCCCAAAGCGGTCTCGTCTTCGCCGGCATGTCGCCGGACGGCCTGTTGCCGGAGACGATCGAATTATCCGGTCATCCCTGGTTCATCGGCGTGCAGTTTCATCCCGAGCTCAAATCGCGGCCTTTCGAGCCTCACCCGCTATTCGCGAGTTTTATCGCCGCCGCGGTGGAGCAATCGCGGCTGGTGTGAGTGCTTCGAGCTATCCCCGTCCGCGATAGGGCGGCACGCCTTGATCCGGAACCCAGGTTCCGACCGGCAGCTCGCCCGTTGCCCAAAACACGTCGATAGGCAAGCCCCCACGCGGAAACCAATAGCCGCCGATCCGCAGCCAGCGCGGTTCGAGGCATGCGGCGAGATCCTTGCCGATCCGCAAGGTGCAGTCCTCGTGGAAAGCGCCATGATTGCGAAACGACGTGAGGTAGAGTTTTAGGGATTTCGATTCGACGAGCCAGCTGCCTGGAAGATAGTCGATCACGAGCAGCGCGAAATCCGGCTGGCCGGTCATTGGACATAGGGCGGTAAATTCCGGCGCGGTGAAGCGGGCGATATAGTTTTCGCCCCGATGCGGATTTGCCACCCGGTCGAGCGTCGCCTCGTCCGGCGTTCGCGGCGCGGCCACGCCATGGCCAAGCAGACTTGTTCCGGTGTGAACCTTGACCATGTTGGGTAAGAATCTCCGGTGGCCGCCGCCGCCGTGCTAAAATCGATTTCCCCTCGACTCTCGTTCGCCAAGGGGGTTTCCGGCATGAAGCGGCGGAAATTTGTTTCCACTCTGCCCAGCGAGCCTGTCAAATGAAAATTTTTGTCGCGGGAGCGACCGGTGCGGTTGGCCGCCGCCTTGTCCTCCTATTGACGGCGGCGGGGCACGAGGTCGCCGGACTGACGCGTTCTCCCGCCAAGGCTGACCTTTTGCGGAGAATTGGCGCCACGCCGGTCATCGCCGACGCGCTTGATCCGTCCGCCGTGATGGACGTGGTAAACCGGGAGAAGCCGGACGTAGTGGTTCACGAACTCACTTCCATCGAGGGGTCGATCCGCGGAATTTCGACGAGGGGTTTTCCGAGACCAACCGGTTGCGAAAAGAGGGCACGGATTATTTGCTGGCCGCCGCGCGCGCCGCCGGCGCACGCCGATTTGTCGCGCAAAGCTTTGCGGGTTGGCCCTACGCGCGGGAGGGAGGACCAGTCAAGACAGAGGAAGACCCGCTCGATCCGGAGCCGCCGGCGGCGTTTCGCCGCACGCTTGACGCGATCCGCTATTTGGAATCCGCGGTCACCGGCGAGACCAGCTTGGAGGGGCTGGTGTTGCGCTACGGGTCTTTCTATGGTCCCGGAACCGCCATAAGCGAACAAGGCTGGATGGTGAACGATGTTCGCAAGCGGCGCATCCCGATCATTGGCGGCGGCGGCGTTTGGTCGTTCATTCACGTCGACGACGCCGCCCGCTTCACGCGTGCCGCGGTCGAGCGGGGCGTGCCTGGGGTCTATAACATCGTCGATGACGATCCTGCCCGCGTGTCGCAATGGCTGCCCGCCCTGGCGGAGGCGCTCGGCGCCAAACCGCCACGCAGGATCCCGGCCTGGATCGCCCGTTTCGTCATAGGCGACGGCGTCGTGTTCATGACCGATGTGCGGGGCGCCTCTAACGCCAAGGCCAAGCAAGCCTTTGGCGTGAATTTGATTTGGCCGAGTTGGCGGGATGGATTTCGAAGGGGTCTCGGCGATCCGTCGCGAGGATAGTTGCGCGGATGCTCGCGGGCGCGTCATCACGAGGCGCCTCTTCACCCAATCGCCATAAGTCCTGGCTTGGCTGGCGTATTTCCTTGGCCCATAATGGACCTGTGAAACAGCGTGGCGCCCCTCACCCTAAAGCAAAGCCTTTCCCCGGCTCGCGCCGCCCGGATCGCCAATGACCAAGATTATTGCCCCTTATGGCGCCTGGGTCTCGCCGGTGAGCGTCGAGCTCATGACCGAGGCGTCGGTTGGTCTTAGCGGCCTCAGCGTCGATGGCCACGACCTCTATTGGCTCGAAGCCCGGCCAAGCGAGAATGGCCGCACGGTTTTATGCCGCCGCCGGGCGGATGGCGCGATCGCAGACCTCACGCCGCCGCCCTTCAATGTGGGCAGCCGCGTTCACGAATATGGCGGCGGCGCTTACGCGGTTGCGGCGGGCGTCGCCGTTGTGAGCGAGCGCAACGATGGGAGCGTCTGGCTCATCGAGGCCGGCGCCGCGCCGCGCCGGATCGAAACGCCGGAAGACTACCGCTACGCCGATTTCGAATTCGACTTGCCGCGCCACCGCGTACTTGCCGTGCGGGAGGATCATCGTTCGCGCCCGCCCGCCGATCCAAAGGCCGCTGTCGTCGCCTTGCCGCTCGATCCGGGCGGTGCCGAGACAATCTTGGTCGAGGGACCGGATTTCCTGAGTTCGCCGCGACTTGCCCCTGGTGGCGAAAGACTAGCCTGGATCGCCTGGGATCACCCCGGCATGCCTTGGGATGGGACCAGGCTTTTCGTGGCCGGTGTGACGAAAGACGGCGCGGTCGAAACGCCGCGTCTGGTGGCGGGCGAAACGCCGGAAGCAATCGTGCAGCCGGAGTGGCCGGCTGACGGCACGCTCCATTTTTGCTCCGACCGGACCGGGTGGTGGAACCTCTATGCGTTGCGTGGCACCGCGGTAGAATCCGTGGCGCCGGTCGAAGCCGAGATCGGCGGTCCGCATTGGGTTTTCCGCCAGCGCTATTATGATTTTCTGCCCGATGGGCGGATCGTCGCCGCGATCGTCCGCGACGGGATCAGGACCGCCGTGTTGATCGCGAACGGCAAGATCGCGCCGCTTGGGATCGGCCAGGTGCATGATTGCCCACGCACGCTCGGCGATGGTTTGGCATATATCGCGACACCTCCGGCCGCGCCGCCCTCGATCTGTTTATCGCTCATAGTGGATGGCGGCGCGCCATTCGTCATTCGCCGCGCCGCCCCCGCCGTGCTCCCGGAAGAAACCATTTCGCTCGGAGAGCCGCTCGATTTTGCGACCCGTGGGGGCACCGCGCATGGCTTCTGGTATCCGCCCAAGAACCGCGATTACAAAGGCTCATCCGGAAAGTTACCGCCGCTCGTCGTGTTGTCGCATGGCGGGCCGACCAGCATGACAACCAACAGTTTTTCGTTGAACATCCAATGGTGGACGAGTTGCGGCTTTGGCGTTGTCGATGTGAATTACGGCGGCTCGACCGGCTATGGCCGCGCCTATCGCGAGCGGCTTTATGGACAGTGGGGCGTCGTCGATGTCGAGGATTGCGCCGCCGCCGCGAACCATCTTGTCGAACGCGGGCTCGCCGACGCCGCCCGCCTCGTCATCCGCGGGGGCAGTGCAGGGGGCTTCACCACGCTTGCCGCGCTGACGTCCCTGAACCTGTTCAAGGCGGGGGCAAGCTTTTATGGCGTCGGCGATCTCATGCTGCTCGCCAAGGACACCCACAAATTCGAGTCCCGCTATCTCGACCGGCTGATCGGACCCTTGCCGCAAGCGCAAGCTCTCTATAGTGAGCGATCGCCGGTCAATCATGTCGATCGGCTCGCCTGTCCGGTGATCTTTTTTCAAGGCGAGGACGACAAGACCGTTCCGCCCAATCAGGCGGAGACCATGGTCGCGGCGTTGACCGCGCGGGACTTGCCGGTCGCCTATTATTCCTTCGCGGGTGAGGGCCATGGCTTTCGCAAGGCCGAGACGCTGCGCCGCGCGCTCGAACTGGAACTCGATTTTTACGGCCGCGTGTTCGGCTTCACCGCGCCGGGATTGCACGAGCGCGTCGTCATCGCGAACATGCCGGCCCGCGAGGGTTAAGAGCCTGTCTCAAAAGAGTATTGCACGCGGGATGGTTGCATGATTTACGGCATCATTTGCAACTGATGCGGTGATTCGCGATGTGGACGAAAGAGCAGCGAGCGATCTATTGGCGTGACGAAGATCGCTATCCGAGCAATTTGACGGATGCGGAATGGGAGCGGCTGAAGCCTTTGATTCCCGAAGCCTTGCCTGGCGGGCGGCCACGCAAGACCGATATGCGGGCGGCGATGAACGCGATCTTCTACCTGCTTCGCACGGGCTGCCCTTGGCGCTATCTGCCGCGCGACGAATTTCCGCCGCGCTCGACGGTCTACAATATTTTCCGCAAGTTCCAGAAGGACGGCGTGTGGGAGGCCATCTGGGAAGAGCTGCACATGACTTTGCGCGAGCAACTCGGGCGAGAGGCGAGCCCCACGGCAGCTGTCATCGACAGCCAGACGCTGAAGGCGGCGGAAAAGGGGGCGGTTTTGATGGCGAGGTAGGTTATGATGCCGGTAAGAAGGTCAAGGGACGCAAGATTTACGCCCTTGTCGATACCGAAGGCCTGCCGCTACGGGCCATCGTTCATTCCGCAGGCATCCAGGACCGCGACGGTGCAACGCTTGTCCTCGACAAGATCCGCAACCGCTTTCCCTGGTTCGAACTGGTCTGGGCGGACAATGGCTACAACGCGTGGCAAGTCGAAGCCGCCGTTGCCAAAGTTCCGGTGCTGCACCTCGAAATCGTCAAGCGCGGTGACGACCTGAAGGGCTTTGTCGTCTTGCCGCGCCGCTGGGTCGTCGAGCGGACTTTCTCTTGGTTCGGCCGGAATCGCCGCATCGCCAAGGATTACGAAAATCTCGGCCTAACCCTCGCCGCCTTCGTCACACTGGCCTGCATCCAGATCGCGGTCAGACGACTCGCGCGATAGTTGTCTTTTGAGTCAGGCTCTAAGCAGCTCCCGGTCAAATCAGCCCGGCGGCGATGTTGACGGTGAGGGCGAGCACCGCGCTGTTGAAAAAGAAAGCGAGGACGCAGTGAACGAGCGCCGCCCGCCGCATCGCCCGCGAAGAAATGTTGACATCGGCCGTCTGACACGCGACGCCGATCACGTAGGAGAAATATAAAAAGTCATAATAGTCGGGGTGCTCGGTTCCAGGAAAAGCCAAGCCGCCGCGCTCGGCCGGCGGTCTGCCAGGTTCGGCGAAATATTCGTCGAAATATTCATGCGCGTAATGGAGGGCGTAGGTCAGATGGATGAAGAACCAGGCGTTGACGATCGTCGCCGCCGCGAGCCCGATATGCAGGCCCTTGATCGTCCCCGATAAATCCTTGACGATGGCGAGCTCCGCGACGATTGCGGCAATTGCCGCGAGCGCGGCGAGGCTGGTGAGCACGAGAATAAAAAATCTTCCCTCGTCGCTCATCCTTGCCCGCCGCCGCATCGATTGTGGAGTCGCCCAGGCGATCATGATGCCGGTGGCAATGAAATAAAGCCAGGTTCCCGCGTTCCAGGCGATCAAAAGCCTTGTCGCCAGACGAAATGAATCGGGCAAAAGAACGCCCGCGAGGAGGCCGGCCGCCATGCCCGCGAAGAGACGCGGATGGCCTCGCACGACGCGAAGGGGAAGCCAAAACCGTAAGATGCGCCGCCGCCCTGGCGAAATCGGGCTGCGGCGTGGCATCAATGTTTCCGCGCGGCGACGAAACGGGCAGCCTCTTTCAAGACCGTCGCCTCGGTGCCCTGCGGAAACGAATCGAGCGCGGCGATCGCCGCCGCGACGAGGCTGTCGCGCCGCTCCCGCGCCGCAGCAATACCGAGCGCGGCAACGAGCGTTGCCTTGTTGCGGCCTGCGTCCTTGCCCGCCCGCTTGCCGAGCGCCAAAGCGTCGGCTTCGACATCGAGAATATCGTCGGCCACCTGAAACGCCGCGCCAAGCGCGCGGCCATAGGAAGAGAGCGCGGCCCGCGCCTGGGCGCCGGCTCGCCCAAGAAGTGCGCCCGCATCGACCGCATAATGCAACAGAGCGCCGGTTTTCATCGCTTGAAGTTTTATCACCGCTTCCGCGTTATGCGGCTCGAGCGCCTGTTCGGCTTCGAGATCGAGCACCTGCCCGCCGATCATGCCTCCCAACCCAGCCGCGCGCGCCAGAGCGAGAACGAGTTCCGCGCGGACCCCAGGGTCCGGGTGGGTCTCGGGGTCCGCCATCACATCGAACGCATAAGTGAGAAGGCCGTCACCCACAAGGATCGCGGTCGCCTCGCCGAAGGCCTTATGCGTGGCGGGCTTTCCCCGGCGCAGATCGTCGTTGTCGAGGGCCGGAAGATCGTCATGCACGAGCGAATAGCAATGGATCATTTCGACCGCCGCGGCGGCACGCAACACGCCGTCGCCTTCGGCGCCGAGAAGGCGCGCGGTCTCGATCGAAAGAAAAGGCCGGAACCTTTTGCCGCCGCCAAGACTCGCGTAACGCATGGCTTCGAGAAATCGCGCCGGCCGGACCGTCTCGCCCGGCAAAATGGCAAGGCTCAGCAAGGAACCGAGCATGCGCTCGGTCGCGCCGGAGGCCGCCGCCAGTCTAGCCTCGAATTCGCGTGCCCGCGTGGCACCGGTCATTGTCTCGCTGTCCTTTGGCCAATAAAGCCGAGGCTTTGCTTGCCTCATTGGGCGCGACCGGTCAAGGCTCGGCCATGGTATCAAAGTATCGGCGGTCTGGTTTGTCCGGCAGGATTGCGCGCATCGTGCTCGGCGCCGGCTTGGCGCTGGCGCTCGGGTTCGCCGCGTTGATTCTCGTCTACCGGTTCCTGCCGCCTGTTTCGACGCTGATGCTTGCGCGTTGGCTCGAAGGCGAGACGGTCGAGCGTCACTATGTTCCGCTCGAACGCATTTCGAGATTTCTCCGCGTCGCTGTCATCGTCTCGGAGGACAGGCGCTTTTGCGAGCATAACGGGGTGGATTGGGGCGCGCTGCGCTGGGTCCTCGACCACCCGGGCGCGCATGGCCCCACGCGGGGCGCTTCGACGATTCCCATGCAGACCGCGAAGAACTTGTTTCTTTGGCCGTCGCGATCCTACGTCCGCAAGGCGATCGAAATTCCCTTGGCGCTCCTGATCGACCTGGAATGGCCAAAGCGGCGCATTTTGGAGGTCTATCTCAACCTGGCCGAATGGGGGAAAGGAATATTTGGCGCCGAGGCGGCGGCACGGCATTATTTCCACAAGAGCGCGGCTAGGCTCGACGCCAGGGAGGCCGCGTTGCTCGCAACCTCGCTGCCCGATCCTCGGCACCGCAATCCCGCAAGGCCGTCCCGGCGCCAGCTCTGGCTCGCCGCGCGGGTCATGGGGCATGCACGCACGGCCGGTCCGCTCCTCGAATGCGTCGAATAAAGTGCTCGATGATCCGTCTGACAATAGGTTCCGCATCGCGGCCGCTGCCTCGCGATTTAGGATGGTCAAGCATAGGATTTCATTGTAAGAGGCACGTAAATCCGCAAACGCGCGGCGCAGTTCCATCGCGCGAACCGAAATTGAGACAGCAACATGGCCGTTCCGAAGCGCAAAACTTCCCGGATGAAGCGCGGATTCCGGCGGTCCGCGGATGCGCTCAAGGCGCCTGCCTATGTGGAAGACAAGGACTCCGGCGAGCTGCGGCGCCCGCATCATGTCGATCTCAAGTCCGGCATGTACCGCGGCCGCCAGGTTTTCACGCAAAAGGCCAAGGAAGAATGAAACGCGAGATCCGTGGATCGCGAGGTTCCTGCGCCAGCAATTGGCGGAGCTAGAAAAGCTGGCTGAAAATCACGCCAAGGCCAATGATAGATATTCCCCACACCAAGGTGCGCAGATGGGGAGGCTGGCCCTTCCCATTCTGCTGGCCGTCGGCTTCCTGACGCTCATCGCCCTCAGCGTCGCCTCGATCTGGCTGCACGGGCGCGAGCAACGGGATGCGGAGCGCGCGATCGCCGCGCACGCGCTCGAAACCAAGCTTGTGAGCTTGCTGCTCAATCTTCGGCGGGCCGAAAGCAGCCGGCGCGGCTACCTATTATCGGGCGACCCTCAGTTCCTCGTCGCCTATGGACCGGCGATCGACGCCGTGCCGCCGGCGCTCGCCGAGATCGAAGCCGCCCTCGCGAACAACCCGGTGCAGCGGGAGGAGTTCGCCCCACTGAAGCGGCAGGTCATCGAGGAGTTGGACGAGCTGCGTGAGACGATCCGGCGCTACGACACGGGCGATCCAGCAGGGGCGATCGCACTCTTCAAGACCGGGGCCGGCCATCAGTACGTGGAAAACATCACGGCGATCGTCGAGCGCATGCAGGAGGAGGGGGAGCGCCAGCTCGCGCTGGAGTTCGGCGCAATTGCAGCAGACGACGGGCATGGTTTTGGCCGCCGAGCTGTTCGGCACGGCCTTGATCGTGGCCGTGGCGCTCATGTCGTTATTTCTCTCCCGCCGCTTGATGCGCGGTATGCACATGGCCCAGCAGGAGCTCCGGGACAACAATGCCGCGCTCGAGTCCACCGTCGCGGAGCGCACGCGGTATCTCCTCGATGTCAACAACGAAATCCAGAGCTTCGCCTCGATCGTCAGCCACGACTTGCGTTCGCCGCTGGTCAACATCATGGGGTTCACGAGCGAACTCGAGACCTTTCGCAAGACCATGTTCGAGCGGCTCGCCGCCCTGCGGGCGCAAGCGCCCGGCCCGGATGCGGACAACGACGATGCCGCGCTCGGCGGCGAGTTCGACGAGGCGGTCGAATTCATCAAAGGCTCGATCGCCAAGATGGATCGCCTGATCAACGCCATCTTGGTTATTTCTCGCGAAGGCGGCCGGAACCTGCGGGCGGAGCCGGTCGATATGACCGCGCTGGTACGCGCGGTCGCGGACGGGTACATGCATAGAACTCTAGAGATAGGCGCGGAGATAATCGTCGAGCCGCTGCCTGTCATGACAATCGACCGCCTAGCCATTGAGCAGGTCTTTTCCAACTTGCTTGACAATGCAGTGAAATTTATGCGCACTGACGTTCCGGGCCGAATTCACGTCAAAGGCCGCGAGATGCCGTTCGGCGTTGTCTACGAGGTCAGCGACAACGGGCGCGGAATTGATCCGAAAGACGCTGAGCGCGTGTTCGAGCTGTTCCGCCGCTCGGGAATTCACGACCGGCAGGGCGAGGGCATCGGCTTGGCTCATGTCCGCGCACTCGTGCGCCGCCTCGGCGGATCGATCCGATTGGCGTCGGAGCCGGGGCAGGGCAGCACCTTCACCGTGACCCTCCCGAAACGGTGGATCGATCCAAGCACGGATTGGAAACAGCATTGAACGCCGTCACCATCATTCTGGTCGAGGACGACGACGGCCACGCCCGTCTGGTCGAGAAGAATCTGCGCCGCGCGGGCGTCAGCAATCCGATCATCCGTTGTGCCGACGGCGCGAGAGCTGTCGAATGCCTGTTCGGCGGCGTTTGCGCCGGCCACCTGCTCGTCCTGCTCGATCTCAATCTTCCGGACATGAGCGGTATCGATATCCTGCAGCGCCTCAAGACGGACTCGAAACTGGGCTGCACCCCCGTCGTGGTGCTGACCACGACCGACGACAAGATCGAGGTCCAGCGTTGCTACGACCTTGGTTGCAATGTCTACATCACAAAACCGGTCGACTACGAGCATTTCTCCAACGCCATCCAACAGCTCGGGCTGTTCTTGTCTGTGGTGCAAATCCCAGAGATCGCGTGATGCCCGGCGGCGCCACGCACATCATCCTGATCGACGACGACGCTGCTCTAGCCCGGCTGCTGCGAAAAGAGCTCGAGCGTCACCGTTACAAGGTCTCGATCGCCGCCAGCGGCGCGGACGGGCTCACGCGCGTCGCGGAAGGCGGTATCGACGCCGTCGTTCTCGATCATCATTTGCCCGAGCAAGACGGGCTGAGCGTTCTCGCCGCGATCCGGCAGCTGCACGAGGCGCCCCCCGTGATCTATCTCACGGCCTCGGCGGAGGCGTCCCTCGCGGTGGCGGCGCTCAAGGCCGGAGCAGCCGACTACGTCGTCAAGGACGTCAGCGGCGACTTCCGGACGCTCTTGTTGCACGCTCTCGGCTCCGCGCTTGCGGCGGCGGCAACGCGGCGAGGCAAAGAGGCGGCCGAAGCGGAGGTGCGGGCGGCGCGCGATCGCTTCAAAGCCCTGGCGGAGGAACGGGCTCTCTTGATGCGCGAAGTCAATCATCGCGTCGGCAACAGCCTGGCGATTGTTACCTCTATGCTGCGACTGCACGCCTCCCGGGCGCAACGCCCAGAGGTAAGCGCGGCTCTGAGCGACGCAGAGGCGCGTATCCAGGCGGTCGCCCGGGTCCACCGCCATCTCTATACGTCAGACGACGTCCGGTCGGTATCGCTCGAGCTGTATCTGAAATCCTTGATCGAGGACCTGCGTCAATCCATCGAGGAGACGGGGGCAGAGCTCACGCTCGACGCCGATCCGGTTGTGATCGACCCCGATCGCGCCGTGGCGGCCGGCGTGCTCGTCACGGAACTCGTCATTAACGCGAAGAAGCATGCCTATCCAGCCAGCAAGGGACTGATCCGGGTTGGGCTGCGCGCCATCAACGCGCATAGCGCCGAGCTTAGCGTGGAAGATGACGGAACCGGCTCCGCGAACGGGGCATCGTCAGCCCCCACGGGGCTTGGCACGATGATCATCCAGGCGATGGGCGCTAAGCTCGGTGGCAATATCGTTTCCGACCCGTCGCACAAAGGAACGCGCGTGATGCTGACGTTCGCGCGGGGTGGGCCCAGCCCGTCCGAAACACCTTGATCAAGTGGAATTCCACGGGCTTTCCGGCGGTTTTAAATTTCGCGCGGGCCAGCGGCTTAGGCGGCTTCCTGCAACCGCTTCGACACCTGCTCTCGCGGCGCGCGCAAATCCCGGGCAAAAATCCTGATCCCTTCGGCCAGCTTCCCGGTCGCCATGGCATCCTCGTTCAACGTGAAACGGAAGGTCTTTTCGTCGAGCGAGAGCTTTACCGATGGGTGCGCCGCCGCTGTCTTGGGGTCCAACCGGCGCGGCGGATCGCCAATGTCGCGCGAGAGTTCTTCGAGCAGCTGCGGCGAAATGGTCAGCCGGCCGCAACCGGCCAGCGCCTCGATTTCGTCTTGGTTGCGTAACGACGCGCCCATGACCCCTGTCGCGATCCCGTGGGCATCGCGGAAAAATTTCTTGCAGGTTACGGTTGGATCAAGCGCACGAGCGCGCGCCCCGCCTTTGACTTGAGTTCCTTCGCGGTAAGCGTTCCATCCTTGTCGGCATCGGCGGCGTTAAAGAGTCTTTCGACGAGGCCGAGATATTCGTCCTTCGTCAAGGTTCCGTCGTGATCCGGGTCGGCCTGCTTGAACTGTGTCTTGCCGGCGCGACCGCCGATCTCTTTACGATCGAGTGTAGCGTCGCTGTCCTTGTCAAGCTTATCGAACACGCTGGCGGCGGCGTCCTTGACCTCGGCGAGATCGAGCGTGCCATCGTTGTCCTTGTCGAGGGCGGCGAGCGTCCCCGCGAAGGATTTTGAACTCGATGCGATCGAAAGGAGCGGCACCGAGAGGCTGAAAGCACAGAGTCCACTGAAAAAGAACCGGCGGTCGATCATGGAAATTCTCCGGAGCGATGGGGCGGCGCGGCAAAGGTCCAGCCAAAGGGACGGCAACTATCTTTCGTTTTGCCCGAAAAGTAAACGCCCCGGCGGTTTTTAATGTCAAGCCGAACGCGGCCGGACAATGTCTTGCGCCCACCCGCATCTTGCCATTCGGCGTCTATCTCACGCTGAACCGGACCGGCAATGTGAAGTTGGCGCTTGTTTCCATTGGTGGGCAGCTGGCGCTCCGCGCCATTTGGAGCGCGGCCTGGTCGAGCGCCGTCGACCCCGAACTACCGATGACGCGGGCCGACTGGACACGGCCATTGCGGCCAATCGTCAGGGCAAGCCGGACCGTTCCCTGTTCACCCCGCGCCAGCGCCGCTTCCGGGTAATGCCTATTCAAGCTCCCCAGGCCTGCCGCACAGGCGCTGCGCGAAGCCGCCGCTGCCGCCGCACTCACGGTGCGTGAGGAGGAGGCCGCCCGCGCAGCCGCCGCCGCGCGGGGCGGCGCGCTGGTGCGCGGCGCAGGCCGTTCGCGTACCCGTTTCACGACCGGCTTCGGTACTTCCTTTACGATTTTTTTCGGCTTCAGCTTCGGTTTTGGCTTCGGCGGGGTCATCAGGACCACGTTTGGCTTGGGAACGGGGGGAAGCTCCGGAACGGCCATCGTCTGCGGCGGTTCGACTTCCTCGGGCTCGGCCTGCCTCATTTGTGGTCCTGGGGTGACCTCCGGGGGCGTCTCCGCCGGAGGCGCGACGTCCAGCGGCGCAAGCTCGATCATAATCGCCGCCGGCGGCGCCCCGGCCGCCGTCAATTCACGGCTGTGCATGACCCAAAAGGCGATTCCGGCATGGACGGCGGCCACCGCCGCCGCGGCAAACATCCATCGCCTTAGCGAAGTCCTTGTCGTCCGCCGGGAGTATCGTCGCCGTGGTCACGGCTTGATCTCCGGCGGCCTGGTCTCGTTAGTCTCGATCGTCTTGCGCGCGGGTTCGCCGGCTGTCGCGGAGTTACCGGGGGCGGCTTCCATGCCGACGAGTTCGATTTTCAGATAGCCGGCGCCGCGCAGGAGGTTCATCAACTCCATGACCTCGCCATAAGGGACCGCGCGGTCGGCGCGGACGAAAATACGTTGTTCCTTGTCGCCTTGCGTCGCCGCGTCGAGGGCACTAGCCAAATTGCCCCGCGCGATCGGAGATTCGCCGAGCGCCAGGGTAAGGTCAGGTTTCAACGTCAAAAACAGCGGCTTGTCGGGACGCGGCGCGGGGTTCGCGGTGGACGCCGGGAGATCGACATTGACGTCGACGGTGGAAAGCGGCGCCGCCACCATGAAAATGATCAACAGAACCAAAATGACGTCGATGAACGGCGTCACATTGATCTCGTGGATTTCATCGAGAGCGTCCTGTTGCGGAGCAAGTCGAATGGCCATGTGCGCTTACTCCGCCGGCCGGCGCAGGGTGGCGACCGGGGCGTCTGCCTTTTGGCGGGGTGCGGCGTCGCGGTCGAGATCGCGGGACAAGTGACGAAGAACCTCCGCCGCCGCGTCGCCGAGCATCGCGCGATAGCCCGTGATGCCACGCGCGAAAGCATTATACATCACGACCGCCGGAATGGCCGCGAAAAGTCCCATGGCCGTCGCGAGCAAGGCTTCGGCGATGCCCGGCGCCACCGCCGCGAGATTGGTCGTATTGGTTTTCGATATGCCGATAAAACTGGTCATAATCCCCCAGACGGTTCCAAACAAACCGACAAAGGGCGCCGTGGCGCCGATCGTGGCGAGAACACCAATTCCGCGCGCGATCGCCCGTCCCGCTTGCGCTTCGATGCGTAAAAGCAAGATGGCGGCGCGGTCCTTGACGCCTTCCGGCGCAAGACCATCGGAGCGGTCGGCCTCGCCGGCCGCCGCCGCCACGAAGCGCGCCACGGGAGACCTCGCTTGCGCAAGTTCCTTTTCCGCCGCGCGCAGGCTCGTCGCGCCGGCGAGCACCTCCAGGCCGCGCCGCGCGGATCGCCTTGCTCTCCAAAGTTCGATGGTCTTCGCGAGCCAGACGGTCCAGGTCACAAGCGACGCAAATACAAGCCCCACCATCACGATCTTTACGGGCGCGCCGGCATTGAGAAACATTCCCCACGGCGACAAATCGCGCGGCAAGGCCGATGGCAGCAAGGCATCCGTTATATGCGGCGGCTGGTTGGATGCATCAAATGGCGGCGCGGCGGTGGGCGCGTCGGTATCCGCCCCGGGAGGGGCAACTGGCGCAGTCTCGGCCGGAGGGCTTGCCACCGGCCCGGCTTCCGGCGCCGGAGAAGCCGCTTGTGCCAACACCGGACCGGCGCCAAGGATTCCAACTAGAAATGCCGCTGGGAGTGACATACACAGTTTCTCAAGCCAGCTCCGCTTGACCCTCACGCAATCTTTCCCGCCACTCATTTCATTTCCTTTCTCGGGTCTCCGCACTCGCGTCTCCCGCACCCCCTCTTTTAGGGAGAGCGCCAGTGCGCGGGCCGGGTTCAGCACCGTTCAGAGGCGCGGCAGGACGCGGATGATCGCCATCATGCCGTTGTCCTCATGTCCGAGGATGTGACAGTGATAGACGAAGTCTCCGATGTCCATGCCGCGGAAGTCCATGCGGACCGTCACGCTCGGATAGGGGCCTGACCCACGCCAGTAGGGAACCTGGATCATATCGAGGAATTGCTGTTGATCCGGGGACACCGGAACGCCATTCTGTGCCAGCCACAAGAAATGGATCTGATGCTGGTGGAACTCATGATTTTCCCCGGCCCTGTTCTCGATGGTCCAGTCTTCCACTGCTCCTTGATGGGTGATGATGGCCGGCGGATTCTTCGGGTCGAACAGTACCGGGGTGGCCCCGTCGACGGTGATGAAGAAGTTTGTCGGGCTGGCCGGGTTGGTCGGATCCGAAAGCACCTCGGAGAAGTACAGCGTGCGGTGTGCCGTTACCTTGGCCGTGGCGAGCCCTTCGAACCGTTGCGAGTTCGGCGGCCCTGAGGCGGCGGGGATGACCGGCAGCTGCGGTACCGGCACATTGCTTTTCTGGATGGTCGCCAGCGTGCGTAGCGGATCGTTGTCCCCGTCCGGTCCAGTATCGATGTTGAGGGTTACGAAGCTGGCGTTCTTCACGCTTGCCGATGGGGCGGCCACAATGAACTCCGCCCGCGCCGCAGGCGCCAGCAGAATGTCGGTCCGGGTCACGAGCTTGCCCCGCCCCGTACCGTCCTGGGACCCAGTCGGCACGCCATCGAGACCCACCACCTGCAGCGGCTGAGGCACCCCGTCGTACACCGCTTGCAGATCGAGGATGGTGTCGGCCGAAGCGTTGGCAACGCGCCAGAACTCCGCCTGGCCGGGCTTCATCTCGATGATCGCAGGCGTCTCGGCCGGATAGGTGATGGGAACGTAATTAAGCGTGACATCCCACGACGGCACGGCGCCGCCGGGGGTCGGGTTGCCGGCGACGGTCTGGTCGCGGATGAACAGGATGCGTTCTGGCAATCCGGCCACGGCGGGCTGCACGTTCTCGATTCCCTCGACGACGATCGCTCCGGACGCGCCGCCCTGCACGGCCGCCTCGGCAATACCGTGGACATGCGGGTGGTACCAGTAGAGCCCGGGCGGCTCGTTCGCCGGGAAAAGCACACTGTAGTTGAAGGTCTCACCGGAATTGATGATCGTGTGGATCACCTCGTCGCCATGGCAGGCGGGCGTCGTATTCGTACCATGGTAGTGCACATTGAGTGACGTGATGGTCATCGTCGAATTGCCGCACCGGTCGGACGCGTTCGACACGACCTCGGTCGGCGAACCGGGCGGTGCCGGCGGGTTTCGGTTCCTCACCGCGATGCTTAGAGTCTCACCCGGCTTGATGTGCAGGGTTGGCGATTGCAGGCCGGCCGGCGTCACGAAGCAGAAGAGCGTACGGTTCGCGCTGTCCGTGGTCGTGAAGTAGTCGAAGGCGAGGTTGAGCGCTCCGTTCTCGCTGGCGAGAGTCGGAGGTGGAGCGACGATGCTGCCTGCGGCGGGACGCGGGCAGGGGTTGTCGCCCTGTGCAAGGGCGCTGGCCGGCGGGATGATACTGCCGCAGATCACAACCAAGAGCATCCAGCCAATACGTTCCATACGATCATCAATTCCGGAGAGAGTTTCCATCCAGTACGTCCTTCAGTGTCCTTCATATGTATGGCTCGGAGAGCACCCAATTTGTTTTCTCGGGCCGTTTCCAATGCCAGATCGAACAGTGCGTCGAACCCACCTTGGGAACGGACTTCACCCAGGCATCCTGATGGTTCCAATTGGTCTCTCGGTTCTGTTCGCTTTCGGCGCCGTGTGGATCCGCATGGTCGCGGAAATACGCCACGCTCACTCACAGCTTCTGCGACAGGGTGACGAAAAAGCCGCGGTGCGGCCCGTATTGCGGCGCAAATTCCCCAATCCCGGTGCCGCTCCGAAGCTGGTAAAGCGTGTCCAGGAGATTGACGACGGTGAACCTTACATTGAGAGGTTTGGCGTTTGGCCAAAGGTTGAAGTCACGGGAGACGGCGAAGTTGAATTGCGTATAGGGCTGCTGCTGTTCGAGGTTGGCGAAGCCCTGGCGCAGCCCGCTGCCGTAAATTCCATCGAGGCTTACGAGCGTATTGTCCCATTTGTAGGACGCTCCCGCCGAAGCGGTGAACAATTGGCAATCGTCGGTGAAGTGATAATTATTGGCTATGTAAGCGAACTCGACGGGATCGTCGAAGAGGTATTGGTTTGAAACCACATCCTTCGCCTTGGTCCGGTTGGTCGAAAAATTCGCATAGGCCGTGAACCCGTCATTTTGATACTTGGCCTTAATTTCCGCTCCCTCGCTATATCCGTTTGCGTAGTTGAATTGGGTCAAAACCACCGCCTGGCCGAACTGCCCATCGTCAATGAGATCGGTCGCGATCTTGTAGTAGGCATCGGCGCCCACGGTGAGGCCTGGAAGCACCTTTTGATCCACACCAACATCGAAATAATGCGACCGTTCCGGCAGCACGGGATCATCGGCGGCAATCACCGGCTGCTGCGTGGTGTTGTTGAACAAGGCGAGGTTGGTTGGCGTTGCCTGCGCTTGCATCGGCGGCGTGAAATAGCGCGCATAGCCGGCATGAATACTTGTGTCCTCGAAAGGCTTATAGATGAGAGCAACGCGCGGACTGAACTGGTTCGCGGCGACGAATTGATACAATTGATCGAAGCGCAGACCTGTGTTCAGGGTAAGATTGTTGGTTATTTTCCACTCGTCTTGAATATAGCCTCCGAGGTTCCATCCAAGCTGCGAATTATAGTCGGTTAACGTCAACGGCAAAGGCAAGGGGGTGCCATTTGGGCCAAGGGGCAAGACGGTTGAAGTGTTATTGACCTGCGTTTCTTCGCCGCTGACCGCGAAACCCGCCCGCAGCGTATGCACATCGTTCAGCCGGTAGGATCCATCGAATTGAATCCCGTTGAGGAGACTTTCACGCGAGACGTTCGACGCGACGTCGTTGAAAACCAGATCGCCATAAACATCGGGAACGAAATGCACACTGGTGTAGCGATTGAAAAAGGAAAGCTGCGCGTCGTAGTTTTCGCCCTTGGTCTGCAGCGCCAATATATTGAAGACATAGCTATCGTATTCGTTTTCGTTGAGATTCGCTGAATTAAACGTAGTGCCGCCGAAATCTCCCAACGGCGTCTGGCCCACGACGTTGGGAATCTGAAACTGACTAATGGATGTGCCAGTCATATATGTCAGCCGCGTTGAATCTCCGAGCATCGTCGAGACATACCCAAAGAACTTCCCCTGCTCCGTATGATCATGGATCGGGTCGACGGTCGGCGCCGCATTCTCGAGACCTTCATTGTTCTGCATATAGCTGCCAGTGACGAAATACTGTGTGTTTCCACTGCTCCCGCCATAATCGAAGCGTGGCGAGATGGTCCCGAAGCTGCCTCCGTACAGGCTCAAGCTCCCGCCCGGCGTGTACTCGCCCCTCGTCGTGAGATCAACAACGCCTGCGGTGCGCAGCCCATATTGAGCTGGCAGCGTTCCGGTGAGCAGGTTCAAATTACCGATAAAATCAGTCTCCAACACCGGACCCAGGCCAGAGACTCCCTCGGGAAGCAGAATGCCATTGATCCTGTATTGCACGTTCGCGTATTCGTTGCGGACATGGAAATCGGGATTGCTGACCGCTGAATTGTAAGAAACCCCGGGAAGTTGGAGAATCACTTTGTCGATTGGCGTATACTGGCCTTGCGGAAGGGTCTCGATGGCCTCGTAATCCATGTTGTAAGACGTTGCGCCAAACTTCGGCAGCAGAAAACTATCACGCGACTGATCCATGGCTTTCATCTTGTCCTGGAACGTCTGCATGGGATTGGGATTAGCATTGCCCGCCGTGGCCTCAACCTCAACCTCGGGAAGCTCGATCGGACTAGCCGCATCCACGGGAGAACCGCCGCTGGGAGAAGCGTCCTGGGCTATTGCCGCTTGCCCTGAAGCGAAGGCCATGCCGGCGAACGCTAAAACGGTACGCAGACGCATGAATATCTCCCGAAGCTAATATTCCAGCCGGACGATGAGGATAACCCCACTGGGCAAAACGGTGCCCGCGCGGTTTTGGGCGCCCAGAAAGGACATCCGCAATGTCCAGAGTAAGAAGTGTATAAGATGCCGCGAAGTCCAATGTCAATAGAGCTTATTTAGATTTGTATTATAATAGTTCTATTATAGGAGAGTTATATTAGAACAAATCTAAATCTATATTTTGCGCACGCGGCGGAGCAAAGGCGGCCCACGCCGCGGCAGACGCGAAATCTCTCGCGGACGGGGCGGGCCATACGTTATATGCAATGCGACAAACGGCAATATTCCACTGTGATTTTGCGCGCACGGATCAAAACCGCTGGGTTAACCCGGCAAGAATCGCGCGGCGAATGCCGAACTGCGGCGCGCCGACGCCAACCCCCGTGCCGTTTCTGATTTCATAGACCGCGTCGCCAATATTCAAAACATCGAGGCGCAGTTCCGTCCCGCAAGGGCCGCGGGATAGGAACCAACTTGACCGGTTAACCCTCCAGTCGAGCGGGACCACTGTGACATTGCGGTCACATCGCAGCAAGAATCCGAACCGCAGTCTGCGATCGCGACGGCCCGTTATTGACAGCCGCGCTTCCTGCTATAACGTTATAATATTACATTCGGCGGCTGCCGAGGCCGGTGCCCGTGATCTTCATGCGGGTCGTCACCGCAAGACCCTGTGAGATGGGGGTTAGTATGTCCAGCCGTATCAGCCGCGTAGTCCTTCTGGGCAGTTCCGCCCTCGCATCGTTCCATTGCCTCAGCGGAACGAGCGCCGCGCAAACGTCTGTTACCTTGCCGACCGTCGAAGTGGTCGCCACCGGAAAGAAACTGGCGAAGAACCAGCCGGCGAGCGAGACGCCGGAAGCCGCCGCGGCCCGTCAACTGGCAGAAAAAGCCAAGATCTTCGATGCGTTGCGCAGCAATTTGTTCACGACGATCGGCACCACGTCCTATGCGATCAGCCACGACGACATCCAGTCGCTGCCCCAGGGCGTCAACCAGCCCGTCGAGAAAGTGCTGCTGGAGGCGCCCGGGGTCTCACAAGATTCAGCGGCGAGCGGCCTGCTTCATGTCCGCAACGATCACGCCAACGTGCAATTCCGGATCAACGGCGTCATGCTGCCCGATGGCGTCACCGGCTTTGGGAGTATTCTGGAAACCAATCTGATCGGCAGTATCTCCCTCGTCACCGGCGCGCTGCCAGCCGAGTTCGGGCTACGCACGGTCGGCCTCGTCGACATCACAACGCGGGCGGACGTCTTCAACAACAGTGGGAGCATCAGCGCTTACGGCGGGAGCCGCGGAACCTTCGCGCCGAGCCTCGAATATGGCGGCACGTCCGGAGGCAATTGCGGATCCACCCCGCCCGCTCCCGGGACGCCGGGCGCGAACTGCTTCCCGGGCGTCCAATACTACTTCACAGGGCGCTATGTGCAGAACTTGGATGGGATCGAAAACTCGACGGCCAGCGTGAACCCCATCCATGATTTCTCTCAGCAGGAAAAAGGCTTCGGCTACATGTCGGCGTTCCTCGACCCAACTACCCGCCTGAGCCTGATTGTGGGAACCGCGATCAACGCGTTCCAGATTCCGGATGTTCCCGGCCAGCCGGTCGGGAAGATGGGCAATCCCCCGGTCACTAACGCATATGGAGTCTCCAATTTCGATTCATCGCTGCTCAACGAGAATCAGGTCGAGGTCACCCATTACGGGGTGCTGGCGCTGCAGAAATCAATCAACGGCTTCGATGGGCAGCTCGCCTATTTCACCCGCTACAACAACTTGCAATTCACGCCAGATGTCATCGGCGACCTGCTGTTGAACGGCATTGCATCGAACATCACCCGCCAATCCTACACCAACGGCCTCCAGGGCGACGGTTCGTACCAGCTCAACCCCGCCAATACGGTTCGTGCCGGCTTCACGGTCAGCGGTGAACAGGCAGCGGTGAACAATTTCTCTCTCGTCGAGCCATGCACCGTCTGCAATGGCTCCGATAACGGAGCGCCGGAGGGAATTCTCGATTCAACCTCTAAGATCGGCTGGCTTATGGGCGTCTATGTTCAGGACGAGTGGAAAATCACCGATCAACTCACGATGAATGCCGGCCTGCGCTTCGACCAGATGTACCAGTATGTCGACGCCAACCAGCTGAGCCCGCGTATCAGTTTCACCTACAAGCCGTCCGAAAACACGACATGGCATGTCGGCTACGCGCGCTACTTCACACCGCCGGTCCTCGTGGAGGCCGCGCCGGCCAATATCGCCTTGTTCCGGAACATGACAGGCTCGCCATCCCAGTTTCTCGCGGATCCGGTGCTGCCGGAGCGCTCGCATTATTTCGACGCCGGCGTATCCCAGAATATACCGTTGGCCTGCAGCTCTCTGGCGCCGCTGATGTTGACTCCGCCTGCCGCGGGGGACCGCGACTGCGGCACGCTCGAGGTCGGGGTCGACGCCTATTACAAGATCGCGACCGACCTGATCGACAACGGAAATTTCGGCCAAGCACTGGTCTTGAGCGCGTTCAATTACGCGAAGGCCTATAACGAAGGCGTCGAGCTGAAAGGGAAGTTCACCAGCGGCAATTTCCAGGCCTACGGCAACATTGCCGTGGCCCAGCAGAAGGCCACCGACGTGGTGTCAAACCAATACCTGTTCGATAACACCACGCCGCTCGCCGATCTTGGAGGCCTGACGGAGTTCCAGTACATCCAAAGTCACTATATCTACACCGATCACACCCAAATTTTGACCGGCTCCGCGGGCATATCCTACCTCTGGAACGGCACACGGTTCAGCGCCGACATGTTCTATGGCAGCGGCCTACGCAGCGGCGACGCCAACATCGGTCACGAACAGCCTTATGCGCAGTTCAATACCGGAATCACGCACGAGTTCACAGGGGGGGATATGAAGCCTCTGACGCTGCGCTTCGACGTGGTGAACGTCCTCGACACGCTATATCAGATCAGGAGCGGAACCGGCATCGGCGTGTTCGCGCCGCAATACGGGCCGCGGCGAGGCTTTTTCGCCGGACTGTCGCAGAGATTTTGATGGAGCGATGCGCCGCACTTGTGGACTCTGGCCGGGATTATTGGGAATTTGAAAGCGTCCGTTGAAGGCCCCCCCGATCACGCTCACTCGCGTATCCGGATCAATAATGCCGGACATATAGGCAAAGCCGTGGAATTGCTGCGTCGCGTCGTGGATCGCGTTGAACGTTGGGGCCGGATTTTCGATGCCGCGATCGTTACCCAAATAATCGCCGGTCAAGAACCAATCGACCGGACCGTCGTGCCCGCCATATTCGAAGCTCGGCTGCAGCCAATTGAAGCTTCCGCCATACATCGAGAGAGCGAAGCCTGGATTGGTGAGCCCGGTCTTGGTCTGAATATCCAAGACACCGGCGGTTTGAAATCCATATTGCGCCGGCAAGGCGCCGGTGAGCAGCGAAATGCTGCGGGCGAAGCGCGATTCGAGTGCCTGACCGAAGACCGGGAGACCCTCGGGCAATTGCACGCCATTGATCCTGAATTGCACATTGGCATGATCGCCGCGCACATGGACCTGACCGAAACTGTCCTGCGCAACGCCGGGCATCTGCAGCAGGACCTGGTTTAGGGGCGCGTTTTCGCCTTGCGGAATCGTCTCCAGCGCCTCGGGGCCGAAATAATAAGTGCTGGCGCCAAGGCTCGGCTGGATCTGCAGGCGGGCGATATCGAGCTTCTCGGAGATGACTTCCACCGTATCCAGGGTGATCTGGCTCGTGCCGCGATCGGCCGGCGGTGTCGGCGCGGGACTTTCGGCTAAGGCGGGGGCGGCGGCAATCGTTAGAGCCAAGACACCGATTTTCGCTCTAGCGAAGGGCGCGAACGGCATGGCTTATTCCATTCCGGCGTGACGGGACACGGTTTGAGAGTTATGTTATAACGTTTTACTACCATTGTCGAGTCCTCGCCTGCGCGGGCCGCGGTGCATCGCCGGGTTGAACGATCCAAATTGCCCGGTCTTTATCTTTGTAGCGCGCGGGCGTGCCGCGCGAAGGATGGTGACGGCCGAGACGAAGCGGCGGCGGCTCGGGCATTCCGTCTGACACCCTCGATACAGTCGGCGAACCCTACGCCTGAGTTGCCTTTCCACAATGGGCTGGGCTATCGAGACGCCGCCGCCGCCTTCCTGGAATTGGTCCGGGAAATTGATCGATCTTACAAGTTGGAGGAGGGGCCGCTGTCTTCGGCCTTGTAAGGTTTTTGGCCCAAATCGTACCAAAAAGTTTCACGTGAAACATTTTGGTACGATCCAAACCGCGGGGAACGAGCCCCGGCTTGCGGGTTTGCCTGGATTCCGCGAGCGACGGCCGCTTATTGGTAGGGGATGGCGGCGTCATTGGTTTTTGGCAAGCCGGACACCATCGGCTTGCATCCGCTTTGCCCGGATGCCGGAACAAGCGCGTGGCCGCGGCGCGCGGATTCGTTTATGGTTGGGCTGGGCGCCGGGCAGCCTGCCGGAAGTCCCGAAACCGCGCGAGGGTTTGGCCCGATCCGGAGACGGCAATGAGCACGGTCCACAATTTTACCGCCACGACGCTGGAAGGGCGGGAAAAGCCGCTGTCCGATTTCTCGGGACAGGTCCTGCTCGTGGTAAACACCGCGAGCAAATGTGGCTTTACGCCGCAGTACGAAGGGCTCGAAGCGCTTTATCGCAAATATCATGCCCAAGGCTTTGCGGTTCTAGGCTTTCCGTGTAATCAGTTCGGCGCCCAGGAACCGGGCGATGCCGTCGAAATCGCGCGATTTTGTTCGCGAACCTATAATGTGACATTTCCCATGTTCGGCAAGATCGATGTCAATGGCGCCGCGGCTCATCCGTTTTACCGGTTTCTCAAAGGCGAAGCCAAGGAAGCTATCGGAACCGGGGCGATCAAATGGAATTTTACGAAATTCCTTGTCGATCGAAAAGGCGGGGTCGCGGCTCGCTTCGCACCGGCGGCGCCACCCGAAGGACTCGAAAAGGAAATCGAGAAGCTGCTTTAGCGCGCGGGCCGCCCGGCGGGTTGCCGCCCGCTGTATCGAGAGGGACGAACAAAAGCGAGCATCGTTTGATGCCCCCCCGACGGAGGCGATTTCATGCCCTTGCGGCTCGATACGCGGAGCCCTGATTTTGGGGCCTCGTTCGACGCACTTCTTGCGATGAAACGGGAAGTGGCGGAGGACGTCGACCAAGCCGTTCAGGCGATCATCGCGGACGTCGTCGCGCATGGCGACGCCGCGCTTATCGGCTATTCGAGGAAATTCGACCGTGTCGATCTGGCGAAGCTTGGCTTGCGCGTGGGCGGGGCCGATATCGATGCGGCGTTCGAGCACTGTCCCCCCGAGGCGCTCGACGCGCTGCGTTTCGCGCATGCCCGGATCATTGCTTTTCATGAGCGGCAACTCCCGCAAGATCACCGGTTTACCGATCCGCTCGGCGTCGAACTCGGCTGGCGCTGGCTTCCGATCGAGGCGGCAGGGCTCTATGTTCCGGGGGGCACCGCGAGCTATCCGTCCACGGTTTTGATGAACGCGGTGCCGGCCAAGGTTGCCGGCGTCAACCGCCTTGTCATGGCCGTCCCGGCCCCGGACGGACGGATCAATCCGCTTGTTTTGGCAGCGGCCAAGCTCGCCGGCGTCGATGAAATTTACCGGGTAGGGGGGGCGCAAGCGATCGCGGCGCTGGCTTATGGAACTCAGACCATCGCCCCAGTCGCCAAGATCGTGGGTCCCGGCAACGCTTATGTGGCCGCGGCCAAGCGGAGGGTTTTCGGCACCGTCGGCATCGACATGATCGCCGGGCCTTCCGAGGTCTTGATCATTGCGGGCGAAGGCGCGGATCCCGAATGGATCGCCGCCGATCTCCTCGCGCAGGCCGAGCACGACGCCGCCGCGCAGTCGATTCTGATCGCGGACGACGCGGCTCTCGCAAGTGCCGTCGAGGCCGCGGTCGCGCGGCAGTTGGCTAATCTCCCGCGCGAAAAAATCGCGGCGGCGAGCTGGCGCGATTTCGGCGCGATTATCGTTGTCGCCGATCTTGAGGAAAGCATTGCGCTCGCCGATCGCCTTGCTCCGGAGCACCTCGAGATCATGACCGCGAACGCCGAGGCGCTCGGTCAACGGATCCGCAATGCGGGTGCTATTTTTCTAGGGGCTTATACGCCCGAAGCCATCGGCGACTATGTAGGCGGCTCGAACCATGTGTTGCCGACCGCGCGTTCGGCCCGGTTTTCCTCCGGCTTGAGCGTTCTCGATTTCTTGAAAAGAACCTCGATTTTAAAGTGCTGCGCAGCCAGTCTCGCAAGGCTCGGCCCGGCGGCGATCGCACTCGGCCGTGCCGAGGGACTGGATGCCCACGCCTGCTCGGTGGCGCTCCGAATCGATCATCGGATATCATGAGCCGGAACGATCCGAATGAGCGCAATCGCCTCGTATCCGTTTCCCTCGACGAGGCTTCGATCGGCCGTGGCGCGGCGGACCAGGAGCACGAGCGGCAAATCGCGATCTACGATCTTATCGACGAAAACAGCTTTGCCCTGCCGGACCGCGACGCCGGCCCCTACGGACTGAAGATTGCCTTGCAGGACGCAAAGCTCGCGTTGGAGGTCGTTGACGAAAATGGCGCGCCGCTCGTCGTCCATATTCTCTCGCTGACTCCGTTCCGTGGTCTCCTCAAGGATTATTTTATGATTTGCGAAAGCTATTACGCGGCAATTCGAACCGCGATGCCGAGACAAATCGAAGCGATCGACATGGGACGCCGCGCGCTTCACAATGAGGCGGCCGACCTTCTCATGGAACGGCTCAAGGGCAAGCTGGATTGCGACCACGACACGGCACGGCGGATTTTCACCCTCGTCGCCGCGTTGCATTGGAAAGGTTGAGCGCCGATGCCGGCGGGGCAAGACGCCGGGGCGCCGCCGGGATGAAGCCCGCCGTAAAAAACCGCCCGCAAGCGGTGCTTTTCGCCTGCACGCGAAATACGGTACGCTCGCCGATGGCGGAGGCACTCGGCAGGCATTTCTTCGGCCGGCAAGTCTATTTCGCGTCGGCCGGGGTGAGGCGCGGCGAAAGCGATGGATTTGCCATCGCGGCGATGGAAGAAATCGGCATCGACATAACCAAACATCGCCCGCACACATTCGAGGATCTCGAAGACGCGTGTTTCGACGTCATCGCCACTCTTTCGCCCGAGGCGCATCACAAGGCGCTCGAATTCACCCGCACCCTTGCCACCGAGGTTATTTATTGGCCGACGTTGGATCCGACCGCCGTCGAAGGGTCCCGGGAGCGGGTTCTCGATGCGTATCGCGCGGTGCGCGATGGTCTCCTCGAACGCATCGAGAAAATGTTGGATTACCAGCCGATGGGCAATCTGTGAATGGCGGCGGCATTTTCACGGCAACCGAGAATAGGCCGGTTCGGGAGCGATACGGTGACGCCATGCCCGATGACGGGAAGGCGGCCGGACCTCCCATTTTTCGGGGTTTCATGTGTCCGCGAGTTCGAGCAGGAGACGGACGAGTTCGGCCTGACGATGGGTTCCGGTCTTTTCAAAAATGCTGGAGAGTTGCGCGCGGGCCGTGGCGACCGAAATACCGCGCCGCCGCGCCGCCGCCGCGCGGCCGTCACCCTTGAGGATCTCGGCGGCGAGCCCGGTTTCGGCGCCGGTCAGGCCAAACCGGCTGTGCAGATTTTGCGCAAGCTGCCGCCGGCCGGCCTCGGGATCAACCACCGTGACAATAGCCGCCGGCGGGCGCAATCCTAGCCATGGGATCCCGGCGGCTGGGTCTTTGGATCGAAGCGGCGTCACCGTTACATGGAGGCACAGGCGATTTGGGCCGCGCCGGACATCGAGTTCTCCGCCGAGCGGCCCTCGCAGCGGACCAACCCCGCGCGCGCAGGAGGCGATCAGCCGTTGCAATGTGTCCGCGCCGTCAGTGCTGGCGAGGCAACCGCCTTTGAGAACGAGCCCATCGCCGGTTTCGAGCACTGCCCGCGCCGGGGCATTGGCGAACAGCGCAATTGCCGCGGCGTCGACCAGGATGGCTCCCTGCCGCAAGCTTTCGAACCGCTCCGGCGCGATGCCGTGCGCAAGGTCGAGCGTCCAGAGCTGGCGACGGATGCGCACGGCGCGCGAGACGTGCCGCGCCGCCGTTTCGAAGACGCGAGTTTGCTCGCTGCTCAGCGCATCGTTCCCCCGCGCGCTAATGACGCAGATCAATGACGACAACCTGTCTTCGACGGGCAAATTGGCGAGGAGCATTTCAAGGCCATAATCGGCCGCTTTCCACCATTCGTTGAAAATGGGTGTCTTGACGAAATCCTGCCGCGGCATGAGGCTATCGAGCGAGAACACTTCGCCGGCTGGCAGAACCGTGGATTTGGTCCATAGCGGATTGTGAAACGCCCAGTAATTCTTGTAGCTGGCCTCCAAATCCGGGTCGGCGCGCCGCGAGATCGAAGCGTAGGTATCGGTGCGCCGGTCCATGGTCGCGATGAGGGCCTGCAACGTGCCCGTCGCATCGGCGAGCTTCGCAAGAACCGTTGACCAGAGATCGCCATCGAGTACCGCCGCGTAAATGACGTCGATGAGAGCGATAAGCTCGCTGTCTTCGCTCATGGCTACCCAGGCGTGATGCCAGTTTCCGGCGCGGGCGGGAGTTTTTTCCGCGGCCACTAAGATGACCGTTGGTTTTTATTCTCGAATTGTCATTAATCCTTTGGCGCGGATGCCTTTGCTCGCAATTCATCCTTCCTCTTGGCAACTAGAGCATGTCCTTAAAGAAGTTGCTCGCCTTTTTCCATTCCGACATGCTCCAAATCTTTGAAGTAAGGAAACAATCCGGCAATGACCCCGCATGCCGCCCCGTTCGCGCGATCCGAGCGGGGAACCTAAACCAGCCCGCAAAGTCTGGCAATCAATCGATTTAGGACGAACGTCCGATGCGGAGCGCCAACAATGCTGCGACGATGACGGCAACGCTGGGCGAGCAGGCGATCCCCCCAAGCCACGTCCCAGCTGTTTAATGACCAAGCAATTTTTATCGCAGTGGCCGCCGGTCCACCGGGTCCTCCCGCGCAGGAGTTGACGGTGGAACGGCGGCCGTTTGCGTCAACTTGCGTCAAAAAGCTAATCTAAACCTTACAAATTCTAGAGATTAACCTGAAAAGTCTAGTGTTTTAGAGTCTATGACGCTCCAACTTATTGATCCCCCGCGCTGTCTTGCCGATTTGATGCTTCCATCCAGCCGGGAAGTACGCCGGGCGGGCCGGCGAGCCAGCGTCGCAGAAAAGCGCCGGACCAGAGCGCCACGGCGCCGTCGTGCCGGAACCACCCTTCGATATGGCGATGACGCGGGTGGGCACCTGGTTCGCCCATGCGCTCGCGGGTCAGGAGCGCCCAGCGGCACAACGTCGCGAAAGTCACTTCCGGATGGAACTGGAAGCCATAGGCCTTGTCGCGATAGCGGAAGGCCTGCGCCTCGAAATCGTGACCACTGGCGAGTAAGGTCGCCCCGCACGGAAGATCGAAACCTTCCCGGTGCCATTGGTAGACGTGGTCGGGGAACCGGCAGTCGCAGAT
Organism: uncultured Alphaproteobacteria bacterium; assembly: GCA_963706215.1. Lineage (GTDB taxonomy): Bacteria > Pseudomonadota > Alphaproteobacteria > Rhizobiales > Beijerinckiaceae > Methylocapsa. The sequence goes on along the minus strand of OY970154.1, from coordinate 3,834,969 downwards.
GCAATGCCCCGTTTCGGTCGGTTGGATCGGGTAGTAGCCGACTTCGACGCGCCCTTGCGGATGCGGGCGGACGCGGTGACCGAGATGGCGCGCCAGCATCTGGGCGCCGAGACAAATGCCAAGGAACGGCGTGCCTTCCCTAAGCGGGATCCCGATCCAGTCTATTTCGCGGCGCAACCAGGCGTCTTCGTCGTTGACGCTCATCGGACCGCCGAAAACAATCGCGCCGGCGTGACCCCTTAGCGTTGCCGGCAGCGGATCGCCGAAGCATGGACGCCGGCAATCGAGTTCAAATCCTTGCCCGCGCAAGAGCCGTCCGAGCCGCCCCGGAGTTGCATGTGCTTGATGCAGGACGATGAGAATCCTGCCGCAAGATTTGATCCCTTCAGGCATCGTTCGCAATTTAAAAAAAACCAAACCGGACCTTGGCTTTAGCGGTTGACGGCCCGATTTTGCTGCAACCGCGAAATAACCGCTAAAATCAGCGCTTTTGGCAAAAATGGCAAGAGCGAAACGCCGAGTTTGTTAAAGAATCCAGGCACAATCTCGCGGCGTCCGGCAATCAGCCCGGCATAGCCCGCCTCGGCGACCTCCATGGCGGTGGAAGCCGGGAGACGAGTGAGGTCCATGTTTGGCCCGAACCCCGCGCGGGCCTGGAAATCCGTCTTGGTGTAGCCGGGACACAGCGCCGAGACCGTGACGCCCTGCGATTGCAGTTCCTGCGAGAGGGCCAGCGAGAACGAGAGAATAAAGGATTTCGATGCGTAATAGGCCGCCATGCCCGGGCCGCCAGGGAAGTAGGCCGCGATCGAAGCGACATTGAGGATTTTTCCGCGTGCGGCGCGAATGGCTGGCAGGAAACACAATGTTATTTCAACGACCGCACGAATATTGAGGTCGACGATCGCGAGCTGTTCAGCCGGATCAAGGCCGGCGGCCTCGCCGGCAAGGCCAAAGCCGGCATTGTTGACCAAAATCTCCGGCGTGGCGCCCGCGGCTTCGATCGCGGCGGCGAGTTGGGTTGCTACGCCTTGTTCGATCAAATCGAACACCAGCAGCAAGGGCCGTGGCCTGCCGGACGCCGCGATTTCATCGGCGAGCGCCTCGAGCTTGGCGCGACTGCGCGCGACGAGTGCGAGATCATGCCCATGCCGGGCGAAGACGCGGGCAAGACCGGCGCCGATCCCGCCGGAGGCGCCTGTAATCAGGGTGACGCGGCGCGTCTCGCCGCCAATTTGGTTTAGACCCGTCTCGCTCATGCTTTCCCTTTCGCGGCCGGCGCGGACCAGGGACCTGCTAACGGGGCGTCCCGTGGCGTTTGTCCGGCAACCCGCTGGCGAGCCAAGACCCTGTCGCGCGTCGAAACGCCGAGAAGCTCGGCGATGCGCCAGATCGTGTTTTCCTCGAATTCATCGACCACGCCGTCGGCAAACGCGATGTCCCACAGCATCTCAACGATTTTTTGGCGCCCATTGTCGTCGAGCGTGCGTTTCAGGACGCTGGTGAAATGGTACAAATCGACCGCCTCGCGGTCGCTTTGCTCGCCCATCGTGATCAATTCCGAGGCTGCTTTCGCGTCGAGGCCGAACCGCTCGGCGATGATTGTCTTCAGCCGGCGCCGCTCGGCGAGGTCCGTCTGGCCGTCGACATTGGCGACATGAATCAGCAAGGCCACCGCCGCGAGACGATAATCCTCCTCGCCAAAACTCCGGGCCGGCGCCTCCGCGCCAGCGACCTCGGCGACAAAACGTTTCACGGCATCGAACATTGCGATTCTCCAAGCCCGGCGCGCTCGAATATAGAGTGCGCGGAAGCCAAACGCATCCGCGCCCATTCAGCGGAGCAGTAAACAGGTCCAAAAGCCCTCGGGACGATGATAGGCGCGGCGGAAGCCGGCGATCCAGGCTTGACACTTTTGCCGCGAGGGAAAACAGAGTGTGTCATCCCGCCAATCGATGAAGGTTTGCCCATTGCCACCTTCAAAGTGGCGGCCACCGGAAAAATGCCCAAGCCAGACGGAAACCCAGGGCAAATCTTCCGCCGTTGCCGCCGGTGGCGCCCAGACAGGCGCGCCAACCGAACAGGCGACGCCACCGCTTGCCGGATCTCGCCAGGCGGCGGGAGGCGCCGTGCCCGAAGCCGAACCGGCGGCGTGACCGGCACCGCAAAAGCTCAAAAACGCGGCGATGAATAAAAGTCTCGGCTCCAGCGGCCATCCCCTGACCGCCACGCCTATTTTTCCGTCGCGGGTCATGCTTTGCGTCCTGCCATCCAATCCATGGTTGGATCCTTGCCCGTCAAGGCGTCTAATTCGCAGCTAACAATTGCCGGATAGTTTTCTTCACCTGATTTGTCCAGCACTCGCGATCAATTAGATCGAGATAATCGCTGCGTTGCGTGAAGCCGAGCGCTTGAAGAGATCGCCGCATCCGCTCGGCGCCGTTCTGGTCGCTCGCGTGCGCCCGCAAGGCCATCTCAATAACTTGCAGCGACGGCGGCAAGGTTCCCGAACCGAGGTTAAGTGTTTCCAAAATCGTCCTATCGTCTTGGCTATGATGAAAAGCGTCCAACGCTTTCAAAACGCGATACGGGGAATCGCTGACCGGGTTCAACTTATAGGCTCGCTCAAGCAGCGCGATCCCTTCCGGCCACGCGCTCGTTCCTAATACCATGCGCTGCGAGGCGTCGAACAGTACAGCGGGATTATTTGGATAGTCGTGTAGGGATAGCGCGGAGATTCTGCGAAAGCGTTCTTCATCGCCCTGGCAAACAGCGGCGGTATAACTCGCCTTGCGCGGAAGGAAGCCAAGATCATTCAACCGAAAGCTCTGATCGGCCAGCCTCACGGCGTTTGCCCGCCGCTCCGGCGAAGACCCGCCGTCATAACCAAGACTCTGGCCGGAAAGTTCGAGCAAAGCGAATAGTGCCAGAGCGTTCGCGTCTTTCGATACGGTTTTGCTCGCCGCTTCCGCGCATGCATGGGCCTCCCGATAATCGGCCCTGTCAAAGGTGACATAGAAGCGTAATGCATGAAGATAACAATCGAACCCTTCCGGCGTATGAAAACTGTCACTCGCCAAGCGCGTGTTTTCCAGACTTACGATTATTCCGCGATCACGGCCGATATCGCTCGCGATACGAGCTGCAATATTGCGCTGCAAATCGAAGAGCCCCGCAGCCTCCAACGGACTCTCGTAGCGATTGCGCCACAGCACGGCTCCCGTCTCGCCGTCAATAAGCAAAACCCAAACCACAAGTTTGCCATTCGCCGCCTGCGCCGTATTGCGCACGATGTAGTCGACACGCCCCGTCATTTTGGAAAACGGTTTGTCGCTTGCTTGATCGGTTAGAATGGGAAACACCGTGAGCCAATCGAATTCGGCGAGAATTCCTACGAGTTCGCCCTGCAGCCCGGCGGCCAGATAATCCCACCCGGGCGCATCCGAGGAAAAGACGATCGGTGCGACCGCGACGCGCGGGCCGCCGCCGATCGAAATCAATTTTACTTGCCGATCAAGGAGCGTTTTGCCGAAAGGCAAAAAAACGAAGAGCATGCCGCTGGCAAAGACCGTGATCAAGACCGCCGCTATGAGCAGCCAACGGCGCCGTGGCGTCCGAACCGGTGTCCCTTGGAAGACCAATTCGAATTTGGGGCGGTAACTGCCCTTCTCGAACTTGATCCGCACGGGATCGTTCGTGCCGCGGGTCGCGTAATAAAGATCCAAGGCCTGGCGGAGGCGCCCCATTTCGACGCGCACGATGCTGTCAGTCTTGGGGTCAAAATCGGCTGAGCGTCCGAGCACGTCGGTAGCGATGGAAAAGGCCTTGAGGCGATCTCCGCGCCCCTCCAGTTCCTCGGTGACAAGATACTGAATCAATCGTCTTTCACGGTCCGAGGCTGTTGCCAAGCCATTCCTGAGAACGCGTGCCAAGCTCTCGAACGAGTGCATTTTGCGCTCGTTTTCGGCCGCAGGAGCTAGGATTTCATGGCGCAATCGAGCCCTCGGATGACTTAAGACATGTATTTAACCCCGTCTATACGGCGTACGTACTTATGCGAACTTCGTCAATCGGCTAGCCTAGAGAAAGCTCAGGCGATCCTCCCAAGCGTCGTCCCAGCTGTTTAATGACCAAACGATTTTTATAGCTTTGGCCGCCGGTCCACCGGGTTCTCCCACGCAGGAGTTGACGGTGGAGCGGCGGCCGTTTGCGCCAATTTTTGTCAAAGAGCTCATGCAACCAGGAGGGTTTCGCCATGGCGGAACAAACCCGTGTGACCGGCAATTTGCTGATGGCGTGGGCGCGGGAGGTGTCGAAGGGAATAGTTGATGGGGCTCTCTATTCTCGAAACGGAGAGCGAGAACGTGACGGCGGCCAGATTTTCACGCCGTTCGCCAGCGAGCATAGGCCGAGCTTTGCAGCTTGGTGACGCGATCTTGGCGCTACCCATCGATCAGTTTGAGAAGCTACCTCAAGGACAAAATTCCTTGGTCAAAAGTGGCTCATTTGCCGGACGTGACTATAGCCCTTTCCGTTCCGGCCGTCGCCAGCTAGGTTTTGGCTAAAAAATGAGCGCCCGGCCGCCGCACCGCGGCAAGATCACGGGCCAGCGCCGCGAACGCCGTCCAAGCGGGCGCGGCGCGGCGCGGTCCGGCTTTGGCCGGCGGCGGGCAGACGAGCGTCCTCGATCAAAGGTGCGTCGATCTCCTTGTCTTCGTGTTCATGGCCCAGAGCCTGAAGGAAGTGGTCCGTCCAATCGTAAATGCTGTTCGTGCGAAGCACCGCCATTAAAGCGTTCCAGCGGTCCTTGCGTTCTTCGAGCGGCATGGCGTAGGCGCGCGCGATGGCGCTAGCGGTCGCTTCGATATCGTAGGGGTTGACGATCAGGGCGCTTTTTAGTTCATGGGCGGCGCCGGCGAATTGCGACAAGACGAGCACGCCAGGGTTATCCGGTGCTTGCGCCGCCACATATTCCTTCGCGACGAGATTCATGCCGTCGCGCAAAGGCGTCACCAGGCCGATCCGAGCAATACGGTAAAGCCCGGCCAGGGCCGAACGGCTCACCGTCTTGTTGGTATAGCGAAGCGGGCTCCAATCGACATCGCCGAGCTCGCCATTGACGCGGCCGGCCTCTTCCGCCAATTCGCGTTGCATGCGGGCATATTCGGGAACTTCCGAGCGCGACTTGGGCGTGATCTGCAACATCGTCACCTTCGCCCGCACTGCTTGCGGCGAACGCTCGAGGAAAGTGGAAAACGCCTCGATCCGCTGTTTTAGGCCTTTCGAATAGTCGAGCCGGTCCACGCCAATGATGAGGTCCCGCCCTTCAAGGCTCGCGAGCGTGCGTTTCACGGTAACGTTCCTTTCGGCGGCCCGTGCATCGTTGGCGAAGGCTCCAGTGTCGATGCCGATGGGAAACACGCTGACCTGCATCCGGCGGCCGTCGATCTCGCACCAATCGCCACTCGCGGCCCGCCCGGCGTTGGCGCTCACGATGCAGTCGCGGAAATTACCGGCGTCGGTCTCGGTCTGAAAACCAACGACATCATAGGCGCCAAACGAGCGAAGGATTCGCTGATAGGCGGGCAAGGCACTGGCGACTTCCGGCCCCGGCCAGGGGATATGCATGAAAAAGCCGATCCGGTTGACGCAGCCGAGTGCGCGCAGGACTCTCGCCATAGGAATGAAATGATAATCCTGCACCCAAATCATATCGTTTCGACGCAGCGTTTTGTGGAGCTGCCGGGCGAATTGCTCGGTCACCCGGAAATATGTGGCGGCGTCGCATTCCGAAAGATCGGCGAGATCGAGGCGATAATGACAGACCGGCCACAGCGCCCGGTTGGCGAAGCCATGGTAATATTGCTCGATATCGCGACGCGAAAGGGCGGTCACCGCGAAGGTGATCGGTCCATTTGTGCTTAATTCTCGAAGCGGAGCGGGTTCGCTTTCTCCGCACTCTTCGCCCGACCAGCCGAACCAAAGTCCACCGCGTGCCTTGAGCGCTACTTCAAGCGCAGCCGCGAGCCCTCCCACTGCGGGCGCCGCCGGAGATGCAGGTAAAGGCACGCGATTCGACACGACCACAAGTCTACCGTTCGGCCCGTCGGGGACGATCGCAGTTGGCTTATACAAAAGTTCAAGCTGATCCATGAGCGTGAACTCCTTTTTCTGAAAAAGCTGAAGCTGCGAACGCACAAAGGCGGGATGAGTTCCGCCATGGCCCCGGCGGGTAGAGCGAAGTGCCTAAAGTTAACCAAACTAAATTTAAGCTCTATTAGAAAATAAGAATGGCAAAGTTACGGCTGGAACTCGTTCATATGTGAGCATTTCTCAAAAGTTTGCACGGAACCTCGCCCTTGACGAAGCCCGAAGGGCTGTCGCGTTCCTCGCCGAGCCCGGCAACCATTAAGGCGTGATGAATCTACGTAGAACCGTATTCTGCGTTTTCGAGATAGGCTTGGCAAGACTGGTGGACAGCGAAAGCGCCCGTGCCGCAATCAATGCGAGACTCTGCTTATTATGTTAAGTGCATGATGCCTTTTCTTGTTGCGGCCGCCGCCAGCTAGGATTTGGTTAAAAAATAAGCGCCCGGCACCGCCACCCCGGCAAGATCGCAGAGCTCCGCCAGACCGTCCAGGCGGGCGCGGTCCGGCGAAGTCCGGATTTGGCCGGCGGCGGCCGGCGGACGAGCGCCTCCCGTCAGCGGGCTGTCGATCTCCTTGCCTTCGGGTTGATTGCCCAGTGCCTGAAGGAAGTGGGCTGTCCAATCGTGGATGCTGTTCGCGCGAAGCACCGTCATCATGGCGCTCCAACGGTCCTTGCGTTCTTCGAGCGGCATCGCCAAGGCGCGCGCGATGGCGCTAGCGGTCGCTTCGATATCGTAGGGGTTGACGATCAGGGCGCTTTTTAGTTCATGGGCGGCGCCGGCGAATTGCGACAAGACGAGCACGCCAGGGTTATCCGGTGCTTGCGCCGCCACATATTCCTTTGCCACGAGATTCATGCCGTCGCGCAAAGGCGTCACGAGGCCAACCCGCGCGATGCGATAAAGCCCGGCCAGGGCCGAGCGGCTCATAGGCTTGTTGATATAGCGCAGCGGAGTCCAATCGACAGCGCCGAATTTACCATTGATGCGGCCGGCTTCTTCCGCCAATTCGCGCTGCAAGCGGGCATATTCGGGAACTTCCGAGCGCGACTTGGGGGCGATCTGCAACATCGTCACCCGCGCCCGCTCTGCCTGCGGCGAATGCTCGAGGAAGGTGCAAAACGCTTCGATTCGCTGTTTCAAGCCTTTCGAATAGTCGAGCCGGTCCACGCCAATGATGAGGTCCCGGCCTTCGAGGCTCGCGAGCGTGTGTTTAACGGTAATGTTCTTTTCGGCGGCGCGTGCTTCCTTGGCGAAGGCTTCGGTGTCGATGCCGATGGGAAACGCGCTGACCTGCGTCGGGCGGCCGTCGATCTCGCACCAATCGCCGCCGGCGACCCGGCCCGCATTGGCGCTCACGAAGCAGTCGCGGAAATTACCGGCGTCGCTCTCGGTCTGAAAACCAACGACATCATAGGCCCCGAAAGAGCGCAGGATTCGTTGATAGGCGGGCAAAGCGCTGGCGACTTCCGGCCCCGGCCAGGGAATATGCATGAAAAAGCCGATCCGGTTGACGCAGCCGAGTGCGCGCAGGAATCCCGCCATGGGAATAAGATGATAGTCATGCACCCAAATGATGTCGTCCCGGCGCAGCATCTTGTGGAGCTGCCGGGCGAATTGCTCGTTCACCCGGAAATAGGCTGCGGCGTTGCATTCCGACAGATCGGCGAGATCGAGACGATAATGACAGACCGGCCACAGCACCCGGTTGGCGAAGCCATGGTAATATTGCTCGATATCGCGGCGCGAAAGGTCGGACACCGCGAAGGTGATCGGTCCTTTTGTGCTAAATTTCGGAACGGGTTCGCTTTCCTTGCAAGCTTCGCCTGACCAGCCGAACCAAAGTCCGCCGCGTGTCTTGAGCGCTGCTTCAAGCGCAACGGCAAGGCCTCCCGCCGCGGGAGTTGCCAAACACTCGGGCAAAGGCACGCGATTCGACACAATCACAAGTCTACCATCGAGGCTTCCGCTCGACCTGCCGGGAACGATCGCGGCAGGTTTGTACAGAAGTTCAAGATGATCCATGGGCGCGATGACCTTATTCTGACCAAGCCAAAGCCTTAAACGCATAAACGCGGGATGAGTTCCACCATGGCACCGGCGGGTAGAGCGAAGTGCCTAAAGTTAACCAAACTCAATTTAAACTCTATTAGAAAGTAACAATGGCAAAGGTACGGCTGGAACTCGTTCATATGTAAGCCTTTCTCAAAAATTTGCACGGCACCTAGGCCTTGACCTTGAGGAAGCCCAAGGGCCTGTCGCGTTCTTCGACGTGCCCGGCAACCGTTAAGGCGTGATGAATCAAGGCAGAACAGTATTCGGCGTTGTCGGGATAGGCTTGGCATTCGTGCGGTAAGAACCAGTTGAGCACGACGCCGATGTGTCTCAAGGTCGCCTCGAGGGGCCGTTCAGCGGTCTTTCGCGGGAGGTGCTTCAGCTTGGTGAAGACTTGCCCGGTCTCATCTCATTTGGTCCAGGCCGAATCCTTCGCGCGAGCCACCACGCCGTCACCCGATCATGCCAGGGAACGCGGCTGCCCCGGCCGTGGAAGCCTAGATGCCCGCCGCGTGGAGTCAGCACCGCCTCGATCGCGGGCAGGCGCGACCAATCGATCGCGGCGTAGCATGCCGCCGGAATCCAAGGGTCGTCCAGCGCGTGCAGGACCAGCGCCGGCCGCGCGATGCCGGCAAGGAAATGCTTGGCGGCATTGCTTTCGTAATAATCCTGGGCATTCCGGTAGCCGAAGCGCGGCGCGATGAAGCGGTCGTCGAATTCATAGACGGTCTTGGCGGCGGCGATGGCGGCCCGCTCAGTGGCGCTAACCGCCGCGCCCGGCGCCAGCGCCTCGCGTTTCATCGCATCGAGCATGTAGCGGTGATAGACGAAGTTGCGCCGGGTCATCATCCGGGCACAGGTCGCCGCCAGGTCGATCGGGGTGGACACCGCGACAGCGGCAAGCACCGGAAGGCCGTGGCCGCCTTCGCCCATGAATTTCAGCACGAGATTGCCGCCAAGCGAATGGCCGAGCACGACGATCCCATGCCGGGTAAGATCGGCCGGCAGTGCGCGCAGGGCCTCCGCCAGATCCTCGGTCCGGCCGGCATGGTAATGCCCGGCGGCGGTCGGGCACGACGGGAGGGCTCCGCGTAGGTTTAGGCGCAAGACCGGCCAGCCTTGGCCGACCAGATGCCGCATGCTCGCCACCACAGTCCTGCTCGTCTCGGAGCCCGCGAGGCCATGCACGAGCACGATGAGCGGCCTGGCAATGGGATCGGCCGGCCGGTCGAGCCGAGCCGCCAGCCGGTCGCCGCCGGACACCGGCAGCAGCAGGCGCTCGCCGCCAGGCAGGTCCGGCGGGGTGCCGCGCACGACGTTGCGCAGAGTTTGCAGGTCGCCCCCGAACCAAGGCGCCCGTTCCCGGAACGGCGGAACCGTCGCGGCCGATATGTCAATGCCATCCGGCGCAGGCGGCGCTGCCCACTTTGCCGGCAAGCCGATTGGCGTTGGCGAGCGCGGACCCATCAAATTGGATGCCTTCCTCTATTGCAACGAGTTCCCCGGCGGGTATTCCTGCCGGAAATCAAATCAGAACATACTGAATCCACCCGTTTCAAACAAAATTCATCCCGCTCCAGCTTATGTGTTACCGGAGGCAAATTTGATGGTCCATTGTGTCTGTTTGGCTAGACCTATGGTTGCGAAGACGGGGAGCTTTCTCGCGCAAGCGATAATGGCGAGTTTGGAGGGTTTGCCAGCCGCCTGAATGTTCTCATATTTATGGACTGACTAATACTTCTGGGTACCCTCGCCCCTTGTGCGTTCGGCCCGCCTGGCGCTCCGGTTTAGCCAAGCGCGGCCAGTGCGTCGCGCATATGTCCAGGGGGTGGCGCCTCGACTTTTACCGCGTCCTTGTTTTTGTAAATAGGAATGGTGATCGCCCTGGCATGCAGCTGCAAGCCCATCGCCCCGCCATGCCCATAGATGGCATCGCCGAGGATCGGCCAGCCGAGGGCGGCGCAATGAACGCGAAGCTGGTGCGTGCGCCCGGTGAGCGGCACAAGCTCCAGAAATGCGTGGCCGGCCAAGCGCGCCAAGACCCGCCAGGATGTTTGCGAGGGGAGGCCCAAGGGATCGGCCTTCATCCACCAGCCGCGAGCGGGATCGAGACGCCCCAGCGGCAGGTCGATCAAGCCTTCGTCTTGCGCTGGGTTCCCTTCCACGATCGCCCAATAGGTCTTGGCGATCTTGCCTTGCTTGAACAGGAGGCCGAGCTTTTCGAGCGCCTTGTGGTGCCGCCCGAGCACCAGGCAGCCCGAGGTATCGCGATCGAGCCTATGCACTAGGGCAGGGTTGCGCGGCAAGCCAAAGCGCAGCGCAGGAAAATAATCCTCGAGATTTTCGCCGCCTTTCGGACCGCGATGGACCGCGATCCCGGACGGCTTGTCGATGACCAGCATCAGCCCGTCGCGATAGAGAAGCCGCGCGGCCAGCTCTTCCCCGGTCATGGCCAGCCGCGAGCGGCGACCCCCTCCACATCTACCACCAGCCGCGCCATTTGAACCATATGATTGGGACGATCGCGCTGAGCGCGACGAGCAAAAGCCCATATTGATAACCGGAGGACCAATCATATTCGGGAATGTTCTTGAAGTTCATGGCGTACATGCTCGCGACAAAGGCCGGCGGAATGCCAATCACGGAGACGACGGTCAGGATTTTGAAAATAGCGGGCGTTCGAGAAAAACGATCTCCCGCGCATCTGGCCGCACGGCGTCGATAAAGCTTACCTCGGACGGAATTGTCTTGGCGTCCGCCGCGGCCTCGATCCGATCGTTGCCGGCGGCGTGAAAGCTAAGCATGCGACCTCGCGTATCGATGGAGCGCTTATGCGGGATAGAAAACTTCCCCTCCGGCGGCCATGGCGCGCAGGCGCTCGCTCGGGCGGTAGATTGGGCCAAGGCCCGCCCAGTTGTCAGCGCGATCGACGACGTTTTTAAGCCCGAGGTAATCGGCGTATTTGAGCGCGCCGCCGAGATAGCGCGGCAGGCCGAGGCCTAGAATGAGGCACATGTCCACCTGCCCCGGCGAAGCGGCGATGCCATCCTCGACACACCGCGCCGCCTCGAGCATCAACGGCAGCATCATGCGGGCAACAATCTCTTCCTCGCCGATGCGGGTCTTGCCATTGGGTTGCCCGGCCGCGAGCAGACGTTCCGTCTCCGAGTCGATGTCCTTACGCGGGCGGCCCTTGGAATCGATCTCGTATTTATAAAAGCCGCGGCCGTTCTTCTGGCCAAGGCGTCCGTCGCGCAAGAGAATTTCGAGCGCCGTCTCGAAAGGCACGTCCATGCGCGGCGCGAATCCCGCCGAGACGATCTCGACGACATGGTGGGAAATATCCAAGCCGATGACGTCGATGAGATAGGCCGGGCCCATCGGCCAGCCAAAAGCTTCCATCGCCTTGTCGATCTCATGAAAATCGGCGCCGCCGCGGACGAGCCGCAGAAACGCGATGAGATAAGGCGTGAGCGCGCGGTTGACGACAAACCCAGGGCCATCCTCGACCACGATCGGCGTCTTGCCCATCGCGGCCGCATAACCGGTGACCGCCGCGATCGCTCGGGCAGACGTCTTGGCGCCGCGAACCACTTCGACCAGCGACATTTTTGGAACGGGATTGAAAAAATGCATCCCTAAAAAATTTTCCGGGCGCCGCAGACCGTCCGCCAAAGTGCCGATCCGCAAAGAGGACGTATTCGAGGCAAGAATCACGTTGGGGCCGGCAAGCCCTTCGATTTCGCGCAGCACCGCTTGCTTGACCGCGAGGTTTTCGACGACGGCCTCGACCACCACATCGGCTTTGTCGAAACCTTCGTAGGTGAGGCTTGGCGTGATCGCGCCTATGACCGCATCGGCCTTGTCCTGCGTGAACCTTCCGGTCTCCACCGCCTTGGCGAGCAATTTGCGCGCTTCCGACATGCCAAGGTCGAGCGCGGCCGCGGCAATATCCTTCATGACGATCGGCACGCCGCGCGAGGCACTTTGATAGGCGATACCGCCTCCCATGATTCCAGCCCCCGCGACGGCCGCTTTTGCTACCCTCGGCGCGTCCTTGGCATAACGGCGGATGGTCTTCTTCACAGCTTGCTCGTTGACGAAGATCGTAACAAGCGAATCGGCGGCTTGCGTCTTCGCCACTTTTGCGAAAGTCTCGGCTTCGAGCGCCAAGGCCGCGTCGCGATCGAGACCCGAGGCTTTCTCCAGCAACTTAACCGCGAAATGCGCCGCCGGCAGATGCGGCAGCGCTTTGGAGGCTTGCGCCTTGGCATCGGCAAGAAGGGACGCGGCCTCTTCCTTGGCAAGCCCGAGGCTTTGCTTCATGCGGCTCCGCCGGCCTTGCCAATCGGCGTTGCCCTCGATTGCCATTTTGAGCAGCGCAAGCGCAGCCGCGCGCAATTCCTCCGGTCCGGCGACGGCATCGACGGCGCCCGCTTGCAGCGCCCGCTCGGCGCTATGCTGCGCCCCAAAAATGATCCATTCGGCGCTTGGCCCCAAGCCGGCCAGACGCGGCAGGCGGACGGTGCCGCCATAGCCGGGGAACAGACCCAGGGAAATCTCCGGAAAGCCGATTTTCGCGGTGCTCGACATCACCCGGTAGCCGGCCGCGAGCGCGACTTCAAGTCCGCCGCCGAGCGCAAGACCGTTGACCGCCGCGACCGTTGGCACCCGCAGATCGGACAGCGCGGTGATGATCTCGCTGTTGGCGCCGACAAAAGCCTCGATGTCTTTTTCCGGCCGCTTGAAGACGCCGGTGAATTCGAAAATATCGGCGCCCACGATGAAATTGTCCTTGGCGCTGGTGATCAAGACGCCTCGGATCGCGGGCGTCGCCGCGATGGCGTCGATCGCGCGGCGCAGTTCGCCGAATGTTAAAGCGTCGAGCTTGTTGACGGCCTCAACGCCGCGCTCGAAACGCAGTTCGGCAAGTCCCCCGTCGTGCGTGTCGATCTTGATCGTTTGACCATCGAAAAGCATGGGGCCGGCCTCGCTGTTCTCATTGGCCCCCGCGCGCTTGCGCAGTTTGCCGGATACGGGCGCACGCTAAATGATGTAAAGCGATCTCACGGCGCGGCGCCACTTTGTCGCAACAACCCGATAGGGAAAATCAGCGGCCTTCCGTGTCAAGCCTCATTCCGGCTGTATCGAGGTCTCCGCCGCGATCAACAATCATCCCGATATATACCCCAACGTCCGCGAGGAAGAAAGGCGCGACTTGAAAACGACTTACTCGTTTGAAGACGAAAAGGGGCGGGGCATTCGGCCTCGGCCCAGCGCCCTCGCGGCCTCCGAGATCCCCCGGATTTTGGGATCAATATTGACGCCGCAAAAAAAGCCACAGGGGAGATATATTTAACGATGAAGGTGATCTCCCGGTCGTAATGGCGGCGCTTGAAGAGTTCATCGCTGTTCGGCATAGGAACCACTTCCCCTAACGGGGCGTTCCCCGGCGCTTGCGCCATGCGCACCAGAGCCGGCCGATGCACGGCAACCGCCAGCCTGTTTCGTAGCCGTCCTTTCGGATTCGTGAACCGGAAAATGTTTTCGTTCCGTTCCAATCCTGCCTTGTTCATGGCATAAGCAGCCGCCAACTCGAATCACAAGGACAGACCGGCGCATGGCAAGGACTGGCGATCTATTCGGCAATGCGGCACGCAAGGAGCCGCCCGCTCGACCGGGCCGGCAAGCCGTGGCGTCGCAAAAAGGCGGGTCGCCAACCTACGACACGTCCGGCGAGCTGGGCTATACCGCCGCCTCGATTGAGGTGCTGGAGGGGCTGGAGCCGGTCCGGCGGCGGCCGGGCATGTATATCGGCGGCACCGGCGAGGCCGCGCTCCATCATCTTTTCGCGGAAGTCCTCGACAATGCGATGGACGAGGCGGTTGCCGGCCACGCTTCCTTCATCGATGTGCGCTACGAGGCCTCGGGTTTTCTCACCGTGATCGACAATGGGCGGGGCTTTCCGGTCGATCCGCATAAGAAATTTCCGAAGAAATCGGCGCTCGAAGTCGTCATGACCATGCTGCACGCGGGCGGCAAATTCGATCAGAAATCCTATCGGACCTCGGGCGGCTTGCATGGGGTCGGCATTTCCGTCGTCAACGCGCTGTCGGAACGCCTCGAAGTGGAGGTCGCGCGGAGCCAAATGCTCTACCGGCAGATCTTCGAGCGGGGCCACCCGGTCACGCCCCTCGAAAAGCTGGGCAAGGTGCAAAACCGGCGCGGTTCGAGCGTGCGGTTCAAGCCCGACGAAAGGATTTTCGGCAAGGGCGCGTATTTCAAGCCGGAGCGCTTGTTCAAAATGGCTCGTGCGAAAGCCTATCTCTTTGGCGGTGTCGAGATCCGCTGGCATTGCGCGCCGGAATGGATCGACTCGAATGCCGGGATTCCGCCCGAGGCTGTTTTCCGCTTTCCCGGTGGCCTCAAGGATTGCCTTCTCCAGGATATCGAGGGCAAGGACCTCGTCACCGATCAGATTTTCGCCGGCAAGGTCGAAAAACCCGGCGGCCACGGATCGCTCGAATGGGCGATGGCCTGGCTCGCCTTCGACGACGGCTTCGTGCAGTCCTATTGCAACACCATTCCCACCCCTGACGGCGGCACCCATGAAACCGGCCTTCGCGCCGCGCTGGCGCGCGGCCTTAGGGATCACGCCGAGCGGACCGGCCTGGCAAAGAAGGCGGCTCCGGTGACCGGCGACGACATCATGGCGTCCTGCGCCGCGATGGTTTCCGTCTTCCTTCGCGAGCCGGAGTTTCAGGGCCAAAACAAGGGGCGGCTTTTGACCAATGAAGCCGCGCGGATCGTCGAGGGAACTTTGCGCGATGCCTTCGATCATTGGCTCGCGGCCTCCCCTTCGCACGCCGGAAAGCTCCTCGACTGGACGATCGAGCGCGCCGAGGAGAGACTGCGCCGGCGCGCCGAGAAAGATGTTGCCCGGAAGACCGCGACGCGCAAGCTCAGGCTTCCGGGAAAACTCGCGGATTGCGCGAACAATTCATCGCAAGGATCGGAACTCTTTATCGTCGAAGGCGATTCCGCCGGCGGCTCCGCCAAGCAGGCGCGCGATCGCGCGAACCAGGCGGTGCTGCCGTTGCGCGGCAAAATCCTAAACGTCGCCAGCGCCACGCGCGGCAAGCTCGCGGGCAATCAGCAGCTCAACGATCTGGTCCAGGCGCTCGGGTGCGGCACCGGAGCGCATTACAAGGAACAAGACCTTCGCTACGAAAAGATCATCATCATGACCGACGCCGATGTCGATGGCGCCCATATCGCTTCCCTGCTCATCACCTTTTTCTTTCGCGAGATGCCGAAACTCGTCGAGGCCGGACATCTTTATCTGGCGGTTCCGCCGCTCTACCGGCTGACCCAGGGCGCCCAACAAGTCTATGCGCGCGACGAGGCGCATCGCGATCACTTGATCGCCAAGACGCTCACCGGCAAGGCCAAGATAGAAATTAGCCGCTTTAAAGGATTAGGAGAAATGCTCCCGGCACAACTTAAGGAAACCACGATGGATCCAAAAAGGCGCGGCCTGCTCCGCGTGGTCGTTCTTGCCGAAGACCGGGATGGCACGGCGAACGCGGTCGAGCGTTTAATGGGGAATAGGCCGGAGGCGCGCTTCGCTTTCATCCAGGAGCGCGCGGCTTTTGCCACCGCCGCCGAACTCGTCGTGGTTTGAAAGACGCGCTTGAAGAGCCCGGCCGGGGAACTGAAGTTGGCGCGAGGAAAGACGCGAAGGTGGCCGGCGGCAAATGGCGTTTCGAGGAGGCCACTCCTATAACCATTTGCGCGCCGGCCAACCCTACGGACCCAGGAGATGCGGCGGACCCGAGCACTCCGCAGGGTATCTTAGTTCATCGCCGAATACGCATCACGATACGCACGGCCGCGGGCGAGGCTTTCTTTCAAGGAGCCTGCTTCGCGCCGCCAGATAAAATCACGTCCGGCGCGGCTAGTTAACCCGCGAACGCGGCAAATTGCAATCGGCTTCTTGACCTCCGGCGCCTAATTTTTCATGAACGCCCGTTGACATTCATTTCAGCGCCATGACGGCCCCGGTGCGGTTGATCATGGCGGCAAAACTCCGAGCTATCTTGTCGTACCGGGTTGCGATCCCGCGCCATTGTTTGAACGGAGCGGCTTAAGGTTCCAGCAAGCGCAGCTTGGTGGAAAAGCCTGCGGAAAGCTGCACAAGAAGTTTTCGATGAGGTTGACGCCAACGATCTACGGCGAATTCGCATGGGATGACGGTGTTTCGATCCGCCTTGGGTGCCCGGTTCGGGTCATCGGGAGAGGCAATCCAGCCCGCCGCAAGGTGAAACCGGCGCATCCCAGTGGAAGCAAGAGAGCACGCCGGGAGCGGGCACAATTGCCCCCGCCGAAACCATGAAAGCGCTCGCCCCGCATGCGCGACGGTCACGCCACGGCGTCCATCTTTCCGCCGCGCGTTCGGGCGACCATCCTATTTGACGGCCGCCTCGTATCGGTCCGCGACATAGTCCCAATTCACGAGATTGTCGACAAAGGCCTTGAGATAATCGGGCCTGCGATTCCGGTAATCGATGTAATAGGAGTGCTCCCAGACATCGACCCCCAAAATCGGCGTTGCCCCTTGGAGCAGCGGATTTTCGCCATTTCCCGTCTTCGCGACGGCAACCTTGCCATCCTTGACCATAAGCCAAGCCCAGCCGGAACCGAACTGTGCCGTGCCGACTTGAACCAACTCCTGCTTGACCTTTTCGATCGATCCAAAAGCGCCGATGAGCGCTTTTTCGAGACCGCCTGGAACTTTGCCGCCGCCATTGGGCTTCATCGACATCCAATATACCAAATGGTTATAATGCTGCGCTGCATTATTGAACAGCAGCGCATTTTTGCCGTAGGTTTCCTTGACGATTTGTTCCAAGGACTTACCTTCGAGACCGCTGTCCTTCAAAAGGTTATTGGCGTTCGTCACATAGCCGGCGTGATGCTTGTCGTGATGAAATTCTAGGGTCTCCTTGGAAAGGTAGGGCTGGAGCGCCTCGTAGGAGTAGGGAAGATCGGGCAGGGTGAATGACATGTCGGGCTCCTTGGTTTTGGCCGCCGGGCGAGGCATTTGCGCCGCGGCCACGGACACTCACTAAGTAAACGGCCCTGTCCGGCGCGGCAAGCGGTCAGCCGGGCCGCAGGTCCGCCGGATTCTCGGTCGTGTTGCGCCGCGGGGCCGGGCGGCGCTTGAACGGGGATGGCATGAGCGGCCGCGAACCGGGCGATCGGATCTTGGTTGGGGTGATTTCGTAAGCAGCCGGTTCGTGTTCGAGGGCCGAAGGTGGAAAAAAATGAGCTATTTGGTTCTTGCTCTGGGAACTCTTCTCTCGCTGTGCGGGGCCTACGCAATCTACGCGGGCTATGGAATCATCGAGGTCGAGCGCGGTTGGGCCGGTGTGATCTCCGGTGCAACGGCGCTGTCCGGCGGGATCGTGACAATTGCGCTCGGGTTTATCTTGCACAGTCTTTCCGGGTTGCATGCTCTCGTCAAAACCGGGAAAGGGTTGACGCCGGTGCCGCGTGAGTTAGGTGAAGATAAAGCCAGCGAGTTGCGCCACGAACCGGGGCTTGCGTTCAACCCCGAGGCTTCGATGGCGTCCGATGTGGGGCCGCCTCCGGCGGCCATGCCGCCCGCTGCCGGCATGCGAACCTGGCCGCTGCGTCCAACGCGTCCCAATCTCACACCTGCACGAAACGTCTTGAAGTCTCGCGGGACAGTGCCGCCCGCCGCGAGGGGAACGCCCGAGTCTGATTTTGCCTTGCCAAAACTCCCCCTCGTTTCGCGCCCCGCACCGAGAGTTTCCGCACCCGCAAGGGAGCCGCCGTCAGAACCGGGCTTCGCCATGCCGGGCGTGGGGGTGGCGGCCGAGTCTGAGGATGACGCGAAAACGCGGCCCGCTTCCGCTCCCGCCGAGGAGACACCCGCGGAACCTGGATGGAATGCCGACGGCGAACCGGGACTCTTCGATAGCGATAGAGCAAAAGAGCCGCCTATCGAGGCGCAGCCTCGGGAAACGCACATCGAGCCCGGCGAGCCCGCGACGGAAACCGGACCGCGCGAGACCTCGCCGGCCGAAACGGCTTCGAGCGATGCGATCCTCGGCGAGGATCCTCTCATCGAGCCGGACCCGGCGCCGGATGCGCGGAACGAGGGCGCGAAGCCTTCGCCCGAAGCGATCGAACCGGCAAGCGCCGATCCCGCGCCGCCATTTGTATCCGAAGCCCTACCGGCAACGGATCCGCACGAACCTTTGCCGCCGGCAGTTCCAGCAGCCGGCGAGGCGGAGCTCGCCATCATTGGACGCTACGAATCCGAAGGAACCTCTTACGTAATGTATGCCGACGGGTCGATCGAAGCGCGATCGGAACGCGGGGTTTTTCACTTTCAATCGATGGCCGAACTCAAGGCTTTCATGGAAGCTCAGGCATAAGTTTGAAGTCAGCCCGGCGGTTCAGGTGCCGGTCTCGAACCAGCCTTCGACGCAGGCCAGGGCGAAGGCGTACTGCAGCGCCACCTCTTCCAGATGATCGAAGCGTCCCGGTGCGCCGCCATGTCCCGCGCCCATGTTGGTCTTTAGGAGGATTGGACCGCCGCCCGTCGTCATGGCGCGAAGCCTCGCAACCCATTTCAGAGGCTCCCAATAGGTGACACGCGGATCGGTAAGACCGCCCAGCGCGAGGATCGGCGGGTAAGGTTTGGCTTCGACATTGTCATAGGGGGAATAGGAGCGCATGACCGCGAAGGCGGCCGGGTCGGTGATCGGATTGCCCCATTCGAGCCATTCGGGCGGCGTTAGCGGCAGGCTCGCATCGAGCATCGTATTCAAGACATCGACAAAAGGCACGTCCGCGATGACGCCCGCAAATAATCCGGGCGCGAGATTGACGGCGGCGCCGACGAGCATCCCGCCCGCGCTGCCGCCCTGGGCCACGATCCGTCCGGCGCCGGTATAGCCCGTGGCAATGAGATGTTTCGCCGCGCTGATGAAATCGCCGAAGGTGTTCGGCTTTTTGCCAAGTTTCCCATCGGTGTACCAGTGCCAGCCCTTATCGGTGCCGCCGCGAACATGGGCGATCGCGTAGATGAAGCCGCGATCGGCGAGGCTGAGGCGATTGGTGGAAAACGAAGCAGGCACGTGCGAGCCATAAGCGCCGTAGCCGTAAAGCAGCAAAGGGGCGGATCCATCGAGCCGCGTACCGGCACGATAAAGGATCGAGATGGGAACGTGTTCGCCGTCCGCGGCGACCGCGAACAGCCGCCGCGTCACATATTGCGAGGAATCGTGACCCGAGGGAACGATCTGACGTTTGCGTAGGACCCGTTCGCGGGTGGCGAGATTGTAGTCGTAGGTTTCCCAGGGCGTCGTCATCGACGAATAGGTGAATCTGAGCGTTTGCGTCTCATATTCGAAACGCTCCTCGAGGCCGAGCGAATAGGCTTCTTCGTGAAAAGCGATCGCATGTTCCTCGCCGCTCGCGAAATGCCGGGTCATGATTCGCGGCAGGCCTTCCTCGCGCTCGATGCGCACGAGATAATCCGGGTAAACCGCCACTTTGATGATCATGCGTCCCCGCCGGTGCGGGACCTCGTCGATCCAGAATGGTCGTCCGGGGCTCGCCAAAGGCGCGCTCATGATCTTGAAATCCTCGGCTCCATCGGCGTTGGTCCGGATAAAAAGCCGGCCGCCGCGATGTTCGACGTCATAGCGCAGGCCCGGCGCGCGCGGCTCGACGAGGCGGGGTGTTGCGTTGCCATCGGCAAGATCGAGCAGATGGCATTCGGAAGAATCGTGATCGTCGACGCTTATGATTGCGAAGCGCGCCGATTGGCTGCGCCTGATATGAATGAACAAGCCAGGATCGTGCTCATCGAACACGCGGACGTCGGCCGAGGGATCGTTGCCGATCCGATGCCGAAAAAGTTCGGCCGGGCGGTGATTTTCATCTGTCCGCACATAATAAAAGCCAAGCGAATCCGTCATCCATACAAGGTCGCCGCCCGTATCGGCGATTACCTCCGCGCTGTCCCTTGGGCGGCTCTTCTCGCTCGGTTGGCCAGGGATCAAGGCGCGGATCCGAATCGCATAAAGTTCCGAACCCGTCTCGTCGGCGCTCCAGGCGAGTTTGGCGTGATCCGGGGACTGGCAGGCAGCGCCCACTTCAAAAAAGCTCTTGCCGCGCCCTTGCGCGTCTCCGTCGAGAAGAACTTCCTCGGGTCCGCCGGTACGCTTGACGCGGCAAAAGACCGGGTGCTGGCCGCCCTTGTCGTGGCGGGCATAATAAAGCCACGGACCGTCTTGGCGGGGAACCTCGGAATCGTCTTCCTTGATCCGCCCGCGCATTTCCTTGACGAGCGCGGCGCGCAACTCGGCGAGCGGCGCGAGCATGGCCCCCGCATAGCCGTTCTCGGCCTCGATCAAGGCACGAATATCGCTGGGCAAGGCGGCGGGGGCGCGCAGAACCTCTTGCCAGTTCGCGGCCTTCAGCCACCCATAATCGTCGCTCAGCGTAACCCCATGCAGGGTCGTTTCCGTACGGCGCTTTTCGACAGCTGGCGGCGCGGTGGGGCGGGGACTGGACCATTTAAGCTTGCGCATCCATCATCCTTTCTTAAGGGCGGCGCGCCGCGCACCACATGGGTCAAGCAAGGCCGGAGGCCTTTGCCGTTGCGTTATTCGCGCGCGGCCCGCATCTTTCAACGCTTTTTTTGCTTCAATGCAATAAAGTGTATGCATTGCTACTTGCGGAAACAAGGAGTTGCCCTTAGAAGGGTCGGAAGTTCTTGAAAGTTGATTCGCAAAATCGCTTAAAAGAGCTTTTGTCTGGCCGGTCTTGCCGCCACGGGTATATAATAGGTCATCGCTATTTGACCCGTAGACTACCGGCACACCTTCTCCTCGGGGATATCGAGCGCCATGAGCGAAACCTCAAGTTCTAACAGTTTCATCGAGCTAGCCGCGGACATCGTTTCCGCGTACGTCAGCAATAATTCAGTGCCGGCGAGCGATCTACCGTCGTTGATCAGCGACGTGCATTCGGCATTGCTGCGTGTCACCTCGGGCACGCTGGCCGCGGCGGCCGAAACGCCAAAGCCAGCAGTTCCGGCTAAGAAATCGATCACGCGAGAGTTTCTCGTGTGCTTGGAAGATGGGCGAAAATTCAAGTCGTTGAAGCGGCATCTGCGTACTCAATACAATTTGTCACCGGACGAATACCGCGAGAAATGGGGCCTCCCGCCCGATTATCCGATGGTCGCGCCGGATTACGCCAAGGCGCGTTCGAACCTTGCCAAACAGATGGGCCTTGGCCAACAACGCCGGCGTAAACGGTAAGCGGGCAGGACTGGCCCTGCCTGGCTAAGGGACGGACGCGCGCGTTCCATTTTGCGAACATGGGAAGTTCGGCCATCGCAGGCCCGGCTCCGGGACGAACAGGCGACGAACGCGAATCGTTGGTTGTGGCTGGCGTTCGCGGTTCGAGCGTCTGCCGTGCGTCGCGGATCGCGCCTTCCGCCGGCCATTCCACCAAGCCATGCTTGGCGCATCCCTTGGCCAGCTTCGCCCACGGTGCCTTTCTCAAAATTCCGTTTTTTTCTGTGGGACGAGCGAAAATTCGAACGCGGAACCAAATGTCATCCCCTCATGACAATTGGTGTTGGATGGCGGCGGCGCGCGCTTCGTTCTTGATTCGCTCGACCATCGAACGCACGCCATTGGAGCGCTGCGGCGTCAAATGCGTCGAAAGGCCGAGGCTCTCGAACAGGCCCTTCGCATCAATGGCAAGGATCCGCGATGCCGTCTGGCCGGAATAAAGAGCCAGCAGAAGAGCCACCAGCCCGCGTACAATATGAGCGTCGCTGTCTCCCTTTAAGTGGAGAATGGGGCTCCCCAAATGATCCGTCGCGACGCGGGTCTCCAGCCACACCTGGCTCGCGCAACCGCGCACTTTATTTCTATCGTTATGAGCGGCATCATCCAAAGGTTCGAGACCGCGGCCGAGCTCGATCAAATAGCGATAGCGGTCCTCCCACTCGTCAAGGTAATTGAAATTCTCGATAATCTCGTCGAGCTTGGTGGCGGTCCGCAGGCCCGGCATGGATAGTCACACTCTCAACTGGCGCGACGGGCAAAGCCCCCGGAAACGTAAAACCGGCCCCTTGGACTGATTTCAAGCACTCATCCCCCGCGCCAGATTTCCGTCTAGGGGCTCGCCTTGTTATACTTAATGCGCGGCGGACGAGGCATCAACAACCGGCGAATTTGGCGGGGTCTTGCCGTTGCCGCCGGAACGCTGTCCCGCGACCATTCGTCTTAGACGGGCCACCCCCTCAAGACAAGGGGCAGGCGCGCATACAGGCCTTTCCGCTCCGGCTTGCGCCATGCCGATCGTCTGGCCCAGGTGAAATGGACCCCGCGCGGCCCAGGCCTTCCCATGACCCATGCCATGGGATCACTTGGCCATGAGTTCGACGCAAATACGATCAAGAGCCAGAATATGGAGCGAAGCAGGAACGGCATCGGCGAGACCGTGGCGAGACAAACCGGATCAGGGTTAAGCGCCGCTTAATCGAGATCTGGATGCGGACGGTGCATAAGCCGCAACCGGATTTTTTCACCTCTTCCTCATAATTCCAGATTCCAGCACGCCTTGGCAACGGCCTCTTTACCATAGGATAAGTTTCCGGCCGTTAACGCCGCGCATAGCTGGCATCCTAAAACTTAAGAGGAATTGTTTAAGACGCGTCTGGCACGCTCTCCGGGCCCGTCGAACCCTGTGCGGGATTATCGAGCGCCTCCCGATCGCAGGGAACCGTGCGATTGAAAAAGATCGCTCAATATCAATAAGTTGGAGCAGGATCAATAAGTTGGAGCAGGTCCTTATCGAACAACTTTGTCAACTTTTCCGGAGCCTGCTCTAAGCGGCACGGAGCGGAGCTGTGTTTTGGGTTTTTTGCCAAGGCTTGAAGGCCGGACTGCCAAGTTAGTCCTTCCCGCCACGCCGGTGGCTCCTCTCGAGAGGACGCGCCAGGAAAGTTTCGTCCTGCGCCAGCTCATAAATTCCGTCGCGGCCGGTGCGGCGGCATCCGTTTGCGTTGCCATGAACGGCGCGCCGGCGTTGTCCGACGCCCTGGTCTTTGGCTGGCTGATTTTTCCAGCGAGCATCATGTTATTAGCGTCAACCGGCAAGCTGATGCCGGCCGAGGCGATGTCCTCCTTGCGTTTTATCGCGGCCGGATTGACCGCCGCTTTTGGCGGCGGCGCATTGCATCCAACCGCGTTCGCCTGGCTCATCATCGCGCCAGTCGAAAGTGCTTTCTCCAGGAATGGCATTGTTGCCGGCGTCAGCGCCACTTTGGCCGCCGTGGTCACGCTCCTCCTCGGAGCCACGCAGGATGCACCGGGTGTCTCCGCCCTGGGCGCGGCCAATACCACGCTTTTCCTGATTCCGGCGACGGTCTTCGCCACGATCGTTGGAACCGGCCTTGTCCGCCTCCGGACACTGCGCCGCAAGGCGAAGCAATTCCGGGCCGGGCGCTACGATAGTTTGGCCGAGACCATGGGTTGCCTCGTCCTCAGTTGCGACCGGTCTGGCTCGGTGTCATCGGTCAGTTCGAATTGCGAGGCCTTGTTCGGCTTGCGGCCAAGCGCATTGACGGGACGCGGCTTTTTCGAACGCGTCCAGGTCGCTGACAGACCCGCCTTTTTGAGGACCATCGCGGACACCCGCGCCGGCTCCGTGACAATCGACGTGACCTTGCGTTGGCGCGGTGCCGCGCGGGTCGACCGCGGCGACTACGCCGAGCCGGTTTTCATTTGGCTCGAGATGCGGGCGCGCCGCGGCGGGGAATACCGCGCGGCCCAAGGGGAAAGCCTTGACGGCGATGTCGTCGCCGTCTGTCGCGATGTCACGGAGGCCAAGCTTCGCGAGGCGGCGCTCGAAAACGCCCGCGCAGCCGCCGAGGAAGCAAACCTCGCCAAGGATTATTTTCTCGCCCAAGCGGGCCACGAATTACGCACGCCGCTCAATGCGATCGCCGGCTTTTCGGAGTTACTCGGCGACCCGCGATTGGCTCCGCCCGATTCCGAAACGCAACGCGAATACGCGAGGATCATATATCGGTCGGGACGGCATCTTCTCGCCGTCGTCAATGCGATCCTGGACGTGTCGAAAATCCAATCCGGCTGCTTGCCGATCGAGATCGAGCCTTTTGCCGTGGCGCCGTTGATCGATCTTTGTTGCGACATGGTGAAACTTCATGCCAAAAACAATGGGGTGGAGCTCCTGCGCGCCTATCCGGCAAATCTCGAAGAGATCACCGGCGACAGACGAGGGTGGACACAGATCCTCGTCAACCTGCTTTCAAATGCGATCAAGTTCACGCCCGCTAATGGGAGCGTGACAATCAGTGCGAGACCCGACGCTAATTCGCTTCTGATCCTGGTGGCCGATACCGGCGTCGGAATCGCCGCTCGCGACCTCGCCCGGCTCGGCGATCCATTCTTTCAGGCCAAAGCTTTACCAGACCGGCAAGATCAAGGAACCGGTCTTGGCCTCTCAATCGTGCGCGGCCTCGTCGGCATGCAGGGAGGCACGATCATGGTGGCGAGCGAACCGGGCAAAGGAACCAGCGTCCGTGTCCGTCTGCCGCTCGATTGCCGTGGTGTGGCAGCCAAAGCTGGAAACCGGGCCAAGATAGAGACGGTCGCGCGCTTGCCCGTTCCTGATCAGCATGACCTTTACGAGCAAATGACGGTGAAGAAAATTGCGTGAAGTCTTGGCTGCCGCCGATCATGATTTTGTTCTGACCGAACCGGCTTCGAAACTGAAACATTTGCGGGAAAAGCTACTTACCGCAAGAAGGCGCGGTTCACGCCGGACAAGGCGGCGGGGCCGGCGCTATTTGAGCATTCTCGCCGCCGGTTTTTTCGTCGCGACGGCCGCCGCAATCCTGCTCAATGCGCTCGTTTGGCAAAGGGCCCGTCATCCCGCGCCGCTTTTCTCGCGCGCCGCCCCCTCTGCCACCGCAAAAAAGCCAACGATCGCCGGAATGAGCGCGGTTCCGGCATCGCGGCCCCGGCCCGCCGTTATCCCTGTCCAGGCGGACTACACGCCGGTTGAAAAGCCGGCCGCGCAAAAATCGCCGGTTGAACAGCCGCCGCTGGAAATGCCTGCCGGCGGCCATCCGCGACAGACCCGTAGCACTTCTTCGCCGCCGCGCGACGAAATTTCACAATTGCTGAAGGCGCCACCCGCGCCGCCTGCCCGGCCCGCCACTGAGGCCGCCGCGCAAGCCGTGCCCAGCAAATTGGTGCTGGCGGCACAGCGCGCGCTCGTTAAATTGGGTTTTGTTCTGAACCCCGATGGCGTGGCGGGGCCGGCAACCCGGCAAGCGATCGAACGCTACGAGCGTGACCGCGGACTTCCCGTGCGTGGTGATCTCTCGCGCGCCGTCATGCGGCAATTGAGCGCCGAAACGGGCATTACGACCAATTGAGAGCGTGAAAGATCGAGAGGTGGCCGCGAAAAAGTTGACGGACTTTTCCGGCGCGGACCTTCTCCAACTCTTTGATTTTGAGCGATTCCCTTTCGAGCGAGGGATCCCATCGTATCGAAAAGCGCGCTTGGAATGTTCGCCTCGCTTGCTTTTTTGTTGATTTTATTAAATAGGAGTCCTATTAAATGGCATGGCCGGGATGGAAACCACAGTTTTGCGAGACCGCCTTATGGACGGGCTCGAGCGATTTGCTTCGGCGATGCGAGCCGAGGTCCGCCGGTCGGTCGCTTCGCGCGGCCTCAATCCGGCGCAGGACGCAATTCTGCGGCTGCTGCTGGCTCGCCCCGCCGGTCTGAGGGTGCGCGTTCTCGCCGGATACCTTGGCGTCCGCCAGCCGACCGTCACCGGTTCGGTGATCGTGCTGGAGCGGAAGGGTCTCGTCCGCCGGCAAGCCGATCCGGCGGATGCCCGCGCCACCATCGTCAAGGTCACGCCGGAGGCTCTCGCGCAACCGGCTACTGCCGTTCCCTTGCTCGCGGCCGCCGCTTTGGCGGATCTGAGCGAAGCGGAGCAGGCCAGCCTATTGAAAACGCTGATCAAGCTTATCCGGAGCCTGCAACTTCGCCATGCAATTCCGCCGCAGCGGCTTTGCGTCACATGCAAATATTTCCGGCCGAATGTGCATCCCGAGGCGGCGGAGCCGCATCACTGCGCATTCGTCGATGCACCCTTCGGCAATCGCGCGTTGCGCCTCGATTGCGCCGAACATGAGCAATCGGGGGCACCCGAAATGGCGCGCAACTGGAACGCCTTCGTGACCCATCGCCCGCGCCTGGAGGTCCGGCCATGACTTTCAGCCGGTCCCCGTGGCCGGATCATGCGGGCCAAAGCCTTTCTCCCGAAGGCCGGGCGGAGCCCGTCCGGGGACACTCGACGGGAGGACGACGCGGAACGCCCGCTCCAAACCGGCGTTCTGTTTCGCAAGCCAACCGTCTTTTTTCATGCAAAGGAGAGATCCATGCCGAGAGTGAACCTTGTTGATCCCGCAACCGCAACCGGAGCCGCGAAGCCGCTCCTCGATGAGATCAAGGGCGGCTTCGGCACGGCGCCGAATATGTTCCGCGCCGTCGCCAATTCGCCCGCTGCCTTGAAGAGCATGTGGGGCGCGTTCGGGGCGCTTGGCGCGGGAACGATCGGCGCCAAGCTCGGCGAAAAGATCGCTGTGGCGGTCGCCGACCGGGATGCCTGCTCCTACTGTCTCGCCGCGCATACGCTGCTTGGAAAAAATGCGGGCGTGAGCGGGCAGGACATGGCGGATGCCCAGGCCGGGCACTCGGATGACCCCAAGACCGCCGCCGCGCTCGCCTTCGCGCTAAAACTAGTCGAGCACCGGGGGCAGGTGGCGGACGCGGATATCGAGGCCTTGCGCGCGGCGGGCTTCGACGACGGTCAAATCGTCGAGATTATCGCCCATGTCGCGCTCAACCTGTTCACCAATTACGTCAACATCGCGCTCGACGTTCCGGTGGACTTCCCAAGCGTGAAATTCCGCCGCGCCGCTTAGAGCGCGTCCCGGTCGAATAGTATCATTTGATCGAGGACGCAGCTCAAATTCAATGAGTTGGAGCAAGTCGGAATTGAAAAAGCCGAGCAACTTTTTTAAGGACATGCCCTAACGTCCGATGTCCGGGGCGGATTGCCGCCCCGGATCTTCGGAGCGGCGGCCTCCATGCCGGCACCTGCCGGCAATGCAGGTTCACGCGGTGATTCGTTCCTCCTCGTCGTGCGGCTCGCGCAGGACATAGCCGCGCCCCCAAACCGTTTCGATATAATTGCGGCCATCGCTCGCATTGGCGAGTTTTTTGCGCAGCTTGCAGATGAAAACGTCGATGATCTTCAATTCCGGCTCGTCCATGCCGCCGTAGAGATGGTTGAGAAACATTTCCTTCGTCAGGGTCGTTCCCTTGCGCAGCGAGAGCAGCTCCAGCATCTGATATTCCTTGCCGGTCAAATGCACCCGCGCGCCCGCGACCTCGACGGTTTTCTGATCGAGATTGACGATAAGATCTCCCGTCGCGATGACCGATTGGGCGTGGCCTTTCGAGCGCCGTACGATGGCCTGGATTCGCGCGACCAGTTCGTCCTTGTGGAACGGCTTGGTCAAATAATCGTCGGCGCCGAAGCCCAAGCCCTTGACCTTGTCCTCGATCGCGGCGAGCCCCGAAAGAATGAGGATCGGCGTCTTGACCTTGGCGACGCGCAGAGTGCGCAACACCTCGTAGCCCGACATGTCGGGGAGGTTCAGATCGAGCAAGATGATATCGTAATCGTAAAGCTTGCCGAGATCGATGCCTTCCTCGCCGAGATCCGTCGTATAGACATTGAAACTCTCGGATTTCAGCATCAACTCTATGCTTTGCGCCGTCGCGCTGTCGTCTTCAATCAGTAGAACGCGCATGTGAGGTCCCAGCCTTCCCCCCGTCGGTCGCCTTGCCGGCGCGCAAAATCGCTTCAAGTCCCCCGTGGCGGCTGTTCAGGCCGGTTGTCCCGAGAGGGGGGCTCGCTACGAATTCCGTAACCTTAACGGGCATTGGTTAACAAAAACATTCCGTCGAAAAGATGGTTCAAACTCGCCGTCGCCTGCCTTGCCACGGTCACGCGGTTGATTTGTTTCGCCGCCACTTGCCGCAAATCTTGGCGAACGAAGCTTGCGCGACGAAGGACAGCGACCGTTGGCTTTTGATTTCGCGGGTTCAAAACCTCGTGAAACCGCGGTTGGCGCCACCGCCGCGCACCCGCCGGATCAAAGCACGGGACAATGATACATGCCGGCCACGGCTCGGAAAGATTTGCGCCGTCTCGCTCACAGGTAACGAATGGGCAACTTTACTGGGGCAGAGTTGAACCGCGCGGGGAAACCCCGCAGGCGAACCGGGCTGGCGCATTTCCCGATCGGAAGAGTTCATCCGATCGATAAGGACCCGCGTTATATCTGCATTATATCAATGAGTTGGAGCAGGTCCTTGTTGATGAAATCTAGCCCTTTTTTCAAGACCTTGTCTCGGGTCCAACCTGCGTCTTGGAGTTGAAAAAATGAAGTCGCGGGATAGCCTTGCGCGTCTCAGGCGCTTCCAGGTCGACGAAACGCGCCGCCGAGTTGCGCAGATCGAAACGATGATAGCCGAGTTTTCCAAGATGGCGCGGGAACTCGAGCGTGAAATCGCAATCGAGGAGCAACGGGCCGGCATAGCCGATATATCCCATTTTGCCTACCCTACTTACGCGCGTGCCGCGCGCGCGCGCCGGGACAATCTCCAACGCTCGGCGGAAGAGCTGACGACTCAGCTCGACGAGGCCCGCCTTTTTCTTGACGAAGCCCTCGCCGGCCCCGGCAAAGGGCGGATTCTCGATGGCGGCGGCACGACCCTGCTGGCGGGATAGCGGCCGGAAATCCGGCTCGGCGCTCGCGCCCATTGAAGCCTGAACTTTCTTGCTTATTCTCATGTGAGGCGAAGGCATCGGCTATGGCTCCGCGCGCCGTTTCCTTGAAGTTACCCCTTGCTATCGGAGCACGCATTGTGCACCGATGCCGCCCGGGCACGGCGGCGGTGGCTCGCGTCGCGGCGCGGCCAGTCATGCCCCTCCGGAGAGCAATGAAGCGCATACTTGATTTTGTCTGGCCGCTGATGGGCCTCGCCGCGGTTGCCGTTTCGCTCTGGCTTCTCCGCCGGGAGTTCGAAGGCGAAGCTGTTGGGCCGGAGGTCTGGGATTACCTAAAATCGATTTCGCCCGCAAATTATCTGCTGGCGGGCCTATCGACGCTCATCGCCTATGCCGCGTTGGCATGGTACGACCGGATCGCGCTGCTCCATCTCGGCGTGAAGAATATCTCCTGGGTCTTCATCTCGCTCTGCTCCTTTACGACCTACGCCCTCTCGCATAATATTGGCGTAACCGTTTTTTCGGGCGGAATTGTCCGCTATCGCGCCTACCACTCGAAAGGGCTGAGCGCGGCGCAAGTCGCGGTTCTTGTTGCCGTCACTTCGTTGACGTTCCTCCTCGGCACCGTCCTAATCGGCGGCCTCATATCCGTTCTGGAGCCGGAGCAATTAGGCCGCTTCCGCGGGTTGCTGCCGGCAAATTTGCGATTTCTCACCGATCCAACGGCCGCCCGGTTGGTGGGCGTGGTTTTCCTCACCGGCGTCGCCGTCTATGTGATCGGTTCCATCTTCAGATTTAAGCCCCTAATAATAAGGGGTTTCCGGCTGGAATACCCGAAACCGGAAATCGCCGCCCGGCAACTGCTGGCGGCGCCCCTCGAAATCCTCGGAGCCGCGGGAATAATCTATTTCGCTTTGCCGGAAGCCGGCAATCCCGGCTATTTCATCGTGCTTGGGGTATTCCTCGCCTCGTTTGGCGCCGCGCTCTGGTCCAGCGCGCCAGGCGGCTTGGGCGTATTTGAATGGTTCTTCATCAGCGCCATGCCGGAGATGCCAAATACTCAGGTGCTGGCGGCTTTGCTGGTCTTCCGGCTTACCTACCTGCTGATCCCCCTTTTCGTGTCGTTTTTCGTGATCATCATTTTCGAACGCAACAGGCTAAAGGAAGTGCTTCACCACAAGGGCGGCCATCCCGTGCCAGGCCTAGAGGTAAAGCCAACGGCCGACAGCAAGCGCGCCAGCGTCCCTTAAAGCGCTTCCAGAAAAGCCGTCGCCTCGCCAAATTGTGGTAACTCGCCGCCGATCCGCTTGTGCGAGCGCCCGTAATTGCTTCCGTAACGGCCGTTGGGACGCAAGTCTCCCCGCGACAATCGCGCCGCCAAGATCATGCTTCCGTCCGCGGCTCCGCCCCCCGGCGCCGCGATGCCCGTCCGCCGCGTCCGCCGCCGCGCATGTTCGCGGTTGATCGCCCGCCCCCGCGCCCGCGGCATCGCCGTCATCCGCCGCGAGCCGGGGAACGGCCACGCCGCGAACAGCGCGCCAGGTCCGCCACCGCCGCCTGCCCGCGCGGCGCCTCGAGGGCAATTCTTGCCTTCGGCGCCGCGGCGATCCTCCGTCTCGCCTTCCTCGTCATTTGCCGCTCCATTCGCCATGACCGAACGGCCTCGCCTCCAATTCATCAACCGGCCCCAAAAACCGCGTCCACTTCAGTCTTCAACCCAACCCCCTACTGTTTTTCGCCCACGGCTTGGCTAATGACAAATGAATATTTTCGCAATTCCATTAATGACAAAAGCGTTTTAACATGCGCGCATGGCGGCAATCTTTCAAACAGCAATCGCCAATCGGCGCTTGGCCAAAGCGGGAGGCTTTGCCGTCAAGCTTGCGCCTCTATGGGGGGTTTTCGGACGGGCCTTCGAGACGGAGGTGGCGCTTCGCCGGCCGTTTCTTTGGCTGCCGGTCGCGGCAGGCACGGGTGTCGTCCTTTATCTTTACGCCGATCGCGAACCTTCGCTTTGGCTTATCGCGCCCGCGGCCGTATCTTTCGGCGTTCTCGCTTATCTTGCCCGCGCGAACCGGCTCGCGTTTTTTTTCCTTTGCGGTTTTTGCGCGGTTTTTGCGGGCGAACTGTCGGCGGCGTTGAGGACGACGCGGGTCGCTGCGCCGGTCCTCGACAAGATCAGGATCGTCACGCTCCAAGGCTTCATCGAGGAGATGGACTTTCGCCGCAACGGCGCGCGCTTCCTTTTGCGGGTTCATTCCGCCGAAGGGCTTGCGCCGGACCGGACGCCGTTCCGGGTTCGCCTGTCCATGCGCCGGACGCCGCCTTTCGAGGCCGGCACCTATGTGCGCCTCAAGGCCAGGCTGCTCCCTCCCGCCCGCGCGAGCCTTCCCGGCGGCTATGATTTCGCGCGCGACGCCTGGTTCGCGCGGATCGGCGCGGTCGGCAATGCGCTGGGGCGCGTCGAAATTGTGCCTTCTCCCGAGTCGCCCGGGCTCGCGGCCTCGGCGATGATGGCGATCGATCGCGGCCGCAATGCGCTGGCCCGCCGCATCGACAAAATCGTAGGCGGCGATTTGGGGGCGATCGCGGCGGCGATGGTGACCGGTAAGCGCGACCTCTTGTCCGGCGAAGCCAAGGAAGTCATCCGCGAGGCCGGGATCTTTCACATCATCACGATCTCCGGCATCCAGATGACGCTTGTCGCGGCGATCTTTTTCGTTGGCCTGCGCCGTCTTTTGGCTTTGAGCCAGACCCTCGCGCTTTCCTATCCGATCAAGAAATGGGCCGCTCTCTTCGCGATCGCGGGCGCACTTTTTTACGATATCGCGACCGGCTCGCGGGTGGGCACCGAACGCGCCTTGTTCATGACCTTGATCATGCTAACTTCGGTTCTGCTCGACCGGCAGGCGTTGACCATGCGCAATCTCGCGATCGCCGCGGCGCTTGTCATTCTGATCCAGCCGGAAGCGATCATGGGCGCGAGCTTCCAGCTGTCGTTCGCGGCGGTGGCGGCCCTGATTGCCGTCTATGAAGCGCGCATGAGGGCGGTTGAGACAGGCCGCGCGGAAACCTATCGCCTTGCATCCCGCCCGGTCGACGGCGAGCGCAAGCGCGTGGCGCTCGAAACCTTGAGGCCGCTGCTGCGGCGGGGGCCTTTGGGACTGTTATTTGCGACCTTCTGCGCGACCTCGGCCACGGCTTCGTTCATGGCCTATAATTTCCACGAGCTCAGCCCCTATGTGCTGATTGGCAATCCGCTGACCCTAACCATCATCGAGATTTTCGCGGTGCCGGGCGCGCTTCTCGGCACCTTGTTCTATCCGCTCGGCCTCGATGCCTGGGTGTGGCAGTACGTCGGTCTTGGCATCGACGGCGTCATGTGGGCCGCGCGAGCCATTGGGAGCTGGCCGGGAGCGACGATCCACCTTCCCGCTTTCGCGCCCTGGGCGATTGTTTTTCTCAGCCTCGCGGTGCTGTCTTCCGTGCTATGGCGGACCGCGATTTTGCGCGCGACGGCGCTTCCGCTTGCCGCGCTCGGCCTCCTCGGCGCGGCGGCGGGACCTTCGTTCGACATGGTGGTGGCGCCCGCGGGCGACGCCGTGGCGTTCCGCGCGGCCGATGGAAGGCTCGCGGTGATCGGCCGCGGCCGGAATGCGTTTTCGGCCGAGCAATGGCTGCGCGCCGACGCCGACGGACGCCTGCCCTCCGAGGCTCTGACAAAGGCAAATTGCGACAAGCTCGGGTGCGTCGGCCATCTCGCCTCCGGGCGGACGGTCGCCCTCGATCTCGACAGGCAAGCTTTCGCCGAGGATTGCGCCCGCGCGGATATTATCGTCACCCCGCGTTTCGCGCCCTTGGGCTGCGCCGCCGCCATCGTGATCGACCGCGAAAAGCTCAAGCAAACCGGCGCGCTCACGCTTGCTTTTGGCAAGGACGGCGTGGTGCACATGCGCGCGGCCCGCGCGGCGGACGAAGACCGTCCCTGGTCGCCCGCGCCGAAGCGCGGCTGGGGCCGGGCCATGCCGCTCGTGGCGGCCGCGAAAGACGGACAAGATCGAACAACCAGCGAGGAGCCGGACCCCGGCGAGGGTGCCGATGCGTCGCCGTTGGACTAGCGGATCACACCAAGTCCGGTGTTTTCCGGACCGCGGATCGGGTAGTGTCTCATCAGTTTGAATCTCAGCAATGGGTGGCAGGCAGACCTTCTGCGTTACGTCTCACAGCCAAATATGACCCATAGTGGCCCTTCACCGAAGTTGGTCGGAACGTCAATGAACGACTCGAAGCGGTCGTCCGCGATGCCGCAGTCATCCGCTACCGGAGCCGCCTTCCGATTTAGTAGTCACCGCTTCCGACCAAAGGGTGGATGCCGTTGCCACTGCGACTGTGACGATGACGGATGCCGTCCCCACTGCGCCTGTCACGATGAGAGTGCGGGCGATTGCGCCTCACTACCTGCACTATTGGGTTCCCTTTCAACACCGAAAGCGAATAGGGGCCGACCGTTGGCAGAGCGGACGCCGCGGGCATACCGACAGCGCAAACGAAGATCGCAGCAAGAACGTAACGCATTTGGTCACTCCCTTCGGGCCGATAGGCCTTTGGCCCTGAGCCGCACCGGACGCTTAGCACAGTTTGCCCCGCTTGGGAGGAAGAGCTCTGGTGTTCGCGCCCTGTGAGCGCCTTGGCGATTGAGCCCGCGCTAACCCCTCGATCTTCAGACACGACGCGCCCGCCCCGTTACCGCACTCCCTACGATGACACCTACCAGCCAGCGCGAGGTGTCTGAAGATCGAGGGGTTTAGTTCATTGCGCCAACTTTGCCGCTAACGCGGCCTTGTCGCTTGTTCGCCAACGCACGCCTCCGAGGTCGTCTCCTATAAGCGCGACAGCTTGGCCTTCACCAAGGTGAATAGGTCCATGGCGATCCATAGTAACCCTGGGATCCATTGTAATAAGGAACGCCAAATGAGCGCCTGGAAAAACCCCCGCGCGGACTTGTGTGACCCCTAGCGACCTCATACTCGCCGCCCGGGCTAACGCCGGTCAGCACTACCTGCGTATTCTCCAGGCCATTCTCCTTCACCAGCTCATAAAGTGTGGCGGCATTCTTAGGCGAGATACGCACGCAGCCATGCGAGACGGGTTTGCCAAGATTCTTTACGTCGAAGCTGCCGTGGATGGCATGACCGTCTTTCATAAAGAAAATGGAATGGGGCATGGGGGCGTTGTCCCACTGTTTGCTATACCAAATTTTGTTCATAGAGGTGGCAGTATAAGTTCCCGATGGAGTTGAATATCCTGCTCGGCCAGTTGATACCCGCCATTGATATTTTTCTACCCCATCCAAAGAAACTGTCATTTGTTGATTTGTTTTGTCGATGTTGACGAGGACGGCGACCTTCTTGGCTCCGGCCACACCCGCGTCAATCGCTCTGCGGAAGCCGGAGCCCGCATGAGCCGTCACCGGAAAGAGGACCAATGCCGCGTCAATGGCGGTCAACAAAAGCGCAATTCTCATCAATTGATTTAAGGATGTGCACATATGCGCCCCACGGCTGCGGAAATGAGCATATGCCCCGCCGCTTCGTAGCACGTTAGCCGGAATTTGTCAGATGAACGCCGAACCGGCACAGATGGTTCCTGCTTCCGCGAGTCCGCAGTTGGCGCACAGCGGCCATAGATCGGACTTCTGCTTTGGGTCGAAAGCCGAAATTCAAACTAAGACATTACCATCAATCGTACCAAAATGTTTCACGTGAAACATCTTGGTACGATTGCCGGTTTGCGCAAATGCAGGCGCGCAAGGCGCGCCGAGATACGAAGCGTGGATAAGAATGATTTTCCGCACGGCCGTTTTCGAAGAGTCCGCAGTGGCGATCTACCTAACGCGTGGCGATCTGGCGAAAGCTTGCACCGGGCCCGAGCGCCGCCGGGTCCGCTTCCACGACCTCCACCTTGTCGACGCGCGCCTGCGCGGGACCACGCCAGCATGCCGCGCAGAGCGCCTCGACGGCGTCCGGCGGACCGGCGAGGAGAACCTCGACATCGCCGTTCAGGCGGTTCCGCACCCAACCCCTAACGCCGGCCGCGCGGGCTTCCATTTCCATCCAGGCGCGGTAGCCGACGCCTTGGACATAGCCGCCGATCGTCACCCGGACGATCTTTGTCTCGCTCGTCATGGCTGCGGCGAGCCGCCGTCTGGATCGACCCGGGCGCCGGCGAATTTGACGCCGTGCGCTTCGATCCCGAAAATGGCGAGGACCGCAACGGTCACGGCGACAATCGTGGCGACTGTCGCTAGGGCGAAAGCGTAGTTTCCGCCGTTGGCTTCCGCGATGCCCGCTTGCAGAGTGGCGATCGGCGAGGCCAGCAAATTGCCAATCTGATAGGCGAAGCCCGGAAACGTCCCGCGTATGCCTTCGGGGGAAAGCTCGTTGAGGTGCGCCGGGACGACGCCCCAGGCTCCCTGAACGGCGAACTGCATGAGGAAAGCGCCAACCGCGAGCGTAACCGGGCCCGCGCCATAAGCCCAAACCGGAATGAGCGGGAGAGCGAGAAGCGCCGCGAGCGCAATCGCCCGGCGGCGGCCGATACGTTGCGACAGCGCGCCAAACGAAAGTCCGCCGAGGATCGCGCCGACATTATAGACGATCGCGATGAGGCCGACCGTATGCTGCGAGAAATGACGTTGGAGTTGCAGGAACGCCGGGTAGAGGTCCTGCGCCCCATGGGCCAGCAAGTTGAGTGCGGTCATGAGCATTACGACATAGAGGAACCGTCCCGCGTTGTCGCGCAGCATATTGACGAGACCAGCGCCGTGTTTTGCGTGGTCGCGCGCCAAAAAGGCAGGCGATTCCTCGACCTTGCCGCGAATATATAAAACGAGCAGCAGCGCCGGCACGACGCCGATCATGAACATGCCGCGCCAGCCGATTAGTCCATAAAGTGCGAAATAGGTGATCGCGGCGAGCAGATAGCCGCTCGGATAGCCGGTCTGGAGTACGCCTGAGACCACACCTCGCGTTTGGGGTGGAATGGTTTCCATCGCGAGCGCCGCGCCGACGCCCCATACGCCGCCCATGGCCACGCCGAAAGCCAGCCGCAGGGTCAGGAATATGGTGAGGCTCGGAGCCAAGCCGGACGCAAATTCGAGCATCGAAAAAAGCAGAATATCGATCATAAGCACCGGCCGGCGGCCGTAGCGGTCCGCGGCGAGACCGAACAGCAGAGCCCCAACGGGTCTTGCCGCTAGGGTGAGGAAAATCGCGTAGGTGACCGTCTCGACGCCGGTGTGGAATTCTTGCGCCACATCCTTGAGCACAAAGACAAGGATGAAGAAATCGAAAGCGTCCAGCGTCCAGGCGAGGTAGCTCGCAATGACCGAGCGGCGCTGACTGGGGGCGAGGGAACGGAGCAAGTGAAGCATGGTTGCTCCTGAAGGACCGGTGGGAGGCGGGCTCAGGCTTGCCACAAATTTTGCCGTTTGCGGAGAAAAAGGCGCCTTCGGTTGGCTACCACGTTGCCGCGCTAAACGGCGATATTATCGATGAGCCGCGTCTTGCCGAGTTTTGCGGCGGCGAGAAGCCGGATTGGTCCCTCGCCGCGCGACGCGATGGGGCAAAGGGTTTCG
Organism: uncultured Alphaproteobacteria bacterium; assembly: GCA_963706215.1. Classification (GTDB taxonomy): domain Bacteria; phylum Pseudomonadota; class Alphaproteobacteria; order Rhizobiales; family Beijerinckiaceae; genus Methylocapsa. The sequence goes on along the minus strand of OY970154.1, from coordinate 3,798,159 downwards.
GCATGGCGGGCTTCGATATAATCCGTGACGAACCCCGCCGTCGCGAGAGCGGCGCGGGCAGTATCGAGCGCGGCCTCAATGGCAATTCCCGCGCTGATGTCATCGGCGCACCGGCGAAGCGCCGCATGAAGGCATGGCGCAAGCGTGCGCTCCTTTGCCGACAAAAAGATATTGCGCGACGACAGCGCGAGGCCATCCGTGTCGCGCACCGTGGGCACGCCCAGAATTTCGGCCTCGAAATCGAGATCGCGCGCCATCCGCGTCACGGCCTTGAGCTGCTGATAATCCTTTTCGCCAAAGATCGCGACATCGGGACGGCACTGGTTGAGGAGCTTCGCCACGATGGTTGCGACGCCCGCAAAATGGGCCGGCCGGAAACGATCCTCGAGGCCCACGGCCGCGGGACCCGCCAAGCTGATCGTTGTGGCAAAACCCTCGCCGTACATGGCCTCGACGCTTGGCGCGAAGATCAGGTCGCCTTCCGCCGCCGCGAACGAAGCCGCGTCAGCCTCGAAAGAGCGCGGATAAGAACAAAAATCCTCCGACGGCGCAAATTGTGCCGGATTGACGAAAATCGACATCACCACACGGCGCGCGTGTTTTTTCGCTTCGTGGACAAGGGAAATATGTCCGGCATGAAGCGCGCCCATGGTCGGCACAAGCCCGATCGTCTCGCCCGCGCGCCGCCACTCCGCGAGCCGCGCCCTGAGGCTCGCCACGTCACGCGCGATCTCAACACGGCTTGCGGCGGAGGCGGCCATGACCGGTCTTTGTGTGATGCGTTCGTCTTGCATCCGGTGGCGGCCTTGCGCCAATCCTCCGCGCGTTTTGGCGCGGACGCAACGCATTTGAAGATCGGCAACGCTCGCCGGACGCTTTGATCGCCATGGTGGACATCGGCGCAGGCTGCGGTTATGTCGTGGCCTATGTTCAGATAGAAAGCAGGTTGATGGCCGATTCCGTCAGTCCCGATTTGGCCTCGAGCGCGCTCCTCTACCATCGTTCGCCGCGCCCCGGCAAGCTCGAGATCGTGGCAACCAAGCCGCTTGGCACGCAGCATGACCTGTCGCTTGCCTATTCGCCCGGCGTCGCCGCGGCATGCCTCGCGATCGCCGTCGATCCCCGCGCGGCGGCCGAACTCACGATACGGCAAAATCTCGTCGCGGTGGTCACCAATGGCACCGCGGTCTTGGGACTTGGCGACATAGGTCCCCTCGCGGGCAAACCGGTGATGGAAGGCAAGGCGGTTCTTTTCAAGAAATTCGCGGGGATCGATGTGTTCGACATCGAGATCGCGGAGACCGATGCCGGCAGGCTGGTGGACATCATCGCCGCGCTGGAGCCAACGTTTAGCGGCATCAATCTCGAGGACATCAAGGCGCCGCAATGTTTCGAGGTCGAGCGCAAGCTGCGCGAACGCATGGCGATTCCGGTGTTTCACGACGATCAGCACGGCACCGCGATCATCGTCGGCGCGGCGGTCCTCAACGCCATGGAATTCACCGGTAAAACAATTGGCGGCGTCAAGATCGTGACATCGGGCGCCGGCGCGGCCGCGCTTGCCTGCCTTGATTTCTTGGTCGTTCTCGGCGCCAAGCGCGAGAACATTTTTGTCACCGATATCGAAGGTGTGGTGTATCGCGGCCGCAAGGCGTTGATGAATAGTTACGTTGAGATTTATGCCCAGGATACCGATGCGCGCGCGCTCAAGGATGTCATCGGCGGCGCCGATATTTTTCTCGGGCTTTCGGCGGGAGGCGTCTTGACGCCGGAGATGGCGAAGGAGATGGGCGAACGGCCGCTGATCATGGCGCTCGCCAACCCCACTCCCGAAATCGAGCCAGGTGTGGCACTCGCGGCGCGACCGGACGCCCTGATTTGCACCGGTCGTTCCGATTTTCCAAATCAAGTCAACAACGTGCTTTGCTTTCCCTACATTTTTCGCGGCGCTCTCGATGTTGCCGCCACGGCCATTAACGAGGCAATGAAGCTCGCCGCGACGCGCGCGATCGCGCAGCTGGCCCATGAGCCGCCGTCCGACGTGGTCGCCAGGGCCTACGGCGGCAAGGCGCGGCATTATGGCAAGGACAGTCTTATTCCGGCGGCCTTCGATCCGCGCTTGATCCTGCGCATCGCGCCGGCGGTCGCCAAGGCGGCGATGGACACGGGCGTCGCGAAAAGGCCGATCGCCGATTTTGCCCTTTATGAAGAGACATTGTCCCGCTTTGTGTTCCGTTCCGGCTTTGTCATGAAGCCCGTGATACAGGCCGCCAAAGCTTGCCCCAAGCGCGTGATTTACGCGGAAGGCGAGGATGAACGGGTGCTGCGCGCGACCCAAACCGTCGTCGAGGAAGGGATCGCCAAACCTATTCTCATCGGCCGTCCGGAAGTGATCGAGACCCGTATCGAGCGATTCGGCCTGGCGGTGCGGCCTGGACATGATTTCGAGCTTGTCGATCCAAATGACGATCCGCGCTATCGCGATTATGTCGCGGCCTATCTCGATGCAGCGGGACGGCGCGGGATCACGCCCAAGGCCGCGCGGACCTTGGTGCGGACCAATTCGACGGTGATCGCGGCGATCGCGGTGAAGCGTGGCGACGCCGACGCCATGATTTGCGGCCTCGACGGGCGCTTCAATCCGCGGTTGCGCTACATCAAGGACATTATCGGGCTCGTTCCCGGCGCGACCGATCTTTCCGCGATGTGCTTGATGATCACCAATAAAGGCGCCTTTTTTATCGCCGACACGCATGTCCGGCGCGATCCAACCGCCCCTGAGATCGCGGAAATGGCGCTGCTGTGCGCGGGCCACGTCCGCCGGTTTGGGATCGAGCCGAAAATCGCCCTTGTGTCGCATTCGGATTTCGGTTCGGATGACACGCCTTCGGCCCGCAAGATGCGCGATGCGCTCGAAATCCTTCGCCGGCGCGCCCCAGATCTCGAAGCCGATGGCGAGATGCAGGCCAATACCGCTTTGTCGCAGGCGATGCGCGACCTCGTGTTGCCATCCTCGCGTCTGAAAGGCGAGGCGAACGTTCTCGTCATGCCCAATCTCGATGCCGCCAATATTGCCTATACGATGACGATGATCATGGCCGACACCCTGCCGGTCGGCCCGATCCTGATCGGCGCCGCCAAGCCCGCCCATATCCTGACGCCTTCGGTGACGGCGCGCGGCATCATCAATATGACTGCGGTTTCGGTCGCCGAGGCGCAAGGAAACAGTTGAGCCTGCTCCTCCTTGTTCGCCATGCCGAAGCCGGTGCTCCCGCGACCGAAGGCGACCCCGAAAGGCGGCTGACGGCGCAAGGCCGCGCCGACGCGGCGCGCATGGGTGCCTATTTTCGCGCATCCGGTCTCGTTTTCGATCTCGCCCTTGTTTCGCCGGCACGGCGCGCGTGCGATACACTCGACATGATTTTGCGTGAATTGCCGCAAAAGCCGGCCTGCGAACGCGAAGCTTCGCTCTACAACGCCGGCGTTGACACCCTGCGGGATCTTCTTGCCCGAACGCCCGCCTCGGTAAAAACCCTTCTGATCGTCGGGCATCATCCGGGCCTCGGCGAGTTCGCGCGTTTTCTCGCGCGCGGCGGGGAAAGCGCCGTGCCCCGCCATTTCCCGGCGCCTTGCCTAGCAGTGATCGACTTCTCTTGCGGCGAATGGAGCGAGGCGGCCGCTGGTGGCGGCCGACTGGATCGTTTCGTGAATTTTTCCAGCTTGCCGGCGGATAACCGTGCTTCGCCGTAGAAAGAGAACGGCGCCGCCGCGATCGACAGGCCGGTCCCGCAAAACCCGGCGGCGGGAACCCCGGCTATTCCTGGCATGGGGCCTCCGGCGAGGCCCCGCGCCCCGGCAAATGATTTTTTTGCGCCGAACATGACGAAACCGCGTGACCCGGCTACACTTCAGGGTTCATTTGCCTTACCCGTTTTTCCCATCCGTTCCCTGGCCCCCCGCCGCCACGAAATACTCTGGAAAGCCAGCTTGTTTTGTCGCTGATCACCAACCTCCTGTTCGAAGCCCGCGCCGCGGCGCAGTCCCTGATCGAGCTGACGACGGGCCCGCATGTTCGCCTCGGCGTCACCGGACTGTCGCGGGCGGGCAAGACGATCTTCATCACCGCGCTTATCGAGCATCTGACCAAGGCGGTAAGCCCGGCCTCGCGCGGGAGGAAAAATCCCTTGCCCGTGTTCCGGGTTCACGCCGAGGGACGGCTCATCAGCGGCATGCTCGAGCCGCAACCCGACGATGCCGTGCCCCGCTTCGCCTATGAGGATCACATTGCCGCTCTGACCGGTCCCAAGGGCCGTCCCGGGGAACGCCATTGGCCGCAATCGACAAGGCGTATTTCCGAGCTGCGGCTGTGCCTTGTTTTCGACCAAAAAATCGGCCGGCGGCCGGGACACCAATCGCTTACCATCGACATCGTCGATTATCCCGGCGAATGGCTGCTCGATTTGCCGCTGCTTGGCAAATCCTTTGGGCAATGGTCGCGCGAAGCCTTCAGTGCCTCGGCAGGCGCTGCAAGGGCGCCGCTCGCGGCGAAATGGCGCGCGCTTGCCGCCGGCACCGACCCGCGCGCCAAGGCCGACGAAGAGCAGGTGCGCCGGGAGGCCGAACTCTTCACCAATTATCTGCGCGCCTGCCGTGCCGACGAAAATCACTTTTCGAGCCTGCCGCCGGGCCGTTTTCTGATGCCGGGCGATCTTGACGGCTCTCCTGCTCTTACTTTCGTGCCGCTCGCCGTCGAGGAAGGCCAAATCTATCCGCCGGGCTCGTTCGCGACGATGATGGAACGGCGCTACGAGGCCTATAAGGCGCATGTCGTCACACCGTTTTTTCGCGATCATTTCGCAAGGCTCGACCGCCAGATCGTCCTCGTCGACGCGCTCGCCGCATTGAACGCGGGGCCGGCCGCGATGCGTGACCTCGAAACCGCCCTCACCGACGTTCTCGCCGCGTTTCGCGTGGGGCGCGGCAATCTATTGTCGGCCTTGTTCCGGCCGAAGATCGACAAGATTCTGTTCGCGGCGGCAAAGGCCGATCATTTGCACCACACGAGCCACGACCGGCTCGAGGCGATTTTGCGGCACCTCACCAAAAGAGCCATCGCCCGCGTCGAGACAGTCGGCGCCGAGGTCGATGTCATCGCGCTCTCGGCGGTCAGGGCAACGCGCGAGGGCATGGTCGGCGCCCCCGATGAGCCCACGCTTGAAGCCGTCATCGGCACGCCACTCGAAGGCGAGCGGATCGGCGACGAGATTTTCGATGGACAGGCGGAGGCGGCGATTTATCCCGGCGAACTCCCCATCGACCCCGATGCGGTGTTTCGCGACGCTCCGCGCATCGAGCCCAATGAAATCGACTACCGCTTCGTCCGTTTCCGTCCGCCCGTCGCTGTCCGGGGCGAGGATGGCACCCCGCTGCCGCCGCCCCATATACGGCTCGACCGCGCGCTCCAGTTCCTCCTCGGCGACCGGCTCGGCTAATGTCCTCGACAACGGCTTGTTTTGATGATTGACCAGACAAGACTTTTGCCAACTCCCGGTGATCGCGAAGCGCCGCGGCAAGGGATGAACGAGGTCTTGCGTGGCCGTTGAACCAAAACCCCGCCCGCGCGCGTTCCGTCTCGGCGCGCCGGCCCCAGAGCCCGGCGCCGCGGCCCCGAAAGAGGCCGTGGTGATCGAAACCACGGTCGATCCCTACGAGGCCGAGGCCGAGGCTTTTCTGGCCGGCCGTGATGCGGGCGAAGAAGCGGTCGAGGCGGCGCAGAAACAAGGCGTCGTGGCCCGCTCGCTCTTGTCCTGGGGCGGGCTCTTCTGGTCGGCCGCGGGCGGCCTCGTTTCGCTCGGTTTCGGGCTTTGGCTGACCCGGCTCATCGACGATCTTTTCGCTTGGTCGCCAGCCTTCGGCGTCGTTGGTCTTGCGCTTGCGGGCGCCGCCGGAACCGCGCTTTTCGTTCTCGCTACGCGGGAAATTGGCGGGGTCCTGCGCCAGCGCCATATCGCGGAACTTCATATCGGGCTCGCCCGTGCGCGGGAAAAGGACGATTTCAAAGAGGCACGGCACCTCGTCAGGGAACTTTCCGCGCTCTATTCCACAAGGCCCGATACAGCTCGCACGCGCGCTCAATTGCGCAAGGTCGCGCGTGACATCGTCGACGGGCGCGATCTCATCGACATCGCCGAGCGCACGCTTGTCGAGCCGCTCGACTTGGAAGTGCGGCGCGAAATCGCAAGCGCGGCAAAGCGCGTGTCCATGGTGACGGCGCTTGCGCCGCGCGCGATCATCGACGTCGTCTTCGTCGGGGCGCAGGCGATAAGGCTCATCCGGCGCATCGCGGTGATCTATGGCGGGCGGCCGGGCTTGCTCGGCTTTCTCAAGCTGTTTCGCTCGATTGCCGCGCATATCGCGATCACGGGGGGCATGGCGGTCGGCGACAGCCTCGTCCAACAATTCGTCGGCCACGGGATCGCCGCGAAATTGTCGGCGCGTCTCGGCGAAGGCGTGCTAAACGGCCTTTTGACCGCGCGCGTCGGGCTTTCCGCCATGGCGGTCTGCCGGCCGCTGCCATTTGGGAGCGGAAAGGCGCCAAGGGTCGGCGATGTCGCGCCGTTTCTGTTCAGCAAGCCGGAGAACAAGACCTGACGGAAAGCGCGTCCTCCGTCAGTTGGTGCCATGCGTCTCAAGCGTAAAGCCGCCGCATCGGACGGCGACTTCCTCGCAAGCCTGGTCGAGGAATGATTCCTTCACCCTATTCCCTTGGCGGCGCCGCATCTATCTTGGGGCGGCTCCGCACGCAACCTTGCCTCGGCGCGACAATGGCTTAAATTAACCGATAAGCCAGGCGGGGAAGCCGCGCGAGACCGGAAACGATGACGTTTGTTAGCTCCGTGGACGTCGCGGGCCGCAAGGCCGGCCACATCAAATTGCATGGGCCGGAGGCGTTCGCCGGAATGCGCCGGGCCGGGCAGCTTGCCGCCGAGGCGCTCGACCTTCTGACCGGACACGTGCGGCCCGGCACCACCACCGAGGCTCTCGACACGCTCGTCTTCGATTTCGCGATGGCGCATGACGCCTACCCGGCGCCGCTCGACTATCGCGGTTACCGCAAATCGATCTGCACCTCGATCAACCATGTGGTTTGCCACGGAATACCCGACGCCAAACCGCTCAGGGAAGGCGATATCGTCAATATCGACGTGACCTTGATCCTCGATGGCTGGCACGGCGATTCGAGCCGCATGTACTTAGTCGGAGAGGTTCCCCGCCGGGCGCAGCGCCTCGTCGAAGTGACCTACGAGGCGCTGATGCGCGGCATGGCCGCCGTGCGCCCGGGCGCGACGACCGGCGATATCGGCGCCGCGATCCAGGCATACGCCGAGGCCGAACGCTGTTCCGTCGTGCGCGACTTTTGCGGCCATGGCTTGGGCCGCCTGTTTCACGACGAACCCAACATTCTCCATTACGGCCGGCGCGGCGAGGGCATGCTGCTCAAACCCGGCATGTTATTCACCATCGAGCCGATGATCAATCTCGGCCGTCCGCACGTAAAAATCCTGTCCGACGGCTGGACCGCGGTGACCCGCGACCGCTCCCTGTCGGCGCAATTCGAACATTCGATCGGCGTGACCGAGACCGGCTATGAGGCATTCACACTTTCGCCGATGGGTCTGCATCGTCCCCCCTACCACGGCGCCGGGTTGATCGGCGCATGACGAAAGGGGAAACGGCCCCCGCCGCCGAGCCACCGCATTATCTCGGCCACCGGGAGCGGTTGCGTGACCGTTTCCGCAAAGGCGGCGCCGATGCCTTGGGCGAGTATGAACTGCTCGAGCTCATTCTCTTCCGCGCCATGCCGCGGCGCGACGTCAAGCCTCTCGCCAAGGCTCTCATCGCCCGCTTCGGCTCGTTCGCCGAGGTTGTGTCGGCGCGCCCCGAGCGTCTGCGCGAAATCGAGGCGCTGGGCGACGCCGCGATCGTCGAACTGAAGATTGTCGAGGCGGCGGCCAAGCGTCTCGCCAAATCCGCGATCGAAAAGCGGGTCTCGCTGTCGAGTTTTTCCGCCGTTGTCGACTATTGCCGCACGGCGATGGCCTTCCTCGACCACGAGGAATTTCGCGTGCTATTTCTCGACAAGAAGAATCATTTGATCGCCGACGAGGTTCAAGGGGTCGGCACGGTCGACCATGCCCCGGTCTATCCCCGGGAGATCATGCGCCGCGCCCTCGAGCTCGGCGCGTCGGCGATTGTCCTCGTGCACAATCATCCATCGGGTGATCCGCAGCCTTCGACCGGCGACATCCACCTCACCCATCAGATCATCGCGGTGGGCAAGCCCCTAAAAGTTGCCGTGCATGATCATTTGATCATCGGCAAGCACGGCCACGCGAGCCTGAAGGGATTGCGGCTGATTTAGAGCCTTCTCGGATTGGGGCCGTTGAAGGCAGCTGTCCTGGCGAACCTTTTTCGTGTTTCGTCTCGTTCGCGTCGCAGTGGAATCGTGACCCCCTTGGCAATGGCGCCCCAATGGGCGCCTTCGCCTACGAGCTCCGCTTTCCGGGGCAATTCTTTGACCAGGCGACCTACCTGCATTACAATTATTTCCGCGACTACGACCCAAGGACGGGCCGCTATCTCGAAAGCGACCCGATCGAGCTGGCGGGCGGGATCAACACCTATGCGTAAGCCGGAAGTAATCCGCTCACGCGCATTGATCCGCGGGGGCTGCAAGAAGTTGTTATTCCATGGGATGCGCCATGGACTCTGCCGACGGAGATGGCCCCTCCGGGCTCAACTACTATCGACCCGGTATTGCCGATCCCGGATACAGGATCGCCTCAACAATGTAAGCCCGATAATAACTGCCAGTAACTAATACAGGAGATTAATGCAGTAACTGCTGATCTAAACGTTCAATATAACAATATACTCTACAACCCATTGAATTTGCCACCAACTGGCAAAATGTCCGTTGGTGGCCATCAAGAAAAATTCCAAAATGAACAAACCAGATTGCGTAGGTTATTAAATCAGGCTGCCACTTAAGGGGGTCGTGTCCCCAGAGGTGGTGTAGCAGCTCGGGAGCAAGCCGCTCGCGAAGCGCGCTTTTCATGGCGCCGTGAGCCGAGCGAGCGGCTTGCGGCGGTCATCGGCGATTCTCCGGTAGGGTCGGTTTGCGATTCGCAACGCAACCGAGGAAACGACCGATGACCAACGAGATGATGAACCTTCGCGCGCTGGTGGAGAAGACCCCCGGCGCCGATATTTTGCGCGAGATGATCGGCTTCGCGGCCGAGCGGCTGATGGAGCTGGAGGTTGGCGCCAAGACCGGCGCCGCCCACGGCGAGCGTTCGCCGGAGCGGCTCGTTCAACGCAACGGCTATCGCGACCGCGATGGGGAGACGCGCGCCGGCGCCGTGGAGCTGCGCATTCCAAGGCTGCGCAAGGGCTCCTATTTTCCCAGCTTCCTCGAACCGCGCCGCCTGGCCGAGAAGGCGCTGACCGCCGTCATTCAGGAGGCTTACGTCCAGGGCGTCTCGACCCGCTCGGTCGACGATCTCGTGAAGGCCATGGGCGGCGCGGGCGTTTCCAAGAGCCAGGTCAGCCGGCTGTGCGAGGAGATCGACGATCGGGTGAGGGCCTTTCTCGACCGGCCTATCGAAGGCGACTGGCCCTATCTGTGGATCGACGCCACCTATGTCAAAGTCCGCCAGAACGGTCGCATCGTCTCGGTGGCGGTCATCATCGCCGTGGGTGTCAACTCGGACGGACGGCGCGAGGTTCTGGGCATGGACATCGGCCTCTCGGAGGCCGAGACCTTCTGGACCGAGTTCTTGCGCAAGCTGCGGCGGCGCGGCCTGCGCGGCGTCAAGCTTGTCATCTCTGACGCGCATGAAGGCATCAAAGCCGCCGTCTCCAAGCTGACGAACGCGAGTTGGCAACGCTGCCGCGTTCACTTCATGCGCAACGCGCTCGCCCGCGCCGGAAAAAGCGGGCGGCGCGTCGTCTCCGCCTTCATCGCCACCGCTTTCGTCCAGGATAATGCGGAAGCCGCCAAGGCCCAGTGGCGCAAGGTCGCTGATCAGTTGCGCCCCAAATTGCCCAAGCTCGCCGCCTTCATGGACGAAGCCGAGGCCGACGTTCTCGCCTCCATGACCTTTCCCAAGGATCACTGGCAGAAAATCTATTCGACGAACGGCCTGGAGCGGCTGAACGGCGAGGTCAAACGGCGCACCGAGGTCGTCGGCATCTTCCCCAACGAGGAGGCGATCACCCGGCTGATAGGCGCCATCCTCTTGGAGCAAAACGACGAATGGGCCGTGCAGCGCTCCCGTTACATGACCCTGGAAACCATCGCCCCTTTGAGCGATGATGCAATCGTCAGACTGTCCGCCGTGACCGCCTGACCAACCCGGCCCTGGCCGGTGAACGCGGTGATCATCCCGCGCCAGTTACACCCACGCCAAGGGACACGATCCTCAAGGCTGCAGCGGCTATGATCCCGACGCATGGAAATGGGCCACCATACCGACACCGGTATCTAAGGGTTAGGCATGGACATTTCAAACGATGACATTCCGGACATGTGGATCAAACTCCACTACCTTCCAAATAATGAAAGAGAACGAAGTCATCTTTTTTCTGCGTATGAAAAATTGCATGAACTTGTTCGTAATGATCCAGAGACCGCATGGCATTTTCTCCAAAAAATGTGGAAACTCGACACGACTGACCAGATGTTAGCCAACATTGCGGCTGGCCCTCTCGAAGACTTACTCAGATATCACGGAGAAAGGCTCATAGATCGTATTGAGGAAATGACGCAGAGCGATCCTGTTTTCAAGAAAATGCTCGGTGCCGTTTGGCGTAACACTATCCCGGATGATGTTTGGAATCGAGTTAAGGCCGTCGCGGGGCCATCATTTTGAGGCAAGACCAACTTCAAAGATGAACCTTAAATGCCCTCCCGGTATGGTGGCGGCGGCGGCGGCAACCCGCTGTTCCAGCGGACAGCCTCCGGCGGCCGCTGAACTCAACCGTTAGGGATTGGCACGGGCCGCGTTGCCATGCGCGGTGCCGCCCGCTTCTGTTCTTCCCCCGATCGCGGGCGCTGTGTCCTTCTTGACGAGTTCAGCAAGCCGGACCCGCCGAACGCTTGAGATGGGTCAAAATCCGCCGTCCCCGCCCTACCTTCGCCGCGTTGCTTTTGTAGCTTTGCCCTGGCATCCTCCAATTACGCTTGCGCGGAGCGGGGCCGGGTGTCAGGTTTCCCGCTGCGGTTGCCTCGATTCGGCCGGAAACAGGACATGAACCCAATAAGCCAAAGCCATTGCCCGGCAAGATCCAATCCGGATCGTGCCGGGATGCGTCAATCTTCCCTGCGCCGTCTCGGTTGCCTCGTGGCCCTCCTCGGCTTTTGGGCAAGCCATGCCTTCGCCAGCCCCGCGCTGGTGATCGAAATGCCTTCCGGCGCGATCCTCTACGAGGATCATGCGACAGAGCCCTGGTATCCGGCCTCCCTGACGAAACTGATGACGGTTTATGTGGCTCTGAGCGCGGTGCGCGATCATCGCATCGCGCTCGACACGCCGCTTGTTGTCTCGGCGCGCGCGGCGTCGATGCCGCCGTCCAAGATGGGCTTCCGGCCGGGCTCGCTGGTGACGCTCGACAATGCCCTAAAGATGCTGATGGTGAAATCGGCGAACGACATCGCCGTCGTCGTCGCGGAGGGGGTTTCGGGCTCGGTCGAGGCTTTCGCCGACGATATGAACGACGCGGCGCGCAAACTCGGCCTCACCCAATCCCATTTCGTCAATCCGAACGGCCTGCCGGACCCGGAGCATGTCACCTCGGCGCGCGACCTCGCGATCCTCGCGCGCGCGCTTTATTTGACCTTTCCCGAGCAGGCGAATCTCTTCGACATCGGCGCCTTGCGGCTCGGCGACCAAATCATCCGGAACCACAACAAGCTGCTCGGCCGCTATCCGGGCGCCGACGGCATGAAAACCGGGTTTACCTGCGCCGCCGGGTTCAATCTCGTCGCGAGCGCGAGCCGGGACGGCCGCAAGCTCATTGTCGTGATTTTGGGCGCGCCCGATCTGCGCAGCCGCACGATCATGGCCGCGGCCTTGTTCGATCGCGGCTTTGCCGGAATAGACCGGCCGTCAAAGTCGCTCGCGGACCTTGCGGCGCAGACATCGACGAATAGCCCGGCGGCGGCACCCGACATGCATCAAACGATCTGCCGCAAACGCGGCAAGGCGGTGGCGCAATTTAACACGGAACTCGCCCGGCTGATGGCGCCGCTGCTCGCCGCCAAGGCCAGAGCCCCCGCGGGGTCCCCGCATTTTGATCCAGCGGCAACAGAGGCCCTTGCCTGGCCCTGGCCGATGGCGCCGCGAATAACCACGGTGCCGAGTCCGGCGTTCGATCCCGTCCCTGTCTATGTCGGGGCGCCCGAGGGCTATGCGGGACTCATCGCGCAAGCACGGCCGGCCCATTCGCCGGTCGGCACTGCGCAACCGCCCAGCACCGTCAGCGCCTATGCCCCCGCCACGCCGGGGACGGCGCTCGAAATCACGCCGCTCCCCCCCGATGCCGGAGCGCTGCCGATGAAGGGCGAGGTCAAGCAAGCCAAAAGCGCCGCGACGCCCGATGTCCTCCCCCCGCGTCGCCTGGCGCGCAGCGAAACCGGCGGCACGGACCTGCCGGTTGCCCGCGAGACGACAAAAAAAATATCACATAAGGCATCACATAAGGCATCAAAAAAAGCGCATGGCAAAGCCCTCGGAAGGAAAGCCAGCTTCGCCAAGGCGAACGTCCACAAACATTCGAAAATCGCGGCAAAATTCGCCAAAAAGGCGCACCCCGCCGCACATTTCCGGGCGAAAGCCATGGCGCATGACGGCAAGCCGAAGAGCAAGACACCGGAGAAGCACGCGACGCGATGAGCTTTTGATCATGTCTTGCCAGCCGTGCCGCCGCCGATGACTCCGCGGCAAAAAAGGCCGCCCGCGCCTTTCCCGCTGACCGTCGTCACCGGTTTTCTTGGGGCCGGCAAGACGAGTCTCTTGAACGCCCTGCTGCGCGATCCGGCGCTCGCCCGCACCTTGGTCATCGTCAACGAATTCGGTGAAATCGGCCTCGATCATCTCCTCGTCGAGCGACTGGACGGCGACATGCTGGTGATGACGTCGGGCTGTTTGTGCTGCTCGATTCGCGGCGATCTCATTGCGACCCTGGAAGATATTTTACGCCGCCGCGACAATGGCCGGATCGCGCCGTTTCAAAGGGTCATGATCGAAACGACAGGCCTTGCCGACCCGGCGCCGGTTCTGCACACGGTCATGGCGCATCCCTATCTCATGCTTCGGTTCCGCGTCGACGGCGTCGTCACCTTGGTCGATACGGTAAATGGAAACGCGACCCTCGACGCGCATGAGGAGGCGGTGAAGCAGGCGGCCATGGCCGACCGGCTCGTCCTCAGCAAGACCGATCTTCTGACGGCGGGCAGCGGTGCCCTGCGGGATCTTCGTGCGCGCCTGAAAAAACTCAATCCGGGCGCGGTTTTGCTCGACGCCGCGAAAGGCGAAGCCACGGCCGGGGCGCTTCTCGATGCCGGGATCTACGATCCGGATCGAAAAATTCCCGATGTGCGGCGCTGGTTGAACGCGGAAGCTTTTGCCGCGCGCGGAGCGGATGACCATTCCGCACACGTCCCCCGCCACCCTCACGGAGACCACAGCCAAGGCGAAGGCGAAAAACACGACGTCAACCGGCACGACGCCCGCATTCGCGCCTTCTGCATGCGCCACGAGGCGCCGCTGGCGCCGGCCGCCCTCGATCTCTTCCTTGAATTGCTGCGCAAGGCGCACGGGCCGAGGCTCCTGCGTGTCAAGGGTATCGTGGCGCTCGGCGACGATCCCTCGCGGCCGGTCGTCATCCACGGCGTCCAGCATCTGTTTCACCCGCCGCTGCGGCTTCCGGCCTGGCCTGACGCCGATCACGGCACCCGCATCGTTTTTATTTTGCGTGACATGGAACCCTCTTTTGTCGAAACCTTGTGGCAGACGCTGACGGGCCTCGTCGAGCCCGGCGCGGCACTCGCCGCCAATCCCCTCGCTCCGCCCAAAGGTGGTCTGCTCGCTTGAAATCGTGCTTCCAGGGGATAATTATTGAGGCAACGGGAATGACGTAGGGAAAGGCGTGGCGCAGCGGCTCGACAAATGGCTTTGGTTTGCGCGTGTGGCAAGAACCCGGAGCCTCGCGGCGCGGCTCGTCGCCGAGGGCCATGTGCGCCTCAATGCGCGGCGGATCGAAACCCCGGCCAAGGGCGTCGGACCGGGAGATGTCCTGACGATCGCGCTGGAGCGGCAGGTGCGGGTTCTCAAGGTCGTGGCGCCCGGCGCGCGCCGGGGCGGCTTTTCCGAAGCTTCTCTCTTGTTCGAGGAATTGGAGGACCCGGGGATTTGTCCGCCGCCCGGCCCTGCCGATGGTCCTATTTAAAAACTTGAGCATTCCCCCGACTGTGCCGCGGAAGCATCCGGCTTCTTGCAAAAATCTGCAAAAATCCTTGGACTATTCGGACCAACAGCGCTAAAGTAAACCATCCACATGGAATAGATCGAGTGCGGTACTCCGGGCGTCATCAAGGTGCCGCACGGGCGAAGGCGCGTTTCTGGAAGGTTTTGGAAAGACCATGATACCATGGAGGTCCGGTCCATGGCGCCGTTTTTGACTTCGCACTATGTCAATGGGATAGCACGTCGAGAGGGGGACCGGCGGTTATTCTCCATGACCCTTGGCATTGACCCGTTGACTGGCCGCGCTGGCGATGCGGCGTTCGCCCGCGAAGGAAAATGATCATGACCTATGTCGTCGTCGAAAACTGCATCAAGTGCAAATACATGGATTGCGTCGAAGTCTGCCCCGTGGATTGCTTCTACGAGGGCGAGAATATGCTTGTGATCCATCCGGATGAATGCATCGACTGCGGCGTCTGCGAGCCCGAGTGCCCGGCCGAGGCGATCAAGCCAGATACCGAACCGGGACTCGAAAAATGGCTTAAGCTTAACCTCGACATGGCTCGATCCTGGCCAAATGTCACGATTAAGCGCGATGCCCCCCCGGAAGCCAAGACGTTCGACGGCACGCCCGGCAAGCTAGAGGCTTATTTTTCCCCGAATCCAGGCCAGGGAGACTAGAGCGGGCCCCGATCAAACGGAACCATTTGATCGATAAGGACTCAGCTCAAAATCAAGGAGTTGGAGCATGTCCTGACCGAAGAAGGCGAGCGACTCTTTCGGGACGTGCTCCAACGCCACGGTTCTGTCCGGCCGGTTGCCGCGATCGCGTAAAAAATCCGGCGCATAGGCGGGGAAGCGGGGTTGAAGCTTCCCGCGAGCAGCATATCTTTTGATCTTTGCTGCTTTTTGTGCCACACTGTTCCTTGGCGGCCGTCAAATGGGGGAATTTGCGGTCTTCCGTCGTCCGCGTCTTGGAGGCTTCAAGGGCGCGGGGACAAGAGTTCGCTGACGGCGCGGCCGAAAATATCTCGTTGCGTCAATCCGGCCAAGTCATGGACGGACGATCGTCGTTTAGGAGCATCCCGCTTCGCGCCTCTCCAGGGCCGAAATTGAGAGTTTCCGAACGGCTGAGGGTTAGTCCGCCGTCGAGAGCCGTCTCGTCTCCAAAGCGGGACAGGAAGAAGGAGCGCGCTTGTTATGGCGTCTGTCAAGAAGACCATGAAATCGTCCAAGACAAAACAGGCGAACAAGACAAAACAGGCGAAACAGCCGGGAAGCGCCAAGGCAAAAGCGTCGAAACAATCCGCCGTGCTCAACGCCAAGCGGGGCGCCGCCGCGCGGGCGCTTGCTTCCAAGAAGCTAGCAGCCAGCAAACCCGCGCACAAAACGAAAACAAAAACGGCGGTAGTGCCTCGCCGCGCGAATAGCCCGGTCGCGGCAAAGCCGGCGGCCAGGAAAAAGGCTTCGGCGGCACGCGTGAGCAACACGATCCGCGCCGCAAAAAAGGGCGCGACCCGGAGCGCCAAGCCGGTGCTCGCCCGCGCTAAACGCGGCGCGTCCGCGCGCGCGAACGCAAAATCGGTCTCGGGCAAGACCGCAATGCCTGCCTCCGTCAATAAACCGGCACGGGGAAAGCCGGCGACCGCCCCGAAAAAGACGTCGGCCATCGAGGTTTCGCGCCGCGTTGCCGCCAAACCGGCTGCGGCCGTGCGCAAGGCCGTCGGGTCGCCAACTCGCACTCCGCAAAACGCGGCCGCGAGCAAGTCGGCCGCGGCGGCGGCTCTCGCCCTCAAGCGAAACGCCGCGAGGCTTTCCGAGGCGCGCAAGCAAGCAGCCGTGCCGCCTGCCGGCAGGCCGGCCGGAAATTCTTCGAAGCTGGATTTAGCCTCAAAAGAGCGGGGGGCGGTGGTCAAGAAATCCGAGCGGGAAATATCCACAGGATCTGCTTTGGGCCGAACGGACGCCATTGTCGCGCGCATCCCGGCGAAGAGTGCGGCAGCCAGCGGTCCATCGCAAGCCGCCGCCAAGGGCTCAGGCCAGCCTTTTGCCGCGAAGATCACTGCGAAGACGGAGGACTCCCAGACGCCGCCGTCCATCGAGAGCAGGCCGGGCGCGCGGGCGCCAACGCGCCTCGACGCCGCCCAAACGAACAGGGCGGAAGCAAAGCCTGGCGAGAAATCGGTCCCCCCGGCGCATAAGTCGGCCAAGACCGCGACCCCTCAGCGGCAACTGTTCAAGCCGCATGAGTATGTAGTCTATCCGGCCCACGGCGTCGGCCAGATCGTCGCCATCGAGGAACAAGAAGTCGCTGGCTTCAAACTCGAGCTTTTTGTGGTCAGGTTCGTCAGGGACAAGATGATCCTCAAGGTGCCAACACTGAAGGCTGCCGGTGTCGGAATGCGCAGGCTCGCCGATGCCCCCGCCGTTAAGGCGGCGTTGGATACTTTGACGGGCCGGGCCCGCGTCAAGCGGACCATGTGGTCGCGCCGGGCGCAAGAGTATGAAGCCAAGATCAACTCCGGCGATTTAAAGGCGATCGCCGAAGTGGTGCGCGATCTCTACCGCTCCGATACGCAACCCGAGCAATCCTACTCCGAACGGCAGCTCTACGAGACCGCGCTCGATCGCATGGCGCGCGAAATCCTTGTCGTGCAAAAGCTGACCGAGACGGAGTTGTTGAAAGTGATCGAAACGCAACTGCAAAAAGGCCCGCGCCGCGGCAAGACCGAAGAAGGCGAGGCCGAGGAAGCCGATATCGAGCAAGCCGCCTGAACGCGCCCTTTCGCCAAGGAGGAAAACCCGGCGGCTTAGCCGGGTTTTTTGTTTCGAGGCCCTCGCGCGGCAACGGCTGAACGGTTCGGCGGGCTCGCCAAGCCTAGCTCATTAATGAAAGAATCGAGCTTAATCCGTGTCCCTGCACGCCAATGATCCCCTGGTAGCGCGGGGTCTCACTGCCTTGATCGACGGTTATTGCCGGATGGCCTGGCCGATAAGATCCCTTGGCTGCACCAGCTGGCAGTAAAGGGAACCGTTGTAACTTGTGTCGCGGCGTGATTTTCCGGCATATTTTATTCACAGTCTACTTATTTGAGTTGACGGCGCGTCACGGATTGGCCTCAAGCGTTTTCGTGTTATTTGGCAGGACGCTCAAGATCACGTGACTGAGGTTTATGTCCTTGCCTGGATAGCTTTTGCCGGCGCTGGTATTGTGACAGCTGAAACAATTGGTCCCAACGTCCTGAACGAATGTCTCCAGGGTCGAGTTTGCAAGGTCGACCGAACCAATGGTTTCGGCATCGAGATTGCCATCGCCGGGCTTTAGCGTGTTGGCTTGGATCCAGGCAGTGCCGATGAGACGATAGTTGGCGAAGGCGGATTTGATCGCGGGATGGCCCTTGATCCCCGCTTGGAAATTCTGATTGGCGGACATGATATCCTGCACGCGAGAGTTGGGCGTCGCGCCGCCGTAGGCGAATTCGCGAAAGACATTGGTGATTGGCGCGATGATTTGGGTAGCCGGGTCGATGGTAAGATTCCTTGACACGTTATTGGACGCGTCGGCCGGCGTGCCCCCCTTGTAGAACGTATAGCCTTGCGCACTGACGGGGCTGGGCGATTTTGGGTCCATGCCTGGAGGTAGGTCCGGGGCGTTTCCGATCTGCTCAAAGGTGCCCCAGGCAAACTCCGGGTGATCCTTGATGACGCCGACCACGTGCACGCCAACCAGTGCGACCGTGACATTGGGTTGGGTCTGGCCATTCGTTTCAAGGCCGCCTTTGCCGTCGCTCTCGAGGAGATCGATGGTGGCGGCCGTTGTAAAGACGTTGCTCGTATCTTCGCCAGGTACAACGAGGCGCCACGCGGCCTTTAGAACGGTAGCGCCAATGGGATATTCTAGCGTGGGCGCGGCATTCTTGTATTTCTCGGCTCCGAAATAGGTCTTGGTGAAGTCAAAATAGATCAGATCCATGTGGGTCGAGTAATAGACCGCGCGACCGTTCTGGCCGGCGAGCACGCCATGCGACCCCGCTTGCTCGAATGCATTCATCGATTTCGGTTTCGGGTTGCGCGGCTTGAGCACCAGCGTGCGAGGACCGGCCTTGGCACGCAATGCGTCGCCGGACGCGAGATCGTCATAGGTTGGCAAAAGCAGGAAATAGGGCTGGCCGGTCTCCGGGTCGGTCCGCATCCAATGGACGAACGCGGTCCATGACCAAACTTGGAAATCACAGTCGGTCCGCGGCGCCGGACCTTTGGGATCGATGAACAGGGGTTCAAGACCCTTCGATTCCCACCAGCCAAGCGGGGCCTCGCAGGTTGTGGCCGCGGCGAGGGCCGCATTCAAGCCAAGGACCATGAATGCAGCGGCCGCGACCGCGATAAGTCCGCATTTGATCGAGGCCACCTTGTGCTTAATCTCGTGGCGCGTCCTGGCTCGGGCGAACGCGCGACCGAAAATTCGTTCCGATGAAATGGGCGAGGATATCCGGACACGCAGCATTTCTTCCTCCCGATCCATGAATTGCAGGTCATGAAGTCTGACGCGTGCTTACAATGCTCACGCCTTAAACCCGCCGCGACATCGTAACACGCGCATAGCGAGAGCAGTTAGATATGACAAGTATCCTCCAATTTAAATGATTAGACAATATCCGACGGCGCTGATTCCGGCGCACGTCGCTCATTATTCCGAGATTTAATCGCCCGCGATCGATCCGGCTAAGGGGACGTTTCACGCCGCCGCCGCCGCTCCCACCCCTCTGGGCATACGGGTCACGTGCCACGGCGGTTCGGCGGGGTTAAGCTTGGGCGGACACATTGATTTGGGGAAGGCTGAGAGAGTTGAAGCAATGGTAGCGCAAGGCCTGGGGCCAGAAATCCAGCCGGCGAACTGGCCGCGACAGCGGCATGGGACCTCGTCACGCCGCGACGGCCGTGTTCCTCGAAGCGGTCTTGGCCATTTTGCCACTGCACCAAAAATACAAGCGTAAGGGAGAACGGTATCGTCACGCACGGCGTCCGAAAGCGGACGCGAGACAAAAACCCGGGAAGCCGTCTGGCCGGTCATGCCTGCGTCGCGCCAAAACACCAGGCAAGGATTCCTTTTTGCACATGCAGCCGATTCTCGGCTTCGTCGAACACGACGGATTGCGGACCGTCGATCACATCGTCGGTGACCTCCTCGCCGCGATGAGCCGGCAAGCAATGCATGAAGATCGCGTCCTTGCCCGCGGCGGCCATCAGTTTCGCGTTGACTTGGTAGGGCGCAAGCAATCCATGGCGAAAGGCCTCGTCCACGTCGCCCATCGAAACCCAGCAATCCGAGACGACCGCATCTGCTCCCTTCACCGCCTCATGGGGATCGCGGATGAGCTTCAGGCGGGCGCCCGAACGACGCGCCCAATCGACGAGGCCGGCTTGTGGATCGAGTCCGGCGGGAGTCGCGACTTGAAGCGAAAAATCGAACCGCTGCGCGGCGTGGACCCAGCTTGCGAGCACATTGTTGGCATCGCCGCTCCAGGCGACCGTGCGCCCCTTGATCGGGCCTTTCTTTTCCTCGAAAGTGAGGATGTCCGCCATCACCTGACAGGGATGCGAACGCTTGGTCAAGCCATTGATCACCGGCACAACGGCATGGCGGGCGAGTTCGATCATCGCGGCATGATCGAGAACGCGAATCACGATCGCATCGACGAAACGCGACAGGACGCGTGCCGTATCGGCGATGGTCTCGCCCCTACCGAGTTGCATTTCCTGGCCGGTCAACATGAGCGTTTCGCCGCCAAGCTCGCGCATCGCAATGTCGAAGGACACCCTCGTCCGGGTCGACGGTTTGTCGAAGATCATCGCCAAGACCTTGCCGGCGAGCGGCCGGTTGGGCGGGCTCTGTCCCTTGCGGCGCCGCGCCTTCATGCGGGAGGCGGCGTCGAGAATGCGCCGGAGATCGTCGGCCGGAATTTCCGAAAGATCGAGAAAATGCCGCGGTGCCGGGGATGCGCCTTGGCTTTCTGGCATGCTCATCCGGCAGTCCCACTTAGCTTCGCGGACGAGGTTTCCGGTTTGCCGGATTGGATCCGTTGGCAGGCGGCGTCGAAACGCGCGACGGCCTCGAAAATCTCCTCCTCGCCGATGATCAGCGGCGGCAGCAGCCGCGCGACATTCTCGGCCGCCGGAATGACGAGGATTCCTTCGGCCCGCGCGGCGGCGGCGAAATCGTCGACCGGGACACGTAATGCGATGCCCTGCATGAGACCTTCGCCGCGAATCTCCGAGATGATCTCGCCATGCCGGTCCTTCAGCCTTGCGAGGCTTTGTCTGAGCATCACGCCCATCGCCGCGACATGCTCGATAAACCCCGGCGCCAACACCACATCGAGCACCGCATTGCCGATGCTCGCGGCGAGAGGATTGCCGCCAAACGTCGTGCCATGCGTGCCAAGGGTCATGCCCCTCGCCGCGTCGCGCGTCGTCAGAAAAGCGCCAAGCGGAAATCCGCCGCCGATGCCCTTGGCGATCGCCATGATGTCCGGCGCGACGCCAAAAAGTTCGTAAGAAAAGAGCTTGCCGGTGCGGCCGATTCCGGTCTGCACCTCGTCGAACATCAAAAGGAGGCCATGCTTGTCGCAAAGCTCGCGCAGCGCCCGCAGAAAGCTCGGCGGCGCGGCGCGGATCCCGCCTTCGCCCTGAATTGGTTCGATCAGGATGGCGCCGGTTAGCGGACCGATCGCGGCCTTCGCCGCCTCGATATCGCCGAAGGGCACCGTGTCGAAGCCCTCGACCCTCGGACCGAAGCCCTCGAGATGTTTGGGATTGCCGGCCGCGGCGATCGTCGCGAGCGTCCGTCCATGAAAAGCCCCGGCGAAAGTGACGATGCGGAACTTTTCCGGATGTCCGCCCGCCGATTGATATTTGCGCGCCGTCTTGATGGCACCTTCGACGGCTTCCGCTCCGGAATTGGTGAAAAATACGTAGTCGGCGAAACTGACCTCGACGAGGCGCCGGGCCAGACGTTCCGCTTGCGGGATCTCGAACAGATTGGAGGTGTGCCAGATTTTCGCGCCCTGCTCGTTGAGCGCGGCGACGAGATGAGGGTGGCCGTGGCCGAGCGACGCCACGGCGATGCCGCCGCCGAAATCGAGGAACCGCGCGCCGGCCGTAGAGGTGAGCCAGGCGCCATCGCCCCGCTCGAAAGCGAGAGGGATGCGGGCATAGGTGGGAAGCAGCGGCGAGATCACGATCTCCCTCCAGGATACCGGCCGGCGAAAGCGCTGCTTGAACGGCCTATTTGGGCGGCGATGCGGGGACCGGGGCCGGCGCGGCGGGCTTGGCGGCGTCCGGTTTGGCCGCTTCGAGGCGCTTGCGCTCCTCTTCGGCGCGCTTTTGCAATTCCTCCTGCAATTTTTTCTGTTGCGCCTCTAGGACCTTCGGATCGATGGCCGGGCCATCGAAGGCCCTGCCGAAACCCGCCAACGGGATCGCGAAGGTAATTTCATTGTTGACTTGGTTCTTGACCGCGACACTCAAAATCGAACCCTTCTTAATCTGGTCGATCGTCGCCCCCTTGACCTTGGCTTCGGCAAAACATCCGTTCGGGAAGCAAATTTCGAAGCTTCCCTCAAGCTCCACCCCTTTGTCGATGGCGAAACGGAAGCCAGGCCGCAACATGAGGCCGACCGGCACCAATAGGCGAATGATGCGGGTCTCGTCGCCTTTGATGTCGTAGACGGCCAGCGCCAAGACCGGCGGCTCCCCGGCCTTGGCACTGAAATCGCGAGTTGTGTAACAAATCTCCTTGTTGGCCGCCTGATCCTTGCCGCAGACCTTGGTCCAATCGTTTTGCGTCGGCACCAGATCGATCTTGACCGGGCCTTGCGGCGCCGCCGGCGCGGCTTGACCCTGAGCGGGCTGGGCGGGGGCGGGCTGCGCCTGGGCGGGTGCCGCGGGAGCGGGGTGCGCGGGCTTCTTCGCCTGCGCGAAAGCGCCGGTCCCCGCAAACAGAAGAAGGCTAGCCAAACCGGCCGCGCCGAGGCGTTTCAACGAGAAGGGCATCAAATTTCCTTTCCAATGATAGGGCTTTCATAACCTGATAGGCCTTTCATAACCGCCTTCGCTCCGGCCACCCGGCGACGGCAATCGATGCGGCAATGAAACCACCCTTGCGGACCCGCCGGGCGCGAGGACCGCCGTCAAGACCGGAGCAAGGCTCCACCGCCCGCCCATCGGTTTTATCGCTTCGGTAAGCATTATCGGGCTGGCTTGCAAGCCCCAGAGCGGGTTTCAATCGCGCGAATTCAAGGAAGTGAGGATTCCGGCCAAGGCGTAAGGCAAAGCCTCGGAGGACACGCCGCGAAAAGCGTGTCTGGAGATGAAAGGTGTTCCGCGGCGGCAACCCGCAAGAGACGACCCTAGCTGTCATGGCAGCCGACTGACGTCAAACATGAAGGGGGTGTCTGGGCGGCCAAGGAACCATTTATCGAGATGCCCAACGGCGCGAAGCCGGGCTCCCCCATCCGCCCGGCAGGAACCCCTTCGCCATTGGCGCGGCCGCCCCTTAGCCTAACACGATGGCTTGGTCCGAGGGCTTCACATGAAGAAGCGCCCCCGGCAGGAATTGCCCCGGCTCTCCGGGGCCACTCCGGTTTTGCAGTTGGTAGCCCCCCGCCGGCCTGCCACTCTCTCGGCCGTCTCGAATCCCGTAAGTCAAGGTGGCGCGGCCACTTGCGCGGCCGCGCGCCTAAAGATTCATGAGACCCAAATTTTCACTAGGATAAGCTGGAAAACGATGGTGAAAATGAGTAAGCCGTTGACGATGGCGACTGCGTGATCGTTCATGGTCCTCTCCCGGTCGGATGCTGATCTTGGCGCCGCGATTTCGCGATCGCAGTGGTTACGTCGAGCTTTTTGCCGGAAAAGTCAAGACTGCTCCGGCAAAAACGGCGTTAAGCGTTGCCGGGACGTTTCGCCGCTCCGGCCGATTTGGCCGCGGCGGCGCGTGCCCAGCGTCACGAAAGCAACGGCGCGGCGATACTCATAACTCATTTTCCAAGCTAAAGGAAGCCCTATTCAAGAGCACGCTCGCGCCGCCATTGGGCGGAATTCGGATCGATCCGCTAGATTGCGCCAATGACACATCGCTACCTTCGGGTTCCCGCGCTCGCTTTCGCCGTTCTCGCGTTGGTTCTTCGCGCCGCTTGTTGCGCCCCCCTTGCGACGGAAGCAGCAAAGCCGGCCGGGGCGCCAGCCATCGCCATGCACGGCGGCCCCGCCCTAATGGAGCCCTTCGATCATCTGCCCTATGCCGATCCCGCCGCGTTGAAAGGCGGCCGCCTGACAATCGGATTTCTCGGTACTTTCGATAGTCTCAATCCGTTCAATCTGAAGGCCGGATCGACCGCGCAGGGGTTGAACGCCAATGTCTTCGAGACCTTGATGACGCGCTCTCTCGACGAACCTTTCACGCTTTACGGATTGATCGCGCAAACCATCGAGACGGACGCCGATCGCACTTTTGCGACCTTCAGGCTCGATCCGCGCGCGCATTTCTCGGACGGTGTACCAATTACCTCGGCCGACGTCCGGTTCACTTTCGACCTCCTGAAATCCAAGGGGCGGCCGCAACAGCGTGCGGCTTATTCTCTCGTCAAATCGGTCGAAACGCCGGACGCGCTGACCATCCGCTACGATCTTTCCGGCATCGGCGACCGGGAAATGCCCCTCACTCTCGCGCTTATGCCGGTGTTGCCGCGCCACAAGACCGATCCCGCGAAATTCGACGACGCTAGTCTCGCACTTCCAACCGGTTCCGGACCCTACCTTGTCGCCGATGTCAAGCCCGGCGAACGCATCGTTCTGCGCCGCGATCCGGATTACTGGGCCAAGGATCTGCCGGTCCGCCGCGGCCTATTCAATTTCGATGAGATCGACATCGAATATTTTCGCGACGCCAACAGCCTATTCGAAGCTTTCGCGGCCGGGCTTCTCGATTTTCGCGAGGAGACCAATCCGGCCCGCTGGACCAATGCTTACGATTTCCCCGCCGTCCGCGATCGCAGGGTCGTCCGGGAAGCGTTGCCGGCCGGGGGGCCCAAGGGGATGGAGGGTTTTGTCTTCAATCTGCGCCGGCCGCTCTTTGTCGACAGCAGGGTTCGCGAGGCGCTGGGGCTTGTTTTCGATTTCGAATGGATAAATGCCAATCTTTATGACGGGCTCTACAAGCGAACGAAGAGTTTTTTCGACGATTCCGAACTTGCCTCGACCGGGCGCGCGGCGAGCGCCGCCGAGCTTGCCCTGCTCGCGCCGTTTCCGGGCGCGGTTCGCCGCGATATTCTGGAAGGCCGCTGGCGGCCGGCCGCGACCGACGGTTTGGGAGCGGACAGGACGCAGCCCAAGCGCGCCCTCGCGCTTTTGAAAGCGGCAGGCTACGAACTCGAAGGCGGCCGCCTGACCAAAGGGGGGGAGGCTTTTTCCTTCGAGATCATGGTGAAAGACAGAAATCAGGAGCGCCTCGCCCTCAATTACGCGGATTCGCTTGGCCGGATCGGAGTGACGGCGAAGGTCCGGCTCGTCGACGAAGTCCAATATCAGAGGCGGCGGCAGAAATTCGATTTCGATATGATGATCGGAAGCTGGCTTGCCTCCGCCTCGCCCGGCAACGAGCAGCGTTCGCGGTGGGGCTCGGCAAGCGCGCATCAGGAAGCCTCGTTCAATCTCGCCGGGGTCCAATCGCCGGCCGTCGATGCGATGATCAACGCCCTTCTCGCCGCCAAGACGGACGCGGAGTTTGTCGCCGCCGTGCGCGCCTATGACCGCGTGCTGCTCTCGGGCTTCTACATAGTTCCGCTTTTTCATTCCTCCGATCAATGGATCGCGGCGTCCTCCAAGCTCGCGCGGCCGCGTAACCTGCCGCGCTACGGTCCGGCCTCGGGCGGCGCCACCCTCGATACATGGTGGAGAAAAGAACCTTGAAGGCAACCGTTGCCCAGGCACGCTCAAGGCTCAGGACTCATGTCAAAGGCGCCGCGCCTGCCTGCGCGACCCAAACGAGAACCAACCGATGATGATGATTTCTTTCCTGGCGATCCTTGTGCTCCTCTTTCTCCTGACCGGCGTGCGGATCGCCAATCAATATGAAAGGGCGGTGGTCTTCCGGCTCGGCAAATATGCCCGCACCTCGGGGCCGGGTCTTTATCTGCTCATTCCCGTCATCGAGTGGCGATGGACGATCGACATGCGCACGATGACGACCGCCGTCGAGCAGCAGGAAGCGATCACCAAGGACAATGTGCCGATCAAGATCAACGCGGTGATCTGGCGCAAGACGATCGATCCCAAACGGGCCGTCATCGAGGTTGTCGATGTCGGTGATTCGGTTGTCCAGGTCGCGGTGACCTCGCTGCGCAATGTCATCGGCCAGCATACGCTCGACGACGTGCTGAAGGAGCAGGAGGCGATATCGAGGGCACTGCAGAACTCGATCGACGACGTGACGGAGCCCTGGGGCGTCAAGGTCGAGCGGGTCCAGATGAAGAATGTCGAGATCCCCGATTCCATGCAGCGCGCAATCGCGCAAGAGGCCGAGGCGCTGCGGGAAAAGCGCGCCCGCCAAATCAAGGCGCAAGCGGAAGTCGAAGCCGCGGCGCTGCTGCGGCAGGCGGCCGAGATCATCATGCAAAGCCCGGCCGGGCTCGAATTGCGCCGGATGCAAATGATGACCGAGGTCGGCGCCGAGCAGAACACCATGATGATCGTCATGATGCCGAGCGAATTCGTCGACATGGCGCGGGCGATCGCGCAACGGGCAGGGGGCGGCGCGGCGGCGGAAAGTTAGGAAACCGGTTGGCTGCAAGACCGGCGCCGCCCAGCGGAAATTGAGCTGGGCCCCATGATTCACTGACACGAACGCCGGCCATGCGGCAGGCGCCAAGTTCCGGCGCATGATCAAGACATTGCGCAAAAATATTTCCGCGGCGGCGCGGCGCGCAAGAAGCGACATGATGAGCCATAAATTATTGCAGGGCCAGGTCGCTTCATATTCTCTTTGAAGGCACTCGCTTGACACCCATAATCCCCCCTGCGATATCGCGGGCGCTTCGGCCGTTTGCGGCAGCCTGGGGCGGAGTAGCTCAGCTGGCTAGAGCAGAGGAATCATAATCCTTGTGTCGGGGGTTCGAGTCCCTCCTCCGCTACCACTTTTCCCCCCCAGATTCTGGCTGCCGGAAATACCTCATGGCCGATGAGCGCGGCGAGCCGGCCCCGCACTTCGACTTCTATGGGCGCGCGGGGCGGCGTGGGCAGGACGACGATGGCGGCGACCAGCTCGCGCAACGCCCTGACCGGCCCGCGATCGTCGCCCAAGCTTTCAGATGACAGAGCCTTCTGAAGATCCTCAACCTGCTGACGATAGCGGGCAAGAGCCGTCGGATGAAGCGCCACGGTCTCGGGCGGCTTCTCCGCGCTGGCAAGATCGGCTTCGAGCCGCTTCCGCTCGGCTCTCAACTCGCTGAGCGGGTCGCGAACCTCTGCTTCCTCCGCGAAGCCTTTGCACATATGACTGGACGATACGGTCGAACTCGCGTTTGACCCGCGCCAGACGCTTTTCGATGCGCGACCGGTTGGCGATCAGCCCGGACGCGAGCCGCTTGCGCTCTTCGTTGTAGGTCTCGACATAGGCCGTGATGAGATCGGGCGTGGTGAGATTGGCTTTCAGGCCGTCGAAGACCGTACGTTCGATCGTATCGAGATCATAGACGCGACGATGGTCGCACGTTCCTGCCTCCTTCATCTGCGTGCACTGGATGCGCTGCCGTCCTTTCCTTGTGTCCTTGACGGACATGCCAGCGCCGCAGCAGCCGCATTTCAACAGGCCCGAGAGAACACGCTTCGGCTTGCGGGTGTGGCAAGGGATCGGGCCGCCCCGCTCCTGCTTGAGGGCGATCGCCCGCTCGTGGAGTTCCTGGGTGACAATCCTCAGATGCGGCGCATCGATGGACTGCCACTCGGAGGGCGGGTTCGGGTGCGAGACGCGTTTCCCGGTGTCCGGGTCCTTGATCATGCGGACCTTGTTCCAGACAATGCGGCCCGCATAAAGATCGTTCTGGATCACCCCGTTATGGCGTTTGAGGGAGCCGTTCAGCGTTGAAGCCGTCCAGTAGCGTCCACGGGGCGGCGGAATCTTCCGCACGTTCAGGCGCATTGCGATTTCCCGTGGCGTCTTGCCGCCGACATACGACTCGAAGATTTCGCGAACGATTGCGGCTTCGTCCTCGTCGATCTGGAGTTCGCCGGGTTTCCCCGGCACAGGCCTGTACGCATAAGCGCGCCCGCCGGCATGCCGCCCGTCGCGGATAACGCCTGACATGCCGCGCCGGACCTTGTGGGCGAGGTCCTGAAGATAGAGGGCGCCGACAAGTCCGCGTATACCGATCTGGATCTGATCCGCCTTGCCGTCGTGAACGGCCCTCAGCTCGATGCCGAGAAAATTCAGGCGCTTCCAGAGCCCGGCGAGGTCTTCCTGATCGCGCGAGAGACGATCCAGCGCCTCGACAAGGATGACGTCGAAAGCGCCATCCCGTGCCGCATCCATCATGCGCATCAGGCCGTCGCGGCCCAAAATCGATGCACCGGAGCGCGCCCGGTCATCGTAGGTGCCGATTACGTCGAGGCCGTTTTTCGCTGCGTAGGCGCGGCACAGTGCAAACTGGTCTTCGATGGAGCGTTCTTGCTGGAGCTCGGTCGAGAAGCGCGCGTAAATGGCGGTTCGCATCACTGTCCGTCCGGTTCGGGCCGGGGCAAGGCTGCCTCAGCAGCCCGGCGATGATCCTCCCTCGCGGCCGCTCGCGCAAGCGATTTAACGAATTCCAGGAGCTTCGGGTCCGGCGTAGCCGAGCTGGCTTCCCGCGGCCGGCGCGCGGTTTCAGACTTTTCCTCGGAGCCCGGTGCCCGGTTCATATTCGCTGCTTTGCGTCGGCAAACGGCGTCAAGTGCCGTCAGTCTCAACGTAGTGGCGCAGCAGTCCGGATTCCTGGTCGCGATCTGGTCAAAGTTGCCCCTGCCGTTCCCCGTCCATCTGTTTTCGTTCTTTGCCGGTCAGGTGCCGTCGCGGGAGTGGTTGGAATTTGAAGGTGGGGTAATCTCCAGATTGTTTGCTCAAACCGAATCGGCGTTGTCGCGCCGATGGAGATCACGCCATGAGAACGGATAGCACAAAAGCGACGGCGGACGCGGCCGAAGCAACGCTTTTCCTTGGGGACGATTGGTTCGATCCCTTGGAAGCCGGGGTGCGGACCCGCATTCGCGGCTTCATCGAGGAACTCCTGGAAGCGGAACTCGACGTCGCGCTGGGGCGGGACCGGTGTCAGCGGCCCCGGCTTGCCAACTCGAAGGGCCGTTCAACGGTTCAGGTTTTCACGCCGCCGTTCGACTGCCGGGCGATCTTCCTTTCACCGCACGCGGACTCCGGCGACCCGCCGGCGCGATGAACACCGCCCGGGCAATCTCCTCCATGCCGCCGCCATTTCGCAGCCGGCGTCATCGGCGCCGCCATGCGCCAGGACCGCCCAGGCGATGCGCGCCAGCTTGTTGGCCAGCGCAACAACGGCAACGTTCTTGTGCGCCCGCGCCAGAAGCCCGCGCGCCCACCGGCCAAGAGGCGTCTCCCGCTCGACGAGGTAAGGCAGCACGGCTCTTGCGCCATGAATGAGATTCTTTCGAGGATAGCGATTACCGCGCTTGCCGATGCCGGGCAGGCGGGGCTTGCCGCCGGCCGTCATCTGGCGCGGCGTCGGCCCGGGCCACGCCGCCATGTCCCGTCCGCGCCGGAAGGCCCTTGCGTTGCCGGCGGCCGCCGCTAGTGCCGTGGCGTTGATCGTCCCGGTCCCGGGAATCTTCGTCAGGCGCCGCGCCGTCTCATCCGTAAAAGTTGGGATTTGAGATTTCGGGCGCTGCCGCGGGACATCGCAACCTGCCATTCATCTCTTGGCGGCGAATTTCCGCCGTTGGATGAATGGCGAAATCCGGCGTTGACCGATGGATCGAATCCAGGCCTTTACATCTCACCGTTCCGCGCCATTTGGACAAACTCTTTGTCAAAGACGGAAATACGCTCGTCGAGCGCCCGCCATTCGGCGCGCAGGTCTTCGCTCGGAACCCGGACGCGCGGGCTCGATGCCTCGATCCCATCTTCATCCGCGAAAGCCGGAAGCTGTTCTTCCAGTTTGCGCCGGCCTTGCGGCGCCACGATCCCGCGCTCCAGCAGCAGCGCCCGCAAATGGTTGATCAACTGTAAAAGACTGAATTTGAACTTTCAGTCACTGCCGCGAGAAATCGCAACCTGCCATTCATCTCATGGCGGCGAGTTTGGCGAGCGGATCGATTCCGTCAAGGACGCGAGCCGCGCTCGCGCCGGCGAAGCCGGTGCCATAGCCCGTTACTTGCAACGGGCGTTCTTCCGAACGCCCTATGGCATCCTTGCCAGAATCAACTCCGCCTCGCCGATAATGCTTGGCCCGTGCGATGAATGGCGAAATCTGACGTTGACCGGTGGATCAAATCCCAACTTTTACAGATCAACGCGGTGCGCTCCGGCACCAAGCGTTCGCGTGCCCGGTGCGGCGCCTGAATGTCCGGCCGCGCCTGGCTCTTGACCTCGGCAAACCGCATCGCCGGCCGGCTCGCCGCCGCCGCGATCGCCGCGGCGTCCAGATCGCCGTTCTTCCGCGCCTTCGGTAGAGTCGAGGACGGGCGCGGTGGCTTGGGCCATGCGGCAACGCTCCGTTTCCCCTCCCCGCTCATCAAACCGGACGTGCGGATTTCCCGCATCCGGCTTTCCGACTGGCTTCATCGTAAGGCACACGTCGGGACCTTTCGCGCCCGCGACAAAAGCGCAGCACGCCCAGTTCCTCGTAGACGGTCTCACGAGAAAACCGCGTTGTGCCGCGCCCCGGCGCCTTGTGTCGTCTGCGCAGGAAATTACGCACGCGATCATAGACATGATCGTCAACAGCCCGATACACCGATGCGAGGGCGCCATGGGAGAAGTAAGCCGGCCAGCCGCCCAACAGGCGGTTCAGTCGAGCTTGCACTTCAGGCCAGGCGCCCTTGTTCCCCGGTGTCAGCAGTTCGCTGACTTTCGTCTTGATCCGCCGCACGCTCTTCTTGGACGGGCTTGCGCCCAGATACCAACGCCCGCCTTCGGGAAAGTGGCGTGGTCCCAGCGTATAGCCAAGGACATCGAAGCTTTCCTCTCGGGCGTTCTTCACCGAGGTTTTCGCCTCGTTGAGCGCCAGCCCGAGCTTCGTCATCACAGCCTTCGTCCACGCCAGAGCCTCCTCCGCATGTCCGCGGCTAAGGATGACGAAATCGTCGGCGTAAGAGACGACGTGTGCACGGAATGCTTCGCCGCTTCCAGAAAGGCGCCAATGCTTCAGGAAACGGTTTATGTAAACGACCGGGAGCAGCGGGCTCACGACGCCACCCTGAGGCGTGCCGCGCTTGCTGCTCCTGCCGCCGCTCATGCGCCGCGTCCCGTCGCCATCCCGCTCTTCGACCGGTGCTTGCAACCACAGCTTGATCAGCCACAGCACATGCCGGTCAACGATGCGTCGGGCCACCGATTTGAGGAGGTCCGAATGCGGGATCGTGTCGAAATATTTCGACAAATCAGCGTCAACCACGCCGGTGTAGCCCCGGCAAATCAACCGGTGCGTTTCCTTGACCGCATCGACCGCGCTGCGGCGCGGGCGATAGCCATAGGCATTGTCCTCGAAGTCCGCCTCGAAGACCGGCTCCAGCACGATCTTGGTGGCGGTCTGGGCCACCCGATCCCGGATCGTCGGGATGCCGAGCGGACGTTCGCCGCCGCCCGGCTTCGGGATCGCCACCCGCCGCACCGGATCGGGCCGATACGTCTTCGAGATGAGTTCCTCGCGCAAGCCCGCCAACCAGACTTCCACGCCCGGCGCGTCGATCTGCTTGAAGGTCACCCCGTCCACACCTGGCGCTCCCGCATTGGCGCGGGCCAGCGAATAGGCATGTCGAAGAATGTCCTCACGGCAGATCTTGTCGTAAAGCAGGTAGAAGCGGAAGGCGGGTTCCGCCTTCGCCTTACAATAAAGCTTTCTCTGAAGGTTCCTGATCTTTTCGGGCGTTTCAAGGCGCATCGCCAATCACCTCTTCTTCGCCATCTTCGAAAGCAGGCCAGAAGTCAGGGTCCTTTCCTCCACCGGAATTACCCGGCCTCGACGGTCATACGGCCCTGTCCGACTCCCGCCCGATCCACCGCCATGAGCGATGTGGAAGCCGCGACCTCCGATCGAACGGGTCTCCCTCGATTACCCGCATCACCCTTCCAACGTGCCGTGCCCATTACCCCGGTGGACCAGACGGGTGCATGTGTCGATTGCTTCCCCATCCGCGCGGCCTTCCCCGCCCTATGGCCGGGTCGACATCCACATTGTTTCTTTCGAGGCCTGCTTAGGCTTCACTCGCGTTACAGCCCGCTGGATCGCTCAACCGCCCAAGGCGGCCTTTGTCACGAGGCTCCGGCCCGTCCGATTGCTCGTCCAAGCCGCTCGTCAGCTTCCAGATCAATCGACAACTCTCTGGGTGGAATCTTCCTCCACAAGTGATACGCGCCTTCGAGGCGCACCATACGGGCGCACATATTCCGGCGGCATCAGCCGCACGTCGTGTCCGGCGCGGCGAACACCCGGCCCAAATGGCGCGCGCCGCGGCACGCCTCCATCGCGATGATCCAAGCCGGCAGGCTTTGAGTGAACCCAACGATGCTCGCCGGCCGCATGCGCCGCCGTTTGACGACCGCGCCCCGGCCATCCAGCCCCACGAGGCTGCAGCTATTCTTGCCAAGATCAATTCCGAGAATCGCAATCTGCATTTGACTTCTCCCGTCCTTCGAATCGCCAGCAATCATAACGCGGCTGGCCGAAGGGGCGGGCCATCCCATAAGTTTCACTGAAGCATTTTGGTGAGACTTGGGCCAAGAACCTTACACGGCCGAAGACGGCGGCCATCTTCTTCGATCATGTAAGACCGATCAATTTTTTGGTGCAATTCCAGAGGCGCGGCGGCGGCGCCTCGATGGCCGAGCCCATTACCGGAAAGCATCCCCGATGTAAGGTTCGCTCGAATCAAGCGGCCGCAAACGAGGGAATATTTTTGCACCGGAATTACGTACCAAGAAAGCCCTTGAAACTCAAAGGCCTAATTTTGGTGCAGAATTCTTGATATCTGCACGTTAAGTGCAAATGGCGCTGTCATCGGTATGTCCGCTGCCGACCGAGGATTTCGATGCCGTACTCGGCCGCGCCAGCCATCATGTGCGCTGGATCGAGCGGTTTGCCTGGCGCCGGCGGAAGCGGCGGCCCAGACGCAGCATGCCCTAGTGTAGTGTCTCGTGCAAAAGGTTACAATTTATCCTGGCGCGCGAGCGGTGGCATTTTCAGCGCCGCTCTGCCGCGATTGACCTTGCGGATGATGTCGTGCGCGGATTTTGTCCAGACGAAAGGCGTCGGATCGGCATTGTTGTGCTTGATATAGTCGTGGATGGCGGCTTCAAGTTCCGGCACGCTCGTGAAAACACCGCGGCGAATACGCTCCGTGGTGATCTTTCCGAGCCAGCGTTCGACGAGGTTCAACCACGATGACGAGGTTGGAATGAAGTGGAGGTGAAAGCGCGGGTGTTTGGCGAGCCAATCCCTGACTTCCTGTTTTTTATGGGTCGCGTAGTTGTCGGCAATGCCGTGAATGTCGAGTCGTTTGGGCGTGTTGCGGCCGATGGTTTTTAGAAAAGCCAGAAATTCCTGATGCCGATGGCGCTTCATGCACTGACCGATGACTTCGCCTTTCAGGACATCGAGCGCGGCAAACAATGTGGTTGTCCCGTTGCGCTTGTAGTCATGCGTCAGGGTGCCTTGGCGGCCTTTCTTCATCGGCAAGCCAGGCTGGGTGCGGTCAAGTGCCTGGATCTGGCTTTTTTCGTCGATGCAGAACACCAGCGCGTGTTCCGGCGGGTTCATATACAGGCCGATAACATCTTCAAGTTTTTCGATAAAATGCGGATCGTTGGACAGTTTGAACGTCTTGACCAGATGCGGTTTCAGGCCGTGCGCATCCCAAATCCGCTGCACCGAAGCTTTGCGCTGACACCGCTGATTTTAGCCATCGAGCGGCAGCTCCAGTGCGTCGCGTGCGCGGGCGGGGTCAAGGTTTTTTCAACGACTTCGGTTTCTTTTGTTGGTGGCAAAGGTTTGAAACTGCGTCCCCGGGGACGATCTTGATAAAGCGCGTCAACGCCGCCTTCGGCAAAGCGGTTGCGCCAGCCGATGATGGTTGGACGCGATGTGCCAAGTTGTTTCGCCAGCGCGTTGGTTGATTTTCCTTCGGCCGCACCCAGAATAATCCGCGCCCGCAAAGCGATGCGCTGCTCCGTCTTGCCGGAACGCGCCAGCCGTGCCAAGGCCGCCTTGTCCGCGGGCGTCATGTCGAGTGCCGGGCTGCCTGTCCACATGCAGCGCAGTATACACGTCCCGGATCACATTGTAAAGCGTTGCGTGAGACTATACACTAGCGGGGCAATCACCCACGCTACATTCCAACGCTTAGCCAATGCAATTTGTATTATAATGCTTGTTACAAGAAGATAAACAAAAACATACCTTTGCGATATACGTGCTGGGACGGCCATGGAAAACATATTCATTCCAAATACGTCAGCGAATCGCTCCGTATCGTTATTCTATATTAAGTAACAGTTTTCTTGCTAAAGCTCATATACTCTCTCATACTCTCTCTGCCATGGATGGCTGACCGCATAACGATCGGAGAAGATTTGCTGCCATTCTCGTTTGAATGTTGTTATATTTCTATATTCTTCGGCAATATCTCTGTCTGCAATGATGGTATTTTCGAGTCCTGGCTCATATTTCTTTGCCATGCCTCCAATCCCAGTGCGTCAACTTTATAACTTTGCCGGGACGAACAGAAAGGTACTTAATCACAGACGTCATCTAAAACTTGTTTGCGTTGGCTGCCTTCCCGCAAACGAAGCGCATCATGGAATACGTCGCGCACTGGTTTAGAACCAAACGTCTTAACTTCGCGATATAGATGGGGAGACACTGGATCGTATTCCAACGCCTGGAAAGCCGCATCTACAAGCCTATTTCCTGCAAACGATCCTGCATATTCGACCTGCGCGAGATACAATATTTTTTGTAGCGGCAAATTTGACAAGCGCCAGCAGCTCTTCTCGCAATTATATCGTGATGCTGTATCGAGACGAATGCCGGTCATTAGTCCCAACGCCGTGCCGCCATTTTTTGCGCAATGGCCGAACGTTCCTCCCGTGAGAGCTTTTTCGCATGCGCTTTCGCGCCAGCTTTACCAGAGCGGACCTTTCCGGATGGTCCTTTCAATTCTCCGGTGATTTCGCCCGTGGCGCGCTTCACGGCCATGATGGCCGCGCCGATCATGTCGGCTGGCGGTTTTTCACGACGAGGTCCTGCGGGCATCGACATATCTCTCCCGTCATTCGGTATCGATGTGGATAGCGGGGACCGCTACTTTTTTCTTGACATTTGCCAAGAATGGGCTCGTGGCCGCAAATCCTATCCGGATTGCGTGGATCGTGGGCACAAGTCATGGCGCGCTATTGCAATTGGCAAATAAGGCGGCGGCGCCGGCACCGGCACTGCTTTCAAAAGGGGCATTTGAGACATGATCTTTGGGAAGGAAGGCCTGCTTCACGCAATCATAGGCGTCCTTTTGGCGCTTCTGATTCTTGGATTTTTGTACCGCATGGGCATTGATTGACGCTGCCACAATCAAACTGATGGGGTGGATGGCCCCCTCACGGCAACTTCGTGCCAAGAATGGTGGTCGTCGCAGATCACCAGCAAAAGGAGCCATCCATGGGCGAGATTGCCATCGGTATCGACATTGCGAAGCATGTTTTCCAGCTGCACGGGGTTGACGCTGCCGGAAAAGTTGTTGTGTGCCGGCGCTTGCGCCGGGCCCAGGTCGCAACCTTTTTTGCTGCCCTGCCGCCCTGTCTGGTGGGGATGGAAGCATGCGCGACCGCGCACTTTTGGGCGCGTGAGATCGCCGCATTTGGACATGACGTGCGCCTGATGCCGCCCGGCTCCGTCAAACCCTCCGTGAAGCGCAACAAACACGATGCGGCCGATGCCGAAGCCGTTTGCGAGGCCGTGCGGCGGCCTTCGATGCGCTTCGTGCCGGTCAAGACCCCAGCGAGCCAGGCGGCGCTCGTCGCGCCCAGCGTCCGCGATCTTCTGGTCCGGCAACGAACGATGCTTGTCAATGCGTTGCGGGGCCACTTGGCCGAGTTCGGCATCGTCGCATCGCGTGGCCTCAACAAGGTCAAGGATCTGGTGGCGGTGATTGCCGATGAGAAGGATGGGCGCCTCCCCGCGAGCGCCCGCGGCGCGCTGCGGCTTCTCGCTGCGGAGCTCGGCCCGCGATCGGCCGCCGGATCGTGATGATCGAAACCAAGATCGTTGCTCGGATGAGAACCGATTTGGTCGCCCGGCGGCTCGCCACCATTCCCGGGATCGGCCCGATGATCGCCACGCGGATTGTGGCTGTGGTTCCGGACCCTTCGGTCTTCCGGTCGGGCCGCGACTTTGCCGCCTGGATCGGGCTCGTGCCGCGGCAGAACCCGTCAGGCGGCAAGAGCCGTCTTTGCGGCATTTCCAAACGCGGCAACGGCGATCTCCGGCGCCTGCTGGTTGGCGGCGCCATGGCGGCCATGTTCCGCGCGAAAGTCCTGCGCACCGACCCCTGGCTTTGTCGGCTGCGAAGCCGCAAGCCGACGATGGTTGCCGCGGTGGCGCTGGCCAACAAGATCGCACGTTGCGTGTGGGCCGTTCTGCGGCGCGGCGAAGCCTGGCGGCCGACGGCGGGATCTTCGCGACCGCACGAGCCTGCCGCCATGCTCGCCGGCGTCAAGACCACGCCGCCTTCGGCGGTGGCCTTCGGCCAGTCTTGACCCCGGCTGCGCGCGGCGCCACCGATGCGCTAGGCCGGGACGGAGAAACGGTCTCTCGGTCAAACCGAGAAACTTATGTTTGCGAGGGCAAAACGAGCAGATGGATGTGACGGACAATCGGTCGATCCGACGGAACGAGCCGAACCTGAAGTGTCTCAAGGGACTTCGATCCCGGCAAACTGATCAGGCCTCGCTCCGCGGACTCCATCGTGGCCAGCGGCCATGGTGCCGCGTCAACAGGCCGGACACATGACCGCAAGCGACCACGTCCTTCCCGTCGCGCTACGAAAGTCCTGGCAAACCGGGGGCCATCCACACATGAGACACTGCCGGAAGTCGCGCGGGCTTGAAAGAGCCGACGGACCGTTTAGCCTTTCAGCAAGGGGTCGAGCAATTTTGCGAGTGCGTCTGACGTCATCTCGCCCGTCTCCTTCTTGCCGTTGATGAAAAACGTCGGCGTGGCGGTGACGCCGAATTTCTCCGCCGCGCGGTCATGCACCTTGTAGACCTTGTCCCGGAGGTCATCATTCCGGAGGCAAGCGTCGAACGTCTTTTGGCTCATCCCGGTTTGCTTTAGGAGAGCGGCCAAGGCTTCGAGGGGCTTGTCCGTAAAGGCCCAGTTCTTTTGTTGGGCGAACAGGAGATCGACGATTGCATTTCGCTCGTCGTCGCCGGCGCAGCGTGCCAACATGAAACCGGCGGCTGCCAAAGGGTCGAGGGGGAATTCGCGCAAAATGAAACGGACCTTGCCGGGGTCGATATATTTGCTTTTTAATTCCGGAAACGTGGTGGCGTAAAAGCCCGCGCAATGCCCGCAGGTCATCGAAGCATATTCGACAATCGTGACCGGCGCATCGCGCGCGCCAAGCGGAACGTCGGGCAGAGCCTCGCCGGCCATCAGCTCATCCGACGCCACCCCCGCGCCTTGCGCCAGAACCGGGGCCGCGGGATCGCCGAGCACCGCGAAAAAACCGGCGATTGTCAGACCGGCGGCGGCCGCCAACTCGAATACACCGCGACAACTCGGTAAGGCAGCCTGACGAATTTTGGGCGAACGCATGAATTTATGCTCCATCGGCGACTGAGCGCGGATTTGCCTGATTATCCGGCAGGAAGGCAAGACAATTATTGTTATGGCAAGTTTAGGGCTGCGCCCCGCGCGCCTCGCGCCCGATGGCATCGTTTCCGGAAAATGGCCGCCAGCTTAGAGCATATCCCTAAAAAGTTGCTCGCCTTTTTCGATTGCCGCATGCTCCAACTCTTTGAGTTTGAGCGGCGTCCTTACCGATCAAACGGTTCCATTTGATCGGCACGCGCTCCAGCGTCTGCAAGCCAACGCATCTTCTTTAAGGCCCGGCAAGAACACGCGCGCCGAGCCGCGTCAGGGCTAGCCGCAACGGTTCATCGGTGACACCGCCGACGATCGTTTCCGCCGCCGTCTCGGCGGCCTTGTTCAACGGGCGGGGCGCATGCCCGGCGAGGGGCGGCGCGGCAACCGGGCCTTGCTTCAACAGGAGGCGCGAGACGCAACGCCAGCCGAAGTGGGCGTTGACGCGCTCGATGACGATAGGCGCGAGATGCTGCAATTCCAACGCGAACCCCGTCTCGACGCGCACAATGAGCGTCGCCGGAACTTGGCCGTTTTCCGCCGCGCGGCCATGTTGCCGCGCCGGCCACTGCACTTTGACCGGCTGCGACATCGCGGCGAGTCTTTCGCCGACAATGTCGTCCCAAAACAAAACGAGGCCCGACTGACCAAAACCTTGCCGCGCCAGAACCGGATCGATCACGGTTTGAACGAGGTCCGCTAGCGGCCGGGACCAAGGGATTTTTCTGAGACGGTTCCGCATGTTCCCTTATATCGCGTATCGGCGGGTGCTCCACGCGAAAATTCGCTGATTCCAAGTGCTTTCCCGGGCCGCTTTCCACAATGGACTACCGGCGCGCCTCAGGCCGCCGCGCCGCCAAACAAAGCGGCGGCGCGATTCTCAAGTTCCTCGAGCGAAATGTCCTCCTTATGAGTCGCGATCCACCAGCGATGGCCGGAAGGGTCCTCGAATTTGCCGCCGCGCTCGCCGTAGAATTGATCCGCGACCGGCCGAAGAACCTTTATGCCCGCGCCAATCGCACGCGTCGTGAACGCATCGACATCCTCGACGTAGAGGTGGATCATGACAGGGGTTCCCCCGATCGTTTGCGGACTCAAGGCATCGTGGTCCGGAAATTCGTCGCAAAGCATGATCCTGGCCTCGCCGATTTCGAGTTCCGCATGTCCGACCTTGCCCCCATGCTCGATGCAAAGCACCTCCGCCGCGCCGAAAGCGGCTTTGTAAAACGCGATGGCTTTGCTGGCGTTGCGCACGGTCAGATAGGGTATCGCCCCTTGGTGCCCCTCGGGTATCGGCTTGACGTTAGCGCTCATCTTTCGACCCCTTTGCTTTGCCTCATATTGATAGCTAAGATAAAAGAGCGGTCAAACGAGGCGCATCTATGGCGTTCAAAACGAGCCTTGACGCGCGAGCCGGTGCCGTTGCTGCTCTTCTTGCCTGGTATGACCGCCATCGCCGCGATCTGCCTTGGCGCGCCTTGCCGGGCGAACCCGCCGACCCCTACAAGGTTTGGCTTTCGGAAATCATGCTGCAACAGACGACGGTCACCGCCGTAAAGCCCTATTTCTTGGGCTTTCTGGCGCGCTGGCCCAATGTCGGCCTGTTGGCTCAAGCGAGCGGCGAAGAGGTGATGCGGGCCTGGGCCGGCCTTGGCTATTATTCGCGCGCGCGAAACCTCCATGCGTGCGCCAAAATTGTCGCGGGACCGCTCAAGAGCAAGTTTCCGGATACTCAAGCGGGATTGCAGGACCTTCCAGGTATTGGCCACTATACCGCGGCGGCCGTCGCGGCAATCGCTTTCGGCCGCCCCGCGGCGGCCATCGACGGCAATGCCGAGCGGGTGCTGGCGCGCCTCTATTCGATCGCCACGCCGCTGCCGGCGGCAAGGTCCGAAATCAAGGCGAAGGCTGCCGCCATGGTGCCGGCCGAACGGCCCGGCGATTTCGCGCAGGCGATGATGGACCTTGGCGCCATGATTTGCTCGCCCAAACGCCCTTCTTGCGACATTTGTCCCTTGCTAAAATTTTGTCGCGGCCATGCCTTGGGCTGCCCCGAAAGCCTGCCGCGCAAGGCGCCCCGGCGGGAGAGGCCTTTCCGCCAGGGCGCTGTGTTTTTCGTGCGCCGCCTGGACGGTGCGGTTCTCGTCCGCACCAGGCCGCCCAAGGGGCTCCTCGGCGGCATGACGGAAATACCCGGAACCGGTTGGGAAACCCATTTCGACGCCGCCTCGGTGGCAAGCCAGGCGCCGGTTGAAGCGTCTTACCGGAAGCTCGATAAGAGTATCTCGCATGCGTTCACCCATTTCGCCTTGCGGCTCGACGTTTACGTCGCGGAAGTTCCAACCAGGCGGCGTGCGCCAAAAGGCTACCGTTTCGTGCCTGATAGTGGCCTCGACAAGGAAGCTTTTCCCAGCGTCATGCGCAAAATAGTCGAAGCCGTGCGCCAAAGTGCATAGGCGGGCGCGAGCCACCGTTTTTCCCCCCAAATTTTCGCTCCTTTCGGGTTTGCCAATCGTACCAAAATGTTTCACGTGAGTACTCAAGGGCCTCATACATCCGGCGGCCTTTAGACGAGTAGGATCGCGCGGAAACTTGGTACGTTAGGCGGTTAGATGGCGCGGCTGTGCGGCGGCTGCGTTTGAAACGAGCGATGATTAAGTTGGGGAATATTGCAGCGGAAGCGCCAGCTCCGGGAGGATTTACAATTCCTTTGCTGCGAAATCAGCGCTATAATGCGACTCATCCGGTGGAATAAGGATGGGACGTGTCCGCATCATCCCGCATATCATGGACGAACAAGTCCGTCCTAAAATTTGCCGGCGAGTTTGATCCGATCAGTCTGATCGAGGAGAAAGCTCGGCAGCTCGTCCTTCAAGCACGAGATGGGGGATGGTCTGGGCCGCCGTACAACCCAATTGCGATCGCCGATCTTCTCAAAATTCCAGTTGAAGCTAGTGTAGTGTCTCGTGCAAAAGGTTACAATTTATCCTGGCGCGCGAGCGGTGGCATTTTCAGCGCCGCTCTGCCGCGATTGACCTTGAGGATGATGGCGTTGGCGGATTTTGTCCAGACGAAAGGCGTCGGATCGGCATTGTTGTGCTTGATGTAGTCGTGGATGGCGGCTTCAAGTTCCGGCACGCTCGTGAAAACACCGCGGCGAATACGCTCCGTGGTGATCTTTCCGAGCCAGCGTTCGACGAGGTTCAACCACGATGACGAGGTTGGAATGAAGTGGAGGTGAAAGCGCGGGTGTTTGGCGAGCCAATCCCTGACCTCCTGTTTTTTATGGGTCGCGTAGTTGTCGGCAATGCCGTGAATGTCGAGTTGTTTGGGCGTGTTGCGGCCGATGGTTTTTAGAAAAGCCAGAAATTCCTGATGCCGATGGCGCTTCATGCACTGACCGATGACTTCGCCTTTCAGGACATCGAGCGCGGCAAACAATGTGGTTGTCCCGTTGCGCTTGTAGTCATGCGTCAGGGTGCCTTGGCGGCCTTTCTTCATCGGCAAGCCAGGCTGGGTGCGATCAAGTGCCTGGATCTGGCTTTTTTCGTCGATGCAGAACACCAGCGCGTGTTCCGGCGGGTTCATATACAGGCCGATAACATCTTCAAGTTTTTCGATAAAATGCGGATCGTTGGACAGTTTGAACGTCTTGACCAGATGCGGTTTCAGGCCGTGCGCATCCCAAATCCGCTGCACCGAAGCTTTGCTGACACCGCTGATTTTAGCCATCGAGCGGCAGCTCCAGTGCGTCGCGTGCGCGGGCGGGGTCAAGGTTTTTTCAACGACTTCGGTTTCTTTTGTTGGTGGCAAAGGTTTGAAACTGCGTCCCCGGGGACGATCTTGATAAAGCGCGTCAACGCCGCCTTCGGCAAAGCGGTTGCGCCAGCCGATGATGGTTGGACGCGATGTGCCAAGTTGTTTCGCCAGCGCGTTGGTTGATTTTCCTTCGGCCGCACCCAGAATAATCCGCGCCCGCAAAGCGATGCGCTGCTCCGTCTTGCCGGAACGCGCCAGCCGTGCCAAGGCCGCCTTGTCCGCGGGCGTCATGTCGAGTGCCGGGCTGCCTGTCCACATGCAGCGCAGTATACACGTCCCGGATCACATTGTAAAGCGTTGCGTGAGACTATACACTAGCGGCGATGTTGCAGATGCAAGGACGGTCGCCACCGATACAGCCATTAAAATCGAATTCAATCCAACTCGCCCGCGCGAGCGCGTGCGTTTTTCGATTGCGCATGAAATTGCGCACACATTGTTTTCCGACGTTGCCGAGCAGACACGACATCGTGGTGGCGCGGCAACAACTACGGACGAATGGCAATTGGAGATGCTGTGCAATTTGGCTGCCGCCGAGTTTGTCATGCCGATAGGGAGTCTTCCGCCGACGGACCAGTTGCCGAAGATCGAACAGCTGATGTGCGAGCGTCGGAAATTCGACGTTTCCGCTGAGGCGTTTCTGATTCGTGTGGTGAAGGCGACTACTGAACCGGCGTTTATGTTCTGTGCGTCGCCGATTGAAAGTCAAGGTTCAAAACTAAGGTACCGCGTTGATTACAGCATTGGTTCCAAATCGGCGTCAGCGGAACTCGCTGCAGGCATGATTATTCCCAGTGACAGCATTGTGTACTCTTGTACTGCCATCGGACAGACGAACTGTGCGACGGAAGAGTGGCTAACGAAAAGGGAGTTGTCTGTAGAATGCGTTGGAATACCGGCATTCTTGGGCACCACATATCCACGCGTTGCCGGCATTGTCCGATTTTCCGTGCAGGACGTCGAGCCGAAAGCGCTCAATGTCGTTCATGGGAACGTTCTGAGCCCACTTGGCACCGCTCCTAAGATCATCTGCCAGCTCGTAAACGATCAAGCTCGAACATGGGGAGGCGGTGTCGCGCGCTCCGCGGCACAAAAGTACCCAGCTGCTCAGCAGGAGTTTACCCGCTGGATAATGAGCCTCCCGAAACGAGATCGTCTGGGACAGGTCCATTTCGTAAGTGTCGGCAACAATACATATATTGCCAGCCTCGTCGCCCAAGAAGGATATGGGGCCTCTAACGCGCCACGGATACGATATGCACCTCTTGAACGCTGTTTTCGCACGGTCGCGGAGTTTGCCAGGGATCATGGTTCGGCTGTTAACCTACCAAGGATTGGCGCCGGCCAGAGCGGTGGCTCATGGGATACGGTCGAAGAGATTATCCGAGATACATTAATTGCAAAGGGTGTGCGCGTCACAATTTATGACTTGCCGCCAAGGCGTTTGAACGCTGGGGCTGAGCTTTTAATTTGAGCTTTAGGAATAACTCACTACGCATCGTTATTTTATCTGGTCCAGTTGGCGCCGGAAAGACCTCGCTCGCTAAAATGCTCAGTGAGCGGTATTCCGCAACGGTCATCAAGACGCGGGATTTGATCCGTAAGCAAATGCCGAACGTCAAAGAGGAGCGGGGAGCGCTTCAGAGGGCCGGTGAGAAGCTCGACAAGGTGGACGGCGGCGCTTGGGTTAACAATGCACTCGTGCGATTCATTGAAGATAACGTTGGAGGGCCCGCCGCGAGTGGTTTTTTTGTCATCGATTCGGCTCGTATCCCCGGACAGGTGAAATCTGTCCGAGAGGCGTACGGCACAGCCGTCCACCATATCCATGTCGA
The DNA here is from genome assembly GCA_963706215.1 of uncultured Alphaproteobacteria bacterium. GTDB lineage: Bacteria > Pseudomonadota > Alphaproteobacteria > Rhizobiales > Beijerinckiaceae > Methylocapsa. The sequence goes on along the minus strand of OY970154.1, from coordinate 3,754,845 downwards.
CGCATCTGACGAGGTTCTGGCGAAACGCTATGCCGAGCGCGACGGGAAGACCAAAGAGTTCGAGCGCTATGAAAATGTTCGAAAAAGCAAGACAGAGAGGGAGGTGCGGAAGCTCGCCGGTCTTGCTGATACCGTCGTAGAGACCGACCGATGCTCGCCAGAAGCCGTTCTTGTCCGCTCAATCGCACTGCTTGGACTCTATTCGCGCGTCTCAACCCCGCTGGTCGACGTGTTGGTTGGTGGACAGTATGGCAGCGAGGGCAAGGGCAACGTTGTTGGTCACATCGCTCCCGAGTACTCTCTTCTTGTCCGTGTTGGCGGTCCGAACGCAGGCCATAAGGTGTATGCGGAACCTGAGCCTGAGGCTTATTTTCATTTGCCCTCCGGTACAGAAAGAGCACCCAAGGCTCAACTTCTCCTTGGTGCCGGAGCGGTGATCTACCCGCCGAAACTAATGCAGGAGATTGCGACCCATCGCATTGACGCCGACCGACTGAGCATTGATCCGCTCGCGATGATCATTGAGGACGCAGACATCAATGGTGAGAAAGAACTGGTGGACGCGATCAGCTCTACAGGACAGGGGGTCGGGGCTGCAACCGCGCGCAAGATAATGGGAAGAAGCGGCAAGACCTCTCCGCCGGTCAGGCTCGGTAAGGACATTGCGGATCTGAGGCCCTTCATTCGGGAAAGCCAGCCGATCTTGGAAGGAGCTTTTGTCAGAGGAGAGCACGTCCTCCTCGAAGGCACCCAAGGCACAAGCCTAAGAGCCTGACTCAAAAGACAACTATCGCGCGAGTCGTCTGACCGCGATCTGGATGCAGGCCAGTGTGACGAAGGCGGCGAGGGTTAGAGTCTGTCCCGGAACTTCATCATGGATTACAGAGCTTTCTTAGCATGATCCGGATGGAGGCGAGGCGGAGGAAAGCAAGCGCGTTACGGGTTAGGTTTTCAAAATCCTTGGCCAGCCTGCGACAACGGTTGAGCCAGGCGAAGGTGCGCTCGACAACCCATCGTTTGGGCAGGACAACGAACTTTCTCAGCGCGGGCCGCTTGACGATTTCGATTTCCCATTCACGGCTGATCGCCGCCACGGCGGCGGCCATTTGGGGGCCTTGATAACCGCCATCGGCGATGATTTTGGTGATGAAGGGAAACAGGGGACGCAGTTCCTTCAACACCAATGGTCCACCGTCGCGATCCTGAATGTCGGCGGGATGAACCACGGCTGCAAGTTTCAGACCGAGCGTATCGACCGCGATATGGCGTTTTTTACCGTCGATCTTTTTGCCGGCGTCATAGCCGTGCGGATCGATCCGCGCCCCCCTTTTTCCGTGCTTTTCACGCTTTGACTGTCGATGATGGCAACGGTTGGACTGACGGCGCGGCCAGCCTGTTCTCGACACAGGACGTAGAGCTCATGATGAAGGCGCAAAAGCGTGCCATCATAGTTCCAAAGATCGAAATACCTGAAAACAGTGCTTTTCGATGGCAGGTCTTTCGGCAGGTAGCGCCACTGGCAACCCGTGCTCAGAATATACATGATTCCGTTGACCACTTCGCGCATGTCCACGCGGCGTTTGCCGCCACCGCGCTTCGCCGGAGGTATCAACGGCTCCACCAGCCCCCATTCCTCGGCCGTCAAATCGCTCGGGTATCTCTGTTGGCTCCGGTCATAACGGCCCCGGTTTTCTTTCGTCCACATCGGCGGCCCCTCCTCGAATCAGGCCACCTCTCTTGATCACAAATGATTCTTTTGATTCAAGAAGTTTCAGAACAGACACTAAGGCCGAGATTTTCGTAATCCTTGGCGATGCGGCGATTCCGGCCGAACCAAGAGAAAGTCCGCTCGACGACCCAGCGGCGCGGCAAGACGACAAAGCCCTTTAGGTCGTCACCGCGCTTGACGATTTCGAGGTGCAGCACCGGAACTTTGGCAACGGCGGCTTCGACTTGCCACGCGTTGTAGCCATTGTCCGCCCAGACCAGTTCGAGCCAGGGAAAGCGGTTGCGGATCTTGTCGAGGACAAGCGTTGCACCGTCGCGGTCCTGGATGCCTGCGGAATGAACGATGGCCCGTAGCGGCAGGCCTTCGGTATCGACAAGGGCGTGAATCTTGCGTCCCTTGACCTTCTTACCGGCATCATAACCTACCTCGCCATCAAAACCGCCCCCTTTTCCGCCGCCTTCAGCGTCTGGCTGTCGATGACAGCTGCCGTGGGGCTCGCCTCTCGCCCGAGTTGCTCGCGCAAAGTCATGTGCAGCTCTTCCCAGATGGCCTCCCACACGCCGTCCTTCTGGAACTTGCGGAAGATATTGTAGACCGTTGAGCGCGGCGGAAATTCGTCGCGCGGCAGATAGCGCCAAGGGCAGCCCGTGCGAAGCAGGTAGAAGATCGCGTTCATCGCCGCCCGCATATCGGTCTTGCGTGGCCGCCCGCCAGGCAAGGCTTCGGGAATCAAAGGCTTCAGCCGCTCCCATTCCGCATCCGTCAAATTGCTCGGATAGCGATCTTCGTCACGCCAATAGATCGCTCGCTGCTCTTTCGTCCACATCGCGAATCACCGCATCAGTTGCAAATGATGCGGTGAATCATGCAACCATCCCGCGTGCAATACCCTTTTGAGACAGGCTCTAAGCCTTCATCATGGTCTTTATCCACATGTGACGTCGCGCGAGACGAGTGTTGCGGGATGTCTGGCCGATGCCGGCATTGCACCTACGAGAGTGCGGCGGGTCATAATGGTTTGCCGGACGTATCCTATACGGGTCGGCGGTCCCTCCGGCGATATGACACTCGAAATTAATTATGAGGAGCTGGCCCGCCGCTCCGGTATTGACATTAGCGAATTGTTGAAAACGGAGACGACGACAACCACAAAGAAACAACGCCGATTGGCGGAGTTTGACTGGGAACAGCTTCGACACTCTACGCTTCTTAACGGCCCAACCGATATCGCGTTGACATTTGTTGACTACCTCGACAAAGCCAACCGCACGGCTTTTCGATTCGATCAGTTGAGCGTCGATAGCGTCCGCTTTATAGAGGAGGTCGAACGCGTTTCGGGCGTACCGGTGAGCCTGATCTCGACCAACTTTCATTGGCGCAATATAATTGATAGGCGCTCCTGGTGACCGGAGACGAACTCGAAGAACTACTGACCGATTGTCCGACGCTGTACCACATGGCGGAGCGCGGCAGTTGGCTGTCGATCCGCTCTAGAGGTCTTCTGAGCACAAGCGCGCTGCTCGACACATATGGAATTTCAGATGCGAGCAGGCTTGAGATCGAAGCGCAAAGACGCCCGTCGAGCGTAACGCTACACAGGCATGGACTTGCGTCGGCTGTGGTCAGAGATCAACTGCCGATGGACGACAAGGGACTTGAGCGATGCCTGCTGGACGGAATATCACCCCCACAGTGGTACCGTTTACTAAATTCCAAAGTCTTTTTCTGGCTAACTCGCGAACGCCTTATTTGTCTGTTGAACGCCGGCACCTATCGAGCACTGGAACATGACGTGTTGGAGCTGGATTCGAAAGCGCTCGTTGCGGCATACTTTGAGCGCGTTTGGTTCTGCCCGATGAATAGCGGTTGCACCAAGCCTTTTCCTCACGCTCGCGGCTACTCGACGTTTCAACGGATATCAAACTATCCCTACGCGCACTGGAAGACGAAGCGCAAATGCGGAGAGCGAGTAGTAGAGCTGGCGGTCGACTATGCGGTTCCCGATGCTAGCAAATACGTGAAGCGCGTGATCCGCATGAAGAGCGCGAAAGAACTCGCCTTGGTCTTTGAAGCGTAGCGCTTTCGTCAAGCTCTTTGCGACAATCGCAAATGTCCGCTTTTGGCGCAACGCGGACCCAATGAACTGACCCCTGACCACGGTCCGATCAAACGAATCATGGCCTGAAGTGTTCTGTTCTTGGGCGACGCTCGCGGGAAGCTATTCCGCGGCCGGGCGCAGGTTCGCCCTTACCAATGAGCGCAGGGCATCGATCGGCTCATATTTCCCCTCGCGGAAAAAATGCCAGAATGTCCAGCCGTTGCAGCTGGGCAGGCCTTGGACCAGCGCGCCGATCTTGTGAATCGAGCCGGTGACGGCGCCGATCGATACCGTCCCATCGGCCCGCACCATCGCGGCGTGCCGCTTCCTTTCATCGACCAGAATTTCGCCAGGCCGAAGGAGCCCGGCCTCGACGATCGCGGCGAAAGGAATGCGCGGCTCGGACCGTTTGTCCGCAACCGCCGCGATGGCGCCCGGCGGGAGCGGCGCCACGCCCGCGATCCTGGCTCTTGCCGCCGCAACGTAGCTTGCGTCTCGTTCGATGCCGATAAAGGAACGCCCGAGCCTCTTGGCGACGGCGCCGGTGGTACCGGAACCAAGGAATGGATCGAGAACCACGTCGCCCTTGTTCGAGGCGGCGAGCAGAATGCGCGAGAGCAGCGCCTCGGGCTTCTGCGTCGGATGGACTTTGCGGCCAGAGGAATCTTTCAGGCGTTCGGCTCCGGTGCAAATCGGCAAAAACCAATCGGAGCGGACCTGGCAGTCCTCGTTGCCGGCTTTCAGCAGTTCGTAGTTAAAGCAATAGTTCTTGGCCCGCGCGCTTTTGGCTGCCCAAATCAATGTCTCATGCGCGTTGGTGAAGCGCCGCCCGCGAAAATTCGGCATTGGATTGGCCTTGCGCCAAATAATATCGTTCAGGATCCAAAAGCCCAGGTCTTGCAGGATCGAACCGGCCCGGAAAATATTGTGGTAGGAGCCGATCACGAAAATCGTCGCGTCCTGCTTCATGACGCGGCGCACCCCAGTGAGCCACGCTCGCGTAAAATTGTCGTAGTCGGAAAAGCTCGCGAACTTGTCCCAATCGTCGTCGACGCCATCGACGAGACTTTGGTCCGGCCGCGAGAGACCATATTCGAGCTGCAAATTATAAGGCGGATCGGCGAAGACGAGATCGACGCATTCCGGCGGCAGCCAGGCCATCGCTTCCAGGCAATCGCCCTTGATGATTTTGTCGGGGGGAGGCGCGCCGGGCGCCAGACCAGGCGAGCCCCTTACTCGACGGCTTTCCGCGCGAAGCGAAGTAAGGAAAGCCGGAGAGGGGCGAGGACCGGGCGTGACGGAGCGCGCCGGCGAAGTCCCAGTACGCATCACCTTGACCTGGGATTTCGGACCGGGCGCCCCGGCACGTTGTTGACGCATCCACAAAACCGGTACGCGACGCGATTGCCTGTGCCGCGCAAGGCGGCGCATGGGGCTTTTTCGAAATTCCGCCGTTTTAGCGAGAGCGAAGAGCAGGATTTCACGACTGGAGCCAGCGGTCGTTCGTCATGACGCCTGGCACCCGAAACGAATCCTGCGTTACGTTGGGTAAAGACCGCGTTTAGAAGGCAAATCCCGGACTGTCCCTTTTTCGTACGTCGAGAGCATATCGCGAAAAAGTTGCACGGCTTTTTCGATTCCGGCATGCTCCAACTGTTTGATTTTGAGCTGCGTCCTTACCGATCAAATGATTCTATACCCCGGCTTATTGAAGAGCCGGGAGAAAACTCTTGCGTTTCCGGGTTGGGCGGATTCTGGTGGCGGGCATGATTCAAGGCGGCGTTCCGAGCAAGGAAGATCGCGGCGGGCTGATCGTGTTGGCGCGCGATGGTTCGGCGGCCCGCCGGGTGACGCGGCGTGCGAATGCCTTGGTGCTTTTGGACAAGGGGTGGAGCTGTCAGCAAGCCGCCCATGCGTTTTTGCTCGACGACGACACGATCCGCGGCTGGCGCAAGCTCTTCGAGCAACGCGGAATCGAGGGCATTACCAGCTTCGATGCCGGCGGGAGCGCAAGCTATCTGAGTGTGAAGCAGGAGAATGATTTGAAGGCGTGGGTTGGCGCGGCGTTGCCGCGTTCGACACGCCAGACCGGCGCCTGGATCGAGAAGGAATCCGGCCTCGTATAGGAAAGCCGGTCGGGACTGATCGCGCTTTTGCATCGCCTGGGTCTCGAATACCACAAGCCCGGCGCGATCCCGCGCAAGCTCGACGAAGAGAAGCAAAAGGCGTTTATCGAGAGCTACGATAAGCTCTTGAATTCCTTGGCGGACAATGAAGCCGTGCTGTTCGCGGACGCGGTCCATCCAAGCCATGCCGCGCGGCCTGCCGGCTGCTGGGCGCCGCGCCAAGAGAAGCTCGCGATCGAGCAAACGAGCGGGCGTCAGCGCATCAACATTCACGGCGCAATCGATCTTTAAGACCGGCCAAACCCGGATGATCGAGGCCATGACCATCGACGCCGCCTCGACGATAAAGCTCCTGGAATCGATCGAGGTGCTCCATCCGATGCTCGTGCCCGTCCATGTCTTTCTTGACAACGCGCGCTATCATCATGCCAAGCTCGTGCGGGAATGGCTCGCCCGGCCAGGGTGCCGGATCAAGCTGCATTTCGTCCCGCCCTATTGCCCGCACCTGAACCCGATCGAGCGGCTATGGGGCCCCATGCACAGGAATGTCACGCACAACAAATGCTACGCCACATGCGGACAATTCGCCGACGCCACGCTTGATTTCTTGCGCGATAAAGTCCCCCGAAATTGGGCGGATTTTTGTGATTCGGTCACCGACAATTTTCGTGTCATCTCACCCAAAGATTTTCGGGTCATGACGTGAACCGGGTATATCAAACGAAGGCTCACCTATCGAACGGATCAAACCGTCGCTCAAAACAAAAAATAGCGGCATCTGGTAGACCTGTTTTGGCGCAAGGTCCATCGATGTTCAGCAAAAAATTCGTGAGTATTTAATTCGAGAAAAAACGAGCTTCAGCAAGGCCTTTCCGGCTCATGCAGGGAGCAAAATTGATGACCAAGAGCTCTCGACCAACATGTTTTTGGCCGTGACAGTCGGGGACATAAGTCGCCTCACATTGGGACAAATGGAAGAAACCTTTTGCGACGCAATCGGATTGAAAATTTTCGGAGACAGTTTTGTGCACGCATTTCACTATCTTCTGGCACCCGGATTGGGTGGCGAGCGGTCATTATTCTACCCGCCATTGCCTACCCGAGCCCAGTTCATGGTTGACCACGGCGGCCTTGATTTTCCTCGTCTTGGTTACCCCGATTTTCCGTCAGAGTTTCAGGAACTACAGCCAAATCTGAGTCCCGATCGAAAGTTTATATCAAGAGCAGCTGACGAAATTGCGAAAGCAATGGCGGCCGATCTATATGTCGAGGCCACCAACAAAATCACTCAAACTGCTAGCGATCTGGTCCCTGACAAGAGCGCTGAGGCGGAAATACCAACGATGTTTAAGCGTGGCATCCCCTCTCGGCAACCGCGTTCACTCTCGGACATCCTGAACGCCGGGTGGGCATTCGTTCGCACCGAAGGAGAAACTCACGATTCCGGGGAAAGACCGTTATTCCATGCTTATCTGGATGGTTGACATTTAGGTTTCCCATCTGACCGCTTCCTTGGAAACCGAGCGTCGTCAGCGTGGCACTCAGCCTGAGCGGCATCGGTTTGTTCGGTTTCGGCCTCTATCGCTTGCTGGCATCGTGAACAAACCGGAGTGAAGCTGACGCCGGGTGCGCCAATGATTGTTCCATCCTTAAGCCTCGTTCCCCATCGGACGTCGCCGCTCATTAATGGCTCGCCTTCCGGCCATTGGTGAGGCTGTAGGCCAATCCATGATTTAAAGCGTCCCCAAAATTGTCCACTGAGCAGCTCGCCAAGTTTCGTAGCCATTTGTCACCCATCCCGATAAGCATGCGTTATTCGAGTGGATATCCGAGCTAGTGCTTAAAAGCATCGAGGTCTTGGAATTCCAAAGGCGGCTCAAAAATGCTTGATTGCAAGACTCTGGCAAAGCGCATTCGTGCTGGCAATAATGGCGATTGTGACGGACTTTCTATTATTCCCGAACCTGAAATTGATGCAATTGAGACTGGTGGGGAAGCTTCGGTAACATTGCGACTTGGGCGATAGTTTATTACGTTGCGACAATCAAGCCATCCTTTTTTTGACGTGATGGCTCCAGATAAAGAGGCTTATTCGGAGGCGCGTTCTGCAAAGCGAATTTTCATTCCTTTTGGGCAAGAGTTCATCCTCCACCCAGGACGATTTGTGCTAGCGAGCACTCTTGAGTGGTTAAACTTCCCTGCTTGTTTGGGGGGATATGTCGTCGGAAAATCGACATGGGCTCGAAGGGGTCTTATCATCGAAACCGCAGCGGGTATCCATCCGGGATTCAACGGATGCCTTACTCTTGAGCTTGCCAATGTGGGCGAGGTTCCAATCAAGATTCGCCCTGGCATGAAAATCGCTCAGATTTTTGTTCACGAACTGCTTGGCGGCGAACATCTTTCGAAAAGCCAATTGAGAGGCCGGAGGCGTCCTTACCTTGGAGCGATTCAATCGGACTGGATCATGGAGAAACTTTCAAGCGGCAGCGCGTGATTGGCATGGCTCGGTTATGGCCGCGTTCACCTCGCCTTCGCGGCGCACTCGCAATGGAACCTCGTGCTTCCTTCCACTCAAGACGAGGGCGAGGCTATTGAAACAATCGCTCAGCATTGCCGCCAACCGCAAGCGCCGCTTCGTCCCGCCGCCAATTACGATGGTTTGGCGCCAGCCAATATGGCGCATAATGCGCAAAAGCCGTATGATTCGCTTTTGCTTGGGTCATTCCCATTTGACTCTTAGAGGAGCCGCAATTCCTTGACCGATGTTCTTTCGCTTGGCCCGATCGAGGCGCCCGCGCCGCAGGGAATCGCCGCCCGCGCACGGCCTCGCCGCTATCTCGACGGGCTGAACGCCGAGCAGCGGGAGGCGATCGAGGCGATCGACGGCCCGCTTCTCGTGCTCGCCGGCGCGGGCACCGGGAAGACCCGCGTTCTGACCACAAGAATCGCGCATCTGCTCGCCCAAGGCCGCGCGCGTGCGCATGAAATCCTCGCGGTGACCTTCACCAACAAGGCGGCGCGGGAAATGAAGGAGCGGGTCGGAACGCTTGCCGGGCCGGTCGCCGAAGGCATGCCGTGGCTTGGCACGTTTCATGCGATTTCGACCAAGATTTTGCGCCGCCACGCCGAGCTTGTTGGTCTGAAATCGAGCTTCACCATTCTCGACACCGACGATCAGATCCGCTTGTTGAAACAGGTTTTGCAAGCCGAAAATATCGATGACAAGCGCTGGCCCGCGCGCTCGCTCGCGCATCAGATCGACGCCTGGAAAAATCGTGGCCTCGATTTTTCGCGCGTGCCGGTTGGCGAGGCGGCGGCTTTCGCCAATGGCAAAGGCGCGGGTCTATATAAGCACTATCAGGAAAGGCTGAAGATTCTTAACGCCGCCGATTTTGGCGACCTTTTGCTGGAATCCGTGCGTCTTCTTCGCGAAAATCCCGAGGTCCTGAAGCTATATCAGGACCGGTTCCGCCATATGCTCGTCGATGAATATCAAGACACCAACACGGCCCAGTATTTGTGGCTGCGGCTGCTCGCGCAGGGGCGCCAAAATCTCTGTTGCGTCGGCGACGACGATCAGTCGATCTACGGCTGGCGCGGCGCCGAGGTCGATAACATCCTGCGCTTCGAGAGCGATTTTCCGGGCGCGAAAATCATCCGGCTGGAACGTAATTACCGCTCGACCGGGCATATCCTCGGCGTCGCGGCGGGTTTGATCTCGCATAACGAGGGGCGGCTCGGAAAAACCCTCTTCACCGATGGCGAAGTCGGCGAGAAACCAACCGTCACAGGGGTCTGGGATTCGGAGGAAGAAGCCCGCGTGATTGGCGAAGAGATCGAGCAAGTTCAGCGCAAGGGCCATGCCCTCGATGAGATTGCCATTCTTGTCCGCGCGTCGTTCCAAATGCGCGAATTCGAGGAGCGGTTTATCACCCTTGGCCTGCCTTACCGGGTGATCGGCGGTCCACGTTTCTATGAGCGCGCCGAGGTCCGCGATGCGCTCGCCTATCTGCGCTGCGTCGCGCAGCCCGCCGACGATCTTGCCTTCGAGCGCATCTTCAACCTGCCCAAGCGCGGCCTCGGCGGCGCCACCTTGCAGCTCCTTCACAATCATGGGCGGCGCGCGCGCGTCCCCTTGATGCAGGCGGCGCAAACCATCGTCGAGACCGAGGAGCTAAAGCCCCGGCAGCGCCAGACCTTGCGTGACCTTCTCGCCGATTTTTCCCGCTGGTCGGGTTTGATCGAGGCAAAGCCGCAAGGCGAGCTCGCCGAGATCGTTTTGGAAGAATCCGGCTATACCGACATGTGGCGCAAGGAGAAGACCGCCGATGCCGAGGGCCGTCTCGAAAATCTCAAGGAACTCGTCCGCTCGATGGAGGAGTTTCCCGATCTTGGCGCCTTCCTCGAACATATTTCGCTGGTGATGGACGCCGCGAACACCGATTCCGGCGCCCGCGTCTCGGTCATGACCCTGCACGCGGCGAAAGGGCTTGAGTTCGAGACCGTGTTTTTGCCCGGATGGGAGGAAGGGCTGTTCCCGCATCAACGCTCGCTCGACGATTTGGGCCGCGCGGGGCTCGAGGAAGAGCGCCGCCTCGCCTATGTCGGCCTCACCCGGGCCAAGCGCCGGGCGAAAATATATTTCGCGACTAACCGGCGCATTCATGGGCTTTGGCAGACGACGGTTCCTTCGCGTTTCCTGGACGAACTGCCGGAAACTCACGTCGAGGTCGTCGAGGCGGCAACTGGTTCGGCCTATGGCGGCTATGCGCAATCGCGTTTTTCCAATATGGACACATATGGGTCGTCCTATGCGACGCCTGGCTGGCAGCGCGCGAAGCAGCGCGGGGGCGAGCCACCGCGGGGCAGCCCAGGCAGTCCTCAAGAGAGCCGAGCGCGCCGCGGTCCGCCGCAGATCGACGGAGAACTGATCGCGAGATCGAGCGCGGGTTCGGTCTTCGCGAAGGGCGCGCGGGTGTTTCACGCGAAATTCGGCACCGGCACGGTCGCCACCATGGACGGCAACAAGCTCACCGTCGATTTCGACAAAGCTGGGCGCAAAATGGTGTTGGAGAGTTTTGTCCAGGCGGGGTGATAGACGCGCACAAATTGCCTGGTTCCGTTTGCCTGGTTGCGTCCGCTCTTCACATTTTCGCGGCGGATAATGATCTTCTGGTCGCCCTGCCCTTCATCCGCTTTTGTTGCTCTCTCATTTCGCAGTCAAGCAGACTTAGACGCCGGAAAGTCGCGCGGACATGCTCCCATCGCCTTGCGGGTCAATTCAGCGCCCCTCCGGCAGGAGAGCGGGCCCGAAGCGCACGCGAATGCAGCGCATTGCAACGAACAAGAATCGTGCGACAGGGTTGATCGCCGCAGGCGTCTCCGCCTGTGTATCAAGGGGGGATCGCTTGGACCCACTTTTGGCTGGCACCGGTCGAAGTTTGCCGGATTGAAGTCGTGGGACAAAACATCTGGCAGGCGATCGGAACTGTGTAAATGAAAAATCTTGTAATTCGGGACCAGGGATCGCAAGCGGCTGGCTAGAAATTTACCCGCAGAGAAGGCGTTAACAATAATAATTGCCCGCTTCATTGCAGGTTAGACCTAAAGCTAATCGGCCTTTTTGCAATTTTGCATGTGGGACACAGGCACTCAAAAGTAGAGCTGAATACCTGTTCGGTTTTGCGATAATCTATCGTAATTTCATCTTGCTCTGAGATCCCCTTTAAAAGAAATATGAGTTGGCCATCGAAGTAGGCGGTCGGAGTACACGAATGATTTAAAAATCTGAGTTTGCATTCCTCCAAAGGCTCAATATTTTCTCCATGAACTCGTATCGATCGACGTGTTGGAATGTCTACAGGCACCCCTCTAAACTCGCCGACAAGAGCTCCTTTTGGTAGGGGAATTTTTGCGAAGACCCCGCTGCCATCGATTTTGCTCTCTGACGAGTTCAGCAGCTCATTGAAGCTACACTCTGTCCACTGATAGACGTCGTATCCAATTTCCCCAGAATCCACCAGCCAGACATATCCGCCGACGAGAGCCTAAGAGCCTGTCTCAAAAGGGTATTGCACGCGGGATGGTTGCATGATTCACGGCATCATTTGCAACTGATGCGGTGATTCGCGATGTGGACGAAAGAGCAGCGAGCGATCTATTGGCGTGACGAAGATCGCTATCCGAGCAATTTGACGGATGCGGAATGGGAGCGGCTGAAGCCTTTGATTCCCGAAGCCTTGCCTGGCGGGCGGCCACGCAAGACCGATATGCGGGCGGCGATGAACGCGATCTTCTACCTGCTTCGCACGGGCTGCCCTTGGCGCTATCTGCCGCGCGACGAATTTCCGCCGCGCTCGACGGTCTACAATATTTTCCGCAAGTTCCAGAAGGACGGCGTGTGGGAGGCCATCTGGGAAGAGCTGCACATGACTTTGCGCGAGCAACTCGGGCGAGAGGCGAGCCCCACGGCAGCTGTCATCGACAGCCAGACGCTGAAGGCGGCGGAAAAGGGGGCGGTTTTGATGGCGAGGTAGGTTATGATGTCGGTAAGAAGGTCAAGGGACGCAAGATTCACGCCCTTGTCGATACCGAAGGCCTGCCGCTACGGGCCATCGTTCATTCCGCAGGCATCCAGGACCGCGACGGTGCAACGCTTGTCCTCGACAAGATCCGCAACCGCTTTCCCTGGCTCGAACTGGTCTGGGCGGACAATGGCTACAACGCGTGGCAAGTCGAAGCCGCCGTTGCCAAAGTTCCGGTGCTGCACCTCGAAATCGTCAAGCGCGGTGACGACCTGAAGGGCTTTGTCGTCTTGCCGCGCCGCTGGGTCGTCGAGCGGACTTTCTCTTGGTTCGGCCGGAATCGCCGCATCGCCAAGGATTACGAAAATCTCGGCCTAACCCTCGCCGCCTTCGTCACACTGGCCTGCATCCAGATCGCGGTCAGACGACTCGCGCGATAGTTGTCTTTTGAGTCAGGCTCTCAGAGTGGTTAATAATGGCCTAACAACAGCTTTAAAGTGCCTGGTTTTCTTAACTAAAGTGCAACGCGATGGAACCATCGCGCCAATTTTTGAGGACGATGCGATTCCATTGCGTGCATCTCAAATTACCCAACGGGTGTACTCTGCGGATATCCCACCGAAATTTGGAAGGTTCTTCGATATCGCGGTAATCGATAAAAATAAATCCAACGAAATGTCGTTTGACAGTCCGGAATTTAATTCGCGGACCGCAGAAAATGTAACAGAAGGGACCTTTTCACTCGAACTAATCGTTTTATCCGATAACGCTTCGGCGGTGAGGTATGCCTTTAAAATGGCTCACGAGCGAAGCTCTCCAACAATTATGGTTTCAGAGTTAAAGAAACTAAGTTAACCTCCAATAGCGGGACATCCAGCTTTGGAGATGCGCAAGCATCATGACGTTGGCGCTGCCTTTTCTGCGCTGGTGCGATTGGCGTGAGCAAGCTTCGCCTTATCGCGTTCTCTTTTCGGGCGCGGCTGAGGCGGGGTCTTAAGCAACCGGAGCAAGAGTGCATCACGGCGCCGGTCGTCATCGCTTTCCAGCCTTGTCAATGCATCTCTACCTTTACGACACATAGTCCCCACAAGACTCTGAAAAATCTAGGGAACAAAGTCTCGACTCCAGGACGACGGAGAGGGCCGGGATGCCAAAAACGGGGACAAACCCTTGAATCCTTAACTCATGCGCCTTTGCATGCAACTCCGATTTCAGCCAAGCAGCTTACACCTGCTTGGCCGGTTCGCCCCCTTCCAAAAGGAGCGGGTCACTACCCAAACTACCCCGCGCGGACTAGGGGTCCAAACCTAGTTTGCGCGGCCCTCCAGTTGCCGATCTGTGCGTCAAACGCACCAGAACAAACTGTTCCGACAAATTTGCCAATTTGGCAAGAATAAAGTTTCCCTTTCAGACTCCGGCCTGTCACGCTAGAGCTAATCTAAATTTCGCGCCGTGATTTGTCAACCGGATACATCCCAGTTCGCCGCTTCCAAAATCTTCCGGCCGGCCTCGCATGTAGCACACCCGCAGGCGGTATCGTGAAAGATTACGCGGAAAATGCGTCGATCCCAAAGGAGCAGGGCCCAATAGCGCAGGTTGTCAAGCTCTGGAAATTTGTCGAACTTGTAATCAAAAACGCCCGGATACGCCCCTCGCGACTCTGTGACGCTTACGAAGGTCAAGAGGTCATCCGTCGGGCGCTCATCTGGAACGAATAGTCTGACGCCGACTGTCGACCACTGCTCAGGCAGCACCTCACCCGTGTGGTAGAAGTGCAAACCGCGCACCATCTTCCACGCCACACGCCTTAGGCGTTCACCATCGAACCGCTTGACTACCTTGCCACCGGGAAGAATTAGCCCGCTCGGCAACGGTTCAAACTCACTCAATACATTTTTTCGTTAGGGAGACTTCCTTGCCGGTTCTATAGGCTTTGAGCACTTTGGCGTAGATCGCGTTGCCAGCCTCGGACCCTCGGGCGAAAGGCATTAACGTGTGGACGAAGTAATCCTCGTCGTGCTTGTAGGCAGTGTTGCACGACTCGTGGACCTCGCAAGTGATTAGCCTTGAGAGATTGTACCTGCACCTATCTCCGGTGCGAAGATTTGTTGCATGACCGGGTGATCTACGTTCGTCGGAGCGAGGAGCGGCTTCCCGCAGAGATTGCAGACCGTAGTCGAGAGCATCTTCATGACAATTGCAAATCCCGCTGCTTGCCTTGCGGCGGACCGCGCTCCGCATTTCCCGCGCTACGCGTCAGGTCGGTCGAAGAAAACGCTGATGCCGCTTGGGTGGCGCCTCAGCATCGATCTCTACCAAATTCTCGCGCTGTTTCTGTAGGGCTGCGCCGGACGGAAGCTGATGCTAAGTATAGGCCAGACGCTTAGACCGATAGCTCTAGCGCTATTAAAATCCTGGTGCAATTAATTGATTTTAGTGGCGCCCCTTGAAAGAAGATCAAACTCATGTCCACCAACGAACTCAGCCGCGCGGCGAGCCCTTATCTTTTGCAGCACGCCAAGAATCCCGTGCATTGGCGGATGTGGGGCGAGGCGGTGCTCAAGGAAGCGCAGGCGCTCAACAAGCCGATTTTGCTTTCGATCGGCTATGCCGCCTGCCATTGGTGCCATGTGATGGCGCATGAAAGTTTTGAGGACGAAGCGACCGCGGCCGTGATGAACGAGCTTTTTGTGAACATCAAGGTCGATCGCGAGGAGCGCCCAGATATCGATCATATTTATATGACGGCGCTGCACGCCTTTGGCGAACGCGGCGGCTGGCCCTTGACCATGTTCTTGACCCCAAGCGGCGAACCTTTCTGGGGCGGCACTTATTTTCCCAAGGTAGCGCACTATGGCCGGCCTTCCTTCATGAGCGTGTTAAAAACCGTTGCCGAAGCCTTCCGCGCCGATCCCGCGCGGATCGCGCAAAATACGAAATTCGTCCGAAGCGAGCTTTCGAAATCCGCCGCGTCCGGCGGCGGCGGGATTACCCTGCAACAACTGGATTTGCTCGCGCCGCAAATCGCCCGCCTCATGGACCCCGTTCATGGCGGCCTCGCCGGGGCGCCGAAATTTCCGAATACGCCGATTCTCGAATTGCTCTGGCGGGCGGGCGCAAGGCTGCACAATGCACCCTACCGCGATCTCGTCAAGTTGACGTTGGCCAAAATGTCCGAAGGCGGCATCTACGATCATCTCGGCGGCGGCTATGCGCGCTATGCGACCGACGCGCGCTGGCTCGTGCCGCATTTTGAAAAAATGCTCTACGACAATGCCCAGATCCTCGAGCTTTTGGGGCTTTGCCATCATGAATTCGGCTGCCCGCTGTTTCGCGCGCGGGCAACGGAAACGGTTGGGTGGCTCCAGCGCGATATGACCAATGGCGAAGGCGCGTTCTGCGCCAGTCTCGACGCCGACAGCGAGGGAGTCGAAGGCAAATTTTATGTGTGGACTTATGCTGAAATCGAGGCCCTGCTTGGGCAAGAGGACGCGGTGTTTTTTGGCAAATTTTATGACGCCTCACCAAGCAGCAATTGGGAAGACGAAGCGCATGGCGGGAGCGTTATCATCCTGAACCGCCTCGAAGCGAAGCCTCCGGCGCCTGCGGAAGAAGCACGTCTTGCGCCTTTGCGGCAACGCCTGCTTGACGCACGAGAAAAGCGGGTTCACCCCGGCCTCGACGACAAAATTCTTGCGGATTGGAACGGCTTGACGATCGCCGCGCTCGTCAATGCCGCGACGATGTTCGACGCGCCGGAATGGATAGGGCTTGCCGCGCATGCTTACGGCTTCATCGTCAGGGCGATGCAGTTCACTGACGCGGAAGGAAACAAACGCCTCGCGCATGCCTGGCGCGCGGGCGTTCTCGTGACACCTGGCCTCGCGCTCGATCATGCCGCGATGATCCGCGCCGCGCTTGCGTTGCACGAAACACGCAATTGGGCGCCGGCACTTGTTTCTGCGCGCGATTATCTTGCCGACGCGATCGCTTGGGCGGAGGCGCTCGAAACCTATCACCGGGATCCTGAAAGCGGGCTTCTCAACATGGCGGCCAAGGACGCGGGAGATGTGATCTTGCGACTCGCGCCAACATCGGACGATGCGATCCCGAACGCGCATCCGGTTTATTTGTCCGCCCTCGTTCGGCTTGGCGGGCTCACCGGAGAGGCGCGCTGGCTCGCGCGGGCGGACGAACTTTTTGCGGCGCTCGGGGCAGCGGCGCGGAGCAATTTTGTTGGCCATGCGGGGATTTTGAACGCGCTCGACTTCCGGCTGCGCGCGAAGGAGATCGTGACCGTGGGGGCGCGACGGAAGGCGCTCTATGAGGCCGCGCTTGGCGTGCCGTTTACCGGCCGCATCGTCGTGGATATCGACAGACCGGATGAGATTCCGGAGGGGCATCCGGCGAAGGCGCAAGTAGCGCTGGCGGGCGACGCGGCTGCCTTTATTTGCGCGGGCGGCACGTGTTCCTTGCCGGCGCGGGACAAACAGGCGTTGCTAGATCGCGTTGGTCATGGTTAGCTGCCGAGGTGACCGGCCCGGACGGAGACCCATTCTCCGGGAAACATCGCGCCGATGGGCACCGTGGGACCAGACAGTATGATCTGGCTCACTTTATCAGGAATTTAGGCGTTTAACAGGCGGGAGGATTTCGATCATATGTTCGATTTTTTTAGCTATATAGTCGGATCTCTTCTCGATATTGTTCGATATATTTCACATGCTATTGTTGTAGTGTTCCACAACGTTGTACTTTTGGCTGTTGTTGTTGCGTTTCTCTATGGAATATTCAGGCTTTGCCGGTATGGCTTGCAGCAATTGCGGCACTTGCGTGGCGGAGGCCCGCCAGAGCAGCGCGCGCCGAAGGACAACCCCGAAGACGGTCCCGAGTGACCTCCTAAATCTTGAACCGGGCGGGCGCGTTAAGCGCTCCGTTCGCGCGCGGGGAGACGGGGCTCCTGGGCAAGGCCCGCGAATACGCCGAGGCGATGCACCGGGAAAAGCGCGGCGAAGGCAGCGGTGTTGATCGCAAAAATGCGCCAGACGATCGAGGGCGCATAATCCGATACGCCGCTCGCTAAGGCGAGCGAAATCGCGAAGAGCGAACCTTCATAAACCGCGAAGGCCGCCAGAAACGCGGCGATCACGGCCACCATATGGCTTTGCGCAAGATGGTCTTTCACCCATTGCGCCGCGAGCGTCGAAAGAAGAGCCACGGCGCCAAGCCCGGCGCCCCAGGCCAAGGTGCTTACCGTCACCGGATAATGATGCACCGCGAAGCCGGCGATTTGATTGGCGAGCCAGACCGCGCCAACGAGCGCGAAGGCATCCCGGCGGCTTAGAGTCTGTCCCGGAACTTCATCATGGATTACAGAGCTTTCTTAGCATGATCCGGATGGAGGCGAGGCGGAGGAAAGCAAGCGCGTTACGGGTTAGGTTTTCAAAATCCTTGGCCAGCCTGCGACAACGGTTGAGCCAGGCGAAGGTGCGCTCGACAACCCATCGTTTGGGCAGGACAACGAACTTTCTCAGCGCGGGCCGCTTGACGATTTCGATTTCCCATTCACGGCTGATCGCCGCCACGGCGGCGGCCATTTGGGGGCCTTGATAACCGCCATCGGCGATGATTTTGGTGATGAAGGGAAACAGGGGACGCAGTGCCTTCAACACCAATGGTCCACCGTCGCGATCCTGAATGTCGGCGGGATGAACCACGGCTGCAAGTTTCAGACCGAGCGTATCGACCGCGATATGGCGTTTTTTACCGTCGATCTTTTTGCCGGCGTCATAGCCGTGCGGATCGATCCGCGCCCCCCTTTTTCCGTGCTTTTCACGCTTTGACTGTCGATGATGGCAACGGTTGGACTGACGGCGCGGCCAGCCTGTTCTCGACACAGGACGTAGAGCTCATGATGAAGGCGCAAAAGCGTGCCATCATAGTTCCAAAGATCGAAATACCTGAAAACAGTGCTTTTCGATGGCAGGTCTTTCGGCAGGTAGCGCCACTGGCAACCCGTGCTCAGAATATACATGATTCCGTTGACCACTTCGCGCATGTCCACGCGGCGTTTGCCGCCACCGCGCTTCGCCGGAGGTATCAACGGCTCCACCAGCCCCCATTCCTCGGCCGTCAAATCGCTCGGGTATCTCTGTTGGCTCCGGTCATAACGGCCCCGGTTTTCTTTCGTCCACATCGGCGGCCCCTCCTCGAATCAGGCCACCTCCCTTGATCACAAATGATTCTTTTGATTCAAGAAGTTTCAGAACAGACACTTAGGGTCAGCGCCGCGATGGCGGCGAAAGCGGCGAGCGGCACGGCGCAGGCAAAGCCGAGACTGAAGACGGCGCTCGCCACAACCAGCACGGCGATCCAGAGCGGGCGGCGCCAGGCGGACGCGAGCTGCGGCATTTGCTTCTTCTCCTTGCCGGAATCGAGGACGTTTTCTCGCCTATCGCGGTGGAAGCTATCAGATTCGGGCGAGCCGGCAAAGGCGATCGCAAGGCTTCAGCCGCGCCGATCAAGTCAGCGGGCGGCGCTCGCCTTTAGGCCTACAGAGCGTATCCCGATTGGGTCGAGCCATATCCGGCGTTGAGGAAATAGTTGAAGCATTCGGTTGGAGGAAAGTCGTCGAGAGCTGATCGGATGCCTTCCCGCAGAGCATCGACGGTTCGGCGGGCCATTTTGCGCACCGTATTTTTGAGCGAAGCCGGCTTCAGGTTCCGGCAAGCGCAGCTTGCTGGAAAAGCCGGCGGAGAGTTGGCGAAGACTTGTTCGATGGGATCGAAGTCAGGACTGTAGGCGGGCAAGAAGCACTGCGTCGCCACGGCGGCTTCGATGGCTTTTCGAACGCCGGCGAGTTTATCGGAACCGAGCGGAGCCGGCTTGAGGCTCCAACGGGCACGACCGTTGGAGAGGCCAGCGGAGAGTTATCCATCCCCACGATTTCGCCCGGCGACAAGGCCGGCGCGAGAACCTGCTCGGCATAGGCGAGGAACTTTGCGCCATTGATGGGCGGAGCAACCGTGGTAAGCGGTTGCGGAGGGCCGTCGAAGACACAAGGAGCGGTAATGCCCTCGTGGCGCAACGCCACCAAAAAAGTCGTCGTCTTCCAATGACCGAAGGGGGCGTGAGCGATAAGTCTCTTGCCCCTTTCGCAACGCCCATGGCGGGGCGTCATGTTGGTCGAAACCCAGGTCTCGTCGATGAACACAAGCCTTTTAGGATCATGACCTTTCTGCATCTCGCGCCAGGCGAGACGGGTTCCTAAGCTCGCCGAAGGGCTGGACATCCGGCCTTTCCTGTTCCGCGGCGTGCAGGGTTTTTTTTTAAAGGTCAATTGCAGATGCCGCAAAAAACGCACGGCGGCGGACCGCCCGGCTTTGATCTCGAGCGTCGTCAGCTTGCGCCACAGCTCCGTGATCGTCAGCGCGGGCTGCGCCGCCACCAACGCCCGCACTTTATCTTCATGCGCAGCCAGCGCGTGCCGCTTATGGCCGCCAAACTTTCGCGGCAGACAACCGCCGGTTATCTCAAACCGCCGCAAGAGCTTGATCACGTGGCTCGCACTGACAGCAAAGCTGCGGGCCGCCTCGCGTCGGGACTGGCCTGCCGGCATAGCCCGCACCAGGCGGCCACGTAAATCCTGCGACTAGAGTTTCGCCATCCATGCCGACCTCCATTCCGGCCAACATGGTGAATCACGAGTTGGCCGATTCGGGACTCCCCCTTCCGATTCTGTCTATTCGGGACCCGCTCTAGCGCTCAAATGGTTCCATTTGATCGGGACGCGCGCGAGGTGGCGAGCGGCAAAAGTTCATCGTGGCGACGAGGGCTCCCCGGCATTGTCCCGCCGCCAGCACCGCATCCCGCGCCGCGCTTGATTTTGGATCTGCGATCTCCGCTGCTGGCTGTCCGTTAGAGCATGTCCTTAAAAAAGTGCTTACCTTTTCGATTCCACCATGCTCCCACGCCTTGATTTTGCGCTGCGTCCTTTTCGATCAAATGAGTCCATTTGATCGGGACGTGCTGTAAGCCATTCGCCACCCCGTCGCACGCCCCTGCTTGCGGCCGTGACGCCGCGGAAAGCCTTGCAGAGGTTGCCGCGCGCGCGGCGCGATTGGCCGGACGGCGCGGAGCGGCCGGATCAGGCCGCGCATGGCTGCATGATCGGCGGCGGGCACAAAGACGGGCGGCAACGCGCCGACCCGATGAAGACGGGCGAGCATGGTCGCGTCACGCCGATTTGGCTTCCCCCGATCACCGGCCAGACCTAACCCCACGCGTCTGCGCAACCGCGCTACCGGACTTTGGCGGGCGCCGCTGGTGCGCCGGTTCCGCGCCAAAAGCGCCGATATGCGTTTCTCCCGAACTCCTTTCGAGAGGTTCACCGGTCGATCACGGCCATTCCGAGCGGCACGGGATGTCAATTCGCTTCCAACCGTTCTCCCCCTTTTCGCGTTCATGTCAAAGGCGGAGTAAGAACCGGCCGGCAGGACGGAGCAAAACCATGCCGGTTTGCGGCGGGGATTAACGCGCGTGGGCTGCCGCGTCCGCCCCCGCTCCGAAATCCCGGCCATCTCCGCCGGGGCGACGGGGCGGACGTGCCCATCCGCGAACCGCCCTCCACAAGGTGGCGCTCCTGACGAAAGACGCCACGGCAAAATCCAACGCACCAACGGAACCGCGCGACAGGCGGCGACTCGCTGATCAGGCCTCGCCGCGATGCACCTTTTTCCGAGGGGCCACTTTCATGATGTCCTCGACCGCCGCGACGAGAAGTTCATCCATCTTCCTGCGTATCTCGTGGTCCGGTATATCGACTCCGGCGCGATCAAAATCGGCGCGCAGGGTTTTGAAAATCTGGCCCGCGCTGTCTTTCTCGATTTCGGCAGTGACGAGGCGGCGTGCGAAATCTTCCGCCTCCTCGCCGATCTTGCCGAGCTTTGCCGCGGCCCAAAGTCCGAGCCTTTTGTCGCGCCGCGCCCTCGCCCTGAATTTCAGTTCTTCGTCATGGGCGAGTTTCGCTTCGAAAGCATGCTCCCGCTCGTCGAAAGTCGTCATGATACTCCCCATGGCACTGTTGCGTCTCCGCATTTAGGCGGCGCCTTCGATAATTGCAATATCTTGCGAAAGCACTATGCCTGACACAGCGACGTTGCAGCTCGATTTCTTCCTATATCCGGTTGCGAATCTCTGCTAAGGACAAGCGTCCTTATCAACATGGAGGGATCGATCCTGCAAATATCTCGATTTGCCAGCCTGGCGTAGTGTTAGCTTGGCATTGTGCGGAAATCGGCTGTCGGATAGGTTGGGCTTGGCTAGCTTGCTCCGGCACCGGAAACAGCCGCGCCCCCCCGATCCGCGGCAACAAGTAAGCGCATAGCCTACTGCTCCCGCCCGCCTTTGACGTCCATTGCGATGGCGCGTCCGGATGTGGGACATAGGACGTTCAAAGGAGCCACGGCCACCCATGGATCATCTCAAGCCACGGTTAATCCCAATGAATCGCCGCCGCCGCATTTACGAAGGCAAGGCAAAGGTCCTCTATGAGGGTCCCGAACCGGGCACACTCATCCAGCACTTCAAGGACGACGCCACCGCGTTTAACGCCAAGAAGCACGAGGTCATCGACGGAAAAGGGGTGCTCAACAACCGGATCTCCGAGTTCGTCTTTCAAAATCTCAACGACATCGGCGTTCCGACGCATTTCATTCGCCGCCTCAATATGCGCGAGCAATTGATCCGGGAAGTGGAAATCGTGCCGCTCGAAGTGGTTGTCCGCAATGTCGCGGCCGGGTCGCTCTCGACCCGGCTTGGGATCGAGGAAGGCACCCAATTGCCTCGCTCGATCATCGAATTCTACTACAAGAACGACGAGCTCAACGACCCGATGGTTTCCGAGGAACATATCACGGCGTTCGGCTGGGCGAGCCCTCAGGAAATCGACGACATCATGTCGCTCGCGATCCGGGTCAACGATTTCCTCTCCGGGCTTTTCCTTGGCGTCGGCATAAGGCTTATCGATTTCAAGATGGAATGCGGCCGGCTGTGGGAAGGCGATCTGATGCGCATCGTCGTCGCCGATGAGATTTCCCCCAATTCCTGCCGCCTGTGGGACATCAAATCGAACGACAAGCTCGACAAGGACCGTTTCCGGCGCGATCTCGGCGGGCTGGTCGAGGCGTATACCGAAGTCGCGAGGCGGCTCGGTATCTTGCAGGAAAACGAGCAGCCCCGCGCCAATGGGCCTAAGCTCGTCCAGTGATCAAAAGCAACTGTCGGCCGCCGCCGGGCATGCGGCGGCACGGCCGACGGACGGGTCTTGCACTTTTTCCGGCGGCTCCGGTAAAAGTTTCGCCTTCCGTGACATAGTTTTGGCCATCCGGTCTTGGGGCACCGGTATCCCCGCCGCGGTCCTTGCCCAAGCCATCAACTAGAGACCGGAACGATGAAAGCGCGGGTGGTTGTTACGCTCAAGGACGGTATTCTGGATCCGCAAGGCAAGGCCATCGAGGGCGCGCTCAAATCGCTCGGCATCGCCGGTATCGACGGCGTGCGGCAGGGAAAAATATTCGAGATCGAACTTGCCACGAACGATCCAACAACAGCGGAAGGATTGCTGCGCGATGCTTGCGAGAAATTGCTCGCCAACCAGGTCGTTGAAAATTTCCAGGTGGAAATCTTTTAGATTTTCGCGAGCGGCGGATTGCCCGCACAAGCAGACATGGCGGAGGAAAATGTAACCGGCACATGAAAGCCGCCATAATTCTCTTCCCCGGCTCCAACCGCGAGCGAGACGCGCTCCGCGCCGTGGAAAAAATCGCCAAAGCTAAACCTTCCATCGTCTGGCATGGCGAACATACCTTGCCCGCCGGCACCGATCTTGCGGTGCTTCCCGGCGGCTTTGCTTACGGCGATTATCTGCGTTGCGGCGCCATCGCCGCCCGGGCGCCGGTCATGGACGCCGTGCGCGCTCATGCCGGGCGCGGCGGTCTCGTTCTCGGTATCTGCAACGGCTTCCAGATCCTAGTTGAAGCCGGGCTATTGCCGGGCGTGTTGATGCGCAACGCCAATTTGCGGTTCGTCTGCCGGATGCAGCATTTGACCGTCGAGCGAGTCGATACGCCCTTTACCTCCCACTATGCCAAATGCCAGATCATCAAAGTGGCAATCGCGCATGGTGAGGGAAATTACATTGCCGATGCGGAAACGATAGCGCGCATCGAGGGCGAGGGCCGTGTTGCCTTCCGCTATTCTGACGCGCGAGGTGCAAGGGATCGCAGCGCCAATCCGAACGGCTCGGTCAATGCCATTGCCGGGATTTATTCCGAAAATTTTAATGTGCTGGGTCTCATGCCGCATCCCGAAAATCTCATTGACCCGCTGGTTGGCGGGACCGACGGGCGCGCCATGTTCGAGAGCCTGGCGGGCTTTAAGGGGGCCCCGAATTAAGATCCGTTCTGCCATCGCGGCGCCGGTTCGAGTGGGGGCCTAGGGTTAAGACCTGATTAACCATGTTATGATCCAAGAGGTTGGCAACCGATAGGGGAGGCGAACCGATGCAATCGCATTTGTTTGGTTCACCGATGCGTTTCGCGGCTTCCTCGGAAAGTAGGGAATCAAGCCGGTCATCCCGGGTAAATCCCATCGCAAGAAGCGCATCCGGCACGACGAAAAGGCATCTAAAAATGCTACGTCATCGCGCGCTGCTTCGCAAGGCTCAAGGACGTCCGCCGCATCGCCACGCGCCATGACAAGCGCGCCGGAAACTTCTTTTCCGCACACTATCGCGTTGCTATCGTCGACTATTGGCTTTGAATTAATTAAGTCCGGACGCTAGCGAAAAGTTCGGGTAAATCCTCGTCAAGTAAGTCCGTTAAGTTTCACGCCCGCTCTATTTTCCCGAAAATGGGCTCAAATTCGCGGGCCAGGGCTACATCAACCTCGGCGAAGGTGGTTGGAAGCCCGAGATCGCGAAGACTGGTCAGCCCAAACTGCGCGGCCGAAATGCCGCAGGGTACGATTCCGGAAAAATGCGTAAGATCCGGGGCGATATTGAGCGATACGCCATGGAACGACACCCAACGCCGGATCCTGATCCCGATGGCCGCGATCTTGTCCTCGGCGATCTCGCCGTTTTCGCCGCGCGCCTTTTCGGGCCGGGAAACCCAGACCCCGATCCGGTCCGCTCGCCGCTCGCCCATGACATTGAAAGTGCGCAGCGCCGCGATGATCCAGTCTTCCAACGCGCACACGAAGGCGCGCAGATCCGGGTTCCGGCGATTGAGATCGAGCATCGCATAAATAACTCGCTGGCCCGGCCCATGATACGTGAATTGTCCGCCCCGGCCGCTCTTATGCACGGGGAAACGCGCGTCCACGAGATCCGTCGCCCGCGCGGATGTCCCGGCCGTATAGAGCGGCGGATGTTCGAGAAGCCAGATGAGTTCCGGCGCGGTGCCAGCAGCGATCCCCGCGACCCGCGCTTCCATGAAGGCGACGGCATCGGCATAGGGCACGAGCGCATCCGAAATCCGCCATTCGACGGGGGCGGAGTCGCGTGGCGGCATGAGGGGCGTTGGTTTTTCAAATGGCATGTGCCATGATAGTGGCAACATTCCAAAGAGCCCACTCCCGCCTTGCCACTCCGGCGCCGATTTGTTAGACGACGCGCCTGCCCGTGGGCGCTCGCGCTCTCCACCGCGCGGGCAATCGCGGCCATGGCGGAAGTGGTAGACGCGCTAGCTTGAGGTGCTAGTTGGGCAACCAGTGGAGGTTCGAGTCCTCTTGGCCGCACCATCATTTATTATTTGCATTTATTATTTGGCCGAAGGGTTGCCTGCCGGCCCGCTTGGCTCCGTCACCGCGCCGGCCGGGCCGCGAGCCTTCAAGGCGCGACGGGCCTTGGCGAAAACGTCGGCGATGATCTTCTCCGTCGCCGATGTCCAGCCTTCCGGGGCTGCGCGCGTTGGGGCTGGGGTCGTGCCGGGTACGATATGGACGATTTTATAGCCGCGCTTTTTGAGTTCTTGCAGGAGATCGGGCAGCATGGCGGCTGTCTGCTGCTTGGTATCGTGAAGGAGCAGGATCCCGCGCTTTTCCTTATCGAGGCGCGAAAGGATCAAGGCTAGTTCGGTCTCTGGCGTCATCCTCTGCCAGTCCGAGACCCAGAGGTCGGCGCCGAAAACCGCGATATTTTTGGCCGAAAGCCAGGCGATGAGCGCCGGCGTATCGGCAAAGCCCGGAAACCGGAAAAACCGCACTTTTGGCGCGCCGCTGGCCGTGCCGTAGGCGGCCTTGTCGTCCGCCTCGAAGCCGCGCAGAATCTCTTCTTGCGCCGCGCTTTCGCTTAAATTCCGCAATGTCGCGGCGGGATGCGAAAATGTATGGTGGCCGACGGTATGTCCTTCCGCGATTTCGCGCTTGACCAAAGCGGGCAAGGCCTCCGCATTGCGGCCGACGAGGAAAAATGTCGCCTTCACGCATTCCTTGGCGAGCGCGTCGAGCACCTGTGGTGTGGTTTGCGCGGAGGGTCCATCGTCGAAGGTGAGCACGATTTCACGATCGTCGAGCGCCAGGGTTCGCGGATAGGTTTTCAGCCCCACTTGCAGGCCGCCGGACGTCCCCACCTCCAAGGTGCGGGCAACGCCGAGCGCCTCGGGCGGGCAAGCCGCCGCCACTGGAGCAAGGAAAGAGACCCCCGCGGCGGCGGCTAGCGGATGCACGCAAATAGAGCGGAACGAGAGTTGCTTCATGATTGTATATCT
The DNA here is from genome assembly GCA_963706215.1 of uncultured Alphaproteobacteria bacterium. Taxonomy (GTDB): domain Bacteria; phylum Pseudomonadota; class Alphaproteobacteria; order Rhizobiales; family Beijerinckiaceae; genus Methylocapsa. Next base: position 3,728,596 of record OY970154.1, on the reverse strand, counting down.
TTGCGTGAGATACTACCTAGCTCCTGATCAAAACCTGTGCCGCACGCGGCTTGCGCCGGGGGCCGTAATCCCTGAATTTTTCAATCGTCGTTTCGATCTCATCGGGTTCAAGCACGCGCGGGGTGCCGACCTGTAGGGCCACCGCATATTGCTTGCAGAGCGTTTCGACTTCGATGGCAAGCCACATCGCCTCGCGCAGATCGGGGCCGGTGGCGACCATGCCGTGGTTGCCGAGCAATGCACACTTCCGGCCACTCAGCGCTTCCAACACCGCGTTCGACAGTTCCTCCGTGCCATAGGGCGCATAGGGAGCGCAGCGAATCGTGGGGCCTCCCGCCGCGGCGATCATATAATGCACCGCCGGAATCTCCATGCCGCAGATCGCGAAGGCGGTGGCATGAATCGGGTGTGCATGCACCACGGCGTTCACGTCCCCGCGCGCTTGCAAAATATCGCGATGGAACCGCCATTCCGACGAAGCCGCAAGCCTGTGCTCATAACTCCCGTCCATGTTCATGAAGACGATATCGCCGATCGCCATTTCCTCATAAGGAAGGCCGGAAGGGGTTATTAACAAGCCGCTGTTCCAGCGCACCGAAATATTGCCAGCAGTCCCCTGATTAATGCCGTTATGGTCCATGGCGAGGCAGGCGCCGATGATCGCCTGGCGGACGCCTTCTTCCTCGGCTGCGGCCATGCTCCCTGCCCTCTCAATGGCGGCGCCCGAGCGCGGACGCATCCCGGGCGAGCGGTTCGGCCTTGCCAAAATCTTGCGCCGCGAGAAGCGCCGGCGCGGCCATCCACGAGCCGCCTGCGCAAGCCACATTGGCAAGCACGAGATAGTCTTTGGCCTTTTGCGCGTCGATACCGCCGGCCGGGCAGAAAATCAAATTGGGCAAGCGAGCTGCTAGGGAGGCAAGATATCTGGCCCCGCCCGCCGGCTCGGCAAGACATCTGATTGCGGCAACATAGGTTACCAAAAGAGGGCCAAGGCGGAAATTAATATACGGAGGTCAGCAAAACGCTGCCTTTGAGCGGCCAACAAGTCAGGATGGCTTGGCGACGCGGCCGGGAAACGCCTTGGCGAGAGCTTCGCGGCTGGCCGCGATCACGCCGCGCTCGGTGATGAGACCCGTGACAAGCCGGGCGGGGGTCACGTCGAAGGCGTAATTGAGGGCCTTGCTTCCAAGAAGGCGCGAGCTGGACGGTCTCGATGCGCCCGTTGGCGCCGAGCCCCGCGATATGGGTGACCTCCAGCGCGGATCGCGTCTCTATCGGGACTTCGGCAATGCCGTCGAAAATCGAGAAATCGATGGATGGCGAGGGCGCGGCGGCGTAAAACGGCACGCCATTGTCATAGGCCGCGAGCGCTTTCAAATAGGTGCCGATTTTGTTGCACACGTCGCCCGAGGCGGTCGTCCGATCGGTCCCGACGATCGCGAGATCGACCATTCCGTGCTGCATCAAATGGCCGCCGGCGTTATCGACGATGATCGTATGCGACACCCCATGCTGGCCAAGTTCCCAGGCGGTCAGGGACGCGCCTTGATTGCGCGGGCGCGTTTCGCCGACCCACACATGCAAGGCGATTCTTTCGTCATGGGCTTTGTAAATTGGTGCCGTCGCGGTGCCCCAATCGACCGCGCACAGCCAGCCCGCATTGCAATGGGTCAGGATATTGACTCGGCCGCCTTGCTTGCGGGCGCTAGCGGCGCGAATGAGCGCGATCCCATGTTCGCCGATCGCGCCGGCATGGGCGAAGCCGGCCCCGCCGCGTTCGGTTGGAGGCAAGGCCAAGAGGTGCCGGCGCATCGCGGCGAGCGCCCATTGCAAATTGACCGCGGTCGGCCGCGCCGCGGCGAGAACGGCGCAAGCCGTGTCGAGATTCGCGTCCGATGGCCCGGCGCGCATGGCCAACGCCAAACCATAGGCCGCCGTCACGCCGATGAGGGGCGCGCCACGCACTTGCATATCCTTGATGGCGCGAGCCGCCTCGAAGGCAGTCTTGATCGAAATAATTTCGAATTCATGCGGCAGCCGCGTCTGATCGATGATTTGGACGCTCGCCGCGTCGCTGCCGGGCCAAATAGCCCTAAAAGCCTTGCCCCCGATACGCACGAATCTCTCCTCCGCGCGCCTTGAGTATTGGGCGGATACGGGTAGCGTATCATGCCCGCGCAGGACGCGCGCCGGTCCTTGCTAATGTCAGTTGCAGTTGCTGCAGATGCTTTGATTAACGCGGTCGTTTCGTCGTCGGATCCGGCGGTCGAGGCCGGTGGTGGCGGCGCCTTGGGACGCGCCTGGATGAGCTACCGTCTCGCCCGTCGCCGTCAAATAATGTTCGTTCAAAAGTCTTGTGGCTTTCTGCCGTGGGGCCGGGCCAGTGCCGGTCTGAGCTTGAACCACGGTGATTCCGATGCCAGTCGCGCACAGGAGCGCAACAAAAAGCGGTTTCATCATAGCGTTCTCCCCGAATAGCTTCCTCCCTTACCGCCGGGCCTAACGTTCTGGCGGCCATGAAGGTTCTTTCGCGCCGGCTTTTTAATGTGGGTTCCCGCGTCGCAATCCGTTAACGCAGCTTTAAGGGAATGCGCGCAAGGCTCGTTACCAAAGCCTTAACCAACCTTTGGAGCGCGCGCATGGACGATTCTCCAGACGAAGCCGTTGCTAAACCCGCAGCGGCCCGCCCGCGGGGCGCGAATGTCCCCACGGCGGGAGCGCGGGGCAGGGACTCGAAGCACGGGGGCCCCTCCGGCCTTGTGCCTTTCAAGGAGGCCGAACCAGCATCGGCGCGACGGGCGCCGCCGCGCTTCGAGCAGTTTTCCGGCTATGGTTCGTACGCGGCCCTGGCAGCCTGTCTTTTTGGGTTCGCTTGGGCGGCGGGGTCGTATTTTTCCGGTAATTATTCACCGCTTTACGCGTTGAAGCCGCCGCCCGCCCGTACTGTCGCGACACAAGAGAGCGTGGACCGTGGCGAGTTGCTCCGCACGGCGCAAAAAATGGCCGAGGATATCCGTGCCCTCAAAGCCAATGTCGAGGCCTTGCGCGCCGCGCAGAGCCAGTCCGGGAATGAGGCCGCCGCGCTCGAAGGCCTGAAGTCGCGTCTCGAAGCGGTGAACACGGCAACCGGCGCCTCGATCGCCGAGCTTGCTGGTAAGGTCGAGCACATGCAGCGCGATCCCGCCGCGAAGCTTTCCCAAGTTATCGAGCGGCTCGATCGCATCGAACACCAGATCGCGGCGCCGCTCGCTACTGCATCAATCGGCGCCGCCTCGGCACTGGGTAAGGCGGCCGCCGGGAAACAAGCGCAACTTGCCGTTCCGCCGGCAAAGCCGCCGCTTGAAAACGCGAAGGGACGTCCGCGATTGATAACGACCTGGGTTGTCCGTGATGTTTACGACGGGATCGCCCTCGTCGAAAGTCCGCGCGGCTCGATCGAGGTCGCGCCGGGAGAGATCATTCCTGGAGCAGGCATGGTGAAATCGATCGAAAGGCGCGGCGCCGGCTGGATCGTGATCACGAGCCGTGGTCTCGTCGATTCCGCCCGCGACAGTTACCTGCCCTGACAGCGGCTGGCGGCCAGCCCGGGCTTGGCAACCCCGTCGGATGCCATGAATTTTGAGACTTGGTACCGCCACCCCGGCTCGAACGGGGGACCTCTAGATCCACAATCTAAGTGTCTGTTCTGAAACTTCTTGAATCAAAAGAATCATTTGTGATCAAGAGAGGTGGCCTGATTCGAGGAGGGGCCGCCGATGTGGACGAAAGAAAACCGGGGCCGTTATGACCGGAGCCAACAGAGATACCCGAGCGATTTGACGGCCGAGGAATGGGGGCTGGTGGAGCCGTTGATACCTCCGGCGAAGCGCGGTGGCGGCAAACGCCGCGTGGACATGCGCGAAGTGGTCAACGGAATCATGTATATTCTGAGCACGGGTTGCCAGTGGCGCTACCTGCCGAAAGACCTGCCATCGAAAAGCACTGTTTTCAGGTATTTCGATCTTTGGAACTATGATGGCACGCTTTTGCGCCTTCATCATGAGCTCTACGTCCTGTGTCGAGAACAGGCTGGCCGCGCCGTCAGTCCAACCGTTGCCATCATCGACAGTCAAAGCGTGAAAAGCACGGAAAAAGGGGGGCGCGGATCGATCCGCACGGCTATGACGCCGGCAAAAAGATCGACGGTAAAAAACGCCATATCGCGGTCGATACGCTCGGTCTGAAACTTGCAGCCGTGGTTCATCCCGCCGACATTCAGGATCGCGACGGTGGACCATTGGTGTTGAAGGAACTGCGTCCCCTGTTTCCCTTCATCACCAAAATCATCGCCGATGGCGGTTATCAAGGCCCCCAAATGGCCGCCGCCGTGGCGGCGATCAGCCGTGAATGGGAAATCGAAATCGTCAAGCGGCCCGCGCTGAGAAAGTTCGTTGTCCTGCCCAAACGATGGGTTGTCGAGCGCACCTTCGCCTGGCTCAACCGTTGTCGCAGGCTGGCCAAGGATTTTGAAAACCTAACCCGTAACGCGCTTGCTTTCCTCCGCCTCGCCTCCATCCGGATCATGCTAAGAAAGCTCTGTAATCCATGATGAAGTTCCGGGACAGACTCTAACATTTTTCCATTTCCGGCGGTTCCTTCGGATTGCTGTGAATTCCTAATACCTTGAAATTTGTAGCGTTGATCGCTGATCATATTTTCTGTAGATTTCTCTCGTTTCCTTTTTGGTGGCGACTCGGTGGCGACAAAAGTCGGCAGCACGGCAAAGCTCTCAAAACGGACTGTTGATGCCCTAGCACCTCGCGACAAAGCGTTTGTTGCGTTCGATGACGATGTGAAAGGGTTTGGCGTCCGCGTTATGCCGTCCGGCAGCAAAACCTTCGTTCTCGAATACCGACCCGGTGCTGGCGGCCGGGGCGTCGCCAAGCGGCGACTCACCCTCGGGCACTGTGGCTCGATGACGGTCGAGCAGGCTCGGAAAGCGGCGCTGGACGCCTTGGCGCATATCCGCCTCGGTGCCGATCCTCACGCCGCGAGAATGGGCCAACGGGCGGCACTCGCGGTGTCTGACTTGATCGACGCCTTCATGGCAGGCCATGTCGGAACCAAACTGAAAACGGGCACCGGGGTCGGCTACAAAATCGCGTTGGCTAAAGTGTGTGCAGTATATGGTAGCACCAAGGCCGAAGCGCTGAGCCGTGCTCAGGTAGCGGCCTTGCACCAGTCCATGGCGGCCACGCCGTATCAGGCGAATCGGACACTGGCCGCTATTTCGTCGCTCTATTAAGCAGTTCATAAATATGGGAACATTCACGCGGCGTATTTGAGCGAAGGTTTCTGAAAAAAGGAGATAATTTTCCAGGGGTCGTTTTGCAGTTGGCGCATCGATGATCGAACCTTGCGCTTGAAGCCCTCCCTGCTGGTGACAGCCATGCGGCCGGCGGTGTCCGCTTTCAGATGCTTCCACACCAGCTCGTCGGGATTGCGGTCCGGCGAATAGGGCGGCAGATAAAACAGCCGCAGCTTTCCCTTCAGGGTTTCGACAAAAGTTCTTGTTTTCTTCGCGACGTGTGCGGGTCCGCGATCAACGATCAAAAAGATCTCGTGCTTGGCGCCGACGATCAATCGCGTCATAAACTCGATAAACACCGCAGCGTTGACGCCGCCTTGTTGCTTGATCATGAAGCGCATGTGGCCGCGCGAGGAGATCGCTGAAAGCAGACTCACGCCATGGCGAGCGCCCGTGGCCTCGACAATGGGCGGTTCGCCTTTTTTACCCCAGGTGCGCCCGGCAGGGTGACCGGAACGGATGTGGGCGGCATCGCCAAAATAGATGTCAGCTCCTTGTTGTTGCGCCATTCTCTTGATTCCCGGGTATTCTTTCTTGAGCCACTGCTGCACGAGGGCTTCGTCACGTTCCCATGCCCGGTGCAACGGCTTTTGACAAGTGATGCCGGGCTGAGCCAAAAGCCGCCCCACGGACGCCGCGCTCAACACCACATCGAACTTATCCTTGATCAGCTTCGCCACCATCGCGCGCGTCCACAGCGCAAACTCAAACTTCAGTTGCAAGGGGTTCTTCCGCGTCACCGTGTCGTAAATCCGCTGCAATGCCCGGCCATCAAGTTTCGGCGGACGTCCAGGAACGGGCTTGGCTTTCAGGGCGCCCCAACCGCCGCGCCGGTATTCCGCCAGCCATCTGTACATGGCGGTCCGCCCCACCCCAAAGATCCGGGCAACCACCTCGGGGCTTTCGCCGTCTTGAACGCGCCTTACGGCGCGTTCACGCATGGTCTCCAGCGTCTTGTGACCAAGCTTCCGCGCGTCATCTTTTCTCATGCCAGAATGGAATCATTCGGGGCTCCTCAGGTCAAGAAAAATGTCCTCCTATTTATGAACTTCTCAATATGTATGCGCTGATCTCGGCGTTGGAGCGCGACCTCAGTGTCTGTTCTGAAACTTCTTGAATCAAAAGAATCATTTGTGATCAAGAGAGGTGGCCTGATTTGAGGAGGGGCCGCCGATGTGGACGAAAGAAAACCGGGGCCGTTATGACCGGAGCCAACAGAGATACCCGAGCGATTTGACGGCCGAGGAATGGGGGCTGGTGGAGCCGTTGATACCTCCGGCGAAGCGCGGTGGCGGCAAACGCCGCGTGGACATGCGCGAAGTGGTCAACGGAATCATGTATATTCTGAGCACGGGTTGCCAGTGGCGCTACCTGCCGAAAGACCTGCCATCGAAAAGCACTGTTTTCAGGTATTTCGATCTTTGGAACTATGATGGCACGCTTTTGCGCCTTCATCATGAGCTCTACGTCCTGTGTCGAGAACAGGCTGGCCGCGCCGTCAGTCCAACCGTTGCCATCATCGACAGTCAAAGCGTGAAAAGCACGGAAAAAGGGGGGCGCGGATCGATCCGCACGGCTATGACGCCGGCAAAAAGATCGACGGTAAAAAACGCCATATCGCGGTCGATACGCTCGGTCTGAAACTTGCAGCCGTGGTTCATCCCGCCGACATTCAGGATCGCGACGGTGGACCATTGGTGTTGAAGGAACTGCGTCCCCTGTTTCCCTTCATCACCAAAATCATCGCCGATGGCGGTTATCAAGGCCCCCAAATGGCCGCCGCCGTGGCGGCGATCAGCCGTGAATGGGAAATCGAAATCGTTAAGCGGCCCGCGCTGAGAAAGTTCGTTGTCCTGCCCAAACGATGGGTTGTCGAGCGCACCTTCGCCTGGCTTAACCGTTGTCGCAGGCTGGCCAAGGATTTTGAAAACCTAACCCGTAACGCGCTTGCTTTCCTCCGCCTCGCCTCCATCCGGATCATGCTAAGAAAGCTCTGTAATCCATGATGAAGTTCCGGGACAGACTCTCAGAGACTTTTTTTCACTTCATGTGGCGCCCCTAGTTCAAGCTGAGAGGCCTCTACCCGAGCCATTAGGAACAAAGGCTGCGGAACGGTTTGCTAAAGATCAGCCGGATACTTCCCCGGACCTCGAAGACCTGTTGGAGTATCTGGATCTAGGTGACGTGGTTCAGGCTATTCGGGCGCATGACAATCGATTTGATGATGCAACAAAGTCATACATAAAGAAGTACTACATCGGCTTGGTAGGACTAATACCGATCCGAAATCGGGTGATGCACTCGCGTCCTCTAGAGTTTGATGACCTCCCGCGGGTCTCCGATCTCACGTCAGAAGTAGTGAAATCGCAACCGACGCTCTGGGCAAATCTTCGAACTACACGGCGCGAGTTGGAGCGTAATCCGGAGTTTGCCACAACATTAATAATTCCGGACGCGCCGGACGAAACTACAAAGGTCCTCCACAATTTTCCCGAAGTTGAGTTTGACGACACCGGGTTTATCGGTCGTGAAAAGGAACTGGGTAACCTAAAGAGAGCACTATTGGGATCCTATCCCATTGTGACGGTGGTCGGTGAAGGCGGGCTCGGTAAGACGGCATTTGTTCTGAAGGCATGCTATGATATGCTCGATGATAATGAAGCTGGTCTCGATGCTATAGTGTGGACAACAGCAAAAACTACAAGGCTCAGCATCAACGAAATTCAGGTTATTGAAGGCGCCATCTCATCATCGCTTGGCATTGTTGAGAGCGCAACGTCGTTTCTCGGACAACAAAGCGAGACCTCGGCGATAGATGCCCTGTTGTTGCATCTAAAGTACAACAAGGTCTTACTTGTCATCGATAATCTAGAATCTGTTATAGACCAGAACATCCGCTATTTGGTTAGCCAAATCCCCAAAGGCAGCCGAATTATCTTTACCACTCGTATCGGCCTTGGTGCGTTTGACTTTCCGATCCCTCTCTTACCGCTAAACAAGAAGGAGGCCGCTGTCTATTACCGAAGGACCGCACGAGCGTGGGGCGCCGGCGATCTTGCGGCGGAGTCCCCACTGGTCGTTGATGATTATTGCGAGAAATTGCAACAGAACCCTCTGTGCATCAAATGGTTCATACAGAGTGTCCGCGCAGGCGAGCGGCCGACAGCAGTAGCCGGTGATCAGACGGTCTTCTTGCAATTTTGTATGCAAAACGTATTCAATGCCATGTCTATAGAGTCAAAGGCTGTTGCGAGTACGCTCGCGACCGCGAACGGTCCTCAGACAGTCGCAAGCTTGGCATTCTTCACTGATCTCGACAGCATCAGCATCCAAAGCGCACTATCTGTCCTGATCACGTCAAACCTCGTCTCGTCCGAACGCGGGAGGAGCTCGGAAGACGATGAGCGATATGTCCTCAGCCCTCTCGCGCACAAATACATTCAAAAATTCATTCGCCCCACCATAGACGAGCAAAAGAGGCTGATCGCAAAGCAGAACGCATTGCGATCTGCCCAAGAGGAATTTTCGGCCAGGGTGGGTGCAGATAGTTTTGATCTTAACAACGTTTACGCTCGCGATAAGGATGACTACATTGTTGCGAAGATACTGACTCCCGCTATCGAGTGTATTTTTCGGGGTGAGTTGACCGCGGCCGAAGCTCAAATTGACAAGGCGGCAGACCTCTCTCCTAGTTATTTTGAGGGACACAGAGTCAAAGCAATGCTTTATGTAGCCCAGGAGGACTACTTTGCGGCGGGTGCAGCGTACGAGGCGGCAATATCACTTGCAACAGAGCGGCCCCAGCTTCGACTTTGGTACGCGGGGTTCCTTTCGCGCCATTTAGGAGATCAAGAACGAGCGCTAACGGAGTTATTGAAGGCCGAAAAACTTGCGGGTGCCGTCGCGGAAGTGGTTGGAATTTGAAGGGGGCGTAATCTCCGCGTTGTTTCAACAAAGCGAATCGGCGTTAGCGCGCCGATGGAGATCACGCCATGAAAACGGATACCATAAAGTCGCCGGCGGAGGCAGCCGAAGGAACGCTTTTCCTTGGGGACGATTGGTTCGATCCCTTGGAAGCCGGGGTGCGGACCCGCATTCGCGGCTTCATCGAGGAACTCCTGGAAGCGGAACTCGACGCTTGGGCGAGACCGGTATGAACGGCCTCGGGTTGCCGAGAGCGGCCGGCCGGTTGTGAGGACTGGCCATCGGCACGGCCATCGTGAGCGCCAGCTGATGGGAACCTTCGGGCCGGTGACGATGCATGTCCCGCGAGCTCGTCTGGAAACATCGGACGGCAAGACGGGCGAGTGGAAGAACAGGACCATCCCGGCCTATCAGCGGCGCACCAAAAAGGCCGCCGCGCTGATCGCCGGTGCCTATCTTGCCGGAACCAACACGCGCCGGGTGCGAAGGGCACTCGCGGCCTTGTTCGGCGGCGCCGTGGGCAAGGATACGGTCAGCCGAGTTTGGCGCAAGGTGAAGGGCGATTGGGATGCCTGGAACGCGCGCTCCCTGAAGGACGAGCCGATCATCCGGTTGACCCTCGACGGCACGTCCGTGCGCGTCCGGCTCGACAAGAAATCTACGTCGATCTCCCTTGCTTGTTGCCCTCGGCGTCAGGCAGGACGGTCAGAAGGTACTGCTCGCGGTCAAGAACATGGGCGGAGAGAGTGAAGCCGCCTGGCGGACGCTCCTCGATGATCTGGTTAACCGCGGCCTGAAGACGCCAGAACTTGTCATCGTCGATGGCGCGCCTGGCCTCGAAAAAGCTCTTGCCGCGCTCTGGAGCGACACGCCAGTCCAGCGCTGTACGGTGCATAAACACCGAAATCTTCTCGCCCATGCGCCCGGCCGGCTGCACGAAGAAGTCTCCGCCGATTACAATGATATGATCTACGCCGCCTCGAAGCCGGAGATCGAGGCGAAGCGTAAGGCGTTCATCCGCAAATGGCGGCTGAAATGCCACGCCGTCGCCGCCAGCCTGGAGGAAGCAGGCGACAAGCTCTTCACTTTCACACGGTTCCCGAAAAGCCAGTGGAAATCGATCCGGACATCGAATGCGATCGAGCGATTGCACGAAGAGTTCAAACGGCGGATCAAGACCCAGACCGTGCTGCCCTCGGCGGAAACCGCGGCGATGTTGTTCTGGGCATTGCTCGCTTCAGGTCAGATCGCGATGCGCAAAGTCGATGGCTGGCAGAGCCTCGCCGAGAAGCTTTCCGATCGGCCGATTGACCTCGCCGCATGATCAGGTAATCTCGTCACGCTGGAGATCGCGCCAAAATCAATTCCAACACAAATCGCGACGGTGCCACGGCGAGAAAACCGAACAGACTGTCGACAGTCTCGCAGAACTTTGGGAAATGAATTGAGACCAGGCAGTGGGACAGACGCAAAGGCTGGTCGAGATCGGCTTCTTCAAACTCCGTGGTCAAAGAATGCTCAAACGATCTGGTGCCGTTCCTCTTCCGCGACGCGCTGTCCATGAGCCAAGGGCTAGCGGATTAGCGAAACGCGGCCGACATCCGAACCCTCGTATGAGGCCGGGAAGCCAACTGCCAAATTCCGGTCGTGGAGAACTCCGACTCGTGAGACAGGATGCGCTCCCTGCCAACCTCGTATCCGGTGGGATTGTGCGATCCCAAATCACCCGGGTGCGCTATTCTGTCTTTCCATGTGCCACATCGACTTTGTCTCGTGAACGCTGCGTCCATCCTTCATCCGGCAGTTGCCGCCTGGTTTGAGCGTCAATTCCATGCGCCTACCGCGGCGCAGGCGCAAGCGTGGCCGGCGATCCGAGCTGGCGAGCACGTCCTGGTCGCCGCGCCGACCGGATCAGGCAAGACGCTCGCCGCCTTCCTCGCCGCGATCGACAGCCTCGTGCGGCAAGGGCTCGAGGGCCGGCTCGAGGACGCGACGCAGATCGTCTATGTCTCGCCCCTCAAGGCGCTGTCGAACGACATCGAGAAAAACCTGGAGGCTCCGCTTGCCGGTATCCGCGAGGCCTTGCGCGCCCAAGGTCTGCCCGACGTCGAAATCCGCACATTGGTGCGAACGGGCGATACGCTGCAGGGCGAACGCAACCAGATGCGCCGCCGGCCGCCCCATATCCTCGTCACCACGCCGGAATCGCTTTACATCCTGCTGACTTCGGAGTCCGGCCGCGCCATGTTGGCAACGACCCGGACCGTCATCGTCGATGAGATCCATGTCCTGGCGCCCAACAAGAGGGGAGCGCATCTATCGCTGTCGCTCGAGCGCTTGTCGGCGCTTTGCGGCGATCGCTTGCTGCGGGTGGGCTTGTCCGCGACGCAGAAGCCGGTCGAAGCCATCGCGCAGTTTTTGATTGGGTCTGGACCAGGTGGCCTCGCAAGCGCCGGGTGCAAGATTGTCGACACAGGCCATCGCCGGGCGCGCGACCTCGCACTCGAGCTTCCCCCGTCGCCGCTCGAAGCCGTGATGGCGAGCGAAGTCCGGGAGCTGATCCATGACCGGCTCGCGCAGTTGATCGACGCTCATCGCACGACCCTGATCTTCGTGAACACGCGCCGCATGGCCGAGCGAACGGCCCACGCCTTGTCCGAGCGCTTGGGCACCGAGCAGATTACCGCGCACCATGGCAGCATGGCCAAGGAGCAGAGGCGCGACGCCGAGCATCGTCTCAAGCATGGCCAGCTCAAAGCGCTTGTCGCAACCGCTTCGCTCGAACTCGGCATCGATATCGGCGATGTCGATTTGGTTTGCCAGCTCGGTTCCCCACGCTCGATCGCGAGTTTCCTTCAACGGGTTGGGCGCTCGGGACATGCGGTCGATGGCATGCCCAAAGGCCGCTTGTTCCCACTCTCTCGCGACGATTTGGTCGAATGCGCGGCACTGCTCGATAGTGTCCGTCGCGGCGAACTCGATCAGCTTGCCATACCAGAACAGCCGCTCGATGTTCTGGCCCAGCAGATCGTCGCCGAAGTGGCGGCGCGCGAATGGCACGAGGATGAGCTCCTTGCCTTGCTGCGCCGCGCGTGGCCCTATCGCAATCTGACAAGGGCCGATTTTGCAGCAATCGTCTGCATGCTCGCCGAAGGTTTCACCACGCGACGCGGCCGGCGCGGCGCTCTGATCCATCATGACGCGGTCAACCAAATGCTGCGCGGGCGGCGAGGTGCGCGCTTGACCGCGCTGACCTCCGGCGGCGCAATCCCCGACAACGCCGATTACCGGGTTCTTCTCGAGCCCGACAATCAGTTCATCGGCAGTGTGCACGAGGATTTTGCCGTCGAAAGCATGGCCGGGGATATTTTTCAACTCGGCAATCAGTCCTATCGCATTTTGCGCGTCGAGCGCGGCACCGTCCGCGTTGCCGATGCGCATGGCATGCCGCCCACCATTCCATTCTGGCTTGGCGAAGCGCCGGGACGCACGGATGAGCTGTCGCAATCGGTGTCCCAGCTGCGGGCGGAGATTGCCGCGCTGTTGTTGCGCGATGGCGCCGGGGTGGGCGCCTTGCACTGGCTTTGCGGGGAAGTTGGTTTGACCGAGGCGCCCGCGAAGGAACTCGTTGAATATCTTGCCGCGAGCCATGCGGCTTTGGGCTGTCTGCCGACGCAAGACACCTTGGTCTTCGAACGTTTCTTTGACGAATCCGGTGGCATGCAGCTCGTCATCCATTCGCCATTTGGCAGCCGCATCAACCGGGCCTGGGGGCTCGCGCTGCGCAAGCGCTTTTGCCGCAAGTTCAATTTCGAGCTGCAGGCTGCCGCGACGGACGACAATATCCTGCTCTCGCTGACAGCGGCCCATAGCTTCGAGCTGGCCGACGTGCAACGATACTTGCATTCGGCGAACGTGCGCGCCGTGCTGATCCAAGCATTGCTCGACGCGCCGATGTTTCTGACGCGCTGGCGTTGGGTTGCCGGCACGGCCCTCGCGCTGCCGCGCTTTCGCGGCGGCAGAAAAGTCCCGGCTTACCTCGCGCGGATGCACGCCGAGGACCTAATCGCGGCCGTATTTCCCGACCAGCTCGCCTGCGCCGAGAACCTCGTTGGTGAGCGCGCAATTCCCGATCATCCCCTGGTCCGCCAAACCATCGCCGACTGCCTCACCGAGGCAATGGATATCGCGGGTCTGGAACGGCTGCTGAGGCACATCGAATTGGGCGCAATTCAAGTTGTCGCGCGTGATCTGACCGCGCCTTCGCCGCTTGCGCTGGAAGTGCTTTCGGCGCGGCCCTACGCTTTTCTGGACGACGCGCCGCTGGAAGAGCGCCGCGCCCAGGCCGTCATGGCGAGGCGTTGGCTGGAGCCGGAGACCGCCGCCGACCTTGGCCGACTCGATCCCGAAGCGATCGCGCGGGTTCGCGCCGAGGCTTGGCCAGACGCCACAAACGCCGACGAATTGCATGACGCCCTGGTGTGGCTCGGCTTCCTGACCGAGGATGAAGCCCAGAAGGAATCGGGCTGGACCGATTGGCTTGCCGAGCTTGGACGCCAGAGACGCGCCGCACGCATATTTGTGCCGCAAGCGACAGTTTGGGTCGCGGCCGAGCGCTTGCCGCAGTTCGATGCCCTCTGGCCAGGAGCAAGGCTCGAACCCACGCTTGTCGCGCCCGAAGGCCATGCCGGACAGGACTGGTTGCCGGAGGCGGCCCTGATCGAGATCGTGCGCGGGAGGCTCGAGGGTCAGGGGCCCGCCACGGTCGCCGCGCTCGCGGCTCCGCTTGGTCTCGAGTGTGACCCTGTCCTGGCCGCGCTCAGAGCGCTCGAAGCGGAAGGGTTTGCCCTGCGTGGCCGCTTCACACCGGCGGCCATTACGGAAGAATGGTGCGACCGCAGGCTGCTCGCGAGAATCCACCACTATACGGTCAAGCGGCTGCGTGCCGAGATCGAGCCCGTCTCCGCGCGCGATTTCCTGCGCTTCCTGCTTGCGTGGCAGCGGCTTATACCAAACACGCGTATGGAAGGACCAGATGCACTCCAGACAGTTGTGGAGCAGCTCGAAGGTTTCGAGGCGCCAGCCGGCGCTTGGGAGACCGAGATTTTGCCGGCGCGCCTCGAAAACTACGACCCGGCTTGGCTCGACGATCAGTGCTTAGCGGGGCGCATTGCTTGGGCCCGGCTGAGACCAACCAGCGAACGGCTGAATAACGGCGAGCGCACTACGGCACCCGCGCCGCTCCGCACGACGCCGATTACTTTGCTCAGCCGCCGTTATGCTCCGCTCTGGGCGTCCCTTTCGCCGGCGGGAGATAGCGTTGCGCCCAACCAGCGCGCGCAAGAAGTTGCCGGCTTTATACGGGAGCACGGAGCATCATTCTTCGACGAGCTGGTTGAAGGCACAGGCTTATTACGGTCGCAAGTCGAGGAAGCGCTTGCCGAGCTCGTTGCAATTGGCCTCGTGAATTCGGACAGTTTTGGCGGACTGCGCGCGCTGCTGGTGCCGTCTGACCGGCGCAGGTCCAACGCACTCGGGCGCCGACGGCGGCGCACCGCGGCGTTTAACGTGGAGCACTCGGGCCGATGGGCATTCGTCCGCCGCATCCGGCCGACGCCGATAGGGCCGCAGGCGGAAGCGGGCGCCGTCGAGCATGTGGCACGCACGCTGTTGCTGCGTTACGGCGTTGTCTTCCGGCGTCTCCTTGAGCGCGAGGCCGCTTGGTTGCCCCAGTGGCGGAGTTTGCTGCGCGTTTATCGTAAGCTCGAGGCGCGCGGGGAAATTCGCGGCGGCCGTTTTGTCGGCGGCTTTGCGGGCGAGCAATTCGCGCTTACCGAGGCGGTCGGCATGTTGCGCGAGGTTCGGCGTGAGCCGCAGACGGACGCGATAGTCTCGCTATCGGGTGCCGATCCGCTCAATCTCGTAGGCATCTTGACCCCAGGGGCGAAGCTACCCGCGCTAATCGGCAGCCGGCTCCTCTACCGGGACGGTTTTCCGGTAGCGTTGCTGGCAAGCGGCGAAGTGCAATTTCTCGAGACGCTCGATGCCGGCAGTGAGTGGGCGCTCCGGAAGGCCTTGTTGCTGAGCCCGTCGCCTGGCCCCGACAGAAATCTCCCCCGCAAGCATGTTGCGACGGGCGGGGTCTAAAAGAACCTTCACAGTTTGCGGGGAGCGGGTGGGGGATAGTTCAACGGTAGAACAGCGGACTCTTCTCTATTCGGGCGGTGGTGGTCAAGCGCTTTCAGGCTAACAACTCCAATTTTTGTCGCTCGCGGGCCCGCGCTTCTCTTCGGGATCAGCCGCTGGCTCTCCCAGCATGGGATCAGCAGGAAGAGACGGAACAATCTGACTCGCGTACTGATCGCGGTAGAGCGATCGACACAAGAGTCCAAAGCGAACTCGTCTCATCCATCGTCCCGCGAGGGACATCGTTGCGCTGGATTGTCGCTCCGACAGTTTGGCGTTCGTCGCTCAGATTGTCGGCGCCATTTCCCTTGTCCAGCGGAACTCGGTTCCATCACTCCACATGCGATGCATAATCGCGGCGAGCCGCCGTGCCAGTGCGACGATGGCTTTTTTCTGCCCCCGACGCTTGGCAATGTTCATCGCCCATGCCTTCAGCCACGACCATTTCTGCACGCGGGTCAGCATGACCTGCGCGGCCTCATAGAGCAGCGCTCTCATGGCCTCGTCGCCACATAACGAGATTCGCCCAACGCGATGGCTCTCGCCGGACTGATTGAGAACCGGCGTCAGCCCGAGGGATGGCCCAACAGCCTTCGAGTTCCTGAAGCGCGCCGGAACGTCGACCGTGCTGATAAAGGCCAAGGATACGACCGGACCCACGCCAGGGATGGTCATCAACCGCTGACAGACTTCATTGTCGCGCGCGAGCAGGAGAACCTTGCGATGCAGCTTGGCAAACTTTTCACGCAAGATCCGGCGCGCGGCGAGCAAAGGCTCCATAATATCGGCTAATTCCGGCACTCCCTCGACGAGGTCGTGGATCCGCTGCTCGAAACCGACAACGCCAACGATTTCGACTTTCAGTCCAAAATTGCGCAACAAACCACGGATATCGTTCTCGATCGCAAGAGCCTTTTCCTGGAGTATCTTTCGAGCGGCGAGGAGCGCCCTTCGTTTCTGGCTTGCAAGCGTCTTGACGTGCACGGGTTGGAATAAGCCGACTCGCATCATCTGCGCGATCCCGCGCGCGTCGTTGCGATCGCTTTTGTTGACCTGCGCCTTGAGAAACGCCTTCGCGTGTCGCGTTTCGATGCAGATCGCCGGGACTCCTGCTTCCGCCAATCCACTGAACAGCCACTGCGACAGAGGCCCAGCCTCGAGACCGGCACGTTCAAGCCGCCATGCGGGATCGCAAAGAACAGCGAGAAGGTCTTCGGGGTGACTTACCACCTTCGTTTCACGGCAAATCCTGCCCGCCTCGTCGACGATGCATATGGACGTTTCTTTGACCGACACGTCCAATCCGGCATAGTGTTTCATGCTGCGCTCCTCCCATGATGCTTGTGGCTGCTCAACACAGACCACGTCTACCATCAACCTGAAGCGCAGCACCCTTCACCCCCACGAAGGGCAAGCCGACCGGCCGAATACCCCATCTGACTGACTGACTCCGTTAATCCTGGTTCGAATCCAGGTCCCCCAGCCACAGACCTCCCTGATATGACCGTGAATTTTCAGTTTCCGCGGTCTCCGGAATAGTGCCGATACTTCCGCGCGTTAGCTCTCCGGCGAACGCATCGGCGAGCTTTCGCGCGTGCGTCCTCCATGATCTTCGGTGCACGGAGAATTTCCGCGTGACCACGCCTTCGCGACCACAGCCGGAGTTTTTCGCGGGAACGCCCAACGTTAGGAGTTGTCCAATCGACGTGGGTCGGACAATGCCGCGTTGATCGCGTCAATAAACGGCCCGAGCTTCGGCGGTTTTGGCTCGATATCGACCCTCACGGCGAGCTTGCGGAGCGCGGCGCTGCACGCCGGCCCGATTGACGCGACAAGCGTTCGGCGAAGACTTTGCTGGAGCGACGCTTCTTTGCCGTCGTACTGCGCGACGGTAAAAAGGTTGCTCGCCTGCGATGCACTGGTGAACGCCACAAGATCGATCTCATCGCGGCCAAGCGCGTCGATCAGCCGTAGCAATGGCGCCGTGTCCTCTGGCAAGGCCCAGCGATAGGTCACGATTTCGATTACTTTCGCGCCTGAGCTTTCGAGCGCGGACTGTAACTCATGATTGGTCTCGCCATAACGCTGCACCACGACGCGTTTGCCGCGTAACGGGATGTCATGCATTTCGGCAAGCACCTCGTGCGTCGTGAAAGGGTCGCTGGCGGCGCGATCGATGCGCACCTTGCGCGAGCGCAGTACCATGGCCGGCTTGGGACCTCGAGCGATCACCTGCGCTGCGTCCAGAATCCGCGGCAAAACACCAGTTAGCCGTAGCGAATCTGTTGCAGCGAAAAATGCGCGTGTCCCAACGCCCGTCTGGAAAACGAATATATTGGGCGGCGAGGAACTCCAGTCACGGATCAACTCGTGGATGTGTGCAGGATCGACATCCGGGATTTCGGCCAGTGCGGGCGCCGAAAACGGCGTGCCTCCATACTTGCGGACCAGACTGGCAATGTGATCCCGTACCCGGCTTTCAAGAATGGCGACGGTTTTGTCTTTCATCGACGCAAGACGCAAGAGTCTCCTGGTTAAGCCCTATCACCGCGTTGCGGGCTTCCGATCTCTCGCTCCGACAGATCGTGTTGAACATGGCACAAATCAGCTTTAGCGGCTAGACCAGAACCCATCTCTCGCTAAACAAGGATTGTCCGAACACGATGCGTGTGAGGCTCATCTCGAAGATTTATGGCGCGTTTATCCCGAAGGGCCGCCGCTTTCGGCATCGGTCACGTCTATTGCGACGACATTTGAGCATGCCCCCTGTGTCTTGCGCCAAGCATCGGAGCTTGCTTGCGGCGTCCGGGTTGCGGCACGCGGTAAATACGATCGCGCGCTCCTGCTGGGCCTGGGAATAGGGCAGCGCCTTGGCGAGGCTGGTGACCGTGAGGTCCACCGGCGCCGTGCCATCGTCGATCGCCGGAATGATACGGGGCCACAGGAAGATGAGGGGAGCGAACAAACGCATGTGCCGTTCGCCCTGAGCCTCCCGTTCGACAATTTCGGCGAAGGAGGCAATGCGGCCGAGCCTGATATCGTCATTCGACCCATCCCCGGGGCCTTGGCGATGGCGGTGAGGAGAGCATCAGGTTCTTGGGTTTCATCTTTGGCTTTGCGCCCGTGCTCATTGTCGCCGGAGCCACGGCGATGATCCGCTACGCCCGTGAGAAAGGTCCGGTCAGCGCCGGATGGATCAATGCGCTGCTGGAGAAAAAGCCGGCCCGTCTCGTCTCGGTTGCGGTCGCCAACAAGACGGCGAGGATCGCGCCGAAATTAGTGTCGGGAGAGCGAACTGCCTCCGAAGTTCACGCAAATGCTCAATGCGACCACACTAAATGATGCAGGTCGCCTTGCCTTGGTCATTGCAAACGAACGATATCCGCTCATTGATGGAATTCCCATCCTGTTAAAAGAGCATCGTCGCTAATTGTTTCGTGGCCGCAGAAAAGGACTCGACTAACATGGCTAAAAATTATCTCCACGAAGGCTGGACCATCGCGGTCCCGGCACCGACTGCCCCTCGAAAGCCTGAAAAGCGAATGGGCACATAGCCATTCGTTTCGAGCACTGGTTTGGTAGAAGCGCGCAGTTCTGGCTTAACCTGCAATGCGCATATGATATTCTCGCCGCGAAAAAAAGCTTGGCGGGAAGTCGCGCAGCTATCGGCCAGGCCGGCTGATTCGGTGAGGGAGCCGCCGATCAGCCAAAACGCGATAGGAATCGATACAAAGCTAACGAAAGACCGGGGAGATCATGTCGCGCGTCTACTGTAGTGAACCACGAGCGTCTACGAGGCCGCGATGATCGACCGTGCCGCCAACCACCTAGTGTATAGTCTCACGCAACGCTTTACAATGTGATCCGGGACGTGTATACTGCGCTGCATGTGGACAGGCAGCCCGGCACTCGACATGACGCCCGCGGACAAGGCGGCCTTGGCACGGCTGGCGCGTTCCGGCAAGACGGAGCAGCGCATCGCTTTGCGGGCGCGGATTATTCTGGGCGCGGCCGAAGGAAAATCAACCAACGCGCTGGCGAAAGAACTTGGCACATCGCGTCCAACCATCATCGGCTGGCGCAACCGCTTTGCCGAAGGCGGCGTTGACGCGCTTTATCAAGATCGTCCCCGGGGACGCAGTTTCAAACCTTTGCCACCAACAAAAGAAACCGAAGTCGTTGAAAAAACCTTGACCCCGCCCGCGCACGCGACGCACTGGAGCTGCCGCTCGATGGCTAAAATCAGCGGTGTCAGCAAAGCTTCGGTGCAGCGGATTTGGGATGCGCACGGCCTGAAACCGCATCTGGTCAAGACGTTCAAACTGTCCAACGATCCGCATTTTATCGAAAAACTTGAAGATGTTATCGGCCTGTATATGAACCCGCCGGAACACGCGCTGGTGTTCTGCATCGACGAAAAAAGCCAGATCCAGGCACTTGACCGCACCCAGCCTGGCTTGCCGATGAAGAAAGGCCGCCAAGGCACCCTGACGCATGACTACAAGCGCAACGGGACAACCACATTGTTTGCCGCGCTCGATGTCCTGAAAGGCGAAGTCATCGGTCAGTGCATGAAGCGCCATCGGCATCAGGAATTTCTGGCTTTTCTAAAAACCATCGGCCGCAACACGCCCAAACGACTCGACATTCACGGCATTGCCGACAACTACGCGACCCATAAAAAACAGGAAGTCAGGGATTGGCTCGCCAAACACCCGCGCTTTCACCTCCACTTCATTCCAACCTCGTCATCGTGGTTGAACCTCGTCGAACGCTGGCTCGGAAAGATCACCACGGAGCGTATTCGCCGCGGTGTTTTCACGAGCGTGCCGGAACTTGAAGCCGCCATCCACGACTATATCAAGCACAACAATGCCGATCCGACGCCTTTCGTCTGGACAAAATCCGCGCACGACATCATCCGCAAGGTCAATCGCGGCAGAGCGGCGCTGAAAATGCCACCGCTCGCGCGCCAGGATAAATTGTAACTTTTTGCACGAGACACTACACTAGGATTGCCGCGAGTAACGATTTTGACAAGAGGCGCCGCGGCTGATTTAAGCTCTGGATGAATCGCGAAGCGCTTGAATTGCTGGACAAGGAAACGCTGATCCGCCTGGTTCTGGTGCAGGCGCAGACGATTTCGGCATTGATGCGGCAAATCGAGTTTCTGACGGCACGTGTCGGCGAACTCGAAGCGAAGCTCGGCCTGCCTGCCAAGACGCCGGATAATTCGAGCACGCCCCCGAGCCAGGGGCGAAAAGCCTCGGGCGAGGTGACGAAAAAGCCCGAGCGCAAGGCGCATACGGGGACGCACCGGCCGCTGCATCCGGACCCGGCGCACAAGCGCGAAGTGATGGCGTCCTCCTGCCAGCATTGCGGCACGGACGTTTCCAGCCTGCCACAGACTGCCAGCGAAGTCTATGATCACGTCGAAATCCCAGACATCAAGCCCGATGTCACACGCGTAACGCTGCATGGTGGGGTCTGTCCGTGTTGTGCGAAAAAGTTCAAGGCCGCGCCGCCCGGCGGAATGGAGCCCGGTTCTCCATTCGGGGAAAACCTTCGCGCCCTCATCATCTACCTGCGCTTTACGCAAGGCATCGCCTTCGGACGCCTGGCGCGGCTTCTGTCCGACATCCTCGGCCTCGAAATCAGCGAAGGCGCTCTCGTCAACATGCTGGATGCCGCCCGTGACGCCTTCGCGCGCCAGACGAGCTACATCCGCGCCCGTCTCCCGTCAGGAACCATCCTGCAATCCCGCGAGACCGGCCTCAGGGCCGGCAAACGGAATTGGTGGCTGTGGGTGTTCCATCATGACGACAGCGCCGTCTTCGTGATCGAGCCATCGCGCGGCAAATGCGTGGTCGAGGGGTTCCTCGGCGCGTTCCGCCCCGATTTCTGGGTCTCGGACCGCTATGGCGGCCAGATGGGCTGGGCGAAAACGGAAACCCAAGTTTGTCTCGCTCATCTCATTCGCGACGGGCAATATGCCATCGACGCCGGCGACGGCATTTTCGCACCCGGTCTGCACCATCTGCTTGGTCGAGCCTGCCGGATTGGCCGTCGGCGAGACAAGCTCGCGGACGTGACGCGCAAAACCTATGCCGCGCGCCTCGAAGCCCGCCTCGACGAACTCATGCGCCGCAGGCCAACCCATAAGGCGGGAGTCAAAATCCAGCGCGTAATCAAGAAAATCCGCCGCCACATGTTCGTCTTCGTCACCAACCGGGCCATTCCTGCGACCAACAACGGCTCCGAGCGGGCGTTGCGCCCTTGCGTCACCTTCCGCAAAATCACCAACGGCTTTCGCACCGAGTGGGGTGCCCGCCTTTATGCCGACATCCGATCCGTCATCGAAACCGCCCGCCGCCGCGCCATCACCGCACTCGAAGCCATCCGCCTCACCCTCGCCGGAAAGCCTCTCGCCACCGCGCCGTAACCAGGGGGGGTGAGCAATTACCCGGCTTCTTAGAAGGCGACACGGCAGAACGTGTTGGTAGTACGATGAAATTAGACAACCCGATCCTGAACTCTCCGTTTGAAATACCTTCATAATATTGGGCGCTGGATGACGCCGGAAAGCCGACCGGTGAGATTGTAAGCGGTAGGCGACGTTCTGAGTACATCGTGCCTATAGCCACGTCGAAGCGGAAATCAGGCGGCCAAGAGGAGTTAGTCTTTACCGATGTTGAGGGCATAGCCTCGACACGCGCAAACGTCATTATCAACGACGTCAGGAAAAGCGTCGAAGCGTGGCGGTCAGCGCCGGGCGCACCAGCAAGCGTAACATATGAAACTGCGCGCCTCCTTCTTCATTGGCGCGACTAGAGCCGTGAGAGGCCGCTTTTCTACTGCCAAGTTGAGGCAGCCGAAACCGTCATCTGGCTGACCGAGGTCGCTGCAAAAAACTTTCGATACTCGCGCTTCATCGAATTTGTGGAGAAACAATGCGAAGAGGCCAACCCTGGTCTCGTCCGCCTGGCAATGAAGCTGGCGACTGGGGCTGGCAAGACGACCGTGATCGCCTTGTTGATTGCATGGCACGCGATCAACAAAGCACGGAGACCAAATTCGAAAGTGTTCTCTGACGCGTTCCTGATCATAGCTCCGGGTATCACAATCAAGGATCGCCTCCGCGTCCTGATGCCCGAAGCTCCAGACTCGATCTATGAGCGGCTATCCATTGTCCCGCGCGAGATGGTGGAGGATCTCCGAAAGGCCCGGATCGTGATCACCAACTATCACGCGTTCCAGCGGAGAACGAAGGTCGACATCGCCAATGGAACCAGAGAGGTGCTGCAGGGCCGCGAGGCGGATAACGAGTTCGCCGAGCGTTTCCTCGAAACCGAAGGTGAGATGATCCAGCGCGCGATGGCGCCACTGATGGGGCGTCGCGGCATCATCGTCATCAATGACGAAGCACACCATTGCTACGAGGAACGCGCTGACGCAGACGCGTCGCCCGTCGTGCGTTCGGAAGAGGAAACCGCGGCCGAGGCAAACGCCGAAGCGGAAAGCAACAAGAAGGCCGCTCGCGTCTGGATCAACGGGATCCGATCCGCGGCGACTATCATCGGCGTCAAGGTCATCTACGATCTCTCGGCCACGCCATTTTTTCTTAGAGGTTCGGGATTCCGTGAAGGCGAGCTGTTCGGATGGGTCGTCTCCGACTTTTCCCTCATGGATGCGATTGAGGCTGGCATTGTCAAAGTGCCACGGGTTCCGACCCATGACGACGTCATCGCCCGTCATGAGCCGATATTCCGGCACATCTACAAGCATGTGCGCGGGGATCTGCCCAAGAAGGGGCGTGGCAAGCAGAAGCAACTATCTTCGGAGGATGTGCCGCCAACCCTGGAGGCTGCCCTGCGTGCGCTCTATCGGGACTACGAGGGGCGCTATAATGAATGGATGTCGAAAGGTGCGGAGACCCCGCCGGTCTTCATCGTTGTTGCCAACAACACAGCGACGTCGAAGCTGATTTACGACTGGATTGCGGGGTGGTGCGACAACCCTGATGAAGCAGACGAAACGAAGCAGAGATGGAAAACTGGCAACCTCGCCCTCTTCCGTAATGTGGAGAACGGCAAGCCGATCGATCGCCCTCGCACGATCCTGATCGATTCCGCGCAGCTTGATTCTGGGGAGCCGATCTCCGCCGATTTCAAGAAAATCGCTGGCGTAGAGATCGAAGCCTTCAAGCGGGAACTTCGCCAGCGTGACCGCTCGCGCGACGTCGAAAAGATCGATGATGCCGAACTCCTGCGCGAGGTCATGAACACTGTCGGGCGCAAGGAACGGCTAGGCGAGCAGGTTCGCTGTGTTGTGTCCGTGTCGATGTTGACTGAAGGTTGGGATGCAAACACGGTCACCCACGTCCTCGGGTGCCGAGCATTCGGGACACAGTTGCTCTGCGAGCAGGTCGTCGGACGTGCCTTGCGACGCGTGTCATATGAACCGGACGAGAATGGCCGGCTCCGACCAGAATATGCAGATGTCCTCGGTGTGCCTTTCACCTTCATGCCAGCCAACTCGGCCAAGGATTTCTCTCCGCCGAAGCCACGCACTCGAGTGTACGCGGACGAAACGCGCCCTGCGCCGGAAGTGCGGTTCCCGCGCGTTGAGGGTTATCGGGTCGTCTTCCCTGCGGGCCGCCTTACAGGGACATTCACTCAAGACAGCCGATTCCGCTTGAGTGCCAACGTGCCGATTCCAAAGGAAACCGAGGTCGATCCACTCGTCGGCCTTTCGAACGTGCTCGACCTGCCGGATCTCGACTCCATCCGAGAGCAGACTGTTGCGTACATGCTGGCCAAGCGCGCGTTGGAGAAATGGGCGCGCATGGCCGAGAACGACAGCGGCGAGCCCACCTTTCTCTTCCCGCAGTTTCTGACGATTGCTCGCCGCTGGCTGAACGAGTGCCTCGAACTGCGCGATGGCCGAACGGTCGGTTACCTGTCGCTTGCTGGCTATCGAGAAGAGGCTGTCGAGCGGATCGTGCGGGCCTGCGCGAAGAGCCTCACGACGGCCGGTCGGGAGGAAATCAGGCCGGTCATGAACGCCTTCAATCCCGAGGGATCGAGCAAGCATGTCGACTTCTTCACGACGAAGCAGACCCTCATCCAAACCGGCACCGAAAGATGCCAGGTGAACTACGTCGTTTTCGATAGCGACTGGGAGGCTGCGTTTGCTGAGCGACTGGAGCGGGTTGCGAAAGTGCGCGGTTACGTCAAGAACCACGGCCTTGGCTTTGAAGTGCCGTATGTCTTCATGGGCGAGGAACGCCTCTACCGCCCGGATTTCATCGTCCATTGGGATGATGGCAAAGCCGACCCGCTGCAGCTCGTTGTCGAGATCAAGGGCTTTCGAGGCCCCGATGCCGAAGCGAAGAAGGATACCCTGTCCGCGCTCTGGGTGCCCTCGGTCAATAATGACGGTCGCTTCGGCCGATGGGGGCCGCCGGTCGAGATCATCGCGCCTTTCGACATGGACAAGGCGCTAGAAAAGATTGTGGCGGCTTTCGAAGCCGCAGAGGTAGTAACCCTGCCACCCGCGGCTGCGGCTTGAGGGGGCGACGATGGCAAAAAGAACCAAGCCCCCCAGCACGATCTCGATCGAGGCGTGGCGCCATGACAGCGCGACCCGGCGCAATAATCCGACCATGGAGTTGCAGAGCTTTCTCGGCGACGACGAGGCGATGCCGGTCAAGCTTAAGTACGAGCGGCGTTTCAACCCCGACAAGAACCCTGAATTTTACGCCCGAAGTCCGGACCTCGATCCGCTGCTGGTGTGGGCGCCAACCGATAACGGAGAAGGCGCCGTGCAATTGACATGGAAGGGCAAAGAGATCGTGTCCCTTGGCGTGGTGTAACTGGCGCGGGATGATCACCGCGTTCACCGGCCAGGGCCGGGTTGGTCAGGCGGTCACGGCGGACAGTCTGACGATTGCATCATCGCTCAAAGGGGCGATGGTTTCCAGGGTCATGTAACGGGAGCGCTGCACGGCCCATTCGTCGTTTTGCTCCAAGAGGATGGCGCCTATCAGCCGGGTGATCGCCTCCTCGTTGGGGAAGATGCCGACGACCTCGGTGCGCCGTTTGACCTCGCCGTTCAGCCGCTCCAGGCCGTTCGTCGAATAGATTTTCTGCCAGTGATCCTTGGGAAAGGTCATGGAGGCGAGAACGTCGGCCTCGGCTTCGTCCATGAAGGCGGCGAGCTTGGGCAATTTGGGGCGCAACTGATCGGCGACCTTGCGCCACTGGGCCTTGGCGGCTTCCGCATTATCCTGGACGAAAGGGTGGCGATGAAGGCGGAGACGACGCGCCGCCCGCTTTTTCCGGCGCGGGCGAGCGCGTTGCGCATGAAGTGAACGCGGCAGCGTTGCCAACTCGCGTTCGTCAGCTTGGAGACGGCGGCTTTGATGCCTTCATGCGCGTCAGAGATGACAAGCTTGACGCCGCGCAGGCCGCGCCGCCGCAGCTTGCGCAAGAACTCGGTCCAGAAGGTCTCGGCCTCCGAGAGGCCGATGTCCATGCCCAGAACCTCGCGCCGTCCGTCCGAGTTGACACCCACGGCGATGATGACCGCCACCGAGACGATGCGACCGTTCTGGCGGACTTTGACATAGGTGGCGTCGATCCACAGATAGGGCCAGTCGCCTTCGATAGGCCGGTCGAGAAAGGCCCTCACCCGATCGTCGATCTCCTCGCACAGCCGGCTGACCTGGCTCTTGGAAACGCCCGCGCCGCCCATGGCCTTCACGAGATCGTCGACCGAGCGGGTCGAGACGCCCTGGACGTAAGCCTCCTGAATGACGGCGGTCAGCGCCTTCTCGGCCATGCGGCGTGGTTCGAGGAAGCTGGGAAAATAGGAGCCCTTGCGCAGCCTTGGAATGCGCAGCTCCACGGCGCCGGCGCGCGTCTCCCCATCGCGGTCGCGATAGCCGTTGCGTTGAACGAGCCGCTCCGGCGAACGCTCGCCGTGGGCGGCGCCCGTCTTCGCGCCAACTTCCAGCTCCATCAGCCGCTCGGCGGCGAAGCCGATCATCTCGCGCAAAATATCGGCGTCGGGGGTCTTCTCCACCAGCGCGCGAAGGTTCATCATCTCGTTGGTCATCGGTCGTTTCCTCGGTTGCGTTGCGAATCGCAAACCGGCCCTACCGGAGAATCGCCGATGACCGCCGCAAGCCGCTCGCTCGGCTCACGGCGCCATGAAAAGCGCGCTTCGCGAGCGGCTTGCTCCCGAGCTGCTACACCACCTCTGGGGACACGACCCTTCAAAAAACCGCGACGCCTCCGGTTTCCAAATGCTTGACAAAGCGAATCCGGGCCTCGTCACCAGTCCGAGGTCTGAAGCCTTGCCCCACGATCGGAAAGCGGTTGTGGTCGCAGGTCGGTTCCGTCATTGAAATCGGGGAGTGCCATTCTCATCGAGGGCAACGATCACATTGCGTCGCGTAAGGAAACGGCGCCGCGTTTTTGGCGCGCCGCAAAACTCCGCCTTCTATGCGGGCTGCCGGATTGGCCCTGTCCGGCTGCCCACTAGACGGTCAGGCCGACGCGGAGATGTTCGGGTTAGATAGCTCATCGTCCTCTAAACATAAAATGGCGTGCATGTGGTGCAACTCTCGTCCCCGGCCGGGGTTATCCGTCACTCAGGAGGGCCTAGAGTCCTCCCGCAAGACGCGCAGGGTCACTCGGCATTTTTCGAGAAGGCCTTAAGATGGCGACCTTTGACAAGCTCATTCAGGAAATCGGCTCGCGATATTGTCTCGGGCCCAAGGCCTACCCTCTTGTTCAAGAGACTCTGGGCCTGATCAAGAGACAGCCAGGCGGTATTGGCGGTTTCGTGAATAGGTTCAAGGCCGCCGGGTTCGCCGTCGAGGTTGCTTCTTGGTTAGGAGGACCTGACCCCGTGCCTCTGTCGGGGCAAGAGGTAGAGCAGACGCTAGGCAGCGACGTTATTAGCGGCATTGCCAATAAAATCGGCGTAAGCCAACGCTTCGCCAGAACGATTTTGGGCTATGCAATACCCAAAATCATCGTCCTGCGGGCACAAGGCGGAGCTATTCCACCAGCAATTAGTGCTTGGGCAGCGAGTTTTCGCGACTCGGCCATACATTCATCCACCCCCATCAACGAAATTACGCAGCATCGAGCAGAGCAAATTCGACCGAGCCGAACGGAATACAGTGGCGCCGCTGCCGGGCTCAGACCGTTGCTCATTCCGGGCGCCTCTCTGCTGATTACGCTCGGATTGCTCCTCGGATATTTCATTGGGGCAGGCGATCGTGGGGCCATCCAGTCCGCGCCGACTGTGGTGCAAAATGCGCCTGTGGCGTCCCCGCATGTGCCTTCGATACCGGCGCGGCTGGCGCTACACAATGAGAACGGGCTCATTGCTTACTCAGGCACAGTCGGAGACGACGCTACTCGCAGTTCCATTACTGACTCGCTCAAAACGGTGTTTGGAGCCCAGAACATTACCGGCGATCTCTCCGTCGACTTGAAGGCTGGCCCGGCGCACTGGGCCAAGGGTTTCAAGGCGGCGCTCGATAATTTCAAGATTCCGGGGTTGCAGGCGCTGTTTGAAGGAAATGCGGCTAGTGTCGGAGGAGCGATTCCTGAAGCAGACCGAGATAGGATCATGAGTTCGCTGAAATCCGCTCTTGGGCCCCAATTCGGATTTGCTACAATTGCAGGTAGCAGCGCTAACGAAACGCCGACCGCGTCTTCGGCGCTTACATCTGGTTTCAGCGTCGAAAACCCAATTGGCGCTCCGAATCAGTCGACTCTTAATCTCCCAACCATTTATTTCGCTACCAATAGCGCCGAGGTTCCGTCGGACACGAAGGTTCTCTTGCAGCAGGCGGCCGGTTTGATGAAACAATTGTCGGCTGGAACGACGGTTCGGATTAGCGGCTACACCGATAGTGTTGGTACGCAGGCCGCTAATATGAGGCTGTCGCAACGGCGTGCAAATGCAGTGCGCCAAGTCCTCGTCAATGCAGGAGTCAACCCCGCCATCCTGAGCGCGAAGGGTTACGGCAGTTCCCATTCTCTGGCCAGCAAAAGCGGGACTACGGAAGGCCGCAGTATCAGTACGATCGAAGATCGCCTTCGCAAGGACCGGCGCGTCGAATTCAGCGTAGCTCAATAATAGCGGTAATCAGAGATATTAAGCGGTTCATAAATATGGGAACATTCACGCGGCGTATTTGAGCGAAGGTTTCTGAAAAAAGGAGATAATTTTCCAGGGGTCATTTTGCAGTTGGCGCATCGATGATCGAACCTTGCGCTTGAAGCCGTCCCTGCTGGTGACAGCCATGCGGCCGACGGTGTCCGCTTTCAGATGCTTCCACACCAGCTCGTCGGGATTGCGGTCCGGCGAATAGGGCGGCAGATAAAACAGCCGCAGCTTTCCCTTCAGGGTTTCGACAAAAGTTCTTGTTTTCTTCGCGACGTGTGCAGGTCCGCGATCAACGATCAAAAAGATCTCGTGCTTGGCCCCGACGATCAATCGCTTTAGGAACTCGATAAACACCGCAGCGTTGACGCCGCCTTGTTGCTTGATCATGAAGCGCATGTGGCCGCGCGAGGAGATCGCTGAAAGCAAACTCACGCCATGGCGAGCGCCGGTGGCCTCGACAATGGGCGGTTCGCCTTTTTTACCCCAGGTGCGCCCGGCATGGTGACCGGAACGGATGTGGGCGGCATCGCCAAAATAGATGTCAGCTCCTTGTTGTTGCGCCATTCTCTTGATTCCCGGGTATTCTTTCTTGAGCCACTGCTGCACGAGGGCTTCGTCACGTTCCCATGCCCGGTGCAACGGCTTTTGACAAGTGATGCCGGGCTGAGCCAAAAGCCGCCCCACGGACGCCGCGCTCAACACCACATCGAACTTATCCTTGATCAGCTTCGCCACCATCGCGCGCGTCCACAGCGCAAACTCAAACTTCAGTTGCAAGGGGTTCTTCCGCGTCACCGTGTCGTAAACCCGCTGCAATGCCCGGCCATCAAGTTTCGGCGGACGTCCAGGAACGGGCTTGGCTTTCAGGGCGCCCCAACCGCCGCGCCGGTATTCCGCCAGCCATCTGTACATGGCGGTCCGCCCCACCCCAAAGATCCGGGCAACCACCTCGGGGCTTTCGCCGTCTTGAACGCGCCTTACGGCGCGTTCACGCATGGTCTCCAGCGTCTTGTGACCAAGCTTCCGCGCGTCATCTTTTCTCATGCCAGAATGGAATCATTCGGGGCTCCTCAGGTCAAGAAAAATGTCCTCCTATTTATGAACTTCTCAATAGATCGATTGATTCCAGTAGGGAAACTTGAAGCAGGTACCATCTCCGAGATCACCTCCGACAACGCTATTGAGATCATCGATTTAATCGAAAGCTGTTTCGTTTTTGAGCCGGGCTATGGATTCGATTGGGAAGCGTGCCGTGCCGCAATCGAGTACTTCTCGAAAATTGCTCCACCACCGGAGGAAAGGGGCGAGTGCCTAATTGTGGGTGGCACAGGTCGAAAACTGAGCTGGCAACGTGCTGGAGGCCGTTTCTCGGGCGCGCCGCACACCATGCAAGACCGTGCGACAATTCGAAAAATCATCGGACATAAGCCAATCCTGGTGCTATCGCGCCAAGACGGACGTGAAGAGGACGGTTGGCGTGGAACGCCGTTCTGGTGGCCAGTCCTTTTTGCCCCAGCCAAAGCGGCTCCGAGCGTCTTTGCCTCAAGCACACGAGACGTTGTCCTGGACGAAGACGATCCGGATGATTGATCCGGAGGGAAATTTGATCGTCTCGCCTACCAAAATAAACTCGCACTGGAGCGGAGTTAACGGCGGGCAAGCCCAACTCGGCCACGTTGCTGCGCCGGGTCGCCGCCGAATGCGAAAGCCGAGCCGGCTGCCGCCTGCCGATGGCTTCGTCGCTTAGACGGGACAATGATTGCGATATCCCGCGCGAGCCAGCAGGATTGCGGCGCCTGCGCGCTCAAGGAGGGGTGTTGCCCTGGTCAACCCCGACGCGAAAAAAGCTGTACGTGATCTGGTGAGGCGCCTTGCGGGAACGCCAGAATATCGGCAGTCACGCCGCGAGCGAAAAAAATCGCCGGCTCGTCCGGGCCGCCCGGGCTGGCGTGATCGAGTTCCGTGACATCGATCTCGAGCCTGACGTGCTCGCCCGCTTCGGCGCCGGGGTTGAGGACGTGCGGCGCCGGTTGCATGCCGTTGATGCAGAGGGCCGCCTGCACGTCGGCGCTGATTGCGCGATCGCCATTTGGCTTCGCACCCCAGGCGACGTTTGGCTCGGCCGGGTGCTTAGCCTACCAATGCTCCATCAGATTGCGCGCGTTGGCTATGATCGCCCCCTCGACTGAGACGCCTCAAGCGCTTCACGGCTCAAAAATCGACTGGACTTCGGCCGCAAAGGACGCATTGCTATGGGTGCCGGCCGGTGGACATGGCCACCCGGTGAAACACTTAGGGCTCGCCTCGCGATGTGCGGGGCTTTGGGTCGTGCGAGCGTCAATTCCGGCGCCGCGAACCAACGGAGCCTAATACCATGTCGACCCTTTCCATAAAATCCCGGAACACGAAGAGCGACGCACCTAAGAAAGGGAGCGCCCAATCGAAGACGGCATCCCGGCGTAAGGTCACGTCTCCTGCTGCCAACGCCAAGAAACCGCCGCGGTCTGTTGAAACGAAGGCCGAGCGAGTCGCCGCCGCCAAGCCGCCAGTGAAGGCCGACGAACCAAAGGTCGAGCGCGTCACCAAGCAGGAGCGCGTGCTCACACTGTTGAGCCAACCCAATGGGGCCAGCATCGAAGAGATGATGCAGGCGACGGACTGGCAGCAGCACAGCGTGCGCGGGTTCCTGGCCGGCACGGTGAAAAAGAAGCTCGGTTTTTCGCTCACATCCTTGAAGCCCAACGATGGCGTTCGCCGCTACCGCATCGAAACGCGGCGCGTTCGCTGACATGAACAAAGCGGCGATCGATATCGCACAGGCGCTCGCGCGGCTCTTGGAGTTGACCATCTTCGAGCTGCGTGGTGAGTGGCGGCGGCTTCATCGGATGCCGCCGCCGATGCGGCTCTCCCGCGATCTCTTGGTGCGAGGAATTGCTTACAAGCTTCAGGAGCGGGCCTATGGCGGCCTCTCCCTGGCCACCGCACGGAAGCTGGAGCAGGCCGGCGCCGATTCGCTAAGCCGCGGCTCGGTTACACCCGCACCGCCGATCTCCTTGAGGCCGGGCATGCGGCTCGTGCGGGAGTGGCGCGGGGTCACCCATATGGTCCTCATCCATGCCGACGGCATCGAGTGGTGCGGCCAGCGCTACCGTTCCCTCTCCCTGGTCGCGCGAAAGATCACGGGCGCCCGCTGGTCGGGCCCGCGGTTCTTTGGGCTCAGGCATCGACCGTGCGGTTGATCTTCAAACGCTATGCGGAACGCGGCTCGGTTGCCCTGCTCAGGGCTGAACTCGAACGGCTGGGTATCGTGAGCAAGCACCGTGAAGGGGCCGGCGGGCAACTGGTCGGCGGTCAACGGTTCTCCCGCGGAGCCCTCTATCTGATGCTGCAGAACCGGATCTATTGGGGCGAAATCACTCACCAACGTACAGCCTATCCCGGCCAGCACAAGGCCATCATCGATCCAGAGCTTTGGCAGATCGTGCAGGACAAGCTTGTGGCCAATCGGCAGGAGCGCTCCTTAGCGGCAGGCGCGGAGGCGCCGAGCCTGCTGGCAGGCCTCATTGTCGATGCAGACGGCAACCCTATGACGCCGACCCATGCCACAAAGAAAGCCAAGCGATACCGCTACTACGTCTCGGCGTCGCTTCTCGCTGGGGATCACTCGCGAGCCCGGAAAGGAATGCGCGTCCCGGCGGGGGATATCGAGGCACTGGTGCTCGACCGGCTTAGGGCGTTTTTCTCGGCCAAGATCGGCGTCTCTGACGCGATCGCCTCGCTCGATCTTGATGCTCGCGCGCTTGATGGGGCCCTGCGAAATGCATTCGGGCTTTCAGGGCGATGGCTCGCCGCGCCGCCCGTCGAGATGAAAAGCCTCGTCCGGGACATTGTCGAGCGGGTAACCGTAGCGGCCGATCGGATCGAAATCCGCATAAACCGGGCGCAGGTCGCCGCGGCGCTGCAGGCAGGGGGACTGAGACAGCAGCCTGACCTCGATCCCGTTATCCTGTCGATCGAAGCGAAGCTGCGACGCGCCGGCGAGGGGAAGCGCCTCGTCATCGCGAGTGGTGCCGAGGCCGAAGTCAACGAAGGACTCGTCGCACTGATCAAAGAAGCTTTCGCAATCAGAAATCAGCTCCTCTCAGGATCGGACGACAGCATCGAGACCATGAGCGGACGCCTCAGAATGAATAAGGGCCGGCTCACTTCGCTTGTTCGGCTGTCTTATCTCGCCCCTGACATCGTGCGTGCATTCCTCGCGGGCCGTCAACCCATCGCGCTGACGCCGACAGCGCTCTTGCGGCTGAGCAAGGATCTGCGGGATGATTGGAAGGAACAGCGCTGTTTCCTTGGCTTCCCCGCCTAAATCTCCATCAAGATCCAGGCCAAACGCTCCACATCCGACAACTCGAAAATGGCCTTGAGAGACGCCGCGGCCGTTCGCGCCCCGCACCCAGGCGTTTGGCGTCTCTGGTTGTCGCCGATGCCTTCGCCGGGGCGCTAACCCGCGGAAGTATCGGGACTATTCCGGCGACCGCGGAAACTGAAAATACACGGTCATATCAGGGAGGTGTTTGGCTGGGGGACCTGGATTCGAACCAAGATTGACGGAGTCAGAGTCCGCTGTTCTACCGTTGAACTATCCCCCACCCGCTTCCCGCAACAAGCCTTGAGAAGAAAGACTTTGGGATGCCGAGGCGTGGTCTAGTGCCTGCTGCCGGGACTGTCAACGCTTGCCACGCGCCATCCTGTCCTTCCACCGCACGTCCTCTAAGAGTTTGTCCCGGAACTTCATCATGGATTACAGAGCTTTCTTAGCATGATCCGGATGGAGGCGAGGCGGAGGAAAGCAAGCGCGTTACGGGTTAGGTTTTCAAAATCCTTGGCCAGCCTGCGACAACGGTTGAGCCAGGCGAAGGTGCGCTCGACAACCCATCGTTTGGGCAGGACAACGAACTTTCTCAGCGCGGGCCGCTTGACGATTTCGATTTCCCATTCACGGCTGATCGCCGCCACGGCGGCGGCCATTTGGGGGCCTTGATAACCGCCATCGGCGATGATTTTGGTGATGAAGGGAAACAGGGGACGCAGTTCCTTCAACACCAATGGTCCACCGTCGCGATCCTGAATGTCGGCGGGATGAACCACGGCTGCAAGTTTCAGACCGAGCGTATCGACCGCGATATGGCGTTTTTTACCGTCGATCTTTTTGCCGGCGTCATAGCCGTGCGGATCGATCCGCGCCCCCCTTTTTCCGTGCTTTTCACGCTTTGACTGTCGATGATGGCAACGGTTGGACTGACGGCGCGGCCAGCCTGTTCTCGACACAGGACGTAGAGCTCATGATGAAGGCGCAAAAGCGTGCCATCATAGTTCCAAAGATCGAAATACCTGAAAACAGTGCTTTTCGATGGCAGGTCTTTCGGCAGGTAGCGCCACTGGCAACCCGTGCTCAGAATATACATGATTTCGTTGACCACTTCGCGCATGTCCACGCGGCGTTTGCCGCCACCGCGCTTCGCCGGAGGTATCAACGGCTCCACCAGCCCCCATTCCTCGGCCGTCAAATCGCTCGGGTATCTCTGTTGGCTCCGGTCATAACGGCCCCGGTTTTCTTTCGTCCACATCGGCGGCCCCTCCTCGAATCAGGCCACCTCTCTTGATCACAAATGATTTTTTGATTTAAGAAGTTTCAGAACAGACACTAAGAGGGGGTGGCGGCGGTTCCGTTCAGTGGGTTGGCTGGATCCCACCGGTAGCGCAATGTCTCGAAACGCATGCCAAGCGCATCAACGAGCACGAGCCTGCCGACAAGTCCTTCGCCGAACCCGACGATTTCGCGGATAACTTCCAGCGCCATCATCGCGCCAAGGATGCCGGTCAGGGCGCCGAGCACCCCCGCCTCGGAACAAGCCGGCACCGTCCCGTCTGGAGGCGGCTCCGGATAAAGACAACGGTAAGTTGGATTGGGTTCGCCGAAGGGACCGTTTTCATAAGGCCGCAGAACCGTCAGCGCGCCGTCGAAGGCGCCGACCGCGGCGGTGACCAGCGGACGCTTTTCGTAATAGCAGGCGTCGGACACGGCATAGCGAGTCGCAAAATTGTCAGAGCCATCGGCGACGACATCGAAAGAGCCGACCATGGCGCCGGCGTTGTCCGCGGTGAGCCGCGCGGGCAGCGCGGTGACCTTGACGTGGGGATTTAATCTTTCGATCGCCGCTTTCGCGCTTTCGACCTTGGCGCGGCCAATATCCGCCGTACCGTGCAGAACCTGACGCTGAAGATTCGACAGCGAGACTTCGTCGTCGTCGAGAACGCCGATCTCGCCGATGCCCGCCGCCGCGAGATATTGAATGAGCGGCGATCCGAGACCCCCCGCGCCTACGACGAGCACCCGCGCGGCCTTCAGCCTCTGCTGGCCAGGTCCGCCGACACCGTGCAGCACGAGATGGCGCGCGTAGCGCTCGATTTCCTCGGGCGAAAACATGGTCGCAGTTTGCAGCGATTTTCCGTTCCGGGGCATCGGCAAGGAGCATCTTCAAGCGCGGTGGGATCCGGTCCGGCTTGAACGACAATTAGGCACCATCTGGCCAGCGGACGCAATTGGCGAACTCGCGTTCCGGCACATTTTATCCCATCAACCTTGTAATTTATATAAGCTCCTTTTTTATCGTTTCGTCGATCGCGAGGCGCGATCCCCTCTGTGGGTATCGGTTGTCTGCCGGAAGGCGAACCGCGTGTAAAACGCATGGGAAAATGCCCGGCCCCGGCATGTTTCGCTGCGCCAATTCGATCACTCGGGCATGACTTCCGGTTTGTTATTGGGAAACTTGGCGATGGTCGCCTCGTCTACGTTCAGGTGCTGCGCGACCAATGCCGGTGGCGTATGCGTCACCCAGTCGGACAGCGAAACATCCGCATAATAGGCGCTTCTGAACACTTCGAGAAACTGTAGGTCGGTGTCGCCGACGTTCTTGATGTAATGCCCGTTGCTGCGCTTTACGTAGCCGATGTCGCCCGGGTTGAAGTCCATCGTGACGGCTCTTGGCCCGGAGTTGAACACGGTCATGCGCCCCGTGCCCTTGATCCAATATTGCCATTCATCGGCATTGGGGTGCCAATGCATCTCCCGAAGTCCGCGCGGACGCAGGGTAACCAGCGCGGCGGCAACCGTCTTGGAGACGATGAAATTGCCGCTGTCGGCAATCCGCACCTCGCCGCCCCTCGTCTGCCGCGTAGGCGCGCTCGATCCAAGCGAGAAGGTGAACGGATGCGGGGGTGAACCCATTTTTCCCTTCACCGCGGCCTGATCCGTGGCCAGCTCGCCGGGCCGCTTGCCTTGGAAAATGTAAAGCTGGTGGAGCGGAATCTTCGAGAAGGCTTCAACCGGAACGCCGAAATTCTCGGCCAATATGTCCGGCGGCGTGTGCGCAAACCAATCCGTGAGCAATAGGGTGTTGTATTCCGTGGCCTTGCCATCGTCGAAACACAAGATGAACTCACACCCATCCGGCCCAAGCCCCTGCAGCGAATGCGGCAGGCCCGCGGGGAAGTACCAAAGATCGCCTTCTTTCACGTCGGCGACGGAAGCCCGGCCCATTTCATCGAGAATCGTGATCCGGCAGTTGCCAGAGGACATAAAGCCCCACTCGGCCGCCAGATGCCAATGCATCTCCCTTATACCCCCGGCGGTGAGCCGCATGTCGACGCCGGAGATGGTGTCCGCGATCGCAAAGTCGGCCTGCGTCACCTGGCGTGCCCAGCCGCCGTCCTGAATGCGCTTCGGTGCATTGTTGAACGATGCCCAAAAGAGCGGCATGTCCCTGACATCGGTCGGTGCTGGAAACTGCGCCGACGGGAACTGGCTGCTGATCGCCGGATTTGCGGGCCTGGATCGGTGAGGCTGGCCGGATTGCCCTTGGTGTTGATGGCGCCTTGCGGTGGCTCATCCGGATTGCCGAAGGAGGCCGCCCGCGCCGTCGTCGCCACAGCGGCAACCGAACCTGCTGCAGTGGTAGCCAACATGTTGCGTCTTGAAATCATGTTGCGTTCCTTTCGATGTTGGCAGTCATACCAAGTCTCGTTGATCATAACCGATAAGCCCAGTCTCCTTGATCCGATGGGCCGCCGGACAGAGTAACAGCTTTCGGCGCCGGCTCCGCGACACCGTTTGATGCCGCCGGAGAACTTGCGTCTCTTCGGACCCTCTGGGACGGCATCGGCTAAGCCCCGGCGACTTCCCTCCAACCGAATGCCTCAATTATTCCGGCAATGCAGGATACGGTTTCATCGCATCGGGATACGAACAAGAGCGCCTTCACATTATAGGTAACCGGCGCCTCGAAACCGCTAGGCGATACATCGGCCCATCGGCACTTTTGAACAAGCGTTGGCGGGAACCCATCCACTTCGGAATCCGCGCGGCGGCATCATTCGTCACCCCGATCCCGGCCTTGGCGGAACGATTGTATATGGAGAAGGCAATCGCTATAAGGGCAGCGGTTTGAGATTTGGGAGTCGCGCAAGTGCCGATGGAGGAGGTCGAAGGGGGCTACAAACCGGCCGGAGACGAAGCCTTTATGAACGAGCGCCAGAGGGATTATTTCCGGCGCAAATTAATTGCGTGGAAAGAAGACATCCTCCGCGAGAGCCAGGAAACCCTCGTGGTATTGCAGAGAGAGAGTGAGAACCATCCCGATCTCGCCGATCGCGCCTCTTCCGAGACCGGCCGGTCAATCGAATTGCGGGCACGCGACCGGCAACGCAAGCTGATCGCAAAGATCGACGCGGCGCTGGAACGGCTTGACGATGGCAGTTATGGCTATTGCGAAGAAACCGGCGAGCCTATCGGCCTTAAGCGGCTCGATGCGCGGCCAATCGCAACCCTTTCGGTGGAGGCGCAGGAACGCCACGAACGGCGCGAACGTACCCACCGCGAGAGCTGACTCAAAGCTATTTTGAGGCCGCACGATCGCGAGGGCATCGCGGCCGCCGGTTTTTGGCAACAAACCGGCTTTCGGCCAGCCTTTGTTGACCCGCCGCGCCCGCTTGCCTTAGCCCTGCGCGCGTCCAAGCAGTCGCGCCATTTCTTCCTCGAGCGAAACAGTGCCGTCGTGCGCCGGAGCGGTCG
This sequence comes from uncultured Alphaproteobacteria bacterium, assembly GCA_963706215.1. Taxonomy (GTDB): domain Bacteria; phylum Pseudomonadota; class Alphaproteobacteria; order Rhizobiales; family Beijerinckiaceae; genus Methylocapsa. The sequence goes on along the minus strand of OY970154.1, from coordinate 3,690,818 downwards.
CCGAAACCTCCAAGATTAAACCACCGGCGGCACCAGCCGAAGCAGTTGATCCCGCGGATTGCGTCGCGGGCGCGGGGGAAAATTCAGTCCGCCGTGCCACGTCGCCCGCTGGGGACGTTGGGATCTCCTCAAAGCCGGGAAGCGAGCTTGGGGCAAGCGCATCCGCGGGCGGGGTCTCGGATGCGCCTGATCGGGCCGGTTTGGCGGCGGTCCCTTGCACCTGGCGCAGGGCCGGCGGCCGCAAAAAAGGAGTGGTGACGGGGGCGCGCGGAAATCCTTTGGCGGGAGTGGTTCCAAGCTCGGGTTTTTGCGGCGGACCGGCGCCGCCCTGGAGCGGCTCGTGGGGATTCGATGTTTCTTGGCCAAACGGCGTAACGGGCGGCGGCGTGCGCCTTGGCGGCAGAGGAAAAACGGGCCGCGTTGGCGTGGGTAAAACGATCGGTGGCGCGGAATCGCGCCCGGATTCCTCGATGGGGCCAGCGGCCGTCAACCCGGTCTCCCATTCCAACCCGGCGGCGGGAGGAAACGGCATTTTGCGCTGCGGCCTATTCGGCGGTGGCGCTTCCGCCGGAGAAGGCCAAGAAATTCCTGCCGGCGCCGGCGGCGCGTCGCGCAGCTCCTTGTCGCGAATCCTTGCCTCGCGAAGGTCGCGCGGGTCGCGGCTCTCGGCGCGGATAATATCCGATTCGATCACAACGTCGTTGGGTCCTCCGATCATCAGCAGATGTTCGACATTGTCGCGTCGAATAATAACGAGCTGGCGCTGCCGGTCGAGGTCGAAAGCATCGACGGTCCCAAGCCTCGGCAGCCGGGCCCTTCCATTACGTGGCAACCGAAGCCGGCGCCGGAAGGTGAAGCGGAAAATAATGGACAACAGACCAGCGGCGCCGGCGAATGCGATCGCCGCGGCGGCAAGGGTGAGACTCTTGTTCGCGAAAAAACTTTCATTCAAGCCCAGCATCTGGTGGCTCATTCGAAGAAAACTGCGGCGGACGTTTGTTTAGTGTAGCATGTTCCAAACCGCCATGCCGCTGCAAGCTAGCAAATAGTTAACGAAATTCATCAAAATATCGATTCGCGCAAGCTACCACGCGACCTCCTGGCGAGGAAAAATTACCGGGACCTTCCGGGTGGGCAGGATCGGCGCCGAGACCCATGCGGCCGCGGGTACCGGAATAACCATAGCGGAACCCGTCCAATTCCTGGACAGGGCGGCCTTGCGCGATCCGGCCGCGAGGCGGATTTGGCGGCGGCGGCCCGTATTCGTAATAAGAGGTTCGCGCGATGGCGCCGCCGGAAGCTAACATCGAGATGGTTGTGCTGGCGAGGAACTTGGCGAATGATTGCATCGGCTTCTCCATACCGGGCGGCTCGGCGCGAGACGAGACCGCAATTGCGATTTTGCGTTCTAAACATCAACGCGCCAAACTAGTCGACGTTCACCGGCAAGACCCGGCTATTACACCAAGTTTAAGACGGACAAATTGGCGGCGGATGCGCGAAATACCGCGTCGAGCGAAGTCGTGGCGTTGTGACATTTCCAAACACAATGGCGGAGCCCCGGAGGAGGAGGCGGCGAGTTGTCCATAGGTTCAAACATAGTTATTTCGCTTGCACCGGGTGAAACCTTATGAGCGAGCAGCCCGCCGCCGTCCGCGAAACCGGACTCATTGGCAACCCAGTCTTGATCTTGGCTTTTGTCCTGCTTTTGGCAGGCGCCATCGCGGCTTTTTCCTTCTTGCCCAATGACGAAGGCAGCACCCTCGCAATCTTGCTTCTCGCCCTCTTCGCGGTTGCCGGTATTTGCGCTTCCTTCGCCATTGCGGCGGGCCTCCTTCAGTTTTCCGGACAAGCGTCGAAGAACGACGTCACCAAACTCATTTGCGACGGGAATACCGAAGGGCTGATCGTGACCGGTGCCGGCGGCAAGATCCTTTACGCGAACGAAGCCTATTTGACCTTGGCGGGGGCACGCGGCCTCGCCGGCCCGCGCGCGGTGGAACGGCTATTTTCAGGATCCCCGGAGATTTCCGAGGCCATCTACCGGCTCGCCCAAGCCGCGCGCGAGCGCAAGAGCGCCGCCGAGGAATTGCGCTTGTCTCCGCCGCTCGGCGGCGCCGGTGGGATCGGCTGGTACAAGATCAAGGTCAGGCCGCTGGCTTTGGCGACCGCCAGGCGCGCCAGCCTGTGGTCCGTCGCGGATGTAACGCGCGAACGCGAAAAACAGGAAAAGGCTTTTCAGGAATTGCGGCAGGCCATCGATTTTTTAGACCACGCGCCAGCCGGATTTTTTTCCTGCGGCCCGAACGGCGACGTTTCTTATATGAACGCTACCCTTGCCTCCTGGCTCGGTTGCGACCCGGCGGAGGCCGGCACCGGATGTCTCAAGCTGACCAGCTTCGTGGCCGGCGCCGCCGCCGCGCTCGTCGCTTCGGCCGCCGGAGGCGCGGGCGAGGTCCGCACCGAGCAATTCGATATCGACCTGAAATGCCGCAATGGTCAAAGCCTGCCGGTGCGTCTGCTCCACGGCGTCGCATTCGGTCAGGACGGCGTGCCAGGGCCATCGCGCACGCTCGTCCTCAGACGTGCTCCTGGCGAGGACCAGGCCCGGGATTTGCGCACGGGGGAAATGCGCTTCGCACGGGTACTCAATGCGACGCCGATGGCGATCGCCACGCTCGACAAGAGCGGACGGATCACCCGTTCGAACGCCGCTTTCGCGCGCCTCATGCCGGAAGCCTTGAAGCAGCCTGACGGCGCCGCGCGCTCGATCTTTGCCGGTATCCTCGATCGCGACCACGGCGCCGTCGATGCCGCCATTGCCGCGGCCTTCCAGGCGACTCCCGAGATCCCGCCGGTCGATGCCGCCTTGGCTGGGGAAGGCGAGCGGTCGGCAAGGCTGTTTTTCGCGGCGGCGGAGGAGCACGGCGGGAACGGCGCGACGATTTACGCGCTCGACACCACCGAACTGCGGGCTTTGCAAAGCAACTTCGCTCAATCCCAGAAAATGCAAGCGATCGGACAGCTTGCCGGCGGAGTGGCGCATGATTTCAATAATGTCTTGACCGCGATCATCGGCTATTGCGACCTGCTTCTCGCCAATCACCGGCCAACCGATCCGTCGTTCCGGGACATTAATCAAATTAAGCAAAACGCCAACCGCGCGGCGTCGCTCGTGCGGCAGCTGCTGGCCTTTTCGCGCCGCCAAACCTTGCGGCCGCAGGTCCTGCAATTAGGCGATGTGCTATCCGATCTGCAAATGCTGATGCGCCGGTTGGTCGGCGAAAAAATCGATCTCGAGCTGCGCCACGGGCGCGACCTCTGGCTCGTCGAGGCCGATGTCAACCAGTTCGAGCATGTCCTCGTCAATTTGATCGTCAATGCGCGCGACGCGATGCCGCAGGGCGGCAAGATCATCTTGCGGACCCGCAATGTCATGGCGGCCGAGTGCGCCGGTTTCAATGAGACATCGCTGGTTCCGGCCGATTATGTCGCAATCGAGGTCGAGGATTTCGGACATGGCATCGCGCCGGAAGTAAAAGACAAAATCTTCGAACCGTTTTTTACCACCAAGGAAGTCGGAAAGGGAACCGGTCTCGGCCTCGCCATGGTGTATGGCATTGTGCAACAGACCGGCGGCTATGTTTTCTGTTCGAGCACGGTCGGCAAGGGGACGGTTTTCACGATCCTCCTGCCCCATTATATTCCGGACGAAACCCTCGCATCTCGTTCGATCAAACAAGCGGCCGCGCCGTCCGCCGATCTCACCGGCCATGGCACGATCCTCCTCGTCGAGGACGAAGAGGCGGTCCGGGCGTTCGGAGCGCGGGCTCTTGCCTCGCGCGGCTATACCGTGTTGCAGGCTGCCTCGGGCAGCGAGGCGTTGCAAATCGTCGAACAAAACGGCGGACAAATCGATCTTGTCGTTTCCGACGTCGTCATGCCGGAGATGGATGGCCCCACCATGTTCGGCGAATTGCGCAAACGCGGCGTCAAGGCCAAGGTCATTTTCGTGTCCGGCTATGCCGAGGACGCTTTTGCCAAGAACCTGCCCGAAGGCGAGGATTTCGGCTTTTTGCCGAAACCCTTCAGCCTGAAGCAATTGATCGAAGCGGTGAAAGGCAAGCAGTGAATTGCTGGCCCGCGCGCGACGGTCCCGGGCGCCGCTGGCATTTGACTTGGTCAATTCATCTGATGAAGTGGGAGCAGTCAGTTCGAATATCTGCAAAGGGTAGTGAGGAGACATTCGCCCCTATATTTTGCACGCGTTAAGTGCCTGCTATTTCAACACCGAAATCGGCGAGCGGAATTCTTGATTTATGCACAAGCCCGTAGCGGACGCGCCACCAGTTAGCATATCCGCCGAACTGGTCGATGTGGAAGGCTTGGCTGTGCAACGTCGGTCACCAGCTTACCTGGGCGTGCGGCGAACGACTATAGGTCGTGATTGCGGCGGGATTCATCGTATCGCGATCAATCCTCCAATTCCTTCTTGATCAACCGAAACCCTGCGTCGAACTTTAGTTCGTACGTCCGCCCGTCGTTGCACATCGCGTCGTCGACCTCGTATTTTCCATCATCAAATTCGAGCTTGCCGCCGGAGCATCCCTCTGCGGCGATCGCAGGCAACAGTTTGGCTCGCTCGTCGTCAGTCACCGGCCGGCCCGCCCATGCGGGGGCCGCAACCAACAAGAGAAAAGCGCCAGATACCAAGAACAAACCACGCATGACGCACTCCTTTTTTTGCTTCGTCCCACTCGTTGATTGGCTACGCTGTGAGCTGTTACTTTTCTCTGCTTTCAACCCCATCACTTCCAATATGGAACGTTGCGTGCTTCCTGAACACTTTTTTTGTCGAGAGGCTGTTTTTGCCGCCTGTGTTACCGCCTTCTCAAAAACCCTCGTTTTTGAGAGGCAATCTCAATGTGCATATGGAGACTGACGGCGGGCAACCATTCCGCCGTCAGCATTTGTCGCCGGAATTACACGTGATGGTGATGGTGATGGTGATGGTGGTGGTGGTGGTGGTGGTCGGCCCATGCAGTGGCAGGGGCAAGGGCGACAACAGATGTCAGAAACATCGCCGCGAGAATTTTCTTCACCATTTCTTTCTCCTTCGAGCCTCGTCCGGCCCACAATGGGGGCGAGAAACCCAAGATACATTTTGCGAACCCTTATGAACAGTGGTTGAACGGAGAGGCGGTTTATCCGCAATTCAAACGCTCGTCCCGCATGAACGGGAGGTGCCGAGGGCACAAATGCCAATAAATCGCTGCTACAGGCTAGCGGTGTACGTGATTCCTCGTCTAATAGACGTCCCAATGGAATACAGCTTTTCGGATCATGCTTTTGGCTTGCAGACCAGCTTCGTGAACCGTCCGTCTTTATGGATGAGGAACAAATCGCCGCTGAAGTTGAAATATTCGCCAGTCAAGCTGCGGGCTGAAAATTTCAATTGGATGGGGCTGATCGAGACTATGCTCGCCTTCGTCGGCTTGTCCGACCCCGGCAGGCCAATCATGGCAGGCTTCTTAACCTTCCCTCTTGAAGAAGACCGTCTCAGTGGTCGGAAACGGGTCGCCAAGCTTCCCATAACTATTCCCGCTGCAAACAAGGTCGAGATCGGATGGCTCGGCCATGGCGCAAGGCGCGGCGAATGGGGCGAACGCCAAAAAGAGTCCTGCGATAGCCGATATGGAATGGCAAATTTTGAATCGCATTTCGATCATCCAATCCCTTCGAGCGCTCCTGATCGGATGGAGCATGCCGGAATTGAAAAGTCGATCAATTGTTTTACGGCGGATGGGGACAGAGCCGCCAGTCGCGTCCACGTCTGCTTGTCCATAGATGGGGTGAAATTCGCAGGAAGCGTTTGACGCAAAACGGCAATCTGCGTGGTGCAAAATTCTTGAATTTCGCACATTTCCAAAAGGCGCCAATTCTCTTTGTGCGGATCGTCCGCTTCGGCCGCAAGGCGGCATTCAAACTGAGCCGCTACCGACGAAGTTCAATGGCCGGAACCTGCGCGCCGACTATTTTCAAAACCCGGCCTCCCCGCCTTCCTGGCGCCGCGCCAAATGGCTGTGGTTGCGGCCGTACAAGAAATAAATGGCGAGGCCGATCACAAGCCAAACGGCAACGCTTAGCCAGGTTTCGCTCGGCAGGCCGAACATCAAAAAGACCGCCGAAGCCACGCCGAGCGGCGCCACGGCAAACACCGCCGGCGTCTTGAACGGGCGGTGTATTTCCGGATGGGTGATCCGTAAAACGAGAACGCCAAGGCAGACCACGGCAAACGCGAACAGGGTGCCGAGGCTCACGAGTTTGCCGACAAGACCGATCGGTAGAAGACCCGCGAGGATCGCGACGCACACGCCGGTGATCAGCGTCGTGATATAGGGGGTGCGGAACCTTGGATGCACGATCGCAGCGAAGGGAGGCAGCAGGCCGTCGCGCGCCATCGAGTAAAAAATCCGCGGCTGGCCAAGCAGGAGCACCAGAATGACCGAACTCAATCCCAGGATCGCGCCGAACTTGATGATGGCGGCGAGCCAGCCAAATCCCATGGCGTCGGCGCCGAGCGCGATCGGATCCGGCACGTCCAGCCTGTCGAACGGCACGATGCCGGTGATGACAACGCTCACCAGGACGTAAAGCAAAGTGCAAATCGCAAGCGATCCGAGAATACCAATCGGCATGTCCCGCTGCGGGTTCCGCGCTTCCTGCGCCGCAGTCGACACGGCGTCGAAGCCTATATAAGCAAAGAAAACAACCGCGGCGCCGCTAACAATCCCGCTCCAGCCATATCGGCCGGGACCGGCATTCGGCGGAATGAAGGCGCCCGCGGGATTGCTCGCGGTCACCCAATTCGAGGTTTTGACGAACCACACTCCGGCAAGGATGAAAAGGACGACGATCGCCAGCTTGACGGCGACAATGATATTGTTGACGTGCGCCGATTCCTTAATCCCGACAACGAGCAGGGCGGTAACCACAACGATGACGAACACCGCCGGAAGATTAACCAGCGCACCAGTCGGCAACAAGGTTCCGGCCGCCGGATCATAGGCGAGCGGCGCTGACGCGAATTTAACCGGAATCACCACGCCAAGATCGCGCAGGAGGCTTGTGACATAGCCGGACCAGCCGATCGCGACGGTTGTCGCGCCGAAGGCGTATTCGAGGATTAGGTCCCAGCCGATGACCCAGGCCATGAATTCGCCCATCGTCGCATAGGCGTAGGTGTACGCGCTGCCCGCGACCGGCACGGTCGAGGCCATTTCGGCGTAGCAAAGGCCCGCGAAGGCGCAAACGATTCCGGCGAGCACGAAAGAGAGACTGATTGCCGGCCCGGCATGGACGGCGGCGGCATGGCCGGTCAGGACGAAGATGCCGGCGCCGATGACGGCGCCGATGCCAAGCGCGACAAGGCTCCAAAGCGAGAGCGTCCGGCGCAATCGCGCTTCGCCGGGGCCCGATCCGAAATCGCTTTCCTTTGCCTCGGCCTGAAGTACCGCCATCGGCTTGCGCGCCCAAATATTCGCCATTCCGCAAGTCTCCCGCCGGCCGCGTGTCGCGCCATAGGCCGCTCGTCATGATTGCACGCGCCAGAAGCTTTGTCGCACGCTTTCACACATGTGAATGTCTTGCAAGGCGCCACTTGCGTCCGGGTCGAACCGTCGCGGCCGCCGCGACTGCCCCCCATGGAAGGCACCGATCGGATCCGTCGACCGGGTTCGGCGCGCCAGGATGCCTCGACAATTTTTTTAAGCGCGACCGGTTAGGATCATGGTCTAAAACCGCGTCACGATCTTGGCAACCAGCGGGCGGGGCGCGGTCCCCGCGCGGATCGTCCGCGTGCCCGATAGGGATGAACCCGGCAACCCTTTCGGTCCCCGCGATGCCGGGTAGGAGAAACTTGATCAAAATCAGCGCGAAGGCCGTCCGCCACGGCCGTTATGCCGCCTATATCCGACCGCGACGCGCCAATCTCACCGGCTTTTGTGTGCATCGCCGCGAGCAGCCTTGCCAAATTCCGTCGAACGCGGCAATCTCAGCCTCGACAAGGTCGTCATCCGGCGGACGAGCGGCGGCGGGGCAAGCGCTCAACCTTGTAACTCGCCGGGGCGGGCGGCTGGACGCGAGAGGGTTTTTGAATAGACCATGCGCGCCCCCAACGAAATCGATTTCTGGCGCGGCTTTGCCCTCGTTACGATTTTCATCAACCACATTCCGGGGATCTATTTCGAGCGATTCACCTTTCGCAACGTGTCGCTGTCGGACTCGGCCGAGCTTTTTGTGTTTCTCGCCGGTTGGGCGATGCGCAAACTTTCCGACGGTTCGGCCCGCGCGCTGCCGGCAAAATGGCTCATTCTGCGGCTGGAATCCCGCGCCTTCCAAGTCTATGTCGCGCAGATGGTCGTCACGCAGCTGGCCATCGCGCTTCTCGCGGCGGCCGCGCTCTGTCTCGATGCGCCCTTCCTCCTCGATTGGCACAATGCGTCCGGCGTCTTCAACGATCCGGTCAAGACGCATATCGGTCTCGTTTTGCTTACCCATCAGCTCGGCTATTTCAACATTCTTCCCCTCTATGTCGTTTTAATTTTCATCGCTCCGGCGGTCGCGCTTCTCCACCGTCATGCTCCGGTGCTCTTGCTGCTCGCCTCGCTCGCGATCTATGCCGCCGCTCTGGTGTATGGCGTGAACTTGCCGACCTGGCCGGTCGAGGGAACCTGGTTCCTTGATCCGCTCACATGGCAGCTCATCTATGTCCTCGGCTTCCTGCTCGCGGGCGAAGATGGGATTGGCGGGTTCGCGCGGCGTCACCGTGCCATTTTGCGCTGGCTCGCTCTGCCGGTGGTGGCGCTCGGCGTTGCCGTGCGGATGACCAATTTCCATCCCGACCCGGTCTATCTCCCCGAGCCGAAGCTCTTGTTTACGTTCAACAAGACGTTTCTATCGCCGGCGCGGCTCATTCATAGTCTGGCCCTGACGGCGATTTTCGCCGGCAGCTTTAAAATCATCGGCCGGTGGATCCCGCGTCTTCCCGGCTTTTTATGCCTTCTCGGGCGCAATTCGCTCAGCGTCTTCTGCACCCTGTCTCTTCTCAGCCTGAGCGGGCAAATCTTCCGCTTTGTCTATGGCGGACATGTTGCATCCGATGCATTCATCGTTATTTTGGGTGTTCTCGTTATGGGTTTCATCGCATGGACAGCGGAATGGCGCGAAAGATTGCGGGCGGCTTTGGCAAACAAGCCGCTATCGCCCTAGCGCTCTGCTGGCTTTTGATGCCGGCTCCCCGCGCGGAAGACCTGGGCACGCCGCCCGCCGCGCCGCCGATGAGCCCGTCATGCGACGTGCCGGCGACGGACATCGCCGCCCCGGCCACGCTGCCCAACGTGACCCAAGCCCTGCAAAAGGGCGAGAAAGTGCGAATTCTCGCGATCGGCTCATCCTCGACGCTCGGCTACGGGGCCTCGTCGAAGGACATGAGCTATCCCGCGCAGCTCGAATCGATCCTCGAACATGCCCTCAAGGGCGTCGACATTGTGATCCTCAATCGCGGCGTCTCCGGAGAAATGGCGGAGGACACGGCCACGCGAATCCAAAGCGAGGTCGCGCTCAGGAATCCGGACCTCGTTCTTTGGCAGTTGGGAACCAATGATGCGCTGGCCCGCATCCCGCCGCGGGATTTCGAGGACACCGTGCGTTCGACGATCCGCTGGCTGAAGGAGAACCGGATCGACGTCGTGCTCGTCGGGGTGCAATATACCGTGCGCCTCGCCCGGGACGCGAATTATGTCGCGATACGCGGCAGCCTGCAGAAAATCGCGGCCGAGGAAAATATTCTCTACGTCCGCCGCTACGATGCGATGCGGTTCATCGCCCAGCACCGGGCCAATTTACAATTGATGGCGGGCGATAATTTCCATCTTAACGATCTTGGCTACCAATGCATGGCGGAACACGTAGCCCATGCCCTGATCGTCAGTCTTTTCATCAAGCGCGTGCGGCCCGTCCACAATTGATTCGGTTTCGCTCAGGTTACCTCGAACCATGTTGCCATCCCGCTGGCCTGCCGCCCCGCCATCAGACATTCGATCACCCATTTGCCCGGATTGTCGGCGACGAAGGCGACATGCTTGGTCTTGCCTTCGGGAACGAGGACGGCATCGCGCCAATAGGGCTCCCAGCCATCGTCGAGATCGTGCAGGCGCCGCATCGCGTGCCCATGCACATGCATTTGCTGCACAAAGGCCGTATGGTTCACAAAACCGAGCGTGACCGGGGTCCCGCGCTTGACCGAAAACAACGGCGCCGGACCAAATCCGTTGAATGCCTTCCCATTTAGCTTCCAATATAAGGGGCGATCCTGCGCCGCCGCCGGGATCGGCCCGGTCCCCATGCCGGCGATGGCCTCGATCAAAATATCGACTTTACGCGACGCCTGTAGCTTGATCTCGCTGGGCAGTAGCGGATTTTGCGGCAGCGAGGCGATCGGCGGCAAGGGAGAGCGCTTTTCTCCCACGGTCTTGAAGACGAGAAGAACACGGTCTGGCTCATTGTCTCCAAGCAGCGTCACATTCGTATCCGCTCCAGCGTCCGCGGGAAGATCGAGCATGACGTCGAACCGCGCGCCGGGTCCAAGCGGAATCATCTGCCGCACCGGCTCGAAGGCTTCGCACGGCTGACCATCGACCGCGAGGATCAAGGGTCTGACCCCGTTGAATGCGATCAACATGAGCCGCGTATCGACGGCGCTGAGCACGCGCAGCCGCAAGCGCGATGAAGGCGGCAGGGTTTCCTCGACCGGAACAGCGCGCGAGTTGAGGGTAACGAGCGGCCCGATGCGGCCCGCCCCCGCGGCGTCCGTGGCGGCGTTGAAACCGGCGAGCTGGCCGTTGTCGTCGAGCTTCCAATCGGCGAGAACGACAAGCATGTCGCGGTCGGCCGCGGGCGGCTCGGGCTCGTCGACGATCAAGACGCCGTAAAGCCCGCGATCGAGCTGCTCGCCGATGAACGGCAAGGCGTGCGGATGATACCAATAAAGCCCGCTGTCGGGAGGGGTAAAACGATAATCGAAGGAACCGCCGGGCGGGACCGGCTCTTGCGTCAGGCCGGCGACCCCGTCCATCGCATTGACGATGCGCACGCCGTGCCAGTTGAGGCTTGCCGGCTGGACGAGATTGTTGACGAGCCTTACTTTGACCTCCTCGCCTTTTTTGAGGCGCAGGAGCGGCCCGGGCACCTCCCCATTATAGCTCCAGACGGCGGTTGGAGAGGCAGGTTCGGGCAGCAGGCTCAAATTGCCCTCCCGCGCTTCAAGGACACGGAAACCGTTTTGCGCGGACGGTGGCTCCGCCCGCGCGGGCAGCGCCAAAACGCTGGCCAGCGTATGTCCGAGAAATAGACGGCGGCTGACCGTTCCGCGCGGCGGCATCAAAAATCCTGTGGGTTATAAACGGGCTCGACGCCGGCCAATGTATAAGCCGCGAGGCGAGATGTGATTTTAGAGCCAGCGCCGGACCTTGGCTTTATAGCCCAAATATTTGTCGCCAAATTTTTGTTCAAGATAGGCCTCTTCCGGCTCGATCACGCCTTTTTGCAATGTCGCCGCAAGCCCGGCGGAGAGAAGAAAAATCCACAGGGAATTGACGATGCAGCCGATGCCGATATTGAGCAAGATCATGCCGATATATAAGGGATTGCGGCTCACGCTATAAAGACCGGAGGTCGCAATCTCGTTCGTCGGCTTGCGGATGTTGAGAGTGGTTTTGACCCGGACCATTTCCCGTGCCGCGAAGAGCTTGATGTTGACGGCGGCGAAAATGACAATGAGTCCCAGCGCAAAGTCCCAGCCTTCCGGCAGGAATGACGCGGGCCAAAGCCAATCGAGAATGAACCCCAGCACCAAAACCCCCGCGAAGATCACCGTGGGCGAAGCAATGACATTCGCCCGATCTGGGGTTCTATTTTGCATGGCCGGCGGCTCCTCGCGTTGGCCCCCGCTTTGTCGCGAGCCCCGCGAATTTAGCACAAGCTAAGTCTGCGCGTCCATTTTGGCTTACGCGGTCTTTTGCTACGCCTTGGCGGCGCGCTAGCGGAATATCGGATTTATCTTTAACCAGCGCCGGGCATTGGCTTTGTGGCGCGGATATTTCTCCCCTGCCCTTGATTTGTCCGCCAAAACGGGCTGCGTCTCTAACCCGCTATCGCGGATGGATGAGTCCTTATTCAAGGCAATTCGCGTCTAACGATCTGGCGACGTTCAGCGCCATGAAAGGTGATCACTTCGGCTTTATGACGCGAAGTTCGCCGCGGCTTTTTCTACCGCGACGCCATGCGCCGCCATTTGGCCTCGATGCGTTTGGCGATCGCCTTCACCCTTGCGTCATGCGCGGCCCAAAAGGCCCGGCTCACCGCCGCCGTGCGGATTCGTGGCCCACGTTTCGCCGCTCGCGCTACCGGCAAGGCCGGGTCAAAAACGAACGGCGCGGAAATTGCCGCGGCGAAGGGCGAGCCGGCCGCCGCCAGATGGGCCCGCGCGCGGCCGCAATACGTCATGGATAGAACCGACATGATCTCTTCGCCATGTCCGGCGCGGTATTTCATCAGGGCGCGGCAAAGATCGCCGCCAGCCAGACGCCAAGCCTGGCCGAGATAAGTCACGCCGTAATGAATGTTAACGTCGGGTCTTGCGAGTTCGGCCAGATCGCCCTTGAAACCGAGCATCGCGGCTGTTTCGGGCCGGACCTGCATCAGGCCGATCTCGCCGACGCCGCCTATCGCGCCTGGATCGTAGCCGCTCTCGATCGCCGCGACGGCGTCGGCGATGTCAGGCGGCAAGCCGTTCTTCGCGGCTTCCCTTTGTATGAGCGCGCGGTAGGTCTTGCGCGCATCCGGCTCATTAGCCTCCAAGGCTTGCTCCAAGGCAGGAGACGGCGTTTTTGTTTGCGCTTTGTCTTGGACAGAATTGGCCGGCGGTGCCGGTCTTGGAACCGGCAAGGGCGGAGCGCCCGAAGGCGCGCCCGCTTGGGTGATGAAACCCGCGCACAAAATGACGGAAGCGGCCTTATGGAACAGCATCCGGTCTCTTTTCCAAACCTTGCGACGACGGCCGTAAGACTATAGCTGTAAAAAGCTTAAGACCGTCTTCACCCCCAGCTTTGACTTACCGCTTCCTTGCCGGAAGGTCCAACCCCTGCCCTCGCTAAAATGCTCATGCCGCTTCCTTCCCGCCGCGCTTCGGCGTAAAAGCCGAGCCTTTCCGGTCCCGATCGTAACAGGAGCTTGCGTGACCGCAATCGTCGACATCGCCGCGCGGGAAATCTTGGATAGCCGCGGCAATCCGACCGTCGAGGTCGATGTCACCTTGGAAGATGGGTCGAGCGGGCGCGCGGCGGTGCCTTCGGGCGCCTCGACCGGTGCGCATGAGGCGGTCGAATTGCGCGACGGCGATAAGGCGCGCTTTTCCGGCAAGGGCGTTCTCAAAGCGGTCGACAGCGTCAATCGCGATATTTTCGATGCCTTGAGCGGGTTCGACGCGGAAGATCAAAGCAAGATCGACGCGACCATGATCGCGCTCGACGGCACGGCGAACAAGGCGAGGCTCGGCGCCAACGCCATTTTGGGGGTCTCGCTTGCCATCGCCAAGGCGGCCGCGGATGTCTGCGGCTTGCCGCTCTATCGCTATGTCGGCGGTGTCCAGGCGCGCGTGCTGCCGGTGCCTCAGATGAACATCATCAACGGCGGCGTGCATGCCGACAATCCGATCGACTTTCAGGAATTCATGATTATTCCCATCGGCGCGCCGTCGCTGAAGGAGGCGGTGCGCTGGGGTTCAGAGGTTTTCCACGTGCTGAAAGGCGCTCTGAAAAAAGCCGGCCACAACACCAATGTCGGCGACGAAGGCGGCTTCGCGCCCAATCTGGCTTCCGCCGAGGCCGCGCTCGATTTTTGCCGCAAGGCGATCGAGGGCGCGGGCTTCAAGCCTGGCGAAGAAATAGCCCTTGGGGTCGATTGCGCCGCAACCGAATTTTTTCATGACGGCAAATATGTCTATGCGGGCGAGGACAAAACGCGCACGCCGCAAGAGCAGGCGCAGTATCTGGGAAAGCTTCTCGCGGGCTATCCGATCGTCTCGATCGAGGATGCGATGTCCGAGGACGATTGGGAGGGCTGGAAGATTCTCACTGGTCTGATCGGCAAGAAATGTCAGCTTGTCGGCGACGATCTTTTCGTCACCAACGTCGCACGTCTGTCGCGCGGCATCGCCGATGGCATCGCCAATTCGATCCTGATCAAGGTCAATCAGATCGGCACCCTGACGGAGACGCTCGCCGCCGTCGATATGGCGCAGCGCGCGGGCTATACCGCGGTGATGTCGCATCGCTCCGGCGAGACCGAGGATGCAACGATCAGCGATCTCGCGGTTGCAACCAATTGCGGCCAGATCAAAACCGGCTCGCTCTCGCGCTCGGACCGGCTCGCGAAATATAATCAGCTGATCAGGATCGAGGAGGAACTCGGGAAGCAAGCGCGCTATGCGGGACGCGGCGCCTTGAAGGCCGGCGCGTGATATAGGAATGTGGCGGACGTTCCGGATAATACCATGCGGTAAATTAAATATAGCGCGGTACGCGTCTAATGGCGCTTCCGCCGCCCGGTCTTGACGTGCGCCAGAAAAAGCAAGGGCATGGCGAGGCCGAACACGATAAACACGATATGAAAGTCGCTCGCCCATGGCCTTAGCCGGGATGCCGCCCGGCGCGACCTGGTCGCCTGCATCGAAGGATACTAAATCGCCGGGTAGATCACCCCTGAGCAGGCAGGGCGCCAAGCCGCTTAATCCCGCGTCCGCCAAATCGCGGGAAGGCATGCCGTAGCTCAGCTCGTTGACTTCTTCTCCGCCGAGCGGGGCTCGCCCATGAGCGCGGGCTGGAACAATACAGCCGACCCGAGCGTACAGGCGAGGGACAGCGCCAACAGCTTGCCCATGCTTGACATCCCAGGGTTGCTGGACAGCCACAGGCTGCCAAAGGCTGTGCCCGTCAAGAGAGCGCTGAAGAATACCGCACGGGTGAGCGCCGACTGCAGGAAATCGGTCTGACCCTGCCTCCAGGCCATAACGTAATAGATTTTAAACGCCACACCCACGCCGAGCAGCACAGGCAACGCTATAATATTCGCGTAGTTGAGCTCAAAGCCAGTCAACGCGCAGATTTCGAGCGTCGCGAGGAGCGCCACCGCGAGCGGCACGAGCGTCAGCAGCACATCCCCGACGCGGCGCAACGCGATCCAGAGGAGGATCGCGATTACACAAAACGCCAGGGCCACCGCTTGGATAAGGGCTCTGATCATGGTCTCTGCCCATTCGAGGATTTTGACGGATTTCCCAGTTGCTCTCGGTTCCGCGGTCAAGACCGCACGCGCAAAGTTCCGAATCGTCGCGTCGTCGTTCGGATTCCCTTTCGGAAGTACATCGACACGCTCGCGTCCGTCCGGCGTGACCCAATCGCGGACGAGGTCCTTCGGCAGCGATCCTAGATCCACCTGTTTTGCTTGCAAGGCTTGGCGCAGGCCGTCGAGATCCATCTTAAGCGGGTTGATGAATGCACCGGTGGCGTTCGCCCGCTCCAAAACGCTGGCGTTGGCAAGTTGCGTGAGATCGCCAGCGAGGCGTCTTGCCACCTGTGCGCCCCGTCCATTTCCGTTGCCCGCCGCGGCGTCGAGCCTTTCTGCGCCGCTTCGGAGCGCCTCGCTATTCTCTGTAAAGGTGGGGCCGGCCTCGGGCGTCGCGTTCAATGCGGAGCCAAGCACTCTTTCGGCGTGCCGGATGAGCGAAAGTTTCTTATTCTGATCGGCCGGTATGAAGCTGCCGATGGTTCGCGTCTGAGCGACTTCCGGCAGCGCGGCTAGTTTGTTTGCAATTGCTGCGGCGTCATCATGTGAGCGCGCGAGCACCTGCGCGGCATTGGCGTCGATCGCCGGGTCGCTGCTTAATTGCAGAAAGGTCAAAACCGCCCCAGAACTCCTGCTCTGCAGATGCAGAGGATTGAAGTCGAATTGTAGCTTGATCAATGCCGGCAGCCCCGCAATGGCAAGGACAGTGGTCAGCGCAACTACAAGGAGTTGGCGCCGTTTGAGGAAGTTGTCGAGCAGTGCAAAGGCGGGTTGCCCTAACGGCTTCGGCTCTTCCGGCGGACTCACAGCCGCAACCAGCGCGGGCAGTAGCGTGAAACTGGCAAGGTAGGCGATGATCATTCCGCAGCCGGCGATTTTCCCGAGTTGTGCGAGGCCCGTGTAAGCCGTCGGCGTGAACGACAGAAAGCCGGCGGCAGCCGCCGCAGCAGCCAGCGTCAGCGGGACGCCGACGCGCCCGGCGGCTTCGAGCAACGCTTGACGCAATTCATGCGATGCATGCCGCTGCGCCCGGTACCGTAGATTGAATTGGATCGCGAAATCGGCCCCCAATCCGACGAACAGAATCGCGAATGCGACCGAGATCGGGTTCAATGCGCCGAAGAGGAAGAATCCCAAGCCGGCGGTGATTACCAAGCCGATCGCCAAGGTGATGGCTACAGCCACAACAAGGCGGAGTGAGCGCACGGCCAGCCAAAGAATGGCGAGAACAGCTAGCCCGGTAACAATGCCATTTAACGACATGCCCTCCTTCAAGCTCGCGAACTCGTCGTCCGATATCGGTACGGGACCGGTCACGCTGACGTTTGTCTGGAAGTTGGACGCAAGCTGCAGGTCAGCGGCAGTCTGGCGAATCGCATCCGTTGCCCTCCGGCCGGGTTCGAGGTCGCTGGTGATGAGAACGGGCACGACAGCTATTAGGCGGCGCAGGCCGGCCGGCTGCGCATTGCCCTGCACCAGCGCGTCCCAGGAAAAGCTGACAGGTCGCGAGGCGGCGACGTTTTCCAGCGTATCCGCCGCCATGTTCGAGATTTTAGCAAAGTCATCAAGGGGAAGCCTGCCCAACTTCAATCCTTCGAGACCATACGAGAGCGCCCGAACGAGCCCTCTCAGGCTCGGGTCCCTTGCCAAGACGCGGATGATCGGTTCGGCTGCGGCGAGTTGGCTGATGATTCGCGCCAATTGCTCGGTGGGGAGGAACAAAAGGCGGTTCTGCCGAAAGAACGCGCCGCCTCCTCCTTCTTCCTCGACAGAGCGGAAGAGAGCAGGCTTGTCCGACAGACCCTGGGCCAGCGCGCGTGTGGCGGCGCCGGTCTGCTCCGGCGTAGGTCCCTCGACGACAACGAGGATCAGCTGTGTGTTTTGCGGAAATGCGGCCTGGTACTCCAGTGCCCGCTTCCGCCAAGGAAGATCACGCGAAATCAGGTTGTTGACGTTGGTATCGATTGCAAAGTGACGTACCGTGTAGGTCCCCGACGCAGCAGCCAGAATAAGCGCCACAATAATGACGCCCCAGATGTGACGGGTGCAGAACTCGACTGCGCGAACGATCGCCGAATTCAGCATGGGTGTCAGAGTTCATCGTGCAAGGAGGTCAGAACTCCGGAATGCAACGCCACATTCGCCGCGTCGGGAAACGGTTTGATCATGCGTGATCACCTTTCATGAAACTTGTCCTAAGCCGACATTTCCCAGATGACTGGGATATTGGATCGCAATATGTGCTCGAATTTGGCCTGTTTGGCAAATCTGCGGGCCGTTGATCCCGATGTCGCGCACAAGGGCCACTCGGTGAACCATCGCGCTCGGCGGCGCAAAGGAAAATGCCAATTTTCTCATCATCGAGACACACCTCTCCCTTGGTCGTGGAACACACGACAACCGAACGCCTCATTTAGTGTCTGACTCAAAACGATTGCTCTGATATTAAGCTCTTGCGAGCCTTTGGGTGAAGGTTCGGATATGGGCGATTAAGACTAATAGCGCTTCCGTCCGGCCTTGACGTGCACGAGAAGCAGCACAGGCATGGCGAGGCCGAAGGCGATATGAAGGTCGCTCGCCCGTGGCCGCAAAATTTCCGAGGCGAGGTAATAGAGCCCGAAGGCGGTTGCGATGAGCACCGCGTTGAACGCGAGCATGACGATGCCGGTGGCGCGGTTTTTCCTGGCGCGCCAGGCGCGGCCAATATGAAGCGGGAAGAGGGCGCCGAGCAACATCAACGTCAGCATCGCGGCACCGCCACGGACCATCAGGAGATAGGCTGCAGCCTGCTGCCAGATTTCCCCGTTTGAGGTCTCCTTCAACTGGCCGGCAACGAGCCAGGCCGCGCCGCTCGCGAAAAGCGCCGCGAACGCGATAGATCGCGAAGCGGAAGGGAGGATCAAGCCGCCAGAACGGCAGCATCGCGCCACTCCGGGGTGATATAAACCTCGCCTTCGGCCGACACAAAGAGAGCGGCGGCGGCGAATTGGCGAAGCAAGGGCGCGGAGGCTTCGCCGCCGACCATGACTATCTTCGTCAGCGCGTCGGCCAGCAGGCAGGAGGGCGCCCTGACAGTTGCTCCGATGACCCCGCAAACCGGCTCGCCGCTGGCAGGGTCGATAACGGCAGGGCAAGTAACATCCAAGGACTGCATAGGATTGAATTGAGGGCCGCTCGACGCGATCGCCGCGTCGCGCAACTCGGTCTGGCACAAGACCCGGCTTGGCTGGCCCGCATCGCGAACGCCGACCATTAGGCCCCTTGGCCCAAAGGCGGCAAGATCGCCGCCGGCATTGACGAAGCCGGATGGCATCCCAAGGTCCCGCAAGACGTCGATCGCGCGATCGACGGCAAATCCCTTGGCGATCCCGCCGAGATCGATCCGCGTGGCACGGTCGCCAAACCTAACTCGTTCGCCCGAAAGCAATTCAATTTCGCCATGACCTGAAGTTAAAGCCGCATCACGGGCAAAATCATCCGCGTGATACGGCAACAAGCCAAACTTTTGCAGCACGGGGGCTATTCTTATGTCGAACAGCCCATTGGAGCGGCGGTGGAAGTCAAGCGCCGCTTCCAAGACCTGATAGGTCCAACGATGCACGCCTGTCGCCGCTTCAGAAGCGCCACGGTTGAGGCGGCTCACGTCGCTCTCTTCGTCATGGAAGCTCATCAAGCGATGGACGGTGCCGATTGCCGCGAACGCCGCTTCGACCGCCGCCGCCATGTCCACGACGGCGGCGCCCGAAACCGCGACCTCGACGAAGGTGCCAAGCAACGGCCGCAGCCGGCGAATATTATCGCAAGTAGGTGGCATAATAGGCCAATATCCTTTTTACACCTTCGGTCACATGCCGCGACGACAAGGTCGCGCCCGAGATATTGCGAATGTCAGAATTGATTTCGAGAGCGCTGCCGCTCGTCTTTCCGGCGAATTGCGCAAGCCAGCCCGCATTCGCCACCTCAAAGCCGTAGGATTCCCGGTACATCAGGATTTCCACGCGGCGGACCCGGCCATCCGCGCCGAGAGCGACCGAATAATCGATGTAGAGATGCTTGCCGATAACGTGGTCGACGAAAAAATAACCGGCGAGCGCCTTCCATACCCGTTGAGGCTGGATTTCCTCGAAACGCGCTCCCGGAAAGGCCTGCTGCTGCGCCGGGCCCACGGTCGAATATTGATAGGCGTAAGCAGGCAGGGTTATCGCAACCGCCGCCGCCGGCGCGCTCCAGCGAACCCATGGCCAAAAAGGAAGCCACGGTCATCAGCGCGGAGGTCGAACCACGGTATCGCTTTCGCGCCAGGGCATTGAAATAGACCGGGCGAACCCGCGAGGCAAAAATAATACCGCTTTCGCCACCTTGCCCACTTGCGGCTTGTTGTTTGCGCTGCATCGCCGACCCCCATTTTTCAGTATAGAACGCTCGCTCAACATAGATTATAAGCTTTCTAAGCTAGCTAATTTCTCTAGTTTGGACTCTCATACATAACATGTCAATAATTTATTATTGTATTGTAGTGACTCTAAAACTTAGATGTAAGTTAGATTTGGTATAAGTAAAAACTGCACGTACGCGAGGTGCCGTTCGACCCTGGAGCAGGCCTAATTGTTGCGGATCTGGCTTACCGTTTTTTGCGGGATGTTTCTTTGCGGCCACTCATCAATTGAACGAGGGGCGGGAACCAGGCAATGGCCGGAAACGGGCGCCACGCCGCTTTCACGGAGCGCGGAGTTGCCTTATAGGTTCGGCGCCGCGCGGATCGCCACGCATCGCCGGTCCCGAAGCCGGTGACACAACTGCTTCGCGGGTGTAGCTCAATGGTAGAGCAGCAGCCTTCCAAGCTGAATACGAGGGTTCGATTCCCTTCACCCGCTCCAATATTTCGCGCAGTCTCTCCGTCTTTGTTTTCTCGCAAGATCTGGGCCAAATAGTCTCCCCTCTTTGGGATCATGCTCTTGCGGCCGTGGCCCTCTGGCGAACCTCACGCGGGTTCCTCGTCCATCCCGCCCAACGCAAGAAACCTCTCCAGCCAATGGATGTCGTAGAGCCCATTTTGGATGTCGGCGTTGCGCACCAATGTTTGAAACAGGGGAATTGTCGTATCGATGCCGTCGATGATGAATTCATCGAGCGCGCGGCGAAGCCGCATCAGCGCCTCGTTGCGGTTGCGCCCGTGCACGATGAGCTTGCCGACGAGCGAATCGTAGTTCGGCGGAATAGAGTACCCGGCATACACCGCGCTATCGACCCGCACGCCAAGGCCGCCCGGCGGATGGTAATAGGCGATCTTGCCCGGCGAGGGCCTGAAGGTTGCGGAATGCTCGGCATTGATCCTGCATTCGATCGCATGTCCCTGAAAGACGACTTCCTTCTGGGTCAACGTCAAGGGGGAGCCCGCGGCAATCCTTATCTGCTCATTGACGAGATCGACCCCGGTGATCATTTCGGTTACCGGATGCTCGACCTGAATCCTTGTATTCATCTCGATGAAATGAAATTTGCCATTTTCGTAGAGAAACTCGAGGGTGCCGGCGCTGGCGTAACCGAGTTCACGCATCGCGTTTGCACAAATTTCGCCGATTTCCAGGCGCTGCGACGCGTTGAGGGCGGGTGAGGGGCTTTCCTCCCAGACCTTCTGATTGCGGCGCTGCAACGAGCAATCGCGTTCGCCGAGATGAACAGCCTTGCCGTGGCCGTCGCCAAGAACCTGGATTTCGATATGGCGCGGCTTTTCGAGAAGCTTTTCGAGATAGACCGAGTCGTCGCCGAAGGCCGCCTTGGCCTCGATTCGCGCCGTTTCGAGCGCGACTGGAAGATCGTTCGCGGTGCGGGCGACTTTCATGCCGCGTCCGCCGCCGCCCGCCGCCGCCTTTACGAGAAGCGGAAAACCAAGCGCTCCGGCGATGGCCGCCGCCGCCTTATCGCCGGTGACCGCGCCGGGCGAGCCAGGCACGCAGGGAATGCCGAGCCGGATCGCCGTCGATTTGGCCTCGATCTTATCGCCCATGAGCCTGATGTGTTCCGGCTTGGGGCCGATGAAAACGATGTGATGATCGGCGAGAATCTCCGCGAACCTCGCGTTCTCGGCGAGAAATCCATAGCCCGGATGCAGGGCTTCCGCGCCGGTGATTTCGCAAGCCCCGAGGAGCGCGGGGATGTTGAGATAGGAATCGCGCGCGGGCGGCGGCCCGATGCACACCGATTCGTCGGCGAGTTTCACGTGCATCGCATGGGCGTCGGCCGTCGAATGAACCGCCACGGTCGCGATGCCGAGCTCCTTGGCCGCGCGCAAGATCCGTAAGGCGATTTCGCCGCGATTGGCGATAAGAATCTTTTCGAACATGTCAGTCCACCGGCTACGCGGCCTTATTCGATCACGAGCAGCGGTTGGCCATATTCGACCGGCTGACCGTCCTCGACCAGAATGCCCGTCACCGTGCCGGCGCGGGGAGCGAGGATCTCGTTGAAGGTTTTCATCGCCTCGACAAGAAGAACTTTGTCGCCAGTCTTCACCTGCGCGCCGAGCTCGACAAACGGGGCGGCGTCCGCCGAGGAACGCAAATAAACGGTTCCGACCATCGGCGACTTTACCGTGCCCGGACCGTCGGCCGGAGCCGCCGGCGCGCCCGCCGCGGCGGCCTGCGGCGGGGTCACGGCCGACTGGATAACAGCGGCGGAAAGCTGCCGCGCGACGCGGATTTTGAAATCGCCCTTCGCGACTTCAATCTCGGAAAGCCCGAGACGCGTCACGAGCTGCGCCAGGACCTCGACCAGTTCCGTGTCGATTGCGGTCGCGGCCGGGCTTACGTCCGGTTTTGGCTCCGGATATTTCATCTTATTTTACTCTCGCTTGCGCCGTTGCCAGGGAAGTTTCCCTCCACGACCAACTGATTTCATGATTTGTTTTCGATAAGGCTGGTTACCTGCCGCTTCGGTCTGGGCGAGAAATGCTTCGAGCGCGAGATCGTAAGAGAAGGCGCCAAACCCCAGAATCACGCCCCGCGCGACGGGAGAGATCAGCGACTGGCGGCGAAAATCTTCCCTGGCGTGAATGTTCGAAAGATGCACCTCGATCACGTCGGTCTTCGCCGCCTTGATCGCATCGTAAAGCGCGATCGATGTATGCGAATAGGCCCCGGCATTCAAGATCACCGGCTCGCCGGCGCGGCCCGCTTCCTGGACCCAGGTCACGAGGTCGCCCTCATGGTTCGATTGGCGAAAGTGCAAAATGATCCCGCGTGGTTTGCAGAGCGCGGAAAGACGGGCCTCGATGTCCGCGAGAGTCGCAAGGCCATAGGTTTCCGGTTCCCGTGTGCCGAGGAGATTGAGGTTCGGCCCATTCAGGGCGTGAACGGCTTTCATCATGGTCCCGGTCGAAGGAAGTGCCCGTTGCGCTTCCATAGCCGGGATCAAAACGCAAGGGAAGCCCGCGCCCGCCACCCCAGCCCAACATCCGAGCGCCTTGACGCGAGCCGCCCTGAAGACTAATTAAGCTAGCGGAAACCTAGGGGATCCCCGGCAGGGGGCTGAGAGGCTGGCGGCGCTTTTAACAGCGGCCCGGCGACCCTTCGAACCTGATCCAGCTCGTACTGGCGTAGGGATGGTCACGCGATGTTCCCCTCCAAAAACCCATCGGTTCGCACCTTTTTTGCTTGGCCGCGGCGAGATGCAAAACGGTAAAGCCATGCGTGTTCGCATCGTCGGCGCCGGCATCGCGGGCTTGACCGCCGCATTCGAGTTCGCCCGCGCGGGTTGCGATGTCGAACTCGTCGAATGCCGCGAACGTCCGGGTCTCGGCTGTTCCTATCTCGCGGGCGGCATGCTGGCGCCCTGGTGCGAGGCCGAAAGCACGGAAAAGCTCGTCCTCGATCTTGGCCTCGAAGCGCTAAAATTCTGGACTGAAAGCGTGCCCGTCGCGACGCGCCAAGGAACGCTCGTCGTCGCCCCCGCGCGGGACAGGCCCGAGCTCGTCCGCTTCGCCCGCCGCGCGAGCGGATATGAACCCATCGACGCGGAACGGATCGCGGCGCTCGAACCCGATCTCGCGGGGCGCTTCGAAGAAGCCCTGCTCTTTCCTTCCGAAGCGCATCTCGATCCCCGCGCGGCGATGGCCGCTCTCGCCGCGCGCCTTTCGAGTTTCGATAGTGTCGCGCTGCGCTACGGTGTGGATGCAGCGCAAGCGCCGGACCGCGCCGATTGGACGATCGATTGCCGCGGCCTCGCGGCACAGGACGCACTTCCCGATTTGCGCGGCGTCAAGGGTGAAATGCTGGTGCTCCGTACCCGCGAGATCGCGCTTGCGCGGCCGGTGCGGCTCCTGCATCCGCGCCATCCTGCCTATATCGTGCCGCGCGGCGACGGGCGCTTCATGATTGGGGCGACGATGATTGAAAACGAGGAGGCAGGCCGGATCACCGCGCGGGCCATGTTGGAATTGCTTGGCGCCGCCTATTGCCTGCATCCGGCTTTCGCCGAGGCGGAAATCGTCGAGACGGGCGCGGGCGTGCGGCCGGCGTTCCCCGACAATCTGCCAAAAATCCGCCGCGATGGGCGCAAGGTTTATGTCAACGGGCTTTACCGGCATGGCTTTTTGCTGGCGCCCGCGCTCGCCCGCAGGGCCGTGCAAGCCGTGCTCGAAGACGCCTATTTTCCGGAGGTCATGGATGCGCATCCACGTCAACGGCAAAGCGCTTGACGTCGCGGCGGCAACGCTCGACGCGCTGTTGCGCGAACTCGATTACGAGGACGGCGCCATCGCGACCGCGCTCAATCAGAATTTCGTCCGCAAGACCGATCGCGGCAAGACGCCATTGAAAGAGGGCGATGCGGTCGAGATTCTCGTGCCGCGTCAGGGAGGCTGACATGGGCGAGGACCGTCTAACCATCTACGGCGTCGAATTCTCCTCGCGGCTGCTGGCCGGAACCGCGCAATATCCCTCGCCCGCGATTCTTTCCCGCGCCATCGCGGCGGCTAAAGCCGGGATCGTGACGGTATCGCTCAGGCGCGAGTCCGGGGGCAGCAGGGCGGGCGAACGTTTCTGGTCCCTGATCCGCGAGCTTGGCGTCCGGGTTCTGCCCAATACCGCCGGGTGCCGGAGCGTGAAGGAGGCGGTGACCACCGCGCAAATGGCGCGCGAGGTTTTCGACACGCCATGGATCAAGCTCGAGGTCATCGGCGAAGAAGACAGTTTGCAGCCCGATGTCTTCGGACTCGTCGAGGCGGCGTCGATTCTCACCCGCGAAGGGTTTCAAGTTTTTCCCTATACCACCGAGGATCTTGTCGCGGCAGAAAAGCTTCTTGCCGCTGGGTGTGAGGTTTTGATGCCTTGGGGATCGCCTATCGGATCGGGGCGCGGTCTGAACAACCCCTACGCGCTGAAATCGCTGCGCGCGCATTTTCCCAATGTGCCGCTGATCATCGATGCCGGAATCGGCGCGCCCTCGCATGCGGCGGCGGCGATGGAAATGGGTTTCGACGCGGTGCTCTCGAACACGGCGATCGCCAAGGCCGGCGATCCCATAAAAATGGCCCGCGCCTTCGCGCTCGCGGTCGAGGCCGGCCGGATCGGGTATCGGGCCGATTTGATGCACGCGCGGGACATGGCCGCACCTTCGACGCCGGTGATCGGACGCGCGTTCGGCGATCTCGCGCGTGCTTGATCCTTTCTATTTGATCGTCGACAGCGCAGCCTGGATCGCGCGGCTCTTGCCCTGCGGCATCCGGCTCGTGCAATTGCGGATCAAGGATAAGTCGGGCGCAACCCTCCGCACCGAGATAATAAAGGCAAAAGCGCTCTGCTCGCGCGAGGGCGCAAAGCTCGTCGTCAATGATTATTGGCAACAAGCGATCGACGCCGGCTGCGATTTCATCCATCTCGGCCAGGGCGATCTCGACACGGCGGACCTTTCCGCGATCCGCCGCGCGGGGATAAAATTCGGCGTCTCCACGCATGATGAAGCCGAGCTTTTTCGCGCGCTCGAGGCAAGCCCGGATTATATCGCGCTTGGGCCGGTCTATCCGACGATCCTGAAAGCCATGGCCTTCGCGCCGCAGGGCTTGCCGCGCATAACGGAATGGAAGACGAAAATCGGCAAGATACCGCTTGTCGGCATCGGGGGGATCACGCTCGCGCGCGCGGCGGGTGTCCTGGAGGCCGGGGCGGACAGTGCGGCGGTCGTCACCGACATTTCCCGGAACGCCGATCCCGAGCAACGCGCGCGGGATTGGGTCAAGGCCACGCGGGGCTTTGCCTAAATTTTACGCTTGCAGCCGCAAATTCTCTCAATCAACCGGTATTATGGCGCAACTGCCACAAGCCCCGATGGGGGCGAAATCATTGCGCTTGGCTCCAACGAAGTTCCCAAGGCCGGAGGGGGAATCTATTGGGGCGACGACAAATGCGAAGATCGTGATTATCGTCGAGGTTTCGATTCAAATGACGCTCGCAAGAAGCAAATTCTTTTCGAAATCATTTCAAGCGCGAATCCTTCAATAGATATCAACGAAGCAATTAAACAGCCAACCTTTCGTGAACCGCAGCTTATGGACGCGCTTGAATATGGACGTACCGTTCATGCTGAAATGTCGGCAATTTGCGACGCTGCGCGCACAGGGCGCTCTACAAAAGGTGCTACGTTATATTGCACGACATTTCCTTGCCACATGTGCGCAAAACACATTGTCAATTGTGGCATCGCCAACGTGGTATTTTTAGAGCCGTACCCAAAAAGTCTTGCTTCCGAGCTACATAATGATTCGCTCCTGATTGAAGGAGCTGATCGAGGAAAATACGCGGAATTTCCATACGTTCATTTCCAACATTTTTTTGGTATCACGCCGCGCAGGTATCGAGAGCTATTTGAACGCAACAAACGGAAAGACGATGGCGGCAAATTTGTTGAATTCAGCAGCGTCGGCCCAATGCCTATTATCGACATCAAAGTTCCATTTTACATAGAAATAGAGGCTGCCGTACTTCACGAAGCCAGCCGAATTGTCGAAAAGGCGGTCGCCGATCAGAAAGACGCGGATCACACCTAGCGGGCTGCCAGCGATAGCGCACGGCCTCGCAAACGCGGGGTTTCCATCCACGGAAACCATCTCAAGCGGGCATGTCGAGGAGACCTGCGGCGCCGTCAGCCGCGCCAAACAAGAGCCTGCCGCCCGCGTGGTCCCAGGCAAGCGCGCTGATTGCCCCCCTGCCCTCGGGCGCCGCGCGCACCAAAATTTCGGCGCCGTCTGGGATCCGGCAAAGCAAAACAACTCCGTCCTCATAGCCCTGCGCCACGGCAAGCGATTTTGGGTGAAACGCGACGCACGTGACTTTGGCGCCTCTCACGCCGCATTCGAGCGGGGCTTTGTTGATCGGCCCGTCCTTATCCTTGAACGGCCAAATAATCGCGGCATCGGCGCCCGACGTCGCCAGCCAATGGCCATCGAAGGACCAGGACAGCGAGCGCGTTTTCGCCGGATAGCCGCTCATCCGCATGTCCTTCTTGTCGGCGACGCGCCAGGCATGCAGCGTGTTTTCCTGCATGGAAGTCGCGAGAAAACGCCCGTCCGGGGAAACCGTTATGGAAAGATGCGAGCCTTTCCATTTGAAGTGATCCGGCGGCGCGGCGGCATTCGGAAACCATAAGGTCGCGCCATCGTAATGGGCGATCGCGATCCGGTAGCCTTTCGCCGTGAAGGCGAGCCCGCGCACGCTCGACGGCGCGGTAAAGGTTTTTATGCCGCCGGCGGGATCGCGCGAGCGCACATTCTTGCCGCTCGACCACGCGATCGACCCATCGCCGCGCGCGGCGAGCGCATCGATCCATTTGCCTTTTTCATCCGCGATCTCTTGAACGCCGCCATCTTGGGAAATCGCCACCACGCGGCCATCATCGCCACCGGTGATGAATTTATCCCCGGCCGCGACGGCGACAAGAATGGAAGCACCGGGATGCGCCGCGATGCGCCGTTCGGCCTCGGGCGTCGCGAGCAGCACGGTGCCGTCTTCGAGCGCCAGCGCTGGGATTGGCCCAAGAAAACCCGCCGCCGCGACCGGCGCGCCGGCATCGAGCGGCGTGACGTGGGCGGTTAAGGAGGCGGCGGCCATGATCTTATTCGTTTGCGCTTGCACATCGCGGCATCGCTTCAAGCGTCACGCCGCGCAGCCCAAGAATCCCTGGGTGATCTCGTCTTTTTTCAAGTTGCGGCCGATGAAGACGATCCGGCTTAGGCGTTTTTCCCACGGTTTCCATTCGCGCTGGAGATCGCCGTCGAGAAGCATATGCACCCCCTGGAAGACGAAGCGCTTGGGCTCGTTCTTGAACGCGAGTATGCCCTTCGCGCGCAGGATCGACGCGCCCTCCTTTTGCACATAGTTTTGCAGCCAAGGCATGAATTTTTCCGGATCGATATCGCCCTCGATAGACAGAGACACCGATTGCATGTCTTCGTCATGATAATGTTTTAGGCCGTGATGCGCGTGCTCATGTTCATGCTCATGCTCATGATCGTCCTCGCCGTCGAGAAATTGCGGCTCGATTTCGAGGATGCGGTCGAGGTCGAAGGCGTTGCGGCCTAGCACGGCGTTGAGCGGCACACCGCAATTCACGGCCTTGTGCAGTTTCGCATAAGGGTTGATCGCGCGGATACGCGCCTCGATCTCGCGAACTTCGTCCGCGCCAACAAGATCGGTCTTGTTGAGGATAATCACATCGGCGAAGGCGATCTGGTTCTTGGCCTCCGGCGCGTCCTCGAGCCGGTCAGTGAGCCATTTGGCGTCGGCGACGGTGACGACCGCGTCGAGCTGAGCTGCCTCGCGCACATCGGCATCGACAAAAAAGGTCTGCGCCACGGGGGCAGGATCGGCGAGACCTGTCGTCTCGACGAGGATCGCGTCGAACTTGCCCTTGCGCTTCAGCAAGCCTTCGACGATGCGGATGAGATCGCCGCGCACCGTGCAGCAGATGCAGCCATTGTTCATTTCGAACACTTCCTCGTCGGCGCCGACGACGAGATCGTTGTCGATGCCGATTTCGCCGAATTCATTGACGATGACGGCGAATTTCCGGCCGTGGTCCTCGGAAAGAATGCGGTTCAAAAGCGTCGTCTTGCCGGCGCCGAGATAGCCGGTGAGCACGGTGACAGGAATTTTTTCAGCCATGCGAAACTCCAGCAGCGGGTCGTCCGGTCGCGGCGCGCCGCCAGGTGGTAGCGCGGAAGACGGGGGAAACCATGGGTGTTGTTGGCAAGGTTGTCTTAGAGTTGCACGCGCGCGTCAAGGCCGCCCGCTAGTGTAGTGTCTCGTGCAAAAGGTTACAATTTATCCTGGCGCGCGAGCGGTGGCATTTTCAGCGCCGCTCTGCCGCGATTGACCTTGCGGATGATGGTGTTGGCGGATTTTGTCCAGACGAAAGGCGTCGGATCGGCATTGTTGTGCTTGATATAGTCGCGGATGGCGGCTTCAAGTTCCGGCACGCTCGTGAAAACACCGCGGCGAATACGCTCCGTGGTGATCTTTCCGAGCCAGCGTTCGACGAGGTTCAACCACGATGACGAGGTTGGAATGAAGTGGAGGTGAAAGCGCGGGTGTTTGGCGAGCCAATCCCTGACTTCCTGTTTTTTATGGGTCGCGTAGTTGTCGGCAATGCCGTGAATGTCGAGTCGTTTGGGCGTGTTGCGGCCGATGGTTTTTAGAAAAGCCAGAAATTCCTGATGCCGATGGCGCTTCATGCACTGACCGATGACTTCGCCTTTCAGGACATCGAGCGCGGCAAACAATGTGGTTGTCCCGTTGCGCTTGTAGTCATGCGTCAGGGTGCCTTGGCGGCCTTTCTTCATCGGCAAGCCAGGCTGGGTGCGGTCAAGTGCCTGGATCTGGCTTTTTTCGTCGATGCAGAACACCAGCGCGTGTTCCGGCGGGTTCATATACAGGCCGATAACATCTTCAAGTTTTTCGATAAAATGCGGATCGTTGGACAGTTTGAACGTCTTGACCAGATGCGGTTTCAGGCCGTGCGCATCCCAAATCCGCTGCACCGAAGCTTTGCTGACACCGCTGATTTTAGCCATCGAGCGGCAGCTCCAGTGCGTCGCGTGCGCGGGCGGGGTCAAGGTTTTTTCAACGACTTCGGTTTCTTTTGTTGGTGGCAAAGGTTTGAAACTGCGTCCCCGGGGACGATCTTGATAAAGCGCGTCAACGCCGCCTTCGGCAAAGCGGTTGCGCCAGCCGATGATGGTTGGACGCGATGTGCCAAGTTCTTTCGCCAGCGCGTTGGTTGATTTTCCTTCGGCCGCGCCCAGAATAATCCGCGCCCGCAAAGCGATGCGCTGCTCCGTCTTGCCGGAACGCGCCAGCCGTGCCAAGGCCGCCTTGTCTGCGGGCGTCATGTCGAGTGCCGGGCTGCCTGTCCACAGGCAGCGCAGTATACACGTCCCGGATCACATTGTAAAGCGTTGCGTGAGACTATACACTAGTTCGCCAGCGCGGCGGAGAGTTCCCTAACATTATTGCGCATCATGTCGAGGTAAGTCGAAGCCGGCCCGTCCGCAGGCGAAAGCGCATCGGAATAAAGCGTGCCGCCGACCTTCGCGCCAGATTCGGCGGCGATGCTTCGCACGAGTCTTGGGTCGGTCACATTTTCGAGAAACACCGCCGGAATTTTTTCTGTCTTGATCTGGCGGATGATTTTGGCGACATCGCGGGCGCTTGCCTCCGCCTCTGTCGAGACGCCCTCAGGCGCGATGAAGCGGAAACCATAGGCAGTGCCGAAATAGCCGAAAGCATCATGGGTCGTGATGATTTCGCGCTGCCTAGGCGGAATTTTTGCAATTTCCGCCTTGACCTCTTTTTCGAGCGTGTCGAGCTTAGCGAGATAGTTCTCCGCGTTGGCCCGATAGGCAGCTTCTCCCTCGGGGTCGGCGGCGATCAGTCCATCGCGGATGTTTGCGACATAGAGTTTGGCATTGGCGATCGATTGCCAAGCATGGGGGTCTAGCCCGACACGGCCTCCCTCGCGCATGTGTTGTGGGTTGATGCCCTTCGTCGCAACAATTACTGGCGCCTTGGTGCCAGACGCCTTGACGAGCCGGTCGATCCAACCCTCTAAGCCGAGGCCGTTCACCACAATAAGCCGTGCCGCAGCGAGCTTCTCCGCGTCTGCCGGTTTTGGCTGGTAGACATGGGTATCGCCATCGGGACCAACGAGGGCGGCGACGGCGATCCGGTCGCCGCCGACATTGCGAACAAAATCCGCGAGAATCGAAAAGGTCGCAACGACCGGCAGCTTTTCGGGGGCTTGCGCCCGAGCCTGCCATGCGCTCGCCGCGCTCACGCAAGCAATTACTAAGGTTATAACATAACGAAAACGTGCCATGGCAAATCTCCATGTGACGAGGGGGTCAGGCCTCCAAATGCCGTCCAGGCTTTACGCGGCGCAGTACGCCGCCGGCCGGGCCGAATAGCAGGGCCAAGAGATACATGATGCCCGCGATCAAAATTATGAGAGGCCCCGAAGGCAGGCCAACGTGAAAGGAAACGACGAGCCCGGCATAGCCCGCGAGCATTCCCTGCGCCGCCGCGATTCCAATCATCGCGGTCATCTCTTGAGTTATCAGCCTTGCCGAAGCCGCGGGCAGCATCATTATGCCGACGGCAAGAAGTGTGCCGAGGGCATGAAATCCTCCGACGAGGTTCAAGACAACAAGCGTCAAAAAGACGATCTGCGCCGGGCCGCCGCTCCGGCTGACCGAGGCGAGAAATCCAGCATCGACGGTTTCCAACACAAGAGGCCGGTAGAGAATCGCGAGCGCGGCGACCGACAAGCTCGCGATCGAGGCGAGCAGGATGAGGGTCGCGTCGTCAACCGCGAGCACGCTGCCAAAGAGCACGTGCAAAAGATCAATGTCCGAGCCGCGCAGGGAGACGATGGTGACGCCGAGCGCGAGCGAGATCAGATAGAACGCGGCGAGCGAAGCATCCTCGCGCAGAATCGTCGTGCGGGCGACGACGCCCGAGCCGACCGCGACGATAAGGCCCGCCGCCAGGCCGCCGATGGTCATCGGCCCAAGCGAAAGGCCGGCGGCGAGATAGCCCAGCGCGGCGCCTGGTAAAATGGCATGCGACAGTGCGTCGCCAGTCAGCGACATGCGGCGCAGAATTAAAAACACGCCGAGCGGCGGCCCAGCGATGGCGAGCGCGATGGAACCGGCAAGCGCGCGGCGCATGAACGCGAATTCGGCGAAAGGCGCGATGAGGAAATCATGCAACTGCAAGCGCACGCTCCGAGGTTAAGAAAAACCAATCGCAGTCAATTCCTCATGCGGCCCGCGCGCAGGCCTGCGCCTGCCGATCGAAGGCCTCGATCATGGACCGCGCTTTAAGCAAATTTTCCGGGGTAAGGACGGCATCGGTTTTCCCCATGGCGATTTCTTCCCGCGCGAGCAGGAGTGTCTGCGGGAAATGCTCCCGCACGAGATCGAGATCGTGCGACACAACGAGCACGGTGCGATGGTCTTCGTGCCAGCGTGCGACGAGAACAAGGAGATCAGCGACGGTTTTGGAATCGATGGCGGTAAAAGGCTCATCGAGCAGGACAACCGCAGCATCCTGAATGAGGAGCCGCGCGAATAGCATCCGTTGCAATTGGCCGCCGGACAGAGTCGCGATCGGGCGTGCCTCGAAACCCTCAAGCCCAACCGCCGCGATTGCTCCGCGGATTTTCGCGGTTCCGCTCCGGGAAATGCCGCCGAACAGGCCGCAATGCTTCCACAGCCCCATGGCGATGACATCGAACACATCGATCGGAAAGCTTTTGTCGATGTCGGCCGCCTGCGGCAGATAGGCAATGTCGCGAGATTTCAAGCGGGGCAAGGCGATCGAGCCCGCAAGGGGCGCGAGCGTTCCCGCGATGCCCTTGAGCAAAGTCGATTTGCCGGCGCCATTCGGGCCGCAAACCGCGAGCAGCGCGCCGCTCTCGACCTCGCCATTGAGGTGATGCACCGCGGGATGGCGGTCGTAGCCAAGCGTGAGATCGCGGAAACGGATCGCAATGTCCATCAAGGAAAGGTCCAAAAATCGGGGCAAAGACCGGTCAAGCCAGCGCCCATAACACCATTGCCCATAAGCCCGCGATCACAAGCATGGCGCCGCCGCATCGCGCGAGCGCGGAGAGACGCAGCAACGAAAACGCTGGCGCGGTGGCAACCCCCGCCGGATGGTCGCGGGCAACGCTCATGGCAGTTCCTTGTGCCGTCGATACGCAAGGAAGGTTATAACGTTAGCGTCGATGGCTGGCAAGGCCGCATGGCATCGAGCTTAACCCTAGGAAATCGGCGCGGGGCGCGGTTATTTTTGACGCTCCGGCACTGGCGCTGGCTGCGCATTTGGATTAATATCCAGGCATGAAGCATGTGTCGAAGAAAGCCACCCGGAACCAGGCTTCCCGCCAGCTTCTTTACATTGTCCTGGGCTTCGCGGTTGGACTCGCCGGCCTCACCGGCCTGGTTTATGCCGTCATGCCAGGCCGCGCCGATCTCGGTTCGCCCGCGATCGGTGGTTCATTTACCATGATCGGGCAGGATGGCCGCGTGGTCACGAATGCCGATCTTGCCGGACGCCCGTATCTCGTGTTTTTCGGCTATACGCATTGTCCGGACGTTTGCCCGACGGCGCTGTTCGATATTTCGGCGGTTTTCAAGGACCTGGGGCCGGACAAAAAGGTCGCCGCGCTGTTCGTCACCGTCGACCCCGAGCGCGACACGCCGGATATTTTGAAGACCTACCTTGAAAACTTCGATTCCCGCATCATCGGGCTAACCGGCGACCCCTCGAAAACCGAGGCCATCGCCAAGGCCTTTCGCGTCTACGCAAAAAAGGTGCCTGGCGAACAATCCGGCGACTATACGGTGGACCACACCGGGGTCGTCTATCTCATGGACAAGCGCGGCAAATTCGTGAGCGCGTTCAATCTGCAAAGGCCGCCGCGACAGGCCGCGCGCGAACTCGAAGCCTATCTTTAAGACGCCTGCTCGCGAAGCGGGACCCGGTTTCGGCCTTCAATAAAATCCGAGCGGGAAATATTTGAGATAGAGGTCGGTGTAAGTTCCCCGCGCGGCAAGCGCCGCGAGCGCGTAATCGAGCACCTGACGCAACTGGGTGTTGCCCTTCTTCACCGCGATCCCAGCACCTTCGCCAAAAAACTTTGCGTCCATGTAGGGACCGCCGCGAAAGCCGCAACAGCGCCGCCCTTCCTGGCTGTCAAGCCACAGGCTGAGCGATATTCCGTCACCGAAAATCGTGTCGATTTCGCCGTTAGTGAGAGCCTCGCGCAGCAGTTTTTGTGATTTGTAGGATTTGCGGATCGTGTCTGGAAAAAACCTTTCCAGATAGGCTTCATGCGCGCTCCTTGTCTGGACGCCGACGGTTTTTTCGCGCAAGCTTTCCGGTGTCGCTGGCTCGGCCCCCATGGCCTTCAGCGACACGAAACGCGCCGGGGTGGTATAATATGGCCCGGAAAAATCGAGCTTGGCGCGCGTTGGCGAATCGATGCGGATAGCCGCCATGAGCGCGTCGCCTTGATCGTCATTTAGCGCGTCGATCAATGTATCGAAACGCCGCGCCTGAATGGTGCAAGTAATTTTCAATTCCTCGCAAATGGCCCGCGCGAGATCGACGTCGAAACCGGAAAGCGTTCCGTCCGGCAGCGCGAAGTGGAACGGCGGGTAATCGTCCTCGGTCAAGAAGCGCAGGCTCCGCAGGCCGGTCAGATCGGGCTTGGCGGCGCGATGGTGCGGGTCCCAAAAGCCCGGCACGAAAACGCCGCCGTCGGCCGCCGCCGGGCGCGGGACCAAGGAAAGCAAGGCGAGCAACGCAAGCGAGCCAAGCTTGCCTTTGAAATGTCCGGCAGCGGAGCCCAAACGAAATTCCTCATAGCGGTAGAGGCGTAGGGATCGGGATCTTACCTTGCCGCGTTGCCAATTGGCTGACAAGACGCCAATATGTTATATTTCGTGCAAAGTCTGCCGCGCATATTCCTTGCTAGGCGCGAACAAGCGGTTTGATCCTCGCGGCTTGGCCGGAAGGCGATTTGAAGCGGGAACGCCTTCTCGCGTCGGACCCCCATTACATTGCCCCGATCGGCTAATGGCGACGCGTGCTAGTTTCGCTAGGCCAATGAAGGGGCAAACAAACAGCGGACAGAGGTACCCAATAGGGCAAAACGCACGGATGAACGAGATTTTTTCACCCCCCGGCGAAGATGAGGAGGATCGCGGCCCTCTTATGCGGGGGCTTGCCTGCCTGCCGGTTTTCTTCTCGCTTGCCGGCAAACGCGTGGTTCTCGCGGGCGGCTCCAATGCCGTCCTCTGGAAGGCTGAGCTTTGCCAGGCGGCGGGGGCGGCGCTCAACGTTTTTAGCCCTGACCCTTGTTCTGGTCTCGTTGCTTTGGCAAGGCGCTGCTTGGCGGTCGCCCTCGTTTCGCGCCGGATCGAACCAGAGGATTTTCGCGGCGCCGCGCTCGCCATCGTCGAAGCGGAGAGCGCCGCCGAGGCGGCGGAGTTTCAGGCCGCCGCGCGCGCCGCGGGTGTCGCGGTCAATATCATCGACAAGCCCGGATTTTCGGATTTTCAGTTCGGCGCGATCGTCGATCGCTCGCCTCTCGTCATCGCCATTTCGACCGAAGGAGGCTCGCCCGTTCTAGCGCAGGCGATCCGCGGCAGGCTTGAAGCCCTGCTGCCGCGCGAGATCAAGCCTTGGGCGCAAATAGCCAAGGTGTGGCGCGACAAGCTGAAGCTGCTCGACACGCCCTCGAAGACTCGCCGCCGCTTTTGGGAGCTGTTCAGCCGAAAGGCTCTGGCGGCGAAACATCGTCCCGTCGAGGCCGATCTTACCATGCTGCTCGCCGAGGCAGAGGCGGGCACGACGGCGGCCGGGTCGGTTGCGCTTGTCGGAGCCGGTCCCGGCGATCCCGAACTTTTGACCCTCAAGGCCTTGCGCGCGCTCCAATCCGCCGATGTCGTTTTGTACGACGATCTCGTCGCCCCCGCCATCGTCGAAATGGCGCGGCGCGAGGCGGAAAAAATCCCCGTTGGCAAGCGCGGCTACAAGCCTTCCTGCCGGCAGGATCACATCGTTTCGCTATTGGTCTCGCTGGCATCGCAAGGAAAACGCGTGGTTCGTCTCAAAGGCGGCGATCCAATGATTTTTGGGCGCGCCAACGAGGAAATCGCGGCGTTGCGGGCGGCACGCGTTCCAATCGAGATTATTCCAGGCGTCACCGCCGCGCTCGGCGCCGCCGCCGGATTGGAAATTTCCCTGACCGCGCGCGAGAAAGCCCGCAGGCTGCAATTCATCACCGCTCATGCGCATGACGGAAGGCTCCCCGGGGACATCGATTGGCGGGCGCTCTGCGATCCCCGGGCATCGACCGTCGTTTACATGGGCGTGAAAACGCTCGATCTCCTGGCTGGGCGCCTGCTTGCCAATGGCATGGACCCATCGACGCCGGCGCTCCTGGTCGAACGTGCGACCTGCCCGGACGAACGCCATATTTTTGGGACGATCGAAAATCTCGCCGCCAAGGTGGCCCGCGCCGAACCGTCCGGCCCATGCGTCATACTGATTGGCGAAATCTTCGCGGACGCCTTGTCTTTGCCGCGAACGCAGATCAAGCCTGAAACGGAACCATGGGCGCTCGCTCGTTAGCACGGGCATTGCATGGTCGGGATCTGTTCAGCATTTTCGGGCCCTTGAATCAGGCGGAGAGAATAAGATGCGCCGTCTCATATTCGGAATGATCATCGGAAGCTTGGGTGTGATCGCCGCCGTCGCCGCGGCAATCTACTATTATGAACGCCCGAGCCTCTTGCGTATCGCGGTTCCGCGCGGCAGCGCCGATCAGGCGATCATGGCGGCGGCGGAGCATGACTTCGCCGAGGACCGGGACGGCATTCGCCTCAAGCTAGTCGCGGTCAACAGTCTGGCGGAGTTGTCGCGCGCGCTCCAGGAAGGGCACGCCGATCTCGCGGTCGTGCGCAGCGATCTTGCAATGCCGCCGAACGGCCAGACCGTGTTGATCATGCGCCGGGATGCGGCCGTGTTGTTCGCGCCGGCGGAGAGCAGTCTGCGCGCGATCGACGACCTGCGCGGGCATAAGGTTGGCATTTTGCAAGCCGTGCCTGCAGGGAAAGCGGACAATCAGCTTCTTCTGGACACGGCGCTTGCCCAATACGACGTTCCATCGGCCTTGGTTGGGCGGGTATCCCTCACTCTCGCGGAGCTTTCACGCGCGGTCGAATACAAGGAGATCGACGCGGTTCTCGCCGTCGGCGTGCCCGGCTCGGAAGGTTTAACCGAAGCCGTCAACACGGTTGCAGTGGCTGGTCACGGTCAGCCGGTCTTCCTTCCGATCGCGGAGGCAAAGGCGATCGCGCAACGCTCGCCGGCGTTCGAAGGGGTCGAGGTAATGCGCGGCGCGTTCGGCGGTGCCGAGCCGAAACCGCCGGTGGATTTCGATACCCTCGGGGTGAGCACGAGACTTGTCGCACGCGATAGCCTTGGCGATGAAGTGGTCGGCGCATTGATCCGGCTCTTGCTGGCGGCGCGGCCGGCCATCGCCGCGCGGATTCCGATCGCGAACCGCATCGAAGCGCCAGCCGACGACAAGGGCGCGGCTCTTCCGGTGCATCCCGGCGCCCTCGCTTTTCTCGACGACGACGAAGAAAGCTTTTTCGACAAATACAGCGATGCCTTTTATATTGGCGCGATGTGTCTCAGCGTGCTCGGCACAGGGCTGGCGGCGGCCGCGGCAAGGCTCACGCGTCACAGGATCACGGACGCCGATAAGATCTTGCGCCGGTTAGTCGAAATCACCATGGCGGCACGAAGTGCCAGGTACGTCGGCCTGCTCGACGGCTACGAGGAGGAAGCCGATGAGCTTTTGGCGCTGGCGTTGGCGCCGGATGCGGTCCACGACTTGAGCGTCAACCGGATGGGCGCCTTGACCCTTGCTTTGAACCAGGTGCGCCATGCCATCGCCGAGCGGCGGCAAAGTATTGCGGTCCCACCAATGCGCGCCCAATTTTCGCCGCGCATCGTCCGCGAATAGGCAAGCCAAACGCCCGGTCTTCGCCGGTACTTTCGGGGGCCATCTGAAAACGAGACCAAGGACAGCTCTACGACCGGCCGCAAGGCGCCTCAAGGTTTTTGCTGCCGTTTGTTATGCGCCGCGAGGTCCGGTTGCGGCGTGGCTCGATCACTCGCCCGTTTATCGTTGGCCGAATTTATCTTTTGAAGTTTATCCGCTTCGCGCAACGCTGCGTCGTGGGCCGCAGTCATACCAGCCATCTCGTATAATTGGGCTGATTTAA
The DNA here is from genome assembly GCA_963706215.1 of uncultured Alphaproteobacteria bacterium. Classification (GTDB taxonomy): domain Bacteria; phylum Pseudomonadota; class Alphaproteobacteria; order Rhizobiales; family Beijerinckiaceae; genus Methylocapsa. Next base: position 3,653,059 of record OY970154.1, on the reverse strand, counting down.
TAAAATTGCGTGCGGCTTGTGTCGGATTTTTATGAGTATTAAGCAACCCGAGCCCAAAGAGCACTTTGGCCTGTCCGGTGCGGTCATCTGTGTCCTTGTAAATGGTCAAAGCGTCTCGATAGGAATCGCGAGCCGTCTCGTAATTGCCAAGTTTAGCCTCCATCACACCGACCGAATTGAGAACATCAGCCTGTCCGGCCCGATTTTCAATTTGCTTATAGATCTTGCCGGCCTCCCGATAAGCGTCGCGGGCCTGTTCAATCTGACCGAGTTGACTTTCCACCACGCCGAGGCCGACGAGGACATCAGCCTGTCCCGGGCGGTCATCGATCAGCTTATAGATAGCCATAGCATCGGCGAACGCCTGCCGGGCTTCTTCATGATTGCCCACGGTCCGGTCCATCTCCCCTAGTTGCCGTAGCGCGTTGGCCTGTCCGGGCCGGTTATCGATTTGCTTAAAGAGGTCAAGCGCCTGACGATAGGCGTCGACGGCGGGATTATTGCGTAGAGCTCGCCGATTTAAATCGCCTAGCCGGAAGAACACGTTGGCCTGTCCAAGGCGATCATTGATTTGCTTGTAGACAGCAATAGCCTGCTCATACGCCGCCTGGGCCTCATCGTTCTTGCCCAACGCCATATGCAAGTCACCGAGGTTGAGTTGCGCGTTGGCTTCTCCTTGCTGGTCGCCGATCTGCTTGAACAGAGTGATAGCCTGATCATAGTCCGTGCGGGCCTCCTCATTGTAGCCTAGCTTTCGCTGTAACTGGCCGAGCCCGAGAAGCGTGTTGGCCTCTCCGAGGCGATCCTCGATTTGTCTATAGAGCACGAGGGCCTCACTGTAGGCGTCGCGGGCAGGTTCGTCGTGGCCGCGGCTGCGCTCCAAGTCGCCAAGTCCCGAAAGCGCACCAGCTTTTCCTCGGCGGTTATCTTCTTCCTTAAACAGAGTGATGGCGTCGGTGTAGGCCTTGCGGGCCTGATCATAATTGCCGACTATGCGCTCCAAATCGCCGAGCCCGGATAGCGCAACCGCTTGTCCGAGGCGCAACCCTTCTTTTGTGAAGAGCTCGGTGGCCTCGTTGTAGCTGTCGCGGGCTTGATCATAATGGCCAAGCTTTCGGTCGAGATCGCCAAGCGCGGAGTGGACGCTAGCCTGTGCAGCGCGATTACCGTCCTCTTTGAAGAGGGCGAGCGCTGCCATGTACGCTTCCCGGGCCTCGTCGTTGCGGTCGCCTCCTGCCTCTAACATGGCAATTGCAACAAGGGCTAAGGCCTGTCGAGGCCGGTCGCCGGCCAGCTTGTAAAGTCCGTTGGCTTGTTCAAAATCATTGCGCGCTTGGACACTCCGCCCGAGCATCCTTTCCAGGCCACCGAGCTGGAACAACGCAGTTGCCTGTCCGACGTTGTTGCTTTCCTGCTTGTAAAGGAAGAGAGCCTCGTGAAAGGCCTCGCTAGCCGGGTCATTGTGGCCGAGCTTGGCCTCCAACACGCCGAGGTCCAAAAGCGCATTCGCCTGCCCGAGGTGGTCACCGGCCTGCTTGGAGAAGTTAACGGCATCGTAGTAAGCTACTCGGGCTTCATCGTTGGCCCCGGAAAGATTCAGGCGATCCCCTTCCGCCAGTTTTGCTGCCGCTTGTTTTCCGAGTGCTGTCTTTTCCAGGCTGTTTTTGTCCGGCGGCGGCAGGATCGTGGCCGACCTCGGATCGCCCGCAAAGACGAACACCAACGTCATGAACCCAAGAAAGCCGCCCGTGATCATCGCGAAGGCCGCCAGCCGTACTGTTCCGGGGGCATTTCGAAACAAGAAGGCTACTACGATGCCTAACACGAGGACGATTAAAGCAACGAGGCCCAATGGGCTTTGGGCCGCCTTGCCGATTATGTCGGGGGCTTTGTCGATGAGCCGTTTGAAAATTTCATCCATCTCGAAACCCCGTTGAACCCCCTCCCGCACATCGCCTGTGCCGGTTTGTCGCATTAGGGTATATACGGGAAGGAACCCGAGCCGAATAGCAAAAGGATTCGCAATGCAACTTGGAGTGGTTGGCCTCGGCCGGAATGCGGCGCGACTGATCGGCCATCCCGTCGGCGATCCGCTTGAAAATCCAGTGTCAGACGTCGCATCTATAGACCGCGACGTTTGTATGCGCGCCTATCCGTCGAATGGCGCCGAAGCGGCCGGTCCGGCGCAGGCTCCTCTGTAAAGGTTCATGGAAGAACAGCATGGGATTCGTCCGAATGGAGTAATGGTCCGCGGCATAGCCTGACACGAGCAATGAGCCGATCGTCTTTTGCGCCAGGAAATCGATCAAGGCCCGGTAGGCCTCCTCCGTCTCCTGATGGATCAGCACCTCGAAGCAGAGCACCATTTCGGCCGCGGGCACGTCCGCCGCGGGCGCTAGCTTGAACCTCCAATCCGGGCGGGCGAGTTGCGCGATCTCGAGCGTCTCGGAGGATTGATCGATGCCGAGATAATTGACGATGGCGAGGTCCTTCATCACTTCGAGATCGCCGCAGCCGACATCGAGAACAGAAGAGGCCGCCTCAACGCCCTGCTCCCTGAGGAGCTGCCGCTTAAGAAGGAGATTGGCGCCGCGGGAGCCGATCCCAGAGCCTCGTTCGCGAAAATGGCTGTAGCGCAAGTCCCAGAAGACGCGATTGTCGAATCCGTTTCCGATTAGCGCGTTGGCTTTCGCGACCGCGGCTTGCGCCGCCGCGTCAAGATGGGCTTGAGGCTCCAGCAGGCCGAGAACGTTGAGGCTGGAGCTATGATAGTGCAGCAAGGCGATCGGCTGGGCGTCATCGAAATAGCCGTGGGCGCCGTCAAAATGAATATAATAATTGACATTCGATGGCGCCGCCTTGAACGGCAGGTCCCCTTGCTGAACGGCGAGCCAGAAGCTGATCTGATCGACGTGATTTTCCCGGCCGGCGCGCCAGAGCGGGTCCATATTGGCCAGAAGCCAGAGAGCCCATCTGCGCCATCCTTCGGATAATTTCGCGCAGAATTCTTTCGGTATTGAATAAAATCCGCCGCTGCAATGAGCCTCGAATGTCAGGTCGCCGCTGGCATCGACCTCTCGGATCCGAGGCAATTTCGAAAGACCGGCTGCCGCAGCAATCGCCCCCAAGGCCGCAAGCGGCGGGCTGGCGCGGTCGACGATCTTTGCCTGGATCGCCGCGCCGCCCAGAAAAGGCCTCAGATCCGACGTCGCTATCATGTCCGTATCGAGGAGTACGACGCGATCGAAGTCGAGTTCCCGCAAGTTTTCGAGTTGATTGAGCTTGTTGCAGTAACGCCCATCGCCGAAGCGGGTAATTTCATGGATGTGGCAGCCGAACTCTCCGAAGAGGCGCCGCCGCCTAGCGTTAACTTCCGGCAGGCATTGCACGTGGATGGATGAAGGGTCTCCGCCGCAATGCGCTATGAGCGAGCGCGCGAGATGCCAAGCTTCATATGCGAAGCGAGGATCATGGTCCATGACGAAGGAAAAAATCGTCCGGCCTTGCGTCGTCATCGCGCGCCCTCTCCTGTGCTTGCTTTGCTGCGGATACCGATTGCTCGCAAAGTCGACCACTAACACCAGGAACGCAAGAAAGCCGCCGGTGATCATCGCGAAGGCCGCCGCCTTCAATTTTCCGGCGGCATCTTGAAACAGGAGGAAACCTACGGCGCCCAATACGAGGACCCTTAGGGAAGCGAGCCCAACGGGATTTGGGCCGCTTTGCCAATTGTGTCAGGCGCCTTGTCGATGAGCTTTTTGAGAATTCCACGCATGTGCGATCCCCGTTGAACCCCTCCCGCGTATCGCCTGTGCCGGTTCATCGCTTTAGGTTATATACACGAAGGAACCCGTGCCAAATAGAGAGAGGTTTGAGAATGCAACTGGGTGTGGTTGGCCTCGGCCGGATGGGAAGCAATATCGCGCGGCGGCTTCATCGCGCCGGACATCAATGCGTCGTTTACAACCGGACGGCAGGGCCGGTCGCGGAACTCGCGGCGGAAGGCCTGACGCCTGCGCCGGATTTAGCGGATTTGGTCAGGAAACTTGAGACTCCCCGCGCGGTGTGGATCATGCTTCCCGCCGGCGCAGTCACCGCAGGCGTGGTCGATGCCCTGAGCGACTTGTTGAGCGCGGGGGATATTCTGATCGACGGCGGCAACACATTTTACAAGGACGACATTTGTCGCGCGGCAACACTCGCATCCAAGACCATCGCCTATGTCGATGTGGGCACCTCTGGTGGAATATGGGGCCTCGAACGCGGCTATTGCATGATGATCGGCGGCCCGAAGGCGGCCGTCGATCACCTCGATCCGATTTTCAAGGCCCTGGCGCCGGGCCTTGGCGCTATCGCACGGACGCCCGGCAGGGACGCGCGGGATCCCCGCCCCGAACATGGTTACATCCACGCGGGGCCAGCGGGTGCCGGGCATTTCGTCAAGATGATCCACAACGGCATCGAATATGGCCTAATGCAGGCCTATGCTGAGGGTTTCGACATCTTGCGCGGCAAGGCCGGTTCGGGCCTTCCCGAAACCGAACGCTTCGCGTTGGATCTCGCCGATATCGCGGAAGTTTGGCGGCGCGGCAGCGTTATTTCGTCCTGGCTTCTCGATCTTGGCGCCATGGCGCTCGCCGACGACTCCAACCTTGCAAATTTCACCGGCGCGGTCGAAGATTCGGGCGAAGGCCGCTGGACCGTCGATGCAGCGGTCGAAGAGGCGGTGCCTGCCAACGTTCTCGCCGCGTCGCTGTTCGCGCGGTTTCGTTCGCGCGAGGAGCACACGTTCGGCGACAAGCTTTTGTCGGCGATGCGTTTCAAATTCGGCGGCCACGTCGAACATAGCGCCAAACATCCGCCTGCCAAATGACCCGGCGCCGCGGCCCACGGCGAAGAAGGGCCATGTTCGCGACCGGTGGACTGGAACGTTTCGGCAGCTTCGCCGACCGCGCGGCGATAGCGGGTTGAACGCGGCCTGGCCGCCAACCGCGTTTCGCCCTCTTCGCGAGCCTTGCTTTTTTTGTCGCTTCGCTTATAAGGCGCGGTTGCGAACCGCCCGGCTGAAGGGCTGCCGTGGCGGTTCTTTTCGCTCGTTTCGCCATGCTCTCTCGTTATCGAAAAACAGGGGCGGGACCAAATGTTCCGCTCAGGGGGCATATCTTGGACGCTTGCCGCCCGACGGAGACTTAAGCAAAATGCCCAAACTTAAAACCAAATCCGCCGCCAAGAAGCGTTTCAAGATCACCGCGACAGGCAAGGTGCTCTATGCGCAGAGGGGCAAGCGCCACGGAATGATCAAGCGGACCAATAAGCAGATCCGGAATCTGCGCGGCACCGCCGTGCTGTTCAAGAGCGATGGCGACAAGGTCATAAAATTCTCCCTGCCGAACGGCTGAAGGTCCCCGCCGGCCGTTTGTTGTTTCATGATCAATCCGGAGAGCAGCCATGGCACGCGTGAAACGCGGGGTTACTTCGCACGCCAAGCACAAGAAAACATTGAGGGCCGCCAAGGGCTTTTATGGCCGCCGCAAGAACACGATCCGGGCGGCGAAGGCGGCGGTCGATCGCTCGATGCAATATGCGACGCGCGACCGGCGCGCCAAGAAGCGGGTTTTTCGCGCCTTGTGGATTCAACGTCTCAACGCCGCGGTGCGCGAGCAGGGCATCACTTATTCGCGCTTCATCGATGGCCTAGCCAAGGCCGGCGTCGAAATCGATCGCAAGGTCCTTGCCGAGCTCGCGATAAGTCAGCCGGAAGCATTTAGGGCGGTCGTCGAGAAGGCGAAAGGCGCGAGGCCCGCGCCGGCCTGAGGCGGCGGGCCATGAGCGCCGCCAGGCTGGGACGCGCCGGCACCCGCCCTCGTCCTGAGAATTGTTGCCGGATAGTGGCGCCGGTGTTCGAAAAAAATGATGCGGAATCGAAGCACGTAGCCAAGGGTGCATCGGGTTGCCAACGCAATCTCCCATAGGTGCCCGGCTCCGTCCACCCCGCTTTCACCTTGATGGCGTCATTCCGCGGGCTTGATCCCGAGCCTTTGCAGCTTGGCCCGCGGACTGGCGTAGGGCTCTTGCAGATCGACGTTCCAATAGCGCAGATCCTCGAGTTTAATTTCCGTTCCGGTGACCGCGCAGAGCACGAATGCGCCGGGACGCAAGACGCGAAATTCGCCATTGAGATATTCGATCTCGGCTTCGCCCGCGGAGAGCGGGCGGCGTTCAAAACGGTTCATCGGAGTCGAGGCTCAATTCGAACACACTTGCTGACATGATAACGCAACTTCGCCAAATTCGCCACCATGTCCGGCGAAATTTCTGCTTCGGCGCAAGCAAATACTTGCCGGCGATGCCGGAAAAGTGCCGCGAAACGGGGGCAAGGCATGTTCGAGGTGTTGGAGCATGGGGTCCGCTTGGCATTCATCGACGAGCGGCCGGCGCCGGGCGATCGCGGCGAGCCGATCCTCCTCATTCATGGGTTCGCCTCGACCCATGCGGTAAATTGGGTTTTCCCGCAATGGGTAAAGACCTTGACCGAGGCGGGGCGGCGCGTCGTTGCCTTCGACAACCGGGGGCATGGCCGCAGCGAGAAATTCCATGACCCCGCCGCTTACACCATGCCGAAGATGGCGGAGGACGCTCGCGTGCTTCTTGATCATCTCCGCATCGAGACGGCCGATGTGATGGGCTATTCGATGGGCGCGCGGATCGCCGCCTTTTTTGCCAAGGAGCATGCGAGCCGCGTGCGCTCGATGATCCTCGGCGGTCTCGGCCATCATCTTGTCGATCGCGCCGGGCTTCCGCTTGCCATTGCCGAGGCGATGGAGGCGCCCTCGCTCGCCGGTCTCGTCGACCCGATGCAGCGGACGTTCCGCGCCTTCGCCGAGGCGACCAAGAGCGATCTCAAGGCGCTCGCCGCCTGCGCGCGAGGTGCCCGCCAAGTTCTGAGCGAGATCGAAGCCGGCGAAATCGATGTCCCCGTGCTGATCGCCGCCGGAACCAAGGACGATATCGCCGGCGACCCGCATGAGCTCGCCGCTTTGTTCAGGCGGGCGCGCGCGGTGGATATTCCTGGCCGCGACCACAATCGCGCGGTAGGAGACACAGTCTATAAAGATAGCGTATTAGAATTTCTTGAACAGCGCCCCTGAGCGTCGTCCCTCCGGCTGCATATATCTTCGCGACGGCGCGTCAAACTTGGCTCGCGCAGGTTTTTCCGCCGTGCTAATGACGGCGAAAGAGAGGTTAAGGCTAACCTCGGTCGCAAAGGCGAAATTGGCCTGGAGGCGGGTCATGATTTCCGTCAAGGGAACGGCAAAGGTCGTCACGCTTGCCCGCGCCGATCCGGTGTTCGCGCGGGTGCGCGCCGAGGCGGAGGACGCCGTTCGCAACGAGCCGGAGATCGCCGGTTTTATCTTTTCGGCGATCCTCAATCAGGATTCGCTCGAAGCGGCGATCGTCCACCGGCTGGGGGCTCGGCTCGCACACCAGGCCTTTCCCGGCGATCTCATCGAGCAGGCCTATTTCGACGCCATCGCGGGCGATCCTTCGATCCCCGAGGCCTTCCGCGCCGACATTGCCGCCGTTATCGACCGCGATCCGGCCTGCACGCGGCTGATCGAGCCGGTGCTCTATTTCAAGGGGTTTCATGCAATCGAGACGCATCGGCTGGCGCATGCGCTCTGGAACGCCGGCCGGCAAGATTTCGCGCTCTATCTCCAGAGCCGCTCGTCCGAGGTGTTCCAGACCGATATTCATCCCGCGGCACGGATCGGCAAAGGCATTTTCCTCGATCACGCGACCGGTCTTGTCGTTGGCGCGACCGCTGTGATTGGGGACAATGTTTCGATGCTGCAGGACGTGACCTTGGGCGGCACCGGCAAGGAGCGCGGCGACCGCCACCCGAAGATCAAGCCGGGCGTGCTGATTGGCGCCGGAGCCAAAATTCTCGGCAATATCGAGATTGGCCGTTGCTCGCGTATCGCCGCAGGTTCGGTTGTGTTGCATCCGGTGCCGGACCACAAGACGGTGGCGGGCGTGCCGGCGAGAATAGTCGGCGACGCGGGATGCGCCGAACCCTCGCGCGTTATGGATCAGATCCTTGCTCCCGCGCCGGTCAACGAATAGTTTGTTTTGACGTTGGCCAAGTTTGTCGCCCGCGGACTTTTCTGGCAGAGGTTCGGCCCGGCCGGCTGGTGAGCGGCTCGCGGTCCGGTGCGAGCGGGGAGCCTTGGGAGAGCGTCGTGGACAAAGCGGAATTGCGGAAATTGCAGGAATTCCTGCGTAAATCCCTCGACAATCAGGGAATCAAGGTTACTCCCGGCAAACGGAATCCGGACGATGCCGACGTGCAGCTTGGCGAGCGCCGGATCGGCGCGATCACGGTCGATGACGAGGACGGCGACAGGTCTTTTTCCTTCGAGATGAAGATTCCCGTCGAGCGGCCAGTGTTGCAAGATTATTTGCGGCGGCTTTTCGAGACCGCCAAACTGACGGTCGTGTCGCGCGGTAAAAAAGGCGATTCGGTCGACTTGACCAATGGCGGCGATTTTCTAGGCGTCATCTCGGCGGACGATCCCAAGGCGAAGAGTTTCACGTTGCAGATGGCGATCCTCGATTTCGATCTCGACGAATTATAGGGGCCGGAATGCCGGTTTACGCGCTCGATGGCGTTTCGCCCATTCTCCCAAGCGATGGCCGGGCCTGGATCGCGCCGGGCGCGCAAGTCATCGGCAAGGTGCGGCTCGAAACCGGTGTGTCGATTTGGTTCGGCGCCGTCCTGCGCGGCGACATCGAAGAGATTCTCGTTGGCGCCCGCTCCAATGTGCAGGATGGATCGCTGTTGCATACCGACCTGGGCTTTCCCTTGACCATCGGTCAAGACTGCACCATCGGCCATCACGCGATCCTGCATGGCTGCACGATCGGCGAAAACAGCCTCGTCGGGATGGGCGCGACGCTTTTGAACGGCGCCAGAATCGGCCGCAATTGTTTCGTCGGCGCCAATGCCTTGGTGACCGAAGGCAAGGAGTTTCCGGACAACAGTTTGATCGTCGGCAGCCCGGCCCGCCTCGTGCGCACGCTCGATGAAGCGTCGGCCCGCAGCTTGCGCGACAGCGCCGCGCGGTATGCCGCCAACGGGCGGCGCTTCGCCAAGGGCCTGGTGGCGATCGGCTGACGAGCCAAAGTTCCCGCCACCCCATTCTCCCCCATCGCACTTTCTCTCGCCTTCCGGATCATGACCGAAATCTGGTTTTATCATCTGCAGCGTCAGCCACTCGAAAGGGTTTTGCCCAATCTTATCGAGAAATCGCTCGAAAAAGGCTGGCGCGTCGCCGTGCAGGTAGGGAGCGAAGAGCGGCTTGACGCGCTCGATTCCTGGCTCTGGACCTATTCGGACGAGAGTTTTCTCGCGCATGGGCGCGCGCGGGATGGCGATTTTGCACTCCAGCCGGTTTATCTCACGGCGGGCCTCGAAAATCCCAATGGCGCGGCGCTCAGGCTGTTTATCGAGGGGGCGCAAATGGCGCCGGCCCTCGCGGGAGCCGGCGCGGCCTATGCCCGCGCGGTTGCCCTCTTCGACGGCAATAACGTCGAGGAACTCGCGGCCGCGCGGACCCAATGGACGGAGCTGAAGGATTTGGGCTTCGCGGTGACCTATTGGCAGCAAGGCGAGAACGGGCGCTGGGAAATGAAGTCTTGAGCCAGCGCCGGAAAATTCGGCTCATGGGTCAATTCGAATTTCGGCTTGTGAGCCGGTACTGACTTTCAGCCGGTCACGATTTGGCCTCCCAAATTTTGCTCCGCCTTTGCGTCCGGTCCTCTACTTTACCGGGACGATGCTCGATCGCCGCGGACCGGACCCAGAAATCGCAAGCCCGCAACACGCACGGCGCTCGCCGATGGTCGCGGTAGTATGATTTTGGTGTGGAGATGATGAACCAATGCTCGCCTGAACAGTTGAGTGCTTGAAAAAGGAGTCATCTATGAAGAAGTTGTTTCTCGTTTCGGCCATCCTTGGCTTTGCCGCCATTGCCCTCGCAAGTCAAGCTGATGCGCGCGGTTGCATTAAGGGTGCGATTGTCGGGGGAATTGTTGGCCACTTTGCCGGGCATGGCGGCTTGGGGGCCGCCGCGGGTTGTGCCTATGGAATACACAGGGGGAACAGCTATCACCGTCAAGACGGCTACGAGGGCCGGTCGAGCTACGAACGGCATGGCGGAGATGGGCAGCGCAATGGGTTATGATAGATAGTGAACGAGACAGGCGCCAAGCGGATTCTACTTATCCGGTTGGCACCAGATCGTTCGGTTTGCCATCGGCCACGACGCGCATCTAATTTAGTAGACCGCGAAAGCACGCATTCGCTATCGTGCGCCAAACTGCGCGCGCTTCGCTGGATCTTGAGGCACCTGATGACGGCAGCGGAAAGGCTGGCGGCGGAGGGGTGGTTTGCTCTTGACGGCCATCCGTTAACGCAACATTGAGGAAACCCGCGCTAGCCTTTTGTTCACGTTATGAGGCTCTGGCCACTTCCAAACCCCCTCGTAGCCGCGAGGGGAAGGTCGCGTGGGTGAGCGACACGTTCACGCCTCCCGGTCCGCTGCCGACTTCGACCTTTGCATCGAGGTCTTGCGCGAGCGCCTTGACGAGAACCGTGCCCAGGCCGCCCTTCGCCGGAGGCGGCATCCGGCTTTCCGATCCCATTGTCGGACACGGCAAGCTTCCAGTCCACTCCGCCGATCTCGTAGCTGACGACGACCCGGCCGTCTGTTCTGTCTCCGGGAAAAGCGTGTTTCAGAGCGTTGATCACGAGCTCGGTGACGATAAGACCGAGGCTGACGGCCTTGGCGGACTCGGCCGTGCCGCCGTTGACCAGAACCTGCAGCGAGATCGGCCGGCGGTCACGGATCATCGAGGCCGCAAGGCTTTCGCATAGCCTCGACAGGTAAGGACCCACCTCGATCTGGTCGTGCCGCTCGGATCCGTGAAGATGCTCCTGCACGGCCGCTAGCGCCATGACGCGTTGATGCGTGTCTTGCAGATGCCGGCGGGTTTCCTCCGACGTCACGGTGCGCGCCTTCAACATCAAGATGCTGGCGATGATCTGAAGGCTGTTGGCGACACGGTGCTCCAGCTCTCGGAGCAGCACGTCCTTTTGCCGCAGCAACTCCTCCGTCTGCCGCAACAGTCCTTCTTTCTCGCGTTCGATGGCCCGCCGCTCGGTGACATCCTCGAAAGCCAGAAGAAGGGTCGTGCGAGCATGATCCGCGTAGAACACCGCGCGGGCGTTCAGGAGCATGACGCGGCGGCCAATCCCGGGAAACTCATGCTCGACCTCGAACGCGTCCATGGCGGCGCGCTCCGGGATGATTTTCTCCAAATTCATGCGAAGAGCTGGAATCTGCCACACACCATCGCCGAGCGCGTAGAGCGGCCGGCCCAAAACGTCCTGGCGGTCGACCCGGAACGTCAGATAGTAGGAGCGGCTGACGGCGAGCACGCGGAGGTCGCCGTCGAGCACGAGCAGGGGTTCGCGCACCGTGTCCACGATGGCTTGCGCGAGCGCCCGCGCATCCTCGATGTCCTTGAAAGGGTCACTCACGCTATGAACGCTCCCGAACCCTTCTCACTTTAAAAATACGGCATGCTTCGCGAATTCGTTTGTTTTCGATCCTGGGTTTCATAATTGATTACGGTATGCCGCCTAAAACGCCTCCTAAAATACCTAGGCCAATAGCGGCTCCGGGATCACCACCGTAGTAACCATTGTAGCCATTGTAGCCGTTGTAGCCATTATAGCCGTTGTAACCGTAACCATAGCCGCCACCTCTATAGACGTGACGATAGCCACCGCGATAACCTTCACCCTGAAAACCGACGCTGCGTCCGGTGTGAATTCCACGCCCATGGAAACCTCCATGGCCACCACCTCCACCCGCACGGGCAAATGCCGGAGTTGTCGCGAGGGAAAGTGCTAATATCAGAGCTAATTTTTTCATCGAAAAGTTCCTTTATGTTCTAAGGTGCCGGATCATTCAGAGCCTCCTTGATCACCACCATGGCGAGTCCGGACGCCGGGGTCTCACGGAGGATACCCCGGACAGGTGGCCGATCAGCCGACCAAGGCGCCAACCAGCCAGACCACGACGGCAATAGTCAATACCAGGCCAAGAACGCCGCCAAGGCCGGCCCCGCCATACCTGCTGTGGCCATAGTAGCCGCCACCTCCGAGCAGCAGAATCAGCAAGACGATAATCAGAATTGTACTCATGTCACACCTTCCTTGAAGTTTCAATTTATGGATTTCGGCCATCCACGAGCTAAATCCCGCCGCATTTGGAACCGCGGGAGGGAGCCGGTGACCCGCCGCCGATCACTCGCCTTGGCAAGGCGCCCGCACTCTTGCCGGTACATGCCGGCAACAGTGCGAAGCACCGGGCTCCGGGCAACAGACGCAGACACCCCGCCGATGCGGTTATTTCCCTTTGACCGTGTCCTTGATGCCGCCGACAGCGTTCTGGACCTTTCCTGCCGCCTTGTCGGCCTTGCCCTCTGACTCCAGCTTAGCATCGCCAAGCACCTTGCCGGCGGCCTCCTTGACTTTGCCTACGATCCCCTTTGCCGACCCTTCAACCCGATCTTTGTCCATGCTCTGTTCTCCAAAAAAGTAACGCCGCCCAGGGTGGGACGGGCACAAAATAGCTCTCGATGGGTTCGATCGCTATCGCCAGCCACCGTGACTGGACATTGACGTAATTCACGCCGCGTCAAAATAGTTCCGTCGAACCGTACCGAGGAACAATTAATCGCGCACCTAAGTCGTTTCCACGATGGTTGTGGATAAGCTAAGCCGTCGCTATGCGAAATAAATCGCGGATAGAACGGCGATTGTGGCGGGTTTGACCCTCTCACTATTTATTTCTACTACCAAGAATATCTTTTTATTAGCCGGTTCATCTACTCTATTTCTTCGATGGCTCCTGCTTCCTCACACCCGGGCTGCCGCCGCATTGTGGGGCTGGCGGTAGCCTTGTGAACGTGATCGTTATAGTCGTTGGTGCGGTTGCGTATTTTACCGGCCGCTTATATTGAAAAGCGGCAAGGATTGCCCTTATCGCTGGGTTTGCGGTGGTTCTCATCGGGCTTTCAGCTTAAAAATGTGGATTGAAGAAATCATGGGCAGCTCTTGATGGCTCGCCGTTCAGCCCGAATGGGCGTCACTGAAAAAAAACAATCGGAGGTGACGGGCCCGGACCAGCGCGCGGCGAGCCTAACGCAAACCCGCAATCTGAAGATGGCGCGCTCCGCGCACGCCTATGTGCGTGGCAATACAGTCAAATTCTATGACTGGCTTGAGTTGAGCGCCGGCAAAGTTCCGGAAGGGCCCCCGGTATGGATTTGTGGCGACTGCCATCTTGGAAACCTCGGACCGTTGGCGGACACGAAGGGGCGGGTCGCCATTCAGATACGCGATCTCGACCAGACCGTCATTGGTAATCCTGCCCACGATCTCATTCGACTTGGCCTATCCTTGGCGTCCGCAGCACGCGGATCGAATCTGCCCGGCGTTACCACGGCGCGAATACTTGAGCAGCTGGTCTCCGGATATGAGAAGGCCCTCTCTGACGACATTGAGCGCGGCAAGGACAAGATCTATCGCCCGAAAAGAATACAGGTTCTGCTTGAACATTCTGTCCGGCGTCGCTGGCGGCAGCTTGCTCTGGAGCGGCTGGAATCAGTCAAGCCGGTTCTTCCGGTGGGAAAAAAGTTCTGGGCCCTGAGGCCCGAGGAACGCACGGCGCTCGTTCAGCTCTTCGAGCAAGAACCGATGCGCGCCATGGTCACCGGCCTTCAGGGTCGCGAGTTAAGCGACGCCGTGACAATGGTCGATGCCGCTTATTGGATAAAGGGATGCAGTTCGCTGGGCCGCCTCCGTTACGCCGTCATGCTGCGGGTAGGCGAAGGCAAGGGCTCGGCAATTTGTCTGGTCGATATAAAAGAGGGCGTCACGGCGGCCGCGCCTCGCGTCGAGGGGGTAGCAATGCCGCGAGATAACGCGGTGCGCGTCGTCACGGGCGCGAAAGCGCTGTCGCCCAACCTTGGGAATCGCATGATCGCCGCCCGGTTCCTCGACACCGGCGTCGTGCTGCGCGAATTGATGCCTCAAGACCTTAAGATCGAAGTCGATCGCCTTACCCGCGAGGAGGCAATGGCGCTTGCAGCCTATCTCGCCACGGTGGTTGGTCGGGCTCATGGGCGGCAAATGGATAAAGCAACCCGAAACTCGTGGCGTTCTGAACTTGCAAAGGCGCGCACGACGACTCTCGACGCACCCTCCTGGCTTTGGTCGAACGTTGTCGAGCTGATTTCAATCCACGAAGCAGCTTACCTCGATCATTGCCGCAGGTTTGCTCTCACGGAGCCGGCGTGAACCACAAGGCAGGTTTTTTGGAGAAAAAGCAATTTCAGCTCACAACAGCTAGCCGACAAAGAGCATCTAGTGTACTATCTCACGCAACGCTTTACAATATGATGCGGGTAAGTCATGCGGCGTGGCATGTGGGCAGGCAGCGCGGCATTGGTGGTAATGCCCGGGAACAGGCGGGAATTGCAACGGATCGTCCGTTCCGGCAAGACGGAGCGGCGCATGGCGTCGCGTTGCAAGCTTGCCGTATCAACGACAAGACAAAAAGGCGAATGATGGCCCCAATCGCGGCGTGGATGACGGGCCGCGTTCATATCGCAGCGCTAAGCCGGTTCAGTGGTACACTTTGCTTCACACCATTTATTGAGGTACGGATCATATGACCGCCGATGCGATGGCGAATCTGGTGCACCCGCAAGCGGACGCGGGCCGCGTAGACGCCGTTCCTATGCCGACCACCCAGACGTCCGAGAAAGAGGGCGGTTGACCTAATGCTGTCCTTTGGCAAGTCCGACAATCTGGCTGTCGCACGTCAATAAGCGGCGTTACTCTTGGAGATGCTTGTTGCATTCGCTCCAATAGTCACCACCGCCCTTCTGGACCCATTTCAGGCCGCCATTGGCGTTGGTTGCTTGGTTGGCTTTGAATTGATCGGAACAAGTCTTGAGGCGTGCCTTGTAAGGCTTCTCGTTGGCATAGGCCGCTGAAATTGCGGAGGGAAAGATGGCAGTGCCGGGCGCCACCGCCACCGCCGGCGCCACTGGCTTGGACGCCGGAATCTTCAGGGGATTGGCGGGGGCAGGCGCAACTGCGGGTGCGTCGGCGGCCGGGGGCAGGACTGGCGCCTCTGCCACCGGCGCTGTGGGCGCCTCTTTCGCCGGAACCGCAGCAACGGGAGGAGCGGACGCCTCTGCTGCCGGCGGCGCTGGTGCGGCGTCAATGGGAGGTGGGACCACGGGCGCCGACGGAGTTGCCGTGATGGCTGGCGGGTTCGCTATCTTCATGATCTGATCGTGACTCAACACCCATATGTGGGCCGGCAAGGGAATAAAGTGCTCGTCCTTAATATATTTGTCATTTGTTTCGCCCGGGGTGATTGCCCAGAGCAGGAATTTGCGCGTCGCCGCGGCAATCGCTGGATTCGGCTGATTTGTGGAAACAATCGCATATTCGTAATTAACGAGGGGATAGGCGTTTGCGCCCGGAGCGTTGACCAAGGTTAGGCGCTGATCGGGCGGCGTTCGCGGGCCGAGCGATGCGGCCGACGCCTCTATCGACTCCGGGGTTGGCAGCAGGAATTCGCCCGAGTAGCTCTTGAGCGCCGCCGTGCCGAGGCTGGCCTTAGCTATATCGGCAAAAAAGCTAATGCCGACATAGCCGATTGAATAGGGAGTCTGCTGTATCTTTTCCACCATCCCCGCATTGCCGATGGCTTCCAGCTCGCCAGGCACGGCAGGCCACGCGATCTTGTTGCCAAAGCCGTGGCTATTCTCCCAGGCCTCGGTCGAGAACGTCAAATACTGGGTGAAAATGAATGTGTCGCCGGACTCCTCACCGCGGCGGATGGGAACGATGGTGTTGTGCGGCAGAGTCAAGCCCGGGTTGAGGGCGGCGATCGCTTTGTCGTCCCATGTGCGGATCTTGCCCGTGTAGATACCGGCTAGCGCCGGGCCGTCGAGCTTCACATTCGCCGTATTTATGCCTGGTATATTGTAGACGACCAGCTGCGCGGAGATCGCCATCGGCACGTTGATAATCTGGGGGTGACGCCTGATGTCGGCGTCCGACATGAAGGAGTCGGACGTGCCGATCTGCACCTCGCCTGAAACCGCCTGATCGATGCCCGCGCCCGAGCCGGTGCTAGCCGTACTGATGTTTACGCCTGGGTGCGTCTTCATGTATTCGGACGCCCAGACGTTGAACAGCGGATAAAACAGGGTCGAACCTGTCTCGGCCAAGGTGACGCCATCGGCGGGCGCCGCCGCCGCGGGGAGCGCGAGCAGGCCAAATGCAAGCGCGGCGGTGAGCCGGCTTACGCGCGCAGGACGCACTTTGTTCAGACAATCGGTCATGCGTTTCTCTCCTCTGTGACGGCTGAGCGCCGCGTCACGGCAGCGGGTGCGGGACACCCCGGCGCGCACGCTCCAAATGTGTGTCATCATGTAGACCAGGCATTTGCCCGGAGAGTTGGCGGGAGAATGGCCTCAGGGCAGTCCGTTCTCTCTCGTCCCTACTGTTCAAGCCGATCGAGTTTCACGCCGGTCGTCTCGATCCGGAATAACCAAGTGACTACCGCGCCCAGGATCGAAGTCACGATCAGGCCGTAGAGCAAGGCTTGCGTGCCGATTCCCGCGAGAAGGATGGGGAAAAAGAACGCGGTCAAGACTGCCCCGATTTTGGCGAAGGCCGCCGCAAACCCTGCGCCCTTGCCGCGGATCGCCGTCGGGAAGACCTCCCCAGCCAAAAGATAGGTCTGCGCATTCGGACCAAGGTTGGTCATGAAGTTGAACAGCATGAAGCCGGAGAATATCAACAGGGTCTCCGTGCCGCCTTTGAAGTTCGACGAAAGGGACGCCAGCAACAGGCCCGCGGCGCAACCTACGAAGCCCAGAATCTGCAACGAGATTCGGCCGACGACATCTGCAAGCAGAACCGCAAAGATGATGCCGACGATGAGCAGCGTTGTGATGAGAGCCGCCCCCTTGGCGGCCGTGATGTCGTTAGCGATCAGGTCGGCGAGGCTGCGCGCATGATCTGAATTGGCGCCCACGGCGGCGGCTAGGATCGTCGGGGTGAAGATGCCGATGCCATAGGTCCCAAGGTCCTGTAGGAACCACGGGACCGACGCCAGGATCGTCGCGCGCCGGTTGACCTTGTTGAACAGTGAAGCATAGGTCTGTTTGGATTGAGAGCTCGCCGCCGCCTGCCCGTCGCGTGATGCAAGCTTGATCTCGCCCGGATACTGCGGCTTGCGCACCAGCAGCCTTTTACACGCTAGCTCGGCCTTTTCGATTTCGCCCCGTACAAATAGCCAATTGGCGCTTTCGACAATGTAGAACCGGCCAATCGTGACGAGCACGGCCGGAATAATCGCCGAGGCATACATCCAGCGCCAGGCGCTGAGTTCGGGCAGGGTCGAGAGGACGAGGTAGCCAATCGCCGTGCCACCGAGGGCGCCGACCGCCTGGAAGGCGAAAGCGCCCAGCACGAGCCTCCCGCGGCTGGTGCTGGGGATGCTTTCGGAAATAATTATATGGGCCGTCGGATAGTCGCAGCCGAGCGCGAGCCCGATCCCGAACAAGCAGATGACGACCAAATAAAAGTTTGGGGCGAAGACGAGCGCCGCGAGGAACGCCACGAAGATCACCATTTCCACGACGAACATGACCTTGCGGCCGAAGCGGTCCGACAGCCCCCCGAGGACGACGGCGCCGATGAGGATGCCGAATAGGGTCGCGGCGGTGATGATTCCGTTCTCGGCGGCGCCGATGTTGAACTCGCTCGACAGCAGGGGAAGCGCGACGCCGGTCATGAAGACGACGAAGCCTTCGAAGAATTTGCCTGCGGCGGCGAGTGACCAGATGAGCCATTGCATGCCGGTCATCGGCACCGACGGAAGATGGGTTCCATCAGCCCACATCGGCAGTTCGTCGATGTGGTCCTGAACCGACTTTGCGCGGGATTGGCTACGCCGATCAGGCGCTGCGATGTCGACCATTGTCCGGCCTCCTTCCAACAGATTGCCGACAGAGCACTTGGGCGGGCTGGCGCGAGGAACGGCACCCACACAACCCGGCGGCGCGCGCCAAGACTTGTCCTGGCGCCTGGTGCCGCTCCCTTGAGGCACGGTCCCGCCTTGGCGCGCGGGCAATCGCGACGCGCTGCTGTTGGCTGCCCGGCAACGAGCCGGTTAGATTAGCGATATCGAACTGTTCGAGCGCGGGCCGTGCGATCAATCTGTCCGCGGCGCGCCAGAGGCGCATCGAGGCGATCTGTTTCGGGATCTCATGGAGCTGGCCGGTCGGGATGCTGGCGAGCACGCCCAGGACACCGCGACGCTGGATGCCAAGACTAACATCGCCGACGGCGGCGTTTGCCCCAAATCGTCTCGTCAGACCTTGGATACTCCCCACGCGGCTCTCCATGACCAGCTGACCATATTAGTACGGGAGGCAAGACAGTTTCGTGACAGACATAAGTGTCAGCGCAATATCGACATGTCTGGACGGCGCCCGCTGATCAAGGGTTATGTTGCGGCGTTGCGTTTGATCGTGGGTGCGGTCATGTCTTCGGCCTGTTTGATGCGGGTCATGACGTGTAATAGTTTACATTTGATCGGACATTTGGTGTCATAAGGCCGAAGCATGAGCCGAGGCCGGGCGCGGAGCTGGCCAGGGTTGCGAAGCGCCTGGCCTCGGCGTTTTATGAGGCTACCGGCGATGACCAAGGACCAGAAGATCATCAAAGGCAAGGTGGGCTTATTGGAGCTCGCCAGGCAACTCGGCAATGTGAGCCAGGCCTGCAAGATGCTCGGCTATAGCCGCGACAGCTTCTACCGGTTCAAGGAACTTTACGACAAAGGCGGCGCGCTGGCGTTGCAGGAAATCTCCCGCAAGAAGCCGATCCTGGCGAACCGGACGGCGCCCGGGATCGCGGCGCGGATCGTTGAATTTTCGCTGGAGCAGCCGGCCTTCGGCCAGATCCGCGCCGCTAGCGAAATGAGGAAGTTTGGCCATTCGATCTCACCTCCCGGGCCCGTCGAAGGACGGGGTACGCGGCGTCTGGCAGCGCCATGATCTCGAGACGATGAAGAAGCGGCTGAAGGCCTTGGAAGCGAAGGTCGCGCAGGAGGGGCTGATCCTGACCGGGGCGCAAGTCATCGCCTTGGAGAAAGCCAAGACAGAAAAGGAGGCTCACGGGCCGAGTTCGAGAGCGAATGCCCCGGCTACCGCGGCGCCCAGGACACTTTCCACGCCGGCAACATGAAAGGGGTCGGCCGCATCTACCAACGGACCTTCATCGACACCTATGCGAAAGTGGCGTTTGCCAAACTTTACGACCGCAAGACGCCGATCACCGCGCGCTTCCATCAATTGTAAAAGTTGGGATTTGATCCACCGGTCAACGTCAGATTTCGCCATTCATCGCACGGGCCGAGCATTACCGGCGAGGCGGAGTTGATTCTGGCAAGGATGCCATAGGGCGTTCGGAAGAACGCCCGTTGCAAGCAACGGGCTATGGCACCGGCTTCGCCGGCGCGGGCGCGGCGCGCGTCCTTGCCAGAATCGATCCGCTCGCCAAACTCGCCGCCATGAGAGGAATGGCAGGTTGCGATTTCCCGCGGCAGTGACTGAAAGCTCAAATTCAGTCTTTTACTCCTGAATGATCGCGTCGTGCCGTTCTTCGACGAAAAGGAAGTGAAGCTCTCACGTGTGCTGACCGATCGCGGCACCGAATATCGCGGCAATCCCGGGCATCATGAATACGAGCTCTATCTCGCGGTGGAGGATATCGGCCATTCCAGGACCAAGACGAAGAGCCCGCAAACAAATGGGATCGCCGAGCGCCTGCACAAGACGATGTTGACTGAATTCCACCGCATCGCCTTCCGGAAGAAGCTCTATCTTTCGATCGCGGCCCTACAGGACGACCTCGACGAATGGATCAGAAGCTATAATGAGGAAAGACCGCATCGAGGCCGGTGGTGTTTCGGCAAGACGCCACTGCAAACATTCCTTGACGCCATCCCGATTGCGAGGGCGAAAATGATCGCTGCCTGACCACCATCGGCAGCAAACCGGCCACCTCCAAAAGGCACCGTCTGTAAGATCAAGTACAAGCTACTACACTTGTGGCGCGCCAGCGGCAGCCGGTAATAGGTCAATGTCTCTTCGATATTGTCCTCGACCCAAGCGCAAGGCTTGGCGTATTTGCCCTGCCACTTTGCGAGCCGCTGGGCGAGATCGCATCTGACCGAGGCCAAGATCGCGGCGATCGTACATAAAGCGCAGCTCCTTGAGGCAATCGTCATCCACTTTGCGCGGCACGCAGTCCGGCGCATTCCTCAAGAAGCGCACGTGGCAGCGCTGCCAAGCCGCCTCGGGCAAGACTTCCCGGATCGCGGCTTTGAGGCCGGGATGATCTGAAGTGGACCCCGCGGGCGGGACCGCTGGGGCCGGTTTCTTGGTTGGAAGTCCGGCCGTTCCTTTCTCCTCAATCGATCAAGCTGCTTTCCGCCGCTGCCGCGGCCGCGGGCATGCGGGCCACGCGCCGGCGTTGGCCAGGCGCGGCGTCCTGTCCACGGCTTTCCCGCCGGGCGCGCCCGTGATGCCGCCGCGCGATGAAGACATTGTCCTTCCGCCGGCCGCGCCCATCCATCGGGACGCGGATGCCGGCGGCGAGCGTGCCGGCGAAGGCCGCGCCGGTAAACCGGCTGCCCTGGCCGGTGTCGAAGATCTCCGGCTTGCCACGGCGCGCCAGCGCCTCCTCGAGCGCCGGGACGCGGAACGGGACATCCCTCGTGTTCGGCAAGCGCCAGCCCCGCCCGGCTCGCCCGATCGACGGCCGCCGCGAGGGAGGGGAACCCGCGCCCGATCGGAACATAGGCGATGCCGGCCGCCCGCGCCTGATACGGCCGGCCGCCAGGCGCCGCGGGAGATCCGGGAATATCTTGTGCCCCGGTGCCGGCTTCGCCGTCCGCGGCTCCGGCCCCGGCGCCGCGATGCCCGTCCGCCGCGTCCGCCGCCGCGCATGTTCGCGGTTGATCGCCCGCCCCCGCGCCCGCGGCATCGCCGTCATCCGCCGCGAGCCGGGGAACGGCCGCGCCGCGAACAGCGCGCCGGTCCGCCGCACCGGCGCGGGATCGCCGCCGTTGGCGGGCCGCGGCTTGCGATGGAAGCCAGGGCGGGCAAGGCCGGGAAGCTTGCATGGCTTGCGGACCGGCGGCGCGATGCCGCCGTCAACCCGCACTCCGCGGTCCGGGACCCTCATCTTCCGGACCTGTTGGCTAAAAAATCCCGCTCATGGCGGGCTTGTCGAACCATCCGCCGTCAACTGGCCAATCTTGGCGCGCGGCTTCGCGATCTCGCGTTCCCGGATCGCCCCG
This sequence comes from uncultured Alphaproteobacteria bacterium, assembly GCA_963706215.1. GTDB lineage: Bacteria > Pseudomonadota > Alphaproteobacteria > Rhizobiales > Beijerinckiaceae > Methylocapsa. The sequence goes on along the minus strand of OY970154.1, from coordinate 3,631,529 downwards.
GCGCCGTTGCCAACGCCGGCGCCCGCGCCGAAGGCGCGGGCGGCTTGCTCCGGCGGCTGCTTCTTCCAAGCGTAAACCGGATTTGGACGGACCTCGCGACAGTGCGCCAGGTCCGCCGCCGCCTGCCCGCGCGGCGCCTCGAGGGCAATTCTTGCCTTCGGCGCCGCGGCGATCCTCCGTCTCGCCTTCCTCGTCATTTGCCGCTCCCTTCGCCATGACCGAACGGCCTCGCCTCCAATTCATCAACCGGCCCCAAAAACCGCGTCCGCTTCAGCCAATCCCCCAGCTCTTTTGTGCACATGGAGTGCACAACCGAACCAGTTAATCCATTAACCTATTGAAACTATTGGTGCCGCAACGGTGATTCGAACACCGGACCCCCTCATTACGAATGAGCGCCCGACAGGCCGCAACTCAACGCACCCTGTGGCACCCGCACGTGCAAGGCTTTGATTCGGCGTGGCGTTTCGCGTCAATCGCCTTCGGCCAGTTGCATCCTAGCGCTTGCTCTGGTACCTAGTTAGGTACGGTTAGGTACGGCCTGGCTCTGCACGTGACCTTCCGGCGAAGCCGAGCAGAAGGCCAACATGCGATTGAAGCTCACGGATAGGTTTTGCGCCAACGCCAAGTCTCGCCCTGGGGCCGTGCAGACAGATTATTTTGATACTGACGTGAGTGGCCTTGCCTTGCGAGTGAGCCGCACCGGCCGCAAAGTATGGACGTACCTTTTCACATGGGCCGGACACCGGGTGCGGCTGACGCTCGGGACCTATCCCGCAACCAGCCTAGGTGCCGCACGGTCACTGGCCTCTGGCGCGCGGGCCGAGGTTGAAGCTGGCCGTGATCCGCGCAGTCGAAGGCAGGAGACGCTTGCGGCCGTATGTGAGGACTGGTTTGCGCGTGAAGGGCTTGCCTTGCGCACTGGGGCATATCGCAAGGCGACGCTTGAGCGGCTGGTCTACCCCCGCCTCGGCGCCCGGCCCCTGCATGAGGTTCGGCGCAGCGACATTGTGCGATTGCTTGACGACATCGCCGTTGGCCATGGCCTGGTAATGGCCGACCAAACCCTCGCATACCTGCGCCGGGCCTTCAGTTGGGCCGAAGCCAGGAGCGATGACTGGCGCAGTCCGATCGTCCGGGGCATGTCGCGGACAAAGCCGAAAGAGCGCGCCCGCGAACGCACCCTTACCGATGACGAGCTGAGGGCGGTGTGGCATGCCACAGGGGGCGCGGGTGTCTTCGGCCGCTTCGTGCGCTTCCTTATATTAGCGGGCGCGCGTAGGACCGAGGCCGCCGGGATGTGCTGGAACGAACTCAGCGCCAGCGGCGATTGGACGCTTCCAGCGGCGCGCAACAAGACCAAGCTAGATTTTGTCCGGCCGCTCTCCCGCGCTGCGATTAATGCGCTGCCGCCTAGAGCCCCTGGCGGCTTTGTGTTTAGCACCGACGGTGGCGCCCGGCCGATCGGTGGTTTCAGCAAGTTCAAGGCTTCGCTTGACGCAAGCATGGCCTCTGGCTTCGACGCAATGCTCCCTGAGCCCCTGGTGGGCTGGCGTCTTCATGACCTTCGCCGCACGGCCCGCACCCTTATGTCGCGCGTCGGTGTCCCCTCGGACCACGCTGAACGATGCCTCGGCCACGTCATTGGCGGTGTCCGTGGCGTCTATGACCGTCACGCCTTTGAAGACGAGAAGCGGCGCGCGTTCGAGGCCTTGGCCCGTGAGATCGAGCGGATTTGCGCCAGAGGTGAGTAGCGCGCAAAATAATTTCGCATGGAGCAAGACGGGGTTAATCGCACGATTTTCAGCGATTGATTGAAGATTTGGCACTAATTGATATCAATTTGGCGGATGTTTTTTCGGAGTGGGACTGGCCTCTGGCATGGCGGGATTGACCGATTTTTTAATTTCGTGCTCAGGTTTTCTTCAGCGCGCAATCACGTGCGTAAGGAAAAAGCTAAATGAATGAACTACTCGACCTAAAGGCCACCTGCCGCTTCTTCGGTGGCAGCCGTCCTCTACATCCCGCAACACTGTATCGTGGCATCAAGGCCGGGCGCTTCCCGCCACCGGTCAAGGTTGGCCCAGGGGCCAGCCGATGGCTTGCGGCCGAATGCGAAGCCGCGCTCCGCTCGATGATTGAGGGGAGGGCGGCATGAACCTCAAGCTGAAAGAACTATTGTCACCAATACTACTGGCCCTAGCCCCGGCTCCGGTCTCGTCGGCCGAGGCTTTGGTGCCAACCCTAGTGCCGACGAGCCGTGCTCTGGTGCCAGCGCCTTTGCCCGAGCCAGCCCGGACACTCACTGAAATGGCCACGGCGATTTATGACGATCATTGCGGCGTTATTAAAGGCATGCGCACAAGCTTGGAGCACGCAATCCAAGCCGGAAAGCGTTTGATTGAAGTAAAGGGCCGCGTGAAGAAAGAGCTAGGGCACGGTGCATGGCAGGGCTATGTCACTCTCGACTGTCGCCTTAACATGCGGACAGCCCAAAACTACATGCTAATAGCCAGGCAAGAACCGAAGCTAGCTCAGGTACTTACGTCAAAAACGCGATCCGCAGCGGATTTAACCTACTCCAAAGCACTTCAACTTTTAAGCGCCGCGAAGCAGGGCAAGGCAAAAACAAGGTAGACACCGCACACTAGGCGGCCGAAGGGGGAGGGGCAGCAACGCTCCTCCCTTTTTCATGGCATCCCCATATGTCTCACCTTGTACGTACCGCTTCGCGGCAAGGCGACATTCGTGTCGCTTCGCTTGTATGTCGTTGATCTTGCTGGCGTTTCTGCGAAACTCTGCTTGACTTCGAGGCGATGTTGTGTTATAATAGATAGATAGTAGAGGATCAGACATAGAGCACCTATGCTCTATCCTAGTATAGGCGCGAGAGGAAGGAACCTGTTTGATGACTGAAAGAACGTGTGAATGGTGCGGCGATGCGTTTTATCCTGCCAAACTCAATCAGCGGTTCTGTCAACTAAGTTGCGGCACTGCATGGAACAATGAAGCCGCGCGGCGCGGCCGGGAACTGCTTCGGCAAGAGGCGACGACATACGCGGCGCTAGCGGCCAGTGCCTTGAGCGATGAATGTGGCGGGCGATACGCGATCGAAAGGCCGAGGCCGTTGCTGAGCGTAAACGACCTGCCACCGGAGGCAGTGCCGGGGTGGTCGCATGATCCGGTTGGGCCGGAGCCGCCGCTCGGGGTAGATGTGAACGAGGTTCCCGACCTTGGCTTCCCAGAGGGGCGCCATGAGTGAGGCCGAAGGCGAAGGCGAAGTTGAGTATGATTTCGCGACGCAGCCGTATGTCCAGCTATTTCCTGGCGACGACTTTGTAAAGATTTTGGCGCGGCCGCCAAAGCCTGGCGCCAGCGTCTATCTGGGCGAGGCGTATTTCCGTCATGAGCATGATCTGTTGACGCTTCAATACGCCCTAGGTTGCATGCCGGGCTACTGTCTCAACGCCCAGGAACGTCCTTCGCTCGAAGCACTGCGCGCAATCGACACTAACATGCGACTTTGGGATGAATTTTGGGCTGCGTGTCACCCACACCCTAAAGGGCGGAAAATCTATGCGACATGGCGGCGCGAGCCGGAGATAGTGGCGATGGAAGCGGAATTGCTGTCGGCGATTAAGCGTTACGCGCTGAAACACTATGGCGTGGACTTGGAGAGTTTGAGGGAAATGTGAGATGGCACGCTACATTTTGATAACGAGCGTTGGCGGAGCGCCGCCGGGCTATCAGTACCAGCGCTTCCCCAGGGGCACCACGATCGCCGACACGGCGGGTAATGCGCAGCCGGGCGATGTTGTGTTCCCTGGGCTGGCTGCGGCCCCGAGCCCGAGGAATGTGGCCCCGATGGATGCGGCCGCTCAGGCGCTAATGCCGGGCTCAAGTTTGATGACGCTGGCACAACTCGCATCGAGTAGCATTGGCGGACCCTAACCCGCGCTGACCTGATGCTGGGTGGCGCTAAATGATGAGTGGAGAAGCGATGATGTCTAAAGCAGATTTACGTGATGTACGGCCTCGGCCCAACCCGCAAGCCGCGCGAGCGGGGAGTGGCGGCGGCATTGGCGGCAATAAAGTCAAGGCCGTTGGCACCGTAGCTGGCCGCGCTGGCCATGCGCACCCTGCGGGCAACGCCGCTGATATCGGCAAGCAAGAAGTCCGCCTCAAGCCTCGGCCGAAGGCGACGGCTGTCCCTGGCGTGAAGCTCGGCAACGAGGTTGCGAAGAACGTGAAGGGTGGCGGGCCAGGGGCAGGCCGCACAGTGCATGCGAGCGGCGGACAAGGTCATCATTAACTCAAGGCAAGGCGCGAGCGCGCGCGAAGCAGGCCCAAGGAGGGCCGATAGGCATGAATCCTGATCTGAGACAATTGACGACCCGGCGCGACTTAAGTGCCGAAAGCAAAGGGATTAGCGATGCGGCCGTGCGGCAAACAATCGCACGGCTTGCGCGCGAACGTGGCTTGCCGGAATGGCAAATGGAAATGATCCTCGCCGAACCGGCTGGGTTTATGCAGGGCGTTATCGGCGACCGGTTGAAGCCGGTCCATCAGCCAAGTAGCGTGATGGTGCCTAAGCCGAAAGCCCTTGACCGGAGTATGATGAGCCCCGAAGGGACGGCGAAGCTTGAGGCAAGCAATCGGGCCGATGCGGAGCGGCGCGCGGACGAAGCTCGTGGCTCGCCCTATCAACGTCGGCTCGACGCGATCCGGCGGCTTGGCCAAGATGCGGTCGAGGCAAGGGAGAAGCGAGAGGGATCGGTGAAATGGTAAGCGCGGAACACCCCTTTGCGCGGGGTATATGTGAACTAGCTAGGGCGATTGAGAATGCGGGCGATTGAGAATATGGAGGAGGCGAAGCTGTGGGATATGCAGACAAAATAATGTCGGTGCTCGACCCGGCCGTAAACGAGAGAACGCAGCGGCACTACGCGGAGAAGTATGGAGCCGAGGCAGAGAAATATCTGGAGCTCGGCTGGCAAGTGCATACGCCGCAAGAGCGTTGGGATTTGCGCCAGACGTGTCTCGACCCGAGGCTGAAGCGGCAAGCAATCGGGGGCGTGCTCCAAGCTTTAGCTAAGGCTGGGGAGAAGGTGCGATATGTCTGAGTGGAAAATGCCAGCGGCGATGCGGAAGCGTGTAGAAGAACAAATCAAGAATATGTCTGTTGAGGAGGCGGAAAAGTTTCGGACGCAGAGAGATGAATTGGAACGCACGCTGACGCCGAAGGTGCCTGAGCCGAAGGATGTGGCCGAGGCTGGCCGAGAACAAAAGATGATCAAATCTGGGCCGGAAGCCGCCGAGGCCGAGGTGCTGCGGTTCCGGCGCCTGCCGAGGCCTTTGCCGGTGGCGGAGCCTGAGCCTTTGGTGCGCGGCCATGAAGAGATAGTTCTAAATCCGGGCGCACCAAAGGATATCGCCAATGAGTTTGTGAAGCGCGAATGCTCTCTTGCAGGGAATCCTGTAGTTCTGTTTTGGAGCAAGCAGTTTTGGCGCTGGAATGGGAGGTTTTGGGTTGTAGAAGATGCGGCGGTTCTGGCAGGGAAGCTGTCAGAGTTTCTTGACGGTGCCTATAAAAAAGACAAAGCGGGGAACCTTATTCGGTTCACGCCAACAAAGAGCGTTGTGGAAGGGGTGCTGTATTTCGTAGAGCAAGGGCTGGCGATAAATAGTAATGTGGTTCCGCCAATGTGGCTTGAGAGCGAAGAGCCTGCGGGGGATTGGATTGTTTGCCGGAACATGCTGGTCAACCCTTGGACCGAGGAAACGCGGAAGTTTACGCCAGACTTGTTTGCGCGTGGTGGCGTGGATTGGGATTGGAACGTCGAGGCAGAATGCCCGCGATGGTTGCAGTTCTTGGAAGAAATCCTCCCTAGAGACCGGCAAAGCCAAGACTTCATCGAAGAATGGGGCGGGTGCAACATGACTTCGCACACTGCCATGCATACCGCCGCGATGTTTGTGGGTCCTTCAGGCCGAAATGGCAAAAACACAATCACCGATGTGTATTGCGACATTCTTGGGGAGGGAAACCATATCGATTGCGAGATGACTAATTGGATACAGCAAGGAAAGAAGTCCGAAAACTTACTTGGTAAGCGCGCGATAATCTTTGGAGATGTTCGGCTGAAACTGGGCAATAAATGGGACCCTGGCGGTGTGGATGCAAAATCACAGGAAATGATTTTGAAAATCGCTGGGGGCAACAAGGTGACGCTCGGGCGGTACTATACATCAGACTGGATTGGCAAGCATCCGGGGAAGATAACGATTTGCACAAATAAGGTGCTGAACTTCAACGATGATAATCTAGTAAAGCGGTTCGTCGTGGTTCACTTCCGGGAGTGCTTTGAAGGCAAGGAAGATCGAGAGCTTGGCGAGAAGCTGCGGGCTGAGTTGCCGGGGATCGCGGCGCGGTTCATGCGAGCATATCGGCGAGCCTTGGCGCGGGGGCGGTTCCTTCAACCCGCGAGTGGCGAGGTGCTGCGGGCGGCAGTGCAGGCGGAGAGCAATCCGTTTGTGGCGATGGCTCGGGAGTGCTTTGTGCCGGACCCGGGGGCGGTTCTGTCTAAGATTATAGCCTTTGAGACATTCCGGCGATGGTGCATCGATCGGAACCGGCTGGAGTTGATGCGGACCACGCCAGAAAATCAATTCCACAAAAAGCTCATCGCCGTCCCTGGTTTCGAGCGGGTGATTGACGGCGGCCGTCCATTGGTTGAGGGCCGTCAGGCATACGTCTGGGCTGGGCTCCGGCCCCGACTGCGAGATGAATGAGGCTGGCGCCATATCTACCAAAACTATCGTATCTACCAATCTACCAGTCCGCCCAAAGACCTTTTCCATATGTAATTTAACTACAGTACTTTCTATATTTTTTGGTAGATATGGTAGATATGGTAGATATATAGAGATAGATTTCAAGGTAGAGAAGGAGCCGAATACATGGCTGGGCCATCGATAAGATTAGGGCCGCGAACGGTATATCTTGACGAGGAGCCGGAGCCGAACATCGGCCCAGCCGAAAGCTCACTGGAGTTGCTTCAGGCCGTTTATAGCGACCCAGGTCAACCGCTAAGCCGCCGGATGCGGGCGGCAATCGCGGCGTTACCGTTCGAGCATCCAAAACTTTGCGTCACCGCCAATATCCAAGGTCATGGCTTCGCGGCACAGCTAGAGCGGGCGTGGCAGCGGACCTTGGAGGTGCGGCCGGAGTTGGCACCGCGCTACATTGGAGGCGGGGTGGTTGAAGGTGAAGACGCCAGCGAAGCCGGTTGAGCTTTGCGGAGCGCCCGCTCCACGCTCGACCGGCTCACGCCTAGCGCCGACATAATCTCGACAACGCGCTTGCCTTGGCGGTGCATGGTTTGGATCGCGCCGTTATCGACCGTCGGTGGCCGCCCCTTATACCGGCCCTCCCGCTGCGCCTTGGCTATGCCCTCCATCTGCCGCTCACGCCGCAGCGCTGTCTCGAACTCCGCGAAGACGCTCAGCATGTCCAGAAATGCCTTGCCCGCTGGCGTTGTCATGTCGATAGGCTGCTCGGTGCACCGGAGCGCAGCGCCGCGTTCCTTGAGCTTCGCCACGATTGTCTGAAGGTCAAGCACGCTCCGGGCGAGGCGGTCGATGCGCGTCACAACGAGAGTGTCGCCAGGCTGTATGAAGTCTAGCAACGTTTGAAGTTCGGCCCTGCCATCGAGTTTTGTGCCGCTGCGCTTCTCCTCCCGGATCATCGCACACCCAGCTTGCCGCAAAGCGGTGCGCTGTATTGTAAGGTCTTGGTCATCGGTCGAGACGCGCGCATATCCATAAATCATGTTCAGCTCCCTTCGCTCAGCACAATGCTGGCGTCAGTTGGGTCAGAGACATTCTGAACATGATCCGTCAAAAGCCAAATGTCAACTCACTTGACGCAAATATTGCCCGAGTCAAATGGGTTTACCTTTTGACGTAGGGCGGCTATGCCAGGATTAGAGGCATTCCTTAACGCCAACGCCTCGAAGCTCACAGTCAGGCCTGAACTCTAAGGAACTCAGAAATGTCAAAGACAGCTATCGCTCTCGTCTTCGCCTTCGGCATCTCCGGCCCGGCTACGGCATGTGAGTTGTACCCGGATCAAACCTACATCACTATGAACGGCGACCGCTGGGGCAACGGGCCGAATGGCTTCCGCACACCCAGCGATTGCGCTGGGGCAACACCGGTGCCATTCAGTGGAGTTCCGCAAGTTGAACCACAGTTACCACCTGCGCCAATGGCGCCGATGTACGGCTCGCCGTTCGATCCACAGCGCTAACCTTAACATGAACTCAGGCCCTGGCGGCACCGCCGAGGCAAAAATTTGTTCGGCTGGCTCGCTCACTATACCCCAGAAAATGTGATGCAATTTTTGCGACCCAAGCCTGCGCTGCGGCCCGTGAGGGGGGCCGTACCTATGTCGTACCTACCAGCCCTGGCCTCTGGCCGCCGCTGGCCGTAAGTCTTTGAAAATATTGGTGCCGCAACGGTGACTCGAACACCGGACCCCCTCATTACGAATGAGGTGCTCTACCAGCTGAGCTATTGCGGCTGCGTTTGCCCGAATGCAAACACCAAAGTTTTGCGGCCTACCTCTTAGTCGAAACGGCGAACCATATCACTATCGTCATCCTTTGTCGCGGCAGCCTTGCGACCCAGCGCCACCGCTCGAAAAAGCTGGCGCAGCCATCCGGGTTTCGGCATCGGTTCAGGTACCAGATCGTTAGCGGGAACGGACGGCGCGCCGGCAACCTGGGGGCCTTGCTCATTGTACTCCGGGAGGGATGCTTCGGCGGTAGCTCCTTCTTCAGTAAAGAGGGTTGCCTCGGCTGGCGCGGAAACCGGTCTAAAAAACGCTTCTTCCGGCTCGCCGCCGGCGCTCGGACGATCCTCCGGCCTCCGCCAGACGAAGGCATCGAGCTTTCCCGTCGCCGGCGAGGCCGGCGACCATTGCTCCGACATGACACCGCCGGCGATCCAGCATGCATCGCGCGGCGCCCGCGACGCCCGTGCCAGCCATTCCCGCGCCAATCCCAATTCGCCTTGCTCGGCCTCTTCGATTTCCGCCATGAGGAGGCACATGCGGGCGGTCGGGCGCTTATCCCCTTCGATCATCGGCAGCATGGCCTCACGCGCGGTCTTATAGTCGCAAGCGGTTAGCGCGGCGCTGGCCAGGGCCATCCGGCTTTCGGAAGCGCCTGGCGAAAGCTTGGCGAGGATGCGCGCCCTCGCCAAACGATCGGCGTTGGAATCGCCCGGACGCAGATCGAGATAGAGCTTCGCGAGTTCCGGATGCGGCGCCAGCCGCCAGGCAGCCTCAATTAATTTCGCCGCCTTGCGCGCGCTGCCGCCGCGGGCCAGCAGCCGCGCGGCTAGCGCGACCGCCGGCACGAGGTCCGGCGCACGTTTGATCGCCGAGCGTGCGAGAAGCAGCGCCTCGTCCGGCGCTGTTTGTTCCTTGCCGAGCGCGATCGCCGTCGTCAGTACCGCGCGTTGCCGGTCCCGAGTTGTCCCGTCGATTAAGTTTCCACTGTCTTCGAGCACCGCCAATGCGCTTTGCCAGTCCTTCGCCGCAACATGCCGTTCAAGAACCGCCGTCGTCGTCCAGGGCAAGGCGGCGATATCATGCGCGGTCGTCGCAAAGTGATGTGCCAATTCGAGATCCCCACGCCGGTGGGCGTGCGCATGCAGGCCGCGTAAGCCAAGAAGGCGCGTGCGCTCGCTCCGGGTCATTTCCTTAAACGCTGATTCCACGGCGCGGTGATCGCCCGTAAGCTGCGCTGCCTCCGCCGTCAAGAGCAGGGCCAATGGCTCTTCCGGCAGAAGTCTCTGCACTTCTGCGGCGGCGTTGCTGGCGAGCCGCGCATCGCCCGTGCCCACGGCAATGAAGCCCCGCGAGAGGGCCGCATAGCCCTTGTCGCGGCGGCGCGCCCGGGTGGCAACGGACATCATTGGCGGCAGCCGAAAAGGATAGCGCAGAATGTTCCATATCGTCAGGAGCGCGGCGACCCCTGCGAGCACGATCCCGAGCCCGACCAAAAACGACATTTCGATCCGGTAGCCTTGCCAGATCAGCGTAACTTCGCCCGGCCTCTCGATGAGCCAAGCCAAGCCAAGCGCCAGGGCGATGAGACCAACGAGGATAACGAGAACCCGGGCCATGTGTTTCTCGGCGAGGACTTCGTTTAGGTCTCAGCGGGCGGAAATCACGATTTCCGCTTGCCCAGGACCGCCACGGCATCGGCCTCGATCGATCTCGCGGCATTCAATGCGTCGAGCCGCGCCTTCGCGGCTTCACCCCAGCTTTCCGAATTGGTCGTGGCGGCGCCGGGCAATTCCTTCCACGTTTTATACGCGGCTTCGAGATCGTGGTCCGCAAGGGCGTCCTCGATCTGCGCGACGAAGCCTTGAACGCCGGCCGCTTCGGCGTCGCCGACGCGGCGGATACGCAGCAGACCTTTGGCATTGCGGGCTAAGCGGTCGAGGAAACCTTCGTCCGCGCTGGCTTGCTTGGCGGACTCGCTCGCGATAATATCCGGAACGAGAGTCGCAAATTGCTCGGTTAATTGCCGTTCGCTCGAAACGGTTGATCCTGAGGCCGAGCGCAGGGGCGCGAGAGACGCCTGGGGGACGCCGAGGTTTTCGAGCGCCGCGAGTTCGCCCGAATATTGTCCGCCGCTATCCAGCGTTCGCAATAGGCTTTCGGCGACAATCGCGATCGCCAGGGCGCGGGAGCCTTCTCCGGCGGCGGCATCAGCGCGATCTTGTTGCGGGCGGAGATCCACCTTGGGCGCGGCGAGTGCCGATTCGAGCGGAGCGAGCTTTTGCTCGAGGGTTCCGATTCGCGCTTCAAGCGGTCCGAGATCGGGAACCGCTGGCGCGGGACCAGACACGGGCTCTTGTGCCGGAGGCAGCGACGCGAAGGCCTTTTGCGCATCGGCCTGCGCCGAATTCGCTGACTCCACGGCTTTGTTCGCGGCGTTCTCCACGGCAGCCACGCGGGTTTCCATCGCGGACAGAGCCGTGCGCGAGGCGGCGGCGGCGGCATCCTCCTTGCCCTCGATCGCATCAATTCGCGCGTTCAACGCGGCAATGCGCGCGCCGGAGGTAACTCCATTGCTCTGAGAGCCGCCGAAATGGCGCAGCCCCAATGTTCCACCGAATCCCAAAATCGCGACGGCGAGCGCGGTGGCGGCAACCGCGGGAAAGAGCAAGCGCGGCTTGGTTCGTTCACCGGCCGGTCTCGGGGGCGGCGCAACCATCCCCGGCGGCGAGTTCGACGGGCTCGGGAGCGGGTGTCTCCGGCGTGGGTACTTCCGGCGCGTGCAATTCCATGGAAAATTGCGGTTCGCCAGGTGATTGCGCCTCGGGCGGCGCGGTTAGGGACGACTCCGTCTCCGGCAATTGCGTTGCGGCCCTTGCCGGTTCGGCTGCCCATTGGGATTGGCCGCCGTTCCGCGGCATTTCATGGCGAAGCGTTCCCGGCACGGCGCCGGGCTCGACTATTGGCCTAGAAAGTTCTTCCTCGTCATCGGCCATCGCGCGCCCTCGATTTCGCGCCTTTGTAAAGGAACGCGCTGCCTTGCGCAACGGCGCCCGCCCCGGCCGTCCACCACGGATCATCTCGAAGTCAAAGTCCCTTGGCGCCGTTCCGCCCCGATTGGCGCAAATTGGCGCACGGACCCGCTAAGACGGGCGCGGGACCGGTTGTGTCGAGTCATCCATTGGCAATGTTGCACCACGCGGGCCGCGGGCACCCCTGGTGACGATCGACGGCAACTCGCGGCGTTTGTTTAGCGGGGCGGCGGGCACCAATCCCGTGTGACAATTTTAGCACGGGCACGGGTTTTAGAACGCCCTTGACCGGGACCCCGGCGATTACGTTTGAGCAGCGCCATCGCATCGTTATATATTGTTATTACCAATTGGACAGCGGAGCGAGTCTCTGGACCTACCTCGCGAACAAGGCCACGGTAATGACACCTAAAAAAATAACTTCCGCAAATGGCGCCGCCAGTCTGCCAGCGCTTTATGTAATCGCTTCCCTGGCGGCGGGCCTTCCGGACGGCGCTTTTGCGGCGGACCTGCCATACCCGCAACCCGAACCGGCCGTCGCCCCGGACAACCCAATCGCCGATTACTTCGCGACCTGGTTCGATCGCGTGGACGCGGCGCAGGCGAGCCAGCCGCATTGGATGACCCCGATCACGACCGTCACCCCGCGGCTCGAGGAAGAGTATCGATACGACCAATTTCAACAATTCCTGCAAAATGGCGGGGAAATTAACAATTATTTCGGCGGCAAGGGGCTGGAGCTGATTCCCACCACCACCAACGAAATTCTGATCAATGTGCCGGCCTTCGAACAGCGCACGAACCATGAGCCCGCAACGGGTTTCGCCGATGGAAACTTCGTCACCATCAAACAGCGGCTGCTGAGCGCAAACGAAGAAAATGGAAACTATATTCTCAGTGTTTTTCTGGGATTTCAGGCGCCAACCGGCATTACCGCCTTTACCAACAGGCCGGCTTGGATTGTCACCCCCACCATCGCGGGTGGCATCGGCTGGGGTGATTTTGATATCCAGGGAACGATTGGCTATACGCTCCCAACTGACGAGCAGAACCACGTCGGCACGTCGCTCGTCACCAGCACGACCTTGCAATATCATATTGGCGAATATTTCTGGCCGGAATTCGCCTTCAACGACACGCAATGGACGAGCGGCGAGCGCTCCGACAGAAACCAGCTCTTTGTGAGCCCCGGCATTATGTTTGGCCGTTTTCACATCTACGACCGTGTGAAGCTTAACTTCGGCATCGCCTATCAAGTCGCGGTCGTGCCCGATCACCCCATATTGGATCCGCTGACACCTATGTATAATCATGCGTGGATCCTCAGCATGCGGATGACTTTTTGACCTGAAGCAAGACCGCGTCGGCAAACCGACGTGGTCTTGATCAGAGTTTGATCGCGCATCATTTTGTCCCGAAACCAGAGACCCTTTTTCGGAAATGATGCGCCGGCCCGGCGCCGACAAACGCGTGCCGACGGCGGCGCTGTAATCATACGCGAGAGAGTCTCGACATCCGCGCCATGATCGGGCTAACGCGGACACCGGCACGCTTTTCATCCGGCCCGGCACGACGATGTGCGCGGCGTCGCGGGGGTCTCGCCGATTGATCGGTCAGCCCGGCACAAGCTCACCTTGAAACAATGCGTTGTCCGGTCGCGCGCCGCCGCGCGTGCGTGCGCGGAGGCCCGCAAGCGACACGTTGGAACCGCCGGTCTCAGCCGGACGCGGTAATCGGCCAGCCAATCCCGCGCATGAAAATTCGCCTGCGGCGTGGAAAGGATCGAAACAAGAATGAACCAACGTTCGACTTCACGAGCAAGCTGCCAGCCGCGGCCGCCACTCGAGTCTCCGGCAGCGCTGCGGCGCGAACCATTTCATTTCGGTCCTGTCCCGTGGCGGGTTCCGAATAAACGCTTGATGCTTGATGCAAGCTCTTGTTGAAAACATTCCTTGGCGCGACGCACGGCTTGCATACGATTCAATCGCTAGTATAGCTTGCTGGACGTTAGCTGTGATTTCTCGTGCGGCGGGAAGTTTGAAACTGTGTCGCGTGGAATTGTGCCGGCGGGCGCGGAGATCATGTTTTGAATTGCGATGCCTCGTCAATTGGGACAATCCCAATTAACTTCGAAATGAGCCAAATTCCATCTGACACTCAGTTCAAATTGGCAACCTTCTAGGAGGCCTCGATGTCCTGGACCAATGAACGAATTGAGTTGTTACAAAAACTCTGGCTCGAAGGATGGAGCGCCAGCCGCATTGCTGGCGAGCTTGCCTGCGGGATTACTCGTAACGCAGTAATCGGCAAGGTCTACCGGCTCGGGCTATCGGGCCGCGTCAATGCGCGTTCGGGGAATGTGCCCACTTCGCCGCCGCACCAAAAGGCGCTGCGGCGCCCGGCCCGCCGGCATGCGGACAGTCCGCGAATTGTCGGCAATACCGCCCTCGCTTTTCACCCATTCGTGATTGAAGCCCCCGCGCCCCAAACGATGCGGGACGTCGTGGTGCCAATATCCGAACCCGTGACCATTTCGGAATTGCGCGAGTTGATGTGCCGTTGGCCGATCGGCGATCCGGCCCAGCCTGAATTTCGTTTCTGCGGCGCCAAGAAACTGCCGGGTCAAGGACCATATTGCGCCTGCCACGCGGGCATCGCCTATCAAACCCAACACGACCGGCGGCGCGAGCGGCGGCCGCAAACGGGATCGAGCGCCTAGTCCCTATGATTGCTGGGCCTAAACTCGACGTTGCGGATTTTATGCCGCATGGCAGAGTGTTGCCGTGAATCTCTCCCGGAGGGCGGCTGGAATATCCGCGCCATCCGGGTCATGCCGGGACATTGATCCATTCGGCGCGCTCCGGAAGAGCCCTCGAACGGCAGCATCGCGTCGCTGAAGGATGGCCTCGCTGAAGGAAGCTTCGCGTTGGGGATGCCACGCGGCGGATCCCGGGCAAAGGGTTCGCCACGCCCGTCGAGCCCGGAGGGGAAGGCCGCCGGCGATTTTTGGGTCGGCCGCCCACGGCGTAATGAGAGTATGTCGTTAAAAAAGTTGCTCGGCTTTTTCGATTCCGGCATGCTCCAACTCCTTGAGATTGAGCGGCGTCCTTATCGCTCAAGCGGTTCCGTTTGATCGGGACGCCCCTAGGGGGAGAGCGCGAAGTCGCGGCCCGCGCTAAGGCCCATGATGCGCAGGGCGGCGCGGCGCTTGCTGGGCGGCACCCTGCCGGTGACGCGCCAGCACGGCTCCCAGACCAGGGCCGCAAAGAAGCTCTGGAAGGGCGCCATCGGCGAAACGACGATCGGCGACGCCAATCCGAACGGGCCAGCCAATAATATCGCCGGGATCTGTTCCGAACACTTAAACGTGCCGGGCGTGATGTCGCATCCCGAAAATCTCATCGATCCGGTTGTCGGCGAGACCGATGGGCGCGGCTTGTTCCCGGGCTTGGCTGGCGATGCGAAAGTTGCGTGAGTTGTATACCGTAGCGCTGGATCTCATCTGCAATATTTGGTTGAATTCTTTTCGCCGATTTAATATCGGAATTCCCGGTATCGGTATCCCCTTTCTTCAGCTTCGCGAGACCGCGACCATATAGTGACGTTGCAAAGCTTGGGTTGAGCTCAGCGCTATATTGTAGTCCGCGATCGCATCTTCGAGTTTGCCCATTTTAGGTAGACAAAAGCGCGACTGTCGCGGGCATTAGCATCGTTGGGTTCCAGGTCCAGCGACTTGTTACAGCCCGATAATGCCTGCTCCAGGTGCCCGCCAATTGCACGCGCCCAACAGCGAGAATTCCAGAAGGCAGCGTTTTTGCCATCAAGCCGGATCGCCTGGCTATAGTCTTCGATCGCGCGGTCCCGCTCGCCCTTTTTCGAGTAAGCATCGCCTCGGCGGCGATAGTCGGCGGCATCTTTCGGACCGAGGCCGATGGCTTTGGTGTAATCTTCGATCGCGCGGTCCCAGTCGCCCTTATCGCTATAGGCTTCACCCCTGACCTCATAAGACGAAGCACTATTTGGATCGAGGCCGATGGCTTTGGTGCAATCTTCAATCGCCCGGCCCAACTCGCCCTTCTTCCCATAAGCATAGCCTCTGGCGACGTAGCGAGGAGGGTTTGGATCGAGGCCGATGGCTTTGGTGAAATCTTCAATCGCGCGGTCCCAGTTGCCCTTCTTTGAATGAGAGTGTTAATCAATCATAGATGATGCCATTTCCAGCAACGGCGCGTCGTTTCCGTTGACGTGAAAAGTGGCGAAGAGGCGCATGGTGAGTTCCAACATGAGCAGGGAACGCGTGACAACGGCACATCTGCGTTTGAAGCGGGCAAACCAGTGACGTTGGCGGCTATTGTTTTGCTCGATATGATAAGTCTGATCCTTGCCGATGTCATGCCGCCCGGCCGGCAAAGCGCTCTCGCAAGGCTGATAATCGTCAGGGCAATAGAGCAGGATTTTCCAGGACTTCAATCGTTCGAGCAGGCGGTCTAACGTGGCCCGGTCACGAGGCCCGCATTCCCAGTCAATGAGCTGTCCTGGATCTGGACAATAAGCCTTCCATATCCAGATTTTGCAGGCCTTTTTTTAAGAAAATGCGGTATTATGGCGCAACTGCCACAAGAAGTGAATCGGGTCCGCACCTAAATTCGGTGCATGACCAACAGCCATGTAATCTCCGCACTACGCCTCAAGCGCGCGGAACTCAGCGGCCATATTCATGACCTCGAAAAGCGGATTGTGCGTCAGCGAGCGAATCTTGCGAATTTGGACGCGACGATCAAGTTGTTTTCACCGGGCACAAATCCAGATGCCATTCCGCCCAAACGCGTTTATCGCCGGACCAGGTACTTTGCTCACAATGAACTATCTCGGCTAACGCAAGACGCTCTGCGGGCCGCATCCGGGCCGCTGACGTCGGCTGAAATAGCCGCCGCCGTCATACAAGCGAAGGGAATGCCTCCTGGCGATGCGGCGTTCAAGGAAATCGTCGCAGCGCGGGCGCTTACCGTGCTACGGCGGCTCGCGAAGCACGGAACGGTAGTGAAGTCTGGGACGAGCCGCAATGCACGATGGGCGCTCGCGCATTGTGCCTTACCACAGCGTGAATTGCGGTGATTATTTTTGTCCTTGGACGGCCTTTACGTCTTCTGGCGTCAAATGACCTTCGCGAATTGCGCGGCGAATACCGTCTTCAATCAACGTTTTAGCCACGTCTACAGGTCTTGTGCCGTGCGTTCCTTTGTTGGCCAGAATGGTGAGAAACGCATGTGTCTTGAGCGCAAGAACAGGCTGGATTTGTTGTGTTTCAGTCTTGATTTTTGCCATTTTTTGTTACTCAAAAATGAGTTGAAAGCTACTCATTTTTGAGGTAGCGTCAAAGAATGATTCGCGCACAAACAAGGCGTGCGCTACGAAAGAAAAGGCCTCCCTTCCGGGAGGCCTAGGATGGTACCGCAGGCCCGAATTGAACGGGCTCTTCACTTCACCAAGGTGCCGCTCTGCCGATTGAGCTACTGCGGCCCATTGTTCGTGAACCGCTGATACGGAACACGGAGTTCGCCCCGCTTAAAAGGCGGGGCGAATCACATCGAATCTACAAATCTTCGCGGTAGTCAACAATGGATAGTAGCTGTTGTCCTCGCTATCCACCAATATCTTGTTACATCGTCGTATGCCGCTGCCAATACCCGCAGATGCCCCGCGCTTCATCGCCAGTCCTGAAACCATGTGAACCTGATCGCCGTTGCTGATCCGGCGATGGTCTTCGCGCCATGAAGCCTCTTGCGCGTAGCGAAGCAAATACGGCCCGGCGATATGATGATGGTGGCCTTGTTCGGCGCGGCGCATCCGTGAGAAAAATTCCTCGGCCCAATTCGTGCAAGCGCCGTCAAGGCTATAGGCTTCTTCGTGATTGACGCGTTTCATTTCATAAGTGGCGTGCAATGCATCCCAAGAGCTTCCTTCGTCCGCGTTGATGATCGTTCCCTTGGCGATGCGCGCGCGGATGAATGAAAGGGCCTGCCCTTCGGTGCGGAACACGGCCGGAAGCGAGCGGCCATTGCGCTCACGGATAATCACGACAGCCTTCCGCTTGCCGTTTTGGTTGCGAGCGAGGCGGCGATCGCGGCGGTTCTCTCTTAAGTTCTCCGGCTTCACATAGCCGCCGAAATAACTGCCATCGATTTCCGCGACCTTGCCTTCGCTTCCAAGCTTGCGGCCTTTCATTTCTTCGGCCATGGCCTCGCGAAGCTTATGGAGCAACACGAAGGCGGCCTTATAGGACAAGCCAAGATCGCGCGAGATGGCCAGCGCGCTCTTGCCCTTGACCTCGTTGCAGAAAATCGCGACGGCCGCGAGATATCCGCGCAATGGAAGCTTGTGGAACGCAAAGAGTGTCCCGCTTGTAATCGTGAAATCCTCGCGGCAAGCGCGGCAACGAAACCGGAGCAAGCCATTCGGGCGCCGGCACTCATAGGCGTTCAAGCCGCCGCAATGCGGGCAAACAGGCGCGCCGTCTGTCTCAGGCCAGCGAACCTTGCGAAACATCGCCTCGGCTTCCGTATCCGTCATGCGGAAAACCTGAGCGAGGCTCAGCGTCTTGGCGGGGCGGGAAAGGAGGAAATGTTGCGACATCTGCGGCACACGTTAGGTTTTTAACGAATACCGTAGATACCTTCGATTGCGTCGTCAACAGAAATCTGTTATATTCCGCAGAAATCTAATGCTGAGCGCAGATATGGGACTTACAGATCGAGAGAAGGAATGGGGCAGCAAGGCCAGCCGCTTCCTAAAGGCCGAGCTAAGGCGGGCCGGGATCGGTTACAAGGAATTGGCCGAGCGGCTGAACAAGCACGGGCTGCAAGAGACTGAGACATCCATCACCGGCAAGCTGGCGCGTGGGACATTTGCCGCGTCGTTCTTCTTGGCCTGTCTAGCAGCGCTAGAGATGGAAGGGGTACGACTAGAAGACCTTTAAGCCTTTTCCTTTAATTTTTTAATGTGACAATGATGCCGATCGCCGTCAAGCCGATCACCAGAAGCACCGGAACAACCCATTTATAACTCTTCATTTCGGTGGTCAGCGCGCTCACATCAGTTGTTAGTTCGCTTACATTT
This sequence comes from uncultured Alphaproteobacteria bacterium, assembly GCA_963706215.1. Taxonomy (GTDB): domain Bacteria; phylum Pseudomonadota; class Alphaproteobacteria; order Rhizobiales; family Beijerinckiaceae; genus Methylocapsa. The sequence continues at coordinate 3,612,806 of OY970154.1, read as the reverse complement.
GCGCTGAGAGCCTGTCTCAAAAGGGTATTGCACGCGGGATGGTTGCATGATTCACCGCATCATTTGCAACTGATGCGGTGATTCGCGATGTGGACGAAAGAGCAGCGAGCGATCTATTGGCGTGACGAAGATCGCTATCCGAGCAATTTGACGGATGCGGAATGGGAGCGGCTGAAGCCTTTGATTCCCGAAGCCTTGCCTGGCGGGCGGCCACGCAAGACCGATATGCGGGCGGCGATGAACGCGATCTTCTACCTGCTTCGCACGGGCTGCCCTTGGCGCCATCTGCCGCGCGACGAATTTCCGCCGCGCTCGACGGTCTACAATATTTTCCGCAAGTTCCAGAAGGACGGCGTGTGGGAGGCCATCTGGGAAGAGCTGCACATGACTTTGCGCGAGCAACTCGGGCGAGAGGCGAGCCCCACGGCAGCTGTCATCGACAGCCAGACGCTGAAGGCGGCGGAAAAGGGGGCGGTTTTGATGGCGAGGTACCCGGTACTAGACGCGGTTGGATAAGGCATTGAGATGATTCATAAAGGCGATTTTTTCGGCAAGAGAAGGATCGCCTAGATGCAACCATTATTCTCGAATGCCCTATCCAAGGCCGTAGAAAATCACATCAAATTGTCGAACACAAGGCGTGAGACGCTGGCGTGGCTGGCGCTATTGATCATGCAGCAAGGCACGATCTGCCTGTGGCGGTTGGCGGCGTATGTCGCGAGCCCGGCGCAAACAGATTCCGTGCGGCGGCGGTTCTATCGATTTTTCCAGCATGTCAAACTGGACGGCGCGGCGGCCGCGTGCGTGGTCGTCGATCTTTTGGGACTTTCCGGCAAGCCTTGGGTTCTGGCCGTGGATCGGACCAACTGGGAGTTCGGTAAAACGACGATCAACATCCTGATGGTTTCGGTGATCTGGAACGGCATGGGGATACCTCTGATATGGACGCTGCTGCCAAAGGCGGGGAACTCGAACACACTTGAGAGAACCGGTCTTCTGGATCGTCTGCGTGCTGTGTTTCCAGACCTGAAGATCGCCTCGCTCATGGGCGACCGCGAGTTCATTGGCGACGTATGGATGGCTTACCTGCATGAGGCGAAGATCCCGTTCATTCTGCGGCTGCGCGAGAACCAACATGTCGTGCGCGAGGGCTACGAGACATGGACGATCGCCAACATTGCGCGGCATCTGAACAAAGGCCAGAAAACGATCCTCAAAGGCGCTTGCCGGCTTGGGCAAAACGGGCAGGCGCCGTCGCCACCCATACGGCTCGCGATCATGCGGATCGCCTCGGGCGAACTTTTGGCGCTGGCCTGTTCCAGCAAGCCGCATCATGCGCTGGCCCGCTATCGCCAGCGATGGACCATCGAAACCATGTTTGGCAACCTGAAAACCAAGGGCTTCAATCTGGAGGACACGCATCTGACCAACGCCGATAAGCTGTCCACCCTCTTGGCGTTGCTGGCTTTGGCCGTGGCACTTTCCGTTAAAACAGGTGTGGCGGCGGCGCGGCGGCGGTCAATCCCCATCAAAAAACACGGCCGCCGGGCGTGGTCGCTGTTTGCCCTCGGCCTATCCGCGTTGCGGAAAATCTTCGCCGCCGCAAATCCTCCCCAAATAAGCGCTTTCCTCACCCAACTCCTGTCCCCGAAACTCCAACTCAACTCACTGAAATATCTGGCACACTGAAAGTGAGTCTAGTACGATGGGCGAGGTAGGTTATGATGCCGGTAAGAAGGTCAAGGGACGCAAGATTCACGCCCTTGTCGATACCGAAGGCCTGCCGCTACGGGCCATCGTTCATTCCGCAGGCATCCAGGACCGCGACGGTGCAACGCTTGTCCTCGACAAGATCCGCAACCGCTTTCCCTGGCTCGAACTGGTCTGGGCGGACAATGGCTACAACGCGTGGCAAGTCGAAGCCGCCGTTGCCAAAGTTCCGGTGCTGCACCTCGAAATCGTCAAGCGCGGTGACGACCTGAAGGGCTTTGTCGTCTTGCCGCGCCGCTGGGTCGTCGAGCGGACTTTCTCTTGGTTCGGCCGGAATCGCCGCATCGCCAAGGATTACGAAAATCTCGGCCTAACCCTCGCCGCCTTCGTCACACTGGCCTGCATCCAGATCGCGGTCAGACGACTCGCGCGATAGTTGTCTTTTGAGTCAGGCTCTGAGAGAACGCAGGGTATTTAATACTTCAGAAAGCGCCATCCCTTCGCTTTCTGTAATAAATTCAATCTCTTCTGGCCCCAATTCTGTTCGTCCTTGATAAGGACCGCAATATGGCTTCTTAACTGGTTCTTCTAGCCGATGAAATTCAGCGGACAGGAAATCGTCTTTATATGCTAGTGTAACGGCCTTTGGGGTCAGATTCGTTATTCCGACCATTAACCGGCCGTGGTATCCAGGATCGATTTGCAGACCTGTTGTGGCGACAAGTCCTTTCCTAGCGTATTTTGAGCGAAGGCCAAATCGCGCCACATGCTGCGGGCCAAGTTTCAGTTCTTCATATATTAGGACAACCGCGAAGTCACCCGGCTGAACAATTAAATAGCCATCATCACGGATGTTTATCTTTTTCTTCGTAGAAGTTGTCACGCCCTCGCTACCCACACGCAAATCATAGCTTGCGGGCTGAACCTGCCTATCCTCAAAAGGGGCGAGAGCGATTTCGCCCCTGGATTGAGCTTCGCGGATTTGCCGGTCAGTGAGAATCATCTGTCGCTGGTCCTTGACTGCGATATATGCTAGAACGGATCGTGAATCAGGTCAATCTCACGACCGCCTCTAAACTGGGGATCGTGGCACGGCGCGTCTTGTGGCAGTTGCGCCATAATACCGTGTATTTTCAGTTTCCGCGGTCGCCGGAATAGTCCCGATACTTCCGCGGGTTAGCGCCCCGGCGAAGGCATCGGCGACAACCAGAGACGCCAAACGCCTGGGTGCGGGGCGCGAACGGCCGCGGCGTCTCTCAAGGCCATTTTCGAGTTGTCGGATGTGGAGCGTTTGGCCTGGATCTTGATGGAGATTTAGGCGGGGAAGCCAAGGAAACAGCGCTGTTCCTTCCAATCATCCCGCAGATCCTTGCTCAGCCGCAAGAGCGCTGTCGGCGTCAGCGCGATGGGTTGACGACCCGCGAGGAATGCACGCACGATGTCAGGGGCGAGATAAGACAGCCGAACAAGCGAAGTGAGCCGGCCCTTATTCATTCTGAGGCGTCCGCTCATGGTCTCGATGCTGTCGTCCGATCCTGAGAGGAGCTGATTTCTGATTGCGAAAGCTTCTTTGATCAGTGCGACGAGTCCTTCGTTGACTTCGGCCTCGGCACCACTCGCGATGACGAGGCGCTTCCCCTCGCCGGCGCGTCGCAGCTTCGCTTCGATCGACAGGATAACGGGATCGAGGTCAGGCTGCTGTCTCAGTCCCCCTGCCTGCAGCGCCGCGGCGACCTGCGCCCGGTTTATGCGGATTTCGATCCGATCGGCCGCTACGGTTACCCGCTCGACAATGTCCCGGACGAGGCTTTTCATCTCGACGGGCGGCGCGGCGAGCCATCGCCCTGAAAGCCCGAATGCATTTCGCAGGGCCCCATCAAGCGCGCGAGCATCAAGATCGAGCGAGGCGATCGCGTCAGAGACGCCGATCTTGGCCGAGAAAAACGCCCTAAGCCGGTCGAGCACCAGTGCCTCGATATCCCCCGCCGGGACGCGCATTCCTTTCCGGGCTCGCGAGTGATCCCCAGCGAGAAGCGACGCCGAGACGTAGTAGCGGTATCGCTTGGCTTTCTTTGTGGCATGGGTCGGCGTCATAGGGTTGCCGTCTGCATCGACAATGAGGCCTGCCAGCAGGCTCGGCGCCTCCGCGCCTGCCGCTAAGGAGCGCTCCTGCCGATTGGCCACAAGCTTGTCCTGCACGATCTGCCAAAGCTCTGGATCGATGATGGCCTTGTGCTGGCCGGGATAGGCTGTACGTTGGTGAGTGATTTCGCCCCAATAGATCCGGTTCTGCAGCATCAGATAGAGGGCTCCGCGGGAGAACCGTTGACCGCCGACCAGTTGCCCGCCGGCCCCTTCACGGTGCTTGCTCACGATACCCAGCCGTTCGAGTTCAGCCCTGAGCAGGGCAACCGAGCCGCGTTCCGCATAGCGTTTGAAGATCAACCGCACGGTCGATGCCTGAGCCCAAAGAACCGCGGGCCCGACCAGCGGGCGCCCGTGATCTTTCGCGCGACCAGGGAGAGGGAACGGTAGCGCTGGCCGCACCACTCGATGCCGTCGGCATGGATGAGGACCATATGGGTGACCCCGCGCCACTCCCGCACGAGCCGCATGCCCGGCCTCAAGGAGATCGGCGGTGCGGGTGTAACCGAGCCGCGGCTTAGCGAATCGGCGCCGGCCTGCTCCAGCTTCCGTGCGGTGGCCAGGGAGAGGCCGCCATAGGCCCGCTCCTGAAGCTTGTAAGCAATTCCTCGCACCAAGAGATCGCGGGAGAGCCGCATCGGCGGCGGCATCCGATGAAGCCGCCGCCACTCACCACGCAGCTCGAAGATGGTCAACTCCAAGAGCCGCGCGAGCGCCTGTGCGATATCGATCGCCGCTTTGTTCATGTCAGCGAACGCGCCGCGTTTCGATGCGGTAGCGGCGAACGCCATCGTTGGGCTTCAAGGATGTGAGCGAAAAACCGAGCTTCTTTTTCACCGTGCCGGCCAGGAACCCGCGCACGCTGTGCTGCTGCCAGTCCGTCGCCTGCATCATCTCTTCGATGCTGGCCCCATTGGGTTGGCTCAACAGTGTGAGCACGCGCTCCTGCTTGGTGACGCGCTCGACCTTTGGTTCGTCGGCCTTCACTGGCGGCTTGGCGGCGGCGACTTGCTCGGCCTTCGTTTCAACAGACCGCGGCGGTTTCTTGGCGTTGGCAGCAGGAGACGTGACCTTACGCCGGGATGCCGTCTTCGATTGGGCGCTCCCTTTCTTAGGTGCGTCGCTCTTCGTGTTCCGGGATTTTATGGAAAGGGTCGACATGGTATTAGGCTCCGTTGGTTCGCGGCGCCGGAATTGACGCTCGCACGACCCAAAGCCCCGCACATCGCGAGGCGAGCCCTAAGTGTTTCACCGGGTGGCCATGTCCACCGGCCGGCACCCATAGCAATGCGTCCTTTGCGGCCGAAGTCCAGTCGAATTCGGACGCCGCGGCACGATTGAGACATCTCAGTTAAGAAGGCCTGGCCGGCAGGCCGGGGCCACTCCCGCACAAATAGCGGCAGACAGAGGGACTGCGGTCGACGTCACGCAGTCGATAAGCTCAGTTACGGTCGTTCAAGGGAGAATCCCATCGCCAGGGTCGAGTTGGAGGCCCGCGACAAATAAGCTCCGGTAACGTAGGCAGCTGTGAAAGTAGCACATGGCTCTGTTCCAATGAGGAGTGATACAATACTCGGAATACCTGGCTTTCGCGGTAAGACGAGGTGGTTCGCCAAGGCTGGAGATAACGATGAGATTTTCGGCGCGCCGCCACGAAAGGCGGCGTCTTCTCACGAGATCGGACAGAGTCTCGACGACCTTTCCGTGCAGGAAATCGATGAGCGCATCACGACCTTGCAGGCTGAAATCACACGGCTCGAGGAAGCGCGAAAAGCCAAACTAGTGTATAGTCTCACGCAACGCTTTACAATGTGATCCGGGACGTGTATACTGCGCTGCATGTGGACAGGCAGCCCGGCACTCGACATGACGCCCGCGGACAAGGCGGCCTTGGCACGGCTGGCGCGTTCCGGCAAGACGGAGCAGCGCATCGCTTTGCGGGCGCGGATTATTCTGGGCGCGGCCGAAGGAAAATCAACCAACGCGCTGGCGAAACAACTTGGCACATCGCGTCCAACCATCATCGGCTGGCGCAACCGCTTTGCCGAAGGCGGCGTTGACGCGCTTTATCAAGATCGTCCCCGGGGACGCAGTTTCAAACCTTTGCCACCAACAAAAGAAACCGAAGTCGTTGAAAAAACCTTGACCCCGCCCGCGCACGCGACGCACTGGAGCTGCCGCTCGATGGCTAAAATCAGCGGTGTCAGCAAAGCTTCGGTGCAGCGGATTTGGGATGCGCACGGCCTGAAACCGCATCTGGTCAAGACGTTCAAACTGTCCAACGATCCGCATTTTATCGAAAAACTTGAAGATGTTATCGGCCTGTATATGAACCCGCCGGAACACGCGCTGGTGTTCTGCATCGACGAAAAAAGCCAGATCCAGGCACTTGATCGCACCCAGCCTGGCTTGCCGATGAAGAAAGGCCGCCAAGGCACCCTGACGCATGACTACAAGCGCAACGGGACAACCACATTGTTTGCCGCGCTCGATGTCCTGAAAGGCGAAGTCATCGGTCAGTGCATGAAGCGCCATCGGCATCAGGAATTTCTGGCTTTTCTAAAAACCATCGACCGCAACACGCCCAAACGACTCGACATTCACGGCATTGCCGACAACTACGCGACCCATAAAAAACAGGAAGTCAGGGATTGGCTCGCCAAACACCCGCGCTTTCACCTCCACTTCATTCCAACCTCGTCATCGTGGTTGAACCTCGTCGAACGCTGGCTCGGAAAGATCACCACGGAGCGTATTCGCCGCGGTGTTTTCACGAGCGTGCCGGAACTTGAAGCCGCCATCCACGACTATATCAAGCACAACAATGCCGATCCGACGCCTTTCGTCTGGACAAAATCCGCCAACGCCATCATCCTCAAGGTCAATCGCGGCAGAGCGGCGCTGAAAATGCCACCGCTCGCGCGCCAGGATAAATTGTAACCTTTTGCACGAGACACTACACTAGCATCTCTCAGCGCCGCCGCCGCCTTTTTTAGGTTGGACGAATTGAGCTGAGGCGATTGAGCCTGACCTTCCCTGTTTGATCCCTCGATTTTTGTGCGAGTCTGCTCCCGGAAACCCACATGCGAATGACGGGCACCTTCTGACCGGGGAGCCCTTCAATTGCGAAGGCATCAATCCTCTTGGTCGAGCCGATCTCTTTCAATGTATTGGAGTGGGACTGCGGAAGGCATCCCTCGGCTACTGCTTTTTAAGTTTGAACCGATCGGACCGGCGGTCAGCTCGCCCCCTGCTTAAGGGTGAGAACCAGTTTCGATTCGTCCCCACTCCACTAACTTGGCGGTGGCGCTGGTGAGCGAGTTCACAGCGCTCTGCACAAATTCGAAAGCCCCGTTGGTAGCCGGGCTTGGCTGGGTCGTCGGTGTTACGGCCTTGGGATCGGCGGTCGGTGCAGGCTCGGTGGCGAGTGAGCTCACAGGCGTCCCCTTGGCCTTGTTCGCAATCTGACGAGGTTGGCCATGACCGCCCGAATGTCTTGCCGTGGCGGGTTTTAGCGGCTTCGCCACGTGTCCCGCCGCTTTCGCCGTCGGAGCCTTGGTTGCCGCGGGGGATTGCGGCGCTGGAAGCGGCGCCTCATTGATATTTGCTTGCGGCTGCGTGCCGTTAGGGAGAAGTGTGCCATCCGGCCGGACCAGATCGGTCTTCACTGTATCCGGCGCGATGGGAGCTGCCATGCTAAGCGGCTCTGTCGGCGTTGGCGCCTGCGCGGGCGCCGCCGGTACGGCGGGAGGCCTATTATCGATTTGGACGTGGGATTCGGCGGGCAGCGTTTTTTCCTCCACTTGCGGCAAGTCGAGGGTTCGTTCGGTGCCCTTGACAAGAGCCATCGGCGATGGTTCCGGCGGCTTGCTGAGAATGGCTGCTTCCTGGGCGGGATCGTCCGCACCGCTCGCGGCTTCCGTTTGTTGCTTGACTGCTCCGTTCTCGGCCTTGATCGATGCGATCTCGGGTGGGCCTGAAGCCCGGCTTTTAAGGCCAAAACTTACGGCTATGCCTGCCATTGCCACGATGACGATCGCAACCATGACATAGAGCAGGCGCCGTGATCTGTTTTGCCCGTCGGCGACGCCGGCGTGTGGGGAAACCGGCTGGTTGTCCTGATCGAGGAAACGTTGCGATCCGATGTCCACGCTCGAAAAAGCATTTGACATGTTGGGTTCTGAAACCGTCGCCGTGGCTTGTTCTCGCGGTGCGCCCAGCAATCCTGCTTCGATCGCAGCGAAATCGCCGCTGATGAGGAGCGCTCGCGCGTTTGGCCTATCGCACTCGACCGTTGACCGCTCGGCCTCCGACGGAAACGCTGCCTGTGGCTGCCTCGTGCCCAGCAACCCGGCCTCAATCGCAGCGAAATCGCCGCCGACCAGGCGCACGTGCGCATCAGGCTGCTTTAACTCCTCCGGTTCCCCTGCATCCTGCCGCGCCCTTGCTGAAAGCGGAGTTTTAGGTTCGAAATCGGTCTCATGAGACTCGTCTTTAACACCGATGATGCGGAGAAGTTCGGCGAACGGGTCACCGTCCTTTTGATCGGTGGAGCATGGCGCGCACAGGCGCCATTCAATTTCGTCCAAATCGATCATCGGGCGCCGTCTCGTAAAAATATCACTCATACTTCCGGCCTCCTGTTACGCTACCGTGGTGGATCGCGCGGGCCGATCCACGTCGCGCGATTGAGGATCCAAACTCGAACCGGCTTTTCATTATTGAGATGTCATTAAGAAATCGGAATTGTGGCTGATCTTTGCCGCGCTTAGACGGCGACTCAACCTCGAGAAATCTTGCCAAAGAAACACCGTCGGATGCGGCTAGTGGGCGAACTCCGCCGAACCCCGCCGAGCCGCGGCCGATCTGGAAAAATCCCAAGCGGGGCGCGAAATGGACTGTCCAATCCCAATCACCTCACGCAAAATAATGTTAGTTGCCCAGGTCGCCCGCTCCTCCGACGAGCTATTATGACCGATGCAGTTTTTGAGCACAGAACAGGTGGCCGTTTATCGCGTAACGCGCCTAACCAACCCTCGCGCCACTCCTCGGTCACGCTTGAACGATGATCGAAGTGATCTTTTCGGAGTCGAATCACACATGGCCAAAGAGAAGAACTTTACGCGCGGTCCGCGTATTCGTTCTGGGGGTCAAACCGGGGTTGATCGAGCCGCGCTAGATGCCGCCATGTTAACGGAACGACCTTATGAAGGGTGGTGCCCAAAAGGCGGTTGGGCAGAAGATTTCTTACGTCCGCCAGGTTTGTTGACGATATATCCCCACCTTATGGAGACCCCAAGCGAGTCTCCCGAACAACGAACCGAGTGGAATGTACGCGACAGTGCGGCCACGGTCGTATTTGTGCCGGACTCAAAATATTGCTCTAGCGGTACCGATTTCACAATCGAATGCGCAAAGAAATATGGAAAGCCTTACTGCATCATTCATTACTTGGATGGTGGAGCCATCATGGGCCTTAAAAACATGATATCGCAATTGGGGGGAGCGCAAGCGTTGAATATCGCAGGTCCTCGTGAGAGCGAACATCCGGGAGCGTATGATCTGTGCTTGGCTATCTTTATAAAAGGACTTGCGTCCTATTGCGGTAAGAATTCCAACGCCAAACCAACCAATTGAAAAGACTACGGTTTCTTGGCGGAGAAGTCAGGTTGGCGTGGGCCGGAGCGGTGAGCGCCTATCGACCCATCCATCCTGCCGGTGGCAACCGGCCCCGAGTTCTGACGAAAATCGCCGACGGCCGCTTCCGCTCGTCCGGGAAATAGTCCGGAATGGCGATGCGCTCGTCTGGACCCGGCGGCCCCATCAAGGCGCTATCCCGCCAGCCAATCGCCAACGATGTCCGCACTGTCGCATGCGCTTCTGCCATCAACGGGAATGATTCTGCCAAAGTAGTGCTAGGCTGCGGACACACGAGTCATACCTGTCTCATACCTGTCGCCACGCGGGCAAATGCGGATCGGCCAGCCGGATGTCGACCGGGCCGATGCCGAAGATGGCGATCACTACGGGCTCCTTGATGCCGTGAGGCACGCCGTCATAATGGAAGGTCCGTGCGGTTCGCTTGACATAACCGCCTGCCGGCACCGGCACCGCCATATCCGGCGTGAAGTCGGCGCCACTGTTGACCCACCATGTGCCCGACATGACCATCTGGATACGATCGGTGGCATAGCTGTGCGGCGCGCTGAACCAGCCCGGGTTCCATTTCATCAGGACAAGGTAGGGCCCTGGCCTGTCGATATCCCCATAGAGCTTCGCCATCTCGCCGCTGCCGGGTGGCAACCCTGCCCAAGGAGCGAATGTGATGCCGTCGCGCTGCAGGACGAAGGTCTGCTTCGGATCGATCTCCGTAGCCTCGGCGGCACCTGTCAGCAACGCCGGTAACAGCGATGTCAGAAGGAATGTACGGCGTTGCATGTGACTCTCCTTGTCGTAGCATGTAGGCGTCATGAGCGTGTGCGTCATCCCATGGCGCCGCGCGCGATTGCGATGGCCAACCGGTTTGCATCACGCCATAATCACCCTTCCAGAACCTTGTCGAGGCGATTGACTGGGGCCTCCACCTGCAACCTTTCACTCGCACCAGACGATCCTGCCCGACCTGACCCAGAAATGCGATTTGCACCCTTCCCGTAGCCAGACCGAAGGATACAACGACACACGGCCGCGCGGATCAACCGAAATGTCCCAGCGTGGTTTCACCTCCTCAAGCGCCATCATTTCCAACCGCTGACCGCACCTGCACGGGCAGCGCAAGCCTACCGACCAATCTTCATCGCCGTCGCGAGCCAGGACGAGATTCCAGAGCGGCAGGTTCTCGGGCAGCATGTCGCTTTCGACGACCTTAAGCGAACGGCGCGGCGCAAGGGCCGCGACGAGCCGGCGCCACCAAAGCGGTCTCCGTTTCATGCGACCCTCCGTCCCTGCACAAGTGCAGGTAATCCGAGCAGCGGGTCGGTCATGCCCAATGCCACGGGAAACCGGTCCCCGGCCGTGAACTGACTGTCGGCAAACGTATCTTCATCGCCTTCCGCGAGCATGAAGATCGAGCGTGCGCGCGCGTCATTCGGAAACCGCCGAAACGGAAACATCCGCGCGATGAACTCGACGACGCACGCCGACGCGGCGCGCATGTTCAGCGTGATGACCCCAGGAGCTTCCTCGGCCATGCCCCGCAGGTATCCGTCGGCGATCTTCTGCGACAGCGCTTGCGACGCTTCACGAGCGAGGTATTCGGCCTCCAACAGCGCGGCATCGTAAATGCCGCGATCCAACAGGCTCGATCCGCCTGGATAAACATAGTCCACCCGCCCGTAGACTTCCGCGATGCGGCGGCCTCCGGCCGGCGCCGCCTCGGTGGGTATCGCAACGCCGACATCGAACAGCGGCATGGCGAAATACGCGCTCAGCCGATCCGATATGTGGCGCCCCTCGGCGGTATCGACGCAGGAGAAAAGCACGTCGGCCTCGCAGGCGGCCAAAATCGCTTCACGCGTCGCGATCGAACTCGGCACCGGCACGATCTCGCAATCGGGCCGATAGCGGTGGATCGCGTTGGCGAACATCTCGACCTTGTGAGAGCCGATATCCAGGAGCGATGAGGTGAGGATACGGTTGAGATTGCGCCTTTCAAGCTTGTCGAAATCAATAAGAATGATTTCACCGACACCCAAACGAGCTAGCTGTTCAGCGACGATCGAGCCTGTTCCCGACACGCCGATCACGCATATGCTCATCCGCCCGAGCCAGGCGTGCATCTCGCCCGTGAAGGCCATCGCTGGAGGCGAGGGACCGGCGGCCGTCGCGCAGTCATCCCACCATGAGTGGATGTCCGAGCCGATCGTCATCACGAGGTCAATCGGCGTCGAGGCATGGTCGCTTTCATAGACGCGGGCGCGCACCGCGCCGCTTGGGATCATTATTGCCGAGCCGGCCATCCGATCCGTCCCGTGGCGAATAGCGCTCATCAGAACACGATCGCTTTTGTCGTCGGCGCTGGAAAACGCATACAGTCCGCCAGGGTGAGAATGCACCGCAATCACCACATCCCCCGCAGTGCAGAACGGTCGATAGTACTTTCCACATACTCGCCCGGCCACGTGATGAAATCGCGCGTGCGGGCGCAACGCATGTAAGGCACAGGAATGATTTCGCGGCCGAGCAACTTTTTCCGACGCTCACCGGCCTCTGAGCACAGCAACAGGGCGGCGGCTTCCAAGCCGTCGCCTGGAAACAGGTGCTGCCGGAGCTGGTCAACCACCTTTTGAGGAAGCACCAGCGTTTTTTGCCGCTTCATTGCCCGACCTCGCGGGCCAACGCCTCATCGACCAGCGCCAAGTGGGTCGCGAGCGTGTCCCGCGAGGCGTCCCATTGCCTGTGGCGGACCAACGCTGGAAGGACAAACCGGTGATCGTTTCCAGATGCTGAGTTTGCGAAATGCCGGCGCCCGATTGGAGCGCGAGAGGCGGATGGCAATAGAACATGTCGAGCTGGGCGCCTGGATAGCTAACCGGCACCTCAATGGCGATGTTCGCCACCGGCGAACAGTAACCGGGCGGCGGAGGATAGTTGCGAATGATGAGCCAACGCCGGCCTCCATCGACCAAGGTCTCCCAACGCAGACCGAGATGATCGAGGTGTTCTTCGTCTTGCAGCAGGAGGGCAAATTCGACGCGTCGCCCAGCGGCCATTTCTCCGTTGTTGATCTGCTTCGGCGTAAGTCGCAGCTTTTCGATGCCCTTGTGGCGCAGATCGATGACGAAGGAAAGATCGATTTCCTTCTTGGCCTCGCCTGCGACCTTGAGAATGACGATCCATGGCGTATCGGGATTGAAGCCTGCCTGCTTGATCGCCTGGCGCACGACAATTTCAGGGTGCGGTGACTCAATCAGGACTCCCTGAACATTCAGCTTCCACGGGCCGTGGAGGTGGTCGTGCTCATTGCGGGGATAATGCCCGTGTTCATCATGTTGATACTCATGGCGGGCCCTGCCGTGGGGCGGTTGATCATTTTCGTAGTTCATTCTCGTTCTCCGTAACCTTTTGCTTTCGCGGTCTATTTCGCTTTTGGTGACCGACAGGGTGAATCTTGATACCATGCTACGTCAGAATCGGACGCAGCCGTCATGCGCTATGACAAAACCAGGAAAATTCTCGAACTTGCCCGCGCGCTGGCGAGCAGCGCCGAAGGCTTGACCCTGGACGACATGTGCCGCACGACCGGCTGCAAACGCCGCACGGTCGAGCGCATGCGCGACACCATCCGCGAAGTGTTCCCGCAGATGAGGAAATCGCCGATCGCCCGACGAAGCGCTTTCGCATCCCGAAAGGGCTCGACGGCTTTTTTCAGGACCCCACGGCAGAGGAGCTAAGCGATCTTGGTGTCGGAGTCGCGCAGCTACGCGACACGGGCACGACAGCCCGCGCCGGATCGCTTGCAGAGCTGGAAAGGAAAATCCGCGCGGCGATGAGTCATGGGCGGCGACGCGCGACCGAAACGGACGTGGAAGCGCTCCTGCGGGCGGAATGCATCGCAGTGCAGGCCGGACCAAGACCGGCCGAAGACCCGGCCGCGTTGATGGTCCTTCGCCAGGTGCTGCTTGGCATGAAGATGCTGCGATTCGTCTACCACGGCGGATCGAGGCCCGGCACGTCGCGTGATGTCGTGCCATTCGGAATCATTTTCGGCCGCATGAACTATCTGATCGGCGCTGACGCTGGCACGAAGAAGCCGAAGAACTGGCGACTCGATCGGATCGAGAAACTCGAATGCCTGGACGCGGGGTGGCATCCCCTCCGGCCGACTTCGACCTTGTCGCCTTTGCCAATACGCCCTTCGCCTATTTCGAAGGACCGCAGGAGGACGTGGTTCTACATATTCTGCCGGGCGGCATGGACGACTTCAAGAATTACCGCTTCCACTCAAGCCAGTCCGTCGAGGAGCACCCCGAAGGCGGCGTTCTTGTGCGCTTTCGCGCCAGCGGCATGCTTGAATTGGCGTGGCATCTTTTCTCTTGGGGCAACAAAATCGAAATCGTCGAACCGGTTTCCGTGCGCCAGCAGATGACGACCGAATTGCGGGTTGCGCTCGCGCATCACGAAGAGCCGCTTCGTTTCGCTTATACCCTCGACGAAAAGAAAGCATCCTAGTGTATAGTCTCACGCAACGCTTTACAATGTGATCCGGGACGTGTATACTGCGCTGCATGTGGACAGGCAGCCCGGCACTCGACATGACGCCCGCGGACAAGGCGGCCTTGGCACGGCTGGCGCGTTCCGGCAAGACGGAGCAGCGGATCGCTTTGCGGGCGCGGATTATTCTGGGTGCGGCCGAAGGAAAATCAACCAACGCGCTGGCGAAACAACTTGGCACATCGCGTCCAACCATCATCGGCTGGCGCAACCGCTTTGCCGAAGGCGGCGTTGACGCGCTTTATCAAGATCGTCCCCGGGGACGCAGTTTCAAACCTTTGCCACCAACAAAAGAAACCGAAGTCGTTGAAAAAACCTTGACCCCGCCCGCGCACGCGACGCACTGGAGCTGCCGCTCGATGGCTAAAATCAGCGGTGTCAGCAAAGCTTCGGTGCAGCGGATTTGGGATGCGCACGGCCTGAAACCGCATCTGGTCAAGACGTTCAAACTGTCCAACGATCCGCATTTTATCGAAAAACTTGAAGATGTTATCGGCCTGTATATGAACCCGCCGGAACACGCGCTGGTGTTCTGCATCGACGAAAAAAGCCAGATCCAGGCACTTGATCGCACCCAGCCTGGCTTGCCGATGAAGAAAGGCCGCCAAGGCACCCTGACGCATGACTACAAGCGCAACGGGACAACCACATTGTTTGCCGCGCTCGATGTCCTGAAAGGCGAAGTCATCGGTCAGTGCATGAAGCGCCATCGGCATCAGGAATTTCTGGCTTTTCTAAAAACCATCGACCGCAACACGCCCAAACGACTCGACATTCACGGCATTGCCGACAACTACGCGACCCATAAAAAACAGGAAGTCAGGGATTGGCTCGCCAAACACCCGCGCTTTCACCTCCACTTCATTCCAACCTCGTCATCGTGGTTGAACCTCGTCGAACGCTGGCTCGGAAAGATCACCACGGAGCGTATTCGCCGCGGTGTTTTCACGAGCGTGCCGGAACTTGAAGCCGCCATCCACGACTATATCAAGCACAACAATGCCGATCCGACGCCTTTCGTCTGGACAAAATCCGCCAACGCCATCATCCTCAAGGTCAATCGCGGCAGAGCGGCGCTGAAAATGCCACCGCTCGCGCGCCAGGATAAATTGTAACCTTTTGCACGAGACACTACACTAGCTGGAGGTGCTACGTCCGATTCTGTCGCAGAACACCTTTATCCTGCCCCATGCCATGCATCCGCTCTCTGCCTCGCGTCTCAACGACTTCCTCGGCTGCCCGCATCAGGCGGCGCTGTGGCTCGCCGGCATCAAGCCGGGGGATGAAGAGGACGTGACCTTGGAGCTCATTCGCGAAAAGGGTTTCGAGCATGAGGCTGCCGTGCTCGCGCGACTTGAGAAACTGCACGGACCCGCCGAATGCATTCCCCTCGACGGCAGCCTCGCAGACCGCGCTCGTCTGACGCGCAAGGCAATCGAACGCGGCGCAACGCTAATATACCAGGGCACTTTGACCAAGGAGGCGTGGCTCGGTCACCCCGACTTTCTTGTGCGAACCGGCTCAACGCCCGCGGCCTTTGCGCCCGAAGATGCTAAGCTTTTGCGCAAGGCCAAGGGTGAGTACGTGCTTCAACTCGGGATCTACGCAGAATTGCTGGAAGCGCTGTTTGGCATTCCTGTCCGGGGCGGCACCATCCATGTCGTGGCAGGCGATCCGGAAACGTTCGATCTCCGCCGCACCCGCTACATTCTCAAGCGGCTCATGCGCGACTTCGAGCGCTTTGTTGCCGATGAAACGCGCGCGACCAAGCCTCTGCCTTGCGCGGCGTGCGCGCAGTGCGACTACAAGCCCCACTGCGAGGCAGAGTGGCGTAAGGCGGACAGTCCATTCTTCGTCGCGGGTCTCACCGGCGCGCAGGTTGTGAAATTGGCAGCGGCCGGCGTTCATACCCTTTCGCAAGTGGCTGCACTCTCAGCCGCCACGAAAATCGACGGCATGGGCGCGGAGACCGTCGCCAAGCTGGCGGCGCAGGCGCGCCTTCAGCTCGACGCGCGCAAGAACGGAAAGCACAGCTTCGAATTGTTGCCGCGCTCGCGGGGGCGCGGCTTCGCGATGCTACCCGCTCCCGACGACGGCGACCTATTCTTCGACATGGAGGGCGACCCGCTCGCCGGCGACGGGCTTGAATATCTCTTCGGCATCTATGGACGCTTGGCGGCAGCCAAAGAGCCCGAGTTCCGTCCGATATGGGCGCATAGTCCGGCGGAAGAAAAGGCGGCGTTCGAGGGCGCGATGCGCCTCTTTGTCGATCAGGTCGCCCGACATCCCGGCGCGCACATTTATCATTATGCCGCCTATGAGCCCACGGCGCTGAAGCGTCTCGCCATGCGCTACGCGACCATGGAGGCGGAACTCGACCAGCTCTTGCGCGAACGCCGCTTCGTCGACCTTTATCGCGCCGTGGTTCAGTCGCTTCGCGCCTCGACCGAGACCTATTCCATCAAAGACCTTGAGGTCCTTTACGGGCACGAGCGTACTGGCGACGTGACGACCGCGTCCGACAGCATCGTCGAATATGAGCGCTGGTGGCTGACCAAGGACAACGCCATCCTCGATTCCATCGCGCATTATAATAAAGACGATTGCGTTTCGACGGCGCAGTTGCGGGACTGGCTTGAGGTCTTGCGTCCTCCCGGCGTCAATCTCGAGATCGTCGATGACACGGCAGCCGAGAAGCGCGAGCAATCGGCGGCACGCGCCCAACTGGAAGCCCGTAAGCAGGCCCTGGCCGCCAGCGTCCGCGCGTGCGGGCATGGCGATGCGCGCGTGCGGGACCTCGTCGCCGAGTTGCTATGGTTTCACCAACGTTCGCAAAAGCCGAGATGGTGGGCCTTGTTCGAGCGGCAGGCTTGGTCCGAGGACGAATTGGTCGATGACGCCGAAAGTCTCGGTGGGCTCCAGCTCGACACCCGGACGCCGACGGTTCAGGTCAAGAAGTCGCTCGACACCGCCTACGTCTTTCCGCCGCAGGACACCAAGCTCAAGGTCGGTGATACACCGCGGATTGCGGAAACACTCGGCTACCCGGGCAGCATCGTCGAGATTTCCGCCGAGGACGGCAGGGTCGTGCTGCGCCGTGGCATGAAATCGGGCGCCATGCCCGAACGCTTCAGCCTCGTACCGGCGCCGATCAATCTGCAAACAGTGCCCGACGCGGTGATTGCCTTTGCCGATCGTTTCGCTCGCGGGCCGGACGAAGCCGACCAGGCCTTGCTCGACATCCTGATGCGCCGGGCGCCGCGCCTCAAAGGACGCGGGGCCGGCCTCCCCGTTCGCAATCCCGGCGAGCCGTTGACTGACGCTGTGATCCGCGCCGTCATGGACCTCGATCGGAGCTATCTCTTCATTCAGGGGCCGCCCGGCACTGGCAAAACCTACATGGCCGCCCAGGCCATCGTTGCGCTGCTGCACGCTGGCAAGCGCGTCGGCGTCTCCTCAAACGCGCACAAGGCGATCAACAAGCTGCTTCTCGAAGTCGAGAAACGCGCAAAAGCGTCCGGCTTCCGTTTCAACGGTGCCAAGAAAGGCAACAAGGACGATCCCGAATCAGAATTCAACAGCCTCAACATCACGACGATTTTCGATTCGAAAGACGCCTCGCCGCAGCACCGGCTTGTCGCTGGCACGGTGTTTCATTTCTGCCGCGAAGACCCGCGCGGGACCTTTGACTATCTGTTCGTCGATGAAGCGGGACAGGTATCGCTTGGCAATCTCGTCGCCATGGCGGGCGCAGCCGCGAACATCGTTCTCGTCGGCGACCAAATGCAATTGCCGCAGCCGGTGCAGGGCGCGCATCCGGGCGAAACGGGCCTGTCCAGCCTTGAATACCTCCTGGAGGAGAAGGCGACCGTGCCGGCGGACCGCGGCATTCTTCTCAATGAGACCCGCCGCCTGCACCCCACGCTCTGCGCCTTCATTTCCGAAGCGATTTACGACGGCCGTCTTGAGGCCCATCCATCAACCGCAGAGCGACATCTTATGTTTCGCGCCGGCGCGCACACCGCGCTCCGGCCCGCCGGATTTTCCTTTGTCCCGGTCGCGCATGACGGTTGCACGCAGTCGAGCCGTGCCGAGGCGGAAGCCATCGTCCGGCTTGTCGCCGAGCTTCAAACGCACAAGGTGCTTCGCGGTGGAAGGGAATTGCCGGTGACGCTTGAGGATATTTTGATCGTCGCTCCCTATAATCTGCAAGTGAACCTCCTTAAGCAGCTCCTGCCGGAAGGCGCGCAGATCGGCACGGTCGACAAATTCCAGGGACAGGAGGCCGCCGTCGTCATTGTCTCCATGACGACTTCAAAGGGCGTGGAGGCGCCGCGCGGCACGGAATTCCTGTTCAACCCGAATCGCTTCAATGTCGCGGTCAGCCGTGCGCAATGCCTCGCGCTCGTGGTTCACGGCGCCGAACTTCTGGACGGCGCGTGGACCAAGATCGACGATCTTCGCCGCCTTAATTTTTTTGCACACGCCGAGGCTGTCGCTCTCCGGCAGCCGTGAATCTCCAAACCTAAATGTTCAGGGAATGTCCCGCGATCAATTTTACGGCCGAACTCGCCCTATCGTTCAATTATTTATTCACTCGAAAGAGAGCCGTGGTCGCGTCGTCACGAGCACGGCGGTCCGGTGCGCTGATGGAGCTGGAAAGACAGCGGCCTGCGAGTTGATCCACCTCTTGACTTCCTTGAGGGACAAAGAGATCAGCCGCCTCGAGCGCGGTGAACCTCCAGCACCGGGCGAGCAGCTGTTTGACCGATCGGTATTCAAGGAGGCGCTATCAATCGTCTCCGAGACTTGTTACCGCCAGAACCTGATTGCGGAGTACCCGGATCTGTAAGACATTCTCGCAAAGCTGAACGGCGGAGGTGCCGTCGCGGAAGTGGTTGGAATTTGAAGGGGGCGTAATCTCCGCGTTGTTTCAACAAAGCGAATTGGCGTTAGCGCGCCGATGGAGATCACGCCATGAAAACGGATACCATAAAGTCGCCGGCGGAGGCAGCCGAAGGAACGCTTTTCCTTGGGGACGATTGGTTCGATCCCTTGGAAGCCGGGGTGCGGACCCGCATTCGCGGCTTCATCGAGGAACTCCTGGAAGCGGAACTCGACGCTTGGGCGAGACCGGTATGAACGGCCTCGGGTTGCCGAGAGCGGCCGGCCGGTTGTGAGGACTGGCCATCGGCACGGCCATCGTGAGCGCCAGCTGATGGGAACCTTCGGGCCGGTGACGATGCATGTCCCGCGAGCTCGTCTGGAAACATCGGACGGCAAGACGGGCGAGTGGAAGAACAGGACCATCCCGGCCTATCAGCGGCGCACCAAAAAGGCCGCCGCGCTGATCGCCGGTGCCTATCTTGCCGGAACCAACACGCGCCGGGTGCGAAGGGCACTCGCGGCCTTGTTCGGCGGCGCCGTGGGCAAGGATACGGTCAGCCGAGTTTGGCGCAAGGTGAAGGGCGATTGGGATGCCTGGAACGCGCGCTCCCTGAAGGACGAGCCGATCATCCGGTTGACCCTCGACGGCACGTCCGTGCGCGTCCGGCTCGACAAGAAATCTACGTCGATCTCCCTTGCTTGTTGCCCTCGGCGTCAGGCAGGACGGTCAGAAGGTACTGCTCGCGGTCAAGAACATGGGCGGAGAGAGTGAAGCCGCCTGGCGGACGCTCCTCGATGATCTGGTTAACCGCGGCCTGAAGACGCCAGAACTTGTCATCGTCGATGGCGCGCCTGGCCTCGAAAAAGCTCTTGCCGCGCTCTGGAGCGACACGCCAGTCCAGCGCTGTACGGTGCATAAACACCGAAATCTTCTCGCCCATGCGCCCGGCCGGCTGCACGAAGAAGTCTCCGCCGATTACAATGATATGATCTACGCCGCCTCGAAGCCGGAGATCGAGGCGAAGCGTAAGGCGTTCATCCGCAAATGGCGGCTGAAATGCCACGCCGTCGCCGCCAGCCTGGAGGAAGCAGGCGACAAGCTCTTCACTTTCACACGGTTCCCGAAAAGCCAGTGGAAATCGATCCGGACATCGAATGCGATCGAGCGATTGCACGAAGAGTTCAAACGGCGGATCAAGACCCAGAGCGTGCTGCCCTCGGCGGAAACCGCGGCGATGTTGTTCTGGGCATTGCTCGCTTCAGGTCAGATCGCGATGCGCAAAGTCGATGGCTGGCAGAGCCTCGCCGAGAAGCTTTCCGATCGGCCGATTGACCTCGCCGCATGATCAGGTAATCTCGTCACGCTGGAGATCGCGCCAAAATCAATTCCAACACAAATCGCGACGGTGCCTTGCGACCTCGGCTTGGGCACTCCGGAAATTGGTTGCGTCAGCCTTTCCGATCTGGCCAGCATGCGGAACCATCGCCTCCCGGTTGAACGCGATCTTTATTTCAACGGCGATAAACCTATTTCCCGCTACGCTGATGACGCAAGAGCGCAAAGGCCTTTCGCCGCATGACCAGTCTCCTGATCGCTCTTCTCAGCATAGTCGCGTCAGCCTGGGCTATATTCCTTGTGCATGACGACGCCGCCCGGAAAAAAGAAGGGGCGATCCTTGGTTCGGTGCAACTGTCCATCGTTGCCATGCTGCTTTTGACCATAGCAGTTGACAGTAATGTTTAGGACAATTCAGCTCAAGCCGCGTGGTTGAACGCTGCTGCGGCGGATTACCCGTTCACTGTGGGATGTCGCTTAGAAGCGCAGATGTCGGGCGATCAGGGCAATGCGTCGGGGCTGGACGGCATGGTTTCTTGCAATCGTCGTGACCTTCGCATTTGCGCCAGGCGCAGCCGCACAGGCACGCTCGCCGTCCAAAGGAACTATCCATCGTAGGCACGTCAGCGGCACGCTTCACCGCAGCTTTATCCGCAGCCTCGGGCATGGAGGCCGGCATCTCTATGGGCTTCGCGCGCACGGCGTTTTTGGAGGTCGCAGGACCCGCTTTGTTGCCCCCGTCGGCGATCCCGACAGCGGGCTCGGCTTTTATGCGCTGCCAATCCGCTATCGCATTGGCGCTATCGCCTGCGCCACCGGCGCCCGCCGTGGCAAAACCCCGTGCTCTTCGCGATCGCCGCCGCCGTGCGCTACAATGACTGGATTCCGGCGACTCAGGGCTATCGCTACGGCGTCTTCAACCCCGTCGATGGAGTAGGAACGCCGTTCTTCGGCGGCTATTACGGCCCGGCTGGTGATGACGATGAGCCGCCCCCGTTTCCGTTCGGCGGGCCCTATCCATACTGAGCTGACCGGCTGTGGGTATCGTCTTGACGTGCGATCGCAGCAGAGCGCGGTAACGAGACACAGGTCAGCGGGAAAGTTGCGGGCGAGCTTGCCATACGGGGTCGCTCAGCCAATCAATAAAGCCGCTTCATTCAAGGCTCCCGAGTCGGAATCCTAGAATCACTCTTCGCAAAAGCCGCCAACTTTCAGGCAGTACCTCATGTGTGGATGGCCCCCGGTTTGCAAGGACTTTCGTAGCGCGACGGGAAGGACGTGGTCGCTTGCGGTCATGTGTCCGGCCTGTTGACGCGGCACCATGGCCGCTGGCCACGATGGAGTCCGCGGAGCGAGGCCTGATCAGTTTGCCGGGATCGAAGTCCCTTGAGACACTTCAGGTTCGGCTCGTTCCGTCGGATCGACCGATTGTCCGTCACATCCATCTGCTCGTTTTGCCCTCGCAAACATAAGTTTCTCGGTTTGACCGAGAGACCGTTTCTCCGTCCCGGCCTAGCGCATCGGTGGCGCCGCGCGCAGCCGGGGTCAAGACTGGCCGAAGGCCACCGCCGAAGGCGGCGTGGTCTTGACGCCGGCGAGCATGGCGGCAGGCTCGTGCGGTCGCGAAGATCCCGCCGTCGGCCGCCAGGCTTCGCCGCGCCGCAGAACGGCCCACACGCAACGTGCGATCTTGTTGGCCAGCGCCACCGCGGCAACCATCGTCGGCTTGCGGCTTCGCAGCCGACAAAGCCAGGGGTCGGTGCGCAGGACTTTCGCGCGGAACATGGCCGCCATGGCGCCGCCAACCAGCAGGCGCCGGAGATCGCCGTTGCCGCGTTTGGAAATGCCGCAAAGACGGCTCTTGCCGCCTGACGGGTTCTGCCGCGGCACGAGCCCGATCCAGGCGGCAAAGTCGCGGCCCGACCGGAAGACCGAAGGGTCCGGAACCACAGCCACAATCCGCGTGGCGATCATCGGGCCGATCCCGGGAATGGTGGCGAGCCGCCGGGCGACCAAATCGGTTCTCATCCGAGCAACGATCTTGGTTTCGATCATCACGATCCGGCGGCCGATCGCGGGCCGAGCTCCGCAGCGAGAAGCCGCAGCGCGCCGCGGGCGCTCGCGGGGAGGCGCCCATCCTTCTCATCGGCAATCACCGCCACCAGATCCTTGACCTTGTTGAGGCCACGCGATGCGACGATGCCGAACTCGGCCAAGTGGCCCCGCAACGCATTGACAAGCATCGTTCGTTGCCGGACCAGAAGATCGCGGACGCTGGGCGCGACGAGCGCCGCCTGGCTCGCTGGGGTCTTGACCGGCACGAAGCGCATCGAAGGCCGCCGCACGGCCTCGCAAACGGCTTCGGCATCGGCCGCATCGTGTTTGTTGCGCTTCACGGAGGGTTTGACGGAGCCGGGCGGCATCAGGCGCACGTCATGTCCAAATGCGGCGATCTCACGCGCCCAAAAGTGCGCGGTCGCGCATGCTTCCATCCCCACCAGACAGGGCGGTAGGGCAGCAAAAAAGGTTGCGACCTGGGCCCGGCGCAAGCGCCGGCACACAACAACTTTTCCGGCAGCGTCAACCCCGTGCAGCTGGAAAACATGCTTCGCAATGTCGATACCGATGGCAATCTCGCCCATGGATGGCTCCTTTTGCTGGTGATCTGCGACGATCACCATTCTTGGCACGAAGTTGCCGTGAGGGGGCCATCCACCCCATCAGTTTGAATTTCTGCTTCCGGGCTGATTCGCATTAATGCGCCTCGACCGAACCTTTGGACGGCCTCGGTTTTCGTAGCAGGACGATGGCGCAAAGGCTGATGATTAAACCGACGCCGACGATCCAGAATGCATCGGAATACGCCGACACATAGGCCTCT
Organism: uncultured Alphaproteobacteria bacterium; assembly: GCA_963706215.1. Lineage (GTDB taxonomy): Bacteria > Pseudomonadota > Alphaproteobacteria > Rhizobiales > Beijerinckiaceae > Methylocapsa. Next base: position 3,589,635 of record OY970154.1, on the reverse strand, counting down.
CGCCGAACCCCGGCAGCGATCGACATCAGCGCCTGCGTCTTGGCGATCGCGGGATCCGCGATCGCGCCGCGCGCTTGCGCCATTAGCATGGCAATCCGCTCCTGGGTCCGCGCGGCGTTTTGCGTCATCGATTCGGCGAGGATCGAGAAGTGAAAATGTTCGCGCCGGTCAATCACCGTCGAAAGCAGAGCGATGCCGACCGATCCGCCGAGGTTGCGCATCATGTTCGACAAGGCCGAGGCGTCGGCCGTATCACGGGGGGCAAGATTGGCGGTCGAGAGCTGCGACAACGGGATTGCAAACAGCGGCTGACCGGCGGCGCGTAGAAGCTGCGGCACGATCAGTTGATCCATGCCAACGTCATGAGTCAGATTTACGTTGATGAAGCAGCTCGACGCAAAAAGCAGCGTGCCGATGACGACGAGAATGCGGGGATCGAACCGCTTCATCAGGAAGGGCATGGCCGGAAACAGCACAAGCTGCGGCAGGCCGCTCCACATCACGACATAGCCGATCTGCTCGGCGTTATACCCTTGGATCTGCGCGCAATACAGCGGGATCACATAAGTTGAGCCGAGCGAAACGGCGCCGAGCACCGTCATCAGCGCGCAGGAGGCGCCGATCGTTCTGTTGCCGAGCACGCGCAGGTTGATGAACGGTTTCGCCGCCGTCAGTTCGCGCAGAATGAAGGCGGCGACGCCGACCGCCGCGACGATCGACAATCGGTTGATCGTGCTCGAACTTCGAACCATTCCTTCCGCTGGCCTTCCTCAAGCACGAAAGTTAGGCTGGAGAGGCCTGCCGCCATGGCGCCGATGCCGAGCCAATCGCCGTTCGGCAGCTCGGCCCATCGGGTCGCCTGTTTGGGCAAGGCAGTGAGCTGAATGATGGCGGCGATCGGACCCGGAATGAGGTTCAGGTAGAAAATATAATGCCAGGAGAAATTGTCGGTCAGCCAGCCGCCGACCGTCGGTCCGATGGCGGGAGCAAAGGTCGCCGTCAGGCCGAACAAGGTGATGCCCAATCCCTGCTGTGACTTCGGCAGGCGGGTGCGGACAATGGTGATCGCGGTCGGAATGAGGACGCCTCCGGTAAAGCCCTGCCCGGCCCGGAATAGGATCAGTTGCGTCAGCGACGTCGAAAACGCGCAGGCGATCGAAAAGCCGACGAAGAGTCCCGTGTTGACCGAAAGGTAGCGCCGAAGGCCGAAGATCGATCCGAGCCAGCCGGTCAGCGGGATCACGATGATCTCCGCCATCAGATAAGCGGTCGAGATCCAGCTGCCTTGTTCCGTCGACGCGCCGATCGCGCCTTCGATATTGGCCAGCGACGAGTTGGTGATCTGGATATCGAGGATTGCGGTGAAGGCGCCGAGAATGGCGCCGGCGACCGCGAGCCAATCGCTGAGACCAGCCTTTTCCTTAGGGCTGTGCATCTTCCGCTTTCAAGGCGCCGAGCGTGATGGTCTTGGACGGGCCCTGATCGGGCCGGCCTCGCGTGTCAACGATCGCCTCGGCCGACAGGCCCGGCCGCAGCCGTTGGATCAGAGGGTCGCCGTCGTCGAGAACGATTTTGACCGGAACGCGCTGGACGATCTTGGTGAAATTGCCGGTGGCGTTTTCTGGCGGCAACAAGGCGAATTGCGCGCCGGTCCCCGGCGCGAAGCTGTCGATGCGGCCGTGAAAGACATGATCGCCGAACGCGTCGACGGTGAAGGTCACAGCCTGTCCCTCGCCCATCGCGCCAACTTGTGTCTCCTTGAAGTTGGCGACGAGATAGATTGCGTCGCCCATCGGCACGAGGGTCAGGAGATTGGAGCCGGGCTGAACGAGTTGCCCTTTGCGCAAGGCCCTGTCGCCGACGACACCGTCGATCGGCGCGCTGATCGACGTATATTCGAGATTGAGCTTCGCTTGTTCGAGAGTGATCTCGGAGCGCTGCAAGGTGGCGCGCGCCGCAGCCTCGAGCGAGCGCAGACCTTCCGTTTGTTTCTGTGCGGCATCATAGGCCGCCTTCGCCTTGTCGAGCGTGGCCTGCTTCTGCAAAAGATCGGACGACGCCTGATGCGACCGCTGGACCGTCCCCGCGCCGCGCTGCAGAAGACTGCTGTAGCGCGTCTCCTCTTCCGTTGCGAAGTCGAGAGCCGCCGTAGAATTGGCGACATCCGCCTTGGCTTCCTCAATCTTCGCCTGCTGCTGAATCAGCGCGGATGCGACGCCGTCAAGACTCGCGCGCGCCTTGTCGAGGTCGGCCTGTGACTGCAGAAAAGCGAACCGATAGTCGCGATCGTCGATTTGCGCGAGAACCTGACCGGCTTTCACCGGCTGATTGTCGGCGACGAAAACCTGAGCGACAAAGCCGCCGACCTTCGGCGCCACCACGACTTTGTCGGCCTCCAGGAAGGCATTGTCAGTCGTCTCCTCGAAGCGGCCGTGCGTCCACCAATGCCAACCAAAGCGGCCACCACCTCCAAGCGCGAGCAGGAGCGCAACGCTCAGAAAGGCCTGCTTGCGAAGGGATCGAGAGGGCGTCTTTTCAGCGCCGGCGGCGGTATCGGCCTTTCTCGGTGGACTCAGCGGAACAGCGGCCGGTGCCTCTCCGCGCAGACGCCGAACGATGGCCTCGCTGCTGATCGTGGAGGCGTTTTCGCGCGACGGGACGAGGGGGCTTGTAATAGAACTTGCGGAGGGGTCCATGGATCGGCCATAATGGAACGGAACGGTATCGTTCTAAACTTTTGACAGGCGTCCGTCAAGCTGGGATTTTGAAACACCGATGCGAACCAACTCTAACTCTGCGCGTGCTGAACGGACCGCGGCCGAGGCACATCCGCGCGGGGGACGTCCGACCAAGGCGGCGGCAGCGCTGCGGGACGAACGCTTGCTCGAAATTGCGGCAGAAATGTTCATGCAGCATGGCTTCGACGCGACGTCGATGGAACGCCTGGCCGAAGCCGCCATGATTGGGAAGGCGACGCTTTATGCGCGCTATGCCGACAAGAGCCAATTGTTCGCCGACGTTCTGCGCCGGCGCATCCTTTTGATCTATGGTCCGCTGGAGGCGGAATTCGCAAAGGGCCTCGGCGGCAAGAGCCTCGAGGAGACACTTTTGATCCTGGCGCGCCGCTTCATCGACCTCGCCGTGGCGCCTTCATCGATCGCTTTGGGCCGCATTCTCGCGGCGCAAGGGGAGCGTTTTCCTGAACTCGGCAAGCTCGCCGTCGAGGAAGGCTTGAACCGGCAGACCCGGCTCATTGAGACGATCCTCATTCAGTTTTCCGCCGCGCATCGCTACGCCATCGACGATATGGCGCTCGCCGCGGATCTGTTCCTCAGCATCGTGCTTGGCAGGATTTCACGAATGGTCTTGTTCGGCGTTCAGATGGAGCCCGAAACGCTTGATCGCCGCGCCCGCGAAGCGGTGCGTATATTTGTCCGGGGCGTCCTCGTCGATGCCAGATAAGGCATTTATTTGCCTACTTGGATCTAACCTTGCGTCCCCGCCCCTACGATCCAGACTTCGATTTCTGGTTTCATGGCTGCGTTGCGGCCAGTATCTGACCGGTCAGTCAAACTTCTACGGAACCGATTCGGGCTACAAGAACGGGAGCGGCACGATCCTGTCCTGATCGATGGCGCGTCATGCGCGGAACTTCGATATCTACCGCAACTTCCGCTTCCGACCCAGGCTGTGTGAAAACGCGCGCGATTGGCGCCCCGATTACGTGCGCGGTGATACCGGCGAGGATTTGGCGGACCGGCGCGGCGAAATTCGAGAATCGAGCCCTGCGAGCATCAGATGATGTACTGAGATCATCTACACGAGCTGATTTGGGCGCGTCAAGACGCGCCTCAGGCACGCATGGCGGCCATCAATCCGGCGACGCCCAGAATCCGGATCACGCGCTTCATGGCCGGGATTGCGCAGATTGTTCAGAAGTTGGATGAAGAGCCGACGTATCGCTGACGTGGTCGTTCGTCTCGGTTTGACCCGAAGCGGACAAGCGTGGGCCGACGCGGGACGGACCAAATCAGCTACTGAAGATCGACCATGACTTCCGGTCACGTAAACGTTGGTCTATCTGCCTAAACATTACGAAGAAGTCATCCAGGCGGAAATTGGCTCGATCTGTTTCTGATACGCGCGGGAAAGGTCTGAGATCAGAAAAGCCAGCCAGCCGAACGATTTGAAGTGTGTAAAGACGTCCATACAGTTTGACGACGTTCGTAGCTGCAGCATGGGTCAGGAGCGTCGCTATATCATCGATCATCACCCCCACTTCTGTATGAAAGCGGACGATGGACTCTTGCCTCATGCCTGCATTATAAGCGGATTTGGCCCCATCTCTTTCCCGCAGGCGCACGGTGTAATGTTCAGCAAGTATTGGGAGACCAACGCGCTCCTACCAGGCGCGAACGGCCTCAGGCCAATAATCCTCACTTCTTTCAACCCGCCAAAACCGTCTCATAGGTGCTGACGCTGGACATCTGTCGGTTCGAGCACGGGCGGATCTGGCCAGATCGTGCGAACCGCTTTTTCAGTCACCCCGGAAAGAACGACGATCGCGACAATGGCGACTGCTGAAATCCGTGTTTGCGGATTGGCGGCGAAATCGTACAGCGTGATCGCCAACGCAATGATGCACACCAAAGCGGCGAGTAGCGAGAGCCATCGCCAGCTGTTGGTCTCGCTACCAAGCTTCACATTCGCAAGATTTACAGCCGCATATACAACTAGGAAGCCACCACTGGTCGCCGCCGATAGCGCGTGCAGATTCAGAAAATTGACCGCGAGCAACGCAATGATTCCGATGAACAGCATGCTCGCGACGTGTTTGCCAGAAATGACGCCCGCAAAACGAGGCGGCATTTCTCCGTGCTCGGCGAGCATGACGGGCAACTTCGCCGCCCCAAAAAAATCTGCGTTGATTGCAGAGGCCGACGCCAGAACGGCTCCTAGCGCCATAAGCCCGAAGCCAAACGATCCCATGAATTGTTGCGCGGTCGCAGAGAGAGCGAAGCTTTGGGCCTCCTTCATCGCCTCAAAGGGCATATGTCCAATGGCGACAATGATCGCAAGCACGTAAACGACGATAGCCGCGAGGATGCTGCCATAATAGGCGATTGGAAGTGTCCAGCGCGGGTTCTTGATGCGGCCGGAAGCGTTCGCGATGAGTTCAAATCCTTCGTAGGCCAGGAACACCACGATGCCGCTTGAAACAATCGTCGTCGTTCCCACCCAATCGGCCCTGCCCAATCGCTGCCAGTCGGGATGGCCCAATAAAAAGCCTGCCGCGATGAACAGAAAAAGGACGCCGAGTTTGCCTATATTGAAGAAATCCTCGAATTTCGCCATCAGGGCGGCGCCAGCAAAATTGATGACGCCGAGCAAAATGATCGCGCTCGATGCGAAGACGTGGAGCCAGAACTCGCGGCGTCCCGGCGCTATGTAGCCCGCGGAATAAGCCGCTAAGAGCCTGACTCAAAAGACAACTATCGCGCGAGTTGTCTGACCGCGATCTGGATGCAGGCCAGTGTGACGAAGGCGGCGAGGGTTAGGCCGAGATTTTCGTAATCCTTGGCGATGCGGCGATTCCGGCCGAACCAAGAGAAAGTCCGCTCGACGACCCAGCGGCGCGGCAAGACGACAAAGCCCTTCAGGTCGTCACCGCGCTTGACGATTTCGAGGTGCAGCACCGGAACTTTGGCAACGGCGGCTTCGACTTGCCACGCGTTGTAGCCATTGTCCGCCCAGACCAGTTCGAACCAGGGAAAGCGGTTGCGGATCTTGTCGAGGACAAGCGTTGCACCGTCGCGGTCCTGGATGCCTGCGGAATGAACGATGGCCCGTAGCGGCAGGCCTTCGGTATCGACAAGGGCGTGAATTTTGCGTCCCTTGACCTTCTTACCGGCATCATAACCTACCTCGCCATCAAAACCGCCCCCTTTTCCGCCGCCTTCAGCGTCTGGCTGTCGATGACAGCTGCCGTGGGGCTCGCCTCTCGCCCGAGTTGCTCGCGCAAAGTCATGTGCAGCTCTTCCCAGATGGCCTCCCACACGCCGTCCTTCTGGAACTTGCGGAAAATATTGTAGACCGTCGAGCGCGGCGGAAATTCGTCGCGCGGCAGATAGCGCCAAGGGCAGCCCGTGCGAAGCAGGTAGAAGATCGCGTTCATCGCCGCCCGCATATCGGTCTTGCGTGGCCGCCCGCCAGGCAAGGCTTCGGGAATCAAAGGCTTCAGCCGCTCCCATTCCGCATCCGTCAAATTGCTCGGATAGCGATCTTCGTCACGCCAATAGATCGCTCGCTGCTCTTTCGTCCACATCGCGAATCACCGCATCAGTTGCAAATGATGCGGTGAATCATGCAACCATCCCGCGTGCAATACCCTTTTGAGACAGGCTCTAACGCATGCGCGTAGACTGCCATGATCGCGATATAGCTATAGATCAGCAGAACATTGATGCTTGCCGGTAGCAGCGACCGGCCGAAAGCACGTCTCACAAACCCAACGGTTCCGCCTGGCTCGGTATAGCGAAGAGTAAGGCGAACATAGGAATAAGCCGTCAGCAACGCCAAGACGCCCCCAAGTAAAAAGGACAGATAGGTCGAGCCGCGGGCGCCCACGACCGCGAGCCCGAAGGTTGCGAAAAAGCCGCCGCCGATGATGCCGCCAATGCCAATAGACAAGGCTCCCACCACGCCGATGTCGGCAGTTGCTTTGGGACAGCGCGCTTCGGGGCCGCCGCGAGAGGCCTGACCAGTGCGGCTCATTGACGGGTCGCTGCGTTTGGACATTTGGCAAGGCTCCCATCAGGTTTCTGTGGGCTATGCGCTCTTGTGACGAGTTCACACCGGCGACATCAAAGTGAATCAACAGATCCCCGGTACTAGACGCGGTTGGATAAGGCATTGAGATGATTCATAAAGGCGATTCTTTTCGGCAAGAGAAGGATCGCCTAGATGCAACCATTATTCTCGAATGCCCTATCCAAGGCCGTAGAAAATCACATCAAATTGTCGAACACAAGGCGTGAGACGCTGGCGTGGCTGGCGCTATTGATCATGCAGCAAGGCACGATCTGCCTGTGGCGGTTGGCGGCGTATGTCGCGAGCCCGGCGCAAACAGATTCCGTGCGGCGGCGGTTCTATCGATTTTTCCAGCATGTCAAACTGGACGGCGCGGCGGCCGCGTGCGTGGTCGTCGATCTTTTGGGACTTTCCGGCAAGCCTTGGGTTCTGGCCGTGGATCGGACCAACTGGGAGTTCGGTAAAACGACGATCAACATCCTGATGGTTTCGGTGATCTGGAACGGCATGGGGATACCTCTGATATGGACGCTGCTGCCAAAGGCGGGGAACTCGAACACACTTGAGAGAACCGGTCTTCTGGATCGTCTGCGTGCTGTGTTTCCAGACCTGAAGATCGCCTCGCTCATGGGCGACCGCGAGTTCATTGGCGACGTATGGATGGCTTACCTGCATGAGGCGAAGATCCCGTTCATTCTGCGGCTGCGCGAGAACCAACATGTCGTGCGCGAGGGCTACGAGACATGGACGATCGCCAACATTGCGCGGCATCTGAACAAAGGCCAGAAAACGATCCTCAAAGGCGCTTGCCGGCTTGGGCAAAACGGGCAGGCGCCGTCGCCACCCATACGGCTCGCGATCATGCGGATCGCCTCGGGCGAACTTTTGGCGCTGGCCTGTTCCAGCAAGCCGCATCATGCGCTGGCCCGCTATCGCCAGCGATGGACCATCGAAACCATGTTTGGCAACCTGAAAACCAAGGGCTTCAATCTGGAGGACACGCATCTGACCAACGCCGATAAGCTGTCCACCCTCTTGGCGTTGCTGGCTTTGGCCGTGGCACTTTCCGTTAAAACAGGTGTGGCGGCGGCGCGGCGGCGGTCAATCCCCATCAAAAAACACGGCCGCCGGGCGTGGTCGCTGTTTGCCCTCGGCCTATCCGCGTTGCGGAAAATCTTCGCCGCCGCAAATCCTCCCCAAATAAGCGCTTTCCTCACCCAACTCCTGTCCCCGAAACTCCAACTCAACTCACTGAAATATCTGGCACACTGAAAGTGAGTTTAGTACGATGCAACAGATCATCAAACAACACTTTGCACAATATCGAGCCGCGAAGGCTTGAATCAAGCTGCGAGGGCTGGCGCCAAGACCCGAGATCGTTACCACTGTCGCATCATTGACGTCGCTGTCGCGTCACGCGCGCTTGCGGCGGCCACAACGTGATCAGATTTTTCGGCGCCGCATCGTTCATCGGGCAAAGTCAGAATACGCAGAGTCCGCATGTGCGGATTTGATCGTGGCGCGGCGAACATTGCGATCGGCGCGACGCCTCCGTTTGGCTTGACATCAGGACGAATAATAGGACAATTCACAAAATGATCGGACCACCATAGACGCAACATACCGAGGGAGTGGTAAACATGGCTTCAGATCCGAAACCCCCTTCAGGGAATGAGACATCTGGCCAAAAGTTAGAAGGCGTTGCCGCTCCATATGTTGCTCGGCTGTTCAATCAGCATGGCCCGGTGAACCGGCGCAAGATACTACAGGCTGCCTCCGGTGGAATCATCGGCACGATTCTCGGCGGGAGCTCGGTCAATGCGGGAGGCTTCTTTTCGCGCCTTTTGGGATCTTCGGACGCCGCCGCTGGGCCTGCCGAGCAGATTGATGGGGCCACGTCCCATTTCATGGAATTGGGCGATTACCTCTGGTTGACGCCGACCAAGCTCGGCGGCGGCGCGCAGGTGCAGGACCTCGCCACCGGCAAGACGCTGGCCTGGATCGAATATTGGAACTATGGCGACAGCTGTCCGATCGCGCATCACCTCGCGGCTTTCCCGTCGCCTGACCCGCGCATAGGCTTCGAATTCGTGAACTCGACGCAGGGCGGTCAAAACGTGCTAATCTACGGCATACCGACTGAGATCAGGGAACACGGCATGCTCGACCCGATCTGGGGCCAAGGCAACCAGATCTATCGCGTCGGCTTTGACGGTCAGCAGATGAACCTCTTGGAGAACATCGCGGAGACGACGGGAATCGGCGTCGGCGTTCACACGGTCATTTTCCCCGATGCTTCGGGCTTTTCGGCCTCGGATGGACAGAAAGATGTCGTGGCGTTTTTCACTCGAGCTACCGGGCCCCAGAAGACAAAGGTCATAGCGGCCTTCCGCTTCGATTGGTACGGGAACGAAACGGACGGCGCTCTCGAGGACAACTGGTTCAAGGGCGGCAAAGTCCGGATCACCAAGCTCGTGATGGCGCCGGAGACGGGCCTCTACGATTACCGCGGCACCAAGGGCAACAAACTCGACTGGGAGATGGTGCCGATGGGCGAATATCTCGTCTATACGGGCCAGCTGCCGGGCGACGCAGTCCGCAGCCTCACGGGATCGGACAATTGCGTGCACCATCCAATCCATCCTCTCTCGCTTGTTACCCTGCGCATGTTCGCCGTCGGCGTCGTGATCAACCGCGCAAGCATGGAGCCAATCGCCTGCATTTCCTCGCCTGCCGGAACGCCGGAAAGTAATATTCCCGTGAGGAAGGTCAGCGACGGCATCTGGGAGATCAAGCTAGACACGGTGGCGACCTCGGGCCACGAGTGCGGTTTTGGCCCGAACGGCAAGTGGTTCACCATGACCAACAATACCCGGCAAAACAGCATGGGTGTGTTTAACTGTGCCGATCCCGACCCGCGAAAGTGGACGCGAATCACGGATTTCAAGGACTCCCATTGGGTCGGGTCCACGCCAAGCCCGTTCCACATCACGTACTCAATGGACGGCTCAAAAATGTTTGTCTCCGAGCTGCACCAGAAACCGGCGAAAAGCGCCATAGTTGTCGTCGATACTGCCACCTGGACGACGATCAAGCGCTTCGAGAACGTCGGCGTCGACTGCCAAACAATGCACGTTACCTATGACGGAAAGTACGTCCTGCAAATTTTCAGCGGCTTCCAAAGGTTGGAAGGCGGCACATTCGTATTCACGCAGGATACCCTGGAGCCTGTCGGCTACATGCCGAACTTCGGCGGTCACCACGACTGCGTGGTCGTCCCTCGCAACAACCAGGAACTGATCCACAGCCGCTGCACGACGGTCTGACCCTAAATCCCTCGTCGAGGAGAATGTGACGTGGCAAATTTCGAACAGCGCTTGGCTTGCGTCATCAACGCCGACGGTTCCGTTGTGCGCGGCTACCTGATCGATAGTTGCGAGCTCAAAGGCGCGAACGAATATGTCATCACCTGGAAGATCCCGCTCCAAGGGTCGGCGAAGACCAATTTCTCCTGCGTCATTGGCAGCGTTGCGTTTGAGCCGGTCGAGCCGGGATTTTGCACGGTCGGTCTGCTCGAGGACCCACTGAAAATGCGGGTGTGCACATATGACGTAGGTGGCGAACCGGCCAAGCGTTCTTTCCACCTCGCCTGTTTCCGCGACCAATAAGGATAACGCGGCTTGAGGGGTGTCCACTTTCACCCAAATTGGCTCGGCGAAATTCGGGATCCCATTCCTACGTGAACGCGCCATAGGAACAGTGGGCGAATCTCGAATAGGCGAACACTATGCCGGCGGACCATCGAAGCCTTTTTTTGCTGTTGCGCCTCGCCGCTCAGAATGTTGGCAGGCGCCGATTGCGAACGCTATTCCTTGGCCTCTCGGTCACGATGGCCGTCGGCGTTGGTTTTGCCGCTTTTGTCACCGGCTGGGCGCTGCGTAACGGCATCACGACAAGTTTCTCCCGTATGGGCGCCGATCTTGTGGTCGTCCCTGTCGGCACGCTGGTAAACATTACCAGCACTCTCCTGACCGTGCAGCCGACAGATCAGGAATTCGACGCCGCGTTGGGTCAGAAATTGCAGACTATCCCCGGAATCGCGCAGGTGGCGCCGCAGAGAATTGTTCGCGCCGAGGTCGAAGGGCGTCCCATCAACCTGATCGCCTTCGACCCGGCGGCGGACTTTACCGTTCAGCCATGGCTCCCCGAAGGCCAGCGGCCCATACTGACAACGCAGAGCTTGATTGCAGGCGAGCGAGTCCAAAATAGGCCCGGCGAAGTTTTGAACATTTGCAGCCGCTCGATGATCATTGAGGCGCGACTGGGAAATACCGGCGTCGGGCCATTCGACGACTCCTATTTCCTAAGCTTCCCGGCCCTGGATGCATTGATAGCCGCGCGGCAAAAAATCTCCGTTGCGGCCGGTGTTCCAACGTCCGCAAAGCCCGTCGCACCGGCGCAAAGCGTGGATCCGCTGGCAATACTCGCGACGCATCACCACGCTGTGCCGTCCGGACCGATCAATTGCCTTCCTGACCTTGCGCCCGGCGAGGTCTCGGCCTTCCTGCTTCAACTTTCGCCGGGAACTTCCGCGGGGTCGGTGAAATTCGCGGTCGGCCAAATCCCGGGACTAAAGATCGTTGCGGGCAATCCGGTTTTCACGACATCTCGGCAGGCGCTCGGCAGCCTGTTCTGGGGAATCGCGGTCTTCGCCGGCCTGTTGTTGCTTGCGCTGCTATTTCTCGTCACGCTGCTGTTTTCCGCAATTGTCCAGGAGCGCTACCGCGAGATCGGTATCCTGCGGGCGATGGGCGCACGGCCGGGGCAGATCATGAGCATCATCCTCATCGAGGCCGGGCTGATCACCAGCCTCGGCGGCCTCCTCGGCCTTGGTGTCGGTCTCTCGCTCGTGCTTGCTTTTGCTCGTTCGCTCGGCTTTTACTTCGCCTCGCTCGGCGTACCTTTTGCTTGGCCTCCCGACTGGGTCATCTGGCTCGCGGCCGTGGCCGCGATAGTGTTCGCCGCATGCCTCGGGATCGTCGGCGCATTCGTTCCCGCCTGGCGCGCGCGCCAGCAGGAGCCCTACCTGATGATCCAGACCGAGACCGCGCGATGATCTTGCGCGCCTCCGGGCTTATAAAGCGCTATGGCGCCGGCGCCGGATACGAAGCGGTCAGCGAAGCCGAGCTGACTCTCAAACAGGGGGAATTCGTCTCGATCGTCGGTCGGTCAGGCTCCGGCAAGTCGACGCTTCTGGCGATGATCGGGGCGCTGACGAAGCCCAGCGAGGGCCAAGTGCTGTTGGAAGGCGAAGATATCTGGTCGCTGCCGGAGAAGGCTTTGGCCGACCTCCGCTGCCGCCACCTAGGGTTCATTTTCCAATTCTTCAGCCTTCTCGTCAGCCTCCGCGCCGTGGACAATGTTGCCCTGCCAGCGCTGCTCGGACGCAGCATGACGGCGCAGGACGCTTATCTGCGTGCCCAAAATCTGCTGATGCGGGTCGGACTCGAAGACAGGATGTTAGCCTACCCTGGCGAGATGTCCGGCGGCGAACAAAGACGGGTGGTCATTGCGCGTGCGCTCATCAACAAGCCTCGCCTGCTCTTGGCCGATGAGCCCACCAGCGATCTCGACGAAGATACCGAGAATGACATCATTGTGCTCTTGCAGGAGCTGCGCCGCGAAGTAGCATTTAGCATGATCGTCGTGACTCACAATCTGGAGCTGGCCAAGCGCGCCGACCGTATATTCGAGATGAAGCAGGGCGTGCTCACCGCGACGGATCTGCCCGAGGGCGCGTTCCATCCGGCGCGGCCGGAGCGCCGCTTCGGCCCCACAAAGTTGACGGTCCCCGCTAACATCGTGAGGTCTATGGAAGGCGCGCGTGCGGTCGATAGACTTGGCGAGAATCTTTGGGCGGCTGCGGGCCGAGCGCTGGTTTTTGGCGGCCTGATTTTTGCGCTGGTGCTTCTCGGGAACTACGGCGTGGCGCGCTTCCAGCGCCATCAGGCGCTCGAGCGGAAGCAGCGTCTGGACGCGCTGGAGGAACTCGCGACCGCAACGTTGAAGGGCGAAATCGCCTCCGTCGCTAGCTTGGGCGAGCGCCACTATGAAGTGACGATCTATCTCGAAAACACCGGGGGCGACAAGCCGATCTATGTGATGGCGCCGAATGTACAGGCCTTTATCCAGGTTGGCTCCGATTGGCAGGAGCTGCCGTTGACGCCGGCCGCCGCGGTGATGGCCTCCGTTCTGAAGGTCACCGGCAAACAGCTCTATCGATATATTTTGGACGCGCGCGCGGACAAGTTCACGGAGTTGCTTCCGCACTATATGCACGTGCGCTTCACCAACAATATGCTGATCAGCCCGGAAAGCACCCCGCAGGACGCGTTATTCCAACGCAATGACAGCTATTTTATCTATCTCAAACCAGACAATGTCGACGACGCAACGATCACAAAGGATGTCAGATTCGCCGGTCCACCACCGCTATGGATTTGGATGCCTCCACATTGAGCGGGGCGTGGGAGATAGTAGGTGAGAAGTTTTGCAACAAGGTTTGAAGGCTATGGCGAGCTTTGTCACATTGGCGGAAATTTGATACGGAAATTTTCCCGTCGCCGAAATCACGCCGCTGCGATGGCCTCGCGCCATGTCTCCATAGCCGATGACCTGGAGGCGCGCGCATAGGAACCTCCACGACGACCCCATGGCCCATCGATCGGGCTGCGTACGTCCCACGAGCCGCGGTTCAGGACATAGGTAATCATGATCGTTTTACGTCGAGATGGCCGAGAAGCTTACGGACCGTGCGGATATCGTAGCCTCCCTCCAGCAGAGGCGTCGCGAATGAATAGCGGACCGTATAGGATAGTATAGGATAGGGTTAGTTCGTGTGGACGGATATCGGAAAATATAGGTCAAGGGATTCCCAAATCACTTTTCCGGTGATTCATGGGTGGCTGGCTTTTGGAGGGTCGGCCATGCTGACCAAGATGACCGAAAAGGATTGGGTGCTTGTGCTCGATGCCTGCCGCTCGCGGCGTGGGGACAAGGGGCGGGACGACCGCAAGTCCTGAGCTTGCCGAAGGGCTCGAAGCCTTGCCCTATTTCACGGTCCACAACATTGCGTGGCGGGCGCTGCCGGCCGAGTTCGGCTCTTGGAACAGCATCTGGAAGCGCTTCTGGCGCTTGAGCCGCGGCGGCGTGTTCGAAACTTTCTTCGAAGCGCTCGCCTCCTTGAGCGAGCGCGCGCATCTCGTGCCGTTGTTCGAACTCGACCGTCATCCGCGCGCATGTGTCGGCGGCCGGCGCAAAGGGGGGCAGGATGGCGAAGCGCTTGGGCGCTCCCGGGGAGGCTTCTCGACCAAGATCCATCTCAAGACCGATCTCGACGGCTATCCGATCGGCTTCCATCTGACCGGCGGCGAAGCGAGCGACAGCCGCAACTTCGAAGTGCTCCTCGACCTCGGTCCCTGATGTCGATCCCCGCGCCGTTGTCGCGGACAAGGGCTATGATGCGAAGACAAACCGGGAGGCGGCGCGTAAACGCGGCATTTGTCCGGTCATCCCCTATCGCTCGAACACCACCGGCAAGCAGAAGTTCTTCGCAAAGGTCCTCTACAAGGCGCGGGCGCGAATCGAGCAAATGATGGGCGAGATCAAGCGCTTCAAACGCATCGCGCTCCGCTGCGAGAAGATCGCAAGGAACCATGCCTCATTCCCCGCCCTTGTCTGCGGCTTCATCTTGATCAAATCCGTCCACCCGGCCTAGGGCCTGTACAGGATTTGGAACAGTTGTCAATTACTCCATCGTGTTGCAGCTTAGAGGTGATGAAAAAACGACGACATTGGTCGAACACGATAGGCTCTATTACGAATATCCAAAGTTTCATTGGATCAACGACGACACGCTCAGCATCGATCTCGGAAAAGTCGATTCCGTATGGCCAACGATACACAAAGTTGGCTCGATCCGCATCACCTACACCTATGCCATGACGGACGCCGGCTGGTGGTAGGATCATCCACATGCTGCAGAAAACGGATATTCGTCGTCGCTCGATCATATCCCATGACCGCCGTGCGCCAGCTTTATTCATCGGCGGACGAGCAAGGCAAGAACACCGCGCTTCACCCGCGGCAGCGGCTGCGCCGCGTCAATTGGCCGTTGGCCGCTGCGAAACTATGGTTGACGCCTCCGCATCCGGGCGGGCACGGGGGCGAAGCGGCGCGTGTCAGACACAGAGACCGCCACTGCGATCGCGATCGCGGCGGCACCGAGCAGGATGAGTTCTGCCATGGGGAAAATCTCCTTCTTTGAACCTTTTATAACAAGCAATATTCATGCCAATAATAGGAGCGCTCTTAATGTTCCACAAAACCAGCCGCCCCAGAAAGGTTCCGGTGCATGCCCGATCAAGCGAAGCTTTCGCCAACGTGATCAAAAACCTTCGAACAAGGCCGTCGACAGATAGCGTTCCGCGAAGGACGGTATAATAACGACGATGTTTTTACCTTCGAATTCCGGGCGCAGGCCTATTTCGACCGCGGCGGCGACGGCGGCGCCCGCCGATATTCCAACTGGGATGCCCTCCAAGCGCGCGACGAGCCGCGCCGTGTCGAACGATGTCTGATTGCCGACGGTAAGGACTTCGTCGATCAACGACTGGTCGAGGATCGCGGGAACGAAACCGGCGCCGATTCCCTGAATCTTGTGCGGCCCCGCTTGCCCGCCCGAGAGAACCGGCGAATCCTCCGGTTCAACCGCGATGATTTTCAGATTCGGCCGGCGCGGCTTCAGGACTTGCGCCACTCCCGTGATGGTCCCGCCCGTGCCGACCGCGGAGACAAAAACATCGACTTCGCCTTTGGTATCGTTCCAGATTTCCTCGGCTGTCGTCAGCCGGTGGATTTCCACGTTGGCCGGGTTTTCGAACTGCTTCGGGATCACGGCGCCGGGCGTCGCGTCGGCGATTTCCTGTGCCTTGGCAATAGACCCCTTCATCCCTTGCGCCGCCGGGGTCAGGACAAGTTCGGCACCGAGCAGGGCAAGCATCTTGCGGCGTTCGAGCGACATCGATTCCGGCATGACCAGGATGAGTTTGTAGCCGCGCGCCGCCGCGACAAAGGCAAGTGCGATGCCGGTGTTGCCGGAGGTCGGCTCGATGAGGGTGGTTTTGCCGGGCGCGATCTTGCCCGCGCCTTCCATGACCGAGATCATGTGGACGCCGATACGGTCCTTCACGCTGGCGATCGGATTGAAGAATTCGAGCTTGGCGAGAAGGTTGGCCTTGACGCCCTTTTCCCGGGCGATCTTTTTTAGACGCACAAGCGGCGTATCGCCGATCGTATCGGTGATCGAATCATAAATGCGGCCGCGTCCCGGCAGCCGCGCGGCGTCAGGGGTTTCGGTAGGTTTCGCGGCGGGTTGCGCCATTTGCCTTGCTCCAGACAGGTGACTCGGATTACGCAACCCAAGGCATGAGAACGTGTCCTGATGAGGACAGGTTCTAAAGGATCGATCTCGCCGGCGATCCGGGCTCTCTCTATCTGATAATACTGGTGGGCATGCGGCGAATCCGTTACCCCTTACCCGAAAGCCGGGAAAACCCTTTTGATCTCCAAGGTAGCGATGCCTTCATGGCTGCGGGGTCAGGCGGATATAAGCGTTCACGGCACGGAAGCCCTTCGGAAACCGCTGCTTTGCCTGATCGTCAGTCACCGATGTGACGATGATCACGTCCTCGCCTTGCTTCCAGTTCACGGGGGTGGCGACCGGATGCTTCGCGACGAGCTGGCAGGAATTGAGGAGGCGCAGCACCTCGTCGAAATTGCGCCCGCTGCTCATCGGGTAGGTCAGCATCGCCTTGACCTTCTTGTCCGGTCCGATGATGAAGACCGAGCGCACCGTCGCGTTGTCGGCCGGTGTCCGGCCCTCGGCCGTATCCCCGGCGTCCGCCGGCAGCATGTCATAAAGCTTCGCGACCTTCAGCTCGGGATCGCCGATCATCGGATAGTTCACCGCGTAACCCTGGGTCTCCTCGATGTCCTTCGCCCACCGGCCGTGCTGCGCTACCGGATCGACGCTCAGCCCGATGATCTTGCAGCCGCGCTTGTCGAATTCCGGCTTCAGCCGGGCCATGTAGCCGAGCTCCGTGGTGCAGACCGGCGTAAAATCCTTTGGATGCGAAAAAAGGATGGCCCAGCCGTCACCGATCCATTGATGGAAGTTTATCGTGCCTTGCGTGGTTTCCGCAGTAAAGTTAGGCGCTTCCGAATTGATTCTCAGCGACATCTCGTGTTTCCTCCTTCGGCCGGTTCGGTTAGAGACGGCCAACTCCACGGCCAACTCCTAAGAATAAACGATGGCGAGTAGCCTTTAGTTTCCCGGCTTCGTCAAGAAAATCCGCCAAGATGCCGGCAACGTTACTATTGCCCGAGCCACCCTTGCTGCCGGATTTGAAACATACGCCGGTAACCGGCATTGCCTAGATCGCCCATCGATTTCAGTCTGATCGTGCCTCCTTTCGGCGCGCCAGGCAAGCATGAAACGTCATGGCCGGCGCGCCCGCATTCACAACCTTGTCAGACCGGGATTGCGGGCGAGCACCGAAGGCGAACGGTGCTCCTGGCGAATGATCGGGGCATGAAAGATGAGTAACCCCGGCGCCGCGCGCGGCATGGCCAGTCTTCACATCGTGAAGGTGCCCTTTGGAACGGCGCCCTTCAAATTGCATAGGTGAAGGAATCATAGGCAAGCTGGCTCAAGATTTGATTCATGCTGCGCGAGGGCTCACCGCAGCCTGCCGTTCCCGCCGCCCGGGCCGGCACGCCCGCCATGGTCGTATTGGGTGGCACCGGATGCAAAACGACCGAGCCCGCGGCAATCAGCGAGCACGCCCCGATTTCGATGTTGCCGAGAATTTTCGCGCCGGCGCCAATCATGACGCCGCGCCGGACCTTAGGGTGCCGCTCGGTTTCGTTGCCGGTCCCGCCGAGTGTGACGTTCTGGAGGATCGAAACATCGTCGTCGATGACGCTCGTCTCGCCGGCCACGAGACCGGTCGCATGATCGAGAAAGATGCCCTTGCCAAACACCGCCGCCGGATGGATGTCGGTCTGAAACACGTCGGACGACCGGCTCTGCAGATAGAGCGCGAAATCTCTCCGGCCATTGGTCCAGAGCCAATGCGCGAGCCGATGCGTTTGGATGGCGTGGAACCCCTTGAAATAGAGCAACGGCTCGATCAAACGTTCGCAGGCCGGATCGCGGTCTAGCACCGCGACAATGTCGGCCCGGAAACCCGCGCCAATCGTCGCGTCGCCCGCGACCGCTTGGCCAAACAAATCATAGACGAGAGAAGCTGGAACAATCGCATTGCCGAGCCGCGCCGAGATCCGGTGAATGACCGCGTCCTCGAAGGCCGGGCGGTTCAAAATCGAATTTACGAAAAGGGGCGCCAGGGCGCGCTCGCGCGAGAACGCGTCTTCGGCCTCCTGCCGCAGCCTTGCCCAAAGGGTCGCGGAAAGATCCGCCTGTCCCTTAGCGGATTGAAATGGTTCGAAGCCGGTAACCAGCGACATCTGTTTGACCGTCCCGGTTCATGCGGCGCCTTGCCGGCAGAGGAACCGCTGCCTTCTTGCCAACGCGTCTTTTCCGGCACCGGAGGCGTGGCGCGAGGCGCGCGATCCGCGGCGCAAAGACCGGCGAGGACCGTCTTGCCTCGCCTTGCTTTATGTAGTCGATAATTTGTATAGAGAACACGAAATAAACAGCGCCATCCTTGGCGCGCAAGATCGGAGCGTGGTTCCGACCGGCTTCGTCCAGGCGGGAAACCATCGCCTGGGACCGGTTCGCGGGGAGGAGCCTGAACGGCCCTGCCCTCGACCTCAAGGGGGCGCACCGCTCCTCGTTCCGCGGAGCGGCGTCGCGGTCACCGGCTCGCCCCGGCGACGGGCTCTCCCAATCCTTCCGGAAGGAGAGAACAAACCTGGCTTAGGCGGGATCCTGGTTGCGTGGCGCGCTTGGCGCGCCACGCAATATAGATTGGCAGGTTCATGGTTAGCCGAGGAGACCCAACCCCCCCAGGAACGCTAGCGTGATGCAGACGACCACGAACCCAATGCCACAGGTGATATAACCTGCCTGGCCATATAAGCGGCCGGTGAAATACGTCGCTGCGCCAAAGAGAATGACCATTGCGACCAGAATCACCATGGTGCCGCCGCCACCTTCAATTCGATCTATAGAGCCGGTTCCTATAGGTTGCACGATAGCCATCGTCCATCTCCCTTTTTAACTCGATTCGGTGCCCGGCCGGCCCGCGCCACGAGCGAAATCTTTCCGCGTGCGAACCGACGCAGTCAGAAGCCAGCCGGCCCTAGAGGGCTCACAGCTCGTGGCGTGCCCCGTCATTTGTCGAGGCTTCCGCTAGCTTACCATCTAAGAATTGTTCCGGGAAGCGGTTTCCGCTTCTCGTGAAAAAATGATGAGATCACGTATTCTAATCAGATGGCTGGCACATCTCGGCTTGCTAATATCCTGAACAAACAGATGACATAACGAATACGCCCGGATCGTTTGCCCCTATGCGGCTCGGCGTCATGCACCGAATTGCGCCGGACGAGCTGTCCGCGACGCTGGCCGAAATCGGGGGCTGGCTCCACATTTCCTTGCCCCTGATAGCCGAGACCGAGGAGATGGTTGAAGATCGCCGGGGCCGCGTCTTAACGCGCCGGCTCGTAGGGATCTCCGCGACGAGGCCCGGGCCTCGCCCGGGCCGATGAAGCGATGTTCTTGCGTCCGCAACCGGTCGCATGATCGCCAACCAGTGAGATCGAGGGGGAGAACGATCCCGGTGAGGGCGGACACCCGATTTTTGCCGGCGATGAACCGATTGCCGCATTGCTCGACGGTCTTCCCGTTGAAAATTATGCGCGCCTCGCGGCCGCCCGCGAGTTGTTGATCCCGAGGGGCTTGCCGACACGTACCCGGCAGCTCAGCTTGAGCACGGCACCGAGATGGCGTCGCGCATCATCCACGGCGACTTCGACCACCGTGAGCCGCCGCTACCCGGCCGCTGCAAGTGAGGCCGGTGTTCCGGCCCACGCAAGGCGGCACGCGCACGCCGGCGGACCGGCTGCTTGCCGGCCCCGTTCACCAAGCCGTGCGCCGCATCAAAGTAGGCGGCGGCGGAGACCCCACAGCGGCGCCGCGGGTCGCGTTGAACAATCTCTCTCTTACCGGTGAGGCGCGGCCCTTTGCGCGCATGATGAGCCCGAACGCCGGCGCTTGACCGGCAGGCGGAGTTTTGTCTTTTCCGTGATCAGCATCGTTGGCGTTGTGCTCGGCGCGATTGTGCTCGCCGCCGTCTCCGGTTCGACCCAAAGCTCCTGACCCGGGCGTGAGTTCAAATTTAAACTTCCCGGCTAACTTTCCCGAGATTGTTGCTATCATGCGCAGGGCCAGGCCGGAGCAAACATTGGCCGATTGAGGTTTCGCGTTGAAAACCTGTTTCGCTCTCCTTTTCGCGGCCCTTTTCGCGGCGCTTGCTCTTGCAACACCCCCCGCGCTTGCCCTCGACAAGGTCACTTTCGCGACGAACTGGCTTGCGGAAGCCGAGCATGGCGGGTTCTATCAGGCCAAGGCCGACGGAACTTATGAAAAATACGGGCTCGATGTGACGATCCTGCAAGGCGGCCCCAACGCCAACAACAGGCTCTTGCTGGCGGCGGGAACCATCGAATTCGACCTCGGCGCCAACCTTATTCAAGCTTTCGACGCGGTGGCGCAAAACATTCCCATCCTCGCGGTTGCCGCGCTGTTTCAAAAGGACCCTTTCATTTTGATGTCGCACCCAGGAGTTGGCCTCGACCGGATCGAGGATCTGCCGAAGGCTACCGCCTTCATCGGCAAGGACGGTTTTGTCTCGGTCTACCAATGGCTGAAGAAGGCCTATGGTTTTCGGGACGAAAACGTCAAGCCCTATACGTTCAACTCGGCGCCTTTCATCGCCGATAAGCATTCGATCGAACAGGGCTATGCGACGTCGGAACCCTTCGAAGTCGAGCGGCAAGGCAAGTTTAAGCCAAATGTATTTCTGATCGCCGACTACGGCTACGATTCCTATTCGACCACGATTGAAACCACCCGCGGCCTCATCGCCAAGAATCCGGACCTCGTCCAGCGTTTCGTCGATGCCTCGATCATCGGCTGGTACAATTATATTTATGGCGACAACCGCGCGGCCAACGCGCTCATCAAACGCGACAATCCCGACATAAGCGACGATCAGCTTGCCTATTCGGTTGCCAAGATGAAGGAATACGGCATTGTCAATTCGGGCGATTCCTTGACGCTCGGCATCGGCGCCATGCGAGACGCAAGGGTCAAGAGCTTTTTTACCAAGATGGTGGAAGCGGGGCTTTTCAAGCCGGATCTCGATTATAAACGCGCCTATACCTTGCAATTCGTTGACAAGGGCGTTGGGATCGAGTTGCGGCCGCGCCCATGAAGCGGCGGGGTTTTGCCAGGGTCCTTCCATACCGCCGATGACAAAACCTCTCGTCTCCTTCCAAAATGCCGGCAAGATCTACAACAACGGGACGGTCGCGCTTGCTGGCCTCGACCTCGACGTGCGGGGGAGCGAGTTTTTGACCCTGCTTGGTCCTTCCGGCTGCGGCAAATCGACGATATTGCGGCTCATCGCCGGTCTCGACAGCGTCTCTTCCGGGACGCTCGCGCGGGGTTTCGCGCTCGATCAAGCAAGCATCGGCTTTGTGTTCCAGGACCCAACCTTGATGCCCTGGGTGAGCGTCTTCGACAATGTATTCTTGCCGTTGCGATTGCGGGGGCGCGCGAGGCGGCAAGCCACGCCCGCGGTTAACGCGGCCTTGGCCCTCGTTGGGCTTGCCTCTTCCGGCAGGGCTTTTCCGCGCGAGCTTTCCGGCGGGATGCGCATGCGTGCCTCCATCGCGCGCGCGCTCGTCCTGCGCCCGTTGCTTCTATTGCTGGACGAGCCTTTCGCGGCGCTCGACGAGATCACGCAATTCAAGCTCAACGACGATCTGTTGCGCTTGCAAGGCGAGCTCGGGACGACGATCGTTTTCGTTACGCATTCGGTTTTCGAGAGCGTCTACCTTTCGACCCGGATCGCGGTGATCGCCGCGCCGGGCCGCGCCGTCGCGGAGATTGCCATCGACGCCCCCTCGCCGCGCGGCAGGGACTTCCGGACGAGTTCTGTCTATACGCATTATTGCGCTGAAGCCTCGCGGGCGTTGCAACGCGCGATGGACGAGGTTTTAACATGAAATCCTTTGCCGCGGCCCCGCCGCGATGGGCGGTTCGTTATGGGCCGCCGGTGTTGGTCTTCGCGGCCGTGCTCGCGGGCTGGGAGGCCTATGTGCGGGCGAGGAACGTGCCTGCTTACATTTTGCCGTCGCCCTCGCTCGTGCTTGAGACGCTTTTCACCGACCGGGCCACGCTGTTTCCCGCCTTGCTCGTGACCCTGAAAACCACATTCGGCGCGCTCGCGGCGGCCGTCGCCGGCGGGGTTGGCCTCGCGATATTGTTTACCCAATGGAAATGGGTGGAGCGCTCGTTTTTGCCTTTTGCGATCGTGCTGCAAGTGACGCCGATCGTCGCCATCGCGCCCTTGCTTCTCATCTATCTCGAAGCGCCGGCGGCGGTGCTCGTCTGCGCTTTTCTCGTCGCCTTTTTTCCCATTTTGTCGAATACCGCTCTCGGGCTCGCCTCGGCGGACCGCAATCTCGCCGATCTCTTCAAGCTCTATCGCGCGACGCGTTGGCAAACGCTGCTGCATCTGCGGCTGCCCGCCGCCTTGCCGTACTTTCTCGGGGGCTTGCGGATTGGCGGCGGCCTGGCGCTTATCGGCGCGATCGTCGCCGAGCTCGCGGCGGGCAACGCGGGCAAAGGAGCTGGCCTCGCGTTCCGTATCGCGGAAGCGGGCTATCGCTTGAACATTCCGCGCATGTTCGCGGCGCTGGCCTTGATCTCGGCGACCGGCATCGCGATCTTCGCGGCGCTTTCCGCCTTGTCCTACTATCTGCTCGGCCGCTGGCACGAAAGCGCGGCCGGTCCCGAGCGGTGATGTTTTCGCGCGTGCCTTGCCCTATGCGCCGTGGCGGCCTATGTTGGTCATTCGCCAGGGGTGCTGCCAAAGGGGCGGCTGAGATCAAACCCGTAGAACCTGAATCTGGGTAATGCCAGCGCAGGGACCGGCAAGGCTAAGACGAGCCCCGCCTTGGGCCGCTTGGCATCCGCCTCCCGCCCCACTGGAAGAAGCCAAGACCATGATCGCTTCAAGTTGAATCGCTCATGGTGTATATGTCTTTGATTTATCGCATGATTTTATCCAAAAAGTCTGCAACTTTTTGGGATCATGCTCGAAGCGGAGGAGCGCGATGAACATCTTGGACAAGCCGCAAAACCTCGTTCCGCGAAGCGTGACGAGCGGGCCGTTGCCGGGTTCGAAAAAGATTTATCATCATCCGAGAGGCCGCGCGGACATCGCGGTCCCGTTCCGTGAAATCGCGCTCGATCCTTCGGCGGGCGAGCCGCCGGTCAGGGTTTACGACCCCTCGGGGCCCTACACGCAGGACGCGGTTTCAATCGATCTCTCCAAGGGGCTTGCCCCGGTTCGCGAGCCCTGGCTTGCGGCCCGGCAAGGGCTCGACACCTATGCTGGGCGCGCGGTGCGGCCCGAGGATAATGGCGGTGCCGCGCCGGGTCGCCTCGTGCCCCCTTGCCCCGCGAACAGGCCGCCGCGCAAGGGCCTCGGCGGTGGCCCCGTCACCCAGTACGAATTTGCCCGGGCGGGCATCGTCACGGAGGAAATGATTTTTGCCGCGGCGCGGGAAAATCTCGGCCGCGAACAGATGTGCGGAGACGCCGAGTCGCGACTTGCCGATGGCGAGAGTTTTGGCGCCGCGATCCCTTCCTTCGTCACGCCGGAATTCGTCCGCGACGAAATCGCGAGGGGCCGCGCGATCATCCCCGCCAACATCAATCATCCGGAATTGGAGCCGATGATCATCGGCCGCAATTTCCTCGTCAAGGTGAATGCCAATATCGGCAATTCGGCGGTGACCTCTTCCGTCGCCGAGGAAGTCGAGAAAATGGTCTGGGCGATCCGCTGGGGCGCCGACACCGTCATGGATTTGTCGACCGGGCGCAATATCCACAATATCCGCGACTGGATCATGCGCAATTCGCCGGTGCCGATCGGCACGGTCCCAATTTACCAGGCGCTCGAAAAGGTGGACGGCGATCCCGTAAAACTCACCTGGGAGATTTTCCGCGACACCTTGATCGAGCAGGCCGAGCAGGGCGTCGATTATTTCACGATCCATGCCGGTGTGCGCCTCGCCTATGTGCCGCTGACCGCCAAGCGCACCACGGGCATTGTTTCGCGCGGCGGCTCGATCATGGCGCGCTGGTGTCTCTCGCATCACAAGGAAAGTTTTCTCTACGAGCGCTTCGACGAGATTTGCGGCATCATGCGCGCTTACGATGTGTCTTTTTCGCTGGGCGACGGTCTGCGGCCCGGCTCGATCGCCGACGCCAACGATCGCGCCCAATTCGCCGAACTCGAAACGCTCGGCGAATTGACAAAAATTGCTTGGGACAAGGGCTGTCAGGTCATGATCGAGGGCCCTGGCCATGTGCCGATGCACAAGATCAAGATCAACATGGAAAAGCAGCTTGGGGAATGCGGCGAGGCGCCGTTCTATACGCTCGGGCCGCTGACCACCGATATCGCGCCGGGTTACGACCACATCACCTCGGGGATCGGCGCCGCGATGATCGGCTGGTTCGGTTGCGCAATGCTCTGCTATGTGACGCCGAAGGAACATCTTGGCCTGCCGGATCGCGACGATGTGAAGGTGGGAGTGATCACCTATCGCATCGCCGCGCACGCCGGCGATCTCGCCAAGGGGCACCCCGCGGCGCAGATCAGGGACGACGCCGTATCCCGCGCAAGATTCGATTTCCGCTGGCAGGATCAGTTCAATCTTGGCCTCGATCCCGATACGGCGCGGCTGTTTCACGACGAGACGCTGCCGAAAGAGGCGCATAAAACCGCGCATTTCTGCTCCATGTGCGGGCCGCAATTCTGCTCGATGAAGATCACCCAGGATCTGCGCGAGGAAGTTTTGGCGATGGCCGAGCGTGAAAAAGGCATGGCGGAAAAAAGCGCCGAGTTTTTGGAGAAGGGCGGCAAGCTTTATGTGTGAGAGCGTAAGCGACGAATCGAAGAATGTCAGGCAATTTTACGATGGCATATAGTGTATTTGTATCCCATGGTTGGCACGACAGATGGGTAGCGCAGCAAATTGCAATCGGTATTCGAGGTCAAGGTGGTGCTAATGTATTCATTGACATATTCGACATTAAGTGTCTGTTCTGAAACTTCTTGAATCAAAAGAATCATTTGTGATCAAGGGAGGTGGCCTGATTTGAGGAGGGGCCGCCGATGTGGACGAAAGAAAACCGGGGCCGTTATGACCGG
Organism: uncultured Alphaproteobacteria bacterium; assembly: GCA_963706215.1. Lineage (GTDB taxonomy): Bacteria > Pseudomonadota > Alphaproteobacteria > Rhizobiales > Beijerinckiaceae > Methylocapsa. The sequence goes on along the minus strand of OY970154.1, from coordinate 3,564,289 downwards.
AGCCAACAGAGATACCCGAGCGATTTGACGGCCGAGGAATGGGGGCTGGTGGAGCCGTTGATACCTCCGGCGAAGCGCGGTGGCGGCAAACGCCGCGTGGACATGCGCGAAGTGGTCAACGGAATCATGTATATTCTGAGCACGGGTTGCCAGTGGCGCTACCTGCCGAAAGACCTGCCATCGAAAAGCACTGTTTTCAGGTATTTCGATCTTTGGAACTATGATGGCACGCTTTTGCGCCTTCATCATGAGCTCTACGTCCTGTGTCGAGAACAGGCTGGCCGCGCCGTCAGTCCAACCGTTGCCATCATCGACAGTCAAAGCGTGAAAAGCACGGAAAAAGGGGGGCGCGGATCGATCCGCACGGCTATGACGCCGGCAAAAAGATCGACGGTAAAAAACGCCATATCGCGGTCGATACGCTCGGTCTGAAACTTGCAGCCGTGGTTCATCCCGCCGACATTCAGGATCGCGACGGTGGACCATTGGTGTTGAAGGAACTGCGTCCCCTGTTTCCCTTCATCACCAAAATCATCGCCGATGGCGGTTATCAAGGCCCCCAAATGGCCGCCGCCGTGGCGGCGATCAGCCGTGAATGGGAAATCGAAATCGTCAAGCGGCCCGCGCTGAGAAAGTTCGTTGTCCTGCCCAAACGATGGGTTGTCGAGCGCACCTTCGCCTGGCTCAACCGTTGTCGCAGGCTGGCCAAGGATTTTGAAAACCTAACCCGTAACGCGCTTGCTTTCCTCCGCCTCGCCTCCATCCGGATCATGCTAAGAAAGCTCTGTAATCCGTGATGAAGTTCCGGGACAGACTCTAAAAGCGGTGACCGTATCGAAGAAAAAGTTCACGCGGGTCTCAGCGGCTGCAGCGAGTTGATCTCCTTGCTAACGCCATGGTCTGTAGACCGTAACTGGGTTTGGTCGGAGATGGCAGCCGCATGGATCCTGCGCAAACGATATGTCGGCGTCTTGTATGGAGTTACGCTTGAACAAATTGAGAAGGAACACGGTGGGTTAGCGGTATTGTCGCCGACGAACGTGATAAGTATCAACGAACTTTCCGGTCGAGCGAAGGACGGTCCAAATGTCTAGCACGAAGCATGTGTTTCTTTCGTATGCGCTCGAGGACAGGGAGTTAGCTAAGGATTTGGCTAACTTAATGTCGCGGCGCGGCGTATCGGTATTTTCTGACTCTGATGTGAAGTTGGGCGACCTGTGGTCCAGCGTGGTTCGAGGAGAGATCGAAAGATCATCTGCGCTTATTCTTCTCATACCGTCGGATGACGTTCCAAACAGAAATAATATCTGGTTTGAAGCGGGCGCTGCTAAAGCATTGGGGAAAAGAGTTTTAGCTGTATTGCCTCCAAATCGGCGCTTGGTTGCTCTGCCGTCAGATATAGCAGATGTCCTGTTCCTTGACGCTGACAAGAGACCGCTCGAAAGCATAGCTGACACCTTGATACAGGCAGTGCCTGAAATTGATAACGTTAAGGCATCAGCAAACTGAAGTTTGAGTTTGCCTCAATCCGATAAGGCTCACCGCCAACACAATCGGGTCTGGCCGGAGAGGTCTCAAAACCGCGCATTTCTGTTCGATGAAGATCACCCAGGATCTGCGCGAGGAAGTTTTGGCGATGGCCGAGCGCGACAAAGGCATGGCGGAAAAGAGCGCCGAGTTTTTGCAGTAGGGCGGCAGGCTTTATGTGTAAGGGGGGCGTGGTAGATCGGCAGCGGCAACCGTCTACTCGAAAAAGTCCTCGTCGATTTTCTTGATTTGAAGGGTGTCCTCAACCCTGCACCCGATGTTGTGGCGAAACATGAGTTTGGCCAGCTGCTCGCCGTCGATCAGAACGATTCTCTTACTGAGGTATTGGGCAGTCTCTATCGCGGAAGGGGCAAAGATTGAAGTCGTTACAAAGAGGCCCTTGGTAGCCTTGTGGCGGTCGAGGCTTCCGAAGAAATCCCGTATCGCACCGGAGCCAATGTTGTTGCCGAGGGCATAGCCTTTGGCCTGAATGTAAACCTGGTCGAGCCCGAGTTGTCTTGATCAACCACGCCATCAACTCCGTCGTCGCCGCTACGGCCAAGCGCGCGGCCAGCCTCTGCGGAGGAACCGCCAAAGCCCATGCTCAGAAGCAGATTGACGATAAGGCGCTCAAAAAACTCTGGCGGCGCGGCGCGGATGCGATCAAGCAAATCCTGCGCAAGGGCAAACTCGATTTGCCGGTGTGCCGCCAGCATAATCTCGTTGGGTGGCTCCGCGGCCATTTCGCGGGCAATTACATGTTCCGCTTGGTTTTGATCGTCCGCTGCCCCTTGGGATAACCTAGTGTAGTATCTCGTGCAAAAGGTTACAATTTATCCTGGCGCGCGAGCGGTGGCATTTTCAGCGCCGCTCTGCCGCGATTGACCTTGAGGATGATGGCGTTGGCGGATTTTGTCCAGACGAAAGGCGTCGGATCGGCATTGTTGTGCTTGATATAGTCGCGGATGGCGGCTTCAAGTTCCGGCACGCTCGTGAAAACACCGCGGCGAATACGCTCCGTGGTGATCTTTCCGAGCCAGCGTTCGACGAGGTTCAACCACGATGACGAGGTTGGAATGAAGTGGAGGTGAAAGCGCGGGTGTTTGGCGAGCCAATCCCTGACTTCCTGTTTTTTATGGGTCGCGTAGTTGTCGGCAATGCCGTGAATGTCGAGTTGTTTGGGCGTGTTGCGGTCGATGGTTTTTAGAAAAGCCAGAAATTCCTGATGCCGATGGCGCTTCATGCACTGACCGATGACTTCGCCTTTCAGGACATCGAGCGCGGCAAACAATGTGGTTGTCCCGTTGCGCTTGTAGTCATGCGTCAGGGTGCCTTGGCGGCCTTTCTTCATCGGCAAGCCAGGCTGGGTGCGATCAAGTGCCTGGATCTGGCTTTTTTCGTCGATGCAGAACACCAGCGCGTGTTCCGGCGGGTTCATATACAGGCCGATAACATCTTCAAGTTTTTCGATAAAATGCGGATCGTTGGACAGTTTGAACGTCTTGACCAGATGCGGTTTCAGGCCGTGCGCATCCCAAATCCGCTGCACCGAAGCTTTGCTGACACCGCTGATTTTAGCCATCGAGCGGCAGCTCCAGTGCGTCGCGTGCGCGGGCGGGGTCAAGGTTTTTTCAACGACTTCGGTTTCTTTTGTTGGTGGCAAAGGTTTGAAACTGCGTCCCCGGGGACGATCTTGATAAAGCGCGTCAACGCCGCCTTCGGCAAAGCGGTTGCGCCAGCCGATGATGGTTGGACGCGATGTGCCAAGTTCTTTCGCCAGCGCGTTGGTTGATTTTCCTTCGGCCGCGCCCAGAATAATCCGCGCCCGCAAAGCGATGCGCTGCTCCGTCTTGCCGGAACGCGCCAGCCGTGCCAAGGCCGCCTTGTCCGCGGGCGTCATGTCGAGTGCCGGGCTGCCTGTCCACATGCAGCGCAGTATACACGTCCCGGATCACATTGTAAAGCGTTGCGTGAGACTATACACTAGCCTTTCCTTGAATTCCTGAAACTCATCGAATTGGCCGAGAAACTTGACGTCGATGCGACGGGGTTTCAACTCGACTACCTGCAACCCGCGCGGCGTGATTTTGAAATATCCACGCCTTGTACTTTCAAGCAGCCCGGCCTTGCTAAGATAAGTTTTGGCCCAATGCACTCGGTTGCTGAATACTGTTTGCTTGCCAGATGGCAGCAGTTCCGCTCGCTCTTCCGGTGTCAGGACGAGTTTTTCGGCGAGTCTCTCAACAAGATCCCCAATTCGGATTTCACCTTCTAAGGATGCCGAAAGAACAGGTAGCGTTAGAGATTGATAATCAGGAATCGACATTCGCAGAATTTACTCCGGATTTACATCTCTTGGGAAGGGATTCGGTGGAATGCGGAGGATGCAGGGCGGGTGAGATCGCAACCGGCGGGGCGGGCCCCCAGGACGAGGACGAAGGAAAACGGCCTATCCCCCGTAGCGAGACTGAAACTGGATGCTCCTCAGAAAACGGTAATGTCTCGGTGATCATGCACCGCGTGTGGCCGCGCGATAACCGCCGAAATCAGCCTCATGCCATGGCGGGCGGCTGGCGCTGGACGATCGGCGTGCCGCGTTTCGCCCCCCATGGGCGTCTCAACTCCACGCGGTGCGAGGGCTGATTTTATCCGTCACCGTTGGATACGAGGCCGCCAGGCCAAGTCATTGGACATGACATAGACGGGGGCGGCAACCAGCATCAAGACGCCGGCAATCCAAAAGAGTCGCGAATGATGCAACCCCCTCCAGTTAGAGCGGCCAGGCCCTGCTCATCCTTGATGGCGGGCATGTTTGTTCAGATTCATTTCCGCTCCGTTGACTTTTGAAAGCCGCGAAGGCAGCGGCGGAATTCCCCGGCGAAGTTCATGGCCTTGGCGCAAGCTCGCCGCTTAACCGGCGATGTTCAAAGCGCGACGATCCCTGCCTTCGACATCCCGTCCGGCGCTTCACGCCGTTCCACCCGGCAAAAGACTACCCCCGCGCACAGGTCTCAAAACATTTTCGTGCGATCAAGCGCGGATCGCTCATCCCTCATGCCCGCCGGCTTTGTGCGCGTCATAGAGCCAATCGTAGCGGGCGAGCATTTTTTGCGGGCCCAGCGCACGCAATGCCATATCACGCAGGAGCGCGGCCGGGCCGCCGAGATGGTAGATTATGGCTTGCGTGCGTGACTCCTTCTGCACGCGTGTGGCCCGCGCGTGCCGCGCCTCTTGATAAGCGCGCAAACTCGCTTCGATATTTTGTCCGCGTGTCAAAACTTCGCCTAAGGCGCTTGCGTCCTCGATGGCTTGGGCGGCGCCCTGGGCCAGAAATGGCAGCATGGGATGGGCCGCATCGCCCATGAGCGCCACGCGCCCTGCTACCCAGCTCGCGATCGGATTGCAATCGAAAAGCGGCCATTTCCGCCAATCGGGAGCGGCGCGCAGCAATTTCCGCGCGGGTTCGGCCCATCCCGAAAAACGTGCTTCGAGAAGCCCCGGCTCGCCCGGGCTCGACCAGAAATCCGCTCCACCGGGGCAAAAATCCTCGTCCACGATCGCGACGACATTGATGACGGCGCCGCCGCGCAAGGGATAATGGACGAGATGCGATTTGCGCCCGAGCCAAAGGGTTGTCTCGTCGCGGCGCAACTCGGGTGGGGCACGGGTAGCATCGACCGTGGCGCGCCAGGCGGTCCGCCCCGAAAATCTTGCGCCATCGGCGCCGAGCCTTTGACGCACGAAGGAGCGCACTCCGTCCGCGCCGATCAGGCAATCGCCCGCCGCCTTCAGCCGGACCGCGCCTTGCTCGATGGCAACCGCGACGGAGTTTTCGCCGGAAGCAAAGCCCGCGACGGCGGCTCCGGTTTGGAGTTTGATGCTGGATTCGCGCGCGATGGCTTCCAGAAGAGCGCGCTGGAGATCGGCGCGGTGCACGACAAGATAGGGCGCGCCCCATCGCCGCTCCGCGTCATCGAGCGGCATCACCGCGAGGGTCGCGCCATCCCGCGCGCGGCGGATTCTAATCGTTTTCGGGCGAAGTGCGAAGGGCGTCAGGCGCTCGATCACGCCGAGCCTTCCCAGAATCGCGCTGGCGTTCGGCGAGAGCTGGAGGCCTGCCCCGGTTTCTTCGAGAACTTTCACTTTTTCATAGAGGCTGACCCGCCAGCCTCCCCGCGCGAGGCATAATGAAGCGCAAAGCCCGCCGATCCCGGCTCCGGCGATCACCGCGTGCGGCGGGTTCATCGCGGCCGCTCAGGCGCGTTCAATCGCCGGCGTGACCCCCGATTCAGAATCGAGACCGGGCTCGAAAGCGCATTCCGGCGGTTCGCACCCTCCGTCGAGACGCGCGTCATAAACATAAAGCGTCGAGCAATAAGGACAGATAGCGTCGTTATCGTCGCCCATGTCGATGAAAATATGCGGATGGTCGAAAGGCGGCAAAGCGCCGACGCACATGAATTCCTTGGCGCCGACCCATACTTGCGGAACGCCCGGCTGGTTGTGGAAATGCGGCGTGCTATGGGTGGCCATGATCTGTCCAAGTCGCGGCGGGGGAAACGCTCGCAGCATAAGCGGCCGCGCGGGGTTTGGGTAGCCCCCGGACGCCACAGCGGCGGACCCGGCGCCATGAGTTATTGGAGGCGACAAATGAGCGGCGCACCGCCGGACTGGTTTGCGCGCGGCATTGGGCATGTTTGGTTGCCCTACACGCAGATGCAGACGGCGGCGGACCCGCTTCCCGTCGCGCGCACGCAAGGAAGCCGCATTTTTCTCAGCGACGGCCGCGAGCTCATCGACGGGATCGCGAGCTGGTGGACCGCCTGTCATGGATACAACCACCCGCATATTCGCGCGGCGGTCCTAGAGCAGCTCGGCCGGATGCCGCACGTCATGTTCGCCGGACTCGTGCATGAGCCGGCACTCGATCTTGCGCGGCGGCTAGCGGGTCTGTTGCCAGAGGGACTTACCCAAGTTTTTTTCTGCGACAGCGGCTCGGTCGCGGTCGAGGTCGCGATGAAGATGGCGGTGCAGTTCTGGCTCAACAAAGGCATTACACAGCGTGGCCGCTTCGTCGCATTCAAGGGCGGCTATCACGGCGACACCTTTGCGACTATGTCGGTCTGCGACCCCAAGGAAGGAATGCACGGCCTCTTCGGCAAGGTCTTGCCGCAACAAATCATCGCGGAGCTTCCCCTCAATGCGCCTTCCACGCAAACTTTCGATGCCCTGCTGGAACGTCATGCGCAAGAACTTGCGGGCATTATCGTCGAGCCTTTGGTCCAAGGCGCGGGCGGCATGTTGTTTCACGACGCGGAAGTGCCGCGGCATTTGCGAGCGGCCGCCGACCGGCACGGCCTTCTCCTGATTTTTGACGAGGTTTTTACCGGCTTTGGGCGCGCCGGAACGATGTTTGCGTGCGAGGCGGCGGGCGTCACCCCCGACATTATCACTCTGTCGAAAGCATTGACCGGCGGGACCATCGGACTTGGCGCGGCCATTACCACGAAAAAAGTTTTTGACGCTTTTTTATCGGAGGAGCCAAACCATGCGCTGATGCATGGCCCGACTTTCATGGCCAATCCGCTCGCCTGCGCCGCCGCCAATGCCTCGCTCGATCTTTTCGCGCGCGAGCCGCGTCTTGAGCAAGTCGCGGCCATTTCCAAAGTGCTTGCCCGCGCGCTCGAACCGGCCCGCGAGTTACCGCATGTGCGCGACGTGCGGGTGAAAGGCGCGATCGGCGTCGTCGAACTCGATCGCATCGATGATCCCGGCGCGTTGAGGCGCACGTTTATCGAAGCCGGCGTCTTCGTGCGGCCCATCCGCAATATCGTCTATCTGACACCTGCCTTTACCATCGGCGAGGAGGATCTTGAGCGCCTCACCGGCGCGGTCATCTCGGTTCTCGAACAATGGACGCGGCTTTAGGCCTTGCAAGCGCTTGTCCTGTGCTACGTTGGATCGAGGGAGGACCCAGATGTCGAAGCGGCTTCGCGAGTGGCGGCTGTCCCGCGCGCGGGCGGCGCGGGCGGAAAAGCCCGCCGCGCCTCCTGACCCGGCGCAAAAATTCGCCGGACAAGCGCATGACCTCGACGCGCTTCGAAAAACCGTCGAGGATGCCGCCGCCGTCAGCGCGGGATTTTGGCTGAGTTATCTCTTTGTGTTGTTGTACATCGCCATCGCGGCGGGCGCCGTCACACATAAAGATCTTTTGCTCGAAAACCCGGTCAAACTGCCGTTTCTAAGTGATCTGCCGTTGCCGCTCGTCGCATTTTTCTTTCTGGCACCGATCGTCTTTATCGTTTCGCATGCCTATACGCTCGTCCATTTTGTCATGCTGGGCGCCAAGGTTGGCGTGTATGATGCCGAACTCCGAGCGCAACTCGGTGATGCGCCGGAAACGAGGGAAGGTTTGCGGCGGCAGTTGCCGAGCAATATTTTCGTGCAATTTCTCGCCGGGCCAAGGGACATCCGCAACGGCGGCCTGGGATGGCTTTTGAAGGCGATCGCCTGGATCTCTCTGGTCATCGGGCCGGTTCTTCTGCTGCTTTTAATCCAGGCGCAATTTTTGCCCTATCATCTTGAGTGGGTCACCTGGGTCCAGCGCTTTGCGGTTCTCGCCGACGTGATTCTTTTGTGGCTGCTTTGGCCCGCCGTTCTCAATCGCCGAAGCAGACTGATGTGGCGCCTCGAACGCAGGCGCAAGGGCTGGCCGGGTGTGTTGGCCTTGACGGTCCGTTACATTGCCGGGCTCACCGCCTGTCTGATCGCCCTTGGCCTTGCTTTCACGGCGGCGACCTTTCCGGGCGAACGGATGGACGAGTGGATCGGCAAGGTGCAGACGATCCCGCCCAACCCAGTTACAGCTTGGCTCGGGCATAGAAGTCTTTTGTCTGGTGAACCATTATGGACGTCGTTCCACGACCTTTTGTTCAACGGCAACATTTATCGTATAACTCGACGGCGAAACAGTCTCTTTTCGAATACGCTCGTGCTACCGGGTTTCGACGCACTCGAAGCCGCGAAGATCGACGATGCGAAGAAGCTCGATAGTCTCAAGCAGACGTTAGTCCTGCGCGGTAGGCATCTCGAAAGCGCTGTTTTCGATGGCGCCGATTTGCGCAAGGCCGATCTGGAGGGCGCGCAGCTGCAGGGCGCATCGCTCTCCCGTGTGCAACTTCAGCGCGCGTCGCTCGACCAGGCGCAGCTTCAGGGCGCGTCGCTCCACCTGGCGCAGCTCCAGGACGCGTCGCTTGACAATGCGCAGTTTCAGCGCGCGTCGCTCGACTATGCGCAGCTTCAGCGCGCGTCGCTCTCGGGCGCGCGGCTTCAAGACGCGTCGCTCGACTTTGCGCAGCTTCAGGGCGCATTGCTCAATGGCGCGCAGCTTCAGGGCGCGTCGCTCCGGGAAGCGCAGCTTCAGGGCGTGTCGTTCAATGGCGCGCGGCTTCAGGGAGCGTCGCTCGAAAGCGCGCAGCTTCAGGGCGCGTCGCTCGTCGACGCCGAGCTTCAGGGCGCGTCGCTTATCGCCGCGCGGCTTCAGGGCGCGAGGCTCGTCGCCGCGAAGCTTCAGGGCGCGTCGCTCCTCGGCGCGGAGCTTCAAGGCGCGAGGCTCGACGACGCGCGGCTTCAGGGCGCGAGGCTCGTCGATGTGCAGTTTCAGGGCGCGTCGCTCCGCGAGGCGCAGCTTCAGGGCGCTTCGCTCGACCGCGCGCAGCTTCAGGGTGCTTCACTCCGCTTCGCGGACCTTCAGGGCGCGAGGCTCGCCCACGCGCAGCTTCAGGGCGCGTTGCTGATCTTCGCGCAGCTTCAGGGCGCATCGCTAGACAGCGCGCAGCTTCAGGGCGCGCTGCTGGTCTTCTCGCGGCTTCAGGGCGCGTCGCTCGACAGCGCGCAGCTTCAGGGCGCGAATTTTGCAGGATCGACATTTGTCGCCACGGACATGCGTAACGCGGCAGTGTGGCGAACGAACTTCGAGGGCGCCTCGTTGACCGCTGTCTTCGAAGATGGAGTGAAAGAACGCGCAATTTCAATGGCAGAGTTTGCCGCTCTCCAAGCGATGATCGTGAAAGAGATGCCCGAACATGGACAACGTGAACAAGCTGTCAAAGGCATCGAGATATTGAACCCGGGCATTTTTGGCCCGGAGGCAAACGAACTAGAGACACTCGAAAAGGGACGCGTGGACGGAACCGCATATAAGAAATCTTTAGCGAATGAACTCAAAATCCTCGCCTGCTCCGGCGGCGAATCCGCCCCCTATATCGTGCGCGGCATCATCGTGAATGGCCGCATCGAAGACACGAGCGCGCAAGCTCCCGGCCTCGTCGAAGCGATCCTCAAGCCGGACTGCCCGGTCTCCGCCGCCCTCACCGACGCCGACAAAGCCGCGCTGAAAGGAATAGCGAAAAAGGCCAGCGCGGCGCATTGAAGATGCACCAAGGTTGGTCACGTCTCGTCCGCCCCCTGCGCCCGGCGTGGCGACCGGGGCGGATCTTGGCGGGATCGCCAAAATATATTTCAGCCCTTAGTTTTGCGCCATTTGCTTGATTTCCGGGTGTTCCTGGCGAGGCCGCCGAACCATTGCGCCATTGCAGCCCCTGGGCTTCGTCACGTTCCCGCGCCCGAGGCAACGGCTTTTGCCGGAAAATGCCGGGCCGTGCCAACAGCCGTCCCACCGACGCCGCGCGCAACACCGCATCGAACTTATCTTTGATCTCCCAAGCCCGGCGAAGGATCTCGCCGCGGCTTTGGCCCATCGCGCTTCGGCGGACGCCACGTTCAAGGGCGTCGCCTTCAAGCCATAAGAGCCGCCACGCCGGCAAGCTCACGCCGGCGCTGGACCATCGACACTTCGCCTTCGCTCGGAACGAGGACATGTCCGGCAATCTGACAACCAAGGGCTTCAATCCGGAGGACACGCATCCGGCCAACGCCGATAAGCTGTCCGCCCTTTTGGCGGTGCTGGGTTTGGCTGCGGCGGTTTCCGTTAAAACAGGCGTGGCGGCGGCGCCGCGGCGGCGGCCGATCCCGATCAAAAAGCGCGGCCGCCGGGCGGGGTCGCCGTTTGTCCCCGGCCTATCCGCGTCGCGGACAATCCTCGCCGCCGCAAATCCTCCTCAAGCAAGCGCCTTCCCCGCCCAGCTCCTGTCCCCGAAACTCCCCCTCAACTCATTGAAATCCCGGGCATGCTGAACGAAAGTCCAGGACGATGTGAAAAGTCTTTAGAGAAAGACGCCATGGGCCGTCATCCGCAACTCATGGTATAAGATGGCAAAGTAGATGGCGAAGCGCGGAACGGGCTTTCGCAATCGTGCGGGTGGGGCGGGCAAGGAACCGGCGGCAAGCCAATGAGCGGACCGGGCGAAACCACGTTTTTGCCGAAATTGCCGGCTTGGCGGCGGATTGTCGTTAAGCTCTCCGGCGAAGCCTTGATGGGGGCGCGACGCCATGGTCTTGACCACGATACCCTGGCGCGGATCGCGGCGGATCTGAAGAGCGCGGCGGCGCTCGGCGTCGAGGTCGCGGTGGTCGTCGGCGGCGGGAATTTTTTTCGCGGCATTGAAGGCGCGGACAAGGGCATCGAGCGGGCCCGCGCCAATTCGATCGGCATGCTCGCGACGGTGATGAACGCGCTTGCCCTCGAATATGCAATCGAAAAGCAAGGCCAGGCGGCGCGAACCCTTTCGGCTTTGCCCATGCCCGCGCTTTGCGAGGCGTATTCGCGCCAGGCGGCGTTGCATCATCTTGGCAAGGGCCGGATCGTGGTTCTCGCCGGCGGCACCGGCAATCCCTTCTTTACAACCGATACCGGCGCGGCCTTGCGCGGCGCCGAGCTTTCCTGCGATCTCATTATGAAGGCGACGCAGGTTGATGGAGTCTATTCGGCGGACCCGAAGCGCGATCCGGCCGCGACTCGCTACGATCGCTTGACTCACGACGAAGCCATCGCCAAGAATCTCGCGGTCATGGACACCGCCGCGTTCGCGCTTGCGCGCGAGAACGGAATTCCGATAATCGTCTTCTCGATAAGGCAGCCCGGCGCGATCCTCGCCGCCCTCGAGGGACGCGGCAAGGCCACTCTGGTTTCGCCTTCATAGTGCGCTACGATCCTCTCGTGGCCCATGGACGGGCGGGCGAAAACACCATAGGGTTCCCCGCATGAGCGCCGAATTTGATATTTCAGACCTGAGCCGGCGCATGCAGGGCGCGGTCGCAACATTGAAGCACGAATTGGGAGGTTTGCGCACCGGGCGCGCGTCGGCGAGCCTTGTCGAACCCGTGCATGTCGAGGCCTATGGGCAAATGATGGCGCTCAATCAGCTGGCGACGATCAGCGTGCCGGAGCCGCGGATACTTTCGGTTCACGTCTGGGACAAGGCAATGGTCGGCGCCGTCGACAAGGCCATCCGCAATGCCAATTTGGGACTCTCTCCGACCGTCGAAGGCCAGTTCTTGCGGATCCGGATCCCGGAGCTCAACGAGCAGCGGCGCAAGGAAATGGCGAAGGTCGCGCACAGATATGCCGAGGAGGCGCGCATCGCGGTCCGCCATGTCCGCCGCGATGGGCTCGACATGCTAAAGAAACTGCTCAAGGATAAGTCGATCGGCGAGGACGACGAGAAACGCCACGAGAGCGAGGTCCAGAAACTGACGGATCAATTCGTCGGCGAGATCGATTCCGCGCTGAGCGCGAAGGAAACCGAAATCATGCAAGTGTGAGCCGCCCCAATCCGCTATAAGCGGGCCGCGAACCCACGCGGGGGCCGCGTGTTGAGTTTCACGAGCCGTCCGGTGTTACGGGGCCGGACGGATGATCCGCTGCGGGGCGGTCTTCTTGATAGAGGTGCTGGATGGCAGAGGGGCTGTCTTGGGTAGGATAGAGGACGCCAAGGGACGATGCCACGGGGGGCTGGCGGCCAGGACGTGACAATGTCATCCATGGTTGCGGATGAGGCAGAGCTTCCCTCGCGACGTCGCCTGACCGGCGCGCCCGTGCACGTCGGCGTGATCATGGATGGCAACGGACGCTGGGCGGCGCGGCGGGGACTGCCGCGGATCGAGGGGCACCGGCGCGGACTGGAAGCGCTTCGCGAAACCGTTCGCGCGGCAATCGAATTCGGGCTCGACTATCTGACGGTTTACAGCTTTTCCATGGAGAATTGGAACCGGCCCATCCAGGAGGTCGCCGACCTCATGGCCCTTCTTAAGCGCTTTATCCACAACGATCTTAAGGAGTTGCACAAGGCCGGCGTCAAGGTCAAGGTGATTGGCGCGCGCGCCAATCTGAAGGCCGACATCCGGGCCTTGCTCGACGAGGCAGAGGACCTAACAAAATCCAACAGTCGTCTTACCTTGATCGTCGCCTTCAACTACGGAAGCCGGCAGGAGATTGCCGCCGCGGCGCGGGCTTTGGCGGAAGAGGCGGCGGCCGGACTCATCAAGGCATCCGAAATCGACGAGACGCTGTTCGCCCGCCATCTCGACACGGCGGGCATTCCCGATCCCGATCTCATCATCCGCACGTCCGGCGAACAGCGGCTGTCGAATTTTCTCATGTGGCAAGCGGCCTATTCCGAATTCGTTTTCCTCCCAATGCACTGGCCGGACTTCGACCGGCAGGCTTTTTCGGCGGCCTTGGCGGAATTCTCGGCGCGCGAACGGCGGTTCGGCGGCGTGACCGGACAATCCCGGAATGGTAAGCTGCTGGCCGACGCGGCGAAAACATGATTGATGCCGCCCCGAGTCCCGTGCTGCTTGCCATGTTGAACGATGCCGCCGATGCGCCGGGCAAAACCCCCCCGGCGCCCAATTTTTCCGGGCGGCGGCGCTTGGCCGATCTTCTGCCGCGCGTCCTCTCGGCGATTGTCTTGATGGCGGCGGCGCTTGCCTCCGTCTGGCAAGGCGGCCTCGTTTTCGATCTGATCTGGCTCGGCGCCGCCTTGGCGGTAGGCAGCGAATGGCAAAATCTGATAGCGGCACCAAACCGTCGCCTCCGCTTTTTTCTTGTTGCCCTGGGGCTTGTTGTTAGCGCGTATTTTGCCGGCAAGGCTTGGTTCGGCACCGCTTGCTCCCTGCTTGGCGGTTGCGGGCTAGCCCTCGCCCTGGCCGCGGGCCCAGGCCGGAGGATTTGGGCTTTTGGCGGGATCGTCTACGCGGGTTTGCTGCTCGTTTCCACCGCCGCGCTGCATGGCTCGGAGGAATACGGGGCAAGATCGATCGTGTGGCTGTTCGCGACCGTGTGGGGCACCGATGTTTTCGCCTATTTCGGCGGCCGCCTGATCGGCGGCGCCAAACTCTGGCCAAAAATTTCGCCCTCGAAAACCTGGTCCGGCACGCTTACCGGCGTCTTCGCCGGAGCGAGTCTCGGCGCCGTGACCGGCGTTCATGGCCTTGGCGATCCGGCGCGGGCTCTGCCCCTTTTCGCGCTTGGCCTTGCCGCCGCCGCCGTCTCGCAAGGTGGCGACATCTTCAAATCCTGGGTCAAACGGCGCTTCGGCACAAAGGATTCGAGCGGCTTGATTCCGGGCCACGGCGGGTTCATGGACCGGCTCGATGGATTTATCGCGGCCGCCGCTCTCGCGGCCATCGTCGGCGCCTCGCGCGGGCTTGCTTCGATCGCGGCGGGCTTGTTCGATTGGTTTTAGGGTGGTCCGCATCTTCTCGGATGCGAGAGTGGTACCGTTTCACTCGCGACATCTTCTTGGCGCGTTCTAAGCGTGAACTCTTGCCTCGCCTCGCGCGGACATGCTCTTTGATTGGATTGAGGAGGCGGCATGGAGAACGTCATGCGATTGCGACAAGGACTTGCGGCGGAACGCGAAGTCCGCAGCGTGGTCATCCTCGGCGCAACCGGATCGATCGGCAAATCGACTGCCGAGATCATTGCCGGCGCGGGCGGCGCTTTCCGGGTCGAGGCCGTCGCCGGCGGGCGGGATCCGCAAGCCTTGGCCAGGCTCGCTCGAGAACTCGGCGCGAAATTCGCCGCCCTCGCCGACCCTTCCGGCTATGCCCAATTAAAAGAAGCCCTGGCCGGCACCTCGATCGAGCCCGCGGCAGGCGAGGAGGCCGTCGTCGAAGCGGCGCTCCGTCCAGCCGACATCGTGATGGGAGCCATCGCGGGAACCGCCGGGGTCAAGCCGACCTTCGCGGCGCTTTCCGCCGGACGCACCGTCGCGCTCGCCAATAAGGAATGTCTGGTTTGCGCCGGGGCTCCCTTCATGCGCCAAGCCGCGGCTTCCGGCACCAGGCTTCTTCCCGTCGACAGCGAACATAATGCGATTTTTCAGGCCATGGGCACGGCAAGCCTCGACACGATCGAGATGATCACGCTGACCGCCTCGGGCGGACCGTTTTGGACATGGACGAGCGAGGCCATTGCCAAGGCCACTCCCGAACAGGCATTGGCGCATCCGAATTGGTCGATGGGGCCAAAAATCACCGTGGACTCCGCCGGGCTCATGAACAAGGGTCTGGAAGTGATCGAGGCGCATTATCTTTTCGGGATCGAGGCGGCGCGGCTCGACGTCATCGTGCATGCGCAGTCGGTGGTGCATGGTCTCGTCGCCTTCACCGACGGCTCGGTCACGGCCGGACTTGCCGCGCCCGACATGAAGGTTCCGATCGCTCATTGTCTCTCTTATCCGAAGCGGCGCGCGACCGCCGCGCGTCGGCTTGACTTGACAACCGTTGGCCAGCTAACCTTCGCGCGTCCGGATTTCGACCGCTTTCCTGCCTTGCGCGTGGCTATCGACGCCTTGCGCACGGGGCGGGGTCTTCCAACCGTCTTGAATGCCGCCAATGAAATCGCGGTCGAGGCTTTCTTGAACCGGCTGATTTCGTTTCACGAGATTGCCAAAATGGTGGAACAGGCTTGCAATGCGGCGCTCGCCGACGGGGTCGCGCATGAGCCGGATTCGGTTGCCGATGCCCTTGCAATGGACCGTGCCGTGCGCGAAAGATCGCGTTTTATTCTCGCCCGGCAAGCTGCGTCGCGTGCCGGGGTGCAGTGAGCATGGATCATGGATCATGGATCATGGATCATCGCCATGCTGGCGACCAGCCTGGGTTTGCAAACGGCCGCTCATCCCGCTCTCAAATTTCCCAGGTCTGCCGGGAACTGTTCTCTTTTGAACATGGACAAATAATTAGGAATGATATTGTGGGAATTCGTCCGTGGCACACTAAATGCTTTGGTAAGTCATGCCATGTCGGGTAGCCGATAGCGGGTGGCGGTGCCGGTCTCGAATTTTCGCCTTTCCAAAGCGAAGAGCAGAAATTCGAGAGCCCGCCCAAGCGGTGGGTGCCCGCGAGTGGTGGTCTCGTCAAGGTTTCGCCTTGCCTAGGAAACAAGGATTACCGGCGCCATGGCGGCTTGGCTCAGGGTAACCGCGCAAGGGCCGTGCTCGCTCCCCGTTTTATTTTGCGTGATCAGGTTCGGCTAAGCCGGAACGCGCAACGGAAAGGCCGGTTCTCGCGTATGTTTGGTTGCCGCATGATCTCGTCGCGGGAGCCGCGAAGTCCTCGAGGCCATGCGGAAGGCATGGTGAAAGCCGGATAGGAGCTCAAATGTCAATCCTCACACATATCTGGGCGCTCGCGGGATATATATTGCCTTTCCTTTTTGTCTTGAGCCTGGTGGTTTTTTTTCACGAGTTCGGCCATTTCCTGATCGGCCGTTGGTGCGGGGTGAGGGTCGACACCTTCTCGCTTGGCTTCGGACCGGAGCTCTTCGGCTTTAACGACCGCTATGGAACCCACTGGCGGGTTGCGGCCTTCCCGCTTGGCGGCTATGTCAAATTCCACGGCGACGCCAATGGCGCCTCGGTGGCCGATGAAGCCGCCCTCGCGGCCATGCCGCCCGGCGAGCGGGCGGTGAGTTTCATCGCTCAGAAAGTCTGGAAGCGGGCGGCGATCGTCGCTGCGGGCCCGCTCGCCAATTTCCTCCTCGCGATCGTCATTTTCACCGGCATTTTTTATGTGAACGGGCGCGCCATCCTGCTGCCCATGGTGGATGGCGTTACCGCCGGAAGCGCCGCCGAGGCGGCCGGGTTTCAGCCAGGCGATCGGATCGTTTCGATCGACGGGATCAAGGTCGATAGCTTCGAGGACATGCAGCGGGTCGTGCAGACCGCCAGCGACACGGAGCTGGTTTTCAGCGTCGATCGCGGCGGCAAATTGGTGCAACTCGTCGCGACGCCGCGCCGGCACGACGTGGTAACCCCTTTCGGCACCACGCGGGTCGGTGTCCTTGGCGTCCAATCCAAAAGCAAGCCAGAAAATTGGCATGTCCAGAACTATGATTTTGTCGGCTCGGTTAAGCTTGCCGGGTCGGAGACCTGGTATGTCGTGGCGCGGACCGGCAGCTATCTCAAGGGCCTGGCGGCCGGGACAGAATCCAGCGACCAGCTGTCTGGACCGATCCGGATCGCCGAGGTGTCCGGGGCGATGGCCAAGATCGGCCTTGCGGCGTTGCTAAACCTCGCCGCAATTCTGTCGATTTCGGTCGGAATGTTGAACCTCTTCCCGATCCCCCTCCTCGATGGCGGTCATCTCCTCTATTATGCGGTGGAGGCGGTTCGCGGCAAGGCGATGAACGACAAGCTGCAGCAGTTCGGCTTCAAGGTCGGCCTCATGCTGGTGACAAGCTTGATGGTCTTCGCCACCTACAACGACATCCTTCGCCTGACCCGTCAATGGATGCATTTGGGATGATCCGCCACAGGCGGATGGGCTTGGCGGCGTTTGGCCGAACACTGGCTTTATCTAAATAGAAGCAAAGGGTTAACCCTGTTCCTTAAGGGATTGCTTACCGCGATGCGTGTCTTGCCTGCCACGCTCCGGCGAAATCGCTACAATGCAACGAAACTTGATTTGCGGGGCATGCCAAACCTTGTAAAAACAACGCTTGGCGGAACCTGGAGGAAGCTTTGGCCATTCAATTACAACAATTTGCGTCAACCAACTAGCGCCAGAACCAACTAGCGCTAGGCATGGAGTTAGCGTTCGTGGATGTGGGGGCCGGTCTCAGCATGCGGTTGATGCGTATAATTCAAGGCCGGTTCGCCGTTGCAATCGTCGCGTCGGCTTGCCTCTGCGCCGGGAGTGTCGCCGCGTTCGCGGAAAACGTCTTGGTGCAAGGCAACAAGCGGGTCGACAGCGAAACGATTGCCGCGTATTTCAGCGGCTCGGATCAGGCTTCCATCAACAAGGGCGTCAAGGATCTCTACGCCACCGGATTGTTTTCCAGCGTCAAGGTGAGCCGGGCCGGGGGCCGGGTCGTCATAAGCGTAACCGAGAATAACGTCATCAATCGTGTCGCCTTCGAGGGCAACAGCAAGGTTAAGACCGAAACGCTGACGGCCGAGGTCCACTCGAAATCGCGCGGGCCTTATAGTCAGGCCATGGTCGATGCGGATATCGAGCGGATCAAGGATGTCTATCGGCGTTCCGGCCGCGCGGCGGCCAAGGTGACCGCGCGGACTGTCGATCTGCCAAATGGCCGGGTCGATGTCGTCTTCACCATAGACGAAGGCGAAAAGACCGGCGTGAAGACGATCAATTTCGTCGGCAACCACGTCTATTCCTCCGGCAAGCTGCGCGATCTCATGCAGACGACGGAGATGAATTACCTCTCGTTCTTCAAGACGTCGGACGTCTACGATCCCGACAGGATCGCCTCGGACCTCGAACTTATCCGCCGCTTCTATCTCAAGAACGGGTATGCCGATTTCCACGTCGTCGGCTCCGACGCCCAATTCGACCCGGCGCAAGGCGGCTATATCATCACGATCACCGTCGAGGAGGGCGTGCAATACACGGTCGCCGCAGTCAATGTGGAGTCGCATTTGCCGAACCTCGACGGAGCTTCGCTGCGCCCGCTCGTGCGTCTTTCGGCCGGAGAAATCTATAACGGCGACCTGGTCCAAAAGAGCGTCGATGCGCTGACCACGGAAGTTGGCAAGCACGGCTACCCGTTCACGCAGGTGCGTCCGCGCGGCGACCGCGATCCAGCGACGCGTACCGTGACCATCGCCTTCGTCCTCGACGAGGGGCCGCGTGTTTATATCGAACGCATTGACGTGCGCGGCAACACCAGAACGCGCGACTATGTGATCCGCCGCGAATTCGAAATCGGCGAAGGCGACGCCTACAATAAGGTGCTCATCGACCGGGCCGAACGGAGGCTCAACAACCTCGGCTATTTCAAGAAGGTGAAGATCACCAACGAACCGGGTTCGACGCCCGACCGGGTGATCGTGGTGGTCGATGTCGAGGATCAGCCGACCGGCTCGTTGTCGCTATCCGGCGGTTTTTCCACCACCGAGGGATTCATTGCCGAGGTCTCGGTGACCGAAACCAATTTCATGGGCCGCGGCCAATATGTGAAACTTGGGGTCACCGAGGGACAGTACAGCCGGGGCGTCACATTCAATTTCACCGAACCCTATTTCCTGGGCGACCGGATCGCCGCGGGCTTCGATCTCTACGCGAATAAAACCGACGCCTTCCAATATGCCTTCTATAATAACTTCACGACCGGTGCGACGCTGCGCCTTGGCTTGCCAATTACGGAAGAGCTGACCTTTTCGCCGCGATATTCCGTTTATCGCACGGACATCAACGTTCCCAACAATGCCGCGCAACCCTTCAACGATTGCAACAGTCCGATTTACGGGATCACGCCGGGAACCGCTGGAATTATCCCAACTTACTTTTACAACTGCTTGACGAATGGCGAAGCGTCCTTGGCGCTCAAGGAGGCGCAGGGCCCCTTCGTGACCTCGATGTTCGGCTACACGCTTGGCTATAATACGCTCGACAACAACAAAAATCCGACCGGCGGCTTCTTCGCCGAACTTCGCCAGGACATCGCGGGCGCGGGCGGCGATGAACGCTTCGTGCGCACCACCGGCGATATCCGCTATTATCACGAGATATACGATCAGATCGTCGGGCTCGTGCATCTGCAAGGCGGCGATCTGCAGAGCTTTGGCGGGAGCCAATTGCGCATCGTCGATAATTTCAATCTCGGGCCAAGCCTGGTCCGCGGATTTGCTCCTTTCGGCCTCGGTGCGCGCGACATAGGATCCGGCGACCCCCAGGGCAACCCGCTCGGCGGCACCAAATATTTCGGCGGCAGCCTTGAAACGCAATTCCCGATCTACGGTTTGCCAAGGGATCTCGGGCTCAAGGGGGCCATCTTCGCCGACGCCGGCACGTTGTATGGATTTAACGGGCGGACTAATTTCAGTCCGAACGGCGTGTGCACCCCAGCCCTCGTCTACCCGGCCTACACGCAAAGCAATTGCGTCATCGTCGGCGGCAACTCTTCACTGATCCGGACGTCCGCGGGCGTTTCGCTCATCTGGTCGTCGCCGCTCGGACCGATAAGGTTCGACTTCGCCAAGGCCATCACCAAGAGCCAATACGATCAGACTCAGTTCTTCATGTTCACCGGCGGCACCACCTTCTGACCAAGCGTCCGGCCGGCCGTTTTTCCCTGCGCTCGCCGCAACCGGTGGCCGCGCGCCCGGCATGACAAAGCGCTCTCGCGGGAGGTGGATACGGCGGACGTGGAGAGTTCTCGCATGAGCGAACCGGTTTTTTTTCCGCGCGCGGCCCGGACATCGCTCGCCGATATCGTCGCCTGCACCGGCGCGGCGGTCGCTGAAGGCGCCGATCTATCGGCCATCGTCAGCGGGGTGGCGCCGCTCGACCAGGCGGGGCCGGGCGAACTCACCTTTCTCGATTCTCCGGAAATCGCCATGCTTCTGGAGACCAGCCGCGCCGCCGCCTGCTTCGTCACGCCGGGTGACGCGCCGCGCGTGCCAAAGTCGACCTTGGCCCTGGTGATGGAAGAGCCTTCTCGCGGCTTCGCGCTCGCCATGCGGCGGCTGTTTCCGCGGGCGATCCGGCCAAAATCCCTGTTGGGCACGGCGGGGATCAATCCAGGCGCCGCGATTCATCCAAAGGCACGTCTCGAACAAGACGTGATCGTCGATCCGGGGGTGGTCATCGGGCCCCGCGCGGAAATCGGCTCCGGTTCAATCGTTGGCGCGAACAGCGTCATCGGTTCGGATGTCCGCATCGGCCGCGATTGCCTGATCGGGCCACAGGCAACGATTACCCATGCGCTGATCGGCGACAGGGTTATCTTGCATCCGGGGGTGCGCATCGGTCAGCCAAGTGTCGATTTCGGCCATGCCGGCATTGCCCTCGCCCCGCACGGACTTCCCTGGGCGCCGGGGATTGGCCGGGTCATTGTTCAGGACGGCGTCGAGATCGGCGCCAATTCGACGATTGATCGCGGCGCCGTGGGCGACACGGTCGTCGGGGAGGAAACGAGGATCGGCAATCTTGTGCGCATCGCGGCAAACGTCACGATTGGGCGACGTAGCGTTATCCCCGCGCCGGCGAACTTTTCCAGCGCGCGGCGCGAAGATTACTTCGCTGTCCCGCGAGCTTGAGGCGCCGTTGCCGCGCAGCGGCACAAAAGCGCGGGGGGGGCTGGAGGCGAGGCAGGCGCGATGGAGCGTCAGCCTCCGCGGACATAGCCTGGCAAGACGCCCCGGGCCGGTCTTGAGCTTGGCTCGCGTTCAACCGGATTTGAAATTCCGCCGCGGCGCGTTCGAGCGAAGCTCGCCGAGCGCGGTCTCGCCCGCGACCGCCTTGGATCCCATCGTCACCAAGGGTCTCGCCGCGCCGGGCATATAGACATCGACGCGCGAACCGAAGCGGATCAAGCCGAACCGGTCGCCAGCGCCGATAACCTCGCCCTGGCGCACAAAACAGACAATGCGCCGCGCGACAAATCCGGCGATCTGCACAACACCGAAACGGCCGCCGCCACCTTCGATGACGAGGCCATTGCGCTCGTTGTTCTCGCTCGCCTTGTCGAGATCGGCATTAGCGAAAAGGCCCGGCCTATAGGCGATCTTGGTCACCCGGCCGGCGACCGGCGCGCGGTTCACGTGGCAGTCGAACACCGACATGAAAATCGAAACCCGCTGCATCGGTTCGGCGCCGAGGCCAAGTTCCGGCGGCGGCGCGAAATATCCGACCGAGGAGACGACGCCGTCGGCGGGCGAGATCACCAGATTTTCATCGAGTGGGGTAAGGCGGACCGGGTCGCGGAAGAAATAGGCGCACCAGGCAGTCGCGATCGCGCCTATCCAGAAGAAAGAGCCAAAGAACGAGCCAAGGACAAGGGTGGCGAGGGCAAAGCCCGCGATAAAAATATAGCCCTCCGGATGGATGGGCGTGAGCTGCCTGCGGACCGAACCGATCATCGACATGGGGAAATCCTATCTCGCCAGGAGTTGTAACCCGGCGTCCGGCCATTTCAAAGCGGCTGCCAGGAACTTCTCCCCCACTCCGCAACTATTTTAACCCGCATTCCCCGGATCACGCGCCAATTTGCCGCGCGGTAGCTCAGGACTGCCTTCGCAGCTCCGGCAAGCGAGGAACACATATTGATCGCCCTTGTCCGTGCCGTCTTCCGGGGTGACGCGCGCCTGCGTTTTGGCGACATAGCTCCACGCCTCGTCCAATTCGATTCAGACCACATTCAAGTCGCTCATAAGCCGATCATAGAACGCGGCGCAGCCTTGGCCGGGACGGACATTGAGCAAGAGAATAGTGCCCCGATTAACGCCGGTTCAACGTTCGGTAGCGCCTACGCTGACACCCTCGGTGAGGACGGCGACAGCTTCGATTTGCTTTTCACGGGGAAGAATGTTCACGATGCTTGGTCCTTGAGTTGAAGGGACGGCCAGCGGGTGCTCCCTAATAGTTTGCGGTTATAGCTTGGCGCCGGTAAGGGAATATCCGAATCGGGTTTGCGCCTAGCGGGAACAGAGAGGGGATTTTCAGCGCCGGGTTGCCTGAGGATTGAGGAAGATTCGCTCCCTCGGCGCAACGCGGCGATATTGCTGAAGTGGACCCCGCGGACGGGACCACTTCACGAGCAGCGCCTCGAGAGCAATTCTTGCCTTCGGCGCCGCAGCGATCCTCCGTCTCGTCTTCTTGGTCATTTGCCGCTCCCTTCGCCATGACCGAACGGCCTCGCCTCCAATTCATCAACCGGTCCCAAAAACCGCGTCCGCTTCACGCCGGTCAACCGTAGGCCATCCGCAGATCGAGGGTTCCCTCCCGCCCGATCGAATTGTACGTCTCGTGGAGCCATTGCTTGGCGGCCTCTCGCCCAAGCCCATGCAATTTGCTGATCAACGGCCAGGAGGCATCGAGTTTCGAGGAGGCCGGGAAGGATTCGAGATGACGTCCGCCGTCGATCCTGTGCACGAAATGCCGCATGTAGTCGTCGCGCGATAGTTTGCCTCAATCGATCGGCCGGTTGACGAAATCGATTGCCCGCATTTCGCTCATGAGCGCGCCGTTGAAGGTGATCTCATTCTGGCGATCTTGAATTTGGTGCGCGGAGCGCGGCACCGCGTCGCGTTCGATCGGGTTGATTTGGACGATGACGATGTCGGGACAATCGGTCTCATGGGACAAAGGGAACAAGGCGGGATTGCCCATGTAGCCGCCGTCCCAATAGGGCACGCCGTCGATTTCCACCGCCTGAAACAAATAGGGCAGGCATGCCGAGGCCATGACATGATCGGCGGTGAGTTCGGGACCTTCGAAAACCCTGATCCTGCCGGTTTGCACATTGGTCGCCGCGACAAATAATTTGAGTTCCGTCAGGGCCCGCACCTTGGCGAAATCGACCGCCTCTTTGAGATGATCGCGCAAGGGATTGATGTTCAGGGGATTGAATTCGTAAGGGCTTGCATAATGGGTGAGAAGATCGGTCCACCATTGCGTGGCCATCGACTGCAACAGCGAGCTGAAAAACTACTCGAGAAACTTTCGCTCGACGGGGGAAAACGCGCCGGCGCCGCTGATCGATCGCCAGAATTTGGCGAGGCATTTGCGCGCGCCCTTGCGGCCGCCTTCGAGATAGCCCTTGGCCAGCACCACGGCGTTCATCGCGTCGGCGCTCGTCCCGGCGATCGCCTCGATGTCGAGCCTTGCGTCCTCGAGCAAATAGTCGAGCACGCCCCAGGTAAAGGCACCATGCGAGCCGCCGCCCTGCAGGGCGAGACTCACTTTTTTTCGCCCGGTCTAGTCGATCGGTTCGTTCGCGTCCGCCATGTCAACCCCGCAACAAACTCAGGCGGTCCAGCCGCCATCGATCGAATAATTGGCGCCCGTGATCTGCGCCGCCGCGTCCGAACAGAGATAGACAAACAGCGAGGCGACCTCATCGGCGGTCACGAATTGCTTGGTCGGCTGGGCCAGCAAAATCACATCGTGGATGACCTGTTCGCGCGTCATGTCGCGCGCCGCCATCGTGTCGGGGATCTGCTTCTCGACAAGCGGCGTCCAAACATAGCCAGGCGAAACGCAGTTGACCGTGACGCCAAAGGTCGCAAGTTCAAGCGCCGCCGTTTTGGTCAGCCCGGCAAGGCCATGTTTGGCCGTCACATACGCAGATTTAAATGGCGAGGCGACGAGCGAATGGGCCGAGGCGGTGCTGAGAATGCGGCCCCATTTGCGCGCCTTCATGCCGGGGATCGCGGCGGCCATCGCATGGAACGCGGCGGAGAGATTGATGGCAATGATCATGTCCCAGTTTTCGCGCGGAAATTCCTCGATCGGCGCGACATGCTGAACCCCAGCGTTGTTGACGAGAACATCAACCGAGCCGAGCTTCGCCTCGGCTTCCTTCACCATGGCGTGGATTTCGTCCGGCTTCGTCATGTCGGCACCTGAATAAACCGCCGTGACGCCGAACTCCTTCGCCATGCCCGCCCGCTCGGCTTCGATCGCCGCGGCATCGCCCATGCCGTTGATCATCACGTTGGCGCCTTCCTTGGCGAGCGCGCGGGCGATGGCAAGACCGATGCCGCTGGTCGAGCCGGTCACGATGGCGTTGCGCGTTTTGAGGGTCATCTATCCTCCAGGTGGCCCGCAAGAAAATGGGCCGGGCGAATTGCTGGATCGCCATACTACAACGGCGCGGCGGAAAGATGAAACCAACCCGGAGTTTGGTGCTAAAAGATCGCTTTAATCGCCCAATTGGGATATGATAGCGATATGAATGTTTCACGTGATACAAGCCGGGAGAAGTTTCCCGAGGCGGGTGAGCTGGAGGATCATGGCGCCAAGAGCGCGCTCGCCGCCGCGCTTGCGCTCTGCCGCCGGAACAAAATAAGCCTGACCCCCGGAAGGCGGCGTATTCTCGAAATTCTTGCTTGCGAAAGGCGCCCGCTCGGCGCCTATGAGATGATCGACAGGGTGGCGCAAGCGACCGGCAAGCGACCGGCGCCCATTTCGATCTACCGGGCGCTCGATTTCCTGCTCGAAAACAGCCTCATCCATAGGCTTGCGTCGCGCAATGCCTATCTCGCCTGCGGCCACGGTCACGCCGCCAGGGAGCCAATCGTTTTCCTGATTTGCGAGGGTTGTGGCGAAGTCGTCGAGGCGACCTCGGCGGCCATGCGTGGAGCTCTCGGAGAGCTTGCCGCGGAAGCCAAATTCTCGCCCCGCGCGCAGGTCATGGAAGTGGCTGGCCGCTGCCGGACCTGCGCCGCGGCGTAGGAGGTGGGATCGTGTGGGCAGGACCGGACCTCGGCAGCGGGTCCTGAAAGGAGCGCAAAATTTCGATGGAATGACGCGCCAATTACCGATCGCGAGCTATGTCCTCGTCGACGAAGTTAATCCCTCGCGGCATGTTCCAGCTTTCGGCCGCTCTGTTCTTGGCCAATGTGACAATGCCCGCAAGCGCCCTCAAGTGAGGCCGGACATATCACTGCACCCGGCCGTATTGCGCACACGCTCATAAAAACTCTTGCCAACCGGGGGTGTCCGCATATGACGGAGCCCGACCCGGGGTTTCGTTAAATCCCGGCCGGCGTGAGGCAGCGGACCGATGCGCTTTGTCTTTAGGGTTCTCTACGATGCCGTCATGCGCTTTTCGCAGGATGACGGTTGGGCTATCGCGAGCCACATCGCTCTTTCGATCCTGACTTCGCTGTTCCCGTTCCTGATCTTCGTGACCGCGCTCGCGGGCTTTTTTGGCTCGAAAAGCCTGGCCGATGAAGTGGCTCACATTCTATTGCAGACCTGGCCACCCCAGGTAGCGGCACCCATTGCGAACGAGATCCACAATGTCCTGACGCAAACACGAAGCGGTCTCCTCACGATAAGCGTCATTTTGGCGATCTATTTTTCATCGAACGGCGTCGAAGCGGTCCGGATCGGGCTTAACCGTGCCTACGACCTCCGGGACTCCCGGCCGTGGTGGCTGTTGCGGCTTGAATCCATCGCCTATGTTTTCGTTGGCGCATTCGCGCTTCTGACGCTTGCTTTCCTTGTGGTTCTCGCGCCCTTGATCTGGACGGCCGCGCTGCATTTCGCGCCTGGTCTTGAGCCGCTCGACCGCCTGATCACCTTCGGCCGCTTCGCGATCGCGAGTTTGGTGCTTCTGCTGGCGCTTGTCCTGGCGCATAAGTTTCTGCCGGCCGGGCGAAGATCGCTGCGCGACATTGCGCCCGGAATTTTGCTGACCCTCGCCATGTGGATCGCCGCGGGCATGGCCTTCGGCTCCTACCTCGCCGAATTCGCGCGCAATTATGTCACCACCTACGCGGGTCTCGCGTCGGTGATGATCGCGCTTGTGTTTCTCTACATGATTGCTTCGATTTTCATCTTCGGAGGTGAATTAAACGCGGCCATCCTGGGGGCAAAACGCAGCGGTCTTTCGACAAGCGCTTCCGCGTGAAGCGCGGGCCTGCCCCAAGGGCCTGAACCCGGCGAAAGCGACCGCCGAAATCAAGAACATGATGATCGCGCGGCAACTCTGAGGCAAAGGTCCGGCGCAATTCGCGGCGCCTTTCCGCGGCCTCAATCGGCGTTCAGATGCGGCGGAGGGAGGCTTTGCCAGTGCTTCGCAGTCCGTTGGTCGCCGCCGCGTTGCTAACGTGTTCGATGTGTTTCGCCGGTCCGGCGCGGCGGTCAACCGCTTACGACCAGATGATCGCCCGCGCGGCCGAGATTCATGGCCTCCCGGAAGCCTTCGTCCATCGCATCGTGATGCGCGAAAGCCGCTATCGTCCGCGCCTCGTCCACAACCATTGCTTCGGCCTGATGCAGATCAAATATGCGACGGCGCGTGGCATGGGCTACAGAGGCGACGCGCGCGGCCTCCTCGACCCGCAAACCAACCTGACGTACGCCGTCCCTTATCTCGCCAATGCCTATCGGCTCGCGGACGGCGACGAGGACCGCGCCGCGGCCCTCTTCCGCGGCGGCTATTACGGTGTCGCCAAGCACAAGAACATGCTGGGCCTCTTGCGGACTGCGTCTGCGCCCGCGCCGGCCCCGGAACCCGCGCCGCCGCTCGTTCGTGTCCCGATTCGATAAAACCGTATCCGGCAGTTTGGAAATAATTGAGGCATTCGGTTGGAGGGAAGTCGCCAATCCGGCATTGACCGATATATCAAATCCAGATTTTTACAATTGACGGCCCCAAGCCGCGACAGGCGAGTCACCCCGCGACCATCGTTGTTGTAAACGGAGTGGTCCACCTGAACAAGCCACGCCGGTCGCGCCCGCCGCCCACGACCTTTGGCCCGGACCCGAATGGCTGGCCAAAGGAGCCCCCGAACGCGACGCCGTCGAACGCGCCTGCAAAACCCGCAAGGCCCGCCATCTCGCGCCCAAAACCTCCACGGACGCAGCCAGTCTCAAGACCGCCATCGACGAGGCGATCAAAGCCATGAATCATCCCAGCCGCCCGAGACCCTGACTCTGGGGGATTCCCAAACGGCCGCAAACGTGACTTGATGCAGCACGCCGTTGATTCGCGGAGCGGGCGGCATGTCGGCAATCGAGATGACACGTCAAAATCCGAGTATTTCGCAGTTGCGGGTGGAGGCGGCGCGCACGGCGGAGCCAAGCAGGCGCGGCGCATTCCGGCGATTGCCATGGGGCTGGATGGGCATTCGCGGCGGTTGGCCGCGCAGGACGGGGGCATGGACTGGCGGATGCCGCGCGACTTTTTATGCGTCGCTCCAACGCCGATGGGCTGATTGGGCTAGCCGATCGGCCCCGCCCTGGCCGCCAGCCGCGCCTCGCCGAGGCCCGGCGGAGCGAGGTGGCGAAGTGGGTGGAAGACGGCTCTGACCGCAAGACCGATGGCGTGGTGCGCTGGCGCAGGGCCGAGTGACCGCATCGCCGCCAAGTTCGATGTTCACCTGCATGAGCGCGGCATCGGAAACCGGCTGAAGAAGCTGAATTTCAGCGGCATGCCGGGGCGTCCCGCGCACCCGCAAAGCGGCCTTGAGGCACGGGAGGCTTTTAAAAGAACTTCGCCGGCCGGGCAGCGCGCCGCAACCCCGCGGGAGCTTGCCGGCCGGCCGGCCGAAATCTGGTTTCGGCAACCATTGGTTTGAGGTAATTTCGGCGGGCTTGTTGGGGGTCGATGGCGTTTGTCTGGTCAGCACGGTGTTGGCGAAGATGAGGAGCTTTCTCGCGCAAGCGACAAGGGCAAGTTTATGGGGTTTGCCGGCGGTTTTCAGGCGGCCGTACAATGCGAGCAAGGCTGGATTCCATTGGAAAGCTGCGGGCAAGGCGGCGGCGTAGAGGCTTTTCCGGACGCGATCACGTCCGCCGGCGATATGGCGGCTTTCTCCTGAGCCCGCCGAAGGGGCGTTTGCCGTTGTCGTCGTCGAAAGGGGCAAGCCCAGCAAGAGCCGCCACCTGTTCACGCGAGAGGGTTCCGAGTTCAGGCATGCGAATGAGGAGGGCGATTGCGGTGCGCTCGCCAATGCCCGGCACGCTGATCAGGAGATCGAACCGATTGGCGAGATCGGCATGGGCGAAGCATCGGAAATGCCCTTCCGACGCGGAGGCGCGCAGGATGGCGAGGAGGCGTTTGAGTTCGACGGCGCGGCGCTTTTTGAGAGAGAGTGTTAGCCAATCATAGATGATGCCATTTCCAGCAACGGCGCGTCGTTTCGTGAAAAGTGGCGAAGAGGCGCATGGTGAGTTCCAACATGAGCAGGGAACGCGTGACAACGGCACATCTGCGTTTGAAGCGGGCAAACCAGTGACGTTGGCGGCTATTGTTTTGCTCGATATGATAAGTCTGAGCCTTGCCGATGTCATGCCGCCCGGCCGGCAAAGCGCTCTCGCAAGGCTGATAATCGTCAGTGCAATAGAGCAGGATTTTCCAGGACTTCAATCGTTCGAGCAGGCGGTCTAACGGGGCCCGATCACGAGGCCCGTATTCCCAGTCAATGAACTGTCCTGGATCTGGACAATAAGCCTTCCATATCCAGATTTTGCAGGCCTTTTTTTAAGAAAATGCCACATTTCGTCGAGCTCGACGACCGCGGCGCCTTCTCCGGTCGGTACTGGTTTGGGCGCGTTCTTGAGGGCGAACGTCTTGATCCATTTAAGGACGGCGGGGGTTGAAACGCCAAAAAGCCGCGCTATGCGCCGTTGCGATAAGCCGCTGAGGTAGAGCCACACGGCAAGAGCCAGAACCGCCTGACTGTGTCCGCGCCGGGGCTTGTCGATAAAGTTGTAGCCGCATTCCTTGCACTTGTAGCGCTGTTGCCCCTGCATAAAGCCGTTCTTCACGCATCGTTTGCAGCCGCATCGATAGCACACGATCATCTCCGCCTCCCCTTTGGGTCAGAAAGGGAAAGCGTAGGAACGGAATTATCTATGATTGGTTAACACTCTCTTTTGAGACGAGAGATTTCCGCTTCAATCCCGGCCTCGAGTTCGGGAGTTTGATATCCCTCGCGGGCTTCGTCTTGCCGCGCGCGATATCCTCTTCAATCTGTTCGATAAAAGTGAGGTGTTCCGCGAGGGCGGCGAAGCACGGGTCCGGCGGAGCGTGGAGCGTTTCGACCACGGCGGTGCAAGCCGCAATAAGCGCGGCATCCATGCTATTTCCTGAGCCCGCCGAAGGGCTTGGCCCTTTGCAGGCGGAACATGGCATAGGCGCGCACTTGCTTGGGCTGGAAGACGATGACCTCGAATCCTTCCATCCGCGGCTTGGCAACCATGGTGCGTTCGTAACCACCGCTGGCTTCGATGCCGATCCGCCGGGCTGCATATGCTCGGCCTCGCCAAGCAACGAGAACCGCATGGCCGTTGGGATCATTGTCAACTTGGAGGCACCTGGCATGGCCATCAATAGCCACGTCGAGTTTGCTCTTTCCGGTGTCGTCCTGAGCCTGTCGGAGGACCGGCGCAAATGAGAGTAGACTTTTTCATCTTCCACGACCCTGCCTTGTGAATGCGAACCTGATGTTCAGGCAACCATGCGGGTCCGGTGAAGAGCCGAAGGCGATCTTGCCGAGCCCCAGCCCACAAGGCTACGGATGAGGCGATCCGGCCTTCGGCGTCCGGTCCGGCTGGCCACCTGGACCGGACGTTCTTCACAGAACAGGCAAACACTACAGTGAATCGCCAAACAAGGACGAGGGCCAATGGCCTGATTATGAGTCCCCCTTTTGCGCCGGCCCCATGTTGATGGACCCGGCAAATCGTTCCGTCGATCATCCCGTATTCGAAATCCGGATCGTTCGACAGCGCCTCAAAAACCCGCTTTCATACGCCCTTGCGCGCCCGTCGCCAGAAACGCGTGTAGACAGTGAACCATTTGCCGAACCCGGCCGGTAGACCGCGCCAGGGAGAACCGGTGCGGGCGATCCACAAAGCCGCTTCGACAAACAATCGATTGCCCTTCCCCGGACACCCCGGATCGCCAGGCTTTCCAGGCAATTCCGGCGCGATGCGAATCCACTGTCCGTTGGCCGAACATTTCCGAATCAAGGCTGGCCTCCTGCTTTTTCAGCCTTCAATCAAATTCCTGCTCGATTGGGAATCCCCGATTGTAAACAGGCCCTAATCAGTGCATAAATATGAGAACCTTCAGGCGGCGTATTCGAGCAAGCGGTTGTGGCAAAAGGAGATATACCCCGTTCACGTCACAACCCGAAAATCCTTTGGGCTGATGACGCGAAAATTACCGGTGACGGAGTTGCGGAAGCGGTTCCAGTTCTTGGGGACCTTGCCGCGCCAGAAATCGAGCGTGGCGTCCGCGAATTGTCCGCATGTGGCGGAGCATTTGTTGCGGGTGACGTTTTTGTGCATGACCGCCGATTACCGCTCGATCGGGTTCAGGCGCGGGCAATAGGGCGGGACGATCCTTCGGCAACTCTCCGCGATCCCTTGCCAGGATCGCTTCGCTGATGAGCAGCCGGATCCGGCACCCCGGCCGGGCGAGCCATTCCCGCACGACCCCCGGACTGTGATCCGGGGAGTGATGAACGCGCGCATTGTCGGGAAAGACATTGACGGGCACGAGCATCGGATAGAGCGCCTCGATCGATTCGAAAAGCCGGATCGCCGAGGCGGCGTCAACGGCCGGGGTCTCAATCATCTGGGTTTGGCCGGTCATAAAGATCGATCGCGCCGTGAATGTTGATGCGCCGACGCCCGCTCGTTTGCTCGATCGCGCGCTTCCCTTGGCTCGGCGCCCAGCAGCCGGCGGGCCGCGCGGCATGGGTTGGACGCACCGCGTCCGCGAACACCACGGCTTCGTTGTCCGCCAGGGAATTCAAGAGATTATCGTAGCTCTCGATGAACGCCTTTTGCTTCTCTTCGTCTGCTTCTCTTCGTCGAGCTTGCGCGGGATCGCGCCGGGCTTGTGGTATTCGAGACCCAGGCGATGCAAAAGCGCGATCAGTCCCGAGCGGCTTTCCTATACGAGGCCGGATTCCTTCTCGATCCAGGCGCCGGTCTGGCGTGTCGAACGCGGCAACGCCGCGCCAACCCACGCCTTCAAATCATTCTCCTGCTTCACACTCAGATAGCTTGCGCTCCCGCCGGCATCGAAGCTGGTAATGCCCTCGATCCCGCGTTGTTCGAAAAGCTTGCGCCAGCCGCGGATCGCGGCGCCGTCGAGCAAAAACGCATGGGCGGCCTGCCGGCAGCTCCCCCCGTCGTCCAAAAGCACCAAGGCATTCGCGCGGCGCGTCACGCGGCAGGCCGCCGAACCATCGCGCGCCGCCACGATCAGCCCGCCGTGATCTTCCTTGCTTGGAAAGCCGCCTTGAATCATGCCCGCCGCCAGAATCCGCCCAACCCGGAAACGCAAGAGTTTTCTCCCGGCTCTTCAATAAGCGGGGGTATACAAGGTTCTGAATTTCAAAACAAAGTACTGACCGGCACGCTGATTGTTGAGCATGCGGCGTCGCGACCCCGCCCGCCTTGCATCCCCCGCAATCTGGGCATAATTCATGCTAGCTGCCACCGCCCGGCCTTTCTTGCGACGCGGCTTGCTTGCTTGTAGCCGGCACGGGCGCGGGTTCGTCGTGGCCGGGCGCGGTTTCAGGCATGCCGAAGAAAAAGGCCGCGAGCGCGGCGAGGGCTGCCATACCCAGGGGAATCGGGTGAGTTAATCATCGACTAATGATAGTGGCGAGGAAGTCGTCATCCCAGGCGGCGACCTTGCGCCTGAGGCGCATGGAGTCTTTGCCCGGCGCTCTGCGGATGAGGTTGAGGGCCATATGTTTGATGGTTGTGAGATTGGCGGGAGCATGATCGGTGCGGACACGGCATTCGTCGTCGCGGAAGACCATGTCGAGGATCCAATGGAGGCTGTTCTCTACGGTCCAATGGTCGCGGATGAAGGGTCCGATCAGGCTGGCCAGGAGAGCCAGTGAGGTGATGTATTAAGCGGTTCATAAATATGGGAACATTCACGCGGCGTATTTGAGCGAAGGTTTCTGAAAAAAGGAGATAATTTTCCAGGGGTCGTTTTGCAGTTGGCGCATCGATGATCGAACCTTGCGCTTGAAGCCGTCCCTGCTGGTGACAGCCATGCGGCCGGCGGTGTCCGCTTTCAGATGCTTCCACACCAGCTCATCCGGGTTGCGATCGGGTGAATAAGGAGGCAGATAAAACAGCCGCAGCTTTCCCTTCAGGGTTTCGACAAAAGTTCTTGTTTTCTTCGCGACGTGTGCGGGTCCACGATCGACGATCAAAAAGATCTCGTGCTTGGCGCCGACGATCAATCGCTTTAGGAACTCGATAAACACCGCAGCGTTGACGCCGCCTTGTTGCTTGATCATGAAGCGCATGTGGCCGCGCGAGGAGATCGCTGAAAGCAGACTCACGCCATGGCGAGCGCCGGTGGCCTCGACAATGGGCGGTTCGCCTTTTTTACCCCAGGTGCGCCCGGCAGGGTGACCGGAACGGATGTGGGCGGCATCGCCAAAATAGATGTCAGCTCCTTGTTGTTGCGCCATTCTCTTGATTCCCGGGTATTCTTTCTTGAGCCACTGCTGCACGAGGGCTTCGTCACGTTCCCATGCCCGGTGCAACGGCTTTTGACAAGTGATGCCGGGCTGAGCCAAAAGCCGCCCCACGGACGCCGCGCTCAACACCACATCGAACTTATCCTTGATCAGCTTCGCCACCATCGCGCGCGTCCACAGCGCAAACTCAAACTTCAGTTGCAAGGGGTTCTTCCGCGTCACCGTGTCGTAAACCCGCTGCAATGCCCGGCCATCAAGTTTCGGCGGACGTCCAGGAACGGGCTTGGCTTTCAGGGCGCCCCAACCGCCGCGCCGGTATTCCGCCAGCCATCTGTACATGGCGGTCCGCCCCACCCCAAAGATCCGGGCAACCACCTCGGGGCTTTCGCCGTCTTGAACGCGCCTTACGGCGCGTTCACGCATGGTCTCCAGCGTCTTGTGACCAAGCTTCCGCGCGTCATCTTTTCTCATGCCAGAATGGAATCATTCGGGGCTCCTCAGGTCAAGAAAAATGTCCTCCTATTTATGAACTTCTCAATATATGAGCTGCCGCGTTGCCCTTGCCCTTTGACCGGCGAACCGTCTTGCCGTCGATGGCGGCGACGCCTTCGGGAACCCCGGTCAGAGACGCCACAAAAGCCACGAAACAGCGTTGGAATTGCTCGCCATCCAGGGTGGCGAGGATATCGCCCAGGTGATCATGCGACGGCGTGCCCTCGCGAAACGGCCTGAATTGGCGTAACAGATCGAGCTTCTTGTCGCCGAAGCGGGCGATGTCTGTGATCGTTTCCGCCCCCGCGATCACCGCGAGCAGGCACAACAGCAGCACCTCAGCGAGGGGATATCTTACCTTCGCGCTCTGCCGCTTGTCGGGCAGGTCTTTGAAATGCTCCAGAAAAACAACCGCATCGACGATCACTTCGTCAGGGCAAGCCACCGCTTCCATCAATGTTATCCTCCCGCAAATCAGAGGACATCGACAGAGTCAGCACGTCAGCCCGTTGTCACCCGTTAACTCACCCGATTGTCCTGGTGCCATACCCAAAGTCCCGAAGGCTGCCGAATAGCCGAGATGGTCGACGATTTCGCCGGCGACAAGACCGCTCATCGAGGCGCCGATGCTTTGGACCGTGGCGACAGCCCCTTGAGCCACGTTGTAACGGCCTGTGCCGCGCATGAGGTCCGCTAGCACGAGCGGCGTGAGTGCCCCGTAGATGCCCGCACCCACGCCATCCATCAATTGCACGGCAATGAGCCAGGCGCTGTCGTCGGAGAGCGTGTAGAGGAAGGCGCGGACCGGCAAGATGGCGAAGCCCACGAGGAACAATGGCTTGCGGCCCCAGGTGTCGGCTTTGTAGCCGGCCAGGAGCGCTATCGGCAGCATAATCGTCTGCGCGGCGATGATGCACGACGACATCATGGCCGTCGCGAGCGTCGGATGCTGAAAGGCGAGCTTCTGGCCGACGAGCGGCAAGAGCGGCGCATTGGCGAAATGGAACAGCATCGCACAACCGGCAAAGATGAGAAGCGGCCGGCATTCCAGGAGCACCTTCCAGCGCGACGGACTCCCGGCGTCCGCCGCGCTCTTCTTGTCGAAGCCTCTCGCCCTCTCATGGTCGATGGCCCGCGCCGGAATAGACAGGACGGCAAGCGCGGCAAGCACGGAAAAGAACGGAACCAGGAAGAAGACGGCGCGCGGCGACAGGGCCCACCCGGCGAGGCCGGCAAGGGCCGCGATGGCGACATTGCCGGCATGGTCGAAGGCGGAATTGCGTCCCATGCGCCGAGCCAGTTGCTTGCGCGCGACAAGGCCGAGCGTGAGGGCGGCAATTGCCGGGCCGAAGATGTCGCCGACCACGGCGATGAGGCTATTGGCGATCAGGACCGGCCAGAAGCTCGGCCAGAGCGCGATGACGGTTGCGCCAGTCGCGAGCACGGCGAGGGCGGCCACGACGAGGCCACGTTTGGCTCGGGTCCAGTCAATCAAAGCGCCGGCAGGCGTTTGTAGGGCCAGACCGATGAGGCCGCTGACGGAGGTGACGAGGCCCACCTCCGATAGGCTCCAGTGCTGTCGTGTGACGAGGAAGACATTGAGATACGGACCGAGCGCGCCGCGTACGTCGGCAAGCAGGAAGTTGATCGCGTCGAGCGAAATCGGACGGAAGCCCTTGGCCGTCACGTCAGTCTGCCGAGATTCGGTCATATCGCACACCCCGGCGCGGACGGCATCAGTTTGTCACAGGAGGAAAACGCCGATGACGATCGTCGCGATTGTCAGCGGAGCGCCGATGCGGAAATAGTTCCAGAAGTTGATCTCGATGCCTTCGGCCGCGGCGCGCTGGGCCACGATCAGATTGGCCACCGACCCGAGCAACGTGAAGTTGCCCGCCAGGGTCGAAGCCATGGCGATGACGAACCAGGCGCGCTGCGGGTCGGCGAGCGGCGCTACGAAAGGCTTCAGCGCGAGCACAGCGGGCACGTTGCTGACAAGGTTCGACAGCACCGCTGTAATCGCGCTGAGTATGGCGGTATTCTCGAGATGCAGGCGCTCGACGTGAGCGATCACCTCCGGGGTGAGAACGTTGCGTTCGACGCCCGCGATGACAACGAAGAGGCCAGCGAACATGAGAAGCAGCGGGCCGTCGATCTCCTCGTAGACCTTCTTCGCCTTGACGCGCCGGGTGAGCAGCAGGAGAGCGCCGCCGGCGATCGCCACCTTCGCCACGGGCTGGCCGGCGAAAAACAGGACGACCATGGCGCCGGTGACGAGGACGGACTTGGCCACGAGCCAGCCGTGATAGTTCGAGGCGAGCGCCGGCTCGCCGAGACGCTCGCGCGTCCAATACTCGCGCGGATTGAGAAGCGCGACGAGGATGATCGTCAGCACGAGGCCGATAGCGGCCACCGGAGCAAGGGCCGCGGCGAAGCTGCCGTAGGGAATGTGCGACAGATTGCCGATGATCATGTTCTGCGGATTGCCGGTGATCGTCGCCGTGCTGCCGACGTTGGAGGCCAGCGCGACCGCGATCAGGTATGGCACCGGATTGCGTTTCAAAGCCCGCGTCAGCTCAATGATGATCGGCGCCATGACGAGGCAGATGGCGTCATTGACGAGAAAGGCCGAGAACACACCCGTCACTAAGACCACGGCGCCGAGCAGGATGATCGGGTGGTGCGCCCGCGTCACGGCCCAGCTGTTGATCAACCGAAAAAAGCCCGACAACCTGAGGTTGGCGACGACGATCATCATGCCGAGCAATAGGGTGATCGTGTCGAAGTCGATGGCCTTGTAGGCGTCGCTGAGAGAAATGGCGCCGCAAGCGACCATCAGGGTCGCGCCGAGGAGCGCCGCCTCGGCCCGGTCGAGCTGAAAGCCGGGCAGCTTGCCGATCGCGATCACGGCGTAGGTGGCGATGAAGATGCCAACGGCGGCAACGCGTGGCGCGTCATCCAAGGTTGGCGCCGCGAGCAGGCCGCGGCTCCAGGCCAGCCCGGCGCCGATGGCGGCGGCCGACGCCAAGACCGCCAAGGTTAAAACTAGCGGCCGCGGCGAGCCAGGCTCGACGATTGCGCCATCGGCGATGGCGGTTGCCGGCGGGCCGGCGTGCGCTTCCGCCGTCCCGGGCCCCACGCTCCATTTTCGTGAGGCCGGTTTGGGACTTTTCCTCATCATTCAGACACCCTCCTCCCGTCGTCGCGATGATGCATCCGGCGGCGCGCCGGGTGGGCCGTGGCCGCACGCCGCGCACCTTGAGCGTGTCACCCGGACGCATCGCCGCATGAATCCCGGCGGAAAGCGCACCTCCGTCCCGTTGGTGAGAATCATGCCGCCGGCTTATCCGTGCCGGTTGCGCGGGATCGATCGGCTGCCCCGGCGATTTTGGGCCGGTGATTGGGGTCGAGCCAAGGCACGGCGAGTCTCCTTTCGAACCGAGGAATGGAGGGGCGTGACGGCCCCCTCCGTAGTTACTGTCGCGGGGGAGCCGGAGGCGCAAAGCCCGGCGGCGGTGGCGGCGCGGTTTGCGTGATCGCGGCGGCGCTCAAGGCCAGAGCCGCGGACCCGCGCAATAGCGCCGGTTTCCATGGAGACATCATGCCGTTCACTCCTCAAGAGCGCGGAAGCCGAGGTTCTTGAGGAAAGAATAGCAACAGGCATGCCAGCGCCGGGAATGGCGGATTTCCTGGATTTCTTGCCGGTTCCACCGTGTAAAAAACTGAATTTGAGCTTTCAGCCACTGCCGCGGGAAATCGCAACCTGCCATTCCTCTCATGGCGGCGAGTTTGGCGAGGTGGAGTCGATTCTGGCAAGAATGTGAGCTTCACCCGCGCCACAAAGCCGGTGCCATAGCCCGTTGCTTGCAACGGGCGTTCTTCCGAACGCCCTATGGCATCCTTGCCAGAATCGACTCCGCCTCGCCGATAATGCTTGGCCCGTGCGATGAATGGCGAAATCTGACGTTGACCGGTGGATCAAATCCCAATTTTTACATCTTACCGATTGGCGCCGTCCGTTTCCCCGGCACCGTCCGTCCGGTCTTCGGACACATCGAGGCCGTAGCGCTTCATCTTCGCGTAGAGGAGTTGGCGATGCACGTTGAGCATCCGCGCGGCTTCGGCCCGGTTGCCGGCGCTCCTCTCCAGCGCGCGGCGAATTAACATCTCCTCGAGCCGCGCCGCCGCCGCCGGCAAGTCTTCATCCGGCCAGCCGCCGGTCTCTCCCCGCGAAGCTTGGCTCTCCGCGAGGAAGGCGAGATCGGCCGCGGTGATGAACTCACCGCGCACCAATACCGCGGCGCGTTCCATCGCGTTCTTGAGCTCGCGGACATTGCCCCGCCAGGCATGCCGGATCAGCCGGGCAGCCCCATCGGCGGAAAGGCGATTGCCGCGCGATTGACCGCACGTATGCGCGAAAGTTCGGCCTGCGGGACATCGGTTTTCGGTCCCGAGCCTTCGTAGGTCGGGAAGGCATAGGCGATCGAACCTTCCTCGCCCTGCCAAATCCCCCCCTCGACACCTGGCCGGTTGCGTAGCGCCGTCTGAACGGCCGCGCTCAGACCGCGGCGGAAGGGCTCGTCGCCGAGCGCGGGCACCGGCCCCCGCCATCCCGCGCTATAGAACCGGTATGCCCCGGCGATCGCATCGCACGCCCGGCCGATTTCCGCATCGGCCCGTCCGGCCCGGGCCGCCGCTGACTGGCGGAACAAGCCGGCCATGAGCATCCCGGCCGCGATCGCGGCGGCGGCCAGCAGCACAAGCAGAACAACGAGGCGTCCACGCAACGATCGTAACATGTCATCTCATCGGGTTATGGGGCCGGCCTTGCCGGCTAACCTCAAACAACTGTCCGAAATCCAGATTTTTCCGGCAAGGCCCCAAGGTCCGCAAATGCTTGTGCGGCCATTGCCGCGGGACGATCAGGGAGCAAGGGCGGCGCCAATCAGCCGCGGACCTGACTTCCTTCCGCGGCACTCGATGGTGCGCTCATTGGTGCCGCCCGGAGCCGGTTGCGGAGGCTTCCTAAACATTCCCTTCGGAGCGGCGTCACGCACCACGCCACCTCGGAAAAGCCAGAATCCCTGCCGTCATGCCAATCTCTGCTGTCATAAGGCCGGACGTCAAGTGTCTCCATAAATGACAGGTCAAGCACGTAGACGTTCAAGAAATCGAAGGAGAACGAGGCTGTCAAGACGGGCACGGCGATTGCTGTCCACTCGTTGACGAGATGCCGTCAGCCGCCGTCAAGGAGGATCAAATGAATGCCAAACTTGTCAAACTTCTCCTGCCTTGCGCTGCCATGGGGGCGATCGCGACCGGTCCTGCCTCCTTGGCGCAAGCGCCGGCTCCGCCTCCCGCACCGCCGCCCGTGGCACCGCCTCCCGCGCCGTCGGCGGCGAGTTCCTATTCCAACCAACTGCCGGAGACACGGGCACGGTGCGGCGCTTCACGCCAACCCCGATCGGCGAACTCGATGGTGTCATCCTGACAGACGGCACGGAGGTCCACCTGCCGCCGCATCTCACGACCCGGCTTGCGCGCCCACGGCGAGCAATTTCCGCGAATGTCGATTGCCCGGCCGGCCTGCCTATACCATGGCTTCCACTTCAATGCCTTGATTTCCTTCTCGATCACCGCGAGCATTTTGGAAAGCGCCGGACCGCGGCGCGCGCACAATTGTTCCGCCGCGGGTCAAACGACGGTGGAAACATGCCGGGCCGGTGGCGACGGGGCTCGTGGGCTAGGGTGGCTGGCAATTTTTCCGGCAAGGAAGTGCTCGTCATGAGTTCGGCTTGGCTTTACCCGCTGATCCTCGTCGCCGGTGCGCTGCAGGCCTGGGGGCCACCGATGAATGGCGCGCTCCGGAGCGCCTTGACGAATCCGTGGCTCGCCAGCCTCGTGTCGTTTCTTCCGGTCGCCGCCTTCCTCGTGGTCGTGTTCGCTTGCGTGCCGCGGCCGTTGCCGGCCGTCGACGGCGTCCGCGCAACGCCCTGGTGGGCGCCGCTCGGCGGCCTGATCGGCGCGGTCGCGGTCGCCGCCGGGTTGCTCTTCGTCGACAAGGCCGGCGCGGGCGCGGGCGCCGGTCTGCTCATCACGGCCAATATCCTGATGTCGCTCGCGATCGGCCGTTTCGGCTGGTTCAACCTCGCGCCGCACCCGATGAATATCTGGCGGCGCGCCTTGGGGGCCGCGTTGATGGCCGGCGGCATGGCGCTCATTAGCGGCTCTCGAGGCGCGCGCCAACCGGATGCCGATGGCAATCTGGCGCGACGGCATCACCGGTGCGCCCGGCGGGAAAGCCGTGGACATGACGCCCGCTTGGACAACGCCGGCGCGTTGCCCGCACGCCCGCGGCCGCAACAGCGGCGGAAAGCAGCTTAATCGATTGGGGAGAAAGGAACGGCCGGACTTCCAACCTAACCTGAAGGTCTCAGGTTCAAATCCTGTCCCCGCAACCAACCGCGCGGTTGCAAAACAAAACCCGGCCTCGCGGCCGGGCTTTAAGTTTGCCGGAAAGGAATTGCCCTCGCCGCGATATCAGTATTTGGTGACGACCGGAGCCGGACCCAACAAGTTGAAGTGATAGTTCAAGCCGGCGCGGACAATATTGCCGGTGAAACGAGGTCTCGCGAACGGCGCACTGGAATACACAGCTCCTCCAGTGTCGGTAAACGCGTTAATTAGCGGACTGAGACCGAACGTCGGGCTGCCCAGATCGTAATAGAGATATTCGACCTTGAGGCTCCAGTTGGGATAGAACAACCATTCGAGGCCGCCGCCGGCCGTCCAGCCGACACGCGAATTGGAGAGGTTGCCGAAAGAAGAAAAAGGCGCACCAAAGTCCGTACCGGCCGGGAGATTCTGCTGGAAAATAGCAACGTTCGAGTCGACGCCACCGTAAGCTAAACCGCCGGTACCGTAGGCGAGCAGCGTCGGCGTCACGAGAAAGCCGAGACGGCCGCGTACCGTGCCGATATAGTCAACCCGCTTATTCGCACCAACTGCCGATGTAATCGTTTCGGCGGGGAAGTTGACAGGAACTCCCGAGCCGAAAACCTTGCCCGTCTGAGTGCTGCCCGCAATGCCCTGAAGGTCCGCCTCGACGCCAGCGACGAAACTGTTGTTGAACTGATAATTGTAGCCGATTTGGCCGCCGCCGATGAACCCAGAGTTGCTGACCGGAACAGAAGTGGTCGCAAGGGCAGACGAGAGCGCCAGTTCTGTTTCAAAAGTGGGGGCAGCAAACACCGGCACCGCGGTCGTATCGACCGTATTGCTGTTGCTCCAAGTCCCGCCGGCATTGACGCCGAGATAGAGGCCGGTCCAGCTGAAGATCGGCGGCGGCGGCAGAAAGACCGGCGGCGGCGGGCGTGCCCCGAGGTCAGCCGCGACGGCCGCGCCGGTGAGCGCCATCGCACCGGCCGATGCCAAGAGAGTGCGGCGTAACATGTTTTGTCTCCTCAAAGGACGTTGAAGGCAACTCTTCGGCAGGTTACGCGATTTGCGCCGGTCTTCAACCGTCGTTGGCCTGTGCGCCGCATTATTCCGAGCACTGTGGCGGAAACGCAACGGAAAGCTGGCGGAACGGAACCGCGATATTGCTTTTCGGAAGGGCGACAAAAAACCCGGCCTCGCGGCCGGGTTTTAAGTTTGTCCGAAAGGAATTGCCTCGCTTCGATATCAGTATTTGGCGACGACCGGAGCCGGACCCCACAAGTTGAAGTGATAGTTCAAGCCGGCGCGGACGATATTGCCGTTGAAGCGCGTGCTAGAGAAGGGAGCGCCGCCAGTGAAGG
Source organism: uncultured Alphaproteobacteria bacterium (assembly GCA_963706215.1). Taxonomy (GTDB): domain Bacteria; phylum Pseudomonadota; class Alphaproteobacteria; order Rhizobiales; family Beijerinckiaceae; genus Methylocapsa. The sequence goes on along the minus strand of OY970154.1, from coordinate 3,523,122 downwards.
GGACGCCGCCGGAATTGACGTTCAACAGCGGGCCGAGGCCATAGGTCACGCGGCCGAGGTCGTAATAGAGATATTCGACCTTAAGGCTCCAGTTGGGATAGAATAACCATTCGAGGCCGCCGCCGGCCGTCCAACCGGCGAGCGCATGTGAGAAGCTGCCGAACGAGCTATAAGAGTTGGGCAGGAATACAGCGTTTTCCACGAACTGCGTGACATTGGTGCTCGTATTCGCCCCACCATAAGCCAGACCGCCGGTTCCGTAGACAAGCAGAGTTGGCGTGATGGTAAAGCCCAACCGGCCGCGCACGGTGCCGAGCCAATTGAGGCTTCTGGAGGACGACAAGGCCGAGTTGATCGGATTGCCCGGGAAAGCCGAGACCGTTCCCTGGCTAAACACGGAGTTTGTGCCGTTGCCCGTGGCGAGGCCTTGGAAATCGGCCTCGAGGCCGGCGACCCAGCTGTTGCCGAACTGATAATTGTAGCCGAACTGGCCACCGCCGATGAAGCCATTGTTTTGAACGGGGACGCTGCCGGTCGCGAGCGCGGCCGACGTTTCGCTAAAATCCGTCCCCCCTACGAGGTCGGGATTGCCAAACGCGTCACCCGTAACCGTATTGACCGAATTGCTGGCGCCCCAAGTATAACCGGCATTCAAGCCGGCGTAGGGGCCGGTCCAGGTGAAGACCGGCGGCGGGGGCAGAAAGACCGGCGGCGGGGGGCGTGCCCCTAGGTCGGCCGCGACGGCCGCGCCAGAGAGCGCCATGGCGCCGGCCGATGCCAAGAGAATGCGTCGTAACATGTTGTGTCTCCTCAAAGAACGTTAAGATAGCACTCCAGCAGGTTACGCGATTTGCGCCGGTCTTCAACCTTTGTTGGCCTCTCCACCGCATTTTCCCGAGCAGTGTGGCGAAAACGCAACGGAAAGCAGGCGGAACCGGGACATTGCTTGTCGCGAGAGCCACAAAAAACCCGGCCGCGAGGGCCGGGTATTGTTTTGTCGCGCGGGAGAAAAACCGGACCCGGAAAAAGCCGAATCAATATTTGGCGACGACCGGAGCCGGAGTGTAGGAAATGAATTTATAGCTGAAGCGGGCTTGAACCTGGCTTTCGGTCAAATGATGGGTGAAGATCACGTTGCCGTTGGTGAGAAAGGGGAACGGATAGTCCGGGCTACGGCCGAAATCGGAGTAGCGGTATTCGGCCCCGATCGACCAGTTGTCGGTGACGGCATATTCGAGGCCGCCGCCGACCGTCCAGCCCGAGCGGGTCTTCGTGTCGCTTTCTTGCAGGAAGAAAGGAAAGCCGACCGAGTAATCGTTCGTGATGCCGGCGAAGGCGGCGCCGCCGGTGCCGTAGATGAGGACGCGGTCGAAGGCGACGCCGAGACGGGCGCGGATCGAACCTTGCACGGCCGCGTTCGTGCTCATTGTAACAAACCCACCCTCCGAGTTTCTTGTCCCATTGACGCTGGTGCCGTCGACCGTGCCCTCGAGGCCCGCGACCCATGGGCCGATCTGCAGATTGTAGCCGAGATGGGCGCCGCCGATCACCCCCTGCGGCTTAGTGTTGAAAAAGGCATCGGTAACACCATCGACAGTCACGTCGATGGGATCGCTGCCCCAGGCGTAACCAATCTGGCCGCCCATATAGAGGCCGCTCCAGGTGAAGACCGGCGGCGGCGGCAGATAGACCGGCGGCGGCGCCTGGGAAGGAAGATCGGCCGCGAAGGCCGGAGCGGCGATGGCGATGGCGCCAACCGATGCCAGGAGGATTTGACGGCGCATGGGGTTTTCTCCTTTGCAAAATTAACGTCTAAACAACTACGCCGTTGGCGCGCGCCCGCAACCATTATTGGCTGGTGCGCGGCGTTATTTCGGTGACTGTGGCGGGAATGCCACGAAGGGTGCGCCACACGACCGTGGCGGCAATGAAACCCGGCCGCGCGGCCGGGTTTTGTTGGCGTGGAAGCGGGAGCAGGCGGCTTAATATTTCGCGACGACCGGAGCCGGAGCGAACGGAGTGAATTTGTAGCTGAACCCAGCCTGGACCTGATTCTCAGTAAGGTGATGACGTACGAAAGAGTTCGGGAATAAAGCAATCGGCGAGAAATCGTTGCGACTGCCGAAATCGGAATAGCGGTATTCCGCCCGCACCGACCAATTGTTGGTGACGGCGTATTCGAGACCCCCGCCGACGGTCCAGCCCGAGCGAGTACTTGTAATTTGGTCCAAGCCGCCCAACGGAAGTGTGTTGTAGAAGTTCGTGAAGTCGGCGAAGGCGGCGCCGCCGGTGGCGTAGACAAGGACGCGGTCGAACGCTACACCGAGGCGGGCACGGATCGAACCTTGAACAGGCGTTTGGGTCTTGAGGATGCCCTGGAAAAATGGAGGGAAGGCGCCCACTACCTGGGTCTGGCTCAGGCTTGTGCCGTCGACATCGCCTTCGAGTCCGACGACTACGCCTGACGACGAAAACCAATTCCAGCCGGGGATTTGATAGTTAAAACCGACATGGGCGCCGCCGATCACCCCGTTCGGATTGAGGGTGAAAGGAAGGAAGATGGAGGACGGGAGCCCAGGTATCCCTGGGACGGGGTTGTTGATACTTCCGTTGTCGCGGGCCCAGGCATAACCGATCTGGCCGCCGAGATACAAGCCGGTCCAGGTGAAGATCGGCGGCGGCGGCAGATAGACCGGCGGCGGCCCTAGGTCGGCCGCGAAGGCCGGAGCGGCGATGGCGATGGCACCGGCCGAAGCCAGGAGCATTTGACAGCGCATGGAGGTTTCTCCCTCGAAAAATTAACCTCAAAATGACTACGCCATTATGACGCGACCACAACCATTATTGGCTCGTGCGCGGCGTTATTCCGGTGCCTGTGGCGGGAATGCCACGGACGGCCGCCGAGCGGAATGAAAGCCCGCAAAGCCGCCGCGAAAAACCCGGCCGCGAGGCCGGGTTTTGTTTTCGTGGAAGCCGGGGCCGAGGCGAGCGGCTTAATATTTGGCGACGACCGGGTAGGGCGCGCCCAGGTCGAACCTGTAGCTGAAGCCGACCTGCACTTGGTTTTGTTGGATCCGGCGGTGCCCGTTGAGAAAGAAGTCTGCGGGCTCCCCAGCGAACTGCCCATCGTTGATAGAGCCGAAATCGGTAAAGCGGTATTCGGCCTGAACCCACCAATTGTTGGTGATGGCATATTCGATTCCGCCGCCGACCGTCCAGCCCACGCGGGTGTTCGAACGGTTGATTGACGCGAAGAAGGGCACATCTGGGGCTACGAGCGACAAGTTGGTGTTGAAGCCGCCGAAGGCAACACCGCCGGTGGCGTAGATCAGGGCGCGGTCCCAGGCAACTCCGAGCTTGCCGCGAATCGACCCCTGGATGTCGGCGGTCGAGTTCGCCGTCAGAGTGCTGCCGTCAGGAAATGTGGCCACACCGGTATTGCTCAGGCTGGTCCCATCGACCGATCCTTCGAGGCCAATGACCCACTGGTTGATCTGGTACTGATAACCGACGTGGGCGCCGCCGATCACCCCGTTCGGCGTGCCGCCGACGGAGCTATTGAGAAGGGCGCCTTCGGGACCAAAAAAAGGATCAAATCCGTTGAACTGATTGGTGCCGGTGCCCCAGGCGTAACCAATCTGGCCGCCGATATAGATGCCGGTCCAGGTGAAGATCGGCGGCGGCGGCAGATAGACCGGCGGCGGCGCCCGGGAAGGAAGGTCGGCCGCGAACGCCGCCGATCCGGTGAGAGAGATGGCACCAACCGATGCCAGGAGAAATTTGCGATACATGTGCCTTGTCCTTTCAGGAGGGTGAAGGTTAGCTATCATACGCGAATTCGCCGACCCTTTGCCGTGAAACCGCCTTAACGCATGCCAATTTCGGGCACCGTGACTTATCCGCAACAGAAGGCGCCGTTGCCATAATCCTGGCCCGGTTCTTGCGCCTTGCCGGGATCGTTGGCACACCGCGCGGGAACTCAATATTGGGCGGCGACAGGAGCCCCGCCGAACAAATCGAATTTGTAGCTGAAGCCCGCGCGAACGGAGTTTTCGGTCTCATGATGATTGACGAAGGAGCCGAAGCCGAATGTGAAGGGCGTGGCATCCGTGAAGTTGCCGAAATCCGCGTAGCGGTATTCGGCCCGGATCGACCAATTGCCGGTGACCGCATATTCGATGCCGCCGCCGATGGTCCAGCCGGTGCGGGTTGTCGAGCTTTGGTCGAAGCCGGGAAACCCTGTGACGCTGGTGTCGAAGCCCGCGAATTCGGCGCCGCCGGTTGCGTAGAGAAGTGCCCGGTCGAATGCGACGCCGAGGCGGCCGCGAATTGATCCCTGCACGGGGAGGCTCGTATTGTAGAGCACGCCGCCGGGGCTGAACGACCTGCTGATGCCCGTTCCCTCGACATCGCCTTCGAGCCCGGCGACGAATTGGTTGAACTGCAAATTATAGCCGACATGGGCGCCGCCGACGACGCCGTTGGGGGTGAAGTCGGTGCCGAAGCCGAACGGAAAGACAGTGACGGTGTCGGTGCCCCAGGCATAGCCGATCTGGCCGCCGAGGTAGAGGCCGGTCCAGGTAAAAAGTGGAACGGCAGGGGGGTAGACCGGCGGCGGCGCCAGGTCGGCCGCGAAGACCGGCGTGGCGGCGGCCAGGGCTGCCGCCGGGAGGAGAAATCTGCGAATCATGGTTGGGTCCCTTTCAGAAGCTCCAATTTCCAGCGAAGCTATGCAACCTCGCGAAGCAAGCAACGTGAATCTGGCCGAAATTGGGAAACTTCGTGTGTTTGTGATAGCTTAATGTAGGTTTACAACTTTATTTGGAGTTTATCGTGACGCATAATTGCCGACTCAATAGTATTTAACTTTTTGATAACATGAATATCTCGTTAACGCGCAGGAATATATATTTATAAATATACTTAATAATTTATGAACCGTGCAGCCCGCCGGCGGAAGGAGCCGGAAGGCGGCCGCGGCCTTCCCTCGGCGGCCGTCGCGTGGTGGGCGCCGTTGATCTTTAAGGGCGAATCTGCGCAAGTAGATCGAGATGCGGCCGCGCCGCGCAAACTCCAGGAAGATTGAGTCATGGCCGTTGCCTGCACCGAAGGGCTCGATACCGGCTTTGTCGCCCTCGGCTACGTCAAAGTCGGTTTTCTCGGCATCGTTCAGGGCGTTACCGAGCTGTTGCCGATTTCCTCCACGGCGCATATGCGGATCGTCCCGGCTTTTCTCGGCTGGCAGGACCCGGGATCGGCGTTTTCGGCCGCGATGCAGGTTGCGGCGCTCGCCGCCGTCGTCAGCTATTTTTGGGCCGATGTGCGCGACATCGGGTCGGGTTCGCTCCGCGCCATGCGCCGCGGCGATTTCCGGGATTGGAATTTCCGTTTCGCCGTATGGATTGTTCTCGCCACGCTCCCGATCGTCGCCGCCGGCGCATTGCTTGCCCCGCTCCTAAACACCTGTCATTCGCCCTTGCGCAGCCTCACCGTCATCGCCATCGCCTGCGTCGTCATGTCCGGGCTGCTCGCACTCGCCGAAATCTATTCCCGGCATAAGCGGACGCTCGATCACGCGACGCTGAAAGACGCGATGATCACTGGATTTGCGCAAATCGGGGCGCTCATTCCAGGAGTTTCGCGATCAGGCGCGACGCTGACCGCAGCCTTGTCCCTTGATTTCAAGCGCGCGGAAGCGGCCCGTTTTTCGTTTCTGCTCGGTCTGCCCGCGATTGCCGCCGCAGGTTTACTCGAAGTCTGGGAGTTATATAAAGCCCATCTCGACGCGCATGGCTGGGCGGTCTTGAGCTTCGGTCTTCTTGTCGCGTCGCTATCGGCCTTCGTCGCGATCTGGGGCTTGTTACGAATTCTCGAACGATTCTCGGCCTGGCCCTTTGTCGTCTACCGGGGCTTGATGGGCATCTTCCTGTTCGTCTGCGTTTACTTCGGCTGGCTGCAAAATTGAATTCAATCGCCGGGCGCCAGCATGGCTTCCGGGCGAACCAGCGCATCGAACTCGCCGGCGCCGACGAGGCCCGAGGCGAGCGCCTCTTCCCGCAAGCTCGTTCCATTAAGATGCGCGGCCTTGGCGATCCTCGCCGCATTGTCGTAGCCGATCCTTGGCGTGAGCGCGGTGACAAGCATCAAGGATTGCTGCATCAACTCGTCGATCCGCTTCCGGTTCGCGGCAAGCCCTTCGACGCAATGGCGCCGGAAACTGTCCGCGGCGTCCGCGAGCAGGCCGAGGCTTTCGAGAAACGCGAAGGCGATGACGGGTTTGTAGACGTTGAGCTCGAAATGGCCCTGCGAACCGGCGAACGCGATCGTCGCCTGGTTGCCGAAAACCCGCGCGCAGACCATGGTCAGCGCCTCGGCCTGGGTCGGATTGACCTTGCCCGGCATGATCGAGGAACCCGGTTCGTTTTCCGGCAGAACCAGTTCGCCGATGCCGCAGCGTGGGCCGCTCGCGGCGAGCCTTATGTCGTTGGCGATCTTGAAGAGGCTTGCCGCGATGGTATCGAGCGCGCCATGCGCGAAGAGCAAGGCGTCATGGCAAGCGAGCGCCTCGAATTTGTTCGGCGCGGAGACGAACGGAAGCGCGGTAATGGCCGCGATCTTCGCCGCGAAGGCTCCCGCGAAGCCCCGTTTGGCGTTGAGCCCGGTGCCGACCGCCGTGCCGCCCTGGGCAAGCCGGTACAGCCCCGGAAGCGTCGCCGCGAGCCGTTCGAGCCCAAATTCGAGCTGCACCGCGTAGCCCGAAAATTCCTGTCCGAGCGTCACCGGCGTCGCGTCCTGAAGGTGGGTGCGGCCTAGCTTGACGATCGCGGCAAAAGCCTCCGATTTCGCGAGCAGGGCCTCATGGAGCGCGCGCAAGGCCGGTTCGAGCCCCTGCTTGATTTGGCGGACAGCGGCGATGTGCATTGCGGTGGGAAAACAATCGTTCGAGGATTGTCCGAGATTGACGTGATCGTTGGGATGCACCGGATGTTTTGCGCCCCGCGCGGCGCCGAGTATTTCATTGGCGCGATTGGCAATGACCTCATTGACATTCATGTTGGTTTGCGTTCCGGACCCCGTCTGCCAGACCCGCAAGGGAAATTCGGCATCGAGACGCCCGGTTTCGATTTCGCGGGCGGCGGCGGCGATCGCGGAACATACGCCGGCCGGCAAAAGCCCGAGATCGCGATTGACCTCGGCGGCAGCGCGCTTGACCATCGCCAAGGCATGGACGATCGCCAACGGCATGGTTTGCGAGCCGATCGCGAAATGCACGAGGGAGCGTTGTGTCTGCGCGCCCCAATAATGCTTCGCGGGCACCTCAACCGGCCCGAAACTGTCGGTCTCGATCCGCGTCTTGTTAACGTTCATCCGTGCAATTCCCCGCGCTCGCTCGCAAAGGCATTTGAAGCGCGGGGCGGCGCGAGGACAAAAACAGGCGATAGCCCTGTCACTCGCCGTCGCCGCGCACATAGCGCTGACCGGCGGCCGTGGGATCGATCGCCCGCCACTCGCCATCATGTCCGAATTCGATGCCGGAAGTGATCGACAACATCTCGGCGAGACGGCTTCTGGCGCGGTTGACGCGGCTTTTCATGGTCCCGATCGCGCAGCCGCAAATCCCCGCCGCTTCTTCGTAGGTCAGGCCCGAGGCGCCGATCAGAATCAAGGCTTCGCGTTGATCGCCCGGAAGTTGCTGGAGCGCGGCGCGAAAGTCGAGCAGGTCCATATGGCCGCTTTGCGCCGGGGCCGTCGCGAGCTTGGCGGCAAAGGTGCCGTCAGGATCGGCGACTTCGCGCCGCCGCTTGCGATATTCCGAATAATAAATGTTGCGCAAAATCGTAAACAGCCAGGCGCGAAGATTAGTCCCTTCGACGAACGAGCCGATGTTGCTCCAGGCCTTCACCAAGGTTTCCTGGACGAGATCGTCGGCGCGATCGAGATTGCCGCACAGGGACACCGCGAAAGCGCGCAGATTGGGGATGACCGAAAGGAGATCGGCGGTGATTTGAGACCCTGCCGCAGGTTCCCGCGAGGGCTCGTTCGCCGCCTGGATTTCCGCCTTTTCCTTATGCGCGGCTATCACATGCCGTCCTTGCTAAACCGGGAGCGTGAGGCGCTTTCGAGCTGCCGCAAAAGTTCAAGAAAACGTACTGGCACAGGTTGCGCCACGACATCATCGTAGATGCTGCGTAAACGCAGACCGATTTGATCGGCGATCTTGGGCTTCGATGCCGGTTTCTTCGCGCAGGGCCCGCCTATAATTTCTTTTGCGGGCTCGGAGCAGCCGGGTTCCCGACCCTTGCTGGGGGTCTCGACGATTTTTACGCCTCCCATCTGGATCGATGGGTTTCTCGGTTTCGCCGGTTTCGTCACTGAAGCTCCCTCGCGACTGCACTTTTCATTCGTTTGTCCCGCATTTAACGTTCGCGTCCCAATGCCGGGGAGTATTTTTGTTGACCAAGCGGCGCATCTGCGCCGCAAGTGCCCGCGGTTTGCCGGCGAATTCGGAATTTGACTGATCCCTGTTGTGAAGCTTGGCTCGCGCGAGAAACCGGTTATAACCGGCCCGGTTGAACGCTTGACGAGCGAGATGGTTCCGCGCGGGGGAACTTTTCCCGGATATTTGGAATTTATCCGCCTGGCAGGATTGATCGCGAAATATAACGCGCAATAATAGGTGTTTCCATGCCAATATCCCAGGCAATCTCCTCGCATATCCCCTATCTGCGCCGGTTTTCACGGGCTCTGACGGGGACGCAGGCCGGGGGAGACGCTTATGTGCTCGCCACGCTGGAGGCCATCGTCGCCGACCCGGCCGAGTTTTCGAAATGCGCCGATCCGAGAACGGCGCTTTACCGCCTGTTCCTCAAGGTCTGGGGGACGGTGCCGGTCAACGATCATGTCGATCAGGCGTCGTTCACCGGTGACGAAGCGGGGGCGCAACGCAATCTCGAAGCGATGACATTGCGTCCGCGTATCGCCTTCCTTCTCAGTTCGCTCGAAGGCTTCGATACCACGGAAGTCGCGGGCGCGCTCGATTGCTCGATTGACGACGCCGCTTCTCTCATCGACGCCGCGGGCAAGGAGATCGCCGGCCAAATTCGCACCGATGTATTGATCATCGAGGACGAGCCGTTCATTGCGCTCGACCTTCAGACCCTAGTCGAGGAGCAAGGGCACCGCGTCGTCAATGTCGCGCGCACCCATCGCGAGGCGGTCGAGGCCGTTAAGCGCGAACGGCCAGGCCTCATCCTCGCGGACATTCAGCTCGCCGATGGAAGCTCGGGTCTCGAAGCAGTCAATCAGATCCTCGAAACGGTTTCGGTGCCGGTGATTTTCATTACCGCCTACCCGGAGCGTTTCTTGACGGGGACGCCGCCGGAGCCCGCCTTTCTCATAGCCAAGCCGTTCGGCATCGACAGCCTGAAGGCGGTCATCAGTCAGGCGCTATTTTTCGATCGCAAGTCGCATCGCAAGGACGAACCCGAAAAAAGCAGCAGCCTCGCCTGATAGGGTGCTTGGCCCAACTTATCCGGGCGGGATGTTGCGTTGCTTCAGGATCCGGCCCAGGACGAAGCCCGCGGCAAGCGCCAAGGCGACCAACGAAAACGGATGCAATCGTTTTGCGATCTCCATGCCGGCCTCAAGAGCGAGGCGTTCGCGATCGAGGCCGGCTTCGCGCAAAAAATCGAGAATAGGCGCGACGGCCTCGTCATTATTGCTCGCAAACGCAAGCTTTTGGGTTGGAGAATTTCCTTTAGTTCCGGTCATTGGGCCGGACTCCGCCGCGGCAGGCGTGGCCTGGTCCGCCCTGTCGCGCGACGCAACGACGAAGCAAATTCCTGCGACGCCGAGGTAAAGACTGCCGGTCCCGAGGGCCGCGATCGTGGTTCCAGCCAATGGTTGGACGAAAATAAAAAGAGCGATTGTTAGAAATATCGAGAAGACGAACAGGCAGCCGATCGCCACTAGAGAGAGCACGGCCTTTTTGAAAAGGCGCGCGCTCATTTGTTCGACCGGAGCCGTGGCGTCGCTTATCAGCCGGCTAATCAGCGCATTCATTTGCGGCTTAGCGAGCCTCCAAATATGCCTATAAATAAGCCGGCAACCATCGCGATAAGCACCGCCACCAGGGGATTTTGCTCGATCGTCGTTTCGAGATCCCTGCTCGCTCCGGCCACACGATCTTGCGCCTTGCTCGCCGTATCGGAAATCTTTTGCCGCGTATTATCGACTGCGTCGAAGACAGTGTTTGTCGTCGCGGCGGTCTGTGTACGAATAAATTCGGACACCGACGAAGTCAATTTCGCGACGTCGTCGCGCAGGGCCGCAAGATCGGCGGCGAAATCTTCAGGTTTACTGCTCGCCATATATGTTCTCCAGTTTTGAGTGGTAAGATCATTCATGGATACGCTCGGGCTGACGCCGTCTGCTATTGACGGATCCGCCAAGCTCGCTTCCATGATGCCATGTTCTAACTCTGAACTTGGGAATAAGTTGCTCCGCTCATGCCGGCTGTCCGCGCCGCCTTTAAGCGCGGATGACCTTGCACCGGGATCTCTCGGACTTCGCTTTACGCCGCGCATGCGCATCGGCGTATGCGCGGGATTTGGTTCGCCCGGCTCGATCACGTCAGGATCGGTAATAGCCGGAAACGGCGCATCGCCCGGATTTTCGATCGGCGGCGGCGGCGGATCGGGAACCGGAATGTCGGGTGCCGGAAGCGGTGGGATATTGCCAGGCTCGGGCGCGGGAGGCTTGGGAACCCGCTGTGCATGGTTAAGGTCAAATCTTTCCAAAGCGAGAGTCCTTTTGTTACACCGCGCTCACGGCAGTTCGTCGTGTTCAAGGATGATGAATCCCGTAAACGCATTCTCGCCTGGCGGGTTCCGGAAACGGCCCGCTGCCTGGCACCTGGAAAGCCGAGCCCGCGTTACCTGGCCAAGTTCGATTCTCACGTTGCGTCCGCCACGGGCACACTGGAAAGGTTACCTCAAGCTGTCGTTTGTCGCGTATACCGTTGCATTGTTTTCCGCCGCCAAAGACACAACAAAGAAACGTTGCCGGCATAAGCCGCACTCCGCGCCGGTCCGTGTTAGACCGCAACAAAAGGAACTTCCTCTTGCCCTTCGCGTTGGGGCAGATGATGCATCCACGCTCAAGGAGATCCCAATGACCGTCAAATCGATGAACGATCTGTTTCTGCACACGCTCAAGGATATCTATTACGCCGAAAAGCAGATCTATAAAAACTTACCGAAGATGGCTAAGAGCGCGAAGTCCCCCGATCTCAAAAGCGCCTTCGAAAAACACCGCGAAGAGACCGACGGTCACATTGAACGCCTGGAGACTATTTTCGGTCAATGTGACGTGGCCCCGCGTGCCATACGGTGCGATGCGATGGATGGAAATCTTGGCGGAAGCCAAGGATGTCATGGAGGAGATCGAGGACGGTAAAGTTCACGACGCGGGCATGCTTGCGGCGGCGCAGACCGTGGAGCACTACGAGATTGCGCGTTATGGGACCTTGATTGCTTGGGCTGACCAGCTCGGCATGAAGGACGCCAGCAAGCTCCTGCGCGAGACCTTGGACGAAGAAAAAAAGACAGACCAGTTGCTCACCCGGCTAGCCGAGGCGACTATCAACCGGAAGGCGGCGTGAACGAGCTCCCGGCTTTTTTGATGCGGGCGGGGTTCCAGAACATGATCAGCGAACCAACTTCGTCATTGCCTTCGAGGGTAGGCCTTCGTCCTGGCGGCGGTTTGCCGCATAAGTCCCCATGATTTGGCGATGTGAAACGTAGACGAAATTCCGGCGTCGAGCATGAGAGGGGCCAAGGGTCCGGACAAGCCACGCATCTTCGCGTCGATCGGCACGCCATGGGCCATTCCGTCGATGGCGTAATGCTCGACGACAACGGCCCCCGAGCTGTCGCGCCACGACATGCGCGGTTGACCGTCAACCTCGTCTTGCGCAGCGCTGGCCTCGTCGACTTGATGGATATCGATCCATTGCCGGACCAAGGCCGAAGCATTGGCGGGCGCGACCACCTCGTCGTGACTGCCGTGCCAAATCGAAATTTTGGGCCACTTTATTTGTCCAGGCGACGCCTGGCGCAGCAGATTCCCCCATTCCTGCGACGACCGCCCCGGCGCGAAAGCCATGGCCTTCATCGCGTCGAAGGGCCCAAGAGCTGCCCCATAGGGGAGGCCCGCGATGATTGCCCCGGCCGCGAACAAATCGGGATAGCAAGCAAGAAGCGCGCAAGTCATGGCGCCGCCGGCGGAAAGACCGGTCACGAAAACACGGGAGCGATCTAGGTCGTGGTCGCGCAGCATTTTTTCGACCATGGCGCGGATCGACGCGATTTCTCCATCGTTGGAGCTGATGTGCCTCTCGATGAACCAATTGAAGCAATTCTGCAAATTATTCGCGCATTTCTGCTCGGGAAACATGACCGCGAAGCCGTGCTTGCGGCCAAGCGCCGACCAGCCGGTAGCAAAATCGAAATCCCTGGCGGTCTGCTGACCGCCATGCAGGGCCACGACGAGCGCCGACGACTTGGCCAAACCACGCGGAACGCAGGAATACATCCCCAGATTGCCCGGATTCGAGCCAAATTCCGCAGTCTCCTCCATCTCCTCGATGTGCTCCAAACTCTTACGAACCTGTCGCTAACCGCTTCGGAGAAGCGGGCGGCTAAGTTCCGGCAACACCTAGTCAAGGCCAAGTATGTTTAAACTGCCATTATCCAGTATTCAATCGCCAATGCGCGGAGCCGCGAAGCTTTACCATGAAGGGTCAATTCGCGAGCGCAAAATCCGCAAGCGCCGCGGCAAGGGCTGGCGATGGGCGTCATCGCCCATTTTGAAGCGGCACCGCCATTCGCAAGCGAAAGCCCCCGGGCGCGAAATCGACCGTCACTTCCGCCCGGATCTGCTGCGGCAGCACCCGTTCGAGGAGCATCGAGCCAAACCCGTCGCGGCAACGCGGCGTCACCGGCGGTCCCGCGAATTCGTTCCATTCGCATAACAGCGCGGGTTCGCCATCCTTCTCTATCAAGCTCCAGCCGACCTCGACCCGGCCTTCCGCCTTGGCAAGGGCGCCATGCCGGACGGCATTGGTCGTGAGTTCGTGGACCGCCATGCCGAGCGGCAGCGCGATCTGCGAGGGCAAGTCGACGGCAGGCCCGGAGAGGCGAATCCGAAGGCCCTGATCGCCGGAATAAGGGTCAAGCTCCTGGGTCAGCAATTGTTGAAAGGAAACCGATTGCTGGGGTTGCTCGGTCATGACCGCATGGGTCCGGGCGAGCGAAGCGATCCGCCCGGAGAAGGCTTCCTGAAACTCCTCGATGTTCGCGGAGGTCTTCGCGGTCGTGGTCATGACCCCTTGCACCATCGCCAGCGTGTTGCGGACCCGGTGATGCAACTCGCGGATAAGGAGCGCTTGCCGTTGCTCCGTGAGGACATGATCCGTCACGTCGTTGCCTTCGATGAAGATCCCCGTTACCTCGCCGTTCGCGCCCATGATCGGCTGGGCGACGAAATCGATGTAGTGTTCCTCTATCTCGCAATCTGGTGTGTCTTGCAGCAGAATACGCATCTTGCGTCCGACGTGAACTTCGCCGGTTTTAAAAATATTCTCCAGAAGGCTCGGATAATCCTGACCTTCGGATTCGGGCAAACCCTCGCGCAAAGTTTTGCCGATGAGATCGCGGCCTCCGGCGAGCATCGAAAAAGCGATATTGACCAATTCGAAAACAAGGTTAGGCCCGCGCAAAACGCACATGAAGCTCGGGGCCTGCATGACCAAACGGCCCAACTGCTGGACCGTCGCCAAAAGCGTCTGATTGAGGACCTGGATGTTTCCCGCCCGTGGATCGGTCTCGCCCGCTGCCTCCGAGTCCAGGCCTTCCAAGCCTTTCGATGAAGGAAGCTCGGAAATATCCTGAGCGCTCTTGAGCAGGAATGCGACTTGCCCGTTCTTGTCGCGGACCGGGACATGGGTGCAGCACCAAAGACGCTCCTCGGTACGGCCATTGACGGCAACCGCGTAGGAAACCGATGGCAGCACATCGACAACCCCCTTGTTGCGGACGCGCTCAAGGGAGTCTTGCAGGATGTGGCGGCTTTCTCCCGCCGCCGGAAATGCGGTGAAGATATTGCTCCCGGCGAGCGCTTCTCGCGACTGCACGGTCGAGTTGAGAAAGGCCTGGTTCAAGGCGACGATATTGAAATCCCGGTCCATCACCAGCCAAGGCGCGGGCAGGCTATTGAAAACGGCCTCGAAATCCAATCGTTTGTCCTGCTTCACGATGCAGCTCCTGCGAATGTTCTATCGATCCCGGTTTGGCCCGGGCTGTCCACGAAGCCAAGGCCGGGCCGGCGTTGTCCGGGAAAGAGGAAGATTGTAGCGCCGCGAGGGCGCGCGGCAAGTGCAGGGGTGCGCCGGCTTGGCTGCTTTTCATGTGTTGAAATGGAGCTTGACAATTCGGCTGATTTGCATGCGACGCGCAAACACGAGGTATAAGACGGCACCGGTTCCCTAGGCCCCCGTCAAAGGCGCCGCTGTCGAGCGGCTGGATCATCTAACGAACAAGGGCTACCATTGGTTGCATCGAAAGGCTCCTCCGGGGCGCGATTTTTACCGGTTCCTCGCCGGCGAGAGCGGTGGCGCCGGAACCGCTCCATTCGTTGATGGCTGAAAAGGCGCCGCGCCGATGTCTTCGATTGACCGTATGTCCGCGATAGAATGCCCAGTCCACGCTGGCGACCATGTTTTCCTCGTTGACGGATCCTCGTTCGTCTTCCGCGCTTATTTCCAGTCGATCAACCAGCTCGCGAAATATAATTACCGCTCCGACCGTCTGCCGACCGGAGCGGTGCGACTCTTCTGCACCAAGCTTTTCCAGTTCGTGCGCGATGGCGCGGCGGGGATCAAGCCGACCCATCTCGCGATTATTTTCGACAAATCCGAACACTCATTCCGCAAGGAGCTGTACCCGCCCTACAAGGCCAATCGTTCGGAGCCGCCGGAAGATCTCGTCCCGCAGTTCCCGCTGATGCGGGCCGCCGTGCGGGCTTTCGGCCTGACCCCTGTCGAGCAGGACCGCTATGAGGCCGACGATCTGATCGCGACCTATGCCTGCGCGGCGCTCCGGCGCGGCGCCGACGTTTTGATCGTTTCAGCCGACAAGGATTTGATGCAGCTCGTTGGCCAGGGTGTCGCCATGTATGATCCGGCCTCGGGGGAAGCCGGCGCCAAGGGCGCGCGCGGGGAACGCAAGATCGGGATCGACGAAGTTCGCGCCTATTTCGGCGTCGCCCCCGAAAAAGTCGTCGACGTTCAGGCGCTGGCCGGCGATTCCACCGACAATGTGCCAGGCGCGCGCGGTATAGGTCTCAAAACGGCGGCGCAGCTCATCGGCGAATATGGCGATCTCGAAACCTTGCTCGCCCGTGCTAACGAAATCAAACAACCGAAACGCCGCGAGACCTTGACCGATCCCGAAAGCGTGGCGCTGATCCGCGTCTCGAAACAGCTCGTCTCGCTGGTGCGCGACGTGCCGCTCGAGGTGCCGCTCGAAGATCTTGCGCTTCATCCGCCGGACGGAAAGACGCTCGTCGCCTTCCTCAAGGCGATGGAATTTTCCACCATCACCAAGCGCGCCGCCGACGCTTATGCGATGGACGCGGCCATGATCGAACCCGATCCGGCCTTTGCGGGACCTGCCGGCTGGCGCGGCCGCGATGGCGAGGAGCTGAGCGAGGGCGCGGAAAGCGCGCGGAAAACGCCGCCGCCAGAGGCAAGCGCGCAGCCGGAAGCGCCCAAAAGAAACGCCCGCTATGGCGGGCAATCGCAACAAGCCGTCGTCGCCACCGGCCCGGGCCACCTTGCCGAGGCGCGCGCCGCCGAGGCGCGGGCGCAAAAATTCGACAGCAAAAATTATGCGACCGTTTCGAGCTTCGAACAGCTCGACGAATACATTGCCGCCGCCTTCGATGCGGGCGCCATCGCGGTCGACACGGAAACCTCTTCGCTGCAAACCATGCAGGCCGAGCTCGTGGGCATCTCCTTGTGCGTGACGCCGGGGCGTGCCTGCTACATCCCGTTGCGGCACAGGGGCGAAGCCAGCGGCGACCTTTTCGGCGAAACCGGTCTTCTGCCCGGCCAATTGCCGGAAGCCCAAGTGCTCGCCCGGCTAAAACCCCTCCTCGAAGACGCAAGCGTTCTCAAAATCGGGCAAAACATGAAATTCGACTGGCTCATCTTCAAGCAGCGCGGCATCGAGGTAGCGCCGGTCGATGACACCATGCTTTTGTCCTATGTGCTCGACGCGGGCCGCACGGACCATGGGATGGACGTGCTCAGCGAAAGGCATCTTGGCCACAAGCCGATCCCATTCGGCGAGGTGGCGGGCTCCGGGCGCACCTTCATCGGATTTGCCCGCGTCGCCATCGACAAGGCGGCCGAATATTCGGCCGAGGACGCCGACGTCACCTTGCGTCTCTGGCGCGTGTTGAAGCCGCGCCTTCCCGCCGAGCACATGACCAATGTCTATGAGACGCTGGAACGTCCGATGATCGAGGTTCTCGCGAAGATGGAACAGCGCGGGATCACGATCGACCGCGCCATACTCGCAAAGCTTTCTGGCGAATTCGCGCGGGACATGGCGCGGCTCGAAACGGCGATCCACGAACTCGCCGGCGAGACCTTCAATCTTGGTTCGCCAAAACAGCTCGGCGATATTCTGTTTGGCAAGATGGGCCTCCCCGGCGCCAAGAAGACCGCGACCGGGGCCTGGTCCACGGCGGCGGGCGTGCTCGACGATCTCGCCGAGGAAGGCAACGAACTCGCGGCAAGGATTCTCGATTGGCGGCAGCTTTCGAAACTCAAATCGACCTATACCGACGCTTTGCCGTCTTTTGTCGATCCGGCGACCGGGCGCGTGCATACTTCCTATGCGCTCGCCGCGACGACGACAGGCAGGCTTTCCTCATCCGACCCGAACTTGCAGAATATCCCTGTGCGCAACGAGGCGGGCCGGAAAATCCGCCGCGCCTTTATCGCGCGCGACGGCCACAAACTCGTCTCGGCGGATTATTCGCAGATCGAATTGCGGCTGCTTGCCCATATCGCCGGCATTCCGCAATTGAAGGCTGCCTTCGCCGAGGGCCAGGATATTCACGCGATGACCGCTTCCGAAATGTTCGGCGTGCCCGTGGCCGGCATGCCGCCGGAGGTGCGCCGCCGCGCCAAGGCGATCAACTTTGGAATTATTTACGGCATTTCCGCCTTCGGCCTCGCCAATCAATTGGGCATTTCGCGCGAGGAGGCCGGCGCCTACATCAAAAGCTATTTCGAGCGGTTTCCGGGCATTCGCGCCTATATGGACGACACCAAGAAAGCCGTGCGCGAAAGGGGCTATGTGACCACGATTTTCGGGCGCAAATGCCATTATCCGCGCGTGACGGCATCGAACCCCTCGGAGCGCGCCTTCAACGAACGCGCCGCGATCAACGCGCCGATCCAGGGTTCGGCCGCCGATATTATCAGGCGCGCGATGGTGCGCATGGACGATGCGCTGGAGCAAGCGAAGCTTGCGGCGAAAATGCTTTTGCAGGTCCATGACGAACTTGTTTTCGAGGTGCCGGATGCCGAGGTCGCGGCGACGATCGAAGTGGTGGGCAAAGTGATGGTCGAGGCGCCGCATCCTTATTTGCAGCTCGCCGTGCCCTTGCAAGTCGATGCCAAGGCCGCGCAAAACTGGGACGAGGCGCATTGAGCGAGATCTGTTTGGCGAAACCACATCCGCGAGCTTATCACGTGTAAGGCCGGAATTTGACCCGCTCCTCGAAACTGCAACCTCAGAGGGGATCAACTTTGCCTGCCAATTGGCGCTCCACCAACCCCTTCAAAACCTCTTCCAGATCGACTTTGCCTTTGAGCGAACCAGCCTCGCCGCCGTCAAACTCGATCCAGCCAGCGTTGAAGCCATCGAGCATCTGGATGCGCGGCGCCGGATTCTTCATGCCCTGCGATGCAAATAGGGCTTCCCAACTATCCCGCGGGACGAGTTCCGTGCGGACGGGTCTACCGAGGACTTTCGAGAATGTGACTGCGATTTCATTCGGCGTAATGCGATGCGGTCCTTCCAGCTCGACGATTCGACGGCCGCTCCAATGTTCCTGAAGGAGCTCCGCCGCCACGCGTCCGATATCCGCGGTGGCGACCATCGGCACCGGCTTGTCGAGCGGCTGCAGGAAGCCCGGGATGACGCCCGTCTCAAGCGCGGGCACGACGTCCCAGGCCGAGTTCTCCATGAACCACCCGGCCCTGAGGAATGCGATCGGCACCGGCAGTTGGCCAAGCACCTGCTCCATGATGCCGAGCTGGTTGAGGAGGTTTGGCTGCGTTGCCTGCGCGCCGATCGTCGACAGGCACACGACCTTGGCCGGGCGCGCCGCTTCGAGTGCTTCCTTGAGCGCCGCAACGATTGCCCGCACCTCGGGGTAGCCGGGAGTCGGGTCAAAGATCGGCGGGATCAGGACGAAGTCCCCCTCGGTTCCAGTGAAGGCAGCAGTCAGCGCCGCGGCGTCGTTGATGTCGGCGATCGCGACCTCGCAGCCGCGCTTGGCCCATGCCGCACCCTTGTTGGCGTCGCGCACCGTGGCGCGGACCGGCCGCTTCGCCCCGAGCAGCGTGCGCGCGAGGGCACTGCCGACCTGGCCGGTTATACCCATTATTGCATACATAACGGCGTCCTTGATTTTATGATGTCAGTCGGCGTCCACGGTTGAGCCCAAATCAGCGCGCAATGTTAAGCCGTCTGACGGCGCAGTCAGAGCCAGATCTCGCGCTACGTTTTTCTCTCGCTCTGCGCTTTTCGCCCGCCCGCTGCCCTTAAATCTCGCAGATCTGGGTCACCTGTTCCGGCAAGCCGGCTGTTGTCAATTCGTAGCCGGCCACGCGCAGGATGGCCCGCGCGGGGCTCATCGTGACGGCAAGCCGCGTATAGGGGTTCAGGACCGGCGGCTTCACCCAATCGAAACCGCGGCGCGACAACAGCCCGCGCCAGCCGGCGAGCGCGTCCTGCCGATCGCGGTTTTGCGTTGCGGCCTCCGCCGACGAGCAAGTCAGAAAGCGAGTGACCGTCATACGCGCTTCCCACGTCGGGCGGTTCGGCACCCAATCATTGGCCGCGCTTGTGTTTTCCTCACGCGTGACAAAGCCGTTCTCGGTGCGCTCGATCACACATCGCTCCCCCGGCGCACAGCCAATGAGCGTATAGATCACCGGCCGTCCCACCGGCGTGTTTTCCAACACAATCTTCGCAGCGGCATATGCCGGGCAAATCTCGAATACCCAACGCAGCAACTGATCCGGCGGAATGTGGCGAATATTCACCCATGTTTGAAGCGCATTGGCTGCAAGGTCGTAAATGCGCAGCCAGGGATGCCGGGTGCGGCGCCACATGGGCGCCTGGTTGATGCAGGCGGAAAACCGGCGCGGTGCCATCGCGGTCAGCACGCCAGCATAGCCGGGCCAGGTGACGCTGAAGTATTCGCCCGCGTGCCCCTTTGCGCGGACAACATCCGCATGGCGGCCTAGCCCGGGGAATGGCCAATCGAGCGTGCGTGCGAGCCAGGGCACGCCGTCTTCCGCGCATGCGAGCGAGGTGCAGGCCCATTGGTACGAGCCGTTAAGCAGCCAGACGCCCGGAAAGCCAAGCGCTGCCGCGATTTGCGCGATTTCCGGCACATAGGGCGAGCACGAGCGGGTGAGCCAGCGGCGCGCGGCTCCATCCAACGCCGGCAGGAACGGTGTTACCGCGCGCGGAAAGACCGTGAGGCAGTCTTCGCGCAGGGCACGCGCGCGAGCACGGCGCAGCTCGGCGTGGCGGAGAAGGCCGCCTTCGCCGACATCGACGACGGAAATGGCTGGCATGACGGCACTCATGGACTGCTCATCGCAATAAGGCGCGCGAATTTATTGGCAGCGCCAAGGAGGAATAAACCAAAAAAAGCAAAGCCAAAAAATCAACTCTACCGCACTCTTCCGCATGCGCCAAATCCCGGCTTCGTATTTGCCGGTAGCATGGGATATGTCCGGTTTAGGCAGCGCGCGATCTGGCAACGCGTCCTTCCCAGTCTGCAAGAGCGTCTGACCAAGGCGCTTGCGCTGGCCGGGATCGCCACGATCGAGGCCGCCAACGCCTTCATCCGGGATTTTATGTTCCGGCCCACAATGCGCGCTTCGTGGTCGAGGCCGAACTGCAAGGCGCGGCTTTCGTTGCGATCCCGGGCGTCGATCTTGGCGAGATTCCCGGCGTTCCGGAAGAACGCCGCTCCGGCAACGATAATTGCGTGACGTTCAACCGATTGAAACGACAGATCCCCGCCGGCCCGCCGCGCGCGCTTCGTCAAGGCGAGGGTCAAGGTCCAGCAACACCATGCCGCGCCCTATGCGATCTTTCATCGGCCAAGATGCCTGGCGCGATACGCCAAACGTGAGGCCCGCGCCGCAAAGAAAAAGCTCGCCTAAGTCCGCTCGGCACCAAGCCTGTGGCAATGGGGACAAGGAAAACCCCTTGCCCACGGCCCTCCGCTGGCCATTCCATCAAGCTTCGCTTGACGGAACCTTTGGCCAGCTTCGCCCACAGGCGAACAGAACCAGAAGAAGCGGACATTTGATGTGCGCCCAAACCCGGCCAAGTTCATCGGCTATCGACACCGGCCGGCTTGAAATTTGCCCATGTCTCGGGCGCGGCCCCGCGCCGGACCGGACAAACCATCGCTGCATCAGACCGGCTATTGACACAATACCTACTAGACGGTATCATACCAACTAATGGGTATTGGAATGCCTAAAGTCCAAACGCAACATGCGTCGAAAACGAGAAATCTTGGACGCCGCCGTGCAGGTGATCCGCGCCAAAGGCTACTCGGCAATGACCATCGATGACGTCTGCCTGGCCGCCGGGCTGACCAAGGGCAGCTTCTTCCATCACTTCAAGAGCAAAGAAGCGCTTGCGCTCGCCGCCGCCGGGCATTTCGCGGCGATGGCGGACAGCCTGTTCGCGCAGGCTCCCTATCGCGGATTGCATGATCCCTTGGACCGCCTTCTGGGTTACGTCGATTTCCGGATGGCGATTCTCCAGGGTCGCCTGCCTGAATTCACCTGCCTGCTTGGCACGATGGTTCAGGAGATCTTCGAGTCCCATCCGGCCATTCGCGAAGCTTGCGACACGCATATCAGCGCGCATGCCGCCGAGGTCGCTAAGGATATTGCCGAAGCCAAGACCCGCTATGCTTCCGATGCGACGTGGAGCGCGGAGGGCCTTGGGCTTTACACCCAGGCCGTGATCCAGGGCGCCTTCATTCTGGCCAAGGCAAAAAACGGACCTGAGATCGCCGGAGAATGCCTTGAGCATCTCCGGCGATATCTGGAAATGCTGTTCAATCGGCCCCGGAAGAAAGAGAGAACCCCATGAACTACGTAGATGGATTTGTTGCAGCCGTTCCAACGGCCAATCGCGAAACTTATAAAAAACATGCCGAAGCCGCTGCCGTTGTCTTCAAGGAACACGGCGCATTGAGAGTGGTCGATTGCTGGGAGGACGATGTGCCCGAGGGCAAACTTACGTCCTTTCCCATGGCGGTCAAGCGCAAGGACGGCGAGGCGGTCGTCTTCTCGTGGATACTCTGGCCTTCGCGCAATGTGCGTGACGAGGGCATGAAGAAGGCCATGGCGGACCCGCGCCTGCAACCGGACACGAACCCCATGCCTTTTGACGGCAAACGTCTCATCTACGGCGGCTTCGAAATGATTGTGGAGGCGTGAGCACAGAGACGCGCATTGGCATGACACCGCGAGCAACATCCGCGGCAATATCGGGAACATCTGTTCGATCAACCAAACCGGAGGAGACGACAGCCATGGCACAACCCCGGAAGATTATGCCGTGCCTGTGGTTCGACCGCAACGCCGAGGAAGCGGTGAGCCACTACACATCGATATTCAAGAATTCGCGTCTTGTAAGCCTGTCGCGTTATGGCGAGGCGGGGCCTCTGCCGAAGGGAACGGTGATGGTCGTCATCTTCGAGCTTGAGGGACAGCGCTTCATGGCGTTGAATGGCGGACCGCGCTTCAAGTTCACCGAGGCCATATCCCTGAATGTGAGCTGCCGCACGCAGACCGAACTGGACGACCTCTGGGAGAAACTCTCGGCCGGCGGCGAAAAGGGGCAATGCGGCTGGCTCAAGGACAAGTTCGGCCTGTCCTGGCAGATCGTGCCATCCGTTCTGGGCGAGATGATGCAAGACCAGGATGCCGGGAAGTCGAACCGGGTCATGGCGGCGGTCATGCGCATGGACAAGCTCGACATCGCGGATTTGAAACGGGCCTATGACGGCGGGGCATTGTAGGCGGCCACGCCTGGCTGAGTGCCCCGGTTATCTCCATCGCTACCTGGAAATGCCGTTCCGTCAACCTGAACAAGAGGAGAATACCACCCGTGCGATTCATGATCATCGTTAAAGCGACCAAGGACTCGGAAGCCGGGATTATGCCGGGCGCGGAGCTCCTGCGAGACATGGGCAAATTCAATCAAGACCTGATTGACGCCGGTATATTTGTTGCCGCCGATGGCCTCCAGGCAAGTTCGAAGGGCGCGCGCGTCGCACTCTCCGGACATGATCGCACCGTGGCCTTTGGGCCATTCCCGGAAACCAAGGACCTGATCGCCGGTTATTGGATCTGGAACGTGAAATCAATCGATGAGGCGATTGAATGGGTCAAGCGTTGCCCGAACCCGATGCCGGGCCCGTCCGATATCGAAATCCGCCAGCTCTTTGAGGCGGAAGACTTCGTCTAGGTTCGCGCGAAGGGAAATCCGCGGAGTTTGGCGCGGATCGCGAAACCCTCGGCGCTACAGTACCAGGTCTGTTTCGTCCGTCATGAACAACACCAAAGAGACCGCACGATGACAAATCATCAGGCAAAATTCGTCTGGTACGACGTGATGACTAGCGACACCAAAGCCGCTGAATTGTTTTATCGCGGCGTGATCGGTTGGGACGCGAAGGATTCGGGCAAGACCGATCGCTCCTACACACTTTTCTCCGCGGGGCCGGCGATGGTCGGCGGGCTGATGCCGATTCCGGAACAAGCACGCGCAACGGGTATTCGACCGTGCTGGACGGGCTATATCGCTGTCGACGATGTCGACGCCTATGCGGCGCGCGTCAAAGCGGCCGGCGGCGCGATTCATCGCGGTCCCGAGGATATTCCAGGCGTTGGCCGCTTCGCTGTCGCCGCCGATCCGCATGGCGCCGTGTTTAACTTGTTCAGCGTCCCGGACCGGCCGGAGAGCCCGCAAGTCGCGCCCGGCACGCCAGGCCATGTCGGCTGGCATGAATTGCACGCGGGCGACGGGGTAAGCGCCTTTGCCTTCTATTCCGGCCTATTTGGCTGGACCAAGGCCGAGGCGATGGACATGGGTCCGATGGGCGTCTATCAGATTTTCGCGATCGATGGCGCGCAGACGGGCGGCATGATGACGAAAACGCCGCAAACACCGGCGCCGTTCTGGCTCTACTACTTCAATGTCGATGCCCTCGACGCGGCCATCACGCGCGTGAAGAATGCCGGCGGCCAGATCATCATTGACCCGATGGAGGTGCCGGGCCCCATGTGGGTCGTGCACTGCCTCGACCCGCAGGGCGCGATGTTCGCGATGGTCGGGCCGAAACGCTGACCGGCGCCGCGGCAGGCCAAGCGGGCCGTCTATCCATTTAAAAAACGGCGCGCCGTCATCGCGGCCCGGCCGACGGCGTGAATTTCTTTACGCCGATTTCCCCTTCCCGCTGCCGCATGGGGTAGCCGTCATGCCATGCCTGACCCGTGCGTTCACGCCGCCTGCAGCGCTAAGCCGGTCTGCTTGTAGCCTTCGTTCGCGCGCTGTTCGATTGTCTCGGGCGAAAAATCGCTGGCCCCAAAACCCGAAACTTCTTCCGGACGGGTGATCGAGACGATTCGCGGGACCCGGACGTAGCGGCGCTTCGCCACGGCTTGATAGGCGGAGTTGTCCTTGAGCGGATTGCCTTCGGGAAGATTTTCGAGCGCCTCCATCAGTGCCGCGACCTCGTCGATCCGGCGCAGCATCTTCACGTCCTCCAAGGTCTTGTTGGCGAATTGGAGATTTTGGGTCCGCGCCGTAACTTCCGGCATATTGCGGGGGACCGGCGCCTTATTCGGAAACAAATTGACGACATAGATGGTCCGGTCCGCGCCCGCCGCGCCATCGAGCCTGTCGAGCACGGCGCCGAGTGGCGTATTGTCGAACAGTCCGCCGTCCCAATAGGATTTGTCATCGATCACCGTCATGGGGAACGACGGCGGCAGGCTGCCGCTCGCGAGGATGTGGTCCAAGGACAGTCCTTTGTCATGGCTGTAGAAATACGCGATCTCTCCCGCCTCCACGTCCGTCGCGCTCACCAGCAGTCCCGGCGCGGCCTCCGGATCGGCGAGCGCCTTGAGGTCGACCAATCCTGAGAGCGTCAGGCGGAGCGGCTCCGTGTCGTAAATATTGGTCCAGGCCGGCAGGGCGTAGTAGTCAAGCCTCGGGACGAAGAAATTGGGGTTGCCTAGAACCGACGCGTAGGGCCGGAAAGGCGGCGGAAGAAGCAGTCCAGGCACGGTGATTTTTTGCCAGAACGCCTCCAACGCCTCGAGCGGCTTCAGACCCGTGGCCGGCCTCGCCAGGAGGACCGCGGTAATCGCGCCGATCGAGACCCCGGCAATCACGTCGGGTGCGAAAGCATCGTCCTTGTAAAGACGCCGCGCCGCGCCGAGCTCGTAGGCGCCAAGAGCGCCGCCTCCTTGCAGAACCAATGCCGTGCGGGCCGGATGCGCCATGCCAACCTCCATCGCGTGTTGCTGCGCTGCGGTAAGTTATACGCGGCAATGCAGCATTGGCAAGCCCAATCCGTGCTCGCCCATTTTGGAGTGGCGGGATGACGCCCGCATCACTCCGCTGGCCTAGGCCGAGATAAAGGGCGGGCGAAGGGGGGCGCGGCTTGCAAGCCATTTCATGCCGAATTTGGGCGAAGCTGCTGGAAACCAAGGGGCCGGGGCGCCCTCGTTGCACGCCAACCATTTTGGTGCGAACGCGCGGCAAGCTTGGGGCAGGCACGTAATGCCGTGTAAGATGCGGGACACGATCATCCCGCAAGTTCAAGCCGAAAGCTTCATGCAGGCAGCGAACGTTTTTACCATCGCGCCTGGCGCGCCCTTTTTGAAAACGTTCGCCGCCGCGCTCCTTGAAGGCCGCGTTGTCGAGGGATACTCGGCGAGCCTCGGTCCTCTCGCATTGGCGGAAGCCACGATTTATGTGCCGACGCGGCGTGCCGCCCGCGCGCTCGCCGGTGAATTTTCCCGCGCGATAAACCGCCCGGCGGTGCTGTTGCCGCGCATTCTGCCGCTCGGCGCGCTGGACGAAACGGAGACAAGCCTACTCTTCGATGAAGCGGGGCTCGACGGCACCCATGAGCCGGGTATCCCCGAGGCGGCGGGAGAGATCGCGCGGCGGATGGAGCTCGCCGGACTGATCCTCGAATGGGCGCGCGCCTTGAGCCATGCGATCGTCTCGGTCGGCGCGCAGGGCGAACACGCGTTCGACACGCGCGAGTCTTTTCTTGTCGCGGCGACGCCCGCCGATGCCTGGTATTTATCTGGCGAGCTCGCCAATCTCATCGACGAATTGATCATCGAGGATGTGGCTTGGGGAAGGCTCGATCCGCTCGTTCTGCCCGAGTTCGACCGCTATTGGCGGATCACGCTCGCTTTCCTCGATATCGCGATCGAGCAATGGCCAAAGATTCTCGCCGAGCGCAACTTGGTGGACAAGGCGCGGCGCCAGGTTGCGCTGATCGAGGCGCAAGGCCGGCGCCTGGAAGATGGCACGCTAAGCGGTCCGGTCATCGCGATCGGCTCGACGGGCACCAATCGCGCGACCGCCCGCCTTCTTGCGGCAATCGCGCGGGCGCCGAAGGGCGCGGTCGTGCTGCCTGGCCTCGATCTTGATCTCGACGATCGCGCATGGGCGATGATCGCGGGCGATCCCGGTCAAGATAGCGAGGCCTCGTTCACGCATCCGCAAGCCGCGCTCTCCCGCCTCCTCGGCCTTCTCCAAGTCAAGCGCGAAGATGTCGTCAGTCTCGGCGAGGTCGCGCAAAGCCTCGCCGCGCGGGGTAGGTTTGTATCCGAGGCCTTGCGTCCGGCGGAATTGACCGGCGAATGGATCGACTACCGCGCGCGCGCGGACGCGCCTTTGCTCGATGCCGCGCTCCAGGGGGTCAGTTTGATCGAGGCGGCCGACGAGCGCGAGGAAGCGCTGGCGCTTGCGATCGCCATGCGGCACGTTTTGGAGACGCCTTGCGAGACGGCGGCGCTCGTCACTCCCGATCGCAACCTCGCACGCCGGGTACGCGCGGAATTGCTGCGCTGGGAGGTCGATGCCGAGGACTCCGCCGGCGAACCCCTCGGCACGAGCCCTATTGGCGCGCTGGCGCGGCTCGCGATCGCCTGCGCCGCGAGCAAGATGGAGGTAGCAGACCTTGCCGCGCTCCTGACGCATCCGCTGCTGCGGCTGGGGCTCTCCCGCGAAGACGTTTCCCGGCGTGCCGCGCTTCTCGAAATCGGCCTGCTGCGCTCGGCCAGCGCCGCTGGATCCCTTTCCGAACGCATTGCTGGCGAGCCTTCCGCGTTGATCGCCGCGGCTCGTGGCGAAGTGGAAAGCACTTTCGCGCATCCGGCCAAGAAGCGGATTTCCGCCGAAGAATGGGCGAGCCTCGAGGATCTGCTGTCCCGCCTTGGCGCCCAATTCGCGCCGCTTTTGAACTTGCGCGGCAACCACACGTTAGACCGGTGGGTTGCGGCGCATCGCGACACGATCGAGGCGATCGCGAGCGACGAGGATGATGGCCTCGCGGGCGAGACGGCGCTCGACGACCTCTTCGATGAGCTCATGCAATACGCCTCGGACCGCATGACCTTCGACGCCGAATCCTATGGGCTTTTTTTTGCGGCGGTCGCGCGCGAGATCATTTTGCGCGGGGCGAGGCAGGCGCATCCGCGCCTCCAAATCCTCGGGCTTCTCGAGGCGCGCCTCATTGACGCCGATGTCATGTTGCTTGGCGGCCTCGACGAGACGGTTTGGCCGCCTCAGGCACGCACCGACGCTTTTCTCAACCGTCCCATGCGCGCCGCGCTGGGCCTGACGCCGCCAGAGCGCAAACTCGGCCAGACGGCGCATGATTTCGCGCAAGCCATGGGCAAAGGCAAAGTGATTTTGAGCCGCGCCCGAAAACGCGACGGCGCGCCGGTGGTGGTGTCGCGGTTCCTTCAGCGCATGGCGGCGCTTGGCAATACCGCGTGGCAAGCATGCCGGGAACGCGGAGATTATTATTTGCGCCTTGCGCGGGCAATCGACCAATCGGCTCCGGCCGCGCCGCCAAGCGAAAGACCGCTGCCGCGGCCGCCGATCGCGCTGCGCCCGAAGCGCCTCAGCGTGACCCAGATCGAGACGCTGCGGCGCGACCCCTACGCCCTTTATGCCGAGAAAATTCTGCGTCTCAAGGAACTCGATCCCCTCGGCGGTGCTTTGGGCGCGGGCGAATTCGGCAGCGCGATCCACACGGCCCTCGAGCGCTTTGTCGATGGCCACCCGGCTGGACCCCTGCCGCCAGACGCGCGCGAAAAACTACGCGCCTTGTTGCGCGAAGAGCTCACCGCGCAATTTCGAGACGCGGATTTCGTGGCGCTAAGGTGGCCCCGGCTCGAAAAGACAATCGATTTCTATCTTGGTTTCGAAGCAGGACGCCGCGGCAGGATCACGACGATCAAAACCGAGGCCGAAGGCGAACTCGATATCGGTCTAGCCGACGGTTCGGACTTCAAGCTTACGGCGCGCGCGGACCGTATCGAGCTTAACACGGATGGAACGGTGACGCTCGTCGATTACAAGACTGGAACGCCGCCAGGAGCGAACGAAATTGTTGTTGGCTTCGCGCCGCAACTGACACTGGAAGCGGCGATGTGCCTGCGCGGCGCCTTCAACCTCGGGTGGAGCATCGAAACAATCGAGGCACTGTATTTGAAGCTCGGCGGAGCCGGGGGCGGCGAGGAAAGGCCCGTCGATTTCGCCAAAACCAAAGCCAATTTCATGGATGTCGCGGAGGACCATTATCGCGATCTCGTCGAGCTGCTCGATCATTTCCGCGACCCGGCGACAGTCTATCCGCCGCGTCCGTTTCCGAAATTCGCGAAGCGCTACAATGCCTACGATCATCTTGCCCGTGTCAAGGAATGGTCGCTGGGCGGCGAACCGGAAGGAGGCGGCATATTATGACAGTCTTCGAAATTCCCGCTGACACGCGGAGCAAGCAGCGCCAGGCGTCAAATCCAAACCAGTCGGTCTGGGTTTCGGCCAATGCCGGATCGGGCAAGACGCATGTGCTCGCGAGCCGTGTCATCCGGCTTCTCCTGCAAGGCGTCGCGCCCTCAAAAATCCTCTGCCTGACCTTCACCAAGGCGGCGGCCGCCAACATGGCCGCGCGCGTGTTCGATAAGCTCGCCCAATGGACGCAGCTTTCGGGCGGCGACCTTTGCGCGCAAGTTGTTGCAACGGGAGCGCCAATGCCGGGCAGCGAGCAATTGACCCTGGCACGAAAACTCTTTGCGCGGACGGTCGAAACGCCGGGCGGCCTGAAGATCCAAACGATTCACGCGTTTTGCGAACGGCTTCTCCATTTGTTTCCGTTCGAAGCCAATGTGCCGGCGCGCTTCGAGGTGGCGGAGGACTTGCGCCGCGCCGAATTCTTGCGGCGCGCCCGGCGCGAGGTTCTCGCCGAGACGAGTTCCAGCGGGGGCGCGCTCCACGCCGCCCTGCAACGCATCACCGATGAATGCGGCCCGGATGCTTTTGAAGACCTCATCAAGGAAGCGATGAAGCACCGTGCGATTTTGCGCGCGCCGTTTTTACACGAGCCCATAGAGATTTTGCGCCGTTCCTTGGGACTTGCCGAAGGCCGCGATATTGCGCGC
Organism: uncultured Alphaproteobacteria bacterium; assembly: GCA_963706215.1. Classification (GTDB taxonomy): domain Bacteria; phylum Pseudomonadota; class Alphaproteobacteria; order Rhizobiales; family Beijerinckiaceae; genus Methylocapsa. The sequence continues at coordinate 3,494,015 of OY970154.1, read as the reverse complement.
ATCGAGCGCGAGATGGCCGAGGATGGCATCGCGCCCGCCCGCTGGAATGACCTCGCGGTACTTCTTGACCAAGGAAGCGCGAACGATCAGAAAAAGGCGGACCTGTTTCGGAAGGCCGCTTTGACCTATCGGTCGCCGCGCTCCGAAGGCGAGTTCGGAAATTGCCTCGACTGCTATCTCGCGATCTTTTTTATCGGCAAAGGCAAAGGCAGCAAAGCCCAAAGACTTTTGACGAGCGGGCTTATGAAGAAGCACGCGAACGCCGGAACCGAGCTTTATGCCGAGCAGCTGCGCCTCGATGGGCTTCGCGCCGAGCGCCGGACCGCCGCGACGTTCGATCGCACGCGCGCGCTGATCGAGGTCGCGAGCGCCATCTCGAAGCGCTATGGCGAGGAGAAAGCGGCGCGCGGGATCCTCGATTTCGACGATCTCATCGAAAAAGCCTTGGCTTTGCTCGAACGGTCCGATGCGCGTTGGGTGCTCTATAAGCTCGATGCGGGGATCGACCATGTACTTGTCGACGAGGCGCAGGACACGAGCGAAGCCCAGTGGAAAATTCTCGAAGAGCTCACCGGCGATTTCGCGGCCGGGCGCGGGCAAAGCCCCGGCCCGCGCACTTTCTTCGCGGTCGGCGACGAAAAACAGTCGATCTTTTCCTTCCAGGGCGCCGCGCCGCTCATGTTCGACGAGATGCGGCGAAAATTCGCAGCCCAGTTTACGGCCGGCGCGCAACCTTTCGCGCACGTGCCGCTCACCCTGTCGTTTCGCTCGGCGCCCGGCGTTCTATCCGCGATCGACAAGGTTTTCGAGCACGGGGATCACAAAACGGGGCTTGTCGCTGCGAATGACGTTTGGATGCCGCACCAAGCGTTGAAGCATCAATTGCCTGGTCTTGTCGAACTCTGGCCGCTGGCGGCGGCGCCGTCCGGTGAAGATCCCCGCGCGTGGACGCTTCCGCTCGATCTTCTCGATGCGCAAGACCCAGCCAATCTTGTTGCCCAGCGGGTTGCCCAAAAGATCGCGCATCTCGTTAAACCAGGTTCCGAGGAATTTGTACACGACAGCCAAACCCTGGGGCCGCGCCCGGTACGCCCTGGCGACATTTTGATCCTCGTACGCACGCGCGGGCCTTTTTTCGAGGCCATGATTAGGGCGCTGAAAAGGAGCCAAATCCCCGCCGCGGGCGCCGACCGGCTTGAACTCGCGCAGCATATCGCCGTCATGGATCTCATAGCGGCCGGGCGCGCCAGCCTGCTTCCGCAAGACGATCTCGCGCTCGCCTGCGTGCTGAAATCGCCGCTCATCGGGCTCGACGATGACGATCTCATGGCGCTCGCGCCGGGCCGGGCGGCAAGTCTTTTCGATGCGCTCCAAGCCTCCGCGGACGCAAAGCATTCCGGGGCCATAAACAAGCTCGCCCGCTGGCGCGCGCGGGCGGGCGGCAGTCCTTTTGTTTTCTACGCGGGGCTTCTCGGCGCGGACGGCGGACGCCGCGACATCGAAGCGAGACTGGGACCGGAAGCCGGCGATGCCATCGACGAACTCTTGCGTCTCGCCATCGCCCATGAAGACGCGCGGTCGCCTTCGCTAGCGGCCTTTCTCAACGATCTCGCGGGGTTGGAGCACTCGATCAAGCGCGACATGGAGGGAGCCGAGGACGCGGTACGGGTCATGACCATCCATGCGGCCAAGGGGCTGGAAGCAAAAATCGTGTTTCTCCCCGATACCTGTGGCGTGCCCTGGCCACGCCGCGATCCGAAAATTTTCAGGCTTGGCACAACTGTGCCGGGCGAGGAAACCATCGCCTGGTCGCCGATTAAGGATTTCGATTGCGAAGTCGTTGCCGCCGCGCGCGGCAAGGCACGCGACGCGGCAAGGGACGAATATAGGCGGCTTCTTTATGTAGCTTCGACCCGCGCCGAAGAGCGTCTCTATATCGCTGGGTTTCATGGCGTGAAGGAGCCAGATCCCGGCTGCTGGGCCAAGATGATCGAGGGCGCTCTCGCCAACGAAGCCGGAATTCAGACCGTGCCGGCGTTCTGGAATGGCGAGGATCACATTTTGCGCCTTATCTCGGAAGGGAGCGGCGTGCCCGCCGCCGCCGCTTTGCCGGCCGGCCGGGCCGATCCCGCGCCGGCCGCCGTCTTGCCGGACTGGCTTTGGCGCGCCGCCGGATCCGAAACAAATGCGGTGCCCCCCGTCAGGCCTTCGCACGCCCTCGCGCCGGCCCATCGCCTCGACCGGGCGGGAGCCGCGCAAGCAAGGCGCGAAGCCTCGCGGCGCGGCCGCCTGATGCATCTGCTGTTGCAATATCTGCCGGGCATTGCCGCGCGGCACCGCCGCGACGCGGCGCTGGCTTTCCTAGCCGCGCGCGCCGCCGGCCTCGCCGATACGGCGCGCGAAAATCTCGCCGCAGAGGTGCTCAAGGTGGTCGCCCTGCCCGAGCTTACCGGTTTGTTCGGGCAAGATTCGAAAGCGGAAGTTTCCGTCGCGGGCAGAATAGCGGCCGGCCGGCGGATGATTGAAGTCAGCGGCAACATCGACCGGATCGGCGAAAACCAGAAAGAAATTCTCGTCGCCGATTACAAGATCGGCACGCCTTGCGCGCTCGACGGCACACCGGCCGCCTATCTCGCGCAAATGGCGCTCTACCGCGCGGTTCTGGCGCCGCTCTGGCCAGACAAAACGTTGCGGATGCTGCTGATCTGGACGGCCGGCCCCTGCATCGTTTGGCTTCCCGCCGGGATGCTTGATGCGGCTCTGGCGGCTCTCGCGGCCGGCTGAGCACCTCCGCCCAGGAGAATTGGACCCCCGCCTCGCGCAGCACCGCCATGACGCCGCGACCGTCCGTCGTTATGCAAACGATCCTCGCGTCGCCGCGCGGCCATTCAAGCTACATGCGAGCCTTCGGATTCCTCAGCCATAGCGCTCTCCCCATTTATAAAGCGCCTTTAATACCGGGCCTAGCGCTTGGCCTTTGTCGGTAAGGAAATATTCGAACCGGGGTGGATGTTGCTCATAAAGCCGCGTCCCGATCACTCCCTGTTTTTCAAGCGTCTTGAGCCGCGCGGACAGCGTGTTCGGCGCGACGCCCGCGAGCCCCGCCTCCAAATCATGAAACCGCAGAGGACCCTTGCGAAACAGATCCCGGAGCACGAGCAACGACCATTTTTCGCCGACGACATCGAGGGCTTGGGCAACCGGGCAATCTTGGTCATATCCGCCTGTCATGGAGTACACATACACGCTTCGCTTAAATTTTTCAATTAACTATCTATTGACAAGTCACTATAACTTATATAGCCACTATTGGAGTTGGCTTTTCCCTGAGCTGGCGGCTTGCGGATCGTCAGTCAGATTCAACTGACTAGCGCTCTGGCAGTTCACGGTTTTCCAGCGTGACACCGACAGTCGAAAGGGCAGCTAACCGTCACCTTTGGTGACGCGTGAAATAGACATGTTTATGGAGGTATGTGATGATCGTTCCTGTCTATCTTCCCTATTACGTGGTCACCCTCGCAGTCGGCGTGATAGCCGCTCTCCTGTTCGGATTGCGCGGCGCGCTTCGCAACTCCGGTTGGACCACTTACGACCGCACCGTGACCGTCCGCGCCGTAGCCATCACCGTCATCGGATGGTTTTTTCTGGCCATCGCGCTCGCATCGGCCGATGCCTACCGTACCGCCCCTAATCGTATCCCCACGATCCAATACGGAATTCTGATTCCGATTCTAATCGGCGGACTACTGATCTGGCGATCGCCTCGCGTCGCGCGAATCGTTGGTGCGGTGCCCCAACATTGGCTGATCGGGGTTCAGCTCTATCGTGCATTAGGCGCGATTTTCCTGATCCTTTATGCGGCGGGCAAGGTACCGGGATTGTTCGCTTGGCCGGCCGGCCTCGGCGACATCCTCGCCGGCGTTCTCGCGCCGGTCGTCGCGATTGCGTACCGGCGTGGGCCGCGCGAGAATGCCGACCTGGTCTCCGCGTGGAACCTATTCGGGCTTGCCGATCTCGTCATCGCGGTGACATTGGGATTTTTAACCTCCCCTTCGCCGTTCCAGTTGTTTGCCTTCGATCTCCCGAACGAGCTTGTTAGCCGGTTTCCGCTGGTGCTTATTCCGGTGTTCCTGGTGCCGGTCTCGGTACTGCTCCATCTGGCGTCGCTAACCAAGCTCCGCCGGGGTGCCTTACGTGACACCGGCAGTCGCGAAATCGCACGCGCTCCGGCGTGATCCCAGGTTGTTGGCGCCGCAAGGATCCGAGCGTTGACGTTACGCGCGGTCCTGGCAGAGACGCCAGGACCGCCCCGGCGTTCCGGCGTCCATTTTCGCGAAGCATATCCTTAACTTCTCCAATGCGGCCGCAACCGGGCGAGACGCCTCGGACCGGTTTTGGCCTGGAAAAAGCCCCGGCATTCGGCTACCGCGTCGGCTCGCCTATTTCGAAATCGTTGTTTTGAGCATCGCATGACCAGCACAATACCGGCGGCGGCCGGCTCGCCCGGCGATCCCTTAGCCTCCCCCCAACGCGCCCTTTCCGGCGCGGCTCCGGCGGCACACGGCGCGGCGATTAAGACCGGAATCCTTTGGATGCTGGCCGCGACTTCCCTGTTCGTCTGCCAGGATTCAACCGCGCGCATCTTGCTCAAAGCCTATCCGGCGACGGAAATCGCCTTCATGCGCTACTTCGTTCACATGGTTTTGGTAGGCGTTTTCATTGCTTGGCGCGACCCGCGCCTCATGATCTCGCGCCGGCCCCTATTGCAAATGCTGCGGTCGAGTTTTGTCCTGGGCGCGACGTTGTTTGGGATGTTCGCGCTTAGGATCATGCCGCTAGTCGATTTTTCCGCCGTTGTGTGGGTAACGCCCGTTCTCGTCGCCGCACTCTCGGTCTTCATTCTCCATGAAAAAGTGAGCCCAAGCGTATGGGCAAGCGTTTTTGCCGGCCTGATCGGCGTTTGGGTGATCGTTGGCCGGACGGGCATGGAATTTTCGCTTTCCATGCTGTTTCCTTTCCTGGCCGCTCTCGCCAGTGCGCTCTATCAGATCGCGACCCGGCTTTTGCATCGCGCCGATTTGCCGGTGACGACCTTGTTTTACACGGCGATTGCCGGCGTTTTGTTCTGCGGCGGATTGCTGCCCTTTGCGGCCGTCGCGCCCGGGTTTGCCGACGCCGGCCTGATGCTTCTCTTGGGCTTCATCGGTGTTGTCAGCCACTTTTGTCTGATCCGCGCCTTTGCCGCGGCTCCGGCCAACATAATCGCTCCATTCGGCTACACGGCGCTGCTTTGGGCGATGCTCTTCGGCCTGGTGATTTTCGCGGAAATTCCCGGCCCGCGCACGTTGTTTGGGGCGGGGATGATCGCCGGCTCCGGTTTGTTCGTTTTCCTTCATGGACCAAAAACATGAGTTCTTGGCGGATTTGCCGCATTCCGAATGTTATGTGTGAGGGCGGCCTCATCGCGGAATTATCTCGGGCAACCCGGCTCGCCGTGCTCGACCGTGACGAACCGTCCACTACATGCCTAAAGAGCAATCCGCCCGGGGATGAGGAAGCAATGGACAAAGTGCCGCTTGGGCAAGAAAGCGCGGCGGCCGCGTATCCCGAAATTTGGGGTTCGATGATGAAGGTGCCTCTCGCCATCGTCGCCGCGATCGCCGAAAATGGCGTGATTGGCGACGGACGCGGCCTGCCGTGGCATTTGCCGAGCGATCTCAAACATTTCCGCGGGGTCACCATGGGCAAGCCCCTGCTCATGGGACGCAAAACCTTCGAATCGATAGGGCGTGCCCTGCCCGGGCGCGAGACAATCGTCGTCACCCGCGACCGTGCCTACGACCCGTCACGCGGCGGCGGGCAAGCCACGGCCATCCATGTCGTGCATGAACTCGACGCGGCGCTCGCGCTCGCGCAGGCGCGGGCGCAAGCGATGGGCGCGGAAGAGGTTATTTTGGCCGGCGGCGGGAATCTTTACGAAAGTTTGATTGGCCGCGCCGAGCGCATGCATCTAACCTTCGTCGATATCGCGCCAAGGGGCGCGGTGAGTTTTCCCGCCATCGACTGGTCTAATTGGCTGGAAGTAAGCCGGGTGCGGCCACGGCCGGCGGCCAAGGACGAGGCGACATTCGCTTTTGTCGATTTTGACCGGCGCCGCTGCTTATCATTGTAGTGCACGCGGGGCTCTCGTATAAGGACCAAGACCGGCCCGGTCCGATCCGGGACCTGGGCAGTTATCGCTCGCGTTCTTGGGCGTCACATTGCAAAAGAGAATCTCATGCCGTGGAGCAGTGAAGGCGGAAATGGCGGCTCTTGGAAGCCCGGCAGCCCCGGGCCTTGGGGGCAAAAGCCGGGCGCGCCGCCACCCGAATTCGAGGAATTCCTCAAGCGCGCGCAGGAGAAGCTCAAGCAATGGATGCCGGGATCTGGGCGATTGGGAGGACGCGGCCTTCTCGCCTTGGCTCTCGCCGGAACGATCGTGTGGCTTGTGTCCGGGTTTTACACGCTCGGCCCGAATGAGGTCGGGCTGAACAGGATTTTCGGCCGCTACACCGGCAAGACCGGTCCGGGGTTGAACTACAATTTGCCGATCCCCATCGGCAGCGTGGAGAAGCTTCCGGTCACCGATCGCAACACGACCAACATCGGTTTCGGCTTGCGTCAGGACGTGCGCGTGCCGAATGCGCAAAGCCCGGTCGATCTGCCCGAAGAAAGCCTGATGCTCACCGGCGACGAAAATATCGCCGACGTCAAATTTGTCGTGATCTGGCAGATCGACCCGGTGCACCCCGAGAACTATGCCTTCAATATCGCAAACCAGCGCGAAACGGTGAAGGCGGTGGCCGAGAGCGCCATGCGCGAAGTCATCGGCCGCGGTCAAATTCAGCGAATTTTGACCGCCGATCGCCCGAAGATCGAGGCGGACGTGCAGGAACTCATGCAAAAGGTCCTCGATGGGTATAAGGCCGGCATCCTGGTGTTGCAGGTGCAGTTGCAATCCGTCGACCCGCCCGAGCAGGTCATCGCCGCCTTCAAGGACGTAACGGCGGCGCAGCAGGATCAAAACCGTTTGCGCAACGAGGCTGAAGCCTATGCCAATCGGGTCGTTCCCGAGGCACGGGGCAAGGCTGCGGCGATTGTCCAGGAGGCGGAAGGCTACAAGCTCCAAACCGTCGCCCAGGCAACCGGTCAGACTTCCCGCTTCAACCAAATCTATGAGCAATATAAGAAAGCACCCGAGGTGACGCGCGAAAGGCTCTATCTCGAGACCATGGAACGTGTGCTCGCCGACATGGACAAGATCATTCTCGATCAAAACGGCGGGCAAGGCCAGGGGGTCGTTCCCTATTTGCCGCTTGGGCCTTTGACGCCGCAGGCGGGCGAAGGAACGCGCAAGTGAAGGGCGCGGCCGCATTCGGCGCGATCGCCGCCATTATCCTCATCCTGGCCGTCGCGCTGGCCTCGATGTTTACCGTGGACCAAACCGAGCAGGCGCTTGTCTTGCGTTTCGGCGAGCCGGTCGCCGGGCGCGGTCTCATCACCACGCCGGGGCTCCATTTCAAATACCCCTTCATCGAGAGTGTCGTTTTTCTCGACAATCGCATCCTGGTTGTCGAGGCGCCGAAGCAGGAGGTGCTCGCGTCCGACAATAACCGGCTCGACGTCGATTCCTTCCTGCGCTACCGGATCGTCGATCCGCTCAAATTCTATCAGACGGTCGGTTCGCCCGAGCGGGCGAACGCTCAGCTGGGCTTCATCCTGAACTCGGCGGTGCGCCGGGTGCTCGGCGACGCGAACATGACCCAAATCGTCCGCGACAATCGCGCCGATCTCATGGTCAAGATTCGCGCTGAGGTGAACCAGGAAGGCGGCCGCCTCGGCATCGCCGCCGTCGATGTGAGAATCCGCCGCGCCGATCTACCCCGGCAGATTTCGGAAAAAGTTTTTAGCCGGATGCAAAGCGAGCGAGCGCGCGAGGCGGCGGAATATCGCGCTAAAGGCTCCGAAACCGCGCAAATCACTCGGGCTAAGGCCGACCGCGATGTGGTGGTGCTGCTCGGCAATGCCCAGCAACAAGCCGACCAGACGCGAGGCGCGGGCGACGCGGAAAGAAACCGCATTTTCGCCGCCGCCTTCGGCAAGGACCCTGATTTTTTCGCCTTTTATCGTTCGATGAAAGCCTACGAGACCGGATTGAAAGGCGGCAACACACGCATGGTCGTCAGCCCCAAATCGGATTTCTTCCGCTTTTTCGGCACGCCCAGCGGACAGCCGGCCGCGCCCGTTGCGCCCGCCACCGGCCGCTGATAGCGTTCGATCCAGAGACGCTCGAAATTGGACCGAAAAATCCCTTGCGTCCGCGATCCGGCTTTTGGCCGGGGAGCAGGAGAGAACAACAGATGGCGGAGGGTGGCGAAACCACGCGTACCTTCGCTTGGGACGATCCTTTCGATCTCGACGGCCAACTCAGCGAAGACGAAAAGCTGGTGCGCGACAAGGCTCGCGCGTTCGCGCAAGGATACTTGCGTCCCCGCGCGGGCGAGGATTATCTCGAAGAGCGGTTCGATCGCGAGATCATGACGCGGATGGGCCGCGTTGGGCTGCTCGGTCCGGCGATTCCGCAAGAATATGGGGGCGCCGGGCTCGGCCATGTCGCTTGCGGGCTTGCCGCCCGCGAGGTCGAGCGCGCCGATAGCGGCTATCGCTCGATGATGAGCGTGCAGTCTTCCCTCGTGATGCACGCGATCCACGCCTATGGCAGCGAGGCCCAGCGCCGCAAATATTTGCCAAGGCTCGCCACCGGAGAATGGATCGGCTGCTTTGGCCTCACCGAACCAGATGCGGGATCCGACCCGCAAGCGATGCGCGCCAAGGCGGAGCGTTCCAAGGATGGATACCGGCTCACCGGCGCCAAAACCTGGATCACCAATAGTCCGGTCGCCGACATATTCGTGGTTTGGGCAAAATCGAGCGCGCATCAAAACGCGATCCGCGGATTTCTTCTCGAACGCGGGATGCAAGGCCTCGCGACGCCAACGATTTCGCAAAAGCTTTCGCTGCGGGTTGCGCCGACCGGCGGGATCGTCATGGACGCCGTCGAGGTCCCGGCGGACAATTTTCTGCCGGGCGCCTCTGGCCTCAAGGGCCCGTTTGGCTGCCTCAATCACGCGCGCTACGGCATCTGCTGGGGCGCGATGGGGGCGGCCGAGGCCTGTTTCGAGGCGGCGCGGACCTATACGCTCGAACGGCAGCAGTTCGGCCGGCCGCTTGCCGCCAATCAGCTGATCCAAAAAAAACTCGCCGACATGCAAACCGAAATCGCGCTCGGGCTTCAGGCCGCCTTACGCATCGGCCGGCTATTGGATGCGGGGAAGCTCGCTCCGGAAGCGATCTCGCTGGTCAAGCGCAACAATGCGGGCAAGGCGCTCGAAATTGCCCGCCTAGCGCGCGATATGCTCGGTGCCAATGGGATTTCGGCCGCGTTCCCGGTCATGCGCCACCTCGCCAATCTCGAAACGGTCAACACGTACGAGGGCACCGGCGATATTCACGCGCTCATCCTTGGGCGCGCGATCACCGGCCTGCAGGCTTTCTTTTAGCGACGCGCCGCGAGGAAGAAAGCTGACACAATGTTTGAGGTTCGGCCCCCGAGTGTTTATCGTGCTCTTTGACTCGCAAAAAGGAAGATATCGAACCCTCGAGGACTCAATGACCGAAACACGAACTCGAATTTCATCCGCGTTTCTGATCGTGGTCCTATCCATGCTACTGTCGCCCACCGCAAGAGCGAAGGAGACCTCCGCTTTGACGGTTCGCGGCAGCGGAAATGTGAGCTTTACGCTCGTTACCGGCATTGCCCACGGCAAAATGGTCTTTATCGGCAAGGGCGGAGCTATCGACGGGCAGGTCGACCCGACCTTGGTGGTGCATGAGGGCGACGTCGTCCAAGTAACGCTGATCAACGGTGAGGGTGCCGAACACGATATCGTCTTTCCGGATGTCCATGCGAGCTCACAACGGGTGATTGGGCGACGAGCCAGCAGCACCCTCGTCGTTCACGCGACCGACATTGGCAGCTTTGCCTATTTCTGCTCGGTTCCCGGCCATCGCGCAGCGGGAATGGAAGGTGTGCTCAAGGTCGAACGTGCCGCGCCGAAAGCCGCCCCGAGCGGCGTGAGCATCTCGCGCGATCCGAGCGATTTGCCCCCGCCCATTGGCGCGCGCGAGCCCACAACGGTTCGTTTCGACCTGGAGACGATCGAACGGGCCGGCCGCCTTGCCGATGGCACCACCTACCAATACTGGACGTTCAACGGCAAGGTACCAGGGCCGTTTCTGCGGGCACGAGTAGGCGACACGGTCGTCGTAAACCTGAAAAATGCCAAAGACAGCGTGATGCCACATAATATTGATCTGCACGCCGTGCATGGTCCAGGTGGCGGCGGCGGCGCGACCGAGGCGGCGCCGGGTGAGACAAAGACGTTCACGTTCAAAGCGTTGACTGAGGGGCTATATGTCTATCATTGCTCCATGCCGATGGCGGCGAACCACATCTCCAACGGCATGTATGGGTTGATCCTGGTCGAACCGGCCGGTGGCCTGCCAAAGGCTGACCGGGAATTCTATGTCATGCAAGGCGAACTCTACACGACCGGACCCTATGGTCAGCATGGCGCCCAGGAGTTCAGCTACGACAAGCTCATGGACGAGCGTCCAGAGTATTTCGTCTTCAACGGAGCCGTCGGCGCGCTCACCGAAGAGCATCCGTTGCGCGCCAAGGTCGGCGAGACCATTCGTGTGTATTTTGGGGTTGGCGGTCCGAATTTTACCTCCTCGTTTCATATCGTCGGGACGATCTTCGACCGGGTGTATGCGGCGGGAAGCCTGAGTAGCCCGCCGCTCATCGGCGTCCAGACGGTCACGGTGGCGCCGGGCAGCGCGGCCGTCATTGAGCTCTCGCTGCCGGTGCCCGGACGCTTTCTGCTGGTCGATCACGCGTTCACTCGCATGGAACGGGGGCTCGCCGGTGCTCTCATCGCGGATGGGCCGGAAGCCCCGGAAATATTCCGTGCCGGCGCCGACTCCAAGGCCGCTGCCCCTCCAGCCAAAGGGGCCAAGCCTCGAAAGCGCCACGGGGTTTGAAGCATTTTCTCCGTTCGCCTGTACAGATTCGAAAACGGTGCCTTGCGTGAGATTGCGGCAGCACGGCGGCGCGCCATGAGTCACGCCATGAACAAGGTTTCCCAAGTCACCCTTGCCTTTTGGGTCAAGAAGATTAGCGCGGCGACCCTGGGCGAGACGGGCGGCGACATTCTGTCCATGACCATCGTACTGGACGCGGTTGGATAAGGCATTGAGATGATTCATAATGGCTGTTCTTTTCCGCAAGATGAAGGATGGCCGGCATGCAACCGTTATTCTCGAATGCCCTATCCGGGGCCGTGGAAAATCACGTCAAACTGCCGGACACAAAGCGTGAGACGCCGGCGCGGACGGCGCTCTTGATCGTGCGGCAAGGCAGGGTTCTGCTTGTGGCGGTTGGCGGGCGGCTCCTGTCCCCGAAACTCTCCCTCAACTCATCGAAATCCCGGGCACGCTGAAGGAAAGTCCAGGACGATGGCCGTGGCTCAAATTGGAAACGCAATTCGAGAGTAGAACGATTGATCATCATATCCTCATAGTTGGTATGACATGGAGAGACTGCTTGCCGCTTTGATCCGCTGGGGGCGTCGGCCAGGGCTGTGGATTACGCTTTTGCTGGTCTCCGCCATCTTCTTGATGCCGGCGGCCGGGCCGCTCATGCGGGCGTTTTTTCCAGACGATCCGCGCCCGGTCTACACCCGCGCGAGCTTCCTTGAACTCACGCTTGCACATATGGAGCTTGTCGCGCTCTCGAGCCTCGCCGCCGCCGCGATCGGGACCGGCCTAGGGGTTTTCGTCACGCGCGAAAGCGGACGGGAATTTGCCGCGATGGTCAGCGCGATAGCCGCAGTCGGGCAGACTTTTCCGCCGGTCGCGGTGCTCGCGCTCACCATCCCGGTACTGGGCTATGGCGCGGCCCCGGCAGTTGCGGCGCTGTGCCTCTATGCCATTTTTCCAGTCATCGAGGCGACGGTGACGGGCCTACACGCCGTGCCCGCCTCCGTCCGCGACGCCGCGACGGGAATGGGCTTCGCGCCACGGGATGTCTTATGGCGAATCGAACTGCCGCTCGCGTTTCCTTTCATTCTCGCCGGTCTCCGCAATGCGGTCATCATCAATATCGGAACGGCGGCGATCGGATCGGCCGCTGGCGCTTTATCGCTGGGTTCGCCCATCATCGAGGGACTTTCCGCGTCGAACCCGGCGTATGTCTTGGAAGGCGCCGCCATCGTCGCACTGCTCGCCATGGCGGTGGATCGCTGTTTTGCTTGGCTCGAGGATTTCGCGCGCCCCGTCGAAATGCTCCCGAAGTAAATCAGGCCCACTTCTCCGGCCATCGGCAAAGATCTGAGATGTGTGCACCGGCGGTTTGCCGAAGCACCAGCGACCTTGATGCCGACGTGCCTCGTTGTCCACGCTCGCACCCGCGATGCTGCGGCCGGCGCGCGTTAAGAAAATGCGTTAGATCACCGCTGTTCCGGTGCTGTTGGAGATCAGTTCATGCACGCTGAAGAAATTTCCGCCATCGGTCCAAACGCGGCCCGGCAGCCATCCCGCCGAGCAGGAGATATCTTGAAATTGGCCGATGGAATATTTGTAGGAATTCTCGGTATGGATGGTTTCGCCGACGGAAAATCGAAACCACACGCCCCGGATTCTCACCGCTTGATTCTTCAGACTGACAATGTGCATCTCGACGCGGCCCTCGCGGGGATCGTAAATCGCCTCGTGGCGGAAGCCATCGAGATCGAACGAGCCTTCGAGCTCCCGGTTGATCCGCGCCAAAAGATTGAGATTGAAGGCCGCGGTAACGCCGGCCGCGTCATTGTAGGCGCGGACCAGCCGGCGGGCGTCCTTTTTTAAATCAACGCCGACAATGAGCCAACCATCTGGCGCCAGCAAGCGCCGCATGGCGCCGAGCAACGTTCGGGCGGCAAATGGCGCGAAATTTCCGATCGTCGAGCCAGGAAAAAAACCCAATTTTCGCGCTTTGGCGAGGTCCGGCGGCAAAGCGAGCAGACGCGAGAAATCGCCGGCGATGGGGCGGACGGCGAGCGCCGGAAAGCGCTTGATCAGGCGCCGCTTCGCCTCCTCAAGGGCGCTTTCGGACACGTCGATAGGCACATAGGCGTGCAGTCGCGGCAAACAGCTGAGCAATATCTCCGTCTTGCGGCTTGAGCCCGAACCGAATTCGACGAGAACCGCGCCGTCATCCACGCGGCTCACGATCTCCGCCGCATGTGCGTCGAGAATCGCGATCTCGGTTCTGGTCGGGTAGTACTCCGGCAGCCGGGTAATTTCTTCGAACAATTCGCTGCCCCGCGCATCATAAAAGAATTGGCAAGGCAGGCTTTTGCGCGGCTTTGACAGGCCCGCGATCACGCTCTCGGCGAACTCGCGGTCCGGGCCGGCAATGACATCGGGTAGGCGCAGGACTTTGTTGCTCGTCCGCATTATTCGATCTCCGAGGCAAGGCGTAGCCCCATGAACTGCCAGCGCTGGTGGGGATAGAAGAAATTGCGATAGGTCGCGCGCGCGTGCCCCTCCGGCGTCGCGCAGGAACCGCCGCGTAAAACCTGCTGGCCAACCATGAACTTGCCGTTGTATTCGCCGAGCGCTCCGGGCGGCACCCGGTAGCCCGGATAAGGCATATAAGAGCTCTGGGTCCATTCCCAAACATCGCCGAACATTTGGCGGGGCCGCCCATCCGGGCGCGGCGCGGCTGGTAGGGGCCGCAGCGCACCCGAGGCGACCGTATTTCCCGTCGCCTCGACACCCTTCGCCGCAACCTCCCATTCGAATTCGGTTGGAAGCCGATGGCCCGCCCAGCGCGCGAAAGCGTCCGCCTCGTAATAGCTTACATGCGCGACTGGAGCCGCGCGATCGATCGGCCGGATGCCTTCGAGCGACATGGCGAGCCATTGCCCGTCGCGCTCCTCCCAATAGAGCGGAGCCCGCCAGGCTTCCCGATTGACGATCGTCCAGCCATCGGCAAGCCAGAGCGGGAAGGTTCGATAGCCACCGTCCTCGATGAACGCGAGCCATTCCGCATTGGTGACAAGGCGGTCGGCGAGACGGAACGGATGGATCAGTTGGTCGTGGAGCGGCGCCTCATTGTCCCACGCGAAGCCTTCGCCGCCGTGACCTATCTCATGAATGCCGCCGGAATATTCGATCCAGCGCAGAGGCTCCGGCTCACGCTGATCCGCGCGCGGGCACGACGCCCGGTAGGCCGGCCGCAGCGGATTTGCCGCGAACAGCGCGAGAATGTCGGTCAGCATCAACTCCTGATGCTGCTGTTCGTGATTGATGCCGACGTCGATGATCCGCGCCAGCTCGGATCCCGGGGCCACATCGCCCGAAAGAAGCTTTTCGAGCCCGGCGTCGACATGGGCGCGGTAGGCGAAGATCCGATCGCTCGACGGCCGCGTGAGGAGACCGCGCTTACCGCGCGGTTGCCGCGACCCTTGAGATTCGTAATAGGAATTGAAGCAATAGTTGAAGGTCTCGTCGAACGGCTCATAACCGTTGAGATAGCTGGCGAGAACGAAGGTCTCGAAGAACCAAGTCGTATGTGCAAGATGCCATTTGGCCGGACTGGCGTCGTCCGTCGCCTGGACGGTCATGTCCTCGGCGCTGAGCGGGCAGGCGAGGTCCAGGAAAAGGCGCCTCGTTTCGAACAAGCGCCTGCTTAAAGAGCAAGGCTCGCGCGGCGCGGCCGGAAAGGCCGAAGACAATCGCGCCATATTTTCCTCCCCTCCGGCCGGGACTTCGATGGGCGCCTTGGTTTGGCGGGCAAGGTCCCCCTCCCCTAGGCGCGCTATCAAGAATAATCATCTTTGCGTGAATTGCCGATGCCGGTTGGCTTTTGTGTCGATTCAGGAGGGTTACGCTGTTGTGCGGCATCACGATTGGAGCGTGAGGCCATGTCGCGGTAAACGCGGGAGCGCGTCATATGTTCCGCGGTACGTCTCGTTCAGATCCCGGCATACCACTCGTACCCGCGATCTTCCCAGAACCCGCCCTTGCCGCGCCCGAACCCGTCGAGCCGGTCGGTCAACTCGATGCGCATCACATATTTGGCGTGCTTGTAGCCGAGCTGCCGCTCGACGCGCAGCCGCAGCGGGGCGCCGTGGCCGGCGGAAAGCGGAGCGTCATTGAGACCGTGGGCAAGAATGGTTTGCGGATGAAAAGCGTCGATCAGATCGATGCTTTCGTAATACTGCCCGGTGCCGTCAAGCGTTTGTTCGAGAATGTCGGCGCAGTGGAAGACTGCGAACCGGGCGGCGGGGAGAAGCGTGGCGCGCTGAAGCAGAACCGCGAGTGGTACGCCTTGCCATTTGCCGATGACGCTCCACCCCTCGACGCAGTCATGGCGCGTGATCTGGGTCCGCTGTGGCAGGCTCCGCAAATCCGCAAGCGACAAATCCAGAGGCTTGGCAACGAGCCCATCGACGCGCAGCCGCCAAGCGGCAAAATTGCCTTCCCGCAAGGCCGCGTATTCCTCGCCTTCGGGCATCCTTGTGCCATTCACCTTGAAGACCGGCGACACATCGGCGGCAGTGAATTCGCGCGCGAGAGCGCGCCGGCCGCCGAGCAGCCGCTGGACACGATAGGTCAGCCACTCGGCCGAGGAAAGAAACTCCTGGAAATCCGGGGCCCCAGAGAGCCGGTCACAGCCGGTGAGCAGCGTGCCGCCGAGGCTTGCCGCCGCAAGAGCAAGAAACCGGCGGCGGGGGAGCCGAACGTTACTCATGATCGTCCTCGACGAAAATCGCAAATCTTCCGGTGATCATCGCGCGCAGCTCGTTCAGCGGTCCGGCCAGAAGCACCATCGCGACATGCACGAAAACGAACACCACAATCAGGCTGGCCGCGATGAAATGGATCGTCCGCGCGGATTGGCGTCCGCCAAACAAGTCGACGAGCCAAGGCAGGATCGCATCCATCCCCGGCGACATCGCGAGGCCGGTCAGGATCATCACGGGCAACAGCAGGCCGATCACACTTAGATAGGTAAGTTTTTGGAGGGGATTGTAATGCCGCGCCGCCGCGCCGCGCGGAAATTTCAGCCGGAGATGGTCGGCGATATCCTGGAGAAGGAAGCGCGGCCGCAGCTGCTGTTTGCTGGGCAGCAGATCGCGCCAAAAATGTCCGCTGGCAAATCCAGCCACGAAATAAACCAGGAGATTCGCGACAAATGCCCAAGCGAAAAAGAAATGCCAGCGGCGTCCCAATGCGAGATCGCGCCAGCTAGGAAGCGTCACCCACCGCGGGACGCCGCGCCGCACAACCTCGCCGCTTTCATTGCGGGAGACGCCGAGGATCCCGGTCGTCACAAAGCCCGATGAACCGATCCGGGCGAAACCGGCTGGAGGGCCGCCGCCGGAATCGTCCGCCCCGATCTCGAATGCCGCCCGGTCTGGATCGGAACCGGATTGCCCCCAATAAAGGGCCGGATGGGCGTTGAAAATCTGCAGACCGCTCATCAGCAGCACCGCCACGCACAAGAGATTGATCCAATGGGTCAACCGGGTCACGCGGGTGTGCCGCTCAACGAGCAGCCGGCGCCGCAACGGCAATCCCGGGTCTGCCGCTCGAATTTCGCGCATCTCCTGTTTCCGATTCTCGTCGCCCATCCTCGTCGTCATTCAAGGGTCCGCGAATCCGGTGCGGCGCGAGGCTCGGAGCGGACTGGCGGCCACGAGTTTATTTTTGTGTGCCGCCTATGGCGTCGTCACCCGCATGGCCGGGCTTCATGGCGTCGCCCTTCATGTGTTCCGCCTTCATGGCATCGCCCTTCATGGCACCGCCCTTCATGTGGTCCGCCTTCATACTGTCGGACTTCATGCCTTCCGATTTCATGGCATCCTCGGCCGACGCCGCAGCGGAAAACAACGAGCCGGCGGCAACCAAGGCCAAAGCGGCAAAGGTGGTGATGGCGTGCGTCCTCTTCATGGTCATTAGTCCTCTTCATGGTTGGCGCCGGGATTGGCGCACTCTAGTTAACGCTCGCGGCTGACCGCGGGGGCGAAGTCTTGGAGCGGCGCGGCCAGCCGAAAACCGGACTGCCGGTCCTAAAGCTCGCAAGGGAGTTCCTCTCGATTAGGTCGAACCCTCAGTTCTCTTCCGCTATGAATTTCAAGGCAACGCCGTTCATGCAGTAGCGCAGGCCAGTCGGGCGCGGGCCGTCATTAAAGACGTGGCCGAGATGCCCGCCGCAACGCCGGCAATGCACCTCGGTGCGGTTCATCAGAAAACTCCGGTCGGTTTTGGTGCCCACCGCGCCCTCGATCGGACTCCAAAAGCTCGGCCAGCCGGTGCCGCTGTCGAACTTGGTTTCCGACTTGAAGAGCGGAAGCTCGCAGCCGACGCAGGCGAAGACACCCTTGCGATGCTCGTCAAGCAGCGGGCTGCTGAAGGCAGGTTCCGTGTCCTCATGCCGGAGCACTTGATATTGAGCGGGCGTAAGCAGGCGCCGCCATTCCTCGTCGGTCTTCGTCACCTGCAACTCCTCCGCTTCGGCGAGGAGCCAAGCAGGAAGGACGAAACCGCCAACCGCCGTCAATGCCAACATCGACAATAAATCGCGCCGCAGCATTCTCTAAATTCCTCTTTGACTGGTTTACGGGTGGTCGCCGCCCACGAGGACCGCCTGCTCGCGGTAAAACTCCGGATAGAGCTTTTTCAAATTGGCGATTTTCGGCAGGTCGTAGTGCGCGATGTAGGGGCTATCTGGATGCAGCGTGGCATAGTCCTGATGATAGGATTCGGCGGGATAAAAAGCCTTCAGCCGTTCCACCTTGGTCACGATCGGGCGGGGAAACGCATGCGCCTTGTCGAGTTCCGCGATATAGGCCCCGGCGGCGCGTTGCTGGGCGTCGCTCGTGGCGAAAATCTCGGAGCGATACTGCGTGCCCCCATCGGGCCCCTGCCGGTTCAACTGTGTCGGGTCGTGCGCCACCGAAAAATAGATCTGCAACAGGCGGCCGTAGGAGATCTGCTTCGGATCGAAGGTGATCTCGACGGTTTCGGCGTGTCCGGTGCCGCCAGAGCTGACCTGCTCGTAGCTCGGGGCGGCCGGCGTGCCGCCCGCATATCCCGAAACCGCGCTCGTCACACCCAAGGTATGCTGGAACACCGCCTGAACGCCCCAGAAACAGCCGCCGGCAAAAACCGCTCTGCCGGTTCCGCTGGGGGTGGAATTCGGCAGGTCGGCGAGCGGCGGATTGATAGGCCTGGCGAGCTCCACCGCCGCCGGACTCGCGAGACGGAAGAAGACGGCGATGCCAAGCACGGTTAGAAAGAGCCCGAAGGCGGTGCTTGCCGTACGTAAGGCGTGGCGATGGACATGGGACGAGTGGGTTTGCATGGCCTTGTGCGACCTTTCGTTGGAACGGGCGCCGGATCCGTGGCCCGGCATTGCGCCCACAAACTGATATTCGTCTGCGGCGCCGTTTGGATACAGATAGGGACGATAAATTTTACGTGTGCCGCCAAAGCCGTCGCTGGAGCGTTGGAATCGCCTTGCGATTCCGTCATTCAGGGAAACGCTCCATGCCAGGCAATCCGTTACACACGAGGTGTGACCAGTCCGGAAACTTCGGCCGCCGCAACCTCATGATCGAGGGCGCTCATGGGACCGTCGCGAACGATCCTGCGCGAAAGCGCGGAGGCTTCAAGGAGAAGCGGGCTACCTTACCCGCCGCACCTTTCCCTGCACGCCTTCGAAGGCGCCTTCGACGAGTTCGCAATAGAGCAGACGCTCCGGATCGACCGGCCCCGCGAAAACGAGCCGGCCCGGCGGCACCGGCGCGAAACCCATCCGGCCATAGTAGGACATGTCGCCGACGAGCAGAACCAATCCGTGCCCGGCCGCCCGCGCGGCGTCGAGCGATTTCATCACCAGCTCTTCGCCGATTCCGCCCGCGCGAAATGGAGGATCGACCGTCAGCGGGCCAAAGAGCAGCGCCGGCCGATCGGCGCAGAAAATTGGCGTCATCCGGTTGGCGCCGACCAGCAAGGTGCCGACCCTCGCGACGAAGGACAAGGCGTAGTCCGGGTCGACCCCTTCGCGCAACCGGTATGCCGAGCGGGCGAACCGGCCCGGCCCAAAAGCGCGCTCGTCGAGCCTTTCGATAGCCGCGAGGTCGGCTGGCGTTTGCGGGCTGAGCGTAAGGGAAAGATCCGCCATCGGCTTGCCATCGAAAGAGCGCGGGCCGGTTCGCCGTTAGCGGAGAATAACGTTCGCGATTTAACGGTTTATAGCCCAAGGGAAGCGGCGTTGTCATCAGGCGGCGACGTGTCCGGCCGCAGGCCCGTGCCTTCCGGCCCCGCGCAAGGCCATTGTGGGTTGTTCTAAAGCAAGTGCCGGACGGGCGCTGGCTTCTCGACCGCGAGGATAGTCCCTTGTACCCCACGATCCGGTATTCCGGCAAAAGGAGCGCCGCGATTGGGCGGGTTTTTGAGCGCGTGGCGCAGGCGTTGCAGATCCTTCGGAACAATCCGTCAGGGTGAAACGCCGCAGGAAGTCCGCGAGACTGGCATGGCCGCGGAGTAAGGTCTGGCGGCGGTGAAATCGCGCAGGATACCTCCTTTCAGAAGCGAAAAGACGCAACGCAAAGCGCCGTGAGGACTTGGGGAAGCCGCCGGCAGCGGCGGTTCGTTGGGTTCAGTCGCCGGATCCGGATTTTGGAGAGTAGTCGAGCGATAACGTGCCAATGTTGTCGATTTCTGGCAGCGCGCGCCCTGCAATACCTTGAAGGTCGCCGTACATCCCGACGGTGGACTCGATCGCGCCTCTGATTTGCGCCTCTCTCTTGGCCCACGCACGCGTCATGGTCTTCCTCTCTGTGTGGAGGTCTGCCTGCATGCCTGAAAATTTCTCGACGATTGCCTTGACGCGGTCTCGGAAGCGCGGACCGGTCAAATACTGGTAGACCATCTCCATCTTGGTCTGTTGACCCTCACCCGCCTGGCGAGCGGCAGAAATTTCGATCAGGGACTGGCGGAGAGCGATAGCCAGCGGAATAGCGCACCGGGTTTCCGTAACCCAGACGCCTTTAATCAGATCAAACGTCTCCATCCCCTTTGGCAAGGCATTTGAGACTATCGAAGCGATATCGGCCTTAGCGGCCCGTTGATCGTCACGAAGTTTGGGCAACCAGGCGTCGCTCCAATTCTTGGTTCGCTTTGCTTCCCATAGAATCGATCCACAACGTTGACCCAACGGGCCTATAATGCCCTGCAACACGTCACCGCCGAAGTCGCCCTTGGCGACCGGATCAATGATGTCTTGCGGAAACTTCGCGCGGAGAAGCGATTCAAGCTCCAGTTCAAAAACCTCTCCTTGTAACTGCTGGGACCCCTGTTCGGCCTTCCTTCTCAGCTGCTCAATTTGGCGCTGCATGGAGGCGATCTGCTCTTCCTTTTCCAGCACCTTGAGTTTCTGCCTTTCTTCGGCTTCTTGCACGGCCTTGTCTCGAACTCCCGTCAACGTTTCTTGGACCTTCTTTTCCACGGTAAGGTCAAGCTCTCTCTTGGCATCATCCAACTCGCGCTGCTTGCGCAGCAGATCAAGCTGGGTCGTCTGAGCCTCAGCCAACTTGATATCGCGGTCTTTCAGAACGTCTTGTAAGTACGCGACCTCCTTAGCGTTTCGTTTAAGGTCAGTTTCAAGAAAAAACCGAGCCTTCTTAGCCTCCTCAGCAATGATTTTTTCCCGCTCAACCTTGAGCTTTCGCAAGACCTGTTCGTCGATCGCCTCTCTTGCCTTTTCGATCGCCGCCTTTTGCTCAGAAATAGCGGCTTCGCGCTTCGCTACTTCAGCTTCTTTCTCAGTGATCTTACGTTCGAATTGCAGGCGTGTCACCTCAATCAGTGGGGCGGCCAATGACTCGGTCAATTTGATTTCGGTTTTGCAATTTGGGCAGAAGATTGTTGGCTCGTTCATCGCGAACCCCATTGTCTTGACACTTTTTAATTTAGGCTTGACGGCAAGAGCAGCGCTGTCATTTGCTGATCTAGCTTAAACAAGCGCGCCTCGATTGCAAACTTCAGCTCGAGCCTCTCAGCAGAAACGTGTGGCGTTATTCCGGGCGAATCGCGGCCATGACGTAATTGATGTCCATGTCGTGCGAGAGCCGCCATTTGCCGGTCCGCGGATCATAGACGACCCCTGTCTCGTCCTTGATGCGCAGCCCGGCGTCGCGCAAGGCCTTGGCGAGTTCGCGTGGCGCGACGAATTGAGTCCAGTTGTGGGTTCCGCGCGGCACCCAGCGCAGCACATATTCGGCGCCAAGAATTGCGAAAGCGAAGCTCTTCAACGTGCGGTTGAGCGTTGCGGCGGCAAGCATGCCGCCAGGCCGCACCATCGCGGCGGCTTCAGCGAGGAAGCGTCCAATATCGCGCACGTGCTCGACGACTTCCATCGCGAGAACAACATCGAAGAGCGCGCCCTCGGCCGCGAGCTCC
The DNA here is from genome assembly GCA_963706215.1 of uncultured Alphaproteobacteria bacterium. Lineage (GTDB taxonomy): Bacteria > Pseudomonadota > Alphaproteobacteria > Rhizobiales > Beijerinckiaceae > Methylocapsa. The sequence continues at coordinate 3,472,400 of OY970154.1, read as the reverse complement.
TCGGCGGCAACGCAGCGGTAATCGATGGCAAGGTTTGTTTTCGCGGCATGGTCCTTGGCGGCCTCGATGTTGTGGCGCGCCGGATCGATCGCGGTCACGCGGGCGCCGAGCCGGGCGAGGGGTTCCGAGAGAATGCCGGCGCCGCAACCTATATCGAGGATCATCAGGCCCTGGAGCGCGGCCGGCGAACGCCAATCGCGCGGATTTCCCTCGAGGGGAAAATGCTTGCCCAAAAGCTCGCGCAAATAGGCGACGCGGACCGGGTTGAACTTGTGCAGCGCTCGCATGGGGCCATCGAGATCCCACCATTGCGCGCCGAGCCGGTCGAAACGGGCGACCGCCTCCGGATCGATTGTCGTATCGCGGTGGAGCTTTTCCCGGCTTGCCACGGCCGAATTCCCATTGACTTGAGGTGCCGGTATTTGCATCTATGCGCGGGGCCGCGCGGCGGCGGTGCCGGTGATTGTTTTTGATCGAGAAACCCGCCCCGGCGGGAGGCGATTTCGACCCGATGGCCCGTCTTGTGATGAAATTCGGTGGCACGTCGGTCGCGAGCATAGAGCGCATTCGTAATATTGCAAGGCACATCGCACGCGAGCGGGGCGAAGGCCATGACATTGCGGTCGTGGTCTCCGCCATGGCCGGCAAGACCAACGAGCTCGCCGGCTGGTGCGAGGAGGCCGCGCAGCTTTGTGACCGGCGCGAATACGACGCCGTTGTCGCCTCCGGCGAACAGGTGACCGCCGGTCTCCTCGCCATCGTTCTGCAGGAACAGGGAATTGCCGCGCGTTCGTGGCAAGGCTGGCAAATTCCGATTCTGACCTCGAACGAGCATGGTTCTGCGCGGATCGAACACATTGGGGCCGCGGCGATTCTCGATGGTTTTGCCGCCCGGGGGGAAGTGGCGGTGATCGCCGGTTTCCAGGGCCTTCACAAGGAGAGCGGCCGCATCGTCACGCTTGGGCGGGGCGGCTCCGATACTAGCGCGGTGGCGGTCGCCGCGGCGATCGGGGCCGTCCGCTGCGACATCTATACCGATGTCGACGGAGTCTATACCACCGATCCGCGGATCGTGCCGAAAGCCAAGCGGCTCGATCGCATCGCCTTCGAGGAAATGCTGGAAATGGCCTCGCTCGGGGCCAAGGTGCTTCAGGTACGTTCGGTCGAACTTGCCATGGTGCACAACGTCAAGACATTCGTCCGTTCGTCCTTCGACGATCCGGACGGCTTCAAACAGGGCACGTTGATTTGCGGCGAGGAGGACATCGTGGAAAGCCAAGTGGTCACCGGCATCGCTTTCTCGCGGGACGAGGCGCAGATTACGTTGCGCCGCGTCGCGGACCACCCAGGCATCGCCGCCGCCATATTCATGCCGCTGGCCGAAGCCAATATCAACGTGGACATGATCATTCAGGTGGCGTCCGAGGATTTGGGCGTGACCGATATCACGTTTACCGTTTCCGCCGCCGATTTCGCCCGGGCCCAAGCGATTTTATTCAAAGCGCAGCCGCGGATCGGCTTTTCCAGTCTGCAGGGCGCGAGCGATGTCGTGAAGATTTCGGCGATCGGCGTCGGCATGCGCAGCCATGCCGGCGTGGCCGCGCTCGCGTTCAAGGCGCTGGCGGAAAAAGGCATCAATATCAGGGCGATTACGACCTCCGAAATAAAATTCTCGGTTCTGATCGAAGCGGCTTACACGGAATTGGCGGTGAGAACGTTGCATACCCTTTATGGCTTGGACAAAGCTTGACCAATAGCGGCCGTCTTCTTGTTGTCTCAAGGTTTTGGTTACCTGCGTGGTCCGGAGTTTGCTAGGTAAGCGGACCGAAGGCCAAACTCGGGGATCGGGATCGGCTACGGCGAGCGTTTTCACCCGAAGCGGATACCGGTTTGCATCAACAAAATTAGTCCAATTGAAAGTCTAGAGCTGTCCCTGCTTCCAGGAAACATGAGAGAGCTCTCGACCATGATCCGCGATGAAGATCATGTAAAAACTAAAGAGTTTAGAGCACTATCCGGGATCGCGGACCGCGGTCTCGGCCCGGCTTGACCAAGCCGTTTGCCGGTCCGGGATTCTGAGGGGGCCGCTGGAACTTTGGAATCGATGGAACCGTTGCCGGATTAGCTGGTTTGGCCGTTGGCCGATGCGGCTTCCCGGTGCGGATTGGTGAAACGGTCTGAACAGGAAACGCCCATGTTTGGCACGCTTGGCGGCCCTCGTCTGCTGCTGCGCCGCCTTCGCGAGGTCATGGTGGCGCCGGTCAGCCCCCAGGCCCGGCTCGACAAGATCGTCGTCCATATCGCCGCGAACATGGTCGCGGAGGTCTGCTCGGTCTATGTGCTGCGCGCCGACGGCCGACTCGAACTTTATGCGACGGAGGGTCTGAACCGCGAAGCCGTTCATCTGACCACGCTGCGCACGGGCGAAGGTCTCGTCGGCCTGATTGCCAAGACCGCCGAGCCGCTCGCGCTTGCCGATGCGCAGTTGCATCCGGCGTTCGTGTACTTGCCGGAGACCGGCGAGGAAATCTATTCGTCTTTCCTCGGCGTGCCGATCCTGCGCGGCGGCAATACGCTCGGCGTGCTGGTCGTCCAAAACAAGGCACGCCGCTCCTATTCCGAAGAGGAGATCGAGGCGCTCGAGACAACGGCGATGCTGCTCGCCGAAATGATCGCCTCGGGCGAATTGCAATCGCTGGCCCCGCCTGGCCGGGATATTGCGCTCCGCCGGCCGCTCGCCTTGAAGGGAACCCCGGTCGCCGACGGCGTCGGGCTTGGCCATGTTGTCCTGCACGAGCCGCGCGTCGTCGTCAAACAGCTCATTGCCGAAGATATCAAGGTGGAAATGGAGCGGGTCGACACCGCGATTGGCGCCATGCGTAAATCGCTCGATCTTCTGATCGAACGCGGCAACATGGGTCCCGGCGAACATCGTGATGTTCTTGAAACGTTCCGGCGTATCGCGCATGACCGCGGCTGGCTGCGTCGGCTGCACGAGGCGGTGGCGACCGGGCTCACCGCCGAAGCCGCGGTCGAACGTGTCCAAAACGTCGCGCGCGCCAAATTACAACGGCGGACCGAGCCTTTTTTGCGCGAGTGGCTGCATGATTTCGACGAACTCGCCAACCGCTTGCTGCATCAGCTCACCGGTCAGGGTTTTGTGAGCGCGCACAAGGATTTGCCGTATAATTCGGTCATCGTCGCGCGCGCCATGGGGCCTGCCGCGCTGCTCGAATATGATCGCGCTAGGATTCGCGGCCTTGTCCTCGAGGAATCCGGCGCCTTAAGCCATGTCGCGATCGTTGCCCGCGCGCTCGGCATCGCGGCCGTCGGCGACGTCTCCAATATTGTCGATTTGGTTGAGCCCGGCGATGCCGTGATCGTCGATGGCATCTCCGGCGATGTTCATCTGCGCCCGCCGCCCGACGTCGAACAATCCTACGCCGAAAAGGCGCGGCTGCGCGCGCGCAAGCAAGAGCAATATCGCAAATTGCGCGACGTGGCGGCCGTAACCAAGGACGGCGTCGCGATCGATCTGCATATGAACGCCGGAATGCTGGTCGATCTCCAGCACGTCGCGGAGACTGGGGCCGTGTCGGTCGGGCTTTTCCGGACCGAAATCCAGTTCATGCTGGCGTCGCGAATGCCAAGGATGAGTGAACAGGAGGCTTTTTACCGGACCGCCCTCGATTTTGTCGATGGCAAGCAGATTACTTTCCGCACCCTCGATATCGGCTCCGACAAGGTTCTGCCTTACATGACGAAGGTCGAGGAGGAAAATCCGGCGCTTGGATGGCGCGCCATCCGCATCGGTCTCGACCGGCCAGGCCTTTTGCGTTCGCAATTGCGCGGCTTGCTGCGTGCCGGCTCGGGACGCGAAATGCGCATCATGTTTCCGATGATCGCAACGCTCGAGGAATTCGAAACCGCGAAATCTTTTGTCGACAATGAACTCGTCCATTTGCGGCAGCACGGCCGGGCGCCACCCTCCGATCTCAAGCTTGGCATCATGGTCGAGGTGCCCGCGGTGCTTTGGCAGCTCGACGAAATCTGCCGGCGGGTCGATTTTCTTTCGGTCGGGTCGAACGATCTTGTGCAATATCTTTATGCCGCCGACCGCGACAACAAGCGGGTCGCCACACGATTCGATCCCCTCTCGGCGCCGGTCCTGCACGCCTTGAAGCTTATTGCCGACAAAGCCCGCGCGGCCGCCACGCCGTTGACCCTTTGCGGCGAAATAAGCGGCAAGCCGCTCGAAGCCATGGTCTTGCTTGCGTTAGGCTATCGCGGCCTGTCGATGTCGGCCGCGTCAATCGGACCGGTCAAGGCCATGGTGCTCGCGACCAATCTCTGTGAGGCGGAAGATCTTGTCGCGACCCTCATGGAAGAAGCGAGAGGGGGCCAGTCCTTGCGCGATAAATTGCGCAAGTTCGCGAAAGCCCAAGGCATCCCGGTTTGAGGGCCGTTCGCCGCTCGCCCGAGGGGGAGCGATCCGGGAAATTGGATGCGGCAGGCTCGAATTAACGGATCGCTTACCGGGATCCTTTAACCTTGCGGCATGGTCATATACAGGCGCGCGCGCGCGACCCTCTATCCCTTGGCTCTTTATTGCGTCTCCGCCGCGATCGGCGGCTATTTCGTCTGGCACGCGGTGAACGACGAGCGCGGTCTTAAAACCAAGGGTGAATACGAACATAAGATCGCGGAACTGCGCGGCGAATTGGAGAGCCTCAGGTCGGACCACGCCTTGTGGAAACACCGCATCGCATTGCTGTCTGGCCGCGCGATCGATCGCGATCTTCTCGACGAAGAGGCGCGCGCGCTGCTTGGCCGCGTCAACAGGAACGATCTTGTCGTATTCTTGCCGCGAACGCAAAAGTGACCCGCGCGAGCGAGCCTCAGCCCGCCTTGAAAGCTTTGCGTCGGACGGCCGAAACTCTCACGTGGTGGCGATCCGGGAACTTACGGTGCATCGCGCGACTTAGGCGACTGACGCTTCTGTTTCACGGAATGATGCATGCGCCACGAATATTCGCTGGATGGCTTGAACTTCTTTCTCGCCGACGTTCGCCAGGGGCTTGGACCCTATCTCGCGATTTATCTGTTGACGGAGCGGCACTGGGCGGAGGATCGGATCGGCTTCGTGATGACGATTGCCACCGTCTGCGGCCTTATCGTGCAGACTCCGGCGGGCGCACTGACCGACGTTAGCCATGCCAAACGGGCGATCGTTGTCGCCGCCGCCGTTGTCGTGACCGGCGCCTCGATCCTCCTTCCCTTCACGTCTTCCTTTGTTTTCGTGGCTGGATCGCAAGCGGCGGCCGACGCGGCGGCAGCCTTTTTCGGGCCGACGATCGCCGCGATCACTTTGGGAATCATGGGGCCGCGGGCGTTTACCCGCCGCATCGGCCGCAACGAGAGCTTCAATCATGCCGGCAATGCGTTCGCGGCGGCGCTTGCCGGAGTTTGCGCCTGGATATGGGGGCCAATCGTCGTCTTCTATCTTATCGCAAGCATGGCTTTGCTTTCGATCGTGAGTGTCCTCACCATTCGAGCCGAGGCGATAGACCACGGCCTCGCCCGTGGTCTTCGCGACGGGCTTTCCGAATCGCAAGAAAACCCTTCTGGTCTCAGCGTGCTCATGGGCAGCCGGGGCCTTTTGATCTTCTGCCTCTGCTGCGTGATTTTCCATCTTGCCAATGCCGCCATGCTGCCGTTGGTCGGCCAGAAATTGGCGTTGCAGGACGAGAACGAAGGCACCGCTCTCATGTCGGGCTGTATCGTCGCGGCGCAGGTTGTCATGGTGCCGATGGCGGCTCTCGTCGGCCACAAGGCCGATATTTGGGGCCGAAAGCCTCTATTTCTCGCCGGATTGGCCGTCCTGTCCTTGCGCGGTTTTCTCTACCCATTATCGGATGATCGCTTTTGGTTGTTCGCAGTCCAAAGTCTCGATGGCGTCGGGGCGGGGCTTTATGGTGCGCTTTTTCCGCTCATCGTCGCGGATCTGACGCGCGGCACCGGCCGTTTCAATCTGGCCCAAGGAGCCGTGATTACCGCGCAAGGCATCGGCGCGGCGCTTAGCACGTCTTTGGCCGGGCTGGTCGTCGTTCACGCGGGCTTTTCCGCCGCCTTTCTCGCGCTGGCTGGCATAGCGGCTTCGGGATTTCTGCTTTATTTCTTTGGCATGCCGGAAACGCGGGGCCTCGATGCGGCCGCGCCAAGCGCTATCGCTAAACGAGCACTCTCCCGATGAGGCTTGCTTCAAACGACTGGAGGACGGCCGCCACGATTGTCGTCTTCGTTTTGACCTATGCGGGAGTGGCGCTCGGCCGCGCGCCGGGGTTGCGGATCGACCGCGCCGGCATAGCGCTCGTTGGCGCAAGCCTGATGATCGGTCTCGGTTCTTTGAGTTTCTTTGAAGCGCTCAAAGCCATCGATCTCGATGCCATCGCGCTTTTGCTCGGCATGATGATCATTGTTAGCCAATTGCGCGTTTCAGGTTTTTTCGAACTCGCGGCCCGTTTCGCCCTGCGCCGCGCTCATTCGGCGCCGGTACTTTTGACCGCAATCGTAATCCTCACCGGATTTTTCTCTGCCTTCCTCGTAAATGACGCGATTTGTCTTGTGATGGCGCCTCTAGTCATCGACGTCACACGTGCCTTGCGCCGCAACCCTGTGCCGCATCTCCTGGCGGTCGCCATGGCCTCGAACGCGGGGAGCGCCGCGACTTTCACCGGCAATCCGCAAAACATGATCATCGGCGTGGCATCGCATCTTCCCTATGCGGACTTCGCGGGCAAGCTCGCCCCGACGGCGGCGGTCGCCCTCGCGCTGACGGCGGGCCTCATTATCCTGTTTTATCGTGAGGAATTCTCAACCGCTTTCGGTCTGAGCGCGAAGGAGCCGCGCCCGCGCCGGCATCCATTGCAGCTCGCCAAGGGGATGCTCGTGACCTTGGGTGTCATTGTTGGTTTCTTTGCAGGGGTTCCGATAGCCGAAGCGGCGCTCATCGGCGGTTCGCTCTTGCTTCTGTCGCGCGCCATCAAACCACGCAAACTTTATGCCGGAATAGACGGCGGGCTTTTGTTGATGTTCGCGGGCCTTTTTATCGTCGTCGCGGGCGCCGAAAAGGTCCTCTTGACGCCAGATCTCACGGCGGCGGTGGCGCGGCTTCATTTCGATAATGCCTGGGTTTTGTCCGGCGTGACGGCCTTTCTCTCAAACCTCGTGAGCAATGTGCCGGCGGTTTTGATCTTGAAGCCATTCGTCATGAACTTGCCGGACCCGGGCCGGGCTTGGCGAATCGTGGCGATGAGCTCCACCTTCGCCGGAAACCTTACCTTGATAGGTTCGGTCGCCAACCTCATCGTTGCCGAACGGGCGAAGCAAGCGGGGGTAACGATCTCTTTTCTCGCCTATTGGCGGATCGGCCTTCCGTTGACGCTTGCGAGCCTCGGTTTCGGCACATGGTGGCTCGCGTGACGGGAAGTCGTTCGCGAAATGGTGCTCCGGCCAGCTCAAACTGTCGTGGAGCAATCGCCGAGGGCTCGCTTTCCTCTTGGAGCTGCGCTATTTTGTTCGTCCCGCCGGCTCCGGCTTTACCATGGGGCACTTCATGGCCGCCGCATCTTCCGCCGTCCGCGGCAAGGCCGCGCCGCGGAAAACGCAAAACGCGCGCGCGAACGGCGCCGCTTTCAGCAAGGACGAGGAACTCACCGCCTTTCGCACCATGCTCCTCATCCGCCGGTTCGAGGAAAAAGCGGGGCAGATGTATGGCATGGGTCTCATCGGCGGTTTTTGCCATCTCTACATTGGTCAAGAGGCGGTCGTCACCGGAGTCATTTTGGCGGCGGCGGAAGGCGACCAGACCATCACCGGCTACCGCGATCACGCCCATATGCTTGCTTGTGGCGTGGACCCCAAGGCCGTCATGGCGGAATTGACCGGGCGGCGGAGCGGCGCCTCGAAGGGGAAGGGCGGCTCCATGCACATGTTTTCGAAGGCAAAACATTTTTACGGGGGCCATGGCATCGTGGGGGCGCAGGTGCCGCTCGGCAGCGGGCTGGCGTTCGCCAACCGTTATCGCGGCAATGGCGCCATTTGCTTCACTTATTTCGGCGACGGCGCGGCGAACCAAGGTCAAGTCTACGAGAGTTTCAACATGGCGGAACTCTGGAAACTGCCTGTCGTCTATATTATCGAAAATAACCGCTACGCCATGGGCACCTCCGTCACGAGATCTTCGGCGCTGACCGATTTTTCCAAACGCGGCCAATCCTTCAACATTCCGGGCGAGCAGGTCGACGGCATGGATGTGCGCGCGGTGAAGTCCGCCGCCGCTCGCGCCGCCGAATGGTGCCGAAGAGGCAATGGCCCGATGATCCTCGAAATGCAAACCTATCGCTATCGCGGCCATTCGATGTCGGACCCGGCGAAATACCGGTCGAAGGACGAGGTGCAAAAAATGCGCGAGGAGCGTGATCCGATCGAACAGGTCCGCGCGCGCCTGTTGACGAGCAAGCAAAGCAGCGAAGACGATCTCAAGAAGATCGATGCGGCGATCCGCGCGATCGTTGCCGAGGCCGCGGAATTCGCCTCGCGCGAATCGGAGCCGGACGCGGCCGAGGTATGGACCGGCGTTTTGGGATAACCGCGATGGCGACGAACATTCTCATGCCCGCGCTTTCGCCGACGATGGAACAAGGCAGGCTTGCGAAGTGGCTGAAAAAAGAAGGTGACGCGGTACGGTCGGGCGATGTCCTCGCCGAAATCGAAACCGACAAGGCGACCATGGAGGTAGAGGCTATCGACGACGGCACGCTTGCAAAAATTCTGGTGCCGGACGGGACCGACAATGTCGCGGTTAATACGCCAATCGCGGTGATCGCGGCGGACGGCGAAGACGTGCAGGGGCTCGCGCCCCCCGCACCCGCAAGCGGCGCGAAGCCGGTAGCGCGCGCCGAGACGGCGCCCGCGCCCGCGGCGGCAGCCGCATTAAGCCAATCCGCGAAAAACGCCGGTCCCGAACTTCCCAAAGACACGGCCATGGTCACACTCAGCGTACGCGAAGCCTTGCGCGACGCGATGGCCGAGGAGATGCGCCGCGACGACAGCGTTTTCATCATCGGCGAAGAGGTAGCCGAATACGAAGGCGCCTATAAAGTCACCCAGGGGTTGTTGCAGGAATTCGGCGCCCGGCGGGTGGTCGATACGCCGATCACCGAACATGGTTTCGCCGGGCTCGGTATCGGCGCGGCCTTCGCCGGGCTCCGCCCGATCGTCGAGTTCATGACCTTCAACTTCGCGATGCAGGCGATGGACCAGATCATCAATTCCGCCGCCAAGACGCGCTATATGTCCGGCGGCCAGATGGATTGTCCGATCGTGTTTCGCGGCCCCAATGGCGCGGCCGCGCGGGTGGCCGCGCAACACAGCCAGGATTATGCCGCGTGGTATTCGCATATTCCGGGGCTCAAAGTCGTCATGCCCTATACGGCGGCCGACGCCAAGGGGCTTTTGAAAAGCGCGATCCGCGATCCGAACCCGGTCATCTTTCTTGAAAACGAGATCCTTTACGGTCACAAATTCGAAGTGCCCGCGCTCGACGATTTTCTCATTCCCATCGGCAAGGCGCGGATCGCCCGCGCGGGCAAGGATTTAACTATCGTATCCTTCGGAATAGGCATGGTCCATGCCTTGCAGGCGGCGGAGGAACTGGAGCGCGGAGGCATCGACGCCGAGGTCGTCGATCTTCGCACGATTCGCCCAATGGACAGCGCAACGATCATCCAATCGGTCAAGAAGACTGGCCGCTGCGTCACGGTCGAGGAAGGCTGGCCGCAGAGCGGCGTCGGCGCCGAGATCATCGCGAAAATCATGGAAGGCGCCTTCGACTATCTCGATGCGCCGGTGATACGGATTTGCGGCAAGGATGTGCCGATGCCTTATGCCGCAAACCTCGAAAAGCTCGCTCTGCCGAATGCCGGAGAAATTGTCGCGGCGGCGAAAGCGGTGCTCTATCGTTGAGCCCCAAATAGATGTGAGACTTGCCATGCCGATCGACATTCTCATGCCAGCGCTTTCACCGACCATGGAAAGGGGCAATCTTGCCCGCTGGCTGAAGAAAGAGGGCGATAAAATCAAGCCGGGCGATGCGCTTGCCGAGATCGAGACCGACAAGGCGACCATGGAAGTCGAAGCGATCGAAGAAGGCGTGCTCGTCAAAATCGTGGTCCCGGAGGGGACCGCGGATGTGCCGGTCAACGATGTCATTGGGTTGATCGCGGGCGAGGGGGAAGACGCAAAGACGGGCGCAAGCAGGCCTTCTCCCGCGCGCGAGAAAACGCCGGACGCGCCGCCCGCCGCGCCAAACGCTCCAGCGGTCGCGGCTCGCACTCCTAATGGGGAAAGCGGCCCACGCGTTTTCGTCTCGCCGCTAGCGCGCCGGATCGCCAAGGACTTAGGGCTCGATCTTGCATCGATCACAGGCTTGGGTCCGCACGGCCGCATCATTGAGCGCGATGTGAAGGCGGCGCTCGCGCACGCTCCGGCCGCGGTTCCAGCGCAAAGCACCAAGGCGCCATCTGTTCCTTTGCCCACGCCGCCGGACGAACTCATCAGAAAAAATTACGCGCCGGGCTCTTTTGAGGAAATTCCGCACGATTCGATGCGCAAGACCATCGCGCGCAGGCTCGTCGAGGCAAGCCGGACGATCCCGCATTTTTATCTGACCGCCGATTGCAACCTCGACGCTCTCATGGCCTTGCGCGAAGCGATCGATGCCGCCACGCCAAAGGACAAGGAGGGCAAGCCTGCTTATAAAATCTCGGTCAACGATTTTATCATCAAGGCGCTGGCGCTAGCGCTGATCCGCGTCCCCGGCGCCAATGCGGCGTGGACCGAAAGCGCCATGTTGAAACACAAGCATGCCGATGTCGGCGTCGCTGTGGCGATCCCTGGCGGTCTGGTAACGCCCATTGTCCGCGCCGCCGAGACCAAAAGCTTGTCCATGATATCGAGCGAAATGAAGGATTTTTCCGCCCGCGCCCGCGCCCGCAAGCTGATGCCCGAGGAATATCAAGGGGGCTCCTCCGCGGTGTCCAACCTCGGCATGTTCGGGATAAAAAGTTTTTCCGCCATCATCAATCCACCGCAAGCGACAATTTTGGCGGTTGGCGCGGCGGAGCAGCGTATCATCGTGAAGGACGGCGCGCCCGCCGCCGCGACCTTGATGAGCGTGACTCTGGGGTGCGATCACCGCGCGGTCGACGGCGTTTTGGGCGCTAACCTTCTCGCCGCGTTCAAGGATCTGATCGAGAAACCGGCGGGGATGCTGGTGTGATGCCCTAACCCTATCCTTCCCGCAAGAGGGCGGCGCCATGGCTGAGCCTTACGACATTCTTGTTATCGGCGGCGGGCCGGGCGGCTATGTCGCGGCGATCCGCGCGGCGCAGCTCGGCTTCAAGACGGCCGTCGTCGAGCGCGAACACTTGGGCGGCATCTGCCTTAACTGGGGTTGCATTCCCACCAAGGCATTGTTGCGCTCGGCGGAAATTTTTCATTATCTCAACCACGCGAAGGATTATGGCCTCAAGGTTGACGGCAAGATCGGTTTCGACCCTGCCGCCGTCGTGAAAAGATCCCGCGCGGTTTCGGCGCAACTGAACAATGGCGTCGGCTTTTTGCTCAAGAAGAACAAGGTAGACGTCATCTGGGGCGAGGCGGCGATCACGAGACCCGGCGAGGTGTTGGTCGCCGCGCCGCAAAAGCCTGCAATGCAACCGCCGAACCCGATCCCCAAAGGCGTTCTGGGCGCGGGCACTTATCTGGCCACGAATATCATTGTCGCGACCGGCGCGAGGCCGCGCGTCATACCGGGCGTCGAGCCGGACGGAAAACTCATCTGGACTTATTTCGAGGCCATGGTGCCGGAAAAATTTCCTAAATCCCTAATTGTTGTCGGTTCGGGCGCGATTGGGATCGAATTCGCTTCCTTCTATCGCACCATGGGCACGCAAGTGACCGTCGTCGAAATATTGCCGCAAATTCTCCCCGCCGAGGATGTGGAGATCGCCGCGCATGCCCGCAAATGTTTTGAAATGCAAGGCATTGAAATTTTGACCTCGGCCAAGGTGACGAGGGCCGAGAAAAAGCCGGATGGCGTTGTTGCCACCATCGAAGACAGCAAGGGCGCGACGCGGGCCTTGGAAGCCGAACGCATGATTTCCGCGGTCGGCGTCGCAGGCAATGTCGAGAACCTTGGGCTTGAGACGCTCGGCGCGACGATTGAGCGGGGAATTATTATCGCGGATGGAATGGGGCGCACCAATGTGCCGGGGATTTATGCGATCGGCGATGTCGCCGGCCCGCCCATGCTCGCCCATAAGGCCGAGCATGAAGGGGTAATCTGCGTCGAGGCGATCGGGGGTCTCGATCCGCTTCCTCTGAACAAGACGATGATCCCCGGTTGCACCTATTGCAATCCGCAAATCGCCTCTGTCGGCCTCACCGAGGAAAGAGCCAAAGAGTTGGGTTTTGAAGTCAGAATTGGCCGCTTTCCCTTCATCGGCAATGGCAAGGCGATCGCGCTCGGCGAGCCTGAGGGACTCGTAAAAACCATCTTCGATGCCAAAACCGGAAAACTTCTTGGCGCCCATATGGCCGGGGCGGAAGTCACCGAACTCGTCCAAGGCTTTGTCATAGCCATGAATTGCGAGACCACCGAAGCGGAACTTATAAATTCAATTTTCCCGCATCCGACCCTGTCGGAAATGATGCACGAGAGCGTGCTGGACGCCTATGACCGGGCGATCCACATCTGAGGAACCGATGCAATCTTGGCTTGCGCTCTCGGAGATAATTCGAAACATTGGACTTCTCGTTGGGGGCGCGGCCGGCATTTATCTAGCCTGGAAGCGGGTGGTTGCTTCCAACAAGCAGGCTGACGCGCAATTAGGCCAAGCGGAGCTGTCGCGCCGCAATCATGTGACGGAGCTGTTCAATAGAGCGGTTGGCCAGCTGAAGGACGAGAAGCTCGAAATCCGGCTTGGTGCTATTTTGACCCCCGGGCAGATCTGCACGGATTTCCGGGATTTATCGGCTCCTGTCATTCAGCTGCTGAGTACTTATTCTTAAACAAGAAAAAGTAGATTATGGTGAGATCGACGCACCCGCCGACATCGGAGAAATGATCCGTATTATAGCCCAAATGTCGCAAAACCCTTCGGAGGGGGAGCATGAATTACCTTGAAAAAACTGAACAAAGGCCGTTGCGGATTGATCTCAGCCGGACCTTTATCCGCCGGACTGATTTAAGCAACGCCAATTTGGAAGGGGCAAACTTAAGTTATGCTGATTGCCAGAACGCGATTTTTCGCCGCGTAAACTTTAAAAATGCCAACCTTGAAGGAACGAATTTGAAAGGCGCGGACCTTTCGGATGCCCGTAATCTTACGCGCGAGCAGCTCGACAAAGCTATTATTGACGAAACAACAATCTTGCCGGGCTATCTGCGCACGTGAAGGATGCTATTTCGAATGTCCCACGTCACTGACCTCCTACACAGTAACGGTGATTCCAGAAACGAGCCTCGCCACCCGGAAAAGGCGCATCGGCCCGATCAACCGGTGGCGCGCAAGCCCGCCTGGATCAGGGTCAAGGCGCCGGGCTCGCCGCAATGGGCCGCGACCCAAAAAATCGTCAAGGAACATGGGCTCGTGACAGTCTGCGAGGAGGCGGGCTGCCCCAACATCGGCGAGTGCTGGGAGAAAAAACACGCGACCTTCATGATCATGGGCGACACCTGCACGCGCGCCTGCGCCTTCTGCAATGTCAAGACCGGGCTCCCCCGGGCGCTCGATCCCGCCGAGCCCGCGCATATCGCCGAAGCGGTCAAGAAACTCAGTCTCGCCCATGCCGTCGTCACATCCGTCGATCGCGACGATCTTGACGACGGCGGGGCAGGGCATTTCGCGAAAGTGGTCGCGGCGATCCGCGCGGCGAGCCCAAACGCCACGATCGAGGTCTTGACCCCGGACTTTTTGCGCAAACAGGGCGCGCTTGAGACGGTCGTCGCGGCCAAGCCCGATGTCTTCAATCATAATCTCGAGACTGTCGCGTCCAAATATCTCGAGGTTCGGCCTGGCGCGCGCTATTTCCACTCGATCAGGCTTCTGCAGCGCGTCAAGGAATTCGATCCCCGAATCTTCACCAAATCCGGAATGATGCTGGGGCTAGGCGAGGAGCGGCATGAAGTGCTGCAACTGATGGACGATTTGCGTATCGCGGACGTCGATTTTCTGACGATCGGCCAATATCTACAGCCGACAAGAAAGCATCATGAGGTCGTGCGCTTCGTGCCCCCGGACGAATTTGCCGCTTACGCCGAGGTCGCGCTCGCCAAGGGGTTTCTCTTGGTCTCGGCGTCACCCTTGACACGATCCTCGCATCACGCCGGCGAGGATTTCGCCAGGCTGAAAGCGCGGCGGATGGCCTTGCGGGAGCACCTCTGAGCAGCTAGAGCAATTCCGGCTCCAACAGAAGCAGCTTTTAACCGCCACTTTTTCCAAATCCCATGCTGTGACTGGGCATGCCTTCGTTCCATACTACCCACCGCGTCCGTCATCGCGCCTCCGAAATGTTCGAGCTGGTCGCCGACATTGAATCCTATCCGCGATTCGTGCCGCTTTGCCGCGCTTTGCGGGTCCGCCGGCGTGACGAAAGCGATGGGAGGCTAACGCTCATCGCCGATATGGAGGTCGGCTACAAGGCCATCCGCGAGACCTTCACGAGCCGCGTTACCTGCGAGCGCTCAGTGTCCAAAATTCTCGTCGAATATATCGACGGACCGTTCAAGTATCTCGAAAACCGCTGGATCTTTCACGACCGCGACGAAGGCAGGGCCTGCCTCGTCGATTTCCGCATCGCCTATGAATTCAAGAGCCGTGCGCTGGGTTTTATCATGGGCGGAATGTTCGACGCGGCTTTTCGAAAATTCGCCGAAGCTTTCGAAGATCGCGCCGATGTTGTCTATGGCAAAGCCCCCTGACGTTAGAAGACAATCGAAAATTCTCCCCCCGCGCGTGCATCAACAAGCGGCTTCGAGGAGCAGCTGGATCGCCATGGCGATCGCGGCGGAACGGACTCCGTCGCGGCCAAGGTCTCCGAAACGTTTTTCGACACCGGCGATGGCGCCGCCTCGACGCGCGAGGCCAAAATGCACGAGGCCGACGGGCTTGCCAGGCGACCCCCCGCCGGGCCCCGCGATGCCGGTGACCGAAAGCGTCATGTCCGCGGAGGAATGAGCCAGCGCGCCTTCAGCCATGGCCCGTGCCGCTTCCGCGCTGACCGCGCCAAAATCTTCCAAAATCCGCGGCGAGACCCCGAGACATTCGATTTTCGCGGCATTGGAGTAGGTGACGAAGCCGCGCTCGAAAACGCCGGATGACCCAGGTATGGCGGTGATCAAGGCCGCCAAGAGGCCCCCCGTGCATGACTCGGCGGTTGCCACGGTAAGCCCCCGCGCGCGACAGGATGCAATGAGGTCCGCCGCGCGGCTCAAGAATGCGTCAGGGAACATGCGGCGTTATTAGAGTGTCTTAAGGAAATTGACCAGGTCCTCCTTCTGTTGGTCCGTGAAACCGATGTTGAAGCGCTGGTCGTAGAAGTTCACAGCGTCGAGCAGGGTGGCCGCCGAGCCGTTGTGGAAATAGGGCGCGCGTGCGGCCAGTCCCCGCAGTGTGAGCCCTTTGATCTTGCCGATGTCGGCGCACTGTCCCGAAATCAATGCGCGGCCAGGATCGGTGACGACATAAGTGTTTCCCTTGAGCGGACCTGCCGTGCATGTGAGGGTGAACACCGGCAATCCGGAGATGTCGAGCGCCGGAGGACTTTTGGCTCCGGCATCGGCGATGCCAATGTCCAAGGGCGCCTTGACCGAATGATCGCCGGCGTTGGGGGTATCGTGACAGGTTCCGCAAGATCCGGGGAAGCTCGCCACGTTAAGCACGTCATTGATACCCTCGACCCCGGTGATGTTGATCTTCGTGGTGTTGAACACCGTTTCGCCGCGTGCGACCGAAAGGCGGTCTTGCGTTACGTCGTCCGTGCCACGGAGGCTTTGCCAAGGCGTGTAGAGGTCGAAGATATTGGGGTTGAACGGCGCCCCTGTGGGATTATTTCCGAAAGGATCGTTTATGCCGATGAAGAAGCCAGGAAGTTGTGCGGAAAGCGCGACGGGACCGCCCGTCGCGTTACGGGCATGCAGAGAGAGTGCCTCGTTATCGAAGTCTTGCGCGGTGAAAATACCGCTCTCGAAAGCGACGATCTGGTTTACCTGATTCGTCGTGGGACCAGGGGGGTTGCCTTGCGCGTGGGTCAGCGTCGCGTCGATCGCCTGGCTTTGAAGGCTAGGCTCGCGTCCATCCGCCATGATCGTGGACAGGAATCCAAGATTGGTTGAGGGAAGCGGCCGTCTGTACATGGACAATATCCCCGTCGTTGGGCTCGTTAGCCCGGTGACGGGGTTCGTTGTGCAATTATAAGGATCGACCACGTTGGTCACTGCGAACTGCAACGTTGGCGCCGCCGGCAGGGGCAGCCCAATCCGGATAAGACCTTTGCCGATCACCAGTTTGTAGGCTTGGCGCTTGGCCGTGAGCGTGGAGACATCGTCGGTCGGACAAGTGGCGCCGTCGACCAGACGGAAGATCGGATCGGTGCCCGAGCTGGCCGTGAACCGGGTTTGAACGCTGGCCGCGCTGACGCTCCACCCCGTCTGCGGCTGATGGCAGGTGAAACAGGTGCGTCCATTGGTTCCTAAATTCTGGAAGAACGCGTTTAATGGCGGAAAAGTGGGGCCGCCCGGCTGGAAGGTACCGATCACCCCGCTGGGGTCCAGGTCGGCCTCAAACGTTGGAATAACGGGCGGCGTCGGCTGCGAACCAAGGCCAGCATCTTTGAAGGCGCGCATCTTCTGCGCGTGGTCGATCGCGGCTGGCGCCCACGCCCGCGATTGAGCGGGATCATAGCTCTTGGCGGTTTGCGCCGATGCCGGTTGTGGGGGGCCGTCCAGGAAAAAGATGAGCGCGAGCCCCGCGACTGGAAATCTTAGTGTCTGGAATAGCGAAAATGCAGAAATAGCGCCCTTTTTCATGACACACCCTCCGTTGCTTCGGCTATGTGACCGAGCCAATCAAGTTGGCCTCCCGACGGTCCTCCCCGAAATTGATACAATTCTGTGACGAAATCGAACGGCACGCACCCTCCAAACAGGGGGTGACCACGGCAGTTTGCGGCGCGGGCAGAGAGTTCCGCTCGCCGCGTCCGCAACTGAAAGCCAAAAGTTTCCACCCACGCGGCGGCGGTCGAATACATTGGCGAAGACAAGGCGCGCAAGGCCCGCGGATTGGCGTCAAGGCCGGCGGGGCTACGGCCTACGACCGCGCCCGCGGCGGCCAGTCAACTGACGCCCCGATCGGCGGCCATGGTCCGATCCAGATGAACGCCCGAAATCCGCCGGCGTTTCCCGGCAACCGGCGGCAAAAAGCAAAATGCCCCAGTGCCAATTATCCGTGCAGCACGCTGCTGGGCAGGGCATGCCCCGCCCAAAGCACAGAAACATTCCTATCGCTTGGGCAATCGAGGGTTCATAACCCCGGCAATGCCGTCCCACAGGTGCCAATCGGCCCCCTTGTGCCATGCTTGCCGGTTATCTATAATCTCCCGCCCAGCTTGTTGAGAGGTTGCGATGAGTTCGCCAACGACACCGCCGGAAAAGGGGGTACCCCTCGGCCGGATACTCATCATCCTCAGTGTCTTCGCCATCCCTGGCCTCGTCTACCTGGGGGTTCGGCATCTCGGCGAAAGGGTCAAATTGGTCGACATCCCGCTCGTCGGGGAATGGCAAGCCCCCGGCAAGCCCTGGCGCATCGTGTTTCGTCCGGACAAGACACTTGTGAGCTCGACGAGTCCTTCGCAGCCAAGTGCTCCGCAAGCATGGACTTCGGGACCGGGCACGTACCGGGTGGATTATTTCGGCACGCTGTGGGTAAAGCTGAATAATGGCAAGATCTACTCGGCGGCTTTGACGGCGGAGAGCCCCAACCGGTTTGACCTCATTGAATCCGAAACTCTCGTGCCGACCGTGTTCGAAAAGGTGCCGCCGCAAAAGCCGCCGGATTCGCCGAAGGAATCCCCGGGCTAAAGCGGGTCGCTAATTTCGCGGTCCGCAAGCGTACCGCCAAGCGATGCGACGATCCGGTTAAGCCGGAGATTCACGCCGAGCCGATCCCAAGACCAGCGGTGCACGCTCCACCCACGATCGATCTCCGGACGCTATCCGCCAACTTGGCACCGGCTTCTTCCTCGCGACCCAACCTGCCGCGAAAAAGCGCGTATCATCTATCGTTACGGAGGCCTGTTCCGCGAATTGATTTCGCCTCGACGGACCGCATGGTAAGCACGCATTTTCCGATCGTCAGCCCGGATTGAACATCGCGGTGGGCCAGACCAGCTTGTTCGAGCGGGTAGCACCTCGTGGGTGGCGGGACCAGCCTCCCTTGATCGAAATCCGTCAGCAGATTGCGCATGATCCGATCGAGGAGGGAGACCTCGTCGAACAAATAGCTTAAATTGAAGGCCATGACGCTCTTGTTTTCGTTGGCGAGCCGCAGAACGCCAAAACGAGGCAGGAGCGCATAACGTATCATGGCCGCTAATGCGCCGATCAGCTTTCCGTCGCGCGGGACAATGCCGTGCGACCCGTACGCGACCAGCCGCCCCATCGGTGCCAACAATTGCAAGCTCTGGCGCAGGGTCAGCCCGTTGGCGTCGAAGACGGCTTGATACCCATTCGGCGCGTAACAGCGAGCTGCCGCGAACCAATTCTCGCCTGATGCATCGATGACCGCGTGCGCGCCCGCATCAATTGCCGCCTGAAACTTATGGGTGGACCCGACAACGCCCACTGCGTGGATGCCCCTCAGACGAGCGAGCTGCAGCAACGCCCCACCTACGCCGCCCGCGGCGGAGTGGACGAGGACAGTGCTTGCCGGCCGGGGCGCCGCAAGCTCGTCCAACGCATAGGCCGCCGTGAGAAACACGACGGCTATGCCGGCGGCTTGTGGAGCCGTCAGCCAGCTGGGGCAGGCGAAGACTTGATCGCGAGGAACCGCGACTTGTTCCGCATACCCTCCGAAACGGGTGAGCGCGATCACCCGGTTTCCGATGTCGAGGCCATGTACTCCCTCGCCGAGTGCCAACACCCGCCCAGCGACCTCGAATCCAGGCGTAAATGGCCAGCCAGCGTAGCGCCAGGAGGCGGCATAAAGACCAAGCCGCGCTATGCAATCGGCGAAGTTTACTCCAGCCGCTTCCACGTCGATCACCACCATGCCGGGGCTTGGCGTGGGCGGCGGCGCATGGACCATCCTTAGCGCACGAAAACCCCCGGGATGGAGGATGGAAATTTGCCGCATCGGATTGGTCTCACTCCCCGGCCTTGCAAGCGAAAGTCAGGCTTTGGCAAGAGAATTTCGTGGCGCCCGATCTCGCCGCCGGGGCACCAAGCCCTGCTGGGCTTTTCGACACGCTCCTCGACACCATTGACGGGGGTGAAGAGGCGCTTTCGGGCAACTTGGCCCGGCGCGCCGGAACGGGCCGGCATTAACTGGCCAATGGCGCTGCGCCGCCTGGCATTTATGCGAAGCCTCGTAAAGCCGGTTTATCGCGGCGGATATCGCCGATAATGGCCATGGCGATAATGCCGGTGCCTTTTGAGGCCCCAGCTCGATGCAATTGACGGCCCCGCCGTATAGCCGACCACCCCGCCCGCGACCAACCCGACCGGACCGCCGACCACGGCCCCCGCCAACGCCCCCATCGCGCCGTCACCAAGCCGCTCCTGGGCATTTGCGGCGGAAGGCAGGAACGATATTCCCGCGATCGCGGCCATAATCAAAAGCTTTTTCATCGTGGCGGCGCTCCCGCGCGGTTACCGCGATCCCCATGGCTTACCATCGAGTCCGGGAAACTCCTTGCCGGGGTATCGTGAAGAAAGTGAGAACAGGCGGTGTTCTTTTCCGGGCGTTCGCGGGCGCCGAATTCATCGGCGACGAGCCGCGGATCGTCATGGGCCGCGCATCTGCCGCGCGCCTCCGTGACCGGAAGATACAGCCGTTTCGAGAATACCCTAGCCGTGACTGGAAAGCCGCTCGATCATCGCGCCACAGGCGCCGAGCTTTTCCTCGATATGTTCGAAGCCGCGGTCGAGATGATAGACGCGATTGACCATTGTTTCGCCTTCGGCCGCGAGCGCCGCGATGACGAGCGACATGGACGCGCGAAGATCCGTCGCCATCACCGGCGCGCCTTGGAGTTCTTCCACCCCTTCGATTACCGCGGCATCGCCGTCGAGCTTGATATGGGCGCCGAGCCTGACCAATTCCTGAACATGCATGAACCGGTTTTCAAAAATTGTTTCGGTGATCCTCGACGAGCCCTTGGCCTTGGTCATCAAGGCCATGAACTGGGCCTGCAAATCCGTTGGAAAGCCGGGGAACGGCGCGGTGGCGATGTCGACTGGCGCGATGCCGGCGCCGTTGCGCCGCACGCGGAGCCCTTCGCCGGTCGCCGAAATTTCCACGCCGGAGCGTTCGATCGCTTCGATCGCGCTCTCCAAAAGGCTTGGGCTCGCGCCTTCCAGCATCACATCGCCGCCGGCCATGGCGACGGCCATCGCATAGGTCCCGGCTTCGATGCGGTCCGGCAACACGACGTGGCGTGCTCCCGAGAGGCTGGCGACGCCCTCGATCTCGACCACGGATTGCCCGGCCCCCTTGATCCTGGCGCCCATTTTGTTGAGGCAGTCGGCAAGATCGACGGTCTCCGGCTCGCGCGCCGCATTGACCAGAAGCGTATGGCCGTCGGCGAGCGAAGCGGCCATCAGCGCGGTATGGGTGCCGCCGACGGTCGCCTTGGGAAAATGGATCTCGGCGCCGGTTAGTCCCTTGCGCGCCGTGGCATGGACATAGCCCGCCTCGATCTCGACATGCGCTCCAAGCTTTTCGAGAACCATGATGAGAAGATCGACCGGCCTAGTGCCAATCGCGCAGCCGCCGGGAAGAGAAACCTTGGCCTCGCCCATCCGTGCGAGAAGCGGCGCGATGACCCAGAAACTCGCCCGCATTTTGGAGACAAACTCATAGGGCGCCATCGTATCGACGATCTGGCGGGCGCTAAGGTGGATCGCCCGGCTCGCGTGCGCGGGGGCACCCCGCCGCCTTCCATCGACCGAATGATCGACGCCATGATGACCGAGAATGCGCAAGAGCATGCCAACGTCGGCGAGATTCGGGATATTTTCAAGGGTCAGCGTTTCGCTCGTGAGCAGCGAGGCGATCATCAATGGAAGCGCCGCGTTCTTGGCGCCGGAAATGCTTATGACGCCATTCAACGTCCGGCCGCCGACGATCCGAATACGATCCAAGGAACACCCCGTTTTCAAAAAAGTCCGAATTAGTCTTGTTTTGTGCTGGCCCCGTTTTGAGCGCCCCCGCCCTGAGACGTTTTGCTTTCGGCCGCGTCCGCCGTCTGTTTCCTCCGCTCTATCTTTTGCGCCTTGCGGCGGCCAAGGTTCGCCCGCAATGCTTGGGCGAGGCGAAGACGCTCGGCGGCTTTGCGCGAACCGGCCGCCCCGGACAAATTCGGATTGCCGCCATCTGGCACAGGCCGGTCATTGGAGCCGGACAAGCTCATGACTTTAGTCTTTCGAAGTGCTTCGCCAAACAGCCCGCGCCTCGGGCGGAAAAATGGCGTCCCGAGCAGCAGGATGGCGTGCTAAAAGTCTTGTAGAGCGCCACGGCGGCCAAGGCAAGGCTCCCCAGGGTTTGGTGCGCGAGGACCGTCCTGCCGGATTCTTGCATGCCATGGTGGAGGCAGCCGTTCGGCGCCAACGGTCCCAAGGCGAAGGCGGTCAAGGGCTTGCCGGCCAGAAGCGACGGACCGGCAAGGGCAGCGCAGGTTCCTTTCAACGCGCCCGGCTCCCGCAAATTTGACGCGGCGGTGAGGCGCAAGAAAGCCTTTATTATATCAAATGCTTACGCTGGACCTGCCAGCCTCCTGCGAATAATCCGGGCGAGGTCCTCGCGTGGGGTCTTGCTCCCGTCGCGATCCCACCGCATAACCTTTCCCAGGTCTTAACGAGCCGCCGCGGGCAACCAAAATACGGCCTTCGGCGCGCGGAAAAATGCAGGGATGAGGCTTTGGATCAACGATACGTGCGTCATGATATGGAGCAGAGTCCGCGAGCGGCTTGAGTGGATCGGCCCCCACGCAGGATGGCGCGCAAATCCACGAAGACCATGCAGCGCGGGCGCGGCGCGGCTCGATCTGGCAAATGCTCGCCATCGCCTTGAGCCTCGCGATCGCCGCTTTTTCGATCTACGTCCTTGGCCGCGCGATTTCGGCGGTTAGTCCGGGTGCTTTGCGCCAGGCCATCGAGGCGACCAGCGCCGAGCAGATTGCGACGGCGGCGCTTTTGACTGTCGTGTCCTACCTTGTCCTGACCGGCTATGACGGGCTCGCCCTGCGCCAGCTCAAAGCCCGCGTTCGCTATAAGACGACGGCGCTGGCCTCGTTCACGAGCTATGCGATTTCCTTCACCCTCGGCTTCCCTTTGATTACCGCGGGCACGGTTCGCTACTGGATCTATTCGCAAGCGGGCTTGCCCGCGAGCAAGGTCGCGAGCCTCACCGTGATCGCCGGCGTGACGTTCTGGTTCGGCATGGTTTTTGTGCTTGGCGTGGGGCTTGCGTTTCATGCCGGCGCGATCAGCAAGATCAATCATTTCTATCCTTTGATCAACACGCTGATAGGGCTTGCCGTGCTGGGCGCGGTCCTCGCCTATCTGATCTGGGTGACGATTCGCCACCGGCATGTCCGCATCAAAGGCTTCCAGCTGGAATTGCCGGGGCTTGGCTTGTCGCTCGGCCAAATCGCCCTCGGCGCCGTCGATCAATGCGCGGCGGCGGGTGTTCTTTATGTTTTGCTTCCGAGCCATGCCGAACTGGATTTTTTCGCCTTCGCCGCGATCTATGTCTTCGCCTGCATTCTCGGGGTTGCGAGCAATGCGCCAGGCGGGATTGGTGTTTTCGAAGCGGCGATGCTGAAAGCGGTTCCGGTTGACTCGGAAGAAGCGCTGTTGGCCTCGCTCGTGCTGTTCCGGGTCATCTACTACCTCGTGCCTTTCCTGTTTGCCCTCGCTTTCCTCGGCGCCCACGAGGGTTTTCACCGCTGGAACAGCTTGCGCGAGGCCATGCGCGGCAGCGAGGAAGAGCAGGTCTTGGAGGATGAGATCAACCCTCTTCACCGTTGGTACCGGGACACGTGGCGGATGAAATGATGATCTTCGTTTTGGGCTTGCCGATGGCGTTCCGGTCCTTCTGGCGTGGGCCATGACGCGGACGCCAAAAAGATCAGGAAATACTCTCGCGGCTGTTTGCTAATTGGAGCACGGTTCGATCCGAACGAATCCATTTGGTGAACCTCGGCAGGCCCGAAGCGCGACAAGCAAGCTGAACAGTGCGGGAATGGCGGAGCGCCGCTTGGCACTTGCCCACGGTGCGGAATCGATGTGACGCTTGATATCAACGCGAGCTCGTGTAACGCCTGCCCGAAGCGCTGGATTTCACGAGGGCTTCATGGAAAAGGAGCTGCAGGCGCGCGACCGCCTGATCATGGGCCGTCTCATCGACGCCTTGCCGGAGGCGGTGATCGTCATTGGCGCGGCGGACCGCGTGGTCGCGGTCAACCCGCCCGCGCGGAACTTGTTTCCGGCATTGCGGCCGGACGATCTGCTGGCGCGCAGTCTGCGGGCGCCGGATGTCCTTGACGCGGTCAAGCGGGCCCGTGCCTCCGGCTCTCCGGAAAGGGTGACGTGGCTCGAGCGGGTTCCGGTCGAAAGATTTTTCGAACTGAATGCCGCTGTGATGGAGGGGCCGCAATTCGAGCCTTTGATGATCTTGACGTTGCGCGATTTGAGCGAGGCGCGCAGCGTCGAACGGATGCGCGTGGACTTTGTCGCCAATGCCAGCCACGAATTGCGGACGCCGCTCGCCTCCCTGCTCGGATTTGTCGAGACGCTCCAGGGGCCCGCGCGCGAGGACAAGGACGCGAGGGCACGGTTCCTTTCGATCATGCGCGAACAGGCGCAAAGGATGGCGCGGCTCGTCGACGATCTTTTATCGTTGTCGCGGATCGAACAGAATTTGCATCTGCGGCCGCGGGCGCCGGTGGATATTGTGGCGATCCTCCGCCATATCGCCGATACGCTGGCGCCCATGGCGACCGGCAACGATGTCGTCCTGAAACTCGACGTTCCGGCCAAGGCGCTCGTCACCGGCGACCGCGACGAACTCTTGCGGTTGGCCGAAAACCTCGTCGAAAACGCCATTAAATATGGTGCCTCGGACCCGCGGAGCGTCAACCGGCAGGTCGAGATTACCCTTGCGGCCGAAACGCAACAATGTGTTTTGAGCGTCCGCGACCATGGCCCTGGGATCGCGCCGGAACATCTGCCGCGGTTGACCGAACGTTTTTACCGGGTCGATGCCGGCCAGAGCCGGGCCAAGGGCGGCACCGGGCTTGGTCTCGCCATCGTGAAACATATCGTCGCGCGCCATTGCGGCCGGCTCGGTATCGAATCGAAGCTCGGCGAGGGGGCGACTTTCAGAGTGGTTCTTCCGTTGCACGGAAGCTGAACCGGAATCCCGCCCTGTCATCAAGATGTCAAACAGGTTTCATATTGGCCTCATGGGCGCTCTTTAGGTTGCGCGCGGACCCCATCTAACTGGCTGCCGATGCGCATGCCAGGCAATGAGAGGCAACACAATGACCTTTACGTTCCTGCGAGCGTCCCTTGCCGCCGCCATAAGCTTGGCGGCCGGTCTTCCGGCCGGCGCCGTCGATATTTCGGGCGCCGGGGCTACCTTTCCCTATCCAATCTATGCGAAATGGGCGGATACGTACAAAAAGGAAACCGGCAACGGGTTGAATTACCAGTCGATCGGCTCCGGCGGCGGCATCAAGCAGATCAAGGCCAAAACCGTGACTTTCGGCGCGTCCGACATGCCGCTCAAGCCCGAAGATCTCAAGGAAGCGGGCCTCGTTCAGTTTCCGACGGTGACGGGCGGCGCCGTACCGGTCGTCAACCTCGAAGGAATTAAGCCCGGCGAATTGGTGCTCGACGGTCCGGCGCTCGCCAAGATTTTTCTCGGCGAAATCAAGAGCTGGGACGATCCCGCCATCAAGAAACTGAACCCGAAAGCCAAATTGCCGTCGCAGGCGATCGTTGTCGTTCACCGTTCCGATGGGTCCGGCACGACATTTATCTGGACCAATTACCTTTCCAAGGTAAGCCCCGAGTGGAAGTCCAAGGTCGGCTCCAATACGGCCGTCGAATGGCCGGCTGGCATCGGCGCAAAAGGCAACGAAGGTGTCGCCAACAACGTCATTCAGACAAGTGGCGCAATCGGCTACGTAGAATATGCCTATGCCAAACAAAATAAGATGACCGTCGCCGACATGATTAACAAGGACGGCAAGCGCGTGGCCCCGGATACCCAAACCTTCCAAGCCGCGGCTGCTAATGCCGATTGGGCCCATGCGCCAGGCTTTTATCTCATACTCACCGATGAGCCCGGCGCCAAGTCATGGCCGATCGCGGGCGCCACTTTCATTCTGATGCACGCAACACCGGAAGACCCCGCCGCCGCCGCGGAAGCCTTGAAGTTTTTCAGCTGGGCCTATGAAAAGGGCGGTAAGCAGGCCGAGGAACTCGATTATGTGCCGCTGCCGGGCACGGTTGTGGCTTTGATCAAGAAGACCTGGGCCGCCGAAATCAAGGGCACGGACGGCAAGCCGCTTTTGAACTGAATCTTGGTTGGAGAGGAGGGGCTTTGGCGTCCTTCCTTCCACGCCATCCCGGCCGTTCGCATCCTCGAATGGCCGGACCACCGGTTGTGCCGGGCCGGGCTGGCGGGTATGGCAGACACACTACGCAAAGGTACAGGGAAAACGCGGTGGCCAACTATCTGGCGATTGACAACGCGGGACGGGGATCGGCCGAGGCCCGGCTGGCCAAGGCTCTCGTTGGTTTCAAGCTTCGCGACAATGCCTTTCATCTATTGACCTTGGCCTCGGCTTGGACGGTTCTGATCCTCCTTGGCGGAGTGATCGCCGCATTGGTCGTGGGGTCCGTTCCGGCCATCAGGGCGTTCGGCCTAAACTTTCTCACGACGGAAGCGTGGAATCCCGTCACCGAGCAATTCGGCGCGTTGGCGCCGGTCTATGGCACGATCGTTACCTCGCTCATCGCCATGGTGATCGCGGTGCCGTCCGCGCTCGGCATCGCGATTTTTCTGACCGAACTTTGCCCCTATGCGCTGCGCCGGCCGATCGGAATCGCGATCGAGCTTCTGGCCGGGATTCCCTCGATCATTTACGGAATCTGGGGCCTTTTTGTGCTCGCGCCGTTCCTGCAGGAGCATGTCCAGCCGGGTCTTATCGCCGCTTTCGCCAATGTGCCGGTACTCTCGGACCTGTTTGCCGGCCCGCCCTATGGCATTGGAGTGCTGACCGCCGGTGTTATCCTCGCGATCATGGTGCTTCCTATCGTCAGTTCGATCTCCCGCGATGTCTTCGAAACCGTTCCCGCCGTCCTGAAGGAAGCAGCCTATGGCGTCGGTTGCACGACATGGGAAGTGGTTCGATCGGTCGTGATCCCCTACACGCGCGTGGGCCTTATCGGTGCCGTCATGCTGGGCCTCGGCCGGGCGCTCGGCGAGACCATGGCGGTGACCTTCGTGATCGGCAACGCGCATAAAATCTCCCCTTCCCTGCTTTCGCCAGGCACGACCATCTCGGCAACGATCGCGAATGAATTCACCGAAGCGGTCGGCGACCTCTACACCTCCGCGCTGATCGCACTCGGCCTGATCCTTTTCGTCATCACCTTTATTATTCTCGCGATATCGCGGTATTTGTTGATGCGGCTGCACCAGCGGGAGGGGCAGTAAGGCATGGCGATCTATGACACCCGCCTCCGTCGCGACAAGTTCTACCTTGGCCTTTGCTATGTAGCCGTGGCCATTGGCCTCGGCTGGCTGGCGGTCATTCTCGGCACGCTCATGTTCGAAGGTATTCGCGGTATTTCGCCTGCTGTCTTCACGCAAATGACGCCGCCGCCGGGTTCCGAAGGCGGCCTTTTGAACGCGATCACCGGCAGCCTGATCATGACCTTTCTCGGCGTGGCCTTCGGCACCCCGCTAGGCATGCTGGCGGGCACTTACATGGCCGAATATGGCCGCCATTCGAAGCTCACGATTGTCGTGCGGTTCGTCAACGATATTTTGCTGAGCGCGCCGTCGATCGTGATCGGTCTCTTTATTTACGAGGTCATGGTCGTGAAAATGGGCCATTTCTCCGCCCTCGCCGGGGCCGTGTCGCTTGCCGTCATCGTTGTTCCGGTCGTCGTGCGCACGACCGAGGACATGCTGCTTCTGGTGCCCGATCCCTTGCGCGAAGCGGCGAGCGCGCTCGGTCTGCCGCGCGCCATTGTCATCGGCAAGGTCGCCTATCGCGCCGCCCGCGCAGGTCTCGTCACCGGGGTTCTTCTCGCCATCGCCCGCATCAGCGGGGAAACCGCGCCGCTGCTCTTTACCGCGCTGAACAATCAGTTCTTCAGCACGAATTTAAACGCGCCCATGTCGAGCCTGCCCGCCGTCATCTTCCAGTTCGCGCTCAGCCCCTACAAGGAATGGCAGCAGCTTGCTTGGACCGGAGCCCTCCTCATAACCTTGGCCGTTCTTGCGCTTTCCATTGCCGCGCGCGTGCTCCAAATGGGGAGGCCCGGGAAATGAGTGACATGAACGACGTCCCGAACCTCACCCAAGGCGGGGTCGCGGAGGAAGCCCGGACGGCAGGTGCGCCCACCGCGTCGACTCTCGAGCCGAAGGTCTCGATTCGAGACCTCAAATTTTACTATGGCGATTCGCTCGCCTTGAAGAGCGTCAGCGTTCCACTTTACGCGCATAAGGTGACGGCCTTTATTGGGCCGTCCGGCTGCGGAAAATCGACGCTTCTGCGGGTGTTGAACCGGATGTACGATCTCTATCCCAATCAGAGGGCCGAGGGAGAAGTGATTCTCGACGGCGTGAATATCCTGCGGCCCGAGCAGGACCTCAATCTTTTGCGTGCCCGTGTCGGCATGGTGTTTCAAAAACCAACTCCTTTTCCGATGTCGATCCACGACAATGTCGCGTTCGGCATCAAACTCTACCAAAAGCTCCCGAAGGCCGAGCTTCGCGATCGCGTCGAGGCCGCGTTGATGCAAGCCGCTCTTTGGGGCGAGGTGAAGGACAAATTGAACGCTTCGGGCCTGTCGCTTTCGGGCGGCCAGCAGCAGCGCCTTTGCATCGCGCGCACCGTGGCCCTCCAGCCGGAGGTTATTCTTTTGGACGAACCTTGCTCCGCGCTCGACCCTATCTCGACCGCGAAGATCGAGGAAACGATCGACGAGCTAACGGAAAACTACACCATCGCGATTGTAACTCACAACATGCAGCAGGCGGCGCGCGTCTCCGAACATACCGCGTTCATGTATCTTGGCGAGCTCATTGAGTTCGGCGGCACCGCGCAGATCTTCACGTCACCGGAAAAGAAGCAGACACAAAATTATATTACCGGGCGGTTCGGCTGATCGCGGCGGCAACGAGGAACAGGTTCATGTCCGATCACATCGTCAAGGCTTACGACAAGGAACTCGAAATCCTGGGCCGGAAAATCGCGGAAATGGGCGGCATCGCCGAAAAAATGCTGTCCGATGCCATGGATGCGCTGGTCGATTTCGACACCCGGCTCGCTCAGTCGACCGTCGATAGCGACCCGCGCCTCGACCTGTTGCAGCGCGACATCGAGGAACAGGCGGTGCTGACCATCGCGCGGCGCCAGCCGATGGCGGTGGATCTCCGCGAAATCATCGCCACCATCCGCATTTCCGGCGATCTAGAACGGATTGGCGACCTCGCCAAGAACATCGCCAAGCGTTCGATCAAGGTCCACTCGGAAATGCACATTCCACGCGCCACCATCGGGCTCAGGTCGATGCATGAAATCGGCGGCGATTCTTCTGAAGGACGTGCTCGATGCCTATGCCCAGCGCGATGCCGAGCGCGCACGCGGTGTCTGGACCCATGATGCCGATCTCGATGCGCTCGAAGACTCGGTTTTCCGCGACCTCCTCACCTTCATGATGGAAGATCCTCGCAACATCTCGTTTTGCACCCATCTTCTATTCGTTTCGAAAAACATCGAGAGGATCGGCGACCACGCGACGAATATCGCCGAGACCGTGGTCTATGTTGTTACCGGTGAATCCCTGCCGATGGACCGGCCGAAGGGCCGGACCACGCTGTCGGAGGCACCAACGACGGTGGTTTGAACATGGCAAAAGAAATGCAGGAAGTGAATGAAAGCCGTTTCAACCCGGCGCGCCCGGCGGCAGCTTCTCTGGCGGCGGCGCGCATTCTGGTTGTCGAGGACGAGGCGGCCCTGAGCATGCTTCTTTCCTATAATCTCGAGGCAGAAGGCTTCACCGTGGACCGGATCGAGCGCGGCGACGAAGCCGAAATCAGGCTCAGTGAAACGATCCCCGACCTCGTCATTCTTGATTGGATGCTGCCCGGCGTTTCCGGACTTGAAATCTGCCGCCGGATACGCGCGCGGGGGACGACAAGAAGCCTGCCCGTGATCATGCTGACCGCGCGCGGCGAGGAAAGCGAGCGGGTGCGCGGACTCGCCATCGGCGCCGACGATTACGTCGTCAAACCGTTTTCGGTTCCCGAGCTCATGGCCCGCGTTCACGCGTTGCTGCGCCGCGCGCGTCCGGACCGCGCGAACGGCATGCTTTCGGCGGGCGATCTCGATCTCGACCGGCAAAACTGGCGCGTCCGCCGTGGTGGCCGCGAGGTGCACATGGGGCCGACCGAGTTCCGCCTGCTCGACCATTTGATGGGGAAACCGGGCCGGGTCTTCTCGCGCGCGCAATTGCTCGACTGCGTTTGGGGACTTTCGGCGGAAATCGACGAGCGCACTGTCGACGTTCATATCGGCCGTTTGCGCAAGGCGTTGTCGAAGGACGCGGAAAAGGATCCCATCCGCACGGTGCGCGGCGCGGGCTATGCGTTCGACGAAACTTTCGGCAGGATGGATTGAGAACTCAATGCTTTGAGCCGGGCTGGAGCATTTTTGCGCGGTCAGCACCTTGGGGACTATTCGCTTGCAACTCAACTGGCCTCGTTTTTTCCGAACAGCAATCACCGCCTCAAGTTGAATTGTTCGTCATCTCTTCCTATGTCGGTTGTCTCCGCTGCAGAGACGCCGGCGGGGGGACGATGACGGACTTGAGTTTTGCCTTCCTATCTCATTACCGCGCTAACCGTCGCTTGCGCCCTGTTCATGGAAAATCTCAATTCGACGGTCATCGCGACGTCGTTGCCCGCGATCGCCAAGGATTTGCATGAAGACCCGATTTCCTTAAAACTCGCTCTCACCTCTTACCTCATCTCCCTCGCGATCTTCATCCCGGCGAGCGGCTGGGCCGCCGACCGTTTCGGCGCGCGAACGATTTTCCGGGCCGCCATCCTTGTCTTCACCTTAGGCTCTATCTTGTGCGGCATCTCCGCCACCTTGCCGGAACTTGTCGGCGCCCGCATCATCCAGGGCCTCGGCGGCGCGATGATGGTTCCGGTCGGGCGGCTTTTGCTTTTGCGTTCCGTTGAACGCTCCGAACTCGTGGACGCGCTGTCCTATCTGACGGTCCCGGCGCTCCTCGGGCCGATGACCGGGCCACTGCTCGGCGGCTTCATCACCACCTATTTCCACTGGCGCTGGATATTCTGGATCAACGTGCCGATCGGCGTCATCGGCATCATCCTTGCGACCATCTTCGTCGAGGATGTCAAGGACGGGACGGCCTGGCCGCTCGACGTGACGGGCTTTCTCCTCTGCGGTCTCGGGCTTGCCTCTCTTTTGTTCGGGCTTGGCGGCATTGGGCGCGGCCTCATGGCCTGGCAAGCGGCAGTGAATCTGGCGGGCTTCGGTATCCTTGCCTTGGCGGCCTATGGCCTGCACGCCCGTGGTGCCGCCTTTCCGCTGCTCGACTTCAAGCTTCTTACCATCAAAACCTTTCGCGCAAGCGTGGCGGGAGGATCGCTGTTCCGGATCGGTATCGGATCGATGCCTTTTCTGCTTCCGCTCATGTTGCAAGCCGGTTTTGGCTTGAACGCCTTTCACTCGGGATCGATCACTTTCATTGCCTCGGTGGGGGCGATGGCGATGAAGGCAACGGCGCCGCGGATTCTCCGCTTTTTCGGCTTTCGCCGGGTGCTCATTTTCAATGCCGTGCTGAGCGCCGCTTTCCTCGGCTGCTATGGCTTCTTTACCCCCTCGACGCCGGTTGTGGTCATGATGAGTTTGCTTCTCGCCGGCGGCTTCGTGCGGTCGCTCGAATTCACCAGCATCAACGCCATTGCCTATGCCGAAATCGATTCCGCCAAAATGAGCGCGGCCGTCAGTTTTGCTTCGGTGGGCCAGCAATTGTCCTTAAGTCTTGGCGTCGCGGCCGGAGCGGGCGCGCTGCAAGGGTTCGCTCTCATCAACCCCGGCACGGACGTTCTCACCCTTGAAAATTTCAAAGGGGCGTTTGTCGCGATGGCGGCCGTCTCGTTGAGCGCGGTCGCCGTGTTCTCGCGGCTGCCCGCGGACGCGGGGTCTGAACTCACGCGGCGCCCGGGGAAAGTCGCGCAAGCGATCTCGCCCGCGGGGCAATAGGCGAGCCTTCGCTCACCGCTTGCCCTCGCCCCTAAACCCCGTCGCGAGCACGTAAAGCTCGGCCGAATCGGCCCGGCTGGCTCGCGGCTTCACGTGGCGCACGGCCGCGAATTCGCTTTTGAGACGGGCGAGCAGCTCGCGCTCGGTTCCGCCTTGAAACACCTTGGCGAGGAAAGCGCCCCCATCCGTCAAAATTTCGCGGGCGAAATCGGCCGCGAGCTCGACGAGGCCAACGATCCGCAAATGATCGGTTTTCCTGTGGCCGGTCGCATTCGCCGCCATGTCGGAGAGGACCACGTCGGCCCTGCCGCCGAGCCACTCCTTGAGCAGCGGCGGCGCGTCCACGGCCATGAAATCCAGGACCTTGAATTCGGCGCCGGGCAGCGGCTCGATGGCGAGGAGATCGATGCCGATGACCCTGCCATGGCCCTGCTCCGTGCCAGCCTTCCGCACGGCCACCTGCGACCACCCCCCCGGCGCGGCGCCGAGATCGACGATTTTTTGGCCCTGTTTCAAAAAATGGTAGCGCTCGTCGATCTCAAGCAGCTTATAGGCCGCCCGCGATCGAAAACCCTCCCGCTTGGCCCTTGCCACATAGGGATCGTTGAGCTGGCGCTCGAGCCACAACGTCGAGGAAAGGGTGCGTTTCCGCGCGTTGACCCGCGTCTTCAGCGAGCGCCCGCCTTCGCGCCCGGAGGAAGAGTTTGATTCTGTCACGCCGAGACCCAAACCGAGGCGCCAAACGTCAGACTTATAGCGTCGGCCGAAGCAAGTCCCGCGAAGTTTTGGCGGAGGGGCAATTTAAATTTGCTTGTCCGGATCACTTTTGGGCGGCCGCGGTTGACCCAATGTAATTGCTCAGCCCCGTGTTCCTGACGGTGTTATGCGTTTCGACGAAAAAGGATTTTGACAAGGTGCAGCGGGGCTGATTCAAGCTCCGGATGAATCGTGACACGGCTGAATCGTACGACAAGGAAGCCCTGGTCCGGCTTGTTTTATCTCAAGCGGAAACGATTGCCGTTTTGACCCGAGAGATGGCGGTCCTTCGCGCGCGTGTCGTGGAACTCGAAGCCAAGCTCGGCCTGCCTGCCAAGACGCCGGATAATTCGAGCACGCCCCCGAGCCAGGGGCGAAAAGCCTCGGGCGAGGTGACGAAAAAGCCCGAGCGCAAGGCGCATACGAAGACGCACCGGCCGCTGCATCCGGACCCGGCGCACAAGCGCGAAGTGATGGCGTCCTCCTGCCAGCATTGCGGCACGGACGTTTCCAGCCTGCCACAGACTGCCAGCGAAGTCTATGATCACGTCGAAATCCCAGACATCAAGCCCGATGTCACACGCGTAACGCTGCATGGTGGGGTCTGTCCGTGTTGTGCGAAAAAGTTCAAGGCCGCGCCGCCCGGCGGAATGGAGCCCGGTTCTCCATTCGGGGAAAACCTTCGCGCCCTCGTCATCTACCTGCGCTTTACGCAAGGCATCGCCTTCGGACGCCTGGCGCGGCTTCTGTCCGACATCCTCGGCCTCGAAATCAGCGAAGGCGCTCTCGTCAACATGCTGGATGCCGCCCGTGACGCCTTCGCGCGCCAGACGAGCTACATCCGCGCCCGTCTCCCGTCAGGAACCATCCTGCAATCCGGCGAGACCGGCCTCAGGGCCGGCAAACGGAATTGGTGGCTGCGGGTGTTCCATCATGACGACAGCGCCGTCTTCGTCGTTGAGCCGTCGCGCGGCAAATGCGTGGTCGAGGGGTTCCTCGGCGCGTTCCGCCCCGATTTCTGGGTCTCGGACCGCTATGGCGGCCAGATGGGCTGGGCGAAAAAAGACAATCAGGTCTGCCTCGCTCATCTCATTCGCGACGGGCAATATGCCATCGACGCCGGCGACGGCATTTTCGCACCCGGTCTGCACCATCTGCTTGGTCGAGCCTGCCGGATTGGCCGTCGGCGAGACAAGCTCGCGGACGCCACCCTGAAAACTTATGTCGCCCGCCTCGAAGCCCGGCTCGACGAGCTCATGGCGCGCCCGCCAACCCATGCGGCGGGCGTCAAACTGCAGCGCGTGATCAAGAAAATCCGTCGGCATCTATTCGTCTTCGTCACCAACCGCGCCATTCCAGCCACCAACAATGGCTCCGAACGAGCGCTGCGCCCCTGCGTCATTTTCCGCAAAATCACCAATGGCTTCCGCACCGAATGGGGCGCGCGTCTCTACGCCGGTATTCGCTCAGTAATCGAAACCGCACGCCGCCGCACCATCCGCGCTATAGCGGCGATCCGCCTCACCCTCGCAGGAAAGCCTCTTCCCGTAGCGGCGTAGCCGGCGGGTGAGCAATTACGACCAAGGTTACACTGGTCCATTTGTACCTAGCAATTGTGTCCATGATCGTTAATCCTCAAGAGGCAACAAACGCTTCAAGCTGACGTCTCCCGGCAGTCAACGGTTTGCGCCTCATCCTGCGGCTAATCCGTGTCCAATGCAAACCTGCGGCGTTACAATCGGAAGGGTGTTAACCACTCATAGATAATTCCGTTCCTACGCTTTCCCTTTCTGACCCAAAGGGGAGGCGGAGATGATCGTGTGCTATCGATGCGGCGGCGAACGATGCGTGAAGAACGGCTTTATGCAGGGGCAGCAGCGCGACAAGTGCAAGGAATGCGGCGACAACTTTATCGACAAGCCCCGGCGCGGACACAGTCAGCCGGTTCTGGCTCTTGCCGTGTGGCTTTACCTCAGCGGCTTATCGCAACGGCGCATAGCGCGGCTTTTTGGCGTTTCAACCCCCGCCGTCCTTAAATGGATCAAGACGTTCGCCCTCAAGAACGCGCCCAAGCCAGTACCAACCGGAGAAGGCGCCGCGGCCGTCGAGCTCGACGAAATGTGGCATTTTCTTAAAAAAAAGGCCTGCAAAATCTGGTGTCGACGGCGGAGTAAAAGCCGGCCACTGGGGCGGAGCAAAACCAGGCCAGTTGGCGGCCGGGGCGTAGAGCCCGACGCGCCGCGTCCGCCCCGGCGGAGATGGCCGGGATTTCGCAGCCAGGGCGGATGCGGCTTTCAGGACGCGGGGGTGATTTCGCCTGTTTCGGGATCGGCGGTTGCTGCGGCTAGATCGGCGGGTTGGGCTTCACGCCGCCGCCTTGCCTTCGATTGCTTGAGCCGGTAGCTCTCGCCGTTCAGCTCCAAAATATGGACGTGGTGGGTGAGGCGATCGAGCAGCGCGCCGGTCAGACGTTGATCGCCGAAGACGCTCGTCCATTCGTCGAATGGAAGATTCGACGTGACGATCGCCGGCCCGCGTTCGTGACGCTGGCTGAAGATCTCGAAGAGCAATTCTGCGCCGGTCTGTGAGAGCGGCACGTAACCCAGTTCGTCAATGATGAGCAGTTTGACGGCGGCGAGCTGCGCCTGGAGTTTCAGGAGACGCCGCTCGTCGCGCGCTTCCATCAATTGATGAACGAGTCCGGCCGCCGTGAAGAAGGCAACGGAGAAGCCATGCTGACAGGCCGCGAGACCAAGCGCCAGACAGGCGTGCGTCTTGCCGGTGCCGCTGTTGCCGAGGGCGATGATGTTGTCGCGGGCGATGAGATATGCGCGAGCCGCGCCAGTTCGAGTGTCAGCGGTTTGTTGAGCGACGGAATGGCGGCGAAGCCGAACGTGTCGAAACTCTTCACCGCCGAAAAACGCGCGGCGCGGATGCGCCTCGACCATGCGCCGTTCACGATCGATGAGTTCAAGCCCGGCGAGGCGCAAGAGGAAGTGGACATGATCGAGACCCTCGCGGGCGGCTTCGGCGGCGAGCTTTTCATACTCGCGCAGGAAGGCCGGCAGTTTGAGCTGCCGCGGATGATGGGCGAGCAGAACCTGCGGCAGCGCCGGGCTAGCAGCAGGAGCCGCCGCCGTCATGCTGCCCTCCCGGAAACGGGAACCACGTAATCGGCGGCCGATGCCGTCTTCACGTTGGCCACCGGCAAATAGGGATAGCCGTCGAGGCCGGGACGGGCGGATCTTCGCTCCACCTTGGCGATGACGAGTTGCTTGACCGCGTCGAAGCTGATCGCGCCGGGGTGGATCGCGTCGAGCGCGGCCGCGGCGACGAGCGTCTCGGGAAAGACCTCCATCAGCCGCGGCGCCTGAATGAACTCCCGTTTGCCGCGATTGCCCATGCGGGCTTCCAGAGCCGCCGCGGATGCTGGAGCGGCTCCGGCAATGCCCAGTTCCGCAAGGGAGCCGCTCGATCGAGGGCGCCGGGCTCTTGCTCGAGGAGCGCCAGATAATGCTTCGGATCGAAGACAAATTGTCCGCGGCCACGGACGCGCGGATGGCGGGCGATCTCGTCCGCGCCGCGGATGATCTGTAAAATTCTGGACTTACGATTTCAGTCACTGCCGCGGGAAATCGCAACCTGCCATTCCTCTCATGGCGGCGAGTTTGGCGGGCGGATCGATTCCGTCAAGGACGCGAGCTGCGCTCGCGCCGGCGGGGCCGGTGCCATAGCCCGTTGCTTGCAACGGGCGTTCTTCCGAACGCCCTATGGCATCCTTGCCAGAATCGACTCCACCTCGCCGATAATACCCGCCGTGCGATGAATGACGTAATCTGACATTGACCGTTGGATCAAATCCAGACTTGTATTGAGAAGTTCATAAATAGGAGGACATTTTTCTTGACCTGAGGAGCCTCGAATGATTCCATGCTGGCATGAGAAAAGATGACGCGCGGAAGCTTGATCACAAGACGCTGGAGACCATGCGTGAACGCGCCGTAAGGCGCGTTCGAGACGGCGAAAGCCCCGAGGTGGTTGCCCGGATCTTTGGGGTGGGGCGGACCGCCATGTACAGATGGCTGGCGGAATACCGGCGCGGCGGTTGGGGCGCCCTGAAAGCCAAGCCCGTTCCTGGACGTCCGCCGAAACTTGATGGCCGGGCATTGCAGTGGGTTTACGACATGGTGACGCGGAAGAACCCCTTGCAACTGAAGTTTGAGTTTGCGCTGTGGACGCGCGCGATGGTGGCGAAGCTGATCAAGGATAAGTTCGATGTGGTGTTGAGCGCGGCGTCCGTGGGGCGGCTTTTGGCTCAGCTCGGCGTCACTTGTCAAAAGCCGTTGCACCGGGCATGGGAACGTGACGAAGCCCTCGTGCAGCAGTGGCTCAAGAAAGAATACCCGGGAATCAAGAGAATGGCGCAACAACAAGGAGCTGACATCTATTTTGGCGATGCCGCCCACATCCGTTCCGGTCACCATGCCGGGCGCACCTGGGGTAAAAAAGGCGAACCGCCCATTGTCGAGGCCACCGGCGCTCGCCATGGCATGAGTCTGCTTTCAGCGGTCTCCTCGCGCGGCCACATGCGCTTCATGATCAAGCAACAAGGCGGCGTCAACGCTGCGGTGTTTATCGAGTTTATGACGCGATTGATCGTCGGCGCCAAGCACGAGATCTTTTTGATCGTCGATCGTGGACCCGCACACGTCGCGAAGAAAACAAGAACTTTTGTCGAAACCCTGAAGGGAAAGCTGCGGCTGTTTTATCTGCCTCCTTATTCACCCGATCGCAACCCGGATGAGCTGGTGTGGAAGCATCTGAAAGCGGACACCGCCGGCCGCATGGCTGTCACCAGCAGGGACGGCTTCAAGCGCAAGGTTCGATCATCGATGCGCCAACTGCAAAACGACCCCTGGAAAATTATCTCCTTTTTTCAGAAACCTTCGCTCAAATACGCCGCGTGAATGTTCCCATATTTATGAACCGCTTAATACATCACCTCACTGGCTCTCCTGGCCAGCCTGATCGGACCCTTCATCCGCGACCATTGGACCGTAGAGAACAGCCTCCATTGGATCCTCGACATGGTCTTCCGCGACGACGAATGCCGTGTCCGCACCGATCATGCTCCCGCCAATCTCACAACCATCAAACATATGGCCCTCAACCTCATCCGCAGAGCGCCGGGCAAAGACTCCATGCGCCTCAGGCGCAAGGTCGCCGCCTGGGATGACGACTTCCTCGCCACTATCATTAGTCGATGATTAACTCACCCGATTCCCCTGGCCATCGACTGGGTGCGGCGCGTCCTGAATCTGGGCATCGTCTTCTTTTCTCAGATGTTCACGACCGATCACGGGGACATGAAATTCGCCAGCGACTTCGCGGACGGCTCTACATCTGACTTTTCCGGCGGCTATTTCGCCGGAATCGGACGCACCTTTTTCGCAAGCCGCGCCAATCTCGATCAATTGTTCGGTTCAAAATTCGAGATCCAATCGATCGAACGCGAAAGTCACGAGAATGCGCTGACCGAACATGTCAGCGCGGTTTGGAACATAATGATGCGCAAAGCAGGCTGATGCGAGATGCCACGACCGGTCGAGAAAAGCGCGGCAATGAAGGAACGGTTTTCGCCATCTCGCCCATGCCGCGCCGATGCGCGTTGCGACATGTGCCGCTGCGCGAGCTTGATGTGGGTTAACCTTGTTCCGCCGCGGGCGCGCACGCCGCATCGGCCCAACCCAATTCCGGGCGCGGGCCGGACAACGCCATGGAATAGGCGCAGCTGAATTCTTGTTCGTCATGCCGAAGGGAGCGCCGTCCAGCCGACACCAAATCTTCTTTCGTCGAATCAGGTGCCCAAACGTCGTCGACCCGATGCACGCGATCACGCGCCTCATCGCGCGGGCGTGCAATGGGCCGCCGATCGGAACCGGCGGGCTGCTTTCTATCCAAAAGGCCCTTGCCGGCAACCATGAGAGTACTACAGTTGTAATTTCTGTGGGGAGGGCATCTCCTCATCGGTGATTTGGGGGAGGGGGAGATGGCGGTACCGGACGGATCCGGTGCGTCGTTTCCTTGGTTTGCGGAATGGGCGGGCCTGAAGGAGCGGATAGGTGGAGTGTTTCGCTGCGGCGATCCGATTGGCGCTTGCCAACGGCAAGGCGGGAATATTGATGCGGGCGAGGCGGCGCCGCCAATTCGAAGCCGCGGCCCAAATGGCGGGCTTTGCGGCCCGGAAACCTGGGCCTGGGACCATGAGGAATGAGCCGAAAACCAGCTTGGCGAACGGAGGACGGGCTGATTCGCGCGGTGCCGCCGGCCGCTCGCCCAATTCAGGTCTCCGGAATCTTTGCATCGTGGACGGGCGGCCATTTGGCGGCAGCCGCGCAAGCGGAAAATCGAACGGGTGGCTGGAGCGGTGAAAATCCTAGCGGGCAACTCCAATCGGTCTTTGACCGAGGCAATCGCGGCGTATCTCGGGGTGCCGTTGACCAAGTGCCAGGTTCGCCGCTTCGCCGATTTGGAGGTTTTCGTCGAAATTCAAGAGAACGTGCGCGGCCAGGATACTTTCGTCGTTCAATCGACCTCGTATCCGGCGAACGATCATCTGATGGAAGTTCTGATCATGACCGACGCGCTGCGGCGCGCCTCGGCAAGGCGAATTACCGCGGTCATCCCCTACTTCGGCTACGCAAGGCAAGATCGCAAGCCTGGTCCGCGCACGCCCATCTCGGCCAAGCTCGTCGCCAACCTCATCACCCGCGCCGGGGCCGACCGGGTTCTCACGGTGGACCTCCACGCCGGCCAAATCCAGGGCTTCTTCGATATCCCGACTGACAACCTTTATGCCGCGCCCGTCCTGGTCCGGGACATCAAGGAACGGCTAAAACTCGATAACGTCATGGTGGTGTCCCCCGATGTCGGTGGCGTGGTCCGCGCCCGCGCCTTGGCAAAACGCATCGGCGCGCCACTCGCCATTGTCGATAAGCGCCGCGAACGCGCGGGCGACTCGGAAGTCATGAATATTATCGGCGACGTTGCCGGCAAGACCTGCATTCTAGTCGACGATATCGTCAATTCCGGGGACACTTTGTGCAACGCCGCCGATGCCATGCTGCGGGACGGCGCGAGGGTGGTCTATGCCTATATCACGCACGGGGTTCTTTCCGGCGGAGCGGTGGCGCGAATCGCCGCCTCGCGGCTCAAGGAGCTGGTTCTCACCGACACCATCCAAGCAACCGAAGCGATCCGGGTTTCCAACAATATCCGGGTGGTTTCGATCGCCCCCTTGATCGGCGAGGCGATCGCGCGAATCGCCAAGGAAGAAAGCGTTTCAAGCCTGTTCGACTGAGCGGCTCAAAAAGAGTTCGCCGGCCCGCCCGGTGAGTTCGGCCAGCGAACTCGCATCGGCCGCAACCTCACCCTGAAAGGCCGGGCGGTAACAGCCATGCAGGCGTTCCCGGCAAGACCTATCCGCAAAAAGGATTGGACCAAGGCGAGGCCGCGCCGTGATCGAGCCGCGGCCTAATACAACCCGCCGGTCCCGGTCCCGACCAGCCGGTCCGCGTCGGGATTAATGGCCTGTGCCCGGGGCGTCGCGTCGCCGGCGGCATAGGAGTCCGGCGGCGCCGTGCCTGGCTTGAACGCCTCTTGGATTGCCCCCTGGGAACTCGCGCTCGTCCGTATGCCCGTTTTCACGTTGACCCAGATCAGCTTGATGCCAGGCGGCGCCCGAAATGGAATGTCGGGTTTGCCGGCGAGGGCCATCTTCATGAAGTCGCGGAAGATCGGCGCCGTATAATGCGCGGCTTGCGCCGAATCCCCTAGCGAGCGCGGCTGATCGTAACCCATGAACACGCCCGCCGTGAGATCGGGCGAATAACCGATGAACCAAAGATCCTTGGCTTCGTTGGTGGTCCCGGTTTTGCCGGCGAGGTGCCTGCCGAGTTCCTTGATCGCTTGGCCGGTGCCGCGCTGGATGACGCCTTCCATGATCGAAGTGATCTGATAGGAGGTGAGGGGATC
This sequence comes from uncultured Alphaproteobacteria bacterium, assembly GCA_963706215.1. Classification (GTDB taxonomy): domain Bacteria; phylum Pseudomonadota; class Alphaproteobacteria; order Rhizobiales; family Beijerinckiaceae; genus Methylocapsa. Next base: position 3,431,726 of record OY970154.1, on the reverse strand, counting down.
GAGCACTTGCTCACGGTTGTCAATTAATCTGGGTACTTCCTGATTGTGCCATGCCGGCGCGTCGCACCCTTCACAGATTCGCTCGTCGTGCCGGTAGATCGTATGACCCCAGCGGTCCTGGATGCGGTCGATCAAGGTTTCCTTGATTCGCTTGCCGCCGTTGGCGAGCATCGAATAGGCGGTGGTCAGGCGCATCAAGGTCGTTTCGCCGGCGCCAAGCGACATCGAAAGGTAGGGCGGCAGATCGTCGTAGATGCCGAAGCGCTTGGCATATTCGGCGATGAGCGGCATACCGACATCGCGGGCGAGCCGCACGGTCATCTGATTGACCGAATGTTCGACCCCATAGCGCAAGGTGTGGGGACCGCTCGACTTGCCCTCGAAGTTTTCCGGACGCCACACCCCGAGACCGGGTCCCTGATCGATTTCTATGGGTTCGTCGAGAATGATGGAGGACGGCGTATAGCCGTTGTCGAGTGCCGTGGCATAGACAAAAGGCTTGAACGAGGAACCCGGCTGGCGCATGGCCTGCGTCGCGCGATTGAACTCGGACTGGTCGAACGAAAAACCGCCGGCCATGGCGAACACGCGGCCGGTGTAAGGGTCCATCACGACGATCGCGCCGCTGACTTCCGGGATTTGGCGCAGCCGGTACTGCTGAGGATTTCCCTCGATCGGCTCGACATAGATCACATCGCCCGGCCCCAGCGACGCGCGGGAGCCAGTCCCACGGGTCCAATGAAGTCCGGCGGTGGCGAGCGTGCCGGATTCGCGTTCGCGCTTGATCTCGCCGGATTTTTCCCGGTGGGGTTGCAGGCCGATTCGCGTTCCGGCATCGGTGGCATCGAGAACTACGGCGAGCTGCCAAGGTGCGACATCGCCCAAGGCCGGTATATCGGCAAGCGGAATCCCCCAATCCTGGCTGATGTCGATGTGGCGCATGGGGCCACGAAAGCCATGCGCCTCGTCGTAGCGGACAAGGCCGTCGACCAGGGCGCGCCTTGCCATCAGCTGGATTTTCGGATCAAGTGTGCTGCGAACCGAAAGACCGCCTTCATAGAGTTTCTTTTCGCCGTAACGATCGCTGAGTTCGCGGCGGATCTCCTCGGCGAAATAGCCGGCGGCGAAAGCATTGGGCGAAAGGACCCTGAGATTGACGCCGAGCCCCTCGGCCTTGGCTTTCTCGCCGTCCTGGCGCGAGACATAGCCGTTCTCGACCATGCGGTCGATGACCCAATTGCGCCGCTCGATCGCTCGTTCGCGCTTCAGGAAGGGATTATAATTGTTCGGCGCCTTCGGCAAGGCGGCGAGATAGGCGGCTTGCGCGATCGTAAGCTCATGCACGGACTTGCCGTAGTAGTTCAGCGCCGCGGCGGCGACACCGTAATTTCCGAGCCCGAGATAGATTTCGTTGAGATAAAGCTCGAGAATCTTGTCCTTGGAATAGGCGCCCTCGATACGAAACGCGAGGAGCACTTCCCGGAACTTCCGGGTGAAGGATCGCTCATTCGTCAGAAGGAAATTCTTGGCCACCTGCTGCGTGATGGTCGAGGCGCCTTGGACAGGTTTGTCACCTTGAACGAACACGATGAGGGCACGAACTATGCCTTCCGGATCGATGCCGGCATGGGTGTAGAAATTCTTGTCTTCCGCGGAGATGAAGGCGTTCTTGACGAGGGCCGGGATGGCGGCGCCCGGAAGATAAAGACGCCGCTCGCGGGCATATTCGGCGATAAGCGATCCGTCGCTCGCATAGGTTCTCGTCATCACCGGCGGTTCGTAATCCTTGAGCGTCGTATAATCCGGCAGGTCTCGTTCGAATTTCCAAACCAAAAGCCCCGCCGCGCAAGCCCCTATGACGAACACGATCGCGCCGGTCGCGAAAATGAAACCGAGGAAACGGGTTATTTGCCGCATGCAACCTGGCCTTTTGAATTCCGGAAACTCTTTCCGGGCGAAATCAATAATACAGCGGACCTAAAAGCAATACCGGCGCTCGATGGCGGCCGCTCTTCCATAAGGCCACGCGAATCGAAGCCAAATAATGGCTTGGATAGGCGAATATCCCGGCCGGATCGCCATGCCCGCCCGGCGGATGCGGGGTTTGGAATCCTGGCGGGAGACTTGTTATCGCCCGCCCCACGCGACCTTGCCGTTTTCTCCCTGCGGCGCTTTTGTGTTGAAAATTTGTCGAATGAAGCGGCGCGTACGCTTCGCATAATGAAGCGCTCCGGTCATCGGCGGTAAAATCGCCTGTATCAACGGCCGCAAGGAGCCGCCGTTGGTTTCGATCCGCGATTTTGCTCTTCGCTGTAAAAATATTTTGGAATTTACGGTCCGGCGGACGGTATTTTTCCAACCGGCGCCGAATCGGGATCGGTCTTGGTCACGGTTGCGCCGCTCTCCCGCACCGCGAAGAAAGCTTTGATTGCCTCCACGACTTGGCTCGATGCCTTGTCGCGCCATTGCGCCGAAGTAAGCGCCAGTCCGTCTTTTTCGTTGGAAAGATAGCCGAGTTCCAAAAGGACGGATGGAACGTCGGGCGCCATCAGAACACGAAACCCCGCCGAACGCCGCGGATTTTTGTTTAGCCGCCCCGCGACTCGCCAGTAGTTCACCAAAGTGTGTGCGAAGTAGTGACTGTAGGCGCGGGTTTCCCGCCGCGTCAAATCGAACAAAATGCCGGAAACGTCGCTGGCGTCCTCGGTTTTGTCCAGTCCTGCCGCCGCGTCGGATTGGTTCTCTTTTTCGGCCACGCGCGCGGCTTCGGCGTCCGAGGCGCGATCCGATAGCGTGTAGACGGTGGCGCCGGAAACATCGGCCGCACTTGATAAAGTGTCGGCGTGAATCGAGACAAACAGGGCGGCATTTCCGTCGCGCGCCATCCGCACGCGTTCGGACAGGGGAACGAAGCTGTCGTCGTCACGTGTCATGACGACCTTGAAACGGCCGTCCGCATCGAGTTTGGCCGCGACCGCCTTGGCGAAATCGAACACCAGCTCCTTTTCGACGAGGCCTTTCACCACTGCGCCTCGGTCGATGCCGCCATGGCCAGGATCGATCATGATGACCGGCTTCGCCGATTCCGGCTCGGGCGTTTGGGCCTTCTTGGGTTGCGCCAGCGCCGCCAATTGGATCCGCGCTCTTTGCACGGCGGCCTGGAAACTCCGGCGATCCGTTTTGGCGAGCTCGATGACGAGGCGTGCGTGGCCGTCGCTATCCAATTTATCGCAAGCCGCCCGCAAAACCAGCGCAGGGGCACCAAGATCGATGACAATACGCGACTTTCCTGGCGCGAGCTGCCCGAATTGAAAGGAGATGATGAGGCCGGTTTTCCGGTGCGGCGGGTCTGCCGCCTTGCCGGTCTCCGGGTCCAGCGCAAAATCGGTTTGCGGCAAATCGATGATGACCCGATCCGGATCGGCAAGGACAAAGGCCGTGGCGTCCAGGGGCGCGGATAGCTCGAATATGAGCTTGGCGCGATCGCCGCCCTGCTCGATTCTCGCCGCACTGGCGGCCGGACGCTCGCCGGGCTCGGGCTGAACCGTCGCGGCGTCCGCGCGCAAGCCGAAGTATCGCCCCGCCTGCAGCGGCACTGCTAGCGTCAGCCAACCCGCGGCGAGCACCGCCAGTCCCGCCCCGAGCGCCATGGTGGTTGCGGCGCCAAGGGCTTTGCAAAAAAAAGCGCTCTCCGCCATCGATTCGCCCCCGGGTTTACCTTTCGAGCCGCCGTTAGGGCCGCTGTCGCTAAATTTCATTGCCGCGGCCACGGCGTGTTCGCGACGCGTGAACCTCGCCTTCCGTGTCTAGGATCAACGAGGTTAACGAGTTATGATCATGCCAGAATCCCACCGCGAAAACCGTCACCGCGCGGACACAGGTCAAAGGAAAACTGTGCGATTTTATGCGGAGAACCCCGCTCGGCGGTGAATGTCGGTCACGCCACAGGTCGACAAACCGGCCGCCGCGCGTTACGTGTTGATGGCCTGGATAATGGCCCAGCGCCGCGACAATAAGGCATAAGTCGCGGCGAAATCGTTTTCGCGGCCTAAAACGTTGCAGCGTGGCATAAAGAAACATAGCCGATGCGTTGACGAACGCCTTCCGGCGGTTGCCAGACGGGGCCAACCATGCTTTTGCACCATCCAGCCCCGCCCTGCTTGATGCTGCAATCGCGCACGATCTCGCCAGTTCCGCCCTTGGAGTGAACCTTTGAAGCTGGCGCACGAAGATGAAGTCACTCATGAGGAAATGGGGAATGCCATTCGCGCGCTCGCCATGGACGCGGTGGAAAAGGCGAAATCGGGTCATCCGGGTCCGCCGATGGGTGCCGCCGATATCGCCCCCGTGCCGTTCACCAACCCCCTCAACTATGATGCCGCCGCCGGCGCAAGCCGGCCGGACCGCGATCGTTTCGGGCTGGCGGCCGGCCATGGCTCGATGCTGCTTTATGCGCCGCTCTATTCGGGCGGCGAACCAAGCATGACCATCGTGGAACTGCAACGCTTCCGTCAGTTCGGCTCGCGGACGCCGGGCCGTCCCGAATACCGCCATACGCCGGGGTGGCGGCCACAACTGGTCCGCTCGGCCAGGGCTTGCCAGGGCGGCCCGGATGGCGTTTGCCGAACGCCTGCCGAATGCGCAGTTCGGGTCAGCCGTCGATCATCATACCTATGTCCTCGCCTCCGATGGCGATCTCATGGAGGGCATCGGCCAGGACGCGATCATCGGCGAAGATGGGATTTTCATCGGCATGACCGGTTTTGGCGCCAGCGCGCCCTACAAGGATGTCTACAATTGTTTCAACATTACGCCAGTAGCCGTCGCCGAGGCTGCGGCGCGGCGTTGCGACAGTTGACGCGTGTTAAGATAACCGACATGCCATGCGGGACGGTGCGGGGTGAACCGGGCCACCCGCGGAGAAGGAGAAGCAATGGCGATTTGAGTCGCTATCAACGGATTTGGCCGCATCGGCCGCAATATCCTGCGCGCGGTTGCGGAGTCAAAGCGCAACGATATTCACATTGTCGCCATCAACGATCTCGGTCCGGTCGAGACCAACGCCCATTTGCTGCGCTTCGATTCGGTGCACGGCCGGTTTCCCGGCGACATCAAGGTCGTGGGCGACGCGATCGATTACGGCGAGGGTCCGATCAAGGTGACCGCGATCCGCGATCCGCGTGAATTGCCGCACAAGGAGCTTGCCGTCGACATCGCGCTCGAATGCACTGGGCTTTTTACCTCGAAGGACAAAGCCGCCGCGCATTTGAAGGCGGGCGCCAAGCGCGTCCTCGTCTCGGCGACGGCCAGCGATGCCGATCTGACCGTGGTCTTTGGTGTCAATCACGCCCTGCTGACCAAGGCTCATCTCATTGTCTCCAATGCGTCCTGCACCACCAATTGCCTGGCGCCGGTGGCCAAGATCCTAAACGACGCAATCGGCATCGAAACAGGGTTCATGACGACGATCCACTCCTATACCGGCGACCAGCCGGTGCTTGACACGATGCACAGGGACCTTTACCGGGCCCGCGCGGCCGCGCTTTCGATGATCCCGACCACGACCGGAGCGGCGCGGGCCATCGGCCTCGTCCTGCCCGAGCTCAACGGCAAACTCGACGGCGCGGCGATCCGCGTGCCCACCCCCAACGTGTCCGTCGTCGATTTCAAATTCGTCGCCAAACGCAAGACGACAGCCGGCGAGATCAAGGACACGGTCAAGCGCGCCTCGGAGGGCCAATTGAAAGGGATTCTCACCTTCACCGAAAGCCCCAATGTGTCCGCCGATTTCAATCACGATCCGCATTCGTCGATCTTTCACATGGATCAGACAAAAGTGATGGAGGGCACATTCGTGCGTGTCCTTTCCTGGTACGACAATGAATGGGGCTTTTCGAACCGCATGATCGATGTCGCCGCCGCCATGGGAAAGCTGATATGACGAGAACAGCGCCCATGTCCGCGTTCCGGACACTCGACGATGTGGACCTCGCCGGCAAGAGGGTGCTCGTTCGCGCCGACCTCAACGTCCCGATGGAAAACGGCAAGATCACCGATGCGACCCGCATCGACCGGATTCTTGTGAATATTCGCGAGATTTCGGAAAAAAAAGGCAAGGTTATCCTCTTGTCGCATCTCGGCCGCCCGACCAACGGCCCGGACCCGAAGAACTCGCTAAAACCCGTCGCGGTGGAGATTGAACGCCAGCTCGGACGCTATATTGCTTTTTCTTCCGACTGCGCCGGCGAGGTCGCGAAGAGCGCGGTCGATGCGATGCACGACGGCGACGTCCTCGTGCTCGAAAATACAAGGTTCCATGCCGCCGAGACGAAGAACGATCCGGCCTTCGTCGACGCCTTGGCCGAACTCGGCGATATTTACGTCAACGACGCTTTTTCCACCGCGCATCGCGCGCACGCCTCGACCGAAGGGGTGGCGCACAAGCTCCCGGCCTATATCGGGCGGAGCATGCAGCATGAGCTTGAAATGCTGAAACGGATGCTGGCCGATCCAAAGCGTCCGCTGGCGGCGATCGTCGGCGGCGCGAAAGTCTCGACCAAATTCGAGCTTCTCGGCAACCTCATGCGCGAGGTCGAATATTTGTTCGTCGGCGGCGCCATGGCCAATACGCTTCTCGCGGCGAGCGGCAAGGCGATCGGCAAGTCCCTCCACGAGAAGAAGTTCGCCGATGTCGCCCGCCAGATCATCGCCGGGGCCGAGGCGGCAAATTGCAAGCTCGTGCTGCCGGTCGACGTGGTTGTCGCCTCGCGGCTCGAACCGGATGTCCCCACAAAGACCGTCGACAGCGACTCCGTGGGGGAGGATCAAATGATCCTCGACATCGGGCCGCGCACCATCTCGCAGGCCGTGGGCCTTCTCGCCTCGGCGCGGACGCTCGTCTGGAACGGACCCGTCGGCGCTTTCGAGATCGCGCCGTTTCAAACCGGCACGATGACGATCGCCAAGGTCGCGGCGCAACTCACCAAGGTGGGCGCGTTGGAAACCATCGCCGGCGGCGGCGATACCATCGCGGCCCTCAACCAAGCCGCTGTAACCCAGGACTTCACCTATGTCTCGACGGCCGGCGGCGCTTTTTTAGAATGGCTAGAGGGCAAGCGATTGCCCGGCGTCGAGGCGCTCCGCTGGTCCAGCGCGGCGAGCGGGTGAGGTTTGCTTCCCCAAGCATGATCCGCGAAAGCGGCTGCCGGTTATGAATGAGTTTGTTGACTACCTCCATGAAGTGTTCGAGCTATTCGGGCCGATCAGAGCCCGAAAAATATTCAGCGGGTATGGCATCTACCACAATGGATTGATGTTCGGGCTCGTGGCGGGCGACACTCTCTATCTGAAAGCGGACGGCGAAAACGCCCGCCACTTTGAGAAGGAGGGGCTCGGACGATTCGAGTACAGGAATGGCGAAAGGGTAGTGAAGATGTCCTACTACCGTGCGCCAGCCGGGATAGTGATCCAACTCGTTCAAACTGCCGGAGCATGACCTCCATCATCGTCTGCAGCGGTGCTTTGGACCGGCGTCCCATCAGGGCTTTTCGCGTTGGACCGGGCGTTAAAAAGGAGCCGATGGAGCCACCATCATCGAGATCGAAGCCCATACGGGCGGCCGCGGCAAGCCGCATGTCGCCGGCTATATCGACGCCGACGCGCCCAACAGGTTCGGTTGATCGATGCAGCGGTCAAGGAATCCCCGGCATGCCGGTTTCCGTCCTGGTCAAGGAAAATGACAGGGTAAGGGAGAAATAGAGCCCGCACTCTATTCATCCGCCAACGCTTGCTATTCATCCACCAATGCTTGTATTAAAGCGCTTCCGCGGGCCACCATCGCGCAGGGCCGCTGGCCGGAAAAAAATCGAGAGCCCGGGCGTGTGCCGTTCGGTGGCCGCCGGCTCCCGAGCAAGAGAGCAGGGAAGCAAATTCGGCATGAATATTGCCGCGCCGTGTGCAGCAATCGGTCCGGTCCATGGAGAAAATGCGCTGCGTTGCCGAAATATTCACCACGGCGCATGATTGGCGCATGATTAGAGTCAAAAGGCGGAGCGGCGACATTTTGCGCAATTGCCAGACGTGATCCGAGGTGCGACATTTAGCGGCAGCTTGGGCATGAGGCGGGCAAGCATCGCCTCAGGCGGAGGCCGCCGCTCGACCCAAAACCTGACGATCGCTTGTTCGACGTGGAAATTCATGGCGGCGCCCTTTCGAGGCAAGGATGAACAAGGCAAGGATGAACAAGGATGAATAAGGGATGGCTATAGCCTTCGCGCTTATCCTGGTTTTGGTCGTGATCGGCTCCGTGTTGTTTCACGTTCTGAGCCCGTGGTGGCTGACGCCGATTGCCTCGAACTGGGGTTACATCGATGGCACGATCAATCTCACGTTTTGGATTACCGGGGCCGGTTACGTCGCCATTATTTTGTTTATGGCCTACTGCGTCTTCCGCTTCCGGCACCAGGAGGGAAGGCGGGCGACCTACCAGCCGGAGAACAATAAGCTGGAGTGGTCGCTCGCCATAGGGACCACGGTGGCCGTCTTGGCCCTGTTGGGCCCGGGGTTGTTCGTGTGGTACCAATACATCGCGGTCCCGAAAGGAGCGTCCCAGTTTGAGGTCGTGGGTCAACAATGGCAATGGAGCTTTCGCCTTCCGGGGAAGGACGGCCGGCTCGGCACGACCGATCCAAACTACATCAGTTCCGACAATCCCTTGGGTTTGAATCCTAACGATCCAGACGGGCAAGACGATGTCGTGATCGAAAGCGGCGACTTGCACCTGGCGCTCGGGAAACCGGTCAAGGTATTGCTCCGCTCCATCGACGTCGTGCACGACTTTTATGTGCCCGAGTTCCGGGCCAAGATGGATTTGATGCCAGGTCTGGTCACCTACTTCTGGTTCACCCCCACCAGGACCGGGACATTCGAAGTCCTCTGCTCGGCATTCTGTGGCATCGGTCACCCGCAGATGCGGGGTAATGTCGTGGTCGAGACGGAGAGCGACTATGAGGCGTGGCTGCAGAAGCAGCACACCTTCGCGGAATTGTCGGCTCACGCCAAAAAAGTAAATCTGACGCAATAATCTGTCCCTGTGAGTAAAGACGGATGGGGCTCTGGGGAAGTGAGCCTCATCAGGAAGGAACGAGGAGAACGTTTGATGGTCGATATTGGCGCAACCGAAGCTATCCCGCCAGCCGAAGTCGAAGACGTAGAGCTTTACCATCCGAAGAGCTGGGTGACGAAGTACGTCTTTTGCCAGGACGCCAAAGTCATTGCCATCCAGTACTCGATCACGGCGATCAGCATCGGATTGGTGGCTCTGGTGTTGTCGTGGTTTATCCGGTTGCAACTGGCGTTCCCAGGCACCTTCGACTTTATCACCCCGAACAACTACTATCAATTCGTCACGATGCATGGGATGATCATGGTGATTTACTTGCTCACCGCGCTGTTCTTGGGGGGGTTCGGCAACTACCTCATCCCGCTGATGGTGGGCGCCCGGGACATGGTTTTTCCCTATGTGAACATGCTGAGCTATTGGGTCTATTTTCTCGCGGTGCTGGTCCTGGTGGTGAGCTTCTTCGCGCCAGGCGGGCCCACCGGCGCCGGCTGGACTCTTTATCCGCCCCAGGCCATCCTCGCGGGCACCCCCGGGCAAGACTGGGGCATCATTCTGATGCTGGTTTCGCTGGTCCTGTTCATCGTCGGCTTCACGATGGGCGGCTTGAACTACGTGGTGACGGTGCTGCAGGGGCGCACACGGGGGATGACGATGATGCGCCTGCCCTTGACGGTATGGGGCATTTTCACGGCCACCATCCTCGCGCTGCTGGCCTTCCCCGCCTTGTTCGTCGCCTCCGTCATGATGCTGTTTGACAGGGTGCTCGGGACCAGCTTCTTCATGCCGGCCATCGTCCAGGCCGGGGAACACCTGAAATATGGGGGTGGCAGTCCGATATTGTTCCAGCACCTGTTCTGGTTTTTCGGCCATCCCGAGGTCTACATCGTCGCCCTGCCGGCCTTCGGCATCGTCTCCGACCTGATCAGCACCCATGCGCGAAAAAACATCTTCGGCTATCGCATGATGGTGTGGGCGTTGGTGGCCATCGCCGTCCTCAGCTTCGTTGTATGGGGGCACCACATGTACATCAGCGGCATGAACCCGCCTTTCGGATTCTTCTTCGCCACCTCCACGCTTATCATCGCCGTTCCAACTGCCATCAAGGTCTACAATTGGGTGCTGACCCTGTGGCGCGGTGACATCCACCTCACCGTCCCGATGCTGTTCGCTCTCGGATTCATCGTCACATTTGTAAATGGGGGGATCACCGGCCTGTTCCTCGGCAATGTGGTCGTGGATGTTCCGCTCTCAGGCACGATGTTCGTCGTTGCCCACTTTCATATGGTGATGGGTATCGCGCCAATTCTTGTTGTGTTCGGGGGGATCTACCATTGGTACCCCAAGATCACCGGGCGGATGATGAACGAGAGGCTGGGCCAATTTCACTTCTGGGTCACGTTCCTTGGGGCCTATCTGATTTACTTCCCGATGCACTACCTGGGTTTCATCGGCGTACCGCGCCGGTATTACGAACTGGGCGAGACGGCTTTTGTCCCGCCATCGGCGGCGACGCTGAACGTCTTTATCACGGCCGCGGCATTGATCGTGGGCGCCGCCCAGATGGTGTTCTTTTTCAATCTGATATCGAGCCTGTACAAGGGCAAGCTTGCGGGCGGCAATCCCTGGAAGGCCACCACGCTGGAGTGGCAGACACCCCAAACCCCGCCGGGGCATGGCAACTGGGGCAAGGAGTTGCCGGTAGTCTACCGCTGGGCTTACGATTACAGCGTGCCGGGCGCCGGGCAGGATTTCCTGCCGCAAAACCAACCCCACCCCATACAAGCGCGTTCGGCAACCCCGCAATGAATATCACGTTCCTATTCTTGGCGGTGATAGCGGCCATCGTCGCGGGGTGGTTGGCGCAGCAAAGGCTGACAGCCAAGCCCTGGTTGGGGGCGGGCCTGATCGGCGATACAGGCGCATCCTCCCTGCCCGCCGCGAAGATTGGATTGGGGGTGTTTCTCGCGGTCGTCGGCTGCCTCTTCGCGCTCTTGATCAGCGCCTACTCCATGCGAATGGAAATGGGGGAGTGGAGGCCCGCGCCGGCGCCAAAGCTGCTGTGGCTCAACACGGGCATGTTGATCTTGAGCAGTGGCGCGCTGCAATGGGCGCAGGTTGCCGCGCGCCGGGGAAAGATGGACAGCGTAAGAGGCGGCCTGCTCGCGGGGGGCGGTTTCGCGCTTGCTTTCCTGGCCGGTCAGCTCATCGCGTGGCGACAGCTCGACGCCTCGGGCTATTACTTGACGGCTAACCCAGCCGCCGCCTTCTTTTACCTGATCACCGGCGTGCACGGGCTGCACATATTGGGCGGCCTCGTGGCCTTGGGCGGAACCATGGATAAGGCGTGGCGAGGCGTTAAACTCGACCACATGCGCTTGAGCGTGGACCTATGCGCGACGTACTGGCACTTTCTGCTTTTTGTCTGGCTGGTCTTATTCGGTCTGCTGTTGCTGACCGGTCCGATGGAAGCGGACAGCGGACTGGTTGCTTTGATTTGGCGCATTTTCTGACCGTGAGCCTTTGTCCGGCGTGCCTGAAAATGCTCCAGAAAGGGGTTCGGGAGAACAAATGACGGAACCGGCGCTTACAGACACGTTAGAAGCCCCCGCGCTTCCTGGCGGCTGGCAAGGCTTCGCCGCCGACTGGTCCTCGGACCAGCGCGCGTTCAAGAATGTCCCCTGGGGCAAGGCCATGGTATGGATCTTTCTCCTGAGCGACACCTTTATCTTTAGCTGTTTTCTGCTGTCGTACATGACGGTGCGAATGTCCACGACCGTGCCTTGGCCGGACACCAGCGAAGTCTTCATTTTGACGATCCGCGGCACAAAATACCCCCTGCTCCTGATCGCCATCATGACCATGATCTTGATCACCAGTAGCGGGACGATGGCCATGGCCGTCAACTGCGGCTACCGCCGCGATCGCGTCAAAACTGCGGCCTTGCTGGTGGTGACCGCGGCATTTGGCGCCACTTTCGTCGGAACGCAGGCTTTCGAATGGACCACCCTGATCCGGGAAGGGGTCCGGCCTTGGAGCAACCCGTGGGGCGCAGACCAGTTTGGCGCGGCCTTTTTCTTGATCACCGGCTTCCACGGCACCCACGTGACGATCGGCGTGATTTTCCTGCTCATCATTGCCCGAAAAGTTTGGCGGGGAGATTACGACCGTCACGCGCGCGGCTTTTTTACCAGCCGGAAGGGGAATTACGAGATCGTCGAAACCTTGGGTCTCTACTGGCACTTCGTCGATCTTGTCTGGGTCTTCATCTTTGCTCTTTTCTATCTTTGGTGAGCGGAAAAAGCATGGCGCATCTATCTTTAGGTACGTGGAAAAAACATGGCGCACGGCGACGGACAACAACTTCCGATTAAGCTTTATCTGGTGGTCTGGGGCTGGCTGTTTGTCCTGAGCACTTGCTCTTTTCTCGTCGACTACTTGGGCTTCCAAGGATATCTCAGATGGTGTCTGATCCTGCTGTTCATGTTTGTGAAGGCAGGCTTGATTGTCGGTGTGTTTATGCACATGGCCTGGGAGCGGCTGGCCCTAATGTATGCCATTCTGGTCCCGCCGGGGGCGGTGTTGCTGTTCATGGCAATCATGGCGGTCGAGTTGGGTTACACGCACTTCATTCGAGTCGCTTTCTTCTATGTTTGGTAAGTGGAAAAACCATGGCACATCTATCATCGGCACGCGGAAAAAAAATGGCGCACAAAGTAGGGCAACAACACCCGATTACGCTTTATCTGGTGGTATGGGGCTGGCTGTTTATCCTGAGCACTTGCTCTTTTCTCGTCGACTACTTGGGCGTCGAGGGATATCTCAGATGGTTTCTGATCCTGCTGTTCATGGTCGTGAAGGCAGGCTTGATTGTCGCTGTCTTCATGCACATGGCTTGGGAGCGGCTGGCCCTGATGTATGCTATTCTGGCCCCGCCGGGGGCGGTGTTGGTGTTCGTGGCAATCATGGCGTTCGAGGCGGATTACACGCACTACACGCGAGTCGCCTTCTTCGGAACGGGGGAAGCTAGTACTGAGGTCGCGGCCCTTGAGCCCCAAACGCCGGGGTCTGGGACCGGAACCGCTCCCCCTGAGCAATTGAAGAAAGAGGCGAAGGAACACGGTCTCGATGTTGCGCAAGCCGAACCCGAGTCCAAAGGGGACAAGGTAGTCCTCACGGGCAGCGCCGCCGCGACCGGGGAGGCCGGGAAGACCGCGCCGGCGAGTGGCAACACGGCGGGCGTTGCCACGACCGGGGAGGCCGGGAAGGCCGCGCCGGCGAGCGGCAAAGCGGCGGGCGTTGCCGCGACCGGGGAGGCCGGACAGGCCGCGCCGGCGAGCGGCAAGGCGGCGGGCGTTGCCACAGTCCAAAACGGTGTCGCGGCCGCCGCCAAACCCCTTGAATCGAAGTTTTATACCTCCAAGCCCGGCGATACGCTGTGGAAGATCGCCGAAGCCGAATATGGCCATGGCCATGGCGGCGAATATCATCTGATCTTTGAAGCCAATAAGGCATTGTTGTCCAACCCCGGCAAGATCTATCCAGGACAAGTGCTAAGGATTCCGCCGCTTTCGGGCTGAGACGACGACGGCGCGTTCCAGGTAAGGCGCGTTGAAGGATGGCGGCGAAGGCGGGCTTCGTAGAAAGGGGCCATCTCCGGCAATGCATTTTAGCCAAGCGCCAAAAGAACGCCTGCCGGAATTTGGAGAAGCGCCGGCAGGGGGCAGGCAGGTGATCGCGACGGCCCTGGCGGCGCTGGGACTGCCGGCCGCGAGATGTTCAAACGCCGGAGCGGCGTAGCGGCCTGTTTGGGGCTCACGCCGCTACGCTCCAGAGGCGGCCAACCGCTGCTTGCTCGAAGGCCGCCGTCACCCTCCTCCCGTCAGGAACACTCGCGCGAGTCAAAATACCCGCGCCCGTTCAATCAAGTCGATTCGTTGCATCGATTGCCCCGTGCCCTCAACAAACCTTGTTGACCGTCCGGTGCGCATCGGCTATGTAAGAAAAGTTCGCTGTCAGCCGGGGTTCGTCCCGTGAAAATCATTCTTATCGTAGCGCGGGCGCCGGCGGCGGGACGGAGATAGGCTCCGCTTCCCCTCAGCTGGCGCATATCCGGGGCCCTCATGGGCCTTTTTTATTGCCCAAATTCAAGAAATCGCAAACAATCTCTTCGAAAGGCACCCTTTGGAGCAAGCTATGACCAATTTGATGACCGGAGCGGAAATGGTCGTCCGGGCGTTGCGGGACCAGGGAGTCGAAACCATTTTCGGCTATCCGGGCGGCGCGGTCCTGCCGATCTACGACGCCCTGTTTCACCAAGATTTCATCAAGCATGTGCTGGTGCGCCACGAACAGGGTGCGGCGCATGCCGCCGAGGGCTTCGCCCGGTCGAGCGGCAAGGCCGGCGTGCTTTTGGTCACCTCCGGTCCTGGCGCCACCAATGCGGTGACCGGCTTGACCGATGCGTTGATGGATTCGATCCCGCTCATTTGCATTACCGGCCAGGTGCCGACCCATCTCATCGGCTCCGACGCTTTCCAGGAATGCGACACGGTCGGCATAACCCGGCATTGCACCAAGCATAATTATCTGGTCCGTCAGATCGAGGATTTGCCGCGCGTGCTGCACGAGGCTTTTTACGTCGCGCAGAACGGGCGTCCGGGGCCGGTCGTTATCGATATCCCAAAGGACGTGCAATTTGCGGTCGGCGCCTACATCGGCCCGCGCAACATCGAGCACAAGACCTATCGGCCGAAGCTCGATGGCGATCCTGGCCGGGTCGCGCGGGCGGTCGCGCTGATGGCGGCAGCCAGGCGTCCCGTCCTTTATACGGGCGGCGGAATCATCAACTCGGGCCCCGAGGCCTCGCGCCTGCTGCGCGAACTCGTTTCGCTCACCGGGTTTCCGCTCACCTCGACCTTGATGGGGCTTGGCGCCTATCCGGCATCGGGCAAGAACTGGCTCGGCATGCTCGGCATGCACGGCACTTATGAAGCTAATAATGCAATGCACGATTGCGATTTGATGATCGCGATCGGCGCGCGCTTCGACGATCGCATCACCGGCCGGCTCGACGCTTTCTCGCCGGGCTCGAAAAAGATCCACATCGACATCGATCCGTCGTCGATCAATAAGAACGTGAAAATCGATCTCGGCATCGTCGGCGATTGCGCCCATGTGCTGCGTCAGCTGATCGAGGTTTTCCGCGCGGAAAATGCTTTGATCAACGCCGATGCCTTGACCAAATGGTGGGCGCAAATCGACAAGTGGCGGGCTCGCAAATCGCTGTCCTTCAAGAACGCGAAGGACGTGATCAAACCGCAATATGCGGTGCAGCGTCTTTACGAACTGACGAAAGCGCGCGATACCTATATCACCACCGAGGTCGGCCAGCACCAAATGTGGGCGGCGCAGCACTACCATTTCGAGGCGCCGAACCGCTGGTTGACGTCGGGCGGCCTGGGCACCATGGGCTACGGGCTTCCGGCGGCGATCGGCGCGCAGATGGCGCATCCCGGCGCGCTCGTCGTCGATATCGCGGGCGAGGCCTCGATCCTCATGAACATGCAGGAACTCTCGACCGCCGCGCAATATCGGCTGCCGGTCAAGATCTTCATCCTCAACAACGAATATATGGGGATGGTGCGGCAATGGCAGGAACTCCTGCACGAAGGCCGCTATTCCCAAAGCTATTCGGCCGCGCTGCCCGATTTCGTCAAGCTTGCCGAGGCCTATGGAGCGCTTGGCATCCGCTGCTCGGACCCGGCGCTGCTCGATGACGCCATCATGGAGATGATCGAAACGCAAAAAACCGTCATCTTCGATTGCGTCGTCGACAAGACCGAAAATTGCCTGCCGATGATTCCGTCGGGCAAGGCGCATAACGAGATGCTTCTCCCCGGCAGCGACGAGGCGATCGAAACCGCGATCGATGCCGCCGGCAAGATGCTGGTGTAACACCGTGAACGCTCCGGCGGCCCCCCTCTCGCCCTATTCCTCGGCCCTCGGCAAGTCGAATATCGAGGTCCACACGCTCTCGGTCCTGGTCGATAACGAGCCGGGCGTTCTCGCCCGCGTCGTCGGGCTGTTTTCCGGCCGCGGCTACAACATCGAGAGCCTGACGGTCGCCGAGGTCGCCCATGCCGAGCATCTCTCGCGCATCACTATCGTCACCTCAGGGCCACCGGAGGCGATCGAGCAAATCGGCCATCAGCTGGAGCGGCTCGTGCCGATCCACAAGGTCACCGATCTGACATTGCGGGGCAATGCCGTCGAACGCGAACTCGCGATGATCAAGGTCGTGGGCAAGGGCACCGATCGCGACGAGGCCTTGCGCCTCGCCGAGGCATTTCGCGCGCGGGTGATCGACGCCTCGATGGAAAGTTTCGTGTTCGAGCTTACCGGCGCCGTCGGCAAGATCGACCAGTTCATCGACCTCATGCGGCCGATCGGTCTCGTCGAAGTGTCGCGCACCGGCGTCGCCGCCATGTCGCGCGGGCCAAATCCGATGTGAGGCCGCGCCCGCCCTAGTTTAGCTTCGCATGATCTCTTTCGAAAAACGAGGTCCCATTTTCGGCGATCATCCTCTAGCCTTGATTCCGGGAGACATCGGCGAGGGTGACGTCCACCGACCGCGGCTGATCGCCCCGCTCGACCGTTAGCGTCACCGTTTTTCCGACGCCTATCTTTTCAAAAATCCTCGCGAGGTCGGTCACGTCGTGGACCGTCTGCCCATTCGCGGCGATGATAACGTCTTCGACTTCGCCGCTGGTGGTCACGCCCTTGAGGCCGGCTTTCGCGGCTGGAGAGTTGGGATTAACCCGGAGGACGATCACGCCATCGATGCCAGCCTGCGTGGCGGCGGCTTCCGGCGGCACGGCTATGCCTATCCCCGGTATCGGCACATGACCCTCACGGATGAGCTGCGCCGCAACACGATTGACCTCATCGACCGGTATCGCGATGCCTACGCCAGCGAACGCGCCCGAACTCGATATGATCATTTCGGTGACGCCGATCAAACGGCCGGAACTGTCGAGCAAGGGACCGCCGGAATTTCCGGGATTGAGCGGGACATCCGTCTGAATTCCGCCGGCGATTTCATGCCCCTCGGCCGTCGGTATTGTCCGGCGCAGCGCGCTGATGATCCCCGAAGTCAGAGTCTTCTCCAAACCATAGGGATTGCCGATGGCGAAGGCGGACTGGCCGACCTGCAGGTCGGCGGAACTGCCTAGCGCGATCGGGTGAAGCGGTGAAGGGATCCTTTCCAGTTGGAGCACGGCCAGATCGTAAGTTGGGGCGGTGCCGACGACTCGAACGGAAACTGACTCCCCCGACGGAAGGTGCGCGGCAAACTGGTCGGATCCCTTGATGACATGGTAATTGGTGATCACATGCCCCGCGGCATCCCAAACGATTCCCGTTCCCGTCTGAACTTCGCTTTCTTCCTGCCCTTGCGAGAAAAGGTTCTGCGGCTTTGTCCGCGCGAAAACATACACGACCGAAGGGGAAGCGGATTGAAAAAGCTTGATCGTGGTCCGTTCCGCCTCGGTGAGATCGGCGCGTGGCGTGATCGTCCGCGGTGACGTCGCGGAGAACCGCCAAGCGACCAAATATGGCTCCGCGACAAACGCGGTCGCCAGCACAAGGAGCCAGAATATTGCAATTCCGAGAAACCGGTTCGTCATGGTATCGCCTCCGCCTGCCACCTCGAGCTTGAAACTTCGCAACGTGGGAACGTTCAAACACAGGCCTGGATCCGAAGATTTCTAGACTGGTCTAAAACCTAAATCCATGCCATTTGAGAGGGTCACTGACCTGACCGTCGAACGAGGAAACATCACGCCATGCGGGTTTATTACGATTCCGATGCCGACATCAATCTCATCAAGGGCAGAAAAGTCGCGGTCATCGGCTATGGCAGCCAGGGCCATGCGCATGCCTTGAATCTCCGGGATTCAGGCGTGACAGAGGTCTGCGTCGCGTTACGCGAGGATTCAACCACGGCCAAAAAGGCGGCGGCCGTCGGGCTTGAGGTGAAGAGCGTTGCCGATGCCGCCAAATGGGCCGATGTCGTGATGATGCTGGCGCCCGACGAATTGCAGCGCGACATCTATCGCGATCATCTCCGTTTCAACCTGAAGCAGGGCGCCGCGCTGATGTTTGCGCATGGTTTGAATATTCATTTTAATCTCATCGAACCGCGCGCGGATCTCGACGTCTTGATGGTCGCGCCGAAAGGGCCGGGCCATACCGTGCGGTCGGAATACAAGCGCGGCGGCGGCGTGCCTTGTCTCGTCGCGGTCGCGCGCGACCCTTCCGGCAATGCGCATGAGCTCGCCCTTTCCTATGGGGCGGCGATCGGCGGCGGCCGCGCCGGCCTGATCGAAACGACGTTCCGGGAAGAATGCGAGACCGATCTTTTCGGCGAACAGGTGGTGCTCTGCGGCGGCCTCGTCGAGCTCATTCGCAGCGGTTTTGAAACCCTCGTCGAGGCGGGCTACGCGCCGGAAATGGCTTATTTCGAATGTCTGCACGAGGTGAAGCTCATCGTCGATCTCATCCACGAGGGCGGCATCGCCACGATGAATTATTCAGTCTCGAACACCGCCGAATATGGCGAATACGTCAGCGGCCCTCGCATCGTGACGGCGGAGACCAAGGCCGAAATGAAGCGCGTCTTGAACGACATTCAATCTGGCCGTTTCACCCGCGATTGGATGCTCGAAAACGAGGTCAACCAGACCTCTTTCAAGGCGATGCGGGCGAAGGCCGCCGCGCATCCGATCGAGGAAGTCGGCGCGAGGCTGCGGGCGATGATGCCCTGGATCGGCGCCAACAAACTCGTCGACAAGGAGAAGAATTAGGGCGCTAAGAAAGCCGGTCCCAACGACGGCACCGGACGGAATGCCACCACATGCGCGATGGCGTTCATCCTCATCGCGGTACACCTGTGGTTCGCTGGCGAGCCGGTCGACAGCACCACGCCTGTCGCGGCCCGGGATCGATCGCAGGACCATCGCGGCACATGCCGGATCTAAAGAGTTGCCATTCGATCGGCGGAACATATATGACCATAGCTGGCCTGCACCGAGCTGAACACGCGAGCTGAGGTTCATGATCGTGGAGCGATTCAAAGTAGGTGATCTTGTGACGTGGAACTCGGAGGCCGGCCATGTCAGCGGCAAGATCATCAAAGTGCATACATAAAGTCGTCGATTACAAGGGATAAACCCATCACGCGAGCCCGGATGATCCGCAGTACGAAATCAAGAGTGACTAGACCGGCCACATCGCGATGCATAAACGTCAAGCATTGAAGAAAGCGAGCGTCTGAAGGGCTGCCTTTATCATCTCGGAGCGACGCGGATGAGCGAGAGAATCACGGCGGATAATGTCAAGCTTAAGCGGGCCTACGAGCCCTCCGCCGCGGATGACGGCACTCGGATATTGATCGACCGGCTATGGCCGCGCGGGGTCAAGAAAGCAGACGCGGCCATTGACGAATGGATCAAGGACATCGCGCCCAGCACCGCGCTGCGGAAATGGTTCGGCCA
Source organism: uncultured Alphaproteobacteria bacterium (assembly GCA_963706215.1). Lineage (GTDB taxonomy): Bacteria > Pseudomonadota > Alphaproteobacteria > Rhizobiales > Beijerinckiaceae > Methylocapsa. The sequence continues at coordinate 3,412,052 of OY970154.1, read as the reverse complement.
CGATCCCGCCCGCTGGCAGGAATTTCGCCGCCGCTACGCCGTGGAGGTCCACGAGCATCCTGAACAGCTTAGCAGGCTACGTGCCCTGGCAAGACAAGGCCCGGTCACGCTCGTGTACTCGGCTCACGACGAGGTTCATAACGACGCGGTTGCGCTGAGGGATTTTCTTTTGGGACGATAGACGAAGCGAAAGCCGGAGACGGCTCGCCGGTAAGCTAGCGCGCCGGTACGCATCCCAGGATGGCCAGCGCCGGATCGAATTCTCAAACCAGACGTTCCGGCGAGTGCGGGCTCTGGTTCGAGCGAGATGACGGCTCGGAGGAAGGCCAAGCCTATGACGGACTCGGTGAAGATCAACCTGCGGCCACACGATTCCATCGCCTCGACCCTGAGCGCGGCGGACGACCGGATTGTCCCGAGCGACTGGCTGCCTCCACAGGAGGGCATAGTTCCCCTAATCCGCATACGCGGGCGCTGGATCAGCATCTTGTGGGCGCTACCGGTCGGAGCGGCGGCGCTCGTTCTCCTGATCGCCGTCGCACAGAGTTTGCGGGAGTTTTCAAGTGTCCAGGCCTTCATCAAGGAGTACCCGGGTATCGCGCAGGCCGCGCCCTCGGTCGATTCCGGCTTCCCGTGGTGGTTGCAGCTGCAGCACTTCCTGAACATGCTCTTCATGATGTTCATCATCCGCGCCGGAATCCAGATCCTGGCCGATCATCCGCGGCTCTATTGGAATCGGGACTGCACGCCCGGCACGGAGTGGTTCCGCTTCCAGCACCCCGTCCCGGAGGGCCGGATTTGGACCGCCAAGGACGATTCGGTGACCCTGCCGGGCTGGCTCGGCATCCCTGGCATTCGGCACTCCATCGGGCTCGCCCGTTGGTGGCATTTTTCGATCCTGCTGCTGTGGATAATTAACGGCGTCACCTTTTACGTGCTGATCTTCGCGACCGGTCAGTGGCTTCGTTTGGTCCCCGTGACGTGGGGTGTGTTCCCCGCCGCGCTCTCGACCGCCATCCAGTATGCCTCGCTCAACTTTCCGGTGGACCACAGCTGGACCCGCTACAACGGCCTGCAGCAACTCAGTTATTTCATCACGGTGTTCATCGCCGCGCCGGTTTCGATCGCGACCGGCCTCATGCAGAGCCCGGCGATCTCCAATAGGCTAGGCTTGCTCGGGAAGGTGCTGCACCGGCAGGCAGCCCGATCCATCCACTTCATCTCGTTTTCCTGGTTCGTGCTGTTCATCCTGGCGCACGGGATCATGGTGTTCGTCACTGGTCTACGGCAGAACACGAATCATATGTTCTTCGGCGTGAAGAACAACACCTGGAGCGGGCTCCCGCTCTTCGTCTTGGCCATGGCGGCCGTGGGGCTGGCTTGGTGGGCCGCCTCACCTTTCACGATCCGGCACGCCCGCCTGGTGCAACGGACCGGACGGCTCATGGTCGGCTGGATCAAGGGGCTGTCCGAGTGGTGGGACCCGAACGCCCAGCTAACGGAGAAGGATATCTCTCCGTATTTCTGGCCGAACGGCACCATGCCGGACTCCGCCGAGTTCGATGCCCTCGTGGCGGAACAGTTCGCTCACTACCGGCTACGCGTCGACGGACTGGTGGAGGCGCCTCGGGAATTTTCCTTCTCCGACCTCAAGGCCCTGCCGAAGCAAGAACAAATCACGACTCATTTTTGCATCCAGGGATGGTCCGGCGTCGCCAAGTGGGGCGGTGTTCCGATGCGCGATATCCTGGACATCGTGAAGCCGACCGCCGACGCTCGCTACGCCGTGTTCTATTCGTTCGCAGACGGCGGCGAGGGCGGACGGTATTACGACGTTCACGAGATTCATAATATGCGGCACCGATTGACCATCCTCGCCTATGAGATGAACGGCGCGCCCGTCAGCGTTCTTCATGGCGCGCCGCTGCGGCTGCGCTGCGAGAACGAGTTAGGCTTCAAGATGGTCAAGTGGATCGCGGCGATCGAGTTCGTGCACGATTTCGCTAACCTTGGCGCCGGCCAGGGCGGCTATAACGAAGATCACGAGTTCTATGGATACCGAATGCCGATTTGAGACGCGCGTTGAAAGCCAAGGAGAATTCGAATGAACGCCACGCCTTCAACAATGCCTCCCGATCCTGCACTGGATAATGAGTGCATCAACACCCTGCGCTTTCTTTCCGTGGACGCCGTGCAAAAGGCTGATAGCGGGCATCCGGGACTGCCGATGGGCGCCGCGCCGATGGCCTATGTGCTGTGGACCAGGTTCCTCAAACACAACCCGGCCAATCCCGAATGGTTCGACCGCGATCGCTTCGTGCTCTCCGCTGGGCACGGATCGATGCTGTTGTACAGTTTGCTTCACCTCACCGGTTACGATCTTCCTCTCGAGCAAATCAAACAGTTTCGCCAATGGGGCAGCATGACGCCGGGCCACCCCGAGCGCGGCGTTACGCCAGGCGTCGAGACGACCACGGGGCCGCTTGGTCAAGGCTTTGCCAACGGAGTGGGTCTGGCGATGGCCGAGGCGCACCTGGCCGCATGTCACAATCGCCCTGGCGTCGAGATCGTCAATCATTTCACCTACGGGATCGTCAGCGACGGCGACCTGATGGAGGGCGTCGCCTCGGAGGCCGCATCCCTCGCCGGCCATTTGAAGCTCGGCAAGCTGATCTACCTGTATGACGACAACCATGTGACGCTGTCGGCTGGAACCGATCTCACCTTCACCGAGGATCGTGCGCGCCGCTTCGAGGCGTATGGCTGGCACATCCAGCCGGTCGCGGACGGCAACGACCTGGCGGCTATCGACGGGGCGCTGCGCGCGGCTCGCGGCGAAACGGAACGCCCGTCGCTCATTCTTGTGCGCACCCACATAGGCTACGGTTCCCCCCACAAGCAGGACAGTTTTGAATCGCACGGGTCGCCGCTGGGCGCCGGCGAAGTGCGGCTGACAAAAGAGAAGCTGGGCTGGCCGATAGAGCCGCCATTTTATATCCCGGAGCGGGCGCGCGAACATTTTCGCACGGCGGTCGAGCGGGGAAAGTCGGCCGAGACGGAGTGGAGAGTTAAATTCTCGGCGTACGCCCGAGCGTTCCCGGATCTGGCCAAGGTTTTTCAACAAGTCACGCGCGGCGAATTACCCGATGGATGGGATAGGGATATTCCGGTTTTCCCCGCGGATGCAAAGGGCCTGGCGACCCGCGTCGCTGGGGGAAGGGTGACGGATGCCGTTGCATCTCGATTGCCGGCATTGATCGGCGGCTCGGCGGATTTAAATCCATCGACCTTTACCGCCCTTTCGGGACTGGGAGATTTTGAGCCCGCCGGAATGAACGCATGCGATAAGCAAGGCGCGGCAGATGGTGTCTGGGGCTACGCCGGCCGCAATCTTTATTTTGGCGTACGCGAGCATGGCATGGGAGCGATCCTGAACGGTTTGGCGGCGCACGGCGGCGCCTTGCCGTTCGGCGCGACATTTCTGATTTTCTCCGACTACATGCGGCCGCCGATCCGCCTCGCCGCGCTGATGGGGCTGCACGTGATCTACGTGTTCACCCACGACAGCATTGCCTTGGGACAGGACGGACCCACCCATCAACCGGTGGAGCAACTCGCCGGCCTGCGTGCGGTTCCAGGCCTCACGGTCATTCGTCCGGGCGATGCCAATGAGACGGCCGTCGCCTGGCGCGTCGCGCTGGAAGCGGGGAACCATCCGGTTGCATTGGTTCTGACGCGTCAGAATGTGCCCACGCTCGATCGCGCCCGATTTGCCCCGGCGGACGGTTTGCGGCGCGGTGCATACGTCTTGGCCGATGCGCCGAACGGCAGGCCGGACGCCATTCTGATAGCGAGCGGTTCGGAGGTCGGCCTGATCGTGGAGGCCCGCCAAAAGCTGCAAGATCAAAAGGTTCTGGCGCGCGTCGTCTCCATGCCAAGCTGGGAACTGTTCGACGCTCAGCCGCAAAATTATCGCGACCAGGTGTTATTGCCGTCAATCCATGCGCGACTTGCCGTCGAAGCGGGTGCATCGCAGGGCTGGCATCGCTACGTCGGCGATCGCGGTGACGTGCTGGGCGTAGACCGCTTCGGTGCGTCGGCTCCAGGCGACGTCATGATGCGTGAATATGGCTTTACCGTCGAGAATGTATGTAAGAGAACTCTGGCCTTGTTGCGGTAGGGAGGCATCCGGATTCGGTGTCATCACTCAGGCACGCGATCCAATGAAGCTTTTCGCACGTCTATTATTCCGTTCATAAGTAGGCCTGAGCGGCCAAAGAGCGCGCCCAGAGGGGGAGCACATGCCTGTCGAAATCACTGTCGGCCCGCCTCAACTCGTGATCAATCAGGGCAATACTATCTTGGTCACCGACAACGATGGCCAGATTCCGTGGCCGAGCGACAAAGGGCTTTATTTCGTTGATACAAGATTGATCAGCAGCTGGAATATTTTCGCGAACGGCGCGCCGTTCGAGCTGCTCAACTCGGGAGCGATCACCCATTATGCCGCCCGCGTTTATCTAACAAATCCTGTGATCGAGACGGAGCAAGGCGGCATTCCCGAGCATACTCTGTCGCTTGTGCTCAGCCGGTCGCTCGATGGCGGAGTCCACGAGGATATTGATATTACAAATCAAGGAATGAAGGCTATCCGCTTCAACCTCGAAATCGCCGTCCGAAGCGACTTCGCCGATATATTCGAGGTCAAATCCAAACACATCGTTCGGCGCGGGCGCATCACCACGGAATGGTCGGCTGACACGGCGCAACTGCGCACAACCTATCGAAACAAGGATTTCGGGCGTGAGGTCAACATTCGCATTGCGAACAACGTTGCCCAGGCCGTTTATGCCAACGGCCGCTTGAGCTTCGAGATCGATTTGGCGCCCGGAGCTTCTTGGCACTCTTGCATTCTTTACGAGCTTGGAGATGGAAAGGCTCGTTTCGAGGCGCCGAGGGAATGCATCGAACACTGCGGGCAGTCGCCAATAGGCATGAAGGCGGCAGACTGGAAGCGCAGTGTCCTCAAAATCCGAACTACCAATGAGGAATTCTACCGTCTGTTCGACCAGGCAGTGGATGATATGGCGGCACTTCGGCTTCCGTTCGAAGGCTCGGACCACCTGCAATTCGTGCCGGTGGCAGGCGTGCCGTGGTTCGTGGCGCTGTTTGGCCGCGACAGCCTGATCGTCTCCTTGCAGAGCGCCTTCGTCTATCCGGGTTTCGCGCGCGGCGCGCTCCAAATACTCGGCTCCTTGCAAGCCAAGGCGCGAGATGACTACCGCGATGCAGAGCCCGGCAAGATCATGCACGAACTGCGGCGAGGCGAGCTAGCGCATTTCAAGCTGATCCCGCACACGCCCTACTATGGAACGGCGGATGCGACGATTTTGTACCCGATCGTGTTGCACAGCGCTTGGCTTTCCACCGGTGACGCCGGTCTGATCGAAAATCATATCGCAACGGCGGAGAATTGTTTGGAATGGATAGACAAATGCGGCGATCGCGACGGAGACGGCTTCCAAGAATATGAAACGCGCTCTCCGGTAGGCTATGAAAACCAGAGCTGGAAGGACTCCGGCGACGCCGTTGTAAACACGGACGGCTCTAAAGTGAAAGGGCCGAAGGCCCTCTGCGAGCTGCAAGGCTATGTGTACGACGCGTGGCTTCGCATGGCCGAGATCTACGACTTTCTCGGCAAGCCCGATAAGGCGAACGCCTTGCGGTCGAAAGCGGGCGTCCTATTCGATAAATTCAACGATGCCTTCTGGGACGAGAAGACGGGCTTTTATGCTTACGCGCTCGATGGCGATAAGAAGAAAGTCATGAGCGTCGCTTCGAACCCTGGCCTCTGCCTGTGGTCGGGCATCGTGCCGCCCGAACGCGCCGAACGGGTAGTAAGAAGGTTGCTCGCGCCCGACATGTGTAGCGGCTGGGGCATCCGGACCCTTTCCGCCGACAACCCCGCTTACAACCCCTATTCCTACCAGAACGGCTCGGTCTGGCCACACGACAACGGCTTTATCGCGCTTGGCTGCCGGCGCTATGGCTTTGCAACGGAGGCAGCACGCATCGCGCGCGAAGTCAGCGGCGCCGGCAGCTATTTCTCGCAACACCAGATGCCCGAACTTTATTCCGGCATCGCATGCACCGCAACAAACTTCCCGGTGCAATATCTCGGCGCCAACGTGCCGCAAGCCTGGGCCGCCGGTTCGGCGTTCGCCTTCCTCCAGGCAATTCTTGGGTTGCAGCCGGATGCTCCGCGCCGCAAGCTTTATGTGGATCCCGCGCTTCCGGATTGGCTGCCGGACATTGCGATTATGGGCATGCGGATTGGGGAGCAAACATTCGACCTTCGATTCTGGCGCGAGGGAGATCTACCCCATTGGGAGGTTCTCAAGGGCGATCCCAAAGCGGTTATCTGGCGTTCCTTCGCCACGGCGAATCGCTTGATCAAAAAGGATGAAGCGCAGTCCTTCTCGTAGGCTGCGTTGGAGCACCCCGTTCCTGCGCCGCCGTGACATCGGTGTCTCGAATAGGCCATGGAAAGCCGTGAGCGGAACGTTTCCAAGATTAAGGCCGAGGGGAAGATGGTCTGCTTGTTTGAAACCAGGCGGCAAGCTTGACGCGGCGGGCGCGCTCATCAAGACGAAAGACCTGATCGATGGCGGCATCATCCAGCCAATCGTGTACGCCGTGTTCCCGCTCGCGCAAGCGCGCCGGGCTTTCGAGCGCGGCATTGGCGGCCACGCCCGCGGCAAGCTGGTCCTCTCCGTTCAACCGGGATAGAAGTGAACGCGATTGCGCGGCGCGGCGAGACTCTCAGCTTGGCCGAAGTAAATTCGAAAGTACATGCAGCGTCGTTGATCGGCAGTCGAGGACCAATCCGCCGTCGGCCCCGGGCTCATATGTTAAAGTCCGTTCCTGAAAGGTTTTGGGGGGCGAGACGCAACCAATGTCACGCCTCGACGTTGGTAAATGGCTGCCAAGAACGGAAGAAAAACTTCATGGCCATTCACGCTTCCCTGGCGCTCCGCACGGTCGCGTCGCTCTTCGTGGGCGGCGTTGCCTTTGCGCGGCAGACTGGCACTACATCCGGTTCCGCGGCGGGAAAAGACGTCGAACCGAGCACCGCTACTGAAAAAAGCATGAAAGCGGCCAACGGCGGCTCGAGGGCGGCCAAGCCGGCGGCGGCAGACCCGGTGTTGAGGCGATGCCCCTACATGAAGGCGGAGGGGCTCCCAGCCGAGAAAATAAACGCCTGCAACGAGCGGTAGCCCAAGCCAAGGAGAAAGCGCCATGAACAAGCTGAAGCAGCTCGAGGTGTGCGGCCAGTCGCCCTGGCTGGACTATCTGAAGCGCAGCCTGATCGAGAGCGGCGAGTTGCGCACTCTGATCGAGCGCGACGGGTTGAAGGGCGTCACCTCAAATCCATCGATCTTCGAGAAGGCGATCGGCGAGACCGACGAATACGCGGACGCGCTGAAGCAGTTCCAAGGATTGGCCGACCACGGCATCTCCGCGATCTACGAGCACCTGGCGATCGCCGATATCCGTGCCGCCGCCGATGTGCTGCGTCCGGTCCACGAGCAGACGCAGGGCCGGGACGGCTATATCAGCTTGGAATGCTCGCCCTATTTGGCCAACGATACCGGAGCCACGGTGGCCGAGGCGCTGCGGTTGTGGGCGGCGGTGGAGCGTTCCAATCTGATGGTGAAGGTGCCGGCGACCCCAGCCGGCATTCCCGCCATCCGGCAGCTGATCGGTCGCGGGCTGAACATCAACATCACCTTGCTTTTCTCCGTGAGCGTCTACGAAGAGGTGGTCGAAGCGTATATCTCGGGGCTCGAGGACCTGGCGCGGGCGGGCGGCGACGTCTCCAAGATCGGCAGCGTCGCCAGCTTCTTCGTCAGCCGCATCGACACCGCCGTCGACAAGCGGCTTGACGACCTCGGCGACAAGCGGGTGGCGGACCGGTTGCGCGGCAAGGTGGCGATCGCCAACGCGAAGTTCGCCTACGTTCGCTACAAAGCGCTGTTCTCAGGCCCGCGCTGGCAGCTTTTGGCCTCGTCAGGCGCGAAGACGCAGCGCCTGCTTTGGGCTTCGACCAGCACCAAGAATCCGGCCTACAAGGACACGATGTATGTCGAGGCGCTCATCGGCCGCGACACCGTGAACACCATCCCGCCGGCGACGATGGACGCGTTCCGCGACCACGGTGAAGCGACGCCCGGCGCCATAGAGCAGGACGTAGCGGGCGCCCGCGCGATGCTCGCCGAGCTGGAGGAGCACGGCGTCTCGCTGAAGGAGGTCACGGAGGAACTGGTCACGGACGGCGTGCAGCAGTTCGCGGATGCGTTCGACAAGCTGTTCGGCGCCATCGCGCGGCGCCGCCGCACGCTGCTTGAGGGCGATCGCGCCGGCCTAGAGATCGGGCCGGGCTCGCCGGAGGTGAAGGCCGCTTTAGAGGAGGAAATGGAGGTCTGGCGCAAGGAGGGGCGCATACGGCGGCTTTGGGCGGGGGACAAGTCGCTGTGGGCCGGGACGGACGAGGACAAGTGGGTCGGCTGGCTGCATGTCGTCGAACAAGAGCTAGCCGATGTTGAGCGTCTGCTTAGCTTCGCGGAGGAGGTGAAGCAGCGTGAGTTCACCAGCGTCGTACTGCTGGGGATGGGAGGATCCAGCCTGGGTCCGGAGGTGCTTGGCGAGACCTTTGGGCGGCGGTCCGGCTGGCCGCGCTTCCACGTGCTGGACAGCACGGATCCCGCGCAGATCAAGGCGATCGAGCGGGCGGTCGATCTCGGCAAGACGCTGTTCATCGTCTCGTCCAAATCCGGCAGCACGCTGGAACCAAACATTTTCATGGAATATTTCTTCGACCGCGCCGGCGCCGTGCGAGGCAAGGATAAGGCCGGCGAACACTTCGTCGCGGTGACCGATCCCGGATCCTCGCTGGAGCGCCGCGCCAAGCAGCTGCGCTTTGCGCATATCTTTCATGGCGTGCCCTCGATCGGCGGCCGTTACTCGGTGCTGTCGAAGTTCGGTCTGGTGCCGGCGGCCGCGATGGGTCTCGACGTCAAACGCCTCCTCGCGACGGCGCACCAGATGGAACGAGCCTGCGGCCCGGACGTGCCACCGGCGGAGAATTCAGGCGTACAGCTCGGCGTCGCCCTGGGCGTCGCGGCAACGCGCTTCGGCCGCGACAAGGTGACGATCATTGCCTCGCCGGGGATCGCTGATCTCGGCGCCTGGCTGGAGCAGCTTCTGGCGGAGAGCACGGGGAAGCGCGGGCGCGGGCTGATTCCGCTGGCCGGGGAGCCCCTCGCCACGCCCGAGCGCTACGGGAGCGACCGGTTCTTTGCCTACCTCGAACTGGAGGGCCAGGCCGATCCGGCGCGGCGCCAGACGGTGGAGGCGCTGGAGCGGGCAGGCCATCCGGTCGCGCGGATCCGCGTGAAGGATATCTGGCACATCGGCCAGGAATTCTTCCGCTGGGAGATCGCCACCGCCGTCGCCGGCGCGATCATCGGCATCGATCCGTTCGACCAGCCGGATGTCGAGGCGAGCAAAAAGAAAACCAGCGCGCTGACCGAGGAATACGAGAAGTCGCATAGCCTGCCAAGAGAGGAGCCGGTGTTCCGCGAGAATGGCGTGGCCCTTTATGCCGATCCACGCAACGCAGCCGAGCTCGGCCAGCACGACACGCTGTCTGGCTATCTGAAGAGCCATTTCGGCCGCGTGCATGCGGGCGACTACGTGGCGCTGCTGGCCTACATCCAGCGTGACGAGGCAAACACACGGGCGCTGACCGCGATGCGCGCGCGCATTCGCGACAAGACCCATGCCGCAACCTGCCTCGGCTTCGGACCGCGCTTTCAGCATTCGACCGGCCAAGCCTACAAGGGCGGGCCGAATTCCGGCGTGTTCCTGCAGATCACCTGCGACGATCCTTCCGATATCGACGTGCCGGGCCATTCCTACAGCTTCGGCGTGGTGAAGGCGGCGCAGGCGCGCGGCGATCTCGAGGTGCTGGTGGAACGCGGCCGGCGCGCGCTGCGCGTCCACCTCAGGGATGTCGATGCAGGGTTGGCCGAGCTGGCTCGCGCGATGGATGCGGCGCTCCAGTAGCGGTACTTTTGTAAGGAGGAAGCAAATGCAGATCGGCGTGATCGGACTCGGCCGCATGGGCGGCAACATGTCTCGCCGCCTGATGAAGGCGGGGCACCACTGCGTGGTGTTCGACGCCAACGTCAAGACGCGCGAGGCGCTGGCGAAGGAGGGCGCCGCGGCCGCCGGATCGCTCGCCGAGGTGGTGAAGGCGCTGGGGGAAAAGCCGCGTGCTGTCTGGGTGATGTTGCCTGCCGGCCGGATCACCGAAGAGACGGTGGAGCGTCTCGGCGGCCTGCTGGAGCCGGACGACATTATCATCGATGGCGGCAATTCCTTCTACAAGGACGACATCCGGCGCGCCAAAAAATTAGCTGGGAGGCGCATCCGCTATGTCGATTGCGGAACGTCCGGCGGCGTCTGGGGTATCGAGCGCGGCTACTGCATGATGATCGGCGGCCCGAAGGAGGCCGTGGATCGCCTCGACCCGATCTTCGCGGCGCTCGCCCCCGGCCTGGGCGATATCCCGCGTACACGGGGCCACGAGAAAGGCGACCCTCGCGCCGAGCGCGGCTACATTCACGCCGGTCCGTGCGGCGCCGGGCACTTCGTCAAGATGGTGCATAACGGCATCGAGTACGGATTGATGCAAGCCTACGCCGAGGGCTTCGACATCCTGCGCAACAAAGACTCGAAGGATCTGCCCGAGGACGAGCGCTTCGAGCTGAACATGCTGGATATCGCGGAGGTTTGGCGGCGCGGCAGCGTCATTTCATCCTGGCTGCTCGATCTCGGCGCCGCCGCGCTGGCGAAGGATCCGCAGCTGAAGGATTTCTCCGGCTTCGTCCAGGATTCCGGCGAGGGTCGCTGGACCGTCGAGGCCGCGATCGAGGAAGCGGTCCCGGCGGACGTGCTCTCCACGGCGCTCTATGCAAGGTTCCGCTCGCGGGAGGAGCACACCTTCGGGGAAAGGATGCTCTCGGCCATGCGCTTCGGCTTTGGCGGCCACATCGAGGGTAACGAGCCCATTGACCCCGAACCAAAGCCGGCGGGGTCGCGGGGTCACTCGGCGGCACAGAACACCGGGGAGTAGCGTCATGCCCGGCAACCAGCCGATCCGGATACCTCAGACCGCGCAGATGGTAGAGTCGCCGCCGCGGCATCAGGCGAGACCGGCCGATCCCTGCGCCATGGTGATCTTCGGTGCCGGCGGTGACTTGACCAAGCGCCTGGTGACGCCGGCGCTCTACAACCTCTCGCGCACCAAGGTGCTGCCGGAGAAGTTCGCGTTGATCGGCGTGGACCTGGCGGAGGGAACCGCCGAGAGCTGGCGCGGCCATCTTTACGACATGCTAAAAAGCTTCGTCGGAAACGCCGCCGCAGAGTTCCACGTCGACCAGATCGACGAGGCGGCATGGAAGCGGCTCGCGGAGAAAATGTTCTACGTTCAGGGAGACCTCACCAAGCCCGAGCTGTACGAGAAGATCCGCGGCACGTTGGGCGAGGCAGAGAAGAGCCATGGCACGCAGGGCAACGCCATCTTCTACCTCGCCGTCGCCGACCGATTCTTTAAGACCGTGGTGGAGCAACTCGGCAAGGCGAAGCTCACCAACCAGGACGAGGACAAGAACGGGAAGCATCAGTTCTGGCGCCGCGTGGTGATCGAGAAACCGTTCGGCCATAGCCTGGACTCGGCGCGCGAGCTGAATACCCGCATCCTGCGCACGCTGCACGAGGACCAGATCTTCCGGATCGACCATTTTCTGGGAAAGGACACGGTCCAAAGCATCATGGCGTTCCGTTTCGCCAATGGGCTGTTCGAACCGATCTGGAACCGCGACCGGATCGATCACGTGCAGATCACCGTGGCGGAGACGGTGGGCGTGGAGCGGCGCGGCAAGTTCTACGAGCAAACAGGGGCGCTGCGCGACATGGTCCCGAACCACGTGTTCACGCTGCTTTCGATGGTGGCCATGGAGCCGCCCACGGGCTTCGATGCCGCTTCGATCCGCACGAAGAAGGCCGAAGTGTTCGCCGCGATGCCCTCCGTCAAGCCGGCACGGGCGGTGCGCGGCCAGTATGGGGCGGGCACCGTGCTGGGCAAGCAGGTGAATGCCTATCGGAACGAGCCGAACGTAGCAGCGGATTCGAACATCGAGACCTATGTCGCGATGCAGCTCGAGATCGACAACTGGCGCTGGGCCGGCGTGCCCTTCTACTTCCGTACCGGCAAGCACATGTCGCAGCGGAATACGGAGATCGCGATCCGCTTCAAGCAGGCGCCCTACGCGGCGTTCCAGGACACGCCCGTCGACACCCTGCGGCCCAACTGGCTGGTGCTGCGCATCGCGCCGGACGAGGGGATTTCCCTGCAGTTCGAGGTCAAGCGCCCGGGACCGGTGGTGGACCTCGCCGCCGTGAAGATGGACTTTCACTACGATGACTGGTTCCCGAAGGAGCCGAATGTCGGATACGAGACGCTGATCTATGACGTCATGATCGGCGACCCCACGCTCTTCATGCGTGCCGACATGGTGGAGCAGGCTTGGCGCATCGTGCAGCCGGTGCTCGACGCCTGGGCGGCGGAGAAGGCCGGCTTCCCGAACTACGATTCCGGCAGCGACGGCCCGAAGGCGGCCGGCGAGCTGCTGGCGCGCGACGGGGAACGGGCCTGGCGGCCGGTCGGTCTGGCGCCAGAGCGGGCGCGGTGAGCGGGCAGCGCGACATCCGCCTTCTGCTGGCGGACGTGGACGGCACTCTGGTCACCCAGGAGAAGGTGCTGACCGAGGCGGCGGTGGCCGCGGCGCGTGCATTGCACGATGCCGGCATCGTGCTCGCCATCACCAGCGGCCGGCCGCCGCGTGGCATGAGCATGCTGATCGAGCCCCTCGCGCTGAAGGGCGCCATCGCCGGCTTCAATGGCGGCGTGTTCGTCAATCCCGATCTCTCCGTGATCGAGAGCCGCACGCTCGATCCCGCGACGGCCAAGGAGACCGTGAAGCTCGTTCTCGACCAGGGGCTGGACGCCTGGGTCTACACCGAGGAGGAGTGGTTGATCCGCGACCAGGCCGCGCCGCATGTGGCGCGCGAGGCATGGACGGTGAAGTTCGACGCCACGGTCGTGGCGTCCTTCACAGACGCGCACCTGGCGCACGCGGTGAAGATCGTCGGCGTCTCCGACGATTTCAATCTGGTCGCCGCCTGCGAGAAGGTGGCGCAGAACGCCTTGGGCGAGAAGGCTAGCGCGGAACGCTCGCAGCCGTATTATCTCGACGTGACCCATCCGCAAGCCAATAAGGGAACGGTCGTCGCAACCCTCTCAAAGCTTCTGAACATCCCGCACGCGCAGATCGCCACCATCGGGGACATGCCGAACGACGTCCTCATGTTCCGCAAAAGCGGCTTTTCCATCGCCATGGGCAATTCCAGCGACGAGGTGAAGGCGCAGGCAAGCGCGGTGACCGACAGCAACGAGAACGAAGGCTTCGCCAAAGCGGTGCGGAAGTTTATTTTGCGCCCGGCCGGCGCCGGCGCACGACCCTCGTGACAGGAGTGTGGCGGTATTTCGCGCCGGCTGACGCCGGCGGGTGCTCGGTTCGAGCTATTCGGCAGCTTCGCCTCAGTCGCTGGGATGATGAAGATCCTGCGCAAATATGAGCGAGCTATGGTCTTCAACTCTAGGCGAATTGTTGTAGGGCAAGGGCCGTGTCCCCTAGCCAATAAGCGACGCGGGCCGATGGATGCATTGGCGGCGTTTCGCGGCTCCAGTGCGGGGGCGGGCAGCCTTGAGCCCGTCCAGGCGACGGAGGCCCCATTGGCCCGGCTCACGACATACGCTTTACGGCACCTGGCAAATCGCATAGGAGGCGCGGAGTGATCCACGTTCGCAAGCGACAGCCGCGAACGGGCCAAGGCGCGCGGCGCGAAGCTGGGACGAACCAAGAGCGTCTTCGAGGCTGCCCCCCGGCTCGGCATCGACCGCAACGCCCATGCGCGCATCCTGAATGCCCTCGACGTGATCACAACTTCCGAAATCTCGGCCGCCATGCCGCTTCCTTTCCCTCGCGGCGGCGTGTAGTCTCCGTGACCGCGCATACCGCGCGAGGCTGCAAGCAGTTCGGAGTCATCGGCGTGGACCATCAAAGCAGGGCGGTCGATCGTCGAACCATTCGGACGCGCGCCAACAACCCCCGGGAGGATATTATGATCATGGCTGCCTTGAAATCCATGGCACTGAGCGCGATCTGCGGCGCCTTTCTGTCTGCTGTCACAGTGGGGGGAGTCTCGGCTGCATCGTCGAGCGTCGCAAAGGCGGCGATGGCCGGCAAAAAGCTCGATCCCGATTGCATAAAAAAATGTAACGACGTCGTTGACCCGTGCATGAGTAAAGCGGGGAAAGTCGCCGAAGCTAAGTGGGTCTGTGCCCGTAATTATTCGAATTGCGTGGAGGCGTGCAAGTTTTGATCCCACGAGGCGGCGTCCAATACGTGCCGCTATGAAAACAAGTTCCGGCCAGAGACATTATGCGCGGGCGCAGATGCGAAACGACAAAGAGCTTGAGCGGCCTTCTGCTCGGCGCGGCCGGACAGTGCCCCTGTACGGCCGCGGCCACGCTCCATCGCGAAGCGGCTTTTCTTTTATTGAGCTTTGCCTTTCTCCTTGTCGCTGGGCTCGGAGTGTGACCGTATTGCGCCCCGGCTGACATCGGCGCGCGGTCAGGAAGGAACGGATGATGGGAAGTGATCTACGACCTCGGCGCGTATGGTCCGCGGCCATCGCGCCCGCCATCACCAGGCCGGTGATCGCCGTTGTCATGGGCGTCTCCGGATCCGGCAAGACCACCATCTCGGCCTTGCTCGCCGCCGCGCTCGGCTGCCAATTCCTGGAGGGCGATGATCTGCACCCAGCCGCGAACGTGGCGAAAATGCACGGCGGCACACCGCTGACCGACGCGGACCGGATGCCCTGGCTCCATAGGATCGCGGAAGAAATCGACGGCTGGCGCGCGCGGGGCACGTCCGGCGTGCTCGCCTGCTCGGCGCTGAAGCGTTCCTACCGGGACATCATCATCGGCGACCGCTTGGACGTGACGCTGGTCTACCTCAAGGGATCGCACGGCCTCATCCGCCGGCGCATGGCCGCGCGGCACGAGCACTTCATGCCGGTGGCCCTGCTCGACAGCCAGTTCGCGAGCCTGCAGGAACCCGCGCCGGACGAGCATCCGATCATCGTCGATGCCGGCGGCCGGCCGGCCGAGATCGCTGCCGGGATCGTGCATCGGTTAGAGGAGCGGCAACGCGGCGTTAGCCGTAATGAATCTACATCACGAGTGGCGGCAGCCTCGATAGGAGAGCGGCAATGACCCCGCGGGTAAGGGAGGTTTTGAGCTGGTATGGCGCGGATAGCGCCGGGACACTGACCAGCCTGGCCCGGCTGTTGAACCACGGCCGGCTGGGGGGCACCGGCAAGCTGGTGATTTTGCCGGTCGATCAGGGCTTCGAGCATGGGCCGGCGCGCTCCTTCGCCCCCAACCCCCCGGCTTACAATCCGCTTTATCACTTCGAGCTCGCTATCGAAGCGGGCTGCAATGCGTACGCCGCGCCGCTGGGCTTCCTGGAGGCAGGCGCCCGCGATTTCGCGGGGGAAATTCCGCTCATTCTGAAAACCAACGACAATGACGTGCTGCGGGAGGAGAAAGATCCGAACCAGGCGTTGACCGCCAGCGTGCGGGACGCGCTTCGTCTCGGCTGCTGCGCGGTCGGGTTTACGATCTACCCGGGATCGGCGCACCAGCTCGAGATGTACGGACAGCTCCGCGCCTATGCCGAGGAGGCAAAACGCAACGGGCTAGCGGTCGTCGTCTGGTCCTATCCGCGCGGGTCGGGTCTGAGCAAGGATGGCGAAACAGCGATCGACGTTGCTGGTTACGCCGTCCAGATCGCGGCTCAGCTCGGGGCGCACATCATCAAGGTGAAACTGCCGACGGCGCATATCGAGCAGGATGCGGCCCGCAAGGTATACGGCGAGCGGCGCATTCCGATCGCGACCGCGGCGGAGCGAGTCCGTCACGTCGTCGATTGCGCGTTCGCCGGCCGCCGCATCGTCATCTTCTCGGGTGGCGCTGCCGTCTTCGATGACGCCAAGCTGCTCGACGAGATCCGTGCGATCCATGCCGGCGGGGGGTTTGGTTCGATCATTGGCCGCAACTCATTCCAGCGGCCGAGGGAAGAGGCGCTCCGGATGCTGCGGGCGGTCATGGATATTTATGCGGCGGCGCCAGACCGGGATCGAACGCGTTGAGCGCCGGGGCGGCCATGCCGGATGCCGCGCCGCGAAGGCCGGTCATCGTCGCGCCGTCGATCTTGGCGGCGCAGTTCGGGCGCCTAGCCGAGGTGATCGAGGTTGACGGCGGCCGGAATTGGGAAAGCGCCGGACAGGCGATCGAAGCGGGCGCGAGCGCCATCGTTGCCGGGTCCGCGATCCTTGGATCGCCCGATTACGCCGCCGCGATCATCGCCATCCGCGCGGGGTGCCGCCCGCCGGCCGGAAAGGCGTACGCATGACGTGCGCCTCCGAAGCCACACTGGAGATCCTCGCCGATCCCGAGGCCCTGGCGCGCCGGGTGGCGGATTGGCTGCGCACGGCGGCGGCGGCGAAGGACGGCGTCTTTGCCGTCGCCCTCTCCGGCGGCTCGACGCCGCGACGGCTCTATGAGCATCTGGCCGGGCCGTCCTGTCGCGATTTGTTCCCGTGGTCCCGCACCCATTGGTTCTGGGGCGATGAGCGCTTCGTGCCTCACGATGACGCGTTGAGCAACTACCGCATGGTGCGAGAAGCTCTGCTATCGCGCGCGCCGGTCCCCGCCAGCAACATCCATCCCATTCCTACCGAAGGTGTCAGCCCTGAAGCAGCGGCGTCCGCTTATGAGCGCGAGCTCAAATCCTTCTACGGCGCGGAGCGCCTCGACCCGGCCCGGCCGCTCTTCGACGTGACCCTTCTAGGGTTGGGGCCGGATGGGCATACGGCCTCCCTGTTTCCTGACACGGCGGTGCTCGCGGAGCGCGACCGGTGGGTCGCCGCCGTCGCCGGCGCCAAGTCCGAGGCGCGCATCACGCTGACCTATCCGGCGCTCGAGAGCAGCCGGCGCGCGGCCTTCCTGGTCGCCGGGGAAGAGAAGCGGGAAATTTTTGCGCGCTTCCGGCGCGGCGATAGCGGCTTGCCCGCGGCGCGCCTCTGCCCGACCGGCACGCTTTGGCTGTTTGGCGACGCCGCGGCGACGCGAGAGGCTGCCTCATGATGCCTCCGCCGCCGTCCGAGCGGGACCCGCCGAAGCGGCCGCCGCGGAGGCCGAGGATGGCATGGTCCCCGGACTGGGCCGCGGATCGGCCGCCGCGTTCGCGGTCGAGGCCCTGGCGGCGCGCATCGCGAAAGGCTTACGCGTCGTTGGGATCCCGGCCTCCGGGAAGACGGCGGCCTTGCGCGCCGTGGGGCATAAGGCGCGCCCAGGATTCACGCGGCCTTGCGTGCCGAACGGCTCATCCGTCAGCACGGCATCCGGCCACCCATGCGGCGCCCGGTTTCGGGTGCGTGCCACAAACAGCCGTCACGACTTGCCGGTCGCGCCGGATTTGCCCGAGCAGGCCTTCGTGGTCACGCGGCCTAATCAGGTTTGGCTGGCCGGCATCCCCTCCGTGCCAACCGCCGAAGGGTGGCTCTACCTGGCCGTCACATGGGATCTCTTCACCCGCAAAATCGCAGGTAAGGGCGATGCGCGATCACCGGCGCGCCGAACGCGCCATCGCTGCCTTGTCCATGGCCATCCAGCGGCAACGTCCCGCGCCCAGCCCGATCCATCACTCCGGTCGCGGCAGCCAATATGCCGCCGCCGGTGACCGCAAGGTTCCCGGCGCGGCGGGGATGATCCAATCCGTGAGCCGGAAGGGAAATTGCTTACGACAATGCACCGATGGAAAGCCGCCTCGGCACTCTGAAAACCGGGTTCGTGCACCAGGCTTGCGACAAAACCCGGGATGCCGCCTGCACGACGTGTTCGCCGCCATCGAAGGATCCTCCAATCGTCGGCGGCTCCGTTCCGCCCTCGGGCATATCACCCCCGCGCAGGCGGAGCGCCAAGCCGCTTGATCCAGTGTCCCCCAAATCGAGGGAAGGTCACAACGGATGCCCCCTAACTCGCGGATCCCAACAAACACCCTATCGAGACACGACAGCTAACCACGCAGCAGGCTTAGCGCTTCATCGTGAATGCTGGCGCTGCAAGAGGCGACGACGTCGCCGCCTTTTGCCGGACTGCCGCCGTCCCAGCACGTCACAATTCCGCCGGCACCTTCGACGATCGGCACCAGGGCAACAATATCGTAGGCCTTGAGATCCGGTTCGATCACGCAATCGACATGGCCCGCCGCAAGCATCGCAAACGCATAACAATCGCCGCCATAGCGCGACAGGCGGGCCCTAGCCTCGATCCGGCGGAATGCCTTGAGCTTTGCGGTGGAATACAATAACGGCGATGTCGTCATCAGCGTGGCCCGCGCGAGCGTCTCGCAGCGCCTGGTGGCGAGCTTGCGTTCGGTCATCCGGTGATCGCAACCAGGACCGCGCCAAATGGCGCCCCTCCCATCGCCGGTAAAACGCTCCAGGGTGAAGGGTTGAACCATCATGCCATAGGCGGGGCAGCCATTGTGCAGAAGCCCGATGAGACTCCCCCACACCGGCATGCCGGCGATAAAGCTCTTGGTGCCGTCGATCGGATCGAGCACCCAAACATATTCCGCTTCGCTTTGAAGCGGACCAAATTCCTCGCCGATGATGCCGTGATGCGGGAACGTCGCCTGGATGAGACGCCGCATCGCCGCTTCCGCGGCACGGTCCGCCTCGGTGACGGGATCGAACATGCCTCCGGCGTTTTTGTCGTCGGCGCGGAGCGCGGTACGAAAGAACGGCAGAATTGTATCGGCCGCGACATCGGCAAGCTTCTCGACGAAAGCGGCGAAATCCACGGTTGTCATTGGCTGCCGGTTCCGGTCGCCGCGTTCACTAGCCGCTCGTTGCCACGCCGGCGGGCCGGCGGCAAGCCAAATCCGGACCCTAGCCCGGCCCGGCGGCCGCCGCGGGCTCGAAAATCCGCGACAGGCCGGCTTCCAAATGAAACGGACGGGTCGCTAAGCCGGCAGATCCGCATGAGCCTTGTCTCGCGCCCGCGCGGCAATCATTCGCCTCAGCTCGGGCAGGCACGATCCGCAATTTGTGCCGGCATTGAGCCGCGCGCCAACCGCCTCTGTCGAACATGCGCCATCGCCGATCGCCGCCAAGATGGCCCGCGATTTCACGCCAAAGCACGCGCAGATTGTTGGGCTTGCATCGAAATCGGCGGACGCGCCCCTGCCCGCCAGGAGAAAGCGGCGCGCGGTGCCGTCGAGCCACCCCAGCCGCCATGCCTCGGCGAGACCGCTCCACGGCGGCACTTCTCCGTCCCGCCCAAAAAAAAGAACCGCGTCGAGTTTTTCATGGAGGATCAGTGCCGTGCGAAAAACGCCTCTCGCGGGATCGTTGTAGCTCGCCTGCTCGGCCGCGCGTGATCTGGTGGCAAAGGTCTCGAGCAAAGCCGCGAAAGGCTCGTTCGTCGCAAATCGCGCCGCATAGCCGCCCTCGATGGCGGTCCATGCAAAGACGGTGTCGCCCGGCAGCGGCACGCGCGTGCGTGCGAGAACAAAGCCAACCGCGGCGAAACAAACCAGAGCCAGCGCCGCCGGAACGGCCTTCGAGTCCGGCTGCCCCGAGTGGGGATCGGCGAAGGGATGGACAAGCGCGCCCACGCGTGCGCGCCCCGCCGTCTCGTCGTTCCAGTGAATCGGGACGAAAATGCGGCCTGGGACTTGCGCGGCGGTGACGTTGACACGCACCACGACGTTCCCGTGCGCCGTGCTAACCCGGGCGAACCCGTCGTCGGCGAGGCCGAGCTTCGACGCATCGTCCGGGTTCACCTCGACGAAGGGATCGGGCAGGTGACTAGCGAGTTTCGGTGAGAGGCCGGTGCGGGTCATCGTGTGCCATTGGTCGCGCACCCGCCCGGTGTTCAAAAGGAAGGGAAAGTCCGCATCCGGCGCTTCCGCCAGGGCAGGCTCATCGATGGCGACGAACCGCGCCCGCCCCGACGGCGTGAAGAAGCGCCCGTCCGCGAACATTCGCTTTGTCCTGCCCGTACCGCCGGCAGGGACCGGCCATTGCAGCGGCGCGAGCGCATCGTAATCGGTGTCGCTCAGCCCCGCGAGGCCACCGAGATCGAAGTCGCGGGTTCCATTGTTCTCGAACGCGGAGAGCGCGGCATGCTCGCGGAAGATCGCGGCCGGACCCGGATAATCGAACGCGGCGCCAAAGCCCATTCGCTTGGCGACTTCCGACACGGCCCACCAATCGGGCTTCGCCTCTTCCGGGGGCGGCGCGAAGGCCCGCTGGCGCGAGATTCGCCGCTCGGAATTGGTCACCGTCCCGTCTTTTTCTCCCCAGGCAGCGGCAGGCAAAAGCACATGCGGACCAGCGCCGATCGTATCGGTCGAGCGCACATTATCCGAAATGACGAGGAGATCGAGGCTGGTCAGTGTCGCGCGAACCTGGTCGGCGCGCGGCAGACTCACGGCTGGATTGGTGCTTATGATCCACAACGCCTTGATGCCGCCCCGCGCAATGGCCTCGAACATCGCGACCGCCTTGAGACCCTCGTGCTGGGCCATGCGCGGCGCCCCCCAAAAGCGGCCCACGCGGTCGATTGCGGCCGGCGAAAACCCCATATGCGCGGCAAGCTGATTGGCGAGCCCGCCGACTTCGCGCCCGCCCATCGCATTCGGCTGCCCGGTCAAGGAAAATGGCCCCGCGCCCGGAATGCCGATGCGGCCAGTTGCGAGATGGCAATTGATGATGGCGTTGACCTTGTCGGTGCCTTGCCAGGATTGGTTGACCCCTTGGCTATAGAGAGTGACGACCTGCCTTGTCCCCGCCCAGAGAGCGAAAAAGGCCGCGATGTCCGCGCGCGCGGCGCCGCATTTTTTGGCGACGGCGGCAAGGTCTGGCGCGATTCGGCGCGCCGCGGCAAGCGCCGCCTCGAAGCCCTCGGTGTGCGCTCCCGCAAAGGCATGGTCGATAAACCCGCCGTCGGCCAAGTGAACCAGAAGGCCGCAGAACAAAACACCGTCCATGCCGGGCTTAATCGTTAGCGCGAGATCGGCGCTTTCGGTCGTCGCAGTGCCACGGACATCGATGGTAACGATGCGCGCGCCGCGCTTCTCGCGCGCTTGCACCATCCGTTGATAGAGCACCGGATGGCACCAGGCCGCATTCGATCCAACGAGCACCAGGAGGTCCGCCTCGTCGAGGTCTTCGTAGCAGCCTGGCACCGTATCCGACCCGAAGGCCCGCTTGTGCCCGGCGACCGAGGAGGCCATGCAGAGGCGCGAATTTGTGTCGACATTGGCGGCGCCGATGAAGCCTTTCATCAGCTTGTTGGCGACGTAATAATCCTCGGTGAGCAATTGGCCCGAAAGATAGAACGCGACGGCGTCCGGACCATGCCTTTCGATGGTCCGCCGCAATCCTCCGGCAATGCGATCGAGCGCGGCATCCCATGTCGCGCGCTCGCCATCCACCATCGGATGCAGGAGCCGCGTTTCGAGCCCCAAGGTCTCGCCGAGCGCGGTGCCCTTGGAACAGAGACGGCCGAAATTCGCCGGGTGGCTCTTGTCGCCGGCGATGGCTGCCCCGCCGGCGCCATCTGGCGTTGCCACAACGCCGCAGCCGACGCCGCAATAAGGGCACGTCGTATGAACGCCCGGCGCCTGTGCGTGGGCGTTCATCAGTAGACGTCCGTCTGATACCGGTGTCGCGCCCGGAGGTCCTTCAGGAACGCCTTGGCGGAGGCCGCGTCCATCTTGCCGTGTTCGGCGCAGATTTCGACGAGAGCGGCGTCGACATCTGGTGCCATGCGCGTGGCGTCGCCGCAGACATAGAAATGGGCGTCCTTGCCGAGCCACGCCCAAAGATCGGCGCCATCCTCGCGCATCCTGTCCTGCACATAGACTTTCTTTTCGCCATCGCGCGACCAGGCGAGGGAGAGCTTGGCGAGCGTGCCCGCTGCCTGGAACCCCGACAGCTCGTCCTCATAGAAAAAATCGGTGGCGCGCCGCTGGTGGCCGAAGAAGAGCCAGGCGGGGCCCTTGGCCTTGGTGGCCATGCGTTCTTGTAAAAACGCCCGGAACGGCGCGACGCCTGTTCCCGGACCGACCATGACGATGGGCGTATCTCCGGTGGCGGGCAGCGCGAAATCATGCGCGCGCTGGATATAGGCCTTGACCTTGTCGCCGGGCCGCAAAGCTGCGCCGGTGAAGGTCGAGGCGACACCAAGCCGTTCGCGCCCATCTATCGCGTAGCGCACATGGTCGACGGTGAGCGCGACGCGCCCCGGTCCCGCCTTGTGCGAAGAGGCGATCGAAAAAAGCCTCGGCTGCAGCGGCTCCAGGACCTCGACGAAGGCCTCGGGATCGGGCCGGAGGCTTGGGAATTTTTCAATTGCCGCGAGCACATCGAGCGTCGCGGCGTCGCCGTCCGGGTCTTCCCCCTTTGCCAAGGCTTTTGCCTTTGCCCGGGCGAGGCCGCCGGTGAGGTAGGAGATAAGCTCGAACAGCATATCCGGCGCGAGCCCGAGCGAAACGTCCTCGCGGAACACCTGGTGCAATGGCTTGCCGGCGACGGGAAAATCGCGCGGCGCGCCGATTGCCGCGATGACCCGCTCGACGAGGCCTTCGTCGTTCATGGGAAAGATGCCGAAACTGTCGCCCGGTTCATAATCGAGACCGGCGTTCGAAATATCGAACTCGATGTGATAGGTCGCCTTTTCCGACCCTTCGCGGTTGAGCCTTTTGCGCGCGATAAACACCACCTCGGCCGGCGAGTTTCGCGAACGCCCCGGACGGATATCGGCGTCGAGGGCCTTCGCGGCCGCCTTGGCTTCGGCTTTCGCCTTGGCTTCGTCCGGGTCGGTCGCGCCGCCGCCCATTTCCTCGACGAGGGTTTTCAGCATGCGGGCGGTTTCCTTGGCGCCGGGCACGCAGAGGTTCAGGCGATCTTCCGCCTGCGCCGCGATGGCGTTGGCATAGTCCTCGCAATTATAGCCGCATTGACCGCAGTCCTGCTGCCCCATCGCGGCCATCATGCGCCGCCGCAGAGAGCGGCCGCCGGCAAGCTTCATCCGCTCGCCGAGCGGCAAGGTTTGATCGTGCCAAGGCGCGCCGTCATCCTCTAACCCCGGCGCCGCTGCCGCCGGGGCAAGCGTGGCGGTAAACCCCGCGCTCTCCCCCGGGGGAAGGATCGTGTCGGGTTGCGAGCCGGATGACAGAAGCCCCGCGAAGAATCCATTGAGCCATGCGCGCTGCTCGGGCGAAAAAGGGGCGTTTTCCGGAATCATGGGCGCCGCCGGCGGCGGCCGGGACATGGCGTTCATGCGTCTTGTCCTTCGGCGAAAGTCTTGAGCGCGGCAACGTCATGCCGCGCGGAAAAATCTTGAAAGCTTTCGGCGGCGGCGGTGCGATGCGAGAGATAGGCCTTGAGCAGATGCTCGAACTCTCGCCGGTGCGTCTTGTGCTTTCACGTCGCGCAAGATCTCGCGGCCGATCGCGCCCGTGGCGCCAAAACCACCGCCGGCGACGATGTGATAACCGTCCACCGTATCGCCCTCCTCGTTGACGCTCACCCGCGCGGCGACGAGCCCGATGTCGCCGATGTAATGCTGCGCGCAGGAATGATGGCAGCCGGTCAAGTGGATATTGACCGGTTGATCGAGGGTTACCCGCGCCTCGCACCAATCCGCGATGTTCTCGGCGTGGGTCTTGGTGTCGGCGGCTGAAAACCGGCAGCCGCGCGAGCCAGTGCAGGCTATGAGCCCGGCCCGGATCGACGAGGCCCGCCATTCGAGGCCCGCCTTTTCCACCGCCGCTTTGGCCCGTTTCAAGCGCCCTTCGGAAATTCCCGAGATCAGAAGGTTCTGCCAGACGGTTAGGCGGATATCGCCATCGCCGAGATCGCGGGCAATTGCCGCGAGCGCGCGTATTTGCGCGCAGCTCATCTTGCCGACGGGGAGCACGACGCCGAGATAGAAAAGACCCGGCTGCTTTTGCGGATGCGCGCCAATATGGGCCTGCCGGTCTTGCGCCGGGCGCGGCCGGAGGTGTTTTGCGTCCACGCGCGCAATCGGGCGGCCGAGCTGGTGCTCCACCTTGGCGAGAAAACCGTTCAGACCGCCCGCCTCGGTTACATAGCGGTCGAGCACATATTTCAGCCTCGCCTTGGTGCGGTTGGTGCGGTCTCCCTCGGCGATGTAGACGCGCACGATCGCGTCGGCGACCTCGGCGGTTTCGCCGGGCTTGACGACGGCGCCGGTCTCGCGCGCCAGATCCCGGTGCCCGGTGATGCCGCCGACGACGAGCTTGAACCAGACGCCCGGCGCGACGCTCGCGCCGTCTTCGACCTCCACCGCCTGAAAGCCGATGTCGTTGGTATCCTCGAGCGTCGGAATCGCGCCGCCGCCGTCGAAGGCGACGTTGAACTTGCGGGGCAGACCGTAGAGCGTGCGCTGATTTAAAATGTGGAAGTGCCAATCGCGGGCGTGCGGGCGGGTGTCGATCAGCGCGCCCGGATCGATGCCCGCCGTGGCGTCGCCGGTCACATTGCGGATGTTGTCTGCCCCCGCCCCGCGCGAGGTGAGGCCCAAATCCTGTACCGCCTCGACGACATGGATCGCGTCCTTCGCCGCGACCTCCCGGAATTGCAGATTGGCGCGGGTGGTGACATGGGCGTATCCGCCGCCGAATTTTTCGGCGAGTCCGGCTACCCCCGCGAACTGCCAATGCGAGAGAATGCCGTTGGGGATGCGCAGGCGGCACATGTAACTGTTTTGGGCAGGCGCGACATAGAAGAGACCGTAAAACCGCCAACGGAAATTATCGGCCGGCTTCGGATATTCGTCGCGCGCAGCCTGGCCGCGCAGCTTGTGATATGCATCGAAGGGATGCTCTTCGCGCTTCCACTTCTCCTGATCGACGAGTTTCTTGCCGGCCTTGATCGCTTCGTCCTGGGCCATGAAATGCGGCGCGTCGGGACCCATTGGCGTTGGCTCCGGCGCGGGCTGCGGCGGGTTGCCGGATCCCAAAAATCCATTGCCTCCCCGCGCCTGGACGCCGGAAACGAACCCTTCGAGATAGCGCTTTTGTTCGGGAGTGAAGTCGCCAGACATCGGCAGGCCTCACGCCGCTTGCGGGAAAGCGAGCGCGGGCCCGAAGGCGAGGACGTCGCGCCAATGCGACACGTCGGCACCGGAGCGAATCAGATCGAGATACCAAAGGCCGTCCGCCGTATCCCCAAACAGTACGGCGCCGGTCAGTCTGCCGTCGCGTATCACGAGCTTTTTATAGCTCAGCGCGCCTTGATCCTCGAGCGTGATGACATCGCTCCCCGGCCCCTCGACGAACTCGCCCGCCGAAAAGACGTTCACGCCGGAGACCTTCAAATTCGCCGCGAGCGTCGAACCCAGGTAGGCCACCGTCCGGTCGCCGGCGAGGCGGCGCGCCAAAATCCTGGCCTGTTCGTTGGCCGGTTCAACGAGGCCGTAGACACAGCCGCGATGCTCCGCGCACTCCCCGAGGGCGAAGATATTCGGGTCGCTGGTGGTGAGCCCGTCATCGACCATGATCCCGCCATTGACCGCAATCCCCGCTTCATGGGCGAGTTGTGTATTCGGCCTAATGCCAACCGCGCAGACCACGAAATCGGCGGGAAGGACGTGCCCGCAGGAAAGCTCGAGTCCCGTGGCGCGATCTTCGCCCAAAACCCTTTTTGTGTCGGCGCCGAGCAGCACCTCGATGCCCTCGGCCTCGATCGCGCGCTTGAGAAGGGCGGCCGCGCGATCATCGAGCTGGCGCTCCATCAAGCGGTCCATCAAATGGACAAGTGTCACTCTCACGCCGGCCTTGGCAAGGCCATAGGCAGCCTCGATGCCGAGGAGGCCGCCGCCGATCACCGCCGCGCGTGCCTCCTTGCGCATCAGGGCGCGCATCGCGCCGACATCGGTGAGATCGCGGAAGGTGAGGACGTTTTGAAGCTTCATGCCGGGCTTCGGCAATCTTATTGGTCGCGAGCCGGTCGCGAGCACGAGCTTCGAAAATGTAAAGTACTGGCCGCTGGCGAGCGTCACCACCCGTGCCCGGCGATCGATCGCGGCGACGGCGTGCCCGTCGAGCGTCGTCACGCCGTGCCTGTTCCACCATCCGCGCGGCTTCAATTCGATCGCGGACTCGCTTACCTCGCCCGCGAGCAGCGACGACAAAAGGACACGGTTGTAGGAGAGCCGCGGCTCGGCTCCGATGACGATGACGCTGTAGCGGCCGAGCGCGCGCTGCATCAGTTCGTCGACGAAGCGGGTGGCGGCCATGCCGTTTCCGACGACAACGAGAGGTTCGCTCATGTGGTCACCCTCACCCCAATGCCTTGTTCGAGCGGGCGATCCGTCGCGACGGCGGCGGCGCGCTCCAAGCGAAGAATGGCGGCATGCATCCACAGGAGGTTGCCGGCGACGACGAGGAACAGCAGCATGAAGCAGCTGGTCCAGAACCCGGTCCAATCGTTCAGCAGGCCGAAGGCGATGGGCAGCACAAAACCGCCCAATCCGCCGATCATGCCGACGACGCCGCCCACGGGCCCGACGTGGTTCGGGTAATAGACGGGGATGTGGCGAAATACCGCCGCGCTGCCAAGCGCCATGAAAATGCCGAGGACAAAGGTCAGCGCCGCGAAGGGCGCGACGCCGAGACCAAAGCTGAACTCCAGGTCGTTATGGATGCCGTGCATGACGAAATCGGTCGCGGGACAGGCCAGAATGAAGGTGACCAACGTGCACCCGCAAAAGCACCAGTACATCACCCGTCTTGCGCCGATCCGGTCGGACAGCGCCCCGCCAAAGGCGCGAACTAGGCTAGCCGTGATCGAGAAGACGGCGCCCAATATGCCGGCTGTCTTCACGTCCAAATGGTAGGCGCCGATGTAGAAGCGCGGCAGCCACAGAGCCAGGGCAACGAAACCGCCAAAGACAAAGAAATAATAGAGCGAAAATCGCCAGACCTGGGCATTGGCAAGGGGCGCGAGCTGCTGGCGCAGCGTCACTGCCGGGAGCTTCTGGGCGCGGCGCGCGCGTTGCACCGGATCGTCGGCCGTCGTGAACCAGAAAATGAGGGCCATCACCGCCAGCGCCGTCGCCCAAACCTGGGCGACCGCCGGCCAGCCGAACGCGACCATCACAAACGGGGCAAGGAATGTGGTGACCGCGGCGCCCACATTCCCCACGCCAAAGATGCCGAGCGCGGTGCCTTGCTTCTCTTTTGGATACCACCGCGAGACATAAGATACCCCGACGGCAAAACTGCTGCCCGCTAGACCCACGCCGAGCCCGGCTAGCAGCATCAAGGGGTAGGTGTGGGCAAGCGGGAGCAAGAAGGCGGCAATCGCCGAGGCGAGCATCGCCGTCACGAATACCAGGCGCCCGCCATGACGATCGGACCATATGCCGAGCGGCATGCGGAAGAGCGACCCAGTCAAGACCGGGGTTGCGATCAGCAGGCCGAAACCTGTTTCGTTGAGGCCGAGCTCGCCTTTTATAGCGATCCCAATGATCGAGAAGATTGTCCAGACAGCAAAGCACGCGGCGAAGGCCAATGTGCTCATGCACAGAATCTGACTGGACCTTATGTCTGCCGTCCGCCGCATCTCAACGCCCTCTCAAAAATCAAACCCAGCGCTGACGTGGCCGCTCAGGAAGACGCTCTGCGCGGCAGCCATCAGAACTCTGGCGCCGGCGACGCTGGCGGTCGAACCGGGCAGCGGCCGGCGTGCCGGTCCGGCCGCGGCGGTCGAGGTTTTGGCATTCAAGCGCAAACTCCATCACTCCGCGCCCCTTGATTAGGGGTGCGCAAAAAAAGCCGCTGGCGGACCCCCACGTGTGTGACGGTCAGTCAGCGGCGTTGCTGGATGCTGGGCCCTTCGTTGGACCCGGGAGGACCGTAGGGAGCAGATCCACCAAGACTTTTAAGCAAGCTCCGTGCCAAGCATGAAGGACGCCGTTTTCACTTCCCGCGACGGCCCCCGGCCCTCCCGTTTTCGCGCCAGCTAGCGAATAGCGGGCGCCAGTTTGCCGAAATATTGCGCGCGCTGCGTACTTATTGTGCAACGCACGCGCCGATCAGCTTGGGCGCCGGCTTTCAATGCCGCGAGGGTTGCGGCGTCTCTGGCCCGTCTTCAAATCCATCAGAAGAACAGCCGCGCCGCGATCTGCCAACTGTGATTGTACATTGGCGTGATCGGGTTCAAGATCTCCGGATGCGGCGTCAGCGCTGTCTGGTAGCCAACAAGCAGGGATGCCGTCACGCTAGTGCCGGGGATCGGATAGGGGCCAATGATGACGTTGGGGCTAAGGAAAAGCTGGTTCATGCCGCCGCGCGGGCCGTTGAACCAATAGGTGTCGTTCAGCTCGATTTCCGGCCAGAGATATTCGAAAAGATGATATTGGAAGGCGGCATTGGTCGCGAGCTGTGTGCCGAGTGTGTTGTAATTGCTCGTCGGCCAGGGCGTGCCAACGGTTGCCTGGATGTCGAAATCGCCCCAGCCCTTTCCGGCGGCGATCGTCGGGGTGATATAGTAGGCACTGTTCGTAAATGGCTTGATGCCGATCGGCGCCTGTCCAGCGAGATAGGCGGTGACGACGTAATCGCCGTTCTCTTCGTTGGCGGATGCCAGCCGCGTCTTAATAAGTAAAAACGGCATGTCGACCAAGCCGGTCGCCGGTTGCTTGTTCGTTCGCACCTGCTCCGTAGGCGTGCCGATGAATACCTCGTTATAGTAATCGGGGATAAGATGGATTCCCGCGCCTGGCGAGCCGCCGTTATAGATATCGAGGTTGGCGCCGTTCGGCAGGGACTGAAAGGCTTGGCTATATTGAACGAATTCCTTGAGCAGGGGTGTAACGGTGTTCAGCGGCGCGGCCCAGGAAGGTTGATCCGCTTGGGTCGCCTTCACGCGATCGGACCATTCTGCGAAATAGTCCGTCACATCCTGCGCCGCGTCGCCGCTTTGGGCAGCTTGCGGTAGTGGCAATGCGTCCGCGGCACGTGCGATCTGCCCCAGTCCGGGCAACGCGAGCCCAATGGCAATGGCAAAGGCATGGCGATAGCTGCCGAGCGGGCGCGCGTTTGGCTGGCCGCCGCAATCGTCCTTCTCATTTCCGGCAGACACGATCCGCGGTTGGTTGAGGCGCGTCAGGCCGACTGCGCCGGCCAGGGATTTTCCGTTCATGCGCAAGCTCCAATTCGAAAAAAAAAGCCGCTCGCGGACCTCCACACGATGGTGAAGGCCGGTCAGCGGCATTGCTGGATGCCCAGGCCCGTCGTTGGACCCGGAGAAGGACCGTAGGGAGCCGGTCCTTTAAGCTTATACGCAACCCATGTGCCAAGTTTGCCGCGCGGCGTTACCCCTCTTGCGGGCGTCCCGCGGCGTTCCGTCTGCCATGCTGCTTATGAGATTATTGCACGACAATCCGCCAAACCGCCGCCCGCGCTGCGCATGTATTGTGCGACGCACGCGCCGATCAGCTTGGGCGCCCGGCGTTCAATGCCACGAGGTAAGAAGCAATATCGTTTGGCGAAAACGCGGGGCCGTCGAATGCAACCGGAGTGGCGGCGGGCCGCGAAATCGACGGCCCGAGTTCCGGCGCGTAGACGGCGGCGGCGGCTTCGGCCTGGACCTGCGAATAGACGGTCTGGCCGGCCGCCACCATCTGGGCGTAGAGCCACAGCGCCTGGGCGGGATCGGCCTTGATCGCGTCTTCGTCGAGCCGTAGCCCGGTTTCCGCGACGGCGGGGCCGGAGGTGGAGGCCGGATCGGCAAGGACCCTTTCGATCGTCAAGGGGCTCACGTCTTGCCAAGCCGTGCTCGTGAGCAGCGTCCGCAGGGCGTTCCGGTTGCCCGGTGCCGCCGCCCAGCGCGACGCGTCGCCGACGGCTCCCGCGAGGGCGCGGACGTCGTCCCCACGCGACCGCGCCCAATCGGCCCGGAAGGCCAGGACCTTTTCCGGGCAGTCGCGGACAATGTCCGGCCCTTGATGGAGGATGGTCCCGGCGCCGGCCGCGACCGCCAGCGAATTCCATGGCGCGCCGACGCAAAACCCGTCCAACTGGCCCTTGCGCAGGGTCCAGACCATGAACGGCGGCGGCACGACAACGAGTCTCACGTCCTCGTCGGGGTCGAGATCGCCAGCCCGCATCCATAGCCGCAATTGGTAATGATGACTGGAAAAGGGAAACACGTGGCCGAATGTCAAGGGGGCTTGCCCCGCCGCGCGGCGTCTTGCCACGATCCTGGCAAGCGCCTTGGCGGTGACGCGGGGATCGGCAACCTCGCCTTGCGCTTCTTGCAGCAAGGCTTCGAACAGCGCTTGCGAGACGGTGATCGCGTTGCCGTTGAGCCCGAGCGCCACCGGCGCCACCAGCGGGGCCTCGAGTTGACCAATCCCGAGCGAGACCGCGATGGCGGCTGGCGCCAGCATGTGCGCCGCATCGAAATGGCCGGCCATGAGCTTGTCGCGGATATTGGCCCAGGAGGAGTCGGCCACGAGTTCGATCTCGACGCCCCGCGCGGCGGCGAAATGCTGGGCTTTCGCCACGTGGAGCAGCGCCGCGTCGGTCAGCGGCACATATCCGATGCGCAGCCTTTTCGTCATCGCAACAGCTCCGCGGCGGTGATGATGGAACGGGCAACCTCGGCGATCTTCTTGTTTTCGTTCATCGCGACATGGCGCATCAGGGCATAGGCCTGTTCCTCCGGAATAGCCTTGGCGCGCATGACCAGCACCTTGGCGCGGTCGATTGCCTTGCGGTCGTCGAGCTGCGCCTTCGCCGTTTCAAGCTCTTTCTTGAGCTTGGCGAAGGCATTGAAACGGCTGATCGTCATGTCGAGAATCGGCTTCACGCGGTCCTTGCGGAGGCCGTCGACGATATAGGCCGAGACTCCGGCATCGATCGCGGCGTCGATCGTCGCGCCGTCGGACCGGTCGACGAACATGGCGACGGGCCGCGCGACCGAACGGCTCACCATGAACATTTGTTCGAGAACGTCGCGGCTAGGGCTTTCGAGATCGATGAGGATGACGTCGGGATCGATCGCCCGGATGCGGTCGAGCAGCTCCGCCGTGTCGTCGATCGGCACCACGCCCATGTGCCCGGCCGCGCGCAAGCCTTCCTCGATGATGGCGGCGCGCAACGGATTCCTGTCGACGACGGCAATGCGCAGATCCCGGCTCAACGAAGCTCCATGGGTTTTATGGACGCTTTCTTGCACGTTGCGGGCCAGGGCATGATTTTCGCCCATGGTTCGCCCCGCGCGGCCGGGCGGGCGTCTGTTTTCGGGCCATGGCTAGCCTGTTTGCCCGAATTGAGTTGCGTCTCAGTTTGAATTTCGAGGAGCTTGACGCGCCCTCGTCGCGCCCCGATATCCCATGCTATACTTGGCGCAAGGCCTGGAGATGGGAATGCTTGAGAACAAAGACGATATGGAAGAAGCGGCGGATCGTTGGGAGGCCGTAGCCCGCGATAAGGGGTATTGCTGCGAACGATGCGGGAGCACACCACCCTACGAAGAACGAGAAACCTATTTCTCGACGAAGCTTTGCAGCTGGTGTCTGAATCAGGCCCAGAAGGACGACTGAAATGGATGTCTTTAGGACCGGTGGGCATGTCGTCCTTGTCGTCCTTCTCAGCATGGCATTACCAGTCGCGCTGTCTGTCGTCGGCCCGATTTACTATGGTTACATAAACGGGCCTTACTGGCGCGTGCTGATCTGGGCCGCAGCTTGCACGATCGGGTTTGTCTGGTTATTCAGACAGTCGTTCACGGCGAGGTTCAGCGATGATGACTGTTCAACCGCCGTAAAATTAGTGAACGTAGTAGCCGTAGTCCTCACGATCGGCCTATGCTTCCTAGCTGGTGATTCGGCGATCTATTTTTTGGCTCGATCAATTTCAAACTGAGACACTACCCCGAATTGACTTGGTTTGCAGGTTGCCTTTATAAGGGGCGAAAATGCGGGCTTGGTGGTGCCGTTTCTCGCTCCTCATTGAAGGGGGTTAGGGGTGCCAGACCGCGCCGCCTCCGTTTGGCGGAAGGAATCGCCGTGCTGGCTTGGCCCAAAAATTTTGGGGCTTGCCGGGGCGGCGTTTATTGCGTTATTGGGACTGGCATTGGAGCGGCGCGGTGAAGCGGACCTATCAACCAAGCAAAATTGTGCGCAAGCGCCGGCACGGGTTTCGTGCCCGGATGGCGACCGTGGGTGGCCGCAAGGTTATCGCGGCGCGGCGCGCGCGCGGCCGCAAACGGCTGTCCGCGTGAAATCCTTCGACGATAGGTTTTAGTACCTTTCGATGTTTCCATGAAACACCGGAATGCTCCAGGGTTTCGATCCAGCGGTTTCCCGGTGGTATCCGCTTCGCTTCACAATTCTCTCCTAGCGTGGGGATCGCGGCGTGCCGGCGGGACGGGGCGGTCACGCAAATCGGCCGTCCGGCCAACCAGCGTTCGCCGCAGAAGTGGCGTGAAAAAAAGTCTTGGCAGGAAAAAAGACTTGGCGGAAAAAAATTGGCGGTCTTTCACTCCGGTGGGATTTAACTCCATGGGAAAGCCGCGCGCCGGGCGCGGCGCCCAAGCCGCGACCGCATTTTCATCCCGGGTCCCGGCGAAGCCCTTGGACCAAACGCATGGAAACGCCGTGGCGGCGCCGGAACGGTTGCGACGAAGAGCTGACTTCCTGCGCGCGGCGAAGGGAATGCGGTTTTTCGCGCACGGATTGACTTTACAAGCGGCGCCGCGCCCGATCCCATCCGAGACGATGGACCGCGCGCCGGGCGATCCAAACACTTTTGGCGCCGAAACCCGGCCAGCTCAAACCGGCATCGCAACGGAAGTTTTTCCTTGCGCGGAGGCCCGGCCGCGGTTTGGTTTCACTGTAACCAAACAATCCGGCGGCGCCGTCCGGCGCAACCGGATCCGCCGCCGTCTCAAGGAAGCGTTGCGGCTACTTGACCCTCTTCCGGCGCGGCCAGGCCATGATTATGTAATCCTCGCGCGTCCCGAGGCGCTCGGCATGCCTTTCCTGGCCTTGCAGGGGGAACTAATCCGGGCGCTCGGCAAGATCGCTGCCCGGAAAAACCAGCCGCCCGTCCGCCGGGACAATGACAGGGAAGGCCGCGCTGCCAGCGACGCGGACGAGGCGCGCCGACAGAGTTCAAAAGGCAGAAAGCCCAAGGGATGACCAAGGAAACCAGAAATATCATGGTAGCGACCTGCCTGTCGCTGCTCGTCGTTCTTGGGTGGGACGCGTTTTATTCCCGGCCGCATCTCGACAAGGAGCGGCAGACCCAAGCTGAAATGCACGCGCGCGCAGTTCCTGGGGCGCAGCCGGGGCCGCAAGCGAATTCCCAACCCACGCGTTCGCGAGCGTCCGGTGTGAGCGCGCCGGAGCCGGCCGAGCCCTCGGCGCCGCAAAAGAGCCGTGCCGACGCCTTGGCCGAAAGCCCTAGGGTCAAACTCGACGCGCCCGCGATCTACGGATCGATCGCGCTCAAGGGCGGGCGCATCGACGACGTGTCGTTTAAGGACTACCGCGAGACGGTAGATCCCAACAGTCCGAACATCGTTTTGCTCTCGCCCGCGGGTTCGCCGTGGCCTTATTATGCCGAGGCGGGCTTCATCGCCGATCCCGGCGCGAATCTCGTCCTGCCCGGGCCCGATACGTTGTGGCAAGCCGATCATGATACGCTGACGGAAACATCGCCGGTGACGCTCACCTACGACAATGGCCGGGGCCTCGTGTTTCGCCGCAAAATCGCGGTGGATGACCGTTACATGTTTACGGTGACCGACAGCGTCGAGAACAAGTCCACACAGGCGGTTACGCTGCACCCCTATGCCTTCGTCAAGCGCCACGGCATGCCAGTGACGACCGGCTTTTATAGAGTGCACGAAGGGTTCGTCGGGGTCATTGGCGAGTCCGGCGTGCAGGAGATCAGGTACAACAAGATCGAAAAGGAAGATCATGCAACGAAGAGCTTCGCGGGTACCGGGGGCTGGCTAGGCCTCACCGACAAATATTGGGCCGCGGTGGTCATTCCGGACCAGGGCACGGCTGTCGAGGCAAGCTATTCCGGATCCGGCGGCGCTCCGGTGATTTATCAGGCTGGTTTTGCCGGAACGGAAGGGCGAACGCTTGCGCCGGGCGCTTCGAGCGAATTCACGTCCAGGGTCTTCGCGGGCGCCAAGGAGACCGCGACGCTCGACAAATATCAGGCCAATTTGGGGATCAAGAAGTTCGATCTTCTGATCGACTGGGGCTGGTTTTATTTTATCACCAGGCCGATGTTCCGCTTGCTCGACCTCATTTACAGGTTCGTCGGCAATTTCGGCGTCGCGATCTTGTGCATCACGGTTCTGGTCAAGGGAGTCTTTTTCCCGCTCGCCAACCGGAGCTATCGCGCGATGGCCAAGATGAAGTCGGTGCAGCCGCAGATCACCGCGATCAAAGACCGCTTTCCCGACGACAAGCCCAAGCAGCAGGCGGAAATCATGGCGCTTTACAAGCGCGAAAAGATCAATCCCTTGTCGGGCTGCTTGCCGGTGCTGATTCAGCTTCCGGTCTTCTTCGCGCTCTATAAAACCCTCGTCATCACGATCGAGATGCGGCAGGCGCCGTTTTTCGGCTGGATCAAGGATCTTTCGCAGCGCGACCCGACGAATGTCTTCAATCTGTTCGGTCTCATCCCCTTCGATCCAACTCAGATACCGGTGTTCGGCCCCTACCTCGCGATTGGCGCTTGGCCCCTCATCATGGGCATTACAATGTTCATTCAGATGAAGGTCAATCCGGAACCAACCGATCCGATGCAAAAGCAGGTGTTCACCTGGATGCCGGTCATCTTCACGTTCACGCTCGGCAACTTCGCCTCCGGCCTAGTCATTTATTGGAGTTGGAATAATACTTTGTCGGTCATCCAGCAGACGGCGATCATGAAACGGGCCGGCGTCAAGATCGAACTCTGGGACAATTTAACCGGCCTGTTCCGCAAGAAAGCGACAACCTGAGTTGGCGGGCTCGCCGGCCGTGAAGGATCTGGCGTGTGTCCCCCTTCACTTTGCCGAATTGGGACGCAAGCTTTTCGGGGGGGAATGTGCGTTTCTCTGGGCAGCGGCGAACGCCGCCCAATTGCCGCCGCCGGGCCCGCCTGAGATCGCCTTTGCCGGGCGGTCCAACGTGGGAAAATCCTCGCTCCTCAATGCGTTGACCAATCGCAAAACGCTGGCGCGGACATCGCATACGCCGGGATGCACGCGCGAACTTAATTTTTTCGTGCTTGGCGGCGATGGAGAAACCGCGACATTGCGCCTGATCGACATGCCCGGCTATGGCCATGCGGCGGCATCGAAGGAAAAGACCGCGTCCTGGACCCGGCTGATGGGGGATTTCTTGCGCGGCCGGGTGCCGTTGCTGCGGGTGTTTCTTCTCATCGATGGCCGTCATGGCGCAAAACCGATCGACATCGAGATGCTGGATTTTCTCGATCGATCCGCGATGTCCTATCAGATCGTCTTGACGAAGCGGGACGAAGTGAAAGCCGCCGAGCGGGAAGGCCGCCTCGCCGCCGCGCTCACCCTCGTGAACAAACGTCCCGCCGCGTTTCCGGAGGCGATCTTCACCTCCTCGCGCAGTGGCGAAGGCGTCGCCGAGCTGCGCGCCGCGATCGCGAGGCTGTTGGAGGAACGCGGCACTTTGGGCCACGGGACGCGGTAATCGGGCAGTTCGAGGATTGGGGGGGAGCCAGCCGGAAGCGAACCGCCTTTCGTGGCCGCCTTGCGCAACGATCGCATCGGCGTTCCTTCGTGTCTTCGATGGACCGGCCAACGGCGCGGCCGCAATTCCGCTCCTCGGCGTTTGCGCGAAGTCGCGGTCTCGATATTGATCGACGCCCGCGGCAAACCCAAGCTTCAACCCATTTGAAGCCGGCCGGTTGTCCAATCCGGACGCCTGATTCATCCTTCATCCCGGGCCAACGAATCACTGGAACCCGGGGACGGGGTGGCCTCGCCTCCCGGGCGCATTTTGTCCGGCGCGGCACCGGCCCGCGGCCCTTCAACGAGACGCACGATCATGCCGCGCAGGGTGCGCACGTCCTGCTCGGTGAGCCGCATGCGATGGAACATATTACGCAGGTTGCGCCGCATGACCGGCTGCTTGCCGGCGGGACGGAAGAAGCCGTCGCGCTCGAGTTCGCCCTCGAGATAAGCGAAAAAAGACAATACCATTTCGCGCGGCGCGGCGGGCGAGCGCTGGACCATGGAGAACGGCGCCCTGGCATCCGTCGCGGCGCGCGCCCACTCGTACCCGGTCAAGAGCACCGCTTGTGCCAGATTGAGCGAGGCATAAGCGGGATTGACCGGAAAGGTGATGATCGCATCGGCCAACGCCACTTCGTCATTGGCAAGTCCGGTGCGCTCGGGTCCAAACAGCACGCCATGTTTTTCGCCGTTCGCGATTTTGCGCGCAGATTCCGGCATCGCTTCGGCGGGCGTCAAAATCTGCTTGTGCTGGCCCCGCTCACGGGCGGTGGTCGCCCAAACGAAATTGAGGTCGAGCATCGCGGCTTCGACCGTTTCAAACAGCCTCGCGGCTTCGAGCAGATGCACGGCGCCAGCGGCGGCGGCATGGGCGCCTTTTCGATAAGCGCCGGACCGGGGCCAGCCCTCGCGGGGCGATACGAGACGGAGATCCGTCAACCCGAAATTGGCCATCGCCCGCGCGCACATGCCGATGTTGACCGCGAGTTGCGGGCGCACCAGGATCATTGCCGGACCGCCGCCGCGGCTTGGCTTGGTACGGTTTGTTCCGGCGCCCGTCATTGGCGTCACATCTCCAAGTCCTACCGCCAGTCCACGTCCTTACCGCCGGGTTTTGAGCGCGTGCGTGCGTGGCGTTGCAGTAAGTCGAAAAATTGAATTTGCGTTCCGCGCGCGATTGATTATAAGGGGAAACTGTGGCGCGTGGCCTTCGGGTTCCGCGCCCTGATTTTTTGGCGATGCCTTTTGCCGGTTATCGGATTTCCTCTTTTCGTGGTCTTGAATGGGTGAGGCACTGCTACATGCAATCTTGAAATGAACGGCACACCAAAGAAATGACTAACCCTTTGGAATTCCTTCAAGAGGTCCGCGCCGAGGGCGCCAAGGTGACGTGGCCGACGCGCCGCGAAACCCTGATCACGACGGGGCTTGTTATTTTCATGGTCCTGCTCGCCAGCCTTTTTTTCGTCGCGGTGGATCAGGCGCTGCGCTTCATCGTCAGCGCCATTCTGAGTTTTGGTCACTAGGGCATGTTTGCGCGCGGCGGATACCGGTTTGCGCCAGGAAACAGAATTAAGGAGCACGGTTAGGAAGTTGTTCATTTGAGTGAATGTGATCATTCTTTCCGCGTGATCCAGCGTTTTCGCTTGCGCAAGTCACGCTCGGGCGCAGGGTTTTCGTAAACGAGGTTTGAAGTTGTCCCGATGAGCATGCGCTGGTACATCGTTCACGCCTATTCGAATTTCGAGAAAAAGGTCGCCGAATCCATCAAGGAGCAGGCGGCCCAGCGTGGTCTCTCGAGCCAATTCGAGGAAATTCTCGTCCCGACCGAGCATATCGTCGAAATTCGCCGCGGCCGTAAGATCAATTCGGAACGCAAATTCTTTCCCGGCTATGTGCTGGTCAAATGCACTCTTTCCGACGATGTCTACCATCTGATTAAAAACACCCCGAAGGTCACCGGATTTTTAGGCGCCGACAAGAAGCCGATGCCGATTCCCGATACCGAAGCGGAACGCATCAAAGGGCAGGTCGCCGCAGGTGTCGAACGGCCTAAGGCGTCGATCTCGTTTGAGATTGGCGAGACGGTGCGGGTCGCCGACGGCCCCTTCGCGTCCTTCAACGGGACCGTCGAGGACATCGACGAGGGCCGTTCCAGGGTCAAGGTCGCGGTTTCGATCTTCGGCCGCGCGACGCCGGTGGAACTGGAATATGCGCAGGTCGAAAAGGTCTGAGCATTTGCTGCCGGGGCAGGGGGAAAATTGGGGATAAGGGCGGGATATAGGGATTTGAGAAAGGCACCATGGGTCGCGCTTTGCAACCGACGGGATGAACCTGTGAGACGAGACGTGGGAGACCGGTCCGCCGTCCCAGCCGGCGTCCGTGTCGGACCACGACCGCAACCGCCGCGCCACCGCGCCGGCATTGTCTTGGAGTAGGGCAATGGCAAAGAAGATCACGGGTTACGTGAAGCTTCAGGTGCCGGCCGGGG
Source organism: uncultured Alphaproteobacteria bacterium (assembly GCA_963706215.1). Taxonomy (GTDB): domain Bacteria; phylum Pseudomonadota; class Alphaproteobacteria; order Rhizobiales; family Beijerinckiaceae; genus Methylocapsa. The sequence goes on along the minus strand of OY970154.1, from coordinate 3,373,474 downwards.
CGGCCAATCCTTCGCCTCCGATCGGTCCCGCGCTGGGGCAGCGCGGCTTGAACATCATGGAATTTTGCAAGGCCTTCAACGCCAGGACGGCGCAGATGGAAAAAGGGACCCCGATCCCGGTCGTCATCACCGCCTTCCACGACCGCTCCTTCACTTTCGAGATGAAGTTGCCGCCGGTTTCCTTTTTTTTAAAGAAGGCGTCGGGCATTCAGGCGGGCTCGAAAACCGCCGGCCGCGGTTTTGCCGGCAAGATCACGACAGCGCAGATACGGGAGATCGCCGAGAAAAAATTGCCCGATCTCAATTGCGCCTCGGTCGAAGCGGCGGTGCGGATGATCGAGGGCTCTGCCCGTTCCATGGGCCTTGAGATAGTGGGGTAGGGCGATGGCACATGTTGGGAAACGCGTGCGCAAGGCGCGCGAGGGAATTGACCGGATCAAGCTCTATCCGGTCGCCGAGGCAGTCGAACTCGTCATGGCGCGCGCCAATGCAAAGTTCGACGAGACCGTCGAGATCGCGATGAATCTCGGGGTCGACCCCAAGCACGCCGATCAGATGGTGCGCGGCGTGGTCAATCTCCCGAACGGAACCGGGCGCACCCTGCGTGTGGCGGTGTTCGCGCGCGGCGCCAAGGCCGACGAGGCCAGGGCGGCGGGGGCGGACGTCGTGGGTGCGGAGGACCTGGTTTCGACCGTCCAAGGCGGCACCATCGCCTTCGACCGGTGCATTGCCACGCCGGACATGATGCCTCTCGTCGGCAGGCTCGGCAAGGTTTTGGGTCCGCGCGGCCTGATGCCCAATCCGAAGGTCGGCACCGTGACCATGGACATCGCCGGCGCGGTCAAGGCCTCGAAGGGCGGGGCGGTGGAGTTTCGCGTCGAAAAAGCCGGGATCATCCAAGGCAGCGTGGGTAAAGCCTCCTTCGCGCGGGAGAGACTTGTCGAAAACATCGTTGCATTCGTGGATGGGGTGGCCAAGGCCAAGCCTCCGGGCGCCAAGGGCACCTATATTCAACGTGTCGCGATTTCCTCGACCATGGGTCCTGGGGTCAAGGTCGATCCAGCGACGCTTACGGTCTGAACCGTTCGTTCGCGGCTGCGCGAAATTTGCATTTTGGGCCTTGGCATGAGCGATCGTTCGGTTTAAATAGAAGGTTCGGGGCCGATCGGAACTAGCGGCCGTGCATCAATGAAGTTTCCGCGATGGCGGGGTGGCGGCGGGTTTCGCTTCCGGCGAAGGGGTTTTCGCGACGCGGTGGATAAGGCTGGAGGATAGGCGGTTGACGCCTGTCCCTTCCGGCCTTGTCTTGTCCGTGACCGCCGGATCGAGAAGGCATCCTGTCTTGGTCGGATTCAAGCTTAATTCCTTGAGCGCCGATTCGGTTTTGCCGGCGACGCGATCCGGTGCGGCATGGACGGGGCAACAACAAGTTTTGATCGCGGCAAGGCTTCGCCTTTTCGCTTCCCTCGGTTTTATCCCTCTGTCCGGCGCGGCTAGTCCGTTCCGGGGCCAGGCGCGGCGTCGCCTCGGCGGGTGGTTCGCCCGCCGCGTTAAACTGGCGGCAGATGCTGCCCGCGGGCCGGAATTCCTAAAGTCCGTGCCCGCCCAAGGAGACACACTGTGGACAGAGCGGAAAAGAAACAATGCGTCGCTTCATTGACCGATGTCTTCAAAACGACATCGGTGGTGGTGGTCGCGCATTATTCCGGCCTGAGCGTGGTACAAATGCAAGCTCTGCGCAAGCAGATGTGCGCGGCTGGAGCCACGGTGCGGGTCGCCAAGAATCGTCTCGTCAAGATCGCTCTTCAAGGCACGGAGGCCGCGTCGATTTCGGAGCTGATGCGGGGTCCGACCCTGATCGCCTATTCAGACGACCCGGTCGCGGCCCCGAAGGCCGCGGTGGCTTTTGCCAAGAATCACGCCAAGCTCGTGATCCTTGGCGGCGCCATGGGGGCGACCGCGCTCAACGTCGATGCCGTACGCTCGCTTGCGACGCTGCCGTCGTTGGATGAGCTGCGCGCCAAACTCGTTGGCCTCATCCAGGCACCGGCGGCGAGGCTCGCGCGGCTAACAACCGCGCCGGCCGGCAAGCTCGCGCGCGTTTTCGCGGCCTACGCCGGAAAAGATGCCGCCTGACATCTTCATCTTGTGCGACTTACAAGCGTTTTGGATTTGAACTGAAGGAACTGAAAATGGCCAAGCTGGAAAAGATCGTCGAGGACCTGTCGAACCTCACCGTGCTCGAAGCCGCCGAACTCGCCAAGCTGCTGGAAGAAAAATGGGGCGTGTCCGCGGCCGCGGCCGTCACCGTCGCCGCGGGACCGGCGGCCGGCGCGGCGGCGGCACCGGCGGAGGAGCAGACCGAATTCACCGTGATCCTCGCGGCGATCGGCGCCAAGAAAATCGAAGTCATCAAGGAAGTACGCGCGGTGACCGGACTTGGCTTGAAGGAGGCAAAGGATCTCGTCGAAGCCGCGCCCAAGCCCGTCAAGGAAGGCGTGACCAAGGAGGAAGCCGAAAAGATCAGGGCGGCGCTTGAAAAAGCGGGCGCCAAGGTGGAGTTCAAGTGATCGCGGCTTTGCCGCTTCGGCGGTTTGATGTTTGGCAAGGCGGCGGTCTCGGCGAAGATTGAGGCCGTCGCGGCCGTGCTGAAACATTGATTGCTTTGTTAACGAAATAAGTCTGGACACTTATCGAATCTATTCGCGGTATTTCACCGTGAACGTTTGGCTGAGAAAGTCCCGCGCCTTCGGCGCCCCGGCTGGACGCGGGTCTAGCGAATTTCCGCTCGAGAAAATCGTTGTTTACACGAGGTGCGAGGAGCGAAATGGCTCATAATATGGCTCATAATATGGCGCAGACGTTCACCGGCCGTAAGCGTATCCGCAAATTTTTCGGGCATCTCCGCGAGGTGGCGGAAATGCCGAATTTGATCGAAGTTCAAAAGGCATCCTATGACCAGTTCCTGCTCGTCGACGAGCCGCGAGGCGGGCGTCCGGACGAAGGGCTGCAAGCGGTTTTCAAATCGGTTTTCCCGATTTCGGATTTTTCCAACGCGGCGCTGCTCGAATTTGTCAAATATGAGTTTGAGCCGCCGAAATATGACGTCGACGAATGCCGCCAGCGCGGCATGACCTTCTCCGCGCCGCTCAAAGTAACCTTGCGCCTGATCGTATTCGATGTCGATCCCGACACCGCGGCAAGGTCGGTCAAGGACATCAAGGAGCAGGATGTCTATATGGGAGACATGCCCTTGATGACGATGAACGGCACGTTCATCGTCAACGGAACCGAGAGGGTCATCGTTTCGCAAATGCACCGTTCGCCGGGGGTGTTTTTCGATCACGACAAAGGCAAAAGCCATTCTTCCGGCAAGCTTCTGTTCGCGGCCCGGATCATTCCTTATCGCGGCTCCTGGCTCGATATCGAGTTCGACGCCAAGGACATCGTCCATGCCCGCATCGACCGGCGCCGGAAAATTCCGGCGACGTCGATCCTTTACGCCCTCGGGATGGACGGCGAGGAGATTCTCTCGATTTTTTATAACACGATCACTTTTGCGCGGGATAGCGACGGGTGGCGTCTGCCTTTCGACCCTGATCGCATGAAAGGCATGAAGGCCGCTCTCGATCTTCTCGACGCCGACACCGGCGAGGTGGTTCTCGAAGCGGGCAAGAAACTTACCGTCCGCACCGGGCGTCTGCTTGCCGAACGAGGGGTCAAATTCCTGCGCGCGCAGGATGAGGATCTGCATGGGCAATATATCGCCTCCGATCTTTATAACCCGGCGACCGGCGAAATCTTTGCCGAAGCCGGCGATGAGATCACCGCCAAATCCCTGGCGCTGCTGATCGACGCCGGCTTCGCTAAGTTGCCGGTGCTGGACATCGATCATGTCAATATCGGTCCCTACATTCGCAATACGCTCGCCGTCGACAAGAATAGCTCGCGCGAGGAAGCGTTGTTCGATATCTACCGTGTCATGCGTCCCGGCGAACCGCCGACGCTTGAAACGGCGGAGGCGATGTTCCGTTCGCTGTTTTTCGATCCGGAGCGCTACGATCTCTCGGCGGTCGGCCGGGTCAAGATGAACATGCGCATGGATCTCGACGCGGCGGATACGGTGCGCACGTTGCGCAAGGAAGATATCGTCGCGGTCATGCGGGCGCTTGTCGACCTGCGCGACGGACGCGGTGAAATCGACGACATCGACCATCTTGGCAACCGCCGTGTCCGCTCGGTCGGCGAACTCATGGAGAACCAGTACCGGCTGGGCCTGTTGCGGATGGAGAGAGCGATCAAGGAGCGAATGTCCTCCGTCGACATTGATACGGTCATGCCGCAGGATCTGATCAATGCCAAGCCCGCCGCGGCGGCGGTGCGCGAGTTCTTCGGGTCGTCGCAATTGTCGCAGTTCATGGATCAGACCAATCCGTTGTCCGAGATTACCCATAAGCGGCGGCTATCGGCGCTGGGTCCCGGCGGTCTCACCCGCGAGCGGGCGGGTTTCGAGGTGCGCGACGTGCATCCGACGCATTACGGGCGCATCTGCCCGATCGAAACGCCGGAAGGACCGAATATCGGTCTCATCAATTCGCTCGCGACGTTCGCGCGGGTCAACAAATATGGGTTCATCGAAGCCCCCTACCGGCGCATCAAGGATAGCCTGGTGACCGACGAGGTGGTTTATCTTTCGGCGATGGAGGAAGCCAAATATAACGTCGCGCAGGCGAATGCGCCGGTCGACGCTCGGCGGGCGCTGACCGAGGATCTTGTCGTCTGCCGGCACGCCGGCGATGTCGTCATGGTTCCGCGCGAGCGCGTCGATTTCATGGATGTTTCGCCAAAGCAGCTCGTTTCGGTCGCCGCCGCCTTGATCCCGTTCCTCGAGAACGACGATGCGAACCGGGCGCTCATGGGCTCCAACATGCAACGTCAGGCCGTGCCGCTCGTCAGATCCGACGCTCCGCTTGTAGGGACCGGCATGGAGTCCGTCGTCGCGCGGGATTCCGGCGCCGCCATCGCGGCGCGGCGGACCGGTTTTGTCGACCAGGTCGATGCGACGCGCATCGTGGTCCGGGCAACCGAGGAAACCGACGCCGGCAAGCCCGGGGTCGATATCTACCGGATGATGAAGTTCCAGCGCTCGAATCAGTCGACCTGCATCAACCAAAAGCCGCTGGTGCGGGTCGGCGACTACGTGCGCAACGGCGACATCATCGCCGACGGACCGTCGACCGATCTCGGAGATCTGGCGCTTGGCCGCAATGTCCTCGTCGCCTTCATGCCCTGGAACGGTTATAATTTCGAGGATTCGATCCTTCTCAACGAGCGAATTGTCAAGGACGATGTTTATACCTCGATTCATATCGACGAATTCGAGGTGATGGCGCGCGACACCAAGCTCGGTCCGGAGGAAATCACCCGCGATATTCCAAATGTATCGGAAGAGGTCTTGAAGAATCTCGACGAGGCCGGAATCGTCTATATCGGCGCCGAGGTCCAGGCGGGCGATATTTTGGTCGGGAAGATCACCCCGAAGGGCGAGAGCCCGATGACTCCGGAAGAAAAGCTTTTGCGCGCGATCTTCGGCGAGAAGGCATCGGATGTCCGCGATACGTCCTTGCGGGTGCCGCCGGGCGTGCAGGGCACGATCGTCGAGGTGCGCGTCTTCAACCGGCATGGCGTTGACAAGGACGAGCGTGCCCAAGCGATCGAACGCGAGGAAATCGAGCGTCTCGCGAAGGACCGCGACGATGAGCTAGCGATCCTCGATCGGAACGTCTATGCGCGTCTCATCGACGTTCTCGTGGACAAGAAGGCTATCGCCGGACCGAAGGGATTTAAGCGGGATACCAAGCTTACCAGGGAAATCGTCGAGGACTATCCCCGCTCGCAATGGTGGATCTTCGCGATCGAGAACGACAAGACGATGGCCGAGCTCGAAGCAATGCGCAGGCAGTATGACGAGGCCAAGAAAGCCCTTGAGAGCCGCTTTCTCGACAAGGTCGAAAAGTTGCAGCGCGGCGATGAATTGCCGCCGGGCGTCATGAAGATGGTGAAGGTTTTCGTCGCGGTGAAGCGCAAGATCCAGCCCGGCGACAAGATGGCGGGACGGCATGGCAACAAGGGCGTCGTTTCCAAGATCGTGCCGCAGGAGGATATGCCCTTCCTCGCCGATGGGCAGCCGGTCGATATCGTCTTGAATCCGCTCGGCGTGCCGTCCCGCATGAATGTCGGACAGATCCTCGAAACCCATCTCGGCTGGGCCTGCGCCGGTCTTGGCAAGCAGGTCGGCGACACGGTGAATGCCTATTTGCGGGACAAGAACACGAAACCGTTACGCGACAAGCTCATCGAAATTTATGAAGCCAAGTCAGAGATCATGGAACTCGACGATGAGGCCGTGGTCGAGCTCGGCGAAAATCTCCGCCGCGGTGTGCCGGTCGCGACGCCGGTCTTCGACGGCGCGCGTGAAAAGGACATCGTCGAAATGCTGGAGCGGGCGGGTCTAGACCGCTCGGGCCAGGTCATTCTCTACGACGGACGCACCGGCGAAGCTTTCGACCGCGCGGTGACCGTCGGCTATATCTATATGCTGAAGCTGCATCACCTCGTCGACGACAAGATCCACGCGCGTTCGATCGGCCCCTACAGTCTCGTCACCCAACAGCCGCTCGGCGGCAAGGCGCAATTCGGCGGCCAGCGTTTCGGCGAGATGGAGGTTTGGGCGCTCGAGGCTTATGGCGCGGCCTATACGCTGCAGGAGATGCTGACCTTGAAATCCGATGACGTGGCAGGCCGCACCAAGGTTTATGAATTGATCGTGCGCGGCGACGATGCTTTCGAATCCGGCATTCCCGAAAGCTTCAACGTGCTCGTCAAGGAGATGCGGTCGCTTTGCCTTAATGTCGAACTTAATCAGACGGCGAAACCGAAAAGCCAACTGCCGCCGGCCGAGGCGGCCGAATAGACGCGGGCATTGAAAACCGCCCCGTTGGGGAGGCCGCGCGCGCCGTGTCTTTTGTGAATATTTCCGGCGGGGCCAAGCGGGGGCGCCGCGCCGGCCCGAGCACCAGGAGATGGCAATGAATCAAGAGGTCATGAATCTCTTCAGTCAGGCCGCGCAACCGCAGGCTTTCGATCAGATCCAGATTTCGATCGCGAGCCCGGAGAAGATTCTATCCTGGTCCTTCGGTGAGATTAAAAAGCCGGAGACAATCAATTACCGCACCTTCAAACCAGAACGCGATGGGCTTTTCTGTGCCCGGATCTTCGGTCCGATCAAGGACTACGAGTGCTTGTGCGGCAAATACAAGCGGATGAAATATAAGAACGTCATCTGCGAGAAATGCGGCGTCGAGGTGACCTTGTCGCGGGTGCGCCGCGAGCGCATGGGGCATATTTCGCTCGCCGCGCCGGTCGCCCATATCTGGTTTCTGAAATCCTTGCCTTCGCGCATCGGGCTTCTCCTCGACATGACCCTGAAGGACATCGAGCGCATCCTTTATTTCGAATCCTATATCGTCCTCGATCCGGGCCTGACGCCGCTCAAGAACCGCCAGCTTCTCAATGAAGACGATTACCTGCGCGCGCAGGATGAATATGGCCAGGATTCCTTCACCGCCCTCATTGGCGCCGAAGCGATTCGCGAAATTCTGCGTGGCATGGATCTTCCGAAAATCGCCGAATCGCTCAAGGTCGAGATCGCCGAATCGACGACGGAACTGAAGCCCAAGAAGCTCGCCAAGAGGTTGAAGATCATCGAGGCCTTCATCCGTTCGGGCAACAAGCCCGAGTGGATGATCCTTACCGAAGTTCCGGTCCTTCCGCCCGACCTGCGGCCGCTCGTGCCGCTCGACGGAGGCCGCTTCGCGACCTCAGACCTGAACGACCTTTACCGGCGCGTCATCAACCGTAACAATCGCCTGAAACGGCTCATCGAATTGCGCGCGCCAGACATCATCGTGCGCAACGAGAAGCGGATGCTGCAGGAGGCCGTCGATGCGTTGTTCGACAATGGCCGGCGTGGCCGGGTCATCACCGGCGCCAACAAACGGCCGCTGAAGTCGCTCGCCGACATGCTGAAGGGCAAACAAGGGCGTTTCCGCCAAAACCTGCTTGGCAAGCGCGTCGATTATTCCGGCCGCTCGGTCATCGTGGTTGGGCCCGACCTCAAACTGCACCAATGCGGCCTGCCGAAGAAGATGGCGCTCGAACTCTTCAAGCCCTTCATCTATTCGCGTCTCGACGCGAAGGGCTTATCTGCGACCGTCAAACAGGCGAAAAAGCTGGTCGAAAAAGAGAAACCGGAAGTCTGGGATATTCTCGACGAAGTCATCCGCGAGCATCCGGTCATGCTGAACCGGGCGCCGACGCTGCACCGTCTCGGCATTCAGGCCTTCGAACCGAAGTTGATCGAGGGTAAGGCCATCCAACTGCATCCGCTTGTCTGCGCCGCGTTCAACGCCGATTTCGACGGTGACCAGATGGCGGTGCACGTGCCGCTCTCGCTCGAGGCGCAACTCGAAGCGCGCGTGCTGATGATGTCGACCAACAATATTTTGCATCCGGCCAATGGCCAGCCGATCATCGTGCCATCGCAGGATATCGTGCTCGGTCTTTATTATGTTTCGTTGATGCGCGAGGGCGAACCTGGCCAGGGGATGGCGTTCGCCAACTTGGGCGAGATCGAACATGCGTTGCATGCCAAGGCGATCACCCTGCACACGCGGATCAAGGGGCGGGCGGAGACCTTCGACGGCGAGGGCAGGCGTGTATCGAAGATTTTCGAAACCACGCCCGGCCGTATGATTCTTGGCCAATTACTGCCGCACCATGTTAAGATTCCCTTCGATGTCGTGAACAAACTCATGACCAAGAAGGAAATCTCGAGCATGATCGACATCGTCTACCGCAACTGCGGTCAGAAGGAGACAGTCATCTTTTGCGACAAGATCATGGCGCTCGGGTTCCGCGAGGCGTTCAAGGCCGGTATTTCCTTCGGCAAGGACGACATGGTCGTGCCGGAAACCAAGCCGCGCATTGTCGCCGAGACAGGCGCGCTCGCGAAGGAATACGAGCAGCAGTATAACGACGGACTGATCACGCAAGGCGAAAAATACAACAAGGTCGTCGACGTCTGGATGAAATGTTCGGACAAGCTCGCCGAGGAGATGATGGCGCGCATCTCGACGGTGCAGAAGGACGCGAACGGCCGCGACAAGCCGATCAACTCGATCTACATGATGGCGCATTCCGGCGCGCGCGGTTCGCCAACCCAAATAAAGCAGCTCGCCGCGATGCGCGGACTGATGGCGAAGCCATCGGGCGAGATCATCGAAAGCCCGATCATCTCGAACTTCAAGGAAGGGCTGACCGTGCTCGAGTATTTCAACTCGACGCATGGTGCGCGCAAGGGTCTTGCCGACACCGCCTTGAAGACCGCGAATTCGGGTTATCTGACGCGCCGTCTTGTCGATGTGGCGCAGGACTCGATTATTACCATGCTCGATTGCGGATCACGAAACGGGATTCGGATGCGCGCGATCATCGACGCGGGCCATATTGTCGCCTCGCTCGCGACGCGAATTCTTGGCCGCACCGCGGCCGAGGATTTGAAAGAGGCCTCGGGAGCGGTCATCGTCGCCGCCGGCGAAATGGTTCAGGAATGGCATATCGACCGCATCAACGCGGCCGGGATCCAGGAAGTTAAGATCCGTTCCGTCTTGACCTGCGAAGCCAAGAACGGCGTTTGCGGCAAGTGCTACGGCCGCGATCTCGCGCGCGGGACGCCGGTCAATATGGGCGAGGCCGTGGGGGTCATCGCCGCGCAGTCGATCGGCGAGCCGGGCACGCAGCTCACGATGCGCACCTTCCACATCGGCGGCGCGGCGCAAATCGCCGATCAATCCTTCATCGAATCCAATTTCGATGGAGTCGTGAAGATCCGCAATCGCCATCTCGCCCGCAATAGCGAGGGCGACCTGATGGTCATGGCGCGCAATGTCGCCATCGTCGTCGAGGGCCCGGACGGCGCGGAACGGGCGGTCCACAGGATCCAATATGGCGCCAGGCTCAAAGTCGACGATGGCGACAAGATCAAGCGCGGCCAGCGCATTGCCGAGTGGGATCCCTATACAAGGCCGATTCTGACCGAGATCGCCGGGATTGTCGGCTTCGAGGATCTGGTCGAAGGGGCCTCGATGACCGAAACCATCGACGAGGCTACCGGTATTGCCAAGCGTCTGGTCATGGACTGGCGCCTCAATCAGCGCTCCGCGACATTGAAGCCCGCCATCGTGATCAAATCCGAGGACGGCAAGATCGGCAAGCTGCACCGCGGCGGCGATGCGCGTTATGCGCTGCCGGTGGATTCGATCATTGGGGTCGATCCAAGCGCGCTGGTCAAGGCCGGCGACATCGTTGCACGTATCTCGATGGACTCGGCGAAGACGCGCGACATCACCGGCGGTCTGCCGCGAGTGGCCGAACTGTTCGAGGCGCGCCGGCCGAAGGATCACGCGATTATCGCCGAGGCCTCCGGCACCGTGCAATTCGGGCGCGACTACAAGAACAAGACGCGCATTTCGATCGTTCCGAATGAAGAGGGCGCCGAGCCAATCGAATATCTGATCCCAAAAGGCAAGCACATCCATCTCCAGGACGGCGACGTCGTCGAACAGGGCGATTATATCGTCGATGGAAATCCGGCGCCGCATGACATTCTGGCGATCAAGGGCGTCGAGGAACTTGCCGCCTATCTCGTCAACGAGATTCAGGAGGTCTATCGGTTGCAGGGGGTCAGCATCAACGACAAACATATCGAGGTGATTGTCCGGCAGATGCTGCAGAAGGTCGATATCGTCGAGCCCGGCGGCACCGGGTTTTTGCCTGGCGAGCAGGTCGATCAAGTCGAGCTCGACGAGGCCAACGCCGCGGCAATCGAGGCGGGGGAAAAGCCGGCCTCGGGAACTCCGGTTCTCCTCGGGATCACCAAGGCGTCGTTGCAGACGCGCTCGTTCATCTCGGCCGCCTCCTTCCAGGAGACGACCCGGGTGTTGACCGAGGCGGCCGTCAACGGCAAGGCCGATACCTTGGAAGGCTTGAAGGAAAACGTCATCGTCGGCCGGCTCATTCCAGCCGGTACGGGCGCCGCGATGGCCAAGCTCCGGCGTGTCGCGAACATCCGGGATGAAATGATTATCGCGCAAAAAGCGGAAAGCGCGGCGGCATCCGAGACGACTCCCTTGCTCGCGCAGCCGGAAGTGCCGGCGGCAGAATAGGCCGCCGGTGTTGCGGCTTTTTCGCCCCGGGACCGTGGATCTCGAGGTTTTTTCGTCGATGGCACGCACATCGACCGTTGTAATTTTTGGCGCGGGATGATTGCGATGGTTCGGCTCCGCGGCTTCTGGCGCGGTCGCGCGACGCTGATCAGACACGTCTCCTGAGCGTGTCGAAGAATGGCGCCTTTGGCGCCATAGCCGTTCGAGGAACCTCGCCTCGTGGTCTGCAAGTAACCGCTCCGCCGCGAGTTCCGGAACATGGGCGCACGCCAAGCTCACGCGGCCGCGCCTTGGCCCACCGCCCAAGCTGCTTCATCCGATTCCCCCGCGGCGGGACACGGCAATCGCGAGCACGGCGATCCAGACGGAAAAGGCGCTGACGAACGGATAACGCGCGAAAACCGGCGGGGCAATTGGTTGCGGAAGACCGCCATCGAGCACGCCTTCGGCGCCGAGTGGCAGTTCGGCCAAAACGCGGCCATAGGGATCGACAATCGCGGAAATTCCGGTGTTCGCGGCGCGGATCAAGGGCAATCCCTCCTCGATCGCGCGCAGCCGCGCTTGCGCGAAATGCTGGTAAGGGCCGGTGGTCGTCCCAAACCATCCGTCGTTCGTGACGTTGAGAAGCAATCCCGGACGCGGCGCCCCGGAAGGCACAACCTCGCCTGGAAAGATCGCCTCATAGCAAATCAGCGGCGCGACGGCAGGCAATCCAGGCACAACCAATAACCGCCGTTTTGAACCCGCCGCGAACCCGCCAGGGAGATGCACGAATTGACGTAGGCCGAGACGGTCGAAGGCGGCCTGAAACGGTAAATATTCGCCAAAAGGCACGAGATGCACCTTGTCGTAGCTGTCGAGAATATGTCCGCCGCTGGCAATGACTTGAATGGCGTTGAAGTACCGGGCGCGGCCGGACGCGGACCGCCGCGCGTCATCGTCCGCACGCGCGGCGCCGGTGACGAGAACCGTATCTTGCGGCAAGACGGCGCCGATTTCGGCGAGGGCGCCGGCATCGCGCGACAAGATGAAAGGGAACGCCGACTCCGGCCAGATGAGCACGGTGACATCGTCGAGGCCCGAACGATCTGACCCCGGCCCGCGCGCGGACAAGGTCAGATAGAGCGACAATATCCGGGCTTTGTTTTCCGGCCGGAATTTCGCGTCCTGGGCCAAATTGGGCTGCATGATGCGCAATTTTACTCCCGCGACCGGTTCCGGAGTTGGCCCCGCCAGACGCAGGGCGCCAAATGCGCAAATCCCGGCGAAGGCCAGGAGAGCGGCGGCGATGGCCGGCGGCAACCGGCGCCTTGCCCCTTGCAGTGCGGATTTTTCGGCGAGAACCGCGGGGGCTGAAAAAATAAGGATGGCGATGATGGTCAGACCATAAAGGCCGACGATCGAGGCCAGTTGCGCGGTCACGAGGTTGCCGCCAAGCGCCATGCCGAAGGTGTTCCAGGGAAATCCGGTCAAGATATGCCCGCGCAGCCATTCCGCGAGGCTCAATCCGGCGGCCAGCGCAAAAATCCGTCCCGGGCCTGGCGTCCACATAAGCCGCGCCAGCATGAAGCCGAGACCCGGAAAGATCGCGAGCGCGGCGGGGAGCCCAGCAACGCCCAGCGGCAAGGCCCAGGCGAATTTGTCCGCCTCGACGAGAAACGCCGCGCCAAGCCACCAAAGTCCCGCCAGGAAATAACCAAAGCCCCACCACCAGCCGGCGCCAAAGGCGCGCCAGGCCGCGACCGGCAAGCCCAAACGAAACCGCCGCCCGGGCGGCATTTGGCGCGTCTCCGCGCAACCGTCGATGAGCCAGACGGCAACGGTCATCGGGATCGCGAGCGCGGGGAAAAAGTTGAAAGGCGCCATCGCGAGCGCGCCTGCGGCGCCGGCGGCGAGCGCGATCAGGCGGCGCCGCCAGCCGGAGGCGAGAATGATCGAAGCGGCGAGCGCGAGCATTGCGGGCTTTCTCGAACGCTATGTATTATTGACAACTGTCCAAGTTCTGGTCATCCAGGGAATGCCGGATAATCACTTGTTAGGCAAGGCAGGCGCTCAGGCTCAGTTCCGGTGTAGGCTGTGTTGGCCAGAGCCGATGTTCGCAATGATTGGCGGCGGACGGGGTTTATTGGTTGGCGGCGCCGAATGCCCCGATAGAGGTAGCAAGGGCGCCGAGTCACTGTTGGCGCTGTATACCGGGGAACGTCATCATGGATCGCTATTCAGGATAAGGGAGATTAACAGATGCCTGACAAACCAAAACCCGGCGACCCCGATTATAACCCCATTTTGGATAAGCTTAGTTGGGAAGAAACCCCGAGAACCATTGTGATTGGCGTTGCTGGTCTGGTTCCAGAGGTGGGCGGTGTTTTCTCAAAGCTTGTAAGTCTAATATGGCCTGACCCAAAGGATGCTGCAACTCTTATCAAGGAATCAGAAGAAAAGATGAAGGCGTGGGTCAAGCTAGAAATTGAGGAGCGAATTGCAAAATATAATACAGATAATCTATGAAACCTGCTGGTCGGTCTTCGTAATAACCTGAGATTTTATGTCAATAATCCTGAAAAAGACTACCTAACATCTTGTATAAATTCGTTCAATCTTGTTTCGCCAATGTTCCTCAACCCCGAAGATTATATCGGCAGCTTACCCTTGATTTAAGCGCTGGGAACACTTCACATTGGCCTTCTCCGCGAGCCAGTGCTTTACTTCGACAAGATTTTCGGCGCTAACGCACCAGAAAGGTCAAGAGAGTTTTACAAAAAGGAGCTAACCGATACCATCACGCTGTACCAAAACTTTATCGTGACAAATGCGGTTCCAAAGATTTTGGCTAAAAGAAAAAGCCAGATTTCCATCAAAAATGTAAATTATGGGATCAACGACAGTTACCCGCAGCTGGAAGATGAGGGGCGAAACATAAAACAAGCCATAAAAAGTAAGCCTCTTGGACAACAATATAAAGATTACTACGAAAATATGTTAGATGTTAATCTAAAGAAGGACGTAGTAGATGTCGCACTAACCTGGCCAATTTTAGATCCTAACAGCCAAGTAAAAGAGTTCATACCTAAAAACCGGGTGGTATGGATCGGCCCCGTGGGCATCTCGCTGTCGGACTATGTTAGTATGCCTCATTTCGATAATTTAGCAAATGGTACGACAAGGGTTCAGTCACCAGTTCGGTACATCTTACTGAAACACGGGGTGATCCTCGACTTCATTCTGCTCCGGGATGGCGGCACTGTGTTTGATGGCAATGGCAATCGCCGGGGTCTCATGGTGGGAAATGATAAGGGTGGTGTCAAAGCAGACATCCACGTGCCTGAAGGAGAATATATCAAGCAGGTCGATACCTACTGGAACTATTGCTGCACGGGCATTCAGTTTCACTACACGAACGGCGCATCGTCCGCCATTTTTGGGAATGGTGACGGGCGACCAAAACAAGTGTTCAAAGCGGCGTATCCGGATCACATTCTCCAATTGATAGCCGTTTATGGCAGCACGGTGGGCATATCGGAGTTTTATTTTGGCTTTTTGCCCAACCCGAAAACCTTTCAATAAACGCGGTGGAGTGGTACAAACAACTAACCAACAATAAAGTAACCATTAAGTGATGGGAGAGAAATATGAACCCGTGGATGCATTGCAGCATTAACAATGAATCATCGTACGACCTCATTCTGGTTGACAAGAGTGTTGGTGGCAGCAGAAATTATCGTTGGAATACGGAGCCTCCGGCTAAAATTCCGGCAAAAACCGCGATGAATGGTGTTTACGATACCATGGCTGACGATGCAGTATGGGGTTATGTTTCTTGTCAAGCGGTGTATGACGTATCCGTTGATGGTTTTGTTGTACGAGTTACACTTTCTGGTACAGCAAATGACCATCCGGCGGGAGGGTCAGGTGCAAGTTGGACGATTACAAAAGACGGGAAACCAAAAGACAAGATACTAAATGTTTATCAAAACCCTAAATCCCCTCATGGTAGGGAGATCACGGTTACTTGGACCATACGAGAGTGGCCAGACTAAGATAGCCATGTTGGGTGCGCAGGCTTTGGCTCCGGCGCGGAGGTCTGCGGCGCATACAGCTTATCCGCCACCCTTCTCCGGAGAGTCGCCTTGTTTGGCACGCTCGCCAGAAGCGGGGCTTTCCGCGATTTGCTTGGGGAACGGACGCGCGTCGGCCATGCGGATCTTGACTCGCTTGACTCGGCGCGGATCGGCGTCCACCACTTCGAATTCGATACCGTCCCCGACAATGATTTCGCCGCGCGCCGGAACATGCCCCGCGAGGGCTGTGACGAGCCCCCCCAAGGTATCGATCTCCTCGACGTCGCTGATCGCGGTGAGATCGGCGTCGATCGCGCGGAACACCTCGCTAAGACCGGCGCGCGCGTCAACGATGAAATTTCCGTCCGCGGCGGCTTCGATCTTCGGGCTTTCGCCGGAATCGTGTTCGTCCTCGATATCGCCGACAATCATTTCCACGATGTCCTCGATCGACGCTAGACCTTCGGTGCCGCCATATTCGTCGATGACGAGTGCCATGTGGGTTCGCGTGGCTTGCATTTTCACCAATAGATCGAGGGCCGGCATGGACGCGGGAACGAACAGAACCGGGCGCAGAATATTGGCCTGCGACAAAGACATATCCAAGCCGCGGCGTGGCCAGCGGCAGCTTGCGGCAGCTTCGCCCCCCGGCTCCGCGGGCGGCGAACCGGCCGCGCTCTCTTTCCGATGCGGGGGAGTCGAGGCGGCGGCGAGATACGCGACAAAATCGCGGATATGCACCATGCCGCGCGGATCGTCGAGGGTTTCGCCGTGCACGGGCAGGCGCGAATGACCGGCGGTGCGAAATACCTCAAGCACGTCGGCGAGGCTGGTTTGAAGCGACGCGGCGACGATGTCGGCGCGGGGAACCATCACGTCGCCGACTTGCACTTCATGCAAGGCGAGGACGTTTTTCAACAACGCGCGCTCTTGCGGGGAAATATCGTCCTCGATCGATGTATCCGCGAGAGCATCCTCGATGTCGTCGCGAATCGACAGTCCGCCGAGGCCGAACAAAGCGCGCAACCGGTCGAACAGGCCTGGCTTCCCGCCGGAACCTGGTTTGCCTGCCTCGGTCGTGGGGTCATGTTCAGTCATGGGCGCGGGCTGCTTCCTCGATCAACAATTCCCGGAAGGGGTCGGCAATCCCGAGCCTGCCGAGAATCGCGCGTTCGAGCGCCTCCATCGTCGCGGCTTCGGCCGCTCCGATATGGTCGTGGCCGATCAGATGCAAAAAGCCATGCACCACAAGATGGGCGACGTGATCGCGCAACGGCCGTCGTGCTTCGGAGGCCTCCCGCGAGGCGGTCTCGAACGCGATGACGATGTCACCGAGGAGCGGCGCAAAAGCCGCATCGCCCCCGGCTGGGAAAGAAAGAACATTGGCCGGTTGATCGATTCCACGCCATTTGCGGTTGAGGTCGCGGATGAAGCCGTCGTCGCAGAAAAGGACGCTGATCTCGGCATTCGCCGCAAGCGCGACGCCGGTTTCCCCGATCGCCGCGAGGATGGCGGCCTCGGCAAGTTGCGACGGAACACCGAGGGACGCCCAATCTTCGGCTTCGATCGCAACGTCAATCACGGGATTCATGGCCACCGTCCCTCGCCCTTGGCAGGCCGCGCCGCCGCCTCATAGGCGCCGACGATTCGGCGCACGAGATCGTGGCGGACGACGTCGCCTTCGCTGAAGACGACGTGGCCTATTCCCTCAAGCCCGGAAAGAAGTTCGATCGCCTCGCTGAGCCCGGACTTCTGGCCGGGCGGTAGATCGGTTTGCGACGGATCTCCCGTGACAATCATGTGCGATCCTTCGCCGAGACGCGTTAAAAACATTTTCATTTGCATCGAAGTCGCATTTTGCGCCTCGTCGAGCAGGACGCAGGCGTTGCTCAAGGTTCGCCCGCGCATGAACGCGAGGGGCGCGACCTCGATCATCCCAATTTGCATGCCGCGTTCGAGCATGCGGGCATCCATGAAATCGGCGAGTGCGTCGTAGATCGGCCGCAAATAAGGGTCGACCTTGTCGCGCATGTCGCCGGGCAGGAAACCTAGCCTCTCGCCCGCTTCCAGCGCGGGCCGCGACAGGATCAGACGCTCGACCGCGCCTTGTTCCAGCAAAAGAACCGCGAAGCCGACGGCAAGCCAAGTCTTGCCGGTGCCGGCCGGCCCCTCGGCGAAAACCAACTCGTGGCGTTTCATCGCGCGGAGGTAGAGGTCTTGCGCCATGTTGCGCGCGCGTACCGTACCGCGCCGGCGGGTGCCGATTTGCTCGAAAACCGCGCGCCCGGCCGCGTCCTCTTTCGGGAACAGAGTGCCTTGCATGGCGCCTTCCTCGACCGCGCCATCGACATCGCCGAGCCCGACCGGCTGGCCGAGCTCCACCCGCGCATAGAGGCTTTCCAAAACCAGCCGCGCACGTTCGCAGGCCACCGCCGGCCCCTTGATCGTCACGTGATTGCCGTTCGCATTGGCGATCACGCCGAGCCTGCGTTCGAGCTTCGCAAGGTTCTGGTCGTATTGTCCGAAGACGAGCGAGGCGTGGCGATTGTCGTCGAAGGCCAAGGTTATCTCGGCGGCGGCGTCCTCGCCCGGAGTTCGCTTTAATTCTTGCCGCATAAACGGTGCTGAACGATCCGGTGGTTTCAACGAGGCGCCTCGCGCGCGGCCCGGTCCGGCAAGAGCCGCCCGAAAAGCGAATGGGCGCCCGCGGAGACGATCTCGGCACGAACGATTTCGCCGATGCGATCGAGGCTCCCTTCAATCTGAACCGGCTGGAGATAGGGCGACTTGCCGGCGATTTGGCCCGCGTGCAGGCCCGGTTTTTCAATCAGCACGTCGAGCGTGCGCCCGGCCATTTTGCGATTGAATGTCCGCCGCTGCCGGTCGAGGAGGGTCTGAAGCCGCGCGAGCCGCTCCGACTTGACGGATTCGGGGATCTGACCTCGCGACTCGGCCGCGGGGGTGCCGGCGCGGGGCGAATATTTGAACGAAAAGGCGTTCGCGAACTCGATCTTTTCGACCAAATCCAAGGTCGCGGCGAAATCCTCTTCGTTTTCGCCAGGAAAGCCAACGATGAAATCGGAGGACAAGGCGATGTCCGGCCGCGCGCCGCGGATTTCCGCGATAAGCGCGATGTAGCCGGCACGCGTGTGCCCGCGGTTCATCGCGGCGAGGATTTTGTCGGAACCGGATTGAACCGGCAGATGCAGGAATGGCATTAAACGTGCTTGATCGCGATGCGCCTGGATGAGGCTCGCGTCCATGTCGCTTGGATGGCTCGTCGTGTAGCGGATGCGGGCGATGCCCGGCACTTCGGCGACGCGCGAGATCAGTGAGGCGAGCGAAGCGAAGGCGCCTTGCGGCGTTCGGCCATGATAGGCATTGACGTTTTGGCCGATCAGGCTCACCTCGCGGACGCCCGCGGCGGCCAGCATTTCGACTTCCGCGACGATGCCTTCGACCGGCCGCGAGGCTTCCGCGCCGCGTGTGTAGGGCACCACGCAGAACGTGCAGAATTTATCGCAGCCTTCTTGCACGGTCACGAAAGCGCTGACGCCACGCTTGCGAATTTGGCGCGGCGAAGGCGCGGCGAGGTGATCGAACTTGCTTTCGGCGGGAAAATCCGTGGCAAGGACCGCGCGGGAGGTTCCGGCGCGGCGCAAAAGCTCGGGCAAGCGGTGATAGCTTTGCGGTCCAACGACGATATCCACCGCTTTTTGGCGCCGGAAAATTTCCTCCCCTTCGGCCTGCGCGACGCAGCCCGCGACGACGATCTTGGTCTCCCGTCCGGCGGAGGCGCGCGCGGCCTTAACCGCGCGCAGCTTGCCCAATTCGGAAAAAACCTTCTCGGCGGCGCGCTCCCTTATGTGGCAGGTATTCAAGACGACAAGGTCGGCTTCCTCCACCCGCGCGGTCCCGGCATAGCCTTCCGGCGCCAGGACATCGGCCATCCTTTGCGCGTCATAGACGTTCATCTGGCAGCCGTAGGACTTCACGAACAGCCGGCGGGGCGGCGGGCTTTGTCCGGTTTCGCCGGAAACGCCTCGGGCGGCACGCGATCGATCGAAACCGGACATTATCACCCAGGGTCCACGCGGCACTAGCCTCTTACGCCTGCCACAATATTCGGCTTGGCCAAGACAAAGCACATTATAGCAAGTCGCGCCGCATAACGAGAGCCCCCGCCAACCGGGCGCCGGCGGTGCGGTAATAGGCTTTACGCTCGCCTACCTGCTCGAAGCCGAAATTCGCATAAAGGGCGCGGGCGGCGGTATTTTCGACATCGACTTCGAGAAACAACCGGTTGACCCGGGTCGCGGCGAGTCCCGACAGATGCGGCGCCAGAAGACTGGAGGCGATCCCGCGCCGGCGCCATTGCGGCGCGACGGCGATTGTCAGGATTTCGGCCTCGCCGGCGGCGACGCGCGACAGGACAAAACCCGCCAGACGCTTTTCCTTGGCTTCGATCGCGCCGTCCGCGAACGTCCCGCACGCGACAAAAAGCTGTTCAAAATCGGCTTCCCGCCAGGGATAGGCGAAGCTCGTCGCGTGGATGGCGGCGCACTCCGCGCTTCGCTCGGCACCGATGGGGCGGATGCAAGGCGCGGATTTGGACGGCCAACTGATCATTCCGGTTCACGGCGCCGCCGGTTGCGACTGAGCCGCCTCTGGCACCTTGGTGCCCGCCGCCGCCAAGTAGAAAGGTCGCGGCGGGGTCAGGACGGGGTCGGCGAGGAGACCGAGTTCTAGCAACAAAAACGATCTCTAATCCGGCATTCTCGCGGGCGATCCAGGTCTCTGTCCCGGCCGCTAGAGCCTCGATCGCGAGCAGCCGCGCGCCCGATCCGGCGAGCCGCAGCGGACCCGCGCCAAGCGAGCGCACGGCCTCGCGCGCCGGTGCGATCCGAGGCGCCAGGACGGCCCTGCCGTCCGGTCCGAAAGCGGCGAGGAAAACATTGCCCCGGCGCGCATCGATCGCGGCGGCGACGAGACCTGGCTTTTGCTCCAGGATCAAAGGGGCGGCCAGAGCCGCCAGGGTCGAAACCCCGGTGACCGGGATCTTGCAAGCGATCCCGATCGCGCGCGCGGCGGCGATACCGACGCGAAGCCCGGTGAAGGACCCAGGGCCTACCGTCACCGCCACCCGATCGAGCGATGCAAAACCTCCCGCGACGCGGGCCATGACCCGGTCGATCAATGGCAAAAGAGCTTCCGCATGGCCCCGCTCCATCGCAATCGTCTCGATCGCTTCCGGGCTATCCGCGCCATCGTCAAGGACGCAGGCCGAAATCGCGGGAAGCGCTGTGTCGATCGCCAATATTTTCATGTGCCAATGCTCAAAACTTGCCCCAACTTCGGCCGAACCCGTGGAACCGGCTCGACAAAACCCCGAAAATCAGATTTGTTCGACCGCGCGCACTTCGGGGACATAATGCTTGAGCAAATTCTCGATCCCGTGCCGGAGCGTCGCGGACGACGAGGGACAGCCGGAACACGACCCCTTCAGGGCGAGATAGACGGTCCCATCGCGGTAACCGCGAAATTTGATATCGCCGCCATCGCTGGCGACCGCCGGACGGACATGCGTTTCTATCAGTTTCTTGATCGTTACGACGGTCTCGGCATCATCGCCCGTGAAGAACTCCTCGCCATCGCCTTGGGCGGCGCCATCGAATTCGCCGATGAGCAAGGATTTGCCCGAAACAAAATGCTCCATGATGGCGCCGAGGACCACGGGTTTGAGGTCCGGCCAGTCGCCGCCGGATTTCGTGACGGAGATGAAGTCCGAGCCAAAAAACACGCCGGAGACGCCGTCGATCGCGAACAGGGCTTGCGCGAGCGGTGATTGTCCGGCGCCTTCGGCGTCTCTGATGTCGAGTGTTCCTTGCGTCAAGACGGGGCGGCCGGGCAGAAATTTCAAGGTCGCGGGATTGGGTGTGGCTTCGGTCTCGATGAACATGGAATTCTCCCAAACGTCCGGTTCAAAGCCGGAGCTGGATGGAGGGACAGGAATTATTCTAAAATATGATGGAGAGACCGCCAATGGGCAAGCGGTAAGCTTGGTGCGGGAATTTTTACGCCTGGCGTCCGCCGCAATCGGTTTCCGGTCGCGTTGGCTCGAGTCGTGCTCGAAACAAGTTGATTTTACATGATCTTCGCCATGATCGTCACGGTGAACCCGGGTTCCGTTGCTGCCGATCAAGCGCCAAAAAACAATTAGCCCGGCGCGCACGCGCCTTGCGGCGCGGAACCAGCCACGCCAGGCAATCGTTTAACCACGGAACTAGGCGGGTCGACGCGAAGATCCGGCCGGCGGGGCGAGATGTTTTTCTCCTTCCCGGCGGACAGAACCGCAGGGCCGCGCGGCATGGCGCGGGACGCGGCGCTTTTGAACGCGATGAGCGACGGTCATGGCTCAACTAGCTGAGGTAGGCGAACGTCTCCTCGCCGCGGCGATAGCCGCTCCTTATCTTGAGCGCGACGAAGAACACGCGCTGGCCTCGCGGTGGAAAAATCAGGCCGATGAAAAGGCCATGCATAAGCTTGCGCGGGCGCATATGCGGCTCGTGATCGCGCTTGCGGTGCGTTTTCGCTATTATGGCTTGTCGCTTGCTGACCTGGTCCAGGAGGGCCACGTCGGGCTCTTGGAGGCCGCCGCGCGGTTTGAACCGGACCGCGACGTGCGCTTTTCGACCTATGCGACGTGGTGGATCCGCGCCTCCATGCAAAATTATGTTTTGCATAATTGGTCGATTGTACGCGGCGGAACGAGCGCGAAGCAGAAGGCGCTCTTTTTCAATCTCCGCCGGCTGCGCGCGAAACTGGCGCAGGGAGGCGATTCGCGCACCGGGACGGAAGTTTTCAGGCAAATCGCCGAGGTGCTCGGCGTGTCCCGCTCGGATGTCGAGGTCATGGACGCGCGTCTCTCGGGCCCCGACGTGTCCTTGAATGCGCCGATCGGGGACAGCGAGTCCGCGGTCGCCGTGGAGCGCATGGCGATGCTCGTCGACGATAAGCCGCGCCCGGACGAGGTGGTTGGTCTTGCCGTCGACACCGATCGGCGAGTTGCCTGGCTGAACGAGGCCTTGACCGCGCTTTCCGAGCGCGAACGGCGAATTCTCCGCGAGCGCCGCCTCGCCGATGAAGTGGCGACGCTCGAAGCCTTGGGCGATCGCCTCGGCATTTCGAAGGAAAGAGTCCGCCAGATCGAGAGCCGGGCCATGGAAAAATTGCGCGAGGCGCTAACCAAACGCGA
The DNA here is from genome assembly GCA_963706215.1 of uncultured Alphaproteobacteria bacterium. GTDB lineage: Bacteria > Pseudomonadota > Alphaproteobacteria > Rhizobiales > Beijerinckiaceae > Methylocapsa. Next base: position 3,350,876 of record OY970154.1, on the reverse strand, counting down.
CATGGAAAACGCCGCGGAAGCCATGCTCTGACCCCGCGGCGGCCGACAACGGCGGGTTGCTTGCAGCAGGTCGCGAAAAGCCCCCGGACTTTTTCGAGGACTTGCGCCAACTTATTGATTTTGAGCGAGTCTTTTCCGGTCACAGGATTCCATGTGATCGGAACAGGACCGTCGTCCGGTTTGCGCGGAGCTGTAGTCAACAATGATAGGGGTCATCGCAGAGGATGTTATAAATCGTACGCTAGGGACAGCCTCAATACGGGTGCGCTGATCTAGGGACTGGTTTGGGGCCGAAAGTGGCGCGTTTCAAACATTGTCCACGAAAGGGCCGATTTAGAGACGCAACGGCAACGCAAGGCAATGATTCCCAAATGAAATCCACTTAGCGTACGACCTCTACTAGGCAGGTTGAGGAGCTTGCGAATTCTCGCTTTGCAAAATATCGCTTTCACGGATTGCGGCGCGAAAACGATACCGCATAAGCCCCGTCGCGAACACCGATCAAGGGATCGTCGGACGGCTCGATCCCCTTGATGAGATTGCTTGGTAGAAACAACAACTTCTTCTGAGCCTCGAGGCTATCGGATACGGCTTTGTCGATCGTCAACACGCCGAGTTCCACGACTTCATCACTCTTGGGCCAGGCGGTCGAAGCGTCCTTCGTCGAATCGCTACGCGAAGCGAGCTGCGCGTTCAGGTGAAACGTCACGGCCCCTCTCGCGATACGCGCCGGCAGTTCATCGATTAGAAAATCAGGTGCCTGCTTGGCCGCTTCCGCCGCCGCGAGATGCACCAGCTTTTCCGGCGCCAGTATATAGCGCACGGCGTGCCGCTCGCCCAAGCCGTTGACCAAAACGAAGGCGTTGATGCCGTAATATTCTTCGTCGGCGAAGCTGTCTGGCGTTTGCACCGTCGCGAGGGCGCGCGGCACGCTTGGATGATTCGCGGCAAATTGCTCCAGCTTCGTCGGCTTTTGCGTGCCAGGCGGACTTTCCGCCACGGCGAGCAGCATGTCCCGAAAATCCGCACCCGACGACACCGGAAAGAATTTGAGCGAATTGATCACCATGTCCGTTTCGCTGCCATCCGGTAAATGGAATTTGATCGCTATTCCGTGCGGATTGGCCAGAGGGGAGCCGTCGGGCAGATTAGGAATTCCCGTCGAATCCGAGAAGCGTATAGTCACCGGTATCGGGCTGCCATTGAATATAACCGCCTTGCTTAGGCGCGCGGCGCCGGGCGCGGCTCTGAAAGTTCCCTCCGCGACTACTCCCTTGGCATGATTGGCGCGAAATCCCGGATGAATACCATAGGCTTTGTTCATGGCATCGACGATTTGCGTCTCTAACGCCGCGTCCTGCGCCACTGCTGGCCCAAGTCCAGCGGCCAGAACAAGCGCGGCCAATGTATTTTTTTGTGCTGTCGTTGCCATGGAACACCTCGTTGCCTGCGGCGAGCCGCTCTCATCGACAACCGGAAACATGGCGTTTTGTTCCGGCGCCGACATCAAACCTCGCCGGTGCCGCCCTGAGGTTGGCGTGGTTGGGGAAGGGAGCCGGAATATTGTCGCTAATTCAACTTAGCCAAGCGAACTTCCCCCCGAAAACCAGTTTTCCCCAGAACTTTCGACCGCCTCGGCCAATTTCAGCCGAAAATCGGCCAAACGGCGAACAAGCCGCTTGAGTTGCCGGGCGAATCAGAAATTGATGGAGTTCTCGAATCAGTCCCCCCTTTTTTTTCAGGCGAGCCCAATCCCGGCGGGTTTGCCGTCAACGCCGGACCCAATCGCGAGCCAGCTTCGATAAAGATTGTGTGGGCCGCTTGACGGAGCGCGATGGTTGGGGTTCCGTCATGTCAAGCTCGTTTAAATAATGCGAGCCGGAGGCAGTGTCGCGCCGGCCTGCGCTCGCGCTAAAATCAATGGAGGCAATGCGGATGTCGAACACAGGTAAAAAAGCCACGCCCGGCAAGGGCGCACTCGAAAAGGACAAGACCTCGAAAGCGCCCGAGGCAGAAAAGGCCAAGTCCGTGCCAAGTGCCTTCGCCAAGCCGTTGCAGCCTTCGAAGGAACTCGCGGCCGTGGTCGGGCCGGACCCTTTGCCGCGTACCGAGGTCGTGAGCAAAATGTGGGAGTACATCAAGAAGCACAAGCTGCAAAATGAAGCGAACAAGCGGGAAATTCTCGCCGATGAAAAGTTGGCCGCGGTGTTCGGCAAGAACAAAGTGACAATGTTCGAGATGAACAAGTTTCTCGCCAAGCATCTAAAGTAGAAGTGATCGCTCCAGATGATGGTGTGAAGTGCAGGATCGAAAAACCATTTGATGATTACGCCCGAAAATCCGGCGATATTCGGTTTCGCGGGGGTCGTGGTGGCTTCCTGGACTATATGCGCCTGCCGGAGAACGTTTGGCAGGCGCGAGGGGGCGGGGTTCATCAACCGGCGCCGGCGCCTCGAGCCTGGCGGCGGGGGTTGTGGCGCTAGGGCCTCGGCGCTAGCCCCCGCAAGCGGCGGGAGCCCGTTTAAGCGGGTGAGAGCGGCGGTTCGAGTGAATGCCGGCCGGCCCAACGGTCGCCATAAAGAAAGCATTGCATGGAGCCATGAGGTTGGCAGCCAGGGTCCTGCACTTTTGGTTTTGTTCGGCACGGATCGGTCTGGCGCCCCGGCCGGATACCAAATAATGCTCGCTGCGCTGCGGCGGGCAGCCCTATCGGGGAGAGGCCCCAGGTAACATTATCGGAGGAGGGCGCATGCTCAAGGAATTCAAAGAATTCGCCTTGAAGGGCAATGTGGTCGACCTCGCTGTAGCTGTGATCATCGGCGCGGCCTTCGGAAAGATCATCAACTCGCTCGTTGACGACGTCATCATGCCAATTATCGGCGCCATCACCGGCGGCGTCGATTTTTCCAATCATTTTCTCGGTCTTTCCGGCGCGGTCACTTCGCCGGTGTTCGCCGAGGCGAAGAAACAGGGCGCTGTTCTAGGCTGGGGCAATTTCCTGACCGTTGCGGTGAACTTTCTAATCATCGCTTTCATTTTGTTCTTGGTTATTCGCGCGTTGAACAAGCTGAAAAAGTCGGAACCGTCCGCGCCGCCGCCTCCCGCGCGCTCTGAGGCCTTGCTCGAACAGATCAGGGATGCCCTGGCTGCTAAAAATGTAGAAGCGCGCGCCGGCTCGCTCGCTCCGCAGCGCTCCGAGGCTCTGCTCGCGGAAATTCGCGATTTGCTTGCCAAGCAATAGTGCCGCTCGCACATGGAAAGTGTTCCAGTGTCTTGGCGGGCTTCGGCCTTGCCTTTGAGCTTAGTCGAGGAGCTTCGCCTTGAAATACCGCCAGCTCGGCGCCAGCGACTTGCAAGTTCCAGCCGTTTCGCTGGGCTCCTGGCTGACTTATTCGGGCGGCGTCGAAAAGCGCCAGGCGATCGCTTGCGTCCACAAGGCGCTCGACCTCGGGATCAATTTCTTCGACACCGCGAATGTGTACGGCCGCGGCGCGGCGGAGAGCGTGCTCGGCGAGGCACTGCACGGCATCGATCGTACATCCTACATGCTGGCGACCAAGGTTCTTGGCGCGATGAGCGACACGGACCGGGGGCTGTCCCGCGCGCAGATCGTCAAGCAGCTCGACGCTTCGCTGAAGCGGCTCGGGACAGACTATATCGATCTCTATCAATGCCACCGCTACGACGATGAAACTCCGCTCGACGAAACGATGGAGGCTTTGACCGCGGCGGTCGGTCAGGGCAAGGTTCGGTATATTGGTTTTAGCGAATGGCCGCTCGACAAGATCGCGGCGGCGGCGAAAATGCCCGGCGTCGCGCGTTTCGTATCGAGTCAGCCGCAATATTCGATGCTCTGGCCGTTTCCGCAAGATGAGATTTTTCCTCGTTGCGCCGAGCTCGGCATCGGCCAGATCGTCTGGTCGCCGCTCGCCCAGGGCGTGCTGACCGGCAAATACAGGCCGGATGCGCCGCCGCCGGCAGGGTCCAGGGCCGGTCATGCGTCAATGGGCGCGATGCTGCCGAAAGAGTGGCTGCGGGCTCCCGTGTTGACGGCCGTGCAACAGGTGAAGCTTATGGCCGAAAGAGAAACAGGCTTGAGTTTATCCCAATTCGCTCTTGCCTGGGTTTTGCGCAGACAGGAGGTGTCCTCGGCGATCATCGGAGCAAGCCGTCCCGAACAAGTGACGGAGAATGCCGCGGCGGCGGATCGCGAGGTGGCGCCAGAGCTTTTCGCGCGGGCCGAGGAAATCCTGGCGCCGTTCCGGCGGCCCCCCTCGGTGGTCTATTCGCGTCTTCGAAAGCATGTTCCAGAACCAGCCGTCCGGGCATTCCGGTTGGTGAAGGCCCTTTTCCGTGAAAAGCTTAAAGGGCGTTGATGTCCATCGACGAAAATATGAAGCCTATCCGTGTCTTCGTTCATTTGGCCAAGGGTTATGGCGCGCCTTACCGGGAAGAGCGTTGGATCGGTATCAACGAACGGCCGCCGTATGGCTATTTTAGCCCGGCCGCCGGCGATGGCTGCGCGGTCGTCTAGGCCGAAGGTAAGAAAGAGAACCGGTTAGAGCCGTTGTTCCGGTTCGGGATGATATTCGTCGCGCCCTATTCATTGCCCGTGTTCAGCCACCATGAAACGATAAGCGCGGCTCCCGTGACCGCCGCTAGGGCGCCAGCGGCTCGATAGAAGCCAAGCGAGGCAGAGATCTCGAACCAATGGCTCCACATGCGAATGACGCTCGCGAACATCAAAAGCGTGCATGACATAAAAAGCCAAGACAAACGATTCTTGAGAGTTCCCGCTTTAAATCTCGGCCTAACCCTCGCCGCGTTCCTCGGACTTGCGTGCATCCAGATCGCGGTCAGCGGGCTCGCACGATAATTGCCTTTTAACTCATGCTCTAAGGTCATAGGCGACCTCCTCAATAGCGGCGGGAGATCCTTCCGGAACGTTTGAGTGCGCGATTAGGTCTGTAGGACGGCGCTAGAACGCTCTAGTTACAGATAGAAAAACTCGTTGTTCCTGCAGAAGTTCCTCGTTTAACCAGGCAACTTGGGACAGTTGGCCGACAGGTTAACCTACAATATCTAGCCGAGCTCCCTTGGCCGCAACGGTAGTCGCGTTCAATTTGAATTTACCCAGTGCGAATCGGGCCTGGTATCCGCCCGGCGGCAAAGACCGGCAGCCCAGCGAATTGATTTATGCCGGACATAGGAACCTCACGCGATCTGGTTGAATGTTCCCGGTGCCGGAGGCAATCGATCGAGGGCTTCGTCTTCCTTCAGGCAAGTCCCGGTGCGCCGGATCGTCCGGGCGAGCGCCATGATGGCGCGGATGCGCCGGCTCGCCTCGTCCAAGGAAAGGCCATGGCCGCCGATATTCGAGACGCAATTGCGCTCGGCGTCCTTGGTCACGTCCGGCTTTGGGTCGAAGGTGATATAAACACCCATACTTTCAAAAGAGGAGAGGCCTGGACGCTCGCCAATGAGCACGACGGCAAGGGCCGCGCCTTGCCTCGCCGCGATCTCGTCGCCCAATGCGACGCGCGCCTGAAGCGCCACGACTGGAGCGGCAAAAACGAAATTTTGTGCCGCCAGCAGCATTTTGCACAACCGCCCCGCGTGCATTTGAACCGCGCCCGCGGACAGCCCGTCGGCGATGACGATCGTGGCATCATACCTGCCTGGCGAGAGCGCCCGCGCGAAGTCCCGCGCGAGGCGGCGGCCAAGATCCGGCCGCTGCAGAAAAGTTGCGCGATCCGTTGCCTCGCTTCGCACGAGAATGGGGCGCAAGTCCGCGAGCTCGGCGATCAGCGCGGCGGGATCGAGATTTGCCTTGACCGCGTCGCGGGCGCGGGCATGCGCGAGCTCGAATTCGAGCACGCGGCGCGTGGGCAGGCCATCGCCGGCGCGGCCGAGCGCGATACGGGCGGGCGTCGCGCGGCGCAGATAATCCCAGAAATCTCCGGGCGGCAGAGTCATCGCGGCGCCGCCAAGAGGAGACGCGCGGCGCCTCCCGAAGGGCTTGGCCGCACCCGCGAATTCGCGTCCATGATCCCGAAGGCTTTGAGCCAGGCCTCGAACTCCGGCGCCGGCCGCAAGCCCAGCACGGAGCGCGCATAGAGCGCGTCGTGGTAGGAGGTCGATTGATAGCCAAGCATGATGTCGTCGGCGCCGGGAACCCCCATGACATAGTTGCAGCCGGCGACGCAAAGAAGCGTTAGGAGATTGTCCATGTCGTCTTGATCCGCCTCGGCGTGGTTGGTGTAGCAGACATCGACACCCATCGGCAGGCCCATCAGCTTGCCGCAGAAATGGTCCTCGAGCCCCGCGCGGATGATCTCCTTGCCGTCGTAGAGGTATTCGGGGCCGATAAAGCCCACGACCGTATTGACGAGCAAAGGCGCGTAGCGCCGCGCCACCGCATAGGCGCGTGCTTCCATGGTTTGTTGATCGACCCCGTGATGCGCTTGCGCCGACAGCGCCGCGCCCTGGCCGGTTTCGAAATACATGAGATTGGCGCCAGGCGGAGCGCGGTGCAGTGCCTGGACGCCGGAATAGGCTTCGTCGAGAAGCGCGAGGTTCACGCCGAACGCCCGGTTGGCCGCCTCGGACCCCGCGATCGACTGAAAAACCAGATCGACCGGACCTCCCCGCTCCATGACCCGCATGGTTGTCGTCACATGGGCGAGCACGCAGGATTGCATGGGAATTTCGAAACGCAAACGCAGCTCCTCGATCCGTTCGAGAAGAGCCAAGGCCTGCTTGGCGCTGTCCGATGCCGGATTGATCCCGATGCAGGCGTCGCCGCAGCCATACATGAGGCCGTCGAGGATTGACGCTCCGATGCCCGCGAGATCGTCGGCCGGGTGATTGGGCTGGATGCGCACGCAGAGGCAGCCTGGCAAACCGATCGTGGTGCGAAACCGCGTGACCACCGAAATCTTTTTGGCAACGGAGATCAAATCCTGGTTACGCATGAGTTTCGACACCCCCGCCGCCATTTCCGGCGCGATTCCCGGCGCGAGGCGGGCCAGCGTTTCGGGGGTTGCCGCGTCGGACAGCAGAAAATCGCGAAACTCCCCGGCGGTCTTCGCGGCGATTGGCGCAAAGGCCCGCTTGTCATGGGTATCGAGGATGAGGCGTGTCACCTCGTCCGTTTCGTAAGGCACCAGGGGGTCGTCGAGAAAGCGCGCAAGCGGCAAATCGGCCAGGGCCATGCGCGCGGCGACGCGCTCTTCGCCGCTTTCCGCGGCAAGACCGGCGAGACGGTCGCCCGCGCGGTCCGGCGAGGCGCGCGCGAGAAGCATGCGTAAATCCGCAAAGACATAATGCGTGCCACCGGCATTGCATCCATAAGGCATTAGGCTTCCTGTTCACCAAGCCGTCATGATTTCCATACTAGAGTACGCCGAATCGGACTGATGCGACCGCTGCTTGAAGCAGGGACCGCTGCGAGGGCGAGCGCCTCGGACCCCCGTCGGGTTCGGCCAGGGGCCCCGGCCAAGCTGGTCACGCGAACTTGAATGAGTTAGCAACCTTTACCGCTGCCAAACATTACCTATATCAACGTAGACAGTAATTTTTTTGAGAGAGGAACGATGAGCGCTTCAATGGAATCTTCCAAGAAATCGTCGGTTTCGACGCGTGGCTTCGCCTCCATGGATCCCGAGAAGCAGCGGGCGATCGCGCGCAAGGGCGGCGAGAGTGTGCCGCACGAAAAGCGGAGTTTTTCGCAAAATCCAGCGTTGGCGGCCGAAGCCGGGCGCAAGGGCGGTCAAAGCGTGAATCCCAACAAGCGCAGCTTTTCGCGCAATCACACGCTTGCATCCGAGGCCGGCCGCAAGGGGGGGCATGCCTCGCATGGCGGCCCGAAAAAACCCGCGATCGAAGGTCGAGAGCAAAAGCCAATATAAAGGCAAGATAAAGCCAATACGAGGAAGCGCGGCGGCGGGTTCCAACCGCCGCGCTTTTTTTCAATTTGAACTGTGATTATGGGATGGCCCGCCGCTTTCGCCGCGATCCGTTGGGATCGTGGTTTGTTTGAGAGAGAGGAGCGGACCGATGGACATCTTCATCATTGGGATTGATCTTGATTGGGATTGATCTTGGCAAGAACTCTTGCGGCCTGGCTGGTTTGGACGCTTCGGGCCGGATTGTTTTGAGGCGCCGGATGCGGCGAAGCCCGCTGGAGAGCTTCGTCACGAGCCCCGAGCGTTGCGTCGTGGCGATGGAGGCGTGCCGCGGCGCGCGCCATTTGGGCCGGGTGTTCGCCGCGCCGGACACGAGGTCCGGCTGATGCCGCCGGAATATGTGCGCCCGTATGGTGCGCCTCGAAGGCGCGTATCACTTGTGGAGGAAGATTCCACCCAGAGAGTTGTCGATTGATCTGGAAGCTGACGAGCGGCTTGGACGAGCAATCGGACGGGCCGGAGCCTCGTGACAAAGGCCGCCTTGGGCGGTTGAGCGATCCAGCGGGCTGTAACGCGAGTGAAGCCTAAGCAGGCCTCGAAAGAAACAATGTGGATGTCGACCCGGCCATAGGGCGGGGAAGGCCGCGCGGATGGGGAAGCAATCGACACATGCACCCGTCTGGTCCACCGGGGTAATGGGCACGGCACGTTGGAAGGGTGATGCGGGTAATCGAGGGAGACCCGTTCGATCGGAGGTCGCGGCTTCCACATCGCTCATGGCGGTGGATCGGGCGGGAGTCGGACAGGGCCGTATGACCGTCGAGGCCGGGTAATTCCGGTGGAGGAAAGGACCCTGACTTCTGGCCTGCTTTCGAAGATGGCGAAGAAGAGGTGATTGGCGATGCGCCTTGAAACGCCCGAAAAGATCAGGAACCTTCAGAGAAAGCTTTATTGTAAGGCGAAGGCGGAACCCGCCTTCCGCTTCTACCTGCTTTACGACAAGATCTGCCGTGAGGACATTCTTCGACATGCCTATTCGCTGGCCCGCGCCAATGCGGGAGCGCCAGGTGTGGACGGGGTGACCTTCAAGCAGATCGACGCGCCGGGCGTGGAAGTCTGGTTGGCGGGCTTGCGCGAGGAACTCATCTCGAAGACGTATCGACCCGATCCGGTGCGGCGGGTGGCGATCCCGAAGCCGGGCGGCGGCGAACGTCCGCTCGGCATCCCGACGATCCGGGATCGGGTGGCCCAGACCGCCACCAAGATCGTGCTGGAGCCGGTCTTCGAGGCGGACTTCGAGGACAATGCCTATGGCTATCGCCCGCGCCGCAGCGCGGTCGATGCGGTCAAGGAAACGCACCGGTTGATTGTCCGCTGCGGGGATTCAAACCCTCGCCTTTAGGCGAAGCGAAGGGTAGATGAAGTCGCATTATGCGACGATATCGACTCGGCAGCCACGCAAAGTACGACCTTAAGGTTCACCTTGTCTGGTGCCCAAAATACCGCAAGCGGGTGTTGACAGGGCAGGTTGCAATACGAGTCCGCGATCTTCTAAGGCAAATTGCCGCGGAGAACGAGTTGCAGATCATCTTGGGCAAGGTGGGGGCCGATCATGTGCACATGTTCATCAGCTATCGAGCGCATCACAACATCAGCCAGATCGTGCAATGGCTCAAGGGCACGAGTGCGCGCATGCTGTTCCAGGAATTCCCGCATCTCAAGAAGCAGTACTGGGGACGCCACCTGTGGGCGAGGGGATATTTTGCAGTGACCTCCGGTACAATCACCGACGAGATGATCAACGAGTACATCAATGAACAGGAGGGCGAGGCCGTGGAGGATGACAGTCGATTTCAAATCGACCCCTCTTGAACCCCTCGCCTTATAGGCGAGGGTTGTTCAGTTGCCGGGGCTACACCGGCGTGGTTGACGCTGATTTGTCGAAATATTTCGACACGATCCCGCATTCGGACCTCCTCAAATCGGTGGCCCGACGCATCGTTGACCGGCATGTGCTGTGGCTGATCAAGCTGTGGTTGCAAGCACCGGTCGAAGAGCGGGATGGCGACGGGACGCGGCGCATGAGCGGCGGCAGGAGCAGCAAGCGCGGCACGCCTCAGGGTGGCGTCGTGAGCCCGCTGCTCCCGGTCGTTTACATAAACCGTTTCCTGAAGCATTGGCGCCTTTCTGGAAGCGGCGAAGCATTCCGTGCACACGTCGTCTCTTACGCCGACGATTTCGTCATCCTTAGCCGCGGACATGCGGAGGAGGCTCTGGCGTGGACGAAGGCTGTGATGACGAAGCTCGGGCTGGCGCTCAACGAGGCGAAAACCCCGGTGAAGAACGCCCGAGAGGAAAGCTTCGATGTCCTTGGCTATACGCTGGGACCACGCCACTTTCCCGAAGGCGGGCGTTGGTATCTGGGCGCAAGCCCGTCCAAGAAGAGCGTGCGGCGGATCAAGACGAAAGTCAGCGAACTGCTGACACCGGGGAACAAGGGCGCCTGGCCTGAAGTGCAAGCTCGACTGAACCGCCTGTTGGGCGGCTGGCCGGCTTACTTCTCCCATGGCGCCCTCGCATCGGTGTATCGGGCTGTTGACGATCATGTCTATGATCGCGTGCGTAATTTCCTGCGCAGACGACACAAGGCGCCGGGGCGCGGCACAACGCGGTTTTCTCGTGAGACCGTCTACGAGGAACTGGGCGTGCTGCGCCTTTGTCGCGGGCGCGAAAGGTCCCGACGTGTGCCTTACGATGAAGCCAGTCGGAAAGCCGGATGCGGGAAATCCGCACGTCCGGTTTGATGAGCGGGGAGGGGAAACGGAGCGTTGCCGCATGGCCCAAGCCACCGCGCCCGTCCTCGACTTTACCGAAGCGCAACAAACACGATGCGGCCGATGCCGAAGCCGTTTGCGAGGCCGTGCGGCGGCCTTCGATGCGCTTCGTGCCGGTCAAGACCCCAGCGAGCCAGGCGGCGCTCGTCGCGCCCAGCGTCCGCGATCTTCTGGTCCGGCAACGAACGATGCTTGTCAATGCGTTGCGGGGCCACTTGGCCGAGTTCGGCATCGTCGCATCGCGTGGCCTCAACAAGGTCAAGGATCTGGTGGCGGTGATTGCCGATGAGAAGGATGGGCGCCTCCCCGCGAGCGCCCGCGGCGCGCTGCGGCTTCTCGCTGCGGAGCTCGGCCCGCGATCGGCCGCCGGATCGTGATGATCGAAACCAAGATCGTTGCTCGGATGAGAACCGATTTGGTCGCCCGGCGGCTCGCCACCATTCCCGGGATCGGCCCGATGATCGCCACGCGGATTGTGGCTGTGGTTCCGGACCCTTCGGTCTTCCGGTCGGGCCGCGACTTTGCCGCCTGGATCGGGCTCGTGCCGCGGCAGAACCCGTCAGGCGGCAAGAGCCGTCTTTGCGGCATTTCCAAACGCGGCAACGGCGATCTCCGGCGCCTGCTGGTTGGCGGCGCCATGGCGGCCATGTTCCGCGCGAAAGTCCTGCGCACCGACCCCTGGCTTTGTCGGCTGCGAAGCCGCAAGCCGACGATGGTTGCCGCGGTGGCGCTGGCCAACAAGATCGCACGTTGCGTGTGGGCCGTTCTGCGGCGCGGCGAAGCCTGGCGGCCGACGGCGGGATCTTCGCGACCGCACGAGCCTGCCGCCATGCTCGCCGGCGTCAAGACCACGCCGCCTTCGGCGGTGGCCTTCGGCCAGTCTTGACCCCGGCTGCGCGCGGCGCCACCGATGCGCTAGGCCGGGACGGAGAAACGGTCTCTCGGTCAAACCGAGAAACTTATGTTTGCGAGGGCAAAACGAGCAGATGGATGTGACGGACAATCGGTCGATCCGACGGAACGAGCCGAACCTGAAGTGTCTCAAGGGACTTCGATCCCGGCAAACTGATCAGGCCTCGCTCCGCGGACTCCATCGTGGCCAGCGGCCATGGTGCCGCGTCAACAGGCCGGACACATGACCGCAAGCGACCACGTCCTTCCCGTCGCGCTACGAAAGTCCTTGCAAACCGGGGGCCATCCACACATGACCCACTACCGGGCAAAAGCACCAAAAAATGCGTGCCTTACCGCTTTGTGGCCCGGCGCCAAGCGGTGTAACGAAATTTTGAGCTTACTGCATGTAGCGCCGCTCGGACCACTCGCCTAAATTCTTGCCAATTTTTCGGCTTCAGGGGAAGCAATCCTGTCTTCAGACCAACATGGAGATAATCATGAGAGCCATCCAAACATCACTCCTGGCCGCCACCACGATGATCGTCTTCGCCGGCTTCGCGCGGGCGCAGAGCCCTGGCACCCATGTGTTGACACTCCACCTCCCTGACGGCGGGGTCGAACAGATCCGCTATAGCGGGGACGTTCCGCCAGATGTTTTCCTCGGAACAAATCCGGCGCTCGTGAGACCGCCGTTGTTGTCCCCTGCCTTCGGCCCGGAATCGCCGTTTGCCATGTTCGACCGGATTTCGGAGGAAATGAACCAACGCGCGGCGAGTTTGCTGCGACAGGCGGCGGCCATGACGGAACAATTCCCCTCCGGTCCTGACCAGTTGATCCAAGCTGATCTCAGCAGCTTGCCGCCAAATGGCCACAGCTATACTTTTGTCTCGACGATGTCCCCCAGGGGTGTCTGCGGCCACAGCGTTGAGATCACCTCTTCTGGAAATGGCGGGCCGCCTCGCGTCGTGTCACGCAGCTTCGGCCAGTGCGGCGGCGGGCCGCACGCAACCGCACCGGGGAGCGTGTCCGTACCGTCCAAGCCGAAGCATCGGCCCGGCACCGTCATGGTCAATGCTCAAGGCAGCCAATCGGTTGACGCCGCACGTTCGGGTACGGTGAAGGAGGCCGCCTGGCGGCCGTGAGCGGCTGACGCCAGGTCGCCGTGTGAATCAAAATTCTCGAATTTTCGTCTTTCAAAAAGGACAGCAAAACTTCAAAATTGCACCAATCGTCATCCCCAATGTCGATTGGTGCATGACCCAAAAAAGTCGCTCGACTTTTTCGATTACGACACGGTCCAACTCTTTGGATTTGGGCAGTTCCCGTTCGATCACATGATTCCATGTGATCGGGACGCGCTCTAGCATCACATCGTCAACGGCGCATGCTCCAGTCGCGTATCAGACCGGCTCAAGGACAATACTTGAGTAAACCAAACTTACGGCATTTGCTGAGCGTGCCAATAGAAGTGATCAGCGATCGCCTGCCAGAGGTTATCTGGCAGGTTCGAGTGACAATGCTGAACAACCTTTGAAATCGGAACATCAAAATCCTTGGCAGCGATATCGTGGAACTCCTTCATTTGGGCTTTGTTGAGACCGACCAGATAGTACACAACACGCGATTTTGCGGCATTTGAGAGCTTAAGGAAATCAGAGCATGTCCAATCGCCTGCATCCTTGGCTTGGACCGGTCCGGTCATGGAAAAGACCGCCAAAGCAGACGCTCCAACGACGGATAAGATCACTGGCGCTTTCTTGATCATCTCATTCCTCCCTTTGCGACGGATAAAATTTTTGCACCCGCTTACGGGCGATAAGCTAAATTGTTTGCGCCCCGAGATCAAGTTGATTGGTTTGAATCTGGGGTGCCAGGTACCGCGCACTCTCGTCGCCGGGGCGAACCTTGCCGGTCTTTGAGAGCGGCAATGGGGGATGGCGCATCGCGAAAAATCGAAATAGAACCAACGGCCGTTCCCCATGACCCTTGGTATAGCAAGCGAAGTCCCTCGCTCGAAGCTTACCCCGCGATGGTGATCGCCGGCTCGCGTCCGATCAGACGCCCGAGCTGTTTCAAACGATTTTGCAGCCGTTCGCTCGAGAGATCGGCAAGACCTCGCGGCAAGGTCAAGATCAATGTGGTCTCAACGCAAGTCAGGGGCGTCAAGGGCAGGACTCCGGACATCGCGCCCGAAATAACATAGGCGGCGCGCGTCGCGGCGGCGAGAATACGCGCCCTGTCGAGCATCCGCGCGGAAACCAGCGCGCGGATCTGCGGACTGACGTCCGCGTCGAGTCCGAGATAGCGATAGGACGCCGCGAGCGCGAGGAAAGAACGGCCGGGATGATCGACACCGAGGAAAGCGGCGTTCTCGACGATATTCATGCTTTCCTCATTGCGGTGGTCTGGATGGGCGCGCCAGTTGACATCGGCCAAAAGGCAAGCGGCATGGCGAAGCCGGCGTTCCTCCGGAGTTTCCTCGACGTGCATGGACTTGATGAATCCGCCGGTCCAATCGCAGAGCTCCCCGGCATGGCCGGGCGCGCGGGAGAAGAGCCGGTTGAATTGCGCCGCCGCGACGAGCAACGGATCTTGCCGGCGCTGTTCCATGTCGAGCATTTCATAAAGCAGCCCTTCCCGCACGCCGGTCGTCGAAATCATGACTTCGCGCGGCCACGCCCGGCGAATGATCTCGTCGAGCACGACGGCGCCGTAAGCAAGAAGCGGCCGCCGCGCCGCGCTGACCGCGCCGATCGAAACCAGCGTTTCGGTATTCGCCCGTTCGACGAGGCCCGCGAAATCGGCGGCGTCGGAGGCGGAGATGACATAGCCGTGGGTCACGGCGAGCGGATAATTGCGTTGGCTCATGTGCAGCTTGGCGAGCGCCCGCCAGGTGCCGCCGACCGCGTAGAAAGTGCGTCCCGCGAGCTGCTCGGCGATGCGCGACCCGGCCAATGCCGCGCGGACAATCTTGACCGCCGCGCGCGGCGACCGTCCCGAGGCGTCCATCAGGGTGAGACCGCCAAGCGGCAGGCTTGTGCCCTTGCCCGCGTGCGCGCCTTTCACGTCGATTAACTCGAGCGAGCCGCCGCCGAGATCGCCGACGATGCCATCCGGGCGGTTGATGCCGGTGATGACCCCAAGGCCCGAAAGCTCCGCCTCCCGGTCTCCCGATAGAAGCGTCACCGGGGCGCCGATCGCTTCCGCCGCGGCGGCAAGAAATTCGGCTCCGTTCAAGGCGTCGCGGGCGGCGGCGGTCGCAAGAACATGCAGGACCGACACGCCCATGATATCGCTCAAGACCCGGAAGCGGCGCAGGGCCGCGAGCGCCTTTGCGACGCCGGCTTTCGGGAGATGGCCGGTGGTTGCCACGTCCTTGCCGAGCGCGCACAGCGATTTTTCATTGAAAATCGGGCGGGGAGAGCGGCTCAAACATTCGTAGACAACGAGACGAACCGAGTTCGACCCAACGTCGACGATCGCGAGGGGCTCCTTGATCCTGGCTGGCGGAGCGGTCTCTTGGCGATTTTCGGACATCGAGCCCTTAGCGGCCATCCAGCCGCTTAAGGAGGGTTTTTGGACTCGAATGCTTGAGGGATTTTCCACGGCCGGACAGACTGGGGTTGGTCATGAAATAGGAATGCGCATTGAACGGCTCTTCGTTTGCAGGCGCTTTTATGCGCGCGCTCGAACCGTCCGGCAAGACCCTGTAGCTCTGCTGATTATCGATCAGATTGGCGACCATGATCTGATCAAGGATCTGCTCATGTACGGTCGGATTGAGAATCGGCAGCAGCGCCTCGACTCTCCGGTCGAGATTGCGCTGCATCAGGTCGGCCGACGAAATATAGACATGTGCCTTGGGATGCGGCAGAGCGTGGCCGCCGCCAAAGCAATAAACCCGGGCATGCTCGAGAAACCGGCCGATGATCGATTTAACCCGTATGTTTTCGGACAGTCCCTCGACGCCCGGCCGGAGACAGCAGATCCCGCGCACGACGAGGTCGATGGTTACCCCCGCATTGCTCGCTGCATAGAGGGCGTCGATGATCTCGGGATCGACCAGGGCATTGCACTTTGCCCAGATCGCCGCGGGCTTGCCGGCTTTGGCGAAGGCGATCTCCTGCCCGATATGTTCGAGAAGCCGCTGCTTGAGCGAAATCGGCGAAACCGCCATCCGTTCGAGCCCGGCCGGTTCGGCATAGCCGGTGATATAATTAAAGATACGCGAGACGTCGCGTCCGGTTACCGGATCGGCGGTAAAGAACGAAATGTCGGTATAGATCTTCGCCGTCACCGAATGGTAATTGCCGGTGCCGACATGGCAATAGGTGATGAGGGAGCCTGCTTCACGGCGCACGACCATCGACAATTTAGCGTGCGTCTTTAGTTCGATGAAGCCAAACACCACTTGCGCGCCGGCGCGTTCGAGATCGCGCGCCCAGCGAATGTTGGCGGCCTCGTCGAAGCGCGCCTTGAGCTCGACGAGGGCGGTCACCGACTTGCCGGCTTCCGCCGCCTCGATCAGGGCGCGCACGATCGGACTGTCGGCGGAGGTGCGATAGAGCGTCTGCTTGATTGCGACGACATTGGGATCGGCGGCCGCCTGATTGAGGAACTGGACCACCACGTCGAAGGATTCATAAGGGTGGTGGACGACGAGATCCTTTTGTTTGATCGCGAGGAAACAATCGCCGCCATTGTCGCGGACACGCTCCGGAAAGCGCGGATTATAAGGCTTGAACTTGAGGTCCGGCCGGTCGAGACCGACAAGTTCGGACAGCTCGTTCAAGGCCAGCATCCCGTCCAGGATAAAAATCTCGTCTCCCACGACATCGAGTTCCTCGGCGACAAATCCGCGCAGCTCCTCGGGCATGCTACTGTCGAATTCGAGCCGGATGACCGAACCCCGGCGGCGGCGCTTCAGCGCGCTCTCGAACAATAACACCAGATCCTCGGCCTCCTCCTCGACTTCGAGATCGCTGTCGCGAATGACCCGGAAAAGCCCGTGACCACGCACGTGATAGCCGGGAAACAGGCTTTGCGTGAACATGCCGATGGCGGTTTCGAGCGTGACGAAGCGCTGGCCCTTCCCGCCAGGCTCCTCGGGGAGGCGGATGAACCGTTCGATTTTAGCGGGAAGGCGGATCAAGGCCGTGCGGTTCTTGTGGTCGCTTGGCCCGAGCAATTCGAGGGCGATCGTAAAGCCGAAATTCGGGATGAACGGAAACGGATGCGCCGGATCGACGGCAAGCGGCGTCAGAACCGGAAAAACGTGCGTCAGAAACTGCTGGCGCAGCCATTCCGTTTCATCCTTGTTGAGATCCGGCGGATCGATGATCGTTATTCCCGCGCTTTGCAGCTCCTTGCGTAACTCACGCCAGCGGCGTTGCTGTTCCGCCGCCAAAAGGTTTACGCGCTCGCGGATCTTGCCGAGCTGTTCGGGCGGCGAAAGCCCGTCCTCGGATGGCGCCGCGATTCCGGCGCGCATCTGGCCGCGAAGACCGGCGACCCGCACCATGAAGAATTCATCGAGATTGTCGGCGGAAATCGACAGGAACCGCAATTGTTCGAGCAATGGATGATTGCGGTTCGAGGCCTCCAGCAAGACTCGCCGGTTGAATTCGAGCCAGGACAATTCGCGGTTGACGAAGCGGTGCGGCGATGGCGCAACCGCGCGCGGCGGCGCGGCGGATCCGTCGCGATCATCCGCGGGCGGAATCAAACCTGTCGGCGCGGAGGCTTCTGGGAGCGTGCCGGCCTGCGCGGCGAATTCAATCGAAACCGCGGCACGATCGCTCCCGTCCGCCGCCGCCGTCACTGGCGCCGGAATATGCTTCGCCGCTGCCGGATTGCTTTTCATGCCACGTTTTGGCTCCGCTCCGTGTTTGACAACGGCCAGCCTTCGTCCTTCCGCTTGCGAGCTCAACATCCCCTCCTTGGTCTAACGGCCGCTGGAATTTCGTTGTAATTGCTGGCGGGAGCGTGACTAATCCCCTTTTTCCCATCGGCTTGCGCCCGCCGTTCGGATGCCGGACCGCGCCAACGGCACCGCACATACCAGCCGAATCGACAGGCGGGCACCCGCCGGTTTTGATCCCGCCGCATCGAGGCGCTCGCGAGCGCCGGATTGTTTTTCATGATGAGTCGTACCACATCCAAGGCGGTCGGGAATATCCGGCGTTTTGATCTGGAGCCTGGCGAATGCGGATCGGCGTGCCGAAGGAAATCAAGGAGCATGAATATCGGGCCGGGTTGACTCCGGAGTCAGTCCGCGAATTTGTTGCCGCTGGGCACGAGCTGAGCGTCGAAACCGGCGCCGGCGCCGGGATCAATGCCACGGATCAGGCCTATCTGGCGGCAGGCGCCACAATTGTCGACACCGCCGCCGAAATTTTCGCCAAATCCGAAATGATCGTCAAGGTGAAGGAGCCGCAAGAGAGCGAATGGACGAAGCTGCGCGAAAATCAGATTGTTTTCGCATTTTTGCATCTTGCGGCCGATCTCGCGCAGACAAAAGGGTTGCTAGCTTCCGGCTGCACCGCCGTCGCCTATGAAACCGTAACCGGGCCGGACGGTCAAGGCCTGCCACTTCTCGCGCCGATGAGCCAAGTCGCCGGGCGGCTCGCGATCGAGGCGGCGGGCGTGGCTCTACGGCGCCAGAACGGCGGCCGCGGCATCTTGCTTGGGGGCGTCCCGGGGGTTCTGCCGGCGCGGGTCATTGTGCTGGGCGGCGGCGTTGCCGGAAGCCAAGCGGCACGGATGGCGGCCGGTCTCGGCGCCGATGTGACAATCCTCGATCGTTCGCTCCCGCGCCTGCGCCAGCTCGACGAATTGTTCCACGGGCGGGCCAAGACAAGGTTTGCCTCGGCGGCGGCGATCGAGGATGCGGTTTTGTCCGCCGATGCGGTGATCGGCGCGGTGCTTATCCCCGGCGCCACCGCGCCGAAGCTCGTCACTGAACAAATGTTGAGCCGCATGAAAGAAGGCGCCGTTCTCGTCGATATCGCGATTGATCAGGGCGGCTGTTTCGAAAGCTCGCACGCGACGACACATGCCGCCCCGACTTTCATCAAAGGCGGGGTTGTCCATTATTGCGTCGCGAATATGCCCGGGGCGGTGCCGTTCACATCTACTCATGCGCTGAACAATGCGGCGCTTCCGTATGGCCTTGCCCTTGCCGCCGGCGGGCTCGGCGCGATTGCCAACAATCCTGGCCTGCGCGGCGGCCTAAATGTGCATCGCGGCCATGTGACACATCCGGCAATTGCCGCAAGCCTCGGGTTTGCGCTCAAGCCGCCCGCGGTGGCCCTCGCGGCGTAACGCGCGAGCCAAGCCGGCCAGGGTCCCGGAAGCAATCCCCGCCTATTAAATCGCGGGCACGGTTTTAGCGTAATTCAGGTCGTAGGTCGTATTCCTGAGAGGGTCGAGGGGGGTTCCCTCGGATGCGTCGAATGCCCGCGCATGCACGGGCCGTCCATCGTGTTGTGGCGGCGGCGCGGGGGAGGTTCCCGGCCCTTCGGGCTCATCCGGCACGTCATCGCCGCCGATCGGACCATCGAGCGTCGCGGCGGCGGGAGAGCGAACGCCTCCAATCGAAATGCCAAGTTCGTCGAGCCCCGGCCCAAAAGTGAAGGCATTTATCTGTGCTGGGTTTTTCACCGCGGTGGTCTTGGAAGCTGGGACCCGCATCGCACCCGCGATCGCCGCCGCTGCATGCGCATAGGATAGGGATGGCGGGCCGGGCGTCGCGCTTCGCGGGGCGTCGAGCGACGCCGGCAGCGATCCGTAGACGGACGACGGCATTCCGGTCTCGCTTTTCTGGCCGGCGCCCGGCTGAGTTGCCGCCGGGGCCGTTTCCGGGGCGGTCTTGTCCAGGTCAGGCGCTGGCTGCTCATGCTTGTCTTTCGCGTCCTTTTCGATCTGGCGCCAACGCTGCACGTTGCGGCTATGCTGCTCGAGCGTTTCGGAAAAAACATGGCCGCCGGTGCCATCGGCGACGAAATAAAGATCTTGGGTGCGAGATGGGTTCGCAACCGCTTCTAGCGCCGCGCGGCCTGGATTGGCGATTGGCCCCGGCGGCAAGCCGTCGATCAAATAGGTGTTGTAGGGGGTAGGCTTTTCGAGTTCGGCTCGGGTGATCCCCCTGCCCAGCGAGCCTTTGCCGCCGGCCAAGCCATAAACAATCGTCGGGTCGGATTGCAGCCGCATCCTGTTTCTCAGGCGGTTCACGAAGACGCTCGCGATCCGCGGTCTCTCGTCCGCCTTGCCGGTTTCTTTTTCGACGATCGAGGCCAAGGTGACGAGCTCGTAGGGCGAGCGCAAGGGAAGGCCGCTCGCCCGGTGCGACCAAATCTGATCGACGACGCGCCTTTGAGCGTCCTGCATTTTCTTGACGATGTCGGCCCGGATGTCGCCGCGCGCGACCTTATAGGTTTCCGGCAGCAAGCTGCCTTCCTTCGGCACGTCCGTGATGTCGCCACGCAGGACGTCGCTGTTCCGGAGCCGTTCGACGATCTGCTCGCTGGTCAGTCCTTCGGGTATTGTAATGGCGTGCAGCACCTGCTTGCCGCTGATCAGCGTGTCGATCACGTCGCGCAGGCTGGCCTTCTGTTTGAAGAGATATTCACCTGCCTTGACCTTCGAACGGTTGCCTTCGAGCAAGAGCGCGGCGTTGAGCATGAACGGACTGTCGATGACCCCCTCGCGATCAAGTTGGGCGATAATCTCGGGAACCTCGGTGCCGGGTGCGATGTAAAGGACCTTGTTGGCGGCGAGCGAGCCAGGTTCATGCATCCGGTGGCGGCTCCAGACGAGCCCGGACATGGAGGCGATCGCCGCGATCAACAGAAACGTGAGGAACCCGCTGAACGCCGAAAGCGCGGGCCGCCTGCGGCTCGGCGGGATTGGCGGCGGCGGCGGCGCGGCGGCGGGCTGCAACGCCTCGTTGGGGCTTTGCGGCGTTACTCTTTGGCCCGCGAGCCGGCCGCCCGGATGGGCCGCGTCGCGAAGGGTCTGATCCGGCCGGTCCGGCGCGTCGTTTCCGTTCGGTTTTGAAGGCGTGCCGTCCATCAACTCAGCCCACGAATTTGCCCCGAGAGCCTTTTCGGATGGAAAACGCTCGAATGCCATGGGTCGTTTCCCACGGCTGTTGGTCTAACGGTTTGCTATCTTGCATTTTCCTAATGCGAGCCGGGGTCCGCTCCGCTGCAAGACGCACCGGCGGTGAACTGACGGATGTTACCTATCCCGCCCGGAAAATATGGCGAAATCGGGTTCAGAGCCGGAATTTCCAATATGGCCGCCATGCCGCGGCCTTGGCCGGCCGGTCATTGCGGACGCTTGAAGACCAAGCAGGCGTTGGTGCCGCCAAATCCGAACGAATTCGACATGACGAACTCGACCTCGCGCTTGCGCGCCTTGTGCGGCACGAGATCGATTTCGGTTGCGGCCGACAAATGATCGAGGTTGAGCGTCGGCGGCACGATTTGATCCCTGATCGCCAAAATCGAAAAGATCGCCTCGACGGCGCCCGCCGCGCCGAGGAGATGTCCGATCGCCGATTTCGTCGAGGACATGGAAAGCAAATGCCCGCCGTTGCCAGCCATCCTCTCGACTGCCCGGACCTCGATTTCGTCGCCGAGCGGCGTCGAGGTTCCATGCGCGTTGATATAATCGATATTGCCCGGTGAAATCCCGGCGCGCTTGAGCGCCGCCGCCATGGCCCGGTAGGCCCCATCACCGCTCCCCTCGGGCGCGGTGATGTGGTAGGCGTCCCCCGACATGCCGTAGCCAACAAGTTCGGCGTAAATTTTGACGCCACGTGCCTTGGCGTGTTCATAGGATTCGAGGACGACACAGCCGGCGCCCTCGCCTATGACGAAACCGTCGCGATCCCTATCGTAGGGACGCGAGGCTTGCTTTGGCCGGTCGTTGAAATTCGTGGATAGGGCCCGGCAGGCAGCGAAACCGGCGATGCCGATGCGATTGATCGCCGATTCGGCGCCGCCGGCGACCATGACTTCGGCATCTTCCAGGGCGACCAGGCGCGCTGCGTCGCCGATCGCATGGGTTCCGGTCGAGCACGCGGTAACGACCGAATGGTTCGGCCCCTTGAGGCCATGCTGAATTGAGACATAGCCTCCAGAGAGATTGATCAGCCGGCCGGGGATGAAGAAAGGCGAAACACGGCGCGGGCCCTTTTCATTCAAGACGATCGCGGTCTCGGCGATGCCGCCGAGGCCGCCGATCCCCGAGCCGATAAGAACGCCAGTCTTGATCTGCTGTTCATAGGTGGACGGCTTCCAGCCCGCATCGGCAAGCGCCTGCGTCGCCGCCGCGACGGCATAAAGGATAAAGTCATCGACTTTGCGCCGCTCTTTCGGCTCCATCCATTGGTCGGGGTTGAAGCTGCCGTTGTCACCGCCGCCACGCGGCACCGGCATGGCAATCTTGCAGGGGAGGTCGGAGACGTCGAACCCTTCGATGCGGCGGGCGCCGCTTTGACCCGCCAACAAACGGCTCCAGCTGGGCTCGACTCCACAGGCGAGCGGCGAGACCATGCCGAGACCCGTGACAACTACCCTGCGCATCTCAACGACCTTGCGACTGTTCCTGCGGGCGTTGCCGCCCCCCATTGCAAGGGCGCTCGTTGGAGGAGCGGCCCATCGCGCCGGCGCCCCCCGGCAGAGGCGCTGAAAGCTTTGTGCCGCTTCGCCGACGCGAGGGAGCATCCATTCCCGCTAAGCCACTTTGATGCCTGGCCGCGCTTGCTTGAAAGAAATCAAGCAGCGGATGCTTTCTCAAGAAACTTGATGGCGTCGCCGACCGTCACGATGGTTTCAGCGGCATCGTCCGGAATCTCGACGCCGAACTCCTCTTCGAACGCCATGACGAGCTCGACCGTATCGAGAGAATCGGCGCCAAGGTCCTCCATGAAATTGGCGCTGTCGATGACTTTGTCGGCATCGACACCGAGGTGCTCCACTACAATCTTTTTCACGCGCTCGGCGACATCGCTCATGGTTGTTTGTTCCTCGTCCGCAGGATTTGCCTACAATTCGCCGCCCCAGGCAGGCATCGACGCGATGCAGGCGCCCGCGAACTGCCTCCCTGATCGCTTGAGCCGGTTGGTAACATACTTCAGCGCGGTTGGCGAGAGCCCGCGCGATACAAGCGAACAGCCTCATATCCTATTTAAATCATTGCCATTCCGCCATTTACATGGAGGGTCTGGCCGGTGACATAGGAGGCTTGCGAACTTGCCAGGTAAACGACCGCGGCGGCGACTTCGGCGCCGGTTCCGAGCCGTCCCATCGGTACCGTGGCGAGAATCGCCGCTTTCTGTTTCTCATTCAAGGCATCGGTCATCGGACTCTCTATAAAGCCTGGCGCGATGCAATTTACGGTCACGTTGCGGCTCGCCACTTCGGCGGCGAGACTCTTATACATGCCGATCATTCCCGCCTTCGCGGCCGCATAATTGCCCTGGCCCGCATTGCCGGTTACCCCAATGATCGAGCTGATCCCGATAATGCGCCCATGACGCTTGCGCAGCATCCCCTTGAGGCAGGCGCGAGAGAGACGAAAGGCGGCGGTCAGATTGACGCCGAGAACGCTGTCCCATTCCTCGTCCTTCATGCGCATGAAGAGATTGTCCCTGGTCACGCCGGCATTGTTGACCAGGATGTCGACGCTTCCCATCGCGGCTTCGGCGGCGGGAACCAGCGCTTCCGTCGCGGACTTATGGCCAAGATCGCACGGAAAGACGTGGACGTTGGTTTCAAGTTCGGCTGCAAGCGCGTCGAGCGCATCGCGGCGGGTGCCCGATAGCCCGACGACCGCGCCTCGGTGATGCAAGGCCCGCGCGATGGCGCCGCCGAGGCCGCCGCTCGCGCCCGTGACGAGGGCCGTCTTGCCGGTAAGATCGAACATGAGGCAATGAAACTCCCGTGACGGCCGCCAGGGTTTAAGCCATGGCCCGGTAAAGATCGATGTCGGCCGGAATTCCAATGGAAACGCCGCGTGCCGCGCCGGTGATCCGTTTGACAAGTCCCGCCAAGACTTTTCCGGCGCCGCATTCGACGAACAGCGAAATTCCCCGGCTCGCCATGAAGGCCATGCTTTCACGCCAGCGCACCACGCCGGTCACCTGGGCGACAAGAAGCTTGCGGATTTCTTCCGGCTCGATGACCGGCGCCGCCAGGACATTCGAGACGAGCGCGACGCAGGGCGGCTTGATGGCGGCCGTGGCGAGCACCGCCGCCATGACCTCGGCGGCGGGTTGCATCAAGGCGCAATGAAACGGCGCCGACACCGGCAACAGAATCGAACGGCGCGCGCCTCGCGCCTTGGCGATTTCGATCGCGCGATGCACCGCGGCGCGAGACCCGGACACCACAACCTGGCCACCGCCATTGTCGTTGGCGACCTCGCAGATCGCGCCGCCGCCTGTTTCATCGGCCGCTTGCTTGGCGATTGCGAGGGCCGCGTCGTAATCGAGCCCCAGCAGCGCCGCCATCGCGCCGGTGCCAACCGGCACGGCCTCCTGCATGGCGCGCCCGCGCACGCGCAGCAGTTTCGCGGCCGCCCCCACGCCCAGCGATCCCGCCGCCGCCAACGCCGAATATTCGCCGAGCGAATGGCCCGCGACAAAGCCGGCGTCCCGCGAAAGATTCAGTCCGGCCTCGGTTTCGAGCACGCGGACGGCGGCGAGGCTCACCGCAAACAAGGCCGGCTGCGCGTTCGCGGTCAGGGTGAGTTCGGCCGGCGGACCTTCGAACATCAGCGCGGACAGATTTTGCCCCAGGGCCTCGTCAACCTCGGCCAGAATCGCGCGGGCCTGCGGAAAAGTCTCCGCCAAGGCCTTGCCCATGCCGACCGCCTGCGATCCTTGTCCTGGAAAAACGAAAGCCTTGGACATCCCATCCCACAATGTTTTGTGCCGCGTTTCTCGTGCGCGCAGCGAGTGGCATTGCAAAAAGGACGAGTCAAGTGGCCTGTCCGGAATTCTTGCGGCCTCGCCGGTTCGCCGGAGTGCGATTTGGAAATGGTCCGTGACGCTCGACAAAAAAGGTTCGCAACCGGCGCCGCCGCTTCGCCGCTCGTGACTTCTTTCCAATTCTTTATCTAAGGTTTGCTTCCAGATCTTAAGAGGAACACTCTCCCGCCGGGCAAAGTCCAGCCACGCCGGTGCGGATTTGCAACGTTCCAAATCCGCCGGGGTTTCTCACGACGAAATCCGCTGCCGGAGGTGCAACAAAAATACAACACACCGCGAAATTGCAACCTCGGTGTGCGATTAACCCGGCATTGTGGCTGCGGCGCGCTTGTTAGGTTTTGGGTTGGTGGTAAGAGTCAAGGTCGGCAACGATGGTTGGAAGCAAATGACAGAGGGGAGCGATTCCATGAAGCGAGACTTCTTACAGTGTCTGGCCGGCGCGGCGGCTGGCGTTCTATTGACCGGAACATCCACCTTCGCGGCGGATCTTGGCGTGCCGCCTCCGGTGCTCGCGCCTCTGCCCGTCTTTACCTGGACCGGCTTCGAACTTGGCGTGCAGGTCGGCGGCGGAGCGGGCCAGACCTCGGTCAATGTCAACGGCGGCCCGGCGCTGTTCCCAGCGTTTCCGTCTGCCAACACCTACGGGAGCTCGGGGGTTTTCGGCGGCATTCACCTCGGCTACAATTACCAATTTTCGGGGCCTATCGTCGCTGGGGTCCAGCTCGAATACAATTTCGCCGGCATCACCGGAAACACCTCGGCTCCTCCGCTTAATTATCTGAATACCTCGATCCGTGAATTCGGATCGGCCGACGCCCGCCTCGGCCTCGCCTTCGACCGCTTGCTCATCTATGCGATTGGCGGCTTTGCCTATGGCGACATCAACAACCAAATACAATTAGCGGGCCTCGCGCCTGGGGTTACCAACTTCTTCGCCGTCAACCGCTATGGTTTCGATGTCGGCGGCGGCCTCGAATACAATTTCTACGGCAATTGGACCGCGCGGGCCGAATACCGTTATTATGATTGGGGCACGCTGGGCTTTAACTCTCCGGGCTTCGATTCGGTCGTTAATGGGCTCATTCCTTTCGCTATTCCCAACCACTCCACGCGAGAGACCATGCAGACCGGCCGGATTGGCCTGACCTATAAATTCGCCTGGCCGTACGCTAGTCCGGTGGTCGCCAAATACTGAGTAACGCTGCCAGGCTAGGGCCCGGCCCAGAGGCCCGGCCAAAATCAAATGCCAGGCATGAGCGCCGCCATGGGCAAACCCAACCGTGGCGGCGTTTTCGTGCGCCTGCCGGTAGGGCAATCGGGGCCCGCGGCCCGGCCGCTTCCGGCCCAGCGCCAGCTTGGTCCGGATTGGGGGCGCGAACCGGCACGGCAGCAAACCCGGCCCGAGGGAACGCCGCCGCTCCTCCTTTATAATATTAGAGTCGGCGTTGCGATGCGCCCAATCCCAGCCTCCTTCGGGGGAGGCTTCGCTTCGCCGGCGGGGGGCGTTATGATGCGGCAATGGAGCCGAGTGGAAGCGGCAAGAGGCAAGGCGATGAAACCCCGCGCGAAAGCCGGAAAACTGATCAAGGGCGCGACCGGCGACTTCGAGGTCGTGATCGGGATGGAGGTCCACGCCCAGGTCATCTCGAAGGCGAAACTTTTCTCCGGCGCCTCGACCGAGTTCGGCAAGGAGCCGAACAGCAATGTCTCGCTCGTCGACGCCGCGATGCCCGGCATGCTTCCGGTCATTAACGAGGAGTGCGTGGCCCAGGCGGTGCGCACGGGACTCGGCCTCAAGGCCAAGATCAACCTGCGCTCGGTCTTCGACCGCAAGAATTATTTCTATCCTGATCTGCCGCAGGGCTATCAGATCTCGCAATATAAGAGCCCGATCGTCGGCGAGGGCGCCGTCGCCGTCGATGTCTCGCCTTCGGAGCAGATCGAGGTCGGGATCGAGCGGCTGCATCTCGAGCAGGACGCCGGCAAATCGCTGCACGATCAGTCGGCGACGGACTTTTTCGTCGATCTTAACCGGTCGGGCATTGCCCTCATGGAGATCGTGTCGAAGCCGGACTTGCGCTCCGCCGGCGAGGCCAAGGCCTATCTGACGAAGCTGCGCACGATCCTGCGCTATCTTGGCACCTGCGACGGGAACATGGAACAGGGATCGCTGCGGGCGGACGTCAATGTGTCGGTGCGCCGCCCCGGCGAGCCGCTCGGCACGCGTTGCGAAATCAAGAACGTCAATTCGATCCGCTTCATCGGTCAGGCGATCGAGGCCGAGGCGCGCCGCCAGATCGGCATTATCGAGGATGGCGGCAAGATCGATCAGGAAACCCGGCTGTTCGATCCCGCGCGTGGCGAAACCCGCGCCATGCGCTCCAAGGAAGAAGCGCACGACTACCGCTATTTTCCCGACCCGGATCTTCTGCCGCTCGAATTCGACCAAGCCTTTGTCGATGCCTTGGCCGGCTATCTCCCCGAGCTCCCCGATGCGAAGAAGGCTCGTTTCGTCAGGGATTACGGTTTGCCGCCCTATGACGCGGGCGTCCTCGTCGCCGACAAGGACACCGCGGACTATTATGAAGCCGCGGTCAAGCACGGGGGCGGAACCCGCGATGCCAAGCTCGTCGCCAATTGGATCACCGGCGATGTCGCGGCCTACGCCAATTCGCTCGGCCTGTCGATTCCGCAGACGCATATAAAGCCCGGCCGGATCGCCGAAATCGTCGATCTCATAAGCGATGGCACGATTTCGGGCAAGATCGCCAAGGATGTGTTGGCTATCATCATCGATGAGGATAAGGACGCGCGCGCGGAACCCGGCACCGTTAAATTAGAGCTCCAGTCGGTCGCACACGCAAGCGGGCGCGCCATAGTCGAGGCCCGTGGCATGACGCAAGTCACCGATCATGGCGCGATCGCGGCCTGCGTCGATGCAATCGTCGCCGCGAATCCGGACAAGGCCGCGCAGGCACGGGCCAAGCCTTCGATGCTCGGCTGGTTTGTCGGTCAGGTCATGAAAGACACTGGCGGCAAGGCCAATCCGCGAACCGTCAACGAGCTCTTGAAAGCGAAACTTGGGGTCTGAAAAGCGATCGCGAATCGCCGGTTGATTCGGGTGATTCGCGCGATGCGCGTCGATTGGAGCGATGGCAGCGCCATTGCGCGTCATATTTTTTTTCATCCAACGAAATTTTTTTGCGGCTGAACAACGCGTTCAATTGGCGCCTCGCGATTTGCTCGAAGACCACTTGCCGCGGGTAAAATCGATCCTGCCAAACCGTTTGTGCCGATCGAAATCGCGCCTTGCGAAAGCATCGCGAGAAATTACGAAAGCGGTTGCGGGAAGCCTCGATGGGGGTGTGTTCCGAGGCCTCGAAAAATAGAATAGAGCCTTTAAATATAATAGGTTTTTTAATCAGCGAACCTACTTGACAAGAGCCGGGTCACGTCCGCTAGACGCGCTTGATCGCGTCTTGTTGGCGTCCATGTTTCGCTCGCGGCCGGCCTTTCGCGCGCGACGATCGCATCTAATCAAACAGGGGCTACTTCATCGAAGTGAACGCGGCCGAAAGCATTTTTCGACGCGCGGGCGGCGCGTTGTTCGCGCTCATTTGCCTTGCTTGCGAAGCAACGCCTCTTGCACGGCTGATTAACAACGGTACGCTATGCAAGCCTCTAGTCGGCATTTCGAATCAGTCGGCTAAAAACAGCAGAGGAACTTTGAACATGGTGAAGGCAACCACCAAAAAGCCAGCAAGGAAAGCCGCGGCGAAGAAGAGTGTCGCGAAGAAGGCTGCGGGAAAAAAGGGCGCTGTCAAGAAAACCGCGCGCAAGGCAATAGCCAAGAAAAGGCCGATGAAGAAGGCTGCGGCCAAGAAAGCATCCGGCAAGAGGACGGCGGCGAAAAAGATCGTCAGGAAGGCACCGGCAAGGAAGGTCATCGCCAAGAAGGCGGTGCGCAAACCGGCCGCCCGCAAACCGCCGCCGCCGCCGCCGCCGGGCGCACCGGAGACCGCTTGACGACTTCACAAGAGAATGGAGACGGCCGGCCGCGGCTCTCGGGCGCCTTGTTTGCGCGAGAGGATTATCTTGCGTCGCCGGTTGTCCCCTCTTGCTGTCAAAAGAGGTTCATTCGGCCGGATGGGAGTGAACGGTCTCACCACAAGGGTGGCTAAATCCTCGCGGCGCTTGCGGAAAAGATTGGCGCGCGGCATGTAGCGGAGACAAAACCGCGCCAGAGCAAAAGGCTTCGGGGGTTCCCACGGCACCCCCCTTCGTTATCGTCCGCCGGAAGCAATTGAAGGCTCATTTCGCCAGACAGATCCGGGCGAAATCTTGCCAGGTTTTGTCCGCCGCTGCCCCCGTTTCCTTCATTTTCTGCCACTCCAGTCCGCACGCGTGCATCCGCGCACGGGATGCGGGGGGCAAATTTCGCGGCTGCGGCGGTAGGTCTCGCTGAAGCCTTGGCGCTTCGATTGGCGCGCCGGAGATCGCCGGAGCCTGAGGCGAGTCAATTGTCGCGCGCCCCCCGGCTGGACCCGCCGGACGGGCCGGAGGCAGCGGCGCCGCGAACGACGGGTTTGGTTTTTCTGCCGCGTCCAGCGCGAACGCCGGCCGGAGGGCGAGTTGAGCGGCGGCCAAGACGAGCCACACCAAGGCATGGGTCAATGCCAGGAGTGCGCCTCTGCGCGGCATGACCACAGGTGTCGCCGCGCTCATGGCATTCCGTTCAAATCGACGGCGTCTTGGAGCGAGACCCGGTTACATTCAAGTCGCATCACTATCAGAATACTCTATTCCCGGTTGCCGGCGCGCCGCGTTCATCTTCCAGGCTACGCCGCCGGTCGCCCAATCAAACGTCATGGCCGCGCCGCCGGGGCCATGGGGCTCCTTCTCAGCCAGGATAAAGTGCCGCAATAAAATGCCGCGCATGGCGCGACCTTGATGATCGATCCATTGTCCTTGGTCCACCACGGGCCGGACGGATCGGCGCGCGCCGCCGGAGCCGGGGCAACGAGACCGGCGGCGAGAACAAGGACTGGTCCAACGGCATACGGGACCGGTTGAAACCGGCAAGGCAGCCGCGCCGGCGGAAGAAAGCGAGCCTGCTGCATGAACATACTCCAAACCAGCTAGTTTACTTTGATTGCGGTTTAAATTGTTGCGCCGGGGCGCGGGCGGGCGCGCATGAGTTGCCGGCGCGAGTTTAAGTGGCGGCCGGCGTTTATTGGCGGCCCGTTCTCGGGATCGCGATTTGCCGTGGCTGGCGGAGACGGAGGGATTCGAACCCTCGATAGGGCTTTACGACCCTATAACGGTTTAGCAAACCGCCGCCTTCAGCCTCTCGGCCACGTCTCCGTGCATGCGGAAAACGGCGCACTCTGGACGCGTCCCCATATGCTCGCCGAGGTATGCCCGAGCACCGGCGCGATGGCAAGGCCCCGCACGCGGCGGAGGCCCCTGGCGGCCGCAGTCATGGCGCTCTGTCCGGCTTGGCGCCTAAGTGTCGCACCAGGGCGAAGGTTGCGTGCGTGGCGGCAAAATCACACCGCCCCCCGGAAAAAGGGCGGCCGGCGCAATTTCGCTTTACTTGACCGGCGCGGCGGCTAAGCTGCGGTTATGGCTAGGAGGGAGACTGGGCCCGGATCAAAACCGGACGCCATTGGCGGTCGCGCGGACTTTATATATAGTCATATATAGCCGGACAGGTTCGGAGCGAGACGAGACGGAAAATGCGAACACGATGCCTTCCGGCAAAGGCCTGCCGGACCGGTGGCGCGGGAAGCGGAGGCAGGATGGTGTCCGCCGTGGGGGGCTGGACATGAAACTGAGCCAAGGACTTCTTCTGGCGTCGGCGGCGTTGGCCGGACTGGTCCCGGCGCCGGGCGCGCGGGCCGCCGGTCTTCCGGCGCGCCAGGCGGCGCCGATTGAATATGTCCGCATTTGCGACGCCTATGGCGCCGGCTTCTTTTATATTCCGGGCACCGATACCTGTTTGCGAGTTGGCGGCTTGGCGCTGACCGAGCTGCGCGGCTTCGATCCTTCCTTCACCATCGCCGGCCCGCTCTTTCACGGCAATGGCGCCCAGCATCTCGGCGCTGGATTTGTTCCGCTGCCATTCGAATACTACGGCTCGAATGGCAGCGCCGCTCTCGGCGGTCTTGGGCAGCAACTGGATACGTTTAACACGACGGCCGGAACGGGCGCGTCGCGGGCGGCGACGGTTCTCAATAAGGCGTTCATCCAGTTCGCCGGCCTGACCGCGGGGCGGGCGCAATCGATGTTCGATTTCTCCGCCGACGCCTATAATTACCCTGGTTTGCGCGGGTCCAATGCAACCGTTGTCCTATTCGCCTATACGGCGACCTTCGGCAACGGTTTCTCCGGGACCATTTCCTTCGAGGATCAGCCGGACCGGCGCGCGGCCATCGCCAGCACGCCCGCGGCGCCGATCACGATCGGCGGCGTTTCCGCGACCTCCTTCCAGGGCCTGCCGGCGGGCTCGCGGGCGCCGGAGATCGTCGGCAATCTCCGCCTCGATCAGCCATGGGGGGCGGTGCAGCTCTCGGCGGCGGCGCATCAGCTTAGCGATAGCCTTTTTGCAATGACCGCCCTTACCGCGCCGCCCGGCGCCTATGCCTTCCCGGCCTTGACCAGCAATTCCTTTGGCTTCGCGGTTCAGGGCGGCGTCCACTTGAACGCCGGCTATCTCTCGCCCGGCGACAAGCTATGGTTGCAGGCCGCTTATGAAAAAGGCGCTTTCGGCTATGTTGCCGGCAATAATCCTGCCTACAGCTATGGGCCGGTCAATCAGAACCGGTTTCCCGGTTCCGGCGATACCCCGCTCGATTACGGCGACGGCAGGAACCCGCGGATCAATTCCGGCTGCGTTTTCACCGGCAGCGGCCCCTGCGAACAGCAATGGGGCTGGGATATCACCGGCGCCTACAAGCATTATTGGCTCCCGATCCTGAGTTCGGCTGTCTATGGCTCCTATCTCGAGGTCCACTATCCGGCCAATGCGCTCAACGGATTTGGCGGCGCGGCCGGCGACTCGAACCTCAAGCAAGCGCGGATCGGCAGCAACCTCGTTTGGCCCCCACTCAAGGGTTTCGATATCGGCGCCGAGTTCATGTATGTGCATTTGAACCAGACGCGGCCGACTGGTCTCGCGCCGGATCCGGCGCTCACCACGAATGGCTTGCCCGCATTCCAGCCCAACACCAAGATATACGAGGGCCGTTTGCGCGTTCAGCGCGCATTCTGATTGCTCGCTTCATCGGGCCAACGGCAAGACGGCCGAATTTCTCTTTACCCGGAATGGAAGCTCGCGGCTTTTCTCTTGACCGTGTGGTCGAGGCTGTTAGCCGCGGTCCGAACTCGAAAGGGCGGGCAATTAGGTAGCACGAGTTCCGGATGACGTTCCTTAAGCCGAACCCGTGCAAAACCCCATGAATATTGCGCCGCACAAACGTATTGCGGCGAGTAAACTTTAGTCCGTCCTTGCCTGTCCGGTCGATTTATTTTCTATCCGATCGATTTGCCTATTGATACTCGGCGTGTGGCGACCAGATGTCATAAATCTGTCATACTTATGACATGCAGAAATGGAGATCGCCCCATGCGCTATATCGCTTTGATCATTTTCGGCGTGATGGCTGTCGCGCCTGTCTCGGCTCAGTACGCGATGCTGAGGCCCAGGGGCGCAGTGCCATTGTTGGATGGCTGTAACGGAATGTCAGGCTATCCCGATTGTCATCCGGACCGAATTTACGAGGGCCGAAGCGTAACAGGTCCCGTGCGGCCAGGCGCAGCACCCCTGTATCCACCTGGAACGCCGTTTTATCCAATGCATAGATGGTGAACTTACGGAGGGCGGCGTGAGTGTGAAGGCGCCGCCGGCGTGCATGAACGGCACCCGCCCTCCGGACCGGAAAGTAAGCCGGTCGAGCGCGTTCCCATTTGCTCGGCCGAGTTTTTCACGGCGACCCGGTGGATTGGCAACGTAACGGCTCTCCTCGCTGCCCGTTTGCGTTTTGCATCTCGGATAGTTGCAACTCACACCTGAAATTGTTGAAATAAAACAATGAGTTCTGCCGCATTGTCCTCTTGAGCGAAGGGCCGAGCCGCCGCGACGCACAGAGAGAGTGGGAGTGGTGCAAGGCAGGTTCGCACACCGCCCTCGACAAGTGGCGCAAGTTCGATGCCCGCGCCG
Organism: uncultured Alphaproteobacteria bacterium; assembly: GCA_963706215.1. GTDB lineage: Bacteria > Pseudomonadota > Alphaproteobacteria > Rhizobiales > Beijerinckiaceae > Methylocapsa. Next base: position 3,318,020 of record OY970154.1, on the reverse strand, counting down.
GATACTAGTGCCGGCTGTTGGCCGGATCCGCGGAATTCGCAAAGCCCTGATGTAGCAACTCTGCCACAGTTCATTTTTAATGAACCGATGTTCCCTCATGCGATCGGATCTGTCACCTCGGTGTCATGTGCCCAGAACAAGCTTCCGGCATCCGATGGCGTAGAGGGGATAGAGTATGAAAATCCGAAAAGTAAAGCATACTATCGCGGCTGTGACCTTAGGGGCTCTCGCGGCCTATCAGCCCCTGGCGGCGAAGGCGGACGACACGGCCGAAGAAATTCGCCTGCTCAAGACGCGGCTAAAGCAGCTTGAAGAGAAAGTCGCCAAGCAGGATCATAAGCAGAAGGAAATGGAGGCTCGGGCCCGCCACGCGGCGGCGCGGCAACCTGGCGCGCCCGTGAACGCGCCGCCGATCATGGCCCAAGTGCCGGTCTATTCGTTGCCGAAGATACCTGGCAGTAGCGCGCAGAGGCCATCGGCACCACCGCCATATGGCATCGGCCTTCCCGGCGAGCCTCCCTCATACCAGACCGGCGGCCTCGCCGGACTCGAGGCGGAACTCAAGGGTAACCCGTATATTGGCCCATCGAGTCTTTACGTCAACGGGGTAAGCATCACGCCCGGGGGTTTCTTCGAGCTGGCAAGCGTGACGCGCAACCATTTCGTAGGCGCTGATGTCGCGACGCCCTGGCAAAACATTCCCTTCGCCAATGTGCCCTCGACCCATACGGGCGAGTTTCGCCTTTCCGCCCGCCGGAGCCGCGCTTCGCTCCTCGTAAGGGGCGATGTCACCCCTACGACGCATCTTGCGGGCTATGGCGAGTTTGATTGGCTTAGTGCCGCACAGACGGCCAATTCCAACCAGAGCGATTCGTACAATTTGCGCATCCGCCACCTCTACCTGACCGTCGATAACGACGACTTTGGCGCCCATTTCCTCGCCGGTCACACCTTTACCTTGGCGACCACGAATCTTGTTGGCATCCTGCCGCGGACGGAAGATACTCCGCTGGTCATCGAAGATCAGTACGTCCCTGGCTTTGTCTGGGACCGCCAGGACCAGATCCGGGTCGTCAAGGACTTCGATCAGAAATTGTGGTTCGCCCTGTCGGCCGAAAATCCGGCGACGACATTCGGCGGCGTGGCCCCGACAGACCCGACCGTCATTAATGTCCTTCCAGGCGTCATCTCGCCTCCGTCTGGCCAGGGAACCATCGTTGGCGGGTCGCTGTTTAATTCGATCAACCCGCTCTCCCTCAACCAAATGCCCGATCTCATCGGCAAGGTCGCCTGGGACCCGACGATTGGTGACCGGACCATTCATATGGAAGCCTTCGGCATTTTCCGCAGCTTTGTTGACAGGGTGGTTCTTCCTGCCAGCAGTATCGCCACCACCGGCTTTATCAACCACAACAACAATAGTACGGGCGGCGGCGTCGGCGGCGCGATCATCGTGCCCATCATTCCAAAGGTGCTCGAAGCCCAATTTTCCGGCCTAACAGGAAGGGGTATCGGCCGCTATGGCGCCGCCCAGCTCCCCGATGTTACTTTCAACGCGGATGGCAGCCTGGCCCCGATCCCCGAAACCATGCTGCTCGCAGGCCTGGTCTGGCACGCCATGCCCGGGCTCGACTTCTATAGCTATGCCGGTGAGGAATACGAGAGTCCGAAGTTTGGCTTCACGCCACTTGGGACCGCCAATTTCGTCGGGTGGGGTAATCCTTTCTTCAACAACTCGGGGTGCGAGATCGAGCTCTCCACCGTCTGCTCCGGCAATGTCAAATTGGTCCGGCAAATCACGGGCGGTTTCTGGGACGATATCTATAAGGGTCCCTGGGGCAGGCTTGCGGGCGGCCTCCAATATTCCTTCACGGAGAAATACGGTTTCGCTGGCGACGGATATTCGCCGAAGCAGTACGAGCACATGTTCTTCACCAGCCTTCGCTATTATCCCTTCTAAACGAGGGACAGCCGCTTGGCTCATCGGGCTCGCTGGCGGAACGGCCAGCGGGCCTGCTATTTGGAACGAAGCGAAGCTGACGTTCCCTCATATCGCTAGCTTCAAAGCCGATGGGTGCGGGAAGGGCCGATGCCGATGCAACTCGACGGGCCGGGGTTGGCGCCGCTTTCCGGTGGCAAGGCGGCTTATCTCGTGGTTCTCCTGCATGGGGTCGCCGCCAACGGCAACGACCTCATCTCACTTGCCCGCGCTTGGCGGAAGATTTTGCCTAAGGCGGAGTTCATCGCGCCGAATGCGCCGTTTCCGTGCGATAATGGCCCGGAGGCCCGGCAATGGTTCAGCTTGGCTGACCGCAGGCCGGAAAAGCTGCTCGCTGGCTTGAGGGAAGCGGGCGCGATTCTCGATCGCTTTTTCGATGAGCTACTGGCTAGCCGCCAGCTCGACGGCGCCCGCCTGGCGCTTGCCGGGTTTTCGCAAGGCGCCGCGACGGCGCTCTACGCCGGATTGCGGCGGCAAACGCAAATTGCCGGCATCGTCGCTTTTTCCGGAGCCCTGCCGGACGCCGAGGGGTTGCGAAGCGACATCCGGAGCAAACCGCCGGTTCTCCTCGTTCATGGCGCGGCGGACGATGTCGTGCCTTTCGCGTCGATGGCGAACGCGAAGGCCACGCTCGAAGCGGCGGGCGTGCCCGTGACGGCGGTGGCGAGGCCGGGCCTTGGCCATGCCATCGATGACGCGGGGATTGCGCTGGGCGGGGAATTTCTTCGCGATGTCCTGAAAGCCCCGCGGCGCGATACCGGCGTGGCGGTCTAAAGCCGGGTGCTTTATCCTCGCTTTTTGCTATCCAATCAGACACGACTTCGTTATATAAAAGATGTATATGATGACACCAGCGGCGCGAACTTGAAACGCGACTTCCGGAAAATACCCAAAGTATGATACGCCGCGAGACGGCAACCGGAAAAAGCTTGAAAGCAGGCAAGGCTGGACAAGGTATCGCAGACTGAGGTTTCTAACGTCTTCCGGCGTAACCTTAAGAGTAGAGCGTTTTTCGTCATGTCCAATAACGCTATAACGATACACGGAAAGGGAGCAAGTCATGGCAAAGGTCGTATGCGTACTTTACGATGATCCAGTTGATGGTTATCCGAAATCCTACCCTCGGGATGATCTCCCCAGGATCGATCGCTACCCGGACGGTCAGACTCTTCCAACTCCGAAATCGATCGATTTCAAGCCCGGCACCATGCTCGGCAGCGTATCCGGCGAACTGGGCTTGCGCAAATACCTCGAATTGAACGGCCACACATTGGTTGTTACCTCGGACAAGGACGGCGCGGGCTCGGTCCTCGATCGCGAGCTGCCGGATACCGAGATCGTTATTTCGCAGCCGTTCTGGCCGGCCTACATGACCGCCGAACGGTTCGCCAAGGCGCCGAAATTGAAGCTCATCGTCACCGCGGGCATTGGTTCCGATCACACTGATCTGCAGGCGGCGATCGACCACAAGGTCACGGTCGCGGAGGTTACGTACAGCAATTCGATCAGCGTCGCCGAGCATGTGGTCATGATGATCCTCGGCCTCGTGCGCAATTACATCCCGTCGTATCAATGGGTGGTGCGCGGCGGCTGGAACATCGCCGATTGCGTCACGCGCTCGTATGACGTCGAAGGCATGCATGCCGGCACCGTCGCGGCCGGCCGCATCGGCCTCGCGGTGCTGCGCCGTCTAAAGCCTTTCGACATGCATCTGCATTATTACGACCGTCATCGTCTGCCGGCGGCGGTGGAGAAAGAGTTGAACCTCGCCTGGCATCCGTCCGTCGAGGACATGGTCAAGGTCTGCGACGTCGTCACCATCAACTGCCCGCTGTATCCGGAGACCGAGCATCTCTTCGACGAACGGATGATTTCCAAGATGAAGCGCGGCGCCTATATCGTGGACACCGCGCGCGCAAAAATCTGCGACCGCGACGCTATCGTGCGGGCGCTCGAAAGTGGCCAGCTCGCGGGGTATGCGGGCGATGTGTGGTTCCCGCAGCCGGCGCCGAAAGACCATCCCTGGCGCACCATGCCGCACCATGGGATGACGCCGCACACCTCCGGCACGACGCTCTCCGCGCAGGCGCGCTACTCGGCTGGCACGCGCGAAATCCTGGAGTGCTATTTCGAAGGCCGTCCCATCCGCAATGAATATTTGATCGTGGACAAAGGCAAACTTGCGGGGGCCGGCGCGCATTCCTACAGCGCCGGAAACGCGACGGGCGGATCCGAGGAGGCCGCCAAATTCAAGACAGGCGCGTGAATTGCCGGCAGCGGCTCCGGGCAAGTCCGGGGCCGCCATCCTGTGACGGTGTCCTCGGGCAGCCTCGATACGCTTCCCTAGAATTAAGGGTTTCGGCGATGGCTGCTTGAGGGCGCATGCGCCGTTCCTCGGCGGCAAAAGCCCAAATCGGGAATAGCCGTGCCGTCCGGTTCGAGACGGGCGACCGGCGTGCGGTGGCGTGGCATCCGCTTATTTCCATGCTCGCGAGAGGGCGGCGCGATAGGTATAATGCGGCGGAACCCCTCTCCGTCCGGACCTCAGCGCAAATCAGCATGAGAATCGACAGTCCGTTTTGAAGCTTGGCCAAGGTAGTAATGCCTGCCAAAAGGTAGAATACCGCGCAGCAGATTTGCGAGCGTCGCGTCGTAATGAGGCAGCGGCGGTTCACCTTCGCGGCCCCAGACTTTTTGGTAGGGGTTGGCGAAGATCGCTTCGCGCACTTCCGAAAAACGTGATCCGTTATAGGCGCGATCTTCTTGAGTGATTTGTCCGATTCCGAAATGGTCTTGTTCCATGACGAACTCCCCTCCCATGTTGCCGTTCCGTTGGGTTCGTTTCGCTTGAGCCAGGCGCTCGCGGACGCTTGGCCGGCATGGGTCAATCGAAGCCGCCCGCCGGCGTGGCCGACCAACGCGACGATGGCATCATCCTCGACGAGCTTAATCGAAGCCGTGACCCCGCCAAGGCGAACTTTAGGGCTCGCGGCCGCGGTCCCGCCCCATGCCCTCGCGGGTCCAAATGCTGGCGGGCCGGACCGCACATCGACTGACCCTAAATTTTCCCCCGTCTCATCCCGATATTATTCGCTTTTATTTCCGGCGGCTTTGCGCCACATTGCGGGTCAAACAAGAGCGATAAGGCTAGCCATGCCGCAGATTGCCGGGACCCTCGACGCCTATCTTGATCAAGCCGTGGCTCTGGACGCTCGCTTAGGCGCGGCCGCGCGAGTGCTTCGCGCCATCGCGGCGGCCGCCGTCGAAATGACCGGCCTCGTCGATCTCGGCGGCTTATACGGCCAGCTAGGTGCCAGCCGCGCCAGCACGAACGCGGACGGCGATGTTCAGAAGGAACTGGACGTTCTCGCCAACGATATGTTCGTCGGCGCGTTCAGGCAGGCTCCGGTGGCGGTGGTTGTCTCCGAGGAAATGAGCGAGCCATTGGTTCTCGATTCCGCGGGCCAGCTCGTGGTTGCGATGGATCCGCTCGACGGCTCCTCGAATATCGACAGCAATGTGTCGATCGGCACGATCTTTTCGGTTCTTCCCGTGCTAGCCAATGCGAAGGCCGTCGCGGCCCATTTCCTGCAACCGGGGCGGATGCAGATCGCCGCCGGCTTCGTCATTTATGGGCCACAGACGTCGATCGTATTCGCTTTGGGAAGCGGTCAAACCCAAATCTTCACCCTGGACCGTCGCGCTTGCCGGTTCCACCAGGCGATATCCGCTCCGGTCATCGACCCGGAAAGCGTCGAATACGCCATCAACGCCTCCAACTACCGGCATTGGGAGGCCCCGGTCCGGGCTTTTATCGACGATTGCGAGCAGGGCACCGAAGGGCCGCTGAAGCGCGACCACAATATGCGCTGGACGGGCTCGCTCGTCGCCGACGCCTACCGGATTTTGCTGCGCGGCGGGATTTTCCTTTATCCGGGCGATCAGCGGGCCGGTTATAACCATGGGCGGCTGCGGCTCCTTTACGAGGCCAATCCGATCGCCCTAATCGTGGAACGGGCGGCGGGGATCGCGACCGACGGCGTGCATCCTATTCTCGACATCGTCCCTTCCGCCATCCACGCGCGGGTGCCGCTCGTCTTTGGCTCGGCGAGGCCGGTTGGGCTCGTCGCCCGCTATCACAGCGATCCGCAATTTTCCGAGCGCGCGCCTTTGTTCGGCAAGCGCGGCCTCATGCGTCTTTGAAAAGAACAAGCTGAAAAAGAAGAGGCTGGCGTGTCCGCGAAATATCCGATCATTTCGGTGACCGGTTCCTCCGGGTCCGGAACGACATCCGTCAGGCGCACCTTCGAACAGATTTTCCGGCGCGAGCAGATCGCGGCGGCTTTTATCGAAGGCGATGCGTTCCATCGTTACGATCGCGACGGAATGCAGACTGTAATGGCCGAGGAGGAGGCGAAAGGCAACCGCCATTTCAGCCATTTCGGCCCCAGCGGCAACCTTTTGGCGGAGCTCGAAGCCGTGTTTCGCAGCTATCATGAATCCGGCACTGGCAAGACCCGGCATTATGTTCATGACGACGAAGAGGCCGCGTTCTACGGGTGCACGCCCGGAACCTTCACCGGCTGGGAGGTTTTGCCCCCACAAAGCGATCTTCTCTTCTATGAAGGGCTGCACGGCGCGGTCAAAACGGACGAAGTGAATATTTCGCAATATCCCGACCTGAAGATCGGCGTCGTGCCGGTTATCAACCTCGAATGGATTCAAAAAATCCGGCGCGACTGCTCCGCACGCGGCTATTCGACGGAAGCGGTGATGGACATAATGTTGCGGCGAATGCCCGATTATGTCCATTACATTTGCCCGCAGTTCACTAAAACGGACATTAATTTCCAGCGGGTGCCGACCGTCGATACCTCGAATCCTTTTGCCGCGCGCTGGATCCCGACCGCCGACGAATCGATGGTGATCATCCGTTTCGCCAAACCGCGCGGCATCGATTTTGCCTATCTGCATTCGATGATCCATGACAGTTTCATGTCGCGGGCCAATTCGATTGTTATTCCAGGCGCTAAGCTCGATCTTGCGATGCAGCTGATTTTAACGCCGTTCGTCCTTCAGCTCGTCGAGCGGCGGCGGCGAGCGTTCTGAGGCAACCCATCCATGAATATATTCGCCACGCCGTATTATCGCTCCGTTCATGGTTTGATGAGGGCGGTCTCTGGCTTGAATTATGCGTTAACCGCTAAAATGTATCTCTCATGGCCGGGAGGCCTTGGCTAGGTTATCCTCAAGGCACCCAGCCGCATTTGGTGACGGAGAATAACCCATGGCCCGTATCGCACTTCGGCAGCTGCTCGACCATGCGGCCGAGTACGAACATGGCGTCCCCGCTTTTAATATCAACAACATGGAGCAAGGCTTGGCGATCATGGAGGCGGCCGCCGCCACCGATGCCCCGGTCATTATTCAGGCGAGCCGCGGCGCCGGCGCCTATGCGAACGACATCGTGCCCGCCAAGTTGATCGAGGCGCCCGCGTGCCGGCCCGCCGCGTTTTCGACTTGGATCCCGCGGACGGCGGGCAGGATTAAATGACGCCTCTCGTTATTGCGCCCTCGATACTTTCCGCTGATTTCGCCAACCTCGGCGAGGAAATCCGGGCCATCACCGCCGCCGGCGCCGATTGGATTCATATCGACGTCATGGACGGCCATTTCGTGCCAAACATCACGATCGGTCCGGCGATGGTGCGCGCCTTGCGCCCGCATGCACAAAACCCATTCGACGTGCATCTTATGATCGCCCCATGCGACCCCTATCTTGCCGCCTTCGCGGAAGCCGGGGCGGATTCGATCTCGATCCATGTCGAGGCCGGCCCGCATCTTCATCGTTCGCTGCAGGCGATCCGGGCACTTGGCAAAAAAACCGGCGCCGTGCTCAACCCGGCGACTCCGGCATCGAGCGTCCGGTATGTCCTCGATCTCGTCGATCTGGTGCTGGTGATGTCGGTCAACCCCGGCTTTGGCGGACAGACCTTCATTGCCTCCGCGGTGGACAAGATCGCGGAACTGAAGGCGATGATTGGCCCGCGCGCGATCCGCATCGAGGCCGACGGCGGGATCAACCCGGAAACCGCGGGCCTCGTCGCTGCGGCGGGCGCGGACACTTTTGTCGCGGGCTCCGCCATCTTCAAGGGAGGCCCAGAACATTATGCGGCGAATATTGCGGCAATACGCACGGCAGCCGCCAGAATGCGACGCCGCGATGCCGCTTGAGGCCCTGATATTCGACGTGGACGGGACGCTCGCCGAAACCGAAGAGGCGCACAGACAGTCTTTCAACGAAGCATTCGCGGCCTTCGGGGTCGATTGGAGCTGGGATAAGGAGCTTTATCGCGAACTCCTCCAGGTGACCGGCGGCAAAGAGCGTCTTCAGCATTATATCGACGCGTGGAAACCTCGCGGCAGCGAGGTGGTACTTGCCCGCTTCGCCGAGATCTACGAGGCGAAGTCGGCCCGCTACGCCGCGCTGGTAAAGTCCGGCGCCGCGCCGGCGAGACCGGGTGTTCGCCGCTTAATCACGGAGGCCCATGAACGGGGAGTGCGGCTCGCCATCGCGACGACGTCGCTGCGGGGGAGCGTCGATGTGGAACTCCGCGCGATGTTCGGCGAAGAAGGCCCCTCCTGGTTTGCGGTGATCGCCGCGGGTGATGCCGTGGCACACAAGAAACCCGCGCCCGACGTCTATCGCTTCGCTCTTGACACGCTGGGATGCGACCCGGGCTCTTGTGTCGCCATCGAAGATTCGGAAAATGGCATCAAGGCGGCGAGGGCCGCCGGTTTGCCCGTCCTCGCGGCGCCAAGCTATTTTTTGAAAGGGGACGATTTCAGTCTTGCGACGAGCGTTCTCAGCGACCTAGGCGAGCCAGATCGTCCCTGCCGCCAGATCGCCGGCCTGCGCTTCGATCGGGATTATGTCGACATCGACGGCTTGAACGCTTGGCTCTCCAAGCAACAACAATCCCGCGCCGGGGTGCCGAGGGATCCCGCCCAAATCATCAACCGGTCCATTGAAATCGGATGACAATTTCCGTTTCCACGGTTCGGTTGCTAAAACAGTCCGGTGACCTTGCCGCTGTCATCGAGATCGATCTTGGTTGCCGCCGGCACCTTGGGCAAGCCCGGCATGGTCATGATCTCGCCGCACACCAAGACGACGAACTCTGCGCCGGCGGCGAGCCGGACTTCGCGGATATTGATCTCATGGTTGGACGGCGCGCCGCGCAGATTTGCGTCTGTCGAGAACGAATATTGGGTCTTGGCGATACACACGGGATAGTGGCCGTAGCCGCTCTCCTGAAGCCGCTTGATCTGCGCGCGAATCTTTGCATCGGCGGTGACCTGGCTCGCGCCATAGAGTTTTGTGGCAATCGCCGTCGCCTTGTCCCAAAGCGTCGCCGATTCCTCATAGACGAAGTGGAAGTCGACGGGCACATTGTCGATCATATCGACGACCGTGCGCGCCAGCTCTTCGGCGCCCTTGCCCCCTTCCGCCCAATGCCGGCACACGACGATCGGGGCTTCGTGATGCGCCATTTTTTTTTTCAGAAGCGCGATCTCGGCGTCTGTGTCGAAGCTGAAATGATTGATCGCGACGATGCAAGGAAGCCCGAAATGGTTGCGGACGTTGTTGACGTGGCGCTCCAAATTGGTGACGCCTTTGATCAACGCTTCGAGGTTTTCCGTATTGAGTTCCTTGAGGTCCGCACCGCCGTGATATTTGAGGGCGCGGATGGTCGCGACGATCACCACCGCCTGCGGGCGAAGGCCCGATTTGCGGCATTTGATATCGATGAATTTCTCGGCGCCGAGATCGGCGCCAAAGCCCGCCTCGGTCACCACAAAGTCGGACAATTTCAGCGCGGTCTTGGTGGCGAGCACGGAATTGCAGCCGTGCGCGATATTGGCGAAAGGGCCGCCGTGAATGAAGGCCGGGTTGTTTTCTAGCGTTTGCACGAGGTTCGGCTTAAGTGCGTTTTTCAAAAGCACCGCCATCGCTCCATGCGCGTTCAAATCGCCCGCGTGAATAGGCTTTTGGTCGCGCGTATATCCAACCACGATCCTTCCCAGCCGGTCCTTCAAATCCTTGATCGAGGTGGCGAGACAGAAGATCGCCATGATCTCGGAGGCGACCACGATGTCGAATCCGTCCTCGCGAGGATATCCGTTCGCGGGCCCGCCCAAAGCCACGGTGATTTGCCGCAGCGCGCGGTCGTTCATATCGACGACCCGCTTCCATGCGATGCGCCGCACATCGAAATTCAGCTCATTGCCGTGGTGAATATGATTGTCGATCATCGCGGCGAGAAGGTTGTTGGCAAGGCCGATCGCACCGAAATCGCCGGTAAAATGCAGGTTGATGTCCTCCATCGGAACAACCTGCGCATAACCGCCGCCGGCCGCGCCTCCCTTCATGCCGAAAACCGGCCCTAACGAGGGCTCGCGCAGACAAATGGAGGCCTTTTTGCCGATCCGATTCAGGGCATCGCCGAGGCCGACCGTGGTTGTGGTCTTGCCTTCCCCGGCCGGGGTCGGGCTGATCGCCGTCACGAGGATCAGCTTGCCATCCGGCCGGTCCGCGAGGCTCTCCACATAATCCAACGATATCTTAGCCTTGTAGTAGCCATAGGGCTCAAGGTGCGCCTCCCCGATACCGAGCTTTTCCCGCGCCACCTCGCCGATGCGGCGCATGTTGGCTTGTTGCGCGATTTCGATGTCCGCCGGCATGGTCCCTCCTCTCGAAGCCGGGCTCAGGCTTCCACCACGTTTTGCGGCTTGCCTGCCGCGAATGCGTCTATGTTGTCGATGAGCTGGTCGGCGAGAATCTGCATCGCCTCGCGGCTCGCCCAGGCGACATGCGGGGTGACGATGAAATTCGGCAGCCGCAAATCGAGCAGAATATTGCCTTGCTTCGGAGGCTCGACGGTCAGCACGTCGAAGCCCGCGCCGCCGATGATTTTGTTGGTCAGCGCATCGGCCAAGGCTTCCTCGTCGACGAGCCCGCCGCGGCCGGTGTTGATAAGAAGGGCGTCATTCTTCATCAGCCGCAATTCACGCGCGCCGATCATGTTTTTGGTCTCGGGCGTCAACGGCAAATGCAGGGTAATGATGTCGCTCTCGCGCAGCAAGGTTTCGAAACCGGTCAGGCCAGGCTGCGGGAAGATGTCATGGGCCAGCACCCTCTGGCCAAAGGCCTCGGCGATCCGGCCCACCGACTTGCCGATCGCGCCATAGCCGACAATGCCGAGCGTCGAGCCGCGCATGTCGCGGATCGGATGGTCGAAGAAACAGAATTGGTCGCAGGCCTGCCAGCGCCCGGCGCGCACATCGTCGCGGTAAGCGAGGAGGTTGCGGCGAAGCGCGAAGGCCAGCGCGAAGACATGCTCCGGAACCGTATTGAAGGCGTAATTGCGAATGTTCGATACAATAATGCCGTGCGCCTTGCAGTACGTCTTATCGACGACATCAGTGCCGGTGGCGGCGACCGCTATCAATTTAAGATTGGGAAGCTTTGCCAGCGTCGCTTCGCCCATTGGCACCTTGTTGATGATGGCGATTGTCGCATCCCGAAGGCGATCGACGATCTCGTTCGGCGAGGTCACCGCATATTCCTTGTAGCTATGCGGAAAATCCGGCGTTCGCAGATTGGCCTCGACGGTCGAACGGTCGAGAAAGACAATCGAGTGTTGCACGGGGTGATCTTTCTTTGATTCGATTTGTCGCGGTTTTCCGAAATAGGGCTTTTCGGGAGGCCTTCGCTGGGGCTACGACCCGGGTTTTTCCCTATCGTTCGGGCTCGACTCGTCCGCGGTAGCGGCGCGGCAAGCCGCCGCCAAAAGGTTGTGCCGCCCATGGCCGGGCGGCGACCGCGGCGCCTCAGTCGTTGAGGACGCCCTCCGGGTGCAGCTCGGCGAAACGCTCTTGCTCCGTCGGTTTCTTTTCCTTGGCCATGATGGTCGAGCGGAAATATGCCTGGGCGGCGCCGACACCGCTGCCGAGCTTAATGTCGATGCCGACATCGCGCATCGCCATTTCCGCCCCGGAAAGAGCGCCAAGAACCATGAGGTCGTTGAGATCGCCCAGATGGCCGATCCGGAACACCTTGCCCGCGACCTGCGACAGACCGGCGCCGAGCGACAAATTATAACGGCGGAAAGCGGCGTCGATCACATCGGCGCCGTTGAAGCCCGGCGGGACGACGATCGCGGTCACCGTATCGGAATACCATTTTGGTTCCTTCGCGCACGGCTGCAGGCCCCAGGCCTTGACCGCGGCGCGCACGCCGCTCGCCAGAACGTTATGGCGTTCAAACACCCGTTCGAGCTTTTCCTCGAAAAGAATTCTGAGCGATTCGCGCAGGCCGTACAGCATCGGCAGAGACGGCGTGTAGGGGAAGTAGCCCGTCGCGTTGGCCTTGATCATGTCGCCGAAATCGAAATAGACCCGCTTCAGCCCGGCCCCCTTATAGGCCGCGAGCGCGTGGGGGCTAGCGCAGACGATGCCAAGACCGGCCGGCAGCATCAGACCTTTTTGCGAACCGGCGACCGCGAGATCGACGCGCCACTCATCCATGCGGAAATCGATGCTTCCGATCGAGCTCACCCCATCGACATAGAGGAGCGCCGGATGATTGGCGGCGTCCATCGCCTTTCGCACCGCTCCGATATCGCTCGTCACGCCGGTCGCGGTCTCGTTCTGGACCGCCAGCACGGCCTTGATTTGATGGCTCTTGTCGGCGCGCAGAATGGATTCGATCTTGTCGGGATTCACGCCTGTGCCCCACTCCTCCTCCAAAACCTGGACGTCGAGGCCGATCCGCTGCGCCATATCGATCCACAAATGGCTGAACTGACCAAACCGCGAGGCCAATACCTTGTCGCCGGGGGAAAGCGTGTTGCAGAGCGAAGCCTCCCAAGCGCCGGTGCCGGACGAGGGAAAAATAAACACCTGCCCGCCGGTGCTCTTGAAGACCTTCTTCAAATCCTGAAACAGGGGCAGCGTGAGTTCCGGAAATTTGGAAGACCTATGGTCTTCCATCGCTACCATCATGGCGCGGGTGACGCGTTCAGGCACGTTGGTCGGTCCTGGGACAAAAAGAAAGTGGCGGCCCGCCATGATGAATCCTCCATTTGTTTGCCGGCTTACACTCTTAACAAAACCATTGGCTCAAGCGCAACAGCCGAGGTCGCGCGCAAGGTTTTCCTTTTCTAGACCATCATCTTCAAAACCGGAAACCGGTTTCGGACAAGGACATGCAACAACGCGACGGCGCTTGGCCCCGGCCAAGGACCAGGATGGCGCGGAAATCGTTCACATTGGTGAGGGTTGGCCCGGTCACCACCAGATCTCCAATCGCGGCAAAAAAACCGTAGCCGTCGTTGTCGGCGAGCCGGGCCTTGGCCGATACGCCGGCCGCGGCCGCGCGGGCAAGGCTGCCGGGGTCGATCAGCGCCCCGGCGTTGTCCTCCGTGCCGTCGATTCCATCGGTATCCGCGGCGAGGGCATGGATGCCGGGATGTCCGTCCAAGGCGACGCCAAGCGCCAGCAGGAACTCGGCGTTGCGGCCGCCGCGCCCGGTTCCGCGCACGGTGACCGTGGTCTCGCCGCCCGAGATGAGGACGCAGGGCGGGGCCGAGGGCTGACCGAAGCCGTGGACTTGCCGCGCGATCGCCGCGTGCACCAAAGCCACGTCGCGCGCCTCGCCCTCGATGGCGTTGGCCAGAATCAATGGGGTCACACCGGCCTCGCGCGCAACTTCGGCCGCGGCCTCAAGCGACATTTGCGGCGTCGCGATCATGATATTCGTGACTCCAGCAAGTCTTGGGTCGCCGGGCTTCAACGTCTCTGCGCCGGGCGACTCAAGATGCGCGCGGACGCTCGCCGGCACGGCAATGGCGTATTTTTGCAGGATCGCCAACGCGTCGGCCGAGGTCGTTGGATCGGCGACGGTCGGCCCCGAGGCGATCACGCAAGGATCGTCGCCAGGCACATCCGAGATCATGAGGGTCACCACCCGCGCGGGCGCGGCGGCCGCGGCAAGCCTGCCGCCCTTGATCGCCGACAAATGCCGCCGCACGCAGTTCATCTCGGAGATGGTCGCGCCGCTCTTTAAGAGAGCCTTGTTGATGCCCTGCTTGTCGGCGAGCGTCACGCCATCGGCGGGCAGGGCGAGAAGCGCCGAGCCGCCGCCGGAAATCAGGCAAAGCACCAAATCGTCGGAAGTCAGGCCCTTGACCATGGCGAGAATGCGTTTTGCCGCTTCCTGCCCGGCGGCGTCCGGCACCGGGTGACTGGCTTCGACCACTTCGATGCGTTGGCAGGGCGCGCCGTGGCCGTACCGCGTGACCACCAAGCCTTCGAGCGGACCTTGCCAATGATCCTCGACCGCCTTGGCCATCGCGCCGCCGGCCTTGCCGGCGCCGACGACGATGACACGACCTGGCGGCCGGGGCGGGAGATGCGACGGCAGGCACCTTTCTGGCAAGGCCGCGCCGACCGCCGCCTCAAACATATCGAAAAGCAGCTGACGCGGATCGATTGTCATTGCGGTTTCCGCTTCTCGAGATGGTTGCGCGTGCGGCAACCGGCGTTTTCCGGCCGGCCGCCGCCGGCCAATGCCGTGATCGCGATCGAGTCCCTGTTTCCGGCGCTCGGGCTTGCCCTCCAAGACGGCACGGCCCGCAACCGCGCGGTAAACACGGCCTTCTATTTTACTGGCTGGCGATGCCGTTTCATAACCGCACATACCGGGCTTTCAACCATTTTCTCGCCGGGCGACACATTGAGAGGCGATAACCTGATGAAAAGCAATTATTTCCGCTGGATGCGGTCCTTTCGCGGCAAAAGTTCCCGCGCGACGTTATCCGGTGCAACCGCTTCCGGTGATCTCGAGTGGTCCGCGCGCGATGCCAACGGGAGGGTTGCTAAGGCCGGAATTTGGCAATAAGCCTTCCATGGCATCACTTGAGGGCGCGCCCGCCGGCGCAAGCAGCTTGCATGGACGAGCGGCAAAAAAACACAACCGGGAAACCGGTTGGCTCGGCCCGAGGTTGTGTTGCAAGGAGGGGTATTTGGATATTCACGAGTACCAGGCCAAGGAGATCTTGGCGAATTTCGGTGTGGCAACGCCGCACGGAGCGGTGGCCTACAGTCCCGACCAAGCCGTCTATTGCGCCACCGAGCTTGGCGGCTGGCATTGGGCGGTAAAGGCTCAGATCCATTCCGGCGGCCGCGGCAAGGCCGGCGGCGTTAAGCTCTGCAAGACCTATCACGAAGTGCGCGCGGCGGCGGTGGAGCTTCTCGGCAAAACGCTCGTCACCAGTCAGACCGGTCCCGAGGGCAAGGTCGTGCAGCGAGTCTATGTCGAGGTCGCCGAACCCTTCGAGCGCGAGATTTACCTTGGCTTCGTTCTCGACCGGAAGGTCGAGCGGGTGCGGGTTATCGCATCGCGCTTCGGCGGCATGGAAATCGAGGAGATCGCCAAGGACCATCCGGAGGAAATCCTGCAAGTGGTGGTCGAGCCGGCGGTGGGGCTCCAGCCGTTCGAGGCGCGTGAACTCGCCTTCGGTCTCGGGCTTAGTCTAAAGCAGGTCAGCCGCGCCGTCGCCAGCATGCTCGGCTGCTACCGCGCGTTTCGCGATCTCGACGCGACCATGGTTGAGATCAATCCGCTGGTCATCACCAAGGACGACCGGGTCCTTGCTCTCGATGCCAAGATGTCGTTCGACGACAATGCCCTGTTCCGGCGCGGCACGGTCGCCGACATGCGCGACCATTCGCAGGAGGACCCGCGCGAGGTCCAGGCCGCCGAGCATAGCCTCAACTATGTCGGCCTCGACGGCACTATCGGCTGCATTGTCAATGGCGCCGGGCTCGCCATGGCTACCATGGACATGATCAAATATGCGGGCGGCAGCCCGGCGAACTTCCTCGACGTCGGCGGCGGCGCCTCGCCGGAACGGGTTGCCGCGGCGTTTCGTCTCGTGTTGTCCGACCGCAACGTCCGGGCGATTCTGGTCAACGTGTTCGCCGGAATCAATCGTTGCGATTGGGTCGCCGAAGGCGTCGTCCAGGCTTGCCGCGAATTGAAGGTCGATGTCCCCTTGGTGGTGCGTCTCTCGGGGACCAACGTCGAGGCCGGGCGCGACATCATCGCAAAAAGCGGCCTGCCGATCATCTCGGCCGATACCCTCGCCGATGCCGCCGAGGCGGCGGTCGGCGCCGCCCGCGGCGCGCCGCAACGGGACGTCCGCACGGCCTGACCTCGTGGATTGCGGCACGCGCCAGCCCGCGCGGGTTCCCGATCGTTGGAATCGTAAAGGCACACACGTGTTTTGTTCGCATTTTCCGTTGGCGCAAGGGTCCCTGACCTTCGCTGGAAATTGCTTTAGGAAAGTCAAAGCCGATG
Organism: uncultured Alphaproteobacteria bacterium; assembly: GCA_963706215.1. Classification (GTDB taxonomy): domain Bacteria; phylum Pseudomonadota; class Alphaproteobacteria; order Rhizobiales; family Beijerinckiaceae; genus Methylocapsa. Next base: position 3,301,596 of record OY970154.1, on the reverse strand, counting down.
AGCATTCTGATCGACGAAACGAGCCGGGTCCTGATTCAGGGCTTCACCGGCGACAAGGGGACGTTCCACGCCAAGGAAATGATCGCCTACGGCACCAAGGTCGTTGGCGGCGTCACACCCGGCAAGGGCGGCGCCACCCATCTCGGCCTGCCGGTGTTCAACACCGTGAAGGAAGCAGTTAAGCAGACCGGCGCGACCCATAGCATCGCCTTCGTCGCGCCGGCCTTCTGCGCCGATGCGATCATGGAGGCTGCGGACGCGGGGATCGGGCTCGTATGCTCGATCACCGACGGCATTCCCGCGCAAGACATGATGCGGGTGAAGCGTTATCTCTTGCGCTATCAGCGCGACCATCGGACCTTGCTGGTCGGGCCGAACTGCGCGGGGATCATCAGCCCCGGCAAGGCCATGCTCGGGATCATGCCGGGTCATATCTATGCGCGCGGCAGGGTCGGTGTCGTTTCCCGCTCGGGCACGCTTGGCTATGAAGCCGCGGCGCAGATGAAGGCCCTTGGGATCGGCGTTTCGACAAGCGTCGGCATTGGCGGCGATCCGATCAATGGCAGCTCGTTCCTCGACCATCTGGCGCTGTTCGAGCGCGATCCGGAAACCCGCGCGGTGATGATGATCGGCGAAATCGGCGGGCCCCAGGAAGCCGAGGCGGCGGCGTGGATCAAGAGCCACATGACCAAACCGGTGGTCGGCTATGTCGCGGGTCTCACGGCGCCAAAAGGCCGCCGCATGGGCCATGCCGGCGCGATCATTTCGGCAAGCGGCGACAGCGCGGCCGAAAAGGCGGAAATCATGAAATCCTACGGCCTGATCGTGGCTCCCAGTCCGAGTGAGCTTGGCACAACGATGGCCAAGGTTTTGGCCCATTGAGGCCGCCGGCGCGCCGCTCGCCAAAATCCCAATTTTGCGAAATCAACCGCTCATTTTCCAGTGCCGCGTCAACATGTTGGGCAAAATCGACGTCCTTTCGTCCAGCTGCCGCGGGGTTACCCATGACGGAGTTTAGGGCGGGCAGGCCGGGATTCGAGACCGGCAACGCGCCTGGAAGCATTCAAGCGGTGCTCGACGGCGAGGAAACCGCGGACATCCTGTTTGAGTTGCTGGCCGGCGTCGTGCACCGCCAACATCCAGAGGTCGCGGCGGCGCTGAGGGGGAAATCCGGGGCGGGGAATTTCGCGCCGGATTTGCTCGCCCGTGTGTTCCAGGCCCACGGGATCTGGTTCCAGCTGCTTGCGATCGTCGAACAGCACACCGCGATGAGGCTGCGCCGCCAAACCGAGCGCGTCCGCGGCGAAACGGCGGTTGAGGGCACATTCGCCAATCTTATCGCCGAGGTGGCAAATCTAGGCGTCGATGCGCAAGAGCTGCGCGGCCGGCTGGCTTCGACGCGGATCCGGCCGGTCATCACCGCGCATCCCACCGAAGCAAAGCGGGTGACCGTCCTCGAAAAGCATCGCCGCGTTTACCGGCTGCTGGTCGAGTTGGAACAGCCGCGATGGACCGCGCGGGAACGCACCCGCATCATCGACAAATTGCGTGACGAGATCGCACTGTTGTGGATGACCGGCGAACTGCGCCTGGAGAAGCCGTCGGTCGATCAGGAGGTCGCGTGGGGCCTGCATTTCTTCCACGAGACACTGTTCGACGGCGTCCCGGATCTCTTGCAGAAGCTCGACCGTGTGCTCGCGCAATTTTATCCGGGCGAATACTTTGCGCCGGCGCCGCTTTTCCAATTTGGGTCATGGATTGGCGGCGACCGCGACGGCAACCCTTTCGTCACCAACGACGTCACGCGCCGCGCGCTCGCCCAGAATGCGCTGGCAAGCCTGCGCCATTACGAACAGCATCTTTCGCTTCTGTTGCAGAGGATGTCGATCGCCGAGCGGGCGCTGCCGCTTTCGCCGGCATTCCGGACGGCCCTCGCGCATGCCCTCGCCGAGAGCCCCGAAGGCGCGATGATAGCAAGGCGTAACTCCGGCGAGCCTTATCGCCAGTTCCTCTTTTGCATGCTGTGCAAACTCCAACTCACCATTGCCCGCGCCGGACATGGGCACGCATCTATTGGCGCCGGTTATGCCACCGCCGACGAGCTCATCACCGATCTCCGGATTCTGGAGGATGCGCTGATTGAAAGCGGCGCCCCCGATCTTACCGAGGACCTCGTGCGCCCGGTCCGCAGGGCGGTGGAGATCTTCCGCTTCCGCACGGTCAGGCTCGATCTGCGAGAAAATACGACGCGTCTGACCGAAACCTTGCAGGCGCTGTGGCGGGCGTCCGCTGGCCAAAACGGCGGAACGCCGCCCGATCCCGGATCGGCGGAGTGGAAAAACTGGATCGTCGCCGAGCTCGCCCGGCCGTTGCCCTCGAAGCGTGCGCGGCCGGACCTGCCGCCCGAGGCGCTGGAGACGCTTGGCATGTTCGAGCTCGCCCGCGATAAAGGCAATGAATTCGATCGCGAAGCCTTCGGCAGCTTCATCCTCAGCTTGACCCGCTCGGTCGCCGACATCCTCGGCGCCTATCTCCTTGCCAAGGAGGCTGGGCTATTTCTCGATGCCGCGGGCGTCGAGGCCTGCACCCTGCTGATCGTGCCGCTGTTCGAGACGATCACCGATTTGCGCGCCGCGCCCGCCATCATGCGCGAACTATTGTCGCTGCCGGTCGTCCGGCGCAGCGCCCGCGCCCAAGGAGGGGTGCAGGAAGTCATGATCGGCTATTCGGATTCCAACAAGGATGGCGGATTTTTAGCCTCCAACTGGGAATTGGCGAAGGCGCAGACGCGGCTAACCAAAACCGGAAGCGAAAGCGGTATTCCGATCGCGTTTTTCCACGGCCGGGGCGGCTCGGTCAGCCGCGGCGGCGCCCCCACCGCGCAGGCGATCGCGGCGCAGCCCGCGGGCTCGATCAAGGGGCGCTTCCGGGTGACCGAACAAGGCGAGGTGGTCTCGTTCAAATACGCCAATCGGGGCACCGCGGCCTACCAGATGGAAGTGCTCGGAGCCGCGGTGCTCAAGCACGCTCTTACCTCCGAACGCGAGCAGGCGCTGGTGCCGAGGGCCGAGTTCGACGAGGCGATGGAGGCGCTTTCGGGTGCCGCCTATGCGGCCTATGCGGGGTTTATTTCGCACCCGGATCTATTGCCTTATTTTCAGGCGGCAAGTCCGCTCGATGAAATCTCGCTGCTTAACATCGGGTCACGGCCGGCGCGCCGTTTTGGGGCCCGTTCGCTAGGCGATCTCAGGGCTATCCCCTTTGTGTTCGCCTGGTCGCAAAACCGCCATGCGGTCACCGGCTGGTACGGGACGGGGAGCGGCATCGCTAGTTTCCTCGATGTGCGCAAAGGCCGCGGCGAGGCACTGTTGCGGCGGATGTTCGCCGAGTCCCGGTTGTTCCGGCTGATTATCGGCGAGGTCGAAAAAACCCTCTGCCTCGTCGATCTGAAAATCGCCCGTGAGTATGCGGGCCTTGTTGCCGACGTGGCCCAGCGCGATACCATCTTCGCCCTGATCGAGCAAGAGTTCATGCTGACCCGCGACATGGTGCTGCGGATCAGCCAGGAGCGCGAGATCGGCGAACGATTCCCAAGCTACCGTGCCCGTCTCGCGCACCGTCTGCCCACGATCAACCAGGTCAATCGCGACCAGGTCGAGCTGTTGCGGTGCTTCCGTGCTTGCGAAACCGAGGAGGCCATGGAGGCCTATAAGTCGAACCTGCTGCTGTCGATCAATTGCATCGCCAGTGGCCTTGGCGCCACCGGCTGAACCGGGCCGCGGCCATTAACGGCCAAAAGAAGCTAAGATAAAGAGAGAGGATTCAGGGCATGAGCTTCACGATCATCGAGCAGGCAACGCCGCGTCTGCATCGCTCCGAACTGGCGGTTCCGGGGTCAAATCCGGGATTGTTCGAAAAGGCCGCCCAGTCGGCCGCGGATATTATTTTCCTGGACGTCGAGGATGCCGTGGCACCCGACGACAAGGAGCAGGCCCGCAAGAACATCATCGCGGGCCTGAACGGCATCGACTGGGGCGCCAAGACCATGATGATCCGCATCAACGGTCTCGACACGCATTATATGTACCGCGACGTCGTCGATATTGTCGAGGCCTGCCCGCGCCTCGACATGATCCTGATTCCCAAGGTGGGCGTTCCGGCGGATGTCTACGCCGTGGACATGCTGGTGACTCAGATCGAGACGGCCAAGAAACGCGAAAAGCGAATCGGCTTCGAGGTGTTGATCGAGACCGCACTCGGCATGGCCAATGTCGAGGCGATCGCGCAATCGAGCCGCCGGCTCGAGGCGATGTCCTTCGGCGCCGCCGATTATGCCGCCTCGACGCGGGCGCGCACCACGGTGATCGGCGGCGTCAACGCGGATTACGGCGTGCTCGCGGACAAGGACGCCTCGGGCAACCGCGCCTATTACTGGGCCGATCAGTGGCATGCGGCGCAGACTCGCATGATGGTCGCCTGCCGGGCCTACGGCTTGCGTCCGATCGACGGTCCGTTCGGGGATTTTTCGGACGCGGACGGCTTTACCGCCGCGGCAAAACGCGCCGCGGTGCTCGGCTACGAGGGAAAATGGGCGATTCATCCCTCGCAAATCGAACTCGCCAATCGGGTGTTCACGCCGTCCGAAGCCGAGGTGACCAAGGCCCGCCGCATCGTCAGCGCGATGGCCGATGCCGCCAAGGCCGGAAAGGGCGCGGTGTCGCTCGACGGCCGGCTGATCGATATCGCGAGCATAAGGATGGCCGAGGCGCTTTTGAAAAAAGCGGCGGCGATGGGCGCCGCAGTCTAACGCGCTTGGCACGAACCAACGGCCGTATTCACCGGCCGTTGGTCCGGTTCAGAACATTGTTCCGAGGTCATGCCGGGCGAAAAATGGCGCATCGAGGGGGATTTTAGTAATTGCTCCGCGTCGCGCCACAAGCGGACCTAACGCGACGGTCATTAGCGCGAATTTCAAGACTTTCGCACGAAGACTAGACCCTCGTTCGTTTTGGGCTTTCGGTGCTTGGCAACAGGGCCGTTTTTCTGGCATCATCTCTCTGTTCGCTGCTTGCTCAGATGCCTGGATGCCCCCGCTTCGCGCCGACGCTTTCCCCGCCGCCAACAAGATTTTCGTCGACCGCGAGCGGCCGCAGAATACCTTTGAGGACGCGGCGTTCACGATTCCTGCCGGGCGTTCCATCGTCCGGGTCTTCTACGGCGTAGGGGGGTAGGGCAAAACTGGACTTGCCCTTGGTTAGTGGAGAGCCATTGTCTCCCGCTTTGCTTCGTGTTCGAACATTATGGGGCTTTTGCAGCCGGGTGCCGAATGCCGGCGGACGGGATTATAAAAGCCGCCGATATATCTGGCGATCGCATGTTCAGCTTGGCGGCGTGATTGGAAGCCGGTGCGCCAAATCAGCTCGGATTTGATCGTCTTGAACACCGTTTCGAGCATGGCATTGTCGTAGCCATTGCCCTTGCCGCTCATCGAAGGGATGAAGCCGTGCCGGCCGAGGATCCGTTGGTAATCATATGAGCAATCCTGGCTGCCGCGATCAGAGTGATGCAGAATCCCCGCCGTTGGCTGGCGCGGGACGAGCGCCCGCTGCAAGGCGGAAAGCGCCAGATCTTTTTTCAGCCGGTCTCTGACCGCCCATCCGGCAATGCGGCGTGAGGAAAGGTCGAGAACAATGGCGAGATAAAGCCAGCCTTCGGCAGTCCAGATATAACCGATGCCGGCGGCCCATTGCTGATCGGGTGCGGCGGCCGCAAAATTCTGATCAAGATGATTGGGCGCGACCGGCCCGCCATGGCCGCTGCCGGCGGTCTTTTTGAAGCGGCGTTTTTGACGCGCCTCAAGGTCATTATCACGCCTCAGCCGGGCGGCCCTGTGGCGTCCGGCGGTGAGACCATCCTCCATGAGATCGGCGCGCATGCGTGGGCTCCGATAAGTCTCCCGCGGCAGTGGCTGAAAGCTCAAATCCAGTCTTTTACATTTTTTTCATCATGGCTTCCTCCAGCGCCTCGACGCAGAACCCGGCCTCCATCGTAATCGAGACGCGATGAGAGAGGACGCGCCGGCTGAACCGGTCGACGACCGCCACCAGGTAGACGAAGCCGCGCGCCATCGGGATGAAGGTGATGTCCGTCGCCCAGGCCTGATTGGCCCGCCAGACCTTCACGCCGCGCAGGAGATAGGGGTAAATCCTGTGACCCTTGGCCGGCTTCGGCGTGTTTGGCCGGCGATAGATCGCCTCGATCCCCATGCGCTTCATCAGCGTCCCGATGTGACGCGGGCCGATCGGAACGCCTTCGCGGAAGAGCATGTCGCGCGGCATCCGGGCACCCGCGAACGGGTATTCCAGATGCAACTCGCCGATCCGGCGCTGAAACGCCCGATCCCGCGCCGAAACCGGCCGCGGCTGGGAATAGACGCTGCCCCGGCTGATGTTCAGAGCCTTCGCCTGCCGGACGGCCGGAGGACCGTGCGTGTGGCCGATCATCGCCTTGCGCTCCGCAAATCCACCTTGCCGGGCGCGCCTTCCAAAAAATCGTTCTCCAGCGCCGGCTCTCCGATCTTGGCGTGCAATGCCTTCCAATCGGCCCGCGGAGAGCTCGCCCCACCCTTGTCCTGCCCGAAGACGCCAGACGCCCCTTCCAGAAGCTGGCTTTTCCACTGCGCTAGCTGATTGGGGTGAACGTCAAACCGCTGCGCCAGTTCGGCCAGCGTCTCTCGCCCTTGACGGCGGCCAGAGCCGCCTTCGCTTTAAAAGCCGGTGTGTGGTTCCGGCGTGTTCGCTTTAGTCATCTTCTCTCCTGATTTACGGCATCCATACTCGCCGTTGTCAGGCGGAAAATCCACTCATCTCACTGTTCAGATTTCCGGGACCAGCTCTATAAGCTGTCGCGGCTAAGGGTCGAGCCCGGCCATGCGGTGAACTCTGACGACGAACCGAAAGGGTCCACTTCGGCGCCTACGAGCTGGAAGAAGCGGCAGATTATCTGGTTTGTAATCGGCGCGGACAACCTGATATGAGCGCACAGTCATCGCTGCCCCCCATTAGGAGATGATGATGGACGAAATGAATGGCCGCATGTTGGCTTGCCAGCTCTTAATCACGGGCTTAATAGCAAGAGTTGCCAATAGCTCCCGCGATCCCCTGTCCTTTCTGACGGATTTCCGTGATGAGATGCATGCCGTCGCGGCAGGCGTCAAAATCGCCGGCATGGAGGATACGAGTCGCATACGTCATTCGATGCGGCAAACGATCGATGAATTATTCTCGCTCATGAAGCCGCCGAGTTCCAGCGAAGTGCCCGAATAGAGTTTATTCGGTCGCGACACAATTCGAGCGCCTATGTGGTATTTTAGCCACAACGGCAAATTACCGATCGTTCCAACGAGATTTTTTCATCTATTGGCGAACGAGCAAAATTGCATCTCCCTAAAATGTCTAGAGTATTCCGTTAAATTAAAGCAATAACAGTTCTAATCAAGCATACTTCTAAACTTTAGAACGATTATATATTAGAATCATAACGATTCTGAACTAAAAAAATACAATTGACTGCTCTCTCCGTCCGACGTTACCTCTCGAATAAGGCGAGAGCGAAAGCGCAAATCGCTTGTCGTTAATCGAACTTACAAGTGGGCATCAAATGACTGAGTTTAGGGTGTCGACGTCATTGCGTCGGCGAACTGAGTTTGGTGGGGCTAGCGCTAACAAGGGCCCGGACGCGGCCAATATCTTCGCAGCCGCGTGCGTCATCGCGGCTGGCTCAGTGACAACGGCCGAAGCGCAGCAAGCGCCGGTGCCATTGTCACCCGTGACGGTTAATCCGCCGAAAGTTCGGCAGCGTCCCGTCGTCTCCAAACCGACGAAAGCTCAACTCAAGGTGCGCACTGCGCTCCGTCACAAGATCCACCAAACGCAGCGGGCGCAAGCCGCGCCGACGCGGGCGCCGGCGTCGGCGCCGACGGCAGCACCGGGTGCTGTCGGGCTTCCAACGTTCGCGCAGATTACCGCCTACGAGGATCCATACGCCAATCCTGCGGCCCCCTATATGGCCGAGCGCCTCTCCTCCAACAAATTCACGCAACCGATTGTCAATACGCCACGATCCGTCACGGTTCTCACGCGGGAGGTTCTCGACGATGAGAACGCCACGAGCTTGCGCGATATTGGGCGGTCGACTGCGGGTGTGACCTTGGGATCCGGAGAGGGCGGCAATGCCTTCGGTGATCGTTTCTTCATTCGTGGTTTCGATGCCCGTAACGACATCTTCGTCGACGGCATACGCGATCCCGGCGTGAGCATTCGCGAGAATTTTTTCACCGAACAGGTCGAAATCTTGCGTGGTCCGGCCTCGTCCTTCGCTGGCCGGGGCACGACCGGCGGCGCTATAAATATCGTCACCAAGAAGGCGACCGACCAGGATTTCAACATTATAGAGACGACGCTTGGAAGCGATCAGACAAAGCGGGTCACGGTCGACGTCAATAAAGCGATTAACCCGGTATTGGACGTACGCGTCAACGGCATGTTCCAGAATGCCGACGTCGCAGGACGCGACTTCACAACTGATGATCGCAATGGAATCGCCGGCGCCTTGACCTTTAAGCCCATCCCGAGTTTCACCCTCATGGCGGATTATAGCCACACCTACCTCGACGGCCTGCCGGACTTTGGTGTTCCCTACAATCTTACCGCCGAGCGGCCGGTCACCGAAGGCGTTGTCCCACGGAATACATATTACGGCATCGTCAATCGAGATTTCACCAAGACGACGCAGAACCTCGGAACGCTGGATGGCGAGTATAAGGTCAATGATTGGCTGACGCTGACCAACAAGCTTCGCCAAGGATATTCGATTCTCAATTACATCGGAACGATTCCAGAAAATCCGAGCGGGACCGGCATTAATCCTATTTACGTCTCAACGCCCACCTACTTTTCGGGCTATATACAGCTCAATCCGCAAAGCCGCTTCGAGACAGCAGCCGTCCTGGTGGACCAGCCGGAACTGACGGCGAAGTTCGACACCGGCCCCTTCAACCATGCGGCGGTCTTCGGCTCGGAATTCTCTCACGAGCGCATCAGCATTAATTCGTATACCGGCCTGACCTCGGAGGGCAATGCCGCCGAAGGCCTCTTCTCTCCAAGCGGAGCCCCGATCGTCAGCATTTACGATCCGACGAATTTTCTCACCAGCGTAGGTTTGCCGACGCTCGGCAACAATCCGCAGATCTACAACGTTAACACCAAGGCGGTTTATCTGTTGGACACAGCCAATTATGATGACCGCCTGCTTCTGAACGCCGGTGTCCGGTTCGACGATTACGGGATCACGTCTTCCAATAATACGAGTTCGGCCGCAGCCAACGACGGCATCGTGAACTACAATGTCGGGATCGTCTACAAGCCCATTCCGATCGGCAGTCTCTATGCGGCCTATGCGACGTCCGCCGATCCCGTCGGCGACGAGCTCGACGCAACGGCCAGCTCATATGGCGGTCTGAGCCCATCCCAGCCGGTGAGTCAGGTCTTCGGCCCGCAGCGTAGCCAAGCGGTTGAATTGGGCACGAAATGGGAGCTCTTCGACCGGCGTCTGCTCGCCACGGCGGCCGCCTTCCAGACAAACGTCGAAAACGCACGTGAATCAACCCCCGCTGGTTTGCCCGGTTATCCCATAACAAACACGATCGTCGCTGGGGCGGCCTATCGCGTTCAAGGCCTCGATTTCGAAGTCGCGGGCAAGATCACCGACAGATGGAGCGTCTTCGGCGGCCTCGTTCTCATGAAATCGGACGTAACGAAGTCAATCGTTCCGCATAATATCGGCCTTGAACTCGCCAATATCGCGCATCAATCCTTCAACTTGCTGTCGAAATATGAGGTAACGGATTGGTTGGAGTTCGGCGGTCAAGCCATTTACGCGTCGCAAATCTATGGCGGCTCCCTGCTCGCGGCGAATGGCGGCGTGGCCTACAATCAAGCGCCGGATCCAACCGTGCTGCCTTCACATTGGCGATTCGACACCTTCGTAGAGGCAAAAATCGGTCCCTATACGAGCCTCAAACTCTACGTCCAGAATATCTTCAACAGAACCTATTACGATTCTATCTACCAAAGCGGCGTCCCGTTCATTCGTGTTGCGCCAGGGCGCAGCGTGTCTCTGATCGCAACAGCTAAGTTCTGAAGCTAAGGCAAACAATGCTGATTTGCATACCGGATGTTCTGAGCAAAAATGATGTGGCGGATTTCCGCCGCATCATGGAGACGGCCGAATGGGAAGACGGCCGCTCCACCGCCGGATCGCAATCCGCCCTGGTCAAGCAGAACGAGCAGCTGCCGCCAAACGGGGAGATCGCACGAAAATTGGGCGAGCGTGTTCTTGGTGCGGTCGCCGCGGTTCCGCTCTTTATCTCGGCCGCCGTGCCGCTGCGCATCTTTCCGCCTTTGTTCAATCGCTACGGCACCGGGCAATATTTCGGCGAACACGTCGACAACTCCATCCGCGGCGACAATTTGACCGGATTGCGCATTCGTACCGATCTCTCTGTCACTCTTTTTCTCTCCGAGCCCGATGAATATGACGGGGGCGAGTTGATTATAGAGGACCATACTGGTTCAAATGAAATAAAGCTCCTCGCAGGACATCTCGTTCTCTACCCGGCATTCAGCCTGCACGCGGTTGCTCCGATCACGCGAGGCGCGCGATTTGCTGCGTTCTTCTGGGTGCAAAGCATGATTCGGCATGTTCAAGCACGGACCCTGATTTTCGATCTCGACAATACGATTCAGGAACTCGTGGAACGACTCGGCCGCAATGATGCCGAAGTCCGCAGACTTACCAATATCTATCATAACCTAATCCGCTTTTGGGCAGAGCTATGAGACAGCGACATTTTCAGAACCTATGGAGTACCGCAGTGGCTCTGGTGGCTCTTTTGCTTGTGGCACCGGTCCATGCGCAGCAGCCCGGCGTGACCATCGGATCGATGCCGCAGGCACAAACCCAACAAGTCCAAGCTCGGCAGTCAGCACCTCCGGCAGCCGAAGCGCCTCGCGAAACACCTCCCTTGGCGACCACCGAGGTGATCGAACCCCAGGTGCGCTCTAGTAGCGCCACGCTGCACGAGCTGTCGCCATGGTCCATGTTTCTGTCCGCGGACATCGTGGTCAAGGCCGTCATGATCAGCTTGGCCTTCGCTTCTCTCATAACCTGGACGGTCTTCATCGCCAAATCCGTCGAGCTCGGCCGCGCGCGCTACCAATTGAGCCAAGCCCTGGCGCAGATAAGCGAGGCGACGACATTGGCGGAAGCGAAATTGATCCTCCGTCAAAGGAAAAACGTCTTATCCGCCATGCTCGCGGCTGCCATCCATGAAGCGAAGCTTTCAACGGGTATGTCCAGCGACAGCGGGATCAAGGAACGCGCCGCGTCCCGTTTTGCGGAGATTACGCGTGCCGACGCCCGTGCCATAAGGCGCGGCACCGGCCTGCTCGCGACGATCGGAGCGACTGCGCCTTTTATCGGGCTCTTCGGTACGGTCTGGGGCATCATGAATAGTTTCATCGGCATTTCAAAAGCCCAGACGACGAACCTTGCTGTTGTCGCGCCGGGCATAGCCGAAGCGCTTCTCGCGACTGCCATAGGTCTCGTCGCCGCCATCCCAGCGGTCATCATCTATAATCACTTCAGCCGCGTGACAAAAAGCTATCTCGATCTCGTTGCCCGCGCGACAGGCGCCACCGGACGTCTCCTGTCGCGCGATCTCGATCGCCGGTATGGCAGCAGCGCGCCGGCCCGCGCGGCGGAATAGGTCATGGCTGCTTCTCTCGCTGATACGGACGGCGATGACGACGATTTCGCGGAGGTGCATGAAATCAATGTCACGCCTTTCATCGACGTCATGCTCGTTCTGCTCATCATCTTCATGGTGGCAGCACCCTTGTCGACCGTCGATTTGCCAATTGATCTGCCGTCTTCGACGGCCGTGCCCCAAAAGAAGCCTCCGAAGCCGACCTACGTCACCATAAAGGCCGATCTCGCGCTGGCCATTGGTGAGACGCCGGTCAAAAGAGTTGATCTTGTCCGCATGCTTGATGCTGCTGCCGATGATGCCGGCAGGGACCGGCGCATCTTTCTGCGCGCCGATCGCGCCGTGCCCTATGGCGAAATGATGGATGTGCTGGAAACCTTGCGTGCAGGCGGCTATGTTAAGGTTGCACTTGTCGCGCTTGAGGGCGTCCCTGACCGCACTCAACCATCCGCCGCCGCGCCGGCTTCCGCTCTCGGCCGCTGATCCGTGAACATTCGAACCACCGATCCGAGCTTCGATCTGGACCTTCTTGCGTTGGTTGATCCGGATGCCGCCGCTTCTCGTACGCCCATGTCCACAAGACTCTGGGGAGTAGCCGCGCTCGGTGCCATCGCTATCCACCTCAGCTGCGTCGCAGTTGTCGTCGCCTATATGCAGACAGAGGATGTGGACGACGACCTCGGCGCTCCGGCGGTCGAGATCGGACTTGAATTGGCCGCGCCGCATCTTGAGCCGACCGACCTTCCATCCGGGCCTGAAGCCGAGGATTCGGCGGCCTCGCCAACCGTTGTCGATCAGAAGGCAAATGTCGAGGAAACAGATCTGCCAAAAGCCCGGCCGACCGAGACAGATGATCCAGACCGTCTTGTGGCGCCCCAAGCTTCGAAGAAGCCGAAAGAAGACGATCCGGAGATAAAGGCCGTGGAGGCTATGCCTTCAACTGAAACGGTTGCGTCGGAGGCAGCGGCGCCGCCTCCGGCTGAAACGGCGCGAGAATCGCCGCGTTCCACCGCTCCGACCCAAGGTGTCGGCAAAAGCACGCAGCGTGTTCTTATGACATGGGAGAAACAGCTTAACGCACATCTCGACCGGCACAAACGCTATCCCGCTGACGCACGTCGCAACGTTCAGATCCTCGTGCGTTTCACACTTGATCGATTGGGCCATGTTCTTTCTACCCAGATTGTACGAAGTTCTGGGTATCCTCCTTTCGACGAAGCTGCGCTTGCCATGCTGCGGCGTTCCGATCCCGTGCCGCCGCCGCCGCCGCTCGTCGCCGATGAAGGTTTAACTTTCACACTGCCCGTGATCTTCCGGGCCAAAGAAGCACGTTAGAACGGCCCGGCGCGCCATTTGTTGTCTAAGGCTCAGGACCTATCAAAATTGATCGAGGCGTGATTTAAGGTCTCCGTTGAAGGAGGCTTGAGATGATTCGCCCGTTTTTGCTGAGCGAGCGCCAGATGGCGCGGATTTCTCCTTGTTTTCCGTTGTCGCACGGCGTGCCATCGTCTATGTTGGTCTTCCACCCACTTCGCCACCTCGCTCCGCCGGGCCTCGGCGAGGCGCGGCTGGCGGCCAGGGCGGGGCCGATCGGCTAACCCAATCAGCCCATCGGCGTGGGAGCGACGCATAAAAAGTCGCGCGGCGTCCGCCAGTCCATGCCCCGCCCTGCGCGGCCAACCGCCGCGAATGCCCATCCAGCCCCATGGCAATCGCCGGAATGCGCCGCGCCTGCTTGGCTCCGCCGTGCGCGCCGCCTCCGCCCGCAACTGCGAAATACTCGGATTTTGACGTGTCATCTCGATTGCCGGCATGCCGCCCGCTCCGCGAATCAACGGCGTGCCGCATCAAGTCACGTTTGCGGCCGTTTGGGAATCCCCCGGAGTCAGGGTCTCGGGCGGATTATATGATTCAGCAGATTCAACTTCTTTTCGGACGGACACCCTGGACGCCGGTGCAGCCCTTCTTTGACGCCATCCCGATTGCAAAGAAAAAAATGGTCGCCGCCCGATCACGGTCAGAAAGCCAAACCCGAGCAATCTCCAGATGCCGTCCGTCAGATCAAATACCAGCTCCTGCATCTTCATGCCGACGGTTACGCCGGCTTCGCCTGTCTCTACAGCCAGGTCGCGAGAGCAGCGCAGCGAAACTCATCGACGTCGCCTATTGGCCGCACGCAAGGAGCAACCCCGATGACGTGCAAGGTGATGGAAATCCTAGGTCAAATTCTGAGACGCCGGGTATTTGACCGCGCATCAATTTCCAACCCATCCCCGCCCACCGCCACTAGCGATTTCGTCAAACCATACACGATCTCGCTATGGATCGATGAAGTTGGGAAAAGCGCGGCAAACTGCCTGCGGTCGAGTAAATAATTCGACTGCACCTTGCGCATCGCCTCATCGACACTCGTGGCGCAACTCCAGAAGCCGAGGTCACGCCTCAAAACCAACCGGTAGCGGAACTGCTCGGGGAGCCAGTGGAAAAACAGCGTACGATTATGCGGCTCGATCGGAAAACCCCAGTAAGGCGTCTGTACATAATGCAGCCGCGCGACGCGGCGCACCTCTCCCGCCATGGCACACATATCGGGCCAGCGGCCTACATGCTCAATGACGGAATTGGAGTGAGCCACATCGAATGATTTATCGGCGATCCCGTCGAGATCGCGGGCGTCCCCCGTGAGACGCTCAAATTTCCAGTCGAATTCCGAACGATATTTGTCAACGGGGTAGCCGAGATTTAGCAGAGAGATTGATACGCGCGCGTCGGCCACCAGGTCGGCTCCGTAGATACGCCAGTAATCAGGCAGGCCGCCGATATCGAGGACCCGGCAGGCGCCGTCTTGCGCGAGCACGCTCTCAACCAGCTTTCGGCAGAGAGCGAAGCGCCTCTTCCGAAACGGATTGTCGTGGCTGGTTGGAGGGGCAGCGGCGGCTAGGTTAAATCGCATTCGGTTTATGTTACATGGAGAGACGAAGAGAATAAAGTGAATACAAGGGGTCTTGAGCTCCAAAATCCGCCGCGAGAAGACTGCGCTGCCGCACGAACTTGAGAACTTACCTCTGGGGCTGCGCCCTGTTGACCAGGTTCCGACGCTAGCGACGAACGGCGGTGAGACACGCACCGCACCGCGCAATTGGTGTAGCCGAGACTCGATCTGACAGGCGGCGCTTGGTAACGCGACCGGGTTTTGGTGTCCGGCGTTGTTAGGCGGCGATAGCGTTCTCCTTCGTCATCGGCATTGTGTCGAGGAACGTTTGAATCGGCGTCTTGCCGAAACACCAGCGGCCTCGATGGGGCCGCGACTCGTTGTAATCGCGGACCCGCATATCACGATCGGTGTGGTCACGCCGCAGGCATTCTTGGAACGATTGCAACAACGCCCGATACGATTGAGCGAAGCACACCACCCCACGTCGCTTCGCAGTTTCACATTTACCGAACGGCATCCGCGTCGAAATTGCGATCGTCCAATCAAGCGAGTCCGCCGCCAATCGACAGGGCCGAGCTAAGCTAGTTTGGGCAACACCAAGAAAGGCGAAAGACGCCTTTTCCAAACCGTTTTTATTGCCTGTCGGCAGCGCTACGTTGCGAGCTCCCAAGCTGGATAACGGTTATTCATGACCAACCAGCCATTTTCATATTGCTGCGCAGTATCATAAGCGCCGGACCGCCGCCTTGGCGATAATCGCGGCAAAAGCCATATTTGTCGTGAGGTACCGTTTCCACATCCTGCGCGGCTCTTGCATGATGCGATATAGCCACTCCAGCCCAATCCTTCGCATCCAAACGGGAGCGCGCTTGGTGATTTGGGCGATGATGTCAATACCGCCTCCGACCCCCATGATGAAAGGCACATTGATTGTGTCTCTATGCGCCGCCAAAAACCTTTCCTTGTGCGGCGTAGGCATACCGATGAATAGGCAGTCGGCTCGGGAAGCACGAATCGCCGCGACCACATCGGCCTCGGACTCACGCGGGTAATAGCCATGCTGTGCCCCAGCGATTTCGAGGTTCGGAAACCGCATACGCAAGTTGTGCAAAGCCCCAGACAAGACCTTTTCCGTCGCGCCTAGAAAATATGGATGATAGCCCTTGGCTGCACACGTCTCCAGCAAACGTTCCATCAAATCCACGCCTGCGACTCTTTCGGGTACCCTTATGCCAAACAAACGCGCCGCGAGGACGATTCCCATACCATCGATCCCGATAATATCGGCGGTTAAGACATCGTCGCGCAATTCTTGATTTTTTTGCATATAAACAAATTTTGCCACATTCAGGGCCACATGTTGCAGGCGACGGCGCAAACGCATGGCTTCTTCGGCCCTCCGTATGGTTTCTTCAAGGTCTATCAGGTCTACTGGAACGCCAAGAAAATCTGCCCGCATTTCTTAATCGTCGCCTAAACCAGCTTTTCCCGTTAGCCGCCTCAGCCAGCTCCGTTGCGCGAGGCCAGCCTCCTTTAGGTCGCATCATATCGCATCGGAGGTCTCGTGCAAGCACGTGCGAAAATAAGCGCGCTCCGCCGTTATTTACGTCGAGTGGGCACCCGCAAGGACCGCGGCGACATGAAGATCATCGCTGGGGGCGCGGCGCTGGGCGGGATGCGCAGCGCGGTCGAGGCCCATCTCGAGGCCGGCTTCATCACGATCAGTTCGCCGTCAACCGCGCCACGGCAATGGGGTGGGGCATCTATTTTAGTCCAAGTCCTTGAAAGTCGCGCCAAATCCCGCGCGTGTCGAGAACCGACAGATGGCGCCGTTCGCCCAACGGAACGTTGCGAAATTCGTCGTGGTCGACAAGTACGATGGCAACCTCGCAATTGGCGAGAGCATTGCCAAGGTCGACGAACTCCGCACCGGTTGCCGCGATCTCGTCTGGTAAAGCATCGAGATACGGTTCGACCACCTTGATGCGCGGTCCGTACCGCTCACCCAAGCCCTTCGTAACCTCGACGGCAGGACTCTCTCGCAGGTCGCTTACATTTGGTTTGAACGCAAGCCCGAGACAAGCAACATTCGCGTATGGATGTTCGTCGATCAAAGCGGACGCACCGTCGATCGTGTAGGCAATCATATCGTCGTTCGTCCTGCGCGCAGTGGCGATGAGCTTCGCGAGGTCCGGAGCCGAATTCACGATGAACCAGGGATCGACGGCGATGCAATGGCCGCCCACCCCCGGACCGGGCCGGAGGATATTCACCCTCGGATGCCGATTCGCCAGATCGATTAGATCCCACACATTGACTCCGAGCCTGTCGCAGATCACGGACAACTCGTTCGCAAACGCGATGTTGGTATCGCGGAATGCGTTTTCCGCCAGCTTGACAAGCTCGGCCGTCCGCGCCGTGCTGACGATGCACGCGCCGCGCACAAAATGCTTGTAGAAGCGCTGTGCCCGACGCGCGCAAGCCGGCGAGATCCCCCCAACGCAACGATCGTTTTGGACGAGTTCCGAAAGAATCCGGCCGGGTAGGACGCGCTCCGGGCAATAAGCAACGTTAACGGTCGCCGCCGACCCGGCTCGGGTTGGAAAGGATAGATCTGGACGCATGTCCGCAAGCGTCTCCGATATCTTTTCGGTCGTTCCGACCGGCGAGGTTGATTCGAGAAGAACCAGGTTCCCTGCTTGAAGAGACGGAGCAATGGCCCGTACCGCCGTGAAAATGGATTCGAGGACCGGCGCCTTCTCGGCGTCGATGGGAGTGGGCACGGCGATTATGAAGGCGTCGCTTGGCGCCGGCTGCATCGAAACTGTCAACGCACCGGTCGAGATTACCTTCTGAACAAGGCCATCCAGGTCTGGTTCGTAGATGTGAACCGCGCCGGAGGATATCTTCCGAACGACGTCCTCATTTATGTCAATGCCGAGAACATGAATGCCGCGGCTGGCGATGAGTGCAGCGGTGGGGAGGCCGATGTATCCGAGACCGAATACCGCGACGTCTTTAAACTCCGTCTTCGCACTGGAACTCGCGTGCGTGCGGCGATATTCTGCAACGTCATCCATGGTTTCCTCTTTAATAGGTCTTAAATAGCACGTCTAGCATATTTCGGCGAACTCCGGGCTGAGAAAATGCTCCTTCCGCGGCGTGGGCATGCCGGCAAACGGACAATCGGCCCGCGACCTTCGGATCTCGTCCGCCACCTCTGTTTCCTCGTCCGGGCGGAAGCAACCGTCGTGGCTTCCCGCCAAGCGCAATCCCGATAGCGCTCAACCGCAGCCGCCGCCTTTTTTTAGGACACCGGCGGGGGCACCGAGCAAATGGGGACGACATCCCGCCCGTGCGCACGGCGCGAGCTCGCCCGACATAAGGTCGATGCCGGCGATCCGTGCCGGAACGGAGCCCCGAGCAAGCGACCCGCCAACAGGATTCCCATTCCGTCCGCGCCAATGATGCCGCATGAGTTGACGTCCTCGCGCAGCACCGCGTTACCGAGGATCTTTTCCAATTTTGCGACACCTGTCCCAAGACGCCGCGTTGCGTCGCCGGTTCACGCGCTCGTGCAACCGTTTCCTCCAAAGACAGCGCGTCGACCGGCGCGCAAGAATTCGACTCTCATCCCCGTCTCCCGACCATGTCACCCACAGGCGCTCCGCTATCCTCCAACTAGGGCAGATTCCATTCCTTCGGAATCGGTAACCGCCGGCGCTCATTGCGGCGACGCCCATTTCCACGGCGAACCGGAAGTCCAGTTCGCCGGATAACGCTCTAAGCGCCTGATTGCCATGGCTGTTCCTCAGCACGGCGGCGCAAACCTGTGGTTGCCGGCTCGGCTAGGACATGCACATTGGATCTGCTTCGCTCAGGAGCGCTGCGATGTCGCAAGCCCTGCGACTTCGCAAGCGCCGCGACAATGCGGGAAGCGGCATTGCCATCTCCATAAACTGATTGATTAGTTTCGGGGGACGTTTCACCGCCGACTTCCATGACCTCCTCGAATTTCGAACAGATGAGATTGGGATCCGTACCCACAAGGTGGGCAAGCCCGGCTTCGACACCCTCCGGCCGTTCCGTCAACTCACGCATGACAAGCACTCGCTTCCCGAGCGAAACCGCCTCTTCTTGCACACCTCCCGAGTCGGTTATCACAACCGCGGCCCGCGAAAGAAGATGGACAAAGGTCATATAGTCAGTGGGCGGAATGAGGTGCACGCGCCGTGCTCGTCCAAGAATGTTGTTAACCGGTTTCGACACGTTGGGATTCAGATGAAGAGGGTAGACAAGCTCCACGTCGCCCCGCTCCGCGATGCGACTGAGTGCTTGGCAAATTCGCTCGAAACCGGGACCGAAGCTTTCGCGACGATGACCCGTCACGAGGACGAGCTTCCGGCCCGAGGTTACGGCGGGGAACCGTTCGGCAAGCCTCAATTGAAGCTCGGAGTCACCGTCGATTTTGGCAATCATGAACCGCAGCGAATTGACGATAGTATTACCGGTCACATGAATCTCATCGGACATAACACCTTCAGCGAGAAGATTTTGCCTTGCTCGCTCGGTCGGGGCGAAAAGATAAGTCGATACAAGGTCGACAATCCGGCGATTTATTTCCTCGGGAAAGGGACGCGATAAGTCGTATGTGCGCAGGCCGGCTTCGACGTGCCCGACTGGAATGTTGCGGTGAAAACAAGCGACACTGGTCACGAATGCCGTCGTGGTATCGCCATGGACGAGGACGACGTCGGGTTTCGCGGATGCAAGAAGTTCGTCGATGCTCTGAAAGATCCGCGACGAAAGCCCGTTCAGCGTCTGTGACGGCTGCATCAGATCAAGATCAAAATCGGCTTTGATGGCAAAAATCCGGAGCACCTGGTCCAACATTTCTCGGTGTTGCGCTGTCAGACACAGCACGGAGTTCATGTTTGGATGGGCCTGCAACGCCTTAATCACAGGCGCCATCTTGATGGCCTCGGGACGAGTTCCAACCACGCTCATGACACGCATGTGACTACCCTAAAAATGATGAATAACATTCACGCGATCTTGTGATGATCGCGTTCGAGGTTCGGATCGATATCCACCGGCTATTTTCCATTTGGCATCCCAACGTTCGAAGATAAGCATAAAGTGACGCGGCGAGCGATCGTCATGGTGGGGGAGCCGAAAGCGGAATCGAGCGTCAGGCCGCAGCCTTAAATACGCGCTGGGATCGTTGGGTACGAGCATGTAACGTCCGCAGAATAACATTCAGGTCGCGCCACATCGACCATTTTTCGATATAGTAATTTTTTGGTATACTTGAGGTCGTGCTTGACCCGCTGCTTCAACTTCTTAACCGAATCGTGTTCTTAACCGAATCGCGTTCGCCGCGCAATCCGTCGATCCGAGCCCATCTGATGATCCCAGCTTAACACGGCGGCGGGCGGCGTAACCTTCGAGAAGTCGCCCTTCCACCCTTGTGTCCAGAGCGTGAGCTCGCGGACCAGCGCCGGACATCCTGCCCTGGATGATATTCAACAACCGCGGCGAGTTGTCGATGCTCGAACGCCGAATGACGCGGCCGGCCCGTGTTATCCGCGGATCGTCCTTGCTTGTCTGCCGCGCGGCATCTGGATCGGGATCTTCGGAGCACCTCGAGCAAAATTTCCAAGTCCCGAAGATCGATCCGTCAAGGCCGATCCTTTTCCGGCCAAAGATGATTGGACCAGGGCTTTCGAGTTTGATCGCCAGCGCCACGCACAAAATGAGTGGGGCTGAAAGGGCTATTGCGAGCGCGGCGACAACGACGTCCAGAACCTCTTTGAGCGCGATCCAATTGCCGCCGCTCGCACCGGCGGGGGGCCGATCAATCCCAACGAATGATGCTGCTCGAACATTATTCGGGTACGAAAAATGCAATGTTAGCATGAAGAAATACTCTAGCGCTTGTAATGCAAGGATCTAAATGTCAAGGCGTGGAAGCGAGGAAAGCAAGCCGCCAAAACGCATTATTGACTTCAATCTAGACGACAATTTAGAAATACGCAATGGGGGTGGAGAAAGAAGATTGAATATTAATTCACGCAATTATTTTTCATCTTGCTTCACCCAAGACACGTAACTGATCCGAACGCCCGTCGCGCCTCCTGAAGAACCGGCGCTCTGCCGACACAGCGGCCTTGCGCCAAAAGCTGCCATCCGAGTTGGGTAGGTATGGCTCGACGCGTTTTTTCGGAAGATAAAGCCAGCCGTCGGCGGACGTCGTTCGCATCCTGCAGCGCCACATGGATTTCGATCGCCATCTGTGACCGCGCTTTTTGCCATTCGGCCGCGGAGGCGCATCCATGACGCTGAAGGGAGCCAAACATGTCCCACCTTGACCTACCGTTCAGCCTCGAACTGAGTTGGTGGCTGTCGTCGCACCGCCCCGCCGCTTTATCCTTTGGGGAGCCAGGCCGAACGGCCCTGCGAACCGGTTCGGTCAGCTCCGGAAATGACTGACAAGATGACCGGTGTCATTTATTGTGAGCACACGGGAATGGCTATGCGTGACCTCCATTTCATTCAAGGCACATGGGTCTTGGACCAGCCGCCAATAGGCCGAGGAAGGCAGGTCCAGGATTTGCAACAAAATCGCCCGGTTTACGCTGTCATGCCCGACAAGAACGACTGTTTCGTCATGATGATGTTCCAGGACAAAACGGATGGCGTCTGCCGCGCGGGCGAACAAGTCCTGCAGGGCGTCACCTTGGGGAAACCGGACAAGATGCGGTGCACAATGCCAAAGAGCGAAAAGTGCTGGCGAACGGTTTTGGACTTCTTCGAAAGTGTGCCATTGCCACGCGCCATAATCGAGATCGATGAGGCTCTTGAGCACCCGGCGAGGGGCGCTCGTCGCCGCTGCAATCGCTTCAGCGGTTGCAACGCATCGCTGCAAGGGGCTGGTGTAAATGGCGGCAGGATGCCATTCGCGTCTGATACGCTCAGCAAGCGCAGCCGCCTGAGCCAACCCTTTATCAGTGAGGGCAAGTTCGGTCTGGCCTCGGAACCGTTCGGGCGAGATGCCATCGACATGGCCATGCCTGATGAGCAAGATCTTTGGCATTTAATCCTCTCCTGTCGCGCGATAAGTCCTGAAAAATCGGGCAGACGTGCGCGCGGCCCATTGCGGCCGCGGGTGAATTGGCGGGATCGCGTGGCGTGTTTATTATTCTGCACTGCCGAAATGGGTCGCAAGGCACTGATCTATTTCTTGCTTGAGAACAAAATCCGCGCTAGGCAATAGGCTGATCAAGTGCAAAATAGCATCGCCTCTTTCCGACTCCGGAGCGCTCACGAGACAGATTTTGCACGTAAGCACTGCGATTTTCGGGTCTTGGTCCTGCATCAAATTGCGCAATATTGGCCATGTTTCCGGCTGAACGCCGATTCCGGCCAAGAGTTCAAGCGCGCTTCGGCGCTGCCGCAAGCGGGAATCGCTCTCCCGCTCGATGGGCGGTGAGCGTTGACACGCAGCGACAGCCAAGGCCTGGCATGCAAAGGAGCCGAAATTTCGCAGCGCCGCTTCGGCCGCCGGACGGTTCTCGTCCTCGGCAAGAGCATCTATGAGGCAAGGGATCGCCTCGACGCGCCCGAATGTCCCGAGCACTCCAATCACACCAGGCAGGGGCCTGGTTTCCACAAGCCGCATGAGGAGCTTGAATATGCGCGGCTCGCGCAAACCCGCCAAGGCGCGGGCTGCCGAATTGATCACCGCATCCTCGCCGACGCGCTCGACAGGATCGGCAACTTCACATGGGGCGTCGAGGAACTCGATCAAAACATCATAAGCTTGGAGCGCCGCCAGCGCCTTCACGGCGAGGCATCGCGTCTGGAAAAGCCCGCTTGGCTCTCGCTCGAACAGCACCGCACGAAGGGCTGGGACCGCCTGCCTGCCGCAAGCAACGATCTCGATGAGGCCCCGATCACTATCATGAAGCGATCTGAGCTTCTGGATTGCCTGCTCGACGTAGCGTGAATCCGGGCAATCCGAAGAAGAGCGTGACGCAAAGGCAAGCGACATGCGTTCCCAGCCAAGATCTTGCACGAAGACACCCTCCTGCCGTCCAGAGACGTTAGATTAGAGGAGTCATCAGCCGGGAAGGCGCTTTAAGGCGAACTCCATCGCCCACTCTACACTAAATTGGCATCATTGCCTGCTCAGTCAATGCCAAAGGTTTCGAAGTCGCCGGTGCTTTTCGCGGCAATCGTGGCGCTGCTGCCAGGCAACGTCAAGGCCTACGTGGAAGATATGGCGCTCTGCGAAAAATGCAGGCTATCGCCGGATGTCAGTAGCGGAAGGGATGAGGCGGCGTATCGCGCCTTCGGCGGAGAAGTGGAGTGGAGGCGTCAACACGCCGTCATCAACTTTGCCCGTTTCAGCACGCGACTGATAGGATCGCCGCTGATCACCTTCCGCGTGTCTGAGCTCAATATGCTCCTGACGCCGCCGTCAGAGCCGCTTTGTGGCAACCCTTCATCAATTTCGGCCACTCCACACGGGCCGCCAAACCTCAGCCTCGCCCCGCTGCCGCCGAAGTGCCCCAAGGTTTGACCGCTTCGCGGCTCAAGCCCGTCGAGTGCGTCTCGCGGTTCAAGCGCGACAACTGGCTCTCGAACCAGGTGTTCATTTCCTACCATCGTCGACCACCGCTCCGCGGTTGGAACAAACTCGTCAACCAGCCCTGACGTATCGTCAGGGCGATTTAGTAAAAACATGAGAACAGTCGGATTGGGCGGGTTCTGGCGTCTTGAAAGTGCTCAACGGCGAGGGTTGGCGAGGGTGCGACGGATTTCAGGATTTTGAGAACGAAGCCGGTGATGGAGAAAATGTTGCAAGGCGCGTTATCGCAACGGTTCGTGTAATCGTCCTCGCCGAGGATGACGTCCTTGTTGCGATGCATGATCCCTATCCGCCAATGATCGCGATTGACACCCAGCTAAGCCTGTGGCGAGGCGGCGGCGGGCAAGCTGGAGACGAGAAAGACGACCTCGTGTTGGGGCTTCTGCCATCGCCGTTCTTCTTGACCTGGCACGAACGTATGACGCGGCAGATTTGCCGAACCGTCGGCCGCTCGCACTGCATCCCGGCGGCTTCGGCAGGCGGCACCCCGATCCCCCGCCATTTGATGCGCCCATGCGCCTTTTCGACGCCGCTATTCCGTGAGCACCGTGGAAAAACCGGCTCGTTGAAAGCCGTTTCGATGTTCTGGCGTGGCGTCTTCTGATTGTCCTTGACCGGAAAGACATGGGCGCCGCCGCGTTCGGCGATTTTCGCGGCGATCGATTTTTGGCGGAAGATTGCGTCAGGGCAGACGACATGCTGTGGTCGATCCTGAGCCTGATCGTCGTGTCGCGCTTGTGCGGACGGCGCGGAATGAACGCGACTTTTCTTCTTGGGCGGAGCCTGAGCCGGCTTCAAAAGGCGGAGCTGACCGGAAAGCTGACTGACCACGGCTCGCCCGGCGATGCCGCAACCTGTAACTCGCGCCCGATTCACAACGACCGCGATGTCAGCGATGAAAGCTCTCTTCTATCTGGGTCCGGCGAAGAAAGCCTAGAAATGACGGAAGGTGTGTTGAACGTACAGACAGCGTTGCTCGGTGTTCGCCGGATGGGCGAAGCCGATCGTCTGGCCGACGCCGCCGGCAAGCCGGCCATCACGCTGACGGAGAATGCCGGCAAGACCGTCGCGCGGGAGATTAAGCGGCGCTGGCCGATGCGGCCCGTCACCGTGCTGGGTGGACCCGGCAACTATGGCGGCGACGGTTTCGTGGCCGCCCGGCAGCTTGATCGTGTTTCGACGCCGCGACGGCTCAGGATGAGGCCACCGGCTGTGCACGGGTGATCGCTCGTGTCACAATGACCGTGGGCTTCCCGCGGAACCGGAGAACGCCATGCAAGCGATGGTGCTAAAGAAGCTGGGGACCGCTCTCGAATGGACAGATCTCGCCGATCGGCAACCCGGACCGGGCGAGATTCGCGTGAAGGTGGCCGCCTGCGGCGTCTGCCGCACGGATCTGCATGTCGCCGATGGCGAACTGCCCGACCCAAAGGTGCCGATCATCCCGGGCCATGAGATCGTCGGCCGGATCGATGCGATTGGGGCCGGCGTCGAAGGGCTCAGCCTGGGGGAGCGTGTGGGCATCCCATGGCTCGGCCACACCTGCCGCGTCTGCCCCTATTGCATGGGCGGCCAGGAAAATCTATGCGACCGGCCGCTCTTCACCGGCTACACGCGCGACGGTGGCTTCGCGACGGCGACGATTGCCGATGCGCGCTATGCATTCCCGCTCGGCGAGGCCGGCGGCGACGTGGCGCTCGCTCCTCTGCTCTGCGCCGGGCTGATCGGCTGGCGTTCGCTGGCGATCGCCGGCGACGGCAAGAAGCTCGGACTCTACGGCTTTGGCGCGGCGGCTCACATCGTGGCGCAGGTCGCGAAATGGCAGGAACGAGCGGTATTTGCCTTCACGCGGCCGGGCGATGTGGCAGCCCAGACCTTCGCGCGGAGACTCGGCGCGACATGGGCGGGCGGGTCTGGTGAGATGCCGCCGGAGCCGCTCGACGCGGCGATCATCTATGCGACGGTGGGCGATCTCGTGCCGCTGGCGCTGCGGGCGGTGCGCAAGGGCGGCCGCGTGGTTTGCGCGGGCATCCATATGAGCGACATCCCGAGCTTTCCCTACCGGCTGCTCTGGGAAGAGCGGCAGCTCGTGTCGGTCGCCAATCTCACGCGCCAGGATGGGCTCGATTTCCTGCGCCTGGCGCCGGAGATCGGCATCGTCACCAAGACCACGCGCTACCCGCTCAGCCGGGCCAACCAGGCCCTCGCCGATCTCCGCGCCGGCCGGTTCGAAGGCGCCGCCGTTCTCGTGCCCTGAGCAGCAATCAACCTTGGAGACCTTGATGCCCGATCCCTTGTCGTCCGATCTCCTCCGGAAAATGCACGCCTATTGGCGCGCGCCGAATTACCGCTCGGTCTGGCGGCCAACGCACCCAGCGAAACATGCAATGGCCTGCGGGAGATGGGTCGAAACTGCTTCACGCAAGTTTGGCGGAGTATTGACGTCAGAGCGTAGCGGAATGGCCGTTAACTTGACGATGAGGCGTTGCTTATTGTAACACTATTATTATTCGTAAATAGTCAATCCTCATGGAGGGGCATGCGAATGCGATATTTTCTGGCAACGGCATTAATGGCGTTCTGCTCTTTCGCCGGGGGCGGGGGCGATGCCGAGGCGGCGACGGCGACAGGAACGTTCAACGTCCAGGTCACGATCGCGGCGACCTGCGTGCTGAACAGCGCCACCAACCTGAATTTCGGCACCCAGGGCGTGCTCGCCGCCCCTATCAATGACCAAAGCACCATCACCGTCACCTGCACCAGCTCGACCCCTTACAATATCGGGCTCGACAAGGGCCTGAATGGCGGCTCGGTGACGACGCGCGAGATGAAGGGCACCTTGGGGGCGTTCATCAATTATTCCTTGTTCAGCAACGCCCCCATGACTACGAACTGGGGGCAAACGATCGGCACGGACACGGTCGCGGCCACCGGAACCGGCTCGGCGCAGCCTTTCACCGTTTATGGGCAGATACCGGCGCAACCCACCCCGGCGCCGGACACCTATAACGATACGATCACGGTTACAGTCACTTACTAACACTTACTAAAAGGCCGTTATCTTGCGCCCATCAAAAATAACGCGAATGCGATGTTTTCTGGCAACGGCATTAACGGCGTTCTTTTCTTTCGCCTGGAGCGATGCCGAAGCGGCGACGGCGACAGGAACGTTCAACGTCCAGGTTACGATCGCGCCGACCCGAAAAATATCGCGCGCCTTCGGCGTCCTTTTGCTCCCCGCCTGGTTCGCCGCAAGTGGCGCCTCGGCCGCGTCCCTGCAAGCCGCTCCCGTTCTTTTGGAGGTCGTGGCGCCCGCCGCGGCGGCGACGGTCACGCTGCGCAACAACGGGGCGAAGCCGATCGCGACCCAGGTCCGGGTTTTCCGCTGGATTCAGGAGGCCGGGGTGGAGCGGCTGGAGCCAACGGAGGATGTCGTCGCGAGCCCACCGGCGGTCGAGCTGCAACCGGGCGAGGACTATGTCGCCCGCGTCGTTCGCGTCACGAAAAAACCGGTTGAGGGCGAGGAGGCCTACCGTCTCTTCGTCGACGAGCTGCCCGAGGCGCCACAGGGCCGGCACACGGTCAATTTGGTGGTGCGCCACTCGATCCCGCTTTTTTTTCGATACGCCGGGCAGTTCCGCGCCCGAGGCCGCATGGCGCGTGACGCAGAACGGGCACGCCGTCTCGCTCAGCGCCGTGAATGGAGGAGACAGGCGGTTGCGGCTCGCCTCGGTCAGGATCGGCGGCGCGGCGGGCAAGAGCCTCTCGTTCGGGCCAGGGCTGGTCGGCTATGCGCTCGGCCATTCGGCCATGAGCTGGACGGCGCCACGGTCAAGGTCCGTGTTCCGGCCCGGCGCCAAGGTCACGATTAGCGGCGTAACGGAGGCAGGCCCGTTCAATGCGCAAGCCGTGGTGCAATCCGCGCGGTGACATCGGGAGGCCGCCATTTGGAGAACTCTAATACCTTTGATGATTGTCCTCGGCGCCGCCACGGCGCCCGGCCCGGTCTGGGCCGAAGGCCCCTTGCAGCTGGAAGTGCTGCTCAACGGCAAGCCAATCGGCCTCATCGGCGCATTTTTGCAAAACGCTAACGGGGAATTGAGCGCAAAGCGCAAGGAGTTGGAGGAGCTCCATTTGAAAGTGCCCGATCGCTATGGAGCGGAAGACGAGGTCGCCCTTGCCGGGCTACCGGGAGTTTCCTACCGTTACGACGAAGCCAGGCAGAGCGTCGATATCGCCGTCGCCGACGCCGGCCGCCTGCCGCCTGCCGCAGCTCTACGACATGCGTGGCCCCCAAAAACCATTGCCGAACACTCAGCAGAGCACGGGCGCCGTGTTGAACTACTTGCTATTCGGCGGCGGCGGGCGCGACAGCAGCGTGACCGATTGGCAGTTCCAGGGCGTCTCGGCGACGCTCGACGCGCGTCTATACAGCCCTTACGGCATCCTTTCGCAAAGCGGCATCCTAGCCTCGGACTCCGGCGGCAGCGGCGTATCGCCGCACCTGCGGCTCGAGTCCACGTGGACCTATAAGAGTCTGTCCCGGAACTTCATCATGGATTACAGAGCTTTCTTAGCATGATCCGGATGGAGGCGAGGCGGAGGAAAGCAAGCGCGTTACGGGTTAGGTTTTCAAAATCCTTGGCCAGCCTGCGACAACGGTTGAGCCAGGCGAAGGTGCGCTCGACAACCCATCGTTTGGGCAGGACAACGAACTTTCTCAGCGCGGGCCGCTTGACGATTTCGATTTCCCATTCACGGCTGATCGCCGCCACGGCGGCGGCCATTTGGGGGCCTTGATAACCGCCATCGGCGATGATTTTGGTGATGAAGGGAAACAGGGGACGCAGTTCCTTCAACACCAATGGTCCACCGTCGCGATCCTGAATGTCGGCGGGATGAACCACGGCTGCAAGTTTCAGACCGAGCGTATCGACCGCGATATGGCGTTTTTTACCGTCGATCTTTTTGCCGGCGTCATAGCCGTGCGGATCGATCCGCGCCCCCCTTTTTCCGTGCTTTTCACGCTTTGACTGTCGATGATGGCAACGGTTGGACTGACGGCGCGGCCAGCCTGTTCTCGACACAGGACGTAGAGCTCATGATGAAGGCGCAAAAGCGTGCCATCATAGTTCCAAAGATCGAAATACCTGAAAACAGTGCTTTTCGATGGCAGGTCTTTCGGCAGGTAGCGCCACTGGCAACCCGTGCTCAGAATATACATGATTCCGTTGACCACTTCGCGCATGTCCACGCGGCGTTTGCCGCCACCGCGCTTCGCCGGAGGTATCAACGGCTCCACCAGCCCCCATTCCTCGGCCGTCAAATCGCTCGGGTATCTCTGTTGGCTCCGGTCATAACGGCCCCGGTTTTCTTTCGTCCACATCGGCGGCCCCTCCTCGAATCAGGCCACCTCTCTTGATCACAAATGATTCTTTTGATTCAAGAAGTTTCAGAACAGACACTTAGGACCCGGAAAGCATCCTGACCTACCGTGCCGGCGATACGATTTCGAGCGGTCTCGCCTGGACGCGGCCGGTCCGCCTCGGCGGCGTTCAGGTACAACGCGATTTTGCCATTCGTCCGGACCTCGTCACGATGCCCTTGCCGAGCTTCAGCGGTTCGGCGGCGGTCCCCTCGACGGTCGATGTTTATGTCAACGACGTGCGGACGATCTCGCAGGATGTCGACAGCGGCCCATTCCGGATGACCAATCTGCCGATTTTGTCGGGGCAGGGCGACGCCAGCGTCGTCGTCCGGGATTCCTCGGGCCGCGACGTCGAGACCACCCTGCCGTTCTTGGTCTCGAACCAGCTGTTACGCGCCGGCTTGGTCGATTTCTCGGCGGAAGCAGGCTTCCCGCGTTTGTTTTACGGCACCCTGTCGAACGTCTATGACGGCGAGCCCGCCGGATCGGCAAGTCTGCGCTACGGCTTTTCCGATCGCCTCACCCTGGAGGCCCACGCCGAAGGAACCAATGACCTCGCCACTGGCGGCATCGGCGCGAGTTTAGGCATCGACCGGGCCGGTGTCCTCAGCGCGGCCTTCGCCGGCAGCACGCACGGCGGGTCCTCGGGCGGGCAAGTCTACGCCAGCTTCGACACGACCCTTTTCGGCGTTTCGCTCTCGACTTCGACGCTGCGGACCCTCGGAAGCTACGATGACCTCGCCTCCGTGACCGCTCCGGTGACGGCGCTTGCACCCACCGCTTTCGCGCCGGGCTTGTCTCTGCAGAATCCGCTGTCGTCCTTGCGGCCGCCCAAGATCGAGGACCAATTCTCGATCGGCGTGCCTGTTCCGCTCCTCGGCGGCTCGGTCAATTTCGGCTATGTCCACGAGGAGGATCCGTTTGGCAACCGGGTAGAACTCCTCGATGTCGGCTATTCACGGCAAGTGTTCAAAGGGGCCACTTTCTTCGCGACGGCCTATGCCGGTCTCGACAGCCCCCGGAACGCCGGTATTTCCCTCGGTCTTTCGATTCCGCTCGGTGACGGCGTGACGGCGTCGAGCGGCGCAAGCCGCGACCAGTCCGGCCTCATCGTCGCGAGCGACGTGACAAAACCTCTGGGCCAGGAGCCCGGGAGCTACGGCTGGCGGTTGTCGGATTTGGAGGGCGAGCAGACTCTGCGGTTGGCGAGCGCCGCGTATCGCGGCGATTACGGCGAGGTCGAGGCGACGGCGACCCAGTCGCAAGCGGGCTTTGCCGGAACGATTTCGCAGGAAGGCGCGATCGTCGTGGCCGGCGGCGACGTATTTTTCGCCAACCGGATCAACGACGCCTTCGCGGTCGTCGATGCCGGGGCGCCAGGCCTCGAGGTATCTTACGAAAACCGGCCGGTCGCCCGCACGGATGCGAGCGGCATGGCGATCGTGCCGACGCTGAACGCCTACCAGTCCAACAAGATTTCCATCGATCCGCGCGATTTGCCGCTCAACGCGTCGATCGCCACGACCCAGGAACTGCTGACTCCGCGGGACCGTAGCGGTGTCCTGGTCGATTTCGGAATCAGGACCGATGTCCGGTCGGCCATCGTCATCCTCAATGGAGCGAGCGGCCAACCGCTCCAGGCGGGCCTGCGCGGCAAGACCGCGAGCGGGCACGGATTCGTCGTGGGCTACGACGGGCGCGCCTTCCTCGAAGGGCTCGAGGCGAACAACATCGCCATCGTCGAGCTTGCGAGCGGGGAATGCCGCGCGGAATTCGCCTATGCGCCGCAAGGCGACAGCCAGGTCTCGATCGGTCCAGTGGTTTGTCAATGAGAGTGTTTTTTCGTTGTGTCGCGACCCTTGCGATGGCCGTCTGCTTCTGGGGCGGCTTAGGCCTTTATTCCAAAGCGCACGGGGCAACATGCAGCTTTACCGTCACCCCCGTGGCGTTCGGATCGGTCGACGTGACGGCCAATGCCGCCGTCAATACGACCGCGACCGTGTCGGTCACGTGCTCGGGCGTCGCTTTGCTGACCGTGCAGGTGTGCGTGAACCTCGGAGTGGGAAGCGGCGGCGCGACGAACGCCGCCAACCGTTTCATGCTGTCTGGGTCGAACCAGTTGCGTTATAGTTTATATTCGAATGCGGCGCGAACTGCGGTCTGGGGCTCCAATCTCTGGGCGGCCGCGGGCGCGGGACCCGTCTCGATCAATGTCCCGCTGCTCCTCGGCTCCAACACCGTGACCCAAACCGTCTACGGCCAGGTTTTTGCCGGCCAGCAGACCGTCCCGGCGGGGTCGTACCTCAGCACCTTCACTGGGATGGACGCCGAGATCCAATATGGCACCGTCGGCCTTTCTTGCGGGCTGCTTACAAGCACCGCGACGGCGACCTTCAACGTAACCGCCACCGTGCCCACCACCTGCAGCATCGCGACCAATAATCTCAATTTCGGAACGGTGGGAGTGCTTACCGCCAACACGGACGCGACCACGACGCTCACGCCCACCTGCACCAATGGCACCCCTTATAACATCGGCCTCGATGGCGGGCTCTCCGGGGCGACCGACCCCACCCAGCGCAAGATGACCAACGGGACGGCGTTCGTTCTCTACGGGCTTTACCGCGACTCGGCCCGGAGCCTTCCCTTCGGCAACACCATCGGCACCAATACTTTGACCGGCACCGGCTCGGGCCTCGCCCAATCCGTGACGGTCTATGGCCGGATTGCGCCGCAAGCGACACCCTCGCCCGGCACTTACAACGACACGATCGTGGTGACCCTCACCTATTAGCCGCCGCCGGGACAGCTTGCGAGCTTTCTTTGTGCCTGAAGCCGTTTCCATCGCGCGCATGCTGTCGGGATCGGTCAGCGATATTTGGTTCGCGCTGGCGGCACGGGTGTCCTGGTCCTTCAGCAACGCGCCGGTCCGGTCGAGGCGCCGCGCGCGCCGCCCTCTCCGGAGTGGGGACGCATTGGGCGATTGTCAAGTCAAGCGGATACCGGTTCGCACGAGGAAATGCGGTAAGTCGGTAGTGGGCTCTTTTGAATAAGGCAGCCCGCAGCGGGCCAGCTCGCTATCAAAACCATTAGCCAAAATTCACTTCCCGCTAACCACGATTGCTAACTATAACTTAGTCGTCATACGCTATCGTGTAGCTGGGGACTGTGCCTATGAACAAGCTGTATTTCGGCGACAATTTGGACGTGTTGAGGGATCATATAGACCAAGAATCTGTTGATCTGATTTATCTCGATCCCCCATTCAACTCACAGGAAAATTACAACGTTCTCTTTAAGGAGCGCTCAGGCGCGGGCGTCGGCGCCCAAGTCGAAGCTTTCCGCGACACATGGAAATGGGAAGACGGTGCGGCGAACGCCTATGAAGACGTTATGCGGTTCAATGGTGCTGTGGCGCTGATCCTCAGAGGATATCAGGCATGGTTGCACCAATCGCCAATGATGGCTTACTTGGCAATGATGGCTGTCAGATTGATTGAGTTACATCGCGTATTGAAGCCTAGCGGCTCTCTCTATTTACATTGTGACCCTACCGCAAGCCACTATTTGAAAATTATTCTTGACGCTATCTTTGATGAGAGAAATTTCGTCAATGAAATTAGTTGGAAGCGCACTACGACAAAGAACGACTACAAACAAGGCGCAAAGAATTGGCCAAGGATTAGGGACATCATCTTCTCTTATGCCAAAGATGCTGAGAACGGTGTACGTACTTTCAACCAACCATTCTCCGAATACGATGCTAACTATCTCCACTCGAAATATCCATACACGGACGCCGAAGAGCGTAGATATGGATTATGGGATTTGACTGCGCCAGGATCCGGAAGCAGAGGGCATCCTAAGTACGAGTTTATGGGTGTGACGCGCCACTGGCGTTACAATCGTGAAAAGATGGATCAGTTGCTGTCGCAAGGGCGCATTATCCAACCTAGCACTGGCGCTGTACCTCGTTATGTGCGCTATTTGGACGAAATGCCTGGGGTTGCCATTGGCGATAATTGGGACGACATTTCGCCAATCAACTCCCAAGCCCAAGAACGGCTCGGTTATCCGACACAAAAACCAGTTGCGCTTCTTGAGCGAATTATCGCGGCATCTTCGAATCCAGGCTATGTCGTGTTGGATCCATTTTGTGGCTGCGGAACGACGGTCGAGGCGGCTGAACGCTTGGGCCGACGGTGGATCGGAATCGACGTAACGCACTATGCGGTTACGCTGATTGAAAAACGCTTGCAGAAAATTGGGATGACTAAGGACAAATACACTGTGATTGGCAGGCCGACAACAATTGGGGACGCTCATGAGCTTGCGAATCGAAATAAACATCAGTTTCAATGGTGGGCAGCGTGGCTGCTTGGTGCGCAGACATATCGGGAAGCTAAGATTGGTCCTGACGGCGGAATAGATGGAAATATTTTCTTCAACAACGGTCCCTATGGAACTGGGCGCATCATCATCTCCGTTAAAGGCGGTGAAAACGTTGGAATTGGAATGATCAGAGAACTAAGCGCCGTGGTTGATGAGCAAGAAGCCGAAATGGGAATTCTGGTACTGTTAAAAGAGCCGACCGGCCCGATGGTTTCCTTTGCAAATGGAGCAGGATTTATCCGCAAGTCGGCGCACGGTCGGATCCCCAAGCTCCAGATAATGACCGTGGCTGAGCTATTGGAAGGGGCAAAGCCGAAATTGCCAGCGCTGCCGCCGGTCGAGCGCCAGTTTGTCGCGAAGAGAAAGCGTGAGCGCGATCAGATGGAATTGCTTCTTCCTATCGCGGGCACGAAGGTCATACCCGTGAAGGGCGAAATTGTTGATCCTCGCTTCTTGGATATAGCCGCGGAATAAACGATCAAACGTCTCCTCACTGTGCCGTTTCCCACGCTTCCAGCACATCAACAATATCGGCCATCTCCCAAAGTCGCTTAGTCACGCCAGCCGCCATCGCTGGCGTCGCGCGTAGCGTCTTATGGATGCGAACGAAATTGTAATACAGCGCGAAAAGCGCGACCGAATGCGCATGGTTCTCAACCTTCTTGCTGAAACCATTTGTCAATCTTGTAAATCTACGCGTGTGCATACGAACGCTTAGATTTGATCGCTCGGCAAACGATGTACTGACATGCTTAGGATCGGGGTTGCCTTCGATCCGATGCTTGCAACATCCGGTACATTCCGCCGGGCTATATCGACCCTTTGCGCTGTCCGGCGAGGCGCCATAGAGCTTCACAAGCTGCGCATAGTCCACATCGCCGCCGAACGCGCCTTCGACGGCCTCAAGATAGCTGCGGTGACCATCCGAAGTTAATTGAATGCGGCCCGCGAGACGCGACCGCAGATCGTCCATGAAGATGATAGCCGCGTCGCTGTCCCGGCCGCCAATGAACCACGACGGTATAAGCTTGGTGTCGGCATCGATCGCCGTCCATGTCCAAACGTCGCCGGCGTCCTCCGGAGCTTTCTTGGCGGTCGCGACGTTCTTTTGCTTCGCGTAGACGAATGCCCAAATTTCATCGACCTGAACGCGCTTGCAAGTCAGGTTGCGAAACACCCGATCCTGATACCAATCGGCAGCTTGTCCGGCATCGACCATTAGTCGGCTGACGGCTTTCTTGCTAGAGCCAGTCAGGCGAGTCACAGCACGAATTGAATTGCCCTCACAAAGCAGGTGAATAATGCGAGCGCGGTCTTCTCTGGAAAGCTTGTTCATATCATCTATCTATCATGATTTGCTTAATCGGTCAAGCGTAAAGGGTACTTTTAGGAAAATAATCCACCCCATCGTAAGCCGTTGAAACGACTCGCGTTTATTTAATTGACAGTTGAATCAAGGAGTTGTATATAAGGGTCGCCCCGACCACGAGTTGGCGCTCATGGTCGGGCCGATGCCTTATGGTGTCATTTTTTCATGTACCACCGCCTGCCTCGGCTAGACGAGGCTGCTTATGGAGGGCGCTGCGCGGCCCCTTGCCAGGATTCACCGCCAGCGCCCTAATCTTTTGGAAGGCCAGCATATTCGGGCCTCCAAATACGCCCGTCCGGCAGAACGGAAATCTGCTTCTTGCCCTTAAGCCGTGCGACGCATGTATAAAAATAATTTCCCATTCGTTCCTCGGGAAAGCCAAGGACTTGAAGCCGAGCCTTCATGGCGGCTTTGGTTAATGGCTTGTCGCTAGAGTTGGCGATCGTCGCCATCGCCTCGATCATATTAGACCCCTCCGCTTCCGCGGTCGGCCGCGACTCGAATGGTTCCAGTTTGTGGTTGTCCCTTATGGCAATTGGCTCCAGAAGAACAAGCGCAGCCTGTATCCGGGCTCTAAGGGACTGCAATTCGCCTTGTCTCTTGGCTAAATCTTTCTCAAGCGTAATAGCTTGGTCTTCCCATTCTTTCACAAGAGCATGGGTGATTGTCAGGCTATGAATATCGGCCTTCATGTCTGCGCTCCAAATCTGTTAGGTCTGACATTTATCAGCCCTAACAAAAAAAGCAAGACATGAATGATGAGAGTGAATGGATTATTTTGACCAGCGGGCTTTGGCAGCTTTCCGTGCAATCTCGGCGCGCCGTTCTGGCGTCATCTTTGCCGCTCTAGCCTTGCCGCCTTTTAGGCCGCCGCGCCGTCCGAGGCTGACCGCCGCCGCGTCTTTACCACCCAAAGGGGGTTCTGGCTCGCGGTCTTCGACTTCGCCACTGGCGATATCGATCATTAACTTGGCGAGCTGGGCTGGATCACGAGGGCGCTTGAGTTGGTTCTCTGGCATCGTGCGAATATGCGCCAAGATTCGTCTGGTTTCCAGGGGCTTTGAATTAAGGCAACCCAAAAGAGCCCACTACCGGTAAGTCAACCACCTTGACAAGCGGTGACGGCGCCTGCGTCAACGGCCGCGTGGGCGCGAGTTGACGAACGCCGCGAATATCGCTATGAATACGTAACTATTCGGTTACGCATTATGAGCCCCGCCCGAGCCAGCGCCGATGTTTTTCGCGCAATCGCCGATCCTACCCGGCGCGCGATCCTTGACCGGCTGCGCGATGGCCCGGCGCCCGTGAACGCGCTCGCCCGGGAATTCGCGCAGAGCCGCCCGGCGATTTCGAAACATCTGCGCGTCCTGCGCGAAACGCATGTGGTCACCGAACAACGCGTTGGCCGGGAACGTATTTACCGGCTTCAACCGGCACGGCTGCAAGACGTGGCGGACTGGATCGAGGGTTACCGCGCGTTCTGGCAGCGAAAACTCGACAGTCTCAAGCGTCATTTGGAGGAAAACCCATGAGTTCAAAGAATTTCGCGCGCGCCATCGCCGATACCGGATCCGGTACGATCCTTGCCACGGTCGAAATCGCGGCGCCGCCTGAGCGTGTCTTCCGCGCACTGACGACGGCGGACGAGATTGTCCGCTGGTGGGGCTCGGACGACGCCTACCGCACGACCGGCTTTACCGCGGACCTCCGTGTTGGCGGTTGCTGGCACGCCGCAGGGCGCCGCGCCGATGGCCACCCTTTCTCAGTGGAAGGCGAGTTTCTAGAGGTCGATTTTCCGCGCAAATTGGTGCAGTCGTGGAAAGCGGATTGGCACCAGGGGAATCGCATTTGAGAAAGGTCTGACGAAAGCAGCGGGACTTGCGGGCAATAGCCTGATGGAGTCTACCGATTCGCGTGAGAATCATGCCTCGGGAGACGACGATGGATCAGTTTGCTGCGTGCTGGGAGGAGTTGGACGATCCGCGAACCGGGAACGCGGCTCTTCACGACTTCAACGAGCTTTTGGTGATCGCTTTTTGCGCGGTCCTGTGTGGCGGGCAAGGCGCGGTGGACATGGCGCTGTTCGCGAAGGCGAAGGAGCCGTATTTGCGCGGCTGCCTCAATCTGGCCAACGGACTGCCCAGCCACGACACCTTCAGCCGGCTGTTCCGCCGGCTCGATCCGGATCAGTTTCGTGCCGTTTTTCAGCGGTTTATGGCGAGGTTTTCCGAGCAATGCCAGGGTGTTATCGCCATTGATGGGAAGGTGTTGCGCCGCTCGTTCGACAGCGCCAGCGGCAAATCGGCCTTGCACATGGTCAGCGCCTGGGGCTGCGAGCAACGCTTGGTGCTGGCGCAAATCGCGACTGACGCGAAATCGAACGAGATCACCGCCGTGCCAAAACTGCTGGAGATGTTGTCGCTGAAGGGCGCGATCGTGACCGTCGATGCGCTCAACTGCCAGCGCGCGATCGCCCAACAGATCGTGAAACAAGGCGGCGATTATGCGCTGGCCTTAAAGGGAAACCAGGGCAAACTGCACGCGGACGCCGGTCTGTATCTCGACGATCCCGCTGAGCTGGCCGCCACGGCCAAGTCGGCCGTCGATGCCGATCACGGTCGCATCGAGACCCGCACGGCCACGGTCTCAACCGATATCGCCTGGTTGCAGAAGGACCATCAATGGCCCGGCCTTGCCGCCATCGGCAAGGTTGTCCGCACCCGTGAAACCCCCACCAAAACCACGACCGAGACGGCCTATTACCTGCTGAGCGCCGCGCTATCCCCCGAACGCTTGAACGAGGTCGTCCGCCAGCATTGGGGCGTCGAGAACCGCCTGCATTGGCGGCTCGACGTCATCATGAACGAGGATCAGGACAGAACCCGTTTGGGCAACGGCCCGCACAATCTGGCTGTTCTCCGGCACATGGCGATGAACGCCATGCAAAAGGAAGGATCAAAGGGGTCCTTGCGCGGAAAACTCAAGCGCGCCGGCTGGGATGACGCATATCTCTCCATCTTGCTGGCACAATTTTGAAATGCGATTGCCCTTGGATTGGCACGAAGGGCCAGTTACCACGGTCACCTACCGGCTGGAAGCAACGGCCCGCGGCACGCGCCTCATTGTCCGGCGCGAGGGTTTCGCGGGACAACCCGAAGCATGCCGAAAGCGTGAAAATGGATGGCTGCGCGTGCTTGGGTGGCTCGAACGCTATCTTCTCCCCGTGCCGGACAGCGCGGCCTCCCGCTTCTTCCTCTGCCGGTTGCTCCCTCCCCGGCCAACTTTCGCGCAGGACATGAACGTAGAGGAAGCCGCCGTGATGCGGGAACACGCGGCCTATTGGAACAAACATTTGCACGAAGGCACGGCGATCGTCTTCGGCCTGGTCGCCGATCCAAAGGGCGCATGGGGTGTCGGCATTGTCCGGGCGGCCGATGAAGCGAGCGTCCGCGCGTTCGAAGCAAGCGACCCGGCGATCCGGTCCAAACGGGGCTTCCGGTATGAAATTCTCCCGATGCCAGGGGCGAAATTTTAGCCGCAACCTTTGCGCGCATGGCAATTGCGACAGACTAGGAGCAATATCAAACCGGTTTCAAGCATCAAATTACGCTCAGGCGAACCGGACGCACGAACGGGGAAACCTGGGCGCGGCGCGGGGATTTCGCCATAAATAAATGGCAAACCGCGCCAAGCCCTCTACATTGGGGCAAGGTTTTTGCGTCCGGCGAACGGGTCTCCTGGCGCCTTGGGTTGCCGCATTCAGACGGGATCGATGAAGACACCAAAGCCGTCCGCTGGCTCCTGCCTGGTGACGCGTTCCGGCTCGCCGGGGCCCGCGCCTGAGCTTTTACCGGCGTCCGCGCCGGGGCGCGGAAAATCGCGCAAGGATTTGCCCCCGGAGGGACCGGCGGAATTGCGCTTCGAAGGCCGCGTGATAAAAATCCGCGGCGCGCGCGAGCACAACCTTAAAAACATCGATCTGACCATTCCGCGCGACAAGCTCGTCGTCTTCACCGGCCTTTCCGGCTCGGGGAAATCCTCGCTCGCCTTCGACACGATCTATGCCGAGGGCCAGCGCCGCTATGTCGAATCGCTTTCCGCCTACGCGCGCCAATTCCTGGAAATGATGCAAAAGCCCGATGTCGATCAGATCGACGGTCTATCGCCGGCGATCTCGATCGAGCAAAAGACGACCTCGAAGAACCCGCGCTCGACGGTCGGCACCGTCACCGAGATTTACGATTACATGCGGCTGCTCTTCGCCCGCATCGGGATAGCCTATTCGCCGGCGACGGGGCTTCCTATCGAGAGCCAGACGGTGAGCCAGATGGTCGATCGCGTGATCGCGCTGCCCGAGCGCACGCGGCTCTATCTGATCGCGCCGGTCATTCGGGGCCGCAAGGGCGAATACCGCAAGGAAATCGCCGAATTCATGAAGCGCGGCTTTCAACGTCTGAAAATCGATGGGCAATTTTATGAAATCGCCGACGCGCCGCAGCTCGACAAGAAGCTCAAGCACGACATCGATGTCGTGGTCGACCGGATCGCGGTGCGCCCCGGGGTCGAGGCGCGATTATCGGAAAGCTTCGAGACCGCGCTCGAGCTCGCCGACGGAATAGCGATTGTCGAATATGCCGATGAGCGGGACGAAAACGGCTCTCCCAAGCGGATTGTCTTTTCGTCCAAATTCGCCTGCCCGG
The DNA here is from genome assembly GCA_963706215.1 of uncultured Alphaproteobacteria bacterium. Classification (GTDB taxonomy): domain Bacteria; phylum Pseudomonadota; class Alphaproteobacteria; order Rhizobiales; family Beijerinckiaceae; genus Methylocapsa. The sequence goes on along the minus strand of OY970154.1, from coordinate 3,262,292 downwards.
TGTCCGGCTTCACCATCCCCGAAATCGAGCCGCGCCTCTTCTCCTTCAACAATCCCTTCGGCGCCTGCCCGCATTGCGGCGGCCTCGGCATCGAGCAGACCGTCGATCCCGAGCTGATTGTCCCCGATCCGAAGCTCACCCTGCGCAGAGGCGCCATAGCTCCCTGGGCGCGCTCCAGTTCGCCCTATTATCTGCAAACCCTCGAATCGCTCGCCAAGCATTTCAAGTTCCGCCTCGATACGCGTTTCGAGACGCTGCCCCGACAAGCCCGCGATGTGATCCTGCATGGCTCGGGCGAGGAGGCCGTGCGCTTTTCCTATGACGATGGTTTGCGCGCCTATGACGTCGTGAAGCCCTTCGAAGGCGTCATCGGCAATCTCGAACGGCGGTTTCGCGAGACCGAAAGCGAATGGGCGCGCGAGGACATCGCCCGCTACATGACGGCTTCGCCGTGCGGCGTCTGCGAAGGCACGCGGCTGCGTCCGGAGGCGCTCGCGGTCAAGATCGAGGGTTGCCACATCAGTCAGTTGACCGCGCTTTCGGTGCGCGCCGCGCAAGAGTGGTTCGGGACGCTGGCTGCGAAGCTCGATGCAAAACGGCGCGAGATCGCCAAGCGCATTCTGAAAGAGATTTTCGACAGGCTCTCGTTCCTTGTCGATGTCGGCCTCGACTATCTCACTCTTTCCCGCGCGTCCGGCACGCTGTCCGGCGGCGAGAGCCAGCGGATCAGGCTCGCCTCTCAGATTGGGTCGGGCCTGACTGGCGTGCTTTATGTGCTGGACGAACCTTCGATTGGCCTGCATCAGCGCGACAATGCGAGGCTTCTCGACACCTTGCGGCGGCTGCGCGATCTCGGCAATACGGTGATTGTCGTCGAACATGACGAGGATGCAATTCTTGCCGCCGATCATGTCGTCGATTTCGGCCCGGGCGCAGGCATTCACGGCGGCGAGATCGTGGCGCAAGGCACCGCCGCCGAAATCATGGCGGACAAGGATTCGCTGACCGGCCACTATCTCACCGGCGCGCTTGAAGTCGCGGCGCCGCGCCGCCGGCGCAGACCGGAATCGGGCCGCAAGCTCGCCATCGTCAACGCCCACGGCAATAATCTCAAAAATATCTCGGCCGCGATCCCGCTCGGGGTTTTCACCTGCGTCACCGGCGTCTCCGGCGGCGGCAAATCGACCCTCATTATCGATACGCTCTACAAAGCCGCCGCGCGGCGGCTCAACGGCGCGCTCGAACATCCGGCGCCGCATACGCGAATCGACGGTCTCGAACATCTCGACAAGGTCATCGACATCGACCAATCGCCGATCGGGCGCACGCCGCGCTCGAATCCGGCGACCTATACCGGCGCCTTCACGCCGATCCGGGAATGGTTCGCGGCCCTCCCGGAAGCCAGGGCGCGCGGCTATCAGCCCGGACGATTCTCCTTCAACGTGAAGGGGGGACGCTGCGAGGCCTGCCAGGGCGACGGGGTGATCAAGATCGAGATGCACTTTTTGCCCGACGTCTACGTCACTTGCGATGTCTGCAAAGGCAAGCGTTACGATCGCGAGACCCTCGAAGTGAAATATCGCGGCCAATCGATCGCCGGCGTGCTCGGCATGACGGTCGAGGAAGCAGCGAGCCTATTCAAGGCGGTGCCTTCGATCCGGGAAAAAATGGCGACTCTCGCGCGGGTCGGCCTCGGCTATGTCAAGGTCGGCCAACAGGCCACCACCTTGTCCGGCGGCGAGGCGCAGCGGGTCAAGCTCGCCAAGGAACTTTCCAGGCGCTCGACCGGCCGCACCCTCTATATTCTCGACGAGCCAACCACCGGGCTGCATTTCCACGATGTCGCCAAGCTCCTCGAAGTGCTGCAGGAATTGGTCGATCAAGGCAATACGGTCGTCGTGATCGAACACAATCTCGAGGTCGTGAAAACGGCCGACTGGATCATCGATCTTGGTCCTGAAGGCGGCGACGCCGGCGGCGAGATCGTCGCGGCCGGTCCGCCGGAGGACATCGTGCGGGCAAGGAAAAGCTACACCGGGCGCTATTTGCACGCGTTTCTGGAACGGCGGCCTTTGGCGAAGGGCGCCCAGGCGGCGGAATGACCCCGGTAGATGGCGCGGAGCCGGCATCACTGTAGGCGCCGCGCCGGATGAAGATGGCCGGCATGACAATCGCGTGGCGATCCACTGTATGATGGTTATACGGTCGCTCCGCGAGGGAATGTCTTAATGCTGTCCGGTTCTCGTAAGACCGCAATTCCCGGTCTCGCCCCTCCGCCGGTCCTGATTTTCTTCCATAATCCGAAAACGGGCGGAATGACGATGGAAAAGGTCATCGAGCGTTGCTTGCGGGATCAACAGCTTAACGCCTATCTTAAGATGCCCGGTACGGCGCTCCTGGTGCGATCCACCGCGAAGGTTGCCGAAAAGTCCATAAGCTGCCGATCGAAAGGCAGCATGCGGTTCGTTGCATGGTCGGCACGCATTTTACCTTCGATGTCGCTACTATTTTCGACAAACCATCGAAATTTTTTACGCTTGTGCGCCATCCGGTGGATCGGGTTGTTTCCAACTTCTTTCCCCGGTACTAGACGCGGTTGGATAAGGCATTGAGATGATTCATAAAGGCGATTTTTTCGGCAAGAGAAGGATCGCCTAGATGCAACCATTATTCTCGAATGCCCTATCCAAGGCCGTAGAAAATCACATCAAATTGTCGGACACAAGGCGTGAGACGCTGGCGTGGCTGGCGCTATTGATCATGCAGCAAGGCACGATCTGCCTGTGGCGGTTGGCGGCGTATGTCGCGAGCCCGGCGCAAACAGATTCCGTGCGGCGGCGGTTCTATCGATTTTTCCAGCATGTCAAACTGGACGGCGCGGCGGCCGCGTGCGTGGTCGTCGATCTTTTGGGACTTTCCGGCAAGCCTTGGGTTCTGGCCGTGGATCGGACCAACTGGGAGTTCGGTAAAACGACGATCAACATCCTGATGGTTTCGGTGATCTGGAACGGCATGGGGATACCTCTGATATGGACGCTGCTGCCAAAGGCGGGGAACTCGAACACACTTGAGAGAACCGGTCTTCTGGATCGTCTGCGTGCTGTGTTTCCAGACCTGAAGATCGCCTCGCTCATGGGCGACCGCGAGTTCATTGGCGACGTATGGATGGCTTACCTGCATGAGGCGAAGATCCCGTTCATTCTGCGGCTGCGCGAGAACCAACATGTCGTGCGCGAGGGCTACGAGACATGGACGATCGCCAACATTGCGCGGCATCTGAACAAAGGCCAGAAAACGATCCTCAAAGGCGCTTGCCGGCTTGGGCAAAACGGGCAGGCGCCGTCGCCACCCATACGGCTCGCGATCATGCGGATCGCCTCGGGCGAACTTTTGGCGCTGGCCTGTTCCAGCAAGCCGCATCATGCGCTGGCCCGCTATCGCCAGCGATGGACCATCGAAACCATGTTTGGCAACCTGAAAACCAAGGGCTTCAATCTGGAGGACACGCATCTGACCAACGCCGATAAGCTGTCCACCCTCTTGGCGTTGCTGGCTTTGGCCGTGGCACTTTCCGTTAAAACAGGTGTGGCGGCGGCGCGGCGGCGGTCAATCCCCATCAAAAAACACGGCCGCCGGGCGTGGTCGCTGTTTGCCCTCGGCCTATCCGCGTTGCGGAAAATCTTCGCTGCCGCAAATCCTCCCCAAATAAGCGCTTTCCTCACCCAACTCCTGTCCCCGAAACTCCAACTCAACTCACTGAAATATCTGGCACACTGAAAGTGAGTCTAGTACGATGACTTCTTTCACAATCGGGTCATGAGCCACCTCCCGTGTTACCCGTTTATCAAGGACCTGACGCTCGAACAATATTTGGATAGCGGGATCGGTCTCGACCAAGACAACCACCAAGTGCGCATGCTGAGCGGCTGTCCTGAACTCGATGGGCCATGGGATCTCGAAGGCCGGCCAATCTCGATCTGCCCCGTGGAGCGGCGCCATCTCGAAATGGCCAAGCGCAACATCGAGGAACGCTTCATTGTCGCGGCTCCGATCGAAGAATACACCGCCCTCGTTTGGTTCTTAAAGCGGCTGTACGGGTGGCCTTTCCATCGGGTCTTGTTCCGTATTAACAACGAAACCCCAAACCGGCCGAAGCGGGCAGCCGTGTTAGAGGCTACGCGGAAACGCCTGGAAACATTGAATCAATACGATATCGAGGTATATGAATGGGTGAAGGCCCGCTTCGCCACGCAAATTCAGTCGATGGAGCCTCATTTTTCGCGCAAAGTCCGGCGGTTCGACATGCTCAATCGCGCCGTCCAGCGAATCAGCCGGCTCTCCTCCCAACCAGTCCGCGAGCTGGCCAAGCGGCTGTTGTTTCCGTCAGGATAAATTATTTCCCGGTCCGGAACCTCCGCCACGCGCCGCCTTGATGGGTGGCGGCGCTAGCCCCGGACAAGCTGAGCGAGGCACCCTTTCATCCAACCCGGCTGGTTGTCCGCTCTGGTCCGGCGGTGACCGAAGGGCCGGTGACCGATAGAGGAAGCAACAGGCGCAGGGCATAAAAAAAACACATAGCTGCCGTCGAAATTCCAGAGTCGTATGTTCAATTTAGCCAATTATTTCGCACTGCAGCAAAAAATAGGCCTGGAACGAAACCGGCCCTGATCTGTGTCCAATCCTCCGGCGAGTAAGTCGCGGTCGCAATATTTTGGCGGATCAAGCGTGGGCCACGCGTTATAACACTCGAACCTTGGTGACGGTCGAGGTTCGGTCAAATACCGGTAAGGGTTGACACTTGGTCACACACTGCTTGGTCAAATGTAAGTCTTGGTCGCTCTAAGTCTCGGTTGATAACTATGTTAAGTCGCAAATAAATGCTTGAGCACAGTTAAAAGTTATGTAATCGTCACAGCTTGGTTGCGTCGGCAAGGCTCTGGCCGCTCTCAAGCCCCCTCGCTGGCCAGAAGCGCCCGCCGATCCTCCCCGGCGGGCGCTTTCTTTTGTTCGGGGCTGGGAGCGCCCCGCAAGTTTCATACCTCCCGTCTACAAACGATCACGAGATGGCCCTAGCCGCTATCCGCGGGCAATCGCAAGCTCCGCCGCGAATCCAGTTCCTCTGGGTGGATCATGCGCAAAAATTCCGGCCATGTCCGAGCGCTCCGGCCCCTGGCTCCAAGCAATGTGACTGGCTGCGGCTTTGCCGGCAGCGCGGCGGCCTGACAGATCGCGCGGCAACACGGCTCACAATGGCAGCCTTGGCGCAAACCCCGGCGTATCGCGGTGGCGACGAGCATCATCTCGAAGTTATGAACACTGCCGACTGGATCATCGGCGTGATCCCAAGGATGAGGACGGCGGACGGATCGTTTCGCAAAGGCCGCCCAAGGCCACCGCGAGAGAGAGAACGCGAGCCGCGCGGGCCACGATTTGCGCGGGGCTTGGGAGCGCCGCCAAGGGACTGGAGGTCCTGCCGCCGCTCAAGTCCGATCACGCCAAATTGATCCCTGGACGCGACACGTCACCTGGAACCACCCGCTAGACGAGACGATGTAAGATCTCGAAAGGTCACATTGTGAGGCATGAGGGCCGCGCCCCTATCTCGTGGCCTGCCAGCGGATGCTGCAGCAAACCCGCGGCGATGGCGCGCTCTCAAAGGTTCTACAACCCTAAATGGAGAAACCCATGTCTCTAACACTCGAGGAGATGACATCCCGCGACCGCTCCGCCTATGGCGGGTTCGCGGATGCCATCGGTGGCATTGCCACTATTGTCCTCGCTATCTTGGGGTTGGCAGGTCTTGCTCCGACCATGATGATCGGAATTGCGACCATCATCTTCGGCGCGGCCTTGCTGATCCAAGGCGGGACAATGTTATCCGAGTACGCCCGGATAATTTTTCCACCCGGCGCGAAAGCTGCTTCCATCGACCACTTCGGGGGCAACAGCCTGTCCGCCGTTTTCCTGGTCGGTGCCACCGGCATTGTCCTTGGCCTGCTGGCCCTGCTGGGAATTAATCCCCTGCTCACGTCGATTGCGGTTATCGCGTTCGGCACCGCCTTGGTGCTGAGCAGCAATTCGGTATGGCATCTGCATGTGCTCAAGCACGCGGCGGCAACAGCCGAAAGCCAAACCCAGCTCGCCGGAAGCGAAATTCTGGCAAGCGAGATGGCCTCCGGCTCCGCGAGCATTCAGGCGCTCGCCGGGTTGGCCGCGATCGTGCTCGGCATTCTCGCAGTCGCAGGGACGGATGTAACTGTCCTGACCCTGGTCGCTTTGCTCGCCCTTGGTGCCACGCTGGTCATGAGCGGAAGCACGCTGAGCGGGACAGTATTGAGCTTGATGCGGCCTCTGACGCAAAACTGAAGTGGATCAGGACGGGCGCTTAAAGTGAAGTTGGAATCCTGAGCGCTCGCCCAGTTCTTATTCGTGGCAAAGGGCTGCGCCCGCGGTTGCCAAGAGGGGCATGTCGCGGCCGACAATGCAACTTCGCCTGACGCCCCGCCAAATGGCGTGGCCCTTTGTACCCGGCGTACCCTGCCGCGCAAAAACGATCTTTGGCGATCCGTCGATGCGCGGCGGAAGGGCGGCCGACGAAAACTTTTCCCTTAATGCGAAAATGCTCTAAGCTTCGGCCCCATGTCAGAGCCGAGCCCCCTGGCTCCAATCCATGTGATCGGCGGCGGCCTTGCCGGCAGCGAGGCGGCCTGGCAAATCGCGCGGCAAAACGTCCCCGTCGTGCTTCACGAGATGCGGCCGTCGCGCAAGACACCAGCGCATCGGACTGGAGACCTCGCCGAACTCGTCTGTTCGAATTCGTTTCGCGCCGACGATCCGCGAACGAGCGCGATTGGCATTTTGCATCGCGAAATGCGGTGCCTCGATTCCCTCATCCTGGCCGCCGCCGATGCGCATAAGCTGCCGGCCGGAGGTGCGCTCGCGGTCGACCGCGGCCAATTTTCGGGATGCGTCACCGAGATGGTTTGCGGGCACGTGCACATTACGGTCGTTCGCGAGGAAATCGACGGTCTGCCGCCAAAGGCCTGGGACAATGTGATCATCGCGACCGGACCATTGACATCGCCCTCCCTTGCCACGGCAATCGGCGCGCTGACCGGCGAGCGCGGTCTTGCCTTTTTCGATGCGATCGCCCCGGTCGTGCATTGGGAGTCGATCGACATGGAGAAGGCGTGGTTTCAGTCGCGCTACGACAAGGCGGGGCCGGCCGGAACCGGCGCCGATTACATCGATTGCCCGCTGACGCAAGATCAATATTATGCCTTCGTGGACGCTCTCATCGATGCCGATCGAGCCGAGCCCCACACGCTCGCGGAGGACGACACGCCCTATTTCAACGGCTGCCTGCCGGTCGAAATCATGGCGGAGCGCGGCCGCGAGACCCTGCGGCACGGACCAATGAAGCCATTCGGCCTGACCAATCCGCATCCTGGCAGCGCAAAGCCTTATGCCGTCGTGCAACTGCGCCATGACAATGCGCTCGGCACGCTCTACAACATGGTCGGCTTTCAGACAAAGCTGAAACATCACGCGCAGGTTGAAATTTTCCGCACCATTCCGGGCCTGGAAAATGCCGCCTTTGCCCGTCTCGGCGGGATCCACCGCAACACCTTTCTGAACTCGCCCAAATTGCTCGATGGTGCCTTGCGGCTCAGGGCCGATCCGCGGCTGCGGTTCGCGGGTCAGATCACCGGCTGCGAAGGCTATGTCGAAAGTGCCGCGATCGGGCTCGCCGCGGGCCGCATGGCGGCGGCGGAGCGAACAGGCGAGGCTTTCACGCCGCTTCCGGCGACGACCGCGCTCGGCGCTCTCATCAACCATATCACCGGCGGACACATCGGGATCATCGATGCCGGGCCACCTTCGTTTCAGCCGATGAATATTAATTTTGGACTTTTCCCGCCGATTGCCGGGAACGCGCCCGGCGGCAAGACCTTACCGGGTAAGCAAACAGCTCTAAGCCGCAAAGCCGCGATCGCGTTGCGCGCGGCGTGCGATTTGGATGCTTGGCTTGGGGTGAATAAGACTTGCGCGGCCGAATGAGAACCGCCAAAAATCATTTCGGGGCGAGAAATATTTCCGCCGCGAGTCCGGCGAAAAGCATAAGTCCGGCGTCACGGTTCGAACGAAACAGGCGCGACGCAAGGGCGCCATTGCTGGGGTCGACCCGCATCGCCTGCCAGGCAAGATGCACCGCGAAAAGCAAGAGGCCGCCTTGCGCCGGCGAGCCCGCGCCGGCGGCGAGCAAGGCCGCTTCGATGCACATGACCGCGAGCGCGTAGAGAAATCCCACACCCAAACGAACGCGGCCGCCGAAAGCGCGCGCGGTCGAGCCGATACCGGCAAGCGCATCGTCCTCGATGTCCTGCATCGCATAGATGGTGTCATAACCGATGGTCCAAAACACCGCGCCGAGATAGAGCAATAGCGGCGCGGAGGCGAGCGATCCCAGGGCTGCCGCCCACCCAATTAATGCACCCCATGCGAAAGCCGCGCCCAGAACCGCTTGCGGCCAGGAGCTGATTCGCTTCATGAAAGGATACAGGCCAACGACGCCAAGCGAGGCAAATCCCAAAAGGATCGTAAGGCCGTTGAAACTTAAAAGCACGGCAAGTCCGGCCACACATTGCGCGGCAAGAAAGACCGCCGCGGCCGTTGCGCCGATCCTTCCCGAAGCGAGCGGACGCCCTTTTGTCCGCTCCACCTTCGCATCGACGTCGCGGTCGATAATATCATTGTAGGTCGCGCCGGCGCCCCGCATGACGACGGCTCCGGCAAAAAACAAGAGAAGGTCGCGGACGCGCAACGGTCCGCCTTGGTAAATGCTCGCGAGCGCGCTCGACCACCAGCAAGGCAACAGAAGCAGCCACCAGCCGATCGGACGATCGAGGCGCGCGAGCTGAAGCCAGGAATGCCAGGATTTTGGCGCGAGCCGGAAGACGAGCTGGCCCGCGACCGAATCGGGCAGAGCGCCAGGCCAGCGGGGGGCGTTTCCGGGAGACCCGGCGAGACCTTCTGGCGGGGATCGATCGCGCGGGCCGGAAACGTCTTGCCCGGTCGGGCGTTGCGTCACAGCGGCCCGGCGGGCAGCTTCGGCTGTGGCGCGTTGAGCGCGCCGGAGGCCTGCTGCTCTTGCGCTTTCTTTATCTTCGCCGCGACGGTGCAGGCTTGATTGGCGACCTTGCCGGATTTGCCGGTGCTCGCCGAAATATTTTGGAGGGCTTCGTCGGGAACCTCGCACCATTCCTTGTTCTTTGTTAAATAAGCAATGAGCTCATGCTCGACGGCGACCAGCGCGCGCAGCTTGGGGCAAGAGGCTACCGGATCGAGCTGTTTCTTGCCGCCCTGGGCGAGTTTATTGAGTTGATCGATGATTCCTTGGCGCTTCTTGGTCAGCGCGCCGATATCCTGGTTGCAATCGGTGGCAGAAGCCGTGCCGCAGACCACGAATGGGATCAAGGCCGCGACAGCAAACGCGGCTTTACGCAGGGAGCCAATGCGCCTATGTGGCATCATGATGCGAGCCTTTACAGTGACGTTTCGATGTGTTGGCCCAATTTGTTGCCAAGGACACTTAATTATCGTAGCCGCGTTTTGCCGCGCTAGGACACGTACCAAGTCGCGGCTAGCGAAATCACGTGTGTTCATAGCAAACACCGCCGCGCGCGCAAGCGGAACCGGTTCTCGCGGGTCGCCGCGCGCCCTCGACCGTATCGGGCGGCCGCATGTCCCGCTATGATTTCGCCGCGCGGCGCCTCCATGTCAATCCCCCGTTAGCGCAGGCGGCGGAAATCGCTCTCGATCAGGCACAGGTAAATTATGTCCGCAATGTGTTGCGCCTATCCGAAGGTGCGAGAATTCTTGTTTTCAATGGCCGCGACGGCGAATGGGAAACGAGCGTTGCCGCGTCTAACCGCAAATATGTCACGCTCGCTGTCCACAAGTTGACACGGCCGCAGGAGCCGCGTCCCGATCTGCATTATTTGTTCGCGCCGCTCAAACATGCGCGGCAGGATTACATGGTTGAAAAGGCGGTGGAAATGGGGGCCGGACTGCTGCGCCCGGTGCTGACCAGCCGGACCCAGACCAGCCGGATCAATAGCCAACGGATGCACGCCCATGCGATCGAAGCCGCCGAGCAATGCGGTATTCTGTCGATTCCGGAAATCGCTCCCCCGATCCGGCTCGACGCGCTTCTCGGCGCTTGGGAAAAAGACCGCCTCCTCGTCTTTTGCGATGAAGACGCGCCATCGAGCGATTCCTTGGCGGCGCTGCGCCCCCGCGCCGATGCCAAACGGCCGCCCGCGCTCGCCGTTTTGATCGGCCCCGAAGGCGGTTTCGACGCCCGGGAACGCGAAACGATTCTTGCCTTGTCTTGCGTGTTGCGCCTGCCGCTCGGTCCGCGCATTTTGCGCGCCGACACAGCCGCCGTCGCGGCTCTCGCCTTGGTCCAGGCGACCCTGGGAGATTGGCGAGGATAAATCTTAAGCCATCATTATATCGCCTCATTGTATGGTCAGGAAAATCGCATCCGGCCGCTCAATAAATTGTTTAGGCTCCAAATGAATTTGCGCGATATTTTTGTTTCAGTCGGCTGTTGCGGCGCCGCTGTTTGCCTTGGCTTTGGCAAACCCGCGCGGGCGAACGAGCTTCAATCCAGCAACGCGACTGCTTCGCGCGCGACCGAGCGATGCGCCGCAAGCGGCGCGCCGGTCGAGGAAACCGCCGGTTGCGAGCGGATTGAAGGTCATGTCCGCGTCGAATTCGGCTCGCGCATGCCGAACTCGTCCGGCGACCGCGGTCCGGGAGCTTCGTCCATCGCTGTCCGCCTGGACGATGGCACACAATCGCGCGGCCATCTTCGCTTGCCGGCCGGCGAATCCGGGTTCGATCAATACCGCCGGTGAAGTCAACGCGGATTCCGCGCCATTGTACCAAAATGTTTCATGTGCAACATTTTGGTGCGAGTGATACGCTTGGCAAACGCACCTTTGTAAGACGAGACGAGACAAAAAGCGGGGATTTGGGTCAGGCGAAATTTTGCGAGAGGGGTTATCTTTTGAGCCTCTCGTTTTTGGAAAAGGGCCTTAACTCACCGCGCAAAATTGCCCTGCTAAGGGAATGTCCGCGGAAGTAGATCGATAGCTGTACCGAGTTCGGCTCTTACCCCCTTCCATCGTGCTCGACGCGGTTGGAGACGGCACTGAGATGGCGAGCGCCGAGTTCGCGACATTGCGTCTCCGGCTGATCAAGATCGCCGCTCGTGTTATCGAAACCGCCAGCCGCGAACGTCTAGCCTTCGCCGCCTTATATTTGGAATCCGATCTATTCCGCCGCCTGCCGGGTACGCTCGTTCCCCTCGGACCGTAAACGTTGCGGCGCGCGCCGTTTCCGCTTCATTTTTGGCCGGCGCCGGCCCTTCACGCGGCAGATTTGGCGGCCCGTCTGCCCTGCGGGTACGATCCCAGCGGCCCTTGCGGGCAGCACGTCGATCCGATCGCGCGGCGTTCGATGCGCCATGAGGGCGCCGCCATCCTGCGGGACAGCGGGAAAAACCGCCGCGTTGAAGGCCGTTTCGATAGCGTCTTTCAGGTTCTTCCGGTTGTCCTTGACCAAAAAAACCTCGCCGCCGCCGCCTTCGACGATGGGCGCAGTGATCGATGTTGGCCGGACGATCGCGGCGCCGCGACGATCTTGCCTTTCCGATCAAGCCGCTCCAGGAGTTTCAGCGGGTCGCGTTGCAGCGGGTCAGGAATTTCGAAGGCCTTGGCCCGCGCGAGGCCGGGTGTCCGGGAATCGCCGGCACGCCGGCGCGGAACGCTGCAAGCACACGTCCGGCCTTGCCGTCGCCGTCCTCGCTCGCCCGCATCGTCTTGCCTCTCATCCTGAGCTTGCCGATGGACGATGGCGATATGATGCGCTTTGCCGTTATCCTCGGGACAGCGGGCGCCGAGGACATCGGCCGACGCGCGGGCGGCGATGCCGCGCAGGGTTTCGGTCGGCGTCGCACGCACGACCCCAAGTCGCGCCTTCCGGCACCGGGTCGGACCGCGTCCGCGAGGAAACGCTGCCTTCCTGCGGCGCCGTCCGCACAACAGCGAACCGGCAATCAGGCCCAGGATCGACCCAGCCGGTCATCTTGCCGTTGCTTGCCGCGCCGGTCCGGAAATGGCCGCAAAATCGTTTTCACGGGCATCGCGAAGGCCTCCCGCAATCAAAAAATCCCTATTCGAAACCGAATGTTCCCGTTTCTTCAACCAGTCCAGCTCCTCCGCAACTCACCCTGGAGCAGATACTTCTTGGGTTGACGCGCATTGGCCTTTTCGATTATATATACTAAAAGTTAATAAGCGACAATGGCCATATAAAGGGGGGATTGACATGGCGGCGAAGTTATTCGAGCGGCTGTTTGCAGCCGGTTTTCGGATGATAAATCGCTGGCGAGTCTGGCATCGGCTGCCCTTTGTACTTTCCGTGGCAAACCTCGCCGCGTTGCGCATCGATCTAAGACGGCGCAACCTTTTTGATACCGAGACGTCGCCGCCCGATCCGGCCCCCCCGGGAGATTTCGACGTTCGCCGTTGCCGGACCGCCGATGGGAGCTTCAACGATTTATCGAAAAGTTGGATGGGAATGGCGCAGATGCGCTTCGGGCGCAACGCGCCGCTCGCCCAAACCTACGGTGAGAGCCCCCCCTCCCTATACGATCCCAATCCGCGGCTCATCAGCCGCGAGCTTCTTGCGCGCGGCGAGTTCGTCCCGGCAACGACCGTGAATGTCCTGTTGCCGGCCTGGTTACAATTCATGGTCCATGATTGGCTGAGTCACGGCGTCAACGACAAGGTCAATCCGCCGCATCGGTTCCCCGTCCCGCCAGGCGACGATTGGCCGCAACCCGAAATGACAATCCGGCGAACGTGTCCTGACAGCCAGCGGGGCCCGGCGGACGAGGGGCGCCCGGCGGCCTATCGCAACGTGGTCACCCATTGGTGGGATGCGTCGCAAGTGTACGGCTCCGATCTCAAGACGCAGCACTGCGTGCGCGGCAATAATTCCGGACTTCTACCGGACGGCAAGCTGTATTTGGACGAGACCGGTCATCTGCCCCTCGATCCACAGGCCGCCGATGACGATCCGGACCAGGAGCTGGCTGCCGTCAACGGCAATTGGTGGATCGGGCTGTCGACCATGCACACGCTGTTTACGCGTGAGCACAATGCGATCGTCGACCGCTTGCATATAGAATACCCAGACAAAGATGGCGAATGGCTGTTTCAGAAGGCTCGGCTGGTGAACGCCGCGCTCATCGTTAAAATCCATGCGACTGAATGGACGCCCGCGTTGCTTCAGACGCCGACCTTGCAATTCGCAATGCGGGCCAGCTGGTGGGGGGCGCTCGGGCAAGCCTATTTCAAGGCTTTTGGCCGGCCGCTCCACAACGACTTCCTCAACGGCTTTCCCGGATCACCGCATGATCATTTCGGAGTACCCTATTCCATCACAGAGGACTTTACGGCGGTCTACCGGTTGCACTCGTTGGTTCCCGACGCTTTCTCTTTCCGGCAACTCCGCGACGACGAAGAATTGCTGTCTTGCACGCTTGCGGACTTATTCGCCGGCGGCACAACACGAGTCCATCGCAAGATGCCTTTCGAGGATGTGCTCTATTCATTGGGCACGAGTTTTTGCGGCGCGCCGGTGCTCCACAATTATCCGACCCATCTGCGCGCGCTGCCGGAGAACATCGATCAGGGCATCTACACGGACCTTGCGGCGACCGACATCCTCCGCGACCGGGAACGCGGCGTGCCTCGCTATTGTGCGTTTCGCCGCATGCTGCGGATGAGCGTGCCCAAGAGCTTTGGCGAGCTCACCGACAACGAACAGTGGCGGCGTGAACTCGAAACGATCTATGGCGACGTCGAACGCGTCGACCTCCTCACCGGCACTCTCGCGGAAACCAAACCGCCAGGTTTTGCAATCTCTGATACGGCATTTCGTATATTCATTTTGATGGCCGGCCGGCGAATTACGAGCGACCGATTTTTGACCGATGATTATACGCCCGACGTCTACACGCCCGCTGGAATCGATTGGGTTGAAGGGAATGGCATGAAAGAGGTGCTTTTGCGGCATGCGCCGTCGCTCGGCCCAGTTCTCGCCGACGTGCGCAACAGCTTCTTTCCTTGGCCAAAATCAGTGAGTTGAGTGATGGCGCAACGTATTCGAGTGCCCGGCCTCGTTGATCTAGTGCTCGTCGCCGATCCATCCGAGATTCGCGCCCTCAACGAGGAGCCGCGCCTCGATCGCAGGTTTCTCCCGCGCGGACCTCTTGTGAATTGGCTGATTGCCGGCCGTATCCGGCGGTGGTTTCAGATCCAGGGTCAGCCCTTACCTTCTCTCGCGGCGCGCGGAGACCAGGTCCGCGCCGAACGACAGCGGGAACTCGAAATCGCGCTCGATCCCGCTAGCGGCCGCGCGCTGTGGAGCGAACAACAACTCGATAAGCTCGCATCCTTCGTGCGCGGCGCGGGCACCCACGAGGGCACCGCGATTACGGTCCAGGAGATTGCCGGCCGGCTGTTTGATCCCCTTTATGCGGCCGATCCGGAGAGCTGGAGGGCCGCGACCCTTATTGACCGGTTCCGGGAGGGTTTTTCACCCGTCCAAATCATCTGGCTGATCACCGGGCGGCTCCGCCGGGCGCGGGCGTTACTTGTCGAGCGCGCCAACCAGAACCGTTGGGCGATGCATGCGACCGCGATTGGCGTGCATGGGATCGTGGCCGCGCTGGAGCGAATGCGGCAACTTTGGGCGCTCCCGGACGCGACATCGCTTGGCGACGACGCCGTGCTCGGCCGTTGTCTCGCCCCGCCCAAGCAGGTCCCAAGAACCGTCGAGGCGAGTCTCGCGTCGCCTTTCGTCGCCGGAGAAATGCAACCTGGCGCGCTCGTCATGTTGAAACTCGATGCTGCGGACCCCAGCACTCCCGGCGCCGAGACGGTTTTTATGCAAGGTCACTGGAATGGCTGCCCGGCGTGGGCCTTTGTGACCGCCCTCTTGCAATCGGTGTGGCATCGCAGCCTGAGGGAGGGCGGCCCTTGATAAACCAGGACGTCATATTTACGCCGTTGCGCTTCCGGAATCTTGAGGTCAAAAATCGGATCTTCCGCTCGAGCATTTCCGGACGTTTCGACAACGAAGACGGCTCGCTCACTCAGACCCGCATCAATTGGGAGTGCAAGTTCGCCAAGGGAGGCGTCGGTGCCATCATCTCCTCTTATGTGCCCGTATTGATGGAGGGCCGAATCATCGCCGGCTATGCGACGGTGCATCGCGACGATTTTATCCCCCATTGGCAAAAGCTCGGCGAGGCCGTTCATAGCTTCGACTGCAAATTCATTATGCAGCTCTCCCACTCCGGACGACAGTTGGACATCCCGGGCGTGCACAACTACACGCGGCCAGCGTTGTCGTCGACGAGCCGAAAAGAAACATTACACGGCATCCTCTGCCGCGCGATGAGCCTGCCGGAAATCCATCACACAATCAAAGCCTTCGCTCGGGGAGCCTGGAGAGCACGTGAAGCGGGCCTCGATGGAGTCGAGTTGCACGCCGCCAACGGCTATCTCTTCACCCAATTCCTCAGCTCGGGAATTAACGACCGGACCGACGAATACGGCGGCTCGCTAGCCAATCGCGCGCGTTTCCTGCTCGACGTCATACAAGCGATCCGCGCGGAAGTCGGCGGCGGCTACCACCTCCAAGTCAAGATCAGCGCCGTCGACCACAACAATGTGATTCCCTGGGAGGGGAAGGGGAACACGCTCCAGGAGAGCGTCGAGGTCGCGCGCTGGTGCGAAGCCGCGGGTGCGGACGCCATCCATGTCTCGACGGGCAGCCTGTTCCCGCATCCTTTGAACCCGCCGGGCGATTTTTCGTTTGAAACCGCGGCGGCGACTTACGATGTGGCGATCTCGTCCGGCGTCGACACATTCCGCAATTATTTATTGTTCCGCTACCCGGTTCTGAGACCGATATTCCGTTGGCTTTGGTTCCGAATGAAGCGCGGCAGGCCGGTGGAAGGGGTTGGGCTGGACGAGGCGCGGGCCATAAAGGCGGCGGTGAAGATACCCGTGATCTCGACTGGCGGCTGGCAGTCCGCCGCCAAGATTCGCGGCGCCATCAATTCCGGCGATTGCGATGGCGTCGCGATCGCCCGTTCGTTGATCGCGAATCCCGATTTAGTGCGGTTTTGGGCGGCCGGCGACGATCTGCCGCCGCGGCCATGCACCTATTGCAATCGCTGTCTCCTGAATGCGCCGAAGAATCCCCTGGGTTGCTACGAGCCCTTGCGGTTCCCGGATCATGAAACGATGGTCGAGCAACTGATGACGGTCTACAACACGCACCCGGAACTTCGCGTGCCGCAACCGGCCGAGGTTTTCCCATGAACCGCGAACGTCCGATCACGGCCGTTCAGGAAGCGCTGCGCCGGCGCTGGCGTCTTCGGACCCCTGTCTATTTGTTGCTGGGGCTCGTTTTTCTCATCGGTCTGGTCAGCACCACGCTCGGGCTGATCGTGCTCTTGCGCGTTTCGCAAAATCACACCCCCCGCTATGGCGATATTGTCGAGCACTTCAAATACGGTTCGATAGGCGCCGAGCAAAGCGGGTTTCCCTACCGCGTCTGGCGTGCCCTCCCTCGGCTCTTTCCGGAGGCCTTCGAACAACGCGACGACTATGCCGCATTTGGCTTTTTGTATGAGAACGACGCCGATGATCGACCGAGAGATCTGCCGATCGGGATCGCGCGGCGCGTTTATCGCGGTGTCGAACTTGTCGGGTTCAATTGCGCGACATGCCATACGGGGACTGTCACGGTGCCGAATCAGGGAGATAAATCCCGCTCCGCCCGGCTTGTGGTACCGGCGATGCCGTCCAATAACCTGGATTGGTATCGCTTTATCCGGTTCTTGCTCGATGCGGCCGCGGATGAGCGTCTCTCGCCGGACATCTTGATTCCATCCATCAACCAGACCGGGCCAAAACTCGGGCGCATCGAAGAGGCGATCTACCGCTGGTTCGTGATTCCAGCGTTACGGGAGGGCCTAGTGACGCGCCGGTCGCGGCTGTTGCCCCTGCTCGAGAAGCAGCCGCCGTGGGGCCCCGGCCGTGTTGACACGTTCAATCCGTACAAGCGGATCCAAGCGGACTGGCCGATGAGCTCACTGCTGCCCGGGGAGCTCATCGGGACGGCGGACTTCCCATCAGTTTTTCAGCAGGGTCCGCGCGAAGGCATGCATTTGCATTGGGATGGCAACAACACTTCGCTGGCCGAGCGCAACCTCTCGGCGGCTCTCGGTGCCGGTGTCACTCCGGAGTCGGTCGACCACGCCGCCATCGATCGTGTCGCGGACTGGCTGAAGAGCCTGCGGCCGCCTCCGAGTCCCTATCGGCCTGACGCCGCGGCCGTCGCGCGGGGACGCGACACCTACATGAAGCATGGTTGCGTGGCCTGCCATGGATATCAGGATGCCCAGAGCTACGTATTCAAAGGCGAGAAACTCGGACAGGTCGAACTCAATTACGACCCCAAAGTCGAGCCCAACAAGCAACTCGGAGTCGACCCTCACCGGCTCGATTCTTACACGGAACGCCTGCGCGACTTTCAACTGGCCGAACTCTTCAAAGGCACAAAATATCAGTTTAAGTGGTTTGAGAAGACTTTCGGCTATGCCAACCTCCCGCTTGACGGGCTATGGCTGCGCGCTCCCTATCTGCATAACGGCTCCGTCCCGACGCTGGCGGATCTGCTGGAGCCGCCGGAGAAGCGGCCGGTAAAATTCATCCGCGGAATCGACAAGCTCGATCCCGATCGCGGCGGATTTGTCGCTCCGGCATGCGATGCGCCGCCGGTGCAGATGAAGAATTTCTGCTTCGATACCAGTCTGCCAGGAAATAATAATACGGGCCACCGTTACGGCACGAACCTTTCCCCCGCCGAGAAATCCGACCTTTTGGCTTATCTCCTCACGTTCTGAGCCCTGGAGGCGTGCCATGAACCAAGACCAGACGCTGTCCTGGACCGAAGCCCAGAACGCGAGCCGTCTTCGAACCTACCGCGTGCTCTTCCTCATCAGCATTCTCGGAAATCTGGTGGTCTGCTTCTGGTGCCTGTTCGATCCAGTCGGCTACACGCGGTTTCTTCATCAGCCGGATCCTTTCCCGGAGGCTTGGCCGCGAATCTGGGGCGCAACCTTACTTGGTTTGCATCTTGTATATGTGCCGGGCCTGACCAATCCATTGTTCTACCGCTGGCCCAACTGGTCGAGCATCGCGATCAAGTTTTTCATGCCAATCGTGTTCCTGTCCTCCGGACTCTACTTCTTCCCATTCGCCGTTTGGGATTTCAGCTTCGGCGTCATCCTGCTTATCGCTTATTATAGACTGACGATGTCGGATCTCCATCGGGAGCCGTAGCGCGGATTCCGACGCAGCGCTACGCGCCCAGGATCGAGAATTGGGTGCAGCCCCGCCTTCGCATGACCAATGGTTTAGGAGAGTATGATGGCGAGCTATTTACAACGCTTCGATGCGGCGCCGGTGGCCGGGCGGTGGCCTCTAGTTCGTGGCTGGATGCATGAGGAGCCGCTGGCGTTCTATGCCGAGCTCCGGAAGGATCGGCCCATTCTCGTCATGCCGGAGGTGACCCTCGCGACCCGGTTCGACGACTGCACCGAGATCCTCCGCCGGCACGAGCTGTTCAGCGTCGCGCTTTATAAGCCCAAACAGGGCGATTACTTCATGGCCCAGGACGATACGGCGGTGCATTGGCGCGAAAAATCGATCATGCGCGCCATTCTCGATCGCGAGGACATTCCGGCCATCCGCACTTATGTGGCGAACAAGGCGGCCGAGCTTTTGGCGGCGGCGGGCGGCTCGATGGAGGCGGTGGCGGGCCTGACCCGCGCGGTGCCCCTAGCCCTTGTTCAGGACTGGTTCGGGTTCGCCCATAGCGATCCGGCGAAATTGTGCAAATGGTCCTACTGGAGTCAGATCGACACGTTTTGGAACCAACCCTTCGACTCGATCGCCTGGCCCGATCCAAGCAAGATCGTCGCCGAGCGCGAAGCCGCGAGCAAGGAAATGGTCGTCTATCTGGTCGGGCTGGTTGCGCTCCGGGAAGGCGAATTGAAGATTGGGTTGGGCCGTCACGATTTAGTCACCCGGCTGTTGGAGTTGTCATCGTCCAAGGCGCTGAAATTCGACCTGAAGCGGGTTGTGGAGAACGTCGCCGGATTGTTGATTGGCGCGGTCGAGACCACCTCGCATGCCGTGGTCAATGTGCTCGATTTCTTGATGAAGCGCCCCGACGACCTCGCCAAGGCCCGCGCTGCCGCGCTCGGCGACGATCCTTCCGCCGTCGACGGCTTCGTGTTCGAAGCGTTGCGGTTCAAGCCGGCGTTTCCCTATTTCTTCCGCACCTGCGAGCAGGATAGCGTCCTGGGGCGCGGCGAAGCCTACGAAACCCGCATCCCGAAAGGCACCACGGTCCTCGCCGTCACCCATTCCGGCATGTTCGATCCGAAAGCGTTGTCCAACCCCGACGATTTTGATCCGAACCGGGGAAAAGGCAATCAATTTCATTTCGGCCTCGGGCTGCATGAATGCCTTGGCATCGCTATCGGGGGGGTGATGATTCCGGAAATTGTCCGGCAAAGCCTGCGGCTGAACGGCCTCAGCGCGGGACCCGTGGATCGCAAAGGTGGACCGGTGCCGGAATCCTGGCAGTGGCGCTGGAATTGAACTGACCCACAGTCTTGTGAGTAGGGGTGCCGCCCGAATGTGTCTCGTGGGTGCTAACGCGGGACACGGCAATGACTCATGAAGGCTTTTTGGTGCATCATATTTTGTTGATGACAAAAATCATTCGAAGCAGCAAATTACGCACGTTTGCAAAACGCCACGGGGGAGGATCAAGATGAGGAAACAAAGCTTATTCCTAGCGTCATTGCTCACAGGCTGCCTCGCGCTGGTATTCCCGTCGATGAGCGATGAAATCGTCAATGTCGAGCAAGGGTGGAGCCCCGCCGACAAAACGGCGTGGTATACGACAACACAGGGATCGCGGCTCTTGCCGTTGAGCTGGCTGCGGGCACTTGAACAGCCGGATTCCGATAAACCCTTTCTGGCGCCCGAATATATGGTGTCGTTCCACTATATTCCTGGTCCGGGCGCATCGGATTTACCGATCGGCTTTACGATCGATGATCAAGACGATTCCCAACTATCCGCCACCAAGCTGCGTTGGAAAGAGGGGCAATCCACGAAAGAGCCATGGGCAGGGATGAATTGTTCCGCCTGCCATTCGAACGAAATCACTTACAACGGCAAGCGGATGCGCGTCGAGGGCGCGCCAACGCTCGCAGATTTTCAGTCTTTCCGGGCGGCGCTCGACAAAGCGCTCGATCAGACATGGCTCGACGACCAAAAGTTCGCGCGGTTCGCGAAGAAGGTTCTCGGCGACGATGGCCAGGATTCGGACAAGCTGCGCGGGGAATTGGCTAAGCTTGTCGATGCCGAGGCGAAACTCGCCTTGGCCAATGCGACGCCGCTGCGTTACGGATTTGGTCGCCTCGATGCCATTGGAAATATTTTTAATAAAGTCGCGACGATCGTGAACGCGCCCGCGCAAACCTTTCATGCCTCCGACGCTCCGGTCAGTTATCCTTTCTTGTGGAACATCCCTCAATTGAACAAGGTTCAATGGAATGCATCGGCGCCTAACGGGCCAGTTGTGGGCGGCGTAGCCCTCGGCGCCTTGGGCCGCAACGCGGGCGAAGTGATCGGCGTTTTCGGCGACGTGCAGATCGAACCCTGGGCCTTGGCGTTGTTTCGACCGGGATACACGTCAAGCATTAATATGGCCAACCTTGAGCAGCTGGAACAGCTGGTGGGGCGGCTCAAACCACCGGCTTGGCCCAGCGTGTTTCCCGCAATAGATGAAACCAAGCGCTCGGCGGGACAACGGCTGTTCGCCGAGCGTTGTACAAAATGCCACGTGCACCTCGATCGCGAGGACCTTGCGACACCTGTCAAGGTCGACACGACGTTGCTGAAAGGACCCGATCGCATCGGAACCGATCCGTGGATGGCGTGCAACGCCTATGCAAACAGCGCACGCACGGGATCCATGATACTAACGCCGAGAGGTTTTTTCGTATTGCCGGGAGAAAAGCCGATAATTCTCGGATCGACAGCGTCTGAATTTGATATGCTTGCGACAGCCGTCGTAGGCTCCATCGTCGGCTACGCCGGAAGATACAAGGAGCTCGTCAAAGAGGTAGGCGCGAAAGAACTGAAAGAACTGTTTGCTCGTAAGTCGACGCCGCACATCGATCTTAAGCCGCACATTAAACTCAGTAATCTGGTGCCCGAGATTGCTCCCGCCACCGTTGCTCCCGATAAGATCGCGCAACTGAAGGAGTGTCTCGCTGACGACAGTCCAATTCTCGGCTACAAATTCCGCCCGCTGACCGGCATCTGGGCGACCGCGCCATATCTGCACAATGGTTCGGTTCCAACGCTCTATGACTTGCTGCTGCCGCCAACCGACCGTCCGAAGAGCTTTTATGTCGGGACGCGCGAATTCGATCCCGTGAAAGTTGGTTTCAAGACCGGGCAATCGGCTGACAACAGCTTTCTTTTTCGGGTGTTCGACGATCAAGGAAAGCCGATCCAGGGAAATCTCAATTCCGGTCACGATTACAACAACGCCAGCCTATCAGAGGCCGACCGTGAAGCGCTCGTCGAATATATGAAGGGTCTGTGAGCTTTATCGCGGTGTCAAAATTGGGTTCAGTTGGCACGCATGATTAAGGCTGGTGTCTCGGTGAAGACGAACGCGAGGGGCTTCGCATCTCCGTGGCCTGCGCTGGGTGCGGCCTTGATGCACGAATCTGCCGAATTTCCTCTGACGTGCTGAACACGATAGAGGAAGGGCGGTTTCGGCGTGGAGTTTCATCGTCCCGTTCAAACAACATTTAAAGGGACGCCGTCACATTCCCCGGCAAAGGCAGCGGGTGAGCAACCGGCGGGACTCCGACGCGGCGCTATACTCATCGCCCCGGACAATCC
Organism: uncultured Alphaproteobacteria bacterium; assembly: GCA_963706215.1. GTDB lineage: Bacteria > Pseudomonadota > Alphaproteobacteria > Rhizobiales > Beijerinckiaceae > Methylocapsa. The sequence continues at coordinate 3,240,135 of OY970154.1, read as the reverse complement.
TCACGCACGAGCATCCATGCAAGAAAGCCACGCGGCGGCCGCACGCGGAGCGTGCCCGAGCTTGCGTCCAATTTCATGCGTGCTGGGTCATGCGCGGGGATGCGTCCTGGCGTCGGCGCGCTCCCCTCCCAATAGTTTGAACCCAATTTATTGCGTGAAATCCTCATTGATAACTGGAAGAAACTTCTCCATTGAGGCGGTTTACGGAAATCGACGGGGGATTGCGGCAAAAACACCTAAGGGCATTTTCGTGTTTTCGCCGAAACTGAAATGCCTTAGCCGTCTTTTGCGCAGAGGAATTCAAGTGGTGATGGAACAAGCTCAGCCCGGCGCCGCTTCGACGATTGCCATTATCGGCGGCGGTCAGGCGGGCGGCGAGGCTGCGACGCTTCTCCGTCAAAACCGCTTCGAGGGCCGCATCGTCCTCGTCGGCGAGGAGGAATATCTTCCCTATATGCGCCCGCCTTTGTCGAAGGCATTTCTCTCGCGCGAAATCGGCAAGGACGCGCTGATCTACAAGGCCTCGGTTGCCTATGAGAAGGCCCGGGTGGAGATGCGGCTCGGTGTCCGCGTCGCGGAAATCGACCGGCGCGCGAAGACGCTCTTGATCAAGGGCGGCGCGGCGCTCCACTACGACAAGCTTGTGATCGCGACCGGGGGCCGCGCCCGCGAATTGGCGGTCCCGGGCGCCGGCTTGCGCAATATTTTTTACCTGCGCACGATTTCCGATGTCGAGGCGTTGCAGCCGCTCATGGAAGCTCCCCGGCGTCTCGTGATCGTCGGCGGCGGCTATATTGGGCTTGAAGCCGCCGCCGTCGCGGTTAAATGCGGGGTTGCCGTAACCGTGCTCGAAGGGGCGCCGCGCGTGCTCGCACGGGTCACGGCGCCCGATCTGTCGAAATTCTACGAACGGATCCATCGCCAAGCCGGAGTCGACATTCGCACAGGGGTCACGGTCAGCGGTTTCACCACCGGGGGCGAGGATGGCGGTGTGGGCGCGGTCACATGCGCCGACGGTCAATCGTTTGCCGCAGATTTCGTGTTGATCGGCATCGGTCTCGTTCCCAACACGGAACTCGCGGAACGAGCCGGTCTCGGCGTTGATGACGGGATTGTCGTCGATGAGGCGAGCCGCACTGGCGACCCGGATACTTATGCCATCGGGGACTGCGCGATGCATGCGCATCACGGATTCCTGCGGCGGAAAATACGCCTCGAATCGGTTCCAAACGCGCTCGAACAGGCCCGCGCGGCTGCCGCCTCGATCACCGGGCGGCCAATTCCCGCCGCCACCGCGCCCTGGTTTTGGTCCGACCAATACGATCTCAAATTGCAGATGGTTGGGTTCTCGGACGGGTATGAGGAACTCGCGATCCGGGGGAGCATGGAGACGTCATCGTTCATCGCATTTTATCTTAACGACGGACGGGTGATCGCCGCCGATTCGGTCAATCGCCCTGGCGAGTTCATGGCCGCCAAACGCATCGTCGGCGAACGGATGGAAATCGCCCGCGCGCGCCTTGTTGACGAATCTGTGCCTCTCAAATCGCTGCTACAGCCCGCCGCCGCTTAAGGCCTATTTCAAGAAACCGTCTGATTTCACGTGCGAATCGTACCAAAGTGTTTCACGTGAAGCATTTTGGCACGATTGACGATCGGGCCAAATATACTTTCGCAAGGCGGCGTGAAGTGCGGCGCGGGGATTTGGTGCGAGCGAATTCTTGCGATAGTATCAAACTTGGCCCTGTAATTTTGAGAGTCCTAACGTAAGATATTGAGAAGTTCATAAATATGGGAACATTCACGCGGCGTATTTGAGCGAAGGTTTCTGAAAAAAGGAGATAATTTTCCAGGGGTCATTTTGCAGTTGGCGCATCGATGATCGAACCTTGCGCTTGAAGCCGTCCCTGCTGGTGACAGCCATGCGGCCGACGGTGTCCGCTTTCAGATGCTTCCACACCAGCTCATCCGGGTTGCGATCGGGTGAATAGGGCGGCAGATAAAACAGCCGCAGCTTTCCCTTCAGGGTTTCGGTAAACGCTCTGGTTTTTCGAGCGATATGTGCGGGTCCGCGATCAACGATCAAAAAGATCTCGTGCTTGGCCCCGGCAATCAATCGCTTTAGGAACTCGATAAACACCGCAGCGTTGACGCCGCCTTGTTGCTTGATCATGAAGCGCATGTGGCCGCGCAAGGAGATCGCTGAAAGCAGACTCATGCCATGGCGAGCGCCGGTGGCCTCGACAATGGGCGGTTCGCCTTTTTTACCCCAGGTGCGCCCGGCATGGTGACCGGAACGGATGTGGGCGGCATCGCCAAAATAGATGTCAGCTCCTTGTTGTTGCGCCATTCTCTCGATTCCCGGGTATTCTTTCTTGAGCCACTGCTGCACGAGGGCTTCGTCACGTTCCCATGCCCGGTGCAACGGCTTTTGACAAGTGACGCCGAGCTGAGCCAAAAGCCGCCCCACGGACGCCGCGCTCAACACCACATCGAACTTATCCTTGATCAGCTTCGCCACCATCGCGCGCGTCCACAGCGCAAACTCAAACTTCAGTTGCAAGGGGTTCTTCCGCGTCACCATGTCGTAAACCCACTGCAATGCCCGGCCATCAAGTTTCGGCGGACGTCCAGGAACGGGCTTGGCTTTCAGGGCGCCCCAACCGCCGCGCCGGTATTCCGCCAGCCATCTGTACATGGCGGTCCGCCCCACCCCAAAGATCCGGGCAACCACCTCGGAGCTTTCGCCGTCTTGAACGCGCCTTACGGCGCGTTCACGCATGGTCTCCAGTGTCTTGTGATCAAGTCTGCGCGCATCATCTTTTCTCATGCCAGCATGGAATCATTCGGGGCTCCTCAGGTCAAGAAAAATGTCCTCCTATTTATGAACTTCTCAATACACAGCTGTGCGGTTGCGTCGGTGGTTGCGTTCCAAGCACAAGGTCAGGCGACGCAAGGGCGGGACTTATCCACTCTCGCACCTTTATGAGCACTTCGGGCTCGTACGCCTGAGCAGACTTGGGCACGACGTGTCGTGGACGAAGGCGTGAGGTCTTATCCGAGAGCCGGATGCGGGAAATCTGCATGTCCGGTTCGATGAGCGAGATGTGGAAACGGAGCCACGGTTGAACCAGTAAGGCACCGCCAGACGAAAGGGGCGGAAACAGATATGTTCAACCTACAGCTACCGCGCCACATCTCGACTCTACCAACTCCCGTCATCGAGAATTCTGAGCCGAACTTCCGCAGCAGAAATTCAAACCGATACATTACCTCCCCGAACGTGGCTTGACCACGCCGCCCGCCCGGCGTACCCGAGGCCTTGGGACACCTTTCCCCAACGAAAGGCATCCATTTGGGAGGATGGTCATTTATGGTAGCGACGTTTCCCGCCGCGCGGCCCGCGCAGCCGAATTTCTCTTGCGGCCCGTGCGCCAAGCACCCTGGCTGGCAATTCCAAAATCTTCGAGGCGCCCCGCTCGGGCGCTCGCACCGGGCCAAGGCCAGCAAGGCCAAATTAAAACGCGTGATCGATTTGACCCGCGAGATTTTGCGGGTTCCGCGAGATTACCGGATCGGCATCGTCGCGGGCTCGGATACCGGCGCGGTTGAAATCGCGCTTTGGTCCTTGCTCGGCCGGCGCGGCGTCGATGTCTTCGCCTGGGAATCCTTCGGCGTGGGCTGGGTGAACGATATCGTCGAGCATTTGAAACTAAAGAAGGCCCGGGCATTCGTCGCGGACTACGGCGAGATTCCAGATCTTGGCCGCGCGGATTTCGACAATGACATCGTCTTCGCCTGGAACGGAACGACGTCCGGAGTGCGCGTCCCCAACGCCGATTGGATCGCGGCCGGCCGCAAGGGTCTGACGATCTGCGACGCGACCTCCGCCGCCTTTGCCCAAAAACTCGATTGGGGAAAGCTCGATGTCACCACTTTCTCCTGGCAGAAGGCGCTTGGCGGCGAGGCCGCGCACGGCATGTTGATCCTTTCCCCGCGCAGCGTGGAAAGACTTGAGACCTATACGCCGCCCTGGCCGTTGCCGAAGCTTTTCCGTTTAACCCATGGCGGCAAATTGATCGAAGCTATTTTCGAGGGCGAAACCATCAACACGCCTTCCCTCATGTGCGTCGAGGATTATATCGACGCCCTGAATTGGGGAAAATCGCTTGGCGGACTCGACGCTCTCATCGCCCGCGCCGACGCCAATTCGAAAGCGCTCGGCGACTGGGTGGCGCGGACACCCTGGGTGGATTTCCTCGTTGCCGACCCGAAAATCAGATCGAATACCAGCGTCTGCCTCAAGGTGGTCGATCCGGCCATCGCGACGCTTCCACAAGCAGGCCAGGCCGCCTTCGCGAAAGCGCTCGAAAATTTGCTCGAACAGGAAAAGGTGGCCTATGACATCGGTGCCTATCGCGATGCGCCGCCCGGCCTTCGGATCTGGTGTGGCGCGACCATCGAGACGAGCGATATCGAGGCGCTGACGCCTTGGCTCGATTTCGCCTTCGCGAAAATTAAGGGCGATCTCGCCAAGGCCGCTTGATCCCCACAAGGATCATCAGCGGCGCCGCAAGGTGAACGTTCCGGCGCGAACAACCCTGGCGAAAGCGGTTTCGCCGGGCATTGTCGGCATTTCCGCGCCAATCTATCGCAAATATATATGGAGAAGCCCGTTGGCTCCGCGCGTATTGATTTCCGATGCCTTATCGCCCGCCGCCGCCGCCATTTTCAAGGAGCGCGGCATCGAGGCCGATTTTCAGCCGGGCCTCGGCAAGAACAAGGACAAGCTCGCCAGCGTCATCGGCGGTTTCGACGGCCTTGCCATTCGCTCGGCGACGAAAGTCACCGCTAAACTACTTGAGTGCGCGACGCGGCTGAAAGTGATCGGACGCGCGGGAATCGGCGTCGACAATGTCGACATTCCCGCCGCCACCGCGAAAGGCGTTATCGTGATGAACACGCCGTTTGGCAATTCGATCACCACCGCCGAACATGCGATCGCATTGATGTTCGCGCTCGCCCGCCAGATTCCCCAGGCCGATTTGTCGACCCAGGCCGGCAAATGGGAAAAGAACCGTTTTATGGGCGTCGAGATCACCGGCAAGGTGCTCGGCATCATCGGCTGCGGCACGATCGGGTCGATCGTCGCCTCGCGCGCGATCGGCTTGCACATGCGGGTCATCGCCTACGATCCTTTCCTCTCGTCCGAACGCGCCCTCGATCTCGGAGTGGAGAAAGTCGGCCTCGAAACTCTTCTTGCCCGGGCGGATTTCATCACGTTGCATACGCCGCTGACGCCGCAGACGAAGAACATTCTGTCGGCGGAAAGTCTCGCCAAGACCAAGAAAGGCGTGCGGATCGTCAATTGCGCGCGCGGCGGGCTCGCCGACGAACGGGCCCTGCGCGCGCTTCTCGATAGCGGCCATGTGGCGGGCGCGGCTTTCGACGTATTCATGAGAGAGCCCGCAACGGAAAATCCGCTTTTCGGCCATCCGAACGCCGTCTGCACGCCGCACCTTGGCGCTTCGACCGGCGAGGCGCAAGAAAACGTCGCGCTACAGGTCGCCGCGCAGATGTCGGATTATCTGATTCGCGGCGCGATCGCGAACGCGATCAACTTTCCCTCGATCACCGCCGAGGAAGCCCCCAAACTCAAGCCCTTCATCGCGCTCGCCGGCCGCCTCGGTTCGTTTGCCGGGCAGTTCGTCGATAGCGGGATTAACAGGGTGGCGATCACCTATGAGGGCGAGGTGGCCGGATTGAACACGAAAGCGTTGACCGCATCGGCGATCGCCGGGCTTTTGCGGCCGTTGCTCGCGGACGTCAACATCGTTTCTGCGCCGGGCGTGGCCAAGGAGAGGGGGATCGCGATCGACGAAGTGATCCGCGCCGCCGAGGCCGATTACGAATTGCTCGTCACCCTGTCGGTCGCAACGCAAGACCGCGAGCGCTCGGTCTCCGGCACCGTTTTTCACGATGGAAAGCCGCGCATCGTTGCGATCAGCGGGATCAAGGTCGACGCGCTGGTCGCGCCCGTGATGATTTACGTCAGCAATGAAGACAAGCCGGGTTTCATCGGCCGTTTCGCGAGCCTTCTCGGCAATGCCGCGATCAATATCGCGACATTCGCACTCGGCCGCGACCGCGAGGGCGGCTCCGCGATCGCGCTCGTCGAGGTGGACGGCCCGGTCCCGGAAAATGTGCTCGCCGAAATCGCGACGCTGCCCGGCGTTAAGGAGGCGAAGGCACTGACATTTTGATGCCGGATCGCGGCGTGCCGAACGGAGCGATGGAGCGAAATCCCTTCAATGGGAGGTACCCCTTGAGCCGCTCAATTGGCGGTCGGCATGCTTCCTTTTTATGCAAATTGTGGCAAAGGCGCATCGCAGAGCGAAAGAAACGCGCGCGGAAACGCGAGAGATATTGCAAAAAAAAAATTGCGGCGCACGCTGCGCGACGACCAATTGCTCTGCCAGGAGATACGTAAATGCCTCGTCCGCCAAAATCCATCCTCGGGCCAGCCCTCTGCGCCGGCACGTTCCTCGGCCTCGCCGGCGGCTATGCCCGCGCCGCCGAGCCCGCCCCCACGCCGCCGCCAGCCAATTGGTGGGACACCTTGACGATAGGGGGCACGGTGGAGGCCGGTGTTACGTTAAATGGGGACAATCCCGCCGACGGATTGAATTTCGGGCATTTGTTCACCGACAAGGCCAACACGCCGCTGCTCAATCAGATCCTGTTGACCATCCAGCGGCCGCTCGATCCCAAGGCGACGGATTACGATTTCGGCTTCAAGGTGCAGTTGATGTACGGGTCGGACGCGCGCTACGTGCAGTATCTCGGCGAGGGAGCTTATTGGATCAATGAGCTGAACCAATTCACTCCCGTCGAGGCCTGGGTAACCGCGCATCTCCCCTGGGCTTTTGCGGGCGGCATCGACATCAAGGCCGGTCAATGGGTCACCTTGGAAGGCGCCGAGACGATCGACCCGACCACCAATTACCTCTACTCGCATTCCTATATCTTCAATTTCGGGATCCCGTTAGTGGATACCGGCATCATGACGATCTCGCATGTCGACCCTCTCGTTGACATCTATGCCGGCCTTGTCACCGGCGTGAACACGACCTTCGGAGACGCCAACGTCGCCCGCCCCGGATTTGAGGGAGGAATTGGGCTAAATCTTCTGGATGGCAACCTCACGATCCTGGCCACCACCCATATCGGGCCGGAAAACCCCAACACCCCGATCGGCATCGCGGCCTGCGGAGGATGCAATCCCAACAGCACGCTGCGCTTTCTCAACGACATCACAACGACATGGAAAATCAACGACTCCTGGACCCTCATCACCGATCTCAACTACATCCGCGACGATGGCGGAGTCCAGCCGAGCGGCTATGGCATCGCGCAATACGCGATCTATACTGTCAATGATTGGCTGAAGCTCGTTGGACGCGCCGAGGTTTGGCGCGACAACAGCAACTTCTACGTGGCCGCCTATCCCGGCAATTTCGACTTCGTCAACGTCGAGTCCGGCTTCCCGTCAACGGCGATCCCAGGCGCGGGGCCAACCACCTATTTCGAGGTGACCGGCGGCCTCAACATCGCGCCAACCCTTCCGCAGGGGCTGCCGTTGCTCAAGTCGATCACCTTCCGGCCGGAGGTTCGCTACGATACGTCCTTGAACGGCACGGCGCCCTTCGATGGCACGGGGAATCCCGTCTACCCTTTCAGCCCCGCCTTTGGTACTGGCACCAAGAGCTCGCAATTTACCTTCGGCGGAGACATCATCGCGAAATTCTAGAGCATGCCCTTAAAAAATAGGCCGCGTTCGCATTGAGACCTTAGCGTCGTGTATTCGGAGAGGCGCGCGTTCGGCTCCAGCCGCGGGCGCGCGCGAAGGCCGCATTTAAGCTTGACTGGTTTTTATCCAAGGTCCGTGATTTGGATCGATGATGGAGGGGTTCGAATGCACCGGACGCGTGATTTTATCCGCCAGAATGTCGAACGCACTCCCTAAATCCAGAGCGACGGCACCATTTTGTCTCGCCGTTGCGCAATATTTCTTGCCAAACATGCCGGCGCCGGCAAGCACGAGCGTTCCGCGAAGGTCTGTCCGCAACGCCTCGATGATCTCTTTGTATCGCGTTGGATAATGGAAAGGCCGTTCAGGCGACGATTGATCGCTCGCTTGCACGGGTATCGGCAGAAACGCCGCAAGCCGGTTTTTCAACTTCTCCGAGAAGAGCGTTTCGAGTTCGTGCCGGCCGGTGATCACGACGACGCGCGGCGCGTTGTCGAGAACAACGTCGAGATGCTCCAGCAAGCCAAGATGAACCCACGAGCTTGTGAGGACCGTATTGCGAAACTCGCCGTTTTTGACACCCCGATCGCCATATTGCAGCGCTTCGATCATCCCTAACGCGCCGCGCAAATCTATCCTGTCGATGGCTTGGGAAATCTTTCGAATTTGCACATCCGATGGATTGGGACCGAACGCCCTCAGCCCAATTATATCGGCGCCCTCGAGCACCTCGGACAACTCGCGCGACAAACGCTTGGCGTCGTCGATTGGCGGCGTTTGATTGTCGTTCATGAGAAAAACCGCATTGACCCATTTCAGTTCAAACTCATTGCGGTGGCGGGCAAATCGAAGAAGATTGCCTTCGGCGTCGCCTACTCGCACCATTAACAGCGGCTTTGAGCATCCGAGCGCGCGTATCGCCTCATCCGCGACGAAACGGGCCCCGTCCCGGTGGTCTTCGATCAAGCGGCGGGATCGAATTTTGCAATTGAGAACAAAGGAATCGTGATCATAACTGCTGATAAATCTATTATATTCGTCTCTCACCAGACGAATCTCTTCTTCTCGCGCCAAATCCATAGCCAACGCTCGGCCACGCTCAATAGCTGATCTTTAAAATCTCCAGGCGCTCGACGCCTTTGGGTGTCCGCGCCTCGACGATATCGCCTTCCGCCGCTTTCAACAGCGCCTTGGCGACCGGCGAGATCCAGCTGACTTCGTTGAGTTCCGAGCGCGCTTCGTCGATGCCTACGATCCGGACAGTCTTTTCTTCATCCCGCGCGTCGCGATAAACGACTGTCGCGCCGAAATAGACCCGCTCCCGATTCCCTTGCCGCGCCGGATCGACGGCTTCGGCGATTTCCATTCTTTTGCGGAGAAACCGCATTCTTCCGTCGATCTCCCGCAGGCGCCGCTTGCCGTAAATATAGTCGCCATTTTCCGACCGGTCGCCATTGCCCGCCGCCCAGGTCACCGTCTCGACGGTCTTGGGACGCTCGATTTTTTGCAGTTGGGCAAACTCGTCCTGGAGCCGTTGAAGACCCTCGGGGGTGATGTAATTTTTGGCCCCGGCCGGAAGCACAGGGATTTCGTCCTCGAAATCCGCTTCCGCTTCGGTCTCCTTGGTGAAAGCTTTGCTCATGGCGCCAACCGAAAATGTGGGGGTCGCGGGGCCGGAGCAATCCCAGCTATGGCAAGGCCGGTCAATGATCGGCTTGAGCGATTGGCGAGACCCCGCGCAGGAGGGCAACCACTTTGGCGGCGGCTCCGGCCGGCGACGCGGCTGCCTCCGGCTTAACCTGAGCAGGGGCCGCGACGGATTTTTGCGGCTTGCCGTTGGCGTCGCGCGGCTTGGCGGCGGTGGCTTCATTACGCCTTGGCGGCAAGGGAACCTCGGCCGGCCGCGGTGCCGCTGTTTCGGTTGAGGGGAGCGGCGCCGTTGCGGCTTTCGCTTCGACCGGTTTCGCGCCCCATAGCCGGGCGAACAAGGAAGAGTTCTGCAACTTCACGGGCTCGGGAGCGGCGGTGGCCACCGTGACGAGTTCAACCGGCTTGAGGCTTTGGCCTTGAACGGAATTGGCGGCCGTCCTGATCGCCCCCGGCTTGGCGGCCACCCTCCTCGTTTTCTTTGACTTGCCTTCGTCGAGGGCGATATCGACGGGGCCTTTCGCCAGCGCGTCCGGGCGGCTCGCATATCTTGCCAGCGAAGCGAAATCCGGATTCTGGCCGCCATCGGCATAGACGGTGTGAATGGGGCGCACGCCTTGCGCGGCGAGTTCGGCGATTTTAGCTTCGTCGCGCTTGTGCCTGGCGGCAACTTCGGCTTGCGTCTCGTCGTCGCGTTTCAGCGGCGGGCAGGCGGCCGTCGGCTCGAGCCGCGACCCGTCGGCGGGAGCCGCGTTGAAAACGTAATGCTTGTCGCAGACGCCAACCGCCACATCCTGTTTGGTCACTTCGAAATTGTCGGAACCTTCCTTCAATTGATTCCAGAAGCCGATATTCGGATCGAGCCTGTATTTGGCGAGATTTTCGGCGGTCATATGGAATGGATAGGACTGCATCTGGATGGCGCGCTGACCGCCGGCGAAAGCTTCCCGGGCGATCGCATAGATCTCGGCGATCTGGGCGTCGGTCATCGAAAAGCAGCCGGCCGAGGAACAAACGCCATGCACCATGATCGAGCCGCCGGTGTGTCCCATGGCGCGATCGTAGGCATTGGGATAGCCGACGTCGAAAGAAAGGTAATAGGCGGAATTCGGATTCATCCGCGCCGGGGTGATCGCATAAAAGCCTTCCGGCACTTGCCGGTCGCCCTCCCGCACCTTGGGTCCGAGCTGTCCCGACCAACGGCACATCGGGAAGGATTTCAAATAGGCGTAGTGTCCATCCGCTTTCATCTTCCAGATTTCGAGTTCCGCCTCTTTTTTATAGGTGCGAATCAGGACCGGCGCGTTTTTCGAAGACCCGATCGCCTCCATCGCGGCGAGCGTCTTAGGCGGGAGCGGCGCAAGCGAACGGGACGTCGTCGGCGAGAAGGTGGATTCCTCGCAGCCGGCCAAAACCCCGCCCGCGAGCGCAATCAAAGCAAAGGCAGGAAGCTTATTCACGAAACGGTGACGCCGCATGGATATTTGGCCCGCTGAGCTAATGGTCTTGCCGACATGGCTGACTAGCCTACGGCCGGTATCCTTGTGCAAAGGTTACCGGAACCTTGATCTAATCTGGGACATTCTAAAACTCGGTTAATGGCCAAAAAAAGTTGCAAAGCCGGCGAACACAAGGTTTGGCGTGGCGTTTCCCGCCCCCACTCAAGGTTTATATCTTGCGTCCAATATTCAAGAACTTCGCAGCCCTGGACGCCCTGAGCTCGGTTGGCGGCATCTCCCAAAAATCTTCCAACGCCGCGGCGACCGCGTCGCCAGCCGCAACGATCGCCGCGTCCGGATCGCGATGGGCGCCACCCACCGGCTCCACGACGATTACGTCGATGATTTCGAATTTGAGCAGATCCTGGGCGGTGATCTTCATATTTGTCGCGGCGTCCTCGGCGCGGGAGGAATCGCGCCAGAGGATCGAAGCCGAGGCTTCGGGCGTCGCGACGGTGTAGATCGCATGTTCGAGCATCAAAACCTTGTTGCAGCTCGCGATCGCTATGGCGCCGCCGGACCCGCCTTCGCCGAGAATGACCGCGATGCTCGGCACCCCCAGCAAAAGCGAAGCATCGGTCGCCCGCGCGATCGCTTCGGCTTGGCCGCGTTCTTCCGCGTCCACGCCGGGAAACGCGCCGGCGGTATCGACGAGTGAAACGACGGGCAAACCGAAACGGTCGGCAAGCTGCATGAGGCGCACGGCCTTGCGATAGCCTTCCGGCCGCGCCATGCCGAAATTATGCTTAATTCGTGATTCCGTGCCGGAGCCTTTTTCCTGGCCCATGATGCAGATCGCGCGGCCGCGAAACCAGCCGAAACCGCCGACGATCGCGGCGTCCTCGCCAAATTGCCGGTCGCCCGACAAGGGCGTGAAATCGCGCACGAGGGCCTTGACATAATCGCTAAAATGCGGCCGCTGCGGATGCCGCGCGACTTGCGTCTTCTGCCAGGGCGTCAAATTGGCATAAAGATCGGCAAGCGCCTTCTCGGCCTTGGCTTCGAGCCGGGTCAGTTCCTCGCCAATGGCAACGGCGTCGCCCTTCGCCGCGAGCTGGCGGAGTTCCAGAACCTTGGCTTCGAGTTCGGCAACGGGTTTTTCAAAATCGAGATAGCTTCGCATTGCCGCCGGAGAGGTTATGCCAAGGACCGGACCCGCCTTGGCGCCGTACCCAAATTCCGGTCGTGGTGCCACGAGGTACGGAAATTCGCGAACCGAAACCAACGCCAATGCATGATCGGCCTTGGTCCTTCAGGAGCGCTGAAACTCGCTATTTTGAGCCGCGAAGTCAAGAAGCCGTGACGGTGGTGCGCACGGTTTGGAGACAGACCCGCGCTACGCCGCGTGCGAGGCGGTTTCGCCGGTCAACACCGCGTACAGTGCGCTGACGTCGCGCGCGGCGCGAAGCTTCGCCGTAATTTTTGAGTCGCGGAGCACGCGCGCCATTCGCGCCAGCGCTTTCAGATGGTCGGCGCCAGCCTTCTCCGGTGCTATTAAAAGACAAATGAGATCGACCGGCGCGCCGTCGAGGGCATAAAAATCGATCGGGCGGGCAAGCCTCGCGAAAATCCCGAACATCGTTTCCGCACCGGCGAGCTTGCCGTGTGGAATGGCGATCCCTTCGCCGATTCCGGTCGAGCCGAGACGCTCGCGCTGGACCAAAACATCGAAGATTTCCCGCGGCGCAAGGCCGGAAATCAAGCCCGCCCGATCGCTCAGTTCTTGCAGCGCGTGCTTCTTCGAGTTCACCTTGAGGGAAGGGACAACCGCCTCGGGGGTGATCAATTCGGTCAGCAGCATGGTGTGAAATAATCCGGTCCGCGTCCGCTGTTGGGACATAACTGTCGATGGTCCAACGCCGAGCAGGGCGGGGGGCCGCCCGGTGCCTCGCGCGAGGCACCGGTCTTTATCATTCCCGGCCTGGATCGATCCAGGCGATATTTCCGTCAGGGCGGCGATATACGACATTGGTCCGCCCATCGGAAGCGCGACGAAAGACAACGACTTGGGCGTTGGTCGAATCGAGCTCCTTCGCAGCCCCGGAAACGGTCATCTCCCTGACCCTCGATGACGGCTCGGCGATGACCGCCGGATGGCGATCGAGTGTTTCGCCTTGCTCCGCCCGTGGCTCGTTGCGTTGCGTGCCGGAAGCCTTTTCGCCCAAAAATTGTTCTAGCTTGGTCCTGCCGTCCGCCGCCGCGCTGGCGTGATGATCCAAGAGCCGCTCTCGATGGCGCCGGATCTGATTTTCGATGAGATCGGCGGCGCGATTGAAGCTCACATAGGGCTCATGCGCCTGGGCGTCGGCCTGCAGCGTGGCGCCGGACATCAGGTGCAAGGCACAATCGGCCCGGAATCCCGACCCTTCCGGTTCAATCGTCACATGGCCGGCGGCCGGACCGGCCCGGAATTTCGCCAGGGTGGCATCGATGCGCGCCTCGATGTGCGCGCGAAAAGCTTCGCCGATGTCCAAATTCTTGCCCGAGACACGCAAAGTCATTGCCCATTCTCCGTTACCGGCGCCGCCCGCCCTTCGGGCCGGCGCAATTTATCCCAACGGCCGTCAAGAATGACCGTCGATTTGAGCCCTCAATTTGACGCTCTTCTGTCTGATATAGACAAAAACCTGAGAAATTCACCATGAGCGCGGGTGGCCACGAGCTCGCCCAACCGAGGCTTGGCGGAATGGCCAACATGTTCTCGATCTCTTCATTTTAGCGCATGTCACGGCAGGTATCATGCTCCAAATGGCGTTCCGATGCGAGCGAGCCTTGCGGCGCAAGGTCATTGGTTCTTGGATAGCGCGCGGGTTAGCCAAAGCCGAGTTCGCGCGCCTCATCAACTCGTGGCCTTGTCGCGCCGGCGTTGCACGGACGAGGGGATTTTTAGGCTTTCGCGGTATTTGGCGACCGTGCGCCTGGCGATGTCGATATTGGCCTCCTTCAACCTGACGACGATGGCGTCGTCGGACAGAATTTGCGAAGGACTTTCCTGGTCGACCATCTGCCTGATCCGGAACCGCACCAATTCGGCCGAATGCGCGGGGCCGCCGTCATGCGCGGCGATCGAGGCGGTGAAAAAATATTTGAGCTCGAAGAGACCGCGCGGCGTCGCCATATATTTGTTGGATGTCACCCTGGAGACAGTGGATTCATGCGCGCCAACCGCCTCCGCGACCGTCTTGAGATCGAGCGGGCGCAAACATTCGACGCCATGCGCCAAAAATCGATCTTGCCGGCGCACGATTTCGCTGGAAACTTTCAGAATCGTGCGCGCCCTTTGTTCGAGACTCTTCGTCAACCAATTGGCGGTTTGACGACAGCTCGAGATAAAGTTCCGGTCGGCCTCCTTCCCCTTGCCTTTGCCGACCCGCGCCGCGTAGCTATTATTGACCAGGATGCGCGGAAGAACTTCCGTGTTGAGTTCGACATGCCACGAGCCGTCGGGCAGTGGCCGCACGATGACATCGGGCAGGACGGGCGCGATCGACCCGCCGCCGAAGGCACGCCCGGGCTTGGGATCGAGCCGCCTGATCTCGCCCAGCATGTCGAGAATGTCCTCTTCGTCGACTTTGCAAATCTTGCGCAGCGCCGCGAAATCGCGTTTTGCGAGCAGGTCGAGATGGCCGACGAGCGCTTGCATGGCTGGGTCGAACCGGTCGCGCTCACGCAATTGGATGGCGAGGCATTCGGCGAGATCGCGGGCGCCGACGCCGGCAGGATCGAAACCTTGGATGAGGCGGAGGATGCGTTCCACCTGTTCCAGCGGCGCACCGAGACGCGCGGCGATCTCGTCGAGCGAACCAGTGAAATAGCCGTTCTCGTCGATCGAGTCGATCAAGACCTGACCGGTCAGCCGGTCCACCGTCCCGGCCGTGGCGAGCCCCAATTGCATGTTCAGATGATCCTTGAGACTGGCCGGTGCCGCGATATAGGCTTCGAGGTTTGCCGCCGCGCCGTCACCGGCCCCGCCCGGCGGACCGGGCCATGAGGTCACCGAGAGACCCAAGCCGCCCGCCGCCAAACCGTATTCGCCCGGCGCCGCCGTCCTGCCGTCGTTGAAACTGTTCGACAATTCGGCGCCGAGGCTTGCCTCGAGGGTCTCGCGGTTCGTGGTCAAGAACGCCGAGCTCCAGTCGGCGTCGCTTGCCTCGCTGAGATCCTCGCCCGGCGAAATCCCGGCGGGATCAATCCCGCCGTCGAGGCCTGCACCATCGAGGCCGGGCGGCTCGGGGCTGTCCTCGGCCCGTTCGAGCAAGGGGTTGCGCTCGAGTTCCTCCTCGATGAACGCGGTCAAATCGAGATTGGAAAATTGCAGAAGCTTGATAGCTTGTAAAAGCTGCGGCGTCATCACCAGCGACTGGCTCTGACGCATGACGAGCTTGGCGGTAGGAGCCATGTCTCCGTGAAACCCTCGAACGGCCGCCGCCTGCCCATCACAAGGGCAACGGCCCATTGTCGGCCCGTTTCTTGCTTCCGGTTTGTGAGCATAGCACAAAATACGCCTGCGTCCACAACCGTCGCCTTTCGATGTTTCTCGCCTTTGGGGCCGGCCGGCATCGGCGTATGTCCTCTTTTTCCTGATGTTCCAAGGCTGTCGCGAATGTACGCCGAGCTGCTTGTGTCTCGTCATATCTGGCAAGATCTTCGCCGTCTCTCACGTCTCTTCGGGAACGTGGAAATTTTTCCGGCAGAGGCAGGCGGCATATAGCCGCGGCTCGCGTGCCAATGCTTTGGAGCAGCGTCACAGCCGTGCCTTCTGCCGGCATCCTGCGAACGACCTCACAGTCTAACAGCCCGGGCCAGCGCCCAAGGCAAGGGCCAAGGCCATCATTCGGCGGGCTCGGGAGACGCCGGGTCCGATCGAGATCGCGCGATTGCCGCGCCAGAAACTGTCACGCCAAACCATCGAAATAATCGCGCGACAACATCACAGCCGTCAAGGCGAACCGCCATGTGTTTGTCATCTCGAATCAGGCCGCTGCCGGTTCGCGACTCCCCCAACAAGGCACGCCTTCCGGACCTTGGTATTAGGGGTTCAGGCCGGAAGACGGCTGCGGCGAAATCCAAGCAAGCGCTCGGCGCCCTATTGCCAATAGTGCCGAAAGAACTGCAACGGCAGAATTGGCAAAGTTCCCTCGTGCCGTTTGGGAGAAATCAAGGGCGTCTATCGGCAGTAATCGCTGTGAGTTGCTGTGCGACAATTGTTCGGCGCGCCCGTCCCGCGCGCGTCCGGCGATGGTTCGGGCCGGGGGAGGCGGCAGCGCAGTCGCGAGCATAGGCCGCGGGGAGCCGAACGGCTCTTGAAGCTCGCTCTCAACCGCGAAGAGAACGGAGTTCTCGATGCCCTGAACCCCCGTGCGCACTCGCCAGACCGCTTGACGACGGGCGAGCCCGTTGAGCAAGCCCTCGAGATTCGTCGCGACTTGAGCCGGCGGCGCGTCAACATCGGCGTCATTGATCCCGCTGACCTCGTGGCGCCCGGGTTTGGCCAGACGCGGCAGCGCTTTTCTCGCCCTGATCTTGTTCGGATCCGCCATATTGTCCGACAGATCGATCGGCGCTCCGATCGCAATTTTGCCGCGAGGCCGCCAGCGATATTTGTAGAAATCGGCCAGGAACTTGTAGATCAGAATGAGCATGTCCTGTGCCACCGCCAAAGCCTTGTTGGCTGCCGGCGTCTTGAACAATTCTTCCGTGGCGAGGTCAAAGCGATTGCGTTCGAGCGACCGCGCGAGAACAAAATCATTTGCCTGATTGTAGAACTCCAACAATTGCGCGCCAGGGACGCCAGTGGTGCCCGCCAAGGCGACGCAGCCGTCGACGATCTTTTTCGCCTCCGTCAGCGCCAAAGGAGGTTGTAATTCCCTTTTGCGTACGCGCTCTGCGATATTATCCAATTGTTCGCGAAGCTTGCCTT
Organism: uncultured Alphaproteobacteria bacterium; assembly: GCA_963706215.1. Classification (GTDB taxonomy): domain Bacteria; phylum Pseudomonadota; class Alphaproteobacteria; order Rhizobiales; family Beijerinckiaceae; genus Methylocapsa. The sequence goes on along the minus strand of OY970154.1, from coordinate 3,223,259 downwards.
CGAGGCCACATCGGGCGTCGAACGTCTTGCGGGCGCCGGCGTAGCTAGCGCGGCGGTCGAGCAGGCCCTGCAAGTCGGAGGATTGCGGAGCGCATTGGAAGCTCTCGGGCAGGTCGCTCGCGAGCTTCATTTCCCGTAATGCCGGCAGCAATACGTCGCAGGAGGCCTTGACGGGATTGATCGCGCTCCACGACGGGTCTCTTTCGAACTCGCGCCGGGCTTCGTCCAGGCCCTGCAAACCCGACCCAAGGTCGAAAGCCACCGGCGCGGACATCGCGTTCTTCTGCTCGCCCCGGCCGGAAAGATAGGCCGCCTGCTCGCGCAGTCCCGAAAACGTCTTCTGAAAAACCTCGATTTCAGCCGTGACCCCGGCGAGTTCATCGTGTTTCGGCTTCAATTCCTTTTGGATATTGGCGATCTTCTTTCGCCGCCCGGCGGCGTTTTTCTGCGCCGGCTTGCAGACTTCATTGCCGCAGCCCCTAACGCCGGTCCTGTCGAGCCCGCGGTCGGCAAAACTCGCCTCGGCCTCGAATTTCGCCGCCTCCACGTCAAGCACGGCAACCTGCTCGTCCCATGGTCGAATTTGATCCTTCTGCGCCTGCAATTGGATCGCGCGTTCCGCGAGCCGGGGCTCGATCGCTTCGATCTGCAGTTTCGCGTCTCGCGCCGCCTTGAGCTTTTTTGCTTCCTCCGCCGACGCCTGTCGTTCCACGTCGCTTCGCTTCGTCTGTTCATGTCGCCATCTCCGGGCAAGTGCTTCGTTATCCTTTCGCGCGGTTCGAATGAGCGCGCCGACGCTCTTCATCCAGGCCTGCGTATCCTCTCGCGCCAATATTTTTTGATCTGATCTTCAGAGGCTTGCCCCAGCGCCGCGCTCAACCCCGGCAGCACCGGCCAATTCCATCGGTTGCGTCTCTCCGGCGAGCTTCTTGGCGGAAAGATTGAATAGGTTAGCGTGACAATAGGTGTACGAAAAAAACGCCGACATGCTGAAGAAAAACAGGAAGGCCGGAATGATGACGAAAAGCCCGGCGATGCCGCCTTTGGCCGCCCGGCGTTTGCCCGCGACCGCGGCCGCCAGCTCGGCGCCGAGCAGCCAGGAGCTCAGCGCCATCAAACTCAGGATCGCCGCCGATCCGATCACCGCGCCGGCGAGACCGACGTTGTCGTCCGGCCCCTTCCTCATAATGTCCACGAGTTCGCTGAACGTCGTGTAAAACACCCAAAGCATGACGGGAATAATCACGACGAAGCCGATACGCCCGAGATCGAGCTCGAAACTCGCCTTGCCATGCTGGTTCGAAGAGGCGTCGCTCATCAGTCACTCCCATTGGCAACTGTTTGTCGGATCGGACCCGGTCATCGAACGATACGATCGGAGTTTATCATTTTCTCGGCGTTAAACAGCGCCGTCAGAGCCGGAATTCCTGGCCAAGATAGAAGCGGCGCACATTGGGGTCCTCGACAATCTTGGCCGGAGTCCCCTCGACCAAGACCCGGCCGGCATGAACGATGTACGCGCGGTCGATCAACCCCAAGGTTTCGCGGACGTTGTGATCGGTGACGAGAACGCCGATGCCGCGCCGTTTCAGGTGCTGCACAAGAAGCTGAATATCGGCCACGGCGATGGGATCGATCCCCGCGAACGGTTCGTCGAGAAGCATGAAGGACGGGCGGCCCGCCAACGCGCGGGCGATTTCGCAGCGCCGCCGCTCGCCGCCGGAGAGCGCGATCGATGACGTCTCGCGCAAGGATTTGAGATCGAATTCGTCGAGCAAGCCTTCGAGTTCGCCGGCGCGCTTAAGCTTGTCGGGTTCGACAATTTCAAGGACCGCTCGGATGTTGTCCTCGACGTCGAGCCCGCGGAAAATCGAGGCTTCCTGCGGCAGATAGCCGATGCCGAGGCGCGCCCGCCGGTACATTGGCAGGCGCGTCACATCGTGCCCGTCGAGTTCGATGCGGCCGCTGTCCGGCCGGATCAGCCCGGTGATCATGTAAAAAAGCGTGGTCTTGCCGGCGCCGTTCGGGCCGAGGAGGCCAACCACCTCGCCGCGCCGCACCGTCATGCTCACGTCCTCGACAACGCGGCGGGCCTTGTAGGATTTGCGCAAATGATGAACCGCTAGCACCCCTTGTGCGCTCGTTTCCGGCTCGCTTCCGCCAGTCACCCCCCGCGGCGTTTCGCCGGGAAGACCGCCGGGTCCGCGCGGGGCGGCCGGGGCGGCGCTGTGCTTCGCGACATCCCGCGCCTCCATCCAAGCGCCATCGCCCGCCGGCAGCGCCGTCCGCGGCTCCGTGCCAGGCCGGAACACGCCGCGCAGACGAGCGAAGGCGGCAAAAGGTAAAAGGGCCGCCGGCGGGCGCAAATTAAGAAAAATCCTTCGCAATTCCAACCTAGTAGCGCCCCGCCGCGTCGCCATCGAAGCATAGTTTCCTGCAAGGCAAAACGGGGCGCGAGCCGCGCGGCGTCTGGGCGAGTGTCCCGATCCCGAAGTTCGTTGCGTTTATTGCCAGACGAAGTGCCACACGACAATCCTTGCGACGACCGCGGCTGAGTTCGATCAGCGCTTGGCGAGAGGCGTCCTGAAGAACCAGGGATGCCCGTCGGGGTCGCGGGCGGCGTAGCTGCGTCCGTAGGGAAGGTCTTCTAGCGGTTTGACGATCTCTGCCCCCGCATCCTGTGCCCGTTCGTAGTGCGCGTCGCCATCGGCCAAATGGATGAAGATGCCCTGGGTTGCCGCTCCAGCCGCGTGAGCGCTCGTCATTCGCCATTCCTTGCTGCCCTGTCCCATTGTGATGCGCTAGCCATCGAGCGTCATCTCGCCAAGAGTGCCCCCATTCGGCGTCGCCGTCCGCATTGTTTCGGCGAACCCGAAGGCGCGGGTGAGCCAGTCGAGAGCCGCAGTAACGTCGCGATAGAAAATATAGGGGACGATCTCGATGCAGACCGTTGGTTTCGGTTTAGCCATTACTTTCTCTCCTAATGATTGCGCGCCAGAACCGGGACACTAGCTCGTTGGTTTCAGTGGCCTGCCTATCCTCTGCGTTCGCGGCGAAGAGCCGCGAACCTGAGGGGCGGGACATTAGGCGTGATCAAGAGCACCAGCAATCTTCGAGACGGCAGGAACGTCCTCAAAGCCTCCCCGCCGGCGCCGACAAACCGCGCTCGCTGGGATGTGCGTCGCGAGGGTAACCAGCGAGAGTTTTGCCGCGCCCTGCGAGAGCCGCTCGTCAGGAGGCCTTTGCCGCGCGATCGGGTTTCGGTGCGCCATCCGGTCTCGCCGGACTTGGCTCCTTTGCGTTTCCGGTGCCGCCGCTCGGCAGAAACATGCTCCTGACCCGGCCGGTTACCGCCGCCTGATTGGTCGTCAAATCATAGATCAACTTATCGCCTTTGGTTACATTCGGTCCCTGGGTTAATGTCACGTTGCCGATGAGATAGACTTTGTTTTCCGATTTTTCATAAACGCCGCTGTCACCGGTGCCAATCTGGTCCTTGGAAACGATGGTCACCGGTCCCGCCGCTTCCATGCGGCGAATCTGGCTCGACGACGATGGAACTCCGGCCGGTGCCACGGCATCCTTCGGCGTCAGGAAAATGACCAGCGTGCCCGCCTGGAGCTTGCTTTCTCCTTGCGTCGCAACGACGTTGCCGGTGTAGACTAGCTTTTGTTCCTTGTCGAAATAATCCAGTTTGGCGGCGGCGATATTGACGGGATCCTTGGAATTGCCGCCCGGCAGAATCGCGCCGGAGCGTGGCTTTTCCGCATACGCCGGAAAGACCGCCGAAGCCAAAATAACCAAAGCGAGAACGGCCGCACTCAAGCGCCCGGTCATTTCCCGCTCCCCATCGAGGCTCCGGCGGCCTCGGGCTCCCCCGCCCCGGTGTCGATCATTGAGGTCACCTCGCCGCCGAACGAGACTTTGTGGCCATGGTCGCTGACATCCAATTGCTTCGCCGCGATCGTCCCGCCGTCGAGAATCACCCTGACCGGCTCCTCGGAGACAAGGCCGCCGGTGGTGAAATCGATCCGCGCGGTTCTCAACCAAATGTCGTAACCCGTGCTACTTTTGATTCGAATGTCGCCTTCCAGGGTCATTTTGTCGTGCAGGCTGTCGTAGATGCCCCGCGCGGCGCTCACCCATGTTGTCGAGGTGTCCGCCGCCCCGATCTTGGAATCGACGCCGAGCAGTTCGATGATGTCCGGCGCCGTAATGTCCTGGGTTCCGGAACGCGCCTTGATCTCAAAGGGGCGGCCGTCCGGCTGAACCCCGGAGATTTTCGGAAAATCCAGGGTGATTTTGGTGCCGTCAAGCGCGGCCCGGCCGACGGAAATGTTGCCCCGCAGGTGCCTCAAGGGGTTCCATAAAGTCACCGCGGAGATGAGCGTGATCGCGAGAAGCGAACCGGCGATCGCGGCGCGGCGAAACAACCGCACCCGCGCCGAATGACGGTGTGCCGCCTTGAAGCCGCCGCGCCAAAGCACCGGCGTCACGTCGAAACGCACCGCGCCGGCGTCCGCCGGGCCATCGTCCAACCTGCTGATACCGGCCGTTGCGACGTCCGGCCAGGCGAGCTTGGCGTTCTCCGGGTTTTCCCCGCGGGCGAGACCATCGGCGCGGCTCAAAGCGCTCGCTGGCGCACCCGTGCCGCCCAACGATTTCTTCACTCGTAGAGCTTCGTTCTGAGACAAGGGACCCAAGCTCCAGGCTGCGCGAAATTCCTCAAACCACAAACGAACATGGCCGCGGCTCTAGAAATCCTAAAAATTCTTAATAATCCTTGTGCGCTACCTTGGCTGGGGTTTGGTCCGGTCAGGCAAGTACCAGGGTGGGCGCAAGGCCGCGCTCAGTCGCCTCAGACAGCAAGCAAGAAAGGCGAAGTCATGGCGGGCTCAAGCTAGGGCTGTGCCTATTGATGCGAAAATATATCCGCATCGGCCCAGCCCATCAGGTCGAGACGCGCCCTTGCGGGCACAAAATCGAAACAGGCGGCGGCGATCTCGAAGCGGTTCTCGCGCTTGAGCATCGCGTCGAGGCGGATGCGCAAGGCATGCAAATAAAGGACGTCGGACGCCGCATAGGAAAGCTGCGCCTCCGAGAGCGTCGCGCCGCCCCAATCGGTGGATTGCTGCTGCTTGGATAATTCGACCCCGAGAAGCTCGCGCGTCAAATCCTTCAAGCCGTGCCGGTCGGTATAGGTCCGGGCGAGCTTGGAGGCGATCTTGGTACAATAGACGGGCGCCGCCATGACCCCGAAGGTCTTGAACAGAACCGCGACATCGAAACGGGCGAAATGAAACAGTTTTGTGACCTTTGGGTCCGCAAGGAGCCGCTCGATGTTTTTCGCCCGCGTCTGGCCTGAGCCGATTTGAACGACATCGGCGGACCCGTCGCCGCGCGACAATTGGACGACGCAGAGCCGGTCTCGATGCGGAACCAACCCCAAGGTCTCGGTGTCGATCGCGACGCAATTACCAAAATCCGCATCGTCCGGCAGATCGCCCTTGTGGAAGCGGATGGTCATCGCCCGTCGCCCGCGCGGGACGAAATCGTCGGATGGTAATGGGCGCGCGGACAATCCATCGGGCGCGCCTATCATTCCCCGCGAAACTTAGCAAGCGCGCGTCCTCGCGAAGCATTACCGCCTCAGCCGGCCGACTCAACGGGCCAGCGAAGGGATTTCCGCCTTGCCCCGGCCACGGAACTTTTGGCGAAGGCTGATGTTTAGCCCGGCAATCGGGGAAGAAAAAGAGAAACCGACGATGCAGAAAAGATTCGGAATAGCCGTGGTCACGGCTCTGCTCGCCTCGCCGTTCGCGGCCCAGGCTCAAGGCATTCCTACCGGCGCGGAACGTGGCGCAGCCGAAGGCAGCGCCGTAGGCGGGCCCGTGGGTGGCGCGGTCGGTGGCGTCGCGGGCGGAATTGGCGGCCTGTTGGGTGTACAAGAAGTTCCTCGCTTTCGCGACTACGTAATACGCGAACACCGCTCCGCTTATCGCTACAGTGAGGATCCGCAAGTTGGAATGATCCTGCCGCCTTCCGGGGCAGTCTTTTACCGGGTGCCTCGCGAATACGGCGTTTCCCCCCGCTACCGCTACACGATTATCAATGACCACGCCGTTCTGGTTGATCCACGAACGCGCACGGTGGTTCAAGTGATCGATTGAGCCATCGGCGGCGGAGCGTTTCCCGGTCACGCCAAACGCCCCGCCGCCGTTGCTACGCCAAGGATAGTAGTCTGTCCAATGATTGCGCTCTTTCGGTGACCGGCTGAAGCGAAACAACCTAGGTTAACCCAAGAAATATGGAAGTTGTCTCAACTATGTAAGCTTGGAGGTCAAGATGCTGAAAATTCTGAAGTTTGCCACGGTTGCGGCTTTGCTCGCGGCCCCTATCGCGGTTCATGCCCAAGGCATAATTGGGGGAATGCAGCGCGGCGGGGCGGAAGGCAATGCCGCCGCCGGTCCGGTTGGGGGTGTTGTCGGCGGCGCGGTGGGCGGCGCGGTTGGCGGGGTGAACGGGGCGCTCGGCATCGGACCGCGTTACCATCGCCATTGGAGGTACGAGCACCGCTCGGCTTATCGCCGTCACCGGCACCATCGCCATTATCACTGACGGGCCGGGCAGCGCTCTTCGGGCGATCTTGCCTGTAACGAAGAACAGGAATGGCCTTTAGGCGCGGCTTTGGCTTAAGCCCTGCGCGCGGGGTGCCGCCCATTGCGCGGCGTCCCCTCAAACGGCCCGGTGTTCGAACACCTCGCGCAGGACGCGTTTCAGATCCCTTGCCTGAAACGGCTTCTGCAAAACTGGCGCGCTCCTCCACTCCTCATTCAATCCGGCAGTGCCGTATCCCATCGCGAAAATAAAGGGAACGCCACGCGACTTGAGCACGGTTGCCAGCGGATAGGTGTGCTCGCCACTGAGGTTCGCGTCTAAAACCGCAACATCGATCGCGGCGGCGGCTAGGGCCTGTTTACAATCATATCGTGGTTATGACGATATTGACCGCATATATCATGGCGGCAAGGCACGCGCCGGTTTTTTCATGACGGGTGGCGATGCGGCGAGAAGCTTTGAGTTTGCAGAAGAAATTCTCAATCAAATGACGCCATTTGTAGTTCTCCCTGGCGTATGCGCCGCCGCCTTTTGTTCCCTTGCGCGCAGGGATGACCGCTTCGATTTTCCTTGCGGCGAGGAAGTCGCGCACTTTGTTGGCGTCAAAGGCCTTGTCGCCGAGAAACGCGCCGCAAGTGACTGTAGTAGCTTGTACTTGATCTTACGGACGGTGCCTTTTGGAGCTGGCAGTTTGCTGCTGATGGTGGTCAGGCAGCGATCATTTTCGCCCTGGCAATCGGGATGGCGTCAAGGAATGTTTGCAGTGGCGTCTTGCCGAAACACCACCGGCCTCGATGCGGTCTCTCCTCATTATAGCTTCTGATCCATTCGTCGAGGTCGTTCTGTAGGGCCGCGATCGAAAGATAGAGCTTCTCGCGGAAGGCGATGCGGTGGAATTCAGTCAACATCGTCTTGTGCAGGCGCTCGGCGATCCCATTTGTTTGCGGGCTCTTCGTCCTGGTCCTGGAATGGCCGATATCCTCCACCGCGAGATAGAGCTCGTATTCATGATGCTCGGGATTGCCGCGATATTCCGTGCCGCGATCTGTCGGAACACGTGAGAGCTTCGCCTCCTTTTCGTCGAAGAAGGGCACGACCCGATCGTTCAGGAGTAAAAGACTGAATTTGAGCTTTCAGTCACTGCGGCGGGAAATCGCAACCTGCCATTCCTCTCATGGCGGCGAGTTTGGCGAGCGGATCGATTCTGGCAAGGACGCGAGCCGCGCCCGCGCCGGCGAAGCCGGTGCCATAGCCCGTTGCTTGCAACGGGCTATGGCATCCTTGCCAGAATCGACTCCGCCTCGCCGATAATGCTCGGCCCGTGCGATGAATGGCGAAATCTGACGTTGACCGGTGGATCAAATCCCAACTTTTACAATTGATGGAAGCGCGCGGTGATCGGCGTCTTGCGGTCGTAAAGTTTGGCAAACGCCACTTTCGCATAGGTGTCGATGAAGGTCCGTTGGTAGATGCGGCCGACCCCTTTCATGTTGCCGGCGTGGAAAGTGTCCTGGGCGCCGCGGTAGCCGGGGCATTCGCTCTCGAACTCGGCCCGTGAGCCTCCTTTTCTGTCTTGGCTTTCTCCAAGGCGATGACCTGCGCCCCGGTCAGGATCAGGCCTTCCTGCGCGACCTTCGCTTCCAAGGCCTTCAGCCGCTTCTTCATCGTCTCGAGATCATGGCGCTGCCAGACGCCGCGCACCCCGTCCTTCGACGGGCCCGGGAGGTGAGATCGAATGGCCAGGTTTCCTCATTTCGCTAGCGGCGCGGATCTGGCCGAAGGCCGGCTGCTCCAGCGAAAATTCAACGATCCGCGCCGCGATCCCGGGCGCCGTCCGGTTCGCCAGGATCGGCTTCTTGCGGGAGATTTCCTGCAACGCCAGCGCGCCGCCTTTGTCGTAAAGTTCCTTGAACCGGTAGAAGCTGTCGCGGCTATAGCCGAGCATCTTGCAGGCCTGGCTCACATTGCCGAGTTGCCTGGCGAGCTCCAATAGGCCCACCTTGCCTTTGATGATCTTCTGGTCCTTGGTCATCGCCGGTGGCCTCATAAAACGCCGAGGCCGGGCGCTCCGCAACCCTGGCCAGCTCCGCGCCCGGCCTCGGCGCCCGAGCCGAACTTGGTCGACCCTTCGCCCGGCTCAGGACATATGGGACGATCCGCGCGGCGCCTTTCTCAGCCGCTGCGTCCGGGCCACCCATGGGGCCATCCTCGACGCGGGTTGCGACGCCCAGAATGCCCAGATCGCCAAATCCGCGATCATCGCCTCAAGTGGAACCAGAGATTGGGCCCAGGTCAAGAGATTTTGGGCGGCTGGTAAAAGAGCCGCCAAAAACAAGCCCGGCGCAAGCTGGATGCGCCGGGTCAATTGCGGGGAGGGGGTACACTTTCGCGCGGCCGGAGTAAAGCTTTGTCTGCGTGGCAGCAGGTGAGTTTTGGGATGCGGGCGCCCGCCAAAATCAGCCAATGCGAGGCTGGAGCGTTGGCCCAAAGGAGTTGACCCAGCCGGCCCTCCTGGTCCGCGGCTCAGTTTGTCATTTCAATGATATCACGCACCATGGGGTAGACATCGTTGTTCCAGCGCCGGCCGCTGAAGACGCCGTAATGGCCAACCCCCGTCTGCACGTGGTGCATCTTCATATATTGCCGCAATCCCGTGCAAAGGTCCTGGGCGGCGAGGGTTTGGCCGAGCCCGCAAATATCGTCCCGCTCGCCTTCGACGGTCAGTAGAGCTGTGTGCTTGATGGCGCCCGGATTGACCAGGCGGCCATGCACATCGAGCTTGCCGAGGGGCAGAGCGTGGTCTTGGAAAACCAGTTTCACCGTTTCGAGATAGAACTCGGCCGGCAAGTCCATGACCGCGAAATATTCCTCATAGAACGCATGGATAAACTGTAATTTTGACTGATCGCCGGCCGCGCGCGCCTCCAGCATGTCCTTGAAGGAGCGCAGATGGCGATCGAGATTCATGCTCATGAACGCCGCGAGCTGCATGAAACCTGGATAGACTTGCCGTCTGGCGCCCTTATAATCGTGGGGCACTTGGGCGATCAGATTCCGCTCGAACCACGTGATCGGCTTTTGATTGGCTAATCCGTTGACCTTGGTCGGGTTGATGCGTGTATCGATCGGCCCGGCCATCAAGGTCATGCTGCGGGGCTGCGCCGCATCGCCGTCTTCCGCCATCAACGCCGCGGCGGCGAGGACGGGGACGCAGGGCTGGCAGACAGCGACGACGTGGGAGCCGCCCCCATCACCCGCAGGAATTCAACCAAATGGTCAACGAAGGCGCTGAAATCGAAGCAGCCATCCGCGAGGGGCACATCGCGAACGTTATGCCAGTCGGTGATGTAGACGTCGTGGCCGGTCAACATTGTTTTGACCGTCGCGCGCAACAGTGTCGCGAAATGGCCCGACATGGGAGCGACCAAGAGAACTTGCGGCTGTATCTCTCCAGTTGCCTTCTTGAAGTGAAGCAGCGTGGCGAAGGGCGTGGAATAGACTGCCTCCTCCGTCACCGGAACGAGACGATTGCCCGCCGGCACGGAATTGATCCCAAAGGGGAGCCGGGCATGGATCACGGTCAGATTGGCGAAGGTTTCCAAGACTCCAGCGAGCCTATGGAGTGGCCAATCCTGCCCCAGCCGAGGCCAAGGCAAGCGCAACGCCGATCCGGCGGCGGCCGCGATCGGCCGCACCAGATCGAGATAATCCGCCTGTGTTCGATAGGCTTGATAAATCATTGAAGTCACACCGTCGCCAGAGGGAAATTCACGTAACGCGCGGCATCCTCGCGTGGGAAGATTGCGGCATCCTCGCGTGGGAAGATTATTGAGCGGCGGCATCATTGCGTGACCGGCGGCATGCATTATGCTCTGTTTTCGCAGGGCTGCCAGGGTTATTCCGGTTCGCTAGCCAGCCAAGGTTACGCTTACCGGTGGAGAGGCGGGGCATTGGACGACACGACGCTCACGATCAGCAGCAAGAACTATTCCTCATGGGCGCTTCGCGGCTGGTTAATGACCAAATTTTCTGGGCTTCCTTTCTCGGAGAAAGTCATTCCGCCGGACGATCCCGAGATGCGCGCCGAACTGTTGCTCTTGTCCTCCTCTTTCCTGGTGCCTTGTCTGAGCCACAATGGAATTAAGGTTTGGGACACGCTGGCGATCGGCGAATATCTAAATGAGATCAGGCCCGCAGCGCTTTTGCTGCCGGCGGACCGCGCGAAGCGGACCCTCTGCCGCTCGATCAGTGGGGAGATGCACTCGGGCTTTGGTCCCATGCGCTCAGCCCTGCCGATGAACCTCAAGGGCGACTTCCCCAACTTCAAGGTCTGGACGCGGGCCCAAGCCGATATCGATCGGATTGCCGGGATCTGGCGAGAGTGCCACAATCTTTACGGCGGGCCATTTCTTTTGGGCGAGCGTTCGATGGCCGACGCAATGTATGCCCCCGTGGCGACGCGGTTCCTCACATATCACGTCAAATTGGATGAGATATGTGGCGCCTACTGCAAAACGATCATGGCAATGCCCGAGATGATCGAGTGGATCGGCGCGGCTAAGCAGGAACCCGAGAACGTAGAAGAACTCGAGATCGAATTTTGAGCATTTTGATGCCAAATTCGCCTTGCTTCCGGCATTTTCCGCCTATCGCCGATGCAGGCGCGAGCCGCGCCTCTCATGCTCGAGATGAAATGAGCGGGAAGGCGTCAACGATGTAATTTCCCTCGATCTGTCCGGCCGATCGTTTTATTCGCGTCAATGGCAGGAAAGTTCTCCACATTCCGAAGGAGGATGACAATGGAAGCTGCAAAACCGGGACAACCAGCTGAAACCACATTCTCGCATGTCAAGGAAGGCGATACCGGATTTAAATCGGACGGCCTTCGCGATTTCTTCCTTTATCGTGATCTTGGCATCGCCAAAGCCACGGGCGGCAAAGTCGTTGCGACGCTGGTCCGGGCCAACAAGCCGCCGGGGGAAGGCACCGGTTGGCACCGGCATATCGCCGATTTCCACATCGTGATCATGCTCAAGGGTTGGGCCCGCTTCATGTATGAAGACCAGCTGACCTTGGTCGAGGCCGGCGATTGCGTTCATCAACGTCCTGGCATAGTTCATTATTTGTTCGACTATTCGAAGGACATGGAATATTTGGAAGTTGCGGGACCAGCCGACTTTGGCACGGTGGACATGCCTGCTCCATGCGAAGTGCCCGCGGTGACGCCGTGGACCTGAGCCGCCGCGAGGATAGGCGGGGTCACGGTCACGTGGGAACAACTCGAAAGACCGGCGGTGTCTCGCCCGGTCGCCAGCGGACGTCCGCACCCCGCGCAACGCGGACCAAATTCGAACCGGCCCGCAACCGCCCGCTTTCCGCCCTTGTACCACCTCATCGGCTGGGGTATAGGGCGGCAACTCCGGTCATGATGGACGAACGGCGCGGTATCGCGGCAAGGACGGCGGAGCTGGCGCGTACATACAGGGATTTGCCGATGAAACCCGATATTCACCCCCAGTACCATTTGATCAAGGTGGTCATGACCGACGGGAGCGAGTTTTTCACCCGCTCCACCTATGGCAAAGCGGGCGACACCTTGCACCTCGACATCGATCCAACCACCCATCCGGCCTGGACCGGGGGCTCGCAGCATTTGGTCGATCGCGGCGGTCGCCTGTCGCGCTTCAACTCCCGCTTCGGCGGCCTCAGCTTCGGCAAAAAATAAGCGCCTGGCTGCCGCGCGGGTCTGGTCCCGCCGCTCAAGAGCCCCGCATGACAAAGCCCGATTTCCGCGTCGAAGCAAGCCTGCTGAAGCGCGGGATTTGGCCGGTGGCCGGAGTTGACGAAGCGGGACGAGGCCCCCTCGCTGGGCCAGTGGCGGCCGCGGCCGTCATCCTCGATCCGCGCAAGCTGCCAAGCGGACTAAACGATTCGAAGCGGCTTACCCCCGGGGACCGCGAACGCGTTTACGAAGAGATCATGCTGAATGCGATAGCGGTGGCGGTTGCCTTCGCGAGCGTGGCGGAAATCGATCGCATCAACATCCGCCAAGCAACATTTTCCGTCATGCGCCGGGCGCTCTTCGCGCTTGCCGTCGGGCCTCGCCACGTTCTGATCGACGGCAATGATTTGCCGCCGGATCTTTGCCTCCCTGCCCAGACGATCGTCAAGGGCGACGCCGCCATTTCATCGATCGCCGCCGCCTCGATCGTCGCCAAGGTGACCCGCGACCGCCTGATGCGCCGCCTCTGCCGTCTTTATCCGGCCTATCGTTTCAGCGAGCATTTTGGCTATGCCACGAAAGCCCATCTCGCGGCGATCGCCGCGCATGGACCGTGCCCTTTTCACCGGCTGAGCTTCCGGCCCTTCGCGGCGGGATAACCCGCGATCGTTGCGTAGTTTCAATGGAGCATGATCCGGCCGCATGCGCAGGGTCCGCTCCACTGAGAGTCCAAGTCAGCGATAGATAAGAAGATGGCGGCGAGGGCGGCGTGGTTCTTGGGATCGCGGAGATGGTGGTGAAGCCGCGGGGCTGGATCGACCATGATCGGGCATTTTGAGACGCCCTCGATCAAACGATCGCGATCGTCCGCGATGAGAAGACCTTCCCCGGCGAGATGATCCACATCGACATCAAGAGGCTCGGGCGCTCACAGGGGATCGGACGTCGCATCACGGGAGACCGGACAAGACAGGGCGCGCAGCCGCAAGCAAGGCGGCAAGGGCTTTGGAATTTGCATCGGGCCGCCGACGATCACCCCCGGCTGGCCCACTCTGAAATCCTGCCGGATGAAACGCGCCGCTCCTGCCTGAAATTTCCGTTCAATGCCTCGCGCTTCTTTCGCGCTCACGGCCGAAAAGTCTTGCGCGGCATGACCGGCAATGGCGTTAGCGTCCGCTCGCCGCGCTCACCCAAAGGCGTTGCGAATGCGAAAAATCAAGCCCAAGCGCACCACACCCTATCCATCGGAGAGGGGTCGTGTTTCGATTCCGGGGGCACCAGCCGCACTGATACGCAATAGTGCGCCTTACCCCAGCGTTATCGGCACGTCTCCTCTCATCTTCTACGCCCACATGCCTTTCGGCAATCTCAGCGTCCGCCAGGTCTCCGGCCAGCCGTCGCCGAACGGCGATGCCGTGACGGACGCCGGAGCCCGCGCCAGGGAAGCACTATGCTTTCCTGGCGCGAACCGGGTTCCCCCTCGCCCGGCGGTCTGAGGGCGAAAGGTGAATTTTCTTGTTTCGCGTCGTGGGTCCGGGTGACGAGACCCACGACGCTAGTGTATAGTCTCACGCAACGCTTTACAATGTGATCCGGGACGTGTATACTGCGCTGCATGTGGACAGGCAGCCCGGCACTCGACATGACGCCCGCAGACAAGGCGGCCTTGGCACGGCTGGCGCGTTCCGGCAAGACGGAGCAGCGCATCGCTTTGCGGGCGCGGATTATTCTGGGCGCGGCCGAAGGAAAATCAACCAACGCGCTGGCGAAACAACTTGGCACATCGCGTCCAACCATCATCGGCTGGCGCAACCGCTTTGCCGAAGGCGGCGTTGACGCGCTTTATCAAGATCGTCCCCGGGGACGCAGTTTCAAACCTTTGCCACCAACAAAAGAAACCGAAGTCGTTGAAAAAACCTTGACCCCGCCCGCGCACGCGACGCACTGGAGCTGCCGCTCGATGGCTAAAATCAGCGGTGTCAGCAAAGCTTCGGTGCAGCGGATTTGGGATGCGCACGGCCTGAAACCGCATCTGGTCAAGACGTTCAAACTGTCCAACGATCCGCATTTTATCGAAAAACTTGAAGATGTTATCGGCCTGTATATGAACCCGCCGGAACACGCGCTGGTGTTCTGCATCGACGAAAAAAGCCAGATCCAGGCACTTGACCGCACCCAGCCTGGCTTGCCGATGAAGAAAGGCCGCCAAGGCACCCTGACGCATGACTACAAGCGCAACGGGACAACCACATTGTTTGCCGCGCTCGATGTCCTGAAAGGCGAAGTCATCGGTCAGTGCATGAAGCGCCATCGGCATCAGGAATTTCTGGCTTTTCTAAAAACCATCGGCCGCAACACGCCCAAACGACTCGACATTCACGGCATTGCCGACAACTACGCGACCCATAAAAAACAGGAAGTCAGGGATTGGCTCGCCAAACACCCGCGCTTTCACCTCCACTTCATTCCAACCTCGTCATCGTGGTTGAACCTCGTCGAACGCTGGCTCGGAAAGATCACCACGGAGCGTATTCGCCGCGGTGTTTTCACGAGCGTGCCGGAACTTGAAGCCGCCATCCGCGACTATATCAAGCACAACAATGCCGATCCGACGCCTTTCGTCTGGACAAAATCCGCCAACGCCATCATCCTCAAGGTCAATCGCGGCAGAGCGGCGCTGAAAATGCCACCGCTCGCGCGCCAGGATAAATTGTAATCTTTTGCACGAGACACTACACTAGTCGTTCGGAATCAGCGGCAAGGACATCGCGCCGCATTCCCTTAGAGTCTGTCCCGGAACTTCATCATGGATTACAGAGCTTTCTTAGCATGATCCGGATGGAGGCGAGGCGGAGGAAAGCAAGCGCGTTACGGGTTAGGTTTTCAAAATCCTTGGCCAGCCTGCGACAACGGTTGAGCCAGGCGAAGGTGCGCTCGACAACCCATCGTTTGGGCAGGACAACGAACTTTCTCAGCGCGGGCCGCTTGACGATTTCGATTTCCCATTCACGGCTGATCGCCGCCACGGCGGCGGCCATTTGGGGGCCTTGATAACCGCCATCGGCGATGATTTTGGTGATGAAGGGAAACAGGGGACGCAGTTCCTTCAACACCAATGGTCCACCGTCGCGATCCTGAATGTCGGCGGGATGAACCACGGCTGCAAGTTTCAGACCGAGCGTATCGACCGCGATATGGCGTTTTTTACCGTCGATCTTTTTGCCGGCGTCATAGCCGTGCGGATCGATCCGCGCCCCCCTTTTTCCGTGCTTTTCACGCTTTGACTGTCGATGATGGCAACGGTTGGACTGACGGCGCGGCCAGCCTGTTCTCGACACAGGACGTAGAGCTCATGATGAAGGCGCAAAAGCGTGCCATCATAGTTCCAAAGATCGAAATACCTGAAAACAGTGCTTTTCGATGGCAGGTCTTTCGGCAGGTAGCGCCACTGGCAACCCGTGCTCAGAATATACATGATTCCGTTGACCACTTCGCGCATGTCCACGCGGCGTTTGCCGCCACCGCGCTTCGCCGGAGGTATCAACGGCTCCACCAGCCCCCATTCCTCGGCCGTCAAATCGCTCGGGTATCTCTGTTGGCTCCGGTCATAACGGCCCCGGTTTTCTTTCGTCCACATCGGCGGCCCCTCCTCGAATCAGGCCACCTCCCTTGATCACAAATGATTCTTTTGATTCAAGAAGTTTCAGAACAGACACTTAGAAACAGCGGATTTCGGCCTCGGCCTCAGCCCGGCGCAAATCGGCCAGCATGGCCTTCAACTGTTCGCTCGCACGAAACATTGTCCCGATCTGACCCCGCGCCTGATTCAGGCTTGCCACGGTTTGCGCGGCCACATAACGGTCGTAGGGCAGCAACGATGCGATGACATCGATCGAACAGGAACAGCGCCTCAGCATATCGGGGGTTTCGCCATTGGTCTTCATGCAGACGAAGACATAGTCGGCGCGCGCCTCGGTGGGGTAATCGTTGGTGCCCGCCACGGCTAGGGACGCGGCAAGGATCGGAACGCAAGCGCCGGCGATCTTCATTGCTTTCGTCTCTCCTTATCGGACCAGGGACGGCAATTTACGGCGAGAACCGGCGCGGAAGATTGAGCAAGAACCTTGCGGCGCCGGCAAAAGCTCCGCTCCAATCGTTATCTCCGGATTTCTTTCATGCCCGAAGGGATGCGCCGCTCCGGACGCTCCAACGCCTGAACCCATCAAGTTTTAGCATGTGCCAAAAGCACATCGATATAGGCGTCGGGGCTATGGCTGCGCGCGAAATCCTGGGCGCGCTCCGCCGCGCGCGCCTTGCAAGCCGGAAGACGCGGCATGAGCCGGGCGATGGCGGCGGCCAGCGCCTCGCTTGTGTGCGGCGCGAAAACCTCGCCTTCCACTTGATTGTTCTCGACGCTGGTTCCGGCAAACGTGCCTCTTGATGCGACGACGGGACGTCCGGCGGCAACCGATTCAGTAAAAATGCCTGAGGCTCGCATGGCTCCAAAGAAAACTGGATCATGGGGCAGCAATATCACGTCCGTCCGGCCGGTCCAGGCGGTGTAGTCCTCGCTTGAAAGTACCCCTTCCAGCAAGCGCACGCCTTTCAACGCGCGCAAGGCGGCTTCCGCTTCGATCGTGCATTGTGTCCAGCCGCTATTATGAATCTGGACGATGAACTCGACGTCGAGCCCGTCACGCTGGCAAAGCTCAATCGCCCTGGGCAAGAGCTGAAAACCCTTATCGTACCTCGAATCACCGAAGAATCCCACGCGAACAGTTCCCTTCATTGTTCGTTGCGGTCCCGAACCGTTAAAAGGGATCGGCAAAATGTCCGTCTCGAGGCCAAAGTCCTTGCGATACAGCGTCCGCATGGCTTCGCTGTCCACGGTAAAGAAGAGAGAGCGGCCAATCAGCGGCGCCGCCAGCTTGAAGGCCTCGCGGTAGAATTTTTCCCCATGCGCCGAAACTGCCCCCCACGACACAAAGCTAGGCGGGAGCATCAATTGGCAAACGACGCGGGGAAGCTGGTCGCGCGGCCTAGCGCGCAAGAAGCGAACCAGCCCCAAAATCTGGTTTTGCGTAATCGTCAGCACGACTACGAGATTGTCTCTCTGCCAGACGTCCGCCGGCAGCGCTTCGAGATCTCCCTCGAACGTTTCGTTGAGTTGCTTCGATGATCGGCGTTCAGAGAAGTAGGGGGAACCGCCGGCCGGAGCGCCACGAAAAATCGCCGCAAATGATCGCAGCACTTTCTCGCTCCAGGAAAACCTCACGCACTCATAAGGCGAGCGGATGAAATGCGGGATCGCGCCAATTTCGGCTTCGATCGACGTATCGAGGCCGATCAAGCTGAAAATGCGGTATCGCAAATTTCGCCGCGACAAGGCCCCACACACCGTCTTGGCGAGCGTATAATGATGCCCTGCCTTGTTCACCAATCCGCTGTCGATGAGGATGAGTTCCAAACGCTGTCTCCTCAACCGGACGATTTGTCGGCAAACCACCCCATGACGCTCAGGCGCAAACGTTCCGCGCGAAAGGCCTTGGTGCCGAAAATCGGCGCGATGCACATCGGCCAACGCTGATACAGCCACGGCCCCTTGTAATACCTAACCAGCACACGGTAATCAAACCCCGCCCGCGCATAGGTCTTTGCGGCCTTGGCACGCGTTTCGATTTCCGCGGGCGAAAGCGATGCGTCGACTTCGGCGCGATAGCCTGCCACGTCCTCCGAAAGCTGCCCCGCCCGCACCCGGAAACAACCTAGGATTGCATCGACGGTCACGAGATCGGTTTGTCTGGCGAAACGCCGCCAGAGATCGAAATCACCGGCAAGCCGGAAATTCGGATCGACGCCACCGGCCTTTTGCCATAATCGCGGCCGCCAGAACGTGGCTTCTTGTTCGATGCAAGTGTGCACGAATCGGCCGTCGAAAATACCGGCGGCTATGGCTTTTCGTGGAAAAGGAACGATCGGCGGCGGCATAGACAGCATCGGCCCAGCTTCGCTGAGAACGGTCGTCCGCCCTGTCACCCACTCGATATCCGGGAAGTCTCTGAAAATCTCCTCGACCGTCGCGAAGGCGCCCGGTTCGAAACGGTCGTCGGAGCCGATCCACGCCATCGCATCTGCGTGGGCATAGTCACAGGCGGCAAAGCCGCGATTGGCCGCGTCGTAGAGGCCCCGGTCGGGGGCGCTCGCGAAAGAAAACTCGATGCCTTCGCAGAAGACCGGAAAATCGCGCGCGAGGCGGGATTTCCACGCCGCCAAGATCTCCAATGTCCGGTCTTTCGACCCGCCGTCCTGGACGTGATAGCGGATCGTGAAAGGCCCTGCCTGGGTCACCACGCTCAGAATCGACTGATCGAGGAATTTCTCGCCGTTGAAAACGGGCGTCACAATCGCGAAGCGCATTGACTTGTCTATCCTCTTGCAAAAAACGAAATTGCGATGATCGAGAGCGACTTGACACTACGTCGCTCATCAAGAAGCCCCGACCGCCGCCATCAAGCTCCTCACGCGAATGTCGGCGTCCGGCGGGCTTTGAAGCTTGGCCTTTGAACTGGCCCGCTCAATCGCGATGTCGAGAGCCTTCATTTATGTGGTTGCGGGTTCGCTCGTTTGTGTCCGCGCAAACCAGCGGTAGACCTCGTTAACGCCCTCTTCGAGGCTTGTTTTTGGCCGCCAGCCGAGAGCGGCCAACCGGCTTGAATCCATCACTCTGTGTGGCGTGCCGTCGGGCTTGTCGGTATCGAAGACGAGTTTTCCTTCGAATCCGGCGACGCGGCCAATTGTCCCGGCCAGCTGGCGGATGCTTACGCCGGAGCCGGCGCCGCAGTTAATCGGCTCGCCGCCGTCGTAGCGATCGATCAGAAACACCACGGCATCGGCCAAATCATCGGCATGGAGAAACTCTCGCAACGGGCTCCCGGTGCCCCAGACGACAACCTCTGTCTCGCCGGCGACCTTGGCCGCATGGAATTTGCGGATAAGGGCGGGCAAGACATGGCTCGTCGCAAGGTCGAAATTGTCGTTTGGGCCATAGAGATTGCACGGCATGACCGAGATGTAGCGCCGGTCATATTGCCGCCGGTACGCCTGACACATCTTGATGCCGGCGATTTTCGCGATCGCATACCATTCGTTGGTTGGCTCGAGCGGTCCAGTCAACAGCGCTTCTTCCTTGATCGGTTGCGGCGCGAATTTCGGATAAATGCAAGACGATCCGAGAAAGACCAGCCGCTCGACATTGGCCAGATGCGCGGCCTGGATGACATTCGTCTCAATTGCGAGATTATCGAATAGGAAATCGGCTGGATAAGAGTTGTTGGCAAGGATTCCGCCGACCTTGGCGGCGGCGAGGATGATAACATCTGGCTTGGCCCAGGCCACCCATTGCCGGACGGCTTGCTGCTCGCGCAGATCGACATCAACGCGATCCACGGTCAGGATTTCCACGTCTTCCTTGGCGAGGCGGCGCAGGATAGCCGAGCCGACCATGCCGCGATGACCAGAGACCCAGATTCGCCGCTTGATCCCGGCATTGGCCGAAAGGCTAGCCATGAAATATTCCTCAGATCCGGCCGCGTTCCTTCATCACGGTCAAGTCGCTCGCGACCATTTCAGAGACCAGCCGCGCGAACGTAACCGTGTGCTTCCAACCGAGCTTTTTCAACGCCTTCCCTGGATCGCCGAGAAGGTGATCGACCTCGGTCGGACGAAAGTAACGCGGATCGATCTCGACAAGAGTCCGGCCGCTCTTTTTATCGATCCCTTGTTCGTCGACTCCTGATCCTTTCCAGCCGATCTCGATGCCAATTTCGGCGAAGGCGCGCTCGACGAAGGCGCGCACCGTATGGGCTTCCCCCGTCGCCAAGACATAATCGTCCGGCTCAGGCTGTTGCACAATGCGCCACATGCCATCGACGTAATCGCGCGCGTGTCCCCAATCGCGCTTGGCATCGAGGTTGCCCAAATAGAGCTTGTCCTGAAACCCCAAATGGATTGCCGCGACCGCGCGCGTGATTTTCCGCGACACAAAGGTCTCGGCCCTGGTCGGACCTTCATGATTGAATAGGATTCCGTTCGAGGCATGTATCCCATAGGCTTCGCGGTAATTGATCGTGATCCAGTAAGCATAGAGCTTTGCGGCGGCGTATGGCGAGCGCGGATAAAATGGCGTCGCCTCGTTTTGCGGAGTCGCCTGCGCCTTCCCATACAGCTCCGATGTCGAAGCCTGATAGAAACGGGTTTCTTGACAAAGGCGCAGGATGCGGATCGCTTCGAGAAGGCGAAGCGTGCCAAGCGCGTCGGCATTCGCGGTATATTCCGGGGTCTCGAAACTCACCTGGACGTGGCTTTGCGCGGCGAGATTATAAATTTCATCGGGCTGAACCTCCTGAACGATGCGAATGAGGTTCGTCGAATCGGTGACGTCGCCATAATGCAAATGAAAGTTAACGCCGGCCTCATGCGGGTCATGATATAGATGATCGACACGGCCGGTGTTGATCAATGACGACCGCCGCTTCACGCCATGGACGATATAGTCTTTTGAAAGAAGGAGTTCGGCAAGCAGAGCGCCGTCCTGGCCGGTGATGCCGGTGATCAAGGCTACTTTTTTTGAAGCCATGCGAGACAAAAACCTCAAACTCGTGCCCAGGCGAGAGCGAACATGGCAATGTTGTATATAGCAACCCAACCGCAACACAAAAGCAATGTTCGCAGGTTGTCCGGCGCCGGCCCGAACGGCCCGAGCGCGGGCGACCTTGCTCGTGACCTGGGTCTCAATCTCGGCGGCAATCGACGGATCGAGCCTCTCAAGCCAAAAATGCGGCATCGCAGTCTCCGCCGCGCCAAAGCCTCCGACAGCGTCTTGGCGAGCGTGTAACTATGGCCGGCCTTGTTCTGCAGCCCGCTGTCGATGGAGATAAGTTCCACTGACGCTTTCTCGCGCATGCCGGGGAGTAGCGGCAAGTTCAGCTTCGCTTTTCCTTCGTGCGCTTGAGGCAGGCCTTCAAGATGACGTGCGGAGCGACCTTGAGCCGCACCAACAAGACGATGAAATTGAACAATCCGAGCGCGGGGGCGAGCGTGGCGGCTTCGGTGACAACCCTGCCAGCGAGATAAGAGCGGCAACCCGCGACAGGTGAAGGAAGCCGCGGCCAGGGGTCGTCCACGGCCTTCAACGCGTTCATATAATGCCACGAAGGCCATGAAAAAGGAATCTTGCGCAGGAAGAGCCGCGCATTCGCGATCAGATGGTCGACGATCATTTTGCGGCCCAATTGATTAGGGTCGGACGGGCTGCTTCTCTCGTAATTTAAGACACCGTTGAGGTGCGGATGCTTGGAAAACTCGTTCATCCCATGCAGCCGGTAGACCCCAAGCGGGCGGTCGATCACAACGCTGCCCGTCACCAGGCTAACTCCGCGAACGAGATAGGCGTCGGTGCCAGTGCGAAGCGCCGCCAAATGCTCGTTGTTCAAGAAAAGCTGAAGCGCATCCCGGCGAAAGCAATTGCCCGATGTCGGCGCCCACATCCAGTCGCCCGCGTAGCCAGGTTCGACGAAATGGACCTCGGTTTCGATGGATGCATCAGGGCTTGGCAGCGGCCAGACTTCAGGAGCACTTTTGTCGATCCGCCGCAAGAGACCTGGACTTTTTCCCCGTCCAGACCGCACATATTTGCTCAGGTAGGCAACAGTGCCGAGCACCATGCGCGAATCGACGGCCTGAATCATATCCGACGAGGAGAAGCCAACCGGAACGCGCAGGGACAGGTGCACGAAAACATGGGTCTCGACAAAGGAAGCCAACAGATAGTCATCGGCATCAAGAAAGACGACATATTCGCCCGAGCTCGCCTCGAAACCTTCCTTCGAGGCGAGGCTCTGACCACCACTATCTTTCCGCCGCACTATTTTCGCGCCCAGATATTCTCTTGAAATATCGAGAAGAACATCTGCGCTACAATCGGTCGAAGCGTTGTCGACGATGATGCACTCTATGTTCGGGTAGGTTTGCTCAAAAATAGAGTCGGTGGCCTGTTTCAGAAAACGCCCGTAATTGTAGTTGACGATGATCACGCTTACCAAAGGCAAGCTCAACTTGGAATATACTACCTCACTTGTGTCCTGGCAATGAATTTCTAGATTATCATCCATCGAGCACTTCTTTCATAGGTCCAGACAATCCGAGGTCCTATCTCGCATCATGAACCATCGGGGAATTCGCGAAACTGGTCTGATCCGAACAATACCAGATCAGGATAATCCGCGGATAGGGCGCGCGGCCCGCCTCCTGCCCCCGGGGCGGACGCCCGCGCGCGCGCTCCCCGGCGCGCCGGCTTCACTAATGCAACCAGAATGCGGCTTTGCAATCCCTCCGTCATCGCACGATCACATTCTTGAATTGCCACGGATCTTGCCTGTCGATGTCCTCGGGAAACAGGACCGCGCGGCCCTCAAGCGGAGTCCAATCCGTATAGTGCCCCGTCACCGGGCCGAGGTAAGGCCGCTGCACGTCAAGGCAGCGCCGAAAGTCGAGTTCGTCGGCCTCGACTATGCCCGCTCGCGGATTTTCGAGCGCCCACGCCATGCCGGCAAGCACGGCCGAGGTCACCTGGAGCCCGGTGGCGTTCTGATAGGGCGCGAGCCGCCGGGTCTCCTCGATGGAAAGTTGCGAGCCGTACCAATAGGCGTTCCTCGCATGGCCATAAAGCAAAACGCCGAGCTCGTCGATCCCATCGACAATCTCGTTCTCGTCGAGAATGTGGGCCTCTTCTTGCGGCTGCCATTGGTGCCCCGCCATCTCGTCGAGCGAGAGCACGGCGGCGTCGGCCGGCCGGTAGGCGTAGTGGCACGTTGGCCGGTAAACGGCCTCTCCCCCCTCGCGCAGGGTCAGGAAATCGGCGATCGAGATCAACTCATTGTGGGTGATGAGCCAGCCGTGCTGCGCCTTGGCCGCCGGTGTCCAGGACCGCACCCGCGTGCCCGCGCCGGGGCGCAGCAAATAGATCGCGCAATCCGGTCCGAAGGCGTGCCGTTTGGCTTCCGGCGGCATATGTTTTTCGTGCGTTCCCCAGCCAAGTTCGGCGGGCTGGAGACCTTCCGAAATAAAGCCCTCGACAGACCAGGTATTGACGAAAACGCCGCGCGGCTTCGGCGCCGTCGCGCGCTGGGTATCGCATTCGGCGATGTGGATGCCCTTGACGCCGGCCTTTTGCGCGAGCCGCGCCCAGTCCTCGCGCGTCGACGGCGGCCCGTAGTCGATGCCGCAATCGGCCGCGACATTTAAAAGCGCCTGCTTGACGAACCATGAGACCATGCCCGGATTGGCGCCGCAGCAAGATATCGCGGTCGGGCCTGCCCCTAGCGCGCGGCGAAGATCGAGGACGCCTTCGCGAAGCGCATAGTTCGACCGCTCGGAAGCGGTCAGCCGCGTGTCGGTGTAAAATCCAACCCAAGGCTCGGCGACCGTATCGATATAAAGCGCGCCCTGTTCATGACAAAGCCGCATGATCGCGGCCGAGGACACTTCGACGGAGAGATTGACAACGAAGGCCTGGCCGCCGCCCCGCGCGAGAAGCGGTTTTAGGAGCGCGGCGAAATCGTCCCGCCTGACTGCTTTCTTGATGAAAGCTATGCCACGCTCGTCGAGAAGATGGCGATCCTTATCCTCGGGGTCGATGACCGTGAAGCGCGATTTGTCGCATTTGAAATGACGCTCGATGAGCGGAAGCATGCCACGCCCGATTGAGCCAAAGCCGATCATGACGATCGGGCCTGTGATCGTGCCGTGCACGGGCCATTGCGACATTGATTTTTCTCCAGACGGCCGGGGAAAGCGCGCCGCGTTCAGCGGTACAAGAAGGAGCCACGAGCTTCAAGCCAGCGGCTCCTTGAAACTTCAACGCTGTCCCAAAGCCCAGCCCGGCCGGACGGGACCGTTCAAGCGGCGCGGCGGAACTCGATCACCCCACGATGCGCCGGACGATCGCGCGCACCAGCGGCGACCACGAACCCTCGCGCCGCTTTCAACGCGCCGCCTTTGAGTTCGAGCCCGAGAAAGCGCGCTTCATCGACGGGGCCGGGAAGAGAAAGCCCGAGCGTGTGGCGGCGGGAAAAGCCGAAGCGTTCATAATAAGCCGCGTCGCCGACGAGCAGGACGGCTTCGTGCCCGGCGCTCGCCACACGGAACAAAGCTTCCGCCATGAGCCGGCGGCCAACTCCGCGCGAACGGTAAGCCTTGGCAACGGCAAGCGGACCAAGGAGAAGTGCTGGCACCTCGCCAGCCAGGATGTGCCACATCCGCAAGGTGCCGATCAGTTCGCCGCCGTCCCATGCCGCGAGTGCAAAACCTTGCGCGGGCAAACGGCCCTCGCGGAGGCGCTCGGCGGTCTTGTCCGAACGCACGACGCCGAACGCCTCATCGAGCAAGCGTTCGCGTGTCCGGGAATCGGCCGGCGATTCGCTAGCGATAGCGAGGTTTGGTTTGCCAACAACTTTGGCAAAAGCTGGAGCTTGCACGTCGAAATTCGAGATCGAGGTCATCCGAGCCTCCGCCGGCCGCTGCCGGGATTGCACGCGACGACCCTCGCAGCCAGGCGAACGCTCGATCTTCGAGCGCCTGCCGGCCGTCCGGGACAGGGATTTGGGTGAGTGCGGCGGAGCGATTCTTCGCCGCGCGGGATTTCAGCGCCGCCGCTTAAATCACATAGGATTTGAGCGGCGGGAAGCCGTTGAATCCGACCGAGGAATAGGTCGCCGTATAAGCACCTGTCCCGTCGATCAGCACTTTCGAACCGATTTCGAGGCCAATGGGAAGGAAATAGGGTTCTTTCTCATAGAGCACATCGACGGAATCGCAGGTCGGGCCCGCAACAACGCAAGGCTCGGTGGCTTCGCCGTCGAAAGCGGTCCTAATCGGATAGCGGATCATCTCGTCCATCGTCTCGGCGAGGCCGTTGAACTTGCCGATGTCGAGATAAACCCACTTGACCTTGTCGTCGTCCGACTTCCTCGAGATCAGCACCACTTCCGCCTCGATCACCCCGGCATTGCCGACCATGCCGCGGCCGGGCTCGATGATCGTTTCGGGAATATGGTTGCCGAAATGGCGGCGCAGTGAATGCAAGATCGCCTGCGCGTAGGTCTTCACCGCCGGCACGTTCTTCACATATTTCGCCGGGAACCCGCCGCCGAGATTGACCATCTGCAAGACGATGCCACGTTCCGCCAAATCGCGAAAGATCGCCGCCGCCGCCTTCAAGGCGCCGTCCCACATGCGCGGATCGCGCTGTTGCGAGCCGACATGAAAAGAAAGGCCGAAGGCAACGAGCCCAAGCCGGTGCGCATGTTCGAGAACGCGCGGCGCCGTCTCCGGCGCGCAGCCGAATTTTCGCGAGAGCGGCCATTCGGCGCCGGCACCGGCGCACAACATGCGGCAAAACACCTTCGCCCCAGGCGCGGCGCGGGCCACCTTTTCGACTTCGGCCTCGCAATCCACCGCGAACAGGCGCACGCCGAGTTCAAAGGCGCGTTTGATGTCGCGCTCCTTCTTGATCGTATTGCCATAGCTGATGCGATCCACGCCCGCGCCCGCCGCCAGCACCTGTTCGATCTCGACGACCGAGGCGGTGTCGAAACAGGAACCAAGACGCGCCAGCAATTCGAGGACCCTTGGATCGGGATTGGCCTTCACGGCATAGAACACGCGGGTGTCGGGCAACGCCTTGGCGAAGGACGCATAATTGTCGCGCACGACATCGAGGTCGAGCACCAGGCACGGCCCCTCCTCGCGGCGGTTGCGGAGGAATTCCAAAATACGATCGGTCATCGCGGCATCCCTTCGAAGGGCGCGGACCTCCGCGCCGGAACGAACAAGCTTTGGGTACGGCGATGCCTCATGGGCGCCCGCGCTATGGAGACGCGACCGCTTCGGTTGACCGCCATCCGCGACCGGTGGTGCCCCCGAGACAATTGCCTAAGGGACCACGCGCGGTCTGATGCTGCGCCGTCGGACATTCCCACCCTGGACAAGGCGGATTGCGCCGTCCAACGTGTTCATGGCCATCGCTTGGATTGGGATGAGATCCCGTTCCGCACGCCCGGCAAGAAAGACTAGCCTCTTCGGTAAGCCAGCTTTGGAGGCTGGCAGAGACGAAAAAGCCCGGTCCGTCGTTGCTTTAAGTCGCGTCCCCCGTTTGGCGGGGTTCGCCGGTTCGCCTCCGGCTGCCGGTCCTATTCAGGCGGTTAACCGGCCTCTTGTCCGGATCCCCGCCGACCGACACACGACCACAGGCACGTGCGAAATTGGGCAGACCCAGAAATATGCGATTTGCCGCGCATTACAAGAGGTTTTTTCAAAAAATGCGGGGCTTACCGGATGCGAATGGTTAAATCTTACTGACTGCAAAGGCGCCGCACTGTCCGTCATAGGCCGACTCAGCAAATTGATCGCAACCACGAGGCGCCGATCACCTGACGCCTTCATCGTGATAAAAGCGGCCGCGATAGCGCCGGCGGTAGTACACCAACGGCGCCACCCCAATCGCGATTGAGCCGATGCTGAGGAACGAAACACGCCAGCCAAGTTGCGGCAGCTGGTAGGTCCCGACCGCGGCGACGAAGAGCGCCGATGTCAACGGGACAAACACAGCAAATGCGATTGTCCTCCAACCGGCGCGCATCGACTTGCGGTAATGCCAGGCACAGGCGGTGCCAGCCAGAGCATAATAGAAGGCGACTTGCACGCCGATCGCGTTGATGAGGCCGCTCATTAATGCGTTGACGGAAGGCACGGTGGCCGAGCCGGCAAACAAAAGGAGCGAGACACCGGCGACAGCGAAGCCCGCAAGCCAAGGCGTCTGAAAGCGAGGATGAAGCTTGCCCATCGCTTCGCCGATCACCAGGTCGCGCGCCATGGAAAACAACAGCCTTGTGCACTGGAGGAGCTGCGTTTCGATTGTCGCGACGGCGCTGGCCAAAACCGCGAGCACGGCGATGGCACTCCACGGCGCCGGGAGCGCCGCGGCGCCAAGAGCCGGAAGCAAATTGCCACCATTCGCCTGAATCTCGCTCGGCGTCAGAGCCATCTGGACCGCGACCTGCGCCAGGAGAAACAGGGCGACGGTTACCATCACGCCTACGATGCAGGCGATCCCCGAGGCCGTGCTGGCGCCAGCTGTTTCTTCCGCGAGGTTCGCGGATACGTCCCAGCCGAAATAGTAGAAAAGCGCGACCAGCATTCCGGCCGAAAATGATTGGAACGTGCCGAAAGCCGAAGGAAAAAACCAATCCCAGGAGAAAGCAGCGGCCGGCACGGGGCGTGCGTTCCAGATCGCGAGGCCACACACGAGAACGACGGCGAAGACCTCGAGCGAAGTCAAAACCACCTGCGCTTTGGCGCTGACCGTGACGCCGAAGGTGACGAGCGCCAGCACGCCGAGGAACCAGACGGCCCCGGCGGCGGCGGCCCACACAACGTCGTGGCTCCGGCCGGGCGCGAAGAGGTCGAGCGTCGCCTGTCCCGCCGGGAGCGCCGCGGCAACATTGAAGATAGTCGAGAGACTGAGGAGCGCCCACCCGGCAAGGAAGCCCAGCGCCGGGTGCATCGCGCGGCCAACCCAGGCATAGGCCGCTCCGGCATCCGGCCGCCACCGGTTCAAATAAGCGAACGCGACGGCAATGCCGATGATTGGCAGCGCCGCGATCCAGAGCGCTGCCGGTCCGGCGACCCCGGCCGCGGCAACGAGGGCGGCGGTGCTGACGGTGATCGAATATGCCGGAGCCGAGCCCGCGACGGCCATCGTAAGCGCGTCGAGAAAACTAAGCGCTCCCTTTTTCAGCGAACGTTCCAATGAAATACTCCGCAATGCTTGGATTGAAGCGCTTCGGTGTGCCTCGGTCACCATCGCCGGCATTGAACTCACGCATCGGATCAGGAACGGTCAGTTCAAACTCGGAAAGCTTCGCATTATAGATACAACGGCGCCCGAAATTTGGAATGCAGTTCTCGCCGCATGAGCAGGCGTAATGTTCCCGAGCGTGTCGTTTCGTTGATTCCGAAAGTTTGCACCAGAGCCGATTGGGGAACGGCCTTTTCCGCAGCCTGCTAATCCGTCAGTCTGGCGGTGGCATAAGCGAGCCGGGCGATGTCGCGCTCGGTGATGACGCCGAGCACCTCCTGGGTTTCCGCTGGCGCGGTGCGCGTGACCAGCGCGAGCCGTGCGCCGGCCTGGTCGATCGCGCGCAGAACCGCGTTGAGCGGTGCCTCCGGGTCCACCACGACATAGCAGCATGCCGGCGGCGGAAGCTGTCCGTCGGGGGAGTCGAGCCGGGATCGTTCATCGAACACGCCGAGGATCCGATCGTCCGGCCCGGTAACCACGACCACACGCTCGCGTAGCAGCGCCTGGCGGACGATGTCCGGCTTGCTTGCCTGTTCCTGCGGGAGGAGCAGAAAATCCGCCGTCATGACGTGGCGGCTCTTCCTCTCTCCCATCCGGGCCTGCAATCCCTGGGGAACGATGCCGCCGCGCCGCCGCAGCTTGAGCGTATAGATCGTCGAGGGCGACAGCCAATTCCGTACCGCGCAGGCCAGCACGACGGTGAGGATCACGGGCAGGATGACGGTGTAGTCCCGCGTCATCTCGAAGATCATGATCGTTCCGGTCAGCACGGCCCCGGTGGTGCCGCCGACCATGCCGGCCATGCCGGCATAGGCGAAGTGGGCAGGGGTCATCGGCAGATCGGGGAGGACGTGAAGCAGCGTGCTGCCGAAACAGCCGCCAAGTGCCGCGCCCAGGAACATGCTGGGCGAGAACACGCCGCCCGACGCGCCCGAACCGAGGGTCAGGCAGGTCGCCAGCAGCTTTGCGACGACGAGCAACAGCAAGAAGTCCGAAGCCGTCAGCTCCCCGCGCAGGATGTCCATGATAGTGGCGTAGCCGACGCCTTGCACATAGTAGTGATTGGGCTGGCCGAAATAGCGTTCCGAAAAGGCCATGAACCCGTACATGACCAGGCCTACTAGCAGCATCCCCGAAATGTGCCGCGTATAATAGTTGCCGGGCATGGCGTCGAAGAGGTCCTCGAACCAGTAAATGCCGCGCGTCAGCAGCCATGCCAGCACGCCCAGGATCAGCCCCAACAGAGCGAACCAGGGCAGCACCGGAAGGGCCAGGCCAGAGACTTCGATGAGCGGGAAGGACGGGACGTTGAAGGAGGGCAGGACGCCGAAGAAGACACGACCGATATAGGTTGCCGTCACGCAAGAGAGCCCGACCCAGAGCAGGCTCAGGGGGGTTGCAAACGGCAACATCAGCTCGACCGCGAAGACGATGCCGCCGATCGGCGTGTTAAACGTGGCGGCGATGCCGCCGCCGCCGCCGGCGGCGATCAGCAGTGCCCGTTGCCGGGCGGGCATGGCAACCAGCTGCCCGAGCGTCGAGCCGAAGGCCGCGCCGACCTGGACGATCGGTCCCTCGCGTCCAACTGAGCCGCCGCTGCCGATCGAAAGGGCGGAGGCGAGCGACTTGATCACGGCCACGACCGGACGGATCCGGCCGTCCTTGTGGTAGATCGCATCCATCACCTCGGGCACGCCGTGCCCCTTGGCCTCCGGCGCGAAGGTCTTGACCAGGAAGGCGACCCCGATGGCGCCGAGGACGGGCACGAGGATGATCCAAGCGCCCCATGGCGAGGACGGTGTATGGACGTTGGCGTCGTAGTCGAAGGACCACAGGCCCAGGAACAGGAGGTTATGGAATCCGCCAATCATGGCGCGGAACACCACGGCGCCGAAGCCGGCAATCACGCCCACCGCCAGGGCGCAGAGCCCCATGGCCCACCATGCGGCGGGACTAGGCTCAGGGGGGCACCCCGGTTCCTTCGTTGGCCTGGGTTCTTCTGCTTCCATCCTTCCGGCTGATCTCCTGTGCCCCGACATGCCCCCGCAGGGGGCGGCGATTGTTACATTCTAACACATAACGGGCTCTATCATATGTGGACATCCGATAATCGCGGTTGGCGCTTGATCTGCCGATCGTGCCGCGATCCGGGCGGCGTTGCCCGGTGATTTGCACCGGCGGAGGCTCATCGATGACTTGCTTTGATGGGGTGGACGGCCCTGTGCTCCCCGGCATCCAGGTGCCACGGTGGTCGCCGTTGAGCGGCCACTGTCGAGAGGAGACGCACACAAGCAAATTACCACGATCGGATTAGACTTCGATGCGAACGCGGATGGCAATTCGTCATTATCCGTTTTCGATGCTCTCGTGGCCTAATCGGCGAAAGCCGCATAATCGTCGCGCACGACATCGAGGTCGAGCACCGCCGCCAGATCCGCTCGACGCGCTTGAAGTTGATGACCACGCCTATCAATCGGATCGCTTCCACCACCGGCCGGCCTTGCACCGTCCAAACATCCACCTGCCGCAACTTCGCGACGATCTCTTCAGGCTTGCGCCTTTTCCTGCCCATTTTAAATCCTCCTTCGGCTTCAAAAGTCATCCTTCAGGGACGATCCCTTTTTAAGATGAAGACCAAGACCCTCATAACGATCGAGGGCGCGGAAGGGAGCGGGTCAGGGCGGGTGCCGCTGGAAGCGAGCCGTCTGACCAGCTGTCGCGGTTACCGCTTTCCCCAGGTTTTCTGAGAAAGGAAGACGATGAACCGGGAAAACCGCGCCGAGGCCAAATCGGCGACGCGGCGGGCGGCGATGGCCACGACGCCATCTGGTCGCGTTTCTTCGGATTTAGACCGAAGCACAATGGCGAGGGTCGGAAAAACGGCGACCGCTATGACGGCCGCGCCCACGAGGGTGTGTGCATTCTCGGGCAGCATGTCGCCCGTTCGCACGCCCAAATACGTCACCGCGACGACGAGCGGCAGCGTGGGGGCAGAAAAGAGCGCAAGCGGAAGCAGATCGCGCTCCGGGAGCACGTGTTTGTAAAAGAGAACCGGAAGAACGCGGACGAATAGAAAGCCCCCGCAAAAGAGGACAAGGCGGGCAAGGCTCGCCGGACTAGTCACGAGTGCGGGCAGGTCGAATTCGACGCCGCTCATTATGAAAAACAATGGAATAAAAAATCCCGAGCCGATCGATGTCAGGCGATACTGGAGTATCTCCACCTTGGTCAGCATTGCGATCATCATTCCGGCCGTATAGGCGCCGAGAACCATCTCCATGCCGAACTCATTGGCGAGCGAAATGAGCGCAAGGAGAATCAAGATTGAAATTCGGACCGGCAGAACGGAGCTATCGCCCATCCAGCGCGCGATCAGGCGCGACAGTCTCTCCGAGCGCAGGCTCCTTGCGAAAAAGATCGCTCCGATCGCGATTGCCAGAAAAGCCATGCTCAATAGCGTCTGATGCAAGTGCTGGTGCGCATGCGCCAGCACTTGCGGGGCCAGGATAACGGGTCCGAGTTCGCCTATTGCCGCCGCTCCGAGAACATAACGGCCAAAATCGCTGCCGAGGTCGCCGGTTTGGCGGAGAATGGGAATGAGGATGCCGAATGAGGTCGTCGGCAACACAAGCTCGACGAGCAAAGGCGCGCGCACCAGTCCCACTATATAAAGCAATCCCATCGTACTAGACTCACTTTCAGTGTGCCAGATATTTCAGTGAGTTGAGTTGGAGTTTCGGGGACAGGAGTTGGGTGAGGAAAGCGCTTATTTGGGGAGGATTTGCGGCGGCGAAGATTTTCCGCAACGCGGATAGGCCGAGGGCAAACAGCGACCACGCCCGGCGGCCGTGTTTTTTGATGGGGATTGACCGCCGCCGCGCCGCCGCCACACCTGTTTTAACGGAAAGTGCCACGGCCAAAGCCAGCAACGCCAAGAGGGTGGACAGCTTATCGGCGTTGGTCAGATGCGTGTCCTCCAGATTGAAGCCCTTGGTTTTCAGGTTGCCAAACATGGTTTCGATGGTCCATCGCTGGCGATAGCGGGCCAGCGCATGATGCGGCTTGCTGGAACAGGCCAGCGCCAAAAGTTCGCCCGAGGCGATCCGCATGATCGCGAGCCGTATGGGTGGCGACGGCGCCTGCCCGTTTTGCCCAAGCCGGCAAGCGCCTTTGAGGATCGTTTTCTGGCCTTTGTTCAGATGCCGCGCAATGTTGGCGATCGTCCATGTCTCGTAGCCCTCGCGCACGACATGTTGGTTCTCGCGCAGCCGCAGAATGAACGGGATCTTCGCCTCATGCAGGTAAGCCATCCATACGTCGCCAATGAACTCGCGGTCGCCCATGAGCGAGGCGATCTTCAGGTCTGGAAACACAGCACGCAGACGATCCAGAAGACCGGTTCTCTCAAGTGTGTTCGAGTTCCCCGCCTTTGGCAGCAGCGTCCATATCAGAGGTATCCCCATGCCGTTCCAGATCACCGAAACCATCAGGATGTTGATCGTCGTTTTACCGAACTCCCAGTTGGTCCGATCCACGGCCAGAACCCAAGGCTTGCCGGAAAGTCCCAAAAGATCGACGACCACGCACGCGGCCGCCGCGCCGTCCAGTTTGACATGCTGGAAAAATCGATAGAACCGCCGCCGCACGGAATCTGTTTGCGCCGGGCTCGCGACATACGCCGCCAACCGCCACAGGCAGATCGTGCCTTGCTGCATGATCAATAGCGCCAGCCACGCCAGCGTCTCACGCCTTGTGTCCGACAATTTGATGTGATTTTCTACGGCCTTGGATAGGGCATTCGAGAATAATGGTTGCATCTAGGCGATCCTTCTCTTGCCGAAAAGAATTGCCTTTATGAATCATCTCAATGCCTTATCCAACCGCGTCTAGTACCGGGAAGCAATCCTATAAAAACACTGGTCAAGCCTAATGAAACGAGCCACGCGAGTGCGCCAAGACGAAGCGGCGCGACTCCAATTTTGTCTGCGTGGAACTCGTACCCCGCTTGGAAAAACAAGAATAGTAGGCCGAATACACCGAGAAATTCAATGGCGCTCTGGCTCGTAACCCAACCGGCGCCACTTGGGCCGATCAATATTCCAAGCACCAATTCCAGGACGACCACGGGCGTTCGGATGAGCGCCGGCAACCGGGCGAGCAATGGCGCGAGAACAGCTATGAAGCCAATGATAAAAAGAGCATGAATCTCGCTCATGATCGTGGCTTTCGGCGGATCCGGGCGACCTCACGCGGCCGAATACGCATCATCTTCGAACCTTCCTCGACCGGCGCATGCACTGGAATGGATGACGAGCCTGTTGAGAGCTAGATTGACGCTGTCGACGGATTTTGGCAACTCCGGGCTCCCATGCACGCAAGCCGGTGACGCCGGCGCACCGAGCGCCAGAGTTGCTGAGTTCGTTGTCATCCAGATGCCCCGTCCCTTCTTTCGGTGTCTTCCGGGATGGGCGAAGGAGGGCAGACGATGCGGCCGGCATCGCCGGCACATGAGCGACCGGCCGATATCGCCCGCGGCGGCGAGGTCGAGGCTCGGCAAACATACGGGTTCCCGGCTCTCGCGTTCGCGGCCAGTTGACAGTTTTCACCTGCAGTATCAAATGATCGCGACGGCTCCGCTCAAGAGGGCTGTTTACAGTCAGGTCAGGGAGGTCAGTATGTTCCATATAAGTTCCATATTAAGGAACTCGGTTTTGGCTGCCGCCGTTTGTTTCGCCGCGGCGAGCGCCATGGCGCAGAGCACGGTAAAACTCACCGATCCTCAAATCGCCGACGTTGCCTACACGGCGGGGCAGATCGACATCGAGCAGGCCATTGACGCGCTGAAGAAGGCGCACAACAAGGCGGTCCGTTCCTACGCCGAGGAGATGATCCGGGATCACTTGGCGGTGAATAACAAAGTGCTCGCCTTGCTCGACAAGCTGAAGCTGACGCCGGAGGGCAACGATACCAGCACATCCATGTACAAGGAGGCGCACCTAAAGCGGGAAGAGCTGCGGGCATTGAGCGGAACCGCCTTCGACAAAGCCTATGCCGACAACGAAGTCGCCTATCATGAGTCCGTCAATGGAGCGCTCGAATTGACGCTCATCCCCGCCGCGCAAAACAGCCAGCTTAAACGCTTGCTGGAAACCGCCCTCAAGATCTTCCAGGGGCATCAAAAGCGTGCCGAGGAACTCGTGAGCGAGCTGAAGTAGCCTCCGATGCCGGTTCGAGCGAAGAATAAGGATAGGGGAGGCGCTGGCACTCTGCTTTGTCTCGTTCGCGTCTCCCTCGTGGGGTGGCGATCCGCAAGTGCATAGGATCGGAATTGACAAGCTGGCCTTTGGAACCGCGCCCGGCGGCCTGCATGTGAATGACATCGTCGAGTGGACGAATCCCGACACCCCGCGGCATACGGCAACCGCGACGGACAGGAGCTTCGACGTCGATCTCCCGGCCGGAGCCGCGGGCCGGGCGATTTTGAAGCGGGCTGGCGGCGTGACCTACGTCCGCCGCTTCCATCCCGGAATGAAAGGACGGCAGGAAGTTGCTCCTTGATAGCGAGCGAGCCAGGAAGCATTATCATCGTTCCCGGCTGTGACCGGCGGCGAAACTCATCTTAGTATGGCATTTTCCACGCCGCTTTTCGTCCACGCGCGGCACTTGGCGTGACTGCAAGCTTGGTGAGACGCCGATGCACCTGAGCCATCTTCATTATCTGCCGCTTAGTCCGCCGTTCTTTTCTATCCTCATAGGAATATTTCTCGTCTTGCTTGTGCTGGTCAAGGTGGAAGCCCTGCACTACGCATACATGCGCCTCGGTGTGAGCTCCAGTGCGGCCCTGCTTCTTCTTTTCGGTTCGCTGGTTGGCAGCTATTTCAATATCCCAGTCGCCGAATTGCCCGAGCAACGGGTCTTGGCTGGGCAGGAGATCGAGTTCTTTGGGATGCGCTATGAGGTTCCGGTCTTGGTAGAATGGCCCGGCACCGTGATTGCCGTGAATGTCGGCGGCGCGGTCATTCCCAGCCTGATGTCTTTATATTTGCTCGTCAAGAACCAATTGTGGGTGCGGCGCCTTCTGGCGACTGCTGGCGCCGCTATCGCGTGCCACTTCCTGGCCCGGCCGGTTTCCGGTCTCGGGATCGCCGAGCCTGTGTTCGTTCCATCCGTGACGGCGGCGGCCGTATCATTGCTGCTCTCGCGCCAATTCGCCGCGCCGTTGGCCTACATCAGCGGCAGCCTTGGCACGCTCATCGGGGCCGACCTGCTCAATCTCGGCAAAATCCAGGGGCTTGGGACGCCGATCGCGTCCATCGGTGGAGCAGGAACATTCGACGGCATTTTTCTAACCGGAATCGTGGCCGTGCTTCTTGCAAGCTTTTCTCGAAGCCCAGATCGTCCGAGCGCCGATTCCGGGCCTCGAAAGCCGCTGGCCCGGTAACTGGCCCTGGACGGACGCCGGCATTTTTGGTCGTCCTTATTTTTCCGGCCGTATCGCGTCGCAAGCTTACGAAGATTTCGATTCCCATGTAGATCGGCCAAGTACATAGTGCGGATTCCGACGAAGCCGCCGTGCGCCGGGCCGATCCACGCGGCCATTGCCTCGGTCACCGCGTCCGGGACACCTACGCGGCGATCCTCGCCGCTTGCTGCGATGCGGGTTGCGATGCCTGGAACGCCCCGATGGCCACAGCTGACGTCATCGCCTCAATCGGAACCAGAGCTTGCGCCCAGGCCAGAATATAGGGCGGTTGGTATCAGTTAGTCCGTGCCAACAGCCAAACGGCGCGAGGAAGCCCGAGCCCGTCAGGGCTTCGCACCATTATCGTGGCGCGGCCATTTGCAAGTCTATGTCACATTTCTTTCGCGCCCGCTGTTTGCGCAATGTATTGATCTGCTTCATCCTTCGAGACGCAGGCTTCGTGCGCTCTCAGGATGAGAGCAGGCTTTTGAAATGCGCACCGGCACTCGCTTTAAGCCTCCTGCCCCGTCAACCTCAGCCAATCGTCCTCGCTGATCGCTTCAATGCCGAGTTCGGCCGCCTTCGCCAGTTTTGAACCAGCGCCAGGCCCGGCCACGACGAGATCGGTCTTTTTGGAGACCGAAGCCACGACCTTCGCGCCGAGCCGCTCGGCCATCGCCTTGGCTTCGTCGCGGGTCATCCGTTCGAGCGAGCCGGTAAAGACAATCGTCTTGCCCGCGACCGGGCTTTTCGAGGCGACAGCCTCCATCGGCAACGGCGTCACATGTTTGAGCAGCGCGTCGAGAACCTCCTCATTGTGCTTTTCGGCGAAAAAATCGGCGATGGCTTCCGCCACCACTTCGCCGAACCCTTCGATATTGTTGATTTCCGCGCGGGCCTCGGAGCCTTTTTGAGCCGCTTGCGCGGTCTTGCGCAGCGCTTCGAATGACTTAAAGTGGCGGGCAAGGCGCCGCGCATTGGTCTCGCCGACATGCCTGATGCCGAGCGCATAAACAAAGCGGTTGATGGGGAGCGTGCTGCGCGCTTCGATTGCGTTAAAGAGATTTCGCACCGAAAGTTCGCCAAAACCTTCCCGCTCTTTCAGATTGATGATGCCGCGCCGCTCGCGCTCTGGCAGCGTGAAAATATCGGGGGCGGTTCTGATCAGGCCATCCCTGAAAAACTGCTCGATACGCTCGTCGCCGAGGCCTTCGATATCGAAGGCATTGCGCGAGGCGAAATGTTTCAACCGCTCGACCGCCTGCGCCGTGCAGACAAGACCGCCAGTGCAGCGGCGCACGGCCTCCGCCTCTCCGGTCTTGGGGTCGATCTCGCGAACCGCCGCCGAGCCGCAAATGGGGCAGATTTCAGGAAAGACATATTTTGCCAATTTTTCATGCTTGTCTTTGTCGTGCTTGTCGAGGATCCTCGGTCCAAGAATTTGCGGAATGACATCACCGGCGCGCTGGACCGTCACGGTGTCGCCGATGCGAATGTCCTTGCGGGCGATCTCGTCCTCGTTATGCAGCGTCGCATTGGCGACGACGACGCCACCGACGGTCACCGGATCGAGCCGCGCGACTGGCGTTAGGGCGCCGGTGCGCCCGACGTTGATTTCGATGCCGCGCAATACGGTTGTCGCCTTTTCGGCGGGGAACTTGTACGCCACCGCCCAGCGCGGCGAGCGCGACACAAAGCCCAGGCGGTCTTGCAGCGCGAGGCTATCGACCTTATAGACCACGCCGTCGATGTCGTAGCCGAGCTGCGCCCGCATCGATTTAATCCGCCGGTAATGCGCGATGAGGTCGTCCGCCGATTGGCAGAGCACCATAAGCGGATTGACCGGAAGCCCGAAATCCTCGAACGCCGCGATCATGCCCATTTGCGTCGAGGCGGGCAAAGCACTCACCTCGCCCCAGGCGTAGGCGAAGAAATGCAGAGGCCGCCCGGCGGTGATGGCGGGATCGAGCTGGCGCAGCGAGCCCGCCGCCGCATTGCGCGGATTGGCAAAGAGCGTCTTACCCGCTTGCGTCTGCCGCGCGTTCAACGCGGCGAAATCCATGTGCATCATATAGACTTCGCCGCGCACCTCGAGAATTTCCGGCACCACGCCAGCGAGAGCGTTTGGAATTTCATCGATGGTCCGCACATTGGCGGTGACGTCCTCGCCCTCGAAGCCATCGCCGCGCGTGGCCGCTACCACGAGTTCACCTTTGACGTAGCGCAGCGAGCATGAGAGTCCGTCGATCTTTGGTTCCGCCGTGATGGCGAGCGGCGCTTCGGGGCTAAACCCAAGGAACCGGCGCACGCGCGTAACAAAATCCGCCACCTCCTCGTCACGGAACACATTGGCGAGCGAGAGCATCGGCACGCGATGGCGCACTTTCGCGAATTTCTCAGAAGCCGCGGCGCCAACCTTTTTGGTGAGCGAATCCGGCGTTGCGAGTGCCGGAAAGGCAGTTTCGATCGCTTCATAGCGCCGCCGCAGCGCGTCGTAACCAGCGTCCGAAATCGTTGGAGAATCCTCGGTGTAATAGCGCCGATCATGCGCGGCGATTTCTTCCCCGAGCCGCGCGTGTTCGCGGCGCGCTTGCGTTTCGCCAAGGCTCTCGATAGGGGCTGGCTTCTTCATCCCGCCAACATTAGCATGAGCGTCAACACGCGAGAAATTCGCCCTTAGTCTTAGATCATCTCCGGCGCTCATGCGAATTCTGAGAGCGATGGGTTTCAGCAGCCACGCAATGGCTCTAGAAATGGAAAAATCTTAAACTCATTTGCCGGGTCGCGGCGACAAGTGCATCAACTTCGAGAACGGACGGCAACGGAATAGACATCGGCTTGCCGGGAGACGGTTCGGTAGCAAGCCGATAAGAAAAACGGAATGGCGGTTTTGGACTTTATGTAGTCCGCGATCTTGGAACGGTAACGTATCGAACGAAACGGTGGGTCCATGAACGCCCGGATCTCTTTCAATCCTTCCAGACCGGCAAACAGGCGATTGACTACCTTGAAAAGGTGCGATGGCATGGGCAACCGGTGTGCCCATATCGTAAGAGCGAGAACATCGGGCGGCACGTGAGCGGCGACCGTGGTAATCAACGCCGGCAGTGCCGCGAGTGCACCCGTGCCGTCTCTGTGACGGCCGGCACGCTCTTTCACGGCACTCATATGCCGCTTCGCAAGTGGTTCCCGTTAATCGCACTCATGCTGAACGCGAAGAAGAGCGCGAGCGCTTATCAGATTTCACGTGACCAAGGTATCCGTCGCCTGACGGTTTGGAGCATGATGCATCGCATCCGCGTCGCGATGGCAACTGATCGAGAGCAATCCGATTTACTAAACGGGATCGTTGAGGTCGACGAGGCATATATAGGCGGCAAGCCACGGAACGGCAACAAGCGAGAGGGGGATACACCCAACAAGCGCGGACGCAGGATGTGGAAGACGGCCGTCACAGGCATCGCGGAATGTCCCGGCGCCATTGCCAAAGTCGCAGAAGCCAATGACCTTTCTTGAAGTTCTTAGAGCCTGTCTCAAAAGGGTATTGCACGCGGGATGGTTGCATGATTTACCGCATCATGTGCAACTGATGCGGTGATTTGCGATGTGGACGAAAGAGCAGCGAGCGATCTATTGGCGTGACGAAGATCTCTATCCGAGCAATTTGACGGATGCGGAATGGGAGCGGCTGAAGCCTTTGATTCCCGAAGCCTTGCCTGGCGGGCGGCCACGCAAGACCGATATGCGGGCGGCGATGAACGCGATCTTCTACCTGCTTCGCACGGGCTGCCCTTGGCGCTATCTGCCGCGCGACGAATTTCCGCCGCGCTCGACGGTCTACAATATTTTCCGCAAGTTCCAGAAGGACGGCGTGTGGGAGGCCATCTGGGAAGAGCTGCACATGACTTTGCGCGAGCAACTCGGGCGAGAGGCGAGCCCCACGGCAGCTGTCATCGACAGCCAGACGCTGAAGGCGGCGGAAAAGGGGGCGGTTTTGATGGCGAGGTAGGTTATGATGCCGGTAAGAAGGTCAAGGGACGCAAGATTTACGCCCTTGTCGATACCGAAGGCCTGCCGC
The DNA here is from genome assembly GCA_963706215.1 of uncultured Alphaproteobacteria bacterium. Taxonomy (GTDB): domain Bacteria; phylum Pseudomonadota; class Alphaproteobacteria; order Rhizobiales; family Beijerinckiaceae; genus Methylocapsa. Next base: position 3,183,463 of record OY970154.1, on the reverse strand, counting down.
TACGGGCCATCGTTCATTCCGCAGGCATCCAGGACCGCGACGGTGCAACGCTTGTCCTCGACAAGATCCGCAACCGCTTTCCCTGGCTCGAACTGGTCTGGGCGGACAATGGCTACAACGCGTGGCAAGTCGAAGCCGCCGTTGCCAAAGTTCCGGTGCTGCACCTCGAAATCGTCAAGCGCGGTGACGACCTAAAGGGCTTTGTCGTCTTGCCGCGCCGCTGGGTCGTCGAGCGGACTTTCTCTTGGTTCGGCCGGAATCGCCGCATCGCCAAGGATTACGAAAATCTCGGCCTAACCCTCGCCGCCTTCGTCACACTGGCCTGCATCCAGATCGCGGTCAGACGACTCGCGCGATAGTTGTCTTTTGAGTCAGGCTCTTATGCAAGTTCGTTGATACGGATCGGAACGTGGCAACGCCTTTGCGACAGCCGGGATTTGAATTTAAGCTTGATTGCGAGCCTTTGGGTTGCAGGTTTGATCCATGCTTATCGGGATGGGTGACAAATGGCTACGAAACTTGGCGAGCTGCTCAGTGGACAATTTTGGGGACGCTTTAAATCATGGATTGGCCTACAGCCTCACCAATGGCCGGAAGGCGAGCCATTAATGAGCGGCGACGTCCGATGGGGAACGAGGCTTAAGGATGGAACAATCATTGGCGCACCCGGCGTCAGCTTCACTCCGGTTTGTTCACGATGCCAGCAAGCGATAGAGGCCGAAACCGAACAAACCGATGCCGCTCAGGCTGAGTGCCACGCTGACGACGCTCGGTTTCCAAGGAAGCGGTCAGATGGGAAACCTAAATGTCAACCATCCAGATAAGCATGGTTTGATCCAGGCGGCGGTGGGTTTGCGCGGCGGCTCTGGCGGGTTTTTGACGCCCCGTTTCCGGCTGGGATTTGGAAGCCGCGGGCGAGCGTTGCGAGGCTGTCCCGCCGCGATGGCGCGAATTCCGCCGCCATCATCTTTGAAGGCAGGTTCTTCGCGGCATGAGCGTCGAACCAGCCCCGCACACAAAATTGCTGACACTCCCCGCCCGGGCGCGCCGACGCCGCCGGTCCGGCAGGGCCGCCGCGCAAAGCCCCTCGCGGCGCACGATCGCGCCGGTCGCTCCGGCGCCGCCCGCGGCGCGGTCCGCCTCCCCAAGGAAACGCAATTTGCCTTGCGCCGCAAATGGGCGGCGACGGGGACGGTCCAAAAGTTCAGTCGCCGGCGCCGCGACGATCGCCGGCCTTGCTCCATTTCCGCGCCGGCCGTGGCAAGGGTGTTCCCGTCTTTGCTTCGGGGCATAACCATTGGATGGTTCTCCTATCCCCTCAAGGGTAAACTCCCGGCAGGTCTTTGTCGCATCATCATGGGCCCAGAAGCCATCGCCGAAAAGCACGACGTCGGCGGCGACATCCGCGGGCTCGGTGCTATTCTTCGTCATGGTGGTCTCCTTACCGGCCTCATACTCCCGCGGCGGCACTAAAACGTCTGTATCGAAGTCTGTATAAAATTATACAGTATGTAATCGCCAACCAGGAGAGGCCGCAGCGAGGCGTCACGCAAGTACCGCGGTTTCGTCGCTTGTATGCCAAATCTTGGCCTTCCGCGCCCCGCTCCGGGCTAAACACAACCACGTGATCTCCCCCTTCTTGTCCCTGAGAAGACCTCATTACGCCGGAAAGGCAAGGCTTATGCTCATTGTGTGGTGGGTGCCACATAACGCACACGCCACCCCTAAGACCTGCCCAGGATAACGGTGATACGTTGCCATCAAGTATCGCTAACTATCTGCAACCACGGAGAAAAACAGGGTGATCATGACCAATTATATCGTCTATCGGGCGGTGTGCCTCCTAGCGGCGGTCGCCGCGGAGTTTTCCCTGCCGGACCATCGTGTCCAAACACGTTTGCCTGGAGGGAAAAAATGAAAGCCCGGCTACTAGGAAAAACGCGATCCGCGTTGATGCTTCTGATGTTTGTAACCGCGCAAACGCCGTTTTCAGCGCACGCACAATGCGCGCCGCCGCAGCGGATACCAACATTGGGGCCCCAGCGCCCCGCATTGCTCGCGGGCTATGCGAAGCGGCCTCCCTGGAGTGTTGCCGGCATAGACTTTCCGGTAGGTGTCCCGTCGTCGGCGACGCTGACCGATTGGCAGTGTCTGAGCGGCCCCGGCATCACCGTGAACACGACGGCAATGCCGCCCTATGTTCGCGTCGATAGTACAAGCAATGTGGTGATCTCCGGCGTCGATTTCTCTTTACACGGCGGGGCGGCAATCTTCTTTGTCAATTCCCCAAATCCCACGGTCATCAGCAGCTTATTCGCGGGACAAAATCTAACCCACCTCAACGGCGGAGCGGCTATCTACGCCGACGCCACCTCGCCGAACCTGACCGTCTCATACAATATCATCAACGGCGCCGGCGCGGGGGGTGGATCGACGCTTGTCAGCGCGAGCGGCGGAGGAACGACGACCCTTACCTACAATTGGCTTAAACATTTCCCTCAACACGTCTTGGAGCTAGGTACCTCCGGCGGCGGCCCTTATTCGCTCGTATACAAGTATAACCTCATCCAGGGAGGCGCAATGCGAGCGGGCGCCCATCTCAACTATCTCCAGCTTGAAACATTTACGGACTCTCTGTCCGTCGATGTCGAGTACAACACCAGCTATCAAACCCGGGAAGCATCGGCCGGAGAAGGATACCAGTTTGCTTCCGGCGGCACCGGTCTCGTCAAAAATGTAACATACGCGTACAACGTCGAGATAGCCGCGGCGCCCGGTGCCAGCTTGCCGGTGCCCTCGGCCCTCCTCTCCATGTCCGCCCTGGTCCATGCCGGGGGCCTTCAGAATGCGGGGGTGGCGCATGACAACTATATAGACGATACCGCCGCTTATTATTGGTTCTATCCTAATTCGTATGCCGGATGGCAGTTCTCCAACAACTACAATATGACGACCGGGGGTTCCATATCCCCATAACCTCCTTATCAGCAACTTCCTTATCGGCCCGTCGACGAAGGCGTCGCGGGCCGATTTTGTCTGCGGAGCGCCGCCGCCTGCCGCACGAAGTTGATGAGAAGGTGTTCGAATTGAAAATCGGCATGCCGAGGATGCCGCGCGTACCGCCGTTTACGCGAACCACACCCGGTTGAGACTGGGCGTTGACAAGGAGGCCATGCGCAAGCGGGGCGAGATGGTCGTGACCCGAACTGATGGCGCGAAGGAAGCTGACGCTATTGGAAGAATATTCGCTCTATTGGGAATCTCCTTTTGCGCCTCGCGAGTTTTCTGCTACCCGCATCTCTCATGCGTGTTCAAACCGCTCGTTAACGAGCTTCGTTTGCTACAAGCATGTTGGCGTGATATCCAGGTTCTCCATTATGACACTACATCATACATTTCAGATATTTAGCGTTGTCAACGATGCGGCGACGTTCGCCCGCGATCTTCGCAGTTCGCCCGACATTGCCACTTACGACATCCCGCTGCTGGTGCTCTGCAACACAGCGAGTGCTTCGGCAGCCTACGCGATGGTGATGCGTGAGGCCTATGCGGAATTCTTGATCTTCGTGCATCAGGATGTCTATCTGCCACGCGGTTGGTTCGCCAAGCTTGAGAGAGAGATTGACCGGTTATCAAAAACCGACCCGGAATGGGCCGTCGCTGGCTTGGCCGCGGTTAGGGCCGACGGGAGTTGGTGCGGCCATCTGTGGGATTCCGGGCTAGGCCGTCTCTGCGGTCGCCCATTCAGCAATCCCGTGGCAGTAGCGAGCCTCGACGAGCTCTTGCTCATCATCCGGCGTGGCGCAAATGTGAGCTTTGATCCGGAACTCCCCAGATTCCACCTCTATGGGACTGACATCGTTCTTACGGCCTACGCGCAAGGCAAGTCTGCTTATATCGTGGACGTGCCGGCGATTCACAATTGCAAAGGTGGACGACTGATCGGACCGGACTACGTGGAAGCCTATGAGTTCATGGTAAACAAGTGGCGTCGTCAGTTGCCATGGCCAACCTTGATACACCCGCTGATGAACAACCGGTTGCGGCTTGCCCTCCGGCGTCTGCGTGTGCGCTACAAGGTAATCTTTCGAGCCTCGACAACGTTCGATCCGGTGCCAGATCCAGCGGCGAAGGCGCGCGAACTTGGTTTTGAAACGCCTCAGTCCCCTTGATGGCGGGCCGGCAACGATACAAATGATCACCGAGAACCGGCGAGCTCATGTCGTTCGTAACGATGACCGCCGGCGCGCCGGCACTCCGAGGGAGGCCTTGCGCCTGGAACGCATTCGGGATCGTTCAAGCCGACAAAGTGATCGTCGTTGCGCGACGTGCGGATTGCCGGCGCTTCTGTCTTTCGCTATCCTTTCGTATAGAAGCGGGACAAAACTTTTTTCCGCCCTCCCGGACCACATCCGGATCAGTCTCCGGCAGGGGTCCCGGCCGCTGCCGCGTGCGCGCCATAATCTTTTGACCTGGGATAGGACTTTGCCCCGCTCCAAGATTGCTTTCGCCATCCGCGCGGTAAGACTAGCGGACGATCTGAGGGCGTTGACCTTAAGCCCTTTGAAGGTGGGGGCGCTGTCCGCGGGGCTGAGAGAACGGGGACTATCCTGCCGCAACATACCTGACGAGGCTATATTCAGATCATGACCACAGTCGAGACCGAAAAGAGAGTGAGAACAGTGCGCGCCCTTGCGGAGCTCGACGAGCTGAAGGACTTCTGGGCAAGCTGCCCTACTCACCGCGACGCGGATTTCGATTTTTATCTTTTCTATCTACGCAATTCTCCTGAAGTTGTGCGGCCGCACGTGATCGTCCTCTATCGCGACGGACGGCCTCACGCAATGCTGGTGGGCCGGCTAGAGAAACGAGGCGTGGACATAAGGCTTGGTTACATGCGCCTCATCAGGCTCAGACTTCGTACATTGACATTTATGTATGAAGGCGTGCTGGGTGACATCTCCGCGGCTGCGGACGCCAAGGACGTTATCTCGTGCATTGAGGAGTCGCTGCGGGCGGGCGAAGCCGATGCGGCGTTTCTGGAATATCTTCCTGTCAACTCGCCGCTATACAATTGGGCGCGTTCTCTCCCGAACCCGGTGCGCATCAACCATTTCGCAGAATCACATATTCACCGAATAAGAACTCTGGCGAGTGGTAAGTCATTGATAGAAAGCTTATCGTCGCGTGAACGCAATAACCAGAAGCGGCGAGCGCGGCGACTTGCGGAGACATTTGGCGATAGGATGCGGATCGAACGCTTCCATGATGCAAGCGCTCTGCAGCGACTGACGGAGCACGCCGAGTCAATAGCCGGAAAATCGTACCAGCGAAGCCTTGGGGTTGGCTTTGCAAATACTCCTGAGATGCGCAAGCGGCTTGAGCTAGAGGCACAGAAGAAGTGGCTGCGCGCCTACATACTCTATCTCAACGATCAACCGTGTTCATTCTGGATTGGTTCATACTACAATGGCACTCTCTATGGTGACTTCATGGGGTTCGATCGGGAATACGCCAAATATGGGCCTGGTATGCATCTAGCGATCAGTGTCATCGAAGAAATACTTCGCGAGGATGGAAATCAGGGGGCCGCGCGGATTGATTTTGGCATCGGCGACTCTGAATGGAAATCCGCTCTTGGCAACCAAAGCTGGCGCGAGGAGTTGGTATGCATCTTCGCGCCGACGGCTGCGGCTATTGGTGTCAATTCCCTTCAAACCTTAGTTGCGGCAATTGATCGTGCGGGGCGGGCAATCTTGCGACGGAGCAACTTACTGCCCCGCGTGCAGCGGGCATGGCGCAGTCGTATCGCGCGCGGGTAAACGTCCCGCCTGCACAGTTCGCAGGAAAATTCAATTTTTTACCAATAGCGGAATTTTGTATGGATGGACAACATAGCCGTCGAAAACATCATCTAGTGGGTCGCTTCAGCTAATTTGAAAGGATTTGATGATTTGCTTCTGTCGCGACCCGAGCGATGGAGGCGATCATGGCTGCGAAAGAAATTATCGTAAAGAAATATGTTGTGCGGTTGAGCGACGGCGAACGTGAACAGCTTGCAACGCTGATCCGGAAAGGGAGCGGCCCGGCGCAAAGACTGATGAAGGCGCGGATCTTGTTGAAGGCGGACGTCTCGGAAGCCGGCGAAGGATGGAGCGACAACGAAATCATCGAGGCTCTGGAGACCAGTGCATCCATGGTTTACCGGGTGCGCAAACAACTGTTGGAAGAAGGCCTCGAGGCCGTGTTGAGCCGCAAGCCACGCGTCACGCCTGCCGTTCCCAGAATTTTCGATGGCGAGAAGGAAGCCAAGCTGATTGCCTTGGCTTGTTCCGAACCTCCCAAGGGCCGCGCACGCTGGACGTTACGGTTACTGGAGAACAAGGTCGTAGAACTGAACATCGTTGATCGCGCCAGCGACAGCACAATTGGGCGCACTCTCAAAAAAACATTCTTAAGCCGCATCTGAAACAACAATGGGTCATCCCGCCGAAGGCCAACAGCGCTTTCGTAGCAGCCATGGAAGACGTGGCTTCCCGTGTACACGCGGCCGCGCGATCCCGATATTCCTCTGGTTTGCTTGGATGAGACCTCGAAGCAATTGATTGCTGAAACGCGCGTTCCGATCCAGATGAAAGCGGGGCAGCCAGCCAGGTTCGATTACGAATATGAGCGCATATGACACATCGGATATATCCGATGTGTTGAAAACGGCACGGCCAATCTCTTCATGATGTTCGCGCCGCTCGAAGGCTGGCGCCATGTCAAAGTCACGGATCGCCACACCGGGGTGGATTATGCTCACGCCTTGAAGGATTTATCCGATATCCACTTCTTGAACGCCAAGAAAATCGTTCTGGTGCAAGACAATCTAAACACCCATACCAAGGCTTCGCTTTATGAAGCTTTTCCCGCCGCCGAAGCAAGGCGGTTGGCCGAACGGTTCGAATGGCACTACACGCCTAAGCACGGCAGTTGGCTCGATATGGCGGAGTCCGAACTCGGCGTCCTTTCGTCCCAGTGCCTCGATCGCCGCATCCCGGATAAACAGACCCTCATCAAAGAAATCGCAGCTTGGGAGGACGATCGCAATGCCAACCACGCCAAGGCCGACTGGCAATTCACCACAGCCGATGCTCGGATTAAACTCAAGCATCTATACCCATCAATCTGACTGAATCGAGCCATTAGGCAGCCGGCTGCGAATAGTCACCTTTCGACCCGCCCTCCCGGACCACATCCGGATCAGTCTCCGGCAGGGGTCCCGGCCGCTGCCGCGTGCGCGCCATAATCTTTTGACCTGGGACAGGACTTTGCCCCGCTCCAAGATTGTTTTACGTCATCCACGCGGTAAGACTAGCGGAGGTTCTGAGGGCGTTGACCCAAAGCCCTTTGAAGGTGGGAGCGCTGTCCGCCGGTTCTGTGACCGCCATCGAAGTCGTATTCCGCGCCGTGATTCTGTCCATTGCCATGGGGATCGCCACCGGGACAATGACTGCCGACGTGACCACAAATTGTCCATTTCCACTCAGATTAGAGTTCTTGAGACCTGGGATGAAATTGAGCCGTTCAGGCAATTTTGGACCTTCCAACAATCGCATCGCGACGCCGACATCGATTTTTTTGCTTCTTCATTGAGCAATCGAAGTGACTATTCGCAGTGGCGCACTAGATGACGTTTCGACGGCTATGTTGTCCATCCATACAAGATTCCGCTATTGGTCAAAACTTGAATTTTTCCGCGAACTGTGCGGGCAGGACGTTTACCCGCGCGCGATACGGCTGCGCCATGCCCGCTTCACACGGGGCAGTAAGTTGCCCCGTCGCAAGATAGCCCGCCCCGCACGATCAATTGCCGCAACGAAGGTTTGAAGGGAATTGACACCAACAGCGGTAGCCGTCGGCGCGAAGATGCATACCGACTCCTCGTGCCAGCTTTGGTTGCCAAGAATGGATTTCCACACAGAGTTGCCGATGCCAAAATCAATCCGCGCGGCCTTCTGAGTTTGATTTTCGCGGCATATTTCTTCGATAACGTTGATCACCAAATACATTCCCGGCTCATATTTGCTGTATTCCGGGTCGAACCCCATGAAGTCACTATAGAGAGTGCCATTATAGTATGAACAAATCCAGAATGAACACGGTTGATCGTTGAGATAGAGTATGTGGGCGCGCAGCCACATCTTCTGCGCCTCCAGATCGAGCCGCTTGCGCATCTCTGGAGTATTTGCAAAGCCAACCCCAAGGCTGCGCTGGTACGATTTTCCGGCTATTGACTCGGCGTGCTCCGTCAGTCGCTGCAGAGCGCTTGCATCATGGAAGCATTCGATCCGCACCCTATCGCCAAATGTCTCCGCAAGTCGCCGCACTCGCCGCTTCTGGTTACGGCGTTGGTTCGATGATAGGCTTTGCAGAAATGACTCACCGCGTGGCAGATTTCTTATGTGGTGAATACATGATTTGGCGAAATGATTGACGCGCACCTGGTTCGGGAGAGAACGTGCGCAACCATATAGCGGCGAGTCGACAGGAAGATATTCCAGGAACGCCGCATCGGCTTCGCCCGCCCGCAGCAACTCCTCAATGCACAAGATAACATCCTTGGCGTCCGCGGCCGAGGAGATGTCGCCCAGCACGCCTCCATACATAAATGTCAATGCACGAAGTCCGAGCTTGATGAGGCGCATGTAACCAAGCCTTATGTCCACGCCTCGTTTCTCCAGCCGGCCCGCCAGCATTGCGTGAGGCCGTCCGTCGCGGTAGAGGCCGATCACGTGCGGCCGCACAACTTCCGGAGAATTGCGTAGATAGAAAAGATAAAAATCGAAATCCGCATCGCGGTGAGTAGCGCAGCTTGCCCAGAAGTCCTTCAGCTCATCGACCTCCGCAAAGGCGCGCACCGTCCTCACTCTCTTATCGATCTCGATGATAGCGTCATCGACGTCGAAGCTCATCCGCCCACCCACGCCGCTAACCGCGGCGCCTCCAAATCAACGCCGGCTCGCCTTGGACGACGTCGAATCGCTGAAGAAACGGCGCACGATCGATGACGTTCGGACACAGCGGATGTTGGTAAATAACGAATATCTGCCGGTGAGGATGCTTGGCGTAGAATTCCCCGAGCCTGTCAATCACCTTCGCCATGACATCGGCGGAGAAGGGATTGTACATGTAAAGAATCAGGTTAGTGTCGGGGAACTGGTACTCGGCCGCGTCACCGTGGATAATTGTTGCATTCCCAATATTTAGCTTTTGAAGATTATGCTTCGCCACATCGGCTAACTCTGGCGCAAATTCAACACCGATCACCCGGGCAAACCCGAGCTCGGCGGCAATGATCAAGGGACGTCCTTTTCCGCACCCCAGATCGACGAAGGCGCAAGAAGAATGGTCGACTTCGATACGGCGGATGCTCGACCGAATCACCTCTGCCGCTATCGTCTGATAGCGGCTTCCATACCGGGCGTTCTTGGATTTCACATCCAGCCGCCAAAGTGAGATTTTCCCGGCGGTGTCGGTCCCGTATTTTACGTCGAACGCGTCAGCCAGTTTCTCGTTGCGAAGGGACCTGAACACGCGTTGGAGTGTCCCTTTGACGCCGTTGGCTGTGAGCGATTGACCAATCTTGATAATCAGTAAACGAAAGTCCATTTACTTAACACAATACCAAAACATCCCGTTTTGTTAAGTCTAGCATAAAGACTACTTGCGTGGCAACCCTTAAGAGTCGGACTGTCGGTAGCACATGATATGTCCAGTAAGTTTCCCACCCTTTGGGGGTTGGGATGCGCCGGACGGGAAGCCCGACAGGGTGTGCGGATGATCAAGTTTTTGAGCATTTTGAGCCGTTACGAGGCGGCGGAGTTCAGCCAGTTGGAAGCAGCGGAGCTTTTGGGGGCCGGTGAGCGGACGTTCCGGCGCTGGCGCCAGCGGCACGAGGACGCTGGCGATGCCGGGCTTCTCGACCGGCGGCTGGGCAAGGCCTCCGGCAAGCGGGTTCCGGGCGACCGCGGGGCCGAGGTGGAAGCGCTTTACAATACGCGTTACGCGGGCTTTACGGTGAAGCATTTTCACGAGCATCTGGCGCGCGATCACCAATTCGCCTGGGGCTACACCTGGACGAAGAGGTTCCTGCAGTCGAAAGGCCTATTGGCGAAGGCGAAGAAGCGCGGCGCGCACCGGCGCAAGCGGCCGCGCCGGCCTCTGCCGGGCATGATGCTGCATCAGGATGGATCGCGGCACGAATGGCTCGGCGGCCAGCCGGCGTGCGATCTCATCGTCACGATGGATGACGCGACCAGCGCAATCTATTCGGCCTTTCTGGTTGAGGAGGAGGGCACGGCTTCGACATTTCGCGCGCTGAACGAGGTGTTTGGACGGCATGGCTTGCCGCTGAGCCTCTACACGGATCGGGGCAGCCATTATTTTCACACGCCGGAGGCTGGCGGCAAGGTCGATCGGACGTGCCTGACGCAGGTCGGGCGCGCCTTGGATCATCTGGGCGTCGAACATATCGCAGCCTGTTCGCCGCAAGCGCGCGGTCGTTCGGAACGGGTTTTCCACACGCGGCAAGACCGGCTAACGAAAGAACTGGCCTTGCCTGTGGACTTGCCCGGCAAAAGTGGAGAGCCATCCCCTAGGAAGGATAGGGGAGGTGGCGATGAGCGGGAACAAACAAAGGCGTTTCACGGATGAGTTCAAACGCGAGGCTGTGCGGCTGACGATGACCAGCGGGCGCAGCGTTGAGCGGGTTGCGGATGATCCTGGCATAGCGAAATCGACTTTGAGCCGGTGGCGATCCGAGCGCGAGCAGGCGGATTTGCTCGAGGGCCCGCAGGAGGATGTTGGCAAGGAGCCCGCACGCCTGCGCAAGGAGAATGAAATCCTCCGGCAGGAACGCGAGATCCTGAAGAAGGCCGCGGCTTTTTTCGCCAAGGAGGGAAGGCGATGAGGTTTTCATTCGTCGATGCGAAGAAAGCCGAATTCCCGGCCGCGCGCCTTTGCGAGGTTCTCGCAGTCAGCCAGAGCGGCTATTTCGCTTGGAAAAACCGCCCCGCAAGCGAACGCCCGTGCAAGGACATGGCGCTTCTTGCTCATATCCGCGAGCGTTTTCGTGTAAAAGTTGGGATTTGATCCACCGGTCAACGTCAGATTTCGCCATTCATCGCACGGGCCAAGCATTATCGGCGAGGCGGAGTTGATTCTGGCAAGGATGCCATAGGGCGTTCGGAAGAACGCCCGTTGCAAGCAACGGGCTATGGCACCGGCTTCGCCGGCGCGAGCGCGGCTCGCGTCCTTGACGGAATCGATCCGCTCGCCAAACTCGCCGCCATGAGAGGAATGGCAGGTTGCGATTTCTCGCGGCAGTGACTGAAAGCTCAAATTCAGTCTTTTACAGTTGAATTATCCGGGTCTTCCCGATCCACGGCTCGACCGTTTCGCCATCACGTCCTCTTCACCCTCGCAAACTTGCGGGACTGGCAACCTTTCAGGCCGCGCGCCCGGCGATCTCCTTGGCTCGGCAGGCTTCGCCACGCGCCATGAGGGCCCAGACAATGCGGGCGGTCCTGTTGGCGCGCGCGACCGCGACCACCTTGGCCGGCCTTTGCGCCAGAAGCGCACGCACCCATGCGGCGTCCCTTGTCGCGCGATTGCGTGCATGCCGCGGAATGGCGACGGCCCCCGCCACGAGCAGACAGCGGATGTATTTGTCGCCGCGCTTGCTGGTCCGCCCCAGGCGCTCCTTGCCGCCCGAAGAGTTCTGGCGCGGCGTCATGCCGAGCCAGGCCGCGAACGCGCGTCCCGACCGGAACAGGCCCGGGCCGGCGACCGCGGCTGCAATGGCGCTTGCGCCCATGATGCCGGCGCCTGGAACGGTTGCCAGCAATTTGCTGACCCGATTGCTCCGATGCCATCGGGCCAGCTTCACCTCGATCTGCCGGACTTTGGCCTGCGTATCATTCAACCGCGCCACGACGAGCCGAAGAATCGACCGCGCCAGTTCCGGAAGACCGGCATTGTTCTCTTCGGTCGCCGCGACCAGCCGTTCGACATGGCGGAGACCCTGCGGCGCGATGACCCCGAATTCGGCCAGATGCGCGCGCAGCGCGTTGACCAGCATGGTCCGCCGACGGACCAACAGATTGCGCGCCCGATGCATCATCGGCACCGATTGCCGATCGACGTTTTTGACAGGAACGAAACGCATCGAGGGGCGGGTCGCCGCTTCGCAGATCGCCTCGGCGTCGGCCGCGCCGTTCTTGTTGCGCTTGACGTTAAGCCTTCACATAGGCCGGAGGCATGAGCTTCACCTCATGCCCCAGCGCGATCAGCTCGCCCGCCCAATGGTGCGCCGTCGCGCAGGCTTCCATGCCAACCAGGCAGGGTTCTTGGGCGCGGAAAAACGCGCCGGCCTCTGTCCGGCGCAGCCGTCGTTTGACGGCGATCTTTCCGGCGGCGTCGACGCCGTGAACCTGAAACCAGTGCTTGGCAAGATCGAGACCGATGGTGATAATATGCATGGTGGACGGCTCCTCTCAGTTGTGGCGTTCACCGGCGACCAATTTATGGCACATCGATGCCGGGGAGCGGGGGCCGTCCACCCCATCAAGAAATTTGCACACCGCGAAATTACTTCGTCTAATAAAGGCGCGCTTGAGCAGCCTGGTATCGACCCTATCCGGCACTCCATCAGTTCGTTACAACGCCGATGGCGCCGCACCCTCGCCGCCGACTTCGTAGTATCCAAAAACTTCGAAAGGAGCGCTAATGGCCGTTTTTTCACAAGAACAGGAAGCAATGATCGAATTGTTCCAGAAGCACGTTAGTGCAGAACTCAACGGGGATCTCGAAACGACGATGGACACGATGACCGACGATCCCCATCTCAATCACGTGCCGACCATGGCCGGAGGCGTGGGTCGCGAAGGCGTGCGGGTATTCTATCGGGACCATCTTGTAGGCAAGTTTTTTCCGCCGGATGTGAAGATGACGAACGTGTCGCGTACCGTTGGGCACGATCAGGTGGTGGAAGAACTCTTCATCAGCTTTACCCACACGACGCCAATTGACTGGCTCATGCCTGGTGTCCCACCCACGGGAAAACACGTTGAGATGGCGGTCACCGTCATCGTCGGTTTCAAGGAAGGGAAGATTTCGCATGAGCACATCTACTGGGATCAGGCCGCTGTGCTAGTGCAGGTCGGGCTATTAGATCCCACCTGTCTGCCGGTAAGTGGTGCCGAGAGTGCCCGAAAGGTACTCGATCCCAAACTGCCACCGCGTCGGATCGGCGTTTGAGGACCTAGGGCATGCTGCGTCTGGGCCGCCGCTTCCGTCGGCGCCAGGCAAACCGCTCGATCCAGCACGCATGATGGCCGGCGCGGCCGAGTACGGCATCGAAATCCTCGGTCGGCAGCGAACATACCGATGACAGCGCCATTTGCACTTAACGTGCAGATATCAAGAATTCTGCACCAAAATTAGGCCTTTGAGTTTCAAGGGCTTTCTTGGTACGTAATTCCGGTGCAAAAATATTCCCTCGTTTACGGCCGCTTGATTCGAGCGAACCTTACATCGGGGATGCTTTCCGGTAATGGGCTCGGCCATCGAGGCGCCGCCGCCGCGCCTCTGGAATTGCACCAAAAAATCGATCGGTCTTACATGATCGAAGAAGATGGTCGCCGTCTTCGGCCGTGTAAGGTTCTTGGCCCAAGTCTTACCGAAATGTTTCACGTGAAACTTATGGGATAGCCCGCCCCTTCGGCCAGCCGCGTTATGATTGCTGGCGATTCGAAGGACGGGAGAAGTCAAATGCAGATTGCGATTCTCGGAATTGATCTTGGCAAGAATAGCTGTAGCCTCGTGGGGCTGGATGGCCGGGGCGCGGTCGTCAAACGGCGGCGCATGCGGCCGGCGAGCATCGTTGGGTTCACTCAAAGCCTGCCGGCTTGGATCATCGCGATGGAGGCCTGCCGCGGCGCCCATCATCTTGGCCGTCTTCCCGAGGCGCAAGGCCACGACGTGCGCCGGATGCCGCCGGAATATGTGCGGCCCTACGTTAAGGCCCAGAAAAACGACGGCCGGGATGCGGAGGCGATCGCCGAGGCGGCGACCCGGCCGGCGATGCGTTTCGTCGAGTTGAAGAGCGAAGCGCAGCTCGACATGCAGACGCTGCATCGCGCCCGTGACCGGCTGGTGGGGGAGCGCACGGCCCTGATCAATCAGTTGCGCGCCATTCTCCTGGAGCGGGGCACCGTCATCGCCCAGGGGCGGCGCAATCTCGAACGCGAGCTCGATGCGATGCTGCGCGAGGAACAAGGTCTCGCGGTCAGCCCACGATTGCGCATGCTGATCGAGGACATGCGGGAAGAATGGCGGGTCCTCGACCGGCGCATCGCCGCCTTCGATGATGAGTTTGCAGCACACGCGAAGAGCGATGACGCCGCCCGGCGCCTGGCGGCCATCCCCGGCATCGGCGTGCTGAACGCGACGGCTCTTTCCGCCGCAATCGGCGAGGGCCAGACATTCGCGCGCGGACGCGACCTTGCCGCGTGGCTTGGCCTTGTGCCGCGGCAGATCACAACAGGTAGCAAGCCCCGCCTCGCCGGAATTAGCAAGCGAGGCAATTGTTATCTTCGCAAGCTGCTGATCCACGGCGCCAGGGCTGTTCTTCCGACGCTTTGCAAGAGCGAGACTCTGCTCGGAGGATGGTTGCGTGCGCTTACTCCGAGGGTGCACAAGAACGCCGTTGTCGTCGCCTTGGCGAACAAGCTCGCCCGCGTCGCCTGGGCCGTGTTGCGGCGTAAGGAAACATTCAATCCCAGCGCCACGGCGCCTGCATGACGAGATAGGTGGAGCGTTTGCGAAACGCAAAAGCCAACGATGTTTGCTGGTGGTGAAAACGAGATGGCCTAACCGTCGACCGGCGTCCTGGAAACCTGGCACCAAATGTGGCGCCTTGACGCCGTGAAATTTATGAGGACCGGGATGCGCGGATCTCCATCTTGGCCAGGACCATGGTCCCGAGACCGGATACGTTGTCGCGGACTGACAAGACCAGATCGCAAAATCACTTGCAAACGGGGCGGGCCATGCGTTTTGGTACGATTGGTCCGCAAAATCCCACCAAACTCCCTCCAAATTCTCACGGGCCAATCAAAACCTCGCCGTCGCCGCTCGTGAACCTAATCCGCGCGTGGCAGCACCTCCCGCCGCGGTTTTGAAAGACGCTGACCGCGGTAAGTGATAGGGCGACACATCGGCTCGGACGCGGCCGCGAAAACGCGGCGTTTACCAAGTTTTTACCTTAAGTTGGGATTTCTCCTTCCATGGCCCGAACGGTGCCACGCCGGTTTGCATACACCTTTCGCTACCGCAGTTGTCCGTCCCGATCGTTCCGATTTCTCCCGAACATGAATCCGAATGATCACGCTTTATCATCATCCCCTCTGCCCGCATTCGCGTTTCGTCCGCTTGCTCCTGGCCGAATATGGCATCAGGCCGGAACTCATCGAAGAAAAAGCGTTCGAGCGCAGACGGGATTTCCTCATCCTCGATCCGGCCGGGCAAACGCCGGTTCTCGTTGAACAATCCGGAACGGTCGTCGCGGGCCCCGGTCCGATCGCCGAATATTTCGACGAGACGCGCGGTCTAGCCTTGGGCAGGCACCGGCTGTTGCCCGAGGACCCGGGTTCCCGCGCGGAGGTGCGCCGGCTGTTCGATTGGTTCAGTCAAAAATTCTTCCATGAAGTAACGAATTGGCTCGTCACCGAAAAGGTCTATAAGCGGTTCACGCCGCGCGAGCAGGGCGGCGGCGGGCCCGACATGGATCTCGTGCATGCGGCGCGGGTCAATATCCGCACCCATTTGCGCTATATTGGTTACCTGGCGGGCAACAGGAATTGGCTCGCCGGAGACCGGCTTTCGCATGCCGACCTCGCCGCCGCGGCGCATCTCTCCTGCGTGGATTTTCTGGGCGACGTACCATGGGAAGCGAACGAGACGGCAAAGCTCTGGTACGCCCGGGTAAAATCGCGCCCGTCGTTCCGCCCGCTGCTCGCGGACCGGCTGCCGGGCTTCTGTCCGAACCCGATCTACGCGGATCTCGATTTCTAGGCCCGGACTTTAAGATGCTGTTGCGCGAGCAGGCGCGCGCGCGCGGCTTTGACATCTGCCGCATCACCCATCCGGGCGCCATTCCCGATGCGCCGGAAAGACTCAGGTCCTGGCTTGCCTCCGGCGCGGCGGGCTCCATGGACTGGCTCGCCGCAACGCATGCGCGGCGTTCCGATCCGCGCAAACTCTGGCCCGAGACCGCGAGCATTATCATGCTTGGCATGAATTATGGCCCGGCTGGCGATCCGCTTGCCGCGCTTGCGCGGAAATCGGCTGGAAATGTCTCCGTCTACGCGAGAGGCCGCGATTATCATGACCTTATCAAGGGAAGGCTCAAGCGGCTCGCCGCGTGGCTCGTCACGCAAGCCAAGGGAACCGGAGTCAAGGTCTTCGTCGATACCGCGCCGGTCATGGAAAAGCCGCTGGCGCAGGCAGCGGGTCTCGGCTGGGCCGGCAAGCACAGCAATCTGGTTTCGCGCGAGTTCGGCTCCTGGCTGTTTTTGGGCTCCATCTTTACCGATCTGCCGCTCGCGCCCGACCAGCCAGAGCCGGATCATTGCGGCACCTGCCAAGCCTGTCTCGACATCTGTCCGACGAAGGCCTTTCCGCGTCCCTACGTGCTCGATGCGCGTCGTTGCATCTCCTATCTCACGATCGAACACAAAGGCCATATCGGCCGCGAGTTCCGGCCACTGATCGGAAATCGCATTTTTGGCTGCGATGATTGTCTTGCGGTCTGTCCCTGGAACAAATTCGCGGCAACGGCGCGGGAAACGAAGCTTTGCGCGCGGGAAGAGCTTTCCGCCCCCCCAATCGCCGATTTGCTTCGCCTTGACGATGCCGCGTTTCGGGCGCTGTTTACGGGAAGCGCGGTCAAGCGAATTGGTTATCACCGGTTCACGCGCAATGTCTTGATCGCGGCGGGCAATAGCGGCGATCCGGCGCTCGCCGGACCGGTCGCGGAGAAACTGAAAAGCTCGTCGGCTCTGGTGCGGGCGATGGCGGTGTGGGCGCTCGGCCGGCTCGTCTCGCCGGATGATTTGGCTGAATTCGAATGCCGCTGGCGTCCCCGTGAGACCGACGCAATGGTGGAAGTCGAATGGGCGGTGGCTGGCGCGGCGACGGCACCAGGAGCGATCGATTTGAAAGAAGGCCGGCCGTCATGAAGCTCTTCGCATTCGGGCTTGGCTATTGCGCGCGTCATTTCATCGCCCGCTCGGGAAGTTCGTTCGATGCCACCGCGGGCACCGTGCGCGCGCCCGCCAAAGCCAAGGAGTTGGCGAGCGAAAGCATCGAGACGTTCGTGTTCGGCCCCGAACATGAGGACGCGGCCATCGCGGAACGGGTTGCCTCTGCCGATGTACTCCTTGTCTCGGTCCCGCCCGGCATCTCGGCCGATCCCGTGCTGGCGCGGTTTGGCCACCGCATCGTCAGCCTCCGGCGCCCTCAGACGATTGTCTATCTCTCGACCATCGGCGTCTATGGCGATACGCGCGGCGAATGGGTCGATGAAACCATGACCCCGGCGCCCTCCTCGGAACGTTCGCTGGCGCGGCTTCAGGTCGAGAAATCCTGGGCCGCGATCGGCAAGGAGAGCGACAAAAAGGTCTACATCCTGCGCCTAGCAGGTATTTACGGCCCCGGCCGCAATGTCCTTCTCAATCTCAAGGCGGGCACCGCGAAGCGTGTCGTGAAGAGGGGCCAGGTCTTCAATCGTGTCCATGTCGAGGACATCGCGCGCGCGATCGGCGCCGCCTTGGCCTACAAAGGCCCGGGCGGTGTCTTCAATGTAGGCGATGACGCGCCGGCGCCGCCGCAAGATGTCATCACATACGCTGCGATGCTCATGGGAATCGAGCCGCCACCCGAGCAGGACGTCGAAGCCGCCGGTCTGAGCCCTTTGGCGCGGAGTTTTTATGCCGAGAACAAACGGGTGTCGAACCGCAAGCTGAAAGACGAGCTAGGCGTAAAACTCGCCTTTCCAACCTATCGCGTGGGTCTCGAAGCGCTTTGGGAAGCGGGGGAGGGGCGGTAGCGCGGGGTTCATACGGACGCCGTGGCGTCCAGCCCAACCAACTGCCGTAACGAAATCGCGGTCCTGGTGAGCATGCCGAACCATCTATCGGTCAATATCAGATGCCGCCTTTCGTTCCATGGCGAGCATGATAGGCGAGGCGGACTCGCTCCCGTCATTATGTGGACGGCCCCGATTGGCACGTGGTTCTTTTGACGTTCCGAACGCTTCGGCGGCTTGCGGTCCTATGTCCCCCCCTTTTGGCGCAAAACCATCGCCGCTGGCCCTGATCAAGGCCGGCCGCGAAGGTCCCGATCGAGGATACGCGCTTTGCGCGCGTGCCAGGATACGGGGGTCCTTCGCCGTCGATCCCGGCCGTTTCGTTCATCCCGTTTCGCTCATCATGTCCGTTTCGCCCTCGCCAAACGGAAAATTCCATAAGGTCACGTTAGCGGCGGCGCGCGCTCACGCGCGTGCGAAAGTCTCCGGGCAAAACGCCTCGCTTCTCGTCATGACGGCCGATGGGATCCGTGCGCGCTTATCGGCCGGAGCGACGGCGACCAGTCGCGCGGGCTTGCGCGCGCGAAGCGCGACCGGGCAGGGAGCCTTTCCGCTCGCCCGCCACGCGCAACGACGATGTCGCCCCTCCGCAATCGCTTGCCGCGATTGCTCCGCCCGGCACGAGCCGCCGCCTGGTGGACCGGTTGCCTTGATTGGCGATGGTGCCGAGCTTCTTCTTGCCGCGCCTGGAATTTTGCCGGGGCGTCGACCCGAGCCAGGCGGAAAAGTCGCGGCCGTCGCGAGGTTAATTTCCTTAACTGTTGTGTCGAGGCAACAGCCTCGCCCTCGAAACCAAGATACGATGCAACCCATACGCGTTGCCCTGCCAAGCCGGCACGCCTGGCGGGATGTCGTGGTGAGATCGACGTGCACGGTCCAATTTGTCAGCCAATGTCAAGCGATTTTTGCTTGATCCGCCGGCTTGGTCCCGTCGACGAGGTGACTGACGGCGGACTCGTCGCATGATTCAAGGCTGCCTCTTGAATGGAGGCAGAACTGATTCGAGGCCGACGCGCAGCTTTGCCTTTGTTCCGCCTTGTTTCATTCAACTATCGTTCAACGCCCATGGCGTAGCATCGCCCTCAACATTGGCTCTTCCGGCATCAGGACCACCATGAAAACCATTTCGAGGCTGCTCATCGCGTGCTTCGCACTCACCTCGCTCGCTCTCGCCTCGCCATTGCGGGCGGAAGCGGAAAAACGCATTGCGTTCGTGGTTGGCAACGCCGCCTACCAGGCGGGTCCACTGGCCACGCCCGCCAATGACGCGGGCCTCATTGCCCAGACATTGCAAGCAGCCGGCTTCGACGTCGCCGGCGCGCGCGACCTCGATGGAGAAACGTTGCGTGCCGCGTTCCGGGACTTCCTCGACAAGGCGCAGGCATCGGGACCAGACACCGTCGTGTTCGTGTATCTCGGCGGTTACGGCGCGCAGCTCGACGGCGACAACTATTTCGTGCCGGTGGACGCGAAGATCGCGGCTGCTCAGGACGTGGCGATCGAGGCGCTCCGCGTCTCCGATTATACGAAGCGGCTCGCCGGGCTTCCCTTGAAGGCGGGCTTCATCGTCCTCGACGCGGCGAGGGCCTCGCCCTTCGCCAAGTCTGGTCAGCCTTTGGCCGGTGGCCTGGCGCTCGTCGACCCAGAACCGAACATGCTCGTGGCTTTCAACGCCGCGCCGGGCACGGTGGCCCCCGCCGAGAGCGGGTCCTATGGTGCATATGCGCGGGCGCTCGCCGAAATGATCCGGGAAGGTGGCCTGTCACCCTCGGATGTCTTCGACGGTGCGCGCTTGCGCGTCACCGAAGCGACCAAAGGAGCGGAGGTGCCTTGGGACACATCAAGGATCTCGGCGCCTTTCGCCTTCTTCGAGCGCGCGGCGGACGCGCCGCCTCCCGCCCTCGCGCAGGACCGGGTCAACGCTATGCGGTCGCGGCCGCTCCGCGATCTCGGAGCGCAAGACGCCTACGCCGCCGCGATCGCACGCGATACGTTGCAAGGCTATGAGGAGTTTCTCGCCGCCTATCCATCCGACCCCCTGGCCAATCGTATCCGGGGCCTCGCGGCGGCCCGCCGCGAGGCGATGACCTGGCGGCGAACCCTCGTGGTCAATACGCCGGACGCCTATTGGTCCTATCTCGACCGGTATCCGCGCGGCCCGCACGCAGACGACGCGCGCCAGCGCCTTGCGGATTTGACAGCCCCCGAGGAGCCGCCTCCCTCCTTCTCGCCGATCGGTTACGACATTCCGCCGCCGCCGCCCGCGGAGATCGTCTACGTCGATCGCCCGGTGCTTGACTTCGGCGATCCGGAGTTCGGCTTCGCGCCGCCGCCGCCAATCGTCTTCCTAGGCCCTCCGCCGCCTTATCTCGTCTTCTTGCCGCCGCCGCCACCGGATGCACTCTTCGTGCTTCCGGTCCCTATATTTATTCCGTTCCCGGTCTGGATTAATCGTCCTCCCTATGTGGCGCCGCCCCCTGAAAACGTCATCTTCAATAACATCCACAACAGGACAATCGTCAACGGCAAGGAGCATGTCCCCCTAGCACCCGGCCTGCCTGCGGCGGTTGGCGCGGGAGCTGGCGTGGCGGGAGCGGCGATCGCCGCGAAAGTCGCCCTGCCTCCGTCCGTGGCCAGGAAGGCGACGTTGATTGGAGGCGGTAATTCTGGACTTCCGGAGAAAACCCCCGGCCAGCGGGGAACATTGCCGTCAACCGGTTTGCCGCCCGGCCACGCATTGCCCGGCGCGAATAACAAGCCGTTGCCGGGGCCGAACGAAAAGCCGGTGGCGCCAGCCCAGCAAAAGCTCCAACCGGCATCGCCGGGCGCACCATTGCCGAACAAGCCGCACGCGGCTCATGGCTTGCCAAGCGGCCAGCAGCTTCCCCCATTGCCCGGCGGGCAGGTCGCACCACGAGGAGGCGCCAAGCCTGGCCGGATCACGCCGCCTGGAGTGCTTCCGCCTCCGGGACAGCAGCCACTGAAAAAGCCGCCCGTCGGCCAGGTTCCCGCGCAAAAAGGACGCGCTCCATCAGGGCCGAACGGCAAACCCTTGGTTACCGGGCCTGGCCCGGCCATTGTGCCAAAACCGCAACAGTCCCCGCCGCCTCCGCGGCAATTTCAACAGCGGCATCCGCCGCAGCCGGCCGATCAGCCGCCGCACCCGCCGCCGCAATTCCGGCAGGCGCGCCCACCGCAGCCGGCCTATCAGCCGCCACATCCGCCGCCACCGCCGCCGCAGCAGAAGCAGAAGCCGGCTTGTGGTCTGCCTGGATTGCCGCCCTGCCACTAATGTACCGTCGAGACCGATGATTGCTCGCGCCGCATTTGCGGTGCGGCGTGCGAGTGGCAACGAGAGCCATAAATGGTTACATGACGAACACTGGAGGGTCGTCATGTCGAATTCAATCGTCATCACCTTGCCGCACCGCCTCGGTGCCGAAGAGGCGAAAAGGCGGATTGCCGGGGGAATAGAGCTTCTGCGCCGGGATTACATCGATAAACTCGCTTACAGCGAGGTCAATTGGAACGGCGACATGGCGAATTTGCGGGTCGTGGCTTTTGGACAGACCGCGACGGCGCAACTTTACGTCATGAACGATGCCTTGCGCATTGAAGTGCAGCTTCCCTGGATCCTTGCCGCCTTGACCGGCAAGATTCAAGGCGTTCTCACGAGCAGCGCGGAGGAATCGCTGCGGATCGGGCATACCCCGCCAAAGACCTGAACGGGATGGCAAACGGCAAAAAGTCCGCGCGAACTTTGCCTGGCGTCTACTTACTTTATCGCGATCATCACATCGGAGGCTTTGATGACCGCGTAGGCTTGGGTGCCTTTTTTGAGACCGAGCTCCTCGACCGCTTCGTTGGTGATCGAAGAGGTTATGGTTGCGCCGCCTTTGAGTTCGATTTCGACATGCGCGGTGGTCGCACCCATGTGAACATCCTTGATCTTGCCTTCAAGGAAATTGCGCGCAGATATTTTCATTTCATTTTTTCCTATTGATAGCGACGGCACGCCAGCAGGTGGGATTCTTAAAATGAAGGGTTTTCTGGCTCGATTATTAGCATCCCGCCGTTGCCGTTGCGACAGCTTGTTTGATTTGAGTTCCGCGATTAGGCGCGCGCGGCAATGCGACCGAGGCAAGGACAGGCTAGTCGCGTTTCGGATGTGGCCACCACGCAACGTGCCGCGAAATCGGCCTCGGAAACCTCGAACTTGTGTACAAGCACCTTCGATATCCATAGCTCGATATCTTTTTGAAAGTGCCGCCGCGGCGTTGAAGCCGCAGCCAAACCTTTTAGTGACAGCAGGAGGCGCCGATGAACAGGAAAATAACTGCGCTAGCCTTGGCTCTTTTCGGTCTGACGTTCGCGCCCATGGCGGCCGCCCGGACCGTCTCGCCGCCACCGGCAATCAGCGAAGCCGAGGCGCATTCCATCGGCATCGATGCCTATCTTTATTTCTATCCGCTTGTGACCATGGAGCTGACCCGCCAGCAGCTCACCAATATCGAGCCTGGCAAGGAGCCGGGCCATGGCCCAACGAATACATTCGCGAATGTCCCGGAGTTTCCTTCCGCCGATATGAAGGTCGTCGTGCGGCCCAACTTCGACACACTTTATTCCAGTGCCTGGCTCGATCTCACCAAGGAGCCGATGGTCGTCTCGGTCCCGGATACGGGCGGGCGTTATTATCTCCTGGAAATGCTCGACATGTGGACCGACGCATTCGCCGCGCCGGGCTGGCGCACGACAGGAACGGAGGCGGCTGACTTTCTCGTGACTCCGCCCGGCTGGCGGCCCGATGTCCGCGAAAAATTCGTGGAAAAGTTCAAGCTCCCGAAAGAGACCCAGCGTATCGAGGCGCCGACGCCTTTTGTGTGGATCATTGGACGCACCAAAACCGATGGGCCACAGGACTATGACGCGGTCCACAAGATCCAGGCGGGCTTTAAGATCACGCCGCTGTCCCGCTGGGGCAAGACGCCCGAGCCCGTGGCCGTCAAGATCGACAAGGCGATCGATATGGAGACCTCGCCAAAATTGCAAGTCGATAGGATGCCGGCCGGGCGGTTCTTCGCTATGGCAGCGGAGCTTTTGAAACGGCAGCCGCCGCATATCACCGACGAGCCAATCATCGCGCGCTTGAAACGCATCGGCTTCGACGCCGGCAAAAGCTTCGATATCAATAAGCTCGATCCTTCCATCCGCGGCGCCCTTGCAACCGTGCCGGACGACGCGCAGAAACTCATGCAATGGAGAACCCCGGCCATCGCACGGGTCGTGAACGGCTGGTCGATGAACACAGATACGATGGGGGTCTATGGCAATTATTATCTCAAGCGCGCCATAGTGACGCAGCTAGGCCTCGGCGCCAACCCGCCCGAGGATGCGATCTACCCGCTTAATCTCGGTGACGAGACGGGCAAGCCGCTCGACGGCGCGAACAACTACGTGCTCCACTTCGACAAAAGGAAGACTCCGCCCGTCGAAGCATTCTGGTCGGTCACGCTTTATGATCCGGAGGGTTATCAGGTCGCAAATGGGCTCAACCGTTTCGCGGTCAGCAGCTGGATGCCGTTCAAGTATAACCCGGACGGTTCGCTCGATCTTTACTTCCAAGATGAGAGTCCCGGCGCGGACAAGGAAGCCAATTGGCTTCCAGCGCCAAAGGGACCATTTAATCTGACGATGCGGCTCTATGCGCCAAAGCGCGATGCGCTGACGGGCGAATGGAACCCGCCTCCGGTCAAGAAAATCAACACGAGTGCGAGCGAGGGGGCGGAGTAGGCGCCTCACTCCTTCCCCGCCGCCGCTCTCGGCGATGAACGCGACGCCGGCTTTTTCGAGGGCAGCGCGGCGCAGCGCCTGGTTACCCGAATAGCTACCCCAAGATTTTTCAATCGCGGTTTGTGACAAAGAGTTTGTACGTAACTCTTTGATTTTGTTGGCAGGAGAGGAGGGACTCGAACCCCCAACCCCCGGTTTTGGAGACCGGTGCTCTAACCAATTGAGCTACACTCCTACGCGCGCGCATTTTTAGCGTGAACCCTCTTACCAGTGCAAGGGCGGTCCGGCTAGGACGGCTCTCGGGGGGCGTTCAGTCGTAGCGCACGGTTTGAAACATGCCCGCGTGCTGATGGTACAAAAGGTGGCAATGAAACGCCCACCATCCCGGATTGCCGGCGTCGAAGGCCACGGTCACGGTCGCTTTCGGAGGCACCAGCACCGTGTCGCGCAAGGCGCCGGCAAAGCGATGGCCGCCGATCGCGACAACTTGAAATGTGTGACCATGCAGATGCATGGGGTGCGGCATCATGGTTTGATTGATGAGCACAAGCTCCACCCTTTCGCCCTCGGCGACCATGAGGGGCGGGATATCCTTGCTCCAAGCCACATTATTGATGGACCATTGGTAGCCTTGCATCGATCCGGTCAAATTCACCATGTGCGTCCGGTCCGCCTTGCGGTCCGCCAAAGGCTCGGCGGCTCTTAGCCAACTCTCAAGGCCGAGAGTGAGAGGTGGCGATGCCGCCTCTGCCATGCCGGAAATGCGGGCAATTTGTCCCTTCCCCGCTAGGAGCACGATGCCGGTCCGCCTGCGCTCGCCTTCCAGCACGGCAAGCACCGGATAGGCGGCGGCGATTTTGGGAATGGTGAGCTCGATGTCCAGCCGCTGCGCGACGGTGATGGGGAAGTTGCGGCCGCGAATCGGTTGGACAGGGTTCCCATCCACGGCGATGAGATCGCCTTCGAGCTGGCCGAGATCGATGTGGTAAGCGCTCATCGAAGAGCCATTAACGATACGCAACCGCACGCGGCCGCCCGGTTCGATGTTTACCACTTCCGGATCGGCGAGGGTGCGGATGTTGGCGAGAAAAGCATCGTACCGAACATCGTTCAAATCCGGCTTGCTTTTTATTGACGGCATCGCCGTGCCGCGCATATCCATGCCAGGCATATTCTTGCCGGGCTTGGGATCGGTTTGGCGCGACTGAAGCTGCGCAAGGATCTGATCCGGCGGGGTGAAGCTGAAGTCGGCGAGCATGACAACAACTTCCTGCTGGTCCGGATTTTCGCTGCCATCCCTGATGATCAGCGGCGCCGACAACAAAAGCTGCTCCTGCAATCCATAGTGCGAGTGCATCCAGTAGGTGCCGCCACGGCGCAAAGGGAAATCGTAGCCGGCGCTGTCTCCCGGCTCAATCGCGGGTCCAGAAACTTCCGGGACGCCGTCTTGCCGCCAAGGCGGCGTGAGGCCGTGCCAGTGGATCAGGCTCGGCTCTTCGATGTGGTTTTCGACCCGAACGCGAAACGGCTTGCCGACTTCGGTGGTAATCCCGAAGATTCTGTCGGGCTGGCGGATGCAAAATACGGACGCGGACTTGCCGTTCACCTCGATGTCGCGCCGCTCGAGCCGCAGCACCGTCGGCGCGGCGTCGCCCGTCTGCCCGCGCACCCGCGATGCCGCGCCGACAGCAATAGTACCAGCAAGAAAGCTACGGCGCGACAGCATGAAAACCTCCTATGCCAGATAGTCTAGAGCGTTGTCGTTGCAAAACACTTGGCAATTGAAAATGTTGCCAACGAAATCATGCCGAAGACGAAAGCGCCGCCAGTTGAGGTGATGGCTGGGGCTGAACCTTGCCTACTGCGGGTTCTCCAGGCTGAAGGTTTCCGATGTCTCGTCGTAGGCGAAGAGTTCGCCGTAGCGGCCCCAGTTCACCACGCTCTTCAAGGTCCGGTCGGCATAGTCTTCCGACATGTAATCCTCGAGTTCCTCCAAAAAGCGGACCGCACGGGCGGTATGGGCGGGCCGCTCGTCGAGCACCAGTTTTATCCGCGCGGCCAGCGGCAAATAGGTCAGAAGATGATCGCCGAAGAGCCTCTTGCGCACATCGACATCCGCCTCGGCGAAGCGGTGTCCGGCCGGCGTCAATTTGATGTCGCCTTCCTCGAGCTCGGCGAAGCGCAGCAATTGCAAGGTTTCGGCCACCGGAAAAAGTTCGTCGACTTCCATTTGCAGGCTGTCGGCGAGCGCGGGAAGATCGGCGCGGCCCAAATAGGGTTCGGCGGCGATTTCCTCGATCATGCCGGCGATCGTGTTGGTCGAAACGCGCGGCAGAGTCATGCCAAAGCCGAGACCGGGGAACGCCCCCTCGCGGCCCGGGGCCACCGGTTCAGGCCGCTTGGTCATGAGCGCGTAGATCTTGTCCACCAATTGGCGGAACGCGGGATCGAGCCGGTTGCGCGGATGCTGCAGCCTGACCTGAATTTCGGCGGCGATCCGGCCGGGATTGCTCGACAGCACGATAATGCGGTCGCACATCAGCACCGCCTCCTCGATATTGTGGGTGACCATGAGGATGCTCTTGATCGGCATGCGTCCCTCGACCCAGAGGTCGAGAAGGTCGGTGCGCAGGGTTTCCGCGGTGAGCACGTCGAGCGCCGAAAAAGGCTCGTCCATCAAGAGAATATTGGGCTGGACGACAAGCGCCCTCGCAAAGCCGACCCGCTGCCGCATGCCGCCGGAAAGCTCCTTCGGGAAGGCCGAACTCGAAACCGTCAAGGCCGATGAGGTCGATCGCTTTCAACGCGCGCCGGCGCGCTTCGTCCTTGGCGACCTGTTTTGCCCTGAGACCGAGCTCGACATTGGCGAGCACGGTGAGCCAGGGAAACAGCGCAAAACTCTGAAACACCATGGCGACGCCATCGACCGGACCGCGCACCGGCTGGCCAAGATAGCTCACCTCGCCGCCGGAAGGGAAAACCAGCCCGGAGACGATGCGCAGGAGCGAGGATTTGCCGCAGCCGGACCGGCCGAGCAGGCCGACGATTTCTTCCTCCTTCAGATCGAGCGAAACATCGTCGAGGACCGCCGGGCCAAGCTCGCCCGATCCGGTCTGGTAGCGCTGCGAGATGTTTCTAACTTCAAGTAGGGACTTCTTGCTTGCCAATGAAGTCCGCGCATTGTTGTCTTGCATGAAATCACCTCAATCGAGCCGCAAACGCCTTTCGGCGAGGCCGTAGAGCGGGCGCCAAAGAAGGCGGTTGAACATAATAACAAACATCGACATGACCGCGACGCCGAGCACGATTTTGGGATAATCGCCATCCGCGGTCGCCTTAGCGATGTAGGCGCCGATCCCATGCGCCGACACCGTGTCGCCGCCCCATTTCACATATTCCGCGACGATCGACGCGTTCCAGGATCCGCCTGAGGCGGTCAGCGCTCCAGTCACGTAATAGGGGAAAATAGCGGGGATGATAACGTTCTTCCACCAATCCCAGCCGCGAATGCGAAAATTCGCGACCGCTTCCTTGAGATCGTTCGGAAACGCCGAGGCGCCGGCGATGACGTTGAAAAGAATGTACCATTGCGTGCCGAAGACAATCAGAAAGCTAAGCCAGATGTCGGGGTTTAGGGAAAACTTCAGAATAAGAACGACGGCGACGGGGAAAATGACATTCGCCGGAAACGCCGCCAGGAATTGCGCCAGGGGCTGCACTTTCTCGGCGAGCGCCGGCCGTAGACCGATCCAGATCCCGGCCGGCACCCAGACCAAGGTCGCCAGCGCCATGAGCAGGACCACGCGCACCATGGTAAATAGGGTATAGAGCACGCTTTGCCAAAAATCGCTCCAGCTGAGTTCCTGGCGCACGTAATCGACGATGAGCCACCCGGCCCAAACCGTGCCGAGACCGACGCAAGCTACCCACAAAATGTCGATCACGCGGCTCAGCGCGTGGCTTTGTGGCACTTTGGAAGAGCGAACCGGCAGTTCCATACGAAGAAGCGCTATGCCACGCAACAGTTGGGCCGGAGCGCGCATCGATGCGCGCATCCAATGTGTCCTTGCGAAGACATTCGCCACGAAGGACTTTTCTTGGGTCTGACCGGCCGAAAGCTCGACTCGAAATCGCACCGAGAAAGCAACCAGCGGACGGAACAGCAATTGGTCATAGGCAAGGATCACGGCCAGCATGGCGACGACCGCCGCGAACACAGCATCGATGCGCTTTTCCTCGATGGCGAGAGCGAGATAGGAGCCGATGCCGGGCAAATTGACGGTGGTGTCGCCAACCGAAATCGCTTCCGACGCGACGACGAAAAACCAGCCTCCCGACATCGACATCATCATGTTCCAGATGAGCCCGGGCATGGCGAAGGGCGTTTCCAGTTGCCACAACCGCTGCCACCATGAAAGCCCGAAACCACGCGCAACCTCGATCAGGTCGCGCGGGACATTGCGGAGCGACTGGTAAAAGGAAAACGCCATGTTCCAGGCCTGCGAGGTAAAAATCGCGAAGATCGCCGCGCATTCGGCGCCCAGGATCGAGCCGGGAAAAAGGCCAAGAAAAAAGGTCACCGTGAACGACAGAAAGCCGAGGATCGGTACCGATTGCAGGACGTCGAGCAATGGAATGAGAACGAGCGCGGCGCGTCGGCTTTTGGCGGCAAGCGTCGCGTAGACGAACGTGAAGACCAGCGAGGCGGCGATGGCGGCGAACATGCGCAACGTCGTGCGCAAGGCATAATAGGGCAAGAGCGTATAGTCGAGCGAAACGACCGCCGATTCGGGCGCCGTCAGCGGCACGGTCAACCCGTGCGAAACATGGGTGATCGCGATGAAGGCGGCCAGGATCAGGGCAAATGCAAAAAGATCGTATTGGTTGGGAAGCGCCTTGCGGCCGAGCGAGGTGAAGGCGACGAATTGGGAGAGCATGGCAGCCTTTCACGAGAGTCTTGCGGGCGAGTTTGGCGGTGACGAGCATGTGAAAAAGGCGGACTCGGTGCCGGGGCCGGGCGGAAGCCGCCGCCGCCTTTTACGCTCGTCGAGACAGATGAAAAATAGATGACGGCAAAAACGGCGAACGGCGTTCCGCACCGCCGGTTCGAAGAGTCTTCGCGGATTAATTCGGGAATTCGGGGGATTGCGCCAAGTTAACCAAAACGAACGGTTGATTGCGGGACGGCCGTTTTTTTGACTTTTTAACGACATATTACGGATTATGGAATAATTCGAGCATGTCGGTATGTGGCTCTTATGTCGATGCGATGTTTTCCTCGTTGCTTTTTCCCGCTCGGCTCGTTTTTTGGGCTCGGCCTCGCGCTGCTCGCCGGCGGCTGCGCGGGCGGCGTCACCGGCGAGGATCTCTTCCCGAGCCCGTCGGATTACGAGGTTGGCGGCATCGACGTTTCCAAATATCAGGGCGATATCGATTGGAATAGCGTGCGCGCCGCCGGCGTTCGCTTCGCCTGGATCAAGGCGACCGAGGGCGGCGACCGCGCCGACGAGAAATTCGCCCAAAATTGGGCCGCGGCGAAAGCCGCGGGCGTGCCGCGCGGCGCCTATCATTTCGCCTATTGGTGCCGGCCCATGGAGGAGCAAGCGGCCTGGTTTACGGCGCATGTCCCTAATGACCCCGACGCCTTGCCGCCGGTGCTCGATGTCGAATGGAACGGGCGATCGAAGACCTGCCCCAAGCGCATCCCGCGCGACGCCGCCTTGGCCCAGATGAAAATCATGCTTGCCGCGATGGAAAAGGCCTATGGGAAAAAGCCGGTGATCTATACGTCAATCGATTTCCATCGCGACGTGATGCAAGGCGAATTTTCCGATTACCCGATCTGGGTCCGCAGCGTGAAATGCTATCCGGCGCTCAAATATGCCAATCGCCGCTGGCGTTTCTGGCAGCATACCGCCGAGGGCCATGTCGCCGGCATTCGCGGTTATGTCGATCGCAATGCCTTCAACGGTTCGATCAAGGATTGGCAGGCTTGGCTCGCCGACGTCAAAGTGCCAGACTCGCGCGGCGCATGAGCCCAAAGCGGAAACGGCGCGCGCGGCAGGCGCGGTGTCACGCCGGAAGGAGGCCTTAACTGCTTTCGATGGGCAAATTGTTTTTGCGGCCAAGGTCCCGGAGATAAAATCCGAATACGGCCGCCAGAATGATGCCGGAAAGGATGTAAACGAAGATCCATTGACGTGACGCCTCCCCCACGGTCAGGCCGAGCCGGCCGGACATGGCCATCTCCTTGGCGTCCCTTACCGTCACGAGGACCGCGTATTTGCCCGGCTTATCGAAATTGGCCGGAAGTGTGATGACTCCCCTCGGATAGGTCTTCGGCGGCAGATAGGCCAGCGTGACCGGATCGAGATTTCCGCTCGCGGCCGTTCCGGCTCCGGTGTCCCTTACGATGCGAACCTCCGTCGTCATGTCCCGTAGTTCTTTCGAAGCCGAGCTGATCGTAATCAAGGCGGGTCCGGGAGACGGGATGTCCCGGCAGGAATCCCCCGTTGCGCCTGATTGATAGACCGACACTTGCATCTCGTGCATGCCGGCCATCAGCATGCAGCCCATGTCCATGTTCATATCCATGAGGCTAGAATTCTGGGCCTCCGCCGGCGCTCCCAGCAGCACGATTCCCAAGGTCGAGGCTGCCGCCAGCCGGCCAATCCCAATCATTGGTCTATTTCCTCCCTCGATTATTGGTCCGCCGCACGGAGCCGCTTGTACTGAAAGGCGAGAGCTTTGCCAATCGCGCAATTTACGATTGTTCGAACCGTGTAAGAACTTTCCCGGCGATCACGCGCGCGATCGGGATTGCCGATGTCGCGGCGGGCGAGGGCGCATTGCACACATGCAGCTGCCTCACGGTTTCCTCGAAGAGAAAATCATGGACCAGGGTTCCGTCGCGCAGCACCGCCTGGGCGCGTATGCCCGCCACCCCTGGTTGGAGATCGGCGAGCGACAGGCTCGGGCAATATTTGCGGCATTGGGCAAGGTAGCCTCGCTTCCAAAGTGAGTTTCGCATCTCCTCGACGCCCGAGGCGAGATGCGTTCCGATGACCTTCCAAAATCCCGGAAACGCCAAGTAGTCGAAGACATCCCGGCGGCTGAAGGAGAATTTCCCATAGCCTTCGCGGGCAAACCCCAGCACCGCGTTTGGACCGGCGATAATTCTTCCATCGATCGTCTTGGTGAGATGAATTCCAACAAAGGGAAGTTTTGGATCTGGAATGGGATAAATCAGACGGTTGATCAATCCCGCCCGTGATTTTGGCAAGGTATAAAATTCGCCGCGAAACGGCACGATCCGATAATCGATCCTCATGCCTGCCAGTTTGGCGAGACGGTCGGACTGCAGTCCGGCGCAAACGATCAACGACCGCGCGCGCCAGCTTTGCTTAGGCGTCGAAACTTCGACGGCGCGGGAATCTTCGCGAATCGCGATGACTTCGGCGCCGAGCTGCAAATCGCCTCCTTGCGCCGTCACGATTTGGGCAATGGCCGAGGCGACCTTTCCGTAATCGACGATCCCCGTCGAAGGGACCCCCAGAGCGCCAACGCCGGTGATGTTGGGTTCAAGACGCATAAGCCCGGCGCGATCGATCCGCAGGGCCTCGACGCCGTTTTGCCTGGCGCGTTCGAACAATGCATCCATGAGGATGCTTTCACTGGCATTGGTGGCGACGAGCAGCTTGCCGCAGGTTTCGAATTTTATGCCTTGTTCGGTACAGAAAGCCTTTGTCGCGGCGGCGCCCTCGCGGCAAAGGCGGGCCTTCAAGCTTCCCGGCGTATAATAGATGCCGGCATGGATCACGCCGCTGTTGTGCCCAGTTTGGTGCCAGGCGACGGCGCTTTCTTTCTCGAGAATAACGATCGAGGAGCGAGGCCGCGCGCGCAAAATTTCGCGAGCCGCCGCCAGGCCGACGATCCCGGCGCCAATGATTGCAAAATCATACGTCATGCGGCGGTCAACGATAGCGGGTATGAATTTGCCGTCTGGTGGCGCCTTTGACACGCACGGGATCTGTTGGGCAGCGGCAAAGCCCACTCACCGCCAGGCTGCCGTCGCTCATGTCGATTTCCTTTCTGTTTTCTTCAATCGGTCTTTCCCGAATTGTTGTTGGCGGCGGCCTCGAAGAGCTGACGGAAATTTGCAAGTCCGGCGGGACCGATGTCCGAGATCGCCCAGTATTCGGTGCCGCCGTCGCGCCAGACCTGAACGGAATAGCCGTCAATCGCAAAAGCCCCCGCCGGACTCGCGCCCCGCGCCGGCAGCGCGGTGAGGCTAATGACATGCGCCTTGCGGCGGTAGACCAGGACAGGCGCGGGCGCCCCGGCGATGACGTCGATCCTGCCTCCGGCAAGGGGAAACCCTTGAGGCCCCAAATCGACCACTTTTGGCGCCAGCGCGAAACGCTCGAACCATGGTTTGACCGTGTGGCGATCGGAGGATGCGACATCGGCGGGCTGGCCAGAAAGAAGACCGCGCTTATGATCGGCTATGAGCGTGCCGGCAAGATCGGTGTCTCGGAGCGCCGGGCGCGGCGCGAGCCAGGTCGAAGCGCTGCCGAGCCCCGCCGCGATGGCCGATGCCGCCATCGCCCGCCAAGGCGCGCGGGCCGCCCGAGGCGCGACGGACGGCGCGGCCATCCTAGCGATGCGCTGGCGCAAGGCTGGCGGCGCCACCGGCTTGACGAGTTCCCGGCGCATGACATCGTGCAGGGTTTTCAGGCGGCCGTATTCGGCGGCAAGGGAAGCGTTCGCGGCCAAACGATTTTCGAAATCGAGCATGGCGGCGGCATCGAGTTCGCCGTCGAGCGCCGCCTGGGTGAGAAGAGTTTCGTTGCCTGTGCTCATTTTGCCTCTGGCCTCCCCAAGGCCGCCATGAGGAGACCGCGCACGCGGGCGAGGCGCGACATCACCGTGCCCAAGGGTACGCCGGTAATTTCGGCGATATCGCGGTAGCTTAATCCATTAATGTCGCGCAGCACGAGGGTTTCCTTGAAAGGCGGCGGCAAGGCGCCGATCGCCAGCTCGATCGCCGCGGCGCCGGCCTCGGCGATCAATGCTTCCTCCGGCGTCGCTTCGTCCGCGGGCGCCAGGGTTTCGATGTCTTCGGTTGTCACCAGCGTTTTCGGCCGGTTGCGCGCGAGCCAGGTGAAGGCCGCGTTGCGGGTGATCGCGAGAAGCTAGCTGCGGGCGCTGCCGCCGGAGTAGCGATCGAGACCTCGCAGCGCCCGCATGCGGGCTTCCTGGACGATACCTCCGCGTCGGCGCTGTTACCGCTAAGCCAGCGGGCAAGGATATAGGCGTCGTCGAGGTGGGGCATGACCACCGCCGTAAAATGTTCATCCAAGGGGTTCTTCGTCAAGAGGAAAGCCCCATTTCGACGTTCCAGGTTTTAGTTCCGCCGTGGCAAGCTTACCATCGCCGGATCAATCCGGCAGGGTTTCCTTGACCGGGCCGGCAGGTCCAAGCGTGCGAACCGGCACGCAAGCGTAATGGAGCGCACGTTTACGTCCGGCGAGGCAGGGTCGTGGGTACGTCGTTTGCTCGAAGTCGAAAACCGCGGTGGCTCGTTTGATGAAAGGCTTCGACTCATCCGGTTGTTACTAAGCTTTCTGCCACGCCCGAAGCGGTTGCTGCTTGGCGCGGAAAATGATAACGCGGTCTTAAATAATGGCGACTTATTCCGTGCGAATGGCACTCGCAATCACGCTTTCGCGCTTGGCCCCGGCAGTTTCGAACATGGGCGGATCGAAGGAAGGAAACGCGTGCTCGTAGGACAACTTGCGCTCATCGCCGCCGCTCTGTTTACCGGCGCCGCCGTCTACGTCAACGTGGCGGAACAACCGGCCCGCCTTGCGCTTGATGACCGGGCGTCCCTCGTTGAATGGAAGGCCGCTTATCACCGCGGCTTCGCGATGCAAGGCTCTTTGGCGATCATC
The DNA here is from genome assembly GCA_963706215.1 of uncultured Alphaproteobacteria bacterium. Lineage (GTDB taxonomy): Bacteria > Pseudomonadota > Alphaproteobacteria > Rhizobiales > Beijerinckiaceae > Methylocapsa. The sequence continues at coordinate 3,149,527 of OY970154.1, read as the reverse complement.
GGCTTTTCCCTTGGTCTCATCGCCGCGCGCGCCGAAATGGACTGGCGTTGGGTCCCGGGAGCCTTATTGCTCCTTGCCAATTGGCCCTTCACGCTCATTGCCATCTTGCCGGCGAACAAGCTCTTGATGGAAATCGCACCGCAAAATGCGGGACCGAAAAGCCGCGAACTGATCCGGGCATGGGGCAGATTGCATGCGGTGCGGTGCGGACTCGGCGCCAGCGCGACCGTGCTTTTCCTTTGGGCTTCGGCGCAGGCTTGGCTGCAATAACCCGGGCGAGTTCTTGGGCCGCCGCAACCGTCCCGGCGCGCGCTGGCCCATCGCCGCTTCTCGCGCGGCGTCCCCGGCTCGAGCTGGCAGGCGTTCATGCCAATGTGATGCGGACCGGCACGTGATCCGAGGGTCTTTCCTCGCCGCGTTTTTCCTTGTCAATGACAACCTCGACCAGCCGGTCCGCCGCTCGCGGCGAAAGCAAGAGATGATCGATGCGGAGGCCTTTGTTGCGTTGCCAAGCGCCTGCCTGGTAATCCCAGAATGTGTAAAGCGAGGCGTCGTCCGTTGTTGCGCGCAGGGCGTCGATCAAGCCGAGGTTGAGAAGGGATCGAAAGCGCGCCCTGGTGTCCGGCAAAAAAAGCGCGTCGCCCTCCCAGGCGGCGGGATCGGCGCAATCGCGGGGGGCCGGAATCACATTGTAGTCTCCGGCGAGAACGAGCGGCTCCTCAAGCGCCAAAAGATTTCCTGCGTGCGCGATGAGGCGATCCATGAAGCCGAGCTTGTAGCTGTATTTCTCCGTTTGCGGCGGATTGCCGTTCGGCAGATAGATCGAGGCCACGCGGACAATTCCCTCGCCGTTTGGGACGACCGCCTCGATATAGCGCGCCTGCTCGTCATCGGGGTCGCCCGGCAGCCCGCGCGTGACCTCGACCGGCGCCTTGGCAAGGATAGCGACGCCGTTAAAGCCCTTTTGCCCGTGCACGGCGGCATTATAGCCTTCCGCCTCGACTTCCATATGCGGAAACGCCGCGTCAACGCATTTTAGTTCCTGCAGACAGAGGACATCCGGCTTTGCGTCGCGTAGATAGCGCCGGAGATGCTCGGTTCTTAGCCGAACCGAATTGACGTTCCAGGTCGCGATCTTCACGCCAATACCCTTCGTATCCCGTCGTCACCCGCGCGGGGACATGCCGATTGACGGGGAGCCGCTCGATGAAGGCGTGAAGCGCCTCACCGGGCGCTCTTGCATGAGGCGCGGCAGGGTGCCGTGCGTGAGAACGCCTTCGCGCATGAGCGCGCGGCGCAACGGACCGATCATCGAGAACGCAAAAAGCCCGGCGCCGCGCAAAAAATCGACCGGAAAAAGATTCGAAAGCAGGGCGCGATTGAGGATGTCGATCCCGTTCGTGCGCAAAAAAATGTCGCTCCGGCGCGCGGTTGCATAGGTTTTCAGCGTCTGCGCGGAGCCGATGTCATGCCCAAGCGTGCGCGCGTCCTCCAAAACTTCTGCAAGCGCCGCGCTGTCGCGCAGACTGAGGTTTAGGCCTTGCGCGGCGAGCGGCGGAAAGATGTGCGCGGCTTCGCCGATGAGCGCGATGCGATGGCCAACAAGACGATTGGCGCTCATCCCTGCCATGGGGAAAAAGCCGCCCGGCCCATCGATCTCGATTTTGCCCACAAGCGAATCGACTTGATCCTCGATCTCTTGCGCCAGTTCGGAGTTCGAAAGCGCGCGGCGGCGCTCCGCCGCCTCGGGGGACATCAGCCAGACGAGGCTCGAACGATTGGGCTTGTTTTCGGCCGGGCAAAGCGGAACCAGCGTGCAAGGGCCTGACCGGGTGTGAAACTCGGTCGAGATATTCCGGTGCGGCTTTGCGTGCGAAAGGAGCGCCGTGAATGCCACCTGCGGATAGCTCCAGACGCGCGTGCCGATCCCTGCCTTGGTTCGCGCGGGTGACATGCGCCCGTCGGCGGCGGCGGCGAGCTTTGCCGTGACGCGCTGCCCGCCGGCGAGACTGGCGCGGACCGCATTCTCGCCGAAGCTTATGTCGCCGATCATGCCTTCGTGCAAAACGAGGTTTGGGGTCCCCGCCGCGATTTTGGCAAGACCCTCGACCAGGACATTATTTTCAATATTCTCGCCGAAAGCGGCAAGGCCGATCTCGCTCGCGGCAAACGAAACGGAGGGCACCGGAAACCGCGCTCCGGTCGCGTCGATCATGGCGATCCGGGCGAGCGGCGCGGTTTTGCCGCGAAAATGCGGCCATACGCCAAGTGCCTTATAAAAGCGCAGCGAGGCCTCGAAAAGCGCGACGGTCCGGCCGTTGGCGCGGGTATCGACATGGCCAACGCAGACGACCGAAAATCCCGCCTGCGCGAGGGCAATCGCGGCGGAAAGGCCGGCGGCGCCGGCGCCCGCAACGAGAATGTCAGCCTGCGTTTCGGAGTTCGCGAGAGACATCGGCCACCTCTGCCGGCCTATGTAGACCGGCGCCGAGCTTTTGGCGAGTGCGCGGCCACCTTCTGCGGTGTCGCGGTGGAACCTGGCGCGAAAGGGTTAGCGATCTGGCCGGTCAGGGTCGGCGGCAGGCTTTCGCAGGCGTGACCGTCGTTTTGGGAAAAAGCCGGGCGGTGGTGACTTCCTGATCAGGGCCAGTTTCGGGAGCCGCCCACTTTTGACCCGGACCGGTCCTACCGATCTATAAAACAGTTGCTCGAACCCGGACCCAGCAAGCTGTCGTCTCGGCCACTCGGCGTTGAATTCGCTCCGTTTGACGCCGGCTTGCGCGTTTGCAAGATAACCGACGAGGGATTGGGTCGGGGCGGGCATCGAGCCATTGAAGTTTGCCAGTAGCACACACACTGTCTGGGCAGAGCCGAACATGGTCCAGGTCCATGTCGCCCTCATCGTCATAGAGTTGTAAGAGGGACACGTCGGGCCGCGCTTCGCTTCGCGGCAGTAGAGCAAAAGACCTGCGGACGCAACGTAACCTAGTTGCCAGACCATCCACCGGAGCGAGAAATGAACGATAGCGATTTTCGAGAGTCCTAACGTAAGATAGATTTGACGATCATGGGAGCGGAAAGGTCGTGGCCACCAACCGGGGGAGAAGCGATGACCGGGATTATCCGCAAGCGTTGCCAAGCAACGGACTACGTCAAAAACGGAGTTGTGCGAGACTTGCGGCGCCATCGCTGCCGTGCGTGCGGGTGCAATCTTACCGCGGCCAGGCCGCGCGGCAAACCGGCGGCGGTTGAAGCGCTGGCAACGTTGCTCTACGCCATGGGCAATATGAGCTTCCGCGGCATTGCACGTCTTTTGAATGTCAGCGATGTTGCGGTTCTGAAGTGGATACGCCACGCGGCGCTGAAGCTGCCGGAACCTGAAATGCCCGCCGATGCCGGGCTCGTGATGCTCGACGAGATGCACCATTTTCTCAAGATAAAGACAGAAAAGCGTTGGCCTTGGCGAGCGTTTGATCCTGTCCGGCGGCGAACTCTACCCTGGGTTCTGGGTCGGCGTGATGATGCAACCTGTCAAAAACACCTCGACAAAATCGGGATGGAAGGCCGCACGTTCATAACCGGCGATTGGGAGGGCTTTCACCGGCTCATCCCCGAAGGCCAGCTCTTCACCGGCAAAGACCTGACCTTCCCCATCGAGCAAGACAACAGCAACATCCGCCATTATCTGGCACGGTTCCGCCGCCGCACCAAGGCCGTCTCAAAATGCCCGATCATGGTCGATCCGGCCCCGCGGCTTCACCACCATCTCCGCGATCCCAAAAACCACGCCGCCCTCGCCGCCATCTTCTTATCTATCGCTGACTAGGACTCTCATCTTCTGATACATTCGAGGTTATTTTTCTTTGGCGTAGATTAACTCTACCAATACAACTCTTGTTAATTTTGCCGAGACAAAATGCAGCAACGGTTGGTGATGTCGTTTCACCGCGCTTGGCTCGAATTCCGCCTCCGTTCCGCGACCGGAAATTTGCTCCCCGTCGACGGCCAAAAGAAATTGTTTGGGCGCCTGGGTGAGTTTGTCATGGAGCGACATGATAGCTGTCCGGTTATTGCAGACCAGGATGCCTTCGCAGATCAAGGATTTTCGATCCTCTGACCGTTCGACGGCGCGGCAAAACATATTGTCGCTCGTTATAGCGAGGCTTGAATTGAGGCGGCCACGACTTTCATCCATCTCGTATGAGACAGTTGAATGATAATCGCCGGCAAGCCGATCGGCGCCATTCGAAACGTAAAATTCGGCCATCGCATTACCAAGCACACCGATCGGATCAGGGGAAGGAAAGTCCTGCACGAAGCGCTCGAACATATCGACATAAGATTCGATCGTCCGCACTTTGTCGGCGAGAAATCGCTGAACGGTGCTGATACCGACTGGCTTTTTCTGCTTTATCTTTTGGGCGTCGTATATCCGCGCGGTAAGTTCAGGAGCGCCGATACGATGCTCCCGCATATAATGCAGCAGCTTGTTGCGAATGCGTGCGCGCGCTCCCATATCATGTGCTGGTAGGACAGATGACTTGGACATGGCGTGTTCCGCAGCTGTATCCGCTGCCCTTGAACGAGTGCGAGGCCATCAGCCGATACGATGACCAATTCGCGACTAATGTCAAACAGGCCTTCGCACCCGATCTCTGACGGAAGAACGTCAGAGAGAACTTGCCTATGCAGAAGCCACGCACTGTCAATGATCACACCAGTCGTGAAAGCTATTTACGGACCGCCACCAATGAACTGAGGCCTTATTTCGCCAAGCTCGATCTAACTCTTCCGGACAAGATCAGATACGCCGTCGCGTTCACATCGCTCGGCAAAAAGGGAAAGGTGGCCGGAGAGTGCTGGCAAGCCGGCGCGTCCGATGATGGTCACCATGAGATCATCATCCGGACCGATTTTGCGGACCCTCCCGAAGTACTCGGAATCCTTGTGCATGAGCTGCTGCATGCCGCGCTGCTGCCGGATGTAAAGCACGGCAAGGATTTCAGGGAAGCGGCACTCAGGGTCGGGCTTGAAGGGCATATGCGGCACGCCCTGCCCGGCGCGGTCCTAAAGGAGCGTTTATTGAGAAGTTCATAAATAGGAGGACATTTTTCTTGACCTGAGGAGCCCCGAATGATTCCATTCTGGCATGAGAAAAGATGACGCGCGGAAGCTTGGTCACAAGACACTGGAGACCATGCGTGAACGCGCCGTAAGGCGCGTTCGAGACGGCGAAAGCCCCGAGGTGGTTGCCCGGATCTTTGGGGTGGGGCGGACCGCCATGTACAGATGGCTGGCGGAATACCGGCGCGGCGGTTGGGGCGCCCTGAAAGCCAAGCCCGTTCCTGGACGTCCGCCGAAACTTGATGGCCGGGCATTGCAGCGGATTTACGACACGGTGACGCGGAAGAACCCCTTGCAACTGAAGTTTGAGTTTGCGCTGTGGACGCGCGCGATGGTGGCGAAGCTGATCAAGGATAAGTTCGATGTGGTGTTGAGCGCGGCGTCCGTGGGGCGGCTTTTGGCTCAGCCCGGCATCACTTGTCAAAAGCCGTTGCACCGGGCATGGGAACGTGACGAAGCCCTCGTGCAGCAGTGGCTCAAGAAAGAATACCCGGGAATCAAGAGAATGGCGCAACAACAAGGAGCTGACATCTATTTTGGCGATGCCGCCCACATCCGTTCCGGTCACCCTGCCGGGCGCACCTGGGGTAAAAAAGGCGAACCGCCCATTGTCGAGGCCACGGGCGCTCGCCATGGCGTGAGTTTGCTTTCAGCGATCTCCTCGCGCGGCCACATGCGCTTCATGATCAAGCAACAAGGCGGCGTCAACGCTGCGGTGTTTATCGAGTTCCTAAAGCGATTGATCGTCGGCGCCAAGCACGAGATCTTTTTGATCGTTGATCGCGGACCTGCACACGTCGCGAAGAAAACAAGAACTTTTGTCGAAACCCTGAAGGGAAAGCTGCGGCTGTTTTATCTGCCTCCTTATTCACCCGATCGCAACCCGGATGAGCTGGTGTGGAAGCATCTGAAAGCGGACACCGTCGGCCGCATGGCTGTCACCAGCAGGGACGGCTTCAAGCGCAAGGTTCGATCATCGATGCGCCAACTGCAAAATGACCCCTGGAAAATTATCTCCTTTTTTCAGAAACCTTCGCTCAAATACGCCGCGTGAATGTTCCCATATTTATGAACCGCTTAATAAATATCTTGAGTGATATTCATAATGCACCCTGCTATCGTTGTATTACTATCACGGCCGGGCCGATGGCCCCCATCTTTTTTCTTATCCAACCAACCCGGCCGCAGCCAAATAGGTGGGATCGTTCCAGTCCAGCCCGGTCGTTTTCCGGTAAATATCCAAGTTTTCCAACACCACGAATTGGTCGCCGAAGCGCTTCTTCTCGACGAGCCGAGCCGCGCCGACAACGACTAGGCCCATCCGCGCCTTCCGCGGCACCGGCACGACATAGCCTTGCAGCTTACGGGCGGAGGTGCGCAGCGCGAAGGGCAACTGCCCGATTGCGCGCTTAGCTTTATCGTCCCACGGGACGATCACCGGCAGCATGGTCTCGTCGATCAGCCGAAATAATCCTGCGATCGTTTCGAAGGGGAAGTCGAAGTTGCCTGTCCGCTCGGCGATGAGGTCCAGAATCCTTTTCTCGTCGAGGGCCTTTTCCCCCCTGACCCAATAAAGCTCGTGAAAATAATCCTCGATGGCTGGCGGCCCAAGCGGATCGTCGAACCGGCGAAGCACACTGCGCCCGGCATCGGCCTGGCGGTTCAGCGCCGGTAGTGGTTTGTGGTCGCTCGGCTCGAACACCACGACAAGGCTGTCTTCCACCCGTCGCTTTCCTTCTCGATTACAGCGCCCGGCAGCCTGCGCTATCGAGTCCAGCCCCGCCTCGGCGCGCAGGACCAGCGGGAAATCAACATCGACCCCCGCCTCGATCAAAGACGTGGCCACCAGCCAGCATGGCCTATCATCTTTGAGATCGGCGCGGATTTTGTCCGGGACCACACGTCGATGTTTGGCGCAAAGCGCCGTCGTCAGCAGACGCGCACCAGGTTGCCCTTCGATCGCCGCGAACAATGCCCTCGAGTGTCTGCGCGTGTTGACGATGGTCAGCGCCTGTTCGGCGTCCGCCATGCGGTCAGCAAGGTCGCCATCGGAAAGCTTGCCTGCCGCCTTCTGGACTATTACCCGTTTCAGCGCCGCGAACAGTCCTGGCACGTCCGGGGCGAGTTCGTGCGGAAATCGGAACCCTCCTTTGAACGAATGCTTCGGGTCGTCAGTCTCGGACAAGGCCGGTTGGGTTGCGGTGCAGAGCACCACGGACGAACCATAATTCCTAACCAACTCGTCGAGCGTGGCGACGGAAGGTTTCAAGAGCGGCAACGGTAGCGTCTGCGCCTCGTCGAGCACGATTACCGAGCGGGCGATGTTATGGAGCTTGCGGCAGCGTGATGTCCGATTTGCGAATAGGCTTTCGAAAAACTGCACCGCTGTCGTCACAATGATGCGCGAATCCCAGTTTTCCATGGCGAGATTCAACTTCTTTTCCGGTTCCAGATCACGCGGATCGCGGAGCTTGTCTTCCTCGAAGGTTGAGTGGTGTTCGAGTACCGACCCGCCAAGGACGCCAAAGGCCTCGCGGTAAACTGCGGCGGTTTGTTCGATGATCGACGTGAACGGGATGACGATAATCACCCGGTCGAGATCGTGCCGGATTGCGTGATCGAGCGCGAAGGCGAGCGAAGCAAGCGTCTTGCCGCCACCCGTCGGAACCGTCAGGGTGAACACCCCGCGATCGCGCGCGGCCCCGGCTCTCACATGCGACAGAATTTTGGCACGAAGCTTGTTCAACGGCGTTTGCGGTACGTCCGCAATCTTCGTCATGAGATGCGCGTCTAGAGCGGCGCTCAGCGCAGTAAGAGACGTCTCATCGCCTCGCTCAATCGTCCTTCCTTTGTGCTCGGCATAGAACCGCTCCGTCTCGACATAATCAGCATCGACCAATGTCGAGAAAAGCATTCTGGCCAGGAACGCACATGAGAAGCCGACGCTGTCCTTCGATCGCGGCTTCATCACAGGGAAGGTGAGGGGGCAGCGGACAGGTCAAGGCCATCGGCTTTGGCAGCTGTACGCGGCGGAGCAATAGTAGGCCACGGAGCGGCGGCATTATGCGGCTGCGTGGCGGCGTAAAACCCGGCCACTTTCGAGGCTGAACCTTTTCGAACACTGATTCGAACAGGGATGGCCGGGGATGTTTGCAGTGGAGATTTACGCAGCGGTTCGACGGTTTGTTTTCATTGAAGGGAAGAGCCGGCGGGAAGCGGCGCGGGTTTTCGGACTGAGCCGGGATACGATCGCCAAGATGTGCCGGTACTCGGCGCCGCCCGGCTATGTGCGGTCCAAGGCTCCGGAGCGGCCGAAGCTCGGGCCGCTGGTTCCGGTGATCGATGCGATCCTGGAGGCCGACAAGACGGCGCCGCCGAAGCAAAGGCACACGGCGAAGCGGATTTTTGAACGGCTACGGATCGAGCACAGCTTCCTCGGCGGCTATACGGTGGTGAAGGATTATGTGCGGCTGGCGCACACCCGGTCACGTGAGGTCTTCGTGCCGCTTGCCCATCCGCCTGGCCACGCGCAGGTCGATTTCGGCGAATGCATCGGCGTCATCGGCGGGGTGCGGATGAAGCTGCATGTCTTCTGTTTCGACCTGCCGCATTCGGACGCCTGTTTCGTCAAGGCCTATCCGGCCGAGACGACGGAAGCCTTTCTCGACGGCCACGTCTCGGCATTTGCGTTCTTCGGTGGCGTGCCGATTTCGATTTTGTACGACAATCTCAAAATCGCGGTGGCGAGGATTCTCGGCGACGGCAAACGCCTGCGCACCAGAGCCTTCACCGAACTCGTCAGCCATTACCTGTTTCAGGACCGGTTCGGGCGGCCGGGTAAGGGCAACGACAAAGGCAAGGTTGAGGGGCTGGTAAAGTATTCGCGCGCCAACTTCTTGGCGCCCGTGCCGCATGCGGCATCCTTCGAGGCGTTGAACGCCATGCTCGAGGAGCGCTGCCGCGCCCGCCAGAATGAACGCGCCGGCCGTCACGAGCAGACGATCGGCGAGCGGCTTGAAGCTGACAAAGCGGCCTTGCGCGATCTGCCGGCCACGCCGTTCGAGCCTTGCCACAAATACGCGACGAAGGTCTCTTCCATGGCGCTCGTGCGCTATCGCGTGAACGATTATTCCGTGCCAACGGCCTATGGCTTTCGTGACGTGCTGGTGAAAGGGTTCGTCGACAAGGTGGCGATCCTCTGTGGCGCTGTCGAGATCGCCCGCCATCCGCGTGTCTATGGTCGTGGCCAGTTTGTCTTCGATCCCATGCACTATCTGGCGCTGCTTGAGCAAAAGCCCGGCGCGCTCGACCAGGCGGCGCCCCTACAGAACTGGATATTGCCGGAGTCTCTTCAACATCTGCGCCGGCTGTTGGAAGCCCGCATGGGCAACCGTGGCAAGCGCGAGTTCATCCAGGTGTTGCGGCTGATGGAGGTCTTTTCCGAGGTGATCGTCGCGGCGGCTGCGCTCGACGCGATCCGGCTCGGCGCCATCGGCTTCGACGCCGTCAAGCAACTCGTCATCGCCAAGGTCGAACGCAGACCCGCAAACCTCGATCTCGGCGACTATCCCTATCTGCCCGTCGCCAGCGTTAAGACGACCTTGGCCGCCGATTATATGGCTCTCGTTTCCGGGAGGGCGGCATGACGACCGCAGCTCTTCCCGCCAGCCCGGCGCCGCCCCAGGTGCTGCTCGCGCATCATCTGCGTCAGCTCAAATTGCCGACCTTCCTGCGCGAATATGAAAAAGTCGCCGCCGAGGCCGCACGCGAGGGGCTCGATCATGTCCGCTTCCTCTTGCGTCTCGCCGAGCTTGAACTCATCGATCGTGAACGGCGCATGGTCGAGCGCCGCATCCGCGGTGCGCGCTTCTCGGCGGTGAAGAGTTTCGATACATTCGACTTCGCCGCGATCCCGTCGCTCAACAAGCCGCTCGTTCTCGAACTCGCCCGCTGTGAGTATGTCGTCGCCCGAGACAATGTCATCGCTCTCGGCAACAGCGGCACCGGCAAGACGCATGCCTGTCTGGCGCTCGGCCTCGCGGCCTGTCAGCGCGGCTTCCCGGTCTCCTTCTTCACGGCGGCCGGGCTCGTTCATCAATTGAGAGAAGCGCGCGACGAGCGGCGTCTCCTGAAACTCCAGGCGCAGCTGGCCGCCGTCAAACTGCTCATCATTGACGAACTCGGCTATGTGCCGCTCTCGCAGACCGGCACGGAATTACTCTTTGAGATCTTCAGCCAGCGTCATGAACGCGGCTCGACCATCGTCACTTCGAACCTGCCGTTCGAGGAATGGACCAGCATCTTCGGCAGCCAGCGTCTGACCGGCGCGCTTCTCGATCGGCTGACGCATCATGTCCATATCCTGGAGCTCAACGGCGAGAGCTACCGGCTGAAACAGTCGAAGGCCCGGCGGCGGCGTGCGGCCCAACCTTCCGATGCGGAAGCCGTAGCCGCCGATCCCGAAACCGGCGAAATCATCAGCGCCTCCTGAAAGCCACGTCCCGCCCCGGCTGCGAAACCCTGGCCATCTCCGCCGGGGCGGACGTGGCGCATCGTGCCCTACGTCCACGCCGCAAACTGGCCTGGTTTTGCTCCGCCCCGATGGCCGGCTTTTACTCCGCCGTTGACAATGCCGCCCAGCAAGCAGCGTGACAGTGACCCGCAAGCATTCCCGAACGGCGCCTACGAAGAAGGCCGGAGAGAAATGATCTTATTGCAAATCGACCCTTGAATGTGCCCAACAAGCTGTTGAAGCTGCGGCTCAAGCGGTGGCTGCTGTTCCTGTTGTGCAAGAACGGATTGATAAGTTGGAAAAGACCGTTGCCGCACTCAGAGCCTGACTCAAAAGACAACTATCGCGCGAGTCGTCTGACCGCGATCTGGATGCAGGCCAGTGTGACGAAGGCGGCGAGGGTTAGGCCGAGATTTTCGTAATCCTTGGCGATGCGGCGATTCCGGCCGAACCAAGAGAAAGTCCGCTCGACGACCCAGCGGCGCGGCAAGACGACAAAGCCCTTCAGGTCGTCACCGCGCTTGACGATTTCGAGGTGCAGCACCGGAACTTTGGCAACGGCGGCTTCGACTTGCCACGCGTTGTAGCCATTGTCCGCCCAGACCAGTTCGAACCAGGGAAAGCGGTTGCGGATCTTGTCGAGGACAAGCGTTGCACCGTCGCGGTCCTGGATGCCTGCGGAATGAACGATGGCCCGTAGCGGCAGGCCTTCGGTATCGACAAGGGCGTGAATCTTGCGTCCCTTGACCTTCTTACCGGCATCATAACCTACCTCGCCATCAAAACCGCCCCCTTTTCCGCCGCCTTCAGCGTCTGGCTGTCGATGACAGCTGCCGTGGGGCTCGCCTCTCGCCCGAGTTGCTCGCGCAAAGTCATGTGCAGCTCTTCCCAGATGGCCTCCCACACGCCGTCCTTCTGGAACTTGCGGAAAATATTGTAGACCGTCGAGCGCGGCGGAAATTCGTCGCGCGGCAGATAGCGCCAAGGGCAGCCCGTGCGAAGCAGGTAGAAGATCGCGTTCATCGCCGCCCGCATATCGGTCTTGCGTGGCCGCCCGCCAGGCAAGGCTTCGGGAATCAAAGGCTTCAGCCGCTCCCATTCCGCATCCGTCAAATTGCTCGGATAGCGATCTTCGTCACGCCAATAGATCGCTCGCTGCTCTTTCGTCCACATCGCGAATCACCGCATCAGTTGCAAATGATGCCGTGAATCATGCAACCATCCCGAGCGCAATACCCTTTTGAGAACGGTAGTTTATAGCAGCGCTGGTGTGACATTTGACTCAGGTACGGGGAAAATAACGTTCAAAAATACATCGAATCTAAAACCAGTTCCTGTTTATTCTTACATATCGCCAAACGGAGTTTATGCAACAGAGAGCATTTTCTCAAGAGTTATCGCTTCTAATTATATTGTTGTCTGGCAGGACGCGCAAGATACTTCAGGCAGAAATCACCCGCCGTTGGATTTCACAGCCGTAGTCGTAGGCTTTTAATGCCGAAGCACCAAACGCGAGGTCATCACCTTGAGCCCAGAGGCTTTCGAGGCTTAGCGTGCATGAATTCGTAGCAGGCGGCAGAGCCCTCAAGGCTCGCTAGACCAGATAGTAAGCCGGCTCCTTTTCGTCGGTGCGGAGGGCCTCAAGCCCTTTAGGCCCCATTTCTTTGGCCTGCTCAGCGGCTTTCGCCAGCTGATTGGCATGACGCACGGCGTTGAGGGTCGCCGAGTAAACCTCATTCTCTTCCGGAAAGATCCGATCTGCAGGAAACCAGCTCTTAAGGTGGACGTTGTCCAGAATTTTCACGAAGTCGGGGCGTAACCCGGCCAGCAGCACGGTCACGCCCCGCTTATCCGCATCGTGCAGGAAATGCACCAGGTGCTCGACGGCCACCGCATCCGGGTGGCGGGACCTTCTCAGGCGCAGGACGACATATTTGATGCCGGTGCGATCCGTTTCCTCGATGATTTCCGTGAGGTAGCGATGTACTTCAGGGGACGAGCCGAAGAAAAGCTCGCCCTCCAGGTCATAAATGAGAAGCGGTTTCGCGCGCTCTTCTCCGGGCTGGCGCTCACGCACCACCCGCTCGGGCGCGACGATGAGCTCGCGGATGCCCGGCTTGGAGGCGCGGGGGACGAACAGGAGGATGGAAAGGGCCACGCCGATGAGGATGGAATCATCCACGCTGATAAAAATGGCGGAGAAGGCCGTGACGCCGACCAGGGCGGCGTCGAACCGGGAGGCGCGGATCGCGAAGGCCAGCCGCTTCCAGTCGATCAATCGAGCCGCCGTGATGAAAAGCAATCCTGCAAGGGCCGATTTGGGGATGAAGCGCGCGTAGGGCCCGCCGAGGACGACGACGACGGCGACAATGATCCCGGAGTAGATGCCGGACGCGCGGGTAACCACCCCGGACTGATAATTGATCGCCGAGCGCGTCAGGGAACCGGAACCGGGCAAGGATTGGAAAAAGCCGCCGACCAGATTGCCGACGCCTTCCGCAAGGCACTGGCGGTTATAATCGAGAGGCTCGCGGGTGTAAGCGGCAATCGACTTGGCGACGGCCAGCGCTTCGAGCAAGCCCAGGAAGGAAATCGCCATGGCACCGGTAAAAAGTCTCGAGATCCAGTCGAAATTAATCTCGGGAATATAAAAGCCCGGGAGCGCCGCCGGCACCGTTCCGACCGTCGAGACAATCGACTTGCCATTGGCGGCCGGCAGGGACCATCCAAAATAGGCCGCGACCAGGGAGGCGAGAATCAAACCGACGAGCATGTCGATTTTGGGAAGCTTGTACTTGCTGATCAATTGACGCAGCAACAGTACCACCACAATGGTCCCGGCCCCGAGACTGATGGCGTGGAAGTTGAACGGCCACCCATGAACGAGCGTCTCCCACGTTCGTGTAATGACGGATTGGTCACCGTTCCCTTTCTTCGCCGCGCCCACGAAATTACCGACCTGTCCCAGCGCAATGAGAAAACCGGCGCCCGCCATAAATCCCAAGATGACCGATTCGGAGACATAACGCGTCAGGTCGCCCAGTTTGAAGATGGCGATCAGGATCTGAATGATACCGACAATGATTCCGAGGAGGAACAGAGCCTGGTAAGCATCGAAACGTCCGTCAAACGAGGCCAGGGCGCTAAAGACCACCAGTGAGATGGCATTGGTGGGGCCATTGATCAGGTGCGACGAGGAATTCAAAATCGACGCGACAATCGTAATGACGATGGCCGAGTAAAGGCCGAACTTGGGATCCACCCCGGCGATCAGCGCGTAAGCGATCGCCTGGGGAATCGCAATGGCGGCAACCGTTGCCCCCGCAGCGAGATCGCTCCGGGCGGCGCTCCAACTGTAATTCTTGAAATTAAAGGGCAGGCTCATGGGCTTTTAGTTGTTTTTGCTGAGTTGAATCACGGTGAAAATTCCATTGTCGCCAAAAAACCTCGCCTGGGCGTCGTCCCAATCTTTCGCGATGAGGGTCACCGGGAAGAGAGCAATATCCGGCAAAGTATCCTGATGCTCTTTCAGAATGTTGTCGTTGATCGGACGATAGCCATCTTTCGCGAAGATTTCCTGGGCCTCGTCGCTGAAGAGATACGTCAGGTACGCCGCCGCCGTGGCTTCGGTTTTATGTTTCGCGACGTTGGCATCGACCACGGCCACGGTAGGTTCGGCCCGGATGCTCACAGGAGGGTAAACGATTTGCAGTTCACCTTTTGATTCCGCGACCTCTCGAATGGCTTCGTTTTCCCAAGTCAGATGCACGTCGCCCTCTCCACCCAATTCGAACGTGTTGGTTGAATCACGGGCGCCCGTCCCCAAAACAGCGACGTTCTGGAAAAGTTTGGTGACCAGGTCTCGCGCCTGGTCTTTGGTTCCGCCCCGATAGATCACCGATCCCAAGGCGGCCAGAACGCTGAGCTTCCCGTTTCCCGAGGTCTTGGGATTCGGCGTAACGACTTCAACGCCTGGGGCCGCCAGGTCAGGCCAGTCCTTGATATTCTTCGGGTTGCCCTTTCGCACCACGAAAACGATCGTCGAGTAGTAGGGCTGCGAGACATGCGGAAAACGTTGCTGCCAGTTGTCGGTAGTGAGCCCGCGCGCGTGGAGGCTTTCGATATCCGAGGGGAGCGCCAGGGTGACGACGTCGGCCGGCTCCGATCCGTCTGCCACGGCCCGCGCCTGACGTGATGAACCACCATGCGATTGTTCGATGGCAATCAAATTGCCGGTGTCCTTCCGATATTGCGCAATGAACTTGGGGTTGAGCTCGGCATACAATTCGCGGGTCGGATCGTAAGAAACGTTAAGAAGCCGCAGTTTCACCTGCCCATTGCTGTTTTCGAAATGTTTGATTGCCAGCAAAGCGATGGCACCAGCCACAAGAGCTAGTGTAGTGTCTCGTGCAAAAGGTTACAATTTATCCTGGCGCGCGAGCGGTGGCATTTTCAGCGCCGCTCTGCCGCGATTGACCTTGAGGATGATGGCGTTGGCGGATTTTGTCCAGACGAAAGGCGTCGGATCGGCATTGTTGTGCTTGATGTAGTCGTGGATGGCGGCTTCAAGTTCCGGCACGCTCGTGAAAACACCGCGGCGAATACGCTCCGTGGTGATCTTTCCGAGCCAGCGTTCGACGAGGTTCAACCACGATGACGAGGTTGGAATGAAGTGGAGGTGAAAGCGCGGGTGTTTGGCGAGCCAATCCCTGACCTCCTGTTTTTTATGGGTCGCGTAGTTGTCGGCAATGCCGTGAATGTCGAGTTGTTTGGGCGTGTTGCGGCCGATGGTTTTTAGAAAAGCCAGAAATTCCTGATGCCGATGGCGCTTCATGCACTGACCGATGACTTCGCCTTTCAGGACATCGAGCGCGGCAAACAATGTGGTTGTCCCGTTGCGCTTGTAGTCATGCGTCAGGGTGCCTTGGCGGCCTTTCTTCATCGGCAAGCCAGGCTGGGTGCGATCAAGTGCCTGGATCTGGCTTTTTTCGTCGATGCAGAACACCAGCGCGTGTTCCGGCGGGTTCATATACAGGCCGATAACATCTTCAAGTTTTTCGATAAAATGCGGATCGTTGGACAGTTTGAACGTCTTGACCAGATGCGGTTTCAGGCCGTGCGCATCCCAAATCCGCTGCACCGAAGCTTTGCTGACACCGCTGATTTTAGCCATCGAGCGGCAGCTCCAGTGCGTCGCGTGCGCGGGCGGGGTCAAGGTTTTTTCAACGACTTCGGTTTCTTTTGTTGGTGGCAAAGGTTTGAAACTGCGTCCCCGGGGACGATCTTGATAAAGCGCGTCAACGCCGCCTTCGGCAAAGCGGTTGCGCCAGCCGATGATGGTTGGACGCGATGTGCCAAGTTCTTTCGCCAGCGCGTTGGTTGATTTTCCTTCGGCCGCACCCAGAATAATCCGCGCCCGCAAAGCGATGCGCTGCTCCGTCTTGCCGGAACGCGCCAGCCGTGCCAAGGCCGCCTTGTCCGCGGGCGTCATGTCGAGTGCCGGGCTGCCTGTCCACATGCAGCGCAGTATACACGTCCCGGATCACATTGTAAAGCGTTGCGTGAGACTATACACTAGGGCAAACGAGTTGACCCATTTCGTATTCACAGTCGCACTCATAAGCGTCCCTTTCCGACAGGTGGCCCCTTCGTGAGGACCGTAGCTCATCGAGCGGCAACTCAGTGATAATCTTCCGGAATACCGACTGTATTAGACCAGGTACAAATCGGAACATCGCACCTGTCGTATCCTGTTGCCAAGCCTGCTCCAGATAGGCCAGGAACCTGCTCTCCTCCGCACCAAGCCGACATTCCCCAGATGGACGCCGGTTCAAGGTCTATTCTGAGACAGCATCGGGTTTTTGGCAAGCCTGAGCTTTCGACGCGTGTTTGCAACGAATTTCGGGGCGGGCCGGCTCGCGGTCGCACGCCGAGGAATGCCGAAATTTCTGTCATCAAGACGCAAGTCTCCCGTAGTTTTCGATCGGACGCATGACAACCGAACGCGTTACGCTGTCGATATAACGAGCGGCGGTCGTAACTCCGCAATCAGCCGCAGAATGTTGGCGAACAGATTTTTCGGAATGGCAACCTCGGCCATTTGGAACGCGACGTAGCGGCCATGGCTGATGACCTTCCCGCCAATCTTGATCAACTTCTCCTTCAGGGTCGTAAGCGACCAGTCTTTGATCGGTTCCGGCATCGCCAGCGTGCGCAGGAAGTTGCCGAGATTGTAGGCCAGCGCATGAAGTTGAAGCCGAACCGCGTTAGCGGCGAACGACCGACATGAGAGCCGGGTCCACTTGATCGCGCCTTTTCCTTTCTTGATCCACTGCTCACACGTGCCGCGCTTGTTGTAAAAGGCGACAACATTCTCGGCGGGTCTCGACAGGTTGGTGACGATGAAGCCGACGCGCGGATAAAGCTCGCCCGGATGCCATTCGACCTTGGCGATCACCCGACGCGGCTGCGACCAGCTTCCCGCTTGATAGGTGAAACTTGCATGGGATCGGCACACGTCACTGGACGGGCGACCAACCGGGCGTTTGAGCAGATAGCCGATCCGCTCTTGCAAGATGTGATTGGCGGGCAGACGGATCGCATATTTGATCCTTTCTGCCTCCAGATATTCGTAAACTTCGGGGTTTGCGAAGCCGGCGTCGGCGCGGAAATAAATGCGTGAGACCTTGCCTTGATACCGCGCCACGACCGGCTTCAGCACCGCCTCCCATCCATCGGCGCTGTGAACGTTGCCCGGACGTAGGGCGCAGCGTTCCAGATCACCAAATTGGTTGAAAACGAACAGCGGATGATAGCAGGTGCAGTCATAGTGACCGTTCCAGACACTGTGTTCCTGTTCGCCATGCGTCGGGCTCACGCTCGAATCCATGTCTAGCAAGATACCTCTCGGCGGACGGCGACCATGAACGCTGTCGATCCATTTGCCGGAGAGATCAGCGAGCGCCGAAAGGTTCTTTTCCGCCGTGAGCCAGCGCGTCTCAAAGCGGCCCATCTGGCTCGGCGAAGCCGCTGCATCCAAGGCCGCCTTTCCGCCGACTATCCACCGCACCGCTGGATCATGGCGCACGCGTTGAGCGTCGTTCACATCTTCATATCCGGCAAGTCGCCCAAATACGGATTGCCGCAACATCCCGACCAGAGCATGCCGGCCATTCTTGCCAGTGCGTGCGTCGGAGAGCATCTCGCCCGCCATCGTGCTGAGGCCGAGCGCGTCGTCCAGTTCCCGGTATGCGAGCAAGCCGGCGTCGGAGGTAACCACCGATCCGCGAAACTGAAGCATCAATCGGCGGTCGAAATCGAGCCTGAGAGCGCCGTCATTCGATTCACCCGCCGGGTTCGCCATGACGGCCTCATTCCATCCAAAATAACATGCTGATTATGTTAGCTGAATCGCGGCATCGACGCTGCAAATTATCGCGTCATGCGGCGTATGCGGGCTTATGTGTCCCAGAAAGGAGCACACAATTAGAATCATTCTTCGAACCGTCGTCGTCGTCATCTTTCTTTCCGGCCTTTTCTATATCTTTGGCAAGAGCAATGAAGGATATGCGGCCGAAACCAAATCGCCTCCGATCAGGCAGGAGTTGGTGCATGAATATGCCGGGAAACAAATACCCCTCGCAAGGGCCGCACATGCGGCGACTTATGCCTGTCACGAAGTCACTTCCGATTGTGATTTTTCAAGAGACCTGAGAAACACTGAGAGATGTCATAATGCCGAAAGGATCGTGAAGCATCTCGGCGTGATAGTTAGAAAGGAACTTGCCAAGATCAAGCCTCCTGTCACGATGGATGAACGTCATGCGATAGCGGAGGAATCGATAACTCTAGCTCCCTCTCCTATTATAAAACATGGAGCGCCAGGGGAGAAAGACACATGCGTAACCGAGTGGAAGGATTGAATTGATGCAGGGCGTTTTGGTGACGAAGAAATAGCCCCAGCGGCAAAGTTCAACTTGGGAAGCGAGCCGCAGGGTCGTCGCGGTCCCAGATGTGGCCGAGCCAGCGCCAGCCCATTACCACCTCGTCTCCGAGCTCGGCGAGGAACGAGACTTGGAGACCGTCGCGCAAGTCCTCGGCGACCGAATTCCAGAGGTAGAGGCCTTTGCCGCTAAAAAACTTGCGGAAAACAAGGATGCCCTTCTTCCGGATTTCAAGGCCATCAGCGAAGCCTAGGCAACTAACGAGCATATTGTTTTTCAGCAGATGCTCGTAGATGAGGCTGCCGGTTACACCACGGCCTTTCTTCTGGCCTTTGGTGAGATTGCCGGCGACCCTGCGAGCACTCTCCTGTCCTTTGTGGAGCCACAGCTCGACCGTTGCCAGGTCATACTCAGGGGGACCCTTCGCTTGGAACTCAGGATGCGCCACGTTCTTCAGCCACCAGTAGTGGGGGTAGACGACAGGGGTTGAACGGTCAACGCGGATGATGGTGTCGTCGGACAAGGCGGTTCCATGATTGCTCATGGCGCTCCTTTCTTTCGGTTAGCCGGCATCCGGACCTTTACGTCCGCTACGACCGACAGTATGACCGCTTGTATGGGCGCTCGCCGGCTTATGCGCCCTCCTGCTATGGTGGCAACGCATTTATCCCGTGGTAGTTGCGCCGGTGTCAACGCGCAGGATTCATGACCGGCGTGCTGACTTCATTTCCGCCGCTGTATGCCAGATCGTGGATCCCACGCGATATGGAAAATATGCCGTGACGGTGCAGACGATCCTGCGATTTCCCGATCATCACCTTCGCACGACGGCCCAGCGTGTCGTCGTATTTGACGAGGGTCTTTGCTCGCTTGCGACCGATCTCTTGGACACATTGCGTGCGGCGCCGGGGATCGGAATCACCGCCCCGCATATCGGCGTTTTGAAGCGGCTGGCCGTGATCGAACTCGCAGCAGCGGATGGAGTGCGGACCTATGTGAACCCGCAGATCCTCTGGGCTTCCGCCGACATGATCCGGCACGAAGAAGGCAGCGTCTCCATGCCGGGCGCAACGGAAGAGATCGAACGCCATGCTCGTGTGCGGATGCGCTACCAGGATTTGAGCGGCGTGGAAAAGATCGAAGAGGCCGATGGTCTGCTTTCCGTATGTCTCCAGCACGAGGTCGATCAGCTCAATGGGATCTTTTGGATCTATAGGCTCTCCCGGCTGAAGCGAGATCGTGTCGTCAAACGTTTCGATAAAACGCAGCGAGCGACTGGCGACTGAACGTGCATCCTCGAGCGAGGCATTGTCACATCGAGGTGGGCTTGGTCAGGGACTTCAGCCGTAACCATTGATGTCGCGAACATTAATCCTGCCCGGACTGATCCTGGCGGCGATTGGTCTCCTGGGGCGATGGAGCGGCCCGCTCAGGCTGGGGCGCCTGCCTGGCGACATCGTCGTGGAGCGTGTTCATTCTTGAAGTCCCGTTGCACGCGAACCCTAGATGAACCCGGCAAAGCCAGTCTGGAGCAGGCCATAAGGAAGCAGTTCACCAAGCTTACGCGTTTCCGACGCGGAACGCTGGCCCGAACAATTACAAGCGTGAAGGACTGCGGTTTACCCCCCAAAACGCGCGCAATGCTCCCCCAGTTAAGAGCCAACTATTTGAAAAGAGCTCTATTGCGCCATTTAACTCTAGCCACACTATCTATTTGAAAAGAGGACGAATTCGCTCGGTAACGGGGGTCAAACAAAAGGGGACGCATCTATCACTCGGGAGCCGTTAAAATGGAGCGGACCCAGAGGGCGATTTCTGGCCGTTACATTGTGTAACGGGCGGCGGCATGGAGAAGCGTCAAATCACGCGGCAAGAACTCGTCGCGGCGGCGCTCAAACTGGGGGCGCGGCCCGGGACGATCCGGCAATGGTTCCACCGAGGCATTCCGTATCGCTGGCAGATAAGGCTCATGGAATATTTTGGGGGTCCCGTCGAAATAAGCGACTGGGCGCCAGAGGCGACAGCAACAATCGCCAAACCCTCGATCGCAGAAACCTGGCGCAAGAAGCACCCCGTTAGTAGCTGATGTCAAACCTCGCGGACTATACCTTCCTCGACGCCTCTACCGGCGGGGCGGCGGCCTTGTTTCAGGTTCACAGCGTTAACGCCGCCGGAAAGGTCGTCGAGCCAGCGCCAATGTGCGAGCGTGCCGTAGTTGAGAGCGCTGCTGCCGAACCATGTTGCCTGCTAAAAGCATTGGCTGCTACGGTCAATAAGGAAAAACGAGAACCCGCGCGCACGTGAACAAAACGCCGATCCAACCGTATAAAAGTCCTCCCCGAACAATGTCGACGGTTTTGGAGATGGGGTCGCAGGAGAAAACCCAGGCGCCGGTTGCTGCGTATATCGCGATGACCGCCGGAAAAAACACGGTAAGCTAAATCATCATGGAAGGCCTTTCGTGTAAGGTGGAAGCCTCCCAAGGTTGCCCTCCCGACGGTGCAGCGAGCGTCCTAATCTCCGGCGCTCTGTCGCCCAAGCCGTCCGCGCGGCATGTAAATTCCTTTAAGCAAGAATTATGCCAATAATCCCATCCGCCGCGGGCGGTGTCACGGAGGAAGCCGACGACGCCTTTCAGATAGCTCGTCTCATAGTATCCGAGGAACAACTGGCGGGTTCACGACAAAAAGCATCGTCTTGAAGGTGCGGGCATTTGACAGATCGTAGTTTTCATAGTGCATGCAATTCGAAGCGCAATCGACTGGGTCGATTGGCCGAATCATCGAACGATTTGAAGCAGAGCGTCAAGGTCTCTTCAGCATGCTTGATGGCCTCTTCGTAGGTTTTCCCCCACGTATTGTAGCCTTCGAGCGCCGGAAAATAGCCCAGATAGTCGTCGTGTTTCTCGATCGAGAGACCATTCGTTCGAGTATTTTATTTCCATTAACGTCGCACAAGATTACTTGGGCCCTGTCGCAGTTTGATCTTCGATGGGGGTCGTCTCCGTAGCCTTGCTCTGTCCTAGCCGACCGGACCCGCAAGTCTCTTGGCGCGGAAAATACCTTTTTCGCCGATATCTTCACATTCGAGGCCGCATGCGAGGGGCTCCAGCCGATCATCGAAAAGGTCTGGCGCACTTGCGAGGGCGCAGAGATTCACGGGCGCACGGTGACACTGAAAGTGAAATATGCCGATTTCCAGCAGATCACGCGAAGCCGGACCGGTCAGGCGCTCTTTTCGACGCGAGCCGAAATCGAGCAGCTTAGCTACGCGCTGCTCGAGCCACTGTTCCCGGTCACAAAAGGCATCCGCCTTCTCGGCATGACCTTGTCGTCCTGTCCAGCGTCAGAGTTTTTGGGACAGGCGGTAGCTTAAATCAAGAGAGTGCCTGGGTCGTCTGGTTTGTGATGTTATGCGGCTTGCGGTCGGTGCAGCAAGCGGCGATTGGCAATTGTCTGTCGTTTGATCCATGCTTATCTGGATGGTTGACATTTAGGTTTCCCATCTGACCGCTTCCTTGGAAACCGAGCGTCGTCAGCGTGGCACTCAGCCTGAGCGGCATCGGTTTGTTCGGTTTCGGCCTCTATCGCTTGCTGGCATCGTGAACAAACCGGAGTGAAGCTGACGCCGGGTGCGCCAATGATTGTTCCATCCTTAAGCCTCGTTCCCCATCGGACGTCGCCGCTCATTAATGGCTCGCCTTCCGGCCATTGGTGAGGCTGTAGGCCAATCCATGATTTAAAGCGTCCCCAAAATTGTCCACTGAGCAGCTCGCCAAGTTTCGTAGCCATTTGTCACCCATCCCGATAAGCATGGTTTGATCCTTTCCCTTTCGATCAGAATGGTCTGGCCCCGCCGCGCATGGTGCCGCGAGCGCTAATATCTATAAACTCTATTGACTAAATAACTTTAGGAACAATAATAGCGACCTACGGCGGCAAAGAGGGCGTGCGCTAATGACGCGGTTGAGATGCTGCGGGATCGAGCCGGCAAACTGTTGTGCTCGACGAGGCATCGACGAGATCGGTCATTGACTGCTCATCGGCCGCGCATGCCAACGACCCGAAGCTTGATTAGAGAGGGTGAGGATCATGAGCAGGATCGACGCAGAAGCACCGCGCGCCACCGGACCATCTTTGACCTTAGGTTGGCGCGAACTGTGGTTGAAGGAGGATTGGTGGGCCATATGGCTCGGGCTCGGGATCGTTATCATCGGCTATTTTCTATTCGCTCATGGCTCAAGCCTCAAATGGATCGCCGTGACCCCGGCCAAATGGTCGAATTTTGCACAGCTCGGCGCGCATTTTTCCGAGAATGCCGTTCGCTATCTCGCCCAATTCATTCTATGGCTGGTGATATTCAGCATTGCGCTCACAGCGCTCGGTCATAGAGCGCGGGAGTTCATCCCTTCCTTCATCTTCCTCTATGTGCTTTCCGTTCTCATCTTCGCGCTCGGCCAATGGAGCGAGGCGAATTACTACAATCTCGAACCGCCGCTGGTGGCGCTCGTTCTTGGATTGCTGATCTCCAATACCGTCGGTTTGCCGCGCTGGATGGATACCGGGTTCCGCGTGGAATTCTACATCAAAACCGGAATCGTGCTGCTGGGCGCGACGCTTCCGTTCACATTGATCGTATGGGCTGGGCCTGTGGCGATTATCCAAGCCTCGATCGTATCGATCGCGACCTTCATCGTGATTTTTGCGGTCGCCCGGCGTCTCGGGCTGGACCCGCAGCTTGCGTCGGTGCTGGGCGCCGGCGGCGCCGTTTGCGGCGTCTCCGCATCGATCGCCATAGCGGGCGCCGTCGGCGCTAAGAAGGAATATGCGCCGATCGCTATCACCGTCGTGATCCTCTGGGCGATAGTCATGATTTTTGCGCTGCCTTTTGCCTCGCTCCTGCTCCGTCTGCCGACAGGAGTCGCGGGCGCATGGATAGGCACTTCCGAATTCGCCGATGCGGCGGGCTTTGCCGCGGCACAGACCTACGGCGATTTCGCCGGCCACGTGCCGGGAATCGCGGGAACGAGTGATCAGGCGGTGTGGGCCTTCACGCTCATGAAAGTGGTCGGCCGTGATGTCTGGATCGGCATTTGGGCCTTCATCCTTGCGATCATCTCTACTATGCGCTGGGAGTCGGCCGAGGCCGGACGCAAACCGGACGCCGCGGAAATTTGGTGGCGTTTCCCGAAATTCGTGATCGGCTTTCTGCTCGCCTCATTGATCATTACTTTTGTGGCACACAACTACAGCCTGGCGGATTTTGGCAAGCAGGTGAACCCGGTTCTTGTCGGCCCAATCAAGGATCTACGGACCTGGGCCTTCATCTTCTGTTTCCTGAGCATAGGCTTGACCACGCGGTTCCGGGAGCTGGCGCATGCCGGCACGAAGCCATTCGCGGCCTTCAGCGCCGGCGTCGTCGTGAATGTGATCCTCGGCTTCGTTCTGTCGGCTTTCATCTTCGCGGCACATTGGCAGAATCTGGCGCGATAGCCGAATGGCGAGACCTTGCGCTCTCGCTCATCAAACACCCTTGGAGGTCCGGCCGTGAAGCAAGTCGTTAGGGCGGTAGCATCGCAGGACAGGTGCCACTTCTGCGCTCATTTCGACAATGATCCGCAGTGCCTCGAACAGGCGATCCATGGGCTGATGAGTTTGAGTTCAGCCTATGGCTCGGCGCGTGCTGACGACGGCCTCTGCCGTCGTCACGACAGATATGTTAGTGTCTGTTCTGAAACTTCTTGAATCAAAAGAATCATTTGTGATCAAGAGAGGTGGCCTGATTTGAGGAGGGGCCGCCGATGTGGACGAAAGAAAACCGGGGCCGTTATGACCGGAGCCAACAGAGATACCCGAGCGATTTGACGGCCGAGGAATGGGGGCTGGTGGAGCCGTTGATACCTCCGGCGAAGCGCGGTGGCGGCAAACGCCGCGTGGACATGCGCGAAGTGGTCAACGGAATCATGTATATTCTGAGCACGGGTTGCCAGTGGCGCTACCTGCCGAAAGACCTGCCATCGAAAAGCACTGTTTTCAGGTATTTCGATCTTTGGAACTATGATGGCACGCTTTTGCGCCTTCATCATGAGCTCTACGTCCTGTGTCGAGAACAGGCTGGCCGCGCCGTCAGTCCAACCGTTGCCATCATCGACAGTCAAAGCGTGACAAGCACGGAAAAAGGGGGGCGCGGATCGATCCGCACGGCTATGACGCCGGCAAAAAGATCGACGGTAAAAAACGCCATATCGCGGTCGATACGCTCGGTCTGAAACTTGCAGCCGTGGTTCATCCCGCCGACATTCAGGATCGCGACGGTGGACCATTGGTGTTGAAGGAACTGCGTCCCCTGTTTCCCTTCATCACCAAAATCATCGCCGATGGCGGTTATCAAGGCCCCCAAATGGCCGCCGCCGTGGCGGCGATCAGCCGTGAATGGGAAATCGAAATCGTCAAGCGGCCCGCGCTGAGAAAGTTCGTTGTCCTGCCCAAACGATGGGTTGTCGAGCGCACCTTCGCCTGGCTCAACCGTTGTCGCAGGCTGGCCAAGGATTTTGAAAACCTAACCCGTAACGCGCTTGCTTTCCTCCGCCTCGCCTCCATCCGGATCATGCTAAGAAAGCTCTGTAATCCATGATGAAGTTCCGGGACAAACTCTTAGAGCGAGCTTTTGTTGCTCCGATTTCTTTCGCGGATGGCCCAGCCCAAGCGCGTCAAGAGCCACCTGATTATTGAGGCGAGCCAATGATCCTGATTGCACGGCCAAAGAGCGTGCTATTGGGACCACTACCTCTGCGAAGAGCCTTTCGGATCTTTCGCATGAAGTCGTCGCGCCCGCTTTCTCGCGGCGGATAGCCGCCTGTTCCCATATGGTTACTACAGACGCGGTTATGGGCGATCTCATCGAGGAGAAAGCGCCCTGAAGGAGATGACGTTGGACGTTGGAAGTATTATGGACTGCTGCATGCACTGAGAGAAATCTTTGCGCGGATCCCACGCTCCCGTGCTCTAGCGATTTGGCACGGCCGTCAGTACCGTGTCTCATTCCTGCCAGCAGCCAGCCCTCACGAAAATGCGCGGGCTCAAAATTGCCGGCCGCGGCCGAAGGCTACGATACCTTGGTGATACGGTCCGGAAATGCTTTGGCTAGTGCCTCGCGGTTGGACGCGATCACGCCGCGCTCCGTGATGAGACCGGTTACCAGCCGCGCGGGCGTCACGTCGAAGGCGTAATTGACGGCCTTGCTTCCGGAGGGGCTGAGTTCGAACCGTCTCGATGCGGCCGTTCGCGGCAAGCCCCGTGATATGGGTGACCTCAAGCTCGGATCGCGTCTCAATTGGCACGCTGCCAATGCCATCTAAAATCAAAAAATCGATGGAGGGTGATGGCGCGGCGACATAAAACGGTACGCCATTGTCACGGGCCGCAAGCGCTTGCATATAGGTACCGATCTTGTTGCAAACGTCGCCCGAGGCCGTGGTTCGATCGGTCCCGACAATCACAAGATCGACCATTCCGAGCTGCATCAAATGGCCGCCTGCGTTATCGACGATAATTGTATGCGGTACGCCATGTTGGCCGAGTTCCCAAGCGGTCAACGACATGCCTTGATTGCGCGGCCGCGTTTCGTCGACCCACACATGCAGCGCAACCCCTTCGTCATGCGCCTTGTAGATTGGTGCCATGGCGGTGCCCCAGTCCACCGTCGCCAGCCATCCCGCATTGCAATGGGTAAGAATATTGACTCTAGCGTCTTGCTTACGGGTGGCGGCGGCACGGATGAGGCCGAGCCCGTGCGCGCCGATCGCCTGGCAAAGGCCCACATCTTGTTCCGCAATCGCGCCGGCATAGGCGAAGCCGGCTCTACCGCGTTCAGTTGGAGGCAAGGTCAAGAGATGCCTCCGCATCGCCTCGAGCGCCCATTGCAAATTGACGGCTGTCGGCCGTGCCGCGCCAAG
The DNA here is from genome assembly GCA_963706215.1 of uncultured Alphaproteobacteria bacterium. GTDB lineage: Bacteria > Pseudomonadota > Alphaproteobacteria > Rhizobiales > Beijerinckiaceae > Methylocapsa. Next base: position 3,122,994 of record OY970154.1, on the reverse strand, counting down.
AGCGGCGCAGGCCGTCTCGAGATTGGCGTCGGAAGGCTCTGCGCGCATGGCAAGCGCCAAGCCATAAGCCGCAGTCACACCGATGAGCGGCGCGCCACGGACCTGCATATCCTTGATGGCGCGTGCCGCCTCAGACACGGTGGTGATCGAAACGATTTCGAATTCGTGCGGCAGCCGCGCCTGATCGATGATTTGGACGCTCGCCCCTTTGTTGTCCGGCCAAATGGTTCGAAAAACCTTGCCCCCGACCCGCACGAATCCGCTCCCTTACCGTGCCTCTACAATAACGCAAATGCGAGCATTGTCACATTCATCGATTTTACTTGTCCATGGCGCGGGGCGTTCACAGCCCGCATGTCTAAATATCAATGCTTTAGGCGCTCGTCGCCGACCAAATCGGCTCGAAAATCACCTATTCTTGGCCAATGTGACAATGCCATTGCAAAACCATACTCATCACTTTCGATATCGGCGCTTGCCAGAAACAGGCTAGTCGGTCAAACCAACTAGGACAAGTAGCGTTGGATTTCTGATCCACCTTCCAGCGATGGCGACCCTTTATGGCCAGTCCCTATGACATCGGGCTCGACAAGAATCCCGCAAACTTCGCTCCGCTCACGCCGCTCCAATTCCTCGACTGGAGCGCCTCGGCCTGTCCGCGGCGGACGGCGCTCCTCTACATGGACCGCCGCTTCACCTGGGCCGAGACCCACGCCCGCTGCCGCCAGCTTGCCTCGGCCCTCGCGCAGCGTGGCATCGGTCGCGGCGATACGGTGGCCGCGATGCTGTGGAATACGCCAGAGATGTTCGAGTGTCAGTTCGGTGTGCCGATGAGCGGCGCCGTGCTCAATACGATCAACGTGCGGCTCGATGCGCCGACCATCGCCTTCATGCTTGACCACGGTGAAGCAAAGGTGCTGATTACCGACCGCGAGTTCTCGCAGGCACTGGGCTCGGCGCTCTCGATGTGCGAGGCACGGCCGCTGGTGATCGACGTCGACGACCCGGGATACACCGGGCCCGGCGTGTGCCTCGGCGAGACGGACTACGAGACCTTCCTCGCGACGGGCGATCCAGCCCATGTCGGGTCAGCGCCCCAGGACGAGTGGGACGCGATCGCACTCAACTACACCTCGGGCACCACCAGCAGCCCGAAGGGCGTGGTTTATCACCACCGCGGCGCCTACCTCGCTGCACTTGGCACCGTCATTGCCGGCGCCATCCCACGCTACGCGGTCTTCCTCTTGACTGCCCCGATGTTTCACTGCAACGGCTGGTGCTTCCCGTGGGCGATGGCGGCGCTTGCCGGCACCGGCGTGTGCCTGCGCAAGGTCGAGGCCGCTACGATTCTCGGATTGATCCGTGAGCACAAGGTCACTCACTTCGCCGGGGCACCCATCGTGCACAGCCTGCTGCTCAATGCCTCGGCCGAGCTGTGGGAGGGGATCACCCACAAGGTGAAGGCTTACATCGCCGGCGCCGCGCCGCCGCTGGCGACGCTTGAGGCGATGGAGCGCCGCGGCGTGGAACTCACGCACGGTTACGGCCTCACCGAGACCTACGGCCCCGCCACTTTCTGCGTGCGGCAGGAGGAATGGTGCGCGCTCGCGCCGCGCGAGGCGGCCGAACGGCTCGGTCGCCAGGGCATCCGTTTCGTGATGGAGGAAGCCGTGAAGGTTCTTCATTCCGACACGCTGGAGCCCGCGCCGTGGGACGGCTGCACGCTGGGCGAGGTCATGTTCCGCGGGAATATGACCATGAAGGGCTATCTCAAGGACCCGAAGGCGACAGCTGAGGCATTCGCCGGCGGCTGGTTCCACTCGGGCGACCTCGCCGTGATCCAGCCCGACGGCTACATCAAGGTGAAAGACCGCCAGAAGGACATTATCATCTCGGGCGGCGAGAACATCTCGTCGATCGAGGTCGAGGACGTGCTATACTCCCACTCCGCCGTCTTCGCTGCGGCAGTCGTGGCGCAGCCGGATCTCGTCTGGGGTGAGTCGCCCTGCGCGTTCATCGAGCTCAAGCCCGGCGTGGAGGCGAGCGATGCCGAGCTCATCGAGCACTGCCGCGCGAACCTCGCCCATTACAAGGCGCCTAAAACGGTTGTCTTCGGCCCGCTGCCCAAGACCTCCACGGGCAAGATCCAGAAGTACCTTCTGCGCCAACGGAGTCGCTCGGCAGGGATGATCGAATGACCAAGGTGGAAACTCCACTCGTCCTCCGGACCGACGAGGGTCCGGTTCGCACGCTCACGCTGAACCGCGGCGAGCGGTTCAGCCCGCTCTCATCCGAGATGATCGCAGCGCTCCAGGCGGAGCTCGACGCCGTGGCCGCAGACGAGTCGATACGGGCCATCGTCCTCGCTGCGCTTGGCCGGGGCTTCTGCGCGGGCCACGATCTGAAGGAGCTGCGCGCCCATGCGGGTGACGCCGCTTGGCAGCGGCGGCTCTTCGACGACTGCAGCCACCTGATGATGACGCTCACGCGGATCCCGCAGCCCGTCATCGCGCGCGTGCATGGCATAGCCACCGCGGCCGGTTGCCAGCTCGTGGCGATGTGCGATCTGGCCGTGGCCTCCGAGGCGGCGAAGTTCGCGCTGCCGGGCGCTACCGTCGGTGTCTTCTGCTCGACGCCTGCGGTCGGTGTGGCGCGCAACATCGGCCGGAAGCGGGTGATGGAGCTGCTCCTCACTGGCCAGCCGATCGACGCGCGGACAGCGCAGGCGTGGGGCCTCATCAACCGGGTCGTCCCGGCCGAGGCGCTCGACGCCGAGCTGCGCAGATTCACTGAATTTATCGTCGCGCGTAGCGCTGCGACTATCGCCCTCGGCAAGAGGACCTTCTACCGTCAGATCGGCGACTCCCTCGAAGCAGCCTACGACGTCGCGAGCGAGGCGATGGCCTGCAACATGTCCTACGAGGACGCTGCGGCAGGGATCGACGCCTTTCTCGGCAAGCGGCCGGTGGACTGGCCCTCGGGCTAGAGATGAGGTGGAGGGCTTTCATTTCGGGTTGAAGTAAATGCCGTCTCCCAGTAAGCCGTTGTACTGCAAGCAAACAGGGAACAGCGAACGCGAAAACGCCCGGAACAGGGAATGTGGCGCGATCAGTTTTATGCTGCATAAAGTGGCGATTTGCTTCGCAGCAATTTGCGCCGGTAGCGCCGGGACCGAGCCGGTCCGCCATCTGAAGATCGGCTCGGTCATTGTTCGAGAATATGAGGGCAAGCTCCACGAGGTCAAGGTCGCGTCCGGCGGGTTCTCCTGGTCGGGGCAGACCTATTCCAGCCTGTCGACCATCGCCCGCAAGATCACCGGAACCAGCTGGAACGGACCCCGCTTCTTTGGCCTGCGCGGAAAGGACAAGCCGCCACCGGCTGAGCAGGAGGTCAAATCGACACGCTTGGGGAAGGACGAGAGACGACCGAGCCGGGGCGCAGTGCGGCCTCGATTTAAGGGAGCCTCGGCGGATGGAGGAAGACCCTCGGGCAAGCTCGGGCCACACGAGACCTACCGCGCCATTATGTCGAAATAGTCGCAAGCGCGGTTAGGGTGTCGCTGTCACCCCTTCGGCTGCGGCACGATTCGGATGTAGGGCTTCGGCGCCTTCCAGCCTTGCGGATATTGCTTTTTGGCGTCCTCATCGGTCACCGAGCCGGCGATGATCACGTCCTCGCCATCCTTCCAGTTCACCGGAGTTGCGACCTTGTGCTTGGCGGTGATCTGGAGCGAGTCGACCACCCGCAGCACCTCGTCGAAATTGCGGCCGGTGGTCATCGGATAAATGAGGATTAGCTTGACCTTCTTGTCGGGCCCGATCACGAAGACATTGCGAACCGTCTGGTTGTCGGCGGCAGTGCGCTTGGCCGGATCGCCGGATACGGTCGCCGGCAGCATGCCGTAGAGCTTCGACACGTTGAAGTCGGTGTCGCCGATCATCGGATAGTTGGGCGCAAAGCCCTGGGTCTCCTTGATGTCGGCCGCCCAGCCGGAATGCTTCTCGACCGAATCGACGGAGAGGCCGATGATCTTGACGCCACGCTTGTCGAATTCGGGTTTGATCTTGGCCATGTAACCTAGCTCAGTGGTGCACACCGGCGTGAAATCCTTCGGGTGCGAGAAAAGCACGGCCCAGGAATTGCCTATCCAGTCGTGGAAGCGGATTTTGCCTTCGGTCGTTTGCGCCTCGAAATCCGGCGCGGTGTCATTGATTGCAAGAGTCATCACATACCTCCGTTACATGCGAGAAAGGGATGGCCTCGGCATCGCGCAGCAGAGCGATTACACTGCCGTTTAGCTGGAGTTACTCGTTAATCGAGTCTTGCCCGCGCCGTGTATCCAGCCGTCCTAAAGCAGCTTCACGCTGGAATCTATAGCATTAACCGGAGAGAATATTTTTCCTTTTTTGCGTTAAGGGAAAGAAAATTTCTCTTATATCACTGTACATTGTCCGGTTCTTCAGTTCGAAAGACGAAGTGAAACACTGCTGTTCTTTCGAGCCGTTCGAAAAACGCGCGCGGGACACTTCCATCCGGTCCGTCTAGGGATGTCGCGGTGACGGTGCTCGAAACGTTGGCGAAAGCGGATGGCGCCCCTCGTCTGGCAGCCATCGGCCGCTAAACTCACCGCGCGCGATAACTCTTCTGTGTCTGGATGCGGTGCAGAGCGGCAACAAGCGCGTCGATATCCTCGTTTGTGTTGTAAAGCGCGAGCGAAGGGCGCACCGTGGTTTCGAGCCCGGACTGGCGCAGGATCGGCTGTGCGCAAGGATGGCCGGCGCGGACCGCAATGCCCTCCCGGTCGAGCGCGGCGCCAACATCCTCGCTGCGGCAGCCATCGAGCACGAAGGAGATCACACCTGCTTTTTCCTTTGCCGTCCCGATGATGGTGAGACCCGGCACGCCAAGTAGCCTCACCGAAAACCGGTAATTTTCCGCCTAAACGCGCGCCCGACCGGAAACCGGTAATTCTGCAACCAATAACGCGCGACTGGGCGGGTGCGACGCATTTCGCTGCGACACGCGCGCTGCGCCGTTTGAAGGGGTCGAACATGGTATCCCAGCAAGACAGCAACGGAAATCTCGCTGTGAAACTTCTACGAACCTCGCGGCCCAGACCGAGGCATTGCAGCGCTATCGAGGGAAGGGCCACCAGAAAGTTACCGTCGAGCACGTGCACGTCCACACCCGCGGGCAGGCAATCGTTGGCTCGGTGAGCCAAACCGGAGGGGGGAGGGATAATGACGAAAACCGACGACAACCCCATGCACCTGAAAACGCGGGAGCCATCACGTTTGTGAGGACCGACGAAGGTGACTTGAGTTGCGCAGCAACCCAGTATATACCCTCTGCTCTGGTTGTCAGAACAAGGGGAAGCGATATCATGTTTAGGCCGGTTGTAATATTCTTCACTTCTCCCAAGTCAACCCATAGATTATTAGGTAGCCCGGTTCCGTTCATTGAATCATAAATAGCAAACCTGATCGTGTCGCCGATAGTAGGTATTTGTTCAGTAACATAGATGGCTATATTTGATACTGTTACTCCAGACCGGAAGATATACTGAAGTATATAAAACTAACGTATTGGATATATACGGCCCTTCTATTGTGGCGCCGTTAACCGCTCCCGGCACTGTTGTCGGAAACATTCCACGTTCCTGGCGGATAGATGTAGTCCACCACAGCGTACGCTGGAGACACCGTGACGAACCCGGCGAGGAAAGTGGTATAGAGTTTTAGCTGTCTAAACATTTTGATTCCTTATGATCAGAGCCCGACAATGTCACCACTAACTAACGCCTGCTGGCAATGCAGGCAACGCAGGCAACGCAGGCAACGCGTCAGGGCATATTCCTCGATTGCGTCCGGCCTCTCACATAAATTGCGCGAACGACCTTCGTGTCCGGGTTGGGCGCCGCCAGGCTTGGAATCCTCGCGCCGCTCGCGCCGTGCCGCGCCGGTCCCGCGCCGGTCATTCATTATGCACCGGGCGGGACGACGATTGCCCTTGACATGTTGTTGCTAAGCTTGAAGCCGGACTTCAAGACCATAGCCGATTTCAGGAGCGACAATCGCGCCGCGTTCAAAAAGGTTTTCCGGGGGTTCGTGATCTTGTGCCGGCGGCTTGATCCGTTTGGGCGCGAGTTGCTGGCGATTGATGGCACGCGCATCAAGGCGGTCAACAACAAAGACCGGAACTTCACGACGGGGTCGCTGCAAAAATTCATCGAGGCCGCCGACAAGAAGCTGGAGGATTATCTAAACGGCTCGACGCGGGCGATGCCGAGGAGCGCACGACCGGCGGTTCGCGGGGCAAGAATTTGGCGGAAAAGATCGCGGCGCTGAAAAAGAAGCGTGGCGAAAATCCGGCGCGCGGCGGTGGCTCCGATATCAAAACAGTCGAATTGCCACGCATAGGATCGCTGTAAATGCGGCTATCGACACCCGGGATATCCCACCGCTGTCATAGGCGATGCCGTCCGTATCCGCAGTCATAATCGCTTCCTTAGGGGTATCCGTGCCCGCCGGCCCGTGCCAGGCTCCGCAGAAGCGAAATTATTATAGCTATTGCTTCACCACCTGCAAGCTGAGGGCGCGGCGCCAGCGGAACATCCGTCTGTGTCGATGATTTTTCCGGACTGGGCTTTACCGCGTCAGCCGTTCGGCCAATTCGCGCGCCTGCCGCGCGATCTCCGGGACCCCGTTGATTTCCCAATATTGTCCGCGCAACATTGGACCCATGGCGTAAAGGTCATCAGCAATTTTCCCCGCGCGATCAACGACAGCGAATGTTTCGTCGACGTCCACCCCAAGCCGATGCTTATTGGGGCGGATAAGGCCCACCTCTAACATTTGCTGGAGAAGAGGCTGATCCGAGGTGGCGAAATCATAATTCGGACCCGAGCAGTTGATCAACCAGTCGAAGGATAAACGGAAAACTCCGCTTTGCGATCGCGGCCGGAACTCTGCCTCAAAAGAATCTCCCGCCCGAACGTAATTCTCGATGCGGCCAGCCTTGACGGACAGCTGTCCGGATGCTCTCAGATTTTGAATTTCCCGCCAGTTGCTCAGCGCTACGCGATGCCGGTGAACGTCCCACCAGGGCCGGACGTGGCGGATGAAACGAGCCTGTTCGGTCTCCGGCAAACTGCGCCAAAGATCCTGAGACGAGGCACGCAAACTGTTGATCACGGCCTGCCACGATACGCCGGCCGCCGCCGCAGCTTCTACCTGATTGCGGACAATCAGCAGCAGTTCGCGGACCGGCTTAGCCGCAACAGGATTGGCGAAGGGCGGCCAAGTTTCAGCGCTAGCAAAGCTGTGCGGCCCCGGCTGCAAACCGTGGCGCGACACCGCGGTGATCGGGCCGCGATGAGCTCGGGCGGCGAGCGAGAGGATGCTGTCAACCATAGTCAGTCCCGTGCCAAGAAGCAGTACGCTGGCATCCTGCGGGACCGTAGAGAGCATGCTCGCATTCCAAGGATCCCCAATGTAGCGGCCCATCTCGGCAACGCATCCGGCAATGCCCCGCGGCTGGCCGGGCGGCAGATTGCCGAGAGCGAGGACCACCCGGTCCACGCGCAACAAGCCGCCGTCAGCGAGCAGGATTTCGTTCCATTTCGTGGCCGCCGCGTTGCGGCGAAGGGCGACGGCGCGTCCGCGAATATGAGAGAAGCGGGGCCCCGAACGGCTTGGAATTTCGGCTGTTTCGATCAGCTTGGTGAGGAACCGGCCGTAAAAGAGCCGGGGAACGAAACGCTCGCCAAGCGGCAATCCGGGTTCGGGCGGGAGATCTGGCTGGTCCGCTAGAAAATTGACAAAAGCCTCCGGCTGGCCGGGGAATGGGCTCATCCCCGCGGCGCGAACATTGAGGAGATGCCATGGCGCCGTTGCCGAATAGGCTTGCCCGAGGCCGATCGTCTTGCCATCATCGACCACGAATATTTCATTGGCTGGCGTCCCTTGCGCGAGCAATTGGAGTGCAAGCATGCCACCGCTGAACCCGCCGCCGATGATACCGATGCTGGCCATGGTTCAATGCATCCTAAATGGCCTCGCTTGAGGACAATGATCTACTCGCGCAATGCCCAGGCCCGTCGGGCTTCACTGATGTGAGCGGAAAACCGAGCTTCTTTTTCACGGTGCCCGCCAGGAACCCACGCACGCTGTGCTGCTGCCAGTCGGTCGCCTGCATCATCTCTTCGATGCTGGTCCCTTCGGATTGGCTCAGCAGGGTGAGCACGCGCTCCTGCTTGGTCACGCGCTCCGCCTTTGGTTCATCAGCCTTCCTCAGCGTCTTGGCGGCGGCGACTCGCTCGGCATTCGATTCAACAGATTGCGTCGGTTTCTTGGCGTGGCAGCAGGAGACGTGACCTTACACCGGGATGCCGTCTTCGATTGGGCGCTCCCTTTCTTAGGTGCGTCGCTCTTCGTGTTCCGGGATTTTATGGAAAGGGTCGACATGGTATTAGGCTCCGTTGGTTCGCGGCGTCGGAATTGACGCTCGCACGACCCAAAGCCCCGCACATCGCGAGGCGAGCCCTTTAATTGTCCGTTCTTTGGATTTAAACCCCCGTCTTCAGACGGGAAGAGGCTTTAGCCGCTTTTTTTTTGTTCATGAACTGACTCCTTAAAATGGGCGTCCCGTGTGGGGGAAACGCCCATTTTAAGGAGTCAGTCCATGAGCTACACAAGCGGGAGTCACACGGTTTTTCACCATCGCTATCACATCGTCTGGATCACGAAGTATCGCTACAAGGTGCGGGAAGGCGCGTTGCGGGAGCGGATACGAACGATTATCCGGCAGGTGCAAGGAACTCGGCGTCCAGATCGTCTCCGGCGTTCTGTCGCGGGAACATGTCCATATGTTCGTGGAAATCCCGCCGCATATCATGGTCAGCGACTTCGTGCGGCGCGTCAAGGGACGGTCATCGCATCGGGTGCAGATGGAGTTCCCGGACTTGCGCAAGCGCTACTGGGGGCGGCATTTCTGGGCTCGCGGCTACTTCTCCACCCCGAGTGGCAACATCACGGACGATGTCATACTTCAGTATCTTCAAGCGCACGAACCTACCGGCGTCAGCCGGTAGTTATTCAGTTCGCAAGTGTCGGGATCAATTTCTCGCCCAGCACGTCGAGCAGCTTCTTGGTCTCCAATACGATTGCTTCCAATATCGGCAGTACGGGGATCATTGTCTCGCCCACCGGATCGGCGGTCGTCAAAGGCGCGCTCCGCGGGCATTCTTGTGGCGCGTGTCGACGGCGGAGTAAAAGCCGGCCAGCGGGGCGGAGCAAAACCAGGCCAGTTTGCGGCGTGGGCATCGAGCACGACGCGCCGCGTCCGCCCCGGCGGAGATGGTCAGGGTTTCGCAGCCGGGGCGGATGCGGCTTTCAGGAATCTGGGGTGATTTCACCTGTTTCTGGATCGGCGGCCTCGTCGGCGGGTCGCGGGTCACGCCGCCGCCGTGCCTTCGAGTGCTTGAGCCGGTAGTTCTCGCCGTTCAGTTCCAGAATATGGACATGGTGCGTGAGGCGATCGAGAAGCGCGCCAGTGAGACGCTGGTTGCCGAAGACGGTGGTCCATTCCTCGAATGGAAGATTCGACGTGACGATGGTCGAGCCGCGTTCGTGACGCTGGCTGAATATTTCAAACAGAAGCTCCGCGCCGGTCTGCGAGAGCGGCACATAGCCGAGTTCGTCGACGATCAGCAGTTTGACGGCGGCGAGTTGCGCTTGCAGTTTGAGGAGACGGCGTTCGTCGCGGGCTTCCATCAACTGATGAACGAGCCCGGCCGCGGTGAAGAAGGCGACCGGGAAGCCGCGCTGACAGGCCGCGAGACCAAGCGCCAGACAGGCGTGCGTCTTGCCGGTGCCGCCGTTGCCAAGGGCGATGATGTTGTCGCGGGCGATAAGATATTCGCGAGCCGCGCGAGTTCGAGTGTCAGCGGCTTGTTGAGCGATGGAATGGCGGCGAAGCCGAACGTGTCGAAACTCTTCACCGCCGAGAAATGCGCGGCGCGGATGCGCCGCTCGACCATGCGCCTTTCGCGATCGATGAGTTCAAGCCCGGCGAGGCGCAAGAGGAAGCGGACATGATCGAGACCCTCGCGTGCCGCCTCTGCGACGAGCCTTTCATACTCGCGCGGGAAGGCCGGCAGTTTGAGCTGCCGCGGATGATGGGCGAGCAGAACCTGCGGCAGCGCCGGGCTAGCAGCAGGAGCCGCCGCCGTCATGCCGCCCTCCCGGAAACGGGAACCACGTAATCGGCGGCCGATACCGTCTTCACGTTGGCCACCGGCAAATAGGGATAGCCGTCGAGGCCGGGACGGGCGGGTCTTCGCTCCACCTTGGCGATGACGAGTTGCTTGACCGCATCGAAGCTGATGGCGCCGGGGTGGATCGCGTCGGGCGCGGCAGCGGCGACGAGCGTCTCGGGAAAGACCTCCATCAGCCGCAGCGCCTGGATGAACTCGCGTTTGCCGCGATTGCCCATGCGGGCTTCCAAGAGTCGCCGCAGATGCTGGAGCGGTTCCGGAAGTATCCAGTTCTGCAAGGGAGCCGCTTGGTCCAAGGCGCCGGGCTTTTGCTCGAGGAGCGCCAGATAGTGCTTCGGGTCAAAGACGAACTGACCACGGCTATAGACGCGCGGATGTCGGGCGATCTCGCTCGCGCCGCAGATGATCGCGACCTCGCCGACGAAGCCCTTCACCAGGACGTCGCGAAAACCATAGGCGGTTGGCGCCGAATAATCGTTCATGCGATAGCGCACCAGCGCGGTCGAGGAGACCTTCGCCGGGCGCTTGTCGCAGGGCTCGAAGGGCAGCTCGGGCAAAGCCCGGAAGACCGCTTGATCCGCGATAAGCCTTTCGCCAATTGTCTGCTCGTGGCGGCCGGCGCGCTCGGCTTGCCGGGCGCAGCAGCGTTCTTCCAGAGCGGCGTTGAGCGCGTCGAAGGAGGCTGCATGCGGCACAGGGGTGAGGAAGTTTGCCCGGGAATACTTTACCAGGGCTTCGACCTTGCCTTTGTCATTGCCTTTGCCGGGTCGGCCAAACCGATCCTCGAACAGATAATGGCTGACGAGTTCGGTGAAGGCGTGGGTCCGCTGGCGTTTGCCGTCGCCGGGAATCCTCGCCACCGCGATTTTGAGATTGTCAGGCAAAATCGAGACCGGCACGCCGCCAAAAAAAGCAAATGCCGAGACCTGCCCGTCAAGAAAAGCTTCCGTGGTCTCCGCCGGATAGGCCTTGATGAAACAAGCGTCAGACTGCGGCAGGTCGAAACAAAACACATGCAGCTTCATCCGCACGCCGCCGGTGACGCCAATGCATTCGCCGAAATCGACTTGGGCATGGCCGGGCGGATGGGCCAGCGGCACGAAGACCTCGCGCGGCCGGGTGCGCGCCAGGCGGACGTAATCCTTCACGACCGTATAGCCGCCGGCAAAACGGTGTTCGAGCCGCGGCCGTTCGAAAATCCGCTTCGCCGTATGCCGTTGCTTCGGCGGCGCCATCTTGTCGGCCTCAAGGATCGCGTCGATAACCGGAACAAGCGGCCCGAGCTTTGGCCGCTCCGGCTGCTTGGATCGGACATACCCGGGCGGCGCCGAATAGCGGCACATCTTGGCAATCGTATCCCGGCTCAGACCAAAGACCCGCGCCGCCTCGCGCCGGCTCTTCCCTTCGACGAAAACAAACCGTCGAACCGCTGCGTAAATCTCCACCGCGAACATCCCCGGCCACCCCTCATCGAATCAGACTTCGAAAAGGTTCGGCCTCGAAAGTGGCCGGGTTTTACTCCGCCACGCAGCCGCAAAACGCCGCCGCTCCGTGGCCGACTTTTGCTCCGCCGCGTACAGAATGGTAGCCTACGCCCGTATCATCGGCATGGACGTGCCGCAGATCATTCCGCTCGTGCTGACGGCGCTGCTCTCGGCGGTGCCGGTCGCGCTGCCAGCGACGTTCACCCTGGCGGCCGCGCTCGGAGCGCGGACCCTGGCCTTGAAAGGCGTTCTGCTGACGCGGCTTACGGCGTTGCAGGAGGCAGCGATGGTCGACGTGCTGTGCGTCGACAAGACCGGCACGCTGACCGAGAACGCCTTGGCCGTGAGCGTCGTGCAGCCGCTCGTCACGGGCTATGGCGAAAGCGACGTTCTCGCCTTTGCCGCGGCAGCCAGTTCGCCCGATGGGCAGGATCCGGTCGACGCCGCCATCCGCTCCGCCGCAGGAAAGCTCGCAAGCACGCTGCTTGCTCCCTTGGTCGTCTCGCGCTTCATCCCCTTCGATCCCACCGTGAAGATGGCCGAGGCGATGCTGAAGGACCGCGCGGGCACCGAGACCCGCGTGGTCAAAGGCGCCCCGGCCTCCGTGGCCGCCCTGGCTCCGATGGCACCCGAAGCCCACAACGCATTCGAACGGTTCACGGCGTCCGGATATCGGACGCTTGCGGTTGCGGCCGGGCCGCCGGCGAGATTGGCGGTCATCGGACTTATCGGGCTCAGCGATCCGCCGCGCCGCGATTCCGCCAGAATGCTGGCCGAGCTGCGGTCACTGGGCGTTCGTGCTGTGATGGTCACCGGCGATGCGCCGGCGACCGCAGCCACGGTCGCACATGCGATTGGGTTGGAGGGAGAAATCTGTCCGCCGGGGCGGATCCCGGACGACGCGGGGCCCGACGACTTCGCGGTATATGCGGGCATCTTCCCAGAGGACAAGTTTCGCTTGGTCAGAGCGTTTCAGCACCGCGACCATGCCGTCGGTATGTGCGGCGATGGCGCCAACGACGCCCCGGCGCTGCGCCAAGCGCAAATGGGAATCGCTGTCTCCACCGCAACAGACGTGGCGAAATCGGCGGCTGGCGTCGTTCTCACGGACCCGGGCCTGGGCGGGATCGTCAGTTGCATCAAGGAGGGGCGATCGTCCTTCCAGCGGGTGCTGACCTATACGTTGACCATTCTCATCAACAAGTGCGCGACCCTGATCGTGATGGGTGCGGGGCTGGGGATGACCGGGCACGCTGTCCTGACACCCTTTCTCCAGGCGCTTTCCATGCTCGCCGGCGACATGGTGACGATGTCGCGCGCGGCTGACCATGCAAGGCCGTCACCGTATCCAAACCATTGGCGCATCCAAAATCTTACCTTCGCTGCGGTCCCGCTGGGCCTGTTCAAGCTGTCCTATTGCTTGAGCATCCTGGCAGCCGGTTGGTTCTATTTTGGCCTGAATTCCGATCAGATGCAGACGCTGACGTTTCTGACGCTCATTCTCGCGGGGCAGGCGAACACATATGCGATGCGGGAGCGCGGACATTTGTGGCACTCGCGTCCAGCCCGGGTCATGGTGCTGGCCTCGTTCGGCGATCTCACGATCGTCACCAGCCTAGCCCTCGCTGGCCTGCTGATGGCGGCTTTGCCCCCAGCCATCGTGGTCGGACTATTCGTGACGATGGCCGCGTTCGCCCTCGTGTTGGATACGATCAAAGTCAGCGTCTTTAAGCGAATCCGGATCGACTGATATGTGATTTCGCGGGGCGCAACATAGTCCGATTGCCATGGCGGGTTGCGTCGATCCCAAATGTGGTGCGGGCGGTCGGAATCGAACCGACACTCTGTCACCAGAACTGGATTTTGAGTCCAGCGCGTCTACCAGTTCCGCCACGCCCGCACGAAGCCGCGAGTTCCTCACACTCCAACCGCGGTGCGACTCTTTTGCGGCTCTCAATCGCGCCTATCTGCCACGACTCCGAGCGTCAAGTCCAGCCGCACCCCGCGCGGAACGCTGGTGTGGAGATCGTTTATTCCGCCGCGAGTTTCACCGGCGCCGGTCCCGCGCGGAACTGCTCTAGCAGACCCTGCTCCTCGGCTTTGGCGGCCTTCAAATTCTTTGTCTTCACATGGCCGTAGCCGCGGATTTTTTCCGGGATAGAGGCAAGCACGACCGCTATCGCGTGATTGTCCGGCGATAGATTGGCCAAAATTTCCTCGATCAAAATTTCATAGTCCATGATCAGCTTGCGCTCGATGCGGCGCTCCTTCGGATAGCCGAACACATCGAACGGCGTTCCGCGCAACCCTTTCAGCGCGGCGAGCAAACGGAAAGCCGGCATGATCCACGGCCCGAAACTCGATTTAACCGCCTCGCCCTGCGCGTTCTTGCGGCCGAGAAATGGCGGGGCAAGATGAAATTCGAGGCGCGGATCGCCCTCGAACGACGCCGCGATCTGCTTGGCGAACGATCCGTCGCTATAAAGCCTCGCGACCTCATATTCGTCCTTGATGGCGAGCAGCTTAAAGTAATAGCGCGCCGCGGCCTCGGCGAGATCATGCCTGCCCGGCACCCTCGCCCGCTCGACTTCGTCGACATGCTTCACATAAGTCAAATAGCGCTTCGCATAGGCTTCATCTTGATAGGCCGTAAGGAAGGAGACACGCCTTTCAATCAACTCCTCGAGGGATCGCGATTGCCGTTGCGTCGCGGTTGTCCTGCGCAAAGGCGCGGCAATAGCTTCCACGGCGGCGGAATTGGCGGCTGCGCGCCGGCCCCATAAAAACGCCGCTTGGTTCATCTCAACGGCTTCTCCATTGAGGACGATGGCATGCAGGAGCGACGCATCGTCGAGCGGCACAAGGCCCCTTTGCCAGGCGTAGCCGAGCATGAACATATTCGCGGCGATCGAATTGCCGAGCAAGGCGGTTGCGATGCCGGTTGCGTCGATAAAGTCGACGCGTTCCCCCGCGGCCTGGCGTATCGCCCGTTTGATGCCCTCTGGGTGGAGCGAAAAATCGGGATCATGGGTGAAATCGCCGGGGAAAATTTCCGCCGTGTTCACGACAACCCCAGTCTCGTCCTTGCGCACTGCGGCGAGCACCTTCTTCGTGCCGGAGACGACGAGATCGCAGCCGAGCACCAGATCGGCTTCGCCGGCGGCCACCCGGATCGCGTGAATATCGCCGGGCCTGGCGCCGATCTTGACGTGGCTGTAGACGGCGCCGCCCTTCTGCGCCAAGCCGGCCATGTCGATCGAGCCGCAGCCCTTGCCTTCGAGATGCGCCGCCATGCCCAAAATGGCGCCTATGGTGACGACGCCGGTGCCGCCCACCCCTGTCACGAGTATCCCACAGGGCTTGGCGCCGATTGCCCGCACAAGGGGCCGCGGCAGGCTGGGAAAATCCTGCTGTTGTTTGATCTCGGCCTTCCTTGGGCGGGCGCCATGCACCGTAACCAAGGCCGGGCAGAAGCCATCGAGGCACGAAAAATCCTTGTTGCAGCTCGACTGGTCGATCACCCGCTTGCGGCCGAACTCGGTTTCGAGCGGCTGCACCGACACGCAATTGGATTTCTCCCCGCAATCGCCGCAGCCTTCGCACACAAGCGCATTGATGATGACCCGGCGGTCTGGATCCGGCATCTCTCCCTTCTTGCGGCGGCGCCGCTTTTCCGCCGCGCAAGTCTGATCGTAAATGAGCACGGTCACGCCGGGAATCGCGGCAAGCTCGCGCTGCACGCCCTCGAGCTCGCGACGGTCCTTGATTGTGAGCCCCTCCGGCCATCGCGTGGCGGCCGGATATTTGTTCGGCTCGTCGGTGACGACGACGATGCGCTTGACGTTTTCGGCGGCGGCCTGGCGCGCGATCATTTCGACGGTGAGGCCGCCCTCAAGGCGCTGGCCGCCGGTCATCGCCACCGCGTCGTTGAAAAGAATCTTGTAGGTGATGTTGACGCCGGCGGCGACGGCGAAGCGGAGCGCGAGGATGCCGGAATGATCGTAGGTGCCGTCGCCAAGGTTCTGAAACACATGCGCTCGTTTCGAGAAAGCCGCCTCGCCGATCCAGTTCGCCCCTTCGCCGCCCATCTGGGCGAAGCCCTCAGTGGAGCGGTCCATCCACTGGACCATGTAATGGCAGCCGATCCCGGCATAGGCACGCATGCCATCGGGCACTTTTGTCGACGTGTTGTGCGGGCAGCCGGAACAGAAATAAGGGGTGCGGGTGGCAACCTCCCCGGCCATGGCGAGCGCGGCCTGCGCGCGTTCGAGCTTTCGCACCCGCTGTTCGAGATCCTCGCCACCGGTGAACCGCAACAGGCGGCGGCCGATCGCGATCGCGATGTCGTTGGCGTCGAGCGCGCCGGTGACCGGAAACAACCAATTCCCGTCTTCGTCCTTCTTGCCGACGCAGACCGGTTGGCTCGGCGAGCCGTAAAGCTCCTCGCGCAGCTGGACTTCGATCAGCGATCGTTTTTCCTCGACAACGATAATCAATTCGAGCCCGCGCGCGAACTCGCGAAGGCCCAAGGGCTCGATCGGCCATGTGCAGGCGAGTTTCATGAGCCGCAAACCGAGCCGGTTCGCCGCAATCTCGTCGATCCCGAGGTCGTCCATCGCCTGACGCACGTCGAGATAGGATTTTCCCGCCGTAATCACGCCGATTTTCGGGTGGGGACCGCCGGAAGTAATGATCTTGTTCAAGCGATTGGCGCGGAGCCAGGCGAGCATGGCGTCGCGCTTAAAATTCTGCAGGCGCTTCTCTTGATCGAGGACAGTGTCGCCCGCGCGAATATTCAGGCCGCCAGGCGGCATGACGAAACCGGCTGGAACGATCGGCCTCACGCGATCGAGCGAGACGTCGATCGAGCCCGTCGATTCAACGGTATCCTTCAAGCATTTGAGACCGGCCCAGGTGCCGGTGAAACGGCTCATCGCATAGCCGTAAAGCCCGTAATCGACGATCTCTTGCACGCCCGCCGGCGACAGGACCGGCATCATCACGTTAACGAAGTTGAACTCGGATTGATGCGCGGTCGTCGAGGATTCGGCGGTATGGTCGTCGCCCATGAGGGCAAGCACGCCGCCATATTTCGAGGTGCCCGCGAGATTGGCGTGGCGGAGGACATCGCCGCTGCGATCGACGCCTGGACCCTTGCCGTACCAGAGCGCGAAGACGCCGTCGTACTTGCCCTCGCCGCGCATCTCGGCCTGTTGCGCCCCCCATATGGCGGTCGCGGCGAGATCCTCGTTAAGGCCCGGCTGAAACAGGATGCCGGCGGCATCGAGCGGGCGCTTGGCGCGCAAGAAATTCAGGTCGAGGCCGCCGAGCGGCGAGCCGCGATAGCCCGAGATGAATCCGGCCGTGGTAAGTCCATTGCGCCGGTCGAGCTCCTTCTGCATGAGGAGGAGCCGGACGATCGCCTGCGGACCTGAGACAAAGATACGCCGCTTTGTCAGATCGTATTTGTCGTCGAGCGAAGTGGAGTTCAGGTCCTGGGGGAGGTCGACCGGACCGTTCACCGCGTCCGTCATCGCTTTCGTCTCCTGCCGGACGCTTGCGCCCGGGCCTGCGGAGTCCGCCACCGCAACTCTGCGAATATAGGCGGGTTGGGCCCGATTTCCAAGGTTTGACTGGCTTTTCCACTAGAGAACGGCTTCATCCGGTCTCGTCGCGCAAGCAAAAAGAGCCCTTACGCCGGCTCGCGCAATTTCATCCGTCTGTAGCTATAGGCGGCCGCGCCGCCCGCGTCTTCGCCTTGCACCGCGAGCCCGGCGACTTTTACGACCTTATCATGATGCCGCGAAAGGTGACAAACGGGGTCCGCCTCCCGTGCGTCGCCGGTCAGCGCAAGCGCCTGGCAGCGGCAGCCGCCATAATCGATCGTCTTGCGCGGGCAGGAGCGGCAAGGCTCGCGCATCCAATCCATACCCCGGAAGGCATTGAAAGCGGGCGAATTTGTCCAGATGTCCTCGATTGAACGATCGCGCACGTTCCAGAAAACCAGATCCGGAATGGTTTCCGCCGCGTGGCAAGGCAGCGCCTTGCCCGACGGGGTAATATTTAACCCGCGTTTGGCCCACCCGCCCATGCAGGCCTTCGGATAACGGGCGTGATAATCGGGGATCACGTGGTCGATGACGATTACCCCGGCATAGGTCTTCTTGAGCGCTTCGACCTCGGCGATCGCCGCTTCCGCCTGCGCCGCGGTTGGCATGAGCGCGGCCCGGTTGGCGAGCGCCCAGCCGTAATATTGGGTATGCGCGATCTCGACCCGGCGGGCGCCGAGCGCGACGGCGAGCCGGACCATATCTCCGGCGCGGAAAATATTGGCGCGGTGAATGACGGCGTTCACGGTGAGCGGCAGGCCCGCCCGCGTGATCCATCCCGCGACCGCCTGTTTGCGGGCGAAGGCGCCCTTATAGCCCGCGATCCGGTCGGCCGATGGCGCGTCGGAATCCTGAATCGAAAGCTGCGCGTGGTCGAGCCCGGCAACGGCGAGTTCCTTGATACGATCCTGCGTGAGGCCGATCCCCGAGGTGATGAGATTGGTGTAAAGGCCCGCCTTCGCGCAATGCGCGACGATTTCGGCGAGATCGTGCCGGGCCGCCGGTTCGCCGCCGGAAAGATGCGCGTGCAGAACGCCAAGGGCCGCGGCTTGCGAAAAAACCTGCTTCCAGACCCCGGTGCCAAGTTCGTCCTCGCGGGGATCGAGCACGAGCGGATTGGAACAATAGGGGCAGCCGAGAGGACAGCGATGCGTCAGCTCGGCGAGAAGCGCGACAGGCGCGGCATGTTTCCCTGGCAAGGCGGTCACAAATCCACCATCCGCTTGGCCGCGAGTTCTTCCAGCAACGCTCGCACGTCCGTCTCGACCCTTGCGCGGTCGGCGGAAAATTCCGCGGCGAGATCGTCGACGATCGCCGCGAAGGTGGCGGTTCCGTCGCAGCGTTTCAAAATCTCGACCGCGATGGCATCGGCCTTGATCACGCGTTCGGGCGCAAGCAGCAGCCATTCGCCCCGCGTCTCGTCGTATTTCAACCTGACGCCGCGCGGCAGGCGCGGTTTCCACACGATGTCTGGGTGGCTTGTTCCCGTCATGCCGCTTGACCATGGGTGGTCTCGGATCCGGGCATCCAGGCGCCAGGCGGGACGGCGCGATCGACATAAGCGCTCCAAAGGGCATCGAGCTGCGCCCAAAGCACCGAGCATTTGAATTCGAGGGCGGCGAGGACGGCATCCTGCTCGGCGCGAGTCGCGGCGTTTTGCTTCACGTAATCGAGGGCGAATTCACTGTCGCGTTTGGCTTGCACCGGGCGCCGCAAAAAATATGCGAGCGTTTCCTTGCTGACGAAATCATAATGGGCAAGCATGCCCGCGACCCGCTCGTTGATGATGGCGGGCGAAAACAATTCCGTGAGGGAAGAGGCGATCGCCTCAAGCAGGCTCCGCGCGCGGCAGAATTCGACATAGGCCTCGACGGCGAAACGCGTGCCCGGCAATATACCTTGCGTCGAGGTCACATAATCGCGCGAAAAGCCCAGGCTATCGGTGAGCTTCAACCAGCGCTCGATGCCGCCGTCGCCTTCTTCGCGGCCGTCATGATCCTCGATGCGCTTGCGCCAGTGCCGGCGGTCCCGGACATCTGACATCCGGGTCAGGATCGTCGCATCCTTGATCGGGATCATCGCCTGATAATAATAACGGTTGAGCGCCCAGGCCTGCACTTCTTCGTATGTGCATTGGCCGCTGTGCAGACGCTGGTGAAACCGATGCAGATTATGGTAGCGCTCGGCCCCGATTTGGCGCAAACGGGCTTCGAGTTCGCCGCTGGTCAGAACCGGTTTGGGGCTACTCACAGGCAGATCTCCATGCCATCATAGGCGACGTCCCAACCGGCACGCTCGACGGCTGCGCGTTGCGGCGAATCCTCGATCAGAACCGGGTTCGTGTTGTTGATATGAACATAAATCTTGCGGCCGATCGCGCAAGACGCAAGCCGCTCGAGCGAGCCTTTTTCACCGCTCATCGCCACATGGCCCATGCGCCACGCGGTTTTCTTGGAAAAGCCCAGATTTACCATCTCGTCGTCCGTGAAAGTGGTGCCGTCGAAGAAAACGAGCGCGGCCCCGGCGAGCCTCTTTATTAATCCTTCGTTGATCTCGGCGCAGCCCGGCACGTAGAAAAAGCACTTGGCGCCGTCGCTAACCTCGACCCCGACGGTCGCCTCGCTTTCGGCGCCGACCGCGACGTTCTCGCCTTCGAGATAGAGAGGAACTTTTCCCGGCACCGCGAACGGCGTGACCCAGATGCCGAGGCCTGTGTCGGCTGGCGCATCGAGCGCAATCGCACGCCTCTCTACGAGATCCTTGTTCAAAACGCCAAAGATCCCCGCGCCCGTCCGCGCCAAGGTGGCCTGGCTTCCAAAGAGCGCGAAACGCTGTTGCTCGCGGAGAGTCAAAAGCCCGGCGAGATGATCGACGTCGGCATTGGTGACGACGACGGCACTGATCGGCGAATGCCGCTTCGCGCCGCGCGGGTGAAGGCAAGGCGAATCGATGATTTGCTGGCGGAGATCCGGCGACGCGTTCAATAGCAGCCACCGCTCGCCATCGGCGCTGATGGCGAGACTCGATTGGCTGCGCGGCTTGACGCGCTTATCGCCGCTCCAGGCGAGCCGGCAGACCGGGCAGAGACAGTTCCATTGCGGAACGCCCCCGCCGGCCGCCGAACCCAAGACGAGAATGCGCACGGCGCGCGCCGATCATGAAATTTTAAAGAAGTGGCGAGCCGAGGCCGTCAGATCTCGGCGGAAAGATAGCTCGTCACTTCCATGCCGATGCAGACCTCGATGATAACGGGAGTCGTCCAAGTCATGTCAGCCTCTGCCTCCATCTCAGCGTTGCGATTAGCTAGGCGCAAGCATTTCCTCACCCTGAACAGGTTTCGACACTGTCCTGGAACTTATATAGCATCGGTCGCCGCCCCGCGCCATGCTTTTTTCACGGACGCCGGTCAGAGCCAGCCGCGTTCCGCCGCCGCCTTGGCCTCGAAAGCTTCAATTTTCGCGGCCTTTTGCAGGGTCAGGCCGATGTCGTCGAGACCGTTCGAGAGGCAATGTTTGCGGAAAGGGTCGATATCGAAGGTGACGACGCCGCCATCGGGGCCGCGAATTTCCTGGGCTTCGAGATCGATCGAGAGCGTCGCATTGGCGCCGCGCTTAGCGTCCTCCATGAGCTTGGCGAGGTCTTCTGGCGAAACAATGACCGGAAGAATACCGTTCTTGAAGCAGTTGTTATAGAAAATATCGGCAAAACTCGTCGAGATGATGCAGCGGATACCAAAGTCGAGCAGCGCCCAGGGAGCATGCTCGCGCGAGGAGCCGCAACCGAAATTAGCTTCCGCGACAAGAATTTTGGCTTCGCGATAGGCCGGCTTGTTCAAGACGAACTCGGGATTTTCGGTTCCATCCTCCTTGTAGCGGAGTTCGGCGAAAAGCCCGCTGCCCAAGCCGGTGCGCTTGATTGTTTTCAGATATTGTTTTGGGATGATCATGTCGGTATCGACATTGGTGATGTCGAGCGGCGCCGCGACACCGGTAAGGGATGTGAATTTTTTCATTGCGTTGGGTCTCCAGCAGGTTTTTCGCGCACCGAAACGAGTAGCTGCCCTCTTGGAAAGACGCCCCGAAGCGCTCTGCCACGCGGCATGAAATCCGCAAAGTCGAGTTGAGGAGTGATCCTACTTCATAGTATTACAATGACCGTGCATTCACTTGCCGGTGCCGTGCGGTGCGGTGCGATTGCACCACCTTGCGGTATCCGCCGGATCAAATGAAGCAGCGCGGCGATGGTCGCCGGCCGCCCTGGAGATTGCCATGACGAGTTTACAATCGATACAGCATTTCGTTGTCTTGATGCTGGAGAATCGCTCCTTCGATAATCTGCTCGGGACCCTCTACCCGAAATCGAAGGATTTCGACGGCGTGGACGGAAGCGAATCCAACAAGGACCGCTCGGGCAAGGTCTGGCCGCTGACCGAGACGCCGGGCGGTGACGTGGCCGGTTTATCCGTCCCAAATCCCGATCCCGGAGAACTCTGGCAGGACATCAATGTGCAGATTTTCGGTTCCGGCCAGCTGCACGGGGGCGAACCCTATCCGCCGCGCGACGGCGCCGTCGCGGATATGAGCGGCTTCGTCGATAGTTATACCGACCCCAAGCGTCCGTCGCGCGCCGGAAACGATGCCCGGCAGATCATGAGCCGTTACAAGCCAGACCGGGACGTGCCGGCGCTGGCGACGCTTGCGCGCGAATTCGCGGTCTGCGATTCATGGTTCGCCTCCGCCCCCTGCCAGACGTGGCCGAACAGATTTTTCGTGCATACGGGAACGGCCGATGGTTACGAGAACAATAACCCCAAAGCGCTGTTTTTCGGGATGCCGACGGTGTTCGGCTCCTTTGACAGGGCGCCATCCAAGCCCAGCTGGGCGGTTTACCACCACGACATTCCGCAGACGTTGACACTGTCGGAGCTTATTCGAAAAGCACAGAATTTCCACATGTTCGAGACCTTCCTGCGACACGCGCGCGAAGGCGTCTTGCCGAATTATTCCTTCATCGAGCCGCGTTATTATACGGACATACGCTTGTTTCCGCCGCAGTTCAATTTGCCCAACGATATGCATCCGCCGCATGTCGTTTGCTTTGGCGACCAGCTCGTCGCCACGGTGTACAATGCGTTGCGCGGCAATGTGGAAGCGTGGAAGAAGACGATGCTCGTCATCGTCTTCGACGAACATGGCGGCTGTTACGATCATGCGCCGCCGCCCAAGGCGGTTCCACCGGGTTTGGTTGTGGGCCACAATCCCAATCGTTTCGCCTTTGATCGTTACGGTGTTCGCGTTCCCGCCGTGATCGCCTCGCCCTATATTCAGCCCGGCACGATTCTGCGGCCGAGCGACAATTACCCCGAGGACGGCGCGACGCCTTTCGACCACGCCTCGGTGATCAATACGCTGCGTCACCGCTTCGAACTTGGCGATCCCCTGACCGCGCGGGTGGAGACGGCGCCCACGCTGGAGCGCGTCCTGAACTTGGACGCGCCCGAGAATTTGGGGCCGGAGACGATCGCCGCCTCGGACTGCAAGGTCAGCCTGTTCTACAAGATCAAGTCGCAGTTCGAACTGTGGAACGATTTCCAGATGAGCCTGCACGACATGGCGCGCAGATTGCCTACCACCGACCATGGTCGCGCCCAAGTCTTCCTCGACCGTCATGTCACGCAGAGCGACCCGCACCGGTCCGACGGGGTGCACAGCGGTTTCGGTGCGATTTGGCGGCGCGGGAGGTACCTCGCTCTGAAGATTTTCGGCGGGGGACGTTGAGTTCAACCTGTGGCAAGGCGAGGGTAGCCAAGCCCGTGCCAAGTTGTTAGAGCATTCCGCGACCGAATATAAGGCCCGGTTGCCTTGAAATGGTTCAAGAAACCGCCCATCAGGACGTCGGGTCACCCATGCGCAACGGCGCTGTTACGCGAAAAACCAAGGAAACCGGCATCGAGGTCAGCGTCGATCTCGACGGCACCGGCGTGGCCAAAATCGCGACCGGAATCGGCTTTTTCGACCATATGCTGGAACAACTTGCGCGCCACTCGTTGATTGATATCGAAATCCGCGCGACGGGCGATCTGCATATCGATCAGCATCATACGGTCGAGGATACCGGCATGGTGCTCGGTCAGGCGGTGCGCCAGGCGCTGGGCGACATGGCCGGCATCGCCCGTTTCGCGGATGTGCTCCTGCCGATGGACGAGACCCTTACGCGGGTTGCCGTGGATATTTCCGGCCGGCCTTTTCTGGTCTTCCGGACAAAATTCGCGCGGGCCAAGATCGGCGCCTTCGATACCGAACTCGTGCGTGAGTTTTTCCAGGCCTTCGCCACCCATGCCGCGATGACTATCCACGTCGAAAATCTATATGGCGAGAATGCGCATCATATCGTCGAATCTTCGTTCAAGGGCTTGGCTCGCGCCTTGCGCGCCGCGGTTGCGCTCGACCCGCGCCAAAAGGGCGCTATTCCGTCCACCAAGGGCTCGCTGTCCGGCTAGCGGTTTGAAAGGAGCCTAAGCATGGCCCTCTATTCGGTTCATATCCAGGGTGATGGGCCCCAATCCGTTGCCGAGGCGGCGTTCGTGCGACAGGCCTTCAGCTGGCAGGCGTTCTGTTTTGGCCCGCTGTGGCTACTACGGCACCGGCTTTGGGCCGGTCTTGCACTCTGGGCCGCCGGTTATTCCATCGTGATCGCGGCCTCGCTCAGTGTTGTTTCGGCCTCGGCCGGCCTCTTCATAGCTTTGGCTTTGCAAATGCTGCTCGGTCTCGAAGCCAACCGGCTTCATGAGGCAAAGCTCGCCCAACAAGGGTACCGGCTCGTCGAAATCATCGCCGCGCCGGCCCGCGACGAAGCGGAAATCGCGTTCTACCGCCAATTCGAAGCGCTGGGCGACCCGCTCGCGGATATCGCGTCGGGCGCGCGAGACGGCGCCGGTTCTTGAGGGCGTGTCCGTGAATGTCGTCATCGTCGATTACGGCTCGGGCAATCTCCACTCCGCCCGCAAGGCTTTCGAACGCGCCGCGCGC
Organism: uncultured Alphaproteobacteria bacterium; assembly: GCA_963706215.1. Lineage (GTDB taxonomy): Bacteria > Pseudomonadota > Alphaproteobacteria > Rhizobiales > Beijerinckiaceae > Methylocapsa. The sequence continues at coordinate 3,098,597 of OY970154.1, read as the reverse complement.
GAGGCGGGCCTTTCTGGAACCATCAATGTCACACGCGATCCAGACGCCGTTTTCCGCGCGGATCGCATCGTTTTGCCCGGCGTCGGCGCCTTCGCCGATTGCAGGCGCGGCCTTGACGCCGTGCCAGGCATGATCGAGGCCATGACCGGGGCGGTGTGCGAAAAGGCGCGTCCGTTCCTCGGGATTTGCGTCGGCATGCAATTGCTGGCCACGCGAGGCCTCGAATATCAAACTACGCCCGGCCTCGGCTGGATCGGCGGCGACGTCACGCTAATCGATTCGCAAGGCGGCCGCTTGCGCATTCCACACATGGGCTGGAATACGCTGCAGGCGGCAAGCGTGCATCCGCTTCTCGCCGGGATCCCGGCCGGGGAGGAGGGCTTGCACGCCTATTTCGTGCATTCCTATGCGTTCAAGCCCGAACGCCAAGACTGCGTCATAGCGGCGACCGAGTACGGTGGTCCGATCGCCGCCTTGATCGGACGCGAAAATATCGCCGGAACCCAGTTCCATCCGGAAAAAAGTCAGGCACTCGGCCTCGCGCTGATCGCCAATTTTCTGAAGTGGCGGCCGTGATTCTGTTTCCGGCGATCGATCTCAAGCAAGGCCATTGCGTGCGCCTCCAGCAAGGCGACATGACAAAGGCCACGATCTTCAACGAGGACCCCGCCGCGCAGGCCCTGGCGTTCGCGCGCCAAGGGTTCGAATACCTCCATGTCGTCGATCTCGACGGCGCCTTCGCCGGGCGCTCGATGAACGCGGCCGCGGTCGAGGCAATTCTCGCGGCCGTCGAAGTTCCGCTCCAGCTCGGCGGCGGCATCAGGGACATCGACGGCATCGAACGCTGGCTCGTCAAGGGCGTCGCGCGGGTCATCATGGGAACGGCGGCGGTCAGCGATCCCGGTCTCGTCCGGCGGGCGGCGCGGCTCTATCCTGGCCGCATCGCGGTAGGCATTGACGTGCGCGACGGCGCGGTCGCGGTCGAAGGCTGGGCCAAGACCTCGGCGGTCACCGCGGCCGAACTCGGCAAGAGATTCGAGGATGCGGGAGTTGCCGCGATCGTCTATACCGACATTTCGCGTGATGGGGTTCTCGGGGGGTTGAACATCGAGGCAACATTGGCTCTCGCCGATGCGCTAAGAATTCCGGTGATCGCCTCGGGCGGCCTCGCCTCGCTCGCCGACGTGGAGCGATTGGTGATGCGGGACTGTGCGAAACTCGAAGGCGCGATCGCCGGGCGGGCGCTCTACGACGGGCGGCTCGATCCGGCAGAAGCCGTGTCGCTCATAAGGCGAGCCAAGGCGCCGGCATAATCGCGCGAAACCTGGCGGGAAACCATGGGCAGGCGCCATCCTTAGACCCTAATTCCGGCGGTGGATATGTGTTCAATCGCGAGGAAACCGTGCGCTGCACTGGTCGAACGCGCGAACAACAAACAATGCGAACGTGTCAGGGAGGGTGCTGCATGTCTAAATTCAAATTTATTACGGTTGCCTTGGCAAGCGGTCTTTTAACGTCGGCTTGCCAGTCGACTGCTTCGATTGTTGGAAGCAAGGAAGACCAGCTCGCCGCCGCGGGCTTCACCCTGCAGCCGGCCAATACGCCTGCAAGGCTCGCCGCACTCCAGTCGCTGCCACCGCACAAGTTTGTGCAACAGGTCAAAGGCAATAGCGTCGTTTATCTCTACGGCGATCCGACCATCTGCAAATGTGTGTATTTCGGAAACCAGCAAGCCTACGGCACCTATCGAGCCATGGTGTTTCAACAGCATATCGCCAACGAACGGCAGATGACGGCCATGATGCAGCAGAACGCCGCCTTCGACTTCGGCCCGTGGGGACCTGGTTTCTGGTATTGATGGGCGTTGGTGCAAATTCCATTATGCCGGCAGGCATGGGATAGTGCGCTTTCTGTCTCGGCGCGCGGATCTTTTCCAAAAAGTCTGCAATTTCTTGGGATCATGCTCTAGTAACGGGCTACGCCGTACTCAAATATGAGGCCAAGATGATCACCCGCAGCCGAACAAATGCTTAAATGCCGTGTCATTCCCTGTCTCGACGTAAAAGACGGCCGGGTGGTCAAGGGCGTGAATTTCGTCGATCTGCGCGATGCCGGCGATCCGGTCCAATGCGCGCTCGCTTATGACGCGGCGGGCGCCGACGAACTTTGTTTTCTCGACATCACCGCCAGCCATGAGGACCGCGCGATCATCCTCGATGTTGTCCGGCGCACGGCGGAAGCCTGCTTCATGCCGCTCACCGTCGGCGGCGGCGTGCGCACCCTCGACGATATTAGGGCGCTGCTCGTTGCCGGCGCCGACAAAGTGTCGATCATGACCGCCGCCGTGGCCAACCGCGAGATCGTCCGCGAGGCGGCACGAAAATTCGGCAGCCAATGTATTGTCGTGGCGATCGACGCCAAACAAACGGCCTTCGGGAAATGGGAAATCTTCACCCATGGCGGACGCAAGGCGACCGGCCTCGATGCCCTTGCCTATGCGCAAGAAGTGGTGACGCTCGGCGCCGGCGAAATTCTATTGACGTCGATGGATCGCGACGGCACCAAACGCGGTTTCGATCTCGCTCTCACCCGCGCCGTCACCAGCGCCGTTTCCGTGCCCGTAATTGCTTCGGGCGGCGTTGGCACGCTCGATCATCTCGTCGAGGGAATTCGCGACGGCGGCGCAAGCGCGGTGCTCGCCGCCTCGATCTTTCACTTCGGCGAATTTACGATCGCGCAAGCCAAGCGGCATATGGCAAGCTTCGGATTGCCGGTGCGGCTCGATCCGAGCCCGCGCGTGCCAGGTGCGAAGCCCCAAGTTTTTCCCGCGGGAGTCGTGCCCGCCAGCATGGGAAAAGGCTCATGACACGCTTCACCCTCGACGATCTCGCCGCGATTATTTCCGCACGCGCCAATGCGAGTGCCTCGGCGTCCTACACAAAGTCTCTTCTCGACGCAGGCACAGCCCGCGCGGCCAAAAAACTCGGCGAGGAGGCGGTCGAAGTCGTGATCGCCGCCATGGAAGGCGACGCGCAAGCGATCACCCGTGAAAGCGCCGATCTGCTTTATCATTTGCTGATCGTCTTGCATCAAACCGGCATTTCGTTGGATGATGTATGCGCGGAGCTTGAACGCCGGACCGCCCAATCCGGCCACGCGGAAAAAGCGGCGCGCCGCGCGGATCGTGCCGTGATCGAGGAATAAATGGACGTACTTGCGGCATCCACCGCGGCGACCCTCTCGCCCTATCATCGTTTCACGAGGGACGAATGGGCGGCCTTGCGCGCCGACACGCCGCTCACTCTGTCGATGGAGGATCTGACGCGGCTCCGGTCGCTCAATGATCCGATCTCGCTGGAGGAAGTCGTCGCGATCTATTTGCCGCTGTCGCGCCTGCTCGCGCTTTACGTCGCGGCGACGCAAGGTCTCTACAAGGCGACCCAGCGCTTCCTTGGCGCCGAGGGTGGAAAAGTCCCCTATATCATCGGCGTCGCCGGTTCGGTCGCGGCCGGCAAATCGACGTTATCGCGGGTCATGCAGACGCTGTTGTCGCGCTGGCCGAACACGCCGAAGGTCGAGCTCATCACCACCGATGGGTTTCTTTATCCGAACGCCCGCCTCGAAGGCGAGGGTCTGCTCGAGAAAAAGGGTTTTCCGGAAAGCTACGACGGCACAAAGCTCATATGCTTTCTTTCCGATGTAAAAGCCGGCAAGCACAGTGTCCAAGCGCCGGTCTATTCGCATGTGACTTACGATGTGATCCCCGGCGAGAGCACCATTGTCGATCGCCCGGATATCCTTATCGTCGAGGGCCTCAACGTCCTGTTGCCCAATCGACCGGCGCGGGATGGATGGGCCATTCCTTTCGTCTCCGATTTCTTCGATTTTTCGGTCTATCTGCACGCCGCGGAAAAAGATCTCGAAAAATGGTTTATCTCCCGCTTCATGCGCCTGCGCGACACCAGTTTCCGCGATCCTCAATCTTATTTTAAGAAATACGCCGGCCTCGACGACGTCCAGGCGGAAGCGACCGCGCGAACCATTTGGACAAGAATCAATCTTCGCAATCTGCGCGAAAACATCCTTCCGACGATGCCCCGCGCGAGCCTCGTGTTGACCAAGGGGCCAAGCCACATCATCGAGGAAGTCGAGCTAAGGAAGCTTTAAAGTCTGTCCCGGAACTTCATCATGGATTACAGAGCTTTCTTAGCATGATCCGGATGGAGGCGAGGCGGAGGAAAGCAAGCGCGTTACGGGTTAGGTTTTCAAAATCCTTGGCCAGCCTGCGACAACGGTTGAGCCAGGCGAAGGTGCGCTCGACAACCCATCGTTTGGGCAGGACAACGAACTTTCTCAGCGCGGGCCGCTTGACGATTTCGATTTCCCATTCACGGCTGATCGCCGCCACGGCGGCGGCCATTTGGGGGCCTTGATAACCGCCATCGGCGATGATTTTGGTGATGAAGGGAAACAGGGGACGCAGTTCCTTCAACACCAATGGTCCACCGTCGCGATCCTGAATGTCGGCGGGATGAACCACGGCTGCAAGTTTCAGACCGAGCGTATCGACCGCGATATGGCGTTTTTTACCGTCGATCTTTTTGCCGGCGTCATAGCCGTGCGGATCGATCCGCGCCCCCCTTTTTCCGTGCTTTTCACGCTTTGACTGTCGATGATGGCAACGGTTGGACTGACGGCGCGGCCAGCCTGTTCTCGACACAGGACGTAGAGCTCATGATGAAGGCGCAAAAGCGTGCCGTCATAGTTCCAAAGATCGAAATACCTGAAAACAGTGCTTTTCGATGGCAGGTCTTTCGGCAGGTAGCGCCACTGGCAACCCGTGCTCAGAATATACATGATTCCGTTGACCACTTCGCGCATGTCCACGCGGCGTTTGCCGCCACCGCGCTTCGCCGGAGGTATCAGCGGCTCCACCAGCCCCCATTCCTCGGCCGTCAAATCGCTCGGGTATCTCTGTTGGCTCCGGTCATAACGGCCCCGGTTTTCTTTCGTCCACATCGGCGGCCCCTCCTCGAATCAGGCCACCTCCCTTGATCACAAATGATTCTTTTGATTCAAGAAGTTTCAGAACAGACACTTAGGGTTGTCGCGGCACTGCTTTTGACCTCAAGCTGGCATATGCGCATGGCTGTAGACCCGGCGCGGTGTTGCATCGGTCCTGACGAACGGCGTCAATCGAAAATAGGCATATTCCTATGACTCAACCACCCCCAAGATGTTGTGGTGTAATCAGCGAAGCATAGGGGGCCGGATCGATCCGCGTAGCGTACTGTGCCAAGCGGTAAAACAGCTTGCCGCGCGAGGCCGATGTGCGCCGATTGAATCGGAACGTGAACTCATCAAGGTAATCGTCGAGGTGCTTCTGGCTTATGGCTCCTTGGTGCGTTCCCATCAACCAGCGCTTAAGCAGGGACATGACTCTGTGAACGCGCGGCAACAAATGCACATCTTCTGGTTGGGCGCGTTGAACCTGCCGATCATGGATATAGCCCTGTAGGTTGAGATAAGCAGGGAGCCCATCGGTTCGCACGGTGCTGCCGGGATCAACCGATTGGGCGATAAAGCCATGCAAAGCCGCGCACGTTGCATCAGGAATGCGCCGCAAGCGGATGCGCCCCATGCCTTTGCCCTGTTCCTCCACCGCGACAACAATCAAGGCTTTATCCTCGGCGAACCGTCCAATAGCGCCTTTTTCCCCGGTTCCCCAATAGGTTTCGTCAACTTCGACGATCCCTGATAGCCGTTCCCTGCCGGGACGAACCATAGCCCGCCTCAATTTGTGCAACAGGGACCAAGCCGCCTTATAGCTGCCCAAGCCAAGGACTCGCTGTAAGCCAAGGGCGCTCATTCCATTCTTCTGGCTGGTCATGTGCCACATCGCTCGAAACCAGAGCGTCAAGGGGATGCGGCGGTCCTGAAAGATGGTTCCTGAAGTGACGGAAACTTGCCGCCGACAGCCCCCACACAACCAAAGACTGCGATCCATGCCCCAGCATTTTTTGCCGCCGCAAGCCGGACAGACAAAACCGTCAGGCCGCCGGAGCGCAAACAGATATTGCCGACAGGCATCCTCCGTAGAAAACCGCTCTTCCAATTCTATAGGCGTTCGGGGATAGCTTTCCTTCATAGTCCACAACACTATGGATTGTGGTTGGTTGAGTCAAGGAAATAGGCCTAATCGAAAAAGCCCGGCGCAAATCCTTTGCACCGGAATTCCGCACCAAGAGAGCCTTTTAATTCAAGGCTTTAATTTTGGTGCCGATTTCCCGTGTGAGCGCCCCGAATGTAAGGTATGCTTTCGTCAGCTCAGGTGATCTTGAAACTCGAAAGGCGGGGATCGCGGTAGGAGATCGATGGCAAGACGGTGCGGCGCTCCTATCAAAAGAGCGGTGCGAAGCTCGTGATCCATAGGGTCCCGGCGTTCGCCATGCGTCGGCGCCTCGTGCCTGGCCAGGTCCGGCGATCGCCATGACGGAGGAGAATTTTCGTGAGCAAAACCTATTCCGGCGCATGCTTTTGCGGCGCCGTCGAAGTAGAGGTGTCCGGACAGCCGGAGGCGATGGGGTATTGCCACTGCCGGTCTTGCAGGTCGTGGTCCGCGTCGCCCGTCAATGCCTTTACACTCTGGAAGCCGGAACACGTGAAGGTGACGAAGGGAGCCGATCAGATCGGCGCCTACCACAAGACCGAAAATCACCATCGCCAATTCTGCCGAACCTGTGGCGGACACGTGATGTCGAGACTTCCGGCGTGGGGACTGATCGACGTATTCGCGGCGACCATCCCAGATTTCCCGTTTCGGCCACAGCTTCATGTCCACTACGCCGAGACGGTGCTGCCCATGCGCGACGGGCTTCCGAAATTGAGGGACTTTCCTGCCGAATTGGGCGGGTCCGGAGAAATCATTGCCGAATAGAAAGGCTCTGTTGCGTTGAAGGTCCGCCGGTACGAAATGCCCCGCCCAAAGGCGTCTATCAAAAGACTAACGCCGCGCCTTGCGAAGATGTGATTCTCTCGACTGTCAATCGTACCAAAATGTTTTACGTGAAACATTTTGGTACGCGCGCGCAATCGTGCGGCATAATCTACTCCGCCGGTTTGAAGGCTACCTCGGCAGGCGTAAATATCCCTGCGGCAGAAGGCCGCATTTCGATATGGCGCTTGTGGAACCGCGCGACAGTCGCGCGGTGCCCGATCGAAACAATCGTCGTTCCGGAAAGCTTTCCGGCAAGGATTTCGTAGATTTCGGCTTCCATCGCTTCGTCCATCGCCGACGTTGCTTCATCGAGGAAGAGCCAATCGGGATTGGCCAATATCGCGCGGGCGATCGCAAGGCGCTGCTGCTCGCCGCCGGAAAGCCGCTGCTGCCAATTGTCCTCGACATCGAGTTCGCCGGTGAGATCGCCGAGTTGCGCGGCACGCAGCGCCTCAAGGATCGCCGCGCCGTCGTAGCGATCGGGGTTTGCTGGGTAGGTCACGGCGGCGCGTAACGTCCCGATCGGAATATAGGGCCTTTGCGGCAGCAGCAAAATTTTTGCCTCCCCCGGCAACGTGACCGCGCCGCCGGCATAAGGCCAAATGCCGGAGATCGCCCGGAAAAAAGTCGATTTGCCGGAGCCGGAAGGGCCGGTCAGAACCACCGGCTCGTTGGCGGCAAGTCGCAGATTCGCGCCGTTGACGATCGCGCGGCCGTCCGGAAGCCGCAAATTTAAAGCCTCGATGTCGAGATTTTTCCGTGCGGTGTCCATGCTCCTTTTTGGCGCGAAGCCCGGTGTCCGCGCGTTCTCGATCGCGAGGTCGAACGACGTCAGGCGGTCGAGCACGGCTTTGAACTCGGCGAGCGAAACATAGTAAGTGACGAAAAAAGTCAAGGCCTCGTTGACGACCCCAAAAGCTCGCGCCGTCTGGGTCATGATGCCAAGCGTGATCTTGCCCGCAAAATAGAAGGGCGCGGCAACCACAAAGGGTATGATCGGGCTGAGTTGGCCATAGGACGCCGTGAACGCGGTGAGGTTTTTGCGGCAGGCGATGATCTGGAAATAGTTCTTGACGATCGCGGCAAATCGCGTGGTGAGCGATATTTTTTCTGTCGGCTCGCCGGAGAGCAGCGCGACTTGCTCGGCGTATTCGCGCAATCTTGCGAGGGAAAAGCGGAAATCGGCCTCATAGCGCTGCCGCTCGAAAGAGAGACGGACGAGCGGGCGCCCGATCAAATGGGTCACCAGCGTGCCGACGCCGGCATAAATCAGCGCGACCCAGAACAGAAATCCGGGCACCGCGATCGCCGTGTACGGCAACGTGAAGTTCGCCGAAAGATCCCAAAGCAGAATTGCGAAGGAAACGAGCGAGCTCAAATTCGAGATCAACAGAATCGAAAAGGAGTAAATGCCATAGCCGATCTGGCCGCCGTCAATGAAGCGGTTGATGTCCTCCGAGATGCGCTGATCCGGGTTGTCGGCGGCGCCGCCGACAAGCGACATACGATAGTGGGTGTGGGTGTCGAGCCAGCGGTTGACATAATTGCCGGTAAGCCAGCGCCGCCAACGGATGATGAGGGTCGATGTCACGACAAATTCGAGGACCGCCGTCGCGACATAGAGAAACGCCCAGGGGACGAAGACGGTGAACAGTTGCGACCAGAACGCCGCCTCGTCCTTGTTCTGGATCGCGTTGAACCAATCGCGGTTAAAGAACGACAGCCGCAGAAGCATGCCGACCTGCGCCTGATTGATGATGACAAGCAAGACGACCATGGCGATCGCCAAGCGCCGCTCACGCGCGCCGAAGGCGGGAAAGGGCCAGATGCGGGCGCGGGTCGCGGCGCTGGTTTCGAAATAACGGTCGGCGATGCGGGTCATCGACCGCACGACCGGAATGAACGAAATCGCATGGACGAGGATGCCGAAGATCGCGACGGTGAGCGGCAGGCTTTCGGGAAGCTCGTACTCTTCAAGCGAAACCGGCCAAAGACCGATCTGGGCCATAAGAAAGACGGTGCCGAAGATTACCGTCTCGGCCGCGAATATCGCCGCGAAGATTTGCAAGAATGTCGAGATCGTCCGCGACCGGTAAGTGGTGAAGGCGCAGAGAAATCCCACCCCCGCGAGCAACAGCACGATGTTGTCGCCGGCCTTCAGACTGACGACGGCGGCGGCGGCCGAGAAAAGGCCCACGAGGACGGCGAGCAGATGCATTGATTACCTTTCGTTATCGGATACTTGAATAAATATCCGCAAGTGCTTTATGAGGAAGATTGAATACGGGGCGGTGCCGCGCCTTGGGACCCGGCGGCGGACCGGCTCCAGGATCCATGAAGGGGAGACATTTTGACCCTTTGTTTGTAGCGTTTTCTGACCGGAAAACTTGTGTAGACCAAGCTTCAAATTCGATCGCCTTTATCCGGCTCCTCCTCGGCCGCAATGCCATTCACGGATGCGCAGAGCACCGGCGACGGTTTGAAGGTGAGAACGCGGCGCGGCGTGATCGGCACTTCCACGCCGGTCCGCGGATTGCGGCCGATGCGTTCGCGTTTGGCGCGCACCAAAAACAGGCCAAAGGAGCGCAGCTTCACTGTTTCGCCGCGCACCAGCGCATCGGTAATCTCGTCCAGCGTCATTTCGAAAATTTGCTTGGCCTGGGCGCGCGAAAGGGCGGGACACGAAGCGTAAACGGCGTCCAGGAGATCCGCTCGCGTCGCGGTTTTCCGGTTGGCGGCCGTGTCCGGCGGCGGCTCGGACGCTCGACGCATCTTGGTTGGTTCTCCCCCTTAAGCCGCTCTCGTTGATAGCGATCTTAGAGCATTTTGCGGGCCGGGGGAAACCGGTCCAGCAAGGCTTTGGAAAAATAATGCTTGGGGCAATTTGCGCGGCTAGCGCAGGTCCCGGAAAAGCTGACAGACTGTTTCGGGATCTGCTCCAACTTATTGATTTTGAGCGATTCCTTTTCGATCACATGATTTTATGCGATCGGAAAGCGCGGCTATGGATGGGCCGTCCGTCGCAACGAAAAAGGCCCCGGAGTTCGGGGCCTTTCGCGCAAAATCAAGGGTGAAAGGGACGGGCTTAGTAATCCATTCCGCCCATTCCGCCCATCCCGCCGCCGGGCATGGCGGGAGATTCCTTCTTCGGGGCTTCCACGACGATGGCCTCGGTGGTGATGACGAGACCGGCAACGGAGGCCGCATCCTGCAGGGCGATGCGCACGACCTTGGTCGGGTCGATGATGCCGAGCTTCATCAAATCGCCGTACTCGCCAGTCTGGGCGTTATACCCATAGGCGTAGGACGTATTCTCGATCAGCTTGCCAACAATAACCGCGCCGTCGTCGCCGGCATTGTCGATGATCTGACGTGCCGGTGTCTGAATTGCCTTGCGGACGATTTCGACGCCGGTTTGCTGATCGGAATTTTCGACCTTGATGCCGTCCAACGCCTTGATGGCGCGCAACAACGGCACGCTGCCGCCCGGCAATATGCCTTCCTCGACGGCCGCGCGCGTAGCATTGAGCGCGTCATCGACGAGGTCCTTCTTTTCCTTCACTTCCACTTCCGAGGCGCCGCCAACCCGGATCACCGCGACGCCGCCAGCGAGCTTGGCAAGACGCTCCTGAAGCTTCTCGCGGTCGTAGTCCGAGGTGGTGTCGGCGATCTGCGACTTGATCTGGGCGATACGCGCCTCGATGTCCTTCTTTTCGCCGGCGCCGTCGATAATCGTGGTCTCTTCCTTGTCGATGCGAACCCGCTTGGCACGGCCGAGCATCTGCAAGGTCACGTTTTCAAGTTTGATGCCCAGCTCTTCCGAGATCATCTGGCCCGCGCTGAGGATCGAGATGTCCTCGAGCATGGCCTTTCGGCGGTCGCCGAAGCCCGGCGCCTTGACGGCCGCGACCTTCAAACCGCCGCGCAGCTTATTGACGACGAGCGTGGCAAGCGCCTCGCCCTCGACGTCCTCGGCGATGATGACGAGGGGCTTGCCGGCCTGCACGACGGATTCGAGAACCGGCAGCAGCGCCTGCAGCGAAGACAGTTTCTTTTCATGGATGAGAATGTAAGGATCTTCCAGTTCGGCGATCATCTTCTCCGCATTGGTGATGAAATAGGGCGAGAGATAGCCCCGGTCGAACTGCATGCCTTCGACGATATCGAGTTCGGTCTCGAGGCTCTTTGCCTCCTCGACCGTGATGACGCCCTCGTTGCCGACCTTCTGCATCGCATTCCCGATCATTTCGCCGATCGACTTGTCGCCATTGGCCGAAATTGTGCCCACCTGGGCGATCTCCTCATTCGAGGTGACCTTTTTCGAGTTCTTCTTGAGATCGGCGACGACGGCGTTGACCGCGAGATCGATGCCGCGCTTCAGGTCCATCGGATTGAGGCCGGCGGCAACCGCCTTGGTCCCTTCCTTGACGATCGCAGCCGCGAGGACGGTCGCCGTGGTGGTGCCGTCGCCGGCCTGGTCGTTTGTCTTCGAGGCGACTTCGCGCACCAGCTGGGCGCCCAGATTCTCGAATTTATCGGAAAGTTCGATCTCTTTTGCGACCGTCACGCCATCCTTGGTGATGCGCGGCGCGCCGAAGGACTTCTCGATGACGACATTGCGGCCTTTCGGGCCAAGGGTGACCTTGACCGCGTTGGCGAGAATATCGACGCCGCGCAACATGCGGTCGCGGGCGTCGGACGAGAAACGGATTTCTTTGGCTGCCATTTTGAAACTCCTGAACCGGGTTCTTTAGGGGTTGGGTGAAGGCTTTGCCAGGCTCAGGCGACGACGCCCAGGATGTCGCTCTCCTTCATGATGAGGAGATCCTGCCCGTCGATCTTGACCTCCGTGCCCGACCATTTGCCGAACAGAATCTTGTCGCCGGACTTGACATCGAGCGGCGTGAGCTTGCCGCTTTCATCGCGGCCGCCGGGCCCCACCGCGATGATCTCGCCTTCCTGGGGCTTCTCCTTGGCGGTATCGGGGATGATGATCCCGCCCTTGGTCTTTTCCTCGCCTTCGAGACGTCTGACCACGACGCGGTCGTGCAAAGGACGAAAGTTCATGTCTTTTGGTTCCCTTCTGCGCCGCCGGCGGCGCCCCCATTGTCGCACGGGAGGCGCCTTGCCAAGCTTACGGCTGATTTGCAACTGCGCCTTGTTAGCGCTCTTACATAGCGAGTGCTAACAGGACCCCTTGCAACTAGGGGTATCTCTTTGAGGTGTCAAGGGCCGTCTCGGCGATGCGCTGGATTAGGCACCCGTGTGAGCGTTCAGTTATCATTCATTCGAGCCCACCCTGCGGAAGGATGATTGCGTCCAAATGATAGCCGCATGGGTAGTGGGCCCTATTGAATAAGGCAACGCAGCGGGCGCGCGTCACGAAGATAGAATACGACGTGACTTAGAGAGTATCCATTCGCTTTTTTTCTAAGAGCCTCAACGGATGCCACGATGTGAACGAGCGATGCATTGCTAAGAACAGCTTCCAGCACAACTTCCATTGACAGTCGCAAGGGGTCTTCGACCCGAACCGCCTCATTAGCCAAAAGTGGAACCTCATTCCAACATGCTGCAATATCTCGGGGAAACTGTTGAATTACATTGGCTGGAAACGATGATTGTCCGCTTTTCATCGCTTCCTGCGCTTCGTCCTCAATCAGCTACAAATTGTTGGCGTACAATCCGTCTCGCAGAAGCTTCTTGATTGTTCTAGTCCAACTGTGAAGCTGGGATCGGAAAATCGCTCTTCTTGAACAATGAAACCAATTGGACATTGCTATTCGCAAGAAGTGCCTCGGCCGCTCCTTCTTGTCGGTCTACGATTGCCAACGCGCGTCTAACGACACAGCTTGGATGCTCCTTTAGGAGATTTTCAATTGCTGTTTTTATGGATCCGCCTTTGGTGGCGACATCATCGACAATTAAGACCTCGGAATCATCCAAAGGATAACCGTCAATCAGTTCCTCCGCGCCATGTTTTTTGGCCTCCTTGCGCACGAAGAAATGATGAATTGGATACTGTTTCGCATGACCAAGCATCAGGACGGATTGTCCGATCGGGACCGCGCCTTGCACAAGGCCGCCGATGCAGTGAATGCCACGGCGCTGCATATATTCCAGGACGATCTCTGCGATTAGAGTTGCGCCTTCGGCGAGCATTGTCGTTTGGCGCAACTGGAATAGGAACTTGCTGCTGACACCCGACGCGAGAATGAAATTGCCAGTTTGGAAAGATTTTTCGAAGACGATATCATGTAACCGCCCCCAGCGCGGATCGTCGCGCCGCAAAACCTCTTCCGCTGGAATTTGAGCTTGTTTAGCTACGTGCATGCTCACCAGTCCACCACCTGCAATCCCGAATCACGACGTGCTGCTGCAAATTACGAATCCCTGAGTCGATTTTCCACAAGATATTGCATGAGCGCAAAGCTATCCACAAGCCGTAGGGGTTACATAAATTGACCCCTGCCCATCATGGCAAGCCGAGCGCCACGAAGCGCACTTCTCCTTGACCGTTGGCGACGAGGAGCAACGCCGATTTCTTCCCCGCGCCCTTCAGCGCGTGGATTTTCTTGGCGATGTCGGCGGGCTCCTTGACCGGCTCCTGGTTGATTTCCATGACCACTTCGCCGGCCTGAACATGTTTGTCCGCCGCGGCCGAGTTGGGATCGACGCGGGTTATGACGACGCCGGCGGTGACATTGTCTTTGATCGCGAATTGTTGCCGCACATCGTCCGTGAGGCTCGAAAATTCCATTCCCATCGCCTTTTCGACAGGGCCGGCGATCATCTTCTTTCCCGCGTCGCCGCGCTTCGCTCCGAGGGCAGTCTGCTTGTCATTGTCTTCCAAGCGGCCGAGCCTGATGGTCTTGGTGATCTGCTTGCCTTGGCGGATCGCGACGATATCGACATCCTTGCCGACCGGCTCCGCGGCTACGATCTTGGGCAGGTCGCGCGACTCCTTGATCTCGATTCCATCGAATTTGACGATGACGTCACCGGCCTTTAGACCCGCCGCCTTGGCTGGTCCCTTTTCGTCGGTTCCGGCGACGAGCGCGCCCCGCACCTTTCCGAGATTGAGGCTTTCGGCGATCGTATCGTCGATGTTTTGGATGTGCACGCCAAGCCAGCCGCGCCGCGTCTCGCCGAATTTTTCCAATTGATCGATGACCGGAATAACCGTCGCGGCGGGGGTGGCGAAGCCGATCCCGATCGAGCCGCCGCTCGGCGACAGGATCGCCGTATTGATGCCGATCACCTCGCCCGCCATGTTGAACAAGGGTCCCCCCGAATTGCCTTTGTTGATCGCTGCGTCGGTCTGAAAATAATTGTCGTAGGGACCCGACTCGATGTTGCGATGGCGGGCCGAGATAATGCCCGCGGTGACCGTGCCGCCTAGCCCAAAGGGGTTGCCGACGGCGACCACCCAATCGCCCACGCGCATCTTTTCGCTGTCGCCGAATTTCACCGCCTTGAGCGGCTTGTCTGGCTTCACCCGAAGCACCGCGACATCGACCTTTTCGTCCTTGCCAACCACGGCCGCCTTCAGTTTCTGGCCATCGGTGAAAATGACTGTCACTTCATTGGCGTCGGCGATGACGTGATTGTTGGTGATGACAACCCCGGATGGATCGACGACGAAGCCGGAGCCGAGCGAATTCGATTTGCGTTGGCGGTGTTTTTGATCTTGCCGGTCATTGTCGCCCTGCTGGTGGCGCCGGAAGAACTCCTCGAAAAGATCGTCGAAGGGCGTGCCCGGCTCCAATTGCGGCGCATTCTCGGCGCGTTTGTCGTCCATGGTCTGCGTCGCCGAGATATTCACCACGGCATCGCTGACCGCGTCCGCGAGATCGGCGAGGGACTCAGGTCCCCTCGCGAAGGCCGGGCCGGAGATGAGTCCGAGGCTTCCGGCGGCGGCCAAGACCAGCACGCACGCGAACATCAAAGCGGCGCGTGCATCGCTCCGCCGCGGCCGCGGATCAGCCGCGAAGTGTTTCACGCCGCGAAATTCCGGGAATAAGGCCATGAAAACAATCTCCTTCAAGCGTCCGCGGACTGTGGCCGGCCGCCGCGCCAAGTCTCTTGCCTGTGCCGTGCGGTTCTCCATCCAACCCGGCTTCTACTCCTTATCTTCAGGAAACTCATTCGTCTTTTTCGCGAGCACCCTAATCGCTTCGTCCACGCTGTGAAAGAAATGGTCCCGATGCACGGCATCGGTGAGTCCCAAACGCTCGAAAGCTTCCCCCGCGCGCACCGATTCGAGGCGGGCAACGGCGAACCGGATGTTCGATTGAACGCAAAATTCGATGAATTCAATGAGAATTTGCGCGGCGGTGAAGTCGATTTCGACGATGCTGCTTGCCTCCAGAACGATGAGATCGAGCGGAGTACGGCTTTGCTTTACAACGCGCCTCGCGCTATCTTGAAACTCATATGCGTTCAGGAAGGAAAGCGGCGCTTGGAAAGCGATGACCAGCACCCCTTCGATCGTCTCGCTCTTGCGACCGCAGCCCGGTGGCCACCAAATCGAGGTTCCCGGAACCTTTTCGAAGGTGATGACGCGCGCGCGGGTCGTGGACCACAGGCCATGCAGCAGCGAAAGCACGATGCCGGTCGCAACACCTGTTCCCACCGGGAGGACGATGATCGCGGTCACGGTCGCGAGGATCAACATGAACTCGCCGAAAGCGTGCCGGAAAACCGCGATGATTTCTGCCAAGCGCACGATCCGCATCGCGACGAAGATCAGAATGCCCGCGAGCGCGGCCAGCGGGACATGGGCGAGAAGCGCCGCGCCGTAACCGGCCATGCCAAGGATAAGCGCGACTGCGACGAGCCCCGCGAGCTTGCTGCGTCCTCCCGTCTCGGCGACGATCTCGGTCAATGGCGGGCTTGCGTTGACGGGAAAGACGCCGAAGAGACCCGCCATCAGATTTGCCGCGCCGACTCCGGTAAAGTCGCGATTGATGGAGGCGGTGGCGCCAGGGACCGCGACGAACGAGCGCGTCGTTGCGGCGGTTTGCACCATGATGGTGGCGACGACGACGAAGGCGAGCGGCGTCGCTTGAACGAGGTCCGGGAATATGATCGAGGGGAGATGGAGACGCAGAAATTCGCCTGGTATTTGTCCCAGAACCGCGACGCCTTCGCGCTCTAGCTCAAACCAATAGACTGCCGCGCTTGCCGCGATGATGCCCAAAAGCGCGCCTGGAATGCGCGGGTTGATCCGTTCCGCGAGAACCGTAATTTCGAAGACAGCGAGCCCGAGCAAGAGCGAAACGGGATTGCTCTCGCCAAGCTTGCCCGCAATCGCCAACGCTTTCTGCAACAAGCCGCCTTCGGGAGCTGCGATTCCTAGAAGAGGAGGAAGCTGTGAGATCACAATATGACAGGCGATGCCGGCCAGGAACCCGACTGTGACCGGCCTCGACACGAGGTCGGCGATCCAACCGAGCCGGAATACGCCGCAGCAGAAAAGAATTCCCCCGGCCATGAGTGCGAAGCTCGCACAAAGCGCAAAATAGTCTTGGCTTCCGGAGGCGGCCAAGGTGGCGAGGCCTCCGGCGAAAATCGGGGCGATGGTCGAATCGGCGCAGGCCACAAGAAAACGATTGGCTCCAATGGCCGTGAAGCCGATCGATGCGGCCGCGAAAGCGATCAATCCAGTGGCGGGGGGGAATCCGGCAAGGTGCGCTGTCGCCATTTGCGAGGGAAGGGCGACGGCGGCGAGCGCCAGCCCGGCGGCAAGGTCCTGGCGCAAATCCCCTGCCGCGTAGCGGGCGGCCGACCGGATGAAATCACTTGCTCGCAAGGCCCGCCTTCGTGTCGATCGCGGCCAACTCTCGTGAACTTTACCGCTTGACGAGTTCCGGCAATCAGCGGATCATAGCGTTTACCAATCAGGCATCCGGTAAATACCAGCTTGGCGATTCTAAATCCTGGGGAGCGGATCTACCAGTAGTACCGAAGGAGATCAAATATGGGAATCGAAGTCAGCATTAAGGCCGGAGCAGACGCGGCGACATCGAGTGTCAACGCCTCGGGAAGCGTCCAGCACATCATCACCGATACCGAACGGAAAACATTCGGTATTCAAGACGCAGGCCTCAAGAACGCCGTGGGCAAGTTCTTCGGAAAGGAACCAAACGACGCCTATCTGCACAGCGACACCCCGTGGGGTGACCTCTATAAGACGTATGGCTGGCCCGAAGTTCAGACGGTATTGGTTGTCGAGAGCGCCACAATAAGAGGGATCACCTCGGAGCCGGTGATCGTGGCGACAAAGACTTTTACTAACAAAAGCAAAGTCAAAGCAACTTTCAACGCTGGCATTTCAGACCAGGTCTCCAATACATCGACGAGTAGTTGGTCGCAAACCGACACGATTACAGTCGGACAGAAGTTTACATATAAAGTTGAATTCTTGGGGGCGGGTGGAGGGGGAGAAACATCCCTGTCCTACAGTCACGCGTGGGGGGAGGGTGGCTCCGAGAGCAAGAGCATTACGGTCGGTTCGCAAACCGGGGTCAGTGTCTCGCTGGATCCCGGTGAGTTGGTTGAGGCCCAACTCACCGCAAGCAGGGGCGTCATGAAGGTCAGAATTACTTACAAGGCATATTTGATTGGTGTCACCGCGATCAATTACAACCCGACATACAAGGACCACCATTTCTGGGCCCTTGACATCGGGGGTGTTATGGCGGCGGCTGGCCTTCCGCTTACCAAGCAATTCACCGAAGATATCGAGATCGGATACTACTCGAACTCGAAAATTGAGCTCAAGGACGCAAAAGGCGGAGTGAAGGCTACATTTTCGTCGGCTGCCAAAGCCGCATAAACCTAACCACAGCTGTTAGGAGCGGTGAGGGGCGGCACTCGACCAAAGCCGACTAAGAACTTTCCAGTCTACTAAGAGACGTTCATCGAACATCGTGATGCTCCATTGAAATGGGGCATCGCGATTAAGGCGTGATCGCTCGTGGGCGTGTTTACCGTCACGACTCCTATATCATTTTCATCAGCTCTCAGACTAGATGCGTGCGGACGGACGAGGAGAGGGGATCACGCGCCCTTGTGCCGATCGCGGCCTTCAGCCGGGCGTGGTCATCCTTCGTTTGCGCGGCATAGGCCATCGCAAATGAAGCCAGCGCATCGTCGAGCACTTCCGATTTTCCCATGTAGCCCGCGAGCAGGGCAGGGTCGCCGCCGCGCGCGTGCGCCCGGGCCAGCGTCCTGCCGCAAAGGTTCGCATAGGCATCGAGCGCCTTGCCTTCGATGACCTCGCCGATCGAACCGAGGTGGCGATTTTTGAGTTGACGAACGTAAAACTGCCGATTGGTTTTTGGGTCTTCGGTAACGCCCAAAAAAATATCGCTCGCTGCCTGCATCGCTCGCTGCCCCTCGGCAACGCGGCATCCTTGGTGGACCAGGCCTGGCGGCGGCGCGGCGATCTTTTCGAGAACCGAAGCAAGCGCCTGCTTGACTTGCAGAAACAAAGGCTCTCCATCCGCCGTCATGAAAAGCCCGATCGCGCAAAACGTGCCGACGCTGCCGACGCCGACGACCTTGAAGGCGATGTCGGAGAGCGTGTAGCGCGCCACCAGCGCGCGCCGTTCAGGCAGGAGGGAGGATTGGTAATCGGTGAACGCGGAATGCGCGTGAATCTTGTAGCCCTTGGTTGCCTCGGTGTCGAAATGATAGATCAACGGCGGACGGTCCTCGATATGGGCGGCGCCCGCTTTCGTCGTCGCGAGATGCGGGAAATTATCGTCGGCCGCTAAATCTTTTTTTGCCTTCACCAAGGTGGAGAAAATCTTTTCGCGCAGTTTGCCGTCGGCAATCCGCTTGACCTCGCGGTCGAAATCCATCCGCGTGCACCAGACTTCGAGCGGCGTCTTGGTGGCGAGTTCTAGGATGAATTCGCGATAGGATTTCGCGGTGGCCTGGGCAAGACCGCGCGCCTTTTTGTCCGGCATGTTTGCATCCAGAGCGGCCACCGCCACGCTCGCCGCAAGCCGCTTCAGGTCCACCGTGAAATCGACGCCGGGTAAGGTCTCGTCGAAATCGTTGATGTCGAAGAGGACGCGTTCTTCCGGCGAGTTGAAAGCTCCGAAATTCAGCAAATGGCAGTCGCCGCAGGCCTGCACATGCGCGCCGGTTTGCGGCGAGGAAGCCAAATCGTAGGCCATCACGGCGGCGGCGCCGCGCAGGAACGTGAAAGGCGATTGAACCATGCGCTGATAACGGATCGGCAGAAGTTCGGGGATGCGCGCGGCGTCGGTCAGGGCGAGAATGGCGACCGGGTCGCGGCCGGATGCCGCCGGGCACTCGGCATGGGTTTCAAGCGCCACGCGTTTGCGCAACGCCCGGCCGGCTTCGTAGCGTTCCCCTCGCGGCGAATTTTTGGGCGGAATGCCGTTCTCACGCGGATGTGGCATGGCTGGGCTCCACAACGAAGGTTTCGAATGCAAGGTAAAGCATTTTGCCGAGCCGTGGAAATATGCCGGAGGCTAGGTTGTGTCCCAGTATGAATTTAAAGTCCCCGATAAGGGGATCTGTAAATCCCTCGCCGTTAGGCGACCGGGATGCGATCCTGCTGGAATGCAGGATTATAAGCGCGGCAGTCACACGATCTGGGACTGCAAGTACCATTTGGTTTGGGTCACGAAATACCGGTATCCGATTTTGGTTGGAGACGTTGGACAGCGCGCACGTGAGTTGTTGCGGGATATAGCACGGTCCAATGAAATGACGATCCATGCCGGGGCGGTCAATCGGGATCATGTGCACATGCTGATCTCGATCCCGCCCCAGCTGCCCGTGTCGCGCGCATTGCAGTTCTTGAAGGGGAAGAGTTCGCACAAGCTACTTTCGGAGTATCAAGCCCTTCGGAACCGTTATCGGGGGCAACATCTATGGGCAAGAGGCTATTGGGTGGCGTCAAGCGGCAACGTCACCGATGAGATCTGGAAACAATACATTGAGGGCCAGAAACCCGAGGAGCCGGATGATAACTTCAAGGTCGTGTAGGCTTATCGGCCCGTTGGGCCGATCAATCCGGCTTCTAGCCGTAACTCGAAGCCACCGCCTTTAGGCGGTGGAGTGTTCACCGGCATGCTCTCAAGGTTCGCTCGCCTGCGCCGGCTGGGTCCTTGCGTGCGTCGGCGGCTAGACCGTTGCTACGGCAAGCCCGTCGTCATGCTCCATCGGCTCGTCCAGTTCCACGGCATCAAGCACCGCTGGACCCTACGAAATGTTTGAATCCAGTAGCGGTCTGCGTGGAGGCTATGGTCAGCCGAGCCTTCGAGCCGCTAACTGACGAAGTGCGGCCGGCCGGTTTGGCCGCGAAAAAATGCGATCATGCCTGCAAGTGTTGCCATTGCGTTGCGAACCGAGCCTACGAAAAGGTACTCGCCTGCGCGCACGAGCGTACGTACAATCATCCAGACAATAGCGCCCGGATCTGCGCGCCAAACAAATAAGAGGCTGTTTCGCGCATCAAGAAAGACAGCGAGGCGCGATCGCTCTTTTCGTGATACCGCCGATCCGATCGTTGTTCCATACTTATGTGGAACAACGGAGTCGTCCGCGCGAGTTAATAGGCCAGCTGACTTGGCGCGCATGCCCCACTCAAGATCCTCGAAGTATAGGAAGTAGTCTTCACGGGGATACCCAATCTGGGCGATACAGGCTCTTGTCACATATATGGACGCGCCTGAAGGTGAGTCGATTGCCTTGGCACCTCCAGGTGCCACTGGGTCACTAATGTGCTTGCCACGGTCAATGTGGACAGCCCCGCCGCGCCACCTCCGCCAAAGCAAACCGCGTGTGAGCACCTTATCGCGGCATTTGAAGTCAACGATCGTACTGCCTGCCATGCCGCAGCCGTGCATGACGCAAGCGGCTTTGAAGGCGGACAGGGCCTTTGGTTCTGGCATTGTGTCAGCGTTGAGGATCCAGAACCCATCCCACTCGGGATATGGCCTCAGCCGCTCGAGCCAGCTGTTTATGCCCCCGCCATAGCCGAGGTTTTCGGGCGCTTCCGCCACGGCGACCGGCCAGTCACCGCGGCGGGTCACAAGCTCCACGCAGCGCAGGTGACAACCGCCTGGACTAGCCAGATTCGCTAGTTTGGACGAGGCCGCTTCGATGCACGGTCCTCCCGGCGCAGCTAAGGTTTCCGCGAGAGCATCAAAAGCAGCGGGACCTCCGTTTTCAACCACAAAGACGCCCAGATCCCCACTTCCGGCCTGGTCGCTAATCGCCTCTAGGCATTCGGTGATATCCATGTTATTGCAATAAGTTACGATAATGACAGCGGTCGCCATCGGTTCAGAAGTAGCCGTATTTTGGCGCAACCGCGCCAAGCGATACAATCAAAAACTTAGATCGCAATAGCGTAAAAAGTGCCATAGCCATTTTCCCCGGATTCCTGCCGTGGCACAGCATTTCCTTCTGTCCGCGACGGCACGGAATTTGTCATTGACCGGTTTTTCTGTCAACACGGCCTATCATTCAAAATGAAGGATACAGGCGGGCGAGTTTGACTCGCGCGTCTTCCGTGGTGAACTGCCAATCGGCTCCGGAGTGGCGTTTGTTGCGGTATTTTTCGCAAGCTGCGATTTCTTTGATCAAGGTTTTTTTTGCCGGGAATGCGGCGGTCGAGGCATTGGGTTGAGAGGACGCACAGCTCGGATTCGGCCATCCTTCGACAAGGATGAGGCGAGCCAGCTGCCATGTTTGGAAGTGCAGTGTCGTTCGAACCGTCCGGCGGGCCGCCTGGCTTCGGCGGCGGAAAAGCCTCGTAGAGTGAAGCTGGCGTGTGGGCGTTGAGCGGAGCGCTCCGGACGCCCCCGGCGCGCGGAGAGTTGGCCTGAACCAGAGCGATTTTCCTGGCGTTCGGAAAGTGGAGGTCCGACAAATCCCTGAGCGCATCTACGTCATCGATGGCGGTATGGCGGTCCGTCACCCTCACATGCCGCCAGCCCCCAATAGCGCGAACATCATGACCAGATTGGCCGTCCCATTTTTAACGCATCGGATATATCCGATGTTTCGTCGGCGTTCGTATTCGTAGTCAAGCCGGGCCGGTTGTCCCGGCTTCATCAAGGCAGGTTCTCGCGTTTCCTTGATCAGTTGCTTCGTGGCTTCGCCGAGGCACCCCACCGCAACGCTGGGATCGCGCGGCGGCGTATAAACAGCGAGAACGTTCTGCATCGCCGCTACGCACGCGCGGTTCGCTTCGAGCGGGATGACCCCGCTGCTGTCCGAGACCAGGCTTGAGCGTGTTTTTTTAGAACGCGTCCGATTGTATTGTCGCTGGCTCGATCGACGATGTCGAGCTCCACGGCTTTGTTCTCGAGCGACCGTAGCGTCCGGCGCGGATGACCTTCGGGAGGCTGCGAGCACGCCAGGGCGATCGGCCGAGCTTCTTTTTCGCCTTTTTTGCCGTCGAAAATCCCGCGGATGGCCGGCGTGGCACGTTGCTTGCGCTTTAACGCCGCCTCTAAGCTCTCTTCCACCAATTGCTTGCGGACCCGATAGATCATCGATGAGCTCGTCTCCGGAGCTTCGATGTTCGCGTTGTCGCTCCCTCCTTCGCCGGCTTCCAAAACGCCGGCCTTCGGTAAAATCCGCGCCTTCAACAGGTAGCCCGCAGCTCCTTTCCCCATTCGGATTATCTCATGCAGCTGTTCGCGCTCGGCCGCATTCCATCTCATCCCGTACTTCTTTACCAGAATCTCCTTGGCAATCGTGCTCGCCTCCCTCGCGAATCGCCGCCACGAAAGCGAATCGTCAAATCATTTCAAATTCGCTGACGCAGGCCAATCTCATGATTGCCGGCAAGGGCTTTTTGGAGAGAAAGTGGCGCGCCGGTTCCGAGCGGCGGCGGCGGCTTTTGTCCGGCGGATATGCGGGCCAGGAGGCGGGACTTAAACGCCGGTCAACAATCTCTCATCCGCGGGTCGAGCCGCATGACCTTGCTTCGTTTGGGGCGGCCTCTGTCGAGAGCATGCCGGTAAAAAAGTTGCTCGGCTTGTTCGATTCCGGCATGCTCCAACTCCTGGAATTTGCGCGGTGTCCTTAGCGCTCAAATGGTTCCATGTGATCGGGACGCGTTGACTTGCTGCAACTCCTGGAGCGGCTTGATCGGAAAGGCAAGATCGTCGCGGCGCCGCGATCGTCCGGCCAACATCGATCACTGCGCCCATCGTCGAAGGCGGCGGCGACGAGGCTTTTTTGGTCAAGGACAACCGGAAGAACCTGCGGAAGAACCTGAAAGACGCTGTCGAAACGGCCTCCAACGCGGCGGTTTTTCCCGCTGTCCCGCTGCGATGGCGGTGCCCTCAAGGCGCATCGAACGCCGCGCGATCGACGTGCCGCCAGCAAGGGCCGCTGGGATCGAACCCGCAGGGCAGACACAGGCCGCCAAATCTGCCGCGTGAAGGGCTGGCGCCGGCCAAAAATGAAGCGGAAACGGCGCGCGCCACAAGAGGAGACCGTCGATCTGACCTCGCTGACCGCCGCCGTCTCGCCGCAAGCGCTGGCCGGCGCCAATTGCGGTCATCGGGGCCTCCAGATCATGCAAAGGAACAACGCCGCCATCCTCGGTGAAGAAGGGTAACCCAACCGCTGCGCCAACCCGCCCCTCAATATTTTCTCTCGCACCGGTTTCGTTCGCAAAATCCCGCGCAAAATCCTGAAGTTGGTGTCACCCTCGCCAACCCGAGCCATCGAACCCTCTCAAGACGCCGGAAACCGCGCCGTCCGTCTGTTCTCGGATTTTCCCTGAATCACCTTTTGGGATGCTCGGTTTCCCTGACAATTTTCGTCAACCGTTCCATAATTTTTAACCCCGGCGCGGAACTTTTTTCCGGGCTGTTCGTTGACCCCGTCGCCGATGCATATGCCGGCGAGCGGTCGCCGGCGTCGCGCGGGCAATATTTTTTGCGAATTCCGCCGCCGATTGGCTCCCCCGGCACGCCTGTGGCGTAGAAGGCAGCCGCCGCTTGGCTTTGCTCAAGCCTCCGAAACCGATCGGACATCAAAAGGCTCATTTTAGAGCCGAAATTGTTTCCTTGGATTATCACAGCACGAAGTACTTTATATCTGGTTTTGCTCTCTGCTTCGACATCATTGTCATGCCGGAGCAGGGTGAGGATTGTATTGTTTACACTGTTTAAAATGGCTTTCATAAGACATTTCACAAGCAATTAAGCATCTGCAAAACTTAAATTATGCGTAATATTGCAGAGCAACATAAGATATTTCTGTTGACGTCATCATAATGTTAGAATTACAATCTACGTTAGGGGGTGTCACGACGTAGCGCTTTAGGTAGGCTTTTTCGCTAAAGAACGTCCCGGCACTCATCCTGGTGGCGGCATGAATATTGCTTAATGGTACTAAAGTGCCGCTTTTCGAACGTTTCCAACGCCGTTCGACCCGCTAAGCGAGGGTGTCATGTGTTTGATCGCTGAAATACTTCATACGTGTTCGAATGAAAAGGTCGCCCAGGCCGCCGTCGCATCGATGGGGTCCGGTTTCGCGGGCAAGGTCGGGATCACCGCCGGCGCAAATGGGTTGTCAATCGGCGCCTTCACGGCTCGCGCGGTTCGTGATTTCGAGAAGATCGGCGGAGAACAAGAAAAACACGCCCTCCGGCAGGCCATGAACGGTTCGGACCAGCCGATCTTGGCAGGTCTTCAGCATATTCTCCAGCCAATTATCGAATAGCGGCTGGGGAGTCCGGCGGCCGCGAACTTGAGGAACGCCCCTCCCGGTCAGAGGCGGCCTTCCGCGACGCCCTCGCGGGAAAATCCGAAGATCGACAATCCCTCCTCCAATTGGCCCGTCGCCGCGAAAATTGTGTGCATATTCTCAATCGAACAATCAGGGGAATCGCATTTGAGAAAGGTCTGACGAAAGCAGCGGGACTTGCGGGCAATAGCCTGATGGAGTCTACCGATTCGCGTGAGAATCATGCCTCGGGAGACGACGATGGATCAGTTTGCTGCGTGCTGGGAGGAGTTGGACGATCCGCGAACCGGGAACGCGGCTCTTCACGACTTCAACGAGCTTTTGGTGATCGCTTTTTGCGCGGTCCTGTGTGGCGGGCAAGGCGCGGTGGACATGGCGCTGTTCGCGAAGGCGAAGGAGCCGTATTTGCGCGGCTTCCTCAATCTGGCCAACGGACTGCCCAGCCACGACACCTTCAGCCGGCTGTTCCGCCGGCTCGATCCGGATCAGTTTCGTGCCGTTTTTCAGCGGTTTATGGCGAGGTTTTCCGAGCAATGCCAGGGTGTTATCGCCATTGATGGGAAGGTGTTGCGCCGCTCGTTCGACAGCGCCAGCGGCAAATCGGCCTTGCACATGGTCAGCGCCTGGGGCTGCGAGCAACGCTTGGTGCTGGCGCAAATCGCGACTGACGCGAAATCGAACGAGATCACCGCCGTGCCAAAACTGCTGGAGATGTTGTCGCTGAAGGGCGCGATCGTGACCGTCGATGCGCTCAACTGCCAGCGCGCGATCGCCCAACAGATCGTGAAACAAGGCGGCGATTATGCGCTGGCCTTAAAGGGAAACCAGGGCAAACTGCACGCGGACGCCGGTCTGTATCTCGACGATCCCGCTGAGCTGGCCGCCACGGCCAAGTCGGCCGTCGATGCCGATCACGGTCGCATCGAGACCCGCACGGCCACGGTCTCAACCGATATCGCCTGGTTGCAGAAGGACCATCAATGGCCCGGCCTTGCCGCCATCGGCAAGGTTGTCCGCACCCGTGAAACCCCCACCAAAACCACGACCGAGACGGCCTATTACCTGCTGAGCGCCGCGCTATCCCCCGAACGCTTGAACGAGGTCGTCCGCCAGCATTGGGGCGTCGAGAACCGCCTGCATTGGCGGCTCGACGTCATCATGAACGAGGATCAGGACAGAACCCGTTTGGGCAACGGCCCGCACAATCTGGCTGTTCTCCGGCACATGGCGATGAACGCCATGCAAAAGGAAGGATCAAAGGGGTCCTTGCGCGGAAAACTCAAGCGCGCCGGCTGGGATGACGCATATCTCTCCATCTTGCTGGCACAATTTTGAAATGCGATTGCCCTTGGATTGGCAGGCGTTGACCGATGGATCGAATCCAGGCCTTTATATCTCACCGTTCCGCGCCATTTGGACAAACTCTTTGTCAAAGGCCGCAATACGCTCGTTGAGCGCCCGCCATTCGGCGCGCGGGTCTTCGCTCGGAACCCGGACGCGCGGGCTCGATGCCTCGATCCCATCTTCATCCGCGAAAGCCGGAAGCTGTTCTTCCGGTTTGCGCCGGCCTTGCGGCGCCACGATCCCGCGCTCCAGCAGCAGCGCTCGCAAATGGTTGATCAACGCGGTGCGCTCCGGCACCAAGCGTTCGCGCCCCCGGTGCAGCGCCTGAATGTCCGGCCGCGCCTGGCTCTTGACCTCGGCAAACCGCATCGCCGGCCGGCTCGCCGCCGCCGCGATCGCCGCGGCATCCAGATCGCCGTTCTTCCGCGCCTTCACATACGGGCGCACATATTCCGGCGGCATCCGGCGGACCTCGTGTCCGGCGCGGCGAACACCCGGCCCAGATGGTGCGCGCCGCGGCACGCCTCCATCGCCACGACGCAACGCCCGGGGCTCTTGACGAAGCTCTCCAGCGAACTCCGCCGCATCCGGCGCCTCAAAACAATCCGGCCCGAAGCGTCCAAACCAGCCAGGCCGCAAGAGTTCTTGCCAAGATCGATCCCAATCAAGATCAATCCCAATGATGAAGATGTCCATCGGTCCGCTCCTCTCTCTCAAACAAACCACGATCCCAACGGATCGCGGCGAAGGCGGCGGGCCATCCCATAATCACAACTCATCCTTAAGCGACAGTGGCTACTAGAGAAATTGGGCAAGACCAGGGATCGCCGCGGCAACTTGGCCGACAAGCTCGTCTCCAGCCTTCTCGCGGACATAGGCGAAGACTTGCCGCCCGATTGTCTGCATCTCGCCCATGCCGAGGCCAAGATTAGTGAGCCGGCCAGCCAAGCCCATGAGGCCGCCGCCCATCGCGCCGGTCAGTCCGTCGGGGGCGCCTCCGCCGCTTTCCCCGGATGCCGCGCCGGCAGTCTCGGCCGCGCCCGGCACGGCCGCGAACAAGGCATCGACCTCGGCTTGGGGTCCCTCCTTGCGAAGGAACGCGAGAATCGTCTCGACCGATTTTTTCGCAATCTCCGGTTCAACACCAGCGGCGGCGGCGATGCGGGCGATCAAATCTTCCATCTGAAACCTCGTCCGTGCGCATTTTTCGCCCGCACTTGTCACCCTGCCGGAGATAAAATCAAGGCGGTTGCCGGCGGTTCAGGATTTGCTGGCGCAACGATCTTACATTGTCTCATAATGGCGATGTAAGGCGCGCCGCGAATCCGCGCCTCGCGCCGCCGCTCGAGGACCCCCCATGGCCGACGATCCCTCGCATGAACCTGGCCGCATTCTGGTCGGCAAAAGCGACATTTACCAATATTTGACTCTTGCGCTCGGCAACCGGCACGGACTCGTCGCGGGCGCCACCGGCACCGGCAAGACCGTAACCTTGCAAGTTCTCGCGGAAGGGTTTTCGCGCGCGGGAACCGCGGTTTTCGCCGCCGATGTCAAAGGCGATCTCGCCGGGATCGCGATGCCCGGAGACTCGAAGCCTCACTTTGTGCAGCGGGCGAAGGATATCGGGATCGTTTATGCGGCGGACGATTTTCCTGTCGCATTTTGGGATCTCCACGGGCAATCCGGGCATCCGGTCCGCGCCCGAATATCGGATATGGGGCCGTTGCTCCTGGCCCGCATGCTCGAGCTCAACGATGTCCAGGAGGGCGTTCTCAATATCGCCTTCAAGCTCGCCGGCGAACAAGAGTTGTTGCTCATCGATCTCAAGGATCTTAGGGCGCTGTTGCAGCACCTTGGCGAAACCGCGGCGGCGGTGACCACGCGCTACGGGAACGTCGCGCCCGCGACGGTGGGGGCGATCCAGCGCCGCTCGCTGGTCCTCGAAAATCAGGGCGCGGAAGGTTTTTTCGGCGAACCAGAGCTCGACATAAACGATTTTCTGCGCACCGGCCGCGATGGGCGCGGAATTGTCAATATTCTTAGCGCCGGAAAATTGATGCGTGCTCCCCGCCTTTACGCGATCTTCCTTTTGTGGATGCTGTCCGAATTGTTCGAGAAATTGCCCGAGGTTGGCGACCTCGACAAGCCAAAGCTGGTTTTCTTTTTCGACGAAGCGCATCTTCTGTTCGACAATGCGCCGAAAAACCTTTTGAGCGCGATCGAGCAGGTTGTCCGCCTCATCCGCTCGAAGAGCGTCGGCGTCTATTTCGTCACCCAAAATCCGGCCGACGTGCCGGAGACCGTTCTGGGACAACTCGGCAATCGGGTTCAGCACGCCTTGCGCGCCTTCACGCCGCGCGACCAGAAGGCGGTCAAGGCAGCGGCGGAAACGTTCCGCCGGAACCCTTCTTTCGACACCGCCGCCGCGATCACCGAGCTGGCCGGGGGCGAAGCCCTCGTCTCGATGCTCGACGCCAAGGGAAACCCCGAAATCGTCGCGCGCAGCCTGATCGCGCCGCCCATGGCAAGGGCCGGGACGATCAGCGACGAGGAGCGCCAGCGGCTCATGCAAAAAAGCGGCCTTCTCGGAAAATACGAGACGGCGATCGACCGGCCATCCGCCTTCGAGGAACTGCAAGCACGGGCGGGTCAGGCAAGCGCGCCAGCCGGTTCTCCGGCAGGCGGATTGCTCGGCACCCTTGGAGGAGCGCTTGGCGGACTTTTTGGCAAAACATCCGGCAGTGGGCGCCAGCGCATGTCAACGGGCGAAATCGCGCTTCGCTCCGCGGTTCAATCGGCGGCGCGCACCGCCGGGACGAAGATCGGCCAGGCCATCTTGCGCGGGATCCTGGGAGGCAAGTCGAAATAGGCTCGTGGTCTGTTCACGAAGCGAGCCTGTCCAGCGTTAGCGCCTGGCAGTTTTCTGGCTGAGGCCAGGAGGTGTAACTCCTGCGAATAGGGTTTTGCCATCCCTGCCGGCCTTCTTTCCAGTCGGCCAATAAACCTTCAAACCGTCGCCTGCAACTCGGCGAGAATCGCATCGCCCATTTGGGATGTCGAAAGAATCTTCGTCGCGCCGCCCGCGATATCGGCGGTCCGCAGTCCTTTTTCGAGCACATCCGAAATCGCCTTTTCGACGCGATCCGCAAGCGCGCCAAGATTGAACGAGTAGCGCAAGGCCATGCCGAAAGACCCAATCATCGCGATCGGATTGGCAATCTCCTTGCCCGCGATGTCGGGGGCGGAGCCATGCACCGGCTCATAAAGGGCCTTGCGTGTTTCGCCCTTCACGTTCTTTTCGCCGAGCGACGCCGAGGGCAGCATGCCAAGCGAGCCGGTCAGCATGGCGGCAACGTCGGACAGCATGTCGCCGAATAGATTATCGGTGACGATGACATCGAATTGCTTTGGGCGCCGAACCAACTGCATGCCGAGCGCGTCGGCAAGCTGGTGCTCAAGTTCGACGCCGGGATATTCGCGCGCGTGCAGGCGCGTGATGACTTCGTTCCAGAGCACGCCCGATTTCATCACATTGCGCTTGTCGGCGGAGGTCACCTTGTTGCGGCGCTGTCGCGCGAGCTCAAAGGCAATGCGCCCGATCCGCTCGATCTCATAGGTGTCGTAGACCTGCGTGTCGATGCCGCGTTTCTGGCCGTTGCCAAGGTCGATGATCTGTTTTGGTTCGCCAAAATAGACGCCGCCGGTCAGTTCGCGAACGATCATGAGATCGAGTCCGTCGACGAGTTCGCGCTTCAGCGACGAGGCATCGGCGAGCGCCGGATAGCAGATTGCCGGGCGCAGATTGGCAAACAGGTTCATATCCTTGCGCAGCCGCAGAAGACCCGCCTCGGGGCGGACTTCGTAAGGGACGCCATCCCATTTCGGGCCACCGACCGCGGCCAGAAGCACGGCGTCCGCGGCATGCGCGCGCGCCATGTCGGCATCGCTGATCGCCGTGCCATGCGCGTCATAGGCCGCGCCGCCGGCAAGGCCTTTTTCGATTTCGAAATGAACGATACCTTCGCGCGTCAGCCAAGCCGCGATTTTCTCGACTTCGGCCATGACCTCGGGGCCGATGCCGTCGCCCGGAAGGACGAAGAGATTGTAGCGAGCCATGTTCGATTGTCCCTGCACGGCAGATGGGGGCAGGAGCGCTAACAGGGCTCCTACCGCGCGCAAAGGCGGATGGAAAACTTAGGCGGCCGCGAGCTGGCGCAGCACAAAGGGAAGAATGCCGCCGTTGTTGAAATATTCGAGTTCGTCGAGCGTCGCGATGCGGCAGAGCAACGGCACTTTCTCTACCCTGCCATCGGCAAATTTGATCTCGGCCTCCATCGTCTGGCGCGGCTTTAGCGTGGCGCCAAGTCCATGGATGGTCACCTCTTCGTCGCCCTTGAGCCCAAGGGTTTTCCAGCTTGTGCCGGGTTCGAAGGTGAGCGGCAGGACGCCCATGCCGACGAGGTTCGAACGGTGGATGCGCTCGAAGGATTCGGCGATGACCGCGCGGACCCCAAGCAATTTGGTGCCCTTGGCCGCCCAGTCGCGCGAGGAACCATTGCCATATTCGGCGCCGGCGAAGACGACCAGCGGAACGCCTTCCGCCTGATATTTCATCGCCGCCTCGAAGATCGGCATTTCGTCGCCGTCCGGCCAATGCTTGGTTAGGCCGCCCTCCGGCACGGCGCCATTTTCTTGTTGCAGGATGAAATTCTTGATCCTGATATTGGCGAAGGTTCCGCGCATCATGATTTCATGGTTGCCCCGGCGGGTGCCATATTGGTTGAAATCGGCCCTCGAAACTTGCCGCTCGACGAGATATTGGCCGGCGGGCGAAGCCTCCTTGATCGCACCCGCGGGCGAAATGTGGTCGGTGGTGATCTTATCCCCGAAAAGCGCCAGAATGCGCGCGTTTTCAATTTCCCGCACCGGCTCCGGCTGCATTTTTAGCCCATCGAAATAAGGTGGATTTCGCACGTAGGTCGAGCCTAGATCCCAATTGTAGGTTTCGCCGACTGGCACCTTCACCTTGCGCCAGTGCGCATCGCCGTTAAAGACATCGGCGTACCGCGCCTTGAACACCTTCCTGGTCACGAATTCATCGATAATTCCGGCAATTTCGTCCTGGTCAGGCCAGATGTCCTTGAGAAATACCGGATCGCCTTTCTTGTCATGGCCGAGGGGTTCGTTTGTTAGGTCCGTCGCGACCGTGCCGGCGAGCGCATGGGCGACGACGAGGGGCGGCGAGGCGAGGTAATTCGCCTGCGTATCGGGGCTGATGCGGCCCTCGAAATTCCGATTGCCGGAGAGGACCGCCGCGGCAATAATGCCATTGTCGTTGATTGTTTTCGAGATTTCCGGCGCCAAGGGACCCGAATTGCCGATACAGGTCGTGCAGCCGAAGCCGACGAGATTGAAGCCGAGCTTGTCGAGCGATTTCTGCAGCCCGGAGGCGGAAAGATATTCGGCGACCACCTGGCTTCCCGGCGCGAGCGAGGTCTTGACCCATGGCTTCACGCCAAGGCCTTTGGCGACGGCATTGCGGGCGAGCAATCCGGCGCCGATCAGCACGTTCGGGTTCGAGGTATTCGTGCAGGAGGTGATCGCCGCGATCACCACGTCGCCGTGCCCGAGATCGAAATTTTTGCCCTCCACGGGATAGCGTCGTCCGGCCTCGCCAACTTTTCCATACTCGGCTTCCAGCGCGGCTTTGAAGCTCGATCCGACCGCGCCGAGCGCGACGCGCCCCTCGGGACGTTTCGGGCCGGCCATCGAGGGCGCGACCGAACCGAGATCGAGTTCCAGCGTGTCGGTGAAGACCGGATCGCGCGTGGTCTTCGTCCGGAACAACCCTTGCGCCTTCGCGTAAGCCTCGACAAGCGCGACGCGTGACGGCGCGCGCCCCGAAGTCGCAAGATAAGAAAGCGTCTGCGAATCGATCGGGAAGAAATTGCAGGTCGCGCCACATTCCGGCGCCATGTTCGCGATCGTCGCGCGATCGGCGAGCGGAAGATGATTGAGGCCAGGGCCATGAAATTCAACGAATTTTCCGACGACACCCTTCCGGCGCAGCATCTCCGTGACGGTGAGAACGAGATCAGTGGCGGTCACCCCGGCGGCAAGCGCGCCGGCCAGCCGGAAGCCAATCACCTCCGGCAACAGCATGGAAAGCGGCTGACCGAGCATGCACGCTTCGGCCTCGATGCCGCCGACGCCCCAGCCCAACACGGAGAGCCCATTCACCATGGTCGTATGCGAATCGGTGCCGACGAGCGTATCGGGGTAGGCAACCTCGACGTTCGAAGGCTTGCCGCGCGGGGCCGCGTATTTCTCCTTGGCCGTCCAGACCGTCTGGGCGAGATATTCGAGATTCACCTGGTGGCAAATCCCGGTGCCCGGCGGCACGACCCGGAAATTGTCGAACGAACCCTGGCCCCATTTCAGGAAACGATAGCGCTCGCCATTACGGCCATATTCGCGTTCGACATTGGTCTTGAAGGCCTTGCTGCTGCCGAACGCATCCACGATGACGGAATGATCGATGACGAGATCGACCGGGACGAGCGGATTGATCTTTTGCGGATCGCCGCCAAGCCGGGTCATGGCGTCGCGCATCGCGGCCAAATCGACGACGGCGGGGACGCCGGTGAAATCCTGCATCAGAACCCGCGCCGGACGAAACGCGATCTCGCGTTCGGTCTTGCCCTTATTGCCCGACCAGGCGGCGATGCCCTTGATGTCTTGCCTCGTGACCGAGCGGCCGTCCTCGAAGCGAAGCAGGTTCTCGAGCAAGATCTTCATCGAAAACGGCAGTTCCGACACGTCCGGAAGCCCATGTTTCTCCGCCGCCTTGAACGAGAAATAATGGTAGGTCTTGCTGCCCACCGTGAGCTTCTTGCGGCATTTGAAACTGTCGAGCGAGGTCATCGGAATTTTCCCAGTAAAGCCGATCTGAAAAACAGGAGGCTCGTCCGCTTATAAATAATTTTTCCGGCGCGAGCTACACGGATGATAGATGAGAGCGCTATTTCGGCGGCTCGGCCCGCCCACGGTTTAATCATCATGCGGCTTTCTGCCTCACAACTCACCGTCGAACGCGGCGGCCGGATCGTCTTTTCAAATCTGTCGTTCACACTCGATGCGGGCGGGAGCCTGACCGTCACGGGGCCTAACGGGGCCGGAAAATCGACACTTTTGCGGGCTCTCGCCGGGCTGTTGCCGCTCACTGGGGGGACGATCGCCTGCATGCCTTTATCGGGCGGGACACTCGCCGAACAGGCCCATTACATCGGCCACGTCGATGCCCTCAAGGGTGTTCTCACCGTCGCCGAGAATTTGGCGTTCCTTGCCGCGATGCTCGATGCCGGACATGGCGGCTTACCGGTCGAAACCGCGCTCGCAGAGTTTGGCCTTTCGCATGCCGCAAATCTTCCGGTGACCTATCTCTCGGCCGGACAAAAACGGCGCGCCGCGCTCGCCAAGCTCCTTGTCGCGAAGCGTCAGATGTGGCTTCTGGACGAGCCCTCGGCCGCTCTCGACGCCGCCTCCCAGGCGCGCATGACGGAAATCATGGCGGCGCATTTGGCGCAAGGCGGCATGATCGTCGCCGCCACCCATGCGAGGCTCGGTCTCGGCGGCCGCGAGCTGCGGCTTGGGGCGTTTGCATGAAAAATGGGCAGGACGCGCAGGCAAACCCCACGCTGGGGTCGAGTCTTTATGCACTTTTCGTTCGCGAGATGCGGGCCGGACGGCGGATCGGCGGCGGCACCAGCCTCGGCGTGGTTTTTTTTCTTATCCTCGTCACCTTGAGCGCTTTCGCGGTCGGTCCGGATCTCGCGCTTCTCGGCAAGATCGCTCCCGCAATTCTTTGGATTTCCGGCCTGCTCGCGACCTTGCTTGGGCTCGACAGGCTGTTTCAAGCCGATCACGAGGATGGTTCGCTCGATCTCCTTTTGACCAGCAGCACACCTCTGGAATTGATCGTTCTTGTGAAATGTCTCGCGCACTGGATCCTGACCGGTCTGCCGCTTGCCGCCGCCGCGCCCTTTTTTGGTCTCATGCTCGACCTGCCAACGAGCCAGCTTTGGAGCGTCACGCTTTCGCTTATCGCGGGCACCCCCGCCCTGACCTTGATCGGCGCGATCGGCGCGGCGTTGACGGTCAGCCTGCGGCGCGGTGGACTTTTGTTCGCGGTGTTGATTTTGCCGCTTTGCGTGCCGGTCCTGATCTTCGGCGTCGCGGCCGCTGGAGCGGGGGCGGGTGCGATGGTCCCCTTCGCAACCCCCTTTCTGATCCTTTGCGCCCTGACCCTGATCGCCATCGCTGGCGCGCCTTTCGCGGCGGCTTTTGCCTTGCGGCAGACAAACACGTGAGTAGCGTCGCGCCAGGGCATGAAAATCCGGAGCCGGTTAGCGAAATTTCGAGAGTTAAACGGTCATTCCCTCCGGCCCGCCGTTATGATAGAGGAAAACCGGTCGAAACATTCTAAATTCGATCGCGGGCCGTACCCATTCGAGGCCTCTGCGCGAGAAGGCGTCCATGAAAACGTTTCTGCTGACCACCTGCATTTTCGGAGCGCTCATGATGGCAAGCGGCGCTCCATCCCCGGCGGGCGATCTCTCCCGCACGGGAGCGTACAAGCTAAGCCAAGCCGATGCCTGCCATACGAGTTGCAGGACGAATGCGGATGCCTGCCGGACGCAATGCGCGGATCCCGAGGAACAGGAACAGTGCATAGTTAATTGCGGTAAATCGGAGTGCAATGCGAATTGCGCTAAGTTCGAGCGCGCCTGTGACCAGCACTGTCAAAATTCCAAGGGCTGACTTAGCCATGACGGCGTTGCGCTTCGGCAAATTTGGCGAACAAAAATCTGACGCGCCACGAACGTAATCGTGGCGCGCCGCATAATAGCGAACCGGCATCGTGCCGGTGCACGCATCGATCCTGAAGACGCCGCCGGCGCGGCTCATCTTGCCGGATCGCCTGTTGCCGGATCGCTTGTCGCGGGTTCACTTGGGAAACAGCGCCAGCGCCTCGGCGGACAGGACCCCGCCAGTGATCGCGATAGCGGCGAAGGGGGCTGCGTCCGCCACCTGCCGGCTGGTCAGCATGATCTGCCCTAGCTTCGTTGCGAGTTCGCCGATCGAGGTGGCGAAGACCACCCGGCCGATGCCACACCAAAGAATAGCGCTCATGCACATGGGGCAAGGTTCGCCCGAGGTGTAGAGGGTCGTGCCCCGAAGCTCGGCGGCGGGCCGCACCGCGACGAAGCGGCGGATCGCCACCATTTCGCCGTGCGCCGTCGGATCGTTGGTGGTTCTGCCCAAATTGCGACCGGTCGAAAGCACCTCGCCGTCGCGGACGATGACCGCGCCGAAAGGGAAGTCCCCCCGCGCCGCCTCGGCAATGGCCATCCGCATAAAGTGTTCGTCGGCGGGAAGGGGCGCCATCAATGTCGCGGCCCCAAATGTCTGGCGCGGCGCGCCGAGGGCGGCCCCGGCAAGGCCCCCGCCTAGCAAAATCGCAAGCGCCTGGCGCCGATCATTGCCGAGTCCTTGGTTCAGACCACGGCAGCGCGCGCTCGTTCGAATCCCCGTTCTGTCCCGCCTCAAACCAGATCCTCGTCCTTGAGCGAGACGAAAATCAGCACGCCGAGCATCGTCATGAGAACGCGGAAGGCGCTTGGCACGGCATCTATATCCCGGGCCTGCCACATGCCGAACCATTCGCCGCCTACGGCCACGAAGCCGCCCTCAAAGAGCAGGAACCCGAGGGTTAGCCCAGCCACCGCCTTGCTTTTGGCGGCCTGGAACGGCTGCGCCCCGGCCCGCAACCGCCGCGCCATCGCCATGGCGCCGAGCGCGCAAAGCGCCGCGGTGACGATCTCCGTGGCGATGATCAGGATATAGCCGGCATGGTGGAGGACGGGCGACGTTACCGCGCGCCAACGGATGTGCGACGCGGCGGGGACCGCGTCCATGTCGAGCACCTCTGTGACAAAGGCGAAGTTCGTCCAATAGTCCGATATATTGCCAAAAGCGACTAGCGCCACATAGAACGCGATGGCGGCGGCGCAAAAAATTTTGGCGACGCGAATGGCAAGCACGCAGGAACCCCCAGGCCCGGACGTAGCTGCTCGCTAGCACGATCTGGACAGGTTTGTCCCGGTTTTCTTTCGCCCGCGGCCTACCTCGCCGGTGGAGTGCAGACGACGGCATCGTTCAAAACATAGCAAATCGACATCATCCCCGTGCGCAGATCGACCCTGAAGACGCCGCCCTCGCGCTCATGGCGGGAGGCGACAAGGGAATATTCGCTCGGCGCCTGCGGACCCGCGCCTTCGCCGGGCGGATAACAGAGCGTGACGCCGACCGAGGCTTCCTTCAAGCCATATTGGCAGGCGCCGATCTCGCCGGTCGCCCGGTCGAGGCGATACACCCGGTTGAGATCGGTCTCCGGCGCGGCGAGAAATTCATAGTTCGCCGCCAGGGCGCCCTGCGCGGCAGCAATCACGGCCGAGCCCGCAAGGAGAAAGAGCCCCTTGCGCGGCGAGAAGACACGCGAAACCCACATCATGCTAGCCCCCAAGGACGTGTTAGCGCCCCTTTATACGCGAGAGGCACGATTAAGCGAGAGGGTTACCTCGCAAAAGCCGGTTTGGGCGGCGCCGGGAACAGACCCGCGATCTTGACCGGCCCGCATTTGCATCCTAAGCCCCGTGCAATGCAGCAATACCCCCGCGCGCCCCTTCTCGTCTTCGATCTCGACGGCACGCTCGCCGATACGGCGGGCGACCTTGTCGCGGCCTTGAATATCATTCTCGCCCGCGAAGGCTTGGCCGGAATCGCGGTGCCGGATGCCCGCGCGATGGTCGGCGGCGGCGCCAGAGCCTTGATCCAACGCGGGCTTTCGGCCAATGGGATAAATGCGAGCGAAATCCGTGTCGACGAGATGCTCGCCGATTTCCTGGCCTATTACGAGGCCCATGTCGCGGACGAGACGGTCTTGTTTCCGGGGGTCGCCCGAGCGCTCGACCGCTTCGAGGCGGCGGGGTTTGCCTTTGCCGTCTGCACCAACAAGGTCGAATATCCATCCATTCTGCTGTTGACCGCGCTCGGCGTCGCCGGCCGTTTCCGGGCGATCTGCGGCAAGGATACTTTTGCGGTCAGCAAGCCCGATGGCGAGGCATTGTTGCAGACCATCGCACGGGCGGGCGGCGATCGCGCCCGGGCCGTGATGGTCGGCGATTCCAAAATGGATATCGATACCGCGCGCAATGCCGGGATCCCTATCGTGGCGGTCAATTTCGGCTATACGAGTGAGCCCGTAGGCAGTTTCAAGCCGGACCGGGTGATCGGCCATTACGACGAATTATGGGGCGCGGTCGCGGCGCTCGGCGTGGCATAGGGACGAATCCGCCTTGACTTGAAACGGCTTGCTTTCATAAAGGGCGGTCGCGTGCGTCGGCACGCACTGCGGGGCGCGTAGCTCAGCGGGAGAGCACTCCCTTCACACGGGAGGGGTCACAGGTTCGATCCCTGTCGCGCCCACCAACTTAACAGATTGGGAAATAAAGACTTTTGTCTCGTGCGCCGGGCGGACGGCGCCCGGGATCGCGGCGCGGATCGTTGAATTTTCGCTGGAGCAGCCGGCCTTCGGCGAGATCCGCGTCGCTAGCGAAATGAGGAAGTTTGGCCATTCGATCTCACCTCCCGGGCCCGTCGAAGGACGGGGTGCGCGGCGTCTGGCAGCGCCATGATCTCGAGACGATGAAGAAGCGGCTGAAGGCCTTGGAAGCGAAGGTCGCGCAGGAGGGGCTGATCCTGACCGGGGCGCAAGTCATCGCCTTGGAGAAAGCCAAGACAGAAAAGGAGGCTCACGGGCCGAGTTCGAGAGCGAATGCCCCGGCTACCGCGGCGCCCAGGACACGTTCCACGCCGGCAACATGAAAGGGGTTGGCCGCATCTATCAGCGGACCTTCGTCGACACCTATGCGAAAATGGCGTTTGCCAAACTTTACGACCGCAAGACGCCGATCACCGCGGCCGATCTCCTGAACGATCGGGTCGTGCCCTTCTTCGACGAAAAGGAGGTGAAGCTCTCACGTGTGCCGACAGATCGCGGCACGGAATATCGCGGCAATCCCGGGCATCACGAATACGAGCTCTATCTCGCGGTGGAGGATATCGGCCATTCCAGGACCAGGACGAAGAGTCCGCAAACAAATGGGATCGCCGAGCGCCTGCACAAGACGATGTTGAATGAATTCCACCGCATCGCCTTCCGCAAGAAGCTCTATCTTTCGATCGCGGCCCTACAGGACGACCTCGACGAATGGATCAGAAGCTATAATGAGGAAAGACCGCATCGAGGCCGGTGGTGTTTCGGCAAGACGCCGATGCAAACATTCCCTGACGCCATCCCGATTGCGCGGGAGAAAATGATCGCTGCCTGACCACCATCAGCAGCAAACCGGCCACCTCCAAAAGGTACCGTTCATAAGATCAAGCACAAGCTACTACAATTAAACGCAGGCTATTGATCCGCAACCAACGTGTCGCGCGCTCACCCTTCTGGTCCACGCCCGCTTCATTGCGGAAGGGGCGCGGAAACGCTCCAAACCTTAAGACCTCCTCTTCATCGCCAAACCTCTTCTTGGCCAAGCTTCTTCTCGTCTCATGCCACGACAACCGCGTCGAAGTGCGCGCCATCCTTCCACACGCGCCCCAAGAGAACAGCGAGATTCCTCGCCACCGCCACGCGAGCGCGTTTGGGCCCGAGCTTCCGCATCAACTTCAGGCCCCGGCCGCGCAGGGCGAGGCGCTTCTTGACCGGGTCAACAGCACATTAGCGGCCTCGTAGAGATAATGCCTCGCCATCGCATCGCCCTGTTTGGAGATGCCCATTTTGACATCGGTGTCGGCCGATTGATAGCGCCGCCCGGTCAAGCCAAGATAGGCGCCGATGTCGCGCGTTCCGCGGAATCGCTCCACGTTCTCGATCGCCGCAATGAACGCGAGTGCGGTAATCGGGCCAACACCAGGCACACTCATCAACCGCCAAGCGACCTCGTTGCGGCGCGCCAGCTCGTTGAGGCCGTCGTCGAGCTTGGCCACTTGCGCGTCGATCGAAGCCAAAGCCTCGAGCCGCGCGTTGATGCTGGCATGCATGGGCGGATCGTTGCGTGTCGCTTGATACGCCGCCTCGGCGAACTTCTTCGCGCCAACGCGCGACGGCAGCCTCATGCCGAAGGGGCGCAACAGGCCGCGCACCTCGTTGCCGAGCGAGCGCTTCGCCTTGACCAACTGGTCGCGCGCGCCGAGAAGCGTCTTAAGGCGATGGCTGTCCAACGACTTGACGTGCACCGGCGAAAACCAGCCCGTCCGCGGCATCTCGGCCAAAGCGAAGGCGTCGGCCTTGCCGCTCTTGATCCGTCGGCTCTTGATCGCATCGGCCGCCCGGCGCGCGTCCATGCATGCCATTGGATAGCCCATCGCCGGAAGCCAAGCGGAAGAGATGCGGCGTGAACGGCCCGCTTTCCAGCCCAACCTTGGCGAGCTTGCCCTCGAAACGCTTCAATGCCGCCGCGAGCATCCGAGGATGCGTGTCAACCATGCCTCGAAAGACGATCTTGCCGACCTCGTTCACAACCCACACCGCCGTCCGCTTGCCGCCCGCGTCCAATCCTGCATACATGCCCATTGCCGCTCTCCATTCGTCGTTCGCGAATCACCAGCGAAAGCTTCACACCTTCCGCCGGAGAGCAGCAACCTCATGTCCGGGATGTATTTGAGACTTGGTATTAGCCTCGAAACCGGAGCCTTGTTCGTTACCCTGTTCGCGCTCGGCAATATTTTGTTTCAACTCCCCATCGGCTTTGCCTCGGACCAGATGGACAGAGGCAAATTATTGTTGTCGCTTGGGCGTCTTCGGCCTTTGTGGGGCAATCGCGCTGGCTGTTGCCGGACCCGCGCGCCTCGTTCTCTTTTGCTGTCTGCTGGTCATATGGGGCGGCGGCGTCGGCAGCCTTTATGCCGTCGGACTAGCACACCTTGGCTCGCGCTACGGCGGGCCGGACTTAGCTAGCGCCAATGTCGCCTTCATCATGCTCTACTCGCTCTACTCGCTCCGCATGCTCGGCGGCCCGCCAATCGCCGGCTTCGGCATGGATCTCGTCCCGCCCAACGGGTTTTTCTTCTCCATCGCCGCCCTGCTCGCGCTCTATCTCGGTCTCGTTTGCGGGCGACGCCGCGTGGGGCGCCTGGATAAATAAGTTCATCCTGAGGCGCGGCTTGCGGCGAAGGCCTCCGCCATAGCCATCGCGCACGGCCCGCGCTATGTTGCACGGGAATAAGACCCTAATCAGTGACCCGCCCCACGCCGGGCACCGCACAACATGGCTGAAGAAACGCATTTCGGTTTTTCCCGCATCCCGCTGCAAGACAAGCAAGCGCGGGTGGACGCGGTTTTTCACAAGGTCGCGTCCCGCTACGACCTGATGAACGACCTCATGTCCGGCGGCCTCCACCGGATCTGGAAAGACATTTTCGTCGGTAAGGTCAAGCCGTCCAGGAAAACCCGGTTCCGCCATCTCGATGTGGCCGGCGGCACCGGCGATATTGCCTTCCGGGTGGCGAAAGCAGGCTCGGCGTTGACCGAGATTGTTGTGCTCGACATCAATACCGCCATGCTGGAGGAGGGACAAAGGCGCGCCGCCAAGCGCGGATTTGCGGCCGCGTTCGACTTCGTCGAGGCAAACGCCGAGGAGCTACCCTTCGCCGATGACAGCTTCGATGCCTATACGATCGCGTTCGGCATTCGCAACGTGCCCCGCATCGACAAGGCGCTGGCCGAGGCGCGCCGGGTTCTTCGGCGGGGCGGCAGGTTCCTCTGTCTCGAGTTTTCGAATGTGAACGTGCCCGTCCTCGACCGTCTCTACGAAGCCTATTCGTTTCGGGTCATCCCTCGTATCGGCCACTTGGTGGCGGGCGACGATAAGCCCTATCGTTATCTCGTCGAATTGATCGCGCGGTTTCCCGATGCCGAGAGTTTTTGCGGCAAGATCGCCGGGGCGGGGTTCGAGCGGGCCTCGTTCACGCGGCTTTCGGGCGGGATCGTTGCCATTCATTCGGGCTGGAAGCTTTAGCCATGAGTTTGACAAAGCCAGGGAATTTCCGGATAGGATCATGCGGTCAATCAGTGCGAGCAAGAGGTAGTGCCTTAGTTTGAAACGTAGCGGGGTGACATGCGATCTGTTCTCGGCATCGACGCGGCCTGGACATGCACACAGCCAAGCGGAGTCGCTTTCGCTGCGGAGACTGCCGCAGGTTGGGAGCTGATCGCCGTCGCACCATCCTATCAGCGCTTTCACGCCCTCGCAGCCGATGACCTTGTGCGGGAAGTTCGTCCTTCGGGTTCAATACCTGACGCCGCCGCGTTGCTGGCATCTTGCCGTGCGCGGCATGATCGGCCGGTGGACGTGGTTGCGATTGACATGCCGCTGTCGCACGTGCCCATCAACGGGCGCCGTGTCTCGGACGATGCCGTTTCAAGAGCATACGGTCGGCGCAAATGTGGTACTCACACGCCAAGCGCGTCACGGCCGGGCCAGATGAGCGACGATCTGAGGGAGAATTTCGGGCGAGCCGATTACCCGTTGCAAACCATCACGATTTCTGCGCCCGGTTTGATCGAGGTTTATCCTCAC
The DNA here is from genome assembly GCA_963706215.1 of uncultured Alphaproteobacteria bacterium. GTDB lineage: Bacteria > Pseudomonadota > Alphaproteobacteria > Rhizobiales > Beijerinckiaceae > Methylocapsa. The sequence goes on along the minus strand of OY970154.1, from coordinate 3,056,789 downwards.
CCCGCACTCCTGGAACTTGCCCATGCGCCAGAGCGCCTTCAATATAAGGCCGGGAAGGTTCGTAAGTACTGGCCAGCGCTCCTTCCGGAGGAGCGCCGGGCTAAACTCTATCGTCAATGGAGCGAGATTGTTGCCCTGCTCGAGAACGAGATCAGGGGAGTTGCAGCAGCCCTTCCAGAACTAGAACTCGGCGCAAGCGGCGCAAAGGTTAAGGCCTATGAGGACGAGCTCGATGCTGTCGTCTGCGCCTGGGTTGCCATTTGCGCTTTACAGGGCCGGGCCAAACCATTCGGGGATCACCAGGCGGCGATCTGGGTTCCCGTACTCGGGGAGACAGGCGCAGTAAGCCTTTGGTCTGTTCGCGATCAGGCTGCGATGGACAAGGTAACCAACCCAAAGCGACCCTCTCCGGAAAATTCAAATTGAGGCACTACCGAGCACGAGCGTGATCTTTAACAAGAGAAGCAGGCAGTCGCTGCCGGATCGTCCGCAAGCAAACTCCGTCGCGGCGCGATCCGGTTCTTCCGGATCGGACCATGCGTTAGGGCGGGCATTTTGAGTTCCTCCCTCGGTTCCTTGCTCCGGCTTACGCGCGCGGTTTTCGTGCTGGCCCGGGCCGGCGTGTTCAGCGACGTCGATCCGTCGGTCCTGCCCCCGGCCGCGCGGCTGCCCCTCGCCTTGGCGAAACTCCTCGGCCCGCGAAACATGGGACCCGCCGTGCGCCAAGCCCCCGGCAAAAAGGCAACCGGCATTGCCAATCTCCCCGCCGCGATCAGCCGCCTCGGGCCATCCTATGTCAAGCTCGGCCAATTCCTGGCGACTCGGCCGGACGTCGTCGGCGTGGCCGTCGTCCAGCAGCTCGAGCTCTTGCAGGACCGGATGGCGCCGTTTCCCCGCGCGGTCGCGATCGCGAGCATCGAGGCCGCGTTTGGCGAACCGCTCGACCGCATCTTTATAAGCTTCGGAGAGCCGGTCGCCGCCGCCTCGATTGCCCAGGTTCACCGGGCGCGCGTGAACGACGGCGATGACGAACGTGAAGTCGCCGTAAAGGTGTTGCGTCCCGGAGTTGAGCGGCATTTCAAACGCGACCTCGGCGACATGTATTTCGCCGCGCGCCTGGCCGAACGCTGGTTCGGCGAGGCCCGCCGCCTGAAGCCGGTCGAGGTCGTCGATACGCTGGCCCGCACCGTCAAGATAGAAATGGATTTCCGTCTCGAAGCCGCCGCAGCCTCCGAATTCGCCGAGAATACGGCGCAAGACAAGGATTTCCGGATTCCGCGAATTGACTGGGACCGGACCACGAAAGAGGTGCTGACGCTCGAATGGATCGATGGGACACCTTTATCCGACATCAAGGCGCTCGCTTCTAGGGGCTATGATTTGCAGGCGCTCGGCCGCAACGTCGTTCAGTCCTTCCTGCGCACCGCGATGCGGGATGGATTTTTCCACGCCGACATGCATCAGGGAAATTTGTTTGTCGACGCGCATGGACGCCTCACAATGGTGGACTTCGGCATCATGGGCCGCCTCGGATTCAAAGAGCGGCGCTTTCTCGCGGAAATCCTCTATGGCTTCATCAAGCGCGATTACCGGCGCGTGGCGGAGGTCCATTTCGAGGCCGGCTATGTGCCGCGCGTGCATAGGGTCGAGGATTTCGCGCAGGCCATCCGTGCGATCGGCGAGCCGATTCATTCCCGCACCGCCGATCAGATTTCCATGGCGAAACTGCTGACGCTTCTGTTCGAGATCACCGGCCTTTTCGACATGAAGACACGAGTTGAACTCGTTCTTTTGCAAAAGACCATGGTTGTCGTCGAAGGCGTGGCGCGCACGCTCGATCCGAAACTCAACGTGTGGACAACCTCCGAACCGGTGGTCGGCGCCTGGATCGAGCACAACCTCGGGCCGGCGGGCAAATTGCAGGACGCCGGCCGCGCCGCCTCGACGCTTGCGCGGTTCGCCTCCAATCTGCCCTTGGTGCTTTTGCGCGGCGAAAATATCGTCAATCAGCTCGAAGGCATGGCCGAAAACGGTTTCGAGTTATCCGAAGGAGCGATCGCGAAAATCGGCAAGGCCGAAGCGCGCGGCGCGCGGTGGGGCCACATCGCGCTCTGGCTGATCGCCGCGATAGGCGTCATGATGCTGTTGCGTTGACGCACGCGCTTTCCTTGGCGCGGAACGCGCGCTTGCGCGCGTTCGGGTCGAACAGCGCCTTGCGCAGCCGGATCGCCTTCGGCGTGACGTCCACAAGTTGGTCGTCCTCGATATAGGCGAGCGCCTTTTCGAGTGCCATCTTGACCGGCGGGGTCGGGCGGGCCGCAATCAGCCGCATCGCATTCCATCCCATTGAATCCGGTGGGTCAGATCGCGGCCCAGACGATACGCGAGGCGTTCTCTTTCGGACGCATAAAGATCGCACCGGCGATCTCAGCGTCCTAAATGCTGCCGGTAGAAGGCTATCTCATCGGTAAGTATCTCGGCCAACTCAGCGCGTAGCGGACCAGTTGCGAGAGCGACCTCCCGCATCGACGAGTAGTCTGCCGCGGGATTCCGGCCCGCCGTGGCGCGAGCTCCTCGGACACCAAGCAAAGCCTCGAGCCGTCCCAATTCTTCGTCGAAAAACGACATGTCGCCAATAAAGTCAAAGCCGGCCATATCGACGTCGCGAAAGACGTAATCCCGGTAGCAGCCACGCATTTGAGGCAAGCGAGTGAAATCTAACAATCCCATTCCCTCGTCAAGAACACGCTGATGCAGGCGGTGACCATCGCCTGGCGAGTTTAGCCAGAAATGGTAATGCGAAATCGTACGTTCGATAGGATCACGTAGAAACGTGATGCGGATGGCGTTCTCGGTCCGCTCGTATTTTTTCGCCCAGAAGTGGCCATGCACGGCCAGGGCCCCCTTAGGCAATTGCCGGGCGGCCCCGTGCCGCGAAAGAAACCCCGCCGGATCGACGTTCATTTCCGACTCCGGGTCGATGGGCCGATCAGCATAGTCCCGCACTATCCGGCCACTGCCAAATACGCTTTCCAGCCAACCCGCAAAGCTCGTACCCGCTGTTCTGGGGACGTGTACTGAAATGATTGCTTTGTTCATATATGGACGCCCGGCAGTTGTAGAAGGCGACGACGTTCTCGGCAGGCCTCGCCAATTTCCGTGTGAAGCGGCTCGGCGCAAGAAACCATAGTGAATGAAACAAGTAAACTGCTAGTGTTTCCAATATTCATGGAAACGTCTTACAAAGCGCCAGCCGACCCCTTTATCAGAGCAAGCGATCGCGTCAGGCGCTATCCTTGGCGCGGAACGCACGCTTGCGCGCGTTGGGGTCGAGCAGCGCCTTGCGCAGCCTGATCGATTTCGGCGTGACCTCGACAAGCTCGTCGTTCTCGATATAGGCGAGCGCCTTTTCGAGCGTCATCTTGAGCGGCGGGGTCAGGCGGACCGCCTCGTCCTTGCCGGCGGCGCGGATGTTGGTCAGCTGCTTGCCCTTCAAGACGTTGATCTCGAGATCGTTTTCCCGCGTGTGCTCGCCCACGATCATGCCGCGATAGACCTTGCAGCCGGGCTCGATCATCATCGGGCCTCGATCCTCGAGCTTCCACATCGCATAGGCGACCGATTCGCCATCGTCGTTGGAAATCAAAACGCCGTTGCGCCGCCCCGCGATCTCGCCCTTCCAAGGGGCGTACGCGTAAAACAGCCGGTTCATGATCGCGCTGCCGCGGGTATCGGTCAAAAGCTCGCCCTGATAGCCGATGAGCCCGCGTGTCGGGGCGTGAAAGACAAGGCGCAGGCGATCGCCGCCGGAAGGCCGCATCTCGATCATCTCGGCCTTGCGCCCGGCCATCTTTTGCACGACGACGCCGGAATGTTCCTCGTCGACGTCGATGACCACTTCCTCGATTGGTTCGAAAAGGTGGTTCGTGGCCTCGTCCCTTTGAAACACCACCTTTGGCCGCGATACTCCGAACTCGAACCCCTCGCGGCGCATGGTCTCGATTAGGATCGCAAGCTGCAATTCGCCGCGCCCCGAGACGACATAAGCGTCCGATCCGGGCGAATCCTCGACCCGCAAGGCGACATTGCCTTCGGCTTCCCTGTAAAGACGGTCGCGAATGACGCGGCTCGTTAGCTTGTCGCCTTCGGTTCCGGCGAGCGGCGAATCATTCACGAGGAACGTCATCGACAAGGTCGGCGGATCGATCGGCTGCGCCTGCAAAGGCTCCGCGACGCCGGGCGCGCAAAGCGTGTCGGCGACATTGAACTTTTCGAGCCCGGCGATCGCGACGATGTCGCCCGCTTCCGCCTCCTCGATCGGCGTGCGTTCGATGCCCCTGAATGCCAAAATCTTGGAAACCCGCCCCTGTTCGACCACATTGGCCTTGCGGTCCAAGACCTGAACGCTTTGATTGGGTTTTACGGAACCCGCGAAAATCCGCCCGGTAACGAGCCGCCCGAGGTACGGATTGGCTTCGAGCAATGTGCCGAGCATCCGAAAGGCGCCTTCGCCCGTATGCGGCGGCAGGACATGCGTCAACACGAGATCGAACAATGGCGCCATGCCTTCCCTCGGGCCGTCCGGGCTCTCGGCCATCCAGCCCTGTTTCGCCGAACCGTAAAGGATCGGAAAATCGAGCTGTTCGTCGCTGGCGTCGAGCGCCGCGAAAAGATCGAAAACCTCGTTCACGACCTCGCTCGCCCGCGCGTCCGGCTTATCGACCTTGTTCACCGCGACGATCGGCCTGAGACCGATTTTCAGCGCCTTGCCGACGACGAATTTGGTTTGCGGCATCGGCCCTTCGGAGGCATCGACCAGGACGATCGCGCCATCGACCATGGACAAGATGCGCTCCACCTCGCCGCCGAAATCGGCGTGACCCGGCGTATCGACGATATTGATCCGTGTGTCCTTCCATGCAATCGACGCCGCCTTGGCGATGATCGTGATCCCGCGCTCCTTTTCGAGATCGTTCGAATCCATGACCCGCTCGGCGACCCGCTGATTCTCGCGGAAGGCGCCGGATTGCTGGAGCAGACGGTCCACGAGCGTCGTCTTGCCGTGATCGACGTGCGCTATGATGGCGATATTGCGCAGCTTCATTTTCAGACCTGAATCAAATCTGCCGTGTCCGGACGGCCTGCCGGTCGTTCCGCAGCCAGATGGCGTTATTTTGAGAGACGCCGCTATTTTGAAGAGTGTCAGCCATCCCATAATATGGGGCGGCATCTTCGCGATTGCAGCATCCATTATACCAAACAACGCGGTTTGGAAACCGGTCGTCCACCTGGCAAAAAGGCGCGATTTAGGACCGCCCGTTTGGCGGAGTCCCACGTTCCAGCGAAAACCTATGACCCCGTTCGGAGACGCTTAGCGTCTCCAGAATTCATGGAAATGATTGACCGGCCCAGGCCCGTGGCCGACGGAGAGCTGATCTGCCGCCGCCAGCGCGCCGGTGAGATAGGTTTTTGCGGCGCCGATGGCTTCGCCAAGCTCGTGGCCCAGTGCGAGATAGGCCGCGATCGCCGAAGATAAAGTGCAGCCGGTGCCATGCGTGTTGCGGGCTACGACGCGGGGAACGGAAAAAACCCGGGATGAAACGCCATCGAATAAAAGATCGTCGGATGTCGCCCCGCTCAAATGGCCACCCGTGACGAGCACGGCTTTCGCGCCGCGCGCATGCAGAAGCGCGGCGGCGCGGCGCATGCCTTCTCGATCCGCCGGGATAGCATGATTAGACAGGCGGACCGCTTCGGAATAATTCGGCGTGACGAGGGTTGCGCGTGGAAAGAGATGCTGGACAATCGCTTCGCTCGTATCGGGCGCGCTCAAAGCGTCGCCGCTCGTTGCGACGAGCACCGGATCGAGGATGATGAAGCGGGGCTTATGAAACGCGAGCCTGTCGGCGACCGCCGCGACGACAGCGGCCGAGGCGAGCATCCCGATCTTGACGGCGGCGACATCGATGTCTTCGAAAACCGCGTCGATCTGCGCCGCGGCAAAACTCGCGAGCGGGACGTGCATGGCTCTGATCCCTTGGGTATTTTGCGCGGTCAGGGCGGTAATGACGGCCATGCCGTTGCAGCCAAGCGCGGCGAAGGTTTTGAGATCGGCCGCGGTGCCCGCGCCGCCGCTTGGATCAAAACCCGCTATCGAGAGAAGATTCTTGATCACGTCCCGGGTTCCCCGGCGGACCGCGACACCGCCACCTCCGCCCCGCAATGTTTGCGGAAGGATGGCCACTCCAACTCCGCATTCATTTGTTATGGCGCCGGCAAGCATATCCGCCGCGATCTGACGGCTTACGGCGTCAAGGCCGGAGCAGATAGAGGGCCGGCAACATTTCGCCTCCCAAGTACCTCGTATCGACTAAATTGAAAGGATCGAGTGATTCCTTTTGCTGCGCGACGCCAGCAACGGAGGGGATCATGCCGGCGAAGATTCATGGTGTCAAACTGAAGAAACAAGAGCGCCAGCGGGTGAAAGGATTGATCCGCAAAGGCATAAGCCTGGCGGCGCGGATACTGAAGGCGCGGATTTTGTTGAAGGCCGATGATGGCCGCCATGGGCAAGGATGGCGGGACGAGCGGATCATCGGGCGCTGGATACGAGCGCGTCGATGGTTTACCGGGTGCGCCGGGGCTATGTCGGGAAAGGGCTTGAGGCTGTCCTGACCCGAAAGAAACGGGCAACGCCGCCGGTTCAACCTTTGTTTGACGGCGAGAAAGAAGCGCACCTGATCCGTCTGGCTTGTTCGCAGCCTCCGGCGGGACGCCGCCGCTGGATGCCGCGATTGCTGGCGGACAAGCTGGTCGAGCTTGAGATTAGGGGCGCGGTTAACTTCAATACGGCCGGACCGACGTTAGAAAAATACGAACTTAAGCCTCATCTGAACAAACAAACAGTGGGTCATTCCGCCGTCCGTCGGCAAGCTCGGGATGAGAGGCCGCCGCGGCTTTTGTGGCGGCGATGGAAGATGTGCTGGACGTTTACAAACGTCCGCGCGATCCGGACCGTCCGCTTGTGTGTCTTGACGAAGCCAGCCGGCAACTGCTCCGCGATACGCGGCCCCCGATCCCGATGCCTCGACGGCCGCATTCCCGATCCGCCGATTCTTGCCGCCGAAGTCAAGGCGTGGCAGAAAGACCGCAACGCCAACCACGCCAAAGCCGATTGGCACTTCGCCCCCGCCAACGCCCGCATTAAACTTAAACGCCTATAGCCCGCACTCTGGTTGATTCAGGCTACTAGGCCGCAACTGCCCTGCCGGCCCCTGCGCCGAGGCCGGCGCGAGTGCCGCCATGGCCGCGGCCGGGAAAGCCTACCCCGCAAAGACATCGAGGCCTTGATTCCTGGCTTCCCGCGCGGCGAGATGAAAGGAGCACAGGCACCCGTGGCGGCCACGGCGATTTTTTCAACGGGCTCACGATACCGCCGCCTAACGGCAGCGGTCATGAAGTCCGGCGAAGAAAAAAAAAGCCCCAGCTTTAATGCCAGGGCCCTTGCACCAAATTAGTCCTGCCTTCAGGCTGCGTGAAGGTTACCCGCCGCGGACTTGCCGGTTCGTTTGTCGGCAATGACTTCGTAGGCGATTTTCTGGCCTTCCTGCAGATTGCGCAATCCCGATTGTTCCACGGCGCTGATGTGGACGAACACGTCCTTGCCGCCGTCGTCTGGCTGTATGAAGCCGTATCCTTTGTCCGGATTAAACCACTTCACGGTTCCCGTAGTCATAGAGGCTATCCTTAGAGTCGTAGAGAAAAGAGGCGCCCATCCATGCGGACGCCGATGTTGCATCGATGTTTTGAGGAGGAGGTCGTCAGCAGACGCAAAAATGCGAGGCCAAGCCGTCGGCAAAAACACGACACGCTCCAATGTAGGTTTTTACGACGAGCAAAACAAGGGGGGTCGTGATTGGTTTTTAGAGTAAGTTCCGTCAAGCTCGAACAGCTTCACCGCGCGAAACCGCGTCTTGCGGAAGGTGTCAAACCTAATTCGCGGCCAAATTTTGCTCAAAGCCTCTCGATCCGCGCAAGGGTAAACAGCCCGAAAGGCGGCAGTTTGCGGCGTTCCACGAGACGGACGGACGGCGTGGAATCGATCCAATCGCCGAGAATCGACCACGCGAATTCCGGCTGCCAGCCGAGTTCGGCGCCGCCTTTGGCGAGGGCGGATTCGATCCAGGCCATTGGGCCTTGGCCGCTGCCGACATGATTGACCAGGATGATCTCGCCGCCGGGCTTCACGACACGGGCCATTTCATCGAGACTCGCGCGTGGCTCGGGCACGACCGTCAGAACGTAAGGCGCGACCACCGCATCGAAATGGGCGTCCGGGAACGCCAGGTGCGCTGCGTCCATGACCAGGAGGCCCTCGACATTGCCTAAAGCCTTGGCGCGTACTCGCCGTTCGGCGCGCCGCAACATAGGCTCGGAAAGATCGATCCCGGTCAATCTCGTCCGCCGGTCGAACATGGGCAATTCGAGCCCGGTGCCGACGCCGACATCGAGCACATGCCCGCCAAGACGGTCCGCGGCCGCTGCCGCGGCTTTGCGTCCCGGCCGCAGAACGAGCTCGAAGACGAGATCGTAAACCGGCGCCCAGCGAGCATAGGATTTCTTGACATGCTTATTGTCGAGAACGGCCGGATCGCCCGCGTGCCTTAGCGTGGCGTCCATGACAGGGGCGTCAAAGATTTCCTCTTGCACGAGCGCCAACCTCCATCTTTCGCCGGTGCGATTTCCATTTGATGGACCCCCGCTCCGGTCGCTAATTCTTGTGCTTCCACTCCCGCGCGGGAGGCGGCCGGTTTCCCGCTCAATGCGGCAACGGCTCGACCCGCGCGTAATTATTTTCCGCGACCGCCGGACATGCCGGTTCCGCCGAAACAATGAAGCCACCGCCCAAAACCCGCGCATGAGGCCGGTCCGACCCGTAAAAGACGCAGGCTTGGCCGGGCGAGACGGCATCCTCGGCGACGGCAAATTCGACGGCGGCCTCGTCGGGACCGACGCAAAGGAGAGCCTGAACGGGAGGCCGGGAGGAACGGATCTGCACGTAGATTTCCTCTCCCTTGGCGTGATCATCGAGCGCGCCGGGCCCGATCCAGTTGAGCGCGCCCAAACGGACCCGGCGGGTCGCCAAAGCCTCGCGCGGCCCGACGATGACGCGGGCCCGCGCGGCGTCCAGTTTGACGACAAAGAGCGGTGCGCCGGTGGCGAAGCCGCCAAGCCCCAGGCCGCGCCTTTGGCCGACCGTGTAATGGATGACGCCCGGGTGGCGTCCGAGCACCCGGCCGTCGATATGCACAATGTCGCCCGGCTGCGCCGCGCCGGGCGTCAAGCGTTCGATGAGATCGCTGTATCTGCCGGTTGGCACGAAGCAAATATCTTGGCTGTCGGCTTTATCGGCAACCGGCAGGCCGAACCGGCGGGCGAGGGCGCGGACGTGCGTTTTTTCCATATCGCCGAGAGGAAACCGCAACAAGTGGAGTTGCGCCTTGGTCGTCGCGAACAGAAAATAGCTCTGATCGCGGGAAAGGTCTCGCGCGCGATGGAGCGCGCGATGGCCAGAGGCATCGAGTCGGGACGACACGTAATGGCCGGTCGCCAAGACATCGGCGCCGAGGTCTTGCGCCGTTTCAAGGAGATCGGCGAATTTGATTTCGCTGTTGCAGGCGACGCAGGGTATGGGCGTTTGCCCCGCCGCATAACTTTGCGCGAACGGCGAGATGACCTTGCGCCGGAACCTCTCCTCGTAGTCAAGTACATAGTGCGGGATGCCGAGGCGGGCGGCGGTAAGACGCGCATCGTGAATGTCTTGTCCGGCGCAACAGGATCCTTTGCGGTGAACTGCGGCGCCATGGTCGTAAAGCTGTAGCGTCACGCCGATGACGTCGTAGCCCTGCTCCATGAGCAATGCGGCTACGACCGAGGAGTCGACCCCGCCCGACATCGCGACGACCACGCGCGTTTGCGCCGCAAGCTTATTGAACCCTAGACTATTGGGATCTTTAATCCGTCCCGGCGCGGGATTTTCGTTCATGGCCATCGCCCATCGCTCGATCAATTGGCCGGCAAGCGTCCGTTTGCCGCGTACCGGAGTGATCCGGTACTCCGGTTCGAAGGCAAGTTTCCTGGGTCACGCGCCGCTACGCGACTCTCAGCAGCCAATCCGGCGGTCCCAAGCGCGAAACCTGGCGCTTGCTCTTGTCGCCACGAGCACGAACCTGCATTGCACCGAGTGCTTATTTAATACCTCCCCTACCCCAAATGCAAATTCACGTGCCTCTTGTCCTCCCGAGCGCCGCGCCAGGCAGCTTCCTTAACGTTATGCAAATCAATCGTCTCAATTAGAGACATAAAGCCCCCGCCATCGCGGTCACGCCAAATAATAAAGCGCTTTGGAATGGAATTTCGTTAGCAAACGCGCAGCTTTGGTTTAGGCAAATCTTAAAACACCTCGCCTATTTTGACTACCAACAAGTCAGTCTGGTATGTGAGTTTCGAACATGGCCGAACCAAACCGTCTCAGGACGAAATATGTCATCGGGCCCGACGGCAGCCCCTTGACCGTCGCGGATCTGCCGCCTTCCACGACCAAGCGCTGGGTGATCCGGCGCAAGGCCGAAGTCGTGGCGGCGGTGCGCGGCGGCCTGTTGCCGCTGGACGAGGCGTGCAGCCGCTATACATTGACCGTCGATGAATTTCTGTCCTGGCAATTGTCGATCGACCAATATGGGCTGGCCGGACTGCGCACGACCCGCATTCAGCAATATAGGCCCTGATCGCGCCGCGGTTTGCCCTCCGCCCGGCGGCGGCACGTCTCCAAGTCTTGGCAGCGAGGCCGCCCGGTCCATAAAGCCAAACTCAATTATGATCCGGTGCGTCGTCCGCCTCTTCGTCTGGCAGGTTGTGGCGTAGGACGAGCGGCACCTGAGTCAGCGAGAAAAGAACAATCAGAATGAAAATTCCTGGGAACTTAAAGGCGACCCAGGCATCGTTCGATTGGGTGCGCCAAACGATCTCGTTCAGAAGCGCAAGCGCGAAAAAGAAGCCTCCCCAACGCAAGGTGAGAAGCCGCCAGCCGCGCTCGGTCAAGGTCATCGCATTGTCGAAAATGATTGGCAGAACCGGCTTGTTCATCGCGAGGCCGCCGATGAGCGCTACCCCGAAGCCGGCATAGAGCACGGTTGGCTTCATTTTGATGAAGGTGGCGTCTTGCAAATAAAGAGTGAGCCCGCCGAAAACGAGCACCAGAACCGCGGTCATGAGCGGCACGGCCGGGAGCCGCCGTGTCGAAACAAACGAAACAGCGAGGGCCACGGCGACCGCCGCCATCAAGACGAGCGTGGCGGTGAAAAGCCCGGCGTTCGGGCCGCTCAGGATCGGCGGCGGCAGGAATGGCGCGACCGCGGGCTGGAAAAGTTTTGGCCGTGCGTTCGCGAAAAAGAACAGGATTAGCGGCCCCATTTCCACGCCGAATTTGAGCCAAGGCGATTGCAACCTGCCACGCTTCGCCTTCGGTACGGCGGCGCCGGCCTGCATTTCGTTCATTCGGTTTGACCTTTCCGGTGATTTCGCGGCGCGGCTTAGCGCAAATCCTAATCTTCCAGGCCGGCGATGGCGCGGGCAAAATCCCGCGCCTCGAAAGCTTCGAGGTCGTTCGCGCCTTCGCCGACCCCGATGAAATGCACCGGAAGCCGGAATTTCTCCGCGATCGCAACGAGGATGCCGCCGCGCGCGGTTCCGTCGAGCTTGGTCATCACAAGACCGGTAACGCCAGCGACACGGCCGAAAATCTCGACCTGCTTGATCGCGTTTTGGCCGACCGTCGCATCGAGGACGAGAAGCACGGCGTGCGGCGCGCCAGGATCGACCTTTTTCATGACGCGTATGATTTTTTTAAGTTCGGCCATGAGCTCGGCCCGGTTTTGCAGCCGCCCGGCGGTGTCCATCAGCATCACCCCGGCGCCACATTTCCGAGCGGCCTTGATCGCATCGAAAGCCAGCGCCGAGGCATCGCCGCCTTGTTCGCGCGCGATTACCGGACAACGGATGCGCTCCCCCCAAATGCGCAGTTGCTCGATCGCGGCGGCGCGGAACGTGTCGCCAGCGGCAAGCAGCACGCTATTCCCGTTGCTTGAAAATCGCGCCGCGAGCTTGCCGATGGTGGTCGTTTTGCCCGATCCGTTCACACCGACCACGAGAATGACGAAAGGTTTCTTGCCGGCATCGATCTCCAGCGGCCGGGCATAAGGGGTTAGCGCGCTCTCGATTTCCGCGGCGAGGACCGCCTTGACCTCGTCGACGCCGACATCCTTGTCATAGCGGCCGTGGCCGATCGCCTTCGCGATCCTCGCCGCCGTCGCGACGCCGAGATCGGCGCGGATCAGCACGTCCTCCAAATCGTCGAGCATCGAAGCGTCGAGCTTGCGCTTGGCGAGGATCGCGGCGAGGCCTTCCCCGATCGGGCCGGACGAGCGCGACAGGCCATCGCGCAGCCGCGTCCACCAGCTCCGCTTTTGTCCGGCAGCGGGCGGCCCGCCGGGAGCACTTTCGCGCGCGGTGGATTCTGGCTCGAAGGCTTCGTCTTGCACCAGAGCAGAGAGGGCAGGCGCGGCGGCTTCCTCGGCGCCGCCGGCCGGCGCTTCGTGAGACGGAGTTGCGGCCTCAGCCTCCGGAGGTGACGTTAGCGTCCGCCGCGACCGCATTTTATAGGCGGCCCGGATCGTCGTGCCCACGATCCCCCAACTGCCGCTGCCCAGAAGGAACGCGGCGGCGAGTTCGATTGCTCTCTGCTGCTGCAGCACAAAGTCGATCAATTGGCTCCACATGAACCGGTGCTCCCATGGCTTCGCGACTGGCGGAACGAGCTTAACGGCGTTCTAGGATTCTACATCAACTCCATAGAGCACCCAGCCTCGGAGCACGAGCCGCCCAGCCTGAAACATAGCTAACCTGAACCTCGAAGGGATAGACGGCCCGCTTCGAGGTATACCAACGGCGAGAAATAGGGGCGGATTTCGCGATTTCGTGGAACCGGCAAGCTACCCCTGGAATCCGGATGTGACCGACCCCGGTGTCACTTTCAATATCAGCGCGCGTTTTTCGATTGCCCCGAACGTCGCCCTGTCCGCGCCGGAGAGCCAGATCTGCCCGCCCAAGGTTTCGAGCGCTTCAAAGAGCGCGTCACGCCGGACCGGATCGAAATGGGCGGCGATCTCGTCGAGGAGGACGAGCGGCGTCAATCCGCTCATCGTTGTCACGAGCCGGGCGTGCGCCAGAACCAATCCGGCGAGGAGCGCCTTTTGTTCTCCCGTCGAGGCCCGCGACGCCGGGACTTGTTTCGGGCCGTGGCGCACGCAAAGATCGCTCGCCTGCGGCCCGATCAAGGTGCGCCCCGCCGCCGCGTCGCGGGACCGGTTGCGGCGCAAGATGCCACGATAAATGTCTTCGGCTTCGAGTGCCGGGCGGGTCCCCACCAGGCGCTCGACATCGCCCTCCAAGGCGACATCCGCCCATGGAAAGGGCGAGGTATTATCCCGCGTCTCCGTAATGAGCGCCGAAAGCCGCGAGACGGTCTCGATCCGGGCAGCGGCAACCGCGATGGCGAGTTCGGCGGCTTCCGTTTCGATCGCGTCGAGCCAGCCGCGGTCGGCGCCAGGGCCCTCCTCCAGCAAACGGTTGCGGCTGCGCAACGCCCGTTCGAGCGACACCACGCGGGTCCCGTGATCGGCATCGATGGCGAGCACGAGCCGGTCGAGAAACCGCCGCCGGTCGCCTGCCGGGCCGATGAAAAGCCCGTCCATCGCGGGCGTCAGCCATACCACGCGGACATGATCGGAAAAGCCGCGTATGGACCTGGCGGGCGCGCGGTCGATCCGGTATTTGCGCAGCAGTGGCGCGTCCGTTTGCGGCTCGATCCCGGTCCCAAGCTGGACGCCGCCCATTTTCGTTGCGAGTTCGACCGAAACCGCGAAGCCGCCCCCGCCGTTGCTTCGCGCGCAATCTCGCAATTCGGCCCGGCGCAGGCCACGTCCAGGCGCAAGCAGCGAGAGGGCCTCGAGAAGATTGGTTTTGCCCGCGCCATTGTCTCCGGTTAGCACGATGAGGTGCGCGGTAACGGCAAGATCGAGCGCGGCGTAGGAGCGAAAATCGGCAAGCGCAAGCCGCCGCACGCCCGCTGGGGCGCAGGCTTTCGCGGGCGTGTGGGGCGCGGGCGCCGCCAAGGACGTTCCGATCATTGCCAGAAAAGGCTCCTCAAAACTATGCAAATCGTCCATGTTCGACCAAAAATCGCGCCGTGGCGCGGCAGCGATTTGCGTCTTGGGCACACGCCGCTATAGCAAGAATAGCCGCCGCAAGCGAAGGAGGATAGGTCGCGATGCAATCCAAAAGAAGCGGTCATGGGCGCGCTTCGGGCCGGATGATCCAACCGGTTGTCGTCGTTTCACGAAAGATATCGACGCAGTCCCGTTAAGCACGCCCTTTCGGTCGCGTTGCACTGCGAGTACTACAATTTCGCGCGCATTCACAAGACGTTTCGCAACAGCCCCGCGATGGCGGCTGGCATAACCGATAAGCTTAGGCCAGTTGCAGACATTGTGGCCACGATCGAGACGCCCGAGAAATCATACTGGCGCACTACGCTAACATCATTTTGCTTGTCAAAGCCTTCCAATCGATCTACTTAATACGGACCCCCCGCGTATGAACTGACATAGTTTGGCGCTGCTCGCGCGCGTCGTTAAGAGCGTTAGCGCCGGTCATTGCAGGACCAGGCTGCGCCAATCGCCCCCCTTTTCCGCGCGGCCCGGTCCGCGCCACCCTTCCAAGGACGTCCTCCCAATGCAGGAAATCAAACTGCAGGACTTGAAGCTCAAGTCGCCGACCGAACTGCTCGCCTTCGCGGAGAAACACGAAGTCGAGAACGCTTCGATCATGCGCAAGCAAGAGCTGATGTTTGCGATTCTCAAGCAATTGGCGAGTCGCGACATCGAGATCGTCGGCGAGGGCGTCATCGAGGTCTTGCAGGACGGCTTCGGCTTCCTGCGGTCTCCCGACGCCAATTATCTGGCTGGACCCGACGATATTTATGTATCGCCGTCCCAGATTTGCCGGTTCGGCTTGCGCACGGGCGATACGGTGGAAGGCTTGATCCGCGGTCCCAAGGAAGGCGAGCGGTATTTCGCGCTCCTCAAGGTCAACACGATCAATTTCGAGGACCCGGAAAAAATCCGGCACAAGGTTCACTTCGACAATCTGACACCGCTCTATCCCGACCAGCGGCTGAAGCTCGAGGTTGACGATTCCACCAAGAAGGATTTGTCGGCGCGCGTCATCGATATCGTGGCGCCGATCGGCAAGGGCCAGCGCGCCTTGATCGTCTCGCCGCCGCGCACCGGTAAGACGGTGCTTTTGCAAAATATCGCCCAATCGGTGACCGCCAATCACCCGGAATGCTATCTCATCGTACTGTTGATCGATGAGCGGCCGGAAGAGGTCACCGACATGCAAAGATCGGTCAGCGGCGAGGTCGTATCCTCGACCTTCGACGAGCCCGCGGTACGCCATGTCCAGGTCGCCGAAATGGTCATTGAGAAGGCCAAGCGTCTCGTCGAACATGGCCGCGACGTGGTGATCCTCCTCGACTCGATTACGAGACTTGGCCGCGCGTATAACACGGTCGTGCCCTCCTCGGGCAAGGTTCTGACCGGCGGCGTCGACGCCAATGCCTTGCAGCGCCCCAAGCGATTCTTTGGCGCCGCGCGCAATATCGAGGAGGGCGGCTCGCTGACGATCATCGCGACCGCGCTCATCGATACCGGCTCGCGCATGGACGAGGTAATCTTCGAGGAATTCAAGGGCACCGGCAATTCGGAAATCATTCTCGACCGCAAGGTCGCCGACAAACGGACTTATCCGGCAATCGACATCACGCGCTCCGGCACCCGCAAGGAGGAATTGCTGGTGCCCCCCGACATCTTGAAGAAAATGTATGTGCTGCGGCGTATTCTCAATCCGATGGGCACGATCGATGGGATCGAATTCCTGCTCGGCAAATTGCGGGAAACGCCGAAGGGCAACGCAACCTTCTTCGAATCCATGAACACTTGATCAGACCGCGTCGCACGCCAAGGAATGCGCCCCCGCGGGCTCCCCCGTGACGGATTTGTCGCGTAGGCGGCGCTCCCAATCGAGCGCTTGACCAACGATTGTTGGAAGATCGTCGTATCTCGGCTTCCAGCCGAGCACGGCCTTTATGCGCTTCGCACAAGCGACGAGCGAGGCCGGATCGCCAGGACGGCGGCCGGAAATCCGCACCTTGAAATCGGCGCCGGATACTTGCTTGACGGCATCGACGACCTCGAACACTGAGACGCCATGGCCGTAGCCGCTATTGCAAATGAGACTTTCGCCGCCCTTGCGCAGGTAGGCGAGCGCCAGGAGGTGTGCCGCGACCAAATCGCTGACCTGGATATAGTCGCGGATGCAGGTGCCATCCCTGGTTGGATAATCGGTGCCAAAGACTTCTAGATAGGGGCGTAATCCGAGCGCCGCCTGAACCGCGACCTTGATCAGATGCGTCGCTTGCGGCGTCGATTGGCCAACACGCCCGTTTGGATCGGCGCCGGCGACATTGAAATAACGCAAAATCGCGAACTTCAGATCGTCCGCCTTGGCGGCGTCCTCGAGCATCCATTCGGTCATCAGCTTGGAGCGCCCATATGGGTTTATCGGGGCAAGCGGAACGGTTTCGTCGACCGGGTTGACCGGGGGGTCGCCATAAACCGCCGCGGTCGAGGAAAAGATAAAATGTTTGATTTTTCCGCGCACCGCACATTCAAGAAGGGTGCGCGCCTTGGCGGCGTTGGTGAGATAGTAGCGCAACGGATCGCCGATCGATTCGGGCACCACGATCTTGGCGGCGAAATGGGCGATGGCGTCGATCTTATGCGCGGCGAGAATGTCGTCCACGAGCGCCGCGTCGCCGACATCGCCGACAACGAGTTTTGCTGGGTGCTTGACCGCCGCGCGGAACCCCGTCGAAAGATCATCGAGAACGACGACCTTTTCGCCGGCATCGAGGAGGGCCAACACCATATGGCCGCCGATATAACCTGCGCCGCCTGTTACAAGAACCGTCATCCCGTCACCCGAACTCGTTTCGCGATTGTAGCGCGACTTGGTGCAAAACCACTTTCATATCGCATTAGAATGCGTGCGGTCTTATGGCGCGATCCGTGCTCGCACTCCCTCCCAGATGGAACATTTAGCCCCGACCTCAGCGCCGCCGTTGCCCGCTTTTCATGGCGCTGTAAGAGTCCCCCAGAAAAACCAAATTAGTTGCCGTCAAGTTGATAGCGAATCGCGCGATCCCGGCTGTGACTGCCGCGGATGCCAATCCTTCGCCATGGCCTCCGGCGTCGTTCCTTACCGCGGGAAGCCCCGCTTTCAGCATAGCTACATAGCTTTCAAAACTGCGGTCGAAATAGTGGGTAAAAAGCCCTTTGTTCCTTACCTTCGTCACCATTTCGGAGGCACGGTCGCCCTTGCCATATTCCCAGTTCTCTGTGTCGCAAATCGCCTTCAACATGCTCTCGAAAGCGCGATTTGCCGCCGTCACGCAGTCCTTAAATTCATTGGCTCTATAGTGTCTGTGCGCCGTCATAAAATCTTCGTTCGCCTTAGTAAACTCAGGTGCCGTCAGCAGGATCAAAGCGGGCTTGATAACCTCAGCATGTGTCAGCTTGGAGTTTACCCGGATGATTTGGCCATTCTCGAATTGATAGCCGACGGAATGCTGCTCGAATCGGCGATTGATCTCTTCAATGGCATCAACGCCCTTTTGTACAGCACCGCGTCTCGCGGCGTCGTAGCCTTCGTCATGGACATCAGAAAGACCTACGCAGCCGATTTCAACCGCACTAAGGAAGTCGTCCATATCCTCAATCCGGAGAATGTAGTTTAGAAACCTCTCGCTTAAGTCTGTCCTTTCGACATATCCGGTCGATCTGCACCCAAATGTCGTTGGCGTTTGGCGGTGGTTCGAAATACCCGAGACCCCTGTAGTAAAACCCGATCCCCCCAGATAACGCTTCGCATATTTGGTGCCGCATATGCTCCGGCGCTTGATCGTAGGTGTAGATTTCCGGCTCGCCGTTACGGTTTTGCTGGCGCTTCCGGCGCGCGAAGGTCTCAAAAATCATAGGTTCGGATCTCTGCGGAGACAACGCGCGAGCGTGACAGCACGGCATCACTGTGGCAACTTTAGCCGCGCAATCCCAATATAAGAAACGCTGCAGGTTCGGACAACTTCCCGAACGTGGGTTTTGAGCGTGGTCGCAACCACGCGTCGGCCGGCTTTGCGGCACGCGCCGCGTTGCCCGCGAAGGCACTGGCCCGCATGGGTTCAGCCGGGGCGCCGCGCGGATCTAAACCCAAACGAACGCTTCAATGCAAAAGATATTGGCCGTTTATCGCTTGCCCCAGGCGGTCGTTGTCCTCGACGAAGGCGGTGATGAATTCATGCAGGCCGGTCTTAAAAATTTCCTTTGTCGTTGCATTCGCGAGCCGCGCCATCACTTCGTGCGCCTGTCTTTGCGACGCGCCGGCGCGGCCATAGGCGTCGCCGATCGCGTCGAGGAAATGGACGATATTGTCGTAGCAGGCGATCAGCGAGCGCGGCATTTCCTTTTTGAGGATCAGAAGATCGGCGATTAGCCATGGCTTCACGCTCTCGCGATAGACCCAATGATAGGCGGTGAGCGACGAGACCGCGCGCAGGATCGCGGTCCACTGGAAATAGTCGAGCGACCCGCCGACCGCCTCGTTTTCCGGTAAAAGCACGTGATATTTCACATCGAGGATACGGGCGGTGTTGTCCGCCCGCTCGATATAGAGGCCGACGCGCGAGAACCAATAGGCGTCGTTGCGCAACATGGTGCGGTCGACGGAACCGTCGTAGTCGAGCGACGTCTTTTTGACGAATTCGAGGAAATGCGACAGTTCCTCGCGGTCGTAGCGGCGGGAACCGTGATTGCTTGCTGCGAATTGCCCGAGCTCGATCCAGGCGCCATTGATGGCTTCCCACATTTCGGCGGTCAGCGCGGTGCGCACTGCCCGCCCATTGGCCCGGGCGAATTTAATGCAATTGCAGATCGAGGAAGGATTGTCCGGCGCGAAGGTCAGGTAATCGACGACACTGGCCTCCCCGGCGTCGCCGCGGGCGACCCGGAAACCCTGCGCCGCGCCCGACGATTTAAGCGCGCTTTCCCATTCGGTGCCGGTCCCGGAATAGCTCGCGGGCAGGGTTGCGAGGCGTTGCGCCGCCTTGATGATCCGGGCAAGAAAATCGGCACGCTCCACGTAGCGCGCAAGCCAGTAGAGATTGTCCGCCGTGCGGGAAAGCATTGCCTGCCTCTAAAGCATGACCGATAGGCCCAGTCTCGGGTGCCGATGGAGATGATTTTCCAGGGCATATTGATGAGCTTGTTCCAGGCGAAGCAGCCGTGGTCGAAGATGTCACAGTCCTGACCGGTAAACGCGCTGCCGCGCCAATTGAAACCCTCTGCCCAACCCGCACACCCCCACGCCATGTAACCACCGGCCAAAAGAAACTCAGCTCCAAGTCTTACTTGCAAAGTTCCATAGGAGTTAGGCGACGCATGCGTATGTTCAGTGCCCGCGTATCTTACGAGCGAAAGCCCGTGCGATAGTCAAAGGATGATTAATCGCAGTTAACAACCGGCCAAGTACACTTGCGGGTTCCCGGAACACGCCAAGCTGCCTAAATATTGTCGCCCGGTCATAGTAGATCTTCTCGCCCAAAAGCCTATCCTCCTGATCGAAAGTGAAGATCGCGCACAGGGGAAACCTGCATGACATCCCGGTGCCTGGCAAGCCGCGCCAGGCGCCCGTCTGATGGCCGCTAATGGTCACCTCCAGAATTACCACTTCGTCGGTCGCGTATCGATGTCTCACCTCGATCTGAAGATCAGGTGCGGCCGCGAGCAGCTGCTTATAATAGAGGTGAACCTGATCACGGCCAACGTGATGG
This sequence comes from uncultured Alphaproteobacteria bacterium, assembly GCA_963706215.1. GTDB lineage: Bacteria > Pseudomonadota > Alphaproteobacteria > Rhizobiales > Beijerinckiaceae > Methylocapsa. The sequence continues at coordinate 3,036,727 of OY970154.1, read as the reverse complement.
TCGCCCCATGGTTCGTCATCATACCGGGCATCTGGGCCGAATGTGTCAAGGATGCCATCGAGGTTATGTAAGTTCTCGAGTTCGAATGTGTTCCTCAACAAGCTGGATTTCGGGCTTTCATGCGGTCGTCACTTGATCTTGCTTCCATTTGGCCGGCCTCCGGTGTGTACGGTCCTGTCGGTCATGATCAACGAGACTTGGTATAAAGGATGATTAAGCGACAGGGAAAACCGGTTTCGCGATAAAGATGATGCGAGAACGAAGCCTTTGCATTCCGGGTCGCCGCCTCCGCCGGCCGTTCCAACGGACTGGCCTTGAGCGAACCCGCGCGCGGCTTCCTCATAGCGCTTTTCTCCAACCTTGTTTAGTTCAGGCATGTGACGAAAATTCGCGGGGGAAACCCAACGGTCATTCTCCGTGACCGGCGCCCGTCAAGCAAGTTCAGGCGCCCGGCGTTGGAAAATCATCCCGATTGGCTTTGGCTTTGCATCGGGAGATTTTCGTCGAAGATCGAATCCTCGACGATCCAGGTATCCTTGGTGCCGCCGCCCTGGCTCGAATTGACGATGAGCGATTTCTCCTTCAAGGCCACTCTTGTCAATCCGCCCGGCACGACCCTTATGCCATTCGCGCCGGTGAGAACGAAGGGCCGCAAATCGACATGGCGCGGCGCGATGCCGGCATCGAAAAAAGTCGGGGTTGTGGAGAGCGCGAGCGTTGGTTGGGCAATGAAATTATCGGGATCGCGGGCGAGTTTCGCCGCGAAAACCTCGCAATCGGCCTTCGAGGCATGCGGCCCGACAAGCATGCCGTAGCCGCCCGAGCCGTTGACTTCTTTCACGACAAGCTCGGCGAGATGTTCCTGCACATAACGCAAAGCGGCGGGCTCGCGGCAGCGCCATGTCGGCACATTGTTCAAAAGCGCGGCTTCGCCGAGATAAAATTCGATAATCTCCGGCACATAGGTATAGATCGCCTTGTCGTCGGCGATGCCGGTGCCGACGGCATTGGAGATGGTCACGTTGCCCGCCTTGTAGGCGCCCATCAGGCCGGCGACGCCGATGATCGACTCCGGTCTGAACGCGCGCGGATCGAGGAAACCGTCGTCGATCCGCCGGTAGATGACATCGACTCTTTTCGCGCCCTCCGTGGTGCGCATATAGACGACATCGTCCTCGACGAGCAAGTCGCCGCCTTCGACGAGTTCGACGCCAAGCTTATCGGCCAGGAAGGAATGTTCGTAATAGGCCGAGTTGAACCGGCCGGGCGTCAACACCACGATCGTTGGCTCCGCCGCCGCTGCCGAGGGGGCCACGGAACGCAAGGCGGCGAGCAGGGCATCTGGATAATTCTCGACCGGGGCGACGCGATGCTCGGCGAAAAGGTCGGGCGCGAGGCGCATCATGACCTCGCGATTCTCCAGCATGTAGGAGACCCCCGACGGGGTGCGGACATTGTCCTCGAGCACGTAGAAATCGTCTTCGCCGGTGCGGACGACATCGATGCCGGCGATATGGATGTAAATATCGTGCGGCACCCGCCAACCGGCCATTTCCGGCCGGAATTCGGCGTTGCGCGCGACAAGATCGGCCGGGACGCGCCCCGCCTTGACGATCTCCTGCGCGCCATGGATATCGGCGAGGAACAGGTTGAGGGCTTTCACCCGTTGGACAAGGCCGGCTTCGAGAAGGCTCCATTCCGAGCGCAGTATCATGCGGGGAATGATATCGAAAGGGATCAATCGCTCGGCTCCGTCTTGGTCGCCCTCGCCATAGATCGCGAAGGTGATGCCGATCCGGCGAAATAACAGCTCCGCTTGCGCGCGGCGCGCGGCGAGAAGCCCGGCCGGCGTCGCCGCGAGCCAGCTCGCGATCTTGCCATAGACCGGCCGGATCGCGCCGTCCGCTAAGTTCATTTCATCGAAACATCGCGACTCCGGCATTTGCCCGCGCTCCTTGTTGCCGAGGGTCTTCGTCATGGTGGGCGGCCCACGGCCTTTCTCGAATGTTTGCTCTTATCGAAGCAAATCGTGAGGACGCGACCGGCGGCCAGGAAAGGGCCGGGACCCAAAGTGGCACAAGCCCCGCGGCGAACCGCGGTGATTGGCGTGCCACGAGTTTGCACGCATTTACCATGCCAGATTTCAGCAAAAATGCCCAGCAAATCCGAATGGGGGCGCGCCCCATGGCCGTGCCCCGCACGTGGCGCGGCGGCGATCGCGCCGGACCTGCTTTCGCGTCAGCGGCGGCGGCGAGCCAGGTCGCGGTTTCCGGTCCAGCAGTTGCCGATCACTCCGCCGCGCATCATTTCGAAGCGAAGACGGGCGCGTCCGCGTGTCGAATATTTTTCTTCAATCGCAATACGCCAGACGAGATGCGCCCAGGCAGGCTTATGGTTAAAGCGGCCAAAATAATGCCGGCGAAGATATCGATGAAATAGTGCCCTCCCATCGCGGGAGAGGACAGGATGATGAGCAGATTTAAAGCCAGCAATGGGTATCTGAGGATACGCAACGGCCATGCGGCGCAGGCACATAGCACGGCTAGGCTGGCATGGAAGGAAGGAAAGACCACCAGGCCTTGATTGTTTAATGGGTTGATGGTGCGTAACGTGCCGTTACGCAGGTCGGCCCATTGGGAAACGTAGCCGGTGGTGGCGGCTACGGGCAGGTGGTAGTAGACAACCGGGCCTGCGGCAGGGATGAGTACCCCGATACCTACGGTGGCAATCGCTGAAACCATGAACCAGAGTAACAATGCCCTTGCCTGATTATGGTGGCCTAGGAGTTCCAAGGCGAAGAGCAGGATCAGCATCTGTGGGCCAAGGCTCATGTATACCGCGCGCGCGCTGGCTTCGATCGCGGGGTGACGGGTGAGCCACTGGTACATCTCGAGCCAATTCAGTCCGAGCGCGCGATCGGCGTTTGCCAGTGCCCCATCCCATCTCGGCAGGGGCAGAATACCGGTGAGGATGAAATTCAGAATGACAGCGGCATTGGTGAACAGCACCAGCGTGAAAACGGTGCGGATGAGATTTGCTAATCTGTGGGTTATTCGGGGGAAACTTCTCCACCGGCGGCAAATCACAAAAACCACGGCCAGAGGGACCAAATCAGCGAGGATTCTCAGTTGCGAGGAAGGTTCCAGGCGAAAGGAGGTTTCCGATAGAAGGATGGTATCGGAGATAGCGGCCACCATGATGATCGCCCACTCTATCGGCATCGTGGCAACTCCATGCATGTTCAATGGATAGCTGCGGCGGCGGCGAGCCAGATCGCGGTTTCGGGATAGAGAATGAGGCCGGCGCTCGCGAGGGCGATGCCATAGGGGATGCCGGTGCCGGGCTCATGCAGTCGGGTGGCCCATTGGCGTGCCTGGAGAACTCCCGGCAAAGGCCATTTTCGAAGCACGATGATCGAGAGTGTGAGCAGACCGCCGAGAGCGCTGGCGGAAAGCGCGTAATCGCCGAGATGATCGAATCCAAGCCAGATCGCGGTCGCCGCCGCGAGCTTTGCGTCGCCGCCGCCGATCCAGCCGCGCGCAAACAACCCGAAGGTAAAGATGAGCATCGCCGCGCCACAGGCGAGATGCCACATAATTTCGGTCGCGGGGAGGCCGCAGGCGAACGCCATGGCCATGAACAGGACGGCGAGCGCGATCGAGATGCGATTCGAAATCGTCAGCGTCCAGAGGTCGGAAATGGCGGCGAAGACCATCAGGGCCGGGAAAAACAACAGCGTCGCGGCTTCAAGCATGATCTTTCAAGGTCCAGTCCAATGCCAAGCGGATAATGGTTCGCGGCAACCGCAAGGGATCGCCGGGCGGAACCGGCGGCCGCATTGGCGGGGCGGCGCTGCACGCCGAATTGTTACCGCCTCGCGCGGAGGGCCTTGACGGCAAACATGCTCGAACCCGGTAGCCGGGAATTTGCGCTCCCGAGCTGACGCGGGGCCGGGGCCATTAATTCAAAGCAGCAGCGATAGGCCCGAAGAATTTGGCCGAAATAGTCGTGCCGATTAAGGTCACGGAGGTGACGATGCCGATCGAAACCAAGCCGGCGATGATGCCGTATTCGATGGCCGTGACGCCGAACTCATCGCGGGCAAACTGGATCAACGAAGTCATCATGGGGTGAGGCTCCTGGCGGTTTCCGGCGCCCCGCCGCGCGCACGGTTTGGCGTCCCGCCTTTCGAAAAGGCGGTGCCTTGCAGTTGCGTGGCGTGGCAGGCCGGTTACGCGGACGCTATGGGGCCAAAGCGGTGGCGACCGAGGTGAATGTGGCCGTGAGGTCGGTGCCGACCGTTTGCACGGCGGTGATGATGACGACGGCGATCAAAGCGGCGATGAGACCATATTCGATGGCCGTGACGCCGGTTTGATCGTCGATAAAGCGATGCAACAAATGACGCATGATTGAAACTCCTGGTTCGCGCCCCGCCGGACGCTCCTATTTGGCGTCTGCCAAAATCCAGGCGCCAGACAGGCGGCGCGGACGCTATCCGGCTAAAGCGGTGGCGACGGACGTGAATGTGGCGGTGAGGTCGGTGCCGACCGTTTTCACGGCGGTGATGATGACGACGGCGATCAAAGCGGCGATGAGACCATATTCGATGGCCGTGACGCCGGATTGATCGCCGGCAAAGCGGTGAAACAAATGACGCATGATTGAAACTCCTGAGTCCCGGTTGCTAAAGATTCCAGTCCAGGTATATGCCTGGGTGGTTCTGGAATGGGGAATAATTAACAGCCGGAACTTGAAAAGTATTTAGTAACTCGTATAAACTTTTATATTAACGCATAATAACTATTTTAGTGATTATCTATATGTTTATTGCTAATTCCCGGTATTATGGCGCACCTGCCACAAGCCTAAAGCATGGCGCTATATGAGCGCCGCTGCGCGGATCGCGCTTCCCACTAGCCAATGCCAGAGTAGCCATTGCGGAATCATGCAAGCGAGGGCAAAGTCGCGAGCATGTGGAAGCGTTTTTGGGGTGTTGTATCATTTTTGGCCGGAGCCGGGTGGCAATGGCTTTGGGAATTTATTAGGTCACTTTTCTATGATCGTGGGTCACGCATGATGGCCCCGATTATTGATACCATCACGCCGGATCAGATTATTCATTGGGGACCGACAATCGCATTGCCGATCATCGGGTTATGGTTATTTTGGAAGACGCGAGAAAATAGCGACAGAACTGTAGATCATACTATTATTCGTGACCATCAAAAGGAGAATGCGAAGGCAACGAGATCTGAGCCGCATCCATTAGTAGTCCAGGAACAATTCGCCGAAATGAAAGAACTAAAAGATTTCTTAAATGGCAACGATGAGATGGGTATACGAATGTTGTTCGATATTCCGCATATGCTTACTAGAAATATCGAAATTCTAAATATAAAAATTATATTTATTCGTGCCGGGAAGTGGGAAGAGTTTCAATATTACAATTACTCAGAGGGGGATAGAGAAATGGTTATGTTGGCAAAGGAAGGTCATTATAGCATTGGGCAATCTGGCGTTCATATCGAAGCTGAAGCGCACGACGTACTTTTTATAGTTACAACAGCAAAGTATCAACAGTCCATAAAAATGTTTACTAAATTTATAAATTCAACACTTATTCTAGAATCTGTTAAAAAAGAGGTTATTGCATTAGCAGAAATCATAAATTTGAATGTAAAGTCAATAATAAATTTATTGAATGAAAAAATGCATCAGAACGAAGAATATTTCCTTCAATACATGAACATGAACAGCCAATTTTACGGAGTAATAGTCTCTGAGTATGCCCGAAAGATCAATCCACTAAAGCCTTCAGTGGATCGCGTTCTATCGGCAATAACTGCGACCTGGAAGATAGCCCAATAAATTTTAAATATCCTCCAACCTTACGCCATCAAGCTCCAGCGCCGCTAGGCATGCAAGCAGGAATGTTGCCGCAAACGTTCCGCGTTTGAGCTTGGCTTTGATCGAATCTTGTGTTTCGTCTGGCAGGCCGTGCTTTTTGAGGCGCTTGGCCAGTTCCAAGTATGTTACGCCAGCGCGCTTCAGCTCCGCCTTGAGAAAGCGGGAAGTTCGTTCGGCAATTTCCTGTTCAGATTTTGCTAGGCCCATAAGTGTCGCTCCTAAAACAAAAGGAGTATATGCGACACTTTAGGTGTTGACAAGTCCGGAAAGGTGTTTAATATGACACCTAACGGCCTGAGGCGACACCTTGCAACATTTCCTCCTTTCGCGCCCTGCCAAGACCCTGAGCCTCGCTCAGGTGTTCCGCATGACGGATACGGAAGCCGAGGCGATGTTTCGTAAGGTTCGCTGGCCTGAAACAGACGGCGCTCCTGTTTGCCCTCATTGCGGCGGCTTGAACGCCTATGAGTGCCGGCGCCCAAATGGCTTGCTCCGGTTCCGTTGCCGGGCCTGCCGCGAGGATTTCACGATTACAAGCGGGACACTCTTTGCGTTCCACAAGCTCCCGTTGCGCGGCTATCTCGCGGCCATCGCGATCTTTTGCAATGAAGTGAAGGGCAAGAGCGCGCTGGCAATCTCGCGTGACCTTGGCTTGTCCTATAAGGCCGCATTCGTGTTGCTCCATAAGCTTCGCGAGGCCATGGCCGAAGAAATGAAGGGCCGCAAACTTGGAGGCGAAGGCAAGGTCGCAGAAATCGACGGCGGCTATTTCGGCGGCTATGTGAAGCCGGCGAACCTAAGAGAGAACCGCCGGGATCGCCGTCTCGCCCGCAATCAAAGCGGCAAGCGTAAGGCTGTCGTGATTATCCGTGAGCGCAATGGCCGCTCGCTTCCGGCCGTGTTCCGCACCGAAGGGCAGGCCCTTTCATTCATCCGCTCGCGCATCGCCAAGGGAACGATCGTCAATGCGGACGAAGGTAGCTCTTGGGATGCGTTGCACGCCACCTACGAAATGAAGCGCGTCAATCACGAGGAAGCTTATAGCTTCGACGGCGCTTGCACGAATTGGGCAGAAGAATTTTTCAGCCGCATGCGCCGCGCCGAGGCCGGCCACCATCACCATATCGCCGGGCCTTATTTGCTTCGGTACGCGCAAGAGGCGTCATGGCGCGAAGACCATCGCCGCGAGTTGAATGGCGATCAAGTTGACATGGTTTCAGGGCTGGCGATGAGGCGCGGACCATCTGTGGATTTCTGCGGCTATTGGCAGCGGCGCCGAGCGGCATGAGGATTGATAGTCGTCACTTGTTGTCTGGACCAACAATGACTGTTGAGCGTACACCCACCCCCGGGCCATTCTGAATTACCCTCAAGCCTGTTCCTGGTCCATTTTGTATTACTTTCAATCCGGTAACGTTTTGTCCTGGCGCACCGCTTGCCGTAATGTCCATCCCTACAGATGGCTGTCCGGGGCTTCCAGAAGATAATACCTCAGCAGCAGCACCGCCCTGATTATTCCCAATTATAGTAGTGCCAGTCACGCTATTAAGATCATTTTCGGTAGCCATTGGTGTAGCCTCATTCTTGTATGGTTGATTAGACGCTGACTGTGCCTCGGCCCCAGATGGACGGACCATTTCACCAACAGAAATCACGGCAAGAGCCCCGAATATTGCGCCTACTATACCTAAGACAATACGTTGCTGTATCATTACTTCGCTCTCCATAGATATCCACAAAAGCGCGCCACCAACAAGGAATAACGCCCCGGACGTGTACCAAATCAGTTCAGCAAGCTCGTGAGAGGTATCTCGCATATTATGCCCCCGCGCGAAGCATGCGGCCGCAAGAACACCGGCGAAAGTCCAAATGATTGCGGCGTTTGCCATGCGAATAGACATTTACAAACTTCATGATGGACAAGCGCTCCCATTTCGTGTAGCCTATAGGCTCACGATGAGCGGTCATCGATCGACCCAAGCGGGGTTGCAGCCCCGCCGGTCACCTCCTAATCTAATCTATCCTGGTATCAAATGGAAGCGCCCATTGAGCGTTCCGGCTCGCCCCTGATTTCACCGCTGCCCCACGCTTCGCGAGCCGCCGCAACACGGTAAGCGCCCGCGCTGCTACGATTTCCTTAAACGCCGCATCGCTGGGAGGCATTCCCTTTGCCTGCATGATGGCAGCGGCTATTTCAGCCGCCGTGAGCGACCCAGGAGCCGTCCGTAGAGCGTCTTGCGTAAGCCGGGACAGTTCATTATGAGCAAAGTACCGCGTGCGCCGATAGGGGCGCTTGGGAGGGATTGCATCGGGGTTTGTGCTAGGTGAAAAGAGACGGATCGTGGCATCCAAATTTGCGAGATTCGCCCGCTGGCGCGCGATCCGTTTGTCGAGGTCGTGAATGTGGCCGCTGATTTCAGCGCGCTTGAGGCGAAGGGCGGCTATAACGTGAGGCTCGGCCATGCCACGAAAGCTGGGGACGACCGGCTAGAAATTCTTGTGGCAGTTGCGCCATAATACCGCAATAATGCCGATAAACCCTTACGGCGTTGCTGCGTCAGGCTTCTCGCGGGAACGATCCTGGACCGGCACGCGCCGGGAGAGATTGTTGGGTCCGCTCTCGCATTTGCGCCGGCCGCTGGAAAAGCGAAAATAAGCGCCGGGCAAGATCGAGCGCGCCAATTGCGGCCGCGACGGCGGTTGTCCAATCGACACAAATCTGCTTTGATACCGGCTTAAATCCGAGCCGTCGGCGCGGACCGGTCCGCTCGTCGAAACCCGAACCCCTGGAGTGCCATGGCTGCGCGTCTTTTCGCGGATTATCTCGCCGAGCGCCGTATTTTGCGGCGAAAATTGTCCTATTGGCGAATCGCCGCCGTCGCGGCGGTGATCCTGGGCGTTGCGATCGCGAGCCAGCGCCTGCTTGGACCGGAGGGGTCCTTGGGTTTCACGCCGCATATCGCGAGGGTCGCCGTCGAAGGCATCATCATCGGCGATCGCGAAACCCTGAAACTGATCCAGAAAATAGAAGACTCCAAAGCCGCCGAGGCGGTTCTGATTTCGATCGACAGTCCCGGCGGCACGACCTCGGGAGCGGAGCTGCTCTACGATGCGATCCGCCGTCTCTCGGCGAAGAAACCGACGGTTGCCGTGGTCGGGAGCATGGCCGCCTCCGGCGGTTATATTGCCGCCCTTGGGACCGACCGGATTGTCGCGCTGGGAAATGCGCTGGTCGGTTCGATCGGCGTCCTCGTTCAATATCCGAACTTCGCCAAATTGCTCGACACGGTTGGGGTGAAAATAGAGGACGTGAAGTCTTCCCCGCTGAAGGCTTCGCCGAACGGGTTCGAGCCAACGAGTCCGGAGGCGCGCGCCGCGCTCGCCGCGCTCGTCGGCGACAGTTTCACCTGGTTCAAATCGCTCGTGAAGGAGCGCCGGAAGATGACCGATGAGCAGCTGGCGGTGGTCGCGGACGGACGGGTCTTTACCGGCCGCCAAGGAGTCGATCTGCATCTCGTCGATCGCCTCGGCGGCGAGCGCGAAGCCATCGAGTGGCTGGAGCAGGAAAAAAATATTCCCAAGGGTCTGCCGGTGCGGGACTGGAAACAGGAACGGACCCTGGAACGGCTGGGGATCTTGAGCTTTTCCGCGCGGGCCGCGGAATTCCTCGGGCTTGGCGGGCTGAGCGGCGCACTCGATCGTGCCGCGAGTGCCGCGCAAGAGCGTATGCTTGACGGCCTTGTTTCGATTTGGCAAGTTGGCGGCGCCAACTGAAGCCCGGCGGGCCCGGGGTTAGGTATGGACAAAAAATTGGGGGACGGGACCGATGATCAAATCCGAGCTCGTACAGCGGATTGCCAACCGTAATCCGCATCTCTACGTCCGCGATGTGGAAAAAATCGTCAATGCAATTCTCGATGAAATCACCGGCGCCCTGTCGCGCGGCGACCGGGTCGAACTGCGTGGGTTCGGCGCCTTCTCGGTGAAACGCCGGGACGCAAGGGTTGGCCGCAATCCGCGCACCGGGGCGCATGTTCCGGTGAACGAAAAGACAGTTCCCTTTTTCAAGACCGGCAAGGAGATGCGCGAGCGCTTAAATCAAGGTTATGGCGGCTGAAGTTTGCCGCTCGAAATTGCACGCCGAATGTTCGATTGCTCGCGTATAAAGCCTTGACCAGGCCGCGAGAGGAGCGCGGGCCCCCTCCCAATCGGCCCGGCTTTTTCCTTGGCTTCGGGCATCCCCCTGGATCTTAACAACTTGCGAAAAATCATCTAGAAGCGCGCTGTGAACGCGCGCGAATTCATCGGCGGACGCAAATGACGCGATTTTTGAAACTTCTTTTTCTGGCTCTGCTCGCGCTTCCCACGATCGCTTTGCTGGTGGCCAACCGCCATGACGTGACCATAAACCTCGATCCTTTTGCCGGGCCCGGACCAGGGGGCACTCAAATCACCGTGCGGCTTTTCATTGTCATAGGGGTTGCGAGCATGGTTGGGGTTATTTTCGGCGGCGCCGCGATCTGGTTCGAACAAGGCAAGCACCGCCGCGCCGCGCGCCGGGCGAGACGCGAGATGGACTCCTTGCGGGCGGAAGTCGCGCGGCTATCGCGTCTCCGGCCGGGCGAAAAACAGAAGATTACATGACCTTTCCACGATAAAGCCTGCTGAAAACGTCGAGGCTGGCCCGCGAGGCGAGCAAAACCGCGCGGCCATGGTATAAACTAACCATCCCCCTCGATCGATGCCGGCAGGGCAGGCCGATGAGCGTCATCGTCAAAATCTGCGGCCTCGCGACGGAAGCCGGGCTCGACGCGGCGCTCGCGTGCGGCGCCGACATGGCCGGCTTTGTCTTTTTTGACAAGAGTCCGCGGCATGTCTCCTTGGCGCTGGCCGCAAATCTCGGCCGGCGGGCCGCGCGCCGGACGTGCAAGGTCTTGGTGACGGTCGATGCCGGCGATGCCTTGCTCGCGGCGGCGATCAAAGCGCTCGATCCGGGGCTCCTTCAACTGCATGGATGCGAATCCCCCGAACGGGTCGCCGCCATTCGTGCCCGTTTCGGCCTTCCAGTGATGAAGGCGATCGGGATCCTTGAGCCCGCCGACCTCGCGCTAGTGCCGGTCTTCGATGGGGTGGCCGATTTCCTGCTGTTCGACGCCAAGCCGCCCCGCGCCGGCGGACGGGCTGGAGGCAGCGGGACCCGCTTCGACTGGAGCTTGCTTGGCACGATCGAAACCAGAAAGCCATGGCTCCTCGCGGGCGGCCTCGACGCCGGCAACGTGGCGGACGCGCTGACCCAAACCGGCGCGCCGGGTGTCGATGTTTCCTCGGGGGTTGAAAGTGCGCCAGGCGTCAAGGATAGGAACAAGATCGCGGCTTTCATCGCGGCAGTCCGCAGGGCCGCCGAAAAGCTTGGTCCGTCCGCGCGGGTCGGCTAATACTGCGGCGCGCCGAAGCGGTGCCGGTCAAATTCGCCCTGAAAGATCCTGATCGAACGTTAAGCACGTAAAGGCGGACGCGGTGCCTCCAGCTCTCAATTCGTTTCGCACTGGCCCCGACGAAACCGGGCATTTCGGCATCTTCGGCGGCAGGTTCGTGGCCGAAACACTAATGCCGCTGATCCTCGATCTCGAGAAACACTACAACGCCGCCAAGACGGATCCCGCCTTCAAGGCCGAACTCGACAATCTGCTTGCCCATTACGCCGGGCGGCCTAGCCCGCTTTATTACGCCGAGCGCATGACCTTCTATGTCCGCCAAAAGGCCGCCGCTTCCGGTAGGCCAGGCGGCGCAAAAATCTACTTCAAGCGCGAGGAACTGAACCACACCGGTGCGCACAAGATCAACAATGTGCTTGGTCAAATTCTTCTCGCCCGCCGGATGGGCAAAACCCGCATCATCGCCGAGACGGGAGCGGGCCAGCATGGCGTCGCGACGGCGACCGCTTGCGCGCGCTTCGGGCTCGACTGTGTCGTCTACATGGGTTCCGTCGATGTCGAGCGGCAAAAGCCCAATGTCTTTCGCATGAACCTGCTCGGCGCCAAGGTCGTGCCGGTCGAATCGGGCGCCAGGACCCTGAAGGACGCGATGAACGAGGCCTTGCGCGACTGGGTCACCAATGTCGCGGACACGTTCTATTGCATCGGCACGGTGGCCGGGCCGCATCCCTATCCCGCCATGGTCCGCGATTTTCAATGCGTGATCGGCGAGGAAACAAAGGCGCAAATGCAGCGTGCGGAAGGCAGGCTCCCGGATTCGCTGTTTGCCTGTATCGGCGGCGGCTCCAACGCGATCGGCCTGTTTCATCCCTTTCTCGACGATCCTTCCGTGGAGATTTTCGGCGTCGAGGCGGCCGGCTTCGGTCTCGACAAAAAGCACGCCGCCTCGCTCGCCGGCGGCAGGCCCGGCGTGTTGCATGGCAACCGGACCTATTTGCTGATGAATGCCGACGGGCAGATCGAGGAGGGGCATTCGATCTCGGCCGGGCTCGACTATCCGGGCATCGGTCCCGAACACGCCTGGCTGAAGGAGACGGGGCGGGTAACTTATCTTTCCGCCACGGACGCGGAGGCGCTCGCCGCGTTTCAGCTTTGCGCGAAGCTGGAGGGAATCATCCCGGCGCTCGAACCGGCGCATGCGCTGGCCAAGGTGGTCGAACTCGCCCCGCAAAAGCCCGAGGATCATTTGCTGGTGGTGAATATTTCGGGGCGCGGCGACAAGGACATTTTCACCGTCGCCGATCATTTGGGCGGCATGGCGCCTTCGTTCCCTTCATAGCAAATCCCCCCCTTCTGCGAAATCTTCCATCTTGTCCGCCGTGTAGCGGGTTTCAGTGAAGTGGCGATGACCCGCGCCCCGACCGAAATAATCTGATGAAAAGTATTATCATATATTCAGACGCGGGAAAGAACCGCCCAATTCCGAGCGGTCCCGTGCCTAGCCGAGTCAGCTAGTGTCTCGGCGGCATACATTACAAGGGGGGCGGCTTAGGGGGTTCGGGAAAAATGCTCGCCCTGAGTACCCTTCGCGTGCAAAGAATCTGAGAATGCCAAAGGTGAACCACGAGATACTGAGTTGGGCGCGCGAAACCGCCGGGTTGTCGCCCAGCGAAGCCGTGCATAAGCTCGGAATTGGCGACGCTCGGGGCGTTCCGGCCGTGAACCGGCTAGCGGCAATCGAAGCAGGCGAAGTGGAGCCTAGCCGACCGCTTCTTTTGAAGATGGCTCAACATTACCGGCGTCCCCTCGTCATTTTTTACATGAGCGCGCGGCCGCGCAAGGGTGATAGGGGCGAGGACTTCCGCAATATCCCAAATCGCCACACCGACGCGGAGGCACTCGTCGATGCGCTGGTCCGCGATATTCGCGCGCGACAAAGTATGGTTCGCGATGTGCTTGTCGACGAAGAAGAGGCCAAGCCACTACCGTTCATCGGATCGATGAATATGGGCGATGGTGTCGGCGCGGTGCTCGCGTCTATCCGAGAAATAATACGAATAGACGTATTTGAATTCAGGACGCAAGCGTCACCGGAAAGTGCGTTCGCGCTCCTGCGGTCAAGAGTTCGAGGGAGCCGGTATTTTCGTCTTGTTGATGGGCAATCTCGGAAGCCACCACACGGCGATCGACGTCGAGGCGTTTCGCGGTTTCGCACTGGCGGATGATGTCGCACCTTTCATCGTTCTCAACGATCAAGATGCGAGGTCGGCTTGGTCTTTCACGTTGATCCACGAGCTCGCACACCTTTGGCTTGGCACGACAGGCGTGAGTGGGGTATTCGCCGACGCGCAGATCGAGAAGTTTTGCAACGATGTCGCGGGAAGCTTCCTGCTGCCGGCCAATGAACTCGCTCTCGTTGGCGTCGATGTCAACACCGATATTGAAACGGCTGTGCGGCGAATCGGTGAGTTTGCCGACGAGCGACACCTGAGCCGCTCCATGGTCGCCTACAGCCTATCGCGGGCCGGTTCGCTCACCGACAACACGTGGCGCGCGCTGACAGGCCGGTTTCTGGCCCAATGGCGCCAGAGCCGTGACGGCACGCGCGAACGTCAAAAGGACGGCACCGGCCCGAACTATTACATTGTTCGTCGGCACCGTCTGGGGTCCGCGCTATTGCATTTCGTGTCACGGAACATGAGCGATGGTGCGCTTACACCGACGAAGGCAAGCCAAGTGCTGGGCGTAAAGCCGAGAAGCGTCGCGCCTCTGTTGAGCACCGTCGGCCAATCTGGCGGACAGGCCCCGTAGGCAAGCGATGCTCTACCTGCTCGATGCCAACGTTCTCATCACCGCACACAATCTGTACTATCCCATCGATAGCGTTCCCGAATTTTGGGCTTGGCTTGTCCATAAGGGCGGCGGCGGCGACCTGAAGATGCCGCTCGAAAACTACGAAGAGGTGAAAGACGGCAGCACGGACGAGGAGAAAGACCTGCTGTTCGGCTGGATTAAAGCGGCCGAGGTCAAGGCTGCCATCCTCTTCGACGAAAAGGTTGACGCGGACCTCGTTGCCCGCGTGATCAACGATGGGTACGCGCCGGACCTGACAGACGACGAGGTTATTCAGATCGGTCGCGATCCGTTCTTAATAGCATACGCGCTGGCGTCGCCAGCCGATCGTTGCGTCGTGACGACCGAGGTTTCGGCGCCGCGCAAGCAGCGACAGAATCGCCGGATCCCGGATGTGTGCACCACCATGGGAATCGTCTGCTGCAATACGTTCGCCATGACCAAGGCGCTTGGGTTCAAGACTGGCTGGACGCCGTAGGCGCATTGCCGCATGCGCTAATCGGTACAAATCTCTGGCCGCGGCGACAAGGATATTTGCACCGTCGCGGATCATTTGGGCGGGATGGCGCCTTCATATCCTTCATAGGTGATCCGGTACAAAGCGCCGACCCAATCGTCGGAGACGATGAGCGAGCCGTCGGGGAGTTGCGCCACGTCCACCGGGCGGCCCGCAAAGCTGCCATCCTTGTTTAACCAGCCCTCCGCGAAAACTTCCGCCTTGTCACCTGTGCCATCGGGTTTCAGCGAGGCAAAACTGACCCGCGCGCCGATGGGGACAGTTCGGTTCCACGATCCGTGCTGGGCGAAAAAAATCCCGCCCCTGTATTTTGCCGGAAAGTTCGTGCCCGTATAAAATGTCATGCCGAGATCGGCGGCATGGGCGGGGGTTTCAATCTCGGGGAACACGAGGCCTTCCGGCGGCGTCTCGTTCTTATATTTTTCAGTGCGGATGTGGCCGCCGCCGTACCAGGGAAAGCCGAAATTAAGGCCGGCCGTGGGCGCGCGATTCAATTCCTCCGGCGGAATGTCGTCGCCCATCCGATCGACCTGATTGTCGGTGAACCACAAGATCCCGTCTTTCGGATTGAAATCCATGCCCACCGAATTACGAATGCCGCGTGCGAAAACCTCGCGGCCGGTGCCGTCCAGGTTCATTCTGATGATGCCGCCAATTCCCCATTTGTTGAACTCGTCCATTTTTGTTTTCGGTGGCACGTTGTAACGTTGCCCCAAGGCTATGTAGAGCTTGTTGTCGGGGCCGACGCGGCAGACCCGCGCGTTATGAGGGGGACGCGCGTCCTCGACCGGAAGGAGCTTGTCTTGCTCGACTATGGCCTTGGCCCTGACGGAAGGGTCTTGGTAATCCTCCTCGGCGCGGGGAAACGATAGAACCCGATTGATTTCGGCGACATAAAGCACGCCGTCCTTGCCGAAGCAAACTCCGTTCGGCGCGTTCTTCTCGATCGCGGGCGCGAATTCCGAGACCCCGCCCGCGACATCCGAGGCGGCGTCAACAGTCACCGCGAAAATCTTCGTGTCCGCCGTGCCAACGAAAATTACCTTGCCTTGCGGGCCAACCGCCATGTGACGCGCGCCGGGCACCAGCGCATAAAGGCGGATCTTGAACCCCGGCGGGAGCTTGATCCTTTCGAGAGTCGTTTCGATTGACTCCGGTTGACGAGCAAGTGCACGCTGATACGCGTAGCGGGCCCAAACATATTCGCGCCGGGTCCAAACGAAGGCGGCGGCGGCCGCCAAGGCCACAACCAAAAAGGCGATTTTGGCGAGCCTTTTATTCATGTTTCCGGAACCATCTCGATGTTCAGGGACGGACGAATTTTTCCACGCGGCGGCGCGAGCGCGGCAAACAGGGCGTCGTCCTCTTTCTCGGCAACATTGGGCGTCGTCAGCAAGGCTTCACCATAAAAGATCGAATTCGCCCCGGCGACCATGCAAAGTATTTGCGCCTCCCGGTTCAAAACGGAGCGGCCGGCGGAAAGGCGGACTCTCGCGGCTGGGAGAACGATCCGCGCGGCGGCGATCATCCGCACGAAATCGATTGCGTCGATTCTTTCACTTTGCCCGAGCGGGGTGCCCGCGACCGGAACCAGCGCATTGATCGGCACGCTTTCGGGATGCGGATCGAACCCGGCCAATATTTGCAGCATGGATGCCCGGTCCCTGACGGCCTCTCCCATGCCGATGATGCCGCCGCAGCACATTTGCAGCCCGGCCGCCCGCACCGCCCGCAAGGTTGCGAGCCTGTCCCCGTAGGTCCGCGTCGTCACGATGCTTTGGTAGAATTCGGGGCTCGTGTCGAGATTGTGATTGTAGGCCGTCAGCCCCGCCCCTTTCAGCCGCTCTGCCTGGTGCGCGGTTAACATGCCGAGCGTCACGCAGGCCTCCATCCCGAGCGCGCGAACGCCGCGCACCATATCGAGAACCGCGTCGAACGCCTCTCCGTCGCGCACATTCCGCCAGGCCGCGCCCATGCAAAAACGATCGGCTCCGGCCGCCTTCGCGCGGACGGCGGCGGCAAGCACGGTCTCCGTTTCCATCATATCGGCCTTGTCGAGATGAACCTCGCGATGATGCGCGGATTGCGGACAATAGGCGCAATCCTCAGGGCAGCCGCCGGTCTTGATGCTGAGGAGGCTCGCCTTTTGGACGTCGCTGACGTCGTGAAAAAGCCGGTGAACGCGGTTCGCCTCTGCGATCAGATCGAGCAGCGGCAAATCGTGAATCGCGATAATCTCATCCGTGGTCCAATCGTGCCGGAGGAACGGGCCGGTCTCTCGATGTGTCATGCTGTGCGCTTTCGTGGCTTCCAACGGCCGCGGGCGGCAGGGCTAGCGGCAATTCATGAACCCTGGCCCGGCTTTTTGCAATCGGCTCACGCCGCGGGCTCGCGAACTGGCACGCCGGAAACCTCGCCACGTCCGCATAGCAAAGCCTGGCAGAGTCCAACCAACCCCGAGACCGTCTACGCGGGTTCCGCGCCCCTGCCTTCCGCTTGACTGTCCGCTACCAACTAACATAACTTCTTAACCGTCTTGAGTGGTAATCCTGCCGGCGAACGGGCGACGGCGGCCCGGTGGGCAGGATCGAAAGGATGGATACGATGGCACATCGGGAATGGTGTTTGCGTTCCGGCGAAAGGCTAAACACTAACGAGTATCTTCGATCGAAAAACGGCCTGTTTTATGCAGTTATGCAGGAGGACGCCAATTTCGTCATTTATAGAGGAGACTGGTGGGAAAGTAGTAATCCGGGCAGTGTATCGATGTGGAATCTGTACGGTGTAAAGGGTTACCGAGCATCGCTAAGCGCACCGTCAGTCACGCTCCCTGGAACGTTTAGTGCAGTCATGCAGGACGACGGAAATTTCGTTGTATACGCGGGCGCGGTTGCCCTTTGGGCTACGGGTACGAATGTCCCAGGCAAACCCTATTGGGCAGTAATGCAGGATGACGGGAACTTTTGCATAAAGCCTAATGGGGATATTAACGAGAGTCCGGCATTTAAGACCGGCCCAACTGACAGGCTAGACCAAAAGAATATCGCACTCACTAAGATGGAGTATGATCTCAAAAACGCAATAGTAAAGCCAAACGGTGAGCCAAAACGTGCTGCTTCGAACACCGCAATAAATAAGACTGATATCAATCAATCGGTGACGTTAACCCTATCCTATACCGAGACAACGGCAAAGGGCTGGAAGACGTCAACCACTCTCAAGATAGGAACAAAAACGACTTTTAAATGCGGCGTTCCGAGCATAGTCGAGGGGAAGGTGGAAGCGTCTGCGGAACTAACGCAAGGGTTCGAATGGAATGAGACAAAGACAAACTCGGAGACAAAGACGATTAGCCTGCCGGTCGTGGTGCAGCCAGGGAAAGGCGTCATCGGGCAGGTCACATGGAGCGAAAGCACGATTACTCTTCCTTTCAGGGTGAAGGGAATGGGTACTTTTGCTTCAGGGACAAAAGTGCCGGTAAGCGTGAACGGCGTGTATGAGGGTATCGCATCCCACGACGTTCACACGAAATGGATACCTTATACGGAGAACGAAGAGCACAGTGCGCGGGCGATGTTGATGGCGGCTCCAAGCACGGTACTCCCATGATCCATCACGATAGCCCCATGACGGAGAGATGAGGCCTGGAATGGTGAAACGCCTACGGGACGATTTGGAACAAAGAGGCGAGCTATGACGGTCCTAAAATACAAAGATTTTCAAGGATCCGTTTCTTTCGAAGACGGAACGCTGGTACTTCAGATTCTGCACATCGATGACCTGATCGTCGCGGAATGTGACAGCGCCAGCAAAGTTGAACAGACCTTTCAAGAGCTTGTCGACGATTATCTCCAGACTTGCGCCGCGGCGCCGCGCCCGGTAGCCGTCACCGCTTCCTCACGGACCATTGCGTGACCGGCAGGGCCGGACGCCAGGCTTGATAGGAGCCGAGAGGATTCGCGCGGGCAATTTCTATCCGTACCAGGTCCCCGCCCTGCGCCTTGCACCGGCGGATAAGCTCCGCCTCGGCCTCTAGCGTCACCGCATTGACGACAAGCCTGCCGCCGGGCGGCAGGGCGGCATAGGCCGCGTCGAGGAGAGTTGCAATGCTTGCGCCGCCGCCGATGAAAATCGCCTGCGGTTGTGGGAGAGTCGCGAAGGCCTCCGGCGCCCGGCCGGCGACAATCTCGATATGGGGGACGCCAAGGCTCGCGGCATTGCGCGAGATGAGGCTTGCGCGATCGGCCCGCGCCTCGATCGCGATCGCGCGATTGGCGGGATCGCTGAGCAGCCATTCGATCGCGATCGATCCGGACCCGGCGCCGACATCCCACAAAAGCTCGCCGCGCCTTGGCGCCAGCGACGAAAGCGTCACGGCGCGGACCTCCCGCTTGGTGAACTGGCCGTCCGTTTCGAACCAGGAATTGGCAAGACCATTTGCGACCGGAAGCATGCGCGATTGCGCCGTCACGGCAATTTCGAGCGCGACGATGTTCAAGGGATCGATAGCGTCGATCGCGAATGCCTCGGCCGTGCCGGCCCGCACACGCTCCCTCGCGCCTCCCATCGCCTCCATCACGGCGATCCGCGATTGGCCGAGGCCTCTCTGGCAAAGGAGTTTTGCAAGGCGCGGCGGCGTAGTTTCGTCCCATGACAGGCATAGGATTTTCGCGTGCGGTTGCAGCGCCGGAATAATCCGCTCGAAGGCGCGTCCATGCAGCGACACGAGGCAACAATCTTGCAGGCTCCAGTTGAGCCGTGCCGCAGCGAGGCTGAAAGCCGAAGGGGCCGGAAAGCACTGCATTTCTTGTGGCCCGAAATGGGCGCCGAGCAAGGTTCCAACGCCGTAAAAGAATGGATCGCCCGAGGCGAGGACGCAGACGGGCGAGCCTCGCCGGGCGAGAATTTCCGGGATCGCATCGGCAAGCGGCGAAGGCCAGGTCATGGTTTTGGCCAGGAGCGGGCCGGCAAGCGCGAGGTGGCGGGCGCCGCCCACGACCAAATGGGCTTGCGCAAGCAGCGTCCGCGCGGCAGGAGAAAGAGCCTCGATGCCGTCTTCCCCGATGCCGATCAGCGACAACCATTTTTCGTGAGAAGGGGCAGTCATGGCGGCGAGAGCAAAAGCTCGGGAGACGGGCGATGCGGGTTCTCGTGCTTGGCGGGACTTTTGAGGCGAGCAAGCTCGCTGTTCTTCTGGCGGACAGGAACGATATTTGGTCCATGCTGTCCTTCGCCGGCCGCACCACGGCGCCGGGCGCGCCAAAGATTCCCTATCGGACCGGCGGGTTTGGCGGCGTGGACGGCCTCCAAGCCTATCTCGAAGCCGAGCAAATCGATGTCCTCGTGGACGCCACGCATCCTTTCGCCGAACAAATGTCGCGCCATGCGGCGATCGCGGCCGCGGGGGCGAATATCCCGCTTATTGTTTTGTCGCGCCCGGCGTGGGTTGCGCGGCCGGGCGATCATTGGATTGATGCCGCCGATATGGCTGCCGCCGCCGCCGCGCTCGGGCGTGAACCGAAGCGCGTTTTTCTGACGATCGGGCGGCTGCAAATCGGGGCCTTCGCGGCGGCGCCCCAGCATTTCTATCTTATTCGCACGATTGAGCCCCTCATGCTTGCCGCGGGCCTGCCGCGTCATCGTGTAGTCCTTGGGCGCGGCCCCTTCGCGGTTGAAGCGGAGGACAAGCTTTTGCGCGAAGCTGCGATCGATGTGGTCGTTAGCAAGAACAGCGGTGGCGAGGCGGCGTTCGCCAAAGTCCGCGCGGCGCGTCATCTGGGGCTGCCGGTCGTCATGGTCGCCCGGCCGCAACAGGCCTTTGGACCGGTCTTGCACGATCCGGCGGAAGCCATGACCTTGATCCTCCGTCATCGGGCGGCCTTGCCGCGCGGGGTATAGACGAACGGCGTGCCGCCGCGGCGTGGAACGATACGGGTTTCGCTGGAGCCGACGATGATCAGCGTGCTCATATCGGCGAGACCAGGGTTGGCGCCGGCCAGCGTCTCTATAAAAATGTGTTCATCCTCGCGTCCGACCGCGCGGGCAAAAACAACCGGTGTCGAAGCACCCTTGAGACCACGCAGCAGCGCGAAAGCGTCATGGATGCGGCGCGGCCGCGCGGCCGACGCGGGGTTGTAGAGCGCGATCACGAAATCCGCGTTTGCCGCCGCCGCGAGCCGCTGTTCCACCAACGACCAGGGTTTGCGATTGTCGGACAGGGAAATCGCGCAGAAGTCGTGTCCCAAGGGCGCGCCCGTCCGCGCCGCCGCCGCTTGCAACGCCGAGATTCCGGGGCTAACCGCGACGTCGATGTCGCGCCAGCCAGGTTCGCCCTCTTCGATTGCCTCGAAAACGGCCGCCGCCATCGCGAATACGCCCGGATCGCCCCCGGAGACGAGGGCGACATAGCGTCCATCCTCGACCAGGCGCAACGCATGGCGCGCGCGCTCCATTTCGACCCTATTGCCGGTTTGATGGCGCGTCTGCCCTTGTTTGCGAGGAAGCCGTTCGAGATAGGGCGCGTAGCCGACAAGATCAGTTGCATTCGCGATAAGGTGCGAGGCTTCGGGCGTGATCCATGCGTCGCCCCCGGGGCCAACGCCGACAATCCGCAACGTCCCGGGCGCAGTCATGGGCGCCTGCCTTCGCCGGGAATGAGAATCGAAGAAAAATAGGGCGCACGATCGCCGGTCTTGACGGCAAGCGGAACGATAGTTTCGGTTTCGCTGGTGCCATGTTCGACATAGATTGCCGTCGAGAGGCGTCCAGCCTCGACGATCGCCGCGCGGATTTTCGCCAGATTGGCGCCGATCTTGATGATGACCACCGCATCGGCTGCACCGAGATGACGGACCAATGCCGCGTGCGCAAGGGTGCCCGGTAGAACGCTCAAGACGTCGTCGCCCCAGGCCATCGGCGCCTTTGCCGCGCTCCAGCACCCCGACATGCCGGTGACGCCGGGGACGATCTCGACGCAGAAGCGATCTTTCAACCGGACATAAAGATGCATGAAGGACCCATAGAAAAGCGGGTCGCCCTCGCAAACGAGAGCGACATCGCGGCCCGCCAGAAGATGCGTCGAGACGGCACCTTCCGCCTTTGTATAGAAGGCGCGCAGTTCTTGCCTATAGGCGGGGTCGCAAAAATGCGTTTCCGTCGTCAACGGATAGAGCAACGGCAATTGGAGGCATGTATCGCCCACCCAGCGATCGAGGATGGCGCGGGCTTTTCCGGGCGCGCCTTTTTTGGCGAAATAGGCGACGACCGGAACGGCACCGATGATCTTCGTGGCCTTGATCGTCACGAGGTCTGGATCGCCGGGACCGAGGCCGACGCCGAAGAGGCGGCCGTTCGAAGAGGAAAAACCGCTCATTCGGCTTCGCTCGCGATCGCGTTCAAGGCGGCGGCGGCCATGGCGCTGCCTCCCTTGCGTCCCTTAAGGGTAACGAAAGGCGCCGGGGCATCGGCGATGAGCGCTTCTTTCGATTCCGCCGCGCCGACGAAGCCGACCGGCATTCCGACGATGCAGGCAGGCCGCGCAAACGTTTCGTCCAGCATGTCGAGCAGGTGAAACAAGGCGGTCGGCGCATTGCCGATGGCGGCGATCGCGCCATCGAGCCGGTCGCGCCAGAGTTCGAGCGCGGCAGCGCTGCGCGTGGTGCCGAGTTTTTGCGCGAGCGATGCGACGGCTGGGTCGTCAAGCTTGCAGATGATCTCGTTTGCGCATGGCAAACGTGCCGCGATAATGCCTCGCGCGAGCATTTTGGAATCGCACAGGATAGGCGCGCCTTGCCGGAGCGCTTGCCGCGCTTGCGCCACGGCCCCATGCGAAAACACGAGACCGGCGGCGATCTCCACCATTCCGCAGGCGTGAATCATGCGCACCGCGACAAGTTCCTCATCTCGCGGGAAGCGGGCGAGATCGGCCTCGGCGCGGATCGTCGCGAAGGAGCGGCGGTAGATTTCCGCCCCGTCGCGCAGGTACGTGAAGCGGCTCGATGCCTCGCTCATTGCCTCTCCAGCTCGCTCCGCCCGGCGGTCCGCGCCATCGTTTCCAGTATTTCGCGCGCTGCCGCCAGGTCGAGGCGCTTCGCATCGTTTGTACCGGCATCAATTCCGGTCGCATCCACGACAAGATCGTAGCGCCCCGCATCAGCGACGAGGGTGAAGGGAGTCGCCGCTTGCCGCGCGCAGCCCTTGGCGCAGCCCGAAACATGCAGCGCGACGCCCGTCTTGCAAAGCTGCCGCGCGACAGGCGTCAAGGCCAACGCATCGGAGCGGGTATCGGTGGTGCCACGCTCGCACGTGGACGCGCCGCCGCACGCCGCTATCGCCAAGCGCGCGTCCTCATGACCGACGATGAATTGATGCGCGGTAAAATAGGCGCGCATGGCACCGGCTTGCCGTACTCGAACATGCGGCAGGATCAGTGCGCGCCACGGCGTGAGCCTGATCTCGCCAGTACCGAAAATTTCGGCGGCGCGCGCCGCCGCGTCAAGCATATTTGCGTCAAGACGCCCGAAAGCTGCGCCAACCCCGAAGCAGTATCTTTCGTTGAAGCGCAGCAATCCGACCGGATTAGGCTCCTCGATAATGCCGCTCTTTCGGGGTGGACCGGGGCGCAGTCCGGCAAGCCCGGCAATCGTGCCGGCGCCGCAACTCTCGATAAGACCGCGCATCCGGCGCGGCGGTTCCGCCATTTGCGAACCGAGTCGCAGAAATGCCCGGGCGAGGCGCGAGGCAATATCGGGGATATCGTCTCGCCCGCAGAGTCCCAGAAAAATTGCCTCGTCGGCGTGTCCTCCGATCGCGATCGCGAACGGCTGTTTGCCTCCGGTCCAATCGAAACGGACGTCGGCGCGGACGCCAGCGAGCGAAAGGCCGCTTCCGTCGTCGATCAGAAAGCCGAACTTTCCCGGCAATGCGTGTAAATCCTTGTTGGCGGCGAGCGCGGCTTCAAGCGCTTTGGCGGCGCTGGACACATCATCTCGCCCATCAAGCCCCGCAAGCGGGCTTACCAGAACGTTGCGAACCGCTTCGGCCGCCGCATTCTCGTCGAGAAGGCCAAGGCCATCGAGCGTTTTGATCAGCAGGGCCAGGCTCTCGCCGCGTACTCCGCGCATTTGCAAATTCGCGCGGGCCGAAAGATCGAAAAGTCCGCTCCCATGCGCGCGTCCTGCTTGCGCGATCCCGCGCATGGTGGCGGCTGGAACAATTCCGCCGCCGATGCGCAGCCGCACGAGAAGCCCATCCTTGGCTTGCATCGGCCGCCGCGCGCCGGGACACCAGCCTTTGCGCAATATGGTCTCGCTGGTCATCCGGGCGCCTCCCGCATCAAAGCGAGGCAGGCGTGGGTCGAGTTGCGGCGGCTCCGCCAGAAGCCTCGGGCCAGCGCCTCCTCGAAGCGCTTGGCGATGGCGCGCGCGGCGTTCGGATTGGCGTCGATGAGAAAATCCCGCACCGAGGGCGTGCCAAGGGTCGCCTCGAACAGAAGCTCGAAATGCTGGCTCGATACCGCATCGCTCAACACCGCGAGAGCATAGATACGGTCGATCGTCCCGGCGATTTCGGCGGCGCCGCGATGGCCGTGACGCATCTGCCCGGCGATCCAGCGCGGATTGCTCGCGCGGGCCCGCACGACCCGGGCGATTTCTTGCGCCAACGGACGCACCTTGATGACGTCCGGTCTCGCTGTCGCGACATGATAGACGGGCGCATCGTTGCCGAGCATTTGCGCGGCGGCCGCAAAGCCACCTTCATGATCGATCATGGCGTCGGCGTCGAGAATGTCCTGCTCGTCCTGGTCCTGAACGTGAATGAGGGCATCGGCGGTCGCGACACGCTCGGCGAACGCCGTGGTCACGACGCCTTCGCCTTGCGCGCCGCGATAGCCATGCGAGGCGGCGGCGAGATAGCGCGCGCCAAGATCATGCGGCGTGAGGGCGGGATCGTCATCGATCGCCCGCGTGATGCCGATCCCATAGGCGCCGGGCGCCGCGCCAAAAACCCGCAATGGAATTTCGGGCGCGAGCCTGCGCGCCGCCGCGAGCGGGTTCACGTCATCTTCTTCGTCGAGTTCGCTCACTGCCCGTACAGCCTGATCGAACAAAGAGATCTGGCCCGGAAAGACATCGCGGAACAACCCGGAGATCCGCAAGGTGACATCGATCCTCGGACGCGTCAGGCGCGCGGGCGGAACGATCTTGAAACCCGTGACTCGCGAGGATGCGTTGTCCCAAAGTGGTGTGACGCCAATGAGCGCGAAAGCCTGGGCGAGATCGTCGCCGCCGGTGCGCATGGTGGCGCTCGCCCAAAGGTCCATGACGATCCGCTTCGGCCAGTCGCCATGATCCTGGACATGGCGGTTCAATACCTCCTGGGCCGTGCGATGACCAATCTCCCAGGCGGTGCGCGTCGGCACCGCGCGCGGATCGATCCCGTAAAGATTACGCCCCGTGGGGAGCACATCGATGCGTCCGCGCGACGGCGCGCCGCCAGGGCCGGGCGCGACAAAGCGGCCATCGAGCGCGGCTAGGAGCGAAGCGCGTTCCGCTTCCCCGCAGCGATCGATCAGTTCGGTTAGTCGCGCGGATACATCATCCCTAGCGCCCGTTTCGCCGCGCGCCGGCTGAAGGGTTTGGGTGAGCGCGGCGACGGTCGCATCGCGCAAGCTCGCCTCTGGCGATTGCCCGAAAATATGCAAGCCATCGGCGATCCGCATGTCCTTCAGATCGCAAAGCCAGGCATCGAGGTGGCGCAAGGCAACGGCCGGACCGGCGCCGTCCTTCAGCCCGCTATCCTGAAATAATCCTGTCTCTTTCGCCCGCGCGAGGATCGCTTGTGCCAAGAGCCTCGCGCGCTTGGGGTCGAGCGGCTCGGCAATCGCATATTCATCGAACAAGGCCTCGATTTCGAGCGTCACGCCATGGCTTCCCGCTTGCGTGAGAGGCGGCGTCATGTGGCCGATGGTGAGCGCGCAAATGCGCCGTTTGGCCTGCGCCGCCTCGCCCGGATTGTTGACGATAAAGGGATAAATGACCGGCAGTGCTCCGAGCACCGCCTCTGGCGCGCAATCCTCCCCGAGCGCCGCCGCCTTGCCGGGCAGCCATTCAAGCGTGCCATGGGTGCCGCAATGAATCATCGCATCGATCTTTTCATGCTGGCGGAGCCAGACATAGAAGGCGACATAGGAATGGCACGGCGGCAACCCCGTATTATGATAGTCCGCCTTGCGATTTGCGGCAATGCCGCGATCGGGCTGCAAGGCGACGATCAAATTTTCCGCGCGCACCACGGGAAACGTGAATGCGCCTTCGTCCACCGCTGCCTCCGGGTTGCCCCATTGCGCCCGCATCGATTCCACGAACGCCGGAGGCATGGCATCAAGGGCCAAGACATAATCAGCGAGTTTAAGGCGTCCGGCCGAGGTCCCCTCTTCAAGGTGGCGCATCAATTTGTCCGCGTGGGGGAGCGGTCCGACGGCATATCCAGCCTCGTGAAGCATGCCGGTAATCGAGGCGACGCTTTTCGCCGTGTCGAGGCCAACGGCATAGCCGCCGCGGCCTTGCCTGCTTGGATAATCCGAAAGGACGCAGGCGATTTTGCGCGCCGCGCGAGGAGTCTTGCGCAATCTCACCCAAGCGGCGGCAAGGTCCGCGACAAACTTTACGCGCGACCGCAAAGGCGCGTGAATGCGGGGCGTGAATTCGAGATCCACGCGATGTCCGGCTTCCGCCTTGCAGGCAATCGCGCGGGTAATCAAACGCCCGTCCATTTCCGGAAGAACCACATTCATGGCGAGATCGGCGGCGCCAAGGCCGCGCGGATTCTCTTGCCACTGCGCCGCCGTGACGCCGGCAAAAATTGCTTGCAGCACCGGCGCGCAGGCACCATCGAGAACGCCTCCTTCCGTATCGAGGCGGGCCGAAAAGCCTGTTGTATTGATGATCACATCGGGCTTTTCGCGGGCGAGCTCGGGGCGCACCCAGGCGACGGCGTCCGCGTCCTTGAGACTCGTCACGAAGATCGCGGTCACGTCGAGCCCGCGCGCGGCTAGCGCACCCGCGAGCGCGCCAACCGGCGCCGTGTCCCCCGCGAGCATGAAGGAACGGTAGAAGACGATCAGCGCGTGGCCGTTGGCGTCATCGAGCCTGCGGCAGCCTGCCTCGAAACGGCCCGCCGCCGCGATCGCGGCCAGGGCCGCTGGCTCCTGCCATGCATGCCGGGTGCCCGCACGGCTCTCGATGAAATCGAGAAGCGCCGCGATGTGTTCTGTCCCGCCATGCTGGAACGCGGCATGGATATGGCGGAGATCAGCGGCGGGCACTGTCGAGGCGGCATCGAGCCGCGGATCTTCCATCGCGTCGCCCGGCACGATGGCAAGCGCGAAATTCCGCGCCCGCGCTGCGCGGAAAAATTCCTCGACGCCGTACCGCCAATAGTCGAGACCGCCGAGGAGACGGACCAGCACGAAGCGCGCTTGACCTGCGGCCTTTTCGACATAGAGATCGACCGAATAGGGATGTTTGAGCATGCCGAGATTAGCGAGCCGCAGGCTCATGGCGTTCGCCGGGCGCCTCCCCGCGGCCGCCGCGACGAGGCCGAGATCGCTGTCAGAAAAGGACAGAAACAAGATGTCGGCTGGGGTTTGGCCCAGATCGACGGCCGCTTCGGCGTCGTCGAGCGATCGCTGTTCCGTGCGCAGAAGATGCATGGCTCAGGACTCCTCGCGCGCCAAAAGCCTTGCGATCGACACTGTGTCGAGACCTTTTTCGCCGATGATCACGAGACGGCCGCGCCGCGGTTCGCCAGGGCGCCACGGGCGGTCGAAACTCTTTTGCAAGCGGTTGCCGACGCCTTGGACAAGAAGCCGCACCGGCTTGCCGCGCACCTCAACAAAACCCTTGATTCGCAACACATCGTGGCGCGTGGCGATGTCAGTCAGTTGGCGCAGCAAGGCGTCGGGATCATCGGTCGCACCGGTCTCAAAGACGGCACTGTCGAAATCGTCGTGATCGTGCTCGGCCGGCCCGTCGTGGCGCGAGGGCCGCGCGGCAAGATCGTCCTCGGCCGCCGCGTCGAGGCCTAGCAGGATCGCCGGGTCGATTTTGCCCTCGCGCGCGGGCACGATTTTTACCGCCCGAGGGACGCGCGCCGCGATGTCCCGGGCGATGCGGCGCTGTTCGTCCAAATCGATGAGATCGGCCTTGTTGAGGATGATGAGATCGGCGCACAGCAGTTGATCCTCGAACACCTCGTCGAGCGGATTATCGTGGGCGATGGAAGGATCGGCGGCGCGCTGGCGCGCCAATCTAGCTGGATCGTCGGCGAAGCGCCCGTCCGCCACCGCCTTGCCATCGATAACCGCGATCACACCATCGACGGTCAAGCGCGCGCGAACGGCTGGCCAATCGAAGGCCTTCACCAAGGGCTTTGGCAAAGCGAGGCCGGAGGTTTCGATGACGATGTGGTCAGGCAGGGGATCAAGCGCGAGAAGTTTCTCGATCGCGGGCAAAAAATCATCGGCGACGGTGCAGCAGATGCAGCCATTGGCGAGTTCGATAATATTTTCCGCGCCGCAGGCGAGATCGCCGCAGCCGTTTAAAATTTCCGCATCGATGCCGATGTCGCCGAATTCGTTGATGACGAGGGCGAGGCGGCGGCCCTTCGCGCTGGCGAGAAGATGGCGGATGAGGGTCGTCTTCCCCGCGCCAAGAAAGCCGGTGACGATCGTTGCCGGGATTTTGGCCGGAATTTTGGAAAGGCGGTTCATGAGCGGCACCCGGTCCCTTGGCGCGTCGGCGGGTGCTTGATTGGAGCGCCGGGCGAACGGGCCCCTTCGCTGGGGCGGCAAGGGCACCAGCATCAATAGAGGCCGGAGCACCCCGCCGGCCCTTGCTCGATCGAACGGCAGGTTTCCTGGCTCGCGGATCATCGCCTCGCGCCGCCTTCCCAGGACCCGGTTGTCCGGTTCCCAGTGGCATATCGGCGCAGGGCTACCCGCTGACAGTTGCGGGGGCAGCTGTGGATCGAAGCGCCGCCTCGAAGGACGCCGGCGCCGCGCCACATTCCCTTTCACCCATCGAAGCGAGGGACCGTTGTCCGTGGGACACTAGACCGAACGGCGGGCGTGTCAATCGGCGGCGAATTGCGCGCAGGCTCCGAACGTCTCGGAGCAAGGCGAGCACGTTCAATCGCCGCCAACGCCGAAATAAACATCTTCGCGATCACAAAATTTAACCGCGGATGCCAAAACTTTCATCTGCAAATACGTTGATTTTCTGAAAATCATTCTCTACATGCCATGCTAGCACGTGATGTACTTAGATAGCTCCCCCCATCGGCGAGACGGCTTCACAGCATCCATCGGCGATGGCCCACGGCATGGCCGTGGGTGTTGCAGCCGGGGAAGGATACCTTTGGCCAAAAATACCGGCGTCTTGTCGAGCCGCCGGCGACGAGAGGCAAGGATGTGAAAGAAAATGCCGCCTTTTGCCTATGAAATGCATGAAATGGCCCATCTCGCCTGGGCTCCGGCGCGGGCCGTTTCCGATGTCGCGCGGACGTGGCTGGAACATCCGGGCAATCCGCTCTCCTATACCGCCGCCGGCCGGAATCTGGCTGCCTCGGCGAAGATTTTCGAGCGGTTGACCAGGCGTTACGACAAGCCGGCATTCGATCTCGCCACGACGGCCGTGGGCGGCCAAATCGTTCCAATTATCGAGCGGGTGGCCTGGGAGAGGCCGTTTTGCAAGCTTCTCCGTTTTGAAAAGCAATTTGACCGCCGCGCCCCCGGGCCGCCGCAACAGAAGCTGTTGATCGTCGCGCCCATGTCGGGCCATCACGCGACCTTGCTGCGCGGCACGGTGGAAGCGTTTCTCCCCTTCTATGACGTCTACATCACCGACTGGCTCGATGCCCGGACGATTCCTCTTTCGCGCGGGCGGTTCGATCTTGACGATTACATCGACTACGTGATCTCGATCTGCGAAACCTTGAGCAAGGAGCATGACGGCGAGATCGTGCATACGATCGGGGTCTGCCAGCCGGCGGTTCCGCTGATCGCGGCTGTTGCCCTCATGGAGGCGCGGGACAGCCCGCACGTTCCGGCTTCGATGACGCTGATGGGCGGTCCGATCGACACGCGGCGAAGCCCGACCAAGGTCAATCTTCTGGCGCGGGAGCGTGGCAGCGCATGGTTTGCGCGCAATTGCATCTGCGCCGTGCCCTTTGGCTATCCTGGGGCGGGACGGGATGTCTATCCGGGCTTTCTGCAACTGACGGGCTTCATGGCGATGAATATCGATCGCCACATCACCGCGAATTTGGAGTTTTTTGATCATCTTGTCAGCGGCGACGGCGATTCCGCAAGAAAACACCGCGAATTTTATGACGAATACTGTTCCGTCATGGACCTGCCGGCGGAATTCTATTTGCAGACGGTCGACACCGTCTTTGTCAAACATGCGCTGCCGAAAGGCAAGATGACGCATCGCGGCGCGCCGGTGGATCTCGCCGCCATCCGCCGCGCCGCGCTGCTCACCGTGGAAGGCGAAAACGACGACATCTCGGGGATCGGCCAAACCTCCGCCGCGCAGGACCTGTGCACCAGCATTCCGCGATCGATGAAGGCGCACTATCAGCAGGACAAGGTCGGTCATTTCGGCGTGTTCAACGGTTCCCGTTTCCGCAACGATGTTGTGCCCCGCATCCGGGAATTCCATGCCTCGATAAGGCCTCCGGAGAGAGCCCTGAAGCTGGTGGAAACCAGCTGAGAATGCGGGACCCCGGGTTCGGCTGAGTCCAAGCGAAAGGGTCGCGCGCGTGCGCAAAGGCTTCTTGCTCGAGCACCAGAAGGACGGTCATGCCGGCCCGTCCGGAATTTCGTCCGTCCAGACCCGAAAGCTCGAAAGGGTGTTGGGGCCAAACGTTGTTGTGATCGCGACATCCGCGGCGTCCCGTCCCCGGGCCAATAACACCCTGCCAATCCGAGGTACATTGTTGCGCGGATCGAACGTATGCCATTGGCCGCCGAGATAGGCCTCGAACCATGCCGCGAAATCGCCCGGCGAAAAGGGTGGCGGGGTGCCGACGTCGCCCAGATATCCGGTGCAGTAGCGCGCCGGGATGTTTAAGGCGCGGCAGAACGCCACCGCCAGATGCGCGTAGTCGCGACAAACCCCGCGACCTTCTTGGTAGGCTTCCGAGGCTGTCCTCGTCACCCGCGCGTGCTCGTAACCGAATTTGATGCGCTGATGAACAAAATCGCAGATCGCCTGGACGCGCGCCCAACCGGGCGTCGTATCTTTGAACAGAGTCCAAGCGAGATCCAAAAGCCGATCGCTGTCGCAGAAGCGACTCGCGAGAAGGAAGACAATGGCCTCGTCCGGAAGCTTTTCGACCGTGATCTGGCCGGCACCGGGCACCACCGGATCGAGCTGACCGGAATTGGTCACGACAGCGTCGGTCGACAAGCGCACATGACCCGCAGGCGCGAGAATCCGGCTGCACCAATTGCCAAAACCATCACGGTAGCAAGAGATCGGAACCGGGGGGCTGATGACGATGTGATCGGGCGCCGCCAGATCGGCAACGCGCGAGAAATGGACATTGAGCATCGCGATCAGCGGAGTGGGCTGCGGAAACTCGTATTGCAGTTCATAGCCGACCCGAAGTTTCAAGGCCGTTCTCTCCGCGCGGCTACGTTAGGCGCTCCGCTGCGAGAAGGCCGCAATCTCCCTTCTTGGCCTTCCGCGCGACACACAATATCGCCAATGAGAGCGTGACCGGTATCGCGGTCCACCCCGGCTCGGCAATCGGCGCCGGGTTCACGGCAGGAAATCGTTCCGGTTGGCGAGCTTCTGAGGACCTGGTAGCACGTCGGCATTATCGCCACCTTTCGTCAACGCAGGGGTGTGGTTCCTCGCCCCGCTCCCGGGCAAGGGTGGGATAGTCGGTATACCCTTTGGCGCCGCCGCCATAGTAGGTGGACGGATCATCGGCGTTAAGAGAGGCGCCCGAGCGAAACCGTTCCGGCAAGTCTGGATTGGCCAAAAACTTGCGCCCGAAAGCAATTAAATCCGCCTTCCCTTGCTGGAGCCAGCCCTCCGCGGTGTCATGGTCGAAACCGCCAGCGATGATGAGCGTGCCACGGTATCTTTCGCGTATCAGCTCGAGCATCGTCAGCGCACTAGGGTCGGGCTCGATCCCCTTCTCGATCGCGGCGACGGCAGGGTTGACAATGTGCAAATAGGCGAGCGCGCTCCCGTTGAGTTTTTCGGCGACGCGGCCGAAGGTCGTCTCCGGGTCATCGTCGCCCATGTCGTTGAAGGTGCCGAGCGGCGACAATCGTACGCCGACGCGGTCCTGACCCCAAACATCGCTCACTGCCTCGACCACTTCCATTAGCAGCCGCGCCCGGTTCTCGATCGCGCCGCCATAACCGTCAGCGCGGTGGTTGCAGCGGGAGTTGATGAACTGATCGAGGAGATAACCGTTGGCAGCGTGGACCTCCACACCGTCGAATCCGGCCTCCAGCGCATTTCGCGATCCGCGCGCGTATTGTCGGACGATGTAGGGCATTTCCTCGATCTGCAAGGCCCGCGGCGTGACGAAAGGAACCAGTTTCCCCTCGCCGTTTTCATTCTCGATGAACGCCTCCCCGCTAGGCTTGATGGCCGAGGGCGCGACCGGAAGCATGCCGTCGGGCTGCAGCGACGGATGCGAGATGCGTCCGACGTGCCAGAGCTGCAGGAAGATCAGGCCGCCGGCCTTGTGCACCGCGTCGGTAACGAGGCGCCAACCCTCGACTTGTTCTCGGCTGTGAATGCCGGGTGTCCAGGCGTAGCCCTGTCCTTGCTGCGACACTTGGGTCGCTTCGGTCACGATGAGAGCCGCCGAGGCCCTTTGCGCGTAGTAGCAGGCATTGAGAACAGATGGCACGTTTCCGGGCTGGCGGGCGCGCGAGCGGGTCAACGGCGCCATCACCATGCGGTGGGGAAGGTCGTAGCGCCCCAGCCTGACCGGCTCGAACAGCGGTTCCACGGGCATTTTCTGCGCAGCGGTGGCCGGCACGATGAGTGTGGTGGACTCGGACATGGGGTCTTCCTCCGGTCGGAATGAGTGGTTCAAAATCCTCGTCGATCCATCGGGCGATGCGCCTTCGCTGTCGGGCCCGCGAGAAAGCGCTCGACTTTTCTCGCCGAACACGCCGTAACGTCGGCTACCGCGTTAGCCGAGCGGCGATCTCGGCGACGTTCCTACCTTGGAAGCGGGCGATGGCCAACTCGTTCTCCGAAGGCAGCCGCTACCCATCGGTGGCAGTGACCGTGGAAGCGCCGTAGGGCGTCCCCCCGTGATCTCGGTCATGGCCACCAGCCGCAGCTCCGAATACGGCAAACCAGCGATGATCATGCCCTTGTGCAGGAGCGCGATTTGGAAAACTCGAGAAAGGCTGAAGTCAACACGGCTGCTGTAATACCGTGTGGCTGCCAAAGTCCTTCCGCCCGGTATTACAGCAGCCGTCCCGATAGAAACCAGTGATGGGCTTTATTGAGTAGATTTCAAGCGGTTCGCCGAGCACGTTTCGGGAGGCAGGCCGCCGACCGCCTCCATCGGTCCTATCGTCCCCCAGAATTGTCGTACCTCAGCAACTGCCATGCCCAGGCGTCAGGCGCTTCGTCGCGCGCGGGCACAAAGGTTAGTAAATGCAAACTGACCGCAGTCTGTCAATCTCGACAGCCGTTGAGTTGGAAGCGTCTCTACCGTCGTCGTGAGGTTGTCTTACCGCTACAATGGCCGTATGCGTCAGGCGTTGAAAGTTCATCCGGACTCGCTTTGCTCCGCGGTGACACACATCGAAGTGGAAATCATGCGTCCATGCGCTGGCAGTTTGGTTTTGTCCTATTTGGTGACCGGCAGGATAGGCGATCTACGTATTCCGGCCGCAGTTGCGGCAGCGCGTACCGATGAGCTTTGGCGGCACACGTGTTTCGAGGCATTCGTCCGCACTTCGCCCGGCCCCGCCTACTACGAATTCAACTTTGCGCCCTCAACACAGTGGGCGGCATATCGGTTCGACAGCTACCGAAGCGGGATGCGTGTTGCAACCGAGATAAGCGCGCCCCGCATTGAGGTGCGATCGAGCCGGGCGTGCTACAGATTACACGCCTCGCTGGAAATGGATCAGATGTCGGGCCTGCGAATCGACGGGGCATGGCGAATTGGTCTCGCGGCGGTGATCGAAGATACGAGCGGCCATAAATCATATTGGGCGCTGGTGCATCCACCGGGCAAGGCAGATTTCCATCATTCCGATTCCTTTGCGCTTCAATTTTCCTAAAGCGTAGCGACCATGAAATTTGGCAATGATCGACTTATCACTGAACCCACTTTGCGCGCGCCACTCAAAGGCAGGCGCATTGCATTGCTCGCACATCCCGCCTCGGTCACGCCAGACCTGACGCACTCGCTCGATGCGTTAGCAGCATGCGGCGACATGAGAATCACCGCGGCTTTCGGTCCACAGCATGGTCTGCGCGGCGACAAGCAAGACAACATGATTGAGTTGCCGGACTTCATCGATCCGGCGCATGGCATCCCGGTATTCAGCCTCTATGGTCGAGTGCGCAAGCCGACCGACGCAATGATGGATACATGCGATGTCATCCTTGTCGATCTACAGGATTTGGGTTGCCGCATTTATACATTCATAACGACGCTGCGCTATGTTCTCGAAGCGGCATCGAAACATCGCAAAGCAGTGTGGGTGCTGGATCGGCCCA
Organism: uncultured Alphaproteobacteria bacterium; assembly: GCA_963706215.1. Taxonomy (GTDB): domain Bacteria; phylum Pseudomonadota; class Alphaproteobacteria; order Rhizobiales; family Beijerinckiaceae; genus Methylocapsa. Next base: position 3,002,231 of record OY970154.1, on the reverse strand, counting down.
ATCCTGTTGGCCGGCCAGTCGAAGGCCTGACGCTGCGCACCGGATGGCAAAGCTTCGTTGGCGCTGGGCCATTGCCGATGCGTCACGGGCTCACGCTCGGTGAGTTGGGTCTGTGGTTCATCAGAACTCTCAAGCTTGATATCGAGTACCGTGTCGTCGAATTGCAGGGCTGGCAGCCCGATGCCGCGCCGGGATTCGGTTGGCCACTCGGCGAGCGCGCGTGGATCAATCCCAGTCCCAACGCGCCAAATTTATGGATGGCGCGCGCCTATGCGGGCACGGTGATGCTCGAGGGCACGACGCTCTCGGAAGGGCGCGGCACCACGCGACCGCTCGAAGTGTTCGGCGCTCCCGATATCGATGCACGCGCAGTCACAAAGGAAATGCTCACTCTTGCGCCACAGTGGCTCCGTGGTTGCCGCCTGCGCAATTGCTGGTTCGAACCCACGTTTCACAAACATGTCGGCAAGCTGTGCAACGGCGTGCAGATTCACACGGAAGGTCCTGACTACGATCATCACGCGTTCAAGCCCTGGCGTATCCAGGCGCTCGCTTTCAAAGCTATTCGCCGGTTGTATCCCGACTATCCGCTCTGGCGCGATTTCGCCTACGAGTACGAGCAAGGCAAGCTCGCCATCGATGTCATCAACGGCGGTCCGTTACTCCGGGATTGGGTGGACGATGCACGCGCGACTCCGCAGGACTTGGATACGCTGGCTATGCCGGATGAGCAGGCTTGGTTGAGCGAGCGCCAAGGATATCTTTGCTACTAAAGGGCAGTGGCGCAGCGGCATGCCCGCTCATGCTCCAGGAGCGGCGGGACAGCGGACATCAGTTGAAGTCACATTTGCGCCAACTCCGGACATCAGGGGATGCTAGGCCGGGTGGACGGATTTGATCAAGATGAAGCCGCCGACGAGTGCGGGGAATGAGGCATGGTTTCTTGCAGTCTTCTCGCAGCGTAGCGCGATGCGTTTGAAGCGCTTGATCTTGCCCATCATTTGCTCGATTTGCGCCCGCGCCTTGTAGAGGACCTTTGCGAAGAACTCCGGCTTGCCGATGGTGTTCGAGCGATAGGGGATGACCGGACAAATGCCGCGTTTACGCGCCGCCTCCCGGTTTGTCTTCGCATCATAGCCCTTGTCCGCGACAACGGCGCGGGGATCGACATCAGGGACCGAGGTCGAGGAGCACTTCGAAGTTGCGGCTGTCGCTCGCTTCGCCGCCGGTCAGATGGAAGCCGATCGGATAGCCGTCGAGATAGGTCTTGAGATGGATCTTGGTCGAGAAGCCTCCCCGGGAGCGCCCAAGCGCTTCGCCATCCTGCCCCCCTTTGCGCCGGCCGCCGACACATGCGCGCGGATGACGGTCGAGTTGAACAGCTGCACGAGATGCGCGCGCTCGCTCAAGGAGGCGAGCGCTTCGAAGAAAGTTTCGAACACGCCGCCGCGGCTCAAGCGCCAGAAGCGCTTCCAGATGCTGTTCCAAGAGCCGAACTCGGCCGGCAGCGCCCGCCACGCAATGTTGTGGACCGTGAAATAGGGCAAGGCTTCGAGCCCTTCGGCAAGCTCAGGACTTGCGGTCGTCCCGCCCCTTGTCTCCACGCCGCGAGCGGCAGGCATCGAGCACATCGAGCACAAGCACCCAATCCTTTTCGGTCATCTTGGTCAGCATGGCCGACCCTCCAAAAGCCAGCCACCCATGAATCACCGGAAAAGTGATTTGGGAATCCCTTGACCTATATTTTCCGATATCCGTCCACACGGCCTAATATATTCCTCGACGACATCGCGCCGCCCGTTGGTGGCGCTGCGGCCTGTTACTGGCCCCTCGTCACACCCCCACCCCGCTGGCTCCATTGCGATCCTAATAAGAAAATACGCAACTGGCATGACCTCCCATGCGATCGCGCCCAGCGCAACCACAATGAATAGGACAGTAAAAAGGCGACTCTGCCGCGTTTCATTTCGTTTTCCAATAACCCGCGTGGGCATCCTCCCAACCGCTTTTGATCCAGGGTCTCCCCCTGCTCCAGTATTTGTACCAGTTGGACCAATTTGACATAGCATACCCCTGAGCAATTGCATATGTTCCTGCTAGGGAGTAGCCGGCACCGGCCATATAGACACCGATGGCGTAATTTGCAGTAGTGACGTACTCGTCAAAAAAATGTTCGTCGCCTCGTCCCGTCGAAAATCATAGGTCCCAAGTCGCTTGGAATTGACTTGTGGGGAAGGATCGACCTTGGAATAGATATAGATGATGTGGATGTTGCCTACTCTATTTGCCCGCGACGAGACCCAGTAAACCCTGCCCAGATCGACGCTAAGCGTGGCGTCATTCAGCCAGCGTAACACCGGCTCATGGCCGGGACCGGTTGGATCGTAATCTATCAACGTTTTCTTCGGCCAGATACGCGTAGGTTCGTGAATTTGTATGGTGATATAACTATTGACGACTGTTCCAATCCACGTACAGACCTGTACCTGTCCTTCTGCTGTGTCGCCCCGGCTATTACGAACAACAGGGGAAGGCGCCGTATCATCACAAGTGTCGCGCGACAAATAAGCGATCACACCAAGGAACAAGGCGACAGTTAGCGCGCAGACAACGGAAAAAGAAATGAGTGTCCACTTGAGCACGCGCCATAATTTTAACGCCAATCTCCTCTGTGGGCGTCCTCCCAATCTTTTATTTTCCATTCGCGTCCTTTATATTTGTCGTCAATTGCGTTCGATGAATTGAAGACAGCATAGGCTTGGGCAAAGGCGAGGGATTCCTATAACCCGTAACCTGCGCCCGCCATATAGACCCCAACAGCGTAATTAGCGGCATGGACATATTCGGAAAACCAGGTGTTCGTCGCCTCGTCCCGTTGAAAATCATAGGTTCCGAATTGTTGGAGGGCGGTCCTCGCCTGGTCAATCTGTTGCATTAGCGGCCAATTTGCGATCCGTTCGCCAGCTGCATAGACCTCCTGGAAATTTGCTCGTGGCGGGGCCATGAGCTTCCCCTTCGTGGAATCGGGATCGCCGATCGTCGTTTTATCTGGCCGCGTGACGACGATCGCATCTTTGGGAAGTACGTACACCTGGTTTACTTTGCCAGAATTCGCTCCCGCCGACCCCCGCCCGGTTCCCGCCGATCTCCCCTCGGTCAGCGGCGATCCCGCGGCATCCCCAGACGCGGCATCCCCAGACGAAGTCCACTGGCCGCTTTCCCTTCCGCTTCCAGCCGGCACGCGGGGCTCGTTAGGATCATATTCGAGGAGACCTGCGGGGAGATGGAACCCCAACTCCCGCGCAAGCTCGCGCGGCGCGACGCCCGCGCCGATCAGCTCCGCCGCCAGCGTCAGGCGATAGGCGGCGTCCTCGCCGATGTCCGGCAAGCCCATCTGCGCCCGATGAATCGCGGCGAGACACTTGTCCCCGCCGCGCCAGTGTTTTGCCACGCGGCGAAGCGGTCCGAATACCGCCTACGAAATCTTCTCGCCGCAAGCGACCGCAAGAAGCGTCCAAATCCGCTCTTGATGCGCCTCGTTTGGAAGGGCTTTGTCGTCCAGTTTCGCCAGCAGGGTTCCAGCGCCGAGAACGAGCCCTTGCCCGGTCAGGGTCATCCGGCCCCGAAAACGGCGCGACGCAATTTTGCTGAATTGCTGGCGTGAAAAGTCATTGATGTGCATGGATTTTCCTCGGATACGTTTATCCGAGCATGGCATTTCTCTCCTCGATTTTGAAGATGGGCTTCTCCAGGTGGATTATACATGTTCTCCTGCTAAAGAAGTAAGATTGCGCGTTTTTGCCTTCCCGCCACGCTGGTTCAAAAATCCTTTCCAGTCCGCTACACTGAGCCTGCGAGACCGGCGGCGGAAGGCTTGGCATATGGCGGACGAGAGAAGACTCTTAGGCTTTAACAATGGGCGGGCTATCGAAAGGGACTTGACCGCGATGGCGCCCGATGGAAAAGGGGCGCCAGGCGGCGCCCTCCTCCGTGTTGGACCGCTACCTCGGGGATGCTCATGCCGTCTTGCCGGTTCGACTTGCTAGGCCTTGGCAACGCCATCGTCGATGTCATCAGCCTGACCGGCGATGATTTCCTAGCCGCCCACGGACTGCGCAAGGGCGCGATGTCGTTGATCGACGAGGCGCGCGCCGAGGCCCTCTACAAGGCCATGGGTCCGGCAACCCTCGTGTCGGGAGGGTCGGCGGCCAATACCATCATAGGCGCGGCGAGCCTTGGTTGCCGCGCGGCCTTCATAGGCAAGCTGAAGGCCGACGAAACCGGCGCGGCTTTCACGCACGACGTCCGTGCGGCAAAAGTCGATTTTTCGACCGCTTTCGCAAAGGACGGGCCGGCCAGCGCCCGCTGCCTCGTGCTCGTGACGCCGGATGGCCAGCGCACCATGAACACCTTTTTGGGCGCCAGCCAGAACCTGACCGAAGCGGATGTCGATGAAGACGCCGTCAAGCAGTCGGCGATCGTTTATCTCGAAGGCTACCTCTGGGATCCTCCGGCCGCGAAAGCCGCTTTCGTCAAGGCGGCAAAAATCGCGCGGGGAGCCGGGCGGAGAGTGGCTCTAACCCTGTCCGATTCCTTTTGCGTCGATCGTTACCGCGAGGAGTTTCTTGGGCTCATTCGCTCCGGCTCAGTGCAAATCGTTTTCGCCAACGAGAGCGAACTGCATTCGCTTTATCAAACCGGCGATTTCGACACCGCCGCCGCCCAGCTGCGCACCGAAAATATCCTCGGTGTCGTCACCCGCTCCGAGCGTGGATCGGTCGTCGTTACGCGCGACGAGGTGCTCGCCGTGCCCGCGTTTCCGGTCGACCGGATTGTCGACACGACGGGAGCCGGCGATCTCTTCGCGGCTGGATTTCTCGCCGGGCTCACCAAAAGCAAGAGCCTCGAAACCTGCGCGAGGCTGGGCGCCCTTGCCGCGGCCGAGATCATCCAGCATATCGGCGCGCGGCCGCTCGCGGACCTCGGCCAGCTCGCCGCGGAGAACGGGATTGCGATCTAGCCGGATGATCGGGCGTTTCTCCGGTCACGGCCGGGTCTCGCCCTCGTTGGCCAAGCTTGGAAAGCTCCCCGCCCTGCCTATGCATGGTCAAGTTCTCTCGTCCCCGGTATAAGCCTAGATGGCGCGATGGAACTATCGCACGCGCTAAGCGTCTATCCACCGAGGGACGCCGCCCATCGAACGTTGGATTGCGCGGCGAAAAAGGCACGCGCAAGTGCCGACACCACAACAGGGCAGGGGAGGCCACGCATGAGCACGGATTCCGCCACACCAGCCGGGCCGGACTTGCGGCAAGGAATCGCGTTCGGCGATCTTCCGGACGGCGGCATGCTGGCCGGCCATGCCGGCGGCGAGGCTGTCCTGCTCGTCCGGCGCGGCGAGGACGTTTTTGCCGTCGGCGCCGTATGTACCCATTATGGCGCGCCGCTTGCCGATGGGCTCGTTGTCGGCGAGACGGTTCGCTGCCCCTGGCACCATGCGTGTTTCAGCCTGCGCACCGGCGAGGCGCTTCGCGCGCCCGCGCTCAACCCGGTGTCCTGCTTCCGCGTCGAACGGCGGGGCGGGACCGTGTATGTTCAAGAAAAGCTGGAAAAGGCGGCGCCGCGTGCGCTGACCTCGCCCACTTTGCCTCGATCCGTCGTCATAGTCGGCGGCGGCGCGGCTGCCAACGCCGCCGCCGAAACGCTCCGCAACGAGGGCTACCGCGGCGGCATAACCATGTTGAGCGCCGATGACTCCGGTCCCTACGATCGGCCGAACCTGTCGAAGGGCTTTCTCGCGGGCTCGGCGGAAGAAGATTGGATTCCCTTGCGATCGCCGGATTTTTACAAAAAGAATAATATCGATCTGAAGCTCGCTACCCGCGTCGCCGCCCTCGATCCATCGAGCCGGAAGCTGCGGCTCGCCGATGGCGGCGAATTGAAGTATGATGCGCTTCTCCTCGCCACCGGCGCCGAACCGGTGCGGCTTGACATACCGGGCAGCGATCTTGCGCATGTGCATTATTTGCGCACGCTGGGCGACAGCCGCGCTATCATCGCCAAAGCTCAAGCATCGCGGCGGGCGGTTGTCCTCGGCGCAAGCTTTATCGGTCTCGAAGTGGCGGCGTCGCTTCGCGCGCGAAACATCGAGGTCGCTGTCGTGGCGCCCGAGACGATCCCGATGGAGCGGATTCTTGGAGCCGATGCCGGAAATTTCCTTCGCCTGCTGCACGAGGAGCATGGAGTAACGTTCCATCTCGGGACGACGGCGGCATCCATTTCCACGCAAAGCGTCATATTGAGGAATGGCGAAACGCTTGGCGCCGATCTCGTTGTCGCCGGCGTTGGCGTGCGCCCTTCAATAACATTGGCGGAACAAGCAAGGCTTTCCATCGACCGCGGCGTCGCGGTGAACGAATATCTTGAGACGAGCGCGCCCGGTATTTTCGCGGCCGGCGACATCGCGCGCTGGCCGGACCGGCTGACCGGCGAATCGATTCGAGTCGAACATTTTATCGTCGCCGAGAGGCAAGGCCAGACGGCCGCGCGCAATATCCTCGGGGCACGTGAACGATACGACGCCATCCCCTTCTTCTGGACCGAACAATACGATCTGCAGATTGCCTACGTGGGGCATGCCGAACGCTGGGACAAGGCGGAAATCGAGGGCAGTCTCGACGCGCGTGATTGCACGATTAGCTATAGTCGCGGCGGCAAGAAATTGGCGGTCGCGACGATCGGCCGGGATCTTGCCGGCCTTGAAGCCGAGGTCGCGTTCGAACGCGCCATCGCTTCCGGATAGAATTAAGCGGTGCGCGACGGCCGGTCGTGGCCCATGCTTTAGTCCAGAGCGGACGCAAGCCGGGAGAAATCCTCGGCATGATGCTGCTGGCCGAGATTAATCTCGCCTATTACCAGGATTTTATGGATGACATGTGCCGTGCCATCGCGGCCGGCAGTTTTGACAATTTTTGCGCTGCAGCGAAAACAGCTTGGTGGACCGGCGAGACAAGCGGCAAGTTTGAGCGTGATGGGCAAAGCGTTCTCGCCGAATTCTGAAACGCCGGATCGTTTCCGGCCCATCTTACCAAACTCCCTCGCGGACATGTACAATTGGCCGGTTAGGTAAAATTACCGTTTGCTGTTATACTCCCAACCAAATTCTTCCGCTTGATGAACGGAGTTTTGGGTGGAGCAGACGCAAGAGCTTTTGCAAAAATGGGATGCGCGGGCGCGCCGCCAGTATCCGTGCATGGAGATTTCCGGCGAAGGGCTGATGCTTGGCGCCGGAACGATGCTTGCCGGGACGGCGAAAGACGAACGCGGCCGCCCGTGCCTCGCCCTCGACGATGAGCCGCGTGCCTTGGCGCTGCTCGCGACGGCCTATGACCGGCCGGTGGAAACTTACGTCCTGGCAAAAATGCGCCGGGCGGCGGAGCTATGGAACGAGGGGGAGAAGGCGCTCGCCCATATTCATTTGGCCTATGCCAGACTGCCGCTCTGCGAGGAAGAGCAGGCCTTGCGGCTGTTCTTGGCGGACGAACTCATCGCAGCTGGGGTCACGCCTCGGGCGCTGATGAAGGTGCAAGGTTTTGATCCAGCCACCCTCGATTTATTGAAAGCCAATTTCAATCCGGCGCAGCCGCGCTGGCCGGCGGGCAGTGGGCGCGACAGTGGTGAATGGTCGGGCGGCGCGAGCATTGATACCGCGGGGGTAAAGGAATTCATCGCCCGCCTGTTGCTCGAAGCCGCGCGCCGGGCCGCCCGCGCGTTGTTGCGCCCTTCCGAACCAAAACCGCCCAATCCCGAGGTGGTTAAGCCGGAAACCAAGCCGCTTGAGACGCCGGAAACTGAGGAATTGCAACTTCCGAAGATCGACCCGAATTCGTTACATCATATTTTTGACGATCCAGACCACGGGCTCGACGGTCTGGTAACCGAATTCGGTTCGCAAGAGAGTGCATTTGAGGCGGTTGCGGAGGCTACACGCAATGCCGTACGATCGCAAGGAATTACGGGCAAATATGAAATAGAAGTTGAAGTTGGCGGACGTCTGGTGACTGTCAGAGGTAACATTGAAAACGGAATTGTTAACATAGGAACGGTATTTATCCCATGGACACGTTGACACCTCTTGAACAAGCGGTTCTTGAAAAGCTTCTCTCCGGAGAGTCTGAAAGGTATCAAATTTTGCGAAAGCAATATGATGCTTTGCGCGTAAGCGAACGAAAAATGACCGGAGTCGGCTTTTTCACGCGGTTTTCAATACCAGACGAGGTTCCCAAACTTCCTGATGAAGCTTCGCTCCACATCAGTGACGTAGCGGCGGATCTAACCGATCTTGAGCACGGCGCAGGGTTTGTCCTCTTTATCAAAAAGGGGGGGATCAACATGCTAGAAGGTTTTACTTACGGCGAACCATGGCCTCGTATTGTTCGTAGCTTTCATCTGTACTACGATGGGACGTCGAAAAGAAGATGACCTTGAATGGAAGAAATCTTGTTGGCGCATAATTCATAAGGTCGGTTGCCGTCGCAATTCGACAATGAGGCATTTCGCCCGCCAGGCTCATGCTGATCAACCGCGCGTCCCTGCCGGGGATGGCCGGGAAAGCGGCGAATGGACAAGTAGCGGCGCGGGGGATGGGCGGAAAAACGGCGAATCGACAAGCGACGACGCCAATATCACTCCGGTAGCATTCCGTAGCCGCAAAGAGAGAGGCCGGCATGGAAGGGGCGGCGGATCCGATTTGATCGACCGTTTCCTCGAATTGTTCCGAGAACCGCGCAAAGAGCCTGCTCCGGAAGAAAAACCACGCGAGCCCGAGGTTGCGAAGCCCGAGGCCGAGCCTGTTCGTCCGTCAGCGGCGGAGCAGGGAATTTCAGCCCTAAAACCATCCGATTTTATTGGCGAGGACTTTGGTAAGCTGGGCGTCGGCATCGAAAAGCCGGATCTCGAAATTCGCGAAATTGATCCGCACGCCATCGAAAGGATGGCCGAACGCGGAGTATCATTGAATGACCTAACAAGATACCGTGGATCATCCCTTGATCGTCCTCCAGCAGTCGCGAGGCAGAGTATATTACCTTTCGGATTAGGCTGCGGTCGTCCTTAACCCGAGGGGAAGAGTAATAACGACATATTCTGTTTCAGACTTTGATACGAAAAATTAAAACTTTGTTAGACCACGTACATAAATAATTGGGACAAGATATGAGCGACGACAACACGCTTCAAAATGTCCGAACGATTCTCCTCGAAGATTGGGACCCGCTGGGCGTTGGCGGCAATCCACATCTCTCTGACGAATATGATGCCTACATCCCCGGTATTCTTCGTCTGCTTGACAACCATTGCCCGGCAGACCAATTGGAGCGGTATCTGCTCGACATTGAAGAAAAATGGGAACTAACTCCTGACAATGCGGCGTCGCGGGCGGCCCGGAAAATTCTCAAGACCTTCCAAAATCGCGGTTGAATTTGACCTGAGCCCCTTTTCTAATGTGGTCGAGCCTGAACCGCAAGGAAGCCGCGCCGGGAGCTTGCACAAGCAAGCCCATTGCCTTATATGGATTTACGTTCATGCGTCTCATGACGGTTGTTTAATCGAAACGATCGCTCTATGGAGAGTGGGCCCCTCGGGACCCGCTCTTTTTTATTGGCTTTTGGGCTCCTTCGAGGGGGAAGCGTGGTTCCGCGATATTCTGATGCCGGAGCGAACCGGCGATGGACCGGCAAACTTTGGATCGCGACAGCAATGGCATGGGGACGGAGGCGCACGGCGCCCTCGATGAACCTCGCTTGATCGAGGAAACCGGGGTTGCCGCGCGTGTGGCGCATGTTGCGCAACCGGTCTTGAGCGGCCTCGGATACCGGCTGGTCCGGGTCAAGCTTTCGGCGCAAGCGGGAATGACAGTGCAGATTATGGCGGAACGTCCCGACGGGTCGATGAACCTCAACGATTGCGAAATCGTGAGCGCGGCTCTGTCGCCCATCCTCGATGTCGAGGAGCCGTTAAACGGGGCCTATCGCCTCGAAATTTCCTCGCCGGGGATCGATCGTCCGCTCGTCCGCGTCTCGGATTTCCGTCGCGCTTTTGCGCAAGAAGCGCGGATCGAGATGACGACCGGCGTTAGCGGGCGCAAGCGCTTCCGCGGCTTCGTTGGCGTGGTCGAAGGCGAAGGCCGAAGCGCCGTGCTGACGCTCGATCGCAGCGATGCAAAGCCAGGCGAAGCAATCAAAGCCGAGCTTTTGCTCCGCGACGTCGCCGAGGCAAGGCTGATTTTGAGCGAGGCGCTTATCCGCCAGTCCCTGCGGGCCGCGAAAGCAGCGCGGGGCCACGATGCCGGCATGGAAGATCAGGCCCGGAACGCGGCGCCGGGCGAGGGTGCCGGGCCGAGGTGCGGGCCGGGCCGCGGCGTGCGGTCAAGCTTCAAGCAAGCCAACTCGAACCAAGCCAAATTGCCGGCGCGCCGCCGGTCCGGCGCGGCCTCGCCCGAAACAGGAGACAAAGATGGCAGTCAGCGCCAATAGGCTCGAACTCTTGCAGATCGCCGATGCCGTCGCGCGGGAAAAATCGATCGATCGGCAAATCGTTCTCGCGTCGATGGAGGACGCCATTCAGAAAGCCGCGCGGTCCCGCTACGGTCAGGAGACCGAGGTTCGCGCCGAAATCAATCCAAAGACCGGAGAGATCCGGTTTTCCCGCCTGCTCCTCGTCGTCGATCAGATCGAGAACGACGCCACGCAGATCACGGTCAACGAGGCGCGCAAGAAAAACCCGGCGGCGCAGGCCGGCGATTGGATCGCGGAAACCTTGCCGCCTTTCGATTTCGGGCGGATCGCCGCGCAATCGGCCAAGCAGGTGATCGTACAAAAGGTCCGCGAGGCCGAGCGCGACCGGCAATATGAGGAGTACAAGGACCGGATCGGCGATATCGTCAACGGCGTCGTCAAGCGGGTGGAATTTGGCAATGTGATCATCGATCTCGGACGCGGCGAGGCGACGATAAGGCGTGACGAAATGATCCCGCGCGAAGTTTTCCGGCCCGGCGATCGCGCCCGCGCCTATGTCTATGACGTTCGCCGCGAACAGCGCGGGCCGCAGATTTTTCTGTCGCGCACGCATCCGCAATTCATGGCCAAGCTGTTTCGCCAGGAGGTGCCGGAAATCTACGATAATGTCATCGAGGTGAAGTCGGTCGCGCGCGATCCGGGGTCGCGCGCCAAGATCGCGGTGATTTCGCGGGATACTTCGATCGATCCGGTCGGCGCCTGCGTCGGCATGCGCGGATCGCGGGTGCAGGCGGTCGTCAACGAATTGCAGGGCGAGAAGGTCGATATCATTCCATGGTCGCCGGATGCCGCCACCTTCATCGTCAATGCGTTGCAGCCGGCCGAAGTTGTCAAGGTCGTGCTCGACGAGGATTCCGCGCGGATCGAGGTCGTCGTGCCCGATGACCAGCTCTCCCTGGCGATCGGGCGCCGCGGCCAAAACGTCCGGCTTGCGTCGCAGCTTACCGGCTGGGATATCGATATTTTGACGGAGGCGGAAGAATCGGAACGCCGGCAGAAGGAATTTGCCGAACGCACGAACATCTTCATGAAAGCGCTGAACGTCGACGAAGTTGTCGGCCAGTTGCTTGCGTCGGAAGGGTTCCGGTCGGTCGAGGAATTGGCGTTCGTCGAGCCTTCCGAAGTTGCCGCGATTGAGGGTTTCGATCAGGACACAGCCGCCGAGATTCAGACCCGCGCGCATGATTATTTGGCCAAGGTCGAGGCGGAGCAGGACGCGCGGCGGCAACAACTTGGCGTTTCCGACGAACTCAAGGAAGTCGCCGGGGTCACGACGGCGATGCTCGTCAGATTTGGCGAAAACGAAATCAAGACCGTCGAGGACCTCGCGGGCTGCGCGACCGACGATCTCGTTGGCTGGAGCGAACGCAAGGACGGCGAGACAACCAAGCACGCCGGCGTTCTTGACGGGTTCGAAGTCTCGCGGGAGGAAGCGGAAGCCCTCATCATGACCGCGCGGGTCAAGGCGGGGTGGATCGACGCCGTGGCCGATCGCACGGCGGAGGAGACCTTCGAAAACGAGACCGGCGAATAGGAGAAAATCATTTGGCCAGGCCAGCAGTCCTCGACGCGGAAGGTTCCCCCGAACGGACCTGCATCGTCACACGGGCGAAAGGTTTGCCCGAGGACATGATTCGTTTCGTTGTTGGGCCGGGTGCGATCGTCGTGCCTGATATCAGACGAAAATTGCCGGGACGCGGCGTTTGGGTGATGGCGCGGTCCGGCCACGTGGCGGAAGCCGTCAAACGGCAAGCTTTCTCCCGTGGTTTTAAGACAAAGGTCGCGGCTTCGGAGAGTTTGGCGGCCGAGGTCGAGGCTCTTTTGACGAAGGACTGCTTGCAGGCTTTGTCGCTCGCCAGCAAGGCCGGTCAAGTCGTGAGCGGTTTCGCCAAGGTCGAGGAGGCAATTGCCTCGGGCGCCATCGCCGGTCTTGTTCATGCCGCGGATTGCGGCGCCGACGGGATGCGCAAACTCGGGCGAAGCCTGCGCCGGCGTTATGGCGATGAGCGGGCGAGGCCGCGCGTGGAACTTTTTCGATCCGGCCAATTGGATTTGGCATTGGGGCGGGCAAATGTGATACATGCCGCGTTGATCGAGGGACCGGCAAGCGCGGGATTTTTGGAGCGGTGCCGAAAGTTGACGCTTTATCGATCCGGATCGCCTGGGGCGGAAAGCCCGGACCGGCCGTCCAGGCCGGGCTCGAACGGGGAATCGAATAGCCTGCCGGCCTTCCGGCGTGCCGAAACCGAATGGGCGGGAACGCAAGACTGATGAATGACACCAAGAACCCCGGTGACACGCTGAGCGTCGCTCCGGCCAAAACGCTAACGTTGAAGCGTCCGGTCGAGGCGGGCATCGTGCGCCAGAGCTTCTCGCATGGACGCTCGAAGGCGGTGGTCGTCGAGAAGGTGAAGCGCCGCGCGATCGCGCCGGGCGAGGCGCATGCGCCGCGCGAGGCGAGTTTACCGCCGCCGCCCGCCGCCCCGAGACCGCCCCCGCAGCCGGCCCCGGCCCACCCGCAAGCGCCGCCGCAGCGGACGTCGTCCGGGGTTATTTTGCGTTCACTGACGGAAGAGGAACGCGAATCCCGGTCGCGCGCCCTTTCCGGGGCCCGCGAACGCGAGGTGGAAGAGCGTAAACGTGCCGAAATCGAGGCCAAGGCCCGCGAAGAACGCGAAGCCCGCGAACGTGACGAGCGCGCCGCGGCCGAAGCCCGCAAACGCGAGGAAGAGTTGCGGCGCGCGCAGGATGCGGAAGCCAAGCGCCGCTCGGAAACCGAGGCCAAACGGCGTCTCGCTGGCGGCGAACCGGCGCCAGCGCCGGCGGCATCGGCCCTGCGCAAGGCGCCCGCCGCCACGGCGATGGCTCCGGCCGGCCTTTCCCCGGCGCAAAAACCGTCCCCGGCCGAGGACGAGGAAGTCCCGCACCTGATTCGCCGTCCGGGAATGCCGGTGAAGACCGCTATTCCACGCCCTGTCCGGGGCGCCGGGGGAAAAAGCCGCGGCCGCCTGACGGTCGCCAATGTCACCGGGGAAGAAGAAGAGCGGACCAGGTCCGTTGCCGCGTTCCGCCGCCGCGTTCAACGGCTCAAGGGTCATGTCAACGAGGCCAAGGAAAAGCTCGCGCGCGAAGTGATCCTGCCCGAGACAATAACGATCCAGGAACTCGCCAGCCGCATGTCGGAGCGTGGTGTCGATGTCATCAAGCTTCTGATGAAGCAGGGCCAGATGGCGAAAATCACCGACGTGATCGATGCCGACACGGCGCAGCTCATCGCCGAGGAACTCGGTCACACCGTGAAACGGGTCGCCGAGGCCGATGTCGAGGAAGGGCTCTTCGATGCGCCGGACACAGGCGAACATCTCGTGCCGCGCCCTCCGGTCGTGACGATCATGGGTCATGTCGATCATGGCAAGACTTCGCTGCTCGACGCGATCCGTCACGCCAATGTCGTGTCCGGGGAGGCCGGCGGCATCACCCAGCACATTGGCGCCTATCAGATCGTCGCGCCGAACGGCTCGAAGGTAACGTTCATCGACACCCCCGGTCACGCGGCATTCACCGCGATGCGCGCGCGCGGCGCCAAGGTCACGGACGTCGTCGTTCTCGTGGTCGCCGCGGACGATGGCGTCATGCCGCAGACCGCGGAAGCGATCGCCCATGCGCGCGCCGCCAAGGTCCCGATGATCGTGGCGATCAACAAGATCGACAAGCCGGACGCCAAACCAGAGCGCGTGCGCAGCGAATTGCTGCAACATGAAGTGCAGGTCGAATCGCTCGGCGGCGAAACGCTTGAGGTCGAAGTTTCGGCGACCAAGAACATCAATCTCGACAAGCTGCTCGATCTGATCGCACTGCAAGCCGAACTGCTCGACTTGCAAGCCAATCCGGCGCGCCCAACCGAAGGAACCGTCATCGAGGCGCGTCTCGACAAGGGCCGCGGGCCGGTGGCGACCGTGCTGGTCCAACGCGGTACGCTCAAGGTGGGCGATCTCATCGTCGGCGGCTCGCAATGGGGCCGCGTGCGCGCCCTTCTCGACGACAAGGGCGAGACGAGACAGGACGCAGGTCCCTCGATGCCGGTCGAGGTTTTGGGCTTTTCCGGGTCGCCCGAAGCCGGCGATCGCGTCGCCGTCGTCGATACCGAAGCGAGAGCGCGCGAAATCACCGAATATCGCGAGCGGCAGAGGCGCGAGAAGGCGGCCGCGCGGGGCAATTTGGCGCGCGGATCGCTGTCGGAGATGATGAGCCAGTTGAAGACGACTGGCCGCAAGGAGTTCCCGCTCGTCGTCAAGGGCGACGTTCAGGGCTCGGTCGAGGCGATCGTCGCGACGCTCGAAAAGCTCAATACCGAGGAAGTCGCAGCGCGCGTGATCCATGCGGGCGCCGGCGGGATCACCGAATCCGACATAACCCTGGCCGAAGCCTCGGGGGCGGCGGTGATTGGCTTCAATGTGCGCGCGCACAAGGAGGCCCGCGCGCTGGCCGAACAGTCGGGTATTGAGATCCGCTATTACAATATCATCTATAATCTCATCGATGACGTGAAAGCGGCAATGTCCGGTCTCCTTGCGCCGACCCTGCGCGAGGAAATGCTTGGCAATGCCCAAATCCTGGAAGTCTTCACGATTTCCAAGGTGGGCAAGGTCGCGGGCTGCCGGGTCACGGACGGCACGGTCCAGCGCGGCGCCCATGTGCGGCTCATTCGCGACAATGTCGTGGTTCATGAAGGCAAGCTCTCGACCCTGAAACGCTTCAAGGACGAGGTCAAGGAAGTGCAGGCCGGGCAGGAATGTGGCATGGCATTCGAGAATTACCAGGACATGCGGATCGGCGATGTCATCGAATGCTATACCGTGCAGGAGATCAAGCGCTCGTTGTGAGGCGGGCAAGGTAATAGGGAGGTCCCAATGGTCGGTCCCTTTAGCTTTCTTCTCCCTCGACGATAACGGAGTGGATCTGCCGCCCGAACACGACGCTATTAGGGGAGGAGGCCATTTATCGGCTGGTTCTCAGTCTGAAGAATATATTCAGTGTGTGAAGAGGTTTGAAGCTTGCGTCGAAAGGCTTGGTCACATTGCTGAAGAACTCGACGGTCTGGCGCAGTCCACGACATCGGCGATCGCTGCTATTGAGGCGCAAGGCGACCGGATCGATTGCCTGCAGGCCGATAACAGTGCAATGCTCGATGAGCTCCTCAACGGATCATAACCATGGGCGATCCACCGCCGGAGCAAGGTCCGGGACTATCGAAAACAGAATCGCAACTTCCCTCCTGGAAAAAAATCGGCGAATTCGTAGCCAATGTCATGCGGCTCGAACGCTCCGTTGAAACCTTAAAGGAAGATAATCGGTAGTTGCAAGAACAAGTATCTCGACTCCAGCGTCAAGTGGACGATCAAGCCGGTCAGTTAAAAGTGCTTCTCTCCTTTGTCCATACGTCGCTTCGCGATCAGGTAGACTCACGCGCAGAGAGAGCGGCGATAGGTGTGTTCGAACGTTTGATTGCTTTCAGGAGCGATGAAAATCCCGAAGTTCAGCGCTAAGCGCTGAAAGGGCCAAAATCCCATGTCCAGAGTTCATCACCAGCAGGGCGGCGAGCCTTCGCAGCGGATGCTGCGCGTGGCCGAGCTTATCCGCCATATCATGGCCGAGCTTTTAGTTCGTTCGGCGATGGGCGATCCGGTTCTCGAAAGCAAGGCGATAACGATTCCGGAAGTGCGCATGAGTCCCGATCTAAAGCTCGCCACGATCTATGTCATGCCGCTCGGCGGCACGAGGGTCGCGGATGTCCTAGCCGCGCTCGACCGGCACAAGAAAGTCTTGCGCGGCGAGATGGCTCGCCGCATAGACCTAAGATTCGCCCCCGATATTCGCTTCAAGGCGGACCCGAGTTTTGAATATGGTGCCAAGATCGACGCATTGCTCGAATTGCCCGAGGTAAAACGCGATTTGAGCAAAAAACGGGACAAGCCGGAATGAAGGCCCGCGCATCGGCGCGAAACGACGTTCATGGCTGGGTCGTGCTCGACAAACCGGCCGGCATGACCTCGACCCATGCGGTATCCCGGCTAAAGCGCATCTTCAACGCCAAGAAGGCTGGACACGCCGGAACGCTCGACCCGCTCGCCACGGGGGTTTTGCCGGTCGCTTTTGGCGAGGCGACAAAAACGGTGCCTTTCGTTCAAGACGGCGAAAAAGTCTATCGCTTTACGGTGCGTTGGGGCGCCGAAACGGACACCGGCGATTCCGACGGCAAGGTTGCCGCTCATTCGAACGCGCGGCCCGCCGCCGCCAGCATCCTTGCGCTGTTGCCGCGGTTTACCGGGACGATCCAACAACTGCCGCCGTCCTATTCGGCGATCAAGATCAATGGCAAGCGCGCCTACGATCTGGCGCGTGGTGGCCAGGCGCCGGTGTTGTCCCCGCGTCCGGTGACGATCCACACGCTCGATCTCATTGACGCCGGGCGTGACGAGGCGGTGTTCGAAGCCCGCTGCGGCAAGGGAACCTACGTGCGCGCGATCGCCCGCGACCTCGGCAGGAGCCTTGGCTGTTACGGCCATGTCAGCGCATTGCGGCGCACGCGGGTCGGGCCATTTCACGAACCGGACGCGGTGACTTTGCCGGAGTTGGAGGATCCGGCCTCCCGCGCCCAGGCCTTGCGCCGCGTCGAAGCAGGCCTCATGGAAGTGCCGCGGGTCGTGGTCGATTCCAGCGTCGCGGCCAAACTCCGGCGAGGCCAGTCCATCCTTCTGCGCGGCCATGACGCGCCGTTTGATGGCTTCGCCTATGCCGCCTGTCGCGGCGTGGTCATCGCCGTCGGCGCGGTCGAGAAGGGAGAATTAATTCCAGGCCGCGTCTTCAATCTGCCTCTTTGAATTGGCCTTCAAGATCGCTCTTCGCCGAGCATGGCTTCGAGCGTCGCGCGTTCGGCTTCCGACAAGCTATTTGCCGAGGCGAGGCTCTTTTGCCGGCGCCGGGCAACAAATATGATGCAGCCGCCCGCGAGAAGGATAAGGAAGGGCGCGCCCCAAAGCAGCCAGGTTTCAAGCTTGAAGGGCGGCTTCAGCAATATGAAATCGCCATAACGGAGGACCAGGAAGGCGCGAATTTGATCGTCGCTGTCGCCTGCCTGAAGCCGCTCGCGGACGAGAACGCGCAGATCGTGGGCAAGGTCGGCGTGGGATTCGTCGATCGATTCGTTCTGGCAAACCATGCAGCGCAATTGCGCGGAAAGCGCGCGTGCTCTTGCTTCAAGCCTCGGGTCCGTCATGATTTCGTCGGGCTGAACCGCCCTCGCGGCCAGCGGCGCCAGCAAAAGCAGACAAGTCAGGACGGCGCCGCGCGCGGAAATCATCGAATTCATTCCGCCGGTTGCGGGCGCGGCGCTTGCGCCCTGCGAGAACGGCGCGCGATGCCGACCCTGAAACTCAGGTCGCTGAGCGACAGGCATCCGCCGAAAGCCATGACCAAGGCGCCGATCCAGATCAAGGCGACAAGCGGCTTCCAGAAAATCCTTGCGTTGACGGTGCCGTTGGCCGCGACATCGGCGATGCTCATATAGACTTGGCCAAGGCCAAGGGTCGCGATGCCCGCCTCCGACCGATTCATGCGGCGGGCGGGATAAAAGCGCGTGGCGGGTTCGATCGTGCCGACTAGTGCGCCCTTGGAACGGATCAACGTGTGCCCGGCGAGTTCGGAATAGTTCGGGCCGTTGCGCGGCACGACGCTCTCGAAGGTCAGTTCGTAAGGGCCGATTTCGACCGCCTCTCCAGGCTTCAACGCGATGATCTTCTCGACGCCCCAGCCGGTCGCGGCAAGACCAAGCAAGGTCACTCCGAGCCCGGCATGCGCGAAAGCCGTGCCGAACGCATGGCGCGGCAAGCCGCGCGCACGTTGGCTCACCATGTCGGCGGAGGCGCCGCCGCCGAAAAGACGCCGGCCGAGATCGACGAAAGAGCCGAGGATCACATAAACCGCGACACCGGACAGGATTACGCTGACGGCAGGGCCGCCGCGCCATGCCGCAAGAACCGCCATGAAAATGAGCCCCGCCCAGAACGCCACGGCGAGCCTTTGCGCGACACCAGCGAGATCGCCGCGTTTCCACGGCAGCAACTGGCCAACCGGCATCAGGATAAACAGCGGGATGAACAAAGGGACGAAAGTTAGATTGAAGAAAGGCGGACCGACCGAGATTTTTTCGCCAGTGATGGCTTCGAGCGCCAGCGGATAGAGGGTGCCGACGAAAACCGTGGCGCAGCAGGTGGTCAAAAGCAGATTGTTGAGGACGAGGGCGCCCTCGCGCGAGACGGGCGCGAAGAGCCCGCCTTGTTGCAGCCCGCCCGCGCGCAGAGCGAAGAGAGCCAGCGATCCGCCGATGAAGACCACCAAAATGAGGAGGATAAAGACCCCCCGCGTGGGATCGCTCGCGAAGGCATGCACCGACGTCAATACGCCGGAGCGAACCAAAAAGGTTCCGACAAGCGACAGCGAAAAGGCGAGGATCGCAAGGAAGATCGTCCAGATTTTGAGGGCTTCCCGCTTTTCCATCACCGCCGTGCAATGCAACAGCGCGGTGGCCGCGAGCCATGGCATCAGCGAGGCGTTCTCGACCGGATCCCAGAACCAGAAGCCGCCCCAGCCAAGCGTGTAATAGGCCCAGTAGGAGCCCATCGCTATGCCAAGGGTCAGCGATATCCAGGCGATCAGTGTCCAAGGCCGCACGAAACGTGCGAAGACCGCATCGATGCGGCCCGAAATCAAAGCCGCCGCCGCGAAGGAATAGGTGATCGAAAGTCCGACATAGCCGAGATAAAGCAGCGGCGGGTGGATGGCGAGGCCCGGATCCTGGAGGAGCGGGTTCAAATCATTGCCCTCCGCCGGCGCCACTGCGACGCGCGCGAAGGGATTCGATGTCAGGAGAATAAACAGAATGAATGCGGCCGCGATCCAGGATTGCACGGCGAGCACATTCGCGCGCATGTCTTCCGGCATCGATCGCGAAAACAGAGCGACCGCCGCGGCGAACAGCGAAAGCACCAAGACCCACAAAAGCATCGAGCCTTCGTGATTGCCCCAGACGCCGGTGATTTTATAAATCAAGGGTTTGGCGGAATGCGAGTTCTCGACGACATTGACAAGCGAGAAATCGGAGACCACGTGGGCCATCGTCAAGGCGAAATAGGCGTAGGCCACGAGGCCGAAGCCCATCAGCGCGACCGGAGGCGCGACGGCCATCAGCCGCCGGTCGCGCGCGACGCTGCCCCACACCGGCAACACGGAATTGACGAGCGCGAGCGCCAAGGCGAGCACAAGCGCGTAATGGCCGGTTTCGACAATCATGCGCGCCTCCCTGGCAAAATCCCGGCCTTCATCCTCACCAGCGCATCCTCATTTGTCCATGCTTGCCGCTTCCGCGCCTTCCCGCCAGACTCCTTGTTTCTTCAACGCGTCGGCGACGTCGCGCGGCATGTAGCGCTCATCGTGCTTGGCAAGAATGCTGTCGGCGTGAAAGAGTTTGTCCTGACCAAGCGTTCCCTCGGCGACGACGCCTTGCCCCTCGCGGAAGAGGTCGGGCAAAAGCCCCGTATAGGTCACTACGACATCTTGTTTTTTATCGGTGACGGCAAAGCGCACCGTCCGGTTGCCCTCGTGGACAAGCGAGCCCTGTCTCACGAGCCCGCCGATGCGCAGCCGTTGCCCGGCGCGCGGCGCTTTTTGGGCAAGCTCGCTCGGCCCATAGAAAAAGACGATATTGTCGCGCAACGCCAAAAGGACGAGTCCCAGGGCGAGGCTGAGCGCGGCGAGCGCGGCGGAGATCAAAGCGAGACGGCGTTTTCGGCGCGTCATGATTAACACTAACCTTCCAGACCGAGTTCCCGCGCGAGCGCCTCGATGCGCGCGATCGCGCTTGGATCGCCCGCGAGACTGCGCTTTGCATCGATCAACGCCGAGCGCGCCTTGTCCGGCTCGTGGAGCACCGTATAGGAGCGAACAAGGCGAAGCCAGCCTTCAAGATCGTGCCCATTTTGCGCCAGGCGCGAGGCGAGCCCCTCCACCATGCCGCGAATGGCATTCATCCGCCCGGCTTCCGGTAGCGACTCGATCTTTGCCGCCAAGCCATCTTGCTTCGTCCCGGTCCCCGCGCCGAGCGCCGCTAGTCTTTCGCGCAGCGCTTGTGCCCAAGGCGCGCCTTGAGGCGCTTCGGCGACAAGCCTGCTCCAGATTTCCCTCGCACGCGCCTCGTCCCCTTCTTGCTCGGCGGCGAGCCCGAGAAAAAAGCGGGGCTCGGCGGCCGAGGGATCTTTCGCCGCCGCCGCTTCGAAGGATTGTTTGGCTTCCGGCGTCACCGCGCCGTCGGCGGCGGCAACCAGCGCTTCCCCGTAAAGCGCATGCCGTGCCGGCGTCTCGCCAAGCAGGCGCAATGCCGCGCGCGCGGCATGCACGGCTTCGCCGGCGCGGCCGGTCCGGAGATACACCGGCGCCAAAACCTCATAGCCGCGCCCATCGTCCGGATGTTGCGCAAGATGCGCTTCGATCCTCGCGATCGCAGCCGCCAAATCCATGCGCGCGGGCGAAGCGTCGAGCCGCGCCGCGAGCGGTGCATCGGGCATATCCGGATGGCCGATGGCTGCATAAAGCGAAAGCGCCAGAACGGGAACGAAAATTAAGACGCCCACGGAAGCAACCTGGGCCCTGCTCCGTGCCGCCGCCGCCGGCGGTTCGATCGCGGCGTCCGCGGCGATCAGGCGGCGGGCCGCTTCGGCCTTGGTGTCTTGCGCATCTTCCGGCGCCACGAGGCGTTGCGCTTCGTCCCTTTCAATCTCGGCGAGTTGGGCCTTGTAGATAGCGATGCCGATTTCGCCGCGCGCAACCCCGCGCGGGGTTTTCGCAAGCGGCCATAGGACGCTTAGCACCGCGACGGCGGTAAATACGGCGAAAATCAACCACAACATGGAGCCTTAATAGTGATTGGGTGCGCGGTTGCAAGGCTCGTCGAGTCACAAATAATTAGCGGGTAATCGGTTGATCTCATGCCGAGGGCAGCCGGAGGTCCGCGCGCAGTCCGCCTTTGGGGCTATCTTCGAGGGACAAATGGCCGCCGTGAAGCGATGCCAGATCGGCGACGATCGAAAGCCCGAGGCCCGATCCAGGCTTCGTTTCATCGAGGCGCTTGCCACGCGACAGCGCGGCCTGGCGCAGCCCGGCGGCAAGTCCTGGCCCATCGTCGTCGATGGTGACGCGAAAGAA
Source organism: uncultured Alphaproteobacteria bacterium (assembly GCA_963706215.1). Taxonomy (GTDB): domain Bacteria; phylum Pseudomonadota; class Alphaproteobacteria; order Rhizobiales; family Beijerinckiaceae; genus Methylocapsa. Next base: position 2,980,401 of record OY970154.1, on the reverse strand, counting down.
ACGGCGCTCCGAGAGGTTGCGCCAGGGCTCCGGCGCTACGCTGATCGCAACCGCGTGGCGCGCCCATTTGCCGGCATTATCGACGAGATTGCCAACCATCTCCTCGAAATCCTGGCGTTCCCCTTGAAAACGAATGGTCCCTGGCACCGAGACGGTGAAGCCGATCGCCCGCTCCGCATAGATTTTTTCGAAGGCGCGGACCAAGGCTTCGACGGCCGGGGCCACCTCGGTCGCTCCGCCCAGCGTCCGGGCCCGGACCGCCGCGCGGGCGCGGTTAAGGTAATAAGCAACCTGATCGCGCATGATCGCGGTCTGCTCCTCCACCTTGGCCGCCAGCGGGCCGGGATCGACCGCGGCTTCGTTGACGATGACGCTGAGCGGCGTTTTCAAGGCATGAGCGAGATTGCCGACCTGGGTGCGCGCGCGTTCCACCACGTCGCGATTGGCGTCAATCAGCAGATTGAGTTCGCCTGCGAGTGGCGCGAGATCCTGCGGGAAATCGCCTTCGATTTTCTCGGCTTCGCCGCGCCTTATCACGGCGACCCCTTCCTGCAATTGCCAAAGCGGTTTCAGGCCGTAGCGAAGCTGCGCCGCCGCCGAGACAACGAGAGCCAACGCGAGAACCGCGAAGGTGATCACGAGGTCAAACTCGAAACGCGAGATTTCCGCTTCGATTTCCTCGGTCGTCGCGGCAACCTGAACGAGATAAATTCCCTGATCGCCGGTATCGATGATGCGTTCGCGCATTCGCAAGACGCGGTCATCCGGCCCTGTCGCATAGCCGCTCCGCGCGCCGCCGGCACCGGCCGCCACGCCAGCATCGGACAGACGCGGAAGCTTTGCGGCGAAAAGCGAGCGCGAACTTCTGATTTCGGGCTTCGGCGCGTCCAACCGCGTGATCTGCCAATACCAGCCGGACAAGGCCAGTTCGAAACGCGGCTCGCCTAGCTGGCCCGGACCGGCGCGGCTGTCTTCTCCGGGCGTTGCGATATCGGCGACGAGGGCATGCAAATAAACGCCGAGGCGCGCGTCGAAATTGGCCTCGGCGGTGCGCCGATAGATCGTCGAGAGAACGAGCCCGGCGACAAGAAGAATGACAAAGCTCAAAAGTGCGGCGGAAAAGAAAAGCCGCTTCGCGATGGAGCGCGGCCGCGGCCGGGCCGGAGCGCTGTCCGGCCGCGCCAGGCCGGAAGGCCGCTCTAGTTCCTCGTCGTTTCGCATCTGCTGCTGCCGCCAAAAGGGTCGGTTGGCCGCACTTGTTTCATACCGCCACGCATTGGTTCACGAAATACCGGATTCTCGTCGAGGTGGCCGACCCTAGCCGCATCCCATCAACCGCTGGCGGAAGGCTCGGCCCGTGGCGGTTTGCCGGCGGCATCCTTCGTTTTGGGCGCGGCCAAGAGATAGCCGAGCCCGCGCATCGTCTGGATGACTTCGACACCGAGCTTCTTGCGCAGCCGTCCGACGAAAACCTCGATCGTATTTGAATCGCGATCAAAATCTTGTTGATAGAGATGCTCGACGATCTCGCCGCGCGATACGATCCGCCCCGCATGATGCATCAAATAGGACAACAGCCGGTATTCGAGCGAGGTAAGCTTGACCGGATTGCCGTCGACCGACACCCGGCCCGTGCGGGTATCGAGGTGCACCGGACCGCATCTAAATTCGCTCGTGGCGTGGCCGGCGGCGCGCCGCAACAGCGCCCGCAGCCGGGCAAGGATTTCCTCGATATGGAAGGGCTTGGCGACGTAATCGTCAGCCCCGGCGTCGAAACCCTGAACCTTGTCGCTCCAGCGGTCGCGGGCCGTCAAAATCAACACTGGCATGGCGCGCCCGGCCCGGCGCCATTCACCGAGCACGGAAGTACCGTCCTTTTTGGGCAAGCCCAAATCCAAGACGACGGCATCGTAGGGTTCGGTGTCGCCCAAGAACCATCCTTCTTCACCGTCGAAGGCGCGGTCGACGGCATAGCCCGCCTGCGTAAGCGCGGCGGCGATCTGACGGTTGAGGTCCTTGTCATCCTCGACGACGAGCAACCGCACGCTTCGATATCCCTTCGCAGTAGCAATGTTTCGCGTGAAACCTTGCCGTTTGGCCCGGCGTCGAACGACAGGCTGGAACGCCGCCGTTTTTTCTTAACACGAAGAATTCAATGTTCATTCTTCGAACCAATGACCAGTCCGGTCTTGGCATTGACGAAAACGTGAATGACGCGGCCGTCGCGGCGCAAAAGGCTCATCTCATAGACGAACTCCTCGCCCCAGCGGCAAAGCTTGACCCCGATGGCTTCCGCCTGCGACCGGCTGGCCGCGCTCCGCATGACGCGAAACGGCTCAACGAGCCCATGCGCGAGAATCTTTTCGCGCGTCTCGGCCGTCGAGAAACAGACGCGGTCCGGCTCCGGCTCCGTCCGGGCCGCGGCGCTTGAGCCCAGATAGGTCGCGACAATGACCGCGATGAAATAAACCATGCCTCAAGGCTGGCGCGGCGATAATGAATGAGCCATGAATATCGCGAACATGCGCGGCTATTTTCGAATCGTTTCACTGTCTAAGGCGTTTTTGCCGGCGCCCCGCGCGGGCGTGGGCACAATCCTGGCTTGCCTGTCCGGCATGGTTCCAACGCCGCCGGCATTTTCTTTGGTCGGTCCGGCCCGAGAGGCCCCGGAGTTCGCGCCCTATGTCGTTACGGTACTGGACAAGAGCGGCGGCGGCAGTGATGGCGGCGGCGGCGGCGCGAGCTTTTGTACCGCGAGCGTCATCGCGCCCAACGTTATCCTGACGGCCGCCCACTGCGTCTCCAATCTTTCAAACACGCGGGTATTTTTCCGGGGCGGCCATGGTCAGCCGGTTCTAGTCGATGTCGCTTCGATCGCCGTTCACCCGGAATTCCGGCCCAAAATCGGGCGAAAGCATTTGATTTCCATCGATCTTGCGCTTCTGCGCCTCGCCGAGCCGTTGCCTCCCACATTCAAACCCGTCGAACTTACGGATTCCGGCCCGGTCGCGACCGGGCAGCCGTTTCGCATGGCAGGTTTTGGCCGGGCGGATGAAAGCGTGAGCGGAACGTCTGGTGTCTTGCGGGCCGGCATTCTCGTCGCGAGCAGACCGAAATCGCCGGTTCTTGTTTGGCTTACCGATCCGGATGGCACCGGACTCGGCGGTTGCACGGGCGATTCCGGCGCGCCGGTGCTCGCCATCGGTCAACCGGCGCTCGTCGCCGTGGCGACCAGGGCCAAGGGCAACAACGGATATTCATGCGGCGCGATGACCGAGGCGGTGCTGATCGGGCCGCAAATGGCGTGGGTTCGCAAGACCCTGCAAGCCTGGGGAGCGACCTGGAGCATGGCACATTAACACCATCCACGCCCGGTTGCCCACTCCCTGCTAAAGGGGTCCGGCTTCGCTCAGGCAAACGCTCCAACGAGAGCATGCCCTTAAAAAATTGCGCGCCCTTTTTGATTCCGCCATGCTCCAACGCTTTGATTGTCCGCTGCGGGGATTCAAACCCTCGCCTTTAGGCGAAGCGAAGGGTAGATGAAGTCGCATTATGCGACGATATCAACTCGGCAGCCACGCAAAGTACGACCTTAAGGTTCACCTTGTCTGGTGCCCAAAATACCGCAAGCGGGTGTTGACAGGGCAGGTTGCAATACGAGTCCGCGATCTTCTAAGGCAAATTGCCGCGGAGAACGAGTTGCAGATCATCTCGGGCAAGGTGGGGGCCGATCATGTGCACATGTTCATCAGCTATCGAGCGCATCACAACATCAGCCAGATCGTGCAATGGCTCAAGGGCACGAGTGCGCGCATGCTGTTCCAGGAATTCCCGCATCTCAAGAAGCAGTACTGGGGACGCCACCTGTGGGCGAGGGGATATTTTGCAGTGACCTCCGGTACAATCACCGACGAGATGATCAACGAGTACATCAATGAACAGGAGGGCGAGGCCGTGGAGGATGACAGTCGATTTCAAATCGACCCCTCTTGAACCCCTCGCCTTATAGGCGAGGGTTGTTCAGTTTGAACGGGCCCTTATCGATCAAACGGTTCCATTTCGCACCCGGCGCAAGCGACTTTTCCGAGTTCATAATGATCGCCCGCAGTTTTTTCGTGCAGGGAGCCGCCACGATTGCTATAGAGCCGGACGCGCTGGAGGCCGCGCGGTGAACGCCTAGCACGTGGCGGGCGTGGCGGAACTGGTAGACGCGCCGGATTTAGGTTCCGGTGGTGAAAATCGTGGGGGTTCGAGTCCCTCCGCCCGCACCAAACCTTGAGCGGTGCGCCGCGCCGAATGCGTTTAACAGTGGCCATGGCCATATCCGGCGGGGTGTTTGCCGCAAGCGGAATCTCGGATGGGAAGCGACGAAACAAAAAAAGGTTTGTATCAAATGCAGGTCACGCAAACCCACGCGCAAGGCCTCAAGCGCGAATTCAAGGTGGTGCTGGAGGGCGCCGATCTCGCGCAGCGAGTCGAAGGGCAGCTCATTGAGGTCAAGGCCAAGGCGCGCATTCCCGGATTCCGTCCGGGCAAGGTCCCTGTTTCCCACCTAAAGCGTCTTTATGGCCGCTCCATCATGGCCGAAGTTGTCCAGGACGCCGTCAACGAGGCCAATCGCAAGATCGTCGAGGAGAATCAATTGCGGCTTGCCATGGATCCGAAGATCGATATCGCGGGGGAGGGGCAAGAAATCGAGAAGGTTTTCGAAGCGCGAGCCGATTTCGCCTTTACCGTCGCGCTCGAGGTGTTGCCGAAGATCGAGGTCGGCGGTTTCGATGACATTCAAATCGAACGGCTCGTCGCCGAGGTCTCCGGCGCCGACGTCGACCAGGTCTTGGCCAGGATCGCGGAGCAGAATCGGGTTTACACGGCAAAGGAAGGGGAGGTTGTCGCCGAAAACGGCGACAAAGCCACGCTGGATTTCACCGGAAAAATCGATGGCGAGCCCTTCGAGGGCGGTTCTGGAGAAAATGTTGACGTCGTCCTCGGTTCCGGCAGTTTCCTCCCGGGCTTCGAAGCGCAAATCGAAGGCATGAGGGCCGGTGAAAGCCGGACGATTCCGGTGATGTTTCCGGATGATTACAGCGCCGCCAAGCTCGCCGGCAAGGCGGCCACCTTCGATGTGACGCTCAAGCGCGCGGCGGCCCCGGCCGAGGTCGAGATCGGCGATGAATTCGCGAAAGGTTTTGGCTTCGAGGATCTGGCCAAGCTCAAGGACACGATCCGCGCCAATATCGAGCGCGATCATCTCGCGGCCTCGCGGGGAAAATGGAAGCGCGATCTCCTCGACGCGCTCGACAAGAAATACGTTTTCGACGTGCCGGAAGGGCTGGTGACACAGGAATTCGATGCGGTGTGGCGCAAGGTCGAGGCCGAGCGAAACCGGAGCGGACGCAGCTACGAGGACGACAACACAACCGAGGAGGCAGCGCGCGCGGACTATCTCAAGATTGCCGAACGGAGGGTGCGGCTCGGCCTCCTCTTGGCCGAAATCGGGGCAAGGGCGGACATCAAGGTCTCGGACGAAGAGGTCAATCAGGCTCTGGCTCAACGGGCGCGCGCGTTCCCAGGCCAGGAAAAGATGGTGTGGGAGTATTATCGCAAAAATCCCGGCGCCTTGGCAGGGATCAGGGCCCCGCTTTTCGAGGAAAAAGTCGTCGATCATATCATTTCCCGGGTCAAGCTGACCGACAAGAAAGTTTCGAGGGACGAACTTCTCAAGGTGAACGACGAAGACGCGGACGACACAAGCGGCGAGACCGCGCCGCAGAGCGTGCCCAATTGACGCGGCGCGCTTAACCCGGGCCAAAGGATATTTCGCCCCGGTACGCCGATATGATATCCTCGGCTGATTCAGCGAGGGCCGTAACCTTCTCGTCGTTTCGGCGAGTTCGGTTCCATCAGGGAAGACTCCGCCATGCGCGATCGCAGTCCGATTGAGATCCACGACAACTACCTCATTCCTCAGGTTATCGAGAACACGAGCCGCGGCGAGCGCGGTTTCGACATCTATTCCCGGCTTTTGCGCGAGCGGATCATTTTCCTGACCGGACCGGTCGACGACCACGTGGCTTCGGTGATCATCGCCGAATTGCTGTTCCTGGAGGCGGAAAACCCGAAAAAGGAAATCTCGATGTACATCAATTCGCCGGGCGGCGTGGTGACGGCGGGGCTGGCAATCTACGATACGATGCAGTTCGTAAAGCCCAAGGTATCGACGCTCTGCGTCGGGCAGGCCGCTTCCATGGGTTCGCTTCTTCTTTGCGCCGGAGAGGAAAAAGCGCGTTACGCTTTGCCGAACGCGCGAATCATGATGCATCAGCCGTCGGGCGGCTTCCAGGGCCAGGCTTCCGATATCGTCCGTCACGCCGAAGATATCATGAAGGTCAAGCGGCGGTTGAACGAGATCTACGTCCGGCATACCGGCCAGGATTACGACATGATCGAAAAAACCTTGGACCGCGACCACTTCATGTCCGCCGATGAGTCGAAAGAATTTGGTATCGTGGATCATGTGATTCTGAGGCGGCCCGACGAAATGCCTCTGGCGGAAAGCAAATAGGCGGTCGAACTCATCCTTGCCCGTTTGTTAATAGCTGCGGCGGCTTATCGATACCTGCAACGGGCCGATTCCTCGACGGGGCGCCCTTCCAGGGACATCGGCGGAGCGACATCGCGGGAGCGGCGCCGCCCTGACACAGGAATATTAATTGTCATGGTATAAAGATTGCCTATATAGGACTTCCGCGTAAATAGCCGGCGTGACCCGCTCAACGTGCGATTGGCGCGCAAAATCGAAACAAATAGCATTTAGGTTAATGGAAAACATTACTAGACATGATTCGGATCGGGCCACGAGCAATGAAGCTTTTTCAAACCGATGGCGGGAGTGGCCAGCGCCATCTTGCGGATCGAATGCGTTTTGAAGGAGAATGGAAGCTGAGTTAAAGTGGCAACCGCGTTAGGAAGTCTGGGCGAGAATTAAACTGGGCTGGTTCGTGTGCCAATCCGCCAGCCGGTGGCGGGGCGTCCGCCGCCTTTCACGCAGCGTGACCGGAGTTCGCACATGACTTCGGGTGGTAGGGAGACGTTCGATGACCAAGGTCGGCGGCAGCGACTCGAAGAACACGCTCTATTGCTCGTTTTGCGGCAAGAGCCAGCATGAGGTGCGCAAGCTCATCGCCGGCCCGACGGTTTTCATCTGCGATGAATGCGTCGAACTTTGCATGGATATCATCCGCGAGGAGAACAAATCCTCGCTTGTAAAAAGCCGCGACGGCGTCCCTACTCCCAAGGAAATCTGCAAGGTCCTGGACGATTACGTCATCGGGCAGCCGCAAGCCAAGCGGGTGTTGTCGGTTGCTGTCCACAACCATTACAAGCGCCTCAATCACGCGGCCAAGCACAATGATGTGGAGCTTGCGAAATCGAACATTCTGTTGATCGGCCCGACCGGTTCTGGCAAGACCTTGCTTGCGCAGACCTTGGCGCGAATTCTCGACGTGCCCTTCACGATGGCCGACGCCACGACGCTGACCGAGGCTGGCTATGTCGGCGAGGATGTCGAAAACATCATTTTGAAGCTTCTTCAAGCTTCCGATTATAATGTCGAGCGGGCGCAACGCGGGATCGTCTATATCGACGAGATCGACAAAATTTCGCGCAAATCCGACAATCCGTCGATCACCCGGGACGTGTCGGGCGAAGGGGTCCAGCAAGCGCTCTTGAAAATCATGGAAGGCACTGTCGCGTCGGTGCCGCCGCAGGGTGGACGCAAGCACCCGCAGCAAGAATTTCTGCAGGTCGATACGACGAATATTTTGTTCGTTTGCGGCGGCGCCTTCGGGGGCCTCGAAAAGATCATCTCGACACGCGGCAAGAGCTCGTCGATCGGATTTGGCGCCACGGTCCAATCGCCGGACGATCGCAAGACCGGCGAGATTTTCCGAAAAGTCGAGCCGGAGGATCTGCTGAAATTCGGACTGATCCCCGAATTCGTCGGCAGATTGCCAGTCATCGCGACGCTCGACGATCTCGATGAAGACTCCCTGAAGAGAATCCTGACCGAGCCGAAGAACGCGCTCGTCAAGCAGTATCAGCGCTTGTTCGAAATGGAAAATACCGAACTCACGTTCCAGGAGGAGGCGCTGAAGGCAGTCGCCAAAAAAGCCATCGAGAGGCGCACCGGCGCGCGTGGATTGCGCTCCATCATGGAAGGCATCCTGCTCGATACTATGTTCGATCTTCCTGGCCTCGACAGCGTCGAACAGGTCGTCATCGGTCCCGATGTTGTCGAGGGGGAATCCCGTCCCCTCTACATTTACGCCGAACGCAGTGAAAAAACCGGCGCAAGCGCTTGAGCTCGCGCCGCCATGGTGCTCCAGCTTCGCGAGGCCGCCGGGGCAGCGGAGGCCTTCTTGAAACTGAACCGCCGCGCCGCCATCTCTTCGATATAGATTAAAAATTCTCCGGATAGGATGATGTAATGACCCAAAAGCGCGAGCCCGCTCGCCCCGGCACGATCGACACCTATCCGGTTCTGCCGCTCCGCGACATTGTGGTTTTTCCGCATATGATCGTGCCGCTTTTCGTCGGCCGCGAGAAATCGATTCGCGCTCTCGAAGAGGTCATGAGGGCCGACAAGCTCATCCTTCTTGCGGCGCAGATGACGGCCGCCGACGACGATCCGGCGACGGAAGCGATCTTCGCGACTGGCACGCTCGCTTCGGTTCTTCAGCTCTTGAAGCTTCCCGACGGCACGGTCAAGGTTTTGGTCGAGGGACAGGTTCGCGCCAAGGTGCAAGGCTATTCCCGCACCGAGGATTTCTATGAAGCCCGCGCCGAGGCGATCGCCGACGAGCCCTTCGACAAGGTCGAGGTGGAAGCGCTCGCCCGGTCGGTCGTCGCCGAGTTCGAAGGCTACGTCAAGCTCAACAAGAGGATCTCGCCGGAGGTCGTGGCCGCGGTCGCCCAAATCGACGATTATTCCAAGCTTGCCGACACGGTCGCTTCGCATCTCGCGGTCAAGATAACCGATAAACAGGCCGTGCTCGATACCGGCTCGATCGCCAAGAGACTCGAAAAGTGCCTGGCGCTCATGGAAACCGAGATTTCGGTTCTGCAAGTGGAAAAGCGCATCCGCACCAGGGTCAAGCGCCAGATGGAGAAGACCCAGCGCGAATACTATCTGAACGAGCAGATGAAAGCGATCCAGAAAGAGCTCGGCGACGAAGACGGCAAGGACGATCTTGCCGAGATCGACGAACGCATCAAGACGACGAAACTGTCCAAGGAGGCGCGCGATAAGGCGACCGCCGAATTGAAAAAATTGCGTCAGATGTCGCCGATGTCGGCGGAAGCGACGGTCGTGCGCAATTATCTCGACTGGCTTTTATCGATTCCCTGGAACAAGCGCTCCAAGATCAAGAAGGACTTGAACATCGCCGAAAACGTCCTCGACAGCGAGCATTTCGGTCTCGAAAAAGTCAAGGAGCGCATCATCGAATATCTTGCGGTGCAGAGCCGCGCGAACAAATTGACGGGGCCTATCCTATGCCTTGTCGGCCCTCCCGGCGTCGGTAAGACCTCGCTTGGCAAGTCGATCGCCAAGGCCACCGGCCGTGAATTCGTCCGCATGTCGCTTGGCGGCGTGCGCGACGAAGCCGAAATTCGCGGCCATCGGCGCACCTATATCGGGTCGATGCCCGGCAAGATCATCCAGTCGATGCGCAAGGCCAAGAGTTCGAACCCGCTCTTCCTGCTCGACGAAGTCGACAAGATGGGAATGGACTTCCGGGGCGATCCGTCGTCCGCGCTGCTTGAGGTTCTCGATCCGGAGCAGAATCATTGCTTCAACGATCATTATCTCGAAGTCGACTATGACCTGTCGCATGTCATGTTCGTCACGACGGCCAATACGTTGAATATTCCCCCGCCGCTCATGGACCGCATGGAAATCATTCGTATCGCCGGCTACACGGAGAATGAAAAGGTCGAGATCGCACGCCGCCATTTGATTCCGGCCGGGCTCAAGAAGCACGGTCTTGGCTCCAAGGAATGGTCAATCGACGACAGCGGTCTCATTACCATAATACGGCGCTATACGCGCGAGGCCGGCGTGCGAAATCTTGACCGCGAACTCGCCAAACTCGAACGCAAGGCGGTCAAACAAATCTTGACCGGCAAGACGAAGCAGGTCGCGATCACCGACGACAACCTGCCGGATTTTCTCGGCGTTCCCAAATTCCGCTACGGCGAGGCGGAAACCGAGGATCAGATCGGCGTCGTGACGGGCCTTGCTTGGACCGAGGTCGGCGGCGAATTGCTGACGGTCGAAGGCGTGATGATGCCCGGCAAGGGGCGCATGACGGTCACCGGAAATCTGCGCGACGTCATGAAGGAGTCGATCTCGGCGGCGGCGTCCTATGTCCGCTCGCGCGCGGTCGATTTCGGCATCGAGCCGCCGGTGTTCGAGCGTCGCGACATCCACGTGCACGTTCCGGAAGGCGCGACGCCCAAGGATGGTCCGTCGGCGGGGGTTGCCATGGCGACGGCGATCGTCTCGATCATGACCGGCATTCCGATCCGGCGCGACATAGCGATGACCGGCGAGATCACCTTGCGCGGCAGGATTTTGCCGATCGGCGGGCTCAAGGAAAAATTGCTTGCCGCGCTGCGCGGTGGCCTAAAGAAAATTTTAATTCCCGAGGAAAACGCCAAGGATCTGGTTGAAATTCCAAATCCGGTCAAGAACGCGCTCGAAATCGTGCCAGTCTCGCGCATGGAAGAGGTCTTAAGCCATGCCCTGGTTCGCCAGCCGGTGCCGATAGTTTGGGAAGAGGAGGCGAAGCCGCTCGCTCCGCTTTCCTCCGAGGAGGAAACCCCCGGCGCCATCACTCATTAGAGCGCGTCCCGATCAAATGGAACCATTTGATCGATAAGGACGCCGCGCGAAATCAAATAATTGGAGCACGCCGGAATCGAACAAGGCGCGCAACTTTTCCGCGACATGCTCTAACTGTCGTGTCTCGATAGGTTATTGACGCAGATCCTTGAGATAGGGGGTCTTCCGTTGACACGGGCGTCCGCCGTGGTGCATTGCCAGGCGGGCGTGGCGTGGTTGGCATTTCAATCGTCTTCCCATGCTGCGATCTCAATGATGAGGGTTTGTTTGCCGGAGATGCGGCGATCGAGGCACTGGGACGAAAGGACGCCGAGCTTGGATTCCGCCATCCTTCGACGAACTCGCAATGAGGCGAGCCAACGGCGATGTTTTGGCGTCTGGCGGCGTGCCGGACGGAGGTTTACACCGGAATGCCGGGGCGGTTTTTGCCGCCGCGAGCCTGTGCCGGATGCTGATTCGCACGGATCGCGTTGGATAGCCCGTATGAGGCGGCGGCCGTCTGCTTTTTCTCGGCGCCAGTTCCTGGCGCCAGGCCGCGCCCGCTCTCTTCAGGCGGGATTGAAGGCGAACATCCGCTTCACGTTCCAGGCCATGGTCACGAGGCTCCGCCCGCCGCGCACCTTGGCGCGCCCGCGGAGCGGAAATTGACGGAATCCGGGCCCCGCTTCGAGGATGCCGGAAACCGGCATTCCATCGGGAATGTCCGCCGCGTCCGCCGCCTCGGCTTTCGCCACGGGACCGGCGGCGGCCTTCAATCGCGCCTCGATCTTGCCCGCATGTTCATGGGAAAGCGCGCCGTGCCGGCTCGCCTTGGCGCGGATATTCGTGCCGCCGGGCCCGGCCGCGCCCCTTCGGCACGCCCATCTCGCGAGCGGGCAGCAGCAGCTGAACGAACAGACCCTCGATCTCCTTGGGAAACCGCCGCCCGAACGCCGCGATCGTGGCGTGGCCGGGATGATCGTTGGCCGCGATGAAACGAAACGCCGCCTTTGTCATATGCCGCCCGTTCCGGCGCGCGGCTCGAAAACACGCCCGCCGCATAATCATGAATCAAAATGCCCGGCGGCATTCCCGGATGATGCGGCGCCGGGCCGGAATCACGATAACCGCCGCTCATCGCGCGAAGATCGCGCCCGCCGATCCCCTCCACGGCGAAGCGCGCCAAATGCTTCTCCGGCAGCCACCCGTCCACCGGCGGCGGCCACCACCGAAACCCGGTCCGCCGGTCCATCGCGCGGAAGCCGCTCATCGGCCGGCGCCCGTCATCATGCGAGAATCAATGCGCTAAATCCATCGCATGCCGCCGCCGTCCGTTAAGTCCGGCCGACCGCTAGTGAATTATCTCACGCAACGCTTTACAATATGATCCGGAGGAGTCATACGGCGTGGCATGTTTGCAAGCGGCGCGGCATGGGGGGTAACGCCCGGGAACAGGCGGGAATTGCAACGATCGTCCGTTCCGGCAAGACGGAGCGGCGCAGGGCGTCGCGGGCGCGGATCGTGCTTGGCGCGGCGGACGGTAAATCCAACAACGCGCGGGTCAAGGAACGCAAGACCTCGCGTCCGGCCGTGCCCGATTGGCGGCGGCGCCTTGCCGAAGGCGGGGTCAAGGCTCTTTATCGCGACCGTCCGCGCGGGCGGAGTTCCAAGCCGTCGGCGCGCGCCAAGGAAGCGGGATTACTACCGGGACGCAAAGCGCTCCCGCGCAAGCCACGCGGCAGAGTCGCGGCGGCATGGCCAAGGTCCGCGGCGCCGGTCCGGCGCGTCCGGCACGCCAACGGCTCGAAGCCGCATTGACTCAAAGACGTTCAAGCGATCGAACGATCCCGGTTTTATCGGGAAGCTCGAGGATGTGGCCGGCCTTTATATGAACCCGCCCGGTCACGCCCTCGTGTTCCGCGTTGGCGATCCTTCGATGAACGCAGGACGAGGCGAGCCAGATTTTAGCGCGTGACCGCACCCGGCCCGGCCGGCCGGTGAAGAAGGGACGCGCGGGAACCCTGACGCACGGGGCTCCAAGCGCAACGGCACGGCCACATGGTTCGCCGCGCTTGATGGGCCGAAAGGCGAGGTCATCGGCCGCCGCATGCCGCGGCACCGTCATCGGAGTTTCCGAAGTTTCTCAAAGCCATCGGCCGCGGCGCCCCGAAGCATCTCGACATTCACGGCATTGCCGGCAACCACGCGGCCCGCAAAAAACAGGGGATCAAGAACCGGCTCGCCAAACAGCCGCGCTTCCACCTTCATTTTATTCCGGCATCGTCATCGTGGCTGAACCTCGTGGAGCGCCGGTCCGGAAAGATGACTACGGAGCGTATTCGCCGGGGTGTTTTCACGAGCGTGCCGGACCTCGAACGCGCCATCCACGACTACATCGAACGCACCAATGCCGGTCCGAGGCCTTTGGTTGTAATTGCTCACCCGCCGGCTACGCCGCTACGGGAAGAGGCTTTCCTGCGAGGGTGAGGCGGATCGCCGCTATAGCGCGGATGGTGCGGCGGCGTGCGGTTTCGATTACTGAGCGAATACCGGCGTAGAGACGCGCGCCCCATTCGGTGCGGAAGCCATTGGTGATTTTGCGGAAAATGACGCAGGGGCGCAGCGCTCGTTCGGAGCCATTGTTGGTGGCTGGAATGGCGCGGTTGGTGACGAAGACGAATAGATGCCGACGGATTTTCTTGATCACGCGCTGCAGTTTGACGCCCGCCGCATGGGTTGGCGGGCGCGCCATGAGCTCGTCGAGCCGGGCTTCGAGGCGGGCGACATAAGTTTTCAGGGTGGCGTCCGCGAGCTTGTCTCGCCGACGGCCAATCCGGCAGGCTCGACCAAGCAGATGGTGCAGACCGGGTGCGAAAATGCCGTCGCCGGCGTCGATGGCATATTGCCCGTCGCGAATGAGATGAGCGAGGCAGACCTGATTGTCTTTTTTCGCCCAGCCCATCTGGCCGCCATAGCGGTCCGAGACCCAGAAATCGGGGCGGAACGCGCCGAGGAACCCCTCGACCACGCATTTGCCGCGCGACGGCTCAACGACGAAGACGGCGCTGTCGTCATGATGGAACACCCACAGCCACCAATTCCGTTTGCCGGCCCTGAGGCCGGTCTCGCCGGATTGCAGGATGGTTCCTGACGGGAGACGGGCGCGGATGTAGCTCGTCTGGCGCGCGAAGGCGTCACGGGCGGCATCCAGCATGTTGACGAGAGCGCCTTCGCTGATTTCGAGGCCGAGGATGTCGGACAGAAGCCGCGCCAGGCGTCCGAAGGCGATGCCTTGCGTAAAGCGCAGGTAGATGATGAGGGCGCGAAGGTTTTCCCCGAATGGAGAACCGGGCTCCATTCCGCCGGGCGGCGCGGCCTTGAACTTTTTCGCACAACACGGACAGACCCCACCATGCAGCGTTACGCGTGTGACATCGGGCTTGATGTCTGGGATTTCGACGTGATCATAGACTTCGCTGGCAGTCTGTGGCAGGCCGGAAACGTCCGTGCCGCAATGCTGGCAGGAGGACGCCATCACTTCGCGCTTGTGCGCCGGGTCCGGATGCAGCGGCCGGTGCGTCCCCGTATGCGCCTTGCGCTCGGGCTTTTTCGTCACCTCGCCCGAGGCTTTTCGCCCCTGGCTCGGGGGCGTGCTCGAATTATCCGGCGTCTTGGCAGGCAGGCCGAGCTTCGCTTCGAGTTCCACGACACGCGCGCGAAGGACCGCCATCTCTCGGGTCAAAACGGCAATCGTTTCCGCTTGAGATAAAACAAGCCGGACCAGGGCTTCCTTGTCGTACGATTCAGCCGTGTCACGATTCATCCGGAGCTTAAATCAGCCCCGCTGCACCTTGTCAAAATCCTTTTTCGTCGAAACGCATAACACCGTCAGGAACACGGGGCTGAGCAATTACCTTTGGTTTGGACCAAATCCGCGCACGGCATCATCCTCAAGGTCCACCGCGGCAGGGCGGCATTGAAAATGCCGCCGCCGGCACGCCAGGATTGATTGTATATCTTTGCGTGAGATACTACACTAGGTCGAGATTTGCCAGCGTGGCCTTCATCTCCGAAACAATCTTAACCCCTCGCCGTTCTACTCCAAACCACTTCAGAACCGCTCGCAGTATGTAGCTCCTCGGGCGGATGGCCATCCTTCGGCCGCTCGGCCACCTCAGCAATTCGCTTCGGTATTTCATTCATTGGCTACCCCATGATTTCGGTATTTTTTACTCATTATCAGAGCCTCGAAATCGTCGAGTGGCTCACATTATAAGAGCGCGCAATTTCGCCAAGCGTTTTATTGCCAGCGTCGCGGCACTTGATTGCCTCTCGCTGCTGATGATGGGTCAGGGTCGGCTTGCGGCCCAGCCGGACGCCGTTCGCCACGGCACGGGCGCGGCCTATCAAAACAAGCGCAATTGCTCGCCCGGGCGTGCCGGAGGCCGGAATAAATCGCAACGCAACGGCACGGTGCTCCGACCAAGCCCAAGCCGTGCCGCTGCCGCCTCGAACCTGCGCCCGATCATCCACGCATAGGGGCCAGACCCCGTCATCCGCGCGCCAAACCTCGAAACGTAGAGCTTCCCCTCGCGCGACGCACGCATCAAGGACAGCACGTGCTTGAGCTTGTCCGGATAATGCGCGCGCAGCCATTCGGCAAACAGTTCGCGGACTTCAAGCGGCAGCCGCAGCAGGACATAACCGGCATCGCGGGCGCCCATGGCTCGCGCGCGGGTAAGGATCGCCTCGATCTCGGCGTCGTTGATCGCCGGGATAATTGGCGCGACCATCACGGCGGTTGGAACATTTGCCGCCGCCAGCCGCCGGATCGTATCGAGCCGCCGCTCCGGGCTAGCCGCGCGGGGTTCCATTTTGCGGGCAAGGACGGGATCGAGCGTCGTCACCGACAAAGCCACTTTCACAAGGCCTTTTTGGGCCATCGGGGCAAGGAGATCGAGATCGCGCAAGACAAGCGCCGATTTGGTGACGATGCCAACCGGATGATTGGTCCGCGCCAGCACTTCGAGCACCTTGCGCATCACCCGCTCCTTGCGCTCGATCGGCTGATAGGGGTCGGTATTGGTTCCAATCGCGATGGTTTTCGCGGCATAGCCCGGCGCCGACAATTCACGCTCGAGGAGGCATGCCGCGTTGGTCTTGGCAAACAGCCTTGTTTCGAAATCGAGGCCCGGGGATAAGCCGAGATAAGCGTGGGTGGGGCGCGCGAAACAATAAACACAACCATGTTCGCAGCCGCGATAGGGATTGATCGACCGGTCGAAGGAAATATCGGGAGAATCATTCCGCGTGACGATCGTTTTGGCGATTTCCCGCGTCACTTGCGTCCGCAGTGGAGGCAAATCCTCGGGCAGATCCCAGCCATCGTTCTCTTCGCGGCAGGTCTCATTTTCGAAGCGTCCGCTCGCGTTCGACAACGCGCCGCGGCCGCGCTGGGGAGGAGGCGGCGCGCCGTCCGCGGTTGGCGCGCGAGCCGACGCCGGCTTGACAGGAACGGCGTTTGCCACACCCCCCGCGACGCTCGTGGGCGGCCGTGCGGGCGCTTTTGCCGGTATTGTGTCGAGCCCCACCGCCGTCCCGATGCGGCTTTGCCGCGCGGCGCTCATCGCCGCTGTTTCCGGCTTTGTCGGCATGGCCGCTTTCTCGCCATTGGCATGTTTTTGCCGCGTTTCCGGCACGTTCTCGCCCGTGATCGCGCCAGCGTTATCCTGCAAACTTCTATGTTCACGGAACATTCCATGTTGAAAAAGAAAACACATACAGAACAACAGGTCCGAAGTCAAATGTTCTTGTGGATAAGCGTGGATAACTCTTGCCGGAAATTGCGATCTGGAACCCCAAGGCGCTGATTCGTTTATGGAAGTGAGATTGAAGACATAATAGTTGACATGTCTTTGACCGCCCAACGAGGTTCAGCCGTTAATTGGGACCGCACGCCCGGACCTCGGCCAAGGCTGTCGCGCAAACGCAAACGATCCGGATCGAGGCCCGCATCATCGAAGCCCGCATCGATCACTCTCCGGCGGAGATAATTGGCTGGCACGCCGGCAAAATAGACCGGACAAAGAATATCATGCCCATCGCTTGCGACGATCATCTTCTTGTCCCGCAAATCGGCATTGGCTTCTCCCGTGGCTATGAAGCGGGTACCGGCAAGGCGAAATCGGCGCTCATCGCGCGCGCCGCAAGAACGCCACGCCCGGTCGCGATCGCCCCGGCAAGCGCAACCGGACCTTGCGAGGCCTTGGGCACTTCCCCGACGAGCACGAAAGGAGAAGGCGGCGCGAGGAGCCGGGATTTCGTCATGACGCCGCCATTCGCGGAGAAACCGCCGATCCTGCCGCCGGCCGCGACCACCCGATGGCACGGCACGATGATCGCAAACGGGTTTCGTGCGAGAGCTTGCCAACGGCGCGAGCCGAGCCCGCGGCGCCGATCCGCGCCGCGAGGGCGCCGTATGTCATCGTCACGCCCTGGGGAATGCCACGCGCGGCCTCGTAGACGCGGCGGTGGAATGGCGGCACGAGGTCCATGTCGAGCAGAACCGATGAAAGATCGCCCGGCCACCCTTGCAAATGCGCGACGATACTGTCCCGCGCGCGCTACCTCGGATGGCGGGGCGCCTCTCGCGCGCGTGGAAATCGCTGGAGCGCGCGCGCGGGCCTTTGGCTCGTTGGCCTCCGGAAGCTGCACGCCGACAACGCCGCGTGCGCCCCACGTGATCGCGCATCGGCCAATCGCCGTATCGAAGAGCGTAAAAAACCTTCATGGTGCCGTAACCTAGTGTAGTGTCTCCAATGCGGCTTTACAATGATTGACCTTGGCGATGATTTGGTCGGCTTTTTTCGTCCAGACGAAGGGCTGAGGATTGGCGTTGTTGTGAGCGATGTATTGCATGATGGCGGTTTCGAGGTAGGCAACGCCGTGGAATACGCCTCTTCGGATGCGCTTGCAGGTGATTTCCGCGGACCAGCGCTCGACGAGGTTGAGCCATGAGGAGGAGGTGGGGATGAAGTGGAAATGGAAGCGCGGGTGCTTTTCCAGCCAGTCGCGGATTTCCTGTTTCTTGTGGGTGGCGTAGTTATCGATGATGCCGTGGATAGCGAGGTTCTTGGGTGTGTTGCGGTCGATGGTTTTCAGGAATTTCAGGAACTCCTGATGACGGTGGCGATTCATGCACCGGCCGATGACTTCTCCCTTCAGGACATTGAGCGCGGCAAACAGCGTGGTCGTGCCATGGCGTTCGTAGTCGTGCGTCATCGTGCCTGCGCGGCCTCTCTTCATCGGCAGGCCGGGCGGCGTGCGGTCGAGCGCCTGGATCTGACTTTTCTCGTCGATGCAGAACACCAGGGCGTGTTCCGGCGGGTTGAGGTACAGGCCAACCACGTCCGTAAGCTTCGCCATGAACCGCGGGTCATTGCTGAGCTTGAACGTCCTTACCAGATGCGGCTTCAGCCCGTGCGCATCCCAGATGCGCTGCACCGAGGCTTTGCTTATCCCGCTGGCCCTGGCCATCGTGCGGCAATGTCGACGGCGGAGTAAAGGCCGGCCACTGGGGCGGAGCAAAACCAGGCCAGTTGGCGGCCGGGGCGTAGAGCCCGACGCGCCGCGTCCGCCCCGGCGGAGATGGCCGGGATTTCGCAGCCGGGGCGGCCGCGGCTTTCAGGAGGCGCGGGTGATTTCGCCGGTTTCGGGATCGACGGCTGCGGCGACCTCATCGGCTGGTCGAGGGTCACGCCGCCGCCTTGCCTTCGATTGCTTGAGCCGGTAGCTCTCGCCGTTCAGCTCCAAAATATGGACGTGGTGGGTGAGGCGATCGAGCAGCGCGCCGGTCAGACGTTGATCGCCGAAGACGCTCGTCCATTCGTCGAATGGAAGATTCGACGTGACGATCGCCGGCCCGCGTTCGTGACGCTGGCTGAAGATCTCGAAGAGCAATTCTGCGCCGGTCTGTGAGAGCGGCACGTAACCCAGTTCGTCAATGATGAGCAGTTTGACGGCGGCGAGCTGCGCCTGGAGTTTCAGGAGACGCCGCTCGTCGCGCGCTTCCATCAATTGATGAACGAGCCCGGCCGCCGTGAAGAAGGCAACGGAGAAGCCATGCTGACAGGCCGCGAGACCAAGCGCCAGACAGGCGTGCATCTTGCCGGTGCCGCTGTTGCCGAGGGCGATGATGTTGTCGCGGGCGATGAGATATGCGCGAGCCGCGCCAGTTCGAGTGTCAGCGGTTTGTTGAGCGACGGAATGGCGGCGAAGCCGAACGTGTCGAAACTCTTCACCGCCGAAAAACGCGCGGCGCGGATGCGCCTCGACCATGCGCCGTTCACGATCGATGAGTTCAAGCCCGGCGAGGCGCAAGAGGAAGTGGACATGATCGAGACCCTCGCGGGCGGCTTCGGCGGCGAGCTTTTCATACTCGCGCAGGAAGGCCGGTAGTTTGAGCTGCCGCGGATGATGGGCGAGCAGAACCTGCGGCAGCGCCGGGCTAGCAGCAGGAGCCGCCGCCGTCATGCTGCCCTCCCGGAAACGGGAACCACGTAATCGGCGGCCGATGCCGTCTTCACGTTGGCCACCGGCAAATAGGGATAGCCGTCGAGGCCGGGACGGGCGGATCTTCGCTCCACCTTGGCGATGACGAGTTGCTTGACCGCGTCGAAGCTGATCGCGCCGGGGTGGATCGCGTCGAGCGCGGCCGCGGCGACGAGCGTCTCGGGAAAGACCTCCATCAGCCGCGGCGCCTGAATGAACTCCCGTTTGCCGCGATTGCCCATGCGGGCTTCCAGAGCCGCCGCGGATGCTGGAGCGGCTCCGGCAATGCCCAGTTCCGCAAGGGAGCCGCTCGATCGAGGGCGCCGGGCTCTTGCTCGAGGGTTCGCCTGGCGCCTCTTTTCGAGATTGCCCGGTGACCGAAAAGCCGGCATTAAAGTCCGCTCAAGATCACGCAACGCGATTCGAAGGGGCGGGCCGTCCCGATGAAATAAATTTCATTATCACGTCAGCAAAAACTCGTGTATTTGACGGCTAAAATGGCGAGCTTTTGCCGCGTTGGATGACTGCCGTCATTGAGACGGACTTTCACGTCCCGAACGGCAAGCCTCAATCAAAAGCGCTAATGCCGAACCGTCAGCACGGCCTCATAGGGTGCCTTGATGCCCTTGGTCAAGTACGTACTCCGCCGGCCCTATACGGTTATCGCCGGGTTGATTCTTCTCTGTATCCTGGGCGTCGGCGCCGCGCTGCGCATGCCAGTCGACATTTTTCCGGAAATCAATATCCCCGTGGTCAGCGTCGTCTGGACCTATAGCGGGATGAGCGCCGTCGATATTCAGAACCGCATTCTCACCTTTCACGAGCGCCAGCTTGCGTCACTGGTCGACGACATCAGCCGGATCGAGGCCACGAGCTACTATGGCGTGGGAGTCGAGAAGGTCTTTTTTCACGAGGGGGCCGACGTGTCGCGCGCGATTTCGCAGTTGGCGAGCAGCGCACTCGTTGTATTGAAATACATGCCGGCGAATATCACGCCGCCGCTGGTCTTGCGGTATGGCGCAACGGACGTGCCGATCATTCAGCTCGGACTTTCTAGCGGTTCCTTGACGGACACCAAGCTGAACGATCTCGGCCAGAACATTATCCGCCCTAGTCTCGCGGTCGTCCATGGGGCGCAAGTCCCCTATCCCTATGGCGGCAAGCCGCGGGTCATAATGGTCGATCTCAACCTGCAGGCGCTTGAAGCGCGCGGTTTGTCCGCGGAAGACGTCGTCCGCGCTCTACAACAGCAAAACGTGATCCTGCCGTCCGGTGATGTGAAAATGGGCCGCAAGGATTACACGCTCGTGACGAACAATAGCCCCGACCTCATCTCTGCCGTCAACCAGTTCCCGGTGAAGGAGGTCGCCGGTCAAGTCGTGTTCGTGCATGACATAGCGCATGTTCATGATGGCTATCAGATTCAAACCAATTCGGTTGCCGTCAATGGCGAGCCAGGCGCGTTGATGATGGTGCGCAAGACGGGCGGCGTTTCGACCTTGGCGGTGATCGATGGCATCAAAAAGGCCCTCCCCTATATCAAGAAACTCCTGCCTGCAGACGTCATCGTCAAGCCGATTTTCGATCAATCGGTTTTCGTCAAGGCGGCGCTCAACAGCGTGGTCATGGGCGGGATGATGGCCGCCGGATTAACGGCGCTCATGATTCTGCTGTTTCTTGGCAATTGGCGGTTGACTCTGATCATTCTCGCCGCGATTCCGCTCTCGATCGTCACGGCCGTTCTGGTGCTCTATGTCGGCGGCCAGACGCTGAACACGATGACACTCGGCGGCTTTGCGCTCGCTGTCGGCATATTGGTCGACAATGGCACAGTCGTCATCGAGAACATCGAGCGTCACGTGAAGCTGGGCGAGCCATTGACCGAGGCGATTGTGACGGGCTGTGGCGAGGTCGGAACTCCGACCATGCTCTCGACACTCTCCATTTCCATCGTCTTTGTGCCTGTATTTTTGCTTGAGGGGACAGCCAAATATCTTTTCTCGCCAATGTCGCTTTCCGTCTGCGTCGCGCTGATGGCGAGTCTTGTCCTGTCCTTCACCTTGGTCCCGGTTTTATTCAAATATCTCATGCGCTCTTCGGTCGAGCAGCATCGCCAGGATCAGCAATTGGCTTCGGCACAGCACCAGAGATTCAACCCGTTCGGCGCCACTCATCGCGGATTCGAGAAAGGATTCAGCCGTTTCCGCGACGGCTATCGCAATATCGCCGCCTTTTGCGTTGCGCGTTCCAGCATCACCAGCGCCTTCTTCATTCTTCTGATCGGCATATCCTTGCCGCTTTTCCCGCATCTCGGCAGGGATTTTTTCCCTAAGGTTGATGCCGGTCAGATGCGGCTCCATGTACGCGCCCCGCCGGGAACCAGAATCGAGACAACACAGCGTTATTTCGCCGAAGTCGAAAGCGCGATCCGTCAAATCGTGGGCCAAGACCAGATAGATGTCATCCTCAACAATATTGGTCTGCCTTACAGCGGGATAAATATCGCATTGAGCGATGCGGCCACTGTCGGCCCGATGGACGGCGAGATCCTCATCTCGCTCAAGGAAAGGCACAGCTCAACGCCTGCTCTTGTCGCCAAGCTGCGGCGCGAGTTGCCGCGGCGCTTTCCCGAATTGACGTTCTTCTTTCAGGCTGCCGATATTGTTGATCAAGTATTGAATTTCGGCCTGCCCGCGCCGATCGACATCAGAGTTTCCGGGCCGGATAGCGATGCGGCTTATGCGCTTGCCGGGAAGATTGCACAAGATATCAACCGTGTTCCGGGCGTGGTGGATTCGCGTGTGTTCCAGGTGCCCAACGCCCCGGCCCTCACCGTCGATGTGGATCGCACGCTTGCGCAGGAACTCGGCATCACCGAGGGCAATGTCGTCCGAAATCTGCTTGTGACGGTAAATTCGAGCGGCCAAATCTCTCCCAATTTCTGGGTCGATCCGCGGAATTCCGTCAGCTATCCCCTGGTGGTGCAAACACCGACTTACCGCGTGACCTCGACAGAGGATCTTGAGACCATGCCGGTGACGACGCCAATCGGCGCGAGTGCTCCCGCAATGCTCATGAGTGTCGCGAAGATTGGGCGCGGCATTGTGCCGCTCGTCGCGTCGCAGCTCAACATCATGCCGGTTTTCGACGTCAATGCCGATGTGCAGGGGCGCGATCTTGCTTCGGCGGCGGCTGAAATCGGCAAGGTGCTCGCCGCGAACCGGCCGCAATCCGCGATAAAGGTCTCGCTCCGCGGACAGGTTGAGACCATGCTTGAGAGCTATAACGGACTCTTCTCCGGAATGGCCTTCGCAGTCGTTCTTGTCTATCTTCTTCTCGTCATTAATTTTCAAAGCTGGATTGATCCGCTCATCGTTCTCACGGCCACACCCTTTGCGTTGAGCGGGGTGATATGGATGCTGTATCTCACCGGAACGCACCTGAGCGTGCCTGCCTTGATGGGGTCCTTGATGAGCATTGGTCTAGCCACCGCGAACAGTATTCTTGTCGTTACATTCGCCAATCAGCGTATGGAAGCGGGTGTCGAGGCGACCGCCGCCGCCATCGATGCGGGCTTCACACGGCTCCGGCCCGTGTTGATGACCGCGGGCGCGATGATTTTGGGCATGAGCCCGATGGCGCTCGGCGTGGGCGAGGGGGGCGAGCAGAACGCCCCGCTGGCGCGCGCGGTCATGGGCGGGCTCCTCTTCGCCACTTTTGCGACCTTGATTTTTGTTCCTGCTATGTTCAAAATGATGCGCCGGGAGCGCGGAGCCTCGGTTACGTCCCTATCATCCGGGTGAACGCCCGCTCGAGCCAACGGGGATCATGATGCCGACCTTGGATATCGAGGATCAGGAGGCAGTGCCGGTTGGCGACAAGCCAGGGCTGACCAGCTATTCGCCGGGCACGCCGCGGAGATTGCTTCTCCTCGCTCTCGCGGTCGCGCTCGCGCTGGGCAGCGGGTTTCTTTTTGTTCACCGCGAAAAGATGGGGGCACAGGCCAGCCTGGGCTTCCTGACCGGGCAAGAAGCGGCGGCGGAACCTCGCGTGGACGTGGTCACGGTTGGGCCCCCGTCCGAGCCGGCGTCTCTTGTGCTTCCGGGTCAAACCAGAGCCTGGTTTGAAAGCACGATCTACGCGCGGGTAAATGGTTATGTCGAGAACTGGTTCGTCGACATCGGAGATCAAGTCACGACTGGACAGACGCTCGCGACGATCGACACGCCGGAGCTTGATGCCGAGCTCAATGCGGCTAAGGCTAAGCTTAAGGCAAGCGAGGCCCAAGTGGTGGTTAAGCAAGCTCAGCTCGAGTTCGCCCAGACCACCTATGAACGGTGGCGAAATTCCCCGAAGGGAGTCGTGTCGGAACAAGAAACCGCGGACAAGAAAGCGCAAAACGCCGAGGCTGTTGCCCAGCTCAATGCTGCGCAGGCGCAAGTCGGGCTCGACCAGGCCGAGGTGGACCGTCTCTCTGCGCTCGAAGGTTTTAAGCGGGTCAAGGCGCCCTTCGACGAAATCATCATTCAGCGCAGCATCGACATCGGTAATCTTGTGACAGCCGGCAGCACCGCGAACACATCGCCGCTTTATAGAATTTCGAAAGATGATCCCATGCGGGTTTTTGTCGATGTGCCGCAGAAGGCCGCGGCCCAGTTGATGCCGGTCGGCACCCGGGCCGTAATTATCTCCGACTATCACCCGGACCAGCATTTCGAAGCCAAGGTCACACGGACGGCGGAGGCGATCGATCCGAAGTCTCGCACTCTGCGTGTGGAGATCGATATCCCGAACCCCAACCGCGCGCTTGTCCCCGGGATTTATGTGCAGGTGAACTTCAAGCTCCATACCGATGGCCTGATCCAAGTTCCGGCGGCGGCTCTAGTGTTCCGGGCGAAAAGTCCGCAGGTCGCCGTCGTCGGCGAAAACGGCGTGATTGCAATCAAGGATGTGACAATCGCGCGCGACGACGGGAATGTCGTGGAGATCAGCTCTGGTCTTTCGAAAGGCGACAAAGTCGTGCTCAATCTGAGCAGTGCGATCGTGGCGGGCCAGAAGGTCGAAGCAAATGAAATCGATATAGGACCCGCGAACAATCGAACGGCGGCGCCCCATTGACTTGTTCCGTGTGAACGTTACCGGACTGGAATTTCAAGCGTGATTAAACATCTGAGCATGCTGGGGCTTGCCGCTGGCTTGGCCGGTTGCGCCGTCGGACCCGATTACGCTATGCCGGATATAGCAGTGCCGGACACCTTCCTCAGGCAGCCGGTTAAGATCGGGCAGAAAGCTCCACGGACGTCAAAAGTCGATCTTGCCGAATGGTGGCGATCCTTGCGCGATCCGGAGCTCAATTCGCTCGTCAGCCGTGCGATCGAATCCAATCTCGATCTCGAAATAGCCTTGACGAGGCTTCAAGAGGCGCGAACGCAAGAGTTAGTGGTGGCCGGCGAGGCGCTTCCGGCGGCAGGAGGGACCGGCGGCGGCGGAATTGGCACGGGATCAGATCTTACGCGTGGCCGCGCTTCAGAGGAGCTTAGATCGGCGGAAAACGGAACGAACTTTCGCAGACTTCAGGTCGCGGGCGGCTTCGATGCGGCCTGGGAAGTTGACGTTTTCGGCAAGTTCCAGCGTGAGCTGGAGGCCGCGACTTATGACGCCGAGGCACTCGCCGACGCGCGGGACTGGACATTGGTGACGGTTGCCGCGGATGTGGCGCACGGCTATCTCGACATGCGGGCGTTTCAAAGGGAGCTTGCCGTCCTGCGAAAAAACATTGGCGTGGCCCAGGGCGGTTACGATTTCGCGAAGACGCGCGCGCAACGCGGGATCGCCAACGATCTCGATGTTGCCTTGGCGGAGCGGCATTTGGCGAGGCTGCAGGCAGGTGTCGCGCCGCTTGAGGCACAGGTGGCTGCGAGCCAACACGTGATTGCGGTTCTGCTCGGTCTGTTTCCGGAGGATCTTGCCAAGGAACTGGCGCGCCCAGGTAAGCTTCCGGCACTCCCGGTGCATATACCGGCCGGGCTGCCGATTGAACTGTTGCGCCGCCGTCCCGACATCCATGCGGCTGAACGCCGGCTTGCCGCGGCCACGGCGCGTATCGGCGTCGCAACCGCCGACCTTTTTCCGCGAGTGATCCTCAGCGGCGCGCTCGGCGCCCAAGGCGGGCCACACTCATCCTCGGCAATTCCAATTACATTGATCGGGGCAGCCGGTCCGTCGGTCTATTGGCCCCTACTTGATTTCGGCACGCTCGATGCAATAGCCGATATCGCCGACTTGCAAGCACATGAAAATTTGGTCAGCTACAAGCAGACAATACTGACCGCCGTCCAACAAGCCGACGATGCGATCGCTTCCTATAGGGCCGAACAGGAGCGTTTAAGGAATCTCGATCGCGCGCTCGCGGGGGCCCGCCAAGCGACCAAGCTTGCGACGGAGCGATACGATCGCGGCTTGACCGATTATCTGAACGTCCTCGACGCCGAGCGGGAAGAATTCGATCTTGACGAACAATATGTCATCGCTCAGCAGAACGCCGCCACGCAGCTCATCAAGCTATATAAGGCGCTTGGCGGCGGTTGGGAGCTCCATGAATTTATCCCGCCAATCAAGCAACCGCAGCCCGCCATTATCGCGGCTGCCAGACGCCTGCTGGTGCCAGGCGAAGGCCACTAGCAGTCTGCCGGACTTAACGGACAGCGGCGGCATACGATGGATTCACCGCATTGAACCTCGCATGATGACGGGCGCCGGCCGATGAGCAACTTCCGCGCGATGGATCGGCGGACCGGGTTTCTGTGGCCGCCGCCGGTGGACGGGTGGCTGCCGGATCGGCGGGCGCGATCTTCGCGCGACGAGCGGCGGTTATCGTGGTTCCGGCCCGGCGTCGTATCATCCAGTGTCCATTTGGCAAAAACTCCGCTGATCGCGTTGTCCACATCTGCCGAGCCTCCTCTGGGTTGCCTGGTTCGCCCGGCTCGCCCGTCGCAATAGGCTTTCAAACGCCCGCCCCGCCCTGTAGTCATGGACCATGACCACACTTCAGCCGGAGTTTCCCGCTTCCCCGCGCGTCACTCGTGTCACGGCCCGCGCGCTGCTTCTCGGCGACCGGATCGAGGCGGCCGGGCTCGAACGATCTGACATGATCTCTTCGACACCGCTCGCCTTTCATGCCGGTGCGAATGGTTTCGTCGCGCTTTACCGGTTCGGCGTCGCGGTCATGGTTGGCCTGTCGCCGCTCGAAGAAGACGATGTGCTCAAACAAGTCAAATTGCGTGTCTCTGGCCCGCATGAACATATCGACGACGAATCCGCCATTCTCGAAATCTCGCCGGACCTTGACGACAAGGTTCCGCCAGGCGGTGCAATCGCCATGAAAGATCTTTCGGCGCAGCGTCTTCTCGTCGTCGCCGACGCGCTCGCCAAAAGCGTCTCGCTCGGCCGCGACGAACGCGAAGTCAATGCCGTCTTCGATATTATCGAGCCCTTCGCGACAGAGCTCGCGCGAAACGGCCGGCCGCCCTGGAAGCGCCGCTCGATGCTGAGATTGATCGGTCAGACGCTCCTTGTCCAGCATCGCGTGTCGGGCCGTGTCGCCGTCGAGGAAAAGCCCGACGTGCTGTGGGACCGGCCCGATCTGGAGCGGCTCTATGCCCGCCTCGAGGATGAATACGAACTCAAGGAGCGCGCCGAAACCTTAAAGCGCAAGCTCGATACGATTGTCGAAACCGCGCGCACGCTCACCGATATGATCGACGCCAACCGGGCGACACGGCTCGAAGTGACGGTGGTCATCCTGATCATGGCCGAAATTCTGCTTACCCTCGCTGAGATTATTTTCTGGCGGCATTGAGGCCGGAGCATTCGGCCAAGGCGAGCGTCTCCGCCTCTTGCGCGGTAAGCCATCGAAACGAAGCGAGTTGATGCCGCGCGAACGTCAATTGCCGTTTGGCGTAACGGCAGGTGTCGAGCTTGGCCTCCCTTGCCGCCTCCGCCAGCGATATTTCGCCGTTAAGATGCGCGATGAGATGCGGCACGCCGTGCGCGCGCATGACCGGGAGCGCCGGGTCGAGGCGGCGCTCGCGGAGCACTTCTGCCTCTTGCAACGCGCCAGCTTGGAGCATGACCTCGAAACGCGCATCGATCCGCGCCTTCAGGGCCTCTCTTTCCGTCGCGAGGAATACCGCGAAAACGTCTTTCGCATCGAGGACCGGCAGCGTCCGTGCGGCATGGAAAGAGGCGAGACTTTTCCCGGTCGCCTCGAAGACCTCGAGCGCGCGCAAGATGCGTTGCGTATCGCCCCGCCGCAATCGCGCCGCGGTTGCCGGATCCCGGCGCATGAGGCTGGCATGGAGATCAGCGGCCGGAACGCCCGCCGCGCGGAAACGCACCTTCGCGCGCACGGCCTCCGGCACCGGCGGAATCGCCGAAAGCCCTTGCGTCAGGGCCTTGAAATAAAGCCCGGTGCCGCCAACGAAAATAGGCAAGCGCGCGCCTCGCTTCACCTGATCGAGCGCGCGAGACGCGTCGTCCAACCAAAGCCCGGCCGAATAATTGACCGCGCCATCGACGTGGCCAAACAACCGATGTGGCGCCTTGGCCTCGTCCTCGCGACCGGGACGCGCCGTCAGCACGCGCAGATCGCGGTAGACCTGCATCGAATTGGCGTTGATCACCACGCCGCCGAGAGCGCGGGCAAGCCGAAGCGCCAAGGCCGACTTACCGCTCGCCGTCGGCCCCGCGACGAGGATCGCGGAAACTTGTGTCAAAGGGATCGTGACGTTGGACCAAGGCGCCTTTGTTATAGCAGCGAAAGCGCCGTACTAACTCTCGTTTGCCACCACTTGGCGCAATTCGCGCGGGAGCGGAAAAAATACGCTTTCGTCCGCCGTCGATACCGTCTCAACATGCAATTCAAAGCGCATGGCGAAAGCATCCATGATTTCCTCGACGAGAATTTCGGGCGCCGAGGCGCCAGCCGTAATTCCGAGCGAGGAAATAGCGCCGAACAAATCCCACTCGACGTCCTCCGCGCGCAAGACGAGACGCGCGAGCTTGCATCCCGCGCGTTCGGCCACTTCCTTCAACCTTTGCGAATTCGACGAATTGGAAGAGCCGACGACGAGCAAGGCTTCGACCGTCGGCGCCACGCGCTTCACGGCCTCCTGCCGGTTGGTCGTCGCGTAGCAAATATCCTCGCGATGGGGTCCAACGATATTGGGAAACCGCCGCGTCAGGGCCGCGACCATCGCGCGCGTGTCATCGACCGAGAGCGTCGTCTGGGTCACATAGGCCAGATTATTCTCGTCCCTTGGCCGGAAGATTTCGACATCCTCCGGAGTCTGAACCAAAACGATAGAATCGCTTGGCAATTGCCCCAAGGTGCCGACGACCTCCGGATGTCCGGCATGGCCGACGAGGAGGACTTGGCGGCCTTGCCGATGATGCAGCTCGGCCTCGCGATGGACCTTGGTGACCAGCGGGCAGGTGGCGTCGATCGCGAAGATTTTGCGCGCCTCGGCATCTTCGAGAATCGACTTCGGCACACCGTGCGCGGAAAAGATCACCGGCTGTTCCGTATCGGGCACCTCGTCGAGCTCCTCGACGAAAATCGCACCCTTGGCCTTCAGCCCTTCGACGACATATTTGTTATGCACGATCTCGTGACGGACATAGACCGGCGCGCCATGGATCCGGAGCGCTTCCTCCACGGCATCGATGGCCCGCACGACTCCAGCGCAGAAACCGCGCGGCGCGCAGAGGAGGACATGGAGCTTTGGCTTGACGGTCATGCAGCGGCGGGCCCGGACTGCCAATCGTTTAGGTGTTCGTCCCTTCGACTGTCAAGTGCGGCGGCCGATGTCATATTGCGATATATCTGCGCGGGGCATCCGCCTCTGCCACAAGATAGCATTGGCGTAAGAATATACACGCCCTTTTTAAAAACATTCATCGGCGCGCCATGAAAAAAGCGGTCAACATGCCGGCGGCTTCGCTTTCGCGGATGCCGCCGTAGATTTCCGGCGCATGATGACAGGTTGGTTGCGCGAAAAAACGCGGGCCGTGCTCGACGCCGCCGCTTTTTGGGTCCGGCGCGGCAAAATAGAGGCGCCGCAGCCGGGCGAAGGAAATCGCCGCCGCGCACATGGCGCAAGGCTCCAGCGTTACGTAAATATCGTATCCGGGGAGTCTTTCGGACGCTGCGGCGTGGCACGCCCGGCGAATCGCCAGAACCTCCGCGTGCGCGGTTGGATCCTTGTCCCGCAAGGTCTGATTGCCGGCGCGCGAAATGATTGCGCCATCGCGGACGATCACGGCGCCGACCGGCACCTCGCCGCGTTCCAATGCGGCGCGCGCTTCAGAAAAAGCGCAAGACATGGGATCGTTTTGCTTGGGCTGCGTCGTAGCATGATTCTCCATGTCAGCGCCCTCGTATCGGACCACGCTGGACCGCGCCGTGCACTGCGGCAAGTGCGATACCACGAGCATGGTACGATCACCTGCTCGGGGTTGTATGAACGGAGGCATCGATCGTGCAAATAAGTCCGCCCGGCTCGAACAGTATGTTTGCGCTGCCCGCCAATTCACGCCCCAAGCTTTCGATGAGACGCGAGCCAAATCCGCGGTGCCGTGGCATGGCAACGGGCGGGCCTCCATGCTCGCTCCAACGAAAGCGCAGTTGCCCTCGTTCCGGCGCACCCCACACAATATTGACCTGGCCCTCTTCCGTTTTGAATGCACCGTGTTTGAGCGCATTCGTGCAAAGCTCATGGAGCGCCATCGACCACGCGGCGGCCCGGTCGGCCGGAATGAGCACGGCGGGTCCCTCGATCGCGAGCCGGTCAGACGGCCACATCGCACAAAGAGGAGCGAGCGATTGGCCGACGATCTCGCGCAGGTCCGTGGCCTCCCAGTTCCTTTGCGTGAGCAAATCATGCGCGCGCGATAGCGCCACGAGGCGGTTATGGAACGTCTCGATATTTTCCCTCGGCAATTCCCGCAACGAGAGGCTTGCAATCGCCGAGACAGTGGAAAGGGTATTCTTCACCCGATGATTGAGTTCATTGAGTAGGAGCTGAAGGCGCTCTTCCGCTCGCTTTTGCTCGGAGATGTCCGTGTTCGTGCCAAACCATCGAAGTACTCTGCCTTGATCGTCCTTGAGCGGTTGAACACGCGACAGGAACGGATGGTAGCTTCCATCGGCCGCCTTGAGCGGAAACACCATTTCGAATGGCTCGCGATTCTCGATGGCTCGCGTCCAGCCTTCCATCACCGCCGGCAATGCATCTGGATCAATCACGACTTGCCAGCCCCAGCCTGCTATCTGCTCGGCTGTTGTCCCGGAGTAATCGTAACACCTCTTATTATACCAGTAGATCCATCCGTCAGGGTTCGCTAGCCACATCAACTGCGGCACGAAATCGGCCAGCAACTGAAACTGTTTTTCGCCCTCTAATAGCCTTTCGGGGAAGTTTGGATTCATGATGAGTCACTCGTGGCATGGTGACAAAGCATTGCGGATCGACACGAAGCGGACGGAGTGCGAGGCGAACGAAGGCGGCGGCGGTCCTAGCCAATCATACGGCCCTTGCCGCCCGCCGGCACAGCCGCGCTGGCATCGACAAGGACTACAACCGTTTCGCGCTTGACGATCGGACCGAAACCCACCTCCCTGCCGACCGGTCCGCCGGAGGCAGCATGTTGAACGCCTAAAACGATAAATGACGCGCAGTTGCATTGTCAAAAGGCGGGGTTGCGAGGATCGAACGTGTTGTTCCCTTTTTAGCCAATAGTCTGTTATCAGGGTTGTATGCGCGAACATCCAGGGAAAGAGCACCCTCGCCGCCATGACGCTGGCCGGTTTCCGGCTGGCGCACGGGCGCGACCCGATCACCCCAAAAAGCCGCGAGGCCGTAAGCATGCCAAGCAAGATTTCGCGGACGCGGTCACCGCTCGGCCTCCGCGCTTAAGCCACAACGCCGCGCCGCGCAATGGCCACGAACCCGGAGAACGCGTCGCCAAGGTCATGGCGCGGGCTGGGCTCTGTTCCCGGCGCGAGGCGGAAGCTTGGATCGGCGAAGGCCGCGTTGCCCTGAACGGTGTGGCGCTGACCAACCCGGCAGTCAACGTCCGGAGGGATGACAAGATTACCATCGACGGCGCGCCGCTCGCCCATCGCGCCCGCACCCGGCTCTTTTTGTTTCATAAGCCGCGCGGCCTCGTCACGACCGCGCGCGATCCGCAGGGCCGGCCAACGATTTTCGATTATCTTCGCGAGCATTGGCCAGATGGCCCGCGCGTCGTCAGCATCGGCCGCCTCGACATCAATAGCGAAGGGCTGTTGCTGCTCACCAATGATGGGGGGCTCGCGCGGGTCCTCGAACTGCCCGCGACCGGCTGGGTCAGGCGTTACCGCGCCCGCGCGAAAGGCGAAACGGATCAAGCCATTCTCGATCGGCTCCGCGAGGGTCTGACACTCGATGGCGTGAAGTATGCCGGCATCGAGGCGACCCTCGATCGCGCGCAGGGCGCCAACAGCTGGCTAACGATGGCGTTGCGCGAAGGCAAGAACCGCGAGATCAAGCGCGTGCTCGAACATATCGGGCTTCAAGTCAACCGCCTGATCAGGCTGTCCTTCGGACCGTTCCAGCTCGGCGACCTCGCCGAGGGCGCGGTCGAAGAGGTGCGCACGCGCGTCCTGCGCGATCAGCTCGGACCGGCGCTCGCCAAGGCCGCGGGCGCGGATTTTTCGAGCCCGCTTCATGCCGAAAACGAAGCGGCGGAAGTTGTCGATGTCTCGAACGCGCGGCAGCAAAAGAGCAGCGTGGGCCCTGGCCGCGATCACGTGAATGCGCCGCATGGGACAGGAAGTCCACGCGCGGCGAGACCGCGGGGGGACGATCGCCAACCCGAAGCAAGAGCCGTGGTGAAGGTTAAACCGGCACCGCCCGCCCGTAAACATGTTTCCGCGTTGCGCGCCGAATATGGCCAGCCGCCAAAGGAGCGCCAACGGATCGAGCGGCGCGAGACGGCCGATCGCGGCGGACGGACGGTTTATGTCGAACGGCTCGTGCACGCCAAGCGCCAGGACAAGCGTAAGCCGCCGGACACGCGCAATGGTCGCCGCTTCGAAGCCGGGCGCCGGGACCGCAATGACGGAAGCGAACGCCCCGCGCGGCGCGCCGGCGGGCCAGCGGCAAGCTCCAAGCCAACAAAAGAACGCACGACGGAGGGCGCGGTTCAAAAAACCAGACAGGAACGCTGGCAAAAGCCTCCAAGGGCACAGCAAACATCGGCTTCAGGTACTCCCAATGTCAATAGCGACCGGGCGCAGCGTCTGGTGCGGCCATACCGGAAATTCGCGGAAGAAGACGGGCGGCGGACGGGTGGAAACCCGGAAAGCCGCGCGCCACGGGGCCCCGGCCAAGCGCAAAAGCGCAATGGCCCTCGCTCGCCAACACCCTATGAAAAGCCGGGAGCCGGCCGGCCGGCGGGCGGCGCAAAACCACCTGGCGGGGGCGGGCCTAGAGGGCGTGGCGGATCCCCAAAAGAGCGCCCTCGCGGCAAATCGTGATACACCATGCGCATTGTCGGCGGCAGGTTGAAAGGCCGGGCGTTGAAAAGCCCAGGTTCGGACGCGATCCGGCCGACCTCGGATCGCCTGCGCGAGACGGTTTTCAATATTCTCGCGCATTCCTACGGCAACCCGGTCGCCGGCGCCCGCGTCGTCGACCTATTCGCCGGCACCGGCGCCATGGCGATCGAGGCGCTATCGCGCGGCGCGGCGTTCGCTTTGCTGGTGGACCAAGGCGCGCAAGCCTCTGCGATCATCCGCGCCAACTTCGCGGCGCTCGATCTCGGCGGCGTGGCCCGCATCCTCCGGCGCGACGCGCGGAAGCTCGGGGCCGCACCCGAGGGAAGGAGTTTCAGTCTTGCCTTGCTTGATCCGCCCTATGGCAAGGGTTTCGTTTTGCCAACGCTGAAAGCCTTGCGCGACGGAGGCTGGCTCGGCAAGGACGCGCTCGTTGTCATCGAGGAACGCGCGGGGACGGAGGTCGCCTTGCCCGAGGGATTTGTTTTACGCGAGACGCGCCGCTTCGGCGTCGCGCAGGTCGTGTTCGCGTGTTTCAATTAAGTCCACGAGCGCGAGTAGCGCGACCCGTGGCTTCCTTGCGACGAACGCCGGCATCGAAACGTTCAGGGCATCAAAACCTTGTCGATGACATGGATCACGCCATTCGTTTGCATAACGTCGGCGATCGTGATGTGGGCGGTGCGGCCCTTCGAATCGGTGATGTCGAAGGCGCGGCCTTTTTCGGTAATCGTCAGCGGCTCGCCCTGCACCGTCTTGAACATTGCTTGTCCGCCGCCCTCCTTGACGGCTTCCTTCAAGTCAGCCGTGGTCAAGCGGCCCGCCAACACGTGATAGGTAAGCACCGTGACGAGCTGATCCTTGTTCTCCGGCTTCAGCAATGTATCGACGGTGCCCGGGGGAAGTCGCGCGAAGGCCGCGTTGGTCGGCGCAAAACGGTGAATGGATCAGGGCCTTCCAAAGTGCCGGCGAGGCCCGCCGCCTTGACCGCGGCGACGAGCGTCGTGTTATCCTTGGAGTGGACCGCGTTCTGAATGATGTTCCTGCTCGGATACATGGCCGCGCCGCCAACCATTTTGGTCATTTCGGCGGAAGCGATGCCAGAGATGCCCGCGGCGGCGAGAAAAAACCGTGGCGGCGAGCGTCTTGCGAGGAAATTTCATGATGTGCTCCTTCTTGGGATCACCGGCTTGATCGTCCGGCATGCCGGTCTTTACGGGAGCCGGGGCCGAAAAGTTTCAAGCGCACTTAAATGCCTGCAAGCCGGTATCGCGGCGGCGGAACCGCCCGGCCAATCGATCATGCCGATTGCCGCACGGGCGGGCGCTCCCGCCGCCAGCTTGGCTTGAACGCCATCGACGCCCCGCCCGAGACCGTTTCCATGGGATCGAGGCTCAGAGGCTGCGGAAAAAGGGCGGCCATTAGGCCGCCCCCGATCAGCTCCTTCGGGCCGAAATCAACACGAATAATACATGTCGAACTCCACCGGGTGCGGGGCCATCTCGAAGCGCATCACCTCGCCCATTTTCAATTCGATGTAGCTGTCGATGACGTCGTCGTCGAAAACGCCGCCTGCCTTGAGGAAAGCGCGATCCTTGTCGAGACTGCCGAGGGCTTCGCGCAACGAGCCGCAGACGGTTGGGATTTTCTTGAGTTCCTTCGGCGGGAGATCGTAGAGATCCTTGTCCATTGCCTGGCCCGGATCGGTCTTGTTCAGGATCCCGTCGAGGCCCGCCATCAGCATCGCGGAGAAGGCGAGGTAAGGGTTGGCCGCCGGATCGGGGAAGCGCACTTCGACGCGCTTCGCCTTGGGGTCGGGCGAGTACATGGGGATACGACAGGAAGCCGAGCGATTGCGCGCCGAATAGGCGAGGAGGACCGGCGCCTCGTATCCAGGCACCAGCCGCTTGTAGGAATTCGTCGTCGGGTTGGTGAAGGCATTCACCGTCCGGGCATGCTTGATGATCCCGCCAATGTAATAAAGGCATTCCTGGCTCAAATCTGAATATTTGTTGCCGGCGAATACCGGCTTGCCGCCTTTCCAGATCGATTGATGGACATGCATTCCCGAACCATTGTCGCCGAACACCGGCTTCGGCATGAAGGTCGCGGTTTTGCCGTAGCTTTGCGCCACCTGGTGGATGCAATATTTGTAGACCTGAAGGTGATCGGCCATCGTCGTCAGCGGCCCGAACTTTAGACCGAGTTCATGCTGCGCCGACCCCACCTCGTGGTGGTGCTTTTCGACCTTGGCGCCCATCTGCGCCATGGCGGCGAGCATTTCGCCACGCATGTCCTGCGCCGAATCTTGCGGCGGCACGGGGAAATAGCCGCCCTTGGTGCGCATCCGGTGACCGAGATTGCCCCCCTCGTAAGGAGTGTCCGAATTTGACGGAAATTCAGCCGAATCAACAATAAAGCCGGTGTTATAAGGATCGGAGCTGAAACGGACGTCGTCGAACACGAAAAACTCGGCCTCCGGACCGAAGTAGGCGGTATCACCGATCCCCGTGGAAGCCACATAGGCTTCGGCCTTCTTGGCGATGCCGCGCGGATCGCGGTTATAAGGCGCGCGGGTCGTGGGTTCGAGAATGTCGCATACGATCGACATCGTGGGCGCCGCGAAAAAAGGATCCATCGCAGCCGTCGCCGGATCCGGCATCAGGGTCATGTCGGATTCATTGATCGCCCTCCAGCCGGCGATCGAAGAACCGTCGAATCCCAAACCTTCCGAAAACACATCCTCATCGAAGACCGTCACGTCGAAAGTGACATGCTGCCACTTGCCGCGCGGGTCCGTAAAGCGGAGATCGACGTATTTTACGTCTTGGTCCTTGATTGACTTGAGTACATCCTTGGCGGTCTTCATGTCTTAACCCTCTCTTCTTGGAATTAAGCGTATTGGGCGGGGAGCGGGGAATTGGCTTGCACGATCTCGCGGCCAGTCCGCGGATCAAATAGCGTCCGTTCCGGTTTCACCGGTCCGGATGCGGATCGCGTTTTCCACCTCCGAGATGAATATTTTTCCGTCTCCGATCCGTCCCGTTTGCGCGGCTTTCCGGATCGCATCGGCGGCGAGAACGGCGGTGGCGCTGGAAACGACTACTTCGATTTTCACCTTGGGCAGGAAATCGACGATATATTCCGCCCCGCGATAGAGTTCGGTGTGGCCCTTTTGCCGGCCGAAGCCTTTCACTTCCGTGACGGTGATCCCGGAAACCCCCGCTTCGCGCAACGCCTCCTTCACTTCATCGAGCTTGAAAGGTTTGATGATTGCCTCGATTTTCTTCATTGGCATGTTTTTTTGGACTTTTTCGCGTTGTCCCGGTAACCCGGAAAAAAAGCGTGCAAGCGGCACTTTAACCGGCTCATAGCACCTGCCAAGCAAAACCTCCAAGGAAAACTGACCGAGCGCCGCCCGGGGCATCCCGAGATGGCTGTCCCGTGGCGACCCAAGCTACTAAGCAAATTGCGGGCCAGGAACACGGGGAGCGAGGCGGCGAAGTTGTAAAATACCGCCGGCACAGCCTCGTTTTTGCTAAACAAACATGAATCCGGCCGCGGCGGGCGAACCGCGTTCCCCGCGAGGTGAATGCTCGCGAGGCACTCTTACGAGCCGCGCTTGGGTCCTTCCGCGGCCAAAGTCGATCGCCCGCCGCCCGGTGCCGTCATCGCGGCCCACCGATCAAAGACTTCGCCGAGACGCCGCGACGTGGCGCTTTCCGCCGCCGGAACGTCGCGCTGGGAACAGCGCACCAGGGTTGCGCATCCTCCGGTATCGCGGCGACTGTCACGCTTTCCCCGCGAAGGGCTCGCCGGATTTGCATGACGTCAAGCAATCTTGCCACTGCACACTTGCCACTGCACACTTGCGCAAACAAAAAAATCCACCGCGTGTCGATGCCACGCGGTGGATCCTATCGTGTTTCTATTGCGATCATTTATTCCACTGTTTCGAGAACAACCCGCCGCTCGCGGTTGCTTTGAGGCTTTTCCGCCGTTGCAACCAGTGTCGCACCGACGCCAGAGCCGAGAAGCTGGAGGGAAATTTCCTTACCGTTGCCGAATTTGATTCCATCGCGATAGGCGCCGTGTTCGAGCCGCGCGAAGATGACGCGTTCCTCGTCCTTAACGCCGAGGCGCGTTTGGAGATCGCTCGATATCCCTTCGAGCTTGAGATGCGTATCGTATTGAACGCAGACTGCCGTCGTGCAATCGCCAGGCGAGGCGAGGCCAATGCTTCCCGAAGGAAAGCGGGTGGTCACATATTTCTCGGACTCGCGTGCAGGCCGGGAGGCGTACATTTCAAGCGAATAGTCACACATTTGTGTCACTCCTAATGTCTCGAGACGGTTGCATCCCTTGTCCGTGCGTAGCCCCGCCCGCCGGTACACTGCTGAAGACCGGGCCGGCTTCGGAAATACGGGATGGGTAGCCCCCAAGAAGGGAGGGGGAAGCGTGGAAGCCTCTCAGGGCCAGACGGCTCGATCCTGGAGAAAAACGCTAGCGCGTGCCGCGTCGGACCGGGCCACATCCGGCGGCCGCCGGATGTTCCACTTAGGCAACGAACGCTCGAAAACAAATCAAGGTTCCAAGTCATTCGTGCGTTCCGGCATGCTAGCGCAACCTTATGCCGCGTCAAGTCTTTTTGCTGCGGCGAATAATTTTGCTGTTGGTCGCTCGTGGCCTTGCCGGCCTTTCTGTGCGAGGGACGGAAGTTAACATTTGTTTCGCGCCACCGGCAGATCGGGGCGCGCGCCCCATTCCGCCCAGGAGCCATCGTAAAGCGCGACATCGCTCTTCCCCATGCTTGCCAGCGCAAGCAAAAGAATCGCGGCGGTCACGCCAGAGCCGCAGGTGGTGATCACCGGGCGTTCGACATCCACCCCAGCCTCCGCCATGAGGATCTTGACTTCGTCCGTCGGTTTGATTTCGCCCGCTGCCACCACCTCGCGCCACGGCAGATTGAGACTGCCGGGAATATGGCCCGAGCGCAATCCGGGACGCGGCTCGGCTGCCATGCCGCTGAACCGCGCGGCCGCTCGCGCATCGAGAATCTGCGCCGAACCGGCTTCGCTTGCCCGCTTCACCTTTTCGGCACCGGCAACGGCGGCGCTATCGAAATCCATGGTGAAGGGCCGGGGCATGCGCCGCACGAGTCCCTGTTCGAGCGGGCGCCCCTCAGCTCGCCATCGCGGCAAACCGCCGGCAAGGATTTTTACGTCCCGCGCGCCGAAGACTCGCAAGGTCCACCAGACGCGGGCTCCTCCTTGCAAGTTGGAGGCGTCGTAGACGACGAAGCGCATACCGTCCCCAAGGCCGAGCTTTTCCATCGCCTCGGCAAAGCCGGAAGGGGGTGGCAGCATATGCGGCAAATTCGTCGTATGATCGGCGATCGCGTCGATGTCGAAGAACACCGCGCCGGGGATATGCCCTTCGAGATATTCCACCTTGGCGTCGCGTTTTTCATCGGGCAAGAAAAACGTGGCGTCGATGACCGCGACATCGGGCGCGCCCAAATGTTCCGCAAGCCATGCGGTCGAGACGAAGAAAGCTTCTTGAGGGATTGTTGGCATGCCCCTGCCTTAACACTTCACGTGGCGCTTCGCGGCAAGTACGGCTTCCGGCTCCGCGCTTCACAAAATATAAACTGAATCATTTCCGTTTTCCATGCTCATGAGCATAATCGTCGAAGATGCGGGTGTCCCGCATTCCGCAATCAAGAATTTTATCCCGCGGCGGCTTTCGTGATCTGGACTGTCCCCATCTGCTTCGCCGCCTCGGTCCGTTCAAGCGGCCGGTTTACGAAGAAAAAGAGGTTGAAACTTTCAGCCGTCTCGCCGAGCGGCGCTAAGCATCGTTGGCGAAAAAGAGCTGCCGGGTTTCGGGAAAAACTGATGCGACACCAAAGAGTCTTAGCGCGCCTTGCGTGCCGTCGCGGGCATAAGACCTGGGCGGACGGCTGCCTGCCGAGGCCGTGCGTCCCGGCGGATCAAAAGAGCGTGAGCTTTTCGATCCGGGCTTTGACGAGGGCGGCAAACCGTCTAAAGCCAGTTCAACTAAAGTTAATTATGGGAGGTGACCGATGCCGGTTCTGTCCGAGGTTCTGAAGGCCAACGAGACCTACGCCGCGAGTTTCGGCGCCAAGTCGCGATTGGCAATGCCGCCGGCGCGGCGGTTCGCCATCCTTACCTGCATGGACGCGCGTCTCGATCCCGCCAAATATGCCGGCCTCTCCGAAGGCGATGCGCATGTGATCCGCAACGCCGGCGGGCGGGCCAGCGATGATGCTATCCGCTCGCTGGTGATTTCCTATAAGCTGCTTGGCACGCGGGAATGGTTCGTCGTCCATCATTCCGATTGCGGCATGCTGACGTTCGACGACGAGATCATGAACCGGCTCCTCGACCAGAGCCTGGAAACCGCGACAGTCGACGAAAAAGGCTGGCACGATCATGGGCATGGCCCCGGCAGCGTCCATGGCCATTACGTGAATTGGCTGGCGTTCAAGGACGTTGCGGCAAGCGTGGTGGTGGATGTCAAATGTCTCCGCTCGCACCCGCTGGTGCCCGGCCATATTCCGATTTACGGCTATTACTTCGATGTGAAGACCGGCCGTCTGGTCGAGGTGCCGGAAGCGACGGCCGCCGGCAAGGCCAAGGCCTGATTTATTATGGCTGATTTCGTTTGGCGCCCATTCAAACGAAGTCCGGCGTGATCGACGGCTTGTGCTCCATCCAGCCCGGAACCGGCAGATTTTTCGAGCGCAGGAATTCCGGGTTGAAGAGTTTCGATTGGTAGCGCGCGCCGGAATCGGCGAGGATGGTCACAATCGTGTGGCCTTCGCCGAGCTCCGTGGCGAGACGGATCGCGCCCGCGACATTGATGCCTGACGAGCCGCCGAGCAGCAGGCCCTCATGCTCGGCGAGCTCGAACAGAATGGGCAAGGCTTCCTCATCGGAGATCTGATAGGCGAGATCGACCGGTGCATCCTTGAGATTGGCGGTGATCCGGCCTTGGCCAATTCCTTCGGTGATCGAAGAGCCGGAGGATTTCAGCTCGCCGCTTGAGTAATAGGAATAGAGGGCGGCCCCCAAGGGATCGGAAATCGCGATCGTGATTTTCGGGTTTTTGGCCTTCAGCGCCATGGCGGCGCCGGCAAGCGTTCCGCCAGTCCCGACGGAGCAAGTAAAACCATCGACCTTGCCTTCCGTTTGCGTCCAAATCTCGGGCCCGGTGGTTTCGAAATGGCCCTGGCGATTGGCGATATTGTCGAACTGATTGGCCCAGATCGCGCCGGCCGGATATTCCTTGGCAAGCCGCAGGGCGAGGCGGCCGGAGAGTTTCACGTAATTGTTGGGATCGGAATATGCGACCGCCGGAACCTCGATCAGTTCGGCGCCTTGCAGCCGCAGCAGGTCCTTTTTCTCCTGGCTCTGGGTGTCGGGAATGACGATCACGGTCTTGTAGCCCAAGGCATTGGCGACGAGCGCGAGACCAATCCCGGTATTGCCCGCCGTACCCTCGACGATCAATCCGCCCGGCCGCAAGCTCCCGCGCGCGATCGCGTCGTTGACTATGGCGAGCGCCGCACGGTCCTTTACCGATCCGCCGGGGTTCATGAACTCCGCCTTGCCCAGAATGGTGCAGCCGGTCAGTTCCGACGCCTGGCGCAGCTTGATGAGAGGGGTTGCCCCGATCGCTTCGATTACGTTTTCTGGAAAGCTCATTTGGGTGAAAGGCCCATGCCGGTGCTTTTAAAAGTATAGGGCCCGCCAGCGCATTCTGTCGAGCGCCGGGGCGGGCTCTGGTGCGAATAGTGAAAGCGGGGCATATTGCCGGGGAACGCACCGTTAAGGGAAGTGGATCCATATGCCGAACATCGACGAACTCTTCAAGCGCCGCCATTGCGACCC
Organism: uncultured Alphaproteobacteria bacterium; assembly: GCA_963706215.1. Lineage (GTDB taxonomy): Bacteria > Pseudomonadota > Alphaproteobacteria > Rhizobiales > Beijerinckiaceae > Methylocapsa. The sequence goes on along the minus strand of OY970154.1, from coordinate 2,939,453 downwards.
GGAGATCATCATCCTCCGTGTCGGGTGCGTTGCTTACGCCGGATCAAACTCGGCCTTCGGGATCTCGTGGAAATGATGGTCCACCAGGGGATTTATCTGGCACCCACGACGATCATGCGCGGGATCGGGCGCTCCGAGCTGGGGGTCCCTGGCGGATCGACGAAACCAACGTCAAAATCAAGGGCCGGTGGACTAATCTCCTCGTATGAGGGCGCGAAAGCCAATCGCCGATATCCGGTCTCCGGTGCACTCCGGCGTCGTACCCGGCGGGATCCGCGATGACGGACTGATCACCAACGCCGATGGTAAATGCCGCCGGAATGGCGGATGGATGCCGCCGCGCCGGCACGGAGCGACGATTACACCGAAAAGAGCCGGCATAAGCCGTTGCCTATCTTCGAGATGCGGAGTGCAGCGCCGGATTCCAATGTTTGTGACGGAACACTAGGGCCGCCGATTCCAGACACCGCGAATCCAAAAACCGGGCAAGGCTGTCCCACCGGTGGCGACCGCGGCGAAACCGAGGTTGAACCATGGAATTGGCGGCTCCTCGTCAGGCGCAGCGCGTTTGATGTTCGTCACGTGCGGCACGAGTGAGAAAATTTTGATGCGCCAACCTTAATAGGTAAGGGGCGCGGTGCCACACTCGCCCGCAATGGATTGCGCGACCGGCTGGAGTTCGGCCGAATTGAATTTAAAATACCAAAGGAAACCCAAGCCAGTGCCTTCGTTGTGAAACACACGGGGTTTTTTGTTTCGAGATCCTCGGCATAGATATAAATCACGTCGTGCGTCGTTGTATCGGATTTGCTGCTGCCGAGCGGTCGCCGGGTCTCTGATCCAACAATACGCAATACTTCATGATGTGGAAGGAAGTAGACTAGGAACGCGACGGGGCCGGCAGCGACCAGCAAGGCGATTACGGTGCCAAATAAAGTACGGCGGAGCTTTGGTGCCAAGTTTAGGTGTCAGATCCTTGCCAAGTAATGAAAGACTGTTGTCATAATTCCGTGGTTACAAAGCCTTTGGTCCCGGATGACGCCGGTGCTTGTTTAAACTTCATCGAGGCTATTAAGAGTCCGTCCCGGAAGTTCGTCAACCATTGCAGAGCCTTCGTAGCATGTGTCGAAGCGAGGCGAAACGGAGGAAGACGACGGCTGTGGCGTTGAGGTTCTCCCAATCCTTGGCCCGTCTTCGACGGCGGTTCAGCCCTGCGATCGGCCGCGCGACGATCCGCTTGGGCAAGGTCACGAAGCCTTTCGCCTGATCGCGGCGTTTGACGATCTCGGTCTTTGCACGAGGCGGAAGGCCGGCGAGCGCGCCGGCAAAGACCGGCCCTTGATACGCGCCGTCGGCGAACAGTTTTTCGAGAAAGGGCGAGAAAGGGAAAGCGGCCGAACAGCGTCGAAAGCAGCAAGACGCCGCCGCCGCGATCCTGAATGCCGGCGCAATGAACGATGGCGCCGATCGGCAAGCCTTGCGCATCGGCGGGAACGTGGCGCTTCTTGCCCTTGATCTTCTGAGTTCACCGAAGGACTGCCCGCGTGATAGCCGTGCGGATCGATGCGCGCCCCCCTCCTGAGCTTGCCGAAGGGTTCGGCGCTTTTCACGCGTCTTTCTGTCGATGACCGCCGCCGCTGGGCTCGCTTCGCGTTCGGCTTGTTCGCGACACACTTCACGTAGAGCGCGTCATGGATGCGATCCGGAACGCCGTCCCAAGCGCCGTCGCAAAAGTAGCGCTACAGCGTGCTCTTGGGCGGCAAATCCTTGGGGATGTCGCGCCATTGGGATCCCGTGCCCGGCACGTACATGACGCCGTTGAATACCTCCCGCATGTTGGCTTCACGCGTGCGGCCGCCCCGTTCGGCCGGGGGAATGAGCGGCTCGACATGCCCCTCCGCAATCTTTGCTTGCAAAGCTTGCTTTGCCCCTTCCTCGTCCGTCACGTCGCTCGGATAACGCAGCTTATCGCGATTGTATTTCGCCCGGTTTTCGTCCGTCCACATCGGCGGCCTCCTACGAATCAGACCGCCACTCTTGAATCATAAGCGATTTATGGGATTCAACATCTTTCGAGACGGACACTTAGTGGATCCGACGTCCGGTTCGACAGGCTCATAGCTCGCTCTAAAAATCTCCGGCTTGCAGGGATATTTTTCGCCCTTAATCCCAGTGATGATCCAATCTCCGGGGCGTGCGATTATTGGCCCTTCCAATGTCTGTATCGCGAGCGGATATAAACCGTTATATTGCTCGGCATCGACGATGAGTGGCCGTTTTCTGAATTTGCTCATGACGCTGCCTTATTCAAACTGGCCCACTGCCAAAGCGCAACTGGCCAATGTCGCTGGGAGGGCGCGCCAAAACGCGGGAACAGATATCCCGTAGCGACTTGTGGACCCGCTCTAAATCCCTCGCGCTTCGAGACGATCGCACCGGGATTCTTCTCGTTCATCGAGACGGGCGCTGCAAGCCATCCTCGGTGTGAGGCCTTGAGGTGCACCCCGCACGCAAGCGGAGCCGGTTGGCGCGCGCAGTGGATGCTTGTCACCCCTAAAAAACCGGAACGCCGCGCGCGTTGAGCATTTCCGCCAAACCTGCCAAGGCCTTGGCCCGCTTGCGAAAGAAAGTATGCGGCGCCCATTGCTTTTCGGCGCAGAGCTTCTTGATCGATCTTCCGCGCGCGGCGCGCAACGCCCAAAGGGTCGTGACAAGCGCCATGCCGGAATCCTCGGCGCGCAATTCGCTCAGCCACTCGAACACCGCTTCCATATGCGTAATTTCGGCGGCGCTCGGGCGGATCACGGTGCGATTGGCGGTTTGCTGGCGGGTCCGGCGTTCGCTCTCTTCGAGCTCCGCTTGGGCCAGTTGATCGGCCCATTCGATGACCGTGCGCGGCCACTGCCCGCCGGGCGCGCGGGGTCCGCGTACCCGCGGCAGGCGGTCGAGGGTGACAAAGGCTTGCACGAGCCTTTTGCCGACGAGGTCCGCGTCCCAAAGCGGCGGCGGGGTCTCGCGCCCGGCGAAGAGCGGCGCCGCGCACCGGCTGGCCATCGCTTCTTCGTCCATGCTCAAACCCCATCGTCGAGGATATTGTCGAGGAGGTTGGGCTCGGCGGCGACTTCGAGAAGCAAATTGCGAATCATCGCGTCGGTCGTGAGGCCGCGCTTGAAAGCGGCCGCCTCGAAATGGCTGGTGGCATCGGGCGGCAATTCCATTGACACCGCCGCCGCCGCCGCGCGAAACCCGAGGCCGAACCTTTGCACCTGCCTGTGCACATTGTTGAGGGTCGAGGCGATGATGGGGTCCTCGGCGACGCGTTTGGCGTCCCAGCCAAGGCCAAGAAGAAACCCCAGGCGGGCGATTCGCTCGCCGGTCCAATGCGATTTGTGGATTTCCGTGGCAACCGTCACTGTAAAACCTCCTTGCGGGATCGAGCGGGGCGACCGAAGCGTTGCGCCGCCCAACTTGTTTAAGGTAGTATTACCGTAGATGTCAAGGTGAATTTACCGAATGCATCCCTGGATGCGTACGGTTACTCTACCGCTATGCAACTTGATGACGTTCTCGTCCGAATCGAAAGCCGCCTAAAGGCCTTGGACCTTTCTGCTCACGCCGCTTCCCTGGCCGCCAAAAGGCCCGACGCAATTCGCAATTTGAAACGCGCGGTCAAGACCAATGACCGGCGCGGGATCACGACCGAAACCCTGATGGCGCTTGCCCCGGTCTTGAAAACAACCGCGGCCTGGCTGCTTGAGGGCGCTGGGGATCCGGCTTCCGGCAATCTCGTGCGGGTCGTTGGGCGGATTGGCGCCGGCGCCGAAATCCAGCCGGAGTTCGAACAAATCTCGCCCGAGAGTTTGTATGAAATCGAGGTTCCGTTTCCGATCTCGGCGGATGCGATCGCTTTCCAGGTCGAGGGGGACGGCATGTGGCCGCGCTACGACCCGGGCGACGTGATCATTTGCTGGCGCCAGGGCACCAATGCCGGGGAAATCATCGGTTGGGAGGCCGCCGTTAGGACGGCGGACGGCAAACGCTATCTGAAACGAATCCAGCGGGGCGCGGCAAGCGGAACCTTCGATCTTGAGAGCCATAACGCCGCGCCGATCCGCGGCGTGCGAATTGAATGGGCCGCCGCAATCAAAGGGGTTGTCCGATCCGGTCAATGGCACCGGAAATAGGTTTTGGGGATAGGTAATAATACCTTGACATAGGTATATATACCTGTTAAGGGGGACTGCCTTTTCCGGAGCCTGCCAATGCCGAACCGCCCGCCCGCCCGAGCCAATGTCGAAACCGCGCTGCGCGCGCAAGCAACGCGTACCGCCGTCGATCTGATTAAGGATCGGGCGCGCGCCTACGCGAAACGCCCGATGACGCTGGAAAATGTCTTGCCCGGTCTTTCGGCCGCCGCACCCGAGACCATAATTGCCGTGGCGAAGCGTCTGATCGCGGCGGAGAGAAATACGCCGCGCCGGTGGTTTGGTTTCGGCGGGGAAGTCCCGATCCTCAACGCCAAGGCGGTTTTGCTTTCCGCGCGTGCCGTCCGCCGGGACGAAGGACGACGCGCCCGAAAGCGGGCGCACGATTTTTGACACCGGTTTGCCCGGGCACAAGCCAAAACTTAGACCGACTCGGTGCCCGAGACCGGAGGTCCCGGCAAGCTTACCGCGACGGGCCATAGCGAGCCAGGAACAGCGCAACGGCTTCCTCGACATGAGCGCGCATTTTCTTCCCCGTGAAAGGCTCAAAGTCTGGCGCGATGAGCCCAAGAATCTGGTAGTTGGCGACAATCGCCCCGAGAAAGAGTTTGGCGGCAAGCTCGGGTTCGGGGCAGCGCAACTCCCCGCGCCGAGCGACGCGGCCGAGGTAGCGCGCGAGCTCGCGGTGAACATGGGCCGGACCTTGCGCGTAAAAAATGCGGCCGAGCTCGGGCGCGCGGACGGCTTCCGCGACCATGATCCGGCAGAATGACAGCGAATTGGCGAGGGTCAGGAAATCCAGCAAATTGAGCCCGAGTTTGCGGAGGACCTCACGCGGCGTGCCGTTGATATCCAGCTCGCCACCATGTCCGCCAGTTATTCGCGCCGAGCGCCGCCGGACGATTTCCGCGAACAACTCCTCCTTGTTGCCAAAATGCCGGTAGAGAGTCTCCTTCGACGCGCCCGCTCGGGCAGCGACGAGCTGCATGGTCGTCTCCGTGAACCCGCGCTCCAAAAATATGCGTTCCGCGATCGCCGCGATTTCTTCGCGCCTCTTAAGGCCCCGTGGCACGCGCCGCCCGGCCTTTGCGGCGGAACAGTTCCCTAGGTTCCTTGACTCGACCGCATCGCTCATATAAACGTACCATTCGGTTCGGTTATTTTTAAGCCATTCCGACATTATCTCGTTGCGGGACGCTTTAGTCCGGACAGTTTACGCGAGCCTCGAACAAACGGCGATACAATTCATGACGGGCACGCTTTTCGACGACGAACTACAAGGAGTTGACGCTAACCGCGCGCGCAATAACCCCAGCGCCGAGAGCCCCGAACGCGATCGTGTCCAGGCGGGGGCCGGCATGACCGTGCTCCCGAAGAACGATGAAAAACGCCGGCCCCGCGAACGGCGCGGCCGCGTATTTCTGGGCGGCATCCTCATTTTCGGACTGCTGATTGGCGGCGGAATTTATTACTGGCTTTCAACCCGCAATATTGAATGGACCGACGATGCATATACGGACGGACGTGCGGTAAGCGTAGCGCCGCGGGTCTCGGGGCAGGTCGTTTCGCTCGACGTGACTGACAATGAATTCGTCCATAAGGGGCAGGCGCTCATCCATATCGATCCGCGTCAATTTGAGCTTGACCGCGATTCCGCGCAAGGCGCGCTCGCTGTGGCGCAACACCAGCTCGCCGGCCAGAAGTTCGGGGCCGAGATCGCGCGCAAGAACTTCCCCGCCCTTCTGAATCAAAGACAAGCGCAGCTCGCCTCGGCGCAGGCCATGGAAATCAAAGCGCAGGCCGATGACCGGCGCCAGCGCAGTCTTCCCAAGGCGGCCACGACCCAGCAGGAGATCGATGCCGCCGCCGCGGCCCTGCGCCAAGCGCAAGCCCAGGTACTGCAAGCCGAGGCCCAGGTCGTGCAGGCGGAGCCGGTTCCGCAACAAATTGGGCAGGCGGATGCTCAAGTGGGTCAGCTCAAAGGCCAGGTCGAGCAAGCCCAAGCCAAGCTCGATCAGGCGCTTTTGAACCTCTCCTGGGCGGTCGTGACCGCGCCGCAGGACGGCTGGATCACCCAGCGCAATGTCGAAGTGGGCAATTACGTTACCGCCGGCCAGCAAATTTTTTCAATCGTTACGCCGGAGGTTTGGATCACCGCGAATTTCAAGGAAAGCCAACTCGACAGAATACGGCCGGGGCAGCCGGTGACCATCAGGCTCGACGCCTATCCGCACCTCGACCTTAGGGGTCACGTAGATAGTATTCAGCTGGGATCGGGCTCGAAATTCACCGCTTTCCCGCCGGAAAACGCGACCGGCAATTTCGTCAAGATCGTGCAGCGCGTGCCGGTCAAGATCGTCATCGACAAGGGTCTAGATCCCAATTTGCCGCTTCCGCTCGGAATTTCCGCGGTCCCGACGGTCGATGTGCGATGAGCGCGGTTGACCAAGCTCGCGAAGTTCCATGGAAACCCCGGCATAATCCATGGGCGATCGCGGTTGTTGTCACGTCGGCCGCCTTCATGGAGATTCTCGATACCACCATCGTCAACGTCGCCTTGCCGCACATCGCGGGCAGTTTATCGTCCAGCAATAATGAAGCGGCCTGGGTATTAACTTCCTATCTCGTCGCCAATGGCATCGTGCTGACGATTTCCGGCTGGCTCGCCACGGTGATCGGGCGCAAGCGCTATTTTCTGATTTGCATCGGTATGTTCACTGTTTGTTCTCTCCTGTGCGGTATCGCGAGCAGCCTGCCGCAACTCATCGTCTTCCGGCTCTTGCAAGGATTCTTCGGCGGCGGCATGCAACCGAGCCAACAATCGATTATTCTCGATACATTCCCACCAGAAAGGCGCTCTGCCGCGTTTGGCGTCACCGCAGTCGCAACGGTTGTCGCGCCCGTGCTCGGGCCGACATTGGGCGGATATCTCACGGACACTTTTACTTGGCGTTGGGTCTTTTTCGTCAATCTACCTGTGGGAGTTATCGCGCTTTTCTTCGTTTCGGTGCTTGTCGAGGATCCGCCCTGGCACAAGAGGACGTCGCGGTACATCGACTATATCGGCTTGTCGCTGATCACGCTGGGACTCGGTTGTTTTCAGGTCATGTTGGACAAGGGTGAGGACCTAGACTGGTTGGGATCCCCCTTCATTCGCGTCATGGCCGTTCTGGCAATCTTGGGAATCCTGGGCGCGATCGGCTGGCTCTTGATCGCCAAGAAACCGATTGTCGATCTCGATGTCTTCAAGGACAGAAATTTCGCGATGGGAAGCGTCTGCATCGCGGCCACCGGCGGAGTGCTTTACTCCGGCGCTGTCGTCATCCCGCTGTTCACGGAATCAATCCTCGGTTATAACGCCACATGGTCGGGATTGGTCCTCTCGCCGGGCGCGATCGCCGTTATCCTGCTCATTCCGATCGTCGGCCAACTGATGCGCGTTATTCAGACGCGTTTCATCATAGCGGCCGGTTTCTTTGTTATGGGATGTGCGTTCGTCTACTCGAGCGGGCTCACGCCCAATCTCGATTTCAAGACACTGGTCATCATGCGCTCGGCGCAGACCGCGGCGCTGGCCTTTCTGTTCGTGCCAATCAGCACGGTTGCGTACACGACCTTGCCTCGCGAACTGAACGGCGATGCGACGGCGCTTTTCATTATGTTGCGCAATGTCTTCGGCTCGGTTGGAGTTTCGGTCTCGACCGCCATGATCACCGAGCGGACACAGATCCATCAATCCTATCTCGCCCGATGGGCGAGCCCTTTCCATCAACCATTCAATGAATTGATCGCGCGTTCCGAGCGCACCCTAACGGCGACGGGGCGCGCGGCGAGTGCGGTGCATGATATAGCAGTAGGACAAGCCTACCAGGTTTTTCGTGTCCAAGCCGCGGTGCTTGCCTATTCGGACGTTTTCTTCTTCGCGGCGATGGTGGCTTTTGCCGTCGTGCCTTTCTGCTTCTTCCTCTCCGGCAAGAAAGGCGGCGGCGGTGCGGTGCATTAGCGGCATTTCGAGCGCCGCAAAAAACGACACATTGGCGGCAATGCTCGCGCTGCTGGCGCTAGCCGGATGTGTCTCCGTCGGGCCGGATTTCGAGGCGCCGGACCCCTTGCTGCCAAGCATTTCGTTTTTCGGCAAGCCGGAGCCGCTCGTCCCGAACCACGCGCCCGTGGCATCGGCGAAAGGCGATGCCTCGCCGGTCGATCCCAAATGGTGGGCGGCATTCCGCGATCCGATCCTGACATCGTTGGCAGGACGGGTCGCGGCGGCCAATCTCGATGTGAATTCGGCAACCCTCAAATTGGCCGAAAGCCGCTCGCAACTCGGCGTCGTGGCCTCGGCCGCCATGCCCGCGATCAACGGCAACGCATCCTATCAGCGCGAACTCTTCAGCGAGAATGGACTTGTAAGCTTGGGCAAGGCGCTTGCTCCGCCGGGCACGCCATTCGTGGTGCCGCCCTTTAGCATTTACCAAGCGGGGTTCGACGCCTCTTGGGAGTTCGACCTCTGGGGCCACGTCAGACGCCAGATCGAGGCCGCCGGTGCGCAGGCCGAAGCCGCCGAAATTGACCGCCGGGGCGTGCTTGTCTCGACCTTGGCCGAACTTGCCCGCGATTATATCCAGTTGCGGGGGGTGCAGGCCCAGATCACGATTTCAAACGAGAATCTCAATAGCGCCAACGACATCTTGCAGCTGACGAAGACCCGCGCGGCAAGGGGGCTGACGACTCAGCTCGACGTCGAAAACGCGGCGGCGTTAGCGGCGGGTATCAAGGCACAGCTGCCCGATTTGGAAAACCAGGAATTGATGGAGATCAACGCCCTAAGCATGCTCCTCGACGAGCCTCCGGGGTCGCTGCGGAGCGAACTCGCGCGGACAAAACCAGTACCGCCGGCGCCGCCGCGCGTGCCGCTCGGAATAGCTTCCGAACTCGCGCGCCGGCGGCCTGACATACGGGAGGCGGAAGTGCAGCTGCACGCGGCAACCGCCGATATCGGCGTCGCGGTGGCCGATTTCTATCCGAGCATAAAGTTGAATGGCACCAACGTTGAGTTCAATGCGCTCGATTTAAAGAATCTTTGGAAGGGGAGCTCGCTGCAATATGTGTTGGGGCCGAGCCTGTCGATCCCAATCTTCGACGGCGGCCGCCTCAAATCAACCTTGCAGCTGCGCGAGATCCAACAGCAGGAAGCGGCCATTACCTATCACAAGACAGTGCTTCAGGCTTGGCACGAAGTTGTCAATGCGCTGGTTGCTTATCGCACCGAACAGCAGCGCCGCGCGCGGTTGAAGGATCAGGTCGGCCATTCCCGCCGGGCGCTGGCTCTTTCCCGGGCGAGGTACGACGCCGGAGTTATCGATTTCATCACGGTCCTCGACGCTGAACGGACCTTGTTGCAGGCGGAGCTGCAACATGCGCAAAGCACCACCGATGTATCGACGAATGTGGTGCAACTCTACAAGGCCCTGGGCGGTGGCTGGGAGCAAACTTTTCCGGAGGACCCCGCAACTCGCGTCGTAAATCTTCAATCGGTTCAGTGAGCGCGTCTCCAATCACCGAGACTTTTGCCAACCCCCACCTCACCGCGGATCTCAGAGACCAAACCCGCGCCGTGGACGCGATTCGTGCGCCATGGTGAGGGCGTCGGCCGTGGCTTCGAGCTTCGCGATTTCAATTTGCAAATCGTCGATCCGTCTCTCGTCGCCTTCGATCGACAGCTCGATCCGGCGGTCCGCCAATGCGCTCATTGACGCGCGGCTCTTAAAGAAACGGAGTTGCACGCTTTTTGCCTTAACGCCATTCCATGGGGATACCGCAATTCGCTTATGGGCTCTTGGTCAATAGGTAGCTGACCAGCCCGGTGATCAGCGGAAGGATGAACGTCGCGAGCGCTAGGCCTCCGATGATCTTCGCATGGACGCCCTCGATCTTCCCGAAACGGTTTTCATTCAAGGTGTTCTGCGCCGTGATCCCCTCGGATACGGCTTTTGCCGCCGTTTCGCGCGCGCCCGCGGCCAGGGCGGCGGCGGCTTGGCTTTCACGTCTAAGCAAAGCGAGATCATCGGCAACCCGCTGCGCGAATGTTTCGAACGCCTCCCGGCGCAAGAAGTTCCGCTCCTTCTCACGGGCCAGCTCGTGATAGTGGTTCAAGACCTCAAGACGCCGCGCTATTTCCTCGGCCGCCAGGACTATCGCCCTATCTATCGCGGCGAAGCGCTGCTCGTGCAGCTCTTTCAGCGTTTCGATTGTATGGGTCATTTAGGCTGTGCCGTGAAGCGCGCGCATGTGCGGTCGGCAGACTTCCGCAACCTTCATGAGAGTGAAGGTCTGGTGATAATCGAACTCATAATCGGTTCCGTCACCCGTCAGACCGCATTTGGCGAGCTTGATCTGCTTGACGTGGCACGAGTTGGTCATGATCATCTCGTGCATCGTCAGCCGGTGCGCGCAGGTCCAATGTTGCCAAGGCTTCGAGATTCCGACGATCGCAAAAGCATCGTCACCTTCGATTCGCCATTTCAGCTCGCGCGCGAAGTCTTCGAAGCCGTGGAACGGTTTATGCGCGAACGGCTGCTCCCATGAGTATGAATCGGCGAGGTACTTGCGCGCGGCGCCGAGCATCGACCGCATATCGCTGACATTTGTTCCGTTCCAGATGATTCCAGGCCATTCACTCTTGCACGCCTTGGCGATTACCTGGAAAACTCGGGATCGCGCATCGTCATCCATTGACGACGGGAAGAGCAACGTTAGCGCGTTGACGATCGAATAAAGTCCGCAAAATCCGTCTTCGTCACCCTGGGTGAGTGGTTTCCTAGTCATCCGCCGCTTCCGCGAAGCTCGGCTTCCTTCCGGTCTTCATCGGATTCCCCCGCGCGATGAGGCGCCGCAATCCCCGGATCGCCAACAGACCATCCCTTTCTCAGGCAGCGCGCCAGGGTCACTTGCCCGAGTATCCAGCCATCTAGGTAAGCGCGCCGGTCGGCATCGTTCATCGCAACGGCGGGCGCCGGCGCGGGATCATCGTCGCTGGCGCCAGCCTGATATCCGAGATCGTAAAAATCGGACGCCATCGTCTGCTCCTTTTTTGAAATTCGGCCTTGCGCGATCGATCCCAGCCGTATCTCTTGGCGGGGAAGGGATCGTGCTTCACACTAAAGGATTACGCACTCTGAGCGCAGGCCCTGGCAGCCGGGAATAGCCGCGCAGGTCCGACACATGAACGAGGAGCGCGCGGTAAAGATCGACTTCCTTTCAGGCGACGAGAATCGCCTGGATCGCATTGACCGTCTGCGTCACCGTCAATGGCGTTTGCCCAGGCAACACAAGAGTCGAAAGCAACGGCATGATCGAGGCAGGCAGGCCGGGCGTCTCTTCGATTTTGAGGACCTCCGCCGCGATAATTGCGGTGTTGGACGAGTTGGACAGGATCACGTTAAGGTAAGCATTAACTGCCGCCGCGACGTTTCCCGCCGCGATCGACGAGACCAGATTTGGAATGTTCAAGATTGGCGTGCCCGCCGAAACCAAGGCGGAAGTGAGCGACGAGATATTGAGGAATGCCATGATGTAGTTCACCTTTATTTGTTGAAGTCCTTGGCCGCGAGGCCGACGATTGCGGTCAAAACACAGGGAAGCGCTGCTTTCCAATTTGTTGCGCCGCTGGCTATTACAGCATTTGCGATTATCGCAATCGCATTGGCAAGGGCGATAGCCCCGGCCGATGTCGTAATAGGATTCTCAAGAAGTCGTTTCATGGGTGTTTTTCGCCTCGTTCGTTAGAGCATCTTCCTAAAGATTGCCGCCCGCGCCGCGTGGCGCGATTTCATGAACCGTGAACGATTGCACCTCGGCGATCGGCTGGCGCGCCGCAAGGAAGGTCAGAACCGTCATCGAAATTCCTAGAACGATCAGAGCAACGCCGATCACGTCGATAATTTTCATGGTGCGGATTCCTTCAAGCCAAAGCCGAATGGCTACTGGTCATACCGTCTCCGTGGCATGGATCACGCTGCGAGGGTCAGCTTGCAGCATCAGCAGTAGAACGACCGGGGAGATTTGGTGATATCGATATGCGAGCGGAACAGGGAACCAAGCGCAATGCCGGAGAGCATCGACTTGGAGCGCCGAACATATCAATGCCCCCAGCTCATGCTCGTTAAAGTGAACGGCGAATCCGAGGATCGCTGGGGTATCGTATGGGCAACCGATGCGTGATTTTAGAAAATCCTCCCATTTGCCGGTCATATCCGCCAGCGGAAGATCGACGATGATCTGCAACGTAGACGTCGTATCGTAGTCGATAGGAAACCCGGCGACTCCGGTTCCTATGTGCGAAGCGATGATTGTCCCGTCGTGCATCACCGCTTCGACATGACTCACTGCCCCCATCGTGCCAAAGCGGATAATCCTGGATAACAATTGGCCCTTTGCCGTAACGAATCGGAGCCTCGCCACATTAAGCGGTGGAGGCGACACAACGAGCGGCATCAAAGCCTTTCAAAAAGCACGAGCATGACGCCGCCCAACCCGAGCGGAACTGGGGCAAGGAGTTCGTCAACAAAATTATGCTTGCCGCCGATCCCTTCGAGCCAAATGCCAATTATCATAAGGGAGGCAACGGTAAGGCAATCAACTACGGATAGGTTCATCGCTTTGCCTCCTTGACGAATGCCGCGGCGCGCTGGCTGTGCCGCCACGCATGGAAGAGCACAATCCCGGCGAGGACCGCGACGACAACCAAAATGAGGATTTCCGCGGCGCCGTTCATGCCGCCATGGAGAGCGTGCGCGATCGTGGCGCTTCCTGCGATCGCGCCGCCGGCCGCCGCCTGTGAGGTCTTCTTTCCGGAATGGAAATTCGCCTCGTCGGCCTTGCGCGCGAGAATCTCCGGAGCGGATTTCCCATAGGCCATCCGGATCGCGAGTGCTTCGCAGGCAGCCACGCGCCGTCCCCAGCCTGTCCCGAAATAGCTCCAGGTGCGCAGCGCGTGCAGGAACGAAAGCCGGTGCGCGCAGATTCTCCCGATCGCATCGTTGACCGGGGATTTGAGCCAGACCGCCGACTTGTCGCGCGCGCGGGCAACTCCGCTATTGACCGCGAAGTCGAAGACGCAGAGGTCTTCGCCGGCGCGGAGCACATCGCCATCGACGGGATCCCAATATTCGTTGCGATAAATTGCATCGCGCTCGGGGGCGCCCATCGTGAAGACGTCCCTGCGTGCGAGCGCCGCTCGATCGCGCCACGCGTCATAGGTCGCCTGCGTCACGCCCTCCATTGTCCGGCCGCCAGGATCGCGCGGATCGTCCGAGCCGCCGCCCTCGTATTTCAGAGTGAAGGCAAGACAGGCTTGAAAATTGTCAGCCGTCATGACGGGCTCCAATAAAAAAGCCGCCTTTCGGCGGCCGGGGCAGCATGGGAAAAAATGCACAACTCATCCGATGATGTTCGAGTCTTCCTCGCGGTTCCGAAGATAATTGTCGAACATGCGTTCGAGCTCCGGCTTGTTGCCGGAAAACTCAAGAACGCCATAGGTATTGCGCTTCAAGTCGGCGCGCGGATCGAACTGATGCTCGACAAAGATGGTCCACCGCGATTCGTAACCGCGGCGCTTCTTGTTGCCGTGCCAGCGGTGCTCAATGGTGAGCGGGACGAATCCAAGCTTGTAATTGACGGCGGCTATGGCCCACGATTCCCATGTCTTCACCGCCTCGCAATAATTTCCATTGATTCCTTCCGGCATGGAATGGCCGGGCAGCCCGGCAAGGCCGAGGGCCATGTGGTGATCGCCACTGCCCATGTCGCCCATCTCGAACGGGCCTCCGATGCCATCGAGCGCGTCGCGTGTCCACGCCCAGGCGAAGCCGGGATGCGGGAAATCATACTTGCCGCCGTAATAATTCCATTCCGCGACCTGTTTGCGGATAACCGGCTTGCCGCCATGGAACACGCTCGCAAAGCTTGTATGAGCCTGGATATGGTCATCGTTTGGACCGAGGTCGTAAGCTGTTTTCCACGGCTGAACAACGGGGTAGAGTTGCAAGGCGTGGATGGTTTCCATAGCCCAGCTGGGCTTGCGGAAGTGAATGTCCGCGTCGAAAAGGCCGATGTATTTCGCGTCATGCTTGAGCCGGGAAATCCCGATGTTCAGACAGTTTTCCTTCGACCATGCGAGAGTTGTCGCGCGCACGGGGACATGCGCGACGCGCATATGCTCGCCGAGATCGGCGAGATCGTAGTCGCGTTCACCATAGGCGCATTCGACGACGGTCACCTGGACATTCGGCTCGCGAAGCCAATCCACGATGGCCGCGCGGGCGATAGCAACCCGCGATTTCCACCGGATCGGATTCGCAATCACCGTTACAACAGAAGCGTGTCATTCATTGAATCGCACCTATGGTGAATGGCCCAGGCGCCGGGCGGGATTTTTATTGAAATCCCAGACGACACCCGCACCGGAACGGTTCGCCACGGCGTTATCGTCGCTCCTGTGATCACAGACACCGGCCTTCAATTGCAAATAGAGAAGGCCGCGCCAAGTACCGCAAGGGGCTGCTTCATTTATATTCATGGCGTGATGATTGAGGCGGGGTTCATCTCGATATTGGCGGAGCTTGCCCATTCCTTCGCCGGGGTCATTGTCCCTGAAGAATAGAGGAAACATGCCCCACTTGGATCGAATGGCCGCCAGCGACGCTTATGTCAGTGGCAGACCATCCAGCTTTGTCCGGTGGCGTTCGTCAGCGCGGTGCCGTCCACGAGGCTTTTATTTCCGGTGCATGTGACCACCGGGGGCGATGTATCCCCGGTGGCCAGGAACGGATAGAACGCTCCTCTCAGGTCCATGTAAATATTACTGATGGTAAGAGGTCCCATATTGGCGATCTCGTCGATGCGAACGGGCGCCGAGACCGTGCCATTGCCCGCCGTCCCCGTCTGCACGCTTACGTTGCTGATGTAGACATCATTTTCGCAATATCCCGAATACGGCACACTAGAGATGGACATATAGCAAAACGCCGTCGTGCAACAGCCGTTTGGGCTGGAATATACTGTGTTGAAGGCTTCATTGATTACGACACCAGCCGTATTCCCAGGATGGTAAAGCCAATCGGCATGATCAGGATTATGCCCGATGCCGTTTCCAAAATTGTACTTGATCGTGAAGGTACCAGAACCGTCGAGATGAAATACATGCTGAGGATTGTTTATTAGATAGTTGTATTCAAATGTTTCATTGCCAGGTTCGGCTCCTTGATGTTGCAATGTGGATTGCAAATTAGGGTTGTACTGAGCATTTACTGTATTGTAGTTGAATACTACTGTAACGTCACCGGCAATATTAAGGATTCCGCCGCCGAGAGGCTGGCAATTCGGGCCTGCCGAGAAGTTGTTGTTCGTTATGCTTACCGTAGCATTGTTCGTGATTGCAGAGCTAAAAGACAGACAAATGCCGCCGTGCAGGCTGAAATCGAGGTTGGAAAGCGAGCATGGCGCGCTATTGACGGTGACGGTGTTTTGCGTCCCGGCCGAATAACTGGCGCATGCCGGGAGATTTCCCGAGACTGACGGATCATTGAACGGCCCAACAGCTCCAACTGCGTAATCCACTCCAGCTACATTCCACGGAGGCCGGTTGGCCCCATATTGAAGAAGAAGCGTTGGATTTTGCGGCGCGCCAGGTTGTGCCCCGGCGCAACCATCGGCAAACCCCGCCCCGGCATATGGGCATATCGTGTGCGGAAGCCCCACTATCATATTCTGGGACGGCGAGAGGGCGAGAGCCAGGGTGGCGGAAACCACCAAAAGCATGAAAGCCAAAAAAGCCCTGATCAATTTAATAACTCCCCGGTAAGGGTGAACGTCTGGCCGGCGATGGGGGTGGCAGCCGCGCTAAGCATCTGAATATCCCAGAATACCGACGTGCCCGAGGCTAGCTTAAGCGTCATCTCATTGCCGCCGGTCAAAGGACCCGCCCCTGCGGCCCCATCCCCAAATTGAAGGAGGGATATCAGGAAATTAGCAAGCCAATTCGCGCTTCCCGTCGCCACGGCGTACGCGCCGCCGTCTCCGTTCGCGTAGGCGGGCGGAGCCGACCACAGATTGACCGACAGATTGATCCCGTTCCATCCGCTCGCCGCATTTGTCCTGAGCCGAAGGCGCGACAGGATAACGCCCCCTGCGGCGACCGGGATCAAGAACGCCGGGACGGCGATCGATCCGGCGGCCGTGCTGCTCGCGATGAGCTGGTTGGTCGCATAGGCCGTTGTGTTCGAAGGCCTTGTCAGCACCGAAGTCGGATTGGTGATCGCGCCGGACGAAAGCGACGTAACCGAGCCGCCGGCTTGCTGCATCGGCGTTATGAATGTTCCGCCTGACGGTTCGGTGAGAGCGACCTTCTGCACCTGGTTCCCCGTGATGGAATCTTTTCCCATATCGAGCGTGAACGCCGACCCGGAGGCCGCCGGATTATTGCTTATAGTCATTATTCTCTCCTATTAGGCCGCGATCGGCAAGGAATTCGCGGTGATGTGAAGGCCGATGTTAAGCGTGTCGCCGCCTGCCGCGATGACGGCGCCGGTCGGGACACTGGTCGCGGCGGAACTCGACCCGCCGGAATTGGTGGCAACGACGGAAACCGTCAACGTGTTGCCGACATCCGCGGACACCGGAACATAGGTGGAAGCGGTTGCCCCTCCGATCGCCGTTCCCGCGCGGTTCCACTGATAGGCGAAGGAGGTTGGATTGTTCGTCCAGGTGCCGGTCGTCGCGGTGAGCGTCTGGCCCACTTGCGCGGTTCCCGAGATCGTCGGGACAGAGCTGTTCGCCGGGATGATGTTGATGACGGCGCTCGTGGCCGAACTGGTCGCGGCGGAACTCGACCCGCCGGAATTGGTGGCAACGACGGAAACCGTCAACGTGTTGCCGACATCCGCGGACACCGGAACATAGGTGGAAGCGGTTGCCCCTCCGATCGTCGTTCCCGCGCGGTTCCACTGATAGGCGAAGGAGGTTGGATTGTTCGTCCAGGTGCCGGTCGTCGCCGTCAACGTCTGGCCCACTTGCGCGGTTCCCGAGATCGTCGGGACAGAGCTGTTCGCCGGGATGATGTTGATGACGGCGCTCGTGGCCGAACTGGTCGCGGCGGAACTCGACCCGCCGGAATTGGTGGCAACGACGGAAACCGTCAACGTGTTGCCGACATCCGCGGACACCGGAACATAGGTGGAAGCGGTTGCCCCTCCGATCGCCGTTCCCGCGCGGTTCCACTGATAGGCGAAGGAGGTTGGATTGTTCGTCCAGGTGCCGGTCGTCGCGGTGAGCGTCTGGCCCACTTGCGCGGTTCCCGAGATCGTCGGGACAGAGCTGTTCGCCGGGATGATGTTGATGACGGCGCTCGTGGCCGAACTGACCGCGGCGGAACTCGACCCGCCGGAATTGGTGGCAACGACGGAAACCGTCAACGTGTTGCCGACATCCGCGGACACCGGAACATAGGTGGAAGCGGTTGCCCCTCCGATCGCCGTTCCCGCGCGGTTCCACTGATAGGCGAAGGAGGTTGGATTGTTCGTCCAGATGCCGGTCGTCGCGGTGAGCGTCTGGCCCACTTGCGCGGTTCCCGAGATCGTGGGGACGGAGCTGTTCGCCGGGATGATGTTGATGACGGCGCTCGTGGCCGAACTGACCGCGGCGGAACTCGACCCGCCGGAATTGGTGGCAACGACGGAAACCGTCAACGTGTTGCCGACATCCGCGGACACCGGAACATAGGTGGAAGCGGTTGCCCCTCCGATCGCCGTTCCCGCGCGGTTCCACTGATAGGCGAAGGAGGTTGGATTGTTCGTCCAGGTGCCGGTCGTCGCCGTCAACGTCTGGCCCACTTGCGCGGTTCCCGAGATCGTCGGGACAGAGCTGTTCGCCGGGATGATGTTGATGACGGCGCTCGTGGCCGAACTGACCGCGGCGGAACTCGACCCGCCGGAATTGGTGGCAACGACGGAAACCGTCAACGTGTTGCCGACATCCGCGGACACCGGAACATAGGTGGAAGCGGTTGCCCCTCCGATCGCCGTTCCCGCGCGGTTCCACTGATAGGTGAAACCCGTCGGGCTGTTCGTCCAAGTCCCGTTGGTCGCGTTGAGCGTCTGCCCGACTTGAGGGGTCCCCGAGATCGTGGGGAGCACCGTATTCACCGGCACGCTTCCCGCCGCCGCGACGGCGCTGGTCGGGGCGCTTGTCGCCGGCGCGCCCGAACCCCCAGCGTTCGTGGCGACGACGGACACCGTCAGCGTGTCGCCGATGTCCGCCGCGACGGGAACATAGGTGGAAGCGGTCGCTCCACCGATCGGCGTTCCCGTGCGGTTCCACTGGTAGGTGAAACCCGTCGGGCCGTTCGTCCAAGTCCCGTTGGTCGCGGTGAGCGTCTGCCCGGCCTGGGCGGTCCCCGTGATCGTTGGAACAACCGTGTTGACCGGAATTGCCACCAGCTCGGAGACGCTGAAACCATTGGTTTGGTTCGGCGTATTCGTGGCGCCGGCCAGGGTCTCGACAAGATTGAACGTCACGGTGGAAGGCGAGCCCGATGGCGTCGGGCCAACCTCTAGGCTCGTTCCGGAGATTTGCAGCGCACCCGCCGGCTCAAGAGAGTTGAATGTGATCGTGGACCCTGACGATGCCCCGAGGATGGTTCCAACCACGGTTCCTTGCGGGTCGCCAACATGGAAGGCCGGGTCGCTTAAAGTAAGCGTTTGAAGCGTGACAGCTTGGAACAGCACCAGAGTCCAGCCGTTTGCTTGCAGAATTGGAACATCGAACGGCTGAACCTCGACCGGCACGCCTGGCGTCGTGACATAGGTGCGGTTGTCGAAGGCGATCGAATTATAGACCGAATTTGCCGGTGCGAGCATGGTGATTGGAGGGTCCCCGGCAACGGTCGCATAGGTCGTCCACCCATTTGCTTCCAAGACCGCCATATCGAAGTCTGGCACGGGGATCGAAACCCCTGGAACGCTCGAATAGGTGCGCCCATCGAACGAGACGCTGTTCCGGAACCCCTGGTTCTGCGGCCACATTTGAATTATTGCCATATGGGAACTCCCCAAAAAAATCCCGCCTGCCCTGCTCTGTCGCGGCCCTTCGACAGGCTAGGGAGGCGGGGCTCGTTAGCCAAGGAAAGTGTGCTGGCGCGCGGGCCGCGTCTAGTTCAGCGCCTCGACGATGAGCTGGTTGAGGCCGATCGTGGTCGTGCCGGTCCCGGCCGTGGCCCATTCGGTTGCGATCGTGAGCACCTGGGAGGCGTTGGTCGCGACAGCAGCCGGCATTGCGGTGAGGCCTACGCCGGTAGCCCCAACCCCATTCGCCTGATTAGTTGCGGCGCATTGCACGTTTGCCGCGGCGCCAGGCGCCTGCGTCGCCTGGAAAATCCACTGGACGGCGAACTGAACATTTGTCAGGTTCGCCGCCGGGTTGGAACTGGCGGACGTATAAATCGCCGTCGTCCCGAGCGATAATCCAAAGGCTATCGTGGGGGGCCCCGACCCTGTCGTGATCTGGAAATGCGCGGTTACGCGGAAGGCCCGCGCGGCGATCATGAAGTTGGCTGGAATGGTGAACGTCGGCGTCATGTCGACGAAGGCGCCGGAGCCGGTGTTGGAATTGTTGGTGCTGCCGCTGTTCTGGACGGTGAGCGTGACGGGCGCGGGGAAGCCGCCCAGCGTCGCGCCGTCCTGAACCACGAGCCTTTGATTCGTGGTATCGACGAAGACCTCGCCCGTCGCGCCGTGATTGGCGGCGACGTTCGCATATATATCGCGCCGGAGTTGGACCTGGACCGACATTACGACAGCTCCTCAATAATTCTTCGCGCCTCTTCAATCGGCATGATGAATTCTTTTTCGCCGGGGTCCGCGAATGGCTCATAGGCGATCCTTGCCTGCGCTTTTGTCGCGAGGCAGACCAACATGCCGTCCTTCCGCATATCGTCCAAGACTTGCGACATGGCCGCCGCGAACGCTTCGACGTCCTCCGGATGCGACGTTGTTCCCATTCATTCTCCTATGGAAGGCCGGCGCCAAGATCGGCCTTCGCCAGAAGGAACCCGTCGGTGACGATCCCCCATTGGTCCGTCTCCGATACGGCCTCGCTCACCAATCTAAAATCAAGGCTTGCGCCGGAGACCAGGGCCTGCGTCACCGGCCCGAGCGGCTGCCCGGCGCCGGTCGGCGTGTAGGCGTAGACCGCGCATTCCGACAAATCCGCGACCGATTGGCCGAAGATATTGAAGCTCTGGAACTTCATGTACAAGGGCGCGCCGATATATGCCGCCGGGAGATTGTACTGGAAGATCGCGCTGTCGAGGCGGGCGAACGGCGCGCCGCTGACATGCGATGCCGGCGTTGTTCCGTAAAACCCCCGGTAAAGATAGGTTAGATTATAGGCGTTCGTCCCGGTGAGCGCCGCGGTTGCATAGGCGAGCAGCTCCTTGTCCACGAGGCAAAGCGTCACGCCGTTTTGGGCGTCCGCGTTGGTGCCGCTGGCAAGCTGGCCTCCGCTCTCGACGAGAGAGATGGAAAGCGTATCGGCGGTGTCCGGGTTTGCCCCGCCCGGCGCGGGGAGCGATGCGGTAAGCACGCCCTGGCGTGCCGGCGCTTGAACCGTCCCGATCTGCCCATAGGTTGCATTGTCGGTCGAAACCCAAACGAAGGCGCCCCCCCAATTCGGATCGGCGACGCCGGCCACGCCTTCGGGCGTCGCGATGGAGTTCGCCGCGTAGGCGGTCCCGGTAATGCTTGTGAATACCGGCAGGAACGACGGTGCCTGCGTCAGCCCGGACGTTGGATTTGTCCAGCCGAATTGTGGCCCCCAAATGTAAATCCCGTCGCCGCTCGTTCCCGTGTAGACCTGCGTTAGATAGGGGTTTTCGACAACAAGGTAGACGATCGGCTCCGCCGTCGCCGCCATGGCCGCGGCGATCGAAACCTGAAACCAGCCGCCGCCGGCAGGCGTTATCGTCGCGATGGTTATCCCCGCGTCCGGCGTGCCCGCGGTCCCCGCCGTAAGATTGAAATCGCACCCGATGACGGCGGAGCCATTGTAGAGATCGAGGCGCATTGCGTTGCGGGTTGCCGATGCTTGGACGTAAGCGGAGAATGCGATCGTTGTCCCGCTCGACCGCGAAGGGAGCACCAGCTGCGTGAAGTGCTGCCCGTTGGAATTGTCCTCGGCGAGGAGATAGGCGCTCGCCACCCCGCCGGAGACCGCGGCCCACACCTGCGCCACGCCGCCGGTGAGGGCGGACGGCGGCTCGTAGATGACCGGCGTATTGACCCGCGCGGGGACGACGGCCTGGTTCGTCGAATTCGGCGCTTTCGTCTGAACGGGATATTGAACGGCCGTCGCCGTGCCGCCCGGAAATTCCTCGGCGGTCACGCTGAGCAACCCGGCATCGTCTTCCTCGATCGCCGTGATTCTGATCGCCGTGTTTGCCAGCCCGAGCCCGGCATCCGTGACGGTCACGAGGTCCATCGGCTCAAGCAGGCAATATTCGAACGAAAGCTTGAAATTGTAGGTATTGCGAATGTAGAGCCCGCGCTGAAGGATCAGTTGCGCGGAAATGCTCGCGACTCCCGGATCGGTGATCTCGGACGCGGTGATGTCGGGGGCCATGCGGAGCCCGTAAAGCTCGATCGCATTCTGATCCCATGTGTCGATCGGCACGGAATTGTAAAAGGAGCTTGCCAGGTTGATTTGAAGCCGCTGCCAATTGTACGAGGCATAGGGATCGGAGCGGACCACTTCCAGCGGGTCCTTGCCGTCCTCGTGGATAAAATCGTCGTCGGCGAGATTGTAGATTGGTGTCACGTTTGGGTTGAAGGTCCCGATCCCGTAGCTAACAACACTATCCCCGTAGGGGATGAATTTCAGCTTTCCGCCGGACCACACGGCGGCCGTGTTGGTGAGCTGCAACCAGCGTCCGAGGATGCTATTCGCCGCCTCTTGATTTGTCAGGCATGGGCTGAGCGCGAGGTACGAGGCCCGGCAATATGTCTGGTAGGAGGAATCCCCGGAGCTCCCTAGAAGCGTCGTGGCATCGATGCTCGCCGCCGGAAACAGCACGCCGTACTGGGCATTGGTGAGAAAATCCTGGATGATCAGCGCCGGGTCGGAATCCGCCCCATTGACGACATTGCCGTACCTGATGCTGGCTATGCCGTCGATCGCGAACGAGAATTGCGGCAGGCTCGCGCTCGACCCGAGGTTGTAATTGAAGGCCCCCACATAGGCGACGCCGTTATAGCCGAGCGCCTGGCCGGGATAAAGTGCTGAAAGGTAGCCCCACGGCGCTTGCGGCGTCGCGCCGCCGGTCGATACCTCCAGCCCGGAATTCTGCAAGCCCCAGTTGATCTGCTGATTCAGAAACACAAAATGGTAATTGTTGATCGGCCCTTCGGCAACGGCGAGCAGGAACGAGCAGTAGTAGTTGTAGCCCGTGACGGGTCCGCCGCCGCCCTTTCCGCTGCCTTGCTTTAGGGGAATTGCGTAAAAGCCGCCGGTCCAGATCGCGTTCGGGGCCAGCTTGTTCCTCCCGTAGACGATCGGGATGGGGACCGCGTTGCTCGATGTCTGGACCTGCAATCCGGTGTATTCCGGGATGTAGCCCGGATTTTGATTTTGTCTCAGAAAGCCCATGCGAGAGGCCTATTTCCACGCCATGGCGAGCAAATCGATAAGCGCCGCCGCGCCGAAGCAGAGGCCGCCGATGTCGAGAAGCACCCGGACCGCCGTTGCCGCCATCCTTGTCATCCCTGCGCCCAGAGCCGGAAAACCGGATGAATCCATTCCGGGCATGGCCCGCGCGCGAACAGCACCACGCCGATGTCGGAATGATATTTCCGCGCCAGCTCCATGCTCGCGCCGGTGGTCAGCACGCCGTCGACAAGCAGGCAAGGTCCCCGCGTGCAATATTTTTGCAAGGCGTTCGCAACTGGCAAGCCGCCGCGCGGGATTCCCTCGACCTTTCCGAAGACGAATTTTTTGGAAATCAGCAGCGCGAACGTCTCGATCTCCTCCTCCGTGAGCGCATCGCATTCGATCTTCCATTGCGACCGGTCGCCGGAATGCATGACAAAGGATTTTCGCATAAGCCAATCGCTCACTGGTTCTCCTTCGCCCATAGGCTGAAAAACCTTGGCTGCCGCGCGGGCGCGCAAAGGGCCGGGCTTCGCGCCACTTCCTCCTCGAGCACGAGGAGCGCCGGCTGGAACGCGTGAACGATGGTGAGCGGGGAGGCGTCCGTCACGACGCCCCCGTGCGCGTAGCAGCGGCCGTAACGGAAGACCATCACGTCGCCGGGCAGCGGGGCGGCCACTTCCTTCGTCCTATCGAAGATGAACCCGAGATAGCGCTCCTCGGCTCTATGCAGATACCAATCGTCGGCATAGGGGCGCGGGTCGAACGGCGCGCAGAGCCCGGTATCGACGAAGACGCGGACGAGCAGCATTCCGCAATCGACGCCGGCGCCCTTGACGTCTCCCTGCGGATGGTAGGGCGTCCCGACCCAGGAATGCGCCTCCCGCACGACTTGGCGGCGCTGATCGCCCTCAAGGCTCATTTTGATGTTCTTTCGGCACGCGTCCCCAATGAAAATAAAGACGCTTAGTCTATCGAATTGTTACTTTGCGTGCTGTAGATTTATCCATCGTACTAGACTCACTTTCAGTGTGCCAGATATTTCAGTGAGTTGAGTTGGAGTTTCGGGGACAGGAGTTGGGTGAGGAAAGCGCTTATTTGGGGAGGATTTGCGGCGGCGAAGATTTTCCGCAACGCGGATAGGCCGAGGGCAAACAGCGACCACGCCCGGCGGCCGTGTTTTTTGATGGGGATTGACCGCCGCCGCGCCGCCGCCACACCTGTTTTAACGGAAAGTGCCACGGCCAAAGCCAGCAACGCCAAGAGGGTGGACAGCTTATCGGCGTTGGTCAGATGCGTGTCCTCCAGATTGAAGCCCTTGGTTTTCAGGTTGCCAAACATGGTTTCGATGGTCCATCGCTGGCGATAGCGGGCCAGCGCATGATGCGGCTTGCTGGAACAGGCCAGCGCCAAAAGTTCGCCCGAGGCGATCCGCATGATCGCGAGCCGTATGGGTGGCGACGGCGCCTGCCCGTTTTGCCCAAGCCGGCAAGCGCCTTTGAGGATCGTTTTCTGGCCTTTGTTCAGATGCCGCGCAATGTTGGCGATCGTCCATGTCTCGTAGCCCTCGCGCACGACATGTTGGTTCTCGCGCAGCCGCAGAATGAACGGGATCTTCGCCTCATGCAGGTAAGCCATCCATACGTCGCCAATGAACTCGCGGTCGCCCATGAGCGAGGCGATCTTCAGGTCTGGAAACACAGCACGCAGACGATCCAGAAGACCGGTTCTCTCAAGTGTGTTCGAGTTCCCCGCCTTTGGCAGCAGCGTCCATATCAGAGGTATCCCCATGCCGTTCCAGATCACCGAAACCATCAGGATGTTGATCGTCGTTTTACCGAACTCCCAGTTGGTCCGATCCACGGCCAGAACCCAAGGCTTGCCGGAAAGTCCCAAAAGATCGACGACCACGCACGCGGCCGCCGCGCCGTCCAGTTTGACATGCTGGAAAAATCGATAGAACCGCCGCCGCACGGAATCTGTTTGCGCCGGGCTCGCGACATACGCCGCCAACCGCCACAGGCAGATCGTGCCTTGCTGCATGATCAATAGCGCCAGCCACGCCAGCGTCTCACGCCTTGTGTCCGACAATTTGATGTGATTTTCTACGGCCTTGGATAGGGCATTCGAGAATAATGGTTGCATCTAGGCGATCCTTCTCTTGCCGAAAAGAATCGCCTTTATGAATCATCTCAATGCCTTATCCAACCGCGTCTAGTACCGGGAGATTTATCACTGTTCAAGCCGAACAAGATGGAATAGACAGTACAATAGGAGAAGTAACAATGGCAAATGGCAAACAGAGACAAGCGCTTGCCGTCGCGGACGCCGCGAGGCGCGCCGGGCAGGTCGCACTTTTTGGGCTCGCCGGGCGGGCGGTCGCGTCCCTCGAAAAGGAGGCGGCGGCAATCCATGCGTCTGAAAGGGAACGGCGCGAGAGGAGCTCGCGACTCGTCAGCTCGGCCGACACGTTCCATGCGCTCATCACGCATGGCAACACGACGTTCCAATTTGAAAACGGTTCCTTCGCCGTCACGACCCGCGATTGATTGATTCAGGAGCGGGCGGAACCTTTACGCCGCTCGTACCTTTCGCGAGGGGCCTGGCACGCCGGTCGAAATCGCGAAAATCGAACGGTTCCTTGGCAACCCTCGTCTCGACGTTCGCATCGGCAAGCTTCGCCTGCTCCAGATAATAGGCCAGCATTCCGTCCTGGAGATCGCCTCCGCGCAGCCTTTTGCTTTTTCTGGTTACCACAATAACCTCCGGCCGATCGCAACCGCGATCGCCGCCCCGAGTGCTACATTACACAACCCAGAGATGATCGCGACCTGCCCCATCCGCGCCGCAAGCGTCTCGATTTGCTTGTTGTTGTGCGATACGTCCGATGCAAGGCGGTCCGTGCGGTCTACGATAGATGCTCCAAGCTCACGGATTTGGGAATCAAGGGCCGCGCCCGGCGGATCGCTCATTGGCATCGCCACTCAGTACGCGAATGTCGCCAGCGGCACATAGGGGAATCCCCGGAAATTCACGAGATTGTTGAACTTATTCGTGCAAGTCGCTTGCGTGTGATCGCAGCCCTGATAGACGGTGAAAGTGTCTCCGGACGCTGGCGCGTTCAAGAGCGGATAGGATAGGGTTAGCGAAACTCCGGCCACCGCGCTTTTTACGTTCGCGCTCGCGTTGGCATTGACCCCGGACGAAAACGTGATTGTTCCCTGATTGAATTTCGGATCGGCGCCGGACCAGGGCACGACCGATGGCGTCGCGCCCGCCCCGGCCGTTCCCGCCGCACCAAAGCTGCTTTTGATAAGGCCGCACCCGGAATCGTACAAAACGTGCTGACAGGTCGGCGAGTAGACGTTCCGGGGCATTTGAAGATCGAGCAGCACCAAATCCGAATTGACGGTGATCTGCGCCGACGTGCGCCCGATCGAGTCCACCGTGCCGACCCGGCCCTTGAAGAGGATCACGCTGCCGATCGGATTGGCGGTATCCGCAGGCGACCAGGAATTCAGGAACGCCCGCTCGCGCTGGATCTCGCATCCGTCGAACACCCCGTTCCGCAACGCCTGCAAGAAAGGGACGCCGCCGACCGTATCCGTCGATCTCGCCGAAATCGTGATTTGCTGCTGATCGACCTCAAGACCGGTCGCGCATTTGAATTTCAGGCCGTCCACGAGAATGGAATTGGCCGCATAGACGTAACCGTTGAGGGTCACCGGCACGTCGGCGTTGGTGTAGGTCAGGATCAAGCCGGTAAGCAGCGTGAATGTAAAGCAGTCCGCGACGATTGCTTGTGCGTCCGGGCTTGCGCGAAGCACGTTGATGTAGTTGTGCAGCGCGGTCGATGCGGCTCTCACGAGTCCAGCCTCGGCACGTCTTCCATGATTTTTATCAATCTTGTTTTTGGAGGCGGCCATTTAATATTGCTCTCATGAACTAATAGCCAACGATTTTCGTGTAGTTCGCCGAACAACCATTGCAACAGTTCGGCGGGAGAATCCCAATCGTCTTGTGCCAAGCACTCTTCGATTATTTCTAGAATCGTCTTTGGCATGGCGTCATAACGCTCCAGCGTCGTCCGTATGCAGGGTATCGAACTCCGGAACGAACCAGTCCCCGGCCAGCACGCCGGCATGATCCTGTGTCCACGGCACGACCGAATTGTCGTGCATCTTCGCCGCGATGTAAGGAACCGTCATCGGCGAATTCCTGTCCGGAAGCTGAAGAAACAGCAGCGCCCCATCGACGCCAGCGCGCCGCGCGTGGTTCCCCATTTTCAACGCTTCGAGTGCTTCACCGAATGTCATGCGATTCTCCTGAGCTTGTCAAAGGACGGCGGCCAGGCCGGTTGCAACGGCATTTCTTGCAGATCATTTGACGCTCCTAAACTTCAAGCTCGACACCATCCACAGCCCGTTCATGAAATTCTCGAAATCGGCCTGATCTTCGAGAAACCGGCAGTTGAAGGCATAGGTGCAAGTTGCCGCGATCGTATGCCCGGCGAGCGGCGCCGTCGTGAACACGATCGTGTTTCCCGATACCGTGAACGTCCCGGCCGCCACCCCATTATCGACGACAACCGGCGTTCCGGTGATCCACGACACCGGCTCCGTGACCCCGCCGAGCGTGCGCTGGAGAGTGAAAATTGTATTCGTTCCATCGCCCGTGGCCGGGACCGTCGAGATCGATGTCGATTGCGTGTTGTCCGTCGGGTCGGTGTAGAGGAAGGTCCTGTATTGGCCTTGCACCTGGATGTAAAGCCCCATGAGGCTTTGCAGGGAACTCGCGCCGAGGCCGGGAAAGAACCCCGCCGAGTCCAAGCCCTCGAAGGTCAGCTCGAACTCGTAAAGCGTCTGCGCATAGAACGGCGCGCGGACCTCGCGGCCAGAGACATGGCTCGCCACGCGCGTCGAGAGCGTGGGTTTTTTGTGGACGCTCCAGCCCTGCCCGGCGAGCACGGGGAATGGCGGCGGCGTGGTCACTCCTTAACCGTCCGCAGCTTCAACGATTGAACCCGCCACAGCCGGTTCATGAATTCTTCCAGGTCCTCGTTGTCGTCCGCGAACCGGCAGTTGACCGGAGAGCCGATCCCGAGCGCCGGATCGGCCGGGAAGGCGAACGGCAAGTCCTGGCCCTTCATCATCTCATAAAATCCAACGAGCGTCTGGAAATCCTGGATCACGTCCATCGTCAGAAGATCGACAACAAGCTCGATGTCCCACACCGCCGCCGCCATGCGCGCGAAGCGGCTGCCGTGCCCGCTGACGTGCTCCGCCGTGCCGCTCGCGAACGTTGGGCGGTAGTGGATGCTCCAGCCCAATCCCCGCAGCGCCGGAAAGGCCGGATTGGCCCCTGGAACGAACGGTGGGTCAGGGATAGGCGGGGTCAGAAACGGCCCCTTGCCGTTCAACCAATTGCCCGCCGCCCAGTTCCTCGCGTCGTCCCAGACGTTTGATAGCTGGGGGAAGGCCGGGAAGGGCCGCGCATCCCAGTTCCAGACCGAGCAGAACGCGGGCTCGATCATTTTCACGCCCGCGCCGGATACCGCGTTGTGGCCGTCCGTGAACCAATATTCGTAAATCGCCTGGAGCGCCAAGAGCTGGAGATTTTGGTCCGGGAGCGGCAGGAAGGAGCCGCCGTCCACATTGCGCCATGCCGACCAAAACGGGGTAAAGCTTTCGATCGATCCGGCGCTAAAGAAAACGTTCGGCTGGTTCGTGGCCTTGTCGCACGCCGGGAAGCCATATTCCGTGAAGACGATCGGCTTCGACTGCGCGATCCATTCCGTCGCCGGTCCGTGCGGGATTTCGCCAAATCCATCGTCATTGTCGTACAAGGCTTGATGCGGGTTGTTCCACCACCATCTGATTTGCTTGTTGGCGAGGATTTGCTGTTGCGGGTAGAACTTATTGCGCGATTGCGTCAGACGGTCGCCTTCCGGGAGCGACACTTGCAAATCCGAGCCGAGCGGATCGTTCCCGCGCTCAAGGTTGTTCGAGTCGAAATAGAACCAGTTGAATTTTTCGCCCGCCTCGATATTTGCCTTGAGGTAAGCCTTCGATTGCAGCGTCGGCGTCCCGGCGAGCCCAAGATTGCTCATCGCGGATATTGAGGGCGGCCACGCCGGCGCGGCCGAGACGATCCCGTAATCCGCAGCCGCCGTCACGCGGCCGTCCGACGCGAGGCCATAATCGGCCGTCGAGAGAACGGCCTCTGTGACAAGCCCGTAATCGAGGAACGTATCGACGGCTGCCGGGGCGCTCCAATTCGCGATATCGAGATTGTTGCTCTGGCCGCCTGTCTCGGCTTGCCCTGTCCCGGTCGTCCAGTCGGACAGCGGCATGTAGTTGTCGAAACAGATGAGATCGATGTTTGTATGCGCCCAGAGCTGATCGAGGTGCGGCCATTGGCCGTCGAGAACCGGCGCCGGAAACGGCGGGTTCGCGCCGGGGTGCTGCCAGCCCATCCAATCCGACCAATCCGACGCGTAGGAGATCAGATTGTGCAGGTTTACCGTGTCCTTCGTGAAGCCGGCCGCATCGAAGATGCTCCGCACGTCGTCGGACAGCGTGATCAATCCGGCGACGAAGGGGTAATCCCAAATTGCCTTGCCGCCTCCGTCAACCGTGCCGGCAGGCGTCCACCCAGGGCCGCGTATGGTTTCCAGGCCGCGAAGCTCAGAACCAATGAGAAAAAGGTCAACACCGCCAGCAACCACGCACAAATTAGCGTAATGAAGAATAAAGCGCCGGTAAGTAAAATCAGTAGGCGATCCGGAATATGAGACGGTTTTATGGACATAATCCCTCGTGAATTGCCCCTTACTGGCGGTGCCGAGGAAGGCGGCCACGGCGGCGGTCGCGCTGGGCGACACGTCGCCCGCGAAGTAGCTAACTCTCCCGCGCCAGGGCTTTCCGGGCGCGTCCATCAGGATGAATGGATAGAAGACGGTGCGCAGCCCGCGTAATTTCAAATCAGTAATGCACTCGACGATCGATTGATCCGACGGCGTGCCGCCATAGGTGAACGAGCCGCCGGAGGACGAGATCGGAATGAGGCCGGGCGAAGTTTCATTGAGGCTCGACACCCGCCATTGATCCGTCTGCCACGACGATCCGGTCCAGAACTGGAAGGCCGGATTCACCGCGGCCCAGGGCAAGCCCGTCGCCGGATTGATGACGGTGCCGTTGTTGATATACGTGGTGGCCGGATAGATTTGGCAATAGTTCACGGTTTCGTTGTTGCCGAACCATGCGCAGACGATGGCAACCGTCGTGCATGCCGGAAACGCGGCCTGGAGCTGATCGATCGAATAGGAATAATCGGTGTTCGGAAAGACCCCCGCGAACGGCGGCAAATCGTTGTAGGTGTTGATCGGCACAAGGGTCGGCGAGGAGACCCGCTGGCCTTGGCGCGCCGCGGTGCCATAGGTAAATTCTCCCGTGCTCGGCAGGAGGTTCACGCCGTTGACGAAGCCCATGCGCGATACCTGCGGATGCGATGCCGGCTGTTCCGTGGATCGCCTTAATCTCCGGTAAGAATCCAAACGCCGGCATTGGTCTGCCCAGCCGCCGCTATGGCGTAGCCCACGTAGGGTGTGGTGGTGGAGTTGTAGCTAAGCGTCACAACCGGCCCCGTCTGGGGATTGATTAGGACGCCTTGCGCTCCAGCGGCGGGCGCCCCGGAGGAAGACGCAATGACCTCGATGGGGCCTCCCGTTGCCATGAGGGTGACGGGTTTGGTGGATGCGGCGCCAAGCGCGGTCCAGGATGGCCCCAGAGGGAAAAATGATGTCGATACGGCCATCGATATGGCTCCTTAGGCGTGGCCGAGCTTGGACAGCCCGATATGGGCGCCGGTGCGCACGCCCTCGTTGATCGCGCGGACGAGCGCCTTCCGGTTGCCCATGGCGTAGGAATTGAACGATTGCGCGTCCATCGTCGTGACGTTGAAGTTCGTCGCATGATGGACATGCACGGTGTTGACGCCGGGCGTGTTGGCGGCGCCGGAGATCACCCCTTGCGCCCATGGGGTGACGCCGGCGGGCACGACCATCTCGCCGCGGTGGGCCTGGACGAGCATGTCGCTTGGCAGCTCCCAGGCGCCCAAGGCGAGGCCGCCGGCGGTGGCAAGCACGGTCGCCTCGGTGGCGAGGCCGGGGCCGACGGCGGCAGGCCCCAAAATAGGAGACAGGAACCCGGTGACCCCGGCGAAGGCTTCCGCCGCGGAGGCCTTGATGCTTGTGAAGACGGCCGCTATCGTCCCGGCGCTTGCCGCGGCCGATCCCGTGGTCTCGGCGGCGGTCCGGGCGGCCGTGCCCTGGACGGTGGCCGCCGTTTTCAGCGTCTCGCCGGTGACGAACTGGGCCACCATCCGGCCGATGTCGCCGGAATTGTTGACGAGCATCTTCACGCCGAGGTCGATGTAGGTCGAGATGATTTTTGTCGCGGCCTTCTTAGCGGCGTCCGCGAGACGCTCGTGCCCCGTGATCATCCCCGTGATCGCGCCGGAAAGCATCGAGGCCGTCTCGTCCGTCGATTTCTTGTAGTCGGCGGCAATCTGCTTGTTTATGTTGCGCTCGATTTCTTGCCTCCTAAGCGCGGATTGGCTGGCAAGTTCCTCGATCCGGCGCTGAACGGCCGCATAAGCAACGGTCCCTTGTTGATACGTGCTCTCCAGGAATTGGAGGTTCTGACGCTCGATGTCTTCACGCTGTGTCTCAAGCGCGAGGAGGCTGGAGAGCTCTTGTTGGCGCGAGATCTGCGCCGTCTCGGCCTGTTCCTTGACGAGCGAGACCTGCTCTTTCACGCCGTTCAAGGCGATATCATATCGCGCTTGCTCATTTTGCCGCGCGATCGCGAGTTCAGTGTCGCTCGACGTCTGCACCGTTGCGATCTTCTTCGCCGCGGCGCTCCCATAGGCTTGCGACAGCGAAGCGAAGCTGGCGTTGATCTGCGCGGCGCCGCTGCGCAACGCGCTCGTCGTTGCTGCCACCGCGCTCGTCGCTTGCTGCATCCCTTGTTGCAAGTCGGACACGTCGGCGGTAAATGTTATGGTGACGTCATCTGCCATGTACCATGGTCCTTGCTTCTTATCGGGCCTGGGCCGAAGCTCAGCTTCGGAAGATCGAGAGGCGACCGGGGCTTTGCTTGTGGTACGTTAGCGGGAATGATTGAGTTTGCATTCGAGCAGCTATCGGTTTACCTAGGCTTTCGGCCCGCGGGGGCACGGCCTCAAAGCTGGCCGGTGCGAAAACATTCACCCGTTTTCACCTAGGCGTACAAAGCCGTTTGGGAAACGCGCGATAAGACCGCCTATTCCGCTCGGATCGTTCTTACTTTTAGTAATCGGCCGTTCTTGCTTTTGCTCGATGCGATACACGCATTTCAAGATCTCATGGGTCGGCGGAAAATCGCGCCAATACGCAAAGAGACCGAGCACGTCGTGCAACGTCACTTCATCGATCTCCGCGGGCGTGTAGCCACAACTGGTCATGAGTTTTGCGTAGATGAAGCCGAAATCGATGCGGGCGGATCCTTTGCGCGGACCTCGCCCGCTTGAGCTTCCCCCAGCCCGGCATCTCCTTGCGCACGTGTTTCAAGAAATCCACCAAGGCGCAAGACCGTCGCCATGGCGGCGCCGATTTCGGGCGCTGTCGCCTCGATGTCGCCGAGCAAGGCGGCGGCGTCGGCATGATCGCGCCCCAGTGCGATTGCGACAATCGCCATTGCGGCCGCGACATTGCCTTTTGTCTCGGCGGCGCTCGACATAAGGATCGGTTCGATTTCTTGAACCTGGCGCAAAGTCAAAGGCCGCACCGGCCATTCACGCGCGCCGAGCCGGATTGTCTCGGGCCGCGGCCGCATATTAAGAGACCTCCGCGAAAGACCAAGTCATCACATTGCCAGACGCATCGGCGAAACACGAGAAATCCAATTCGGGGAGGATGAAATCCTCTAGCTTCGTCTGGAAGCTGAGCTTGCTCGCCGTGCAATTATTTAGTTGCACGGAAATGGCTTGCCCCTGGAAGGTCGTATAGAACTTCGCCGCGAATGTCGGCGTCGTGCCGAGCAACTGATTCGACACCGTGAATTTCTGGCCGGCACCGCTGATCGTGTAAGTATAATTCACCAGGACGGCCTTGCCTTCGTCCGCTGAATTGAACGTATATACGCCGGCCGCAACTGAATATTGCCCTGCCGCGGGAGCCGACGCCACCAGCGTAAGCGGAAGGCCGGTCGTCGCATAGAGGACGCCGGCGTCTGCGACGAAGGTCGCGGAATTAGCAACGGTAACTATAAACGGCGTTGTGGCGGCGACCGTATCGGCTTCAGCGAAAGAGGTCGCAACCTGACCGGCGGTTGGTACGAAGCCGTAATAAAGGCTGGAAAACGCGAGCCCGGAAATGCGAGCGACCTTGGCTTTTCCTGTCGTCTTGATCGTGCCGCGGGCGATCGCCACTGGGCGCTGATACTGGCCCGTCAGTTCCTTAATCGTCGCGGTTTCGTCAATCGTCACTTCCTGCACCAGGCCGAAATTGACAGGGGTTGCATTTGCAATGTCCGTGCGGGTTCCGAGCAGAACACCTGAGCCGAAACTATACATGTGAAGACCTCTTCCATTCGCCTATGCTAAGCAGCGTTTGCAAAATCCTGGTACAGTCCAACTCCGTAAAATGACGGCGGCTTTTCACGGCGCCTTCTGGCGCTTGGCTTTCGAAGACTCGGACATTGCGCGGCCCATTTATGGCAGGACAAGCTTAACCGGCACGATCAAGAGTGCGTCGCCGTCGAGGTCACCCGGATCCTTCAAAGCCTTGCCATCAATCTTGCAATGGTAGGCCGTGCCATTAAGCGTGTTTCGTCCCAGCACAAGGTCGCCCCCTGACAGCGCGAAGGCAGTATCGAGAGCGTCCATCACGCCGTTGAGCAGCGCGGCACCGGCAATGCTTGGATCCTTGGCATTGAGATAAACAAACAATTTGACTTCGATGATGCGCTTCGGAAGGGCAGTCTCGCTCCAGGAATATGTTTCCTGACCGCCCTCGAAAAGAAAGCAAGCGGGCCGGCTCGCCGAGGGAACGTCGCTCCAAAGCTTGAGGCGCCTCGCCGGTCCAAGCGTCCAGGGATACGCGCTGGCGACGATATTCATGAGCGCCCCAATGGCGCTCTCGCGTGGTGTCCTCCCCATCCGGCTTCCCCCATTCCTAAACGGCTTGTTTGTTAGCCGGGGCCAGGAAGAGGTCCCGCGCGGCGGCCGTCACCCCTGGCCCAACGCTTCAAGGATAGCTTGTTTGAAGCCTGACTCTATGTCGTCGCCAAGCTCCGCGAGAGAACTGCCGAGATAAGAGCGCGCCGGAATTGTCGAACCTGGATGGTGCACGCTTTTTGCGAAAACCTGGCTCCCTCCCATGCCGAACGCCAAAGCCTTGGCCTTCACCGCAACGATATCGTGGGCCGCCGTCTTCCCGCCGAATTCCTGAATCGCCGCATATGGCACGCCGGTGCTGGAGATCGAGATGGATATATCCGATCCATCGTTCTCGATCGAGGAGATGATAGAGGCCGCAAGAGCGCCGGAACGGGCCTGCAATACCTCGCCGGAAAGCTTTTGTTGTATTCGAGCCTCCAGAGCGCCGCGAAGCGCATCTGCTTGGCCCAACAGCGCATCCTGCACGGCCTGCGCATCGAATTCGACATCGATCATGGCGTGACCACGCGGCGATAAGGCGACAAGGCGCTTACCACGAAATCGGGAATGTCCTTGACGATGAAAGCCATCGTCTCCTGTCCGCCAAGCGACTTCGAATGTTGACCTATGCGCGAACGATAAGCATAACGCTCGGCCGCCCAATCCATGCAGCAGGATGCGAGATCGGCCGGCACGTAGCCATAGGTGAGAAGCACCGTGGAGCCCGCATCCGGTTGCGCAAAACCGTAAACGCCATTCACGACCGCGTATTGCCCGGCGGCGGGATTCCCCATGACCGCAGTTAGTGAAACGCCATTCGAATAAACGACGCCGCCGTCGCTCGCCCAATCGCCATAAGGAGCCTGCGCCGAGAGGCTATACGGAGGCGTCGTGGGAATGACCGCGCTTTCGGTCGTAATCTGGTAGCCTGCGCTGTATGAAATCGTGACGTTTTGGAGACCGCGAGTGAAAAGAAACCTGCGCAGCGACAACCTCTGCATAGCCCCTGGCGGGGCGGCAATGGAAGAATTTAGAACGTAGCCAATCTGAGCGCTCGCGCCACCGACAAGCGGCGGCGAAGGAGGGATTGCCACGCCATCCACGATACAGGAAGAAATTCCGATGATCGGCCATTGCCGGAGCATGATCGAAACATCGTTGCCTCCGTCATACGTTTCGGTATAGGCCGACGGCAAAATCGCGGGCCGGTCGATAACATTGAAGATTGCGCGGCTGATTTGCGTAATTAATTGTGCGAGAAGAACATCGTCATCGGTTGCCTCGATATCGAGCCAGCTCTTGAGGTCCGTGAGGCTGACAAGATCGAAGGGAGATGCCATTGTCTACGACCCTGTTGTTAGGCACTTGACGTCGTGCGGAGGACGCTCCTTTGGGAAACCAGCCATCGTCTCCATCAAAGTCAGGCCCGCCCAGGTGGCGCTGTTAGAATATCGGAACCGCTCAGCTTTCGCGCGCGCGGCGTGCCGCGGCGCGTAATTCTTCATTGGTGACAGGCAAGGACACCGAGATCCCCTTCGCCCTAAGGAAAGCGAAAAGCGCCCGCCTGTTGAGACCCGAAATGTCTTGTTCGTGTTCGCCGCCGGTTTCCGTGTCGTCCGGCGGAATCACGGTACCGGGGGCCGTTGCCGGCAAGCTTGCCTGGATGCCTTCGGCAGGAAGTACGTCGAGGGGGCGCCGGAGGCGCTCAAGCAAATGCAAGACCATTTGCGAATGGGGCTCGGCATCGATTGGCAGGGCGTTCTTGCCGCCGTTCCATGGACGGAATCCATGCACCTTAAACACCTCGGCGGAAAGGTCGTCTACCTCAACGGACCGGTCATCCCCGATTGGGACCTCGACGCCATCATGAACAATCGAGGAAATGCCGTCTGGTGCACGCAATTTGACCATCTGCAAAGAGCCTGTCCTAACTGAATTCGATATGCCCGCTAACGTTACCTTGCTGTGTGCCATGCAGGGTCGCGACAAGCAGATAAAGGCCATTCGCGAAAGCAACTCCCGTTGCCGACGTGCGCGCCGACTGCCCGTGCGGCGGCAATAGAATCCTCACAAGCGGTGTATCCTTGCCGTAAACCGGCGCCGTCGCTTTGTCGTAGAGAAGAACCATTGCCGGGCTGCCGTCCGAGCTGCCAACGTCATACCCGAATAGTGTCCCGGCAGCGTTCTTGATCAAAACAGGCGCCGGCCCTAGCGTGTCGAATTGCGCCGCGGAATTCGTCATCGCCTTGTCTCCATCGATTCCCGGATCATGCGCACGGCGGGATCGCCGCCGTGCGCCTCATGCTCAGCCATTGCCGATATTGGTGATCAAAGCCAACGACGGCGGGAAATAGTTTTGCAGAACTTCGTCGGCATAAACCCCATATTCGTATTTGCGGGTAACAAGCGGCCACTCGATTTGGTAATAATCCTGCCGCGTCCGGATCTGAACGACGTTGCCAACGCCGGCAAGCGGATAGGGCAACATCTTCGTCGTCATGAGGATGGTACCCGCCGGCATGTTCGGATGCACCCTAATGTCGACCACACTGCCACCCTGCATCGAGAACCGGTTCAGATAAGTGCGGACCATGATCCCGCCACCCACCAGATCCTGCGACGATTCGAAAACGAACCGCTGCGCGGCGGTCTGCGAGCCCGACAGGATCTTATGTGAAATGTTCAAGGCCTCCTGGGAATTGACCCACATCGTGTCGGGAGAAAGCCGGTAATTATCCCACATGGACTTTAGAGCGACATCGATCTCGACGATGCCGCCCGCGCTGTCCGAAGTCAGCGGCGTGCCAATTCCGGCGCTTCCGGACGCCATCGCGGAAACGTAAGACCCAGAGCCAGGGACGCGCGCCTGATAGATGAGCCCATCGAAAGCAAGCGCATTCGTGGAGTTGTCCGCGGTCCCGAGCGAAAGTGCCGTCTGCGCCCCCGCGGCCGCTGCGGTAATCACCACCGAATTAATCGTCGTAATCGCGCCGAGCACCTCGGAACCCGCCGCACCCCAAAACCAGGCGTAGCCCAGCGCACCGGAGACCGGCGTAACGCTCGCGGTGATGGAGCTTGTCGTGCCCGTCGTGACGACGGTTGCGTTCACGCTCTGCTTCGCCACGCCGCCGCCGAAGGTATCTACCGATAAGTCGGCGTTCGTGCGCGTGATCGACCCCTGCACGCCGCCCGCGATGCTTCCATTCATAAGACCGTCGAGCGTCAACGAGGCGCAAATTACGGACCACGTCTGCGCGGCAAGGGTGCCGCCCGTGGTCGATGCCGTTAAAGTTGGCGTCGGCGTGGTACCGAGGGGCGTCGATGTGGAGCCGCCAAGAATCATTGCCTCTTCGCCGAGCATGAGGGCCTCGAGACCTGTCTTGGCGCCTATCGCGCGGACATCGTCGAAACCCTGCCCGGCATATTGTGCCTCGAAATCGACACTCGTCTCGACGCCGATACCTTTGTAGGTCGCGGTATAATCATGCGTCGTGACCGCGAGCACCCCGCCTCGATTTGCCGAAGAAACTCCAAAACGCAAGCCGGAGGTGTTGATCGCGGTAATCGCGCGCCACGCCGCCTGAATGCCGCCTTTGCCCGAAACCCGGGGGATCATGTTGCGCAATGGCGTCAGCACCGGATAAAGGAACTTGGCGCCAAGTTCCAGATCGTAGAAGGTAAGCCCGGAAGTAGGGCTCGCGCTTTCCGAGAACGTGCCGGCCTTTTCAAGCCCAATGCGGTTCTGGAACCGAGGATCGCCGAGCGGCTTTTGCTGCGCGGTCTTAATCCGGTCCAGAACGTTCTGAACATCGGTCTCCATAGTCATGTCTTGCTCCTAGCCGCGAAGAAGTTTGAAGGGAATTTCGTGGCAAGCACTTTTATCCGGGAGAGCGCCTTTTGCCGTGACAGACTGCCCCGCTTCGAGACAGGCGGACCTCATCGGTCGCGCGCGGTCGCGTCAGGTTATCGTCAAAAGTTAAGCGTTCCGGCATTCAAGCGTGACGCCCGAGCAAGACGCTCATCGAAGCTGCGAACGGCCGTTGCGCTGCGCCAATTTGATGGCGAGAACCGATAGGGCTTCGGGGTTCGCAAGCAGCTTCTCGATGCCGCCGCCATCATGAGCATCGCCGCCCGCATCCTCGGCTTTTGAGATCGCTCGCGGTTGGCCCAAGAGCGGCAGAGGCAAGGGCTGCTCCTCGATGTTCTTCACGCGCCGCAGCACATCGGCAATCGCTTCGGCGAGCACATCG
This sequence comes from uncultured Alphaproteobacteria bacterium, assembly GCA_963706215.1. Lineage (GTDB taxonomy): Bacteria > Pseudomonadota > Alphaproteobacteria > Rhizobiales > Beijerinckiaceae > Methylocapsa. The sequence continues at coordinate 2,901,106 of OY970154.1, read as the reverse complement.
AAGCGTTTCTCCAAACCGCCCCGCATGACTTTTTGCGTTTCGCAGACGGCTCCAAGTTCAACCGAGGTATCGTGCAAGTGCTGGATCCTGGCTTGATCCTCTGCGTTGTTCCGGGCGCCGATTTTGCTAAGACGCGGGGTTCTTAGAGGCGCGGTTTTTAGCGGAGCCGCAAACATCGTCATCGGCGCTAGCGAAGCACCGTCTTGCGCGAGTTCCGTGGTTTCCTCGCCCACCATGGTTCGCAAAATAGCCGAGGCGCGTGCGACAAGATCGAGCAATTCGCCGGGCACAGCGGAATCGTCCTGCTCGGTCATCTCCTCGGACGCCGAGGCATTTTGCAACCAGTTCAATTCCTCGATGAGGTTTGCCAGCCGCGCGACGTTGTCCATCCCCTTGCCGAAGCGCCGCAGCTCGCTTGTTCCATCGGCCTTGATCATTTCAAAGGTCGCTTGCGGCAAGCACGGCAAATCGACGAGCGAGATTTCGTTCGGCGCCGCGGTGTAACGGGTGAGCCCTTCCGCGTCCGTCCACCGTCTCTCGTAGGCTCCGCCTTGCGAGAAACCGGTATAAACCCCCTCCACGACTTTTTCCCATTCGGCGTCATCGACGACTTTGGCGCAGATCTCGATCTGCTTTCCCGCGTCGTTGAAAGTGATGGCCGTCACTTTCCCCGCCGCGACCGGCCCATGCATGGAGCGGAGATTGCCGAGGGACTTGCCGCGGGTGGATTTCGCGATCTCCTTTGACCATTTTTCATAGAGCGGCTTGGTCGAAGCATAATCGCAAATCTCTCCCGCGCGATCTTCCGTCTCCGCGGTCGCGAGTCCATAGACGAGGCGCCGCGCCGCATCGACCTTGGTAATCGGAATGAACATGCGCAGCGCGGACATGAATGCTCCTTGCATTGAGAAAAGATTAATTAGAGAAAGAAGACCACACCGGGTCTGCAAAGCGGAAAGAGGCGTTCCCTCTCCCTTGCGAGCAATATGGCCGCCCGCGCAGGGCTCTTGAACAAAGGCAGATGCGCGTCGATGTTTTGGGCGCGCGAAAGCTATTTCGGCACTCTTAAGGGCGGAATTATCGGATTATTCCATGACGTGTCGGAGGCACGCTTTTCACAGATGGCGCGCGACGCCAGACAAATAGAAAGCCTGATTAGACCAGGTACAGGCACCTTTCGGGGAATGAATATTCCTCTACCACACCTTCTTTGTCCCAAGCGACAACAGCGGAATCACCATTGCAATCGACGACGAGAAGCGTTGGGCCGCCGCTATTCAATCTCACGCGATTACCTATCGTCAGCGGCGGCTCGCTTGGATCACGATGGGTTTCCGCCGTTGCCGCAAGATGGAGATCGTAGATATAATGCGCCCGATGGCGCAATATCGCTGGCTTCATTAGATCCTCATGAGGAAGCAAAATGTCTAATTCAGATACGGCGTTAAAAGCTGGAGACGTTGTTCAGCTCAAATCAGGTGGCCCTATTATGACGATCACGTCGGTTGGTGATCAATATGGAACGCTCACCGCATGGTGCACATGATTCGAGGGAAAGAAGCCAATGTCAGGTACATACCCTGTGATAGTCCTCGAAATAACCAAACCCTAGAACTAAGAGAAAGATGGGTGCAAAATGAACACCGAGCCTAAACAACCGAGCCCGGCACCACAACCGATCCAGCCGAGTCCACAACCAGCCCCGACTTCCATTCCAGATCGTCCCCCGCCAAGCCAGCCTTTCAAGAAAAGCGAAGACCCGCCATACCAAAGGAAATAATAGCAAAAACAATCACCCCAATTGGGGCTGCGGCAAGAGCGAACCCGCGCCCCAAAGTCAGCATCTTGGATGACGTTTCCAAGGTCCTGCGATTGCCGTCAATACGTACCTGGACGTCTTCGGCAGCGTAACGAAGCATCCAGATTTCGTCACTTGCCGAAAGCGCAAGCATGCGGGGCTCGTATCCGGCAACAAAAAAGTCTGTTGAGCGAGCGGCCCTTGCGCATAGAAGCGCGCCGATGAATAGCAGTGCTGCCGCCCCCAACGCGGCCCCAATCAAAGGGGGGCACGGCGTCAAGCTTGAAATCATAGTTCCTGTCGCCACCATCAACGCGATCGTTCCGGCAGAGAGTATGCCGGTCAGCGTCGTAGCGCGTTGATCACATGCGATTGCGAGCTGCACAGTTCCTTGTAAGCAGATTTCTCCTTGTCGATGCAATTCCTTAATGGTTTCAGCCGAAATATTCGAAAAATCCGGCTTCGGTGCATTCTTATTCATGGTAGTTCCTCACTTCGCCGTCGCCGGGCGCCCGCGCTTTTTCCCACTCGCGCTCGGCTCCTTTTTGGGCTTAGGCTGTGGCGGCGTCGAGAGAAGGCGCTTGAGCGTCGATTCTTCGCGGCGCTGCTTCATTTCTTCGTGCGGCTTGGAAGGCGAGCGCAGCATGCGCTCTGCGATTTGCAGAGTCGCTTCGTCTAGCTCAGGTTTCTTAGCTGTCATGCAGATCCGCCGCATCCAGACGAATTCAAAGATTATTTCCCGGAGCGCTTTCTGACAGCAATTGGGAAGGTCCGTGTCAACTAGGGCTCGTTTCTTGGCTTCCGGTATCCTACTTCCGTTTTCACGTATGTAGTTGGCCAATTTCTTGGCTACCATACGAAACAAGCGTTCCCTGCGAAACGACCTTCTGTCCTGCAATCGAAATTAAGGGATTGAGCATATCCAAGCCGATGCCAGCTCGGGCATTTGCTCAACTGGAACCGCTCACGCCTCCCGGGACTTTGCAGCGCTTCTTTTCAACCATTCAAGAGTCAGAATTTTAGGAGCAAGACTTTCCTTGTAGACACGCCCCTTCGAAGCTGGCCAATTCTGCCGTTCATCACTAGGCCGCTGGCGGCGCTTCGGCCTGGTCAAGGCGATCCCCGGCCACATCCATACCCCGCCTGACCGCGCCTTGCCGAAGACAAGAGCGTGCATGAAAATCCCAAAAAGGGGAATTCAAAAGTCGGAGTTTCGACGTTCCGCTTATTCCGGCAGCGCGACAAAGCCCGCGTTGGTGAGCGTCATCGGCCTATTCGCCGAAGCTTCCGCCAGCGGCACGCGGCCCAAGGCGGCGCGCGCCTCGTTGATGGTCAAGATACCGTTCGATGTATAGCCCGAAAGGATCGTCTCTTGCGTCGCGGGGTCGGTTTCATGACTCTCGCTCCACACGAATTCGAGATCGGGCGCGTCGAATTCGGCTGCCAGAATGTCGTCGATGAGCGCCTTCGCCCAGGCGAGGATCGGTGCCAGGCCCTCCTCTTCGGCCAACTCCTTTTGGGTCTCGGCGGTGGCGCGGTTGACCGTTTGGGTGAGAGCCTGGGGCGAGATCGAGAAAGCAAAGCAGACGATGCGCGCGAGCCATTCGTCGAACGGCCCCTTGAGTTCGGGCTCCTTCGTCTGGATGAAGGTTTTCGCGACGCCGCCGGGAACGAATTTGGCTCGTCTGCGGCGGCCGAGATCGCCATCGAAATAGGCGTCCCAATATTTCTGATAGGAGGCGATCTGATCCGGCGTCCAGGTCTCCGGAACCCCGATCAGGCTGTCTGGAATATTTCCCTCGGCGAAATAATCGAGGAGATACAATTGCCGGCGGAGGGCGATATTCACCGTCGTCACGACCTGCTCGACGGGGCTCAGACCGTAGACGCGATTGACGCGAAGATTGCGCGGCCGGTAGGTCAGGTCGCGCACCGAATAATCGATGGCCGGATAACCTTTCAGAATCTGCTGATAGGCAGCGGGGTAGACGAGTTTGTCGCCATCGAGGTAGGGCTGCGGCACGCGGCCCCAGGGATCGATCACCGGTTTGATCGTGGCCCCGTCAAGCGGCATGAGCGCTTTCAGCCGGCCGCTCCGATCGCGGCTCATATAGAGCGCCGGCGCGTCGGTCACAAAAACCTCTTCGAGCAGGATGCGCAGCCAATCGGCGAAGCCATGGATGCCGTCCGGCCGGGCGAAAAAACTTTTGAGTGTCGCGATACGCGCCGCGTCCGTCGCGGAACGCGGCCCACTATCCCGCGCGGCGATGTTCCAGGTTTGACGCGCGGCCTGATCCTTGCGTGTCTCGATGACAAGACGCAAAAGATCGTAACCGTCGGCGAGCGCGCGCAACGTCGAAAAGGTAATCGGCTCGAAGGGCCGCGAGAGCGTCGAGAGATTATAGCCGGCCGGATAATCCCATTGCCGCCCGGCAACCTCGGGGGGCGCGAGCGGCGTGATTGGCGTTAAGGGGCCAAACCAGTTTGCCGCCTCCCCGGCGGCGTTGGTCCGCTCGAAGCTGACATTGACCTCATAGGGACTAAGCGGCCAGCTTCTTTGCCCCGCGCCACGCTCGGCCATGGTGAGTCCTTCGCGCCTTTAATTGTTGTTCAGTGCGCCCGGCGGGCGCAATTGCCCGGACAGACGATTGCGGCGTTACCCGCCGTCATGGCCTTCCGCCTCGCGCCGGTAGAATTCGATAATCCCGGTCCCGTCATCGGCCCCGAAAAGATGGGTCAGCGCCCATATCGCGGCGTCCGCATGATCGGGACTGCCGCCGCCGGTGTAGCCCGCCGGGGAAAACGCGCAGAGCTGGTCCTCGAGCTTGCCGAACCGGCCCACGTGATGCACTTGCCCTTGCGCGTACCGGAGCGAGATCGGCTCGGCGCGAACAGCCTTGCCGCGGCTTGCGGTCACAAGGCGTACCGGCGCGTTTCGGTCCGCCGCCTGGATGGTCGCGCGAACCATCTCGCCTCCGAAGTTGCTCTCGGCCACGATGCAATCGGCGCGAAATTCATGAAAGGCCGTGACCGCCCTCCTGCCCCAGACCGCCGGCGCCTCACGGCAGGAAAGATCCGAGAGAACATAGCAATCGCCATCAAATCCCCTTGCCGCAACGACGATTCCGATTTCGTCCGCGCCCAAATCATCGCGTCCGGCGGCGCCTGAAGGATCGAGGGCGATGACGACCGCCGCACGCTTCTCGTCGGGGATATCCTCGGGCGCGCGACGGCCGGAATCGATTGTCTCGTACGTCCATAGCGCACCGTCGACTTCATCGACATAAACGCCTTCATAAAAGCGTTTGCGCTGCTTTTCCGGCAGATTTTCGAGACTTACCAAAAACTCCGCGGAAAGATTTTCGGTATTGTCAGGAGGATTTAAAAACGCGCGCCGATAGTTTTCCGGGTCCTTAAGCGGCTGCATGGAAACCGGATCGCGGTGTTCGCCAAAAAGAACATTGGTCCAGTGCGACTTTCCAGCCGGATTGAGATCCACAAAGGCATGCTGGCGAATTCCGCGCGTCACTTGGGCGAGCCGCGTGAAGGCGATCAACGCGGTGGAATAAGGAATCTGCGAAGCTTCGTTCAGGAACACGGTGGCATATTCGAGCCCGAGGATTTTCTCGACGCGGTCGTTGTCGTCGAGCCCCCCAATCCAGACACGCGAGCCATTCGGCAGCGCAAAATAACCGTCCTGGCGATGCTCCTTAAGCCGCATCCCGGGGAAACAGAGCCGCACGACTTGAGGAAGCGTGCCGAGCGCGATGGAAGCCCGCGCCGCATTGGCGTGGTGGCGCAGTATAGCATGGCGGGAACCCTTTGCCTGGAGCGCACGCATCACAATCATGCGGACGATGAGGAAGGTCTTGCCCGAGCGTGTCCCTCCTGCAAGACAAGTGTAACGCTGCGGCCCCTCCAGGAGACGGCGAGCCGCTTCCTGGCCTGCGCTGAATAACACCATTCGTGGTCCTGATTGCGATTATGATCGTGGCGTGCGGAAGCCCTCGTCGCCTTGAGAGTTCCTGCCTCATAGACCAACAAAATGGCGGACAGCTCTTCACGCACCGGTTCCCGCAAACTTCGATGAGTCCGCGCTGGTGGTAGACGCCGAGCGCTGACTGATTGTGAAACCGCGTGCGCCGGGCTTATCGCGATGGAGCAACCATCGAAGCGGGCGCAGTTCGTGCCCGGCATGCGCGCATATAGCGCTCACAATTGCTTGCATGTCAACGCCCCCACGCCGTGTCGATTTGCGCAATCTTACATAATCGGCGGCGCTCGCTTTGGAGGATCCCACTGGCGACGAACCGCGAAGATTTTTGCAAGAACGGATCGGGCCTTCCGCGAGAGCCGCGAGGACTTCTTTAGGTGGGGCGGATTGCGATGCTCGCCAGCGAACGAGCCCCTTTCTCGCAGCGCGACGCCCGTGCCGTCACCAGCGCGTGGCCCATCATCGAAAACGGGAATGGAAGAGGAAGCAGGCACACAGTTCGTGCCCGGCAGGCGCGCATATAGCGCTCACAATCGCTTGCATGTCAACGCCCCCGCGCCACGTCGATTTGCGCAATCTTACATAATCCAAAAGCCTTTCGGTGCACGAACCAACGATCAACAGCCACGTTAGCGGCGTTCCTTCGGCGGAAGCCATGCGCGGCGGCGGCGAGGTCGTGGCACCATCGTCGCTAGACGAAATCGATGGAGAGTTGTCCGATGACTCGAGTCGATGATTTGAGCCGTTCCTTCCGAGCTCCGGCGAAGGGACCACCCATGATCAGGATAGCACGTCGCGGTCGTCGACAGTTCGGCAGATCCCTCTCGCGTCGCGCTGGCTGGCCAACGGGATGATTCCTAGTGCCGGGCGGAGACCATTAAGGAAATTGGCCCGAATTCCTGGCCGTCGCGCTGGACTTCATTCGCCCGGCGCCTTGGCCTCGATCGCCAAGGCATGCACGCCGGCATCGAATTCAGCCCTCAAGAGATGATTGATCGCGCGATGGCGCTCGACCAGGCTCTTGCCCTTAAAGGCTTCCGAAACTACTTTGACGTGAAAGTGGGTTCCGCCCGGGTTCGCGGCCGCACCGGGCCGGTTCATGGCATGAGCGTGGCTCGCGTGCTTGTGGGATTCGTCGATGACTTCGAGGGAGTCAGGGGCAAAGGCGGCCTGTAATTTCGCCTTGATGCGATCGCCTGCGGCAATGTTGCTTTGCTCGTCCATCTCAAGACAGCCTTAAAAAACGCTAACGGCCGCGTAACCGGCGGCTTTATGGTCATTTTACCGTATCGAGCCGCTTGCAGCCACCCCAAAGACATTCATAATGCTGGCGCCATGGATTTAAAATCACGTCTCTTCGACCGCATCAGGGTTAAGTCCGAACCCCGGGAGGCGCCGCGCCCAGATCAAGCGCGCTGCCAGCATCCGGGCTGCAGCGAAGCGGGCGAGTTCCGCGCGCCAATGGGCCGTTTTCGAGAGGGTCAATATTTTTGCTTCTGCCTCGCCCATGTCCGTGAATACAATGCCACCTATAATTATTTCAACGGCATGAGCGCGGAAGCAATGGCCCTTTACCAGCGCGACGCCTTGGTTGGCCATCGCCCGACGTGGTCGATGGGCGTGAACCGCGGGGCCAAGAGCTTTCGCGAGGAGGGCGACGATCCGTCGCGAACGGGCGACCCGCTGCGGACGTTTCAAACGAACATCCGGCGCCATTCTAGCGAAGGGCTGCGCAAACCGCGTTACGGGCTGGCCGCCTTAAAGGCCCTGGATCAATTGGGTCTCGACGATAGCGTGGACATGGCCGTGATCAAAGCCCGGTACAAGGATTTGGTAAAACGCCTCCATCCCGACGCCAACGCGGGCGACCGGTCGAACGAAGACAAATTGTGCGAGATCATCCGCGCTTATCATTACCTGAAGTCGGTGCAGCATGTCTGAAGCTTTCCGCCCGCTCAACGGAGTGTTTGCCGGCGTTCATCGAACCTCTTGGAAGAAAAGACCTTTCGGAAGACAATTGGACGATCGCTCCAAACATTTGCGCGGGACCCGGCACGAAGGACGAATGCGGGCATGCTGATGGATGAAAGCGCCGCTACCGTCGGCCTGCCCGACATGAAGATTTCGGTGCGCCAAGTGTTTTGTATCGACAGCGATATGGAAGCGCCTGCCTATTCAAGCGCGGATCCGCATGTTCCAGACATCGACCCGGACTATCTCTTCGATCGCGATACCACCCTCGCCATTCTGGCGGGCTTTGCTAGGAATCGGCGGGTGATGATCACCGGCTATCACGGCACCGGCAAATCGACCCACATCGAGCAAGTCGCGGCGCGGCTGAATTGGCCTTGTGTGCGCATCAATCTCGACAGTCATGTCTCGCGCGTCGATCTCATCGGCAAGGACGCCATCGTCCTCAAGGACGGCCTGCAAGTGACCGAGTTCAGGGATGGCATCCTGCCTTGGGCGCTGCAAAACAACGTCGCGCTTTGTTTCGATGAATATGACGCGGGCCGCCCCGACGTGATGTTCGTTATCCAGCGCGTCCTCGAGGTGTCGGGCCGTCTCACCCTCCTTGATCAGAGCCGGGTGATAAGGCCGCATCCCGCCTTCCGCCTGTTTTCGACAACAAATACGATCGGCCTTGGCGACACCTCCGGGCTTTATCATGGAACCCAGCAAATCAATCAGGGACAGATGGACCGGTGGTCGATCGTCGCGACTTTGAACTATCTGCCGCACGACAAGGAAGTCGACATCGTGCTTGCCAAGGCCAAGCGATTCCAGGCAACCAAGGATGGCCGCGACACGATCGGCAAGATGGTTCGCGTCGCCGAGCTTACCCGCAACGCATTCATCGCTGGAGATCTTTCCACCGTGATGAGCCCGCGAACGGTGATCACTTGGGCCGAGAATACGGAAATTTTCGGCGACGCCGGCTTTGCGTTCCGGCTGACCTTTCTCAACAAATGCGACGAATTGGAACGCACCCTCGTCGCGGAATTCTATCAGCGCTGTTTTGGCAAGGAGCTGCCGGAGAGCGCGATAAATGTCGTCATGAGTTGAACCGTGCCTCCGGGCATCCGCCACCCTGGGATAAGATTTTAAACGAGCCGCGGCAGAAACCACCGTGATGAGTTCCAACAACAAGCCGCCCGCGAAATTGCAAGCCCCGAATGAGCCGTTCAAGCGGGCGGTCGCCGGATGCATGCGCAGCCTCGCAAAAATGCCGGCGATAGAGGTCGCTTTCGCCGCCGAGCGGCCGAGTCTGGTTTGGACCGGCGCGAGCGCCAAGGCGCGGCTTCCGGAGCCTTCTCGCAGGCTCGACGCACGGGAAGCCGCGATCCTGCGCGGCCACGCCGATTCGATGGCGCTGCGGCTAGCCTGCCACAACAAGGACGTCCACCGGCGGCTGACCCCGCCAGCACCCGCCGCGCGCGCGGTTTTCGATGCCGTGGAGCAGGCGCGCGTAGAGGCGATCGGGTCCCGCCGGATGCCGGGCGTCGCGAGCAATCTCGATGCGATGCTCGACGACCGCTTTCAGCGCGCCCGCTATGCCGATATCGCGGTCCGCGCCGAGGCGCCGCTCGATGACGCGCTGGCGATGATCGTGCGCGAGCGTTTGACTGGGCGCAAGCCGCCCAAGAATGCGCAAAGGATCGTCGATCTCTGGCGTCCCTGGGTGGAGGAACGCGCCGCCGCCGATCTCGACAAGCTTGGGCGGGAGATCGAGGATCAGCGGGCCTTCGCGTGTGCCGTCCACAAGCTGTTGACGGCGCTCGAAATGATTGACGAGGGCAGCTTCGACAGCAATCCGGAAGAGGAAGAAGGCGACGCGGGCGAGCCGGATGGGGCCGAGAAACAGCATCCCGAGGAAGGCGCGGAAGATCACACCGGCGACGCGAGCCGGAGCGAAACAGCCGAGGCTTCCTCCGATCCCATGGACGAACGCGAGATAGACGCCGCCGACGCGCCAACCGGCGAATCCACTGGGGACGCCGAACTCAGCCTTTCCGGCGAAGGCGGCGATCCGAGCCGTCCGCCCCCACCCTCGCGCGCCGAACCCCGCAGCCCGGACTACAAGGCCTTCACCAAGAAATTTGACGAGGTCGTCGCCGCGCAAGACCTCTGCGACGCCGAAGAACTCGAACGGCTGCGCTCCTATCTCGACAAGCAATTAAATAGCCTTTCCTCAATTGTCGCTCGGCTTGCCAATCGTCTCCAGCGCCGCCTGATGGCGAAGCAGAGCCGGTCCTGGGAGTTCGATCTGGAAGAGGGCATCCTCGATCCAGCGAGGCTTCCGCGCATCATCGTCGATCCGCGGCAGCCGCTCTCGTTCAAACGCGAGAAGGACACCGAGTTCCGCGATACGGTGGTGACGCTGCTTATTGATAATTCCGGCTCGATGCGCGGGCGCCCGATCACCGTCGCTGCCAGTTGCGCCGATATTTTGGCCCGCACGCTGGAGCGTTGCGGCGTCAAGATCGAGATTCTTGGGTTTACGACCCGCGCCTGGAAGGGCGGCCAATCGCGCGAAGCCTGGCTGCAGGAAAATAAGCCAGCTTCGCCCGGCCGTCTCAACGATCTTCGCCATATCATTTACAAATCCGCCGATGCGCCCTGGCGGCGATCGCGCAAACATCTCGGGCTGATGATGCGCGAAGGTCTGCTCAAGGAAAACATCGACGGCGAGGCGCTCGATTGGGCCCACAAGCGGCTGCTCGCGCGGACCGAACAGCGCCGTATATTGATGATGATTTCCGACGGCGCGCCGGTCGACGATTCGACGCTCTCGGTCAATCCCGGCAATTATCTCGAAAAGCATTTGCGCCGCGTCATCGAGGAGATCGAGACGCGCTCGCCGGTCGAACTCATCGCGATCGGCATCGGTCATGACGTGACGCGCTATTATCGCCGCGCCGTGACGATCGTCGACGCTGAGGAACTCGGCGGCGCGATGACCGAAAAACTTGCCGAACTCTTTGACGAAACGGCGACGCCGGAGCGGGCGGCGCTTCATCGCGGAGCAAGTTCCGTGCAACAGGCTGCCCGTGGTCTGTTGCACTGATCTTCGTGTCTTTGTGAGGCTCAACGCTTTTTGGCTTGCCTGATTTGGCCTAGGAACACTGCCACGTCCTCAAGCGACATGGCGTGATTGCTCCAATGTTCATCCTTGACGGGGGTGGTTCCTTCCTCTTGCGCAATGTCGTTAATCCACTCAATCAGCTTGTGATTGCGGCCATCGAACACGCCAACGGTGCCGCTCTTAAATCCTGGAAAGCCTAGCGGGGGTTCCTCGTGCTCAAATTCGATCCTGTAGTTTGGTGCCACGCCGCCGCCAGTGATGCCAATTCGAGCCGTCGCATTCCCGTGTTCGCGCTTGCACGCGTACAAGTTTTCTAGCATGCCCCGAACGTAATTTTCCGGCTTCGCGAGCGTCGCCAGAACGTCCGCTAAAGTGGAATCTAGAGCCAAGATCGCGGACATGGCTGACAACACCTAAGCGCGCTCGATATCGCCCCCAATCAGGTAGCGCAAAACCTCTTGGTGCATTGAAGGAATGCCCGCAGGATATCCCATCCTGGCGAGCGTATCTTTGTCGATGACGAGTTGAACCCCACGCATGCGGCGCTCGCAGTCCTCTCCTATTCGCCAGTCAATGTGTGCGTCATACTCGCCGCGCGGAACGGGAACTGATATGTTGGACAACAGCACCTTGTCCGTGACGACGAGCACTCTGCCGCTTTCAGTTTCAGCCGAAAAGTTCATCCCTTTGGCTCCATCAATTTCGCCGAAGCGATATTCAACGACCATTGTGTGGCGCTTTCTAGGCCATCAGTTGTCGGTAAGGCACACATGAAGCGCGTCAAGCATCTGGCGGCCGGGCTTCTCATGGTCATCCTAGGTGTTCGGCCACCGGGGATGGATCGGCGAGGAGCCTGGCAAAGTTGATCTATGTCCCGTTCGTGCCGGCTCTCCCGGCACGGGCGGTGCCGGTCTCGCGCTCGTGCATGCCGGCGGTGCAATCCGTGTGCCCCATGGTTAAGGCCCCGCCGTCCTCGCCTTTTCCATCATCGCGACGAAGCGGGCAAATAAATAATGGCTGTCGCGCGGGCCGGGCGACGCCTCGGGATGGTGCTGCACCGAAAACGCCGGGCGATCGGTCATTTCGAGACCGCAATTCGAGCCGTCGAACAGCGAACGATGAGTTTCCCGCGCATTTGCGGGCAGACTTCCCGCATCGACCGCGAAACCATGGTTCATCGACACGATCTCGACCTTGCCGGTGGTAAAGTCCTGCACCGGGTGATTGGCGCCATGATGGCCCTGGTGCATTTTTAACGTTTTCGCGCCGATCGCGAGCGCAAGCATCTGATGGCCAAGGCAGATCCCGAAAGTTGGAACCGCCCTTTCCAGGAGAGTCTCGATGACCGGAACCGCATATTTCCCGGTCTCGGCCGGATCGCCCGGACCGTTTGAAAGAAAAACTCCGTCCGGCCGCATCGCTAGAATCGAATCCGCGGGCGTCTGCGCCGGCACGACGGTGACCGCGCAGCCGGCCTCGGTCAGAAGCCGCAGGATATTGCGTTTGATCCCGTAATCGATGGCGACGACCTTGTACATCCCTGGCCCGGCGGCACGAAAACCCAGTCCCGGCACCCATGCCGCTTGCGTCCAGTCGTAGCGCTGCGCGGCGGTGACCTCCGGCACGAGGTCCATGCCTTCGAGACCCGGCCATGCCAGCGCCATCGCCCGCAGGCCATCGATGTCGAAATCGCCGCTTGGCGAATGCGCGATGGCCGCGTTCGGCATGCCGTTCTCGCGAATGAACGCGGTGAGCGCGCGCGTGTCGAGCCCATAAAGGCCGACGATGCCGCGGCTCTTGAGCCAGCCATTGAAATCGCCCTTTGCCCGGTGACTGGACGGACCCGTGACCGGCGCATGGACGACGATGCCGCGCACTCCGGCGCTCGCCGCGAGATTGCTTGTCTCGATATCCTCGTCATTGGCGCCGGTATTTCCGATGTGAGGAAAGGTGAAGGTGACGATCTGGCCGGCGTAGGACGGATCGGTGAGGATTTCTTGGTAACCCGTCATAGCCGTGTTGAAACAGACCTCGCCGACGGCCGCGCCCGTGGCGCCGAGCCCAAACCCTTCGAGCACCATGCCGTTCGCCAAAGCGAGGAGGGCGGTCGCGCGTGGCTCGCGCCAAAACGGAAAAGCTTGCTCTTGCTCGCCTGTCGTGCTCACTCTAAATCCGCTCCTTGCATCTCGATAAAGCGGCTCGTTGCCGCCGTCAAATCCCATGAAAAGGCGAGGCGCCAGCCATGCGCGAAAATTTTTCAAGCGAGCTAAAGGCCGCGATGAAGGCCGGCGAAAAGCGCCGCGTCGGCACGATCCGCATGATCATGGCCGCGCTCAAGGACAAGGATATCGAGGCGCGAGGGCAGGGGAAAACCGTGTCCGATGAAGATATATTGGCGCTCCTCCAGAAGATGACGAAGAGCCGGAAGGAATCGCAAGAGATCTACGAAAAAGCAGGCCGCGCGGACCTCGCCACGCAAGAAAGCGAGGAAATCGTGATCATCCAGGGCTTTTTGCCGCAACAGCTAGGCGAGGCGGAAGTGGCGCGGGCGATCACCGCCGCCATCGCCGAGACCAAGGCCTCCTCGATCAAGGACATGGGAAAAGTGGTCGGCGCGCTCAAGGGAAAATATGCGGGCCGGATGGATTTTGCGAAAGCTGGCGCGCTCGCGAAGAGAATGCTCGGCGGGTAAGCCTTACGGCTTGTCCTTGAGAAAGATCGCGAGCTCGTCCGCGTCCATGCAAAATCTATTCGCCTCCGACGGAAAATTCTTGGCACGCACATCCAAGACATAGGCTTTCGCCGCCTCCAGCATGAGCTGGCCTACTTCCTGGTAGCGCCGGTTGTGATGGTAGTTGGCGGGTGTGAAGCCGAGCACATCGGAAATCACAAGCACCTGCCCATCGGTCTTGCGTCCGGCGCCGATCCCGATGGCCGGCGCGGCGATGGATCTTGTCACTTGATCGGCGACCTCTTCCGGCACGAGTTCGAGAACGAGCATCGCCATCCCGGCTCCGTCGAGAGCAATCGCGTCGGCGAGCAGCCGCGCCGCGTCCTCCGCCTTTTGGCCCTTGAGGCGCCGATCGTCGTGATGCTGCGGCTCAAGCCCCAGGTGACAGCAGACCTCGATCGAGGCTCCGGCGAGGGCCTCGGCGATGCCGGTTTGCGGCCCTTCGAATTTGACGATATCGGCTCCGGCCGCGATCAGGAGGCGGGAGCTTTTCACCGCGATCCCAGGCGTGTCATAGCTGCGATAGGGCAAATCAGCGATGATCGTGGTTTTGGGCGCGCCACGGCGCACGGCGCCGACGTGGTGGCACATGTCGGCAAGGGTGACGTCCCTCTCGCTGGCGTAGCCCAGCATATTGGTGCCGACGCTGTCGCCGACGAGAATGATATCGACGCCGGCGGCCTCCTCGGCCTTGGCCGTCGGCGCGTCGTAGCAGGTCAGCGCGGCGATCGGCTGGCCCTTCCGCTTCATGTCGAAAAAGCGGGCGGTCTTTTTGCGCATCGAGACGGACCCTTTGACGGTGGCCGATCATTGCCATTGCCGGGGAGGGATGACCAGGGCGAATTTTGTTCATCAAATGTTCAAACGCCCCTTCGGACCCCCCTCTGGCGCCGCCGCGCGCGGTTAGCGATTAGCAACCCCGGCATCCCTGAACAGGGGGTGCGGAAGAAACGGTTTCGTCACAATCAATCCGGGGGATACGGGATAGGACGAGCGACTGATCTCGCGGCAGGAGATCCATCGGACACTTTGGGCACATTCCCGGTTATCTGGGAGAATGCCAGCTTAACTACTGGAATGGTTCCCAATGGGTCTGGGAGCCCCAGGGAACAAAGCGAACACTGGTGCCGCTGCCAGGTTAAACTTCCAGGGAACGCTGGTCATTGAAGGAAAAGGGTACCAGGAGATGCACACATCCCTAAGTGTCTGTTCTGAAACTTCTTGAATCAAAAGAATCATTTGTGATCAAGAGAGGTGGCCTGATTTGAGGAGGGGCCGCCGATGTGGACGAAAGAAAACCGGGGCCGTTATGACCGGAGCCAACAGAGATACCCGAGCGATTTGACGGCCGAGGAATGGGGGCTGGTGGAGCCGTTGATACCTCCGGCGAAGCGCGGTGGCGGCAAACGCCGCGTGGACATGCGCGAAGTGGTCAACGGAATCATGTATATTCTGAGCACGGGTTGCCAGTGGCGCTACCTGCCGAAAGACCTGCCATCGAAAAGCACTGTTTTCAGGTATTTCGATCTTTGGAACTATGATGGCACGCTTTTGCGCCTTCATCATGAGCTCTACGTCCTGTGTCGAGAACAGGCTGGCCGCGCCGTCAGTCCAACCGTTGCCATCATCGACAGTCAAAGCGTGACAAGCACGGAAAAAGGGGGGCGCGGATCGATCCGCACGGCTATGACGCCGGCAAAAAGATCGACGGTAAAAAACGCCATATCGCGGTCGATACGCTCGGTCTGAAACTTGCAGCCGTGGTTCTCCCGCCGACATTCAGGATCGCGACGGTGGACCATTGGTGTTGAAGGAACTGCGTCCACTGTTTCCCTTCATCACCAAAATCATCGCCGATGGCGGTTATCAAGGCCCCCAAATGGCCGCCGCCGTGGCGGCGATCAGCCGTGAATGGGAAATCGAAATCGTCAAGCGGCCCGCGCTGAGAAAGTTCGTTGTCCTGCCCAAACGATGGGTTGTCGAGCGCACCTTCGCCTGGCTCAACCGTTGTCGCAGGCTGGCCAAGGATTTTGAAAACCTAACCCGTAACGCGCTTGCTTTCCTCCGCCTCGCCTCCATCCGGATCATGCTAAGAAAGCTCTGTAATCCATGATGAAGTTCCGGGACAAACTCTAAGGCGGTATGTATAGTTAAATACTATATATAGTCGCCGAGGTTTTTAACATAACGGAGGAAAAACAGATGGATTTACAATGAAACTTGTAAATGAGAGTGGATCATTGCTGCCTTGCTTGTATAGTAATCATGGTTCGCGCGTTTACTATTTGGATTCAAATAACCAGATCCCCGAATTGGCTTGGAATGGCAAAGGCTGGGATATGTCCCGTCCATTGGCCGCTGCCTACCCGCGCAGTGCGCTGACCGTAATTGCTCAGCCCCGTGTTCCTGACGGTGTTATGCGTTTCGACGAAAAAGGATTTTGACAAGGTGCAGCGGGGCTGATTTAAGCTCCGGATAAATCGTGACACGGCTGAATCGTACGACAAGGAAGCCCTGGTCCGGCTTGTTTTATCTCAAGCGGAAACGATTGCCGTTTTGACCCGAGAGATGGCGGTCCTTCGCGCGCGTGTCGTGGAACTCGAAGCCAAGCTCGGCCTGCCTGCCAAGACGCCGGATAATTCGAGCACGCCCCCGAGCCAGGGGCGAAAAGCCTCGGGCGAGGTGACGAAAAAGCCCGAGCGCAAGGCGCATACGAAGACGCACCGGCCGCTGCATCCGGACCCGGCGCACAAGCGCGAAGTGATGGCGTCCTCCTGCCAGCATTGCGGCACGGACGTTTCCAGCCTGCCACAGACTGCCAGCGAAGTCTATGATCACGTCGAAATCCCAGACATCAAGCCCGATGTCACACGCGTAACGCTGCATGGTGGGGTCTGTCCGTGTTGTGCGAAAAAGTTCAAGGCCGCGCCGCCCGGCGGAATGGAGCCCGGTTCTCCATTCGGGGAAAACCTTCGCGCCCTCGTCATCTACCTGCGCTTTACGCAAGGCATCGCCTTCGGACGCCTGGCGCGGCTTCTGTCCGACATCCTCGGCCTCGAAATCAGCGAAGGCGCTCTCGTCAACATGCTGGATGCCGCCCGTGACGCCTTCGCGCGCCAGACGAGCTACATCCGCGCCCGTCTCCCGTCAGGAACCATCCTGCAATCCGGCGAGACCGGCCTCAGGGCCGGCAAACGGAATTGGTGGCTGCGGGTGTTCCATCATGACGACAGCGCCGTCTTCGTCGTTGAGCCGTCGCGCGGCAAATGCGTGGTCGAGGGGTTCCTCGGCGCGTTCCGCCCCGATTTCTGGGTCTCGGACCGCTATGGCGGCCAGATGGGCTGGGCGAAAAAAGACAATCAGGTCTGCCTCGCTCATCTCATTCGCGACGGGCAATATGCCATCGACGCCGGCGACGGCATTTTCGCACCCGGTCTGCACCATCTGCTTGGTCGAGCCTGCCGGATTGGCCGTCGGCGAGACAAGCTCGCGGACGCCACCCTGAAAACTTATGTCGCCCGCCTCGAAGCCCGGCTCGACGAGCTCATGGCGCGCCCGCCAACCCATGCGGCGGGCGTCAAACTGCAGCGCGTGATCAAGAAAATCCGTCGGCATCTATTCGTCTTCGTCACCAACCGCGCCATTCCAGCCACCAACAATGGCTCCGAACGAGCGCTGCGCCCCTGCGTCATTTTCCGCAAAATCACCAATGGCTTCCGCACCGAATGGGGCGCGCGTCTCTACGCCGGTATTCGCTCAGTAATCGAAACCGCACGCCGCCGCACCATCCGCGCTATAGCGGCGATCCGCCTCACCCTCGCAGGAAAGCCTCTTCCCGTAGCGGCGTAGCCGGCGGGTGAGCAATTACATCGCCCGAGCGCCGCGAGGCAACTACACTTATAGAATTATTAAGCGTTGCTTTTGTAGAAAAAAGTTTTAGTGTAGAAGAATGTATAGACGTCATGCAAACATTGCCGGATGAATATAATATAAAGGAAGCGCTTCTCGCTGTCGCCGGGCGCGGGGGGAGCGTCAACGGCAAGCGCCTTAGTGCCTGGTTGAGGAAGCATACCGGGCGATATTTCAATGGGTTAAAGCTTTGCGAAGGCGAGCGCGATCTTCATGCGAAAGTTTGCCTTTACTACATCGCGCGTCAAAAACGGTAGAGCTTATGTCTGTGCGGGTTTGTGCGGATCAAAATGGCTTGTTCTATTAGTACGCGGGAAATTAGCAGATTAGATTAATTCTAAAATGACAGTTTATAGGGGGCTAGTAGAACAAGCCATTTTGATCCGCACAAACCCGCAAATGTAGCGCTTAAGGTTAGAGGCTGGACATGGGTGAATCGAGACGGAAACGGCGCGGGGCCGAGGCGACCGGCCGGATGGTGCGGGAAGGATGCCCAAATTCGTTCCTCGCCTCGCTGACGATTTTCGGCCCCGAACAATTTCTCTGGCTGTGCGTCGCGGAAGCGCTTGGTGACCGGCTAAGCGCCACCATCGTCGACGCGGCAATCCAGATTCAGGCCAACGCGCGTTCTGCCCGGTTTGGAGATGGCCCGCTGTGCCTGTGTTGCGACCATAGTTTTAACAGCAAGGCCGGAACGCCGGTTTTTTTTGCATGCCTGTCTGCCGCCGATGCGGCCATTATCGAGTTGATCATCGTCTCCCAGCTTTGCGGGCGTTGCGCCCGCCTGCCGATGGATGAATTCAACCGCAGGGCCTTGCTGCAGCTTAGCAAACTGGGGCCGACGTTCCGGCAGTTGAGCCCCGCGAACATGCCGGAGATAGTGGGCAACGCTTGAAGAATCGAAACCTGCGCCGGCCAATAGATCGATCGATCGCCCCGGCGAATGGTAGGGGGTTTGCGATCTCGGCGCCGCCGGTCTAGCAACCGATTTAACCCAAACGCGCAGGTTTTTTTGCTCATAAACGCTTGAAATTGCAGCGTTTATGACATATAATATGGGGATTATCACCTTTTTTGAGGATTTAAAAAATGGGTCGCTGGCCATGGAAACCAACGCAACCGGAGGTTGATAAAATTGATGCGATGATCTCAAACCGGCGGACGAATCGGGCCATTTCTATAGAGCTTAAGGTTAGCCATCGCACCCTCGTCAGGTTTCTCGCCCGGCGCGCAAAAGCCGCGGCGCCGGCCGATATTTTGGCGCCAGCCGCCGCCCCGCCTGCGCCGTCGTTAGGGTCGATCCCTATGGGGTCGCGCGAGTTCGCGGCTTTGTGCAGAAGGCATGCTTATGAAGCCTTGGACGTTCTTGTCGAAATTATGCGCAACGGCACGAGCCAAACCGCGCGAATCGCCGCGGCGGAGCAAGTTCTCGACCGCGGCAGCGGACCCTCTTCGATCGAAGTTGGGGTTGATATGACAGATATGTTCTCCGCTTTTGACGAACCTTCCCATGATGAATTTAAGGCGACCTGCCAGGCTCTTGCCCCGGAAGCTATTGATATTTTACGCACAATCGCCGCGCATGGAAAATCCAGTGCGATCCGCGTACGCGCGGCGAGAGCGTTGCTGGCACGCGGCAAGGGGCTTGCTGCGCAGGCCGCGACGACCCCGGGCGGCCGGAGCAAAAAGGCCGAAGCGGCATCGGCTGCCGCGTCCGCCGGCGACGGGACGGATTGGCAAGACGATCTGCGCCCACCAGACGGTTTCCGCCGGCGGGATAACTGAACTTTATGGGCTCATTTTGACGGCTAATTCCAGCCTCGAAAGTATTCTTGAAAAGCTAGATCCCGCCGACCGCGCGATCGTCGAGGCGGCGCTCCCATCCCCGGCCCAGGCGGCCATTCGCACTAGGCGTGCCACGCGTGACGAAGCAATCCGCGACGCCGCACCGCTCTTCGATGGTAACCCTGCAACCCTTTCACGTGAGCTTGCAAAATATCTCGTGCAGGCTTGGCCGCGCGAGCGCGCGCTCAAAACTTTACCCCTTACGGCGAGCGCGCGGCGCCGCGCGCTCCATCGTATTGAGGGGATCGACGACTGGCCGCTCTCCAGCAAGCAGATAGGACGGATCTTCCGTGCCCGAACTGCCATAATCATGGACATTTGCTTTGTCCACGGACCGCGCGCAAACCGTGATTCGTGAATCGGAAAGTCGGAATGAGTTTTTTGGATATTTTCAGGAACCGCAAAACCGGCGATGCCGCGCCCGAAACCGTCGCGGGCGTGCAGGAAATTCTCGCGAGCCTTCGCCGCGAGCGCGGGCTCGCTCAGGCGGAATTGCATAGCCTCCACGAGGCGCGCGAGGCGCTTCTCGTCGACGCGGAATCAGACAGCGAAATTTTCGCGCTCGATCAACGCATGGACGCGATCTCCTTGACGATCGAGCGCCTCGACGCCGCCGAGCCTGGTCTTCTCGCGCGCCTCGATGCCGCGTCCGGCGCCGCGCGGCGGGCGCGTTTGGCGGCCCTTGTTGCCCGTTACGAGCCGGCTGAGGCGCTTTACTGCGAAACCATGGCCGCCGCGATCACGGCGCTTGAAAAACTGCAAAAGTTGCGGCTCGAAATGGCAACCGAATTTCGCGACGAGACGTGCGAATTCGCATATCCGCCCGATCGTATAAATGCGGACTTGCTAGACCGGTTCCGCTTCACGATCGAGCAGCGCCATGACGTCGCGCAGAAGCGCCTTGACGCCGGAAAGCCTCGTCCCGCGCCTGCGGCGGCCGTGCAAGCGGCCCCGCCGCCAAAACCGGCCAATGCCACCGCCGCGCAGCCGCCCCGGCGGTTCCTGAGCCTCGCCAGGCGCCCCGCGCGGCGTTCGCCGACGCCGCCGGCGACGGCGAGGTTTTGGTGACGGTCATGGCCAAGCATTACGAGGACCCGCGCGGGCGGCAGTGTCTGCCCGGCGATGTCATTGCATTACCGGCGGCCGTCGCGGAAAAAGCCGCCGGCCGTAGAGCGATGGAAATCAAACAATGATCAAGGGCGTTGGGATGAAAGTTAAATTTCTGCCGGCGAGTGTGGCTGCCTTGAGCGATCGGCAAATTCGCGTAATGGCGTCGACGGAACGGGAAGACCACGTCGGCGACATCATGGTCGCGAAGGGCGCCCGGCTCGCCGCGTACAAGAAAAATCCGATCGTCTTATGGCAGCACGATCCATCGCAACCTATTGGAAACGCGGATATTTCTGTTGTTGCCTGCGGCCTTGCCGCCGTGATCACATTCGCCGGGAAAAAAAGGGAATTTCGGCGCTCGCCGACCAGGCGTGCAGTTTATACAAAAATGGGATATTGCGCGGGATCAGCGTCGGGTTCAATCCGCTGGATTGGACGCCCAACGGCTCGCGCGGCGGCAGAAAATTTACCGAGTGGGCGCTCTACGAGATTTCTTGCGTCAGCATACCGTGCAACGAGGACGCGCTTGTCGTTGAGCGAACCGCCAGGTCACGCCTAAAATATCAGGCGGCTCCGCCTATAACCTTGGGAGAGCTTGCCATGCGGGCCGGCATCGCTGGCGACATGGCCGCATTTTGCGCCCTCAAGCGCCTCGAACTCGAACAAAACAACGCCGGCGCCTTCGCGGCGATCGATAGTCCTTTGTTAGCGAGCCAAGCGCGGGCCGCGCGGCCCGCGTCGACTCACATCGAACGGCTCGCGATTCTCCGCGATTTGGAACGAGGGGGATGAATATGCCGGATGTCGCCTCTACTAAACCTCCCGCGCTTGGCCGCATCGCCTTTTTGCCGTTTGCGGAGCCGCGCTCGCGGCACGGCCTTCGCGGCCGGCGCCCCGCCTTCGTTCCATCTCCTTATTGGCACATAATCCAGCCGCGGCGCGCCAAAGAGGCGGGGTTCCGATGCGTGCGGTTGCGTACGATGTATTACAGGTTCGTCGACGGCCCGAGCTGGGCGTCAAAAATCCTTGAGACCGGCAGCCTGCAATTCCTGCCGGCAAATGAGGCGAATGAACTCATGGAGATTGGCGCCGCCGAGCCGCATCGGTAATTTTTGGTTCGCGCTCCCTGGGTTCTTAGCGCCCAGGTTGACGCGCGGATGCGCGGCGGCAGGTCAGGCTCCATTGTCCTGCCGCCGCCACACCTCAAACGATAGGAATACTCATGGCCGATGACAGCGTGATTGTTAGGTTTGGCGGCAGCATCGAAAATCTTACCGCCGCCGTCGATTCCGCGCGGGGTTCGATCGAATCGCTCGCCAAGCCATTCACCGGGCTAACTTCCGCCCTGGGTGCGTTCGGCGAGGCCTTCGCCGCCGCCTTCGCGGTCAGGGAGGTTGCGCACTTCGCCGAAAGCATGGCCGCTCTAGCCGTTGAGACCGGCCGCGCGTCGCAAATCCTCGGCGTCTCGACCGAGGAAGTCGGCGCCCTGAAGCTTGTCGCCGAGGCGAGCGGCGGCAGCCTGGAAGAGCTGCAAACCGCGTTCGGCAAACTGAGCCGGAACGTCATCGACGAATCGCCCAACGCCAAACGCGCGCTCGACGCTCTCGGCCTCTCCTTCGCGGACATCCGCAACAAAACCCCAATTCAGCAGATCGAGCTTCTTGCCACGAAATTCGCTGGCATCAAGGATGGCGCCGACAAGGACGCGATCGCGATTGAGCTGCTCGGCCGCGCCGGCGAGAATCTGATCCCGATCTTCAATCAAGGCGCGGGGGGAATCGCGAAATGGGCGGCTACATTGAAGGAATTGGAGCCTGCCTATGCGCGCGCCGCCGCCGCCGCCGGCGCGCGGCTGGACGAATTGATCATCGAGATGAACGCGGCGATCGATGGCATGAAGCAGGAAGCGTTCGTGGACCTTGCGAAGGATCTATCCGCCGTCGTCATGGTGATCCGCGATTTCGGGGCCGGTTGGACGGAATGGACGGAGGCAAGC
This sequence comes from uncultured Alphaproteobacteria bacterium, assembly GCA_963706215.1. GTDB lineage: Bacteria > Pseudomonadota > Alphaproteobacteria > Rhizobiales > Beijerinckiaceae > Methylocapsa. Next base: position 2,878,637 of record OY970154.1, on the reverse strand, counting down.
CGCAAGGCGGGCGAGCAACTCGGGCTGCTCGGCCATATTTCGCAAAACGCCGCCACCGTGTTTGCAAGACTGGCCAACGGGATTCGTATAGGCGCAGCCACGATGAATGAGGCTGGGGTGGCGGCATCCGTGGTCTGGCAGCATGCCGGCGGCCTCATCGGGGATTCGTTCACGAGTATCGGAAAAGCTGCCGAAGAGAATTTCCCGCTTGTGATGAAGGCCGGGGAAGCCGCCGCGCAAGGAATAGAGGCAGCGTTCACGTTTCTTGAGACGCAAACGATCCAGGTGCTGGCTGATGTAAGAGATATTGCGTTGGAGGATTTTGCCGCGATTCGCGGCGGGTTATCTTCGATTGTGCCTGTCGATCTTAGTGTCTGTTCTGAAACTTCTTGAATCAAAAGAATCATTTGTGATCAAGAGAGGTGGCCTGATTTGAGGAGGGGCCGCCGATGTGGACGAAAGAAAACCGGGGCCGTTATGACCGGAGCCAACAGAGATACCCGAGCGATTTGACGGCCGAGGAATGGGGGCTGGTGGAGCCGTTGATACCTCCGGCGAAGCGCGGTGGCGGCAAACGCCGCGTGGACATGCGCGAAGTGGTCAACGGAATCATGTATATTCTGAGCACGGGTTGCCAGTGGCGCTACCTGCCGAAAGACCTGCCATCGAAAAGCACTGTTTTCAGGTATTTCGATCTTTGGAACTATGATGGCACGCTTTTGCGCCTTCATCATGAGCTCTACGTCCTGTGTCGAGAACAGGCTGGCCGCGCCGTCAGTCCAACCGTTGCCATCATCGACAGTCAAAGCGTGAAAAGCACGGAAAAAGGGGGGCGCGGATCGATCCGCACGGCTATGACGCCGGCAAAAAGATCGACGGTAAAAAACGCCATATCGCGGTCGATACGCTCGGTCTGAAACTTGCAGCCGTGGTTCATCCCGCCGACATTCAGGATCGCGACGGTGGACCATTGGTGTTGAAGGAACTGCGTCCCCTGTTTCCCTTCATCACCAAAATCATCGCCGATGGCGGTTATCAAGGCCCCCAAATGGCCGCCGCCGTGGCGGCGATCAGCCGTGAATGGGAAATCGAAATCGTCAAGCGGCCCGCGCTGAGAAAGTTCGTTGTCCTGCCCAAACGATGGGTTGTCGAGCGCACCTTCGCCTGGCTCAACCGTTGTCGCAGGCTGGCCAAGGATTTTGAAAACCTAACCCGTAACGCGCTTGCTTTCCTCCGCCTCGCCTCCATCCGGATCATGCTAAGAAAGCTCTGTAATCCATGATGAAGTTCCGGGACAGACTTTAAGCCGCCCACGATCGATTTCTCGAAGACGAAAAACGATTGGGCCGGCGTTCTCGCGGAAATCGCGGCCGAAGGAAACTGAATAACTACCGGCTGACGCCGGTAGGTTCGTGCGCTTGAAGATACTGAAGTATGACATCGTCCGTGATGTTGCCACTCGGGGTGGAGAAGTAGCCGCGAGCCCAGAAATGCCGCCCCCAGTAGCGCTTGCGCAAGTCCGGGAACTCCATCTGCACCCGATGCGATGACCGTCCCTTGACGCGCCGCACGAAGTCGCTGACCACGATATGCGGCGGGATTTCCACGAACATATGGACATGTTCCCGCGACAGAACGCCGGAGACGATCTGGACGCCGAGTTCCTTGCACCTGCCGGATAATCGTTCGTATCCGCTCCCGCAACGCGCCTTCCCACACCTTGTAGCGATACTTCGTGATCCAGACGATGTGATAGCGATGGTGAAAAACCGTGTGACTCCCGCTTGTGTAGCTCATGGACTGACTCCTTAAAATGGGCGTTTCCCCCACACGGGACGCCCATTTTAAGGAGTCAGTTCATGAACAAAAAAAAGCGGCTAAAGCCTCTTCCCGTCTGAAGACGGGGGTTTAAATCCAAAGAACGGACAATCAAGCGCCGCGAGCATCGAGGCGGCCAACCGCGATTTGCAAAAAGAATTGGCATCGATACAAGCACAGGGCAATGCCGTGACGGAGGCCATGGCTGTCGGGCACGCCGCCCACATGGCGTCGGCGGGGAGCGGCGCGGCCAACACCGACGCGTTAGAGGCCGCCAAGAAGGAAATCGAGGGCGAGATGAAGGCCCTCCAGGAAGGGCTCTCGCTTAAGAAGACCGTCTGGGACGGCGAGGTCGCGGCGCACAAGATGAGCGCGGAGCAGGAGCTCGCCAGCGTGATGGCCGCGACGAATAAGGAATATGAGGGCGAGCTCGCGCTCTTGCAAAAGGAAAAGGCGCTCCCAGGCCAAAAGCTCGAGGCCATTCAAGAGGTCAACAACAAGATCGAGCAGCTTCAGGCGGCGCATCAGCTCAAGATGGTCAAGCTCGATCAGGATTTGCTCGCCGGGGAAACCGCGAGCTGGCAGAACTTCGCCGATACGATTACGACGAGCTTCAATTCGCAGCTCAAGGGCCTGATCACCGGAACCACGAATTTCAACAAGGCCTTCAAATCGATCGCCGACGACATGGCGGTGAAGTTCATCGAGGTGGTCGAGAACATGGTCGTCAAATGGGCGGTCGGCCAGCTCGCCCAGACGACCGCCACCACGACCGGCGCCGCCGCGCGGGCGGCGGCCGAGGCGTCGAGTTCGACGGCGGCGAGCGCCGGAACGATTTTGACGATCCTGCATTCGATCACGGCGTCGGCGGCGGAAACCTTTTGGCGGCATCTTCGGCTTTCTGTCGCCCGTCCTCGGTCCCGCGGCGGCGGGCCCCGCCGCCGCCGGGGAGGCGACCGTGCTTGCCGCCGGCGGCGGCCTCGCAATGGGCGCCTGGGAGCTGCCGAGCGACATGCTTGCCCAGCTGCATCAGGGCGAGATGGTCGTGCCCGCCGGCGTCACGCCATGGGCGCAAGGGGTGATTTCCGGCGCCGCCAACACGCCCGGCGTGAACACGGTGCATGTCAATCACGCGACGAACTTCAACGTCAACACCATGGATGCGCGCTCGTTCAATTCCTATGCGATGGGCAACCGCAAAGCGCTCGTCCGCGCGATCAACGAGGGCATCCGCACCGGCGCCCACCTCGGGCTGTCCAAGGTCGGCAGGGCAACGTAGATTTAGACAGAGGAGCGGCAAATGGCCGATTTGTATGTGACCACCGGCACGATTGATTCCGGGGCGACGAATATCGATGTTGACGTGACTTCTCTTGAAGGCCCGATCGTGGTCGGCGCCGACAAGCTGGTCGGGAAAGTGAACGTCATAATGACCGCTGACTACGCGCGCCATGAGCCGGTGGGATTTCCATCGCCGCCCTTTATGACTGGCGTCACGCCATCCGGGCTGGATTTCCCAAAAACGATTTCGTCCGGCGCGGCGGCTCAGTTTCTTGCATGCGAGGCGGCGGCGCTTATAGCCGCGGGTGCGGCGAGTTTCGTGTCCAACGCGTAAGCGCGTGGGTTGAAATTCGGACGATTCCTGTCCTTTTCACAGAATTCGCCAATTGGCGAAAATCCCGATTCCCCCCCTCGCAACCTCACAGAGGGCCATTTCCGCAATGATCGTGCGGAAAATTCCGCAATCTGTGAAAATAACTCTAACAATAACAACATCATCGAAGGGCGTTGTGCGGGAAATCCCGCAGCGAACTCACTTGCTTGGTCTGCGGCGGCGAAGCTGGTGGCGCGGCGCGAAACCGGCATTATTCCGGGTAGCCTTATCTCAAGCGTCTTCCAACTTCATTGCGTCCTTGGCGGCCTTCGCGATGAAGCCGGAGCGCGAGAGGCCATGGCGTTCCGCATAAACATCGATCGCCGTCAAAATATCCTCTGGCAAGGTAATATTGACGCGCACGGTTTTCGGTGCGGGGGATCGCACTGGCACAAGGATGGCGACGCCAGCGCGGTTTAACGAATCGGCCATGATGGATTCGAGGGGCGACGGCTCGGGGATCGCCTCGCCGTCTTCGGCAAGCCCTTCAATATGGAACGCAAGAGCTTCTTCGGCCATTGCGCGCGCCTCGTCGAGATCGCGGCCGGCGGTGATGCAACCAGGAAAATCCGGGAATGAAACGCTATAGTCGCTTTCCGCTTCCTTGTGAATGAGGCCAACATACTGACGCATGGCGCTCTTACCTTTCATGAGGCCGCCGAAGGGGCAAGCCGGATTGTTTTTCGATGCTTCGCAAGGTGCCTGACGTGATTTCCCGCGAAGGATGCGGCACCGTCACGCGGCCACGTTTTATCGGATGCTTGAACTGAACGTGGCTGCTTTTCTGAGCAATCTTGAACCATCCGTCATCTTCAAGCGTCCGGATGATCTCACGGCTATTCATGCGAGTGCGTAACACTACACACGGCGTTTATCAAGCCGGCGTGGCTTTGCCGGTTTCAGCCGGACGCCGGCGCCGCCACCATCTTCGTCGATGAACTCGACGCCTGCCTTTTCGAGCGCGGCGCGCATTCGAGTTCCGTGCATTCGGTCCAAGCTGTTCGGATCGTATCAACTGTTAAGTTGCAGATTGCACTTACTGTTAAGTTTATGATCAAAGCTGAGCAGCCTGGCATAGCGCCTGTAGACCTGTAACCCGTGTCTCCAGCCGAGCCTTTTTTAGGGGCTACAACCTGTTTCGCGGAGAGTGTGTTTTCCGGGACCGTATAAAGCTTCGCGTGTCTTCCTGCCAAGCCGCTCAGCTTTGATCATTTTCTTTTCCTGTCGGCCCGGCTCAGTGGAGGGGCTCTGCGGAGATCCTCTTGTGTCCTCCTGGCTTGCCCCTTTATCCCTGGGGCGCGGTGTCTCTTTTCTATGATCTAAATATACTCGTTTATATAAGTAAAGTAAGGTATAGATTAACTAAAAAGTACAATAGTTCTATCACGAATTATCACGAAACGTAAGCAACGAGCGGAAATTCATGAACAATCCAGGCCCGGTCCCGCTCACCCTCAACGGCTCGGCGTTTGCGGGGCGTCCGGCGAGGCCGCGACGCTTCCCTCGTCTTTGTTCCCCCCACGGGCGACAATTATTTCGGCCCGGCTCGGCTGGGTTTTGTCAGGCGTCGCCGCAGTTCGGTCAACGCGGCCGACGAATTGGACGACGCGGATCGTTGAGTTACGCGATTTGCCTTTATGGGTCGCAGCCACGCCGCCGGAATTGATGGGCATGGCAACTCCTCGATCAACGCGGCGACATTGGATTCTGTGAACAGGCGCTTGCGGCCGGCCATCCGGCCATAAGGGCGCCCGCGCAGAAAGCCTTGGAGCCATCGCCGCGATACACGCATCCGTGCCGCTGTCTCGTTGAGGGTGAAGAGCTCTGGCGCGGGTGTCATTTTAGAAATCCATTCGCCTTGAGCCAATCCAAGATTGCGCGCCTAGCAACGTAAGCCGCGGCGCGATCTTCCGCAGTTGCCGCCTTATCCAATGCCTTCCGTTCAACCGCGCTGAGCCGAACGCCGAAGACAGGCTTGGCTTGCGGCTTCGGCGCTGGCATTACTTTTTTCATTGTCTATCCCTTGACGCCGCGTGTTATACCGTGTATATCATTGTCTGACTAGCACATGCTGGGCAAAGTTGCAAGGGAGCAACCAATGGCACGCCAAGTTTCCAAGCCTGAAATTTTTTGGGCACCTTCGCTCGAAACCGTCCGGAAAATCGACGATGACGACACGATCAAATCAATCGAGAGCGCGCAATATCGCTTCGCGGCAAGCATGGCCGATCTTGAGCGCTGCTACGATGAACAGGCAAGCACGCTGCGCGCCGCGTTCGTCGCGGAAGTGGCTGCGCTCTACCGAGACGAAGCCGCATAGGAGGGCGCAATGGGCTTCAATAAAATCTCGCGTGCGCGAAACCTTCTCAACGAGGCGCGCAAAACCATCGGAGAAATCCGAGTGGACCCCGAAGTCCACGGCCCGGTTTTGATCCTGCTCATGGGGATTTCTGACAGCCTTAAAAAGGCGGTTGCCATTTTGGAGCCGCCGCCGCCGGAACGACTCCCTGGGCGCCCGGTCCTTGTTTATTCACGCAAAGGCCCGCTTGAACCCGCCGGATAAGCCCGGCCGCATAGGAGAAACCACCAATGACAACCAAACCGAAGACACGCAAGGCATCAGCGACGAAATCCGCCGCGAACGAAGAGGAGCGGGGATTGACCATGACCAAGACTGCGCTCGCGCAAGCCATCGAACGTCACAAGGCTGCGCAAATGGCCATTGACGCCCATTCCAGACAAATCGACGATGGCGCCCTGGCGCAACAACTTTTCGCTGCCGAAAACGGCACTCTCGAGCTCCTGGCCGAAACACCTTGCGCCAATAACGCGGAATTCATCGAAAAGCTTCGGTACCTGCTCGCCCATGAAGCTCGAATATCGAACGGGCCGCCGGACGGCAGTCTGGTTTTCGGCTCCATTCTTGTCGCCGTCGATCGTCACTTCAATCCCGGTCGTGGCTATACCCATCATTGGGACAACGCATGATGCCGGCCAAGGCGACCGGCCATGAGAAACCCTGTGGAAACTTTTCACAGGGTTTTTCCCTGAATGGGCCGGTCGTGATGCTAGTGTAGTGTCTCGTGCAAAAGATTACAATTTATCCTGGCGCGCGAGCGGTGGCATTTTCAGCGCCGCTCTGCCGCGATTGACCTTGAGGATGATGGCGTTGGCGGATTTTGTCCAGACGAAAGGCGTCGGATCGGCATTGTTGTGCTTGATATAGTCGCGGATGGCGGCTTCAAGTTCCGGCACGCTCGTGAAAACACCGCGGCGAATACGCTCCGTGGTGATCTTTCCGAGCCAGCGTTCGACGAGGTTCAACCACGATGACGAGGTTGGAATGAAGTGGAGGTGAAAGCGCGGGTGTTTGGCGAGCCAATCCCTGACCTCCTGTTTTTTATGGGTCGCGTAGTTGTCGGCAATGCCGTGAATGTCGAGTCGTTTGGGCGTGTTGCGGCCGATGGTTTTTAGAAAAGCCAGAAATTCCTGATGCCGATGGCGCTTCATGCACTGACCGATGACTTCGCCTTTCAGGACATCGAGCGCGGCAAACAATGTGGTTGTCCCGTTGCGCTTGTAGTCATGCGTCAGGGTGCCTTGGCGGCCTTTCTTCATCGGCAAGCCAGGCTGGGTGCGGTCAAGTGCCTGGATCTGGCTTTTTTCGTCGATGCAGAACACCAGCGCGTGTTCCGGCGGGTTCATATACAGGCCGATAACATCTTCAAGTTTTTCGATAAAATGCGGATCGTTGGACAGTTTGAACGTCTTGACCAGATGCGGTTTCAGGCCGTGCGCATCCCAAATCCGCTGCACCGAAGCTTTGCTGACACCGCTGATTTTATTAAGCGGTTCATAAATAGGAGGACATTTTTCTTGACCTGAGGAGCCCCGAATGATTCCATGCTGGCATGAGAAAAGATGATGCGCGCAGACTTGATCACAAGACGCTGGAGACCATGCGTGAACGCGCCGTAAGGCGCGTTCACGACGGCGAAAGCCCCGAGGCGGTTGCCCGGATCTTTGGGGTGGGGCGGACCGCCATGTACAGATGGCTGGCGGAATACCGGCGCGGCGGTTGGGGCGCCCTGAAAGCCAAACCCGTTCCTGGACGTCCGCCGAAACTTGATGGCCGGGCATTGCAGGGGGTTTACGACATGGTGACGCGGAAGAACCCCTTGCAACTGAAGTTTGAGTTTGCGCTGTGGACGCGCGCGATGGTGGCGAAGCTGATCAAGGATAAGTTCGATGTGGTGTTGAGCGCGGCGTCCGTGGGGCGGCTTTTGGCTCAGCTCGGCGTCACTTGTCAAAAGCCGTTGCACCGGGCATGGGAACGTGACGAAGCCCTCGTGCAGCAGTGGCTCAAGAAAGAATACCCGGGAATCGAGAGAATGGCGCAACAACAAGGAGCTGACATCTATTTTGGCGATGCCGCCCACATCCGTTCCGATCACCATGCCGGGCGCACCTGGGGTAAAAAAGGCGAACCGCCCATTGTCGAGGCCACCGGCGCTCGCCATGGCGTGAGTTTGCTTTCAGCGATCTCCTCGCGCGGCCACATGCGCTTCATGATCAAGCAACAAGGCGGCGTCAACGCTGCGGTGTTTATCGAGTTCCTAAAGCGATTGATTGCCGGGGCCAAGCACGAGATCTTTTTGATCGTTGATCGCGGACCCGCACACGTCGCGAAGAAAACAAGAACTTTTGTCGAAACCCTGAAGGGAAAGCTGCGGCTGTTTTATCTGCCGCCCTATTCGCCGGACCGCAATCCCGACGAGCTGGTGTGGAAGCATCTGAAAGCGGACACCGCCGGCCGCATGGCTGTCACCAGCAGGGAGGGCTTCAAGCGCAAGGTTCGATCATCGATGCGCCAACTGCAAAACGACCCCTGGAAAATTATCTCCTTTTTTCAGAAACCTTCGCTCAAATACGCCGCGTGAATGTTCCCATATTTATGAACCGCTTAATAATGGCTGACGAGTTCGGTGAAGGCGTGGGTCCGCTGGCGTTTGCCGTCGCCGGGAATCCTCGCCACCGCGATTTTGAGATTGTCATGCAAAATCGAGACCGGCACGCCGCCAAAAAAAGCAAATGCCGAGACCTGCCCGTCAAGAAAAGCTTCCGTGGTCTCCGCCGGATAGGCCTTGATGAAACAAGCGTCAGACTGCGGCAGGTCGAAACAAAACACATGCAGCTTCATCCGCACGCCGCCGGTGATGCCAATGCATTCGCCGAAATCGACTTGGGCATGGCCGGGCGGATGGGCCAGCGGCACGAAGACCTCGCGCGGCCGGCCGCGGGCGATCCGAACGTAATCCTTCGCGACCGTATAGCCGCCGGCAAAACGGTGTTCGAGCCGCGGCCGTTCGAAAATCCGCTTCGCCGTATGCCGTTGCTTCGGCGGCGCCATCTTGTCGGCCTCAAGGATCGCGTCGATAACCGGAACAAGCGGCCCGAGCTTTGGCCGCTCCGGCTGCTTGGATCGGACATACCCGGGCGGCGCCGAATAGCGGCACATCTTGGCAATCGTATCCCGGCTCAGACCAAAGACCCGCGCCGCCTCGCGCCGGCTCTTCCCTTCGACGAAAACAAACCGTCGAACCGCTGCGTAAATCTCCACCGCGAACATCCCCGGCCACCCCTCATCGAATCAGACTTCGAAAAGGTTCGGCCTCGAAAGTGGCCGGGTTTTACTCCGCCACGCAGCCGCAAAACGCCGCCGCTCCGTGGCCGACTTTTGCTCCGCCGCGTACACGCGCTCCCAAAAGGTGTGCCCCGGGCAGGAGGGAAGCGCCGGATGCAAGACTTGGACGACCTCTTTCCGGGCGGCGAGCCAGCGGGCGAGATCAGGACCGCCCAAGCGATACGCGCAAGCTTGGCTCGCCAGCGCAACGGCGGCAACGTTCTTGGGCGCTCGCGCCAGAAGGCCGCGCGCCCGCCGGCCAAGAGGCGTCTCCCGCTCGACAAGGTAAGGCAGCACGGCTCGCGCGCCATGGATCAGGTTCTTTCGAGGATAGCGATTGCCGCGCTTGCTAAGGCCGGGCAGGCGCGGCTTGCCGCCGGCCGTCATCTGGCGCGGCGTCAGTCCGGGCCACGCCGCCATGTCACGGCCGCGCCGGAAGGCGTGAGCGTTGCCGGCGGCGGCGGCCAGCGCCGTCGCGTCGATCGTCCCGGTCCCGGGAATCTCCGTCAGGCGCCGCGCCGTCTCGTCTGTAAAAGTTGGGATTTGAGATTTCGGGCGCTGCCGCGGGACATCGCAACCTGCCATTCATCCCTTGGCGGCGAATTTCCGCCGTTGGATGAATGGCGAAATCCCAGGGGAATCGCATTTGAGAAAGGTCTGACGAAAGCAGCGGGACTTGCGGGCAATAGCCTGATGGAGTCTACCGATTCGCGTGAGAATCATGCCTCGGGAGACGACGATGGATCAGTTTGCTGCGTGCTGGGAGGAGTTGGACGATCCGCGAACCGGGAACGCGGCTCTTCACGACTTCAACGAGCTTTTGGTGATCGCTTTTTGCGCGGTCCTGTGTGGCGGGCAAGGCGCGGTGGACATGGCGCTGTTCGCGAAGGCGAAGGAGCCGTATTTGCGCGGCTTCCTCAATCTGGCCAACGGACTGCCCAGCCACGACACCTTCAGCCGGCTGTTCCGCCGGCTCGATCCGGATCAGTTTCGTGCCGTTTTTCAGCGGTTTATGGCGAGGTTTTCCGAGCAATGCCAGGGTGTTATCGCCATTGATGGGAAGGTGTTGCGCCGCTCGTTCGACAGCGCCAGCGGCAAATCGGCCTTGCACATGGTCAGCGCCTGGGGCTGCGAGCAACGCTTGGTGCTGGCGCAAATCGCGACTGACGCGAAATCGAACGAGATCACCGCCGTGCCAAAACTGCTGGAGATGTTGTCGCTGAAGGGCGCGATCGTGACCGTCGATGCGCTCAACTGCCAGCGCGCGATCGCCCAACAGATCGTGAAACAAGGCGGCGATTATGCGCTGGCCTTAAAGGGAAACCAGGGCAAACTGCACGCGGACGCCGGTCTGTATCTCGACGATCCCGCTGAGCTGGCCGCCACGGCCAAGTCGGCCGTCGATGCCGATCACGGTCGCATCGAGACCCGCACGGCCACGGTCTCAACCGATATCGCCTGGTTGCAGAAGGACCATCAATGGCCCGGCCTTGCCGCCATCGGCAAGGTTGTCCGCACCCGTGAAACCCCCACCAAAACCACGACCGAGACGGCCTATTACCTGCTGAGCGCCGCGCTATCCCCCGAACGCTTGAACGAGGTCGTCCGCCAGCATTGGGGCGTCGAGAACCGCCTGCATTGGCGGCTCGACGTCATCATGAACGAGGATCAGGACAGAACCCGTTTGGGCAACGGCCCGCACAATCTGGCTGTTCTCCGGCACATGGCGATGAACGCCATGCAAAAGGAAGGATCAAAGGGGTCCTTGCGCGGAAAACTCAAGCGCGCCGGCTGGGATGACGCATATCTCTCCATCTTGCTGGCACAATTTTGAAATGCGATTGCCCTTGGATTGGCAGGCGTTGACCGATGGATCGAATCCAGGCCTTTATATCTCACCGTTCCGCGCCATTTGGACAAACTCTTTGTCAAAGGCCGCAATACGCTCGTTGAGCGCCCGCCATTCGGCGCGCGGGTCTTCGCTCGGAACCCGGACGCGCGGGCTCGATGCCTCGATCCCATCTTCATCCGCGAAAGCCGGAAGCTGTTCTTCCGGTTTGCGCCGGCCTTGCGGCGCCACGATCCCGCGCTCCAGCAGCAGCGCTCGCAAATGGTTGATCAACGCGGTGCGCTCCGGCACCAAGCGTTCGCGCGCCCGGTGCAGCGCCTGAATGTCCGGCCGCGCCTGGCTCTTGACCTCGGCAAACCGCATCGCCGGCCGGCTCGCCGCCGCCGCGATCGCCGCGGCATCCAGATCGCCGTTCTTCCGCGCCTTCACATAGGGGCGCACATATTCCGGCGGCATCCGGCGGACCTCGTGTCCGGCGCGGCGAACACCCGGCCCAAATGGCGCGCGCCGCGGCACGCCTCCATCGCAACGACGCAACGCCCGGGGCTCTTGACGAAGCTCTCCAGCGGGCTTCGCCGCATCCGGCGCCTCAAAACAATCCGGCCCGAAGCGTCCAAACCCGCCAGGCCGCAAGAGTTCTTGCCAAGATCAATTCCACTGAATAACTACCGGCTGGCGCCGGTAGGTTCGTGCTCCTGAAGATACTGAAGTATGACATCGTCCGTGATGTTGCCGCTCGTGGTGGAGAAGTAGCCCCGAGCCCAAAAATGCCGCCCCCAGTACCTCTTGCGCAAGTCCGGGAACTCCGTTTGCACCCGATGCGATGACCGTCCCTTGACGCGCCGCACGAAGCCGCTGACCGCGATATGCGGCGGGATTTCCACGAACATATGGACACGTTCCCGCGACAAAACCCCGGAGACGATCTGGACGCCGAGTTCCTTGCAGACCTGCCGGATAATCGTCCGTATCCGCTCCCGCAACGCGCCCTCCAGCACCTTGTAGCGATACTTCGTGATCCAGACGATGTGGTAGCGATGGTGAAAAACCGTGTGACTCCCGCTTGTGTAGTTCATAGGCTGACTCCTTAAAATGGGCGCTTCCCCGCGCGGGGAAGCGCCCATTTTAAGGAGTCAGCCTATGAACAAAAAAACGGCTAAAGCCTCTTCCCGTCTGAAGACGGGGGTTTAAATCCAAAAAACGGACAATCAAGATCAATCCCAATGATGAAGATGTCCATCGGTCCGCTCCTCTCTCTCAAACAAACCACGATCCCAACGGATCGCGGCGAAAGCGGCGGGCCATCCCATAATCACAACTGACTCATTTGGTTCAACAACTTTCGGGACGGACGCTGAGAGCAGCATCTCGTCGAGCACATATGCGCCTTTTTCCGCGCCCAAGTTGCCTTGGCCGCTGTTGGCGTGGCGATGGCGTTTACCCGTGATTCTGATATGATGCCACCTTGGGCGATGCGATTCGCTGGCTTTCGAGTCATGAAAGCGGCGGATTTACGACGTGTTCTAGTTTTTGTTTGCAGATCGCGGTTGCTGAAATGACTGATTTCAAGGGGAAAACGCGTGCGCTGCTTGTTACGCTCGGTCTTGTTTGGGCGCTGGTCGTCGGCCCCGGCCTGGCTTCGGCTCGCGCCGATGAATTCCGTGCGCGCTATACGGTGAGCCTCATCGGCTTTCCTATTGGGGAGGCGGCGGCGGCGGGGTCGCTCGGTCCGGCAAGCTACCGGATCGATCTCCATGTCAAGCTGATCGGCGTCGCGGCGATGGTCTCGAATGTCAAGCTGGCGCTCGCCGCGACTGGAGCTTTGCGCAAAGGCGGCGTTGCGCCCTCCACCTATGCTACGACGTCCGCCAATTCCCAAGGGATCCGGACGGTGCGCATGGCGCTCGATGCCGGAAACGTCAAGGCCGTGGAGATCTTCCCGCCTTTCGAGGACAAGGAAGGTAGGGTGCCGGTCACCGCGGCGAACAAGCGCAACATTCTCGATCCGGCGACCGCCCTGATCATGGCGGTTCCCGAAGGCCAACCTCTGGTCGGTCCCGCCGCGTGCAACCGGACGATCCCGGTCTACGACGGCTATGTCCGATTCGATGTCACGCTTCACTTTGTCGGCGTAAGACACGTGGCGGTCCACGGATACTCCGGTCCGGTTTCGGTCTGCACCGCGCGCTACACGCCCGTCTCCGGTCACAAGCGGGACTCCAAATCGACAAAATTCATGGCCGAAAACAGGGACATCGAGGCTTGGCTCGCGCCGATCGAGCGGGCGCATGTCGTCGTGCCCATCCATGTCGCACTGATGACCTTGGCCGGCGCCGCCGTCATCGACGCGGTTGAATTTTCGGTCGAGCCTTCGGACCTGACGGCGACCACCACGCATTGATGGAGCGGCGGCGCGGCATCAAACGAGAGACGGAGGCCACTGCCATGATCACGCTCTACACGTTTGGGCCTTACTTCGGGCTTCCAGATGCCAGTCCTTTTGTCAGCAAAGCCATGCTGCTCTTGAAGTTCGCTGGTCTTGAGTATGGCGAAGATCGCGGCGGGTATGGCAAGGCGCCAAAAGGCAAGTTGCCTTATATCAACGACGACGGCCTGGTCGTTGCCGATTCGACGTTCATCCGCTTTCACATCGGGAAAAAATACGGTTTCGATTTCGATGCCGGGCTCGATGCAGCGCAAAAGGCGACCGCTTGGGCGATCGAAAAAATGTGCGAGGAGCATCTCTATTGGGCCTTGGTGGCGACGCGGTGGCTCGACGACGCCAATTTTGCCAAGGGGCCGGCGCTTTTCTTCAAGGCCGTGCCAATGCCGCTCCGGCCGATCGTGCAAAGCCTGGTTCGCCGTAAAGTGACGAAGACATTGAATTTGCAAGGCTTTGGGCGCCACACGCCAGCCGAGCGGGACGCCCTCGCGATTGCCGACCTCGATGCACTTGCCACCCTTATCGGGGGCAAGGCGTTTTTGATGGGTGAAGAGCCCTGTGGGGCGGATGCCACGGTCTTCGCCTTCGTCGCGAGTTTCCTTACGCCGGTGTTCGACACGCAGATCCGTACCGCGGCGGAGCGCCACGGCAATCTCGTCGCCTATCGAGATCGGATCCTGCGGCTCTATTTTTCACATTCGGAGGCGGAAACGCATCTCGCGACGACCGCCGCCTAATCGGCGCGGGCCGGGGTTTCCGGTTCCGGCCAACGTCGAAAATCGCCGTAAAGTCCTATTGACAGAAAGGGCCTTCGGAGTCCTGCGCGTTCAGGGCTTCAGGGCCGCCAACCACGGCGGATCCCACAATTCCTGGGGATAGCTCGTCTTTCATTTCCATATATTGTGGTGAACAAACAAGGATTTACGGCAAGTCAGCGATTCGGGCGCGATTCGTTCGTCTCCCGTTCGACCCGTAAACAATGTGCCTGCGGCGGCCTCATTGTGATACATAAAAGCGCCGTTGTGATACAGAAGGCCCAAGAAGGGAGGTAAGCGCGAAAGGCTTCCTTCCGGGGTGCCGCCGTTCCAATCGCGGCCTATCTATCGCCTGAGCGGCGATGGGCCCAAGAGGTTGGGCCGTTTCAGGCAAATCTCGCGGTGTTGCAGCCGGGTAACCATGAACCGTCACCGCTGCCGCACGCACCCGATCGTTTTCCCGCGCCGGTTAACCAATGAACATTTCCTTTCCGGCCGCCAACGCCTATTCGCCGGACCGCGCCAGCGGCGTGAACGTGCTGCTCGGGCCGACCAATACCGGCAAGACGCATTACGCCATCGAGCGGATGCTTTCCTATTCCAGCGGGATGATCGGCCTGCCGCTCAGGCTGCTCGCGCGCGAGGTCTATAACCGCGCGGTGGAAAAAGCCGGCACGGCCGCTGTCGCGCTCATTACCGGCGAGGAAAAAATCAAGCCGGAATCGCCGCGCTACTGGGTTTCGACCGTCGAGGCGATGCCGCGCGACCTCGACCTCGCTTTCGTCGCGGTGGATGAAATTCAACTTGGCGCCGATCTCGACCGCGGCCATGTCTTCACCGACCGGCTGCTACACCGGCGTGGGCGCGAGGAGACTTTGCTGATCGGTGCCGCGACCATGCACCGCGCCGTGCGCGACCTTTTGCCCGGCGCCCGGATTTTTGCGCGCCCGCGCCTTTCCAGGCTGAGTTTCGCGGGCGACAAGAAAATGACCCGCCTGCCGCGCCGCAGCGCGATCGTCGCCTTTTCCGTCGAGGATGTCTATGCAATCGCCGAATGGATCAGGCGCCAGTGCGGCGGCGCGGCCGTCGTCCTCGGCGCGCTCTCGCCACGCACCCGCAATGCCCAGGTGGACATGTATCAAAATGGCGATGTCGATTACATCGTCGCCACCGACGCGATCGGAATGGGGCTCAATCTCGACGTCGATCACATCGCCTTCGCGGCCGCCCGGAAGTTCGACGGCTGGCAGCACCGGCGCCTGACGCCCGCCGAGTTCGGTCAGATCGCCGGCCGCGCGGGCCGCCACCTCCGCGACGGGACTTTCGGGACGACCGGGCGCTGCGCCCCCTTCGACGCCGAGCTTGTCGAAGCGTTGGAGGAGCATCGCTTCGACGCGGTGCGGATGCTGCAATGGCGCAATACGGACCTCGATTTTTCCTCTATTGCGGGTCTTGCCGCCTCGCTCGACACTCTGCCGAAGGAGCAAGGCCTCATCAGAGCGCCGCTTGCCGAAGACCAGATGGTGCTCGACATCGCCTCCCGCGACGAAAAGGCGGTGCGGGCGGCGAAGTCCAGGGCCGATATCGCGCGCCTCTGGGAATGCTGCCAAATCCCCGATTATCGTAAGCTGTCGCCGGCGGCGCATGCGGAACTCGTGCTTTCGGTCTTTGGCTTTGTCGTCCGCGCGGGTCAAATCCCGGACGATTGGTTCGCCTGCCATGTTGCGGCGCAGGACCGCGTCGACGGCGATCTCGACACTCTGTCGGCGCGGCTCGCCGAGATACGAACCTGGACCTTCATTGCCAACCGTTCCGGCTGGCTGCGCGATCCCGCCCATTGGCAGAACGCCGCGCGTCGGGTAGAGGACAAGTTGTCGGACGCCTTGCATGAACGTCTCGCCCAAAGGTTCGTTGACCGCAGGACGAGCGTTCTCATGCGCCGCCTAAGGGAGAACGCCATGTTGGAGGCCAAGGTCACCCCGAGCGGTGATGTGTTGGTCGAGGGCCAGCACGTCGGCCAGCTCAATGGTTTTTGCTTCACGGCCGACCCGGAGGCGGCGGGCGAAGCCGCGAAGGCTCTGAACGCCGCCGCGCAAAAGGCGTTGGCGAGCGAAATCGAGGGCCGCGCGGGACGGGTGAGCGAGGCCGTCGACGAAGCTTTCCTACTTGCCAATGACGGAATCATCCGCTGGCTTGGCGAGCCTATCGGCAAGATCTGCGCGGGCGCGCATGTGCTCGAGCCGCGGGTGTCGATTCTGGCGGACGAACAATTGACCGGCCAGGCGCTCGCAACGGTCCAGCGGCGGCTCGATGCTTGGCTTGCCCAGCATGTCGCAAAGCTTCTCGGGCCGCTTGCCGATCTCGAAAAAGGCGAGGGGCTCGATGGGATCGCGCGCGGCATTGCGTTCCACGCCGCCGAATCCCTCGGCGTTCTCGATCGCGCGCGCGTGGCCGACGAGGTGAAGAGCCTTTCCCAGGACGCCCGGGCCGCGCTACGGAAGTTCGGCGTCCGCTTCGGCGCCTACCATCTCTATCTGCCGAATTTGATAAAGCCCGCCCCGCGCGCCCTCGCCGCGCAGCTTTATGCCTTGAAGCATGGCGGCGACGCGGTCAAGGGTCTCGACGACGTCCTTCATCTTGCCGCCTCCGGCCGCACCTCCTTGGCCGCCGGCAAGGATGTTCAAAGGAATTTGTACCGGGCGGCCGGGTTCCGCGTCTGCGAGGATCGCGCGGTGCGCGTCGATATTTTGGAGCGCCTCGCCGATTTGATCCGTCCGGCGGTAAGCTATCGGCCCGGCGTCAGTCCGGGCGATCCGCCGCCGGGCGCGGCCGATGGCGACGGCTTCGTTGTCACGGTCGCGATGACCTCGCTTGCCGGCTGTTCTGGCGATAGCTTCGCCTCGATCCTGCGCGCGCTTGGCTATGTGCCCGAGCACCGCAAAGGTCCGCCGATCACCGTGGCTTTGCGCGCCGCGGCCGGACTTGAGCCAACACCGGAGTGCGGTTTGGCCGCGGGCCCAGATACGCAAGCCAAGGAGCAACCGGCCGAACCGCGCGCTTGCACGGGGCAACCGGTCGAACCGGCGGGCGGCGCCGCGCCCGGGCTGGACGCAATTCCGGCCGCCGTCACTTCAGACCCGCCGTGCCCGGCCGTCCTCCCGGATGCGCGGCCGGCGGGCGCAAGCGGGGTGGAGACGAGCGAAACCGGCGCCGCGGAGGCGGGTGGGGCAAAAAGTTCCTCGGAGCCGCTGCCGCCGGTCGACGAGCCATTGATCGAAATCTGGCGGCCGCACCGGCTGCATCATCATGCGCGCAGGCCCGAGACGCGGATGCACAAAAGACATTTCGAGCGGCGCGAAAGAACGCCCGCCGGAGCTTGCGATACCGCCACGCTGGAAACAACCGCACAACTGGCGATCCCTCGCGCCGGGGCGGCCGCGGAATCGCCCGGTGGCGAGGGAGCCGGAAAGGCGGCGCTTGCGGACGTGCAAACCGTCTCCCGGCGGGACGCTCTCCAAGATCGCCGCAAGGACGGCGGCGAGCGGAGGGAAGGCGAACAGAGGCCGCGCTTCGGAGGCCAGCGCGGCCGGAAGCACGCGGGAGAGCAGAACCGCGGCGGCACGGGCGAGCGCAGGGAAGGGCGTGTTGGCGCCAGGGAGAAGAAGCCCAGCGAACGGCCGCCGGACCCGGACTCGCCTTTCGCGAAACTGCTCGCGCTCAAGGCGCGTTTGGAGGAAAAAAACAACCACGATAGCTAGAGCGCTGCCAGATTAGCCTATGCGAGCTTGGCGAGTCGCCGCCACGAGGCGCTCCGGACCTCAATCCGGATCCCGCGCGAGCCCACCGTTTCCACGTTCAAGGGCCGGTCCCGCCGCGCTCCGCGCGGACATGCGCGGTCTTAAAAACATAATCCCACCAGGGCACGCTGACCCCGAAGCCGCGCTCCGGATCGCGGAAATGATGCAGCATGTGGAGACGCCGCAAAGTCAGGCCCAAACGGGTCTTGGGCTCGCCATGATGCACATAGTAATGCACCATGTCATAGGCGAGATAGCCGATCATAAAACCCGTCAGCACCGGATAACCTAGGGGCAGGCCGAACAGAAGCCGCACGACGGCATAGGCAAGCAGCATGATCGGTCCGCTGAGCAACACCGGCATGACGAGGCGCAGCGGATCGTTGGGATGCACGTGATGGACGCCATGGATCAGGAAATGAATTTTCGCGCCCAAACGGCTGGGAAACACGCAATGGAACAGCAAGCGGTGGCCGAAATATTCGACCAGGGTCCAAATGAAATACCCAAGCGCCGTGGCGCAAAGGACGAGCCCAGCGTCGTAGGCTTTCAGACTCAAGCCCGCGAGGACGAAAACCAAAGGCAAATAGACAAACAGCGGTGTGGACCAATGGACGCGCGACAATTTGTCAAGCAGGGAGTTTTCGAAAAGCCGCGGCGACGCGCGCAAACTTGCCGCTTCTTGCGAGGTTCCGCTCCCGGAATTGTTTGCCACTGGCGTCATTCTTGACGTATCCTCCTCATCGCGCGGCCCAAATCGCCGTTCATCGAGTCCGTAATTCCCGCATAGATCGAGGCCAATGTTACCCGTGCATGAAACGGACCGCCGCCGGCGTCAAGCCATCGTGGCCAACGGCCCAATACGAAGAGCCAATCCATGGCATTGAATAATTTCGCGCCGCGATGTAATATTGTCAAATTGGGCAACCGGCGAAATGACTGGCCGCGATCCGGGTTGACCCAATGCCCCGCCGCGCGCGGCGCGAAGGGCGGTATTTTGGAAAGCTTGGGGCATGGCAGAATTTTCGCAGGGTAGTTTTGCGGCGGACGCGCCGCCTAGCAAATACCCGCATAGATCGCTTTTGGAGCGATATGGTCTGCGGGCCACCCGTCAGCGTCTAGGTCTCGCGAGACTTCTCTTCAGCAAAGGCAATAGGCATGTGACCGCCGATACCTTGGCGGCGGAAGCCAATGCTTTGAAAATGCCTGCTTCGCTGGCGACAGTTTATAATGTGCTTAATCTCTTCTCCGAAGTTGGCATCGTGCGCGGGCTCGCAATCGACGGTACAAAAACGGTTTTCGATACGAATACGAGCGATCATAGCCATTTCTTTTTTGAAGATACCGGCGAGATCGTGGATATTCCTCTCGAAGGAATGAAATTTGCCGGCGATGTCACGCCACCGGAGGGCTATGAAATCATCAAGGTGGACGTCGTCGTCCGGCTGCGCCGCAAGACGAGCACCAACGTTTAAGCTCGATTCAAGTCGGCCAGGCGTGGCGCGGCTTGGTTGCGAATCAGCCGACGCAAGAACTGTTGGGGAGGGGACGCCGGAAACGGCGCCCAATCCGGTCAGTCACGCCGGCTCGCTTCTAGCTTTGACGAAACGGCCCGGCCTATCGGCCCGGTCTGTTTCGATATCTCGGTTGTTCATGACAGTCTCCCTTTGCCAGAAATTTATCATACCCGAATACCGCTTAATTCGCGTGCCTCAGCTCAAAACGCACGTCTTCGCCCACCAGGATGGATGGACGCGACGAATTGCTTTCTTCGCCCGTGCCGCGGACCTGCAATCCTTGAAGAGAGCAAAACAGGTCGCGCCGGATCCCGTCATGCGGGCCACGCTGCAACCGGGCGCGGCGGCAAGAACAGCAAGCAAATCGCCGATCACCGGGGCAAGCAGGCAGGCCGCCGCCTCCAAATCGTTGCGGCCTTTTCGCAAAGCCGCGATCAATGCGTCCGTCGGCATTCCTGGATAAAGTTTGGGGTGTCCGCCGAAACCGGTCGCGGCGCCAGGCGCGATCTTCATCAGTGAGAAAACTGCTTTCGTGGCGACCGGCTCGCCCGGATTGACGAGCAGGCCTATGAGCGGCGGCAGCGCGAGCAAAGGGCCTAGCTCATCGCCCACCCCCCGCATCATCCGCGCGCGGCCCATGAGACAAACCGGGACATCGGCTCCGGTTGCCCGCGCGGCGTCGATCACGCCCACGTCGCCGAGCGAAACGGCATTGGCGCGGGCGAGCAGCCGCAGCGCCGCGGCCGCATCGGACGATCCGCCGCCGAGGCCCGCCGCCACCGGCAACCGCTTGACAAGATGGAACGAGCCGAGCCTGGCGCCCGGATAACGTCGCGCGAAATGACGCGCCGCGCGCAAAACGAGATTGTCCTCGATGCTGCCCGAGGCCGCCGCGCCCGGACCCTCGACGGAAAGCGAGAGCGGTTCGCCGTCGGCGAGACTAAGCGTATCGCCCCCGCGCGACAAAGCGACAAGGCTTTCGAGCGTATGCCAGCCGTCGGCGCGACGGCCAAGAACATGCAAGGTCAAATTGATTTTCGCGGGTGCGCGTTCGGTGAGGGTTTTGGGCAAGACGGATGCCGCGGTCAAAGTTCATTGGAAGCGATCATCGGCGGACGAGCCCCGGCCGTGCGCCTCACAATATCCCGCATGGCGCTACCGCGGCGCGTTGGAGTTGTGCCCCTGGGCGGCGCGCATCAGCCGCCGCTTTTCTTCGGTTCGGTTTGAGCCGCGGACGGATTTGGCTCGTCGTCGAGGCCATGTTCGATCTTGTGCAGGATTTTGACCTTATCCTCCGGCTCGGGATCGAGGTCGCGTGCGTGGTTCCACTGGAAATGCGCCTCGAGCTTGCGTCCCGCGCGCCAATAGGCATCGCCGAGATGGTCGTTGATCACGGGATCGGAAGGTTTGAGGTCGATCGCGCGTTCGAGTTGCTTCACCGCCTCGTCGTTGCGGCCGAGCTTGTAATCCGCCCAGCCGAGACTATCGACGATATATCCGTCGGTCGGCCGCAGTTCGACCGCCCGCCGCAGCATGTTGAAGGCTTCGTCGAGGTTCATGCCCTGATCGACCCAGCTGTAGCCAAGGTAGTTCAAGACCATGGGCTGGTCCGGATAAAGAGCGAGCGCCTGGACGAGGTCGGCCTCCGCCTCCGGCCATTTCTTCTCGCGCTCGTAGGAAATCCCGCGGAAATAATAAATTGGCCAATTGGCTTTTTCGGGCTTGCTCGCCGCGGCCAAGGCGCGCGAATAGGTTTCGATCGCCTCGGCATAATGCTTGTGCGCGCGTTGCAGATTGCCAAGCGCGGATAAGGCGTCCTCGTTACCTGGGTTTTCGTCGACGATCCGCTTGAGAAATTTGGCGGCGTCGTCCGGGCGGCCCAAGGCTTCGAGAATCTGGCCGGTCTGGATATCGGCCGTGGTGCGCAAGGGATCTTTCTCCGGCACCATTTCATAAACGTCGATGGCCTGCTCGTTCTGTTTGAGGCGCTCGTAGATATCGCCCAAGGTGATGATGGCGAGGCTGTTTCGCGGGGTGAGATAGAGCGCGAGCCTCAGATAGATCATGGCCGCGAGTTCGTCGCCTTGCTGGTTGCCGGCGGCGCCAAGGCCATAGAGCACTTCGGCCGCGCCTTCCACGGCATCCTTGACCAGCGGTTCAAGCGGTTTGCCGGCCTTGATGTCGGCGCGCGCGGCGGCGACGATTGGATGGTTGGGAACAATTTGATCGAAGGCCTCATAGGCCCGGAGCGCTTCGTCGCGGTCGCCGTGTCGGGCCATGAAACGGGCATAGGCATCGACAAGACGCAGAGTGTTCTTGTCGGCGGCGTAGGCCGCCTTGATTCGCTTCGAGGCTTCTTGCGAATCATTGGCGGCGTCGGCGATGAGGGCAGCATGATAATCCCGGAAAACAGCGAAATTTTCGCCGCGGAGCCTAGCGACGAGGTTGAGCGCGCGGCGCGTATCGCCGCCGCCCGCATAGGACCAAGCGGTCAGCAGCGTTGCGGTAATGTCGCGTTGCTGGCCGGCGCCGCCCGTTGCGAAATAGGCGCGCGCCGCGGCGAACCGCTTCGCCTTGATTGCCTTGACGCCTAGGGCGAGGCGCGCCAGGTTATTGTTTGGATCGTGCGCGAGCACGCGTTCGGCGAGGCCGAAGGCGTCCTGCATATTGCCGTTCGAGACCGCCGCGACGAAGGCGCGCTCAATCAGATTCGGATTGCGCGGATCGGACCGCAGCGCCTCGCGAAAGAAAGTTGCCGCGGCCACGGTATCGCGCTCGGAGCCCGCGACAAGCGCGGCGAGATAATTGCCGAACGGGCTTTCGCCGACCTCGAAAGGGGCCGCTATGGCCAAATTTTCCCGCGCCCGCGCTTGCGCGCTCGCTAGCGCGGCCGGAAAAGTCAACGCCAGCAGCAAGAGCGCGGCCAACCCCCGCCAGACCCGGCGGCGGCCACGATCTTTCCGGCCATGATCTTTCTGGGCAAACTTCAACTTGATCGGCATATAACCGTCTTTCCGTGCAAGAGGCGATAGTCCGGCCGCCAGAGGTGCGATCACGTTATGTCTCGCGACGAACATGGCCGTTTTGCGGTGCCCCGGCTAATTTGAACCCGGTTTCACGGTAGGGACGACACTCCGGTGCCGGAGGCAAATCCAAATCGCTCGGGGCGGCCGTTCGGACGGGTTGGCGCGAAACCGCGAATGATCAGCTCTGCCCAGGCCTTGGCTTATAGAAAATATGATGCCCAATAACGTCCATTTTTTCAAGTCTTCTTGCCCAGCGTGGCCGGACATAACTGGCATGATAATGGGTCGAGTCGCCGATATCGGAGACATAGGTCTTGCCGTTTGTCATTTCGCCGGCGATGCGGACCGCCTGCCGCCAAGCATCGGGTTCGTCGATGCGCAGGGATTTGCCTTCGCAGGCAAAAGAGAACTGGCAAGCGTTGTAATGCCTCCGGTTTTGGTAGACAACGCCGCAGATCGTCGCCGGATAAAGCCCGCTCGAGACCCGGTTCAAGACAACCTGTGCAACCGCCGCCTGACCTTCCCCGGATTCGCCGCGGGCTTCGAAATAGATGGCTTCGGCAAGGCAGCGATTTTCCCGCGCCGATTTGTCCCGATCGATGAGCGCCGCGTAATTTGGCCGCACCCCCGTCGCGGGAATCTCGCCGATACCGGGCGTTTGAGGCACCCCAGGGAGCGCCACGACCTCGACCGGTGCCGAATCCGCCGGAGCGGGCGTCGCCGATCCGAGCGCGATCGCGCGGCGGATCGCGGGCGTCGCCCCTTGCATCAGCCGCTCGTTGATCGTGGCTGGCCGCATCGTCATCGCGGACCCGTCCCGGCCCGGCGACGCCTCGGCGCTGGAATACGCCGTTACCGGACTGTCGCCGGCGGGCCATGGCTCGAAGCCGCTGTCGGGGCCGGATGCTTCGTCGTCCGGAACCGCGAAAGCACCCGCCGGCCGGATTTCGTCATGACGGAAAATCAGATCGTCGGCGCGGATTTTGGCGAGGCCTTGGGAATCGCGAAGTCGCGTGTCGAATGCCGGCCGTAGACCGGCCCAGGGATCTCCCTTGTTGCTGCGGTCGACCTCTGGAAACCGCCGGGCATTGCGTTTCAAATCGGCGCGCGGTTCGATTTCATCGGGCAGACGCTTGAATTCTTCGCCGCCTCCGATCGACAGACTCGCCTGTCGCAAGACCTTTCGTGCCTCGCCCGGGAACTTGCCGAAATCGGGGCCAAGCGCCGGCGGTTGCGCCGGGACCAACACGGCGGGCGGCGCCAGCGCGCGCCAAGGTAAAGGCGCGAAAGACGCACCGGACGCGGCTTCCTGGCCGGCATCCGCGCTCATCGAGACGGCAAGCGCCATGCCAAGGCACCATGGCGCAATGGCGCCCGCCGCCCAACCGGTCCGCGAATAACCCATGCGCGTCTCACGCTCGTCGCAGGCCATGGCGCCTGCCGACAATGTTTATTGCTTGGTAAGCTTGAGAACAGGTTACTGGTGGTGGGCTAGGAGCGTGCCAGAATGGGGCGGATCGAGGGGCTCGATTGCGCGGTGGCAGCTGTCAAGGTAGGATCGGCTCTCGATCGGCGAACCGGTGCCGCGGGACGATCAATAGGCGCGGTTGACGCAGAAATCGATGACGTCGCTCAGGGCGAATTTCCACGCCGTGGCAGGAAACAGCTCCAGGGCGTCGCGCGCCATCGCGCCATAATGGCGGGCTCGCTCGATGGTGTCCGCGAGCGCGCGGTGCTTGTGCATGGTCGCGATCGCGGTCTCGAGGTCGCCCTCGGCGATTTGGCCTTGCTCCAGGGTGCGGCGCCAGAACTCCCGTTCCTTTTGCGAACCGCGCCGGAACGACAGAACGACCGGCAAGGTTATCTTCCCTTCCCGGAAATCGTCGCCGGTATTCTTGCCGAGTTTGGCGGATGTTCCGCCGTAGTCGAGCGCGTCGTCGATGAGCTGGAACGCGATGCCGAAGTTCAGGCCGTAGCCGCGGCAAGCCGCGATCTCGGGCTTCGGCCGCCCTCCGAGCAAGGCGCCGACTTCCGAAGCGGCGCCGAACAAGGCGG
Organism: uncultured Alphaproteobacteria bacterium; assembly: GCA_963706215.1. Classification (GTDB taxonomy): domain Bacteria; phylum Pseudomonadota; class Alphaproteobacteria; order Rhizobiales; family Beijerinckiaceae; genus Methylocapsa. The sequence goes on along the minus strand of OY970154.1, from coordinate 2,854,040 downwards.
CCGTCTTGGCACGGATCACCGCGAGGTAATCGTCCTCGCTCGTCGCGGTATCCTTGGCGGCGGACAGCTGCATGACTTCGCCTTCGGCGATGACGGCGGCCGCGGACGAGAGCGTATCGAGGCAGGGGAGGGAGCCCACCTCGACCATCATTTTGAAAGCCTGGCCGAGGAGGAAGTCGCCGACGAGAACGCTCGCCTCGTTGCCCCATAGCATGCGCGCCGCGAGCTTGCCCCGGCGCATGTCGCTCTCGTCCACGACATCGTCGTGGAGCAGCGTGGCGGTGTGCATGAATTCCACCGCGGCGGCGAGCTTGATATGTCCCGCCCCGGCATAGCCGCAAAGCCCGGCGGTCGCCAAGGTAAGCATCGGACGCAGCCGCTTGCCGCCCGACGAGATCAAATGGTTGGCGACTTCGGGGATCATGGAAACATTGGAGGCCGCGCGGGAAAGGATCGTCTGATTGACGCGTTCCATATCCTGCTCCACCAAGGCGAGCAGCCCGTCGATGCCGGGCTCCTGCATTTTTTCGTCGAGGGGGATGACAACGCCCAAGCTTGAATTCTCCGAATATCGGCGGCACTCGTTAAGGCGCGGCTTAGCGCTTCTATTAGGGCGCGGCTGGACGCTTCGCAACTAGGAGCGCGATTCGGCCGGTCTCGCCGGGTCTGTTTTCCCCCGCAAAGGGCTGGCGGGCAAACCCTAGATTGCGTTAATGCCCAGCATGGAACAAATGCCAAGGCAAGTGCGCGCGGGACTGATAAAAAGCCCGAAATCGTTACACGATGGGATGCCGTTCCGCGCGCCGGTTTTGGCGCCATCGCGATTGTGTTGGAGGCGGATTGATCGAGCTTCTGCGCACCAACGACCTTGTGTTGATTTCGCGGGTTGAGGCAATTCTCGCGGAAATCGGCCTTGTGGTTTTCGTCGCCGACCGGCATATGAGCGCGCTCGAAGGATCTTTGTCCTTTTTGCCGCGCCGGGTGCTTGTCGCGGTAGATTCCGCGGCGCGCGCGCGGAGGGCGTTGGCGGAGGCAGGGCTCGGCGCGGAATTGCGCGATGGTTGAGGCAGTTGGCGATCGCCCGCCGCCGGTCGTCGCCGATGCGTTTCTCGGCGGCCGGCTCCTGCTTTGTCAGCCGGCCGAAGGCCACCGTTGCGGCACCGACGCCGTGCTTCTCGCGGCGGCGGCTCCGGCCGATTTTTCCGGCCTTGCCATCGACGTTGGCGCCGGCGTTGGCGCCGCCGGTTTGGCCCTAGCGGTGGCGCGGCCCGGCGCGCGCATTGGCCTATTGGAGAATGACCCCTTCCTCGCCGGATTGGCCCGCGCGAATCTCCTGCAAAATAACCTCGCGGGCCGAGGCCATGTCCTTGAAGCCGATCTTTTGTCGAAGGCGAGCAGGCGCGGCGCGGGCTTGCGCGACGAAAGCGCCGGTCTCGTCATTACCAATCCGCCTTTTCTCGATCCGGGCTTGGCGCGGCTTTCGCCGGACCCTCGAAAACGGCGCGCGCATGTCATGCCAATCGAGGGCGCGCTTGCCGCCTGGATCGTGGCCTCGCTGGCGTTGGTTGCGCCCGGCGGATTATTTATTCTGATTCATCGTCCGGATGCCTTGCGTCTTATCCTGCAAACCCTGGCGGGGCGCACCGGCGGTATCGCGGTACTGCCGGTTTATCCGCGGCGCGAGATCGAGGCAGGGCGCATTCTCGTGCGCGGGAAAAAAGGCAGCCGCGCGCCGCTCACGATCGCGCCGCCGCTCGTGCTTCACGATGGAGAGGGTTTCGCCGCGGCCGCGGAGGCCATCCATAGAGGCGTGGCAATGATCGAATGGTGAAGCGTTTGGGTGTTGCGTAACCTGTTGCACGAGTGCCTTCGTTCACACGAAGACACCGATGTCCTTCAAGGCAAGCCGCGCAACGCCTACATTGCATGGTGCTCGTGGTAGTGATGATGGTGCTCCATCTTCATCTTATCCTTATGAGCATACCCATGGTGACGAGCCCTTTGGATTAGGCCATCTGTCTCGGCAGCCCTTTGGGTCCTCTGGACCGCGATGACCGTGTCCGCCACGCCGGCGAGAGGCGCCGCGTGGGTCAGACGTGCAAAGCCGAGAGTTGAGGCCAGAATTGCCGCCGCGGCAAATCCGAATTTGGCTGGTACCAGATTTTGTTTTCTCCCTATGAAGTCGCGAGGACGGAAGATTGAATAGCCATTTGCTTTCGTCCCATACGGCGTTGCCGCATGGTCACAAAACGTGATGAAAAGCTCTTTTTCATTGTCCGTTTTTTGGATTTAAACCCCCGTCTTCAGATGGGAAGAGGCTTTAGCCGTTTTTTTGTTCATGGACTGACTCCTTAAAATGGGCGTCCCGCGTGGGAGAAACGCCCATTTTGAGGAGTCAGTCCATGAGCTACACAAGCGGGAGTCACACGGTTTTTCACCATCGCTATCACATCGTCTGGATCACGAAGTATCGCTACAAGGTGCGGGAAGGCGCGTTGCGGGAGCGGATACGAACGATTATCCGGCAGGTGTGCAAGGAACTCGGCGTCCAGATCGTCTCCGGGGTTTTGTCGCGGGAACGTGTCCATATGTTCGTGGAAATCCCGCCGCATATCGCGGTCAGCGGCTTCGTGCGGCGCGTCAAGGGACGGTCATCGCATCGGGTGCAGACGGAGTTCCCGGACTTGCGCAAGCGCTACTGGGGGCGGCATTTCTGGGCTCGCGGCTACTTCTCCACCCCGAGTGGCAACATCACGGACGATGTCATACTTCAGTATCTTCAAGCGCACGAACCTACCGGCGTCAGCCGGTAGTTATTCAGTTTCCTTCGGCCGCGCCCAGAATAATCCGCGCCCGCAACGCGATCCGCTGCTCCGTCTTGCCGGAACGCACCAGCCGTGCCAAGATCGCCTTGTCCGCGGGCGCCATGTCGAGCGCCGGGCTGCCTGTCCACATGCAGCGCAGTATACACGTCCCGGATCATATTGTAAAGCGTTGCGCGAGACTATACACTAGATCGGCAGGGGGGTGCGATTTCGTCACATTGCCGGCAACATGACGCCATACCCTAATAATCGAGGCACCGGAGATGCTGGAAAATAAGTTCGAGCGGCGATTTGCCCGCATCAAAACGCCATCGACATTTTTCGGGATTATTGGGCGAGCAATATTGAAGAGGGACTGCCGACCGACAATCGGAGTCGCGTCGACGACAAAAGCAGTTGCCTTCAGGGGAATCGCATGAACAATCAGGTGAACTCTTCAGTTCAGACCAGCCCGCGTGTTGAATCCGCTGCGCCGCCGCAAAATGTGCCGCACGTCAAACTCAACAGAAGCGATTACAAAGGCACTTGGAACGCCATGTCCGGCTCCGAGGATGACGCCAAACTTGCCGTCAGCGGCTTCTCGGACGAAGAGCTTTATAGGTTGCACGGCGACGCCACAAAGAACATGCTTCAACAGCTTGTCGGAATTTCGCCGGACGACGTGGTGCTGGAAATTGGCGCCGGCGTTGGCCGGGTTGGGGCGGCGCTCGCCCCTATTTGCAAGGAATGGATCGGCGCAGATGTTTCCGAAAATATGCTCTCTCATATCAAGCGGCGCTTGGTGGAGTTCAAAAACGTCCGCACGGTCGCCACAAATGGTTTCGATCTTTCTGAAATTCCATCCGAGTCCATCGATGTCGTCTATTGCACCGTCGTCTTCATGCATCTAGAAGAGTGGGAGCGCTTTAGCTATATCAAGGAAGGATTTCGCGTTTTGAAACCCGGGGGACGAATGCTGGTCGACAATGTCGATTTGACCTCCGACAAGGGGTGGATTTTTTTTGAAGAGGTTTGCGCCATTCCACCACAGGAAAGACCCCCCCAAATCAGCAAGACCTCGACGCCGCAAGAGCTCGAAACATATTTTAGGCGTGCCGGCTACGACAACATCGCGCAAAGCCATGCCGATCTGTGGGTTATGACTTATGGCAAGAAACCGGTCGGCACTTGAGCAACCTCAACGTTTTGAAAGGAGCAGCCGTTTTTTAGCCAGAGCCCTTGGTATCGAATTGTTCCCACTACGAAGTAGGCAAGAGTTCCATTCTAACATTGCATTTAGGTAGAATTTTAGGACATGCTGCAGGTTACATACCCCCGCAAGAATACGAGAACGAATAGACACATGTTGTGGAAGCTTTCCAATTTGGCGAAGCTGCCTTTTAATACAACCTCTCGTTTACTTAGAAAGCACTTCGATAAGAGATTCTATATATCAACTTATCCAGAAGTGATAAATAGTGGGCTCGATCCGATTGAACATTACTGCGTTAAAGGGTGGCGCGAAGGTTTCAACCCCCGTCCCGACTTCGACACCTTATATTACCGTGCCTCGAACCCGGATATTGCAAAAGCCGGAATAAATCCCTTTGTCCATTACCTGCTACATGGCCGCGAAGAAGGGCGACTTTCCCAAGCGCCGGATGAGCGGGATAGAAGCCTTGCACTCGATTATTTTATCATAGCGCCGGAATTTGACGTTGATTATTATCTTTCTGAATATCCAGATGTGAAGAACGCTAAGCTAGATCCAATTAAACATTTCGATAAGAGATTCTATATATCAACTTATCCAGAAGTGATAAATAGTGGGCTTGATCCGATTGAACATTACTGCGTTAAAGGGTGGCGCGAAGGTTTCAACCCCCGTCCCGACTTCGACACCTTATATTACCGCGCCTCGAACCCGGATATTGCAAAAGCCGGAATAAATCCCTTTGTCCATTACCTGCTACATGGCCGCGAAGAAGGGCGACTTTCCCAAGCGCCGGATGAGCGGGATAGAAGCCTTGCACTCGATTATTTTATCATAGCGCCGGAATTTGACGTTAATTATTATCTTTCTGAATATCTGGATGTGAAGAACGCTAAGCTAGATCCAATTAAACATTATGTAACGTCAGGGTGGAAGGAAGCGCGTAGGCCTCGCGCCGATTTCCACACTACCTATTACTATCTTAAGAATAAAGATGTTATCCCGAGCGGGGTCAATCCTTTCCGTCACTACATCGAAACGGGTCGGCAACAAGGCCGATCCCCGTGCCGCCAATCGGGGCGCGAGCCTCACCTTCAACTCATTCATACTCCAAATCTAACTACCGCCTTGGACGCCGTACCAAGTCTTCGCCCCCTCAATGAAAATGATTACTGCCTGGAGGTGCCCTTCCAAATCGAACTCAACACGCCACCGGTGCGCCGCATTGCCGCAATCATCCACGTGTATTACACCGATCTATTCCCAAAAATCGTGCAGTATTTAAAGAACGTTCCGTTTCAGACGGATCTCTTTATATCCACGGACACTACCGAAAAAAAATCTCTCATTCTCGAATCCCTTAAGACCTATTCAAACGGAACTGTCGAGGTCAGGGTCTTTGAAAACCGGGGCCGGGATATCGCCCCGTTTATCGTGGGTTATGCGCATGTTCTGAAGGATTATGAGTACTTTATACACCTACATACGAAACGGTCTCCTCATGGAGGCGATCCGTTAGAAGGATGGCTCGATTACCTTCTTTCCAATCTTCTTGGAAGCCAGCAAATCGTAAAAAGTGTCTTCAAGTTGCTTTTGGAATGTAATGTCGGAATAATATATCCCCAGCATTTGTTTGTGTTACGTGGCATTCTCAATTGGGGTTATGATTTTGAGCTCGCTGCCTCGCTCCTGAGCGCGGCCGGTTTTGTGCTCGACAAATTGCGTCTGCTCGAATTCCCGTCGGGTTCGATGTTCTGGGGTCGATCGGCCGCGCTTCGGCCCCTTTTGGATTTACAGTTGCAATTTTCCGACTTTCCGGATGAGGCTCGCCAAGTCGATGGCACTTTGGCCCATGCGATAGAACGAACAATTTTGTATTTCGCCGAGCTTGCTGGGTTTCGCTGGGCGAAAATACTCTCTGATTCGGAGGATTATCCGGTTAGGAACGCCGTCTTGCAAACCGAAAGTGAAGACGATATTTTGGTCAATCTTGCACTGACTTACAGGCCATTGCTTCTAAAACAACTATCTGGGCGTACCACGACAGAAAAATCAATACCTGAAACGCGTTCCATTATTTATTATCCATCAATAAATAAAAGGCCGCGGTTAAACTTATTAGTGCCGACAATCAATCCGTCGCAGAGTTTTGGCGGGGTCTCGACTGCGCTGAACATCTTTAGGGATCTTGAAAAACTCTACGAGTTGATAGCCGATTTTCGCATCGTGGTAACGGATGCCCCAACCCGATGGGACGCATCAACCCGGCTCAACAATTATGAATACAACGGCTTGTCCGTCCATGACACAAATCAGCGGCATGAAATCGTCGACGCGGTGGAAAGAGGTGACGAGCCATTGACGCTGCGTCCCTCGGATATTTTCGTCGCGACCGCCTGGTGGACCGCTCATCTGGCGTTCGAAGGCATCGATGCGCAAAAAAGGGCTTTTCGCAAGGCAAACAAGCTCGTCTATCTCATTCAAGATTTCGAGCCGAACTTCTACGGCTGGAGCACCAAATGGGTTCTTGCGGAAAACACTTTGAGACGAGGAAATGAAACGATTGCAATTATCAATTCGATCGAACTTTGTAAATTTCTCTTGAAGGACTATAAATTTGCTCATTGTTACTATCTGCCTTATAAGAGGAATGAAGAAATTCATCTGAAGGGGAAGAGGGACAGGCAGAAAATCATCCTCTTCTATGGCCGTCCGTCTGTAACGAGAAACCTCCTTGAACTCGCAGCTGATGGAATAAGCCTCTGGCAACAACGAAATCCTACCATGGCCAGGGAGTGGCAAATCATTTCCGCCGGCGAGGACTATTCTCTAGACGTCGTATCGCAAGTGAACAATTTAAAGATCGTCGGTAAACTCACCTTGGAAGATTATAGTTCATATCTGCGGACCGCTTCCGTTGGCATCTCTCTCATGTTGTCCCCGCACCCAAGCTACCCGCCGCTCGAAATGGCAGAAGCAGGAATTGTCACGATTACAAACTCCTGTTTTGGCAAAGACCTGGGGCGCAAGGCCAACAACATCATTTCCCTGGATAGGGTGACCGAGGACACTATCGCGGAAGCCATCGCGAGCGCGATTCGGCGCGCGAACGTCTGCCCAGAAGGTTCATTCGTCGAGTCCGTCCCGGTGCGTCCGAACTCTGGGGACGTTCAGGGAAGGAAGGGTTTCCTCGAAAGCCTATTTAGCCGATCGAAGCCAAGCTCGACGCCCGCACCTCATGTTTATAATGCGGAAGAACTCGGCAGGCTTTTGATGCTTGAGGGTGAGTGATGCTGGCCAACGGCGGGATTGAAGTTTTCGAAGGCGAGTTTCTGGCGAGCGCTCAAGTGGCCTAGGATGGGGGCAATATTGTCGAATTTGTTCCGCTTCCGTGGTTTTGATATCCCCGTTGACCTGATCCAAAAAACCGGTGCTGGGCCAGAGGCATTCGAGCCAATTGCAGATAATCAAGTTGCTCTTCTCCAAGAATATATTGGAGTTAAGGACACCGATCACGTTATGGAAATCGGATGCGGAATTGGCCGGGGTGCCATACCGCTGACCAAGCTATTGGAGCACGGCCATTACATCGGGACAGACTTGATCGCTCCGTCCATTCAATGGTGTACCGAAAACATAAGTATCAGATTCCCGAATTTTGTCTTCGTCCACCACGATATCCAGGATACTTTGAACAATCCAACGGGGACACTTCAGGCTTGTGACGTAAGATTGCCCGCAGAGGATGACAGCACAGATTTGATCATCCTGCAGTCGGTTTTTACCCACATGTTTCCCGATGAAATCGTACATTATATGAAGGAATTTCGGCGTATTTTGAAGCCTACCGGCCGGGTGTGGGCAACTTTTTTCATAGTGCATCAAGGAATATTGGACGCAATCCGCAATAACGCTCAAACGCAGTATGCACTTTCCTTTCAACACCCTTACGGACTTGGCTGCTATATAAACTTCCTGGATGAACCTCGGGGTGCGGTCGCCTTCGAGGAAGATGCGCTAAAACAGGTGATCGAGCTGGCCGGTTTGACTTTGGCGCAGCCGATCTTATGGGGAGCGTGGTCGAGCCAGCGCCCGGACCCGAAGTGCGGACAGGATAGTTTGGTCCTCATGAAGCCGAACGCACCCGACCCGCCAACTGCCCGAAGCGCAGCTAGTCGAACTAACCTGCGGAAACATGATCGAGGCGCGCAAGCCGGCATAGGTCCGGTTCGCTCAATCAAATGCCCGCCTCGACAAGCTCAAGAGGGAGCTATGCAAGAACAAACCGGCAAACCGCAAATCCCTCCAGTGTTGGATTTCAATTATTATCGAAGCGCCAATGCTGATCTGAGAAACTTCACCGACGATGAACTACTAAATCATTTCGAACATTATGGCATGGCCGAAGGTCGCGCGGGGGCTCCTCAATCGTTTAGCGAGCAATTTCTGACACTCATATCCCAAACAGTGGACACGTTGGAGATTGGACCATTCTGCCGTCCTCAGATGCGGGGAGATAAGGTTCGGTACTTCGATATTGCCGGCCGTGAGGAGTTAATTGAGAGGGCCAAACAAGTTCAGTATCCAATTATGGAGACCCCTGTTATCGACTACGTCTCTCCGACCGGAGATCTGGGCATTATAAACGACCAATTCGATCAAGTGTTCAGTTCGCATTGCATTGAACATCAGCCGGATCTGGTTCGTCATTTAAGCCAAGTGTCGCGAATTTTACGGGACGGCGGAAACTATTTTCTCATTGTACCTGACAAACGGTTTTGTTTCGATCACTTCCTCTCCGAAAGCACAATCGCGGACGTACTCGGGGCTCACATTGAACAAAGACGGTTACACTGCGCGAAAAGCATATTAGAGATCAGCGTTTTGCGAACTCACAATGACCCTGTTAAGCATTGGCATGGAGATCACGGCCTCCCGGTGGCGCAACAGCAAGGTCTCGAATGTATCAAAAGTACGATAGACCAAATCGTTAACAACGCTGGTGTTTATCTTGACACACACGCTTGGCATTTTACGCCCAGTACCTTTCAAGATATCTTGAGTCACCTCTATCAGTTGGGATTGAGCAAACTTAGGGTAGAGCGAATTTATAACACTCCGGTTGGGCGATTTGAATTCTGTGCGATTCTCTCGAAGGGTTGAGGTATCGGGGTGCCGTCGCGGAAGTGGTTGGAATTTGAAGGGGGCGTAATCTCCGCGTTGTTTCAACAAAGCGAATCGGCGTTAGAGCCTGTCTCAAAAGGGTATTGCACGCGGGATGGTTGCATGATTCACCGCATCATTTGCAACTGATGCGGTGATTCGCGATGTGGACGAAAGAGCAGCGAGCGATCTATTGGCGTGACGAAGATCGCTATCCGAGCAATTTGACGGATGCGGAATGGGAGCGGCTGAAGCCTTTGATTCCCGAAGCCTTGCCTGGCGGGCGGCCACGCAAGACCGATATGCGGGCGGCGATGAACGCGATCTTCTACCTGCTTCGCACGGGCTGCCCTTGGCGCTATCTGCCGCGCGACGAATTTCCGCCGCGCTCGACGGTCTACAATATTTTCCGCAAGTTCCAGAAGGACGGCGTGTGGGAGGCCATCTGGGAAGAGCTGCACATGACTTTGCGCGAGCAACTCGGGCGAGAGGCGAGCCCCACGGCAGCTGTCATCGACAGCCAGACGCTGAAGGCGGCGGAAAAGGGGGCGGTTTTGATGGCGAGGTAGGTTATGATGCCGGTAAGAAGGTCAAGGGACGCAAGATTCACGCCCTTGTCGATACCGAAGGCCTGCCGCTACGGGCCATCGTTCATTCCGCAGGCATCCAGGACCGCGACGGTGCAACGCTTGTCCTCGACAAGATCCGCAACCGCTTTCCCTGGCTCGAACTGGTCTGGGCGGACAATGGCTACAACGCGTGGCAAGTCGAAGCCGCCGTTGCCAAAGTTCCGGTGCTGCACCTCGAAATCGTCAAGCGCGGTGACGACCTGAAGGGCTTTGTCGTCTTGCCGCGCCGCTGGGTCGTCGAGCGGACTTTCTCTTGGTTCGGCCGGAATCGCCGCATCGCCAAGGATTACGAAAATCTCGGCCTAACCCTCGCCGCCTTCGTCACACTGGCCTGCATCCAGATCGCGGTCAGACGACTCGCGCGATAGTTGTCTTTTGAGTCAGGCTCTTAGCGCGCCGATGGAGATCACGCCATGAAAACGGATACCATAAAGTCGCCGGCGGAGGCAGCCGAAGGAACGCTTTTCCTTGGGGACGATTGGTTCGATCCCTTGGAAGCCGGGGTGCGGACCCGCATTCGCGGCTTCATCGAGGAACTCCTGGAAGCGGAACTCGACGCTTGGGCGAGACCGGTATGAACGGCCTCGGGTTGCCGAGAGCGGCCGGCCGGTTGTGAGGACTGGCCATCGGCACGGCCATCGTGAGCGCCAGCTGATGGGAACCTTCGGGCCGGTGACGATGCATGTCCCGCGAGCTCGTCTGGAAACATCGGACGGCAAGACGGGCGAGTGGAAGAACAGGACCATCCCGGCCTATCAGCGGCGCACCAAAAAGGCCGCCGCGCTGATCGCCGGTGCCTATCTTGCCGGAACCAACACGCGCCGGGTGCGAAGGGCACTCGCGGCCTTGTTCGGCGGCGCCGTGGGCAAGGATACGGTCAGCCGAGTTTGGCGCAAGGTGAAGGGCGATTGGGATGCCTGGAACGCGCGCTCCCTGAAGGACGAGCCGATCATCCGGTTGACCCTCGACGGCACGTCCGTGCGCGTCCGGCTCGACAAGAAATCTACGTCGATCTCCCTTGCTTGTTGCCCTCGGCGTCAGGCAGGACGGTCAGAAGGTACTGCTCGCGGTCAAGAACATGGGCGGAGAGAGTGAAGCCGCCTGGCGGACGCTCCTCGATGATCTGGTTAACCGCGGCCTGAAGACGCCAGAACTTGTCATCGTCGATGGCGCGCCTGGCCTCGAAAAAGCTCTTGCCGCGCTCTGGAGCGACACGCCAGTCCAGCGCTGTACGGTGCATAAACACCGAAATCTTCTCGCCCATGCGCCCGGCCGGCTGCACGAAGAAGTCTCCGCCGATTACAATGATATGATCTACGCCGCCTCGAAGCCGGAGATCGAGGCGAAGCGTAAGGCGTTCATCCGCAAATGGCGGCTGAAATGCCACGCCGTCGCCGCCAGCCTGGAGGAAGCAGGCGACAAGCTCTTCACTTTCACACGGTTCCCGAAAAGCCAGTGGAAATCGATCCGGACATCGAATGCGATCGAGCGATTGCACGAAGAGTTCAAACGGCGGATCAAGACCCAGAGCGTGCTGCCCTCGGCGGAAACCGCGGCGATGTTGTTCTGGGCATTGCTCGCTTCAGGTCAGATCGCGATGCGCAAAGTCGATGGCTGGCAGAGCCTCGCCGAGAAGCTTTCCGATCGGCCGATTGACCTCGCCGCATGATCAGGTAATCTCGTCACGCTGGAGATCGCGCCAAAATCAATTCCAACACAAATCGCGACGGTGCCTGTATCGTTGTTTGCGCGGCACTATCGGCTTCTGACCAGAGTGGCGGCTTGTCGCAACAGACCCCTGACGCCCTCCATTTATGCGGCCGCCTCTTACCGGTTGTCACAAAGGACGACCTCGTCGATCTCTCGCCGCGAGAGGCATGCCATAAGACCAGTCACGCAGACGACATCACCCGTGAGGCAAATGATTATGCCGGGCGTTCTAGCCTAATTGCGAAAAAATCCGCCCGCTCGACCGGACCCCCCTCAAATGCGCCGCATGAACGCGCGGCGACTCATGGACTGATTAATCCCGTCCAACAAATTGCCGGCGGGCACAAGTTCCTCTATCTGTTGAGCGAGCGGCATCAATTCGCTACGGCCCACCGGTTTGCAATCTTCGCATGAAAAATTCTTTCGCGGCGCTTTGGTTATTTGGACTTTGCTTGTGCGGCCTGCCTCTTCCCGCGTTCGGGCAAGAGAAGGCCGTCAACGTCTATGGGTGGGGCGACGACATCGATCCCAAGGTCATCGAGGACTTTACCAAGGAGACAGGGGTCAAGGTCGCCTATGACGCTTACGATTCAAACGAGGCTTTCGAGGCGCGGCTCCTGACCGGCAAGACTGGCTTCGATGTTGTCATTGTCTCAGGCCCCGTCCTGCAAAGGCAGATCGCGGCGGGGCTCTACCAAAAACTCGACAAAACCAAACTTCCAAACAGCAAGAACCTTTGGCCGGAGGTGATGGCGCGCCTTGGCGTCCATGATCCGGGCAACCAATATGCGGTCAACTATATGTGGTTTACGGTGAGCATAGCCTACAATGTCGAAAAGGCCAAGGAACTTTTGGGCGATGCAGCAGCCGATGCTTCGCTAAGTTCTTGGGACATCCTCTTCAAGCCAAGGAATTTGAAGAAATTCGCCGGCTGCGGCATTACCGTCCTCGACAACGGCGAAGATCTGTTTGCGATCGCGCTTAACTATCTTAGGGCCGATCCGGCGTCGATGCGCCAGAGCGATCTCAAGCGTGCCGCGGCACTGTTAAGAGGCATGCGGCGCGACGTGAAAAAATTCGACTCCGCCGGCTTCGCGGATGCGCTGGCCAATGGCGGCATTTGTCTTGGCGTTGGCTATTCCGGAGACGGTTTTCGCGCCCGCGACCGTGCGCGGGAGGCAGATAATGGGATTGAACTCGATTACACTATTCCCAAGGAAGGCACTTTGATGTCACTCGATAATCTCGCAATTCCCAAGGATGCGCCGCATGTCAAGGAAGCCTACGCCTTTATCGACTTCCTCTTGCGGCCAGCGATCGCCGCCCGCAACACGAATTTCACCCATCTCGCCAACGCCGTCCTCGCGTCGAAATCCTCGATCGGCAAGGACATCGTCGAGAACAAGTCAATTTACCCAGACGCCGCGACGATGCAGCGGCTCTTCACGGTGGCAAACCATGATCCGGCGGCGCGAGCAACGCTTATCCGCGAATGGGAGCGGATAAAAACCGGCAAATAACGCCGCCAAGCCGGTTTCCGCGTTCGCGCCGGTCTCATAATCGATCGGATACACGAAGAGTCTGGCAAAGACGGTGTGGATAGCGCCGCTTACGGCGCCGATTGCGACTTGGACAAGCGCCGGACCGATGTCGAGACCGCCGCCCTAGGCGCCCAAGCCTTGCAATATTTGACCGCCGAGCGCTCCGCCCCCGGCGCGAACAATCGTGTTGCCAATCGGGTCGAGAGTGAACCACGTGATCTTGGCAAAAATATTGCCGCCGGTCGCGTGGCCGCGGTTCGGCGGCGCGCCAAGCTCGTTCAGGCCCCGTCCGATCGTGCTCGCCGCGATCCCCGTGATCCGCGATGCCGCCATAACCGGCCGCCTTGGTGTCCGCCGCCGCGAAAAGCCGCCGCCGCCGTTCATCGAGACGCGGCGAAATCACCGCGCCGCGCGCGCCAAGACCCTTCGGCGATCATCCCGGCAAGTTGCGCTGCTTCACAGCGGTCGAAAATCCTCCCCGTCCAACCCGGTTTATATACTCCCCAATGCCCCTTAGAATTGTTGGCGGTGGCCCGCGGAGCCCGCGCGAGCGCTGCGGCGCGCCGGTCGATGGTGTGGCGAGACCTTTCACGGCCCTATTCGGGCTTGCGGAATAAGGCCCTGCCCACGAGGCCGGCCACCACGGCGCCGGAGACCGGCGCCAGCCAAAACAACCAAAGCTGATCGACATAGGCTTTGCCAGCGAAGATCGCCGGGCCGGTGCTGCGCGCGGGGTTGACCGAGGCGTTGGTGACCGGGATGGCTATGAGGACAATGAGGGTCAAGGTGAGCCCAATCGCGAGCGGGGCGAAGCCCGCCGGCGCCCCCGCCGACGTTGCCCCCAGAACGACCAGCATAAAAAAGAAAGTCAGAACGACTTCCGCGATGGCGCAGGAAACAAGATTGTAATGACCGGGGCTCAAATCTCCGAAGCCGTTCGAGGCGAAACCGCCAAGAACAAAATCCGGTTGGCCTTCCGCCACGACTTTGAGCACCGCCGCGGCGGCGATCGCCCCGGCAACCTGGAACACGATATAGGGAACGACATCGCTGAAAGGAATCCGCCCTCCGGTCCATGCGCCGATCGTGAGTGCCGGGTTGAAATAAGCACCGGAAATATGCCCGACCGCATAGGCCATCGTCACCACGGTGAGGCCGAAGGCGAGCGCGACGCCGAGAAAACCGATCCCCAGTTGAGGATAGGCGGCCGCAATGACCGCGCTGCCGCACCCCCCGAACACGAGCCAAAAAGTACCGAGAAATTCCGCGAACACGCGCTTGCTAAGATGCATGGGTAAATCCTCGCATTTAATACGGAAGGGGAGCTTGCGCCGGCCGCGGGCACGGCCTTAGGCAGACAGGACGGACCTTGTTTTGCTCGTGAATGCCTCCGGCGCCGCGAGCGGGGAGATTGTTTTCTCCTGCGCGATGGGGATGCCTTCAAGGGTTGTTTGCGGGTGCCGTTGTTCACCGCCGCCGGCGGCTTGACGTGACGCTTTTTCATAGCCGTTGGCAATTCTCTTGTCGAGTTTGTCTTGAGCGCGGCGAGAAAAAAGCAGATGGATAGTGACTTTCGACCGCATTCGCGGGTCCATTTCATTTACTCGCCGCCGGCGAGCCTCGTCGCGAAATAGGCGATCGTCCACGCATAGACGTCGGCCTTGTTCCATTCCTTGATGACCGCGAAATTGGAAGATCCTGGCGTCCAGGCGCCGCCACGCTGCCAGCCATAGCTCCAAAGGAAATTCGCGGTCGAAGCCAAAACGTCGGGCACGCTATGAACGAGGTCGCAGCGGCCGTTGCCGCCGAAATCGACCGCGAATTTAAGATAGGACGAAGGCATGAATTGGGTCTGGCCGACCTCGCCGGCCCATGCGCCGCGCGCGCTGGGAGACAGGTCGCCGCGCTGAATGAGCCGCAAGGCGTCCATGAGTTCCGCCTGGAACATGTCGGAGCGGCGGCAATCGTAAGCAAGCGTCGCCGGCGCGCGCAATGTCGGCGTGTCGCCGGAAACCGCGCCGAAATCGGTCTCGAAGCCCCAGATCGCGATGATCACCGGGGCGGGCACGCCATAGGCCTGCTCGATCCGGGCAAAGGTCGCGGCATATTGTTTGATAAGAGCGTGGCCTTTGTGAAGGCGATAGGAATTGACCATGCGGCCCGAAAATTGCTCGAAACTCTGCCGGAAGACACGCTGGCCATGATCCTTCGCGACGATTCCCGGATCGTAGGAGACGCCATCGAGCGCGCCGATCGCCGTTGGCGAAATGCCATTGGCCGCAGCCTCCCTCTTGAAGCCCGCGAGCCAAGCGTCGAACCCCGCCGGATCGCGGCGGGTCGCGGCTTCAACCGGAGAAAGCCACAGGAGGCAAACAATCAAACCCAAATAGCGTATCGTCGATCGCATGAAAACGACTCCAGCTGAAAAGCAAGAACGACTATTTCTCGGGACGGCGCTTGCGCAAGATTGCGGGCGGCGCTCGCGACACGAGCGACGGTGCGGGCGCCCAATTTCGTTCAAGGTGGGCATGGTCCCATCGTTAGCATGGGATGATTTTGTATTTGAACAGGACACTTGCCGGTTGCCCGCGAGGGCGGAGCGGGTTCCGCTGGTTCTTCCGCGTCACCATGTCGTAAACCCACCGCAATGCCCGGTGACTGGAATGAAGGCGGAATTTTAAAAAGTTGATCGACTTTTTCGGTTCTGTCATGATCCCTCGTGCCCCGGTCCGCGCGCCAAAGTTCTGATTCGAAGCTCGTTGCGATGAAATTTCTCGATTCGGCCAGAGTCACTATTCGTTCAGGCGACGGCGGCGGCGGTTGCCTGTCGTTCCGGCGTGAGAAATTTATCGAGTTCGGCGGGCCGGATGGCGGCGATGGCGGGCGCGGCGGCAGCGTCATCGCCGAATGCGCCGCTGGCCTCAATACCTTGGCCGATTACCGCTACCAGCAACACTTCAAGGCGGCCACCGGAATGCACGGCATGGGCAAGAACCGCGCCGGCGGCAAGGGCGCCGATGCGGTTCTGAAGGTCCCCGCGGGAACCCAGATTTTCGACGAGGAGGGCGAGGTTCTGCTTGCCGATTTAACCGAAATCGGGCAACGCGCCCGTCTCGCGCGGGGCGGCAATGGCGGCTTCGGCAATGCCCGCTTCAAGACCTCGACCAATCAGGCCCCGCGCCACGCCAATCCGGGCCAAAAGGGCGAAGAGCGCGTCATCCTGCTGCGTTTGAAACTCATTGCCGACGCGGGGATCGTCGGCTTGCCCAACGCCGGCAAATCGACTTTCCTTGCGACGGTCAGCGCGGCAAGGCCTAGGATCGCCGATTATCCTTTCACCACCCTGCATCCGCAACTTGGCGTTGCCACTTGCGACGGCCGGGAATTCGTTGTCGCCGACATTCCGGGCCTGATCGAAGGGGCGCACGACGGCAATGGGCTCGGCGACAGGTTTTTAGGCCACATCGAGCGCTGCCGCGTGCTTCTCCACCTTGTCGATGCCGGAACCGCGCATGCGGGAAAAGCCTATAAAACCGTGCGTCGCGAACTCGAAGCCTATGGCGGCGGTCTCGCGGAAAAGCCTGAGATCGTCGCGCTCTCCAAGATCGACAGTGTCGATCAAGCCACGCTGCAAGCTCAGGTCTTGCGGCTAAAACGCGCCGCCAAGCAAACGCCGCTGCGGCTTTCGGCGGTCGCTGGCACCAATATGCGCGAAACCCTGCGCCGGCTTTTAGCGGTTATCGACGAGACCCAGAACGCCAAGACGGTTCAGCCGGGCGCCGTCACGGAGTGGCACCCTTGAGCGTGGCAAACCAAGCGGCGGCGCCGCCTTCCGCGACCTTGCCGAGCCTCAAAACCTTCCGCCGCATCGTCATCAAGGTCGGCTCGTCCTTGCTGATCGATCGCGAACAAGGCTGCGTCAAGCGAAGCTGGCTCATCTCCCTCGCCGAGGACATCGCGGATTTGCACCGACAAGGCGCCGATCTCCTTGTCGTTTCGTCCGGCGCGATCGCGCTCGGGCGCACCGTGCTGGGCTTGCCCAAACGCGACTTGAAACTCGAGGATAGCCAGGCCGCCGCCGCCGTGGGCCAGATCGCCTTGGCGCGAATCTGGGCGGAAGTGCTCGCGGATAGGAAGATCATTGCCGGGCAAATACTGGTCACGCTTGGCGATACCGAGGAGCGCCATCGCTATCTGAACGCGAGGGCGACGATTGGCCGCCTCCTCGATCTCCGCGCCGTGCCGGTCATCAACGAGAACGATACGGTCGCGACCTCCGAAATACGCTACGGCGACAACGATCGCTTGGCCGCCCGCGTCGCGACCATGGCGAGCGCGGACCTCTTGATTCTGCTTTCCGATGTGCCTGGGCTTTACACCGCGCCGCCGGCGGAAAACCCCGAGGCCGAGCTTGTTCCGGTGGTTGTGCGCGTCGACGCAACGATCGAGGCGATGGCCGGCCGCGGCTCGCCGTTGTCGCGCGGCGGCATGCGCACCAAGATTGAGGCGGCGAAAATCGCGACGTCCGGCGGCACCCATATGCTGATCGCCGACGGAAGGGTCGAGCATCCCGTGTCGCGCCTCAATGCTCCGGTGCCTTGCACTTGGTTCCTTACCGGCTCCAACCCGGTCACCGCGCGAAAAAAATGGATCGCCGGTTCGCTAGAACCACGCGGTGCCTTGCATGTCGATGCCGGAGCGGCAAAGGCCATCGCGAATGGCAAGAGCCTGCTTCCCGCCGGCGTGACGCGGGTCGAGGGGAATTTCACGAGCGGCGATTGCGTGTTAATCCGCGATGCACGCGCGGCCGAGATCGGGCGCGGCCTTGTCGGCTACGACGCGAGCGAGGCGGTCTTGATCGCCGGGCGCAATTCGCAGGATATCTTGAGCTTGCTCGGCACTCCGGGACGTGCGGCGATTATCCATCGCGACGACATGGTCGTCGCCAGTGGCCAATTTGCCGCAACGGCGCGGGCTGCCAATGGAAAGTCTTAAGCGCATGGACGATCGCTATGGCGAAGCCGATGCCGCTAATGTGATGGCCGGGATCGGGCGCGCGGCCCGCGCCGCCGCGCATGCGCTTTCGCTTGCTTCGACCGGGACAAAGAACCGCGCCCTGCGCCACGCCGCCGCGACAATACGCGCGCGCGCGAAAGACGTCCTGGCCGCCAACGGGCACGACATGGCGTCCGCCAAGACCAGGGGCACGACGCCCGCCTTCCTCGACCGGCTGGCTCTCGATAGCTCCCGCGTCGAGGGCATGGCGAGCGGCCTCGACGCCATCGCCGCTCTTCCCGATCCCGTAGGCCGCGTGCTCGCGCGGTTCGAGCGGCCGAACGGGCTTTCGATCGAGCGGGTCGCAACCCCGCTCGGCGTTATCGGCGTCATTTATGAAAGCCGCCCGGCGGTGACGGCGGACGCCGGCGCGCTCTGTCTTAAGGCCGGCAATGCGGTAATCCTGCGCGGCGGTTCGGAAAGCTTTTTTTCCGCCCAGTGCATCCATGAGTGTCTCGCCGCGGGCCTCATCGACGCCGGGCTGCCAAGCGACGCGATAACCCTTGTGCCAATAAAGGACCGCGCGGCGGTCGGCGAGATGCTCGCGGGACTGAACGGCAATCTCGATGTGATCGTGCCGCGCGGCGGCAAGAGCCTCGTCGCCCGTGTTCAAGCCGAGGCAAGAGTGCCGGTCTTCGCGCATCTCGAAGGCATCGTGCATGTCTTCGTCGATCGCGACGCCGATCTGAACAAGGCGGAAGCAATCGTTTTCAACGCCAAGCTCCGGCGCACCGGTATTTGCGGCGCGGCCGAGACTTTGCTCGTCGATCGCGCCTGCGCGCGCACGCATCTCGCGCCGCTCGTCAAAATGCTGCTCGACGCCGGCTGCGCCGTGCGCGGGGATGCCGCCACGCTCTCCGTGGACGCGCGGGTCACGCAAGCGAGCGAGGCGGATTGGACCGCCGAATATCTCGACGCGATCATTTCCGTGCGTGTTGTCGAAGGCCTCGATTCTGCCATCGCGCATATCGAAACCTTTGGTTCGCATCATACCGATTGCATCGTGACCGAAAATCGAGCGTCGGCGGAGCGGTTCTTGAAAGAGGTGGATTCGGCCATTGTGATGCACAATGCCTCGACGCAATTCGCCGACGGCGGCGAGTTTGGGTTTGGCGCCGAGATCGGCATTGCGACGGGCCGGATGCACGCGCGTGGCCCGGTGGGACTAGAGCAGCTGACCTCCTTCAAATATCGCGTTCGCGGCAACGGGCAGATTCGCCCTTGAGCCTCGTCCCATCCGCCAAACCGCCGCCCTTCGTGCCTGGCCTGCGCGTCGGCTTGTTCGGCGGCAGTTTCAATCCGCCGCACGATGGACATAGAGAGGCGAGCCTTCTGGCGCTGCGCCGCCTCCAACTCCATCGCATCTGGTGGCTTGTGAGCCCTGGCAATCCGTTGAAAGATGCGCGGGAATTGGCGCCGCTCGCCTTGCGTCTTGGAGCCGCGCGCAGGGCGAGCCGGCACCCCGGCATCGAAGTCACGGCGCTCGAGGCGGCAATTGGCGCCACTTATACTTATCAGACGATCTCCTATTTGAAACGGCGCTGTCCCGGCGTGCATTTCGTCTGGCTGATGGGGGCGGATAATTTTCGTCTATTCGATCGCTGGCAACGCTGGCGCGACATCGCAAGGCTTGTTCCAATTGCGATTATCGATCGCCCCGGCTCGACGCTGACGGCGCTGCATGGGCGCGCGGCGGAAGCGTTGGCGCCTTATCGCCGCGATGAGAGGTCCACGGCCTGTCTTGCCGCCGCGGCGCCGCCGGCGTTCACGTTTCTGCATGGACATCGCTCGCCCATGTCCTCGACGGCGCTGCGCGAGAAACCACGCCCCATGGGATGCAAGACATAATGAGCGCAAGACAAGGCTGTGCCTTAGTTAGAATTTTCGCTCATGACTCATTCCAGAAATTCGCAGTCGGTTCTACAGCCAGAAACCCGGCATCCGCTCTCTTTACAGCGCCAACATCATCGCCCTCCGAATGCCCAGTTTGAAGGGGCGATCCAGGTTCGTTGCAGGCGTAAGTTGCTATGATGCCTTCTCACCCCTCGCGTCGGCGAGATAGTTTAATCGTTTAGTTTAGCGAGCTACGACGACCAGACGTTTAACCTCGCCATTTTGAAACGCCTGCAAAAATGAGTTGTAATTCTTGAAGGATACACATCCGTTCGAATCACCGTGCGGGCCGAGCATGTATGTGTGTGCGAGAAAGCCTGTCCGTCCATAGATGTCACCGCCGCCAACGGGCTTGAGGCGCAACGCTTGGACTCCGTGGAAAAGCTGCTCCCGCGGCTCAAGCTCATAGACATTCGGCGGCGTCGCCCCACGCATTCGTTCGTTGACGTGACGCGGATCGTCCAGTCTGTCGCCAAGACCCGAATGCGCTTCCAATCTCGTTCCATTGGGCAAGTAGACGGTATGCGCCGCGACATCGTAAACGGCGGTCCATCGATCATAGCGGGACGGCGGGCTGGATGTGAGACTTCGTGCATTGCCAAGAACGCCATCTTCCGGCGCCGCATAGGCAAGGACAGGCGCCGAAGGCTGGGGCGACGCGCCAAAAAGCTTCTCGAAAAACGTGCGATTATCGGCGCGCGTGGTTGGGGGTGCGGTTCTTCTGTTCTGCTGCGCCAACCGGCGGCCGGACGCGGGGAACGGGCTATGGTTTTCCAGCGATCCCAACTCGGCAGGACGTGGTACCGGCAAAGGTGCGCTCTCGCCGAATTGGGCACTTGCCGGCGCTGGCTGGTCATTTTCCAGCTCCGCGATTGCCGCGGACGGTGCCGGCGGAACTGGCTTAAGGTTTAATTCAAGTGAAAAGTTTTTCGCAAGCGAGACCGGCGGGGAACCCGAAGACGATCGCGGGTCGAACAGCCCGCCATAGGGATTCGAGGCGAGGGCTACCGCGGGGGCGGCCGCTGGCGCTTCAACGGCATAGGGGGCGGCGGCGGGACGCAGGTAGAGAATCCAGACGCCAAACAATGCGCTCAAGGCGAGAGCGAAGGCACCCGGAACGGTTTGAGAAAAAACTTCCGGAAATAAACAACCGCGCTCGCACGGAATGAAATCAAGACCCCTGTCGAACCCTCGTGCCATTCGTTTCGCCTTCGAAGTCATTTCAATTCGTGGCGCCATTCGGCCAACGTTATCCGTGGCGCCGGAAGGCGCGATCAGCCACAAAAATGCGTAGGAAGCGTCTCAGCCTCGCTAACCGCAGACGCAAAGAGCTTCGCAGCGTTGCTGGAGCACCATTGCGGCGATTTTTAGTTAAATGCCGATCGAGGAATCATTTTTCGAAATGGCACATGATCAAGCGCCGGGCGAGGGCCGACCGGCGAAACGAGCTGCAGCGTTCGAAAAAAGCCAGGCATGAGACGCGAAACATGTGGAGAGCGTTCGGACGTCCGCTCACGGCGCTGCTGTCACCATCCTCGATTGCTCGCCGACGTTACGATCATATGCTTACGTGGGGCTTGGGCCTTGAGGTACTTCTTTATATACGCGCGAAGGGGGACGCATTATCGTCGACGCGAGGTTGAGGGGCTTCCCCGTCGATCGAACGTCCGCTTCCCGACGCGGTGCCAGTGCCGGCTTATGGCGCAAGGCGGAAATTCAAACTAAAATGCTACCCAAAATCATTATATGCCCCGGTCACTGCCAGACCCAAAAAAACACAACCCAACTCGCCGCGCCGGTCGAGACAGCAAGAGCGACACAGACTGTTGCCGCGAATCGGCGCAAGACACTCGCGGCCGCTAGCCGCGCGATCTTCCATGCAAGAACAATCGACCAGACGGCCGCGCCGCCGAGAAGAGCCGCCCGCAACGGGCCAACAAATCCGAGCGTCAGGCCCTCGGCCCGCAGCATGGTGACGGTAATGGCGCTCAAGCCTAGAAAAACCCCGCAGGCCGCGATGGGAATGAGGCTTTGCGCGAAATGATGAAATCGCGGGCCCGGCGAGGGTCCGAGGCTGCGGGCGGCGAACCACAGGCATAGTGAGACTGGTGCGCCGATCGCGATCGCGGTCGCCATGATATAGGCCAAGAGCACGCCGCCATCGAGAACGGTCATTTGATCATTGACGCTGGGATAATCGGTCAAGAGAAACCACGGCGGCTGCAGCGTGAGCGGCCACAGCACATGATGATCGGCGAGCCAGCCGGCCAGCGCCTGCTTGAGGGCGACATACCACGGGCTGACGCTCCAATAGAAAGCGCCGCTCGCAATGCCCATCAGGCCGAAGACGATGAGCAAGCTTTCCCAAGGTTTTGGCGCCGCGCCCGCGACATGCACGATTTCATGATTGGGCGAGCGCGGCTCCAGGCTGATCGCGTCGCGAAAGCCGTCGCAACGGCCGCACATGTGGCAGTCGGCGCCGCCGCGCATGGTCTTGATCGCGACGAGCGGCGCGCAATTGACCGCCCGCACCCCGGCATTGCCGGATTGACGCGACAGGGTCCAGGCATCCTGGTCGACGCGGAAATGCACCGGGGCAAGCTTGGCCAGCAGGCCGAAGACGCCGTTGACCGGGCAGAGAAAGCGGCACCAGACCCGTTTGTTGCGGCCATAGAGATAGCCGATGACGATCGCGCCAAAAGTCGATCCGCCGAGAATGAGCAGCGCCGGTTTTGGATATTGATAGACGCTGATCATCTGACCGTAGATCGTGGTCAGGGCAAACGCGACAAAGGGCCAGCCTTTCCAGGTGATCCAGCGCGGGATCGCATGACCCCTGCCGAACCGGCTTGCCGCCTCGGTCAATGTCCCCTCGGGACAGAAGAGCCCGCACCAGGCGCGGCCGACCAAAATCATGCTGAGGAGGACGAACGGCCACCAGATACCCCAGAAGGCGAATTGCGCGAGGAGCGTGAGATTGTCCCAGACATGCGCAAGCCGTCCGGGAAAAGGCAGGAATGCCGGCACGGCGACAAGCACGAGATAAACGAAAACGATCGCCCATTGGCCGCGCTGAATCAGGCGCCGGTGGCGGCGCAGACCTTCCCCGAGCGCGTTAAGCCAGCGGGATAGAGCACCCCGGCGCGGCGGTTCGATGCGAGGCAGGACAGTTCGCGCGGCCTTCGCGCGCCGGGCGGGCCAGGCGGAAACCAAAAAAGCCGTCATAAAATCGGGTCTCCAAATGCCGTTGCAAACGCCTTTGCGAATCATTCACGCGCCTCATTTCGCGATCAGGACCGCCTTGGGCGCATCGGGATGAAAATCGTCGAAGAAAGGATATTCGCCGGGGTCGAGGGTCCTGAACACGAGGATCGAGGTCGTCCTGGGCGCGAGGACCTTCTCCTTGCGCAACTCGTTGCTTTCGAATTCGGCGGGCGTATCGCCATTATTGCGCAATTGAAGCTGGAACCGCCGGTTGGCTGGTACTTCGAGACGCTCCGGCGCGATGTTTCCGTCCTTGAACTCGATCGTGAAAACCGGCTCTTCCTCGCCCCGGGTCTTTGCCGCGCCGGATACGAGAAAGAGAGCGGCGAGCAAAATAGCCGCGAAGTTACACATGCCGCCAACCTCCGTCCCGCCGTTCAATAGGCGCCCTTTTTCCCAATTCCCGCATAGGTGAACTCATATTCGACGGCGAAAGTCTTGAACCACGGAGCCACGCCGGTTTCCTTATCGACATGGCGGCCGAAATGGGTGTGCTTGTTTTCGTCCGGCGGCGCGATGGTAAGCGTGAGCCTGTATTTGCCTGGCCCCATCATCTTGACGTTGTCGCCATAATGCGGCCCGTCGTTCGCGACCATGGGCATGAACTCGCCCTTCCGGATCTCATTGCCGTCGAGCTTCGTCAATTCGTAATCGACCGCGAGATAGGGGATCCAGTCGCCTTGCGCGAAGCCGTTCTTGTTGTCCCTGGCCGCCTTGATATCGGATTCGAGATGCACGTCGGAGTCCTTCGCGGGGCGCATCATGCCGGGCGGATCCATTTCGATCGGTTGCAGATAGACCGCGCCAATCTCCATCCCGTTTTTTTCCTGAGGCGCGCCGATCGGGTATTCCTTGGCCGCGGCGGAACATCCGGCGGCGATCACTCCCGCCGCGCAAACCAAAGTAAATCCAAGCCGTTGCATTTTATCTCCCCGCGGAATTCGAACGCAATTGAAACCCCGGCATAATAACGGGTAATGATACAGCCTCAAATCGAAATTATTTATTGAAATTATCGTGCGCGTGCATTGCCGCGGCTCGTCGCTGTTTTAAAATCATTTTAAAATAACTAATTTAGAAGTTATTTAATCTAGGACCTTCGGACGGTCTCGTCCCAGCGGCGTTGACCTATGACTCAGTTGGTTTTTGCAAATGAGGGCTGGCGCGATTCTCCGCGGTTCGGTAAGGGTTCACCAAGATTCCTAATCCCGAAAGCCGTGCCAATTTCGCGCGGCGATCACACGGCGGCGGAGGTCCGCGAGGCGGCGCCGCGCGGCAATGACGCCGATCCAACAAGGCGGATGTGAAAGGCGGATGTGATATGTGCCGGATGGCACTCAGCCGCCGGCGGCGCCCGAGCGGCCGGCCAGGCGCGTCGTCCTGTAGAGAGCTATAAGCGGTGCTCGGAAGCCGATGCTTTCGAGGACCAAATCCCCCACCTCGATCGCTTCCGGCGTCCGTGGCCAGGAGCCATCCGCGCGGCGGCGCAAAAGATCGGCGCCAATCGAAACGGTCCGGAGAACGACGATTTCCCGGACGCTTGGAATCGTCGCGTAAGCCCAGACATTGGCCCAGGTCTCGGCCTCGTTGCTCGGCGAGGGAATCTCGACAATCAACATAGGATCGGCGATGACTGGTTCCTCGGCCTCATATTTCGAGCAGATCACCGCCAAATCCGGGATCCGGACATTGTGTTCCGCCTGAACCTTGGGAACAACGCCCGGATTCGCGAGCACGCTGCACACGCTCGACCGCTCCGCGAGATGGTTCGCGATAAGCGCGCCAGCTCGTTCTGCAACGCTCCATGGGTCCGGCTGGCGGGCGCCGTCGCCTGCGGCTGTCCGTCCACGAGCTGCCACAAACGGCCATCCCCCGCGTCCCACACGAGAAATTCCGCGACGGTCATCCTGGCCGAAATCCTAGCAA
Organism: uncultured Alphaproteobacteria bacterium; assembly: GCA_963706215.1. Lineage (GTDB taxonomy): Bacteria > Pseudomonadota > Alphaproteobacteria > Rhizobiales > Beijerinckiaceae > Methylocapsa. The sequence goes on along the minus strand of OY970154.1, from coordinate 2,828,842 downwards.
TCGCACCCATGATTTCAGATTAGCACAAAAAGACGGCCGGCCCAATCAGCCTGCGCGGGACCTTGGCAAGACGCCCTGGCATGAGCGCGAGGCCAGGGGCAACGGCCCGGCCCATCACCTCAATGCGACAGGTGATGGACAACGCCATGATCGAAAAAGTCGAGCAACTCTTTCCGGACATGCTTCATACGTTCCCGTAAATCCCGCGAATAGAGCTTTGGCATCCATGCCGACCCTCCTTCCAGCCGACTTCGTGGGTCACGATTCGGCCGGTTTGGGAATCCCCGTCCGAATTCTGGCTATTCGGGACCCGCTCTAGGAGTCTGCCCCGTTTTGGGAAAACTCTATCGTTGCTTCTCGGTGTTTGACGATATATGATTATGACGAAACCTCATACTTTGAGTCCGCGGCCGAACTGCCGTAACTTGGACAGGATGGGACGCGGTGAAAATGACAGCTAATTGGAACCGCCTCGGGTGCAGCCACTGGCGTCTAGCTCGAACGGTGTTAGCAAGTGTTGTCGCCGCGGTTGGCGTCATGGCGCTGACTGCCACGGCGCAGGCTCAGACAGCAGCGCCGCGGGTAAGCTCCCAGCAAGGCACCGGAACGGCCGCCGCGCCGTTCGCGCGGCGACTGGACACCACCCCGCAAATGGCCAGGGGGGAACAGCACGCGCAGCCCCGGGCTCCGCTCACTGGCGTCGACCCTGCCACTTTTGCGCTGAGAAAGGCTCGGGCCGCCCACGGCCTCGCCAACCCGAAGGTGGCGTCGCCGCCGCTGGCGCGGCCGCAAGTCCTTGCGACGCCGAGCGCCGCCGTGGTTTTCCTCAGTACAAGTGAAGCCGGCTGCGGCAACGTCACCCCGGCCGATCAGGCGATCGCGGTGGGCGACACCTCGGTCGGCGTCCTTCAGGCGATCAACGTGTGCATCAATGTGTTCGACAAGAGCGGGAACCTGCAACCCGGCTATCCAAAGAGCCTCACTTCGTTCGTCGGGCTGCCGGCGGGCACTCCCACCACTGACCCTCGCGCGATCTATGATTGGATCAACCATCGCTATATCGTGTCCTTCATCCAGTTCGATCCGACCCAAGCCAGCGCCAGCAGCTATTGGATCGCCGTCAGCACGGGGGATAACCCCGCCGGCGGCTATTGCCTTTACAACCTCGGGGTGCAATCCGTCGGCCCCAGCGGCGGCTTTTTCCCGCTGCCGGATTTTCCGCGGCTAGGACAGGACCGTCAGGCGATCTACCTCGCGTCGAACATTTTTAATACTCCAACAAGCTACCAGTGGGAGGAAATCCTGGTCCTTCCCAAGGCACAGATGTACGCATGCCAGAGTATTGCTGGTTTTCCTGTCTTCTCCGATCTCACTCTCGGCGGGGTTGCGACAGATAGCACGCAGCCGGTCAATGTCTTCAGCGCGGGGGATGCCCCGAGATCCGAATACCTGGTCACCTCCGAGAACCTCAATTTTGGCGGCGGACAGTGCTCAACATCCCCGTGCAACGGTCTGGCCGTGTGGGCGATTTATAGCCCGCTCAGCAGCCCGACGCTGTCCGGCACGTTTATCGCCACGTCCAACAATTACTCGTTGCCGCCCAACGCCAGCCAGCCGGGCGGCGCCAACTCGATCGACACCAACGACACCCGCATCTCCGGCATGGCGATGTATAACGCGGGATCGATCTATGCGTCGATCAACGCCGCCAACGGCTCGAATTCCGAGGTAATCCTGTACCAGATTCAGCCGTTCGTGACCGCTGGCGGAGCCAACGACGGCCAGATTGCCGGGGCGAGGATCCTCAACGAGTTCGTCCATGGCAACGGCCACTCCGACGCTTATTACGCCACGCAACAGCCGGACCCGGAGGGCAATGTCACGTATGTGTGGAACCGCTCCAGTTCAACTCAGTTCGTCTCGCTTGCTTATTCGTCGCGGCGCGCGGCGCAGACCCCCGGCACGGAGTTCGACGGCGGCCTCTTAGCTGTCGGGGGAGCGGGATTTTACGGCCAGGGCCGATGGGGCGACTATACAGCCGTGGCGCCGGGCGGCCTAGCGTCTGGGACAGGCACCGGCTCCCTCCCGGTGATGTGGTTCGCCGGGATGTTTGCCCGTAGCGATGGCACCTGGCAAACGGCGATAGGCAGTAACTCCTACAACGCCATCAACCAACCCTAGCTTGCCAGTCGAGCAAGCGGAAACCCTGGCGCGAGCGCGCCGCGCCGGGGTTTTTCCTTGGCGTCGTGGCCGGATTGCGTGACGGTCCGCCGTCACCATCGGCCGGCGTGACTTCCCCCGCGAATGGAACTATGCAATCGGCCCAGGTCACGGCTTTGCGACAATGTTTCGGTGACCCGCCCATATGGTGCCGGCCGCGGCGTGTCACGCAATGTGGAGAGTTGGTGGCTTCGAACGCTCCCGCGATACGGCACCTTCGAGAATGGAAGGAAAATGCAACCAGATGACCTATGGGTGTCGATCGTCGTGGACACCGTTGACGATCATCTCTACAAAGCCGACCTTCTCATCCGGACCTTGGATCGGCATGCGGGCATCCCCCCGGGCCAAGTCATTGTCCACTATGTAAACCGGCTTCCCGCGGCGGCCGTCGCGACATTCGCTCGCATGGGCTGCAAGACAAGAAAGATTGAGCCGTTTCTCGACGGAAAACACTGCAACAAGCTGCAACAACTTTCCGTTGTCGATGAGTTCGGCCTGAGCGAACCGGCCGGGTTGCTGCTTCTCGACGTCGACATCGCGGTCACCGCCCCGCTCGTGATCCCGGACCGGGATCGCGTCGCCGGCAAGGTCGTGGATTCGCCCCACCCGCCAATTCATGTCCTGACCAGGATTTTCAAAGCCGCGGCGGTTGCGCTTCCGGAACAGGTCCAATGCGATTGGAATACCGGGCAGACTTTTGCCTCGAATTTCAACGGTGGTGTCCTTTACATCCCCGCCCGCCATGCGGATGCGATCGGAAAGTCTTGGAAATACTTTGCATCATTCTTGTTTGAAAACCCTAGCCTCTTCGACAACGGCCAGCAACTGCGGCGCATCGACCAGGTCTCGTTTGCCTTGGCCCTCGGCGCCACGGGGGCGGCATATTCCCACCTCCCCGCAAACAGCAACTTTCCTACGCATGGCAACACCATGCCGAGAACCTTCGATGCGCGCAGCCCAATTCAGATGCTGCACTATCATTGGGAGCTCGACGATTTCGGATTTCTGAGGCCGGCATTGAAAGTTGACGCGGTGCGGACGGCCCTCTCCGCGGCCAACGAATGCGCGGTGACGTGCAGCGACATCCACTTCTATGAGCGGTTCAAAATTGGCCGGGCCAGCCGTTCAATTTCTTGCGATGACCGGCATCCGAAAGTTCCAGCCGTGCGGGAAATCTTGGATTGGCTGGAGAACGCCGAGCTTCCCCCGAAACTCGTGTTTCATGCCGGTACAAACAAAACAGGCACGACCACTCTACAATATTGCCTTGAGGAAAACAAGACGAGATTGGCCCAAAGAGGAATTCTACTACCCTCCCACCCGGCACGATCCGCCGCGCCCTCCGAAACATCAGTTCCTTGTCAAGCAAATGATCGCGGGAGATGTGCAAGGTCTCGGCGCGTCGGTTCTCTCGGCCTTGCGCGCCATGCCCAGCAATACGAATCTCATCCTGTTCTCGGCGGAGGGCCTTTTCAATCACTGGTGGGATTTTGCCGCCGAAAGCCGGTCGATGCTCCGCTTCCTCGCGTCCGCCTTCAGACTGGAAGTTCTTATATGTTTTCGTGACGCGGTCGAATTTGCCGTGTCGTCTTATTGCCAGAGCGTTCGTAATCCGCCGGTTCATCCATGCTATGGCCGGGATTGGTCCTTGGGAGAAATGCTGGAAGACGAGTGGTCCAGGAAACACCTCGACTATGTTGGCTTTCTGATGGAGGTTCGGCACTCGCTAGGGGACGCGACAATTCGCACATTCAGTTATTCCGATACGGTTATGTCTGAAATTCTCCAGTATCTCGGGGCAGGAGATCTCCAGTGCGGCGGCGAGCGTCACAACGAATTGTTGCATCGTCAGGGATTAGAGATGATGCGGATTGTCAACAGGTATCGCCTGGATCCGAAGATTTGAGATGAGATTCTATCCAGGATTTGCGTGATCGAAGTCGCGTTTGGCGAGCAGTTGGAATCCTACCGGCCCGGCGCGGAATTGGCGGGATCGATCAGGAGGCTCACCGAGAAAAACCAAATCCTATTGGGCAACTATTAATCGAACTCATCGTACTAGACTCACTTTCAGTGTGCCAGATATTTCAGTGAGTTGAGTTGGAGTTTCGGGGACAGGAGTTGGGTGAGGAAAGCGCTTATTTGGGGAGGATTTGCGGCGGCGAAGATTTTCCGCAACGCGGATAGGCCGAGGGCAAACAGCGACCACGCCCGGCGGCCGTGTTTTTTGATGGGGATTGACCGCCGCCGCGCCGCCGCCACACCTGTTTTAACGGAAAGTGCCACGGCCAAAGCCAGCAACGCCAAGAGGGTGGACAGCTTATCGGCGTTGGTCAGATGCGTGTCCTCCAGATTGAAGCCCTTGGTTTTCAGGTTGCCAAACATGGTTTCGATGGTCCATCGCTGGCGATAGCGGGCCAGCGCATGATGCGGCTTGCTGGAACAGGCCAGCGCCAAAAGTTCGCCCGAGGCGATCCGCATGATCGCGAGCCGTATGGGTGGCGACGGCGCCTGCCCGTTTTGCCCAAGCCGGCAAGCGCCTTTGAGGATCGTTTTCTGGCCTTTGTTCAGATGCCGCGCAATGTTGGCGATCGTCCATGTCTCGTAGCCCTCGCGCACGACATGTTGGTTCTCGCGCAGCCGCAGAATGAACGGGATCTTCGCCTCATGCAGGTAAGCCATCCATACGTCGCCAATGAACTCGCGGTCGCCCATGAGCGAGGCGATCTTCAGGTCTGGAAACACAGCACGCAGACGATCCAGAAGACCGGTTCTCTCAAGTGTGTTCGAGTTCCCCGCCTTTGGCAGCAGCGTCCATATCAGAGGTATCCCCATGCCGTTCCAGATCACCGAAACCATCAGGATGTTGATCGTCGTTTTACCGAACTCCCAGTTGGTCCGATCCACGGCCAGAACCCAAGGCTTGCCGGAAAGTCCCAAAAGATCGACGACCACGCACGCGGCCGCCGCGCCGTCCAGTTTGACATGCTGGAAAAATCGATAGAACCGCCGCCGCACGGAATCTGTTTGCGCCGGGCTCGCGACATACGCCGCCAACCGCCACAGGCAGATCGTGCCTTGCTGCATGATCAATAGCGCCAGCCACGCCAGCGTCTCACGCCTTGTGTCCGACAATTTGATGTGATTTTCTACGGCCTTGGATAGGGCATTCGAGAATAATGGTTGCATCTAGGCGATCCTTCTCTTGCCGAAAAGAATCGCCTTTATGAATCATCTCAATGCCTTATCCAACCGCGTCTAGTACCGGGAATCGAACTATGACTTTTCGCGAATAGTCATTCGCGCCCGCCGTTCTCCGCAAGGTCTCCAGGACGATGCAGGCGCCTTTCGACCGGAATATGCCAAGGATAGACTTTCGGCCGTCCTGCTTTCATACTGCGGCCATGAACGCGATCCTCTTCGACACGCTCCGGCTCTCGCGCACGCTCCGGGATAAGGGGCATTTCACCCCCGAACAAGCCGAAGCCTTGGCCGAGGCTTTGGGAGAGGCCGCCCAAGGCGATCTCGCCACCAAGGCGGATTTGGTAGCGGCCAAATCCGAGCTCAAAGCCGAGATCGCGGAATTGCGAATCGAACTGAATACCGAAATCGCCGATTTGCGAACCGGCCTCAAAACCGAAATCGCCGGGACCAAAACCGATCTTCTAAAATGGATCATCGCCGCGATCGGCTTTCAGACCGTCGTCAAGCTCGGCGCCGTAGTCTCGCTCGCCCGGGTCGTCGCGAAGTGAATTCCGCGCGGCCGCCGGCCGTCATAAGACCGCCCAGGGCCGATGCCTCCCGCGCCCTGTCATTTTCCGCAATCCCAGTCAGGCGGCCATGGCGTGCGCCGCGCGCGGCGTGACCCCGAGCTCTTTGGCAATCGTCCCGGCCGGGGCAATTGGTCGTCCGAGCAACGGAGGGCAATTTACCGTCCAGTCGGGCGGCCGTTTTCCGGCGCCGGCCCGTTGACCCCGTAATACCACGACAAGCGACCACAGAGGCTGTTTACACAATATCCCGGACACTCCCACTTGCGGCTTCGCGCGCCATCGTCCGCGCAAGGTGGCCTCCGGTTTGGCCGCGATCTTGGCCAAAAGCCTGGCGCGGATATCGCCGGCAAGAACCCGTGGCCGCTCTTCCGCCCGCCGGCGCGTACCACGCCCCAAACCGTTGCGACCGCTTCGCTACGCTCGCCACGCTCACGCAGAGCGCCGCTGCCGAGGAATACAAAAGCCGGACAAACGTCTCCCTCTGCGTCCAAACATCACGGTTGACTTCCCCAGAACCGTTCCGTCCGCGCGCCACACTTGGTGTCGAAGACCGGCGAGGTTGGAGCGGTTTCAGGCAAAGGAGACATCGCCGCCGGTTCCCTCCGCAACCAGCTTCAGTCGCGTGTCCAGCGGGGCAATCACGAGGCGAAGATCGTGGCCGCGTTTCAAAACGAGGCCGGTCGCCGTGACCACCGAATAGGCGCCTTGCTTTCGCGCCAGCCTCGGAGTCTTCTCGATCCGGTAGAGCGCATATTCGCACGCGCGCCGGTAAACCGAAAAAACCGCTTTTTGGGGGGTAAAATCGATCCCGTAGTCCCGCCATTCGCCGCCGGCGACCTTGCGGCAATAGAGATTAAAAATTTCGCGCAATTCGTTCCGGTCAAACGAAATAACCGCCATGCCCGCCGGAGCCGCGGCTATCGCGGCGATTGGAGCGGCAAAGCCCGCCTTGCGCTTGCAGGCGAGGTTCGCCGCGCGATTATCTTCGACCGGCTCCATGTCGCTCATGATTGTAGCCTCCTAGCTTTATCTCAACCTTTATCGTCGCTTGAAGATGCCGGGACGGCAAGCGTTCTTTTGACGGATTTGCGACACGTCGCTTCGACGCCTGGTCTCGGCGGCGTTTTGCACTCGCGAAAGACCAGGGAGCGAATACGGATAGCGCGAAGGCCTTGCATCCGCCGGCCACAAAGGCAATATCCGCGCTGCATCCGCGCTGCGAGGCGCGCGCGCCACCAAGCGTGATGTGATTTGCGCTAGGAGCCGCCAAATTCGTAAAATTCAATACCAACCGGAAAAGAGGCCACGTGACAATGCCGGACGCCGCGGGTCAAAGCCAAGCTTTTCAAGCGGATGTCGCCAAATTGCTGCACCTGATGGTGCATTCGGTCTATTCCGATCGGGACGTCTTTCTGCGCGAACTCCTTTCCAATGCCGCCGACGCCTGCGAGCAATTGCGCTACGAGGCACTCGCCGATCCCACACTTGCATCTTCGCCGTTCGCGATCCGGATTTCGATCAACAAGGACGCCCAAACCCTCGCCATCGAGGACAATGGGATCGGCATGTCGCATCGAGACCTTACCGATCATCTTGGCACCATCGCGCGCTCCGGAACCCGCGCTTTTCTGGCCCGGTTCGGCAACGGCGGCGAAGACGCGGGGGGCGCGGACGCGCGGGAGAAGCTTGATCTGATCGGCCAGTTCGGGATCGGATTTTATTCGGCCTTCATGGTCGCGGACCGCGTCGATGTTTTTACCCGCCGCGCGGGGCAGGTGGAAGCCTGCCACTGGAGTTCGGACGGCAAAGGCACCTTTTCGATCCAGCCGTTGGCCCAAGGCGAGGCCCTGGTCCAGGGCACGCGGGTCGTTCTCCATTTGAATGAGGAATCCAAGGATTATCTCGAACCCGGCCGGATTGAGCGGGTCGTGCGCGAACATTCGAGCGCGCTCACGGTGCCGATCGAGCTTGTCGAAGAGAAGGGCGCACGCCGCTTAACCGACGGCGCGGCACTTTGGACCAAATCGAAGGCCGCGATTGAACAGAAGGATTATATCGATTTTTATCAAAGCCTTGTCGGTATTTTCGACGAGCCTGCATTAACGATGCACTGGCACGCGGAAGGGCGCCACGACTACACGGTTTTGGCGTTTGTGCCGGGATCGCGGCCGTTCGATCTGTTCGATCCCTCGCGTCCGGGCCGGGCCAAGCTTTATGTCCGCCATGTGCTGATCAAGGAAGACGCCGAGGTTGTGCCGAGATGGCTGCGCTTTGTGCGTCTGGTGATCGATTCGGCCGATCTTCCGCTGAATGTTTCACGTGAAACAATTCAGGAAAGCCCGGCCTTCGCCTCCCTCAAGAAGGCCGTGACGAACCGCGTCCTTCAGGAACTGGCCAAGCTTGCCGAAAGCGACAAGGAAAAATTCGCGAAGATCTGGGAGCACTTCGGAAGCGTCCTGAAGGAAGGACTTTATGAGGACCCCGAAAAACGCGACGCCTTGTTCGATTTGGCGCGCTTTGCGACCTCGACCCATCCGGAAGGCGGCCGCGGCCTGAAGGACTATGTGGGAAGCCTGCAAACGAACCAGACGGCGATCTATTATCTTCTTGGCGAGGATCTGGCCCATCTGTCCGCTAGTCCGCAGCTTGAAGGTTTCCGGGCGAGAGGCATCGAAGTCTTGCTGTTGCCCGATCCGGTCGATGCCTTTTGGGTGGCGACGGCGGTTGGCTTCGACGGCAGGCCGTTCAAGTCGGTGACCCAGGGCGTGGCCGACATAAAAACCATTCCGCTCAAGGAGAAACTGGACGCTGGCGCGGCTGAAGAGGCAGCTCCGGTGGCCGGTCTCGCGACCCTTTACGCGCTCATGAAACAGGTTTTGGGCGAGGCGGTCGAGGATGTCCGCGCTTCCGACAGGCTGTCGGCGAGCCCCGCTTGCCTCGTCGCCTCCGATCGCGGGCCGGACCGCCGTCTCGAACGGATGCTCGCCGAAAGCGGCCGCCTCGGCACGGCGTCGAAGCCGGTCCTCGAAATCAATTCCGCGCATCCGCTGATTCGCGCCCTCGCCGCGCGAATCGGCGCCCCGGACAAGGGCAAATTCGAGGATATCGTCTGGCTTCTTTTCGACGAGACGCGGCTGATGGAAGGTGAAAAGCCGGCCGACGCGCCGTATTTCGCCGCGCGGTTGACCAGGATTCTGCTCGATGCCGTGGGCCAGTCCGCGCCGTGAGGGAAGAGTTTGCGATAACGCATCCGCCCGATTTCGAACCGGCGATGGCGCGCGGCACGGCGCGGCGCTCGCTCGCGCGGGCCTTGACGAAAGGCGGCATCGAGTTGGCGCAAATCGATGCCCGCGTGCTTCTCTGCGCGGCGCTCGGTATCGACCACGCGGATCTCGTTCGCAGCCCCGGTTGTCCGCTTGGCCCCGGCGCGGCGACGGTCGCATCTTTCGCGGCGCGGCGATTGAGGCGCGAGCCGGTGTCGCGAATCATCGGCCATCGGGATTTTTGGCGGGCGCGTTTCAAGATCGGCCCCGCGGTTCTCGATCCGCGCCCCGCCACCGAGACGCTCATCGAGGCGGTGCTCGACCATGCGGCCCGGTCGCCGCGCGAAAACTGGCGGATTCTCGACCTTGGGACGGGGTCCGGGGCAATCCTTTGCTCGCTGTTGCAGAGCCTGCCAAAATCGTTCGGCGCCGGCGTCGATATTTCGCGTGGCGCCTGCGTGATCGCGCGCGACAATCTCGCCGCCTTGGGGCTCGCGCGACGCGGGTCCATCGTTTGCTGCGATTGGACCCGCGCCTTGCGGGGTCCTTTCGATGTGATCGTTTCAAATCCGCCCTATGTCGCGCGCGGCGAAATCGCCCGCCTAGCACCGGAGGTTCGCGATTACGATCCGCGTTTGGCTCTGGATGGCGGCGAAGACGGTTTGGCGGCCTATCGCGAAATCATCCCGGCTTCGCGGGATTTGCTCGGGCCACGAGGTTTGATCGCGCTGGAAGTTGGGGCGGGCCAGCATTCGGCCGTCGCATCGCTCTTGACCGGCGCATTCGGCACGCCAGTCAAGGTTAGACTTGACCTCGACGGATGCCGGCGCGTGGTTTTGGCGTGTCCTAGCCAATGATCCCTGGCGTGACAAATTGGTCACGCTAAACATCGAAAGAGATATATTTTCGCAAAAGGTCTTGGCGTTCGGCGCGAAAGCGACTAGGTTCCTTTCTCAAGGATTGGTTTTCGCTCATGTTGCATGGTTGCGATTGGCGTTGAGGTCCTCGGTCCGCGCGAACGTCCGAATGAAAAGCCGGGCGCGCTGACAGCAAGACGATCTCCGTTTCGAGCTATGTCGCGATGCCCGGCGCAACCGGGATCAATGTCCCCAGACTCTGAGACCCTATCATCAAGGGTCGAAGATCGGTGCCACGGCGGGTCCGTGAGCACAGTTGTCACCGGCGGGAAAGCCTAATATCCGCGCGCGCCTACGTGTTGTGAAATTAAAGGGTTCGGTAAGGACCGTGAACGCACGCCGGGGCGGCTGCGCGCGAAACGCAACTACGATGCCACCCAAGGATCATCGATGAGACCAGGACAGAATAACAAACGCATGCGCGGCCGCCCCAACAATCGCAAGGGACCAAATCCTCTGACGAGGTCCTATGAATTGAGCGGCCCCGATGTGAAAATTCGTGGAACGGCCCACCACGTCGGCGAAAAATACCTCCAGTTGGCGCGCGACGCGCAAACTTCTGGCGATCCGGTCATGGCGGAGAGCTATCTCCAGCATGCCGAACATTATTTCCGGCTGATCGCGGCGGCGCAGCAAGCCCAACAACAAGGACCCGGCGCTTATCCTGGCCAGCCCGGCGAAGCCAATGTGGAAGAGCCTGAGGACGACAGCGATTTCGGCGGCATGCCTGACCGATTCGCATCCCCCGTCGAGCGCCTTGCCCCGCCGCCGCAGCCAAGCCTCCTGCCGCAACCTCAGCCCGGTCCCGCGCAGCCCGGTTCGGAGCGGTCTTTCCACGGCAATGGGGACAGCCAGGATTTCACGCGGCCGGAGCGTGCTCCGCGGCCGGAGCGCCCTTTTCAAGACAGGAATTACCGGGACAGGAAATATCAAGCCTACCCGGAAAAACCTCTTCAGGAGCAGCGGCCCTATCAAGAACGCAATGGCCGCGGCCGCGATCAGGAGAATCGCGGCAACCGTGCACGGGGTCCACGTGATTATCGCCATGAAAGCTCGATCCGGGTCGATCCGCGCGCCGAACCCCAAATGGCCGAGGCCGGCATCGAAGGCAACGGCCTTCCGGCGTTCATCACTGCCCCGGTGCGCGTCCCAGCCGACGTCCCTGACGCCGCGCCGCCCGTTGAGTCATTTTCCCCCTTGCTCGCCGGTCCGCCGGAGCCGGACAATGCGGCCCACGGCTTTCATCCGCGTCCCAGCCGCAGACGCGGCGGCAAGGCGGAAACGGGGGTAGCCGGGCCGCACGGCGGTGAAGAGGCGAATGCAAATGATCCGGTCCAGGATTGAGCCGTGCCTCGCCAATTGCGGCCCTTGCTTGTTTTGTCCGTGGGGCAAATGACAAAGGTGGTGGACGGGGTGCAAGCGAGGAGTTGTTTCGTGCTTGCGATGGAGCTTGCCGCCGCGGCCCGTGCCGATATCTGTATATATCAATCGCGGTGACACCGCCCCCGCTGGTTCATCGGCGGGACCCGTGCCGCGTCTGCTGCCGACGATAAGCAGCCAATACAGGAAACCCCGCGTCACGAGGGTTTTTTCTTGCGGAGGCCGTGGCACGGGCTCGGCCGCATGCGCCTTTTCAACCGGCGCGCGGCTTGACCGCGGACAGTATTACCGAGGGAAAGGCAAACACCACAGTCCCAGCGCAGTGCCGCGCTCCAACACCCATTGTGTCGCCCGCGACTGAATCATCGATCATCCGCCGCAAGCCGTCGCGATCGCCCTTTGCCGGAAAGGAACGCGACACGAATTCTTCGCGTTCCGAAGGTACCTGAAAGAACTGCCGGTCGGGCGGCGGCAATCCGGCGCCAGCGAACATGCCGAGCAGCGCGGCAAGCGGCCGCACTTCTACGGTCGAAGGATCGCGGAACCGCTCCATCGTGTTTAAGGCTTCGGCCCTGGAGGAGTTGTCTGAGGCGATTGTATCGCAAACCAAAACCACCCCGCCAGGCTTGCAGACTCGCATCATCTCTCGCAGCGCGGCTCCCGGATGCTCGAAATGATGGAACGCGAAGCGGCAGGTCACGATGTCGAAACGTCCTTCGCCAAACGGCAGTGCGTAGGCGTCGCCGCCATACCAGGCGACATTGCGGACCTCCTCCTTATCGGCCAAGCGCCGTGCTTGCGCGAGCATTGGCCAGGTGGCATCCAAACCGGCTGCGCGGCGCACCCGGCGCGCCATGGCGACAACCACGGTGCCTGGTCCGCACGCCACGTCGAGCGTTTCGTCATTCGGGCGCGGCCGTGCGCAGTCAACAAGCCGTGCGAGCATCTTCGCGCCGTGCAGCTCTGGGGATTGCGCGAATTTCGGCGCCTGATGGCCGAATTGGTCCTGAATGCGCTCGAGAGGGGTATGACAAGTGGGTGCGGCTGATATCATGATTTCGGCTCCGGCAGGCGGGGGAGGCGCTTTCCAGTCTGATGAAATCCGGCTAGGCCAATGGAAAACTTAAGCTTCACCGGCCAATCGCTGCCCCTACCATTCCCGCGTCCTGTTCCTACATTTTCTGCAATTGCCGCCGCAAGGGGCATCAGCATGAAAGCCGCGCGGCCGCCGCTGCGGGACGATTTGGCGGACAGGGGATGCGATCCATGAATATGGAAAAATATACCGAAAGGGCGCGTGGTTTCGTTCAAAGCGCTCAGTCTCTCGCCATCCGCGAGGGTCACCAGCAGTTCACGCCCGAACATGTTTTGAAGGTTCTTCTCGACGACGAGGAGGGACTCGCCGCGGGGCTCATCGAGAGAGCGGGCGGGCGCCCGCGCGAGGCGCTCCGCGACACGGAACTCGCGCTTGCCAAATTGCCGAAGGTGCAAGGTTCCGCCGCGGGCCAGCTCTATCTCGCGCCCGCGACGGCGCGCGTTTTCGACAATGCCGAGAAGATCGCGCAAAAGGCGGGCGACTCGTATGTCACGGTCGAGCGGCTGTTGCTCGCGCTTGCCATGGAGAAAGGCACGGACGCCGCCAAGATTCTCGATCGGGCGGGCGTCACGCCGCAGACTCTCAACGCGGCGATCGAGGATCTCCGCAAGGGCCGCACCGCCGACAATCCAACCGCGGAAAACGCTTACGATGCCTTGAAGAAATATGCTCGTGATTTAACGGATGCCGCCCGCCGGGGACAACTCGATCCGGTGATCGGCCGCGACGAAGAAATCCGGCGAACCATTCAGGTATTGTCCCGGCGAACGAAAAACAATCCGGTTCTGATCGGCGAGCCAGGAGTCGGCAAGACCGCCATCGTCGAGGGCCTTGCGCTGCGCATTGTCAATGGCGATGTGCCGGAAAGCCTGCGCGACAAGAAGCTTCTCGCGCTCGACATGGGCTCGCTGATCGCCGGAGCGAAATATCGCGGCGAGTTCGAGGAGCGGCTGAAAGCGGTCTTGAACGAAGTCACCGCCGCTGCGGGCGGCATTGTCCTATTCATCGACGAGATGCACACGCTCGTCGGCGCCGGCAAGGCGGAAGGCGCGATGGACGCGTCGAACCTCTTAAAACCGGCTCTCGCGAGGGGCGAGCTGCATTGCATCGGTGCGACCACGCTCGACGAATATCGCAAGCATGTCGAAAAGGATGCCGCGCTGGCGCGCCGCTTTCAGCCGGTGTTCGTCTCCGAGCCGACCGTCGCCGACACCATCTCGATCCTGCGCGGTCTCAAGGAAAAATACGAATTGCACCATGGCGTGCGCATCACCGATGCCGCGATTGTCGCGGCCGCGACGCTGTCGCACCGCTATATCGCCGACAGGTTTCTTCCCGACAAGGCGATCGACCTCGTCGACGAAGCGGCCTCGCGCCTGCGCATGCAGGTCGAACTCGAAGCCGGAGGAACTCGATGAGCTCGACCGCCGGGTCATTCAGCTCAAGATCGAGCAGGAGGCCTTGAAAAAGGAGACCGATTCCGCCTCGAAGGAGCGCCTGGAAAAGCTCAGTGGCGAGCTTGCCGGGCTTGAGGAGAAATCCGCCTCGTTGACCGCGCGCTGGCATGCCGAGAAGGACAAACTCGGCTCGGAACAGAAACTCAAGGAGCAGCTCGAGGCGGCACGCAACGAACTTACCCAGGTCCAACGGCGCGGCGAATATCAGCGCGCCGGCGAACTCGCTTACGGCGTCATTCCCGGTCTCGAAAGAAGGCTCGCCGAGACCGAGGCGAAACGCGGCGGCGTTCTCGTGGACGAAGCGGTGACCGCCGATCACGTCGCGCAGGTTGTCTCGCGCTGGACCGGCATTCCGGTCGATAAGATGCTGGAGGGCGAGCGCGACAAGCTCTTGAAGATGGAGAAAGCGCTTAGCCGCCGCGTCGTCGGCCAGGCGGAAGCGGTGAAGGCGGTCTCGACTGCGGTGCGGCGGGCACGGGCGGGCCTGCAGGATCCCAATCGCCCGATCGGCTCCTTCATGTTCCTGGGGCCGACGGGGGTCGGCAAGACCGAGCTCACCAAGGCGCTCGCCGCCTTCCTTTTCGACGACGAAGCCGCGCTCGTGCGCATCGACATGTCGGAATATATGGAGAAACACTCGGTCGCCCGCCTGATTGGTGCCCCGCCCGGCTATGTCGGCTATGAGGAAGGTGGAGCCTTGACCGAGGCGGTGCGCCGCAGGCCCTATCAGGTCGTCCTCTTCGACGAAATCGAGAAGGCCCATCCAGATGTCTTCAACGTCTTGCTGCAAGTGCTCGACGACGGCCGCCTGACCGACGGGCAGGGGCGCACGGTCGATTTCCGCAACGTTCTGATCGTCATGACATCCAATCTCGGCGCCGATTTGCTCGTGCTGCAAAAGGACGGCGAGGATTCCTCCGCCGTCCATTCGGAAGTGATGCAAATGGTGCGCGCGCATTTCCGGCCGGAATTTTTGAACCGCGTCGACGAAATCATCCTGTTCCACCGGCTACGCCGCGAGGATATGGGTGCGATTGTCGATATCCAGTTTGCCCGGCTTGCGAAACTCCTGGAGGATCGCAAGATCACGCTCGAACTTCGGCCCGAGGCCCGCGCGTGGCTTGCCGACAAGGGCTATGATCCAGCCTACGGCGCGCGGCCCTTGAAGCGGGTCATCCAGAAGAACGTGCAGGATCCGTTGGCCGAATTGATCCTTGCCGGAGAGATCCACGACGGCGAGAAGGTCGCCATCGGCGCCGACAAAAATGGCCTTCTGATTGCCGGCAGGGCCGTGGCCGGGTTAGCTGCCTGAGAGCCAGGCAATTCGCAAAAGGGGCCACGGTTTACGGCTTGGCCGCGACGGTCCGCGCGCGCATTCGCCGGCCGGGGGTGGCGGTTGCTGTCCAAAAAGCCGCATCGTCGCTGAAGCTCGTGGCGCGGAAAATCAAGCCGCCCGCGGCCTTTGCGGGTCCGCCGGGCAGCGCGCAAAAAGCACGCGTGAATAGCGCCGCCAACCCCCGGAAATGCTCGAAAATAGATTAAAAAATATGACCTTCAGGCCGGTTCCGGTTATAATCGAAAACCCGACGATTTGATCTTTGCCAAGAGCAGAAAGTCCGCACTCCCCATGGCCAAACCCGCCGCCGGGCCGCTGGTCCCTTTGGTCCCCGAAACAGAAGCCTATTACGGCGCCGATTCGATCAAGGTGCTGCGCGGCCTCGATGCCGTGCGCAAGCGTCCAGGCATGTATATCGGCGATACCGACGATGGCTCCGGCCTCCATCACATGGTCTATGAAGTCGTCGATAACGCCATCGACGAGGCGCTGGCCGGCTATGCTACGCGCGTCACGGTGACGCTCAATGCCGACGGTTCGGTCACCGTCACCGACGACGGGCGCGGGATTCCGACGGATATTCATAGTGAGGAGGGTGTCTCGGCGGCGGAGGTCATCATGACCCAGCTGCACGCCGGCGGAAAATTCGATCAGAATTCCTACAAGGTGTCGGGCGGGCTGCACGGCGTCGGTGTTTCCGTCGTCAACGCGCTTTCGAGCTGGTTGACCCTGCGGATCTGGCGCCACGGCAAGGAGCATATTCTTCGTTTCGAACATGGCGACGCGGTCATGCCGCTTGAGGTCACGGGGCCCGCTCCGGAAATCGCCGGAAAACCCAAACGCGGTACCGAAGTCACCTTTCTGGCTTCGCCCAAGACCTTCACGATGGTCGATTTCGACTATGCGATAATCGAACATCGTCTGCGCGAACTCGCCTTCCTGAATTCCGGGGTGCGCATCGAACTCACGGACGCTCGCGGCGCCGAGGTCAAGCGGGAGGAGCTTTACTACGACGGCGGGCTCGAGGCTTTCGTGCGCTACCTCGATCGGGCCAAGACGCCGCTCATCGGAAACCCGATCGTGATCAAGGGCGAACGCGAAAAGATTACGGTCGAGGCCGCCCTTTGGTGGAACGATTCCTACCACGAGCATGTGCTCGCCTTCACCAACAATATTCCGCAGCGCGACGGCGGGACGCATCTCGCCGGTCTGCGCGCGGGGCTGACCCGTCAGGTGACAGGTTACGCGGAGCGCGCCGGTCTCGCCAGGCGCGAGAAGGTCGACCTCAACGGTGACGATTGCCGCGAAGGCTTGACTTGCGTGCTTTCGGTGCAGGCTCCCGATCCGAAATTTTCCTCGCAAACCAAGGAAAAGCTGGTGTCCTCCGAGGTGCGGCCGGCGGTGGAAGGCCTCGTCAACGAAATGCTCGGGGCTTGGTTCGAGGAGCATCCGCAGGACGCGCGCGTCGTCGTCGGCAAGGTGGTGGAAGCGGCGCAGGCACGCGAAGCGGCGCGCAAGGCCCGCGAGCTAACCCGCCGCAAGGGGGCGCTCGATGTCGCCAATCTGCCGGGCAAACTCGCCGATTGCCAGGAGCGCGATCCGGCCAAGGCGGAATTGTTTCTCGTCGAGGGCGATTCGGCGGGCGGCTCCGCCAAGCAAGGCCGCAACCGGGAGTATCAGGCCGTGCTTCCGTTGCGCGGAAAGATCCTCAATGTCGAGCGGGCGCGCTTCGACAAGATGCTGTCGAGCCAGGAAATCGGGACCTTGATCACCGCGCTCGGCACCGGGATCGGGCGCGACGACTTCAATGTGGACAAACTGCGCTATCACAAGATCATCATCATGACCGACGCGGACGTCGACGGCTCGCATATCCGCACGCTTCTGCTTACGTTTTTCTTCCGCCAGATGCGCGAGCTTATCGAGCGCGGGCATCTTTATATCGCGCAGCCGCCGCTCTACAAAGTAAAGCGTGGCGGCTCCGAGCAGTATCTGAAGGACGAGCGCGCGCGCGAGGATTATCTGATCGGCAATGGTCTCGACGCCGCCGTGCTGCGGCTTGCGAGCGGCGAAGAGCGCGCCGGCGCCGACCTCCGCGCGATCGTCGAAGAGGCGCGGATCGTGCGCCAGATGCTGGGCGGCCTGCATTCGCGCTACGATCGCCAAGCCGTGGAACAGGCGGCGATCGCCGGCGCGTTGAAGCCGGTGTCGCCCGGAAACGAGGCCGAGGCCATGGGTTTTGCGACAACGATCGCCGCCGGTCTCGACGAGCGCGCCGAGGACATGGAGCGCGGCTGGAGCGGCGGGGTCGAGAATGGCGGCTATGTCTTCACCCGCGAACTGCGCGGCGTCCGTCAGGCAGCGAGCCTCGACGCCGGGCTGTTGGCATCGGCCGAGGCGCGCCGCCTCAACGAGCATGCCCAATCGCTGCGCGATGTCTTCGCAAGGCCCGCGCTTTTTCTGCGCAGGGGCGATCAGGTTCAGGTATCGGGGCCGGGCGATCTTCTCGACGCGGTGATGGCGGCGGGGCAAAAGGGCATTTCCCAGATGCAGCGCTACAAGGGCCTCGGCGAAATGAACCCGGATCAGCTCTGGGAGACGACGCTCGATCGGGAAGCGCGGAACCTGCTGCAAGTCAAGATCAAGGAAGGCGACGACGCCGAGGATATTTTCGTCAAATTGATGGGCGATATCGTCGAGCCGCGCCGCGAATTTATCCAGGAGAACGCGCTCAGCGTGGCCAATCTGGATGTATGAGGCTTGATCCGCGAGCACCATGGGAGCGAGGGACCATGCAAGACAAGACGTTCGAAGTCACCCATACCGATGAAGAATGGCGGCGCCTTCTCACGCCGGAACAATATCGAGTGATGCGCGCGCATGGCACCGAGGCACCGGGAAGCTGCGCCTTCGATCATGAAAAGCGGCCAGGCGTATTTGTTTGCGCGGGATGCGGACAGCCGCTCTTCGCGTCGAAAAAGAAATTCGACAGCGGCACCGGCTGGCCGAGTTTTAATGATCCCCTCGATGGCGCCGTCGAGAACACCAAGGATCGAAGCCATGGCATGGACCGCACCGAGGTGCATTGCGGCCGTTGCGGCAGCCATCTTGGCCACGTCTTTCCGGACGGGCCGCCGCCGACGCATTTGCGCTATTGCATCAATGGCGTCGCGATGAATTTTCTCCCCGAGTGAAGCGCGCGAGCGATCAGCGGATATAAACCGCCTCGATGACCTTGAGTTCTTCCCCCAACGGATCGATTTCGAGACGCACCACCTCGGCCATCAGGCGGTCACGGAATTTATAGGCCCGCCGCCAGCCGTCCTCGGTGACCGGAGGCCAGGGCGTGAAGGTTTTCTTATCGACCATCAAGGCTTCGCATCGCAAGCGCGGGCCGGAGATGTTGCGGGCGATGATATACATGGCGGCTTCAACCCGTCCTCGTCCTTGACAGGCTCGTCGCGGGCATTGCGCGAGATCCCCAGTGCGAGCATATAGTCTCGCACTTTTAGAAAATATCGATAAAATTCCACCTGAAAAGTACAATTCAAAAAGCAATGCCTCGAAATGCCCGCGTCCCGCGAAAGGCGCCGGACGGTCTTGCCCGGTCGAACGAAAGATCCGCATGGTTTGGCTGCGACGAGCGATCGGCGTGATTTTTGCCACGGCGGTCGCGATTGGAGCGGGACTGGTGTTTTTGCCGGTCGCGGCGCTCGCCGATCCGGTGACGCGCGCGGCGGGTTTTGCCCTGATCCAGTTTGCCGTCTGGGCGCTTGCCGATGTGGACATCGCGGACGAACCTAATGGCGGCGGCTTGGCCGCGCTGACCCGCTTCGTCTGGATGGCCGTCGTGACGGTCTGCGCCGTTCCCGTCGTGGCCGTGGCCTCGATCGGCGAGATCGCCAGGGTGCGTGCGCTCGCCTGGTATGCCGGCGCGACCGGCGTCGCCGCCGCGTCCGCGCCGTGGCTCATTCGTGCGGCGTGGCATCTGCCAAGAGCGGCGGACTACAATTTCGCGGAATTGCGGTTTGCCCTTGTTTTCTTCGTTGCCGGCCTGATTTCCGGTTCGGTTTATTGGCTTCTCGCAGGCCGGGACGCGGGGGCCTCGATTCGGGAACTATGACTTTGCCAAGCGCGTAAGTGTCAGTTCCGAAAAGAAGCGGCCGGCATCCGGGATGCCCGAAAATCCTCCAGCGGCATCGGCTTCATGACGACTTTTTCGATCCCGCGAAGGCGTAAGGCGTCCATAAGTTCGGGTCCCGGCGCCAATGCGCCAGTGAAGACCGCACAATCCGGCGCCGCCGATTCCGTGTTCGACGCCGGAAAACCGAGGTGTTCACGCAGAACATGGCCGGTTTGCCGGGCGATGGCCGGGGCTGGATCGAACCATGCCACCGGCCAAGGCGCGAGCCGCTCGAAATGCCTCAGCAGCAAAGGATAATGCGTGCAGGCAAGCACGATGCAATCCGTGTGGAGTTCCCCGGACGTCACGAATGCGGGCGCGATTTCCCGCGCGATCGCCGCGTCCGAAACATTTTTCCCCTGCATGAAAGCTTCGGCAAGAGGCGCGAGCAGGCTTGAGCCGGCGAGGGTAACCGCGCAATGAGCGGCATAGGTGCGCACCAATTCGCGCGTATAATCGCGCGCGACGGTGCCGGGCGTCGCCAGCACGGAGATAAGCCCCGAGCGCGATTGGCTCGCCGCCGGTTTGATCGCGGGCACCGTGCCGATGAAAGGGATTTTTGGGAACCGCGCGCGCAGATGCGGCAGCGTCAGCGTCGACGCCGTGTTGCAGGCAATGACAACGGCGTCCGGGCCACAGAGGGCGATCAAGCGATCGGTTACCGCCAAGACCCGCGCGATCAAAGTGTCTTCCCCCAGTTCGCCATAAGGGAAAGCGGCATTATCCGCGGCGTAAACGATTTGCGCATCCGGAAGCAGCCGCGCCACCTCCCCGCAAACGGTCAGGCCGCCGAGGCCGGAATCAAAGACGAGAATTTTTGGCGCGCGCGACATGGCTAAAGCCAACAAAACCCCGGGTTCGTCCGGTAGCGGATTCCGGCGCCGGGAGCGAATGGCATGGCGGAGGATCAAGGCAGATTTTGGTTAACGGCTGGTTGAACCAAAATTGCCTCCGCTGGGGCGCGCCGAGGTATTGCTCTTCTCGAAGCACGCTAAGACAATAAGCGCGTGGTTTTATACCATGCGATACTCGTCCGGGGAGGATGATACATGCACGACGCGGCCAACGCGATTCTCGAAACCCGTGTCCCGGCCCGTCTCGATCGTCTTCCATGGGGAAGATTTCATACGCTAGTGGCGGCGGCGCTCGGAATTACCTGGGTGCTCGATGGCCTTGAAGTCACGCTTGCCGGATCGATCGCGGGCGCCCTCGAAGCGAGCCCCCGCCTGCGTTTCAGCGCGTCCGGCATCGGCCTAGCGTCGAGCTTTTATCTCACCGGCGCTGTCATAGGCGCGCTTGGCTTTGGATGGATGACCGACCGGCTCGGCCGCAGGCTGCTATTCTTTATCACCTTAGGTCTCTATTTAATATCCACGACCGCTACCGCTTTGAGCTGGAACCTGGAAAGCTTCTGTCTGTTCCGGATGCTGACCGGGGCCGGAATAGGCGGTGAATACAGCGCGGTGAATTCCACGATTTAAGAAATGATCCCGGCGCGCTATCGTGGCTGGACCGACCTTGCCATTAACGGCTCGTTTTGGATCGGGGGCGCGCTGGGAGCGGCCGGATCAATCATCCTTCTGGATCCCACCCGCCTCGATCCCGACGTCGGCTGGCGGCTGGCGTTCCTGATCGGTTCCGCGCTCGGACTCGTCATTTTTTTTCTGAGGACGTGGATCCCGGAAAGCCCGCGCTGGCTCGTCATTCACGGAAGGGAGACGGAAGCCGAAAAAATAGTCGATGAAATAGAAACCAGATTCCGCCTGCGCGGCGCCGCCCTTGAAGACGGATCGACGCTCAAGCCAATGCTGTTGCGGCCGCGCACCCACACGCCGCTTCGGCAGGTCTTTCAAACGCTTTTCATCGCTTTCAGAGGGAGAACCCTCCTGGGACTTACGCTCATGATCGCGCAGGCGTTCCTTTATAACGCAATCTTCTTCACCTATGCTCTCGTTCTGACGAATTTCTATCATGTGCCGTCGTACCATGTCGGCTGGTACATCCTTCCCTTCGCGCTTGGCAATGTGCTCGGTCCGCTGCTCCTAGGCCCGCTATTTGATTCGATTGGCCGCAAGCCCATGATCGCCTTCACCTACGCGGCTTCCGGTTTGCTCCTTGCCGCAAGCGGCTGGTTGTTCGCGGATGACCTTCTCGACGCGGGGGAGCAGACGATGGCCTGGACGGTAATTTTCTTTTTTGCGTCCACCGCGGCGGGCGCCGCCTATTTGACGGCATCCGAGATCTTTCCGGTCGAAATTCGCGCGCTGGCCATCGCCTTCTTTTACGCGGCCGGCACCGCTATTGGCGGAGTGGGAGCGCCGTTCCTGTTTGCGAGCTTGATTGAAACCGGCTCGCGCGCCAGCGTTTTCGGCGGCTATCTGTTTGCTTCGGGGCTCATGGTCGTGGCCGCCATCGTCGAGATGATTTGGGGCGTGGCAGCCGAGCGCAAACCGCTGGAGGCGGTAGCGCGGCCCCTGTCGCTGGCGCAAGATTGAAGAGGCGACCGGCGATATAGTCGGATCAGGCGCCGGCCGCGATTATCGGATGTCCACATATGACAGGGCCATCAGAAGATATTCAGCAAATGTCCATCGGCATCGATGGCCGCGATGAGCTTGTGATAATGATAATGCAAGACAGCCTTCAACGCATAGGCTTGCAGCACAAACGGCTCGGGACGTCGTCGCACCACGTTGAAAAAGGCGCGCCGATAGTGGCGACGAAGATCGGCCGCCTCTACGGCGGTTTGCAGCTTGAAAAAGATGAAACCTACGTAAAGCATCGCTTCCGCATACTGAATGAACCGGCTGAATGGCCGGCTGCGCAAATGAGCGTTGCGGGCGGCGCCGGTTTTCAGACCGCCTTCGAGAAAGAGTGAATCCACACGGGCGAAATAGGCTTTCGGATCGTAAAGTGCATGCAGCACCCGCAAATATCCTTCCCGCAAGGCGTCGCGGTCCATACCAAGGGGAATGACGTTCGTTCCGTACGGCGTCCGATCGGCGGGATCGAGCCGATTCTCGCCGGCAAGCCTTGCATAGAGTGGTGTCTTGGGGATCGCGGTAAGCATGCCGACCGAGGTATGGATCACACGGGCCTGTTCGACGAAACGGACTTGCCGATCGAAAATGTCCAAGCCATCATGGTCGAAACCGACGATCATACCGCTCCAGACCTCGAGCCCGTGGGCCTGGATGGCGTGCACCTTTTCTACTATGCTGCGCTCCTTACCGCGCAGGTTTTGCAGCTTACTCGTTTCACGCAACGATTCCTCGTTGGGCGTTTCAACGCCGACAAAGACGTAACGGATATTTGCCTCGTCCATGAGGCCCATGAGTTCTTCATCGTCTGCCAGATCAAGCGAAGCCTCCGCAAAAAAAGCCACCGGATAATCATGCGCCTTCTGCCAGGCGATGACTTCGCGGAGAATGTGTTTTATCGCCTTCTTATTGCCGATCAGATTGTCATCAACGATGAAGACGCCACCGACCCCACCTAAACGGCGAATCGCCTCCAGTTCGGCAATAATCTGGGGTATCGTCTTGAGGCGCGGACGACGGCCGAAGGTTACAATGATGTCGCAAAACTCGCAGGTGAATGGGCAGCCGCGCGAGAACTGCACCGGAGTGATGACATATTGGTTCATCTTCAAAAGGTCGTAGCGAGGCGGCGGCACTTTGCTCATGTCGGTGCGCTCCGCCTGCTCGTAGCGGCTAGCATGTTTACGTTCGGCCCAATCGGCAAGAAATTGCGGCCAGGTCTCTTCGGCTTCCCCCACGAATATGACATCGGCCAACGCGCCGAAATAATCCTCCTGCACGCTGACCCACGGACCGCCGACGACCGTGAAGCAGCCCCGCCCTTTCAATTCCTTGAGAATTTCAGTCGTACGGAACCTCTGCACCGTCATTCCCGTAACGCCGACGATGTCGGCCTTGGCGCAAAGAGCAAAATCGATATCTTCGACATTCTCATCGATTAAAGTGATTTTGTGTTCCGCGGGCGTCAGGGCCGCAAGCAAGGGCAGGGCTGAAACCGGCATATTCGCGCGCTTGCCAAGCTTGGCACATAGGTGGAGGGCGTGCTCCATACCCCAATAGCTCATTTCGAAACGCGGATTGATCAGCACGATATCGACCATGTTCATATCCTCCTGTGATCGGAGCGACGCGATTGCCGAGGCCGCTGAAGAAGCAGTAGGCAGGGTAAATCGCGGACAATCTGGTGCAAAGACATCTGCGAAAACTAGGGCCAAGAGAATTGCGGTCAAGTGGATCAGGAAGCGTGAGCCAAGACGAGTTTAGAACACGTTTGGATAAATATATTCCGCGATGATGCGCTGGAGCAAAAAAATCAACAAAAGCAAAATAAGAGGCGAGATATCTATGCCGCCGAGATTTGGCATCGATCCCCGGATCGGGCGCAGCAGCGGTTCCGTCAACGCGGTCACGAAGTTCCAAATCGAGCGCACGACGTCATTATAGCGGTTGACGACATTGAAGGCGACGAGCCAGGAGAGGACCACCGCGGCGATCACCACATATGTATAAAGCTGTAGAACCACTAAAACGACGTCGAGAATAGCGCGCATTGGAACTCCGGACCGCTTGCCTGGACGATGCTCGTTTACGCGGCCCGGCCCTCGCTGGCAAGTGGGCCTGACAAGTGCCGCAGTGTATTCGATGTCTAAGTCCAGCCGGCGGCAACGCCCTTGCATGCGCTTTGCCACGCGCGTAAACAGCGGATTTGGGGGCTGTAGCTCAGATGGGAGAGCGCTGCAATCGCACTGCAGAGGTCAGGGGTTCGATTCCCCTCAGCTCCACCATCCAAAACGGGAACGTTTCGCTGTACTGCATGCATCGTCCGATTTCGCATGTTCGAACCTAGATGAAAATCATGTCGAATTACGCCAACCCAGCCAATTTCATGCGGCTTGCCAGGGTGTTCGTGCCCTTATCGGCGACGCTCACGGCCCTCTCGTTCGGCGTTGGCCTTTATCTCGCATGGTTCGTCGCCCCGCCCGATTATCAGCAAGGCGAGACGGTCCGGATCATGTATCTGCATGTGCCCGCGGCCTGGCTTGCCACGTTGATCTATGTCGTCATGACATCGGCGGCGCTCGGCACGCTCGTCTGGCGCCATCCGCTCGCCGACGCGGCGCAAAAGGCGGCGGCGGCCCTCGGCGCCAGTTTCACCTTGCTCTGCCTTGGCACCGGCTCGCTCTGGGGCAAGCCCATGTGGGGCGCTTGGTGGGTCTGGGATGCGCGCCTTACCTCGGTTCTTGTGCTGTTCTTGATCTATCTCGCCCTTGTCGCCTTGTGGCGCACGATCGAGGATCCGGGCAAGGCCGCGCGGGCAGCAGCGATCTTCACACTTGTCGGCGCGGTCGACATTCCGATCATCAAATTTTCCGTCGATTGGTGGAACACCCTGCATCAACCGGCCTCGGTCTTCCGCCTCGGCGGTCCCGCGATCGCGCCGTCCATGCTCTGGCCGCTCGTGGTGATGGCGTTCGCCTTCAGCTTTCTGTTCGTCACGCTTTATCTCATGGCGATCCGCAACGAGATCCTCCGCAGGCGCCTACGCCGCCTGTCGATCCTGGCAGCCGGCGCGCGGGAGCAGGGCCGCGCGGGCGCGTCATCCGCATGGGAGGCCGCCTATGAGCCATGATCCGCACTTTGGCTTCGTCGTCGCGGCCTATGCCTTCGCGTTGGTGATCGTGGCGGGAATGATCGTGACGATCTTGGCCGATTACAGACGCTTGAAGCAGGCGCTTTCGTCATTGTTGCGCGAAACACAACAAGACACGATTATTGGTCGTGGAGATTTGAATCCGCAAACCCCGGACCCGGAAAGCTTCGAATAGATGACGGCAACCGTGCCCCGGCGAAAAGTGGAACCGCCTGCCACGCGGCGACCGTTTCTCATTTTTGTACCCTTGGTACTTTTCGGCGCGCTAGCGGCACTGTTCGTGATCCGGCTCTATTCCGGCGAGGCGTCGCTTCTGCCGTCCGCGCTCATCGGCAGGGAAGTTCCGGCCTTTGCCTTGCCGCCCGTCGAAGGGCTCCCGGACAAGCCGGGATTTTCGGATGCGGATCTCCGGCAAGGCAAGGTGACGCTCATCAATGTCTTTGCCTCCTGGTGCGTGCCTTGCCACCAGGAGCATGAGCTGATCATGCGGCTTTCCGCGGATTCTGCCCTTGCGCGCGCGGGCGTACGCTTGTTCGGGCTTGCCTATAAGGACGATCCGGCAAACATCAGAGGCTTTCTCGCCGAGGCAGGCGATCCCTTTGCGCGGATCGGCGCCGACCGCAAGGGGCGAACCGCGATCGACTGGGGGGTCTATGGCGTGCCGGAAACCTTTGTTGTCAAAGGCGACGGCACGATCGCCTACCGTTTCGTCGGTCCCATCAGCGAGGACAGCTATCGGCATGTGATCTTGCCCGAAATTGAAAAAGCGCTGCGGTGACTCCGCGCAAACCCATAAGCCGGGGCTGGTTCCCGACGGTCCCGATCGGACCAAAATGTTTCCCGTGAAACGAGACCCGTGGGCGGGGGTAGCCTTTTGTCTGGCGGAACGGCGCGCAGCGCCGGACGGGATGTCGAAGGCAGGGATCGTCGCGCTTTGAACATCGCCGGTTTTGCGCCGAGCTTGTGCCGCCGTCGTGAACTTTGCCTTTGGCCCCGGAAAAAGCCACGCCAAAACCCGGTCCGCAAGCGGCCAATCGATCAATGAGCCAAGCTCATCGCGGCGCGTTTGCCGCTCGGCCCTTGCGCCGAATTGAAAGACTTCCCGCCCCATCCGCCGCCGCGCCATGATCCCCTCCCTATCAGGATGGGGCAACCTCAATCACGCTCCACGAATCGCGGCGAGCACCCGCAAAAACCCGTGCACAGGTCTCGTTTAGCTGAAACATTTTGGTCCGATTGGCAAACCCGAAAGGAGCGAAAATTTGGGGCGGAGAACCGGGCGCGCGCCGGGCGGCTATCCGGCAGGATGTTTCTGACCCAGATAGAACCTGGGTCCAAGAATTCGTGAACCGGTGGGATGACCGAGGCCTGACGCATTTTCCGGCCCCCTCGTTATATCCCTAAGCGGAGATGTGTCTTTTACGCAGCTTTGCTTGGGGAGATTGTCGAGAGGAGACGAGTTTTCGGAGTTCTGCTTAGGCCGAGGCGGGGAGTGTGGCTTGAAAGCGGCACCTGACGGATTGTTTGCGCCAACCGGTTTTAGCTTTGGTCTCGCCGCATTTATGTTGCTAGCCTTGGCGGAAATCCATTATCGATGACCAACTGGCCGGGGGGATCAAACGGCGGTGTCCGGAGCAACTGCATCCTATGTGGCCAATGCGAAAGCGCCAATCGAAAGCTTGGCCGGGTTTTACTGCCGCGATTCTCGCCATCATTCCGGCCGCCTGCAGCGTGGGACCCGACTATCTGCGCCCGTCCGCGCCAGTACCGGTGAACTACAAGGAACTCAAAGGCTGGAAACGCGCTACTCCGCGCGATGACATCGACCGCGGCCCCTGGTGGTCGGTGTTCCGGGATACGAAGCTCGATTCATTTGAGCCGCAAGTCGAAATCTCCAACCAGACCGTCGCCGCTGCGGAAGCGGCCTACCGGCAAACGCTTGCCGTCATCAAGGAAGCGCAGGCTGGCCTGTTTCCGACGGTCACCTTGAATTACGATGTGACTGGCTCGCATTTCGGGGCGGAGGCAATTGGAAACGCGCTAGGCACCGGAGTCACTAAAACGGTCGCCACTTTGGCCGCCAACGGCAGTTGGGATCTCGATTTATGGGGCAAGATCCGCCGCACGGTGGAAAGCAACGTGGCCGGCGCCCAAGTCTCCGCCGCCGATCTCGCCAATGCCAAGCTCTCCGCCCAGGCCATGCTCGCCACCGCCTATTACAATCTGCGCGCGGCGGATGCACTGCAGGCGCTGCTCGATCGCACGGTCGTGGCATACAAGAAGACTCTGACGATTACCCAACATCAATATGACGCCGGCACGGCCTCGGAGGCCGATGTCGCCACCGCGCGGACGCAGGTCTTGACTACACAGTCTCTGGCGATCAATGTCGGCGTTATGCGGGCGCAGTTCGAACATTCGATCGCGGCGTTAATGGGCAAGCCGCCGGCGGAATTGACGATCGCGGCCACGCCCCTTGGCTTCAAGCTTCCCGATATTCCCGTGAGGGTGCCTTCGACGCTGTTGGAAAGGCGTCCGGATATCGCCGCGGCCGAACGGATGATGCAGCAGGAAAATGCGTTGATTGGCGCCGCCATCGCCCTTTACTATCCCGACGTCAGCCTTTCCGGCATGTTCGGGTTCACCGGAACCGGAGCGCTTGCGATCTCGCTTGCCAACGAAGTCTGGTCGGTCGGCGCTTCGGCCGCGCAAACTGTCTTCAACGGGGGCTTGTTCAGCGCGGAAGTCGAGGCGGCGGCAGCAACCTACGATCAAAGCGTGGCAACTTACCGGCAGACGGTGCTGACGGCCTTTCAACAGGTGGAAGACGAGCTTGCCGCGGTTCGCATATTGGCGCGCCAGCAGAAGGTCGCCGACGACGCGGTCAAGGCGGCGCAAGTTGAGGTAGATGTCCTGCTCAATCAATATCAGGCCGGCACGGTTGCCTTTACCGCGGTCGTCGTCGCGCAAGCAACCTTGCTTAACAACCAAGAGTCCGCGCTGACGGTAAGACAGAATCGCTTTCTTGCCGCCGTCGCGCTGATCGAGGCGCTTGGCGGCGGATGGGATACCGGACTCTTGCCAAGCAGCGCAGAGTTGGCGACAAAAAATCCTCTTATTCCTCCGCTTTAAGGGGCGTTGCGCGGCTGTGCCTGGCGGAAAATAGTCCCCATGCAACGGGGAGTCCGGCGGTTCGGGCGATTTCCATGGTCTCCGCCCATTAATTGGAGCCGTTGCGGTAGCGACGCTATAAGCCGATCGGGTGGGGAAGCGGGAACATTACGAAACTTTCATGCCACGGAACAGTGGCCGTAAGACGCATTGGAAGAATGATCGACCGTTTTTCCCATGAGCTAGATGCACGAAATGGCAAAAAAAATCCCTGGATGCTAAAACATGGATGACCGGACCCATGGGGCCAAGATAGAGGCCTCCGATGACATGCTTCTCCTCGACGACGGCACCGACCTTCGCGAAGATAGGGCCATGCCGCCCGGTACCAAGGCGAAGCCGAGATCGCGGCTGCGGCCGATCTTTCTTCTTGGCATCGCCGTCCTGCTTGGGCTCGGCATTTACCGGATCACGGGGACGCTTCTGGCGCCAAGAGAGTTGGGCCGTGGTAAGGAAACCGCGCCGCAACCGGTCGGCGTGGCCACCATCGGCACCGGCGACATCAAGGTCGTCGTGACTGCCCTCGGCACGGTGACGCCGATCGCGACCGTGACGGTGATGACCCAAGTCAATGGACAGCTTCTCGAAGTCGGCTTCAAGGAAGGCCAATCGGTCAAGAAAGGCGATTTTCTAGCGCAGATCGATCCGCGCCCGTTTCAATTGGCCGAAGCTCAATACGAGGGTCAGCTCGTCCACGATCAGGGGCTCCTCGATCAGGCAAAAATGGATCTGATCCGCTATCAAACCCTCGCCAAACAGAATTCGATCGCGCGGCAGACGGCCGAGGATCAAGTGTTTATCGTCAAGCAAGACGAAGGTGCGGTCAAAACCGATCAAGCCCAGATCGACGCGCAGAAGCTGAACTTGATTTA
The DNA here is from genome assembly GCA_963706215.1 of uncultured Alphaproteobacteria bacterium. Lineage (GTDB taxonomy): Bacteria > Pseudomonadota > Alphaproteobacteria > Rhizobiales > Beijerinckiaceae > Methylocapsa. The sequence continues at coordinate 2,799,480 of OY970154.1, read as the reverse complement.
TGCGCGCATCGTTTCGCCGATCGATGGCAGAGTTGGCCTGCGCCTCGTAGATCCCGGGAATTATGTTCAGACAACCAATACCACCGGCCTGGCGGTGATAGCCCAAATGCATCCGATCACGGTGATTTTCGTGGTGCCGGAGGACGATATTCCGGAAATCATGGCCGCGATGCGCGCTGGGAGGGCGCTTGAGGTCACGGCCTACGACCGCGCCAATGTCACCCCCCTATCGGTTGGCAAAGTCGAGGCGCTTGACAGCCAGATCGATCCGACGACCGGCACGGTGAAGTTGCGTGCCAATTTCGATAATCTGGACGACAAGCTTTTTCCAAACCAGTTCGTCAACGCGCGGCTATTGATCAAAACCTTGCGCGGCGTCGTGACCGTGCCTTCAAACGCGGTCCAGCACGGCGCCCCTGGCACCTATGTCTACGTCGTCGGCACGGATGATACGGTGTCGGCGCGAACCGTCAATCTTGGGCCTCTGGACGGAGCGATGTTCGCGGTCAACGCCGGCCTTTCGCCTGGCGATAGGGTTGTCGTCGACGGCGCCGACCGTTTGCGGGATGGCGCAAAGGTGCTGGTCGCCGCCGCCGAGGGGCCCAATGGCGGCGGGAAGGCGCGGCCGACGGACGCCGCGGCGCCCGGGAAAAGCCACCACAAAAGCCAGCATCCAAGCGAGCACGGCGGGCAGGCCGGGGCCCAGCCGTGACTTGGCGCGAACCGGCGTACCGCGCTAGGGCCGGCCGATGAATCCATCGCGCATTTTTATCCTGCGTCCGGTCGCAACCACCCTTTGCATGGCGGCGATCATGCTCGGCGGCGGCGTTGCCTACAGGTTCCTGCCTCTCTCCGCCCTCCCGGAAGTGGATTATCCGACGATTGAGGTGCAAACGTTTCTTCCCGGCGCAAGCCCCGAGGTGATGACGTCTTCGGTGACGGCGCCGCTCGAGCGGCAACTCGGGGAGATGCCCGGCCTTAACCAGATGACGTCGTCAAGCTCGGCCGGCGCCTCGGTCATCACGTTGCAGTTCAGCCTGGACCTAAGTCTCGATGTCGCCGAGCAGGAAGTTCAGGCCGCGATCAATGCCGCCAACAATTTACTGCCGAGCGGCCTGCCAACGCCGCCGGTCTATGCCAAGGTGAACCCGGCCGACGCGCCGATCATGACTCTCGCGGTCACCTCCAAGACCTTGCCGTTGACCAAGCTCGAGGATATCAGCGAGACGCGGCTCGCGCAAAAAATTTCGCAGCAACCGGGCGTCGGACTGGTGAGCATCGGCGGCGGCCAAAGGCCGGCCGTGCGGATCAAATTCAATCCCGCCGCGCTCGCCGCCTATGGCCTCAATATCGACGATCTTCGCACCACGATTGCCAACGCCAACGTCAATACGCCGAAGGGGAGTTTCGACGGCCCGGCGCAAGCCTCGACGATCAACGCCAACGACCAAATCACCAGCGCCGCCGGCTACGGCACGCTCGTCATCGCCTACCGCAACGGCGGTCCGGTCCGCCTCTCGGACGTCGCCAGCGTCGGCCCTGGCCCCGAAAACACGAAGCTCGGCGCCTTGGATAATACGACGCCGGCCATAATCCTCAGCATCCGCCGCCAGCCGGGGGCGAACGTGATCGAGGTCGTCGACACGATCAAACGCCTTTTGCCGACGATCGTGGCGAACCTCCCGGCCGCGGTCAACGTCGAAGTGCTGAGCGACCGCACGACGACCATTCGCGCCTCCGTCGCGGATGTCGAGTTCGAACTGGGGCTGGCGGTGGCGCTTGTCGTCCTCGTGATCTTTTTGTTCCTGCGGACGCTTCCGGCGACCATCATCCCCAGCCTTTCGGTGCCCTTGTCGCTGGTCGGCACCTTTGTCGCAATGTACCTGTTGGGTTTCAGCCTCGACAACCTTTCGCTGATGGCGCTGACGATCTCGACCGGGTTCGTTGTCGACGACGCAATCGTGATGATCGAGAACATTGCCCGCTACGTCGAAGCCGGCGATCCGCCCTTGCAGGCCGCGCTCAAGGGTTCGGAGCAGATCGGTTTCACCATAATTTCGTTGACCGTTTCCCTGATTGCGGTGCTTATACCGCTTTTGTTCATGGGCGAAGTGGTCGGCCGCCTTTTCCACGAGTTCGCGATCACGCTCGCGGTCACGATCGTGATTTCGGCGATCGTTTCGCTCACCCTCGTGCCGATGCTGAGCGCGCGCCTGATCCGGCATCGCCCCGAGGCCCAGCGCAACCGCTTCGATCTCATGGGGGAGAGGGCCTTCAACGGATTGGTCGCGCGCTACGGCCGGGCGCTCGACATCGTGCTGCGGCACCAGCCGCTAACCCTGTTCGTTGCGATCGCCACGCTTGGCCTCACAATCGTGCTCTATGTCGTGATTCCGAAGGGATTTTTCCCGGTCCAAGATACCGGCATGATCCAGGCGATTTCAGAAGCCCCGCAAAGCGTTTCCTTCGAGGCGATGGCCGGCCTCCAGCGGCAACTCGCCGAAGCGATCTTGCGCGATCCGGCGGTCGACAACGTGAGTTCGTTCATCGGCGTCGACGGCGACAACACCACGCTGAACAGCGGCCGGTTTTTGATCAATCTCAAGCCCCGGGGCGAGCGGGCGCTCGGCGCCGCCGACATTGTCCGCCGCCTGCAGAACGAGGTTTCCGGGATCGTCGGAGTCTCGCTCTACATGCAGCCCGTTCAGGATCTCACGATCGATTCCAGCGTCAGCCGCGCGCAATATCATTTTATCTTGCAAGACCCGGATCCCGGCGCGTTTAAAATCTGGGTGCCCAAGCTGATGCAACGGCTCGGGCAACTGCCGGAGCTCAGCGACGTCGCCAGCGATATGCAGAGCCAAGGGCTCGCGGTCGATCTCGTCATCGACCGGGCGACGGCGGCCCGGTTCGGGATTACGCCGGCCAGCGTCGACAATGCGCTCTACGACGCGTTCGGCCAGCGCATCATCTCGACCATCTACACCCAATCGAACCAGTACCGGGTCATCATGGAAGCCGACCCATCCTTGCAGCGCGCGCTGTCCAGTCTTTCCTCGTTTTACTTGCCATCGTCGTCGTCGGGCAGCAACGGGCAAGTTCCGCTGTCCGCGATCATCCACGTGAACCAGCGCCAAGGGCCGCTGTTGATTACCCACCTCGGGCAGTTTCCGGCCACCGCCATTTCGTTCAATGTCGCGCGCGGCGGCTCGCTCGGCGCCGCCGTGGGGGCAATCGAAAAGGCCGAGCAAGAGATCGGCCTGCCCGGCAGCTTCATCACGTCCTTTCAAGGCGCGGCCGCGGCGTTTCGCGCCTCGGCGACCAACGAGCTGTTTTTGATTATCGCCGCCGTGATCACGATGTATATCGTTCTCGGCGTGCTCTACGAGAGCTTCATCCATCCGGTAACGATCCTCTCGACACTGCCCTCGGCCGGCGTTGGTGCGCTGCTCGCATTGATGGCATCGGGCCACGAGCTTGATGTCATCGCCATCATCGGCATCATCTTGCTGATCGGCATCGTCAAGAAGAATGCGATCATGATGATCGATTTCGCCCTCGACGCCGAACGCTCCGAGGGGCTGGCCCCGCGCGAGGCCATTTTCCAAGCCTGTCTCCTGCGTTTTCGCCCGATCCTGATGACGACTTTCGCCGCGATCCTGGGCGCGTTGCCCTTGATGCTCGGGACCGGCACCGGCTCGGAGCTCCGCAATCCGCTCGGCATCGCCATCGTCGGCGGGCTCATCGTGAGCCAGGTCCTGACGCTCTTCACGACGCCGGTGATTTACCTCTATTTCGATCGCTTGGCGGCACGCCTGGCGGGCGGACGAAATCCGCTGGCCGCCGGCGAGGCTCAGGGATGAACCCGCCTTGCATCGCGCTTCCGGTGGCGTCTGGCCCATCGCATGGGCGTGACCTGCGCCGTCTTTCTCCAATGTCATCGCGCGGCGGCGGCCGCTTCGAACAATGATAGGCGCCTTGAAAGGCCTCGATCCGGGTGGCGGCTTTTATTGGGCCACCCCGGCCCAGGCGGCTCCGGTTTAACCATTCGCCAATGAGCCGATCAGCCGCCGCAAGGTCGCGATGGTCGAACGATCCGCGATCCCATCGACGCGGGCCGGCCGGAAATGGCGCTGGAAGGCGGTGATCGCGGATAAGGTCATGGCGTCATAAAGACCGGTCATATCGAGGCCGTAGCCGTAGCCGGAGAGCATCGCTTGCAGTGCCTCGACGTCTGGGCCCTTGGCGCCGGGTTCCAGGCGCGGGCCTTCCTCGATGGCGGAGGGCGTCACGAAATGGCCGATTCCGGCCTTGGCCAATTGCCCCCAGGGGAAATGTTCGCCGGGATCGATCTTGCGGCCGTGCGATACGTCCGAATGTGCCAGCACCCGCTCGGGCCGGATGCGCCGGCGCGCGATAATATCTTGGCAGAGCGCGATGACGGTTTCGATCTGCACCGGCGGATAGGCTGGCGAGCCCCCCCGATGGCCGGGATTGGCGATTTCGATCCCGATCGAAACATCGTTCATGTCGCTCTCGCCGGCCCAAATGCCGCGGCCCGCGTGCCAGGCGCGGCGCGCCTCCGGCACGAGCTGGGAGAAATGTCCATCCTCCCACACAAGATAGTGCGAAGACACTTCCGCCGCCGGATCACAAAGCTGCCGCAAGGCGGCCTCTCCGGTCGGCAGACCGGTGTAATGCAGGAGAATCGAGTCCGGCGTCCGGCCGCCTTTGCGCTCGCCGTGGTTGGGCGAGGGATCGAGCGTGGCGGGCAAAGAGCTGTCGGGTTTCAATAGCCGTAATATCGCATGCAGACTTGGTTGCCATAGGCGTCATAACCGAACCGTGCGCAGCGCGGCGGCGGCCCATAATAGCCAGGAGGCGGTGGCGGTGGCCCGTAATAGCCAGGAGGCGGCGGAGGCGCCGTGTTCGCGCCGACAATCGCGCCGGTCGCCGCGCCAAGTACACCGCCCGCGAGAGCCGCGCCGGGTCCGCGACCGGCGGCGGCGCCAATTGCCGCGCCGGTCGCGCCGCCAAGAGCCGCGCCACTTACGGCACGCTGTTCAGGCGTATAGCCGCAGCCCGGAAGCGCGATCGACGAAATGATCAGTATCGTCAAAGGGAAAATCTTCCGCATGCCTCTTCCTAGCCTTTCCTGCGCTAATCCCCAATCCGTTCAGACACCCTAGCCGATGCTCCGGGTCAAGCGGGAAATCGAGTTCTTGGGTATGGAAATATCTCCGCGCGGCATTTGTGCCACGTGGACCTTGCTAATTTTATAATTGACGAAAAGGCCCAGGGCGCCTATGTGGCCCGGGCCAGCCGGCCGGATGGCCGCCGCTTTCGCAGCGGAGGAAAGTCCGGGCTCCACGGAGACACGGTGCCGGATAACTTCCGGCGGGGGCAACCTCAGGGAAAGCGCCACAGAAAACAAACCGCCGCAAGGCAAGGGTGAAACGGTGCGGTAAGAGCGCACCGCGCGCATGGCGACATGAGCGGCATGGCAAGCCCCACCGGGAGCAAGACCGAATAGGGGCGACGCAAGGCTTTTCTCGGTTGAGGAATCCTTGGATCCGTCTCCGGATCGTTGCCCGGGTTGGTTGCTCGAGGCGGCCGGCAACGGCCGTCCCAGAGGAATGGCCATCGCGCGCGCGAAACCCGCGCGCCATACAAAACCCGGCTTACAGGCCGGCTGGCACCGCACTCCGGACACCGTCAGACACCGAGAGAATTCGAAACCAAAAAAGCCGCGGTTCCTCCGCGAAAGCGGACATCACGGCGGATTTTGCACACGTAGGGCATGTCCTTATAAAAGTTGCTCGCCGATCAGGACATGCTCCAACTCTTTCGATTTTGAACGAGTCCTTATCGATCAAATGAGGCCATTTGAGCGGGGCGCGCGCGTCAGCCAAGTTTGCCCGCCGCATGGGCGAGCAAGGTGTAAACCTTGCCGGTCTCCGACAAAAGATATGTCTTGGCGACGGCTTCGCTTGCATCATCCTGGCCAAGTTCTGCCAGGAGCCGTTCGAACTCCTGCACGTAACGATCGACCGTGGCACGGAATTCCAGATCGGCCCGGTAGCGCCGGCGGATTTCGTCGAATGTCTGGGCACCGCGGCCGATATAGATCCGCCGCGAGAAGGCATTGGTTTCGCCGCGGCGATAGCGGTCCCAGGCGGCGGCGGCGGCCGCATGATCGATCATCCGCGCGACATCGAGAGAAATCGCTTCCAACCGTTGCGCCGGTTGCGCGGGGTTGATGGGGGCATTGGGGGAAACCGGAGGTTCCTCGCTGTCCGCGCGCGCGAGAAGATCCGAGATCCAGCCGCCACCGCGTTCGGAAGTTTTACCGTTGGCCGGCTGGGCTGCGGAGCGCGGCCTTTGCGCCTCCGGGCGAGGCGGCTCCGGAGCGCGCGGCGCTTCGGCCGCACGCGCGGGTTCGACGCGCCGGGGCGGTACCGGCGGGGCGACGCGTTCGGCACTCACCGGAGCCGGCTGAGAAACGTCGTAGGCGCGGCCGGAGCGAGTCACGAGCTCGCTCAGCGCCTCGAGCGCCTTGATCTGATCGGCGACGGCACGCCGCATGGCAGCCGCCTGCTGCGCCGTCTCCTGCGGCAAATCGGCGGCGCCTCGACGCAAGACTTCGCGCGTCGTTTCGAACTCGCGCTGGATCTCGCGCGCCATCTCGCGCAGCTCTGCCGCCGCGGATTGGAAACGCTCCGTGGTTTGCCCGAAAATGCCTGCGAGCTCCGCGTTGGCCTGCTCGCAGGCAGCGCGCATCGCCGCCGCCGTGCTGTCGCGCTCCTGCTCTATATTGGCGCGAATGCCGGCGAATTGCCGGTCGATCATTCCGCCGGTGGATTGCGAGGATTCGGCCACGAAGGCGCCGATGTCGCGCGCGCGCGCCGCGGCTTTTTCAAACGAGTCCTCGATACGCTCCACGAAGGAATGCATCAGGCCTTCCAAGTCTTCACGGCGCACCTTGATGCTGTTGACAAGCGATTCGAGTGAGTCGCGCCGCGCCGTGAGCATTTGATCGAGGTCGCCTTGCTCGCGGGAGAGATCGCCCGCGGAACTTGCCAAGCTCATTTTGTGGCGTGCGATCGTTTCAGCAAGGCTGCTTGCTTCGTCGAGCGCGGCCCGCGCGGATAGGTTGAGTTGATTGATCTCTCCGGCGACGCCGGTGAATATGGAGCGGAAATTGTCCATGCGTTCGCTAAGCGAATGTTCCGCCGCCGCGAAATCGGTGCCGGTCGCGCTAATCGCCCTTTGCAATCCCGCGCTGCTGTTGACGAGACGATTGATCACCTCGGTCATCCCGGCCCGCAATTTTTCATTCGTATCGACGAGGGCTCCAATCGCCGCGGCGGCGCCGGTTTCGATCGCCGCGCGCAAATCCGCCGTCGAGTGCTCAATCGCCGCCGTGAGTTCGTGTTGCTTCTCTCCGAGGCGCTGCACGATGGCGGTTCCACGGCCCTCGATCGTGTGGGTGACGTTTTCGCCGGCGTTCGTCATCTCCTGGGCAATCTGGTTGCCGCGAGCGGACAGAGTCTCGACCAGTTGGTCGCCGCGGGTCTCGAAGAGCTCGCGCAAATCGCCCACACGGGCCGCCAATGCTCGCTGTAGTGCTTGACCGCGTTCCCCGAGCGCGCCTTCGAGTTCGCCAAGGCGGCCCGCCAAGGCCATGCTGATTTCATTGATCCGCTGGGCGAGGCCCTCGCCGATTTCCCCAGCGCGCCCGGCGAGTGTCGTGTCGAGATCCTCGACCGCCTGCGCAATGGTGGCACGGATTTCCTCGGCGCGCCCCGCGAGCAATTGCCCAAGGTGACCTGCTTCCCGATCCAGCGCCGCGTTGATGTTGCCGGCATGAAGACCGAGCGTTTGATCAATCTCTCGCGTCCTGGACGCAAGAGTTTCGGCGACGGCGCGGCCCGTCGCGTCGAGGTCTCCGGAAACCGCGACAAGACGGCCGACGACGCGTTCCTCGAAGTGCGCGGCCCCGCCATCCAGCGTCTCGGCGATGGCGGCCGAGCGAGCGGTCATGGTCGTACTGATTTCCTGAGCCTTTTCATCGAGCGCGCGGATCACATCGCCGCCGCCTTCGCCAAGCGCTCTCGCTATATCGAGGGCACTGCCTGTCAAAGTCTCGCTGAGCATTTGCACGCGCGAATCGAGTCCTCGATCGACGCGGGAGGCGAGCTTCTCGAGCGCCTCGCCAACCTCCTCGGCCTTGACGGCAATACGCGATTCGAAGGCTTCGATATGCGCCTCCAGCGCCGCGGCGGCCTCCTGCGCACGTAGGCCAAGCTTGTCGTTTAGGTCGCCTCCTTGCAAAGTGAGCGTGGTTTCGATCGAACCCAGGCGATCGGCGAGAGTCGCGGTAAACCGTTCGGCATGCTCGTCGATGCTGCTGGCGATCGCCCCGCCTTGTCCGATAACGGTTTCCTCGAACATCACGAGCCGGCCGGCGAGGGCTTCGTTGACCCGGTCGCCATGGGTCGCGATCGCATTGATCGCCTCATTCGCGGTTTCCGCGAAGCGATCGTTGAGATCGTTGGCTTGATAGCCGATCGAAGCGATCGCCTGTTGCGCGGTCGCGTCGAAATTCTCGCGCAGCGCTCCCGTGTGATCCGCGAAGGCCGCGACGGCTCCACGCGCGGCCGCCGCCAAATGTTCGCTCATCTCGTCCGCGTGGCTCGTGAGGGCGCCAAACGTTTCGTCGAGCGTGGCGGCGAGCCGCTCATGCAGGGCTTCGGCGTGGTTCGCATAAGCCGCGGCGGAGTGCTGCGCGGCCGCCTCCAACCGCTCGCTTATTTGTTCGGAATATCCGGTCAAGGCCCCGAGCGTCTCGCCGACGGTCGCAGCCAGACGCGATTGCACTGTTTCGGTATGGCTGGCAAGGACCGCCGCCGAATGGGTCGCTGCCGATTCCAGGCGGGTGCCAACCTCGCGGGCGTGGCTCGCAAGCGCGTCAAGGGTTTCGCCGACGGTCGCGTTCAGGCGGGCGTGGAGCGCTTCGGTCTGGTTCGTAAATGCCGTCACTGAGCTTTGCGCGGTTGTTTCGAGCCGCTCGCTCATGGCGTCCGAATGGTTCGACAACGCCCCGAGCGTCTCGCCGACGGTCGCGTTCAGGCGGGCGTGGAGCGCTTCAGTCTGGTTCGTAAATGCCGTCGCTGAGCTTTGCGCGGTTGTTTCGAGCCGCTCGCTCATCGCGTCCGAATGGTTCGACAACGCCCCGAGTGTCTCGCCGACGGTCGCGTTCAGGCGGGCGTGGAGCGCTTCGGTCTGGTTCGTAAACGCCGCCACTGAACTTTGCGCGGTTGTTTCGAGCCGCTCGCTCATCGCGTCCGAATGGCGCGACAATGCCCCGAGCGTCTCGCCGACGGTCGCGTCCAGGCGGGCGTGAAGTGTTTCGGTATGGCTGGTGAGCGCGGCAACGGAGTGCTGCGCGGTCGATTCCAGATGTCCGCGCATCTCCTCCCAATGGTTTGACAGCGCGCCAAGAGTCTCGGCGCGCGTCGCGGCGAGCCGCTCATGCAGCGCTCCGGTTTGGCTGGCGAGGACGGCAACCGTGGCCTGCGCCGTCGATTCCAACCGTTCGCTCATCTGCTCGGAGTGATCCGTCAAGGCCGTAAAGGTTTCGTTTAGCGTCGCGGCGAGACGTTCGTTCAGCGTGCCCGTATGGCTGGTGAAAGTCCCGACCGTATCTCGCGCCGTGGACGCCAAATGCTCATGCAATTGCTGGGAATGGCTCGTCAACGCGGCGAGGGTGTCCGCGACCGCCGTGGCGACCTGCTGGTGCAACGCTTCGGTATGGCTCGTCAGCGCGGCTGCCGTCGCGTCGGCGGTCGTGGCGAAGCGTCGATGAAGCTCGCTGCCATGCTGCTCGAATTGAGTGTCAAGTCGTACCTGGCTTTCATCAAAGAGCGTGGCAAGCGTCTGCGTCACGTGTTCGAATGAATGTCGCGCTTCGGCGGTGCGGTCCGAGATAAGGCCCGCGATGCGTTCGCTCATCCCGGCCAAATTATCGTGCAGGGCATTGCCTTGCACCGCGACGACATCATGCAAGCGATCGCTGGTCTCGGCCAAGCGCACCGCGAGATTTTCGCCGCGCGAAAAGATTGTGGCGGCAATCCGCGCGCCGGTGGCATCGACCCGTTGCGCGAGGGCATCGCCGCGAATTTCCAAATCGGCGGCGAGAGTCTCCCTGGCGGTCTTAAACCTGTCGTCCATTTGCGCCAAGCGATCGGCAAGCGTCCGCGTGATGCCGTCGCTCGCTCCCGCGAGACTGGCCGTGGCGTCTTGTCCAGTTTGGGTCAGCCGCTTGATGAGATCATTCCCAAGCGACGACAATTGATCGACGAGATCGTCCCGGCCGCGGCCGAGCGCCGTTTTGATTTCCTCGCCCTTGGAGTTAAGCGAGGCGGTGACACGGCCGGCGGCTTCTCCAACACTTTCCGCGAAACGCGAAGAGGCCCCAGCTAAATCGCGGGAAAGATTATCGTGCGCCAGGGCGATCGCACCCCGCACCCGGTCGGCATTGGTCAGAACGGATTCCCGCTCGGAGGCTAATTCATCGACCAGGGAACGGATGCGGCGCTCATTGTCCGAGTAGGATCGTTCCAGGTTGGAGACCTCGGACCTGACCAGAGTTTCGAGCTCGCTCGCTCTTGCGAGCGCGCGTTCGATGCCGTCCCCCATCGAAGCGACCTCGCGGCGGATTGCTTGGGAAAGCGTGATCATTTGCCCGGCGGCGATGGTTTCGGGCTCGGCCAGGCGAACCGCGACTTCGGTCATCGAACGGGCGGCAAGCCGCATCTCCTGACCCCGGCGAAGCAACGCCGCCGTCACCAAAAAGACGACGACGGGACCCGCGATGGTCATTAGGTAAAGTGTGGCTTGCGGCAAAAGAGACCCGGCCGGGAGATTGAAAAGAACCGCGCGGTTGGCAATAAAGTAGCTGACTGTGAGGATAACCCATAAACCCGAGCAGGCCGCGACAAACACTGCTGAAACCCGGTTGGAACGACTCTGAAACGCGCGGAGAATCTCGCCGGCGGATTGGCGATCGTCGTTGGCCGGTTGCATCGACGGCGCGGCCGCGCCGGAGCGCTCCGGGGCTTGAATTTCCGCGCCTGGCGCGGCGGAGTTCGCGCGCGACGGACCGAATAATCGATCCTCGTCGATCGCCGCCGGCCTTGGCTCCAGCGTCCGCTCGGCATCACGCGGCGCCCTGGAAGAGCTGGGGCGCGGCGTTGCGGCTTCGTGCTCGCCAAACAAGCGCTCCTTCGCCTTGTCCGCGCTGGTTGTGCCGATGGGATTTGCTTCGGCCGGTACGGCGCTTTGGCCGGCGGCGCCGAGATTCAACGCCTCTTCGATGGCCAAAAGCGCCGCCGCCGCGGGATCTTGTGCTTTGTTGGAACTCGCCATCGAATGCCTCTTAAAAAACTCTCTCGCGAGGGGCCAAGACTTTGCGCGAATACACACGGGAGCCGCACCGGCGGAACCGTTAACCAAAGGTTACTTTACAACCGGAACGCTAGGATTTAAACTGGCCGGGTAGACGCATTTAGAAACATCGTTAACGCGGCCATGGCCAAGACCCTGAAGCGGGCGCTTTTTGCAATGAGCGGGCGGCCGGGCCAGACAAGCCCCGGCGGGGGGTCCGAAGGCGTCGCCGGGCTTGGCAACCGCATGGCCGCAAAACCGAAACCTCGGCTCGGCTCCACATCGGCAGGCGGGCGTGGCGGAGCTGGTTCGCAAAGGCCCAGACCATGCCGCGGATGGCGTGGCGCGCAGGCGCCGGGTGGATTTGCCCTCCAGTCCCGCCAGGCATGGCGGGACTTCTGCCCGCGTGATCAAGCCGCGGTTTCATGTGACCTTGGCCAGGCGCGGCGCCGGCGCAATGCCGCGCCAGCCCGGGTTTGGACGCTTGTCGGTGCGACCGCGCCATCCGCGGCGGGATCCCCCGCAGCGCGTGCACGGCTGGTTCCGCGATAAGATGCCGGATCAGATGCAACTGCCGTTCGCGTTTTGGACGGCGCGGGCGGCGCGCGGGCTGATCCACGAGAAATTCGGTAAGACGCTCGGCCTGTCGACGATGCAGCTCTATTTGAAGCGATCGAGTTTCGCCGCGCAGAAGCCGCTCACCCGCACGACGCCGCGCGATCCGCTAGGGATCGCGGCCTGGCGGGCGCAGGATTATCCGCGCATTGTGGCGCGGGCGAAGCGCGAGAAGGCGGCGATCCATTGAAGCGGCGGCGTCCGCGACAGGAATCAGACCGCCCCCCTGCGGCAAGAGCGCAGGAGGGTATTTACCTGACCCTTCGGCGCGATCTCTATAAATCCCCTCTTCCCGTCGTCATTTGTGCGAATGACCGTGGGCAGTCGTGGTATGTTTGTGGGCAAGCTCGCTATGGGCGAGAGCCGCGGCGGCGTGCTCCTTCGCCTCTTTGTGCTCGCCAAGTTCGTGATGATGGGCCGCCTGATGGTGATGATGTGCGGCGGCGTGATGATGCGCGGCGGCGGCGTGGTGATGCTCACCCGCCGGATGCTTCGGCGACTGTGCCATTTACGTTCCTCCTTCCTGAGAGTGAACAATCGTAAGAGCATAGGCTATTTTCCCGACATGACAAGAGAATGACGGCTCAATAAACTGCATTAACTAATGCCGACCGCCGTAAATTCTGACCGGTGCCCCTACTCTCGTTCCGCTTGAGGCGAGGACGCCGGGTGTGGCCATCAGGGCGTTCCAGGCAACGCAACACGCGTCGCGTATCGCCTCGCCAAAACCGGGTTCTTTTTTCTGCCGGGCGGGCGCCTGCCGCCTCCACGCGCCGGAAAACACCGGTGCCCGCGCGACGCGGCCGACGACGCTACGGCGCATCGGGCTGAGCTTCGGGCGCCGCCGCAGCGAAGGCAGCCTGCTCGCGGGCAGCCGCGTCGGCCGCGGCGATGCGCGGATAGGGCGCCAAATCGAGGCCGGCGCGCCGCGCGTTATAGACCTGGGGCACAAGGCAAATGTCGGCCAGGGTAATCCGGTCGCCGACGGCGTGGCGGCCGGCGATGGCGGCGAGGCGCGCTTCGATCGCGCCGAACCCGATCCCGATCCAGTGCCGGTTCCAGGCCGCGCGGGCCTCCGCGCCAGCGCCATAATCCGCGGTGAGTTTTTCAAGCACCCGCAAATTGCCGATCGGATGGATATCGCAGGCGATCGTGCAGGCGATCTCGCGGCAAACCGCCTTCTGCCTGGGGTCGTCCGGCAACAAGGGCGGGTCGGGATAAATTTCATCGAGATAGTCGATGATGGCAAGCGACTGAGACAGCATAAACCCGTCCGCTTCGCGCCATACCGGAACGAGACCCGCGGGGTTTCGCGCGCGATACTCGTCGCTAGTCTGCTCGCCAAATTGCAGGCGCACGGAGACTTGCCTCGCGGCAATCCGCTTGAGGTTCAGGGCGATCCGCACCCGGTAGGCGGCGCTCGATCGCCAATAGCCATAGAGGCAAGGCTCAGGCAGGGGGTCTTGCATAAGGTTCGACCGCCTGTTCGATGGCGCCGAAAATGGACTGGCCGCCGGGATTCTTCATCTCGATGCGCACCGTATCGCCGAAGCGCATAAATGGCGTCTTCGTGGCGCCGCTGCGAATGGTCTCGACCATCCGCGCCTCGGCAAGGCATGAGTAGCCAGCTCCGCCTTCGGCGATGGGGCGGCCGGGACCGCCGTCCGCGCCTTTGTTGGAAACGGTGCCGGAGCCGACGATGGTGCCCGCGCCCAAAGGCCTTGTTCTGGCCGCGTGCGCGATCAAGGCCGGGAAATCGAAGTTCATGCCGGTGCCGGCGTCCGCCCGCCCGAACGGCTTGCCGTTGAGGCTAACGAGTAAGGGAAGATGCAAGCGTCCGCCGTCCCAAGACGCGCCTAGCTCGCTCGGGGTGACCGCGACCGGCGAGAAAGACGAGGACGGCTTCGACTGGAAAAAGCCAAAACCCTTGGCGAGTTCCGCCGGGATAAGATTGCGCAAGGAGATGTCGTTGGCAAGGACGATGAGGGCAATCGCCGCGGCGGCTTCGGCCACGCTCGCGCCCATCGCGACATCGTTGACGACGACCGCGACTTCCCCCTCGAAATCGATACCCAAACCTTCGTCCGCCATTCTTATCGGCTCCCGGGGAGCAAGAAAAGCGTCCGATCCGCCCTGATAAAGCAAGGGATCGGTCCAAAGGCCCGGCGGCATCGCGGCGCCGCGAGCCTTGCGCACGAGCTCCACGTGATTCAAATAGGCAGAGCCGTCGATCCACTGGAACGCGCGCGGCAGCGGCGAGAGCGCGTCGTGCTCACGGAACCGCTCGCGGGGCACCGAGCCGGTTTCAAGCGCTGTCGCGAGCGCCTCGAGCTTTGAGGCGAGCCGCGTCCAATCGTCGAGCGCGTGTTGAAGGGTTGGGGCGACGCCCCGCGCGTCCGTGGCATGGGCAAGATCGCGCGAAACCACGACGAGCCGCCCATCGCGGCTGCCGTTGGCGAGTGTCGCAAGCTTCACGCGGCTCCCTCACGGCGTTGGTCATTCACGGCGGTTCGGATTGAAGTGCTTTTCCAAACCCCGCCAGCAATCGGCATAGTCGCTTTGCAAGGCTGGCAGCTTGGCGGCATATTCCGTCACCTGTTGCGGATAGCGCGTTTCGAACATGAAGGCGAGGGTATTTTCGAGTTTTTGCGGTTTCAATTCGCCGGAACTCGCTCTGTCGAAAGCTTGCCTGTCGGGCCCATGCGGCAGCATGCTATTGTGAAGCGATATCCCGCCCGGCGCAAAGCCTTTCGCCTTGGCGTCATATTGGCCGAAGATCAGCCCCATGAACTCGCTCATGATGTTCATGTGATACCATGGCGGCCGGAACGAATGTTCGGCGATCTGCCAGCGCTCCGGAAAGATCACGAAATCGACGTTGGCGGTGCCGGCCTCGCCGGATGGCGCGGTGAGCACCGTGAAGATGGAAGGGTCCGGGTGATCGAACAGAATGGCGCCGACCGGCGCGAAGGTCCGCAAATCGTATTTGTAGGGCGCGTAATTGCCGTGCCAGGCGACGACATCGAGCGGCGAATGGCCGATTTCGCCGACATGAAAGCCGCCGCACCATTTTAGGGTGAGACGGCAGGCCGTTTCCTTCTCCTCAAAGCTTGCCACCGGCGTCTTGAAGTCGCGCGGGTTGGCGAGGCAATTGGCGCCGATTGGTCCGCGCGGTGGCAGAGTGAACCTCGCGCCATAATTCTCGCACACGTAGCCCCGCGCGGCATCGTCTCTCAGTCCTACCTTAAACTTCATCCCGCGCGGGATGACGGCGATATCGCCTGGTCCGGCGTCGAGGCGGCCGAGCTCGGTCGCGATCTCTAGCGCTCCGGCTTGCGGCACGATCAGCAATTCGCCGTCGGCATTCATAAAATAATCGTCTTCCATGTTCCGCGTCACATGGAAGACATGCGCCGCCATGCCGGTCTGAGTGTGGACATCGCCCGCAGTCGTCATGGTCCGCATGCCGGTCACGAAGGTCAAAGGTTCATTGGGGATCGGCAAAGGATCCCAACGCAATTGACCGAGTGGCAAGCCGTGCGCGGCGATATGCGGCGCGGTTTTCCAGAACGGCACATCGATGCGGGTGAAGCGGCTGGCATGCTTGACGGAGGGACGCATGCGGTAGAGCCAGGAGCGCGCATTGGCGCCGCGCGGCGCCGTAAACGGCGTGCCGGACAATTGTTCGGCGTAAAGCCCATAGGGGCAGCGCTGCGGCGAGTTCTGCCCTTGCGGTAAGGCGCCCGGCAGCGCCTCGGTCTCGAAATCGTTGCCGAAGCCGGACATGTAACCATGGGTCATGGGAGGATCTCTTACATACGCCGGGTAACCGCATGCCGAGAATAACGGGAGACGTGGAAGTCCGCGCGGCGTTTCGAATGCTTGCGAGGGCGCGGATCGCCGTCGAGCTAACGCGATGAGACTTTTTCCGCGATGCACCCTATCGACACAAAACTATTCGCTGGCTTTGTTGTTCCGTCGACCATTGATGTCG
Source organism: uncultured Alphaproteobacteria bacterium (assembly GCA_963706215.1). Lineage (GTDB taxonomy): Bacteria > Pseudomonadota > Alphaproteobacteria > Rhizobiales > Beijerinckiaceae > Methylocapsa. The sequence continues at coordinate 2,783,423 of OY970154.1, read as the reverse complement.
AGAGCCTCTTGACGCTGAGCCACCAAATGGTCTGTAGCTTAGCCAGGGAGGCTTTTATGCGCTACTCGAACGCGAAGATCCGCTTCCAGTCGTTCTTCATACTGATGATCATCCAGCCGTCTTTCTTCGCTTCGTCGTACAGCGCCTGGGTGAACGTGCCGACTTTAGTGTTCGGCAGTCCTTGGGCCGGTCCGTAGGCATATTCGCGGGTCGCGTCATCGTGCAGCACCAGCAGCGCCAGCCGGGCGCCGTCGCCGGCCTTGGTGTATTCCAGCATCTGCCGGTCACCGGTCGAGTTACCGAACGCGATGATGGGGCGGGCGCCGATCATCAGGTGAATACCTTCGGGCTTGCCCGCATTGTTGTCGTTCAGCAAAAGCTTGGGCTCCTTGGTCAGGAACGGTTTGCCGTTCTTCTCATACCCGTATTTCATCCCGCCCGCTGTGCCCACGACCTGCTCTGGCGGAATGCCATAGACCCGCTCGGAATAGACGCGCACGAAGTCTTGCCCGCCGCCGGTGACGATGTAGGTCTTGTAGCCGTTCGCGCGCAGGTACTGCATCGCTTCGAGCATCGGCTGGTAGGTCAACTCGGTGTAGAGCCTGTCCCATCGCGGATGCTTGGCGGCCGCGATCCACTTCGTGACATCGGCGTTGAACTCCTCCACCGGCAGGCCGGTGAGCGTAGCCGCGGCAATCCTTAAGAGGTCTTTCGCCGAGAGCTTGGCCATCGCCTTGCGGTCGCCGGAAAGCACCGTCTTGAATGGCTCGACATTTATTAGTTCTGGTTTCGCCGTCACCAGTGCCGGAATCCGCTCCAGGCAATAGACGACTTGCGTGTAGATCGGATGCTCGACCCAAGTGGTGCCGTCCTGGTCGAAGGTGGCGATGCGTGCTTCCGGCGGAACGAAGTTCGGGCTCGCCGTGTCGGTGGTCGTCTTGACCAGATCAACGATGGCCTGCTTGGCCGGACCCTCATTCCAGGAGGGCAGGGGGTCTGTTTGTGCCTCCGCGTGAACACAGGCGAGCAGCAGAGTGAAGAGCGCGAAAGCACTGGTGTGGCAAGGTCGAAAAATAGCACGAACAGATGTCATCGAAAACTCCCTCGAACCGGCAAAATCATGTGACCCCTGCTGCTCGGAGATATTAATCGCGGACTTGGTGTCGAAAACCGCCGTCCATCGGCAAAATCCCGCAGACTATGGCATTATAGGGAGCCAGCCGCATATCCCTCCGCGAACAAAGCTTCGCTTGCGCAGACGACCAAAACCTGAAACTGCCAAGATTTCGAGCGTGCGCCGCGTCAAAGGCGGAGAAGTGCGCCACCGCCGAGGTTATTTGGTTGAGCATTAGTTCTGGAGCCGTCTCATAAAATCATGAGATGGCCCCAGATTTTTGACTTGTCGCATTTTCCGGCCGAAACATGCTGCCGTCGTCGGCCCTCGGAATTACTGGCTGTGGAACCTCTTCTGCGCCGCCTCGATCTGCTGCTTCACCGCCTCCATGTTGAAGCTTGCGCCTTTCTGCATCGGTGGGAATTCGATGAAGGTTTGGGCATATTCGCCGACCTCTTTCTGGACATAGACGAAGCGCCAGAATTCGTGCACGAAGAAATCATAATATGACAATGATCCTCCCGATGCGGTCGGCATTCCCAGGCGCTCGAATGGGTCGAGCCTAAGGTTGGTGATCACGGGCCAATCAACTTTCACGGTGCCGCCGAGCCAACCGCCGGGTTGATCGATGAAGCGGTATTTATAGTCGTCGATTCGAACCGCGCCGAGCGTGCCTTCGGCAAAATAGAAGATCTCGTGCCGGTTGGATGGGCCTTTTCCGGTCAGCAAGCTCGTCTGATCGTAGCCGTCGAGGTGAACCTTGTATTTGCGGTCGCCGAGCTGCTTGCCGTGCTTCAACTCGGATACGATGTTCGGATCGCCGGCGGCCGCTGCAAATGTCGGAAACCAGTCGAGACCGGACATGATCCCATTTTCGACCTTTCCAGACGGCACATGGCCTGGCCATCGCACAATCATCGGCACCCGCATCCCGCCGTCCAGAACCGTTCCCTTGCCCCCGGCAAAGGGTGTGTTGCCGCCGTCCGGCCAGGTAAAATTTTCAGCGCCATTGTCGGTCGAGAAGACGACGATCGTATCCTTGTCGATTCCGAGGTCCTTCAGCTTTTTCAGCAGGGTGCCGACTTCATCGTCGAGCTCTGTCATGCCGCTTTCTTCGGTGTAATAACCGTTCTCAGGCGTCTCGGTCGCTTGATATTTGGGCGACAGATGCGTGATCACATGCATCCTGGTGGGATCGAGCCAGACGAAGAACGGCTTTTTCTGCTGCACCGCCTTGTCGATGAATTTGAAGGTGAAGCCGAGAATCGCGTCGTCGACGGTCTCCATATTATATTCGATGCCTTCGATGGGATGCGGCGGCAAAGGCCCCGCGTCCTCGATTTTTTGCTTGCCGATCTTGCCCCAGCGCGGCTCGACCGCCGGATCGTCCACATTGGTCGCGAAAGAATGCACCATATTGCGCGGGCCGACCACGTCTTTGAGCGCGGGCGGGTAGGAGTGCCAGAACGGGTCTTCCATCGCATCGAGATGGTAGAGATAGCCGAAATATTCGTCGAACCCGTGAACGGTGGGGAGGTATTTGTTGAGGTCGCCCAAGTGGTTCTTGCCGAATTGCCCGGTGGCATAGCCCATGGCCTTCAGCGCGGTGGCGATGGTCGGCGCCTCGGCGGGCATGCCGATATCGGCGCCGGCCTGGCCGACGGTGGTCAGACCCGTGCGAAGCGGCAATTCGCCGGTGATGAAATTGGCGCGGCCGGCGGTGCAGCTTGGTTCAGCATAATAGTCGGTGAACCGCATGCCCTCGGCCGCCAATTGATCGAGGTTCGGTGTCTTGCCGGCCATCATCCCTTGGTGGTAGGCGCCGACGTTGAACCAGCCGATGTCGTCGCCCATGATAAAAATTATGTTGGGCTTTGCCGCTTGCGCGACCGCCGTTCCGGAAAGCCCCGGCGCGGCGGCAAAAAGAATTGAGGCGGCTACCCCGCCGAATACACTTTGGACGCTTGGGCGTCCCGGCGGATGCCGCCGTGGTTTTGCGCTCGCGGGGTCATGCATCGCTCCCTCCTTTGGTACGCTGTCGCGCCGGTAAACGGCGTGAGGCCATCCTTGAGATGGATGCGCGCGGATCAGGAACCAGCCAGTCGCCTGATTGTTCCGTATTGCGCCATTGCACCAGATCAATTAAATTAGAGGATGTGGAACGGAGCATCCTTTAAGCGCCGAGGTGTCTTGGTTCAGGCGACGAGCACGCCGCGTTCGATCTGGTCCGCTTCGATCGATTCGAAAAGTGCCTGAAAATTGCCTTCGCCAAAACCCTCGTCGCCCTTGCGTTCGATGAACTCGAAAAAGATCGGCCCGATCACCGTCTTCGAAAAAATCTGCAACAGGAGTTTCGGTTTGCCTCCTTCGACGGCTTCGCCATCGACGAGAATGCCGCTCGCCCGCAATGCCTCCAGCGGTTCGTCATGGCCTGGTAGCCGCGTGGCGATCCGCTCGTAATAGGTATCGGGCGGCGGCGGCATGAAAGCGAGGCCCCGCGCCGCCAAGCGCTTCACGGTGGCGTAGATGTCCTTGCAACCGCAGGCGATATGCTGAATGCCTTCGCCCTTATATTGGTGCAGATATTCCTCGATCTGACTTTTATCATCGGCGGATTCGTTCAAGGGAATCCGGATCTTTCCGCACGGACTGGTCAACGCGCGGGAATAAAGACCGGTCATTTTTCCGGCGATGTCGAAATAGCGGATCTGACGGAAGTTGAAGAGATTTCGATAAAACTGGTACCACCGGTCCATGGCGCCGCGAAACACATTGTTGGTCAAGTGATCGATATAGTCGATGCCGCATCCGGCCGGTACCGGATCGCGCTCGCCGACCCAGTCGAATTCGGCCTCATAGGGCGAACCCTTGGCGCCAAAAGTGTCGATGAAATAGATCAGGCTGCCGCCGATCCCAAGGATCGCGGGAGCCTCGATGGTCTTGGCGCCCGCCTCGCCGTTGTAAGGCTGCGCGCCACGCTCCAGCGCATGCGCGAAAGCGTGTTTGGCATCGACGACGCGCCAGGCCATCGCGGGCGCGCAGGGTCCGTGCAGATCGACGAACCTGCCGCCGAAGCTTGTCCGGTCGCCGTTGAGGATGTAATTGACCCCGCCCTGGCGGTACAGATCGATGGCGCGGGATTTGTGCCGCGCGACAAGCGCAAAACCCATCTGCTCGAACAGCGTCCTGAGCGCGTCCGAGTCGGGATGGGCGAATTCCACGAATTCAAAACCATCTGTGCCGGCGGGGTTTTCGGCGCTGATCTTGGCTGGCGGCGCATCGTGCGGAAACGGGCCCATATTTCTTTTCCTTTGTCGAGAGGCCGAAGATAGCGCGAAACCTGCGAGAGATGTGTGTAAAATAAACGAATTCTCGCTTTCGGGTGCACGGATTGTGCGAAAAATGGTAGATTCGCAAGAGCTAGGCGTGCTCGATCAATTCGACCTCAAGCTGCTTGCGGCACTCGAGGCCGACGGGCGCCTCACCAATTCCGAGCTCGCCGGGAAAGTCGGCCTTTCCGCCTCGCAATGTTCCCGCCGCCGCATCCGGCTTGAGGAAACCGGCATTATCGAGGGCTATTCCGCGCGCCTCAACGCCACACGCCTGGGCATCGGCCTTCTCGCCCTCATTCAAGTCACCCTGTCTCCCCATTCCAAGGAAAATGCCAAAAAGTTCAGAGACTTCGTAAATGGTGTCGACGAAATACAGGAGGCCTATGCGCTGACCGGCGACGCCGATTATCTGCTGAAAGCGGCCGCGCCGGATTTAAGCGGCCTTTCCCGGATCATCAACGATTTGATCTTGCCGCAGGCCAGCGTGTCGCACGTCAAATCGTCGATCGTGTTGACGACGCTCAAGGACAGCCATCGCCTGCCGCTGAGAGCCGCCAAATCCGCCTCGTGATCACGTCCGCCCGGAAATCAAAAGCTCCGCGCCGGTGATTGCCGTGGCGTCGCTAGACAGAAGAAACAAAATGGCCTTGGCGATCTCCTCCGGCTTCACCCAGCGTGAAAAATCAGCCTTCGGCATGTCCGCGCGGTTGCGTGGCGTATCAATGATCGTCGGCAACACCGCGTTGACGCGCACGCCGGTGTTCTTTTCTTCTTCGGCGAGGCTTTCGGTCAGCCGCAGCACGCCGGCCTTGGAGGCGGCATAGGCGCCCATTCCCGCGCCGGCCTTTTTTGCGGGAGCCGACGCCACATTGACGACGGCGCCGCGCGATGCGCGCAGATAAGGCAGCGCCGCCTTGGTTGCCGTGGCGGCGGTCAAGAGATTCATCGAGAAGAGATCGCTCCATCCGGCGAGATCGCCATCGCCGAGCGTCTGCCAGCGAAAGCCGCCCGCGACATTGGCGAGGCCGTCGATCTTGCCGAAACGCGTGGCCACGGCTTCAAAAGCTTGTTTCGCCGCCGCGAAATCCGTCAAATCCACCCCGCCTAGCACCAGAAGCCGGTCCCGCGCCGGGATCTTACTCTCTTGTTCCCGGCCAGGGAGAGCCACAAAGGCTCCCGCCGCGAGCGCTGCCTCCGCCACCGCGTGCCCAAGCACGCCGAAGCCGCCGGTGACAACCACAACCTTGTCCCGCATGATGCTATTCCTCCTCGCTAGGCGGCTGGCCGCTAGGCCGCGCCTTGGCGCCCGCCTCTCCTGGCATATTCTTGTGTGCCCCGTGCGAAAACCTTATCGCCTGGTTCGATCGCCGCGATCGGAATATCGGGCATGTTCGAGATTTTGGCGTAAAGGGGGCCGAAATCGGTCCCCGTCGTGACATCGAGCAAATAGTTGAGCGAGGGAATGACGAAATAGACCTGCTGAAAATCGTCGATGCGATAAAGCGTGCGCATCACCCTTTCCAGATCGAACCCCAGCCGGTTCGGCGAGGCGGAGGAAAGCGCGAAAATCGTCTCCGTTTTCGAGGACACAATGCCCGCGCCATAGATCCGCAAGCCCTCTGGCGTTTCCAAGAGCCCGAACTCGACCGTGTACCAATAGAGCCTCGCGAGATTGGCAAGGCTCCCAAGCGACAGGGCGCGCAGCCCGCCCTTCCCATAGGCCTGCATGTAGTCGGCGAAGACCGGATCGGTCAGCATGGGCACATGACCGAAGACATCATGAAAAATATCCGGCTCCTTCAGATAATCGAGTTCATCGGCGCCGCGGATGAAATTGGCGGCCGGAAAGCGCCGGTTGGCGAGGTGGTCGAAGAATACGCCATCGGGCACGAGCCCAGGGACCGCCACGATCCGCCATCCCGTGAGCGCCAAGAGCGTTTCGTTCAATTGCCGGAAATCCGGAATGCCTTGGCCGTGCAGATCGAGGGCGTCGAGCCCATGTAAAAAAGCGTCACAGGCGCGCCCGGGCAATATTTCGGCTTGGCGCTCATAGAGCGTCGTCCAGGTCCGGTGATCGGCCTCGCTGTAGCGCTCGAACCCCTGCGGAATCGTCCAGTCGGAGTTCGCGCCTGGGGGAAGATCCGTTCGCTCGAGAACTCCCATCGCCTTTGTCCTTTTGCAGGCCCCTTTAAAATATGGCGGCAACCAGCCGATTGCCAGTCCCGGCAAGGTGGCGCGGAATTCAAGAAAAATGCACAGCGTCTAAGTCATTGTCGCAACAGTAGTTATGGCGAAAATTGCCATCCTGAAACGTCAGGCTTTATCGAGCTGCATGACGCGTTCCAGATTGGGGCTTATGCGACACGCGCTAGCCGAAGTTATTCATGCTCCGCATCGTTCGACAGGCTGCCTACGCCGATGACGCCATCTATTTCGGCTAAACTGGCGATGAGGTGTGAAACCGGCCTTTTGCCTTTAACCTGCATGGTGAGGACCACAACTCCTTTACCGAGTTGTTCAGGTTCTACCCCTTCAAAATCGGCTAGGTCATCTAACTCTTCACGAGCTGCTTCTAAGCTGTTTTTGCGTTCCACTTCGACACGGTCGATGACAAATCGCAGTTTCGAGCAGATGATCAGAATCGTCCGCAGGAGACCGAGGCCATCCTTATAGGAAATGCGAAGCATTGTCGCCGTGCGCCGCTCTCGCGGCAGAAATTGGAGCAACTTCGGGAAAATGAGCATAATTATGAAGTGGCCAACGGTCGTGGCCACTGCCAAGATAGGAAGTCCCGCGCCGCAAGCCATGCCAAGCGCGGCCGTGAGCCAAACGGACGCCGCCGTTGTCAACCCGCGAACGACGTCGCGGCGCATGAAAATAACGCCGCCGCCAATGAAGCCGATACCGGAGACTACCTGGGCCGCGACGCGAGACGGATCGACGATCATTTGGCCGTCTTTCAGAACGTCCGTGAAGCCGTATTTTGAGATGAGTATGAAAAGGGCTGCCGAGACGCCGACGAGGGTATTGACCCTCAGTCCGGCACTCTTTTGCCGGATCTCGCGCTCAAGCCCGACTAAAGCAGATAGGACAAACGCCAAAGCCAGTTCTTCGAGCTGCAGCCAGCCTTGCCCGGTAAGATCAAGCAATCCAAACATTCATTTGTCTCGACGGCAATTTTCTTCACCGGTTTGATATCGCTTCATGCCGATTTTCCAAATAGCCGCAAATTTCGAGCCATGCGTTAGCTGGCGGCGTCTAAGATGCCATGATCATTGCGTTTTCGACAAAGAAAGTCTTCGAGAGAAGCCCGCAGCATTGGGTTGACACTCCTCGTTACAACGCGGCAAACCGGACACTCGATCATTCTCAAGAGCTGGCCCATCAAAGGACTAAAGCCGCCGAAGTCCGCGGCGCGCCAAGCCTATGAAGAAGCTGATACCCCAGTGCGTTAATCAAGAATTACGCACAACCGTTTCGGAGCTGGCAGATCAAGCCGTCAGTCGGTGCAAAAGTCAGGTGCATATGTTCGAGGGCGACTTGATCGGTTTCGACAAGCTTGGCGGGCATCACGAAGCACACAGGCTCCCCACCTTTCACCGTCTCGGAACCAAGTCCAAAATTAGTCCAACACCTTGTATTTCCTGAACCAGGCCTGCATTGACAGCCATGCGTCACGCGCGGCGTCCGCGCGATAACTTTGCCGGTAATCGGCGAAGAAACCATGACCAGCGCCCGGATAGATCTTGAACTTCGCGGTTTTTCCCGCTGCCTTTAGCCTTTCCTTCATCGCCTGTACGTGATCCGGCGTAATGCTGGCGTCCTCGGCGCCGTAAAGGCCGAGCACGGGCGCCTTGACCTTGGCAGCAAGATCGAAGGCGTTTTCCGGCATGGCCGCGCTCGGGGGATCCATCAGGCTTCCGTAAAAGGAAACGCCCGCTTTGAGGTTGGAATTATGGGTCGCATAAAGCCACACCGTGCGTCCGCCCCGGCAAAAGCCGATGATGCCGAGCCGGTCCGTATCGCCTCCCTGGGACTTGGCCCAATCGACCGTCGCGTCGAGATCGGAAAAAAGCTCATGATCGGGCTTGCCGTTGACCAAGGGAATCAACTCTGAAGGGTCCGTGATTTTGGTCATGTCGCCGAGCCGGAAATAATAATCGGGCGCCACCGCGAAGGCGCCGAGCTTGCCTAGCCGCCGTGTCACATCCTTGATGTACTCATGCAGGCCGAAGACCTCCATCGCGACGAGGATCACCGGCGGCTTCTTCGCCGCCTCCAGAGGCTTCGCGTAATAGACCGGCATTTCGCCGCCCGCCACTTTCACTTTTGCCATGCCGGCGGAAAGACCGTCCGTGCCGGTCTTGATTGCCGCCGCGCGGACCGGGCCGGCCGCAAGCGTATAGCCCAGCGCGGCGGCGCCGGCGCTCGTCAGACAATCGCGGCGCGAGAGCGTCTCGCTTTCTTGCATCGATGTTATGGAATGCATGCACTCGATCCTTTTGCATGGCGGAGGCGTTCACCCGCCGGGGGGAAACGCGCCAAGGCCTTATTCGATCCAACCGGCATATCATTTTGCAACATTGTGCTGGTTCAATCTATCGCGCGCGGGTTCCGCGTAAGCGTGCGTTGGAGCGCATCCCGCCATCCCGCGATCAGGCGGTCCCGCTCGGCTCCAACAAGGCGCGGTTCAAATCTTGCGCCGCGTGCCCATACGGCGGAAACGGCGGCAAAATCGGGGAATATTCCGAGCGTAAGTCCGGCCAGAAAAGCGGCGCCCTGCGCGGTCGCCTCGAGCATGGCGGGGCGCTCGACAGGAGCCGCGATGATGTCCGCGAGAAACTGGCAGAACCAGTCGTTGGCCGCCATCCCGCCATCGACACGCAGCGCACGGGGCGGCTCGCTGCCCATGATCGCTTGCAAAAGATCGAAGGTTTGGTAGGCGGCCGATTCCAATGCGGCGCGGACGAGATGCGCGGGGCTTGTATCCAATGTGAGGCCGCAAATCAGCCCCCTCGCGTCAGGGTCCCAATATGGCGCGCCAAGGCCAGTGAAGGCGGGCACCAAATAAACTCCTTCGTTCCCGCCGATTTCCGCCGCCATGGCGCCAGTTCGCGATACATCGTCGAACAGATCGAGCCGGTCGCGCAGCCATTTGAGCGCGGCTCCGGCGGCGAAGATCGATCCCTCGACGGCGTAGGAAGGGCGGCCCTCGCAGCGGTAAGCCATGGTCGTAAGCGTCCCTTTCGCCGGGGATAACGCCTGCTGGCCGGTGTTGAGCAAGAAAAAACAGCCCGTTCCGTAGGTCGCCTTCGCCATTCCAGCATCAAGGCAGGCTTGGCCGACCAACGCCGCATGCTGGTCGCCCGCCATGCCCGCGACCGGAATTGCCTCATCGAACAAGCCCTCCGCCGTGACCCCAAAAAGGAAACTGTTGTCATGAACCTCGGGGAGGACCGCCTTGGGAATATTGAACAATCTTAGAAGATCGCCGTCCCAGCATTGGCGGTGGATGTCGAACAGCATGGTTCGCGAGGCGTTCGTGGCGTCGGTCGCATGCACTGTGCCCCCGGTCAAGTGCCAGAGCAAGAAACTGTCGATGGTGCCGAAGGCGAGTTCGCCGCGTTCCGCCCGCGCCCTCGCGCCCGCCACGCGATCGAGAATCCAGGCAAGTTTGGTCGCCGAGAAATAAGGATCGAGGAGCAAGCCCGTACGCGCGCGAACCAACGCCTCGGCTCCTTCCCGCCGCAGCCGCTCGCATTCCGCGGCGGTGCGCCGGTCCTGCCATACGATGGCCGGATAGATTGGCGTGCCGTCCGCGCGCTCCCAGACGACAGTGGTTTCCCGCTGGTTCGCGATGCCCATCGCGGCAACCTGCGCATTTGACTTTGCAAGCACCTCCCGCGCGGTCTGGAGAACGTGCCGCCAAATCTCTTGCGGATCGTGCTCGACCCAACCCGGTTGCGGATAGGACTGCGAAAACTCGCGTTGGGCGCTGGCGAGCAGCCTCCCGGACGCGCCGAAGAGGAGACTCCTCGTCGAGGTCGTTCCCTGATCGATCGCGAGAAGATGGCTCACGCAGGGGCTCCCAAGGGCAGTTATGCGGGGCTTGACGGATTGGTTTAAATGGTGTAGGCTCCCTATCAAACACGGAGATCACCCCCATGACGGCCCCGAAATTCACCAAACAAATGACCGTTACTCAGTTTGATAAACTGTTCCCCGACGATAACGCTTGCAAAGCGTATCTTGTAGCGCGTCGCTGGCCAAACGGTATCCGTTGTCCACACTGCGGAAGCGACCGCGTTTATGCGTTGAAGACGATGCCTTTCAAGTGGGAATGTCCGGCCTGTGCGTCGAAGGGATATCGCTTTTCCGTCTTGGTCGGAACGATCTTCGAAAACACCAATGTTCCGATGCGGATTTGGTTCAAGGTCATCTATTTGATGCTGACCAGCAAGAAGGGCATTTCTTCGTTGCAAATCCATCGCATGATGGGCTTTGGCTCCTATTCGACTGCTCTCTATATGTGCCATCGCATCCGCGCCGGGCTTGCCGATCACGAATTTCGCAAGCTCCTGGGTATTGTCGAAGTCGATGAAACTTACGTCGGCGGCAAGAACAGAAATCGACATTGGGATAAACGCACTCCAGGGACCGGCGGAGAAGGCAAGGACACCGTTGTTGGCGCCGTCGAGCGCAATGGCAATGTCGTGGCCCGCGTCATTGCGCATGCCGATACCGAAACTTTGAACAGCTTCATCCGCGAAGCCATTTCTGAAAAAGTTAGCCTGATCGCGACCGATGACCACCCCGGATATCGCAAGTTGAAAAAGCATGGCATTGTGCGACATAGCACTGGTCAGTATGTCAACGGCGCGGTCCATACTCAGACCATCGACGGTTTCTGGTCGCTCTTGAAACGCGGTATCATGGGCAGTTTTCACAAAGTCAGCCGTAAGTACCTTCCGCTCTACGTCGCTGAATTTGAGTGGCGCTATAACAACCGCGATAATCCTGATATTTTCGGCGCGGCCATAGCGCGTTGCTGAGACGCCATCCCGCCAGGATACGGAAGCGTTCTCAGTAAAAACAGGATCAATATGGCGAAGCCCCCATCCAGACAGCAAAAACCCAGTCGCAATATACGTAACCCCGCTCGCAATTTGCCAGCGATCATCTCGCCAGATACCAGAGCAGGTCTACAAACGATGGCATCCAATCCCAGTGCAGAAGAACCCAAGAAAAAGCGCAATTGGGTACAAGACCCAGGAATGTTCTTGATTAGCGTGGCAACCGTGATAATCGTTGGCGTATACACTTTCTATGCTCGTCAACAGGTAATAGAAACTCAAACTGCAAACGCGATAGCAAAAAAGGCATTGACGGAGGCAAGCAGACCGTACGTTATGATGGAAAATATATTTGGAAGCAATTCTAAAGACGCCAACGGTATTCATCCGCATGTTGGTTTCAAGGTTACAAATTTTGGTAATACACCAGCTACTTATGTGAAATTTACAAACTGCGATCCAATCATTAGAAATGATAATGCAGTTCCTAATTTCAAATGTAATGTGTCTGAGCAGCCAACATCTGAATGGGTCTTGGGTCCCAAACAAAGCGTGTATTACGTTGGATCCGTTTTTGCACAATCCGACATTGACCTTACAAAGGATGCGGAGAAGTTCATTTATATATTGGGATATGTGACATATCAGGACGATATAGATGTTGATTATTCTGGTGTACCAGAACAACGTATCACAAGATTTTGCCAAAGGATCGAAAAGGTATTGCGGCCTCCCGCGCCGAACGCTCCGGAAGGGACAGCTTCTGCTCCGATATCGGAATCCCCACCCGCGTCGGCTATCCACCAATCGCTTTTGGTGGGCATGCCGTGCCCCGCGTTCAACTGCATTGATAAGGGATGCCTCCCGCTTTAGGTTAGTCCAATTCCAAATAAACCGCATCCCATGGCGCAAGTGATTCAAACCAAACGGAAGCCGCCGATGTGGTCGGTGAAAGCCGGGGCCAGATATGTCGCCGCCTTCAGCGGCAACGACGCTCGGCAACGGGCAGTCGCATTTGCTGCCACCAACTTTGCCGAATTTGAAATTGTTGAGAAGTCGGCGCCAAAGCGCGAACAATTGTCGCGCCGTGGCAACGCCATCCTGTCGAAGCCGACTTAACCACGATCGCATCGATCCGTCAAGTTCTGCATATTCGCTCTCCCAAGGGCGGTTCGACGGTTACAGCCATCGGAGCGCCTGCTTTCATTGGACCTTGCCGGGAAGGCTGAGGTCCCCGGACGCAATCTTCAGCACGCCGGCCACACAGAGCAGCGGCGCGTGGAGGCCGGCGTTGATTTGCAGAGCCGCCGTCACGCCGTCACAGGACGCGCCGACGATATTGGCTAGCGGAACACGTACCGGCACTTCGTGCCCGGTGATCGCCGGAGGATAGTCCGGACTGTCGATCAGCAGCGGCACGCCCGGCCAGGTCGCCGACAGCCTGGGCTTGGTCCCGGCCGGAATATCGATGACCTTGAGCCCACCGGCACGTTGCGTCCTTGGCAAGAACCACCCAATGGGTGTGCCACACGGCGCTGTTCTTCACGCCGTGCGCGCCATCGTCGAAGTCCGGGTGAAAGGTCACGGCCAGCGCGACGATCCCCTGCTTGGGGTCGAAGCCGACGGCCGAACTGTCGAGGCTGGTCGGCCAGACATAGGCGTGAACACGGCTCCCAGCGAACGCGCTGGTCGCGGCGGGCCTGTCGGCGCCGGCCTCGCCCGATACGGCGATCCGGAAGTCGGCAGTGTCACCATCCATTTTGATCTCGGTGCGAACGATATCGAATGGCGCCGGCGCCTTGGCGGTTGGCGCTGCGGTGATCCCCGCCGCATGCGCCCCGCAGGCGGTTACAAGGCATGCAAGCGAGAGTGCGTCTGCAAGTGAGACATAATCTCACACTTCGCATGGTATCGCCTTATTCTGCAAAATCCATTGCTGGCACGCCAACACCCCGGTTGGCGCACCAGCTACGGATTGGGTCGATTAGTTACCGCTGAACGCCTTGGTGATGCGGTCGCCAATCCCCTTGTCAATGTTTCGCCAGTACTCAAACGCGCGTTCGAGCACGGGCTTGGTCACGCCATTCTTAAGGTGCCCGACTATGTTGGAGACCAGCCGGTCGCGTTGGGCGTCGTCCATGACCTTGCGCACCAGGGTGCCGGCCTGACCGAAGTCATCGTCGTCCTTTCGCTTCGTATAGGCGGCATGGATGAACTCTCCGCTGGCCTCCCATACCTCAATCTGAGGATATCGTGTAGGATCGGCCTTTGGTCCGCCTTTGGAGTTTGGCGCGTACACTGGGTCGGAGACATTCTGGACACGCATCAACCCGTCTTTGCTGTAGCTGTGCACCGGCACCTTCGGCCGATTGACCGGGATCTGCTTGTAGTTCACGCCCATCCGGGCACGGTGAGCGTCGGAATAAGAAAAAAGTCGGGCGAGCAACATCTTGTCGGGGCTGGGACCAATGCCCGGCACGAGGTTATTGGGCTCGAAAGCCGCCTGCTCGATCTCGGTGTGGTAATCGGTCGGATTGCGGTCAAGCGTCATCCGCCCGACCTCGATCAGCGGATAGTCGCCGTGCGGCCAAACCTTGGTCAGGTCGAACGGGTTGAATTGATAGGTCTTGGCCTCGTCGAACGGCATGATCTGCATCCGCAGAGTCCAACTCGGGTGGTCGCCGCGCTTGATCGCCTCATAAAGGTCGCGGGTATGGTAGTCGCCGTCCACACCGGCAAGCCGGTCGGCTTCCCCCTGCGTCAGGAAGTCGATTCCCTGATCAGTCTTGAAGTGATATTTCACCCAGAACTTCTGACCCTTGGCGTTGACCCACATATAGGTATGGCTGGAATAGCCGTTCATGTGCCGCCAGGTCTTGGGGATGCCCCGATCGCCCATCAACCAGGCCACTTGATGCGCTGATTCGGGAGATAGCGTCCAGAAGTCCCACTGCATGTCATGGTCGCGTAGATTGGTGTCCGCGCGGCGCTTCTGGGAGCGGATGAAGTGTTGGAACTTCATTGGGTCGCGAAGAAAGAACACCGGCGTGTCGTTCCCGACCATGTCGTAGTTGCCTTCACTGGTGTAAAACTTTAGCGCGAATCCCCGGGGGTCACGCCAAGTGTCGGGACTGCCCCGCTCGCCGGCGACGGTTGAAAAACGCACGAGCATGTCGGTCTTAGTGCCCGGTTGAAACACCGCGGCCTTGGTGTACTTACTGACGTCTTTGGTCACCTCGAAACGCCCGAAAGCACCGCCTCCCTTAGCATGCGGCTGACGCTCGGGAATTCGCTCCCGGTTGAAATTCGCCATCTGCTCGATGAGATAGTGATCGTGCAGCAGTATGGGGCCGTCCGGCCCAACGGTGAGCGAGTACTCATCGCTGGGCACGGGTATCCCGGCATCGGTTGTTGTGGGTTTGCGGTTGTCGCTCATCGATAGTGCCTCCGTCGTGTTGTGCGTGTTGACAATGGCCCTTTTAATTCAGCAGTCGACCAACACTCGTCTTTAGTACCCGATTTGGCAGCTACGTGCGGTTTGCAGGGGCGCGGTTCGCGCCAGCTTGCGGGGACGGAGTTGCGTAGCCTGTTACACGGAACGCGGCCAACACCCGCCCGCCCTCGCGCGGCCAAGGGTCGAAAAACGCATTCTCTCTTTATGTGGTAGGCGTTTGCGGTGTTCCAAGCATCTTGATTTTTGCACAGACCTTGTTGATTTCGGACTCATATCTTGCGGCCACGTAACGCGGCGTTGAACTGTAAGAGTTCGCGGCATCGAGTCAAGGACGAGGTGCTTGAGGGGCGCGCTTCGAGACGCGCCGTCGGCGCTCCTCAGCATGAGGAAGTGTGTTCATGCCAAGCAAACAATTTCCTCATCCTGAGGAGCGCTCCTAAGGGAGCGCGCCTCGAAGGATGTACAATCCATATGCAAGCTTTCGCGGCCGCCGAGCGTCGCGTCACCTCGAAAACTTCTTATATTTCAGCCGGTGCGGGATGACGCTGTCGATTCCGAGCCGCCGTTACTTCTCTTCCTCGCAGGCGCCGAAATTGCTCTCGAACCGTTCAAGCGAAACATACGACAAATCTAAAAGCCCATGCCGCCAAAAAATTCTTGGCTCTCATAACGTATCCTCCCGTGCCGGAAACCGCGGTTTCATGAACGTCCGCGAATATCCGCGAATGGCGGCTTTATGGCGTTGGCGGGCGACACTGGTGCGACAGGAGAGACCGTCGAGCCGGGTAGCCATCTTTACCTGTGAGGGGGGCGATCCCGATTCTCGAACGATGCGAAAAGATGTCTAGGGTGATCTCGTGGAGCTGGGCGCCGTTCCCATTTGGCCATTCACGCGCGCGTCAACATAGGTCCTCACGCGGGCGCGTTCGAGCGGCGAAAGGTGCAGGCCTCGTTTCGACCTCCGCCACAAAATATCCTCGGCGGTCAGCGCGAATTCCTGGCCGGTGAGATAATCGATCTCGGCTTGAAAGAGCCCCGCGCCAAAATCCACACCGAGATCGTCGGCACTACGCGCTTTGCCGAGTATCATCTCTACCCGCGTGCCATACGCGCGGGCCAAGCGGTATACTATAGCCGCGTCGAGCCATGGATATTTGCTACGCAACTTGCGCAAAAACCGGTCGAAATCGCCGTCTTCCATGTCGCCTCCAGGCAGCGGCGCCGTCGCGGTCCAGCATTCCGCGCGTAGTGGCTTCAGATGCGGCGCAAGCTTCTCGATCGCATCCTCCGCCAAGCGCCGGTAGGTGGTGATCTTGCCGCCAAATACAGAAAGAAGCGGCGCGCTGCCCTCCGGCGCGTCGAGATCGAGCACATAATCGCGCGTGGCGGCGGAAGCATTTTTCGCGCCGTCGTCATAGAGCGGCCGCACGCCGGAAAAGCTTTCCGCGACATCGCGGGGGTCTAAAGGCTTGCGAAAATAGCGCGACACCGCGGCGCAAAGATAGTTGATTTCCTCCGCGCTGATCCGCGCCTTCGAGGGATCTCCCTCAAAAGGGATCTCGGTCGTGCCGATGAGCGAATAGTCCATTTCATAGGGCATCACAAAGATGACGCGGCGATCCTCGTTTTGCAGGACATAGCTGTGATCTCCTTCGTAAATGCGGGGCACGACGATGTGGCTGCCCTTGACGAGACGGAGTTTTTTGCCGGCATCGTGGCCGATTACGCCGCTCAGCACCTCGGCAGCCCAGGGTCCCGCCGCATTGACGAGCGCGCGTGCCGTCACGATCGTTGTCGCCGCAGCGCGCATATCGAGGAGCGTCGCCTGCCACATGCCTTGCTCGCGCTTCGCCGAAAGGCAGCGTGTTCTGGTGCGGATAGAAGCGCCGCGTTCCCGCGCGTCGACGGCGTTCAGCACAACAAGTCTGGCATCGTCGACGCGGCAGTCCGAATATGCAAAGCCTGTCGTCAGATGATCCTTGAGCGGGGCGCCCTCCTTGGCCGTGCGGAGATCGAGGCGGCGCGAGCGGCCCAAGCGGTTGCGCCGCGCGAGCCAATCGTAAAGAAAGAGACCTGCCTCGATCACCAAGGCAGGGCGCAACCCCTTGTCGTGCGGCAGAATGAAACGCGCCGGCCAAACGATGTGCGGCGCGACGCCAAGCAGCACCTCCCGCTCCAACAGCGCCTCGCGCACGAAGCGGAACTGGTAGTATTCGAGATAACGCAGCCCGCCATGGATGAGCTTGCTCGACGCCGACGACGTCGCGCAGGCAAGATCGCCTTGCTCGCAGAGAATCACCGCAAGGCCTCGCCCGGCGGCGTCGCGCGCGATCCCGGCTCCGTTGACGCCGCCGCCGATAATGAGGAGATCGACGTTTTTTTCTGGTTTCATCGGAGCGCCAGGGGCATCGCGGTGGCCGCTTTGTCAACCGCCGCGCGGATTCGAGCGGGAAAGGCTCCGCGCCGGTCCACGCGCAAAAACCATGTCAAAAACCAAGCCGGATGATCCGGCATACATCGCCCGCCGACGCGGGCGTCGCGTGGGGTTCGCGAACCACCAGACATTGCGATTGCGCCAAAATCCGCAGAAGCGAGGAGTCCTGTACCTCGAACGGAGTCGCGGCGGGGAGACCCGTTTCGCTAAGCCGCAAGGCCGCGCGCAAATAATCTTGGCGGCTGTCGTTGCCGCGCAGCGCCTTGCCGAGGATCGCCGGTTCGCTCTGGTCGCGGCCCGCATTCGGATCGCCGCAAAGCGCGCGCACCAAGGGCACAAGAAAAACTATTCCGGCGACGAACGCGGCAACCGGATTTCCCGGCAGTCCAAGGATCATCATCGGCCCAAGGTGGCCATGGATCACTGGTTTTCCGGGCCGCATCGCGATCTTCCAAAAGTTCAGTTCCACGCCCTGCCTGGCGAGCGCCGGTTTGACCAGATCATGATCGCCTACGGACGCCCCTCCAAGAGTCACCAAAACATCGGCGGACGCGCGGGCGGCGCTGATATGTTTTTCAATTGTACTCAAATCATCCTTGACGATGCCGAGGTCGAGCGCCTCACCGCCCGCGGCCTCGGCGATCGCGGCGATCGCGAAGGAATTCGAGGCAACGATTTGATCGCCGCCAACGGTTGCGCCGGGCTGCACCAGTTCGTCGCCGGTCGCGAGAATTCCGACCCGCGGGCGCCGGGTGACCGCGACCTCGGCGAAATTCATCGCGGCGGCGAGCGCGATGTTCGACGCGCCGAGCCGCGTTCCGGCGGCGAGCAAAACCTCGCCCTCGGTAAAGTCGATACCCTTGGCGCGAATGTGGCGGCCGCTCGCCACGCTTTGCAAAGGTTCGACGAAACCTGCTTCCACGCGGGCATCTTCTTGAATCAAAATCGTGTCGCAGCCATCGGGTACCGGCGCGCCGGTGAAAATCCGCACGGTTTCCTTCGGCCCAATGGAGCCCGAAAAACCATGTCCGGCGGTGCTTTCGCCGATCTGTTTCAACTTGACGGGCAGTGCCATGAGGTCGAGGGCGCGCACCGCGTAACCGTCCATGGCGGAGACCGCCTTGGGCGGCTGGGTCCGCTTGGCGGCCAGATCCACGGCAAGTGTTCGTCCCGTCGCGCGTTGCAGGGCGACGGCCTCGACCGGGAGGTGTTGGGAAATATTCGTCAGGATGCGCGCGCGGGCCTGCGCGACCGTTAGCGGCTGATCGCCATTCATGCGGATAAAGCCTCGTCGCGCGAAAAATCTCCGGACTTGCCGCCGCTTTTGCGCACAAGCGCGACCGCTTCGATCCGCATCGAGCGGTCGACCGCCTTTAACATGTCGTAGATCGTGAGGCAGGCGATGGAGACGGCGGTCAAGGCTTCCATTTCGACGCCGGTCCGGCCCAACACCTTGGCGCTCACGCGGACCCTTATTCCAGGTAAGGCCTGATCCGGTTCAAGATCGACCAAAACTTGGGTCAAGGCCAGCGGATGGCAGAGCGGGATCAGATCGTGCGTCTTCTTGGCCGCCATGATCGCGGCGATCCGGGCCGCGGCAAAGACATCGCCTTTCTTGGCATGGCCCGACAAGGCAAGATCGAAGGTCGCCTTTCGCATGACGATCCTGCCTTCCGCGATCGCGACGCGTTCGGTCGCGGCCTTGCCCGAAACATCGACCATTTGGGCCTGCCCGGCGGCGGAAAGATGGGTGAGGTCCGGCATGGCGGTGATTCGATCCTAAGGGCGGGGGAGCGAGCAGACAAAAATCATCCGCGCTGGGGTTTGTAAGTGCGCGGATGCGATTCGCCGAGAAGAAGCGCCCGCGCCGCCGCCGCAACGTTTTTTTGGCGCATGAGAACTCTCGCCGACGAGAATGGCCGAAATGCCATGCGCTTGCAGGCGCAGACAATCCTGATGCGCGAGGATGCCGCTTTCGCCGACCACGATCCGGTCCGGCGGGATTTTCGCGGCGAGCTGTTCGCACACGTCGAGCGAAACTTTGAAGGTTCGTAAATCGCGGTTGTTGACCCCGACAAGCCGGGTTTCCAGCGGCAACGCGCGGGCAAGCTCCGCTTCGTCGTGAACCTCGACCAGAATGTCCATGCCAAGATCATGCGCCGCGCGGATCAAGCCGGAGGCCTCCGCGTCGGTGACGCAGGCCATGACGATCAAGATGCAGTCCGCGCCATTCGCCCGTGCTTCATATACTTGATAAGGATCGAACAAGAAGTCCTTGCGAAGACAAGGTAAATGCGTTGCTTGCCGTGCCTCGGAAAGATCGCTGAAACTGCCCCGAAAAGAGGGCCCGTCGGTGAGCACCGAGAGACATGCCGCCCCCCCGATTGATAGGCGCGGGCGAGGGCAGACGGGTCGAAATCGGCGCGGATCAGCCCTTTCGAGGGGCTCGCCTTTTTGATTTCCGCGATCAAAGCCATATGGCCGGTCTCGCGCTTGGCCTCGATCGCCTTGACGAAGCCACGCGGCGGATCTTGGTCATGCGCCTTGCGCGCCAAGGTCTCGAACGGCATGCGCACCTTGGCCGCCGCGATTTCGCGCCGCTTATAGGCCTCGATCGTCTTCAAGATGTCGGTCATCGAATTCCCTTGGCGGCTGCAACGGCAACGCCGTTCGACGGGGACGAAGCGCGGTTCGAGACTTGCACGAGTTTGGCGAGTGTATCGGCGGCAAGACCCTCGTCGAGCGCTGCCGCCGCCAAAGCCGCGCCATGCTTCAAATCGTCCGCCTTTCGAGCGACGACGAGAGCAACCGCCGCGTTCAAAACGGCGATGTCGCGATAGGCGTTCTTGGCGCCGCCGAGCACGCCTTGAAGCGCCGCCGCGTTGGCAGCTGGATCGCCTCCCGCGAGATCGGCGAGCGGCGAGCGGGAAATTCCAGCATCCTCGGGCGTGATTTCAAAGGAGCGAATGTGGCCGTCCTCAAGCGCGGTGACGAAGGTGCGGCCGGTGGTCGTTGCCTCGTCGAGACCGTCGGAGCCATGCACGAGCCACACACTCTTGGCGCCAAGATTGCGCAGCACCTGAGCGAGGGGTTCGAGCCAGCCTCGTGCATAGACGCCCAGCACCTGGAATTTGACGCCGGCCGGATTGGCGAGCGGGCCGATGAGATTGAAAATGGTGGGCATGCCGAGTTCGGCCCGGACCGGGGCGGCATGACGCATCGCCGGATGATGCGCCCGCGCCGCCATGAAGCCGATGCCCGCCTCCTTGATGCAGGCTTCGATTTCCCAAGCCGCCAGTTCCAAGCCGACGCCGAGCGCCGACAAAACGTCACTCGCCCCGGATTTCGACGAGGCCGCGCGATTGCCGTGTTTGGCGACCGGAACGTCGCACGCGGCGGCGATCAGCGCCGCGAGCGTCGAGATATTGCGCGTCCCATGCCCGTCGCCGCCGGTGCCGGCGATGTCGATCGCCCCGGGCGGCGCCGCGACCCGCAGCATCCGTGCCCGCAAAGCGGCGACCGCGCCGGTGATTTCGGCGACCGTTTCGCCGCGCGCTCTCAGTGCCATCAGGAGCCCGCCGAGCTGGGCCGGGGTGACGCTTCCCGCGAAAATAAGATCGAACGCGGCCCTTGCTTCGACCTCGGTCAGGCTCGACCCGGTCGCGACCTTGGCGATCAGCGGCTTGAACGCATCCATTTCCGGCCTTTAAAAACCTCAAACCCGCGAAATGGCGGACCCTGAAATCCGGGTCCGCCGCTCATTGTGGTTCCATTGTGCCGCAAGGTCGAGAAAATTCTCAAAAATGCGCGAGCCATGTTCGGAGGCGATGCTTTCGGGGTGAAATTGCACGCCATGCGCGGGAAGCCGCTTGTGCGACAGCCCCATGACAAGGCCACCGGCCTTCGCCGTCACCGTCAAGACATCCGGCATGGTGTCGCCGTGCACGACAAGCGAATGGTAGCGCGCCGCCAGGAACGGGCCATCGAGGCCGCGAAAAACCGTTTCGCCCTGGTGTTCAATCGCTGCGAGCTTGCCATGCACGGGTTTTGGCGCGCGGACGATCTCGCCGCCAAAGGCCTCGCCGATCGCCTGATGGCCGAGGCAAACCCCAAAAATTGGAATGGTGGTCCCCGCGGTCTCGATGAGTTCGAGGCAGATCCCGGCGTCGCGCGGACGGCAAGGGCCGGGCGACAGCACGATCGCGTCGGGCGCCGCGCTCATGATTTCGGCCACGCTCACCTTGTCGTTGCGAAGCACTGTGACGTCCGCGCCGAGCGCGCCCAGGCAATGCACCAGGTTCCAGGTGAAACTGTCGTAATTGTCGATCAGCGTAATGGTGGTCATGCGCGCTCTTTATCATGGGGGCGGATGTTTTGGGCCGCGCGCGCATCGAGGTCAAGATGAATGCCTAAAGAGGAGCGGCTAGCAGTGGGTCGCGCACCTGCCCGCCTTTCTGGAGCCGGGCGTAAAGCAGTATCTAATGTTCACATCGTCGTTGGACATGGCCCCGCCAAGGGATCATGAGTCCACGGACGGTTTGGTTCCGATTGCAGACCATGACCCTTTTTTTCGTTCGAAATGTCTCCTGAAGTGGACCCCACCGGTGGGGTCCACTTCAAAACCGTGAAAATCACCCATTTGATAGGCCGTTCCGGGAACGCGGTGTGCATTCCGATCGCCGTCGCGCCGATCGCCTTTCTCCTGCCGGGCATGCCGCGCAAGATCGCGCGAGACAAACAAACCCGGCTTGAAACCACGCGAACTCGTGCGAACGAACCTGGCACATCGAAAAGACTTCACCCGCCTAAAGCAATTACAAATACCGCCGCCGCTCGAACTCGCGGCAGCGCTCGCTAAACTGGAGCTCAACATGAACCGGACAGCCGTGGGACAAGCCCGGGCATGACGATGAAAGTCACGACCCATGAGGTTCGGTATCAGGCGCGTGCCCGCTCGGCCCAGAGGAGCGCATTCAGGGGCGCGATCGCCGCTGCGATGGCCCGCGCGGCGGCCACATGCGCGGAGTTCTCGACATCAAAAGTGTGCGCCGCCGCCGCCATCAAGAGGCCGCCGTTGGGCAGATGCTCGACAATCACTGGCGCTGGCGGCGGCGTCACGAGCGAGGCATCCCAGGGACACAGATATTGAATCCACGCTTCATGAAAATAAATGCCGCCAGGAACAGGCTTAATAAGCGCATGGGGATATGCGGCGCAGCAGACCGGGTCCCAGGCTTCGGCCATGGCGACAAGGGCGGGCTTGAAGACGTCATATGTGATGACCGAGGGGTCGGGGATGTAGCCGCCGCTCGTCTCGAAAAGCGCATTGTTCGGAAAGGGTGGTGGATAAGTCGAGCCTGCATGGACCCTTAAGGAGAAAGAGTAATTCGGCGCTTGTCGGCCCGCTACCCGCGGGAACGCGCGGCTGCTCGGGATCGTATTTCAGGAGAGCGAGCGGCGCGGGATCGAAGCCTTGGGCCTGCATCAATTCGGCCGGTGTCGCGCCCGCCGCGAGACACTCCTCCGCGAGGAAAAGCCGCGGCATGAGCCGCGACCGGCCGCCCAAAGGCGGTGGAAAGCAGCGCCAAGGCGCGCCGCTCATCGTCGAGGGCGAGGCGCGGGCGGCCCCGTTCGTCTTGCGTCATCCCGGCAAGCACTGTTCCGGCGCCGGGCGTGAAGCCCCGGACGGTGATTTCCGGCCGCGAATAATCCGGCCGGCCACGGCTCGCCTCTCGAACCGCCGCAAAAGTTGTTGCCCAAGCGCCACCCAAAACTCCCTTCATCGCGCGTGAATCTACAAACGGAGCATAGGCGCAAAGCTTGATCCGGCCTAAACCGAGCCTCGACCATTGATGCGTCGAGGACTGGTGCGATCAGGCGAGACGAGGGAGCGGATCGGAACCCCGAAGCGCCCGTTGTTCCCCGATTCCCCCTCTTTCGCTTCGGTGGCACCGAGCAGGAGGCGGACGAGCTCGGCCTGCCGATGGGTTCCGGTCTTCTCGAAAATGCTGGAGAGTTGGGTTTTCGCCGTCGCGTCGGAGATGCTGCGCCGCCGCGCCGCCGCCTTGCGGCCATGGCCATGCAATATCTCGGCGGCGAGCCCCGTCTCCGCGGCGGTCAGGCCAAAACGGCGGCGCAGATTGATCTCGAGCCGCCGCTGGTCGAACTCGCGGTCGTTCATCGTGACAACGGCGACGGAAGCCCCCACGCCGATCCACGGAACAGGCGCGAGCCGGGCGTTGGATCGAAGCGGTGTCACCGTCACCTGGAGGGGCGGTCGGCGGCGATCGCGCGGGACCATGAGTTCGCCGCCGGGGCCGCCAGGCGCGGGGGAGGCTCGCGCGCATGAGGCGATCAGCTTAGCCAAGGCATCCGAGCCATCGGCGGTGGCAAGACGCCCATCGCGCAGAACCATTCCATCGCCAGCGTCGAGCATCGCCTTCGCGGCGGCATTGGCGAAAACCACTCTCCCCGAGGCCCCGGCGAGAAAGAGAGCCCGTGGCAGATTTTCCAAGTGCTCAGGCGCTGTTGCCGGGCCGAGATCGAGAGCCCAGAACTGGCGGCTGATACGCACGGCCCGGATAATGTGGCGCAGCGTGGCCTCCAACACACGCGTCTGCTCAACGGTCGGGCCGTCCTCGCCCGGCGCATTGGCAACGCAGATCAATGCCGAAAACTGGTCTTCGACCAGCAAATTGGCGCCCAACGTCCCAAGGCCACGCCCGGACGGCAGCCACCATTCATTACACACGGGTGTCGCGGAGAAGTCCTCTCGCGCCATAATGCTGTCGAGCGAATAGATCTCGCCGACCGGCCGGAGCGCGGTTCCCGGGATAAGCGGGTTATGGAACGCCCAATATTCCCGATAAGAGGCAACAAAATCTGGATCGGTGCGCGGCGTGATCGACGCGAAGGTGTTGGCGCTCCGGTCCCGGGAGGTGATGGAGACATGCGCGGCACCCATGGTGTCGGCAAGCTTAATCAGCACGCCCGGCCAGAGCCCGCCGTCAAGCGCGGCCTCGTAGATCTGATCGATAAGAACAATCAGCTCTTCGTGCCCGATCGTGGCGCGGCCCCAGCGGCTCGATGCGGCCGGCAAACCTCTAGGTCGAGGCGCGCACCCCATGACGCCCCTCCTTTCAAATTTTTTTGAAGCTCGCTACAAAAAACTTCGCCAGCGGCGAACCGCGCCCGGCAACGAAATTGTTGGACCAGCACCTCTCCAAAAAGGCCGGGAACCTTGACCTAAACGATTATACACATGCTGACGGGCTTTGGGCATCAACACTTAGACGACGCCGGGCTTTCAATCCGGCGGATCTGTCGCGCGCCCTCGCCAATCTCGCGGTCTCCGGCGCACAGGCGACGGTAGGGTAAAGCTTACGTTTCGCAATTACGATTTGCAACCCCCCTGGTTTGAACCCTCGCGCGCGCGGTGACTTGCCTTTCTTGAAGGCGGGGACGATATGGTGATTGGGAGCGGTGCCGCAGGGCAAGGAAAGCCGGTCGGATTTCCGCTGCTCCACCAAATGATAGATTACCGGGAGGAAAAGACAATGGCGTGGCCGACCCTGCGAGGAAAAGGAAAGCGCACAACCCCACCAGGAAAGCGCGCGAAGATAGCGGTTCTCGATGTGGTGATCGTGATTGGCGGCATCATTGGCATCATGGCCTTCAACCGGATGAGCATCGCCAGGCTTCAACGCTCGCTCCCCAATGCGAACAGCCAGATCGTGGGGGAATGGAAGTCCATGCGCGGACCGGAGCACCTTGTTTTTCGCGCCGACAAGACGGTCAGCATGACTGTCCCTACTAATCCGGCGGACGAGAGCGCGGCGCCGGCCGCTCCGGAAACAAATGGTCCGGCGCCGGTAACGGGCAAGTACGTGGTGGTGCAAGGGGGGAAGGTGGCTGTCCAACTGATGAATGGAACTAAATACACGACGACAATCAGCCCGGGGAGCCCGAACCGCTTCGATCTTATCGATTCGGCGACCGAGGGAGTGACGACGTTCGAACGGCTGCCGGCAGCTCCAGCCAGCGCGGGGACCACGCCACCTAAGCCTTCCCAGTGATCTCGTTCTTTGACGCGAACTCATTCACTACGGTCGACAAGCCAAGGCCACTCGTGTAGAGCTGCTTTCTTGAATTCAAAACAGCGTGCCGGAACGCTCGCCGGAAGATCAGGCGAAACGGCGGGGTTTTAGTCCCAATGAATATCATCGCGGAACTCGAGGCCGGGCAGGCCGCCAAGCTCTCGGCCTCCAGGACTATCCCGGCGTTTCAGCCAGGCGACACGATCGTCGTGAACGTCAAGGTGACGGAAGGCGAGCGCACCCGCGTGCAGGCCTATGAAGGCGTCTGCATCGCCCGCAACGGCGGCGGGATCAACGAGAGCTTCACGGTACGCAAAATCTCCTATGGCGAGGGCGTTGAGCGCGTTTTCCCGGTGCTTTCGCCGAATATCGAATCGATCAAGGTGGTGCGGCGCGGCAAGGTCCGGCGTGCAAAGCTCTATTATCTGCGCGACCGGCGCGGCAAGTCGGCGCGTATCGCCGAGAAGATGGAAGCTCCCGCCGCCAAGGCCGCGCGCGAGGTCGCCAAGAAAGCAACCAAGGCTGCCGCCAAGGCAAAGAAGGCAGCTGCCGCCGCCGTATAGGCGCGCAAGCGGGACCTATTGCTTGTCTGGCGTCGCCAAGGACGCAATCAGCATCCGTCTATTAATCCATTCATAAATATGAGAACATTCAGGCGGCGTATTGGAGCGAGCGCTTTGGAAAGAAGGAGATAATTTCCCCGGGGTCGTTTTGCAGGTGGCGCAGCGGTGGTCGAACCTCGCGCTGGAAGCAGGCCCTGCCGGTAAACACCATGCGGCCGGCGGTGGCGGCTTTCGGATGCTTCCATACGCGTTCGCCGGGGTCGCGATCCGGCGCATAGGGAGGCAAATAAAAGAGCCGCGACTTTCGCTTCAGGCCTTTAACGAACGCCCTGGTTTTTCGAGCGTTTCGGGCGGGTCCGCGATCGAGAAGATTTCGCGCTTGCCGCCGGCGATCGATCGCTTCACAAACGCGATCAACACCGCGCCGTTGACGCCGCCTTTTTGGGTGGCTCCGAACCGCGGATGGCCGCGCGAAAAGGTCGCTTTGGATCGAGCGCGGACCATGCCCCGCGCGTGGTTGTAACGAGGGGCGTTTCGGCTTTTTGGCCCCAACCGCGCCCGGCGCGGCGATCGGAACGAATCTGGGCGGCATCACCAAAACAGATCTCAGCCCCTTGGTTTTGCGCGATTGTCTTGATTTCCGGCTAGTTTGGGCGAGCCAGCCGAACCATCGAGCCGTTGCCGCGCGAGGGCTTCGTCACGTTCCCGCGCCCGA
The DNA here is from genome assembly GCA_963706215.1 of uncultured Alphaproteobacteria bacterium. Classification (GTDB taxonomy): domain Bacteria; phylum Pseudomonadota; class Alphaproteobacteria; order Rhizobiales; family Beijerinckiaceae; genus Methylocapsa. The sequence goes on along the minus strand of OY970154.1, from coordinate 2,756,642 downwards.
TGCAACGGCGTCGCGACAGGGATGCCGGGCCGAGTACTCATGGCCGACTCCGGCGGCTTGCGGTGAGTGGAAATGCGCGGAAGAGCGCGACGCCGGCAGGCCGTGGCGGAAGAGCACATGCATCAATGCAGCTGGTCCGGCGGCACCTGCACGACGGGCGCCGCGGCATCGAGAATCTCGCGCCGGTTGCGTGAGCGTGGCGGATAGATGCGCTGGCGATTGATGATCTCCTTGGTGCGCTTGGCCGCCGCGCCCTTCGCCGCCACCCGGCGGTTCCAGCCTTCCGTATAGACGGCGCCCCAGGGACCGAGATCGAGGCATGTGACATACCAATCGATATGCAGCGGCAGCATCGGCTGACCCAAAAGATCGCACACGACGTTATAGCCAGCGAAGCGTCCCATCGGACGGGCGTGCTGGCACGACATGACAGAAGCGTGCGTGCCGTCGATGGGCAGCCACGCGACATCCCCGGCGGCGAATTCGGCCGGCATGCCCTCGATCTTGAGGTGGGCATCGACCGGCACCCGGCCAAGCCGGTCGCGCGCGACCGGAAAGCGCGCCGTCAACGGATCGGCTTGCATGCCGGCGCACCAGACCACGGTGGCTGCCGGGATTCGCTCGCCTGTCGTAAGGGCCGCGCCTTGCGCGTCGATGGAGACCACGGATACACCGGAGCGTGTCTCGACACCAAGGCTTTCGAGAGCCTCGGCGATCACCGGCCGCGCGCTCTCCCCCATGTCGGATCCGATCCATGCTTGATGGTCGGCGAGAATCACGCGTGGAGCTGTTTGGGGGCCGGTAGCTGGTGCCTTCGCGCTGGCGGTACGCAATTTGCCGAACATCTCGGTTGCGACCTCGATGCCGGTGAGACCACCGCCCACGACCAGGACGTTATATTGACCGGTGGATGCGGGGCGGCCAGGCAATGCGCCGATATGATCGTTGAGCCGCGAGCCGGCTTCGAATGTGTCGACATTGAAGGCATAGGTCTCAAGACCGGGAATAGCTGGCTGGGCCAGGCGGCTGCCAAGAGCGAAGACGAGCCGGTCATAGGTCAAGGCCTGCACTGCGCCATCCATCGTGCAGGCAACTTTTCGCTCGGGGACATTGATGTCCGTGACCTCCGCCAAGATGTACTTGACGCCGATAGGGTCGAGCACATCGGCGAGCGGGACACGCGTCGCACCGAGATCGGCTTCATAATTGCGGACGCGGATCGAATGCCAGGCGGTGCGGTTCACGACCAGAACCTCGACCTCACCGGGAGCAGCCCCAAGCTCATCCAGCCCGCGGGCCGCCGCCACGGCGCTCCACAGACCAGCGAATCCGGCGCCAAGCACGAGAATGCGCTGCATGGGTAGCTTCCTTTAGATCGTGATCGCTTCAAGTTCGATCGCTCATGGTCTCCATTACTTTATTTTGTCGCATGATCTTATCCAGAAGGTCTACAACTTTTCAAGATCATGCCTCGGGACCACGACTTTTGCTTGGCGGGACGGCGAGGGGACGGAGTGCCACCTAATCGTACCGAGATGTTTCACGTGAAACATTTTTGTCCGATTGTTGGGGCTAACTGCTTAGGGCCTCATACATCCGGCGGCATTTAGGCGGGCGCGATCACGCGGAAGATCGCAACTTCGGCGGATTGGGGCGTGCGGGGCCCGGCATCGCGTTTCGGGGGACGTCCGAACCGGCTTGGCTTTCAGGGCGCCCCAACCGCCTCGCCGGCATTGTGCCAGCCATCTCTATATCGCGGTCCGCCCCACGCCAATCAATCGAGCAACCTCCTCGGGGCTTTCACGATCTTGCACGCGCCGCGTGCGCTTCCAAGGTCGCCGTTTCCTACTTGCGGGCGTCATCTATTCTCATGCCCGCATAAAATCATTCGCGACTCATCCGATCAAGAAAAATATGCGTTTATTTATGAACTGATTAATAGGCCTTGTTGACGGCGTGCGTGGCCGAATAGATCGCTAAGCAGACCTTTCGTTCGAGCCTTGGGCTTCGAACATGACCCAGTCCTCAATCGATTACGCCCTAGAGCGCTGGTCAACAAATGCGATTTCGGCACGTGCTCGCAAGGGAATTATCCATCCCAGGCAATTGTGTTGCCGAATGTTATTTCGAGGCCTGCGGTTTATCTCTCCTCGGCCCGAAGCCGCTTGAGCCGGTAAAGCGCCTCCATCGCCGCGCGAGGCGACAGTTCGTCCGGATCGATGGCGTCGAGGGCTGGCCCGAGAACGTCGCGTTGCGGCGCGGACGGCGGGCTCGCCGCGGTGAACAAGGGCAGATCGGCAGCCTGCCGGTCCGCGTTTGAAAGCCGCTCGGCGGCCTCGAATTCCGCCAGCAGCGTCCGCGCGCGGGAAACGGCCCGGGCCGGGAGGCCCGCAAGTTTCGCGACTTGGATTCCATAGGAACGGTCGGCCGCCCCAGGGACGATCTCATGCAGGAAAACCACTTCGCCATTCCAGTCCGTGACTCGCACGGTCAAATTGACGAGCCGGTCGAGTTTTTCCGCAAGCCGCGTCAATTCGTGAAAATGCGTCGCGAACAGCGCCCGCGCGCGATTTTTCTCGTGCAGATGCTCGATCACCGCCCAGGCGATGGAAAGACCGTCGAAAGTGGCGGTGCCGCGGCCGATTTCGTCGAGGATCACGAGCGAGCGTTCGCCGGCCTGGTTGAGGATCGCGGCGGTCTCGATCATTTCGACCATGAAGGTCGAACGGCCGCGCGCGAGATCGTCGGCCGCGCCGACCCGCGAATATAGCTTGTCGACGACGCCGATATGGGCGCGCTTCGCGGGCACGAAGGACCCTATCTGCGCCAGTATGGCTATCAACGCGTTCTGACGCAAATAGGTCGATTTGCCGGCCATGTTCGGGCCGGTCACGACCGCGATCCGGCCGCCTTTGCCGGGGGAGCCCGAAAGCTTGCAGCCGTTCCCGGCAAAGGCTTGCCCTTGCAAGCGCAGCGCCGCCTCGACGACGGGATGCCGCCCGCCTTCGATCTCGAAGGCAAGCGAGCCATCGACCTCGGGTCTCGTCCAAACCAAGCCTTCCGCCAATTCGGCGAGAGCCGCCGCGACATCGATTGCCGCTATCGTGGCAGCGAGCCGCTTGAGCGCCGTCTGCTCGCCGAGGACAAGCGCGGCCAGCTGCTCGAAAATCGTCTGCTCGCGGGCGAGCGCCTCCTCGGCGGCGGAGGCAATCTTGACCTCCAGTTCGGCGAGTTCCTTGGTCGAAAAACGCATCGCGCCCGCCATGGTCTGCCGATGCACGAACATCGCATCGTGCGGCGGCCTCAACAGCCGTTCGCCATGCGCTTGCGGAACCTCGATGAAATGGCCGAGAAAATGATTGTGCTTGAGCTTTAGCTGCTTTGTTCCCGCCAAATCGGCATAACGCGCCTGGAGCGCGGCGATCACACTCCGGCTTTCGCCGCCCAACGCGCGAAGCTCGTCGAGGGCGGCGTCATGGCCGGCACGAACGAAGCCGCCATCGCGCCGGTTCTGCGGCAGCGTTCCGGCAAGCGCGTCGCTCAGGCGCGTGGCGAGAGCCGGGTCCACCCCGGCGGCGGCCTCGCTCGCCTGGCCAAGCTCTTGCGGAAGGCTGCCGGTTTTGTCCAGCAAGCGCGCGACGGCATTGGCGGCCTCGATCCCCACGCACAGTGCCGCGAGATCGCGCGGACCGCCGCGATTAAGCGCAAGGCGCGATAACGCGCGGGTCATGTCCGGCGCGGCTTTTAGGCCGGCCCGCACATCCTTGCGCAAGCCTGGTTCATCGACAAAAAACGCGACGGCATCTAGGCGGCATTCGATTTCCTTGGGAGCGGTCAAGGGCGCCGCCAGGCGCTCGGCGAGCAGGCGGCTGCCCGGCGCGGTGACGGTCCTGTCGATGGTTGCCAGCAAGGACCCGTCCCGCGTGCCGGCCAAGGTGCGCGTGAGCTCGAGATTGGCTCTCGTCGCGGCATCGATTTCCATCCGCGCGCCGGGCACGAGCCGGGTCGGCGGGCTCAACGCCGGGCGGGCCGAGAATTGGGTGCGCTCGATGTAGAAAATCGCGGCGGCGGCGGCGGCGATTTCCGCGCTCGAAAGGGTGCCCAATCCGTCCAGCGTCGCGAGCCCAAAATAGTCCTTGATGCGGCGCTCGGCACTTGACCCTCCTCCCGCTTCGCGGCCGAGCGGGGTCAAGGGCAACTTCGTCTCACGCGCGAGCCTCGTAAGGCAAGGAAGCGCGCAAAGCACTTCGGGAGCGACGATTTCGGCCGGATCGAGGCGCGAAATCTCGGCTTCGAGGGAAGCCTCGCAGGCCTCGGCGACGATGAAGGCGCCGGTCGAGATGTCGACGCTCGCGAGCCCGTAGGCTAAGTCCGGCTCACTACCCCGCGCGATGGCGAGCAAGCTGTTGGCGCGGACGGGATCGAGCAGAAGCTCCTCGGTAATTGTGCCGGGCGTCACCAGACGCACCACCTCGCGCCGGACCACGGACTTGCCACCGCGTTTTCTTGCCTCGGCCGGGTCCTCGACCTGTTCGCAGACGGCGACGCGGTGGCCCTGGCCGATCAGCCGGTTCAGATAATCCTCGGCGCGCTCGACCGGCACGCCGCACATCGGAATATCCCGTCCCTCGTGCTTGCCGCGCTTGGTCAGAACGATACCGAGCGCCCGGGCGGCGATCTCGGCATCCTCGAAAAACAGTTCGTAGAAATCGCCCATCCTATAGAACAGGAGAGAACCCAGATTTTGCGCCTTGATCGCGCTGTATTGCGCCAACATCGGCGACGGCTTTGGCTCTGCGGCGCCGTTGGAGGAAAGATCTCGTTCGCTTCCCGGCAGCAAAGGCTCCGGGGGCGGCTGCGGTGTGGAAGCGGCGCGTTCAAGCATGCCCCGAGCCTAGCAAAACCATGGGCTCTATGCACTGCCTATCCGCGCAAAGCCACAAGCCGGGGCTCGTTCCCCGCGGCCCGGACCTTACCAAAATATTTCGCGTGAAACATTTTGGTACGATTTCGGACAAAAACCTTACAAGGCCTCAGACAGCGGCCCCTTCTTCGATTTCGATCATGTGAGATCGATCAATTGCCCGCGATGCCAAAGCGCGCGGCGATCCGGTCGCGCGGATCGGCCCAGCGCCCCACCCCGTCTGGCGTGCGGCCGGGGCCGCTTGGCACCCGCCGCGCCACCCCGTCGCAAAGGCCGGCCGGCCAGCAAGGCCAAGCCCTCCGCGTTGGCGCGATGCACAAAGCCGCGCCGCGCCCTCCGGGCGATGGCGCGGGCCTGCGCGGCCGACCGCCGCGAAGGCCGGTCCAGCCTTGCCATCGCCCGAATGCGCCGCGCCTGCTTGGCATCCCCGGCATCCGCCGGGCGTGCCGCCGCGCCTGCGCAACGTTCCCATCTCGGGCGCTGGATCGCAGCCTGCGCCCTGCCGCTCGCCGCGAAGCGATGACTTGCGGCATCGACTTCCGTCCGGGGCGATTTGGGACTCCCCAAGAGTCAGGTTTTTCGGCGGTTGGAATTATTTTTTGATTGGCAAGAGTTTGACTGAAATCGACAAAAGGGCGCCGCTGGTGCGCCGCCCATTCACCTATGAAGGATCGACCCATGAGGCGTGGAAAAGATTACCCTGCTACCCCTTTTTCTTGTTCGGTTCCGAGAGGACCCACCGCCCATAAAAAAACATAGCCGTCACAAAGGCAACCGCCACAATGCCGCCAAGAGGCGTCCCGACCCAACTCGCAATTTCAAGAAGCTCACCCATTACTTTCTCTCCGTGTATTCGTTGATAAGCCGTCGTGATGGATTTTCCGCGGGGCTGGACGGCGAAAGCGCCGAAGGTCATCGTTGACAATGTGGTATTTGCGACACATGCGCAAGGAAAATTTGAAGGCCAGTCCCCAGCCATTGGAAAATGCGCGAAAAATACTCTGAAATTATGAAGTTAAGCTCAAGAAACTCTTGTCCCCAACGTATGAAAACCACGCCTCCAACGCCTCGCGGCATCATGCCGGAGGCGCTCGGCACCGGTCACGTCCTCGTATCCCGCGAGACGGCCAAATACTGACCGCCAAGTAATCCCGGCAAGCGGATGACGGCCATTCCGCCCCGCGCGCCCGCCGGCACGCATCTCGGCGGCCATCGTGGTTAATCCGAGCGGGTGTTCACAGCTCTTTGCGCAAATGGCTGCTGGAGAGCAGATGATGTATCCGCCGCAAGACAGGGCTCTTGGGTGCCCGCGGAAAACGTGGCGACGTCTCGCCGGGCAAAACCTGTTGCCAAAACTCGTCGCCAATGTGAAATTCAAAGATCGAATCGAGGCAAGCCCGCCGCATTCCAGAACTGCCGCCTCACCCAAACGCCGCCAGCAAAATTCGGCGATACATCAGAGCCGCAGGAGAATAGTTTGCCAATCAGATCGAAATTCAGCCGCTTCGGTCCGCTTGCCTTGGCCGCTGGGCTGCTGACCGGTTGCCTAGACTTCGATGCGATGGCGCAGGAAGTACCGCCGCCTTACATCGAGCCTGGATATGACCCCCGCTTCTGCCCGGGCGATGAGGACACCCGGCTCGGCTGGGCCCATCTCCTGAGCGGAAATTACGGGCCGGCGGAGCGGCATTACCGCCGAGCCGTCGAAGCAACTCGCCAGAACGGCTCAGCCTGGATCGGGCGGGCGGCCTCCTACGACCGGCTGGGGCGTTTCGACTTGGCGGATCTCGCCTACCGGCACGCCATTCGGCTCGAAGGCGGAAACTATGTCATCCGCGACAACTGGGGCTATTCCTACCTCTTAAGAGGCGACATCCGTACGGCGAGACAACTTCTGGAACGGGCCGAGCTGCTTGCTCCCGGCGACCCGACGATCGCCAACAACATTGTTGTTATGGATGCCGGACTTACCTATTTCCACGGCTTTGGCCCTTGAGGTCCTTGCCGGGCGCCGTCACCTTAGCGCGCTTCAGGATCTCGCGGAAACAATTGATCGAAAAGGAAGCGCTCAAATTCAAAGGTTTGGTGCATGTCAGTACCGAAAAAGTCGAGCAACTTTTTCGGGACATGCTCTAGGGCCCAAGATTTATCCGGATCTCCCGCGCAAGCCGCGGATCGATCGCCATCCCGATGGTGCACGGGGTCGTCGATCTCGCCGCCGTGGTGTGCCGGGGCATCACGCCGATGGTTCGGCCTTGCCGGTACTCGTCCAAAGCGGCAATCTCTTCCTGGAAATCTGATCATCGGGTAGATGTCAGTTGAGGTTGGTGACAACACGAGCTGTCTCTGTGGTAAAGTCGCTCTGTCGAGAGTCTTTAAGAATGGCAACCGAAGTGAAACGATATCAATCGTTCGAGATTGTCGGTATTATGGCGCACCTGCCACAAACGCCAATGGGGAGGCCGCACGGTCGCGGCGTGGTGCGCGATCATTTTAATTTTGCTTTTGCCGATGCCACTTCGCGCAGAAAGCGTGGGTGAATATGAGTGTAGTATCCAGTTAGCTTTTAGGGATGGCATCAAATCTGAATATTCTTGCAATGTTCCCCTGCTCGAATTTAAAGTCATAGGGATTTTCGAACGCTCTAACTTCAAGATCGTAGATGTTTTCTGCAATTTTCCCTGGCTCGAAAACCGTTTCAAACTGAGTCCAAACGCGAATAAAACATCTTTTCTTTTTGTCCCAAAGTTCTTTCGCGGAATCAGCAGACATGAACAATGGCTCAGTTCTAATTTGCACACCAGTCCCGATATTTATACCAAAATCGATATTCATTTTAAAAGCCTCAAAGAGGTTATCAGTTCTCGTAATTGGTTCTGTAACATGGAACCCAACCAACAACTTTGCATTCCTTGCCGGTGTATTCCCTGTATTTCTGAGAACAGCTTGTATTCCGAATGCTTCCTTATGGTCTTGGCGCGTCCATCCCCACGTTTGTTCAATGCCTTCGAGAGCCAGATGCGCTTCTTGAGACTTAATGGCGATCTCAGAACTCTTTACGGCGGCCTCTGCGGATTTTTTGGCAGCCTCGGCGGACTTATCTGCGACCCCAATCCACCCCTGCATATCTTTGGATTGTTCCGCGCCGATTTTCTTCATCGCTTCAATGGTTTGTTGAAGGCGAGCAGCTTGGACAAAAAAGGCTATGGCTTGAACGATCAGAATCAGCAACGTCACAAGGCTGACTACGAGCGTCGCTCTATCATTCCAGCGCTTATCGTCTCGTTCCCTTGCATCATCCTCGGCTTCCTGTTGAGTCTTTTCGGGCTCGATCGATTTGACGACAAAAGGAAGCTCCAGAGTGCCGCGCTTGTCGGTGGTGGATGGTTTCTGATTTTCGGAGGAACCGGTTTGTTGCTCAGAGAGATTTTTAAAGGAATGCCCACTGGTCTCTTTTGAGTGAACGGTGGTTGTGGCGACTATCGCGAATAAGATTGTAATTAAACATCCTCTAACCGCACGATTTCGCATCCGATTTCTACCAAGGAAGCGAGGAAAAACGTCGCGGCGAATGTCCCGCGTCCTAGCTTACTTGTAATGGACGCCTCGGTTTCCTGAAAGCCCTTTGCATTGAGCCGTCTGGCAAGTTCCGCATAGCTGATTTCGGCCCGCTTCAATTCAGCCTTGAGGAATCGCCTCGCGCGGCTAGCCCATTCCTTTTCAATATCGTTTGCCATGGTCCCGCCCATTCACAAATGAACGATGCCAATCATATATGAAAGTTTCCTCTTGACAAGAGGCTTTTAGTAAGCCATCATATCTGCAAGCTACCTTGTAGATGTGAACTATGCCCCAACATTTCCTCCTTTCGCGCCCTGCCAAGACCCTGAGCCTCGCTCAGGTTTTCCGCATGACGGATACGGAAGCCGAGGCGATGTTTCGCAAGGTTCGCTGGCCCGAGACGGACGGCGCGCCTGTTTGCCCGCACTGCGGCGGCTTGAATGCCTATGAGTGCCGCCGCCCGAATGGCTTGCTCCGGTTCCGTTGCCGCGCCTGCCGCGAGGATTTCACGATTACAAGCGGGACACTCTTTGCCTTCCACAAGCTCCCGTTGCGCGGCTATCTCGCAGCCATCGCGATCTTTTGCAATGAAGTGAAGGGCAAGAGCGCCCTGGCCATCTCTCGCGATCTTGGCTTGTCCTATAAGGCCGCATTCGTGTTGCTCCATAAGCTTCGCGAGGCCATGGCCGAAGAAATGAAAGGCCGCAAGCTTGGAGGCGACGGGAAAGTTGCGGAAATCGACGGCGGATTTTTCGGCGGTTACGTTAAGCCCGCAAACCTGAAAGAAAACCGCCGCGATCGCCGGCTCGCGGGCAATCAAAGCGGCAAGCGTAAGGCCGTCGTCATCATCCGTGAGCGCAATGGCCGTTCGCTTCCGGCCGTGTTCCGCACGGAAGGGCAAGCCCTTTCATTCATCCGCTCGCGCATCGCCAAAGGAACGATTGTCAACGCGGACGAAAACAGCTCTTGGGATGCGTTGCACGCCACCTATGAAATGAAGCGCGTCAATCACGAAGAAGCCTATAGCCTCGACGGTGCTTGCACGAATTGGGCCGAGGAATTTTTCAGCCGCATGCGCCGGGCGGAACAAGGCCATCATCATCATATCGCCGGGCCGTATTTGCTTCGCTACGCGCAAGAGGCTTCCTGGCGCGAAGACCATCGCCGCGTGTCGAATGGCGATCAGGTTCACGATATCGCTGGCCTAGCCATGCACAAGAAGACGAGCCCCGATTTCGTTGGCTACTGGCAGCGGCATTGCGCGGCGGGATCGATCAAATAACGAAAAATTCACTTGACTCTGAGAATCTTGACCGCGAATCATTTCCTGACTTGGATATAGGAAATCTCGAAAATGACAAAATCTCTGCGATTCAAAGAGCTTAACTTGATTTTTGAAAAGCGCGAGGAAGGCGGTCTGCGCGTTCGCAGCGATGATGTTCCGGGTTTCGTCCTATCGAATAGTGATTGCGAGGCCGTTTTCGCCGACATTCAGCCAGCTCTTGAAACAATCCTTTCTGAGATGTTTTCCGGGACCGTCAAAGTCGGCCCGCTTGAATCCATCCGCGAGGATTTGCAGGACCGCGGAATACTTCCCGTTTATGCGGCAAGCGAGCGACGCACTTACGTCGCGGAAGTGTATGCTTGATATCGGTCTGTTTAATTCCTCTCGCTGAGGTGGAAAAAAAGCTTCGCTCCCCGGTACTAGACGCGGTTGGATAAGGCATTGAGATGATTCATAAAGGCGATTTTTTCGGCAAGAGAAGGATCGCCTAGATGCAACCATTATTCTCGAATGCCCTATCCAAGGCCGTAGAAAATCACATCAAATTGTCGAACACAAGGCGTGAGACGCTGGCGTGGCTGGCGCTATTGATCATGCAGCAAGGCACGATCTGCCTGTGGCGGTTGGCGGCGTATGTCGCGAGCCCGGCGCAAACAAATTCCGTGCGGCGGCGGTTCTATCGATTTTTCCAGCATGTCAAACTGGACGGCGCGGCGGCCGCGTGCGTGGTCGTCGATCTTTTGGGACTTTCCGGCAAGCCTTGGGTTCTGGCCGTGGATCGGACCAACTGGGAGTTCGGTAAAACGACGATCAACATCCTGATGGTTTCGGTGATCTGGAACGGCATGGGGATACCTCTGATATGGACGCTGCTGCCAAAGGCGGGGAACTCGAACACACTTGAGAGAACCGGTCTTCTGGATCGTCTGCGTGCTGTGTTTCCAGACCTGAAGATCGCCTCGCTCATGGGCGACCGCGAGTTCATTGGCGACGTATGGATGGCTTACCTGCATGAGGCGAAGATCCCGTTCATTCTGCGGCTGCGCGAGAACCAACATGTCGTGCGCGAGGGCTACGAGACATGGACGATCGCCAACATTGCGCGGCATCTGAACAAAGGCCAGAAAACGATCCTCAAAGGCGCTTGCCGGCTTGGGCAAAACGGGCAGGCGCCGTCGCCACCCATACGGCTCGCGATCATGCGGATCGCCTCGGGCGAACTTTTGGCGCTGGCCTGTTCCAGCAAGCCGCATCATGCGCTGGCCCGCTATCGCCAGCGATGGACCATCGAAACCATGTTTGGCAACCTGAAAACCAAGGGCTTCAATCTGGAGGACACGCATCTGACCAACGCCGATAAGCTGTCCACCCTCTTGGCGTTGCTGGCTTTGGCCGTGGCACTTTCCGTTAAAACAGGTGTGGCGGCGGCGCGGCGGCGGTCAATCCCCATCAAAAAACACGGCCGCCGGGCGTGGTCGCTGTTTGCCCTCGGCCTATCCGCGTTGCGGAAAATCTTCGCCGCCGCAAATCCTCCCCAAATAAGCGCTTTCCTCACCCAACTCCTGTCCCCGAAACTCCAACTCAACTCACTGAAATATCTGGCACACTGAAAGTGAGTTTAGTACGATGGCTTCGCTCTTATGGGTGTGAGCCTCTCGAAGGAAAAACGCCATTGAACACCGCTAACTGGTGGAAGTGGCCGTGGGGAGGACCTCCATTTACTCTCCCTAACGAAGACGGCATGGTCGATAATTTTGCTGTACAGCAACTAATTTCTGATATGGCACGTTTGGCCCCGCCCGATTGGGAGTTCCCCGCCAATTAGATCATACTCGCGGGCCAGCGCCCATTGAGCATTCCGGCTAGTCCCGGACTTCACGATAGTCCCGCGCTTTGCGAGCCTCCGCAATACGGTAAGTGTCTGTTCTGAAACTTCTTGAATCAAAAGAATCATTTGTGATCAAGAGAGGTGGCCTGATTCGAGGAGGGGCCGCCGATGTGGACGAAAGAAAACCGGGGCCGTTATGACCGGAGCCAACAGAGATACCCGAGCGATTTGACGGCCGAGGAATGGGGGCTGGTGGAGCCGTTGATACCTCCGGCGAAGCGCGGTGGCGGCAAACGCCGCGTGGACATGCGCGAAGTGGTCAACGGAATCATGTATATTCTGAGCACGGGTTGCCAGTGGCGCTACCTGCCGAAAGACCTGCCATCGAAAAGCACTGTTTTCAGGTATTTCGATCTTTGGAACTATGATGGCACGCTTTTGCGCCTTCATCATGAGCTCTACGTCCTGTGTCGAGAACAGGCTGGCCGCGCCGTCAGTCCAACCGTTGCCATCATCGACAGTCAAAGCGTGAAAAGCACGGAAAAAGGGGGGCGCGGATCGATCCGCACGGCTATGACGCCGGCAAAAAGATCGACGGTAAAAAACGCCATATCGCGGTCGATACGCTCGGTCTGAAACTTGCAGCCGTGGTTCATCCCGCCGACATTCAGGATCGCGACGGTGGACCATTGGTGTTGAAGGAACTGCGTCCCCTGTTTCCCTTCATCACCAAAATCATCGCCGATGGCGGTTATCAAGGCCCCCAAATGGCCGCCGCCATGGCGGCGATCAGCCGTGAATGGGAAATCGAAATCGTCAAGCGGCCCGCGCTGAGAAAGTTCGTTGTCCTGCCCAAACGATGGGTTGTCGAGCGCACCTTCGCCTGGCTCAACCGTTGTCGCAGGCTGGCCAAGGATTTTGAAAACCTAACCCGTAACGCGCTTGCTTTCCTCCGCCTCGCCTCCATCCGGATCATGCTAAGAAAGCTCTGTAATCCATGATGAAGTTCCGGGACAAACTCTAAGCACTCGCGCCACGACAATTTCCTTGAATGCCGCATCACAGGAAGGCATTTCTTTCGCTTGCATGACGATGGCAGCTATTTCAACCGATGTGAGCGGCTCCGATGCTGTCCGCAGAGCGTCTTGCGTAAGGCGGGAAAGTTCATTGTGAGCAAAGTACCGAGTGCGCCGATAGGCCCGCTTGGGCGGAATGGCATCGGGATTTGTGCCTGGCGAAAACAACTTGATCGTCGCGTCCAAATTCGCGAGATTCGCCCGCTGACGCGCAATCCGCTTTTCGAGGTCATGAATATAGCCGCTGATTTCAGCGCGCTTGAGGCGAAGGGCTGAGACGACATGCTTTTCGGTCATGCCCCGAAAGCTGGGGGCGACCGGCTAGAAATTCTTGTGGCGGCTGCGCCATAATACCGGAGATTGTTAGGATTTTATCCGCTTTTGGGATTGTTTGGTTTCATTCTGGAATCTTCGGACATGAGGTAGCTTATTCAGGATTGACCTATTTCATATTGCTTTCTTTATATATGGAGTTTGGCCCGAATTTTCAAAAGCCGCGCCAGATCGGCACAACGTCGCTACGCCTGATCGTGCCTTGGATCTTGTGGTTTGTGGTGTTCGCTCTGGTGAATGTCACAAGGTCAAAACCACCCATGTCTATCGAATTCGGTGTGATTCCTGGAATTCTGGCCTGATCGAGCATCCATCTCTGGTATATCCCGTTCATACTTATGGTGATTGCAATTTCCACTGTTCTGAAGCGTGTATCGACACCCTCGGCTGTCGGGTATCTGTCGGCTATCGTTGCAGGTCTCATACTGGTTACAGTTCCAATTTGGCGTCCAGAGTCGATGGAAGCCGCCCCGCCAATTGGTCAGTATGTTCAAGCCGCCGCGCCCGTATTCATCGGAATTTTCTGCGGTGTACAAGAAAGACTACGCTTTGGCCGACTTCTCATTGTTATCTTGATAGCTTTGATGATATACGTGGTCACCTTGCCTTTTCCGGGTGTCGGCCTACCGTATTTGATCGGAGTGTTTGGATTGATCGTTGCGATCGCCACGCGTAGGTGGAATTTCGTCCAACACCATGCGTTGGAGGAGATCTCTCAATGCACGTTTGGCGTCTATATCATCCACCCCATCTTTCTCATGTTGCTGCACTTAATCGGACAAAGAGGCGTGATCTCGGTGATATCGGCATTCTTTCTTTCGACGGTGACCGTACTTTTCACCCGTCGACACGCGACGACGGTCTCTGAATTTATCTTTTGATGAAATAATCACTGAACTCGATGCCGAGCCCGCACGCGAAGCATATGGGATTGGCTCTGCGCGCGCCGCGCCGGGCCGCTCAAAATGGGTTCCAGGTCGAGCTCTGGGTGAATTTCAGATAGCTGACGTTGAGTCCCAGACGCGCGCCGATCCCGGAGCGGATCGGAACCACGTAAACATCGTCGTTGACGAGCGCCGTCATGCCAAAGCCGCCGACGAGATAGGCCGAGCCGTCAACCCCGCCGAACCGGCGAAAGATCGCGCCCGTCGAAGACAGATTATAGACAAGCATCATGGTGCGGTCGCCGTCCGCTCCGGCATCGAAGCCCAGCGAGGGGCCTTGCCAAAAAACCTTAAGATCGCCGGCGTTGCGCGTATACATCACGCCCTCGCCATAGCGCAGCCCGCCGATGAAGGCGCCGCCCGCCTCCTGGCCCAGCACATAACCATTGGGCTTGCCCCAGCGTTTGGTCGCGGCCTCGACAATCTCGGCAAGCCCGCGCGAGACCGATCCAAAGAAACGATGGCCGTTGGCGACGATCTCGTCCGAGGAGAATTCGCCGGGCCGTCCGTTCGAGGGATCCGGGTCAGCCAAAACAGCGCTCGCCCGGAGAACCGGGATGCCGGCCGCGAGTGCCGCCAGCGTCAGCGTCATTTCCCTTCGCGTTTGCATGGTCAAATCCTCCGCTCAATCTTGCGCGAACCGGGCATTGCGTCGAGCTTTGACGGAATAGCGTTAACGAAGAATTGACGCCCGCCGGGGTTTTATCGTGGCTTCTTCAGGGCGAAGCCGTGCCCGCTTGCCCAGATAATTCCCGCTGTCGCCTTACCGTGCTCGAAAAATGGCCGCCGTTGGATCGCCCAAGGCGACAAAAGGTCCGTTTCTGAATTGCGCGTCCGTTTTTCCGTACCGCAATGGGCGTCCCGCGCCATCGCGAACGATGCCGCCCGCCGCGCGCAGCACCGCGTCCCCCGCCGCCGTGTCCCATTCCATGGTTTGGCCGAAACGCGGATAGACGTCGGCTTGGCCCTCGGCAACCACGCAGAATTTGAGTGAGGAACCTGCCTGCCGCCGCTCCTTGACCGGGAGCTTCGCGAGAAAAGCCTCGGTCGCCGGATCGGCGTGAGAGCGGCTCACGAGCGCTGTCAATCCTTGCCGCGGCGCCGGCCGCGCACGAATGGCCCGGCGCTCTTCAGGCGGCGGCAGCGCCGCGCCCGGCGCGACCTCGCAGGTACTGGCGGTGGCGCCGCCGATCCACAGTTGTCCTAGCGCCGGAGCGTAAACCACGCCGGCACGCGGCGTCGAATCGACGATCAGCCCTATATTGACGGTGAACTCGCCATTATGGCTCAGGAATTCGCGCGTCCCATCGACCGGATCGACCAGGATGAAGGTTTGTCCCGCAACCGTCTTCTCGCCTCTTGAAGCCGCTTCCTCGGCGAGCACCGGAAGATAAGGCAACCGCATCGCGAGGTGCTTCAGGATAATGGCTTCGGCCGCTTCGTCGGCGTCGCAGACGGGACTCCCATCGAGCTTGCGCCTGGCGCGGCTGTCGCCCGCGTAGACGGCCATCACCGCGACGGCGGCTTCGAGCGCGATTTCGGCGAAAATATCCGCTATTGCATCGCGATCGATCGCCGGTACCGCGGTGATTTTGTTGTCTTTCACGAGATTGCTACTCCGTTTCACGGATTTGGACGGACCGGAAAGGCGCGCCTGAAGCGTTTGTCTTGCGGCCATCGCGCAAGTTGAAATTGCGGTGGCGAGATCCAAAGCCGTTGTGGGTTGCTTGCGCGGGTCGCCCGAATCCCGAGCGTTACGACGATTTGTTAATCTATAATTCGCAGATTGAAATTGGCAGACTTGACGCGTGGACGCGGCGGCGCTTCACTCCGGAGCGTGACGTTTCGTGTTGGTTTGGCGCCCCGCCGCCCGGGATCCAAGCACTTCTTGCCGCGGCAAAAGTTCCCGGCATTTCATTTGGCGCAATTCTGGAGCGCGGCGCCTGGTCTCCACTGCTTTAAGGGGCTTTGCTCTTGAAGGGATGAATCATGACGGTGTTTGCCCTCGACCCCCTCGACCTCGCCGCGCTTCTTTGCTCCCGCGTTTGTCATGATGTGATCGGCCCGGTTGGCGCCATTATCAATGGCCTTGAGGTGCTCGACGAGGAGCAGGACACGGAACTTCGCGGCTTTGCGCTCGATCTCATCAAGAAAAGCGCCGGCCAGGCCTCGGCGCGTCTGCAATTTTGCCGGTTGGCTTTCGGAGCCGCCGGTTCGGCCGGGGCATCGATCGATACCGGCGATGCGGCAACGGTCGCGCGCGGCCTCTTTGGCGGCGAGCGGACGGAACTCGAATGGAATGTCCCTCCTCGTCGAATGCCAAAGAACAATGTTAAGCTCATCCTGAATCTGTGTCTGATCGCCGCCGCGGCAATCCCGCGCGGCGGCGTCATCGAGGTTACGCTGAGCGGTGCCGAGGAAACGGCGCGGATCACGGTCGCGGCCAAGGGCCCGAATGCAAAACTTGCCGGCCACCTGCCGCTTCTCCTCGCCGGCACGCCAGATTATCCTCCGGCCGGCCCGCAGGACATTCAGGCATATTATGCGGGCCTCGTCGCCAAGGCCGCGAACATGACGTTGATTGTCGCGGCGGCTTGCGATCGCGTCGTGATCGAAGCCGAGCCTCACCAGGCGGAAGCGACCGCCGAGGCTTTGGCATCTTAGGCCGCGTGGGGGTTTTTCCGCTGCCGAGGTGGAACGCAAGGCGGCGGAAAACCACCTTCTTGATCGAAAGGCGCGCCGGCGAAACATACGGCCTGCCGCGGAATCTACTTAGCCGGCCTATCGAGCGCGGTTTTGCGTTCAGGAGATAGTCATGACCGGAAACGGGCGCGAAGCTTAAGGTTGACCCGTCGATAATCGCCGGACACAAAAAAGCACCCGCCGGGGAGGATCGGCGGGCGCTTCTGACCGGCGAGGGGGCCTAAGAGCGGCCACGGCCCCGCCGTTGCAATCGAGGTTTGACGGTTACCTCCTTTCATTAACTATGAGCTTTCACCTGTGAACCGCTAACTGTGACCGAGCTTGTAGCGTAGCTACGCCAGTTCCAAGGTGACGGCTGTGCAAAATTGCTCACATCAGGAGACCCGAGGATCTTTTCCACAGGCCCGCGCGGCAAAATGAGCATGCTTAAATTTCGATATGCGGCTCGTCGTGCAGAACGACATTCAACAATGAACTGTGGACCTCGATGCTGCCGTTGTAGTCAATAAGACCCAGTTTTCGAAATTTATTCAGGAAGAAACTCACCCGGGACCGGGTCGTGCCGATCATCTCCGCAAGCGTCTCCTGGCTGATTTTCGCGAGGATCGGCTCCGGTTTCTCTTCCTTGCCAAAGTTCGCCAACAGCAGGAGAAGCCGGGCAAGACGTTTCTCGCTCGAATTGAACAGCTGATCGACGAGGTCCGCCTCGACGCGGACGGCCCGTGCCAGAAGATGGGCGATGAACATCCCGGAGAACGCCGGCTCCTGACGAATCACGCGGACAATAGCCGCTTTTTCCACGCGCGCGATGACGGAGTCCGTCATCGTCGCGACCGTCGCGATGCGCCGCGCCTGCCCGGCAAGACATCCTTCGCCGAAGAAATCGTTCGTTCCAAGCAAAGCGACGACGGCTTCCTTGCCTTGCTCCGAAACGACGGTGAGCTTCACCTTGCCGCTCTGGACATAGAAGACCGCATCCGCGGGGTCTCCCTGTGAAAAGACGATCTCGTCCTTGCGGTACTCCCCAATGCTGCGGCCCTCGCCGACCATGGCGAGAAACGATTTCGGATCGAATGGCAGCCGGCTTTTGGTTGTCATGACACACCTCCCGTGCCGTGAGCCTCTGAAGAGCGAACCTTACTTTTATCATATATTATCATATTCTCGTGGCTGGAGTGAGCAATTTTGAACAGAGCGGCACTCGGTAGTCTGCTATTTCAGCTCTAACAGCCAAGCAAGAGTTCAAGGAAGCGCTGTTGATATCATGCAACAAATTCCAATTGCTGCGGCATAGTCAATAATGCCGTCGGGGCGACGTATCGTGATCATCCTAGCCATCGGGAGTGTGCTGCTTGGAACAGTCTTTGGACGGTTTTTCAAGGTTTGGGTTCTTGTTCCGGCTAGCGCGTTGACCTTCGCAGTCGTTTTTGCCAGTTCCGCCTATTACGGCAATGGTCCGCTGAGCGCGCTTCTCGAATTCGCCGTGATTGCGGCGTGCTTGCAAATCGGCTACGCATCCGGCCTTCTTTCATGCGTCATCCGCGACAGGCGGCGACGCCTCAACATACCCCGCGAAATACCCCGCAAATCGTCGCATCCGGCGGCGGCACGGCACCAGCAACTCCTTTAAGCGCGCTACCCCCATGACAGGAAATAGGCATCGCGGGCGGGGCCGTTCCGTGCCATCTTGGACCTACCGGGAGTGTTCAATTTTGCTCAGAGCCCCTGCGCGACCCTGGCCAATCCGAGCAACACCGGCGCCTTCTCCGGGCAGTCTCGGGTGACTTCGATGTCCCCCAATGCCCCAACGTCCGGTCCGTGACCCCGGCTGGAAAGCACTGGCCGGGGTCTTTTCTCCGGTCCTCTTGCGCGAAAAAAATACCGTGATGGATGGCATGCCAGGATCCGCATTAACCTAAGTGTACGCGGCGGAGCAATAGTAGGCCACGGAGCGGCGGCATTATGCGGCTGCGTGGCGGCGTAAAACCCGGCCACTTTCGAGGCTGAACCTTTTCGAACACTGATTCGAACAGGGATGGCCGGGGATGTTTGCAGTGGAGATTTACGCAGCGGTTCGACGGTTTGTTTTCATTGAAGGGAAGAGCCGGCGGGAAGCGGCGCGGGTTTTCGGACTGAGCCGGGATACGATCGCCAAGATGTGCCGGTACTCGGCGCCGCCCGGCTATGTGCGGTCCAAGGCTCCGGAGCGGCCGAAGCTCGGGCCGCTGGTTCCGGTGATCGATGCGATCCTGGAGGCCGACAAGACGGCGCCGCCGAAGCAAAGGCACACGGCGAAGCGGATTTTTGAACGGCTACGGATCGAGCACAGCTTCCTCGGCGGCTATACGGTGGTGAAGGATTATGTGCGGCTGGCGCACACCCGGTCACGTGAGGTCTTCGTGCCGCTTGCCCATCCGCCTGGCCACGCGCAGGTCGATTTCGGCGAATGCGTCGGCGTCATCGGCGGGGTGCGGATGAAGCTGCATGTCTTCTGTTTCGACCTGCCGCATTCGGACGCCTGTTTCGTCAAGGCCTATCCGGCCGAGACGACGGAAGCCTTTCTCGACGGCCACGTCTCGGCATTTGCGTTCTTCGGTGGCGTGCCGATTTCGATTTTGTACGACAATCTCAAAATCGCGGTGGCGAGGATTCTCGGCGACGGCAAACGCCTGCGCACCAGAGCCTTCACCGAACTCGTCAGCCATTACCTGTTTCAGGACCGGTTCGGGCGTCCGGGTAAGGGCAACGACAAAGGCAAGGTTGAGGGGCTGGTAAAGTATTCGCGCGCCAACTTCTTGGCGCCCGTGCCGCATGCGGCATCCTTCGAGGCGTTGAACGCCATGCTCGAGGAGCGCTGCCGCGCCCGCCAGAATGAACGCGCCGGCCGTCACGAGCAGACGATCGGCGAGCGGCTTGAAGCTGACAAAGCGGCCTTGCGCGATCTGCCGGCCACGCCGTTCGAGCCTTGCCACAAATACGCGACGAAGGTCTCTTCCATGGCGCTCGTGCGCTATCGCGTGAACGATTATTCCGTGCCAACGGCCTATGGCTTTCGTGACGTGCTGGTGAAAGGGTTCGTCGACAAGGTGGCGATCCTCTGTGGCGCTGTCGAGATCGCCCGCCATCCGCGTGTCTATGGTCGTGGCCAGTTTGTCTTCGATCCCATGCACTATCTGGCGCTGCTTGAGCAAAAGCCCGGCGCGCTCGACCAGGCGGCGCCCCTACAGAACTGGATATTGCCGGAGTCTCTTCAACATCTGCGCCGGCTGTTGGAAGCCCGCATGGGCAACCGTGGCAAGCGCGAGTTCATCCAGGTGTTGCGGCTGATGGAGGTCTTTTCCGAGGTGATCGTCGCGGCGGCTGCGCTCGACGCGATCCGGCTCGGCGCCATCGGCTTCGACGCCGTCAAGCAACTCGTCATCGCCAAGGTCGAACGCAGACCCGCAAACCTCGATCTCGGCGACTATCCCTATCTGCCCGTCGCCAGCGTTAAGACGACCTTGGCCGCCGATTATATGGCTCTCGTTTCCGGGAGGGCGGCATGACGACCGCAGCTCTTCCCGCCAGCCCGGCGCCGCCCCAGGTGCTGCTCGCGCATCATCTGCGTCAGCTCAAATTGCCGACCTTCCTGCGCGAATATGAAAAAGTCGCCGCCGAGGCCGCACGCGAGGGGCTCGATCATGTCCGCTTCCTCTTGCGTCTCGCCGAGCTTGAACTCATCGATCGTGAACGGCGCATGGTCGAGCGCCGCATCCGCGGTGCGCGCTTCTCGGCGGTGAAGAGTTTCGATACATTCGACTTCGCCGCGATCCCGTCGCTCAACAAGCCGCTCGTTCTCGAACTCGCCCGCTGTGAGTATGTCGTCGCCCGAGACAATGTCATCGCTCTCGGCAACAGCGGCACCGGCAAGACGCATGCCTGTCTGGCGCTCGGCCTCGCGGCCTGTCAGCGCGGCTTCCCGGTCTCCTTCTTCACGGCGGCCGGGCTCGTTCATCAATTGAGAGAAGCGCGCGACGAGCGGCGTCTCCTGAAACTCCAGGCGCAGCTGGCCGCCGTCAAACTGCTCATCATTGACGAACTCGGCTATGTGCCGCTCTCGCAGACCGGCACGGAATTACTCTTTGAGATCTTCAGCCAGCGTCATGAACGCGGCTCGACCATCGTCACTTCGAACCTGCCGTTCGAGGAATGGACCAGCATCTTCGGCAGCCAGCGTCTGACCGGCGCGCTTCTCGATCGGCTGACGCATCATGTCCATATCCTGGAGCTCAACGGCGAGAGCTACCGGCTGAAACAGTCGAAGGCCCGGCGGCGGCGTGCGGCCCAACCTTCCGATGCGGAAGCCGTAGCCGCCGATCCCGAAACCGGCGAAATCATCAGCGCCTCCTGAAAGCCACGTCCCGCCCCGGCTGCGAAACCCTGGCCATCTCCGCCGGGGCGGACGTGGCGCATCGTGCCCTACGTCCACGCCGCAAACTGGCCTGGTTTTGCTCCGCCCCGATGGCCGGCTTTTACTCCGCCGTTGACATGACTGAAAGCTCAAATTCAGTCTTTTACATTTCATCATGGCTTCCTCCAGCGCCTCGACGCAGAACCCGGCCTCCATCGTAATCGAGACGCGATGAGAGAGGACGCGCCGGCTGAACCGGTCGACGACCGCCACCAGGTAGACGAAGCCGCGCGCCATCGGGATGTAGGTGATGTCCGTCGCCCAGGCCTGATTGGCCCGCCAGACCTTCACGCCGCGCAGGAGGTAGGGGTAAATCCTGTGACCCTTGGCCGGCTTCGGCGTGTTTGGCCGGCGATAGATCGCCTCGATCCCCATACGCTTCATCAGCGTCCCGATGTGACGCGGGCCGATCGGAACGCCTTCGCGGAAGAGCATGTCGCGCGGCATCCGGGCACCCGCGAACGGGTATTCCAGATGCAACTCGCCGATCCGGCGCTGAAACGCCCGATCCCGCGCCGAAACCGGCCGCGGCTGGGAATAGACGCTGCCCCGGCTGATGTTCAGAGCCTTCGCCTGCCGGACGGCCGGAGGACCGTGCGTGTGGCCGATCATCGCCTTGCGCTCCGCAAATCCACCTTGCCGGGCGCGCCTTCCAAAAAATCGTTCTCCAGCGCCGGCTCTCCGATCTTGGCGTGCAATGCCTTCCAATCGGCCCGCGGAGAGCTCGCCCCACCCTTGTCCTGCCCGAAGACGCCAGACGCCCCTTCCAGAAGCTGGCTTTTCCACTGCGCTAGCTGATTGGGGTGAACGTCAAACCGCTGCGCCAGTTCGGCCAGCGTCTCTCGCCCTTGACGGCGGCCAGAGCCGCCTTCGCTTCAAAAGCCGGTGTGTGGTTCCGGCGTGTTCGCTTTGTCATCTTCTCTCCTGATTTACGGCATCCATACTCGCCGTTGTCAGGCAGCAAATCCACTCATCTCACTGTTCAGATTTCCGGGACCAGCTCTCTTGTGCCATCGCGGACCTTGCCGCAGGCTGACGCCTCCGCCAGCCGGGGCGCCAAAAGAGGGGCAATCCGGCGGCTCGCCGATCAAGAATTGGAAGCACGCCATAGATCACGAGCAGGAAAGCAAGAGAGAATACGGCTGGGATCCATTTGACATCGACGGCAGCGGCGGTGCGACGAGGCTTGGCTGCTTCCTCAATAGAGCTCATAAAATTCTGGAAGCCGTCAAAATGCACATAGGAAAGCTCGGTTTCACTTGCTAGCCCCTTGAGATGTGCTTCGTCGACAGAAGAAAGATATTCATGGCCGCTGACGGCTGCACCACCAAACGGCGCATTGCGTGGACTAAATCCCTCTCGTTGCTCGGCGTCGGGTGGCGGTGGCGCGTTGATGTTTTCGTTGGGCACGTCATGTGGCTGCCAGAAGCCCGTTTCACGCCCAAACTCGTCAAATTTTGGTATGGGTGAAGGTTCATATCCGCCTGCGCCAACAATTAATCCTTTGACGAGACCAGCTTTACCCTCGAAATGCGGGCGGCCAACCCAGGGCAGAGGCGGTGCTTCCTGGCCGTCGCTCATGAAAATAAGATCAACATCTAGATCACCGGCCAAGGCGACGGAACGGTAAAGGCCGCTTGCAATGTGGCTATCGCCTTCCCAGGCCATCCGCCAATCAAGGGCGGCGATTTCGCGATCCAGCGCTTCGAAATTACCGCAGACTTCAACAGGCTCGAATAGAAGAAACGGACGCCGTTCCGTGAAAATCGCCACCCCTATCTGTGATCCGCAAGGAAAAGTTGTCAGCAACTGGCGCAAGGCATCCTTCATCACGTCAAGACGGCTTACCGGACGGCCATCCAAATGGGCGTCCCGTGTGTTCATGCTGCCCGTTATATCAATCACGGCAAGAAGATTGAAGGTTCGCCGCTCGCGTTGGATCGTTGGAAGAACGATGGCCATGCCTGCGGTGATCATGGCCGCCAACGTGAGCCAGAAGCGGATGTTGTGCACCATCGAACCGGAAAAGACAGCTAATCTCATGGCAGGCCCTCCGGGATACCCGGCATGTCAGGCCAGAGTTGCTTCGAGGCGGGCAGCGTATCGCCTTCATTTTCCTGGCCCAATGGATAATCGCGCACCAGGCGCATGGCCACATCGAGATTATATTTTGCGTTCCAATTGTCCGGCTCCAATTCGAGAACCCGCCGAAAATCTCTCTTCGCAAGGTTGACGAATGGAATAGCCCCGCTAAGATCTTCGTTTGTAATGAGACCGAAGGCCTGCCTCAGACGTGCGTTGCCAAGATTGAAAAGAAGACTTGGAAATACTTTTGTGTCGTCCCGCTGCGCCAAAATCTCCGAAAGAACCTGGGCTTCCTCGATCCTTTCATGGGATAATAAAAAACAGGCGCGTGCGAAGAGGACTTCCACCGGCGCGCTGTCATTGACCAACACATCACGGTCGGCGCGCAAAGCGGCCACTGTCCGGTTGCCGGAATATTCGGATAGCAAGACCACGGTCGCACACATCAGCGCGACCAATGAAATCAGTAGAAGAACCCCCGCTCCTGTAGAGATGAAGCGACGATAGGCGTCAGGCCACGCCAAACGAGAATCATTGACTCGCTTTAGCGCTAGTCGCGAGGTTGCCGTCCAATTCGCGCTCAATGTTTCGCCTCTTTTGGCGTTGCCGCTGCTTGAAGAACCGAACTCTGGGGAGGACGTTCGGCAAAACGCGACGCAAGGATCAGCACGAGTGCAATCCAAGCTACGGCATAGGCGTAACTTGAATAATCCCGCCGCGGGATCTGCTCCAGATACGAAACGGGGCTAGTCTCGAGCCGATTTATCGTATCAACCGCTGCCCTGATAGCCTCTGGATTTTCCGCTTCAAAAGCACGGTAAGAAATTCGCAGGTCTTCAAAGAATTGGTTGAGCGCGGCGGGCGCATCCTTGTCGGGGACGGCGTTCGCCTCGAAAAGTCCGGGATCACCTTCGGTGCGAAGATAAAGATAATAAAGATGGACATTGAATTTCAGTACGTCCGCCCGGATTTGCTCCTGAACCAGCCTATCGATAACGCCTGCGCCATCCGACACGAAAAGGATCACCCGCGCCGCATTTGAAAGATCCGTTTTGAACTGGGCGAGAGCCAGGCCGAGCCCGCGTCCTATATCGGTGTGAGCCAGCGCGGGCCTTTTCATCGCGTCAAGAGCGGCCGTGATGGGAGGGCGCTTTGCCGTCATCGGCATGGCCAGGATCGGCGATGTCGAAAATGCAACGACCGCAAACTGATCATGCGGGCGTTCTGAAAAAAAGGCTTTGACCAATCGAACGGCTGCGGAAGTCTTCGACTCTTCCTGGCCAGCCGGAGTCCTATTGGCAAAAGTCTGATCCATGCTCACGCTGCGATCAAGCAGCAAAACGATATGGGCGCCTTGGCCCACGCGTTCGACGTCCGCGCGGTTTCGATGAAGGCCCGCGATGCCAAGAACGAGCGCGACGATTCCAGCTACGGCGAGCGACCTCAGCACAATGTCGATGCCGGTTGAAAGCCTATCCTTTGGTATTATCGCAAGCCAAGGATAGGAGCTGGGCTTTTGTCCATGAGTTAGCAGGGGTAGAAAAGCAAAAAGGAGCAGCCACAAAAGAACCGGATGATCGGCAGATAAATTCATTGCAGCCCGCGCTCCGCGGCACTCAATCTTTGCGAAAGACTGACCACTTCGTCGATTGCAAATTCCCGCATGGCGCCGGTGCAATCATGCCCGAAGAATGTCCGGCGCGAGGCCGCGAGAAACTTCGAGATGTCTTCCTCCTCCGATCGAAATCGCGGATAAAGGGAAAGAAAATCAGGGAAGTCGTCAGCAAGGACGGCGCGGTGACCGGTCTTGTTGAATGCAAGATGCAACAAAATCAGAGCTTGGCGATAGGTGTCTTCCCCGGCCGTTTTGCGTGTCAGGCTTCTCAGACGCCTCGCCGTACTCGTGAACGGGCGTTCGGGATGCAACCGGAACGGTACCCAGGCACGGCCATATGCAAACATAAAATAAGAAATCAACACCGCAACAGTTGCGCCATAGATCCAGCGCCACGTCTCGCCTAGGTTTTTCTCAAAAGGCGGAACATCCGGCTGAATGAATGTATTCCCCCTGCTTTCCTTCGGCGATACTTCGCGAATGGGCGATGAAAGGAACGACCATTCGGGGACATCCACGCTTGCCGTTTGATGCGCATTATCGAAGATCAGTTGAAAGCTGGGGATTTTCAGCCAATGGGGTTCCAGCGGATCGTAGAAGGTTTGGTATGTGAGTTTGAGATGATAGCGCGTTTTCCCATCTTGGGCTTTCTCTTCCGTGGCCGTTATCGATTTCAAATTGAGCCAATAATTGAGTGTCCCGGGCGCCGGCAACGACGAAGCCTTCAAGGCAAACCCTGAGTCAAGTGTAATAAGGACGTCGTCGGCGATGATGTCGCCGATGAAATAGCCAAACAGTCTTGGTTTTTTAATTTCGACCGAAGCACCCTGTGCCATCGCGGGTGATGCCGCCAGGAGGAAAAGCAATCCCGCATGCGACAGTTTCATCGGCGAGCCTCATCCGGCACGGAGATGTTCACTCAGCCGGTCAGCATCCAGCCGATCGACGATTTGGAACGGAGTTCTTCCATAGCGCCGGCACAAGCGTGCGAGTCTTTGATCTCTTTCCCGCGCCGATGTCAGCAGCTGTTCGCGTAAGCGCGGCCGCATGAAAGCTAGCCTTAGATTGCCTGTTTCGAGATCTCTCAGTTCGATGAGCCCCCATGAGGGTAAAGTCAGGACTTCATCCGAGCATCGCAGAACCATAGGGACGACATCATGCCTATAAAGTGCTGACAGCACAGCCTCGATCTCGTCCATGGGTAAGTGGAAATCTGAAATCAGAAAGATCAGCTTGCGGGACGAACCAAGATGCTTGGTGACGCTACGAAATCCATGCGTGTGCAGACCTCGAGGAACGAAAGTTCGAAGACGTTCGACGATCGTGACTTCACTGCCCCGCTTCACACTTGCAGGCAGAAAAAAGTCCGGCCTGACGTCCTCATCACAACCGATAAAGCCGAAGGCGTCTCCACTGCGATGCGCAGAGCTTGCGAGCCCTAGTGTGAGACCTCGCAACACACGCATCTTTGGACAATTTTCACCGAAACGCATGGATGCGGATAAATCGGCAATGATGTAAACCGCTATCCGGCTCCGCTGTTCGGATTGCCTGACATAGATTTCGCCAAAAGGATTACGGAGCGACTGCCTCAGATCGATACGCCGCGCGTCCGGCTGCTGCCAGAACGGAACGTAGTCACGAAAGTTGCCGTTGGTTCCATAGTGCCGTGCGCGATGCGCGCCATACGTATGTTGGTTAGGGCTCCAGCGGATATTGTAGGAAATTTCATTGAAGATGTCCGTTCGGGTCACGGCACAGCCACCTGATCGAATGCCGCGCGGCAGAGGTGACGCACGATCTGATCCCTTCGCAATTCGTAAATCGCGTCGAGAAAAATGCGGTGCCCGATTGTTTCGACAAACACATCCCGTATGTCTTCTGGAACGATCATGTCGCGCTCCTCGAGCCATGCGCGTACCCGGGCGGCTTGCACAAGATAGCTCATGCCACGGGGGCTGGCACCTCCTTGGACCAGACGATCCATGTCGATTCCGTCAAGCTCTATTCCGCTGGCTCCAGGATAGCGGACCGCTTGCCACAACGAGAGGACATAATCTTGCAGAGTGGGGCTGCTGTGCACATTATTCTGAATGGCCTCTGCTGCCGCGCCGATCCCCCTATAATCGATGAGATCGGCGGGCACACTCGCGACCAGCGCATCAACGTCATGGAATCGCTGATTGAAGAGGAGTTCTCGCCGGACTTCACGATCCTGCGGTGTTTCAACCAGGATTTCCATAAAAAACCGGTCGCGCGCAGCAGCGGGCAATTCGAAGGTCTCTTCCCTCTCAATGCGATTGCGATCGGCGAACAGCTGCAGATAAGGAAATGAATACTCCTTGTTGAAGGCTGTTACACTGCGCTCTGCCATCAACCTCAGCAGCAGCGAGTGGACTTGTGGCCGCGCGCGATTGATTTCATTAAAAAAGAAAATAACGAGGTCCGGTCCTTGCTGGAGAACCGGGCCGGGGTCCATGCGCGGCCTGCCGTCATCCCCGATGGAAGCATGATAGAGAAGATCGCCCGGCATGAGATCAATCGTGCCCTCGACCCTTTGGTAGGGGCCGCCAAGCACGCGGGCTGCAGCACGCAGGAGCGTGGTCTTGCCGACGCCCACGTCACCTTCGAGAAGGACATGTCCGCGCGCGAAAATCGCGATGGTCAAGAGCCTGATGACCCGCTCTTGGCCTATGACCACTCTTGACAGTTGCTGCTCGAACGCCCGCGCGCGCTCACGCCAATCATTCAGGGATAGGCTTTTACACAAACCAGTCATGGAGGCGGGGGGCGTCTTTGTGGTTCTGGTCGCGCAACCGCCTACGTGCGTCGCCATCCATCGGCTCCAAGCCGAATCGGGCGCACCCGCCCGCGCGCGCTCACGCCAATCATTCAGGAATAGGCTTTTACACAAACCAGTCATGGAGTCGGGGGGCTTTTTTTGGTTCTGGTAGGGCAACCGCCTACGTGCATCGCCATCCATCGGCTCCAAGCCGAATCGGGCGCACCCGGCACGGGTTCCTGCTAAGTTCCGTGCCGGGCGACACCGCGCCGGGTAAGCTCCGCCTAGCAGGAGCGCGCGATGTTTGCCGAATTGAAAGCTTGAGCGATAAAGGCGATACAAGCCACGAGCAGGAAGCTCATTGCAGTCCCTCTGGAATCTTGTTCACATCGTAAATAAATTTACCCCACTTCTTGAAGTAGCGAACCCGTTTTTCGTTGCGAGCCTGCATCTCATCTTCCGACTGTTGCTGCTTGGCGATTTCCTTCGGATCGTGATGCGGGTCATATTTGGAACCGATGCCTTGTTCCGGATAGCCCGGCTGCGGCTCCCAGCAATTACCTGGCGCCCTGCAATGGGTCCCATCGTAGGCGGCGTAAACGCCTTGACCGCCGAAGATCGACAAGGCAGCGCTGAGAATTAGACCTGCGGCGCAATGGGTGAGTGACGTCGATTTCATCCTGTGTTCCTCCATATGCTGATCACTTGCTCACGACCTCAACCTATCTTACTCAGTGTGCCGGCTCATGTTATCTCGGACCGGTGTTATTCTGGGCGGAGTTGGCAGGAACCGTGCAAAGCCCATCGTCTTTTGCGACGACCGGATCCTTGTCCAATTTGTAGGGGATATAGGCTTTCTTCTGATCCGCGGTCAGCCAGTCCGCGCTGCTGACCGGGCCGCTATAGAGATGACGCACCCAGGCCATGACCTGAAGGATCTGGTCGAGTGTGAGGTCTCCGTTATGTGGACCCATCATGCCATTGGCGCCCCCAAACACGGTGGAAAATAAGCCGACGTCTGTCGTATTGACGGGATACGTCCAATAGTCGTCGCCAAGATTTGGCCCGAGCTTGCCTTCCGCATATTCACCATGACACCCGGAGCAAGCCGTCAGATAGCGGTCTTTGCCGGACGGAAAGCACGACTTTAGTTCATTGTAAGGATTATGGCCCGTTGCGAGAAATTGCTTCACAGCTTCCGTGTCTCGTTCCTCGGGAAGAGCTTCATCGAGATTGAGAGGTTCCCCGGTTACTACGTTGTGCAAATCCAAGGATGTCGCTGGTTCTTCCGCCCAGACAGCAACGGCTATGAGCGGTGAAACAATCAATGCGGTTATGGCTGCTCTCACAAATATACCAATGTCCATTTTTTTCATCGTTGAGGCAACTCTATGCTCATTTGCTACGGCGCTTCTGTTTTCAAGACTTAGAGTTGAGCGTAATCACACCCTCGTCTTCCAAGATTTTCTTAATGTGCGGTTGCGCTCTGGCAATCCCGCGGTTCAGAGCTTCGAGAAGACCGGTGTCGCCTTTGCGTACTCCCATCGAAGTATCAAACTGCTGGGGAACGCTGGCGCCGTCGGAGCGCACAGCGTCATCCCGGATAATCGTAACCGCGAGTGGAATTTGCGCTGTCTTGATGAAGTGTGCGACCGAGGGCTGAAAGGCGACCGCGAGATCGGCGTTGCCATCGACAACCTCCTGAACGAGTTTGCCGGGAGGGACCTGAACATATTGGTTACGGGGAGATTTGAAGCCGACGAGGGAATAGAGATAGTTCAGCTCGGGCTCGTATTTCCCTAAGCTTCTCAACATAATTTCGCCCGGAGATCCGAACTCCACGGCGATGTTGCCGAGGCTTGGTATTTTGGGATCGTTCCAATCCTCGATGTCCAAGTGTTTGTCGGCGCGCGAGACGAAAACATAACCCGAGCGATAGTAGGGTTGCGTCGTCAGGACGCGTTCGTCGCCTGTGTCAAGACCAGCGATTACATCGCACAGATTCTTTTCGAGGAGGTCACGCACCAGATAAATTGCAGGCCGGGCGGTGTAGACGAATACAACTTTGCGGCTCATCGCCTCGCCGACTACCTTCACGATACGGTCCTCGAAGCCCTGCCCGTCAGGTGTCGAAAATGGCGCGTTGATGGATGAGGCGCAGACGCGCAGGAGATTGGGAGAGGCAGCAATATTCCCAACCGCCGGCCGTGAGGCTGGAGGCACTATCTTGGTTTGCGCATCGGCGCCAGGTGCCATGATTATGACGAATGCGACACCCAACACATTGCGGACCAACCGGCACAGATAGCGCCAATTTGTCATTTGATACTTCATGATGGTTCTTTCGTGCTCACAAATGACAGCAACATCCATTGACCCGAAGTTGCCGTGTCCCACCTGCACTCCAATCGATGGACTCTTATTCCGCCGCCGGGGACAAACACCGCGGCGGCGGTTGAGAAAACGATCAATTCACGTCGTATTCGCCGACTTTTGGATTGTCGTACGGACCATGGCCGTCAAGCGAGAAGACCATCACGCCGCCACCCTGCTGGGTGTAGTGCTGGAGATTCTTAAACGCCCCAACCGCACCGAGGCCAGCACTCGGATCTTCTAAGTCGAACACCATCCCAACGCCGGGCCAGCCGCCGACGCCATAGTAGATCGCTACGTACTGGATCCCCTTATGCTCGTAAGTCATCGGATAACCGACGACGCCTGAAGGAAGCTTGAATTTCCAGAGCAGCTCGCCGGTGCGCGTGTCGCGTGCCTTCAGAAAGCCATCGAGCGTCCCGTAGAAGACGAGATTGCCAGCTGTTGTCATGGTCCCGCCCCAGACCGCGAAGCGCTCCATCTTTTCCCATCTCATTTGGCCGCTGATGGCATTGTAGGCCTTGATCTGTCCCAGCCCTTCAAGCCCCTGACGATTGCCCTTGGGACCGGGATACATGGAGAGGGTCGCGCCGACAAAAAACTGGCCGGCCCGATAGGGGAGCATGAATGGCTCCCAATCCATGCAAATGTGATTGGCGCCAAGCAGAAAGATTTGCTTGTCGGGATCGTAAGAGTTGAAGCCTACATTGTGATACCCCATGGCAGACGGGCAGATGTCGCGTCCCTTGTGATCCATATAGGTTGCATATTCGGGGTCGCGAATGGGAATGCCAGTCTTCATGTCGACGTGCTTCACCCAGTTGACGGTGTCGTCGATCTTGTTCGCCGAGACGAGATCACCAGTTACGCGGTCCACCGTGTAAATGATGCCGTTTCGATCAGGATGCGTGAGAAGCTTGCGAAGGTTGCCAGAACTGTCTTTTTGCTCGCTCAGCATCATGACGTCCACGCCGGCGTAGTCCCATTCGTCATGTGGCGTCTTTTGATAGCCGAACTTGGCCTCGCCGGTATCAACGTCCCGGCCGAATATCGTCATTGTCCATTTATTGTCGCCTGGCCGCATCGTCGCGTTCCAAGGCGAGGGATTGCCGGTACCGAAGTAGACGAGATTCGTCCCAGGATCGTAGGCGTACCATCCCCAATTGGTGCCCCCACCGATTTTCCATTCATCCCCCTCCCAAGTGGCCAGCCCAAGACCCGTCTGGCCATATTGCGGGTTGTGGATGTTGAAATCCTTGCCAAGCAGCATGTCCTTGTCGGAGCCCGTTGCGTAGGCCCGCCACTTTTGTTCACCAGTCCGCACGTCATAGGCCGTGACGTAGCCCCGAACGCCAAGTTCCGCCCCGGAACTGCCGGTGATAACTTCGTCCTTGACGACGTAAGGCGCTTGAGTTTCGGTGGCGCCGACCTTGATGTCGGCGTTCTCCATCATCCAAACGGTCTGACCTGTCTCAGCATTCATGGCGACCAGATGACCGTCCAATTGGTTCTTGAACACGAGAGCGGGCATCGCGCCATCTCCCGGCCAATAGGCAAGACCACGATTGACCACATCGCAACAAGCCACTGCCCGCGCCGAGGCGCTCTGCTTGGGATTGTTCTCCCACAGGATCTTGCCTGGGTCGTCCAGGTTGAGCGCAAACGTTCGATTTGGAAAGGGCCCATTGATGAACATCTTGCCGTTCACAACCAGCGGAGCCCCTTCGTGGCCGTTGAGGACGCCGTCGGAGAAGGACCATGCCACCCGAAGCTGCTTGACATTCTGGGTGTTGATTTGAGTCATCGGGCTGTAGTTGTCGGCGTCATACGTCCGGCCCGGCATTACCCAGTTCTCATTGCTTTTGGAGAGCTCGATCAGCTTGTCATTGGCAATCGCAACTGGCGCGGTAAGCTGCATCACAGCCATCGCTGCTAATGCTAAGACAGAGACCAGAAGCCGGTGTCTAAAAGGAGTCTTCATCATGAACCGATCCTTGTGTTCCCACCCAAATCGCCGCTCCCCTTCCCCTGAAGTTGGTTAAGAGGGCGTCTGTTATTGCGGGTTTGTTTTGTGCGGTTCGGCCGATGAAATGCAAGAACAATAAGTCTTACGATTATAGGTACTTAATGACTTTTAGCTGGAGAATGTCTAGGCGGGTTTGGAAAAGTTCCTTCAATGATGCGGTAGGATTGAAACCAAACCAAAGTGCTCATGCCCTTGATTTGAGTTCGACGGCAAATTTGATGAGAGCGGGAGTGGTCGACAGTCCCAGCTTTTGCTTGATGGTCACCACGGAATTAGCAACGGTTTTATATCCAAGCGAGAATTCAACTGAAACTTCTGTCAAGCTTTTGCCCTCGCCAAGAAGCCTCACGATTTGCCGTTCTCTTTGACTCAACTCCTGCAGAGGATCGTGTGCCGGCACGAGATTCGATATCGCGAGACGCTGGGCCACGGCTTGACCGAGATAGATCCCTCCTGTCCTTACTCTGTCGATCGCCTGAAGAATCGCATTGGGATCATCGCTTTTGGTGATGTATCCTCGCGCACCTTTCTCCAAGGCACAGGAAACAAAGTGCGGCGCTTCATACATGCTGAAGATGATGACCTTGGCGTGTGCGTTGTCCGCTAAAAGTTTACCTATGATATCGAAGCCGCTCGCATCCGGCAGTCCTGCGTCGAGGACGATCACATCGGGATTGAAGTCTTGATTGAGGGCGATACCTTCTGAGGCCGAGATCGCCTCCGCCGTTTCGATGTTCGAACGCCGGCTGAGAATCCGCTGGCATCCGTCCCTGACGATCGGATGGTCTTCAATCATCAGCACTTTCACATGATCGTCCATTTAACCTCGGCTTTCTGAATTCCATGATCGTGAACCAATAAGCATGCAGATTATGCCGCCGCAACATCCGCCAAGGGTATGATTGCCTCGATTACCGTGCCGGCATACCGGCCTCGCGAAACTTTAAATTGGCCGCCAAGCTTGCGGATCCGCTCGCTCATGCCGAGAAAGCCAAATCCAAACCTGAAGTCAGCCGCAAGGCCGACGCCATCGTCCTCGACCGAAACACGAATGGCACGATTGCGTTGAAGTGCAATTGTGCCTTCTGGCTCTCTCGCGCCATATTCCAGGGAGACACGAACGGTTTTGGCTCTTGCGTGCCTTGCGACATTGGTGAGGCACTCCTGGACGATACGATAGCTCGTCAAGCTTACATCTTCGTTGAGCGTCGGCCATTCGGCCGGAAGGGAGATTTCGCAAGCGATATCGCGATGAGCGCTTTGCCATTGGTCGATCAGATGTCTTGTCGCGTTGAAAAGACCAACTTGGTACAGAATGACAGGACGCACGCGTTCGAGAATCCGATAATTCTGCTTTTGGATCGAGTCCGCCAAGGCCGATATCGTCTGCGCCCGGCCAACAATCTCCCGGGCGCTATCCTCGTTTACGCCGGAGGAGGCGTCTTCAATGATGCAAGAGGCCGCAGCCCTGATCCCGAAGAGCGAAGCGCCGAACTCATCGTGCAACTCGCGCGCTAGCTCTCTGCGTTCGGCTTCCTGAATGGACATCAAACGATCGACGAGAAGATGATTGTCGGCTTCTGTTCGAGCGAGAGATTGTGCGAGCCGATTAAATTGCTCGCCGATTTGCCGCAGTTCCACGATTTGTATCTCGCTTAGCCCTGCAAACTCTCCGCGTTGAAGGCGGCAAAGTCCGTCAGCCAGTTCATTGAGCGGCCTTAGCGTTTGCTGCGTTGTAAGCGAAATCAGCGCTATTATTCCTACCGAAATGATAGCTAGAAGACCGGTCAAGAATGCAAGTTCGTGCCAGATTTCCGCCACTTCATCAGAGGGTTTTGTCGACATAACGAGCTCACCGTGCGGCTCACCCTTTATTGTTACGGGATAGAATTTGATGGGAGTTGAAGAGTCAAAGAAGTCCGAAAACCATTTCGGCGCGTCGGCTTCGTTCCGGGACGGCTGATTCTTACCGATCTCGGCGATTCCGTCCCGAGGGTTATACCGAACGGAAATATGTCTGACATTCTCCAATTCGGTCTGCAGCCGCCGCAATGCCGCTTCAGGATCGGGCGAGGTAGCGACATCATCAAGGGCATATTCTATGAGAGTGGTTCCAAGATTGATACCGGACACACTCTCGGACCGGATGCGTGATTTGGCATCGCATAAGGTCACGACAACGGACGTAACTATTCCGAGTACCAGAATGCTTGCCGGAATGACAATAAGGCGCGTCCGCATCGAAGCGGTAGCCCGCATGAAGTTGAACGTCATCTGATCTATTCCCACCTGCCTTGAGCTTGCTGGGCGAATGGCTCCTAGTGCATCACACCCAACGAATGGAAAATTTCCCGCCGATTGGTGATTAAATGAATTACTCATAGATAATATACGTATATCGATGGACAAAGTCCCGTATACTCTTTCGAGATGCTATCATTATCCTGTTGTTTGTTTAAATCCTCTCTTACGATCAGCCCGCGTCCAGATCCCTGCACGCCGAAGTGAAAGACGGATTTCGCGCTACTGGCACGTTCCCCGGTAAGTCGTGGCCACTGGGCGTTGCCCATGCGCAGGGTCCACGGGGTCAACCCCCTCGCACTCATCCAACCGGTACTCCCCTTTGCCGAAGCTAAGAGCGATCCGATCGAGCGCCTCCGGCGCTTCTTCAGCAATTGCCCCGGCTAATCGCCACTTTCGGCTGCAAGTCGACGACGTTCGTTTCGCCGGTTATCCCCAGGCCGGGCGGCGCCGCCCGCACCGTGTCGGCGATATAGGACGGCGCCAAATGCGCATAGTGCTTTTCGGTCATCCTCGTGTCGGCATGCCGCCCGAGCTGCGCGGCAATGACGCCCATGGGAATGCCCTTCATTGCGAGCGAGCTTGCATAGGTGTGGCGCAAGACGTGGAACGTCGCGGATGGGTCTAACTTCGCAATCTCCGAAGCTTCGGCAAGCGGCCTCTGCTGATGGCTCGGCCCCCAAGGCTCGCCATCATCCCGCCTGAAAATCAGGTCTTGCGGCGCCCGCCCAGCGGTCAATTGATCGAAAAGCGCCTTGCCTTCGGCGGCAAGGACCACCTGCCGGGGCTTCCCGGCTTTCGAGAGCCGGACGATGACCGTCCCGGTGGATGCGTTTAAGTCTGTAACGCGCATCCGGATCAGCTCGCCGTAGCGGCAACCGGTCACCAGCGCCGCAAACCAGATCACGAAACCGGCCCTGCGTGACGTTGACGAGGCGCTTGCATTCGGCATCGCTCAAATAGTGGATCACCGCCGCATCGGCCTCGCAAAATGGCTTAACCTTGCGTCACGCCTCGTCAGACGTAATGCGGCCATCGTGGAAGGCCCGGTTGAGCGCCGCCTTCAAAACAATGAGTAAACGGTTTGCCGTCGATCGGCGCGCCCGGATGGCTTCTGGATCGCCAGCATTAAAGCCGCTCGTCGCCTGCGCGGACGCAAAGCGGCCGGTCCTGACACGCCTTGCCGACGATGCGACACCTTCATGCCAGTCCCTGATTCGGTTGGCCGTCAGCTTAGAAAGCTCGATCTTGCCGTACTCGGGAATTATCCGGTCCGCGGCGGCGTACCGGTCGGCTCGTACGCCCTTGGAGCCTCGACGCTCGCGCGCTGCAAGATAGTGCCCAATCGCGGCTTCGACGGTATAGGGTTCGGCTTGCGGCTCGCTGTGGCCAGCCAGCTCGCGCGCCTTCCAGCCGAAGAAGGTTCGTGCCCGCTCTTGCGCCTGAGCGAAGGTGAAACACGTCAGCCCATCGGCATCGCGCGCATCGTCGGCCGCTCCAAGCGCATCGTAATGCTGGCAGCCATCGTCACCGCGGAGGCGGGCGATCCACGTTCCGCCTTTTGCGCCCTTCCGGTAGCCGATTGCGCATCCCGCCGAAATGACCGTCCAGTAGGGCTCGCGCCGCCAAGGCAATTTGGAGCGGGCGGAACGGCTGTCGATTTTGGTGTTTTTGACGGTCCGGGCCATGGAAAAATTCCGTACGGAAAATATACGGAAACTATGTCGGCGAACTTTGGCGAACAAACAAGGACGGAAAGTGATGTAATTACAGGAGATGTAGTATCCGTGACCGTTCGCATAAATGCGGAAAAACGGGCGTTATGCCCCGCTCACGGCGAAAACAGGGGTTCGAGTCCCCTAGGGAGCGCCAATCATTTACCAAATGCGAACGCCAGGACCCGCCGCCCCCTCGCCTGAGCGGGTTGTGGTCGGTTCGTGATCTAAATGGATCAAGCCCTATGCTGCCTTCCCCCTGGGCCGTATCTTCGGCAAATAGATGGGTAGCTCGGCGTTCATCTTCGCCAGCGCCTCGTCGATGATCCACATGTGGGAACTATGATACAGATCGAGCAGTCGGCGCACGGAGTTCTCTGACATGCCGAGTTCCCTGGCGAGCTTGACCTTGGTCCAATCGCGGGCGGCATCGTCTCATAAACGGCCAGCTTTGCGGTCACGAGTGACGGGAGCACCGCCCTGTCGGGCCCAGAATGTCCCGCGCCCTCTCTCGGCAGCAGCTTCCCAGCCTTCATGTATCCTTCGAGGGCCGTGATGACGCAATCGCGGGCATTTGCCCGGGCTTCCTCTTCGGTCTCGCCTTCGGTCAGCGCCTCCGGGATCCCAGGAAAACGGACAAGCCACCAACCATTCTCCTGCCGCTCCAGAGTGTATCGATATCCAAACGCCATGGTCACTACCTCTTTGGTCAGACCCAGCTGATCCAGCATCGCCTTGAGGAGGCCGGGGCCGGTTTCCTTCTTACGATCCTTCAGGGTCGTGAACCGGTCACTATAATAGAGGCGTCCGTGGCTACCCTTGCCATGACTGCGATCGAAGGAAACAGGCACACCCCGCCTGCGACCCAGTTTCCTAATTCGCCTCTCGAATTCGCTCCCAGTCATTGTACAGTATCGCACATATCTGTGCGATACACAAGATTGTGTTCATGGATCTTCCGGCACGCCAGGAGGGTGCGAAGCCCTAAGTTCGCTCCGACATCATGCGGCTGCTGGAGATAGGTTCTTGTGCAACTTATCGCCGGCTGGCATTGTTCCCAGATGCGCGAAAAGTGGTTTGCCGACAACCGGGAGCTAATATAATGGGCCGTATAGATCCAATTGGCGCGTGCTCATGAGCCGAGAACGATCGTTCAGGTGCCATATTGGCGTCCTGAGAAGAATCGGACACATTTCACATTTCGCAGCCGTAGTACGTCCGTCTCCGACGAGGTGTGGCAGTTCTTCCGAGACATGCGACGCATCGAACAGTTGGGTGATCAATGCAGAATGATAGTGGACTTGGTAAGTGAGGAGTTCAGCCACGCCAACCGCAATATTTACTCGGATCACATTAGCCGACACTTTAAGGGATGCCCGCGACCATTGTTGCTTTTTCTTGACCCCGATACCGGCTTGCAGCCGAAGATCCCGAGAGTAACGCACGCGACAGAAAATGAGGTCGGGCGTGCATGGGCTGATCTTCATGCAGGCGATTGGTTGGTGCTTTATCAGCACGCACGGCGCAAAAAGGATTGGGTCTCAGCCGTTTCCCAACAGCTAAGGAAGCTGTGTGATGGCACAACCGTTGAAGTTGCGCGCTCCGAGAACGTTGGAAACGATGTCGCCTTCCTATGCGCCAGGAAGCCCGAGGGCTACTTTCGGCCGGCGGGGCGCGGCCCGGCTACGGCGGTCCGGCGTTCGTCGCAGAACATTCGGCAAGGTATCGGCTCGAAGCGCGCTGCTCTGGACCCTCTCGGATAGCCTTTCATTGTACTACCGCGAACACGTAGTTCCCATCTTCATCGACCGTGGCGCGCCAAGGACTCGCAAACGCATGGCGCGGCCCGGCCTAGCCCGCGCGATGACGCGGCAAAAGAAAAGCGCCGGCCACTCGGCCAAACGCTCCCAACATAATATGGATCGGAGCGAGCAGCCGCCCTCGCCTCGACCGGAGAACATCCGGTGTCGCGGGGCACCTAAGCGATCAACATGAATTGATCGTGCCGCGGGGACTCCCGAGGAAGCCTAATTGTTGCTGGGCGAGGCCATTTCGTGTTTATTGCCGCCGCGATAATCAAATTATGCCGGATCGATAAAGCTGGAGGACGTGCCTATGAAGGTTTCGATTTCCGCCCTTACTTTGGCCGCCGCCCTCGCGATCGGGCTTGCCTCTCCGGGATCGGCGCATCAAGAAGTCGCCGGCGATTTGAAGATCGGACATCCTTGGATTCGCGAGGCGGCGGACGGCGCTCCTAGCACCTATGCCTGCATCATCGAGATCGACAACGACGGGGACGAACCGGAGACTCTCCTCGGCGCGACCGTGGACGGGGCTGGCACCGGCGTCCTTTACCAAATCATCGAAAAAGATGGTCATTTCAGCTCGAAGATCGCCGAGCATGGGCTGCTCATCAAGCCGCACGGCAGCGTCGAACTGCCCTCAGACAAGTATCAGTTCAAATTCGGCAAGATCACCAAGGCGTTAATCGTGGACTCGATGGTCGATGGCACGCTGGTGTTCGAGAAATTGCACAGCGTGCCAATCCACTTCATGGTCGAACAGGACGACACGGCGCCCAAGGAAGAGGCGGCGCCGGTGGAACCCGTTGCTCCGGCTCAGCCCGGCCCAGCCAAGGCTAAGCCCAGGGACTACGATTTGCCATGGGCGAAAGATTTGCAGTGGTAGAAATCACCTAGCTTGGTGTATCGCGGGCGGCGCAGCCGTGCGCGGGCGAGGTCGACCGACTCACGCCTGGACAAAATCAGTCTCGAAAGCCATCAGTCTTGCGCGCAAGACCTGGACCGTCCAACGCATGAACAAGATTTTCCCCGATGCACGCGCGGCCCTGGCCGGCATTCTCAAGGACGGAATGACCCTCATGGCCGGGGGATTTGGGCTTTGCGGCATCCCGCAAATCTTGATCGCGGCCATTCGCGATCTCGGGATCAAGGATTTGACCGTGATCTCGAACAACGCGGGCGTCGATGGCGCGGGCCTGGGGCTACTCCTCGAGACACGCCAGATCAGGAAAATGATCTCGTCCTATGTCGGCGAGAACAAGCTTTTCGAGCGGCAATATCTTTCCGGCGAACTCGAACTCGAATTCAATCCGCAAGGCACGCTTGCCGAGCGGATCCGGGCAGGCGGCGCTGGCATCCCGGCGTTTTTCACTAAGACGGGCGTGGGGACCATCATTGCCGATGGGAAGGAGCTGCGCGACTTCGACGGCGCGACCTATGTCATGGAGCGCGGACTCGCCGCCGATGTCTCGATCGTCCACGCCTACAAGGGTGATAGCGAAGGCAATCTTGTCTATCGCAAGACGGCGCGCAACTTCAACCCGATGATGGCCACCGCCGGCAAGGTGACGGTCGCGGAGGTCGAGCATCTCGTCGCGGCGGGAGAAATCGATCCCGGCGCGATCCACACGCCGGGCATTTTCGTCCAGCGCATCGTACATGCGCCGAACGCCGCCAAACCGATCGAAAAGCGGACAACCCGTCCGCGCGTCGCCGCTTAGGGAGACACTCGCAATGGCCTGGACCAGGGATCGGATGGCGGCGCGCGCGGCCAAGGAATTGCGCGACGGATTTTATGTCAATCTCGGGATCGGCATTCCAACGCTCGTGTCGAATTTCATCCCGCCCGGCATGAATGTGCAATTGCAGAGCGAGAACGGCATGCTCGGCATGGGACCGTTTCCCTTCGAGGGGGAGGAAGACGCCGACCTCATCAATGCCGGCAAGCAGACGGTCACCGAGCTCCCGACGACAAGCTATTTCTCGTCCGCCGATAGTTTCGGCATGATTCGCGGCGGGCATATCGATCTCGCGATCCTCGGCGCGATGGAAGTCAGCGAAGGCGGCGATCTCGCCAATTGGATGATCCCCGGCAAGATGGTGAAAGGCATGGGCGGGGCGATGGACCTCGTCGCCGGCGTCAAACGCGTCGTGGTGGTCATGGAACACACGGCGAAGGGGCAACCGAAACTCCTGCACAAGTGCACTTTGCCGCTGACCGGCACGGCGGTCATCGATCTCGTGATCACCGACCTCGCGGTCTTTTCGATCGACAAGGCGGGAGGAGGGGGCATGACCCTGATCGAACTCGCCGATGGCGTCACGCTCGATGAAATCAAGGCGAAGACCGAGGCGAGTTTTAAGGTGGCGCCGGACCTCAAGACCAACGCGGCTTGAGCATCAAACCGCCCGTGCAATCGAAACGACGCCGGTCGCGATCCAGAATCGGATGAGAAAATCACCGCTGGACGCAAAGTGAGTCGCAGGTCGCAAGTGTCAGATTTGATTGCGGGGATAAAACTGGTGCCTCATGAAACCATCAGAAAATCGAACTGCGATTATCTTGCGCTTCATTCACCGTCATTTTATCTGGATGATAGTGTCGTCATATATTGTTGCCGCCATGATGCCGGGGTTCGGACTGTTGATACGAAATGTCAGCTTTGGGAGAGCCGGTATTATTCAAAGCAAATTAGTTTTCTCCGTACCTCTTTTAATGTTGGCGGCGCTATTATTCAATGCCGGATTGGGAGTAAAAACGGAAGAACTGACTCGTCTGCTCAAAAAGCCATTCGTATTGCTTGGCGGCGTGTCCTGCAATTTAATGATTCCATTGGCCTTCATCATCGCGGTCAGCTTCTTGATGCATATTTGGCATAACCAGGAAGAAGTCCAGCAGATACTGGTCGGTCTTGCTTTGGTCGCCGCGATGCCGATCGCTGGAGCATCGACGGCATGGTCGCAAAATGCCAACGGAAGCCTCGCATTGAGCCTCGGGCTGGTATTGAGCACCACAACACTCAGCCCTTTATCGACCCCGTTCGTTCTTCATATGGCAGGTTTCGTGACCACCGGCGATTATTCGGAGGATTTGCACGAACTCGCATCAGGCGAGGCTGCGAGTTTTCTTGGTATATGGGTGATTTTGCCTACTGTGCTGGGGATATTGGCGCAAATGCTGGCCAGAGAAATTCTCGTCACTAGAATAATGCCCTATTTGAAAATAACAAATTATTGTATATTATTATTGCTGAATTATTCTAACGCTTCGCTGACACTGCCAAACGTGGTATCGCAACCAGACATGGACTTTCTCGCGGTAATGCTGACTATCGTCCTGGCTCTTTGCATTAGTGCATTTTCGTCCGGCTATTTACTGGCCAGATTCTCGCAAGTCAGCGATAGCGAGGCAGTTTCACTGATATTTGGCTTAGGTATGAACAATAACGGTGCTGGACTCGTTTTGGCATCCGTCGCGTTGGCGGATCACCCGCAAGTCCTGTTGCCCATTATTTTCTACAATCTCGCTCAGCATCTGGTTGCTTCCATTGTCGATTTAGCCCTGTTCAAGAGCCGGTCGCCGATGCCGCCGCTGCCTGCGTCCGTCTGAAGACGAGAGATTCGGAAGGGGCTTGGGCATGGCCGTTTCGCGCACCGTTATCGTACGATAAGCGGCGGCCGCCTGCGATCATCGCTACGCGTGTTCCAGCCCGATCCGGGAAATTCTCACCCAATTCGACACGAACTCACACCGCCCGGGCGAAAACCAAGACGTCGACGCGCTTGGCGCCGGCGCGTAGAAACGCGCGCGCCGCCGCATTGACGGTCGACCCCGAGGTCATGACATCGTCGATGAGGACAATCGCGCGGCCCTCGACCCTTGATCCCATCCCTTCGGTCACTCGAAACGCCCCTTGCATATTGAGAGCCCGCTGCGAACGCGAAAGCCCGACCTGGGACGGCGTCGCCTTGACCCGCGCGAGGGCGAAAGGATCAACCGGGACGCCGCATTCGGCGGAGATCGTCTGCGCCAAGGAATTGGCCTGATTAAACCGGCGGGCGGCAAGCCTGCGGCGATGCAAAGGGACCGGCACGAGGAGATCGGCCTCGACGAGCAGTTCGTTGCCGGCGCGGGCCATCCAAGCTCCGAGCGGTTTGGCCAGTTCCATCCGGTCGCTATATTTCAGCCGATGCACCAACTGCCGCACCGGCCCATCCTCGAAATGAGCAACCGCCCGGGCGCGGGCAAAGACCGGAGGATTGGCGACCGCCTCGGGCGATAGCAGCCCTTCGCTGCCGAGATCCATGGCGAACGGCGTGCCCAGACGCTCGCAAAAAGGACGCTCGATAAAACGAACCTGCGCCCAACAAGCGGCGCAGAGCGAGCCCATGGCACCGGTAGATTGGCGGCAATTGAGGCACACGGGGGGGAATACGGTGTCGGCGGCGGCCCGCGCGAGGCTGCGCCAAAGCGGCAATGCCCGGTCCACGGCGGCATTCCGCAGCAAGTCGGAGAGAGCCCGCACAGCAGGCTGCGCGGCAGCCATCGCGGCTCCCTTCATGGCGGCCCAAAAGCCAATACTTCCCGCGTGAAAACTTCCCTGACCTCTGAGAAGGGCTCCTGCTTGTCATTGTAAATGACGGCGCGATGCTGCAAAAGCTGCCAGGGCATCGCCAAAACCTCTCCTGGTCTGTCAGGCTGAAGCGGTCCCAGTTCCCATCCATCGGGGAGCGGTTTCCATAGGAATTCGACCGATAAATTCTTCCGGACCGGATTCAAGCTCCGCACCGCCCGGCCAAAAGGGGTATCGGTCGTCGTTAGCACCCTGTTGATTTCGTCTCCGACACGCTTCGGCACATACCAATTGTCAGCTTCGACCAGGACGTGGCCGCCGCACGTAAGCTCGACATGCCGGTAGGTGACC
This sequence comes from uncultured Alphaproteobacteria bacterium, assembly GCA_963706215.1. Classification (GTDB taxonomy): domain Bacteria; phylum Pseudomonadota; class Alphaproteobacteria; order Rhizobiales; family Beijerinckiaceae; genus Methylocapsa. Next base: position 2,713,914 of record OY970154.1, on the reverse strand, counting down.
TGTTCTACGGGGCCGATTTGAAGTCTTCGCCGCTGATCAGGAGAGACCGGTTTGTCCGCCCCCGTGATCCGTCTTGCGTGGACTACGGGGTCGGACGCCAGCTTGTGATCGGCGCACCAGTTGTCAAGAACTTCGGTCGCGGTACAGGAGGCGCACAGGAGTTGGGCGTTTAAGGTTTCGATGAGAGCCAAAATCTCCACCCTCGCGAGCGCCGTGTCGGGCCAGGGCGCGCCTTTCCGCTCAAGGGCAGGACCGGCCAAGACGGCGGAAGCACAGAAAGTCAAGGTCACCAGTGTTCCAATCAAGTGGCGGCGCAAGCGAGCATGTCCATAGGGCAATTACGACAGGGAGACAAACGAATACCAAATTCCTAGGTTTTGCAGTTCACAAACCACTCAAGGGTTGACGGAACCGCCTTTCGGGGCCTCATGTGGGAGCGGCCAGCCGAAGTAGACCTCGACTTCCACGATTTTTCCGCCTGCAATCTTCAGAATTTCCGTGTTCCGGAAGCGTTTGCCGCTTGTGCTCGAACATCCGTAGGTGACAAATGCCCGATCGCCATTATGTACAAGGTTTCTAAATTTAAACTCAGATAAAGTTCTGCCATTTGGCCAACAGCGTTCAAAGTAGGTCGCCCGGTCCAATTGGTTGTCTAGCGAACTCGTGAATGCGAATGGGTTACCGATGAGCGCCTCAATGGCCGCGCGGCTCTTATCGACGTATGCTTGATAGGCCTTGCGAGCGATGGATATCGCATCGTGTGACATTGGCCCATCCCCTTTACTAACCAACAACTGCGAACTTTAACACAAAATGATCAAGATGTTAGCGCGCCAGGCTGGCACAAGCAATGGCATTCGACTTTGAGGCTGAACACAAAATCCATGGCGCCCCTAAAGTCGAGGCTTGCGAGCCGACAATTAAGGACATATCCGCTCAACCCAGATAAGCGCCGCGGGTGCGCGCCCCTCTTTTAGCCACGTTCCACGCGGCTTCCTTCTAGAGACGGATGATTGATGTTCCAAAACCTTTACCGTTGGACCCTGAGCCTTGCCGAGAGCCCGCACGCGCCTTGGGCACTCGGCGTGATCGCCTTCGCGGAAAGCTCGTTTTTCCCATTGCCGCCGGATACGATCTTGATCCCGATGTCGCTCGCCAAGCCGAAGCGCGCATGGGTCTTTGCGCTGATCTGCACGGGTGGATCGGTCGCGGGTGCCCTGCTCGGCTATGCGATCGGCGCGCTTCTTTACGAAACGGTCGGAAAATGGCTGATCAATCTTTACGGCTACGGCGCGCGCGTCGATGAAATACGCGCGTTGTATGCGCAGTGGGGCTGGGCGGTTATTCTCCTTAAGGGTTTCACGCCAATTCCGTTCAAAATCGTGACGATCACGAGCGGGCTTCTGGCCTATAGTCTGCCGCTCTTCGTTCTCTTGTCTTTCCTCACGCGTGGCGCGCGCTTTTTCTTCATCGCGGTGCTTCTGAAGCGCTATGGCGAACCGATAAAGGTCTTGCTCGACAAATATTTTGGCTGGTTTTTGGTAATCCTCGCGGTTGCCGTCGTGGCGGGCTTTTGGATCGCCGCTCGCCTGATTTGACCGCCGCGATGCGCATCAGGGATCCCTTTGGCATTGCTCTCGTGATTCTGGCGATCGCGGTCTCGTCCATCGCCGGTGCTTTTCTCTTCGAGGCGCTAGGCTATGCGCCTTGCGAACTCTGCCTCAAGGAGCGTATTCCCTATTATGCCGCCATTCCGTTCGCTGGTCTCGCGGTCCTGTTCGCCGCGCGAGGTCCAAGAAGTTTGTTGCACGCGGCCTTGTGCATACTTGCCCTGATTTTCGCCGCGAGCGCGATTTTTGGCGCCTATCATGCCGGGGTGGAGTGGGGATTTTGGCCTGGGCCTCTGGAGTGCTCCGGGCCGCTTGATCGCGCACGCTCGGTCGAGGATTTCTTGCGCCAATTGCAAAGCGTCAAGGTCACACGCTGCGACGCCCCGGCGCTGCGCATTCTTGGCCTGTCGCTTGCTGGCTGGAACGCGGTTGTTTCGGCGGGCTTGGCGGCGCTCGCCGTGGCCGGCGCGCGCTCCCGGGGTTAAGCGGACTTGTGTTGATGCGCCGCTTGGCGCCAAGGCACGCAATAATCAAATCGAATCATGGCGCAGCAGCACTCCTTTTTCCAGCGCCTCTACTTTGATCTCGCCGCCGAAGAACGTCCGCCAAAGCTGATTGGGGAGGATCGGCGTTGGAGGATTTCAAATTCATGCGTTTCAACGTCGTTCCGGACGGAGACTCATACCTTGGTTGGCTGCTTGCAGGCGATCCCCTTGTCCGCCAAATGCGCCGCGAGTTCGCCCGATTGGAACATTTCCCGGACAATGTCGCAGCCGCCAATGAACTCGCCCTTGACGTAAAGCTGAGGGATCGTCGGCCAGTTCGAAAATTCCTTGATTCCTTGGCGAATCTCGTCGCTCGCAAGACAATTCACCGGCTTATATGAGACGTCCATATGATTTAGGATCTGGACGACTTGGCCCGAAAAACCGCATTGCGGAAAGTCCGGCGTTCCTTTCATGAACAAGACAACGTCGTTGGTGTCGATCGTCGATTGGATTTCATCCTTGATAGCCATTGCCGGGTCCTTTCAGATAACGGTCATCGTTGCGGAAGATGCGGTGAAACTTACGTCGGCGCACAGGTCCGAAGCTGCAGCGCATGCAGTTCCCCACCCATCGCGCCGCCGAGCGCCTTGTAGACGAGCTGATGCTGTTGGAGCTTGGATTTGCCGGCGAATTCCGAGGAAACGACGATCGCCGCATAATGGTTGTTGTCGCCGGCAAGGTCGGTGATTTCGACTTCGGCGTCCGGAATGCCCTGCTTGATCAGGCGCTCGATTTCAGATGAAGGCATGGGCATCGTATAACCTTTCTCATTATCCTTTTCGTCTTTTCCTCGTCAAGGATTGGCGCCTTCCATGTAGCCCGGAAGCCACCCTTCATGGACCCGCACCAGGTTGTCCAGCAATATGGCGCTCCCAAAACCAAGGTTCAACGTATACTGGCCGGTCACGCCGATGATTTCACAGGCCACGCCAGCGGTCTCCGCCGCGTCCCGGATCGCATCCGCGGTTTCCGGCGTGGCCGTTACGATATACCTGGCCTGATCCTCGCCGAAGAGAAAGCCAAGCTCCGGGAGCGGCGGCGAAACCTCGATCGAAGCGCCAATCCCGCCCGCCATCGCCATCTCGGCGAGCGCCACCGCCAAGCCGCCGTCCGAAACGTCGTGCGCGGCGGTCACCGCCCGGCTTTCGATGAGACCCCGCACAAAATCGCCGTTGCGCCTTTCAACCGCGAGATCGACCGGGGGCGGCGCGCCGTCTTCGCGGCCGCAAATATCACGCAGATAGAGGGACTGGCCAAGCCAGCCTGCCGTCTTTCCGATCAACAGAATTTTTTCGCCCGGCCGCTTGAACGACAAATTCGCGGTCCGGCGCACGTCCTCGACGAGGCCGACGCCGCCGATCGCGGGGGTGGGGAGGATCGCGCGGCCGCTGCTCTCGTTGTAGAGCGACACATTGCCGGAAACGACCGGGAAATCGAGCGCGCGGCATGCCTCGCCGATCCCCTCGATACAGCCCACAAGCTGGCCCATGATCTCCGGCTTTTCCGGATTGCCGAAATTGAGATTGTCGGTGATGGCGCGAGGCAGGGCGCCGGCGGCGGTCAGATTGCGCCAGGCCTCGGCGACGGCCTGCTTGGCCCCCTCGTAAGGGTCGGCCTCGCAGTAGCGCTGGGTCACATCGGTGGTGAGCGCCAGGCCCTTGAGGCCATCGCCAATCCTAATCACCGCCGCGTCGCCGCCCGGCGGCTGCACTGTATTGCCAAGGATCAAATGGTCGTATTGCTCAAAAATCCAGCGTTTGGAACAAAGATCCGGGGACGCCATCAACCGCGCCAGCGCCTCGGCATGGGAGATTGGCGCGGCGATTCTGGCCGGATCTATGTTGGATCTTTTGGGCGCCGCGATATGCGGGCGATCGTAGAGGGGAGCCGAATCGCCAAGTTGCTTGATCGGCAGATCGGCTTTGCGCACGCCTTGATGCGTGACCGTGAAACGCAGCGTGTCCGTGGTCTCGCCGATGACCGCGAAATCGAGGCCCCATTTGCAAAAGACCGCCTCCGCCTCTTCTTCCTTGGCCGGATCGAGCACCATCAGCATCCGCTCCTGGCTTTCCGACAGCAGCATTTCATAAGCGGACATGCCGGCCTCGCGGCAGGGCACGCGATCGAGGTCGAGCGCGATCCCGAGATTGCCCTTGGCGCCCATTTCGACCGCCGAGGAGGTGAGGCCCGCCGCGCCCATGTCTTGGATCGCGATAACCGCGCCGGTTTGCATCAATTCGAGGCAGGCCTCGAGCAAGAGCTTTTCGGTGAAAGGATCGCCAACCTGCACCGTTGGGCGCTTTTCCTCCGCGTCGGCCTCGAAAGCGGCCGATGCCATGGTCGCGCCATGGATTCCGTCGCGGCCGGTCTTCGAGCCGAGATAGACGATCTTGTTACCGATTCCGCTGGCCTTGGCGTAGAAAATCCCGTTCGTGTTGGCGATGCCCACCGCCATCGCGTTGACAAGAATATTGCCGTCGTAGCTCTTGTCGAAATTCGTCGATCCGCCGACCGTCGGCACGCCGAAACTATTGCCATAGGCGCCGATCCCGGCGACGACGCCCGCCACCAAATGACGCGTGCGCGGATGATTTGGCGCGCCGAAACGCAACAGGTTTAGGCAGGCGACCGGCCGCGCGCCCATGGTGAAAACGTCGCGCAAGATACCGCCAACGCCCGTCGCCGCGCCCTGAAAAGGCTCGATGAAGGAGGGGTGGTTGTGGCTTTCCATCTTGAAGACGCAGGCGAGCCCATCGCCGATGTCGATGACGCCGGCATTTTCGCCCGGCCCCTGAATGACCCATGGCGCCTTGGTGGGGAGCCGGCGCAGATGAATCCGTGACGATTTATAGGAACAATGCTCGTTCCACATCGCCGAGAAAATGCCGAGTTCGGTGAACGTCGGCGCGCGGCCAATGAGCGCGAGAATGTGCTCGTATTCGTCCGGCTTCAGGCCGTGTGCGGCAACGAGCTCGGGGGTGATTTTGGGGTCTGGGATTGCCGACACAGGATCCTCCGGATCGTGTGGCCACGCGGTGATCTTGGCACATCTATCGCGGGTCGGCGGATCGAGCGCAAGCTGTCTATGCAAGCCGCAATTTTTGGAGAGCCCGGCGTTTTGAACGCGCGGGCGATTGTGGTATAGTTTTAATCATGAGAACTTTGATATATACTGAGTGATTGTTGTCATCATCTGATATTTATAACAATGGTCGCGTTGAGCCGCTTATTTAGTTTTGCAATCCCGGCAGCGAAACGACATTTGGCTTGGTTTCTTGGCGTTATCGGAACTGTTGCAGCAGCATTTGCCACAAATTTAGTTACACCGGTCGAGACGTACCTGTCGGAAAAAATTTCCGGAGAGCTGGTCCCGGAAATCTGAACAGTGAGATGAGTGGATTTGCTGCCTGACAACGGCGAGTATGGATGCCGTAAATCAGGAGAGAAGATGACAAAGCGAACACGCCGGAACCACACACCGGCTTTTGAAGCGAAGGCGGCTCTGGCCGCCGTCAAGGGCGAGAGACGCTGGCCGAACTGGCGCAGCGGTTTGACGTTCACCCCAATCAGCTAGCGCAGTGGAAAAGCCAGCTTCTGGAAGGGGCGTCTGGCGTCTTCGGGCAGGACAAGGGTGGGGCGAGCTCTCCGCGGGCCGATTGGAAGGCATTGCACGCCAAGATCGGAGAGCCGGCGCTGGAGAACGATTTTTTGGAAGGCGCGCCCGGCAAGGTGGATTTGCGGAGCGCAAGGCGATGATCGGCCACACGCACGGTCCTCCGGCCGTCCGGCAGGCGAAGGCTCTGAACATCAGCCGGGGCAGCGTCTATTCCCAGCCGCGGCCGGTTTCGGCGCGGGATCGGGCGTTTCAGCGCCGGATCGGCGAGTTGCATCTGGAATACCCGTTCGCGGGTGCCCGGATGCCGCGCGACATGCTCTTCCGCGAAGGCGTTCCGATCGGCCCGCGTCACATCGGGACGCTGATGAAGCGTATGGGGATCGAGGCGATCTATCGCCGGCCAAACACGCCGAAGCCGGCCAAGGGTCACAGGATTTACCCCTACCTCCTGCGCGGCGTGAAGGTCTGGCGGGCCAATCAGGCCTGGGCGACGGACATCACCTACATCCCGATGGCGCGCGGCTTCGTCTACCTGGTGGCGGTCGTCGACCGGTTCAGCCGGCGCGTCCTCTCTCATCGCGTCTCGATTACGATGGAGGCCGGGTTCTGCGTCGAGGCGCTGGAGGAAGCCATGATGAAAAAAATGTAAAAGACTGGATTTGAGCTTTCAGCCACTGCCGCGAGACATCGCAACCTGCCATTCATCGCATGGCGGCGAGTTTGGCGAGCGGATCGATTCCGTCAAGGACGCGAGCCGCGCCCGCGCCGGCGAAGCCGGTGCCATAGCCCGTTGCTTGCAACGGGCGTTCTTCCGAACGCCCTATGGCATCCTTGCCAGAATCGACTCCGCCTCGCCGGTAATGCTTGGCCCGTGCGATGAATGGCGAAATCCGACGTTGACCGGTGGATCAAATCCCAACTTTTACATTTTTACAATGCGAAGCGGCCACATTCGAGCCTTGACCGGCGGACGCCAAACGAGGTTTACTTCAACCTGGCGCCCCGCGTGGCGGCGGCATGAGTTTTTTACCGCCGCATGCTGGACGTAACTCCGGTCGGGCTACGCCCTCCCTGCGTTACGTCCAGCATGCGGCATCCCGCAACATAGAAACCCGGCAGAACGTCCACTTATCATTCGCGCGAATCTGTTCAGACAACCGGAGCCGGCTCTAAAGACTTGGTGGATCAGCCCGAAGCGCGGCGTGGAGTGGTTCGGGTGTCCGGCCCGTTCACGGTCGAAGCCGTGCAACCGCAGGAGCTCTCGCTTGATGAAAGCGCGGTGCCGATCGGAGGCGCGCCCGAGCCGGACGAAGAGACGTTCGATATCGGCAAGGGTGAGGTTGCAATGCCGCCTGCCGGTATCGGCGAGGATCGCGAAGCCGACGCTAAGAACGCGGACACTTATATCGACAACATGACCCGCCTCTTGCGGCAGGATGGCGTGCGCTTCCCCGACAACAAGGAAATGAAATTCTCGCGGCTTGATGCGATGGGCGCTCAATCCGCCACGATTCACGCCGAGGGGCGATGGATGCCCCCGGACGAAACCGATCCCGAAACCGAGGGCCGCGCAACGGTGTGCGTGGCCTTCGGCCCGCAATACGGACCCGTGACGGCGGCGCAGGTCGAAATCCTAATCCGCGCTGCCTCGCGTCGAGGCTACGATGATTTGCTCATCGCCGGTTTCGCCTTCGACGGTCCGGCACAGACCGTCATCGAAGAGGTTGACCATCCGCATGTACGCATTCACATGGCACATATCCGGCCGGACGTGAACCCGGCCATGGATGGGTTGCTCAAGGAGACGCCGGGCTCGCACTGTTTTCAGTATTTGGTCGGCCGCGAACCGCGCTGAAAGGTCCGGCCAAGGACGGGACCTATATCGTCACCATGGAGGGAGTGGACATCTATGAGCCGGTGACAAACACGATCGATGCGAACCGGGCCGGCAAGGTTGCCGCGTGGTTTGTCGATTCTGACTACGACGGCCGCACGTTCTGCATCACGCAAGCCTTTTTCCCGGACAAGAACGCGTGGGAGAGGCTGGCAAAGGCGCTCAAAGGAGCGGTGGACGAGAACGCATTCGCGGCGCTGGCGGGAACCGTGTCGTTGCCGTTTCCGGCGGGCAAGCACAAGGCCGTTGCGGTCAAGGTGATCGATCCGCGCGGCAACGAAGTGATGCGCGTGCACCGGCTGAGCTGAGGGGCGTGCCATGTCGCAGGAAATTCCAATTCAGCCGGTCGAAAACCCGATCCTCTGCAATCCAGGGGACGAGCCCGGCGTACACTGGGTTTACAATCCAAAGACGGGACTGCCGACGAAACAGGAATCGCGGCGCCCGGCAGGCTATTGGTACAAGACCGAACGCACCGGCACGGCGCAACTTTCGTTACTGGCCGAAGAGGAACGCGACGATCTCCCGCTTAGCAAACGCGCTGCCCGACGACGTGCGGCGGTGGCGCGAGGCCGCATACCGGGGCGCAAGTCATGTCACGCGCGACCTGTTGCAGTATTGGGCACGGACAGACCGGCATCGGCGGCTATTCTTCTGTCAGCGCGAGGCGGTGGAGACAATCATTTATCTGTCCGAACTACGGTTCCCTGGCAGGTCGAGCCAGACCGGATTTCAGCGCTTCACTGTGTCGGATGACGACCTCAAGAAGCTGCTTGCGGGCGAGCGGCCGTCTGGTGCGCTTGGTGAAACACCAGACTTTTTCCCGGCGTTGATCGATCGGCCCGCGGACGAGAACCTAATCCCGCTGCGTCGCCTCGGCTGCAAGATGGCGACGGGATCGGGCAAGACTGTCAACATGGCGATGCTCGTCGCGTGGGCGTTCTGCAATCGCGGCGTCAACCGCGAGAGCCGGGAGTTTCCGCGCGCGGTGCTGGTTTGCTGTCCGAACCTTACGGTCAAGGAACGGCTGCAAGTGCTCCGCCCGGAACATCCCGGCAATTACTACGCCGGGTTTGACATCGTGCCGCCGAAATACCGGCCGCTGCTACAAATCGACAAGGTGCTGGTCACCAACTGGCATGGGTTCGCGCCGGAATCCGAGCACAAGGACGGCGACCGCAACTATGCCGTCGTGAACAAGGGACCCGAGACGCCCGATGTTTTCGTGCAGCGCGTTCTTGGCAAGGACATATCGGAGCGGCTGCCGATCCTCGTTCTCAATGATGAGGGTCATCATTGCTGGCGCCCAAAAGCGGATACCGAGGACGGTGAGGGTCTGACCGCCGAGGAACGCCAGGCGCTCAAGGACGAAGCAGAGGAAGCGCGCGTTTGGTTGGACGGACTCGACCGGATCAACAATTGCGGGCTTGCCGGCGGGGGTAAAGCCGGGGATCGCGCTCGCGGTCGATTTGTCGGCAACGCCCTTCTACATCAAGGGCAACAATCATCCCGAGGGCCAGCTCTTTCCATGGCTGGTCAGCGATTTCGGCCTGGTGGACGCGATCGAGAGCTGGATCGTCAAGATTCCGCGTTTGCCGGTGCTCGATACCACCGGAAGGCCGGACCCCAAATATTTCCGCCTTTGTGAGCGCATCAGGGAAGATTTGCAACCGGGTGATTTCGTGCCCGGGCGTGCCAGAAAGCCGAAGCCTGAAGCAATCTGGCGTGAAGCAGAGGACGCCTTGCGCCAGATGGCGGGGCAATGGCCGCAGCGCTTCGAGCTGGTGCAAGCAGCTAAGCCAGGGCAGGAGGTAGTCCCGCCGGTTCTCATCATCGTTTGCGACAATACCGATATTGCCGAAATGTTCTTTCGCAACATCAGCGGCGAACGCGAGGACGAGTGCGTCACCGAGGAAGAAGTCGAGGAGGCGTTGTCTGGCAGCGGCGACGATGACAGCGAGGCCGAAGAAACGGTGACGCGCAGCCGGAGCAAGAAGCCAAAAAAACGAATCAGCTACGGACCATCGGCAATCTCGGACCTGTTCGCCAACACGCCGGCGCGGAAACACACGGTGCGGATCGACACGAAGCTGCTTGCCGAAGCCGAGAGCGAGGACCCTCGCAAACGCAAGGCCGACGCAGCCGAAGCGCTGCGCAAGGTCGTTGCGACGGTTGGCAAGCGCGGCGAGCCGGGAGAGCATGTGCGCTGCGTTGTCTCGGTCGCGATGCTGACCGAAGGTTGGGACGCGAACAACGTGACGCAGGTCCTTGGCATCCGAGCTTTCGGAAGCCAGTTGCTTTGCGAACAGGTTGTTGGTCGCGGCTTGCGGCGCATGGACTACAGCAATTTCGACGAGCATGGACGCTTCAAGCCCGAATATGTGGACGTTTACGGCATTCCGTTCTCAGTGATCCCGTTCAAGGGTCGGCCGGTCAAACACAAGGAGGATGAGGACAAGCCGGTAAACCATGTGCGGGCTCTGCCCGAGCGTGCCAAGGTCATGGAGATGCGTTTCCCGGTGGTCGAAGGCTACGTGTTTGCGCTCAAGAAGAACCTTATTCGGTGCGACGTGGATAAAATGGAAGCGACCACGCAGGAACCGGACCGCACGCCGACTGCGACCTTCGTCTCACCTGCGGTGGGCTACCGCACGGGGCACGCTTCGCAAGGCGATGGCTTCGGCTTCGAGCAACACAACCGGGATAACTTTTACGCCAGCAGGCATTTGCAGACTATCCAATTCGCGTTGGTCCAGCGGACCGTTGAAGCGCTTGCCAAGTATCCCGCGGACGGTTCGGAGCAACGCCGGAGAGCGCTGCGCCTGCAATCACGCCATCAATTGTTTCCCCACGTATATCGCTTCGTCGAAGACTACGTAAATCGGCGCGTTGATTTTCGGGACGAAAACCCCCGTGAACTCGAGCTGGAGAAATATGTGAAGCGCATTGAAGGCTTGTTCTTGGCGGCAGTCATCCAGGACGAGTCGCAGGGCGAGGCCCCCTTGCTTCCACTTCTTAATCGAACGACGCCGACCGGCTCCACTGCGGATGTAGCCTTCAACACTACGCGCGCGTGTTACGTGACCCAATACAGTCACATCAACATGGTCGTGGGCGACACCGCGACCTGGGAGCAGTCCGCCGCGTTCCGGCTCGAAATGGCGGCAAGGAAGAGCATCGTGCGCTGCTTCGCACGCAATGATGGCTTGGGGCTGACGATCCCTTATGAGTGGTACAACGTGGATCGCAGTTACGAGCCTGATTGCCTCGTGCGCCTTGCGAATCCTGTGACCGAGGCGCCTGAACTGACGGTGGTACTCGAAGTCAAGGGCATGCTGACGGAAGAGGACAAGGCAAAGCACGAAGCCGCACGGCGGTGGGTCGCCGCGGTGAACAACTGGGGCAAGCTCGGCCGTTGGGCGTTCCATGTCTGCCGTGATCCGCGGATGCTTGAGCGCGAGTTGTCGTTCTTGTTGGACGAACACAAGAAAGCGGCATGACGGGACGGCCAACGGGGAGTGTCGACGCACATTGATCCGCGCGTATTCCTGTCGCGGTTTGCGAACGTGCCGGTTGAAGGCGGCCAATCTCTCGAACGTATTGGGGGACGCTGCCCACGGTGCTGACAAAATCGTCATCCTGAGCGCACACTTCGGGACGGAGTACCTTAAAATGTAAAAGACTGAATTTGAGCTTTCAGTCACTGCCGCGAGAAATCGCAACCTGCCATTCATCTCATGGCGGCGAGTTTGGCGAGCGGATCGATTCTGTCAAGGACGCGAGCCGCGCTCGCGCCGGCGAAGCCGGTGCTTTGCATCCTTGACAGAATCGACTCCGCCTCGCCGATAATGCTCGCCGTGCGATGAATGGCGAAATCTGACGTTGACCGATGGATCAAATCCCAACTTTTACACTTAAAAAGTGTATCCTTCCCTCTGGAGCCGCAGCTTTGCGCGCGAACACCGCGACGCCGACCAGCATGACGCTTATTCAGCCGCTCTCACTCTTTAACTTGTATCTGTGATCGGTGGACAACATCGCCGTCAACCGTCAGCGTTCGCGGGCAGCTTTTCCGTATAATTTCCGTACGAATGGAAAGCGGGCGCCGGGAGAATGTCTAACTCATTGATATCACTGGCGCTCCCTAGGGGACTCGAACCCCTGTTTTCGCCGTGAGAGGGCGACGTCCTGGACCGCTAGACGAAGGGAGCCTAAAGCAGTCGAACCGGGTTTTATATCGCGGCGGGTGGAGCCGCAAGATCGTGGACTTACCGGCGCCGCATCAAGCCTCCTAGCATTCCATGCGGCAACACCAACGATAGGTTTGAGGGTCATGACAGATCGCCCCTCATCGAGCCGCCGCGTCCGCCCGCGCCCCGGCCGCACGATGCGCCGCTCGGCCCGTTTGCAACGATGCGAGTCTTGCGCCGGAACCCCGTCGAAACCTGGACCAAGGCGCATTTCGAATGGCCGATTCTTGTTGGTCCGATCATCCTCGGCACGATCGTGATGGTCGACGATCCCGCCGCGATCCGCCGGGTATTGATCGACAACGCCGCCAATTATTGCAAGGATGCCTTGCAAAAACGCGTTCTCGGGCCGGGCTTGAGGGATGGGTTGGTTGGTGGTCGCCGAGGGCGGCAAGCGGCTGATCAACAAGCCTGTTTCGCTGGAGTTGCCTCTCAGCTTACCGGCTTATCAAACACCATCACCTTGGAGACGAAAGCCTTAATGTCGCGAGCATGGGTCAAACCGGAAGTTCCACCGATTGCCCCGAAGTCCTCCTCAATATAACTCGTATAATAGGGCTCGTGAAAACTCTGTGGGAAGAGCTCGAGGAGACCTTCATAAGCTGGCTCATCGCCGCGCTGAAGCGAATCCACGAGGACGAAACGCCCGCCGGGTTTCAGCACTCGGGCGAATTCGCGGAAGACGGTGCGGCGCACATTGGGCGGCAGTTCATGGAACATGAAAATGCTCGTCACCGCGTCCTGGCTGTTGTCCGGCACGGGAATCGATTCCCCATTCCCGACGACGAGGTTGATCCGCGACCAGCGCTTCAATTGCTGCTTCGCCTCCCTCGCGTAAGCTTCCGACAGATCGAGGCCCACTGCGGCAAGCCGGGGCCAGGCCTGCTTGACGAAATCCAGAAAGCGTCCCGTGCCGCAGCCGACGTCCAGCAGCCTCAGCCGGCGCTGATCACGTCCGGCGAAGACCTCGTGGAGCTGCGGTAAAGCCTGCCGTCGCGTGGCATTCGCTGTCCCGTTGAAGAGCACTTCGACCTGCGTATCGTAGCGCCGGGCCGATTCGTCCGTCATATAGCCACCTGACTGGAAGTGGAAATTCTGGAGAAAGTAGAGGGGCCGTTTCCCGCGAGTCTCCGCAGTCAGCACCTCGCTATGTTGGTTGCTCTCTCGGCGGCGGCGGGTGTCGGGCAGATCCTCGAAGAAGAGCCGCGAGCGGTTGAGCAGCGTCGCCAACGAGCCGTCATGGTCCGCCGGCAAGGGGTAGATGCCCGCCTCGACATTTGCGAGGTCCCGTTGGAGAAGGGCGGCCATATCCGCGTAGAGGCGTATGCGGTCCGGCACGGCTGCATCGGTATGGGCGCGAGGCCGTGCATGCGCGCTGTCTTGTTGCCGCGCGCCCTCCGAAAGCCGCCGCATGGCAATGCTGTGCCCGACATACCAGGCAACCCGTGACAGCTGCTTGGCACCATAGACGGCGCGTGTGGCGAGGCGAGAGAAGGAATTGCTCATGTTATCTCTTTGGTTACGAAGCCAGCCTACTAACTGAGATAGCAACAGCAGTTAGCAGCATCAACCCCGGTGGTTCCGCACTCGCGGAAAAGCCACCGGTTTCGCGTTTAGCTCGCGTCGCCACGGCGGCGGGGAAATCGCTTGTCCGCCCCTATGGCCGTGGCCGGCGTTCATCCGAGCGGATAAGCCGCCTCGACGACATAGGGGCCGCCGCCGGTCGATGCCCGCGACGAGAACAAGACGAAGCGCTTCGCCTCGAACCGGCGCGACAGGAAATACCCCCGCGCGGAAAGATATTCGGCGACGCCGGCGCAGGAAGCCGCGCGCAGCCGCGCGAGCGTGACGTGGGGAGTGAATTTGCGCGGCTCGGGCGCAATGCCGATGCGCCGCATGAGCCTTTCTTGTTGGGCCTGCAGTTCGACCAAGGGGGCGGCTGGCTTGGCCGTGGCGACGAGGGCCCTGGGCTTGGCGCCGCCGAAGGAACCCAGTTCCTCGATCGTCACGGTGAAAGGCGGCCGCCGGATTTTTTCGAGGATCGCATGGATCTCCCGCGCGGTCGAACCGTCGATATCGCCGATGAAGCGCAAGGTCAGATGGTAGTTTTCGGCTTCGATCCAGCGCGCGCCGGAAATACCCCCGCGCAACATGGAAAGATCCATCGCGAGATCGGAAGGGATTTCGAGGCCCGTGAACAAACGGGGCATGGATCCCTCCTGTCGATGCCAAGGAGCCGCGAATCATCACGGCGGACGGGCGGACATAGCGTAAAAACGCTTATAACGAAGATTCGGCGCGAAGGGAAATTTTGGCAATGTCGCATGTGTGGATGGCCCCCGGTTTGCCAGGACTTTCGTAGCGCGACGGGAAGGACGTGGTCGCTTGCGGTCATGTGTCCGGCCTGTTGACGCGGCACCATGGCCGCTGGCCACGATGGAGTCCGCGGAGCGAGGCCTGATCAGTTTGCCGGGATCGAAGTCCCTTGAGACACTTCAGGTTCGGCTCGTTCCGTCGGATCGACCGATTGTCCGTCACATCCATCTGCTCGTTTTGCCCTCGCAAACATAAGTTTCTCGGTTTGACCGAGAGACCGTTTCTCCGTCCCGGCCTAGCGCATCGGTGGCGCCGCGCGCAGCCGGGGTCAAGACTGGCCGAAGGCCACCGCCGAAGGCGGCGTGGTCTTGACGCCGGCGAGCATGGCGGCAGGCTCGTGCGGTCGCGAAGATCCCGCCGTCGGCCGCCAGGCTTCGCCGCGCCGCAGAACGGCCCACACGCAACGTGCGATCTTGTTGGCCAGCGCCACCGCGGCAACCATCGTCGGCTTGCGGCTTCGCAGCCGACAAAGCCAGGGGTCGGTGCGCAGGACTTTCGCGCGGAACATGGCCGCCATGGCGCCGCCAACCAGCAGGCGCCGGAGATCGCCGTTGCCGCGTTTGGAAATGCCGCAAAGACGGCTCTTGCCGCCTGACGGGTTCTGCCGCGGCACGAGCCCGATCCAGGCGGCAAAGTCGCGGCCCGACCGGAAGACCGAAGGGTCCGGAACCACAGCCACAATCCGCGTGGCGATCATCGGGCCGATCCCGGGAATGGTGGCGAGCCGCCGGGCGACCAAATCGGTTCTCATCCGAGCAACGATCTTGGTTTCGATCATCACGATCCGGCGGCCGATCGCGGGCCGAGCTCCGCAGCGAGAAGCCGCAGCGCGCCGCGGGCGCTCGCGGGGAGGCGCCCATCCTTCTCATCGGCAATCACCGCCACCAGATCCTTGACCTTGTTGAGGCCACGCGATGCGACGATGCCGAACTCGGCCAAGTGGCCCCGCAACGCATTGACAAGCATCGTTCGTTGCCGGACCAGAAGATCGCGGACGCTGGGCGCGACGAGCGCCGCCTGGCTCGCTGGGGTCTTGACCGGCACGAAGCGCATCGAAGGCCGCCGCACGGCCTCGCAAACGGCTTCGGCATCGGCCGCATCGTGTTTGTTGCGCTTCGGTAAAGTCGAGGACGGGCGCGGTGGCTTGGGCCATGCGGCAACGCTCCGTTTCCCCTCCCCGCTCATCAAACCGGACGTGCGGATTTCCCGCATCCGGCTTTCCGACTGGCTTCATCGTAAGGCACACGTCGGGACCTTTCGCGCCCGCGACAAAGGCGCAGCACGCCCAGTTCCTCGTAGACGGTCTCACGAGAAAACCGCGTTGTGCCGCGCCCCGGCGCCTTGTGTCGTCTGCGCAGGAAATTACGCACGCGATCATAGACATGATCGTCAACAGCCCGATACACCGATGCGAGGGCGCCATGGGAGAAGTAAGCCGGCCAGCCGCCCAACAGGCGGTTCAGTCGAGCTTGCACTTCAGGCCAGGCGCCCTTGTTCCCCGGTGTCAGCAGTTCGCTGACTTTCGTCTTGATCCGCCGCACGCTCTTCTTGGACGGGCTTGCGCCCAGATACCAACGCCCGCCTTCGGGAAAGTGGCGTGGTCCCAGCGTATAGCCAAGGACATCGAAGCTTTCCTCTCGGGCGTTCTTCACCGGGGTTTTCGCCTCGTTGAGCGCCAGCCCGAGCTTCGTCATCACAGCCTTCGTCCACGCCAGAGCCTCCTCCGCATGTCCGCGGCTAAGGATGACGAAATCGTCGGCGTAAGAGACGACGTGTGCACGGAATGCTTCGCCGCTTCCAGAAAGGCGCCAATGCTTCAGGAAACGGTTTATGTAAACGACCGGGAGCAGCGGGCTCACGACGCCACCCTGAGGCGTGCCGCGCTTGCTGCTCCTGCCGCCGCTCATGCGCCGCGTCCCGTCGCCATCCCGCTCTTCGACCGGTGCTTGCAACCACAGCTTGATCAGCCACAGCACATGCCGGTCAACGATGCGTCGGGCCACCGATTTGAGGAGGTCCGAATGCGGGATCGTGTCGAAATATTTCGACAAATCAGCGTCAACCACGCCGGTGTAGCCCCGGCAAATCAACCGGTGCGTTTCCTTGACCGCATCGACCGCGCTGCGGCGCGGGCGATAGCCATAGGCATTGTCCTCGAAGTCCGCCTCGAAGACCGGCTCCAGCACGATCTTGGTGGCGGTCTGGGCCACCCGATCCCGGATCGTCGGGATGCCGAGCGGACGTTCGCCGCCGCCCGGCTTCGGGATCGCCACCCGCCGCACCGGATCGGGCCGATACGTCTTCGAGATGAGTTCCTCGCGCAAGCCCGCCAACCAGACTTCCACGCCCGACGCGTCGATCTGCTTGAAGGTCACCCCGTCCACACCTGGCGCTCCCGCATTGGCGCGGGCCAGCGAATAGGCATGTCGAAGAATGTCCTCACGGCAGATCTTGTCGTAAAGCAGGTAGAAGCGGAAGGCGGGTTCCGCCTTCGCCTTACAATAAAGCTTTCTCTGAAGGTTCCTGATCTTTTCGGGCGTTTCAAGGCGCATCGCCAATCACCTCTTCTTCGCCATCTTCGAAAGCAGGCCAGAAGTCAGGGTCCTTTCCTCCACCGGAATTACCCGGCCCCGACGGTCATACGGCCCTGTCCGAACTCCCGCCCGATCCACCGCCATGAGCGATGTTGAAGCCGCGACCTCCGATCGAACGGGTCTCCCTCGATTACCCGCATCACCCTTCCAACGTGCCGTGCCCATTACCCCGGTGGACCAGACGGGTGCATGTGTCGATTGCTTCCCCATCCGCGCGGCCTTCCCCGCCCTATGGCCGGGTCGACATCCACATTGTTTCTTTCGAGGCCTGCTTAGGCTTCACTCGCGTTACAGCCCGCTGGATCGCTCAACCGCCCAAGGCGGCCTTTGTCACGAGGCTCCGGCCCGTCCGATTGCTCGTCCAAGCCGCTCGTCAGCTTCCAGATCAATCGACAACTCTCTGGGTGGAATCTTCCTCCACAAGTGATACGCGCCTTCGAGGCGCACCATACGGGCGCACATATTCCGGCGGCATCAGCCGGACCTCGTGTCCGGCGCGGCGAACACCCGGCCCAAATGGCGCGCGCCGCGGCACGCCTCCATCGCCACGACGCAACGCTCGGGGCTCGTGACGAAGCTCTCCAGCGGGCTTCGCCGCATCCGGCGCCTCAAAACAATCCGGCCCGAAGCGTCCAAACCAGCCAGGCCGCAAGAGTTCTTGCCAAGATCAATCCCAATCAAGATCAATCCCAATGATGAAGATGTCCATCGGTCCGCTCCTCTCTCTCAAACAAACCACGATCCCAACGGATCGCGGCGAAAGCGGCGGGCCATCCCATAATCACAAGCGATTCAGCGGATTCAACTTCTTTTCGGACGGACACTCAGCAATTTCCCTTCCGGCGCATGGCTTGGGCGAGACCGGATTCGTTAGGGCCTTGCGGTGACCGGCGGCGGCATATGGGCTGCCGCGACCGGAATGGTGAGTCAGGCCGGGCGTTGCCGCGGGATGGCCATGGACAAGGCCGCGTGGCCACGAAGGGTTGTTCGAGCCAATTCGGCGCGACCGGCAAGTCGCGATGTGGAAAAATCCGGATTTGATCCATCGGTCAATGCCGGATTTCGTCACTCATCCCACGGGCCGAGCATGATCGGCGAGGCGGACTCGATTCTGGCTAGGACGCGCGCCGCGCTCGCGCCGGAGCCGAAAGACACTGCGGTCCGGGTCGCTACGGCCAACGAAGCCGCGCGCGTGCAGCCGACCCGCGACGGCTACATCAATGCCGCGCAGGTCTACCCCTTTACGGATGGTGCGCTCTACCAAGTCTATGCCGCGCCGGGCCAGACGACGGATATCGCTCTCCAGGAAAGCGAGCAGCTCGTCGGCTCCGGCCCCGTCGCCGCCGGCGACACCGTGCGCCGGATCATCGGGGACACGGAAAGCGGCGCGGGACCTTCGAGGAAGGTTCATATCCTCGCCAAGCCCACGCGGCCGGACCTCGTGACCAATCTCGTCATCAACACCGGCCGGCGGACCTATCTTCTCGAGCCGAGATCGACGGAAAAAACCTATATGGCCTCCGTCTCCTGGCAATATCCGCAAGACCAGCTCATCGCGCTCCGCCGGCAGAATGTGGAGGCCCAAGCTACCGCGCCGATCCAGAGCGGCGTCGACGTCGCGCGGTTGCGGTTTCGTTACGCGATCGAGGGCGATGATGCGCCCCGGCGACCGGTCCAGGTTTTCGATGATGGCGCAAAAGTTTGTATTGAATTCCCGCGCGGCATATCCGAGAGCGAGATGCCGACTCTTTTTGTCATCGGCCCGGAAGGCGGCGCCGAGTTCGTCAATTATCGCGCCCGGCAAAACTATACCCCGGCTTATTGAAGAGCCGGGAGAAAACTCTTGCGTTTCCGGGTTGGGCGGATTCTGGTGGCGGGCATGATTCAAGGCGGCTTTCCAAGCAAGGAAGATCACGGCGGGCTGATCGCGGCGGCGCGCGATGGTTCGGCGGCCTGCCGCGTGACGCGCCGCGCGAATGCCTTGGTGCTTTTGGACGACGGGGGGAGCTGCCGGCAGGCCGCCCATGCGTTTTTGCTCGACGGCGCCGCGATCCGCGGCTGACGCAACCTTTTCGAACAACGCGGGATCGAAGGCCTGACCAGCTTCGATGCTGGCGGGAGCGCCCGCTATCCGAGCGCCAAGCAAGAAGACGATTTGAAAGCGCGGGTTGGCGCGGCGTTGCCACGCTCGACGCGCAGAGCCGGCGCTCGATTTCTTGCGCGGCAAGGTCCCCAAGAACTGGAACCGCTTCCGCGACTCCGTCACCGATAATTTTCGCGTCATCAGCCCAAACGATTTTCGGGTTGTGACGTCAACGGGGTGTATCTCCTTTTACCACAAACGCTTGCTCGAATACGCCGCCTGAAGGTTCTCATATTTATGCACTGATTAATACAAGCCTCGATAGGGCGCGCCAATCCTGCCCCAATCCTTCGCCATTGCCTCGATGAGGCACAAGGTCCGCGCTCGCTCTTCCCGCCGCGGCTTCCCAAGCCTCGCCGGCCGATCCGTCACACGAGATCCAGAGCGCGGCTGAAATCGTCAGGCTCTCTTGGAGGCCGTCGCGCTTCGAGCTGAAGGCGTAACGCGAATCACTATTGAATCGGTGCCGCCGCCAATATATACACCTAAATGGGTTTCCGGCTTCACGGCCTTGGCGGACGGGACCGCTCGCGCTTATTGAAAACGGGGCGCGGCTGCATCGGGGACGCTGCTTGATGCGGAATGTGCCTTATTGGGGAACCTTTACTGGCTTGCCGGCGTCCTGATACCCTGCCGGAAAGACATGAAACGACAAGGCGCCGCCGCCGCGAAAGCGAGTGTTACAGGCGCCGCGCACCAGAGTGTCCGGAGGAAATTTATGCGCAAGTTCCTGCTTATGTCCTGTGTTGCCGCCGCCGCGCTTCTCGCCAATGGCGCCGCCTTCGCCAACGATGAATTGATCCAGCTTTCGAAAGACCCAAAGCAATGGGTGATGCCGACGGGCGACTACGCCAATCACCGTTTCTCGAAACTCGATCAGATCAATTCAGACAACGTCAAACGTCTTGTTCCGGTGTGGACCTTCTCGACGGGGGTTCTGCGCGGTCACGAGGGGGGGCCCTTGGTAATCGGCAGCGTCATGTACATCAGCACGCCGTTCCCGAACATCGTCTACGCGCTCGACTTGAATCAAGACGGCAAGATCATCTGGAAATATGAACCCAAACAAGATCCCAATGTCATCCCCGTGATGTGTTGCGATACCGTCACGCGCGGCGTGGCCTATGGCGACGGCAAGATTTTCCTGTATCAAGCCGACACGACGCTGGTCGCGCTCAAAGCGGAAACCGGGGCGGTTGTTTGGTCGGTGAAGAACGGCGAGCCTTCCAAGGGCGAGACCGGCACTTCGGCGCCGCAAGTCGTCAAGGACAAGGTTCTCGTCGGCATTTCGGGGGGCGAGTTCGGCGTTCGCGGCTCACTTACGGCTTACGATCTCAAGACCGGCAAGCGTGTTTGGCGCGGTTATTCGATGGGACCCGATTCCGACACCTTGATCGATCCAGTGAATACAACCAGCCTCGGCAAGCCTGTCGGCCCGGATTCCGGCATCAACACCTGGAAAGGCGATCAGTGGAAGATCGGCGGCGGTACGACCTGGGGCTGGTATGCCTTCGACCCGGAATTGAACTTGGTTTATTACGGTTCTGGCAATCCTTCGACCTGGAACCCCAAGCAGAGGCCCGGCGACAATCGCTGGTCGATGACGGTTTGGGCGCGCGATGCAGATACCGGCGTCGCCAAATGGGTGTACCAGCTGACGCCGCACGATCAATGGGATTACGACGCCATCAACGAGATGATCCTGGCCAATCAGGAAATGCGCAAGGTTTTGGTGCATTTCGATCGCAACGGCTTCGGCTATACAATCGACCGCGAAACCGGCGAGCCGCTGGTCGCGGAGAAATTCGATCCGGCGGTCAATTGGGCAACCAAGGTCGATCTTGACAAAAACTCCAAGACCTATGGACGCCCCTTGGTCGTGAAGGAATATTCGACCGAGCAAAATGGCGAAGACGTGAACTCGCAGGGCATTTGCCCGGCAGCGCTCGGGTCGAAGGACGAACAGCCGGCCGCCTATTCGCCCATCACGGGTCTCTTCTATATTCCGGCCAATCACGTCTGCATGGATTACGAGCCCTTCCACGTGAGCTACACTGCGGGGCAGCCCTATGTCGGGGCGACCTTGTCCATGTACCCGCCGAAGGGCGAGTCCAACATGGGCAATTTCACCGCCTGGGACGCCAAGACCGGGAAGATCGTCTGGCAGAAAAAAGAGCTTTTCTCCGTCTGGTCGGGGGCGCTGGCGACCGCGGGGAATTTGGTCTTCTACGGCACCCTTGAAGGCTATCTGAAAGCGGTGGACGCAAGGACCGGCGACGAACTCTACAAGTTCAAGACAGGTTCCGGCATCATCGGCAACGTCACGACATACGAGCACAATGGCAGGCAATATGTCGCGGTGCTTTCCGGTGTCGGCGGCTGGGCGGGCATCGGTCTCGCGGCCGGCTTGACAAAGGCGACCGAGGGTCTTGGCGCGGTCGGCGGCTATGCCGCGCTCGCCAACTACACGGCGCTCGGCGGTCAGCTGACGGTTTTTGCCCTGCCGCCGACGTTTTAGGTTTCGGCATGGCATAGCCAAACGCGAGACGCCCGGCGCTCAATTGGCGCCGGGCATTTTACGCGGTGTGCGCATTTTTTCTCGAACAAGGATCCTCTCGTGCAAATCAGTCCTCTGGTGCGGGCCTTTTCCCTCGCCTTGCTTTTCGCGTTCGGGACCGCGGCGATGGCCGAGGCCCCGGGAGATCCCAAAGCCGTAAAGCAGGACGGCAAAGGCAAATATGTCGATGCGAAAGGCGACCCGACCTTTAGCGTGAAGCCGGACGGAACGGTGGATTGGTATACCTATTCCGGCTTCCGCCGCTACCATTCGGAATGCCACGTGTGCCACGGACCCGATGGTGAAGGCTCGTCTTACGCGCCGGCCCTCAAAGATTCGGTGAAGACGATGAACTACGCCGAATTTTACGGGATTGTCGTCGGCGGCAAGCAGGATCTTGGCGGCGGCGAGAACAAGGTCATGCCGGCGCTTGGGGATAACAAGAACGTCATGTGCTACATCGACGATATTTACGTTTATCTTCGCGCCCGATCCGTCGATGCAATAGACCGCGGAAGGCCGGGAAAACACGACGATAAGCCGCCGCAGGCCGCCGACGCGGAGAAAGCATGTTTTGGCGACTAGAGCTAACTGTAAAGCGCATGAAATTTAGGCGCGTCGGCTTCCTGCTTGCGCTAGTTTTGCCGGTCTTTTTGATTGCGACTGACGTAGCGGCGCAAACCGGACAAGAGGGTTCGATCGAACTTATCGATCCGAAGATCTTGCGGGTCTGCGCCGACCCCAGGGATCTGCCTTTTTCGAATGAGGCCGGCGAGGGGTTCGAGAACAAAATCGCCGCGCTTCTTGCCCACAAGCTCGGCAAAACGCTCGCCTATGAGTATTACCCCGGTGCCACCGGCTTCGTGCGGAATACGCTGAATGCACATCGTTGCGACGTGATCATGGGGATGCCGCAAGGAGACGATATCGTTCAAGGAACAAATCCCTATTACCGGACAAGTTATGCCCTGGTTTCGAAGCAAGGAGCCGGTCTCGAAACGATTGACAGCCTTGAAGATCCGCGTTTGCAAGGCAAGCGCATCGGCATCGTGGCCGGCACGCCGCCCGCGACCAATCTCGCGGTCAATGGGCTTTTGGAGAACGTCAAATCCTATCCGCTCGTGGTCGACACGCGGTTTGACACGCCGGCCGCGACGATGATCGCGGATCTCGAGGGCGACCGCATCGATGCCGCCATCCTTTGGGGCCCGATTGCCGGCTATCTCGCGAAGCACTCCAAAATCCCGATGAAGGTCACGCCGCTCGTCAAGGAAGCGTCCGGACCGCGGATGATCTATCGAATCGGAATGGGGGTACGCCATTCCGATCAGGACTGGAAACGTCTCTTGAACAAGCTCATCGCCGAGAACCAGGCCGAGATCATCGCGATTGTGGCATCCTACGGCGTGCCGCTTCTCGACGAAAACAACACTCTCCTCGCCCATCAATGAGAGAGTGCATCGCTTAGAGCGCGTCCCGGTCAAACGGACCATTTGATCGATAAGGACGCAGCTCAAAATCAAACAGTTGGAGCAAGTCGGAATCGAAAAAGTCGAACAACTTTTTTACGGACTTGTTCTAGTCTTGCACGGGATCGGGACCGGGTGGATAGATGCCCGGTCACTCCAAGCTGCGTTGAATGACCCTGGCAAGCGCGAAAAGCCGTTGTTCGATGAGCGCCGGCGTCTCGCACACATAGGTGAGCGATTGGCGCCGTTCATCGAAAACGCGCAGGTCCCACTCCAAGTCCCCTGCGACGGTCTCCCCGTCTTGCCCGCTTGCGCGCGGCGGCTCCTTGCCCGGCTCTTCTCGCGGCAAGGCGTTCTCGGCGCGTATTCTTCCGGCAAGTTCCTTCTGTTTTGCGCCGAAGCGAAGAAGCCCGTCGATCACTTGCGTGCGTTCGTCGTTGAGCGTTTCAAATAGGCCGGCGAAAACGGAAAGCAGCTTTTTGGTCTTGCCGGCTCCCTGCGATTGGGCAAAGTCCTCGATCGCGCGTTCCGCCTCGTCGAGCGGGGTGCGCCGCGCCGCTAGCGTTGCGACGATATCGGCGACCGCCTGATCGTCGCGCCAGGCCAGGCCCTCGATCGAGGGGCCGGACCATACCGCGGCCAAGGACAGCCGCCGAACCAAAATTTGCCGGCAAGGCCAGTTCCATTCCGGAGAGTCCCCTTTTGGCTCGGCCGCGACAACCGACGTAGCCTCAAGCGTGACTGCAAGCGCGATCAGCCGGAACGCGGCTTCACGCCACCGGCGGCGCCAAGTGGCTGGTATTGAACCGTGCATCTCTTCTCCAGTCCAGTGCCCCGCTCTTTGAAATATGTTTTCGCGGCGGGCAAAAGACAACTGGCCGGGAGGCCGTGAACAAGCACGGCGAAACATCCGGATTTCGTGTCTTCGCATAGTCATATTAGAATGGCCGTGCATGCGAAGGCACGGGGCCGCGCCAGCAAGGATTGGATTTTGACAATGAGCGAAGTTGCCAAGGAAAAAACCTATAGCGACGCCGAGATCAAGGCGCGCCTCGAACAAGAATTGCCGCGCTGGGTCTATGAAGGAGGGTGGATTCGCCGCACCTATAGGACGACGAGCTGGAAAGGCACGCTGATGGTGATCAACACGGTCGGTCATCTGGCCGAGGCCGCTTGGCACCATCCCGATCTCACCGCCTCTTACGCTTGGGTCGAGGTCCGCCTCCAGAACCATGCCGCCAAGGGGATCACCGACAAGGATTTCGAACTGGCGAAAAAGATCGAGGAAGTCGTACTTTGGCAGCCCGGCAAGGCTGGCGGGGCTCTGGAGGGGACCCCCTCGGATCAGCGCTTTGCCTACCTCGATTACAAAAAAAGCTAACCGTCAATTTTGGAAATGGCCGTCGCTTAGGGGCCGTACAAGCTTCATGGAATCGCGATAACGCTCGCCGCCGCGAGCGAACGAAAGCAATATGGGCGCGAAAGTCTGCTTTATCGAAGGAGCCGGCGATGGGTTTCGTTGAACTGATTCTCACGGTTTGCACTTTGACTGAGCCCGCGTCATGCGAGGAGCGGCATCTTTCGTTCGTTGACGAAGGCTCTCTCATGCAATGCATGTCGCAGGCGCCGCCCGTGATTGCCGAATGGGCGGACAGCCATCCCGGCCGGAGAATCGTGAAATGGCGTTGCAGCTATCCGGGGAATGAAGGCCGTGCGCTCTAAGCTAGCGCTCGATCCTTGGCGCCACGTAAGTCATCTTCAAGCCGGCGTTGAACTGTCATGGCATTCCTGCTTCCATAAGATTCGCCCTCGCGGATGCCCGCTATCTGCAGTAGAATAAAATTCAATGGCCTATGTAGCGGTGAAGCCAAGTTACGACGCGGATGTGATCATCGCTGGTGCCGGGCCGGCAGGGGCCGCGACAGCGTGCCATCTGATGCGTTCGGGAGCGTCGGTTATGCTTCTCGATCGTGCGACCTTTCCACGCGATAAGGTGTGCGGCGATTTTGTCGGCCCGTCCGCCCTCGTCGAGCTTGACAGCCTCGGCGTATCGCGGATGGACGGATACGCGCGGACCAATATCGCGCGCCGCGCCGCGCTTTATATAGACGGCGAAGAGCTGATCTCCCGGCCTTTCCCGGAAATTGAGGGCATGCCTTCCCATGGCCGGGTGATTCCACGGCTCGCGTTCGACCAATTCATCGTCGATGCCGCGCGGAGCGCCGGTGCCCGGTTGATGGAGGGGTGCTCGCTAGTGGGTTTCAATGCCGGCGGCGACGCGGTCGCTGTGGAGGCGGCTAGCGCGAACGGCCATGTCACATTACGCTGCCGCCTGCTGATCGGTGCCGACGGCAGCAGTTCGACGGTGGCGCGATTGATGCGCGGATCGGCGCCGCCGCGGCGTGACCGGTTCATCGCCTCACGGGCCTACTTCGCCAACGTCGAGGGGCCTGACGACCAGCTCGACCTCTATTTCGACCGCAGCTGCTATCCGGGTTTCTACTGGTTGTTCCCCACCGGCAATGGCGAGGCGAATGTCGGGCTCGGCTTGGCGCTCGAAACCTGGCCCGCCCACAATTTGACTCCCGGTGCTATGCTGCGCCGCTTAATGCGCGACGATACGGCCCTCGCGGCACGCCTGCGCAATGCCCGTCCGCGCGGCAAGATCGTGGGCTGGCCATTGATGACCTACAACCACCGGCTCCCGATCGTGTCCGATCGCGTCATGCTGATCGGCGACGCGGCGAGTCTGATCAATCCGCTCAACGGCGAGGGCATCCAATACGCTCTGCTGAGTGCCCGCTGGGCGGCCGAGGCGCTGGCACTTTGTCTGCGCGACGATGATTTTTCCGCGCGGGCGCTTGCGCCTTTCGCGGCGCGTGTCGAGAGCGAAATGCGCTACGACATGGCGCTGTCCCGGCTTATCGTGCAGCTCATCAGCAACCGGGCGCTCACCCCGCTGTGGATCGGGGCATCAAAGATCTTGGCGGAGCGCGCCCACAAGGATGCCAACACTGCGCGCATCGTATCTGGAATCTTCGCCGGGCTGTTGCCGGCGCGCGACGCGTTCAAGGTGGTTGGCGGCACCATCGGCGAGGCAGCCCGGTCGCTCGCCAGCAAGGCGGCGACCATGGCGTTCAGCGGACCGCGCGGATGGGCAGGCTCCGGCGCAGACACCGCGCAGGCGGGTTACCAGCTTGCGAGCGATGCGGCAAAGGATCCCGCGGACTTCGCCGAATGGTTGAAACGCGCCGCTGCCTGCACGATGGAACTCGGCTCGCAGGCTGCGTGGAACGCCATCGCGGGCAAGCGAAACGGACGCTAGCCTATACCGCGACACGACTGTGGCAAGGCAATTTAGGCTTACGGACCCATCATCGCGGCCATGCGGGGCGGCGGGCAAGGCAGCCTTTCACGCTTCGTTGCGCGGCGGTTTCCGCGCGACGTGGCGCAAGCTCCATTCGACAACCATGGCGGCTCCGGTCTCGCCGCGGATGACGATCTGGGCGCAACTGCGCGGCCCATCCGGCGCCGCGAAAAAAATGCTTTCCTCGATGCCTGCTTGCCCGGCCGTTGTTTCGAAAAGCCATCGTCTCCCGTTCGGCAAAATACAAAGCACGGCACGGCCCTCGCGAACCCGCTTTAGGCGCACGTTCGGATGGATGTGAAAGCGCAAGGCAATGGCGCGTGTCTCAATCGGCCCGCCGGCCCCGGCGGCGCACAAACGATCGGTGCCCTCGAGCATCTTGCCGTCCCTGTTGAGCGTGATGCGGCGTTCGTGGACTACGCCGAATCGCGCTTCGTAACCATTATGCGCGACAACCACCATGGTTCCCGAAGGCAGGTCGTGGCGCTCGACATCGACCTTGGTTGGACCCGAGACGATCTGATCGCCGAGCCATTTTCGCAATCCCGTGTGAGAGGCGAAACGGCACGAGGAGGTGTCGTCGATAACGAGCGTCGAATGTGCCGCCGTCATGCGGGCCGCCTCGCGCGCCGGCGCGCGATTGGCATCCGGCGCGCCGCAATTGATGACAAGCCGCTGCGCGCCAACCGAAAACTCGAACGACGAACATCCGGCATGCGCGCGTTGGGAATAAATTTGGGGTGGCGGGCGTCCCGCATCAATCAAGGCAATGGCGTCCGCCGCCTCGAGGCGCTGGTAGCCCGAGTGCCGCGCGCTGGTGAGCGGCTGCGCCCGCGCGTCGTCATAGGCGAGGATCGTCGCAAGCAGCTCGGGCGGCGTGACGCCCATGCCGTTGAACAAGGCGAGCGTGCCGTCGCCATGCCGGAACAGACGCAGCATCGGCATCATGCGATCGATCGCGTTGAGGAGTTGCGCCGGGGGTTGTAACCCGCGTGCGGCATAGGCCTGCCGCAAGGGAAGCAAATCCGGCAGCAAGTCGAGCAAGATCTCCGGATTGCGGCTGACGTGGCCGCCGTCGGGAAGAATTTGCCGGTCAAGCTCCTCGGCAAGCGGTTTCGTGCCTTTGCGGGTCAGATTGCGGGTGCCTTCCACGCAAAGACCGAATTCGGCGAGGGCGATCGCGGCAAGGAGGCGCGGTTCGCCGGCGAGCCCCCCGGCGATCTTTTGCTCCAGGAAAACCTGGGTGCGGCCGAGACCTTTCATGAAGCGGCGGTAGAAGACGCGGTCGGCGCCATCTAGGATCACCGGCGATTGCGACAGAAAGGCAAGCATGCGCCGCGCCGCGACCTCGGGCTCCCACGCCGGAATTGAACTAGGCTTGCCCGCCAAGCTCAAAAAATCATCGACGAGGACGCGGGCATTGGCGCGCGCCACGGCGGTGTCGGCGGCGCGCAGATGGCGGAGCCAGCCGAAACCCGCGAGAGCCCGCGCCCACGCGGCCGATCCCGGCTCCAGTTCAAACGGCGAGCGGCCGTGCGCATTGACGATTTTGCCCCCGAAAGCAAAATAGCCGGCATAGATGTCCGCCGCGAGGGTCGGATCGCTGGTCCTTATATCTTGCGGCGCAATCAAGAGCCTCTCCGGCCGCCGCCGCCCTAGCCCGATCGCGGCACGCGCGGGCGCACCGAGGCCTCGCCGCAAAGCCATTCCCGCGCGCGCCGCAAGGAGACCCGCGACGCGCAACCAGTCCTTGAATGTCGCGCCGGCCAAGGCTCAACTCCTCGATCTCACATGCCGGCACGCGATGGAAGCGCGAAGCGGCCGGCAAGACTTTTTCCATGGGCGCGCGATCACCGGAATCCCGACGGTCCCCCCCTGGAGCATTGCGTTATCGATAAAATTCCTATCGGGTTTATTAACCACGGCGCAACAGGCGGGCGGCGAAGAAACCATCGAGGCCGGAAAGCCGCGGTTCGGCGGCGCGAAGATGCGACGGCAATGTCCGTAATTCGCCGTTTGCGTTCAAGACTTCGGGCAAATCGCCAACCTCGCAGAGTTCTATCGGAACCCGCATGACACCGGGATTGCGGCGAAGAAGAGCGGCAATTTGCATTTCGTTTTCCTCGGGTTCAATCGAACACGTGCAATAGAGGATCGTTCCGCCGGGCTTCACCAGTTCGACGGCTTTGTCGAGCAGGCGTGTCTGAAGCGCCGCCAGCGCCGCGATATCGCGCGGTTTTTTGATCCAGGCGATATCCGGGTGACGCCGGATCGTCCCCGTGGCGAGACACGGCGCATCGACCAGAATCGCATCGAAAGGCCGCGTCTTAAAGTTTACGATATCGGCAACGACGATGCTGGCGCGCAAATTGAGCCGGGCAAAATTTGCGGCGAGCTTTTTCAACCGCTCGGCCGAACGGTCGATCGCCGTGACCTCGGCGCCGGCCGCCGCGAGTTGCGCCGCCTTGCCCCCGGGAGCGGCGCAAAAATCGGCCACCCTGGTACCGGGTCCAACCCGTAAAAGCCTCGCCGGCAGAGCTGCCGCCGCATCCTGAACAAACCAGCGGCCTTCCGCGAAGCCCGGAAGTCCGGTCACCGGAATATGAGTCCAAAGCCGCAGCGAACCGGTCGGCAAGACGGTTGCCCCGAGCCGCTCCGCCCAGATCAAAGGGTCCGACAGAACCGTGAGATCCAGTGTCGGCTCCTCGCGATGGGCGCTTGCGATCGCGTGCGCCCCGGCCTCGCCATAGGTGTTACGCCAGCGCTCCGCGAGCCATGCGGGCGTGTCGTGATCGAGGGGATCGCTTTCCCGCAGTATTTTTTCGCGGGCGCGGATAAGACTGCGCAAGACTCCGTTGACCAGAGAAGCGTAGGGCGCGTCTTTCGCCGCAAGACGGGTCATGCGGACGGCAAGATCGACGGCGGCGTGATCAGGAACGTCGAGAAAGAGAATCTGCGCCGACGCCGCGATCAGCGTCCATTCAAGGTGGGCGGCCTGACGCGGCAGGCCTTTTTCCAAAAGCCCGGCCAGGGCGGCCCGGATGGTGCCCAGCCGGCGTAGCGCGACGGTGACAATCGAGCGCGTCAAGGCGATATCGCGAGGTTCCAAACCGCCAAGCCGCGAGAGGATCGCCGTGCCCGAAAAACATTCGTCCAGCGGATGACATCTTTCGACGATATCTTTCAGGATCGCCGCCGCGGCGAGACGCGCGGCAAGACCCGGGCACTGCTCGCTCTCCCGCCCTCGACTCTCACTCGAAGCCAGCTGGTTTGGGCGGCCGTTCGAAACCTTGCGACGACGCCGCCGGTCCGCCGGCGGACGCGGAGATGCGGTCAAACTCGAGACTCCGCCACGAAGGCTTCGGGGAGGCCGATCATGTCTCTCTCCTAGCATGAACAGTTGGACTTTGCCCAGCATATGGGCGAGGATCTGGCGGGAGTGGAAAACTGGTGCGCGCGGGGGTGCGCCGCTTTTCCCCGCCACCAGGAGTTGAAGATGCGGCGGCCGAAAGATGAGACAAGTGGCCTCGCGGTTGCTGGCGCGGGCTGCGGCGAACTCGGCCAAGCGGCGCGGCGGGCGCTCGCCGAGGCCGATGAGCGCCGGCGCCCCGCCGCATTCAATCAACCTGCGGCCGGCAAGGAAATCAATGGTCGCGACGGTCCCGAGCCAGTGCGCTACGGCGATTGGGAAGTAAGAGGTATTGCCAGCGATTTCTGATCGCGCGGGGGCGGCGCTTGCGGGAGGGGGAGGGGCAGGCCTCGCCCTCATTCAGTCGCGCGTGAAATTGTTCCGCGATCTGGGATGAAAACGGGCCAAGGCCCCGGCGACGCGCAAAAAAGGCCCCGCGCAAGCGGGGCCTTCGTCTAAAAGACCGGGTCCATCGTCAGTCGTTTTGGCTACCTGTCAAGCGCAGGAGCGCCATGAAGATGTTGATGAAATCCAGATAGAGCCTCAACGCGCCAGCCACGGATTTCTTCGTCGCGACCTCATAATCGTCGCTCGCATAATACATTTCCTTGATCGCCTGCGTGTCCCAGGCGGTGAGGCCGGAGAAGATCACGACAGACAGAATCGACAGGGCGAATTGGAACCCGGTGCTCTGCAAGAAAAGATTGACCAGCATCGCGATCACGAGGCCAAAGAGGCCCATCACCATGAACGCTCCCATTGGCCCCAAGTCACGCCGCGTCGTGTAGCCATAAAGGCTCAAGCCGCCGAAGGCCGCCGCGGTCACGAAGAAGGCGTTCGCAACCGATGTCCCGGTATAGACGAGCAGGATGGTCGATAGAGACAACCCCATCGCCGCCGCGAACGCAAGAAACACGCCACGCGCGGCCGAAGCCGAGATCTGGTTGATGCGGAACGAGAAAAAGAACACGAAGGCGAGCGGCGCCAGCATCACCACCCACTTGAGCGGCGTTGTATAAAGCGTCACGCCAAACGAGGTCAGCAGCAGATGCCGCCCGGCCGGCACGCCTAGCGCCGGGTCGGTCGTGACGGCCAGCATATGGACGCCAAGCGCCACCGCACCGGTGATGGCCAAGCCCACCACCATGTTGTTGTAGACGCCAAGCATGTAAGACCGCAGGCCCTGGTCGATTGCGGCGCGACCGGCCTGGGTGGCGCCCTGCCCCCAGCGGGCACTAGCGTTGGGGTCGAAGTCGGACATGTTTTCCTCTAAGCGTTATGGAGGCTTGACCGCCTCCGGCCGCTGCCCTTGCGGGATTCAGCGTCGGCCTTAATATGGCGCAAGCACGCGGTCCGCACAAGGGCGCGCCATCAAGAACAATGGTTAAGGTCTCTTAAGTTACAAATCGCGCAGATAAGGCCCCGGTTTGCGTCCGAGGACCCGCCATGTCCCGAGAAGCCCGAGGCAGATCGTGACAATGACCGCGACGGCGGCGGCGGCGAGTGCCTGTGGCCAAAGCCAGACAAATTCAAGGTCCATCACGCCGCCCACGATCGCGAAGGCGGCCGCGCTTCCCGCCGCCACGCCGAACAGCGCGGTGCAGAGCCCAATAAGACCGTATTCATAAATGTAAGCGGCAAGCAGTCCGGATCTTGTCGCCCCGAGCGTCTTGAGCACGACGGCATCGTGTGTGCGGGCGTGCTGACCGGCCGCGAGCGCGCCGCCCAAGACGAGGATCGAAGCCAGGAATGCCACGCTCGACGCCGCCCTAACCGCGAAGGCGAGCTGGCCTACAATGGTATTTATAGCGTCAAGCGCGTCTTTCACGCGGACGCTTGTCACCGAGGGGAAACTCCGCGCCGTCGCGCGCAGCAGCGCGGTTTCGCGCGAGTCGCCGCCGCCGTTGGCAAAGGTTAGCGTGGCAAGCTCCCCGAAGGGAGCACCGGCCAAGCTGTTTGGCGAAAACACAAGTACGAAATTGATTCCGTAGCTGCGCCAATTGACCTTGCGCGTGCTAGCGAGTTTGGCGGTGATGTCGCGGCCGAGCACGTTAACCGTGACCTCATCGCCAATTGCAAGCCCGAGCCCTTCGGCGATCTCGTTTTCGACCGAAATCAAAGGCGGTCCGCGGTAATCCTTCGGCCACCAGCTTCCCTTAATGACGCTGGATCCCTCCGGCACGGATTCGGCGAAAGTAATCCCGCGATCGCCTTCGAGCACCCAAGCGACGCTTTGCTTCGGCCGCGCCGCGCTAGCCTCAATCCCATTTAGCTTGACGATGCGTCCGCGCAACATCGGGACGAGTTCGATTTTGCCGTCCGGCGCTTGGCCCTTCAAAAAATTGGCGAATGCTTCGGCCTTCGCGCTCTGGACATCGAGGAAGAAAAAGCTTGGCGTCTTCCCGGCAATGGAATGGTGGAGTTCGGCTCTAATGTTGCCGTCGATGAGAGTGAGCGCAACAAGAAGCGCGAGCCCGAGGCCAAGCGACAGTACGACCGAAGAGGTCAGCGCGCCGGGCCGGTGAATATTGCCGACCGCGAGCCGCAACGCCACGCCCCGCGCGTGCGGAAGTCTTTTTGCGCAAGCCACGATCAGAAAAGAGGCCGCGCGCAGCAAAATAAAGGCGGCAAGCGTCGCGCCCAAATAGATCAAGACGAGCCAACGGTCGGCGGCAAGACCGAGAACAGCTACCCCGAGACAGAGAGCCGCGGCAAGCGTCAAGACGAGATAGCGCGGCCTCGGCGCGGTCCGCGGGGATTCGATTCCGGCGCGAAACAGGGCCTGAACCGGCACGTCGTGCGCCCCGCCAAGCGGGCCCGCGGAAAACGCCAGCGCGGTCAGCAAGCCATAGAAAAGCCCCTTGGCGATCGCGGCCGGATAAATCGCCGGCGCGATTGGGAACGGAATCAGGGTCCCGAATGCGGAGGCCGCGACGAAAGGCAAGGCGGCGCCGAACGCCGCGCCCAGCGCCGCCCCGGCGCTCGCGACGAGCATCGCTTGCGTCAACATCAAGGCGAATACCGTGGACCCGGTCGCGCCCAGCGCCTTCAAGATCGCGATCGTTTGCCGCTTGCGCTCGACAAAACCGTGCATCGCATTTGCGACACCGACGCCGCCCACGATCAGGGAGGTAATCCCGACGAGGGTTAGGAATTCGGTGAAGCGGTCAAGATTGCGGGAAAACTGCGGCGAGATGTTATTGCGCGTGCGGACTTCCCATCCGGCCTCGGGGAATCGCTTTTGCGCCGCCTCCATCAATGCCGCGACTTGTGCGTCGCTTGCCGGCGTTCCCGGAAGCACGACACGATAAAGCCATCTGACGAGCGAGCCTGGTTCGAGCAATCCGGCCGCGCGCAAGGCCTGCCGCGAGATCAAGGCGGGTGGTCCAAACCTTATCCCGCTGGCAAGCCGGTCGGGCTCGGAGACGAGCACCGCACGCAACTCGAACCGCGCGCCGCCGATCGTAAGACGGTTTCCAATGGAAAGGCCGAGCCTTCCAAGGAGCGCCGCGTCCGCCACGATCCCATAGGCGCCGTCGCGCAACGCCAACGCATCGGCGAGAGGCGTTGCGGGATCGAGGACGGCTTCGCCCGCCAAGGGATAAGTTTCATCGATCGCCTTGATCTCGACCAGCGCCGCCTCGCCGTCGTCGCGCCGCGCCATGGCGCGCAACAGCGCCACCGGCGAGAGGCGTCCCTGCTGGCCAAGAAAATCGCGCTCGGAGGCGGACAATTCGCGCTGCGAGACACCGAAAGACGCGTCCCCGCCGAGGATCGCGCGGCCCTGCCGGGCAAGCCCGTCCTTTAGCGAAAGCGACACCGAGCCAATGCCGGTAATCGCGGCGACGCCGAGCGCGATGGAGGCGAGAAAGATCGCGAACCCGCGCGGGCCGCCGCGAAAATCGCGCAAGGCAAAGCGCAGGACCAACGGCCAGCGTAATCCTTTTGCATGATGCCGCCGCCATTTCGGCAACGAGACCAATCTATCGAGCTCCATTGCGTTCACTTTAACCGCAGCGTCCACCATCGCGCCATCAGTACGTCATTCCTTTACAGAACTGGAGCCGGTTCAGCTAAACTAGTGCTGATAATTTGCATAATCGACACCCTACCGTGCTACGAACTGGTAGGCGACGATGACTTCGGAGAACGAATGCGCGACCAATATGCCGGTGACGTTAGCGACGTTCTGAAGTTCGCCTTCCTGCGCGCGTTGGCCGGAAGCGACAGGACGCTCGGCATCGCATGGTATTACGTGCCGGGCGATGACGGACGCGCGGACGGACGGCATCTCGAATGGCGAGACGAGCCGGCTTGGCAGCAGCTTGATGCACAACTCCATGCGGGGTTGTCCGTGTTGCCCGAGCGTAGCATCGTCGCATTGGAGAGCGCGGCGATCTGGCCGAAGGGCACTCTGTTTCACCGCGAGCCGATGCCGTCGCGACCCCAACGGAGCGCGTGGGCACTACGGATGCGCGACGCATTGGACGGAGCGGATATTGTCTTTCTAGACCCCGACAAGGGGCTCGGCCGAGAGACAACGCAGCATGCAACGGTGTCTGAAATCCAACTTCTCACACGGCCGAAAAGAGCGATCGTGTTTATCAAATTTCCGGGGCGAAGCCCTCACGACGCGCTCATAGAACGGCTTCATGAACAAGTGAGGACTGAGGTGGGTGCCAAAGCGGTCATCACGCTGAGAACGAGCGTCTCCGTGCCGCGTCGCGACGGATCACCCTATTTTGTGCCACGAGTGCGCTGGTTCACGGTCGTAAATCCGGATGCTACCCTCATCGCAAGAGCGCGCGTTTTCACCCACGCTCTTGCGTCCGTTCCGCGTGTCCGCGCGCGGCTGGATGACGCAACATGAGCGCTTCGGAAGATACCCACACCGAGGAAGATGAGGCCATCTGGCATCGGTGCAAAGCATGTGCAGCTGAGTTTAACGCTCTTCGGATCATCCGGGATAACCGCGGGTAATAAAGCGAAGTAATAAAAGGAGCACATGCTCTGCGAACGGCTTGGTCAAGCCTACGTCGCCTACAGTGAAAGGACCTGGAGGCTTGTGCCTTATGTGTGTTGAGCAGCGGTTTCACTCCGGAACAACCTGCTTTATTCGGTTTCGGGATAATGGACGGCGAGCCAGATCGTCGAATGATCCTTGCCGGTCCATTCGACGCGGTGTTTTGCGCGCGCCGGAATGAGAATGTAGTCGCCGGTGGACAAAACCTTGACTTCGGCCTCGCCTTCGAAACGCAGTCCGGCCGATCCGGCCAAGACCACAACCCATTCGGCCCAGGGCTGATCGTACCAAAACCCTGGCGGACTCCGGTGGCCCAAGGAAACGATCCGCTCGATCCTTACATGGCGGGCTTCGACGAGGCAGGCGACATGCTCTTCGCGCACGTCTTCGGGCGGCGCCTCGAACAGATTGCCGGACAAGGCTGACATTAGGCGCCCGGTTCCGGCAAAGCCGGTTCGGCGTCCTCGATGCGGCCGGAACGCAGTTCGATCCTGCGCTCGCATTTGCCGGCGAGCGCAGGATCGTGGGTGACCACGATCAAGGTCGCGCCACGCTCGCGCTTCAAGGCGAACATGAGGTCGATGATGCCAGCACCTGTCGCCTCGTCGAGGTTTCCGGTCGGCTCGTCGGCGACGAGGATGGCCGGGTCCGGCGCAAGAGCGCGGGCGAGGGCGACACGCTGCTGTTCGCCGCCCGACAATTGCGCCGGGTAATGCGCGAGGCGATCATCGAGGCCGACAGCGGCGAGTTCAGCGCGTGCGCGGGTGAATGGCGCGGCGGCGCCAGCAAGCTCAAGCGGAATCGCGACATTTTCGAGAGCGGTCATGGTCGGAATGAGGTGGAACGACTGGAACACGATGCCGATCCGCGCGCCGCGAAAGCGGGCGAGCGCGTCCTCGCCAAGCCGGCCGAGGCCGGTGCCGTCGACCTTGGCCCAGCCCGCATCGGGCCTCTCAAGGCCCGCCATCACCATGAGAAGGGTGGATTTGCCCGAGCCCGAAGGCCCGATGAGGGCGGCTGTTTCGCCGCGCCCTATTTTAAGCGAAATCCCTTTGAGTATATGAACCCTCGCCGCGCCGCGCCCCAGGCTTAGATGCACATTTTCGAGTTCAACCGCCGGTTCCCCCATCCATGTCCTCCGAAACCGCACGCGAAACCGCCTTGCCCAAGCCGATGCCACGGTCGAGGCCTGGCGGATATGGCCATCGCCGCGCTTTCCTGCAATTATCGGCCGCGCTTTTGTTGGCGGCGCTGGCATGCCCGGCCCGGCCCACCGCGAAGGAAACGCCGCCCCTGAAAATCATTGCCTTCGGCGACAGTTTGGTCGCGGGTTTTGGGTTGCCCAACAACGCCGCCTTTCCCGCCGTGCTCGAAAAGATGCTGCGCGCGGAAGGCTATCGTGTGACGGTCGTCAACGCCGGGGTTTCCGGCGACACCGCTTCCGGCGGCCAGGCAAGGCTCGATTGGGCGCTCGGCGATGGCGCCGATGGCGTGATCCTGGAACTTGGCGCCAACGACATGCTGCGCGGGGTCGATCCGGAGGTGACCAAAGCCGCGCTCGACGCCATTCTCGGCGAGCTCAAGACGCGCAATATCAAAGTCTTGATCGCGGGAATGAAGGCCGCGTCAAGCCTCGGCCAGGATTACAAAACGCGCTTCGACGCGATCTATCCGGCCCTCGCCAAAAAATATGACGCGCCGCTCTATCCGTTTTTTCTCGAAGGGGTGGCGGGCGAGCCGGCCCTTAAACTTGGCGACGGATTGCATCCCAATCCCGCTGGAGTCGAACGCATCGTCAAAGGCATTCTTCCCGACGTCCGGGCGTTTGTGGACCAATTCGGTGCAAAAGCCGCGCGGAGCGAATAAACCGCGCGTTTTTTCGCGGTAAAATTTCTGGTAGGGTCCCGGTGTGAATTTCTGCAAAGGGTGGAGGCTGTGTAAAAACGCCTGTTGAGTTATAATTCTGGATGATTCGCGCCGGGGGGTGAGATGACGCGCTTCGTCCAGAGTGAAGACCGTATACAGGGCGTTCTGCTTCCCGAGTATCTGGATGATTACGTTGCTGAGGACAACCCGGTGCGGGTGATCGACGTGTTTGTCGATGAGCTGGATCTCGGGGCGCTGGGCTTTGACGGTGTGATTCCAGAAGCGACCGGACGTCCAGCCTATCATCCGGGCGCACTGCTGAAGATCTACGTTTACGGCTACATCAACCAGATCGCGTCGAGCCGCCGGCTGGAGCGCGAGACCCATCGCAATGTCGAGCTAATGTGGCTGACCGGGCGTCTGACGCCGGACTTCAAGACCATCGCGGACTTCAGGAAGGACAATGGCCCGGCGATCCGGGGGACCTGCCGCCAGTTCATCGCTCTGTGCCGACAGCTGGGTCTGTTCGCCCATGCCGTCGCCGCCATCGACGGCAGCAAGTTCAAGGCGGTGAACGCCCGCGACAAGAACTTCACCAAGGCCTCAATCCAGCGGCGGATGGAGCAGGTCGAGGCCAGCATCGAGCGCTACATGGCGGCGCTGGAAACGGCGGATCGTCAGGACGGGGAACTGGCGCCGGCCAACTCTGTCCGCCTGAAGGACAAGATCGCCGCGCTCAAGGCGCAGATGCAGGCGTTCAAAGCCATGGAAGCTGAGGTGCACGCCGCGCCAGATCAGCAGATCTCGCTGACCGATCCGGACGCGCGAGCCATGGGAACCAGCGGCAAGGGAACCGCCATCGTCGGCTACAATGTGCAGACCGCCGTCGATGCGCAGCACCACCTGATCGTGGCCCACGACGTCACCAATGTCGGCAACGACCGCGATCAACTCTCGAACATGGCGGGTCAGGCCAAGGCCGCCATGGGCGTCGAGGCGCTCGATGTCCTGGCCGGCCGCGGCTACTTCAAGGGCGAGGAGGTTCTGGCCTGCGAGCCCCTGGGCGTTACGCCCCATGTCCCCAAGCCGCTCACCTCAGGATCCAAGGCTGCGGGCCGGTTCGGCAAACAGGACTTCGTCTACATCCCTGAAGAGGACGCCTATCGCTGTCCGGCCGGCCAGCGTCTGACCTGGCGCTTCACGCCGGTGGAGAAAGGAATGACCCTGCACAGCTACTGGACGAGCAAGTGCGCCGAGTGTCCGCTGAAAACCCAATGCACGACCGGCAAGGAGCGCCGGATCAAGCGCTGGGAGCATGAGGCCGTAATCGACGCCATGCAGGACCGGCTGGACCGCGCGCCGAAGAGCATGCGCGTCCGCCGCGCGACCGTCGAACACCCGTTCGGCACCCTCAAGGCCTGGATGGGCGCCACCCACTTCAAGACCAGAACCCTCGAAAAGGTCCGAACAGAGATGAGCCTCCACGTTCTGGCTTACAATCTGAAGCGTGTGATCGCCATCCTGGGTGCCCAGCCCCTGATGGAGGCCATGCGCGCCTGAGGCCGCGCCTCAAAAGCTCATGCTTCTCAGCAAGTCCGTCGAAATCCGACAATCGGAAACCGCCAGCCGGCCAACCATCCGCCGATCACGCATCTGCGTTTTTACACAGCCTCCACCCATTGCTGAAATTCAACTGATGGGGTGGATGGCCCCCTCACGGCAACTTCGTGCCAAGAATGGTGATCGTCGCAGATCACCAGCAAAAGGAGCCATCCATGGGCGAGATTGCCATCGGTATCGACATTGCGAAGCATGTTTTCCAGCTGCACGGGGTTGACGCTGCCGGAAAAGTTGTTGTGTGCCGGCGCTTGCGCCGGGCCCAGGCCGCAACCTTTTTTGCTGCCCTGCCGCCCTGTCTGGTGGGGATGGAAGCATGCGCGACCGCGCACTTTTGGGCGCGTGAGATCGCCGCATTTGGACATGACGTGCGCCTGATGCCGCCCGGCTCCGTCAAACCCTCCGTGAAGCGCAACAAACACGATGCGGCCGATGCCGAAGCCGTTTGCGAGGCCGTGCGGCGGCCTTCGATGCGCTTCGTGCCGGTCAAGACCCCAGCGAGCCAGGCGGCGCTCGTCGCGCCCAGCGTCCGCGATCTTCTGGTCCGGCAACGAACGATGCTTGTCAATGCGTTGCGGGGCCACTTGGCCGAGTTCGGCATCGTCGCATCGCGTGGCCTCAACAAGGTCAAGGATCTGGTGGCGGTGATTGCCGATGAGAAGGATGGGCGCCTCCCCGCGAGCGCCCGCGGCGCGCTGCGGCTTCTCGCTGCGGAGCTCGGCCCGCGATCGGCCCCGCCGGATCGTGATGATCGAAACCAAGATCGTTGCTCGGATGAGAACCGATTTGGTCGCCCGGCGGCTCGCCACCATTCCCGGGATCGGCCCGATGATCGCCACGCGGATTGTGGCTGTGGTTCCGGACCCTTCGGTCTTCCGGTCGGGCCGCGACTTTGCCGCCTGGATCGGGCTCGTGCCGCGGCAGAACCCGTCAGGCGGCAAGAGCCGTCTTTGCGGCATTTCCAAACGCGGCAACGGCGATCTCCGGCGCCTGCTGGTTGGCGGCGCCATGGCGGCCATGTTCCGCGCGAAAGTCCTGCGCACCGACCCCTGGCTTTGTCGGCTGCGAAGCCGCAAGCCGACGATGGTTGCCGCGGTGGCGCTGGCCAACAAGATCGCACGTTGCGTGTGGGCCGTTCTGCGGCGCGGCGAAGCCTGGCGGCCGACGGCGGGATCTTCGCGACCGCACGAGCCTGCCGCCATGCTCGCCGGCGTCAAGACCACGCCGCCTTCGGCGGTGGCCTTCGGCCAGTCTTGACCCCGGCTGCGCGCGGCGCCACCGATGCGCTAGGCCGGGACGGAGAAACGGTCTCTCGGTCAAACCGAGAAACTTATGTTTGCGAGGGCAAAACGAGCAGATGGATGTGACGGACAATCGGTCGATCCGACGGAACGAGCCGAACCTGAAGTGTCTCAAGGGACTTCGATCCCGGCAAACTGATCAGGCCTCGCTCCGCGGACTCCATCGTGGCCAGCGGCCATGGTGCCGCGTCAACAGGCCGGACACATGACCGCAAGCGACCACGTCCTTCCCGTCGCGCTACGAAAGTCCTGGCAAACCGGGGGCCATCCCCACATGCGACATTGCCGAACTGGTGTGGAAGCATCTGGCAGCCGGCTCCGCCTTCCAACAGCCGGCGCAAATGTTGAAGAGACTCCGGCAATATCCCGTTCCGCAGGAGCGCCGCCGGTCCGAACCGGCAACCGGCCAAGCGCACAAAAGAACAAAAGGCAGAGATGAAATAATACTGGCGCCAATATAAATCACCATCAGCACGTGGAAATTGCGCCGCGTAAGAGAGCAATGCGGCTTCAGCCGCGCCGGGAAGAGCGGCAAATTTTCGGGTCCCGCGCCC
The DNA here is from genome assembly GCA_963706215.1 of uncultured Alphaproteobacteria bacterium. Taxonomy (GTDB): domain Bacteria; phylum Pseudomonadota; class Alphaproteobacteria; order Rhizobiales; family Beijerinckiaceae; genus Methylocapsa. The sequence goes on along the minus strand of OY970154.1, from coordinate 2,673,720 downwards.
AAAATTTCGCGTGGCATTGGATTCCCTCGATAAGGGGCTGGGCCCTAGCCTTGCTCTCGGTGGGGTGTGGATTTAATAACGCGCGGATGCGCAAAAGAAACACGGCAATCAAAAATCCGGCGGCCAAATTTTTGGACAGCGCCACTTCCGGGCCCGGAACGAAGCTGAATGCGCCACCCAAAAAAATTCCCGGGCGCGCCACGCAACCACAAGGCGCGCGGCAAATGCCGCCGGACCCGGCAAGGGTGGCCGAGATTTTCCGCCGCTTCGAAGCCGCCAATCCGCACCCAAAAGGCGAACTCGACTATGTGAACGCCTTCACCCTGCTCGTCGCGGTCGTGCTTTCGGCGCAAGCGACCGACCTAGGCGTCAACAAGGCCACGCGCGCGCTTTTCGCGGTGGCCGGCAGCCCAGCCAAAATGGCGGCGCTCGGCGAGGAAAAGCTCCAGGACATGATCAAGACGATTGGCCTTTACCGCACCAAGGCAAAAAACGTGATCGCCTTGTCGCGGCGGCTCGTCAAGGATTTCGGCGGCGAGGTGCCGCACACCCGCGAGGCGCTCGAAACGCTTCCCGGAGTAGGCCGCAAGACGGCCAACGTAGTCTTGAACATTGCTTTCGGTGCGCCGGCAATCGCCGTCGACACGCATATTTTCCGGGTCTCTAACCGCATTCCCCTGGCGGCCGGCAAGACGCCGTTTGAGGTCGAATGCGGGCTTGAGAAAATCATTCCCGCTGCGTTAAAGTCCCATGCGCATCATTGGCTGATCCTGCATGGCCGGTATATCTGCAAGGCCCGCCGCCCGGAATGCGAACGCTGCCTGATCTCCGATCTCTGCCGATGGCCGGACAAGCGGGCCTGATTTACGCCGCGCGCATTCCGCCGGGGCGCATGAGATCTTCGAGCGAGGCGAAGCAGCGATCCGCCGCTATGGCGAGGGAGCGCAACGACGGCACAACGCGGGGTTCGCCCGCGCGGACCCGAATGCTCCAGCCACACACCCGCGCCGCGCGGGTGTAGTATGTCATACGACAATCGTCAGCCGCTCCGCGGCGCGGGTAATGCCGGTATAGAGCCAGCGGTTGCGGTGTTCGCGAAACGCGAAGCTTTCGTCGAACAAAACCACATGGTTCCATTGTGACCCCTGCGCCTTATGCACGGTGAGCGCATAGCCGTAATCGAACTCGTCCGATGCCCGCCGGATTTCTGGGCTTAGACTCTCTTCCCGTCCTTGAAAGAATTCCGGCAGCACGCCGATGCGCAGCGGCTTGCGGGCCGGATCGTCCTCCGGCACAATGTTCAGCGCGAGCTTCTTCTTGCGCGTTGGCGAGGTGGTCTTCACGCGCCAGATCCCGCCGTTCAAGAGACCCTTGGTCTTGTCGTTTTTGAGACAGACCAGCTTGTCGCCCGCTTGCGGAAAAACATCGGCGTGCCCGAATAGCTCGCGCATCCTTTTGTTGTACGAGTGGCGGGTGCGGTTGAGGCCAACGAGCAGCTGATCGGCCGCTGTCACCGTGCCGGAATCGATGTCCCGCCGCTCTGTGACGAGGCTCTCGCCGTAAGCGCCGAGAGAAAGCCTTCCTCCTTCGCGCACAAGCATGGACATTTTGATGATCGGATTGTCCACCGCTTGGCGATGCACCTCGGTCAGCATCACGTCGGGCGGGCCTTCGGTAAAGAACCCCCCGCCCTTGACGGGAGGCAATTGCGCCGGATCGCCTAGGACCAGCACTGGCTTGCCGAAGGACAAGAGATCGCGGCCAAGTTCCGCATCGACCATCGAACATTCGTCGATGATGACGAGGCTCGATTTCGTAACGGCGCTGTCTTCGTTAAGAACGAAGGAAGGCTCTTGCGTGTCGGTTCCTCGCAGCCGGTAGATCAAGCTGTGGATCGTGCGCGCTTCCTTGCAGCCCTTGGAACGCAAAACGAGCGCTGCCTTGCCGGTGAAAGCCGCGAAGGTGACACCGCCATCGATATCCTCGGCGATTTTCTTGGCAAGCGTGGTCTTGCCGGTGCCCGCAAAGCCGAAGAGTCGGAACAATTGCGGCTCGCCGCGTCTCAACCACACAGCAACGGCCTTTAGCGCGGCCTCTTGCTGCGGGGGCCAAATCATGCCCATGCCGTTCCGGAGTTCATCGGATTTTGCTCATCTCTCGAGGTGCCTATCCGTTCATACCACGAGGGTCCGCATCGCCTAGCATCGCGGGAGGCGGGAGCCCGGCGGTTCAATTCCCGGCGCGATCCCGTGGCCGTCCGGCACTGGCGTCAGGCTCGGGACAGCCCGCAGACAAATACGCGGCCGTGTGGGAAACCAACCCGCGCATAGGAGTGCGGTCGTCCTCGCGGCCCCTCGTCAGGCTGGCACGCGTTTCCCTGACGAGGCAACGTATTTCCGCCAGCCTTCGGAGCGAAGCCGGCAGGCGGGGCACGAACCGCAGCCATGGCCCCAATCGTGCCTGATCGCGCGCTCGCCGAGGTAGCAGCTATGCGTCAACTCTACGATTAGAGCGACGAGCGCGGTTCCGCCGAGCGTTTCCGCGAGGCGCCAGGTCGCGGCCTTGTCGAGCCACATCAAAGGAGTTTCAAGAACAAAACGAGTATCCATGCCGAGATTCACGGCGAGTTGCATGGCTTTCACGGTATCGTCGCGGCAATCCGGATAGCCCGAAAAATCCGTTTCGCACATGCCGCCGACAATATGCTTGAAGCCGCGCCGGTAGGCGAGCGCCGCCGCCAGGCTCAGGAACATAAGGTTGCGGCCGGGGACGAATGTATTGGGCAGGCCGCGCGCATCGGTGGCAATCTCGACGTCGTGGGTCATTGCCGTTGTCGAGATTTGCGCCAAGGCCTCGATTCGGATCAGGTGGTCCTCGCCGAGGCGCTCGCGCCACGCGGGGAAATTTTGGCGAAGCGATTCGCGGATCGTGGCGCGCTGGTCGAGCTCGACGCGATGCCTTTGGCCGTAATCGAATCCAATCGTCTCGACCCGCGCATATCGATCGAGTGCCAAGGCAAGACACGTCGTCGAATCCTGGCCGCCGGAAAACAGGACGAGCGCCCTCGCGGCAGCCCCGGTCATCGCGCGGCGCCCGCCCGGCCCGGAGGAACAGGAAAAGCCACCCTGACATGCCGTCTTGCGATGCGTCCGCGCGGTCCGGCCAAAATACCGCTTCCCGAACATCCTCGTCCCCGCAAATGAAAGGAGCCTAAACATCCTTTCGCGCGCCATCGTGGCGAGACCCGTGTGAATACGGTGGCCCGGGCAATCACTGCGCGAGCGCATGCTCCAACGTGGCGCGCCAGGCCGCCTCCATCGCATTCCACTAAAAGAGCGCGAGACTCTTTTCGAAGCGCGGACAAGCGCGCTTGCCGTTCCGCTTGTCTCACGTGCGCACGGCGCAGCATTCCATCCGCGATCTCGTCCGTGTTCAAGCGGTCGACAAGAATAGCGGCGTCACCCGCGATTTCATGCAAAGCATCCCCTCTCCTCGGCAATGGAACGAGACCCCGGGAAATGGCCTTGGCCGCGGGCGAGCCAACGCCTTCAAGCAGGCTCGGCAATACAAACCGGCTCGCGTGCGCGTAGAGCCAACGAAGCTGGTTGTTATTCACCAAGCCCGGCAAGATGACAGCGGGCGTTTTGCCGGCGGCCTCTACGACCGCGCCAAATCCCGGTTCCGGGCCGCCGCGGACGACGTAACAATATCCTTCGTCCGCGAGTTTGGATTGCGCGAATGCTTTAATTGACCGAAGTTGGTTCCTCCGCGATCCGAGGCTGCCGAGCGTTAACAATAAGCGTTGCGGCGCCGCCTCGATTGGCTCCTCGGGGCCGGATTCGACGCCCCCGCGCAATGCCGGATAGATAAGCTTCATGGAGGGATAATCGTTGCCATGGAGATTCACGAAATTGGTCATCGAACTCTTGCTTACGAAAACCAAGGGGTTTTGCTTCGTTGTCCGTTCTTTAGGATTTAAACTCCCGTCTTCAGACCGGAAGAGGCTTTAGCCGCTTTTATGTTCATAGGCTGACTCCTTAAGCTGCGGCGTTTAAGGAGTCAGCCTATGCGCTACACGAGCGGGAGTCACACGGTTTTTCACTATCGCTACCTGATCGTCTGGATCACGAAGGATGCTCCAAAATGCTGGAAGGCGCGCTGCGGGAGCGGATACGAACGATGATCCGAAAGGTGTGCAAAGAACTGGGCGTCCAGTTCGTCTCCGGCGTTTTGCCGCGAGAACACGTCCCTATGTTGGCGGAAATCCCGCCGCATATTGCGATCGGCGACTTCGTCCGGCGCGTCAAGGGCCGGCTTGGCGCCTCCCGGCCATTCGCCAACGCTCGCGCGATCGATCCTTCAAAGGGTGAAAAAACCTCGTTGACGATGCCGGTCCGGGCCGCGCTTGCGTCCTTCGCCGCATGCGGCCATGTTAGCCGCCATGGCAGTTCCCTTGGATCATGCACCCGGTCCGGCGCGGCTAGGCGGCAACAGCCTGGCCCGGCTCAACGAGCGCTCGCGCGAAATATTCCGGCTGATCGTCGATACCTACCTCGCGCATGGTGAGGCGGTTGGATCACGCCACGTCGCGCGGCTTTTGCCGGCGCCGCTGTCGCCGGCCTCGGTCCGCAATGTGATGCAGGATCTCGAAGAGATCGGCTTGATCTATGCGCCGCACACCAGCGCGGGGCGGCTCCCCACCGAGCTGGGCTTACGCTTTTTCGTCGATGCGCTGCTCGAATTAGGCGACGTTAGCCAGGAGGAACGCGACCGGATCGAGGCGCAGGTCAAAGCGGCCTCGCAGGAGCAGACCCTGGAAGGGCTGCTTGGCGACGCGATGATGATGTTGTCGGGTTTGACCGGCGGCGCGGGGGTCGTGGTCGCCACCAAGGAAAATGCGCGGCTCAAACATGTCGAGTTCGTCCGGATCGAGCCGGAGCGCGCCCTCGCCGTGCTGGTCGCCGAGGACGGTTCGGTCGAAAACCGGATCCTGCAAATACCGGCGGGGCTGCCGCCGTCCGCCTTGTGCGAAGCCGGCAATTTCCTCAATGCGCGGATTAGGGGCCGCACCTTGCAGGAGGTCAAGTGCGAGATCGAGGCCTCGCGCAAGCTTGCTGAGGCAGAACTTGGAGAATTGACGGCGCGGCTTGTCGATGCGGGCCTGGCGAGCTGGGCGGACTTCTCCGCGCATGGCCCGCAGCTGATCGTGCGGGGACAGGCCAATCTTCTCCAGGACCTCACCGCGATCGAGGATCTCGAGCGGGTCCGTTTGCTTTTCGCCGATCTCGAAACAAAGAAGGACGTGATCGAATTGTTGAGCCGGGCCGAAGGCGGCGACGGCGTTCGCATTTTCATCGGCTCGGAAAACAAGCTCTTCTCGTTGTCGGGTTCCTCGATGATCGCCGCGCCGTTTCATGACCGGGAGCAGCGCATCGTCGGCGTGCTCGGTGTGATCGGTCCGACGCGGCTCAATTACGCACGGATCGTGCCGATGGTGGACTTTACGTCCAAGGCCGTCGCGCGCCTCCTGCAATCGCGCTAGGCGGTCCGGCTTCCCCCCAAGCCCAGCCAGAGCCGCGGTTTCACGCGGCGCGCAGCTGCCTTGTGGTATCGATGCGGTAGGTGAGCGCCTCGGCGAGATGCAGGCGCCCGACCTCGCCGGCGCCGTCGAGATCGGCGATCGTACGGGCGAGCTTCAAGACCCGGTGAAACCCCCGCGCGGAAAGATGGAGGCGGTCCGAGGCTTCCCTGACCAAGGCGAGGCCCCCGGCGTCGAGTTGCGCCATCGCCTCGATGACATTGGCGGGCGCGGCGGCGTTGGAGAGGATCCCCGGAAGACCGAGCCCGGCATAACGCGCGACCTGGATATTTCGCGCGGCGGCGACGCGTTCCGCGGTCTCCCTTGAACCCTCGGCGGGAGGCGGCAGCATCAGATCGGCGGCGGCGACTGCCGGTACCTCCACGTTGAGATCGATACGGTCGAGCAAGGGGCCCGACAGGCGCGCCTGATATTGCGCGATGCAGCGCGCGTTGGGTTGCCGGTTGCAGGTAAAGCCGGGCTCGCTCGCATGGCCGCACCGGCAGGGATTCATCGCCGCGACGAGCTGAAACCGCGCCGGGTAGACGATGCGGTGGTTTGCCCGGGCGATCGCGACTTCGCCGGTTTCGAGCGGCTGCCGCAGGCTGTCCAAAACCTGCGGCTGGAATTCCGGCAATTCGTCGAGAAACAAAACACCATGATGGGCGAGCGAAATTTCGCCGGGCCGCGCGCGCGTGCCGCCGCCGACAAGCGCTGCCATCGAGGCCGAATGATGCGGCGCGCGGAAAGGCCTTTTATCGGTGAGCGCGCCGCCCGCGAGATCCCCGGCGATGGAGTGGATCAGCGAAACCTCGAGCAGCTCGCGCGGGCTGAGCGGCGGCAGGATCGAGGGCAGCCGCGCGGCGAGCATCGATTTTCCCGCTCCCGGCGGTCCGTTCAACAAAAGATTGTGCCCCCCGGCGGCGGCGATTTCGAGCGCGCGTTTGGCGCTTTCCTGGCCCTTGATGTCGCAAAGGTCCAGCTGCGTTCCCACTTGTCCCCGCACGGCCGGCCGCGGCCGCGCCATGACTTGGGTGCCCTTGAAATGATTGGCGAGCTGGATCAACGAAAGCGGGGCCAGCACATCGATGTCTTGTGCCGCCCAGGCTGCCTCCGGGCCGCTCGCGTGCGGGCAGATGAGCCCGTGGCCACGCGCATTCGCGGCAATCGCGGCGGGGAGCACGCCGGCGACCGCGGTGGTCGTTCCATCGAGCGCGAGTTCGCCGAGAACGGTGTAATTTGCAAGAGAGTCCGGCGGAATGGCGCCAATCGCGGCCATGATGCCTAGCGCGATCGGCAGATCGTAATGACTGCCTTCCTTGGGGAGATCGGCGGGCGCGAGATTGACGGTGATGCGCTTGGCGGGCATGGCGAGGCCCGACGCATTCAGCGCGGCGCGGACTCTTTCACGCGATTCGGCGACCGCCTTGTCGCCGAGACCGACCACCGTGAAGACCACGTTGCCATTGGCGATTTGCACCTGCACGTCCACCGGCCGCGCCTCGATGCCTTCAAACGCAACCGTCGCAACTCTGACGACCATGGCACGCCCCGCCTTCCACTCTGAGGCGAGCTTAACAAAGAAACCGAGCCTCTGGCAATTATAACCTTGACAAAGCAACCGTGAGCTACGCCTATTTGCAGTGGACAAATTGTCCCAAGGTGGAAATTACCGCTTGTAGCAGAAACGTTTTGTTGTCACACGTTGCGCGGCTTATGCACAATGCGCATAAACAGTTTGTCTGTTTCTCTGATTTTTTTCACCAGGGAGAAATCGACAAAGGGTGGAGGCCAGCGGCGCGCCCGCCGGCCCCCTGCGGCCAACGCCGCTGCGAACTGCAACACCAGGCCTTGGTTTTGCAGCCCGGAGGAACCGCGCAGGATAAGTTTTGGCTTTAGCCACGCGGATTGTTGATAGTAGTGGGCGCAATAGACCGCCCGGCGGCGGCGATCTACGGCACCCATAGCTAGGTACGCCAGTCCCTTGGCCTTTTGATGGGCGCGCGCGAACGCGATCTTGGAGGAACGGCTCGCGTGCCCGTCGAAGGAACGTAAGAGGTATATGCATAGGGTCTGGGCAGAGTCTCGCCAAAGCGTGAGTATCCACAAGGTTTTTGTGAAATTCAGTGGTAAAAGCAAAAAAATCCATTGACCACAAAGAATCAGAAATCGAGCTGCATCCAGACGCTTGGGAGCGATTCGAGCGAGCCGTTGATACTGTGATCAAGAGCAAGCCGATACATCGCCAGCGGCCCCAGGATGCGCGGACTGAACGCCCCGCCTCGAAGGGGCGTGTTCACAAGGGGAAATCGCGGAATTAAAGTGCCTGGCAGCGCGATATTTGCGTTAGGTAATAGCACCGTGGGGGGGCTGAATATTTGGCCACCTCTCTGCGATTGTGGCACAAGCTGCTTCTCCATTCTTGAACCGGCTGACGGAATTGGTAGGTGCCGGATAACAAATGCCCGCATAGGTGTCCACTGTCAGACATAGCTTCAACTCTGGCTCGGTTCCTTCACCTACGCCGGGCAAGCTGAGAAAACCGAACAGAAGCGCGGATTGCCATTCCGCGACCGCCAACGGGAGAGGCCTTCCTTTGGCATATCGCAATGTAGCTGCTCCGACTCGAATTTTGTTTGTCTTCGTAAGTCGGCGAAGCCGGAAGTGAATTTCGGAAATTACCTTCGTTCCATGGACAGATACAGCAATGGATTTTCCGGGAGCCAAAATTTCTGCGGCTGGCAAATTCAAGATGGAATAGACCTTTGCAAATCTGTCAATGTAATCAGCGTTGTGATCAAGCACGTCGCGGTCAAATTCCGAATCTGTCATCCGTTCGCGAAGTCGTTGCGCCTCAGATTTCAGACTACTAACATCGGTTTGGCCTGACCGGATAAATTTAGAGACCGCTAGTTTAGCTTCATTATGTTGGATGACACGAGCCGCCGGCTGATATTTGCAACCGCGAATAATCGTCCGACGCGCTTGTTCGGACGCAGCCATATAATCGGCAAGAAACCGGATTGAAATTTGCGGATTCTTAACCTCTTTGTGTGTTTTCTGGTCTGTCATTATTCAACTCCATAAGAGAGTTCACATGGATAATTTATACTACACGGCAACTATCGGAAACAATCGGATGTTGTGTCTATCTCAGTTAACTGATCGTTTAATATCATTGTCCGGGCAAGAAATCGGCGACACTAGCGGCTATTTCCTTTATGAAAGACGCACGCGAGGCGACATTGTTGACATCGAAGTCATTGCGCATGTCCTGTCAGACGAGGGCGCAGGCCGACTCCGCCAAGTTTTCAATATGATTTAGGCCAACATCCGCCTCTGTGTTTTTTGCGCCAGCGCAAAAAACGCCTCGCCTGCCTCTTAAAGTCTGGCTTCGTTAGGCCGCCGATAAGTAAGGCGTTTGCCGACAATGCCTCTCGCCAATTTTTCGGCGCGGTCCATGTCGTTCACGCCGAGCGCAACGCGGTTCGAATATCTGAAATCAAACTCCGCGACGTAGCGGTGCAAGTGCTTCTCGCTGCAATGCTGGTATACGCCTTTCATGCCGCGCTTGAAGACGGAGTAGAAATTTTCGACGGTATTGGTGTATACGTCGCCGCGGACATATTCCTCTTTGCCGTGGTTCACGCTTTCATGGCTCGCGAACTCGCGGCCGATGGCCTTGTAATGGCGCCCTTCGTCAGTCATTAGGCGCGACTCCTTGCGTATGTTCGCGCGCATGATGCCTTCGACATCGGCACGGCGGGTGCTGTCGATATGGAAGCTGCGGGCCGAGCCGCCGCGCTCGACAAGAGTAAGCACGACATTTTTGTGAGCCGGTGATTTCTGTTTTGGAACGCCTTCGAGGCGGCCGATGTAAGTTTCATCAACTTCGACAATGCTGCCCGGACCTCCCATGGGCGGAAGATCGCCAGCGCGCATTGCCTCGCGTAGGCGGTGCGTCATGAACCACGTTGATTTGTAGCTGATATCAAGCATGCGGTGCATTTGGTGCGTGCTCATTCCCTTCTTTGACGATGAAAGAAGAAAAAGAGCCGCAAGCCATTTCGTGAGCGGAATTTTCGAGCGCTCGAATACGGTGCCAACGGTCACGGTGAATTGCTCGCGGCACTCGTTGCATTGATAAAGGCCCGCGCGGTGGACCGTCCCGTGCATCGCCGTAATGCGGGCCTGATCGGCGTTGCCACAATGCGGGCAGCTCGGCCCATTCGGCCAAATCCGTGCCTCAAGCCACTCGCGGGCTTTGGCTTCGTCGGTAAAGATTGGATTTTGCAGGTTTGCGGACATGGCGGAAACTCCTATGCCACGGAACCTACATCATAGCAGATGCTTTGTCAAGGTTATAATTGCCGAGCCTCTGCAAGAACAATAAGTGAACGGCGGAAAGAGGGGTGGCGGCCAAGGCGCTTCGCCAAAGCTCCACGCCGCACCAAGCTCAGGGCGCTTACGGAAAATGGGTGCTAGAGCAGCACCGGCGGGTTGCCGCGTGCTTTATGCCATGGGCGCTCGCTCCGGCGCAACATGAGATGGCATCGACACTGTTTGTTTAGGATATAAGCTTTTCCAAGGTGCGCCCCTTGCCCATATCCGGATTGCCGGCTCGCGGCGGCTCCGGCGCCCCTCTTGCCTGGCAGTGCCGATGGACTAAGTTGCGTACAAAGCTCCGAAATGCGAAGGAAAGCGATGGTTTCGCGTATCCGGAAGGTGCCTTCCTTCGATCTGGCCGTCTTCGGGGGCACCGGTGATCTCGCCCACCGCAAGCTCTTTCCCGCGCTATTTCACCGTTTTCTCGATGCGCAGTTCTCGCCGCCGACCAGGATCATTGGCGTGTCGCGGCGGCCCTTGGATGACGCCGCCTACCGGGTCGCGATCGCCCATGCGCTGAAGGAGTTCGCCGCCGCCGCCGCCGCGCGCGACGAAGCGATCAAAAGCTTCCTCGAATTGATCCATTATGTCTGTCTCGACATTGACTCGGAGGCGGGCTGGGATCTCCTCGGCAATGAGTTCGATGACGATCCCTCCCGCGTGCGCGCGTTCTACCTCGCGACGGATCCGGATCATTTCGGGCCGATCGCCAAGCAACTGGCCGCGCATTCGCTCATCACCCCGGCCGCGCGCATCATCGTCGAGAAGCCGATCGGCAGGGACGGCGCCTCCGCCGCGTTCATCAACGATGCGATTGGCGCGGTGTTTCCGGAGAAGCGGATTTTCCGCATCGATCATTATCTCGGAAAGGAGACGGTGCAAAATCTGATGGCGCTGCGGTTCGCCAATGCGCTGTTCGAGCCGTTGTGGAATTCAGCCCATATCGATCATGTCGAGATCACCGTCGCCGAATCGATTGGCGTCGAGGGCCGCGCTTCCTATTACGAAAACGCGGGCGCGCTGCGCGACATGGTGCAGAATCATTTGCTGCAATTGTTGTGTCTTGTCGCCATGGAACCGCCCGCCTCCTTGGACGCGGATTCGGTGCGCGACGAGAAACTCAAGGTTTTGAAGTCGCTGGTACCGATCAACTCCAGCAATGCCGCGGCGCTGACCGTGCGCGGACAATATCGCGCGGGCGCCGGCGAGGGAGGCGCGGTGCCGGGCTATGCCGAGGAGGTCGGCGACGAGCACACCAAAACCGAAACCTTCGTGGCGCTTAAGGTAGAGATCGCGAATTGGCGTTGGGCTGGCACTCCCCTTTATTTGCGCACGGGCAAACGCCTGCCGCAAAGGGTTTCGGAGGTGATCGTCGCCTTTCGCGAGGTTCCCCATTCGATTTTCACGGCCGAGTCGGGAAAGATTTCGCGAACGAGGCTAGCCATAAGGCTGCAACCCGATGAAGGCATCAAGCTCTGGCTGATGCTGAAGGAGCCGGGCGCCGGAGGGATGCGGCTGCAACATGTGCCGCTCGACATGAGCTTCGCGAAAACATTCAGCATCTACGCGCCGGAGGCCTATGAGCGGCTGTTGATGGACGTCATACGCGGCAACGCAACCTTGTTCATGCGCCGCGACGAGGTCGAGGCGGCGTGGCGCTGGATCGATCCGATCCGCGAGGCCTGGAACCAAATGGATGAACCGCCGCGCCCCTATCTTGCCGGCACTTGGGGGCCCGCCGCCGCGATCGCCCTGGTCGAGCGCGATGGACGCAGCTGGAGCGAAGAAACCGATTGACCTCGCGGCGGAGATGCCGCGCTGGCCCGCCGTGGTCACGGCCCTCGTTCGCGCGCGCAGCCTGCCTTCGCGGGGGAGATATCTCGGCCGCGTCAAAGACAATTGAAAATTCAACAATTACGGCCTGCGGCGCAAACCCCGCGGCATCGCTTTTCGCAAGGCTGCGCAACGCGCCGCAACAGCGACGGCGCTTATGCCGAGGTACCCGTGGTGCATTTAGGCTTGAAACGACGTTTCAACTCGCGTGGCACTGACAGTAGTAGTTCCCCCAGCAAAACCACATGATGCAAGTCCTGTTGCAGAAGCAACCTGGTGCCGCCGAGCAGACCTTTGGATCACACCCAGGCGTGTCTGTCGCCTTTACCTGCGCATCGCTCCCGGTTCCGAGACCTACCACCAATATACCACCAACGCCGCTGCGATTTTGAGTTTCTTCGTGAGCTGCATAGTGAACCTCCTGTCGGTCCTGCCAACGCAACAGAGCCAAGCTCGATCCGTCAGACGTCGTAGCTGCCGTCGTCGCCGGAGCCAAAATCGTCCGAGCCATAATCCGAGGCGTCCTGGACGTCGTCCTGGTCCTGGTCGGCGTCTTGCTGCGCATCTTGCGAGTCGTCGGCCGCGTCTTGTTGGGCGTCCTGGGCGGCGTCCTGCTGGCTGAGGCTTTGCCCGCCGGAATCGTAATAATTGTTGATGACGGTTTCGCCGCCGAGACCCGACCCCGTGCCGCCAAATCCGCTGCCGATGCCAAGCGCGTTGTTATGCCCGGCAAACAGTCCGCGAATCGAATCGGCGAGAAGCACGCCGCCGGCGACTCCCGCCGCGGTGCCGAGCGCGCCCGTCAAAAACCCGCCGCCCGGACTGGCGCCTTGGCCGCCCCACGGGCCGGGCGCGGCGCCAGGCGGAGCGTAGCCTTGCGGGGGCCGTTGCCAGCCGCCCTGCGGCGACGATTGGCTCCAGCGGCCGCCCGGCGGCGGCGGCACAGGCGCGCGCGGCGCGGAGGAGGGACCTGAGCCCCCAAACAGGGAGCCGAGCCCGCTCAGGAAGCTGCCCGGACGCGGCCCGCTCGCCGCTTGGCTTTCCAGGTCCTTGACCTTGCCTTCGAGCTCTTGCAAACGATCGTTGGCGGCGCGCAGCGCCTGGTCCTGGACGAGGACGGTCTGCGCCAAAAAATAGGGCGCGTAAGGCTGAGCCTTGGTTGCGTCCTGGATCAACGCCTCGGCTTCCTGATCGCGCGGCGTATTGGCGGCGCCGCGGACCCGGTCGAACAAACCTGTCAGCAACTGGCGTTCTTCGGGTGACATTGTCATTCTCCCTTTAGGACTTGGCGGAGTCCTCCCTCCGCCGCGCAAATATAAGGGATTTTCCGCGTGCGCCAAGGGTCACGCCGATTTGATTGCACGCGCGGCGCTTGCCGTGGCGCTAGCCCGCCCCTAAAGACATCGGGACGATGACAGGCCTTGAGAAGCAATAGAAGCAATGAACGGCAAGAAAAACAACATGCAAACGGCCCACGCGAAATTGCCGCGCGGTTTCGCCGACCGGCCACCGGCCGAGATCGCGGCGACGGAAAAAATGCTCGCCGTCATCAAGGAGTTCTACGAACTTTACGGCTTCGAGGCGGTCGAGACCCCGCTCATCGAATTCACCGAGGCGCTTGGCAAGTTCCTGCCGGACCAGGATCGCCCCAACGAAGGCGTCTTCTCGTTCAAGGACATCGCTGGCGATCTATCGCAACAGCGAGATCGCAGTGACGAAAACTGGCTTTCGCTGCGCTACGATCTGACCGCGCCGCTCGCCCGCTATGTCGCCGAAAATTTCGACAAATTGCCAAAACCCTATCGCAGCTATCGCGCCGGCTATGTGTTTCGCAACGAGAAGCCGGGGCCGGGGCGCTTTCGCCAATTCATGCAGTTCGACGCCGATACGGTTGGAGCGGCAAGCGTCGCGGCGGACGCCGAGATGTGCATGATGGCGGCGGATACGCTTGAGCGGCTTGGGATCAAGCGCGGCGATTACGTCATCAAGGTCAACAATCGCAAGGTGCTCGACGGCGTGATGGAGGCAAGTGAATTAAGCGGAGAGAAAAACGCGGGGCGCAGGCTCACGGTCATGCGGGCGATCGACAAATATGACCGCTTAGGGTCCGAAGGCGTGCGGGCGCTGCTCGGTCCGGGACGAAAGGATGAAAGCGGGGATTTCACAAAAGGCGCAGGCCTTACCGCGGACCAGGCGCATGACATTTTGACTCTGATGGTATCTCAGCCTGACTTATCCGAAGTTGCTGCTCTTGATCTATGGGAGCGCGATGACTCTTTGCCCGTTGAAGGGACACGGGATCTTGTTATTACTAACGAGGCAACTATTGGGAAGCTGCGGTCTCACTTCTGGGGTTCTCACAAAATCACCGAAGGATTCAAGGAGCTCGAGCAAATGAACGAATTGTTTCGGGCAGCGAGATATGGGTCACGCAGGATTTTGATCGACCCTTCCGTCGTGCGCGGCCTCGAATATTACACAGGCCCCGTCTTCGAGGCCGAACTCACCGTGCCCGGTGACGATGGCAAGCCGGTTCGCTTCGGCTCGGTCGGCGGGGGAGGGCGCTACGACGGCCTCGTCGGCCGTTTTCGCGGTGAAAATGTCCCGGCGACCGGCTTTTCCATCGGCGTCTCAAGACTTTTCGCGGCGCTGAAAGCAATCAATTCGCCGATCGTCGCGCAAACCAAAACACAAGGTCCGGTCGTCGTCCTCGTCCTCGACAAGGATCACCTCGCCCGCTACCAAAAACTTGTTGCAAATCTGCGCGCGGAAAATATCAGCGCCGAACTCTACCTCGGGCAATCCGGCATGAACGCGCAGCTCAAATATGCCGATAGGCGCGGCTCGATCTGCGCCGTGATCCAGGGCTCGAACGAGCGCAATCATCAAGACGGCCCACACGTGACCATTCGCGATCTCGTGCTCGGCGCCGAACTCGCCGCCTCCACAAAAGACCGCGCGGATTACCTGGAGCTTCGCGCCAACGCGCAGTTTAGTATACCCGAACATCGGCTCGTGGCGTCCGTCCAAGAGGTTCTTGCGCGTCACGTTTGAACGAGGGCGCGAATCTGCAAAATAAGCCTCGCCAGTGGTCATCATGCCGCGCTAACCCGCGCAGCAGGAGAGCTTCGCGACGTCCTTGGTGAACGCCAGCGCCGCGAGCTTCAATCCCTCGACCGTGGTGAGGTAAGGGAAGATCGCCTCCGTGAGATCGTCGATCGAAAGTTTGTGCCGGATCGCCAGCGCCGCCGTCTGGATGCTGTCGGCGCCTTCCGGCGCGAGGATATGGGCGCCGAGGAGCCGCAGGGTTTTGGCATCCGCGACGAGCTTGATCAGACCCCGCGCGTCCCTGGCGGCCAGCGCGCGGGCTAGCTGATCGAGAGTGAGCACCGACACACGCACGTCATATCCGGCGGCGCGCGCGGAATCCTCGGTGAGCCCGACGCTCGCGACCTGCGGGTCGGTGAAGACCACGGCGGGCATGGCGGCGCTGTCGTAGCGCAAGCTGTCGCCATTCAGCGCGTTTTTGGCGGCGAGCTTTGCCCCATAGGCCGCCATGTAGACGAACTGGTGGCGCCCCGTCACGTCGCCCGCGGCATAGACGTGTTCGCGGCTCGTGCGCATGTGTGCATCCACCGCGATGCCGCCATGCCCGGCAAGTTCGATCCCGACTTCGGCCAGGCCGAGGCCTTCTATGTTCGGCGCGCGGCCCGTGGCGATCAAGACTTTTTCGGCCTCCAACACGGCAGGGCGGCCATCGCGGCTTATGTCGAGCGCGATGCCCGCGCTTGTCTCGCGGATGGCGCGATAGGAAACGCCCGCGACGACGCGCATGCCTTCGCCGGTAAAATAGCTTTGCAGCGCCGCGCCGATTTCAGGCTCGGTTTTTGGCAGTAGCTTCGAGCGAAAAACCAGTGTTACGGCAACGCCCGCGCGAACAAACATTTGCGCCAATTCGGCGCCCGCATAGCCGCCGCCAATCACGAGGAGGGAGCGGGGAAGCGCGGTCAGCTCGAGGGCGGTGGTGCTGGTGAGATAAGCCACGCCCGCGATTCCCAAAATGTCCGGAATGGCGGGCCGTGCCCCGGTCGCGATGATGATTTTGGCGGCCGCGAGCGGCTCGCCGCCAGCCAGCACGCCACCTTCCTGGAGACATGCCTTGCCTTCGAGATAGGTGAGGGTGGCGTAGGCAGGCAGGAGATCGACGTATTTTGCCTGCCGGACGCTCGCCACGAGATCGTCCTTTTGCCGTGCGACCGCGCCCCAATCATTGATCCGCGCCGATGCGGAAATACCCGAAAAGCGCTGGGCCGTACGCGCGTGGCGCAGCGTTTCCGCCGCCCGGATCAGGGTTTTCGACGGCACGCAGCCGGTATTGACGCAGGTCCCGCCGATGGTGCCGCCGCCAATGAGCGCCACCCGCGCGCCTTCGTCCGCCGCGGTGATGGCGGCGGAGAAACCGGCCGAGCCCGCCCCGATGATGGCGAGGTCATAGGCCTTGCCGTTGCCCTTCGCCGCGCAGCAATCGTTCACGATTTTCCGACCTCTCCGCTAGTTGCCGGGTCAAAGCCGGTGGCGGCCGTCTGGCGGCGCCGGAGCCCAGTCCAATGAGCGCAAGGCAAAGGAGGAGAACTGGGAGCAAGACATAAGCGCCCGCGGCGAGCCAGGCCATCAGACCGGCCGTCCCCAGCGTGACCGCAAGGATCGGCGCAGCGCAGCAGATCGTTCCGGCAATCGCGCCGGCCAACCCCGCCGCGATGAGCGCGCGATCCGGCATCGCGCCTCAGCTCTTGGGCGCGGAAGGATAGCCCGCGTTCGTCGTCGCTTTCACGAGCGCATCCACCTCCGCCTTGCTATCGTCGAAGGTCACCACGGCCGTCTTGTCCTCGGCCGACACCACGACGTTGGTTACGCCCGGCACGGCCTGGAGGCTCGCCTTTACCGTGCGGGGGCAGGCGGCGCAGGTCATATGTTGAACCGCGAGGGTGACCGTCTTCTCGGCGGCGAAAGCGGAAGACGAAGCGGCGAGGCCAAACCCGAAGGCGGCCGCGGCAAGCAATTTGATCACGGGGATTCCTCTCAAGAGTTTAGCAGGAGCGGGGCAAACAGGTCGAAGGCAATCGCCCCGGCGACGAGGATCGTCGCCAGGACGAGCCCCGCCTTGACGATATGGTTTGGCAACGGCCGGGCGCAGGCCGCGCCTTCCGCGCAGGCAATTTTTTTGCGGCGGTAAACCAGCCAATAGCCGTAACCGAGGCAGGCAAAGGTCGCCGCGATGAAATAGGGCTGATAGGGAGCAAGTGCCGTGAGGTTGCCGATCCACGCGCCGCCGATGCCGAGGCTGAACAGCACCAAGGGCGCGATACAGCACGATGAAGCCGCGATGGCCCCGAGAATGCCGCCGATAGCGGTGAGCCGCATCGCCGTCGCGCTCGGGTCCATTGCCTGACGCGACTGAGCCATCCCGATCGCCGGATCATCGTGTTGAACATTCATCATCGCTTCCTCGATTTCTGGGAGAGTGATAAGGTCTGTAGTTACTACGGGGTCAAGCAGCTAAGGATCACAAACATGCGACCGCTGACCATCGGAACGCTCGCCAAGGCTTCGGGGGTCCATCTGGAGACGGTGCGTTATTACGAACGCATTGGCCTGATGCCGAAGCCTTCCCGGACCGCAAGCAATTACCGGAGCTACGGGCCGGAGCATGTCGAACGGCTGTGCTTTATCCGCCGCGCGCGCGAGATCGGCTTTTCTATTCGTGAGATCAAGGAGCTGCTCGCTCTCGCCGAACCGGGCCGGGCATCTTGTGCCGAGGTTCAAACCCTGACGGCCGGCCATCTGGGCGAGGTCCGCGCCAAGATCACCGATCTTCGCAGGCTGGAAACTATTCTGGCCGGCGCCCTGGAGCGCTGTTTCGCGGGGACGCCCGCCTGTCCGGTGCTCGATATGCTCGCGTCGCCGCGGCCATCCTGAAGGTGCCGGCCGTTATCGCTCGCAAGACCAAGGCAGTTGCGGCAAACCAACATCTTGTCCAAAACGCAAAGGTTGCGTAGGCGCCTCGCGCTTTTCAACATCAGGCGAAACATCTCCGGGCCCCTTGGCCCATAAAAGAGCATCGAAGTTGTTTTCTATCCTGAAGCAAATTATCCATACCCCAGTGCTAAACACGCCTGAACTTACGGATTTCGATCCCGGCTTTTATCGTAAATTCTATGGCGATCTGTATCATTTGAAATCCCCACGGGCATTCCGCAAACACTATCTGCTGCACGGGCTGCGGGAAGGTCGCCGGAAGAATTTCGCGGAAGCGACGAAGAACTTCGAGTCGCTGTTCGGCCAGCTGCCTGAAGATTTTAGTGCGAGCGGCTATAAGCTATTGAACGACGATCTCGCCCGCGCCTTCGATCACGAGTGGCAGTTTACCTTTCACTTCCTGGAGAATGGGCGCGAGGAAGGACGACGCTACAAGGTCGAGAAACGCGACGCCCCGGATAAGGCGCATGCCTGGATGGATCTTCTCCGCCTCGGCGACTTCATTGCTTGCGCATGTAGTTGGTTAGAGGAGATACCGCAGTCGAAAGAACAGGGCTTCCGCATGTTCATCGATGCCGGTATCGAACGGCTGGCTCCGTTAAATCTCGATCATGTCTTCGATCCTGCCTTTTACCGGGCGTCTTAGGGATTCGAGGAGTCCGCGACCGGCGCAACGCTCTATCGACACTGGCTCGAGATAGGTATTCGGCAAGGCCTGTCCGCGAATGAGGAGAATGCTCTTAAGTGTCTGTTCTGAAACTTCTTGAATCAAAAGAATCATTTGTGATCAAGGGAGGTGACCTGATTCGAGGAGGGGCCGCCGATGTGGACGAAAGAAAACCGGGGCCGTTATGACCGGAGCCAACAGAGATACCCGAGCGATTTGACGGCCGAGGAATGGGGGCTGGTGGAGCCGCTGATACCTCCGGCGAAGCGCGGTGGCGGCAAACGCCGCGTGGACATGCGCGAAGTGGTCAACGGAATCATGTATATTCTGAGCACGGGTTGCCAGTGGCGCTACCTGCCGAAAGACCTGCCATCGAAAAGCACTGTTTTCAGGTATTTCGATCTTTGGAACTATGATGGCACGCTTTTGCGCCTTCATCATGAGCTCTACGTCCTGTGTCGAGAACAGGCTGGCCGCGCCGTCAGTCCAACCGTTGCCATCATCGACAGTCAAAGCGTGAAAAGCACGGAAAAAGGGGGGCGCGGATCGATCCGCACGGCTATGACGCCGGCAAAAAGATCGACGGTAAAAAACGCCATATCGCGGTCGATACGCTCGGTCTGAAACTTGCAGCCGTGGTTCATCCCGCCGACATTCAGGATCGCGACGGTGGACCATTGGTGTTGAAGGAACTGCGTCCCCTGTTTCCCTTCATCACCAAAATCATCGCCGATGGCGGTTATCAAGGCCCCCAAATGGCCGCCGCCGTGGCGGCGATCAGCCGTGAATGGGAAATCGAAATCGTCAAGCGGCCCGCGCTGAGAAAGTTCGTTGTCCTGCCCAAACGATGGGTTGTCGAGCGCACCTTCGCCTGGCTCAACCGTTGTCGCAGGCTGGCCAAGGATTTTGAAAACCTAACCCGTAACGCGCTTGCTTTCCTCCGCCTCGCCTCCATCCGGATCATGCTAAGAAAGCTCTGTAATCCATGATGAAGTTCCGGGACAGACTCTAAGAACATGGTCGCTAGCCGCCAATATCCGGCAAGCCTCGACTGGCGGCGATACAAGTCCGATTTATCGAAAGGCGAGGCCAAAAATTTACGTCACCGGGTCGATGTTTTGCGGCACTTATTCGATCACGGTTTCGAAAAAGGACTAACCAAGCGTATCGGCGGAACGCAAGCCGGTGAACTCTTCGCGGCGATCGGGGATTATCATTTGATCCGCGGTCATCACCATTTGGCCATTGCCGCCTACGATCGCGCGCTCGCTGCGGATAATTCCCGCTTGGGCGTAGTGCATCGTCGCGGCGACGCCTATGCCGCTCCCGGGAAAACCATCGCCGCTCACGCAGATTTCGTCCAAGCAATCACCAATCCTTACGCTACCATCTTTTCGACCATTCACGCCGCTCGCACCGCGGCCGCCAATGGATCCTTCGAAAATTCATTCAGAATTTTAGCGGAAGCGCGTCCGAAATGGGGGAACAGCGCCGAATATAGGACGACCGTCAGCGATCTTCTCGATCAATTTTTCGCCGCCAAGACGCGGGCCGCGATGGCGTTGTATGACGCCGAGGCTCGTCATGTCGCTGACGCCTTTATGATCGACGCCCTCGACGAGGTTCGCGCGAGCATCCGCCTTTCATCCAGTCGCTGCCTGGCGCACGGGCGGCGATCTTCTACCGCGTTCCAGCCTATCCAAACATAATAAGGACCATCCTGACCGCGAAGGCGCTAGGTATTCCGACATATTACGAGGTAGATGACCTGATTTTCGACGCAGCCCATTATCCCGATACGTTTGAATCCTACGAGGAGCAGATTTCGAAGGCAGAGTATAACGGTCTCATCCATGGGGTGCCTTTGTTCAATTACGCAATGGGGCTTTGCGACCATGGAATCGCCTCGACCACGGCGCTTGCGCGCCAGATCGAGCCTGTCGTGAAAAGCCGCGACTGCCTCGTGCTGCGCAACGGTCTCGATGAACGGAACGAGAAGGCGATCGGCATGGGTCGCGCGCCGCGCCCCGGACGCGACACCGTGGCGATCTTCTACGGCTCCGGCACAAAGGCCCACAACAGCGACTTCAACGAACTGGCGGCTCCCGCGCTCCTCTCCGCCTTGGCAAGTTACGACAATGTCCGTCTTGTCATTGCCGGTCATTTGCGCCTTCGTCCTGAGTTCGATCGATTTTCGGCACGCATCACGCAGTTTGATTGTCACGAAACCTCTTCCTCGGCACCCCCTGTTTAGGGGGTGCCGATGTTGCTAGTGTAGTGTCTCGTGCAAAAGGTTACAATTTATCCTGGCGCGCGAGCGGTGGCATTTTCAGCGCCGCTCTGCCGCGATTGACCTTGAGGATGATGGCGTTGGCGGATTTTGTCCAGACGAAAGGCGTCGGATCGGCATTGTTGTGCTTGATATAGTCGCGGATGGCGGCTTCAAGTTCCGGCACGCTCGTGAAAACACCGCGGCGAATACGCTCCGTGGTGATCTTTCCGAGCCAGCGTTCGACGAGGTTCAACCACGATGACGAGGTTGGAATGAAGTGGAGGTGAAAGCGCGGGTGTTTGGCGAGCCAATCCCTGACTTCCTATTTTTTATGGGTCGCGTAGTTGTCGGCAATGCCGTGAATGTCGAGTTGTTTGGGCGTGTTGCGGTCGATGGTTTTTAGAAAAGCCAGAAATTCCTGATGCCGATGGCGCTTCATGCACTGACCGATGACTTCGCCTTTCAGGACATCGAGCGCGGCAAACAATGTGGTTGTCCCGTTGCGCTTGTAGTCATGCGTCAGGGTGCCTTGGCGGCCTTTCTTCATCGGCAAGCCAGGCTGGGTGCGATCAAGTGCCTGGATCTGGCTTTTTTCGTCGATGCAGAACACCAGCGCGTGTTCCGGCGGGTTCATATACAGGCCGATAACATCTTCAAGTTTTTCGATAAAATGCGGATCGTTGGACAGTTTGAACGTCTTGACCAGATGCGGTTTCAGGCCGTGCGCATCCCAAATCCGCTGCACCGAAGCTTTGCTGACACCGCTGATTTTAGCCATCGAGCGGCAGCTCCAGTGCGTCGCGTGCGCGGGCGGGGTCAAGGTTTTTTCAACGACTTCGGTTTCTTTTGTTGGTGGCAAAGGTTTGAAACTGCGTCCCCGAGGACGATCTTGATAAAGCGCGTCAACGCCGCCTTCGGCAAAGCGGTTGCGCCAGCCGATGATGGTTGGACGCGATGTGCCAAGTTGTTTCGCCAGCGCGTTGGTTGATTTTCCTTCGGCCGCACCCAGAATAATCCGCGCCCGCAAAGCGATGCGCTGCTCCGTCTTGCCGGAACGCGCCAGCCGTGCCAAGGCCGCCTTGTCCGCGGGCGTCATGTCGAGTGCCGGGCTGCCTGTCCACATGCAGCGCAGTATACACGTCCCGGATCACATTGTAAAGCGTTGCGTGAGACTATACACTAGTCGTTGACCGCGCGCGGCGGCGCCGGAGGGGGTCAGATGGGGACGATCGAACACTTAAATGTACAAAATTCGCCATGGTCATGACTCCCGAATTCAATCCAGGGGAAAGCCGCGCGGCGCGGTTGTGGGTTAAGTCTGACGGCCGATGTGGTTAAGACGGTAGCCGGTTATCGTAAGCCGTTGAAAAAAAGCTGCGCCACCTGCGTCGGAAGGTCGAAAGCCGCGACGGCGCGGGCCATGTCGAGCAGGTCGAGGCCGATCCAGGGCATGACATGGAAAATGAGTCCCCAGGCGAGGAACCCCTGCGCCGCGATGCCGAGGAAAGCGCCCGCGAACATCTGGACCGTCAATCCTATGGCCGCCGGTTGCCGCTTGTACCCCGGCACGGCTTTGCCCTCGGGAATCCATTGCAAGAGAAGCCGCGCCAGCCATGGAATCCCGCGCGTGAAGGCCATGCCACTGATCATGAGATTGATGAGGCTCGGGATCATCGACGAGAGCAAGAGCGCATAGGCCCACCAATATTCCGGCGCCGCCGGATTTTTGGCAATACCGTCGAAGAGGGTGTCCAATGGCAGGACAGGCTTGCCGCCGCCATGCACGGCCAATTCGTCGAAGGCCTGCACGCCTAGTGTATAGTCTCACGCAACGCTTTACAATGTGATCCGGGACGTGTATACTGCGCTGCATGTGGACAGGCAGCCCGGCACTCGACATGACGCCCGCGGACAAGGCGGCCTTGGCACGGCTGGCGCGTTCCGGCAAGACGGAGCAGCGCATCGCTTTGCGGGCGCGGATTATTCTGGGTGCGGCCGAAGGAAAATCAACCAACGCGCTGGCGAAACAACTTGGCACATCGCGTCCAACCATCATCGGCTGGCGCAACCGCTTTGCCGAAGGCGGCGTTGACGCGCTTTATCAAGATCGTCCCCGGGGACGCAGTTTCAAACCTTTGCCACCAACAAAAGAAACCGAAGTCGTTGAAAAAACCTTGACCCCGCCCGCGCACGCGACGCACTGGAGCTGCCGCTCGATGGCTAAAATCAGCGGTGTCAGCAAAGCTTCGGTGCAGCGGATTTGGGATGCGCACGGCCTGAAACCGCATCTGGTCAAGACGTTCAAACTGTCCAACGATCCGCATTTTATCGAAAAACTTGAAGATGTTATCGGCCTGTATATGAACCCGCCGGAACACGCGCTGGTGTTCTGCATCGACGAAAAAAGCCAGATCCAGGCACTTGATCGCACCCAGCCTGGCTTGCCGATGAAGAAAGGCCGCCAAGGCACCCTGACGCATGACTACAAGCGCAACGGGACAACCACATTGTTTGCCGCGCTCGATGTCCTGAAAGGCGAAGTCATCGGTCAGTGCATGAAGCGCCATCGGCATCAGGAATTTCTGGCTTTTCTAAAAACCATCGACCGCAACACGCCCAAACGACTCGACATTCACGGCATTGCCGACAACTACGCGACCCATAAAAAACAGGAAGTCAGGGATTGGCTCGCCAAACACCCGCGCTTTCACCTCCACTTCATTCCAACCTCGTCATCGTGGTTGAACCTCGTCGAACGCTGGCTCGGAAAGATCACCACGGAGCGTATTCGCCGCGGTGTTTTCACGAGCGTGCCGGAACTTGAAGCCGCCATCCGCGACTATATCAAGCACAACAATGCCGATCCGACGCCTTTCGTCTGGACAAAATCCGCCAACGCCATCATCCTCAAGGTCAATCGCGGCAGAGCGGCGCTGAAAATGCCACCGCTCGCGCGCCAGGATAAATTGTAACCTTTTGCACGAGACACTACACTAGCACCATGGTAAGCGCAAGGAGCGCGATGATAAGGGTCGCGAGAGCCGCATCAACGAGCGCCAGAAAATAAGGGTACCATCCTCCAAGTTCCGGCCCGCGCCGCAGCAGCGCCCGCGTCAGGCCAAGCGAGGCCCAGTCGAAAGGCGCGTTGAGCAGTGTGAGCAGGCCTAGGAAAAACAGCAAAGGGCCGACGCCCCCCCAGCTCTTCAGAGGTGACAATAATTCCGCCGCGACAAGGCAAGCCACGATCATCACTGGGAGAAAGTGCGCAAGGAAAAGACCTTGCCACCTTTGTTGGAAGCGACTTTGCCATTCGTGCTTGAATGTCGTGGTCGGTGCGCAAAGCCACCCGACAATGAGAGCGAGACCTGCAAGGAAAGCGAAAGCGACGGCGCCAGTGGCCCGGGCGCCAGCGAGAGACAAGCGCGGCGCCAACCAAAGTGACCGTGCGAGCGCCAGCCCCGGTGCCACCGAAAAGGACGATTGGAACGTCGTGGTTAAGGGCAGCGGAAACGTCAGCGAGAGACTTAAAGGAATGGTCAAACCTGGCGCGACCAATAGCAAAGACAGCGGCGATAAGTGCATTAAAGAAAGCGAAAACGATAGCAACGGACATAAAAAGAGCGCCGACGACAGCGAAAGCGATAGCAACAGCGCCGGCGACAGCGGCAAAAACAAAAACTGAAGCGCCAGCGTAGGCGCCGATCCACCAGACCAAGCGTTTCCATCCCGTCGTTAGCCAGCCGCGCCAAATTGCGAAGCTTAAAATCCCAATCGCTACCAGGCCGAAGCCTCTCGAAAAGCCGGGAACATTCCGCTTCAGGCCAAGCGCCGCCTCCGCCGGACCGACTTGGCCGGACACGGCCCAGATAAGGAAAATCGTCACGATGGGATAGATCAGGGCGAGAAGCAAGCAGCGGTCGAAGGCGGGCGCCGTCCACAGCGATGCGGGTGTTTTCAGCCCAAAAGCGCGCGGAAGAAGCGTCCGGTCCACCATTCCCGCATCGCCAAAAAACCGCTCGACCCCATCGAGGAAAGCGGTCAGCCATTTCGCATAAAGCCTCGCCGCCAGATTGCCCCCTTTGAGGCTCACCCGCAGCTTGTCATAGTCCTGCCGCTCCTCCGAGCCTTCCGGCGCCGCCCCCTGCGCCAATAGGCCGAGATAATATCTATAGGCTACGAGAACGATGGCGAAGCAAAGGGAATAGATCACGAGGACTGCATCCCGCAACGGTCCTTCCGGCGCGAACCACGCGATTAGGTCGCCGATGTGCTTGTCGAAATCGCTCACGGACAACTCACAGGCCACGTCTCCATTCAAGCAGAGAGGATAACAAGAGTTGGATATCCACGGGAGCGATTTGTCGCGCGACTTTACCTCCCGGATCCGGCCCGATAGAACCGGCGCAAAGCGAAGCTCCGCGCGGGCTTCTCGCATTCGCCACAGTGTTGCACGTCGAACACGCATGATCTTGCTCCGCTCGCTCGTCTTCCACGCGGCTTTTTATGTGCTGACCACCGTGCTCGCGCTCGCCGGGCTGCCTGTGCTTGTCATGGGCCGCCACAGGGTTCAGGCATACGCAAAGTTTTGGACGGGTTCGGCGGTTTGGCTTCTCGAAAAAATTTGCAAGGCCAAAGTCGAGTGGCGCGGCCTCGAAAATCTGCCGCGCGGCGCATGCATTATTGCCGCAAAGCATCAGTCCACGATCGAGACCATGGCGCTCACGACAAAGGGCGCGGATTTCTCCTACATTCTCAAACGTGAGCTGATGGCGATCCCTGTTTTTGGCTGGTATCTCAAGGGCGCCGGGCAAGTCGCCATCGACCGCGCCAAGCGCGGCCAGGCGTTGCCCGATCTCACCCGGCAAGTACGCGAGGCGATTGCGCAGGGCCGCCAGATGATTATTTTTCCGGAAGGCACGCGCAAGCCCGCCGGCGCGCCACCGGCATATAAGTCAGGGGTAGGGTATCTTTACACGGACTCGGGAGCGGTCTGCGTGCCGGTTGCGTTGAACACCGGCCTCTACTGGCCACGCCGCGGTCTTTCGATCCATCCCGGCACCGTCACGATCGCTTTCCTCGACGCAATCGAACCTGGCCTCGACAAGGAGAGTTTCCTGCGGTTATTGGAAGAGCGGATCGAAGCAGGAACAGCGGAGCTGATCTCCGAGGCGCTCGCCGCCGATCCCTCGTTAAAACGCGCGCGAGCCCGGCCGGATTCCGCGGTTTCGTAGCGCGAGCCGACGCGTTTTTGTACGATCGATCGGAATTGCAAAATTCCGCGGAGCGCGTGCGCGTAGCGTGTTATGGCAGGACATGAACACGGCCAAGTCCACCTCTTTAATCGCGAACGGAACCTATCGTTTTTGCGTCGCCCCGATGATGGATTGGACGGACCGGCATTGCCGGTTCTTCCATCGCGTCTTGTCGCGGCGGGCGCGGCTTTATACCGAGATGTTGGCGGCCCGCGCGGTCCTGCATGGCAAGCGCGACCGCCTGCTGCGCTTCGACGCGGCCGAGCATCCCGTCGCCCTTCAACTCGGCGGCTCCGATCCGGCGGAATTGGCGGCGGCGGCCCGAATTGGCGCCGATTACGGTTTTGACGAAATCAATCTCAATATTGGGTGTCCGTCCGAGCGGGTGCAAAGCGGTGCTTTTGGCGCTTGTCTGATGCGCGAGCCGGATCTTGTCGGCGATTGCGTCGCCGCCATCAAGGCGCGGGTTGCGTTGCCGGTGACCGTCAAATGCCGCACGGGCGTCGACGAACAGGATCCAGAAGCGGCGCTCGGTCTTTTGGCCGGGCGCGTCATCACAGCTGGTTGCGACGCATTGATCGTGCATGCGCGCAAGGCCTGGCTGAAAGGCCTGTCGCCAAGGGAGAACCGCGACCTTCCGCCGCTCGATTACGGTCTCGTCCATGCCCTGAAACAGCGCTTTCCCAATGTCCCGGTGGTGCTCAACGGCGGCCTCGCGGCACTCGCGGAGATGCGCGCCAAACTCGATCATGTCGATGGCGTGATGGTTGGGCGCGCCGCCTACCAGAACCCGGCGCTGCTCCTCGATGCCGATCCTGTTTTTTTCAACGAGGCCGCTGCATTTGCCGGCGCAGTCGAGGCGGTCGCGGCTTTTATTCCCTATGCCGAGGCGCGTCTTGCCGAAGGCGTTCCGCTTCACGCGATGACGCGGCATCTCGTGGGGCTTTTCAATGGCTTCCCAGGTGCCCGCGGGTGGCGGCGCCATCTCGCGGTGGAGGCGGTGAAACCGGGCGCGGATACGAGAGTTTTGCACGCGGCCTTGCGGCATGTGGATCGCTCGTGCGGCATCGGCGCGGCGGCATGAGCACGCGCTCTTGAAAAATCGGCCGCGTGGGCCGATTTCTGGCAAGCGAAGCCGCCATCTTGCAACTCCCCGGCGCGTGCCACGCAGATGTTGGCCAAGGAGATCGAACGATGAAAAAACTTTCCTTCATCCGGCGCAACAACCAACGCCATTGGGTCGGCGACGGGTTTCCCGTGCGCAGTATTTTTTCCTACAATGACCTCGGCAAGGAAATATCGCCGTTTCTGCTGCTGGATTACGCTGGGCCGGAGAATTTTCCTCCCTCGGAACAAAGGCGCGGGGTCGGCGCCCACCCGCATCGCGGGTTCGAGACGGTCACGATTGTCTATAGCGGCGAGGTCGAGCATCGCGACTCCTCGGGCGGGGGCGGCATCGTCCGTCCCGGCGACGTGCAGTGGATGACGGCCGCCTCGGGGCTCGTGCATGAGGAGTTTCACGGTTCCGAATATGCCAAGCGCGGCGGGCCGTTCGAGATGATCCAGTTATGGGTCAATCTGTCCGCGAAAGACAAGAAAGCCCCGCCCGGCTATCAAAACATCACCAACGCCCAAATACCGCGGGTCGACCTTCCGTCCGGCGCCGGCATCGTGCGCGTGATCGCGGGCAATTACCAAGCAACGCAGGGCTCCGCGCATACTTTTAGTCCGATGAACGTTTGGGATGTGCGCCTGACAGCCGGCGCGCGCGTGGAATTTCGTGTTCCGGCCGGCTGGACCACCGCGCTATTTGTGCTCAAGGGCCAAATCCGGCTGGGGTCTGGCGAAGCCGTTGGCGTGGCCGAATTGGCCGTCCTCGACCGCGAGGATGAAACGTTTGCGATCACGGCGCTGGAAGACACCACGCTCTTGTTCCTCAATGGGCAGCCGATCGAGGAACCGATCGTTGGCCAGGGGCCTTTTGTGATGAACACGGCGGAAGAGATCGGCCAAGCGATGGACGACTACCGCAGCGGGCGCATGGGCCGCCTCGCGGCGCACGCTTAACGGCAAATCCTAAATTTTTTCGATCCCATTCCGCTAGCTCGACGATCGTCAACGAGCTAGTTATGTCCAAGTCCAAGTTCTTCGCACGACATATGGCGCAAAAATCGTTGATGCTGCTACAACACAGATGGATACCCAATCAGCGGAAGCAACCGGTTCACGATCGCCGCCAAACAGACCAGCACCACCAGCAGCTTGAGAAGCTGCGCTAGCCGCGCGTCGGGGCAGAATTTATCGATGACCCAAAACAAGATCGCACCGATAACGACAATAATCAGGATTCCAATTACGAGCGTGAGCACGGCGACCTCCCATCATCGTAGCGGCAATGTCCGCAAGCCTACCGTCGGCCCCGTCAGTTGAAGAGCCGAAGAACGATCAGAAGCAAGATGGCGCCGATGGTGGCGGCGACAACGGCCACCGCGATCCCGGCGCCGAAGGAGGATGCCGAATTGGCCAGCATGCCCCCATGACCAGTTTCCGAGACTGAGATTGCCGCATTGGACGAGCATTGGCAAGGCCCAACCGTCGCCGTGGCGCTCCGGCGCACCAAAGCCGGTGACAATTTTGATGAGTTCTCTTTCAGGGTCGTCATCGACCAGTCCTTGATCGGCTCCGGCGTCGCCAGCGTGCGCAGGAAATTGCCGAGATTGCAGGCCAGCGCATGCAGCTGAAGACGGACGGCGTTGGCGGCGAACGAACGGAACGACAGCCGTGTCCATTTGATCGCGCCTTTCCCCTCCTTAATTCATTGCTCGCACGTGTCGCGAGAAGGCGACGATGTTCTCGGCACGCCGCGCCAGGTTGGTGACGATGAAGCCGACACGCGGATAAAGCTCGCCCGGATGCCATTCTACCTTGGCGATCACTCGGCCTGACTTCTTCCAGCTTCCTGCCTGATAGCTGAAGCTTGCATGGGAACGCCGCATCGCGTGTTGGCAACGCCCGAAATGCTGATTGATCCGCGGCAATTGCCTCACTGACAGATGCGGCAGCGGTCGCTCGACCCGTGCTGCAGGATGTCGACGTGCATGTGATCGGCATGCGCCGCATCAGAACCCGGCCCGAGCACCGTCGTGAACCACCCGCATGCGGCGACGCGGATGGCATCGACCGTGGCACGCAGATGCTCATCCCCATTGGGCTTGATGGCCAGCGTTCTGCCATTCGCGAGTTCGAAGCTCGCGACGTCGGCCGCGAGACCGGACGCGTGCGCGCTGATCTTGCCGACCTCGGCGCGGTTGCGGTTGCGGCATTCGTAACCCGGCCCGGTGCGAACCGACTTGAGTTCGACCGCGAGCGCGCCGGCAATGAGCGGAGCGACGAGGTCGCGCAGCCAATGGCCGAACCGTTCACCGAACCGGCAGGAAAGCGTCGGCTCATCGGGCAGGCGGATCGACGTTCTCCACCGCGGCGCCAATTTGACGGCCTTGAGCCGCACGGGCGTCTCGATAGCGCATCCCGGTTTGGCGGCCGGTGGAAGCGTGACCGCCTCGAATTCGATTCCGGCGGCGCCGAGACGATCCAGACAGGCTTGATCGATGGTGGATTCCGGCTTGGCCTGTTCCGCCGGCGCGGCGCCGTATGGGGCGGGATGGGAGGGCGCCTCGACTGGGCGTGGACGTGGCAAGGGCGGGGACTCGTCAATCGGCGCGCTGGAGGCTTGCGGCGGAAAAGCGAGCACACCGGCGAATATGAGAAAAGCGCGACTGCGCATGTGCGCGACGCAGGCCTTCCGCAGGACTTCGCGAATCCACCGCACGCGGATCGCATGCTTCGGGCACAAAGCACGCGGGTCGCGCCTTCCGCGCTGAGCTCGATCAGGAAAAGCCTGCCACCCATCACCTGCAGGGATGGGCAGGAACAATGATCCGGCCGAAAGCAGGTCACCTATTCGTCTCCAAGCGACCGCGGCTTTGATGGCGATGACATGCGCATAAATTGCCAGATATTTTCGAATCGATTCACCCGCCGGGTTCGCCATGGCCGCCTCGCCGATTATTATAGCTGAATTGTCCCAACCGCGCACCAAGTTAGTGTATAGTCTCACGCAACGCTTTACAATGTGATCCGGGACGTGTATACTGCGCTGCATGTGGACAGGCAGCCCGGCACTCGACATGACGCCCGCAGACAAGGCGGCCTTGGCACGGCTGGCGCGTTCCGGCAAGACGGAGCAGCGCATCGCTTTGCGGGCGCGGATTATTCTAGGTGCGGCCGAAGGAAAATCAACCAACGCGCTGGCGAAACAACTTGGCACATCGCGTCCAACCATCATCGGCTGGCGCAACCGCTTTGCCGAAGGCGGCGTTGACGCGCTTTATCAAGATCGTCCCCGGGGACGCAGTTTCAAACCTTTGCCACCAACAAAAGAAACCGAAGTCGTTGAAAAAACCTTGACCCCGCCCGCGCACGCGACGCACTGGAGCTGCCGCTCGATGGCTAAAATCAGCGGTGTCAGCAAAGCTTCGGTGCAGCGGATTTGGGATGCGCACGGCCTGAAACCGCATCTGGTCAAGACGTTCAAACTGTCCAACGATCCGCATTTTATCGAAAAACTTGAAGATGTTATCGGCCTGTATATGAACCCGCCGGAACACGCGCTGGTGTTCTGCATCGACGAAAAAAGCCAGATCCAGGCACTTGACCGCACCCAGCCTGGCTTGCCGATGAAGAAAGGCCGCCAAGGCACCCTGACGCATGACTACAAGCGCAACGGGACAACCACATTGTTTGCCGCGCTCGATGTCCTGAAAGGCGAAGTCATCGGTCAGTGCATGAAGCGCCATCGGCATCAGGAATTTCTGGCTTTTCTAAAAACCATCGGCCGCAACACGCCCAAACGACTCGACATTCACGGCATTGCCGACAACTACGCGACCCATAAAAAACAGGAAGTCAGGGATTGGCTCGCCAAACACCCGCGCTTTCACCTCCACTTCATTCCAACCTCGTCATCGTGGTTGAACCTCGTCGAACGCTGGCTCGGAAAGATCACCACGGAGCGTATTCGCCGCGGTGTTTTCACGAGCGTGCCGGAACTTGAAGCCGCCATCCGCGACTATATCAAGCACAACAATGCCGATCCGACGCCTTTCGTCTGGACAAAATCCGCCAACGCCATCATCCTCAAGGTCAATCGCGGCAGAGCGGCGCTGAAAATGCCACCGCTCGCGCGCCAGGATAAATTGTAACCTTTTGCACGAGACACTACACTAGCACGTCATCCGGCGCATGCATGCCTAGATGCCTCGGCGTTCACCGGGGGCACGATCCGTGAAATTGAACGGACCGGCTCACTCCGCCGCCTTGCCCAATCGTCCGGCGAGATCCTGGATATATTGCCAGGCCGTCCGCCCCGAACGCGAGCCCCGCGTGAGCGCCCATTCGAGCGCCTCGCGCTCGATTTTTTCGCGCCCGCGAGCAAGACCGAAATGCTCCGCGTAGCCCAAAACCATCGCGAGATAATCGTCTTGCGAACAGGCATGAAACCCGAGCCAGAGCCCGAAGCGGTCCGAAAGCGAGATCTTTTCCTGCACGGCGTCGTCCGGATTGATCGCGGTTCCGCGTTCGTTTTCGATCATTTCGCGCGGAAGGATATGACGGCGGTTCGACGTTGCATAAAACAAAACATTTCCTGGGCGTCCCTCGATTCCGCCTTCGAGCGCGGCCTTCAGCGACTTATAGCTCGTATCCTCCGCGTCGAAGGAAAGATCGTCGCAAAAAATAAGAAAGCGCCAGGGTTTTCCGCGCAACAGCGCCATAAGGCGAGGCAGCCCCTCGATGTCCTCGCGATGAATCTCGACAAGTTTGAGCGGCTTGGAATCCGGAGAAGCGGCAAGCCGCGCATTGATTGTTGCATGCACGGCCTTGATGAGCGCGGATTTGCCCATGCCGCGGGCGCCCCAAAGAAGCGCGTTGTTGGCCGCGAAGTTTTGGGCGAAACGCTCCGTGTTGGCGAGAAGCGTGTCCCGGGCCTGGTCGATGCCGTGCAGCAGCCCGATATCGACAAGATTGACGCGCGGAACAGGGACAAGCGTCGCGGTCCCAGTGGCGAAGACGAACGCGTCGGCGGTGCTGAAATCGCAGGGCGGGGATGCGCCGGCGAGCCCCTCAAGAGCGGCGGCGATCCGTTCCAGCGCCTTGGCGGACGAGGAATCTTCGAGCAATGGGGGGATTACTCTGGTCATTACTGCGAACTTTCAAGGGAAGACCTTCACGGATTTAGAGCATTTCTTAAAGTGACAAAATCCGCATCGCTGCTTCATTGCACCCGTAAAACCCGCCGATTAGACTTTCGCAAAGCATAGGCGAAGCTTATCCCCGCCGCCGTGCCCGGCCGCGCACCCAGCGGGATCCGCGGCTGCCCGGCTTATCGATGGCGGCCCATGGCGCCATTGCTTTCGCGCCCGCTCTGGCTATATTCGCGCGCCATGCAGACAGAAGTCTTGGCGGACGCAAGTCTTTAAAGGACTCGGGATCAAGGAGAAGGGATTTTGTTTACACCTGCTTTCGCCCAAGCCGCCACCGCCGTGGGCCCCACCTCGGCGGACATGCTCATAAATTTGGTGCCCTTCGCGCTGATCTTCGCCATCGCCTATTATTTTGTCATCCGGCCGCAGCGCAAAAAGGCGAAGGAACATGCCAATCTCATTAAGAATACGCGCCGGGGCGATAGCGTGATCACGACCGGAGGCCTGATCGGCAAAGTGACAAAAGTAGTGGACGATGCGGAGCTCGAACTCGAAATCGCGCCAAATGTCCGGGTGCGCATTCTCCGAGCGATGATTACGGACGTGCGGGCCAAGGGCGAGCCGGTCAAGGATCAGGCTTAAATCCAAGCCTGCAACAAGCAGGAACTCCGGGCTGCCGGCTTTGGCCGCGCCCATAACCGTCGAGAATTTGCACCATCATGCTGCGTTTTCCGGCCTGGAAGATCGTATCCATTCTGGCGATGACGGCGTTCGCGCTTCTCCTCATCGTGCCTAGTCTTCTGAGCCCGGACCGTCGCGAGGCGTTAATATCGCATCTGCCGAGATGGATGCCGGCCCGCGCCATCGTGCTTGGCCTCGATCTGCAAGGGGGATCGCATGTGCTTTTGGAGGTGGACAGCAATTCGGTCGTGAAGGGTCTTGTCGACAATCTGCGCGACAGCGTCCGCCGGGTGCTCCGCGAACAGAAGGTTGCGATCACCGGCGGGATTGGCGCCCAGCCGCGCGGCGTCCAGTTGCGCATCCCCGATCCAAACGAGCGCGGCAGGGTCATGCCGAAACTCCGGCAATTGGCGGCCTCCGCCGGCAGCGGCCTTTCCCCCGGTTCGCCCGCCGCGGCCTTTACGGTGACAGAAAACGACAACGGCCTCATCCAGTTCACGGTGACCGAGGCGGGCGTCGAAAGCAAGGTCCGCCGCGCCGTCGAGCAATCGATCGAAGTGTTGCGCCGCCGCGTCGATGCGCTCGGCACCACGGAGCCGAATATCCAACGGCAAGGCGCCGATCGTATTCTCGTCGAGGTGCCGGGTTTGCAGGATACCAGCAAGCTCAAGGAAATTCTGGGAACGACGGCCAAGCTCGAATTTCGCCTTGTCGCCGTGCCCGGCGCCGATCCCGCCGATGTCGAATTTTTGGAAGACGTCGAGCAACCCGGCAAATTGCTGCCGGTGGAGAAGCGCGTCATGGTGCAGGGCGAGGATTTGACCGATGCCCAGCCGGGCTTCGACCCCCGCACGCAAGAACCCATCGTCAATTTCCGTTTTAATATTCGCGGCGGGCAAAGGTTTGGCGAGGTGACGTCGGAAAACGTCGGAAAATTGTTCGCCATCATCCTCGACGGGAAGGTCATCTCCGCACCGCGCATCATTAGTCCCATCACCGGCGGTTCCGGCCAGATCTCCGGGCATTTCACGGTCGAAGCGGCGAACAATCTCGCGATTCTTTTGCGCGCCGGCGCGTTACCAGCCAAGCTCACGATTGTCGAGGAACGCACCGTCGGTCCGGGTCTCGGTCAGGATTCGATCGACGCGGGCAAGCGCGCGGCCTATGTCGGCGCCGCCCTCGTCGCCTTCTATATGCTGATTACCTATGGCATATTCGGCGTCTTCGCCAATATCGCGCTGGCTGTCCATGTCTCGTTCATTTTTGCCGGCCTCGTGCTTCTCGGGGCGACGCTCACCCTGCCGGGCATCGCGGGCATCGTCCTCACCATCGGCATGGCGGTCGATTCCAATGTCTTGATCTACGAACGCATCCGGGAGGAAGCACATATGGGCCGCTCGATCATTTCCGCGCTCGACGCGGGGTTCAAGCGGGCTTTCGCCACCATCGTCGACTCCAATGTCACCATGTTCGTCGCCGCCGCCATATTGTATTTTTTGGGCACGGGACCGGTGCGCGGCTTCGCCGTCTCATTGGCCCTCGGCATTCTTACCTCGATCATCACGGCGGTGACGATGACCCGGATGATGATCGCGCTCTGGTACCGCTACCAGCGGCCGACGAGGTTGCCGATTTAAAGGGTTGGTAAAACCGCGCGGCACTTTCAGGCGCGATCGCAAAAGGATAGAGTTTTTCATGTGGCAAGCCAATCCGCCTCGACGCGAGCAACAACAACCGCTGGAGTGCCGTTCCGGAAGAGGCTCTAGCGAATGAAACTCCTGCGGCTTGCGCCCGAGAACACCAAATTTCCGTTCATGCGCTTCCGCCGCGTGAGCTATCCTTTCTCGGCGCTCCTCTCGATTATCTCGGTCGTGCTTTTTCTTTCCCTAGGAATGAATTTCGGCATCGATTTTTCCGGCGGCACCTTGATCGAGCTCCGCGCCAAGAACGGCGTGGCCGACCTGGCAAAATTGCGTTCCACCGCCGAGCATCTCAAGCTCGGCGACGTCGAGGTGCAGGGTTTCGGGGGGCCGTCCGAGGTGACCTTGCGTTTCGGCCTTCAGGCGGGCGGCGATGCCGCGCAACAGGCCGCCGTGAACCGCATGAAAGAGGCCATCGGCGATGGCTACGAGGTCCGGCGCACCGAAGTCGTCGGTCCCCGCGTCTCCGGCGAACTCGTGCAGTCCGGCACGCTCGGCGTTGTCGTTTCGATCGTCGCGGTGCTTTGCTACCTCTGGTTCCGGTTCGAATGGCAGTTCGCGGTTGGCGCGATCATCGCGACGATGCACGACCTCTTGCTTACGGTTGGCTTTTTCGCGCTGACCAGGCTTGAATTCAACGCGACATCGATCGCCGCCATTCTTACCATCGTCGGCTATTCCCTGAACGAAACCGTCGTGGTGCTCGATCGCATTCGCGAAATGATGCGGAAATACCGCAAGATGCCGGTCGACCAACTGATCGATCTTTCGGTCAACGCGGTCTTGCCGCGCACGATCATGACCGCGACGACCGTGTTTCTCGCCCTTTTCTCGCTCGTCGTTTTCGGCGGCGAGGTGATCCGCTCGTTCTCGATCGCGATGATCTGGGGCATTTTCGTCGCGACCTACTCCTCCGTCTTTATTTGTTCGCCGATGCTGATCTACCTCGGCCTGCGCGGCGACACCGCGAGTCCGGCGCCGGCCGCCACCCCCGCGAAGAAGCAGCGGGCGTAGACGCGGGCGGCGGCACGGCGGCCAGAACCGGTCCGGCAAGGCGGCCATGATCGAACCGAGATACGCGGGTTTTTTGCCCGGCGCCCATGCGATCGAGGGGTATGGCGCGGGCGGCTTTCGCTTTGCCACGATGTCGCATCGCGGCTCGATCCTCGCCTTGCCGTCCGGTATTGTCGCCTGGAGCGCGGTGACCCCGGCCGACATCGGCGTCGCCTCGCTCGAAGCGGTTTTCCAGGAAGAACCACGGAGCATCGAACATCTCCTGATCGGCACCGGGCTTGACCTCGTTCCGCTCGAAGCCCCTCTTCGCAAACGGCTAGCCGAAGCGGGCATCAGGGCGGAGCCGATGCCGACAGGGGCCGCCGCGCGCACCTATTCGATTCTGCTCGGCGAAAGGCGGCGCGTCGCGGCGGCCCTTCTGGCCGTGCCTTGATGCGCGGGCGGGAGACGCCGCCAAACGGGGATTACGCCTATTGCGAGGGACTGCTCCGCCGCGACGATCGAGACCGCTGGCTCGCGAGCCTTTTTGTTCCGCCCGAGCCGCGGCGGCACATCCACGCTCTCTATGCTTTCAGCCTCGAAATCGCCCGCGTGCGCGAAATTGTCTCCGAGCCCTTGCTCGGCGAAATCCGGTTCCAATGGTGGCGGGACGTGCTCGAAGGGGCGGGCGAGGCCAAGGCCAATCCCGTCGCCGCCGCCCTGCTCGATACGATCGCGCGCTTCGATCTGCCAAAAGCGCCTCTCCGCGAATTGATTGTCGCGCGGGGGCAGGACCTTTACGGCGAACCGACGCAGTCGGTCGAAGCGCTGGAAGCCTATGCAAACGCGACATGCTCGAAATCTTTTCCGCCTCGCCGCGCTGATCCTCGAAGGCGAGAAGCCGGCGGCGAGCCGCGACGCCGCCCTCCATGCTGGGATTGCCTATGGGATCACCGGGCTGATCCGGGCACTGCCTTGGCATTCCGCGCGCGGCCAGGTTTTTGTCCCGGCCGGGATTTTGCAAGCGCATGGGGCGGACCGCGACGATCTTGTCGCGGGCCAAGCCTCGGAAGGGATCCTCGCTGCGCTTGCGGATCTGCGCGCCGTTGCCCGCGCGCATCTCGATATTTTTTATGCCGGGCTCCCCGGCTTGCCCAAAAAAAGCCGCCCGGCGTTCTTGCCCGCCTGTCTTTGCGAGCCATATCTGCGGCTGATGGAAAAGCCCGGCTACGAACCCTTCAATACCGTCATCGAGCTGCCGCAATGGCGAAGGCAATGGATTCTTTGGCGTGCTGCAAGGCGGTGGGATTAGCTCCGCGTCAACGTCCACCTTAACGAGAACAAGATGCCGATGCGGTCCTTGGATGATTTTGCTTATTCCAAATTGGCGGAGATCGAGCGCGCCTCTTTGCGGCGCACGCTTGCCGAGAGTTTTCGCGGGGAAGGCCCATGGGTCAAGCGCGAGGGCCGCCGCTTGCTGTCCTTCTCCTGCAACGACTATCTCAACCTTTCCCACCATCCGGCGCTAAAGAGCGCCGCCACGGCCGCGATTGCGCGATATGGCGTGGGCGCCGGCGCGTCGCGCCTCGTCACCGGCAATCATCCTTTATTTCGCGAGCTGGAGGAGAGGCTCGCGCGGCTCAAGGGAACCGAAGCCGCCTGCGTTTTCGGCTCCGGCTACCTCGCCAATGCCGGCATTGTTCCGGCGCTTGCGGGCGCGCCTGATCTGATTTTGATCGACGAACTCGCGCATGCCTGCCTCTGGGCGGGGACAAACTTGTCGCGCGCGCGGACGTTGGCGTTCCGGCATAACGACGTTGGTCACGCACAAGCGTTGCTCAGTGAAAACCGGTCGCGCTTTCGCCACGCGTTGCTCGTCACCGACGGGGTGTTTTCCATGGACGGCGATCTTGCCCCCTTGCAGGAACTCGCGGCCCTCTGCGCCGCCTTCGATACTTGGCTCATGACCGATGACGCGCATGGCCTCGGCGTGACCGGCAACGGCCGCGGCTCGGCATTCGCGGCTGGCGGCAGCGCGCTGGTGCCATTGCAAATGGGGACCTTGTCCAAGGCGATCGGAGGCTATGGCGGCTATTTATGCGCGTCCCGGGCCGTGATCGATTTGCTGAAGACTCGCGCGCGGACTCTGATTTATTCGACCGCCTTGCCTCCCGCCATGGCGGCAGCGGCGATCGCCGCCTTGACGATCATCGAAAGCGAGCCCGGATTGACCGCAAAACCTCTCGCCAAGGCGCGGGCGTTCACCTCTCGTCTCGGCCTTCCCGAGGCGCAAAGTCCGATTGTTCCGCTTGTCCTCGGCGCGCCGGAGGCGGCAGTGCAAGCATCAAACAAACTGGCGGAGGAAGGTTTCCTCGTGACGCCGATCCGTCCGCCGACGGTCCCGGTTGGCACCGCGCGGCTGCGCTTCGCCTTCACTGCCTTGCATCCCGACGACGAGATCACCCGCCTCGCCGATGCCGTGCGGGCTCTCGTCGCGTTTGCGCCCGCGCGCAAGGAAATCCCCAAGTGTCCGCAGTCTTCATAACCGCCACCGGGACTGGTGTTGGCAAGACTTTTGTCGCCGCAGGCCTCATCCGTTATTTCCGCGGGCTCGGACAACCGGTCGCCGCGTTGAAACCTCTCGTGAGCGGCTTCGATCCAGGGGCACCTTGCGGTAGCGATCCGGCTGTGCTCCTCGAGGCACTAGGCCGCGAAGTCACATCGGAGGAACTCCAACGCGTCTCGCCGTGGCGCTTTCGCGCGCCGCTTTCCCCGGACATGGCGGCGCGGGCAGAAAATAAAGCAATCGATTTTCAAGCCGTCGCCGATTTCTGCCGCGAGGCAATCGCGCGAAACGATGGCGCCCTCCTGATCGAAGGCATCGGCGGCATCATGGTCCCGCTCGACGCGCGCCACACGGTGCTGGATTTGATGAGTTTGCTCAACCTGCCATTGATCCTCGTCGCTGGCAGTTATCTCGGGACGCTTAGCCATGTCCTTTCCGCGCAGGAGGTGATTTTGCGACACGCGCTCGATCTGCGCGCCATTGTCGTCAGCGAGACCGAGGGTGCCCCGGTGCCGCTCGACGCGACATTGGCGACGCTCGCCAATTTCGCCAAAGCCCCGTTGCTTGCCTTGCGCTGGCAAGTTCCGGCGAGGCAAAGCGATGCTGTCTTTCAGAATCTGGCGGGCCTGATCGCGTGAACTCGCCTGCTGCCAATGTCAATGGAGCCGCGAACGGACACGCGGCCTCGATCCACGCAACACTACTCGCGCTTGACTGTTTTGACGACGACCGACTTTTTGATGCCCACGTGTTTTCCGGCCTTCCCATGGTTGTGCGAGGCCGCGCGCTCAAGTTCGCTCTCCAGGGACTCGAGCCCCAACTGGGTTCTGAGCTTCGGCCGTTCGGGATCGGTTCCAGTTACCGGCTGATAGGCGAGACTGTCCGGCGGCGGCCGTGTCTCGCGCACGAAATCCCTTGCTTCCGGGACGTCGGCCCAAATTTTCGCGTGCATCACGGTGTCAAGCGGCGAGCCGCCCGGCTTTGCCTCTTGCGCATGAGCAAGTGGGCCAAAGCCAAAACAAATCCCGGCAAGCGCCACCCGCGTCACGGGCCGCGCGTAAAGGTGAAGGAGCCGGTTTCGTTTCATTTCAGCGTTCCAGTGCCGGAGCTTTGTTTGGTTGCCTATCGGCATAATCCAAGTTTATTGTGTCGGAACCGCGACGAAACGCTTCGCGGATCTTGCAATTCCGGAACCGGCGTTTTGAGCCGCGCGAAAGCGCGGAAAATCCAATGACGGCGAGAAAAATCAAGCGCTTGGAGGCCGGGCGGATCGAGCGCCAGCTCACGCCGCCGAAGGCTGAAATTACGACATGGGCCAAGGCCGGAGCATCGCCGAAACCCGCCGCGTCCAAGCGGGTTGCGCCAGCGGTCGCGGCTGACGCGTCTGCCGGCCCTGATCGCAAAGCTCCGGCGCGAGGCCCTGCCGGAGCCCGCCGCACGGTGGCCGCTCCCGCCCCGGCCGCGCGGAGAGCCTCGCGTGAAATGGAGGGCGCACCCGACTTTGAACGCTTGTCTTATAATTTGGCGCGGCTCGTGGAACAGGGCGGCAGAACGCTCGCCGCGTATTTGAAGCCGGCGGAAGGCAACGAGGCCAAAAGTAATGTGTCAAACGGAGTTGCCGACGCGCTTCGTTCGATCAGCCGCATTGCCGAACATTGGTTGAGCGACCCCGCCCGGACCCTCGAAGCGCAATCCTCCTTGACGGTAAAGCTCCTTGGCCTTTGGGCGCACAGTTTGCGGCGTATGGCCGGCGAATTCGAAGATCCGTTCGTGCCTTATGACCCTTCGGACGAAAGGTTCGCCGCGCCGGAATGGCGTGAGAGTCCGTTCTTCGATTTCCTGCGGCAGGCGCACGCCATCGTCTCGCATTGGGCCGGGGATCTTGTCCTGCGCGCGAGCGATGTCGATCCGCACGTTCGCGACAAGGCAAAATTCTATCTGCGGCAGATATCGAGCGCCCTTTCGCCCTCGAATTTCCTCGCCACCAATCCGGAGCTCCTCAAGGAAACCTGGGCGTCGAGCGGCGACAATCTTGCCCGTGGCGCCGCGCTGCTGGCGCAGGACATGGAGGCCGGCAAAGGCACGCTTAAAATCAGCCAATGCGATACCTCGAAGTTCGAACTCGGCGTCAATATCGCGGCGTCGCCCGGTAAAGTCGTCTTTCGCAACGATCTCATGGAACTCATTCAATATGCGCCTGCGACCGATACGGTTTTCAAGAGGCCTTTGCTCATCGTTCCTCCGTGGATCAATAAATTCTATATTCTCGATCTGAACCCCGAAAAAAGCTTCGTGCGCTTCGCGGTCTCGCAAGGCCACACCGTCTTCATGATATCGTGGGTCAATCCCGACACGCGCCATCGCGACAAGGGATTCGAAGCCTATATGAGGGAAGGCATTTTTGCCGCGCTCGATGCAATCGAAAAAGCAACCGGCGAATCCAAGGTAACCGCGATTGGTTATTGTATTGGCGGGACCCTGCTGGCCATGACGCTCGCCTATATGGCGGAGACCGGCGATAGACGGATCACGAGCGCGTCATTCTTCACAACCCAGACCGATTTCAGTCAAGCCGGCGATCTAAGGATCTTTGTCGACGAGGAGAGTTTGCGCGCGCTCAAGAAAAAAATGGCGCCGACCGGCTATCTCGATGCGTCGGCGATGGCTTCGGCCTTCAACATGCTCCGGCCGGAGGATCTCATCTGGTCCTTTGTGGTCAATAATTACATGAAGGGCAAGCCGCCGCCTGCTTTCGATCTATTGGCATGGAACTCGGATTCGACAAGGATGACCGCGGCCAACCATCTTGAGTATTTGCGCCACTGCTATCTCGAGAACAGGCTCTCGAAGCGCAAGGCGAAGTTTGGCGGCAAGATCCTCGATCTTTCGAAAGTCACGATACCCGTCTACCATCTGGCGACGCGCGAGGATCATATCGCCCCGGCGAAATCCGTCTTCATCGGGGCCAAGTTTCTTGGCGGCAAGGTCCGCTACGTGCTCGCCGGTTCCGGCCACATAGCGGGAGTTATCAATCCGGCCGGCAAGCCGAAATATCAGTATTGGCGGGGCAAGGCACCGGCCGGCGAGTTCGAGGATTGGGTCGCAGCCGCAACCAAACACAAAGGCAGCTGGTGGGTTGACTGGATCAAATGGACCAAGCGCCAATCGCGCAAGAAAGTGCCGGCGCGCCTGCCAGGCGATGGTGATCTGCCGCCGATCTGCGACGCGCCCGGCGAATATGTGCAGGTGCGCTATTGATACCGGTGGGGAGAGCAAGGACGCCGGAACACAAACTTCAAAATTGAAAGCCGGTGATGCGATATGGATCATGCTTGAGCCGCGATCGTCTTCATCACGGGATTATTCGTTGCGGCTTCTCACGGCTTATGCTTGAGGCGGCGTCACTTTTCCGGACGATCGGTCGCAACGCTTGGAGCGGGCGAAGGGAATCGAACCCTCGTATGCAGCTTGGGAAGCTGCCGTTCTGCCATTGAACTACGCCCGCCAAATCGAATAGTCACAGTGCCTTATGGACGCGACTTGGCACGTTTCAGCATGCTGGATGCTCGTCAAGTGCGGCCAATTTGAGCAGAGGAGATTGCATTTGGCAACCTCCGTTTCCACATTGGGTGCTGGTTAATCGACAGGGGCAAATCGTGGGCGGACTGCTGAATGGGACGGTCGCCGGAGCGCTCCTCGGAATAATTGCCGGAGTGGCGGCTGGGATAACCGTTTTGGCGGTCAAGCAGCCAGAAGTATACAAAAAGCTCTACGGGGTGCTTTTGGTAATCTTGTTGGGAGCGCTTGCTGCCGGAGCTATCTTGGATTTGAGTTATGAAACCGGATACGCCAGATTTATCGTTACGGCGGTTATTGTTTATGTTTCGTTCTTGCGTATTCTGCCGCTTTTGTTAGGCAAAGAAAAGCAGATAAAACAAAACGATGATAAATAAAGCGCTCTATGGCTGTGGATTTAAGTATCCTGACGAAGACGCGGCGAAACTTCCCCTTCTTCGCCGCGCGTCCAAACGCATTTTAATATTGTAAAGATCAGGGAGCGCAAGAGCCTCGAGTTTTTTTTGGCGATGACCTCATTCCTTATGTCCGTTGGCCTTCGACTCTTCGAGCAGCAGCGTCTCGATGTCGCCAAGGATCATGGCGGGATCGAGCGATTGGTTCGAATAGATCTCGCGGACAAAGCCCTGCTTGTCGATCAAAAACACTTTTGGAAGATGATTTATGACGACGCCGCCACCGCCCGACGCTTCGCGATTGATGGAAATCTCCTCGCCCATGTCGCGCAGCACGGGTTTTAGAAACAAATTGGAATAGGTGGTGAGGAAATGCCAGGGCACGATGGACGCGCTCGCTTCGTAGTGGCGCGCAAAGCCCATGAGCATCCCCGGCGTATCATGTGCCGGGTCGAGACTCATGAAGACGAGCCTGACTTGTCCGTGCAATTCGGGGCGCGCGATGATGCCTTCCCGCACGTTCTCGAAAGCGTCCCAGTCAAGCGGACAGCCGCTTGGATCGGCGCAATAGGAATAAAAAAACGCAAAAAGCGTTATCGCTCCCGTCGTGTAGCGGGAGAGCGCGCGGGGAAACCGCGTGCCTTCGAGCACGATTCCCGCGGGCACGCGCTGAATATGGTCGAGCGTGTAGCTTCCTGGTGGCGGCGGCAGTCCCGTTGGTTCTCCCGCGCGGAGCGGCAGGACGGCCGCGACAATCCCCACCGCCGCGATCAAACCTTTCCAGCACGGCCTGAAAAGACGCGCTCCTGTCGCGCGATTGGTCACCGCGATGCCGCGCGGCCCGGCATGTCGAGCACGGCTTTCTCGAGCGGGCCCGAAAATTTCATGTGATGCGGGCGGCCGAGCTTTTGGCCAAAAAAATCGACCTCGAATTTGAGCGTCAAATCCTTGCCGTCCCAGTCGTAGGCGCGCAGGACCTGCTCGTTGTCGGCGCCCTTCTTGTCCCAATGTTCCAACAGCGAGGAGGTGATATAGACGCGCTTTCCGTCCCAGCTTTGGGAAATCATGTTGACCTGCTTGCCAGTGACTTTCTCGTAGATCTGCACCGGCTTTGTTGGATCGGAAATGTCGAACAAATGGGTCGTTCCATCCATGAATGTGTTCACCCAAAAAGTCTTGGCGTCGGCCGCGATCGAAATATCGACGGGCAGCGGAATTTTTGCGGGATCGCCGAT
The DNA here is from genome assembly GCA_963706215.1 of uncultured Alphaproteobacteria bacterium. Lineage (GTDB taxonomy): Bacteria > Pseudomonadota > Alphaproteobacteria > Rhizobiales > Beijerinckiaceae > Methylocapsa. The sequence goes on along the minus strand of OY970154.1, from coordinate 2,630,290 downwards.
CGTGCCGACTTCGTTGGCCTGCCATTCATCGTTGGCGTCGTGGCTGACGAGCCAGAGTTTCGAGGTCAGCGCCGAGGCGGTGATCGCCCAATCGTCGCCCTCTTTCAGCGACCAGCGGATTTCGAGCGGCGCGCCGGGAACGCTGAAGATTTTCTCCGGCTGCATGGATTTGAGGTTCCACAGCACCATCGTGTTGCCGAAATGCTTCATCGCCTCGGCATCCTTGATGAGTTCGCCGAGGTCCCTCATGTAATTGTTCCAGCCGGTGAAGCTCGATGTCAAAAGCACGTTCTTCTTTGGGTTGATGGCGATGTCGTAGCCATAGCCGTCGCCGCCGTTACCGGTGGGAATTGGATGGGCGGAGAGAAACTCCCCCTTGTTGTTATAGACCGCGAGGCCGGTGACGCCGTCGCGGGTCTTATCGTTCGATAAACTGCCGACCACCATGCGGCCGGGAATGGCATAAAACGTATGCGGGCCGACGTAGCCGGTCTTTTCTGTGAGGTCCGTGATCGTATTGACGAGTCTTGGCTTTGAGGGATCGGTGCCGACGTCGAAGACGAAAATCTTGCGGTCGTCGAGGCGCCCGGCCCAAAGATATTTGCGGTCGTCGGTGAAGCCCATGTGGTGTGCCTCGCCGCGGTCGCCGACGGACACGCTGTTGATCACCGTGCCGTAGGATTTCGATTTGGGGTCGACGTCGATCGTCACAAGCTTGTCGGACTCGTCGCCGAGATCTTTTTCACCCAGCGTCCAGACATGCAGATAGGCCTCCTGGCCCTTGATGAGCGCGGCCGTATAGGGCGAGAGGCACGTCTCGTCCGCCCGCGCAATTGGCGCGGCGATCGAGCACGCGGCGGCGATGATCCCCGCCATGAGTGCGTATCGAGCACGGCCCTTCATCGTTTCCTCCCTAATGTTCCCTCGCCGCCGCCGAGCATATATTTCCACTAAAGCTATGGCAAAGGCTTCTTTTTGGACGCCCTACGCTCGTGCGTGGCTTGCCCGAGCCCAACAAAAGCCTGGCGGCGGGCCATGCCTTTCGCGGTGGCCGGGTCATTTCTGTTTGAGCGTTCTCAATCCGGCCGGCTCCTGCCCAGCGCATGGAATCATGCCAAAGGCGTCGATTTTCCGCCAGACGTAAGCGCCGTCGCCCTTGGTCGATTGGAATTGCGGCTCGGGCAATCGCCATAATTTCATTTCAATCCCGGCCGGGAGTTCCTTGCCGTGTTCGATCGGCGCGATTATCCAGGCGGGCGCATCCCCTCGCGCGCAGAGCCGCCGCACTCCCTCTTGCGACAATCGCGGCAAATCCGCACTTTCGGGCGCACTTAAGGGCGCGAAGCTCTTTTGGTCCGCGAGCCTCAAATCCATCAGTATTTGCATCCGGTTACGCCATTCGGCGGCAAGCGCGGATGAAAAGATTGTAGGAGCACCCTGCAGCGGCGAGGCCGATTGCGGCCGGCCGATCAGAATTACGGTGAGAAAATCGCGGTATTTGAGCGCGCGCATGGAACAGAGTGAGCGGCGTGGGACTGAGCGCGGAAAGGAGTTCCGGGATCGGCGCCGACGAGACGACATGGCGCGCCTGAAAGGTTTCGCTTGTTCCGTTGCCGCCGGTGGTTTCCACGGTCCAAGTTCTCCGCTCCGAATCGAAACTGAGCTTCTCGAACTTGCGATCCATGAGAATGCGGCCGCCGGACGCCTTGATTTCACCGGCGGCGGCTTCCCACATTATGCCGGGGCCCCGGCGCGGATAACGAAACGATTCGATCAGGGTTTTGGCGCCGGCGCCGCCCCGCGGCTTAAATCCCAAGGAGCGCGTCACGCCATCAATGAGCGCCTTCGAAAGATTGAGCCCCTTAATTCGCTGGGCCGCCCAATCGGCCGAAACCTCATCGCAATCCATGCCCCAGACCTTTTCGGTATAGGTCTTGAAGAAGATCGAAAAAAGCCGTTCGCCGAATTCATTGCGCATCCGTTGATGGAAGGTCTTGGGATCGCGGATGGGAAACGCGCGGGCATGGGCATAGGAGGCAAGGCGGGCGATGCTTTGCCCAAGGCCGAGATTGCGCAGGGCCTCGAAAGCCTTCAGCGGATAGGCGTAGAACTTACCCGCGTAATAAATGCGCGACAGCCGCGGCCGGTCGAGAAAATCGTCCGGAAGGATTTCATTCTAGAGCGCCACAACCTCGCGTGACTTATACTATTAACGAACGACTCGATCTTATCCTGGGGAGGGGCCGTCGCGCCGCTCCCCGGCGCCATCCTCTGCCAAATATGGCGACGCCCCCCCCGGCGATGTTCAAGGTCCTTTCGTGCTGGTCTGTCCGGTCCAGCGATGGAGGAGGCGCCGCTTGAGCTTCATGGCACGTGGCTTACTCGACCGGGATATTTCTGAGGCGCTTTGTTTCGCCGCGCCGGACCTTGGTTTCGATGCGGCGTTCGCGGGCCGCGAGGCCCGGACGGGTTTTCACGCGAAATTCCGGCTTTTTCGCCGCCGCCGCGATCAAGCGAAGGAACCGCGCGAGCGCGTCCTGGCGGTTCCGCTCCTGCGAACGGTGCGTCCGCGCGAAGATCACCAGCACGCCGTCCTTGGTGAGCCTTGCACCGGCGAGCCGCTTAAGACGCCGTTTCACCGCTTCGTCGAGAGAAGGCGAATGGGTCACGTCGAAGCGCAATTGCACGGCGGTCTCCACCTTGTTGACATTCTGTCCGCCGGGGCCGCCCGCGCGGGCAAAGGAAAAGGCGAGTTCGGATTGATCGATCACGATCTCCGGCGTTGCTTCGATTGTCGGCATGACCTTCGCCTCGTTGCACGGCGTGGTTGCAAATCCATTAACCGCGATGCTTTAGCGCCGATTAAGATATTGCGCGCATGTCTTGGCGATGGCGCGTCGCGTTCTGCCATTTGCCGTTGCCGGGGCCTTGCTGTTGGCGCTGGTTGGCTGCTCGAATTACGAGAGGCCTCGCCGGCCAGCGTGGCGCGGCGCGGCGGAAGCCGCCTGTCTCGCCCAAAAACTCATCCATGTCTCGGCCTATGTCCAGCCGGCCCGCGAGATCGACGGCCCCGGTATTTGCGGCCTGACCCGGCCCTTCAAGGTGAGCGCGTTGCTCGATGGCGCGGTGCGCTTCAATTCGGTTTATACGCTCGACTGCCCGATGATCGCCGCGCTCAATGCGTGGCTCGTCGAGACCGTGCAGCCGGCGGCGCGGGCGCGTTTCGGTCAGCCGGTGGCCGAAATCGTTTCGATGGGCGCCTACAGCTGCCGGACGATGAACAATCAGCCGGGCGGACGCATTTCCGAACATGCTTTTGGCAATGCCTTCGACATTGGCGGTTTTCGTCTCGCGGATGGGCGTGAGATTTCGATCGTCCGCGATTGGACCCGGGGCGACGATCAAACGCGGGCTTTCCTGCAAGACGTCCATGCCGGCGCTTGCGGCCAATTCACGACGGTGCTTGGTCCCGGCGCCAATATCTTTCACTATAATCATATCCATGTCGATCTCGCGCTGCATGGGAACACATCGGCCGGCCCGCGGCGGATCTGCCGGCCTCTACTTCGGCCAAGCATGACTCCCGAGCCGCCACGCGATGGTCTGCCCAATCCGCCGGAAATCGACGAGGATGTGGATATCGCTCAGGCAGGACACCCCCCCGGCGACACGCTAGCGTTGCACGTGGGACCCGGCCCGTCGCCGCCCGCGCGCATACCCGACGCTTATTTCGCCGCCGCCGCGCGCGTGCCCTCAGCGCGCGCCTATGCGCCGGTCCCGCCGGAGCCGGTGCGCGGCTCCTTGCGTGAAGACGGCGCCTTCGTTCCCGAGGGCCAGCCATCCGATTGGGACCTGACGCCGTCTAGTCCAGGGCGTTAGGGCATGATCCGGTTTGTGAATGAGGTCGCGCTCTAACATCTTTGCCTTGGCACGAGCTTTTTCGCGCAACTGGTTTGCTTTCGCGAGGCACGGCCTAGACGGCGGCGCATGGCCTGCGGTAGATAGGGCTGGTATCTTGGCCGCCCAATCGCCCTCCTGGCTTTTGCGGCGCCGATTCCCCATTCGCTGGCTGAATGAAATGGAAAGAGAAATGCCACAAGGCTTTTTCGACGAAACCAAGGCGACCGCGCGGCTGCCAAATCTCGACATCGAGATCGTTCGTAGCCGTTCACCCGCCAGGGACGCCGAACGCATTACAATTAGCGTGCAAGCGGCGCCTTCCTTCGAGGCATTTGGCCGTTTCCTGGAGGCCACAAATCCGTTTCTATTCTGGATGCGCTTTGCTCAGACGTCTTGGATGCCCTGGCTCGGCGCCGCCGCGGCAAGGCTTCCATCCAGGAATTTCGGTCGCCTGCCGGCTATGGCGGAGTCCGCCGGGCCTGATTCAGCTTCGCATAGCGAAGGCGAGGGATAAGCAAGTTCGGGGTGTTTGGCTTTGCCGCTGTAAAAGGGCACGATGCGCGTGAAAAGAAGCCAGTTTCACGGCGCTGGTGGATGCGGCCGTGGGGGGGTCGCGGGCTGGAACCCAGAACGATTTCCCTTCGCATGGTGTCATGCGATCGGGAGGCGCTTGGGCCGCCGCCCGCGCTCGCAGGTCTCGCTGCGGCGCATCCCCGCACAGAAATTATGCCCGCGCGTCGGCGCCGGCGAGGCCGATCGCAATCCCTTGGCGCCTGGCTATCTCGAGCTTGACCGCAATCCAATGGCGCGCCGGACGCCCGCCATCGACGCAGCGGCCCCGCACCCGTTCGCGCGCCTCGAAATAGGCGTGTTCGTGAAAGCTTTCGATAAGGCGGCGGGCGTCGGCCGCGATTGCCGCTTTCCATTCGGCGCGGCGCCGGAGCAATCCAAGGACCATGGCCAACCTCGACTTAACCGGTGAGAGCATAAACAATATGCCAACAGATAGAGAACAAATCAAGCACAAATTACAAAAACGCGCGAGATTTTAGCGGGACCCGCAAAATTTGTTCGCGACGGTGAGACGCCTTGAACTAGGGTATGAATTTTAGCCAGCGAGTGAGAAAAAAGGATTAAGCCGAGGCGGTTTTTCCGGTGCAAAACGCACGGTGGCGGAAGCCGGGAACCGCTGGGGAGCAAGAGATCGGGCGTTCAAATCTGTTCGAGTTCGATCAAGGTTCCCGCGAAATCCTTCGGGCTCAAAAAAAGGACCGGCTTGCCATGCGCCCCGATTTTCGGGCGTCCATCGCCGAGGACGCGCGCGCCCGCGCGCTTGAGTTGCTCACGCGACGCAAAAATGTCGGCGACCTCGAAGCAGAGATGATGAACCGCCCCGCCGGGATTTTCAGCCAGGAATTTAGCGATTGGGGAATGCTCGCCGAGCGGTTCGAGCAGCTCGATTTTGGTGTTTTCGAGCTCGACGAAAGCCACTGTCACGCCATGTCCCGGCAAGGCCAATGGCCCGCTCACCCTGGCGCCGAGCGCGTCGCGATAAACCGCGCTCGCGGCCGCGAGATCCGGGACCGCGATGGCGACATGATTCAGTCGCCCGATCACGCGAATTGCTCCCGCACGCGATCACACCTCGACGACCAGAACATGGACCGCGGGCCGCTTGCCCCATGCCGCCGCGACCGCGCTGCGCACCGCTTTTTCGATCGCGGCGGAGACAATATCCGCGTCGCGCCGCTTTTGCGGGGGCAAATGGTCGAAGGTCTGGAACAGCGCGTCGTCGACGATCGTGTCGATCGCGGCGCCGTCGCGGGCGCGCGCCGGTATCCCCGCCGTCACGACATCCGGCACCCCGGCGAGATCGCCCTTCGCGGTAACCGCCAAGGCAATTGTCACTATTCCCGAAACCGCGAGTCTCTGGCGTATCTTCAGGGCTTCGTCGCCGAAAGGAACGAGGCTATTGCCGTCCTTGCACAAGCGCCCGCTTGGCGCCTCGCCGACGATTCCGGGGGGGCCCGGCGCGAGCAGCACAACGTCTCCGTTGCGCGCCGCGATGACATGCCGCGTGCCCTGCAATTTGGCGAAAGCCGCATGTTCGGCGAGATGAATGTCCTCGCCATGCGCGGGAATGGCGATTTGGGGTCTGGTCCAGGCGTAAAGCTGCGCGACCTCGCCGCGGCGCGGATGACCCGAGGCGTGGACGAGCGGGGTGCGATCGGTGATGACCTCGACGCCTGATCTTATGAGATTGTTGATAATGCGGCCGACCTCTCTTTCATTGCCGGGAATGGTTCGCGAGGAAAAAATCACTTTGTCGCCTGGATTGAGCGAAACGACCGGGTGGTCGCCCTCCGAGATGCGGGCGATCGCGGCGCGGCTCTCGCCCTGGCTTCCCGTTGCCAGGACGACCAGTTTGTCGCGCGGCATGTGGGGAAACGCATCCTGGGAAAAAAATTCCGGAATGCCGTCGAGGTAGCCGCATTCCCGCGCGACGGCAACCACCCGCTCCATCGCGCGGCCGACCAGCACGACCGTGCGCTTTGCCGCCATGGCGGCCTCGGCGACGGCGCGAATGCGCGCCACATTGGAAGCGAAGGTGGTAACCACGACGCGCCCCGACGCGTTGCCGACGATGTCGCGCAAGGTCTTGCCGACGTCGGCTTCCGAGGGGCTCACGCCCTCGCGCAAAATATTGGTCGAATCGGAGACGAGAGCCAAAACCCCCTCGGCGCCGATCGCGGCAAGACGTTTTGCGTCGGTCGGCTTGCCTATTCCCGGCGTGGCATCGATTTTCCAATCGCCGGAATGAAGGATCGTACCAAGCGGCGTGCGGATGGCGAGCGCCGAGCTTTCCGGGATCGAATGCGCCATCGCCACGAATTCGATGTCAAATGGGCCGATCGCGATAACCGCTCCTTGCGCGACGACGGTGATTTGAACATCCGGGGCGCCCGGCTCGGCGAAGCGCTTGGCTTCAAAAAGCGCGGCGGCGAACCGCGTCGCATAGACGGGGCACCCAAGCCGCGGCCATAGGTCAGCGACCGCGCCGATGTGATCCTCATGCCCATGGGTGATCACGAGACCGGCTAAATCAGCCCGCATCTTTTCGATGAAGCTTATGTCCGGGATGACGAGGTCTATCCCGGAGAGATCGGGGCCCGCGAAAGCCACCCCGCAATCGACCATCAGCCATTTCAAGTGTCCCTTGCGGCCAAAGCCGTAAAGCGCGAGGTTCATGCCGATTTCGCCCAGACCTCCAAGAGGCACAAAGACGAGCTCGTCATTTCCTTCGTTCATTTGCACGAACCTTCCTCGACCTTAGAGCGCGCCCCGATCAATTAGAACCATTTGATCGATAAGGACGCAGCTCAAAATCAAAGAGTTGGAGCATGTTGGAAGCGAAAAAGCCGGGCAACTTCTTTAAGGACATGCTCTAACGGCACGATCCGGCGAGCACCAACCGGTTCGTGAAAAAATGCAACAAAGCGACACGTCAGGTAGCATCGCGCGGCCTGAATGCGCTCTTTCTATCTCCCGGCCGCGGCAGAGCTGCCCGGCCGCGGCGAAAAGAAAACGTCGCCCGCCTCGATCGCCACCTGACCGGACGCGTGTTCGAGAATAAGCCGTCCGGTCGCATCGATCGTTTGAAACGTGCCTTCGATTGTTTGCGAGCACCGCGCCACGCCGATCCATGCGCCAAGACCAGTGGCGAGCGAGAGCCATTCGGCGCGAACCGCTGCAAAGCCGGCGCCGGCGGCCCAAACATCGAGCCAATGCGTCATCGTCGCGGAAAGCCGCGCGAACACTCTCGCAGGCGCAACTGGCTGGCCGGCGATCGCCGAGAGATTGGTTGCTTCATAAGGCGTATTGGCGGGATGCACGCGGCAGTTCACGCCGACACCGGCGACGCACGCGAGGCGCCCATCGGGGAGATTTGCACTTTCCAACAATATTCCGCAAAGCTTGGCGCCGTCATGGAGAACATCGTTCGGCCATTTGATCGTAATACCCCGATCCCCGCCAAGGATTTCGCGCAGCGCGTGGGCGGCCGCGACGCCGGCCACAAAGCCGAGTTCCGCGGCCCTGTGCGGCGGCGCCGGATCAATCAGGAGCAGGCTCGCATGAAGATTGCCCCTCGGTGACGCCCAGACGCGGCCATTGCGGCCGCGCCCCTCGGTCTGGGTATCGGCGACCACCCATAGACGGCCGGGATCGCCCTTCTGGCCATGCGTCAAGCCCTCGTAATTGGTCGAGGCGACCTGGTCATAGCGGACCACACGGAACGCATTATCTTGGGCCGCTCCGGCGAGACGATACAGGGCAAAACCCCCATAGGCTGAAAATTCAAAACAAAGACTGCGCCGCCGCGTTGGTGGCGGCGATGAAGAGGCCAGGATAAGCAAACAAGAACACCACGAGAATGCTGCTCGCCGCAAGCACGATACGCAGCGCGGGCGCGGGCCTATCGAATGCGGGCGCCGGCTCGTCAAAATACATGATCTTGACGATCCGGAGGTAATAAAACGCCGCGACCGCGCTCGACAGAACGCCAATGATCGCAAGCGGGTAAAGCTGCGCCTGGATCGCCGCGTTGAAAACATACCATTTGGCGAAAAACCCCGCGAGCGGGGGTATCCCCGCCAACGAAAACATCATCGTCGCGAGAAAGAACGCCATCCCCCCGTCGGTCCGGGCGAGTCCGGAAAGATCGGAAATATTTTCGACGCCCGCACCGTTAACCTGCATCGACAGGATTCCGGCGAAGGTGCCAAGCGTCATGACGAGATAAATCGCCATATAGGCGAGCACGCTGGCAACGCCGGCCTCTCCCCCCGCCGCGAGACCGACGAGGGCAAAGCCGATGTGGCCGATCGCGGAATAGGCCATCAGGCGCTTGAAGTTGGTCTGGCCGATCGCGGCGAAGGCGCCGAGCACCATCGACAGGATGGAAAGGAATATCACGATCTGCCGCCATTGCGGGGCAATGGCCGGAAACGCGGTCAGGATCACGCGCAGCGTGATGGCGACGGCGGCCATCTTCACCGCCGTGGCAAAAAACGTGGTCACCGGCGTCGGCGCGCCTTCGTAGACATCCGGCGTCCACATGTGGAACGGCACCGCCGACATCTTGAACGCGAGCCCGGCCATCAGGAACACAAGTCCGAAGACGACGCCTAGCGAAGCCTGTCCGTTGATGGTTTCGGCGATGCCGGCGAAGGAAACGGTGCCCGCGAAACCATAGAGCAGGGAAGCGCCATAGAGCAGCATCCCAGACGACAGCGCACCGAGCACGAAATATTTGAGGCCGGCCTCCGAAGCCCTGATATTGTCGCGATGGAACGCGGCGAGGACGTAGAGGGCAAGCGACATCAGTTCGAGCCCGAGATAAAGCGCGATGAGGCCAGCCGCCGAAATCAACATCAACATCCCGAGCGTCGACAAAAGAATGAGGATAGGAAACTCGAATTTGTCGATTTTTTCGGCGGCCAGAAAATTCCGGCTCATGACCAAGGTGACGAGCGATCCGGCGAGCGTCAGCACCTTCATGAAACGCCCGAACCCGTCGTTAATGAAGGCGCCATTGAAGACGATAGCATTCGTCTTGCCGCCGAGCAGGATGACCACAATCGCGGCGGCGAGGAGACCGGCGGCGATCTCGGTTACCAGCCGGTTCGATTCCTTACCGCGGATAGCCCCGAGCAGCACGAGCACGAGAACGCCCGCCGCCAGAATGAGTTCCGGCAAGCAATGCGCGAGGGCCAGGGAGAGCGATGCCATTCTATTCGGCCTTTAGGTGAAAGAGCGCGGCCGTCTTGGGCTCATCGAGGGCTGTGCCATGGCCTTTGATGAGGGTGGTTATGGCGGCCGCTGAAACCTCCAAAACCGGGGCCGGGTAAATGCCGAAGAAGATCGTCAGTGCGACCAGCGGCGCGAACAGTGTGGCCTCGCGCCACGAGAGATCGCGAATCGACGCAAGGCTCGGTTTGTCGAGAATGTCGAAGATGATGCGGCGATAAAGATAGAGCGCGTAGGAGACCGACAAGATAACGCCGGTGGTGGCCAGAAACGCGACCAAGCTGTTGATCCTGAACGCGCCAAGCAACGTCAGGAACTCGCCGATGAAGCCGGAGGTGCCGGGCAGGGCGACATTGGCGAGCGTGAAGATCATGAAAACGGCCGCGTAGAGCGGCATGCGGGCGGCAAGACCGCCATAGACCGCGATTTCGTGGGTATGCAGGCGGTCGTAGAGGACGCCGACGCAAAGAAACAAGGCGGCCGAGACGAGGCCATGCGAGACCATCTGAAAGACGGCGCCCTGCACGCCTTGCGCGGTCATGCTGAAGAGGCCCATCGTAACGAAGCCCATATGCGCCACCGAGGAATAGGCGATGAGCTTTTTCATGTCCTCCTGCGCCAAGGCAACAAGGGAGGTATAGATAATCGCTATGATCGACAATGCGAAGACGAGCGGCGCGAAATAGGCCGAAGCCTCCGGGAGCATCGGCAAGGAGACGCGAAGAAAGCCGTAGCCGCCCATTTTGAGGAGGACGCCGGCAAGAAGGACGGAGCCCGCTGTCGGGGCTTCGACATGGGCGTCCGGAAGCCAGGTGTGGACCGGCCACATCGGCGTCTTGACGGCGAGCGAGGCGAAGAAACCGAGCCACAGCCATTTCTGCATCGACGAAGGGAAATGGGTTTGCAGCAAGACGGCGATGTCGGTCGTCCCCGCCACGCCATACATCGCCATGATCGCAAGCAGCATCAGCAGCGATCCAGCGAGCGTGTAGAGAAAGAATTTGAAACTCGCGTAGACCCGTCTCGCGTGTCCCCAGATTCCGATGATGAGGAACATCGGGACGAGGCTGCCCTCGAAGAAAAGATAGAGGAGCAGCAGATCGAGGGCGCAGAAAACGCCGGTCATCAGGGTTTCCATAACAAGGAAGGTGATCATATATTCCTTGACGCGATTCTGAATCGAGTGCCACGACGCGAGAATGCAGATCGGCATCAAGAAAGTGGTCAGCAAGACGAAAGGAAACGATAGTCCGTCAACGCCCATCTTGTAGACAAGGCCGTGGCCGAACCAGTGTTTCTCCTCGACGAATTGAAAAGCGGAGGAGGATGGATCGAACTTCGCATAGGCATAAAGCGACAAGAAAAAGACGATGAGTGTCGTCCCGAGCGCGGCGCGGCGGGCATTTTCCAAGGTGGCTTCGTCATTACCGCGGAGGGCGAGAATAAACCCCGCGCCGGCGAGCGGCAAGAAGACGATGCAGGATAAAATGCCGAAGCCAAACATCAGCGAACTCCCGTGACGACATACCACGTGATGAGGGCGGCGAGACCGGCGAGCATGGCAAAAGCGTAAGTGTAGATGTAGCCGTTTTGCAGCTTGACGGCGCGTCCGGTCATATCGACGACCCAAGCGGCGACGCCGTCGGGGCCGAGCCGGTCGATGATGGCGCCATCGCCGCCTTTCCAGAATAGCCGGCCGAGCCAAAAAACCGGGCGCACGAAAATCATGTCGTAGAGGTCATCGAAATACCACTTGTTGAGAAGAAACTCATAGAGAGGCCGGGCGCCTTGCGCCAAGCGCCCCGGGATCGCCGGCGCCAGAACGTAGAACAACACCGCGACCAAAAATCCGAAGATCATCAACAGCGTGGGGAGCTGCTTCACGATCCCTGGAATGTCTTCGCGAGCTTCGAGAAGATGCTTATAGGGTCCAAGATAAAGCGCCCCCTTCCAAAATTCACCGGCGCCCCCGCCGATGAAATCATGCGAAAAGACGACGCCCGCGAACAAGGCGCCCAGGGCTAGAACGCCCAATGGAATGAGCATGGAAAGAGGGGATTCATGCGGATCGAACGCGTTCCCCTCGTGACCATGCGCCCCGTGGTCATGCGCGGCATGATCGTGCCCGGACCCAGGCCCGGCGGCGGTCCAGCGCGGGGCGCCAAAAAACGTCAAAAAGACCAGCCGCCACGAATAGAAGGAGGTGAGCCCGGCGGCCAGCGTCGTCAGCAGAAAGCCGTAGAAGGCGCCGCTGCGATCCGACGCGAAGGCGGCCTCGATGATCGCGTCCTTGGAAAAATAGCCCGCCGTGTAGGAAAACCCGGTGATCGACAAGGTGCCGATCGTCATCATGGCGAAGGTGAAGGGAAGCTTTCGCCAAAGTCCGCCCATGTTGCGCATGTCCTGCTCGTGATGCATCGCCGTGATCACCGACCCAGCACACAGGAATAATAGTGCCTTGAAGAATGCGTGGGTGAACAAATGGAAGATGCCGAGCGAATAGCCGCCCACGCCGAGGCCGACGAACATGTAGCCGAGCTGCGAGCAGGTCGAATAGGCGATGACCTTTTTGATGTCGGGTTGAACGAGGGCAATCGTCGCGGCGAAAAACGCCGTCGTCGCTCCGATGATGGTGACGAAGGAGAGCGCCGCCGGCGCTTGTTCGAAAAGCGGCGAGAGCCGCGCGACCATGAACACGCCCGCGGTCACCATGGTCGCCGCGTGGATAAGCGCCGAGACGGGGGTGGGACCCTCCATCGCGTCGGGCAACCAGGTGTGCAGCAGGAATTGGGCCGATTTGCCCATCGCACCCATGAAAAGGAGCAGGCAAGTGATTGTCATCGCGTCCATGTCGAGGCCGAAGACATGGACCGTCTTATTGGCGAGACCCGGCGCCGCCGCGAAGATCTGATCGAAGCCAACCGAATTGGTCAGGGTGAAAACGAGAAAAATGCCGAGCAGGAAGCCGAAATCACCGACGCGGTTGACGACGAATGCCTTGATCGCGGCGGCATTGGCTTGAGGCTTCTCATACCAGAAGCCGATCAAAAGATAGGACAGGAGGCCGACCCCCTCCCAGCCGAAAAACATCTGAACGAGATTATCCGCCGTCACCAGCATCAGCATGGCGAAAGTGAACAGCGAAAGATAGGCGAAGAAACGCGGCCGCGAGGGATCGTCGTGCATGTAACCGATCGAATAGAGATGCACGAGCGACGACACCGTGCCAACGACGACAAGCATCACCGCCGTCAATGTATCGATCCTGAGCGACCAATCGACCTTCAACGCGCCCGAGGTGAACCAATTGCCGATGACTGAAACAGTTGCCGGTGTCGTGCCGAGGCCGACTTGGATGAAAACGATCCAGGACAAGACGCCCGAGACAAACAGCAGGCTTGTGGTGACGATTTCGGAAGGGCGGGGACCGATCCGCCAGCCAAAAGGCCCCGCGATCAGAAATCCCAAGAGTGGCAGGAAGACTATGGCTGCATACATGCCCGGCTCAGCCCTTCATCATGTTGATGTCGTCGACCGCGATCGATCCGCGGTTGCGGTAATAGGCAACGAGGATAGCAAGTCCGATCGCCGCCTCCGCCGCCGCGACGGTCAGGATGAACAGTGCGAAGACCTGGCCGGTGAGATCGCCGAGAAAAGCCGAAAAGGCAACAAGATTGAGGTTGACCGAAAGCAGGATCAGCTCGACCGACATCAAGACCACGATGATGTTCCGGCGGTTCAAGATTACCCCGGCGACGCCGAGCGTGAACAGAATGGCCGCGACAATCAAGAACTGGGCGAGCGAGATCGTCATGATGGTTTCTCTCCGGCGCCGGAGGCGCGCAAGCTTGCAATGCCCGGTTTCAAATTCCTTGCCTCGAGGCGACCTTGCGGACCTCGACCGCCTCGGCCGGTGTCCGCGCGTTCTGGATCGCCACGCTCTGGCGTTTCACGCCGGCCTTGTGGCGCAAGGTCAACACGATGGCGCCGATCATGGCGGTCAACAGGATGAGCCCCGCTGCCTGGAACAGATAGACATATTGGGTGTAGAGGACCCGCCCGAGCGCCATGGTATTCGTCATGCCGGGGGGCATCGGCGTCGTGACATTGGCAATCGATACGGGCCCGATCGTCCAGGCGCCAACGACGAAAGCGACCTCGATCAGAAGCACGAGCCCAATGATTAGGCCGACCGGCAAATATTGCAAAAAACCTTGTTTCAATTCGGCGAAATCGACGTCGAGCATCATCACGACGAAGAGGAACAAGACCGCGACCGCGCCGACATAGACGACGACCAGGATCATCGCCAGAAATTCCGCCCCGAGCAGCACAAACAGCCCCGCCGCGTTGAAAAAGGCGAGGATCAGAAACAGCACCGAGTGAACCGGATTGCGCGCGGAAATCACCATGAAGGCGGCACCAATCATCATCGCCGAGAACAGATAAAAAAACCACGCGGCGATATTCATCGATTAACCTCGTCTCTCCCGTTTCCCCGCGAGGGGGACGTAATGGCCTGTCCTTGTTCCCAATGACTAAACGCCTACCGGTAGGGCGCATCGAGCGCGAGATTGCGCGCGATCTCACGCTCCCACCGGTCGCCGTTCGCCAACAGCCGGTCCTTGTCGTAGTAGAGTTCCTCGCGGGTCTCGACGGCGAATTCCGCGTTGGGTCCTTCGACAATGGCATCGACGGGGCAGGCCTCCTGACAGAAGCCGCAGTAGATGCATTTGACCATGTCGATGTCGTAGCGCGTGGTGCGGCGGGTGCCGTCGTTGCGGCGCGGCCCGGCTTCAATCGTGATCGCCTGGGCCGGGCAGATCGCCTCGCAGAGCTTGCAGGCGATACAGCGCTCCTCGCCGTTCGGATAGCGCCGCAGGGCGTGTTCGCCGCGATAGCGCGGCGATTGCGGGTTCTTCTCGTGCGGGTAATTGAGCGTCGGCTTCGGCTTGAAGAAATAGCGCATCGAAAGAACGAACGCACTGACGAATTCGGTCAGGAAAACTGCTCTGGCGGCTTGGTCGAGTTTCATTTCCGGTCGTCCTTGCTGGCCAATCTCAATGCCCCATGCCCGCGCCCCAGCCGGTGAATTGGAGAACACCGGCGACGAGGACGACCATGCCGAGCGAGATCGGCAGAAACACTTTCCAGCCAAGCCGCATCAGCTGATCGTAGCGATACCTTGGCACGATGGCTTTTGCCATGGCTATCATGAAAAAAACCAGGCAAACCTTCAAAATAAACCAGATCGGCCCGGGAACCTCGGTGAACGGGGAAAACGGGACCGGCGGCAGCCAGCCGCCGAGAAACAAAATCGTCGTCAGCGCGGACATCGTGATGACGGCCACATATTCGGCGAGCATGAAGAGCATGTACGGTGTCGAGGAATATTCAACCATGAAACCGGCGACAAGCTCCGACTCCGCCTCGACGAGATCGAAAGGCGGGCGGTTCGTTTCGGCGAGCGCCGAAATAAAAAAGATCACGAACATCGGAAACAACGGCAGCCAGTACCAGCCGAACAGCCCGAAGCGCGTGTCCTGCGCGGCAACGATATCGCCGAGATTGAGCGTGCCGGCGCAGAGCAGCACGGTGATGATGACGAAGCCGATCGAGACCTCGTAGGAGATCATCTGCGCCGCCGAGCGCAGCGCCGAAAGAAACGGATACTTCGAGTTCGATGCCCAGCCGCCCATGATGATGCCATAGACGCTGAGCGAGGAGATCGCGAAAATATAGAGAATGCCGACGTTAAGGTCGGCGATCGCCCAGCCCTTGCTCATCGGAATAACCGCCCAGGCCGAAAGCGCGAGCATCCCCATGACGAAGGGCGCCAGCAGAAAAACGCCCTTGTTGGCGCCGTCGGGAATAACCGGTTCCTTGAAGACGAACTTCAGCATGTCGGCAAAGCTTTGAAATAGCCCCCAGGGACCGACCACGTTGGGGCCGCGACGCAATTGCACCGCGGCCCATATCTTGCGATCCGCGTAGAGGACGTAGGCGGTAAAGATCAAAAGCACGACGAGGAGCACGACGCTTTTTACGAGCGTCAGCAGCAAAGGTCCAGTCCAGGCGAAATCGGTCATCGGCTTTACTCCGCCGCCTCGCGCGCGAAGCCTTCGGCGAGCGCGGAGCATTCCGCCATCACGGCGGAGGCGCGCGCGATCGGATTGGTCAAATAGAAATCGGCGATCGAGGACACAAAGGGCGCGCTTGCATGCGAGGTGCCGCTCGCGGCAAGTTGCGCGGCATCGAATGGTTCGCTCGCGGCGATTTCGTCGAGCTTCGCGAAATGCGGATGGCCGGCGTAAAGGCATGCACGCAAGGCTTTCAGCGAATCGAACGGCAATTTGTGCCCGAGCACATCGGAAAGAGCGCGGAGAATCGCCCAATCCTCGCGCCCGTCGCCGGGCGGGAAATTGGCCCGGCCGGCGAGTTGCACGCGGCCCTCCGTGTTGACATAGGTGCCGGATTTTTCGGTGTATGCCGCGCCCGGCAGGATGACGTCGGCGCGCGCCGCGCCCCGATCGCCGTGCGTGCCTTGATAGACCACGAAAGCGCCCGGTTCCACCGCGATCTCATCGGCGCCAAGCAGAAACAGAACGTCGAGGGCGCCGCTTTTCGCCATTGCCGCCGCGTCGAGCCCGCCTTGCCCCGGCACGAAGTCGAGATCGAGACCGCCCACGCGCGCCGCGGCCGTGTGCAGGATCGCGAAGCCGTTCCACCCCTCCTTGACGACCCCGAGTGCATGCGCGGCCTTGGCCGCGAGCGCAAGTATGGCGCGCCCATCCTCGCGGGCGAGGGCGCCTTGGCCGATCAGGAAAATCGGTTTTTCCATTTTCGCCAAAGGGTGTTTCGTGAAAGCCGCCAGTGTCTCCGGTCCGGCCCCGAGATAAGCATAGTCATAAGTCAGATCGGCTTTTTCGCCGATGACGCCGATGGGAAAGCCGCCCTTCAGCCAGCGCTTGCGGATGCGCGCATTCAAGACCGGCGCTTCCTTGCGGGGATTTGCGCCGATGATCATCAGGCCATCCGCCTGGTCGATGCCAGCGATGGCGGGGTTAAAAATATAGGTCGCCCGGCCAAGACTGGGGTCGAGTTTCGCGCCATCCTGCCGGCAATCGAGCGAGACGGCACCGAGGCCTTGCATCAGGAGCCGAAGCGCGAACATCTCCTCGACGGCGCAAAGATCGCCGGCGATCGCGCCGATCCGCTCCGGCGGTGTCTGTTTGACCTTGGCCGCGATCGCCTCGAAAGCCACTCGCCAGGACACGTCGCGCAATTTGCCGTTCTCGCGCACAAAGGGGCGATCGAGGCGTTTGGTCTTCAGTCCATCGACAATCTCGCGTGTCTTGTCGGAAATCCATTCCTCGTTCACGGCGTCGTTGATGCGGGGCAGGATGCGCATCACCTCGCGCCCGCGCGTGTCGATGCGGATCGCCGAGCCAAGCGCGTCCATGACGTCGATCAACTCGGTCTTGACGAGTTCCCAGGACCGCGCCTTGAAGGAGTAGGGCTTTGGCAACAGCGCGCCGACCGGGCAGAGATCGGCGATATTGCCTTGCAGCTCCGACCGCATCGCGGTCTCAAGGTAGGTCGTGATCTCCATGTCCTCGCCGCGCCCCGTCGCGCCCATGTCGCCGGTGCCCGCGACTTCCGCCGTGAACCGGACGCAGCGGGTGCAATGGATGCAGCGGTTCATCGAGGTGCGCACCAGCGGCCCGATGTATTTGTCCTCCACGGCACGCTTATTTTCGATGAAGCGCGAAGAATGGAAGCCAAAGGCCATGGCTTGGTCCTGCAGATCGCACTCGCCGCCCTGATCGCAAATCGGGCAATCGAGCGGATGATTGATGAGCAGGAATTCCATGACTCCTTCGCGGGCCTTTTTTACCATCGGCGATTTGGTGAGCACGACCGGCGGCTCGCCGTTCGGGCCGGGGCGCAGATCCTTGACCGCCACGGCGCAGGACGCCGACGGCTTCGGTGGCCCGCCCTTCACCTCGACCAGGCACATCCGGCAATTACCGGCGATCGACAGCCGCTCGTGAAAGCAAAACCGCGGGATCTCCGCGCCCGCTTCCTCGCAGGCCTGCAAAAGCGTATATTCGGGCGGAACGTCGATTTCGATGTCGTCCACAATGAGTTTGCTCATGTCATAACCTCAATGTGGCAGTTCGACGAGATCGAGACGCCGCTCGATGCGATCCAGCCGCGCGTCGACTCGATCGATGCGGCGGTTGACCGCCGCAGTCGGCAATTCCGGGTTGGCGATGGCCACGTCCGTTCTCGCCAGTCTCTCTTCGACCGCCGTCATCCTAATTTTCAATTCGCCAAGATCCTCTATGACGCGATCGCGCGTCGTGTCGAGCCGTCGCAAATACTTGAAGATGGGGTTATCGGGCGCGTCCACCATCCGATTCCCTATTCCGCCGCGACGCCGAAGTCTTTGACCGGCTCCGGATGGGGATTGGCGGCATATTGGTCGATGCGCCGCTCGATCTCCGGACGGAAATGCCGGATGAGACCCTGCACCGGCCAGGCCGCCGCCTCGCCAAACGCGCAAATCGTGTGGCCCTCGATTTGGGTCGTGACTTCGAGCAGCATGTCGATCTCGCGCCGTTGCGCGCGGCCTTCCGCCATCCGCGAAACGACGCGCCAGAGCCAGCCCGTGCCTTCCCGGCAAGGCGTGCATTGGCCACAGCTCTCGTGCTTGTAGAAATAGCTAATCCGGGCGATCGCCCGCACGATATCGGTTGATTTGTCCATCACGATGACGGCCGCCGTGCCGAGCCCGGATTTCAAATCGCGCAAGGTGTCGAAATCCATCGCCGCGTCGATGATTTCATGCGCCGGAACGCACGGCACCGACGAGCCGCCGGGAATCACCGCGAGCAGATTGTCGAAGCCGCCGCGGACACCGCCGCAATGGCGCTCGATCAATTCGCGGAAGGGAATCGACATCGCCTCTTCCACGTTGCACGGCTTATTCACGTGGCCGGAGACGCAGAAAAGCTTGGTGCCGGAATTGTTCTTCGCGCCGAAGCTTGCAAACCATGCCGCGCCGCGGCGGAGAATGGCCGGCGCGGCGGCAATCGATTCTACGTTGTTGACGGTCGTCGGACAGCCGTAAAGGCCCATGTTGGCGGGGAAAGGCGGCTTCAGCCGGGGCATGCCTTTCTTGCCTTCGAGCGATTCCAAAAGCGCTGTTTCCTCGCCGGCGATATAGGCGCCCGCGCCGTGATGAACATAAATGTCGAAAGGCCAGCCGTGGATATTGTTCTTGCCGATAAGCTTCGCCGCATAGGCCTCGGCGATCGCGGCCTCCAAGCGCCGCCCTTCCAAAATATATTCGCCGCGAATATAAACATAGCAGACATGCGCCTGCATCGCGAAGCAAGCGAGGAAACAGCCCTCGATCAGAAGCTGCGGATCGTTGCGCATGATCTCCCGGTCCTTGCAGGTGCCGGGCTCCGATTCGTCGGCGTTGAGGACGAGATAGGAGGGCCGCGCCGGATCCGGCTTCGGCATGAAGGACCATTTGAGGCCGGTCGGAAAACCGGCGCCGCCGCGCCCGCGCAAGCCCGAGGCCTTCATTTCGCTGATGATCCAGTCCTTGCCCTTGTCGATCAAGGTCTTGGTATTGTCCCACCCGCCGCGCGCGCGCGCGCCCTTGAGACGCCAGTCGCCGAATCCGTAGAGATTGGTGAAGATGCGATCCTTGTCGTCGAGCATCTCTCTTGACCTTACGATTGGTTCAGATCGGGCGCGCTTAAGGGGCCATTGCGGCCATCGGCGCCATAGAGCGAGGTCAATGACGTAAGCCCGCCCGCGGGTTCCGAAGTGACGCGCCCGGTTTGCGAACCGATCTTCACCGGGCGGCCCGCGGCGAGATCGTCGAGCAATTTCCCGAAATTCCGCGGCGTCAGATCCTCGTGATAATCCTCGTTGATCTGGACCATCGGGGCATTGCAGCAGGCTCCCAGACATTCGACTTCGATCCAGGAGAACATGCCGTCCGCCGTAACTTTTCCTTGCTCGCCAATTCGCCTAAGCAGGATTTCCTTGATCGCGTTGGAGCCCGCGAGCAGGCAGGGCGTCGTGCCGCACATCTGGACATGGAACCTACCGACCGGCGCGAGATTGAACATCGTGTAGAAAGTGGCGATTTCGAGCACCCGGATCAAAGGCATGCCAAGCTTTTGCGCGACCTTCTCAATCGCGGGTTTCGGCAGCCAATAATTGTTTTGCTTTTGCGCAAGCCACAACAGCGGGATCACGGCGGACGCCTCGCGGCCTTCCGGGTATTTCCGCAAGATTTCCTCGCACTTTGCCTCGTTTTCGCGGGTGAAGGCGAAGGTTTCCGGCTGGTTCTCGGCGAGACGGCGAACGGACATCGATTCAGCTCTTTGGTGTCATGGCTAGACGGTACGCCTCGTAGCGCAGGGCGTTTTTGAGTCTCCGGAAGGCTGGCGGCGGCATCACCGGTCCACCTCGCCGAAGACGATGTCGATCGAACCCAAAATCGCGCTCACATCGGCAAGCATCGATTTGCGGCAGAGAAAATCCATCGCGGCAAGGTGCGCGAAACCCGGTGCCCTGATCTTGCAGCGGTATGGCTTATTGGTGCCATCCGAGATGAGATAAACGCCGAACTCTCCTTTCGGCGCCTCGACCGCGCAATAGACTTCGCCGGCCGGCACATGGAAGCCTTCGGTGTGAAGCTTGAAGAAATTGATCAAAGCTTCCATCGAACGCTTCATTTCCGCGCGGGAGGGGGGCACGACTTTGCCATCCTTCGCCGCGACCGGCCCCTTGCCCTCCGGAGCGGAGAGCTTTTCGACGCATTGCTTCATAATTTTGACCGACTGGCGCATCTCTTCCATGCGAATGACTTGCCGGTCGTAATTGTCGCCGTGGCGGCCGACCGGAATATCGAACTCCATCTCCTCATAGCATTCATAGGGCTGCGCCTTGCGCAGATCCCAGGGCGCGCCGGAGCCGCGCACCATGACCCCGGAAAATCCCCGGCGCCAGCACTCCTCCAGGCTGACGACGCCGATATCGACATTGCGCTGCTTAAAGATGCGGTTGTCGATGAACAGGGTCTGCAAATCGTCGCGGACTTTTAAGAAAGGATCGCACCAGGCGGCGATGTCGTCTATCAACTGTTGGGGCACATCCATATGCACGCCGCCGGGCCGGAAATAATTGGCATGCATGCGGGAGCCGGACGCCCGCTCGTAGAAAACCATGAGCTTCTCGCGTTCCTCGAAGCCCCACAACGGCGGCGTCAAGGCGCCGACGTCCAGCGCCTGGGTGGTGATACACAGGAGATGCGACAGAATCCGGCCGATTTCGCAAAACAATACGCGCAGCAGCTGGCCGCGCCGCGGCACTTCGAGGCCGAGCAGTTTCTCGATGGCGAGGCAGAAGGCATGTTCCTGATTCATCGGCGCGACATAATCAAGCCGGTCGAAATATGGTATATTCTGCAAATAGGTGCGCGCCTCCATCAGCTTTTCGGTGCCACGATGGAGGAACCCGATATGCGGGTCGACGCGCTCGACGACTTCGCCGTCGAGTTCTAGAACGAGCCGCAAGACGCCATGTGAGGCGGGATGCTGCGGACCCCAATTAAGTGCAAAATTACGGACCGGAGTTTCGCTCATGCTAATGGGATGCCGCTCACGTCACAGGGCCATTCATTGCGGGTTGCCTTTGGCCTTCTCGTCGCCAGGCAACACATAGTCGATCGCGCCCTCCCACGGCGACAGAAAATCGAACGAGCGAAATTCCTGGGGGAGCTGGACAGGCTCGTAGACGACGCGCTTTTGCTGGTCGTCGTAGCGAACCTCGACATAGCCGGTCATCGGAAAATCCTTGCGCAAGGGGTGGCCGTCGAAGCCGTAATCGGTCAACAAGCGCCGCAAGTCTGGATGGCCTGAAAAAAGCACGCCGAAAAGATCGTAGGCCTCGCGCTCGAACCAATTGGCGGCCGGATAAAGCCCGGCGAGCGAGGCGACCGGCGTGGCCTCGTCGGTCGCGGCCTTGATACGGATGCGGCGGTTGTGCTTGGGGGAGAGAAGATGGGTGACGACATCGAAGCGCTTTTCGCGAACCGGATAATCGACAGCGGTGAGATCGATGAAGGACACGAAGAGACAGCTTGGATCGTCGCGGAGATAGGTCACCGTCTCGATCACCCGGGCAGGCTCGACCGTCAAGGTCAATTCGCCATGGGCGGTCGAAATCCCGCTGATGGCGCCGGGCAGAGCCGCCGCTATCGCCTCGCCAAGTCGTTGCAGGCTGCCGTCCATCACGACCCTATCCAATGCCCGTTTAAGATCCAATGCGCGTTTTAGGACGCCGCGCGAGCGTATTGTTCCAACCCGTTTCTTGCCGAATGCCGGAATCCGGTTTGTCCGGAAAAGTCTTACCGCTCGATCGTGCCGGTGCGGCGGATCTTCTTTTGGAGGAGCAATATGCCATAGAGGAGCGCTTCCGCCGAGGGCGGGCAGCCGGGGACGTAGATATCGACGGGCACGATCCGGTCGCAGCCGCGCACGACCGAATAGGAATAGTGGTAATAGCCGCCGCCATTGGCGCACGATCCCATCGAGATCACGTAACGCGGCTCCGGCATTTGATCGTAGACCTTGCGCAGGGCGGGCGCCATTTTGTTGCAGAGCGTGCCGGCGACGATCATCACGTCGGATTGACGCGGCGAGCCGCGCGGCGCGAAACCGAAACGCTCGACATCGTAGCGCGGCATCGCGACCTGCATCATTTCGACGGCGCAGCAGGCAAGCCCGAAGGTCATCCACATGAGCGAGCCGGTGCGCGCCCAATTGATGAGATCGTCCGCCGTGGTGACGAGAAATCCCTTGTCGGCGAGGCGATCGTTGAGCGAAAGAAAATAAGGGTCCGCCGCCGCGCGCGCGATGTTGGGTTGTGGCACGTTCAATCCCATTCGAGCGCTCCCTTCTTCCATTCATAGACGAAGCCGATGGTTAGAACGCCAAGGAAGATCATCATCGACCAGAAGCCGAAAGGCCCGGTTTCGCGGAATGCCACCGCCCAGGGAAACAGAAACGCAACCTCGAGATCGAAAATGATGAAGAGCAGCGACACGAGATAAAAGCGCACGTCGAATTGCATGCGTGCGTCGTCGAAGGCGTTGAACCCGCATTCATAGGCGGAAAGCTTTTCCGGATCCGGCGCCTTGAAGGCGGCAAGGAAGGGGGCAAGCAGCAAGGCGCCCGAAATCGCGGCGGCTACCGCCATGAAGACCGCGAGCGGCAAATATTGATCGACGAGATGGCTCGGCATGGATAGGCTCGGTCTTGATGGAGTGGGATCGGGGTAACCAGGAGATAAGGGCCATGGACCGCTGCTTCAAGCAATCCGTACCGCAGTGCAACCAACTGCGCAAGATGATGTTTGAAATTAGCGGAAGCGGGACTTTTTCCGTCCGCCCTTTGTCGCTCGTTTAATACACGCAAATACACTGGCCGCATAGCTCGCAGCGAAGGGAAGTCTCAACAATCATTCTTCGTTATCATCGGCGCGCGGCCAGGATGCGGGCAGGGACGAAACGAGATCGCCGCCGTGCCATTCGATCCGTCCGGCAAGCTTCAGTCCGAGCAAGACCGTCCGCACCTCCCGCGCCGGCGCCTCCGACGCGCGGGCAAGCTCGTCAACCGAAACCGGGACCGGACCCAAAAGCGCGATAAGGCGCAGCTCGATGTCGTCCCGCGGCCGCTCCTCCGGCTTAGCGGCAAGCGCCCGCGCCTGGCCTAGACCGGCTGCGGCGGGAGGGCGGCTGTCCTGGCTCGTCTCGAAGGAAGCAGGCGCGAAGAGCGGCCCCGCCACTTCGGGAAGATCGAGCTCGTCCCACAGCGGCTCATATCCCCGGCCTACGAGCCCGGGCTCGAAGAAGCCGGTCTCCGGTTGTGTCCGCGACAGGTTTTGCTCCGCCAGCGCGTCAATCACATCCTCCGCCCTGGTGCAGAACGTCGCGCCGTCGCGCAACAGATCGTTGGCGCCTTCCGCGCGCGGATCGAGCGGCGAACCCGGCACGGCAAAGATTTCGCGGCCCTCCTCGGCGGCGAATTTCGCGGTGATCAGGGAACCCGACCGGCGCGCCGCCTCGACGACAACGACCGCCCGGCAAAGACCTGCGACAATACGGTTGCGGCGCGGAAAATCGCGTCCCCGCGCCTCCCAGCCGAAAGGCATTTCGCTGAGCGCGGCGCCGCGGTCGAGGAGCCGCTCAAGCAGGGCTTCATGTTCGGCCGGATAGATATTCCCCAAACCGCCGGCGAGGATCGCGATCGTCCCGGTCTCGATCGCCGCCTGATGCGCCCGCGCGTCGATCCCGCGCGCGAGGCCGGAGACGATGACATGCCCGGCGCGGGCAATGCCGCGCGCGAGCTGCGATGTGAAGGCGAGTCCGGCCGCCGAGGCGTTGCGGGCGCCGACGATCGCGATTTTGGAGCGCCGCAGGCTCGAAGGATTGCCGCGCACGGCGATCAACGGCGGGGGCGAGGCCGTGGCCCGCAGAAGCGCCGGATAATCCGGCTCGCCGATACCGATAAAGCGCGCGCCCGCGTGGTGCGTTGCGTCAATCTCGCGTTCGATCTCCTCGATGGACGCGATGCGGATCGGGCGGCCAGCCTTGCCGCTCGCGATCAGGGCAGGCAAGGCCGCAAGCGCCGCTCCCGCGCTCCCATGGCGGCGCAGCAGAACGTTAAATGTCCGGGGTCCGATATTTTCACAGCGCAGGAGCCGCAGCCAGTCGAAGCGCTCGCCGTCGTCGAGGGGGCCAAGCGTTTCCGGGGCAAGCGGGCTGTCCTCCATCAACTTGTCCCGATCCGCGATTCCGTGCCCGCCGCGAGCCGCGAAATATTGGCGCGATGCTTGATCCACAAAAGGATCGCCATGAGCGCGAACATGAGCGCGGCGTCGCTCCGGCCAAGGACCAATAGCATGACCGGGGTCAGCGCGCTCGCCGCGAGCGCGGCGGCCGAGGAGGTGCGGGTGAGGAAGGCGGCCGCGAGCCAGACGATGCCGAAGGCCAGCGCCGCCTGCCAGGCAACGCCGAGAAGACAGCCGAGGAAGGTCGCGACCCCTTTGCCGCCCATAAATTTCAGCCAGGCCGGAAATAAATGGCCAAGAAAAGCGCCGGACGCGGCGGCAAGCATGGGGATCCCCGGCGCGAAATGGGCAACGACCCAAACCGCGACGGTGCCCTTCAAGAGATCGAGGAGAAGGGTCAGCGCGGCCAAATCCTTGCGGCCTGTGCGCAAAACATTGGTCGCGCCGATATTGCCGGAGCCGATCGCGCGGAGGTCTGCCGTGCCCGCCACGCGCGTCAAGACGAGGCCGAACGGAATCGCGCCGCAAGCATAGCCGAACAGAAAGGCGAAAACGCTTGGAAGCACGCAGGGAAACCGTTGTGACGGAAAGGGGACGGTAACCTAGCTTTCCGGCGGCGGCGCGGCAACCTGCTGATACGGCGGAAATTGCCTCACCCATGGCGCCCAAGGAGACACAAACGTCTTCGCTTTACCGGGCGCGAATGACCGGTAAGCCGAAAAGATCAATTTTGAACTGGTGTGCAAGCGTCCCTTGCGTCCATATAAGTGCCATCAGAATTGACACCTTTAACACGAATACCGCCGTCATCACCGTCGTTTGAGTAATTGAATGCAAAGAACATTGTGCGATTCTGATCATTCCTTTTGGCGTTCACATAAAAAACCCCGGCGTCGGTGTCATCGTGAATATCGCGCACCGGATAGGGACGAGTTCTCCCCGAATCGCTTCCCGTGACATGAACCGTTCCCGTGTGGCCGTTATAGGTGACGAAGTAGGGCGCGCTGTGTTCTGGGTGACAGTTCATTTGGAGCTTCTCAGGCGCAGACGCCGGCCGTGGAGCGGGCTTTGGCGCAGGCGGCGAAGCGTAAACGATCTCTGGCGCGGGGGACGGCGCAGGCTGCGGGACATAAACGATCTGCGGAGGCGGCGCAGGCTGCGGGGCTTGGACCACCGGCGGCGCCGGTGGTGACACTTGAGGCAGCTGAACAACGGGGACAGAACGCGAAAACACGCAATGACTTAGATTTACCACGCCTAATGTATGATCGTATATGACACCTGAGAGGTTAACTGTGTCCTCTTTGTTGAAGGCAAGCGCCTCGTCGCCAGTAACGCCACTGCAAGAGACGCCTGAGCTACCCCCTAAGAGTTTGTCCCGGAACTTCATCATGGATTACAGAGCTTTCTTAGCATGATCCGGATGGAGGCGAGGCGGAGGAAAGCAAGCGCGTTACGGGTTAGGTTTTCAAAATCCTTGGCCAGCCTGCGACAACGGTTGAGCCAGGCGAAGGTGCGCTCGACAACCCATCGTTTGGGCAGGACAACGAACTTTCTCAGCGCGGGCCGCTTGACGATTTCGATTTCCCATTCACGGCTGATCGCCGCCACGGCGGCGGCCATTTGGGGGCCTTGATAACCGCCATCGGCGATGATTTTGGTGATGAAGGGAAACAGTGGACGCAGTGCCTTCAACACCAATGGTCCACCGTCGCGATCCTGAATGTCGGCGGGATGAACCACGGCTGCAAGTTTCAGACCGAGCGTATCGACCGCGATATGGCGTTTTTTACCGTCGATCTTTTTGCCGGCGTCATAGCCGTGCGGATCGATCCGCGCCCCCCTTTTTCCGTGCTTTTCACGCTTTGACTGTCGATGATGGCAACGGTTGGACTGACGGCGCGGCCAGCCTGTTCTCGACACAGGACGTAGAGCTCATGATGAAGGCGCAAAAGCGTGCCATCATAGTTCCAAAGATCGAAATACCTGAAAACAGTGCTTTTCGATGGCAGGTCTTTCGGCAGGTAGCGCCACTGGCAACCCGTGCTCAGAATATACATGATTCCGTTGACCACTTCGCGCATGTCCACGCGGCGTTTGCCGCCACCGCGCTTCGCCGGAGGTATCAACGGCTCCACCAGCCCCCATTCCTCGGCCGTCAAATCGCTCGGGTATCTCTGTTGGCTCCGGTCATAACGGCCCCGGTTTTCTTTCGTCCACATCGGCGGCCCCTCCTCGAATCAGGCCACCTCTCTTGATCACAAATGATTCTTTTGATTCAAGAAGTTTCAGAACAGACACTTAGCATGATCCGGATGGAGGCGAGGCGGAGGAAAGCAAGCGCGTTACGGGTTAGGTTTTCAAAATCCTTGGCCAGCCTGCGACAACGGTTGAGCCAGGCGAAGGTGCGCTCGACAACCCATCGTTTGGGCAGGACAACGAACTTTCTCAGCGCGGGCCGCTTGACGATTTCGATTTCCCATTCACGGCTGATCGCCGCCACGGCGGCGGCCATTTGGGGGCCTTGATAACCGCCATCGGCGATGATTTTGGTGATGAAGGGAAACAGTGGACGCAGTGCCTTCAACACCAATGGTCCACCGTCGCGATCCTGAATGTCGGCGGGATGAACCACGGCTGCAAGTTTCAGACCGAGCGTATCGACCGCGATATGGCGTTTTTTACCGTCGATCTTTTTGCCGGCGTCATAGCCGTGCGGATCGATCCGCGCCCCCCTTTTTCCGTGCTTTTCACGCTTTGACTGTCGATGATGGCAACGGTTGGACTGACGGCGCGGCCAGCCTGTTCTCGACACAGGACGTAGAGCTCATGATGAAGGCGCAAAAGCGTGCCATCATAGTTCCAAAGATCGAAATACCTGAAAACAGTGCTTTTCGATGGCAGGTCTTTCGGCAGGTAGCGCCACTGGCAACCCGTGCTCAGAATATACATGATTCCGTTGACCACTTCGCGCATGTCCACGCGGCGTTTGCCGCCACCGCGCTTCGCCGGAGGTATCAACGGCTCCACCAGCCCCCATTCCTCGGCCGTCAAATCGCTCGGGTATCTCTGTTGGCTCCGGTCATAACGGCCCCGGTTTTCTTTCGTCCACATCGGCGGCCCCTCCTCGAATCAGGCCACCTCTCTTGATCACAAATGATTCTTTTGATTCAAGAAGTTTCAGAACAGACACTAAGGTCACTAAGTAGTTTCCTCTATTGAGCAGATTTTCGGTGATGTTCGATACGAGCATGGACGCCGCGAAGGTCTTGCCTACATAATCGTGCGCAAACCGCGCTTGATTGGCGGCGTAAGAGCCTGACTCAAAAGACAACTATCGCGCGAGTTGTCTGACCGCGATCTGGATGCAGGCCAGTGTGACGAAGGCGGCGAGGGTTAGGCCGAGATTTTCGTAATCCTTGGCGATGCGGCGATTCCGGCCGAACCAAGAGAAAGTCCGCTCGACGACCCAGCGGCGCGGCAAGACGACAAAGCCCTTCAGGTCGTCACCGCGCTTGACGATTTCGAGGTGCAGCACCGGAACTTTGGCAACGGCGGCTTCGACTTGCCACGCGTTGTAGCCATTGTCCGCCCAGACCAGTTCGAGCCAGGGAAAGCGGTTGCGGATCTTGTCGAGGACAAGCGTTGCACCGTCGCGGTCCTGGATGCCTGCGGAATGAACGATGGCCCGTAGCGGCAGGCCTTCGGTATCGACAAGGGCGTGAATCTTGCGTCCCTTGACCTTCTTACCGGCATCATAACCTACCTCGCCATCAAAACCGCCCCCTTTTCCGCCGCCTTCAGCGTCTGGCTGTCGATGACAGCTGCCGTGGGGCTCGCCTCTCGCCCGAGTTGCTCGCGCAAAGTCATGTGCAGCTCTTCCCAGATGGCCTCCCACACGCCGTCCTTCTGGAACTTGCGGAAAATATTGTAGACCGTCGAGCGCGGCGGAAATTCGTCGCGCGGCAGATAGCGCCAAGGGCAGCCCGTGCGAAGCAGGTAGAAGATCGCGTTCATCGCCGCCCGCATATCGGTCTTGCGTGGCCGCCCGCCAGGCAAGGCTTCGGGAATCAAAGGCTTCAGCCGCTCCCATTCCGCATCCGTCAAATTGCTCGGATAGCGATCTTCGTCACGCCAATAGATCGCTCGCTGCTCTTTCGTCCACATCGCGAATCACCGCATCAGTTGCACATGATGCCGTGAATCATGCAACCATCCCGCGTGCAATACCCTTTTGAGACAGGCTCTTAGTCTCATGCATTTGCTGGAGATCGTTGCTGTTCAGCACAGTATCGGCAAATGCCGTACCAGAAAGAAGAACGGTCGCTAAACCCATGATATAAACAATTGTCATAATGAAACACTCCAGATCATGAACCCGAAACATGTGCGATAACGTTCACCTCGTGATAAGGTTCCGGACGTTTTTTAGAATTTCTTGGCTTTCCAAAGTGACAAATCATCGAAGTGAATGATGAGGGACTTTTAGCACACGTCCCAACTTAAAAAACGTCACCATGGCTAGCCGATGCTCGGATTGGGTTCGCGCGACACCAGTCATCTGCAACCTCGGCAGAAGGTCGGTCCCTGGCGTCGTCCGTTCTCGGGTAGCGGCGTCGCTCCAGCAATGACCGCAAAGGGTGGGAAACTGTCATTCGGTCAACCCGCCTGAATGACGCCAGTGCGCCAGGAGCGGACCTTTTGTTTTGTCTTGCTTTGTCGGAGAATCGGCGAAATGGTTGCCTTTAAATGCATTAACCGCCTTGGGAGCAACATCGATGGTCAGTGAATTGGCGGATGTGCCACGAGAAGTGTGGAAAACGGCTGTCGATCGGCTAAGTGACGTCGGTGTATTTGCTGATGAGGAGCGGAAGTTTCCGAGCTTACCCACGCTTCGCCGCGAGCTCGCGCAATTCGAGATGAAGCTACGTTCGGAAGACTATAAAGGGGGCGCTCTGGCAATTGATGAGGTAGATCAACCTGGAGAGGGCGTAAATTTCTTGGTCTTCGATCGAGATAAAATTGGAGATGCGCGTTCTGCTGCAGCGGCATGGTATCGAGAATATCAAGATCGCTGGCACAGGAGAGTCGGGGACAGCGTACGAGATTGGATCAGACGCCTCGAAGATTTAAAGGAGACGATGGGACGCTGGTTGCCTAGTGGCATGTCTATTTTTGACCTCCCTCCAATCCGAATGCACGAAGAACTGATGAGAAAATTCAACGTTCAAGCAGCCAGCATGCCAACATTCGAAGTGCATGAGGGGCAGCGAAAGGTCATGAGGGTGCAGCCCAAGGGGCTATGGATCATTGGAGCGAATGGCCGGGTTGACCTGATCACAGCAACCAGTTCGTTGATTCTTGTTGATCAGTCTGAACCTTATTCGGACACCCCCGATTGGCGCTACTACGCGCCCAACAATCGGAGAAAACCGACTCAGTTCGATCAAGCTGCGTTTATCGAGCTCCTGAAATAGGTCGATGGGCATTTTTGTTGAAATTGCTGACCAATGGCAGATCGCTGAGAATGCGTTTAGTGCCCTGGAGCAGGTAGCGTTTGCAGCAAACGATGATGCAAGTTATGATGCCGCTGATGAGCAACGAAAGAGAAATGATCAGGCGTATTTCTTGTACCTTTTCACCCGTTTTGAAGGAGCGGTGAACCATGCGGTCACTATAATCATAGGGAACCGCGTGTCAGGAGCAGCGTGGTCAGATCGCAGGATTTGGGAAGCTTGGTCCCGACAGGGAATCTCCAACGTACATTTTATGTCAAAAGTCGAGGTTCTCACGGAAAAATCGCTTCGTCATTATGCGATTGTCAAAGAATATTATGACGGTAGAAATTCTGTTGCTCACGGCGGGATTTGGAGTGAGCAATTTCTCATTCCAGAAATCGCGCAGATGATAGAGAATATTTGCAAGTCATTTCCAACTAACTAGTGTAGTGTCTCGTGCAAAAGGTTACAATTTATCCTGGCGCGCGAGCGGTGGCATTTTCAGCGCCGCTCTGCCGCGATTGACCTTGAGGATGATGGCGTTGGCGGATTTTGTCCAGACGAAAGGCGTCGGATCGGCATTGTTGTGCTTGATATAGTCGCGGATGGCGGCTTCAAGTTCCGGCACGCTCGTGAAAACACCGCGGCGAATACGCTCCGTGGTGATCTTTCCGAGCCAGCGTTCGACGAGGTTCAACCACGATGACGAGGTTGGAATGAAGTGGAGGTGAAAGCGCGGGTGTTTGGCGAGCCAATCCCTGACTTCCTGTTTTTTATGGGTCGCGTAGTTGTCGGCAATGCCGTGAATGTCGAGTCGTTTGGGCGTGTTGCGGTCGATGGTTTTTAGAAAAGCCAGAAATTCCTGATGCCGATGGCGCTTCATGCACTGACCGATGACTTCGCCTTTCAGGACATCGAGCGCGGCAAACAATGTGGTTGTCCCGTTGCGCTTGTAGTCATGCGTCAGGGTGCCTTGGCGGCCTTTCTTCATCGGCAAGCCAGGCTGGGTGCGATCAAGTGCCTGGATCTGGCTTTTTTCGTCGATGCAGAACACCAGCGCGTGTTCCGGCGGGTTCATATACAGGCCGATAACATCTTCAAGTTTTTCGATAAAATGCGGATCGTTGGACAGTTTGAACGTCTTGACCAGATGCGGTTTCAGGCCGTGCGCATCCCAAATCCGCTGCACCGAAGCTTTGCTGACACCGCTGATTTTAGCCATCGAGCGGCAGCTCCAGTGCGTCGCGTGCGCGGGCGGGGTCAAGGTTTTTTCAACGACTTCGGTTTCTTTTGTTGGTGGCAAAGGTTTGAAACTGCGTCCCCGGGGACGATCTTGATAAAGCGCGTCAACGCCGCCTTCGGCAAAGCGGTTGCGCCAACCGATGATGGTTGGACGCGATGTGCCAAGTTGTTTCGCCAGCGCGTTGGTTGATTTTCCTTCGGCCGCGCCCAGAATAATCCGCGCCCGCAAAGCGATCCGCTGCTCCGTCTTGCCGGAACGCGCCAGCCGTGCCAAGGCCGCCTTGTCCGCGGGCGTCATGTCGAGTGCCGGGCTGCCTGTCCACATGCAGCGCAGTATACACGTCCCGGATCACATTGTAAAGCTTTGCGTGAGACTATACACTAGGGCAAAGTCGACTAGCGACATTGAGACTCGAAGGCCGAGGCAGGACTTCAGATTTGGATCAACTCCCCCATCGAGAACTCCGAGCCGACCTTCCGCAAAGGGCCGGAAGCAGAAATTCAAACCGATACATTATTGAGAAGTTCATAAATAGGAGGACATTTTTCTTGACCTGAGGAGCCCCGAATGATTCCATTCTGGCATGAGAAAAGATGACGCGCGGAAGCTTGGTCACAAGACACTGGAGACCATGCGTGAACGCGCCGTAAGGCGCGTTCAAGACGGCGAAAGCCCCGAGGCGGTTGCCCGGATCTTTGGGGTGGGGCGGACCGCCATGTACAGATGGCTGGCGGAATACCGGCGCGGCGGTTGGGGCGCCCTGAAAGCCAAACCCGTTCCTGGACGTCCGCCGAAACTTGATGGCCGGGCATTGCAGTGGGTTTACGACATGGTGACGCGGAAGAACCCCTTGCAACTGAAGTTTGAGTTTGCGCTGTGGACGCGCGCGATGGTGGCGAAGCTGATCAAGGATAAGTTCGATGTGGTGTTGAGCGCGGCGTCCGTGGGGCGGCTTTTGGCTCAGCTCGGCGTCACTTGTCAAAAGCCGTTGCACCGGGCATGGGAACGTGACGAAGCCCTCGTGCAGCAGTGGCTCAAGAAAGAATACCCGGGAATCAAGAGAATGGCGCAACAACAAGGAGCTGACATCTATTTTGGCGATGCCGCCCACATCCGTTCCGATCACCATGCCGGGCGCACCTGGGGTAAAAAAGGCGAACCGCCCATTGTCGAGGCCACCGGCGCTCGCCATGGCATGAGTCTGCTTTCAGCGATCTCCTTGCGCGGCCACATGCGCTTCATGATCAAGCAACAAGGCGGCGTCAACGCTGCGGTGTTTATCGAGTTCCTAAAGCGATTGATCGTCGGGGCCAAGCACGAGATCTTTTTGATCGTTGATCGCGGACCTGCACATATCGCTCGAAAAACCAGAGCGTTTACCGAAACCCTGAAGGGAAAGTTGCGCCTCTTTTATCTGCCTCCTTATTCACCCGATCGCAACCCGGATGAGCTGGTGTGGAAGCATCTGAAAGCGGACACCGTCGGCCGCATGGCTGTCACCAGCAGGGACGGCTTCAAGCGTAAGGTTCGATCATCGATGCGCCAACTGCAAAATGACCCCTGGAAAATTATCTCCTTTTTTCAGAAACCTTCGCTCAAATACGCCGCGTGAATGTTCCCATATTTATGAACCGCTTAATACACAAGGAAAGCGTGCGCAACACGGGAAGCCTCAATGCGTGGTCAAGGATGACCAACCGGACGCCCGTGAGGGACAGGCCAGGCGCCCTGAGGTGGCGGAAAGGTTCGTAAAACCGTTGAAGCCGAGTAATGCCGGTGGAGGGAAGGAGCCTCAGTTTAAGACAGACGCAATAAGCGGCGAGGGACCCGGAGATTGGGCAACCTAACGACTCCGAAAAGTGTTCGGAAACTGCAGATGGCGTTACACGCGAAAGCGAAGGCTGAAGCCGGTTATCGCTTTTACGCGCTGTACGACAAGATCAGCCGCGAGGACATCCTGGCGCACGCCTATGCCCAGTGCCGCTCGAACAAAGGCGCACCAGGGGTGGATGGTCAGGACTTCGCAGACATCGAGGCTTACGGCGTCGAGCGATGGCTTGGCGAACTGGCGCTTGCGCTTAGGGAGGAGACTTACCGACCTGACCCTATCAGAAGGGTGTTTATTCCGAAGGCCAACGGCAAACTCAGGCCGTTGGGCATTTCGACCGTGCGGGATCGGGTCTGCATGACAGCAGCGATGCTGGTGCTCGAGCCGATCTTCGAAGCTGATCTCCCACCAGAACAATACGCCTACCGTCCCGGGCGAAACGCCCAGCAGGCAGTGGTCGAGGTGGAAGAACAACTGTTCCGTGGCCACCCGGAAGTCGTTGACGCCGACCTTGCGGACTACTTCGGGAGCATCCCCCATGCCGAACTCATGCAGTCGGTGGCGCGTCGGATCGTAGATCCCCGCGTGCTGCATCTGATCAAGATGTGGCTGGAATACCCCGTGGAAGAAACCGGCGATCGAGGAAGGAAAACACGCACGACCGAAGCGCGGGACAATCGGCGGGGCATCCCGCAGGGCTCACCGATCTCACCGCTGCTGGCAAATTTATACATGCGCCGGTTTGTGCTGGGATGGAAGAAGCTCGGGCTGGAGAAGAGCCTCGGCACGTGTATCGTGACCTATGCCGACGACCTCGTGATCTTGTGCAGGAAGGGCAAAGCCGAAGAGGCCTTGCAACGATTGCACGAGATCATGGGTAAGCTGAAGCTGACGGTGAACGAGGAGAAGACACGAATCTGCAAGGTGCCAGAAGGGGAGTTCGACTTCCTGGGATACACGTTCGGGCGGATGTATTCAGCGAAAACCGGCCAGGCTCGCCTGGCGCAACGGCCATCGAAGAAAAGCATCAAGCGCGCGGTCGAGACAATCCACGCGCTGACGGATCGGACGGGGACATGGCAAGAGACCACGGAGCTGGTGGGCAAGTTGAATCGCACGCTACGCGGATGGGCGAACTACTTCAGCGTAGGCACCGTCAGCAAAGCGTATCGGGCGCTCGACAACTACACAGCTGTGCGGTTGCGTCGGTGGTTGCGTTCCAAGCACAAGGTCAGGCGACGCAAGGGCGGGACTTATCCACTCTCGCACCTTTATGAGCACTTCGGGCTCGTACGCCTGAGCAGACTTGGGCACGACGTGTCGTGGACGAAGGCGTGAGGTCTTATCCGAGAGCCGGATGCGGGAAATCTGCATGTCCGGTTCGATGAGCGAGATGTGGAAACGGAGCCACGGTTGAACCAGTAAGGCACCGCCAGACGAAAGGGGCGGAAACAGATATGTTCAACCTACAGCCACCGCGCCACATCTCGACTCTACCAACTCCCGTGCCCGGTGACGGACACAACCGTGCCCGCGCGCTCGGTGCGTTCACCGGACAGACGGAATTGGGCAAGGCCGCCGATTTCGACATCTGAAAATCTAATCCGCGGAATGGCGACAAGAAGAAACGCGGCGTTGCAATCGACGATGTCCGCCGCCAAGTCGCCGATTCCGAGCCGTTCTCTGCCGGCGGCGACGCGCTACCAGATCATGACGGCGGATAGCGTCACTATGTCCGCGGAGCGCAACAGATCGATACGCCGTTGCTCGGGCGAAAGACGCGATTTCGTTTCGCCCGGCTCGGCGGTCAAGACCGAGATGGTTTTGTCGAGAATGGGAAGCTCGATCGCGATTTCGCCGGCGCGCCGCGCGGAATAGGATTCGCCGGGACCACCCGTGTTGCCGCCGGTCTGCCACACCTTCCGCTGCCGCGTTCGCGCTGAAGAGGAGGAGAGCAGCTTGCTTCAAGTCATTTCACGCAGACGCCAGTGCGACAAGACGCCCCACCCCAGGATAGCCGCCGGCAATGCGCAAGAAGCGGCCACGATACCTCGATCGGTCCAAGTGGGATCAGGAAGGAGGCTAAGCCTCGTCGTCAAGATCCCGAAGCCGACACCGGCCACCGCAAGACTCCGCCAAAGCGAGCCTATCCCGCTTGGTAGGTGCGCGATGGCTGCCCATTGTAAAAGAACCATAGTGAGAACGTCTCCGAAAAGGACGCCGGCCAAAACCGAGGTCAAAACCGGATGAACCCGCGCCAGCGCGGCAGCAGCGGCGATCCCGAAAACGCTCATCAGATTGGCCAGCGTCAATCTAGCCGTCGCGCTTGACATTAAGAGAGCCACGGTCGGTCCGCCGCGCAGCATTCGCAGAAACACGATCGCGGAAATAAGGATTACCGTATCGGTTCCCACTGCATAGGCTTTGCCGAACACGAGCGGTGCCAGAACATCCAGCGTCAATCCTATCAACGCGGCATAGCCGAAGGCGACGAACGCGAAGAACCAGGCCAGCCAGAGATAGTTTTCCAAATGGCGCTTCGGCGTGTCTTGGCTGCGAGCTAGCATTGACATGCCGAGACTGCCGATTACTTGAAAGAGGGGGGAAATCGGCGCCAAGGAAATACCCAGAACCACCGCGTAAACGGCAAGAATGTCCATACCGAAAAAGCGGCCGACGACCATCCGATCGGCCTGCGAGATTAAGGCGAGCCCTACGCCATTGAGGATCAGAGGTAGCCCGTAGGCTAGCGCCTGGCGCAGCATTTCACGATCCGGGATGACCCGCATTCGCGCATTCGCAAGGATATGAACTCGCGGCGACGTAAACCCCCGCGTCGGCCAAAGAGGCTAAAACGATGACGCGGTGGTCCGGCAGGATGGTGGCCGCGGCGAGTGCCGCGACTGCCAGCCCGGCGGCGTTGGATGCCGTGCGGGCCAGGGCCGCCGGGCGGTAATTATAATCACGTTGAATCTGCTGGATGCCAAGGTGCCCGAATGAACGCACCAGCGGAACGAGCGCCACAAACTCGAAACTGGCCACTGCTTGGGGAACGCCGAAAAACGTGACCGCGGGACCTGCGAGCACCGCTACCGCCACGGACAGTAGGAGACCCCGAACAATCTGGATTGCATGGGCCGCCGCCAAGGCCCTTCGCGCGTCGGCGCCTGACTTCAAGAGGATAAATTTTTCGAGCCCAACGTCGGTCGCGAGTTCCGCGGTAGTCATGACGATCGTAATGGCGACGGTTATGCCGAACTCGGCGGGCGCGAGTAGGCGGGACAGAATAAAGGTGCGGCCGAAACGTGCCGCGAATAAGACTAACGGCGTTGCGGCCGCCCAAGAAATCCGCCCTGCCCAAAGCTTCAAACGTGATGGTATCGCGGCCGCGGATGGACGAAATGAAATCGGCTTGGGCATGGCAATTCGATAGCATGCGGCCCGGGTGGGGGCAAACGCCCGGTGACTTTCCGAGGACTTGAAAAATTTTTCTTAACGGGGCTTATGCTACAAACTTTCAGAGCCTGTCTCAAAAGGGTATTGCACGCGGGATGGTTGCATGATTCACGGCATCATGTGCAACTGATGCGGTGATTCGCGATGTGGACGAAAGAGCAGCGAGCGATCTATTGGCGTGACGAAGATCTCTATCCGAGCAATTTGACGGATGCGGAATGGGAGCGGCTGAAGCCTTTGATTCCCGAAGCCTTGCCTGGCGGGCGGCCACGCAAGACCGATATGCGGGCGGCGATGAACGCGATCTTCTACCTGCTTCGCACGGGCTGCCCTTGGCGCTATCTGCCGCGCGACGAATTTCCGCCGCGCTCGACGGTCTACAATATTTTCCGCAAGTTCCAGAAGGACGGCGTGTGGGAGGCCATCTGGGAAGAGCTGCACATGACTTTGCGCGAGCAACTCGGGCGAGAGGCGAGCCCCACGGCAGCTGTCATCGACAGCCAGACGCTGAAGGCGGCGGAAAAGGGGGCGGTTTTGATGGCGAGGTAGGTTATGATGCCGGTAAGAAGGTCAAGGGACGCAAGATTCACGCCCTTGTCGATACCGAAGGCCTGCCGCTACGGGCCATCGTTCATTCCGCAGGCATCCAGGACCGCGACGGTGCAACGCTTGTCCTCGACAAGATCCGCAACCGCTTTCCCTGGCTCGAACTGGTCTGGGCGGACAATGGCTACAACGCGTGGCAAGTCGAAGCCGCCGTTGCCAAAGTTCCGGTGCTGCACCTCGAAATCGTCAAGCGCGGTGACGACCTGAAGGGCTTTGTCGTCTTGCCGCGCCGCTGGGTCGTCGAGCGGACTTTCTCTTGGTTCGGCCGGAATCGCCGCATCGCCAAGGATTACGAAAATCTCGGCCTAACCCTCGCCGCCTTCGTCACACTGGCCTGCATCCAGATCGCGGTCAGACGACTCGCGCGATAGTTGTCTTTTGAGTCAGGCTCTCAGCCGCAGCGCGGCGGCGGAGACACAAGATGTTGAGTTCAATACCAGCCGCCCCTGGGCCGGGCAATTTAACGCTTGCTGGCGCGAACGAGGCGTTATTTTCTGCCTCGAAGGGTCTTGAATGTCGGTCTATCATCCAATAGGAGTGAGATGGGCGCGGAGCCCCTAGGAGATTGCCATTGAGTAACGGAGTCAACAGCTCGGATCGATATTTGGACTTGCTGAAAAAAACGCTTTCCGCCTCCGTTTACGATGAGAGTTCGTGGATATTTTTGAGGCCAGAAAACAAAAACAGATCAAAAATAAAGAATGCGTTTATTCGGCTTCTGAGGCGCCGATCTCTGCTATTGGTTAAGGAATATCCCTTTAATTTATTGACACGTGAGAACGGCGAAGATTGGCCGATGTTCGGATATACTATGATAGGGACCAATCGCCTCTCAAATATTCAATTTTGTGTTGGGGATATCCTTAAGCATAACGTCGAGGGCGATTTTGTTGAATGCGGCGTCTGGCGCGGAGGAGCGTCGATTTTTGCGCGAGCTGCTCTAGATGAATACGGAGGCAGCAATAGAACCGTGTGGCTCGCAGACTCTTTCGAGGGCATGCCTGTTCGGACGGCCGAGGATATGTCGGACCCCGACCTGACGAACGACGGCTACCTCCCGGTTTCTCTTGAGCAAGTGAAGGCGAATTTTGCCAGGTTTGACCTATTGGGTGATCGTGTTAGGTTTATCAAAGGTTGGTTCGGCGATACGCTTCCGACTGCACCCATCGGGAAAATTGCGGTCCTGCGGCTTGACGGCGACTATTACAGTTCGACAATGGCTGCGTTGAACGCGCTTTATGATAAGGTAACTAACGGCGGATATATCATTATCGATGACTATAACGCCTTCATATCATGCAAGACGGCAATTGCAGAGTTTTGCAATAAGAGACAAATAAACCCGACGCTCCAAGAAATTGACAATATGGCTGTGTTCTGGAAGAAAACAGCGGGATAGACGGAGACGCCCGGAGCAACCATCATCCTTTCGATGATTATGGGGGCGTTAGCAGACTGCGGAATAGGGATAGCGTGTCAAGCGTGGGTTTGCTAAATTCCGTCAAGCAAGCGTATTTCAGGATCGGTATTCACGCCGCGCCGCCGGGGACATTGTTGTACCGTGTCCATCGGATGTTGGAGGCCGGCTCGTACTTGGCGCAATCCGGTCGCCGAACGCAACCGGTCGCCGAAAACGCTCTCTACGATCAGGATGGGCTGCGCTGCATCCACAACCACGATTTCATGTCCGATCCGGCTTTCGTCCGTGCCTATCAGCGCGGCGTCCAGGCCGCATCGGATTATGGCTGGCACTGGCGCGTGCATGTCGGACTCTGGGCGGCACGGCTGGCCGCGCGCTTGCCCGGCGATTTCGTCGAATGCGGAACCAACCGAGGGTTCCTAAGCTCGGCCATTATGAAGGACCTCGATTGGGACAAGACCGGCCGCCGTTTCTATCTGCTCGATACGTTCAGCGGCCTGGCCGAGCGCTACGTCTCGGTCGAGGAGAAGAAGGACGGTGTGCTCGAACGCAACCGGCGAGAACTGGACAGCGGTTTCTATACGACGAACGTCGAGGCGGTGCGTGCGAATTTCGCCGAATGGAAAAACGTGTGCATTATTGTCGGCGCAATTCCCGAAACTCTGGAACAAATTGACACCCAGTGCATCGCCTTTCTACATATCGACTTGAATTGCTCGCCCCCCGAAGTCGCGGCGATACGCCACCTTTGGGATCGCCTAACGCCCGGGGCGCCTGTGTTGCTCGATGACTATGGCGGTTTTGGCTATGAATGGCAGAAGATTGGGATGGATGCTTTCGCAACTGAACGAGGGCTTTCTATCTTGTCGCTGCCAACTGGCCAGGGCCTTCTCATTAAACCGCCTTGAGCCCCCGGTTCGCTGGCTGAACTTCAAGCTGGTGCACTACCAATCGGGCCACTAGTTACGAATGTATGCGATCGATGACCTGGGCCAGAAATTCAGAAACGCGTGAACTATGCAACAACGGAACCAATTCTAATATCTCTTTGCGATCCATATCCCACCAGCGGGTAGCTAAAAGCGCTTCTATTGTGGTATCGTCAAACCGATATTTGACAATCCTCGCTGGATTTCCTGCAACTATCGCATATGGCGGGACGGTTTTGGTTACTACAGCCTTTGCACCGACCACCGCACCATGCCCGATCGTGACGCCGGACATGATTGTTGCCCCCCTGCCAATCCAAACATCTGCGCCGATGACCACGGGACCTTTTCCAACCCCATGGCCATTTGCCGGCGCGAATTCTGGCCATATACTCGGCAACGCATGAAATGGATAGGTTGACACGTAATCTGTCCGATGATCACCTGCGAGAATAAATTCGACTTCATCCGCGATAGAGCAATATGGCCCGATTATAAGTCTAAATGGCGGCTTCAGAAAGCAGACACGCGGATGTCCATAAGTATAATCACCGACAACGCAGGTGCCCTTTGCTATTTCCTGGCTAAGGAAGTCACTGGTAAGCGGATTACTTTTCTCGCGGCCGCCAATATGACGTAAGGTTAGTCGCCGAAGACGTCTGAGCCAATTCGCGATTCTTTTCACTCCATGCCTCCGCCTTGGTTAGCCCGTCCTATTTATGAGCGGCGCAATTTGAACCTACAGCGCGCGGCGTAACACGCTGATGGAGCGTAGGATTCGGTTGCTTAGATCCATCCTTCGCGCCATCCCGCCCACCCCGCTTGCGATAACCAACGATAATCTCCCGCGGTTCTCGTTTCCAGCCGGTTCGCACAAGCAAGTCACCGCTGCATTCGATGGCGGTCGCAGCACGTCGGATGGCGGCGTCATTTTGTTGGCGATGGCCGAACGGCGTCTCGGCATCGCCGATAGATCGGCGCGCTGCTGTCCCGGCCGTCGCGATCCCGCACGGATCACTCACACGCTCGCCGAGATGATCCGCGCCCGCGTCATCGCCATCTCACATGGCTACGAGGACGCCGACGATCTGGATTTTCTGTGCCCCGATCCCGCGTTCGAGCTCGCCCGCGGGCAATTGCCCGACACGGGCTCGGACCTGTGTTCGTAGCCGACACTGTCGCGATTGGAAACGCACCCTCGCCGAAAAATACGATCCGCCTTACCTGGGCACTGGTCGATCAATGGACGGCGTCCTGCGCTCGCAGGCCCGCGTTTGTCACGCGCGCCATCGATGACACTCGCGATATCGCGCATGGGCATCAGCAATTGTCGCTGTTCAACGCGCATCATGACGAACGCCTTTCTCATCCTGAGGTCGTCGAAGGACCTGCCGGTCCATCTCTACGACACCAAAAGAAGCCGCCCTGTCGCGGTCATCCTGCGGCCCGGCAAGACGCCGTCCGGCGTCGAGCTGCGCGTTTTTCTCGACGAACAGCATCGCTTTCAAGCGCGGATGGCGGCCTCCTTGCGGGCCGATCCGAAGCTCGAGTAGCAGGCATCGCCGGAAACCATGGAGCATAACCGGCTGTTGATCGCCGTCCTCGACGGAAATTGCTCCACCCATCCTCCTTGACGATTGCCATGGCGAAGCGCAAGGGAAGCTGGCCACTTTGATCCCCGGATAGGCAGACCTGATGCCGCCGCCATCTTCGCGCAGCAAACTCGCCGCATCTGGCGGAAAAGACTTCGCGGCAAACCCGCAAGGCACGGCAAAGCGTGCGGACGAAGTACCATTTTGGAAGCGAAAACCGCTCGAAGCACTCACACCGGCGGAATGGGAAAGTCTCTGCGACGGATGCGGCCGCTGCTGCCTTGTCAAGCTTGAAGACGAGGAGAGCGGCAAAATTCACTTCACCGACGTCACCTGCAAGCTCTTTAACCCGGGCACCTGCCGCTGCGCCGATTATGCGCACCGCCGCCGCAGGGTGCATGATTGCATCAAATTAACCCCGGACAAGGTCCGGACGCTCGGCTGGTTGCCGCCGTCTTGCGCCTACCGGCTGATCGCGGAGGGGCGCGATCTCGCCTGGTGGCATCCCCTCGTGTCCGGATCGCAAACGAGCGTGCATGAGGCGGGGGTGTCCGTGCGCGGCCGTGTCGAGGCGTCGGAAAAAGAGGTCCAAGTCGCGGACTATCCTGACCATGTCGTGGCTTGGCCGGGCAAAATGCCGCGCCCCCTCGCCAAAAAGCCGGCAAGGCCGCCGGCTTAGCCAAAAGCCCTGCGATCCGGCGCGACTGACTTTCCTGCTCGATTTTAGATGGCTTGGCTCCGGCTCAGCTTGCTAGGCCAAGCTTTAAATAGTAATGCCTTATTACACGGTAAATTCTATAGACTTAAATTCTAACGCCTGGGATTATGTGAAATGAACGAACCAAACGCCATGGATATGATCGACAAGCGGATTCTGCGCATCGTCCAAAAAGACGCCTCCTTGTCGATTTGCGAAATCGCCAGGCAGGTCGGTCTTTCGCAAACCGCATGTTGGAAAAGGCTACAGCGGCTCGATGCATCGGGCGTGATCAAAGGGCGCATCGCGCTGGTCGATCCGCTGAAGCTCGGGCTCGGATTAACCGCTTTCGTTTCGGTCCAGGTAGGTGATCATTCCGGCAAGGCAATTGCGCGCTTCGCCGCCGAAATCGCCGCAATGGAAGAAGTCATGGAGTGCTATCGCATGGC
The DNA here is from genome assembly GCA_963706215.1 of uncultured Alphaproteobacteria bacterium. Taxonomy (GTDB): domain Bacteria; phylum Pseudomonadota; class Alphaproteobacteria; order Rhizobiales; family Beijerinckiaceae; genus Methylocapsa. Next base: position 2,587,981 of record OY970154.1, on the reverse strand, counting down.
GGGCGACATCGATTACGGCTTGCGTGTCGTTGTGCCCGATGCCGCGGCCTTCGATGTTTTTTATAAGCGTCTGATCGAAACAATCCCGCTCAAAAACGTTACGTCGCGTTTCGCCTTGGAAAACGTCAAATCCGAAACTGCCTTTCCAATTGCTTGCCGCGGCTAGCCGCGCGAGGGCCGGAGCATTGGTTTCGAGGACCCGCGCCGCGCCCCACCAGACTTCCGCGGAGTCGCCCTGTAAGGAGCGCCCGCGCGGAAATTTGCCAAAGTCCCCGCGCCGCTCACTTAACGGGCACGTGCGGTCGCGGCATTGCTCAAATAGGTTCTGTACCAATCCACTGTTTCAGTGAGGCTATCCTCCATCGAGAACCGGGGGACCCAGCCGAGTTCGCGCCGGGCGCGCGCGGCGGAAAGATACTGCACCGGGATTTCCGCCTTGGCCTCGCCGAGAATAACGGGCGGCAGATCGGCCCGGCCCATCACGGCGAGAATTTTCTTGGTCATCTCAAGCACGGAAAGTTGCATTTCCAGGCTGAAGTTATAGGCCTGCCCCCAGAATTTCTCGTCGTCCATGGCTTCGGCGAGCAGCAGATAGGCCGCGACAACGTCGCGGACATAGATGTAGTCGCGGACCATCGTGCCGTCGCTGCGCAGAATGGGGGAAGTGCCGTTGAGCACCGACCGGATCGTACCCGGTATGATCCGGCTGAAATTCAGGTCTCCGCCGCCGTAGAAATTTGCTGCCCGCGTGATGCTCACCGGCAGCCCATAGGTCAGGTGAAAGCTTTGCGCGATCAGGTCGGCGCAACTCTTGGACACGTCATAAGGATGGCGGCCCAGCAGCGGCATCGATTCGTCATACGGCAAGCGCTCTGCGTTGCCGTAGGCCTTGTCGCTTGAAGCGACGATAATCCGCTTCACGGTGGAGATCTCGCGGCAAGCATCGAGCAGATTCCATGTCCCCCGGATGTTTGCCTCGAATGTCGAGCGAGGATTGCGATATGCCGTGCCCACGATCGGCTGGGCCGCAAGGTGCAGCACGGTCTCGACCTCGTACTCATTGAGGGCCCGGAGCAGGCACTCATAATCCTCCAGGCGCCCTTGGACCACAAAATCAGGCTCTGCGTCAGGATGGAGAGGGTGCGATGCGCCGCCCGGTTGATCCCGCATCAATCCGACGACGAAGGCTCCGCGCGCCCGTAGCTCCTTGAGCATCCACGCCCCGAGGAAGCCGCCCGAGCCGGTCACGAAGACGTTGCGGCCGTGCCAGAACCCGTTCGGTTCACCCATTGCCGTGCATCTCGTCAAAGATCGCGCGCATGGGTGACGAAGTCATGCAGTGGCCGGCCGCAGCCATGGAATTTTCCCTTGCTCGTAGATTTGCTCAAGTTCCTGCTGGTCCTTGTGCGTATCCATGGATTTGAAAAAGCCGTTGTGCCGGAAGGTATAAAGTATTCCTCGCTGTTGAAGGGCCGGCAAAACCTCCCGCTCTAGATTCTCTCCTTGCCAGAATTCGAAAACAGCCGGGTCGACGATAATGAAGCCGGCGTTGATCCAATGGTCGCGTAACGTCGGCTTCTCCCGGAACGCCAGAACACGTCCAGTGCCATCGGCTTCAATCGTCCCATATTGGGATGTCAACGGCACGCTGGTGACGGTCGCCAGCCCGGGATGCGTTTGGTGAAACGCCAATAAATCGGCGAGATTGACGTCGCTGATGCCGTCACTGTACGTGACCATGAAAGTTTCCCGGAGGAGATGACGGCACCGCGCGACGCGAGCTCCCGTATCGGCGTCCTCGCCCGTGTCGACGATCGTCACGCGCCAGTCAGAGCGGCGGGTCTCAAAGTAGTCGACAATGATTTCCTTCCGGTAGCCAACCGAGAGGATGAAATCCGCATGGCCCTGCAGCGCGAAGATCTCCATGACGCGCGCGACGATTGGCTTGCCGCACACGGGCATCATCGGTTTAGGCATGTACTCGGTGAAAGGCGAGGCCCGCGTGCCGCGCCCCCCGGCCAAAATGACAACCTTCACAGGGGGTCCAACTCTGCTCGATCAACAAGAGGCTCGCTTATATCACGCGAGACTGGAATCGCCAGGGCAATCGCTTGTAGCTCATGTCCAGCTCTGAGTGATGGCGTTGAAGCAATAGTCATCGTCCCATCCGACGGTTTTTCGGTGGATCTTGAGGCTTGCCTTATCCTTGATGGCGGGGATGAGGTTGAGGGCGGCATGGCGGATGATGGCCATGTTGGCGGGACCACGATCTGTGCGCAGCCGCATGAGATCGTCGTGGGAAACGACATCCATGATCCAGTGGAGCCGGAAAGTGCTAATCCGGGATCTTCCTCCTTTGCGAGCGATTCCCTGCCAAGACCGCCTGCCCTCTTGCCAAGGCGGTATCGAGATTGTCAAATGCCGGTTACCTCGCTGGCAGGCCAAACCTTGGCCTCGATCCGCGAAGCGGAGGCATTGCATTTGGACGAGGGAACGGGCGATGGGTTTCGTTTGCGCGGCCGCACGATGGAGTCCTCTGGGAGCATTTCTTATAGCGAATCCGGCGAAGGGAAAAAATTCCTTCGCCTGCCGTTGGTCAGCGTCATTGTCGTCAATTTCAATTACGGACGTTTTCTGCGTGCCGCCGTCGACTCCGTATTCGGCCAGACCTATCCAAATATCGAATGTATCGTCGTCGACAATGCCTCTACCGACGAGAGCGGCCCGGTGTTGCGTGCGATCGAGGCGCGTTATGCTGATGTGAAGATTATCCACCGCACGGACAACGGCGGGCAAACGCGGGCCGCGCTCGAGGGATTTGCCGCTTCGGCCGGTCCGTATGTCATCTTTCTCGACGCCGACGATCTTCTGCTTCCCAATTGCGTCGAGACTCATGTCTTCGTCCATCTTTCGCTGCGCATTCATGCCGGGTTCACCTCCGGCGACATGCTCCAGGTTTCGGGCGATCAGGTGGTGTTGGGTACAGAGCACGCTTTCAGCCGGGTGTTGAAAACCGGCCGGGGGATCAAGCCTCGCGCGGTGCGGCCCTATCGGCACCCATTCGCGGAGACTTGGCCGCCGGAAAATTTCGACTGTCGCGTGCTGGAAACAATTCGCTTTGTGGGCCTGACCAATCAATGGGTCTGGTCGCCTACGTCCGGCAATTGCTTTCGCCGCGACGCGCTTTGCCTGTTTGCCGACAATCCGGCGATGCAAAATCTGAAGACCGGCACGGATCTCTATTTTTGCCTCGGAATCAACGCCGTCAGCGGCAGCGTCTTGATCGACGCTCCCGTCGCGGTCTATCGCCTGCATGGCGGCAATGTATTTTCGCAACGGCCTCAATTAAATCATGTTCTTTGCTATGAGCCGGGCGGCGCTGGTGACAGCATTGCGAAAGCAAGAGCAGCCTTGGTGGATCACGTGGTCGCGCACGCCCATCGTTTTGTCGGACAGCACAATTTTATATGGATCGAGTTTCTCTGGCTGCTTTGGCGGCTTGACTGCAAAAATCCGGATCCCGGCGCGCCACGTTGGGCGCGCCGTTCCCGCGCCGCGGCCACCCTGGTAAAATGCTACAGTTCGATCGCGCCGCTTCTCGGGCGATGGCCGGTCAAGGCTTGGCTGGCTTTGCGCTGCGTGCCGATGAAGGTGATTTCCGGTCTGGGGAAAAATCCCGCGGGAGAGAGTACACCGCCTGCTTGAATACCATCGCGCCGCCTGGACCATCGGCCGGTCCGGCGGCTGCGTGACGCACCTCCCGAATGCCAAGGCCGGTCAGTTTTGCTTTTTAGGGCAGGTTTCAGACATCTTGTGTCATCATTTGTCAAAAAAATTGAGTTGCATAGTTTCGTCTCGCGCTGCTTTTCCGATTGGGGAACCCGGCCCGCTGACCAGAGCATCGGTGCATAAAGTTTCGCCGTAATTTGCAGCAAAAAGCCAGAATCGGGTTAATCGTCCCGGGGCGCGAAAGGACATGCTCGACGTGGACTCCATTGGCCTTTGGTGGCTGCCGCTCTCGGTTCTCGCATGGGCGGTCCAGATGGCCGTCTTTCATGGCGTAGGGCTGATTTTCGAGTGGAGCGACCGGACGGGAACGCTCGCGTCCGTCAAGGTGCGCGACATCGACCGGCTTGGCTATTTGGAGCTGTTGCCGCGCGTGCTCTTCAATCAAATTCTGGTCCTGCTTCCGGCGATGGTTGCGGTTCAGTACGCGGGGCTGGCATTCACCGGCGCGCCGCATCTGAGCATTTGGCATTTTCTCGCCGGACTGGCACTCATTGGCATTGGGCACGACATTGTCCAATATGTTTTCCACCGTTTTTTGCTGCATCGGCCGGGCTTGATCCGTAAGCTCGGGCACAGCGTGCATCACTCGACCGGCGCCAGCAAAGCCATTAGCGCCTGCTACATGAGTCCGGCGGATTTCTTTCTTGAGATTGTCCTGCCTTATCTTGCGCCGCTGGCGCTCATTGGAGCGGGAGCCGATGTTTTGTTTCACCTTACCGTCGCCTCTCTCGGCGCGATCGGGGGCCTCTACGAACATTCGGGATATGATTTCGCGGTTTGCTTGCGGCGGCCCAATCGGTCCGGTTCCAGGCTACAACCGCTGGCTTGGCTGTCCCATCTGGTGACTAGCAAGGCACATGGCGAGCATCATCGCCGAGCCAATGTCAGCTTCAGCGATGGTTTCGGCTCTCCGGGCATTTGCGACACGATTTTTAAAACCCGTTGGGACATCGCCGGAGCAGCCCGGAAAGCCGCGGAGCCCGCAGCCTCGCGCCTGCGGTCATAGTTTCGCCGGACGCTGCGAAACCGTTACCGCCGGTCGAGGGCCTGCTACCGGGGCGGATGCGTATCTTCGATCGTCTGGATGACTTCGAACCCTTCAAACTCCGGATGCCCGAGCGTGAGCGGCTTGCGCTCGCCGGCCTGCTGATGGGCGGCGCGGAATTGCCCGGATTTGGTCCAGGCGCTGAAATCCTCTTGCGTCGCCCATATGGTGTGCGATGAATAAAGCACGTGGTCCTCGCGCTCCGGGCCACGCAGCAAGTGAAAGGCGACGAAACCCTTGACCTCGCCAAGCCGTGAGTCCCGCGTGAGCCACACATCCTCGAAGGCTTTGCATTCTTCCTTGATGACTTTGAACCGGTTCATGGCGATGAACATTTTGGTCTTCTCCAAGGCGGGCGCTTTTGTGCCGATGTCCATGTTATGCGAAAAGTAGTGGCGTTAGTCCTGATGGCGTCTTTCGTTGCCGTAGTGCCGCGAGGCGCGGCAGCGCTGGCGAGCGAGCCCCGCGCGACGGCAGTATTCCCCGTTGAGCTGTGGGATACCAGCGGAGAAGGTACAAAGCCAGGCCAAGCGGAGCGGCTAAAGCTTGCCACGAATAAGCTAACCGAGCTTATGGAGCACACCGGCCGCTACCGCAGCGTCGATCTTTCCGGCTTCGCCGCGCGAATTGCGGCGACCGAACCGCGTTACAATTGCAACGAATGTTGGCGCGACGTTGCGCGCGACGCCGGTGCCGAGCTGGCGGTCCTCGCGGTTGTGCATAAGGTCTCGACCTTGATCTCCTCCGTCGATCTTTATGTCGCCGATCTCGCGACCGGCAAATATATTGCGCATGCCGATGCGCAGTTCCGCGGCGACGACGACAGGGCCTATGTCCGGGCTTTCGAGTTTCTCGTCAACGAGCGCCTGAACCGCAAATGACGGTTCCTCGCCGGGATGGCAAGAGCGTTGCCGGCCGCGTTCAAGGTTCGAAATCCTCGAAAATGATCTGATCCGCCCAAATTCTCCCACGTACGAGAGCTTCCCGCGAGCGTACCGTCCAGGTCATGGCCGGTATCCCAATTCCTTTCCGGCAGAGCATCGGCACGGCATGCGGCAAATCGGCAAGATTCCAAGATAGGAAATCCGGCCGCGCGAGCGGAAAGTCCCTGAGATCCGCCAAGCTTGCGCGCCATTCTTGCGGCAGACCGGCCCATTCCTCGCCGCTGTCGTAGCGCGCTTGCGCGACAAGCCCCAGCGGGCACGCGGCGCCCGCGCCACGCAAATGGACGAGGACTGCCGGATCGAAGCTTTTGAGGCAAACTGGCCCCGCATAGGCGGCCACGGCAGCCATCCCCCGATCGGCAAGGCGCATGTCGCCGTCGTAACGGCTTTTGATCTCGACGATGACCGGAGCGAGGCCGCCGATGCGAACGAGAAAATCCGGCAGCGAGACGATCCTTTGATCGCAGTCCTTATAGGCCAGCCGGCTCAGCTCCTGGGCGCGGAACGCATCGACGCGGCCTTCCGCCCGCATCAAACGGTCGAGGGTAAAATCGTGGAACACCACGGCTTCGCCATCTTTTGTGCGCTGAATATCGCACTCGATCGCGTAGTTCTTGGCGATCGCGGCGGCGGCGGCGGCGGGAGTATTTTCGACCAATCCGAACTGTGGGGAATGAAGACCCCGGTGCGCGATCGGCCGCGCCGTCAGCCAGCCCGGCGCATTTATTGTCCACCCCGTCAAGTGCCCGCGATCTCAAACAGGGCCTCGATCTCGACAGCGCTATCCAGCGGCAATCCGGCGACGCCAACCGTCGATCTTGCGTGACGGCCCTTGTCGCCCAGGACCTCCACCATGAAGTCCGAGGCGCCGTTCATCACGCCGGCCAAATTGGCAAAACCCGGCGCCATGTTGATGAAACCGCCAAGCCTTATGCAACGCGAGATCCTGTCGAGATCGCCCAGGGCCGCCTTGGCTTGCGCGAGGATGTTTATGGCGCACAAGCGCGCCGCCGCTTGTCCCGCTTTGCTTGAAATTTCCACCCCGAGCTTGCCGGTATGCGCGGGATCGAGCTTGCCGCTTGGACCAAAGGGAAGCTGGCCGGAAACGGCGAAAAACGAGCCGGAAACGACAAAAGGAAGATAATTGGCGACAGACGCCACTGGAGAGGGCAACGATATCCCCAACGCCGCCAATCTCTCTTCGGCCGTCATGACCAAACTCCCCGGTTCCCGGCAGGATACCCAAAAGCGCAAAACCGCTTGATTGTAAAGCGTTAACCCGCGAACCGCCCGGGCTGGCTTGCCAGCGGGGCTCGATAGCTCTAAACTTCAGCGTAAGACGGACATCGCTATGGGTTGGATCAGACCATGATGCTGGAAAGACCGGACGATGGCGATACAAAAACATGGTCCAAAAAATGCCCGGTGTGCTTTATAGCACAGACAGCGGATAGAGAGCGGCATGGTCTCAACTCGAAGCAAGCGGCTCTGAACGGTGTCGTTGGCGGCCGGGATCGGCGAAAGCCATAATAGGCATAACGCGCCTTCTTTCGCGGGGCCGCCGACGATTTGCGTGTGCCGGCTTGAAATGAATTCGCTGGGCGCACGTCCCGTATCGTTCAAGGAACCAACGATCATGCTTGCATGTCATGCAAGGTTTCTGTTCTCGGCCACTATCGCCCTCACCCTCGCCGCGCTCGATCCCTCGCCGCTCATGGCGGCCGCGGCAAATTCGGCGACCGCCAACGCCGCGCCCCTGCTCCCAGCGACGAGAGACCTGACAAAGGAGATTTCACTGGTCTCGCATCGCGCGGTCTATGAATTGACCCTTTTGAAATCGGTGGGGAGCAAGAGCCCGACAGCGGCGCATGGACGCATAGCCTTCGAATTCACCGGCTCCGCCTGCGACGGCTACGTGCAAAATTTCCGGCAATTAACCGAATTGCAGCCCGCCGAAGGCCCCACCCGTGTTTCGGACATGCATTCGGCGACGTTCGAGGACGCCGACGGCCGAAGTTTCGACTTCAAGATGCAAACAACCATAGATAATGGCGCCGCCGAGTCGGTCGATGGAAAAGCCTGGAAATCCGCCGGCGGGATATTATCGGTAAACCTCGCCAAACCGAAACACGATAAGTTCGAGCTCGATCCCGATGTGGTTTTTCCAACCGAGCATCTGAAACGCATTTTGGCGGCGGCGGAAGCGGGCCAGAACCTGCTCGAAGTCAAGGTCTATGACGGGTCGGAGACCGGCGAAAAGTTTTATGAAACGACAACCTACATCGGCCGTCCGATCGCCGGTCCCGCCCTGGAAAAGGCGGTGCATATCCCAGAACTCGATAACATGAGGCGCTGGCCGGTCTCCATCAGCTATTTCGAATCCGGCAAAAAGGACGACGCGCCGAGCTATATCTTGTCGTTCGACCTCTATGAAAACGGTATTTCGCGCGCGCTCAGGCTCGATTACGGCGATTTCGTTCTCGCCGGGGAAATGTCTAGTCTCGAGCTTCTTGGCGAGCCCGCCTGCGCCAAATAGGTCAATCCGGAAATCGTGAAGACACCGTGGCTGGGCATGATGATTATTTTCCGGCCGGTCCGCTTCCCTCTGGCGCTTAAGGGGCCATGAGCGCACCGGAAATCACGTGCGAGAAAGCGGGCTGTTGCGGCCGCATCACGCTCAACCGCCCCAAGGCGCTCAACGCGTTGACCTTGAATATGGTGCGCGAGATGGCGGGCGCGCTGGACCGGTGGGAGCGCGATCCGGGGGTCACTCGCGTCATCATAACGGGCGCGGGCGGCAAGGCTTTTTGCGCGGGCGGCGACATCAGGATCCTGTATGATCTCGGCAAGGCCGGGCGCCATGCCGAACAGCTTAGCTTTTGGCGCCAGGAATATCGCCTCAATCGCCGGATCAAACTCTATCCCAAGCCTTATGTCGCATTGGCCGATGGGATCGTCATGGGCGGCGGCGCCGGGATCTCCGTGCACGGTTCGCACGTCATCGCGGGCGAACATTTCACCTTCGCCATGCCGGAAACAGGCATCGGCTTTTTCCCCGATGTCGGCGCGACTTTTTTTTTGCCGCGCCTGCCGGGCAATGCCGGCGTATATCTCGCCTTGACGGGGGCGGGGATGACCTGTGGTGACGCGCTCGCCTTTGGGGTCGCCTTCGCCCATGTTCCGTCGGCGCGGCACGCGGGCCTCGCGCAAAGGCTGATCGGCGGCGAAGACATCGCGGCCGCGATCACGGCCGAAAGCGCGCCGCCGCCCGCCTCGACGCTCCACGCAGAAAGCCAGTCCATCGAGCGCTGTTTTTCCGCCGCGACGCTTTCTTCCATTCTCGCCAATCTCGATGATGCAGGCCGTGCGGGCTTGGCCTTGGCGCGTTCCGCCGCTCATGCGATACGCTCCAAATCGCCGTCGAGCCTTGCAATCGCATTGCGTCAAATGCAAATCGGCGGCAATCTCGACATCGGCGAGGCATTGCGGACCGAATTCCGCATCGTCTCGCGCATTGCCAGATGCCACGATTTTTATGAAGGCGTGCGCGCGGCGATCATCGACAAGGACAATCGCCCCATCTGGAATCCCACCGGAGTAGAAAGCGTCGAACCGGCCGCCATCGAGGCGTATTTCGCGCCTCTCCTTGAGGGCGAGCTCGACTTTCGCACGCAAGATTGTTGCCTATGAAGCTTTCGCCCGGATCGAGCGAGACAGCCGCGCGCCCCGATTTAGGGGCCGCCATCCGTCTCGGCGAACCGGCGCGCATCGCCGGCGAGGAGAATTGCGCGGGGCTTTTCCTGGTTGTATTCATGCGCCTGCTTGCGGGACTTTGGGTTATCCAGGGCCTTTTGCAATGGAGTGCGATCCTCCTGCCGCCGGAACCGCTGTTCGACAATGTGAGCGCGCCGCGCGGCGCGGCCGTGATTTTTTTCGCGACTGTCAACCTTGTAGCGGCGGTCGGATTGTGGCTAGCGACGCCTTGGGGCGGCGTGATTTGGCTTTTGGATGCGATCGCGCAAATCTTAGTTGCTCTGGCGCTGCCGGGGTTCTTTTCGATGCTCTGGATCGGCGCCGATATTGTCTTGATCGTTATCTATTTCGTCTTGATGTGGCGGGCCGGCCACGCAGGCACGCCGCCGCGATCGGTGTAGAGATATTCAACCTTGGCCGGCCAACCGGGCAGGGCGGACGACGTTGGCGATGCGGCCATCATATTCCGGCAGTCTTATCGGCCGGGCCTCGACGAACGTTTCCAGCTAACGATCGCGAGGCCTTTTGCCGGATCAAGCACTTGCCGCTGGCCGCGGTCGAGGCCATGGCTTGCGAGCACTTCCTCCGGAGTTTGCGTGGGCACCTCGGGAAAGACCGGTCGCCCCCCGGGCAGTCGCACATCGGGCGCTCGCGACAGGTGGAAAACGTCATAACGGTCCAGAAACATCCCGAACACGTCCGTACCGCCAATGACGCCAACGCTGCCGTCCGGCGTCCCGAGCACAGCCAAGGCTTGCTCGAACGAAGCACCCGCCGGGTTCCAGAACAGCGCCTTTTCATTCGATGGGTCGGCCGCGATGGACGAAACTTGCCGGGTCAGGATCAGTCGGCGGCGCAAATACGAACACGGTTGTCGCTCATAGGAGTGGCGCCCATGCACCACCACATCGACCCCGTCGAGCCCGCGTTCGAAGAAACGCTGATCGGCCTCGAACTTGAGCGAGTCCGGCATGATACCCGCGGCATTCGCGAGCATGCCATCCTCGGAGACGATAGCATACCCTTCGATTCGACGAGGACGGGGCATGGGAATCATTCTCCGGCGCAGCTTATTGCCAGGCGGCATGTCTCGAAAAAGCTACCGGTCCGCGGCAATGCGCGGCGTCGGCCTCAACCGCGGTCAATCCTTGTTTTGCCGCGCCACGCGAAGCGGCACCGGATCGGTTTCCAGCAGGCCGTAGAGCAAATGATCTTGCCAGACCCCATTGATCCGCAGATAGGCCCGCGCGTAGCCCTCCCTGGTAAATCCCGTCCGTTCCAATAGTTTCTTCGAAGCTTCGTTATGGGGCAGGCACGAGGCTTCGATCCGATGTAGCCGGAGCGTGGTAAAAGCGTAGCCGGTCACTGCCCGGAGCGCGACCGACATGAAGCCTTGCCGGGCATATGGCGCACCGATCCAATATCCGAGCATTGCCGCCTGCACGACGCCGCGCCTGATCTGCCCCAAACTGAGACCGCCGACAAGCCCATTATCATCGTCGCGAAAGATCAAGAAAGGGTAGGCTTCGTCGTTGGCGATCTCCTGCTGATTGTGGCGCAATCGGCGCCGGAACGCGGCGCGCGTTAGATCGTCGGCCGGCCAGGCCGGTTCCCACGGCGTCAAAAACGCGCGGCTTCGGGCACGCAAATCCGCCCAGGCCTCAAAGTCGCGCATCTCCCCCGGCCGAAGATAGATGCCTTCGCCGCGCACGAGAGGTCCGGCATGGCTGGCTGGAGAGAGACGGAAGAGAGCCATGAAGCCGCCCCTTCAGATGCCGCCCAGGCGCAGCGCGACCTGCTCGGGCGTAAAGACCTTGGCGACCGGACCAATAGCCGCGACGGTTGGCGCCGAGCGGAGCGCGCGCGCGCCGGCGGTGCGGATTTGGGCAACATCCAGGCGATCGATCGCCGCAATGATTTCATCGCGGGTGAGGATACGGCCGAAGGCGATCAATTGCCGGGCAATCTGTTCGCAGCGGGCGGCGGGGGATTCGAGCGCCGCGAGGAGCGACACTTTCATCTGCGCCTTGGCACGCCGGACTTCGGTGTCGCTCAGGTCCAAGGTCGCCTGGCCCAGGCAGTCGAGCGCGACTGGCATCAATTCGGCGGCATCCTTTGCGCTCGTCGCGGCATAAAAGCCAAACACCCCTGTGTCGGAATATCCCCAATGAAAGGCATGGATGGAATAGGCGAGCCCGCGCACCTCGCGCACCTCCTGGAACAGGCGCGAGGACATCCCACCGCCGGCCGCGTTCGCGAAAATCTGCATGGCGTAAAAATCCTCATGCGCGTAAGCGGTGCCTTCGAAGCCGATTGCGATATGGGCCTGTTCGAGCCGCCGCCTCAAGCGCTTTTCGCCGCCCCGGTAGAGCGCCCGCGCGGTTCCGTTTTCGATGCCCCGCGCCGGTAGGTTTGCGAAGCGCCGCGCGGCCTCGTCGCAAAGCGAAGCGTGTTCGACCGCTCCGGCGGCGCCGATCACCGTCGCGTCCGCGCGATAGTGAGTTGCGAGATAGGCGCTGATCGCATCCCTGCCGAACCCCGAAACTTGCTCCCTTGTTCCGAGGATCGGCCGCCCAATCGGCTGATCCGGGAACGCGGCGGCGTTCAGCATTTCGAAGACGAGATCGTCGGGCGTGTCTTCGACCGCGCCGATTTCCTGCAGAATAACGCCTTTTTCGCGTTCGAGCTCCGAGCTGTCGAAGGTGCTTTCGGTCAAAATATCGGCGAGGATATCGAGCGCGAGCGGAACGTCCCCGGCCAAGACATGGGCGTAATAGGCGGTATGTTCGGTGCTCGTCGCGGCGTTGAGATCGCCGCCGACGGTCTCGATCTCCTCGGCTATGTCGCGCGCCGAGCGCCGCCGCGTGCCCTTGAACGCCATATGTTCGAGAAGATGCGACAAGCCGTGCTCGTTGGTTCGTTCGTGGCGCGATCCGGCCGCGACAAAGACGCCGAGCGAGGCGGTCTCAAGGTGCGCCATGCGATCCGTCGCAATCCTCAGGCCGGACGGCAAAGTGGTGATTTCGACGCTCATGGCGCGGCCCGCATCGACGGGCGCGCGGCGCGGGCATGGATAAAACGCTCGATTTCACGCTGGTCGTTGGGCAAAATCGAAAACTTCTCCTTTCGTTCGAAAAGACCGGCAAGATGGCCAGGCAAATCCGGCCGCATTCCTGTCGCGTGCGCGATCGCGGCGGGAAATTTGGCGGGATGGGCGGTGCCCAGAACAACGCGCGGGCTCTCGGATGGGTACGCCTTTGCGTGTCGCGCGGCGCGCAGGCCGACGGCGGTGTGAGGGTCCGCGAGGAAGCCGGTTTCCCGCCAGCTTTGGGCGATCTCCCGCGTGGTTTCGGCCTCGGTTACGCTGAACGCTTCGAACTCGGCGCGAATAGCATGAAGCGGGCCGGGCGGAATCGTAAACCCCTGCGATTGCCGCAACCCCGCCATCAAACGGCAAAGCGCGCCCGCATCCCGTCCATGCGCTTCGAAAAGGAGACGTTCGAAATTGGATGACACTTGAATGTCCATCGAGGGCGATTGCGTTGGCTGAACCGTTTGCACGACGTAGTCGCCGCTCGCCAGTGTGCGAGTGAGAATATCGTTGGAATTCGTCGCGATCACTAGCCGGTCGATCGGAAGTCCCATGCGTTTGGCCATCCAGCCGGCCAAAATATCGCCGAAATTGCCGGTCGGCACGACAAAGGAAATTTTCCGGTACGGCCCGCCAAGGACGGCCGCGCTGGTAAAATAATACACCGTCTGGAAAAGGATGCGCGCGAGGTTGATCGAATTCACCCCGCAAAGATTAAGTTCATCGCGCAACATCCTATGATTGAACATATTTTTGACGCAAGCTTGCGCGTCGTCGAATGTGCCTTCAAGCGCGATTGCGTGAATGTTGCCGGCCTCGGCCGTCGTCATTTGGCGGCGCTGCACCTCCGATACGCGCCCATGCGGATAAAGGATGAAGACATCGACTTGGGGCAGACCGCGAAAGGCCTCGATGGCGGCGGCCCCCGTATCGCCCGAGGTTGCGCCAATGATGGCCGCCCGCTCGCCCCGCGCCTTGAGAACATGGTCGATGAGCTTGGCTAGGAGCTGCATCGCGAGGTCCTTGAAGGCGAAAGTTGGTCCGTGAAACAATTCGAGCACAAAGAGATTGGAATCAAGCTGCGCCAGAGGGGCGATTGCCTTGTGCCGGAAATCCGCGTAGGCGGCCTCGATCATGCCTCGCAAGGCGCCCGCCTCGATCTCGCCCGCCACGAAAGGCGTCAAGATGGCTTGCGCGACCTCTGCGTAGGATCTGCCAGCGAAGCCGGCGATCGCGTTCCGGGAGAGCTGTGGATAGGCTTGCGGCAGGTAAAGGCCGCCGTCCGGCGCAAGGCTGGCGAGCAGCATCTCCGTGAAGGAAACCGGCGGCGCCGCGCCGCGTGTTGAAACATATTTCACTTGTAAACCCGCGCCTCCCGCGGCCGAATGAATCCGGCTATTGGTTCAATATGATTGGTTTTAATAGAGGACCGAGCATTGCCAAGGTCGCGGCGCCGGCCGCCGCGGCGACGAGACGTTCGCGCCGGTACATCGGCGTTGCTGGAGATCCCAGCCGGCTCATCGCGCGATTTTCAAGTCGCGGCGCTCACAATGGCCGGTTGAGCACGCCCGGACCAAGCTTGGCGATGGTCGCGGCATAGAACAAAAGGACGACGCAACCGATCGCGATGCCGATCGCAACGTTGCGCTGACGTTTGGTTTTTTGCTGCTCGGGCGTCAGCACGAGACCTTGCGATTCGCTGTTTGTCTTCATGACATCACCATGGAATGTTCAAAGCTAATATCGCAATAAGCCGCTCGCCGACGATCGCGGCGAAAAGCAGGAAAAGATAGAGAATGGAAAAGCCGAACAGCTGCCACGCGCATCGATCGGCCTTGGCGCCGGTCCGATGATAATAGACTCGCGCCGAAAATAGCAGCATGAGCGCGCCGAGGGCGAGAGCGATCAAGCCATAGGCCAAGGAGGCAAAGCCGATGAGCCAAGGCGACAGGCCGACTGGAACAAGCGCGAGCGTGTAGAGGAGGATCTCACGGCGCGTGCGATCGCCTCCCTTCACGTTGGGGAGCATCGGAATCCCTGCGCGGCCGTATTCTTCGGCTTTCACCAAGGCCAACGCCCAGAAATGCGGCGGAGTCCAAACGAAGATAATGGCGAAAAGCGCGACGCTCGCGAGGCTTATTTCGCCCGTGGCCGCGGCATAGCCGACGATCGGCGGCAGGGCTCCGGCGGCGCCTCCGATCACGATATTTTGCGGGGTCAAGCGCTTGAGCCACATCGTGTAGACGGCGACGTAGAAAAAGATGGTGAAGCTGAGAAGCGCGGCGGCGAGCCAATTGGCGACGATGCCTAGGGCAAACACCGAAAGGACGGATAGGACCAAGCCAAAACCGAGCGCGTCCCCTTTATTCATCCTGCCCGCCGGAATCGGACGATTTTGCGTCCGCCGCATCAGCGCGTCAATATCGGAGTCATACCACATGTTGAGGGCGCCCGACGCGCCAGCGCCGGCCGCAATGGCGAGCAGCGAGGCGAATCCGATCACCGGGTTGACATGCGAAGGCGCGATCAAAACTCCGGTGAGCGCTGTGAAGATCACCAGCGACATGACGCGCGGTTTCAGCAGCGCCAAATAATCGGCAGGACTCGCGGCCGGATGGGCATGCTTTTCATGATGGTGCGCTGCCGTCGCGGGCAATATGGATCTCCTCGAGCTCGGCTTGCCATGGCCGCTCCGCAGTGGCCGCGTCATTGGCCGCGAAATGGCCTGGCGCGGGATCTGTCGCGGCGCATTTCTTCCTCGTTCCGGCGAGCCACGCCGCATAGCTTTCCTCGCTCACGCCAGGAAAAGCAATCGGCAAATTGGAATGGTCCTTGCCGCAAAGCTTGGAACATTGACCATATCGGAACATTGACCATGATAGATGCCCTCGCGTTCGGCCTTGAACGAGATTCGTTCATCCGGCCGGGAACAGCGTCGATTCTGATGCCGAAGGACGGGATGGTGACCGAATGGATCACATCCGCGCCGCCGTCACTTCGACGCAGCCAATTTTTCCCGCCGGCACGACCGCTTCGTTCGCCACGGAGAGCTGGGAATGTCGCCCGGCCTCAGGTCCGCGCCTCGTATCATCCTGGAATCGCATTCGAAGCCGCTGGAGATGAGCAAATCCGGAACCGGCAGGCAGATCGCCGGGATGATCGAAAACCAGATCCAGTTACGGAAAAACTCGATCTTGTCCGCGATTGGCGCGGCGTCTACTTGGAAACCGATTTGTCCCGGCACGGGATCCCCGTCCGCATGAACGACACCTGGCAAACGCGTCGCCGCAAAAAGCCCGTGCCGAAGGTTTCGATTGAGTTGCGCGGCCCGCCGGGCAAACCTCAAAAAGCGACCCTCGAGCCGCGGCCGATACGGCGCGCCTTTCATTGCTTCCTCAATCTTTTGAGGCGGTGGGTCAATTGGTTCAAAACCACAAATGCCTATCGCGCGCAACCGGCCGCATTGCCGCATAAACGCGCGTTGAAAGCGCTGCTTGGAAAGGCCGCGGAGACGGCCATGGGCTTTAGGGGAAGGAATCGGCGCCGACGCGCCGCGACGATATACCAGCTACTTATACACGCGGGACACGCCGGAACGCAAAATTTGGAAACGCTTCGCCGGGGCCCCACGACGAACCCTTGTTATAATAACATTCGAGGTTATAATAACATTCGAGACAATTAAATATCGTCATAATTGCTTTTGCTTGTTCCGCGGTCGCCGGGTACTGGCCGGTTTTGATTGTCAGTTGTTTGGATTTAAACCCAAGTCTGAAGACGGGGGTTTAAATTCAAACAACTGACAATGAAGTCCTCAAGCCGTCACCGTTCTTTCCCGCTAAGTTTGACAATGTATTGTTGTTTCCTTATCTTTGCCTCCGTCATTCAAGGGACGCCAACAACGAATCATTCATTACCCTGCAATTTAGTTAACGCAGACCACTAGCCGCCTGCCGCCAGTTTTTTGGCGACCTTGCGCTTGATAGCCAGCGCGCCGCGCGAAAGCCCAGCGTCGCTCGCCTTCAACAAAAAAGCGTCGAGGCCGCCGCGATGTTCAACCGTGCGCAGCGCCGAGGCGCTCACCCGCATGCGGACTTTGCGCTGCAACACATCGGATATCAACGTCACATTGCAGAGGTTCGGCAAAAACCGTGTCCGCGTTTTGTGGTTCGAATGGCTGACCAGATTTCCGGTCTGCACGGCCTTGCCGGTCAATTTACAACGGCGGGGCATTCGCTTTTCCTCGCTATCGTTCGGCCGATCGGATAACTCGTACCCGGTCCGGACGAAAAGGCCGACGGGCGAGTTTTCCGTTGCGCGGGACGGGACGCGATGTTTCTTAGGCTATGGTCCGGGCGCGGTCAAGGCCGGGCGACGGCGATGACATATCTGCGGTTGCGCGGCCAGTACTTCGTTGTTGGCGCCATCGTCTTGTTGTTGATGCGGAGGCTCCTCGCTGTCCGCACGTTAACCGGCCCCCTGATTGGAGCGCCATGATAGTTGGTTCCCGATGACCCCCGGCGCTCGCATCGCCGCGGCGATTGAAGTTGTGGAAGAAATCGAAGCCCGCAAAAGGCCCGCCGCCGATGCGCTGAGGGATTGGGGTCTCTCGCACCGGTTCGCGGGCTCGAAAGACCGTGCCGCGATCGCCTCGCTTGTCTTCGACGCGCAGCGCAAGCGCGCTTCCTCCGCATTTATCATGGGCGGCGAAACGCCCCGCGCGAGCGTGCTTGGCGCCTTGCGTCAGGTGCGGGATATGAGCGCCGGCGCGCTGGCGGCGCTCTGTTCGGGCGAGGGGCATTCGCCACCCCCGCTCAACGAAGGAGAAGCAGAACGGCTTTTGGCCGGGGACCTGACCGGGGCGCCAAATTTTGTCGCGGGCGATTTTCCCGCGTGGCTGGAGCCTTCGTTGGCCGCGGTCTTCGGGCCGGCGGTTGTCGCGGAGATGAGCGCGCTTGCCGCGCGCGCACCCGTCGATCTGCGCGTCAACACATTAAAATCGACGCGCGAGAAGGTGCTCGCGAATCTCGCGCATCTGCGCCCGGCTCCAACGCCGTATTCCCCTTCGGGGTTGCGTTTGCCTCCGGCGCCGGACGGGCGCGGCCCGGCCCTTGCGGCCGAGCCCGCCTACCTCAAAGGCCTCGCCGAAATTCAGGACGAAGGCTCGCAGCTCGCCGCGATTCTTGCTCTCGCAAAACCAGGCGAACAGGTGCTCGATCTTTGCGCCGGCGCGGGCGGCAAAACCTTGGCGCTTGCCGCGTCGATGCAAAACAAGGGTCAGATCCACGCGACCGACCGCGATGGGGCACGACTCCTGCGGAGCATCGCCCGACTCGAACGCGCCGGGGTGCGTAACGTTCAGTTGCATCCGCCGCGCGGGAAAAACAATGGGCTCGGCGGTCTCGAAGGGCGCTGCGATCTTGTTTTCGTCGATGCGCCATGCACCGGCACGGGCACCTGGCGGCGCAATCCGGACGCCAAATGGCGGATAAGACCGGGCGCCCTGGCGATCCGTATCGCGGAGCAGGACCGGGCATTGGAAGAGGCCGCGCGTTTCGTCACGCCGCGCGGCCGGATTCTTTATGCGACGTGTTCGGTTCTGCGCGAGGAAAACGAAGACAGGCTCGCGGCGTTTCTTGGCTCTCATGGGGACTATAAGAGCCTTCCGGCGCTGGAGCTGGCGGAGATGGCGCGGATGCCTGGCCTTGGGCCTTTCGCTTCGCGATTTGGTTTTGGTCTGCGCCTCACTCCGCTGACGAGCGGCACCGATGCCTTCTTCATCGCCATGCTCACGCGTGGCTAGCGCACGATCGTTTCAAGCGAGCGGGAATTTCGAATGTTGCGCCTGTGCCGCGGCGGAGCAGTCTTGCCGGCGCGGTTTGGACACCGGGTTTTGGCAAATGCTTTTTGTTTTGGATTGTTTGTCTTTTTCCCCTATCCGTGTCCGGTGCCGTCGCGGGAATGGTTGGAATTTGAAGGTGGCGTTATCTCCAGTTTGTTTGCTCAAATCGGATCGGCGTTGGCGCGCCGATCGAGATCACGCCATGAAAACGGCTATCCGAAAAGCGGCGGCGGAAGCGGCCGAAGGAACGGTTTTCCTTGAGGACGATTGGTTCGATGTCTTGGAAGCCGGGGTGCGGACCCGCATGACCCTCCCTCGAAATGGTGGACACCTCTGATAAGCTCCTTTGGGAACAGGAAGGTGTTTGATGGGCACATCGCGTCGCCAGTACACGGATGAATTCAAGCGGGAGGCGGTGGGGCTTTTGGCAAGCAGCGGCCGGCCGTCGAGCCAGATTGCCCGGGCGCAAGTCATTGCCTTGGAAAAAGCCAAAACGGAAAAAGAGGCTCACGGGCCGAGTTCGAGAGCGAATGCCCCGGCTACCGCGGCGCCCAGGACACTTTCCACGCCGGCAACATGAAAGGGGTTGGCCGCATCTACCAACGGACCTTCATCGACACCTATGCGAAAGTGGCGTTTGCCAAACTTTACGACCGCAAGACGCCGATCACCGCGCGCTTCCATCAATTGTAAAAGTTGGGATTTGATCCATCGGTCAACGTCGGATTTCGCCATTCATCGCACGGGCCAAGCATTATCGGCGAGGCGGAGTCGATTCTGGCAAGGATGCCATAGGGCGTTCGGAAGAACGCCCGTTGCAAGCAACGGGCTATGGCACCGGCTTCGCCGGCGCGAGCGCGGCTCGCGTCCTTGACAGAATTGATCCGCTCGCCAAACTCGCCGCCATGAGAGGAATGGCAGGTTGCGATTTCCCGCGGCAGTGGCTGAAAGCTCAAATTCAGTCTTTTACTCCTGAATGATCGCGTCGTGCCGTTCTTCGACGAAAAGGAAGTGAAGCTCTCACGTGTTCCGACAGATCGCGGCACCGAATATCGCGACAATCCCGGGCATCATGAATACGAGCTTTATCTCGCGGTGGAGGATATCGGCCATTCCAGGACCAGGACGAAGAGCCCGCAAACAAATGGGATCGTCGAGCGCCTGCACAAGACGATGTCGAACGAATTCCACCGCATCGCCTTCCGCAAGCATCGCTATTGAGAAGTTCATAAATAGGAGGACATTTTTCTTGACCTGAGGAGCCCCGAATGATTCCATTCTGGCATGAGAAAAGATGACGCGCGGAAGCTTGGTCACAAGACGCTGGAGACCATGCGTGAACGCGCCGTAAGGCGCGTTCAAGACGGCGAAAGCCCCGAGGTGGTTGCCCGGATCTTTGGGGTGGGGCGGACCGCCATGTACAGATGGCTGGCGGAATACCGGCGCGGCGGTTGGGGCGCCCTGAAAGCCAAGCCCGTTCCTGGACGTCCGCCGAAACTTGATGGCCGGGCATTGCAGCGGGTTTACGACACGGTGACGCGGAAGAACCCCTTGCAACTGAAGTTTGAGTTTGCGCTGTGGACGCGCGCGATGGTGGCGAAGCTGATCAAGGATAAGTTCGATGTGGTGTTGAGCGCGGCGTCCGTGGGGCGGCTTTTGGCTCAGCCCGGCATCACTTGTCAAAAGCCGTTGCACCGGGCATGGGAACGTGACGAAGCCCTCGTGCAGCAGTGGCTCAAGAAAGAATACCCGGGAATCAAGAGAATGGCGCAACAACAAGGAGCTGACATCTATTTTGGCGATGCCGCCCACATCCGTTCCGGTCACCATGCCGGGCGCACCTGGGGTAAAAAAGGCGAACCGCCCATTGTCGAGGCCACCGGCGCTCGCCATGGCGTGAGTTTGCTTTCAGCGATCTCCTCGCGCGGCCACATGCGCTTCATGATCAAGCAACAAGGCGGCGTCAACGCTGCGGTGTTTATCGAGTTCCTAAAGCGATTGATCGTCGGGGCCAAGCACGAGATCTTTTTGATCGTTGATCGCGGACCTGCACACGTCGCGAAGAAAACAAGAACTTTTGTCGAAACCCTGAAGGGAAAGCTGCGGCTGTTTTATCTGCCGCCCTATTCGCCGGACCGCAATCCCGACGAGCTGGTGTGGAAGCATCTGAAAGCGGACACCGTCGGCCGCATGGCTGTCACCAGCAGGGACGGCTTCAAGCGCAAGGTTCGATCATCGATGCGCCAACTGCAAAATGACCCCTGGAAAATTATCTCCTTTTTTCAGAAACCTTCGCTCAAATACGCCGCGTGAATGTTCCCATATTTATGAACCGCTTAATATCTCTGATTACCGCTATTATTGAGCTACGCTGAATTCGACGCGCCGGTCCTTGCGAAGGCGATCTTCGATCGTACTGATACTGCGGCCTTCCGTAGTCCCGCTTTTGCTGGCCAGAGAATGGGAACTGCCGTAACCCTTCGCGCTCAGGATGGCGGGGTTGACTCCTGCATTGACGAGGACTTGGCGCACTGCATTTGCACGCCGTTGCGACAGCCTCATATTAGCGGCCTGCGTACCAACACTATCGGTGTAGCCGCTAATCCGAACCGTCGTTCCAGCCGACAATTGTTTCATCAAACCGGCCGCCTGCTGCAAGAGAACCTTCGTGTCCGACGGAACCTCGGCGCTATTGGTAGCGAAATAAATGGTTGGGAGATTAAGAGTTCGACTGATTCGGAGCGCCAATTGGGTTTTCGACGCTGAAACCAGATGTAAGCGCCGAAGACGCGGTCGGCGTTTCGTTAGCGCTGCTACCTGCAATTGTAGCAAATCCGAATTGGGGCCCAAGAGCGGATTTCAGCGAACTCATGATCCTATCTCGGTCTGCTTCAGGAATCGCTCCTCCGACACTAGCCGCATTTCCTTCAAACAGCGCCTGCAACCCCGGAATCTTGAAATTATCGAGCGCCGCCTTGAAACCCTTGGCCCAGTGCGCCGGGCCAGCCTTCAAGTCGACGGAGAGATCGCCGGTAATGTTCTGGGCTCCAAACACCGTTTTGAGCGAGTCAGTAATGGAACTGCGAGTAGCGTCGTCTCCGACTGTGCCTGAGTAAGCAATGAGCCCGTTCTCATTGTGTAGCGCCAGCCGCGCCGGTATCGAAGGCACATGCGGGGACGCCACAGGCGCATTTTGCACCACAGTCGGCGCGGACTGGATGGCCCCACGATCGCCTGCCCCAATGAAATATCCGAGGAGCAATCCGAGCGTAATCAGCAGAGAGGCGCCCGGAATGAGCAACGGTCTGAGCCCGGCAGCGGCGCCACTGTATTCCGTTCGGCTCGGTCGAATTTGCTCTGCTCGATGCTGCGTAATTTCGTTGATGGGGGTGGATGAATGTATGGCCGAGTCGCGAAAACTCGCTGCCCAAGCACTAATTGCTGGTGGAATAGCTCCGCCTTGTGCCCGCAGGACGATGATTTTGGGTATTGCATAGCCCAAAATCGTTCTGGCGAAGCGTTGGCTTACGCCGATTTTATTGGCAATGCCGCTAATAACGTCGCTGCCTAGCGTCTGCTCTACCTCTTGCCCCGACAGAGGCACGGGGTCAGGTCCTCCTAACCAAGAAGCAACCTCGACGGCGAACCCGGCGGCCTTGAACCTATTCACGAAACCGCCAATACCGCCTGGCTGTCTCTTGATCAGGCCCAGAGTCTCTTGAACAAGAGGGTAGGCCTTGGGCCCGAGACAATATCGCGAGCCGATTTCCTGAATGAGCTTGTCAAAGGTCGCCATCTTAAGGCCTTCTCGAAAAATGCCGAGTGACCCTGCGCGTCTTGCGGGAGGACTCTAGGCCCTCCTGAGTGACGGATAACCCCGGCCGGGGACGAGAGTTGCACCACATGCACGCCATTTTATGTTTAGAGGACGATGAGCTATCTAACCCGAACATCTCCGCGTCGGCCTGACCGTCTAGTGGGCAGCCGGACAGGGCCAATCCGGCAGCCCGCATAGAAGGCGGAGTTTTGCGGCGCGCCAAAAACGCGGCGCCGTTTCCTTACGCGACGCAATGTGATCGTTGCCCTCGATGAGAATGGCACTCCCCGATTTCAATGACGGAACCGACCTGCGACCACAACCGCTTTCCGATCGTGGGGCAAGGCTTCAGACCTCGGACTGGTGACGAGGCCCGGATTCGCTTTGTCAAGCATTTGGAAACCGGAGGCGTCGCGGTTTTTTGAAGGGTCGTGTCCCCAGAGGTGGTGTAGCAGCTCGGGAGCAAGCCGCTCGCGAAGCGCGCTTTTCATGGCGCCGTGAGCCGAGCGAGCGGCTTGCGGCGGTCATCGGCGATTCTCCGGTAGGGCCGGTTTGCGATTCGCAACGCAACCGAGGAAACGACCGATGACCAACGAGATGATGAACCTTCGCGCGCTGGTGGAGAAGACCCCCGACGCCGATATTTTGCGCGAGATGATCGGCTTCGCCGCCGAGCGGCTGATGGAGCTGGAAGTTGGCGCGAAGACGGGCGCCGCCCACGGCGAGCGTTCGCCGGAGCGGCTCGTTCAACGCAACGGCTATCGCGACCGCGATGGGGAGACGCGCGCCGGCGCCGTGGAGCTGCGCATTCCAAGGCTGCGCAAGGGCTCCTATTTTCCCAGCTTCCTCGAACCACGCCGCATGGCCGAGAAGGCGCTGACCGCCGTCATTCAGGAGGCTTACGTCCAGGGCGTCTCGACCCGCTCGGTCGACGATCTCGTGAAGGCCATGGGCGGCGCGGGCGTTTCCAAGAGCCAGGTCAGCCGGCTGTGCGAGGAGATCGACGATCGGGTGAGGGCCTTTCTCGACCGGCCTATCGAAGGCGACTGGCCCTATCTGTGGATCGACGCCACCTATGTCAAAGTCCGCCAGAACGGTCGCATCGTCTCGGTGGCGGTCATCATCGCCGTGGGTGTCAACTCGGACGGACGGCGCGAGGTTCTGGGCATGGACATCGGCCTCTCGGAGGCCGAGACCTTCTGGACCGAGTTCTTGCGCAAGCTGCGGCGGCGCGGCCTGCGCGGCGTCAAGCTTGTCATCTCTGACGCGCATGAAGGCATCAAAGCCGCCGTCTCCAAGCTGACGAACGCGAGTTGGCAACGCTGCCGCGTTCACTTCATGCGCAACGCGCTCGCCCGCGCCGGAAAAAGCGGGCGGCGCGTCGTCTCCGCCTTCATCGCCACCCTTTCGTCCAGGATAATGCGGAAGCCGCCAAGGCCCAGTGGCGCAAGGTCGCCGATCAGTTGCGCCCCAAATTGCCCAAGCTCGCCGCCTTCATGGACGAAGCCGAGGCCGACGTTCTCGCCTCCATGACCTTTCCCAAGGATCACTGGCAGAAAATCTATTCGACGAACGGCCTGGAGCGGCTGAACGGCGAGGTCAAACGGCGCACCGAGGTCGTCGGCATCTTCCCCAACGAGGAGGCGATCACCCGGCTGATAGGCGCCATCCTCTTGGAGCAAAACGACGAATGGGCCGTGCAGCGCTCCCGTTACATGACCCTGGAAACCATCGCCCCTTTGAGCGATGATGCAATCGTCAGACTGTCCGCCGTGACCGCCTGACCAACCCGGCCCTGGCCGGTGAACGCGGTGATCATCCCGCGCCAGTTACACCACGCCAAGGGACACGATCAATAAGAACTGACATCCCGGTTATTTTTATCGGCGAAAGATACCTTCCCCTCTTAGCGATACCATACCAACCCATAGGGCAAATAAGTTGGACAATTTTGCCAATTGAGCGATAGAGCACCAACAGGGAGTCAGGTATATAATTCCCAAACATTGGGGGCAAGGTCACCAGCCGCGCCTTGGTCACTGAAACCCCGCTCGCAAACAGGTCTGGCCGTGCGACCGGTTTTGGGCGGAAATTAGACAAGGGAGGTCTCGCCCGGGTGGCCCGAGCTAGTGTTCGCCCAAGCGACCGGAAGTCTAAAATCGCTTGTTCGATGCAAGGAAACCAGATGGCGGCCAAACTTTTCCCCTATTTCCAGTCCACGTTGTGCGAGCAATGGAAGACCTAACCGAATATAGAAATCGGCCTTTGGCGTTCTTCGGCCGCTACATAATGATGCGTCGCCTGTCCCATGCGGCCATTCTTATGGCGGTCGTGTCCGCGGTCGGCTTCTCGGTCACCACGCAGTATGGCATCAAATATTTGGTCGATACGCTGTCGGCAGGAGCGCAAGGCGTTAATCCTTGGCGGGCGTTTTATTCGTTGGTTTTCTTCGTTGCGGCCGATAATCTGCTGTGGCGCGTGGCCAGCTGGATTGCGGCCTATACGTTTGTGCAAGTCACCGGTGATTTGCGCGCGGACCTTTTTCGCTATTTGACAGGGCACGCGCCCAGCTACTTCGCCAAACGATTGCCTGGCGTATTGACGAGCCGCATCACGGCGACATCGAATGCAATCTTTACCATAGAAAACATGTGTGCGTGGAACATACTGCCCCCTTGCATTGCGACCGTTGGCGCCATCGCCTTTTTGAGCACGGTCAGCGTTTGGATGGCTGCATTCCTGGCCATAGTTTCCGGCATTGTCGTTGGGGCTATTTTCCGTATCGCCTCCGCCGGAAAGCCCCTGCATCATGACTTTGCTGAGAAAGCCGCCGCGGTCGACGGCGAAATGATTGACGTCATCGGCAACATTGGCCTCGTGAAGGCGTTTGGCGGCCTACTGCGTGAGCACGGCCGCTTTAGCATCACAGTTAACCAGGAGTTGACGGCTCGCCGACAAAGCCTGCTGTATCTGGAAAAACTACGGCTGATGCATGCTTTTCTGACCGTCATCTTGATGCTCGGCCTGCTCGCGTGGGCAATCCGGCTCTGGCAGCAAAAATCGGCGACCGCTGGGGATGTTATTCTCGTCTGCACGCTTGGAATATCGGTGCTGAGTGCCACACGCGATCTCGCGGTCGCCCTCGTCGACGCCACCCAACACATGGCTCGCCTCTCCGAAGCCCTTGCCACGCTCTTGTGTCCACACGAGCTACGAGACCATCCCCAAGCGGCTGCTCTCGTGCCGAGCGGCGCTCGGGTCGATTTTGAGAACATTATATTCCGCTATCCCGAAGGCCGGAAGGTCTTCGAGAATTTCGATCTCACTCTTCGGGCAGGCGAGCGGGTCGGTCTCGTCGGCCCGTCGGGCGCGGGCAAATCCACCCTAATCGCGCTCCTGCAGCGATTCTACGATGTCCAGGGAGGCCGCATCCGAATCGACGGACAGGATATTTGCCGGATCACCCAGGCAAGCCTTGGACAGACCTTCGCCTTTGTGCCGCAGGATACCACTCTTTTTAATCGGTCGCTTCTGGAGAACATCCGCTACGGCCGCCCCGAGGCGACGGACGAGGAAGTTTGGGAGGCGGCCATCGCCGCACGATGCCGGCGATTTATTCAAAATCTCCCGCAAGGCCTCGATACAGTCGTCGGCGATAGGGGGATGAAGCTGTCGGGAGGCCAGCGCCAACGTGTTGCAATCGCCCGCGCCTTTTTGAAGAATTCACCCATTCTATTGCTTGATGAAGCGACGTCGGCCCTTGACAGCGAAGCTGAAGAGGCGATCCGCGAGGCCCTCATGCACCTCATGCGTGGACGAACGGTTATTGCCATCGCCCATAGGTTATCGACTCTGCGAAATTTCGATCGCATCGTTGTCATGCGGAGCGGGAAGGTAACCCAAGACGGAGACCCAGAGCTTCTCACGCAAATGGACGGACCTTACCGCGAACTAGTTACGCAGGAAATGAGCCGTCTTACCGAACAGGCGGCGTGACGGCCGGCGCCAACAGAACGCGCCGTCCCGCGCGGAATTAAAACTTACCGATCTCGTGGTGAGTGTATCAAGGCAAGCTCGTGATCCCTGACTTCCAGCGAGGCTTTCACCCGCAGTCCTCCTCTCAGGGAGGAATACCGTAAATGACTCCGAAGCATCCGGCGGGTGAGCATCACCATCTGGCGGCTGCCCCCAAGGACCTGCCGCACGACTGGAGCGAACAGCGACATGTTCTCGGCTTCGCCGCCTTAACTTCCATCAAAACCCAGGCGAAACGCTCCACATCCGACGACTCGAAAACGGCCTTGAGAGACCCTGCGGCCGTTCGCGCCCCACACCCTGGCGTTTTGCGTCTCTGGTTGGCACCGTTGCGTTCGCCGGAGCGCAAACGCGCGGGAGTATCGGGACTATTCCGGCAACCGTGGAAACTGAATATATACGGTCATATCAGAGAGGTGTATGGCTGATGACGCAGTCGCTAGCGAACCGGTCTCACCCTCCAATTCCCTGCTATCACTATCTGGCGCGGTTCCGTCGCCGCACCAAGGTCGTCTCAAAATGCCCGATCATGGTCGATCCGGCCCCGCGGCTTCACCACCATCTCCGCGATCCCAAGAACCACGCCGCCCTCGCCGCCATCTTCTTATCTATCGTTGACTTGGACTCTCCAAAAGACGTGCAATGCCGCGGAAGCTCATATTGCCCATGGCGTAGAGCAACGTTGCCAGCGCTTCAACCGCCGCCGGTTTGCCGCGCGGCCTGGCCGCGGTAAGATTGCACCCGCACGCACGGCAGCGATAGCGCCGCAAGTCTCGCACAACTCCGTTTTTGACGTAGTCCGTTGCTTGGCAACGCTTGCGGATAATCCCGGTCATCGCTTCTCCCCCGGTTGGTGGCCACGACCTTTCCGCTCCCATGATCGTCAAATCTATCTAACGTTAGGACTCTCCGCGTTATTTACCGGTCCTCTTGACCGATGCCCGATCGGAGTAGTTTGTATCGCCTGAACTCGTCGCGGCAGAATCTCGATCGCCGCTCTTTGCATCAGCACTTTCTTTCGTGTCCGAAGAGCCACCGGTAATTGTCCCAATCATGTGTTCGACCTTATTTGCC
The DNA here is from genome assembly GCA_963706215.1 of uncultured Alphaproteobacteria bacterium. GTDB lineage: Bacteria > Pseudomonadota > Alphaproteobacteria > Rhizobiales > Beijerinckiaceae > Methylocapsa. The sequence continues at coordinate 2,560,591 of OY970154.1, read as the reverse complement.
AGGCCGGTTTGCTCCAGCGTGTTTCCAGCACCCTTGGCGGAATCTTGTGCGAGCCCGGCGGCCGGTGCAAGTACGAGCGCTGCCGTGGACATTGCCGTTACGAGCTTCATGGAAAATCTCCTGTTGTGCCAATGTACCGGTCCGGATGAAGACTGTGCGGATTACTCCGAGATTCCGCCGCCATGACGGAGATTAGCCTATAGGTTTTAGCTCGAGCGCCACCAAGGGATCGGCCGCTCCGGGCGATGGACACTGAGGGGCAATGTTGCATTGGCAGGCCGGCCGTAAACGGGGGAAAGTTTCCGCGCTGGAATTGTGCAACTAGTAAATCGTTAAAAATCAAGGGCCTGATTTTAGCTGCAACCAGGATCGTAATCATTGGGGCCGTGCTTTCGCGGATTGCAGCAGCGGGCGGGCAGGGAACGGAGCAATGGTCGTATCAATCGTCCGAGTGACATTCATCCTGGCGGGCTCCGCCGCCTATTTCGGCTTGGCCGTCCTCGGCTGGGGCGGCCCTGCCGCCTTCTTTTCCCACCCCGCGCTGATCGCGCTCGCGGTGGCGCTCTTCGTCATGGCTGGCGCGGCGCTGTTCGCCGGCGGCAACATCAGTCCGGGGGTGCGCGAGGACCGTGGCAACCGCTGGGTCATCGCGGCCCTCTCGCTGATCGGGGTGCTCGCCGGCTTCCTGCCCGCCTTGACGGACCGGAAGGAGTTCTGGACCCTCGACGGCGACGCCGTCCGCTGGCTCGGCGTCGTCCTCTTCGCGGCCGGCGGCGGGCTGCGGCTCTGGCCCGTCGTCGTGCTCGGACACCGGTTCAGCGGGTTGGTCGCCATCCAGCCCGGACACACGCTGGTCACCAGCGGCGTCTATGGCTTCATCCGCCACCCCAGCTATTTGGGGTTGCTCGTCAACTCGCTGGGGTGGGTGCTCGCCTTTCGGTCGGGGATCGGCCTGCTGATCACGGCGCTCATCATCCCGCCGCTCCTCGCGCGCATCCGCGCGGAAGAGAGGCTGCTGCGCGCGCAGTTCGGCGCTGACTACGATGCTTACAGAGCCCGGACGTCACGGCTAATTCCGGGCCTCTATTAGGAGCGTAAGGCTCGCTGACCGAATCGAGCGTGTCACACGGAATGCCCGCCGGTTGGTCTCGCCCGTCACCGGCGTGAAGTGGACGCGGTTTTTGGGACCGGTTGATGAATTGGAGGCGAGGCCGTTCGGTCATGGCGAAGGGAGCGGCAAATGACGAGGAAGGCGAGACGGAGGATCGCCGCGGCGCCGAAGGCAAGAATTGTCCTCGAGGCGCCGCGCGGGCAGGCGGCGGCGGCGGACCTGGCGCACTGTCGCGAGGTCCGTCCGAATCCGGTTTACGCTTGGAAGAAGCAGCCGCCGGAGCAAGCCGCCCGCGCCTTCGGCGCGGGCGCCGGCGTTGGCAACGGCGCCGGGGCGATCCGGGAACGCGAGATCGCGAAGCCGCGCGCCAAGATTGGCCAGTTGACGGCGGATGGTTCGACAAGCCCGCCATGAGCGGGATTTTTTAGCCAACAGGTCCGGAAGATGAGGGTCCCGGACCGCGGAGTGCGGGTTGACGGCGGCATCGCGCCGCCGGTCCGCAAGCCATGCAAGCTTCCCGGCCTTGCCCGCCCTGGCTTCCATCGCAAGCCGCGGCCCGCCAACGGCGGCGATCCCGCGCCGGTGCGGCGGACCGGCGCGCTGTTCGCGGCGCGGCCGTTCCCCGGCTCGCGGCGGATGACGGCGATGCCGCGGGCGCGGGGGCGGGCGATCAACCGCGAACATGCGCGGCGGCGGACGCGGCGGACGGGCATCGCGGCGCCGGGGCCGGAGCCGCGGACGGCGAAGCCGGCACCGGGGCACAAGATATTCCCGGATCTCCCGCGGCGCCTGGCGCTTGCCGAACACGAGGGATGTCCCGTTCCGCGTCCCGGCGCTCGAGGAGGCGCTGGCGCGCCGCGGCAAGCCGGAGATCTTCGACACCGGCCAGGGCAGCCGGTTTACCGGCGCGGCCTTCGCCGGCACGCTCGCCGCCGGCATCCGCGTCCCGATGGATGGGCGCGGCCGGTGGGAGGGACAATGTCTTCATCGCGCGGCCGCGGCGTGGCTTGAAGGACGAGGACATCCATTTGAAGGGTTATGCCGGCGGCCGCGCGGCGCGGGCCGGGACCGGGGCTTGGATCGCGTTCCACGACACCCAACGGCCGCGCCGGGCGCTCGCCAGCCGGACGCCGGCGGCCATCCGGCGCGGCGGCATCACGGGCGCGCCCGGCGGGAAAGCCGTGGACAGGACGCCGCGCCTGGCCAACGCCGGCGCGTTGCCCGCATGCCCGCGGCCGCGGCAGCGGCGGAAAGCAGCTTGATCGATTAGGGAGCAAGGAACGGCCGGACTTCCAACCAAGAAACCGCCCCCAGCGGTCCCGCCCGCGGGGTCCACTTCACCCTTTTCCACCGGCCGGATCGGCGCGACGCTGCGGGTGCGCCCGGTGAGCCGGCGGCAAGCGAGAACGGCGCGACGAAGGGAAACGCTTGTTTCCCGCACTGCAGCAGGATAAGCGAAAGGAACTTTTTCCCACTCGGGCATATGACATTGGTTCCGATCTCGCATGGTGATGGCCTGGCCGCCTCCTTCGTCGAAGCCGCCCGCGGCGCGGGGACGCTGGCGCTAGGGTTTTTTCGCCCGGGCGCAGCGACCAGCGCCGGGATTTCGCACAAGGCGGGCGGCTCTCCGGTCACCGAAGCCGATTATCTCGTCGATCGCTTTTTAAGGCGGCGTCTCGAGACCCTGGTGCCGGAAGCAGGCTGGCTTTCCGAGGAAACCGCGGACACATCGGCGCGTCTTTCGAAGGATATTGTCCTTGTGGTCGATCCGATCGACGGGACGCGCGGCTTTATGAGAGGTGATGGGGTATGGGCGATCGCGATCGCGCTTGTCGAACAGGGGCGCCCGCTGATCGGAGTCGTCCATGCCCCGGCGCTCGGGGAAACCTATGTCGCGGTCAGGGGCGCCGGCGCCCGGCTCAATGACAAGGCAATCGAGGTTTCGAAACTTGCCGCGCTTGGTGCCGGGGCAAGGGTGGCGGCGCCCGCGTTCCTCGCCGAGCGGCTGCGCGAAGCCGGGCTCCAATTCGCGTTGCAGCCCAAGATTCCTTCGCTGGCGTTGCGTATCGCCAATGTCGCGTCAGGCGCGCTCGACGCGGGTTTCGCCTCGGAAAACGCCCGTGATTGGGACATCGCGGCGGCCGATCTCATCCTCCATGAGGCGGGGGGGCGCTTGGCAAGTCTCGACGGATGCGCGATCGTCTATAATCGCGGCGATACCCGCCATGGCCTGCTCACTGCCGCCCCGGCGCAAATTCATGCCGAAGTGAACGCCGCGGCACGGTTGGTGGACGGCAGGGCCGTAGCCCAGAAAAATAGCTAATGGGGTGATAGGCAATTGCCCTCTCTCGCTGGCCGGGAGAAAGCGAGCTGCTGTCAAGGCGCCACGACAATCATCCATGGCACGCCGAAGCGGTCGGCGACCATGCCGAAGCGCGAGGAAAAGAAGGTCTTGGTCAACGCCATCCGCACCTGCCCGCCGTCGGCCAGGGACGCGAACAGCCGCTCGGCCTCGGAATCGTCAGGCACGGTGAGCGACAGCGAAAAGCCCTGGAAGTTCGGCTGTCCCGTGCACCGCCCGTCGGACGCCAACACCGTCGTATCGCCGATGCGGAAGCTCATATGCATCACCTTGTCCAAGATGCCGGGCGAGCACATGCCGGGATCGGGGCTTTCCTTGAAGCGCTTGAGCATCGTTACCTCAGCGCCGAGCGCCTTGCGGTAGAACTCGACCGCCTCCTCGCAGCGGCCTTCGAAGGACACGTAGGGTTGGACTTGCATGGTATCTCCTTTTCATTGGTTGGAGCGTTGCAAACAGCGCGGTCGTCTAGAGTGTGCTTGCGGCGATCATCGTCGTTTGCACGTCAGGCCTTCGCCATGCCTGTCTCGACTTATCCGTAGGTTGGTTTCTGAGGCCAACGGGGCGGCGAATCCTCAAAGTCTTGCTGCCGCCCATGGGGGGTCGTGTCGAGAAGACTGTAGGCGTCCGTAAGACCTTCGGTGCCGCGCGCATCCGCCGAATATGTATGGAAAACCTCGTCGTCGAGGCGAAAGAAGACGCTCAGGCCGTGCTCCTCGCCCGCTATGGCATTTGGACCTTTCCCCGCGGCTCGATAATTGTATTCGACGGTGGAGACACTCGCGTCGAGCGTGACGTGGAAGTCGTAGTTGAAGTCGCTGTCAAACGAAGAAAACCAGGGGACGCTCCATCCTTTCTGCGCTCTATAGGCATCGAGCTTGGGGCGCGGGACACGAGGACGAAGCTCGTGTCGCGGTCGTTCAGCATTGATAGATCGCCAAGGGCGTTTACATAACTTGTGCGGCCTGGGCAGCCCTTGTCCCATGCCGTGTCGAACATGAAGTGATAGACGACAAGTTGTAGACGCCCCTCGAATAGGGCTTTGGGACTCCGTTTGCCGTTTGGATCGTCGAAGACATAGTCCTTTTCTATCTTCACCATCGGCAGCCGCCGCCGTTCGGCATTTATGCGGTGGCGATGCTTGGTGAGCTCCTTCTCACGCACGAGAAGTTTCTTCCGCTCGTCGAGCCACTGATCTCGCGAAACGATTGGCGGATGTGGGACTGTGCTTGTTGTCATCCATGGTTTCTCCTTTGATCCCGTTCAGGCGCCGCGCGTCAACCGCTTGGAATAACCCTATGCGGCCAGTTGCGAACCTCAACTCCTTCCACGCTGACCGATAAACTTATCCCCAAAGGCACCGTCGCAATCGCCGCGCTGGAATCCGTTTTAGCGAATTGTTCCCTCGGTTGGCGAACGCCTTAGGTTCTCGCCAGCTCTTCGGCGAGGCGTTCCAGGCTTTGCGTTCAGCCCGCCTCCATCCCTGCAAGGTATGCGGCCGCATGTGCGGCCACGGCGACGGCGCGCGTTTGCAGAGTGAGTTTCGTCTTGCCACCGTAGTCAGCGAAGACGACGGTAGTGAGCCCGTCGAGGACAGGATTCCCCTCATTGTCCGTCGCAATATTGGTGAAAACGAGCCGCTCGGGCTCCACGATCTCGCGATACACACCCCCTGATGACCTGGCCGCGCTCGTCCCTCGGGTCCTGCTCGTCGCCCGGTTGGAAGGGAAAGGGGGTATGGACGAGATAGCAATCGACATAGTCGAGTTGGAGTTGCTGGCGACTCGCCTCGAAGGCGAGTTTGACCCGCTCAGGACGATGATTGTTATTCCAGAGCTTCGTGGTGACGAACACATCCTTCCGCTGAACCGTCCCCGCCTTAAACACCTCCTGCATCGCATCGCCGACCGCTTGTTCGTTGCGATAGCGCTCCGAGCAATCGAAGTGACGAAACCCCACTTCCAATGCGGTCTTGGTCGCCTGTTCGGTCGCGAGGGGATCCGGGATCAGCGTACCAAACCCGAGGGCAGGAATTGCACCAGATCCGTGGGTAAGGGGGATCTTTGCATAGCGAAGAGTGTCGGGCGCTGTCATGCTTGTACTCCTCCGTCATGAGATCTAGCTCGGCACGAGGAAGCGTTGGATCGCCGTCTCGCGCCGTTTGCATTTCACCGCATCAGCTCGACCCATTGAGCGCGTGAAGGCCCCGGCTCAAACGCATCGCCGAAGTATTGGGTCTCGCGGATCACCTTCCCATCTTTGAACTCCATGATGCTCACCGTGTAAGACGGTCGCCCGTCGTAAGTAAGGACGAATTCAGTGACCCAGAGGTCGGCAGCGCCGAGGATGCGCCGCACGGTGAAGCGCTTCGTGCTCGGCTGTGCGAAGCGAGACGCCTGAATATTGCGCCGGCCGCGGATGCGCTCGGCCGACTGCGGATACTCAAGCACAGCGTCCTCTCGGTAGATTTGGTGTTCCAACTCGAAGTCATTCGCGTCGGATGCAGCCCAGTGGGCATCCAATGCCGCTCGAATCTCCCAGTCTTCCATTTCAATCTTCCCTCGCGTCACCGGTGCACCCCATTGGCACAAGTCACCCTGACGTCAGCCATATTACCATCCCTTGCCGTCCGTCGTCCGCCGCAGGAACCAACTTCGCATAGAAGCGGTACAATCCCACAATTCGGTTTCGATTCGGATGAATAGAGGATTAACATTGCATTCGTAATAGATATAGAATCCGATACTCCACAACCATTTGAATATTACATAGCTTGGCCGTGCAAATATATGGCCGTTTTTTCATCACATATTCCGTGCAGCGTCATCCCAGCTCGGACTTCCGAGCTTAACGATGCCATACCGTGGAGTGTGAATATTGAAGAATATTATCATAGGAACTCTAGCGTTTCTCGCCTCTTGCGCTGCCGCGCAGGCCCAAAGCTGGACAGGCAAGGCTTCTTACTACCGCGGACGCGGCCAGATGACCTGCGCGCATCGTTCGCTGCCGTTTGGAACCCATGTCCGGGTGACCAATCTCTCCAACAATCGCTCGGCGGTGCTGGTGGTCAATGACCGGGGGCCGTTCATCAAGGGCCGAATCATCGATGTCTCGACGGGCGCCGCCGACGTTCTCGGTTTTCGCCGGGCCGGCGTGGCGCAGGTCACGGTCGCAACTGACGTGGACCAGCATTCAAGCGCGCCGCGCCGGAAACGTCCAACAAAACAACAACCGCCGGCGCATCGAACCAAGCTTTGGCGTGTCGGTTCTCGCGGCCGGGAAACCTTCGCCGTGGCCTCGTTGCACCGCCGTCACAGCACGAGCGGACCGAGATCGCCGACGGCGGCCGTCCCCGGCAACAGCCCCCGTGCCCGGGCCGCGATTTTGCAATTGGTCCCGCTGCCGCTGATCTCGAAGAGATGGTATCCGGCGGCTTGATGCGGCGTCCCGCGAACGACAGAGGCCGACGGCACGCCGACGACCGGCACGAGACCTTTGGGACCTTCCATCCGCGCCAAGCAAAGCCTGTGGTTATGACCATGCACGATAAGCTCGGCGCCCGCGCGGCGGATCAGAGCCGCGAAACCGCGCGAGTCCACGAGGCCGCGCCCAAGGCGCGAGGCGGCAGTTTGCGGCGGATGGTGCAGCATCACGACGCGGACGAGCCCGCGCCTGCCGGTTTCGACAAGAAGCCTCTCGGCGGCTTGCAATTGGCGGCGGCCCAAATATCCCGCCGCAATGAACAATGGCGTGGGAACCCCTGATGACAAGCCGACCAAGGCAACCTCGCCGCGGATCCGCAGATAAGGGAAACCCTCGCCGGCGTTCGCCTCCCCGGTGGTCCAGGGCGCGAAGGCGCGGGCGAGATAAGGCAACGAGCCGCGCACGTAGGCGTCGTGATTGCCGGGCACGAAACTCACGTCCTCGGACGCGCCCAAGGTTTCGAGCCAGTTCCGGGCGATCTGGAACTCAGCCGGCAGACCGATGTTCGAGATGTCTCCGGTCACGGCGACGTGGCTTGGATGATGCGCCTTCATGTCGGTGACGATGTGCCCGAGCACCGCCATGTCATGGACGTGCGAGCGGGAGCGCGTCCAGTTCAAATAGCCGGTGACACGTTTGCCGATCAGCTCGCGCCGGCAGGGACGCGGCAAGGGTCCGACATGCGGGTCGGACAAATGGGCAAGAAGAAATTTCACGCGGGCCAATCCGTCCGCTCCGCGTGGCGCGTCAAGCGGTGCCAACGAGAATAAATGAGAATAGCTGCCGCCTCAACAATGGCGCCGCCCAAAACGATTTGCAACACGGCCCGAAGGAAAGGCGCCGGGACATTTTTTGCACTGACGTCGGGTGCTAAATAAGAGGTTGTTGATGGGGCCTTGGGCGGCTAAGAAGCGATCGTGACAACAGGAGTTCGCCATGAGAAGCATTTGTTGCCGCTTGTTGTTCAACCTCGCCGTGGTGGTTTCAATCGCTTTTGCAGTTGCCGTATCCACGCCGGCGATGGCCGATCTGATCACTCTTAAGGTCCCTGGGATTCCAGGTGATCTGAAAGTGAAGGGAGAGGAAGGTGCCATCGAAGTAATGTCGCTATTGAACAAAGTACAGAATCCCATTACAGCAGGCTCAACAGGTGGAGGAGCTGGCACTGGAAAGATCGTTCTTAGCGATTTGGAAATCCACAAGCGCTTTGACGCTTCATCTCCTCCTCTATTCCTTGCATTAGTTACAGGAAAGCATTTCCCTAACGCAGTAATCACTTTTCTTGAGCAAAACGAGACGGGTATTTTGGTGAAGTTTTTTACGATCACGCTTACAAACGTCGTCGTTTCAAAATTTGAAACAGACGCTACTGAGAACCAAGTCCTGACAGAGATACTTAATCTAAATTATACCAGAATCCAATTAAAGGACGAGGTTACCGGACAACAGGCATGCTGGGATGCACACTCAAATGCAACCTGTTGAGCGACAAGCCTTTTACTTCTGGGCGCGGCCCGATCTGACAAAGCGATATAATCAACCTGCGATGCAGTTCGGACGCCCACCGGGCGCATCTCCGCTGATGGTTCAACGAACACGCCGTCCGCGGGAATTCCCAGTGGCGGTTCAAAAGAGATTCGGCCAGGAATCCGGCCAATAACAAGACAGCCAATCCACAAGACCACCGAATTTAGTGATAACGTCTCAAGTGGCGCTAAGCGGGACAGTCGCGCCGCGCCCGGCGGCCTCGGATATCCGCGGTAAACATGAATTGACTCGCGCCGATCAAGCATCTGTCTAAATTCTCAAAAAAATAGGCCAATACCCATACCGATGACCTGCTCATCGTATTCTCCCGTCGCTCGATCCCGGTTGCCTGCGCGCATCGGCGATGGTGGTGGTGGCCTGTTGCAATCTTGGAGCCGGGCCGTTCACTTCCAGGACAATCAATCATGTCGTCGAGCTTTTCACGAGCCGAGGGTGTACCGGCCGTCCACGCGCCGGCCGATGGCTCGCGGTGATCGCGCGCGCCCGGCGTCGTGGCGGTTTCCTTTCCGGTCGATTATTGGGACACTATCGGCTGGCGGGATACGCTCGCGCGCCCGGCCTTCACGGCGCGCCAGAGGGCCTATGCGGCGGCGCACGGCGATGCGAATGTCTATACCCCGCAACTTATTGTGAATGGGCTGGCCGGCGCGGCCGGCGGCGACCCGGCCGAAATCGAACAAGCGATTAAGACCGCCAAGGGGGTCGATGGCGCGCTGAACGTGCCGATGCGTCTGTCCGAGACTGGCGGCCATTTCATGGTCGAGGTTGCTGGCGGCAGCGGCGGCCCGGCGGGTGTTTTCGTGCCGCGGCTTGCGCGCTCTAGCACGGTTGATACCCGGCGTGGCGAGAATGCCGGCCGCGTCATAACCTATGCGAATGTCGTCCGGGCCATCGACAAGCTCGGCGATTGGATTGGCCAGACCGCGACCTTCGGCGTGCCGGGCGTGGCCCGCGACGGCGAAGGCTTTGTCGTGCTGGTGCAAAAGGGCACGCCGGAGCGGCAGGGCGCCATTCTTGCCGCAGCGAAAACCGAAGGACTGTGAAGCAAACGGACGTGCAAAGCGGCGATCGTCGCCGCCTAGGTCTTCCCTGAGAGCCGCGTCAAACCGGGGGCCGCGCTCCAAATTTCCGGCGATCGGCCGCTACGATGCCTTTCGCCTGCCGCGCTTGCGGCATATAGAGGAGGCAAGGCCGCAACCCTTTTTCGCGCAAGGCGGCCAGGAGTATCGACACGCCATGTCTCGCCAAATCTTTCGCGGTTTCGCCGCCGTTATAACCCTCGCCTTCGCGGCCGCGCTGGCCTGTACCGGCCCCGCCTCGTCCAAGACCAAGGCGGCAAAGCCAGCGGCGAACGCCGAACAATCCGGCGCCGCGACCGGCAAGCCCTCGCAACTGGCGACTTACGGCGACTGGGGAGTGTTTCTCGCACAGGGCGAAAAGTCCAAGACCTGCTACGCGCTGGCGACGCCCAAGGACAGGGCTCCACACGGATTGAAACGCGATCCCGCCTATGTCTTCATCTCCAACCGGCCAGGCGAGAATGTGCGCGAGGAGGTCTCGATCATCATGGGGTTTCCAATAAAAGAAGGCAGCGGCCGCGCGGAAATCGCCGGGTCCGGCTTCGCGCTCATTGCCAAGGGAGCCAACGCCTGGATTAAGAACCTGGCCGAGGAAGCTAAATTCGTCGATGCCTTGAAAAAGGGCTCGAAACTCATCGTCAAGGCGTCCTCGCTCAGAGGTCACGTGACGACCGACAGCTATTCTCTCGCCGGCCTGGCGCAAGCTCTCGAAAGAGTTGAGAAAGAATGCCCTTGAGACATACCCTCACGGCACGCTCTTCTGCCAGAATGTTCCGGCTCTTGGCGGAGCCGGAACGAATGGCGGCGATGACCGCCGAGCGGGGGAGGATGAAACCGTGCCCAGCCTCGCTGCATGTCCTTGCCTGCCACGGACAGCGCCGGAAGTCCATCAACCTGCGACGATTTATGCAGGGTAATAGAAATCCATTAATGGCCCTATTGCACGACCGGAAACTCTTACACGTGGTCCAGGTAACTCCGCCCATCTAAGTGTCGCATGGAGCCGGAAGAGAAAGACGCCGGGTACCGCGGCTGTGATAGCGCCCGCTGGAACTCCCATGGTAACGTTGTAATGCTGTGGAGATCCCCCGGGGATAATGGAGGGCAAGGGGGTCGTCGTCGGCACGATAATATTCACAGTCATAGCACTGATACCTTCGAGAAATGCGTCAAGCTGCCATTCTCCCGCAGTAGGGGCCCCAGCCGTTGCCCAACGGAACGTCAGGGTCCAAGGGTCTGGATCGTTCGGAAACGGGAGGGCGCCCGTGGTGATAAAAGTGTCCGGACCCGGAGGCACCCCCTGGTTCTCGAGGATACATACAGGCTCCGTCTCCGCCGGAAAATCAGGGTTTGGAAGAATTTTGAATGGAACCGGAACTCCTAGGTCAACGAATTCGAACGGAAATGAAATAGCCATTTTCTCTTCTCCTGTTTGCGAGGAAAATCCTCATCTGTTCCCCTCCAGCGGAGGGATTTGATGCCGGAGGAGTGACCGGGCTAAATTTTGGTCACCTGGGAATTCAAACATCGAAAGGATATCCAAAAAGAGGGTTGGCGCACCCCCTGATTAGGGGGTGCGGTTTCAATGCTAAATGAAAACAGTTGTAAGATTTCCGGTCGTCAGGGAGGATTCGGCAACCTTGTTCAGGCGCCGCTCCTCGGGCCATAATTACGTTTGAAGCTTGGGCGGAAGCCAAAGAAGCGCCGCGCTGGGAGGAGGCGATTATGTCCGATAAGATTTATCCCGTCGTTCCCGCCTGGATGAAACGCGCCTACATCGACACCGCGAAATACCTGGAACTCTATGCTTGGTCGGTCGCCGATCCCGAGTCCTTCTGGGCCGAGCAGGCACGCCGCATCGATTGGATCAAACCCTTCACGAGCGTGAAAAATACCTCGTTCGGGCCGGACTCCGTCTCGATCAAATGGTTCGACGGCGGAACCACCAATGTCGCGCAAAATTGTATCGACCGGCATCTGCCCCGGCTCGCACACCACACCGCGATCATTTGGGAAGGCGATGACCCGAAGGAATCGAAACATATCACCTACCAGGAACTGTACGGCGAGGTTTGCCGTCTCGCCAATGTCCTCAAGGCGCATGGCGTCAAGAAGGGCGACACGGTCACGATCTATCTGCCGATGATTCCCGAGGCGGCGTACGCGATGCTCGCTTGCGCGCGGATCGGCGCGATCCATTCGGTCGTTTTCGGCGGTTTCTCCGCCGAGTCGCTCGCCGGTCGGATCGAGGATTGCCGCTCGAAACTCCTCATCACCGCCGATGAGGGGCGGCGCGGCGGCCGCAAGACGCCGCTGAAGGCGCACGCCGACGAGGCCGCCGCGAAAACCGGCGGAATCGTCGAGACCATGCTCGTCGTCAAGCACACCGGCGGCGCCATCGCATGGGTCGATGGCCGCGATGTCTGGTGCCACGAGGCCACGGCCCAAGCCGCACCTGAGTGCCCCTGCGCCGGGATGAACGCGGAAGACCCTCTGTTCATCCTCTATACGTCGGGCTCGACCGGCGCGCCGAAGGGCGTGGTGCATACAACGGCGGGCTACCTCGTCTACGCCGCGATGACGCATCACTATGTTTTCGATTATCGCGAAGGCGATATTTTTTGGTGCACCGCCGACGTGGGCTGGGTGACGGGGCATAGCTATATCGTCTACGGCCCCCTCGCCAACGGCGCCACGACGCTGATCTTCGAGGGCATTCCAACCTACCCCAGCGTGTCGCGCTTCTGGGAGGTTGTCGACAAGCATCGGGTCAATATTTTTTATACCGCGCCGACCGCGATCCGCGCCCTGATGCGCGCCGGCGACGCGCCGGTCAAGGCGACGAGCCGTGCCTCGTTGCGGCTTCTAGGCACGGTCGGCGAGCCGATCAATCCGGAAGCCTGGGAATGGTATTACCATGTCGTCGGCGACGCGCGCTGCCCGATCGTCGATACCTGGTGGCAAACCGAGACCGGCGGCATCCTCATTTCGCCGCTCCCCGGCGCGACGGACCTGAAGCCCGGCTCGGCGGCGCGGCCGTTTTTCGGAATCTGGCCGGAGGTGGTGGATGCCGCCGGAACCGTCCTCGAAGGCGCCTGCTCGGGCAATCTGGTTCTGGCCAATTCCTGGCCAGGCCAAATGCGCACGATCCATGGCGACCACGAGCGCTTCGTGCGGACTTATTTTTCCGCCTATCCCGGCAAATATTTCACCGGCGACGGCTGCCGCCGCGACGCCGACGGCTATTATTGGATCACCGGCCGGGTCGACGATGTCATCAATGTCTCCGGTCACCGGCTCGGCACGGCGGAGGTGGAAAGTTCCCTCGTCGCGCATGAACAGGTCGCGGAAGCCGCGGTCGTCGGCTATCCGCACGCCATCAAGGGGCAGGGCATCTATGCCTTTGTCACCTTGATGACCGGGGTAGAACAGAGCGAGGAACTCCGCGCCGGTCTCGCCGCCTGGGTGCGCAAGGATATCGGCGCGATCGCCAGCCCGGACATCGTTCATTTCGCACCTGGATTGCCAAAGACCCGTTCCGGCAAAATCATGCGCCGCATCCTGCGCAAGATCGCCGAAAAGGAATTTCACGCGCTCGGCGATATTTCCACCCTGGCCGATCCCGCGGTTGTCGAGGAATTGATCCGCAACCGGGGCGACTGAACCGCGTTTAGAGGGGGGACCGGAAAGCTACGTAGAAACCACATCTTAACCACCGCCGGAGATTGTCGCGCCGACCGAACATAGCCTTTTCTATTTTTGAACCAAGGCTCGGCTTAGCTGAGCTCACACGGGTTCATTTGGTGTTCGGTCGGCACGGCGATGAATAAGCAGCGCATAAGACTTGGCCGCATTGTTGGGACGATTCGGGTTGGCACCGCCTTTTTCGCGGGCTTGGCGGTTTGGGCGGCGGCGGGAGAGGCCCGCGCGCGTGAGTTTGTCGCGTTTCCACAGACCTATCCGCCGGGCACCATTATTATCAAGCAAAGCGAGCGGAAGCTCTATTTCACCACGGGAACCGGGACCGCCGTTCGCTATCCGATCGCGGTCGGCCGGGCGGGAAAGGCCTGGCAGGGCGCAACCTTCGTTCAAGGCAAGTTTATCTCCCCCGCCTGGGAGGCGCCCTGGGTCGTGCTGCGAGACCACCCGGCGCTTTCGAGGGTTATCCCCGGCGGCTCGCCACGCAACCCGATGGGCGCCGCGGCAATCACCCTCGATCTTTCCGAAGTCGCAATCCACGGCACGACCGCGAGCATGCGCAGATCCGTCGGCACGGCCGCTTCCTATGGTTGCATCCGGATGTATAATGAGGACGTCGTGGACCTTTATCATCGCGTCGTGGTTGGGACGCCGGTCGTCGCGATTCCATGACACGCCTTTATCTCGATCGCGGGATGGTCTAATCAACTCTTCCGGTCTGGATATTTTGCGCCCGCGCTGGCTCCGGCGCGCGCGCTGTTCACTGAGGCTGCTCGGCGGGATTGCCGGCTAATTGGGTTCGGCGTAGAGTTGCTCGCGTGTGGTCCATGAGTCGCGGCAGCCGAGCCGCACCGCCGGCGTGCGCGATGCGGCGGCCCATTGGTCATTTGCAGGGAGTCATCGGTGGAAACAAAGGCCCTCGATCATACCGAGCTCGCCAACCGGATCATCGACGTGATCGTCAAGGAGGGAATGGTTGACCGCGAGAAAGCCACCTTGGATGCGACGATTGAAAGTCTCGATCTGAAATCGATCGATATCGTGATGATTTTGACGGCCATCGAGGACAAGTTCGACGTCTATATTCCAATGGATGGCCCATTCCACGAGGCAAGGAACATCGGCGATTTGATCGACGCGATCGCCGCCTATATCGGCAAAGAAAAAAAGCTGAATGGCTGACGCGCGGCGAATTGTCGTCACCGGCATGGGAGCTGTCTCCGCCGCGGGCGTGGGCGCAGCAGCTCTCTGGCAGGCCGCGCGCGATGGACGTTCGTGTGTCGGCGAAGCACGCTTCGCGCGTCCCTATCGCGGCCGCATCAGGATTGCCGCCCAGGTCCAGGATTTCGATCCGGCATCGTATTTCACCGCGATCGAATTGCCGTTCTGCGATCCGGTCACGCAATACTTGCTGGTGGCCGCCGACGAGGCCGTCGCCCAGGCGGGGCTGGCCCTTGCAAAGCCCATGGGTTCGCGCACCGCCACCATCATCGGAACCGGCGTTGGCGGCATGCATAGCCTGGAAAACGGTTTATATGTGATATTGGTCGAGCAAGGGCGTCCCGATCCATGGACGGTGCCGCGTTTGATCCCCAGCGCCGCTCCCTCCCAGGCGAGCATCCGTTATGGATCGACCGGGCCATGCTTCGCGGTGGCGAGCGCCTGCTCCTCGGCGACGCAGGCGATCGGGCTGGGCGTGCATCTTATTCGCTCCGGGCTTGTCGATCGCGCCATCGCCGGCGGAACCGAGGACTGCGTTACCAATAGCTCGATGCTTGCTTGGGAAGCGCTGCGGGTCCTCACGCCGGACACCTGCCGGCCTTTTTCCAAGGGCCGCAACGGCATGGTCCTCGGCGCGGGGGCCGCTGTGTTCATTCTCGAAGCAGCAGAGTTGGCCCGCGCCCGCGGCGCCGAAGCGCTCGCCGAAATCGCCGGCTACGGGACCTCGGCCGACGCCAAGGATCCCCTGCGTCCCGATGCGCAAGGAGCGGCCGCATGTATGCGGTATGCGTTGGCCGACGCCGGCGTGGAAGGCGAGGCAATCGATTACGTCAACGCGCATGGAACCGGGACGACCGCCAATGACGCCACGGAAGCGGAGGCGCTGAGGCTTGTCTTCGGCAATCGGCTTGCGACGCTCCCGGTTTCCTCGACGAAACCCATCCATGGGCATGGCCTGGGCGCCGCCGGCGCGCTCGAACTTGTCGTGACGATCGGAGCGATTCGCGAGAATGTCGCGCCGCCAACCATCAACTGGCGCGAGGCCGACGCCAAATGTCCCGTCGATGCCGTGCCCAATGAAGCGCGTCCCATGCCGATCCGGATCGCGCTGACCAATTCCTTCGCTTTCGGAGGCATTAACGCCAGTCTCGTCGTGCGGCGCGCGGCATGAACGCGGCGCATGGTCCTCGTGCCGCCACCTTGGCGCCGGAGCCAAGCGAGGATGCACCGGTTCGTCTGCCCCCAATCCGGGTCCGGACCGGAGCAGGCGAGGTGGCGGGATTTTTGCGCGAGACGGGAGACGCGGAGACCGGCGGCTTTGTTCCGCTCACTTTCCCGGCACGCTGGCTGGCGCTTCCCGCCGTCCGCGGCGCGATCTTGCAATTGATCGGCGGCAGCGGTTTTCTGCCGGTTCACGAGGCGCAAAGCTTTGCCTACGAACGAGAACTGCGGATCGAAACCTGTTACGTCCTCGCCGTCGAGGCTTGCCGTACCGCAACGCCGCCGCGGGTGATTTTGAAAATGGCGGTTTCCACCGGGGAGGGAGAGACTTGCGCACATCTCGAAACCGTCCTGCGCGTCGTGCCGCTTAATTTGGGCGATGTTCCCTTCGGGACGGCGATCAAGGGATGCTGAAGCGTTTATTATTGACAAAACCATGTGCGGTTTTAATCGTGCTCTCGGCAATTTTTGCCTTTGTGCCATCATCCGGATCATGTGAGAATCTTCAAAATGCTCCACAAATCAATGCCGAGCAAAAGTCCGATGCTGGTTTCAAAAACCAGAGCCAAGCCAGCGACCAAAAAAGCAGCTCCACTGCAACCGTAACCAGCCCGCCAGCGGCTGCGCCCTCTGTTACCACACCAGAAAGCCAGCGGGATGCTTATCATGGTGATGAAAATGGAACCGAGTTTTGGCCGCCGTTCTTTGGGCTCAGACTGAAGATCACTGATTCTTTGTTGGCTCTCTTTACCTTCGGTCTCTTTATTGCCACTTGGTTTCTGTACGTATCCACCCGTGATTTGGTTGTAGGTGCCGATAGAGCTGCCCATACACAATTACGCGCATATGTCCATTTTGGTGGATGCCGTTGGATATCTCATACTGATCGAACGGATGGACATGTATTCTGGAGAATACGACCGCGATGGGTAAATAATGGCAGTACCCCAACCCGAAAATTGCAAATCTACGCCCATTATGAACTTTTGGACAATGAACTGCCTCTCAGTTATAGCTTTGCCCAAGACGAACAGCGGATTCTTGTACCAGCAACAATTGCTCCGCAAGGCGTCGTTGAATCCGGCCCTCACGACATAAGTGGGGACGATTTGGTTGCTGTTTCACAAGGGCGAAAACATCTGTATGTATGGGGGGCCGCTAGATATCGCGATGTGCTCCCCAGCACCCCTGAGCACATAACGAAGTTCTGCGTTTTCGCGACCAATCTTAGTGGTGATCCGATGCGACAGTGGCATGCCATTGATAATCCCTTCGAAATCATGTTCGCGACGTACCCACGGCATAATTGCGCTGACGATGATTGTAACCAGTTGAGTTAGAGCACCAGCCTGTCGGAGCCACCTTAAACACCGGCTTGACCGTCTGTTAAGTCCGGGAACTTCGCCTTAATTTGGAACCGGCATCATGATTGAAGCCAAAGCGGGGCTGGCGCCACCGGATTGGCCAAATGCCGGGGACGAAATCCGCGCGCAAGATTTTGGGCCTTTCGATCGCGAGGCGCTCGCGCGTTATGCGGCCGTTTCGGGCGACGACAATCCTCTGCATCTCGATCCAGCCGCGGCCAGGGCGGCCGGGCTCGCCGGGCCGCCTGTCCATGGAATGCTGATGCTCTCCTGTTTCGAACCTTTGATCATGCGGTGGCGACGCGATCTTTTCATCGCGCGGCTATCGGGCAAGTTTCTGCGGCCGGTGCTGGCCGGCGAAGGGATCCGCGTCTCCGGCCGGGTCATGCGCAGGCGGGACGTTCCCAGACCAGAGCTCACCCTGCGGCTGATCGCGCGCGCGCAAAATAACGATCTTGCGATTTTGGGGGAAGCGGCGGTTTGGTACAAAAGTCCCGGTTCGCTTAGCTGAGATGCGGCCGAAAACCGTCCTCATTACTGGCGCATCGAGCGGTATTGGCCGCGCGCTCGCCTTCGTTTACGCGCGCGATGGGGTATCCTTGTCTCTCATCGGGCGCGACCGCGAACGGCTGGAGGACGCCGCCGCAGGCGCCCGCGCGCAAGGCGCCGAAGTCAGCATCGGCCAATTGGATGTGCGCGATCAAGACGCGATGGCGCGTTGGATCGAAGCCGCCGACTTGCGCCGGCCGTTTGACCTCGTCATCGCCAACGCGGGCATCACGACCGGCTTGGCGCCGGAAGACATCGCCGAGGACCCGCGCGCGGTTCGCGCCATTGTCGGGACCAATCTTATCGGCGTCTTGAACACGGTCGAACCGTTGATCGCGCCGATGTGCGCGCGCGGGGCCGGCCAAATTGCCTTCGTTGGCTCGATCGCGGGCCTACGCGGCTTGCCCTACGCGCCTTCCTATTGCGCGACCAAGGCGGCGGTCCATGCTTATAGCGAATCCTTGCGCGGCCGCATCGAGGTCCGGGGCGTTCGCGTCAGTCTTATCATCCCCGGCTTTGTGAAGACGCCATTGAACGACAGTATCGTCGCCATGAAGCCGCTCGAAATCACCGGCACTGACGCCGCCATCCTCATTCAACGCGGTCTCGAGCGGGGCAGGGCGATTATTGCTTTTCCAAGGTCCCTCTATCTGGTGGCGCGCCTCGCCCGCATCCTGCCCGCTCGGCTCGTGGATAAGGTCATGGCGCGTTTTCAAGTTAACGTTCCGGAAACCCAAGAGCGTATGCGATAACGATTTCTTATGTCCCGCTCCGTCCGCCGGAAGCTCTCCGCGCAGTCTTAAAGGGCGATGTCCCGCTTGATGTTGAAAAGCGAGTTCGTCCCGCATGCCGCACCCGCGTGGCGATCGCATGCAGGAGCAGTGTCCGGCTGGTGATTTCCTCGTGGCGAACGCGCAACGGCGGCAATATTGTACAGCGGCCCAACCAAACTTATTCATGCCAGCTTCATCTTCACTGATTTAAGTGAAGGCGGCCGCCGGTTGACGCCCCGGCGGTTTTACGGACATTCTTGCCAGGGTGATCAGGCTCATCAGGCCCTTTGCCAGAAAGGAAACGCCATGAGAAACGCCAGGAAGACAATCCTAGCACTTTGCCTATGCGGGGCCGCCGCTTTTGCGACGCCCTGTTTCGCGCAAGCGGTTCAACCCGCTGTTCCGGGCAAGGCCAGTCCGGCGCCAACAACCAAGCCCATCAAGCCTAAGCCAGCGGAGAAACCTGCCGCCACGCAACTCCTCGATATCAATACCGCAACCGAGGCGGAGCTGCGCGCCCTGAAAGGGGTCGGCGATGTCCGCGCCGCGAACATCATTAAGAACCGTCCCTACAAGGGCAAGGACGAACTGGTGCAAAAGAATATCATTCCCCCCGCCGTCTACGCCGGGATAAAGGATAAGATCATCGCCAAGCAACAATAGACGGGTTGCGGGATGCGTGTGCCGCGCCGGATTATATTTGGCGCGGGTTTTGAAGGGGCCGCACATGCGATGGCGTTTTGGCGATCGGCATCTTTACGCAAGGACACTCCATGTTTCCCAAGCCCGCAGCGCGATTAGAGACCAATACTTACGCCTATGAAAGCTCCCCGATGGTAAAGCCGACCGGCTTTCGCGAATATGACGCGCGGTGGCTTTTCGAACAGGAGATCAATCTCATGGGCGTGCAGGCCTTGGGGCTAGGCCTTGGCACCCTCATCCATGACATGGGCGTCACGCCCGAAGCGGTGACCGGCCATGATTTTCGCGCCTATTCGGCTTCGATTAAACATGCGCTGACGGTCGGCCTCATGGCCGCGGGCATAAAGGTACACGATATTGGCCTTGCGCTTTCGCCGATGGCCTATTTCGCGCAATTCGAACTTGATGTCGCGGCGGTCGCCATGGTGACCGCTTCGCATAACGACAATGGCTGGACCGGCGTGAAAATGGGCGCGCAACGGCCGGTGACGTTCGGTCCCGATGAGATGGGCCGCTTGAAGGAGATCGTTCTTCAGGGAAACTTCCGCTACGCGGATGGCGGTTCCTATCGTTTCGTCGAGGATTTCCCGGCCCGCTATATTGCCGACTTGACCAACCGGCCGAAAATCGCGCGCAAGCTCAAAGTGGTTGCCGCGTGCGGCAATGGCACCGCCGGAGCCTTCGCGCCAAAAATATTGGAGATGCTCGGCTGCGAGGTCGTCCCGCTCGATACCGGCCTCGATTTCACTTTTCCAAATTATAATCCGAACCCCGAGGATCTTCGCATGCTGCATGCGATGGCCGCCAAGGTGCTGGAGGCCGGTGCCGATGTCGGCCTTGGTTTCGATGGCGACGGCGACCGCTGCGGCGTCGTCGATAATCGCGGCGAGGAAATTTTCGCCGATAAAATAGGCGTCATGCTCGCGCGGGATCTCGCAAAACTCCACCCCGGATCCACTTTCGTCGTCGATGTCAAATCGACCGGCCTTTTCGCGACCGATCCGCAACTTCTCGCGCAGGGGGTCAAGGCGGATTACTGGAAGACCGGGCATTCCTACATGAAACGGCGGGTGGCCGATCTCAAGGCGCTCGCGGGCTTTGAAAAATCCGGCCATTTCTTTTTCAATGCGCCGGTCGGACGCGGCTATGACGATGGAATTCTCGCCGCCATCCAGATCGTCGAAATGCTCGACCGGAACCCCAAAAAATCGATGGCCGAGCTTTACGGGGAGCTGCCAAAGACCTGGGGTTCGCCGACCATGGCACCGCATTGCGACGACGAAAAAAAATATGGCGTTGTCGATAAGGTGAGTGATCGTTTCAAGGCGATGCAGGCCAAGAGCGAACTCCTTACGGGCCAAACAATTCGCGATCTCGTCATCGTCAATGGCGTGCGGGTGACAGTGCAGGACGGCACATGGGGACTCGTCCGCGCGTCCTCGAACAAGCCGGAACTCGTGGTCGTGGTCGAGAGCCCGGTCTCGGAGGCAAGGATGCGGGAGATGTTCGCGGCGGTCGATGCAATCTTGCGCGAGAACCCGGAAGTCGGCGCCTATAATCAGACGATTTAGGATCAACCACTCGCGATGCCGGTGATGACCTTGAAATGGAATAGATGCGCGGCAGTCCTGTTGGCCCTGGCTGCGGCCCCACCGGCAGAGGCCGCGTCGCCGGATGATCAAGCCGGCGGAACCCTGGCAGTGGATTGCGAGAGCCTTAAGACCCTTTCGTTGCCGCGGGCGGATGCGCCCGGCGCGGCGAAGAGAGCAGCTCTTAAGGGCTGCAACTCCGAAGCGCTCTATTTTGGGATCGGCGGGGAAAAGGATCCGGTTCGAGCGCGCGAATGCGCCTATCTCGAACAGGAAGAAGAAGGTGATCCCGGCAATAGCAATGGCTGGCCGAATTTATTTGCCGGCACCGGCATGCTAATGACGATCTACGCAAATGGCGTGGGTGCCGAGCGCAATCTTGATTGTCCGCTGCGGGGATTTAAACCCTCGCCTTTAGGCGAAGCGAAGGGTAGATGAAGTCGCATTATGCGACGATATCGACTCGGCAGCCACGCAAAGTACGACCTTAAGGTTCACCTTGTCTGGTGCCCAAAATACCGCAAGCGGGTGTTGACAGGGCAGGTTGCAATACGAGTCCGCGATCTTCTAAGGCAAATTGCCGCGGAGAACGAGTTGCAGATCATCTCGGGCAAGGTGGGGGCCGATCATGTGCACATGTTCATCAGCTATCGAGCGCATCACAACATCAGCCAGATCGTGCAATGGCTCAAGGGCACGAGTGCGCGCATGCTGTTCCAGGAATTCCCGCATCTCAAGAAGCAGTACTGGGGACGCCACCTGTGGGCGAGGGGATATTTTGCAGTGACCTCCGGTACAATCACCGACGAGATGATCAACGAGTACATCAATGAACAGGAGGGCGAGGCCGTGGAGGATGACAGTCGATTTCAAATCGACCCCTCTTGAACCCCTCGCCTTATAGGCGAGGGTTGTTCAGTTTGCATTGAAGTTGGCCTGCGAACTCAATGGCGCCCAGTCCGAAGAAGAAGGCTGGATCGCCCATCTGCAGAAGCTCAAGAACGAGCATTGGGAAGGCCGGGACTTCAATCCTTGCGACGACGTCACCAGCGGCGCCGCGCAAGGATTCTGCGCCGCGCATGACGCAAAGCTCGCCACCGCAATCGCCAACTGGTCGAGCGAGGAACGTCACGCATTCGCAGCGCTGCAAAAAGCCAAGGACGGCTATGTGACGGCGGAAGCGGACAATGAAGTCGATATGTCGGGCACTGCCCGTGGAGCTTTCTACGTCGAAGCAAAAGAGGCGGGGGAAGACCGCTTCCTTGCGGTTCTGCAGGGATTGACCAGTGACGATTTCCCGCGCGCGCCGCCGGATTTCGCGGCGGCCGACGCCAAGCTCAATGCACTTTACCGGAAAATCCAGGGATCGCGCGGCAGGCCGAACTGGGGCACGGTGACAAAGGACGGGATCAGGAAAACTCAGCGGGCTTGGCTGCGCTACCGCGACGCGTGGGTCGATTTCGCGAAGATCAAATTTCCTTCGCTCTCTCACGAAAGCCTACAGGCGGTCTTGACGGAGGACCGGATCAAATTGCTCGAAGGCTTCACCAATTGATTCGCCGCCAGCCGGGCGGGGTTTATTCAGGTTATACGCTGTTTCACCCTCCCTCGAAATGGGGGACACCTTTGATAAGCTCCTGAGCGAGCAGGAAGGTGTTGGATGAGCACGACGCGGCGACAATTCACGGATGAGTTTAAAGCAATGGAACTGGTTCACATGGTTTCAGGGCTGGCGATGAAGCGCGGCCCTAGCGTGGACTTCTGCGGCGTAAATTACGCTTGGTTTCTGTGAATTAAAGCTCCTTTTGTTCCCCTAATATCGCGATGCATATACATCTGTGGTGTATGGTTGCCATATAAACGCGGAGACGATACAGAGAGAAAACGAGGCTACATATTATCGATTTTCGTTAGTATGGACTCCATTATAAAACGGTGATATCGTTAGCCGTTAATAAGAAGGGCGGATAATGGTATCATCGCAGCCATCCCAATTTGATCGCTCAGAGCGAGCGGGCCGGTATGTTAGGCAGACAGCCGGCTATCGGGCATTCATTCCAGCACCATTGCCACCCGACCCGCCAATCGAAATAGATGCTGAAATGCAGCATTGGCTGTCTGACGCAGACCGTGCGCTTGGAAGGCTTGACGGGTCAATCCAAACTCTCCCAAATCCCGATCTCTTTGTAATGATGTATACGAGGAAAGAAGCCGTCCTATCAAGCCAAATTGAGGGTACCCAGGCTTCTATCAGTGACCTGCTAAAAGCTGAAGCGGACCTTTCGCAGATACGACCGTCTCGAGATGTCAGCGAAGTACGTAACTACATCGCCGCAATGAATCTTGGCCTTCAACGACTTCCCGCTTTGCCTATTTCTATTCGACTGATCAAGGAAATTCACGGGCGCTTAATGCAGGGTGCGCGCGGTTATCATCAGCAGCCAGGCGAAACACGCCGAAGCCAGAACTGGATAGGACCATCTGGGAGCACAATCCTCAGTGCGATATATATTCCGCCGCCCCATATCGAGGCGGAGCAGGCATTAGGAGAACTCGAAAAATTCATCCACGCGTCTGACCATCTTCCTTTACTCATTCGCATCGGGTTAATACACGCCCAGTTTGAGACCATTCATCCATTTCTTGATGGAAATGGACGAATGGGGCGCTTATTGATTACTCTGTTTTTGTTTTCAAAAGATATACTTCAAAAACCTGTTTTATACCTTTCTCATTATTTTAAGGCCAATCAACAGGAGTACTATGGACGTCTACAACGAGTCCGTGATCGGGGAGATTGGGAAGGCTGGATTAAGTTCTTCCTTCAAGGAGTGGGGACTGTTGCATGGCAAGCAACGGAAACAGCGCGAAAAATTGTGGCTCTCAGAGAGAATCATCGACAATTGATCATAGACCGAATGGGAAGCTCATGCGCCAGCGCAATCAAACTGATAGAGCATTTATATAACACTCCTAGTACAACTGTAAATGCAGCGAAGGATTTTCTTGGGATAAGCTACCCTAACGCAAATAATTTGATTTATAAACTATGCGAAAACGAAATCCTATTTGAGGCTACGGGGCAGTCGAGGAATAGGTTATTCTTCTATTCTCCATATATAGATCTATTTTCGGAGATTGGCGCTTAAGGGATGGCGTTCGAGCCCGCACTCTTAGGCTAGGGCGGGCAACGCCCAACCCCGCCCGGCGCCGTCTTGGCCTTGGATCAAGCCCGCTCGTTCATCGCAGCCAGGCTTTGAGGCGCCGCATCGCCTCGACGATATCGCGTTCCGGTCCAGCAAAAGACAGCCGCACCGCCGACTTGCCGCGGCGCCGGTCGAAATCGACTCCCGGCGTCGTCCCGACCCCTGTCGCGTCGAGCAGCTTGGCGCAAAAATCAAGCGAGTCGCCGCTAAACCGCGAAATATCGACGTAGAGATAAAACGCGCCTTCGGCAGCTGAAACATCAAATCCCATGCCGGGCAATTCATTCAGAAGGATTGCGCGGTTTCCGGCATAGCCTGCGCGCACGGCTTCGAGCTCGTCTTGCGCGTCGAAAACAACTTCCGCGCCGATCTGGCTTAAGAAAGGGACCGAGATGGACAGGCTTTGCTGCAAGCGTTCGATTGGACGGATGAGATGCTCGGGCAGCACCAGCCAGCCTATGCGCCAGCCGGTCATGCAGAAATATTTGGAAAAGGAGTTTGCGACAACGGCTTGGGACGAAAATTTGAGCGCCGTCTCCGCCGTCTCGCGATAAGTCAGGCCATGATAAACCTCGTCGGAAATGAACGCGATGCCAAGCCGGTCGCAAGTCTCGCAAACGTCGCGCAAGGCTTCGCCGCTCATCATTGCCCCGGTCGGATTGGCCGGACTCATCAGCAAGATTCCGTCGAGCTTGTTTTTTAAGTGCTCGGCCTCGATCATTTCCGCGGTCGCAATGAAGCGGTTTGCCCGCGCGGTCTCAATAGTTACAGTCTCGATGCCAAAAGCCTCCAGAATGTTGCGATACGCCGGATAGCCCGGCGCGGCGACCGCCACGCGCGCGCCGGCATCGAAAAGGGTGAGGAACGCCAGAGCGAAGCCGCCCGACGAACCGGTCGTGACGGCTATTCGCTCGGGCGGCACCTCGGCGCCATGGGTGTCACGGTAATGCCGCGCGATCCGCGCGCGCAGGCTTGGGCGGCCGAGCGCCTCGGTGTAGCCGACCCGGCGCCCATCGAGCGCGGAGATGGCGGCTTCCCGCACGACGCGCGGCGGCGGCGCGCCGGGCTCGCCTATTTCGAGATGAACAATGTCTTGCCCTTCGCGCTCCCGGCGGGTGGCGCCGGCAAGCATGTCCAAGGCCATGAAAGGCGCGACATTGGATCTGAGGGACAGAGGGATCCTAGACAGCGACAGGTCCGCCAAAAGAGAGTCTTTTGTCATATTCCCGGTCTTTCCGGCCGCTTCGCGCCAAAATACCGCCGCGTTGCGAGGCGCCCTATAAATTCGAATTGGCGGCCAATAAGACCCGGCCGGCGTTGGTTTCGAGCGCCAGGATGTTTCCATATGACCGGCGGTGCATTAAGATGCTGGACGTAATTCAGGAGGATAATTCATGTTTTGGCGAGGTCACGCGGTTTCGGGCTTGCACTTTGGCCGTTATTGCCATGGCGTTTATCGTCACGGCGGCGATCGTGAGGCTGGCTTGGCGGCACTGGCGCTCGCCTTTCTCGCGCTGGCTTTCTCTCCAGCGCACGCGGAAAGCTTTTCATCGGGCCAAAAAGCCGAGATAGAGGCGATTATCAAGGATTATTTATTGCAGAAACCTGAAATTCTGCGCGAGGCGATCGGCGTGCTCGACGCGCGGGACAAGGCCGCCGAGACAAAGGCCCGCGAAAAAGTCGTATCGGATCCTTCCGGCGCGCTGTTTAGCGGGGCCAATCAGGCGGTGATCGGCAATCCAGCGGGCAAGATCACTCTGATCGAGTTTTTCGATTATAATTGCGGTTATTGCAAACGCGCCTTGAGCGATCTTGCTCGGCTCATGAAGGATAACCCGGATCTCCGCGTCGTCTTGCGCGATTTTCCAATTCTCTCGCCGGGTTCCGTCGAGGCGGCGAAGATCGCCGACGCATTCCTCCGTCAATTCCAAGGCCAAAAATTCTGGGAATTTCACCAAAAGCTTCTCGGCTCGCGCGGTCCTGTCGGCAAGGTGGAAGCCCTTGCCGTCGCCAAGGATCTCGGGGCCGATATGGACAAATTGGCCAAGGACGCCGCCGCGCCGGGTATAACCACGGGCATCGAGGAATCTGGCAAACTCGCCAAATCGCTTCAGGTGACCGGCACGCCCACCTATGTGATCGGCGAGGACGTCGTCGTCGGCGCCGTGGGCTACGACGAATTGGAAGCCAATGTCGCCAATATGAAAAAATGCGGCAAGGCGATCTGTTCGTGAAGCGCTGGGGCGTGCCGGCATTCAAGCGTGGCGGGAGGGAGAGGGACTCGAACGCCCAACCCGCGGTTTTGGCGGCAATAAAACGGCCATTTCTACGTATTCCTGCAGGTTTTTTTCAAGCCAAATCCTTGGAATTCCAAAATACGTGAATTCCTGCTTGTTCCTGGAGCCTCCTGCAAAATTCATCGTCGGGGACGATTTTTCCTCCGCTGCGAGGGCCGCCGCCGTCGCCGCCAATTAAGCCCGGGCCGGCGTGAGGGCTTCGAGGCGGAATATCTGATCGACGCGAGGGCGAGAATACCAAACATCGGAATTCATCGTCATGAATATATAGTGCGGGCTCGCCGCCAGTATTGCCTCGTTGTACGTCAATATCGTCAATTATTTTGCAAGAGGCTCAAGTGTTCAACAAAAAGGGGTGTGGCCCTGTTCATCAAGCTGCGTGCCTGGGTCTACGGCGCGTTGTGCCGGCCGACGACAGGAATTTAGCGCAAATCGCCGGTTTGGAGGTGCAATTCCCGCAATTCGGTGCTCCGGAACTAAAAGCGGCCGCATGGGTTTTCCTTATCGAAACTTCCGCAAATCGTTCCGCATTACCAAGTCGTTAGCGATTTAGGAATATGCCGTGGGCCGCGGCGGTTTCGCGCTCGAAAAATATTTAGGCACTTGCATAACATTTAGGTATATGTTAGCGACTACCATCAAGCGTTACTCTTTTTTCCCAGGTCCCCGGCCGGCGCGATCTGGGACAAGCCGCTATTTATGGATGGCGCCCGCGCCGGGGCGTATTTGAGTGAGGGAGTCGTGCAACCAAACGCTTTTCGTCATTCGCTGAACCACACGCTCGCATTCATTCGGGATCTCGACCGCGCGCGCAACCTCGAGGATGTTTCGGCCCAGGTGTTGCGTCATGTCGCGCCATTCGGGGCCGAACACGTCATAGCTACGTCAATACCAAGAGTTGGCGCGACCCGTCGGCAACAGCTCGATAGTGTCCTGTTTCACAATTTTCCCGCTGCGTGGGTGGACCGTTATGGATCGCGAGGTTATGCGTTTAAGGATCCGGCCGTCCGCCGCATGGCGTCTGGCGCGGCGCCTTTCTATTGGAACGAGTTGGACGAGGACGTTCGTGACAATCCCGCGGCGCGGGTGGTGTTGGAGGAGGCTAAGGAATTCCATCTCGGACAGGGCTTCTCGACGTCCTTAGTGACGCTCGACGGACAGGGAGTCGGGTTCTCCTTTTGTGGACAGCATTGCGCGAACGCTCCGGAATTGCGCGGCATGTTGACACTCATCGCGACCTACGCCATAGGACGCGCGATCGCCTTGAAGCAGGAAAAGGTCCCGGACGCGCCGATAACCCTCTCGGTGCGCGAGCGGGAAGCTTTGCAGTGGGCATCGGAAGGCAAAGGCGATTGGGAAATCGGCGAGGTTATGAACATTTCCGAGCATGGCGCCGATAAGCACATGCGGTCGGTCCGAGTGAAACTTGGAGTGATCAACCGCACGCAGGCGGTCGCGGAAGGGATCCGCCGGGGGTTGATCGTGTAAGGGTACGCGAGTGCGAAACGGGCCTGGTGCGGCTGGGCAATTCAGGCGGTTCCCGTGTCGGCCAGGGCGCTGGAGCGGCGGCGCAGGCGCACTTTCAGGCCCACTGGCGACATCATAAATGCGAAGTTTTCCCGGACACCTTCCGCTCCGCCCACCCGTTCTACGGTGAAGTTCCTGTAGAGCATCGAGAGCAACAGCTTCATCTCGAGCAGGGCGAGAGTGCGGCCGGGACAAAGGCGAGGACCCGATCCAAACGGAATATGCGCCGATACGTCGTGCGCGCCGGCGTTTTCGCCGAGCCAGCGCCGGGGCCGGAAGGCCTGGGGCTCGACGAAGTGATCAGGATCGCGCGCCGCCGGACGCGTGAGCATCCACACGCGAGTTCCCTTCGGCATGAGCAAATCACCGACCACTGTCTCGACTTTGGCTTCGAGGGCCACGACGATCGGGGCTGCCGGGCGGAGACGCATCGTTTCGTTGGCAACCGCACCGGCCCAGGCAAGCTTGTTCGCCGTCTCGATGCCGTCGGCCACGTCCGATGTTCCGAGGAGTTCGTCCGCCTCTCGCCGCAATTCCGTCACCAACTCGGGGCTGTCGCACAGCTGATGGACAGCCCAGCCCAGCGTGTTCGCGGTCGTGTCTTCGCCCGCGACCAGCATGGTCATGAGATTTCCGAAAATCACGTCGTCGGAAAACGGCCGGCCTTCGTCATCGCGTGCCGAGACCATGGCCTCCAGGAAATTTGACGGCTTCTCGGCTCGTCCGGGCTCGGCCGCGAGGCGCGCGCGCTCGGCGACTACCAGCCCGCCGAGCCAAGCTCGGACCTCCGCAAGGGCGCGGTCCAGACGACGGTCCCGAGGGAACCGGACGAGCCTCCACGCCGGAAACAACGCGAGTAGCCGGCGATTGAATGCTGGAAACACGAGCGCGAGCTTGCGCTGAATGACGTCGTCCCCCTGCTCGACGGTGTTGACGTCGTGGCCGAAGGTGATGAGCGTCGTAACGTCCACCGTGAAACGCTTGAGCTCGTCGAGAACATCGAGCGGCGCGCCGGCGTCCGCCGACCGTTCCCAGCGCTTTTTCAGGCGGGTGGTGACGGTCTGAAGCTTCGGATACAGGCCGCGCAAGTGACGCTGGGCCAGCGCCCACATGGCGAGTCTCCGCTGCGGGCGCCAGGCGTCGCCCTCGGCGGAAAAAACTCCGTCAATGCCCATTTCGGAAAATACGGGAGCAACGGAGGAATCACGGGCGAAGGTTTCGGGCCGCGCCCGCAGCACCTGATCATACCACTTCGGGTCGGAGAGCGCCACGACGCGCGCCGAGCCCATTTTGAACAGGTACACCGGTCCATATTGGGCGGCCCAGCGTTCGACGATGAGGTGAAGCTTCGTCAAGTCGAGCTGGTGGATGTTGCCCACAAACGGCAGCCCTCTCGGACCTGGCAGATCGTCCAATGTGCGCTTTGCCACGATCCGGGCCGGCCCGCGCGAAAGCCCCGAAACGTCGACGAAGATGGCGCGCTCTCGTTCGACGACGGGACATGAGGCGAGGCATTGCGGTCCGCCTTCGCGCTGTCCCGAGTCGACGCTAAAGCGCCAGCGATGGTTTCGGCAGACTAGCTTGTCTCCATCGAGCTCGCCCTCTCCAAGCAGCGCGCCCTGGTGCGGACAGCGCCCCTCGAAGGCTCGCAACCCAACCGGCGTCCGCACGGCCACGACGTCAAATCCGTCCGCCGACAGCGCGTGTGGGCCATCGCCGTGAAGATCTTCCAAGTTGGCAACGCGGATCAATGAAGCTGTCGTCACGAGCCGTAATCCTTTGCCTTACATGCAGATGATAGCGGATTTATAATGTCCAAACTAGGTTGTAAACTCATAAAAGCGTAGCCAGAGGCGGACTGAGACGAGTGTGAGAGCTGCGTGACGGTTTCCGCGCGCTTGTCGCAACGTGTTTATGCACGCTTGAATATCTGCTCGTGTGAAGATCCTATGAGGGCGAGCGGCGGCCAGGGTCGAGTATCCTTGGTTGATCGCAAGACCTCGAGGAGAATTGAGATGACACAATTCGCGAGACCCACGGCCGCCGCTGCCGATTACAATAGTACCATTATTGGAGCTCTGGAGTTGAGCGAAAAGAAATGGGTGCTCGCGGTTCAACTGCCCGGAGTCAAACGGCACTCACGGCATGTGGTGGAAGCTCGCGGCGACGAACTGGCTGCTTTTGTCGAGCGATTAAAGGCTCGTTGCGCGGCGGCGGGGCACAATATTAAGCGGGTGATTCTTACCCACGAAGCCGGGCGCGACGGGTTCTGGTTGGCGCGTTTTCTGGTTCGGCGCGGCGTCGAAGTCCATGTAATGCAGCCGTCGAGCCTTCCCGTGGATCGGCGGGCGGGACGGGCAAAGACGGACGTGATCGAGGTCGAGATGCTGCTACGCCTGGGTGCGGCCTGTTCCGCGCGCGAATAATATTCAGGCACTTGCAAAGTATTTGGGCTTATGTTAGCGATCAAACGTTACTTTTCTTTCCCAAGTCCACGGTCGGCGCGATCGGGGACATTATCTGTGGTTGGCACCAGCAGTGCGGGAGCGCGAGGCTTGGCAGTGGGCATCGGAAGGCAAAGGCGATTGGGAAATCGGCGAGGTCATGAACATTTCCGAGCATGGCGCCGATGAGCACATGCGGTCGGTGCGCGCGAAACTCGGAGTGATCAACCGCACGCAGGCGGTCGCCGAAGCGATCCGCAGGGGATTGATCGCGTAGAAGTACGGAAGCGCGTACTACCCACACCTCCCTATATGCGGCATTGTCAGGTCACTGCGCGGAAGGATGCCTGGGGCAAGTGGAACGTGGCATCTTCCAGACTTGAACCTGGAGAATGTCAGTGATTCACATTGTAACCCCCGACAACGACTATCTTTATCGTGACGAGATGGAGCAAGCCTATCGTTTGCGGCATCAGGTGTTTGTCAAGGAAATGGGCTGGCACAATCTCGCCAAGCCGGATGGGCGCGAGATCGATCAATTCGATGACAAACATGCCGTGCATATGCTGTATATCGAGGAAGGCGAGGTGCTCGGCTATCAGCGCATGCTTCCTTCAACTCGTCCGCATTTGCTGTCGGAAGTCATGCCGGAGCTTTGCGAGGTCGAACGGCCAGTCGGCGCCCACATTTGGGAATGGACACGTTTCTGCGTCGCGCGAAGCCGCCGCGTACACGGCCGCGCCGTTTGTCCTATCACCAATCTGCTGCTGAGCGCCGCGGTGGAATGGGGTTTGGAATGCGGAATCTCGAAGTTGATCATCGAGACTAACCCGATTTGGCTGTTACGAATGGTTCAGCTGCATTTTCGTCCGGCGCCTTTGGGGTTGCAGCACACGATTGACGGCCAGGACATCATCGCGATCATAGCCTCGTTCGACTTGCGAACTCTTTCGCGCCTGCGCGAAATGAGGGGCACCCGGACAAGGACCATCCAACCCCGCGCTCCCCTTCCTGCCCTGCTGCAAGCCGCCTGAGGCAGGCATCGTTTTCCTTTAACCTTGACCGGCGGCCGCCACCGCCGGTTTCTTTGCATTAACATATGTTTCCGGGAAGAACCGCACCGCCGGATGGCGCCGATATGGACATGCGTCGGGTGCGCGCGAAGCTCGGAGTGATCGACCGCGCGCAGGCGGTCGCCAAGGGAATCCGCCGGGGGGTCATCGCGTAAAGGTACGCGATTGCGTACTATCTCCACCCCAACGCATCCGGCATTCTCCATTCACTGAATTGGACGACGCTTTGGCCAATTGGTCTCAGGCAGCGACCACGCGGTGAACTGGAGAATGTCCGTGATTCACATAGTGACTCCCGAAAACGACTATCATTATCGCGCCGAGATGGAGCAAGCCTTTCGCCTGCGGCATCAAGTGTTTGTCAAGGAAATGGGCTGGCACAATCTCGCCAAGCCGGATGGGCGCGAGATCGATCAATTCGACAACAAGCATGCCGTGCATATGCTCTGCATCGAGCGTGGCGAGGTGCTTGGCTACCAGCGCCTATTACCTTCAACGCGCCCGCATTTGCTCTCCGACATCATGCCGGAGCTTTGCGAGGTCGAGTTCCCAGTTGGCGCCGATATTTGGGAGATTTCGCGCCAATGCGTCGCGCCGGGCCATCGCTCCGGCGGTGGTTTCGCGAGCCGGATTGCCAACGCCCTTGGGTCGGGCTTGCTCGAATGGGCCCTTGAGTGCGGCGTCTCAAAGTTCATCGCCGAGATCGAACCGGCGGGGCTGCTCCCCCTGGTCCAGCTTCATTTCGAACCGTTGCCCCTCGGCTTGCCGCATAAGATCAACGGACGGGAGGTGATTGCGGTGACGCTCACCTTCGATGGGCTGACGCTTGAGCACTTTCACGAGATGCGGGGCAACCGCCGCCGGGTCCTCGCCGAATCCTTCGAAAGACCCGCCCTGCTGCACGCCTGAGGCAGGCGCCGTTTTCATTTAACCCCGGCAAGCGGCCGTCGCCGCTTGCCGGGGTTTCTATACTACTCATTAACATACGCTTCCGGAGAAAATCCGGACCGCCGATATGCCCCGCGCCGCTTTTGCGTTATAAGGAGCCATGACGCCATCGAAACGTTCCGGCCTACCGGCTTCCGGCGGCTACGGCGGAAACGTGGCGGTTGGACCGGCATACGTGAAAAAAATACCCAACCCGATCGACCGGCACGTCGGCAGCCGCGTCCGCATGCGGCGCGTCATGCTCGGCATGAGCCAGGAAAAATTGGGAGAAGCCTTGGGTCTGACGTTTCAACAGGTCCAAAAATACGAAAAAGGCACGAATAGGATCGGGGCGAGCAAACTCCAGCAGATCTCACGGACGCTCGATGTTCCTCCGGCCTTTTTTTTCGAAGGAGCGCCTTCCTTCGAGGCAATTGCCAATTCCGAACCGGGGCGCATGGGCGTCGCGGAAGCTTCGAACGCCCCCTATTTCGCTGATTTTTTAGCGACCGCCGAGGGCCTGCATTTGAACATGGCCTTTGCCCGCATTCACGATCCGAAAATCCGCAAGCGGATCGTCGATCTCGTGTCCTCGCTCGCCGGCGAAGAGCCAGGGCCGAACGCGCGGGAAAACCAAAACCCTGATGAAGACACCACGGGATGAATGGAACGCGTTCGCTTCAACGAACACGAGGGCGCGAATGGCTTGACAAAACGAACGGCTTACCAAAAGCTTTGTCGCGATAATCATTTCCATCGGAGTTAAGCCCATGGCGCGCGAAGATTACCTGTTTACGAGTGAATCCGTGGCCGAAGGCCATCCGGACAAGGTGTGCGACCGGATTTCCGACGAGATCGTTGACCTTTTCTTCCGCGAAGGCGCGAAGGCCGGTTTGGACCCCTATCAGATCCGGGTTGCCTGCGAGACCTTGGCGACGACCGACCGGGTCGTCATCGCGGGCGAAGTGCGCGGCGCGGCGATTGGCCAGGATGCGATCGAGGCCGCGGCGCGCGGCGCGATCAAGAACATCGGCTATGAGCAGGAGGGTTTCCATTGGCGAACCGCCGAGGTCGAGATCCTGCTCCATGCCCAATCCGCCGACATCGCGCAAGGCGTCGACGCCGCCGGCAACAAGGACGAGGGAGCGGGCGATCAAGGGATCATGTTCGGCTACGCCTGCCGGGAAACGCCGGAATTCATGCCGGCGCCGATCTATTACGCCCACAAAATTCTCAAGGAACTCGCCTTCGAACGCAAGTCAGGCTCTGGCCCCGCCGCCAAGCTCGGCCCGGACGCC
Source organism: uncultured Alphaproteobacteria bacterium (assembly GCA_963706215.1). Lineage (GTDB taxonomy): Bacteria > Pseudomonadota > Alphaproteobacteria > Rhizobiales > Beijerinckiaceae > Methylocapsa. Next base: position 2,527,121 of record OY970154.1, on the reverse strand, counting down.
AAAAGCCAGGTAACGGTCAAATATGTTCGCGGCGAGCCGGTCGGCGTGACGCAGATCGTGCTTTCGACGCAGCATCTCGACGAAAATCTGAGCTCGCAAGACGTGCGCGATATCGTTGAACCCTATATAAGGAAAACCTTGCCGGAAGGCTGGATCGCGCCTGACACAGTTTGGCACGTCAACCCGACCGGGAAGTTCGTGATCGGCGGCCCAGCCGGCGATTGCGGCTTGACTGGGCGCAAGATAATTGTCGACACCTATGGCGGCGCGGCACCGCATGGCGGCGGCGCATTTTCGGGCAAGGATCCGACAAAGGTTGATCGCTCGGCTGCCTATGCCGCCCGTTACCTCGCCAAAAATGTCGTTGCCGCGGGTCTCGCCGATCGCTGCACGCTCCAGCTTTCCTACGCGATCGGCGTCGCCGAGCCGCTGTCGCTCTATGTCGATACCCACGGCACCGGCCGGGTCGCGGAAGAAAAGCTCGAGGCAACCCTCTTCGAGGCCATGCGCCTTTCCCCGCGCGGAATCAGGGAACATCTTAAGCTTAACCGGCCTATTTACGCGCGCACCGCCGCCTACGGCCATTTCGGCCGCGCGCCCGACACTGAGGGCGGTTTTACCTGGGAAAAGACCGATTTGGCGGAGAAGCTGAAAGCGCATCTCGCCTGATTTCACCAAGATTGGGCGGCGCGCGGCAGGACATGAACCCCGGACGTCAAACCGGAAAGCCGCGATCGCAGCGGCCAAGCGCTGCAACGCCGCAGGAAGTTCAGGCGAATTCACCCCGCCTGCACGGCCGGCGCCGAGGCAAGAAGCTGGGCGCTCATCATGCCTCGCTGTTGCGCACGGTTTTGCCGGGTCTCAGCTTCGATACGTCGCGGCCCATTCCCGATCCCGCCTGCCTATTTCCCAATCCGCCCTCCGCGCTTTGGCTTGAAATTGGCTTTGGCGGCGGCGAGCATCTCGCCGCCCAGGCGCAGGCGCATCCTGATATTGGCTATATCGGCTGCGAGACCTTCTTGAACGGCATCGCCAAGGCCTTGGCGCTCATCGAAGCGGGTCAGTTGCGCAATGTGCGCCTCTACGATGGCGACGCCCGGGCGGTGATCGAAGCGCTGCCATGGGGGGCCTTGGACGGCGCCTATCTGCTTTATCCCGACCCTTGGCCGAAGCGGCGCCACCACAGGCGCCGGTTCCTGTCCGACGAAATGCTGACTCGGCTCGCGCGGGTCATGCGTGCGGGCGCGGAGCTTCGCTTCGCAACCGATATCGACAGCAACGCGGGCTGGAGCTTGGCGCGTGTCTTGCGCTCGCCCGATTTTGTTTGGGCGCCGGCGGGATCCAGGGATTGGCAAACGCCCTGGGACGGATGGACCGGCACGCGATACGAAGCGAAAGCGCTCCGCGGCGGGCGAAGGCCTGCCTATCTCGCATTCCTTCGCAAATAACGCTCGTTCGCTCGAATCGAATCAGGTTGCGTTCCGAAGTGTTTACGTCGCGCGGTTACTCTAGCAGTGCAGCAGAACGTAGTTCAGGATACCTGAGCTATGCATTAGTGCCAAAAAATAAAGCTTTACTTAATCGTTCTTTTGGCGTCTAATGCTTAGTAATAATCAACAATTATCGCGGCATAGCTAGTCGCGTCATCGAGGAGAGATTGCGTGGCCGTCCTATTAATCGGGAGCGTCCTGCTGGGGGCAGTTCTCGGGCGGTTTTTCAAGGTTTGGGTTCTCGTTCCTGCATGCGCGTTCGTCCTCGCTGCGGTTCTCGTCAGAGCCGTAGCTGTCGAGCACGGCCTGCTGCGCGCGCTTCTTGAATTCGCCGTGCTAAACGCAACTCTCCAAGTCGGCTACGTCTCCGGCCTGCTTTTTCATTCCCGGCGTGTCGCAACGCCAAGGAAAATCCGTCTGCGTGCGTCCTCTGTTCCGCCACTTGCGGCGACACGGCACCGGTAATGCCGCGCGGGGGGCCAGGCGCCACAGGCGCATAATTTTATCGCTTTTGCAAAAAAAAGTATGACGAATATTAATAAATACGTACAGATTTTCTTAGATTCCTTTATCGCTTTGTGTTTTCTTCGCTAGGTGGATTTGTACCGACCTAGTGTATAGTCTCACGCAACGCTTTACAATGTGATCCGGGACGTGTATACTGCGCTGCATGTGGACAGGCAGCCCGGCACTCGACATGACGCCCGCGGACAAGGCGGCCTTGGCACGGCTGGCGCGTTCCGGCAAGACGGAGCAGCGGATCGCTTTGCGGGCGCGGATTATTCTGGGCGCGGCCGAAGGAAACTGAACAACCCTCGCCTATAAGGCGAGGGGTTCAAGAGGGGTCGATTTGAAATCGACTGTCATCCTCCACGGCCTCGCCCTCCTGTTCATTGATGTACTCGTTGATCATCTCGTCGGTGATTGTACCGGAGGTCACTGCAAAATATCCCCTCGCCCACAGGTGGCGTCCCCAGTACTGCTTCTTGAGATGCGGGAATTCCTGGAACAGCATGCGCGCACTCGTGCCCTTGAGCCATTGCACGATCTGGCTGATGTTGTGATGCGCTCGATAGCTGATGAACATGTGCACATGATCGGCCCCCACCTTGCCCGAGATGATCTGCAACTCGTTCTCCGCGGCAATTTGCCTTAGAAGATCGCGGACTCGTATTGCAACCTGCCCTGTCAACACCCGCTTGCGGTATTTTGGGCACCAGACAAGGTGAACCTTAAGGTCGTACTTTGCGTGGCTGCCGAGTCGATATCGTCGCATAATGCGACTTCATCTACCCTTCGCTTCGCCTAAAGGCGAGGGTTTGAATCCCCGCAGCGGACAATCAACCAACGCGCTGGCGAAACAACTTGGCACATCGCGTCCAACCATCATCGGCTGGCGCAACCGCTTTGCCGAAGGCGGCGTTGACGCGCTTTATCAAGATCGTCCCCGGGGACGCAGCTTCAAACCTTTGCCACCAACAAAAGAAACCGAAGTCGTTGAAAAAACCTTGACCCCGCCCGCGCACGCGACGCACTGGAGCTGCCGCTCGATGGCTAAAATCAGCGGTGTCAGCAAAGCTTCGGTGCAGCGGATTTGGGATGCGCACGGCCTGAAACCGCATCTGGTCAAGACGTTCAAACTGTCCAACGATCCGCATTTTATCGAAAAACTTGAAGATGTTATCGGCCTGTATATGAACCCGCCGGAACACGCGCTGGTGTTCTGCATCGACGAAAAAAGCCAGATCCAGGCACTTGATCGCACCCAGCCTGGCTTGCCGATGAAGAAAGGCCGCCAAGGCACCCTGACGCATGACTACAAGCGCAACGGGACAACCACATTGTTTGCCGCGCTCGATGTCCTGAAAGGCGAAGTCATCGGTCAGTGCATGAAGCGCCATCGGCATCAGGAATTTCTGGCTTTTCTAAAAACCATCGACCGCAACACGCCCAAACAACTCGACATTCACGGCATTGCCGACAACTACGCGACCCATAAAAAACAGGAAGTCAGGGATTGGCTCGCCAAACACCCGCGCTTTCACCTCCACTTCATTCCAACCTCGTCATCGTGGTTGAACCTCGTCGAACGCTGGCTCGGAAAGATCACCACGGAGCGTATTCGCCGCGGTGTTTTCACGAGCGTGCCGGAACTTGAAGCCGCCATCCACGACTATATCAAGCACAACAATGCCGATCCGACGCCTTTCGTCTGGACAAAATCCGCCAACGCCATCATCCTCAAGGTCAATCGCGGCAGAGCGGCGCTGAAAATGCCACCGCTCGCGCGCCAGGATAAATTGTAACCTTTTGCACGAGACACTACACTAGCGGATTTATGGCCGCGCCGCCAATTGCCGGCTTCCCGGTGAAGCTGCCGCTTTCGCCGCATCCGAAAGCGGCCCCGGAGCGGCGTTCCACTTTGCTCGCCGCGCTAGCGTTTCTCACCGTTCATGGTAAGAGGCGCGCCGACAAGCCATCGCGGAGGCCGCCGAGCTTGCGAGCGGAACGATCCGGGAGAGTCTTAGTGTCTGTTCTGAAACTTCTTGAATCAAAAGAATCATTTGTGATCAAGAGAGGTGGCCTGATTCGAGGAGGGGCCGCCGATGTGGACGAAAGAAAACCGGGGCCGTTATGACCGGAGCCAACAGAGATACCCGAGCGATTTGACGGCCGAGGAATGGGGGCTGGTGGAGCCGTTGATACCTCCGGCGAAGCGCGGTGGCGGCAAACGCCGCGTGGACATGCGCGAAGTGGTCAACGGAATCATGTATATTCTGAGCACGGGTTGCCAGTGGCGCTACCTGCCGAAAGACCTGCCATCGAAAAGCACTGTTTTCAGGTATTTCGATCTTTGGAACTATGATGGCACGCTTTTGCGCCTTCATCATGAGCTCTACGTCCTGTGTCGAGAACAGGCTGGCCGCGCCGTCAGTCCAACCGTTGCCATCATCGACAGTCAAAGCGTGAAAAGCACGGAAAAAGGGGGGCGCGGATCGATCCGCACGGCTATGACGCCGGCAAAAAGATCGACGGTAAAAAACGCCATATCGCGGTCGATACGCTCGGTCTGAAACTTGCAGCCGTGGTTCATCCCGCCGACATTCAGGATCGCGACGGTGGACCATTGGTGTTGAAGGCACTGCGTCCACTGTTTCCCTTCATCACCAAAATCATCGCCGATGGCGGTTATCAAGGCCCCCAAATGGCCGCCGCCGTGGCGGCGATCAGCCGTGAATGGGAAATCGAAATCGTCAAGCGGCCCGCGCTGAGAAAGTTCGTTGTCCTGCCCAAACGATGGGTTGTCGAGCGCACCTTCGCCTGGCTCAACCGTTGTCGCAGGCTGGCCAAGGATTTTGAAAACCTAACCCGTAACGCGCTTGCTTTCCTCCGCCTCGCCTCCATCCGGATCATGCTAAGAAAGCTCTGTAATCCATGATGAAGTTCCGGGACAAACTCTTAGCAAGCCAAGCCGCAATTAAAGCATTGCGTATTAAAGAGATTAAGCGGAAAAATTACAATGAGCCACAATGCAAGCTCGGCATCAATGCTTACGACGGCGGACGCGAACAGGCAATTAACAGAAGCGTATGTAAGGCGAATGACGGTTGAACTCGCCAAGCTTGCGAGATCGGCTGGATGCCCTCGATTATCTGCTCTTCTCGTTTTGGCTTCGACCGAACTGGAGATCATGCCCGCGCGCGTCCTCTGTTCCGCCACTTGCGGCGACACGGCACCGGTAATGCCGCGCGGGGGGTCAGGCACCACAGGCGCATAATTTTATCGCTTTGAGCGTTTTTGGACAGACGGATTTGCGCCGGCCAAAGATAAATGCGTCCAGCGTGGCTAGGCTTACATTATCGTTTTTTGCCTTTTTGGACGGATGGATTTGCGCCGGCCTAGCGGAATTGTAGCCGTCCCGCTCCTTACCGGCTTGCTGCCGAAGACGGCGGTTCGCCAGCATCCGGGAGCGGCCCCGGAATGGCGCCCCGCCGCTTTGCCCGCCGCGCTAGCGTTTCTCACCGTCCACGGTGTGAGTCCGGCGGTCTTGCTTACCGCCGCCGCGGAAGCGCGCCGGCAAGCCATCGCGCCGGAGGCCACCGTGCTTGCGAGCGGAACGATCCGGGAGCGTTTCTTCTATCAGTGTCTCGCGCATCACCTTGGCGCGGCCTTTATCGACGGCGAGATAGCGCTCGGCGCCGGCGCGCGCTATCCCCATGCGGTTCATGCGGGCCTCGCGCCGCTCGACGACGGCGATGGCTCATGCTGGCTCGCCGCGCCGCGCGGTCAGTTGCTTGCCCAACTCTTGGCGAGGGCGCGAGGCGGCGAGGGCTTGGGCGCGCGCCTTGCGATCACGACACCTTCGCATTTGTCCCGCTTGGTGCGCGCGGCCGCGACCGCGTCGATCCTGCGCGAGGCATGCCTCGGCCTCGCCAACCTCGACCCGAGTCTTTCCGCGAAAGCCGGCTCAAGCCAGGCGCAATGCGCCGTTGCCGTTGCGGCCGCCGCCGCCGCCATCTTGGCATTCGGCCTAGCGCCAGCCTTTACCCTCGCCCTTGTCTCATTGTCGATGACGTGTTTTTTCCTGGCCTCGATCTGGCTTCGGCTCTTCGCCGGGGCCGCGAGTACCGCTTGCGGGCAGGAGCCGTTTCGCGCTCGCGTCGAGGATCGCCGGCTGCCGGTGTATTCGATCGTGGTCGCGCTGCACCGGGAAGCCCGGGTCGTGCCGCAACTCGCCGCCGCGCTCGCCGCGCTCGACTATCCGCGCGGCAAGCTCGACATCAAGCTCGTGATCGAGCACGACGATGGCGCGACGCGGCTCGCAATCGAGGCCTTGGATCTGCCCGCCACCTACGAGATCGTCGTCGCGCCCGCCGGCTGGCCAAGGACCAAACCCCGCGCGCTCAACATCGCCTTGCCGCTGGTGCGCGGCGACCTCCTTGTCATATTCGATGCGGAGGACGCCCCCGCTCCGGGCCAATTGCGCGAAGCGGCGGAACGTTTTTTGCGTGCCCCACGCGAGCTTGCCTGCCTGCAGGCGCGGCTCGCGATCGACAATATCGAGGATTCCTGGCTGACCCGGCTGTTCGCGATCGAATACGCGATTTTGTTCGACGTCTTGAACCCAGGCCTCGCTGGGCTTGGCCTGCCGCTGCCTCTCGGCGGCTCTTCCAACCATTTTCGCACCGAGGTTTTGCGTGAGGTCTGCGGCTGGGACGCCTGGAACGTGACCGAGGACGCCGATCTTGGTCTTCGCCTCGCCCGTTTCGGCTATGGCGTCGGTATTTTGCCGTCGAGCACGCAGGAAGAGGCTCCGGCGCTCATCGATGCTTGGCTGAGGCAGCGGCGGCGCTGGTCCAAGGGCTGGATGCAGACCCTCATCACCCTGACCCGCGATCCCCGCCGCCTCGTCGCGGAACTTGGCGTCGCGCACAGCCTGGCGCTCGCCCTGACGATGACCGGTTTGGTGATCGCGCCGCCGCTCTGGCCCTTTTTTACCGCGCTCCTTGTCCATGATCTTGGCGCCGGCCTGCCGTCGCCCGCCTCCGCCTTTGAGCTTATCGAGGCCGTGCTTTGGATGTCGGCGGGGCTTTTCGGAACCGCGTCGATCCTATGGCTCGCGTTGCTCGGCATGAAGCGGCGCAAACTGCTCGGTCTTTGGCCTTTCCTGCCGCTGCTCCCTTTGTATTATCTGCTGACCTCGGCCGCGGCGTGGATGGCGCTCTACGATCTTATTCTGCGGCCCTATCATTGGCATAAGACCGAGCATGGCCTCGCCAAAACCTCGCGGCAAAGCGTGCTCGCGCTCGCCGCCAGGGCGGCGGCGGTGAGGGCCAACCTCCCGTGAGGGGGAGGGGATCTTTCTCGCGGTGCGCGGGAATGACTTTCAGGCGATCGAGGGTATTTCACAATTCGTGGCAAAGCCCCGAAGTACCACGCCAAATGTTAATCCGCGACGCCAGCTCATAATCCGATGAGAGGTTACATGAATGAAGCGGTGAATTGTCCGGTATGCGGGGAGGCTGGATGCTCAAAACAGTGGTGGCCGAAGCCCGCCGGTGACCCCGAATACCGCTACGATTGCCCGAGATGTGGAAGTGTCATTATCTCGGAAGTCTTACAACTTCGCGATTTTCCACGCTTGTCCAATTGCCAGCGCGCCGTCCTCAGTCATCGTTTCAGGCGCCAGCGACGTGCCGGTAGCCCGCCACCATCGATTGTTCAGAGCGACTTACCACAGGATGATGATCTTCTCCCGACCCCGGCGGAACAGGCCGACAGTTTGATCCTGTGGTTAGGCGATCATCAACCCTCACCAGCACAAGATATAGAAATTCCTGAAACTGAGGTATCGGCCTGGATTGGTACGCCGATCACGCCGAACGGTCAAAATGAAGAACTAACCTGGCTACAGCAACAACGGCAAGTAAAAGCGCTTGTAGAACGAACCTCTTCTATCGCTGACCCTGCTCGTCTCCAGCTCACTATGGCAGGTTGGCAACGCTACGAAGCCCTCAAGCACGCCCAGGTCGAAAGCCGCACTGCCTTCATGGCGATGAAATTCGACAACGAAATGGATCACGTTGTCAATGACTGTTTCAAACCGGCGGTCAAAGCCGCAGGTTTTGAATTACATAATCTGAGGGATGGCCAGCCCGCCGGTTTGATCGACGATCAACTTCGCGTGGCATTACGGACCGCACGTTTCGTGATCGCCGACCTCACGCATGGCAACAATGGCGCCTATTGGGAGGCGGGGTTCGCCGAGGGTTTGGGCCGCCCGGTCATTTACACTTGCCGCAAACAGGAGTGAGACGCCAACAAGCCGCATTTCGATACCAGCCACCTGAACACGATCATCTGGGACCCGGAAAATTTGCGGGATACCGGAACGCGCTTGACTGCGACAATCCGGGCAACCCTGCCCGCCGAGGCAAAAATGCCCGATTGAAGAAAAATGTGCGCATATTTATGAAGTATACAAGCACGCGATGCCGCTATAACGCGCCTTTCGCCGCGAGGACTTTTTCGCGCAGGGGCTCGGCCATCTCGATTAAGCGAGATTTGTTGGCGGAGCGAAATTCCGCAAGAGCCCCATCGACGGCCTCAATCGCATCGTCGAGATGACGCGGCTCGCGATCCTTCTCGTATAAGTCGCGGCAAACGATGGCGAGATTGTGCTGGGTGACGGCCCATTGGAGCGGAACGCGCACGCGCGTCAGTTCCTGCGTGGCTTCGCGATGGGCTTCGGCGGCCTCGGCGAGCCGCGCCGTGCCGCTCTCGCGGGTGCCGAGATCCTTAAGCGCGGTGCCGAGATTGTTCTGGGTCGTGGCCCACTCAAGCGGCACGCGATCGCGGGTCAACTCCTGCAAGGCTTCGCGATAGGCTTCGACGGCCCCCTCGAGCCGCGCCGTGCCGCTCTCCCGCTCGCCAATAGTTTCGAGCGCGGCGCCGAGACTTATTTGGGTCTTGGCCCAATCGAGCGGCACGCGCACGCGGGTAAATTCCTTCAACGCTTCGCGATAGGCTTCGACGGCCTCCTCGAGCCGCGCCGTCCCGTTCTCCCGCTCGCCGAGCACTCTGAGCGTATTGCCGAGATTCATCTGGGCGGCGGCCCAATCGAGCGGCGCGCGCGCGCGGTTATATTCCTCCACGGCCTTACGAAAGGCGGCAACGGCCTCTTCGAGCCGCGCGGTTCCGCTCTCCCGCTCGCCGAGCCGCGCGAGCGCATTACCGAGATTCATCTGGGTTGCGGCCCAATCGAGCGGCGCGCGCTCGCGGGGATATTCCTTCAAGGCATCGCGATAAACTTGGACGGCCTCCTCGATCCGCGCTGTCCCGTTCTCGCGTTCACCGAGCGTTTCGAGCGCAACGGCAAGTTTCGTGTGCGCCAAAGCCCATTGGAGGGGGCTCTCCGGGCGCGCAAGGAGAGCGAGGCCGCGGCGATACGCATCGATGGCTTCGATCAGCGCCCGATTATCTCCGGACTGCGTCCCTCGCTTCAATAGTTCGTCCGCCCGATCGAACAGCGTCTTGATATCCTGGGCCGAGACGGGGGCCGCGGCGCCGGCGCCCGTGGCTTTACCGTCTAGCTCGCCTCCGGCCTCCCGGTTGAATTTCGCCAATCCCGAGCCGAGCAACCAGCGGCCGGCAAGAATTGTCATGCCGACGATAAAGAACGTGAAGACCCAGCCGACCTCGGTCAAGTGAAGGCTTTCGATACTCTGACGGTCGATGCCGGAAAAATTGCCCATGGCGGTTCTCGATTATTGATGTGTTCGCATGAACTTATCCAAAAAGTCCGCAGCTTAGTTAAATCGTGCTCTAACTCCCCCGCACTTTTCATTTGCGCGTGTCCGCGCCAAACGCCAGGCGCGGCCGTCAAAACGTCAAGACCTCGCCTGCGCGGGGCACGACAACTTTTGTCGGATGGCCTTGCATCGCCGCGACGAAGTGGCTTGCGTCCTGATCGAGAAGATCGAAGGTCCCGTAATGGCAGGGGACAACGGTATCGAATTTGAAGAAACGCTTGACCGCGAGCGCAGCCGTCCGCCCGCTCATGGTAAAACGGTCGCCGATCGGCACAAGGCCGATCTTGGGCGAATGAATCTCCGCGATCAAGCCCATGTCTGAGAATACATCGGTATCGCCCATGTGATAAAGGCAAGGCGCGTCCCTTGGCTTGACGACAACGCCGTTCGAGCTGCCGAGATAAATGGATTGGCCGTTGACGACGGTTCCCGACGAATGCAACGCCTGGGTGAGGCTCACGCTGAACGCGCCGCAATCGATCGTGCCCCCGGTGTTGCCGGGGTTGATATTTTCCGCGCCTTGCGCGTTCAAGTACATACAGATTTCGAAATTCGAAATGACCTGGGCGCCGGTCGTCTTGGCGATCTTGGCGGCATCGCCGATATGATCGTCATGACCGTGGCTCAGCACGATGTGGGTCGCCCCTGCCGCCGCCTTTGCGGCGTCGCCGGTGAATTTCGGGTTGCCGCTAAGAAACGGGTCGATCAAAATAACCGCCGCGTCGAGCTCGATGCGGAAAGCCGAGTGGCCGAGCCAAATCAGGTTCATGGGGCCCTATCCAAAGCGAGCACAAGGCGGGAGGCGAAGAGCATACCCGCACAGTCCTAATTATACACGAGTTATATACAGACGATGATATGGATTGAAGGGCACTTGATGGCGGCGGAAGTTTTGGAACTCGACGGTTTGGCTCTTCGCATCGGCGCGGGGCAGCGGCTCATCGGCGCCGATCTCGGCGCCAAGACCATCGGCCTTGCGCTCTCCGACGTGGAGCGGCGGATCGCAACGCCGCTTATCACGATCCGGCGCACGAAATTCGCGAAGGACGCGGCGTGGCTCGTCTCGCTCATGGATGAATTTGACGCCGCGGCGCTCGTCATCGGCTTGCCGCTCAATATGGATGGATCGGAAGGTCCCCGCGTGCAGGCGGCCCGCGCCTTCGCGCGCAATTTCGGGCCGCTTTCGGCGCGCCCTTGCGTTTTTTGGGATGAAAGGCTTTCGACCATGGCGGTCACCCGCTCGCTGATCGCGCTGGACGTTTCCCGTGCCAAGCGCGCGCGAGCCGTCGATAGGATGGCGGCCGCGTTCATTCTCCAGGGAGCGCTCGACCGGCTGCGCTGGCTTGGCCCAGCCGCGTAAGCAAAACAGCATTGCGGATTCGCCGTGGTTCCTTGCTTAAGGCTGTCAGATTGCCTGGCGCCATCGCGGCCGTGATGGTTCAGGAAGGCGGCATGAAGCTTAGCACGCGATCCGTGGGGAAATCGTAAAGCTTGCCGGTTTGCGTCCATTCCGGCGCGCAGAGCGCGAGGATTTTCGGCGCGAGCTCTTCCGGCGTCCTTAGGCTCATCGGGTCCTCGCCGGGCATTGCCGCCGCGCGCATCCGAGTGCGCAGCGGTCCGGGATTGACGGCCATGACTTTTACGCGGGAAATATTCATCGTTTCCGCCGCGTAAGTCCGGGCGAGGGCGTCCAGCGCGGCCTTGGCGATCGCATAAGGCCCCCAATAGGGCTTTAGTTGCGCGGCGTGTCCGGCGCTCGACGACACAAATATGACCCGCCCGGCTTCGGCGATCCGCAGGAGAGGGTCGAGCGACCGGATCAACCGCCAATTGGCGGTGACATTGACCGCGAACGCGTCTTCCCACTGCCTGGGTTCGACATGGGCGAGGGGCGTCACAGGCCCGAGCACGCCCGCATTGCCGATAAAAACATCGAGCTTGCCCCACCGTTCGAAAACGGCGGCGCCGAGACGGTCGAGGGCATCGAAATCCTTGAGGTCGCAGGGGACCAGTGTTGCTTCGTTGCCCTCGCTCCGGATCGCATCGTCGAGAGCCTCGAGCGCGCCTTGGGTGCGGGCGAGCGCGATCACATGGGCGCCCGCGCAGGCAAGCTCCAGCGCCACCGCGCGGCCGATCCCCCGCGACGCGCCGGTCACCAGGGCGACGCGGCCGTCAAGCGGGCGAGGCATGGAACGTGTTCAGGTGTCGCTCGGGTCCAAGCCCTGGCATTGCCCTAACTCGCTTCCGCGAGAAGCGAAAGCTGGGCCTTGGTATCGCCGCCCGTGTCGGTGAGCTGGGTCGGATAATCGCCGGTGAAACAATGGTCGGTGAACTGCGGCCGGACCGGATCGCGGCCCTTCTCGCCCATCGCCCGGTAAATGCCGTCGACGGAAAGAAACGCGAGCGAATCGCAGCCGATATAGGCGCGCATTTCGTCGAGCGTGTGGGTCGCGGCGAGCAATTTATCGCGCTCCGGCGTATCGATCCCGTAATAGTCGGGATGGGTAATCGGCGGCGAGGAAATCCGGAAATGCACCTCGCGCGCGCCGGCCTCGCGCATCATCCGCACGATTTTCACGGACGTCGTCCCGCGCACGATCGAATCGTCGATAAGCACGATCCGTTTGTCCGCGACGACCGCGCGGTTGGCGCTGTGTTTCAAACGCACGCCCAATTCCCGCACGGATTGGAAAGGCTGAATGAACGTGCGCCCGACATAATGATTGCGGATAATGCCGAGCTCAAAAGGAATGCCGGACTGTTGCGCGAAGCCGAGCGCCGCCGGCACGCCGGAATCGGGGACCGGCACGACGACATCGGCTTCGACCGGCGCCTCTCGCGCGAGTTCCGCGCCCATCGCCTTGCGAACATTGTATACGAGCTTTCCGTGCACGATCGAATCAGGCCGGGCGAAATAAATGTATTCGAAGATGCAAGGGCGCATCGGGCGTGGCGGAAACGGCCGCAGGCTCTCGATACCCTCGCCGGAGATAACCACGATCTCACCATTCCCGATATCGCGCAGGAAACGCGCGCCGATGATGTCGAGCGCGCAGGTCTCCGACGCGAGAATGTAACGTCCGTCGAGTTCGCCAAGGACGAGCGGTCTGATTCCCAATGGATCGCGGGCGCCGATCAACTTCTTGTTGCTGAGCGCGACCAGGGAATAAGCGCCCTCGATCGAGCGCAAGGCCTCGATGAACCGGTCGACGAGGTACGGACGCCTACTGCGGGAAACGAGATGAAGGATAGCCTCGGTGTCGGAGGTCGATTGATAGATCGCGCCGCCTTGCACAAGATCGCGGCGCAGGGTCAGTCCGTTGGTGAGATTGCCATTGTGCGCGATTGCGAAGCCGCCCGCGTTAAGCTCGGCGAAAAGCGGCTGGACATTGCGCAGAATGGTATCGCCCGTCGTTGAATAACGCACATGCCCGATGGCCGACTCGCCGGGCAGGCGTTCGATCGCCGATGCCTTGGAGAAGTGATCGCCGACAAGACCTAGCCGGCGCTCGGAATTAAATCTTTGGCCGTCGAATGTTACGATGCCCGCCGCCTCCTGGCCGCGATGTTGCAAGGCATGCAGTCCCAAAGCGGTGATGGCGGCGGCGTCGGGATGGCCGAAAATCCCGAAAATCCCGCATTCCTCACGCAAACGGTCGTCGTCGCGGTCGAGATCAAGGCCGGCGGCTCCGGGATCAAGGTCCCGCGCCAATGACCGGCGGCCGAAATCAAGGCTCTGTCCAACGTCCTCCGTTTCACCCATCAGCGGCTCCTAGAAGCTCAGGCGTGATCCGCAAAACCCGCGTCAAGAAATCGCGCGAAGATGAAGATAGAGACTTTGGACGATTATCCGATTCTCGTTAATCGGAGCAGTGCATGGCCACCAATGCCGTAAGACTTACATAATTGACCTTGAGGCGAATGTCAGCCTCGAAGGCATTGCAAAGATCAAGCTCATACGGGCCCACGCTCCGGGGCATCGTCAAACTGGCCGGCTTTCCCAGGAATCAAGGGTGGCCAATCGCGCGCGCGGCTTGCCGTCCCGGCGTGACGCCGCCGCCCCAAAATGCTCCGGCGCCCGCGCTTACGTCCCCTTGCCAGGCTCGGCTTTTTTTGGTTCCAGATCCGTGTCGGGCACCGTCTCCTCGCTGGCGCCGGCGGATTTCGGCTTCTTGAGCTTGTTCAAAAGCCCTTCCGGATCGTCCGGCAGAACTGCCATGAGCTGGTCGCCGGTCGCCTGCAAAAGGGGTCTCATGCGCGCGGCTTTAACCCAACCGGGCTGGGTTTGCGCGGGCACCAGCCAATTGAAGAACACAAAGGCGATGACGCACAGGAGCAGGCCGCGAACCGCGCCGAACAGGAAGCCGAGCGACCGGTCGAGCGCGCCGATCTTGGAATCGAGAATGGCATCCGACAATTTGATGGTAATCAAGGAGATGAGAATCAAAGTCACGAAAAAAACCGCCGCCGCGGAGACACCCAGCGCGATGTTTTTGTTGGCGATGTGAGGCGTCACATAAGTCAGGGCGAACGGATAAAGATAAAGCGCTGCAACTGCCGCCGCGCCCCAAGCCGCAATGGCAAGGACTTCGCGGGTAAAGCCGCGCAACATCGCCAGAAAGGCGGAAATCAAAACGACGACGATCAAGCCCAGATCGAGATAAGATGGCATTGGTTTGGCCTCTCCGCCATAAGCGCAATTACAGTTCGCGGCTGGCGGGCGCATAGGTGGCAAAAGTCGCCGAACTTGATGGCTTTTCCCTTAATAATCGAAACAAAGCAAGGGCAGCAGGTTTATGCCCCGATTCCGGCGGAATGCGGCCGCCGTGGCGTAACGTCCTGACGGGGCGGCGCGACCAAACGCCGATCAGCTTTATCGCATCCGCGTTACATGAACCTCGTCGCCGCGCACCAGGACGCTGTCTCCGGCGTTGCAAAGTAGCCCGTCCGGAGTATTGTCCGGCTCCGCCTCATAGACGGCGCCCGGTTCGAGAACGGCGACGCTGCCGCCGCGCGCGACGCCGCGGATCGTCTCTTCGTCGCATCCGCCGGCATGGACAGGGGTTATAAATGTGGAAGCGGCCACCAACAGAAGTCTCTTCATCTCTCACCATCTTACTAGGTTTGGCTGCGCCGTCCAACCGGTAAAAATCTCAGCCGCGCCTCGCCGGCATGGCCGCCTTCTCCGGCGACCCGTCCCCGGCCGCTATTCCGGCGACGAGGCTTGAAATATGGCCGCAACTTCGCACCGTGAGATCTCTCGCCGGGGCGTCGCCGTTCTCCGGCGGCCCCTGCGGCATCGTGGCACGGCGAAAGCCTAGTTTCGCGGCCTCCTTGAGCCGCGCCAGGCCATGCGCGACCGGCCGGATCGCCCCCGAAAGGGCGATCTCGCCAAAGAACACCGAATTGGCGGCGAGGCTCAACCCGCTCAAGGAGGACACAAGCGCCGCCGCGGCGGCGAGATCGGCGGCCGGTTCGCCGACACGCAAGCCCCCCGCGACATTGAGATAAATGTCGTATTGCCCGAGCTTGACGCCGGCGTGCGCTTCGAGGACGGCGAGAACCATGGCGAGCCGCGCATTGTCCCAGCCGACAACCGCGCGGCGCGGCGTGCCGAGCGGGCTCGGCGCGACCAGAGCCTGGATCTCGACGAGCAGCGGCCTTGTTCCCTCCATCCCGGCGAACACGGCGGCGCCGGGTGCCGTGGCGTCCCTTGCAGACAGAAACAAAGCGGAAGGGTTCGCGACCTCGGCGAGCCCGCGCCCGGTCATTTCGAAGACGCCGATCTCGCCGGCCGGGCCGAAGCGGTTTTTTACCGTGCGGAGGATGCGGAAGTTCCGCCCGTCCTCGCCCTCGAAGGAAACGACCGCATCGACCATATGTTCGACGACGCGCGGACCGGCGATCTGGCCGTCCTTGGTGACATGCCCGACAAGGATCACCGCCGCGCCGGTTGTCTTCGCGAAACGGATCAGCGCTTGCGCCGCGCCGCGCACCTGGCCGACCGTGCCCGGGGTCGATTCGATAAGCTCGGTCCACATCGTCTGGATGGAATTGATAACGACAAGGGAAGGCCGCTTGCCATGGGAGAGTGTCGCGACGATATCCTCGACGCCCGTCTCGGCGGCGAGTTCGACCGGCGCCGCCGCGAGGCCAAGCCGCAGGGCGCGCAGGCGGACCTGCTCGACCGCCTCCTCGCCGGAAATATAGACGGCGCGCCGCCCCGATGCGGCAAGCGCGGCGCAGGCTTGAATGACCAGCGTCGATTTGCCGATGCCGGGTTCGCCGCCAAGCAAAATAACCGAGCCCGGCACGAAACCGCCGCCGGTTACCCGGTCGAGCTCGGCGATGCCGGTGGTGATGCGCGGCGCGGCTTTGTGATCGTTCTCGATCAGGCTCGAAAGGCCGAAAACCCGGCCTTTGCGCGCGCCTTGCGTGGCCCTCGCGCCGATCCCCGATTCCGCGCTTTCCTCGGCGATGGTGTTCCACCCGCCGCAGGCTTCGCAGCGGCCTTGCCAGCGCTGGCTGACCGCGCCGCAATTTTGGCAAACAAAGGAAGCGTGAGATTTGGCCATCGGTCCCTGGACCGCTTTCCAGCGGGTTGAACTAACTTAGCGTCAACAAAACGTGTATTGTCTCAACTAGGCCTCGCGGATCGGATTGTCGGTTCTCGAAGGTAAAGCTCGTCAAGCAACGCCCGAAAGAAGGTGGTCCCATGTGCGTCCATATCGACGGCGGCGGATATGCGTTGTCCTTGTGGCCTGGCACTATTAATCCGGATGAGCCAAGCACCCTCGATCAAGCCTTGATTCCAGAGAGGCGCCTTCCTGATGGCTATCTTGCGAAGATTCGACTCGAAATGGTCACTCCAAGTGCCGCTCCCGTCACGGCGCATGGAATCCTCTTTTTCGTCCATGATGACGACATAACCAATGACAATTTCCGGCGAAAGTTGCTGCACATGCGCTGCTTCGCCCATAAGATCGTCAAGGCGATTGGGGACCGTCCCCGCCAAATTCTTTAATATCGACTTTAAAGAAATCAGTAACCGTGGCTTTCCAACGAGGACATAGGCAAGGTCCCAATCTTTCTGACGACCCAGTCCACGGATTCCAACTTCGTTGGCCTTGCCGCCACGAACACCCGGCAGGCCTTCGCGATCGAATGCCTCTATGTAGAATTGCACAAGTAGATGAAGCCGTCCAGGGTCCTGCGTCTGGCGTCTAAGAAGATCATCGACCGCATCGGATAAAGAGACCGACATCAGATAAGGACAGCTTCGCAACTGCCGTACAGACGCGCCTGATCCAGCTCTTTCCCGACGCGTTCCCACGCAAGCTCCAGATATTTCGGTTCAATTTCATTGCCGATAGAGTTTCGTCCCGCACGGACTGCAGCAATCGTCGTTGAACCTGTCCCAAGAAATGGATCAAAAACTGTATCTCCGGCGAAAGAGAACATGCGAACAAGGCGTTCGGCTAATTCTACTGGATAGGGTGCCGGGTGGCCATCCCGAGTCGAAGCACCCTTGATGTCGGTCCAAAATGAACAGAACCATGCTTGCATTTCGTCCTTTGTCAGCATGGAAAGAGACTTTTGCAGCATGGTTGTCTTCCGGTATTCTCCGCCCTTACGCATGAAAAGAATATACTCTAGATCGTTCTTTACGACGGCGCCGGGCTGGTACGGCTTTCCGTAAAAGCCCGCGCCATTACCACGCGCTTCCGTCACGCCATTCGCAATTTTGTGCCAAATAATCGGCGTGAGACAATCCAAGCCAAGACGGCGGCTCCTAACCTGAATGTCGGCGTGCAATGGCATCACGCGATGGCGACCATCCCGCTTACGAGGAATACAAATGTCTCCTACAACACAACAAATGCGCCCACCTTCGACGAGAACCCGTGCGCATTCCCGCCATACCCTTTCCAATTCGTCCAAAAAAGATTCATACTCGATAATTTCGCCAAGTTGGCCACCGCGTTCCTCGTATTTCTTAAGCGTCCAATAGGGAGGCGAGGTCACACCAAGTGAACGGAATTATCTGGAATCCATGAGAGATCGCGGGCATCCCCTTTATGCAAACGATGTTTCGTTGCGCTAAATGGCGCAGGCCAAGCAGCGTTTCGGTAATGCAGGTTTGCAGCTTGGAGCGCAGCAAGGGCTTCAGACGTGTTGTCCGAAGCGGGCAAGAACGGTGCTCGCAATTTTTTCTCGTTATGACGAGCCCACTGGACGTTCATTAGCTGTCCTCAAGGCGTGATTATGAATGGGGGCTGCTCGGCTGAGAAGATACGAAATAATTTCATTTATCATCTTTCGCGCCTAACGATAAGCCCGCAAAGCGTGAGCCGCCAGCTAAAAATGCTCCGGCAGGTTTTCCGCGCGGGCCAAATTGGAAAACCGTGTCACTTCGGCCTCGAAAGCGAGCTCGATGGTTCCTGTCGGGCCGTGCCGCTGTTTGCCGATGATGATTTCGGCCTTGCCATGCGCCTTTTCCTGGGCGGCCTGCCAGGCGATGAATTCGTCGGTTCCCGCGCGGGGTTCTCTGCCGTTCAAATAATATTCCTCGCGGAAAACGAAGAGAACAACATCGGCATCTTGTTCGATCGAGCCCGACTCGCGCAAATCGGACAATTGCGGGCGCTTGTCGTCGCGGCTTTCCACCTGCCGCGACAATTGCGAAAGCGCGATCACCGGAACGTTCAAGTCCTTGGCCAGCGCCTTGAGGCCGGTGGTGATTTCGGTGACTTCCTGCACGCGCGAGTCGCTCCGCGCTTTCGAGCCGCCGAGCAATTGCAGATAATCGATCACGAGGACATCGAGGCCTCGCTGACGTTTGAGCCGCCGCGCCCGCGCCGCCAGTTGGGCGATCGAAAGGCCGCCGCTCTGGTCGATATAGAAGGGGAGCGTCTGCATCTTCCGGGCGGCCTGGGCGATCCGGTGAAATTCCGGCTCGCCGATGTCGCCCCTGCGGATCTTGGAGGAAGGAACGGCCGCCTGTTCGGCGATGATCCGGGTCGCCAATTGCTCGGCCGACATTTCGAGCGAGAAAAAGCCGACGATGCCACCATTGACCGTTTCCCTGGTGCCGTCGGGTTTGGGCTTGTCCTCGTGCGAACTCGCGATGTTGAAGGCGATGTTGGTCGCGAGCGCCGTCTTGCCCATGCCGGGCCGCCCGGCGACAATCACGAGATCGGACGGCTGCAGGCCGCCCATGTAGCGATCGAGATCGGTAAGGCCGGTCGCGATCCCCGACAAGCGTCCGTCGCGCTCATACGCCTTCGCCGCCATATCGACGGCGGTGGTCAAGGCATCGGAAAAGCGCTGAAAGCCGCCTTCGTAGCGGCCGGTCTCGGCGATCGAATAGAGCTTGCGCTCGGCGTCCTCGATTTGCTCGCGTGGGGAGGCACCGACCGGCGCGTCATAGGCCGCATTGACGATATCCTCGCCGATGAGGATGAGATCGCGGCGAAGAGCGAGATCGTGGATGGTGCGGCCATAGTCCTCGGCGTTGATGATGGTGGTTGCTTCCGCCGCCAGGCGGGCGAGATATTGCGGCACGGTGACGCCGCCGAGATCGTGCTCGCCAAGAAAAGTTTTCAAGGTGATCGGCGAGGCGAGTTTTCCCGCCCGGATTAGCTGCGAAGCGACATCAAAGATCCGCCGGTGCATTTCCTCGGAAAAATGCTCGGGCTTGAGAAAATCGGAGATCCGGTCGAAGGCGTCGTTATTGACGAGAATCGCGCCAAGGAGCGCCTGTTCCGCCTCGATATTATGTGGCGCCAGCCGGAACGCGGGATCGGGGCCGGTGCCGCTCGAAAGGCGGGTTCTTTCGGCGAGATTTTCGATCGCTGGCATGAGAGTTCCCCGCCGGCGCAAGGCTCACGGGGCGAGCGCCGAATCAGTTCGTGACTGCTCCTTTTGTGCCACGCGGGCTCGGCAAAAAGGAGGGAATTTTTGGTCTGGTGGCGCTGGCTCCCGCTATCCACATCGCCTAAAAAATTCTTGGAAAAATGGCTGGACAAGGTGCGCTTTTGGGCCGGTAATACACCTCTGCCTAAGAGTCCATTGCAAATGCGCCTCCCTCATCATGAGGAGCAGGCGAAGCCTGCGTCTCGAAGGATGCACCCCGCGGCTTCCCGTCGCGCCCTCGCCCTTCGAGACAGCCCTTCGGGCTTCCTCAGGGTGAGGGCTTAGGTTCGGGCAAATTTTTTGAGAGCGGTCCTCGCGCGGTTTTTTGTCAGATTTCGCGGCTCAATCGTACCAAATTGTTTCACGTGAAACAATTTGGTACGATTGGCAGTCGCGAGCACCATACGCTGGCAAGGCGCGAAGATTGTCTTTCGGACGGGATCTTTTGTCTGGTTTGGTATGAAGCGCTTGGTGCCACAGACCCGGCCGGTCGAAACGAGCGACGGCTCTAGCATGTTGCAGAAATCGAGATTTTCGCAACGGCACTTACGAACTTGATATCATTGTGATTATGGTTGAAATCGACCCCGCCGCTTGCCGCGGTTGGTCGCTCCCGGAAGATCATAGCTGAGTATTGTCTGAGCCTAGTTAGAAACGGTTGAAGGGAACCCAAATGGACGACAATGTGATGCATATCTTTGGGTTTGTGATAAAGCCCATCCACGTTTCAGTCTTTTACAACTCCATTTTCTTGCTGATGGGTGCAGGAAGCATTTATGCCTGGTTCAAGACACGCTGGCAGTCACGCGGGAATTGCCATATGCACCGCTATGTGCACTCTGTGAATGAGGTTTCGGATGTCGATAGAGAAGGATATCGAACTTTAAAATTGAGGAATCTCGGTATGGTCGAGCATGTCGACACCGTTATTCATGGTGACAAGGTTCGTAAATGGCTCATAGCTGCAGCCTGTCGATGTAATTGGGTACATCGATTCATAAAGGATTCGAATCCAAAGCATCAGGGAGCGATTCTTGAAGCGGCGCGCAATGTTCTTGTAACGCATTTTGCCGATGGTGTGTTGGCGCATCTGCTTGATTTATCAACGTTCGAAAAGAAAGTCATTTTTTCGCTGACCGGTTCTGACACAGAAATCGGCGGTGTTCGTATGATCCGGAATGTGATCGCCAGCGAAGATGTCCTGCGTATAGCGCAGGAGCATCCGGCAGACAAATGGCGTTTTGAAAACGAACACCACAAGGTACGTCTACAAACGTTGCGCGATATGGCGAAGGCTCATTTTGAAGATGGTGGATATCGTGTCGGGGAAAACGGCTCGAAGGTGCTCATCATCGGAGAAGCTTTTGCACGCATAAGGATTTGAAAAAGTGGATCTGCGCGAGATCATCGCAATGATCCGCATTTCCAGCGATCTCTCCTTAACTGAGACGTTTCAAGCGCGTTGCAGCCTCGGAATTCGTCTGGAATTCTGCCGCAAAGGACGCATTGCTACTCAGCCGCTTGAATGGTGCGGTTGCGCCAAAAGCCAACCCTCCAATTCAAGCGGAAGTCTCGGGCGATCGGCTCTGGGCACACTCGCGACCCGATCCCTGCGCGCTTCTGTGCTCGAAAGCCTCGGGCGCTAGGCTACGCATGCGACGAGGTAACAAAATGAAACGCTTAGTCTGGGCCGCAGCATTTGCAGCCATTTCATCAAGTGCGATGGCTTTGGAGCTATGGCAGACCGCCAAGATTGATAAAGATTGTGGTCTTGATGTGCGCATGAAGGCGCATCGGAAATTTAACATCCCTTACGATCAAAATCTTTCTCCAGAAGCCGAGGCATATGTGGCAGCTTTTTTGGAAGGCTGCAGTGCTGGACGGCTTAACGCTATCGTGAACAGCAAGGAAGGCAAGGAGGCAGGGGTAAGGCAAGGGTGCCACCAAGGGGCAATGTACCACGTGGCGCATTTGCTCGACATGGATACGACGAGCTATGCTGATTTCTCATCAAAAATTCCAAAGGCTAAATGGCCGCTCGTTGAAAAACTGGAGCGGAAATGTCTCGCTCGGAATCATCTTGGTCCTTGGAAACCGTGAAGCTTGGAAGAAAACCGAAGCTCATTGGTCACCAGGAGCACGAGGCGATCAAGCGGCGTGATCGCGGCGAGGAGACGCTCGCGGAAATTGGCCGCAGTTATAATGTAAGCGGCTGGACGATTTCGAGGCTGACGAACGAGTGACCTTGATCGACGCCGCTCCGAAGCGGCTTTCCGCCGAGATCACGGCGATGTTGCGGGGGATTGCGGGATGATCCTGGCGATATTTCAGAACGAGCGCGTCTACGAAGGCAATCTGAATCTCCTGAACGCTGTTTATCCGATGCCGAGCCTGTCGATGGTGGACGTGCATCAGATTAAACAATCTGGACTGCAAATTCTTAGCAACCTGTACCCCAAAGAGCCGCTTCTATTCCGTGAAGGGTCCTTCGATCCAACTACGCGCATAAGAAGAGGCCGACTTTACTGCTTAGACAAGCCGTCGCACAAATATGATGCTCAGGGGATCAACCACTATCCCTATGCACAGCCGGTAGGCGGCCAGCCGCCGTTCTATGACATACGTACTTATTGCCCATTGCAGTCCGCTTACCCGGCATCTACATCTAGGAAGCCGCTCATTTTTCTCGGCGATCCGAGCGATGCAGGCTATAAAACAGCCTGGCATGTCATTGGGGCCGAGCGGCTGTTTAACGGCGAGACTCTGTTCACGCTCAAGTCAGCAAATACTCTGGGCACTTTGCCCGATCTGGACGAGAGTGCGCTACCGACAGAAAGGCGCAAGCAGATTCGCGAGGGATTCGAGAAGGTTGCCGACGCGGCATATAAATATATGTCCGTGCCTATTGTAGATGTTTGCCGGGAATTTGCCCGCATCATACTCGCCGCGTGGCTTTCGACTATCGGAGGAGAGCCTGAGGGCGACGATTTGGGGCACTTGATTAAGGCAGTTCCTAGTGATCGCGTGGGCATCAAATCCGCCGCCGAAATCATCAATCGGTTACATCCGCGTGGAAAATCGTCCGAACAGGAGCGCCAGGCGCAGAAAGGACGCGATATTCGCGATGTCTCCGACGAAGACGGAGAGCTATCGGTTTCGCTAGTGGGGTTTTTGCTCAGGGAGTTCAGGTGGGCCAGATGAATTGCTTGCCTTCCCCCGATTGGGGGCGGAAGGTCCGTCCGTGCGAAAAAGCACGCTAACCCTCTATCATGACCCCAATATGCGCTTCACGCCATTTCCTTCAGCTTCTTAGCCGCACGCGGGGCAAAATAGGTGAGGATCGCGTCGGCGCCCGCGCGTTTGAGACTGATCAAACTCTCCAGCATGGCTTTGTCGCCGTCGATAAAACCCTTGTCCGCCGCCGCCATGATCATCGCATATTCGCCCGAAACCTGATAGGCGAAGGTCGGCATGCCGAAGCGCTCCTTCACCCGGAAAAGTATATCGAGATAGGGCAGGCCGGGTTTCACCATCACGATATCGGCGCCTTCCTCGATGTCTTGCGCGACCTCGCGCAGGGCCTCGTCGGAATTGGCCGGGTCCATCTGATAGGTGCGCTTGTCGCCGATCAGCGTCGCGTTGGTGCCGACGGCGTCGCGGAAAGGCCCATAAAAGGCCGACGCATATTTGGCGGCGTAAGATAAAATCTGCACCTCCTCGAAGTTCTCGGCGTCGAGGCCGGCGCGGATCGCGCCGACGCGGCCATCCATCATGTCGGAAGGCGCGATGATGTCGGCCCCCGCGCGCGCCTGGTTCAGGGCTTGCTCCACGAGAACGAAAACCGTCTCGTCGTTTAAAATCCGCTCGCCGCGCAAAATCCCGTCGTGGCCATGGCTGGTGTAGGGATCGAGCGCGACATCGGTGACGAGGCCGAGCTTTGGCACTTCGCGCTTGATCGCGCGGCAAGCGCGGCAGACAAGATTGTTGGGATTGAGCGCCTCGCTGGCCTGCTCATTCCGCAGGCCAGGCTCGGTAAAGGGAAACAGCGCGAGCGCCGGAATGCCAAGCTCCGCCGCCTTGACAGCCGCGCGCACCGCCTCGTCGATGGAGACGCGCTCGACACCAGGCATCGACGCGACCGGTTGCCACGCGTTCTCGCCCTCGCAAAGAAAAACCGGCCAGATGAGATCGTCCACGGTCAGGGTGTTTTCGCGGACGAGCCTGCGTGTCCAGTCCGCCTTGCGGTTGCGCCGCAAACGCTGGGTTAATTTAAGTCTTGGCGCGGCGGAGGTGTGGACGTCACGCTCCGGCGCGGGTTGGCGTTTTGGGCGTCGAGGCAGAGGCCAGATCATGCGAGGCTCCGGTTTATGGGCTATGCTTCTTAGCACGGGCCGCCACTGTCACGGCATCTCCGCCGGGGGCGACAATATGTCCCGCGCCTTGGCGATCGTTGCCGGGGCGTGCCCCGCATCGGCCGCGAAGGCGAGGAGGAGTGACTCGTCAGAGGCGAGATGATCGAGGATCGCAGCCAAAAATCCAGGTCCCGCCGCCGCCGCCCGCAAATTATCCCGCCCAAGGCCAGACAGAGCCAAGAAACGATCGAGCCTCGCTGGATTCCCGGCCAGAAAGGTTAAGACCTCGATCGCTATCGATTCGGCGGCGGCCTTGGTGAGTTGTGGCTGTTTGGCCGGCCGGAGCCTAAAATCGAAGTTTTGCATTATAACGATTTCCCTTTCGTCAATGTCTGTCCGTTACCGATAAGTGCGGCCGAACCTTCCCGGCCATGGATCGTCCGCCGCCCGGAGCCGGGTATTTCCGATGCAAAAGCGCATTCTAATCGTAGAGGACAATGAGTTGAACATGAAGTTGTTCAACGATCTTTTGCAGGCGCATGGCTACAGGACCGTGCAGACCCGCAGCGGCGTCGAAGCGGTGGAACTCGCGCGTCTGCACAAACCCGATCTCATTTTGATGGATATTCAACTGCCCGAGGTCTCCGGACTTCAGGTCACGCAATGGATCAAGGACGACGAAGATCTGCGCCATATCCCGGTGATCGCCATTACCGCTTTCGCCATGAAGGGCGACGAGGAAAAAATCAGGCAGGGCGGATGCGAGGCCTATCTGTCGAAACCGATCTCCATCGTGAAGTTCCTCGAAACAGTGCGCAATTATCTCCACGAACAATAGGCGCGAGAATGTTTTGCCCGGGCCCCCAGCGTGACAAGACAGGAACACCCATGGCATGACCGCCCGGATCCTGGTTGTCGAGGATCTGCTTTTCAATCTCAAGGGGATTGATCGCGGAATGGCCGGCTGGCCGGCGGAGCGATCGGAAAATGCTGAAATGGACCCGGCACCGGGAACTCGACGCTCAGGCGAGCGGGCATCGCAATTACCGGCAATTGACCATCGCGCGCGGCGGCGAGGTCGTTGTCACCATGATCAGCAGGTGAAGGGCTCCGCTCATCCGCGAGTTTGAATTGACCGGAGCCGGCGGCTGAGATCCATCCAAAGGCCGCAGATTTCCTAGGCCGCGGCGCGTTTGAACCGACCTCGGTCACGCCCTTGCCTGTGCGCGCGGCTTCGAGAAAGTTGGCCCGCGCGGCGATGTGGGGGCGTAAAAGTGACCCAACGGCTTCATGCGCGGCGATACCCTCTTGCACACGTGAGGCTTCAAGGACAGGCGGACATTGATTGAGCAGAAAAATAAACTCCTTGCCCATCAGTTTCAGTTTGCGGCCGGTCACCTCGGCCGCCCAAATGTCGAAGGTAGCGGGCCTGGCCGGAACGATGGAGAGATCGGCGGCGCTTATCGCGGCGAGCGATCTTGGCGACTCCAAGACTGGGGTATCGACAATGACAAGGCTCGTATTGCGCTTTGAAAGGGCGGTTAACGCCGCCGGAAGCCTCGCCGCCGGAACTGCCTCGACCGGCAAGTTGGGATCGTTGCGTTTGGACCCCCACCGGACGAAGGATTTCTTGGGGTCCATGTCGAGAACAAGAATGCGTTCTCCTGCCTCTTGCGCCGCCACTGCAGGACAAGCGGCAATCGTGCTTTTGCCGCAACCGCCTTTTTGCGAAACAAATGCAATGGTGCGCATCGATAAAACGTCACTTTTATGAAAATTGTTAAATTTATTAAATAAAGTATTTCATTACTTGCCCTTGCGGCAAGGCGGTTCACCTGGCGTTCGGGAGAATTCCGGCGGCGGGCGGGTCGAGCGACCAGCTAGAATAGCCGCGACGAACGCGGCCCTCTCAGGGCTTAGGTTATCGGCCGGGGCCGTCACGGTGCCGATATTCCGTGCGGTCCGCCCGCGCTCGATCGTGAAATCAGGCGAGACCTCGAATCGGTTATTCATGGTTTTTACCTCCGTCGCGTAGAAACCGCCCGGCTATGCCACGCCGCTGGCATGGATAAAATTTTACTCTTGCCGAAATTGTTAAAGAAGGAACTGTTAAATGAAGTATTTGTACATGACCGGAACCGGCGCATGACCCATGTGAGTGCAAAATTGTATTAAAACGTGGCCGGGTCTTCAATAGCGTTTTTAACCTTAACTGCTCCAGGCCTCCGCTCTTTTGCCCCGGCTTGCGTTCGAAGCGCGCGTGGGCCAGATTTGAAAGCGAGATGACCGATCTCTTCGCCGCCGCCAATCTCGAAAAGGACGCGCCGCATCCGCTCGCCGACCGGCTGCGCCCGCAAAGCCTCGCCGATGTCGCCGGTCAAGATCATCTTCTCGGACCCCAAGGCGCGCTGAGGCGGCTTATTGCGTCGGGCACGCTGGGCAGCCTGATTTTCTGGGGGCCTCCGGGGACCGGCAAGACGACCGTTGCGCGCCTTCTCGCGGGCGAGACGAAGCTCGCCTTCGTCCAGATTTCGGCGATTTTTTCCGGCGTCGCCGAGCTTAAAAAGGTTTTCGAGGAGGCGCGGGGCCGCCGCAAGGCCGGCCAAGGAACGCTGCTTTTCGTCGACGAGGTGCATCGCTTCAACCGGGCGCAGCAGGATAGCTTCCTGCCGGTGATGGAAGATGGCACCATCACCTTGATCGGCGCGACGACCGAAAATCCGAGCTTCGAACTCAACGCATCCCTGTTGTCGCGCGCCAGGGTGATGATCTTCCACACTCTCGACGCGGCGGCGATCGAAAAGCTTCTCTCCCGCGCGGAAACCTGCGAGGGGCGGGGTCTGCCGCTCGATCCCGGTGCCCGTTCAAGCCTGGTGCGGATGGCCGATGGCGATGGCCGCGCCGCCTTGAGCCTCGCCGAAGAGGCGTGGCGCGCCGCCAAGCCGGGGGAAATCTTCGATACGGCCACGCTGGTTTCGATCGTCCAGCGGCGCGCGCCGATCTACGATAAAGCGCAGGAGGGCCATTACAACCTGATCAGCGCGCTGCATAAATCGGTGCGTGGATCGGACCCGGACGCGGCTCTCTACTATCTCGCGCGAATGCTCGATGCCGGCGAAGACCCTCTGTTCGTCGCAAGGCGGGTGGTGCGCATGGCGGTCGAGGATATCGGTCTTGCCGACCCCCAGGCGCTGGCCGTCGCCGTTGCCGCCAAGGACGCTTATGATTTTCTAGGCTCTCCCGAAGGCGAGCTTGCGATCGCCAACGCGGTGATCTATGCCGCGACCGCGCCGAAATCGAACGCGGCCTATGCGGCCTTCAAGGCCGCGGCGCGGCTTGCCAAGGAGCACGGGTCGCTAATGCCGCCCAAAATCATTCTCAACGCGCCGACGAAGCTGATGAGAGATGAAGGCTATGGCGCCAATTATGCCTACGATCACGACGAGCCGGAAGGATTTTCGGGGCAAAATTACTGGCCTGAGGCGCTCGGGCGGCAGACGCTCTATCGGCCGGTTGACCGCGGCTTCGAACGAGACTTGCGCGCGCGGCTCGGCCATTGGGCCAAGCTCCGGAAACAAAGGAGCGATCCGGATTGACGTGACGGTTTTGGTTTCCTATCCGCTGGTCCGGCGAATATTCGTCCCGTTTCTCTTTTCCCCATTTAAAGATAGCGAGCCGATGCGGATGCGCATATCCGGCAACTGCCGGCAAAATCCGCGAGCGGCCGCGCGGAGCCCCGCATGATCGATCGCAACGACCTGCGATGGTATCGCGACGCGATTATCTATCAGCTGCATGTGAAATCGTTCTTCGACGCCAATAACGACGGCATCGGCGATTTCGCCGGCCTGACCGAGAAGGTCGATTACATCAAGGATCTCGGGGCGACCGCGATCTGGGTGATGCCGTTCTATCCTTCGCCGCTGCGGGACGACGGTTATGACATTTCTTCCTATCGCGGAATAAACCCAGCCTATGGAAGCCTGCGGGATTTCAAACGTTTCGTGCGCGAGGCGCATGAGCGGGGCTTGCGGGTCATCACCGAGCTCGTGATCAATCATACCTCGGATCAGCATCCCTGGTTTCAGCGTGCCCGCGCGGCCAAGCCCGGCTCGGCGGCGCGCAATTTCTATGTTTGGGCGAACACCGATCGTGCCTACAAGGACGCCCCGGTCATTTTTCTCGACGCGGAAAAGTCGAACTGGACCTGGGACGATCAAGCAAAAGCTTTCTATTGGCATCGCTTCTACGCGCATCAGCCCGACTTGAACTTCGACAATCCCCGGGTCCTCGAAGCCGTGCTCGATGTGATGGCGTATTGGCTCGACATGGGCGTCGATGGTTTGCGGCTTGACGCCATTCCCTATCTTGTCGAGCGGGAAGGCACCAATTGCGAAAATCTTCCGGAGTCCCACGCGGTCGTCAAGAAGATCAGAGCCGCTGTCGATGCCCGCTATCCGGACCGGATGCTTCTCGCCGAGGCGAATCTTTGGCCCGAAGAGACCGCGCAATATTTCGGCCAGGGCGATGAATGCCATATGGCTTTTCATTTCCCCCTCATGCCGCGCATCTACATGGCGCTGGCCCAGGAGGACCGGCATCCGATCACCGACATCATGCGGCAGACGCCGGAGATCCCGGACGGTGCACAGTGGGCGATCTTTCTCCGCAACCACGA
Organism: uncultured Alphaproteobacteria bacterium; assembly: GCA_963706215.1. Taxonomy (GTDB): domain Bacteria; phylum Pseudomonadota; class Alphaproteobacteria; order Rhizobiales; family Beijerinckiaceae; genus Methylocapsa. The sequence goes on along the minus strand of OY970154.1, from coordinate 2,498,374 downwards.
CGAGATGACGCTTGCCATGGTGACCGGCAAGGAGCGCGACTATCTATGGTCCTTTTATGCCGCCGACCCGCGGGCGCGGATCAATCTCGGCATTCGCCGCCGTCTCGCCCCCTTGCTCGAAAACGACCGGCGCAAGATCGAGCTTCTGAATTCGCTCCTCTTATCCATGCCCGGCACGCCGGTTCTTTATTACGGCGACGAGATCGGCATGGGCGACAATATCTATCTCGGCGACCGGGACGGCGTGCGCACACCGATGCAATGGTCCCTCGATCGCAATGGCGGCTTCAGCCGTGCCGACCCAGCCAAGCTCTTCCTGCCCGCGATCCAGGATCCGGTTTACGGCTTCAGCGCCGTTAACGTCGAAGCACAGCTCGCGAGCCCGTCGAGCCTCTTGACCTGGATGCGCCGGATGATCTCGGTGCGGCGTTCGTATGTGTCCTTCGGACGGGGCACGCTGCGGTTTCTTTATCCGTCGAACCGCAAGGTCTTGGCCTATCTGCGCGAAATCTCGGCCGAGCGTATTCTCTGCGTCGCCAATGTGTCGCGAGCGGCGCAAGCGGTCGAACTGGACCTTGCCGAATTCAAGGATGCCGTGCCCATCGAGCTTACCGCCGGCAGTCACTTTCCGGCGATCGAGTCGCGGTCCTATCTTTTGACCTTGCCGGCCTACGGTTTTTTCTGGTTCCGGCTCGAGGCGGCCGACGCAAGCAAAGATCGCCACGATCAGCAACCGGCGCCGGGATTGTTCACGCTGGTTGCCACCGGCAAGCTCGAAACGATTCTCGCCGGGCGTGAGCGCATCGCATTCGAGCGCACGGTCGCCCCCCGCTTCCTGACCTCGCGCCGCTGGTTTGTCCCTAGAGAGACGCCAATCGCCGGCGTCTCGGTGAAGGATTTTGCCGTGCTCCGCGATGGCGGCCAGAGCCGCTTTGTTCTCCCGCTCCTCGACGTCAAACTGTCCAGTGGCCGGGTCGAGACTTATTTCACGCCCCTTGCGGCGGAACCGGAGCGGGAGCACGGGCCATCCCTCGCCGATGCCGCCGCAAGGCTGCGCCGCGGCGCTTTGACCGGTCTGCTTTACGAAGCGGAGGCGTGCGAGGGTTTCGCCGCGGCAATGCTGGCGGCGCTCCGGCGCGGCGAGAGGCTGGACACCGGCCACGGCGGCCGAATTTCTTTCTCTCCGGCGCCCGCCCTCGACGCCGAACCCATGATCGCGGCGGCCGATGCCCATCGTATTGGCGCCGGACAGCGCAACTCCTCGCTCGTCCTCGCCAACCAGATGATGCTGAAAATCCATCACCGGCTGCAAACCGGCGAAGACCCCGAGGTCGAGATTTTGCGCTTTCTGACTGAAGTGGCGCATTTCGGCAATTCCCCTCCCTTGCTCGGCGTGATCGAATACATCGATCGCGCGGAAAACCGCACCGTGCTCGCGATCCTGCAAACTTTCATGCGTAACCAGGGCGATGCCTGGACATGGACGCTCGAAGCGTTAAAGCGCATCCTCGAGGCGGCAGCCCTGACACCCGGGCAAGACGGCCGCGCCGGACATGAGGAATTCGCGACCTATGTGCCGCACATGCGAGGGCTCGGCTTGCGCACGGCCGAGATGCACAAGGCGCTGGCGGCGGCAACCGCCGATCCGGCATTCAAAGCCGAGGCGCTGACGTTCGACGATGTCCGCGAGACAGCGGATGCGGTAAAAATTCTGGCCAAGCGTGTCTTCACGCGCCTGCGGACGATTGCCGCGACCACGAGCGGCGGCAAGCGCGCCGGGGCGGAACGTCTTTTGGCCCGCCCGCAAGAATGTTTCAGCCTGATCGGCAAGCTAGTCCGGAAGCCGCATGGCGCGATCAAGATCCGCATTCACGGCGATTATCGTCTTGGCCGCCTCCTCGTCGTGAAGGATGATGTCATGATCGTCGATTTCGGAGAAGGGCCTTCGATGTCCCCTGACCAAAGGCGCGCGAAAACATCGCCGCTGCGCGATGTCGCGGTCATGCTGCGCTCCTTTTCTCATGCGGTTGCCGCCGCCAAACGGGATCTCGCCCGGCTCGTCCCCGGCGCGACGCTCGCGGCGGCAGGACTTCGCGCGGAACTTGTCGAATTTTCTCAAATCTTCATCCAAGCTTACATGGAGGCGGCGCGCGACAGCCCGATCTGGATCGAGGATGAAGGCACGCGAATGCGCCTCCTCGTCCTCTACTTGCTGGCCGAGGCGCTCCATGAAATCGAAAATGAGGCGGAAAAACGCGCGGACTGGATCGACACGTCAATCGATAGCGTCAACGCGATCCTCGATCGCATGGCCACCAGATGATGCGTGGCGGCGATTGCGCCGCGACGCCACGCATCGAGAGTGCAAGATTAAGGTCTAGACGCGCTCGCCGGCGCCGATATTGAGCGTTGACGGGCCGAAAGGTTCGTGATTATTGGCGCGACCCTCCGGATCGCGCTTTAAACCTTTAGTCTTTGCCTGATCGTGAAGCCGGTTCCGTTTCGAAAATCATGCTCCAGAGGCCACCCCCGGCCGGTTTTCCATCGTGGAAGGCTGCTCTCGCGTTGGCCCGCGCCCAGGATATTTTTTGATGGCGAACACACCGTCGGCCAAGAAGGCTGTCCGCAAAATTGAGCGCCGCGCCGGCGTCAATCGGTCCCGCCGCAGCCAAATGCGCACCTATGTCCGCAAGGTCGAGGAGGCGATCGCCGCGGGCGACCCTGGCGCGGCGGCCGTTGCTCTACGTGCCGCCCAGCCATTGGTCATGCGCGCGGCACAAAAGGGAATCGTGCATGCCAAGGCGGCCGCGCGAAAAGTCTCGCGGCTCAGCCGGCGGGTGAATGCGTTAGCGAAATAAAAGTGAGCAATATCGCTCATTTTTTTTCCATGCGAACCAATGGCTTGTCCTTAAAGCCGCGCGACAGGCCCGGGCCACGCGGGTTATCCCGCCGCCGCGCCTCGCGCCCGGGACTTTTTTTGCAACCTTCCCAAGCGGTTTCCTAGCCCTTTTTCGCGTTCGGTGGACCCGCGCGAAATCAGGCGGTTACGCGCTCCCCCGGATCATGCGCGTTCGCATTTGATGAGGAAAAACGTCACTTATTCGTTAAACGGCACTTGGGATTCATTAAACGGTGCTTGCGGACCGTCTCGCCCATGCTAAAGTCTTCTCCCGTCTGGAACGGGCTTGTTCCAGAGTTCGAGACGGGCCTCCTAAGTGTTTTCTGCATGATTCGTGCGTCGGGTTCGTAAATGCGCAGGTGTTGTCCTGTGTAAAATTTAGACAAGCACGGTACTGCAATGCGTCGAGAGGATATATACTCTGGCGAGACTTTCCATATGACGCCGGTTTGTTGGTCTTGACAGTGCCGGTACGGAATTCTAGGCTTTCTTTTGATGTCACCTAAACAAGCTCCGCTGGCTGGAATGCGGAGCTAAGGGGGATTTATGACCGTGATGGCTTTTGCGCGAAATACGCGTGCTCAGCTTCCCCAAAAGGCCGGAAGAGTCCTGGCCGAGCGCCTTCAAAAGGCTTATTTGGCTTCAGCGCGGCGTCGCCGGCGCCCGCGCGATTAGCCCTCGCGGCCATCCCGTTTTCACGCTCTTTATCACATCTCTGGCGCCGGCATTTGTACGGTCGCCGCTGCCTTGCCTCGATTTCTAGAGAAGAATACCGATGCCGGATTTGCGCAGACAAATTTCCGATCCAAGGGACCTTGGCGAAACGGCCTCCCCGCGCGGCGGCGCCGGCAAGGGCGAAGCGTGGATGCGAATCCGCCGCCGGCTGCGCGCGGAACTCGGGGAAGAAGTTTTCTCATCCTGGTTCGGGTGCCTCGAGCTCGATGCGCTTTCGGACCAGGACGTCTACCTCTCGGTACCGACAAAATTTCTGAAGAGCTGGATTTAGTCGCACTACGTGGACAGGATTCTTCCGGCGTTGGCCAGCGAATTTCCCGCGATCAAGCGTGTGTCGATCAATGTTCGTTCCTCGACTCGGCCAGCGACCGCCTATGCCATTGGCGGCCTCCCCGATCTCGTTGCGGGCGCCGGCGCGGGCTCGGCAAGGGGGCCGAACATAACGTCATTTGCACCCTCCCTGCCGATGGGGCCTTGCGGTGCGACAACGTCATCCTCGAAACGACCGGCTTCGGCGGACTCGTGCGAGGCCGAAGGGTTCACTGGTTCGCCGTTGGACCGGCGCTTAATTTTCTCGAATTTCCTCGTCGGCGGGTCCAATCAGCTCGCTCACTCGGAGGCCCAAAGGATCGCCGGCGCGGGACCGACGGACCCGCTGGTATACAACCCGCTCTATCTCCATGCCTCGGTCGGATTGGGGAAGACCCATCTTCTCCAAGCCGTCGCGCATGCCGCCGCCGAGGCCCGGCGTCGGGTCATCTATCTCACCGCGGAGCGATTTATGTATGGTTTCGTCGCTGCCCTCAAGGCACAGACAGCGATCGCTTTCAAGGAACGTCTTCGGGCGATAGATGTTCTGGTGATCGACGACATTCAATTTCTTCAGGGCAAGTCGATCCAGCAGGAGTTCTGTCATACGCTGAATGCGTTGATCGATTCCCGCCGGCAGATCGTGATCGCGGCCGATCGGCCGCCGGGCGATCTCGAAAGTCTCGAAGAAAGAGTCCGGTCGCGGTTGGCCGGCGGTCTTTGCATCGAGATCGGCGGCCTCGACGAGGCGCTGCGGGTCAAAATTCTCGAAGCACGCATAGCCGCCGCAAGACAAGTGCAACACACTTTCGAGGTTCCGGCCACGGTCGTCGCGTATGTCGCGAGCGTCATCCGCACGAATGGCCGCGATCTCGACGGCGCCGTCAATCGGCTGGTCGCGCATGCGGCATTGACGCGCGAGGCTGTGACGATAGCGACCGCCGAGCTCGCCATTCGCGATCTGGTGCGGGCTCCGGACCCGAAAAAGGTCAAGATCGAGGACATCCAGAAACTGATTGCGAGCCATTTCAACGTAAGCCGCGGCGATATTCTGTCCGCGCGGCGAACCGCGAGTGTGGTGCGCCCGCGCCAGATCGCCATGTATCTGTCCAAGCTCTTGACGCCGCGCTCGCTTCCCGAAATTGGCCGGCGGTTCGGCGGCCGCGACCACACGACCGTCCTCCATGCCGTGCGAAAGATTACTGGTCTCGTGACCACGGACGGGTCATTGTCGGAGGAGATCGAGCTTTTGAAGCGCATGCTTTTGGAGTGAGCCTACCCTGAGGAGTTCCATCCCGCCGCGAGACTGGAGAGGCCCGGCCACGGAGTTAGCGGCGATTCGCATTATCGGCGTCGATCCTGGCCTGCGGAACATGGGTTGGGGCATCGTCGAGGTTTTGGGCTCGCGGCTCGCCTACGTGGCGAGCGGCAGTGTTCATTCCAACCCTCAAATGCCGCTCGCGACCCGCCTCCGCGAGCTGCACGAAGGTCTGGCCGGCGTCATTTCCGACTATGCGCCCATGGAAGCGGCGGTCGAGGAAACCTTTGTCAATCGCGACCCGCAATCGGCCCTAAAACTCGGGCAAGCGCGGGGCATCGCGCTCGTCGTTCCAGCGCTCGCGGGCCTTCCCGTCGCGGAATATGCCGCCAATCTCATCAAGAAAACCGTGACCGGCACCGGCCACGCCGAAAAAGCCCAGATTGCGATGATGGTGAAAACCCTTCTGCCCGGAAGCGATGCGCGAGGCGCGGATGCGGCCGATGCTCTCGCCGCGGCGATTACCCATGCGCGGGTCCGGCTTTGGGCGCGCAATCCGGAATCCGCCTCCGGGCATTAGCGACAAATGCAAACCGAAACGAACAGGTCATTTGATAAGTGTTGGTTAACCGCCAACAGCTCGCTATAGCCACGGCGTCCCGCGAAATAAAACATTCGGTCAAAATGATCGGCAAGCTCAAAGGCATCGTCGATTCCCATGGCGAGGATTTCGTGATCCTCGACGTGCATGGAGTTGGCTACATCGTGCATTGTTCCGGGCGGACGCTGCAAAAGCTGCCGCGGCCCGGCGAGGTGGCGGCGCTCGCGATCGAAACGCAAATGCGCGAGGATTCGATAAAACTGTTCGGCTTCGTTTCGGAGGCCGAACGCGACTGGTTTTGCTTGCTCCAGTCGGTGCAAGGTGTGGGCGCCAAGGTGGCTCTCGCGATTCAAACCGTTCTCGATGTTGCCGAGCTGGCTTCCGCGATTGCTTGCCAGGATAAGGCGGCGATCGCCAGGGCGCCTGGGGTCGGGCCGAAGCTCGCGGCGCGGATCGCGTCGGAATTAAAGGACAAGGCAGCCGTTTCCGGCGCGGCCGGCGCGGCGGACGCGCGTCTTGCCGGGCGCGACGGCGGCCAGCCCGCCGCCGCGCAAGACGCCGTCTCGGCTTTGGTCAATCTCGGCTACGGACGGCCGCAGGCCGCGGCGGCGGTGGCGGCTTCGGTGGCGGCACTTGGCGAGACCGCGCCCGCCGCCGAACTGATCCTTCGCGGCCTTAAGGAAATCGCACGGTAATCCTGCCGCCGCACAGTCACGCCTTGCCATGATGCGCGGCTTCGGCATCGGCGTCGAGGGGCCAGCGCGGCCTTGCCGCGAATGTCATGTCGTCGACGAGGCCGAGCGACAGCCGCTCGATACCCGCCCAGGCGATCATGGCGCCGTTATCGGTGCAAAGAGACACCGGCGGCAGGACGAGCCGCAACCCGGCCTCGCCGCAAAACCGCATCAGCGCCCGGCGAATAGCGCCATTGGCGGCAACCCCGCCCGCCGCGACCATGGCGTTGGGCTGGCCGGCGGCTTCGCGGAAAAGACGCAGGCCCGCGCGGCAGCGGTCGATGATCGTATCGACCACCGCGGCTTGGAAAGAGGCACAGACATCGGCCACATCGGCCGCCGTCAAAGGCCCGGCGCGCTCCACTTCCAGCCGGACAGCGGTTTTGAGACCCGAAAAGGAAAAGTCCGGTTTCGGCCGGCCAAGCATGGGGCGCGGCAGATCGAACCGCGTGGCATTGCCGTCCGCCGCCAACTTCTCGACCCGAGGTCCGCCGGGATAGGGAAGCCCCAGCATCTTGCCGACCTTGTCGAAGGCCTCGCCGGCCGCGTCGTCCACCGTCGAACCGAGCCGGAGATAATCCCCCACCCCTTTCACCGCGACCAATTGGGTGTGACCGCCGGAGACCAAGAGCAGCAAATATGGAAACGCGAGCTCGTCGGTCAGCCGTGCCGTCAAGGCATGTGCTTCGAGGTGGTTGATCGCGATGAAAGGCTTGCGGCTCGCCAAGGCCAAGGCCTTCGCCGTGGTCAGCCCGACAATGACGCCGCCGATGAGGCCCGGTCCCGCCGCCGCCGCGATCCCGTCGAGATCCGCCAGTTCGGTTCCGGCGCGGTCGAGCGCGCGCTGCACAAGCCGGTCGATCGTCTCGATGTGAGCCCGCGCGGCAATCTCCGGCACCACGCCGCCGAAGGCCGCGTGCTGGGCGATCTGGCTCATGATCTCGTTCGCTAGAATTTCGCCAGATCCGTCTGGCCGCAACCGAACGACGGCGGCGGCGGTTTCGTCGCAGGTTGTTTCAATGCCGAGAACGCGCATGGCTCTCCCTCAAAGCCTTTCTCTTGGATCGCCAGCGGCCAAAATTTGGCATTCGCCACCAGCCGCATTAATCTTCAACCTATAGACCGATCCAAACTAATAGGAAACGCACCAATTCCTTCCCCTTCGCGATCGAGCAGAACTCTCCCGTTCAGACTTGGGACGCGGGGCAGCCCCTTGGCGCTGGCGCAGGCGCGCGAGTTGCAAGATCGCCTCGAAGCGGCGCGTGGCACGGCGCGCGCCATCGAGATCGTCGCCATAAAAACCAGCGGCGACATGATTCTCAACTTGCCGCTGAGCGAAGCCGGCGGCAAGGGGCTTTTTACCAAGGAGCTCGACCTTGCCTTGCTCGCGGGCAATATTGAAATGGCCGTGCATTCGGCCAAGGATTTGCCGACATTCTTGCCGGCGGGAATAGAGATCGCCGGTTATCTTCCCCGCGCGGATGTGCGCGACGCGTGGATTTCTCCGCACGCGCCGCATCCGCTAAAACTTCCGCCGGGAAGCGTTGTCGGCACCGCCTCGCTGCGCCGGGGCGCCATGGTCAGGCGGCTGCGGCCGGATGTGCGGATCGCGCTGTTGCGCGGCAATGTCGAGACGCGCCTCGCCAAGGTCGCCAGGGGCGAGGTCGCCGCCACGCTGCTGGCACTTGCCGGATTGAAGCGCCTAGGTCTCGAGGCGGCGGCCACGGCGGTGCTCGACGTGCGGGAATTTGTTCCGGCGGCGGGGCAGGGCGCGATTGCCATCACCACCCGGGCAGGCGACAGCGCCATGCGGGCTTTCCTTGCGCCGGTTCTCGATGCGACGACGGGCGTCGCGCTTACGGCGGAGCGCGCCTTTCTGGGGGTTCTCGATGGCTCCTGCAAGACGCCGATTGGCGCCTATGCGTGCCTCGACGCAGGCAACGTCGCGTTTCACGCCATCGTGCTGAAACCCGATGGTTCGCGGTTTTTCGAAACGGAGGCGTCCGGGCCGTTGGCCGAGGCGGCATCGCTCGGAGAAGCGGCGGGGCAAGAACTCGCGGCGCGAATTCCCGCAGGCTTTTTTGATCCTTAGCGTTATGTCCACGCGAGAGCGGTGGTTTCTCAGGTTAAATCGTGACGGACCGACTGGAACCCAGCGGGATAGGAAGCTATTGGGCAAGCGTCGCGCCGAGCACGTGATCGCGGCTTTCCCATCTGGTTCCTTATTGGGCCTTATGCGACTTGTACGGCTGTCTCAAAAAGTAAAACTATTTATGTTGCGCGGGAGTGAACACTTAACCACTGAGGATCGGATTTTGTAATGAGCTTCAAGGACACAATTCGAGTTGTTCAGTCAGGCGGTAGGCGAATAAAGATATTCGTTGATTTTTGGAATGTCGTTATTAATGCTCGGAAACAGGCAGAAAAACTTGATATAGAAGTGCGGTGGGATGCTTTAGCTGAACAAATTTTACAAGAAACCCATCGTGGCTACGGCGATGAAACATCCGGCGAGCTTGCCGGATGCTATATATTTGGATCATGCGCGAGGAGCGACCCCAAAGAAGCGAAGTTCATCAAGAGAACGCTTGATAAATATGGATCAATGTCGGGTCTGTTTTTCGGGTTTAAGGAACGCGTCAGAAAGCAAACGTCAGATAAATGCCAGCAATGCGGGACGCCAATGTCGCGAAGCTCAGAGCTTGGGGTTGACGTGCTTTTAGCGGTCGAGATGATTAAGCACGCCACAATGCGTGACCATGAATACCTAGCGTTAGTTTCAGGTGATCGAGATTACATCCCACTGTTGTCATTCCTGAAGGATCAAGGACAGCGCGTCATTCATGTTGCAACCGGAGAGCCTCATCGGGATATGCGCTCACTCACTTGGAAGCAAGTCGAATTGACGAAGCGTTACCCCTACCTATGCTCTATAGCGCACGGTAAATATTTGATTATCACGGCACCGGCTTTTGCTGAACAAGTTGCGGAAGCACAATTAATGCTCGACGAGCAAGGATTAGGATACGACGTAATTGATATTACAAACAAGGAGGAGATTTCAGATAAAGACCTCCTTTTTGTCCTGCGAAATCAGCGGATGTTTTTTAGAAAAAAAGATGATGACGCACGGCAGTCCTATTCCGCGGAAAATTTATATCAATCTCTAGATGCTTTTAGGAATGCTGTGGGGAAAGGAGATTTGGTGTGCAAATTGCCTTATGTGATGCGCGATGGCGTGATGGAAGCTTGGGGCGACGAGAAATGGCGCTGGATGGTTAATGGCGCTAATCCGAGTGAGACAGCTTGGGGTAAATTACAGACCCGCCCTAACAATTAAGTGCAAAAATCAAAAATTTCGCTACAGGCGCGATTTAACAGATTGGCGCTTATACGACTTCGGGACGCTTGCGCGCCGTTCTTGTAGTCTGTGCTTGCCCAAGTTTTAATGTGTACTCCCCCGGTTCGTGAGGCAACTCGTAGTCCCATCCGCCGCCCTTCCGCATTTTGCCAAAGCCACCTGCACTTTGTTTTACTTTCCCTTTATTGCCGCCACCATGCGTCGGCCGTTGTGAGTTGCAATTTGGACAAAGGAACTGAAGATTCGCAGGTCGATTGTCACCACTCACCCCATTTTTATGGTCGAGAACAGGTTCGAGTTGTTTATCGTTCCATACCAGAGGTGATTGGTGGTAAACACAACCAGGATTATCGCAGCGTTTTGGGATAGGAGGATTTTGTTGTGATCGCCACGCAGTATAATGGCGTTTGACTGTTGCCGGTGACCCACGGCCCTTTTGGTATGTTAGGACCTTTTTTTGAGGAAGTTTGGCCAATTTATTAATCCTTCTTCTTCGTTTGCTACTGCTTTGAGGGTCATTTCTTGGTGCATAATTCCGGTGCGGAAACATTCGCTCGGTTACGGCCGGGGTATTGCTTGTGACAGACGAGACCAAGTGGTGGCGGCTCGAACATCCCGCGTGAGACCATCGATCCGGTCAGCGAATTTTACATCGGGGATGACTTCCCGCAAATCGGCTAAGCCATCGAGGCGGCGCCGCCGCGCTTCCGGCATTGCACCAAAAAATTGATTGATCTTACAGGATTGAAGTGGGCTGCTGTCTTCGGCCTTGTAAGGTTTTTGGCGCCAATCGTACCAAAATGTTTCACGTGAAACATTTTGGTACGATTGGGACCGCCAAAAACGAGCGCCGGCTTATGGGTTTGCGTGAGCCCGACGTTTCACCGGCTCCGCATATTGCCCGTTCCTCCCGCCTTTGCGCCAAAACCTCAATTGGCCTACGATGGCACCAACGATAGCCGGAATGGCAGAGAGGAAGCGCCATCATGACAGGTTCTCCCGCGAAGGCCGCCGTGGCCGGACCTCGCTCGGTCGCGCTGATCGGCCCTTATGGAAGCGGCAAGTCCACCTTGTTCGACGCTTTGATGGCCGCGGCCGGCGCGCCCCTGAAACGGCCCGGCGACATTCGCAAGCGGGTCGTGAGCACCGAGTTGCGGCTCGGACATTGTTCCTTTCTGGCCGATCGCTGGTCGATCCTGGATTGCCCCGGTTCGGTCGAATTCTCCTATGAGATGGAAGGGGCGCTCGCGGCTGTCGATCTCGCCATCGTGGTCTGCGAGCCCGCGGCCGGCCGGGCGTCCAGCGTGCCGCTCTTGCTGAAGGCGCTTGAGGAATACCGGCTCCCCCACCTTATCTTTGTCAATAAGATCGACACGCTGGCCGGCTCTTTCGACGAGACGCTCAAAGCGCTCCAGGCGCATTCCAAATATCCGCTAGCGGCACGCCAATTGCCGATCCGCGAGGGCGATGCGGTGACCGGCTACATCGATGTCGTGAGCGGACGCGCCTACCGCTACGGCGCGAACCAAGGCGCCGAGCCAATCGAGATTCCCGCGCAACTCCGCGATCCCGAGAAACAGGCGCTCGATGGGCTGGCCGAGGTGCTGGCCGACCAGGACGATGCCCTCTTGGAAAAACTCATCGAGGAAGTCGCACCGACACCGGCGGAACTCTACCAGCAATTGCGCAAGGACCAGGCCGGCGGCACGATCGTCGAGGTCCTGCTGGGATCGGCCGCGCGCGGGCAGGGCATCTTGCCGCTTTGGAAAACGCTGCGGCATGACGTGCCCGACGCGGCCGAAACCGCCGCACATCGCGGCGTCGGGGCTGGGGAAGTGCCGCTCGTTCAAATCTTCAAGACGGTGCAGGCGGGCAAGCTTTCGTATGGCCGGGTCTGGCGCGGCGTGCTGCGCGACGGCGCGACATTCGACGGCGCGCGGGTCGGCGGCATTCACCGTTATGTGGGAGGCGAACCGGTGAGGACGCCGGAAGCCGATTCGGGGGAGTTGGTCGCGCTCGGCCGGCTCGATGGGGTTGCGACCGGGGCGATCCTTGGAATCCTGGGCGCGGCGGCGTCATTGCCCTTTCCAACGCCCTCGCCGCCTGTCTACGCGCTCGCGATAACGGCAAAAGACCGCAAGGACGACGTCAAGCTCTCGGGCGCGTTGCAAAAGCTCGTTGCGGAAGACCCGGCCCTTGGCGTCGAGCACGTGGCGGAAACCGCCGAGACGATCTTGAAGGGGCAGGGCGAGATTCATCTCAACGCCGCCCTCGAACGGCTCGCCACGACCTACAATCTCCAGATTGCCACGGCCCCGCCGAAAATTGCATTCAAGGAAACGATCAAGCGCCGGGTGGTCCAGCATTCCCGGCTCAAACGCCAAACCGGCGGTCATGGCCAATTCGCCGACGTAAAGCTGGAGATCGAGCCGCGCGGCCGCGGCGAGGGCTTTCTGTTCACCGATAAAGTCGTGGGGGGCGCGGTGCCGAGGCAATATATTCCGGCGGTCCGCGAAGCGGCCGAGGAGGCCATGCAAAAGGGACCATTCGGCTATCCCGTCGTCGATGTCGGGGTGACCCTGGTCGATGGCACCTTCCATGCCGTGGACAGCTCCGACATGGCTTTTCGAACCGCGACCCGCTTAGGCGTAGGCGAGGGTCTCGCCAAGGCGGAGCCGGTGTTGCTCGAGCCGATCGAACACGTCACGGCGAGCGTGCCGAACATTTTCACCGCCGCGGCACAACGCCTGCTGACCGGACGCCGGGGCCAGATCCTGGGCTATGCGGAGCGGCCCGGCTGGCCTGGCTGGGACGACGTCGAGGCACTTGTGCCGGCCGCGGAGTTGCATGACTTCATCATCGAGCTGCGGTCCGACACCATGGGGCTTGGCCACTATCGCCGGCGCTTCGATCATCTCGCGGAAGCCCGCGGCATGACGCCTTAGCGGCTCTTTCAAAAGCCTCTCTCTTGCCGCTCCCGCGGGAAGGACCGGTTCAGGCTCTGGCGGGCCGCCGGTCGGCCTCCGCGAGCCGGGTGAGATAATTGCCGTAGCCAGACTTGCCGTAGCGGCCGGCGTTCGCGAGCAAAAGGTCACGATCGATAAAACCCTTATGATATGCGACTTCCTCCGGGCACGAGATCTTCAAACCCTGGCGCCGCTCGAGAATTTCGACATATTCGCCGGCCTCGAGAAGGCTCTCGTGGGTTCCCGTGTCGAGCCAGGCGAAGCCGCGGCCCATGATCTCGACGGCGAGTTGCCCGCGCTCCATATAGACCCTGTTGACATCGGTGATTTCGAGTTCGCCGCGCGCCGAGGGTTTCAAGGAGGCGGCGATGTCGAGCACGCCGTTGTCGTAAAAATAAAGTCCGGTAACCGCCAGCGCCGAGCGCGGCCGCGCGGGTTTTTCTTCAATCGAAATGGCCCGCCCCTTGGCGTCGATTTCGACGACACCGTATCTTTCCGGGTCCGCCACGACATAGGCAAAAACCGTGGCGCCCATGGCTCTCGCCGCCGCCGAGGCCAAAAGGTCCGGCAGGCCATGGCCATAGAAAATGTTGTCGCCAAGGATCAGCGCGACACGATCCCCGCCGACGAAATCGCGCCCGATGGTGAAGGCTTCCGCGAGCCCGCGCGGCTCGTCCTGCGTCGCGAAGCCGAGACGGATCCCGAACTTGCCGCCGTCGCCAAGCAACTCCTTGAATAGTCTCTGATCCTGCGGCGTCGTGACGATCAAAATATCGCGAATGCCGGCCATCATGAGGATGGACAGCGGATAATAGATCATCGGCTTGTCGTAGACCGGCAATAACTGCTTGGAAATCACCAAGGTCAGGGGATAGAGCCTGGTGCCGGAACCGCCCGCGAGAATGATGCCCTTCATGCTTCGGCTCGCGTTTCCTTGAGAAGCATTTCGACCGTCTCCCGCGCCCGTGTTTGCCAATCGCGCGCGCGGTAGCCGAACACGGAAGCAAACAGGCTGCTGTCGAGCTCGGAATTGGCGGGCCGCCGGGCGGGTGTCGGATAGTCCGCGGTCGCGATCGCCGAAACCTTCGGCCGGCGCCCGGTCGCTCGCGCCTGGGTTTCGACGATGGCGCTGGCGAACCCGTGCCAGGTCGTGGCGCCATCGCCCGCGAAATGATAGGTTCCGGTGGCCCCGATGCCGCGGGCCAAGGCGCGATCGATAGCGAAGACGGCTTCCGCGAGGTCTTGAGTCGCGGTCGGGCAACCGTGCTGATCGGCGACGATCCGCAGTTCCTCGCGTTCGCGCGAGAGGCGCAAGACCGTCTTGAGAAAATTCGCCCCGAACCGGCCATAGACCCAGGCCGTGCGCAGGATGAAATGGCGCGCGTTCGCGTGCCGAACTACGGCTTCGCCCGCGGCCTTCGTCTGGCCGTAAACGCCAAGCGGCGCGATCGGATCGGTCTCCGCGTAGGCGCCCCTCTTCGTGCCGTCGAAAACATAATCCGTCGATATTTGGATGACCGGCACCTGTTGCAGCGCCGTGGCCAGCGCGACGGTTTCCGCTCCCACGGCATTGGCGGCGTAGGCCGCCTCCGGCTCGGATTCCGCGCGATCCACGGCGGTATAGGCGGCCGCATTGAGAACAAGGCGCGGCTTAACGGCGAGGATCGCGGCCTTGACGGAGGCGAAGTCCGTGATATCGGCTTTGGCACGACTACATCCGATGGCCCCGATGCCGCGGGCTCCGGCGAGCGCCATCACTTCGTGCCCAAGCTGACCCGCGGCGCCAAATACGAGGATCGGCCCGTTCATGCCACGGTTCCAAGCCGTTCGCCCCGATAGACGCCGGAACGGATCCGTTGCCACCAATGTGGATTGTCGAGATACCACCGGACCGTTTTGCGTAAACCGGTGGCGAAGGTTTCGCGCGGCTCCCACCCGAGCTCGCGTTTAATCTTGCCCGCATCGATCGCATAGCGCCGGTCGTGCCCCGGCCGGTCGGTCACATGGACGATCAAGCGCTCGTGCGATCCGCGCGCCTCGTCCGGCGCCATTTCATCCATCAGCCGGCAGATGCGGCGCACGACTTCGAGATTGGTTGTTTCGCTCGCGCCGCCGACATTATAGCTTTCGCCCGGCTTCCCGCGGAGAGCGATTTGGACCAGCGCCCTGGCATGATCCTCGACATAGAGCCAATCGCGAACATTGCCGCCGTCCCCGTAAACGGGGATGGGCTTGCCCTCGAGCGCGTTAAGAATGGCCAGCGGGATGAGCTTTTCGGGAAAATGATAGGGCCCATAATTGTTGGAACAATTCGAGACGACCGCCGGCATGCCATAGGTATGATGCCACGCCCGCGCCAAATGGTCGGAGGCGGCCTTTGACGCGGAATAGGGTGAATTCGGCTGGTAGGGACTAGTTTCTTGAAACAATCCATCCGGGCCAAGCGAGCCGAACACTTCGTCGGTCGAGACATGATGGAAGCGAAACTGTGCCTGTTCCGCCACGCTAAGTTTTTGCCAATGGTCGCGTGCGCTTTGGAGCAGCACGTAAGTGCCAATGACATTGGTTTCGATGAAGGCGCCGGGCCCGTCGATCGACCGGTCGACATGGCTTTCCGCGGCAAGATGCATGATGGTATCAGGGCGAAAACTCTCGCAGATTTGCCGCATCGCGCGCGCGTCGCAAATATCCGCTTGCTTGAATTGATAGCGCGGATCGCTGGCAACGCGGGCGAGATTATCGAGATTGCCGGCGTAGGTCAGTTTGTCGACGACGCAGACTTCGTGCGCACTCGTCTCGATCAGGTGGCGCACCACCGCCGATCCGATGAAGCCCGCGCCTCCGGTGATCATGAATTGTCTGTTCATAAAGGTCTCACGTGCCGAAGGGCGAAACAAAATTCTTAAATAAAGGAAGAACCGAGTCCTTTTCGGAGATCGCCGCGTCAACGGGACGGACAGGCCAGGCGATCGCCAGGTCGGGATCGTCCCAACGCAAGCCGGCGTCGCAAGACGGCGAGTAGAAGCTATCGACTTTGTAGGCGACCTCGGTATCTTGTTCAAGCGTGCAAAAGCCATGCGCGAAGCCCTGCGGCACGAAAATCTGTTCGCCGCCATCTCCCGTCAACGTCGCGGAACACCAGCGGCCGTAACTGGGACTGCCGCGGCGCAGATCGACCGCCACATCGAAGATCGCGCCGCGCACGACCCGGACCAATTTGGCCTGGGCCGCCGGAGGGCGCTGGAAATGCAAGCCCCGGATCGTTCCGGCTTTTCGCGACAAGGACTGGTTGTCCTGGACGAAAGCACAAGCGACGCCAGCCTCCGCGTAAGTCCGCGCGTTGAAGGTTTCGAAAAAAAATCCGCGCGCGTCGGCGAATTTCTTCGGTCGAAATAGCTTTACGCCTTCGAGTACCAATGGCTTCGAGCTCCTTCTTCGCGGCTTCCGGATGGCGAGCCGTCTTAGCGGCGCCGGCCGGGACGTTCCTTACAGTCGTCATGTCAGCCGTGGGGATTGCCGTGAGCGGCCAAATTGATTATTGCCCGCCGGAGTACACCCCGGCATTCGTCCATCATCGGGTCGCATCGGCGGCATCCCCTGGCGCATCGGCGGCGCGCCATTTAATTCGCCGTTGCCCGAAGTTCGTTGGCGATTTCCGGCGCCCGCGCCTTCTCGGCGGTCCGAGGTTTAACGCGATGGTATTATCGCATGAACCCATGCGAAGGCAATTCGGCGACCTTGCGCCGCAATCTCATTAATTTATACGGTGCCGTCGGGTTTGCCGCTAGCGCGGGTCCTCTGGAGCGCTCTCGATGAACAGCCGCGCGTCTCCGTTTGGTTCTATCCGTCCCCGACGCAGTTGAAAACGTCGAGGAAATGGATCAGCCAACGTTTCACCTGCGCGTGGTGAAGGGCGGCCTATCATCGAAGGAGGCCGGCACGCGAATGAAAAACCCTGCACACCTCGGGGAATTGGTCGAGGTGGATCTTCGGGAGCTTGGGTTGAGCGTCGCTGAAGCGGCGAAAGCGATCGGGGTGACCCGCCAGCAACTTTACAATGTCATCAACGGCCGAGGCGCGGAGACGCCGGAAATGGCCGTGCGCTTCGAGAAGGTGTTCGGCGGCGGCACCGGCATGTGGCTTGAGATGCAAGCCGCCCACGACCTCGCGAAAGTGCGCCAGAGCCAACAGAAGATCACCGTGCGCCGTCTGGCGCGGCCGGTTTGATGTGCGCCCGCATCGACCAGGAACATAATCATCAGTATGGTGTATTGCCACAAATTTTTGAAGTACGGGATAAAATTGTGAAAGACAGAGAGACGATCATGACCAATTTGGAAAAATTATCGAGCAACGACTTTCAACTTTAACTGAAGGAGTGTCGTTGTGAAATGAATTTCATAAATCGAAAGAATAGCCTCCACGGCGAGATTCACTCCGCCGCCGCCGCCAGCGAGGCCGGATCGTAATTGAGTACCGGCGCGAGCCAGCGCTCGACCTCCGCCACGCTCATCGCCTTGCGCCGCGCATAATCCTCGACCTGATCGCGCTCGATTTTCGCGACCCCAAAATAATGCGCGTCCGGATGCGCAAGATAGAGACCGGATACCGAAGCGCCGGGCCACATCGCGAAACTCTCGGTCAGCGCCACGCCAATCCTGCGTTCCGCTTCGAGCAGGCGGAATAACGTCGCCTTCTCGGTGTGATCGGGCTGGGCCGGATAGCCTGGCGCCGGGCGAATGCCGCGGTACGTCTCGGCTAGCGTTTCTTCGCTGGTCAAGGCTTCCTCTGGCGCATAGGCCCAGAACTCGCGCCGCACGCGTTCGTGCATGCGTTCGGCAAGAGCCTCGGCAAGGCGGTCGGCGAGCGCCTTCACCATGATCGACCCATAATCGTCGTTCGCCCTGGCGAAACGGTCGGCGATCTTGCCTTCTCGCGCGCCCGAGGTGACGACGAAAGCGCCGATATAATCTGCTTTGCCGCTCCCGGCCGGGGCAATGAAATCGGCCAGCGCGAGATTGGAACGTCCGTCGCGGCGCAACAATTGCTGGCGCAAGGTGAACAACGTCGCAAGCTCGCTTGTTCGCGATTCGCCCGTGTAGAGCTTGATGTCATCGCCAACGCTGTTGGCCGGCCAGAAGCCGATCACGGCCTTGGGATCGAACCAATGTTCCTCGACGACGCGGTTGAGCATTTGCCGCGCGTCGTCGAACAATTGGCGCGCCGCTTCGCCCTGCTTCGGATCGTCCAAAATCGCGGGATAGCGGCCGCGCATTTCCCAGGTCTGGAAAAACGGCGTCCAATCGATATAGGGGATAAGCTCGGCGACCGCGTACGCGCGAAACACCCTTGTGCCGCAAAATACCGGGCGCGGCGGCTCGTAGCTCGCCCAGCCGGGCTTGAAGGCGTTCGCGCGCGCTTTTGCTAGCGGTAGCCGTCGCTTATCGGCCTCCCCCCGGCGATGCGCCTCCGCGACTTTGCTATATTCGGCCCGGACGGTGTCGATATAGGCGCCCCGCGCTTGCGCCGAAAAAAGCGATTGCACGACGCCGACCGCGCGGCTCGCGTCGGTGACATAGACCGTCTGGCCCTTGGCATAATTTGGATGAATCTTGACCGCGGTATGGACCCGGCTCGTCGTCGCGCCGCCAATCAGGAGCGGCAGATCGAAACCCTCACGCTCCATCTCGGCGGCGACGAAGCACATCTCGTCGAGCGAGGGCGTGATGAGCCCCGAAAGGCCGATGGCATCGACCTTTTCTGCTCGCGCGGTGGCGAGAATTTTCGCCGCCGGAACCATTACGCCGAGATCGATAATTTCGTAATTGTTGCAGGCAAGAACCACGCCGACGATGTTCTTGCCGATGTCGTGCACGTCGCCCTTCACCGTTGCCATCAGGATTTTGCCGGCGCTCGATCGCTCGCCGGCCCCGGTCTTTCGCTTTTCCTCGTCCATGAAAGGCAAGAGATAAGCAACGGCCTGTTTCATCACCCGCGCGGATTTGACGACCTGGGGCAAAAACATCTTTCCCGAGCCGAAAAGATCGCCGACGACATTCATGCCCGCCATCAGCGGCCCTTCGATGACATCGAGCGGCTTTTTCGCGGCGGCACGCGCTTCCTCGACATCGCGATCGACGAATTCGGTGATGCCGTTGACGAGCGCATGTTCGAGCCTTTTGGCGACCGGCTCGCCGCGCCAGACAAGATTCTTTTCGGCGGTCTGCGTCCCTTGCCCCTTGTAGCTTTCGGCGAGGGCGAGCAATCTTTCGGTGGCGTCCGGCCGCCGGTTGAGGACGACATCCTCGCAGGCCTCGCGGAGGCCCGGTTCGATTTCGGCATAGATCGCGAGCTGGCCCGCGTTGACGATGCCCATGTCCATGCCGACGGCAATCGCGTGATAGAGAAACACCGAATGCATGGCCTGGCGCACCGGCTCGTTGCCGCGAAACGAGAAGGAAAGATTGGAAACGCCGCCGGAAATATGGACGCGCGGGAACCGCTTGCGGATTTCCCCCGCGGCCTCGATGAAATCGACGCCGTAATTATCATGTTCCTCGATGCCGGTCGCGACCGGGAAAATATTCGGATCGAAGATGATGTCCTCGGGCGGAAACCCGGCGTCCTTGGTCAAGATGTCATAGGCGCGCGAACAAATCTCGACCTTGCGTTCGCGCGTATCGGCCTGGCCCTTCTCATCGAAGGCCATCACCACGACGGCGGCGCCATGGGCGCGCACAACTTTCGCCTCCGCGACGAATTTATCGACGCCTCCCTTCATCGATATGGAATTGACGATTGGCTTGCCTTGCACGCATTTGAGCCCAGCTTCGAGCACCGCGAATTTCGAGGAATCGATCATTACCGGCACACGCGAAATGTCGGGCTCGGCGGCGATGAGATTCAAAAACTCGACCATTGCCTTTTCGGAATCGAGCAGGCCCTCGTCCATGTTGACGTCGATGATCTGCGCGCCCATCGCCACTTGATCGCGCGCGACATCGAGCGCGGCGGCGAAATCGCCTTCCTTGATCAATTTGCGGAATTTGGCGGAGCCGGTGACATTGGTGCGCTCGCCGATATTCACAAAGGGAATGTCCGGCGCGAGCACAAACGGCTCCAACCCGGACAATCGTAGCAGCGGCTCGATTTGCGGCACCTTCCGGGGGGCCAAGCCTTTGACGCACGCGGCGATCGCCTGAATATGCGCGGGCGTCGTGCCGCAGCAGCCGCCAACGATATTGACGAGGCCGGCTTCCGCGAATTCGCCAATGAGAGAGGCCATATATTCGGGGCTCTCGTCATAAAGACCGAACTCATTTGGCAGACCAGCGTTGGGATAGGCGCAGATGAGCGTATCCGCGATCCGGGAAAGCTCGGCGAGGTGGGCGCGCATCTCACGGGCGCCAAGCGCGCAATTGAGGCCGATCGTCAAGGGTTTTGCATGACGCAACGAGTACCAGAACGCGGCCGGCGTTTGACCGGACAGCGTGCGGCCGGACAAATCGGTGATCGTGCCGGAAATCATGACCGGCAATCTCTCTCCTCTCGCCTCGAAAACGCCATCGATGGCGGAAAGCGCCGCTTTGGCGTTCAAGGTGTCGAAGATCGTCTCGACGATCAAAATATCCGCGCCGCCCTCGATCAGCGCGATTGCCGCCTCGGCATAGGCCTCGCGCAAATCGTCGAAGCTCACCGCGCGAAAGCCCGGATTATTGACGTCGGGAGAAATCGAAGCGGTGCGATTGGTCGGCCCCAACGCACCGGCGACGAAGCGGCGCTTGCCGTCCTTGCCTTGTGCCTCGCTGGCCGCTTCGCGAGCGAGCCGCGCCGCGGCAAAATTCAATTCGGCGACAAGCTCCTCCATGCCGTAATCGGCTTGAGAGATCCGTGTCGAATTGAATGTATTCGTCTCGACGATGTCGGCGCCGGCTTCGAGATAGGCGAGATGAATGGCATTGATCGCCCGTGGCTGGGTGAGGCTCAAGAGATCATTGTTGCCACGCAGGTCGCGCGGCCAATCCGCAAAGCGCGCGCCGCGAAAATCAGTCTCGTTGAACTTGTGTTGCTGGATCATCGTGCCCATGGCGCCGTCGAGAACCAAAATTCTTTCGCGGGCGGCGGATTGAAGCGCAGCGCGGGTTTCTTCTCCGGTAAGCCTTCGCGTCATCAAGCGGCCTCTTGTTCGAGTTTCGGCCGGAGCCCTAAAAGATGGCAGATCGCATAGACCAGGTCGGCGCGGTTCATCGTGTAGAAATGAAAATCCCTGACGCCGTGATCGACGAGATCGAGAACCTGTTCGGCGGCGACCGTCGCGGCGACGAGTTTTCGCGTTTGCGGGTCGTCGTCGAGCCCTTCGAAACGATCGGCCAGCCATTGCGGGATCGCAGCTCCGGCCCGCCTGGCGAATTTCGCCGTCTGCTTGAAACTTTGCACCGGAACGATGCCCGGGATGATCGGGATGTCGATTCCCCGTCCATGCACCTTTTCCACAAAACGCAAATAGATTTCGTTTTCGAAAAAAAACTGGGTGATCGCCCGGCTCGCTCCGGCATCGATCTTGGCTTTCAAGATATCGATATCGGCGTCGGCCGAGACACTTTCGGGGTGGCCTTCCGGATAGGTGGACACCGAGATTTCGAAATCGGCGACTTCTCTGATTCCTGCGACCAGCGCGGCGGAATCCGCATAGCCGTTGGGATGCGGGCAAAATTTCGTCCCCGGCCCATCTTGCGGATCGCCGCGCAGCGCGACGATGTGGCGGACGCCGATGTCCCAATAGCCGCGGACAATAGCGTCGATTTCTTCCCGCGCGGCCGCGACGCAGGTCAGGTGCGCGGCGGGCTTCACCGAAGTCTCGTTCACGATCCGCGCGACCGTCGCATGGGTGCGCTCGCGCGTCGAGCCTCCGGCGCCATAGGTGACGGAGACAAAACTTGGTCCAAGCGGCGCCAGACGCTTGATCGACTCCCAAAGGGTCGCCTCCATCGCCTCGCTCGCCGGGGGGAAAAACTCGAAGGAGACCGAGATGTCGGGGCAGACGGTGCGGCTCGCCCGGGGAAAACTACAGGACGGGTTTTCGTTCATGCGACTTCCCGCGCGGTTAAAAGGAGAGGATCGGCGATCACCCGGCGGTCGCGGCCGAGCCAGAGGGACACTGTGAGCTTGTTGGCCTCGCCCGCGCCTGGCGCGAGTGCGTCGGTTGCAATCAAGTCCAGTCCGGCGACGGCCATGAACCCGGCGACTTCTCCGGCCGCGAAGCCAAGCCGCCTGTGCGCGTGCGCCGCGCGCAAAGTCTCTTCCCCGTGCGGCGCGAAATCGACGATAAGGAGGCGGCCGCCCGGCCGCAAGGCGCGCGCGGCCTCGCGAATGGCGCGCAAGGGATCGTCGAGATAATGCAGGACCTGATGCATGACGACGAGATCATGAAAATCCGGTTCGACAGGCATCGCGCAAATATCGCCTTGGCGCAATTGCACATTGCGCAAACCCGCGCGTTCGATGCGCGCGCGCGCGACGCTCAGCATGTGCGGCGATTGATCGACGCCAACCGCCCGCGCGGCCAGCGGCCCCAGGAGTTCGAGCATCCGGCCGGTGCCGGTGCCAAGATCGAGGAGCGCATGGACCGGGCCGGCGCCGATCGCCTCGCGGATCGCGGCCTCGACGCGTTCTTCCGGAACGTGCATGGCGCGCACCTCGTCCCAGTTCGCCGCATGGGCGGCGAAATAGCGGGACGCCTGGTCCGCGCGGGTCTGGCGGACCTCGCCGAGCCGCGCGCGGTCGGCTGTGAGACGCGCGTCGTCCGGCGCGAACTTTGCGATGAGGTCGCGGGCAAAACCTGCCACGGGCCCCGTTTGCGCGATTCGAAAAAAGACCCAGGCGCCCTCGCGATGGCGCTCGACAAGCCCGGCTTCGACGAGGAGTTTCAAATGGCGCGAGATGCGCGGCTGCGATTGGCCGAGAATCGTCACGAGCTCGCTG
The DNA here is from genome assembly GCA_963706215.1 of uncultured Alphaproteobacteria bacterium. Taxonomy (GTDB): domain Bacteria; phylum Pseudomonadota; class Alphaproteobacteria; order Rhizobiales; family Beijerinckiaceae; genus Methylocapsa. The sequence continues at coordinate 2,475,530 of OY970154.1, read as the reverse complement.
ACCGTGAGTTCGGCTTCGGCGAGAAGGGCGAGCAGGCGCAAACGGGTGGCTTCGCCGGCCGCCGCCGAGGCCGTGAGAATGGCGTCGAAAGGGATGTCGTCGGGCATGGAATTCCTACAAGCGCTCGTCCTATCTAACAATATGCAGATATATTTATATGTAAAGTGATTTTTGCGGCTTTTTGCGTAACCGCGGCATTTCCGGCTTGGAGAAATCCTCGCGGAAGGTTAAAAGCGCCCGGCACGTCAAAAAACAATCCCAAGGATGGAATGCCATGAAGACCCTTGCCAGCTTGATGATCGCCGGCGCGCTTGTTTTTTCCTTCGCTCAATCCGGTTACGCGCAGATGAGCCCACCCGCCGCCCCGGCGGCTCCCGCCGCTCCCGCCGCGCCTAAGGCTTCGCCCGGCTCCTTGACCAATAAAGCCAAGTCCAAGGAATGCTCCGCCAAGGCCGACGCGCAAGGGTTGCACGGCAAGGCGCGCAAGGAGTTCCGCGAAAAGTGCAAGAAAAGCTGAGCGGCGCCCGCCGTTTAAGCCGCTGGGCTAAAACGTGCCCGCGACAAGCCGCGCAACCCGCATCGGCAGGTCGGAAGCGACGACGGCGCGGGCTTGCTCCAGCAGGTTCAGACCGGCACTTGGCATGACATAAACGACCATTCCTACAGCGAGAAACGCTGCTGCGGCGACGCCGAGGATCGCGCCGGAGAAAGTCTGCAATGTTAAGGCAACGGCGAGCCAGGTTCGATCGAAAGCGGGTACCGCTTTGCCCTCGGGCATGAATTGAAGAAGCAGGGGCGACAAGCCGGGCGCCCCCGCAATCAGCGACGCGCCGCCGAGCATGAGACTGACCAGGCTCGGGACCATGGTTGCGAGCAAAAGCGCGTAGACCCACCAATATTCCGGCGCCCCTGGATTTTTGGAGATGCCGTCGAACAGCGGGCCTATAGGCAGAATTGGGGCGCCGCCGCCACGCGTCACCAATTCGTCAAACGCCTGGACCGCGACCACCATCGCAAGCGCGAGCAGCGCGACGATGGCGGTCGCAAGAACCGCATTCACGATACCTAAAAAGTACGGCCACCATCCCCCAGCTCGAGGCCGCGCCGCAGCAGCGCCCGCGTCAGCCCGATCGAGGCCCAGTTGAACGGCGCGTTGATCAGCGTGAGCAATCCTTGGAACAACAGCAGCGGACCGGTGTAGTGCCACGTCCCCAAAGGCAACAAAATCTCCACGGTGGCGAGGCAGGCCAGGATCATCGCGGGTATAAAGAACAACAAGAAAACGCCTTGCGCCTGGTGTTTGATCGCGATCGCGCAAAGCAGGAGGGTGCCGCTGGAGGCGGCGGCAGCGGCACCAACAACCGATGCGATGGTGCTCTGGCTGGCGCCAGCAAAGCCAAAAGCCAAGCCAAAGGCAGTAGGGATCGCGGCGGCGACGGCAATGGCCCCACAAACCCGGCCGGCGCGCGCGACCGCACCGACAACGGCGACGCCAAAAGCGACGGCGCCCGCGCCGATGGAACCGAACGCGAAGGTGAAGGCGGCCGCGCCGGCGACGGCGGCTAGGGCGATAACCGCATCGACCCCGGCGGCCTCGTCGATGCCGAAAGCGATGGCGGCATACCCCCAGACGATGGATTTCCGGCGCTTTTCCCGAAAAAAGCTCCATATCGCGAAGCCTTCGAACGCGGCCGCCGCCGCGATAAAAGCTCGCAACCATCCGGGGACATTTGGCTTCAGGCCGAGCGCCAATTCCGCCGGACCGGCATGACCGGACACAGCCCAGATGATAAAGATCGTCGCGATTGGATAGACCAACGCGAGAAACAGGCAGCGGTCGAAAGCGCGCGGGGTCCACAGCGGTGCCGGGGTTTTGAGACCGAAAGCACTTGGAAAGAGCGAGCGGCCGGCCATTCCGGCATCGCCGAAGAAGCGGTCGACCGCGTCGAGAAATATTGTCAGCCTGCCGGCATAAAGGCGCGCCGCCAAGCCGCCCCTTGCGAGATTTGCCCGGAGTTTGACGTAGCTCTCGCGCTCGGGCGATCCTTCCGAGTTGCCCCCAGCACCAAGGATCCCGAGATAGCGCCGATACATGAGGGAAAAAGCCAGGAACGAAATACCACCGAGGATCGAGAGAAGAGCCGCAACCGCCGACCCGACGGTGGCCGTCCGCCCCGCCGTCAGCCAGGCGAGCGCCGCGCCGAGCGCGACCATGACCGGATGGCCGATGGTCTTTGCGATGTCGCCGTCGGAAAACTGATCGCTCATGTATGCCCCCGGCGCGGGGCCGAGGATCGCAGACCCAGCGGCCCGGACGATAGCCTGATTTCAACCCGCATCGCCCGGATTGATTGTCACGAAACCTCTTCCTCGGCACCCCCTGTTTAGGGGGTGCCGATGTTGCTAGTGTAGTGTCTCGTGCAAAAGGTTACAATTTATCCTGGCGCGCGAGCGGTGGCATTTTCAGCGCCGCTCTGCCGCGATTGACCTTGAGGATGATGGCGTTGGCGGATTTTGTCCAGACGAAAGGCGTCGGATCGGCATTGTTGTGCTTGATATAGTCGCGGATGGCGGCTTCAAGTTCCGGCACGCTCGTGAAAACACCGCGGCGAATACGCTCCGTGGTGATCTTTCCGAGCCAGCGTTCGACGAGGTTCAACCACGATGACGAGGTTGGAATGAAGTGGAGGTGAAAGCGCGGGTGTTTGGCGAGCCAATCCCTGACTTCCTGTTTTTTATGGGTCGCGTAGTTGTCGGCAATGCCGTGAATGTCGAGTTGTTTGGGCGTGTTGCGGTCGATGGTTTTTAGAAAAGCCAGAAATTCCTGATGCCGATGGCGCTTCATGCACTGACCGATGACTTCGCCTTTCAGGACATCGAGCGCGGCAAACAATGTGGTTGTCCCGTTGCGCTTGTAGTCATGCGTCAGGGTGCCTTGGCGGCCTTTCTTCATCGGCAAGCCAGGCTGGGTGCGATCAAGTGCCTGGATCTGGCTTTTTTCGTCGATGCAGAACACCAGCGCGTGTTCCGGCGGGTTCATATACAGGCCGATAACATCTTCAAGTTTTTCGATAAAATGCGGATCGTTGGACAGTTTGAACGTCTTGACCAGATGCGGTTTCAGGCCGTGCGCATCCCAAATCCGCTGCACCGAAGCTTTGCTGACACCGCTGATTTTAGCCATCGAGCGGCAGCTCCAGTGCGTCGCGTGCGCGGGCGGGGTCAAGGTTTTTTCAACGACTTCGGTTTCTTTTGTTGGTGGCAAAGGTTTGAAACTGCGTCCCCGGGGACGATCTTGATAAAGCGCGTCAACGCCGCCTTCGGCAAAGCGGTTGCGCCAGCCGATGATGGTTGGACGCGATGTGCCAAGTTCTTTCGCCAGCGCGTTGGTTGATTGTCCGCTGCGGGGATTTAAACCCTCGCCTTTAGGCGAAGCGAAGGGTAGATGAAGTCGCATTATGCGACGATAATCGACTCGGCAGCCACGCAAAGTACGACCTTAAGGTTCACCTTGTCTGGTGCCCAAAATACCGCAAGCGGGTGTTGACAGGGCAGGTTGCAATACGAGTCCGCGATCTTCTAAGGCAAATTGCCGCGGAGAACGAGTTGCAGATCATCTCGGGCAAGGTGGGGGCCGATCATGTGCACATGTTCATCAGCTATCGAGCGCATCACAACATCAGCCAGATCGTGCAATGGCTCAAGGGCACGAGTGCGCGCATGCTGTTCCAGGAATTCCCGCATCTCAAGAAGCAGTACTGGGGACGCCACCTGTGGGCGAGGGGATATTTTGCAGTGACCTCCGGTACAATCACCGACGAGATGATCAACGAGTACATCAATGAACAGGAGGGCGAGGCCGTGGAGGATGACAGTCGATTTCAAATCGACCCCTCTTGAACCCCTCGCCCCCGGTACTAGACGCGGTTGGATAAGGCATTGAGATGATTCATAAAGGCGATTCTTTTCGGCAAGAGAAGGATCGCCTAGATGCAACCATTATTCTCGAATGCCCTATCCAAGGCCGTAGAAAATCACATCAAATTGTCGGACACAAGGCGTGAGACGCTGGCGTGGCTGGCGCTATTGATCATGCAGCAAGGCACGATCTGCCTGTGGCGGTTGGCGGCGTATGTCGCGAGCCCGGCGCAAACAGATTCCGTGCGGCGGCGGTTCTATCGATTTTTCCAGCATGTCAAACTGGACGGCGCGGCGGCCGCGTGCGTGGTCGTCGATCTTTTGGGACTTTCCGGCAAGCCTTGGGTTCTGGCCGTGGATCGGACCAACTGGGAGTTCGGTAAAACGACGATCAACATCCTGATGGTTTCGGTGATCTGGAACGGCATGGGGATACCTCTGATATGGACGCTGCTGCCAAAGGCGGGGAACTCGAACACACTTGAGAGAACCGGTCTTCTGGATCGTCTGCGTGCTGTGTTTCCAGACCTGAAGATCGCCTCGCTCATGGGCGACCGCGAGTTCATTGGCGACGTATGGATGGCTTACCTGCATGAGGCGAAGATCCCGTTCATTCTGCGGCTGCGCGAGAACCAACATGTCGTGCGCGAGGGCTACGAGACATGGACGATCGCCAACATTGCGCGGCATCTGAACAAAGGCCAGAAAACGATCCTCAAGGGCGCTTGCCGGCTTGGGCAAAACGGGCAGGCGCCGTCGCCACCCATACGGCTCGCGATCATGCGGATCGCCTCGGGCGAACTTTTGGCGCTGGCCTGTTCCAGCAAGCCGCATCATGCGCTGGCCCGCTATCGCCAGCGATGGACCATCGAAACCATGTTTGGCAACCTGAAAACCAAGGGCTTCAATCTGGAGGACACGCATCTGACCAACGCCGATAAGCTGTCCACCCTCTTGGCGTTGCTGGCTTTGGCCGTGGCACTTTCCGTTAAAACAGGTGTGGCGGCGGCGCGGCGGCGGTCAATCCCCATCAAAAAACACGGCCGCCGGGCGTGGTCGCTGTTTGCCCTCGGCCTATCCGCGTTGCGGAAAATCTTCGCCGCCGCAAATCCTCCCCAAATAAGCGCTTTCCTCACCCAACTCCTGTCCCCGAAACTCCAACTCAACTCACTGAAATATCTGGCACACTGAAAGTGAGTTTAGTACGATGCCCCTCGCCTTATAGGCGAGGGTTGTTCAGTTTCCTTCGGCCGCGCCCAGAATAATCCGCGCCCGCAAAGCGATGCGCTGCTCCGTCTTGCCGGAACGCGCCAGCCGTGCCAAGGCCGCCTTGTCTGCGGGCGTCATGTCGAGTGCCGGGCTGCCTGTCCACATGCAGCGCAGTATACACGTCCCGGATCACATTGTAAAGCGTTGCGTGAGACTATACACTAGTCGTTGACCGCGCGCGGCGGCGCCGGAGGGGGTCAGATGGGGACGATCGAACACTTAAATGTACAAAATTCGCCATGGTCACGACTCCCGAATTCAATCCAGGGGAAAGCCGCGCGGCACGGTTGTGGGTTAAGTCTGACGGCCGATGTGGTTAAGACGGTAGCCGGTTATCGTAAGCTGATGAAAAGTTGCGCCACCCGCGCCGGAAGGTCGAAAGCCGCGACGGCGCGGGCCATGTCGAGCAGGTCGAGGCCGATCCAGGGCATGACATGGAAAATGAGGCTCCAGGCGAGGAACCCCTGCGCCGCGATGCCGAGACCTGCGCCCGCGAACATCTGGACCGTCAATCCTATGGCCGCCGGTTGCCGCTTGTACTCCAGCACGGCTTTGCCCTCGGGAATCCATTGCAAGAGAAGCCGCGCCAGCCATGGAATCCCGCGCGTGAAGGCCATGCCGCTGATCATGAGATTGATGAGGCTCGGGATCATCGACGAGAGCAAGAGCGCATAGGCCCACCAATATTCCGGCGCCGCCGGATTCTTTGCGATGCCGTCGAAGAGCGTGTCCAATGGCAGGACAGGCTTGCCGCCGCCATGCACTGCAAGTTCGTCGAACGTCTGCACGCCTAGCACCATGGTAAGCGCAAGGAGCGCGATGATAAGGGTCGCGAGAGCCGCATCAACGAGCGCCAGAAAATAAGGGTACCATCCTCCAAGTTCCGGCCCGCGCCGCCGCAGCGCCCGCGTCAAGCCAAGTGAGGCCCTGTCGAAAGGCGCGTTGAGCAAGGTGAGCAACCCCAGGAACAGCAGCAAGGGATCGTGGGCTCCCAACGGCACTGCGGCGGCGAAGCAGGCCATGATCATTGCGGGGAGCGACGGCGACAAGAAAAAACCTTGCCATCGGTGTTTGACTACGAACGCACTTAATGTTGCGAGCGAACCAGCGATAGCGAAAGCGGCAGCGGCAGCGGCAGCGGACGGTAGATATACCCCGACTCATTGAAGAGCCGGGAGAAATTTCTTGTGTTTTCCGATTGGGCGGATTCTGCTGCGCGGATGGCTCAGTCTGGCTTCCTCAGCGAAGAAGATCGCAAGGCGCTCACGGCGCTAGCCCGCGATGCGTCTTCGCCTTGCCGGGTGACGCGGCGTGCGAATGCCTTGGTGCTTTTGGACAAGGGGTGGAGCTGTCAGCAAGCCGCCCATGCGTTTTTGCTCGACGACGACACGATCCGCGGCTGGCGCAAGCTCTTCGAGCAACGCGGAATCGAGGGCATTACCAGCTTCGATGCCGGCGGGAGCGCAAGCTATCTGAGTGTGAAGCAGGAGAATGATTTGAAGGCGTGGGTTGGCGCGGCGTTGCCGCGTTCGACACGCCAGACCGGCGCCTGGATCGAGAAGGAATCCGGCCTCGTATAGGAAAGCCGGTCGGGACTGATCGCGCTTTTGCATCGCCTGGGTCTCGAATACCACAAGCCCGGCGCGATCCCGCGCAAGCTCGACGAAGAGAAGCAAAAGGCGTTTATCGAGAGCTACGATAAGCTCTTGAATTCCTTGGCGGACAATGAAGCCGTGCTGTTCGCGGACGCGGTCCATCCAAGCCATGCCGCGCGGCCTGCCGGCTGCTGGGCGCCGCGCCAAGAGAAGCTCGCGATCGAGCAAACGAGCGGGCGTCAGCGCATCAACATTCACGGCGCAATCGATCTTTAAGACCGGCCAAACCCGGATGATCGAGGCCATGACCATCGACGCCGCCTCGACGATAAAGCTCCTGGAATTGATCGAGGTGCTCCATCCGATGCTCGTGCCCGTCCATGTCTTTCTTGACAACGCGCGCTATCATCATGCCAAGCTCGTGCGGGAATGGCTCGCCCGGCCAGGGTGCCGGATCAAGCTGCATTTCGTCCCGCCCTATTGCCCGCACCTGAACCCGATCGAGCGGCTATGGGGCCCCATGCACAGGAATGTCACGCACAACAAATGCTACGCCACATGCGGACAATTCGCCGACGCCACGCTTGATTTCTTGCGCGACAAAGTCCCCCGAAATTGGGCGGATTTTTGTGATTCGGTCACCGACAATTTTCGTGTCATCTCACCCAAAGATTTTCGGGTCATGACGTGAACCGGGTATAGAGAAGTAAATCGACTTAGAGCCTGACTCAAAAGACAACTAACGCGCGAGTCGCCGGATCGCGATCTGGATGCAGGCTATTGTATAGTCTCATGCAACGCTTTACAATGTGATCCGGGACGTGTATACTGCGCTGCATGTGGACAGGCAGCCCGGCACTCGACATGACGCCCGCGGACAAGGCGGCCTTGGCACGGCTGGCGCGTTCCGGCAAGACGGAGCAGCGCATCGCTTTGCGGGCGCGGATTATTCTGGGTGCGGCCGAAGGAAAATCAACCAACGCGCTGGCGAAACAACTTGGCACATCGCGTCCAACCATCATCGGCTGGCGCAACCGCTTTGCCGAAGGCGGCGTTGACGCGCTTTATCAAGATCGTCCCCGGGGACGCAGCTTCAAACCTTTGCCACCAACAAAAGAAACCGAAGTCGTTGAAAAAACCTTGACCCCGCCCGCGCACGCGACGCACTGGAGCTGCCGCTCGATGGCTAAAATCAGCGGTGTCAGCAAAGCTTCGGTGCAGCGGATTTGGGATGCGCACGGCCTGAAACCGCATCTGGTCAAGACGTTCAAACTGTCCAACGATCCGCATTTTATCGAAAAACTTGAAGATGTTATCGGCCTGTATATGAACCCGCCGGAACACGCGCTGGTGTTCTGCATCGACGAAAAAAGCCAGATCCAGGCACTTGATCGCACCCAGCCTGGCTTGCCGATGAAGAAAGGCCGCCAAGGCACCCTGACGCATGACTACAAGCGCAACGGGACAACCACATTGTTTGCCGCGCTCGATGTCCTGAAAGGCGAAGTCATCGGTCAGTGCATGAAGCGCCATCGGCATCAGGAATTTCTGGCTTTTCTAAAAACCATCGACCGCAACACGCCCAAACGACTCGACATTCACGGCATTGCCGACAACTACGCGACCCATAAAAAACAGGAAGTCAGGGATTGGCTCGCCAAACACCCGCGCTTTCACCTCCACTTCATTCCAACCTCGTCATCGTGGTTGAACCTCGTCGAACGCTGGCTCGGAAAGATCACCACGGAGCGTATTCGCCGCGGTGTTTTCACGAGCGTGCCGGAACTTGAAGCCGCCATCCACGACTATATCAAGCACAACAATGCCGATCCGACGCCTTTCGTCTGGACAAAATCCGCCAACGCCATCATCCTCAAGGTCAATCGCGGCAGAGCGGCGCTGAAAATGCCACCGCTCGCGCGCCAGGATAAATTGTAATCCTTTTGCACGAGACACTACACTAGTGGATCGCACAAGCCGCCGGAGATGGCCGCTTATAGTGCGGAACGTAAGTGCCCGGACCGGACTTTGCTGTTACAATCGTCCCATGTCCGTCTATGTCTTGGCACTATTGATCGGCGTCGTTGCAGGCCTTCGGACGATGACGGCGCCTGCTGTGGTGAGCTGGGCCGCATACCTTGGCCGAATGCATCTGGAAGGCACATGGCTTGCCTTCCTGGGCTACGCCTGGACACCATACATACGCTCTCGCTTGCGGAACTCGTCACCGATCAGCTCCCGAAGACGCCGAGCCGCAAGGTCCCAATGCAGTTTAGTGCGCGGGTCGTTTCCGGAGGGTTGTGCGGCACGGCGCTCGGGGTGTCAGGCGGGACATGGATCGCCGGCCTCGTGGTTGGCGTCATAGGCGCCATCGCCGGAACGCTCGGCGGCTCCGAGTTCCGGACAAGGCTGGTGGCGGGGAGCGGCGGCAGGGGCCTTCCAATCGCACTCCTTGAGGACGCGATTGCGATCGGGGGCGCGATTCTGATTGTGATGTCTTTCTCATGACCAAGACGTTCGACGCGATTATCATCGGAGCGGGGCAGGCCGGGCCATCTCTGGCCGGCCGCCTCACCGGGGCAGGCATGAGCGTCGCCCTCATTGAGCGCAAGCTCATCGGCGGAACCTGCGTCAATACGGGGTGCACACCCACGAAAACGCTCATCGCCAGTGCCTATGCCGCTCGGATGGCGCGGCGCGCCTCGGACTATGGCTTGACGATCGGCGGGGCTGTCGGCGTCGACATGAAAAGGGTGAAGGCCCGAAAGGATGCCGTCTCGGGTAATTCGCGCACCGGCCTGGAGGCCTGGCTAAAACGCTTGGCCAATTGCACAGTCTACGAAGGCCATGCCCGCTTCGAGACACTGCGCGAAGTCAGGGTCGGAGAAGAATTGCTATCGGCCAATCGCATCTTCCTCAACGTAGGAGGCCGCGCGCTCGTGCCCGACATGGCTGGTCTCGACCAGGTCGACTACTTGACCAATACCTCCATGCTGGATCTCGATGTCCTGCCGCGTCACCTCGTCATTGTCGGTGGTGGCTATGTCGCGCTCGAATTCGCGCAGATGTACCGGCGGTTTGGCAGCGAGGTGACCGTCGTTGAGAAAGGGCCGCGCCTTATCCAGCGCGAGGACGAGGAAGTTTCCGCAGCGGTGCAAGATATACTTGAGGCGGAGGGCATCCGCATTCGTCTCAGGGCCGAATGCATCAGCTTTGCGCAGCGCGGCGTAGATATCGCGGTCGGTGTGGATTGCGAATCAGGCGACCGAGGGGTCGTCGGCTCGCATGTGTTGCTGGCCGTCGGTAGGCGCCCCAATACGGACGATCTGGGCCTCGACAGAGCCGGAATTGAAACCGACAAACTCGGCTACATCATGGTCGACGACCAGCTGCATACGAACGTGCCCGGCGTCTGGGCGCTCGGCGATTGCAACGGCAAGGGCGCTTTCACCCATACTTCCTACAACGACTTCGAGATCGTCGCGGCCAACCTTCTCGATGGCGATCGCCGCCGCGTCAGCGACCGTCTTCCCGCCTATGCCCTTTATGTAGATCCGCCGCTCGGTCGCGCCGGTATGACGGAGGCCGAGGCACGGCATTTTGGAAAGCGCATCCTGGTCGGAACTCGGCCAATGACTAGGGTGGCGCGCGCCATCGAGAAGGGAGAGACGCAAGGCTTCATCAAAATCGTCGTCGATGCCGACACACAGGAGATTCTCGGGGCCGCCATCCTTGGCGTCGGCGGCGACGAGGCCGTCCACGGCATTCTCGATATCATGTATGCCAAAATGCCTTACACGACGCTTCAGCGCGCCGTGCACATACATCCGACCGTTTCGGAGCTCGTTCCCACCGTTCTCTCTGAGCTCAAGCCCCGGCCTTGAACTCGGATCACCGTGTACACGCCAGTCCCCACATCGTTTTCGACCACGCAGGATTCCCGCCCAAGGATCAGGAAACTCTCTTGCGTCGCGGGCGCCGCACCAACGATGGCGCCGGTGACGGAGGGCAATCGCAGCGTCCAAGCGATGGCGAACTCGCCGGGAGTGCGTCCGTGGCGCGCGGCTGCGGTGCCTTGAATTGCGCGGCATCGCCGCCAAGGCGACACGACAGGCGATGTTCATTGTGATCGAGCGGCGGACTGCGAGGGTCGAGGACATCTACATCAAAGAGAAGCTGAAGGCAGCCTTCCTGGCATCTTGTCGTTAGCGTTCACTTGCTCAAATTGTGGGGGTCATGGTGGGGAAGAAAGTGTTGCCACGCTTGCTTTCAGTCAACGTGGGTCTGCCGCGCGACATCGCGTGGCGAGGCAAGACCGTCCGCACCGCCATTTGGAAGGCGCCAGTTCAAGGCGGGCGCATGGTACGGCGGCTCAACATTGACGGCGACGGGCAAGGGGACCTGGCTGGGCACGGCGGCGAGCAACGGGCCGTTTTCGTTTATCAGATCGACTCCTATCACTATTGGCAAAGCCAACTCGGTCGAACCGACTTCACCTATGGGCAGTTCGGGGAGAACTTCACCATCGACGGCCTGTCCGACCAGGAGGTCTGTATCGGCGACCGTTACCGGGTCGGCGGCGCTTTGTTCGAAGTGACGCAGCCGCGCGTTACCTGTTACCGGGTGGGCATCCGGATGCAGGAGCCGCAGATGGCCGCGCTGCTGGTCGCGCACGGCAGACCCGGTTTCTATTTGCGTGTGCTGGAGGAAGGCGAAGTGGAGGCCGGCGACGAGATCCTGCGGGTCGCGTCAGGCCCCGAACGCATGAGCGTCTTCGAGATCAATGCGCTGCTGTACATGCCCGGCCACCCTCGCAGTCAGCTGGAGCGCGCCCTGCACATCCCGGCACTAAGCGCCGGCTGGCGTGGTTCCCTCGTGGCGCTGCTCGCTCAGGAGCGCGGCGGTGGCGCGACGACAGGAAACGCCGGGCTCACTCAGGCGTCCGGCCCGCCTCCAGCGTGGCCGGGGTTCCGCCCGCTACGGGTATCGCGCAAGGTGCGCGAGAGCAGCAGCGTCATCTCGCTGGTGCTTGAGCCCGCGGATGGGGCCCCTCTCACTGCGGCTCTGCCTGGCCAGTTCGTCGCGGTGCGGCTAAGGCCTTCCCCCGATGCACCCGCGCTGACGCGCAGCTACTCGCTGTCGGGCGAGCCCAGTGCCGAGCGCTATCGCGTGAGCGTCAAGCGGGAAGCCCACGGCGCAGCCGGCACTTACATCGACGAGAAGCTGCAGGTCGGCGACGCGGTGGACGCGAGCGCGGCGCGGGGCGCATTCACGCTTCGACCAGGCGACGCGCCCGTCGTTCTGCTGAGCGCGGGCATTGGGGCGACCCCCGTGCTCGCAATGCTCCACGCGTTGGCGGCCGAGGCATCGCCGAGGGAAGTCTGGTGGATTCATGGCGCCCGCGACCGCCGCGAGCATGCTTTTGCAGCTGAGACGCGCACCCTCCTCAAAGCTTTGGCCCACGGCCACAGCCACGTTCGCTACAGCTCGCCTGATCCCGAGGATCGGCCAGGCGTGGATTTCGACGCTCCCGGACGCTTGGACATGCGAGTGCTCCAGGAGCTTGGCGTGCCGCGCAATGGCGATTTCTACATCTGTGGACCGACCGCCTTCATGAGCGATTTGACCGCCGGCCTCGCGGCTTGGGGCATCGCCGCAAGTCGCATCTACACCGAGATTTTCGGCGCGGGTCCATCCAATACCCCGGGCGTCGCCGCGTCGCCGCGCCGGCCGCCGCACTTGCCGGCAGGCCCCCCCGGCGCGGGACCATTGGTCTCATTCGCCCGGAGCGGTATCAATGTTCGCTGCGGGCCGGCGTTCCAGAGCCTGCTCGAGCTTGCCGAAGCGTGCGACGTACCTGTGCGCTGGTCGTGTCGAACCGGGGTCTGCCACACTTGTGAGTCCGGACTTGTGGCCGGGACGGTCGGCTACCGGCCAGATCCGGTCGATGCACCGGCGCACGGCAATGTACTGATCTGCTGCTCCCAACCCGACGGCGATATCGTCATTGATCTGTGACGAGGATCGTGTCCCTTGGCGTGGTGTAACTGGCGCGGGATGATCACCGCGTTCACCGGCCAGGGCCGGGTTGGTCAGGCGGTCACGGCGGACAGTCTGACGATTGCATCATCGCTCAAAGGGGCGATGGTTTCCAGGGTCATGTAACGGGAGCGCTGCACGGCCCATTCGTCGTTTTGCTCCAAGAGGATGGCGCCTATCAGCCGGGTGATCGCCTCCTCGTTGGGGAAGATGCCGGCGACCTCGGTGCGCCGTTTGACCTCGCCGTTCAGCCGCTCCAGGCCGTTCGTCGAATAGATTTTCTGCCAGTGATCCTTGGGAAAGGTCATGTCGGCGAGAACGCCGGCCTCGGCCTCGTCCATGAAGGCGGCGGGCTTGGGCAATTTGGGGCGCAACTGATCGGCGACCTTGCGCCACTGGGCCTTGGCGGCTTCCGCATTATCCTGGACGAAAGCGGTGGCGATGAAGGCGGAGACGACGCGCCGCCCGCTTTTTCCGGCGCGGGCGAGCGCGTTGCGCATGAAGTGAACGCGGCAGCGTTGCCAACTCGCGTTCGTCAGCTTGGAGACGGCGGCTTTGATGCCTTCATGCGCGTCAGAGATGACAAGCTTGACGCCGCGCAGGCCGCGCCGCCGCAGCTTGCGCAAGAACTCGGTCCAGAAGGTCTCGGCCTCCGAGAGGCCGATGTCCATGCCCAGAACCTCGCGCCGTCCGTCCGAGTTGACGCCCACGGCGATGATGACGGCCACCGAGACGATGCGGCCGTTCTGGCGGACTTTGACATAGGTGGCGTCGATCCACAGATAGGGCCAGTCGCCTTCGATAGGCCGGTCGAGAAAGGCCCTCACCCGATCGTCGATCTCCTCGCACAGCCGGCTGACCTGGCTCTTGGAAACGCCCGCGCCGCCCATGGCCTTCACGAGATCGTCGACCGAGCGGGTCGAGACGCCCTGGACGTAAGCCTCCTGAATGACGGCGGTCAGCGCCTTCTCGGCCATGCGGCGTGGTTCGAGGAAGCTGGGAAAATAGGAGCCCTTGCGCAGCCTTGGAATGCGCAGCTCCACGGCGCCGGCGCGCGTCTCCCCATCGCGGTCGCGATAGCCGTTGCGTTGAACGAGCCGCTCCGGCGAACGCTCGCCGTGGGCGGCGCCCGTCTTCGCGCCAACTTCCAGCTCCATCAGCCGCTCGGCGGCGAAGCCGATCATCTCGCGCAAAATATCGGCGCCGGGGGTCTTCTCCACCAGCGCGCGAAGGTTCATCATCTCGTTGGTCACCGGTCGTTTCCTCGGTTGCGTTGCGAATCGCAAACCGACCCTACCGGAGAATCGCCGATGACCGCCGCAAGCCGCTCGCTCGGCTCACGGCGCCATGAAAAGCGCGCTTCGCGAGCGGCTTGCTCCCGAGCTGCTACATCACCTCTGGGGACACGACCCCGCCTGGAAAGGGGAGAGTTCAGGCAAACCCAACCAGTTGCCAAAATGAGTTTGCATATGATCAGATGTGCATGACGTAGAGGTGGTACTAAACATCACGATAATTCCATGATTGCCGGGAGAACCGGCCAACCTCTCAGTCCATGTTCTGAAACTACTTGAATCCCGTGAATTGCTTGTGATTATGGGATGGCCCGCCGCTTTCGCCGCGATCCGTTGGGATCGTGGTTTGTTTGAGAGAGAGGAGCGGACCGATGGACATCTTCATCATTGGGATTGATCTTGATTGGGATTGATCTTGGCAAGAACTCTTGCGGCCTGGCTGGTTTGGACGCTTCGGGCCGGATTGTTTTGAGGCGCCGGATGCGGCGAAGCCCGCTGGAGAGCTTCGTCACGAGCCCCGAGCGTTGCGTCGTGGCGATGGAGGCGTGCCGCGGCGCGCGCCATTTGGGCCGGGTGTTCGCCGCGCCGGACACGAGGTCCGGCTGATGCCGCCGGAATATGTGCGCCCGTATGGTGCGCCTCGAAGGCGCGTATCACTTGTGGAGGAAGATTCCACCCAGAGAGTTGTCGATTGATCTGGAAGCTGACGAGCGGCTTGGACGAGCAATCGGACGGGCCGGAGCCTCGTGACAAAGGCCGCCTTGGGCGGTTGAGCGATCCAGCGGGCTGTAACGCGAGTGAAGCCTAAGCAGGCCTCGAAAGAAACAATGTGGATGTCGACCCGGCCATAGGGCGGGGAAGGCCGCGCGGATGGGGAAGCAATCGACACATGCACCCGTCTGGTCCACCGGGGTAATGGGCACGGCACGTTGGAAGGGTGATGCGGGTAATCGAGGGAGACCCGTTCGATCGGAGGTCGCGGCTTCAACATCGCTCATGGCGGTGGATCGGGCGGGAGTCGGACAGGGCCGTATGACCGTCGGGGCCGGGTAATTCCGGTGGAGGAAAGGACCCTGACTTCTGGCCTGCTTTCGAAGATGGCGAAGAAGAGGTGATTGGCGATGCGCCTTGAAACGCCCGAAAAGATCAGGAACCTTCAGAGAAAGCTTTATTGTAAGGCGAAGGCGGAACCCGCCTTCCGCTTCTACCTGCTTTACGACAAGATCTGCCGTGAGGACATTCTTCGACATGCCTATTCGCTGGCCCGCGCCAATGCGGGAGCGCCAGGTGTGGACGGGGTGACCTTCAAGCAGATCGACGCGTCGGGCGTGGAAGTCTGGTTGGCGGGCTTGCGCGAGGAACTCATCTCGAAGACGTATCGGCCCGATCCGGTGCGGCGGGTGGCGATCCCGAAGCCGGGCGGCGGCGAACGTCCGCTCGGCATCCCGACGATCCGGGATCGGGTGGCCCAGACCGCCACCAAGATCGTGCTGGAGCCGGTCTTCGAGGCGGACTTCGAGGACAATGCCTATGGCTATCGCCCGCGCCGCAGCGCGGTCGATGCGGTCAAGGAAACGCACCGGTTGATTTGCCGGGGCTACACCGGCGTGGTTGACGCTGATTTGTCGAAATATTTCGACACGATCCCGCATTCGGACCTCCTCAAATCGGTGGCCCGACGCATCGTTGACCGGCATGTGCTGTGGCTGATCAAGCTGTGGTTGCAAGCACCGGTCGAAGAGCGGGATGGCGACGGGACGCGGCGCATGAGCGGCGGCAGGAGCAGCAAGCGCGGCACGCCTCAGGGTGGCGTCGTGAGCCCGCTGCTCCCGGTCGTTTACATAAACCGTTTCCTGAAGCATTGGCGCCTTTCTGGAAGCGGCGAAGCATTCCGTGCACACGTCGTCTCTTACGCCGACGATTTCGTCATCCTTAGCCGCGGACATGCGGAGGAGGCTCTGGCGTGGACGAAGGCTGTGATGACGAAGCTCGGGCTGGCGCTCAACGAGGCGAAAACCTCGGTGAAGAACGCCCGAGAGGAAAGCTTCGATGTCCTTGGCTATACGCTGGGACCACGCCACTTTCCCGAAGGCGGGCGTTGGTATCTGGGCGCAAGCCCGTCCAAGAAGAGCGTGCGGCGGATCAAGACGAAAGTCAGCGAACTGCTGACACCGGGGAACAAGGGCGCCTGGCCTGAAGTGCAAGCTCGACTGAACCGCCTGTTGGGCGGCTGGCCGGCTTACTTCTCCCATGGCGCCCTCGCATCGGTGTATCGGGCTGTTGACGATCATGTCTATGATCGCGTGCGTAATTTCCTGCGCAGACGACACAAGGCGCCGGGGCGCGGCACAACGCGGTTTTCTCGTGAGACCGTCTACGAGGAACTGGGCGTGCTGCGCTTTTGTCGCGGGCGCGAAAGGTCCCGACGTGTGCCTTACGATGAAGCCAGTCGGAAAGCCGGATGCGGGAAATCCGCACGTCCGGTTTGATGAGCGGGGAGGGGAAACGGAGCGTTGCCGCATGGCCCAAGCCACCGCGCCCGTCCTCGACTTTACCGAAGGCGCGGAAGAACGGCGATCTGGATGCCGCGGCGATCGCGGCGGCGGCGAGCCGGCCGGCGATGCGGTTTGCCGAGGTCAAGAGCCAGGCGCGGCCGGACATTCAGGCGCCGCACCGGGCACGCGAACGCTTGGTGCCGGAGCGCACCGCGTTGATCTGTAAAAGTTGGGATTTGATCCACCGGTCAACGTCGGATTTCGCCATTCATCGCACGGGCCAAGCATTATCGGCGAGGCGGAGTTGATTCTGGCAAGGATGCCATAGGGCGTTCGGAAGAACGCCCGTTGCAAGTAACGGGCTATGGCACCGGCCCCGCCGGCGCGAGCGCGGCTCGCGTCCTTGACGGAATCGACTCCACCTCGCCAAACTCGCCGCCATGAGAGGAATGGCAGGTTGCGATTTCTCGCGGCAGTGACTGAAAGCTCAAATTCAGTCTTTTACAGTTGATCAACCATTTGCGGGCGCTGCTGCTGGAGCGCGGGATCGTGGCGCCGCAAGGCCGGCGCAAACTGGAAGAACAGCTTCCGGCTTTCGCGGATGAAGATGGGATCGAGGCATCGAGCCCGCGCGTGCGGGTTCCGAGCGAAGACCCGCGCGCCGAATGGCGGGCGCTCGACGAGCGTATTTCCGTCTTTGACAAAGAGTTTGTCCAAATGGCGCGGAACGGTGAGATGTAAAGGCCTGGATTCGATCCATCGGTCAACGCCGGATTTCGCCATTCATCCAACGGCGGAAATTCGCCGCCAAGAGATGAATGGCAGGTTGCGATGTCCCGCGGCAGCGCCCGAAATCTCAAATCCCAACTTTTACGGATGAGACGGCGCGGCGCCTGACGAAGATTCCCGGGACCGGGACGATCAACGCCACGGCACTAGCGGCGGCCGCCGGCAACGCAAGGGCCTTCCGGCGCGGACGGGACATGGCGGCGTGGCCCGGGCCGACGCCGCGCCAGATGACGGCCGGCGGCAAGCCCCGCCTGCCCGGCATCGGCAAGCGCGGTAATCGCTATCTTCGAAAGAATCTCATTCATGGCGCAAGAGCCGTGCTGCCTTACCTCGTCGAGCGGGAGACGCCTCTTGGCCGGTGGGCGCGCGGGCTTCTGGCGCGGGCGCACAAGAACGTTGCCGTTGTTGCGCTGGCCAACAAGCTGGCGCGCATCGCCTGGGCGGTCCTGGCGCATGGCGGCGCCGATGACGCCGGCTGCGAAATGGCGGCGGCATGGAGGAGATTGCCCGGGCGGTGTTCATCGCGCCGGCGGGTCGCCGGAGTCCGCGTGCGGTGAAAGGAAGATCGCCCGGCAGTCGAACGGCGGCGTGAAAACCTGAACCGTTGAACGGCCCTTCGAGTCGGCCGTGATTCGAGGCCGCTGTGATTATGAGGATCGGGCCGCGCGGATCTCCATCTTGGCCGGGGACAAGACCCCGAGACCGGATACGTTGAAGCAGACTGAACAGAACCAGATGAGAATCACCACTTGCAGATGGGGCGGGCCATCCGTTCAACGCCGTCCTCCCTGAAGTGGGCTGCGGCGCGCGGGAAAATCCAAATATCTCGTTACAATTTCTTCAGGGTGAGGCTTTTGCCTTCCTTTGGGTCTTTTTTCCAGGTACCGTCCGGTTGCGCATCAAGATAGGTTTTGTGCCCCTTCCGCGCGGTCAACACGAGGCGGCCGTTGACGATTTGCCAGCCGGCCGGATCGAAAATCACGATCCCCTGGTCGCGACAACCGGGAGCGAGAGAAGCTTTCTGCCTGCCCCGCGCCTTCACTTGGTTGTTCAAGGTCAGCATGCATCCGGTATCCTTGCCGCCGTCGCGCAGGATGGAGTAACGCCCGGCCGCGTCGGCTGGCGCGGCCGCCCGCACGCCGGCGCATATAAATACGCTCGCCGCAAGAGCCCGCAAGCCGTGCCCCCATACCATGTTTCGCACTTGGAAATCCTTTCCTGCCGGCGCCGGCAATCCCCGGCGCTCCAAACCGGACAATAGCCTAAATCCGGTCTCGTAAGGCAAGCATGTGAAGAAGGCGTCATTCCGGCGCGGGAAGGCAAGCAAATCAAGTTGTGATCTCAAGATCCTTGGATAATTTGATCGAGCACGATAACAGCTCGATCAAAATCCGGCTGGATTCAGCGCTGGGATTTTAGCGGCTTCGGTAAGCCACGACTATGATTGCCGGATGGACCTCATGCATCGCAACAGACCTTCCGGAGCTTCAGAAAGTTCGTGCGAACCCGGAATGTTTCTCCCCGACGTTTGGCGCCGCGGTCCGCAGTCAAACTTTCCACCTTAACTCGGCGTAATTCACCTCCTTGTTCCGACTTGAAGGCGAGGGTTTGGACCTCGAAGAAGACACTGAATAACTACCGGCTGACGCCGGTAGTTATTCAGTTCGTTATGAAACCGCTTGGTCGATTTTTTCAGTTCACCGAGGCTATTGATGTTAACAAGTATTTTATGGACATAGACAAGATCCAGAGAATTCCGCTTGCATTTGTTGTAAAGTGAGCTGATGATACATCTATCATATCCAGAAATATCGAACAGCAAGCTCTAGAGAATTGTAAGATAAAAAGCCGTCGTAAAGAGCTATATTTATGCTATTGATGAAATCATTGACATACCGATTTTGATTGAAAATTTGGCAAAGGTGCTCAGAAATGGCAAAATTATCGATGTAATGACAGAGATAATCACGCAGAGTCGCGTCGAATTTAACTACGCTGCACAGGACGAATTTGAGGCTGATGAGGAGGAAGACCTCAGAGCGTCGCTGGATGAGTAAAGCGGCCCCGCTGATCGGGAGCGACGCCTACCGCATGATGGGATTCGGTCCGGCTAACCATGCATGGGAGGTTTCATGCTCAGAGCGTAGATGCCCGAATAAAATCGAGGTATGCCGCTCCCGGAGGAAAATTGCAGCTCCAAGCACAAGACAACCGTGAGCGCCACCGAACCTAAAATCACCCCGAGCTCGTTGCCGCACACGGCCTAGGCCTGACGAATATGCACGCATCCAGGTGAGGAAACCTCAAATCGACCAGTCGGCGGCGAGATCGTCGATGCGGTCGATGAGGCCGCGCGCGGTGAGCAGCGCGACGATTTGCGCCGCCGCCTGCCCGGCGGTCTGTTTGTCTAGCCCGACGATAAGCTCGGGCGCTTCCGGCGGCTCATAACTCTGATCGACGCCGGTAAAATTCTTGATCTCGCCGGCCATCGCCTTTTTGTAGAGGCCCTTCGGATCGCGCGCGATGCAATCCTCGAGTGGCGTAGCGACGAAAATCTCGATGAATTCATGTCTGTCGAGCAATTCGCGCACCATCCTCCGCTCGGCCCGGAACGGTGAGATAAAGGAGCAAAGCACGATGAGGCCGGCTTGGGTCATCAGCCTTGCCACTTCGCCGATGCGGCGGATGTTTTCCACCCTATCGGCCTCGGTAAAGCCCAAATTCTTGTTGAGCCCATGCCGCACATTGTCGCCATCGAGCATGATGGTGTGGACGCCATGCGCGTAAAGCCGGGATTCGACGAGATTGGCGATTGTCGATTTGCCCGAGCCGGAGAGGCCGGTGAACCACAAAACGGCGGGTTGGTGATGCTTGATCCGGGCGCGATCTTGCTTGGCGACGGCGAGGCCCTGGAGATGAATGTTGGTCGCGCGGCGAAGCCCGAAAGCGATCAACCCCGCGGCCGCCGTGGCGTTGGTGATCCGATCGATCAGAATAAAAGCGCCGGTCGTATGATTTTCCTTATATGGGTCGAAGGCGACCGGCGTGGTCGTGGCGAGATTGCAAAAGCCGACTTCGTTGAGACTCAAGGTTTTCGCCGCGAGTTCGCCGAGCGTATTGACATCGAGACGATGCTTGAGCTCGGTCACCGAGACGGGAACGGTCCTGGTGCCCGCTTTCATGAGATAGGAGCGGCCAGGCAAGAGCTTGCCATCGCTCATCCAAATGAGATGCGCGGCGAACTGGTCGGAGACCTCGGGCCGGTTTTTCGGATCGCACAAAATATCGCCGCGCGCGATATCGAGCTCATCGGCCAGAACGAGGGTGACGGCGTCGCCGGCGGTTGCAGTTTGAAGGTCGCCATCGGCGGTGACGATGCGCGCGACCCGCGAGAGGCGGCCGGAACCCGCGACGGCGATGTCGTCGCCGGGACGCAGCGTTCCGCTCGCGACGGTGCCGGAAAAACCGCGAAAATCGAGATGCGGGCGATTGACCCATTGGACGGCGAAGCGAAACGGCCGGGTGGCCCCGTCTTCTGTGACATCGATGGTTTCAAGACAATCGAGCAGCGCCGGGCCGCGATACCAAGGCGTATTGGCGCTCTTTCTTGAAATATTGTCGCCATGGCGCGCCGAAATCGGAATGGGCGTGATCGTCTTGAAATCGAGCGCGGCGGCGAACCTCTCGAAATCGGCCGCGATCTTGGCGAAGCCCGCCTCGTCGAAGCCGGTCAAATCGATCTTGTTGACGGCAAGCACCACATGCCTAATGCCGGTCAGCGACACGATCGCGGCATGCCGGCAGGTCTGGGTCAAGAGGCCCTTGCGCGCGTCGACGAGCAGAACCGCGAGATCGGCGCCCGACGCGCCGGTTGCCATGTTGCGGGTATATTGCTCATGGCCAGGCGTATCGGCGACGATGAAGGAACGTTTCGCGGTCGAAACATAACGGTAGGCGACATCGATCGTGATCCCCTGTTCGCGCTCGGCCTCGAGACCGTCCACGAGCAACGCGAAGTCGATATTGCCGCCATCGGTGCCGTGTTTTCGGGAGTCGCGCGCGAGCGCTTCCAGCTGATCGTCGAGAATGAGGCCCTGCTCGTAGAGCAGGCGGCCGATCAGCGTCGATTTGCCGTCATCGACCGAGCCGCAAGTGAGCAATCTGAGCGTGGGACGCGCCTGCGTCACGAGAACAGACCGCGGGTTTATTTGCACCGCGTCGAGCATCAGAAATAGCCCTCGCGCTTTTTCTTTTCCATCGCGCCGGATTTGTCGTGATCAATCAGACGGCCCTCCCGCTCCGATGTCCTTGAGGCGCGCATTTCGGCGATCATTTCGGGCAGCGTCGCGGCTTGCGAGCGGATCGCCCCGGTCAGGGGATAGCAGCCGAGCGTGCGAAAACGAATCCGCTCCATGCGCGGAACTTCGCCAGGGCGCAGCGGCAGCCGTTCGTCATCGACCATGATCAGCACGCCGTCGCGCTCGACGACCGGACGCTCCTTGGCAAGATAGAGCGGCACGACCGGAATGTTCTCGGCCAGGATATAGTCCCAGACATCGAGCTCGGTCCAATTGGACAGCGGAAACACCCGCATCGATTCGCCTGGTTTGATCCTCGTGTTGAACAGCTGCCAGAGTTCTGGCCGTTGGTTGCGCGGATCCCACGCATGGGCGGCGGAGCGGTGCGAAAAAATCCTTTCCTTGGCCCGGCTTTTTTCCTCGTCGCGCCTGGCGCCGCCGAACGCCGCGTCAAAATGCCAAAGATCGAGGGCCTGGCGCAGCCCTTCGGTCTTCATCACCTGTGTATGGACGGACGACCCTGACGCGACCGGGGAAATCCCCCGCGCGAGGCCGTCCTTGTTGATGTGGACGAGAAGTTCCATCCCGGCCCGTTTCGCGGCCTGGTCGCGAAAAGCGATCATTTCGCGAAATTTCCAAGTGGTATCGACATGAAGCAGCGGAAACGGCGGTTCCGACGGAGAGAAGGCTTTTTGGGCAAGATGCAGCATCGCGCTCGAATCCTTGCCGATGGAATAGAGCATCACCGGGCGCTGGAACTCCGCCGCCACCTCGCGCATGATGAAGATCGCCTCCGATTCGAGCCGGCGCAAATGAGCGGAGAGGGCAGTTCTCACATAATTATCCTGTAATATAACTGATTTCACATACAAGTGTGTATTATAAAGCCTTCGCCTCCGGATTTGCAAGGCTATCACAAGCAGCTTTGCGGCGGAACCGCACGCTTTCCTGAATTACGCATCCAGGTTGGAGCCCAGCCTTGCCGCCGGAAGGGTCCGAGGATGAGCCCAGGTCGGGGCCGCGCTATGGGAAATGGAATCCCTATACCTTGGCTCCCTATTTCAAGGTCTTTACCGATAACGCGCAGCCGATATCCCCGGTCACCGGCCGCACGGCCGAAAACGAATCCCCCCTGCCTCATTTGAAAGTTGCAACAGCCCGATCCCAAAGGACCCGCAACACTATCCGGCGAACCTCGTGGATTGACCCCGGCAGGAGCGAGGGATTCGTCAGAAACGAAAATTGGGCTCCGGGGCGGGTTTGAGGCGGAGCGCGATTCCGGCGCTGACGAGAACGACCGCGTCGCAAGCCTCCGCGAGTGCCTGATTGAGGAGACCCTGGGCGTCCCTGAACGCGCGTGCAAGCGCATTCTCCGGCACGATTCCGCAACCTGCCTCATTCGAGACAAGAACCACTGGACCCGCTAACCCGGCGACGCTCTGCGCCAAAGCTTGTGTCGCGGCCGCCAGATCATCATTTCTCAAGAGAAGATTGCTGAGCCAAAGTGTCGCGCAATCGGCGACGACAATGCGATCCGCGCGCGCCTCCCGCCGGAGGGCCTCGGCAAGAGCGACGGGCTCTTCCACGAGGGTCCAGCGCGCGTCGCGTTGGGCGGCGTGGCGGGCGATGCGCTGACCCATTTCGGCGTCTTTGGCTTCCGCCGTCGCGATCAAGACGGTTTGAAGACGAGAGGCTTCCGCGAGGCTTTGCGCGTAGCGGCTTTTGCCCGACCGCGCGCCGCCTAGGACCAGAAGGCTACCGATAGGACGCTTTGGGTTCGGCATGATTTTCCCCGGGTGGGCGGCCGAAGCGTGTCGTGCTGCCGGTAACCGGCTATTTCACCCATTAAGCTATAGCTCCTCGCTATGTACGGGAACAAGGCGGCGCACCCTTGGTTCTTTTGAAAAGAAAAGACCTCATAGCCAGAAAGTTTCGGGAAATAGCCGAGCAGCATTCGATTCCAATCGTTGAAGACAAGCTCTTGGTAAGATCCATGTACCACAGCGTTGAAGTCGATCGGGCCATTCCGCTGAATTTTATAAAGCAGTAGCGGAATTAATTCACATTCTGTATGCTAAAACCCCGCGCAAGGCATCGGCGAAATGAAAGTATCTCATATGTTGTTAGGGCAGCGCGACGATCGTGTTGAACTTCCCGCGAACGCTCTCGGCACGGCTTTCGAGCCGGTTGCCGCCGAATTGCGGCTGGTCGACGTCGCGGATTTCATCGCCTACATCCACGCCGAAAAGTTTGCCAATATTCAGGATATTGTAAACTCGTCGGTGGAGTTGTTTTTTAAACCAGGAACACTGTCATTCGGTTGGGGCGCGGAATTCCAACTCGATTGGAATAGTTCACCAGTAATTACGCTCGACATGGAGTTTCGACACCGCTCCGTGTGGCTCGTCTTCAAACTCAGCTTGCGCGCGCAGCAAACGAATGTGACGGTCGAGCATCTTTCGCTTGGCAAAACTTCTGGCGACCCAAGGCAAGATATGGCGGCGCTGATCGAAACGATCGCTGACGCGCGGCTGAG
Organism: uncultured Alphaproteobacteria bacterium; assembly: GCA_963706215.1. Taxonomy (GTDB): domain Bacteria; phylum Pseudomonadota; class Alphaproteobacteria; order Rhizobiales; family Beijerinckiaceae; genus Methylocapsa. The sequence continues at coordinate 2,451,296 of OY970154.1, read as the reverse complement.
CTTGCCTGGTCATTAAGGCATTCCACAATAAAGGGGGTATTCCCCGCGAGGGGGCTCGCCGATGTGGATGAAGGAAAATCGGGGCCGTTTCGACCGGAGCCAACAGATCGAGCGAGTTGACGTTTGAAAAATGGGGCTGGCCGCGCCACCGGCGAATAATCTTCCCTCAATCGCTCGCGAGAATGACGTGGGAGGTCTTGAAGATTGCTAGCACTTGCGCACCTGGCGCGGCTCCGGCCTCGTCGGCGCCCTCGCGGGTGACAACCGAGGTGATGCTCTTGCCGCCGCCGATATCGATGGTGACCTCGCTATCGGCGCCGTCATCGGTACGGCGAACCACGGTTCCCGCGATCTTATTGCGTGCCGAGATTCGTGGCGCCGCGTCCTTTTGCGCAAGCATGACGGAAGAGGCATTGACCATCGCGACGCACCAGCGGCCCGGCGCGAGACCGAGTTCGTTCACGCTCGCATTGGTAACGACCGTGGTAATCATGAGGCCGGGCGAGACTTCGAGCTTTACTTCGATATTGATGGGAGCTCGCGTGATTTTGACAATCTTGCAGAAAAGCGCATTGCGGACACTGAGTTTCAGACCGATGCCCCAAAAGAGAAGGTCTTGGTCATGCTCCAAGCCTTCCGCCGCGATCGCCGCCGAAATGCGGCCGAGTTTTTCTTCGAGACGGCGGAAGGTCAGGATCAATCGCCGTCCTTCGTCGGTCACTTCGGCGCCGCCGCCATGCGAACCGCCAGTGCGCGTGACGAACGCCGGGCGCGGCAGAAGATTATTGATCGCGTTAACCGCGTCCCAGGCGGTCTTGTAGCTGAACCCTGTCATGTCCGCCGCCTTGGTGATGCTCTTGTGCTCCATCACGGCTTCGAGCAGGGCGATGCGCTCGCGTCCGACAAGAAGCCGTCCGCCGGCGCGCCAGGCCAGCAAGCTATCTATCTCCCCAGCCAAGCTGCGCGCCACCCTGTTCTCCCCAAATCCGCCGGATGCCCGGAGTTGTCGTTCGCAGCGACGCCAATACAATCCAAGTTTTCCTCGTTATATAATTATCGTTCCGCATTCTGGTATGGCCCTGTCGCGCGAGCCGGAGCAAACCGACTGTCGCGGCGTGGCCCAATGGACAGAAGGCTTGGGGCGCCATAAGTGACGGGGAGGGCCGCGGAGACGGACATTGGCCGCAGTCTCAAACTCGGCTCTTAGCTTTTTAACCGGCAAAATCCAGGAAACCCGGAAGAGGCCGCGCCCCGGCAAAACCCAAGACCTCGGCTGCCCGGCGGCGCGTTCCGCGAGTTTGTCCACCGTGACCACGCTTTTTTTGAGCCACTCATCGTATTTCGATCACGATACCGGGCCTGGGCACCCAGAACGTCCAGACCGTATCCGGGTGATAACGGAGGCCCTCGAACACGAGCGCTTCGCGGCGCTGATCCGGGCGGATGCGCCAGGAGTTGACCGCGCGGCGATCTTGCGTGTTCACCCCGCGCACTATGTTGACGCGATCGAGGCCGCGACACCGTCGCGCGGAATGGTTTATCTCGATCCCGACACCGCGATGAGCGCGCAAAGTTTTGTCGCGATCGGCCATTGCATCGGCGCCGCCACGGCGGCTGTCGACGAGGTCATGCGCGGCGGCGCCAAAAATGCCTTTGCCGCGTTGCGTCCTCCGGGTCATCATGCCGGGATCGCCTCGCTGATGGGGTTTTGCTTCTTCAACAATGCGGCGATCGCGGCACGCCACGCGCAAGCCGTGCATGGCGCCGAACGGGTGGCGATCCTCGATTTCGACGTGCATCACGGCAACGGAACCCAAGAAATTTTTTGGTCCGACCGCTCCGTCCTCTATGCCTCGACGCATCAAATGCCGCTGTTCCCCGGCACCGGCGCGCGCGACGAGCGCGGCGAGCATGACAATATCGTCAACGCGCCGCTCGCCGCGGGTGACGATGGCGCGGTGTTCCGGGAGGCGATGGAATTGCGGCTTTTGCCGCGCGTAACAGCGTTTCGTCCGGATTTGATCGTCATCTCGGCCGGCTTCGACGCGCATCGTCTCGATCCGCTCGGCGGCCTCAATCTTGCCGAAGCGGATTTTGCCTGGGCAACGGCGCGGCTCATGGAAATTGCCGAGAGACACGCGAAGGGCCGCATCGTCTCGGTTCTCGAAGGCGGCTATCACCTCGAAGGGCTCGCCCGCTCCGTTGCGGCGCATGTGGCGGCGCTGATGGGCGCGTGAAAGCCCGCTCCCCGCAGGACGCACCCTCGCGCTTGGAATGTATTACCCCACGCGATTGAACGCGGCGCGATGGCAAGGGAACTGCAAGGGTGGCCTGCCCGTTGTCCGTGGAAAGGACGGCTTGTCACAACTGAAGCTTTGGAGATCAGGGCAATGCGCCGGGGCTGGAAGGCATGGTTTCTTGCAATCGTCGCGACGTTCGGATTTGCGCCAGGCGCGGCCGCGCAGGCGCATTCGCCATCCAAACGGGCTGTCTATCATAGGCACGTTAGCGGCACCCTTCACCGCAACTATATCCGCGGCATCGGGTATGGCAGCAGACTCTACGGGCTTCGCGCGCATCGCGTTTTGAGAGGGCGGACGGGGCACTTTGCCGCCCTCGTCGGCGATCCCGGCAGCGGGCTCGGCTTTTATCCGCTGCCAATCCGCTATCGCATTGGCGCTTGGCGCTATCGCGTGCGCCACCAGCGCCCGCCGTGGCAAAACCCCGTGCTCTTTGCGATCGCCGCCGACGCCGCGCGCTACAATTACTGGATTCCGGGAAATCGGGACTATGTTTATGGCGTCTTCAACCCATATGATGGCGTCGGAACGCCGTTTTCTGGCGGCTATTACGGGCATGCCGATGATGACGAAGAACCGCCGTTTCCGTTTGGCCGGCCCTTTGCCAACTGAGCTGACTCTCCAACGGCTGCGGGCTTCGCCTTGACGTGCGAGCGCAGCAGCGCGTGGCGCCGAGCCCTCAGACATCGTAACAAGTGGTCAGCCAACGTCCTCTCCGCCTTCGCTGCCTTGACCTTCGTCCTCATTCCACTCAGCTAGATTCTCTTTCGTGATCCAAACGTGCTCACGAAATTCGTCCATGTATTTGTAGTACCGTTCTTTGAAACTCTCTAATGCACTTTCAAACTGGACCATCACCAAGACCGCATCACTCATTTGCGGTAGTGTTTCGTCATCCAATCGATCAAGGTATTTTCCCGCCGGTTCCTCCTTTAGGAAGGTCAGCAGGTCTTCGAGCACTCTGTTGATGATCTTGACTTTACCGGCGCTCATCGTGGCTTCCGGCTTCTTTTTGGAGAACTCCTTGACCTCCGTAAGAAGGCTTCCAAATATGCCACTACTCGACTCATAAGTCTCGACGGCCGCATTCGTAGTAACGTGTTCATACTCTGTCATTTCTTGGTGCCAATTTGAGAAGGTCGGGCAGCTTCAATATGACTTGCCTTGCCGCTTATCGTGTACCTCCAGCTTCTACCATCGTGCTCAACGTTGTCAGATCTATATATTTCCGCCTGTTCCATATATTGAGATAGTATCATTGTGACATCACTGTTGGTTGGCACATCGTCGGCATCAAACTCATCGAATTCCGTGAAGGGTCGATAGTTCTCTCCCAACACCACATTCCCGGCAGTTATCACTTTATTGATTAGCTTCAACTTGAACGCGTTGACGGCGTCGTTGGGGGCCTTTCTCGCAAGTTGCGAGATTTCAGCGTGCAATCCCTGTAACTGACCGATTAATCGTTCGAGCGCTTCGACATCCTCTTTGGTCTTCATTCGTCCTCCTACGGACACGCTCTTCGATATTCGGCGTATTTCTTTTTGATGATATCGAGTGGGTCTCTCTGCTTGCTCTCGAACACCTCAATCATCTGTTCTATGTCGGCATCAGTCAGCGCGACAATCGCTTTTCGTTGGCCTGACCAAAGGTCAATCGTCCGTTGAAATTCAGCCTTTTTCAGTGGGTACCGCGTAATGAGCACACCAAACTTTCCGAGTTCATCGCTCAGGTACCGATTGAGCTGGTCGATATGCTCTCGTTCCAGCGCCTTGACGTTCTTCATTTCCATCGTGATTTGCCTTGAGCCGTAATCGTTTAGCAGCTCGGTCAAAAACTCGCTTGCACGAGTGTTGTAAAAGATAAGGTCCCGAATGCTAACGCCGCTGTCCGTTCGAGCCTGAACCTGAGCAAAATCCAGCTTCGGATAGAGAAGCGAGGGCAGGAGCTGCCCCAGAGCAACCTCATACTGCTTGTCCGCATTGTCGCTCTTGCCCGTTGGGAGCTTTTTGATGAGCTCGAACTTCCTTTTGGCCGACGTCACCGGAATCTGTGAGAATAGCGGATCGTTGTGGCAATCCTCGAAAGTCCGCTCCTTGGCAGAAACGTAGTCCTCAACAACACCATAATGACCACGATTGTAGTTCAGCACCTCTACCCGTTTGAGTTCTTCAGCAGTATGCGAAACTTCATCTTGTGGACAATGGTGTTCGAAATAATCGTCATAGTTGATCCAAGGTGTGAACCGTAACCACCGCTTTGGTACGAAAATCAGAGGCTTCCCGTCAAGAGGATTGACGGGTACTTCGATCCCATTCTGACTCACAAATTCATTCTTCCGATAACAATACAAGTTATCAATGCGAGAGGCCTTGGTTGGAATTCCCAGCTTCGCGCACTGGTCGAAAGTAAAGTCGATGAGGAAGGACTTAATAAAGCTGCAGCTGATGTCGCTAATCCGATCTTTGGAGATGCCATCCACGTAGAATTGTATCTCTTCAAAGTGTCGAAAGCCTCTGTTCGCGTATTGGGCTAGGCTCTTGAATAGCGAAAGAATTTCCTCCGCTTTTGCTTGACCGATACGCTTGCCCTGGCGTTTGATAGACGAGCCCAATCCAATCTCGTCGCATTCAGACGCGGCGATCAGGGTGACAATTGCCTTCTTCTCTTTGCCTTGCTTCGCCAAATAGCCGAGGTGGTTAAAGGCGTTAATTAGCGATGTATGGAGCGCCTGATCCTGCTGCGACGGTGATCGCCACAGCATGAACGGGTCAAGATAGAGAGGTATGTCCTCGTCGAAAAACGGGATAGCGAAATCCAACTCCGATTGGGGTAGAAGAATGCCGTAATAATCGGTAAGCCGTGGACGGATAAGCAAGTGCCAAAACCTTATGAGTGTCCGGGCGGCTTTGCGCGGTCTAAAACCGCTCTTTCCGGCCGGGGCGGACCCTACTCCAGCCCCTCGGTGGACGAAATCTCGATGCCGAAGCCGGAGAGGCCGACATAGGTCATGGGCCGCGGCGTGCGCAGGCGGATCGAGGAGATCCCGAGATCGCGCAGGATCTGGGCGCCGAGACCGATTTCGCGCCATTCCCTGATGCGCTTGGTTTCGGAATCGGGCCTCTCCATGCCGGCGATATTGACCGGGACGCCCGCCGTGCCGTCGCGCAAAAAGATGAACACCCCGCGGCCGTTTTTCTTGAACGCCGCAAAAGTCTTGCGGATGCTGTCGCCGCCCGCGATCACATCGGCGATAATATCGATCCGATGCAGCCTGGTGGGAATATCGCGGCCATCGCCGATGTCGCCCTGGACGAAGGCGAAATGCCGCACGGGATCATAGGGCGTGACATAGGCATAGCCGGTAAGCGGACCGCTGGTGCCCATAACTTGAAACGTGCCGACCCGCTCGACGATCTTTTCGCGCGCTTGGCGATGCGCGATGAGATCGGCCACCGAAATCCGCGTAACACCGTGTTTTGCCGCGAAGGCCTCGATTTGCGGCCCGGCCATGACGGTGCCGTCATCATTGGCGAGCTCGCAGATCACGCCAACAGGAGGCAGACCAGCGAGCCGGCAAAGATCGACCGCCGCCTCGGTATGGCCCGAACGCATGAGCACCCCGCCTTCCCTTGCGATAAGAGGAAACACATGGCCGGGGCGGACAAAATCGGCTGGCCCCATAGTGCCGTTGGCGAGACCGCGAACCGTATTGCTGCGCTGCTCGGCGGAAATGCCGGTGGTCAGGCCATGCTTGACATCGACCGATACCGTGAAGGCGGTGGCGTGCGGCGCGTCGTTGGCCGCCACCATCGGCTGAAGGTTCAATCGTCTGGCGTCGGCGGCGGTCACCGGCGCGCAGACGATGCCGCAGCAATTGCGGATGATGAAGGCCATTTTTTCCGGCGTGCAAAGCGACGCGGCGCAAATCAAATCGCCTTCGTTCTCGCGGTCGCCGTCGTCGGTGACGATGACAATTTCGCCGCGCGCGATCGCCTTGATCGCCTCCGTGACCGAATGGGACATCGCGGCAATCTCCCTTAATGCCATTTTCTACCGAACAATTCCGAATACCTATTATTTCGCGACCTTCATGGGTACGTACCCTGATCGATTCGCTTGGCATAAATTTCTATGTTCCGCTCGAAAATCTTGAAGTCGAAATCTGGCAAAATGGAACGAAGGCAGGATCGTTCGAACAGCCTTTTGTATTCGTCCGCGCTCCGTTCCTTGCCGGGGGCCAGCGCCATCATGTTGAGCGCGGAAACGCCGAAGCCGACCGCGCCGGTGGCTGAGCCCGTAGGCCCGAAGATCGCCGAGGGCGGCGGTCCCGCTGTCGCTTGCCTGCGCCCTACCAGGCTCGTCATAGGAGGAAGGCAGAGAGCCGGAGGCCGTGAGGCTGCCGGAAACGCTGATCTGTTGAAGGTTGTTATAGACGATCTGGGGCGCGACACGTTGTAGCTTAGCTCTCCTCATCCCCAAACGGAACTACACGCCGTTACGTAACCGGGTCGAGAGGAACTTGTTCAGACGTTCCCTAGGCCATGTCTGCAGCAATAGAAGTCACACGTCATTGGCTCGCGGAGGTGCTGTCGAGGCCCAGGATTACGATCTTCCCGGTCACAATTTGCGTTGGCCAAAAGACGGATGTAAAGCCGGTCGCTACCGCAACTTTTTGCGCACCGTTCGCGGTATAGGTGATCACGCCGCCTCCGATCCCGCCGCCGAGCTGCTCACCCCATAGCTTCTGGCCGTTGGCGGCATCCAGCACATAGAAGTTACCGCCCATATCGCCGAACAACACGATGCCTCCGGCCGTTGGGGTCATACCGCTCATGATCGGGTAATTGGCCTTCAGCCTCCACTTCCAGACGCCGCTGTCGGCGTCGGCGGCGTAGACCCATCCACTCCAGTATCCGTCCGCACGACTTGGTCTGCCCCACACGTAAAATGGGATGAGCGTCGCCATTCCGGACCATGGCTGCCCGAGTCGCACCGCCCGAATTTGTTGATCATTATCCAACGTCACCGTGTCGCACCAATCGACCTCGCCGATGAGGATAAGGTTGGTCTGCGGATCGTAGGCCGGCCCGTTCCATTCCGCCCCGCCAAACGAGCCTGGGCAGAAATGGACGGCCTCGCCGGTCGCGAAAGGTGCGTCGGCATTCTCGATTCGGGTCACCGGCACACGGTAAAGCATGGTGTTGGTGGCGAGATCGAAACCATAAAGGTATCCGTCTTTGGGCGCCACCGACAGGAGCTTCTTGCCGCCCATCGTCTGGATCAGGGCGGGCGGGTTGGAGGCGTCCCAGTCGTGCCAGTCCCTGAGCACAAGCTTGAAATGGTTTTTGTAAGCGCCGGTCTTGGCGTCGAGCACGACAATCGAGTCGCTATCGAGATTCTCCCCCTCGCGCAGGCCGATCGCGAAGTCGGGCGCCGGATTGCCGCCGGGGACATACAACTGCCCCGTGGCCGGGTCCAGAGTGTAGGATGTCCAGGTTGCGCCACCGGTGATGGGGGTGCCCGAATCGTTTTTCCATGTCGACGTGTCGAGCGGTGTCGCGCCTAGCGGTCCGCGGGTCGGGTCGCCTTTGGTTTTGGGCACCATATAGAATTCCCAGACGATTGTGCCGGTCTTTGCGTCGAGCGCGTACATGCGCCCCTTCACGCCCTTGAGATCTCCGCCGGCATTGCCGATGAAGACCAGGCCGTTCCAGGCGATCGGGGCGGCGGGTACCGACTCGCCGTTTTTCGGGTCAGCGATTGTCGTTTCCCATACTCGCCGCCCAGTTTTGAAGTCGTAGGCCAGCACCCGGCCGTCCTGGGTGCCGCGAAACAGCAGGCCGTCCATGTAGGCGGCGCCTCGGTTGACCGCCTGGATAGTGCCGGGGTAGTCCTCATGCGTGCGCCAATTCTCGTGGCAGTTGGCGGGGTCGAGCGAGAAAATATCGTGTTCGGTGGTGCCGATCAGAGCGTCGCTCACCATGATCAGGCCAGTCTCGAAGCTAATGTATTGCTTGGTGTCGTAAGTGCACAAAACCTTCAGCTTGCCAACATTCTTCGTATTGATCTGGCTGAGCTGCGAGTAACGCTCCGAAGTGAGTGCTCTGTTGTAGCTCGGCCAGTCCCCGGTGGTGGCGTTTGGCGGTGGCGCCGCGGAGGGAGATACGGGCGCAACAGGCCCGGCATCTTTTGAAGCCGCATTCAATTCCGTAGTTGTCGTGCCTGGAGGTGCGGACCAAGACCGAAAATAGTTGATCGTCAAGGCCCCGAAAAGCATCGTCTGGATCGGGTAAGCGTAGAACAGGGTCCCGGCGGCGGCCGCGCCCGTCACAACAAGCGCGCCAGCGATAATAAAGAGTTTCTTTTTCATAGACGCGGTCCTCGGCGCCATCGGGTGCACCAGGATCTGGTCCGCCGGGCGAACTCGGCGCGGCTCACATTGTTGCGCTTGAGCCAGGCGGCGAGCCTCATGGTCCAGTCCTGGATGCAACCGTTTAGTCCTACTAAACTACGGCGGCGCACCGCGTTCGGCAATACGGAACAACGTCCACTGGCTTTACGGCAACAACGCGTTTGCCTCGTCCCAGATGCGCCGCACAATGTCTCCGGCAGGTTCGGCGCGCGCCATCGCGGCGGACTGCCCCGCCCATGCTTGCAGCCGGTCCTTGTCGTTCGTTCTCCGTGCGTCTTCACGCATCGCTTGGGTCAGGCCGCGCTGGACGGGGTAGGGCGCGGGCGGGGGCGCGCCACCCGCGGCGGTGGCCCGGACATAGGCGTTATTGACGCTGCGTCCCAGCCGCCCGCTAAAGGCGCGGGTCAACACCGTGCCCTCCGGTTCAAGTTCGACAAGCGACTCGGCCCATGCCGGATTTATTTGGGCTTCCGGGCAGCGCAGAAAAGCGGTGCCGATCGCAACGGCGGAAGCGCCGAGCGTCAGAGCCGCCGCGATCCCGCGCCCGTCGCCGATGCCACCAGCTGCTATGACCGGAACCGAGAGTCTGCCGGAGAGGCGCGGCAGCAAGGCGATGAGGCCTATTGCTTGGCGCTCGGCTGCCGCCTGGTCGAAGGCGCCGCGATGGCCGCCAGCCTCGATCCCTTGCGCGATGATCGCATCCGCCCCCGCCTCGTTGGCGCGGATCGCCTCGGAGACGGTCGTCGCGGTGGCAAACCAGGCGATCCCGCGCGCCTTGAGGGCGGAGACAAATTCGGGCGCAAAGAGCCCCATGATCGAGGAGACGGCGCGGGGTCTCGCCGTGAGCAACGCCGCGCATTGCGCCATGAAATCGGGCGGCCGCGTATCGCCAGCCTCCGGAGCAACCTCGGGGCCCCATTGGGCCAGAAAACGCCGGACTTTCTGTTCGGCCTCGGCTTCGCGCGCGGGCGGCGGATCCGGAACCCAGAGATTGAGCTGAAAACTTCCGCTGCTCTCGCGCCGGAATGAGTCCGACCATGCGGCGATGCCTTCCGGCGGGGTCAACAAGGCGCCCATCGCGCCCATCGCGCCGGCGTTGGCGACGGCCACGCTCAACGCCACCGGGCACGCCCCCGCCATCGGCGCAAGCAGAATGGGAACTTCGATGCCGTAGACCTCGCAAAATTTTTTCGCACGGGCGCGGGCGGACATGGCGGGAGCGCCACGAGGCGAAATTTCCGGTCCAGGCATAGGCAAATCTTTCGCATTCATGGCGCACACGGCCATTTCGCGTTCTCGCCGACTTGGCCGCGATGGCGCAAGAACTGATCGGCGAGCACGCAGGCAAGCATCGCCTCGCCGACCGGAACGGCGCGGATTCCAACGCAAGGATCATGGCGGCCTTTCGTCGCGATTTCGGTCTCGGAGCCGGAACGATCGATGGTGAGGCGGGGCGTCAAAATCGAGGAGGTGGGCTTGACCGCGAAACGCGCGACGACCGGCTGGCCAGTGGAGATCCCGCCGAGTATTCCGCCGGCGTGATTCGACAAAAAAAGCGGCGCGCCGCCGGTGCCGCGGCGGATCTCGTCGGCGTTGGCTTCGCCGGAAAGTCCGGCGGCGGCGAAACCGTCGCCGATCTCGACGCCCTTGACCGCGTTGATCGACATAAGTGCGCTTGCCAATTCCGCATCGAGCTTGCCATAGACCGGCGCGCCCCAGCCCGGCGGCACATTTTCGGCCACGATCTCGACGACGGCGCCAATGGAAGACCCCGCCTTGCGGATGGAATCGAGATAGGTTTCGAAAAATGCCGCCGCCTTGGCATCGGGGCAAAAGAACGGATTTTTGCCAACCTCGTCCCAATCCCAATTGGCGCGATCGATCTTGTGCGGACCCATCTGCACGAGCGCGCCGCGGATCTGCACCTTAGCGATGATTTTTCGTGCGATCGCTCCGGCGGCCACGCGCATCGCGGTTTCCCGCGCGGACGAGCGGCCGCCGCCGCGGTAATCCCTGATTCCATATTTGAGATCGTAGGTAAAATCGGCGTGGCCGGGCCGGTAGGTGCCCTTGATCGCGTCGTAATCCTTGGACCGCTGATCGGTATTCTCGATCAACAGCGCGACCGGCGCTCCGGTCGTCACCTGGCGCTTGGATTTTTCATCATGAAAAACGCCGGAGAGGATTTTGACGTGATCGGCCTCTTGCCGCTGGGTTGTGAAGCGCGACGTGCCGGGACGCCGCTGATCGAGGAAAGCCTGGATGTCGCCTTCTTCGAGCGGGATCAAGGGCGGACAGCCATCGACCACGCAGCCGATCGCGTACCCATGGCTTTCGCCAAAAGTCGTCACCCGGAAAAGATGGCCGAAGGTGTTGTGCGACATGCGCTACGGCCCGCAGGAGAATCGATTAACTTCAAGGTTGCCTTGCATCTACCCCTTCTCCCGCAAGAGCCGACCCTTTTCGCGGCTCCAATCCCGTGCCTTTTCCGTCTCGCGCTTATCGTGCAACTGCTTTCCGCGAGCGAGCGCGATTTCGATTTTTGCCCTGCCTTTTTCGTTGAAGTAAATTTTTAGCGGGACAATCGTCATGCCTTGGCGTTCGGTGCCTTGCGCGAGCTTCGCGATCTCGCGCGATTTCAAAAGCAGCTTGCGCGGCCGCTTCGGTTGATGGTTGAAGCGGTTGGCTTGCAAATATTCGGGGATATTCGCATTGACGAGAAAAACCTCGCCGGCTCTATCGACGGAAGCGTAACTTTCCGCGATGGTGGCCTTGCCGGCGCGCAGCGATTTCACCTCGGTGCCGGTGAGCATTAGGCCCGCTTCAAAAATCTCGCCGATTTCGTAATTGTAGCGCGCCCGCCGGTTGTCCGCGGCGATTTTTCGCGGGCGCTCTGGCTTGGATGTCACTTAAGGACCCCCGCGCGCTTTCGCTTTTTCATGCACGCAGAAGCCCGGCATGGGTCATCGCCGCCTTGATCGCGGCTTGTGCTGTCTCCGAGGCCGGCAGCATGGGGAGCCGTATTTCGCCAAGAATCTTGCCGAGCAAGGAGAGCGCATATTTGGGACCCGCCGGATTAGGATCGGCGGACAAGGCCGCATGCAGCGGGGTCAATTGATCTTGCAGCATTAAAGCCGTCCCGAAATCGCCGGCAAGACACGCGTCCTGCATTTGCGCACATTGTTTGGGCGCGACATTCGCGGTGACCGAAATGCAGCCATGGCCGCCGTGCGCCATCACCGCGAGTGCCGTCATGTCTTCGCCCGAAAGCTGGATGAAATCGGGCCCGAGCGCGTGGCGCTGCAGGGCCGCGCGGGCGAGATTGCCGGTCGCATCCTTGACGCCCGCGATATTTTTTAATTCGTAAAGACGTTTCATGGTATCGATCGACATATCGACGACCGAGCGCGGCGGAATATTGTAGATGACGATCGGAATGCCCACGGCATCGTTGACCGCCTTGAAATGGCGAAAAAGACCCTCCTGCGACGGCTTGTTGTAATAGGGCGTGACGATCAGAAGGCCATCGGCGCCGGCGGCTTCCGCGAAACGCGCAAGTTCGATCGCTTCCTGGGTGTTATTCGACCCCGCCCCGGCGATGACCGGAACCCTCCCCTTGGCCTCGCCGATGCAGGCCGCGATGACCTTGCGGTGCTCCTCGTGCGACAGGGTGGGACTTTCCCCCGTCGTTCCAACCGGCACGAGACCATGCGTGCCGTTGACGATCTGCCAATCGACGAGAGCATGGAAACGATCCCCGTCGAAGCGCCCGTCCTGAAATGGCGTGACGAGCGCGGTGATCGAGCCCTTGAAAGCCGCCTTTTTTGCCATTGCCGCTACCGCCTTTCCGCCCCAGTGACGCCGTAATTTACGGGCTCTGTTCAACAAACAAGCGCCGTGGCGCTAACAAACATTAAAGCATGGGCGCAGCATGAGGCATAGACTCTGAATCCGCTCTCGAAAAGGACTCTTTTGGCCAGACCGAACCGCCAATTGAGCCAAGCCCGGCGCATTCCGGCGGTCAAGGCGGCGGCGTACCGGATAGGCTTCGTTTGCCATTTGTTAAGCAAGAATGGTTCAGGTTTGTCCGTTTCCGCGCCGCTTTGTAGGATTGGACGAACCATGCGCACAAGGCAATTTCGTTTCGGGCGCATCCCGGCAATCGGCGCTGTAGCGATTTGCGCCCTCGCCGCGGGATGGACAGCGGGGCAACGCTCGCTGTTCGTGCCGGGTCACCGCGAGAAGCCGCCGTCCATTTCCCTCCCTCTCGCCCCGGAGCGCGATTCCAAGGGACCCGCGTCTCCTAAAGATGAGACTCGTTTGAGCGATCTCGCCAAGCCTGTGGCCAACGCGGCGCCGCAAGCTGGCGTACTCTCGCCTGACTTCACGTCGCAACAAGAACGCGACCTGACCGGCCTTGCCGAGGCGATCTTTTTTTATAAGGCCGGTGACCTCGCGCGTGGCGACAGCGCGGCGATGACAGCAACGGACAAAACGGTCAGAACGGCCCTTGAATGGATCGCGTTGCGGAGCTTTCCGCGTGAAACCGGCTTCGAGCGGTTGCAGGCCTTCATGCAGGCGCATCCGGCCTGGCCCGCGCTCGATTGGCTGAAGAAGCGCAGCGAGGAAGCCCTCTTCGGCGATCGCAAAAGCAGCGCGCTCATCAAGACTTTTTTCAGCGGCGCGGATCCCGAGACTCCGGCGGGCAAGCTCGCTCTTGCGCGCGTTTTGACCGACGACGGTAAGACGAGCGAGGCGGCCGCCCTGGTGCGCGCGGTGTGGCGAGAAGCCGACCTCAACCCCCAGCTCGAAGCGAAGGTGAAAACGGATTTCAACGCCTATTTGACTAGAGCCGACCATAAATTTCGTGCCGATCGTTTGCTCTACAAGGAGCAGATCGCCGGGGCATTTCGCGCCGCCGCCTTGGCCGGGCCCGATGTGCTAGCGCTCGCCAAGGCTTGGGCCGCCGTGATCAAGGAAGCGCCGAGCGACAAACTTCTCGCCAAGGTTCCCTTGGCCCTTCGCACTGACCCGGGCTTTCTTTTCGCGCAGATCCACAAACTGCGCCACGCCGACAAGATCCGCGCGGCGGCCGACATCATGCTGGCCGCCCCGCGCGATCCCTCGCGTCTCGTCGACGGCGACGCATGGTGGATCGAACGCCGGCTTCTCGCCCGCAAGCTCCTCGATCAAAACGACCCGGCGACCGCCTACAAGCTGTGCGCCGAACATTCAGCGGTGTCGCACGAAATGCGGATCGAGGCCGAATTTACCGCCGGCTGGATCGCGCTTCGCTTCCTTAACGACCCGGCGCGCGCGGCGGGGCATTTCGACGCCATAGCCAAGCTCGCCAAGACACCAATGTCGCGGGCGCGCGCGGCTTATTGGCAGGGCCGCACCGCCGACGCAAGCTTCGCGGACGACGCCGAGACAGCGGCCCGCGCGTTCTATGAGCAGGCGGCGGTTTATCAGACAACCTATTACGGCCAGCTTGCGCGCGGAAAACTCGGGCTGACAACGCTGCCGATCCGCTCGATCGCCAACGAGGCGAAGGGGGAGGACCGCGAAGACTCGATCAAGGTGATCGAACTCCTTTACGCCGCCGGCGAAAAGGATTTGGCGGCTCCGCTTGTCATCGAAGCGGCGCGTCACCTTGCCGATGAGACCCAAGTGGCGGCCCTGGCGAGCCTCGTTGCAAAGCAGCGCGACGCGCACCTTTCGCTTGACTTCGGCAAGATCGTAAGCCAGCGCGGCATGCCGATCGATGCGCTGGCCTTCCCGAACTATGGCGTGCCTCCCTTCGAGCCTTTGCAAAATTCCGCCGCGCCGGCGGTCGTCTATTCGGTCGCGCGCCAGGAAAGCGCCTTCGAGCCATCCGCCGTCTCGTCGGCCGGAGCCAAAGGTTTGATGCAGATGATTCTGCCGACCGCGAAACGGACCGCCGACCATGCGGGGGTCCCCTTCGACCCAAAGCGGCTCCTGACCGACGCGGCATTCAATGCCCAGCTCGCGGCACGTCATCTCGGCGACCTTATGGCCGAACAGAAGGGCTCGTACATCCTGACCTTCGCCGCCTATAATGCCGGAGGCAAGAGGGTCAAGGAGTGGATCGACGCCCATGGCGACCCACGCAAACCCGGCGTCGATCCGGTCGACTGGGTCGAGTGGATTCCCTTCACCGAAACCCGCAATTACGTCCAGCGGGTGATCGAAAATCTCAGCGTTTACCGGGTTCGTTTGGGGGAGACCGAGCCAACGTCGGCCGAGGCCCTTCTCAAGGCTCAGGCCAAGCTCTGAACGGGTTCTCGACTAGTGGTGCTGATTCGCCACCGCGCCGAGAAGGAGATAGCCGGCATGTTCCTATGCACGGGTTTCGCCACGCGAAATGCAAGCGAGCCGCTCGCAGCTTTCTCGTTCAACCGCCGCGACCCCGGACCGAGGGACGTCCAAATCGAAATTCTCTATTGCGGCGTTTGCCATTCCGACCTTCATCAGGCACGCGACGAATGGCATAACACGGTCTACCCTTGCCTTCCTGGACATGAAATTGTTGGCCGGGTGACCAAGACCGGCGCCGAAGCGACACTTTTCAAGACGGGCGAACTCGCCGCTGTCGGTTGCATGGTCGATTCCTGCCGCATTTGTCCTTCCTGCCGCGAGGGCCTCGAACAATTTTGCGAACGGGGCTTCAACCCAACCTACAACGGCGTCGACAAAGTGATCGGCGGCCCGACCTTCGGGGGCTATTCCAACGCGATCGTCGTCGACGAGGCATTCGTGCTGCGGATTTCCGACAAGCTCGATCTGGCCGGCGTGGCGCCTCTGCTCTGCGCCGGCATTACCACCTATTCGCCGTTGCGCCATTGGCGGGTCGGACCACGCCAGAAGGTCGGTATCGCCGGGCTAGGTGGGCTCGGCCATATGGGTATAAAATTCTCCCGCGCCTTTGGCGCCCATACGGTTTTGTTCACCACGTCGCCGAGCAAAGTCATGGACGGGAAAAGGCTCGGCGCCGACGAGGTCGTGATCTCAAAAAATCCCGACGAGATGGCGGCTCACGCGAACAGCTTCGACTTTATTCTAGTGTATAGTCTCACGCAACGCTTTACAATGTGATCCGGGACGTGTATACTGCGCTGCATGTGGACAGGCAGCCCGGCACTCGACATGACGCCCGCGGACAAGGCGGCCTTGGCACGGCTGGCGCGTTCCGGCAAGACGGAGCAGCGGATCGCTTTTTGCGGGCGCGGATTATTCTGGGCGCGGCCGAAGGAAAATCAACCAACGCGCTGGCGAAACAACTTGGCACATCGCGTCCAACCATCATCGGTTGGCGCAACCGCTTTGCCGAAGGCGGCGTTGACGCGCTTTATCAAGATCGTCCCCGGGGACGCAGTTTCAAACCTTTGCCACCAACAAAAGAAACCGAAGTCGTTGAAAAAACCTTGACCCCGCCCGCGCACGCGACGCACTGGAGCTGCCGCTCGATGGCTAAAATCAGCGGTGTCAGCAAAGCTTCGGTGCAGCGGATTTGGGATGCGCACGGCCTGAAACCGCATCTGGTCAAGACGTTCAAACTGTCCAACGATCCGCATTTTATCGAAAAACTTGAAGATGTTATCGGCCTGTATATGAACCCGCCGGAACACGCGCTGGTGTTCTGCATCGACGAAAAAAGCCAGATCCAGGCACTTGATCGCACCCAGCCTGGCTTGCCGATGAAGAAAGGCCGCCAAGGCACCCTGACGCATGACTACAAGCGCAACGGGACAACCACATTGTTTGCCGCGCTCGATGTCCTGAAAGGCGAAGTCATCGGTCAGTGCATGAAGCGCCATCGGCATCAGGAATTTCTGGCTTTTCTAAAAACCATCGACCGCAACACGCCCAAACGACTCGACATTCACGGCATTGCCGACAACTACGCGACCCATAAAAAACAGGAAGTCAGGGATTGGCTCGCCAAACACCCGCGCTTTCACCTCCACTTCATTCCAACCTCGTCATCGTGGTTGAACCTCGTCGAACGCTGGCTCGGAAAGATCACCACGGAGCGTATTCGCCGCGGTGTTTTCACGAGCGTGCCGGAACTTGAAGCCGCCATCCGCGACTATATCAAGCACAACAATGCCGATCCGACGCCTTTCGTCTGGACAAAATCCGCCAACGCCATCATCCTCAAGGTCAATCGCGGCAGAGCGGCCCTGAAAATGCCACCGCTCGCGCGCCAGGATAAATTGTAACCTTTTGCACGAGACACTACACTAGACATGGTCGCGGGAGCGCATGAGGTCAGCCGTTATCTCGACCTTTTGAAGCGGGACGGGACGCTAACCCAGGTCGGCGCCCCCGAAAAGCCGATGGCGGTCGAAATCTTCAGCCTCATCTTCAAACGCCGCAATTTCGCCGGCTCGCTGATCGGCGGCATAGCCGAGACGCAGGAGATGCTCGATTTCTGCGCCGAGCATCAGATTATCGCGGACGTGGAGATAATCCCTATTCAAAAGATCAACGAAGCCTATGAGCGGATGCTGCGCAGCGACGTGAAGTACCGCTTTTCTATCGACATGAGCTCGCTGTCGCGCGCGGCATAACGCCCTGGTCTCGGCCTTGCTCCGTGGATCGCTGGGGCGGCTTCCGCGACCTGCTTTGCGCGCCATCGTCTATTGATCCATCATTTCCTCGATGTGGCGCACCAAGACCGGGCCGGCATAAGGCTTCGGCAAAAACCTGCCTTCGCGCGGAATCGTCTCCGCGCGAATGCGATGGCCGGAGGTGAGGACAATTCCGATGCTCGGCCAGCGCCGGCAAATACGGCGCGCGAGGCCCAGGCCGTCGAGGGTACCCGGCATTTCGACATCCGAGAACACGACGCGCACGTCTGGGGTAGCTTCGAGTATCCGCAACGCTTCGTCGGCATTGCCCGCCTCCAAAACCTCGAAGCCAGCCTCGGCGAGAAGATCCGCACCCGTCAGACGCACAAAGGGCTCATCCTCGACGATCAGGACGACATGGCGGGGTTTTGCGGGTTTTGCTTCCATCGTCTTGTAACAGTAGGATTTGACGTAAGTTCCCATGATTTGTTCGATTGATTAATAAACCATTTCAAACTGCGCCGGCAGGCGAGCGGGGCAGGGGTGATTGCATGAGCATAGTGGAGCTTCCTTTCGAAAGCCGCTTTTACGCCGCGCCGGATGGGTTGAAACTTCATGTTCGCGAATATGGCTCAACGCTCGATCCCGGCGTCCCCGTCGTCTGTTTGGCTGGGCTCACCCGCAATTCGGCGGATTTCGGCCGCTTGGCGAGCGCGCTCGCCGCCGGTCTGAAAGGAGCCAAGCGGCGGGTGCTGGCCCTCGATTATCGCGGCCGTGGCCTTTCCGGTTATGACCGGAACTGGAAGAATTACAGTCTCGAAATCGAAAACGCCGATGTGCTGTCGGTTCTCGCCGCCATGGAGATCGAGGCCGCGATCTTGATCGGCACCTCGCGCGGCGGCTTGCACACGATGCTGCTTTCCGCGACGCGCCCGGCGGTCATTCGCGGTGCCGTCTTGAACGACATCGGCCCGGTTCTGGAGCCGCGCGGCATGGCCCGCATCCGTGGCTATGTCGGCAAGCTGCCACAGCCGCGTTCGGTCGCCGATGCCGTCGATCTCCTCAAGGAAACGATGAGCGAGCGTTTCAACGGTCTAAGCGAGGCCGATTGGGAAGCTTACGCCAGGATAACCTTCACCGATGCGGTGGGGCGCATTTGCCAGCGCTACGATCGCAATCTGATGAAGGCGCTCGAAAGCCTCGATCTCGAACAGCCGCTTCCCACGCTCTGGCCGCGGTTCGATGGTTTGCGCAATGTCCCTTTGCTCATCATCAGAGGCGCGAATTCGGATCTTCTCTCGCCCGGAACGCTTCGGGAAATGGCCGGCAGACACCCCGGCACGGAGGTCCATACCGTCGAAGGTCAAGGCCATGCGCCGCTGCTGCTCGACGAGGCAACGATTCACCGGATTTGCGCATTTGTCGCGGCGGCCGATAGCGCCGCGCGCGAAGATTATTAATCGCCCACGGGGAACAACCTGCGTCGTCCCGCTCTACATCAGGAACAGCCAGGTGACCGCCGCGAAGACGGGAAAAAGGATCGCGCCCGACCAGATCATATAAGAGAAGAAACCAGGCATGTTCACGCCGGCGCGCCGGGCGATGGCATAAACCATGAAATTAGGCGCATTGCCGATGTAGGTGTTGGCGCCCATGAACACCGCGCCGAGCGAAATCGCCGTCAATGTCTTGGCGAGCGGACCCATGAGCGCCGCAGGGTCGCCGCCGGCGAGCTGAAAAAACACAAGATATGTCGGCGCATTGTCGAGGAAGGACGAGAGGATGCCGGTTGCCCAGAAATAGACCGCGTTGTTTGGCATTCCGTCCCGTGCCAGGGCATTGATCGCGGCCGAAAACGGACCTTTCGCGCCGGCTTCAAGCATCGCCATCACCGGAATGATGCAAATGAAAATCCCGGCGAAGAGATAGGCCACTTCCTTGATCGGCTCCCATTCGAAGCCGTTTGCCGCGCGAAGCCCCGGATTCGTTATGCGAAGCGAAGCAAGCCCGACGAAGACCATGATGAGTTCGCGGATCAGGTTTTGCAGTTCGATCCTTGTTCCGAGCAAGTCGAAGCCGATGCCCGGGCGCCAGAGGCCGCTTGCGATTATGGCGAGGACCGCGATCCCCATCAGCCCGATATTCGCAAGGCCGCGGACACGCAGTTTTCCGCTGGCCGTTCCAGCGGGCGGAGGACTTTCTTCCCGCCGGTAAAAATAGGAATCGACGAGAAAAAAGATCACGAGCAAGATTCCAACCGTAAACAAGGCCTGCGGCCACAATGCGTAAGTGGTCCAGAAAAAATCAATCCCCCGCAAATAGCCAAGGAACAGGGGTGGATTGCCGAGCGGCGTCAAGACGCCACCAATGGTCGAAACAAGAAAAATAAAAAAGACCACGACATGGGCGTTGAACGGGCGGGCGCGATTGGCGCGAATGAGCGGCCGGACCAGGATCATCGAGGCGCCGGTGGTCCCAATGATGTTCGCGATCGCGGCGCCAAAGGCGAGGATCGTTGTGTTCACCATCGGCGAGCCGTTGAGTTTGCCCTCGAGCGTAATGCCTCCCGCCGCGGTGTAGAACGCAATCAGCATAAGGATGAAAGGCAAATATGCGAGCGCCATGCTATGCACGAAACTGGCCGCCGCCGCCGGGAACCCTTCGACGGCGGTAAGGCCTCCGAGCGCCAAAATCGCCCAAAAACCCGCGGCCTTCTCATAATGGATATGCCACCATTCCTTGACGGCGAGCGGGCCAAGCGCAATCGACAGCAATATCCCGGCGAAGGGCAGGGCGAGCGGCCAGGGGAGCCGCGCGCCGTCCAGAGCTTCCCCCGCCATGGCCGGGGTGGCCGTCATCATCACCGAAGCGAATAGGCTTGCGAGGAAGATGCGTCCTGGCGAAAAAGCCGGCATGTTTCCCGGCGCGCTCCTCGAACTCATGCCAATGGTCGCGAATAGCTGTAGTGCATCAGTTTGGTTTTTCAGCCGCGTCGATCAAGGTCACGATATCTGCAACCGACCGAAGTTTATCGGTTACACCAGCTGCCATCGCGGGGCTTATGCGAAGCGTCTTGTGAATGCGCGCGAAATTATAATGCATATAATGCAAGGCAACAGAGAGAGCGTGCTTTTCGATCTTTTTCGAGAAGGCGTTCGCCAACCGCGTGAACCTGCGGATGCTCATCCTCATGCTAAGATTTTGCCGTTCAGCAAACGACATGCTGACGTGCTTCATATCAGGGTTGCTTTCGATCCTCTCCTTGCGCGCGCCAGTGCAGTCCGCAGGGCTGTAGCGACCTTTCATGCTCCGCCGGACCCGTGCTTCGCCGCGGCGACAGAACAGACCGTCTCGCCCGCGCGACCGCGCAGATCCAAGGAATAAGGCTTGGTCATCCATACTGGCCTCCGATCCAGTCCCAACCTTGAATCAGAAAAAAGCCGATTTGGGAATCCCTCGCGATTCGTTCAAACCTCATCCCGCTCTAAATCTTGAACCGGGCGGGCGCGTTAAGCGCTCCGTTCGCGCGCGGGGAGACGGGGCTCCTGGGCAAGGCCCGCGAATACGCCGAGGCGATGCACCGGGAAAAGCGCGGCGAAGGCAGCGGTGTTGATCGCAAAAATGCGCCAGACGATCGAGGGCGCATAATCCGATACGCCGCTCGCTAAGGCGAGCGAAATCGCGAAGAGCGAACCTTCATAAACCGCGAAGGCCGCCAGAAACGCGGCGATCACGGCCACCATATGGCTTTGCGCAAGATGGTCTTTCACCCATTGCGCCGCGAGCGTCGAAAGAAGAGCCACGGCGCCAAGCCCGGCGCCCCAGGCCAAGGTGCTTACCGTCACGGGATAATGATGCACCGCGAAGCCGGCGATTTGATTGGCGAGCCAGACCGCGCCAACGAGCGCGAAGGCATCCCGGCGGCTTAGGGTCAGCGCCGCGATGGCGGCGAAAGCGGCGAGCGGCACGGCGCAGGCAAAGCCGAGACTGAAGACGGCGCTCGCCACAACCAGCACGGCGATCCAGAGCGGGCGGCGCCAGGCGGACGCGAGCTGCGGCATTTGCTTCTTCTCCTTGCCGGAATCGAGGACGTTTTCTCGCCTATCGCGGTGGAAGCTATCAGATTCGGGCGAGCCGGCAAAGGCGATCGCAAGGCTTCAGCCGCGCCGATCAAGTCAGCGGGCGGCGCTCGCCTTTAGGCCTACAGAGCGTATCCCGATTGGGTCGAGCCATATCCGGCGTTGAGGAAATAGTTGAAGCATTCGGTTGGAGGAAAGTCGTCGAGAGCTGATCGGATGCCTTCCCGCAGAGCATCGACGGTTCGGCGGGCCATTTTGCGCACCGTATTTTTGAGCGAAGCCGGCTTCAGGTTCCGGCAAGCGCAGCTTGCTGGAAAAGCCGGCGGAGAGTTGGCGAAGACTTGTTCGATGGGATCGAAGTCAGGACTGTAGGCGGGCAAGAAGCACTGCGTCGCCACGGCGGCTTCGATGGCTTTTCGAACGCCGGCGAGTTTATCGGAACCGAGCGGAGCCGGCTTGAGGCTCCAACGGGCACGACCGTTGGAGAGGCCAGCGGAGAGTTATCCATCCCCACGATTTCGCCCGGCGACAAGGCCGGCGCGAGAACCTGCTCGGCATAGGCGAGGAACTTTGCGCCATTGATGGGCGGAGCAACCGTGGTAAGCGGTTGCGGAGGGCCGTCGAAGACACAAGGAGCGGTAATGCCCTCGTGGCGCAACGCCGCCAAAAAAGTCGTCGTCTTCCAATGACCGAAGGGGGCGTGAGCGATAAGTCTCTTGCCCCTTTCGCAACGCCCATGGCGGGGCGTCATGTTGGTCGAAACCCAGGTCTCGTCGATGAACACAAGCCTTTTAGGATCATGACCCTCCCTCGAAATGGTGGACACCTTTTCGAGGGAGGGTCAAGGAGGCTACGACACCGATGCGTTTCGCGCCTTCCTCGGAACGGAGGGAATCAAGCGGTCATCCCGAGTAAATCCAATCGCACGAAGCGCATCCGGCGTGACAAAAAGGCATCTAAAAAACGCAACGTCATCGCGCGCTGCCTCGGAAGGCTCAAGGACGTCCGCCACATCGCCACGCGCCATGACAAGCTCGCCGGAAATTTCTTTTCCGCGCTCTGTCTCGTTGCTATCGTCGCCTACTGGCTTTGAATTAATTGAGTCCTGACCCTAGTTTGCGGAATCACAGTTGGCTGATACCGCCGCCTTTGACGCGGCGCTGATCCACCTCAGCCTTGGTCCAGACAAGCGGGTTGGCGCGCTGACGGTAGGTTTCAGTAAACGCATCATTGTGACTCCCGAGTCTCTGACTGGCGCGAAGAACGCACCGTGCAGAGACTTTTCTCCAAGATGGAAAACCGCAAACCGTGGCGTCAACAATCTGGCGGGCACCCGCGGCATGTCGAAAATAGCAGGGCTTGCCATGGGGCGCGTTCGCATATCAGCCTTGCGTAGTCCTTTTCAAAGCGCACGAAAACTGCTACGAGCGCGGCGGGGTCGCCGCGCATTTGTTCGATGGAAACTAGAGGAGGAACTCTGCTATGTCGCAAGCGAAGCGCGCTTCGAAGGACAAGCGCCCAAGTAAAGCTGTAGCCGTGCTGGGAATCGCCGGGGCGTCTTTGGCAGCATCGGCGGGCGGATCGGTAGCGGATATACCGTCGCAGAATACGGCACCGTTTCAGGCCATCACTCTCGGTGAGGAGGAAATCTCCGACGTCAGCCTGGCGACGTTCCATCTCTTCGACAAGGAAAACTTCGGGACACCGCCGTCAGGGATACAACTTGCTCGAGCAGGAGGCTGCGGCTGCGGTCACGGTGGCTGCGGACACGGAGGCTGCGGACGCGCTGGTGGTATCAGAGGCTGCGGCGGCTGCGGACACGGCGGTTGTAGGGCCTGCGGCAGAGGCTGCGGCAGAGGCTGGGGCGGCAGAGGCTGCGGCTGGGGAGGCTGCGGCGGCTGCGGCGGCTGGGGCTGGGGCGTGGGCGGCTGCTGCTTGTCATGGGGAGGTTGCGCCTGGTGCTAGACTGGAGCACCTTCCGATTACGTTGACGGACGCGGGTCGTCAGAACCGGGTTTCACCAGGTTCGATCCGGCCAACCTACGTCTTATTTGCGGCGCTGCCCACGCGGATGCGCGCGTCAGGGGTGCGCAGGGCGGCCGAGCGGGTCGCCAACCTTATCGAGAAACGCCACAGTCAGAAAAGCTAGCGCGAGCTGGATGACGGAACCCAGGCAACCGGAGAATACGCCTTGCACTGGCGGCGGCAGTTGTGGCGAAGATGCGCGTACTGACCTCATGACAGGCGAACCCGGAAACAGCATTACACAACATAATGGCGAAGACGTTCCGCAGTTCGCGCCGAATTTCACCGTTTATGTGCTGCCACCCGATGTCGTGTGCCTCTATTCCGAGGACCGGAAGTTCTTGCTTCACGGCGAGCTCTATTGTGCACTCGCCGCTGCGATAGCAAAGGGTGGAAGGAGCTTTCGGGAGCTCGTTCGCGGGCTGGAGCAGGATTTTCCGTCCGACAAAATCCACGAAGCGCTGAAGCGCCTGGTCGATCGCCGCTATGTCCTCCCGGCATCGCGCTCTTCGAATGGCGTTGTACACGCTTATTGGGCGAGCCTCGGCCTGTTGCCCGAGGCCGCGGAGAAAAGTCTCCAGAATTGTCGTGTGCGCATACAATCAATCGACGTGCAGGGGGCAACGGAACTCGGTGCCGCCCTGAGCGGGCTGGGCGTTCGTGTCGTCAAGCGCTCCCCCGACCTGACGGTCACGTTGGTGAACGATTATCTCGAAGCACGATTGGCCGAATTGAACCGGCAGCATTTGTCGGACCATACGTCCTGGGTGCTCGTCCAACCCTCCGGCATTTTTCCCCTGGTGGGACCGGTGTTCAGACCGGGGAAGAGCGCCTGCTGGATGTGTCTTGCCGAGCGGATGAAAAGGAACCGAGAGGTCAAGGCGCTCCTCGATCGCCGACAGGCCCGCCGGCTCACCGTTTCGCCTCTGGCCCGGCACACGGTCGGACAGAGTGCCATCCAACTTGCGGCCGTCGAGATCGCGAAAGCGATCGCCACCGATTTTCGCACGGAATTGAGCGATCACGTCATCAGCCTCGACCTGTTGGGCTCGACCATCGTGAAGCATTACGTGGCGGCCCGCCCGCAATGTCCGGGCTGCGGCCGCAAGAAGCTGCGCGATCCCCGGCGTGCGCCAGTGCCGGTCGCGCTTGGCGCAGGCGGCAAGGCCGTTATGACGAGCGGGGGATACCGCAGCGTTTCGCCGTCGGCCACGGTTGCCCGTTTCCGCAGGCACGTGAGCCCTTTGACCGGTGTGGTCTCGCGTCTCGAGCGGATTGAAGCCGATTTGCCCTTGAACACCAATTACCATGCCACGCACAATTTTTCAGGGCCGGCCGAGACGGTCAATGAGCTCAGGTCGGGGCTGAGCAGCGGCAGCTTCGGCAAGGGCAGCACCCCCGAACAAGGTGAAGCCAGCGCGCTTATGGAGGCGATCGAGCGCTATTCCGGGATTTTTCAGGGCGACGAGATCAGAGCAAAGCGGCGGGTTACCGATTTCCCGCCGGGCGAGGCCATTCCTCCGAACAAAGTCCTGCTATTCAGCGACGCGCAATTGCGGCGGGGCCGGGTACCGGCGCCCGGCTCGTACGATTGGGAGGCGATCCCGGCGCTATTCGATCGATCGGCCGAAATCGAATGGTCGCCGGTCTGGTCTCTGCGCAACGAACGCTTCAAATATCTTCCGACCAGCTTGTTGTATTTTTTCTACAGGGGCCCTGCCGCCTTCGCGGCGGATTCCAACGGCTGCGCGGCCGGCAACACACTCGAGGAGGCAATCGTCCAGGGATTCCTCGAGCTGGTGGAAAGGGATGCATACGCCATCTGGTGGTACAATCGATTGCAGCGGCCGGAATTGGACCTCGGCCTGTTTGACGATTCCTACGTCCGAGATCTGCAAAAGCAGCTGGCCGAAACCGGACGCCAGCTTTGGGTGCTCGATGTCACCAGCGATCTCAGGATTCCGGCCTTTGTGGCGGTAACGCACTGGACGCAAAACGGGCGGGAAAATATCGAATTCGGTTCCGGCGCACACTTCGATACGCGAATCGCCGTGTTGCGTGCGCTGACGGAGCTAAACCAATTTCTATCCCTGGGTCTCATGGGCGGGGGGACGGGGGAGAAATCGAGCCTTGACGGCATCACTCCATTGCGCTTGCAGGACCATCCCTATTTGACGCCGAGCGGAAAGCCGCTGGTCCAACCGGACTTCGGCTCGAAGTTTGGCCATCTCGACACGCGCGAGCAGGTGACGGCCTGCGTGCGCCTTGCCAAGCAAGCAGGCCTCGAATTCCTCGTCCTCGATCAGACGCGTCCAGACATCAAGGTCCCAGTCGTCAGAGTGATCGTTCCGGGATTGCGGCATTTCTATCGCCGGTTCGCGCCTGGCCGGCTTTACGATGTGCCGGTAAAGTTCGGATTGCGTGACCGGCCGCTCAAGGAAAACGAACTCAATCCGATTCACCCCCATACCTGAGGGTGATCCCGGCTTGCGCGTTCCCGGACCAAAGAGAGTGCCACGAGCCGTGCCGGCAACCGTTTCCGCCCGGCTCGGCGGCCGCGTCACGCTCGAAACGCATGCGAACGGAGAAATCGTCGCCTGCTTCGATGGTTATTCAGTCGGCTTGGGAACGTTCAGCGCGGGCGTGGCGGATCGCGCGCAGAACCTGCGCGCAGGTCTGCCACTCGCCTCGTTCGCGTCCAACAGCCGGAACATCGACAAAGAGATCAATCTATTGGTCCGGCGATTGGCGAGGCACGGTCTATTGGAGTACCGCCTCGGGCGCTCGCGCGTCGGCGAGGACGTGGTCGTCATCGAACCGCAGATTCCTGATTATTGGCCGCGAACACCGCAGCTCGGCAATGCAGATGCTCTTGTCCTGTCGCGGTTCGCATACATGCGACGGCGCGGTGACGAGATGGTCCTGGAATTGCCGCGCGCCGGCGCGTTGTTCAAAATCTGCAATCCGAAGACCGCGGCCGTCTTGGCCCTGTTGTCGACGCCGCAACAAATCAAACAGCTGCGCCGGCAGGACGGTTTTCCGGGGGTCGCGTTTCTCGCTTTGCTGGTGGATTGCCAAATCGCTTTAAAGATCGACGTTGCCGGCGAAAGCGGCCTTCGACCGGCCGAGGGCGACCACAACCTCGTTCTTTGGGATTTTCACGATCTTCTGTTCCACACGCGCAGCACGGAAGGCCGGCACGCCAACCCGCTGGGCGGAGTTTATCCGTATGCTGGCGTCATTTCTCCACTGCCGGCCGTGCGGCCCAGCTGGCCCGGAAAGAAAATCGATCTGCGCAAGTTCTCGGCCGCGCATCCCGAGGCACTCTCGCCGGTCGCAAAACTCCTGCGGGAGCGTCATTCGACGCGCAGCTTTGATGACCAGCGACCGATCACGCTCGCCGAGCTTTCGCGGTTTCTCGACAGCACCGCGCGCGTCCTGTCGATATCGAACAACAAGCTCGACCTCGACGACGGCGGCCACGCCGTCAGGCCGTATCCGTCGGCGGGCGGGGGCTACGAGCTCGAGCTCTACCTGGCGGTCGACAAATGCGAAGGGCTTGCCCGAGGCCTCTATCATTACGACGCCAGCGCTCACGTGCTGGTGCCTACCGGTGTTCCCGCGAATGAGCTCGAAGCGCTGATGGCGGGAGCTGCATACGCAATGGGTGCGCCAGCCGCGCCCCAGATTCTGATCACGATCACCGCACGCTTTGGCCGGATTTCATGGAAGTACAGCTCGATCGCATATTCGCTCATTCTGAAGGACGTCGGTGTCTTGACTCAAACGCTCTACCTGATGGCGACCGACATGGGGCTCGGCGGATGTGCGATCGGGATCGCGAATATCGATCTGTTCGCGAAGATAACGGGGATCGAATTCCACGTGGAGGGCCCGGTCGGTCAATTTGCGATCGGCCGCGGCGCGAAATCGGGGGCTTCCGGCTGACAATCGCCCGGCCTCGGCGTGGCCGGGCAACGGCCACGCAAATGGCGATGGCACGGCCAAAGGCGGCGGGTCAATAGCGATTAATTTACGGTTCCGGGCTTTACCAAGACTATCGCCGGTCCCGCGCGCCGGAGGGATAGCGCGGCACGAAATATCCAATGGCTTTGCGGCTGCGCCTATCCAACAGCGCGAATATGGCGCCCTGAGGATCCGTGCAATGGACGATCCAAGCGCCGCCCGGCACTGCAGTCGGGCCATAGAGGATTTGGCCGCCGCCGGCCTCCACGCGCTTCGCCGCCGCCTCGACGTCGCCGATGTTGAAATAGTAAAGCCAGAAGGGAAGCGGCAATGTCGGAGACTTGGTGAACATGCCGCCGATCGTCTCCCCTCCGGCGGAGAACTGCTGATACGTGCCCATCGCGCCGACGTGGGCGTCCGCTTTTTGCCAGCCAAATAGCTCGCCGTAGAAAGCGAACGCCTTCTCCCAGTCGGCAGCGAGCAACTCATGCCAGCCCACGCGCCCCGGTGTTCCGAGCTCGGCGGACTGCTCTTGGCGGGGCTTCAGCCCCTTGACCAACGCAAGCGTTGCCATTTGCGGGTCGGCGACGACCGAAAAGCGGCTGATGTTGGGGACGTCCGTCGGTGGGACGTGGACCATTCCGCCAAGCTGCTTGATTCGGTCGACGGCAGCGTCCACGTCGTCGACTCCGACATATCCGAACCAGTGTGGCGTCGCGCCCGTTCTCCTCGCGTCCTCCGGCAGGTTCATCAGCCCGGTGACGGGGGCGTCTCCGACGGTAAACAGGCTATAGGCCAAACCGGGCATCGAGGAATGCCGCGTGCCCCAGCCCACGACATTGGCGTAGAAGGCCTTGGCGGTTTCTATGTCTGTCGTCATCAGCTCGTACCAGACGAAACGGCCATGAGAATTGACCATGTCTGTTTCTCCGTTCGAACCTGCAAAAAAGTCGCCGCGTCCGCATTTGAGGCGACCTACTTATTTTCCGGAGCATAATTGAGAAGCCAAGTCTCTCGGTCTGAATAACGGCGGGGCGGAGAAAGAGCAAGGACGGACAGGGCGCCGGCTGGACTTGCCCTTGGTTAGTGGAGAGCCATTGTCTCCCGCTTTGCTTCTTGTTCGAACATTATGGGGCTTTTGCAGCCCGGGGCCGAATGCCGGCGGACGGGATTATAAAAGCCGCCGATATATCTGGCGATCGCATGTTCAGCTTGGCGGCGTGATTGGAAGCCGGTGCGCCAAATCAGCTCGGATTTGATCGTCTTGAACACCGTTTCGAGCATGGCATTGTCGTAGCCATTGCCCTTGCCGCTCATCGAAGGGATGAAGCCGTGCCGGCCGAGGATCCGTTGGTAATCATATGAGCAATCCTGGCTGCCGCGATCAGAGTGATGCAGAATCCCCGCCCTTGGCTGGCGCAGGACGAGCGCCCGCTGCAAGGCGGAAAGCGCCAGATCTTTTTTCAGCCGGTCTCTGACCGCCCATCCGGCAATGCGGCGCGAGTAAAGGTCGAGAACAATGGCGAGATAAAGCCAGCCTTCGGCAGTCCAGATATAACCGATGCCGGCGGCCCATTTCTGATCGGGTGCGGTGGCCGCAAAATTCTGATCAAGATGATTGGGCGCGACCGGCCCGCCATGGCCGCTGCCGGTGGTCTTTTCGAAGCGGCGTTTTTGACGCGCCTCAAGGTCATTATCACGCCTCAGCCGGGCGGCCCTGTGGCGTCCGGCGGCGAGACCATCCTCCATGAGACCGGCGTGCATGCGCGGGCTCCGATAAGTCTCCCGCGACAGGCGAAAATGTAAAAGACTGAATTTGAGCTTTCAGTCACTGCCGCGAGAAATCGCAACCTGCCATTCCTCTCATGGCGGCGAGTTTGGCGAGCGGATCGATTCCGTCAAGGACGCGAGCCGCGCTCGCGCCGGCGAAGCCGGTGCCATAGCCCGTTGCTTGCAACGGGCGTTCTTCCGAACGCCCTATGGCATCCTTGCCAGAATCGACTCCGCCTCGCCGATCATGCTTGGCCCGTGCGATGAATGGCGAAATCTGACGTTGACCGGTGGATCAAATCCCGACTTTTACACGAAAACGCTCGCGGATATGAGCAAGAAGCGCCATGTCCTTGCACGGGCTTCGCTTGCAGGGCGGTTTTTCCAAGCGAAATAGCCGCTCTGGCTGACTGCGAGAACCTCGCAAAGGCGCGCGGCCGGGAATTCGGCTTTCTTCGCATCGACGAATGAAAACCTCATCGACGTCCCTTCTTGGCGAAAAAAGCCGCGGCCTTCTTCAGGATCTCGCGTTCCTGCCGGAAGATTTCATTCTCCTTGCGCAGGCGTGCGAGCTCCTTGCCAACATCCTCCTGCGGGCCCTCGAGCAAATCCGCCTGCTCGCGCTCGGATCGCCACCGGCTCAAAGTCGATTTCGCTATGCCAGGATCATCCGCAACCCGCTCAACGCTGCGCCCGCTGGTCATCGTCAGCCGCACGGCCTCGCGTTTGAACTCATCCGTGAAACGCCTTTGTTTGTTCCCGCTCATCGCCACCTCCCCTATTAAGCAGTTCATAAATATAGGAACATTCACGCGGCGTATTTGAGCGAAGGTTTCTGAAAAAAGGAGATAATTTTCCAGGGGTCGTTTTGCAGTTGGCGCATCGATGATCGAACCTTGCGCTTGAAGCCGTCCCTGCTGGTGACAGCCATGCGGCCGACGGTGTCCGCTTTCAGATGCTTCCACACCAGCTCATCCGGGTTGCGATCGGGTGAATAAGGAGGCAGATAAAACAGCCGCAGCTTTCCCTTCAGGGTTTCGACAAAAGTTCTTGTTTTCTTCGCGACGTGTGCGGGTCCGCGATCAACGATCAAAAAGATCTCGTGCTTGGCCCCGGCAATCAATCGCTTTAGGAACTCGATAAACACCGCAGCGTTGACGCCGCCTTGTTGCTTGATCATGAAGCGCATGTGGCCGCGCGAGGAGATCGCTGAAAGCAGACTCACGCCATGGCGAGCGCCGGTGGCCTCGACAATGGGCGGTTCGCCTTTTTTACCCCAGGTGCGCCCGGCATGGTGATCGGAACGGATGTGGGCGGCATCGCCAAAATAGATGTCAGCTCCTTGTTGTTGCGCCATTCTCTTGATTCCCGGGTATTCTTTCTTGAGCCACTGCTGCACGAGGGCTTCGTCACGTTCCCATGCCCGGTGCAACGGCTTTTGACAAGTGACGCCGAGCTGAGCCAAAAGCCGCCCCACGGACGCCGCGCTCAACACCACATCGAACTTATCCTTGATCAGCTTCGCCACCATCGCGCGCGTCCACAGCGCAAACTCAAACTTCAGTTGCAAGGGGTTCTTCCGCGTCACCATGTCGTAAACCCCCTGCAATGCCCGGCCATCAAGTTTCGGCGGACGTCCAGGAACGGGCTTGGCTTTCAGGGCGCCCCAACCGCCGCGCCGGTATTCCGCCAGCCATCTGTACATGGCGGTCCGCCCCACCCCAAAGATCCGGGCAACCACCTCGGGGCTTTCGCCGTCTCGAACGCGCCTTACGGCGCGTTCACGCATGGTCTCCAGCGTCTTGTGATCAAGCTTCCGCGCGTCATCTTTTCTCATGCCAGCATGGAATCATTCGAGGCTCCTCAGGTCAAGAAAAATGTCCTCCTATTTATGAACTTCTCAATACAAGTCTGGATTTGATCCAACGGTCAATGTCAGATTACGTCATTCATCGCACGGCGGGTATTATCGGCGAGGTGGAGTTGATTCTGGCAAGGATGCCATAGGGCGTTCGGAAGAACGCCCGTTGCAAGCAACGGGCTATGGCACCGGCCCCGCCGGCGCGAGCGCAGCTCGCGTCCTTGACGGAATTGATCCGCCCGCCAAACTCGCCGCCATGAGAGGAATGGCAGGTTGCGATTTCCCGCGGCAGTGACTGAAATCGTAAGTCCAGAATTTTACAGATCATCCGCGGCGCGGATGAGATCGCCCGCCATTCCCGCATCTACGGCCGCGGACAATTTGTCTTCGATCCGAAGCATTATCTGGCGCTCCTCGAACAAAAGCCCGGCGCCCTCGATCAAGCGGCTCCCTTGCGGAACTGGGCATTGCCGGAGCCGCTCCAGCATCCGCGCCGGCTCTGGAAGCCCGCATGGGCAATCGCGGCAAACGCGAGTTCATTCAGGCGCCGCGGCTGATGGAGGTCTTTCCCGAGACGCTCGTCGCCGCGGCCGCGCTCGACGCGATCCGCCCCGGCGCGATCAGCTTCGACGCGGTCAAGCAACTCGTCATCGCCAAGGTGGAGCGAAGACCCGCCCGTCCCGGCCTCGACGGCCCGGGGATATCGAGCGGGTCCAAAAATTCCGTCACATCCTTGGCAAGCGTGGAAACGCACGCCGCCCTTGCCGGTTGGCGTTTCTCCTTGCTTGCCCGTGTGCGCCATGCGGGATCGAACCTGCGCCGCACGTTCGCGCGGCATGCAAGGGTGCGCGATCCAACTTGCCGGCGTCATCTTTTCTCGCGCCAGGAGAGAATTGCCACGCCAGCCGTAATGCGAATGCGGCGTTCCAAAGTCATGCCGCTTGCCCGCGGATGCGCGCTCTCCTTTGCGCTCCGGTCCGGGCGTGCTATGAGCGGTCGGCAGCTCTTGACCGGCGCTATTTTGCAAAAATCCGTTTCCTGCCCGAGCTCCTGCGGCGGCGCCGCGGGGCAAGCCGCCGCCGCGAGGCAAATTACGGAGTTGGCATTGGCTTTGATCACGCGACCCTCGCTCGACGAAGCGCTCACTTTTGACGATGTGCTGCTTCTGCCGGGTCATTCGGCAGTCCTGCCGGGCGCGGCCGAACTTAAGACGAAATTCACGTCCACGATCAGTTTGAACATTCCGATCATCTCTTCCGCCATGGATACGGTCACCGAGGCGAAGCTCGCCATCGCGCTTGCCCAGGCCGGCGGGATAGGCGTCATTCATCGCAATTTCGATCCCGCCGAACAGGCCGAGGAAGTTCGCAAGGTCAAGCGCTACGAAAGCGGCATGGTGGTCGGTCCGATCACGATTTTTCCAGATGAAACCCTCGCCGGTGCCCTAGCGCTTATGCGCCGGCACGGAATTTCCGGCATTCCCGTGGTCGAGCGCGGCCCAGGCGGGAAACCGGCAAGGCTCTGCGGCATATTGACCAACCGCGATGTCCGGTTCGCCGATAATCCGTTGCAGCCCGTGAGCGAACTGATGACCAAAAATCTCATCACGGTCCGCGAAGGCGTGAACGAGGACGAGGCGCGGCGCCTCTTGCATCAGCATCGCCTGGAAAAGCTAATTGTCGTTGACGACGATTTCCGCTGTGTCGGCCTGGTGACCGTCAAGGACATGGAAAAGGCGACGCTGTATCCGGCCGCCTGCAAGGACGCCGAGGGCAGGCTCCGGGTCGCCGCCGCCTCGACCGTGGGCGACCAAGGTTACGAACGCGCGCTCATGTTGATCGATGCCGGCGCCGATTGCATCGTGGTGGACACCGCGCATGGCCACGCGCAGGCCGTGTTGGCTCAAGTCGCGCGATTGAAGCTCGCATTGAACAAAGTCGCGCTCGTCGCGGGCAACGTGGCGACCGCCGACGGCGCGAAGGCGCTGATCGACGCCGGCGCCGACGCGATCAAGGTGGGCATTGGCCCTGGCTCCATCTGCACGACACGGATCGTCGCCGGGGTCGGTGTGCCCCAGCTCACCGCGATCATGGATTGCGCCGAAGCCGCGCGGGCCGCCAATGTCCCGGTCATCGCCGATGGCGGCATCAAATATTCCGGCGATGTCGCCAAGGCGATCGCGGCGGGCGCCGACTGTGTGATGATCGGTTCGCTTTTCGCCGGAACGGACGAGAGTCCGGGCGAGGTCTATCTTTATCAGGGCCGTTCGTTCAAATCCTATCGCGGCATGGGTTCGGTCGGCGCGATGGCACGCGGTTCGGCGGATCGCTATTTCCAGCAGGACATCGCCGATCAATTGAAGCTCGTGCCCGAGGGCGTCGAGGGACAGGTGCCTTATCGCGGTCCGGCCTCGGCGATCCTGCACCAACTGGCCGGCGGATTGCGCGCCGCCATGGGCTATGTCGGAGCCCCGGACATCGCGGAATTCCAGGCCCGCGCGCGGTTTGTTCGAATTTCATCGGCTGGCCTGCGCGAGAGCCATGTGCATGATGTCGCGATCACACGAGAGAGTCCGAATTATCCGGCAGGCGAGTGAAAGGACCTATGAATTTTGGTAACGTCACTGTTGACCCGCTCGCTCAGGCATCGCCGGTCGATAATCCCGAGATTGCCGAGATCACGGACTTGGAGACAGGTGAAATACACGACGTCTCCACATTCATTGGCTTGCACCGCTATGACGCATTCATTGAAAAACGCGGACAGGTGCGGGAACGGCTGCATACGGGAAAATGCAAATTCGCGTGTGCATGGTGTGGAACTCCAGCATACATTGTCAGCAACCAGTGCAAGCGCTTTTTCTTCCGTCACCTTATAGAGGATGGCTCCTGTGCGGCTCACACGCGGGGTACCCTCTCTCAGGATGAAATCCGCGCCCGAAAATACCACGGGCTGCGCGAAAGCGAGGCGCACAAGCGCATCAAGGCTTTGATTGAGCGCAGCCTAAACGCTGACCCGGCGTTTCATACTATCCAGCAGGAAAAGGTCTGGCGCGCCGCGCGTAATCCAAAGGCACTTCGTCAGCCCGACGTGCAAGCCAGATCAAATGACAGACGTTTTGCCTTCGAGGTCCAGCTATCGACTACGTTTCTTGATGTTGTCGTTGGGCGCAGACTTTTCTACAGGGAAGAAGGCGCTCTACTTGTGTGGGTAGTCGCCCGGTACTAGACGCGGTTGGATAAGGCATTGAGATGATTCATAAAGGCGATTTTTTCGGCAAGAGAAGGATCGCCTAGATGCAACCATTATTCTCGAATGCCCTATCCAAGGCCGTAGAAAATCACATCAAATTGTCGGACACAAGGCGTGAGACGCTGGCGTGGCTGGCGCTATTGATCATGCAGCAAGGCACGATCTGCCTGTGGCGGTTGGCGGCGTATGTCGCGAGCCCGGCGCAAACAGATTCCGTGCGGCGGCGGTTCTATCGATTTTTCCAGCATGTCAAACTGGACGGCGCGGCGGCCGCGTGCGTGGTCGTCGATCTTTTGGGACTTTCCGGCAAGCCTTGGGTTCTGGCCGTGGATCGGACCAACTGGGAGTTCGGTAAAACGACGATCAACATCCTGATGGTTTCGGTGATCTGGAACGGCATGGGGATACCTCTGATATGGACGCTGCTGCCAAAGGCGGGGAACTCGAACACACTTGAGAGAACCGGTCTTCTGGATCGTCTGCGTGCTGTGTTTCCAGACCTGAAGATCGCCTCGCTCATGGGCGACCGCGAGTTCATTGGCGACGTATGGATGGCTTACCTGCATGAGGCGAAGATCCCGTTCATTCTGCGGCTGCGCGAGAACCAACATGTCGTGCGCGAGGGCTACGAGACATGGACGATCGCCAACATTGCGCGGCATCTGAACAAAGGCCAGAAAACGATCCTCAAAGGCGCTTGCCGGCTTGGGCAAAACGGGCAGGCGCCGTCGCCACCCATACGGCTCGCGATCATGCGGATCGCCTCGGGCGAACTTTTGGCGCTGGCCTGTTCCAGCAAGCCGCATCATGCGCTGGCCCGCTATCGCCAGCGATGGACCATCGAAACCATGTTTGGCAACCTGAAAACCAAGGGCTTCAATCTGGAGGACACGCATCTGACCAACGCCGATAAGCTGTCCACCCTCTTGGCGTTGCTGGCTTTGGCCGTGGCACTTTCCGTTAAAACAGGTGTGGCGGCGGCGCGGCGGCGGTCAATCCCCATCAAAAAACACGGCCGCCGGGCGTGGTCGCTGTTTGCCCTCGGCCTATCCGCGTTGCGGAAAATCTTCGCCGCCGCAAATCCTCCCCAAATAAGCGCTTTCCTCACCCAACTCCTGTCCCCGAAACTCCAACTCAACTCACTGAAATATCTGGCACACTGAAAGTGAGTTTAGTACGATGGGGTAGTCGGCAAGTTCTTACCCGAAGATAGGCGGCTGACAACTGACGATCTGCTGTTTTCCAACAACTCCAACATCCTCGTCGTGGATGAAGAAACCGCCCGCATTTCGGAAGAGCGGCGGGCATTTCATGTGCGCTGTTCATTCCGCCGCCCGGTGCGTGATGGCGATTTGGTGAAGGACGACTGGGATAAGAAAATCGTCCAATTCAGTGCTCTGACCTGCGACTTCGAAAATCAGAAAGCGTTTTTCTTCGATTTCAAAGCCGAGGAAAAGCGGCTGCGGGAGATAATCGCGGCGGAGCCGATGTCCCGTCAGCGGCAAGCCGACGACAATCTGCGCGCCGACTTTTTTTTCTTCTGGATGGAAGCGGAAGCCTCCTCTGCTGAAAGTCCGGAAACCTCTGCTCGATGGGCCACTTTAAAAGCAGAATTTGCAACCCGAGGCATCGAGGTTTTGCGTGACAATTGGAGCTTCAAAGGAATGATAAACGGCTTGCTGAGCGCGAGACTTGGCAGGCCAGTCGGCTGGGAGTTCAAGACCCTGATCGAAGTGCCGCATCACCTTGCTGACAGATACCCCGAGCACCTCCTAGCATTCGGTTACGCCATCAAACATTTCGACGCTCTTGATGGTTTAGGTCGACAGAAACTGCTCCAGGAGCAGGATAAATCCAAAAAGTGGGCGCGAAAACAGGCGGAGATTCGTGAGAATCTGGCAACTCGCGATTCTGAATACATCCCAGATAAAAGAATATTGCCTGCACTGGTTTTTCTTTTTCCTGAAATAGGGCGACGTGTGCAGACATTTTTTGCGCGTCCGAAATAGTGGCGAAATTTGCCGGTGCCTCGCGGCTGACGCTTGGTGATGGAGGCTTTGATGCAACTCGTGATGCTGCTTTATCCCCGGTTCCAGCAGCTCGATCTCACCGGGCCATTCGAGGTTTTCGCCAAATTCGAGGAATTGAACCTTCACCTCGTCTGGAAAACGCTCGATCCCATAACCGATGTGAACGGCCTGCGAATCCTGCCTACTGACACACTCGCCGGCAGCCCACAGGCGGACATTCTTTTCGTCCCTGGCGGACCGGGGCAAATTTCGCTCATTGAAGATAAAGAGGTTCTCTCCTTTTTGCGCCGGCAGGCGAGCGGCGCCCGCTATGTGACCTCGGTTTGCACCGGATCCCTTGTTCTGGCCGCCGCGGGGCTCCTCACCGGTTATCGCGCCACCTGCCATTGGCTTTCGCTCGATCAGCTTGCCTATTTCGGCGCGATGCCGGTGAGCGAGCGCGTCGTGATGGACCGTAACCGTGTCACGGGCGCGGGCGTGACCTCGGGCATCGACTTTGCCTTGACCCTGGCGGCCTGTCTCTTCGGCGAGGAGCGCGCAAAACGGGCGCAGCTTGCCATGGAATATGATCCAAGACCGCCTTTTGTTGGGGGAACGCCCGCGAGCGCCGGTCGGGAACTGGTGGCTGCTTTGCGCGCGGAAAACACCAAGTTTCAGCGGGAGCGCGAGGCGGTCGCGCGGCGCG
This sequence comes from uncultured Alphaproteobacteria bacterium, assembly GCA_963706215.1. Classification (GTDB taxonomy): domain Bacteria; phylum Pseudomonadota; class Alphaproteobacteria; order Rhizobiales; family Beijerinckiaceae; genus Methylocapsa. Next base: position 2,414,319 of record OY970154.1, on the reverse strand, counting down.
CCGCCGCCGCTTTGCGGATCGATCGAGAGGACATCCCAAGGCGATAGGGCGGCGCGCCCGGCTTGGACATTACCTTGGCTGAGCCGCGCTGCTTGCTGGACGCCGTTTTTCCATTCTCGCGGAGGAGCCAAAAAGGACCGGCCTTTGCGGCGCTCGGGGATTCCCCCGCCGGTCCTTTTTAGCCATGAACAGAGGTATGCTTAACCCATCGGCGCTCGGCGCGGCCTTGACCCTTGCGCCGGTCCGGGCCTTCCGGGCCTGATAATGCTCGCTTTCGTCAAGGCGGCGGTTTTGCGGCGCCGGCCGCGTGGGCGTTTCGGCCCGCCGCGGCGGCGGCGGCGGTGGCGGAGCGCCGCGCCGGTCGAGCATCGGCAATTGCAGGCGGGTCAGCTTCTCGATGTTGCGCAACAGCGCCCGCTCGGCGCCGTCGCAAAGAGAAATCGCGATGCCCGCGGCGCCGGCCCGCGCGGTGCGGCCGATCCGGTGAACATAGGCTTCCGCCACTTCGGGAAGCTCGAAATTGACGACATGCGTGACGCCGTCGATGTCGAGGCCGCGCGCCGCGATGTCAGTTGCGACGAGGGCGCGGACACGGCCGCCGCGAAACGCTTCGAGCGAACGTTCCCGCTGGCCCTGGCTCTTGTTGCCGTGAATCGCGCAAGCCGCGATCCCGCTGTGATCGAGATGCCGAGTGACATTGTCGGCGCCGCGCTTCGTCCTTGTGAAAATGAGCGTCCGGGTCATTCGCGCATCGCCGAAAAGCTCGACGAGAAGATCGCGCTTGCGGCTCGTTTCAACGAGCATGACCTGGTGGTTGACGCGGTCGGCGGGTTTTGCCACCGGAGTCACGGACACCTCGATCGGATCGACGAGAAGGTCGCCCGCGAGCCTGGCGATTTCGTTTGGCATCGTCGCCGAGAAAAACAGGTTCTGCCGGCGTTTTGGAAGGGTGCCGATGATCCGGCGGATAGCCTTGACGAAACCGAGATCGAGCATGCGATCCGCTTCGTCGAGGACGAAGAATTCGGTGTCGCCGAGGCGCGCCGCGCGGGCGTCGAGGTGATCCTCGAGGCGGCCTGGGGTTGCGACCAGAACGTCGAGGCCGCGCGCGAGCGCCTTGATTTGCGCGCCATGCGGCACGCCGCCGAAGATGGCGGCGATCGACAAAGGAAGACCCGCGCCAAGGCCCCGGAAGCTTTCGGCGATCTGGCTCGCCAATTCGCGCGTCGGGCTTAAAACCAGCACGCGGCAGCCATTGCGCGGAGCCGGCCGCGGGTGGGCCGCAAGATTATGCAAGATAGGCAAGGCGAAGGCCGCGGTCTTGCCGGTGCCGGTCTGGGCGATGCCGATGAGATCGCGGCCCGCCATGATGGCTGGAATTGCTTGTGCCTGGATCGGCGTTGGATGCGAGTAACCTTGTTTTGTCAGAGCATGCAGAAGCGGCGCGGCGAGGCCGAGCCGGGAGAAATCGGTCAATTGTTGGTCTTTCTTTTAGCCCGGGCGCGAGCCGGGAAATCCGGCGCGGCGGCAGACGGAATTTTGGGGCGACGCCCCACGTGGCCTGGGCAATCGAAGGAAATCAGGTTGCACGCCAGGAAGGAGAACGGCAAACGTTCGTCACGCGGCCAAAACGTCAACATCCACATTAAAGCGAACAATCCTAGATGGTGCCTTTGACGCCGGAAGTCAAGCGAAATGCTCGGCTGGAGCATGTTCGCCGGCAAGCGGAACGCCAGTTCGCGGATCGTATTAAAATAAAACTTTTGCGCATTTGCGAGCGAGGCGGTTGACGCCGGGCGATCGCGCCGGGCGGCGGCTCGCCCGGCCAACAAGGTAAAAAGCGCGCGTCCCGAAACACCAAAACCTAACGGTCGTCTGGCATAGTATTTTGAAACGATGGAAACAAGCCGCAATGGCAGCGCCGGCAAATCGAACGATGGAAAAGCCGGCGCAAGAGCGCCGAAACGTAGCGCGCCACCGCGCGCTCAAAGGAGCGCGCATCGCCTTCAAAGGTCACGAGGCGGTGATTGATTGTGTGGTCCGCAACCTGTCGGACCGGGGCGCCTGCCTCATCGTGGAAAGTCCCATCGGAATTCCGGACTCATTTGATCTTATGCTTGACCACGCATCCGTCCGCGATTGCCGCGTGACTTGGCGGCATGCTACGAAAATCGGCGTTGAGTTCGCCTAGGCGATTTTTCCGGCTCCGCCTCGATCGAGCTTTGTTCGATACAGAAATCGAACGCCGAATTGGATTTTCCGGCAAACGTCTAAGTGTCGTTAATCCGGGTTCGGAGCCCTGGACAGGGCCGGCCGGCGGCGCAATCGGCCAACAACGTAAAACTTGCACCTTCCGGAACATCGAAACGCAACCGCCGTGTGACACATTTGCGGGGAGAACAGGCGAAGAGTGCCGGATGCCGGCGGCTCGCTCGATCCATTGTCTAAACAATTTCGCTCATCCGGCGCAGGCGGCGCCGGAACCACGATCCGGGCCGAGCAAGGATGCACGATGCGGCGCGTATATGCCTGTCTTACCGAACAATGTGATCTCAGGCTCGTCTCCCTCGCCGCATTGATTTGCATTGCCACTTGCTTGATATCCATGAATCTTTTCGTTCACGCCAATGGCGCGGCGAGGGACCGGCCCCTTCCGTGGTTGTTCGTGGCGGCCACGGTCTTCGGCGCGGGCGTGTGGGCCACCAATTTCATTGCCGAGTTGGCCTTTGAGCCGGGATTCCCCATAAACTACGATGCCGGTTTGACCGCGATTTCGTTCTTGGCCGCGATAGGAACCGTCTGGCTCGGGATGTCTGTCGTGCACCGGTATGCGGATCCGGAGGAGGGCGGCGCCATGATCGGGGCGGGCATCGCCGCGATGCACTATATCGGGATAGCCGCGTTGCGGGCGCCCGCCCAACTGCACTGGGACGCCGGCTATGTCCTGGCGTCGATCGCAATTGCCATGACCTTCGCCGCCGCCGCGATGCGTGTCTTGTCATGGAGCCCGGCCTTGGGGGGCCGCCTCCTGGCCGTGGGGCTGCTCATCCTGGCGATTGCCGGACTTCATTTCACGGCCATGGCGGCCGTCACTCTTGTGCCGGATCCGCTTATCGCGGTGCCCATCCATGCCGTCGCCCCGAACATCCTCGCCATCGCGATTGCCACGGTAATAGTTCTCATCGCCGCGCTCGGCCTGCTAGGCGTGACCGTGGATAATTATTTGGCGGAGCGGCTCCGGCGCAGCGCGGACCATTTGGCGCGCGCGCAGCGGATCGCCCATACCGGCAGCATCGAACAGGATTTGCGGACCGGCGCCATCGAATGGTCCGGCGAAACCTACCGGATCTTCGGTCTCGATCCAAATCTGCCCGCGCCCGTGGGGGAAGCTTTCCTCGCTCTCTTTCATCCCGCCGATCGCGCCGCGTGTGAAACGCAGGGACCCGCTCACCAAGCCGCCGCCGCGGGCAGGCTTCACATGCCGCGCGTCGACCTCCGGTTTCGCATCGTCCAGCCTGGGGGCGCGGTGAGATGGGTTCATCACGAATCCGAATTGGTTTTGGATCAACATGGTTTGGCGGTCCGCTGGATCGGGACATACAGGGACGTGACCGAGGCTTATGAGGCGGAAGAATCGTTCAAATTGGTCTTCGAGGACAATCCGGTTCCGATGTGGCTCTTCGATCCTGAAACCCTGAAATTCCTGGCGGTGAACGACGCGGCGGTCGTTCATTACGGTTATGATAGAGGGCCGTTCTTGAAGTTGACCTTGCTCGACATAGTGCCGCAGCGCGACAGGGACGCCATCGAGCAAGCGATTAGAAACAATCCCGGTGCGGGCGGAAACCCCAGCCACCTTTGGCAACATTTCAAGGCGGATGGGACGGAAATCGACGTCCTCACTTATTGGCGCCACACCATGTTTTGCGACCGGCCCGCGCAGCTTGTGGCGATCATGGATGTGACGGCGAAGCGCCAGGCCGAGGCACGCATCGCCCATATGGCGCATCACGATGCGCTGACCGGTTTGCCAAACCGGGTGTTGTTTCACGAGCGCCTGGACGAAGCCCTGCTGCGGGTGCGCCGGGATCGGGACAAGTTCGCCGTTCTTTATCTCGATCTCGATGAATTCAAGAACGTCAACGACACCTTGGGGCACCCCGCCGGCGACAAGCTTTTGGTGGCGGTGGGCGATCGTCTGCGCACGTGCTTGCGCGACTGCGACATGGTCGTGAAATTCGGCGGCGACGAATTCGCGGTCCTACAAATAGGGCTCGCCGGACCGCATGAGGCGGGCGCCTTTGCCGATCGCATCGTGACGCTCTTGAGCGAGCCTTACGATATCGACGGTCAACAGGTCGTGATCGGAGCCAGCGTCGGCATCGCGCTTGCGCCAGCCGATGGCGAGACCTCCGATCGACTTCTGAGGAACGCCGACATGGCGCTCTACCGGGCCAAGGAGGACGGCCGGTGTACCTTCTGCTTTTTCCAACCCGGCATGGACGCCCGCCTTCGAGCCCACCACACGCTGGAACTCGATTTGCGCAAGGCGCTCGGGGCGAGCGAATTCGAAGTCTATTATCAGCCTCTCGTCACCCTTGAGAGCGGCGTCATTTCCGGCTTCGAGGCGCTGCTTCGCTGGCACCATCCCGTGCGTGGCATGGTGGCCCCGGCGAAGTTCATTCCGCTCGCCGAGGAGACCGGCTTGATTGTGCCCATCGGCGAATGGGTGCTGCGTCAAGCCTGCGCCGAGGCGGCGGGATGGCCGGACGATTTGAAAGTCGCGGTGAATCTCTCGCCGGTTCAGTTCAAGAAAGGCAACTTGCCGCAGGTGGTTTTCGCGACGCTCGCGAGCGCGGGACTGCCGGCGGCGCGCCTCGAACTCGAGATCACGGAGTCCATTTTTCTGGCGGAAAGCAAAACCAACCTCGCCACTTTGCGCCGCTTGCGCGCGCTCGGCGTCGCCATTTCGATGGATGATTTCGGCACCGGCTATTCCGGCCTGAGCTATCTGCGTGCCTTTCCCTTCGACAAGATCAAGATCGACCGGTCCTTCATTTCCGAGCTTGGCGAGAGCGCGGATTGCATGGCGATTATCAAGGCGATCACCAATCTTGGATCGAACCTCGGCATTCCCACGCTGGCGGAAGGCGTCGAGACAAAAAAGCAACTCTCATGGTTGCGCGAAGCCGGCTGCACGGAAATGCAGGGCTATTTGTTCAGCCGGCCGGTTCCGGCAAGCGAAATCGCGGGATTGCTGAGTTCGCAACGCATGTCCCGGCAGGCCGATCAATATCTTCTCACCGGATAGGGCGGACCCTTAAGAGCATGTCCAGAAAAAGCTGCTCGACTACTTCTGGACATGCTCTAGGAGCTATCGGCAAAAGTTGGTGACGGTGTAATGAGGTGAGGCGGCGTATCCGTCTCGGAAGCCGGCGAAGGCCGTCGCCTCCATGGTGATCTCAACAGAAGCCACCCCTCGCGGTCGCACAAGCAGCCGCCGCGGCCTATAAAAAACCACAAGGCGGGAAACCTAAATCCGATCCGAACATCGTGCAAGTTCCAAATCCCCGCTTTTTACCTCGCCGCGCCCTGCACATGTAAGCTTGCCTCGATTGCGCGAGAAACACCTACATCGCGCAAAACCCCGCGCGGAACGTCACAGGGGAATGTTGCCGTGCTTCTTCCAAGGATTTTGGAGGTTCTTGTTGCGCAGCATCGTGAGCGCGCGGGCGATGCGCTTTCGGGTGTCGCGCGGCATGATGATGTCGTCGATATAGCCGCGCTCCGCCGCCACGAAAGGCGACATAAAGCGCTCCTCGTATTCGCGCGTGCGCGCGGCGATTTTTTCCGCGTCGCCGATGCCGGAGCGGAAGATGATCTCGACCGCGCCCTTGGCGCCCATGACCGCGATCTCGGCGCCGGGCCAGGCGTAGTTCACGTCGCCGCGAAGATGCTTCGAGGCCATCACGTCATAGGCGCCGCCAAACGCCTTGCGCGTGATGATGGTTACCTTCGGCACCGTTGCCTCGCCATAGGCAAAGAGCAGTTTTGCGCCATGCTTGATGAGGCCGCCATATTCCTGCGCAATTCCGGGAAGAAATCCCGGCACATCGACAAAAGTCACGATCGGAATATTGAAGCAATCGCAGAAGCGCACGAATTGGGCGGCCTTGCGCGAGGCGTTGGAGTCGAGCGTGCCGGCGAGGACCATGGGCTGATTGGCGACTAAGCCTATCGTGCGTCCTTCGATGCGGCCAAGGCCGGTCACGATATTGCGCGCATAAGCCTCTTGGATCTCGAAGAAATCGCCCTCGTCCACGGTCTTGGCGATGAGTTCCTTGATGTCGTAAGGCTTTGCCGGATCGTCCGGCGCCAGCGAGTCGAGCGAGGCCTCGCATCGCTCGGGGTCATCGAAGCCCGGCCATTCCGGAACGCCGCTCGTGTTCGACGATGGCAGGAAATCGACAAGCCGCCGCATTTGCAGCAAAGCCTCGACGTCGTTTTCATAGGCGCCGTCGGCCACCGCGCTTTTAACCGTATGCACGGATGCTCCGCCGAGATCCTCGGCGCTCACCGTCTCGTTGGTCACCGCCCTCACCACGCTGGGGCCGGTCACGAACATATAGCTCGTTTCCTTGACCATGAAGATGAAATCGGTGAGCGCCGGGGAGTAGACGTCGCCGCCCGCGCAGGGACCCATGACGAGGGAAATCTGGGGGATCACCCCCGACGCCAGGACGTTGCGCTGGAAAACCTCGCCGTAGCCCGCGAGCGCGGCGACCCCTTCCTGGATGCGGGCGCCGCCCGAATCGAAAAGCCCGATGAGCGGCGCGCGATTGTTGAGCGCCATGTCCTGCAGCTTGGCGATCTTTTCCGCGTGCGCCTCGGAAAGCGAACCTCCAAAAACGGTAAAATCCTTGGCGTAGACGAAGACCGCGCGGCCGTTGATGGTGCCGGAGCCGGTGATGACGCCATCGCCCGGCGCATGGCGTTGATCCATGCCGAAGTCCGTCGCGCGGTGCTCGACGAACATGCCGGATTCCTCGAACGAACCTGGATCGGTCAGAAGCTCAATTCGTTCCCGCGCGGTGAGCTTTCCGCGCCCGTGCTGCGCATCTATGCGTTGTTTTCCGCCGGCACTAAGGGCACGCGCGCGGCGCCCGGCAAGGCGTTCGAGACGGGGTTTCACCGGGCATCTTTCTGTTTGCCGATCGCATTGCCCATGCTTGGGAACGTCCTGCTGTCACTTCGCGAAAACGCGTGGTCTTTCATGCTCCGGCGCTTTGGACGGCCTCGAACAGGCGTGCCGCCGCCTCCATCTCGGTCCATTGCCGCGAACGGCGCCGCAAAGCCTCCACGTCCTCGCCCCAGGCGCGCATTTCAAAATCCTCGTCGACATGGGCGGCAGTCCAGGCCTCCGCGGGTGTGTGTGCGCCATGCGCCACGGCGAGCGCGAGCAAGACCGAGCCGGTGAGCGTTGTCATCACATGCAGCGCGGCCAGCGCGAACGGTGCCGATTGGCCGCCGTTTGCGATGCGCTCGACGGCGTCTTTCACCGCCGCGCGGGCGGGTTCCGGCTGTTCGACGAACACCACGCCTTCGATGCAAATGAAATGGGCGCCGAGTTTTTCGCGCGCAAAGTCGAGGACAAAATCCCAGGCGGCGGCTTGCGCCTCTTTCAGCATTCTTGGCCCGGCCGCGCGATAACAAACGAGGTCCGCCCCGGCATATTTGACGATCTCGTCCACCGTGGCGTCGAGCCGGCACGCTACTCCATCGATCGCGGAATTGAGAATGCGCGTCAATGGCATGGCCGCCGGGTCGATCGCTTCGCCCTGCGCCGACCATTCGTCCGCTAGCGCTCGTGCCGCCGCCGAGCCCGGCAGCGCCAAACGGTTTCCCCCCGGCGACTTGGCCGCGCGGCCGTCCAGAAGCAGGACGAAAGTTCCATCTCGCTGTTGCACCGTCACCTCCTTGTAGAAGCGCCGGGGCAGGGTTTTGTTCAGATCGCGCCTTGCCATGGCGATGGGATCGGCCGCCTCGGCCGGCCGGGCGAAGGATTGGTCGAGTCGTGCGTCAGGCGAGGTTTTTTCGAGCATCGGTTTGCCGTTGCACGGGCTTGGGCGGAAGCGTCCCGCTGATTACGAGCGATAGGAAGACATTTGCCATTATACTATTTTATCGCATTTTCGTTCCGAAGACAGATACGCGCGCGGAAATCGCCGTGACGCTGTACAGGCCCACTGTTCGAATTTATAGGCCCAACAACCAGTTGTCGCGGCCCCGGCAATGTCCCATGTGTGGATGGCCCCCGGTTTGCCAGGACTTTCGTAGCGCGACGGGAAGGACGTGGTCGCTTGCGGTCATGTGTCCGGCCTGTTGACGCGGCACCATGGCCGCTGGCCACGATGGAGTCCGCGGAGCGAGGCCTGATCAGTTTGCCGGGATCGAAGTCCCTTGAGACACTTCAGGTTCGGCTCGTTCCGTCGGATCGACCGATTGTCCGTCACATCCATCTGCTCGTTTTGCCCTCGCAAACATAAGTTTCTCGGTTTGACCGAGAGACCGTTTCTCCGTCCCGGCCTAGCGCATCGGTGGCGCCGCGCGCAGCCGGGGTCAAGACTGGCCGAAGGCCACCGCCGAAGGCGGCGTGGTCTTGACGCCGGCGAGCATGGCGGCAGGCTCGTGCGGTCGCGAAGATCCCGCCGTCGGCCGCCAGGCTTCGCCGCGCCGCAGAACGGCCCACACGCAACGTGCGATCTTGTTGGCCAGCGCCACCGCGGCAACCATCGTCGGCTTGCGGCTTCGCAGCCGACAAAGCCAGGGGTCGGTGCGCAGGACTTTCGCGCGGAACATGGCCGCCATGGCGCCGCCAACCAGCAGGCGCCGGAGATTGCCGTTGCCGCGTTTGGAAATGCCGCAAAGACGGCTCTTGCCGCCTGACGGGTTCTGCCGCGGCACGAGCCCGATCCAGGCGGCAAAGTCGCGGCCCGGCCGGAAGACCGAAGGGTCCGGAACCACAGCCACAATCCGCGTGGCGATCATCGGGCCGATCCCGGGAATGGTGGCGAGCCGCCGGGCGACCAAATCGGTTCTCATCCGAGCAACGATCTTGGTTTCGATCATCACGATCCGGCGGCCGATCGCGGGCCGAGCTCCGCAGCGAGAAGCCGCAGCGCGCCGCGGGCGCTCGCGGGGAGGCGCCCATCCTTCTCATCGGCAATCACCGCCACCAGATCCTTGACCTTGTTGAGGCCACGCGATGCGACGATGCCGAACTCGGCCAAGTGGCCCCGCAACGCATTGACAAGCATCGTTCGTTGCCGGACCAGAAGATCGCGGACGCTGGGCGCGACGAGCGCCGCCTGGCTCGCTGGGGTCTTGACCGGCACGAAGCGCATCGAAGGCCGCCGCACGGCCTCGCAAACGGCTTCGGCATCGGCCGCATCGTGTTTGTTGCGCTTCACGGAGGGTTTGACGGAGCCGGGCGGCATCAGGCGCACGTCATGTCCAAATGCGGCGATCTCACGCGCCCAAAAGTGCGCGGTCGCGCATGCTTCCATCCCCACCAGACAGGGCGGCAGGGCAGCAAAAAAGGTTGCGGCCTGGGCCCGGCGCAAGCGCCGGCACACAACAACTTTTCCGGCAGCGTCAACCCCGTGCAGCTGGAAAACATGCTTCGCAATGTCGATACCGATGGCAATCTCGCCCATGGATGGCTCCTTTTGCTGGTGATCTGCGACGACCACCATTCTTGGCACGAAGTTGCCGTGAGGGGGCCATCCACCCCATCAGTTTGATTGTGGCAGCGTCAATCAATGCCCATGCGGTACAAAAATCCAAGAATCAGAAGCGCCAAAAGGACGCCTATGATTGCGTGAAGCAGGCCTTCCTTCCCAAAGATCATGTCTCAAATGCCCCTTTTGAAAGCAGTGCCGGTGCCGGTGCCGGCGCCGCCGCCTTATTTGCCAATTGCAATAGCGCGCCATGACTTGTGCCCACGATCCACGCAATCCGGATAGGATTTGCGGCCACGAGCCCATTCTTGGCAAATGTCAAGAAAAAAGTAGCGGTCCCCGCTATCCACATCGATACCGAATGACGGGAGAGATATGTCGATGCCCGCAGGACCTCGTCGTGAAAAACCGCCAGCCGACATGATCGGCGCGGCCATCATGGCCGTGAAGCGCGCCACGGGCGAAATCACCGGAGAATTGAAAGGACCATCCGGAAAGGTCCGCTCTGGTAAAGCTGGCGCGAAAGCGCATGCGAAAAAGCTCTCACGGGAGGAACGTTCGGCCATTGCGCAAAAAATGGCGGCACGGCGTTGGGACTAATGACCGGCATTCGTCTCGATACAGCATCACGATATAATTGCGAGAAGAGCTGCTGGCGCTTGTCAAATTTGCCGCTACAAAAAATATTGTATCTCGCGCAGGTCGAATATGCAGGATCGTTTGCAGGAAATAGGCTTGTAGATGCGGCTTTCCAGGCGTTGGAATACGATCCAGTGTCTCCCCATCTATATCGCGAAGCCCGGTACTAGACGCGGTTGGATAAGGCATTGAGATGATTCATAAAGGCGATTTTTTCGGCAAGAGAAGGATCGCCTAGATGCAACCATTATTCTCGAATGCCCTATCCAAGGCCGTAGAAAATCACATCAAATTGTCGGACACAAGGCGTGAGACGCTGGCGTGGCTGGCGCTATTGATCATGCAGCAAGGCACGATCTGCCTGTGGCGGTTGGCGGCGTATGTCGCGAGCCCGGCGCAAACAGATTCCGTGCGGCGGCGGTTCTATCGATTTTTCCAGCATGTCAAACTGGACGGCGCGGCGGCCGCGTGCGTGGTCGTCGATCTTTTGGGACTTTCCGGCAAGCCTTGGGTTCTGGCCGTGGATCGGACCAACTGGGAGTTCGGTAAAACGACGATCAACATCCTGATGGTTTCGGTGATCTGGAACGGCATGGGGATACCTCTGATATGGACGCTGCTGCCAAAGGCGGGGAACTCGAACACACTTGAGAGAACCGGTCTTCTGGATCGTCTGCGTGCTGTGTTTCCAGACCTGAAGATCGCCTCGCTCATGGGCGACCGCGAGTTCATTGGCGACGTATGGATGGCTTACCTGCATGAGGCGAAGATCCCGTTCATTCTGCGGCTGCGCGAGAACCAACATGTCGTGCGCGAGGGCTACGAGACATGGACGATCGCCAACATTGCGCGGCATCTGAACAAAGGCCAGAAAACGATCCTCAAAGGCGCTTGCCGGCTTGGGCAAAACGGGCAGGCGCCGTCGCCACCCATACGGCTCGCGATCATGCGGATCGCCTCGGGCGAACTTTTGGCGCTGGCCTGTTCCAGCAAGCCGCATCATGCGCTGGCCCGCTATCGCCAGCGATGGACCATCGAAACCATGTTTGGCAACCTGAAAACCAAGGGCTTCAATCTGGAGGACACGCATCTGACCAACGCCGATAAGCTGTCCACCCTCTTGGCGTTGCTGGCTTTGGCCGTGGCACTTTCCGTTAAAACAGGTGTGGCGGCGGCGCGGCGGCGGTCAATCCCCATCAAAAAACACGGCCGCCGGGCGTGGTCGCTGTTTGCCCTCGGCCTATCCGCGTTGCGGAAAATCTTCGCCGCCGCAAATCCTCCCCAAATAAGCGCTTTCCTCACCCAACTCCTGTCCCCGAAACTCCAACTCAACTCACTGAAATATCTGGCACACTGAAAGTGAGTTTAGTACGATGATCGCGAAGTTAAGATGTTTGGTTCTAAACCAGTGCGCGACGTATTCCATGATGCGCTTCGTTTGCGGAAAGAAGGTCAATCGCGGCAGAGCGGCGCTGAAAATGCCACCGCTCGCGCGCCAGGATAAATTGTAACCTTTTGCACGAGACACTACACTAGGTCGGGACGGAGAAACGGTCTCTCGGTCAAACCGAGAAACTTATGTTTGCGAGGGCAAAACGAGCAGATGGATGTGACGGACAATCGGTCGATCCGACGGAACGAGCCGAACCTGAAGTGTCTCAAGGGACTTCGATCCCGGCAAACTGATCAGGCCTCGCTCCGCGGACTCCATCGTGGCCAGCGGCCATGGTGCCGCGTCAACAGGCCGGACACATGACCGCAAGCGACCACGTCCTTCCCGTCGCGCTACGAAAGTCCTGGCAAACCGGGGGCCATCCACACATGGGATACTCCCCGATTTCAGGCTGACCCGCTGCCCGGCCCCGCGCGATTGTCCGGCCCAGGGTTGCGCCCCAAAAAGGTCTATGTTAGGTGACCCCTGCCTCGTGGTGGCGCCGCTTTCCTTGACGCCTTTCCTCGTTTTCCAGTTCCGGACCGCGTCTCGATTTTTCGCCGTGAAAAGCCGGACCTTTGGGAAGCGGCTTCGGCGGCCGTTTGAATTTTGGGGATTTCGCTTTGGCGGCGCAAGAGACACGCGTGTCCGGGATGGCGGGGCGCTATGCCCAGGCGCTCTTCGCGCTCTGTCAGGAAACCGGGGCGACGGAAAAGGCCGCCGCCGATCTCGCCGCCTTCGCGGAATTGGTCCGCTCCAGCGCGGATTTACAACGTCTCGTCAAGAGTCCGGTTTTCTCGGCCGAAGAGCAGGTTAAGGCTCTCGATGCCCTTCTCGCCAGGGCCGGGATCGGCGGGATCGCCGCCAAATTCATCAAGCTCGTCACGGCAAAGCGCAGGCTCTTCGCGATTTTCGACATGATCCGCGATTTCAATTTGCTGAACGACGCGCGAAAAGGCCTCACGCGGGCCGAGGTAACGGTCGCCGAGACCCTCAAGCCGGAGCATGTCGAGGCATTGCGGAACGCGCTTACCGATATTTCCGGCGGCGGCGAGGTCGACATCGCGGTCAAGTTGGACCCGGCGATCATCGGCGGCCTTATCGTCAAACTGGGCTCGCGCGTGGTTGACAGTTCCCTCAAAACCAAACTCAATTCGATTCGTTCACGCATGAAAGAGGCCGGCTGATGGAGATCCGCGCCGCGGAAATTTCCGCGATCCTCAAGAACGAGATCGCGAACTTCGGCAATGAAGCCGAGGTGACCGAGGTAGGCCAGGTCCTCTCGGTCGGGGACGGTATCGCCCGCGTCTACGGCCTCGACAACGTCCAGGCCGGCGAAATGGTCGAGTTCGAGAACGGCGTGCGGGGCATGGCCCTGAACCTCGAAAGCGACAATGTCGGCATTGTCATTTTCGGCACCGACCGCGACATCAAGGAAGGCCAGACGGTCAAGCGGACCGGCGCCATCGTGGATGTACCGGTTGGCAAGGGGCTGCTCGGCCGCGTCGTCGACGCGCTCGGCAATCCGATCGACGGCAAGGGTCCGATTCATGCGGAAAAGCGCGCCCGCGTCGATGTCAAGGCGCCGGGCATCATCCCGCGCAAATCCGTGCACGAGCCGATGGCGACCGGCCTCAAGGCGATCGACGCCCTGATCCCGATCGGGCGCGGCCAGCGCGAACTGATCATCGGCGACCGCCAGACCGGCAAGACCGCGCTGGCGCTCGATACCATCCTCAATCAAAAGCCGCTGAACCAGGGCAGCGACGAAAACCTCAAGCTCTATTGCGTCTATGTCGCGGTCGGACAGAAACGCTCGACCGTCGCGCAATTCGTGAAAGTGCTGGAAGAGCAGGGCGCGCTGCCCTATTCGATCATCGTCGCGGCGACCGCGTCCGATCCGGCGCCGATGCAGTTTCTGGCGCCGTTCGCCGGTTGCGCGATGGGCGAATATTTCCGCGACAACGCGATGCACGCACTGATCATCTACGACGATCTCTCCAAGCAAGCCGTCGCTTACCGCCAGATGTCGCTTTTGTTGCGCCGCCCGCCGGGACGCGAGGCCTATCCGGGCGATGTGTTCTATCTGCATTCCCGGCTGCTCGAGCGCGCGGCGAAACTCAACGAGGCCAATGGCGCGGGCTCGCTCACGGCGCTTCCGGTGATCGAAACGCAAGCCAACGACGTATCGGCCTATATTCCGACGAATGTGATTTCGATCACCGACGGCCAGATCTTTCTTGAGACCGACCTCTTCTATCAAGGGATCAGGCCCGCCGTGAATGTCGGCCTTTCGGTCTCGCGCGTCGGCTCCTCGGCGCAAACCAAGGCGATGAAGAAGGTCGCGGGCAGGATCAAGGGCGAACTCGCGCAATACCGCGAAATGGCGGCTTTCGCGCAGTTCGGCTCCGACCTCGACGCGACGACTCAGCGCCTGCTCGCGCGCGGCGCCCGCCTGACCGAGCTTTTGAAGCAGGCGCAGTTCTCGCCCTTGAAGATCGAGGAACAGGTTTGCGTGATCTATGCCGGGGTCAATGGTTATCTCGATGCGTTTCCGGTTGACCGGGTGCGGGCCTTCGAAGAAGGGCTCCTCACGCTCTTGCGCGCGAGCCACACCGGTCTCCTCGATGCGATTCGCGAGTTCGAAGGATCTCTCCGACGAGTCCGGCGCCAAACTCAAATCGGTGGTCGATGCCTACGCCAAGAACTTCGCTTGAGTTGGCGGCGGCCTCACGGAAATGAAGCGGATAGACCATGCCCTCGCTAAAGGATCTGCGCAACCGGATCGCCTCCGTCAAGGCAACGCAAAAGATCACCAAGGCCATGCAGATGGTCGCGGCGGCGAAACTGCGGCGCGCTCAGACGGCGGCCGAATTGGCGCGGCCTTACGCCGAGCGGATGGAGAGGGTTTTGGCCAATCTCGCCGCCTCGAGCGCGACGAGGGGCCAAGTTCCGGCGCTGCTCGGGGGCGGCGGCGACAGCGTCCATCTCTTGGTCGTCTGTACCGCCGAACGCGGTCTTTGCGGCGCTTTCAATGCCTCGATCGCGCGCCTCGCGCGTGAGGCGGCGCTGTCGCTCATCGGGCAAGGCAAGACGGTTAAGATCCTGTGCGTCGGCAAGAAAGGCCATGACATTCTGCGCCGGCAATTCGGACGCCAGATCATCGAGGTGATCGACCTTCGCTCGGTCCGTACGCTCGGCTTCGGCGATGCCGCCGCGATCGGCCGCAAGATCGTTGCGTTGCATCAGGCTGGCGAGTTTGACGTATGCACATTGTTTTACTCGCGCTTCAAATCGGTGATCGCGCAAATCCCGACCGCGCGGCGGCTTATTCCTCTCGCCCTCCCCCCGGAGGACGAGGTTGCGGCGCCATCTGGGGCGGCTTACGAGTATGAGCCGGACGAAGAGGAAATTCTCGCGGCGCTGCTTCCGCGCAATATTTCGATTCAGATCTTGCGGGCACTGCTTGAAAATGCGGCGTCCGAACAAGGCGCGCGGATGAGCGCGATGGATAGCGCCTCGCGCAATGCCGGCGAAATGATCAAGAAGCAAACCATGAAATATAACCGCTCGCGCCAGGCGATGATCACCAAGGAACTGATCGAGATCATCTCTGGCGCCGAAGCGCTTTAAGCGTTCAACCTGTCAAGAGGACAAAGCATGGCCGACGCCGCATCTAACACGCGCACGGGCCGCGTCACGCAGGTCATCGGCGCCGTCGTCGATGTGAAATTCGACGGCGATCTGCCGGAAATCCTCAACGCGCTCGAAACCGACAATGGCGGCAACCGCCTGGTCCTCGAAGTCGCACAGCATCTTGGCGAGAATTCGGTGCGCTGCGTCGCGATGGATATTTCCGCGGGCCTCACCCGCGGCCAGCCGGTCCGGGATACCGGAGGCCCGATTACGGTGCCGGTCGGCGAGGCGTGCCTTGGCCGCATCATCAATGTCATCGGCGAGCCGGCGGACGAATTGGGTCCCCTCGAAACCACGACGCGGCGCGCCATCCATCAACCCGCGCCCTCCTTTGCCGAACAAGCGACCGAGGCGCACATCCTGGCGACCGGCATTAAGGTCGTCGATCTTCTGGCGCCTTACGCGAAAGGCGGCAAGGTCGGGCTCTTCGGAGGCGCCGGGGTCGGCAAAACGGTTTTGATCATGGAACTCATCAACAATATCGCCAAGGCGCACGGCGGCTATTCGGTGTTCGCCGGGGTGGGCGAGCGGACCCGCGAAGGCAACGATCTTTATCACGAAATGATCGAATCCAAGGTGAATGTGGATCCGCGCGAGCATGGCGGCTCCGCCAAGGGCTCCAAATGCGCTCTGGTCTACGGTCAGATGAATGAGCCGCCGGGGGCGCGCGCCCGCGTCGCGTTGACAGGCCTGACGGTCGCCGAGGATTTCCGCGACAAGGGCCAGGACGTGCTGTTCTTCATCGACAATATCTTCCGCTTCACCCAGGCGGGCTCGGAAGTCTCGGCGCTTCTCGGCCGTATGCCCTCGGCGGTCGGCTATCAGCCGACGCTCGCGACCGACATGGGAGACTTGCAGGAACGGATCACCACCACGACCAAAGGGTCGATCACCTCGGTGCAAGCAATCTATGTGCCCGCCGACGATCTAACCGATCCGGCGCCCGCCACCTCCTTCGCGCATCTCGATGCGACGACCGTCTTATCGCGCGCGATCGCCGAGAAAGGCATTTATCCGGCGGTCGATCCGCTCGAACTCGACGTCGCGCATGTTGTCGCCGCTCGTCGTCGGCGAGGAACATTATGGCGTCGCGCGCCAGGTTCAGCAGATTTTGCAGCGCTACAAGGCGCTGCAGGACATCATCGCCATTCTCGGCATGGACGAACTGTCCGAGGAAGACAAACTGACGGTCGCCCGCGCCCGCAAGATCGAGCGCTTCCTGTCGCAGCCCTTCCACGTCGCCGAAGTATTTACCGGTTCGCCCGGCAAGCTGGTTTCGCTCGCCGACACCATCAAGGGTTTCAAGGGGCTCATCGAAGGCAATTACGATCATTTGCCGGAAGCCGCGTTCTATATGGTCGGCGCCATCGACGAGGCCGTCGAAAAAGCGCAAAAGCTCGCGGCCGAGGCGGCGTAGCGTTGGTCCGCGCTGTCGGGCGGGGGATAGCCAATGCCTTCGCGGCGATCCTTGCGCGGGCACAAGTAAAAAACTGAAATCACGTCCGGAGGCATGCGATGGCGGCTTTTCACTTCGAACTCGTTTCTCCCGAAAAACTCGTCTTTTCGGGAGACGTCGAAGCCGTGGTCGTTCCCGGAACGGAAGGCGAATTCGCCGTCCTCAAGGATCATGCCCCTTTGATCTCGACGATGAAGCCGGGCGTCGTCGTGATCGACGAAACGCCCGCAAAAAAACTGCGTCTCTTCGTGCGTGGCGGTTTCGCCGAGGTTGCTCCGTCCGGCCTTACCATCCTCGCGGAGCAAGCGCTTCCCCTTGCGGAACTCGACGCCGCCGGGCTCGATGCCGAGCTTAAAAATTTCGAAGAAGAAGTTGGCGGCGCCAAAACGGACGAGGCGCGCCGGATGGCGGTGGAGAAGCGCGATCAACTGCTGGAGTTGAGGACCGCGCTTAAGCTCTGAGCGGCGGCAAAAGTGCCACCGGGCGGTCCGAGGACTACTTGTCCCCGGCGCCTTCGACTCCCCCCGCGTCATGGCGTGACCACGATCCTGCCCTGCATTTGCGGATGCAGGCCGCAAAAATAGCCGTAGGTTCCGGCCTTGGCGAAGGTGAACGAAAAACTCTGTCGTCCGTATCGAGTGCGTTGGAATGGAACTCGCCTTTCGTGCCGACGACGATGTGGGGGATGTCGTCGCAATTGCGGAAGACGATCGCCGTTCCGGCCATCACTGATTTTGGCACACCGCCACCAAGCGTCCAGATGACGCCCGTGCCGGCCCAGATCATGCATTCGAGTGCGCCGCGCCGGTCGATCCCGCGGCCCTGCTTGTTGTCTGACATGGTTGGTCTCCATCCACGGCGGCTTAGCGCCGTTGCCAGAGAGGAGACTTCGCGGCCCGCCTATTTATTCCCGGTGCGTTGCGAATTTTTCGCGGCCGGTGCCGTCGCGCCTTGATGCTTCGCTGTCGCGCGCCTAACGGAAGAGAAAGAATGATGCTGCTTCGCAAGGATGGTTCCGGCGTGATCGCCATTCCGCAGCCGTGCCACGCGTGGCTTTCCGGCCGGATGGCGCCCCCACGCCGCAAACTGGCCTGGTTTTGACGATCCCATGCTCCCAATTATTTTAATCGATGCGCTGGCCTATCGTTTCGTCAAAATAGGTCCGTGGTCTTAAAGGCTCGGATTCGTCAAGTCGCCCGCGGTGGCGGCTCGGCAAAACTCTGCCGGCGCGAGATCATCGCCGATCTCAGGCGGGCATGATAACGGAAAAGCAAGACGGACAGGGGTGCGGCGGCCATGGGTGGATCGGATTGGCGGCCACTTCGAGGCATTGACCAGCGCCGGATGAGCGCCGCCCGCCTGCAAGCCCATCATGCGGTGCAATGGCTCGCACGAGCGGCGCGCGCCTATGCTCCACCGCAGCCAGACGACGGCCACACGAATCTCGGTTGGGACGACCCCGTCGCCGGCTTTACGACCCATCGGCTGAAAAACGGCATGCATCTAAGCTTGAAAATTGCCGATCTCACGCTCGTATTGCATGGCGACGAGAGGACGGCACGCGCCGAATCTTTCTCTCTTGACGGCCGCACGGATGCGCAGGCACGCCAATGGCTGGGCGAGCAACTCCGCGCGAGAGGTCTCGATCCGCATACTCTCGATGCGCCGTCACCCTATGAGATTCCCGCGCACGCGGTCACCCAGGGCGCCGCCTATGGCGTCGCGGATTTGGCGGATTCCCTGCTCGAGCTTTCTGCCTGGTTCGCCAATGCCGAATTTTCGCTCGTCCGCGTCCAAAGACAAATGATTGAGCGCAAGCTGGCGGCCTCGGACGTGCGCTGCTGGCCGCACCACTTCGATCTCGCCACTTTGGCCTCGTTCCCGGCGCGGGATGCTGCCGCCACAGGCTATGCCGGTGCTGGGCTTTCGCCCGGAGACGGGTATTATGACGAGCCCTATTTCTATGTGTCGATCTATCCCCAGCCGGACAGCGCGGCGCTGCCGCGCCTGCCAAAACTCGGCCATTGGCATACGCACGAGTTCACGGCGGCTGTTGCGCCGGCTCATCGGATTGTTGCGGCCAATAATCAAAAGGCCGCGGCCGACGAATTCCTCAAGGCCGCGATGGACGTCGCGATCAAAATCTTGAGCTGAGGTGATGACTTTTCTCTATTCGACGGGCAACAAACGTTCTCATGTTATGTTCCGTCGAGTTCGGCGGTTTCGTCTCCATCCATAGCGGCTTAGCGCCGTTGCTAGGGAGACGACCTGCCGGCGCGCCTATTTATTCCTGGTGCCTTGCGAATTTTTCGCGGCCATCGCGATCTCGCCATGGTGCATGGCCGTCGCGCGCGCGATCGAAGAGAAAGAATGATGCTGCTTCGCAAGGACGGCCTTGACGTGATCACCGTTCCGCAGCCGAGCCACGCGTGGCTTTCCGGCCAGATGGCGCGCGCGTGGGGCAACGCGCACTTCGCGGCGCCGATGCCCTACGACGAGGTTTGCCTCGCCGCCGAGCAGCACGACATCGGCTGGCTGGACTGGGAAATGAGGCCCGCGCTCGATGCCGGGACCGGCCTTCCACAGGAGTTTTTCCGCGTGCCGTCGAAGCTGCACATTGCGCTCTGGCGCGAAGGTGTGCGCCGTGCTCGCGTATTCGGGCGCTATCCCGCGCTCTTGGTCTCGCTTCACGCCGATACGATCTACGCGCAATATTTCAACTTCAATAAGGCGAGTCCGGAGAGTGCGGAGACCGTGCGCGCTTTTCTCGACGAACAGCATCGCTTTCAGGCGCGGACGGCGGCCTCCATGCGGGCCGATCCGAAGCTCGCGGAGCAGGCATCGCCGCAATCCATCGAGCATAACCGGGTGTTGATCGCGGCCCTCGACCGGATGTCGCTCGAAATCTGCCGCGGCGTGAAAAAAGAAATCAAGATCCCCAATGTGCCGACTGCGGGGGCCGCAACGACAGAACTCCTTATGCGGCCAAGCGCCGGCGAAGGCCTCGTCCTCGATCCCTGGCCTTTCCGGACGGCCAGCGTCGCGGTCCGCGCCGAAGGCAAGCGCCTGCGCGGCCGGTTCGCGACGGAGGCAGACCTCCAACGGGCGCTGGACCAGGCGGAAGCCGTACCGGTGACCGCCGTCCTGCACACCGCTTGAGGCCGCCTATCCTTTTCGCCGGACCGGCTCTGAGAATGTTTCCGCCGTGCCGGAAAATGCTAAAGACCAATGCGAACTTCCCAAAACCCTGGACGCGAATGGCGCCTCCTCTTCTGCTGTTGCAGGATATTGCGCTGACCTTCGGCGGCGAGCCTTTGCTGGAGGCCGCCTCGCTTTCGGTCCCGGCGGGAGAACGCCTATGCCTCGTCGGCCGCAATGGCTCGGGTAAATCGACGCTTCTGAAGATCGCGGCGGGCCTCGTCGAGCCGGACAGCGGGACGCGTTTCCTGCAGCCGGGGGCCGACTTGCGTTATCTGCCGCAGGAGCCCGATCTTTCCGGCTACGCCAACGCGCGCGCCTATGTGGAGGCGGGCCTTGGCCCGATTGGCGATCCGCATCGCGCAACGAGGCTTTTGAACGAATTGGGGCTAAGCGGCGAGGAAGATCCGGCGCGGCTTTCAGGCGGCGAGGCCAGGCGCGCCGCGCTCGCCCGCGTCCTCGCGCCCGAGCCGGATATTTTGCTTCTCGACGAGCCGACCAATCATCTCGATCTGCCGGCGATCGAATGGCTCGAGGCGGAACTCGAAGCCGCGCGGTCCGCGCTCGTCATTGTCAGTCATGACCGCAGATTCCTGCAAAATCTTTCGCGGAGCACGGTCTGGCTCGATCGCGGCCAGACCCGTTTTCTCGCGCGCGGGTTTTCGGAGTTCGAATCCTGGCGCGACCAGGCGCTCGAAGACGAAGCACGCGCGGAGCATAAGCTCGATCGCAAGATCGCCGTCGAGGAACACTGGCTGCGTTATGGCGTCACCGCGCGGCGCAAACGCAACCAGAAACGTCTCGAAGGCCTGGCGGCGATGCGCGCCGCACGGCGCCAGCGGGGCGCCTTCACCGGATTGAGACTCGAAGCAAGCGAGGCGGATATGTCCGGCAAGCTCGTTATCGAAGCCAAGGATTTAGCAAAATCCTTTGGCGAGCGCGTGATCGTCAAGAATTTCTCGGCCCGCATCCTGCGCGGCGATCGTCTCGGCCTGATCGGCGCCAATGGCGCGGGCAAGACGACACTCGTTAACCTCTTGACCGGCACCTTGGCCCCGGACCGGGGCACCATCCGGTATGGCGCGAATCTTGTGCTGGCGACGCTCGACCAGGGCCGTGCGAGCCTCGATCCGGAAACGGTCTTGCAGGAGGCGCTCACCGGCGGCAGCGATTTCGTCGAGATCAACGGCGAGCGCAAACATGTCGTCGGGTATATGAAGGATTTTTTGTTCGGCCCGGAACAGGCGCAGACGCCTATCGGACGTCTCTCGGGAGGCGAACGCGGAAGGCTGATGCTCGCGCAGGCCTTGGCCCGGCCATCCAATCTCCTCGTCCTCGACGAGCCGACCAACGATCTCGATCTCGAAACCCTTGATCTCTTGCAGGAAATGCTCGCCAACTACAAAGGGACCCTGCTCATCGTTAGCCATGATCGCGATTTTCTCGACCGGGTGGCGACATCGGTGCTCGTCGCGGAGGGAGGCGGCCGCTGGATCGAATATGCCGGCGGCTATTCGGACATGGTGGCGCAACGCGGCGCCGGGGTTCGCGCGGTGCCGGTTTTGGCCGCGCCCGCGGCTTATAAGGACAAAGCCAAAACCGCCGCCGTTCAAGCGCAAAGGGTGACGCCGCGCCTTACCTTCAAGGAAAGGCATGTCCTCGATAATCTGCCGGCGCGCATCGAGGAGTTGCGTGCGCTCAAGGCAAGGCTCCAGTCCCTGCTCGACGATACCGGGTTTTACGCGCGTAACCCTGCGAAATTTGCGGAAGTTTCGGCGGCATTCGCGAATGCCGAGGCGGCGCTAGACCAGGCCGAAAGGGAATGGCTTCGGCTTGCAATCCTTCGCGAGGAGACCGGGCGCTAGAGCGGCGCCGCGCGAGGCGCTCTCGCGAATTTCCAAGTGCCGTGGATGCCAGGCTTGCGCGGTTCCCTATCAAGCGCCGCCGGGGTTGCTGGTGTATTTTAGCCACAGGCCGCACAATTCTATTGCCCGAACCCGAGGAACCATTGACTGCAGTTAGTCTACCATCTTACTTGAGTTATGAGACATCCCCAAAACCTTGGGTTTGTCGCGAGCGTCGCGTGAACGGAGCGGGCCCCAAAGGGTCCTTGGCGTGGGGGATTTGAAATGAGTTTCAACAAGTTGCTTCTTCTAACTTCGGCCGCGAGCTTGGCCGGGGTGACATTTGTGCCGGGCTCCCGCGCCGCCGATCTTCGGCGCGGGAAGCAGCGCCGGGGGAATATGTCCGCCGCTAGACAGCCCTTGGTTTCCAGAAATACGAAGGGGGAAATGGCATGAAACTGCGAGACAAGAACAAGGCCCTCGCGGCTGTTGCGGTGGTTGCTTTTGCAGCCCATCCGGGAACAGCGCGGGCAGAAGACGTATCCGCCGAGATTCACCTGCTCAAGGAGCAGGTGAAGCAGCTTGAACCGCTAAAGGAGCGGCTGAAGCAGCTCGAAGCGGAGGTCGCCAAGCAAAAACACGAACGGAAGGAAGCACGGGGTGGCGTTCCTAACGCCGCGCCGCCGCCGCCACCGCCCGGAATTGTATGTAAGGACGCCCCCTGTCCGCCGCCGCCTCTCCCGGTTTTCGTGAGCTTCACCGACGGACTCAAGGTCGAGTCCGCAGACGGGGATTTCAGCTTTAGGATCGGCGGCCGCGTATACGTGGACGGTGGGGTTTCCAGCCTACCCGCGCCGGCATTTTTGGGCAACAAGGCGCTTCCCGCGGTGGCCGCGTCGGGATTCTCCAATCAAGTGGGCATCCGTCAGGCTCGCCTGCAAGCCGAAGGCACGGCATTCAAATTCTGGGACTACAAGGTTCAGTATGAATTCGCGGGGTCGCCCAACGGTCTTGTTATAGGGGGAATTCGGGACACTTACATCGGGTTCCGTTACTTTGAGCCGTTGGTCGCTTTCCAGCTCGGGAATTTCTACGAGCCCAGCACCCTGGATAGGTCAACTAACGACAACTACAGAGACCTCATTGAACGCGCGTTGGCAAGCGACGCGTTCGGTGGCAATCGCCACATCGGTTTCGCCGCAATCACTGGCGGCGCCGCGCCGGGCCTTATTGGCAATTCCAATTGGTCCTTCAAGAGCGGTATCTTCACCACCAGCGTCGAAGACGGCAACCCCTCCGCCGTCGGGGCACCCGCCGCGGGTTCATCCAGTCTTCTCAACCCCGTGGCTGGAGGTCACCAATATTGGGACGCGGCCGGCCGGCTCACCTATGCCCCCATCCTGACCGAGGAAAGCCTGCTACATTTCGGCGGCTCCGTGCGCTATCAGGATCCCAATGACGCCACCGCCGCCAACGATGACAGGGTCTTGCAACCGGGAAGCACCTTGAAGGAGGAAGCCAATATTCTTGGCACGAACCTGCTTGGCACCCAACCTCTCACCTGCGCCGCATCAGCCGCAACCCAACTCGTGGGAGAAAACTGCGTCAAAGACTTCTGGGACTTTGGTGCCGAGGCTGTCGCCGCCCATGGCCCCTTCTCGGTTCAGGCGGAATATATGGCCACGCACTACGATCGATCCGCGGCACTCATCGAGCAACTCCATGCCCCCGGCGGCACCTCGGTCAACTTCAGTGGTTACTATGTCCTTGCCACTTGGTATCTGACCGGGGAATCGCGCGCTGAAACCTATCTGACATATCCTGGGACATACAGTTTCCCCGGAACCTTCGGCCAGATCAAGATCCTCAATCCGGTGAGCGCGGGCGGCACCGGCGCGTGGGAGGCCGCCGCTCGGCTCAGTGAAATCAATCTGAATTCTGGCGGCTACCTTGTCGCCCAGCCTGTCGGCGTCCCTTCCAACATCCAGGGCGGCAGGGAGACGGATTTCACCATTGGCCTCAACTGGTATCCGGATACCGGTATCCGCTTCATGGCAAACTGGGTCGATGTGCTGCAGCTGGCGGCGCCTTGGAACCGGCCTAATATTAACGGGATCCATCCGCAAATTTTCGAAATGCGGGCCCAGGTCAACTTTTAAGATCCGGCCTGTCGGGAGCACTTGATATGCCCGAAATAGGCAGCAGACAGTTTGTCCAGTTTTTGCGCCGGAGATCGTCGCGATCTCCGGCTCGATCAGTCCTAGGGCGCGGTGCGACTTTCGGCGGCGGCGTATCAGAACCGGGCGAGCCGGTTCGCAAACACTGCCCTTGCCACGCCCCCGGCCACCTACGCCTTCCCGGCCTTGACCAGCAATTCCCACGGCTTCGCGGTCCGAGGCGGCCTTAAATTTAACGCCGATGATATTTCCCCCGGCGACAAGCCATGGTTGCAGGCCGCCTATGAAAAAGGCGCTTACGGGTATATCGCGGGCGATAATCTTGGATTCAATTATGGAGCGGTCAATTAAAATCGCTTCATGGGTGACGGGTTTACTTCAATTAGCTATTCCGGCCCCGGATGCGGTGCTTACCGCAACCGGCCTGCCGGCCTTCAAGCCAGCCACCAGCCAATACTCGACCCGCCTGCGCATTCAGCGCGCGTTCTAAGAGTTTGTCCCGGAACTTCATCATGGATTACAGAGCTTTCTTAGCATGATCTGGATGGAGGCGAGGCGGAGGAAAGCAAGCGCGTTACGGGTTAGGTTTTCAAAATCCTTGGCCAGCCTGCGACAACGGTTGAGCCAGGCGAAGGTGCGCTCGACAACCCATCGTTTGGGCAGGACAACGAACTTTCTCAGCGCGGGCCGCTTGACGATTTCGATTTCCCATTCACGGCTGATCGCCGCCACGGCGGCGGCCATTTGGGGGCCTTGATAACCGCCATCGGCGATGATTTTGGTGATGAAGGGAAACAGGGGACGCAGTTCCTTCAACACCAATGGTCCACCGTCGCGATCCTGAATGTCGGCGGGATGAACCACGGCTGCAAGTTTCAGACCGAGCGTATCGACCGCGATATGGCGTTTTTTACCGTCGATCTTTTTGCCGGCGTCATAGCCGTGCGGATCGATCCGCGCCCCCCTTTTTCCGTGCTTGTCACGCTTTGACTGTCGATGATGGCAACGGTTGGACTGACGGCGCGGCCAGCCTGTTCTCGACACAGGACGTAGAGCTCATGATGAAGGCGCAAAAGCGTGCCATCATAGTTCCAAAGATCGAAATACCTGAAAACAGTGCTTTTCGATGGCAGGTCTTTCGGCAGGTAGCGCCACTGGCAACCCGTGCTCAGAATATACATGATTCCGTTGACCACTTCGCGCATGTCCACGCGGCGTTTGCCGCCACCGCGCTTCGCCGGAGGTATCAACGGCTCCACCAGCCCCCATTCCTCGGCCGTCAAATCGCTCGGGTATCTCTGTTGGCTCCGGTCATAACGGCCCCGGTTTTCTTTCGTCCACATCGGCGGCCCCTCCTCGAATCAGGCCACCTCTCTTGATCACAAATGATTCTTTTGATTCAAGAAGTTTCAGAACAGACACTAAGGCAGCTAGAGTGCAAGCGCGGATACAAAGAGACCTCTAGGAATAACCGAGCTTAGTGTTAAGACGCGTTTGTAAGCGTTTGGGTTTCTGGGATCAGCCCGCCGGTGTCCCGGAAACCGGGCGCCGGATGGACACCGTCGTCGCGCGAAGTGGCGGCCGGCACCGGAAGCACGCGGCCATCTCTCAATGCGGTCCTCACCGGAGGCTTACGCATCATTCTTGCGCCGCGAGGCCTCGCGCGTCATGGCTGCCGCGCCGCGACCCTGGGCGCGTTGGGAGATTTGAGGACCAAGCTGTCGATGCGGTCGCGCTCACGCTTGAAATTGGCGAGCATGCGGCCGTCGAATTCCCGCGTGCGGGCGAGCTTGACCCGCAACGGATCGACGAAATGGCCATTTACCACGATTTCGTAATGGAGATGCGGGCCGGTTGCGAGGCCGCTTTGACCGAGATAGCCGATGACCTGGCCCTGCCGCACATGGGCGCCTACAATCGCACCACGGGCAAACCCGGACATGTGATTATAGGTCGTGATGTAGCCATTGGCGTGCTGAATCTCGACGCGGCGGCCATAGCCCGAATCCCATCCCGCCTCGATGATCGTGCCATTGCCGGCGGCAAATACGGGCGTGCCGACCGGCGCCGCCCAATCGACTCCCGTGTGCATGCGGTAATAGCCGAGGATCGGGTGAAACCGCATCCCGAAGCCGGAAGTCAATCGGCCTCCCACAATCGGCATGCGAACCAGGAATTTGCGCGTCGAGCGGCCGTCTTGATCGTAGTAATCGACAAGACCGTCATCCGGTGTCCGGAAACGGTAGTAGCGGAAACTCTCGTTGCGGGCGGTGATCGCCGCGTAGAGAAGCTCGTGGTGTCCTTCGCCTTCCTCGCTGTCGTCGTAGAACGCCTCGAAGGAATCGCCGGCGGTCACGGCTCCTTGAAAATCGACGTCATTGGCGAAAATCCGGACGAGATCGTCGATGACCGGACGCGGAATTTCCTGTTTCAGCGCGGTTTCGTAAAACGAATCGTAAAGCCGCATGCCACCCGAGTCATCGGTATCGTCGCTATCGTCCCGGCTCGGCCGCTTGACGTGACGCGGCGGGGTCACCCGGACATAGCCGCCGTGGTCATTGATCGCAATGTTTGTTTCCAAGGTTTCGCCGGAATAAACCGAAAGGCGCGCCAGGGTCATGTTGGTTCCGGAGCCATCGAGATCGGCGAAGAGGAGTTTGAGACGCGCCCCTTCCGCCACCGCGGCTTCGCCCCGCGCGACGCCGAAAGCGGCGACAATGCGGATGACCTGGTCGTTCGTCAGCCCGGCGCCGCGCAGCACGCCTTCAATCGTCTCGCCGTGGCGGACCACGACGAGGCGCTCCTCCATTTGCGTCGGCTGCACGGCTTGCGGCGAACGTCCAACATTGGTCACGTTTTCAGGGACCATGCGCACTTCGATCGTGGAAAATGGGGCGGTCGTGATCGGATCGGCGGGATTGGCATAGGCAAGAACGCCCGGAAGATAAGCGCGGGACGTCCGCATCAGAAGAAGTTGCGGTGGCAAGGGCAGCGGCTTGGCGCCCGCCGCGAGCGTGTTTTTCACCTGCTCGGCGACCTGGGCCTGGACCTCTTCCATCGATAGAGCGGCTGAAGGCGAAAACGTCGCGTTTCCCAGATCGCGGGTGGACCACACGATTTCGGCATCGTCCTGAAGCGGCTCCTGCTCGGCATCAATCGGATTGCGCGCGTCGGCAAGAACCTTCAACGGATTAAACGGAGGAACATCCTCGGAGAAGCCGATGCTCGCCAGTGCCAACGTGGTCCGCACATGGGTGAACGTGTGGACCTTGACAACCTCCTTGTCGCCGACCGTGAGCGTCGTTGGCGCCTGAAAGCTCTGCTTTCCGGCGACGAGATCGACCGCCTTGACGAGACGATCGCCCTTGTGCGGATTGACGCCGAAATCCAGGTTGATCTCCTTGCGCTGAGAGAGCGCAAGCGTCGGCGCCTCGGCGAAATAGGTTTGATGCCCAAGCGCCGCGTAGATCGCCGATCCGATGAGCGCGGCGCCGGAAAGACCCGTTAGAAGAGTGCCGGCTAACCAGCGCGGCGAGACTCGCCGTCGATCGAAGGAAGCGTGGCGGGCGCCATCGGCTTCTATGGCGGGATCGACTCCAAATTCGATATAGGCGCGCAACTGGGCCGGCTGAAGGTAAACGCCGAAACGCTGACTTCGCACCTGCGCACCCATCGTCATCGCGTTGCTTCGATCCTGGGAACGGCGGCACCAAATTTCATGTGTGTGAACCCGCGCGGCAGGATATTGGAATTGGCCCGCGTGCGGGGCCATGGGACGGCTTGTCGAATTGCTCCGCCGGAATTTCTCGGCGAATCGAGCCCTGATGTTCGATAAAGGGCGCGCGATGCCAGACGAATAACCGTAATCGCTTCGTTGCGGCGACCGTCCAACTAAACCTTTTGAAAATGGCTCAAATACGGCGTAGCTCACGGAGGTTACGCCGGGCATGTGTTCGCGGCAACCTCCCGCCGAGGTGCTTCTCGGGAATAACCATCCTTTTGAAAAAGGGGGAAATTCGAGAGCACGGATAAGCCTCGAATCGGCGGCGGCGCGTCGCCAAGAGATGGTTGACAACCGGCGCCAAGCTTCGTAGAGGACGCCCGGACGGAAGAGCGAGCCGGCCGCTCGTTTTGGGCCGCGGTCCTTAAGTTTGCAATGAACGCGGCCTTGCCATGGAGAAGCTTCATTGCGCAACGAAGTTGGACGGACGGAATCGTAGATATATCCGGCGGTATTTCACCGCCGGATGTGCCGCCATTGAAGCGGCTCCGATGTTCGCGCGCTTCTAATTCGCGATCTTGGCGAGGCGGCAATCTGTGGTGGAAATCCGCGGCTAGCGGCATCGCGATCGCGGACGCCGTATTGAAGATGCTCCCCCACGGCGGAGTGGATGGAACACGAGGCGCATGGAACACGAGGGAAGTAGGTTGTTCGCGGTCATCAAAACCGGCGGCAAGCAATATAGCGTCGCCGCCGGCGATACGATCACCGTCATGACGCTCGCCGGCAATCCCGGCGATCGCGTGACGTTCGATCGTGTTCTCATGCTCTCTCAAGACGGCGAACCGGCGTTGGGAGCCCCGTTCGTCGACGGCGCCAGCGTCGGCGGCCAGATTGTCGGGCAGACGCGCGGACCGAAGGCAATTGCATTCAAGAAGCGGCGGCGGAAGAACTCGAAGCGTAAGCACGGCCATCGGCAGGACTTGACGCTCGTGCGGATCACCGAGCTTCTCACGGGCGGCGCCAAGCCTTCCGGGGAAGATGAGACCACTGGCGCCGATTGAGCGCGAGATGATGCTTTGCGGTTAGAATAATTATCATATATTCAAGACACGGGTGTTGTTCCGCGTCTTTCACGAAAGGACTTTGGAGCCAGATCGATGGCACATAAAAAAGCAGGCGGTTCTTCCCGCAACGGCCGCGATTCCAAAGGCCGCCGCCTGGGTGTGAAGAAATTCGGCGGCGAGGCGGTCAGCGGCGGCAACATACTTGTGCGCCAGCGCGGCACCACGTGGCATCCGGGCGCGAATGTCGGAATCGGGACGGATCACACGTTATATGCCTTGATCGAAGGAAAAGTCGCTTTCCGGACCAAAGCCGATGGACGTTCGTACATTTCCGTCCAGGCAACGCCGCACGCAAAGGCCGCGGAATAAGGGGGGAGACCGGAAAACCTCTACCGGCTCCCATGGATCCGGGGGACTTGGTTTTTGCGGATGCGAAAACCGTTCCGGAATTTCAGGAGGAAAGCCGGAAAACCCGAAAGGGTTTGGAACGGGAGGTGGGGGCCACCGCTCTTGATTGTGGTTCGAGACCTCGCAAGAGGGCCGGAGCCCGCATGTTTCCGGATTTGACCGCCGACGACATCTTCCGCATCGAAACCAGGCGGCTTTGGCTGCGCTGGCCGCGCGCCTCCGACGCGCCGGCGATCACGAGTTTCGTGAGCTTGGCGCAAGTCGCGCGGATGACCGCGTCGATTCCGCATCCCTATCCGCCGGGCGAAGCGGAGCGTTTCATTATGAAGGCGCGCACCGGCAACGCCAGCCGAACGGCGCTCGTCTTGGCGATTACCCAAAAAGGCGACGCGCGTCAAACGATAGGCCTCCTTAGCGCGACACCGGCCGCGGCGAGAGACATCGAGTTCGGCTACGTTCTCGCGCCGCCCGTGTGGGGCAAGGGGTTCGCCAGCGAAGCCGTTAAGGCGCTCGCCGACACGGTCTTCTGCCTCACTCGGGCGAACCGGATTCTCGCCAACTCGCGTGCCAACAACATTGCGTCCCGGCGTGTCCTCGAAAAAACCGGCTTTGCCTTCGTGGATACCGGCCTCGACTTCCTGCCCGCGCGTGGCGGCCTGCATCCCTGCGACCGGTTTCAGCTTGACCGCAAGAGGTGGGCGGCGAGCCGGAGCGCGCGGGGCGAAAGCCGGCCCATGCCGCCAATGGCTCAGCAGGCCCATGCTGCAAGCGAGGCCAGAGTGCTCGTCCCGGCAGCCCCGCAAGTCGAAGAGTGACGACCGGCGGACCGGCTTTTTCCTTTTGGCCAAGACGTATCCTGTTTCCACCATCGAAGACCAGCCGGCCCGCCCGGGGCGGCAAAAGCGTGGTTGCGACTTTCCTCTGGCAATTTCCGCCCGGATTTGTGGGTGGAACCTCTGGCCAGCTTCGCCCCTTCGCGGCGCTGATCGCGCGGGGCCGCCTTCGACGGGCTCGGCGCAAAGCTCCCCATTCGCGTTCCCAGCCATCGGAAGACCCGCAATGAATCGCATCCCGTTGCTGGATTCCACGCGATGAAAACCGGCAAGACTTCTCCCCACACCCGCGGGAGATTGGAACATTTTCAGCCTCTCCGGCGGCGGCGAAAGCTTGCCCCGGTTCCGGAAGGCCCGCCCGAATTTTCCGGGAGAGTCCTAACGTAAGATAGATTTAACGATTATGGGAGCAGAAAGGTCGTGGCCATCAACCGGTGGAGGAGCCATGACCGATATTATCTGCAAGCGTTGCCAAGCGACGGACTACGTCAAAAACGGAATTGTGCGAGGCTTGCAGCGCTATCGCTGCCATGCGTGCGGATGCAATTTTACGGCGACGAAGCCGCGCGGCAAACCGGCGGCGGTTAAAGCGCTGGCGACGTTGCTCTACGCGATGGGCAATATGAGCTTCTGCGGCATTGCACGTCTTTTGAATGTCAGCGATGTTGCGGTTCTGAAGTGGATACGGCACGAGGCGTTGAAGCTGCCGGAACCTAAAATGCCCGCCGATGTCGACGTGGTGATGCTCGACGAGATGCACCATTTTCTCAAAAAAAGACAGAAAAGCTATGGCTTTGGCGAGCGTTTGATCCTGTCCAGCGGCGAACTCTACCCTGGGTTCTGGGTCGGCGTGATGATGCAACCTGTCAAAAACACCTCGACAAAATCGGGATGGAAGGCCGCACGTTCATAACCGATGACTGGGAAGGCTTTCACCGGCTCATCCCCAAAGGCCAGCTCTTCACCGGCAAAGACCTGACCTTCCCCATCGAGCAAGACAACAGCAACATCCGCCGTTATCTGGCACGGTTCCGCCGCCGCACCAAGGTCGTTTCAAAATGCCCGATCATGGTCGATCCGTCCCTACGGCTTCACCATCACCTGCGCGATCCCAAGAACCATGCCGCCCTCGCCGCCATCTTCTTATCTATCGCTGACTCGGACTCTCGAACAACTTGTCACCCGCTTCCTCCAGACTGGCGGCGACCGCGGGACATTTCAGCCGCCATTTGCGAATGAAGGCTTTGCGCCTCGCCTCAATCTCCGCCTTTGTGTCCGCGTAGATCATGCCGGTGTAGCCGGCCGGGATTTCTTCGTGCCGCCGCTCCGGCGCATGGGCGAGAAGATTGCGATGTTTGTGAACCGTGCAACGTTGGACCAAAACATCGGGCCAAAGCGTGGCCAACGCCTTCTCAAGGCCGGGAGCGCCATCGACGATGACGAGTTCCGGCGTCTTCGAGCCGCGTTTGACGAGATCGTCGAGAAGAGTACGCCAGGCGGCTTCGCTCTCGCCGCCCATGTCCTTGACGGCAAGCAGCACCTTCTGCCCGTCCTCCCTTATGCCGAGCACGACGAGGAGCGAGATCGAGGCCGCCTTCTTGTCGAGACGGACACGAACGACCGTGCCGTCGAGGATGAGGCGCGCAACGGGCTCATTTGTAAAAGTTGGGATTTGATCCATCGGTCAACGTCAGATTTCGCCATTCATCGCACGGCGAGCATTATCGGCGAGGCGGAGTCGATTCTGTCAAGGATGCAAAGCACCGGCTTCGCCGGCGCGAGCGCGGCTCGCGTCCTTGACGGAATTGATCCGCCCGCCAAACTCGCCGCCATGCGATGAATGGCAGGTTGCGATGTCTCGCGGCAGTGACTGAAAGCTCAAATCCCAACTTTTACAGCTCATTGGACAGATCGCGCTTGTTCCAGGCCTCCCAATCGGTCCTCACTTTCCGCCAGACCCTGCTGACCACGTCCTTGCCGGCCGCCCCGGCAAACAAAGCCGCGAGCGCCCGGCGGACCCGGCGCGGGTTGGTTAAAGCCAAGATAAGTCCCGGCGATCAGCGCGTCGGCCTGCCTGGCGCGCCGCTGGTAAGCCCGCGGCGATTTGCACTTCCATTCCGCCGTGTTGCCGTCTTCACCGATGATCCGGGCACGCGGGACGGCGATCTGGGCCGGCCCGAATGTGCCGGTCAGCGATCGCATCCGATGACCATGCCGATGGCCGGCAACCGGCACCGCCGCGTTATCCGCCGCCGTCAGCTCCAGCCGCCGCCCGTAGCGCGGCCGCGACAGCGCCGTATCGAGTTCTTCCTCGATCATCGTCTCGATGAAGCCGCGCACCTTCGCTCGCAGACCTGTCTCGGCCGGATCGAACCAATTGTCGAAAAGTTTTTCTTCGGCCGCGGCATCCGCCGGCTTCGTGGTATCTCTCTTCATGGCGTAATCTCCCTCGGCGCGCTAACGCCGATTTGCTTTGTTGAAACAACGCGGAGATTACGCCACCTTCAAATTCCAACCACTTCCGCTACGGCACCCACACGGTTTTTCACCATCGGTATCACATCGTCTGGATCACGAAGTATCGCTCCAAGGTGCTGGAAGGCGCCTTGCGGGAGCGGATACGTACGATTATCCGGCAGGTGTGCAAAGAACTCGGCGTCCAGATCGTCTCCGGCGTTTTGTCGCGGGAGCATGTCCATATGTTCGTGGAAATCCCGCCGCATATTGCGGTCAGCGACTTCGTCCGGCGCGTCAAGGGACGCTCATCGCATCGGGTGCAGATGGAGTTCCCGGACTTGCGCAAGCGCTACTGGGGGCGGCATTTCTGGGCTCGCGGCTACTTCTCCACCACGAGCGGCAACATCACGGACGATGTCATACTTCAGTATCTCCAGGAGCACGAACCTACCGGCGTCAGCCGATAGTTATTCAGTGACCAAAAGGTCCCAGAGGATTTCAGGCGCGCCTTGATCGCCACTTATGGGTGCTTGGCCGATTTGGAGAAGAAGCTCCGCCGGAAGGTGGAATATCCCCGGGAAAAAGAAATCCCCGCGCCTCGCACTTGACAACCCGCGGCGAGACTTGGCGCGCCGCGCGAGACCCGGCCGAGATCGAGGTCCCCGCCCAAATGCCGCGTGCTCGCAAGGTTTGGAACGCGTGCGAATTCGCTGCCCGTCACCCGCCGGTCAGAGGATGCAAATCGCGCACCATGGCTTTCATCCGCTCGTCGAGCACATGGGTATAGATTTGCGTCGTTGAAATATCGGCATGGCCGAGCAATTCCTGCACGACGCGCAAATCCGCACCGTTTTGCAAAAGATGGCTTGCGAACGCATGGCGAAGCACATGCGGGCTGATCCGCGCGCCGCCGATCCCTGCCGCGGCGGCGCACGCCTTGAGGTCGCGGGCGAAAGCCTGGCGCGTGAGATGCCCGCTCGCGCTATCGGCCGGAAACAGCCAATGGCGAGCCACCCCGGCATCAGTTTTCTTTTGAAATGCGCGGTAGGCCGAAATCGCCCGCCGCGCCTCGCTAGGCAACGGCACCAGCCGTTCCCGCCCGCCCTTGCCGCGAATGTGGATGAAAGGCTCCTTGGTTTGCGCCGCGCTCGCCGGCAGTGTCACGAGTTCGGAAACCCGCAGACCCGTTGCATAAAGAAGTTCGAGCAGGCAGGCCGTGCGCAACGCGCGCAACCGTTCGGGCGCGGGGCGGGCGTCGTCGTCGAGCCCCTCCTTGGAGACCGCCAGAAGGTGGTCCACCTCGGCGACGGACAGGGTTTTTGGCAGCCTCCTGCCGCGTCTCGGCGCCTCGACAATCAGCGCCGGATCGTCGCCGCGGCGCCCGTCGGCGACGAGAAACCGGTGGAACTGGCGGATCGAGGAAAGTTTCCTTGCGCTCGACGAGGGTTTGAGACCGCGTTCCGCAACTTTGGAGAGATAAGTACGAATGTCGCCGGTCGCGGCGTTCTGCGGCGCCTTTCCCGCGCGGGCGAGTCCGGCGGCATAATCGGTGAGGTCGCGGGCATAAGCATCGAGCGTGTTTTTCGAAGCGCCGCGTTCGGCCGCGATCATCTCGAGAAAGGCTTCGATCAGGCGAGGCATGTTTCGCGTCATAGCGCGGCGGCTCCTATTTATTCAGCCGCGCCGGGGGAATCGTTTGGCTCATCTCGCGCGGCTGCGGCTCGACGAACGTCACCAGCGCGATCATGCCGCCATAAACGATCCCCGCCAGAATACCGGCGATCAAAAGAAATTTTATGAGTGAAGGCACGGGGTTCTCCGTTGGCGGTCCGCTCTTATCGGACAAGGGTGCGGGGGAGGGCGCGTGGCACCTGGTTGGAAATCTGGCTGGGTTGATATATGCGATGCACAGAAAGCGCTATTGTATTAGTTAATCATATAGAATTTTCCTTTTGGCGGGAGGCAGGTGCGATGAAAGCGATCTCGTTCCATGATATCGGATGACCGGTTGCGGACGTGATGGTCACGCGCAAGCAGCTATAAAATCCGGGAGCCTAGCTTGGCTTCCAAGCGGCGCCTGTTCCCGGCGAGGCGCATCACGGACATTATGCGAACCTCCAGCCTCTTCGCCCTGTTCCTCATTTTGCCCCTCTGCGCGCAGACGCGCGCGGCCGACTTCCAGGACTGAACCGTCGACTGCGGCAACATCAAGGGCTGCATCGCCCTCGGTTTCGTGTCCGAGGCCAAGCGGTCCGAGGGCGAGCGGGGCGACGATAGTTTCATTCACGTCGAGCGCGCGGGCGGTCCCGACGGCCGAGCCATTATTCGCCTGATCCTCTACGGGCTGGACGCGAAACGGACGGTCACCTTACGTCTGACGGCGGATGGCGAGCCGATCACGGGCGTCGGCTCCGAGCGTCAGGCGCAATTCGTGCCGGGGAGCGATTATTGGTTCAAGACCGAAATTTTACCGCAAGAGGTGAAACCCTTCATCGCCGCGCTCCGCAAGAGCGAGGCGCTTAATCTTGCGACCGTGGACGGCAACTGGAAGGCAGACATCTCGCTTCATGGAGCGGTTGCCGCGCTTCTAAAAATGGATGAAATACAGGGCCGCATCGGCACAAAAACCGCGTTGATCAAGGCAGGCGGCAAACCGCGCACGGCCGTACCCGATGCCCCTCCTCTGCCGGTCATCGTTCGCGCGAAGGTGCCGCGGGACCTCAAGAAGGCGAACCCGGCCATGGCCTCGCTGCTCCGCGAGCGGATCACCAAGGAAGATAAAGCCAAGGAGGGTCATGACAGTGATGATTACGATGGTTGCACGGGTCGTCCGGAGGGCGACGAGGAGGGCGACGACCTCGCCGATTTGGTTGAGCCCTTGGATCGCTCGCGGACGCTTGTTGGGCTAATTTGTTGGAACCGGAATGGCGCTTATAATATCTCTGCGCGCGTCTGGATTGTGACTGCGGCTAACGTTGCGGCGGCCGTTCCAGTGGCG
The DNA here is from genome assembly GCA_963706215.1 of uncultured Alphaproteobacteria bacterium. Classification (GTDB taxonomy): domain Bacteria; phylum Pseudomonadota; class Alphaproteobacteria; order Rhizobiales; family Beijerinckiaceae; genus Methylocapsa. The sequence goes on along the minus strand of OY970154.1, from coordinate 2,378,653 downwards.
TTCGAGTTGCCGGACTTGAAGGAGACCGGCAACGAACTGATCAATGCCGAATTCGATCGGCGAACAGGAACGCTCTCGTTTTACTACAAAGGCAGCGCCGCTATAGGTGTCGGCGACAGTGGCAAGTATGTCTGGACGGGCAGGAGTTTCGCCCTTGTCGAGTACGCCGCGTTGGGGCATGGAAGCGCCTCACCTGATTGTTGGCCGATTCTGTGGCGAGCGAAGGTGGAGTAGCCTTTGCCCGCGTTTCGGAGCTCCACAAGCCGGTAGAAACGGCGCATGTTCTTGGCGCCCAATGCCCTTGTCACGGTTTTTGAGAAAGAGTCTCGGCGAGCCTCGCGGCGTAGCGGGCCATCAGATCGACCTCGAGATTGATTTCGTCGCTCAGGCGCCTTTCGCCCCAGGTCGTCATTCTCAGCGTGTGCGGAATGAGCAGCACCGAAAAAATATCCGCTTCGACGCGGTTGACCGTCAGCGACGTGCCATCGAGCGCGACAGAACCCTTTTCCGCGATGAAACGCGCGAGGCCGTGCGGAGCCTTGACGCCGATGCGCCGCATTCCGTCGAAATCCGCGATCGCGACGATTTCCGCCACTGCGTCCACATGCCCGGTCACGATATGGCCGCCAAGCTCGTCGCCTAGTCTCAGGGGCCGTTCGAGATTGAGCCGCGTGCCCGGCGCCCAATGCCGCGCCGTCGTGCGCGCAAGAGTTTCCGCCGCGACATCGGCCTCGAACCAGCTGCGATCGCCGCTTTCGCCACCCGCGACGACGGTCAGGCACGCTCCGCCGCAGGCGATCGATGCGCCTGGCACGATCGTCTCCACGGCATAGGAACAGGCGATGCGCAGATGGTTTAACTTGGCCCCTGTGTCCACCCGTTCCACCTCGCCGACATTGCTCACAAGGCCGGTGAACATGAAACCACTCTTTCGTAATGGGTCAGCCGGTCGGCTCCAATCATGCGCGTTTCCGCGAGGCGATAATGGTCCGTGGCACCAAGCAGGGCCGTCGTGTCCGCGTCGAGGCCCAAAACGCCGTCCCGGCCGAGAGGTTCCGGCGCGGTGAAAATAACGACTTCATCGGCGAGCCCCTGCGCGATCAATCCTGCCGCCACGCGCGGGCCGCCCTCGCAAAAGATCCGGGTCAAGCCGCGCGCGGCCAAGAGAGTCAACGTGGCATCAAGATCGACGCGCCCCCCCGCGTCGCGGCGCACATGCGCAACCTCGATATGCGCCTCGCGCAATCGCGCGGCACTCGCTTCGCTCGCCCCCTCGCCAGCGATGGCCAGGGTAGGAATCCTCGCCGCCGTCGCCGCGAGCCTCGCCGAAGGCGGCAGACGCAGATCGCTGTCGAGCACGACGCGTAAAGGCTTGCGGTCTTCGAGGCCGGGAAGCCGCACGCTTAACAGGGAATCGTCCGCCAAGATGGTGCCGATGCCGGTCATCACCGCGTCGTGCATCGCGCGCATGACATGCACGAGCCCGTTCGCCGGCGCGCCCGTAATGACCAGACGCGGATCGCCGGCCGGTCCCGCCGCGTAAGAATCCGCCGTCAAGGCGAGTTTCAGGCTGACCATCGGGCGCTTGCGGGTAACGCGCAAAAAATGGCCGAGATTGGCCCGCAGCGCCGCTTCTGCGAGCACGCCGCGCGTCACTTCAATGCTGGCATCGGCCAGGATTTGCGCGCCGGAACCGCATGCGCGGGGATCGGGATCGTCGACGGCATAGACCACGCGGCCGACCCCCGCCGCGATAATCGCATCCGTGCAGGGCGGCGTCTGCCCATGATGGCTGCATGGTTCCAACGTCACATAGAGCGTCGAGCCCCGCGCTTGCGCCCCCGCCTCGTGTAAAACTTCGGTTTCCGCGTGCGGGCGGCCGCCGGGCTTGGTCCAGCCGCGCGCCACGATGACGCCATCCTTGACAACGAGCGCGCCGACCGCAGGGTTTGGCGCGCAAAGCCCGAGCCCGCGCCGCCCAAGGGCGAGAGCCGCGGCCATGAATTGCGTGTCCGCGCAGATCATGCCTGGCTCGGCGAACGCGCTTTTGTTGGCGGCGGATTTGTGTCTTCCTCCGGGGCTTTCCCGGCGCCATTCGCAAGTTCGTCGATCAGCGCATTGAAATCGCGGGCCTCGCGAAAATTGCGATAGACCGAGGCGAAGCGCACATAAGCGACGCTGTCGAGCGCGCGAAGACCTTCCATGACGAGTTCGCCGATCCGGTCGCTTGGAATTTCGCTATCGCCCTGACTCTCAAGCTGGCGCACGAGTCCGTTCACCATCCGCTCGACGCGATCCGGCTCGACGGGCCGCTTGCGCAAGGCGATTTCGAGCGAGCGCATAAGCTTTTCGCGATCAAAAGGCACCCGCCGGCCGGATTTTTTCAAGACCACCAGTTCGCGCAATTGCACGCGCTCGAACGTCGTGAAACGGCCGCCGCAATCAGGACAGATCCGGCGGCGGCGAATGGCCGATGCATCGTCGGCCGGGCGGGAGTCCTTCACCTGGGTTTCGAGACTCCCGCAATAAGGGCACCGCATGGCGAAGAGGCCTCAAAGCATGATGGTAACTTACGCGGATCGCGTTCCGGTTACCTTAAGACGCCAACCATCCGCGGCCTCAATAAACCGGGAAGCGTTGCGTCAATTCGCGAGCGCCCGCCTTGACTTTGGCTTCGACAGGCGCATTGCCCGCGTCGCCGTGCCCAGTCAAGCCGTCCAAGGTTTCGGCGATCAGCTCGCCGACCTTTTTGAATTCCGCGATGCCGAAACCCCGTGAGGTCGCGGCCGGCGTTCCGAGGCGAATGCCGGAGGTCACCATCGGGCTCGCGGTATCGAAAGGCACGCCGTTTTTATTGCAGGTGATCCCGGCACGCCCGAGCGCCGCTTCCGCAGCCTTGCCGGTGAGTTGCTTTGGCCGCAGATCGACGAGCATCAGATGATTGTCGGTGCCGCCGGTGGTAATCGCGTAATCGCGCTCGCCGAGCGTCGCGGCAAGCGCCTTCGCGTTGTCGGCGACCTGCCTCGCGTAAAGCTTGAATTCGGGCCGGAGCGCCTCGCCGAAGGCGACCGCCTTGGCCGCGATCACGTGCATCAGAGGGCCGCCCTGAAGGCCCGGAAATATCGCCGAATTGATTTTTTTGGCGATCGCCTCGTCATTGGTCAGAACGAGCCCCCCGCGCGGCCCGCGAAGAGTCTTGTGGGTCGTCGAGGTGACGACATGGGCATGCGGAAATGGCGAAGGATGCACGCCGCCCGCGACAAGGCCCGCGAAATGCGCCATGTCGACGAAAAAATAAGCGCCAACCGAATCCGCGATCGCCCGGAACCCCGCAAAATCCCAATACCGGGGATAGCCCGAGCCGCCGGCGATGATGAGCTTCGGCTTGTGCTCCGCGGCAAGCCGCGCGACCGCGTCCATGTCGATTCGATGATCGTCCCGGCGCACGCCATAGTGAACCGGCTTGAACCATTTTCCGGAGAGATTGACCGGCGAGCCATGGGTGAGATGGCCGCCCGCGGCAAGATCAAGCCCCATAAAGGTATCGCCCGGCTGCAACAGCGCGAGAAACACCGCTTGGTTCGCCTGACTGCCGGAATGCGGCTGCACATTCGCGAACTTGCAGTCGAACAGCCGGGTGACGCGCTCGATCGCGAGGGTTTCGGCCATATCCACGAATTGGCAGCCGCCGTAATAGCGCCGGCCGGGATAGCCCTCGGCATATTTGTTGGTCAAAACCGAGCCCTGGGCCTCGAGCACGGCCTTGGAGACGATGTTTTCGGAGGCGATCAGCTCGATTTCCTGTTGCTGGCGGCCGAGTTCCAGCTCGATCGCCTTGGCGATTTCGGGATCGGCACCGGCGAGCCCCGCCGCGAAAAAAGGGTTTGACTCTGTGCGGCTGACGACGGTTTGGCTCATGCTGCGAGTTCCTGCGATTTTGGGCCGGACCGCGCGCGGCGACAAGAAGCGCCCGCGAAACGGCCCGAGGGATGACGGAGAGACTTGGATAGCATGTCGTTTTGCCCGCGTGAAGGCGGTGACGTGGGCTTCCAGAGGCTAAACTGCCTCTTCGGGAAATCCGGCCCAAAGCGCGGAAGTTGGCTCCTCCTGGCGTGCGTTTGCAGCGCGCACAATCTTGAGGGCGTGTGCGAAGCCAGGATTTGGTGCAAGGGGAACATTGCGATAGGGTCTATTTTTGGGCCGTACGCTTTTTAATCTGCGCGCGAGTCTTGTTCTAAGTGCACTTCGCTCGGCGGGAATTGTTTTCCTAAGCGCAGCCTTGCTGATCTCCGAATCGGATTGCTAGCAGTTCCTGGTCAATATTGGCAGACGAAATGCCCGGTTCATCGCGCTTACGCCACGCCTCCGCGTCGAACGGCTCCTCCTGAAACACCGGAAATCGAAGCGTCATCCCCCGGCGGTTCCGGCGAACCGTCCAGTAGATCGTGTATAGGTGCTCGACCTCGCCGTGATCGGTCGTAATTGCTCAGCCCCGTGTTCCTGACGGTGTTATGCGTTTCGACGAAAAAGGATTTTGACAAGGTGCAGCGGGGCTGATTTAAGCTCCGGATAAATCGTGACACGGCTGAATCGTACGACAAGGAAGCCCTGGTCCGGCTTGTTTTATCTCAAGCGGAAACGATTGCCGTTTTGACCCGAGAGATGGCGGTCCTTCGCGCGCGTGTCGTGGAACTCGAAGCCAAGCTCGGCCTGCCTGCCAAGACGCCGGATAATTCGAGCACGCCCCCGAGCCAGGGGCGAAAAGCCTCGGGCGAGGTGACGAAAAAGCCCGAGCGCAAGGCGCATACGGGGACGCACCGGCCGCTGCATCCGGACCCGGCGCACAAGCGCGAAGTGATGGCGTCCTCCTGCCAGCATTGCGGCACGGACGTTTCCGGCCTGCCACAGACTGCCAGCGAAGTCTATGATCACGTCGAAATCCCAGACATCAAGCCCGATGTCACACGCGTAACGCTGCATGGTGGGGTCTGTCCGTGTTGTGCGAAAAAGTTCAAGGCCGCGCCGCCCGGCGGAATGGAGCCCGGTTCTCCATTCGGGGAAAACCTTCGCGCCCTCGTCATCTACCTGCGCTTTACGCAAGGCATCGCCTTCGGACGCCTGGCGCGGCTTCTGTCCGGCATCCTCGGCCTCGAAATCAGCGAAGGCGCCCTCGTCAACATGCTGGATGCGGCGCGCGAAGCCTTCGCGGCACAGATCAATCACATCCGCGCCCGTCTCCCGTCAGGAACCATCCTGCAATCCGGCGAGACCGGCCTCAGGGCCGGCAAACGGAACTGGCGGCTGCGGGTGTTCCATCATGACGACAGCGCCGTCTTCGTCGTTGAGCCGTCGCGCGGCAAATCCGTGGTCGAGGGGTTCCTCGGCGCGTTTCGGCCCGATTTCTGGGTCTCGGACCGTTACGGCGGCCAGATGGGCTGGGCGAAAACGGAAACCCAAGTTTGTCTCGCTCATCTCATTCGCGACGTGCAATATGCCATCGACGCCGGCGACGGCATTTTCGCACCCGGTCTGCACCATCTGCTTGGTCGAGCCTGCCGGATCGGACGGCGGCGAGACAAGCTCGCGGACGCCACCCTGAAAACTTATGTCGCCCGCCTCGAAGCCCGGCTCGACGAGCTCATGGCGCGCCCGCCAACCCATGCGGCGGGCGTCAAACTGCAGCGCGTGATCAAGAAAATCCGTCGGCATCTATTCGTCTTCGTCACCAACCGCGCCATTCCAGCCACCAACAATGGCTCCGAACGAGCGCTGCGCCCCTGCGTCATTTTCCGCAAAATCACCAATGGCTTCCGCACCGAATGGGGCGCGCGTCTCTACGCCGGTATTCGCTCAGTAATCGAAACCGCACGCCGCCGCACCATCCGCGCTATAGCGGCGATCCGCCTCACCCTCGCAGGAAAGCCTCTTCCCGTAGCGGCGTAGCCGGCGGGTGAGCAATTACCCCACGCACCACAGGGAATGACGTGATCTTAATCTTAAACGGTCTCCCTCCACCACGCGCTTTGACACCTCGTTCCCGTTGCGGACGTTTCGGCGACGATGTGGAGGCCTGAATCGCGGTCGCTAGGCTCAGAGAATCAAATCGTGCAGAATTCAAGAAATTTGCAACAAAATTTAAAGCCTTGATCCATAAGGGCTTTTTTGGTGCATAAATCCGGTGCAAAATGATCCCCGATTTGCGGCGGGGTCCTTCCGCACAAGGTGAGGGTTTGGTTCCGGGCACGCATCTGTAACACGCTACGCCCGGACCATCGCTTCGAGAGTTTTGCCGTCGTTCCCCGCTATGACCATTTCGATCATTTGCGAGGGCAAGACGTCCCCGACTTTTGCGCGCGTAAAATCCTCGGTGCGCCCGAACCCGCCACGCTCCGTCAGGACCCGCAAAACCTTGCCGGTTTGTGCGTCGAGATGCGCGCGCAGTGCCGCCGCGCCCGCCTCGCGAAGCCGCTTGGCCCTTGCCTTCACGATTTCCGGCGCGACAGGCGGCATTCGCGCGGCGGGCGTTCCGGGCCGCGCCGAAAACGGAAACACATGCAAATGCGTTAGGCCGCAGTCCGCGACGAGCGCAAGCGTATTTTGAAACATGGCTTCGGTCTCGGTCGGAAACCCCGCGATCAGATCGGCGCCAAACACGATCTCCGGCCGCGAACGGCGAAGCCCGGTGCAGAAGCGCAAGGCGTCGGCGCGGCCGTGGCGCCGCTTCATGCGCTTTAAAATAAGATCATCGCCGGATTGCAGCGAAAGATGGAGATACGGCATAAGGCGCGGCTCGCCGGCGAAAGCTCTGATAAGTTCTTCGTCCGCCTCGATGCAATCGATCGAGGAAAGCCGCAGCCGTTCGAGTTTTGGTGCCGTGTGCAAGATCGTCTTGACGAGCCCCCCCAGCGTCGGGGCGCCACCAAAATCGGCGCCATAGGAAGTGAGATCGACGCCGGTGAGGACAATCTCGCGAAAGCCCTTGCTCGCTAAACGTTGGGCCGCGCGAAAAATTTCGTCGGGCGGCACCGAGCGCGATGGGCCGCGTCCGAACGGAATGACACAAAAACTGCAGCGGTGATCGCAACCGGTCTGCACCGCGAGAAACGCCCGCGTGCGATCCTCGATGCCCTCGCTCAAGATCGCCGGCGCCGCCTTGGCCGCCATGATGTTGGCGACGTCCACGCCGCCGCCGCCGCGCGCCCAACTCGCCGGATCAGTCTTTTCCACATTGCCGAGCACCCGGAAAACCTCCGGCATGGCGGCGAATTGATTGGGATCGATCTGGGCGGCGCAGCCGGTGACGACGATCTCGGCGCCGGGCCGCTCGCGCTTGACGCGGCGGATAGCCTGGCACGCCTGCCGCGCCGCTTCCGCCGTCACCGCGCAAGTGTTGACGATGACGAGATTTGTTCGTCCACAAGCCAAGGCGGCGCGGCGCATCGCCTCGGACTCGACAAGATTGAGCCGGCAGCCGAAGGTCAGGACTTCCACGTCTTGCGGCATGCCGGAAACGGATGTCACGCCGCGATATCCTTGAACAGACTGGGATCGAGCCGCGTCTCGAATTCGAATTCGACGGGGCCGGTCATCGCGACATGGCCGTCGCTCTCCCGCCATTCGATATCGAGATCGCCGCCGGGCAGGCTCACGATGGCGCTCTGGCCAGTGAGGCCCTTGCGCGCGGCCGCGACGAGCGCGGCGCAGGCGGCCGAGCCGCAGGCGCGGGTCAAGCCCGTGCCACGCTCCCAGACTTTTAGCGCGATGTGCGCGCGGGAAGTGACGTGGGCGAGTGAAATATTGGCGCGCTCGGGGAATATTGGGTGATTTTCGAGCAAGGGGCCGATCCTTGCAAGATCGAAGGCCTCGATATCATCGACCCAGAAAATCGCATGCGGATTGCCCATGTTGACGGCCGAGGGCGTATGCAAAACCGGAGCGTCGATCGGGCCGATCTGCAATTCGATCTTGCGCGTATCTTGGAAAGGATCGCGCAAGGGGATTTCATTCCAGGCAAGGCGCGGGCGGCCCATATCGACGGTAAAAACTGTCTCGGCCCTGCGAACGCATTCGAGCCGCGCGGCAGCGGTCTCCAAAACGAGCTTTTCGCGCGGCTTTTCGCGCGTCAAGATAAAGGCGACGCAGCGCGTCCCATTGCCGCAGGCCTCGGCTTGCGAACCGTCGCCGTTATAAATCGTCATGAAGGCTTCGGCCCCGCTTGAGCGCGGTTCATGCAGCACCATGAGCTGATCGAAGGCAAGGCCCTTGCCGCGTGCGATGGCGCGCACTTCTGGCCCGCTGACGGTCAAGCCGCTGCCGCGCAGATCGAGAACGGCGATTTCGTTGCCAAGCCCATTCATTTTCACGATGAGCCTATTTGCGAGCCGACTCACAGGGACACATTCCTTCAACCGTGGTATAGAAAAGGTCCCAAAAATGCTGACATGCTTTTTCGAAGTCGGCGCATGATTGCTCCCACGTCTCCAATACATCAACGACGTCGCCGATTTCCCAAAGCCGTTTCGTCAAGCCAGCGGCAATCGCAGGCGTCACGTGTAGAGTTTGGTGAACCCTGACGAAAATGTAATACATGAAATGCAGCGCCATGGTGTATTATCCATTGGGCGCCGGCCATTTTATAGAGGGCGTTTCGTCTGCCTTATTCAAACTGGCCCACCACCTGCCGCCCCTGGCCTTTTTTTTGCGAGGATTGGCGTAGTGTCGCGCGCCGGACCGTCAAGAATGGAGCCCTTTGGCGCGAACCACAATTTTGGAGTGGCACATGAGGATAGGCAGCATCAACCGTTCGCTGGGCGTTGAACTGGCCTTGGGCCTGTTTTTGGCGGTCGTAGCCGCGCAGCCAGAGCCCGCCTTCGCTCAGGCCCCCGCCGCGCCGGCCGCCGGCGATGCCACGCCAGCCCCCGTCTCGCCCGGCGTCAACGCAAAACCGGCTCCATCCACTCCCGCCGAAACCGGCTCCAAACCCCCGCCGGGGGTGCCGGACGACGCCTCGGCGGTGACCCTTGAACTGACATCCCGTCCGGTGGCATTCACGAGCGCGAGCGCGGAATGGGCGAATGGATTCGAGTCGGTGGTAGGCGAGATAGCCAAAATCGACGCGGCGATCAAAAAGGCCGGGCTCACTCCGGCGGGACATCCTTTCGCATTGTTTCTGGCAACCGACGACAAAAGCTTTCAGTTCGAGGCGATGGTCCCCCTTGCCACGAAACCCGAGGTCAAGGAACTCTCCGACGGCGTGAAAATCGGCGAGTCCCCTTCCGGCAAGGCGATCAAGTTTCTGCATCGCGGCTCCTACGACGATATCGATTCGACCTACGATCTCATCACCGCTTTTCTCGATGAAAAAGGCCTCGAATTGCAAGACCGCTTCATCGAGGAATATCTTACCGATACGACCGAGCCAGACGACGCGAACCTCGAAGCCGACATCTATGTTTTCCTTAAGTAGGAACGGCTGCCTGGGACAACCGGGCGGGCGGGGCCGCCGAGTTCGGGCGAAAAACTCCCCGCGAGCAACGTTGCTGTCTTTGTTGCTTCTCGGCGCATCGCTTTAGTCGTCCGGAATTGTCCTACCAGCCATCGGGGCGGGTCAACCCGCCGCCCTTAAATGAAATAATTCGACGGAGCGCGTCATGGTCCACCGGCGCCCAATTGTTATAACTGTTGGGCACCTCGAAAAATAGGCGCTTCCTTCCACTGCGCAAATCAGATTCAAGGTTCTCAAGCTCTGAGCGCGGGAGGTTGGCATGGGACAGTTTGGCTTCTTCGATTTGAACCGACGCTATGAAAGTCTCACCGAAAAAACAATTCGCTTGTAGCGATTGAGGCGATGGTTCCGTTCGAATCCTTCCGGCCGAAGCTGAATGCGGCGCTGATTAAAGACGACCTTCGCAGGAGCGAAGCGAAACGCAAGAATTCGGCGGGACGCAAGCCTTGGGGTGCAGTCGTGATCTTCAAGGCGCTGGTGTTGCAGGCGCTCTACAATCTCTCCGACGATCAGGCGGAATACCAGCTTCGGGATCGCATCTCCTTCATGCGCTTTCTCGGTTTGGAGCTGGAGGATGCGGTTCCCGACGCCAAGACTTTGTGGCTCCATCGCGAGGCTCTGGCCAAGGCGGGCGCGGTGGAAGAGCTATTCGATTGTCCTGGATTTCCTCGTCGCGGACACTCCGACACTGTGGCGATGTCGATCTGAGGCGGCAACAAGCGTCGTAGACGCCATTGGCGTTTTCAACTCTGCCCTTTTGCCACGAGGCATAGGCATCGCAGAACCAAGTAGTCATGGCGCGCGCACGCATCATGCAAGGCATCTCATTCGGGTTCGAATCAGCCGGGTTTCACCCGCCCTTGCGTATTGCCTTGAACCGCAGACGAAGGAGGCTTCAGAAAGTCGTCGAACCGCTTCTGTACGATAGAGTAGCATTCACACGCTGCCTTTTCCAGGCCGAGACGATCAACGATTTGTATCGCCCCCGGGCGGTAGTCGATGAGACCGTCCTTCTGCATCGCTTGCGCGGCAAGCGTCACCGATTTCCGATCGGCACCCAACATGTGAGCCAAAAATTCGTGAGTGTACGACAGGTTCGTGCGTTCGGCGCGATCATGCATCATGAGGAGCCACCGGCACAATCTCTGTCGGATCGTATGCACGGCATTGCACGCGGCAGTCTGCTGAACCTGCGCCAGCTGCGTCTCCGAATAACTTACCAGGAGATTGCGGACGTGTTCGCTCTGCTGGAACTCCGATCGCAAACACTCGATGGGAACACGCACTAAGCGACCTTGCAATTGCACGAGGCATTGATTGAAGGAGACTCGGCTGTACATGGCCGCGAAGAGGCCAAATGCGCCTTCGTTCCCAATGTTCGATGTCTCGATTGCCGTACCGTTCTCTAAAACCGTCAACAGTGATAGAACGGCGCCCTTCGGGAAGTAGGCGTGTTCAAGGAGGCCGCCCGCCTCGCATACAACTTCGCCAAGCACGAGGTTGACCTGTTGAATGTGGGGGTCGATCCGCGCGCGGCTGGCAGGCTCAAAGGCGTCGAGCAAATGATTGGAATGCTCGACTGGGTCGAGCCATGGTCTGCGGTGGCGGAGCATCGGTTTTTCCTGGTCGGGCCAGGATAGCACAAGTACGTTCTGAAAAGAAACGTAAAGGTAAGATAACTTTATTTTTGTGATGTCTATTGTCACTCGTTTTACATTCATTAAGCCTTCCGCGTTGCTAGAGTGGGGGACTTTAGGAATAGGCGCTAAAGGTGGCTTGCAGCAACCTTTTGTCTAAATTTATTGCTTTCTTGTGGCGTGGACCACAGACATGGGTGCAATATATTTACATGGGTGCAATATATTTATTGCTTTCTTGTGACGTGGACCACAGACATGGGTGCAATATTATGACGAAGGTTTTTTACTATTACATAATGTGAAGTGCAACCGGCTTGTTTGGCCTCAAAAGGACGCTATCGTGGGAGAAGTAATAAGCATTCTCGTAGCTTTGACGGCACTGTTCGGTATAATCCTTGGACAGTTTTTCAAGGTTTACATCATCATTCCAGCGAACGTGTTGTCGATTGTCTTTATTCTGGCCACATCCGGATATTTAAACGACGGCCCAGTGTGGCTCGTTCTAAAAATTATGGTCTTAATCCCAAGCATTACGGTTGGTTTCGTCCTCGGACAGACCGTGTTTCACATCCCTGACCTCTTGCAATGGGTGCGAACACACCGAACACGCTCGGTACCCCGCGGAATTACGCCGCTCGGTCGGGAAAACGCGTCGCTTGCAAATGGTACCGCCCCAGATTAGTTGCTTCAATATATCTTAAGCAGATCTGTGCTGCATCGCCTGGTACAGGCGGGGTTTCTTAATTTTGACTCAAGTCCAACAGGGATGCCGGAAGAGGTTCAATTGCGGCGCTTCAAAGAGCTGGTGGCGAGCGTTGCAAGGGAACACAGAATTGTGATTTTCCTATATCCCACACTCAAAAATCTGCGAAATAAATCCGCATGGCTGGAAGTGATCAGTCCAATAGAAAGTCTACGTCGGATTGCGAAGGCGAAACGCGTGGATATCGCTCAAGACTCGGCTTGGAACGCAAGAGCGTATACAAGCGACGGTGTCCACCCGACAGTGGAAGGAAACAAAATACTTGCATCAATACGTGCGAATGCGATGAAGTGACGCGATCGTGCGATTTTCACTAGGGGCGGGCAAGATGGTGATCAAGACATCGGCAAGCCGCCTCCTGGCAATTATCTAGTTGACGTACTACAAAAAAGGGCGTAGGATTTTCTCATTCGAAGGGGACAATCCTATGTGTGATCTTACAAACCCCATTTTCACCGATCCCGACAAGGCCCGCGAGCATCTCGAAAAGCTCCATTGGCCGGATGGCCCAATTTGCCGTCATTGCGGCAATGCCAACTCCAGCCGCATCACAAAGCTTGCTGGCAATAGCACGCGCCCCGGCGTCTATAAGTGCAACGAGTGCGAAAAGCCCTTTAGCGTCACCGTTGGAACAGCAATGGAGCGCTCCAAAATCCCGTTGAACAAATGGCTTCTTGCCATGCACCTTTTGATGGCCAGCAAGAAAGGTATGAGCGCTCACCAAATTCACAGACTGCTCGGCATAACCTATCAAACCGCATGGTTCATGTGCCATCGGCTTCGTGAAGGCATGCGCGATATGAGCCATACGACAACTGGTGGACTTGGCGGCCAAAACAAGGTTGTCGAGGTTGATGAAACTTATGTTGGCGGCAAAGCCAAGAATCGGGCTTACAGAGAACCAGCACCAAAGAAAGCCGTTCTCTCGCTCGTTGAACGTGGTGGCCGCGTCACGTCCTTTCATGTCGCCAACGTCACCGCCAAAATGGTGCGTCCTCTGATCGTCACCAATGCCAACCGAGCTTCTATGCTCATGAGCGACGAAAGCAAGGTTTACACGAAGCTCGGCAAGGAATTTTCTAACCGCGGCGCCGTTGATCACTCAGCAAACGAATATGCCCGTCTCGGCGGCTTCATTCATATTAACACCGCCGAGAATTTCTATTCCATTCTCAAGCGGGGGATTTATGGAATTTATCCCGGTACTAGACGCGGTTGGATAAGGCATTGAGATGATTCATAAAGGCGATTTTTTCGGCAAGAGAAGGATCGCCTAGATGCAACCATTATTCTCGAATGCCCTATCCAAGGCCGTAGAAAATCACATCAAATTGTCGGACACAAGGCGTGAGACGCTGGCGTGGCTGGCGCTATTGATCATGCAGCAAGGCACGATCTGCCTGTGGCGGTTGGCGGCGTATGTCGCGAGCCCGGCGCAAACAAATTCCGTGCGGCGGCGGTTCTATCGATTTTTCCAGCATGTCAAACTGGACGGCGCGGCGGCCGCGTGCGTGGTCGTCGATCTTTTGGGACTTTCCGGCAAGCCTTGGGTTCTGGCCGTGGATCGGACCAACTGGGAGTTCGGTAAAACGACGATCAACATCCTGATGGTTTCGGTGATCTGGAACGGCATGGGGATACCTCTGATATGGACGCTGCTGCCAAAGGCGGGGAACTCGAACACACTTGAGAGAACCGGTCTTCTGGATCGTCTGCGTGCTGTGTTTCCAGACCTGAAGATCGCCTCGCTCATGGGCGACCGCGAGTTCATTGGCGACGTATGGATGGCTTACCTGCATGAGGCGAAGATCCCGTTCATTCTGCGGCTGCGCGAGAACCAACATGTCGTGCGCGAGGGCTACGAGACATGGACGATCGCCAACATTGCGCGGCATCTGAACAAAGGCCAGAAAACGATCCTCAAAGGCGCTTGCCGGCTTGGGCAAAACGGGCAGGCGCCGTCGCCACCCATACGGCTCGCGATCATGCGGATCGCCTCGGGCGAACTTTTGGCGCTGGCCTGTTCCAGCAAGCCGCATCATGCGCTGGCCCGCTATCGCCAGCGATGGACCATCGAAACCATGTTTGGCAACCTGAAAACCAAGGGCTTCAATCTGGAGGACACGCATCTGACCAACGCCGATAAGCTGTCCACCCTCTTGGCGTTGCTGGCTTTGGCCGTGGCACTTTCCGTTAAAACAGGTGTGGCGGCGGCGCGGCGGCGGTCAATCCCCATCAAAAAACACGGCCGCCGGGCGTGGTCGCTGTTTGCCCTCGGCCTATCCGCGTTGCGGAAAATCTTCGCCGCCGCAAATCCTCCCCAAATAAGCGCTTTCCTCACCCAACTCCTGTCCCCGAAACTCCAACTCAACTCACTGAAATATCTGGCACACTGAAAGTGAGTCTAGTACGATGGGAATTTATCATCATGTTAGCGAAGCTCACCTGCATCGCTATCTTGCCGAATTTGATTGTCCGCTGCGGGGATTCAAACCCTCGCCTTTAGGCGAAGCGAAGGGTAGATGAAGTCGCATTATGCGACGATATCAACTCGGCAGCCACGCAAAGTACGACCTTAAGGTTCACCTTGTCTGGTGCCCAAAATACCGCAAGCGGGTGTTGACAGGGCAGGTTGCAATACGAGTCCGCGATCTTCTAAGGCAAATTGCCGCGGAGAACGAGTTGCAGATCATCTCGGGCAAGGTGGGGGCCGATCATGTGCACATGTTCATCAGCTATCGAGCGCATCACAACATCAGCTAGATCGTGCAATGGCTCAAGGGCACGAGTGCGCGCATGCTGTTCCAGGAATTCCCGCATCTCAAGAAGCAGTACTGGGGACGCCACCTGTGGGCGAGGGGATATTTTGCAGTGACCTCCGGTACAATCACCGACGAGATGATCAACGAGTACATCAATGAACAGGAGGGCGAGGCCGTGGAGGATGACAGTCGATTTCAAATCGACCCCTCTTGAACCCCTCGCCTTATAGGCGAGGGCATCGTACTAAACTCACTTTCAGTGTGCCAGATATTTCAGTGAGTTGAGTTGGAGTTTCGGGGACAGGAGTTGGGTGAGGAAAGCGCTTATTTGGGGAGGATTTGCGGCGGCGAAGATTTTCCGCAACGCGGATAGGCCGAGGGCAAACAGCGACCACGCCCGGCGGCCGTGTTTTTTGATGGGGATTGACCGCCGCCGCGCCGCCGCCACACCTGTTTTAACGGAAAGTGCCACGGCCAAAGCCAGCAACGCCAAGAGGGTGGACAGCTTATCGGCGTTGGTCAGATGCGTGTCCTCCAGATTGAAGCCCTTGGTTTTCAGGTTGCCAAACATGGTTTCGATGGTCCATCGCTGGCGATAGCGGGCCAGCGCATGATGCGGCTTGCTGGAACAGGCCAGCGCCAAAAGTTCGCCCGAGGCGATCCGCATGATCGCGAGCCGTATGGGTGGCGACGGCGCCTGCCCGTTTTGCCCAAGCCGGCAAGCGCCTTTGAGGATCGTTTTCTGGCCTTTGTTCAGATGCCGCGCAATGTTGGCGATCGTCCATGTCTCGTAGCCCTCGCGCACGACATGTTGGTTCTCGCGCAGCCGCAGAATGAACGGGATCTTCGCCTCATGCAGGTAAGCCATCCATACGTCGCCAATGAACTCGCGGTCGCCCATGAGCGAGGCGATCTTCAGGTCTGGAAACACAGCACGCAGACGATCCAGAAGACCGGTTCTCTCAAGTGTGTTCGAGTTCCCCGCCTTTGGCAGCAGCGTCCATATCAGAGGTATCCCCATGCCGTTCCAGATCACCGAAACCATCAGGATGTTGATCGTCGTTTTACCGAACTCCCAGTTGGTCCGATCCACGGCCAGAACCCAAGGCTTGCCGGAAAGTCCCAAAAGATCGACGACCACGCACGCGGCCGCCGCGCCGTCCAGTTTGACATGCTGGAAAAATCGATAGAACCGCCGCCGCACGGAATCTGTTTGCGCCGGGCTCGCGACATACGCCGCCAACCGCCACAGGCAGATCGTGCCTTGCTGCATGATCAATAGCGCCAGCCACGCCAGCGTCTCACGCCTTGTGTCCGACAATTTGATGTGATTTTCTACGGCCTTGGATAGGGCATTCGAGAATAATGGTTGCATCTAGGCGATCCTTCTCTTGCCGAAAAGAATCGCCTTTATAAATCATCTCAATGCCTTATCCAACCGCGTCTAGTACCGGGAGGCGAGGGTTGTTCAGTTCAGATATTCGAACCGTTGCGATCTTGGTTTTGAAGATGCCGTCCGCACTGAGAAAGCGTTGAAGGGCCTCGAAGGCAAGAGGTTGATGTATCGACAGCCTTATAGAGCCGCGCACGTTTGAACAAAAGGCGCGCGCGTTTATTCGTTGGCGCAAAAGGAAATTTCGATGAGCTATTCAGCTGGGGATGGGCGCCCTCCAATACCGGCTGAAATCCGTCGGCGCGTTCTTGTCGAGGCTGGCCATCGTTGCGCCATCCCCACTTGTCGATACATCGAAATCGACGTTCATCACATTATCCCTTGGCCGAAATGTCAGGCGCACGACTACGACAACCTCATCGCCCTCTGCCCGAATTGCCATAGGCGCGCCGATAGAGGGCAAATTGATCGTGAGGCTCTTCGGCTCTACAAATTCAATCTTCGGTTCACTCATGACAAATTCTCTCAGCTCGAAGTTGACGTACTTTTCGAGCTGTCCAGTCTATCGGCGGCCATGCAATGGCCGCCGTTCATGCTGATACTTCTAAAGCGCCTATTGGACGCCTCTTACATTGCTGTCCATCGACAGGAAGGGGGAGGTGTTTTCATAGGTGGTATGCGATCAAATCCTGATTTGATAACCATCACACCTAAGGGTCGATCTTTTATCGCCGAACTTGGTCTCCACGAACTTTAGGTGTTCGGCCGTTCTTTCCCGGCGGACTCGCATTCGCACCTTCTTTTGATTTAGGCTTAAGCGGCCTTGGCGGCGTGTTAAGCATTTGCTTCGCTAGCTCGTCACGGCGTCGCGCGATTTCTTCGTCGGTCAATGGAGCATCAGGTGTCAAATCGCGAGGCATTGCGGAAACTTAGCAGAAAATTTCCTGCTCCTCCAGAAATCGAGAGGATCATGCACGACCTACGCAGCGAAAAAGACATATCAGTTGCGATCGTAGCCTCTGCAATTGCGGAAGCATCACTAGAAAAATTGATTACCGAAAAATTCAAAACCAAAAGATCTGAATTAATCGGGCAGATATTCAAGAGCGGAGGCCCGTTGGTCGATTTTCATTCGAAAATCCTCATCGCCAACGCCTTCCAAATCATCACGTCTAATATGGCGGAAGAGTTGCATTCCATAAAGACGATCAGAAACACCTTTGCGCATGCAAAAGTGCCAATCTCCTTTGATCACGAATTAATAACACGCGAAATTAACTCACTCAAAATGCTGACCGCAATCAAAAGCATAGAAAAAGAAACAGAGCGTAAGCTAGAGCTTGGGAACAAAGCTTGGTTTTTGCTCATAACAAAAATCATACTTATCATGTTCGACGGCTTAGGCGCACATCCTGGCACTGCCGATGAGGCCCTTAGTGTCTGTTCTGAAACTTCTTGAATCAAAAGAATCATTTGTGATCAAGGGAGGTGGCCTGATTCGAGGAGGGGCCGCCGATGTGGACGAAAGAAAACCGGGGCCGTTATGACCGGAGCCAACAGAGATACCCGAGCGATTTGACGGCCGAGGAATGGGGGCTGGTGGAGCCGTTGATACCTCCGGCGAAGCGCGGTGGCGGCAAACGCCGCGTGGACATGCGCGAAGTGGTCAACGAAATCATGTATATTCTGAGCACGGGTTGCCAGTGGCGCTACCTGCCGAAAGACCTGCCATCGAAAAGCACTGTTTTCAGGTATTTCGATCTTTGGAACTATGATGGCACGCTTTTGCGCCTTCATCATGAGCTCTACGTCCTGTGTCGAGAACAGGCTGGCCGCGCCGTCAGTCCAACCGTTGCCATCATCGACAGTCAAAGCGTGAAAAGCACGGAAAAAGGGGGGCGCGGATCGATCCGCACGGCTATGACGCCGGCAAAAAGATCGACGGTAAAAAACGCCATATCGCGGTCGATACGCTCGGTCTGAAACTTGCAGCCGTGGTTCATCCCGCCGACATTCAGGATCGCGACGGTGGACCATTGGTGTTGAAGGAACTGCGTCCCCTGTTTCCCTTCATCACCAAAATCATCGCCGATGGCGGTTATCAAGGCCCCCAAATGGCCGCCGCCGTGGCGGCGATCAGCCGTGAATGGGAAATCGAAATCGTCAAGCGGCCCGCGCTGAGAAAGTTCGTTGTCCTGCCCAAACGATGGGTTGTCGAGCGCACCTTCGCCTGGCTCAACCGTTGTCGCAGGCTGGCCAAGGATTTTGAAAACCTAACCCGTAACGCGCTTGCTTTCCTCCGCCTCGCCTCCATCCGGATCATGCTAAGAAAGCTCTGTAATCCATGATGAAGTTCCGGGACAAACTCTTAGAGACGCTCTCGAGAGTGACTAGCGGAAACACTCAGCATCGCCATGAAAATCTCAGCAACAATGTCCTTCTCGTTCGAGAAGTCCGGATCATAGTTGAACAGCATTTTGACTCCCGCCTCGATCATCTCTGGCGAGATATCAATCTCTTTGGTTGCGACCTCGTCGCGATACGCCGGCCTGTCGGACATTCTTTAGCTCAAGTCTGTTAGGTACGTCAACTAGATAATTGCCCGCCTCCTTGCTAAACCGCTTCCCAGAATTCCGGTCGCGCTTGCGAAAGCCTGCCGCCGATACGCACCGGCGCGATTTTTGCCGCGAGGCCCTTGGCGTCGAGCTCGACCGCGATGCCGCAGAGCGTTGCGGCACCGGATGCCGGTTCGAACCGCGTGGCGGGTAGCTTGGTCGTGAACCTGCGAACCGGTTCCTCTTTTTCCATGCCGATCACCGAATCATAATCCCCAGTCATTCCGGCGTCGGTTACAAAGGCCGTGCCATTTGGCAGTATTTGATGATCGGCGGTCGGCACGTGGGTATGGGTGCCCACGACGAGCGAAACGCGGCCATCGACGAAATGCGCGAGAGCCTGCTTCTCGCTCGATGCCTCGGCATGGAAATCGACAACCAAGGCATCGCAGCCAACTCCCAAGGGGCAGGCCGACACCTCGCGCGCGATCGCCGCGAAAGGATCGTCCATGGCATCCATGAAAACGCGGCCCATGAGATTGACGACAAGCACCTGCGCGCCGGTTGCCGTTTCGATGAGATTGGCGCCGCCGCCGGGCGTCCCGCTCGGATAGTTCAGAGGCCGGATCAGACGCCGCTGGCGGGCGATGAAGACGAGAGCCTCGCGCTGGTCGAAGGCATGATTGCCAAGCGTCACGCAATCCGCGCCCGCCGCGAGAATATCGGCGCAGATCGCCTCGGTGATGCCAAAGCCGCCGGCCGCGTTCTCGCCGTTTACGATAACGAAGTCGAGCTCCCATGCTTGACGCAATTTGGGCAGACTCTCGAAGAGAACCGCGCGGCCGGCGCGGCCGACAATATCGCCGACGAAGAGGAGGCGCATGCTAACGGCGAACCCGGCAACTGATCAACTCGCGCTCGGTGAGCACGTAATCGAGGCGCTCATCGTGCGCATCGTGCGGAACTTTCGGGAACTCCTGGCTCGCATAGGCGACGCCAACCGCGCAAATTGGCTTATTGGCGCGTAGCCCCGCTAGACTACGGTCGTAGAAGCCCGCGCCGTAGCCGATCCGGTGCCCGGCCCGGTCGAACGCGGCCAAGGGCACGAACAAAAGATCAGGCGCGGCTTCCGGCGCGGCGGGCAGAGGCTCCTCGATCGCCATTTTACCCTGGAGGGTGGGTTCGCCGGGCCGCCACAGCCGGAACACCAGGGGCGTGCCCCGCCGCCCGGTAACCGGCAAAGCCGTTTTGACGCCGGCGCCCGCAAGTTTTTCAAGGAGAGGCAGGGTCGAGGCTTCGCCCGCAAGCGGAAGATAGGCCGAGACGATCCCGGGGCGCAAGCGCAGGACGAGGGCGAGGCCTTCGGCCGCGAGATGCGCGGCGTAATCGGCGGCGGCCTCGATGCTCGTCTCGCCCCGCCGCTCCAAAGCCCGTGCGCGCAGGGCCTGTTTGGTGAGGAACATGACGCAACCGGCGGGAGGATTGGCAAGCGCGGGGCCGCGATGGCCGTGGGATATCGATCCCGGGAACCTACAATGTAGGTGGGCGCCGTGTGGCCAAGCCCACGGGCGAGGCCAGGGACAGCTCCCTTGGAGATCGATAAGGCCCCGGGAATGCTGATCCAACACGCACCCCGCAGCTCCGCCGAACTACTTTAAGGGAAGACCGAGGGAAACGCCAGGGCAATGCCTGGACGGCAATGGACGGTTGCGATTTCGCCGCCGAAGACGCATTTTGGCGCCGGCGTATTTCGGCGGTGTCGCCGATTTGCCCGCGCGTGGGCACCAAGGGAGAGCCGGAACATGGCGGGGATATTCGGCCGCTGGCGTGGCCACGGGAGCGGGCAAGGCACCGGCGAAGCCACGAACGAGGCCAAGCCGCAAGGCGCGGCCGGAGCGCTTGTGAAGGATGCCACCACGGCGAGCTTCGCCGCCGATGTCATCGCGGAATTGGCGCGTCAGCCGGTGCTGGCGGACTTTTGGGCGCCCTGGTGCGAACCCTGCAAGCAGCTCGCGCCGGTTCTCGAAAAAATAGTCAAGGCGGCGGGCGGCAAGGTCAAGCTCGTCAGGATGAATATCGACGAGCATCCGGAAATTCCGGGCCGGCTGGGGGTTCGTTCCATCCCCGCCGTCATCGCCTTTCAGCACGGTCAGCCAATCGACGGTTTCATGGGCGCCTTGCCGGACTCCCAGGTTAAAGGCTTCGTCGAGCGGCTTGCCGGCCCGCTCGACGACGATGCCGATCGCCTCGCCGCAGCCGAGGCCTTGCTCGCTGCTGGCGACGCCGAGGGGGCGGCGGAACTTTATGCCGCGATTATGGCAGATAACCCCGGCGACCCTGCCGCCGTCGCCGGATTGGCGAAGCTGCTCATTTCCGCCGGCGAACTCGAAAGCGCCAAGACCGTTCTGGCCTCGGTTGCCGCGGGCGGCGAGCGTGACAACGCGATCATTGCCGCCAGAGCGGCGCTCGACCTCGCCGGTCAAGCCGCCTCGGTCGGCGATGCGTCCGAGCTTATGCGAAAGATCGCGGCCAATCCCGGCGACCATCAGGCGCGGTTCGATATCGCCATCCTCCTCAATGCCCAGAACCGGCGCGAGGAGGCGGCCGCCGAGCTCATTGAAATCATCAAACGCGACCGGGCCTGGAACGACGATGGCGCGCGCAAGCAATTGCTGCAATTTTTCGACGCTTGGGGGGCGATCGATCCGGCAACGTTAAGCGCCCGGCGCAAACTCTCCGCGCTTCTTTTTTCTTAAATCAGGGTGCGAGGAAGTCGCCGATGGCTGCCGCGATCTCCGCGGCATGCGTTTCCAGCGCGAAGTGCCCGGTGTCGAAGAAGCGGACAACTGCTCCTGGGAGGTCGCGCTTGAATGCCTCCGCGCCGCGCGGCAGGAAGAACGGATCGTTCTTGCCCCACACGGCGAGGAACGGCGGCTTGTGGGTGCGGAAGTAGGCCTGGAAAGTCGGGTAGAGCGCGATGTTACTTTTGTAGTCGCCGAACAGGTCCAGCTGCAACTCATCCGCACCGGGCCGGGCCAGGTAGAAATTGTCAAGCGAGTAGCCATCTGGAGAAACAGTCGAAGCGTCGGGAACGCCGTGCGTGTATTGCCAAACGGTCGTCTCGGGCGCCAAGAAGACGCGGAGTGCGTCCCGGTTGGTCTGCGATGCGTCTTCCCAATAAGCCCGGATTGGGTTCCAGCCGTCGCTCAGGCCTTCCTCATAGGCGTTTCCATTCTGCGAAATGATTGCCGTGATCCTCTCTGGATGCTTCATGGCGAGCCGGAATCCGGTCGGCGCACCGTAGTCGAAGACATAGACCGCATAGCGATCGAAACCGACCACCTCGGTGAAGCGATCGATCGTCTCCGCGATCTGGTCGAAGGTGCAGCCGCAGCCCGGCCTGTCGGACTTCCCGAACCCCGGCAGGTCGGGAGCGATCATGTGGAAGCGATCGAGCAGAAGCGGGATGAGATCGCGAAACATATGGCTCGCGCTCGGAAAACCATGAAGCAGCAACAGCTTCGGAGCGTCCGGCGCGCACGCCTCACGATAGAAGAGATTAAAGCCACCTACGTCGGCAGTTCGATACGTGATAGCGGTCATAGCGCTTTTCCTCTGCGACACGACGTAACCTTATCGATGGCGGCCGCGTATCCTGTAAATGCCGCTTCCCACGGTTACGATAAACTTCAGCTCTGCTGTCTTGCAGCCGTGCGAGACTAGTCGCGGTCAAGCTGCGACCACCTCGCCGATCGCCTCGCGAATAATGTCCACGACGACGGAGGGCGCGGTCACGATCGGTGTATGATCGACGGGGTACGAGCGCACCTTTGCCTGCATCCGCTGGGCCATGAAGCGCTGAGTTTCATGGACGATCATGTGATCCTGCTCCGCCACGAGGAACCAAGTCGGACGGTCCTTCCACAGCGGTCGATCCACCGCTACCGTGATGCAGGCGGGCGAGATTGGCCGCTGAACCGCCGCCAGCACGGCCTGTTCCTCGACGGGGGCATGTTGGGCGAAGGCTGCGGCGAAGGCTTCCTCGGGCAGATAGATCAGCCCATGCTTGTCGGGAGCTAGCTTGAGAGCCTGCGGGTGGGGCTCGGCACGGTAGAAAACGTCGGCGACGGTTTCGCCCTCATCCGGAGCCAGAGCGGCCACGTAGACGAGTGCCTTTACCTTCTCGTCGCGCGTCGCCGCGATGACGGCGCCAGCATAAGCATGGCCGACGAGAACGACCAACCCCGTTGCTCGCTCCAGCGTGCGATCGAGCGCCGCTACATCATCGTGGAACGATGTCAGCGGCAACGGCGCTGCGATCACCTTGATACCGTCGGCCGCCAGCGGCCCGATAACCTTTGCCCAGCTTGATCCGTCGGCCCAGGCACCATGGACGAGAACAACGCTCGCATCGCTCAAGGATATCTCCGCTCTCCCTCAAAAATGGATCCGTAACCCCCCATGATGCGCTTGCGTAACTTGTAAACAAGGGAGTTAGTAGTTATGTTCCCGTTGAGGAAGCCGTGAAGCAACAGCAGCGCCGATGCATCGGCGTGCCCGGCCTCGCGATAAAAGACCTTGAGACCGTCCACATCCTCAGAACGATATTTGACGGCGGTCATTGCGTTTTCCCTCCCCCTGAGTAACCGAGTTAGACACCTCATAGAGGTGGACTTGCCCGCGTGAGAACGGCACATTTGGATCCAATCACGCCCATCAGGTCGTTCCACGAATTGGCGAACGACGTGGTGCCTTCGAGTGGACGTTTCCGAGCTCCAATCTACGAGCACCTCAACGGAATGCCTCTCTGGTGCGCCGCTGTTACGAGAGCCGCGGCGGCACATTCGAGAAAAGAGAGCCGAGACCTTCCGGCATGGTTGGATGTGCGAGAATGGCATCGCGCAGGCCCGTATATGGCAGGCCCCCCAGAATAGCCATCTGTACCACGGCCATGACCTCGCCGGCTTCGGCGCCTATCATTGTGAAGCCAAGAATGCGGTCGTCACGTGCGGCGACAAGCGCCTTCATAAAGCCTTGTCTTTCGTCGATCGTGTGCGTCCGAAGTATGGCGCTCGTCGGCAGTTTTGCGACACGCGCTTCGATATTTTGACGCTGCGCCTCGCCTTCGCTCAGTCCCACCCGTGCGAGCGGGGGATCCGTAAACATGCAGTAGGGAATCAACCGGTCGCGGGTCGTGCGGTTTGCCCCGGCCAAATTGTCCCGAATGATCCGGAAGTCGTCGAAGGATACGTGGGTGAACTGTGGGCTGCCGGCACATTCTCCGATCGCCCAGACATCGGGCGCGCTGGTCTCCAGGCGCTCGTTGACTTTAATGTAGCCATGACCGTCCAATTCAACACCGGCCGCCTCGAGCCCGATCCCGGCGGTGTTGGGAGTGCGCCCTGCCGCGACCAGGATGTCGCTACCCTCGATCGTCTGCTCACCTGAAGACGTGCGCACCAAAACGCTGACATCCCCTCCTGAGCGCCCCTGCACACGGCGTGTCTCTGCCGCCACAAGAATGTCAATTCCTTCGGCACTGAGGATCCGCCGCATCTCCTCCGCGACGTCCGGATCCTCCCGGCCAGCGAGTTGCGGTCCATGCTCGATGATCGTAACGCGGCTGCCGAAGCGCCGATATGCCTGTGCCATTTCGAGGCCGACATACCCGCCGCCGAGCACGATCAGATGTTGCGGCACATAGTCGAGTTCCAGCGCCTCGATGTTCGTAAGCGGTCCGGCCGCATCGAGGCCAGGTACACTCGGAATCGTCGCGTGTGTTCCGGTATTGAGAAAAACCTGATCGGCCACCAGCACGCGCGTCCCGCCATCATTCAAGTGTACCTCTAGCGTTTTAGCCGCAACAAAATTCCCGTTTCCCATAATCAATTCGGCGCCGCTCGACTCGTATTGCTGCAAAACAGCGGCAACCTCGGCTTTCACCATGACGCGCTTGCGCTGACGGACTTTGGCCATGTCGATCGCGACGGAACCAGTCATCGCGCCGAAGCTTGCGGCGTGATGCACCAAGTCGGCGACTTTCGCGCTCCAGATCTCGTTCTTGCTTGGAAGGCAGTTGATGTTGGGGCAGGAGCCGCCAATCCAACGGCGCTCCACCACGGCAGTACGTCGCCCGGACCGCGCCATGTGCCAGGCCAGATACATGCCGCCATTTCCGCTGCCAAGGACAAGGGTTTCAATCCGTTCCGGCCGAGGCATGGCTATCTCCTCTTCTCCGTAAGCCCCGAGTGTCATCTCCCTATGTCGGGCGGAGAGTGACACCCTCCGCACATCCTGCTTCAGCAAATAGACTGATGCAGCAAAAAAGCCATAACGAAAGTCAACCCGCCGGCAGAAGCCTCAAAGGGGTTCTCCGACAGCCTCACGAGGGTTTCCGCTGCGGGTCCAATGTCCCTTAACGGTCAGGAGCAGAAATTCAAACTGAGACACTACCGGAATATCGGTTCCCTGGACAGAGAGCGCCGGGTCTGTTATCGGCATGGCTTCGCCGTTCGGGTGCATAGCCGCGCCGGGTGGTCGTGTCTTTACGTTCCCGATTAGGTTCGTCCCATCATGCGATGGCTGGCGCCTCACCCAAGGACTCCTGCGTGCAAGTTCTCGTTCGCGACAATAACGTTGATCAGGCCCTCAAGGCGCTCAAGAAAAAGATGCAGCGGGAGGGCATTTTTCGCGAGATGAAACTGCGCGGCCATTATGAAAAACCCTCGGAAAAGCGCGCCCGCGAGAAGGCGGAGGCCGTGCGCCGGGCCCGCAAGCTGGCCCGCAAGAAACTGCAGCGCGAAGGGCTTCTGCCGATGAAGCCCAAGCCCTTGGCCGGGGCTCGCTGAGCGCTGGGAGGCGCGCGACGGCATGATCCGCGAAACCGGTGCCTGCTTTCGGGGCCATGCTCCGGCGCTCGGCCAACTTCCGGCGGGCGAGTTGGACAAGGGTGGCCGGATAAACATTTTCGCGGCCTTGGTCAAAAATGCGAAGTTGGCCCGGCTGCGCGTTGTTGGTTGGTTCGTCCTGCTGGCCGCTTTCCTGCCCCTCGCCGGCTGCGAAACGGCGACCAACATCATGGGCAAGCAGGGAACCGGCGTCGCCGAAGTGGCGAACCAATCGCCGCAGGAGGCCGAGGCCAACCTAGCGTCCTTGACCGACGTCATTCGGCGCAACCCGGCGAGCGCCGAAGCCTACGGCACGCGCGGCGTGGCTTACGCGAGGATCGGCAAGTTTCAAGAGGCGATCGCCGATTTCAGCCAATCGATCAAGCTCGCTCCCGGCAATGCGGCCTCGCTGACCAATCGGGCGCTGGCTTATCGTCAGATCAACCGCAACGACGCTGCCCTGGCCGATTTCAACGCCGCCGTGGCCGCCGATCCCAACCACGCCCCGGCCTATCTCGGCCGCGCCAATCTTCTGCGCGTTCAGGGCAAGCTCGACGAGGCGCGGGCCGATCTCGACCAGGCGATCAAACTCAATCCCGAAAATGCCCAGGCCTTTCACGCCCGGGGTTTGATCTATCAGCGCGAAGGCCTGCATGAGCAGGCGATCACCGACTTCGACAACGCGATCGATCGTGATCCTTTCGCCGCGGCGCCCTACCAGGCCCGCGGGCAGAGTCTGCTCGCCATCGGCAAGAGCGACAAGGCGATCGAGGATTTCAACGCCGCGCTCAACGTCGACAACAAGAATGCCGAAGCCTGGGCCGGCCTCGGGCTCGCCTACGAAAAATCCGGGAATCGCGCAAAGGCGATCGAATCCTATCAGCGCGCGCTTGCCTTCGATCCGAACAGTCAGACTGCCAGGGAGGGCGTCGCCCGGATCGGGCGGGTGTAAGAGCGGTTATTGTGAGTAAAGGAACCGTCCCCGCATGACAACATTGCCTTGGTCCGGGGCTGGCCACCATGAAACAATCCGATTTCAAGTGTCAAGAGGCCCTCGACAACCCGGCTGTCAAGGGTAATTTGACGTCGAAATGGGAGGGTTTCACGCGAACCAATCTCAATCCGCACTCGGTTTTCCCGGAATGCCGTTCCTTAAGGTGCTCGTTTTGCGGGAAGCCGGACGGCCAAGCCGGCAAATTGATCGCTGGACGAAAGGTATTTATTTGCGATGTCTGCGTCGGGGTTTCCAACAAGATTCTCGAGGCAATGCCTACGGCCTTTGCCGGTTGGGAAGCGATGACCAACGAGCAATTGCTCCAATCCCTGAAACCTTCAGTCGCCACGATCGAAGCCGTCCGGGCCGTTCTCCAGACCCAGGTGGAAGCCTTGCGGAAGCGTGACGTTAGCTGGGCGGCGATCGGAGATGCGCTGGGAATTTCCCGGCGGGCGGCCTGGGAGCGCTTTTCTTAAGTCCGGTAACGCTTGGGGGCACGGTCCGCGCGTCGCGCGCGCGACCGATGGCGGCGGCTTTGAGTAGCCGCGACGCGAGGTCTTCCGGCTTCTTAATCTCCTAGAAGCCTTATTATTTAATCGAATATGATGATCGTTCTCGACGCTACGGACACCGCCGTCCAAAATTTAGCCTGAAAACCGCGCTTACGATGGAAGCCGCCCAGGCGAGAGGACATTCCGCATGACGCACTTCGATAAACCCTTGCTTTTCATGGCCGCGGCCACTGTGTTTGTGGCGTTTGTTTCGGTTGCCGCTCGCGCGGAGACCGCGATTGCTCCAAACTCCCGGATGGTCCGGCTCGAGGCGCAAATCGCGGCGGCGCGAAACGAGATTCACATCGCGCAAGGATACGGCCGCCCGCCTAGCGAAATCGGCGAGCCCGGGGATATCCCTTATAACGGGGAGCAGCAGGACGCAACGCAACAGGATTCAGCGGGTCTCCTTGTCCGGATCGGACGGCTCGAGAGCCAGATGCGGCAGATCAATGGGCAAATCGAACAGATGCAGTTCGAGAACAGCAGACTCGCGGAACAACTCAAGAAGTTCCAGGAGGATGTCGATTTCCGCTTTCACGAGGGCGGCGCCCAGGGCGCTCCCGTGACCAAGCCCCCGCAGAAGCGTAGCGAAGCACCTGAAACCCAAATCAATGGGGATGATCGGGGGCCGCCGCAAAGTGCCGCTATCGCACCCTCCCGCGCGAACGGGCGTGGCGACGCTTTCGATCCATCCCAAAATCCCGGCGCCCCGGGCGCTCCCCGCCCGCTCGGAAGCATTGCCCCGGCGCCGAGTGCGAACCCGGCGGACGGGAGGCCCAACGTGAGCGGTCCACTGGGCCGCGATCAAAACGATCCCGGCGCGCCTCTCGATCTCACAGATGGCCGCTCCCGCATAGTGGGGCCGCCACCAACGACGCCAACGCCGCTGATGGCCACCGCCGGCGTCCCGGCGTCCGGCATCACCACACCAGGCGGCACGGTAATCGCCGCGGCGCCCAATCCCGCGAAAGAGGAGTTCGACATCGCTTTAGGCTATTTCAAGCAAAGGGCGTATGAAAACGCGGAAAAAGGCTTTGCCGGGTTTCTTGAAAAGAATCCCAAGAACAAGATGGCCTCCGACGCGATCTATTATCTTGGCGAAAGCTTCTCACGGCGCGGCCGGCAGTCCGAGGCGGCGGAACAATATCTGAAGATATCGACCCAATACGCCAATTCGCCGCGCGCTCCGGAAGCCCTCCTGCGCCTAGGCCAGTCGTTGAACGCCCTTGGCGCCAAGGAACAAGCCTGCGCGACCTATGGCGAAATCGCGCGGAAATATCCAAAAGCGCCGGCCACCGTCAAAACCGGCGCCGAACGGGAGGCCAAGCGCGCGAAATGCTGATGCCGATGCGCGGTAAACGTGGCTGATGTGCGATCCACCCGATCTGGCCATGCCTTACGCCAACCTTGCCCGCAAGCGCCGCGCCGGTTCCGCCAAAACACCGTCCCGCGCGCCCGGCCGGGCGGGGTTCTCCGCCGGCGACATCGTAGCTCTGTTCAGCCCTTGGGAGACTGCGCGGGGAATTGTTGTTGGCGTTTCCGGCGGCCCCGATTCGGTCGCCTTGATGCTGCTCGCGGCGGATTGGGCGCGCGGGCGCGCCGCGCCGCCACCGCTTTATATCGCGACCGTCGACCACGGATTGCGCAAGGACTCGCGCGGCGAGGCCGAAATGGTCGCCCGCTGGGCCGCCGGCCTTGCGCTGCCGCACGCCATTCTGGTCTGGGGTGGCGTCAAGCCAAAATCCAGAATTCAGGAGCGTGCCCGCGAGGCCCGCTATGAACTGTTGTTTGCATACGCGGCCAGGATTGGCGCCGATCACGTCATGACCGCGCATCACGCCGACGATCAAGCCGAGACGATT
This sequence comes from uncultured Alphaproteobacteria bacterium, assembly GCA_963706215.1. Lineage (GTDB taxonomy): Bacteria > Pseudomonadota > Alphaproteobacteria > Rhizobiales > Beijerinckiaceae > Methylocapsa. The sequence goes on along the minus strand of OY970154.1, from coordinate 2,349,738 downwards.
TTGTTCCGGCTGCTGCGCGGGACCGGCGTTTGCGGACTCTCCGGCATGGCAAGTTCGAGCGAACGCAACGGACTGATCCTTGCGCGGCCCTTGCTGGCCCATTCCAAGGCGGACCTCGTCGCGCTGTGCGAATTGAGAGCGCATCCTTTTTTCGACGACCGTTCGAACAATGATCCGGTTTATGCGAGAGCCAGGATGCGGCGCCTCGGCGGCCTGCTCGCGGACGAAGGTCTTGGCCGCGCCGCCTTGCTCAGGCTCGGCCGCCGGGCCGCCAGGGCCGACGCCGCGCTTGCCGCCCGCGCGTGCGCGGTCCGCGCCGGTCTCGCGGCGCGGCGCGAGCCAGGCGGATTCAGGGCGGACATATCGGCGCTCGCGGCCGAGCCGGCAGAGATTCTTTTGCGATTTCTTGCCGATGAACTAAGATTGATAAGTGGGGGCAAGCCGCTTCGTCTCGATCGCCTCGAAGCTCTGGCGCTGCGGTTCGGCCACGCGCTGCGCGCCGGGACCGCCTTCACGGCAACCTTGGGCGGGGCGGCGTTGCGGCTGCAAAGCAATCGCATTCTCGTCATTGTGAGGGAAGGGCCGCGCCGTCGCGGCCAAGAAAACCCGTCCGGAGTCTTCGAGGGGATGTCCTGAGCGCGTTGTAAGGCTCACTTGAGAGTGATGCAAGACACACTTGGCAAGCGCGCAAACCAGGCCTACATTGAATAACGCCCAATTAGCAGCGGGTGCTGTTTCAACCGGTGACGGCCCTTGGGCCGGAACGATGTTTAGCGGGAACGAAGATGAATCCGAATTTCCGGAATTTCGCCCTTTGGGTGATCATTATCCTGCTCGTCGTGGCGCTCGTCATGCTGTTTCAAAACCCTGGGCAGCGGGTTCCGTCGCAAGACATCGCCTTTAGCCAGCTTTTGGACCAAGTTGACAAAGGCAATGTCCGCGAGGTCACGATCGCAGGCAACGAGATCACGGGTCATTTCACCGACAATCGCGCCTTTGCGACCTATGCGCCAAACGATCCGACGCTGGTCCAGAGCCTTTACAAGAAGAACGTGTCGATCACGGCCAAGCCTCCGTCGGAAAACACCAATTGGTTGATGACGCTTCTCGTCAACGGCCTGCCGCTGATCGCCATCCTCGGCATCTGGATCTTTCTTTCCCGGCAAATGCAGGGTGCCGGCGGCAAGGCCATGGGATTTGGCAAGTCCAAGGCGAAACTCCTGACCGAGGCGCATGGGCGGTATACGTTCGAGGACGTCGCCGGCGTCGACGAGGCCAAGGAAGACCTCCAGGAAATCGTCGAATTCCTGCGCGATCCGCAACGCTTCCAGAAGCTTGGCGGGCGAATCCCACGCGGCGTTTTGCTTGTCGGCCCTCCCGGGACCGGCAAGACGCTGCTTGCGCGCGCCATAGCGGGGGAAGCCAACGTGCCCTTCTTTACGATTTCCGGATCGGATTTCGTGGAAATGTTTGTCGGCGTCGGCGCGAGCCGCGTCCGCGACATGTTCGAGCAGGCCAAGAAGAACTCGCCTTGCATCGTCTTCATCGATGAAATAGACGCCGTTGGCCGGCATCGCGGCGCCGGCCTCGGGGGCGGCAACGATGAACGCGAGCAGACCTTGAACCAGCTCCTCGTCGAGATGGATGGCTTCGAGCCCAACGAGAGCATCATCATAATCGCGGCGACGAACCGTCCCGACGTGCTCGATCCGGCGCTTCTCCGCCCCGGCCGCTTCGACCGCCAGATTGTCATAGCGAACCCCGATATCGTCGGACGCGAGCGCATCCTCAAGGTGCATGTCCGCAAGGTGCCCCTCGCGCCGGACGTCGACTTGAGGACAGTGGCGCGCGGCACCCCCGGCTTTTCCGGAGCCGACCTCATGAATCTCGTCAACGAGGCGGCCTTGCTGGCAGCAAGGCGCACCAAGCGTTTCGTCACCATGTCCGAGTTCGAGGATTCGAAAGACAAGATCATGATGGGTGCCGAGCGCCGCAGCATGGTCATGACCGAGCAAGAGAAATTGCTGACCGCCTATCACGAGGGCGGGCACGCGATCGTCGCCCTCAATGTTCCGGCCACCGACCCGGTCCATAAAGCGACCATCATTCCGCGCGGGCGAGCCCTCGGCATGGTCATGCAGCTCCCCGAGCGCGACAAGCTTTCGATGAGCTACGAGCAGATGACTTCGCGGCTCGCCATCTGCATGGGCGGCCGCGTTTCCGAGGAAATCATCTTCGGCAAGGATAAGATAACGTCGGGCGCGCAATCCGACATCGAGCAGGCGACCAAGCTCGCCCGCGCGATGGTGACGCGCTGGGGCTTCTCCGACGAGCTTGGCACCGTCATGTATGGCGAAAATCAAGAGGAGGTTTTCCTCGGCTATACCATGGGGCGGCAGCAAACCATCTCCGAGGCCACTGCCCAGAAAATCGACGCTGAGGTGCGCCGCCTGGTGGAGTCGGGGCTCGCCGAAGCAACCCGGATCATCACCGAGAAGCGCCAGGATCTCGAAACTCTTGCCAAAGGGCTCCTCGAATATGAAACACTTACCGGCGCAGAGATCGGGGAGCTTTTGAAGGGGCATCCTCCGGTACGCGATACCGGCGACGATCATGAGCCGCCGCTGCGTGGCTCTCCCGTCCCGACCACCGGTGTCGGGCGGCCAAAGCCTGGCCCGGAGCCAGGGGGACTGGAGCCGCAACCGCAAAGTTGAGCGCCCGCCTCTCCGCCTGTGTGGCGAGGCGATGCGATTGAGCCGCGAGCGTGTTTTCCGCTGCATCGAGGAAGCGGAAAAGATGCGCGAACCTCGTGGCGTGAGCGCCAAATACCTGCTTGCGGACGAGCGACAGCGCCTCGCACAAGATCATTTAGATACCGGGCGGGCTTCCGGCCTTCGACACACCCATGAGACGAGGCGGCTTCTGCCTCGCGACAAAAATGCCGGCCTGCTGCCGAGCCCCGGCATGGGGGCGAGGTTCGCGACGACGCGTCGATGCCCGCGCTTAGCCGTATAATCCCCAGATTCTTTTTGCTTTCCTGATTGACGTGCCGCGCGCCGGTTCGAATCCGTCCTTTGAACCCGTCCCGATCAAAGGGAACCATTTGATCGATAAGCACGCAGGTGAAAATCAAAGAGTCGGAGCATGCCGGGATAAAAAAAGGTGGGCAGCTGCTTTATCAAGACATGCTCTAATGAGCCGCCGGTCGATAAAAGGCGCGCCTGGACTCCTGCTCTCAGCCAAACAAATCAATATGAGGTTTGACCGGCCCGCCGGATTCGCGCAATCTTACTTCTTTAGCAGGAGAACATGTATAATCCACATGGAGGAGCCCATATTCAAAATCGAGGAGAGAAATGCCATGCTCGGATAACGTTATCCAAGGAAAATCCATGTACATCAATGACATTTCACGCCAACAATTCAGCAAAATCGCGTCGCGCGGCTTTCGGGGCCGGATGATCTTAACGGAGCGGGGCTCATTCTTGGCGCCGGAACCTTGCTGGCGAAACTGGACGACTAAGCCCGTCCACTCGAGGCCGATCAAGAGCGGATTTGGACGCTTCTTGCGGTCGCCTACGGGGAGAAGAGTTCGCAGCGGGTATTGGGATCGCTTCGCCGCGTGGCAAAACACTGGCAAGGCGGCGACAATAGTCTTGCCGCGATTCATCTGGCGCGGATGGGCTTGCCGGACATCGGCGAGGACGCCGCCAATCGCCTGTTGCTGGCGGCGGAGCTGATCGGCGCGGGCGTCGCGTTGCGCGAGCTTGCGCGGGAGCTAGGGTTCGATCCCCCCGCCGGTCTCCTCGAATATGATCCTAACGAGCCCCGCGTGCCGGCCGGAAGCGGGAGGGAAAGCGGCCAGTGGAGGACGTCTGGGGATGCCGCGGGGACCGGCGCTGATCGAGGGGATGCCGGCGGGAGCGGGGCGGAGGTCAGCGGGAGCGGATTCCGGGAAAGTCAATCGGTTGCACGCACTTCCCAAGGACGCGATCGTTGTCACAATGCCGGATGGCGCGACAGTCGCTGATCCAAGCTCTGACACAAAGAAGCCCATGGAGCCGCCCCGTGCGAATTTCGAGGAGGTCTACGCGGCCGGAGAGCGGCTAGCGGCAAAATCGATATCGGAACAATTCTACGAAACGAAAGCTGCGCTTGAGCAATTTGGGATTTATGATCGCGATTATCGGCTTGACGTATGCTTGAAGATATGCCATAGTGTCCAAGTTGGAGAGACACATGGTACAGAGCATCACTATTCAAGACTTTCTCGCCAAGTTCCCGGATGATGACGCGTGCTTGGCGCATCTTTTCAAGCACCGGTATGGCGAGAACGTCATGTGCGAGCGCTGCGGCGAGACCGGCAAATTCCGCAAGCTTTCGCGGATGCCGGCTTATACCTGCAATTGCGGACATCACATCCATCCGATGGTGGGGACACCGTTCGGCCGGACTCGCGTGCCGCTGCAAAAATGGTTTTACGCGATGTATCTCTTCACTACGTCTCGTCACGGCGTCCCGGCAAAGGAACTTGAACGCCAGCTTGGTGTGCATTACGAGACGGCGTGGCGCATGGCGCATGAGCTTCGTAAACACATGGCAAAAGTTGACGGCGGCGATCAGCTTTCCGGGCATGTTGAGGCCGACGAGACGATGATTGGCGGCCATCATTCCGGCGGCAAGCGCGGGCGCGGGGCGCCAGGCAAGACCGTTGTGTTCGGAATGCTGGAGCGCCAAGGCGATGTGATGACGCGGATTGTCGATAACGTCCGGCGCGTAACGCTTGAGGCCCACATCGTCGAGAACGTGCGTAAAGGTGCGACGGTCTCGACCGATGAATTGAAATCCTACGCGAAACTTGCGCGGCTCGGCTACGAGCATGGCGCGGTCAATCATTCGGCCGAAGAATGGGTGCGTGGCAAGCACCACACCAATGGCCTTGAGGGCTTCTGGTCGCTGTTGAAGCGTTCGATCCGCGGGACGCATGTTCATGTTTCGCGCAAGCATCTTGCTAAGTACCTTGGCGAGTTTGAGTTTCGGTGGAATTCTCGTCATTTTCCGGAGATGATGTTTCCTCAGCTTCTTCTATCGTTTTAGACATTTCGTCCAAGAGGAGGTCGAACCTCTGGCGATCACCATCGGATGGATGCTCTTTCGCGAAGCGACCAAGCTTTCCGCTTTTGCGAGCTTCTTCGAGACTCAAGTATTTGCTGCGAGACATATAATCTCCGAAGTTGCGCGTTCGCCTTTCCATCTGAAAATAAGATCGATAGCAACAGATGAGGTCTCTGAAAGAATCAAAATATGGAAAGTGTAGTCCCCTGGATCAGAAAATAAATTTTTCCAATCAACAGAACTGGAGCCATAAAATTCTGGCTGCGTCAGAATAACCTTATTATCATCTGTTATCATCATAAAATCTAAGAACTCCGGGGCGCCGTCGTGAATGTGCTTAGATAGAGCATCATTTTTTGTGGCTGGCGCGAACGGTAGGTATATAGGTTCTCCCTCTAGAATTGTTTTCGGCCCTCTCTTGATCCAAATTAATCTGCCATGACAGTTAGGAACCATCGCTGCATAATCAGTCTCTACCTTGATTCGATAATAGGTTGCGCTTACCGCAGATGGAGCAAGCGTTGTATTTGGTCGAACACACCCTTGGTCGCCCATGCTGAACGAACATTTGAGTTTGGTGCGTTTTTCTTCAGTAAGTTCGATGACTTTTTTCCGCTCCACGCGCCAGACAAAATACGCCGAGATGATGACACAACCGAATGCCGTGACCCACAGCAAAACTTTCGCTATGTCATTCTCGAAATAGAGCGCCGCGATAGCGGCTGGCACGCTTGGCCCCCCGCTCATATAAGCAAACCAGTGGTCGCCGAACGACCGGACGAAATCGCGGAATCTTGCTCGCTGGCGCTCCATGCCAACGATCCTGACCCCGAACCGTCGCATACGTCAAGCCGATAATCGCGTTTATGATTTCCAGCGGGACAAGGCGACGAACACTTGGTTTGCTGATTACGTCCACGCCGCCGATTACGCCGTTGGCGTTTATTGGCCGGGTTAGGTTACGAAAAGCGAACCTCAGTTAAGATCGCTCAGACATACGGATTTTTTCGGATCATCGAACAGTTTCAGTGAAGAGGCAAAAGAATGGACAGAAAAGGGCTGGGAAGATGCGTACCGAGGCTATTGGCGGTCACAAATGAGGGGCCGCCTTTGGTGGGCCGTTGTTGCTGCTTTCCTGATCCTATTGGTGGCGTTTGGACCGGAGCTCCTCCGGCTGGGGATGTTGCTCGCAATTCCTTGGAATTGCGATGAAGGAATGGCATCAGACTGGCGCGCCGTCACTGCGCGCGACGACATTGCCGCCGCGTATGACAAGGCCTCTACCGGTGTAGGAACGGTGGTTGACTATTCTGTTGTCCTACAAATTCGGGGCGCTGACAAGATCACCACATTGGTCGGACATAGCGAACTCTATTACGGCTAACCGAAGTTTCGCTGGATCAACGACGACACACTCAGCATCGAACTCGGCAAGGTTCGCGCCGTTTGGAGGGAGGTCGATAGAGCCGACTCCATCCATATAACCTGTGCCTACACCAAGGTGGGAACAAATTGATGCTGAGTTAAGCGCGCGTGCCGCAGAGAATGGCAATGAAACCCCTTCGCTGGTTTGAATGGACCGCTTTCAAAGCGTGAAGCGGACGCGGTTTTTGGGGCCGGTTGATAAATTGGAGGCGAGGCCGTTCGGTCATGGCGAAGGGAGCGGCGGATGACGGCGACGCCGCGGGCGCGGGGGCGGGCGATCAACCGCGAACATGCGCGGCGGCGGACGCGGCGGACGGGCATCGCGGCGCCGGGGCCGGAGCCGCGGACGGCGAAGCCGGCACCGGGGCACAAGATATTCCCGGATCTCCCGCGGCGCCTGGCGGCCGGCCGGCCGTATCAGGCGCGGGCGGCCGGCATCGCCTATGTCCCGGCCGGGCGCGGGTTCCCCTCCCTCGCGGCGGCCGTCGATCGGGCGAGCCGGGCGGTGCCGGCCCGGCGCTTGCCGAACACGAGGGATGTCCCGTTCCGCGTCCCGGCGCTCGAGGAGGCGCTGGCGCGCCGTGGCAAGCCGGAGATCTTCGACACCGGCCAGGGCAGCCGGTTTACCGGCGCGGCCTTCACCGGCACGCGCGCCGCCGCCGGCATCCGCGTCCCGATGGATGGGCGCGGCCGGTGGGAGGGACAATGTCTTCATCGCGCGGCCGCGGCGTGGCTTGAAGGACGAGGACATCCATTTGAAGGGTTATGCCGGCGGCCGCGCGGCGCGGGCCGGGACCGGGGCTTGGATCGCGTTCCACAGCACCCAACGGCCGCGTCAGGCGCTCGCCAGCCGGACGCCGGCGGCCATCCGGCGCGCGGCGGCATCACGGGCGCGCCCGGCGGGAAAGCCGTGGACAGGACGCCGCGCCTGGCCAACGCCGGCGCGTTGCCCGCATGCCCGCGGCCGCGGCAGCGGCGGAAAGCAGCTTAATCGATTGAGGAGAAAGGAACGGCCGGACTTCCAACCAAGAAACCGCCCCCAGCGGTCCCGCCCGCGGGGTCCACTTCAATGCCGGGGGAGCGTCGATCCTGTTTGTGGTCCTAGTGGCTGCCCACGGCGTGTGGTACTGGTCAGCTGGCTTCGTTTCGGTTGATACCATCGCTTCGCCCAAGGTCGAGATGTTCTATTGGGGGGCGATCCTGTTCTCCCAAACCTTGGGCACGGCGCTCGGCGATTGGATGGCCGACACAACTGGGCTCGGCTACGAAGGCGGGGCACTCGTATTCGCCGCAGGCTTGGTGCTGGTCGCGGGCGGATATTTCTACACGAACGTGTCGCGCACCCTGGTGTTCTGGAGCGCTTTCATCCTCACGCGGCCGCTAGGCGCCACGGTGGGCGATCTGCTCGACAAGCCGCTTGCCAACGGAGGCTCGCGTTTAGCTGCTTCTATGCCTCGGCAATTCTCGCGGCCTTCATCGTCGCCCGCATCCTGTTCCTCCCGCAAAAAGCCGGCCAGCATCCGGGAGCGCATGAGTAGAACCCATGAGTGACAGGTGATTGGGCGGACGATCAGCTCCGGCGGTGGTATTCGTGCTAAGGTGGGAAGATGCTCGAGAAAATCCATGACACGCTTTGGCTTGCCGAGGGGGAGATCGTAAGTTTCTACGGAATTCCATACCCAACCCGCTCGGTAATTGCCCGCTTAGCCGATGGAGACCTTTGGGTTTGGTCGCCGATCACGCTGGTTCAAGAACTCCGCACGCAGTTGGATCGTCGGGGGAGGGTCGCACACCTCGTCAGCCCCAACAAGCTCCACCACCTCTATCTTGAGGATTGGAAGGCCGTCTATCCGGACGCCGAACTGTGGGGACCGCAATCGACCATACGACGGCATCGCGGTCTCGCATTTCGCGAGGCGCTCCGAGACATTCCGCCGCCCGAATGGCAGTCGGACATCGACCAAGCGTGGTTCAGAGGTTCGATCGTAATGGACGAGATCATCTTTTTTCACCCCCCTCTCAGACGGTGATCGTCGTCGACCTCGTCGAAGCCTTCAGCGACCGCTTCTTGCACGAGTACTGGCGGTGGTGGCAACGTCCGCTGGCCCGTCTCGGCGGCATTGTCGCCGATAAGGCCCGCGCGCCGCTCGAATGGCGGTTATCGTTTTTTAATCGCACGCCGGCACGTGCAGCCCGCGCCAAGGTTCTGAGCTGGGACTGTGAACGGGTTATCATGGCTCACGGTGAGTGGCGGCGCTCGAACGGCCACGCATTTTTAGAGCGCTCGCTGGCTTGGCCCGGAACGCGCGAGGACCACAACCTTTGCTGGCTCAGGGACCGGTTCTCGCCGATAGCCGAGATCATCGGTGCGTAATTCAAACCGGCTATGTGGAAAGTCGGATTGGGTGGACTCCGTCGCCACGGTTGCCGCGATAGACTCCAGCATGCCACACATGTTTGGTCGCGGTCGCTCGCAGATGTTTTTGTTACCAGCGAGGGTCGACGATTATGCCGGCGTCGGCAACCTGGTCCGGTTCATCGATGACTTTGTGGATGGGCTGGTTCTTGCGGCGGCTGGGTCCGTCTTCCGGATCCATCCACGAATCAGACATGGCCCCCATGATCGGTGCGCAAAATACTCCAGCCCTATATTGCGAGCAAAAAATGAGGGGTGCCTTCTAACGAGATGAGGTATAGTTGCGGCGACGGCTACCGGCGCTGTCCGGTTCCATCCGCCGCCAACGCTCCAAAGGCTCCGGGATTATCAAAAGCACACATCCAAGGAATGGCTCGCGGGGTTCACGAAGGCCAACGGCAGTGACGGCGTGTTGAACAACATTCGCCATCGGTCGCCGAGCGACATCCATCTTCTGCGGCTCAATCGCGATGGCCGGGAATTCACTGCTGCAGGGGTGCCGTGGTTCGCCGGCCTCTTCGGTCGAGACAGTCTCATACCGTCTTGGGGCCTGTCTCAAAAGGGGGTTGCGCTCGGGATGGTTGCATGATTCACCGCATCATTTGCAACTGATGCGGTGATTTGCGATGTGGACGAAAGAGCAGCGAGCGATCTATTGGCGTGACGAAGATCGCTATCCGAGCAATTTGACGGATGCGGAATGGGAGCGGCTGAAGCCTTTGATTCCCGAAGCCTTGCCTGGCGGGCGGCCACGCAAGACCGATATGCGGGCGGCGATGAACGCGATCTTCTACCTGCTTCGCACGGGCTGCCCTTGGCGCTATCTGCCGCGCGACGAATTTCCGCCGCGCTCAACGGTCTACAATATTTTCCGCAAGTTCCAGAAGGACGGCGTGTGGGAGGCCATCTGGGAAGAGCTGCACATGACTTTGCGCGAGCAACTCGGGCGAGAGGCGAGCCCCACGGCAGCTGTCATCGACAGCCAGACGCTGAAGGCGGCGGAAAAGGGGGCGGTTTTGATGGCGAGGTAGGTTATGATGCCGGTAAGAAGGTCAAGGGACGCAAGATTTACGCCCTTGTCGATACCGAAGGCCTGCCGCTACGGGCCATCGTTCATTCCGCAGGCATCCAGGACCGCGACGGTGCAACGCTTGTCCTCGACAAGATCCGCAACCGCTTTCCCTGGCTCGAACTGGTCTGGGCGGACAATGGCTACAACGCGTGGCAAGTCGAAGCCGCCGTTGCCAAAGTTCCGGTGCTGCACCTCGAAATCGTCAAGCGCGGTGACGACCTGAAGGGCTTTGTCGTCTTGCCGCGCCGCTGGGTCGTCGAGCGGACTTTCTCTTGGTTCGGCCGGAATTGCCGCATCGCCAAGGATTACGAAAATCTCGGCCTAACCCTCGCCGCCTTCGTCACACTGGCCTGCATCCAGATCGCGGTCAGACGACTTGCGCGATAGTTGTCTTTTGAGTCAGGCTCTAAGGCATGAACGTACAGGGCGATTTGGTGAAAGTGCAAAACCTCTCGAATGAACCGGATAATTTGAACCACGCGCGCCTCGCCGGTTCAACAGCGCGGATGCCAGGAACATGGCCGTGGGCCGCCATTTTGGCGCTCATCACCGGCGTGTCCGGCAAGGACAAGCGAGGCATCGAACTCGGACGAAAGCGCGCGGGATAGGACCATGATTATCTCGCGGCGCCGTTGGGGTCCCTATCGCGTCAACCCGGATTCGGAGCCCTGGCCGATCGAGTTGGATCGCGGAACTCTCGAAAGCTTCGTGCCGATGCGACGATCCATGCCGCCGCGGTCGCGATCCACGCGCCGAACGCCACCCAGGCGATCAAATGCGACAACGCCTGGAAGGGTGGATAATCGCCGGCCAGCGAGAGGCGGTAAGTCGCGACGGCATACATTCCGAGCGGAAACACCATGCTCCACAACATCGGGGTGTAGCTCAGCGGCACACGATGTACGCCGTGTTTCCAAATGCCGAACATGACGAGGAGCGGAATCCACCATGTCCCCCATGCCCAAAGGATAAAGCTGGCGCCGTCGACGAACGGCCGCATGGCGTGGAGGAAATCCGGTCCCGGCCCGTCTTGGACCAGCGCGGACCCGGCATTTGCGCTGATCGCGGCCGCCCCCATGACCACCCAAAGAAGCGGGGTCAAATCTCGGGGCTCGACACGCAGGTAAGAGATCCGGTAGGTGAAGTGGGTGACGAATATCCCATAAAGCACCAGTCCTATCCCCCAGAGCGCATGAATGAGGACGCCTATGGCGTTGCCATGTTCGCCAAGTGTCGAAGCCGCCACCGGCACGCCAAGAAGGACCAAGGATTGGGTGCCTACGATGGCAAGAAGCCCACCGCCGCGAACAACCAAATCGGCTCCCCAGGCAGCATTGCAGAAGATCAGCAAGCCGGAACTGAAATAGGTGAGGATGGCGAAGGCCGCGAGCGCCGATAACCACAACAGAAGGGGGATTGTCACAAATCCGCGCAAGGCAATCTGGACGCCGAGAACGTCCGATGCCGCGACGAACGTAAAAAACGAAAATACGAGACGCGGGTTGGCAAGGTCGCGCGATAGTGAGGCACGGAAGCCGGTCATTCGCAAGATGGTGGCGAGAACAAGCCACGGATAGACAAAAAGGTTCACGCGAAACAGCACGTCCGACAATCCGCGCTGGCGCTCGGCAAACATGGCGTTCGACGTAATTCCCGTCGCCATCACAATCGCGAAGCAGCCTGGATCGAGGACCGAGACCTCGCGAGCGGTCCAGGCAAGGACGGCGCGCAAGAGGTTGGGATTGCGTCTTTCGGACGGACGAGAATGCACTCCGGTGCTCCGGCTGGATCCCTATGGAACGCCCGGCGAGCCGGACGGTTTCGAATGAACGCTCCGGCCGCCGCCTATTCGCTTGCCGCCGCGGTTCGTTCGCCGCGAACCGGCGCGCGGCGGCGCGAACCCCGTGCGCCCTCCGGTCTCGGGAAAACAGTCTCGATCCATGCGACGCTCGCGGCGACCCCAAGAGCCGGTGTCACGGATCCTCCACCAATTTTAGGAGCGGTACAACCGATCTTTGCGGGTCAGACCGAGGGCAACTCTGCCAATGCTCCGAATGCGGTATCCAACCTGCGCATGAGAAACGGCTCGACCGTCGGTATCACCCGGCGTCCTGACTTCTGCCCCGCAAGCATTCACCCTCGCAGCATCTCACGCCGAATTGATCACGCACGGCGAAATCGCTCGCAAACTGTCGTAACAAATTCGACGCCTATTGGCAGCGGGCGAGTTGCATCCAGATTTTTCCGCTCTCCCAGTGCTGTCGTTCCGTTGACTCTTTGTTTTGGGTTGCCTAGGCTTGATTAAAGAGATCACCGCAAGGCACGGAGCGTTGTCCGAATGGCGGCTATTTTCCGGCCGAGCGCCAATTATTGGGCTGCGCTGACCCTGTTGGGTTTGGCAGCGGTCTGCGTAGTCGGCATCGGCTGGTTGTGGTTCTGGCCCCGAACCGATTACGCACGTCACGTCCACTGGTTTGTCGGTCAACCGGTGCCATTCAGCCACCAACATCATGTCGCGGGTTTAGGGATCGATTGCCGCTTCTGCCATACTTCGGTGGAGGTGTCGTCCAGCGCCGGGATGCCGCCCACCTACACCTGCATGACCTGCCATTCCCAGATCTGGACGAACGCCGCCCTTCTGGCACCGGTGCGGCAAAGCCTTGCAGACGACAAGCCAATCGTCTGGAACCGGATCAATGACTTGCCGGACTATGTTTATTTCAACCACAGCATTCATATCGCCAAGGGCGTCGGCTGCTCGAGCTGTCACGGCGAGGTAGACCAGATGCCGCTCAGCTACAAGGCCAAAACTCTCACCATGCAGTTCTGCCTCGACTGTCATCGCAACCCCGGCCCGAATCTCCGGCCGAAGGATCAGATCTACAACACCGAATGGCGCCGGGCCGCCGACACACCTTCGCCGGAGATGCTGATGAACGAGTATCATATTGGTGGCCGCACTCTCACGGATTGTTCGATATGTCACCGCTGAGACTCCAGTGGCGCAGCCTGGAGCAACTGGCGGACGATCCGGACTTCGTCGCGCGCGTGGCGCAGGAATTTCCCGGCCTGGCCGAGGCGCTGGCCTCGCCGCATGATCGCCGGAGCGCGCTCAAGCTGATGGCGGCGGCCTTTGCGATGGCCGGGCTTGGCGGCTGCGACTGGGCGCCGGAAGGAACGCTTATTCCAGCGGTGAGGGCGCCGCCAAACATTATCCCCAGTTTGCCAAATTTCTACGCCACCGCCAATGTGCTAGACGGATACGCGACCGGCGTCGTGGTCAAGCACCATATGGGCCGGCCTATCAAGGTGGAAGGAAATCCTCGCCATCCAGCAAGTCTCGGCGCCACCGACGTCTTCGCGCAAGCGCAAGTGCTCGATTTCTACGATCCGGATCGGGCTTGGGCGATAACGGCGCACGGCTCCCCCTCCGATCAATCGAGCTTGCAGACCGCTTTAGCGGCGCAACGAGCAAAAATCGCGGCGAGCCGCGGCCGTGGTTTCCGCATCCTCACCGGCGCGATCACCTCGCCGACCCTGGCCGGGCAGTTGGATGCGCTGCTTGCATTTTACCCAGAAGCCCGCTGGCACCGGTGGCAGGCGATCTCGCGCGAGAATGTTTCAAAGGGCGCTGTGCTCGCGTACGGCGAGCCAGTCGAGTTGGCGCCGAAACTCGACGCGGCGGACGTGATCTTCGCCATCGACAGCGATCTCTTGAGCTCGGCGCCGGGGCACCTGCGCTTCGCTCGCGACTTCGCCTCTCGCCGCAATCCCACGCGCACGCGGAAGATGAGCCGCATTTACGCCGTGGAGCCGACGCCGACGCTGACCGGGTCCGTCGCGGATCATCGCTTCATCGCCGGGCCGCATGAGCTTCACCAGGTCGTCATGGCGCTGGCGGCGGGAATCCTGGAGGGCTCGCCCCTGTCCGGACCGCCGGACTGGGTCGGCGAAGTGATCGCGGATCTCACTGCAAATCGCGGCCGCGCGCTGGTGCATGTTGGGCCGGATCAGCCTCCCGAAATGCATGCGCTCGTGCATGCGATCAACGAGAAGCTTGGCGCGCGCGGAAACACGCTGGAGCTCCTCGCGCCGGTTGCATACCCGGCAGACCAAGCGGCGCCGCTGGCGGACCTAGCGGAGGACATGCGAACCGGGAAGGTCAGCACGCTGCTGATCATGGACAGCAACCCCGCCTACGCTGCTCCAGGAGCGCTCGGTTTCGCCGAGGCGCTGAAGCGCGTCGATTTCAGCCTGACGCTGACCGTCTCGCCGAACGAGACCGTCCAACTGACGACGTGGGCCGTGCCGATGGCGCACCCATGGGAGACCTGGAGCGATGCCCAGGCCTTTGACGGCGCGGCGACAATCCTGCAGCCGCAGGCGCTACCACTTTATAACGGCATCGGCATGCATACGATGCTGGCGCTTTTCACGGAGCCTGCTCCATCCGCCACGCTCGAGACGGTGCAGGCGACATGGAAAACCCGGATGGGAAAGGATTTCGGGCAAGGCTGGACGGACGCACTGGCCAGCGGCGTCGTTCCTGGCACGGCTAGCCGGAAGGCCGATGTAACCTTGCGCCCGGATGCCGGACGGCAGACGCCGCCCGAGCCCGCCAACCATCCGCTGACGATCCTGTTCCGGCCGGACCCGCATTTATGGGACGGACGCTACGCCAACAACGCCTGGCTGCAGGAGCTGCCGCGGCCCCTGACGAAACTGACCTGGGACAATCCACTGCTGATCGCTCCAGAGCGAGCACGGCAGTTGAAGCTCCGTAACGGCGACATGATCCGTCTCTCCCTGGGCGATGCGAGCGTGACGGCTCCCGCCTGGATCATGCCCGGCCAAGCGGCGGATTGCGTCGTGGCGCTTCTTGGTTTTGGCGAGCGGCATGCCGGGACCGTCGCAACTGGCGCCGGGTTCGATTTTTATCCGCTCACTGGCCGCGCAAGCGCGCCATCGCTGCAGAAAGTGCCCGGTCACATGGATTTGGCCTGCACAGACCACCATAATCTGATCTTCGACGAGACGGGAGAATATGTCAGGCACGCAACACTTGCCGAGTTTAGCAAGGACCCGCGGTCTCTCGCCACCGGCAAGCCGGAGCCGCATTTGTATCGTTGGAAGCCCGAAGGACCCGCCGCCTGGGCGATGAGTGTCGACTTGAACGCCTGCATTGGTTGCAATGCTTGCGTTGTCGCCTGCCAGGCCGAGAACAATATTCCCGTCGTCGGCAAAGAGCAGGTGATTCGCGAGCGAGAGATGCACTGGCTGCGCATCGACCGCTATTACGAGGGAAGCCCCACCGCGCCCGATAGCTACTTTCAGCCGGTGCTGTGCATGCATTGCGAGGAGGCGCCCTGCGAAACAGTCTGTCCCGTTGGGGCGACCGTGCACGATTCGGAGGGCCTCAACGTGATGGTGTACAACCGCTGCATTGGGACGCGGTTCTGCTCCAACAATTGCCCCTACAAGGTGCGTCGATTCAACTATCTCGCGTTTTCAAACGAGGAGCAAAGACCGCCCGAGGCGCGCAATCCCGATGTCACCGTGCGCGGGCGCGGGGTGATGGAGAAATGCAGTTTTTGCCTGCAGCGCATTGCCGAAGCCAGAATTGTGGCCGATCGAGAGAACCGGCCGGTCGGCGAAGTGCGGACGGCATGCCAGGCCGCTTGCCCTACGCAGGCCTTTTCCTTCGGCAATATGGCGGACCCGGACAGCGAGGTCGCCAAACGCAAACAGAGCCCGCTCGATTATGCGCTGCTGGCGAACCAGAACACGCGTCCGCGCGTCACTTACGAGGCGCGCATCCGCAACCCGAAACCGCCCAATGAGGGCAGCGGCGGATGACCGACATTCCGGCCTCTCACGCACTGCATCAAGAGAGTCCCATCGGCGGTTCGCGCCCGCCGCTTGCGCGCGACCCAGTCGTGCTGCCGGGTCCCACCATCGGTTCGATGACCGACCAGATATGCGCGATCGCACTGCGCGAACGGGCCTTTTTGTGGTGGTGGATCGCGATGATTCCGGGCTTGGTCCTCACCGGCGTGCTGGTCGCCGCAATCGTCTGGCTGTTCTACGCGGGCGTCGGCATTTGGGGCATAGACTGGCCGGTGGTCTGGGGGTTCGCGATCATCAACTATGTCTGGTGGATCGCGATCGCGTCCGGAGGAACGTTCATCTCCGCGCTGTTCTATCTGACGAAGGTGGAATGGCGCACCTCCCTCAACCGCGTCGCCGAGACGATGACGGTGTTCGCGGCCGCCTGCGCGGGGATCTATCCGATCCTCCACCTGGGCCGGCCATGGTTATTCTATTGGCTGTTTCCTTTTCCCAATACGATGACTTTATGGCCACAGTTTCGAAGCCCGTTGCTTTGGGATTTTTTTGCAATTCTCACTTATGTCATTTCTTCCATCCTGTTTTGGTACTTCGGCCTGATCCCCGATCTCGCGACGATGCGCGATCGCGCGGCAACGCGCCGCAAGCAGATCCTCTACGGCCTGATGGCTCTGGGGTTCCGCGGCTCGGACCGCCAATGGCGGCATTATCATGCGACCTATGGCGTCCTGGCGGCGATCATGGCGCCGCTGGTCGTGTCCGTGCACAGCATCGTCGGGTTGGATTTCGCCGGCGCCGCCACCGTCGGATGGCATTCCACCGAGTTCCCGCCTTTCTTTGTCTTCGGCGCATTGCTGTCGGGGTTCGCCATGGTGTTGCTGCTGGTGATCCCGCTGCGCCGCCTGTTGAGCTTGGAAGACTTCATCACCGGACGGCACTTCGATATCTTGTGCAAAATGTTGTTGGTGAGCAGCCTCTGTCTTGCTTACGCCTACATGATGGATGCGTTCACGATCTTCTACGGCGCAGACAATGCCGAGCGAGCGCAGTTCATCGACAAGATCCGCGGGTCCTACGCCGCCGTCTATTGGGCAACTATCCTGTTCAACCTCGCCCTTCCGCAGCTCATGTGGTTTAGTCGATTGCGCCTGAACCAGACGCTGATCATGTTGGTCTGCTTCGGCGTGATCGTCGGCATGTGGTGCGAACGCTACGCCATCGTGGTGATGAGTCTGCGCCGTACTCACCTGCCGTCCGCGTGGGGCGATTTCCACGCCACTTTTTGGGACTGGGCAACACTTTTCGGCACGGTCGGCTTCTTCGCCTCCGGAATCCTCCTGTGCGTGCGCTTTCTGCCAGTGATTTCGATGTTCGAGATCCGTGCGCTGCTCCAGCGCCGCCCACGCGAGGGAGAGAGCCGATGAACGGCGTCATCGTGGCTTCTTTTGAAACCGAGACGGCCTTGCGCGATGCAATGACGCGCTTGCGCGCCGGGCGTATCGGCGGACTGCAAACGTACACGCCGAAGCGTCTCGACGACGATGAGGGCTCGCTTGTGCCGCTAGTTATCCTAATCGCGGGCTTGTTTGGCGCCGCGGCCGGTTTCGGGATGGAAGTTTATGCGAATACGATCGGCTATCCTCTCGACATCGGCGGCCGTCCGGAATTTTCCTGGCCGGCTTTCGTGACGATCGCGTTTGACATCGGCGTGCTGTTCGCCGTTTTTGCCGGAGTTATCGGCTATTTGATCGCCGCCGGCATGCCCAGTCTCTACGATCCGATTGACGAGTACCGGTCCATGCGCCAAGCTATGCGCGATGGGTGGGTCGTCGCGATCCGCCCCGGCAACGCGCGGCAAATCGAACTTGCCCGCCAAATATTGGACGGCCTCGATCCCCGGCTGATCGAGGAGGTGCCAACATGAGGCGCGCGTTCCTTCTGCTCGCGGTGCCGGTGGCGCTCTGCGGCTGCGACGACATGAGCGTGCAGCCCAAACAGAAGGTCTATTCGCCGCTCGTCGGGCCCGCGCAAATACCGTCTGGCACCGTGGAGTTTGATGCTAAGCCGACGAGGCCGCCACCGGTGACGCTCGCGCTCATCGAGCGCGGACAAGAGCGTTTCCGGATCTACTGCACCCCCTGCCACTCGGAGCTCGGGGACGGACACGGCATGATCGTGCAGCGTGGTTTCCCTCCGCCGCCCTCCTATCACACCGATCGTTTGCGCGAGGTGCCCGTGCAGCATTTCTACGACGTGATCACGAACGGCTACGGCGCGATGTATTCCTTTGCCGACCGCGTCCAGCCGGAGGATCGCTGGGCGATCGCGGCCTATATCCGCGCCTTGCAGCGTAGCCAGCACGCCACCGTCGCGGATGTCGCGGCGGATCGGCGGGGAGCGCTACAATGACCCGGCACCAAGCGGAGCGCGCGGCCTGGATGGCGGGAGTAACCGGCCTCCTGGGTGCGGCGATCGGATGGCTGATTGCGCCGGCCGCATTCCCGCACGCCTGGCTGGCGGCGTTGACCGCCTGGCTCGGTTGGCCGGTCGGCTGCATGGGGCTTCTGCTGATCCACGCCTTGACCGGCGGACGTTGGGGGTACGCGATCCGGCCGCAGCTGGTGGCGGGCACGCATACGCTGTTGCTGCTGCCGCCGGCGGTGATCCCTTTGTTGATCGTGTTGCGCACGCTCTATCCCTGGGCACGCCCGGACGTGGCGGCGCATCTCGGCAACCGGTTTTACCTGAACCTGCCGTTCTTCCTCGGACGAGGAGCCGTCTACCTGATCGTGTGGCTCGGGCTAGCCGGGCTGATCCTGCGAGCGCTCCGGCAGGACATCCCGGACGCAAGGCTCGCGCGGATCGCGCCCGCCGGGCTGATCCTTCTGGCGATTACCGTCACCTTTGCGGCGATCGACACGACCATGTCGCTCGATCCACAATTTGCTTCCAGCGCCTACGGATTGATCGCGATCGCCGAAATGGGGCTCCTGGCGCTGTCGGTATCCATGTTCGCCGCCGTTGTTGGACCGCCACCGGATGGCGGCACCCTGCGCAGCCTGGGGCAACTTCTGCTCGGGCTCCTCATTTTATGGGCATATCTGGACTTCATGCAGGTGTTGATCGTCTGGCAGTCCGACCTGCCGAACGAGGCGCCATGGTACATCGTCCGCTCGAGAGGTGGATGGGGCGTCGCCGCCGCCTTGGTGGCGGGGTGCCATTTCGTGCTGCCCTTCTTCGCTCTGCTGTCGCCGCGGCTGCAAGGTTCGCCGCGGGGAATCGCTTACGTCACCGCACTGCTGATACTGAGCGCGGTCGTCCGCGGCTGGTGGCTCGTGGTGCCGGCGTCCGGGCGCAACTTCGGTCTGGTCGATGTGTTGGCGATGCTCGGCCTGATTGGAATAGCGGCAGCGCTGGCGCTACGTGCGCCGCCGTTGCCGGGCTTTCCAGAGGGGGTGCGACGCCATGTCTGAGAAATTCCTTGAGCCCGCGCGACATGAGCCGGCCGATGTCGACCGCCGCTTCATCTGGGCAGGCGTGGCGCTGGTGCTGGCGTCGGTGTTTATTGCGGGGTTGATCGTTCAGTGGCTTTACCCGGGAGCGACCACCGACCGCACCTTGCGCATGCCCTTGCCGCGCTACCCAGAGCCCCAGCTTCAAGTCAATCCAGCTGCGGACATGGCGCGGTTCCACGACGAGGAAATGCGACAGCTCAACGGCGCGGGTTGGGTCGACAAGGCGAATCGCATCGCGCACATCCCCATAGCCGATGCGATGCGCAAAATCGCCGAGGAAAATATTCCTGGCTGGCCCGGGGCGGCGATGCCGCCCGTCGCGCGCAAGAATGCTCCTGCTTCGCCCGCGCCATCCGAGCAGCCCCGTGAAGCGCAGGAGACGGTTCCAAGCTCGCCAGCATCGACGGAGGAAGCCCATGCGGCTGCGCGTTCTCGTTCTGCTTCTTCTTCTGTTCGTGGCGCCGCCGTTCGCGGGTGCGGCGCCGGCGCCGGATCTCAGCGGCATTGCCTACGAGCAAAAGCCAGGCGCCCAAATCCCCATCCAAGACATGTTCCGCGACGACACCGGCCGCATGGTGCGGCTGGACGATCTTTTTGAAGGAAGGCCGTTGGTCCTTGCACTTGGGTACTTCCGTTGCCCCAATCTTTGCAGCGTCGTTCGCGGCGACTTGTTCGAGGCGCTCCGCGCGTCCGGCATGATGGCGGGCCGCGATTACGCGTTGGCCGCCTTGAGCATCGATCCGTCGGAGACCCGCGCTGACGCCGCCGCGGCCAAGGCGGAAGATTTGCAGCGCTATCCGGCCCCGGGCGCCGCGCAGAATTGGCATTTCCTGACCGGGACGTTCGACGCCGTGCAGGCGGTCGCTAACGCAGTTGGTTTTCACGAGCGCTTCGATCCGGAGCTGAAACAATTCGCGCATCCCGTCGGGATCGTCTTCGCCACGCCCACGGGCGCCGTGTCGAGCTATCTTCTTGGCGTCGGCTATCGGCCCGCCGACGTGCGGCTCGGCGTGACCCGGGCCGCATCGGGAAGCATCGCGGCCGCGGCACTGCCGGTGCTTTTGCTGTGCTACGACTACAATCCGGTGACGGGGCGGTACACGCTCGCCATTATGAAGCTGTTGCGCTTGGCCGCGGCGATCACGGTAGCCACCATGGCAGGCGTGTTGTTCCTCGCGTTTCGCCGCGAGAAGGGACGCGCATGAGCTTCTGGCTCCCTCAGGCGACGACCAGCGCGGCGGAAGTCGACTATCTGATCCTCGCGCTGCTTCTGGCGTCCTGCGCAATCCTCGCGCTCGTCTTTGGCCTGATTTTACTTTACATGATCAAGTACCGCGCCGGCAGCGCTATTGATCGCGGTACGCTCGCCAAGAAGACTTGGCGGCTGGAGACGGCCTGGACCGTCGCAACCTTGTTCATTTTCTTTGGTCTGTTCGTCTGGGGTGCGGATCTCTATGTCCGGCTATTCCAACCGCCTTCCGGCGCTTTGAAGATCTACGTTATCGGCAAGCAGTGGATGTGGAAAATCGAGCATGAAGGCGGCCAGCGCGAGATCAACGCCCTGCATCTGCCGGTCGGACGCCCGATCCAACTGGTGATGACGTCGGAGGACGTGATTCACGACTTTTCCATACCAGCGTTCCGCATCAAGCATGACGTCCTGCCGGGCCGTTACGTAACACTGTCGTTCGAGGTCAACGAGCCTGGGACCTATCATTTGTACTGCACGCAGCTCTGCGGCACGGGGCATTCCCAAATGGTGGGCGAGATCGTGGCGATGCCGGACCCAGAATACCAAAACTGGCTGGAGCAGAACGGCGCTGAAAAGACGTTGGCCAGCGCGGGTGAGACCTTGTTCATGCGCTACGGCTGCAGCGGCTGCCATGGCGGCAACGGCGCCGGCGGGCGCCAATCTGGCAGTACGGTGCGCGCGCCCGCACTCGCGGGGCTATACGGCAGCCCGGTGACGCTGATCGACGGCAGCATCGTCACTGCCGACGACCTTTACATCCGTGATTGCATCCTCTTGCCAGAAAGACGGCGGGTGGCCAGCTATCCGCCGTTGATGCCCTCCTTCGCCGGACAAATCAGCGAAGAGGATCTTCTGAAAATCATTGCTTACGTCAAGTCCCTAACGCCGGAGAAGCAGCCATGAGCGACGCCGTCATCGAGGCTCCCGAATATGCCGGACGCTCGACCTCGTACCTGACCGACGGCTCCACCCTCCGCAGCTGGTTGTTGACGACCGACCACAAACGAATCGCGATCCTCTATTTTGGAACGATTACGATCTTTTTCTTTGTCGGCGGCGCAGGGGCGGCGTTGGTCCGCTATAATTTGATCGTGCCGCAAGGCATGATCGCCTCCGCCGAGACTTACAACAGGCTGTTCACGTTGCACGGCGTGGTGATGGTCTGGTTCTTCCTGATACCGGCCGTTCCGACCACCCTCGGCAACTTCCTGGTTCCGCTGATGATTGGCGCGCGAGACCTGGCCTTTCCAAGGCTGAATCTGTTGAGCTGGTATCTCTTCGTCGCCGCGGGACTTGTTGTCCTCTATGCGCTGTTCGTGGGCGGCGTCGATACCGGTTGGACCTTCTACACTCCCCTGTCCTCGACCTATTCCAGGAGCCATGTGGTGGCGGCCGTCACCGGTGTCTTCATCGCCGGCTTTTCTTCCATTGCGACGGGGCTGAATTTCATCGTCACCATCCATCGCCTGCGCGCGCCGGGTATGACCTGGTACAAGATGCCGGTGTTCCTGTGGTCGCTCTATGCCACCAGCGTCCTCTTTGTGCTGGCGACCCCAGTTCTTGCCATGACGCTGCTGCTGCTGTCGTTCGAGCGGATCTTTCACATCGGCGTATTCGATCCGGCGGTGGGCGGCGATCCGCTGTTGTTCCAGCACCTGTTCTGGTTCTACTCCCACCCGGCCGTATACATCATGATCCTGCCAGGCCTTGGTGTGATCAGCGAGATCGTTCCCTGCTTCTCGAGCAAGCGGTTATTCGGCTATAATTTTGTGGTCTGGTGCAGCATCGCAATCGCCGTGATCAGCTTCCTTGTGTGGGGGCATCACATGTTCGTCGCCGGCACATCGCTCTATTCCGCCCTCGTTTTCTCGATCCTGAGCTATGTGGTTGCGGTGCCGTCCGCGATCAAGGTGTTCAACTGGATCGGCACGATGCATAAGGGGTTCATCCGGTTCGACGCGCCGATGCTCTATGCGATCGGCTTTATCGGACTCTTCACGACCGGCGGCCTGACCGGCCTTTTCGTGGCCGCGCTCGCCGCCGATGTCCACCTGGCGCAAACGTATTTCGTGGTGGCGCATTTTCACTACGTGATGGTCGGCGGGATGGTGTCTGCTTTCTTCGCCGGCCTGCATTTTTGGTGGCCGAAAATCACCGGGCGAATGTATCCGGAGATGTGGGGCCGCGCTGGCGCGGTGATCATCTTCATCGGTTTCAATCTGACCTTCTTCCCTCAGTTCTACTTGGGCTATCTCGGCATGCCCCGTCGCTATCACTCCTACCTGCCGGAATTTCAGGTGCTGAACGTGCTCTCGTCCGCCGGCGCGACGATACTGGCCCTGGGCTACCTGCTCCCGCTCGGCTATTTGACGTGGTCCCTGTTCTACGGCGAGCGCGCAAGCGCCAATCCATGGGGTGCTACGGGACTCGAGTGGCAAACGGCATCGCCGCCGCTCACTGAAAACTTCGTTTCTACGCCGACGGTAACGGAGCCACCTTATAATTACCCGCCACCCGAGGTCGTGCAGCGCCATGTCTGAAGCTTCGCTAACGCATGAGTTCCAATATTCAAGCGCACGCCATCAAGCGGAGACGGCCGTTTCCGGGATGTGGCTGTTTCTGGCGACCGAGGTGCTGTTCTTCGGCGCGCTTTTCCTGACCTGGATCTATTCCCGCCACGGGAACCAGGCAGGGTTCGATGCCGCCGCCCAGCAGACCGAGCTCGTGATCGGCACGACCAACACCGTAATTCTGGTGGTCAGCAGCTTCGTATTTAGCTCGGGTGTCGCCTTCATCGAAGCCGGAAATAGCCGCAGGCTCATCCAGTGCTGCGCGATTGCCTGGCTGCTCGGCCTCGCCTTTCTGATCCTCAAATTCGGCATCGAGTGGCGCGAGGATTTCAGAAAGCATCTGTTCCCGGGGCCCGGCTTTGCCATCAACGGTCCGCTTGGTCGCGGGGCGGAGCTATTCTTCGTCTTTTATTTCTTTGGCACTGCCCTCCATGGGCTACATATGATTGGCGGGTTGGTTCTGGTCGGCTGGATCATTTTGCGGGCCCGGCGGGGGGAATTCTCGTCCGCCTTCCATACGCCCGTTGCCGTGGTAGGCCTCTATTGGAGCTTTGTCGACATCGTGTGGATCGTGCTCTACCCCTTGATCTACCTCGTGGGACGCGGACCATGACGCCGCGCTTCCGCCGCCTATGGCTGGCCTTGCTGCTGCTTCTGGTTCTGCTGGCGATAGAGTTCGGCGTGAGCTTTCTGCCGCTGGATCGGGCGGCCCGGCCGCTCGTTCTGATCCCCGCCGTGCTGATGGTTGGGGTGGTCGGGACGGTCTTCATGGAGGTTGGGCGAGGCCCCGAAATTATTCGTCTTTTCGCCATCGCCTCTCTACTCTGGCTGAGCATCCTGCTCGGCTTGGGCAGCTTGGACCCGTTGACGCGCATTGAGTATTTGGTACAAGCCGCCTATCCAAGATAACGCGGAACATCCGTTGTGTATGCTGCGCTCGCGCGCTATCGCTTGAACGATAAGGCGGGCTGCTGGCGCGCGATGGGGAACGGGCCTGGCGGGCGGTGGGTCTGGCGCCGGAGCGGACGCTGTGAGCGGGCAGCGCGAGATCCGCCTTCTGCTGGCGGACGTGGACGGCACGCTGATCACTCGGGGCAATGACCCCGCGGGTAAGGGAGGTTTTGAGCTGGTATGGCGCGGATAGCGCCGGGACACTGACCAGCCTGGCCCGGCTGTTGAACCACGGCCGGCTGGGGGGCACCGGCAAGCTGGTGATTTTGCCGGTCGATCAGGGCTTCGAGCATGGGCCGGCGCGCTCCTTCGCCCCCAACCCCCCGGCTTACAATCCGCTTTATCACTTCGAGCTCGCTATCGAAGCGGGCTGCAATGCGTACGCCGCGCCGCTGGGCTTCCTGGAGGCAGGCGCCCGCGATTTCGCGGGGGAAATTCCGCTCATTCTGAAAACCAACGACAATGACGTGCTGCGGGAGGAGAAAGATCCGAACCAGGCGTTGACCGCCAGCGTGCGGGACGCGCTTCGTCTCGGCTGCTGCGCGGTCGGGTTTACGATCTACCCGGGATCGGCGCACCAGCTCGAGATGTACGGACAGCTCCGCGCCTATGCCGAGGAGGCAAAACGCAACGGGCTAGCGGTCGTCGTCTGGTCCTATCCGCGCGGGTCGGGTCTGAGCAAGGATGGCGAAACAGCGATCGACGTTGCTGGTTACGCCGTCCAGATCGCGGCTCAGCTCGGGGCGCACATCATCAAGGTGAAACTGCCGACGGCGCATATCGAGCAGGATGCGGCCCGCAAGGTATACGGCGAGCGGCGCATTCCGATCGCGACCGCGGCGGAGCGAGTCCGTCACGTCGTCGATTGCGCGTTCGCCGGCCGCCGCATCGTCATCTTCTCGGGTGGCGCTGCCGTCTTCGATGACGCCAAGCTGCTCGACGAGATCCGTGCGATCCATGCCGGCGGGGGGTTTGGTTCGATCATTGGCCGCAACTCATTCCAGCGGCCGAGGGAAGAGGCGCTCCGGATGCTGCGGGCGGTCATGGATATTTATGCGGCGGCGCCAGACCGGGATCGAACGCGTTGAGCGCCGGGGCGGCCATGCCGGATGCCGCGCCGCGAAGGCCGGTCATCGTCGCGCCGTCGATCTTGGCGGCGCAGTTCGGGCGCCTAGCCGAGGTGATCGAGGTTGACGGCGGCCGGAATTGGGAAAGCGCCGGACAGGCGATCGAAGCGGGCGCGAGCGCCATCGTTGCCGGGTCCGCGATCCTTGGATCGCCCGATTACGCCGCCGCGATCATCGCCATCCGCGCGGGGTGCCGCCCGCCGGCCGGAAAGGCGTACGCATGACGTGCGCCTCCGAAGCCACACTGGAGATCCTCGCCGATCCCGAGGCCCTGGCGCGCCGGGTGGCGGATTGGCTGCGCACGGCGGCGGCGGCGAAGGACGGCGTCTTTGCCGTCGCCCTCTCCGGCGGCTCGACGCCGCGACGGCTCTATGAGCATCTGGCCGGGCCGTCCTGTCGCGATTTGTTCCCGTGGTCCCGCACCCATTGGTTCTGGGGCGATGAGCGCTTCGTGCCTCACGATGACGCGTTGAGCAACTACCGCATGGTGCGAGAAGCTCTGCTATCGCGCGCGCCGGTCCCCGCCAGCAACATCCATCCCATTCCTACCGAAGGTGTCAGCCCTGAAGCAGCGGCGTCCGCTTATGAGCGCGAGCTCAAATCCTTCTACGGCGCGGAGCGCCTCGACCCGGCCCGGCCGCTCTTCGACGTGACCCTTCTAGGGTTGGGGCCGGATGGGCATACGGCCTCCCTGTTTCCTGACACGGCGGTGCTCGCGGAGCGCGACCGGTGGGTCGCCGCCGTCGCCGGCGCCAAGTCCGAGGCGCGCATCACGCTGACCTATCCGGCGCTCGAGAGCAGCCGGCGCGCGGCCTTCCTGGTCGCCGGGGAAGAGAAGCGGGAAATTTTTGCGCGCTTCCGGCGCGGCGATAGCGGCTTGCCCGCGGCGCGCCTCTGCCCGACCGGCACGCTTTGGCTGTTTGGCGACGCCGCGGCGACGCGAGAGGCTGCCTCATGATGCCTCCGCCGCCGTCCGAGCGGGACCCGCCGAAGCGGCCGCCGCGGAGGCCGAGGATGGCATGGTCCCCGGACTGGGCCGCGGATCGGCCGCCGCGTTCGCGGTCGAGGCCCTGGCGGCGCGCATCGCGAAAGGCTTACGCGTCGTTGGGATCCCGGCCTCCGGGAAGACGGCGGCCTTGCGCGCCGTGGGGCATAAGGCGCGCCCAGGATTCACGCGGCCTTGCGTGCCGAACGGCTCATCCGTCAGCACGGCATCCGGCCACCCATGCGGCGCCCGGTTTCGGGTGCGTGCCACAAACAGCCGTCACGACTTGCCGGTCGCGCCGGATTTGCCCGAGCAGGCAGTGTCCTAAAGGTTCAGCAAAATCGGCTGCGGCCGCGGTCATGGGATGCGGGTGATGTTGGAAGCCACCACCCCCTTGGAAGGGTGCACGCCATGACCAAGCGAGAAGGTAAGGCAGGGATCATCGATGTCAAAGGACTGCGGCGGCGGGACGAAGATTTCCTTGGAGCGACGGTTTAGGGTTTAGTCCATGCGGCCTTGGAAGCGGAGATGACGGAGGCTGTTGGAGCGGCGAAGAGCGAGCGCACGGAGCGGCGGCTTGGCTATCTGTCAACGGCGGAGTAAAAGCCGGCCACTGGGGCGGAGCAAAACCAGGCCGTTGGCGGCTAGGCGTAGAGCTCGACGCGCCGCGTCCGCCCCGGCGGAGATGGCCGGGGTTTCGCAGCCAGGGCGGACGCGGCTTTCAGGACGCGGGGGTGATTTCCCCTGTTTTGGGATCGGCGGTTGCAGCGGCTAGATCGGCGGGTTGGGCTTCACGCCGCCGCCGGGCCTTCGACTGTTTCAGCCGGTAGCTCTCGCCGTTCAGCTCCAAAATATGGACATGGTGCGAGCGCCTATCGCGATTGGGCCAGGGCTAAAGTTCCAACGCGGCGCGTCGAGCTAGATGCGCACCTTCGCACCGCGACCGGTTCGCTGAGCCGGAAGGCTTCCGCTCATGGCCTCGATGTTGGCATCCGATCCTGAGAGGAACTGGTTTCGGATCACGAAAGCTTCTTTGATTAGTGCGCTCTTGGCTGCCCATGCGCAGATCATCAGCTAAGGGCTGGACGCATGATAGCGGCATAAGGTGCGCGGAAAGCCGCCCAGCTTTCGATTCTGTGCCCCTTATTCATGATTTGCATTCCGGCGGGGGCGATGTGACCGAACTGAATTTCAAGGGCAAGGAATCCGTCTCAGGATATGGTGATCGCTTGGGATCTCCGGGCCAACGGCGGCTTTAAAAACCCGCGGATTGCAGGTGTTTATATTCCGCAGGTGTCAGAGGCGCAATCCCGGCGATTCGCAGACTGTCGGCTACGTGCTCTGCGGTGCGCATGCCAACCAATGCAGAGGTTATGCCGGGAGCCGATCTTGCGAATTGAATGGCTCGCTGGCAATCAGTAACAAGCGCCGGAAGCATCTTCGCAAGTTCGTGCGGCAAGTCGCGCGAGAGGCGACCCTGCAACAAAGGCGCGCTAGCAATCACAGCAATCCCTAGCTCGGCGGCTAAGTCAACGAAGCTGCCGGCGAATCCCAGCAGAGGCCGTATCGCCTCTTGCATGCAGAGGTTGAAGGGCATCTGCACAAAGCGGAAGTGGTGGTTCTCGCCAGCAATGCGCCGTGCGATCTCAGCCAAGGTCGACAGGGCAAGTGTGCCATCTCGATATCCATTCCACGTTGCCGTGCCATAGTATCGAATCAAGCCATCCGAAACCGCTCCTTCCAGTTTTTCGAAGGCTGCACCGATGCGCGCCATGAACGTCTTCACGTCAACGGTCCTCAGCTGAACCTCCGGATTATGAAGATAATACACGTCGATCGTTTCGAGACCGAGGTTTCGACGGCTGCGATCGATTTGATCGCTGAGAAAAGAGGGGGCCATTGAATGCGTGCCGCTAACAATCTCTTCGGCCTCTAGCGTGCCTGGTGTAACTGCCCCAGCAACTAAATATCCACCTTTTGTGCAAACGACGATCTCGTCTCGCCTGCCGCCGCTCATCTCGAAGTGGCGCCGCAAGCCCGTGCCGACAGCACGTTCCGAATGCTGCTGTCTATAATTGAGGGACGTGTCGACAATGTTGACGCCAAGACCTAATGCTGCATGAACAGCAGCCGCGTAACTCGCATCGGTTTCGGCATCGATGGCACCGCGGAAGGTGCCAATACCGACACTGGAGAGGCAGATGTCCTGCACCGCGCGATAAAATCCGATCGAACCTTTGCCCGAACGGCCCATAATGCGTTCAGTCCCGTCGCGGGTCGCATGTCCGGACACGAAGGCACGGACTTCTGCCGCGTCGGCGAGAAGCGCATTGCAGGCCGGTTTCCCTTGTCGATCCTGCGCCCGTCTCTCCAGTTCGGCAATTTGCCGAAACAGTAGTTGCAAATTGTCGTCGGTAAGAGTTTCCCTCCGGGTGAGTTTTTCCAGAACAACCCGCAAGCCGGGATGTAGAAGTCTGCTAGAATTACGTCCAACAGTTTCCAGGTCAGCTAGGCCAACCTGTTTTTGGTCTTGATCAAGCACCAACTAAGACCCGCAAGCGTTCGCTTGAGTTCTCAACCATTGTCTTTAGGATTTCGTCGGCTATTTGCGACTCGGACAGCCTGAAACCATCAGCGGACGAGTGGAGAATTGCCTCGGCAACGAGGGCACGAATCCGGGCAAACTGGCTTCCGAATTCCTCCCTAGAAAGGGTGGCGATGGATTCGTTGAAGCTGGTGAGATTCTCGTCCGGCTTGACGGCGCTCAACACCTTTCGTGCCGTCTTCACTTCATCTTCCGTAAGCGCCGCCAGCGGTTGCAATAGATCAGCGCGACGACTCTCGTTCTTGAGCAATGAGTTGATCATTCGTGCTTCATTCCGATAGCGATCGACGAGAAGATGAATGAAAGAACCGGGCGGCGGTGGGGCATCGTCGATAAAATCGAGCACACTATCAAAAAATTCTACAAAACGATGACCTGCAGCCCCAAGCTCTTCCCAGCACGTCGCCTTGAGTTGCTCCGTGAGATAATGTGCCCGCTGGAGCGCCTTGCGTCCTCCGGCGATCGCGCCGCGCACAGGTCCGTAAATTCCTTCCAACTCAGGCGCGCGCCGCTCGGCAACCGTTTCGAATATCGCGAGATAAACATACACATGGAAGGCCGCCAGCGCTCGATGCACATCCCAATTATTCCCGAACGGGACATTCCAAAGCGAATGAACCCTTGGCGCGCCATCTCTATCGAAATCAGGCATCAACAATGTGTGGGCTTGACGAAAGTCGTAGAGCTGTTGATGTAGTACCTCATGAAACAAGTGCTCAGCAACCCACCAGGGGTTGGAAATCAACCTTCGCGCCAAAAAGATAGTGCCACTCAACTTGAACGTCGAGCTAGAAGCCGTACTGGTCCATTGACCATTTGGTTGGAAGATCGCAATACAGTGGGCATGGCTCAGAGCGCTCTTCGCTTGCGGCCAAAGGACCTCCAGGAGCTCCGTTCCTCTTCTCAGCATCGCAACTTCTTCAGTATCAGGCGTGCATATCACCGTTTTGTAGTTCAACTTGACTAAGTCTGGGAGCGCCCGAGAAAACACCCGGTCCTTCTCGTCATCGCACCATATGCGGCCATGATATGCATTCGGCCCAATCGAATTTGTATGTTCGAAGGCTGAAAGAGCACCCTCGTCTATTAAATTGATTGCTTCGCGAAGGATTTCGTCACATTGTTCAGTCGGCAGACCGTGTTGGGCCCCCGTCTCAATCTGATTGAACAAATGTTGGATAGCGCAACGAACAACTGTGTTTCCAAGGATACGATAGCGCGTGTATGTATCGGCGTTAGTGACTTTTGCCAGCAGTTCACCGGCGGCCGCCACATGCGCCGCGATCTTGCCGAGGCGCCGTTTCAAGCAAAAGTGTAGTTGTCCGGTGATATAATCGCTGTTGCCGAATGGATGCTCCGCAATAATCGCAGCAAGCCTACCATAGGAGGACACGATTTCTGTATCTATCGCCATATTCATGACGGTGCCAGCTTCACAGAATCAGGATTATCATACCGACAAAGCGTTGCTGAATTTCTTTAAGATCACCGCATATTCAATTCAACGGCAGAGAGGCATGAGAGACACCTGCCGTTCCGCTAAAATGCGGCCATATGCCGCCCTGGCCGACCGAGATGGCTCAAGTACAGTTTTCATCATGGTCTTGAGTATGTTGATGTTCGTGGTGCGTATCCTGATCAGATTGTTCTAGTTGGTCGACGTGGGTGTGCAACGATGCCAATTCTGCATCCGTGATACGCACCTTTTGGGCCAACTTCTCTAGAACGGATGTCGCCGGTCCCAATTTGAGGTCTTGCAATTGTGTCATGATACCCTCCAGCTTCAGCAGGCCCACTAAGGGGCCCTAATTGGGGATGCGCCCATAGCTCCAATTATTCACCAGCCGTTTCCACAAGTTGCAGTTTCGTGGCAAAAAGCGAAATTGTCAAGTTGTTGTCCGGGCTCACTACATATGAGACGGCGGGGGGTCGCCTTGGCCGAGAGTTTGGAGATACTCCGCTGGGGTTTGTCCGGCAAGCGAGTCGTGCGGCCTATGGGGGTTGAATCTATGGGCGAAGGCGTCGACGAAGGCCTGCAGCTTATCGATTCGATGCGGCAGATCGTAGGTTGCATAGAACTCATCTCGCCAGGTCGATTGGGCGCGTTCGACGCCGCCGTTGAGGTCGGGGCGCTTCGGCGGCAGCACGAAGAGTTCCAGCCCGCGCGCCTGGCATTCGGCTTCGAAGACGGATTTGAACTCGGCTCCGCCATCGACCTGAATGCCCGTGACGGCGAAGGGCGCTTCGGCAATGAGCTTGTCGAGCAACGACTTGGCGCTGCTTGCGCTCGCATGCCTGGAGACGCGGCCGATCGTCCATTTGGCAATCGGATCATAGGCAGTAGAAGTGCTTGATTGTCCAGCGTCAGCACCTATGAGACAGATGCGGCGGGTTGAAGAAGGGAGGATTTCCGGCTCATCGTAGCCTTTCAAGGAGCGAAGATGAGACAGAAATCCGGGCCGGTGATGAAATCGGCAGAAAAGGTCATGAAGGACATCCGGCGGGCGGCGCGCCGGCATTTTTCAGCGGAGGACAAGATCCGCATCGTGCTCGAGGGCCTGCGCGGCGAGGAAAGCATCGCGGAGCTCTGCCGTCGTGAGGGGATCGTCCAGAACCTCTATTATCGCTGGTCGAAGGACTTTCTCGAAGCCGGCAAGAAGCGGCTGGCTGGCGACACGGCGCGGGCCGCGTGCCCTCCCGGAAACGGGAACCACGTAATCGGCGGCCGATGCCGTCTTCACGTTGGCCACCGGCAAATAGGGATAGCCGTCGAGGCCGGGACGGGCGGATCTTCGCTCCACCTTGGCGATGACGAGTTGCTTGACCGCGTCGAAGCTGATCGCGCCGGGGTGGATCGCGTCGAGCGCGGCCGCGGCGACGAGCGTCTCGGGAAAGACCTCCATCAGCCGCGGCGCCTGAATGAACTCCCGTTTGCCGCGATTGCCCATGCGGGCTTCCAGAGCCGCCGCGGATGCTGGAGCGGCTCCGGCAATGCCCAGTTCCGCAAGGGAGCCGCTCGATCGAGGGCGCCGGGCTCTTGCTCGAGGAGCGCCAGATAATGCTTCGGATCGAAGACAAATTGTCCGCGGCCACGGACGCGCGGATGGCGGGCGATCTCGTCCGCGCCGCGGATGATCTGTAAAATTCTGGACTTACGATTTCAGTCACTGCCGCGGGAAATCGCAACCTGCCATTCCTCTCATGGCGGCGAGTTTGGCGGGCGGATCGATTCCGTCAAGGACGCGAGCTGCGCTCGCGCCGGCGGGGCCGGTGCCATAGCCCGTTGCTTGCAACGGGCGTTCTTCCGAACGCCCTATGGCATCCTTGCCAGAATCAACTCCACCTCGCCGATAATACCCGCCGTGCGATGAATGACGTAATCTGACATTGACCGTTGGATCAAATCCAGACTTGTATTGAGAAGTTCATAAATAGGAGGACATTTTTCTTGACCTGAGGAGCCTCGAATGATTCCATGCTGGCATGAGAAAAGATGACGCGCGGAAGCTTGATCACAAGACGCTGGAGACCATGCGTGAACGCGCCGTAAGGCGCGTTCGAGACGGCGAAAGCCCCGAGGTGGTTGCCCGGATCTTTGGGGTGGGGCGGACCGCCATGTACAGATGGCTGGCGGAATACCGGCGCGGCGGTTGGGGCGCCCTGAAAGCCAAGCCCGTTCCTGGACGTCCGCCGAAACTTGATGGCCGGGCATTGCAGGGGGTTTACGACATGGTGACGCGGAAGAACCCCTTGCAACTGAAGTTTGAGTTTGCGCTGTGGACGCGCGCGATGGTGGCGAAGCTGATCAAGGATAAGTTCGATGTGGTGTTGAGCGCGGCGTCCGTGGGGCGGCTTTTGGCTCAGCTCGGCGTCACTTGTCAAAAGCCGTTGCACCGG
The DNA here is from genome assembly GCA_963706215.1 of uncultured Alphaproteobacteria bacterium. Taxonomy (GTDB): domain Bacteria; phylum Pseudomonadota; class Alphaproteobacteria; order Rhizobiales; family Beijerinckiaceae; genus Methylocapsa. The sequence continues at coordinate 2,316,961 of OY970154.1, read as the reverse complement.
GCATGGGAACGTGACGAAGCCCTCGTGCAGCAGTGGCTCAAGAAAGAATACCCGGGAATCAAGAGAATGGCGCAACAACAAGGAGCTGACATCTATTTTGGCGATGCCGCCCACATCCGTTCCGATCACCATGCCGGGCGCACCTGGGGTAAAAAAGGCGAACCGCCCATTGTCGAGGCCACCGGCGCTCGCCATGGCGTGAGTTTGCTTTCAGCGATCTCCTCGCGCGGCCACATGCGCTTCATGATCAAGCAACAAGGCGGCGTCAACGCTGCGGTGTTTATCGAGTTCCTAAAGCGATTGATTGCCGGGGCCAAGCACGAGATCTTTTTGATCGTTGATCGCGGACCCGCACACGTCGCGAAGAAAACAAGAACTTTTGTCGAAACCCTGAAGGGAAAGCTGCGGCTGTTTTATCTGCCTCCTTATTCACCCGATCGCAACCCGGATGAGCTGGTGTGGAAGCATCTGAAAGCGGACACCGTCGGCCGCATGGCTGTCACCAGCAGGGACGGCTTCAAGCGCAAGGTTCGATCATCGATGCGCCAACTGCAAAACGACCCCTGGAAAATTATCTCCTTTTTTCAGAAACCTTCGCTCAAATACGCCGCGTGAATGTTCCCATATTTATGAACCGCTTAATACATGCTGTCGCCACTACCCCGGTGCAGCGGCTGGGCGTATTCTTGCTCATCTCACCCGGCCGTATCAGCCTTCCCCGAAAGGGTCGTCGGGTCGGCCTGCACATCGTCCTTTTCGAGGCTTGCCCGGCGTTCACTCGCGTTGCGGCCTGCACACTCGCGCTGTCACCTATTCGTGACCCGCTAATCGAAGGCTTCAGTCATCTCGTCACCTCCATGACTGCTCCGACTGCTTCCGGCTGGAGCGGTTGCCGGATGGGACTTTCACCCACAGGAAAAGCGCCACCTTTTCACGGCGCACACCCAAAGCGGTCATTATGCGGGCATGCCGCTCGACGAGCCCTCCGCCGTCATTGCCACGGCCGCCGTGCCGCGCACGGAAAACAGCGCTCAGGAAAACGGCACCCATGAACGCCCGATCGGCCGTTCCGCGCGGGCGCTCTTGCCTGCTACCGGCGGCGGTTTCATCGATCAAGTTTTGCGCCGCGTATTTTAGGCGTTCCGCCGCTCAGTCCTTAAAGGTTCCGGATGACCGAGTTCAGCGCGTTTGGCCCGCTGTTGGCTTCGGCCGGCCTGATGCGCATCATGTTCGTTGTCTTTGGGTGCGGCTCGAAGGTGTGCCGCGCGATCGCCGCTGTGCTCCGCATCTTTTTTACGCTTCGCTATCTCTGGCTGCACGCAACGCTGGGAATACCCAAGGGAGACACCTTGCCTCGGCGGGACTGGGCCTGGACATTCTTCCTGTTCGAAAGCACGGCCAACCTCAGCTCGATCATCGTCTATTTCTTCCTATCCCGCACCAATGACAGATCGGCGGACGCGGACGCGGCGCAAAACTCGCCCCTCCTTGCCGCGCCGGTGGAGGTGTTCATCGTCACCTGAAACGAACCAGAATCGGTCCTTGAACGCACGATCGCCGGCGCGATGGCAATCGACCATCCCGATCTTCGCGTCTTCATTCTCGACGATGGCGCGCGCGGCTTCGTCCGCGAAATCGCACGTGACTTGGGTGCGCATTATGTCTCCAGGATCAAGGGCAAGCAGGCGAAGGCGGGCAATGTGAACAACGCCATCGCGTTCGCCCTTTCGGCCGGACGGCGGCCAGAGTTCATCCTTTTGCTCGATGCCGATTTCGTCCCCGGCGTCAATATATTGAAGCGTACGCTCGGTCTATTTGCGGAGCCGGATGTTGGGATTGTCCAGCCACCGCAGCCCTTCTTCGATCCGGACCCGATCCAGCCAAATCTTTTATGCGCCTCGGCATGGCCGGACGAGCAGCGGTTTTTTTCGGCATCCTCACGCCCGCCATGGACGCCTGGGGCGTGGCTTTTTGCTGCGGAACCTCCGCCGCGTTCCGCGTCGCGTCTCTGCTCGCCACGGAAGGCACGGCTACCGCGACCGTCACCGAGGACATGCTCACGAGTTTCAAGATGGAGGAGCATGGCTACCGCACGATTTATCTCAACGAGCCGCTCGGCACGGGCCTCGCCTCGGAAGGGTTGCAGGCCTATATCTCCCAGCGCCGCCGCTGGTGCATTGGCACCATTCAGCAGATGTATACGCGCCGGCCGTTCGCCGGAGCGGCGCGCCTGAGGCCGGCCAGCCGCCTTTCGTCCTTCGCTGGCGCGGTCTATAGCATCTTCACTTTTCCGCTCAAGATCCTCATGGTGACCGCGCCCATGGTGTTTGGGTGGACGGGAACGGCGGTGATCGCCTCCGCCGCCGGCGGCCTGATCTATTGGCTTGCCCCTTCCGCGGTTGGAGGGATCATCTTCGTGTGCTTCCATGGCCGCAATCGCGTACTGCTGCGCCGCGCGCTTACGGTCAGACTCTTGCCCGGCGCCTATCGTAGCACGATCGACGCTATCGAGGCGCCTCAAGCGCTGTTCGCCCTCGGCAAAAAACTCTTGCGACAGAAGCGAGTCAAGCCACCCAGTTCGAGGTTCGCGGCAACGGGCGATTGCAGGACGAATCCGGCGGCAGGTTCATGTGTGCGCGGCGCGGCAAAGGCCGAATGCCATCCGGTGTCCGGAAGACACGCTCCCGCCCCCGATCAAATCCCGCGCGTCTTCGCCGAAACCGGTATTCTTTTGCTAAATGGACGTCGCCGGCACGGAAAGATCGCTCGGATCGCGAGCCCACGAGGCTCTATTTTATCCCGCACAAAAGTGTACTATCTCGCCAAAGCGAGCAGCTTGAAGCAGTTATTTTTGGGTTTTGTCCAAGGCTTGACGCAAACTGATGTATCGCGCCCATCCAAATGACGGCATTGCGTGGGTTACGGGAGCAAGTTCGGGCATTGGCCGCGCGGTGGCGCTCGAACTCGCTCAGCGTGGCTTTAAAGTTGCGGCGACGGCGCGGCGCGCCGCCGAACTTGAAGCCATGGCCGCGGAATCCCGCAATATTTTCAGCTTTCCCGGCGATACGACGGACCGCGCGGCCATGGCCGCCATGGTCTCCGGTATCGAGGCGGCGCATGGTCCAATCGCGCTGGCCTTCCTTAACGCGGGCGTCTTTTTTATCGCCGAACGCGACGGATTTTCGGCCGGCCTTGTCTGGCGCACTTTTGAGATCAATGTCGGCGGGACCGTCAATTGTCTCGATCCCGTGCTCGCCGCAATGAAGCGGCGCGGAAAAGGCCAGATCGCTCTTACCTCGTCCCTGGCGGGTTACGGCGGTATCGCAGGGTCGTCGGCCTATGGTTCGGCCAAAGCGGCCTTGATCTACTTGGCGGAAGCATTAAGACTCTCCTACGCGCAGGCGGGTCTCACCATCCAGGTCGTCAATCCGGGTTTTGTCCACACCGCGATGACCGCGCAAAATGATTTTGAAATGCCTTTCATCATGGGCGCGGATCGCGCGGCCAGAATTATATGTGACGGTTTCGAAAAAAGCGGCTTTGAGATCATGTTTCCGCGTCGGCTCGCCTACGCTTTCAAGGCCATGTGTCTATTGCCTTATGCGCTTTTTTTCCCGCTCATGCGGCGCGCGGCGGAACGAGCGCGGCGGTAGGTTGGGAGGCCTCCGTTCCAATGGAAACCCTTAAGCGACTTATTTGCAAACGCAATGCGTCTCGAACTCTGGACTCCGGAATACGTATTCGGTGACAGCCCGGCGATCATCCCCGGGCGGCGCGGGCTGGGTTTGCCGGACACCCCGGCGGCCGTCTTGGCGAGGCGTCCTCGCGCCGCAGCTTCCGCGCCACGTGGAAAACGTTGACGGCGAAGAGACCGACGAAAACGATCCCGGCGCCGCAAAGCACGAGATCGTAGGGCGAGAACGTCTCGTGTCCGATCGCGATCCTCGAATCGCCGGCGAAATACATCCAGCAATTGATGCCGATCAAGCCGACGCGAAGCTCGGTCGGTCCCAGGGCCAGAAACGATAATTGAAACCTTTGCGAGACTTGGTTGTACAGGAACACGTACATGCAAAGCATGAAATAGCCGAGCAGCGCAAACAAAGCGACGTCCAAACGGATATAGGCGGAAAGCCCGGCGCCGGTCATGATCGTCAAGTTGCACAGCGCATCGACGGAATGATCAAGAAAATAGCCGTAGCGCGGGCGGTCTATCCGGCGGTAACGGGCGAGGCTTCCGTCGAGCGAATCGCCGAACCAGTGGATGACGACGCCGAGCGTCGCCAGCCAGAAAAACGCGGGATGCAAGCGGGTCGCCACATAGCCGGCAAACACCAGCGCGGCGCCGCCGGCGCCAAATCCGGTGAGCCGGTCCGGGGTGACCGCGCGCGGCATATGCAGGCAAAGCCAGTCGAGGAAATCGCGTTCGCGGCGGGCGAGAATATTTTCTTGAACGCGCGAAACCACTGGCGGCGTTCGCGCCGGTTGGGCTTCTTGAACGAGAGCGACGCGTTGCACCAACCCCCCCCACGCATTACGGATTATCAATAACGTTGCACGCGCATATTCCGAGCATATTCAACGAACATTTATCTTGCGACAACACGATAGGATTGCCGGGGAATGTGGCGAAAAAACGCCGCGGTCGGCGCGGATTCGGTTGGATTCCATGCCGAGCGGATACCATCCGCTTCCCGCGACGGCACTGCCATGTCATTCCATTGGAGAATGACGCCTTCAAATGGAACCGGTTCAAAAGCGTAGCGGGGCTTAGAGTTCGCGCTCGTAAATGCGGAATGTGCGGGTATGATGAGCCGGCAGGCTTCGCGCGAGATTGAGGATTGCGTGATTGGTTTCAAGCATCCAGCTGATCTCGGTCTCCTCAATCCCGGCCCCGCGCGCCTTGGTAATCGCTTCGGCAAGAAGCAGCGAAACAGCCAGCGAACCGATGCGGGTTCCCCGCCAGCGGCTGGCGATGCCGATCATCGGGATCCGCGTCATCCGCGTCCCGCGGCCATGAATGCGCCACAGCAGGCGCGCCCAGCCGGACGGCCACAGCTTTCCGCCGAGCCCAGCGAGCGCTTCGTTGATGTCGGGTATTTGCGCGACGACCGCGATGTCCTCGCCCCGCCATTGGGCCATTCTGATCCAGGATGGCTTGGCAACAGGCAGGGTAAGATTCGCGATCAGCTTGGCCTCCGCATCACTGACGGGAATCGAACTCCAATTGTTCTTCCAGGCATCATTGTAGAGCCGCAGCACCCGGGAAAATTCCGTTGGCCAGCGCGTCAGGGACAGACCATAAGTTTGGATCTCCTTGGCGGAGTCGAACCGGGCTGCGGTCTTGGCTACGCGTCCGGGAAAGTCCGACTCCGCTATCCGGCAAACATAAGCGAATAAATCCATGGCCTTGCGAAACTCGAGCGCCTCGATGTGGCGCCCGTAATAAGGCGGAGCATGGTTCGTGCGCACGACATGAGGCTGGTCGAACCCTTTGACGAGGAGTCCGGCTTCATGATTGATCGACAAGCTGAAGGGGCCGCGCATGCGGCGCAGTCCGCGCGCGCGTAGGAAACCGGCGGCATGTTGAAGCAGGACGGCGAACACGCCGCGGTCATCGATTGCGTCGAGCATGCCAAAATGTCCGCAGGAATCGCGGTATTTTTCGAGATGCGCCCGGTTGACCACCGCCACGATCCGCCCGGCTGGCTGGCCATCGAGAAAAGCGACAAAAGGCTGAATTTCATTTTCAAGCATCAAGGGCGACCGCTTCTTGTCGAACACCTTGCGCATCTCGTCGTGAAGCGGCTCGATCCAGCGCGAATTGCCGCTCTGAGCGCGTTTCCCCGCCGCCAAGAAAGCGGCGACGTCGGCCGGACTTTGAACCTTCCGCACCGACAGTGCGGTCATGCCGGACCGCCTTGCGGAAATCCTGGTATGTTTTGCATGGACGGGTTCGCGTTGGCTTCTTTCATTGCCTCGTCGATCGCACGAATTGTTTCATCTATCTGTTCGGCGCGATGCTCGGAGGTAAGAAAGAAACGCAGCCGTGCGGCGCGCTCGGGAACCGCTGGATGAATAATGGGCTGCACATTGATGCCGCGCTCAAAAAGTCCTTGGCTTAGAGCTACGGCAAAAACCGAATTGCCGGCCATAATGGGAATAATCGCGAAACCGGCGCTCGTTCCCGTATTCCATCCTCGCGTCTTGGCGGCATCGAAAAACAAACGGCTGACGCGGCGCAATCTTTCGACCCGGCCGGGTTCGCGATGCAGGATGGCAAGGGCCGCCGAGGCGGCGGCCGCCAGCGGTGGCGAAAGGCCGACCGAGTAGACGAACCCGCCCGACATGCATTTCAGATATTCCACGAGCGCGGTGGGACCGGCAATGAAACCGCCACATCCGGCAAGCGTCTTGGAAAGCGTCCCCATCCAGATATCCACATCGCGCGGGTCCGTGCCGGAGTGATCGAACAACCCGTATCCCTTCGGGCCAAGCACTCCGAGACCGTGCGCGTCGTCAACCATCAGCCAGGCGTTATGCCGCCGCTTTATCTCAACGAGCATCGGCAAGTCGGGAACATCGCCGTCCATGCTGTATAGGCCTTCAACGACGATCAACACACGCTCGAACCGCCGCCGGATCGACGTCAGCAGCAAATCCAGCGCCACGAAATCACGGTGCGGAAACGAACGCCGCTCGGCGCGGGACAGAGTCGCGCCGGCCAGGATGCTGTTGTGGGCAAGGCTTTCGTGGACGATCAAATCCTTCGGCCCGAGAATGGCGCCGATGGTCGAAACATTGGTCGCGTGGCCGCTGACGAAAACGACGCAATCTTCCTGCCCATAATGTTGCGCCAAGGCCCCCTCGAGTGCCCGGTGTCCCGGCCGTTCGCCGGCGACCAGCCGGCTCGCGGACGCCGACGTGCCGAATGCGTCAACGGCGGCATGCACGGCTTCGCGGACCTCCGGATGATGGTTCAGGCCAAGATAATCATATGACGAATAATTGATGAATTGGCGCCCGCCGATGAGGGTCGTCGCGCCGGCGGCGGTTTCATGGAGGCGAAAATAGGGATTGTCGAGGCCAACCACGGCCGCCATCGATCGCTGAAGTTTAAGTTCGCGATACCCCGGCAGATTTTGAAAGTCCATCACGCCGTTCGGAGATGGTGGCACCGGCGCCCGCGCAATTTGCGTCTTGGCACCGGCGGCCTGGGCGTCAAGGCGGTTTTGAACCATTTCGTCGAGGCGCCGCCGGCCCTCTTCATCCAACCCAGCTCGATGTTGCGGCTTCATGCGAATTTCCTGGGGCTGGGCGACGGCCCGGGCGAAGCGGTCGATTCATTGGTGAACGTAGAAGAAGCTTGGTTATTTCAGACAATATGTCAACGCCGTCTTTGGTCAGCTCACAGGGGTTCCGCGCTTGCCATTGGCGAACGAGGCTCAAAACGTTCAGCACCGGCACCGCGTTTAGCTAGCGGGGCAGCCAACGATCTTGGCCGGGCCGGTCTGGTCCGTGCCTCATAAATTCAACCGGAGCCGCCGCCACAAGGTGCAATACCGGGCGAGGAACCGCCTGGCACGCTCAGCCAGCAAAACGAGGGGATGCCTGGGGCCTTATCCGCGCGCGGCGATGGTTTTGAGTTCCCGCAGCACGCTGTTTACGAAGCCGGGATGGTCTGTCGCGCGCAAGGACGCGGATTGCGCCGCGACACCTCGCAGATAGGCTGCGATCTCGCTTGTGTCTTCTGGAAATTGGTGCCCTTGCCCGCCAAGGAAACATCGCAACTTTCCAACGCAATCCGCCAGCTCTTTGTTGCTTGTGAATGCGGGGCGCTTGCAGCCGCCTGATATCGATCGAATTTCATATTCGAGAACGGTTTGGGCAAGGCTCAACCAGATGACCCGCGCGTCGCACGGCGCGCCGGCGAAAATCGAGAGTTTGATGGCGATTGCTTCGCGCACGCCTTGCGCATCGCGCTCGCCTTCTTGCGTCAAACTCCCTGGCGGCCGCCTGTGTTTGTTAAGGGCACGCGGACAGAAGGCGATTTTTCCCTTGCGCAGGCACGCGACGTAAATCGCCCAGTCACCGCAATAGCGGAAACCGTCTGCCGAGCTCAAACCTTCGTTGAGGGCGTCGCGCCGGAATAGGACCGCGCTTACGTTGGGAATTGTGTTTTTGATGGCAAGAGCCTCGGCGATTTCGCGCGGACCAGTCTCGACATATCCTGCCAACCATTTCGTTTCGCTGAGTGAATCGGTATAGAACCGGTAGGTCGAAGAGAGGATTTCTCCGTCCGTTCCGATCACTTCGGAATCGCAATAGGCGACTGCAATGTCCGGATCCATAAAGGCGGCGGCCAAGCGCTCGAGAAAGCGAGGGGAAGCCGAATCATCGCTTTCCGCGATCCAGACTAGGTCGCCGGCGGCGCTTTCGATCCCCTTTGCCCATTGCTTAAAAGGCGAGCCGCTATTCGTCGCATTTGCCGCGATCGCGAAGTGAATTGGCGACCGCGCCTGCCACGCCCGCGCGATCTCCAAACTGCCGTCGCCCGACCCGTCGTCGAGAAAGATAATTTCGTCCGGCCTCAATCGTTGCTCGAGAATCGACGCGAGCCTCTCATTGAGATAGCGCGCGTGATTGTAGTTTGGAACGATCACGGAAATTGTCATGTGACGGGATGGGCGGTAGGCGGCGCGATGGGCCAAGAGTTCCGCCCAATCCGCGGCGGCGAGAGGCCTTGATTTGATGAGAATGTGGTACGGCAGACCGATGTCCGCGCATGTCCGGGCAAGCGGCAACGCGGCACAGGCCATCTCGCAAACGAGCCCCTTCGGGTCCCGGAATTTCATTGCGCGCAGAATGCGGTCGAGGACAATGCTCCTGTCGAGCGAAGCGAGATCGGGCCGCGACAAGTCGAGTATCGCAACCCCTGGGATCAATTCCATGGCCGCATTAGTCACGCAATGCACGTCCAGTCCCGGCAGCGCGACAAGCGCCGTTAAAAGTTGGCTCAGTCGCGCGGGATCCCTTCCAGCGGCTTCTCCTACATCGACGATCAATGTGCGAAAGGGCGCCTCGAGCGCGCCGGATGCAGGGATCGATTTTTGCCAGGGAAGTTCCTCAAAATAGGCGCTCGGGGACGCGGGTGGCGGAAGAACCGGATGGGTGCTGTGCCACCCATCGCGCCCGCGCCCGGCATAAAAAGCCAGCGCCGTCTCGCGCGCCGCGCCTTGCCCGCGATGGGCCGCGACATAAAACTCGGTGTCGAAAAAACGGCAGGGGTCGCGGCCTTCGCGAGCGCCAATCGCTAGATAATGGCGCAGCGGCTCCATGCCCTCGTCCCGCGCATCGGCATTCTTCATCCGGTACCATGCCGAATCGAAAAGCGGACCAGGCGAGCGGCCGTCCCTACCTCCAGACGCCACGAAATGGAGAAACGGGTCGAAGCCCGCGCGCCGCACGTCAGGATTGTTTTCCAGATACCATGTCCGGTCGAACAGGGGCGTCGGGACAAGGCCGCGCGGCAGCCCGTAAGCCACGAAATGTCCGAGCGGCGTCAGCCCGCCGGTGCCGCCGGCGGTTTTTCGATAGAACGCGGTTGCAAAATAGGGAGACGGCTCGATGCCCTCCCGCGCGCCGTAATTTATGTAATCAACGAGCGGATTTTGATCGCGCTGCCGGGGTCCGCGCGCGTTGATATACCAAGCCGGATCGAATAGAAGATGTGGCCGGTACCCCCGGTCCGCGCCGCTGAGCAGATAGTGCATGATCGGATCCAACCCCGCGACGCCGCTCTCGGGATACTCGGCGAGGTACCATTTGCGATCGAAGATCCGGCTTCGCGCAATGAGCCACCTCCTGCGGACCCGCGAGAGACTGGTAAGCGGTTTTTGTAAGTTCAGCAACATGGCCGTTCCCGACGCAATTCGGGCGATGAATTGAAGGGTTTTATACGTCGCCCCGCGATCAGATGCGCCGACACAGTTTGAGCATAGTTGAGCAGTTTGCAATCTTTCAGATTTCATGGAATCGTTCTTGCCGGTCTCGAAGCCTCTTGGCGCCCTGGAAAATGCCGCCTCAAGAACGCGCACCCGTCTGTCCGGTCACAGGGCGTCCGGCCGTCCGGCATGTCCAATGGGTGGCGGCCCGTCTCCTCACTGACCTTTGGCGTATCGAGTTCAAGACGGATGCGGGTCCGAGCTTTTGCGGGGTGGATCGGTTCGGATTGTGGGAGTCGCCGACAGGTCTCTATTTCTTCGATCCTCCGCTTGAAGGAGACCGCGCGTTTTATGTCCGGTTCTACTCGAGGGTGAACGCCGAAAAGCTTTATTCACACCAAGCCATCCGCCACGAGTTTTTGATCGCTGCGCGGCGAATCCACGCTGGAGCTCACGTCCTCGATGTCGGATGCGGGTTTGCGAGCTTCCGGTCGTGCGTGCCGCAGGCGACGTACACCGGGCTCGACCCGCACTTCGCCGAAGGCGGCGCGATCGACGGAGTGCGCAGCGAAACGCTCGCTCAGCATCTCGTCGAGCACGCGGGATTTTACGACGCCGTCTGCGCGTTCGAAGTCCTCGAACATGTCAGAGCGCCCGCGACCCTGTTCGCCGAGATGGCGCAAGCGGCGAAACCTGGCGGCCTCATCTTCGTTGGCGTGCCGCACGTCCCATCCGCGTTGACCCGCATCCCGAATTTTCTGCTCAATGCGCCGCCCCACCACCTGACGTGGTGGACAAGGTCAGCTCTCACCGAATTGGCAAACGGCGCCAATGCTGCCGTTGACAGCATCGAGCATGTCCCCTGGGGCGGCCATGATTCGCTCATATATTGGATCGAGCGTTGCTCCCCGGTCAAATGCACCGGGGAGCATTTTCGCGGTGCGTGGTCCTGGCACGCCGCCGCGGCGTTCGGCCTGCTCGGCGGCCGTCTTGCTCACCAGTTGCTTGGCACTCCGGCAACCAAGGACGAGGGCGCGGGACTGCTGTTGACGGCGCGACGGGCGGGCCAGCAAACATCCCAGCAATGAATACCGTCGCGGGCATTCTGGTGATCGCGTGGATCGCGATCGCACTCGCAAATACGGTGTCGGCATGGCGTTACACTTGGGGCCTTCCGCTCACCGAAATTCCCGGAACCACGCCTCCCGCCGCCGTCATCGTGGCCGTGAAGAACGCTTCGGACGTGTCGCGTGCCTTCTTCGGCCGGCTACGCCATCAAGCCTATCCGGATTATCGGATCATCGCGGCGGTCGAGTCCGAGGAAGATCCGGCCTTCGCGATGGTAACGGAGGAATCGAAACGGCCGGGAGCACCCCTTCGCACGGTGGTCGCCGGCCAATCCGGACGGACCGGTCAGAAGGTCTGGAATTTGCTCGCCGCCCTCGACGCAATCGAGCCCAGCGATGAAATCGTGGCTTTCGTCGACGCCGACACGCTGCCGGCGCCCGAGTGGCTTTCCCGGCTCGTTGCCGCTCTGGTCAACACGGGGCGCGACGCGGTCACCGGTTACCGCTGGATCATCCCGGCCGACGACCGGGTGAGTTCGGCCGTCGTTGCGGCGGCAAACGCGTCCGTTGTGACGGTGCCGAGACTGCCTTCGATAATTAACCATTGCTGGGGCGGCACGATGGCCATGCGGCGGACGACGCTGGAAACCATCGATATCCGCCGCTACTGGGTGGGGGCGATCAGCGACGACGCGCAAATGACACGTGCATTCAAGGACGCCGGATACGAGGTCTATTCGCCGCGCCAGAACCTCCTTCTCTCACCCGTGGCCATGAGTTGGAGCGAAGCTCTATCGTTTGGGCGGCGCCAATATCGCATCGTCTGGCTACATAATCCTGGCATTTGGGCGCTGGCGGCGCTCGGAACGGTCTTCCCCATCGCCGCCGCGATCGCCGCGCTGAGCATGGCCTTGCAAGGCAGTGTCCTTGCCATCGCCCTGATTGGCGTATCTCTCGTCTTGGGCGACGTGCGTTACCATTGCCGGCGCAGAATCGTCATCGCGCTCTGGGGGGAGGCAACCGCCGCCGGACTTCCAATGTATTGGCGGGTCGAACGGTGGCTGCGTCCCATCTGGTGGAGCTTCCACGCGGTGTGCGTGTTTTCGGCGCCCGGCTCCCGCCACATTCGCTGGGCCGGCATAGATTACCGGGTTCGAGGGCCGCAGGATGTCGAAGTGTCGAGGCCGCCGGCCGCACGGCCCTAGAAGAGCGGTCGACGCTACATCCTTATCCGGTCAAGTAGAGCTGGCTCCGCTCTCAGCCGGGCGATCCGCGCCGGAACCGGCGGGTGGGAATCATAAAACAAGGCGTAGAGCGCGTCGGGCGTTAGGGTTGAAAGATTGTCCCGCGCGAGCTTCGTCAAGGCGCTGATCATCGGCCCGGAGCCGGCCATCGCCTTCGCGAAATTGTCGGCCTGATACTCGGCGCGGCGCGACAGCCAGCTTGTCAGCGGCGACAGCAAATGCAAGACGGGTCCCATCGCGGTCAGCACCACGATCAAAACAACGCCGGGATCGGCTGGCAGACCGAACGCGCCAGCCAATCCGCCGGCGGCGAAAACCCAACGCAGGACAGCAAAGCCAACAAAAGTGAGCACTGCCGTCTCGGCAATGCGCTGACCGATATGACCGAGTTTATAGTGCCCCAGTTCATGGGCGAGAATGGACAGGATTTCGTCGGGCGTATGGTTTTGCAGAAGCGTGTCGAAGATGACGATGCGCTTGGCCTTTCCGAACCCGGTGAAATAGGCGTTGCCGTGCGTCGAACGCCGGGAGGCGTCCATGACGTAGAGCCCCTTGGATGCGAAACCGCATTTGGCAAGAAGCGCTTCGACGCGCGTCCTCAACGCCCCGTCCGGCATGGGCGTGAACTTATTGAACAAGGGCGCGATGACAGCGGGATAAATCACGCTCATGGCGATTGTCAGAGCCATCAACGCCGCCCAGCCGAGGAGCCACCAAGTGTCAGGCATGACGCGCAGCAGCCAGAACAGACCATAAAGCAAAGGGATCCCAAGGAGAGCCGAAAGTGCCACGCCTTTTATCTGGTCGCGCAGAAACATCGCCGGGGTCGCGCGGTTGAAGCCGAACCGGGCTTCCAGCGCGAAGGTGCGAAAAATCGAGAAAGGCAGATGAAGAATGCGCCCAACCAGCGCGAAAGCAACCACGACGGCGACAGCGCGGGAGATGCCAGGAGCCATGAACTGCGCCACCAACGCGTAGAGCGGACCGAGCAAGACAAGCAGCCAAAGCAACGCGAGGACGGTGTCGAAGACGGTCTCTGCGATCGCCAGCCGCGTGCCGGCAACGGTGTAGGCGGCCGCCCGCTGGTGTTCCTCGGCGCTGATCCAGCCGGCAAACCCGTCCGGAACGTGCTCGCGATGGGCGGCAACCGCGGCGGCCTGACGGTACATTAGCGAGAGACCAAGCGCCCCTGACAGGACAATGGCCAAAATAATTGCTACAGGGATCATCTGCTGATTCCTCGGATGCCGGCGGAGCTTATATAGGACAAAATACGTGGCGTTCAAGTCACGGGAGCGCACCGCTCCGGCAATGGGGAAGCGCCCATGCGAGGTTTTTTCGGCAAAGGAGTGGTCATCATGGATTTGGCGCCCATCGCCGCTGCTTGGCAGCCGCGGCTCCTTGGACTCTTGCGGATCGTCACGGCCCTGCTGCTTCTCCAGCACGGCATGGCGAAGCTTTTCGGCTTTCCGCATGTCGCAATGTTCGACAACCTCCGGCTCCTGTCGCTAGTGGGCATCGCGGGCGTTCTGGAGCTCACCGGCGGCGTTCTGCTTCTCCTCGGCGTCTTCACCCGCCCGGTTGCTTTCATCCTCTCCGGCGAGATGGCGTTTGCCTATTTTCTCGCGCATGCGCAGAAAAGCTTTTTTCCCATTCTCAATCATGGCGAGCTTGCGGTCCTTTATTGCTTTGTCCTCCTTTATCTCGCGGTGGCGGGCGGCGGCGCGTGGAGCTATACGCGCGACAAGGCTACGCCGCCTTCCATTTGATCGAACAGCCGATGGATGGAATTTGGTTCTCCGGCGCCACGCCCGTTGCCGCGATGCTCCGCATCGCCTCGACAAGCTCCCGCCGCGCGCCCGCCGGAGGTGGCGCGGTGCGGCCTTCGTCGAGGCGGCCGCGGTATTTCAGCTTCAGGTCATTGCCGTAGCCGAAGAAATCGGGGGTGCAGACCGCGCCATACGCGCGTGCCACGGCCTGGGTTTCATCGTGAAGATAGGGAAACGGAAAATTGTGCGCCTGCGCGAACCGCTTCATATTGGCGAAGAAATCCTCCGGATAGTCCTTGGCATCGTTCGAGCAAACGGCCGCGAAGCCAATGCCCTCCGCCAACAACAGCCGCGCATCCGCGACAAGCCGGCCGATCACCGCCTTCACATAGGGGCAATGATTGCAAATGAAGACGATTACCGTGCCCTTTTCGCCCGCCACCTCGGCAAACGTATAGGTCCGCCCGTCCGTTCCGGGAAGCCGGAAGTCCGGGGCCGGCGTATCCAGCATGATTTTTGTTGCAGTAGCAGTCATGATCCTTCCTCCGCGTGCCTTAGATATAGAGGCGCGCCGCGCGGGAGCCAACCGCCGCCTCGGGGTTGACGCCGCCGCCGCCAAGGGACTAACCCAGGCGGACCCTGCCGGAGCCATCGCGGCCGCCTCATGCCAGAGCTTTCCCCGGACGACTCCAAACGGCTCGCCGCCGGGAAGGCGGTGGAGCTCGTTACGCCTGGGATGCGGCTTGGGCTCGGGACCGGCACGACGGCGGCGCATTTTGTCGAACTTCTTGCCACGCGGGTGGCCGAAGGCTTGAACGTCGTCTGCGTGCCTAGCTCAGAGCGCACCCGCACCCTGGCAAAACTCCATGCCATTCCGCTGACCTCGATCGACGCTTCGCCCGAACTCGATTTGACGGTCGATGGCGCCGACGAGTTTGACCCAAAATTGCGTCTCATCAAGGGCGGCGGCGGCGCGCTCTTGCGTGAAAAAATTGTTGCCATGGCATCGAAGCGCATGATCGTGATCGCCGATTTGTCGAAATCCGTGGCGGTTCTCGGCAAAATTCCGCTGCCGGTCGAGGTTAACGTGTTCGGCCTCGAAGTGTCGAAGCGCATGATTTTAGCCGCCGCGCGGGCCTGCGGCTGCGATGGCGAGGTCCGCCTGCGGAAAACTCCGGGCGGCCAGGCTTTCGTCAGCGACAATGGGCACTATATCGTGGATTGCTTCTTCGGCGCCATTGCCGATCCGGACCGTCTGGCGGACCGTTTCGCCGCCATTCCCGGCGTCGTCGAACATGGGCTCTTCATTGGCATTGCCAAGGCGGTGATCAGCGCCGGTCCGGGCGGCATCGAGATTCTTGGCCAACTCGATTGACGCCGGCGGGGGCGTTTTGCATCTTTCGTCAAGGCTTTGGGAGGTTTTCGCTTGCGCACAGCTCTTGAAAAACACGCCACGAATTTGGGTTTTTGCCTTGCGTTCCTGCTTGCTCCGTTAGTTACCGCGAGCGGAAGCAGGGCTCAACAAGCCGCGCCCAACACCCCGCCGGGCCAAACCGGGCCTGCTCCGGCCGCGCCTAGCGCGTCGCATTTGGCCGCCGCCCGCGCGCTCGTGATCGCCTGTGGAATGTCGCGCTCCTTCAGCATCATCATTCCCCAATTCATGGATCAGATCGGCGCGTCGCTGACCCAAACGCGGCCGGAACTTGCCCACGATCTCAACGCGGTGCTGACACAGCTCAAGCCAGAATTCGACAAGCAAGCGGACGAAATGGTCGATATCGCCGCGCGGATTTATGTCAAACAGATGAGCGAGCAGGATTTGAAGGCGGCGGTGGCCTTCTTCGAGAGCCCGGCGGGTAAAAAATATGTCGAGACACAACCGGCCTTCTTGACCGAGGTCGTGACCGCGATGCAAGGCTGGCAAGGCAAGATATCGACCAACATGATGACCCGCGTGCGCGCCGAAATGAAGAAGAAGGGCCATGATATTTGATTGTCCGCTGCGGGGATTCAAACCCTCGCCTTTAGGCGAAGCGAAGGGTAGATGAAGTCGCATTATGCGACGATATCGACTCGGCAGCCACGCAAAGTACGACCTTAAGGTTCACCTTGTCTGGTGCCCAAAATACCGCAAGCGGGTGTTGACAGGGCAGGTTGCAATACGAGTCCGCGATCTTCTAAGGCAAATTGCCGCGGAGAACGAGTTGCAGATCATCTCGGGCAAGGTGGGGGCCGATCATGTGCACATGTTCATCAGCTATCGAGCGCATCACAACATCAGCCAGATCGTGCAATGGCTCAAGGGCACGAGTGCGCGCATGCTGTTCCAGGAATTCCCGCATCTCAAGAAGCAGTACTGGGGACGCCACCTGTGGGCGAGGGGATATTTTGCAGTGACCTCCGGTACAATCACCGACGAGATGATCAACGAGTACATCAATGAACAGGAGGGCGAGGCCGTGGAGGATGACAGTCGATTTCAAATCGACCCCTCTTGAACCCCTCGCCTAAGAGTTTGTCCCGGAACTTCATCATGGATTACAGAGCTTTCTTAGCATGATCCGGATGGAGGCGAGGCGGAGGAAAGCAAGCGCGTTACGGGTTAGGTTTTCAAAATCCTTGGCCAGCCTGCGACAACGGTTGAGCCAGGCGAAGGTGCGCTCGACAACCCATCGTTTGGGCAGGACAACGAACTTTCTCAGCGCGGGCCGCTTGACGATTTCGATTTCCCATTCACGGCTGATCGCCGCCACGGCGGCGGCCATTTGGGGGCCTTGATAACCGCCATCGGCGATGATTTTGGTGATGAAGGGAAACAGGGGACGCAGTTCCTTCAACACCAATGGTCCACCGTCGCGATCCTGAATGTCGGCGGGATGAACCACGGCTGCAAGTTTCAGACCGAGCGTATCGACCGCGATATGGCGTTTTTTACCGTCGATCTTTTTGCCGGCGTCATAGCCGTGCGGATCGATCCGCGCCCCCCTTTTTCCGTGCTTGTCACGCTTTGACTGTCGATGATGGCAACGGTTGGACTGACGGCGCGGCCAGCCTGTTCTCGACACAGGACGTAGAGCTCATGATGAAGGCGCAAAAGCGTGCCATCATAGTTCCAAAGATCGAAATACCTGAAAACAGTGCTTTTCGATGGCAGGTCTTTCGGCAGGTAGCGCCACTGGCAACCCGTGCTCAGAATATACATGATTTCGTTGACCACTTCGCGCATGTCCACGCGGCGTTTGCCGCCACCGCGCTTCGCCGGAGGTATCAACGGCTCCACCAGCCCCCATTCCTCGGCCGTCAAATCGCTCGGGTATCTCTGTTGGCTCCGGTCATAACGGCCCCGGTTTTCTTTCGTCCACATCGGCGGCCCCTCCTCGAATCAGGCCACCTCTCTTGATCACAAATGATTCTTTTGATTTAAGAAGTTTCAGAACAGACACTTATAGGCGAGGGTTGTTCAGTTTGGTGCACGTCGAAAAGCACATCGGTAGAGGTATCGGTGAAGGAACAGTACGTTGGCGACATCAACGACTACCGTAAGTACGCGCTCCTGAGGCGCCTCCAGGCCGGTAACGCTCTGCGCATAGGCGTGTGCTGGATGCTGACGCGGAACAACGGTCGCAGCGACGGCAGCATGACCAGCTACCTCAAAAAGTCCTGTTACGAACGGCACGATCCGAAGCTCTATAACTTGCTCAGCACCGTTATGGCTACGCCGGACCATGGCCCCCTTAAGCTCATCGAGCGCAGTGGCATCATCGCCGGGGCGACGTACTACAACGCCATTGTGCCTGACCGATGCGCCGACAACAGGGTTGCCTGGTTCGATAAGGCCCTCGCGAAGCTCTCTTCCACGGACCTGATCTTCTTCGATCCTGACAATGGGCTCGACGTGCCATCGAAACGCAAGGGGTAGCTTAATTCATCCAAATATCTGTATCGCGACGAACTTGCCGCCACCTACGCGGCCGACCACTCGGTCCTCCTCTATCAGCACTTCCCTCGCCAAGAGCGAGGTGCCTTCATCACCCGCATCTCGGACTACTTGAGGACCGCAGCATTAAGCGCAGAGCAGCGGATATTCAGCACCGCGCACGTTGCTTTCTTCCTACTGATCCACCCCAGACACCAGAATGCCCTGGACGCCGCGGTAAAATCGTCGTCGAGCTTCGATCCCGCATTCCTTTCTAGACTGCGCTAATTGTGCCTCGCTGATGCTGATACGGCAAATCCTTTGTGGCTGGATGCCAGCTGTGTCACATCCGGGGAACATACTGACGGTCACCCGCTCCATATCAGAAAGCAGATCGGCCTACTCCAGCCGCACGAGCACGCGGCTCGTGGTCGACTACCCCTGCGCCGTGACGCTATGCCATGCCGTGTGGCTCTCCATCAATTCCTCCCGCGTTCCACTGTTATCGCGACCGCCGACGGTCAGTGCGCGCGGTGATGCAACCACGATGAACCATGCCGCGAGAGCTTAATTTCACCCCTATCAATGAACAAGCCAAATTCTAATCGTGTGGAGAGTGCACGGCCCGGAAGCCGGGTTAACGATGATTTTGCATTGACGAAGGGGAGGTGATTCGCTCGGCGCTCTGATTCGCTCGGGGCGCTAGAATGAACGATACGACCGGTTTTTTCCCGGACGAAGATGTCCTTTGGGCGCAATTGGTCCCCTTAATCTTGCCTTGACTTCCGGCGTATCGTGCTTTGATGAGCTTCTTTGGAAGGGGGGCGATGAACGAGACCCCGCAAACAATCTCCTGCCGCTGCTGCATCGTCGGCGGCGGACCGGCCGGGATGATGCTCGGCTTTCTCCTGGCCCGCGCGGGCGTCGACACGATCGTTTTGGAAAAACACGCGGATTTTTTGCGCGATTTTCGCGGCGACACGATCCATCCCTCGACTCTCGAAGCGATGCACGAACTGGGGCTTCTGGAAGATTTCCTGAAGCTGCCGCATCAGGAACTTCGGCAAGGTGAAGTCAAAATCGGCGATGCCACGATTCCGTTCGTGGATTTCTCGCATCTGCCGGTCCATGCGAAATTCGTGGCTCTCATGCCGCAATGGGATTTTTTGGATTTTCTGGCGGAAAGAGCCAAGCGCTACCCCAGCTTCCGGCTGTTGATGTCCACCGAAGTGGATGGCCTGATCGGAGAGGAAGGGAGAGTGGCTGGCGTCGCCGCGAAAACCAAGGACGGTCAACTGACGATCCGCGCGGATCTGACCATCGGCGCCGACGGCCGCCATTCCTTGGTGCGGCGGGAAGCCGGGTTCGTGCCGCTCGATATAGGCGCGCCGATGGACGCGCTTTGGTTCAAGCTTTCGCGCCGGACCACCGATGCCGACGGCTTTCTCGGCCGAGTCGATGCCGGCCGGATCCTGGTGGTGTTCAATCGCGGCGAATACTGGCAGTGTGCCTATGTGATCGCCAAGGGCTCCGCCGAACGGCTCAAGACGCAAGGCATAAGCTCCCTGCGCGACCATATTTCCACGCTGGCTCCGTTCCTCGCCGATCGCGTTGACGGCCTCCAAAGCTTCGATGACGTCAAGCTCCTAACCGTTGCGGTCGACCGGCTGCCGCTTTGGCACAAGCCGGGGCTTTTGTGCATCGGCGACGCCGCGCATGCGATGTCGCCGGTCGGCGGCGTCGGCATCAATCTCGCGATTTAAGACGCGATCGCGGCGGCCAATATCCTCGCCCTGCCCTTGCGCGGCAAGGGGCCGCCGAGCGATCAGCTTCTGGCGCAAGTGCAAAAGCGGCGCGAATGGCCAACGAAAGTCATCCAGGCCATCCAGGTCGTAATTCAAAAAAGAATTATTTCCCGAGTCCTCGGCGGCACGGGCAAGATCGCGCCGCCGCGGTTCCTGCGGCTCTTCGTCGCTTTTCCGGTCCTGCGCCGCCTGCCCGCCCGCCTCATGGGTCTCGGCGTGCGGCGCGAGCGCGTCACATCGCCCGCGCGGGCGGTCCCGCACGCGGCCAATCATCCCAACTGAGGAAAAAGAGACGCGCGGCAGCGCGGTGTGGACAGTCCCCGGATACCGGCCGGCCCCCAGCGGGCGTCGGTTCAAAGGTCTCCATTGCGCCAGGAGCGGACTCATGCGCCTGACTTTTGCGCCGCCTAGGGGCTTGATCTGCCTAGCCTGACATGGCAGGTGCGTAAATCAAATTCCTGCTCGATTGGGAATCCCCGATTGCAAACAGGCCCTAGCGAAAGCCCTTACATATTCGGATAATTCGGGCCGCCGCCGCCCTCCGGCGGCACCCAATCGATGTTTTGCGCCGGGTCCTTGATGTCGCACGTCTTGCAGTGGACGCAATTTTGCGCGTTGATCACAAAACGCGGGTCCGTCTTCAACTCCTCGTTGCCATAGACCACCTCATAGACGGCGGCGGGGCAATAGAGCCGCGCCGGCTCGCCATAGTCCGGCAAGTTTCGCCCGATCGGAATCGACGGGTCCTTCAAGTGCAGATGGCAGGGCTGGTCTTCCTCATGATTGGTGTTGGAAACATAAACCGAGGCGAGCCGGTCGAACGTGAGCTTGCCATCCGGTTTTTCGTATTGAATGGGCGTCACCTGGCCAAGCGGTTTCAGGCTCGCATGATCGGGTCCGCCATGGGCCAGGGTGCCGAGCGGCGAGGCGCCGAAAATTTCATTCGCCCACATGTCGAGGCCGCCGAGCACAATGCCGGCCCTGGTGCCGAATTTCGACCACAGCGGCTTGACGTTGCGGACCTTGTAAAGGTCGCGGCCGAGGGCCGCGCCGCGCCACCCCTCTTCATAGGCCATGACTTCGTCATGGGCGCGCCCCGCTTCCAGCGCGGCAACCACATGTTCGGCCGCGAGCATTCCCGAAAGTATCGCATTATGCGAACCCTTGATGCGTGGCACGTTGACGAACCCCGCCGCGCAGCCGATGAGCGCGCCGCCGGGAAAGACGAGTTTCGGCACCGATTGCCAGCCGCCTTCGGCGATCGCCCTGGCGCCAAACGAGATCCGCTCTCCACCTTGGAACAGAGGCGCGATCATCGGATGCGTCTTAAAGCGCTGAAATTCGTCAAATGGAGACAGTGTCGGATTCCAATAGTTCAAGTGAACCACGAAACCAACGGCGGCGAGTCCGTCCTCGAAATGATAAATAAACGAGCCGCCGCCGGTGCGATCGTCGAGCGGCCAGCCGAAGGTATGCTGGACGAGGCCTGGCCGGTGCAGGGAGGGATCGACCCGCCAAAGCTCCTTTAGGCCGATGCCGAATTTTTGCGGCTCGCGATTTTTGTCGAGGCCGAATTTCGCGATCAGCTCCTTGGCGAGCGAGCCCCGCGCCCCCTCGGCGATCAAGGTATATTTGCCATGAAGCGCGATGCCCCGCGCAAAGTTGCTCTTGAGGCTTCCGTCGCGGGCGATTCCCATGTCTCCCGTGGCGATGCCCAAAACCGCGCCGGCTTCGCCATAAAGGACCTCGGCGCCGGCGAAGCCGGGAAAGATATCGACGCCCAAGGCCGCCGCCTTGGCCCCCAGAAAGCGCACGACATTGCCGAGCGAGCCAATGAAATTGCGATGATTGTTCATGAGGCGGGGCATGATGAAATTGGGCAGCCGGAGCGCCTTCGCGGGGCCGAGCACATAGAACCGGTCGGCGGTCACTTCCGTCGTCAGCGGCCGGTCTCGATCCTGGCGCCAATCGGGGAGAAGTCTGTCGAGAGCGCAAGGATCGATCACCGCGCCCGACAAAATATGGGCGCCGAGTCCGGCGCCTTTTTCGGCGACAACGACCGAAATTTCCGGGCTAAGCTGTTTGAGGCGGATCGCGGCGGAAAGACCGGCGGGGCCGGCGCCGGCGATCACCACATCGAAATCCATGGTTTCGCGCGGCGGCAATCTGATTTCTGCCTCGGTCATGGTGGTTTTCGATCCTTGCGCGGCAAGAATTCCGTTTTCGTTGACGTCCCTAACGTTTTACGATGGGCGGACGATTGGGCAACAATGGCATCCGCACCCCCCGGCGAAAAGGGGTCAAGGAGCCGCAACCAAGCCTGATAAGGTGTAAAAGTTGGGATTTGAGATTTCGGGCGCTGGCAGGGGACATCGCAACCTGCCATTCATCTCTTGGCGGCGCGTTTGGCGAGCGGATCGATTCTGGCAAGGATGCCATAGGGCGTTCGGAAGAACGCCCGTTGCAAGCAACGGGCTATGGCACCGGCTTTGTGGCGCGGGCGCAGCTCGCGTCCTTGCCAGAATTGATTCCGCCTCGCCGATAATTTCCGCCGTTGGATGAATGGCGAAATCCGACGTTGACCGATGGATCAAATCCAGGCCTTTACAGATAAGGGGACCGATAATCGTATACGATGGAGCCTTGGACTTCAATGCGCGCTGGGATAGGGTCGGCCGAAGCGGCCCCCCTCCCCCCGCGTCTTGTTTCCCGCATCGATGAAGAACCTTCCGCCGGGACGCCGCCGGGGAGGGACTTTTCCCCGGCGAGCGTTTCGCGGGTTTTGATCATGGCTGAAGGTTTGGCCGGAATACTCCGCTGGCACGCGGACATGGGCGCCGATATCGCCGTCGACGATGTGCCGCATGACCGCTTCGCCGAAAGCCGCGCCGGCGGGTGCCCCGGCGCGGAAATGCGCCGCCTCGAAGCCGCGCCGCCGGAGACGATCGAAGTTAGCCGCCGCGGCATGCTGCCTCCGGCCGCGGTTCCCGCCGGGGCCATCGCGGCCGCGCGGGACGCCGCCGCCGCGAAAGATCTTGACGATCTCCGCGAAAAACTTTCGCGCTTCGACGGCTGCGGCCTGAAGGCGACCGCGACCCGGCTCGTCTTTGGCGACGGCAACCCGGGCGCGGAGATTATGTTCATTGGCGAGGCGCCCGGCGCCGACGAGGACCGCGAGGGTGTGCCTTTCGTCGGCCGCGCCGGCCGATTGCTCGACAAGATGCTGGCCGCGATCGGGCTCGACCGCGGCAAAGTGTATATCGCCAATGTCGTGCCTTGGCGGCCGCCGGGAAACCGCACCCCGACGCCGCTTGAAACGGCGGCGTGCTTGCCCTTCACCCGCCGCCAAATCGAACTCGTGGACCCTCAAATTCTGGTCTGTCTTGGCGCCGCGTCGGCGCAGACGCTCCTTGGCGGCAAGGCGGGCGTCATGCGCATGCGCGGACGCTGGTTCGCCTTTGCCGTGGGCGGCAAGGAGATCCCCGCACTCGCCATGCTGCATCCGGCCTATCTTCTGCGCCAACCCGCGCAAAAAAAGCTGGCATGGCAGGATTTGCGGATGCTCGGCAAGGAAATCGGCCGCTTACGGCTCGTTGCCATGGGCAATGGCGAGAGAGACGGGACTTGAACCCGCGACCTCCGGCGTGACAGGCCGGCGCTCTAACCAACTGAGCTACTCCCCCGCGACGCGGCGGCGCCATGGCCGCGGCGACACCCGCCGGATAGGATAGGCGCGGGGCCGCCGAGTCAAGCGCGGGCGCGGTTAGCCGGCAACGGGCAAAGTCCGGCCCGGGCGCAAGCGCGGCACAACACCGGCGATCGCGGCGTGCCACGCGGTGGTGGGCGGTGACGGGCTCGAACCGCCGGCCCTCTCGGTGTAAACGAGATGCTCTACCAGCTGAGCTAACCGCCCGCGATCGCGGCTTCATGCGGCGCCAGGTGGTCGCACAGCGGGTTTCGCGCGTCAATGCCGTTGTGCGGGCACTCCGGTGGACGTCCCGGTGGTCCAAACCATCCCGCGCGCCGCGGCCCGGCCGGCCGCCGCACGCGCGTTTCCGGCATCGCTCTTCTTCGCGCGCCGCTCCTCGACGCGCCGCAACACCCCAAAAAAAGGCAGCGCCAAGCAGGACGGCGAGAAAGGCCGCGGTCCCGCCGGACACCGCGATCCCCCTCGATTTCCGCGCCGCGGCGATCCTCAAGCAGCTTTGGATCCATCTTAACGCGCGCATTGCGGGCGCCTGCTTACCGGCGAGGTGACCGGGCGGTGGCCGCCCCGGCGCCGCGAGATCTTTCAAGCCACGCCCGCAAGCCATGCCCGATCGTGCGCGCGGCGATGGGTGTGACGCGGGAAACCGCCGCTCGGCCGCCATCGCCGGCCGCCTTGGCTTCGGCGGCGGCAAAGAGGCGACGCCGGCGTTGGTCGAGAGGAGGCAATGAAATGGACCTGGTTTTTGGGGCCGGTTGATGAATTGGAGGCGAGGCCGTTCGGTCATGGTGAAGGGAGCGGCAAATGACGAGGAAGGCGAGACGGAGGATCGCCGCGGCGCCGAAGGCAAGAATTGCCCTCGAGGCGCCGCGCGAGCAGGCGGCGGCGGACCTGGCGCACTGTCGCGAGGTCCGTCCGAATCCGGTTTACGCTTGGAAGAAGCAGCCGCCGGAGCAAGCCGCCCGCGCTTTCGGCGCGGGCGCCGGCGTTGGCGACGGCGCCGGGGCGATCCGGGAACGCGAGATCGCGAAGCCGCGCGCCAAGATTGGCCAGTTGACGGCGGATGGTTCGACAAGCCCGCCATGAGCGGGATTTTTTAGCCAACAGGTCCGGAAGATGAGCGTCCCGGACCGCGGAGTGCGGGTTGACGGCGGCATCGCGCCGCCGGTCCGCAAGCCATGCAAGCTTCCCGGCCTTGCCCGCCCTGGCTTCCATTGCAAGCCGCGGCCCGCCAACGGCGGCGATCCCGCGCCGGTGCGGCGGACCGGCGCGCTGTTCGCGGCGCGGCCGTTCCCCGGCTCGCGGCGGATGACGGCGATGCCGCGGGCGCGGGGGCGGGCGATCAACCGCGAACATGCGCGGCGGCGGATGCGGCGGACGGGCATCGCGGCGCCGGGGCCGGAGCCGCGGACGGCGAAGCCGGCACCGGGGCACAAGATATTCCCGGATCTCCCGCGGCGCCTGGCGCTTGCCGAACACGAGGGGTGTCCCGTTCCGCGTCCCGGCGCTCGAGGAGGCGCTGGCGCGCCGTGGCAAGCCGGAGATCTTCGACACCGGCCAGGGCAGCCGGTTTACCGGCGCGGCCTTCGCCGGCACGCTCGCCGCCGGCATCCGCGTCCCGATGGATGGGCGCGGCCGGCGGAAGGACAATGTCTTCATCGCGCGGCGGCATCACGGGCGCGCCCGGCGGGAAAGCCGTGGACAGGACGCCGCGCCTGGCCAACGCCGGCGCGTGGCCCGCATGCCCGCGGCCGCGGCAGCGGCGGAAAGCAGCTTGATCGATTGAGGAGAAAGGAACGGCCGGACTTCCAACCAAGAAACCGGCCCCAGCGGTCCCGCCCGCGGGGTCCACTTCAATTTACTTTCCGTGCAATGGCCGCACGATCTACGCAGGCATGAAGCTCACATTCTAATATTACGGCGAACGTCCGGGATCACGCCCGGCCAAAGCTCGTTTCAGGGGAGCCGCCGTTTCCTCGCAGGCGGAACTCCCCCGCCGCCTGAGCCCGGCAGGGCTTGCCGGTTGCCGCCGTTTTGGGCAAAGTCAGGAATTGCGTTCAAGTAACCCGGCATGGGAGACCGCGCGCGTGAATATTTTGCGGCTCGTGCTGTTGGGCCTTGCCGCCCTTGCCGGGATAATCACCGGCGCGGCCCTTCTGCAAAAGGCGATCCGCCCGGAAACGTCGTCCGTGCCCTTGATCGCAACGGCGTCCCCGCGCCCGGGCGAGCTTGGGACGCCGTCTTTTGAAATCGACGGCGCCCGGCGTGCGTTTGAGGAAAAGCTCAAAACGGCGCCAGAATACGCGGCTTTCTTCGATCGCCTGAAAACTGTCTTTCCTTCGGAATACGAGTTATTTCTCGCGGCCTTTGCGAAGCGTTCCGCCGCACGCGGCGAGATTGCAAGCGCCGATCTGCTTATCGCGGAAGCCGCCCGCTCCTTGCGCCTTTCACGCGGGATTCTGGCGGCCAAAGCCGGCCGGCAGGCCTTGGAACATATTTTTGAATTGCATTTCGCAATGTTGCGAGCGCTCGCGGCCAAGGATCCGCGCCTATGCGTCGATTTTCTCCATGGCGGCGAGAGCCCCGGCTTTTTTGAATTTTCGGCGCAAAATCGTGGTCTTGTCGCCGCCATGGCCATTGCCGGCATCGATGCCATCCATGATGGCGAAATCAAGCGGATCGAAAGGCCGGCACCGACCGAGACGGATTTCGACGCGCTCGAAATGGCCTTGCGCGCCAAAGGTCTCGACACCCCGGAAATCGAAGCGCTTCTCGATGGCAAGGCCGGCGATCCGCCCATCAGCGACGCAAAAATGTGCCGTGCCGGTCAGGTCTATCTCGAAACCCTCGCCGCGATGCCAGAGTCCACCCGGTTGCGAATTTACGGTCTAGCTGTCGAACTCATGGCGCGATCATGACTGCAACCGGCAGTTCATTTGGAACCCGCGGAATCCTCGCCGCACTGCCGCCGCAAGTTTCGTGTGTGCTCCCCAAACTGGGTGGCCTTGAGCTGGCGGCCCAAGCGAATTTAGGGGGAAAGCCGCATGCCGCAAGGACGCAAGGCGCGCCGTCAGGAAATCGAAGCGCGCCTCGAGCGTGCCGAAAAGACGCTTTCCGCAACGCGAAATTCGGCGAGCGGCCACAGCCGCGCGGTCCTGCTTCATCTCGAACGGGAAATTCACGCGAGCAAAAAGGATTTGGCATTGCTTGACGCGCAAGCAACCGACTCGGGGAGCGCCAATGGGTCTGGAGATTCCCAACTATAGCCACGGCCCTTCGCGGGCCCGCTTGTGCCGCTTATTGAAAGATTTTCGCGGCGTTTCGGTAAGGTCTGCCACACGCCCCAGGCGAGCGGAATTCCGACCAATACCCAAGCGAGGAATGCCTAGGCGTCGAGACCCCGGCCGATTCGATAGGCGCCCTTCGACCTAAGTGTCTGTTCTGAAACTTCTTGAATCAAAAGAATCATTTGTGATCAAGAGAGGTGGCCTGATTTGAGGAGGGGCCGCCGATGTGGACGAAAGAAAACCGGGGCCGTTATGACCGGAGCCAACAGAGATACCCGAGCGATTTGACGGCCGAGGAATGGGGGCTGGTGGAGCCGTTGATACCTCCGGCGAAGCGCGGTGGCGGCAAACGCCGCGTGGACATGCGCGAAGTGGTCAACGGAATCATGTATATTCTGAGCACGGGTTGCCAGTGGCGCTACCTGCCGAAAGACCTGCCATCGAAAAGCACTGTTTTCAGGTATTTCGATCTTTGGAACTATGATGGCACGCTTTTGCGCCTTCATCATGAGCTCTACGTCCTGTGTCGAGAACAGGCTGGCCGCGCCGTCAGTCCAACCGTTGCCATCATCGACAGTCAAAGCGTGAAAAGCACGGAAAAAGGGGGGCGCGGATCGATCCGCACGGCTATGACGCCGGCAAAAAGATCGACGGTAAAAAACGCCATATCGCGGTCGATACGCTCGGTCTGAAACTTGCAGCCGTGGTTCATCCCGCCGACATTCAGGATCGCGACGGTGGACCATTGGTGTTGAAGGAACTGCGTCCCCTGTTTCCCTTCATCACCAAAATCATCGCCGATGGCGGTTATCAAGGCCCCCAAATGGCCGCCGCCGTGGCGGCGATCAGCCGTGAATGGGAAATCGAAATCGTCAAGCGGCCCGCGCTGAGAAAGTTCGTTGTCCTGCCCAAACGATGGGTTGTCGAGCGCACCTTCGCCTGGCTCAACCGTTGTCGCAGGCTGGCCAAGGATTTTGAAAACCTAACCCGTAACGCGCTTGCTTTCCTCCGCCTCGCCTCCATCCGGATCATGCTAAGAAAGCTCTGTAATCCATGATGAAGTTCCGGGACAGACTCTAAGAACTTTGACATGGCCACGGGTTTTTGGCCGTCTTCGTCTCGCACATTCCACTTCGCGCGAACCGGCCTGATCAGCGCACCGCAAATGAATCCGGCCTTGCGCCTCAAACCTACTCGCCGCCTCCGTTTTGCTCGTGTTCGCCGGATGACGCGCATCTCACGGGTCACTTCACGACAAGCACCGGACACTGGGCGAGTCGCATGATACGATCCGCGCGGGTCCCAACCAAACGCTCATATAACGTCGAATGAGCTCCCGCCCCGATCACGAGCAATTCCACGTTGAGTTCGGCCGCGAGGTCAACAATGCTCCGCACCGGATTTCCGGCCACGACATGAGTATGCAGTTTCACTTCGCTCTCTTCCGCCATCGCGCGTGCGCGTTGAAGGACCCCGCGGATGCGCCGGGAGGCAGTTCCGGTGTTTTCCGTCACCTCTCCGGTGAATTCAGGTACATGGCCGATCTTTTCGGCGGACACCATGTGCAGTTCTGAATCGTTCTGTTTCGCTATCGCAAGTGCTACCCCCAGCGCGTGAAACGCATATTCCGATCCGTCGTTGGCATGAAGGATTTTGCCGAGCACGCCACTCCTTTGTGATGGCGCCATTTCTGGTTCGTGTCGAGGCAGCAAGTGGGTTGGCAGAAAGAATGTATTGGCGACAATCGTGGGGATGATCGCGGTTCCGATGATGGCCGCCACCAAGGTTGAATACTGGCTGCTATCGATGATCCCGTGCGACCGGCCGAACAGGGATGCGATCGTCCCAAAGGTTAGCCCCGTCGACATCAGGAGGGTAGTGTAAACCGCCTCTTTGTTTGGCGAGCCGAAGAGCTTCGTTACTGGAAGAACGCCAACGAATTTGGTCGCCATTTTGACAGTAAGAAAAAAAATGAAAGCAGCTGGCGCCGCGATAAGCGCGGGAATTGAAACAAAAGTGCCCACGAGGATGAAATAGAATGGCGTCATCAATCCGAAAGTCAGCGTACGCAAACGCCGGATTAGTGCGTGATCCTTGCCTACGGTTCCGGCAAGCACCATTCCGACGAGATAGGCGGGAAGGACCGCTTCGCTGTCGGCCCAGTCGGCGAGCGCGGCCATTCCAAGAAGGCAAAAAAGCAGAAACTTTGTCTCGATCTCGGAAAGCCGGCCTCCAAACCGCTTGAGGAGGCGAGGGGTGATCCACGGAAGAACGAACAAGACCACGGCGGCAATCCCGAGGGATATCAAAGTCCTTATCGTGAACGGAACGAAGATGAGACCAAGCGCGGCGACCGACACGAGGTCGGTCACGAAGCAAGCGACCAAAATCGTTTTGCCGTACTCGGTTGTATTGAAACCGAATTCGAGCGTCACGGCGTATACGATGGCCGCCGAAGTCGTCGACAGGGCAATCCCGGCAAGCCAACTCGGCATCACTCCCCATCCGAAGAAATAGTGGGCCGCCGCCGCGCATCCCAGAAATGGGAAAAAGAAGCTCGCGAGCCCGACCGTGGTTGCTTCCTTCCACTTGCGCTTGAAAATCGATGGATCGAGTTCGGCGCCCGCCAAAAACGTCAGGAGGATCGCGCCCGCGCCAGAGAGAAACTTTACCCAGATGTCATCGGCGCCGAGCACGCCCTTGCCAGAGAGAAACTTTACCCAGATGTCATCGGTGCCGAGTACGCCCGTGCCAATGATGGCGCCGATAATTAATTGCGCGACTATCCCGATTATGATCTCCGTAAGGGCAGTCGAGCCGCGGAACCAGATCGAGACCAGGCTCGCGATCAGGGCAAGACCAAACCACAGTGCGGCAAGCGCCCAGACACCGGTCATGAATTGTCCTGACGATGCGGAGGGGCGTGAAAGAGGAAAAGCGGCGGCTGGCGATCCATCTGGGATCGCGGCCATGCCTGCTGAAGGCTATCATGCGCGGGGACGGGAAATGGCAGGAAAAAAGAGCAGGCAAAACCGCATTGATTGGCGGGCACGCAATAATCCTCCCCCGTATCTTTACCGGGCGGCAGACATCATCCGCCTCTTCGGCGGTGTCGGGGAACCCCACCCCCTTTGAGGTTGCTCAGTCCTAGGCAAAAAATCGAACCGTGGCAAGGCGAGGAAACTTTCGCTCGAATCCGGCAAGCTGCAACTCGCGGACTTTCAGTTGCCCTTCCCCACGCAACGATCAGGGGCGGCCTGCCAGACCCGCCACAGAATCGCCATTGCCGCGCCTTGCAGCAAGAAGGAGACAGCGGCGAGCGCCGGCACGGACCAGTCGTAAAGCACGCCGAGCAAACTGCTCCCGGCGAACCAGGCGACGCCATAGGCGGCGTTGAAAATGCCATAGGCGGTGCCCCGTTGCGAAGCAGGCGCGATCGCCGCGATCGCCGCGCGCATCACCGATGCCTGGGCGCCCATGCCGATGCCCCACAACACCATGCCGGTCATCGCCGCGGCCGAACCACCAAGGAAGGCGAGGGGGACGCCGAGCGCCGAGGCGCAAGTGGCAAGGATCATCGCGCCGATGCCAATCCGGTCGAACAAGCGGCCGAGGAGCAAAGCCGCCATCGCTTCGGCCGCCATGGCGAGCGAATAAAGAACGGGGATCCAAACCGGCGCGATCAAGCCGGTCTTGCCGAAATGAAATGCGATCAACGGAAAGTCGGCATAGCCCGCCGCGATCAAGGCCGCGGCGGCGACGTAGACCCAGAACCGGCGCGGCAAATGCCCAGCCGTCAAATTGGGGGGCGCCACATCGAGATCGCGCGGACGCGGATAGAAATGGCGAGCGGCGAAGAGCACCGTCATCGCGAGCACTGCGGGGATCGCCAATATGGCGAATGCATGCTGATAGCCGCCTCTTAAATAAAGCGCGGCGCCGACGATCAGGGGCCCGAGAACGGCGCCGGTCTGATCGAGCGCGCCGTGCAGGCCAAAACCCCAGCCGAGCCCGGTTTGACTGCCCGCGTGCGACAGCATCGCGTCGCGCGCCGGGACGCGGATTGCCCTGCCTGCCCGCTCGGCGACGATCAGGACAACCGCAAGGTCCCAGCGGCCGGTCAACGCAAGGAGCGGCACGGAGAAGAGATTGATGACATAGCCAACAATCGTGATTGGCCAATAGCTGCTGGTGCGATCGCTGAGATAACCCGAGACAAGCCGCAACGCGTAGCCCAAGAACTCGCCAAAACCCGCGACAACGCCGACGATGGCAGCGCTCGCTCCGAGGACGCCAAGGTAAGGGCCGGTGACGCTGCGCGCGCCTTCATAGGTCATATCGGCGAATAGGTCGACGACGCCAAGAAGCACGATGAACCGCACGGCATTGTGGCGCGGAAGGCCGATACCGGCGGACGCGGTCTCGCTCATTATGGTAATTCTCCGTGCGTTTAGAGGGACGAAGAGGGCAGGGCGGCAAGGCGACCTGATCAGCCGGTAATCCATTTAGAGCGATTGGATCCCGTCGCAGGGATCGCCGTCACGCCCTGCCAAGGCGCGCAACGGTTTCCTCGATAGGCCGGGCGAGCGCGAGGATTAGGCTCGCGATGGCCGCGATGTCGTCAAGATGTGCGTGCGGCAAATGTAACGGCTGACCGTCCGTCGCGTCGGTCGCGAGCGCGGCGATCGTCGGGTCGTCTGGGTAAAGAAAGGGCTTCGCGTTTGCCGTGCGGAAAACCTCGATTTTGACATGCGCGCCGCGCTTAAAACCCTCGACGAGAATGAGATCGGCCGGACTCATGCGCCGCAGAAGTTCGGCAAGGCCGGGCTCTTCGGCACCGCGCAATTCATGCATAAGCGCGAAGCGCCGGGACGAGGCGACGAGGACCTCGCGCGCGCCGGCCTCGCGATGGAGGTAGGAATCCTTGCCGGGCTGATCGACATCGAACGCATGATGCGCGTGCTTGAGCGTCGAGACAACGATGCCGCGTTCGCGCAAATAGGGGATTAGCTTGACGATCAAGGTCGTCTTGCCCGCGCCGCTCCACCCGGCAAGGCCGATTACCCGCATGGTTCGAAACTCCGCAAAGGTTTGCTGGAAACCGAGGCGCGCATCCCTTACCCTCCTTTACGCCAAAGTTTAAAGCGCCGCCGAGGATGAGATTTGGATGTTCCTCGATGCTTCTCGATCTGCGTGGCCTGAACTGTCCTTTGCCGGCGCTGCGGACTCGCAAGATGCTGCGCCGGCTCGCACATGGCGACCGTCTGACCGTCGAATGCACCGATCCGCTCGCCGTTATCGATATTCCGCATCTCCTGCGCGAGACCGGCGACACGCTGGAGGGCCAGGAGGCGGCGGATGGCCTCTTTATATTCCATATCAAGCGTGGAAAAGCATGAAACAAACGCTTTTTTGCCCGTGGCCTGCCGGTGCCGCAGGGTCCCGGCGCCGTTAGCCTCCCCCGGCTTTATCATGGAAGAGCCATGCCCAGGGGTCGACAGGGTGACGGAAGACCAAAATTCCAAAACGCCGGCGGTCGCGCCAGTGAAATTGCGGCAAGCCATCAAAGGCATCTCCATCGCCGCGATTACCTATTATCTCCTTTCCATCGTGCATCTCATCTTCGAGGGGCCGCACCGGAAAATCGACGCCTTCGATCCCGTCGCCGCGACGGCTCTTTCGGTTCCTTTCGTCCTCGCGCTCATCCTTTGGATGTTTCGCCGGCGCGGCAAACCCGTCCCGGATGGTTAGATAAGCGCTCTCCTGAAGAGCCCTATGCGACAACTCCTGCCGGCTGCTAACATTCATATGAGATTTCCAGCCTCATGCCCCGCCTCGCCGCCTCCATTGAACGCTTTCCTATTCTCGGCAATTTTGTGATCTCACGCGGGGCGAAGACGGAGGCGGCCGTCGTCGTGGCGGCGATCGAGGACAAAGCGTGCCGCGGGCGCGGCGAAGGCGTTCCCTATGCGCGCTACGGCGAGACGGTCGATTCGGTCCTCGCCCAAATCGGTTCGGTTCGTTCCGCGATCGAGGCGGGCGCGGATCGCGTCCTTTTGCAAACCCTTCTGCCCCCAGGCTCCGCGCGCAACGCCATCGACTGCGCGCTTTGGGATTTGGCGGCCAAGCGAAGCGGCGTTCCGGCCCATGTGCTCGCGGGCGCCGCGCCGCCGGTGCCGGTCGCGACCGCCTTCACGATCTCGGTGGGCACTCCGGAGGAAATGGCAGAGGCGGCAGCCTTGGCACGCGCGCGGCCGCTGTTGAAAATCAAACTCGCGGGCGAAGGCGACGCGGCGCGGCTCGTCGCGGTGCGCGCCGCCGCGCCCGACGCAACCCTCATCGCCGACGCCAACGAGGCCTGGGCGGAAGCCGGCCTTGAACGCAGTCTCGAAGCCTGCGCCAAGGCCGGCGTGGCCTTGGTCGAGCAGCCGCTGCCGGCGGGCCGGGATTCGGCGCTTGCCGACATCGAACATATAGTTCCCATTTGCGCCGACGAGAGCGTTCACGATCGCACCGGGCTCGAAGATCTGCGCGCGCGCTACGACGCGATCAATGTCAAGCTCGACAAGACGGGGGGGCTCACCGAGGCGTTGGCCCTGGTGAAGCAGGCCGAAGGCCTCGGCTTCGAACTCATGATCGGCTGCATGGTTGCAAGCTCGCTCGCGATGGCTCCAGCGCTTCTGCTCACGGCCCACGCGCGTTTCGTCGATCTCGACGGACCCCTTCTACTCGCGCGGGACCGCCCGGATGGCCTTGTTTATGAAGGCTCGATCGTTTACCCGCCCGCGCGCGAACTATGGGGGTGAGGCATGATCATGGATCACCCCTAGATCCGGCGCTTGAGCGCCGCCGCGAAAAGCGCGAGCACATGGCCGGCCATGGCGAGCTAGGTTCTTTCACCATAAAGACCCGTCGGGCCGCCGCGGGCGAAGGTGGCGAGCGCGATGCTCAGCGCCGAGGCGGCCGCGAGCGGCGGCCCGATCCGCATCGCCTCGTCCGCCAGTGCCACATGCGGCGCGTCCTTGTCGGCATCGGAATAGACGGCGCCTTTCGCAATCCCCATTCGCCGCGCCGTCGCAATCACCGGGCAGCGATCTCGTCACGGTTCGCGATAAGGATTTTTTTGAACACGCAAGACCCCGGAGTTGGTTACCGGCCGCGCGCTGGATGATCGGACCCTATAGACGCCATGCTTGTAGGCAAGCCGGAAACGCTGGTCCATTGAGCAAAGGTTGGAAGGTTTGTGCCAGCTTCGCTGCGCTCACCTGTTTTGCGCCACACTCTGATTCGGATGCGCTCAAGGCCGCGATCGGCAATGGCGTGATTGCTGACCTCGGTGAGCTCAATGGGATTACAAGGACTTCCACGCGATGTCGCGGTCATCGTTGAAAGAGAGGAGCGGCGCCGCGCGCCTCGGGGTGGGGCGCGCAGGGGGCTTAGTCCTCGCGAGAAAAGTAACGCCATGAACAGACTTATCCGATCCACCGCGAGTCCGGCGCGAGCAAGGATCGAAGCGCGGGCGAAGAGATTGGCGCGTTGCGATAAGTTTCCGCCTTGCCTCTTGGATCGGGCCTGTTTGATCGTAGCACGTGACGAGGGAAAACGACGCCCGAACGGCGGGCGGCCCGCCCGCGCGGCGCTACAAGAGCCGAAGGACAACCGAACGGCGCGTCGCCGCGGCAAGACGAAAGGCACGTTTGGCTTTCGCGGCGGCAAGGTGGCGCAAGGGGACGATGGAACGGCCGTGCCGGCGTGGCTTCGCCGGCAAGCATCGGAGGCTGGCGAGAAAGGCTCGTCCACGCGACCCTGAAGGTTTATGCCGCGCGTTGAGACTTCTATCCCTAACTCGGCGCCTCCTCTTGGCGCCTCTGGCAGCAAAGCATTTTGCCACTCACACTCTCGGCACGACATCGACCTTAACATCGACATCCTGCTCGCGCGAGCCGAGGATAATTCCGGCGACGGGGGAAATATCGGCATAGTCGCGGCCTTTCGCGAGCACGATATGATCGTTGCCGATCATCATCGCATTGGTCGGATCGAGGCCGACCCAGCCGCGCGCGTCGCCGCACCAGAGCGATACCCAGGCGTGCATCGCATCGGCGCCTTCGAGGCGCTTTTTACCGGCAGGGGGAATGGTGCGGATATAGCCAGAAATATAGGCGGCGGGCAGACCGATGCCGCGCAAGCCGGCGATCATGATGTGAGCGAAATCCTGGCACACGCCGCGCCGCTTCCCGAAGGCCTCCGAAAGCGGCGTCGAGACCACGGTCGCTTTCGTGTCATATTTGAAATCGGCCTTGATCCGCCGCATCAATTCCCTGGCGCCATCGAGGACCGGGCGCCCGGCCGGAAAGCTTTCGCGCGCGTAATCGGACGCCGGTTCGAAGCGCGGAGCAAGGCGGCTTGGATGCAGGAAATGGGCGGGCGAGTCCCTATCGAAGGACGTGCTGGCAAAAGCTTCCTCCCGCACCATATCGAACGCCGGAGTTTCGCTTATGTTCAGCGGCTCGCTCCGGTCGATCTCGACGCTTGTATTGGCCTCCACGATCAGTTTGCGATGCGCGGTTTCGATCGTAAGAAAAGTGAGGCGGTTGCCGAAAAAACACATCCGTTCGATCGTTTGCGCGGGCGCGGGGGTAATGCAAAGCTCGCTCGAAAGCACCGTTTGTCCTGGCCCATCCGTCGGCAGGAGCCGCAGCGCGCAATGTGAGAACGTCACGGTCGAGCCGTATTCGTAAAGCGTCAAATGGCGGATATCGTAGATCATGCGAGGCCGCTCGACTTGTCGGCCCGGGCGACATGCGGACCTTGCAGGAAATAGCGCGCGGCGATCGCGTCGGCGAGGCCGAGAAGGCTCTGCTCGAAGCCGAGAATCTTTTCGTTGTCGAGGCTTGACGCGGTCGCGGTCGCGATTTCGGCGGCGAGTTGCAGAATCAAGCGGCGCGGCGCCTCGAGCATTCCATCGTCGCTGAGCAAGGGCAGAGTTTCAAGATGTTCGTCGAGCCGCTCGACCTGGAAGGCAACCGAGCGCGGATTGAACGAATCGAGCACGACCATGTCGCGAACCGGGTTGAGAGCGACGCCCATTAGATAGCGCGAACGATAGGTGATCTGCGAGTTGACGAGATCGAGCAAGACGTCGAGATCGTCGGCAGGCGCATCGCCGCTCGCGAAATGGCGGGCAAAGCGGCACGTGTTGACGCCCCGCTCGATGCGCCGCCCGGAATCGAATACGCGCCAGCCGGCGCCGCGATTCATGTTCTCTTGAGCCAAGCCGGAGATCGCGGCGATCGTCCGCAAGGCCGCGTCGGCACGCTCGAAAGTCTCGGCTTCGGCGAGCGGCCCGGGCACATCGATGGAAAGATTTTGATTGAGATCGCCGATAAGCCGCCAGGTATCCGTCGAGAGCCGTTCGCGAATGAACGACGCGGCGCGGCGCGCATCGCGCACGAGCGACAGGGCCGAGCCATAGTCCTCGTCGCCATGCAGGGAAATCGCGGCAAGCTCCATGGCGCCGGAGACCGCCTCAATCGGCGCCGCGTGCCACGCAACCAGCAAGCTGGTGAGCTTGGCTACCGCCGATTCCGGATTGGCGGTCCCGGCACCGGTCTCGATCATCCGGCCGGCGAGGCAGCGGATGAGCCGCAAGGTCGCTTCCGAGCGCTCGAGATAACGCCCGAGCCAAAAGAGATTGTCCGCGGCCCGGCTCGGCAATGTGCCCATGATACGGCGGATGCGAACGGTCTCGCCGGTGGGAAGCAAGGTGACCATCGCGACAGGCTTGTCGGCAAGCACCCAGACATCGGCCGATTGGACCCCCTCGCCCATCGACACGGCACGCGCGTCGGCGCGGCCGGAAATGCGGCAGAACCCGCCCGGCATGATGTTCCATCCCTCCGGCGTGCGCGCCGCATAGACGCGCAGAACAAAGGGCCGCGGCTCGATCCGGCCATCGTGCCACACGGGAGTCGTCGAAAGATTGACGACTTCCTGGCCTACGAAATCCACGCCGCGCTCGGCCATGGCGGCGGCGAGCCGGCCCTTCGCGTGTGCGTCGAGCGCCGCGCCGACAAGCGGCTGGTTGCGGGCAAAGCCGAGGACCGGATTGCCGAAGGCGCCGGCAATCGCAAGCTCGTCCATGTCGGCGATGACGGACCGGCGCGCTTGGCCCTCGCCGCACCACCAGGTTGCGATATTCGGAAGGCGGAGGTCCTCGCCTAGCAATGTGCGGCAGAGTCTTGGCATGAAACTCATCATCGCGGGCGCTTCAAGCACGCCGGACCCGAGCGCATTGGCGATGACGACGCCGCCCTCGCGCAAGGCATCGACAAGACCCGGCACGCCGAGCCGGGAGCGGGCGTTGAGTTCGAGCGGATCGGCGAAATCGCTATCGATACGCCGCCAGATCACGTCGGCGCGCTTGAGCCCGGCGATGGTGCGGACATGCACCTTGCCGTCGCGCATCGTCAAATCGCCGCCTTCGACCAGCAGAAGCCCGAGATAGCGGGCGAGGTAGGCCTGCTCGAAATAGGTTTCGTTAAAAGGGCCCGGCGTCAACAGGCAGATCCGCGGGTTCGAACGCTGCGCCATCGAGGTGAGGCCGAACCGGAATGCCTCGAAGAACGGCGCCAGCCGCTCGACATTCATATCGCGGTAATGGGCCGGGAACGCGCGCGACAGGACAAGCCGGTTGGCGAGCGCGTAGCCGGCGCCCGACGGCGCCTGCGAACGGTCGCCGAGGACCCACCAGCGGCCATCCGGCCCGCGCCCGACGTCGGCGGCGTAAATATGCAAGAATTTGCCGCCCGGCGGTTTCACCCCGTGCAAAGGGTGCAGAAACTCGGGGCTGCCGGTGACGGCGGCGGCGGGCAAGTCGCCCGCGGCGATCAACCGGCCCTCGCCGTAAATGTCGGCCAAAACCAGTTCCAGGAGCCGCGCGCGCTGCTCGATACCTTGCGCGATCTCGCGCCATTCGCCGCCCTCGATGAGCAGCGGCACATGCGAGAGCGGCCAGGCGCGCTCGCTCGTATCCCCATAGGCGCGATAGGACACGCCGGTGTCGCGAATATGCCGGTCCGCCGTGGCGAAGCGCTTGCCGATATCGTCGGCGCCAAGTTCCATCAGCGCGGCGAGAAATCGCAGCCAATGCGCGCGCGGGCGCCCGTCCGCGCCGATGAATTCATCCGGGATACCCGGCAGTGGCTTGTAGCTAGCGGCGAGCTTGGCCACTCGCTCGGCCGCGTCGAGGTCCGCTGTTGCCTGGTCCGGTGCGCTGAGGCTCATCTATGATTGCTTGGGCCGGAAGGATTTTAGGATCGCCGCGTCGGTTTCAATATGAGCGGCGCCGATGAGATCGAGACAGTAAGGCACCGCCGGAAAGACCGCGTTGAGGCAAGTTTCGATCGACGCCGGTTTCCCCGGCAGATTGATGACGAGACACGGCCCGCGATGCGCGGCGATCTGGCGTGATAGGATCGCGGTCGGAACCTGCTTTAGGCTTTCCTGGCGCATCAGTTCGCCAAAGCCGGGCAATATGCGCGGCGCCGCTGCCTCGGTCGCCTCCGGCGTCAGGTCGCGCGGGGACGGTCCGGTGCCGCCGGTGGTCAGGATCAAATCGCAATGCTCCTTGTCGGCGAGATCGATCAGCGTATCGCGGACGGACTCATACCCGTCGGGGATGATTCTTCGCACGATATGGCAAGGGCTTGTCAGGATCTTCGTCAGATAGGCGACGATGGCGGGCCCGCTTCGATCCTCATAGAGCCCGATGCTGGCGCGGTCGGACGCCGTGACGACCCCGATGATCGCAGCGCGCCTTGTCTCCTCCGCCATCTGCCAAGCCTTCCGCCGCCGGTCTCGCGGCGCTCAGTGTAACGGATTGGAAGGGATTTTTGAACGGGCGCGGCAGGCAAAAACGAGCAATCTTACTTCTTTAGCAGGAGAACATGTATAATCCACCTGAAGACGCCCATCTTCAAAATCAAGGATGGAAATGCCATGCTCGGATAACCGTATCCGAGGAAAATCCATGCAACTCAATGACATTTCACGCCAACAATTCAGCAAAATTGCGTCGCGCGGCTTTGCCGGCCAGATGACCTTGACCGGGCAAGGGCTCGTTCTAGGCGCCGGTACCTTGCTGGCGAAACTCGATGGCAAAGCCCTTTCAACCGTGGCGGAACAAGAGCGGATTTGGACGCTCCTTTCGGTCGCCTACGGGCATAAGGTGCCGCTTGCCGTATTAGGATCGCTCCGACGCGTGGCAAAACACTGGCAAGGCGGCGACAAGAGTCTCTCCGCGATTCATTGCTCAGGGGTATGCTATGGGAAATTCCTCCAACTGGTACAAATACTGGAGCAGGGGGAGACCCTGGATCAAGAGCGGCTGGGAGGATGGCCGCGCGGGGTATTGGAAAACGAAATGAAACGCGGCTGGATTGTCCTCTTGGCCGCCATATTCATCGCGCCGGGCGCAATCGTATTGGCGTTCCTGCCGACTATATACGTTCTCGTCATGTTCGCAATGGAGCCAGCCGGGCGGGGATGTGACGAGGGACCTGTAACAGACCAAAGCGCCACCAATGCGTGGGGCGACGTTGTCAAGGAATATATTAGGGCCCGTACAGGTTTTGGAACGGTTGTCGATTACTCCATCGAGGAGAGTCCTAACGTAAGATAGATTTAGCGATTATGGGAGCGGAAAGGTCGTGGCCATCAACCGGTGGAGGAGCCATGACCGATATTATCTGCAAGCGTTGCCAAGCGACGGACTACGTCAAAAACGGAATTGTGCGAGGCTTGCAGCGCTATCGCTGCCATGCGTGCGGATGCAATTTTACGGCGACGAAGCCGCGCGGCAAACCGGCGGCGGTTAAAGCGCTGGCGACGTTGCTCTACGCGATGGGCAATATGAGCTTCTGCGGCATTGCACGTCTTTTGAATGTCAGCGATGTTGCGGTTCTGAAGTGGATACGGCACGAGGCGTTGAAGCTGCCGGAACCTGAAATGCCCGCCGATGTCGACGTGGTGATGCTCGACGAGATGCACCATTTTCTCAAAAAAAGACAGAAAAGCTATGGCTTTGGCGAGCGTTTGATCCTGTCCAGCGGCGAACTCTACCCTGGGTTCTGGGTCGGCGTGATGATGCAACCTGTCAAAAACACCTCGACAAAATCGGGATGGAAGGCCGCACGTTCATAACCGATGACTGGGAAGGCTTTCACCGGCTCATCCCCAAAGGCCAGCTCTTCACCGGCAAAGACCTGACCTTCCCCATCGAGCAAGACAACAGCAACATCCGCCATTATCTGGCACGGTTCCGCCGCCGCACCAAGGCCGTTTCAAAATGCCCGATCATGGTCGATCCGGCCCCGCGGCTTCACCACCATCTCCGCGATCCCAAAAACCACGCCGCCCTCGCCGCCATCTTCTTATCTATCGTTGACTAGGACTTCTCATAATTTTTTGGGACTTTCTTTCCGGCGAGGCGTAACCCCAAGCCTTCGAGATCGCCAACCGGGGAAGCACTGAGACGTCATCCTATCTCAAGGAGGGACGGGTCATCGCCGTTGATTCAGGCGGGCAAATTTCTCTCAATTCGCAAACTGAAGGCCTTTGGCCACGACCGGCATCATTGGCAAGCGAGCAAAGCGGCCGGACTATCGAGCTTCGCAATCGCGCGCGCTGGCTCGGCTTGCCGCTGAGCAAAGCCTTGGCCGACGCCAACCACGCTTCCCTTACGGTCACGAGCAAGGAACACGGGGCACTTTGGTCGACGTCGTCTTCCCCTCAGCACGCATCCTGGCCGAAGTACGGGTTCCCGGGAACCCGAGGACGAATACGCGGCAACGGCGGAGGGTACGGTTGCCGATCGCGTTCGTTCCTTGGCGGCCTGCCAACTCAAGGAAGCAAGCCATGACCGCAACAGCAACGGCCAAGACTGACAAAAAAACAAAGCAGGAAACCTCGCGCAAGGACCGGCAAAAGCAGCTCGATCACGAGCTTGCCGATAGCTTTCCGGCGAGAAGAATGGCGCCATTGGATACGTCGATCACGTTGATCGTGTTGCTTTCCGTCGCAACATAAACGACGTCAGGCGTGCCATCGGCGAGCATCTGCCTTGGAACGATGAGCGGTTACGCATCGACCTGATCGTCGAGCGTTATCGTGCCTCCCGGAAGTATGCTACCAAGATCCGCGAGGAAGAACGGCGCGACGCGAAAACGACTTCATCGCTTGAAGACGGTGGCTGACCGGCTATGACGCGCCGACGGCCAAGGCCGAGGACGCCGCCGGCGTCGATATCATTCTTGTCGGAGACGCCATTCCGGAAACAGCGGGATTCCTTGCGCGGCATTTTCGCGGTCCCGGCCGCACACCCCCGCCGCTGGCGGCGGAACCGTGCCCGAAATGCGCTCAACCGCCCGCCCCGAACGCTGCGCCGTGATCGCGGGGCAGGGCGCGTTCCCGGCCTTGCCGAGCGATCGAAAAGGGGCGGGACATTGGCTTCGGCCCGGCGCCCTCGCGGCCTCCAAGATCCTCCCCCGCGGATTGGGTGGCAGCGGCAAGTTCACTACCGCCGGGAAAACTGTTAGAGTTAGGTTGCCCGCGGGCGGACAACCAGGACCCGGACCTTGCAGGGCCGCTCCACACCGCGATCCGATGGCCTCCCAGGGTTGCATAAGTTTCACGATTGCCGCGGACGTTTTTTCGCGAGTTTTCGCCGCACGGCGAGAAAGAAGGACACAAGATGGCGCGTAGCAAGATCGCATTGATCGGAGCCGGTCAGATCGGC
Organism: uncultured Alphaproteobacteria bacterium; assembly: GCA_963706215.1. Lineage (GTDB taxonomy): Bacteria > Pseudomonadota > Alphaproteobacteria > Rhizobiales > Beijerinckiaceae > Methylocapsa. Next base: position 2,275,426 of record OY970154.1, on the reverse strand, counting down.
GGAACCCTGGCTCACCTGGCGGCGCTCAAGGAGCTTGGCGACATCGTGCTCTTTGACATCGCGGAAGGGACGCCGCAGGGCAAGGCCCTCGATCTCGCCGAATCCGGTCCGGTCAACGGGTTCAATGTGGCCTTCGAAGGGGCCAATAGCTACGAAGCAATCGCCGGCGCCGGCGTCGTCGTCGTGACGGCCGGCGTACCGCGCAAGCCCGGGATGAGCCGCGACGATCTGCTCGGCATCAACCTCAAGGTCATGGAATCGGTCAGCGCCGGAATCAAGCGATACGCGGCGGACGCGTTCGTCATTTGCATCACCAATCCGCTCGACGCAATGGTGTGGGCCCTGCAGAAAGCCTCGAATCTGCCGGCGAACATGGTCGTCGGCATGGCCGGTGTTCTCGATTCGGCACGATTCCGCTATTTCCTCTCCGAGGAACTCAAGGTCTCGGTCGAGGACGTCACAGCTTTCGTCCTCGGCGGGCACGGCGACGACATGGTGCCTTCCTTGCGCTATTCCGGCGTGGCGGGAATTCCTCTGCCCGATCTTGTCAAGATGGGCTGGACAACGCAAAAAAGACTCGACGCGATTGTTGGCCGCACCCGCCAGGGAGGTGGCGAGATCGTTGGTCTTTTGAAGACGGGATCGGCGTTTTATGCGCCGGCGGCGGCGGCGATCGCGATGGCTGACTCTTATCTTAAGGACAAGCGCCGGGTGTTTCCCTGCGCGGTGAAGCTCAACGGGGAATATGGGGTCAAGGATCTCTATGTCGGCGTCCCGGCGGTGATCGGCGCCAAGGGCGTCGAGAAAATTGTCGAGGTCGCGCTCGATTCATCCGAGAAGCAGATGTTTGAAAAATCGGTCGGGTCGGTGCGGGACTTGGTCGAGGCTTGCAAGACAATCAATCCGGCCCTCGCCCGCTGATATTTTTGCCAATTATATACTTTATTCCCGATGAACCCCCGGTGCCCCGAGAGAACCGGCCCCTATGTCACCCCCACAAAATCCAACGCGCCGTGCCGATCCGCTGGAAATCGTGGCTCGCGATATGTGCCTCGCCGCCGGGATAGATCCAGATTCTCGTGTGGCAAAGCCCGGAAGTCCGCGCGGAATGCCAGCATGGTGCAGCTTCCGCGCCGCCGCCCGCGCCGCGCAGGACGCCCGCGAGACAGCCGATCTCGCGGCCGAGATCGTCAATCTTTGCCCGCGAGAGGAGCGGTTCCAGAACAGTCCGCTGACGATCTTCGGCGACCACGACGAAAATACCCTTGCCCAGATGCGGAACTGCATGGCTATCGGCAACGCGGTTAAGGGCGTCATCTGCGCCGATGGCCATCCCGGCTATGCGCAACCGGTTGGTGGCGTCATCGCCTACGAAAAGCAGATCAGCATCTCGGGCGTTGGCTTCGACATCGGGTGCGGCAATATGGCCGTCCGGCTCGATACGCCGTTTATCGCCATCGAAGATCGCGTTGCGCCGATTCTGGCCGATGTCCGCACGGTCATTTCGTTCGGCGTCGGGCGCGTCAACGAAGAGCTAGTCGAGCATGAACTGTTTGACGACGGCGATGCGTGGCGGGAATCCGGCATGGGAGAATACCGCCAGAAAGCTATCGCCCAACTCGGCACGGTCGGATCGGGCAACCATTACGTGGACTTGATGGCGGACGAAGATGGCTTCGTCTGGATAGGCGTGCATTTCGGTAGCCGTGGGTTAGGCCACACGAGCGCCACCCGCTACCTCAAGGCCGCTGGCGGCAAGGACGGCATGCACGTCGCCCCCGCCGTCGTGGACGAGGACAGTGAGCTCGGGCGCCGTTATATCGCCGCGATGGAACTCGCGGGGCGGTATGCCTACGCCGGCCGGGAATGGGTGATCGAGCGGGTGCGCCAGATCATCGGCGGCAGGGTGACGGAAATGGTCCACAACCATCACAATTATGCGTGGCGCGAGACGCACGACGGGCGCGATCTTTGGGTTGTCCGCAAGGGCGCGACGCCGGCCTTTCCCGGCCAGCGGGGCTTCGTCGGCGGCTCGATGGGGGATGATGCCGTGATCTTGGAAGGCGTCGATAGCGAGGAAGCCAAGGCGGCGCTCTATTCGACCATCCATGGCGCGGGCCGGTTGTTCGGCCGCAAGCGGGCGATCCGCACCTTCACCAAGCCGCGGATGGACGGATGGTTGCAAGAGCGTGGCGTGATGCTGTCCGGGGGCGGCCTCGACGAAAGCCCGATGGCTTACCGGCGGCTGCCCGAGGTGCTGGCGTACCACGCCTCTTCGACGAAGGTTTTGCATACCTTGCGGCCGTTCGCGGTGGCGATGGCCGGGCAAGCGGAGTTCGACCCGTGGAAGGATTGAGCGGTAAGCAACAGATATAATTCCCATATTTTCGCCTGGCGGGCCGCGGATCCGAATAGGTAAAAGTTCATGCGGGTCTGATACACATGGCGCGAAATGCTCAAAGCCAGCCAGCTCAAAGCTCGTTTGCCCCGTTGAACTGGCGTGAAAACTGCTTGGTCAGCCGTTAACCGCCAGGGCGACCGCCGGACAAGAGACGGTAGATGAATATCCACGAGTACCAGGCCAAGGCCGTCCTCAAGGAATTCGGCGTCCCGGTTCCGCGCGGGATCCCGGTGCTGCGGGCCGCCGACGCCGTCGCCGCGGCGGAGGAGCTGGGAGGTCCGGTTTGGGTCGTGAAATCCCAAATCCACGCCGGCGGCCGGGGCAAAGGCAAGTTCAAGGAGAAGGAGGCGGGCGGCAAAGGGGGGGTAAGAATCGCCAAATCGGTGGCCGAGGCAGAGACCTTTGCCGGTGAAATGCTTGGCCGGACCCTTGTCACGGCACAGACCGGCCCAGGGGGCAAGCAGGTCAACCGGATTTATCTCGAGGAAGGCGCCAATATCGTCAAGGAGTTCTATCTTTCCCTCCTTGTCGATCGATCCGCGAGCCGCGCCGCTTTCGTTATTTCGACCGAAGGCGGCATGGACATCGAGGAAGTGGCGCGTCATATGCCGGACAGGATCGCCAGTTTCACGGTCGATCCGGCGACCGGGATCATGCCGCACCACGGCCGGAGGGTCGCCAACGTGCTCGGCCTCACCGGCGGCCTCGCCCAACAGGCGGAAAAGCTGACCTCGCAGCTTTATGCGGCCTTCGCCGCCAAGGATATGGCGATGCTCGAAATCAATCCGCTGATCGTCTCGGCGGAGGGCCAGCTCAAATGCCTCGACGCCAAAATCTCGTTCGACGACAACGCGCTTTACCGGCATCCGGAGATCGCCGCCCTGCGCGACGAAACCGAGGAGAACGCCAAGGAAATCGAGGCGTCGAAACATGACCTAAATTATATCGCGCTCTCCGGCACGATCGGCTGCATGGTGAATGGCGCCGGTCTTGCCATGGCGACGATGGACATTATCGAGCTTTATGGTGCGGAGCCCGCGAATTTCCTTGATGTCGGCGGCGGAGCCACCAAGGCCAAGGTGGCGGCGGCGTTCAAGATCATCACCGCCGACACCCAAGTCAGAGGCATTCTGGTGAATATTTTCGGCGGGATCATGAAATGCGATGTGATCGCCGAGGGCGTCATCGCCGCGGTTGAGGAGACGGGCCTCGAAGTGCCGCTCGTCGTGCGGCTCGAAGGCACGAATGTCGAGCTCGGCAAGAAAATCATCGCGCGCTCCGGCCTCAACGTCATCGTGGCGGACGACCTCGACGATGCCGCCCGGAAAATCGTCGCTGCGGCCGGAAAGGCCTGAGGCAATGGCGATCCTCGTCACCAAGGATACGAAGGTCATTTGCCAGGGCTTTACCGGCAAGAACGGCACCTTCCACTCCAAACAGGCGATCGCGTATGGCACCAGGATGGCCGGCGGCGTCTCGCCCGGCAAGGGCGGCGCGACCCATCTTGGCCTGCCGGTCTTCGAGACCGTCGCCGGAGCGCGCGCGGCGACCGGCGCCGAGGCGAGCGTCGTCTATGTTCCGCCGCCAAGCGCGGCCGACGCGATCTGCGAGGCGATCGACGCCGAAATGCCCCTGATCGTCTGCATCACCGAGGGCATTCCCGTGGCGGACATGATCAAGGTCAAACGTGCCCTGTGTGGCTCGAAATCGCGGCTGATTGGGCCGAACTGCCCCGGCGTGATGACCGCCGGAGAATGCAAGATCGGCATCATGCCAGGCAATATCTTCAAGCCCGGCTCGGTCGGAATTGTCTCTCGCTCGGGAACCTTGACTTACGAGGCCGTGTATCAAACAACGCGGGAAGGGCTCGGCCAGACGACCGCGGTCGGCATCGGCGGCGATCCGGTCAAGGGCGCCGACTTCATCGAGGTCTTGGAATTGTTCCTGGCCGATGACGCCACCAAATCCATCGTCATGATCGGCGAGATTGGCGGCTCGTCCGAGGAAGATGCCGCGCAATTCATCGCCGGCGAGGCGAAGCGTGGCCGCAACAAGCCGGTCGTCGGCTTTATCGCGGGCCGCACCGCGCCGCCCGGCCGCCGCATGGGCCACGCGGGCGCGATCATTGCCGGCGGCAAGGGGGGCGCCGAAGACAAAATCGCCGCGATGGAAGCGGCCGGCATTTTCGTGTCGCCCTCGCCCGCGAGGCTCGGCAAAACCCTTGCCGGCGTGCTGCGCGGATGAGCCAGGTCTTGAGAAAAACGCGGGGCGTCCGCATGTAATGGACAAGGTTCGGGCAACCGGGTCCACCGTGCCAGGCTTGGGTTTTTGACGGAAATGGATGCAATAATGCCCGCCCGCCCGGCAAATGGCAGCGATGAGCTTGGTTCTGGAACCAGGCATATTTTCGCCCGCCCACCAATGCGAACTTGGATGAAATTTAAATTAAAAAAAGCGGGTTTGAATGAATTGGGCGGTTGGGCTTAAGGATTTCGGCCGGAAGGAGATGACGATGGCGCGCCGGGATGCGAATGGAAATGCCAATGGTTCGGGCGGCGGGCCGGGCAGCCGCTCGGCCGCCAATTCCGCGTTCGCGCGGACGTCGTTTCTTGATGGCGGCAACGCGGCTTATGTCGAACGACTCCAGGATAGCTATCTGCGCGATCCCGCCTCTCTCGACCCTTCGTGGCGCGAATTCTTCACGCGGATGAACGACGCCGGCGCCGCGATCGCGAAGGGAGCGCAAGTGCCCCGCTGGAAGCAACTCGGCTGGCCGTCCGCCGCCGGCGGCGAACTCGTTTCGGCGCTCGACGGCAATTGGGCGGAATCGGGGACCTCGATCGGCGCCAAGCTCGAGGCGAAAGCCGGCGAGGGCGCGCTGCTTTCCCCCGGCGAGCTCCAACGCGCGACCCGCAATTCGGTGCGCGCGCTGATGATGATCCGTGCCTATCGAATACGCGGTCATCTCCATGCCAATCTCGACCCGCTTGGCATCGAGCCCCCGAAAGATCACGAGGAGTTGCATCCGGCCGCCTATGGGTTCACGGAGGCGGACTACAACCGAAAAATTTTCATTGATGGAGTGCTTGGGCTTCAATTCGCGACCATTCCCGAAATGCTGAAGATCTTGCGCCGCACCTATTGCGGCACCATCGGGTTCCAATTCATGCATATCTCCGATCCGGCGGAAAAGAGTTGGCTGCAGCGGCGGATCGAAGGCCCCGGCAAGGAAATTACGTTCACCAAGGAGGGCAAGCGCGCAATTCTGAACAAGCTCGTCGAGGCGGAAGGGTTCGAGCAGTTCCTCGGCATCAAATACACGGGCACGAAGCGTTTTGGTCTCGACGGCGGCGAAGCCATGGTTCCGGCGCTCGAGCAGATCATCAAGCGCGGCGGCGCCTTGGGGGTCCAGGACATCGTCCTCGGCATGGCGCACCGTGGCCGCCTCAATGTCCTTTCCCAGGTCATGGGGAAGCCGCACAAGGCGATTTTCAATGAATTCAAGGGCGGCTCCTTCACGCCCGACGACGTCGCGGGGTCCGGCGACGTCAAATATCATCTTGGCGCCTCTGCCGACCGCGACTTCGACAACAACAGGGTTCACCTCTCGCTGACCGCGAACCCGTCGCATCTCGAGATCGTCGATCCCGTCGTTCTCGGCAAGGTGCGCGCCAAGCAAGATCAACTGCACGATGTCGTCGAGCGCACGAAAGTGCTGCCTCTCCTCATTCATGGCGACGCGTCGTTCGCGGGTCAGGGCGTGATCGCCGAATGTTTCGGTCTTTCCGGGCTCAAGGGATACCGGACCGGAGGGTCGATTCACTTCATCATCAATAATCAGATCGGCTTCACCACCTCGCCACGCTATTCGCGGTCGTCGCCCTATCCGTCGGATACCGCGAAAATGATCGGGGCGCCGATCATTCACGTCAACGGCGACGATCCCGAAGCCGTCGTCTATGCCGCGAAGATCGCGATCGAATTCCGGCAAAAATTCCATAAGCCGGTGGTCGTCGATATGTTTTGCTATCGCCGGTTCGGCCACAACGAAGGCGACGAGCCCGCCTTCACCCAGCCGGTGATGTACAAGAAGATCCATTCGCACAAGACGACCCTCCAAATCTACACCGAGAAGCTCGTCGCCGAGGGGGTTTTGACCGATGGCGAGGTCGCGAAGCTGCAAGCGAATTGGCGGCATCATCTCGAAACCGCGTTCGAAGCCAGTCAATCCTTTAACCCGAGCAAGGCCGATTGGCTCGATGGCCGCTGGGTGGGCCTTAAGCCGGCGCCGGCCGGGGCCGAGGACGATCGCCGCGGCCGCACCGGCGTCGACCGCGCGCGGCTAGCCGAAATTGGTCTTCGCATCACTTCGGTTCCCGAAGGATTCAACGTCCACCGCACCATCCGGCGCCTGCTCAACAATCGGCGCAAGATGGTCGAGACCGGCGAGGGCATCGACTGGGCCATGGGCGAGGCGCTCGCTTTCGCGACGCTTGTCGACGAGGGCTATCCGGTGCGTCTTTCCGGCCAGGACACCGAGCGCGGCACTTTTTCGCAACGGCATGCCGCGTTGATCGACCAGGAGACGGAAGCACGCTACGTCCCCTTGAACAATATCCGCGACGAACAGGCGCATTTCGAAGTCATCAACTCGATGTTGTCGGAAGAGGCCGTGCTTGGCTTCGAATATGGCTATTCGCTATCCGAACCCAATGCCTTGACCGTTTGGGAAGCTCAGTTTGGCGATTTCGCCAATGGCGCGCAGATCTTGTTCGATCAATTCATTTCATCCGGCGAACGCAAGTGGCTGCGGATGTCGGGTCTCGTCTGCCTCCTGCCGCATGGCTACGAAGGCCAGGGGCCGGAACATTCCTCGGCGCGGCTCGAACGGTTTCTCCAGTTGTGCGCCGAGGACAATATGCAGGTGGCGAATTGCACGACGCCCGCCAATTATTTTCACATCTTGCGGCGTCAATTGAAGCGCGACATTCGCAAACCGCTCATCCTGATGACGCCAAAATCGCTTTTGCGCCACAAGCGCGCGGTCTCGACGCTCGACGAGTTCGCTATCGGCGCCTCCTTCCATCGGCTTTTGCCGGATGATGGGGAACAGGCGCCGGGTGGAACGATCGCCCTGGTGGAAGATACTCGGATGCGCCGGGTGGTCTTGTGTTCCGGGAAAGTCTATTACGATCTTCTCGAAGAGCGCGAAAAACGGGCAATCGACGATGTCTATCTCCTGCGTGTCGAGCAACTTTATCCGTTCCCGTTGAAGGCCCTTGTCGCCGCCTTGTCGCGGTTCAAAGGGGCCGATATTTTCTGGTGCCAGGAGGAGCCAAAGAACATGGGCGCCTGGAATTTTGTCGATCCTTACCTTGAGTGGGTGCTTGGCCAGGCGGGCGGCAAAACCAAGCGGCCGCGTTATGCCGGCAGGCCCGCGGCGGCCTCCACCGCGACCGGGCTCATGTCGAAACATTTGGCCCAATTCAAAGCCTTCATCGACGACGTCTTCGCGGCTTGAACGGCGGGGCATTTCTTGTTCGATTTGATGCACTCCAGAGAAAGCCGGACGGCTTTGGGCGGGAAATATGGCAACTGAAATCCGCGTGCCGGCCTTGGGCAAATCGGTCACTGAGGCAATGGTCGGACGGTGGTTCAAGAAGGCCGGCGAGCCGGTAAATGCGGACGAGCCAATCGTCGAGCTTGAAACCGACAAGGTAACGCTCGAAGTCAACGCGCCGGCGTCCGGCGTCCTGGCTGAAATCGTCGCCAAGGATGGCGAGACGGTGAGCCCCGGGGCTTTGCTCGGCCAAATCGGAGACGCCGCGTCCGCCGCACCTCCCAAGGCCGAAGCCAAGCCGGTTCCGCCGCCAGCGGCGCCAGCAAATCCTGCACCCGCCGCGACCCCGGCACTAGCGCTAGCCCCTGCGCCCATGCCCGCCTCGCCCGCCGCGGCAAAAATCGCCGCAGATCACGGCCTCGACCCGGCCGCCTTGGAAGGGTCCGGCAAACGCGGCCAGATCCTCAAAGGCGATGTTCTCGATTATATCGCCAAACCTCCGGCCCCTTCCCCCGCCCCGCCGCCGCGGGCTCCGGCCCCGGCTTCCGGCACGGATCGCGAGGAGCGCGTGCCGATGACGCGGCTGCGCCAGACCATCGCGCGCCGCCTCAAGGACGCCCAGAATACCGCCGCCATGCTGACGACCTTCAACGAGGCCGACATGACCGAAGTCATGGCCCTGCGCGCCCGTTACAAGGACGCGTTCGAACAGAGGCACGGCGTAAAACTCGGCTTCATGGGGTTTTTCGTGAAGGCTTGCGCCGCCGCGCTAAGGGAGGTGCCCTCCGTCAACGCCGAGATCGACGGCGCCGATATCATCTACAAAAATTACTATCATCTCGGCGTCGCCGTCGGCACGGACAAGGGTCTCGTCGTGCCGGTCGTGCGCGATTGCGATACGCTCGACCTCGCCGGCATCGAGAAGACGATCGCCGGTCTTGGCAAGCGTGCGCGGGCGGGAGAACTCAAGATCGAGGAGATGCAGGGCGGAACCTTCACCATCACCAACGGCGGGGTCTACGGCTCGCTGATGTCGACGCCGATCCTCAATGTGCCGCAATCGGGCATTTTGGGGATGCACAAGATTCAAGAGCGGCCGGTGGCGGCCGCGGGCAAGATCGAGATCCGGCCGATGATGTATCTCGCGCTCACCTACGATCACCGCATCGTCGATGGCAAGGAGGCAGTGACTTTTTTGGTCCGGGTCAAGGAAGCGCTGGAGGACCCCGCGCGGCTGGTGCTGGATCTTTGAGTGCTGCTGTGGTTGCATTTGGTGCTTAGCAAAGGAGGAGATACGCCGGTGAGATCGTCCGGAACATTCAAATTCAAATGGGGATCAGCTATCGCGCTCGCGCCGCTAATCTTCTTTGCCGCGACACCTCACTCTGTTGCAGCGCAAGCGCAGGGCGCTCGTACAGATATTGCCGTCTTCGACTTTGAACTCGATGACGGCAGTGCCGGAGCTGGCATTGCAGGTGATCATGCTGCCGACAACGGTTACATGAAAGAAGTCAGCACAGAGGTGCGCCGTGTCATTGTGCAATCGGGGCGCTATCACCTTGTCGATGTTAGCGGCGCTGATGCGGATGCCGTTCGCGATCACTCGCTCCGAACCTGTAATGGTTGCGACGCCGGAATTGCATCGGCACTGGGCGCTGAGCAATCACTAACTGGCGTAGTAAGACGAATCAGCCGCACAGAGTATGTAGTCGGCTTTCAGTTGAGGGACGCCAAGTCCGGTGCCCTCATTGCCGCTCAGGACACGGGTCTCCGAATGGGTGCGAACTACTCATGGAGCCGCGGCGCATCTCGGCTGATCGCGGACCGATTGCTTACCGAACGTGTGAAGCAACCGAATCCTAGCAATTGATGATGCCCGCCATCGAGAGCGATCGCGCAAGCGGCCTTCTCGATGGCTTGCCAGAGATACGATCTCCCGGCTCGATAACGGCGGCGAGATCGATTCCGAATCGGACGCCTTGCGCCGTCGCGGCCGGTCACAAGCCAAAGAGGCTGCAGTGAGAGAGATCATTCGGATCAAATCCGTCGAGCCCATCCTCCATGGCGTCGTGAAGGTCGTCTGGCTGGACGGGTACGAGGCCATCGTGGACCTGCGCCCGGTAATCGCCGAAGGAGACATTTTTGCATTTCTTCGCGGCTCGCCCGAGCGCTTCAACTCCGTCAAGCTTGCCGAGTTCGGGCACGCGATCTACTGGCTCGACAACGATGGCGGCGAGATCGATTTCGGCTCGGACCAGCTTCGCCGCCGCGCCGAACGCCAGGCTGAGATTCTGCGGCTCGCCAGCTAATTTCTGAAACGAGTTGGTGTTCCGTAGCGCTCTCGACCCAGCTCCAAAGATAATTTGAAACCTGGGCCGTCTGGTCCCTCCTCGGATGGAGATAGTTATGGTGCAGGGTAAGGATTACGTCATTCGCGGAGGCGCCGCTGGCAGGGAGCGCCTAAGGCTACTCTCTCGCATCATGTACGCGAGCACGGCGTCATTGTTTGATCGCTTCGGTTTCAAAGACGGGCAGCTTTGCTTCGATATTGGCTGTGGCGGGGGTGACGTCACCCTGGAATTGGCCAGACGCATAGGCCCGCGCGGCAAGGCCGTCGGCGCGGATATCGATGAGACGCAACTCGACATCGCGCGCCGCGAAGTGGATGCAAAAGACATTCGCAATGTGGAGTTCCGCTTGCTCGACATAAGAACCGCGGAAGAGGACATTGGCTCTGTCTTCGACCTTGTCTATTCCCGCTTCCTGCTCGCCCATCTCGACGACCCATCCCGCGCCGTCGCGGCGTTTTATCGCTATTTGCGTCCCGGCGGGGTCGTCATCGTCGAGGACATAGACTTCAGCGGCTATTTCACCTATCCCGATTCCGAAGCGTTTCAACGATACAAGGATCTCTATTGCACATTGGTGCGAGGACGCGGCGGCGATCCGAACATCGGCCCACGCTTGCCGTTCCTTTTGACCGACGGCGGCTTTGAAAAGGTGGATATGACCCTTGTTCAACCAATAGGGACGAAGGGCGAGGTCAAGCTTTTGAACGCTATCACCTTGGAAAATATCGCCGACGCTATCCTGCGGGATGGCCTTGCCTCGCGGCAAGAAATCGACACCTTGGTACAGGAACTCAATCGCTTCGCGGAAAATCCGCGAACCGTGGCGGGGGTACCGCGCGTCATTCAGGCCTGGGGCCAACGGCCGGCGGCCAGCTAATTTGGATAGACCTAATGGCCTACGATCTCGTCGTCATCGGAACCGGCCCCGGCGGCTATGTCTGCGCGATCCGCGCGGCGCAGCTCGGCCTCAAGGTCGCCGTCGTGGAAAAACGCAAGACGCATGGCGGCACTTGCCTCAATATCGGCTGCATTCCTTCGAAGGCGCTGCTCCATGCCTCGGATAAATTCGCCGAAGCCGCGCACGAGCTCGCCGCCTTCGGGGTCATCACGGGCAAGCCGGAACTCGATCTTGCGGCGATGATGAAACATAAGGACGAGACGGTCGCCGCCAATGTCAACGGTGTCGGGTTTCTGTTGAAGAAGCACAAGATCGACGCCTTTTTCGGGCTCGGCACGATCGCGGCGCCGGGCGCGATCGATGTGAAGGCCAACGACGGATCAACCCAAAGGCTTGAGACCAAGAATATCGTCATCGCCACAGGCTCAGATGCCGCGCGGCTTCCAGGCATCGAGATCGACGAGGAGTCGATCGTTTCCTCGACCGGCGCGCTTTCGTTCGGAAAGGTGCCGCAAAAACTTCTTATCGTGGGGGCGGGCATCATCGGCCTCGAGCTCGGCTCGGTCTGGAGCCGCCTTGGCGCGGAAGTGACCGTCGTCGAATATTTGGACCGTATCTTGCCAGGGTTCGACGGCGAAGTTGGAAGACAGTTCCTGCGCATGCTGGAGAAACAAGGTTTTGGATTTCGTCTCGGCCATAAGGTGACAAGGATCGACAAAACGAAATCGGGCTTGCAAGTCAGCATCGAAGCTTCGGACGGAGGCGATGCTTCCGTGCTCGCCGCCGATGCCGTGCTCGTCGCGGTCGGCAGGCTCCCCGTCACCGAAGGGCTGGGTTTGGACGCTGTTGGCGTCGCGCTGGATCGCGGCCGCGTGGTGATCGACGACCGTTTTGCAACCAATGTCGCGGGGATCTATGCGATCGGCGACGTCGTGCGCGGCCCCATGCTCGCCCATAAGGCCGAGGATGAAGGGATCGCGGTCGCGGAGATTCTCGCGGGCCAACATGGCCATGTGAATTACGAGGCGATTGCCTCCGTTGTCTACACCATGCCGGAGATTGCCTCGGTTGGCGCGACCGAGGAAGAGCTTCAAGCCAATCGGGTTGCCTATAGGGCCGGAAAATTCCCTTTCGCCGCGAACGGCCGCGCGCGGGCAATGCGGCGAACGGAAGGCTTTGTGAAGATCCTGGCCGACGCCGCGTCCGACCGCGTGTTGGGCGTTCACATCATCGGCACGGGGGCGGGCGAACTCATCGCGGAAGCCTGCGTGCTGATGGAATTTGGCGGCTCCGCGGAGGATTTGGCCAGAACCTGCCACGCGCATCCGACGCTCTCGGAAGCGATCCGCGAAGCCGCGCTCGCGGTGGATAAAAGGGCGATCCATATTTGACGCGCCGCCTCGTCCTTGCGGCAGTGTCTTTCGCGGGTTAATCGCACCAAAATGTCTCACGTGAAAAATTTTTGTTCGGTTGACGGGCGAGAGAAATTTACGCTCGCAGGCGTGGCGATTGTTTTTTGGGCGAAATCGTTTGTCCAGTTTGATGAAAAGCAGGCTTGGCGGGGCCTGGCCGCCTTAGAGCCTGACTCAAAAGACAACTATCGCGCGAGTCGTCTGACCGCGATCTGGATGCAGGCCAGTGTGACGAAGGCGGCGAGGGTTAGGCCGAGATTTTCGTAATCCTTGGCGATGCGGCGATTCCGGCCGAACCAAGAGAAAGTCCGCTCGACGACCCAGCGGCGCGGCAAGACGACAAAGCCCTTCAGGTCGTCACCGCGCTTGACGATTTCGAGGTGCAGCACCGGAACTTTGGCAACGGCGGCTTCGACTTGCCACGCGTTGTAGCCATTGTCCGCCCAGACCAGTTCGAGCCAGGGAAAGCGGTTGCGGATCTTGTCGAGGACAAGCGTTGCACCGTCGCGGTCCTGGATGCCTGCGGAATGAACGATGGCCCGTAGCGGCAGGCCTTCGGTATCGACAAGGGCGTGAATCTTGCGTCCCTTGACCTTCTTACCGGCATCATAACCTACCTCGCCATCAAAACCGCCCCCTTTTCCGCCGCCTTCAGCGTCTGGCTGTCGATGACAGCTGCCGTGGGGCTCGCCTCTCGCCCGAGTTGCTCGCGCAAAGTCATGTGCAGCTCTTCCCAGATGGCCTCCCACACGCCGTCCTTCTGGAACTTGCGGAAAATATTGTAGACCGTCGAGCGCGGCGGAAATTCGTCGCGCGGCAGATAGCGCCAAGGGCAGCCCGTGCGAAGCAGGTAGAAGATCGCGTTCATCGCCGCCCGCATATCGGTCTTGCGTGGCCGCCCGCCAGGCAAGGCTTCGGGAATCAAAGGCTTCAGCCGCTCCCATTCCGCATCCGTCAAATTGCTCGGATAGCGATCTTCGTCACGCCAATAGATCGCTCGCTGCTCTTTCGTCCACATCGCGAATCACCGCATCAGTTGCACATGATGCCGTGAATCATGCAACCATCCCGCGTGCAATACCCTTTTGAGACAGGCTCTTAGAGCCTGACTCAAAAGACAACTATCGCGCGAGTCGTCTGACCGCGATCTGGATGCAGGCCAGTGTGACGAAGGCGGCGAGGGTTAGGCCGAGATTTTCGTAATCCTTGGCGATGCGGCGATTCCGGCCGAACCAAGAGAAAGTCCGCTCGACGACCCAGCGGCGCGGCAAGACGACAAAGCCCTTCAGGTCGTCACCGCGCTTGACGATTTCGAGGTGCAGCACCGGAACTTTGGCAACGGCGGCTTCGACTTGCCACGCGTTGTAGCCATTGTCCGCCCAGACCAGTTCGAGCCAGGGAAAGCGGTTGCGGATCTTGTCGAGGACAAGCGTTGCACCGTCGCGGTCCTGGATGCCTGCGGAATGAACGATGGCCCGTAGCGGCAGGCCTTCGGTATCGACAAGGGCGTGAATCTTGCGTCCCTTGACCTTCTTACCGGCATCATAACCTACCTCGCCATCAAAACCGCCCCCTTTTCCGCCGCCTTCAGCGTCTGGCTGTCGATGACAGCTGCCGTGGGGCTCGCCTCTCGCCCGAGTTGCTCGCGCAAAGTCATGTGCAGCTCTTCCCAGATGGCCTCCCACACGCCGTCCTTCTGGAACTTGCGGAAAATATTGTAGACCGTCGAGCGCGGCGGAAATTCGTCGCGCGGCAGATAGCGCCAAGGGCAGCCCGTGCGAAGCAGGTAGAAGATCGCGTTCATCGCCGCCCGCATATCGGTCTTGCGTGGCCGCCCGCCAGGCAAGGCTTCGGGAATCAAAGGCTTCAGCCGCTCCCATTCCGCATCCGTCAAATTGCTCGGATAGCGATCTTCGTCACACCAATAGATCGCTCGCTGCTCTTTCGTCCACATCGCGAATCACCGCATCAGTTGCACATGATGCCGTGAATCATGCAACCATCCCGCGTGCAATACCCTTTTGAGACAGGCTCTTATCTGTACAAGGTTTGGATTTGAGATTTCAGGCGTTGTCGCGGAAAATCTCAAATCCCGTTCATGGGATGGCGGCAAAGTAAAGTAAAGTAAAGTAAAGCTCGAATTCAGAGGATCGATGACCTACGAATATTCTAACGAGGATTGCACCGTATCCGATAAGGAAAAGCTTTAGATATATCGACAGAAGCGTTCGGAATCCCTCTATTTGCTGAACGGCGATCTCGATCATGCGGTTTGAATGGGTCGCAGGTTATGCTGCCGAAAAGGGCATTTGGATCGAGCCGCTGCAGCAAGGAAGAATAAATTAGGCCGAAGGGGATGGTCATCGGAAGCTCGATCAGATCACAAACCCAGCCCCCGCCCCCGCAGGTGAAAGCCTGAATGATGTAATACGCGGCGATCACCAAATATGTAAAAGACTGGACTTGAGATTTCGGGCACTGTCGCGGGACATCGCAACTTGCCATTCATCTCTTGGCGGCGAGTTTGGCGAGCGGATCGATTCTGGCAAGGACGCGGAGCACCGGCTTTGTGGCGCGGGTGAAGCTCACATTCTTGCCAGAACCGAGTCCGCCTCGCCGATCATGCGCGGCCCGTGAGATCAATGGCGAAATCTGCCCCTGACCGATGGGTCAAATCCAGCCTTTTACCTTTCAGCGGCATTCCGGCGCGCCGGCGCCCTGCTGATTCTCACCGGTGCCGGCTGGCCCGGCGCCGCTCATTGGGCCAGACAACATCGTGTGCATGCCCCTTCCACCCTCCGCGCCCGAGCTGAATCCGGCGGACCCTTCCGGCAGGCTCGGGACATCTGAGAATGTCGGCGTGGCCATTGCCTCGGTCAGCGGGTCTGGGACACCTGCGCGGCGATCCTCGACGCTTGCCGCGATGCCTGTTGCCATGCCTGGACCGTCCGGATCGCCACATCCGAGGTCGTCGCCTCGATCGGAATCGGAGATTGCGCCCAGTCCAGAATTTAGGGTGGTTGGTACCGGAAGGTGATCGATGTCGCGCATCGCCTGTCATGCGGCCCAAATGTCTCGACGCGCAGAGGCAAGTTTACTATAGGGCGTCTGGTCCTTGCCGGGCGGGAAGAGCGGACGGTACTGAAAAAAGATCTTGAAGTCCTGTCTCTCGATAATTCCAGCGGCTTGATCGGCGTAAGCCGTCGCACCAGTTATTCAAAGTTTGCAATCCATGAAAGTCTTTCGGCGTGAAATTTCCTTTTCCGGTTCTTCTTTGCGACATTGGCGGCACGAATGCGCGGTTTGCGCTCGTGCCGGCGTCCGGCGCGCCGCTTGAGGCGGGGCCGCGCCTTAAGACAGAGAATTTTGCCGGCCTCGAAGACGCTCTCGCGGCGGTCTTCGAAGGACTCGGGGCGAAGCCACGGTCGTTGATCGCCTGCGCCGCCGGCCCGGTCAGCGGGCGCGCTGTCAAGATGACCAATGCGGATTGGACGATCGACGGGGCGGACGTAGCGGCAAAGGCGGGGCTCGATCAAGGCCTGCTCCTCAATGATTTCGAAGCTCAGGCTTTTAGCCTGCCGGTCCTCGAACCCGCTTGGGTCCAGCCGATCGGCGCCTTCGCGCCTAAGCCCGGCGCGCAACTTATCATGGGGCTAGGCACTGGCCTTGGCGTGGCGGCCTTGCTCGAAATCGAAACCCGCCATTCTGCCTTGGCGAGCGAGGCAGGGCACATGGGTTTCGGGCCTCTCGGAGCCGAGGAAACCGCGCTTTGGCCGCATCTCGACACAGGCTCGCTTGGCCGGGTCTGCGCCGAAACAATCCTGTCCGGGCCGGGGCTCATGCGGCTTCACCGGGCGCGGTGCATGGCGGCTGGCGAGGCCGCGGCGGAATCCAGCGAAATCGCGTTGATCGAAAGAGCGCACGCGCAACCAGGCGGCGCGGAGGCCGCGACTCTGCGGCTGTGCTGGACTCTGACCGCGCGTTTCGCGGGCGATCTCGCCGTCGCTTTCCTGGCCAAGGGGGGCGTCACCTTTTCGGGCGGGATTTTGCCAAGGATCGTGGAGTTTTGCGATCTGGAAAAATTTCGCGCGGCGTTCGAGAATAAGGCGCCCTACGGCGACATGATGCGCGCCATTGGTACGCGGCTGATCATCTCCGAGGATGCGGTTCTCTCCGGAATGGCGGCGATCGCGACGGCGCCGCGAAATTATGTCATCGATTACGCGAATCGCGCCTGGCGGTGAGATCTCGCCCCGCTCCGAATTGCCGATGGCACGTCGCGCCACCGGCGGAGCGGCGCCACGAAGTGGCCGCCTCTCCTGCCCGGACCCGCCAGCTCTATTTCGGCGCGAGGACCATGATCATCTGACGGCCTTCCATGGAAGGTTCGGCTTCGACCTTGGCGATGGTCCCGGTCTCGGATTTCACCCGCTCGAGCAGCCGGAATCCCAGATCCTGATGCGCCATCTCGCGGCCGCGGAAGCGCAAAGTGACTTTCACCTTGTCGCCCTCCTCGAAAAACCGGCGCACGGCTTTCATCTTGACGCCGTAATCATGGTCGTCGATTCCAGGACGCAGCTTGATCTCCTTGATCTCGACGATTTTCTGCTTTTTCCGGGCTTCCGCGGATTTTTTCTGCTCCAGGAAGCGGAATTTGCCATAGTCGAGGATCTTGCAGACCGGGGGATTGGCCGCCGGAACGATTTCGACAAGATCAAGTCCCGCTTCATCGGCCGATTGCTGGGCTTGAATAATCTCCACGACACCACGGTTTTGGCCTTCGGCATCGATTAATTGAACTTCGCGAGCGTGGATTTCACGGTTTATACGCGGCCCGTCCTTCTGCGGAACGGGGGGGGCCTTCATTGGACGGCGAATGGCTTGTTCTCCTTAAGTGGACAAATCGAACCCCGCCGCGCGCGAATCACGGATGATCTTCGCGACGCCTGCCGGACCCAGGTGAAACATCGGTTGATTGCCGCGCGAAGTCAATGAAGAGATCGCTTGGCGGCTCGCGAAAGACGAACTTGCCCAGGCCCTCGCCATCGAACCTGCGTCCGGCACGCCGGAAGGTCTTGCGATCATCGCTCGCCGCCGCGCCGCACATCCGCGTAGGCTTCGAGGGTTGCAGCGCACATGTGCTCGGCCGAAAAGCACGTTTCGACGTGTTTTTTGGCGCGCGACGAGAGCTTGCCGCTGGCCGTGGCCCCGAGGCTTAAAACCGTGGCGATCGCTAGCGCCAGCGCCGCCGCGTCGCCTGGCGGGACGAGAAAGCCCGTGCGCGAGGACTCCTCGACCATGGGCGGCGCGAGAACGGTTTCAGGCGCGGCACCCAGATTGGCGGCAATGACCGGCGTTCCCATGGCCTGGGCCTGGACCGCGGCGTCGCCAAACGCTCGCGCCTCGGTCGCGGGCACGACAACGATCGAGGCGGCGAGAAGCGCCGCGGGCATATCGCAAGGGCCGGTGCGGCACATAATCCCTTGCAGCCCTTCCGCCGCAATGGCGCGGTCGATGCCGCGCTCAAGCGCGCTGTCTTCGTCCCTGTCGCAGGCAAGGATGAATTTCACCCCGGCGAGGCCGCTGCGCGATAAAAGTCCGGCCGCCTCGATTAGAATCTTGTGGCCGCTGCCGGGGCGTGTCCGTGCCGCCAGAAGGACTATTCGCTCATGCGGCGCGACCTTCCAATGCCGTCGCGCCGCCTGAACGCGGGCGGGCGCGACGGCGTCCGGCGTGAAAACTTGGCGATCGACCCCTTGATGAACGACGCGGATTTTTCCCGCCGCCGGAAAATGTAGCTTGGCGATGAGGGCGGCGGTGAAGTTTGAATTGGCGAGCACCGCGTCGCCGCGCGCCAACCCCGAATTATAGCGCAGTGCAGTCGGGTTGGAGCCTTGGTAGCCGGAGGGAAAAGTAGTGACGAAGGGCGTTTTCGTCAGGCGGGTCGCGCCATAGGCAACCCAGGCCAGCGCGCGCGAGCGCACATGCACGATATCGGCGTTTTCCGCCGCGATGAGACGCGCGAGGCGGCGCACGTTCAGGGCCATGGCAAGCGGGCTTTTGGTGCGCGAGGGAAATGGCACGAAGACGCCGCCCTTGGCTTGCAGCTCGCCCTCCATCCGGCCGCCCGCACAAGCAACGAGCGCCCGCGCGCCCGCGGCGCCAAGCGCCGCCGCGATTTCGATCGCCGCGCGCGCCGTGGGGTTGACCTCAAGGCCGGGAATGATTTGAAGCACGGTGACGCCGGCCAGGGAATGCGCGGCCCGGTCCTTGAACGGTAAGCTGAAAACTTGCGGCATCGGACGAGACGGCGATCAACAAGCCAGGATGCCAAGACTAAACCCCGGATTCCTTAATAATCATGAATAATCCTGAAGCGAGCATCGCGGTGAACCGGAGCAACCCGCAAACGGGAGCCGGGGCGGATGGAATTGGTTCCCAACACCTCGCGGCGGGGGAGCCGATCTTCCGCCCGCCGCACGCCTGTTTGCGCCGTGCCCGGAAGCCTCGGCAGCCACCGCCAGGCATCGTCTTCGGCGGATTTAAGTCCGGCATACACGGGACGAAGGCGGAACATCTCGACCGTTTCGCGGCCCGCGCGAGCCGCGCTTATCTCCGCTTCGACTTTTCGGGGCACGGCCTATCCGAAGGCCGTTTCGTCGCGGAAAAGCTCAACTTGCTGAAGACGGCATCTTGGCGGCGGCCTCGCCGAGACGCTTGCGGTAAAGCGCGGCGAAATCGATCGGATCGATGTAAAGCGGCGGAAAGCCGCCCGCGCGCACGGCGTCGGCGATAATTTGGCGCGCGAAGGGGAACAAAAGGCGTGGGCATTCGATCATGACCACCGGATGCATGTCGTTTGCGGCAATATTGCGCAGCCGGAACAGACCCGCGTAGTCGAGCTCGAACTTGAACAGAAGACCAGCGCCCTCGCCCGCCGACCCTTCGAGAAGAATATTCACCTCGAAGTCGGCTTCCGCGACTTGCCGCGCATTGACATTGACCTGGATCGCAATGTTCGGCGCTTTCTCTTGCGGCCCCAGGGAGCGCGGCGCGTTCGGGTTCTCGAAGGAAAAATCCTTGGTGTATTGCACCATCGCGTTGATCGAAGGCGCGATGTCGGCCTGCGCGGCGTCGCCGTTACCTTGTCCGTCAGCCATCGTGAAAAAAGTCTCCCGCCGCTGCGGGTAACACGGATGCAGGTTTGCGACAAGCCGACCCGGGATGGGCACGCGCCGAGGGGCGCGTTGATCCCTAGCCGCCCATGCCAGCGCCGTCCGTCGCCAGTTTCACACTCTCGACTATAATCTCGGCAACTTCCTGCGCGTGCTGGCGACGCCGGAGCCGGTCAAGCATTGGCCGCGAAATCTGTTCGCCGGCATCCTGCGGCTAATCGCGGAGCTTCGCCTGCCGCCAGTTGTTTCGTCCGTGTGAGGCGTTTTGCAGTTCCGCGTCGCCTGACACTCACGGCAGAGGTGGGTCTCGATGATGGCAAGCCAGCGTCTTTCAGCGCAGGATGGGGCGGCGGCTCGAAATCCGGCGGGTCCGCTTCCAAGCGCCCCGGCTCCGCCTTGTCAGGGGAGCGGAAAGGAGGCAGGATGAGGCTGAAACCGGCGGTATCTGGGCAATGCCGGTTAAACTCAAGGCCGCGATAGAGCAGGAGCTCGTACCGTGAGCATGATCACCACGAGGGATCGCACTCAGCTTTCGTCGCCTTTTTCAACGCCCCGGCCTGAGCCGCGGTAAATTCGATCCCAAACAACAACAGTCTAGCCAGCAAAGGGAAACCAAGCGATGGCTGTCAAGGATGTAAAGGCACGGCGGACGACTCCGCTGGACACACCGGCAGGGCTGACGTCCAATGCCAAGCGGGATATCTCGGGCGCGCTCACCATCCTGCTCGCCGACATGTTCGCGCTGTACGTTAAAACGAAGAATTTCCACTGGCACATGTCGGGTCCACACTTCCGCGATTATCACCTCCTGCTGGACGAGCATGGCGATCAGATCTTCGCTACCACCGACGTCATCGCGGAACGCGTCCGGAAGGTGGGCGGCACGACAATCCGCTCGATCGGCCAGATTGGCCGGATGCAGCGCATTCTGGACAACGATGCCGAGTACGTCACCCCGCCCGATATGCTGGGCGAACTGCGCGACGACAACGAGGAGCTGGCCGCGCGCATGCGCGAGACGCATTCGCTGTGCGACGAGCACGGAGACGTCGCGAGCGCCAGCCTGCTCGAGACATGGATCGACGAGGCCGAACGGCGGGTCTGGTTCCTCTTCGAGGCCGGTCGCCGGGCCGCGCCTTGATCGAATGGAGGCTCCGATCCAACACACCTTCACATCCGTCCGATTTGCGCGCACCGGCTCCGCCTTGCCAGGGGACCGGAAAGGAAGCAGGATGAGGCTGAAACCGGCGGCAATCTGGGGAATGCCGGTTGTTGCCACGGAAAAGCGCCACGTTGGCGCGGCCGGGCAGCCCGATCACCAAGGAGGGAGCCATGAGTTCGGCATTTGTCGTTGCGACCGAAGATCTCCCGCGCGCCAAGGTCGGGGGAGTGGATGATCCCTCGGTCCGTTGGGCTGGCGCTTTCGCCGCATATGGTGGGCACGGAGCCACCCAATCCTCGACGATCGTGTACGAGATCGAGCCCGGCGGACGGCTCGGCTGGCACACCGACGCGACCGAGGAAACGCAGTATATCCTTGCCGGCGCCGGCGAGCTACGCATGGAAGACGGCACGACTCATCAGGTCAAACCGGGTAATGTTTTCGTCATCCCGACGCCGGTGCGGCACGACCTCGCCAACACAGGCTCGGAAACATTGCGGGCAGTCGCCTTCTTCGCGGCGGCGATGTTCACGCAGCAGTTCGACAATGTGATGATTGCGCCAAACGTCCACGTTCTCGGTACACCTAACCGGGACGGCTAGGCTGGCTGTTATTTTTTCTGCGACCCGTCAAGATCGTTTTGAGCCGCTCGAAACGAGAGTGTGGCTGTTTATCTCGCCAAATACGAATGGCCCGGGTTCTATGAGCTGATGGTAACCGCGGAATAAAAGCCGGCCGGCGGGGCGGCGTGGACGCGGAGGACGATCCGCCGCGCCGCCCCGGCGAGGATGGTTGAAAGCCGCGCGCGGCTCCAACCGGTTTCCTAATTTCAGGCTTAAATCCGTCGCAAAATCCAATAAGATTGGGCATGGTATCCCGCCGGAGTTGCTTCGGGTCATGCCCAGGGACGCGCCTCGCCTCTATTTGATCACGCCGCCCATCTCCGATTGGAACTCCTTACCCGCCTATTCTTGAGGCGGCGATGGCGGCGTGCGACGTGGCTTGCGTGCTTTTACGAACCGCCGCGCACCAAGAAGGCGAGAAAGAGAAGATCGTGCGCACGCTCGCCTCTTTGGTGCAAAAGCACGGCGTTGCTTGTCTGGTTGCCGGCGATCCTCAGTGGGCGGTCCGCGCCAACGCCGATGGCGTCCATGTCGATGGGAGCGGGAAAAGGCTCGACGTGGCTTTGCGCGCGATAAAACCCGGCCACATTGTCGGCGCCGGAGGATTGCCGACGCGGGACGCGGCGATGGCCGCCGGCGAGGCGGGCGCCGACTATGTGATGTTCGGCGGGGGCGCGGAGCCGCACGTAGTCATCGTCGAGCGCGTCGCTTGGTGGGCGGAAATCTTCAACGTCCCTTGCGTCGGCTACGCGCATGATCTCGACTCGATCGGCGATCTAGTTCGCGCGGGAGCCGATTTCATTGCGCTTGGCGACGCGGTCTTCGCCGATCCTCGTGGCGCCGCGGCGGCCTTGCGCGACGCCGCCCGCCTGATGGCGCCAACCCCGGAAGCGGCCGAATGACCGGTGGCTCCGGCACCCGCGTTTTGCGGCTTTGCGCCGGCTTGGCGGCGGCATGGGCGGTTTTGCAAGGCGGCGGATTTTTCGCGCATGCGCAGGCCGGCCCGGCTGCGCGGCAGCCGGCCGGAACCCATTCCGGAACGCCGTCCGACGCGCCGCCGGTGACGGACCCCCTGCCGGTTCCAGCGCGGCTAGGCGGCGCGCCGGATATCGCGTTCGGGGCTTATCAGCGCGGCTACTATGTGACCGCGATGCGCGAGGCGATGAAGCGGATCGAGGCCGATCCCGGCGACGGACCGGCAATGACCCTCATCGGCGAGCTTTATTCGCAAGGGCTGGGCGTCCGGCGCGACGTCACGGAAGCAGCACGCTGGTACAAGCTCGCGGCCGAACGCTCCGACCGGCAGGCCATTTTCGCTCTCGGGGTCGCCAAATTGAAGGGCGAGGGCGTGCCCCGGGATCGCGTCGGCGCGGCCAAGCTATTCGAACAGGCTGCGGCGCAAAACCATCCCGGCGCGCTCTATAACCTTGGCGTTCTGGCCGTCCAAAACGATGGCGGCGCCTCGGATTTCCCGAAGGCCGCGCGGCTCTTCAAGCAATCCGCCGAACTTGGCTTTTCCGACGCCGCCTATGCCCTGGGCCTATTGTACAGGAATGGCACCGGCGTCGAAAAAAGCGATGAGCAAGCCGCGCAGTGGATTGGCCGCGCGGCAAACGACGATAACGTGCCGGCGCAAGTCGAATACGCGATCATGCTTTTCAACGGCATCGGCGTCGAGAAGGACGAGACGGCGGCGGCGAAGCTCTTTCTCAAGGCGGCGGTGCGCGGCAACCCCGTCGCGCAAAACCGCGTCGCGCGTCTTCTGGCGGCCGGGCGTGGACTGCCAAAGGATATGGTCGAAGCGATGAAATGGCATCTTCTCGCAAGGGCCGCCGGAGAGAAGGATGCCTGGCTCGACGGCGAATTGGCCAAGCTCTCGCCGCAGGAGAAGTCCGCCGTTGACGCGAGCGTGCACCAATATACGGGGAATTGAGAACGAGGCGCTCCGCCGCCGCCACAATCAGGATCGGGCAGGCGAGGCGTCAACCACATGGAATTTTGAGTGCGATTATGTGTAACATAACGTATTTATATTATTTATATATTATTGATTTCAAATGTGTATGTGTAAGTCACTGTGCATCGTACTAGACTCACTTTCAGTGTGCCAGATATTTCAATGAGTTGAGTTGGAGTTTCGGGGACAGGAGTTGGGTGAGGAAAGCGCTTATTTGGGGAGGATTTGCGGCGGCGAAGATTTTCCGCAACGCGGATAGGCCGAGGGCAAACAGCGACCACGCCCGGCGGCCGTGTTTTTTGATGGGGATTGACCGCCGCCGCGCCGCCGAGCTCGGCACGCGCGCCCGGATCGGCTGCCATACCTTCCGCGCCACGGGCATCACCGCCTATCTTGAAGCCGGCGGCACTCTGGAGAACGCGCAGGCGATGGCCGCGCATGAAAGCCCGCGCACCACCAAGCTCTATGATCGCACGGGAGATGAGATCACGCTCGACGAGGTCGAGCGGATCACGATTTGACGCGTTAAAAACTGCAATTAATATAAGACATTATCAAATAGTTATTCATTTACTAAGGTCTCGATCCCCGCAAAAAACTCTTTTTGCCGCTGCTTCGTAAGAAGCGTCGTGCAAGGCAAAGATTGACCTCGCACGAAGTGGTTGAAGGGGCCGGCCCATGGACCCGCAACTCATCGATCGCATCTACGAATGCTCATTCGCACCCGAGCTTTGGCCGGGCGTTTTGGATGAACTCGCCCAAATCGCTGATGCGCGCGGCGGCGTATTTTTTACTGCCAAGCCTGATGTTGGAATTCTACGCTGGACCGCATCGACAGACATATTTGAAGATGCAACGTCTTATTTTTCAGGGCCGTGGTTTTCCCACGATCAACGGCGTTATCGCTGCTTTCAGGCCCATCACGCCGGGTTCTTGACCGAATCTGACGTTTTCACCGCCGAAGAATTGGATAGCGATCCGACATATCGAGACTTTTATCGCCCGCACGGACTTGGTTGGATGGCGATAACGGTCGTTCCCTTGCCAACCGGGGATTTGATAGCTTTGAGTGTAGAACGCAGCTATTCCCGCGGACCCGTGGAACAAACCTTCATCCAACAGTTGGACGCATTGCGGCCGCACCTTGCTCGCAGCGCGCTGATGTCTGCGCGGCTCCAGTTGGAGCGGGCGCGTGCCGCCGCCGAAACGCTGTCGCTGATCGGCTTGCCGGCGCTGGTTTTCGACAATCAGGGCAAGGTTCTCGCGGCGAACCATTTGATTGAAGCGCTGACCAATCACATTAGGTGGCGCGCGCAAGATCGAATCTCGCTGAAAAACTCCAGCGCCAATGCGCTGTTCCAGCAAGCCATCACGACCCTCGCCATAGAAAGCGTCGCGCCGGTGCGCTCCTTTGCGGTTCGCAGCGTCGACGCCAGCGCGGCGATGGTCGCTCATGTCATCCCCATTCGCAGAACGGCCCGCGACATATTCGTGCGCTGCGCCGGAGTCCTGGTGATGACACCCGTGACCTTACCGCAAGCACCGCCGGTCGAACTGGTGCAGTCCCTGTTCGACCTGACACCCGCCGAGGCGCGCGTCGCCCGCAGCCTGAGCGCCGGAGAAACAGTCGATGAAATCGCTTCCACTGGTGGCGTTTCGCTCAACACGATCCGCACTCAAGTGCGTGGAGTGCTGGAAAAGACCGGCTGCCGCCGTCAGGCCGAAGTGGTTGCGCTGCTTGGCGGGATTGCAGTTTCGCATGGATGATCGGGGATAGCTGATACAACAAATGAAATAAGGTTTTCACCGTTTTGATTTTCGCTATAAATCGCGGATGCAAAGTGTACCACTGAACCGGCTGTGCGCTGGGGTATGACGGCGGCGCAATAGTGTACCGGTCCTGCTAGGCCGTTCCGATGCCGGTGATTGGCATGGAGGGGCTGGAAGGATGTTCACAGTGGAACTTTATGCCAAGGTCAGACATGCGGTGATGATTGAGGGGCTGAGCCGCAGGGAAGCGGCGAAGCGGTTTGGCATTCATCGGAACACGATCACGAAGATGCTGAGTTTTTCCGTTCCGCCTGGATATCGGCGGCGCGAGCGGCCGGCGTCCAGGAAGCTTGGACCTTTTATGGCGTGGATTGACGCCATTCTTGAAAGCGACCGCAGCGTTCACAAGAAACAGCGTCACACCGCGAAGCGGATTTTCGAACGGCTGCGGCTCGAACACGGCTTTGCCGGCGGTTATACCGTGGTGAAGGATTACGTTCGGATCGCGCGGACACGAGCCCGCGAGGTCTTCGTGCCGCTGGCCCATCCGCCTGGCCATGTGCAGGTCGAATTCGGCGAATGCATCGGCGTCATCGGCGGGGTGCGGTATGATCGACGAGAGCCCATTAAACAAAAAATAGGCCTTTCAATTTCTGACTTTCCCTCAGTTTCCGACATCGCATCCAATCAACACATCAAATTTCTATCACGCCTCACCAATTCTGATGATGCGATCCTGCGCCCTTATGGGCAAACTCCGAAGCGTCGCGGGATTGCGACTTCGGGCAAAGTTACCTCCCGATCGCACTGACTGAGGCAAGCCAACTTACAACCAGAACAGCGGAATGGAGCAAAATCATGCCTTATAGTTATCCTAAGGCGGCAGAAGAGGGGGTTTATGGGTTGAATATTCAGATACTCCCCCGGCCGATAGACGGTACTGCACCGGACGGTTCGCCGGTTTATACAATGCAGGGTGACATTTTATGTCAGATGGGGCCGGTAGCGCCAAACGCGGCACCTGTGCCACTCCGCGCAGGGGAAAGCCTTTATTCGCCCGCGCGGGCGTTCCGGCTGACCTTCCAAGCCACTGACGGCAATGTTGTGCTGCAGGTCGTCGATACGGGCAATGTGCCGTCCAACTGGCCGACCAAGCCGAAACCCGCCGTCGACGTGCCCTGGACACCTATCTGGGCGTCAAATACCGCAAATCAGGGGGCGAAGGAGTTGGTGTTCCGGGACGACGGCAACATGCTCATTCTTGGCGGCGATAACAACATCCTATTTCAAACGAACACGGGATCATATCCTCAAGCATTTTTTAGGATGCAGGATGACGGAAATCTCGTGATCTACGAACAGGGTGGTCAACCCGTCTGGTCGTCAAAGACAAGCGCTGGCGAAGCGCCGGGGGCAAATGCCTAGCGAGCGGCTGGGGCCTTACGGCTACCCGTTGCTCTAGCTAGAGCGCGTTCCGATCGCGCGGAATCAGGTGACCGGCAAGGAACCGCTCAAATTCAAAGAGCAGGAGCATGTCGGAATCAAAAAAGTCGAACAACTTTTTTAAGGACATGCTCTGGCCCGATATGCAGGGCCGGCGCTCAGTGGTCGTGCGGGCCAGGCGGTGGCGGGGCCGGCGGCTCGCCCGCCAACATATCGAGCTGCGTTTCGATGAAACCGGGATCGCTCCAACTGTTGTCTTCCTCGGGCAGCCAACGCGCGCGAATATAGCCGGAGCGGTCGATCAAGAACTCGGCGTGGATTTCCGGAACCCTGACCACGTCCTGTTTCCGGTTGTGAAAGGAGCGGGTGAAAAAGCCAAAGGTGGCGGCCACGTCCGCCGTGTCGTGATCGGCGATGAGAAACTTGCCGGTTGCGAGGCGGCGCAGCGGCTCGCACGTCTTGCCGGGCGCAACCAAGACTATCTTGGCGCCGCGGTCGGCCAGCCGCCAGCGGGCGGTCAATAGCTGTTCGAGCCGCGCCGTTTCTTGCGCCACGTTCTCTCGCGTACACGAAAAAAGCACCAAGAGGATCGCGGACTGGCGCCGATAGTCGCTCAATATGAAGGTCTTGCCGGTTTCATCGGTGATTTGGAAATCGGGGGGCGCGAGCCAGTACTGGCCCGGGTTGATCTTGGGTTCGATGATGCGTGCCTGGTAGCCAATGGAAAAAGCGCCGAGAAAATTGATGATGTCCCAGCGATCGTCATTGCTGAGGACGTCGGCAAAGGCCGGCATGCCGGAGGGAGAAATACCGTGGGTCACCCACCAATAAAGGTCGCCGCCGGTGTGCAAGGCCGTGTGCGGCGCCGAAAGATCGGCCGGCGTTACCGGCAAGCTCGAAGCCGCCGGCCCATCGCCATGGCCGCTCACGCCATGGCAGCCGGTGCAATTGTCTTCATAATGCTTGAGCCCGGCGGTGATCGACGTTGCCGCATAGGGAATGTCCGTGGAGAGGTAGGTATCCGGGAAGGCCTGCACCGAGATCGCGGGGAAGGCGAGCCCGCCTCCCGCCAAGGCCGCGGCAACGCCCGCTCCAAGACCGGCGTTTTTCGAAATATGGAACCAGGCGGGCCGAAGCGACGGCACAAGACTGAGAACGAGCGCCCCAATGCCACACAAAATCAGCGCACCGCCGCCGATGAAGCGGGTCGGAACCCAGGGGATGGCCCAAGTCGCCGCGAACGAGAAGCGGAATGGCAGCGGCCAAACAATGTTTTCATGCTCGGGCGGGGCCAGGCTGGCCAAGTCGGATGCCACGACAACCATGAGCACTGCCAGTACGGTCTCGAGCTTGACCCGGTTGGCATAGCTTCGAAAGGTGGGATCGCTAGGCTTTGCCTCAAGCATCGGCAAAAGGTGGCGTTGCAGTCCGCTGGCGATGAAAAGAATGCCGCCAAGCAAGGTAAGCTTGAGGGTCAGCAGGCGTCCGTATTCCGTTCCGATCATTCCCGGAAAATTGCCGACGAGAAGCCAGGTCAGCATCCCCCCGGTCACCAGGATGATCCCCATTGCGACAGTCGCAACCTGCGAAAAGCGGCGCAGGACGACAGTCGCCAAACGCTGGGTGCCGTCCGGAACCGGTCCGGTTCCGATCAACAGAATAAGAGCGGGCAGACCGCCAAGCCAGAGGCTTAACGTCCAACGGTGGAGGATGGCCGCGGCGAGGCCTAGGACACGCTCGTCTAGGGTGGTCGGATGGCTGGCGAAAGGCACGGTGGCGAGGCCAAGAGCCGCCACCAGCGCCGCGGCGAGCAAAAGCAGGTCCGAAATATTTGTCCTCTTGAGCGTAAACCAGGCAACCAAAGCAGGCACGCAGGCCGCCACGGCACACACGATCTCGGCGATCGTGATCCGGCCAACTCCGGTATGGAGAAAAAAGGTCCCGATGATCGAGCCGTCGACCGAAAACGCTCCGATTCCGGCGGCGGCGGCGGCGGCGCCGATCGCGCCCGCCACGGTTGCGACGGCGCTGACCAGAGCGGCCACCAAAACAGTTAGCACCACCCGCCGGCGCCAAATGGAACCTCCCGCAGGCGAACGGGCATCGCGTGTGTACCAGATTAATATCCCCGAGCCGACGACGATCGCCGCCCCCAAGGTCCCAAAGGCGCGGACAATTGCAAATGGATCGATCATGATCGCGCTCTGCCTAACTTATGGTGCCTTGACGGTGAAGGTAAGCTTGTCGTCAACCGTGTGACCGTCGACGGACAACATATGATATCCAATGTTGACCGGCCCGGCTGGCAGATTGTCCGGAAACGCGACAATCAGAAGCCGCGGATCGGAACTGTCTCCATGGCTGGTCAAGGGGATCTGCGCACCCTGCGCCGGGATGATCCACACCTTCGCGAACGCCGGTTCGACCCCCTCGTTAAACCATAGCTTCAACTCCTTGGGTGCCGTCTCGAGCACAGCGCGCGCGGAAGGATCGGATTTAACCAGACGCGAATGCGCCGCGGCTCCGGAGATCCCGAGGCCGAACCCAAGCAACACAACGAAATAAACGAGGAAGGTCCGTCCCCTCCGGTCAATCGCGCGCCTCATCCGGTAGCTCCATGTTTTTTTGTTTCCCGTGGCGTTCGGGATCGTGTTTCCCACGCCTCGCCAAGGTTTATCGCGAATCCTCAACGCCATGGGTAGGGGCCATGTTGTCGCAATGCGGCAGCGCCCCCATTGTTCCAAATCAATTTGCAATTGCCCCTCATCCAAGCTCCCGGGCGTCTTCGAGCGTGGCAAAAAAGTCATAGTGCGCATCGAAAGCATCTTTGCAAGCACTGATCGTTTGACAAAGGGTCAATATCGCGTGAACCGTAGAACATAAAACTGGAGGGAAAGTTCATGACCGGTGCTATCAAAAGTTGGGCCGCTGCCGTCGTCGCAGCCCTCGCCATCACGCGTGCCGACGCCGCGGATTTGACTCCGACGCCGGAACCGCTTCCGCCGGCTCCGCCGCTCTTCTATGTCCATGTCGGCGCCCTGGGCGCCTTTTACTCGCCGCCCGACGCGCAGTCGACCGGAGGCGGGTTCTTGAAGAACATACCGACCCCCCTCGGTACCGTCACATTAAATAACGTAGCTATCCCGCCAAGTTATACCCTGGGCTTGGAAGCGGGCTATTTCTTCGCGCCAGATTGGGCGCTCGAAATTTCCGCCGGCGTGCCCCCGCCCCTGCGTATCAAGGCGACTGTTTTCAGTGCTGCACAACTCTTGGGTACCGACTCTTTGGGAAGCGTGCGCGTTGGGCCCCTCATGGGCCTCCTTCGATACCAGTTCCCTCAATTCGGTGCCTTTCAGCCTTATCTCGGCGCCGGCGCGGCCTATGTGGTGATGTTCTCCAATAACAGCGACGGCATTCTTTCGAATTTCAGCGTTGATCCGACTTTCTCCTTCGTTGTCCAAGGCGGCTTCGATTATATGCTGACCCAAAACTGGGGCGTCTTTGTCGACGCGAAAAAGCTGATTTACCTCAATCCCGACTTTCAAGGGAATCTCCTAAACACATCTATCCACATCAGAACCCTTGGCAAGATCGATCCCTGGATCGCGTCCACCGGCATCACTTTCAAATATTAGCCGAAGGCACTGGCCCATCGGCAAAACGGACGCTGACCAAGCCGCTTCGCACGAAAAAAGAACGCTTCCACGGACTACGTGGGAGCGTTTTCGTTCGCGGGTTTTGGACCGCCGCGGGAGACGCCGACCTTGGCGGGGCGAAGCACGCGATCGCCGATCGCGTAGCCATCCTCGACCACCTGCACCACCGTGGCGTTCGGCGCCGTCTCGTCGGGCACCTCGAACAACGCCTCATGGAGATTGGGATCGAACTTGGCGCCAAGTGGTTCGAGCTTCTTGACGCCGTATCTGCCAAGCCGCGACAGGAAGTCGCGCTCGGTGAGCTCAACGCCCTCGATCAAGGTTTTCAGCGCGGGCCCCGCCTGCTCGCGGGCATCGGGCGGCAGGCTTTCGACGGCGCGCCGCAAATTGTCGGCGAATGTCAGCATATCGAGGGCAAACGAGGTCACGCCATAGGTTTTGGCGTCGGCGACCTCGCGCTCGGCGCGGCGGCGCTGATTTTCCATCTCGGCGAGGGCGCGCAGGACCTTGTCTTTCAGCGCCGCGTTTTCGAGCCGGAGATTTTCCAAGACAACGAAAGGATCCGGTTCTCCAGCCGGAGCTT
The DNA here is from genome assembly GCA_963706215.1 of uncultured Alphaproteobacteria bacterium. GTDB lineage: Bacteria > Pseudomonadota > Alphaproteobacteria > Rhizobiales > Beijerinckiaceae > Methylocapsa. The sequence goes on along the minus strand of OY970154.1, from coordinate 2,244,435 downwards.
GCTCGGCAGGACCGGCGACCGCCGCGCCGGCATCGCCGGTGGACCCGTCCGGGCCGATCGCGGCGGCTTCGTTTTCGGCTTTTTTCGAATCGTTCATGATCGCTCTTTGATAAATGACAAACCACGCCGGGACATCAGTATATTGCCTACCAAAATCAAGGTCCCGCCGCGACCCTCCGCGATTCGCGCAAGATCGCGATCCCCGGAAGATGTCAGAACCCGCTGTCCGGGATGACGGACGCGTCCTCGGCCGGATCGAAAACTCCCAAAATTGCCCGCCGAATCGCTTCTTGCCTATGCGCGGAAGTAATTTTCTCCCCGGTAAGATCGGTCACATAAAACACGTCCGCCGCCTTTTCGCCGAATGTCGCGATATGGGCCGAGGCTATGTTGAGGCTGAGCCTGGACATCATCGCCGTCAATTCATAGAGCAGGCCAGGCCGATCGAGGCCGGTCACTTCGACAACCGTGAAGCGGTTGGAAAGCGTATTGTCGATTGATACTTCCGGATGGATGCGAAAAACATCGCGGTCCTCTCCGGCCTGCCGCGTCCTTGCGGCGACCATGTCCCGCAGCCTGACTTGTCCGCTGAGCGCGCGCTCGATTGCGAGCACGATGCTGCCCGCCCGGCGCAACTCGTCTTCGTCGTATTGGAAAGCGCGCGAAACAAAAATTGTGTCGAGCGCCATGCCGTCGGCCGTCGTAAAAACCTGCGCATCGACAATATTGGCTCCGGTTGCCGCGCATGCACCGGCGACGGTGGATAAAAGCCTTGCATGGTCGGGCGCAATGACGGTCAATCCGGTTACGCTCCGGTTCCGGTCAACGAGGATATCGGTTATCGGCGCGGGTATCTCGACTTCGGTCATGTTCAAAAGTTTGGCGTGAAGAAGCTTCTGCTCCAGTGTGGCCTTTAGCCAATAGGCTTGGGGAAGACGCGCGGCATAGGCCTCGAAATCGAGGTCCGGCCACTTCGGCAGCGCGCGGCGCAGTTCCCCGCGTGCCTGGGCGACGCGCTGTTTGCGATCGGTCGCGGAGTGACCGCCCGAGAGCTCCACCTCGGTCTCCCAATAGAGGGTGCGCAGGAGTTCGGCCTTCCAGTTGTTCCAGACCCCGGGCCCCACAGCGCGGATGTCGCAAACGGTGAGGACCAACAGCATTTTGAGGCGTTCAAGGGTCTGCACGCGCCTGGCGAAGGTCGCAATCGTTTTCGCGTCGCCAAGATCGCGCCGCTGCGCCGTATCCGACATGATCAAATGGGTCTCGATAAGCCACGCGACCGTTTCGGTTTCTGCTTCCGTGAGGCCGAGACGCGGACAGAGCGCGCGCGCGACAGCCGCACCGGCGCTCACATGATCTTCCATCCGCCCCTTGGCGATATCGTGCAGAAAAAGCGCGAGAAACAGCACCCTCCGGTTGGCGATCGACGGCAGAATTTCACTCGCCAGGGGATGGTCCGCGGCAAGCCTCTGCGCTTCGATCTCGGCGAGGTTTCCCACCGCGCGCAAGAGATGCTCATCGACCGTGTAGTGATGATACATGTTGAATTGCATGAGCGCGACGATGCGGCCGAATTCCGGGATGAAGCGCCCGAGAACGCCGGCTTCGTTCATGAGCCGGAGCACGATTTCGGGCTCATGGCGCGAGGTCAATATGTCAAGAAACAGCCGGTTCGCTTCGGGATCGGCACGCAACGTCGCGTCGATACGTTTCAGTGCCCGGGTGACGTGCCTTGTCGCGTCCGGGTGGATCGCGAGGCCATTGCGGTCGGCGACCCAGAACAGCCTGATGAAATTGACCGGATCGCGGGCGAAGACCTCTGGTCCGGTGACCGTGACGCGGCCATTTTCAACTTCGAAATCTCCGGTCGCTATGGCCGCCCGCTTGCGCCGCCAAGGCCGGAACCGGTCGAGCCTCGCGTTTGGTTTGGCTTGCTTTTCTTCGAGCGCGGCGCAGACGATCGCGGTCAAATCGCCGACATCCTTGGCGATCAGGAAGTAATGTTTCATGAACCGCTCGACGCTGGCGAGGCCGCCTCGCGTCGAATAGCCGAGCCGGTCCGCGATCCGGCGTTGATGGTCGAAGCTCAGTCTTTCTTCCGCCCGGCCGGTTAAAAAATGGAGATGGCAGCGGACACGCCAGAGAAACTCCTCGCAACGGCAAAACAGTTTATATTCAGAACGCGAAAACACGCCGGCGCCGACGAGATCGGCCGATTCGCGCAGCCGGTAGACGTATTTGGCGATCCAAAACAATGTGTTGAGGTCCCGGAGGCCGCCTTTGCCGTCCTTGACATTTGGCTCGACGAGATAGCGCGAGCGGCCGGCCTGCGCGATGCGGCTGTCGCGTTCGGCAAGCTTCGCCGCGACGAATTCGGCGGCCCTTCCTTGCACGATCTTGCGCTCGAACCGCGTCCGCATGGCTTCGAAAAGCCCGCTGTCGCCGAGAATAAGGCGCGCTTCAAGGAGCGCCGTGCGGACGGTCATGTCTTTGCGGGCCTGAACCAGGCATTCCTTGACCAAGCGGGTCGAATGGCCGACTTTTTGGCCGAGATCCCAAAGCATATAGAGGATCGCCTCGGCGATGCGTTCTCCGCGCGGCCGCGCCGCGGGAGAGAGCAGAAAAAGGAGATCGATGTCTGAACCCGGCGCAAGGGTCGCCCGCCCGTAGCCGCCCACCGCCGCGATCACGAAGGGTGCGCCGGCCGGGCCGTTTGCGGCCGGATGAACATAGGCCGTCACATAATTGAAAATCTCGCGGATCAGCTCGTCTTCGATATGGGCGAAATGACCGGCGCAGGCGAGGCCACCCCCGTTGGCCAAGAACGTTTCGAGGGCGAGCGCGCGGCCTTGGTCCAAGGCGGCGCGAAAAAGCGCGACCGTTTGCTGGCGCGCGATGTGAGACGGCTCGCCCCCCGCATGGAGCGCCGCGATTTTGCCGCGCAGGCCCGCGCGATGGAAATAGGCCCCATGCGGCAAGTTGATCCGATAGCGCCGGGGCTGGACCGGCGACGCTGTCTCGAGCATGGCGTTCATGGATTCCGATGGCCAGGCGATAGGCGGATCCCTCGCGATTCTTCCAAGGTGGTTTCCGTTTCCGTGAATGACAAGCCCGAGCCGAGGCGCAATTTTGCTTCGATCGCATCCCAGATCGCGACGGCGAGATCCGGACCGCCGAGCCGTTTGATCGCCCGGATCCCGGTCGGCGAGGTCACGTTGATCTCGGTCAGATTGCCGTCGATGACGTCGATGCCGGCAAAAAGCAAGCCGCGCCGTTTCAGCTCGGGGCCGATCACCGCGCAAATTTCCCGCTCGCGCGGCGTAAACTCGGCCGCCGACGCGGTGGCGCCACGCGCCAGGTTCGCGCGGATGTCGTTTCCGGCCGGCACCCGGTTGACCGCGCCCGCCGCCACGCCCTCGACGAGGATGATGCGCTTGTCGCCACCTGCCACCTGCGGCAGAAAGCGCTGCACCACCCATGGCTCGCGAAAACTCGCCGCGAAGAGGTCATAAAGCGAGCCAAAGTTTGGATCGCCGCGGGCAATCTTGAACACCGCCGCGCCGCCGTAGCCATGCAAGGGCTTCATCACGGATTCGCCGTGCTCGGCAAGAAATTCCTCGATGGCCGATTTGTCGCGGGTGATCAAGGTCGGCGGCATAAGGCGCGGAAAATTCATGACAAAAAGCTTCTCCGGCGCGTTGCGCACGCCGGCCGGATCATTGACGATCAGGACCCTTGGCTGCAAATGCTCAAGCAGGTGCGTCGAGGTGATATAGGCGAGATCGAATGGTGGATCCTGACGCAAAAGCACGACCTCGAACGCTGCGAGATCCGTCGCTCTTGTGCCGCCCAGGGTGAAATGATCGCCGACGACATCGCGGACCTCGACCGGAGCCGTCTCCGCCACGACCCGGCCGCCGCGCAGCGAAAGCTTGTCGGGAGTGTAGTAAGATAGCCGATGTCCCCGCGCACGCGCCTCGAGCAGGAGCGCGAAGGTCGAATCGCCCGCGATATTGATCTTGTCGATCGGGTCCATCTGGACGGCGACGTTCAAGGCCATCGAAATCCTCCCGGGCAGGCGCGGCGAAATCCCACGCCGGCGCATGGCACATGACCGGGAGGATTCGTCAAGGGTGCTACAAAATACCATGTAGCTTGCCGATCCAAATCGATGCGGAGGCCGCGACCGCTCGCCGCCGGACCAAGTTTGAGAATTTTCCGCCACATTTATGCTATTTTGCGGACCGACAGGAGGCTGGCGCGGCGGCGATGGTTGCGATAGAACGGTCGCGGCCGGGGTTGGTTTATTTGCGAGAGCAGAGCGTATGAACACCGCCTTTAGGAAGACGCGAAAGCCGTGGCGAGGCGCCGCGGGCCTGCTATTGATTCGTGTGGCCGCGGTGACGGCGGCGGTGTCCCTGTCCCTCCCGGCCTCCGCGGACTCCTGGTTGGATTCACTCAATCCCTTTAACTGGTTTTCCGGCGAAAAATACGAAACCAAGATCGTGCCCGATGTCCCGGCGGGCGATCTCTACAATCAAGGGCTCGCCCGGCTGCAATCCAAGGATTACGACGGCGCGGCCAAAAAATTCGCCGAGGTCGAAAAGCAATATCCCTATTCGCAATGGCAAAGAAAAGGGATTTTGATGACCACCTTCAGCCAATATCAAAACGCCAGTTACGACGACGCCATTGCGTCGGCGAAGCGCTATATCGGCTTGTTCCCGTCCTCTCCGGACGTCGATTATGCCTACTATCTCGAGGGGATGTCCTATTACAATCAGATCCCGGACATAAACCGCGATCAGGACCGGGCGGCAAAGGCTCTGGAAATATTCACCCTGATCACCGAGAAATTCCCGAAGTCGGAATATGCCGACGATGCGCGCTACAAGCTTCAAGTCGCCCGCGACCAGCTCGCCGGCAAGGAGATGCTGGTCGGACGCTATTATCTCAACCAGCATGATTATCCGGCGGCGATCAACCGCTTCCGCGAGGTTCTGTTCAAGTATCAGACGACCCGGCACGCCGAGGAAGCCCTGCTGCGGCTGACCGAGGCCTATCTCGCGCTTGGCATCCCGAACGAAGCACAGACCGCCGCCGCTGTTTTAGGGCACAATTTCCCGGGGTCGGTCTGGTACAAGGATGCTTATGCGCTGCTCCAAGAAGGCGGGCTGCAGCCGCATGAGGACCAGGGGTCCTGGATATCGAAAGCGTTCCGCAAAGTGGGCCTCGGCTAAGGCGCGGCCGGAGGCCGCCGGAAACCTCTTCCATGGATTGTGATCGCGGGAAAATTCACGGTCCGGGGCATTTGTTATTGACGTGTCTCTGCTCTCCTGGAAGAAAGTCCGCCGCACGGCCAGGAAATGCGTTAAATCGACGAGTTGAAACTCTTTCCCGTTGCCATAAAACATGAAAGAGCCGCGCCATCTGAGGGCGCATCGGGGAGCCCCTCGACCCCATGCTCGTTCAACTGTCCATCCGCGACATCGTTTTGATCGACAAGCTTGATCTCGTATTCGACCGTGGCCTTACCATTTTGACCGGCGAAACGGGCGCCGGCAAATCGATTCTTCTCGACGCGTTTTCGCTGGCGCTTGGCGCCCGGGGCGACGGCGGCTTGGTTCGCCACGGCGCGGCGCAAGGTCAAGTCAGCGCGGCTTTCGAACTTGCCGAGGACCACCCGGCGGTGGTCGCGGCGAAGGCACAAGACATCGAAACCGCCGGCAGCCTTATTTTGCGGCGCCTGCAATTGGCGGATGGCCGCAGCCGCGCTTTCGTCAACGATCAGCGGACGACCACGCAGGCATTGCGGGCGATCGCCCGCGAGCTGGTCGAAATTCATGGCCAGCACGACGACCGCGCGCTGGTCAATCCAGGCACGCATCGCCAACTGGTCGATGCCTTTGGCGGCTTGAACCTTGCGGCTGCCGAAGTGCGCGCCGCCCATGCGCGGGTGCGCGGTCTCAAGGCCGCGCGCACCCGCGAACAGGCGCGGGTCGAAAATGCGCGGGAGGAAGCTGCGTACCTGCGCCACGCTTCCGGCGAGTTGACGGGGCTTGCCGCCGAACCTGGCGAAGAAGCCGCGCTCGCCGAGCGCCGCTCCATCATAATGCAGGCCGAGAAGGTCGCGGCCGAACTGCGCGATGTCCACGCGACGGTGACGGGCGAGTATTCGCCAATGCCTGCTCTCTCCGCCGCGCTGCGCAGGCTCCAGCGGCGTCAGGCTCAGGCGCCCGGCTTGATCGCGCCCGCCGCCGAGGCCCTCGATGCCGCCTTGAACGCCCTCGATCTCGCGGGGCAAGCCCTCGATCAGGCCTTGCGGGACGCTGATTTCGATCCGCGCGAATTGGAGCATGTTGAAGAAAGGCTGTTTGCCTTGCGCGCCGCGGGACGCAAATATGGGGTTTCCGTCGATGCGCTCGCCTCGCGCGCCGAAAAATTCGCAGCCGAGCTTGCCGCCCTCGACGCCGGGGAGGCAAGGCTATCGCAATTAACGCGAGAGGCCGAGGCTGCGGAGTCCGCCTATGCGTCGGCGGCGCGGGCGTTGTCGGAGGCGCGCAAGAAAGCCGCCGCCGGGCTCGATGCCGAAGTGACCGCCGAACTCGCACCGCTCAGGCTCGAAGGCGCCCATTTCACAACCGAATTCCGCATCGAGCCGGAAGGCCCGGACGGCTACGATCAAGTCGAGTTTTGGGTGCAAACCAATCCCGGAACACGGCCTGGCCCCTTGATGAAAATCGCCTCCGGCGGCGAGCTTGCCCGTTTCATGCTGGCCCTGAAAGTGGTTCTTGCCGAGCAAGGGTCGGCTCCGACCCTTGTCTTTGATGAAATCGATACGGGGGCTGGCGGCGCGGTGGCCGATGCCATGGGCCAGCGGCTTGCGCGGCTCGCGGCTCGCGTGCAGGTGCTCGCCGTGACCCATGCGCCGCAAGTCGCGGCCCGCGCGCGAGGTCATTTCCGCATCGCCAAGGCTGCCGCCGGTCGCGGCAGGCACGTCGCGACCCGGGTCGCAATTCTCGAAAAGGAGGCACGGCGCGAGGAAATCGCCCGTATGCTGGCCGGCGCGACGATCACCGACGAGGCGCGGGCGGCGGCCGCGCGGCTTTTGGAGGGGGCCCAATGAAACCGGAGCGCCCTCCCGGTGCGACAGATCAGCCTGCCCGGTGTGCCGGCCGTCGCGCCGGTCTTCCCGCGACGCCGGAAAACCGCTAGTATTCGCGCCGGTTCGGGAGTCGTCTGGGGAATCCCCGCATATGGCCGTCATCTACGACGCCGTCCTGCCGTTCGACCGGGACGAGGAAGGCGCTCTCGAGCTGGGCGAGCCGAAGGAAGCGCCCGATGATAGTTCAGCCGAGCGCCGCTGGGGCGTCTCGCATCACAAGTGGAGCAGAACGATGACATTCAGCCGTATCGCCCTCATTGCCGTCGCAGCCGTTGCGATGGCGCCGGGAGTTGGGCCAGCCTTTGCCGCCGACGATGCCGCCAGGATCACGCAATGCGTGGCCGACAACCAAGGCGAGGGCCAGACCGCGGCCGTCGTCGCAGCCTATTGTGCATGCATGAGCAAGAGGATGTCAGCCTCGGAGACGCAGTCGATCACCACCTGGGAGAATTCGCATCCCAACGACCAAGGGAACTGCTCCGTGGAAGCGGGCGCGAAGAGAACCAAATAGAACGAGCCGGCTGACGCGCTCCGGCAGGCTCGGCTGGTGCGCCGGTCGAAATTCATGAGGTTCGCGTAGCGCGGCGGTGAAACTCCGCCGCGCTACGCGGCCGCGGCGCAGGCTTGTTTGCGCGCGCGGCGGCCGCCCGCATGGCTTTCTGGGGCATGGAACCTGACGCGCGAAATGTTAATGGGCGATCCCGGCGGTCATGATCGTTTTCGAACGCCTCGCGTGAAGGGGAACTGCTGAGGGCTCCTTCGACATCGTTGAGTTTGGCGGTCTCGATGAGGTGTTGATGATCGCCGTTCTCCGGCGTCGGAACCAGCAAGAAATAATTCTTGCCGCCGGGCGCGATTGGCCGAATGGCGCGCTCGGCGGCATTGTTGCTGATTTTGAGGCCGCCATCGTTGGCAAGGCGCGTCAAGAGGGGCGACAGACGTTTTTTCACCGCGGTTTTTTTCTAGCGGCGAAGACCCGAGCCAAACCCGGCACGCCCGCGTGGCGGCGAGACGACGACGGCCCGCACGCCGCCGCCTCGTCCATGCTTGCCGGATCGTAATTCAAAAGCGGCGCCAGCGCGCGCTCAACCTCCGCGATACTCATGCGGCGGACGTAACGTCACTGTCCGTTTATGGTGGGTGGGAACGCCGATCCCGGCGTGCCGGGCGCCGTTGGTAGCCCGACAACCGCGAGTCCTATCATCGCTATGACAACCACGCAAAAGATTCCGATGAGTACCAAAACTTCGGTTTTCATTTTCCACCTCCCTTGTTAAACCGGCATCCACCAGATGACCCGATTTAGAGGCTGAGATTGCCACTTCGGACGAGCATTGGCAAGAGCGAACCTTCGCCGGGATGCTCCGGCACACCAGTGCCGGTAACACCGGCGCGCTGGGCGCCGGATGACAAGTACTCTCGCACGCCTCAAGGGACGCAAAAGTAATCTTGTGCGACCGTTAGCGGCAGGGCTTTGTCGAGCCATCCCCTGCTGTCAGTGCTCGGCGACCGGCGCTGAAGGCTAAGCCGTTCATGTGCCAAGGCCATCGCTGCGAAGTATTCCATTGGCAATATTGAAGAAAGTCTCAATCCACAGAGGAATTGGACGAAGTTTCATCTGAACGCCTGCGATCATCGTCAAGAATAAGGTCTACAGCGCGGCGCAACAGTACTATTTAAGGGCGATAATTGTCATTCTTATCGCCCATATTATCAAAAGGATTGCTCCTATTGCGATCGCAATTTTCATCGTGTCATCCTCATCGTTGGTCATTGCGCTTCCCCTATTCTTGGATCCAAAGGACGAGATCGCTCGCGACCAGCGGATTTTTGGTTACCGGCGAAGCTTGGCGCGGCCCGCATAAAGCCGGCGCCCGCCGACGCGCTTTTTCCTATGCTTCGCTCATGCGCGCACGCAAATTTTCACCGACCTTGTCGAGGAAACCAGCCGTTGAGAGCCAACGCTGGTCGGCGCCGACAAGGAGGGCAAGGTCCTTGGTCATGTGGCCGGCTTCCACCGTGGCGACGCAAGTCGTTTCGAGAGTTGGCGCGAATTTCGCAAGTTCGGCATTGCCGTCGAGCTTGGCGCGGTGGGCCAATGCACGTGTCCAGGCAAAAATCGAGGCGATCGAATTGGTCGATGTCTCCTTGCCGTTTTGATGTTCGCGGTAATGCCGGGTCACCGTGCCGTGCGCGGCCTCGGCTTCGACCGTCTTGCCGTCCGGAGTCATCAGCACCGATGTCATGAGGCCGAGCGATCCAAAACCCTGCGCGACGATGTCGGACTGGACGTCGCCGTCGTAGTTCTTGCAGGCCCAGACATAGCCGCCGGACCATTTGAGCGAAGAGGCGACCATGTCGTCGATAAGGCGATGCTCGTAGCTGATTCCAGCCTCGCCGAACGCATCTTTGAATTCGGTTTCGTAAATTTCCTGGAACAGATCCTTGAAGCGCCCGTCATAGGATTTCAAAATCGTGTTCTTCGTCGATAGATAGACCGGATATTCACGCATGAGCCCGAAATTCATCGAAGCGCGGGCAAAATCGCGGATCGACTCGTCGAGGTTATACATCGCCAGGGAAACGCCTGGACCCGGATAGTCGTACACTTTTCGTTCGATGATCGTGCCATCGTCGCCCTCGAACCTGATGACGAGGCGGCCTTTGCCGGGAACCTTGAAATCGGTCGCGCTATATTGGTCGCCGAAAGCGTGGCGGCCGATGACGATCGGCCGCGTCCAGCCGGGCACGAGGCGCGGCACATTTTGGCAAATAATAGGCTCGCGGAAGATCACGCCGCCGAGAATGTTGCGGATCGTGCCGTTCGGCGATTTCCACATTTGCTTCAGCTTGAACTCTTCCATCCGGGCTTCGTCCGGAGTGATGGTGGCACATTTGACGCCAGCGCCGTGTTTTTTAATGGCATTGGCGGCCTCCACCGTGATCCGATCGTTCGTCGCGTCGCGGTTTTCGATCGAGAGATCGTAATATTCGAGTTCGATATCGAGGTAAGGATGAATGAGCTTGTCGCGTATATAATGCCAAATAATCCGCGCCATTTCGTCGCCATCGAGTTCGACAACGGGATTTTCGACCCTGATCTTTTTCATCGCTGCTGCCCTTGGCTATTGCGGAATTGGCGGGAAGGAACGGATTCGCTTGGCCTTGCGGGTGGGCGCGGCCTTCGCGACTCGGCCCGCGGCGCGAGCTTAAACGTCGAGCCCCGCGGGACTTGAAGGACAAGCAAATGTAACACCGGTTTTTCAGGAAGCCGCCGCGGCTGGCCAACCGCTCTCATTTTGGCTGGCCGGAGGGAAGCAATTGGGCTGCGGCCGGATCGGCATCGGCCACAAGAGATTTGAAAATAGGCTGGTTCCGCGGCCAGGCGTTGCGATCGGCGGCCATCATCGCTTGTTGAAATTCTGGCCCGCGATCCAGAATCGCGCGAATATCGCTCTTGACGAACGCCTGGAGGTCCTTGTTCGCGAGCGCGCTTAAGGTTGCCGCGCGTTCGAGGCGCCGGGGGGCGAGGTCCAAGGCACTCGGCGCGGCGAAATACGACATTTCGAGAAGAGCCCCAACGCGGTTCTCGCCATCCTGCGAACTTGCCGGACGTCTCGCCAAAAAAAGCACTGCCGCGCCATTGACCGGGGCGAGCGCTAGGGCCGTCTCCGTGTTGGCTCTGGCCCGCGCGAGATGTCCGGAATTGGTCCGGCCGAGACTGGTCGAGCGATCGGTCCTCATGAACCGCGCGCCGGTGAATGCGGCTTCGGCCCAAAAATCTCCCCTAATCACGCCGATTTCCGCGGCAAGAACCGCGCGGCTCCGGCGCGCGGCGGCTGCTCCGGCGCCGTTGCGATCGAATGGAAGGTCGGCGGGCTTCGGCCTCGGCAACTCCGGAAGCAACATCCAAAGCCCGGATAGTCCGAGACCGATGCCAAAGATCAGGAGCGCCGTGCGCAGCCTCATGGGCGCCGATGAGAACATGAGATCTAGCCTTGCCAGGAGCGCCTGGAACCGGGGGTCGGATGGGTCCGGCGTCAACGATCCTGTTCGATACGGCCGGAGCATGATTTGCGAACGGGGAAACCAAAAATCGCTCGGAAGCGGACAGTTTAGAACATGATCCGGTCCCGCCAAACCGGATAATTCCTTAAACGAATTCAATTCTATCGCGTTCCAGTCTCAAACATGTCAACCGGCCGGTCAAATAAGCGCCCGTGTCGATGTTGATGCGGTTGTTCCGCACGTCTGGTTCCCAGACCGGGGTGTGGCCATGGACGATAATTTTTTCGAACGGCTCCTCGTGCAACAAAAATTCATCTCTTATCCAAAGCAGATCTTCCTCGCGTTGGCGCGACAGGCGCGTGCCGGGCCGCACCCCCGCATGCACAAAGAAAAAATCCCCGCAGGTGAAACGGAGCTTTAGCCCGGCGAGAAACTGACTGTGGCTTTTGGGTATGGCGTTAGCCAGGCCCGCGGAGAGCTCCGCCTGTTCCTTGGGATCCGCATTTGTTGTCGGCGTCAGGCCGTAAGAGGCGAGCGTCGGCAAGGCGCCATATTGCGCCCAATGCTTGAGAACGCCGGGATTTTCGAGAAATTCGGAAAGAAAGAGTTCATGATTGCCCTTGAGGCACGACATGCGATGGGTTCGGGCGCGTTCGATCAACAAATCCAAAACGGCCGCGGAGTTTTGCCCGCGGTCGATATAGTCGCCGAGGAAGATGTGAATAGTTTCGGCTATTGGGTGTTCCTTGAGATCCTCATCCACCCGTGAAAACAACTGCGCGAGCAAATCCGCCCTACCGTGGACATCGCCGACCGCGTAAATGCGCAGCCCTTCCGGCAATTGAGGTGATGCATTGATGCGACGCGATTTCCACATCAAGTGTTGGGCTTTACCCTAAGTTTTTCTGGGCGGCCGGAAAATTGCGCCGTGCAACATGATCCGCGAGATTGCCGGTTCGCGGCGCGCTGTCAATAGGCGCGGAGCGAGTTTGCGGCGCAGGCTTTCGTGAACACCTTTTCTGGCGCTGGGCCCCTGCGCGGGCTTGACTTAAAGACTTTGCGATGGCCTTAAATCGGCTCGATCGCGGCCAATTTCGAATAGGAGCGGACCGCCTTTTGGAGTTGTTTGGCTATCCCGCCCTTCGCTCGCGGGGGCGGACCGGCCGGCAAAATTGCTGTCTCCGCCAGGCCATTGGCGGCGTCGGCGCAGATCCAAACCTCGTTTTCCATGAATTCGGCCACGGCCTCCTCGTCACGGATCGCGCCGAGGGCCGCCTGCAGCGTTTCGCAGCAATTGATGAGTTTTTTTAAGCGCTTATGATCCTTGGCGACGCCTGGGACGTCGACGAAGAATTCCGCCATGTAGCGCAGCTTTTTCGCCTCTATGCGAATGTGGTGCCGGGCGCCGGAAGCAAGGTTTGCGAGGCCCGCGCCTTGTTTCACCAGTTTTTCGCAGCGTTTTCTCAGGCGGGCGCCGGCGTACCTTGGTATTGGTTCTTCCGCGATGCCGGAGGACTGCCTGTACCATCTTCCGTCCTCGATCCACACCGCGAGATCGAGCTGCATGGTCCGCGCGCGTTCGCCATCCAAGGCTTCGACGACCGCCTGATGCGCGCGAAGACGCTTGGCTTCGCAATCGCCGGCGAACTCTCCCGCCGGCATGCTCGCTTGATCCTCCGGGGCCGGCGGCGGCAAGTTCGCCCGTAGGACATCCATGTCCCGCGCCGCGCCAAACAAACCCGCCAGCCACTTCAATTCGCCGCGAAGCCTTCGATATGCACTATCGAAGGCCATCGGCTTAAAAAACGCCATGGCCGCGCGAAGGCGTCTAATCGCGATGCGGCCTTGGTGAAATGCCTCGACATTGTCGGACTTCTCCAAACCCGGAAGATTCAAATGAAAGTCGTGCAGACAAGTCTGACAGATTTCCTGGAACGCTCGCCGGCACGTCATGTCCTTGGCAAGACGCGGCTTTGAACTTTTCGCCGCGCGGCCCCAGGCGCCCTCGGCAAGAAGATGACCGCGCTCGGCCTTGCCTATAAGGCTTGGATGGAGAGGCGCCTGCGACACAAAGGTGCGGGCAACGTCGAACAAGGCGGACCGGTCGCCGCTTTTCAATTCGAGTTCCAGCTCGTGCACGCCAAGCTTTTCACCGTTCGCTTCGATCGCGCCTTGGTCGACGGACGCCTCGATCCAACCGGCGCCTGTTTCGAGCCTATAGGACGTGCGTTCAACATCCACTTCGAAGGCGGGTCTCATTGCGCGGCGAATGGAAGGTTTGCCGGCGAGACGGGCGAGGGGGGTATTTTTGATCGGCTCCAGATCGAGTTCGCGCCGGCCGGTTTGCGCTTCCCATTCGTCTCTTTGGATGCTTGAGGACGCCATCCGCTTGACGGTCTGAACATGGCTTCCCCCGATCACCCGGACCTGCACAGTGAACCCACGGTTCCAAAGGTCCTGATTTGGCGTATCGAAATAGATCGCGCGACGGCGCTGAGGGGTCGCCTGCCGGGCGCCGGAGGCCGCCGCAACCAGGGCCTTGACTCTGGCACCGTCCCTCTCCGCGAACAGGAACTTCAGTTCGATCTCCGGTCCTGTCACCATCGGATCCGCCCGCGCTCACGCAAATTGGTTGGCTTCGCGATGGCATAAAATAGCGCGAGATTTTTTTCATGTCACGCCGTAGGCTCAAAACTCATAGACCGGTAAACGACGACCGCGGCCAAGAATACCGCGGCCGCGACATGGACGGCGGGCTTGTCGTAGCGGGTAGCGATGCCGCGGAGTTTCCGGCTTGACCCGGCACCGGCGACTTGGCGTCCACGGATCGAGCGAACCGCGATCGGTTGCGCCATGACCCGCAGGGGCGTGATTATCCAGCCGTGGCGAGCTTGACCCCGGCCAAGGTTGTGAGTGTTTGGTTGCGGGAGGAACGGAATGCGCCGCCGGTAGCGTGATCTTGGCGGCGGATGAAGACATTGGGCGCCCGGCCATGGGTCGAAAATTTTTGGCCCGGTTGTCGAGGCTGGTGCTGACGGTGCCCGGTCCCGGGCATGATCGGCCGCCCGGCGGCCCCATGGCTCTTCGGCTTGCGGCGATGAGCACCGGCGGCGCCCAGACTTGCTTCTTCAACAGCCTGCGGACCAAGACCGGCGCCGGCGTCAATGGAAGACTTCGGGCAACCGAGAGCGCTCGGGACGATCCCGCGCTCTTGACGAGGCAGCGGCGGCGCCAAAACGGCGTGCCGTTTGCGCAGGCGGTCGTGAGCGCGAGAAAACACGCGGCGGTAGTCATTCGCCTTGACACGACCAAAGCTCGGCTTCGAGCTGGGCCCTGGCGAGAAGAAGGGCCAAATTGGCGAAACGCGCCCCGTTGGCGAGGCCGGCAAGTTCTCCGGTTAGTTGGGCAATATAGGCCGCGGTGCATTGCGCGCCCTCGACAATCTCCGTGATTTCAATAGGTTTCGCAGTTTTTTCCTCCGTCAAAACACGGCTTAATCTGCGTGCCAACGATGCCGGCTTTCGCATTTTTGCGTTCCCTTATGTTCGCCAAATGTTGCTGTTACGTTCGCATCTCTTGACGCGCTTGTAAAGGGGCTTATTCAGAAATATCGTAATTTATTTTATTATATTATTTTATGGTCGCGGTTTGGAGGCGGTGCGAGCGAAAGCGGGGCATGTCGGCGTCGTCGTCAATCGGGCCGGTTTTCGCGCCGGCGGCTTGCGCGGGCCTGTTTTCGCGCCGGCGGCTTGCGCGGGCCTGTTGCGGTGCTAGAACAAAAAGGAGCGTTCAAACCTCCGGAACGTCGTGGACAAGTCCCGCGAGCCGCGCCAAGGGCGCCGCGGATATGGGACAAAGGAGGCGTTCGCCGCAAGCAGTGTATTTGGCGTTTTGCAAGAGCGGAGACAATCATGGCTGGGAGCGTCAACAAGGTCATTCTCGTCGGTAATCTCGGCCGCGATCCCGAGGTGCGGCGAACGGGCGCCGGCGATCCTATCGTAAGCTTCTCTCTCGCCACGTCCGAGTCCTGGCGCGACAAGGCCTCCGGCGAGCGCAAGGAGCGGACCGAATGGCACAATATCGTGATCTTCAACGAGAATTTGGGCAAGATCGCCGAGCAATATTGCAAGAAGGGCACGAAGATCTATCTCGAAGGTCAATTGCAGACGCGCGAATTTACCGATCGCGACGGCAATCAGCGCAAGGCGACAGAAGTGGTGCTGCAACGCTTTCGCGGCGAACTGACCCTTTTGGACAGCCGCGGCCGCGGCGACGCCGGCGGTGCCATCGAGGCGTCCAGTAGTTCTTTCGGCCGCGCGTCGCCGATGGAGCAGGCGCCGGATCGCCCTCCCGCCGCTGCGGGCCCGAGCCGCACGGCGGACATCATCGACGACGACATCCCGTTCTGAGAGCCCTCTCTGATTGGGGCCGCCGGAATCGAGCTGCTCCCTTAATCTTCCTTCCGCGATTGGCGGCTTTTCGTTCCCGCGGGTTGCTCGCTTCTCTGCGCGGCCGGCGCAGAGGCCGCCGCATGATGCGGCCGGACGAGCAAAAGGTCCCATTCTGTTTCACGGCCTTGCCGGCTTGCGCCAGCAGGCTCGGGACTCTCAACGAAATCGCCTCGCCCATCGTCCCCGCGTCCGGGACACTCATCTTCCGGACCTGTTGGCTAAAAAATCCCGCTCATGGCGGGCTTGTCGAACCATCCGCCGTCAACTGGCCAATCCTGGCGCGCGGCTTCGCGATCTCGCGTTCCCGGATCGCCCCGGCGCCGTTGCCAGCGCCGGCGCCGAAGGCGCGGGCGGCTTGCTCCGGCGGCTGCTTCTTCCAAGCGTAAACCGGATTCGGACGGACCTCGCGACAGCGCGCCAGGTCCGCCACCGCCGCCTGCCCGCGCGGCGCCTCGAGGGCAATTCTTGCCTTCGGCGCCGCGGCGATCTTCCGTCTCGTCCTCTTGGTCATCCGCCGCTCCATTCGCCATGACCGAACGGCCTCGCCTCCAATTCATCAACCGGCCCCAAAAACCGCGTCCGCTTCAGCCGGCAGGCGTGTATATCGCGAGACCCGCCGGCGCGGCGCGCGTTCGCGCCCGGCGCCGGCGAATGGCGGCTTTCGCCATCGGGGCCGCTGGCCCAGCCCGCCGCGATTGGTTTCAAAAAAAAACGACGCGAATCATGTTCCCTGTACGGTTCCCGAAATCACCCCGTGACAAGCGCTTTTTTCGCGATCTCGATGACTCGATGTATATACTCGTTTTCATCTCTCCCTTGCCGATCGAGCGCTTGGATCATGCAGCAGTTTTCAAGCGACACGGCCCCAGGCGAACGACCGATGCCGGCTGACCTTCGCCGCGCTGCCCGCGCGTTGCTTTCCGTTTCCGATAAGACCGGCCTCGCCGGTTTCGGACGCGGTCTTGCCGGCTTTGGCGTTGAGCTTGTGTCAACCGGCGGCACGCGCAAGGCGCTTGCCGATGCCCGTCTGCCGGTCCGCGATGTCGCTGATCTGACGGGGTTTCCCGAACTCCTGGACGGGCGAGTGAAAACCCTGCACCCAAAAGTTCATGGCGGGCTTCTGGCGATACGGGAGAATCCGGAACATGAGGCGGCGATGCTGGCGCATGGCATCGCGCCGATCGATCTCCTCGTGGTGAACCTTTATCCGTTCGAGGCGACGATCGAGAGGGGGGCCGGTTTCGCCGATTGCATCGAAAATATCGACGTCGGCGGCCCGGCGATGATCCGCGCCGCCGCCAAGAATTACAACGATGTCGCGGTCGTCGTGGACCCCGGCGATTATTCTAAAATCCTCGGCGAATTGACGGCGCACGGCGGTTGCACGACCAGGAAATTGCGCCAGGAACTCGCGCAAAAAGCGTTTGCGCGCACCGCCGTCTATGACGCGGCGATCTCGAATTGGCTCGCGGCGGAAATGGGGCTTGCCGCGCCCGCCTATCGCGCGTTCGGCGGCAGGCTTGTATCGCGCTTGCGTTATGGCGAGAACCCGCATCAGACCGCCGCTTTCTATGCGTCGGGAGAGCCACGTCGCGGCGTCGCGATGGCACGCCAGGTGCAGGGCAAGGAACTCTCCTACAATAACGTCAACGATACCGATGCGGCATTCGAGTTCGTCGCGGAGTTCGATCCGGCGCGGACCGCCGCCGTCGCGATCGTCAAGCACGCCAATCCTTGCGGCGCCGCCGAGGCGGCGAATCTTGCCGAGGCCTATGAGCTTGCGCTGCGTTGCGATCCGGTCTCGGCATTTGGCGGCATTGTTGCCTTGAACCGGAAACTTGATGCGAAGGCCGCCGCGCTGATTGTGAAGATTTTCACCGAAGTCATTATCGCGCCCGAGGCCGACGATGCGGCCGTCGAAATCGTCGCCGCCAAGAAAAACCTGCGTCTCCTCCTAACCGGCGGTGTGCCCGATCCGCGTGGGACAGGTTGGATCTTTCGTCCGGTCGCGGGCGGTTTTCTTGCTCAAACCCGCGATCGTGCGAGTGTCGACGACATGGATTTGCGCGTCGTCACCAAGCGCGCGCCAAACGAGAGGGAATGGCGTGATCTCAAATTCGCCTTCCGCGTTGCCAAGCATGTGAAGTCGAACGCGATCGTCTACGCCAAGGGCGGCGCGACAGTGGGGATCGGCGCGGGCCAGACGAGCCGCGTCAATTCCGCGAGGATCGCGGCGATGAATGCCGCCGAGGCCGCTAGGGCCGCAGGGCTTCCCGAAAGCCTCGCCAAAGGATCGGTCGTCGCCTCGGATGCGTTTTTTCCGTTCGCCGACGGCCTGCTTGCCGCCGCCGAGGCGGGCGCGACGGCCATCATTCAACCGGGAGGATCGGTGCGCGACGGCGAGGTCGTCAAGGCCGCCGACGGCGCCGGCCTCGCCATGGTGTTTACAGGGGTACGGCACTTCCGGCATTAACAAAAAATTAATTTGATGTGTGCGGGGCGCCCGTCCCGTTCTTCACCGATCCGTGACAATTCGTCTCGAAACCGCCGCGATCGCCACGCATTAAGCTTCGCGAAACTTCCAGGCATTAAACAGAACGAATATCCGGAGGCGGGATCGTGCGTATCAGTTTCACCGGCACCCTCGAAGGAGGCCGTGTTCTCTATAACATCGGCAAGATCGAGGCTGCCTCCGCCTGGCATCCCGAAAATAGCGAACCGCTCCAAGACAATTGGCGGGAACTTATTCTGCGTGAACTCATTCGCACGGCGGAAGATATCGACGCCGACGCCATCATCGGGGTCGATTACCAAAACGGCGGCGCAGTGCGGATCGACGAGACCGGCGTGAAGCTCAAACGCGTTGTCGCCACCGGTATCGCGGTCAAGGTTTCTTGCGCGGCCTAAACTCTGCATGGCTCGCGGAAACGCGAAGGCAATGGTTGGGCCTCGCCATGACCGATGTCACTGTGGCGTGACGACATCCTGGACCGACCGGCTAAAGGCATCGATCTGGTCGCCATATTGCTCGCGCGTAAGCGGATCGACGATGGCAACGGGCGCCGAGACAACCAGGCCAGCCGCATGGCCAACCGCGGCAGCCGCGCCAGCGGTTGCCCGCGTGATACTTTCACCAGGGCTCACCCTCGAATCCGTCTGGGTCTGGCCGCTCATGATTATCTGGCCGACGAGCGCGACAACTTGAGGGATTTCGAAGGGTTTGTCATGACGAGTGATGTCCCCCGCGCCCGCACTTGTCAGGTTGAAGGATCGGATCCCTTCGCTTCTCAGCGTGCCTTTCCATGGCTCCTGGTCCGGATCGATGGATCCAAGTCGCTGGTCGCTGTGGAGCGCCCGCGAGGCCGCCAGCGCCCGGTCATCCTCCGAGGCGAACAAAAAAAAGCGCGGCCTGCCCGCTCGCGGGCCCATCGCGGTAATTTGCTTCTCGGCGACATTCACATCCACATCTGGCGACGCAAGTATGACGTCGCGGATTTTTTCCGCCACTTTGCCATCGCGAATGGCCATCTGGCGTAAGGCTTCGAGCGTCACCCAGTTTCCCATCGAGTGGGCATAGACGGTAATTTCGCCTACCTCAGGATCCTTGGCGAGGAAGCGCAAGCCGTCTTCGAGCGCATCGCGTGAGTATTCGGCACTCTCATGGTCGTAGCCGTAAGCAAAAACGCTGCCCTTCGACGGCCATGTGAAGAGGACGGGCACGACTTCCGCCCCTGAATCGTGGACGATTTGCGCGAAGCGGAAAACCGCGTCCTCAAAATGGTTGTTGAAACCGTGGACAAACACCAGCACCTGCTTTTTGGGCGTTGTCCGCACCAGCCGGCGGAAGGTGGCGAGCGCTTCCGTGCGGTCGTTGTAGTCGGCTTTGAGCGTCACGAAATCAGTTGCTGGATTGCCGGGAATTTGATGGGGATCTTCAACTTTGCCTGGTTGGTGCACCGGGGGAATCGAAACAACAATATCGGCAAAGTCCAATGTCTGCGCACGCTCGCCGGAAAACATCTCCGCCGGCGTGGTCCGCATGCGTGTCGTCGCGACCAGCATTTCGACCTCGCTCGCGCCGGGAGCGCGCGCGGCCACCGGCGCGAGAAAGCCTGTTGGGGAAGCACAACCGGCGAGGCCGCAAACCGTGATGACAATGACAAGCAAGTGGTGCGGAGGAATGCGCGAACCCCGAACGCGGGCCGCCAGGAGACCACGAAAGCCTGTTCGCCACGGCCAAAAGGTGAAACGACGCATCAGCCCACTTGTCCAAAAACCGCCACGATCAGGCAACGGTACCGGGCTGGCAACGTCAAGATAAAGTGAAGCCGCGCGACTCCGGCGGCGCTCGCCTGGCGCGGCCGCATATCTCGTAAAACATAAATAATATCAGTAATTTATCGAAAGTCGCCAAATTTTTCCAGAAATCCCTCGTTGAATTTTTTCGCGGCGGGTTGCTTATTTGCCACAGATAGCATCGGTTTGCCGCTTGCAACGACCGGCGTCTAGGCGATGCGGCGGGTGAGGCCGCACAGGACACCCGGCCCCGTCTCTTCCGTCCAGACCCTGAAGCTCTTCAAGGTGTGGGGCCCAAAGGATGTCGCAAGCGGGATATCGGTTGCGTCACGGCCGCGCGCGACGGTGATGCGTCCGATGCGTGGCATGTTATGGCGCGCGTCGAAGGTGAACCAGCGCCCATCGAGAAAGACTTCGAACCAAGCGTTATAATCCATTGGAACCGGATCCGGCGGCACGCCTATATCGCCCAGAAACCCATTGGCGTAACGCGCCGGAATGTTCATGCAGCGGCAGAAAGCGACGGCGAGATGGGCGAAATCGCGGCACACGCCCACCCGCTCCTGATAGGCTTCATAGGCGGTGCGGGTGGCGCGGGCATATTGATAGCCGAACGTCAGATGGTTGCAGACGAAATCGCAGATCGCCTGCACCCGGCGCCAGCCGCGAAATGTCGATCCGAACAATTGCCACGCGACGTCACAAAGCTTGTCGGTTTCGCAATAACGGCTGCCGAGCGTGAAAACCAATGTGTCGTTTGGCAATCGTTCGACTGCGATCTCTTGCGCCTCGATCATGACCGGATCGGGCTGGCCGCTATCCTCGATGATGGCGTCGCGGCGAACCGTGAGATCGCCCGCGGGCGCGATAAACCGGCGGACATGATTGCCGAATGTGTCGAGATAAGTCTCCGTCGAAATCGCCGGCGTGGTCTCGAACGGTGTCTCGTACCGGATATTTTGCGCCTGATCGCGATGCGCGTCGAGCAGACAAACCATCAATGCCGGCTCCGCGCAATTGAACGTCAATTCATAGCCATATCTTATCAGCATGATTCAGTTTCCGGTTGCGTTGCGCGGCGCTGGCCTTGCCCCATTCGTTGCCGAGGATGGCGGCGGACTCGTTAGGGCGGACTCGTTAGAACGTCTGAGTGCCAAGCGGTTTCGCCGTTTCCCGCGACGGTCAAAGGCTATTCGCGAGAAGCAAAACCGCTGGAGCCGTGGTTGGTTCCGTTAATTCGCGGTGTCCTGCTTCAACCCAGGCCCGGATCAGCCCTTGGAGGCGACGAGCAGCGCGCCGCAGCCGATCAAAACAATGCCGAGCCAATTCGCCGCCGTGAGCCGCTCGCCCAAAAATACGGCGCCAAAGACAGCAACGAGAACAATCGAAAGCTTGTCGACCGGCGCGACGCGGGAGGCCTCGCCGAGCTTCAAGGCGCGAAAATAGCAAAGCCAGGAAGCCCCCGTGGCGACGCCGGACAAGGCAAGAAAAACATAGGTGCGCGTCGAAATCGAGGCGAGCGGCTGATATTGTTTGGTGAGCGCGACAATCGCGGCGAGGATGACCGCAATCATGACCGTGCGAAACAAAGTCGCGAGATCGGAATTGATGTTCGCGACCCCGATTTTCGCGAAAATCGCGGTCACGGCGGCAAAAATTGCCGACAGCAAAGCCCAGAAGAGCCAAGACGCGGACCAGGTCTTCAAGCTGCCCCGCTTTCGGGCGCCGCGAGCAAACCTGCCTGATGGTGAGTGACGAGGGCATCGATCACTTCGTCCAGCGCTTCGCCGGTCACGACCTTGTCGAGCTTGTAGAGAGTCAAATGGATCCGGTGGTCGGTGAGCCGCCCTTGCGGAAAATTATAGGTGCGGATTTGTTCGGAGCGATCTCCGGAACCGACCTGGGCACGCCGGTCCGCGGCCCGCTCGGCGTCGCGTTTCTGGCGTTGGGAGTCGTAGATCTTGGAACGCAAGAGCGTCATGGCGCGGGCGCGGTTCTTGTGCTGCGAACGCTCGTCCTGCACGAAGACGATGGTACCCGTCGGCAAATGGGTGATGCGGACCGCGGATTTGGTCTTGTTGACATGCTGGCCGCCGGCGCCTTGCGCGCGCATCGTATCGATCTTCAGGTCCGCTTCGTTGATATCGACGTCGACTTCCTCGGCTTCGGGCAAGACCGCGACGGTTGCCGTCGAGGTATGAACGCGCCCCTGTGTCTCGGTTTCCGGCACGCGTTGCACCCGATGCACGCCGGATTCGAATTTCAACCGCGCGAAGACGCCGCGTCCCGCGATCTCGGCTACGATCTCCTTGTAGCCTCCCGACGTTCCTTCGCTCGCCGACAAAATCTCGACGCGCCAGCCTTTCAATTCGGCGTAGCGATGATACATCCGGAAAAGGCCGCCGGCGAAAAGTGCCGCCTCGTCGCCGCCGGTCCCGGCACGAATTTCGAGAATGGCGTTTTTTTCATCTGCGGCGTCCTTTGGCAGAAGCGCGATCTTCAGATCCCGTTCGAGATCAAAAAGCCGTGCGCGGACCGCCCTTAATTCTTCCTCGGCGAGGCCGCGCATCTCGGCGCCGGTCGCGGGATCGGCCAGCAGGGCTTCGAGTCCGGCGGCTTCCTCGGCTTGCCCGCGAAAATCCCGGATGGCCCTCGCAACATTCTCGATGCCGGCCAACTCGCGCGACAAGGCCACGAACGCCGCGGGCTCGAGCGCCCCGGCGAGGCGGGCGAGAATTTCCGCGTGCCGGCGCAAGATGAGATCGAGCTGGTCTTGCGGCAATATGTTCAACACCACGGTCTCTCGGGTCTGGCGCCAAAAATGCGGCGAAAGGCAAAACGGACGATGCCGGCCAGAGGCTCGTTGGCCATAAAGATCATGCGAACACCAAGACGTCAAAGCATGATCGGAAAGCCAACGGTCCGGACCATGCTCGATGGTCCACATTTAGGGGGGATTTAGTAACGCGGCCCGGCGGCTTCCAAGCCGGCAGGAAAGCGCGCCAAGCGGGCCATTGGTAAATATTTGGTAAAGAATCTCGCGAAGATCTTAGTAATAAAGGTTATCATCTAAACATTGCTCATTGATTATTGCCAGCTGACTTTACGTCACATACGTATCCCTTCACTTGCTTATGAATGAAGACATTCCCGAGGCGGCCTTGCGGCGGCCTCCGGGCAAAAGGGAGACGCAAATGGGGAAAGTCACTTCGATCCGGACGGCGAGGAGACAGACCGCCAGCGGCCGGGCCGGGATCCCTATCGAAAAACTGCTCGCCGAAGCACGGCTCAAGCTAATCGAAACCGGGACCCGCAACCGGCTCATTCATTCCCCGCGGGGAGCCAAGCGGTCGCGCGCGCTTACCCTCACCGGCAATGCATCGGATGAAGTCTTCGCGAATCTCGTTCGCCAGAGCAAGCCGCTGCGGGTTCTCGCGGCCGAGGAAATCGCGGACATGCGGCGCGACGCGGCGACCCCGGAAACGCCGCGTCCGGTCACCCCTAGGACAAGCGACCAGACCGGTTTGCAGACATCGCTGTCGCCCGGGCTTTTGCACAAGCGGCTGCATGGGATGCAGCGCGCCGCGAAGACCGCCGAGGAGGAGTGCGGCGTCAACATCCTCTTCCTCGCCCTTGGTTTCCTGCGCTGGTACGAGAACGAAGAATCCGGCGTGCCGCGCGACGCGCCGCTGATCCTGCTTCCGGTCTCCTTGGTTCGCGATGCCGAGCGCTCGACCTTCGATCTGAAGCTTCGCGAGGACGACATCGCCACCAATCAGGCCTTGCAGGAACGGCTGCGCGGCGATTTCGGCCTCGCCCTGCCCGATGTTGCAAAGACCGAAGATTGGCGGCCATCGAGTTACTTCGATGCGGTCGCCAATGCGGTTGCCGCCAAGCGGCGATGGTCGATCGACGCCAATGCAATCGAGCTTGGCTTTTATTCCTTCGCGAAGCTGTTGATGATGCGCGATCTTGAACCCGCCAATTGGCCAGGCAATGCGCTGGTCGCGCATCCGCTCTTGCGCGGGCTTCTCGGCGAAGGATTCGCGGCCGAGCCTCCGGTCCCGCCCGAGGCCGTCCGGCAGGACGAAATATTAAATCCAACCGATCTCATTCATGTTGTCGACGCGGACTCCTCACAGGCGCGGGTCATCGAGACCGTTCGCGCCGGACATAATCTTGTCGTCCAAGGTCCGCCTGGAACAGGCAAATCGCAGACGATCACGAATATTATCGCGGCGGCCGTGCATGACGGACAAACGGTTCTGTTCGTCGCCGGGAAAACGGCCGCCCTCAACGTTGCTTATGACCGGCTGGACAAGGTGGGCCTCGACGATATCTGCCTCGAACTCCACGGCCGGGCCGCGAACAAGCGGATCGTTGCCGAAAGACTGGATCGCGCTTTGCAAGCGGCCGCCGGCTCATCCGCGACAGACGAGACGGCAAGGCAATCGACCGCGGCGCGTGACCACTTGAATCATATCGCAAGACGCCTCAACGCCCAGATAGGCGACACCGCCATGACGCCGTATCGAGCGCTCTCGATCCAAATCGCGGCGGCGCGGCGCGGGTTTACGCCCGATGCGCGTCTTGTCGAGGAGGCGGCGCTTTGGACCGGCAAGGAATTCGCCGAAAAAGCGCGGCTGATCGAGCGGCTCGCGTGCCTTACGGAAAGCGCTGGCCTGCTGAACCGCCACATGTACGTCGGCGTGCAGCGGCGGAGCGCTTTGCAACCCGCGGATTTCCGGCGCCAAATTCCGAAGCTGCAAGCGCTCGCCGGCAAAGCGGCGGCGCTCGCCGCCTACGCAACCATGGTCACGAATTATTTCGGTCTCCCCGCCAAACCAACCTTGGCCGGCGTCAAGACTCTCATCGCGATCTTCCGCGCCATATCGAATTTGCCGCGGGGAGCCGAAAACATCGCCGCCATGATCGCCACATCCCCTTCGCCGCGCAGCGCCGCCGATGCCGCCGCTCTCGGCGCGAAATGGCTGGAACGGCAAGCGCCCTATCTCCACGCTTTCCATCCGGCGGCCTGGGCCGGTCTCGTCGAGGAGCTTCGCGCGCCGCTCGCCCAAGGCGCGGCGTCCTGGCTCGCCAGGGCGGGCAAAGCCTACCGCAAGGCGGCAGGTTCGCTCGCGAGCCTGTTGTCGGTGCCGTTGCCGGCGCGGCCAGCCGACCGGCGCGCGCTCCTCGACGTGGTCCTCGCGAGCCAGGCGTTGCGCCGCAAATTTGTCGCCGAGGCCGGAGTCCTGGCGAGTATTCTGAGCGATGTCTGGCAAGAAAAAAGGACGGTCTTTCGCCTGATCCACGAGGTTGCCAGGACAGCCGGGGAGCTGGCCGCCTTCGATCCGCATCTCAACGCCGAGCGGGTCATCGGCATGGCCCGCGACGTCACGGCCGAGGCACATTGCGATCATCTCGAAACCCTCCTCTACGAGGTGGTCACCATGTTTGCCGATGCGATAAGATTTCTCGACCTCGACATCGCGGCGACTTTTCAAACCGAGTCCATCGGAACGATCGACGTCAATCGTCTGAGCGAGTGGGCGGCGGGGTGGGCCGCGAGTCACGTTCGTTTCGAGGAATGGGCAAGGCTCGTCAACGCTGATCGAAAGGTGCGCGCGGCCGGACCCGCCTGGATCGCCAATGCTCTTGCCACGGGCGAGCTCGATCCCAAGAACGCTTATGTGGAACTCGAAGCCGCTTTTGCCGAAGCCTGCTGGAAAAAGGCGATCGCGGCCGACTCCGAACTCGCCGCCTTCGACGGAGACCGGCACGGCGAGCTTGTCGCGCAATTCGTCGAGATCGAGGAGAGGTCGCGCGAGGCCGCCGTGCGCAATGTTCGCGCGCGGCATCAGGCAGCAATCCCGCGCGGCGCCCTCGGCGATATGCGTGTGATACGCGGCGAAATCGGCCGCAAGCGCGCTCACATGCCGTTGCGCAAGCTGATGAAGGCGGCGGGCGGCACGATCCAGAAAATCAAACCGGTCTTTCTCATGAGCCCGGTCTCGGTCGCGCAATTCCTGCCGCCGGGTTCGGTCGATTTCGATCTCCTCGTCATCGACGAGGCAAGTCAAATGCGCCCGGAAGACGCCTTGGGTCTTGTCGCGCGCTGCCGCAGGATCGTCGTCGTGGGCGACAAGAAACAGCTGCCGCCGACGAGCTTCTTCGACCACATGATCGCCGATGAAGCCGATTACGGAGACGGCGAGGAGAGTGCGATCCGGCATGGGGAGAGCGCGGTTACGATTACCGATTTCGAAAGCATTCTCTCCTTGTGCGAGGCGCGCGGCCTCGAAAGCCTGATGCTGCGATGGCACTACCTGGTCGCGGCACCCGGCCCCGATAGAAGTCGCAAACGCGGAATTTTAAAATAGTCATCGGATAATGCCGCCCGCGCCGGAGACCGGCCGCGCGGTAAGGGGGCCTGTCTGTCGGGTGCAAGCTGAAGCCGCGTTTCGCGTGTAGCCAAGCCTCAAGCCCCGCGAGCGTCGCTTCCTCGACATTGCGCTCGACGAGGCCGCGCCACATGGCTCAAGATTCCGGGTTCTTGGGGAAGGTGACCCATGGCTGCGGTGGGGAATAATACATGGGCGATAGTCCCAGTCGGTCCGCCGATCCCGGGATAGGCTTTTGATTCTCCGCCTGCACGGGTTTCTTGTGATGCACGGCGCAAAAGCGCCGCCCGAAGACGTCCTCATATTCGAGCCAGATTTCCCATAATTTCCCGGTCACGGTGTAAAAATCCATTGACGCGAAGGAAAAGCCTGTGAATTGGTCATCAATACGAACGGGGACGAGCAGCGGGGTATTCTCGCAGCCCCGGCTTTCTCCCGCGCCAAGCGGCGAGAGTTCCCATGGTTCGGTAGTCCAACCATTCATATCCGGAAATCGGAATTTGATCCGCAGCTTCAATGCCGGACCGGTCCCGACATTTCGGAGAACGCACTTGATCGCCAGAGCGCCGAAGGAAGGATTGTCCGGGGATGGATCGATCTTCTCGATCAACTGACACCGCTTATTCCACGGATCAACGCTATTATAGGGCATTAGGATGCAAATCGGCTTGAACCGATCCCGATGTTGCTGCTGAGCGTCCTCTCTCTGATGCTTGCCTTGGCGAACGATGGCATATGTCGCCACCGTCATGCCAACTGTCCCAATGGCCGTCAGGAAACTCCATACATCCGACCAGTGATGCATAAAGCTGCACAAATCCGCCCAAAAATCCATCTCGATCAGCTCGCTTCGTCAATGCTGTTCCGCTCGCGTCTTGACACCGCAAATTTTGATTTGGCGCGACAATGGACGCTCTATTCAGCGCCGGCGAGGCGAAAACTCTCATGCCTGTCCCGCCCGGTCGCGGCTGAGCCCCTTGGTTTTGAGCTCCGCCTCGTAGACCGCCCAGTTCACGTCATGACGCGAGCCGAGCTCATGGAGATAGTCCCAGGTGAAGATGCCGGTGGAGTGCAAATCGTCGAATATCAGCCGCACCGCATAGGTGCCGACCGGCTCGATCCCGGTCACGCAGCAATGCCGCTTGCCGCCGATGGTCAAGTGTTCTTCGCGGCGGTGGCCCTGGACTTCCGCGCTGGGGCTCATGACCCGCAGATATTCGGCGGACAGGTCGTATGCGTCGCCGCTCTCGAAACTGACCCTAAGGATACGGCCGTTCTCCCTCAGCCGTAATTCGCTCGGCCATTGATTCCGATTGTCGCGCATCGCGTGATCTCCGTCCTGCCTTGCGCTTGAGCTTGCAGATTTTGCTGCCGCGCTTTTCCGGCGGCTCTCATTATGTATCATATTGGCGTGGAATTTCCGCCGCCGGATAGGTACAGATATGCCCATGATCGTCGTCAGCCAAATTCCACGGGCGGGTTTTCAACCAGCGCCCGGCTCGCCTGCCACGCCGCCGCTCGTCGATCCGTTCGGACGCGTGATCTCCTATGTTCGCGTGTCGGTGACCGATCGCTGCGACATGCGCTGCGTCTATTGCATGCCGGAAGACATGAATTTCCTGCCCAAGCGCGATTTGCTCACCTTGGAAGAGCTCGACCGTTTGTGCACGGCTTTCGTCAGCCGCGGCGTCCGCAAGCTCAGAATCACCGGCGGGGAACCCTTGGTGCGCCGGAATATCCTCCACCTGTTCCACGCGCTCGGCCGCCACATCGAGTCCGGCGCACTCTCCGAGTTGACCCTCACGACCAACGGGTCCCGGCTCGCGCATCATGCGAAAGAACTCGCGGAGGCGGGCGTGCGCCGCCTCAACGTGTCGCTTGATACGCTCGACCCGGCGAAATACAAGGCGATCACCCGCCGCGGCGATCACGCCCAAACGATGGCCGGGATCGATGCCGCGCAAGCGGCGGGATTATCGGTCAAGATCAACATGGTGGTGCTTAAAGGCGTGAACGAGGCCGAGATCGTTGCGATGCTCGAATGGGCGCATGCGCGTGGGTTCGACCTCACCTTGATCGAGGTCATGCCGCTTGGCGCGATCGACGCGCGGCGCTCCGATCAATTTTTGCCTTTGAACCTCATCGAGCAGCGGCTCAAGGACCGCTTCACCTTGCGTGAGACCGGCTACCGGACAGGCGGCCCCGCCCGTTATGTGCAGGTCGCGGAAACCGGGGGCCGTTTGGGCTTCATCACCCCGCTCACCCATAATTTTTGCGAAAGCTGCAATCGCGTGCGCGTGACCTGCACCGGAACGCTTTACATGTGCCTTGGCCAAGAGGAGGCGGCCGATCTGCGCGCGCCGTTGCGCGCATCGCCAACGGACGCGCTTTTGCACGAGGCTCTTAACGCCGCGATCGCCCGCAAGCCCAAGGGCCATGATTTCATCATCGATCGGGACCACGCGAAGCCCGCGGTTGCGCGTCACATGAGCGTCACCGGCGGGTGAGCGGCCCGAACCAGTTCTTGAAGGACGAAATGCGCTAAGCTAAGGAACGAACGCCATGCGCGCCCCCGCCGTTGACTTCGAGTTTTGTCGTGTGGCTTTTTGGGAGCCAAGCGGGATATGACAAAGTAACCAGCGGGAGGCGCTTATGAAATGGCAAGATTTCGGCCGCTCGGCCAACGTCGAGGACCGGCGGGGGCAAACCGGCGGCATGGCCGGCAAGGGCGGTCTCGGCATCGGGACCGTGGTGGTTCTGGGTCTCCTCGGTTGGGCGCTCGGCATCGATCCGCGGCTTCTGATCGGCGGCGCGGAAATGGTCAACAAGATGCGCCCGGGCACGCAAACCACGGCGACGCAGACGGGGACGCCGTCGGACGACATGGGCCAATTCGTCGCCGCCGTTCTCGCCGCGAACGAGACGGTGTGGACGGAGATCCTGCCGCAGCAGAAAGGGATTCCCTACGTCAAGCCAAAACTCGTCCTCTATAGCGGGCGGACCGCCTCGGGCTGCGGCGGCGCCCAGTCGGCCATGGGGCCTTTCTATTGCCCGAGGGATCAAAAAGTCTATCTCGATACGGCCTTCTTCCAGGACATGAAACGGCGCCTCGGCGGCGGCGGCGACTTCGCCTACACTTATGTCATTGCGCATGAGATAGGCCATCACGTCCAAAACCTGCTCGGCATATTGCCGAAGGTTCAGGCGGCGCAGCTAGCCGCCGCGCGCAAGGGCGAGGAGAGCACTGCGAATAATTTGTCGGTGCGGGTCGAGCTCATGGCCGATTGCCTCGCCGGCGTATGGGCCGCCAATGCCGAACGCAAATACCAATTCCTGGAGGCGGGCGACCTCGAATTGGCGGTCAATACCGCGCAGGCGATCGGCGACGATCGTCTTCAGAAGGCGTCGCAAGGCTACGCGGTGCCCGATTCCTTCACCCACGGCACGGCGGCGCAGCGCGTCCAGTGGCTGAGCGTCGGCTTGAAATCGGGCGAGGTCGATTCCTGCAACACCTTCGCGCGCTAGGGCAAAGGGCCGAGCCTTCCTTGCCGGAAGTGCCGCCGATCCTCCCCGGCGGGCACTTCCTTTTCGCCCGGCGGTTGTCGATGGTGACCGGCCTCACATACAGATCAAAATAGGACACTACCATTTTCCGTCGTTCGTTCGTGATTGGTTCGGCCTTAGTTGGCAACGCGCCCCCTAAACAGGGGGTGCGCCGAAACGAAGAATGTGGTTTGGTCTCCGGCCCCCGGTCAATTGGGGACTGTCGGGTGAGGGGAGAATTTTCACTCGATAATCGAAACAACCAAAAGGTTTTAAGGAGGGTCCCATGCGTTTTCATCTGTCTTTGAACCGGGTATCGGCGTTCGCGGTGCCCATCGTTTCCATCGGGATGATGCCGTTGGCCGGCGCGGCAATGGCGCAAAGCTCCACCGCGGCGGCAATAAGCTCCACCGCGGCGGCAATTTACCAATCGTCCCACAGGATTAAGACCAACGTACCAGGAGTGACGGGATTTCCTGATTTGCCGGCCGGATTCGATGCGGTGAACGCGTCCGCCGAGCAGCGTGCCGCCTATGGTCTGCCGCCGGCGCCCAACCAGGCCGCCGATCCGGCTAGTTACGCGAAATGGATGAAAGCGATGTCCATGGTCGCGCACGCAACGCACTATGCGGGGCCTCTGACAGTCACTAATCGGAAGAGCATGCCAATGAAGGCGGCTGGCAAACCCGCGGGGTCGGCCGAGGGGACGATCAGCGTTGGCTCGTTCAACTGGAGCGGCGTCGCCAATCTCGTTCCCAACCTGACATCATGGAATGCGAGCAACTCGTTCCTCTTCGTCGTCTCGGAATTCAATGTGCCGGTCGCTCAGGAGGCCTTCGGCTTCTGCGATGGAACTACTGACTTAGAAGTCAGCTGGAACGGCATCGATGGCTATGATAATGGCGATGTGCTGCAAGGCGGCACCTTGTCGCAGGCCTCTTGCGTTAACTATGGTGGACTTCCCGTGACCTCTACCCAGTATTTCGCATGGATCGAGTGGTACCCGAGCTACCCCATTCTCGGCGCGTACTACGTGGGTCCCGGCGACGATATGTTTGTCGAAACCTACGCGCCCAGCGCCACGCAAGGGTATGTGTACGTCTACGATCTGACCCGCGCAATCTATGGAGCTTACAGCATCGCGCCCACGGGGTCGACCCGTCTGGTCGGCGACAGCGCCGAATATATCGTGGAGCGGCCATGCTGCAATGGCTCCAACTACTATGCGCTGGTCAACTACGTGGGGGATTTCTGGGCGAGTAACTACGCCTACACGGGTGCTGGCGTGCTGCGCTATCCGGGACAAACGGGGTCTAACACATCCCTCCTCACCATGTATGCTGACAACGGCACGACTCCCATCTCCTACACTCCGGAAATCGGGCCGCCATACCAAATTTGGTTCAATGACGTGAACTGTGCATATTCCGGAGGATGTACGCCCTAACCATCCGCCGCTCTCTTCGCCGGTCGAGACGGATGAGGGTGTCAAAGAAAAATGATGATGGATAGCCGAGGGGACACCTTGCTCGCGCAAGATGTCCCCTTCCCGGCAATTCCTCCGGCGCCGCCGGACAACGCTGCCCGCTGTGCCGGAGAAGTGACATGATAGTCTCTCTTCCACATTTCGCTAGTCCGGCGTCGATCAGGCCTTGATTTACGCAATACGCGGGCGATGCCCGACCCGATCTTTCGGGCAGGGCCAACCAAGCCGCCGCGTCTCGAACCGGACAAAAGATTTCGCCCAAAAGACAATCGCCTCGCCTTGCGAGCGTCTGTCTCCCTCGCCCGTCAATCGTACCAAAATGTTGTACGTGGAACATTTCGGTACGATTCGTCCGTGATCCCACTCAGCCGATCCGAAGCGCCCGCGTCTTCAAAGTCGCGGCGGGACCGATGCAACGCGCGAGCTTTC
This sequence comes from uncultured Alphaproteobacteria bacterium, assembly GCA_963706215.1. GTDB lineage: Bacteria > Pseudomonadota > Alphaproteobacteria > Rhizobiales > Beijerinckiaceae > Methylocapsa. The sequence continues at coordinate 2,212,656 of OY970154.1, read as the reverse complement.
GAAAGCCGCCGCGCGGCGCGTGGAGCATGAGATGGCGGGGGGCAATCAGCCCCGCGACCGGCGCTAGGGACAGAAAGACCCGTTCGAGAAAACTCTCCGGCGCCGCGCGCAAACGCGCCGCGCGCGATTTATCCTTGGTGTTTTTCGCCAGGAAATCGCCGGCTTCCTCGATAAAGCCAGCCTCCGGAGCCCGCCCGCAACGAAGCAGAAAAACATCGGGGCCGCGCGCCGCTTCAAGGGCGAGACGGAGCCAGTCCGCCTCGTTTTCGGCTTCGATCAGGGCGCAGCCAGCGTGATTGGCGACAACGCCAAGGCCCTTCCGCGCAGGCCCCGCAATTCTGACGTCGCCGAGAAGGCCTTCGACCTTGGCCGTCACAAGCGAAGCCAGCGTGCGCGCCAAAACCTCGGCCAAATCGCGGCCGGGGGGGCTCGCGGGCCTGTCCTCGCAAAAGACGATGGTGGACAACATCGCGGGGTTTCTTAAATTTCGATCACCGGTTCCGGCTGTTACCGGTCATGCCGCGAAAGGCTCGACCCAAACCGCGGTGCCATAGGCGAGGACTTCGGTAATTCCGTCCATGATCTCATTGGCGTCATAGCGCATCCCAACGACCGCATTGGCGCCTGCTTGGGTGGCATGCGCGCACATGTGATCGAAGGCTTCCTGCCGCGAGGTTTCCGCAAGGTCTAAATAGGCGCCGATCTGGCCGCCGAAGATGGATTGAAGGCCGCCGACCAAATTGCCGACGACGCTGCGCGAGCGAACGGTGATGCCGCGCACAATCCCGAGATGCCGGACGATCTTGAAACCAGTTATGTCATTTGTCGTCGAGACCATCATGGGTAAAGCTCCGTTGGACATCCGGGCGCCGGCCGCGAAAAGAGCACGGATCGAGCTTTTGTCAAGCGCGGGGGAGCAACCACGAAAAACCGCGCGGCTACCAGATCGCTCGCGCTTGACGGCGTCCGCCGCCACGCTCAGTCTAGTCCGATGAGCCATCCCCGCGACCAATTCGAAATAACTAGCGATATTTTGCTCCGCGCCTATTCCATCGGCCTCTTTCCGATGGCGGAGAGCGCCACGGATCAGAATCTTTTCTGGGTCGATCCGGAAGTGCGCGGCATTTTCCCGCTCGATGGCCTAATCGTATCGAAGAGTCTCGCCAAGACAATCCGCTCCGATCGTTTCGAGATCAGAATCGATTGCGATTTCGATGCCGTGATCGACGGATGCGCCGCCTCCCACGGAGGACGCGAGAAGACATGGATCAACGGCCGGATTAGACTGCTCTATCGCCAGCTCTTCGATGCCGGCAGGGTCCACACTGTGGAGAGCTGGGCGGATGGCGCGCTGGTTGGGGGGCTCTACGGCGTCCACCTCGGCGCGGCGTTTTTCGGCGAAAGCATGTTTCACCGCAAGACCGGCGCCTCGAAAGTCGCCCTGGCGCATCTCGTCGCGCGTTTGGCGAACGGCGGGTTCCACCTGCTCGACGCGCAATTCGTGACGCCGCATCTTGCTTCGCTTGGCGCGGTCGAAGTGACGAAGGAAGCCTACCGGCGAAGACTAGCGGACGCGATGGCGCACCAAGGCGATTTTTGGAGCTGGCCAAAAGAACAGCGTATTCTCGGGCGGGAGGTGCTCGCCGCTCTGCCCGGTTGCGCGCGCTAAGGTCAGAGTTTTGGCCCGGCGAATGTATCCATCCGCCGCGCCCATAAATTCGGCAATCGAACGCGATCTCTTGGAACATGCGGAGAGCGCCACTATGTCTCAAGATCAAGTCAGCCACCTCTTGCCTTGCGGCCATGTTCGACGCCCTGCGCGGATCGGTGGTTTGATATGGATGTCCCGGAGCAAACCGATGCACGATCATGATCACCCGCACGCACAGTCAGGCAATGTTGGCGAGGCCACGCATTTGGAAAAAGATCCGGTTTGCGGCATGGATGTCGATCCCGGCAGCGCCAAGCACAGCGCCGAATACGGCGGTCACACCTATTATTTCTGTGGCCAGGGGTGCAAAACCAAATTCGTCGCCGATCCCGCATCCTATATCGGCGAGAAGCCAAAACCTCCGGTACCAGTGCCGCAAGGCGCCATCTACACCTGCCCAATGCATCCGGAGATCCGTCAGACCGGCCCCGGCAATTGTCCGATCTGCGGCATGGCGCTCGAACCTGATGTAGCGAGCGCGGATTCGGGTCCAAATCCCGAGCTTGCCGGCATGACCAAGCGCTTCTGGATCGCGCTCGCACTTAGCCTGCCAGTGGTGGTTTTGGAGATGGGTGGGCATCTGTTCAACCTTCACACGCTGATCTCGCGGATGACGTCGAACTGGGTGCAATTCGTCCTTGCCACTCCGGTCGTGCTTTGGGCGGGCTGGCCGTTCTTCGAACGCGGCGCGCGATCGCTCGTCACCCGTAACCTCAACATGTTCACGCTGATCGCCATGGGCACCGGCGTCGCTTGGGCTTACAGCGTCGTCGCGACATTGGCGCCGGGTCTTTTTCCGCAAGCGTTCCGGGGCGCCGAAGGCTCGGTCGCGATCTATTTCGAGGCCGCCGCGGTTATCACCGTTCTCGTGCTGCTCGGACAGGTGTTGGAGCTCCGGGCGCGTGAACAAACCTCCAACGCGATCAAGGCGCTTCTCGGCCTCGCGCCAAAGACCGCGCGGCGTCTTCGCGGCGATAACACCGACGAGGAAGTGCCGCTCGATGCGATCGCCGTTGGCGACCGCCTGCGCGTGCGGCCGGGCGAAAAAGTGCCGGTTGATGGAGCGATTCTCGAGGGGCGCGCGACGCTCGACGAGTCGCTCGTCACCGGCGAATCCATGCCGGTTGGCAAGGACGCGGGCGCCAAGGTCATAGCCGGCACGCTCAACCAGACCGGCTCCTTCGTCATGCGCGCGGAAAAGGTTGGAAGCGACACGCTTCTTTCCCAGATCGTGAATTTAGTGGCCAAGGCGCAACGGAGCCGGGCGCCGGTCCAGCGCCTCGCCGATCAGGTCGCCGCCTGGTTTGTGCCCATGGTGATCGCCACGGCGCTTGCCGCCTTCGCCGCCTGGGCGATCCTTGGCCCGGAGCCGCGCTTCGCCCACGGGCTCGTCGCCGCCGTCTCGGTCTTGATTATCGCTTGCCCCTGTGCGCTCGGCCTCGCGACGCCCATGTCGATCATGGTTGGGGTCGGACGCGGCGCGCAAGTGGGCGTGCTCATCAAGAATGCCGAGGCACTGGAGCGCATCGAAAAGATCGACACGTTGGTCGTCGACAAGACCGGCACGCTCACCGAGGGCAAGCCCAAGGTCGTGGCGATCCGGACCCTTGCCAGCCTTGCCGAGGACGAATTTTTGCGGCTTGCGGCAAGCCTTGAGCGGGCCAGCGAGCATCCGCTCGCGGGTGCGATCGTTGACGCGGCAAAGGAACGCCAGCTCGAATTATCCGAGCCGTCCGGGTTCGACGCTCCGGCCGGAAAAGGGGTTCTCGGCATGGTCGATGGGCACACGCTTACGATCGGCAACGCTGGTTTTCTCGACGCGAGCGGCATCGGTACGGAGGAGCTTGCCAAAGAGGCGGACGAATTGCGGCAAGACGGCGCCACCGTCATATTCATGGGGCTGGACGGCAAGGCCGCCGGGCTCCTCGCCATCGCAGATCCGGTGAAGCCCACGGCGCTCGACGCGGTCAAGGCCCTGCAAAGCGAAGGCGTGCGCGTGGTGATGCTCACCGGCGATAATAAAACCACCGCCGAGGCGGTTGCGCGCGGGCTCGGCATCGCGGATGTCAAGGCGGGTGTTCTGCCCAGCCAAAAGAGCGCCGTGGTCGAGGGGTTACGCGCGAAAGGCCAAATTGTGGCCATGGCCGGCGACGGCGTCAACGACGCACCGGCGCTTGCCGCCGCCGACGTCGGCATCGCCATGGGCACCGGCACCGACGTCGCGATCGAGAGCGCGGGCGTCACCTTGCTTAAGGGCGATCTGCGGGGTATCCTGCGCGCGCGCCGCCTCTCCGAGGCGACGATGCGCAACATCCGGCAGAATCTCTTCTTCGCGTTTATTTACAATGCCGCCGGAGTCCCGATCGCCGCCGGTGTTCTTTATCCGGCCTTCGGCATTCTTCTGTCGCCGGTCATCGCCGCCGCCGCGATGTCGCTCTCCTCGGTCAGCGTGATCGGCAATGCCTTGCGGCTGCGCACCGCCGCCATCGGCTGAAGAGGGTTGGTTTGGAGGCCTCGCCCGGAATCGAACCGGGATGGAAGGATTTGCAGTCCTCTGCGTAACCATTCCGCCACGAGGCCTCTGCCGCCACGAGCCGCGCGGAGCCCCCGCCTATACATACGATGGGGGTTTACCGCAAGGCGCGGGTTCCGGTCAGCACAAGCCGGCCCGCGGGGTATTAGGTCTTTGCAAAGGCAGCGCGGGCTTGTTAAATGCGCTCGCGAAAAAACGCGATTCCCTGATAGCTCAGCTGGTAGAGCAATCGACTGTTAATCGATCGGTCGCAGGTTCGAGTCCTGCTCAGGGAGCCACAACTCAATTCAATGCCGTCGATTGTCGTCTTTTTTAGTTAGTGTACTGAAGAACTACCGGCTGACGCCGGTAGGTTCGTGCTCCTGAAGAAACTGAGATATCGGCGAAGGCTTTTCGTGCAGGGTCCCCGGCGGACGTTCGCGGGGTTTTGTGTCGCCGTGATCGGCGCGCCAGGGCAAAGTATTTGCCCTTGCGTCGTGGCCAGGCCAAAACCCGGCCATTGTCGTTGTTACGCCGACGTCTCAAGCGCCGAAATAATCCCGGTACCACGCGATGAAAGCCTTAACTCCTTCTTTCAGCTGCGTTCTGGGGGCAAAACCAGTCAGCGCCAAAAGCAACGAGGTGTCGGCGAAGGTGACTGGAACATCGCCTTGCTGCATCCCCATGAAATTGCACTTGGCCCGCAATCCGGTCGCGGCCTCGATGGCGGCCACGAAATCCATGAGCGCGACCGGCATCGCCGCGCCGATATTGACGACCCGCCAGGGCGCGACGGGGGAACGGCTGTCTTCGGCCAGGGGCGGCGCACGCACCTCTGCCAAGGGCGGTGCATGGTTTAGCAGCCGGAGCATCGCTTCGACGAGATCGTCGATGTAAGTGAAATCCCGGCTCATATTTCCGTGATTGTAAACGTCGATTGAGCGGCCCTCGAAAAGCGCGGCGGCGAATTTGAAAAGCGCCATGTCCGGGCGGCCCCAGGGGCCGTAGACCGTGAAAAATCGCAACATTGTGATCGGGATTTTGAAGAGATGGCTGTAGGCATGGGCCATCTCCTCGTTCGCCTTTTTCGAGGCGGCATAGAGCGTTAAGGGATGATCGGCCCGGTCCGTCTCGCGAAACGGGATCTTCGCGTTGGCCCCATAGACCGAGGATGTCGAAGCCATCAGCGCGTGCGCCGGCGGCGCATGGCGCATCAATTCCAGGAGATTAAAGGTTCCGGTGAGATTGGCGTCGAGATAGGCGCGCGGATTGTCGAGGCTGTAGCGCACCCCTGCCTGCGCGGCGAAATGATAGACCGCATCGAATCCGGCGCCATAAATGCCGGCAAGCGCGGCGCAATCCTCGAGCATGGCCTCGTGGCCGGAAAAGCCCGGCCATTGCAGCAATAGTTCATGCCGGCGCAGCTTGAGGTTACGATCGTAATAGGGCGTAAACCCATCGAGGCCGACGACTTCATGGCCGTCGCCGAGAAGGCGGCGAGCCACGTGAAAACCTATGAAGCCGGCGCTGCCGGTGACGAAAATACGCATTGGTCGAGCGATCGCGGACAAGAGGTTTGACGGCCCGCGCGAACCTCGCTAAAGCCTTAGTCACCAGCGGGAAGCAGAATACTCGCACAAATGGCGGGCGATTACCACGTTGAAGGCCCCGCGCTCCTGCCGGTACCCTTCGTCGTTCGCCGGGTGTTTTTTCAAAGAGGCACAAAAAATAAATCGACCCTTTGTAGAATTATGCAACCGCGCGCGGATTTCCGCCCGTCCGCCCCGGAGTTTGGAGACCGAACAAAATGCCCTATTCGCGCTTCTTCGACGATGCGATCTCAAAGTTGAAGGGGGAACGCCGCTACCGGGTCTTCGCCGACCTCGAGCGGGACGCAAAGGCGTTTCCGCGCGCCGTGTGGCACGGACCGGACCGCATCGGCGAAGTCGTGATTTGGTGTTCCAACGACTATCTCTGCATGGCCCGGCATCCAGAGGTGATCGAAGCGATGACCGCGGCCGCGATCCGGCATGGGGCCGGTGCCGGCGGCACGCGCAATATCGCGGGCACCAATCATCCCCTCGTCGAGCTCGAAGCCGAATTGGTCGGCCTCCACGGCAAGGAGGCGGCGCTCGTGTTTACCTCGGGCTGGATTTCCAATCTGGCGGCGATTTCCACGATTGGCGATCTTTTGCCCGATTGCCTCATCCTTTCGGATGAATTCAACCATAACTCGATGATCGAAGGCATCCGCCGCTCCAAGGCTCAGCGGCAAATTTTTCGCCATAACGATCTCGCCCATCTCGAAGAGCTTTTGCGCGGGGCGGGGCGGGAGCGGGCCAAGCTGATCGTCTTCGAAAGCCTCTATTCGATGCATGGCGACATCGCTCCGGTCGCGGAAATCGCCGATCTCGCGCGCCGTTACAACGCCATGACCTATATCGACGAAGTGCATGCGGTCGGTCTCTACGGTCCGCATGGCGGAGGCATCGCCGAACGCGACGGCGTCATGGACCAGATCGACGTCATCGAAGGAACCCTTGCCAAGGGATTTGGAACGCTCGGCGGCTATATCGCCGCCAAGACGGCGATCGTCGATGCCGTGCGCTCGCACGCGCCCGCCTTCATTTTCACCACGGCTCTGCCTCCGGCGGTCGCCGCCGCCGCGACAACCGCCATACGCTTCTTGAAGCAGGGACAAGGCGATGAACTCCGCGCCCAACATCAACGCCAGGCGATGCTCACCAAACATGCCCTGAGCGCGGCCGGTCTGCCGGTGATGCCGAACCCGTCCCATATCGTGCCAGTGCTCGTCGGCGATCCCGAACTCTGCAAGCGCGCGACCGACATGCTGCTCGATCGCCACGCGATCTATATCCAGCCGATCAATTATCCGACGGTCGCCAGAGGCGGCGAAAGATTGCGCATCACGCCAACTCCCTTGCACACGGATGCGCATATCGCGCATCTCGTGGAAAGCATGGCCGATGTCTGGCGAACGCTCGAGCTGCCCTTCGTCGAGCCTGCAAAAATACTCGAATTCAAGCAGGAGAGCGACGCGCGTTGCACGTTCCCGGAGTTCAAACGCGCCGCCGAATGAGACTCGTTTTGACTTAGGTTCCGCGAAGGCGTGGTCATTCAACGTGCTGGAAGACCGCGATGCTTTCGCCGGCAATTTTCCTTAACGCCGGCAAATGTCGACCGAGGCCGTCCGGGGCGGCTCTGAAATTATTCGAGGTTTCGCCAATGGGCAGGCCGGTGCCTGGATCGCAGGCCGCTTCGAGGACCTCAAGCGGCGCACGCCGCTTTCCATCCGTCCAAAAATTCGCCGAGTATCACCGTTCCGGCTTGAAACACATTTCAAGAACTCCAAGCCGCCGAAGGTATTGGACGCGATTGCCGACCTGGTGCTATCCTTTAGGCCAAAACCAAAGCCAAAGCCCGCGCGGAAGCGACTACTGGAGCGCCGCCGCGTGTACATGCGGCCCGTGAGGAAACGATGGATCGACCACCAAAAATCTTCGATGAATCGGAGATCGAATTTCAGTTCGAGAAGAGCAATCTTTTCCGCGTCATTCATGTGGACGGGGTGTTTGGCGGGATTTCTCCCGGTTCTAAATTGCTCCACATGGCGGTCTATAACGAGCGTCAGCCAATTCCGAAAGTTGTGACGCACAAAATAGATAAGGGCATCATTGGTCAAGAGATCCTGGAGAAGCGGGAGGGACGGCATGGCCTCTTTCGTGAGATTGAGGCCGACTTGATTATTTCAGAAGAAACCGCAATTGCGCTTCGCACTTGGCTTGATGGAAAAATCAGTGAGTTTCAGCAAATGAATGAAATCATTGCTACCACGAAGGCAAACCGCCCGAAGGATAAGAAATGAATGCTCTCTCGACATCCACTATCAGCTACGAGCCAATGCTGGGTTCTTGGTTAGCTGACTTTTCGGTGCCTCCGTCGCATCGAGGAATGCCTGAGCGTGGAGCTGCGCTGTTCTTAGCTACAAGCTCCGTTGGGTCATCTCTAAAAGAGAAGTTCGAGAAACTTACCGGTCAATGGCGACATAACACGGCGTTCTCTTCATCGGTGACCGAAATTGTTTTGGACCCAAGCTATCAGCAAATCATTGGTATGGGCGTCGCTGTTGTGCCATTAATCCTTCAAGAACTGCAAAATGAACCTGACCATTGGTATTGGGCGCTCGCCGCGATTACGGGAGCCAACCCCGCTGAACACGTGCCTGACGGCGACATTCAAGCAGCGTGTGACGCTTGGCTGGACTGGGGCAAACGTCGCAGTATCGTTCGTTGAGCGATGTCAAGGCACCCCCACCAGACTATCGCCTGGCGTTTCCTGGGCTAACGGATGGCAACCACAAAAAGACAAGTGAGTGTGATCCGCGCTACAACTGCATCGGATTTGCCGCTGGCACTAAACTATGGTGGCAACCGGTGCCATTGTTAGGAGGGAAGCGATATTGGCCTCCTGGCGTTCCGCAGCAAGAAACCGTTGATGCCTACGTAAAGGCTTTCGAGTTCAAAGAATATGTCGAATGTGTGGACGGAACTTTTGAAGAGAATTTCGAGAAGATTGCCATCTTCGCAAAGAACGGGATTCCGAAACACGCGGCTAGGCAGCTAGACGCTCACTGTTGGACGAGCAAACTCGGTAGAGGCATCGATATTGAGCATGAGCTTGGCGCCATAGCAGGAGCCCTATACGGACAGATTGTGCGCTACCTCAAGAGACGAAAGCCGTCCGTCTAAGATGATTCCTTCTGGAAATGCGGCGTGGCAGCCTCATCAACATCAGAAAGGGCGTAAAATATATAATTCCCAAATTTTTTGCCTTCGCCGGCCGCGTCGAAGAACGCAAGCGGCACACGCCGCTTATCATCTGTCCAGAAGTTCGCCTAGAACCACACAGCCCTAGATCCAGCCTTTCAGCTCGCGCGCGGCCAAATCGTGAATGAGCATCATGCCGAGCTCGCTATCGTTGAGGCATGGAATCGCGGCAAAGTTCTTGCCTCCATTTTCGGTGAAGATCTGGCGGTATTCGACCTCGATTTCATAGAGCGTTTCGAGACAATCGGCGGAAAACCCGGGCGTAATGACGACCAAGCCCTTGGTCCCCTCGGACGCGAGGCTCTTCACCTTCTCCGCCGTGTAAGGTTGCAGCCATTCCCGCGCACCGAAGCGCGATTGAAAGCTGACCGGACACCTGTCGGCGCCAAGCCCGAGGTCTTCGCGCAAGAGCCGCCATGTCTCGAGGCATTGGTCGCAATAAGGATCGCCCTTGGCGACTGTCGCCTTCGGAAGGCCGTGGAAGGAAACCAGGATCGTATCGGGAATGAAATCGAGACGCGACAGCCGGGCTCGAAGGGAAGTCGCCAGAACGTCGATATAGCTGCGGTCGTCGAAATAGGGCGGCGCGATCCGCACCGCAGGTTGCCATCGCATCGCTTTCAATGTTTCGAAAATTTTGTCATGGACGCTCGCCGTCGTGGCGGCGGCATATTGCGGATAAAGCGGCAGGACAAGGATTCTCGTGCAGCCGTGCTCTTTGAGGGTCACGATTCCTTGCGTGATGTCCGGCTTGCGGTAGCGCAAGGCCCAAGCGATGAAGAATTTGTCGCGGGCGGCGTGCTGTCCTTTCGGATCGAGGCCCCCGGCGCCGATCCAAGCCGCGAGCTTTTCGGCCTGCGACCGGGTGATTGCCTTCAGCGGACCATCGCCCCCTTCCTTGTTCCAGATCGCGGCATAGTGCTTGGCGATCCGGCGCGGGCGCAGAACCAGAATGATAAAGTGCAGAATCGGCCACCAGAAAATCCGTGGCGTCTCGATCACCCGCGGATCCGACAGGAATTCCTTGAGAAACCGGCGCACCGGCCAGAAACGGGGGGCGTCCGGCGTGCCAAGGTTGACGAGCAGAATGCCAATCTTTCCCGGCGGAACCTGTTTGTTGCTCTTCACGGAGACATTGGAGGACGCCATATCTCGCTAGGCTCGCTTGTCCAGGTGGTCCGTTGCGGCATCACTTTTAGGGCGCATTCGTTGAACATGGCAAGGCAAATGCGCGGGCGATGTTTCCAGATGTTCGTCCGGTTTCGATGACACATTCGTGAACACCCTCAGCGTTCCCCAAAAATCGCGCTGCCGATCCTTACATGGGTCGCGCCGAGTTGAATCGCGAGGTCGAAATCAGCGCTCATGCCCATGGACAGCGCCGCAATCCCGTTGCGCGCGGCGATCTGGTTTAAAAGCGCGAAATGCGGCGAGGCCTGATCGTCGAGGGGCGGAATGCACATGAGCCCTGAAATTTCGAGGCCGAAAGTCTTGCGGCAGCTTGCGATGAAGGCATCCGCCTGTTGCGGCAGGATGCCCGCCTTTTGCGGCTCGGCGCCGGTATTGACCTGGACATAAAGGCGGGGATGGCGGGAGGTCCTTTGAATTTCCGAGGCGAGCGCCTTGGCGATCTTTTCGCGGTCCACCGTCTCGATCGCGTCGAAAAAGAGAACCGCGTCATGCGCCTTGTTGGACTGCAAGGGACCGATGAGGTGGAGTTCGAGGCCGGGATGGTCCGCCATGAGCGAAGGCCATTTGGCCAACGCCTCCTGGACCCGGTTCTCGCCGAAAACAAGCTCTCCGGCGCCGATCACGGGCGTAACGTCTGGCGCGGCAAAGGTCTTGGAGACGCAGACCAGGGTCACGTCTTGCGGGTCGCGTTCCGCATCCCGCGCGGCGCGGGCAATGCGAGCACGCACCAAGGCGAGGCGGTCGAGGGTCGTCGCGGGAGGTTTTTTGGTTTGTTGCAAGGCTTTGGCCTCTAATCCAGCGGCTTCCAGTTTCTGGCAATGAAGCCACGTGGATCGACCGTTTCGATCTGTTTGGAGATGACCGCTTTATTTCCCACGCATTTCCAGTCGTAGATCGCGTCGTGACCCGTAGCGGCCATGGGAACGACATCCGAACCAGGGTTTTGTTTGCAAAAATCCGCGGCGCCAGCTGACGTGCGGCGGGTGTCCGCTTTCTCGCAAACGAGGTTCGCGCCATAGTTACACAGCCATACTTTGCCCTCCATGCACCGGAAGGTGGTGCTTTTCCGAACGTATACGCTGGGTGTGTCAGCCGGGAAGCTGAATAGTCGGCGCGCCGCTGGAACAAGGGCGGCTGGGATGCGTCTCACGCGATCGTCGTCGGTTACCCTCGCGCAAAGCGACTGCATGTCCTGCGCACGGGCCGTGCCCATGGACGAGATCATCACGGCCCCGGCGATCGCGGCCAAGAAAGCGGCGCGAACAGACCAATGCATGATATCTCCCTTCGTCAAAAAGATTTGGAAGGTTACCTCCCAAGATCGACCGCGATAGCCCATCGATCAACGCGAAGCGGGTGCCTTTCATATCAGCCGGGCGGGCCGTTCCGCAAAGCCATCGGCGCACGCGGGAAGTCCGATCGGGGCCGAAAACCTTACATGCGCTCATACGTCGTGCGGGTTTAAGACGGGATTGCGCGGAAAATTGGTAGTGGATGCCCGATGATGCGCAGCGGAAAACCTCTTCCGATCAATCGGCGTTGATTTGATCGGGAGTGGCATTATGTGTTGCTTGCACGGCAAGCGTTCGGCTTTTATCATCGCCGCGAGACGGGCACCAAACAAAAGGATGCGTCCAGTGAAGCCATCGGCCCTGCTCCTCTCTCTTTGTCTTGGCCTCTTCACAACCGCTGCATGGGCGGCGTTGAAGCCGGGAGATGCGGCGCCTGATTTCACCGTGGACGCCGCGCGGGGCGGCAAGGAGTTCACATTCTCCCTCGCCGAAGCCTTGAAAAAGGGACCGGTGGTTCTCTACTTTTATCCCAAATCATTCACGAAGGTCTGCACTGTCGAGGCGCATGAATTTGCCGAAAACATCGAGAATTTCGCGGCGGCCGGCGCGAGCGTCATTGGTCTTTCGGGCGACAAGATCGAGGTGCAGCGCGACTTTTCGGCAAAGGAGTGCCGCGACAAATTCCCGGTGGGCGCCGACCCCAGCTTTTCGGTCATAAAGGCCTATGACGCCGCGTTCAGCATTCCGCTAGTGGGCGCGGCCTTCGCCAACCGCATTTCCTATGTGATTTCGCCCGAGGGAAAGATTCTTTACGCCTACTCCGATTCCAACGCGGAAAAACACATCGAGAATACGCTGGCCGCCGTCAGGAAATGGCGCGAGGAGCATAAGCCCTGAGCATCCGGGTCTCGCACTACCGTTTGCGGCCATCTTTTCTGAAACCGCTGTTTGGCCGAGCAAAGGACAAGCAAATGGAACTATCCGACCTTTTTAAGAGGCCAGTTCCCCAAATGACAGCATCAGTGGCGCCAAACAGTTCGCCTACAATAGACGTTACACCGACTACGCCAAATTCGGCGAGGATTTCTTACGAATCCTTGCAGTTCAAAGAGGGAAAACCATATCTCGCGCTCATCGGGCAGACCTTCGACGTTTGGGGCGTCGTCGATGTCGTAGGCGACACGCGATCCCATGTCGCTGTGAAGGATGTTCCAGCAGCAATCCTCAAGAGAACAGGCGCGGCCAATTTTGATAACATAGTCGCTTTCGACCGTAAGATTGTTCTAACCCACCATCGTACTAAACTCACTTTCAGTGTGCCAGATATTTCAGTGAGTTGAGTTGGAGTTTCGGGGACAGGAGTTGGGTGAGGAAAGCGCTTATTTGGGGAGGATTTGCGGCGGCGAAGATTTTCCGCAACGCGGATAGGCCGAGGGCAAACAGCGACCACGCCCGGCGGCCGTGTTTTTTGATGGGGATTGACCGCCGCCGCGCCGCCGCCACACCTGTTTTAACGGAAAGTGCCACGGCCAAAGCCAGCAACGCCAAGAGGGTGGACAGCTTATCGGCGTTGGTCAGATGCGTGTCCTCCAGATTGAAGCCCTTGGTTTTCAGGTTGCCAAACATGGTTTCGATGGTCCATCGCTGGCGATAGCGGGCCAGCGCATGATGCGGCTTGCTGGAACAGGCCAGCGCCAAAAGTTCGCCCGAGGCGATCCGCATGATCGCGAGCCGTATGGGTGGCGACGGCGCCTGCCCGTTTTGCCCAAGCCGGCAAGCGCCTTTGAGGATCGTTTTCTGGCCTTTGTTCAGATGCCGCGCAATGTTGGCGATCGTCCATGTCTCGTAGCCCTCGCGCACGACATGTTGGTTCTCGCGCAGCCGCAGAATGAACGGGATCTTCGCCTCATGCAGGTAAGCCATCCATACGTCGCCAATGAACTCGCGGTCGCCCATGAGCGAGGCGATCTTCAGGTCTGGAAACACAGCACGCAGACGATCCAGAAGACCGGTTCTCTCAAGTGTGTTCGAGTTCCCCGCCTTTGGCAGCAGCGTCCATATCAGAGGTATCCCCATGCCGTTCCAGATCACCGAAACCATCAGGATGTTGATCGTCGTTTTACCGAACTCCCAGTTGGTCCGATCCACGGCCAGAACCCAAGGCTTGCCGGAAAGTCCCAAAAGATCGACGACCACGCACGCGGCCGCCGCGCCGTCCAGTTTGACATGCTGGAAAAATCGATAGAACCGCCGCCGCACGGAATCTGTTTGCGCCGGGCTCGCGACATACGCCGCCAACCGCCACAGGCAGATCGTGCCTTGCTGCATGATCAATAGCGCCAGCCACGCCAGCGTCTCACGCCTTGTGTCCGACAATTTGATGTGATTTTCTACGGCCTTGGATAGGGCATTCGAGAATAATGGTTGCATCTAGGCGATCCTTCTCTTGCCGAAAAGAATCGCCTTTATGAATCATCTCAATGCCTTATCCAACCGCGTCTAGTACCGGGCTAACCCACACAAAAAGATTTCATGAACTGCCGCGCGAAGAATCCTTTGATCTTATCAACACGCTGAGCGAAAACCTCATGTCATATGTTGATGACATGAAAGAGCGTCTCGAAGATGCTGCGCAGGATTACGCAGATGACGCTAAAGGGCTGCGCGAAATGCTTCGTGACACCAAAAAGGAATTTGCGAGCTATTGGTCAGAAGACTTGAGTCGGTTCACGGATGAACTTTTGCCACAGGCGTTAGTGGACTATTGGGAGCGTCAACGTGACGAAGCACAATGGGCGGCAGAAAGGGCTGAGCAAGCTCGTATTCGGGCTTTGGCCAAAATTCGGAAGACTTCATCGGAATAAATGTGAGCACGTCCATTCGCAGTTAGTTCGCAAACGACAGGCTCGACGCCCCGCAGACAGTCGCACAAAGGGCCGCCTGAAGGCGGCCCCTGCCTCGGTCGATACGGCAGCTTCGACATGTCTTTTCCCCACCTTTGGGCGCGGCGGATGTCGCGGCGGAACTGCCCGGTATGAACCGGCGTCCGCATCAAATCCCGAGTTTGCCGAACAGATCGGCGGCATTCTTGGATCGCACCAAATCCTCGCCCCGGTCGGCCTTGCGTAGCGTTCGGGCGGTGACGGCGTTCGCTACCTTGACCTCGAATGGCAGGGCCTTCTCAGCGGCGATGCGCACCAACATCATGCGGATGGCGTCGGAAACCGAAAGGCCCATGTCTTCGAGAACGCGGGCGGCTTCCTTTTTAACCCGCGCGTCAATTCTGGCTCGTACAGTCGTATCTGTTGCCATGACAAACACTCCTTGTACCTACATTGTAGCTACAATCCGCGAATATGCAAGAATTTTGCTCGGCTTGCTGACCCACACTTCGGGAGCGGAAAGATTGACCGAGTCCGTTAATTAATGCTGTGTAGGCCTCACATATAGGCCAGCTCACCGAAGCGATCGACGATCAAAAGCACATGGACTCTGAGCGCTATAACGCCCGCGTAGCAGAACCCAAATGGCAAGGGATTTGGGAGGAAAGGGAAATCTTCCGCGCGCGGAACGATGACCCGCGCGAAAAATATTACGTCCTAGAAATGTTTCCCTATCCTTCCGGCCGCATCCACATGGGCCATGTCCGCAATTATACGATGGGCGATGTGATTGCCCGCTATAAGCGCGCGCGCGGATTTAACGTGCTGCACCCGATGGGTTGGGACGCCTTTGGCATGCCGGCCGAGAACGCCGCCTGGCACAGCAAGAACCATCCGGCGTACTGGACCTATTTCAATATCGCTTCAATGCGCGACCAATTGAAGGCGATGGGCCTTTCGCTCGATTGGTCGCGCGAGATCGCGACGTGCGACCCCGCCTACTACAAGCATCAACAAAAGATGTTTTTGGATTTCCTCAACGCGGGTCTCGCCGTTCGCAAAAAATCCAAGGTCAATTGGGACCCGCTCGATCATACCGTGCTTGCCAATGAGCAAGTGATCGACGGGCGCGGCTGGCGCTCCGGCGCGCTTGTCGAGCAGCGCGAGCTGACCCAATGGTTTTTCAAGATCACTGACTTCGCGGAGGATCTTTTGGCCTCCCTCGACGATCTTCCCCGCTGGCCGGAAAAGGTCCGGCTGATGCAGGCGAATTGGATCGGCCGCTCGGAAGGTCTCGCTTTGCGCTTCGAACTCGAGCCTGCGCGGAACGTTGCCGCGCGCGAGATCGAAGTCTATACGACAAGGGCCGACACGCTGTTCGGCGCCAAGTTCGTGGCGATCGCCGCCGATCATCCCCTGGCGGCGGAGGTTGCGCGGAACGACCCGGGGCTGGCGGGCTTCATCGCCGAATGCCATCATGGTGGCACGTCCGCGGCGGCGATCGAAACGGCGGAAAAGAAGGGCTACGATACGGGGCTCAAGGCGTCGCATCCCTTCGATCCGGAATGGCGTCTGCCGGTATACGCCGCCAATTTTGTTTTGATGGACTATGGCACCGGCGCGATTTTCGGCTGCCCGGCGCATGATCAGCGCGACCTCGATTTCGCCAACAAATATGGCCTTGGCAATACTCCTGTTGTCTGCCCGGCGGGCGAGGACCCAGCAACGTTCACGATCGGCGCCACCGCTTATGAAGGCGATGGCGTGTTGATCAATTCGCGCTTTCTCGATGGGATGACGACGCAAGCGGCAAAAGAAGAAGTCGCCCGGCGCCTCGAAGCAAAACGCCTTGGCAACCGGCCGCAAGCCAGACGCGAGGTCAATTACCGGCTGCGCGATTGGGGGATTTCGCGGCAGCGCTATTGGGGTTGTCCGATCCCGGTCGTCCATTGCGAGGCCTGCCGCGTGGTGCCGGTTCCCGCGCGCGACCTGCCGGTCGAATTGCCAAAGGATGTGTCTTTCGAGGGCTCGGGCAATCCGCTCGACCGGCATCCCACCTGGAAACATGTTCCCTGTCCCGCTTGCGGCGGCCCGGCGCTTCGCGAGACCGACACGATGGATACGTTCGTCGATTCCTCGTGGTACTTTGCAAGGTTCACCGATCCGTGGAACGACGCGTCGGCAACCACTCCCGCATTGGTGCAAAAGTGGCTGCCCGTCGATCAATATATCGGCGGCATCGAACATGCGATTTTGCACCTGCTCTATGCAAGGTTTTTCACCCGCATGATGCAGGCGGCGGGCTATGTGGGCGCCTTGACGGAGCCTTTCGCCGGGCTCTTCACGCAAGGCATGGTCGTGCACGAGACCTATCGTGACAAGGACGGCACGTGGTTTTCCCCGGCGGAAGTCAAATTTGATTACCATTTCCACGGCAGCTTAGGGCCTTTTCGGCAGGCTTTTAGGATCGATAACGGCGAGGAACTCACGATTGGCGCGATCGAAAAAATGTCGAAATCGAAGCGCAACACGGTCGATCCGGACGACATTATATCGGCCCATGGCGCCGATACCGCGCGCTGGTTCGTGCTTTCGGATTCGCCGCCCGAGCGCGATGTCATCTGGACCGAGGAGGGCGTGCAAGGCGCCGCGAAATTCGTCCAGCGCCTATGGCGGCTCGTTAGCGAACTCGCTATGTTCGCCGCGCCCGTCGGCACGCCCGCGCCCAGAAATCCGTCTCGGGCCGCGATAGAAATCCGCCGGGCGGTCCACATGAGCCTGATCAAACTCGAGGAAGACATTGAGCGGCTGCGGTTCAACCGTGCCGTCGCGCAAGTGCACGATTTGGCGAACAAGCTTTCGGCGGCGATCGGCGCGATCGAGACCACGAATACCGGGGAGGACATCCGCGCCGCCTTCCGCGAAGCCGCCGAAATTCTCGTGCTGATGATTGCGCCGATGATGCCGCATCTTGCCGAGGAATGCTGGGCGCTGCTCGGCCATGCGGATTTGGCGGCCGAGGCGGCCTGGCCCGTCGCGGACCGGGCTCTTGTTGTCGAGGATACGATCGCGCTGCCGGTCCAGGTCAATGGGCGCAAGCGGGCGGATCTCGTTGTTGCGCGCGGCGCCGGCAGGGCGGCGATCGAGGCCGCCGCGCTCGCGCTCGATCCGGTCCGCCGCGCGCTCGACGGCAGGCCCGTGAAAAAAATCATCATCGTTCCGCAAAGGATCGTCAATGTCGTTGGTTGAATTGTGGCCGCATGGCCGGGCGCTCCCGCGCATCTTCGCCGCGCTCCTAATGGGCCTCGCCCTCTCCGGCTGCATCCAGCCGCTCTATGGGCCGCTTAGCGCGGGCGGCAACGTTGCTTCGGAATTGCAGGCCATCGCGGTCGATCCGATCCCCAACCGGCTCGGCCATTATCTCGGCGATGAGCTTATCTTCGCGTTAAACGGCACCGGATCGCAGGTGCCTCCGAAATACCGGCTTATTGTGACCGTGACGGAGAATACACAGACTCCCTTGCTCGATACGGTGAGCGGCTATGCGACCGCCGCGAACGTTGTGGTGAACGCGGATTACCGTCTGATGCCGGTCGGGGGTACCGAGCCGATCACGAAGGGTCAGGCGACCGTCCTTGCAAGTTACGACCGGACGAGTTAAAGGTTCGCCAGTCTTCGTGCCGCGCGCGATGCCGAGATCCGCGACGCGAAAAGGCTCGCCGATGAGATCCGCATCCGCGTCGCGGCCGCGATAGCCGCGCGAGGATAGCCGGCATGGTCGCGGTCAAAAGCCACGAAGCCGAGCGTTTTCTCGCCCGCCCGCCGCCGCATATTTATTTGTACCTCGTCTTTGGAACCGACGCCGGGCTTGTCGCCGAGCGGGCGCGGAAAATTATTTCCCGCGCGGTCGACGATCCTAAGAACCCTTTTCAACTCGTGCGGATCGGCGGCGACGAGCTTGCCAATGATTTGGCGCGGCTCGCCGACGAGGCCAATACCATTCCTCTGTTCGGCGGCCGGCGGGCGATTTCGATCGCGGCGCAGGGCAAGACATTTGTTGCCGCCTTCGCGCCGGTTCTCGGGGCGCCGCCACGCGATTGTACGATCGTCATCGAAGCCGGCGCGTTGAAGAAGGACGCGCCTTTGCGGACACTTTGCGAACGCGAAAGAAACGCCGCGGCGATCCAGTGCTATCTCGATTCCGCCACGGACATCGCGCAATTGATCGATGCCAAGGTTGGCGCGGCAGGCCTGTCGATTGCCCAGGATGCCAAGGCGTTTCTCGTTTCCCAGCTCGGCCAGGACCGGCTTTCGACTCGCTCCGAACTTGAAAAACTCGTGCTTTACGCGAATGGCGCGGGCGAAATCACCCTCGATCATGTCGCGGCCATTGTCTGCGACGCATCGAACCTCATTGCCGGTGAGGCGGTGGACGCGGCCTTCGATGGCGGCTTCGCGGCGCTCGATTCGCGCCTGCGTCATATCTTCGCCGGAGCCAGCGATTATCATGCGCTGCTCGCGGCGGCGCTGCGTCACGCGCTGGATCTCCATCGCGCCCGGCGCGACGCGGAGGAAGGGCCTCGCGAAGGCTCGGGTTTCGCCGGCGCGGGGTTCAAGCAAAAGGACGCTTTCGAGCGGCATCTGCGTGCTTGGACGCGGCCAAGTCTCGGCCGGACGATCGACGCCCTCGCCGAGGCAGTTGCCAGCGCACGGCGAGAGCCGAAACTTGGGGCATCGCTCGCCGCGCGGGCGCTCTGGACGATCGCGCATACCGCGCGAAGCAAGACCGCCAGGGGTTGAGATCTGGGCTCGCGACGGACCCTCACCTGATCGTCAACACCGCCTTGCGCGACAGACGTGGCAGCAGCCGGCGCAGATCGTCGAGGCGAAGCGCGATACAGCCCCCGGTCGGCGCGAAATCCGGCCGCGCGCAATGCAGAAAGATCGCGCTGCCGCGATTTTTGCGGCGCGGATGGATATTGTAATCTAGGATAATTACAAGATCGTAGAGGCGATCCGCGCGCCAGAGTTTTTCGTGGCTCGCCCGGCAAGGCAACACCACGCGCCGGTTGTAGAGCGCGCTTTCAGGATCGTCGCACCAGCCGTCGCTTGGCCCGGCCGGGCGCATCGGCAAAACCCAAGCTTTACGCAAAACCCTGTCGCGGTGGAAAAAGCCGCCGAGAAGGCGAAAGGCTCCGCCAGGCGTCGCGCGGTCGCCCTCCCGCTTGTCTTGCCTGATCCCCCCGCGCCCAATTGCGCAGCGAACCACGACGGGCCCGGCGTGAAACCTGCCAAGAGGAATTTCTTGCGCGTAAGACTCGCGGGGCAAGCGTGTTGCCACCAGGCGGCTTAGGCCACGCTTGACCTCCGTGTGCCCGCGCGCAAAAGATTTCGCCGGTTTTTTTGCAATCAATTTCATGCAAGTCTATGCTTCCATACGATTGAATGCGATTCGCCGGTGCGATCGAACCGTTCCATTCTAGCGCATTATCCGCGGCGCGGCGAACATGACCCGGTTGAAATGCTCCGGCCTTCACGCAGAGTGCGCGTTGTTGGGCCTGCAGCGCTGGAAAGCAAAGGAGTTTCGTGTAGAAACGCCGCCACAATATGAGGCGGCGCCGCGCGGCCGGAGGAACCAGTATGAATCCGTGCCGGGTATTGAACGGGGGGAAGCCCGCTTCATCAAGGACAGGTTCATGACCACGGCTCTTAAGATCCTGATTGCCGACGACGACGCCGATTTGCGCGCGGCCCTGGCCGAGCAGCTCGCCTTGCACGAAGAATTCGTGGCCGTTCAGACGGATACGGCGCGGGGCGCTCTTGACACGGCGCGCGAACAGACGCCGGACCTCATCATCATGGACGTCGGTTTGCCGGATATGGATGGACGCGCGGCGGTCAGGCAATTGCGCCAGGAAGGATTTAATAACCCGGTCATCATGCTGACCGGGCATGATTCGGAAACCGACACGGTCGAGGGATTCGATGCCGGGGCCAACGATTATGTGACAAAGCCGTTTCGCTTCGCCGAGCTGCTCGCGCGGATCCGCGCGCATTTGCGGCAGCATGAGTTGAGCGAAGAGGCGCTGTTCCGGATCGGCCCTTATACGTTCCAGCCGGGCGCCAAACATCTGATCGGCGAAAAAGGCAATAAGCTACGACTGACGGAAAAGGAAACCGCTATACTGCGGTTCCTTTATCGCGCCGGACAGGCGGTCATCTCCCGGGAAGTGTTGTTGCGCGAAGTCTGGGGCTACAATGCGAATGTCACGACCCACACCCTCGAAACTCATATTTACAGGCTTCGCCAGAAGATCGAACGCGATCCGGCGAAAGCGCAGCTTCTCATCACCGCGGCGGGCGGCTATAAGCTGATCCCTTGAACGGCTTGCGGCCAGGGAACGCCGGCATGGGATTGGAAGACGACGTTGGCAAACTCGCGCGCATTCCGGCGTTTGCCGCGATCGAACCCGAAGCGCTGCGGTTGATTGCTTTTTCGGCCGAAACACGTGTTCTGCGCGCTGGCGACGTTTTGTTTCGCCGCGACGAGATTTCCAATGACGGGTTCGTGGTGCTCGCCGGCTCGATCGCGATGGACGCCTCCGGCGATGGCGCCGCCGCGGCGCGGATCATCCGGCCGCCCGGGCTCATCGGCGATCTCGCGCTGCTGACGCAAACGCGGCGGCCCGCGACGGCGATCGCGCGCGAACCCTCGACCGTTCTGCGGATTTCACGGCAGCTTTTCCATCGTGTCCTGCATGAGTTTCCCGGCAGCGCGGAACGGCTGCGGCAATCCCTGCGCGCAAGGCTCCTTCAATTCACCGGCGAACTTGGCTCCGTGCGCCGCGGAAAACTCACCCCCGAGGGCGACGAAAAAGCCGAATGACCCATGCTTATCGGGATGGGTGACAAATGGCTACGAAACTTGGCGAGCTGCTCAGTGGACAATTTTGGGGACGCTTTAAATCATGGATTGGCCTACAGCCTCACCAATGGCCGGAAGGCGAGCCATTAATGAGCGGCGACGTCCGATGGGGAACGAGGCTTAAGGATGGAACAATCATTGGCGCACCCGGCGTCAGCTTCACTCCGGTTTGTTCACGATGCCAGCAAGCGATAGAGGCCGAAACCGAACAAACCGATGCCGCTCAGGCTGAGTGCCACGCTGACGACGCTCGGTTTCCAAGGAAGCGGTCAGATGGGAAACCTAAATGTCAACCATCCAGATAAGCATGGAATGACCTAAACCCAAGGTTTCGTTACCGCCCCGGCGGTTTGAATGACTTGCTGAGGGCGCCGGCTGATTTAAACGCCTTCACGGCATCCTTGGCGGTCATCGCGACCGACGTCCTTAGGTGGGAAATCCCGCCCGATGCCGCCCCCGCGATGAGCGCGGAAGCCATGACCTCTTCGCTCGGCGCCTCCGCTATCGAGAGGAAATCATACTCGCCGAAAGTGAAATAATGGGCAAGTAGCTTGGCCCCCGCTTTTTCCATTAGGTCCGCGATGGCCTTCTCCCGGTTTTCGGGATTGGCCACCATGCCCTTGACCGCATCGGGCGTGTACCGACCCTGGGTGATATAGATTGCCATGAGTTCCTCCCTTTCCTGTTCATGATTTCCGCGGATCGCTCAAACGTAGTTAATCGCCTTTCCTCGGTTTGCTAGTGGCGCGGCAACGGGATTGGTTCCTCCCGGTCGAAGCAGGTTTTGGTTATTTTGCCGGTTCGCCCTCGGGCAAACGGCTGCCGTGCCGCGGCAGCCGGATCGGCTCGGAGCGTGGTCATATCATAGATTTAGCTGGCGCGCCCAAGGGGAATCGAACCCCTGTTTTCGCCGTGAAAGGGCGACGTCCTAGACCGCTAGACGATGGGCGCGGAAGTTTCTAAGCGGCGGGCTCTTCACTCGGCCGCGCGGACATATAAAGGCCACCGCCCGCGCGAGCAAGTTTACGCCAGGCGAAGCGGTTCGCAAGGCCCCACGGGAGCAAGATCGAGCAGCCTCAGTTGCACCCGGTCCTTGCCGCCGAAGCCGTCATTGGCCAAGGTTCCGGCAAGATGAACGAGGCCGCCGCGCGCGGCATAAAGCGCCCGGCCTATTGGCTCCGAGGCCGCGCGGAATGCGATGCCGTCGATTTTGGCGCCGTCGCCCGCCGCCGCGCGCAGCCGCACATGGCCGTTGCCAACGTCGGCGACATCGATAAGGCGGTGCGCGGGCAAGGCGAAAACCGGTTCGGGATTGCCCGCGCCATAGGGGCCTCCTCGCGCTAGGCCCGCCATCAAGCGGGGATTGGCCCCGGCCGCGGTCAGCGCCGCGTCGATCAACAGAGCCTCTCCCGCCCGCGCCGCGGCGACCGGCGCGGCGAGGTTTTCTTCGAGGAAACATTTAAAGTCGTTCTGACGTTCCCGCGCGACGGAGATGCCCGCCGCCATCGCATGGCCTCCCCCCTTGACGAGAATCCCCGCCTCCGCCGCCGCGCGCACCGCCCGGCCAAGATCGACGCCGGGAATCGAGCGGCCGGACCCGGTGCCCACCCCGTTTGCGTCGAAAGCGATCGCAAAAGCGGGACGCCGGAACTTCTCCTTGAGGCGCGAGGCGACGAGCCCGGCTATGCCCGGATGCCAGCCGTCGCCCGCCGTGACGATTGCGGCGGAACTTCCCATGGCGAGGCCAGCCAGCGCCTGCGCCTCGGCTTCTTCGAGCGTGGCGCGCTCTAGCTCCTGGCGTGCGCGATTGAGCCGGTCGAGCGCTTCCGCGACGCGGCGTGCTTCCACCCGATCGGTCAGGGTCAAAAGCCTAGCGCCAAGCGCGGCATCGCCGATCCGTCCCCCGGCATTGATGCGCGGGCCGATCAGAAAACCAAGATGATACGGCGTTGGCGGTCCCGCGAGCCCGGCGATGTCGCACAAGATTGCAAGACCGGGGCGTCCCCGCGCGCGCATCAAGGCGAGCCCCTTGGCGACGAAGGCGCGATTTAGCCCGGTCAATGGCGCGACGTCGGCGACGGTCGCAAGCGCCACCAGATCGAGCCCGGCGAGAAGGTCGGGCATCGGCCGGGAGGCCGAAAAAAAGCCGCGTTCGCGCAGACCGCGTTGCACCGCGACGAGCGTCATGAAAACGACGCCTGCGGCACAAAGATATCCGAGACCGGAAAGGTCGTCCTGCCGGTTCGGATTGACGACAATCGCGTCGGGCAAAACTTCCGGCGCTTGATGATGATCGAGCACGATTGGGTTGAGGCCGAGCCTTGCCGCCTCGGCGAGCGGCGCATAACTCATCGTCCCGCAATCCACCGTGACCAAAACTTTCGCGCCGTCGCGCGCGAGGTTTCCGATTGCCTCCACATTAGGGCCGTAGCCTTCGAAAATACGGTCGGGAATATGGATCAGGCAGGGCGCGCCGCAAACCTGGAAATAATCATGAAGCAGCGCCGAGGCGGCGGCGCCATCGACATCATAGTCGCCAAAAACCGCGACCGTTTCGCCGCGCACGATCGCCCCGGCGATTCGGTTTGCCGCCGCCTCCATGTCCTTCAGGCAATAGGGGTCGGGGAGAAGATTTTGCAGCGTTGGATCGAGATAATCTTGCGCATACCCCGGCGTGATGCCCCGCCCGGCGAGAACGCGCGACAAGAGGTCGCCAGTTCCATGAACTTGGGCTATCGCAAGAGCGCGCGCCTCCCCCGCGGAGTCGAGCCTGCCACGCCACGGGCGCCCAAGCACGGAATTCTCGACCCCGAGAAACGCGCGGGCGGCGGAAAGCGATTCGTTCATGCCGGATGGTAGCCGGAGGTTTCGCGGATAGCGAGCGTGGCTTGCGTCATGTGCACCGGGAAATGGCGACTACCCGCGGCAAGCGCGGCCCGGGCTGCTTGAGCCGCGAAAACCCGCATGACGGGATCGCCTCAATCCGTAACCATGCCGCGCGTTGACAACAGCCGATGGGGTTCGCCACCGGCGGCGGAAAACCCGCACGCCTTCCGCGACCCCCGCCCGCGCTCACCTCAAATAAGCCGCTCCAGCCGCGCGCCCTCGTGGTCCAACAGCCATTGCTTGCGCGGCAGGCCGCCGCCATAGCCGGTCAGGGAGCCGTCGGCGCCGATCACGCGGTGGCAGGGAACGATGATCGCCAGCGGGTTCGCGCCGGTGGCCAGACCGGCCGCGCGAACGGCCTTGGGCTTGCCGATACGCTCGGCGAGACCGCCATAGCTGAAGTCTCGCCCGCCGGGATCGTGGTCAATGCGGCCCAGACACCGCGCTGGAACGGCGTGCCGGCCGTGGCCCAACGCACTTCATCCAGCGCATGAAAATCACCATCGAAATAGCGAAATACCAGATCTTTTACTGCCCGTGGGGCCGCGCCCGCCGCGAGGTTGGCCGCGCCATAATGGCGGCGCAACAAGCGCGCCATCCGCTCCTCGTAATCCTCGAAATCGAAGGCGCGCAGGACGCCCGCCTCATCGGTCACCAAGAGCGCGGTCCCGATCGGGGTCGGCAGGCGCTCCAGGCACAGGGCATCAGGCGGCTTGGCGATCATGGGCTTTCTCTCGGGCTGCTGGCGGCGCCCCGGACGCCCAGAGATGCAGAGCGGCATAAGCGCGCCAGGGACGCCACGCCTCCGCCCGCGCCAGCAGTTCGGCGGCGCTTGGACGCCGGCCGCCGGCGCCGGCCAGGGCCCGCATCAGGCCGAGATCCCCGTGGGGGAAGGCGTCCGGCTCGCGCAATTCTCGCATGGCGATGTATTGGGCCGTCCATTCGCCGATACCGGGCAGGGCCTTGAGCTGGGCGATTGCCTCCTCTAGGGAGCGCCGCGTCCCGAGAATCAGAGGGTCCGCCAGCACCGCGGCGGCCAGGGACGACAGCGAGGCCGCCCGGGCGCGCGGCACGCCGAGGGAGGCCAGGTCCGCATCCGCCAGGACGGCGGGGCTTGGAAAGACGTGGGTCAGTCCTTCGACCTCCCCCAAGAGTTCGGGTGGCAAGGGCTCGCCGTGGGCGGCGACGATCTTGCCCGCCAGGGCCGTGGCGGCGGTGACTGTGATCTGCTGGCCGAGGATCGCGCGGATGGCGAGCTCGAACCCGTCCCAGGCGCCGGGCACGCGCAGCCCCGGACGTGCCGCCAACAGCGGCGCCAGGGTCGCATCCTGGCCAAGCTGAGCGCCGATGGCGAGCGGATCGGCGGCGAGGTCGAACACGCGCCGGACCCTGGCGATGATGGCCGGCAGGGCGGACAGGCGCGGGAAGCGGACCTCGACCCCTAGCCGGTCGCCGGCCAAGGGGCGCACCACGAGCACGCCTCGATCCGGGCCGACGGCGATGGTGCGGGCATAGTGGCCGGGGGCCACGATCTCGACCCCGGGAATGGCGCGTTGGCTCAGGAATCCGGCCAAGGCGTCCCAGTCATAGGGCGGCCGATAGGGCAGGCGGATCGAAAGCGCATCGCCGCCGCGGGCCGGCACCTCCTCCGCAATTCCGCGCCGCAGGGCGCTGGGCGAATGATTGTAGAGGATTTGGAAGGTCTCGTTGAATCGGCGGATGCTGCCGAAGCCGGCGGCCATCGCCACTGCCGCCATGGGCAGGCTTAACTCATGGATCAATTGCTTGGCCAGCAGCACCCGGCGAGTCTGCGCCACGGCCACCGGCGAGGCGCCGAGATGCCGACGGAACAGGCGGCGCAGCTGTCGTTCGCCGACGCCCAGCCGGCCGGCGAGCCCCTCGACATCGGCCGCATCCAGCGCGCCGGTCTCGATCAGGGCTAGGGCGCGTGACACGGTGTTGGAGGTCCCTCGCCAGGCGGCAAGGTCAGGCGAGGTCTCAGGGCGGCAGCGCAGGCAGGGCCGGAACCCCGCCGCCTGCGCGGCCGCGGCCGTAGGATAGAAGACCACATTCTCGCTCTTGGGCGTGCGGGCGGGACAGATCGGCCGGCAATAGATGCCCGTCGTCTTGACTCCCACGAACAGCTGGCCGTCAAAACGGGCGTCGCGGGTCGAGATCGCGCGATAACAGGCATCGTGGTCGAGATCCATCCTGGCATGATCCTCCATCCGGGGCGGCTTGTCTCGCGGTTTCCGGACCTGGACGTCGGATCGGGGCGCCGTTGGATTTCCTTGGTCAAGCCAAGGAGCAACCCGCGAAGCCGCGTGCCGTTGCGCTGCGATCTATTCCGGCCTCCGGTCTTTCCAACGATTACCCGAAATGACGGGGCATAAATTCCGCACTGCGTCTTGCAATCGTCATAAATATCTGTAATTCTGGATACATGGATAATGAAGAAACCATCGCCGCTCTGGCGGCGCTCGCCCAGTCAACTCGGCTCGAGACGTTCAGGCTGTTGATCAGCCGTGAACCGGACGGCGTGCCTGCTGGCGAGCTGGCGCGCCTCATGGAAGTTCCGCAAAACACCATGTCGGCCCATTTGGCCGTGCTCGCACACGCGGGCTTGGTGAAGGGAGAGCGGCAAAGCCGCTCCATCATCTACCGTGCCAATCTGGCGCGCTTCCGCCAAGTCGCACTGTTCCTACTCAAGGACTGCTGCGGCGGGCGTCCCGATATTTGCGCGCCCATAATCGCTGACCTCACGCCGTGCCGCCCCGTAAAGGTTGGCTCTCATGATTGACCGTGCGTTCAACGTCCTGTTTCTCTGTACCGGCAATAGTGCCCGCTCAATCCTCGCCGAAAGCATCCTGCGCAAGGATGGCGCCGGACGCTTCAATGCCTATTCCGCTGGAAGCCATCCCAACAGCCGCATCAATCCCCTCGCACTGAAAACACTCGAAGCCTTCGAATATCCGGCCGACGGATTTCGCTCAAAGAGCTGGGAAGAATTCACCGCGCCGGACGCCCCGGAACTCGATTTCGTGTTTACCGTCTGCGACAGCGCGGCGGCCGAAGCCTGTCCGGTGTGGCCGGGTCAGCCGATGACGGCACATTGGGGCATTGAAGACCCGGCGGCTGTCGAAGGAAACGATATCGAGAAGGAACGCGCGTTCAACCAAGCGTTCCGCTACCTGAAAAACCGGATTGCAGTCTTCATCGCTCTACCGGTCAGAAGTCTTGACCAGCTCTCACTGGCGAACCGCCTCAAAGCAATCGGCCGCATGGCAGGCGCTTCTCATGGCGAAAAGGCAGGCTCATGAGCGAAACGGCTGCCGTCGCGGACGATCGTAAAACTGGAAAAGCCCCGTCCATGGGGAAATTCGAGCAATTCCTGACGCTCTGGGTTGCGCTCTGCATTATCGTCGGCATTGGCCTGGGGCAGGCCGTGCCCAGCCTGTTCCATGCGCTCGGCGCTGCGACAGTAGCGGAAGTCAATCTTCCGGTCGCCGCGCTGGTTTGGCTGATGATCGTGCCGATGCTGCTGAAAATCGACCTTGCCGCGCTCGGTCAGGTGCGAAATCACTGGCGCGGGATCGTGACGACGGTCGGGGTCAACTGGCTGGTCAAGCCGTTCTCGATGGCGCTGCTCGGCTGGCTGTTCATTGGCCATCTGTTCCGGCCGCTCCTGCCTGCCGAACAGATCGACGGCTATATTGCCGGGTTGATCCTGCTGGCGGCGGCTCCCTGCACGGCCATGGTGTTCGTCTGGTCGAACCTCGTGGATGGCGAGCCGCATTTCACACTCTCACAGGTCGCGCTCAATGACACGATCATGGTGGTGGCTTTCGCTCCGATTGTGGCGTTGCTGCTCGGCCTGTCCTCGATCACGGTGCCATGGAACACGCTGATTCTATCGGTCGTGCTCTACATCGTGGTGCCGGTGATCGTGGCGCAGGTCTGGCGGCGCATGCTGCTGGTGCAAGGCGGGCGAGCGGCGCTTGCCCGCACGCTTCGCGCCTTGGCTCCTCTGTCCCTCTCGTCGCTGCTGCTGACGCTCGTACTTCTGTTCGGCCTGCAAGGTGAACAGATCATGCGCCAGCCAATTGTCATTGCGCTCTTGGCAGTGCCGATCCTGATACAGGTCTATTTCAACGCGGGGCTGGCTTACTGGCTGAACCGCCGATTAGGGGTCGAGTGGTGCGTGGCTGGGCCTTCGGCACTGATCGGAGCCAGCAACTTTTTCGAGTTGGCCGTGGCGACAGCAATCGCCCTTTTTGGCTTCCAGTCAGGCGCGGCGCTCTCAACGGTCGTCGGTGTACTGGTGGAAGTACCGGTCATGCTGTCGGTCGTTCATGTCGTCCGCCGCTCGCGTGGATGGTATGAGCGGGCCGCCCCGCCGCGCCTGCATAATTAGGCGGTCCCTCGTCGGACCCAACATTTTGCGGTGGAGTTGTTTCAACAATTTCAAACGGCGACACTACCCGTTTCGATCGAGCCTTTTCACGCCGGGCGGGATCGCCTAAATCCACCCTCATGCCGCGCGCACAAAAAAACCCATTACGTTCGCCACCGGCGCCGGAGGATCCCGGCGCCGCCGCCGCGCGCCCGGACGAGCCGGACGCCGGGCTCGATTTGGCCGCCGGTGGCGCCCCTGCCTCGGTCCGGCATGGCGCCGCCACCATCCGCCGCTTCTGGGAACATGCTCCGGTTGGGCCAGGCGTCTACCGGATGATCGCCGCCGATGGCGAAGTTCTCTATGTCGGCAAGGCCAAAAGCGTCCGCAAACGGATCGCCAGCTACATGCGGCCTTCCGGCCATGCCACGCGCATCGCAAGGATGATCGCGCTGACCGCATCGATGGTTTTCGTTTCGACCGGAACCGAGACCGAGGCGCTTCTTCTCGAGACGAATTTCATCAAGCAGATGAAGCCGCGTTTCAATGTCTTGATGCGCGACGACAAGTCGTTTCCCTATATCTTGCTCACCGGCGATCATGCCGCGCCGCAGATCGCCAAGCATCGCGGCGCGCGCAACCGGAAGGGAGACTATTTCGGCCCCTTCGCCAGCGTCTGGGCCGTCAATCGCACCTTGAACGCCTTGCAGCGGGCTTTTCTGTTGCGCTCCTGCGCGGACAGCTTTTACGCCAACCGCACGCGGCCGTGCCTGCTCTACCAGATCAAGCGCTGCTCCGCCCCATGCACCGGGGAAATCGGCGAGATCGAATATGCCGGACTCGTCGCCGAGGCCCGCGCGTTTTTGTCCGGCAAGAGCCGCGCCGTGCGCAACCGTCTCGCCGACGAAATGGCCGCGGCCTCGGCCGCGATGGAGTTTGAGCGCGCGGCCAGGCTGCGCGACCGAATCGCCGCGCTCTCCGCCATCCAAGGCGCCCAAGGCATCAACCCCAAAACCGTCGAAGAGGCGGATGTCTTTGCCATCGTCGAACAAGCCGGACAGTTCTGCGTCGAAGTCTTTTTTTTCCGGACCTATCAGAATTGGGGCAATCGCGCCTATTTTCCGCGCGCCGACAAGAGCCTCGCGCCGGAGGAGGTACTTGATTCCTTTCTGGCCCAGTTTTACGCGGACAAGCCGCCGCCGCGCCTCATTCTGCTTTCCCACGAAATCGAGAATCGCGGCGTGCTGGAGGAGGCCTTGCGCGAACGCTCCGGCCACCGAATCGCGATCGGCGTGCCAAGAAAGGGAGAAAAAAGGGATCTGGTCGAACAGGCCCGGCAAAATGCCGGCGAGGCCTTGGGACGCAAATTGTCCGAGGCCGCCTCGCAGTCGAAGCTTCTCGCCGCGCTCGCCGGGGCGTTCGGCCTCGCCCGCGCGCCGCGCCGGATCGAGGTCTACGATAATTCCCATATCATGGGAACGAACGCGGTCGGCGCAATGATCGTGGCGGGCGCGGACGGGTTCATGAAAATGCATTATCGCACGTTTAACATCCATAATCGCGACACGACGCCAGGGGACGATTATGCCATGATGCGGGAAGTCCTGCGGCGGCGCTTCGCGCGGCTCAAGAAAGAAGACCTCGCCGTGCCTGGGCCGGAGACAGACGGCGCTGGGGGCGAGGGTACCGGGGGCGATGACGCGGCCGCGTTCCCAGATAGGCCAGACCTCATCCTCATCGACGGCGGCCAGGGACAATTCGACGCCGCGCAAGCTGTTTTGACCGAGCTTGGCGTCACCGGCTTGGCGGTCGCGGCGATCGCCAAGGGCCCGGACCGCAACGCCGGGCGGGAGAGTTTCTTGATGGCCGGCAAGGCACCGTTCAAGCTGTCCCCGCGCGATCCGGCGCTTTATTTCGCGCAGCGGCTGCGCGACGAGGCGCATCGTTTCGCGATCGGAACCCATCGGGCGCGGCGCAAAAAGGAGTTCACCAAAAGCCCGCTCGACGAAATCCAAGGGGTCGGCCCGGCGCGCAAGCGGGCCCTGCTCCACGCTTTCGGCACCGCCAAGGCGATTTCCCGCGCGGCCCTATCCGATTTCGCGAAAGTCCCGGGAATAAATGCCGCAACCGCACGGCTGGTCTATGATTTTTTTCACGAACGTGGCAGACAATAGGTTCATCATACGTTATCGGCGCGGCCGGTTCGGCGCGGCGGAGCGCGTGTGGCCTATTGACAGAGCCTCGGAGAGAGTGTTTCCCCGGCCATGGCGAGCACAATCCTAGCGAGAAGTCCGGGCCTGACCTGGAGCGTGCCCAATATCCTGACCTACGGGCGGGTGGCGGCGGTGCCGGGCGTGGCCGGCTGTCTCTTCTGGCCCGAGATCGCATGGATGCGCTGGGTCGCACTCGGCATTTTCATTGCCGCCGGGATCACCGATTTTTTGGATGGTTATTTGGCCCGCGCATGGTCGCAGCAATCGCGGCTCGGCCAGATGCTCGATCCGATCGCCGACAAGCTGCTTGTCTCCGCCGTCCTGATGATGCTTGTCGCCGATCATACCATCGCCGGCTATTCGCTCTCCGCGGCGATCGTCATTCTTTGCCGGGAAATTCTTGTGTCCGGGCTGCGCGAATTCTTGGCCGATCTCAAGGTCTCGATTCCGGTGACCAACGTCGCCAAATGGAAGACCGCGCTGCAGCTCGGCGCGCTCGGCTTTCTCATCGCCGGCCCGTCCGGCGACGAAATCGTTCCTGGAGTCACAACAACCGGCCTGGTCCTGCTTTGGCTTTCCGCTCTTCTCACTCTCTACACCGGCTGGGATTATTTGAAAACCGGCTTGAAGGAAGTCATCGGCTAGCCATCATGAAAGCCCTCTATTTCGCATGGGTGCGCGAACGCATCGGCAAGGCCGAGGAAGAGATCGTGCCGCCCGAAAACATCAAAACCGTCGCGGAACTCATGGCCTGGCTGAGCGGGCAGGGCGAAAACTATGCCGCCGCCTTCGCGCATATCAAATCGATGCGCGCGGCACTCGACCGCACCCATGTCAAGCACGACGCCATGATCCAGAACGCGCGCGAAATTGCTTTCTTTCCGCCGATGACCGGGGGGTGAGGACGTGCATGCCCGGATTGTCGTGCGCGTCCAGACGGAAAGCTTCGATGTTGCGGCCGAAGCCGCCCGGCTGACACAAGGATGCACCAACATCGGCGCGCTGGTAAGTTTTAGCGGGCTTTGCCGCGACGAGGGCGGCGCCCTCGCGGCGCTCGAAATCGAACATTATCCCGGCATGGCGGAGGCCGAAATCCATCGCGCCGCCCTTGAGACGGCCTCCCGCTGGCCGCTCGAAGCTGTCCTCGCCGTGCACCGCCATGGTTTGATCCGGCCGGGCGAGGGAATCGTTCTCGTCATCACCGCGAGCCTGCATCGCGGCGAGGCTTTCGCGGCGGCGTCCTTTCTCATGGATTATTTGAAGACCGAGGCGCCGTTCTGGAAGAAGCGGCATTTGGCTGGCGGCGGCTCCGGCGACTGGGTCGAGGCGAAGCCACAAGACCACGCCGCCGCGCAAAAATGACGCGCCTGAGAATTTTCCATATGTCATTTTGAATTTCAGCTTGCCGCCCGTCTTGGGGCGCCAAATAGCGCACACGCCGCTTGGCGCCATAAGCAGGCGGTAACGCAGCGATCGCACCGGGCCGATGCCCCTCGCCCGCTCAGATCCCTACGAGCCTTCACGCGACGGCAAGATTAGGTGCACGGCAGTACCCCGGCTGTCGCTCTTCCGCTCGACCCGGCCGCCGAGCTTTTCGGCGAAGGCGTTGACCAGCCGGCCGCCGATCCCGGAATCGGCCCGTCGAGGATCGAGCCCTTGGCCGTCGTCGGCGACCGTCAGGCGAAGCTCCCCGGGCAGCCGCTTCAGCGTCACCATGATCGTGCCCTTTGCCTCACCCGGAAAACCATACTTGACGGCATTCGTGATGAGCTCGTTCACAATGAGCCCGATCGAAATTGCCCGATCGGTCGGCAGGAGCTCGCTCTCGATGTCGGTCTTGAGCATGATGAACGTATCACCGTCCTGATATACCGATGCGATCAGGTCGCGGCACAACTCATCCAAATAGGTCGCCGCATCGACAGCCTCAAAGGTGTCGGCTTCGGTTAGCTTTGAATAGAACTGCCCAAGGGCTACGATGCGATGCGAGACTCTCTCAAGCGCCGCTTTGCCCTCGGCGCTTGAGACGCTCCGCGCTTCAGTCATGACGATTGAAGCGATAAGCTGCAGGCTGTTCTTGACCCGGTGTGTCAGCTCTTGCAGCAGCATTCCGATACGCTCGTGCGCGGCCGCGTGCTCGCGCTCAAGCCTCGCGCGCTCGGTGACGTCTTCGATCGCCAGGAGGATCCGTTGTATCTTGTTGCCAGGCCGGTAAACCTTGCGCGCGTTGAGCACCATAATGCGTCGGCCGATTGACGGGAAGAAATACTCGACTTCAAAGGCCTCGATCGTTTTTAGGCCAGAAATGATGGTATTGAGCGAGGTGCGGAGCTTGGGAATGTCCCACTGTCCGGTGCCGATCTCATAAAGCTTCCGCCCGACTGTATGCTCCGGCGCGACTACGAACATGTGGCAGAAAGAGCGGTTCGCAAAGCGGATGGTCAGATCGGGCTCGAGCACAAGGATGCCTTCGCGGATCGTCTCCACGAGATCCATTGGGCTGACGTCACGCATGCCAACGGCTCCTGCACACCTTCTGATAGTTGGACTCATCCTCGACAGCAAGAATACGATCTTGCTAGAGAGCTTACGTCAGCCCGCCCGCCAGTCTTGATTGTTAGCTCGTTGAGGGGGTATTGTCGGTAATGTACATTACCGATTCGGTGGGGACTCGCTTTTTACGCGTATGTTTTGGGAAGGTGAAAAGCGACGCGCGCCCGGACCAACTGATAACATTCACAAGATGCCCCCACGAGGCCCTGCCGGTCAAGGATCGTGACTTGCCGCCGGCCGCGCGCAATCAAACCGGCACGTTCCAACTCCCGGGCAGCATTCGTGATGGTTGGCCTCTGGACACCCAGCATTTCGGCGAGCAGGTTCTGAGTGATCTGCAGTGCGTCATCGTCACCGCGGTCACGCATCATGAGCAGCCAACGCGCTAGCCGCTGCTTGAGGCTGTGCGCACCGTTGCACGCTACCGACACCAGGACCTGCTCGAGAAAGGCTTGGACGTAAGCGTACATGAGACTTCGGAAGGACGGCATCGACCCCATGGCCCGTGTGAACGCCGCGCGCGACATCTTTGCGGCGCCCCCGGGGATCTGGACGAGAAGCCGGACGGAGGAACTCTTGGCGCCGAAGATGGCTTGCACACCCGTGCAACCCTCCCTGCCGACTGTTGCCATCTCAATGATACTGCCGTCCGCATAAACCGCCACCACCGACACGACACCGCTGTCGGGGAAGAATACATGGTCGAGCGAACTATCAGCGTCCATTAGGACCTGCTCGCGTTGGCAGGCAATGTGTTCAAGCTCTGGCATAAGCTGCTTGAGATTGGAGGATGGCAGGGCGAGCAAAAGCCGATTGCGGGGCCAATTTGAAAGAGCACTCATATGCTCTTAATGGCAACCGGTTCGCTTTGGTTGCAAGAGGAACCGCATTGTGACGCCATTCAATGTTCGCCAGTTCAGCGCTAAGACACTGGAATGTGTCTGCCTCGGGTCACGAGCCGAAATTCAAATTGACCCGTGAGCAGAATTTTCTGGCGTTGGCTCAAGACTTCATTTCCGAACGCCCGTTCGCGCTCTGCTGCCAACAGGTTGCCGCGAAGCCCAAGTCCATGAGCTCTTTCCATTGGGCCCGCGCAGCCGCGAGTTCCCCCGCGTTGTTACCGTCGAAGAGGGTAACCGCGCGGGCATAGGCCGCGCCGGCTTCCGCGCAATCTTACGCGCCGGCGCCTGTGGCCAAAATGGGCTATATACTTAATCTTATGACTACGAAGGCAACAGTTGACCCATCCTTAAACGCTTCAGGGCAGCGCTGGATGAAACCTACGGCAACCGCCTCGACCGTGTGGTGCTGTTTGGCTCGCGCGCGCGGTGAGGCGCGCCCGGATTCCGATTACGACATTGCCGTGTTTCTGAAAGACCCGAATAGTTTTCGGAAAGAAAGCGGGCGGCTCGCGGAAATTGAAACCGATATTCTTTATGAGACAGGGGCCATCATCAATGCCTTGCCCTTTCCGGCCGGAGCCTACCGGGAGCGGACTCCGCTCATGCACGAAGTCCGCCGCGAAGGCCTCGATCTACGACGAAGCCGGAATCCGGCAATTATCTCAAACGGGCGCGGCGGATTTTGCAACGATGCGCGCGCCACCGCCCAAATCGTGCGAACCGGCCGGTTTTGCGCGGGGCATGTGAAGACATCGGCGTGGCGATCCTGGGGTTCGCTCCCGGTCGCGCGCCGGACGGTTCTCGACGAGATGCGGGCGAACTTGCGCGACACCGGCCGGAAGCTCGGAACGCCGGCGCGAAAGGACTTCGGTGTCCGCGCCAGGGAACGGATCGGGGGCGAAGATGTCTTGGCGCGCATGATCGAGCCCCTGCCGGAAATGCCCGGCGTGATGCGGCGTGAGCTCGCAAGGTTGACCAAACAGGTTCCCGGCATCGTGCGGGACGAGCCCATTTGCAGGCGCCTGATGAGCGCTCCAGGCGCCGGCTCCCTGACGGCTCTCGCTTTCCGGGCGGTGCCCGGCCAACTGGAGCGGTTCCGCAAATCGCGGGATGCCGGCGCTCATCTGGGTTTGACCCCACGACGCTATCAATCCGGCGAAACGGACGTCCAAGGCCGGGCCGCCCGATGCGGCGGCGAGCTGGCGCGCCTGGGGCATGAAGATCGCCAAGCGTCGCGGCATGCGAAAGCCAGGATCGAGGCGAACGGCTTGCCGCCCGCAAGCGCGCGGCCATTCTCCATCGGATGCGGGCCGCCGGCGCCGCGTTCCGGCTCGGGAGTGAAAAGACCGCTGCCGCCGGCGCCGCGAAGAGGATCGCCGCGACCGCACAAAAGAAAGAGCGAAGCACCTGAAATTTGAACCCGCGCGCGGAAGGCGCCGTTCCCGCGGGGACGATGGGCAAGGCGATCTCGTTAAGAGTCCCGAGCCTGCTGGCGCAAGCCGGCAAGGCCGTGAAACAGATTGGGACGTTTTACTCGTCCTGCCCTATCATGCGGCGGCCTATGCGCCGCGCCGGCCGCGCGGAGAAGCGAGCAACCCGCGGGAGCGAAAAGCCGCCAATCGCGGAAGGAAGATTAAGGGAGCAGCTCGACTCCGGCGGCCCCAATCAGAACGGACTCTAACTTTTCCGAATCACCCATTGCCCACTCGCTCGGTTGACCGCCGCCGCCTCGACACCTCACGCGATGAAGGCGCGATTCGGAGCGCCTTCGTCCCCCAAAATCCTCGCCGCAAACTTACCACGCTGCCCGCATTTTTCGATTTGTGGTTAAGTTTTTCTTAATGGTTTTACGAAACGGTTTCCGAACACCCGCGCGAACGATTGGAAACCACATGTATCTCTCGCTCTGAGAGGCCGCCAAGGAGGCGGGCGTCGCCAAATCCACCGTCTCAAAAGCCTTATCTTCCGGTAAGTTGTACAATCGGGAAAAAATTCGGACGGCGACAAGATCGATCCGGCCGAACTTTTGTGGGTGTATCCGAAAACCGCGAAAACCGACTTGGACGAACCCTCGCCGAACGATTGGCAACTCGGTCAAGCCGGCCTGGAAACGACCCCCCAATTCGGCCAAATTCGAGATCCAGCTCGCCGAATTAAAGAGTCTGATCGCGGAAAAAGACCGCCGCATCACCGATCTCGAAGCCGACCGCGCGCAGCTTCGCGAGGACCGCCACAGGCTCACCGGGAACTGGCAGGAGGAGCGCGTCCGGCTCCTAGAATTGCTCGAGGATCAGACCGGCGCCGTAACGCTTCCGGCCGACGAGCGAAACAAGCAGGCTACGGAGGTTCCACGTACGTTCTGGCAGCGGGTTTTCCGGCGCAAGCCGGCGATCGCGGCGTAAGGATTTCGATTGCGCGGCGCGCCGGAATGGTCGCGGTTTTGGGCGGCTCCGGAGGGATATCAGCGCCTTCGTCCAGCCAGGATCGCGCCGTCACTATTGCTCCCAGCGATCGCGGTGGGGTAGAAGCCGGTTCCGCCCCGGTGGCCGCAAATGTCTTCGCCCTACACGGTCCATGCCGCGCAATCGATGCGCGAGATCGACGCCGCGCAATGGGATGCTTGCGCCAATCCGGAGGCGGACCCGAATGGACTTGGCATGCCCGCGCCGGGACCAGGGCCGACGCGCGACGGAGACCAGCCAGCAAATGAAGTGGAGCGGTTTAACCCTTTTATAACCCATGCGTTCTTAACCGCGCTTGAGACGTCGAAGTCAGTTGGTTCGAGA
Organism: uncultured Alphaproteobacteria bacterium; assembly: GCA_963706215.1. Taxonomy (GTDB): domain Bacteria; phylum Pseudomonadota; class Alphaproteobacteria; order Rhizobiales; family Beijerinckiaceae; genus Methylocapsa. Next base: position 2,175,563 of record OY970154.1, on the reverse strand, counting down.
GTCGGCTGGATAAGCGCGCATATTCTTGTCAAGGACGCCTGCGGCCGACTCGCCGCCGCCGCGCCTGCCTATTTGAAGACCCATTCCATGGGCGAGTACGTATTCGATCATGGCTGGGCCGATGCCTATCACCGCGCAGGGCTCCGCTATTATCCAAAGCTACAAGTCGCGGTGCCGTTCACGCCGGTCACCGGCCGAAGGCTGCTAGTCGCGCCAGGGCACGGCGAAGCAGCGCGGCAAACGCTCGTTGCCGGGCTTCGCGCACTTCGCGAAAAAGCCGAAGCCTCGTCGCTCCACATCACTTTTCTCAGGCGCACCGAATGGGAGACGCTCGGTGCCGCCGGGTTCCTGCAACGCACCGGACAGCAATTTCATTTCATCAACAAGGGTTACCCGGATTTCAATGCCTTTTTGGCGAATCTCGCCTCGCGCAAGCGCAAGATGATCCGCCGCGAACGCAAGGCGGCGCTCGCCGGTGGCATCGAGATCGAGCTTTTGACTGGCGCCGGCATCACCGAAACGCATTGGGACGCATTTTTTCTTTTCTACATGGATACCGGCGCGCGCAAATGGGGGACGCCCTATCTCAACCGCGCATTTTTTTCGCATGTGGGCGCTTCGATGCGCGATCATATTCTCCTCGTCATGGCCAAGCGCAACGGCCGCTATATCGCGGGCGCCGTTAATTTTCTCGGGCTTGACGCCCTCTATGGGCGCAATTGGGGGGCCGTCGAGGAGCACCCCTTCCTGCATTTCGAGATCTGCTATTATCAAGCGATCGAATTCGCGATTTCACGCGGACTATCCCGCGTCGAGGCTGGCGCGCAAGGAGAACATAAGCTGGCGCGGGGCTATCGCGCGGTCGCGACCTTTTCGGCGCACGACATCGGCGACAAGCGATTTGCAAGGGCGATCGACGAATATCTCCAGAAAGAGCGCATTCATATCGACGAGGCGTTGCGCGACTATGGCGAACTCGCGCCCTTCAAAAAGGGGCCTTGATTCCCTTCGCGCCGCTTGTCACATCGAGGCGTGGATTTGTGAGGAGCAAACCGATGCCGTCACCGGCCTATGACGAGACAAATATTTTCGCGAAGATCCTGCGCGGCGAGTTGCCGTGTCACAAGGTCTATGAGGACGATGTGGCTTTGGCCTTCATGGATATAATGCCCCGCGCGGACGGCCATGTGCTGGTGCTGCCCAAATCCCCGGCACGCAATATCCTCGACGCCGATCCCGCGATTCTCGGCAAGCTCATCGCCCGCGTGCAAAAAATCGCCGCTGCCGTCAAGTCGGCGCTCGCGGCGGACGGGATAACAATCCTTCAATACAATGAGCTCGCCGGCGGCCAGATCGTATTCCATCTCCATTTCCACGTCCTTCCGCGTTGGAAGGGCGTGGAGCTGCGGCCGCCCACCGGGGCGCGGGAAAACCCGGAGGTGCTGGAAGGATTTTGCCGGAAAATCGCGGCGGCGATTAAACCGGACTGATCGACACCCGCGCGCGGGGCAGGAACATCGCCGAGGACCGCCCGGCAGGGTGGTCTGCTTGCCCACGAGTTCAGCGCCTCGGATCCGGTTCCTCGCCCCTGCCAACCGTTTCGGCCTCGTCGTCGCCGGAAGCGCCGCCGCCGGGCATATCCTCGTCCGGCTCGTCGTCGCCCTCCTCGTCCTTAAGGCGGCGGGATTTGGCGCGGCGCACTTCGGGTTCTGCCCGCACCCGTTTTTTGCCGGCCTCGACGATGTCGCGCTCCGGGCGTGGCAACACCGGGCCTTCGGGAAAGACAAAGCCCAATTTCTTGATGCCGTCTTCTTCCGCGGTGACGACAACCAGCACCGTTCCCCCGTTTTTCAACCGGCCAAACAACACTTCATCGGCGAGCGGTGTCTTGATCGCCTGTTGGATGACCCGCGCCATCGGCCGCGCGCCCATCTGCTCGTCGTAACCATGTTCGACCAGCCAACTGCGCGCCTCGTCGGCAAGTTCGATCGCAACGTTGCGGTCGGCGAGCTGTGCCTCGAGCTGCATGATGAATTTGTCGACGACCTTGACGATGACCTCGGCCGGCAGATGCTTGAACGTCACGACCGCGTCGAGACGGTTGCGGAATTCCGGCGCGAACATCCGGTTGATCGCTTCTAAATCCTCGCCTTCGCGCTTCGAGCGGGTGAAACCATAGGCGGCGCGCTGCATGTCGGATGCACCGGCATTCGTCGTCATGATCAAGATGACGTTGCGAAAATCGATCGGCTTGCCGCTATGATCGGTGAGCTTTCCGTGGTCCATGACCTGCAAGAGGATATTATAAAGATCGGGATGCGCCTTTTCGATCTCGTCAAGCAGCAGGACACTATGGGGATGCTGATCGATCGCATCGGTCAGCAGACCGCCTTGATCGAAGCCGACATAGCCCGGAGGCGCGCCGATAAGCCTTGAAACGGTGTGGCGCTCCATATATTCCGACATGTCGAAGCGCACGAGCTCGACGCCGAGGCTGATCGCAAGCTGACGGGCGACCTCGGTCTTGCCAACTCCGGTCGGCCCCGAGAAGAGATAGCTTCCGATCGGTTTTTCGCCGTCGCGCAAGCCGGCGCGGGCCAGTTTGATCGCCGATGTCAATGCCGCGATCGCCTCGTTCTGGCCATAAACGACGCGCTCCAGCGTCTCGGTCAGATGTTCGAGAACCTCGGCATCGTCCTTGGAAACTGTTTTGGGAGGAATCCGCGCCATCGTCGCGATGGTGGCCTCGATTTCCTTGATGCCGATTGTCTTTTTCCGCTTCGGTTCCGGCAGAAGCATCTGGCTCGCCCCGGTCTCGTCGATCACGTCGATCGCCTTGTCCGGCAATTTGCGGTCATTGATGTAGCGCGCCGAAAGTTCCACTGCCGCCTTCACGGCTTCGTTGGTGTAGCGAAGCTTGTGGAACTCCTCGAAATAGGGTTTTAGCCCCTTCATGATTTCGACGGCGTCGAGAATCGAGGGTTCGTTGATGTCGATCTTCTGGAAGCGGCGCACGAGAGCGCGATCCTTTTCGAAATATTGCCGGTACTCCTTATAGGTCGTCGAACCGATGCAGCGCAGCGCGCCTTGCGCCAAGGCGGGTTTCAGGAGATTCGACGCGTCCATGGCGCCGCCCGACGTCGCCCCCGCTCCGATCACGGTGTGAATCTCGTCGATGAACAGAATAGCCTTCTTGTGGTTTTCGATTTCCTTCATCACCTGTTTCAGGCGCTCCTCGAAATCGCCCCGGTAGCGGGTGCCCGCGAGAAGCGTGCCCATGTCGAGAGCGAAAACCGTCGCCTCGGCGAGGACTTCCGGCACTTCGCCCATGACGATCTTGCGGGCGAGACCTTCGGCTATGGCGGTCTTGCCGACGCCAGGATCTCCGACAAGCAGAGGGTTGTTCTTGTGGCGCCGGCACAATACCTGAATGGTGCGCTGGACTTCCGCCTCGCGCCCGATCAGCGGATCAATCCGTCCATCCCGCGCCTTCTTGTTGAGGTTGACGCAGTAGGCATCGAGTGCGCCTTCCTTTTTCTTCGACTCGCCGGTTTCCTTGGCGTCCTTTGCTTCACGCGCCTCGGCTTCCTCCTCGGTGCCGCGCGGGGTCCTCCGGGAATCGGAAAGACCCGGCCGCTTGGCTATCCCGTGGCTGATGTAATTGACCGCGTCGTACCTGGTCATGTCCTGCTCCTGCAGGAAATAGGCGGCGTGACTCTCGCGCTCGGCAAAAATCGCGACGAGCACGTTGGCGCCGGTGACTTCTTCCCGCCCCGAGGACTGAACATGAATGACCGCCCGCTGGATGACGCGTTGAAATCCCGCCGTCGGCTTGGCGTCATCCCGATCCTCGCTAATCAGATTGTCGAGCTCCTGGTCGATATATTCGCGAAGATTCTTTTTCAACAGATCGAGATCGACCGAACAGGCACGCAGGACCGCGGCGGCGTCCCCGTCATCGGTCAAACTGAACAGCAGATGTTCGAGCGTGGCATATTCGTGACGCCGCTCGTTGGCGATCGCCAAGGCCCGGTGCAGCGATTGTTCGAGATTGCGGGAGAAGGACGGCATTGGCTCCAACCTCTCATTTTTTTTCCATGATGCACTGCAGGGGGTGCTGATGCTTGCGGGCGTGATCCATGACCTGCGTGACCTTCGTCTCGGCGATTTCGTAAGTAAAGACCCCGCACTCGCCGACCCCATGTTGATGCACATGAAGCATGATGCGCTTTGCCTCTTCCGGACCCTTATTGAAATATTTCTTCAACACGGAAACAACAAACTCCATCGGCGTGTAATCGTCGTTCAAGAGCAAGACGCGGTACATGCTCGGATGCCGGATCTGGGTCTTTGGGCGGGTGATGACGACCGTGCCTGGCCCTGGACCGCCCTCACCGTCCCGCTGCGGGTCCTTGGCGGCCGCAACCGGAGCGGCCAAAGCCGGCAAGGCCGCGCCCGCGCGAGCGACGCCGTCAGCCCAAACCCGCAATTGCCGGAAAGTTTCGTCCCTCACCACCAAAACCTCGCCCTTCAAAGATATCCGCCGGGCGCCGTTGCCCGATAGCGGACCTTCAGCGAATGACGCGCCGGGTCATTGCCGGCAAGCGGGAATTGACGCCACCGCTGGCCCGTCTCGATCAACGCTCTAATCTTAGCCCTTGTTCGCCTCATGGGCCATACGAGTTTTTGGCCAAAAGGAACCAATTTCACGTCGTTCATGCCAAAAGGCCATGCCGCCGCGCCGGAAATGCAGGCAACGGCCGGATGGGCAAAGGAAGAGCGTCTTGCAACAAAAAGCCCGGCAAATGCCGGGCTTTTCAATTTTCGGGGACTTCCTATCGCCCCGCATATCGGCGGTCAGCCAGCCTTTGGGAAGGCTGCGAGATCTCAATCCTCGCCTAAGTCCGGGGCGCCTCCTTGCCACCTGGGCCGGCGCGCTTAAAACCTATGTCTTGACGCCCTCGATCTTGGCCGCCGCTTTTTCGATTAGCGCCGAGCCTCGTTTGAAAAGGTTGCAATAGCGGTCGCTTATTTTCACAAGATACGCCACGAACTCCGCGTAAGCCGACTTGGCATAGTCACTCTGAATCTGAATGGCGCTTTCCAAGGATTTGGCGGCGAGCAGTTTTTCGATGAAAGCAGAACCGCCTTCCAAAGACTTTTTCGAGTAATCGGTTGCTTCGGCGGCAAACATCTGGAAGCTTCCGGCAAAAGAACTCGCCGCCGATGCCGCTGCCTCAACTCCGCCGTTCCCAAGTTTTTGCAGATTTTCGAAATCCATGACCACGGGATGATCTTCCCTGGTCTCGGCGACGGAATCTTCCCTGGTCTCGACCACCAAAGCTTTCCGTGTCTCGGCCACCGGAGCTTTGCTGGTCTTCTTGGCGACGGAGGCTTTCCCGGTCTCAACCACGGCGTCTTCCCCGGTAGCGGCCAGGGGGTCTTCGTTCGTCTCAGTCATGTGAATTTCCTTTGCTGATGATGTGTCGGCTCTCGCGTCCGCCGCGACGGAGGTGTTCGTCGCTGCTTGACTTGCGAAACTCTTGATCGCGCGTCGCAATAAACACCTCAACAAACTATCGCAGCGCAACAACAACGCGCGAAAACGCGCGCGCGTTGAAACAAGAACCGGAAACGCCAATTGGCAAACCCGGCGGCATCAGCCTTTCGACAAGAATTGCAGGGCCGGTCGAAGAAGCGCGAACGCCAGACATTTCGTTTTCGCCGGAAAAATACCGCGGTGCGCCCGACGTGATTCGAAAACAAAAGGCTCGGCTGCGGCCGGGCCTTCCACACGCGGCGCTTCAAATCGCGGTTGTCCCGGCCAATTCGAACTTTCGAATCACGTTGTTGCCGGAAACCTGCACGCCCCTCCGGTAAGCCTAAATCTTCCCATTGTACACCTTGGTGACCGCGGTGACCGCGGTTTCGACCGGCTTCAAAGCCTCCTTGGCCAGACCGGAATAGAGCTCGCCGATTTTCGTCGCCTGCGCGACAAAGCCGGCATAAGAGGTCTTCCAATATTCGGACTGGATCTGGATCGCGGTTTCGTAGGACTTGGCGCCGAGCAATTTTTCCACGAAAGCGGAATTATTCTCCAAGGCTTTCTTGGAATAATCCGCCGTTTCGGTGGCGATTGTCTGAAGGGTCTTGGCGAAGCACGTCGTCGCCGCGGCCGCCGCACCGAATTGCTCCTTGCCGTAGGTTTGGACGTCATCAAATTCGTTGGCCATGTCACTTCCTTGATTGTTGGCGCGCCGGCTCTCGCCTTACGGAGACGGCTAAAATCGCGAGTTCGTTTGCCTCGCCAGTCATCTATCTAGTGCGTCGCACAAATAACGTCAAGGAAATGTTGCGTTGCAATATCGGCCCAAACCAAAGCGATGTCGCCGCTTCGAACCGGAGCCTTAACTAACCGGTAACCGCGCCGGGCTAGCATTCCCTGGAGGATCATCCGCCAGCGCGGCGATGGCGCCTGCCGCCGAAGACCGGGGACGTTGCAGATGTTGAGGTTTTGCGCGACGTTTTGCCGCACCAGAAAAGCCGCGGCCGGGGCAGGCCTGGCCCTGGCGGTGGCAAGCTTCATTGCTTCGCCCGCCGAGGCACGCCATTGGCGCCCCGACCGCCATGCTTGGCTGCAAACCCATTTCGAGGGCCGGCGGCATCATAAACAGGCCATCCGCTACCGCCACGCGCGCGGGGGTACCGGCACATCGAACATCGCGGCCATTGTTGTCGATGGTAATTCCGGCCGGACGCTTTATGCCCGCGACGAAAACGAGTTGCGCTTCCCAGCCTCGATCACCAAGGTGATGACGCTTTATCTTTTGTTCGAACAGCTCGAACAAGGGCGTCTGCGGCTCGACAGCGATATTCGTGTCTCCGCTCATGCCGCGGCGCAAAAGCCGACCAAGCTTGGCCTCCATCCCGGCGAAACGATCAGCGTGGACGACGCGATCAAGGCGGTCGTCACCCGTTCGGCGAACGACATAGCGGTCGCCATCGCCGAAACCATCGGCGGGGACGAGGAGAGTTTCGCCGGGCTTATGACGCGGAAGGCGCATGCTCTCGGGATGAGCAGCACGCATTTTGCCAATGCCTCCGGCCTGCCAAACGGCGAACAGGTCACCACGGCGCGCGATCTCGCAATTCTCGGGCGTGCCGTCCAGGAGCGCTTCCCACGCTATTATCACTATTTTGCTACCCACGCCTTCTACTATCGTGGCGCGACAATCATGAACCACAATCATCTCCTCGATCGCGTCGAGGGGATGGACGGAATTAAGACCGGCTACACCCGCGCCTCGGGCTTCAATCTTCTAACCTCGGTAAAACGCAATGGACATTATATCGTTGCGGTGGTCCTCGGCGGCCGAAGCGCCCGGGCCCGCGACAAGATCATGGCGGATTTGATCGAAGACCAGATCGAAAATGGCGCCACCGTTCGCACGGCGTCTTCGATTTCCGGCGCCGGCCTCAATGGGCATGACGCGGAAGCCGCAAAGAGCCGTGACCCAAGCCTCCGGGGCACCGAATCTCCAGGGAAGATCGATTCGAGGCTAGCCCTCGCGCCAAGCCCCCCCCGGCCCGATCTTGCCCCCCATCCGATCCAGGTTGCTTCGCTTAACGCCGATGTTCCGCCCGAAAAATCGCGCCCGGCCTTTGTCTCCGGGGCGCCGAAACCAGGGACCGCCGCGGCCCTCGCGGCCCTCCGCGAAAACCATTGGAAACAAGCAAGCCTCGATGGTTCGACTGCTCGCGGCCGCCGAGGGCTCGGCGCCGATCTCTCGACCGCGACCCCTTCCGCGATACGCGCAAACGCGGGTCCGGCCGCGGCGCGTGCCCATGGCGCCGATATAATCGCGGCCGCGATAAAAGAGCCGCCGCAAGGCGGCGGCGTGACAGGTGCTGACGTCCGCCGGCCGGCGGCGCGAAGCGGCTGGATGATTCAGATCGGCGCGACCAGCGACATAAGCAAGGCGACCGAACTCCTCGCCCGCGCCAAATCGGAAGGCCGCAAAACGCTTACCACCGCGCAAGCGTTTACCGAGAAGGTTCAGAAGGGCTCCGAAACGTTCTACCGGGCGCGCTTCGCCGGCCTCGAAGCCGACAGTGCGGCACTCGCCTGCAAGACCCTCAAACTTTCAGGATTTTCCTGTTTCGCAACGAAAAACTGAAGCAAGCGCCGCAACCGCCGCGCCTGGCTCCCGCCAGGCCATCCACCATGAGCCTACTGATGACGCCGGAGCAGCACATCCTTGGCTTCGTTGACACGAGCCGCCAGATCCGTCGATCCCCCGTGATCGGGATGCAATTTCTTCATCAGCGAACGGTGCGACCGAGCGACGTCCTCATCCGAAGCGCCTTTCTGAAGTCCCAAAACTTCATACGCTTCATCCTCGGACATCGTACCGGCACGGCGTCCCGCCCGTCCGCGCCCAGGGTGGCGCTGGTTCTGCGCTGCCTCACGCCATCCGGCAAACCGGCGGTCGAGATAGGCTTCCACGAGCCTCGCGCCTTCGGGATCGTCCCGGCAACAGAGGACATGGAGGGCTTCGCATTGCGGCCTTGTCATCGCGTCCAGTGATTTGCCCTCGTCCGGCCCGGCCAGCACCGTTCCCCGCATTTTGCCGGTGCCATGATCAAGCTCCATCTCGATCATCGCCGACCTCACGCACGAAACCTTTCGCGTCCTTGGCCCGCTGTAAGAGTTGAACAGCCGCGACAGCGACCCGCCGCGCCATCCGAGCAACCAGGCGCCAAGTCCGCCAAGCCCAAGCGCCATGTCGAAACGTCCCCGGAACAACAAGACCGCTCCCGCGAGAAGCGCCGCGCCGCCGCCGCCGCGCTTGATCACGCGCGCGAGCGCGGCGGGATCGGCCGCCGCGAAAGCCTTAAGCGCGGAGAGCACGAGCCAGAACAGTAAAAATCCGCCGAGAAGATAAATCATGTCATGCCGCCAGTTCAGCGCATTTGCGACAAGAGGTGGTCCGCCGCCGCGGCGCCGCGCGCGCGCGCCTCGAATTCAAGCGCGCGGCGTCCTCCCGCGGCATAAGCCGCCGCGGCCGTCAGAAGCGCGACGAGCCGCTCGGGCGAGGATAAATCGAAAGTCGCGTAGGCGCCCCCGGTCAGCAGCGCGATCTTCCGGAAAGCCTGCTCCGCAACACTATCGCGCCCCTCTTGGAACAGGAAAGCCTTCACTCCCAAAAGCCCGATTTCGGCGGCCAGCCCGGCCAGAACGTCAAGCCGCTCTTCCATCGCATCGCCAACGAAGACCAAGGCGCGGACCGGAGTTTTCCGCGTTTCATCGAGGACGTGACGCAAGACCTTTTCGATCTGCGTCTGGCCGGCACCGACCCCGATCTTGGTCATAAGGGATGCCAAGCTCTGTCCCCCGGCCACGAAGCGCGACGCCTTGCACTCGGCAAAGCCCCGGTAATAAACGAGCTGGACATCGAGCCCGCCATGCGCCGCCGCCGTCGCGAACATCCGCCCTTGCACGCCTTGCGCCATGTCCCAGGTGGCTTGCCGGCTCATCGTGGCATCGAGCGCGAAAATGAGCCGGCCCCGCCCCGAACCGGACGTCGCGGGCAATTTCGCCGCGGCCTCGAGAAATTCGTCGATATTCGTTTTGGTGCTGGACTTCGGCGCGATCACGCCACCCTTGTCCCCTGGTTGACCCACTTGGCTCCTCGCGAACTACGCTGTTCAGATTTTTATAGATCGTGCTTGCGGGGCGCAACGGCAAGCATTTTTAGCACGAGTGCCGGCGAGGCACGATCCGCCTGCGACGCCCGGCCCCCTGTGCGAGCCCGGGACGCCGGCGCATGCGGATTCAGGCGATTTCATATTTGTCGACGATCCAGGTTTCCGCTTGGGCTTGCGCACTCCAAATTTGCCAGGCAGGCAATGCCATCATCGCGTCCATATAGACCCGCGTGCCGGGCGTGACCGCCACCTTATACACATGCAGACGATTGACCACCGGCGCGAACATCGCGTCGGCCGCCGAGAAATCGCCGAAGAGAAAGGCGCCAGCTTGACCGAACTCCCCGCGGGCTTGCCCAAAAGCCTGTTCGAGGCGGGCGACATCGGCGCTTGCCTCGGGAGTCAGCTCGCGTTGTTTGACCGCGCGGCGCATATTCATCGGCAGCAGCCCGCGCATGCCCATGAAGCCCGAATGCATTTCGGCGGCGAGCGAACGGGCCTGCGCCCGCGCCGCTCGCGGCGCCGGCCAGATTGGCATACGTGGATGGAGTTCGGCGACATATTCGATAATCGCGAGCGAATCCCATACGACGATTTTGCCGTCGTGCAATGATGGACATTTGCCGGATGGAGAAAAGCGCAACATTTCCGCGCGGGTATTTTCTTGCGCCATCGGGATCACGACCTCGTCGAACGCGACGCCGAAATGGCGCATCAAAATCCACGGCCGGAACGACCAGGACGAATAGGTTTTGTTGGCGATGACGAGAGTGGGTTTCATGGGCGCGGCTAATGACTCATGGCGGAACTTGCGTTGCATTTGCCGGAGCTTTACCGGATACGCCCGTAAAACCAAAGCCAGGGTGCGCGGGCTTTCGGCCACCGCGACGTCTTCGAAAAGCGGCCCGAGCGGCGCTCAAGGCGCCGGAAACAGCGCGTCCGTTTTGCCGGTCAGCCAATAGGCCAAAAGCCCAGCCCATTCATGGACGCTATAATCGAGCATGATAACTTTGTCGATCATGGACGTGGGCAGCAGAAAATCCCGTTTGTCGCCAAATGTGCGATACGCAACCGGATAAGGAATCACATCGAAACCGAGCCGCCTGAATATCCCGACGGAACGCGGCATGTGCCAGGCCGAGGTCACAAGGAGCCAGACCTCTCCCGGCCTCGGCTTGACGAGATCGCGCGTGAACAGGCCATTTTCCCAGGTATTGCGGGACTTCGACTCGAACGTCATGGGTTCGGCTGGCGCGCCCAGCGAGAGCCAGAGTTTTCGCGCGCCGACCGCCTCCGCCGGCCCTTCGCCTAGCAAACCCGCCGGGCCGCCGGTGAAGACGAGCCGCGCGGATGGATACCGCCGCGCCAATTCGACGCCGGCCGTCATTCGGGCACCATCCGGGCTGAAGTATACCTGGCCGCGCGCTTCCGATTTTTCGGTGTCCAAGGCGCCGCCAAGGACGATAATCCCGGCCGGCCCGGGGATATCGGCGGGCGGCGGCGGAAATCGCCCCTCCAAGGGCCGCAAAAGGAGGGCTCCGATAGGGGTGAGCAGGCCCACGGCGAGCGCGAGAATCGCGCCGGCCATAAGAGGCCGCCCCGGCCGCGCGAAGCGGGTGAACCCAAGAAGGATCCCCACAACGCCCACGACAATGGCCAGGGATACCGGCTCGGCAACGAACCAGAAGATCTTCGAGGCAACGAAAAACATGCAGCGTCCGGAAAGAAGACTCGGATTATTTTACGGCTCGGAAATCTTGGCCCTGCTTGCCCCCGCCATCGGGTTCCGCGTCCGATTCATGAGCGGCCGGAATGGCGTAAACCCCGCCGAGCCAGCGGTGAAGATCGACGTCGGCGCAGCGCTTTGAACAAAACGGGCGTTCGGTGAAAGCCGCGGGTTTGCCGCAGATCGGACAGGGCCGGACCGATGCTTCGGCTGGTTTTTCGTCAAAACGGTTTTCCGGTTTTGCGACTGGCATGGTTTGGCCGGTGCTTGGGGTTAGAGGGGCAGTCATACCCGGTTCAACCAAGAAACATGCGCCGGAAAGCCTTCGCCGGCAAGCAGCGACATGGTCTCGTAGAGCGGCAGACCGGCGACCGCGGAATAGGACCCAATAAGCTTTTGCGCAAATGCGCCGGCAAGGCCCTGGATCGCATAGCCTCCGGCCTTGCCGCGCCATTCGCCCGATCCGAGATAGGCTTCGATCTCGGCGGCCGACAGCCGTTTGAGGCGCAGCCGCGTCTCGACCAGCTTGTGCCGCGCGCGGCCCTTTGGCGTGATGAGGCAGACCGCGGTATGAATCCGGTGCGCCCGGCCCGACAAAAGCCGCAAGGATTGCGCCGCCTCCGCCACAATCTCGCATTTTGGCAGAATGCGGCGGCCGACGCTGACGACCGTGTCGGCCCCGATGACATAAGCACCGGCGAGTTCGGGCCGGCGCGAGGCGATCCGCGCGGCGGCGCTCGCCTTTTCTTCCGCCAGCCGCACCGCGAGGCTACGCGGCAGTTCGGTCTTGCGCGGGGTTTCATCGAGATCGATGGGAAGCAAGGCGTCCGGTTCGATGCCGATCTGTTGCAGGAGTTCGAGCCGCCGGGGCGACGCCGAAGCCAAAACGAGCCTTGGACGCCAAGCCCTATCGTCCCCGGTCATGGCGGCTGTCCATCGTCGGGATCTCGATCATTTGAACCGGTAGGTAATGCGGCCCTTGGTCAGGTCATAGGGAGTCATTTCCACAAGGACCTTGTCGCCGGTGAGAACGCGGATACGATTCTTGCGCATCTTTCCAGCCGTGTGCGCGATAATCTCGTGGTCGTTTTCGAGCTTGACGCGAAACGTAGCATTCGGGAGCAATTCGACGACGGTCCCTGGAAATTCGAGCAATTCTTCCTTCGACATTTGTTTCCTTGAATTTAGACCGCCGTCGCTCCGCGGCGGCCCAGCGGAGCTTTTCCGCGCGGACCCTAATCGAGAAACGTGCCCTTGTGAACTGGCCGGGTAGGCTTTCGAGTCCGGCTTGTTCTGACGCTTATGCACCGATCGTCAGGGCGGACCTCCCGGGTGCAATTCCGCCCGTCATTTCCGCGCGTGCGCAACGGGCGGCGCTCCGGCAGCGGCCGCGTTAGCCTGCCGCGCGGCGTCCGCCGCCGCATAGGCGTTGAAGCGGCGGATGGCGAAGGGGATGGTCGCCAAATAAACCAAGGTCAGGCCGATCAACATTTCCATCGTAAAGGTCGCAAGCAGGAGAATGCACGCGGCGATCCCGAAAAGAACGGGAATCACATATTCGCGCGGCACGCGGCCAATCCTCTTGCCGGAAAAATGCGGGACTCGGCTCGCCATCAAGAAGGCTACGATCAACACATAGGCGATTTCGAAAGGAGCCAGCGCACGGACATTGGGAACCGCGAAAATCGAGAGATTGAGATAAAGCGGCATGAGCCCGACTATGGCGCCCGCCGGCGCGGGCATCCCGGTGAAGAAATGCGCCTGCCAAGGCGGCCGGTTCGGATCGTCGATCATGACATTGAAGCGGGCGAGGCGCAGCGCCGCCGCGACCGCGAAAACAAGCGCCGCGAACCAGCCGAAGCTCTTCATTTCGTGCAGGCCCCAGAAATAAAGGATGAGCGCCGGCGCGACCCCGAACGCGACGAAATCAGCGAGGGAGTTGAGTTCGGCGCCGAACCGCGAGGTGCCGCGCAGCGCGCGCGCGATGCGTCCGTCCAATCCATCGAGGATGGCGGCGACAAGGACCGCCGCGACGGCGGTTTCGAACTGGCCCTCGATTGCGAACCGGATCGCAGTCAGGCCCATGCATAGCGCCAGCAAGGTGACGAGATTGGGCAATATGATGCGCAACGGCACCGCGCGAATTCCGCGCCCTCGCGGCGGCGGCGGCGCGAAATTTTCGAATTCGCTCGCCCTGCCGCGGAGCCGCGTGACCTTTGCGTCACGGTCTTGGGCGCCAGGGTCACGGCGAGGACCCGGCGGAGTTTCCTTCATGTCCATGCTCATTCGGCCAGCATAATGGAGCGGGTTCACGGCCACAAGATTTGATTGTGGCCGAATGACCGGCCGCAAGATGTTTTTGCCAAGGCCGGGGTTATTCAACAAGCCCGGCGTTTCTCATGGCACACGGGCCGGTGAGCCCGCGTGCCATAATCTAAACACGCTCCGGGCCAAAGCCTTGGGCTTGACTTCCGCCTGCTCCAGCCGCGCTGGTTGGATCAGGCTGCTTATCTACCGTGGGCTTGGCGAGGAGGCGCTAGTGGCGGACGTGAACGAGGTTGAAACTGCTCTTACCGGCGCGATCGAGAAGCGGATGCTGGAGGGAAGCGGAAAGCTGAGCAAAGTCACGACCGTCGATGGCATCGTCCAGGTCACGTTCTTGGAAGTGACCGATGATGCGAATGTATTCGACACGCTCAGTGGCGCGTTGCTCGATTTACGCATCCAATTGGAGGTTGTGCCAGATCTCGACGTGAAAATAAGGCGAAGGTAATGCTTGCGATGCCTTTGGGCGCCCGAGCAAAGCGGTGACGCTACCAGTCAACTACCCCCTGCTTATCAAGCATTCAGTTACCCGCTGGGCTCCGTTCGCGTTAACTCTCTGTCCTGGAAGCTATATTGAGTGCACCAAGACAACGAGCCGATAGGCAGAGGATGTTGCGCGCAAGGATTACGCAGTAGAAGGAAGTCATAGCCAAGAGGCGACGCACAACGACTTGGGCCAGCAAAGCTATGTATGACGGCAGAAATTGCGGAGTATTTTTTGTCTATAAGAGGCGCAGAATTTATAAGTTCGCCGCTTTGCTTTTTTATTAATTCCTCACGTAGCAGATATGGTTCAGAAAAAGCAAGAGAGTTTCTATCGACCTTTACCGCGAATGGGCCGACCGGATAGAGTGATTGAATAATGTATGGATATTCCCAGCTACAATCTGCATCGGGTATTGCGCCACCGTTGATTGCGATGATATAGCCGTCATCGCTGCTTACAATATTTTCGTCAACCCACTTCTCGGTCCAACACTTAAATTTCGTGCTGAGTGCATGGGTGTAGCGCAAAAGGATAAGGTCTCTTGGCGCATAGTTAGGAGCCCCCAAGACTGGAAATGGCACTTTGTCATTTCCATTTCCCGCCTCCGGTGCAATTGCTTCCACCCAATATTTCTTACCGGCAGCCTCGAAGGAAAAGTCGGGACCTCCGTCTTTACCACTTGTTTTTTGGACTGTGATTCCTTGATCCTCCATTGCGCAGAAAAGATACATTTCCCAGAATTGTTGGCGGAAGTTAGGTTTAGCGTCTTTGAGAAAGTGCGTGTTGCCGTCACCCGATGGTTTGTACCGAGCCCACAGGTCCTCGACGAACGCGCGGTACGGCTCATTATGTGGCAAGTCCCGAATAGCTTTGTAATCAAGATTGACGGCTGCACCATTACTAAAGAACGTCACCATGTAACCCTCCCAACTTCTTAGGACCCGATCTCACCGAATATGGCACACTGTTGGCCTAGGTTGATGCGCGCCGGTTTGAAAAAATGATTTTGCTCCACTCCACACATTTTTTCCTGGACTTATTTCCACCACCACTGGGAGACCTTGCCCAGCACCAATAGGTCGCGGTTCACAGCGGCGACAAACTGGTCTACGGAGACGAGGCCAGAACGACGTTGGTTCCGGCCATTGCCATGGGGCACGCTCGGGCCGCAAGCCCAAGCGGGCCTTGTTTTGTGTGTTCTGACGAGACCAAATGCCCAAGCGGACGGATATTTCGACGATCCTGATCATCGGGGCCGGGCCGATCATCATCGGCCAGGCTTGCGAATTCGATTATTCCGGCACCCAGGCCTGCAAGGCGCTGCGCGAGGAGGGATACCGGATCGTCCTCGTCAATTCCAATCCGGCGACGATCATGACCGATCCGGACATGGCCGATCGCACGTACCTTGAGCCGATCACGCCGGAAATCGTCGCCAAGATCATTAGTAAGGAGCGCCACGCGATTCCCGGCGGCTTCGCGCTATTGCCGACCATGGGCGGCCAGACCGCGCTCAACTGCGCGCTCTCCTTGAAAAAAATGGGGGTGCTCGAAAAATTCGAGGTGGAAATGATCGGCGCCAGCGCCGCGGCCATCGACATGGCCGAGGATCGCAAGCTTTTCCGCGAGGCGATGACCCGCATCGGCCTGGCGACGCCGCGCTCGCATCAGATCAAAACCTTGCCGCAAGCGCTTGCCGTCCTCGATGACATAGGCCTGCCCGCGATCATAAGGCCGTCCTTCACCATGGGCGGGACCGGCGGCGGCATTGCCTATAACAAGGCGGAATACATTGAGATCATAGAGCGCGGAATTGACGCCTCGCCGACGAACGAGGTTCTGGTCGAGGAAAGCGTGCTCGGCTGGAAGGAATTCGAAATGGAGGTTGTCCGCGACAAGGCGGACAATTGCATCATCGTCTGTTCGATCGAAAACATCGACCCGATGGGCGTGCATACGGGCGATTCGATCACCGTCGCCCCGGCGCTGACCCTGACCGACAAGGAATATCAGACCATGCGCGACGCCGCGCTCGCGGTGTTGCGCGAGATCGGCATCGAGACCGGCGGCTCCAACGTGCAATTCGCGGTCAATCCGAAGGATGGCCGCATGGTCGTGATTGAAATGAATCCCCGCGTCTCGCGCTCCTCGGCACTGGCTTCCAAGGCTACCGGCTTTCCGATCGCCAAAGTCGCCGCGAAACTCGCGGTTGGATTCACCTTGGACGAGATCGCCAACGATATTACCGGCGGTGCGACACCGGCTTCCTTCGAGCCCTCGATCGACTATGTCGTGACCAAACTCCCGCGCTTCGCATTTGAAAAATTTCCCGGTGCCGAGCAGATCCTGACGACGGCGATGAAATCGGTCGGCGAGACCATGGCAATCGGCCGGACCTTTGCCGAAAGTCTGCAAAAGGGATTGCGTTCGCTCGACACTGGATTGGATGGTCTCGACGAAATCGAGGGGCTGGGTCTCGGCGACGACATGAACGTGCTGCGGGCCGCCTTGGGGCGTCCGACGCCCGACCGGCTGCTTGTTGTTGCCCAGGCGCTGCGTCATGGCATGCCAGCGGACGAGATTTACGAGGCCTGCGGAATCGATCCCTGGTTCATCGCGCGCGTCGGGGAAATTCTCGATCTCGAAGCCAAGGTTCGCGCGCATGGTTTGCCCGGCGACGCCACCAACCTGAGGATGCTGAAGGCGGCGGGTTTTTCCGATGCGCGTCTTTCCGGTCTCGCCAAAGTGCCCGAAGCGAAGGTGTTCGCCTTGCGCAAAAAACTCGGCGTGCGGCCGGTGTTCAAGCGGATCGACACTTGCGCGGCGGAATTTTCCTCGCCCACGGCATACATGTATTCGACCTACGCGCCGCCTTTTGGCGCCGCCCCGGCTTGCGAGTCGCGTCCGACGGCGCGCAAGAAAATCGTCGTCCTCGGCGGCGGTCCGAACCGGATCGGGCAGGGCATCGAGTTCGATTATTGCTGTTGTCATGCGAGCTTCGCGCTGCGCGAGGCCGGTTATGAAACGATCATGATCAACTGCAACCCCGAGACCGTCTCGACCGATTACGACACGTCGGACCGGCTCTATTTTGAACCCCTGACCGCCGAGGACGTGCTTGAAATCCTTGCCAAGGAAGGCGAGGCAGGAGAGCTCAAGGGTGCGATCGTGCAATTCGGCGGCCAGACGCCGCTTAAACTCGCGCATGCGCTCGAACAGGCGGGCATTCCTATTCTCGGGACGTCGGTCGATTCGATCGATCTCGCAGAGGATCGCGACCGTTTCAAGCGGCTCCTCGACAAGATCGGCCTGAAGCAGCCGTTGAACGGTATCGCCTATTCGGTCGAGCAATCGCGCCTCGTTGCCTCCGATCTCGGCCTCCCCCTCGTCGTGCGTCCGTCCTATGTGCTAGGGGGGCGGGCGATGGCGATCATTTTCGACAACGCCGCATTCGACGACTATCTGCTCGGCACCCTACCGAGCCTCGTTCCGTCCGAGGTCAAGGCCCGCTATCCAAACGACAAGACCGGGCAAATCAATACCGTGCTCGGCAAGAACCCTCTTTTGTTCGATCGCTATCTGTCGGACGCCATCGAGATCGACGTCGACGCGCTTTCGGACGGCCGGCAAGTCTTCATCTGCGGCATCATGGAACACATCGAGGAGGCCGGAATTCATTCCGGCGATAGCGCCTGTTCGTTGCCGCCGCGCTCGCTCGCGCCCGAAACGATCGCCGAACTCGAAGCGGAGACCAGGAAGCTTGCCCTGGCGCTCGGGGTCAGCGGCTTGATGAACGTGCAATATGCGTTGAAGGACGGCGAAATCTACGTGCTCGAGGTCAACCCGCGTGCGGCGCGGACGGTTCCTTTCGTCGCCAAGGTCGTCGGCGTGCCGATCGCAAAGATCGGGGCGCGGATCATGGCCGGGGAAAGCCTGGCCGGCTTCGGATTACGGCCGGCGCGTCTCGATCATATCGGCGTCAAGGAATTGGTATTTCCGTTTGCCCGGTTTCCAGGCGTCGATACCGTGCTCGGGCCCGAAATGCGCTCGACCGGCGAGGTCATCGGCCTCGATCGCTCGTTTCCGGTCGCTTTCGCCAAGAGCCAGCTTGGCGGCGGCACGAATGTTCCAAGGACAGGCACCGTCTTCGTTTCGGTGCGCGACACCGACAAGCCGCGCGTCCTCGAAACCACACGATTGTTGGCGGGGCTCGGCTTCAAGATCCGCGCGACCGGCGGCACCGCGCGCTATCTTGATGGCGAGGGCGTAAAGACGCAGCGCGTCAACAAGGTTTCGGAAGGCCGGCCGCATGTCGTCGACTTGATCAAAAACGGCGAGATCCAGCTTGTGCTCAATACGACGGAAGGCGCGCAAGCCCTCACCGATTCGCGGTCGTTGCGCCGCGCCGCTCTCTTGCATAAGGTGCCCTACTATACGACCATCGCTGGCGCGATCGCCGCGTCGCAAGGAATTCGGGCCTATCTCGCTGGCGATCTGGAGGTTCGCGCGCTGCAGGATTATTTTGGCTAAAGCGCGGCAGGATCGGGGCGGGGGCAGAATTGCGGATTGGTGAAACACCCCTTGCGGCCGGTTTCGGGAAGGTGTCTGTTACTGTCTGGCGCGGATGCGAAGCACTTTTGGCGGTCGCCGCCCGAGATCGGCGTTGCGTCTCAGCGAAAGTATCGCGATAGAATAAATACCCGGCGCAAGCGGAAATTACGCCTGGGCCAGAACTGGCGAACCTTCGAGCGCTTCCCGATCAGATGGAATCGTCTGATCGTGAAAGAATCGCTCGGATTCAAAGTGTTGGGGCATGTTCTGATCGAAAAAATCGGTCAACTTTTCCGGAACATGCTCTCGAGCATGATCTTTGAAAGTGGAAATTGGTTTCCGAGTAGGATCATGGAATATCAAAGCCTTAGGGCATGACCGGATAACAAGTCGGGTCACGCTCCAGTCGCGGAGCGAACGCCAGACGTGAAAGAGTAAAGAGCATGGACAAGTTCCCCATGACGGCGGGCGGCTACTCCGCCCTCGGAGAGGAGTTGAAGCGGCGCCAGCAAGTCGAGCGTCCGCGCATCATCCAAGCGATCGCCGAAGCGCGGACCCATGGCGACATATCCGAGAATGCCGAGTATCACGCCGCCAAGGACGCGCAAGCCTTGAATGAAATGCGTATTGCCGAGCTCGAAGACAAATTATCGCGCGCCGAGGTTATCGATGTATCAAAACTCTCCGGCAACACGATCAAGTTCGGCGCGACAGTGACGCTCGTCGACGAGGACACGGACGAAAAGAAAACATACCAAATTGTCGGCGAGAGCGAAGCCGATGTGAAGGCCGGCCGGGTTTCGATCACCTCACCGACGGCGCGCGCCCTGATCGGCAAGAAAACCGGCGATTCCGTCGAGGTGAATACGCCGGGCGGCGGCAAGAGCTATGAGATCCTGAACGTAGCTTTTCAGTGACCCCGAACAGATCGGACGGCAATCCCATCGAGCTACGGTGTGGCCGTGGCGGGCGGCACCAATCGGCCTGCTTTTCCGCGATCACCGTGTCACGCTGCCCGGACCTCGAGGTGTAAGTGTCTGTTCTGAAACTTCTTGAATCAAAAGAATCATTTGTGATCAAGAGAGGTGGCCTGATTCGAGGAGGGGCCGCCGATGTGGACGAAAGAAAACCGGGGCCGTTATGACCGGAGCCAACAGAGATACCCGAGCGATTTGACGGCCGAGGAATGGGGGCTGGTGGAGCCGTTGATACCTCCGGCGAAGCGCGGTGGCGGCAAACGCCGCGTGGACATGCGCGAAGTGGTCAACGGAATCATGTATATTCTGAGCACGGGTTGCCAGTGGCGCTACCTGCCGAAAGACCTGCCATCGAAAAGCACTGTTTTCAGGTATTTCGATCTTTGGAACTATGATGGCACGCTTTTGCGCCTTCATCATGAGCTCTACGTCCTGTGTCGAGAACAGGCTGGCCGCGCCGTCAGTCCAACCGTTGCCATCATCGACAGTCAAAGCGTGAAAAGCACGGAAAAAGGGGGGCGCGGATCGATCCGCACGGCTATGACGCCGGCAAAAAGATCGACGGTAAAAAACGCCATATCGCGGTCGATACGCTCGGTCTGAAACTTGCAGCCGTGGTTCATCCCGCCGACATTCAGGATCGCGACGGTGGACCATTGGTGTTGAAGGAACTGCGTCCCCTGTTTCCCTTCATCACCAAAATCATCGCCGATGGCGGTTATCAAGGCCCCCAAATGGCCGCCGCCGTGGCGGCGATCAGCCGTGAATGGGAAATCGAAATCGTCAAGCGGCCCGCGCTGAGAAAGTTCGTTGTCCTGCCCAAACGATGGGTTGTCGAGCGCACCTTCGCCTGGCTCAACCGTTGTCGCAGGCTGGCCAAGGATTTTGAAAACCTAACCCGTAACGCGCTTGCTTTCCTCCGCCTCGCCTCCATCCGGATCATGCTAAGAAAGCTCTGTAATCCATGATGAAGTTCCGGGACAGACTCTGAGGGACTGGCGCCCAGGCCTTGGCGGCCGCGCGTTCCGGAGCGATGGAAGCAGGCGCGGTCCCAGCGGGAGGGGGCTAATTGTGGTTTCGGCTTCGCATTGGTGTCGTAAATTTGATTGGCGCAGGAAGGATAATGCGGTTGTGCGCGGGCAATGGCCGCGCGTTAGCGGCCAACGTGGCCGCGGTAAGCCCTATTGTCCGCGCACGAGAGCGTGCGGCCGTTTTCTTACTCCGGGTCGTGGCCGGATACTCCAGTCTTGTCGATAACCTAGCGCGCTTCCCGATCGGATGGAATCATCTGATCGAAGGAATCGCTCAGATTTAAAGAGTTGGAGCGTGCCGGAATTGAAAAAGCCGAGCAACTTTTTCGGAACATGCTTGAGGTACAGGAGCGCAACTATCAATACGCTTGCACGGCAACTATGATTATAATTTTGCTTTCATGAAAATAACGCAAACCACCCCATGTTCCGGGTGGATTGCCCCGGGACGCGCGAGGCCATAGATCCGCGCGTGGCAGGCTCGCGATCGCGGCCCAATGAAATTTCCTGGTGTCACTTTCCCCATGAGCTTCCCACGAATCCGCTGCCGTTATCGCCGATCGTCTTCTAGTCGCTATCCTGCGCGTTCCTTCCAAGCGCGCGCGCCTGTTCCATCGGGCGTGCTGCCGCGCCCTGATCCTGCGCGCCGGCAATCCGCACCGTTTCGCCCGCCGCCATATCTTCCTGAGGGCTGTTGACGAGCCGGTCCGAAAGGGACACTCCGGATGAGACCTCGACATAATTGCCGAGACTGCGCCCAAGCCGAACCTTGCTCAACACGACCTTGTTTTCCTCGTCAACCTTGGCCACCTGCATTCCCTGCGGGCTGAAGATCAACGCCGTGGCGGGGATGCGCAGGACATTTGAATCAGAGGGAATGTGAAAGTGAACCGTGGTAAAAGCGCCCGGCCATAGCTTGCCGTCCGGATTGCCGGCCAGCAATTGGACAAGCGCGGTGCGAGATTGGAGTGAAACCGAGTTGGAGGTGGTGAGCAAACGCGCCCGGAACGTTTCGTCTGACCACGCTGATGACGGGAATTCCGATGTTTGGAAAAATGCCGGTCGGTGTCCTAACGGCGGCGAGCGAGCCGAAAATCAAAATCAGGATAGCCAAAACGACAAACGTGTAAGGACACCGGAGCGCCAATCGCACGATGCCTTCCATGAGAGAAATCCTTTTATGACGCGGCTTGTTTCGACGTGAATGCGGCTTGGGTCATTTTTCCAAAAAGGCGTCGCCAACCAGAATCTTCGCTCACATGGCCTTCTCTCCCTGGTATATTATAAAATATTTTATTCTTGTCCTGTCGCATCCGATGGCTAACCAATTCCATTCTCGTTTTCGCGAAACGTTTAGTTCGCCTGACGGGGGGAAATTTCGAAGACGGCGCCTGGCCGGTTATCTTCAATGCGCAGATCGAACCCGTGAAGATCGGCGATCGCCGCCACCATGCTTAGGCCAAGGCCGGAACCCGGAATGTGACGGGTTTTGCTGGAGCGGTAGAACCGTTCAAAAATATGGTTGCGTTCGGCCGCCGGAATTCCCGGGCCGTTGTCCGTCACGCGCACGGTTGGCCGATCCCCTATCGTCTTCGCGACGATGGCGACCGCGCCGCCTTCCGGCGTGAATTTGATCGCATTATCGACGAGGTTCGCAATCGTCTCGACCAACAGTTCGAAATCGCCGGGGACCGGAAGGGGCGCCGGTGCGTCCAGCGTGAACGCGACCGGTTTGCCTTCGGCCAATGGCTCGTAGAGTTCGAACACGTTGGCGCAGACCTGCGCAAAGTCCACGCGCGTAAAGCCTCGCCGCCGCCGCCTTGACTCGATCTCGGCGATTCGCAGAAGGGCGGTGACGATGGCGAGCCCATGGTCGAGGTCGCCGAGAGCGCCTTCCGCCGCGGCGCGCAACTCCTGGCCGGAACCGGCCGCAAGGCCGCGTTCGAGCTTGGTCCGCATCGCCGCCAGCGGGGAGCGCAGATCGTGCGCGATATTGTCGCCGACGGTCTTGATTTGCTCAAGAAGCCGGACGATCTCGTCGAGCATGAGGTTAACCGCGCTCGCCACATAGTTCAGGTCGTCCATTTTGCCGTGTGCCGGCAATCGCTCCTGGAGATCGCCGTGCATGATGCGCAGAGTTGTCTCGTGAATCGTTTTGAGCCGCCGGGTCATGCGCAAACTGAATATTATCCCGCTCGCGAGCGCCAGCAGAATGGCGGGCACTACCCCGATCAGGAGTGCCTCGAAAACCACCTGCCGGAGGGCATTAACTTCGTAAAGACTCCGGCCGAGCAGCACGCTGCCGCCGTCCCGCCGGCGGCTGGCGACGAAGACCGCAGGTTCGGTTCCGGTATCCGTACTCCGAACCGGCCGCGCTTCGACGATGTGCGCCGCGCCATCGATGGGAAGGTCCTTCGGTATCGCCGCGACGTTGCCGTACTGAAGCTTGCCGGTGTTGTCGAACAGCGCCGCATAGTCGAGCCGGCGAAGATCGGTTGTGAATCGCAACTCAAGTTCACGCTTAAGACGGTCTTCGGGCTGGGTCATGGCCCGTGCGGCTTCTTCCACCAGGACGGCGTCCAGCCGTTTGACATCAAACGTCGCCACTTGCCAGTAGATGAACAGAAAGACGGCCGCCGTCGAAACCGATACGGCGAGCGCAAAGAAGACAGCCAGACGGAAAGTCGCCGTCCCGAAAAGCTCACTCGCCCGCATGAAGCATAAAGCCGGAACGGCGAATGGAACGAATGAGCGGCGGATCGCCCGGCAAGTCGAGCTTACGCCGCAGCTTGCCGATATGGACATCGACCAGGTTCGTCCGCGGCATAAAGCGATAATGCCAAACGTCCTCCAACAACATCGTGCGGGTCACCGTTTGGCCGGAATGCCGCATGAGATATTCCAACAGCTTGAATTCGGCCGGCAGTAGATCGAGAGCCCGTTCGCCGCGCGAGGCGGAGCGTGCGATCAAATCCAGCTTAAGCGGTCCCACCTGAAGCGTCGTGGCGCGGGTGTCGCTCGACCGGCGCAAGAGGGCCTCGACGCGCGCCGCGAGTTCGTCCATCGCGAACGGCTTTATGAGGTAGTCGTCTCCGCCCGCCTTCAGCCCCCGGATCCGCTCATCGACGGAGGCGAGCGCGCTCACGACCAGGACTGGACTTCCTCATACCTTCCTTTCGCAGGGTCTCGATCATCGACAGGCTGTCTATCCCGTTGAGCATGCGATCGACGATCAAGAGCGCGGCGCGGTCGCGGCGGGCCGCTGTGAGCCCCGCCGCGCCGGTTTCCGCGATCCGCGCCAGATAGCCAAGACTAGTCAATTGCCCCGCGATTTCCCGTGCCATGTCGGGTTCGTCTTCGACGACAAGGATAGGCCCCCGGTCAAGCGGGCCGTTCGCCGCATGTGGAGTTTCCGGATCGCCGCTTTGCGGTTGCATTGGATCGCCGAAGTTGAAACCGGCTAATATTTAGAGGACACTCAGGACGACGCTTTCGCTGGCGCCCGCGGCGCAAATTGGCGCGATTGCAAGACAAGAGCAAGCTCAATCGGTGCAAAAATTGCCGCCGCCAGAGGGATTGGCGCCCCGTTACGGGTCACCCCCAGATCGAACCTGGAGGTCGAAAGAGGCAAGGCGGAAAAGAGCGCGGAGTTTTTGGAGAAAGGCGGCAGGCTTTATGTATAGAGGGAAAGATTTAGCGAGCTTTTTACGGTCCCTCCGGGGTGTAGACGGGGCTTTTCGGCGGCAACAGGTACAGACACGTCAACCCAACGCAGATGGCGAGCCCCCATCTGAAATCGATCAGCGAGACCACGACGGCGCTTAAATAAAGGACGACCGAACCGAGGTATTGCAAGGTCAGGCGGCGCAAGGAGCCTGAGTCGAGGTGGCGATCGACGAGCCTATGCTCACGGGTGGCATAAAGCCACATCAGCAGCCAGGTGGCGGCCGGAAGCAGCAAACCAACGGCATAGAGGGTGGCGGCCGTCGTCTGGTTGGCTTTGTCGAGCATGTACTCGCCGAGTATCTCGGTTGGCAGGGGCAGAAAGGCGATAAACAGGAGAAACAGAAGGTTCAGAAGATTTAACGCGTGATTGGTTTTCTGGTAGAGCTTGAAGACATAGTGGTGGTTCGCCCAATAGATGCCGATCATGACAAAGCTCAGGACGGAGGCGAAATAGGATGGCCAGAGGTTGAGCAGGATGGCGAGCAAGTCGGAGCCCTCGATCTTCGGAACCTTAATTTCGAGGATGAGCAAGGTGATGGCGATGGCGAAGACGCCGTCGCTGAAGGCCTCAATTCGTTCGGTGCCGCGCTCCGTGCCGCCAGGCGGCGGTTGGGTCTCATGCGCTCCCTGCTGTCCAGTCGTCCCAGCCGGCAAGCCAAGGATAGCCCACGGCATGGCTTTCCGAAGCCCTCCCGCGGCACGGCGAACGAGGCGGGGCGCACTCCACTCGATTTCCGGATCAGGCCACCACGCGTTCCAAGCCGGCCCGCCACCAATACCCGAGTTTCGCGGGGGCTTCATAGGTGCTCTGCGGGAAGTCGAGAAGGGTCTCGTCCGGGGAGGCCGCCCGCCTAACGTCGACGTATGGCAGGATGAATTCCCCCCGCTCGCGGCTGAAGAACGCCGCTCCGGGGCGAACCGGCGCTTCCGGAAAGCCTGACGGGACGGATAAGAGTAGTAGCCTGAAATCAACCAAAGTGCGGGGTATCGGCGTTTTAAGTATAATGCGGGCATTGGCGGGGGCGAAGTGCCAATCGGCTTTGGCGTGGTTGGCGTTGCGATCTTTCTGCCACGCCTTGACTTCGGCGGCAAGCATCGGCGGATCGGGAATGCGGCGGTCGAAGCATTGATTTGAGAGCACGGCGAGCTCGGATAAGGCCGTCCTTCGACGAACTCAGGGTGAGGCGGGCCAACGGTCGTGTTTTGGCGAATAATGCCATTCGAACCGGTCGACGAGCCGCCTTGCTTCGGCGGCAGAAAAAGCTTCGTGGAGCGAAGCCGGTTTGCGGGTATTGAGCGGAGCGCTCCGGACGCTCCCGGCGGTTTCGCGGGTGTGTCGTTGGGGCGGCTCGCGGCATTTCGCGGCGCGCGCGGGGTGGATGCGATCGCGCGTGCCGTGATGGTTCCAACGGATGACGTCGTCCTTCACCGTGTGGCGCGCCGCCACGTCTTTAGCGATCGCGCGCCACCGGCAGCCGGGGCGGACAGCGATCGGGGCGTTGACCCCCTTCCGCATGATCCCCGCACGCTGGTTGCCGCCATGCTTGGCCGGTGGGATCGGCGGGGCACTGCGCGCGCCCTCCTCATCGGTCAGGTCACGGGCGGGTGCCGCGGCCGGTGCGGCCGCAGTTCTTCGTCGTCCCCGCGGGCGGCCTCCTCCCGATCGCACCGCCCCCCTTTTGAATCTCAAGATGTTCAAGTGATTCAAGAGGTTCCCGGACAGATCCTCAGCCAAAATCAGCCCGCGACGACTTCCTCGACGGGCTGATAATGTGCCTATGGCCGGGATATGGGAGCCCGGGCAGTCATATTGTAGTTGTGGGAGAAGTTCCATCCAGTAAACTATCCAGGATAGAGCCACGCATAAGAGGAAGTTGCGTCTATATAGTTATCATGCGCTATGCCTGCGTCGGGCAACTTTTTAAGCGATGGGCGGAAGGCGGAGGTTCGGTCGATTTCATGGAGACAAAGCGCAACCAACCGCATCTACCTGACAGTGGTGCGCGAACGTGGTCGCGGGTGAGCCTACGCACGAGCATAAATATCGCTTGACTTAGCCAACTCGTTAATTAACATATCAGTTAAATGTCAAACCTCGATTCCATTTTTTCGGCCCTTTCCGACCCCACGCGGCGCGCGATCGTCGCGCGGCTGGCGCTCGGCGAAGCGACGGTCGGGCACCTTGCTGAACCTTTTAACATCTCTCTTCCTGCAATCTCGCGGCATTTGCGCGTGCTCGAGGACGCATCGCTCATCGTACGCGAGCGCCAAGGCCAGCATCGCCTCTGCCAACTCGATGCGCGTGCGTTGGCAAACGCGACCGAGTGGCTCGATTTCTACCGGCGGTTCTGGTGCGAGAGCTTCGAAAGGCTCGATCAGCATCTGAAACAAACCGAAAGAGGCTGCAATGTACAAATTCGCTGAATCGATACTTTCCCTCGAAATCTCTCGCCGCGTCGATGCGCCGCTAGAACGCGTGTTCGATGCCTGGCTGAGCAAGAAATGGGGTGAATGGCTGCCGCCGCGCGGTGCGCGCTGCGAGGTGACCTTGATAGAGCCGCGGGTTGGCGGGCGCTATCAAGTGAGCATGACCATGCCGGACGGCGGAACAGTCGAAATCTCAGGCGTCTATCGTGAATTGGCTCGGCCAGACAAACTCGTGTTCACCTGGCTTGGCAGGTACAACAGCCAGGAAATGCTCATCACGCTGACCTTCCTGCCCGACGGTACCGGGACGCAAATGAAAATGCGGCAGGATGGCTTCACGGACGCCCAACTTCGCGACGGATACAACAGCGGCTGGACGGGCGAGAACGGATCGTTCGACAAGCTCGACGCATTCCTGGCGAAAGACGCGAGCGACATCGAACTCGCCGGCGCGCGCAATCGACCTTTGTCCGCACCGTGCGGATCGCCTGCGAGGAAAAGGGCGTCGCCTATCGTCTCACCCCCGCCAAGCCGCATTCCCCGGAGGTGAACGCAATTCACCCTCTCGGCAAAGTTCCGGCGATGCGGCACGGCCAATTCCAACTGTTCGAGTCGAAAGCGATTGTCACCTATGCCGACATGAACCTTCTGCCGACACTTGCCTATCTGCGTGATCTTCCGGAAGGCAGTGAGATTCTGGCCGGCGCGAAGGAACTGACGCGATACTTTGAGCGGCACAGCGAGCGGGCGAGTTTCAAGACAACGGTCCCGCCGCCGTTCAGCGAATTGAGGCCCTCTCGCATGATGCGCTAAAAAGGATGATACTGATAGATCCACGTCTCGCTCAGGATTTTTGCGCCCGCGCGTAAAAACAGGCGCATTTCGACAGGCTCAACGCCGTCGCCGGTGAAATCGAATTGCGCGCGCCAATGGCCCGGCACATCGTCTGGCACGGCTTCCGTGAAGACATAGGAAAAGGTTCCGCGCGAGGCCCAGAGCACTGGCTCCGGCTTCACGCCGAAGGGCAGGGCCTCCAGCGGCGGTCCCTTGAATTCGACCATGAATTTTCGTACTCCCTTTGGCCGCGGCTGGCCCGGCTGGCCGCCGTTGCCCAAGCGCGTCGCGACGCAGCGCGCAAGCTCCGCCGGGAACGGTTCGTCGGCGGCCCAATAGAGGCGATAGGAGAGCTTGATCTCGGACCCTGCCGCCGCCGCTTTCTCGGGTACCCACATCGCGACGATATTGTCGTGGATTTCATCGTCGGTCGGGATTTCGACGAGCTGCACCGCGCCCTTGCCCCAAGAGCCCTTGGGCTCGACCCAAAGGCTGGGGCGCCGGTCATAATGGACGCCATCCTGATAATGATCGAAGCAGCGGTCGCGCTGCAACAGCCCAAAACCGCGCGGATTTTCGTCCGCGAAGGAAGAAGTGATGATGCGCGGCGGATTGTTGAGAGGCCGCCACGCCCTCTCTCCCGTCCCCATCCACAGCGCAAGACCGTCGGAATCATGAACTTCGGGGCGCCAGTCGATGCCTGTCCCTTTTTTCGTTTCAGAAAACCAATACATTGAGGTGAGAGGTGCGAGGCCGAAGCGGGCGACGTCCGCGCGCAAAAAAAGCGTTTGGTCGATCTCCATGATGACGCCCTTGCCGCGTGATAGCAAAAACCGGTAGGCGCCCACAACCGACGGGCCATCGAGCAAGGCGTAGATCGTCAGCGAGTCGGCGGTTTCGGCCCGGTCGATATAGAATTTCGTGAAATCGGGAAATTCTTCCTTGCGCTCCGCGACCGCGACATCGAGCGCGACCGCGCGGGCGGAAAGCCCATACTGACGCAGTTCGCCGATCGCGCGAAAATAATCGGCGCCGAGAAAAGCCACCCAATCGTTCTTGCGCCAGTCGAGCGGACCGTCGCGCGATTCCTGGACGCGCAAACCGGCGAAGCCCGCGCCTTGCGGAAGTTTCTTGGCAATCGAATCCTCCGGCATTTCGAAATAGCTCTGATCGTAGATGATTTTCCGCGCGCTGCCTGCGTCGACGACATGCATTTCGACGGCTTTTTGAAAAAACATACCCAGGTGAAAAAAGCTCACCGGAAACCGGCCCGGCCCATCGGCGAAAAGCGCATGGTCCATGTCGAACTTGATTTTTCCCCAGGCCTCATAATTGATCTTGGCGACGATATCGGGCGAAGGCCGCGTCGAGCCGGCGTAAGGCTCGCCTGCCATGCCCCGCGCCATGGCCTTGAGACTATCGAAGGAAAATGGCGCCGCCGGGCCGAGCTTCATCGCGCTGGCGGCGAAGCCCCTCTCCGTGTCCGTTCCTAAGACTCCGAGCGCGGCGGCGGCCTTCAGCACCGATCTCCGGTCAAAGGCTGTTGTCATTTGCCTTTCCTTCGGGTCTGGCGGCCAAATGGGTGGCGCAGCCTGCGTCCAACGCAGCACAAACGTCACTGGTCGCAAAGCGGAGGGAGGTAGGCAAAAGGATTTCTAGCGGATCGGTTCGTGGCGAATCGCGGTGCGCATGAAATAATAGAGGAGTCCAAAGCCGCAAAGACCAAATCCTGCCTCGATGACGCGGCTGACGAGGGGATCGAGCTGCAGGAGGCCGCCGAGCGCCCATCCCGCCGCCCAGGACGCGCCGACCATTTCGGTGCCGACCAGAATGGCAACCGCGACGAGGGTCGAAACATGGACCCAGTTGATCTTCCTCGTTTCAGCCAATGCGGATCGCTCCATTTGAAAGCTAATTCAGGGAAATCCCCCCGCCGCGCGGGCATTTGCCACTATATCACCAAGGCGCGCCGGGCAAGCCTCTCGCGGAAGCTCAGACACCATTGTATAACGTTGCCGGACAAAGTTGGGAACCACCGATGGACGACGAAGTGCCGATCGCCGGCAAGACGGATAACGCAACCTTCCCCTGGCTCGCCTTCTATCCTCCCGGCGTGCCGGCGCGGATCGAGACGCCACCCTACGATTTGCTCAGCGAAATCGCGCCGGACTTGGCGGCGCGGAGGCCGGCGGCCCGTGCGTTCACCACCATCATGCCGAACGGCATGGCAGCAAGCCTGACCTTTGCGGAAGTCGATCGCTTTTCGGACGCCTTCGCCGCCTATTTGCGCGAGACATTGGGCCTGGAGCCAGGAGCCAGGGTCGCGATCCAGATTCCCAATGGGCTCGCCTATCCGGTCGCCACATTCGGTATTTTCAAGGCGGGGTGCGTGCTCGTCAATGTCAATCCGCTCTATACCGTGCCTGAAATGGCACATGTTTTCGCGGACGCCGAACCGTCCGCGATCGTCGCGATCGACATGTTCGCGGATAAGCTTGCGGCGGCGATGGAACAGGTTCCGGTGCCGCATGTCAGTCTGACCGAGGCGGCGAGCCTTTTTCCAATTGCGTCGCGGCGCCTCATCGGATTTGTGCAGAAATACGTCAAGAAACAGGTGCCTTATCCGCGTTTCGGCCATACCGCTTTTGCGAAAGCGCTCGCGTTGGGCGCGGCCAGCATTGGCACGGGGGCCAATGTCAAGGGCTACACGAGTCAGATGGAACCCTCCGCCGTCGCATGCCTGCAATATACGGGCGGCACCACTGGCGTGAGCAAGGGGGCCATGCTGACGCACCGAAATCTGATCATGAACGTGGCGCAATTCGTCGAATTTAGGGGCGACGACATGCGGGAAAGCGATCATGTCCTGACCGCGCTCCCGCTCTATCATATCTTCGCTTTCACCGTGAACTTGTTGTGTTGTTTCATGCGTAGCGCGCATAATATTCTGATTCCCAGCCCAAGGCCGCTCACCAATCTCCGCAAGGCCTTCGAGACGCAGGCCATAACCTTCATCACCGGGGTGAACACCTTGTTCAATGGCCTGTTGAACGAACCATGGTTTTGCGAAAATCCGCCGCGCAGCCTGCGGATATCATTTGCCGGCGGCATGGCGTTGCAGGAGCCTGTCGCCATGCGCTGGCGGAAGACCACCGGAACCGACGTGGCCGAAGGCTACGGCCTTACCGAAGCCTCACCGGTCCTGACGCTCAATCCCGCCGGACGCGGGAAGCCTGGATCGATTGGCGTGCCGCTTCCCTCGACGGAGATGAAATGTGTCGACGACCAGGGAAACGAGACCGCGATCGGCGAGCCCGGCGAAATTATCGCGCGCGGGCCGCAGGTCATGCAAGGCTACTGGAAGCAACCCGAGGAAACCAAGCAAGTCTTGCGGGATGGCTGGCTGTTCACCGGCGACATCGGGACAATGGACGCCGAGGGCTATTTCACCATTGTGGACCGGCGCAAGGACATGATCGTCGTCTCCGGCTTCAATGTCTATCCCAACGAGGTGGAAGCGGTGCTCGCCGGGCTTGCGGGCGTGAAGGAATGCGCCGTGATCGGTGTGCCGGACGGGGCCAGCGGGGAAGCCGTCAAGGCGTTTGTCGTTCGCGGCGATCCGGCCCTCGACGCCGCCACCGTCCGCGATTTCTGCAGGCGCGAACTCACCAATTATAAGGTGCCGAAATTGGTCGAGTTCCGCGACGATTTGCCGAAATCGAACGTCGGCAAAATCTTACGCAAGGAGCTGCGCCAAAAACCGCCCGCGAACGCTAGTGAAAGCAAGGTCTGAGCCGGAAGGCGGCCGGGCTCACCAGCGCAGAAGCCGCCGACCCGCCACGGTGCCGATGGCAACGACGAAGCCAATCGCCAACGTATACCAAGCCGCGACGAAAAGCGGCGAATCGTCCGGACAATGGGTGGCGTAGCATGCCGCGCCGATCGCCCCGGCGAAGAGGCCGGCCGCCGCTCCGGCAAGGGCGGGATGCTCCGGCGCGCCTTGACGCAAGGCCAGCAAAACGGCGACGAGGGGCGCCGCGCTAAGAAACGGGATGCTCTTCAAGCAGAAGATTGCATTGGCGCCGACAAGTCTTTGGCCCCATTCGGCTGCCGGAACAGCGAGAAGCTCCGCCAGGTCGGCGGCCAAAAGCAAGGCCGGCACGATCGCCAGCATAAGCGCGGCGCGGCGCACACCGGCCCCAGGCCTCACCAGACGCAAGACCAGCGGGCCGGACAGCGCTACGAGCAAGAAGGCGAGGCAAACCTTGAACAGAAGCCGGGGTTCGCCGAGCAAGGTCAAAAGATGCGGCCGGAGCCCGAGGACCGCGAAATGGAGGCCCAACGCAATCGCGACGCCCGGAACCAAGGCAAGCGCCAAGGCCCGGCCCGGCGGCATTGGGTGGACCTCGCTGTCGGCGGCAAGGGCGCGGATGAGATCGCCGGTTTTCACCTTCCGTCTCCATTGAATTTCGCGGCGAGCGCCGCTAACCCGCGATGCAGGGCTACCCGGACGGCCCCCTTGGTCATGGAGAGACGCGCCGCCGCTTCGCCGATCGACGCACCATCGACGGCGATGGCCCGCACGACATTGCGTTGTCCGGCCGGCAGGCATTCGAGATGACGATCGACGTCGGCGACGAGCATGGTTGGTTCGCTTTCGCCGCCCGCCAAGACTTCGGCAAAATCGTCGATGGGAACGTCGATCCGGCGGCCGCGCCGGCGCAGCATGTCGATCATTTTATGACGCTCGATGGCCCGAAGCCAAGGACCAAGCGGCGCATCCTCGTCCCAGCTTTGCCGCTTGAGATGAACGGCAAGCAGCGTCTCCTGCACAACGTCCTCGGCGTCGGTATCGGCCATTCCAGCCGTGGCAAGGCCGCGGCGCGCCACCGCGCGAAGCACCGGCGTCAACTGCAGCAGGAGACGCCGGTAAGAATCCGCGTCGCCGGCATTGCCGGCACGCATCAGCCGGGCCCACTCCTTTTCCCGTCCGTCGCCGCGCAAAACGATCCCATCACCTTAATTCGGCCGCCGTCGCCCCGCCGTTACAACTTCCGCGCGGCCTCGTTATCACGTTTTTGTCACGGAAAATATCCGCCGCGAAGCGTAACGCCCGCGCTCGCTCCCGCGTAGAAAAAGATGTAGAAACGGCGTGCCGTTGCTACCGGCGGGGGAGGGAGGACATCTGATTTCCCGCGTCCATGACCGGCTTTCGTTGAAAAAAGGAACCAATCATGATCACAAAAATCGAGATCACCGCCGCCACGCTCGCCGCCGCGTTCGCTCTTCTCGCGGGGCCTGCCTCGGCCCAGCAAATGGGCGGCGACAAGCCTGGGAAGGAAAAGTGCTATGGTGTCGCTCTGAAGGGACAGAACGATTGCGCGGCGGGAGCGGGCACCAGCTGCGCCGGGACATCGAAGGTCGATTACGATGGCAAAATCTGGAAATATGTCCCGAAGGGAACGTGCGTAACGATGAAGACCCCGAACGGGATGGGTTCGCTAAAACCCAGCAAATCTTGATACGCGACAGGGGCACGCGGCATCCGCGTACCCCTTTTTGCATCACCGGGACAAGCGCTCGAAAGGCGGGTTAAGGAGAAAAAATCGATGCGCGTTTCGCAGCTTCCCTTGAGCGCTGGCGCGAGCTTCAAGCCCGAGCATTTCGCCGCCATTTCCGCCGCGCCGCAACCGCTCGGCTTTTTCGAGATCCATGCCGAAAATTATATGGGCGGGGGAGGCACCCCCCATGCGCAGTTGAGATTTCTACGGGAACATTACGCGCTTTCCGTGCATGGCGTCGGGCTCAACATCGGTTCAAGGGAGCCGCTCGATCGCGCGCATCTTGCTGGGCTGAAAAAGCTTTGCAACCTCTATCGGCCGGAATGTTTTTCAGAGCATCTGGCGTGGTCCTCGCACGCCGGAATTTTTTTCGACGATCTCCTGCCGCTGCCCTATACGGAGCGAAATTTGATTTCGGTGATCGACCATATCGACGAAGCGCAGACCGCGCTTCAGCGCCGCCTGCTCCTCGAAAACCCCGCGACCTATGTGCGCTTCAAACAGAGCACGATCCCGGAGACGGAGTTTCTGGCGGCGATCGCGCGCGCGACCGGCTGCGGACTTCTTCTCGATGTCAATAACGTTTTCGTTTCGGCGCGCAATCACGCGACCAGCGCGAACGCCTATCTCGAAGCTTTTCCTCTCAACCTCGTCGGCGAGATTCATCTTGCCGGTCATTTCGAAACCACGGATGGTCAAGGGTCGCCGCTGTACATCGATGCGCATGGATCGCCCGTCGTCGAGGATGTCTTTGCCTTGTTCGAGAGCGTGATCGCCCGCACCGGGCCGCTGCCGACATTGATCGAATGGGACAATGACGTGCCGGAGTGGCCGGTGCTGCGCGCAGAGGCCCTTGCCGCGCAAGAGCGCCTGGACCGTGCGGGCTCCCTCCGCGCCGCGCCGGACGCGGCTTGAAGGAGCCCCGCGACGCCATGCAAACTTGGCAAGGCGATTTCGCCCACGCGCTGCGCGACCCGGATTGGGCCGTCCCCCGCGGCGTGACCTCGCATAATTCGGACACGCCGCAAGAGCGCTTCGCGGTCTATCGCAACAATGTCATGGTGGGCCTTGTTAGTGCATTGGAAGCGCGCTTTCCGGCGACGCGCAAAATCGCCGGCGAGGATTTCTTCAAGGGTGCCGCGAAATCGTTCGCCGCCACGCAGCCGCCGCGCTCGCCCTTGATGATGTTTTATGGCGACGCATTTCCCACTTTCCTGGCGGAATTCGAACCGGCGCGGGAAATACCCTATCTCGCCGGCGTCGCAAGGCTTGAAGCGGCCCGCACGCGCGCCTACCACGCCGCCGACGCAAAACCTCTGCCGCCCGCCGCGCTGTCCGGCGTTGCCGCCGACACATTGGCGGGATCGCGTTTCGCGTTGCACCCTTCGGTTGAAATCGTGACTTCAAGCTATCCGATCGTCACGATCTGGGCGATGAACTCCGGCGAAATCGCCCTTGCGCCCATAACCGATTGGCGCGGCGAGGATGCGCTTGTTTCGCGCCCCGGCCTCGATGTCGAGGTTCGCCGCCTGCCGCCCGGCGCCAAGACTTTTTTACGAAGCCTCGCCGCTGGAAATCCGCTTGGAGAGGCGGCCGCGGCGGCGCTCGCCGCAAACGCCAGCTTCGATCTTGCCGCCAATCTCGCGGCCCTCTTCGCGGGGCTCGCGATCGAAATGACCAATCAACCCAACGAGGCTCCCTCGCCATGATCCGATCGCTCGAGACTCACGCGGAAAACCCCTCGGCGTTGATTGGCGCGATGCGCGCCGCCGCCGCCGTTTTGGACAAAATTCCGCAATCCCTGATTTCGCTCGCGGCGCGGATTTTTCCGGCCGCCTTGTTCTGGAGGTCGGGCCAGACCAAGGTCGAAGGGTTTCATGTGACGGACAATGCGATTGCGCTGTTTCGCGACGAATATGCGCTGCCGCTGATCGATCCGGAGCTGGCCGCGAAAATCGCCGCGTTCAGCGAACATTTCTTTCCGGTGCTGCTCGTCATAGGTCTTGCGAGCCGGCTATCGGCGCTTGCCCTTCTCGGCATGACCGCCGTCATCGAGATTTTCGTTTACCCCTATGCCTGGCCGGAGCAAGGCGTCTGGGCGACCTGCTTTCTCGTCGTCATCGCGCGCGGGCCGGGGATCTTTTCCCTCGACCATCTTTTGTTACGGCGTTGGTCACGCGCGCGGCGATAATCGCCTCAGCCGATGGCATTTATAGGGAATTTACAAAAGATCGACGCTCCCGCCGGACTTGTTGGCGGCATAGAGCGGTCTTGAAAATTTTTATCCGGGAACAAAGTTATCCCAGAACAAAAAAACGGCCGCCGGTAACGGCGCTCGTCCATTAGGGAGAGTTACGATGCTCAGGCTTCTTGCGACCGCTTCGTTATTTTTTGCATTCACTCTTGGCATGACCGCAATGGCGGTCGCCCAGGCGATGCCGCCTCCCAGTCCACCCGGCATCCGCTATGTGCTGCCGCGTGCGGTGGCCAGCTACCCAGGCTATCGCATCCGGGAGGGCCGCTCCATTTACCGATTGGAGGCTCCCAGCACTTTCTACGGCGGATCGGACGAACGGGGCTATCCGAGCGGCGAGCCGCAAAATCCGCGAACCGGCGACTGACCAGGTTGCAGGCTAATTCGCGACATCTGCTCCGGCGTTCGCGGATCCCGCTTTAGACCTCGAAATCGAGCCCGATATCGAGCGCCGCCGCGCTGTGGGTCAGCCTGCCGATCGAGATCAGATCGACGCCGGTCGCGGCGATCGCGGGCGCCGACTCAGGCGTGACCCGGCCGGAGGCTTCGGTCATGGCGCGACCCTCGACGATTGCGACCGCCTCGGCGAGCCTATCCAAGCTCATGTTATCGAGAAGCACGGCATCGGCGCCTTCGCCGAGCGCCTCCTTGAGCTGGTCCAAATTGTCGATTTCGACCTCGATTTTGACGAGATGACCCGCAGACGCGCGGGCGCGCCGCAACGCCTGCGCGATCCCCCCCGCGAGGGCGATATGATTATCCTTGATGAGGATGGCGTCGTCGAGGCCGAAGCGGTGATTGGCGCCCCCGCCCGCGCGCACCGCGTATTTCTCGACCGCGCGAAGACCCGGCGTGGTCTTGCGTGTGCAGGTGATCTTGGCCTTTGTGCCGCGCACCGCCGCGACGATGGAAGCCGTCGCGCTCGCTATTCCACTTAAATGCCCAAGAAAATTGAGAGCGGTGCGCTCGGCCATCAAAATCCCGTGCGCCGGTCCGCTCACCCTGGCGATGACGCTGCCCGTCGTGACCGTCGCGCCGTCGTCTATTTCAACCTGCATCGCAATGTTCGGATCGATGAGCTCGAAGGCGAGTTTTGCCAAATCTAGCCCGGCGACGACGCCTGTGTCACGCGCAACCAGCGCGGCTCGCGCCGCGAGCCCAGCCGGAACGATCGCGTCCGTGGTGATATCGCCCGCACGGCCAAGATCTTCGAGAAGCGCGGCGCGAACCAAGGGCTCGACCGTAATCCGCGCGAGGGGCACTGGCGTCATCGCGCGACTTTCGTTTCAGGCGACGGTTTCGGGGACAATTTCCCGCGCGGCGACGAGTGCCTCGTTGAGGTGCAGCAGACTTCTTTGCGCATGCGCGGCGCGGCTTGGAAAATCGGTTCGAGCATGGGCGCCCCGGCTTTCCCGCCGGCGCAAGGCCGCGATCACGACCATCAGGGCGACGCGGGCGGGATCGCCCGCCGTCCCGCGCTCCAGCGCCAGCGGCAGCATCTCGGCCGCCGCCGCCGCCAAACCATCGCCGTCGCGTAGAACACCCGCGGCGCGAGAAAAATCTTACGCACCGCCGAAGGATCGGCGGAAACCAGCGCCCGCCCACCGGCGCGTGGCTTTCCGCGGTGGTGACGCGTGGTCCCGGCTATGCTCTCGGCGACAAGACGGCCGCAGACGGCCGCTTCGAGCAGGGAATTGCTGGCAAGTCGATTGGCACCATGGAGGCCCGTGCACGCCGCCTCGCCGCAAGCCCAGAGACCCTCGACCGATGTGCGCCCGGCAAGATCGACCGCGATGCCGCCCATGTGATAATGCGCCGCCGGGCGGATTGGAATCGGCTGGGTGACAGGATCGATTCCGGCGGCGTGACAAAAGCCGGTGATCGCCGGAAAGCGGCGCGGAAAATCGAGGTCCGGCACGTCCCGCGCGTCGAGAAAAACCCGGTGGCCCGCCGCCATGTGCCGCCAGACCGCGCGCGCGACAATATCGCGCGGCGCGAGCTCGGCGCCGGGCACGCCGGCCATGAAGCGATGGCCAGTCTCGTCGATTAGGATCGCCCCTTCGCCGCGCACGGTCTCGCTGATGAGCTTAAGCGGAAACGAATTGCTATCGAGCGCGGTCGGATGAAACTGGATAAATTCGAGATCGGCCATGGCCGCGCCTGCCTTCGCCGCGAGGGCCAGCCCTTCGCCCCACGATCCAGCCGGATTGGTGCCATATTGGAACAGGCCGCCGATACCGCCGGTCGCGATGACGGCGCGCTCAGTCGCGAAAACCACCGGTCCGCGGGTGCTTTCGGCGACAACTCCGGTCACGGTGTTATCTTCGACGAGCAGCCGCCGCGCCGTGAAACCCTCGATCAAGGTGATGGAGGGTGTTTCGCGCGCAAGACGGGTCAAGGGCCGCATGATTTCGCGTCCGCTGGAATCGCTGCCGGCATGAACGATCCGCCGGCGCGAATGCGCGGCTTCGAGGCCAAGCGTAAGTTTGCCCTCGCCGTTGCGATCGAAAGGCACGCCGCGCCGGATCAATTCGTCGATCGCGGCCGGCGCGGCTTTGAGGATCGCGCGGGCAACGGACTCATCGCAAAGTCCGTCGCCGGCCTCGAGCGTATCGGCGAGATGCAGCGAAAAATCGTCGTCCGGCCCAAGGCTCGCGGCGATTCCGCCTTGGGCGAGGACGCTCGATGATTCAAATCCAAGCGGCGCCTTGCTGAGAAGGATTACCGGCCGGGGCGCCAAGGAAAGAGCGGCGGTCAGGCCCGCAAGGCCGCCGCCGGCGATGATGCAAGTCCCCGTAGTGTCGATAACATCCATCAATGCACCGCCAGCATGCGTTCGACGGCCCGGCGCGCGGGAACAGCGATCTCGGGACGGATATGCACTTCGTGTTGCATCGTCTCCAGCGCCCGCCTGATGTTGCGAAGCGTGATCTTTTTCATATGCGGGCAGAGATTGCACGGCCGGATGAATTCGAGTTCGGGATATTGGATTGCGACATTGTCGCTCATCGAGCATTCGGTCAAAAGCACCACGCGTTGGGGCCGGTTCTTGCTCACATAGGACGACATGGCGGCGGTCGAGCCGGAAAAATCGGCTTCCGCCACGACGTCCGGCGGGCATTCCGGATGCGCCAAGATGATCACGCCCGGATAATCCTCGCGCAATTGCCGCACTTCCGCGGCGTTGAAACGCTCATGCACCTCGCAATGGCCCGACCAGGCGATGACTTTCACATTTGTCTCGGCCGCGACGTTACGGGCTAAGAATTCGTCAGGCAGCATGATGACATGCTCGACGCCGAGGGATTCGATCACGGCACGCGCGTTGCCGGACGTGCAGCAAATGTCTGACAAGGCCTTCACGGCGGCCGAGGTGTTTACATAGGTGACGATTGGAACGCCTGGATAGGTTTGCCGCAATAGCCGCACATCCTCGGGCCGGATCGACTCGGCAAGCGAACAGCCGGCACCAAGGTCCGGAATGAGAACGGTTTTTTCCGGATTCAACAATTTCGCGGTCTCGGCCATGAAATGAACGCCGGCCAAAACAATGACATCCGCATCGGCCGTCATCGCTTCCCGCGCGAGAGCGAGACTGTCTCCCACAAAATCGGCAACGCAGTGAAAAATCTCGGGCGTCTGATAATTGTGCGCAAGCACCACCGCGTTCCTGGTCCGCTTCAGGGTCATGATGGCGTCGATGTCTTGCGCATGGACCGGCCACTCGATCGCCGGGATCGCATGGCGCACCTTTGCATAGAGGTTCTCCGCGTAGGGATTTTTCGCGCGAACAGTTTCCGGATACGGCGCCGCCATGATCTTATACTCCAACCGAGTATTATTGGAGCATATACTTATATTGAGCATAAGATTTGTCAAGCCCTCGAAACCGGCAATTTGGTTCCGGCAATAGCGCGTTGCGCGAAGACCTCGCGGCGGAACCGGAACCGTTTCGCCGGACGACCGCCTGTATTTGGAGTGGTTTCCCCGGTTTCCTCGACGAGTTCCTGCTGCTCGATCAGGCGGCGGAAGTTTTGTTTGTGCAGGAGCCTCCCCGCCAGGGCCTCGACACAGCGCTGCAATTGCAGGAGCGTAAACGTTTCCGGCATCAATTCAAACACCACCGGACGATACTTAATTTTGGCTCGCAGCCTGGCTATGCCGGTGGCGAGAATGCGGCGATGATCGAGAATCATGGGCTGGCCCGTGCCCGGCAACGCGCCGGGCGCGACGCCCTGGCGCGGGGTTCCCGGTGAACTTCCGCGTACCGCTTCCGGGATGAGGCCCGCCTCGTAGAGCAATTCGTAGCGCTGCAGGACAAGCTCCTCGTTCCAGGCGCGGCCGCACCGGCCGAAGGTGATCGCGACGCGCTGGCGGCGGTCTTGCCGTGGGCGCGGATTTTGCGGCGCGCTGGCCCAGGCCTCAAGCCTAGGCAAAAGCACGGTTTCGATCATCGAGGGGACGCCGGCGCGATGGTCTTCCCACGGGAAGTAATAATACCAACTGCGCCAGCTCGCCTCATGCTCGCCCGAGGCGCGCTGCTCGCGAGTAAGGCCGAGATAGCTAATCGAGATGACGTGTTGTCCGGCGCCGCCGCGATCCCGGTCGGCGAAAGTATAGAGCTGCTCGACATAGCCGGGCGGCAGTCCGGTTTGCCGCTCGACCCAGGCGCGCAGCCCCGCCTGCAGCGAACGATGGG
This sequence comes from uncultured Alphaproteobacteria bacterium, assembly GCA_963706215.1. Lineage (GTDB taxonomy): Bacteria > Pseudomonadota > Alphaproteobacteria > Rhizobiales > Beijerinckiaceae > Methylocapsa. The sequence goes on along the minus strand of OY970154.1, from coordinate 2,135,257 downwards.
CAAGTTCGAACGGGCCGGATGGTAGCGCGGATCGATCCTGGATGGTCAAGACGCGCGGATCGCTCGAGGTCACGGCGACCAGCACCGCGATGAGATCAGCTGCAATCACATTCTTGGCGGCAACCGGCGCGGCCGGCGCACTTGCCTCGACAAGGCCGCCTTCGCGAAACGTGCTCATTAGCCGGCGCCGTTACCGGGTTTCATGGAAACCTGTCCAATCAAGAAGAATTTCATAAAGATACCGCGATTTTGGCGCGAAGGGAATCCTTATTAGCGCCGTATCCTCTTGTTTCAGTGTAAATTTCTGAACGCGGAAGCAGTCCAATCCGTTTGGCCGCGACATCGGCGCTGGGCGCTTGAAAGTCGGCGTTCGGGCAAGGCGAGGCGCGCGCGGGCGGGCTTATCCCAGCTCCAGTTCGAATGCCGCAATCTCGTGACGCGGCCAGCGCCAGGGCGCGATGTAGACGGCGTCGCCACGCCACGTCAACGGCGCCGCCCAAGGGTTCGAACCGAGCCAGGTTTTCGCCGCGCGGGAGATGCGGCGACGTTTGACGAAGTCGATCGCGGTCCGGGCCTCGTCGAGAGTTGGCCGTACCTTCACTTCGACAAACGCGACCGTGCCGGCGCGGCGCGCCACGATATCGATCTCGCCACCTCGAACACGGTAACGGCAAGCCAGAATATGATAGCCCTTGAGGCGCAAGATCAAGACAGCGGCACGTTCGGCGAAAATACCTAGGCCATGCGCCTTTTTGCGGTCGCGCGGGCCCTTCGACTTCATCGCTGGCGCGTCGAAAGCTCGATCGCCCGGGCATAGACTTTGCGGCGCGGCTGGCCCGTCTCGGCCGAAACCACGGCCGCTGCGTCCTTGACCGAATGGGCTTCCAACGCCTTCCCCAGCCTGGCATCGAGGTCTGGCTGGACCGGCGCCGCTGCTCCCGGCGGCCCGACAAGGACGACGATCTCGCCTTTGGGCGGCGGCTCGGCGGAAACAAGGGACGCCAGATCAGGCAAAAGCCCGCGACGAACGGTCTCGAAATATTTTGTGAGCTCGCGGGCGATCGCCGCATCGCGTGGTCCCAGAACGGCGGCCAAATCGTTCATTGTCTCCGCGACGCGGCGCGGCGACTCGAAAAGTACCAACGTCCCGGGAATTGCCGAAAGTTCAGCGATACGGCCACGCCTCGCGGCGCTTTTCTGCGGCAAAAATCCCTCAAAAAAGAATCGGTCGGTGGGCAGGCCCGCGACCACCAGGGCGGCGAGCACGGCCGAGGCTCCCGGAACTGAAACCACCGCGATATTTTGCGCGAGCGCATCCGCGACAAGTTTGAAGCCCGGATCGGAAATCAACGGCGTGCCGGCATCCGATACCAAAGCCAGCGCCGCCCCCCCGGCCAGCCGGGCAAGGAGGTGCGGCCGCATGACCGCGGCGTTATGCTCGTGATAGGCGACAAGCGGCGCCGCTATTCCATAATGCGCGAGCAGTTTCTTGGTGACCCGTGTGTCCTCGGCGACGATCGCGTCGGCGGCGGCGAGCGTCGCCAGCGCCCGGAATGAGATATCGCCGAGATTGCCGATCGGCGTGGCGACCACATGGAGGCCGGGCCGGATCGGTTCCGCCTCGGCCCTGAGGCCGAAGGCGGTAAAACCGCCTGGGGCCTTTTCGCGCTCTGAGTTGTTTGCCCGCGCAAGGGTCTTGCCGTGGCGGGGAGCCGCGCCTTGAAGGGCCCGGTGATCGAATCCGTCTGCATTGCCCGCGTTCATGGTGTCCAGCCCGCCGGGAATGCCCGGCCATCTTGAGCAAATGGGTTGTTCTATAAAACGTTCCTTCCGTTCTATTTATAGAACGGCGGCGCTTTTTTGCAAGCAAGCGCAGTGGCAAACGCCCTATCTATTGCCGCCGGCCCGATTTTATGACTGCAAAAAACAGAGATTTCCATGCTATCCAAATTGTCCGCCCATGGGCGCCCGGCCGAAGCATTTCAAAATACGCGAATTGGAGTGTCGCCCGAATGACCTATCTTCCACGCGAGAAAGCCACGCGGGGGTCTTTATGGCCCCTCCACAATTGTCGGGCCGGTGCCGTTCGGGCAATATGGGTATTCGGACTATGCTTGTCGCTTGCGGCCTGCGGCTCGATGAGCGGGATGCTCGGGCGTGGCGGGGTTGTCGCACCGGCTTCGCAGGCGCCGCCGCCGTACCAGGGCGAGCAAATCGGCTCCGGCCCGGCGCGCGTGGCGCTCATCCTCCCCATGACTCAGGCGTCGGGACCAAGCGTCGTCGGCGCCTCGCTGCGCAATGCCGCCGAAATGGCTTGGGCGGAGGCCGGCAACAACGATATTACCTTGCTTGTCAAGGACGATCGTTCGACCCCCGAGGGCGCGCGCGCGGCGGCGCAGGAGGCCTTGTCGGAAGGGGCCGAGCTTATCATCGGTCCGCTGTTTGCTTCGAGCGTGCGCGAAGTGGGCCCGGTGGCGCGTGGCGCCGGGAGACCGGTCATCGCATTTTCGACCGATACATCGACCGCCGGCCCGGGCGTGTTTCTGCTTTCCTTCCTGATCGAGAGTTACGTCGACCGGATTGTCGATTTCGCCGCCTCCAAGGGCGAAAAGTCGATCGCCGCCCTCATTCCGGAAAACGACTACGGACGCGTGGCGGAAAGCGAATTCCAGCAGGCTGCGGCGCGCGACAACATAAGAGTCATGACGATCGAACATTACCAGCCACGAACCATGGTCGAGGCTGTGCAAAAAATCGCCGCGCTTCATGATCAAATCGATTCGCTTTTCATTCCCGAACAGGCCAATGCAATGCAGGCGATGTCGCAGGCGCTGGCCGCGGCGGGAATCAACGGCAAACATGTGCAGATCCTCGGCACCGGTCTTTGGAACGACGCGCGCGTCCTGAAGCTCGCGGCGTTGCAAGGAGCATGGTTCGCGGCGCCCGAAAATGGGGGTTTCAATGCCTTCGCGGCGCGCTACCGCGCCAAATATCACTCCGATCCAACCCGTATCGCGACACTTGCCTACGATGCCGTGTCCCTCGCCGCCGCGCTTGCCCATACCCAGGGCTCGCAGCGTTACTCGCCAAACGTCCTTACCAACCGGGCTGGCTTCAACGGCGCCGATGGCGTGTTTCGCTTCCGCTCCGATGGGACCAACGAGCGCGGTCTGTCGGTCCTGCAAATCAATAATGGCGCCGCGGTGCCGATCGGCCCGGCGCCGCATTCGTTCTCGGGCACCGCTTCGGCGACTTGATTTTGACCGCGAGCCTCGATCGACCGTTGGTTCCGCCCTCAAATTTTCGCATCTTCCCATTGAAAGACAGCGAAAATTTGAGAAATCACCATGGGTCGCGACCTACGGACCCATGGAATGAGGCGGCGGCTCCAAGAAGAAACACCGTTCACTTTGCGCCTTCTCCGCCTCGGCCGAGAGGCTTGGCGCCATCGGGCTGTTGCGAAAACAGCGGCGCCGCCGCTCCTGACCGGCGGATCAGACCGCGCACGTCCGGGGTAAACGCCAGATCGTCCCAGGAGCCGCCGACATCGAATCGAAATTTTGGGATTTCCTTCCCAGGTTTGGTCTCGCCGATGGACGGCATGGCGACGGCATGCAGATCGAGTCCGCGTTCGCCGAAATCCACGGTGCCGCCAAACCCAACTCTGAGGCTCGGGTTTTCGAGCTTGCCGTCCTCGATGCCGGCTACCCCCTTAACGAAGCGCAAACCGAAACCGGCACGCTCGAAAGCGGTCCGGCCGCGATGAATATCGGCGAGAAGCGCAAGCGGGCTTTTGTCGATCCGGTGCAGGACGGAATCAAGATCGATCCCTCCGAGTTGCCCTTGCACGACGTCGATTTGCGCCGCCCCATCGAGGTTGCGCATAAGTTCGCTCATGCTGGCCCCGGCGCTTTCGAGATTCGCCATGCCGGTCAACGACCCGTAAAATTCCGGCCATCCGAATGCATCGAACGATAAAGCGGCGAGGTCGGCGCCGGAGATGGCGCCGGTGGCCTGCATGCCGACGCCGTTGTCGCGCGCATCGAATGTTGCGCGGCCCTTGATCGTGCCTTCATACGCCTTGGCCCCGGCGAGGGTCAATTCCACACGGCTGCCGTTGCGCATCAGCGAAAAGGCGGCATCTTCGATCTCAAAATACGAAAAAAGCATGTGCGACGCCGATATGCGGAAATCAAGATCGGCCGAGCCATATTCCTTTAAATCGAATGGATCACGATTCCATTGACCATCGCGCCCAGTGGCGGGCGAAAGGCTTGAAAGGAATGGCCGGAGCGACAACCGGTTTGTCGCCAATGTACCGGAAAGGATCGGCGCCCCGTCGCGCGCCTGAAATGCCAAGGTTCCTTCGAAATCATTCCCGTCGAACTGCAAATGCAGGCCTGAAAGAACCGTGCTCGCTGCCGCGACGGTAGCCTCGCAATTTGCGTCAAAATCATTGAATGGCCCCGGCAACGGGACAAAATATCCGGCTTGTTCCAAAAGTGGTCGCACCGACGGCGCGGCGGCGTGAATGTGGCCGTTGAATTGCCACTTCGGCATGCTTGCAAGACCACCATCGGCCGACAACGAGAACGAGGGTGCGTCGATCTTGAGGCTCAGGGTGGATGGCTGGCCTCGCAACAACCCGGCCGGGCTTGCAATCCATGCGGCTATCGCGGCGGTCTCTCCGCGGATGCGGGCTTGCCCCGTCACGATCGCCGCCGCGCCTAGTTTGCGCCAGTCCAGTGTCATGTTAATGGCGTCGATCGACAGATCTGGGGAAAGTTGCTTGCTTATCAAGCGCGCGCGGCCATCGACAAGGGTCACGGCGCCAAGTCTCGCCGCGTCCGCCGATGCGGCCTCGGCGGTTGCCGGCGCGGCGTCCGCGGCACGGCCGATCACGCTGTCCGGGGGCATCGGCCGGCCATCGAGATCGATATGCATGTCCGGCTGAACGAGGGTCGCCGACGCGATCTCGATCCGGCCGGCGAATAGTGGCGCGAGCCGGACAAACCCTTTAAAATAACGCGCGTCGATACGAAGCGCGCCGGAGGGGTCGGCGAAGCTGACGCCATCAATGCTGATATGGGGTTGCGGCAGGACAACAAAGACCGCTCGGCCCTGCGAAATGGCGGCAAGTCCGGTCACGTGGCGGATTTGCGCCGCGATCTCGTTGCGCAAAGCCGCATTCGAAAAGGCCCAAGGGGCCGCGACCGCCGTGATCGCGACAAGAATGCCGAGACCCGCGAAAATGCAAATTGTTAGCAACAGAAGTTTGCGGGACGGCGGGGAGGGACCAGAAATGACCGTCGCCGATTCGACCATGGCTCTCAGGCGGCCCCTGATGGGTTTGCGCAAGGCTAAAGCATTGTCACGCGATGCCGAGTCTGTTCAGAAAATACCGAGAATCAAAACGCCGGATTTTGCCATGTTTCCCTGAAGCATGAAGCAGCCCTCGCCGAGAACGTGATTTGGTCCTCGACTATGTCACGATCAAGGCGGAAAGGAGCGATCTTACGCGCGAACGGGGTCGTTTTGCGGTTTTCAACGACGGCAGACCGTTCGATCCGATCGAGCGCCGGAATCGCTTCAACTGGCGCGGCACGAGCTAATCCAGTCGTGGCCGCCAAGCGGCCCAGGCGTCACAGGCGCGGTGTTGGAATACCCGTGGCGTGGCACGCCGGCAGCGGACGATCGCCACGCGAAAGTGAGCCCTCCGTTTCGAAGCCGCGTCGGTCATTGATCGGAGAAGCGAACTCCGCGCGCAAGACCGTAAAAAGTTGCTCCAACCCGAACGGCTTTAGCAGCACGGCGCGCCCCGCATGCCGGGCGGGGAGGCCCGAAATGCCGTACCCCGTCGTGAAAAAGAAGGGGCAAGCACGCGCGGCGAGAATGTCGGCGACAGGATCAATCCTTTGTGAGCCAAGATTTACGTCGAGGATTGCGCCGTCGATCCGTTCGCGGCCGATCAACTCCAGGGCGGCGGAAACTTGCGCGGCGGAACCCACCACGTCGAAGCCGAGTTCCAACAGCATCGCTTCCAGGGCGAGCGCAATGAACAGCTCGTCCTCGACGATCAAGATACGCTGTCTCTTAGGCGCGGCCTCGGTGTCGGCAAACATGGTATTACTGCTTGATCACTTGAAATCGCGAACATTTTGCGCCGCCCGGTTATCAATGTCCAGAAAATTAATCATTCATCAATGTTTTGATCAAGCTTTCCGTCGCGCGATTGACCCATGACGATCAGGGCCGCCAGCGTTACCAATGCCCAGCCAAAAATAAGAATCGTTCCGCCGAGCGGGGCGGCCATGGGAAACAGTCTTGTCCCGGCGAGCGCGCGCGCCGCGAGATCGCCGCCAAACAACAGGCTGCCGGACAGGAAAAACCCCGCCGCGCCAAGAAACCAGATGCCGCGTCGCGGCACGGCCAAGGCAAGCCCGCAGAGAGCGAGCGTGGCGGCCGCGTGGAGCAGCAAGAAATTAGCGGCCGTTTGAAGCCGGGGATCGGGCACGCCATGCGCGGCGGCGGCGGCCAAAATTATTCCGCCCGCGCCTGTAAGTCCGGCCGCGGCGGCCGCCGCGCACGCCCATTTGCGCATCGTGCAAGACCTTTGGTTCCTCAGTCGAAGCGGAAACCTTATTCCTTCGCGGCGGACTGCGATATCGCCTTCGCGCCCGCCCTCGGTCCGGCGCGCATTGCGCCGCGCCGCGGATGCGGCTTGCAAATGTCGAAAAGCGCGTTACCGATTTCTTACCTTTTAGAGCTTAATCTTTAAATCTTACCGGCAGGGAGAAGTGCGAATGCGTCCACGGCTTGTTTGTTTGGCCGCCCTGCTGGCCTCGGCCGGCATCGGCGGGGAGGCTTTTGCGCAAGAAAAGGGCACGCTCGAACCGGTGGGGCTGCCGCCGCTCGCTCATCCGGAGGATCCCTCCACTCCGGCGAAACAATTGTTCGGACGTCAAGTCGTGCCGGCGGCGTTGGCCGCGCGCCCCATCGGATTTTATTCGCGTGGCTGCCTCGCGGGCGGGCAGGCTCTGCCGGTCACCGGTCTGGCTTGGGAGGTGATGCGGCCCTCGCGCAACCGCAACTGGGGGCATCCGGCGCTGCTTGCATTTCTCGAACGTTTTGCGCGGAAAGTGCCGACCGTCAGCCATTGGCCCGGAATTCTCATCGGCGACATGGCGCAGCCGCGCGGCGGGCCGATGCTCACCGGGCACGCCTCGCATCAGATCGGTCTCGACGTCGATATTTGGCTGACGCCCATGCCAAACCGCGACCTGTCGCGCTTGGAGCGTGAGGAAATGTCGGCGGTCAACATGGTGCGGCCAGACCGGCTTGACGTCGATCCGGCGAAATGGACGCCGGATCATCTCGCGATCATCAGGGCGGCGGCGCAAGACCCGGCGGTGCAGCGCATTTTCGTCAACGCGGCGATCAAGAAAGCGCTGTGCCGCGAGGCCACGGGCAATCGTTCATGGCTCGACAAGGTCCGCCCGTTCTTTGGCCATGATGACCATTTTCATGTCCGCCTCGCTTGTCCGGCAGGGCAGGACGCGTGCCGCCATCAAGATCCCGTTCCGCCGGGAGACGGTTGCGACGCCTCGCTTGCCTGGTGGTTTTCGGATGCGATCCTACATCCGAAGCCCCATCCCGAAAAGCCGAGGCCGCCCCTGACGATGGCGCAATTGCCGCCCGAATGTGAACGTGTCCTCACCGCGCGCTGAGAATTTCTGTCTCGCCGGTTGCCGGCCGCCTTTTCGAACACAAGAACGGATTAGCGCGAATTATCCGCGGCGACCGGGGTTTCGATCAATTCCAGCGGTTTCATTTTTATGTGATGCAGCTTGGTCTTATGATGCACGCTCACGCTGCGCCCCATGACGATGGGCGCCTGCGGCAGGGCGTGCCGGGCGCTGGCGGGCCCGCTCGTGGGAAGAGGGTGATCTCCCTTGATGCCAGACCCCTTGGAAATGCCCCCGGCGAGCGTGGCGCCCGTCGCGGCGAGGCTTGAAAAAATGACGATTCCAAAAATTCGTGCAAGTGTCATCACGTAACTCCAACAAGCGGGCATCCGTTCAGCGGGTTGCCGCACATTACTTAACGCGCCAGGTGCCAAGAATGTTGCGCCGGCGGTTGCGCGCAGCAGGGTTTTCTGCCTGTTTATTTCAAAGCGAAGCAATGCCTGCTTAAAGTAAAAATTTGATTGATGCCGTGCGTTGCCGCACTCGGTGACTCCTTGGCGGAAGAAATCAGTCCCGGCTTGCGCCGGCGGTGCCCTACAGCTATTGCGGCGCGATACCGATGGGGCAAGAAACGCCAGTGCCGCCGAGGCCGCAATAGCCCTGCGGATTTTGCGCGAGATATTGCTGGTGATAGGCTTCCGCGTAATAAAAATCCGGCCGATCGAGGATCTCCGTTGTGATCACGGCAAAGCCGCGCGCCGCCAGCGCCTTGGCGAAGGCCGCCTTGCTCGCCTCCGCGGTGGTGCGCTGGGCCGCGTTTTCGACGTAGATGGCGGAGCGATATTGCGTGCCAACGTCGTTGCCCTGCCGCATCCCTTGGGTCGGATCATGGCTCTCCCAAAAAGTCTTTAACAGCGCTTCGTAGGAAATCCTTGCCGGGTCGAAAGCGACCAACACGACTTCGTTATGGCCGGTCGCCCCGGAGCAGACCTCCTCGTAGGTGGGGTTAGGGGTAAGGCCGCCCGCGTATCCGGCCGCCGTCACATGGATGCCGGCGCCGAGCTCCCAGAACTTGCGCTCGGCGCCCCAGAAACAGCCCATGCCGAACAACGCGGTCGCGATGCCCCGCGGGAACGGAGGCTTCAGCCCGTGCCCGGTGATGAAATGGGTTCCGGCGGTCAAAACCGGGGCCGGGCGTCCGGGCAGAGCCTCGGCGGCGGTGGGCAGGGAAATGCGGTTGCGGAACGATAACATGGGCCGCATCCTTCGGGGACGTAATCCATCCTCCCCCCAAATAGGTCTTATACCGCAAGCATACAATAGGGTGTCGGAGCGGCCACCGGAAGTGCGAATGTTCAACGGCTCGAAAAACCAAATCTTGGTGCCGGTTTGCTGCCAAGCCGGATGGCCAAACATCCGATGGCTCCAACGGCGAGCCATACCGGTAAACGCATAAGATCGACCAAAACGGGGTTCCAAATGTACGGATGAACCTGACGTTCAACGAAGGCCTGAGCCAAGGCCAACTTGCCGGGGGCGAGTGCCATGAGCGTTTCGCCGAGTGGCGTCACGGATAGCCTTGCGCCCGCGACGGAGCGCGTGACGTCAACGAGGAGAGTGACAAAAGCGGTCGCCAACAAGCAAACGCCTAAAGAACGCAAAAGCAGCCGGAACATGATTTGAGCGAAACTTCCTTCGTTAGCTTGACCAAGGCCGCAAACCGCGGTCCGGATGGGACCCGTCGCTGGAACCCGGAAAGGCGACGGCTGGCCCTTGCGGCCTAATTTTACCGCCGCGCCGCCTTCCGCCAGCGCAATTTCTCTCCCGTCAGTGCGCCGTTCGCATTGCGTTTGAACATGCCCGCGCCTATATAACGCAGCGATTCCCTCCTCGGATATTTTATTTAACTTCGCTGGTGGTATCCGCGAACAACGCGGGGTTTTCCGTGTCCGAGCGCACAGGAGACACACATGAGCAATGCGCCACTGATGCCCAAGGCGACCGCCGTCTGGCTGGTCGAGAACACCTCGCTCACCTTTGAACAGATCGCCAGTTTTTGCAAACTTCATCCGCTGGAAGTGAAAGGGATCGCGGACGGTGAAGTAGCGGCTGGGATCAAGGGACATGACCCTATCACGTCCGGCCAGTTGACCCGCGAGGAAATCGCGGCGGCTGAAGCAGAGGAGAAGCGCCAGCTGCAGCTCGCGGTATCGAAGGTGCGGCTGCCGGAGCCGCGCCGCAAGCGCGGCGCCCGCTACACGCCGCTGTCGCGGCGGCAGGATCGTCCGAATGCCATCCTTTGGCTGGTTCGCAATCACCCGGAGCTGAAGGATGCGCAGATCATGCGCCTCGCCGGTACCACGAAGACCACACTGCAAGCGATCCGCGACCGGACCCATTGGAATTCGGCGGCGTTGACGCCGACCGACCCTGTCACGCTCGGGCTCTGTTCGCAAACAGATCTCGATTTGGAAGTGAACCGCGCCGCCAAGGATCGTCCGCCGGCCGAGGAAGACCGTGGTCAAACTCTCGTGGCCAGCGAAGTTACGACGCGCGAAACCCGTAACGAACCAGTGAGCGAAGCCGGTGTTTTTGGCATTCCGGGCGTCGAAAAGGCCGAACCGGAAGCCAGCATCGACGTGGATTCCGTTTTCGCCAAGCCTAAGAACCTCAAGGTCAACGAATAGCGATTTATCCGGTGGGTCGCGGCCAGCGAAACCGGCCAAATTCCTCTCCCTCCGAATTGGTGGGTTGTTAGGCTGAATCAGGCAGCGGGGAAACCGCGGCGAGCAATGGATTGACGCCTCGCTTTGCTCGCTTGCAGGCGAGGCGGCGGAGGGCGTCGAGGTCTTGGTCCTCGACAGCAGCCCCACGCCGGCGACCCTCGATATTGCGCGAGGCTATTCGGATCGTCTCCATCTGCGCGCCGTCGAACGTCGCGACCTTCTGATGTGGCACGCCAAAACCAATCTCGGCGTCGAGATCGCGGAGGCTAATCATATCTGCTGGCTGCACCAGGACGATCTGTGGTTTCCCGGGCGCGCCGCGGCCGTTCGCGCCTGGATCGAATCCGCCCCAAAAGCTCCGCTCCATCTTGCTCCGAGCGCGATCATCGACAAGACCGGCCGCACGCTGGGCTTGTGGCGGTGTCCGTTGCCCACAAACGGCGAACTTCCATCGGTTCTGGTGACGGAGCGGCTGCTCGTGCAGAATTTCGTCGCGGCGCCGGCGCCGGTTTTCCGCAAGGATGCATGGCTGGCCTGCGGCGGGTTGGACGAGAAGCTCTGGTACACCCGAGTGGGCGGATTCTGCCGCGCGCATGGTTCAAGGCGGCTTTCTGAGCAAGGAAGATCGCGGACCAAGTTGATCGCCTTGGCGCGCGGTCTTCGCCTTGCCGGGTGACCCGCCGCGCGGCCTTGGTGCTTTTGGACGAAGGGTGGTGACCTTCCCGCGATTTGGTGGACACCATTAAGCGGCTTGGCGCTCTGCCTGCTCGGGGGTGATATGCCCGAGGGCAGAATGGAGCCGCCGGCGATTGGCGTATCCTTCGGTGGCGGCGAACAGGTCGCGCTGGGCGGCATCGCGTGTGGGATAGCGGACCGGGTGAACAAGTTCGGTTTTCATGGTTCCAAAGGAACTCTCCGTGGCTGCGTTGACGTAAGCGGACCGGCGTTACGCGCTCCGGGGCGCACCCGGTTTCTCTGCCTGCCGGGAGGCAAATCCGGCGGCCGCCCAGCAGGATCGGATCCACCATGATTCGTCCGGAACCGTTGGCCGCATGGGTCTTGGCGCGGAGCCATCCCACCCGGAGGGTCCGGGCAATTTTTCGTTTTGACCGCCCACCGCGCTAATTGCGCACTCCTCGATTTTTGAGGGGCATTGCACCAACGCGGGGCTACAATCTATTCGCCATGGGTGAAGGATTTCATATCGGGCACGTCGAACGTGCCTTGGAGCGACAGCAATTCGGCGCGATGAAGCTGGGCCAATTCCGCGAGGCGCATCTCGCCTTTTTTCAGGAGCCTCACTTCAACCCGGCGCCTATCCTGAGGGCTAACGTTGCGCCCCACAAAACCCAGTTTTTCGCATCTTGTAATGAGCGCCACGACCCCGTGAGGCTTGGCCTGCAGCCGTTCCGCCAGCTCCCCCGCGGTGGCCCACTCCCGGCCAGGAAATCCCTTAATGTTGAGCAACAACAAATATTGCAGCGGCGTGACGCCATGCTTACGCGTGATCTCCTCGCTAAAGTGCAAGAACCGGCGCAGCTTGTACCGGAAATCGGCAAGCTTCTCGAAATCTTGTTTCGACAGCGGCGAATTGGGTTTTTTTAACGTGGATCGAGGTGACATAACTTCATCCCGTGATATATCTTTCCCCAAGCAAAGGTTTCCTCGCCCGGCCACACATTGCCGAGCCGCCGGAATTCCGCAAGGCAGTCTCATAGCGGTGACGATCGAACTCCATGTGCACCCTATCGCCCATGCGGCGCGCGTGCTGCGGGAAAATGGCGCCGCGCCGGCGCAGATCAAAGTCGGCGTTCACCTCGTCTTGGGCAAGCCGAAACCTGTGATAGCGGATGAACTCGGCCTCCAACTCTCCTCGGTCGCGGATCTCACGAGAAAGCTCTATCAGACTCTTGATGTTCACAATTCTGCCGGGGTAGGCGTGAAAATCTGGCTAGACCAAAGATCAAGACGAGGCGCGGCAAAAATTGCGGCGCAGCGGATAAGCTTCTTGGGCGCCATTCCCATGCCGCACTTGTTCCATCCAGGGCCGACTCTTGCACCATGACCGAAATTTGGTTCCCGCGGTCCCGCCTCAAACCTACTCGCCGTTTCCGTCTTGTTCGTGTTTACCGGATGACGGGCAAGCCCCATGTCACTTCACGATAAGCACCGGGCCCTGGGCGAGTTGCATAATGCGATCCGCGCGGGTCTATTGACAACGCCGACATCTTCAATGTTAAGCTCGCGGAGGCGATGGAGTTCGCCTTGTAACCGCCTCCCGGGGCTAATGACTCCTACCAGCATCTACGCGGCAGGAGTGCGCATGAGACATCCCCGGCGCCCCGATGACAACCTGGAATTGGCGTGCTTGCGGCGCTGCCTCCGGCGGGGCAACTTTTCCCGTGACCGGGGAATATTGCTTCCGGGCAGCAATCAGCATGCAAGAGAAACAGCCGCGCTGCCAGGATCGTTGGCAGCGCTTCATCAGCGCTTAGGCTCCGTCTACAAATGCCCGTGATTTACCGCAGGCCCCTGCGCGGCTGGCGCTTCATTCTGTTGAACGGGGCGACTGGCTTGGCGAATGTCGTCGTCCTGTCCAACGTCCCAGGCTATACTATCTTTGTTCCTTACGCGGCTGGGGATTTTCAAGGCGTGACCCCGAGCTTCGGCACATGGGGCACGACCGATCACATGATCGGCATGTGCCTCGGCTTTCCGATCGCCAGATGGCTTGCGGCCCGCTTCGGCGACTACCGAGTCTACGTGGCCACACTTGCCAGTTACGCGATCTTCTCTCTCTTCTGCGCGATGTCCGGGACCATCTGGTGGTTTGTCCCTATGCGCATCCTTCTCGGGCTTGCCGGCGGCATTATACTCCCTGTCGGCCAGGCCATATTGCTTGACGAATATCCGCCGGAAAAAAGAACCATCGGAGTCGGAATCTGGGGCGTCCTCAGCATGATGCCTTTTACCATCGGCGTCTTCATGGGCGGTTGGTACAACGAATATCTTGGATGGCGCGCCCTCTTCTACTCGGATGTTGTCATCGCTCTGGCGGTCGCCGGCATCACCGGATCGCTGGTTTACGGCCGGCGCATTAAACGCCACATCTCGCGTTTCGACGGCGTGGGCTTCTTTTTCCTCGCCACCATTCTTTTCGGGATGCAGACCATTTTCAATCAAGGCAATGATTTCGATTGGTTCGCGTCCCCGGTCCTCGCAGGCGCTCTCGCCGTGGTCATTGTCGCGCTGCCGTGCTTCTTCATTTGGGAGTGGGGCGAACGCCGCCCCGCGATCGACGTGAAACTTTTATTTTACCGAAACTTCACCATCGCGACGATTTGCTCGGTCGTGGGTTTCCTCGTCATTCAAGGGTTGTTATCGGTGTTCGTCGGGCAGCTCCAATTGTTGCTGGGCTATTCCTCCTCTCTGGCGGGTCTCGTCTATCTCTTGATGACCTTTCTTTCCGTTCCGCTCGTGGCGGTCATTCACGAATTGTGCCGAAAATTCGATGTTCGCCTGATCGCTTGCTTGGATTTCCTGATATTCGCCATGATCCTGACCTGGATCGGCCTATTCGACAAGCCCGGCTATTTCGATCAGATCGCATTGCCGATGATCTTTTTCGGCTTTTCGCTTGCCGCCTTTTTCACTCCCTTGGCGGCGCTCGCCGTCCATGGCCTGCCACGCTCGCGGCTCATTCGTGCCGCGGAGGAGCTAACCCTGCTGCGCACCGCTACTGGCGCATTCGGCATCACGCTGATGGCTGTTGTCCAGTTCCGGCGAACTCCCTTTCATCAACTCGAACTCGCGGATCACTTCGGCGGAAGGCGTTTTGCTTCGCTCGATCTCTTGTCCCAATTCTCGGAAAGGCTGCAAGCGTCGGGTGTCTCGGCGGGTGAGGTGCGTAGCCTGTTGGGGAGCCTGATTCATCACGAAGCTTCCTTATTGGCTATGAACGACGCGTTCGTTCTCGGTGCAGCCGCTTTCTTCGGCCTCGCTGCTTTCGTCTGGCTCGGCCAGTCGACAGTCATGCCCACGAGACCCGTCCAAAGGCTGCGCGAGGCAGAAGCAGAAGAAATGATAGAGGAAGGATGATGCGCCGGTTTCAGCCTCAAAACCGGCTGTTTTTTGGGCCCGGCGCCGGATTCCTGCTGCTGTTTGCCGGCTGCGCGTCGATGCCGCCGGGAGGGGAGCGCGCCGGGTTCATGGAGCCTCCGTCGATGCAGCGCACCTTGTCGATGGCCAGCCGGCAGGGAGCGGCTACCCCTGTGAACGCCTGGCCGGAGGACGAGTGGTGGCGGCAGTTCGACAGCCCGGATCTGGACCACGTCATGGATATGGCCTTAAACGACAACCCCAGCCTGAAGAAAGCCTACGCCCGGCTGGGCGAGGCGGACGCAGTGGCACATGTTGAAGGCGCGAAGCTGCTGCCGTGGCTGGATTCCGATGCCGAGGTGAAGCAGTCCCGCTATGCGGAGCATGGCGTTGTCGCCTCATACAACTCCGCTTTGGCCGGGGCGGAAAAAACCGCGGTCTTCATCAATCCCCTCTCGTTCCGCTACGAATTCGATTTCTGGGGGAAAAATCGCGCTACGCTGGAAGCGGCGTTGGGCGAAAGGGCGGCCGAGGAGGCGGAATTCGCCGAAGTGCGGCTGTTGTTGACCACCGCGATCGCGCGGTCCTACATTCGCGGGGTCGCGCTGGCGCAACAGTTCGCCCTGGCCCAGGAAATGGTGGAGCTGCGGCGCGAACTGCTCCGCCTGGCGGAGACGCGGTTCCATACGGGGCTCGATACCGACGACGCGGTGAAGCAGGCCGCCGTCGAATTGGAGACCGCCAACAAGCGCGAGGCCGGTACACGGGCTCTCTTGGTCCTTCAGCAGGACCTGCTGGCCCGGCTGATGGGCGAGGGGCCCGATGCGACGCAGAATTTGTTTGCCGGGAAGACGATGATCGTTCCGGCCAGGATGCCGCTGCCCGCGCATCTTCCGATCGAGCTGCTCGCCCACCGGCCGGATCTCGCTTCGGCCATGCACCAGGCCGAGGCTGCGGCAGAGCGGATTCATGTGGCGAAAGCGCAGTTTCTGCCTTCGTTCGACCTGGAAACTGCGACGGCTGGTCTAGAAGCGTCCGTCTTCACGAAAGAGGTGGGACTCTTGCCAGGCCTTCTGTTCCGGGGCGGCGCCCTCAACTATGCGATCATGCCGGGCGTCCATCTTCCCTTGTTCGAAGGCGGGCGTCTGCGCGGGCAATTGGCGGCGACGCGGGCGAAGTACGACGAGGCGGTGGACCTCTACAATGAGACCTTGTTGCATGCCGTGCAGGAGGTCGCCGACAGCGTGACCAACTGGAAGGAGACCCGCGCCATACTCGAAGCGCACAATCGCTTGCTCAGTTCCGCGCGGGGCGAATTGAACCTTACTCACGTGCGCCTGCGCAGCGGCCTGAACGATCGCCGCGAGGTGCTGACAGTCCAGCACGCCCTTTTGGATCAGCAATACG
Source organism: uncultured Alphaproteobacteria bacterium (assembly GCA_963706215.1). Lineage (GTDB taxonomy): Bacteria > Pseudomonadota > Alphaproteobacteria > Rhizobiales > Beijerinckiaceae > Methylocapsa. Next base: position 2,119,341 of record OY970154.1, on the reverse strand, counting down.
CGTGGAACGGTTTGGAAGCCGACCACCTGTTCGCGATGGTGGATCTGACCCAGGCGTTGGGCGGCGGGTATGCGAACGGTATCGATTTGCCCCGCCCCCAACTGGCGCCGGAGGAAGCATTATCAGGCTTGGCAACCCTGACTCCCGCATGGTCCTTGGAAACCCTGGCACCCGCGCTCCTTCCCTTGTCTCGAAACGGAAGCGCGGAATGAGGGCGCCCCCATTCCTTTGAAATCGAACGCCGGTTAAGGATACCTTTTGACTCGCCCATGCAAGTTGATCGCAAGACAATCCGCCGCCGCCGCAATCTTTTGCTTTTGCTCGTCGTACTTGTGCTGTCCGCGGGCGCTTTGGCCTATGCCGTCGATTGGTGGCTCTACGGCCGTTTCTGGGTCGTGACCGACAATGCATTCGTCACCGGCAATCTCATCCCGGTGTATGCCGACGCGACGGGCATCGTCGTCCAGGTCCTTTATGAGGAAACCCAAAATGTGAAAAAGGGTGACCTGCTCATCCGTCTCGACGCGCAGCGCGCCAGTGCCGCTCTCGGCGAGGCCGAAGGCGAGTTGGGGCGCGCGGTGCGCACGGTCGGCGCGCTTTTCGCGGCCCGTCAGCAGGCGTGCCAAAGGATTCTCTCGCACGGCGCTGTTCGACAAGGTGCGCCACGATATCGTCCGCTACCGGCAGGCGCTTCCGAGCGGTTCGGTATCCAAGCAGGTCCTGCAAAATGCCGAGGACCAGATGGCGTCCCTCGAAGCCGATTTGAACGCGGCCAGAGCCGATTTCCAACAATCGCAAGCGCAGGTCGGCGGCACCAGCAGAATAAAACATCCCGACATAGAGATCGCCAGGAATAAATTCATCGACGCCTATATCGAATTCGCGCGGCAGCAGATCCGGGCGCCCGTTTCGGGCTATGTCGCCAAGCGCAAGGCGCAAGTCGGAGATCGCGTCCGGCCAGGCGACCAGGTGATGACGATCGTTCCCTTGGACCATCTATGGGTAGAGGCGAACCTGTGGGAGAGCAGGCTGCATTGGGTACGGCCTGGCCAGCCGGTCCTGGTCACCGCCGATCTCTACGGGGAGAGCTACACCTATCATGGAACCGTGGAGGGGCTGGTGCCCGGCACGGGCAGCGTGTTCGCCTTGCTGCCCCCGGACAACGCCACCGGCAATTTCATTCATATCGTCGAGCGCGTACCCGTGCGCATCGCCTTGCGGAAGGACGAGATCCTGAAGCGCCCCCTCCGCCCTGGGCTGTCCACCGTCGTTTCCATCGACATCCGTGACACGGGACAATCCCCGAACGCCGCGCTGACGGAAGCCTCGACCAGGGAGTACAGGACCGATATTTTTGCCGATGATGTCGCCAACGGGAACGCAAAGGCTGAACAGATTATCAAGAATAACCTGGCTCCGAACCTCAATTCTATCGAACCGGTCTGCCACTAACCGAGGCGCAGGTCATCGCCTTGGCGAAGGCCAAAACCAAAAAGGAGGCGCGCGGGCCGAGTTCGCGAGCGCGTGCCCCGGCTATCGCGGCGCGCCGGACACCTTCTACGCCGGCAACAGGAAAGGGGTCGGCCGCATCTATCCGCAGACCTTCGTCGCCACCTATGCGAAGGTGGCGTTTGCGAAACCGAAGTCTGTCCTTGGGCGCGGCAAAGCCGCGACCCGAGGGATCGCAAGACGCCCATCACCGCGGCCGGTCTCCTGAACGGCCGGGTCGTGCCCTTCTTCGACGAAAAGGAGGTTAAGCTCTTGCGTGTGCTGACCCATCGCGGCACAATATTGCGGCAATCTCGACCTTCACGAATACGAGCTCTGTCTCGCGGTGAGGATATTGACCCTTCCAGGACCAAGACGAAGAGTCCGCAAACGAAGGGGATCGTCGCGCGCCTGCACAAGATGATGTTGGATGAATTCTATTGCATCGAAGACTGTCCCATGGAGGGAAAAGGCGCCGGGCCCTTTCTTCTTGATCAGCCCCCGGACTAGATCCGGGGGGACGGCATGTCGCGGCGAAGCTTCCCGTCCCGGCCACCATCACCCTGGCGCCGCTGCCGCCGCAATCGCCCGCGCCGAGCCCGGTCGATCCTTCGCGAGACTCAGGATCTCCGGCAGTTCATGCGCGACAACCGGCTCCTCGGCACGCCGAGGGACGAACCGGGTCTTCAAATCTTACGACGACATCCTCGACCCTTGTTGCTTAGCCTGCAACAAGCCATCGGCATGCCCTGGAAAATTATGTCGATCGGAACAAGAGACTGGGCTTATCGGTTATCATCAACAAGACTTGGTATAATTCGCGCGATAGCCTCGTCGTGCTCGGTTTGTGGCTCGCCAGAAGACTCTGCTCAAGCATCTGGGCGCGCGTTCGCTTACGTTCGCCCTATTTTTCTCAAAACCTGTCGCGCAACTTGGCTTGCCTTGCTAAAAAAGGCGAACTTCCAAGAGCTTTCCGGGGCACGACTTTGTCTTTTGTCGATCAGCGTGCGGAAGCGGTCATCGCCCATCTCACCGGCGCCGGGTATGCGCGCTGTGAACCGCCAATCCTGCAGCCGGCTTCGATCTTCTTTAATTCCGGCGAGGATCTGCGAGGCCAGCTTTATCTCACAAGCGATCTTTCCGGTGCCGACTATTGCCTGCGCCCGGAATATACGATTCCTGTCCTGGTCGCCTATCTCGCCACGGAGTGTGCTGGAGAGAGAGCACGCTTCTCCTATTGCGGGCCTGTTTTCCGGTTTCTCCCAGGCCGCCCAAGCGAATTCACGCAAGCCGGAATTGAGAGTTTTGGCCGCGCCGACCGGGAGGCGGCGGACGCGGAAATCCTCGCCCTCGCGCTCGAAGCGGCGGACGCCGCCAATCAACACCAGGCCGCCCCTTCGCGCCTCATGGTGCGGATCGGCGACGCCGGGCTGTTTTCCTGGCTTCTCGAAGCGCTCGATCTCCCGCCTCAATGGCGCCGCCGCATCGCGCACGGCCACAGTCAAGGCAAATCCCTCGACACGATCCTAAGCCCAGGCTTGCACGGCACCGACCATTCCGGCGTGCTCGCCGTTCTCGAAGGCGCCGACAAGCAAGGCGCGCGCGCGCTCGTCGAGGATCTTCTCTCGATCGCGGGCGTAGCCCCGGCGGGCGGCCGCAGCCCAGGAGAGATCGCCGATCGTTTCCTCGAACAGGCGGCGCTCAAGGCGGGCTCGGGATTTTCCGCCGAAAAGCGCGCGGTCATCGAACAATTCTTGGGCGTGGAGGGCGGCCCTGATCAGGCTTCCGCGCAATTGCGCGCGCTCGCCGCCGGTGCGAACCTCGATCTTTCCGCCGCGCTCGACAGTTTCGACAAACGGCTTGGGTTTATCGCCGCGCAGGGGCTCGATGCCGCAAGACTCCATTTTGCCGCGCGCTTCACCGGCAATCTCGACTATTACACGGGTTTTGTTTTCGAGGCGCATGAGCAGGGCGCGGCGGAGCCTGCTATTGGCGGCGGGCGCTACGACCAGCTTCCCCAAACGCTTGGCGCGGACAAACCCATTGCCGCCGTCGGCGCCGCGATCTGGATCGGCCGCCTCAGCGCGGAACGGGTGGCGCCATGAGTTTACGCGACGCCCAAAAACCTCTCGTGCTCGCGGTTCCCTCCAAAGGGCGGCTGCAGGAAAACGCCGCGTCTTTTTTCGCCCGCGCCGGGCTCGAACTCGTGCACGGTTCGCGCGACTATCGCGGAAGTTTGGCCGGCATGGAGAATGTCGAGATCGCGTTTCTTTCCGCCGCCGACATTGTCGCGCAATTGGCCGCGGGCCATGTGCATCTCGGCGTCACCGGCGAGGACCTCGTTCGCGAAACCATCGCCGATTCGGAAGCGAAAGTCGAACTTTTGGCGCCGCTCGGCTTCGGCCACGCCCATGTGGTGGTCGCCGTGCCCCGCGCGTGGATCGACGTGAAAACCATGGCGGATCTGGAGGATGTCGCGGCGGCCTTCCGGGCGCGGCGCGGCGAGCGGATGCGCGTCGCGACCAAATATGTCCATCTGACCCGGCGCTTTTTCGCGGAGCGGCATGTCGCCGATTACCGCATCGTCGAGAGCCTTGGCGCGACCGAGGGCGCGCCGGCGGCGGGCAAGGCCGAGCTCATCGTCGATATCACGACGACCGGCGCGACGCTTCTCGCCAATGCGCTCAAAATTCTCGACGACGGCACGATTTTGCGCTCGCAGGCCAATCTCGTGGCGTCGGTCGGCGCCGATTGGAGTCCTGGTCCCCGCGAAACCGCCCGCATCATTCTCTCGCGCATCGCGGCGGAAGAGGAGGCGCGCACCACGCGCGAGGTCTCGGCTTTCGCTTTGAAGTTGGACGACGATTTGCTTGCGGAAGTGAAGGCAGCGTTTTCTGCCCGCGCGCGCTTCCATGCGGCCGATGGACGCCTAATCTTGAACTGCCCGAAAGACAACGCCGCGCCGCTCGCCGATTGGCTGATCGCGCAAGGCGCGACCCATGTCTGCGTCGCGGCGCAGGACTATGTGTTCGCGGCGGAAAACCCGCTCTATGCAAAGCTCATCGCAAGGCTGCCGTGCTGACGAAGGCTGAACGGCCGTCGCGAAGGATAGGGGTGAGGCTTTGCAGAGGCGCAGGCCTACCGGGGTTTTCCGGCCCCACTATCAGACGTCGCTTGGGGCCGATTGGAACGAATGACCCGGCCAATCTCCGCGAACCGTTGATTTTCCACCCAAGCAAACAGGCACCGCCCTCCCGACCGGCCCGCCCATAACTCACCAATGAGCCTTTTCTGTTGCTCGGCCGGGCCGTGCGCCAGCAAGGCGCCCTTGTATTCGACGACGAGCACGCAGCCGTCGTGAAGCTTGCAGACGAAGTCCGGGTAGAACTTGTCGCTGGACGTCTGAAGCCAGAAGGAATTCCTCTGCCGCACTGTGTTGCGCGCCCAGACTTTCACCTCGCGCAGCCGGTCGATATGGACCGCGCATTCGTGCTCTTCTCCGCGTGCCTCGAGATCGCCGATGACTCGCGCGAAATGCTTCTGGAACTTGGACTTGTCGCAATGGAGCAGCCGGTAAGGCACGTCGCGATGGTGGTTCACCACCACCTTCTTTCCGATCCAATCCAATATCGGCATGCGACAATACCTCGAGGTTACGCCCTACCGCAAACTTCTGCTTGATCCAAATCCTAGCTTCGTATCGCGGCCCGCGAGGCGAATTTTGGAGCATGATCCAACTCCCTTTGGCCGGGGCCGCTCCACTAGATTTCTGGCAAGCGCGAAACAAAACTTTGCGCTCGGGCGGGCAGCCTCTTTCGCCTTCGGCCGGTCGTCACAATCTTCTATGCGAGAAGGAATGAGAAACCATGGCGAACGCCGATCCGATCGTCATCGCCGCCGCCGCGCGCACGCCGATTGGCGGCTTTCAGGGCGAGTTCAAGGACCTTGCCGCCCCGAGTCTCGGCGCCGCCGCGGCGAAGGCGGCGCTCGTTCGTTCCGGGGTTGCGCCCGAGGACATCGAGGAAGTGATCCTTGGCTGCGTCTTGCCGGCTGGCCAGGGTCAGGCTCCCGCCCGTCAGGCCGCGCTTGCCGCCGGCCTGCCTGAGTCTGTTCCCTGCACGACCGTCAACAAGATGTGCGGTTCCGGCATGAAGGCGATCATGCTGGCGCACGACATTTTATGCGCCGGGAGCGCGCGGATCGCGCTTGCGGGCGGCATGGAAAGCATGAGCAACGCCCCCTATCTGCTCGATCGCGCGAGGTCCGGCTACCGCATGGGGCATGGCCGGCTTATCGATCATATGTTCCTCGACGGGCTCGAGGATGCCTATGGCGAGCATTTGCCGATGGGCGCCTTCGCGGAGGATTGCGCCGAAAGATTCCAATTCACCCGCGCCGCCCAGGACGCCTTCGCCATCGCTTCCTTGGAGCGGGCGCAAAGGGCGATCGGCGACGGCAGTTTTGCAAAGGAGATCGCGCCAGTCACGGTCAAGTCCGGCAAGGGCGAAGCCAGGATCGTTTTGCACGATGAGCAGCCGCTAAAGGCGAAGCTCGATAAAATTCCTCATCTCAAACCGGCGTTCAGGGAAGGCGGCAGCGTGACGGCGGCGAATTCGAGTTCGATTTCGGACGGCGCCGCGGCGCTCATTCTCATGCGCCGCTCGGAGGCCGAAAAGCGGGGCATCTCGCCCTTGGCGACGATCCTGGCTCATGCCACGCACGCGCAGGCGCCCAGTCAATTCGCCACCGCCCCCATCGAGGCGTTGCGAAAACTGATGGAGAAGACCGGCTGGTCCCTGGCGGATGTCGATCTTTTCGAGATCAACGAGGCCTTCGCGGTGGTCGCCATGGCGGCGATGCAAGAGCTTTCCTTGCCGTGTGAAAAAGTCAATGTGCATGGTGGCGCCTGCGCGCTTGGCCATCCGATCGGCGCGTCGGGCGCCAGAATTGTCGTGACGCTGCTTGCGGCCTTGCAAAAATACGGCTTGAAACGCGGCGCGGCGGCGCTTTGCATTGGCGGCGGCGAGGCGACCGCCATCGCGCTTGAAATGCCTGGTTGACATGCCCGGCAAACTATCCGCCAAATTGACTGGGCCGAGGCCATCCCGCCTCCATGACTTCGGTTCCAGAGGTCTCGCTTGAGCGAAGATGACCGTTCTTCGGCACCATACAGGGAAAATGCAGCTAAGGTTAAGGCCGTACCCTAGCTTCTACCCTAGTCTCGCGACGGCCTTGAGCATCGATTCAAAGCGCAGGAAATTGGAATGAGCGAAACAATCGAATTGAAGCTTGCCACCGGAAGGCTTCAAACAGTCAAGCCGTGCGACATTTGCGGCGACTGCACCGATAAAGAAGTGTCTAAATTTTGCGAGGGGTGGACAAGCGAAGGCCGCCATGTCCTCGTTTGCGAAACGTGCCTCAAGGGGGACATCGAGCTTACCTTGGGAAACCGCATCGAGTTTTTGCGCGGTCTTACCGGCAAATTGAAAATCCCGACCCTCCCGCCAAGCCTGGCAAAAAAATGAGCAAGGAAGACTGGAAAGGCGAAATCGCCGAAATTGTCTTCGTCATCATCATCGCAAATAGCCGCCGCGCCGCGATCATGGCGACGAGGCGCTTGCGGAGATTGGCCGCAGCTATAATGTGAGCGGCTTGACGATTTCGAGGCTTGTCACCCCAATTACTATAGGAAGCTCAACGCGAGGTGACCGATGCCCAAAACAGATTTTGATGAATTCGTGAAGCGCCAACAGGCCGAAAAAAAAGAGGCCGCAACTATCAATTGGGATAGCGAGCGTGACAAGTGGCTTAACTATCTCAATGCGCTTTACGCGCAAATAGAATCTTTCTTGGAATCCTATCTCTCTGCTGGCGAAGCGCAATGCGAATATCGCGACTGGCCGTTGAACGAGGAGAATATAGGTTCGTACACTGCAAGACAGATGATTCTAAAAATCGGACGACAGGAAGTCACTTTCACGCCGGTCGGGACATTGCTGATCGGTATGAAGGGGCGTGTCGATGTTCTCGGCCCTGCCGGGAACGCCCGGCTTGCACTGCTCGATAAGAAGGCGACTAGTGCCCGCTCACTTATTAAAGTGACGGTGAATGTTGTCGGCAAACGCAAAGAACCTTCCCCACCGATGAGTCCGCCGCAGGAGCCAATTGAGTGGGTGTGGAAGATAGTCTCGCGTCCACCAGAAATCAAATTTACTGACTTAACGCAGGAGGCGTTTTTTGAAATGATTCTGGAAGTAGCGAATGCCTAAACAAGTTACTTTTACACCGCGAGTTGTTCCACTACACGAAATAGCAGCTTACCATAAGGATGTAGACTCCTCCCTGCGATTGTTCTTTACAACCTCAAACCCCAATTTTTTTCTCCGTTTTATCGGAAAAAGTCAGTCGGAAATTGTTGCGGAGTTGGCCGACAGGCTGTTCGAAACCGATTTACGCTCCTCACTTGCAATATTGAGTCGATTGGAGGCTGCCTTCCGTATCGATTATGAACAACGTTGCGAGAAGAAGAAACACGATGCCATCTCGAAGGCGTTCCGTGTCTTGTATATAAAGCATCGGAATAACGTGCGATTAGAAAAACAAATTTTTGCGACGTGGCGACAAAAACATCCCGAGACAGCACAACTCATCAGCGAACTAAAGGGCGCATTCAAATTTAGGCATTGGTTGGCACACGGAACTCACTGGGAGCCAAACCTTGCCCGCAAATACGATTATGAAGGGATTTACGCCTTAGCTGGCAGCGTTCTGGAAAGTTTTCCACTACTCGGCCGGAACTAACGAAGCTCCGGCGTGGAGGCGCGCCAGCCCCTGAGAGGACTTTATTTGCCGCTCGCGTTCCTGTTCAGCCTTGAGTTCTCCGCGGCAAACTTTTTTGCCGCTTACGCGCTGAACGTCGCCGCCGCGATCACATCGCTCGCCACCTTCGCGCGCGCCCGTGCCGCCGCCACAAGCGATTAATCCGCGAACTTCGTCTGGTAGCCGAGCAAGAGTTGCCCGGCGCGCCGCAAAGCGCGCCGCAAGCCAGCGACGTAGCTGCCGGGAACACTCGAAACAAGCGACGCCGCAATCGCATCTTGCGTGGCCTTCGCGGATTAAGAAGTTGCCCGGCCGCCTCGAGCGCTGCGATCCGCCGCGCGAGCTCAGCAAGCGTTGCCCGGGGTGGCGAGGCCACCGCCATCGCGCTTGAAATGCCTGGTTGACACGGCCAGCAAACTATCCGCCAAATTGCCTGGGCCGGGGTCTTCCCGCCTCCTTAAGCTTCGATTCAAGAGGCACCGCATGAGCGAAGATGACCGTTTAGCGCCGAAGGCACCTCCACATTGGACGGCGCCTGAACAGCCGCCCGCCCCGTCCGGTGTCCGCTCGCGTCCGCAAGAGCCGCCGCTCAACCGCTTTTTGGGCGGCTCTCCAGGCAGCGTCTTCGTGCGGCTTGTTTTCGTATCCCTGATCGCCGGCGCTTTCCTGATGTGGCTCGACATCCGGCCCGCGGATATTTTTCGCGGGATCACCGATCTCGTCAATCGCATCTGGGGGCTTGGCTTCGATGCGATCCGCGAAATCGCCAATTATATTCTTGCGGGGGCGGCGATCGTCGTTCCGGTCTGGCTGGTGCTGCGGCTCATGAATATGCGCGACACCCGCTGAACCGGGTGGCCGTGCGGTGTCCACCAACGCAAAAAACACTAGTGTAAATCCTCCGCGCGTGAGCCACGCCCGCGTGGTGCGGCTCGCGCTGCCGATGACGCTCGCCCATTTATCGACGCCGTTGCTCGGCATCGCCGACGCGGCGATCATTGGCAGGCTCGGCCAGGCACATCTTCTCGGCGCGATCGCCGCCGCCGCCGTCATTTTCGACTTTATCTTCTGGAGTTTCGGTTTTTTGCGCATGGGGACGGCGGGGCTCACCGCGCAAGCCCTTGGGGCGGGCGACGCCGCCGAGCAACGCGCGACGCTCGTGCGCGCCCTGATCGTCGCCGTTTGCATCGGAGCCGCGATGATTTTGCTCCAGGCGCCGATCGCCTGGCTCAGCTTTGGCGCGCTCGATGCCAGCCCCGAAGTCACCGGCGCGGCGCGGTTTTATTTCGACATAAGGATCTGGTCGGCGCCTTTTGTCCTTATCAATTATGCGGTGCTCGGCGCAATCGTTGGACGCGGGCGGACCGGCGTGGCGCTCGTCCTCCAAGTCTTGATTCATCTGGTCAACATCGCCTTCAACATCGCTCTTGTTTACGGCTTGGCGTTAGGCGTGCGCGGTTCGGCGGCCGGCACGCTCGCGGCCGAGGGTTTGGGCGCGCTCGCCGGTTTTTTTGTTGTTTGGCGCATGTATGGCGATCTTTTTCGGGCGGACTTCGCATTGTTTCTCGATCGTGGAAAAATCGCGCGGATGTTTGCGATCAATCGCGATATTTTCATCCGCAACACGGCGCTGCTCTTTGCCTTCGCGTTTTTTACGGCGCAGGGCGCGCGTGGCGGCGATATCGTTCTCGCGGGCAACGCGATTTTGATCAACCTCATTCTCGTCGCGGCTTATTTTCTCGACGGTTTCGGGACCGCCGCGGAGCAGATGTGCGGCCAATCGATCGGCGCGCGGGACGCCAAGGGTTTTCGCGCGGCGGTGCGTATCACTGCCTTTTGGTCCTTCGCCTTTGCCGCCGGCTTGGCGGCCGTGGCGCTCATTTCCGGCAAACCGTTCATCGATTTCCTTACGACCGAACCACGGGTGCGGGCATATGCCCGCGATTATCTTTTGTTCGCCGCGCTGGCCCCGCTTGCGGGCGCGCTCGCTTATGAACTCGACGGCGTGTTCGCCGGCGCGACATGGACGCGCGACATGCGCAATATGATGCTCGTCTCGCTCGCGCTTTATATCGCAAGCTTCTATTTGCTGCGTCCTTTCGGCAACGCCGGACTGTGGCTCGCGCTTCTGCTTTTTCTTCTCGCGCGCGGCCTCACCCAGGCGTGGCGCTATCGAAAATTGTCCGCTTTGAGTTTTCCGCTGGCCCAATCCGCCCCCGCCGCGCCGGTGGCATCCGCGAGCCGGGGATAGGAATTTTGCGCCCCGATCCGAGCATCCGGCAAAGATGTTACAGACTGAACCGTGGGATAGGCTGGGCAGGCCGCCCGATGTCCGGGATGGTCGCGATGGTTGCGGCGAGGTCGCGCAATTGCGCCGCCGTGTTAAGTGTTTCTCATTACGGCGTGGCGCCGGGCGGCCAGGGGAGGGCCTCGAACGGGGCGAGGGCTTTGAGGATGTCGTGGGCGGCGACGAGATGGGCGGGATTATCCACCCTAAAAGTCTCTTCTGTTGCCGACATCAACAGGCCGCCTTGCGCGGTGCGCTCGGCGGCGGCGGAGGGCGGCGGCGTGATGAGGGGCGCGAAGCGCGGCGAGACATAGCTCATCCAGGCGAAGCGGAGATGGCGGCTTGGGTCCAAAAATCCATGATCTGCTGGGGATAGGCGGAACAATAGGTCGCGTCGAAACTGTGGACGGCAGCGAGGAGCGCCGCCTTGAAAGCCGGATAGGCGATGATCGTCGGATCGGGCACGACTTGGTAGCCGGTTCCGGTCTCCCCTGAATTGCTAAAGGACTCCCGTTTCACCCCTGAACCTGCATTAACCCTCACGGAGTGCGAGCGAGGGGTGGCTTCGTTCATGGTATTGATCACGCTGGCCCGATATCCGTCAATCGGTGCCGGGTCGCCATCGTCCACTCGCGCTACGCGAGCGGCGACTGCTGCCGCTAGATCATCACGCAAAGCATCAAAATTCTTTGGCTTGTTGTTGAGCCGAAAGATCCAATTATCGTAGGCGGGGTGGATCTGTTTCAGGCGATCGGTGCAAGCAAGGAACCGCGCCGCGATCGATGCAGGCGTCTCCGCGCGCGGTCCCCAGGAAGCGTGGATATGATACTCGGGCGAAGTTATATGAGTTATCAATATGGGTGTTGTTCTCATTTGAGCCTCGCATTCGGATTGGGAATGCCTGCCGGATCCGGCATGACATAAATCCTGATCCGGCGAAGATCGTCGAAATCGGAAAAGAGGTTTCGCACGTGATCAGCCGCCGCCTTTTCGTGGAAATACCATTCGACTTGACGTTCGCCGCTCGCGTCGATCTGTCTTGTCGCCTGATCAATCCAATCGTCATCAATCTCATCGCGGAGGAACTGGCTTCACCTTACATCCTCATAATGGCCCTTGGCTTCAATCATCGTGCCATCCGATTCGCGGCAATCATCGTAGCGGACAGGTTCCCCCGTCGATGGAGCGGTGAGGCTGAAGGTGAGCCCCGCGGGCAGCGGCGGCTGGCGCTGCGGATTGACGATGCCTCGGACATACTGCTGGTATTCAACGTCGAAAGCCTTGCGCCCTGTTATGTTTTCCGTCACCGGATCGGGGCATAGCGTTGGCTCCTCGCGTTTGGTTTCCGTTTGCGCCTCGGCGCCGGTCTTTTGGTCCGCGACCTCGTCGTCCTTCACTTTCGGCGCTGCGACCGCGCGCACCGCGTCGGGATCAATAATGACGCTGCCGCCAACCGCGCGGGCGATCGGCGTGCTGGTCTCGTCGCGATACAGGCCATCTTGTCCGAGATGGGCGGCGGCAATGACCTCGTTGCCCGCCGGGCCGGTCCGCGTGATGCGGAGCGAGCCTTCATCATGGTCGAGGCTGTAGTTGAGGCCGGGCTCGCCCGGCACGGCGCCTTGCGACGTCACGCCGCCGTTCGGCGAAGGAATGAAAACGAGGCCGAAGACGGCCGCCGCCCCCGCGATTCCCGCCGCAATGCTGGCAAGGCCTGCAAGCGCCTCGGGGCTGAGCGGGCCGAGGACCGTGCCTTCGGCCGCGCTGCTCGGCGCATCGGCACGAGACCACGAAGAGCCGCCGCGGGCCGGCGAGCCTCCAGTCGAACCCAATTGCCCGCTCGCCCCGCCGGTGGTCCAGCGGCCATGGCCGTCGCGCGGCTCATCGGGGTTATATTTCTTGAGCCCCTCCGGCAGGTCGAAGCCCAACGCCCGGCAGAGGCCGCGCGGCGATTGGCCGGACGCGATCAGATGATCGGCGAGGAAGAGCCGGAACGCCTGTTCCTTGCTTTCGAGCTTTGGCAGGCGCAGATGCTCGAGATGAATTTGCCCGAGGCATTTGTCGCCTTGCGCCCAAAGCTCCGACGCATGCCGCAATTTGCCGAGCACGGCGGCATCGACCGGCGCCGCAAAGGCGGCCGCGAGCAGCGCCAAAATGCGGTCCTCGCCGGAAAGATCGAGCGTCGCCGCATCGGGCGACCAAGGTCCCGGCGCCGAGCACGAGGCCGGTCTCGGTGAAGGCCAGGGACCGGCTCGGCGGCCGATGCTCGCGGAGCGCCAGATACGCATGTTCAAAACGCTCGATGGCGCCCACGCCAAAACCCCCTTGCGATCGATTCAGAGTTGAGATGGAGGATGCGCGGATGGGATTGTCTTGTCAAAAACGAACATTATACATCCTTACGAGGCAAAGCTCTAAGATCGGCACTCCAGAAGCCTGCAATTTCGCGCCGCAACGCTGGACTGTGGCTCTCCTTGCTGCTTTTTCTTCTCGCGCGCCTCGCCCAAGCGTGGCGCTATCGAAAATTGTCCGCGTTGCGTTTTCCGCTGGCCCAATCCGCAGCCGCCGCGCCGGTTGCGTCCGCGAGCCGGGGATAGGATTTTTGCGCGAGGAGGCGGACAAGGCCGCGTTGGATTTCCTCTGCAAGCACAAGCCCCTTGAACACAAAGGATGTGCAGAGCTGCACGAGACTTGCGCCGGCCTCGATCTTGGCGAAGGCTGTTTCCGGGCTGTCCACGCCGCCAACGCCGATCAACGGAAACTGATTCTCTGTTCGCAGATAGGCGGCGGCGAGCATTTGTGTCGAAAGCGCAAACAGCGGCCGGCCAGAGAGGCCGCCGGGTTCGTTAACCGAGGGGTCGCGCAATGTCGCGGGCCGCGAGACCGTGGTATTCGAGACGATAAGTCCGTCGACATTCCGCGACCTTGCGCAATTGACGATCTCGTCGAGTTCAGCGAGCGTAAGATCGGGCGCGATCTTTAAAAGCACAGGTTTGCGGCCACACCGTTCCGCCGCGATGTCGCGTGCATCCAGAACGCGCGCAAGAAGATCGTCGAGCGCGCTGGATTTTTGCAAATCGCGCAACCCCGGCGTGTTCGGCGAAGAAACATTGATCGTAAAATAATCCGCGGCATCCGCGAAGGCCTCGATCCCGCGCACATAATCGGCGGGACGATCGCCGGAGTCCTTGTTGGCGCCGAGATTGATCCCGACGATTCCAGGCTTTTGCGCGCGCGAGGCAAGGCGCGCGTGGACAGCCGCATGTCCTTGGCTGGGAAAGCCGAGACGGTTGATCACCGCCTGATCGCGGGTGAGACGAAACAGGCGCGGGCGCGATTGACCTCCCTGCGCCAACGGAGTGATCGTGCCTACCTCTGTAAAGCCGAAGCCCAGACGCAAGATGTAATCGACAACTTCGCCATTCTTGTCAAAACCCGCCGCAAGTCCGAGCGGGTTGGGAAAATCAAGGCCAAAAGCACCGACAGCGAGGCGAACGTCGTCTGGCGGGGCCGGCAGCCGGGGAAGTTTTTGCAGAACCTTTAGCGCCCGAATGGCCCATTCGTGCGCATCCTCGGGATCGAGCCGGAATAGGACCGGTCGCGCGAGCGCATCCAGAAAGCCGATCACCCTAATAGGCTCGCGAAATCATGCCCGCCGTCGGGCCGGAGCGGCAGAGGTTTTGCCCAGACCACGGCATCGAGCGGCAGGCAAGAATAAAGATGGGGAAAAAGCGCGCCGCCGCGCGAGGGCTCGAAGCGCAAGCCCTCGCCGAGCCGTTTTGGGTCGACCGCGATAAGCAGCAAATCGTCCTTGCCGCTGAAATATTTCGCGGCGGTTGCCTCGGCCTGCTCCGCGGTCGAAAAATGAATGCAACCGTCGGCGATATCGGCCGGCGCGCCGTCAAACCGGCCCCTGTCCTGGGCTTTGCGCCACAAGGAGGCAGGAGCAATTTTAAAGATCAGTTTCGTGGTCGAGCCTAATCCCATTATGCAATAACCTTAGTCTTTGCCTTTGCGGAGGTGCACGGAGTGGCGGCGTGGTTCGATGAGCGTGGCAGGCCCAAGCATAGCGGATTGCCCATGTGGCCGAGTTCTAACTCGCCATCCTCTCCCCCAAACGCCTCGACCGCCGCGTCCCGGTAAGGAAACCCTTGCCGCTGAGGTCGTGGTGGTCGCAGTGCGCATCCGGTCAAGGCGGATTTGCAGTGGCCGGCGAAAACTTCCAGTGTCTCGATTTTGTCATTCAGCTACTGGGACGTGCCGGCATCGATCGAGCCAGCACGCAGTGGTCGTGCCAGTCCGTCTTTCGTCTCTGTGGTGGTGTCGTGATCCAGCCCTCCACGTTTTGGGACCTGCTCCTTCAGCCGGAAGAAAAACCCGGAATAGGGAAGCGCCGAGTACTCAGGCTTCCCCACGAGTTTCAGGGAAAGTTCCCACGCTTTCCAGGTATCAACGACCTCGTATCCGATCGCCTCGAGGGCCGTTACGAATTCCGTCCTGTTATAGAGGACGCATGCGACCCTGTGGATACCACCGTCCTGAACGGTCGCCTTGGCCGACCCACCGATCAGAGGTGTACGGTTTATAAGGATATGCGACGGTTTTTCCGGAAGCTTAGACACCATCTGGGAAAGAGGTGTGTCAAAGTAATGGAGAGAGCCGGATGCAATCAAGAGTTCCGCCCCGGCTGCATCCTCCCATTTTCTCGTAAACCGAAGCCGATTTTCGCCGCGATTTGCAGCCACGTCTTGCCCTGATTCGACCCATACGGGCAGGTCAAAAACCAGCCAGGTGCAGTCTGGAGGAAGCTTTAGATATCGATCATAAAGATAGAACAGGTTTCCAATATTTCCGCCAAGATCGAAAATCTTGCGGCGGTTCAAGTTCATACCTCGCATATGGAGCAACGCGGCATAATCGCTAGGTCTCGGGACGACCGATAGCGACATGTGCAGCACGGCGTAATCTGGATGCTGGTGGCCTCCTTCCGCGTATGGGCGCGCCGCGACTTCGGCTTCCCGCAGGCTCTCGAAAACGCGAAGATACCCTAGCAGCGCGTTTAGAATCGGTGCCGTGAGCGGCCAGTGCGCCACGCACCTAAGCACGCGAGTGCCGCCAGGCAGTCTTTCAAACCCGCCCAATAAGCGAAACGTTAATCTGATCTGCGCGGTGCGGAGACGCCGCAAAAGTTTAATCATCTCAATCCTTCTTCCTTTTCGATTAGATCGCCGCGCAGCCGCAAGAAAAGGCCGGAACACGCAAGCGCCGACGACTCGGGCTTCCCTATGATTTTTATGAAGTGCTCCTGCGCCTTCCAGGTGTCGAAGACCTCGTAACCAATCGCCTCAAAGGCCGTGATCAGCTCGGCCCTGTTATAGAGGACGCACGCGACCATCCATGCCCGGCCGTCCTGGACGGTAGCCTTGGTCGGCCCCTCGATCAGAGGCGTGCGGTTGATAAGTATATGCGGTGGTTTTTTCGGGAGCGCGTCAACCATCTTTGCAAGAGGCGTGTCGAAGTAATAGAGAGAACCGGATGCAATCAAGAGGTCCGCCCCGGATGCGTCCTCCCATTTTCGCGTGAACCGAAGACGATTTTCGCCGCGATCTGTGGCAAGTTTTTCCCCGGCCTCAACCCATGCTGGCAACTCATAAACCAGCCACGTGCAATCTGGGGGAAGATTTAGATATCGATCATACAGGTAGAACAGGTTTCCAATATTTCCGCCAAGATCGAAAATCTTGCAGTTTTTGAAAGTCATTGCGCGCATGTGAAACAGCATCGCATAATCGCTAGGTCTTGCGGCCTCCGATAGCGACATGAGGTACTTTGAGTAGCCTGGATTTTGGTGGCTTTCTTCGGTGTATGAACGCGCCGCGACTTCGGCTTCCCGTAAGCTGTCGAAGACGCGAAGATACCCTAGCAACAGGTCAAGGATCGGCGCCGTGATGGGCCAATGGGCCATGCGTCTAAGCAAGGGCCTGCCACCAGGGAGCCTTTCAAAACCGGACAGCACGCGGTATGTTTGTCTGATCTGCTCCGCGCGAAGATTTCTTAAAAATTTAATCATTTCAATCCTCATCGTCTTAATCTACACGATCGACCGCAATATTCGATGCTTTGGCCGTTTCCGCAAGATGAGATTTTTCCGCGTTGCGCCGAACTCGGCATCGGCCAGATCGTCTGGTCGCCGCTTGCCCAGGGCGTGCTGACCGGCAAATACAGGCCGGATGCGCCGCCGCCGGCGGGGTCCAGGGCTGGGCATGCGTCAATGGGCGCGATGCTGCCGAAAGAGTGGCTGCGGGCTCCCGTGTTGACGGCCGTGCAACAGGTGAAGCTTATGGCCGAAAGAGAAACAGGCTTGAGTTTATCCCAATTCGCTCTTGCCTGGGTTTTGCGCAGACAGGAGGTGTCCTCGGCGATCATCGGAGCAAGCCGTCCCGAACAAGTGACGGAGGATGCCGCGGCGGATCGCGAGGTGGCGCCGGAGCTTTTCGCGCGGGCCAAGGAAATCCTGGCGCCGTTCCGGCGGCCCCCTCGGTGGTCTAGGCGACCTGAACAAGATACCATTCACCCTGCAAAATAATTCACCGCGCAAAACAAATATTGCTAATTATTGCACATCCTCATCTTGATGATTAAAATGCCGCATGGTCGCGCACAAGATCGCCGGCGAGCGCATCGGCGATCAGCTTGCGGGTTTCGGCGATTCCGTAAAGCGCCACGAAAGACCCAAACCGAGGGCCACGGCTTTCGCCGAACAGCACGCCATAAAGCATGGCGAACCAATCGTTCGAGACGCCGGGACGTTCGGTTGTCGCGCCTTTGGCCTTCATATCCTGATAGCGCGGTATTTGTCGCGCGACATCGTAAAGCGTGATCTGAATCGCTTCGGCGCTGGCGCCCAGGGGCAGGGCGGCGAGAGCGGCGGAAAGATTCTCGAGCGCCTCGCGCTCGCTTGCGTCCGGCGCGCGAAATTTTTTGGCCGGGCGCACGAAATCGCGGAAATAGCGAACCGCATAAGCGACCAGCCGGTCGAGACGCGGATGCGTCGCGGCCGAAACATCCGGCGCATAGCGGCGCAGAAAACCCCAAAGCACCTGGGGGTCTTCGCTGTTCGCCACGGCGGCGAGATTCAACAGCATGCCGAAGGTGATCGTCGTGACTTGGCCCGTGCCATGACGCAAGACTTCGGGCGGCGGCGGCGCGCCCGAATGAATATGCCAGACCGGGTTGCCGAGACGCTCCTTGGCCTCTTGCCGTGGATACGCATTGAGGAAGGCGAGATAATCATCGACCGTGCGCGGGATCACGTCGAAATAGAGCCGCTTGGCGGCGGTTGGTTTCTGATACATGAAAAGCGACAGACTTTCGGGGCTCGCATACGCGAGCCACTCGTCGATGGTCAGGCCATTGCCTTTCGATTTCGAGATTTTTTGGCCCTTTTCGTCGAGGAACAATTCATAACTGAACCCTTCGGGAGGCGTGCCGCCGAGGGCGCGCGTGATCGCGCCGGATAATTTGACCGATTCGATCAAATCCTTGCCGGCCATCTCGTAGTCGACCTTGAGCGCATACCAGCGCATCGCCCAATCCGGCTTCCACTGCAGCTTGCAGGCGCCGCCAGTCACAGGTGTTACGAAAATCTCCTTAGTGTCCGGATCGCGCCAACTGAGCGTGCCCGCGCCGGCGTCGATCCTTTCGACCGGCACCTGCATCACAACGCCGGTCCTTGGATGAATCGGCAGAAACGGTGAATAAGTAGCGGCACGCTCCTCGCGAAAGCTTGGCAGCATGATCGCCATGACTTCGTCGTAACGGGCGAGGACGTGGAGGAGCGCGGCGTCGAAGCGGCCAGACCTATAGTAATCCGTCGCCGAGGCGAATTCGTACTCGAACCCGAACTCATCGAGAAATGCGCGCAACCGCGCGTTGTTATGCGCGCCAAAGCTTGGATGCGTGCCGAAAGGGTCTGGAACCTCGGTCAGCGGCTTGCCAAGATGGGCGGCGACAAGCTCCCTATTCGGAATATTGTCCGGCACCTTGCGAAGGCCGTCCATGTCGTCGGAAAACGCGATGAGGCGGGTCTTGATTCCATCCTCGGTCAAGACCCTGAACGCGTGGCGCACCATGCTCGTGCGGGCGACCTCGCCAAAAGTCCCGATATGCGGCAGGCCGGAAGGCCCGTAGCCGGTCTCGAACAGCACCTCGGTCTGGCCGGTCGCCTCGATGCGCCTAAGAATCTTGCGCGCCTCCTCGAATGGCCAGGCATTGGCTTGACCGGGCGCTCCGGCCAAGGAAACCGCGGCCGGAGGTGCGGCGAGAGACATGACGTGACCTTAGGACAGCGAAGAGGTTTGCGGGATCGGCCCGGCGCCCGCGAGCAAGCTCGAAACGATAGGAAGTACGGCTTCACCCGTCAATTCCCGCATCCATAAGAAGCACGGAGCAATGCCGGTTTGCGTCGCGATAGCCGCTGTCGCGGCGCGCGGACAGCCCGTGAGGGCCGGAGAACCTGAATTTCGCGAGCCGCCCCAAGGCGAATCAAGCCTCGCCTTCGCCTCCGCGCGGAACCAAATCTTCGTTTTCACGAGAAGGAGAAGCCCGGCGTGCCGCGCCGCCTCGATCTTTCGTCCCGTCTTTGCCGTGAACGGCGCCGTTTCGCGAACCAAGCGGCCCCTTTCCAACGTCCCCGTTGGTCCCCAAAACCGGGTCGACTTCAATCCTCCGTGGTTCGTGTCAGAGGATTTCGCCAGATTCAGCTTTGCCCCTTTGCCGCGCTTCTTCACCAGATCGCCTTGGCGGGGCCGCGACCGCCGTCCCATTAACATGGCATTTACCCTATTCGCGCACCATACCGCCGGCGGGGCACTTTCGCCCTTTGATTTCATGGGCCGGCTTACCCTGGCGCTTGGGCGCGAAGCATTAGGGCCGGACCATTAGCGAGGCTGCATGTCCCCCAAAATCCTGATCGCCGACGACGATCCCGTGCAGCGGCGGCTCCTTGAAACATTGGTCCATCAATTTGGCTATCAGGCCGAGACCGTCGAAAGCGGCGAAGCGGTGCTCGCGCGCCTGCAAGCCTCCAGCGCGGCGTCCGTCGATCTCGTGATTCTCGATCTTGTCATGCCAAACTTAGACGGCATGGTGGTGCTCTCGCGTTTGCGGGGGCGGGGAGAGAAACTTCCGATTATCGTCCAGACCTCCCGGGCATCGGTCGAATCGGCCGTCCCGGCGATGCGTCTGGGTGCTTATGATTTCGTGGTGAAGCCGGTTGGGCCGGAGCGGCTGCAAGCCGCGATTAAGAACGCGCTCGCCGCCGCCCGGCTCGCAGAAGAAGTGAGCTTCTTGACCCGGCGGGCCTTTGAAACCTTGGCGTTCAAGGACCTCGCGGGCGACAGCGTGGCAATGGCTCGCGCCGTCCGGCAGGGCGAGCGGGCGGCAAAATCCGTCATTCCCGTGCTTCTCGAAGGCGAGCCCGGCTCCGGCAAGGAAATTTTCGCACGCGCGATCCACGGGGCTTCCGCCCGGCGCGGAGGCGCGTTCGTGACCTTCAATTGCGGCGCCCCGCCGGACGATCTAGAATGGATGCTGTTCGGCTGCGAAAAGGGGGCGTTTCCGGGCGCCGCCGAAAAAACCGTTGGCAAATGCGTCGAGGCGCAGGGCGGAACGCTTTTTTTCGACCGGATCGGCGAGTTGCCGATTGCGGCGCAGGAGCGGCTTTTACGCGTCCTCCAAGAGGGCGAGATCCATCGCGCCGGGGCGAAGCGCCCGGTGAAAGCCGATGTTCGCCTGATTTTCGCGGCCAATCGAAATCTGATCGAGCAGGTAAAACACGGCGGCTTCCGTGACGAGCTCTATTACCGCATCAATGTGTTTCCAATTTCCGTCCCGCCGCTGCGGGCCCGGCGAGACGATATCGCTCCTCTCGCGCGCCGGTTTTGCGCGCGATTCGCCGCCGCGGAAGGAAAGCCCGTTCGCGGGATCGGCGCCGAGGCGCTCGCCTTGCTCGGCGCCTACGATTGGCCGGGCAATGTGAGGCAACTGGAAAACGCCGTCTTTCGCGCCGTTGTGCTGGCCGATGGCGGCGAACTGACGGTCGCCGAGTTTCCGCAAATCGCCGCGAGGGTCGAGGGCTTCGACGTCCGCATCCCCGCCGCGCCGGTCCCCGCGCGACCCCCCCGCGAAAGAGAGTTCATCCGCGTGGAGGTGCGCGATCCTAATGTCCTGGCGCTCCTCGACGAGAACGGCGATGCGCGCCATCTTGATCGATTGGAAGCCGAAGCCATAAAATTCGCGCTCGTCCATTACCGCGGCCAGATGTCGGCGGTGGCGCGCAAGCTTGGGATCGGCCGCTCGACCCTCTATCGCAAGCTGAAACAACATGACTTGTTGAAACAACCTGATTTGGAGCCCATTCCCGAGGCGCTTGCCTTGGGAGCGTAATTCGGGAAAGCATATTGTGGCGGCTTTGCCGCGCTGTAAAAATTTATTTGTCGTGACGTCGCGCGGGCCGGTTCGCGCGTTACCTTGGTAGCGTAGCGGCGGGCGAGTCGCGACGGAACCGGAAAGTTGAGAGGCAAGATGATGCGTGCGCCGTGGCGGGGGAAGGGTTTTTCGGGCGCGCCGGCGCTGGCGCTGCTGCTTTCCGTAGCGGGTTCGCCCGCATCCGCCGAGGACGCTCTCCACGCCCCGCGCCTTGGGGCGGCCGCGCCGGCTGGCTATTTGCCTGGAGAAGCCATGCCCGGCTTCATGGCAATGCCGCCCGCGCATGGCGTTCCTTTTACGGAACCAGCGCCCGAAAGTCCGGCCGAGCCGCGTGATGGCGCGGCCCCCGCGCCCGGCGAAGCCAAACCGGTGCCGCCGGACGCGAGCGGCGCGGCGCCCGGAGAGTCCGATGAAATCTCCGCGCCTGCGCTGCCTCCGGTCAACGCGGCACTCAAAGCCGCGCTTGAGGCGTGGTTCAATTTGCCAGGCCCTGTCGCCCTCCCGCATCGCGGGGAGCGCGAGGCGATCGCCGCCTTTTACGCCTTGCGCGATTTCGCGCCGCTCTGGTTTAACGGCGGCACGGCCAACGCGGCGGTTGCCCCGGCGATCGAACGGCTGAAACACGCCGCCGACGATGGGCTCGACGTCAAAGGACTTCCGCAAGCCGTTTCGCCCGCCACCGACGAGGAAATCGCCGCCGCCGATCTCGCCCTTAGCGATGCGGTCGTGGCCTACGGCCGCCAGGCGAGCGGCAGCCGGGTCGATCCGCGCATGATTTCGCGCTTGATCGGGGTCGAACCGGAAGTCGCCGATCCCGCCGTCATTTTGGCGCTTGTCGCGACCGCCGGAGAAGACGCGGGCGAGGAATTGCGCCGGTTCAATCCGCCGCAAAAGGCCTATGCAGCGCTGCGGGAGAAGCTTCTTCAGTTGCGCCGGGGGCGCGGCGTGGCCGGGCGCGACCCAGCGATCCCGGCGGGCCCCGTTCTGCGCCCCGGCATGCGCGATCCGCGCGTCCCTCTCATTCGTGCGAGGTTCGGCCTCGATGATGGGGAGTTCGAGGCTCCCCAAGGTCCAGCCGAGGATTCCGCCCAAGATCTTGTCTACGACACGAGGATCGCGGCGGCGGTCGCCGGTTTTCAGAAAGCCAATGGTCTGCCGGCCTCGGGTCATTTGACGGCACGGACCGTCAGGGCCCTCTCCGGCGGTCAGACTTCGCATCTCGAAGCCGAGATCCTCGCCAATATGGAATGTTGGCGCTGGATGCCGCGCGACATGGGCGAGACCCATATCGAAGTCAACATCCCCGACTACGAAGCCGTCGTCATTGAACATGGCGAGGTGATCGAGCGCAACCGCGTCGTCGTCGGCAAGGAGGAAACCCCGACGCCGGTGTTTTCCGACACAATGAAATTTTTGATCGTCAATCCCGCGTGGAACGTGCCGCAATCGATCATCCGCAAGGAGATGCTCCCCCGCCTTGCCGCCGATCCCGATTATCTGCACCGGCTGGGATACGAGGTCTTCTCACGCGCGGGCCATCTCGTCGTGCGCCAGCCGCCAGGCGAGCGGAATGCCCTCGGGCGGATCAAATTCGTGTTTCCCAACGATTACTCCGTCTATATGCACGATACGCCCATGCGCAAGCTGTTCGCCTCGGCAAAGCGGGCGTTCAGCCATGGCTGCGTGCGTGTCGACGACCCGTTCCGGTTCGCCGAAACGGTGCTAGGCAATGGCTGGAGCGAGCAGCGGGTCAAGAAATTGATCGGCGGCAAGGAGCGCTATGTCTATCTGCCAAAACCCCTGCCGGTTTATCTCGAATACTTTACCGCCTTCGTGGATGACTCGGGCGAGCTTCAATTGCGCGACGATGTCTATGGCTATTCGCACCGGGTGAAGGCGGCGCTTGGCTTGCAAGGGTAGCGCATCTGGCGGCCGGGGAGCCGCCGGTCTGCCCGTTTGTATCAATATTTGATAATTTCTGACAGTCTCGCTATATTAATCCAGTGTGAAACCGGAAGCCGCCGTGCCGATGAATGTCAATCTCACTCCCCAGCTTGAGGAGATGGTCCGGCAAAAAGTGTCGTCGGGCCTTTATACATCGGCGAGCGAAGTGATCCGGGAAGCCTTGCGCTTGATGGAGGAGCAAGACCGCCTGCGAGCAGCCAAGCTCGATCAGTTGCGGCACGATATTCAAGATGGGCTGAACAGCGGCCCCGCGGCGGCTTGGGATGCTGGGGAGATCAAACGTGAGGGCGCCAAAAGACGTGCCGCCCGGGCGAGTGGCCATCGCACGTGATCAATGCCGCGCATTCTCATACGGCCGCGCGCGCAGATCGATCTTGCGGAAATCTGGGATTTTATCGGCGAGGACAGCCAAGCACGGGCCGACTCTTTTCTCGACAGGCTTGACCAGAGTTTCCATGGCTTGGCGGGCAATCCGCGCATGGGCCGCGCACGCGGCGAGCTGAGCCAAGACCTCCGGAGCTTTCCCCTTGGCCGCTATGTGATTTTTTATTTGGCACTGGCGGATGGAATCGAGATTGTCCGGGTGCTGCATGGCGCGCGCGATTTGGACGCTATTTTCCATGCCGATAATTGAAGCCGCAGCGGTGTTTCCAGGGGCGGTGGTCACTTGATCCTGAAATAATTGCGCAAAGCAAGGCCGATGAAAAACACGAGGGCGATTGAAAGGACGTTCTGCGCGATCACTAGCAGTTGAAAGCATTCAGGGGGAATGGGCGGCAGGCAACTAACGTCACCGCTCGGACAAAATAAAAACTTCTTGATCTCAGCGTCGATGGTGAGGGGGCCAACGAATGGCACGGCGTTGCCAAGCGCCACCATCCACTCCGCGCGCGCATATTTGGCTGCGCCGAGCGTGGCCGCTTGCGGAATTAGCGGCGCAAGGATCGCGGCATAACCCCAGTGAAAGAAAAACACGCTCAAGGCGAGCCACGCGCTGGGTAAGAGGAAGCTACGGCCATAATTTGCAAGAGCCCAGTAGAGGCCCATGACAAAGATCCAGAAGCCGCGGACGCCGAGTCGCACAATTTTGACGGCAATCCCGAGCCTGTAGACGTTGCGTGCCCTGCGCTGGAGCCGCCACTCCAACCAGACATGCTTTTTTTGCTTATTGATGTCTTCTAGTTTCTTTTTGAATTCTTCTGGCGCTTTTTTCAGCTCTTCGACCAGTTGATGCCAATAGACGCCGCGTTCGGCTTTGCGTTCCTCGATATAGAGGTCGCGTTCGAGATCGTGGATTTTTGTTTCTTCCGCGATTTTTCGAAGAGCCCGCAAGCGAAGGGGGACTTTAGTGTCGGAAGTCCAATGGAGGAGGCGGCCGGGGGGAACAAAACCAATATGGGCGCCCGTGAAATCGATCCGGTTTGCACCGGTCACGTTGTCGAAATGTGGTGGCGAGTAAAAGCGAGCGCCGGTGAAGTCAGTGTCATGCTCGAAAGACCGGCCAGAAAAATCAGCTCCATCGAAGAGAGCGCGTGCGAATGATATAAGAGATAAGCGGTGAGGCAGTGAGGCCCAGCATTTCCACGATGCCTCGTGCCTTTGTTTCATCTCCCTAAAAGCTTCCGGACCCATCCTATGTGAAGCACCCATGGTCCATTGGTCCTGCGATTGTCCCGAGAATACGGCCCAACCCATGAAATGCACTTCGTTGAACTTGGGGCCAACCCCGAAGGCCGCGCCGTAAAATGAGGCGCCGTTTCCGAAGGCCGCGCCCGTGAAATCGGCGAACGCTCCGAAGGCCGAGCCAACCAGGGCGTGATCACCGAAGACCGTGCCGTTAAAGCAGGCATCCTGTCCGAAGGTCGCGTCGAGGAAGGTAACCCAATCACCGAATGATGTGCGATTAAAGTTGGCTTCTCGGCCGAATTCCGCGCCGCGGAAAAAGGCCCGCCCCGGCTGAAACGCGAGGGTGTCGAATGCGCTCGCAACTCGCAGGACTTCTTCCAGTTTGATACCGCGCCATTTACAATTCGAAAAAACTGCATGGTCGCCGAATTCGAACCCAGAGAAATCGATTCTGTCCTTTGGCGCTTCGGAGAAGTCGATGCCTTCGAAATTCACGCGGATGTCTTTGTTAGCCGGATCGCGCCGCCACGCGTTCCAGGCGTCCTTTCCCTTCGCCGCGAGGGCAAGAAAGAAGGCCTGGTCGTATTCTTTGGATGGTTCCTCGTTGGCCATCGGATTTCCAAAAAATCGCTTCGCTTGAAGTGGGCCAAAGCGAGGGCAAAACAGGAATTTCTTGATCTCGGCGTCGATGGCAAGGGGCCGGCGAACGGCACGGCGTTGCCAAGTGCCAGCATCCGCACCGATTACTTAATATCTGTCCAAGTCGGACTGGCTTGGCTTCGCCATGAGCGCCGCAAGGATCCAAAGATAAAGCCGGTAAAAGCTATACCCGCTCAATCCAAGCCACGCGGCGGGCCGCGCAAAACTGCGGCCATAATCGGCAAGCGCCCAATAGACACCCATGACAACGATCCAGAGGCCATGGACCGCGAGCCGCGCAATTTTGACGGCAATTCCGAGCCGGTGGGCGTTGCGCGCCCTCGCCTTGTGTCGCGAGTTCGACCAAACCTCCCTTTGTTGCTCATCGATGTCTTCTAGTTTCTTTTTGAGTTTTTCTGGCGCCTTTTTCAGCTCTTCGACCAGTTGATGCCAAGAGACGCCGCGTTCGGCCTTGCGTTCCTCGATATAGAGGTCCCGTGCGAGATCGTGGTTTTTTGCCTGTTCGGCGATCTTTCGAAGGGCGCGCAGTCGAATTGGGATACGACTGTCCTTGGTCCAAGCGCGTCTGCCGAGGGGAACAAAACCAATACGGGCGCCGGTGAAATCGATCCGGGAGGGATTGGCCGTGGCATCGAAATCCGGCGGGTAGTAAAAACGCGCATTCGTAAAATCGGCGGTCTGCTCGAACGATCGGCCAGAGAAAATGGCTATGCCATCGAACCGTGCACGCGAGAACGAGATCGTCAAGAAACGGTCAAACCTGGAGCCAGTGGTTTCCCACGAATCCTTGTGCCGCTTTTCGAGCGCCACGCGGGCTTCCTTGTCCATCCCAAGTGCGCTTGCAACGTCTTTGGCCCATTGCTCCTCGGACTTTCCGGTGAATAGACCCCCACCTTTGAAATGGGTTCGGCTGAAGTCAGTAACGTCACCGAAGGCCGCGCCGGCGAAACTCGCCTGCAGCCCGAAGGCCGCGAAGGCGAAGGTGGTCCCGCTACCGAAGGTCGCGCCGGCGAAGGTAGCCTTGTCACCGAAGGCCGCGTGGCTGAAGATAGCTTTGTTGCCGAAGGCCGCGCCGGCGAAGGTGGGCTCGTTGCCGAAGGCCGTGCCGTCGAAACATGCCATGACACCGAAGGCCGCACCGTCGAAGGTGGCATGGGCGCCAAAGGCCGCGCTGGTGAAGCGGGCAAAGCTATCGAAGGCCGCGCCGGCGAAAGTGGCCTTGTCACCGAATGCCGCGCCGTCGAAGGTGGCCTTGTCGCCGAAGGCCGCGCCGTCGAAGCGGGCTCCGCCACCGAAGACCGCGCCGGCGAAGCTGGCCCCGTGACCGAAGGTCACGCCGGTAAACCCGGCGAATGCACCGCAGGCCGCGCCGGCGAAGCTGGCCCCGTGACCGAAGGTCGCGCCGATGAAGCAGGCGCGGCCCGGCTTGAAGGCTTCGGGCCTTTCCACCCATTCGACGCCCCGCCACTTGCATTGCGAAAAATTCGCAGAGTCGCCGAATTCGAACCCTGAGAAATCGATCCCGTCCCTCGGCGCCGCGGAAAAGTCGACGCCGGCAAAGGTCACGCGCACGTCTTTGTTGGCAGGATTGCGCCGCCATGCGTTCCAGGTGTACTTGCCCTTTGCCGCGAGGTCGAGAAAGAAGGTCTGGTCGTATTTTTCGTCGGCCATCAGATTTCCGGAAAATCGCTTCGCTTGAAGATAGCCGCGAGGTGAATGCTCGCCCTCGCCAAATTCTGCGCGGCGCCTTCCTCGCGATCCACCACGACGAGCGCGCGGCGGACATAAGAGCCGTGGCCCTCCGTGCCCTCGACGGCCTTCAGAAACGAGCTGCCCGCCGTCGCCACATCATCGATCATGAGCACTTCGGCGCCGTCGCGCAGGTGGCCATCAATTCTTTCCCGCGCGCCATGCTCTTTGGCGGCCTTTCGGTCAAAAAACGCATCGACCGGAAAGCCCTTGATATGGCTCATAACGGCGACCGGTGATACTAGCGTGACAGCGCCAAGTTCCAGGCCACCGATGCACTCAATAGAATGTCGATACATATATTCAAAAATAACTTCGCCAAGCAGCGCCGCCCCTTCCGGGAGCATCGTTGTTTGCCTAAGCTGAAATAGGTTGGGGCTACGGCGGCCAGACGATAACCTGAAATCGCCCACTCTCAGCGAATGCTCGGAGATAAACTTCTGCAAACGACGCCTCCGCTCGTCATTTCGATCAAGAACGGACTCTACTATTGCGCGATCTTGTTGCGCTGCAAGAGCAATCACTGTCTTGTCCCTAAATCGATTCGGAACTGCCAGGTCATGCCGACAACATCTAAGCGAGTGGCGCCATTTTACTGTGGACAACTATTGCTGGCGCAATCTAACGAGTCCCGAACGTTTTGGAGTCGCTTTCCATGCCCGCCTTCGCCGCCAGGATCAAGAAAAACCGCCCCGACGCGGCCAGCCAGAGCCAAGCCGACCGGCGGATCCGCGACGATGCCGCGCACAGCCTCTCGACGTTTTTCCCGCGCGGCATTACGTTTAAGGTTGAGCAAGCGCGGGCCTCTTCCCCCGCGACGGCGCTTTTGTGGAAAGGAACCGCACGATGTCAATCTTCGGATCGCCCCCAGATTTCGATCTTAGCCTCAGTTCAACCCTTGCGCGCAACTGGACGGTGGTTGTGGCACGGGGCGTTCTCGGGATCATCATCGGCTTGATCGCGTTTCTTTTCCCGGGTCCGACGCTGTTGTCGCTTGTCGGCCTGTTCGCGGTTTTTCTGATTATCGATGGTATCTTGGCGATTGTTGCCGCCGTGCGCGCGGCAAGCAGGAACGAACGTTGGGGATTTCTTACCTTCGAGGGCATCGTGGGCATCGTGGCGGGGATTTTCGCCATGACCTTGCCCGGCCTTACGGTCCTGGTCTTTGTCGGTCTCCTCGCAGCTTGGGCCCTAGTTTCGGGGGCGCTGGAGCTTCGCGCGGCCTTCAATCTCGCCACGGACCATGGCCGCTGGTGGCTGGCGCTTGGCGGGATCATTTCGATTGTTTTCGGAGTAGTGCTGGTCGCGGCGCCGATGTTCGGCGCCTTGGTGGTGACCTGGTGGGTCGGCGCCTATGCGACGTTTTTCGGGGCAACCCTTCTCGCGCTCGGCTTCAAGTTGCGTGCGCGAAAGCTCGGGTCCGGGGCCTGACGCGGTAGGGCGTGTTGGAAAGGGCAGGGGAGCCGCCCCTTTCCACCGTTACAAAAGTCCTGCCAGTCGACAGGGGGACCCGCACGCCTCCGCGCTCGGGCCGTGCCACATTGAGCAGCGCGCGGAAAGCCTTGGGGAACCGTGGGGGGGTTGCCAGGGGAACTATTGTTTTTTCGCTTTGAGTTTCTGCAGCGCTTGCGCACAGCCCACGCTCATTTCCTTCTTATGAGTTTTAAGACACTGAATAAGCCGGCCGCCGCCAGGCTCGATGCCTTCGCACAGCCGCTTTATGTCGCTCATGCAATAGGTGCGGATGTCCTCCAATCCAGCCTGGGCCTTGGCGGGAACCACGAACAGGCATGACGCAATGAAACCCTGCGGACAAAAAACGGATGAGTATCTTCCCCCCTTGGCGCTCCATCGCGAGCACCGTCACATTCGGCCAATCTTATGGCTCGGCGGCTGCTTTAGCATCCAGCTTCGGTCAAGTATATATCACAAAAAGCTTTGCGGATCGACATCGACGGTGATTCGGACGCCGCCGCGCTCCGGCGGCCCGGCGGCAAGCCACGCGCGAAGGAATCCTTGCAGATCGGACGCGCGCGGCGCCCGCACTAGGAGCCGGAAGCGGTGACGCCCGCGAATAACCGCGATCGGCGCCTCGGCTGGCCCGAGCAAACGCAGCTCGTTCTCTTTCGGCAATGCGCCGGCCGGGGTCAGCGTCCAACCGTCCGACGCTGGCAAAGTGTACGCGGCCCGCGCGAGCGCCCGTGCAAAATTCTCGGCCGAGGCGCTGTCCTTGCCCGACACGATTAGGGCGGCGAGACGCCCGAAAGGCGGCAGCCCGGCGCGGCGCCGCTGGTTTGTTTCCTCCTCGTAGAAGCGCTCGCAATCGCCCGACAACAGCGCGCGCATGACCGGATGCTCGGGCTGCCAGGTCTGGACCAGGGCGCGTCCGGCGGTCTCGAACCGTCCCGCGCGCCCGGTCACTTGTTGCAGCAATTGAAAGGTTCGCTCGGCCGCGCGCGGATCGCCCGAGGTCAAGCCAATATCCGCGTCGATCACGCCGACCAGCGAAAGACGCGGGACATTATGCCCCTTCGCGACAAGCTGGGTGCCGATGACGACATCGCATTCGCCGCGCGAGATCGCCTCGATTTCCTCGCGCAGACGCTCCGTGCCGCCCGGAAAATCCGAGGAGAGGGCAAGAATTTTCGCCCGCGGAAAAAGCGCCGCCGCTTCCTCGGCCAATCTCTCGATGCCGGGGCCGCAGGCGGCGAGCGAATCGACCGCCTCGCAGGCCGGGCAAATCGTGGGCCTTCGTTCGATATGGCCGCAATGATGGCACATCAGCGCCCGCCGGAAACGGTGTTCGACAAGCCAGGCGGTGCAGTTCGGGCAGTTAAAACGATGTCCACATGCGCGGCAGAGGGTCAAAGGCGCGTAGCCCCGCCGGTTGAGAAACAACAGCGCCTGTTCGCCATGCGCGAGCGCCTTTGAAACAGCCTCATTGAGCCTTGGCGCGATCCATTTGCCGCGCGCCGCTTCGACGCGAAGATCGATCGCCGCGATCTTCGGCAGCGCCTTGGCCTTGAAACGAGTCGCGAGCGTGAGATGTCCATAGCGGCCCTGGGCGGCATTGACGCGGCTCTCGATCGACGGCGTCGCCGAGACGAGGACGACGGCCGATTTCTCGATTTGTCCGCGCACCACGGCCATGTCGCGGGCGTGGTAGGCAACGCCGTCCTCCTGCTTATAGGCGCTCTCGTGTTCTTCATCGACGATGAGGGTGGCAAGATCCGTGAAGGGAAGAAACAGCGCCGATCGCGCGCCGATAACGACCTTGACGTCGCCCTGGGCGACCGCGTGCCACAGCCGCGCGCGCTTCCGCGCGCTGACGCCTGAATGCCATTCCCCCGGACGCGCCCCGAAGCGCGCCGCGAAACGGCTGAGAAATTGCGCGGTGAGCGCGATCTCGGGCACGAGGATCAGGCCTTGGCGCCCGGCCTCGAGAGCGGATGCGACGGCCTCGAAGTAAACCTCCGTCTTGCCGGAGCCGGTTACGCCTTCGAGCAGGGTCACCGAGAACGCACGGGCTTGGACACGTTCCATTAGAATCGACGCGGCGTTTTCCTGCGCGGCCTCAAGGGATGGCCTGGCGAAAGCCGGATCGTAGGCGAGCGCCGCCGGCTCGGGCGGCAGCGCGATCGTCTCAAGCGCGCCTTCGCCGATCAACGTTTCGATGACGCCGCTCGAACAGGCGGCGGCCTTGGCGAGCGCCGCCTTGGAGAAAGCAAGGCCGCCTTCCGCCGCGGCGAGGACGCGCGCGCGGGCAGGGGTCATGCGGGGCGGAGGCGGTCCTTTGAGGCGAACTCCAACCCGCGCCGGTTCCGGCCCGGCATGAAACGGCGCACCAATCGCCATGCGCAAAACCATGCCGCGCGGGCTAACAGTCCAGCGCGCCACCCAATCGACGAATGTTCGCAAATTGGTGGGAAGCGGTGGAATATCGAGGCGCGCGGCAACGGCTTTCAGATTGGCCCGCTCGCGTGTCCCCGGCCGCGCCTCCCAGACGACGCCATTGGCCATTCTCGTGCCGAGAGGCACTTCGACAAAATCGCCCGGCGCGACGGCGATGCCGCGCGGAACGAGATAGGAATAGGAATGATCGATCGCGACCGGCAGGAGAATTTCCGCGATGGCCGCGCCGTCGTCCGTCAAAGTGGGGTTGCCGCCCTCTGCCATTTCATTTCGGCGGTTGTTTGCGCCTGCGTCTGGCGAGCCTGTCGAGGCCCTCGGCCGCGCCGGAAAAAGCCAAAGCGGCCTAGATGTAGCCCTTGGGAAAATGAAAGCCAAATCCGCCGGCGATCAACGTCGCGCGAGATTATCGACGCCGAGCACGATCTCCATCGCGACCAGTGTGACGAGGGCAAGTCATGCCGAGGGATCGGCGGCGAGCGCCAAGAGATGATCCATGGGAAATTGTCTCGTGGAAGCGCGCCGGAGAGAAATTTTCGCTAACCAAGATTTATGAGACGGGAATCCTCCGTCTGTCGTATAGAACGAAACAATGAAGCCGACGCTGACGATTCTTCTCGGGGCAGGATCGACTCTGAAGCTCGGTCTCGGGCCGCCAGGGGTGGTTTCAGGTATGCCCTCCACAGCCGAGCTTACAGAGCGAATTGCGCGCTTGCAATATCCGGCGGCAGTGCGCCGGGGCGTTCCGTTTGTTTATGGACCCGATCAGAAATATCCATTCTCCATCGACAAACCTTTTCCCATCTTGCCTGCAATTCATAGCGCGTTGTCTGGTGCCTTTCGTGACGTCGATTTCGAGCTGATTTTGCACGCTGTCGAGCAATTACAGCCACTTGTTGTGAGCGCTGACCCCGGCAATTTGAGCGATCGATATCATCCGGTTATTGGAGCCTTTACAGAAGTAAGACGTAGGTTCGATCTTCTATGTGATTGGACCGTCCTCTTGGCGGTGCGACGCTCCATCATTTCGGAGATATACACGGCGATAAATAACAAGTCGGTTAGCACATCTGGAGACCGTCTTCCGCTGCATACTTTCATTCAAAGTCTTGAAGAGGAATTTCAAATCAGTGTATTTACTCTCAATTACGACGACTTGGTCGATGGTGCGCGGTCATCGTGGTTCGACGGCTTCACCGGCCCCGTAGAGGAACCCACGCAAGGGCACATTTGGACAGTTAATGCGTTCGACGCTCGTTTATTCGATAACTGGCGGGACGCCACCGAGCCTCTTTTAGCGCATCTGCACGGAAGCGTGCGATTTGGTTACATGCGAGGTCAATTCGGCGTCGGCAAATACAGCGACTCTCAGGCTGCCGTCAAATCGTTAGAAGTGTCGGTCAGCGATCAACACTCCGCAGGACAGATTGTTTCAGCGTCTCCAATCATCTCTGGCCTCAGTAAGGTCGCCAAGTTGGCCCTTAATCCCGAACCATTCGGATACTATTATAGAGCGTTTATTGACGCTGTGCTTGGCAGCGAGCGGCTATTGGTAATTGGATACGGGGCACGGGATGATCACATCAACACCTGGCTTGAGCAATTTCAAAAAAAGCATGCCGACAAACGGAGAGTTGTCTGGATTTGCAATTTACCCGGAATCAGCGTGGGTGAAAGAACGATGGAGAAGGACATGATTCAAGCTCTTGCGGGGCCGGGAAATTTCCGAGAGTATCAACATTATGATTGTCAGAATAACTCGGAAGAATTTAAGTTGTGCGGTGCAGTAGGATTGGTCCCATCAGGCTTTCCAGTCGAGCCAGGCACGGAAGCGAAAATATTGGACTTCCTCAAGGTGTCGAGAACTGTTTAGACTTCGGCTTGGCGTAAAACAGGTTTGGGAATGGACTATCGATATTCTTCGCGAGGGAGCGGGAAAACGTGAAAATCCTTCCGGTCATTATGTGCGGCGGCGCGGGAACGCGGGTCTGGCCAGAATCGCGCGAAAGCCTGCCGAAGCAATTCATTTCTCTCGTTGGCCCGCACTCCACCTTCCAGATGGCGACCGAAATGCTTGCCGACGGCGTGTTCGAAATGCCGATTGTCATTTCCAATCATGCTTATCGTTTTCTCGTCGCCGAGCAGTTGCAGAAGATCAAGCGCGCGGCGCGCATTGTTCTTGAGCCGGTCCGGCGCGATTCTGGGCCAGCGGTGGCGGTTGCCGCCGAGCTCGCGGCACAGTTGGGGCCGGACACGATCGTCGCGGTTCTGGCCGCCGATCACGTGGTGCGCGATGGAGAAGGTTTCGTGGCTTTGTGCAAAACGGCGGCCGAAGCGGCGGCGCAAGGCTATATCGTGACGCTCGGCATCAAGCCGGACGCGCCCGCCACTGGCTATGGCTATATCAAGCCCGGAAAGACGGTAACGTCCGACGGCGCCGTGTTGAAGGTCGAGGCCTTCGTCGAAAAGCCCAACGCCGCAACGGCGGAAAAATATGTTGCCGGGAATTATCTCTGGAACTCCGGCAATTTTTTCTTTCGCGCGGATGTGATGCAGGATGAGTTGCGAAATTTCGAGCCGGACATGGCGGCGGCGGCGGCGGAAGCCGTCGCCAAGGCCAAACCGGATTTGAATTTTTTGGTTCTCGACGCGGAAGCCTTCGCCGGGGCGCCGAAGAAATCGATTGACTTCGCGGTCATGGAGCGCACCGGCAAGGCCGCTGTCGTCCCCGCCGCCATAGGCTGGTCGGATGTCGGCAATTGGGAGGCGGTCCGGCAATTGTCGGAACGCGACGGCAAGGGCAATTCGATCCGGGGCCGCGGCGTCGTCATGAATGCGTCAAATGTTCATGTCCGCTCCGACGACCATTTGACGACCGTCGTCGGCGTCGACGATGTCATTGTCGTTACCACCCAGGATGCGGTCTTGGTGCTCAACAAGGCGCAAGGCGATAGCGTCAAGCAACTGGTCGATCTCCTGAAAGCCGAGAATCGCCCGGAAGCACTGGAACATAGGCGCTCCTACCGGCCATGGGGCTATTATCAATCGGTCGATTCCGGGGCGCGCTACCAAGTCAAACGCATCGTCGTGAAGCCAGGCGAGCGCTTGTCCCTGCAAAAGCATTTCCATCGCGCCGAGCATTGGGTCGTCGTCAAGGGAACGGCCGAGGTCACCCGGGGCAATGAGGTTCATCTTGTGCACGAGAACGAGTTCGATCTATTTGCCGATCGGTTGCGTGCATAGAATGGCGAATCCCGGCCGGATCGACCTCGAATTGATCGAGGTGCAGACCGGCTCCTACCTGGGCGAAGACGATATTGTCCGGCTCCAGGATGTCTATAATCGCGGCTGATACGCGGCGTTTCGCGAAACGCCCGCAAACGGACGGATCGAGGCATTGCCGGGTATGGTAAGACAAATTTCAAGCTTGCCTTTCGCGTTGGTTTTGTTGTCCGTTTGCGCGGCGGTGCTTGCCGCCGCCGGCGCGTCCCTTGGGCCCGCCGCCGCGCGCCCGCTGGTTCCGGCGGAGCGGCGGTATATTCCCTACGACGATGTGTTGCCCGCTTGCGACGACCCCGCCGTTTTCGAAAGGATACAGGGGCGTTTCCATGATCGCGAAGCCGAGTTCTGGAATACCGGCCTTGACATCCTGGGCTTCGGAAAGGTCGCGGAAATCGGCTACAAAACGAACGGCTTGGATTATATTCCCCGCCGCTATTGCACCGCGCGGGCATACTTAAACGATGCAAAATCGCATCGGGTTTCCTATTCGATCAACGAGGATCTTGGCATCATAGGCTTCGGTTTCGGCGTAGAATGGTGCGTCAGCGGGCTCGACCGCAACGATGCCTATGCGCCCGATTGCAAAATGGCGCGGCCATGAGAGGGGTTGCCGATAATGTCGGCTAGGCTGCCGTCAAGCAATCCGGCTGGTTTTTTGGCAGCCTTTATTGCCTTTATTGCCTTTGCCTCGCTCGCGGGGGGGTGCCCCTCGCTGGCCGCGCCGCGGGCCGCTTTTTGCGGGCCGGATCGCTGCGCCGGCCCGGCGTCTTCCTTGCCGCTAAGGGTCCAAGCGTTGCGCGGCGCCGCGAGCACGCCCGGAGATTTCGACTTTTACGTTCTTTCGCTCTCCTGGTCTTCGGGCTTTTGCGAGACGCCCGCGAGCGCGAGGGCGCGCGGCCAATGCAATACTGGCGCTAATCTCGGCTTCGTCGTGCATGGGCTGTGGCCCCAGTATGAGCATGGCTATCCGTCGGACTGCGGTCCCGCCGCCCGGTTCCCGTCGCGCCTGGCGATCGAGAGCACGCAGGGACTCTATCCTAGCGAAGGACTTGCCCGCTATGAATGGCGCAAGCACGGCACATGTTCGGGCAAAAGTCCAACCGACTATTTCGCCGATGTGCGGCGCGCGCGCGATTCAATTGTCATTCCCGCGCCGTTTGTCGCCGCCAAGGAGAAACAGACCTGGACGCCTATCGATGTCGCGCGCGCATTCATCGCCGCCAACTCCCGGTTGCGGCCCGGCATGCTTGGCGTGGCCTGCGCAAACGGTGTCCTGCAAGAGGTGAGGATTTGTTTTTCCAAGGATCTGCGCGATTTTCACGCCTGCCCGGAGGTCAGCCGCCAAGGTTGCCGCGCGCGGGAAATTTCGGTGCCGCCCATCTTGTGAGACTTCGCGAAACACCGGCCGGCACGGACGCCGACGCGAAGTTTAGGTCAAACGCCTCCGCAGATTGGCCGAACGAGGTATGAGGCCGCTTGCCAAAGCGCGTGGCTGCCCCACTTTCTTGGGATCGGATTCGCCTCTCCGCGAATTCGAACCGGCAAGGCAAGAGGCGAGCATCGCGGCGGCCCGATCGGATGAGGCAAAAGCGATGGGAAGGACTGCGTTCCATGTCGCAGCAGGGAACAGTCAAATTCTTCAACCCGGACAAGGGTTATGGCTTTATGATACCGGACGATGGCGGACGCGATATTTTCGTGCATATCGCGGCGGTCGAGCGCGCGGGCCTGAACTCCTTGAACGAAGGGCAGCGCGTGAGCTATGAGATCGAGGCGGGCAAGAAAGGCAAGGGAGCCAACGCGGTCGATCCGCACGCCATATTAGAGTATTATTTCCGGCGGC
Organism: uncultured Alphaproteobacteria bacterium; assembly: GCA_963706215.1. Lineage (GTDB taxonomy): Bacteria > Pseudomonadota > Alphaproteobacteria > Rhizobiales > Beijerinckiaceae > Methylocapsa. The sequence continues at coordinate 2,083,228 of OY970154.1, read as the reverse complement.
GGAAACCGGTTTCGCGAACGTTGAAGATTTTAAAACTAAAGCATTGTTCGATGATGAGACGCTTTAGGCGAACTAAAATCATCGTCTAGGAGCTGCCGCGTGGGCGTTCAAACGTTCGAGGTTGGCGAGGACGAGGAAGGGATGCGCCTCGACCGCTGGTTCAGGCGGCGCATGCCGGCGCTGTCTCTTTCGCATCTCAACAAGATCGTGCGCACCGGCGAGGTGCGCGTCGATGGCGCCCGGGTGAAGACCGCGACGCGGCTCGCGAAGGGCCAACGCGTGCGCGTCCCGCCGTTGAAGCTCGTTGTGCCGGTGGTGCCTGCGCGCGAGATTTCGCGACCGGATTTGCGCGCGCTCCAAGACATGATCCTTTACGAGGATCGCGATCTCCTGGTGCTCGACAAGCCTTTCGGGCTTGCCGTGCAAGGCGGCTCGGGAACGGCGCGCCATATCGATGGGATGCTCGCCTCGATGCCAAACGAGCGTGGCGACCGGCCTGTGCTGGTGCACAGGCTCGATCGCGATACCTCGGGCGTTTTGCTCGTCGCGAAGACGCGGAGCATCGCCGCCGATCTCGGCGAAATTTTTCGCTCGCGGCAGGCACGAAAAATCTATTGGGCTCTCGTTGAAGGCGTGCCCAAGCCGGCGCAAGGCCGCATCTCCCTTTATCTGGCGAAAGGCGAGGGCATGGGCCAGGCCCGGCCTGCACGCCGTGAGGAAGAGGCACGCGAGAAACTTGAAAAGATGCGGGTCGCCCGGCATGGCGACGAGGATGCCCGCCATTCGGTGACGTATTATGCGATTGTCGATAAAATCGCGCCGCGGCTGGCCTGGGTATCGCTCAAACCCATCACCGGGCGCACCCACCAGCTGCGCGCTCATGCCGAGGCGATCGGCCACCCGGTCATCGGCGATCCCAAATATGGCGCAATGCCGGGCAACGATCCGCGCCGCAACGATCCGCTGCGAACGATACCGGACGCGGTCGACCGCAAGCTGCATCTTTTGGCGCGCCGCCTGATCCTGCCGCATCCCGGTGGCGGCACGCTCGACGTCACCGCGCCCTTGCCGGAGCACATGCGGCGCGCGTTCGACATGTTTGGCTTCGACGTGAAGCGCCACGATCCGATCGAGAACGCGCCCGAGTGAACGTCAGCTCACGGAGCGGCGTGGTCCGGCTCGACCAGGCTCAGGCGGGTGAGATCGGCGACGGGCCGCCTTTGATCGTCGAGCGTGACCGCTTCTGCATAGTGCACTCCGAACAAGACATCGGCGGCGGTATAAACGCGCATGTCATGGACAAAGGCGCCGATCGCGTTATCGCGTGCCTCGATGCTCAGAAACAGTCGCGCGTCGCCCTCCTCGAACCGCTCGGCGTCGTAGCCGGCAAGCGGACTTGTTTCGTCGATGACGTGCATCACGGTCCAGGTCAACGCGAACAGAGAGAGACGCGTGTTCGACAGCGCGAGGTCGTGCAATCGGCGCAGCGAATGGCCTTCCGCGCTTTCTTCGAACAAAAGCACTCCCAGCTGCACCGTGGCATTGGTCAGCAAGGTCATGCGCCCATTGGCAATGCGCACCATCAAGGTCGGCGAACAATTGTGACTCGTGACGATGGCCTGATCGGCAAACAGTATTTTCGGTTTCGGCTTCGAAAAGCGAACGAACAAAAGACCGGTCATGATAGCGGTGAAGACCATGCCGCAGACGATTTCAACCGCCGAAACAGCATGACCATACAGCGTTGCGGGAGACATGGTTCCGTAACCGACGGTCGCCAGAGTCTCGATGCTGAAGAAGAATGCGTCGGAGAACGAGCCTGGCCGCGCATTGGTGATGCAGCCTGGCCTTGCGAGGTAGAGCAAGGCGAAGACGACATTGATGCCGAGTTCCAGGCCAAGGAAAGCGAGCGCGAACTCCTTCCAGCTCAGTTCGATCGCGATATGATAGGGATCGCTGAAGGCGTAGCGCGAGGCGCCGCGCTTGACGAGTTCAACAGCGCCGGCCCCGACGCGCATCGTCGCGTCGCGTTTCTTGCGCTTTTTTCGCTCGGGCACGATGCGCTTCAAGCCGGAGATCTCCGTTTTTGCGCGGCAGCGGCGCCCATTTCCGACACCGGCCGCCGTGGCGGGCAGTATAGGTGTCCGGCTGTCAATCCTACCAAAATGTTTTCACGTCAAACATTTTGGTGGGGACGTCTTTTTGGTGGGGACGTCTTTGCCCGAATTAGCGGTGTGACCGTGAAATGCCCTCGCGACGAATCCACTATCCGGCAGGAGCAAAATGATTTAGCCTTCCGCCGCCGACAAGCACGAGGCCTTCAGACCATGTCTGTCAGTGTTCCAGACGCCGTCCCCGGTTTCGATTTCTTGGCGTTTTTTGCAATCATAGCTTTAGTATTAGGCGCATTTATGGGGGTTATTGTTGCTGGACACTTGGACTCGACGTAGCTCAAGTTACTCGGGCGACTGCTTACGGAACGTGAGCAATGTTCAATATTGCCGAAGATTTTATAGCGAATCGAGCACCAACCTCCCAAGTACTGTTTGGAGTTGGGGGGTAGTGAGATGGATTTTTGGTATATACTTTGCAGCCTGCGCGGGCGCCGGTGCATTTTTTGGGGCGAGCGCGGCTTGTGTAGTAACGAATGTTTTGGGTGCTTTACATCGTGCTCTTGGTTGAAGGTTGAGAAACGCCCCCAGAGGCTGGAAAATGCCGCCGCCGGTTTTATGGTCCAGTCTTAGGTGCTCCGCCAAATAGCCTTCGGACTGCCGCATCCCCTCCCGGGTGCTCTTTTTGAAATAGATCCCGCCGTCGTGAAACATTTGGCACGATCATTGCCCAATCACCCGGCGACATCGAGAAAACAGCGGCCCTGCCTGTCCTCCGTCTCGACGATCCAAACATCCGGATCGAAACTGATTTGGCGGGCGAGTTTTTGTTCTGCCTCGGCCGGATCGATCCAGGGGTCGCGATGGAGCCTCACGAAAAGCCGGTCTTGGCCATCCTTCACCTCGCTCTGCGGCGCCGGTCCGAACAAAGCGGCGAAACCGTCGAGCCTGTCGATCTTGACAAAAATCGCGCCGGCTTCCGGAGCACCCCGGCGGCGCAGCACGGCAAAGGCGCCTTCTTGCGCGCAGCGTCTGAGATAGGCCGCCACCCAAAAATCGGCGCGTAACCGCATGCCTTATGACCGGCTATCGCGGGGCGCGCGGCGGGTTACGGGAGCAGGAGCCGCGACGGCGGCAGCACGGGTGGATCGCGCCGCGTCTATCCGGGCAATCACTTCATCGAGGAGTTCGCGGACATCCGGATGCGACTGATTTCGAAATACGATCCGGGTTCCGGTGCTGAGCGGTCCCATCAGGGGGCCGCTCGCCGGCACGGGCGCCGCGTGGACGACTTCGTCCGGATTGATGGCGACTGGGGAACCGTCGGGGCGCGTCAATCGCACGAATGACATCGGGGCGTCCTCCGCTTGTTTGGGGCCAGCGGTGCAGCCATAAGACAATGCAACGAATTGTTAGGGCACGCGCGTGCTATGATCAAGCATGAACACCCCTCGGGACCATGGGGGCGGTAAGCGCCTTGCCTGATGTTTTGCCCGCCGATTCCGAACTTGCCGCGCAGGCACGAGACTGGCTCGCGCATCTCGCCGGCGAGCGCCGCGTTTCGCCGCATACGGCGACCTCATACGCGCGCGATCTGCGGCAATTCTTGCACTTCGCGGCGGCGCATTTCGGCGAGGCTCCCTCGCTTGCCACATTCGCGGGCCTCGCGCCCCCGGATCTGCGCGCCTTTTTGGCGGCGCGGCGGGAGCTGGGCGCGGGCAGCCGGTCGCTCCTGCGCCAGCTCGCGGGCCTGCGCTCCTTCGCACGCTATCTTGAACGCAATGGCAAGGGCAAGGCCCTGGCCTTCGCGGCGCTGCGCCCGCCAAGGATCAAGCGCGGCCTGCCAAAGCCGTTGAGCATCGCCGCGGCACGCCAGGTGGTTCGCGTGGACACACGGGCCGGAGAAAACCGGCCCCCATGGATCATCGCGCGCGACGCCGCCGTTTTGAGCCTGCTCTATGGCGCGGGCCTGCGCATTTCGGAAGCCTTGGCGATCAAGCGCTCCGAGGCGCCGGTTGGCGCACGCGACGTTCTGACGGTCACCGGCAAGGGCCAAAAGACCCGCGGCGTGCCAATCATCGCGCCGGTCGGCCAAGCAATAGAAGCTTACATCGCGCTTTGCCCGTATGCGCTCGCGCCCCAAAAACCCCTATTCCTTGGCGCCAAGGGCGGGCCGCTTGGCCCCCGCGTCATCCAGCTCACCGTCGCACGCTTGCGCGGCGCGCTCGGGCTTCCCGATGACGCGACGCCGCATGCGCTGCGCCATTCCTTCGCCACCCATCTTTTGGAGCGCGGCGGCGACCTCCGCGCGATCCAGGAGCTTTTGGGCCATGCCTCGCTCTCGACGACCCAAATCTACACCGCCGTGGATAGCGCGAGGCTTCTCGAAGCCTACCGCTCCGCGCATCCGCGCGGCCGGTGAGATATCCGTTGCGGTTCATCGGACGCGCAACAAATTTGGCAGGAAAATATACATACGATAGGCAACACCGATTAAAATAGGAGAGCCATTCCTCACTTAATCGAGATTTGAAGATTTGCCCCGTCCGTGGCTTACCTACCAAAGGCGCTGGCTGGCAGCCGCCTCAACGGAGAAGCTTCATGATCACACGGCGCGGTTTGCTGGAAGCGGCGGGAGGGGCGCTGGCATTCGGGGGCGGCGGCGCCTTGACGGCTCCGGCGGGCGGCGCCGGGTCAATAAACAGCGGTCCCCTCTGGCTTTCGCCCTTGCTGCCGGCGGGAACGCGGGCGGAAGCCGTTCTTGATACTCTGCCGGGCAAAAAGCCCCTGATCAAACTGACCTACCGGCCGCCCAATTACGAGGCGCCGCTCGCTTATTTGCGCACCGCCATCACCCCCAACGACGAATTTTTCATCCGCTATCATCTCGCGGACATTCCGCAAGTCGATGCCAGCACTTGGAAGCTGAATATCGGCGGAGAGGGCGCCAAGGGCGATTTACAAATCGGCCTCGACGACTTGAAGAGGCTGCCCGCGTTCGAAGTCGCCGCCGTCTGCCAATGCGCGGGAAATCGCCGCGGATTGTTTCAGCCCCATGTCGCCGGCGTCCAATGGGGCTTTGGCGCGATGGGCTGCGCGCGCTGGAAGGGCGCCAGGCTCAAGGATGTGCTCGGCTTGGTTGGGCTCAATAAGGGGGCGGTCGAAGTGGTGCTCGACGGCGCCGACGGCCCCGTCGTCGACAGCACGCCGGACCTCGTAAAAAGCCTTCCCGTGTGGAAAGCCATCGAAGAGACGACGCTCGTCGCCTATGAGATGAACGGCGAGCCGCTGCCGCGTTGGAACGGCTTTCCGGCGCGGATCGTCGTGCCCGGCTGGACCGCGACCTATTGGGTGAAGCACATTACCCGCATCACGGCCGTGACCAGGCCCTTCGATGGGTACTGGATGAAGACGGCCTACCGGATTCCCGTCGGGAAATTCCCTTTGGTGGCGCGGTTCGTGTCGCAGGAGACGGCCGTCACCACGCCGATCACCGAGATCGTCGTGAACTCGCTCATCACCAGCCCAAATGATGGCGCCCGCGTCAAGGCGGGGAGCAATACGGCCATAAGCGGGATCGCCTGGGATGGGGGCTATGGCATCCGTTCCGTCGAAATCTCGGCTGACAATAGCAAAAGCTGGATGCAAGCGGTGCTCGGAGAAAATCCCGGCAAATTCGCTTTCCGCACCTGGAGCCATGAGTTTACCCCCGAGCGGCGCGGCAAACTGGCGCTCACCGCCCGCGCCACCAACGAGATCGGCCAAACCCAGACGCAGGAGCCGATCCCAAACCCGGCGGGCTATAACAACGCCGCGCAAACCGTGACGCTCGATATCGCTTGAGGAAAAGGCCATGCGGTGGATTGCGATTTTTGCCGCGCTGGCCTTTGTCCCGGCTTCGGCCAGTGCCGATGAACCCGCCGTGCATCTCAAGCAGGCGCCGGGGGTGGATGTTGTCGAGGGCCAGTGCGGCGCCTGTCACAGCCTCGATTACATTCCCATGAATTCGCCGTTTCTCGATGCGGCGCATTGGGATGCGGAAGTCGCCAAAATGATCAAGGCGTTTGGCGCGCCGATCAATTCGGCGGACGCCAAGACCATCGGGGATTATCTCAAGCAGAATTACGGGGAGTGAAGCGGTTCTCAGGATAAGATGGAATGGGAAAGATCCGGCGGCCGCGAGGGGAGACCGCTGGTGGATGGCGGTGATTTCTGGCTGATCGGCGCTACGGCGCTCTCGCGAAGACCGTCACCGCTCCGTTCTCCGAGTCCACAAGGTCAAACTGGTTGGGCGTGAGCCCTCTAAACGTTGCCGTGAAATTCCTGCCGTTCCTCATGTCGATCAAGACATTGCCCTCCGTCCACAGGCGAAACGTACCCGGTTCCATGGTATCTGGTTCCGCGGAACCAACGGAGCTCATGCCAATCGTCTTGTCCACTCGAAACACGATGCGCCAGGGGCGGCCAGCCGCCTGCCATTCCCCCACGATCGCGCTGATCTTCACATAGCCGCCCGACTTAGGGCCTACTAGCACATTCTTAAACTCCAAGAAGCCAAGGAAACCAAGGGCAAGAGCTACGACTACGGCTATGCCAATCGCCTCGGCGCCCGTCGCGCCACGGCTACTCTTTGGCGGGATGGATGATGCGTTCATCGCTTCCTCGCTGCAATCAAAGCAAGTGAACGGCGGAAACTCCCGGTTTGCCTAGTGCAAGAGGGCCGCAAATCAACCCGCCATTTTCCTGATAAGGCATTATAGCGCGCGGCTGGAGTTACGCCAGGGCTAACGCATCCTCTCCGGTGAGGCCGGGAAGGACGCAAAATTAGCCTGCACGGCTGACCCGGACGGTTCACTTCCCTTTGCGCCGCGCGCCCGCTATCCCCGCGCGCAACTATGTACTTATGAATTCGCCTTTTCTCGACGCGGCGCGTTGGGATGCGGAAGTCGCCAAAACGATCAAGCGTTTGGCACGCCAATCGATCCGCCGGGCGCCGAGACCATCGGGGCTTATCTCGAAGAGAATTACGGGGAGTGAAGCGCTCGAGCGTCGCCGCCAATCGGCTCCCGCAACCAATCTTGCGCGGTGGGCGGGTCAGCTTGAAATCTGAAAATGAAGAGTTGCCGGTGTTCGCTCAACTCAGGGCGGCTGTTCCCGTTGTGGACCTAACGCGCGCGGGCCGGAGGGCGAGCTGCCGTGCCGTGGGTATCTCCAAAACAGCCAACTCCGGCCCAACGCGGACCCTCTCGCGCTGATCGCATGTGAGCCAAGTTGCGTTATGGCGTGCTATTTCTTCTTGCCTCGATCGTCCTTCGCCGCCGTCGATCTCGGGGGGTTGAGCCCGAACGGCGCCTGGGCGGTCGCCGCGACCTTGGGCTTTTCCTTTTTCGGTTTCTTGGCTTCGCGGTTTCCGCGTTGCTGACCTTTTGCCATCGCAATCCTCCTCCGCGCGAGGCTCGCGGGTGCGAGCCAGGCATCACCCGCGACGGGCGGGGTTTTCGGTTCCGCAAGCAGCCGCTCGAAGTCGGCGAAAACGTCCGCGATGAGCCTGGCCCGCCTCAGATCTTCGCCGGCCCGCGACTGCGCAAACAGGATCAGAAGATAACGCACCTTGGCCACGGCTTCAACCCAGCTGGCGGCAGGCGCGGCGAGAAGCAAGTTCTCCAGTTCCTCCTGACGCGCCCGCGGCGCCGCATGGCCGGCGTCGACTGCGGCGAGCCGACGGCGCACCTTGGCGGCCTTCTGCGCGGCCACCCCTCGCCGACCGTCCAGATCGATTGTGTCCTCGACCAAAATTTGCCCACTTTCAGCGAGCCGTGGTTCGACCGGGCGAATTAAAAGCCCAGTGGACGCAGCCGTGCACGCACCTGTACGCCCTGCCGGGCGCGGGCGCTGACCAGTTTTGACCACCTCTTGCTGATTTTGGAATGCTGGCTGGTTGGACGGACCAGATCGAAATAGCAACCCAAAAGGCCGGGCCGTTCCGGATTATCGACGGGCGAAAGACGTGAGTGGCCTACTTTCGGCCGTCTACAATCGAAAGCGGCGGCACCTCGGGGCTCCACGTAACCGTGAAGAATAAAAGAGTCGCTAATCGGTCAGAGAAGACGCAATATTGATTATTGTTGGCCGTGGCTCCGTAAGAGACGCCGGTGGCTGAGAGACGAGTTCCCTCCCGCCTGGAAGGCGAGCGCGCCGTGTCATCGGATTCCAAGAAGTTCAGAGAGAAGGCGGGCGAGCCGTTACGCTCGCGCGAGCGTGCGACGAGCGACAAACCAATTCAGAGCCGCGGCCGCAAGGTCCCGCCGCCACGACGGGCCGCAGCCGAATTTGCCGGGCAGCATTCCCCCGATCTGGCGTTACGCAAGACCGGCATTCCCGTCATGGGCGACATGCCCTGGGGGGCGCATCTTTGTATTTTCTTCGAGACCAAGGCGGACCTGCTTGACACAGCGGCCACCTATTTCGCGGCCGGATTGGCAAGCAACGAATTCTGCGTGTGGGTGGTCTCCGGCCCGATCACGGAAGAAGACGCAAAGAAGTTGTTATGCCGCGAAATACCGGATTTCGACCAGCATCTGGCACACGGGCGCATCGAGATACTGACTAAAATCACCGGCCGCTGGAGCGAGAAGCTCAACGGCGCCTTGGCCAGGGGCTACGAGGGGATGAGGGTTAGCGGCAATGCACGGCTTTTTGGTTTTCATGGCTCAATACGCACCCCGCTGGATCGCTTCAGGTTCGAATCGAAACATTGGGAGGAGTTCTGCGAGTACGAGCATGAACTCGATCGATTTCTCGCCGGCCAGAAAATGATCGTTCTGTGCACCTACTCGCTCCAGGCGAGCAGGGCCGTGGACATGCTGGACGTGGCACGTGCACACAAATGCACCATAACGAGGCGAAACGGCGATTGGGAGCTTCTGGAAGCTCCCGAGCTCACGCAAGCCAAGCGGGAAATCAAGAAACTGAGCGGCGCACTGGACATCATGTTGAAGCCTTTTCCTGGTCATGAGTTGTTGACGCCACGGGAACGCGCGACGCTGGCTCAAATCGTGAGGGGAGCCTCCAGCAAGGAAGCCGCGCGCGTGCTTGGCATCGGCCCGCGCACCGTCGAGTTTCACCGCGAAAACATCATGCGCAAACTCAGCGCGAAGAACACGATCGACCTCGTGCGCAGAGTGCTCGGCGAATAGCACGGCGCGCGGAAAGGAAGCAGGACGAAGCTGAAACCGACGGCTAGATGGGGAATGCCGGCTTAGGCCTAGGGGTTCGGACAGCACCGTTAAGCTGCCAGCCGAGGTGGCCTTCCCCGTATTCTTCCCAGTACCATTTGCAGCGGCAGCGCTTTATCTCCGGAAAGCTAACGAGCAACACTCAATTGGAGAAAGCTGATGCCTACTCTTCCGGAATCCTTATCCCGCGAAGGTGCCGCCGCCTATGGCGGGTTCGCGGTGACTTTGGGGCTTGCTGTCGCGATGCTGGCCGCCTCGATTGGCGCGGCTGCCGCTCAGCCGGGTCGTCAACCCCGGGGCGATCAATTCTCCCAATTCCAATGCACCAATCCGAAAAGTGGAACGACGTGGGGCGTCAAAGTCGATTACGACCGGAGCACCGTCGACTCGTTTCCGGCCAAGATCACCAAGAGCCAAATCGCCTGGCACGACGCGGTGCACGGTGGCTACTACTACCTGGATCGTGCCTCCGGCGCGCTGACGTTCAAGAATGCCTCGAGCACGGGCGGCTATACGATCCACGACACATGCCATGCCGGCTGACGGCATGCAGTCTATCCTCCATAGGTAAGGACATGATCGCGTAGCGCCATCTCGGGATCGCGCACACGACATGCCAGGCTGAAACTCGCGCGGCGGTTGCGTCCCCGCCGCGCGGCCGCATATCGCGGGGATGCAAGGCCCGGAGCGCGCCACGCAAAGTTTTAGCACATCAGCCCCATCGTGGGTTGCCAGCGGACAAACCGCGCAAACGCGACGGAAGCCGGGTGACGCATGCCGAAGTCCAGCACCGCGGTGCGGTGGGCGCAAGCTTTAGGATCAAACTAGGATAGGCGCGCCGGAAGTGCCGAGTGCCCCCCTGTCATATGCCGGAGCCACGTAGCCTAAATGTCCGCCGCGTCGATCCGGGCGAGGTGACATCGGTCACGTTGAAACTGGTATGATCGATGATCGCGCCGCGAAAATCGCCGCCGCTGCAAATGGCCTGAAGCTCGCCGGGCGTCCGTGCCTTAGCCGTTTTTTGCCGAGCTATTGCAAAAGTCATGGCCCCCGCTATCCGCGGGAGCGTCTGGTATTCGATACCAAGGGTGGTATACCTCATCCCAACCAGCTGGGCGAGGGACGGGGCTTTGACGGCGATGGCAGGGGAACTTCGGGTGAGACTGGGTGTGCACAACCTTTCGGACGATCAGGTCACAGCATTCAGAGATGCCTATCGTCAGATGATGCAGATCACCGACAACCGCGGCTATCAATTCCTCGCGGGGTTGCACGGCGTTCCAAGCTGGTATTGCTGGCATCATCAGCATAACGCACACTCAGCGCAGCAAATGCAGCTTTTTCTGCCCTGGCATCGGGCCTATCTTTACAATTTCGAAATGGCGATGCGCGATCGCGTTCCGGGCGTCACACTGCCATGGTGGGACTGGACGCTACGCCCGCCACGGCAGGGGGGAATCCCGGATATCTTTGGCGTGTCAACCGCTGGCAATCAGCCCAACCCGCTTGCCACTTTCCGGGTCAATCTGCCAAATGCCAATCCTTCGTTGGTGCGTAACACCAAGCGCCAGCCGGGCGTTCCCAACGATTTACCTGCGCAGAGCGACGTCGACGACGTGCTGTCGCGGACCGACTGGAGCGATTTTAACGACGCTATTGAAGATGTGCATGATGCCGTGCACGGCTGGGTTTCGGGCGACATGGGTGTGGTTGGCACTGCGGCTTTCGACCCTATATTCTGGTCGCATCATGGGATGATTGATCGCATCTGGTGGCTCTGGCAGGTGCGGAACGGCTTGGGAAATATTTCTACGGACCTTCTCGACGCAGTCTTGGCGCCCTTCAATTTCCGGGTACGGGATGTCTTGAACGTCAACGATCTTGGTTATGACTACGCCGCCGCACAGGCCGTTGCTTCAGCAGGAGGTACAGGCTGATGGTGAAAACACCACGCAAACCGCCCACGGCGCCAAAGCAGGCTCCCGGGCACCGCCGCGCGCTCGCTGCACCGACACGCGGGAAGGGTCCAGCACGAACATTTACGTCCCGGCCGGTGGCGGTTGAATTTGCGGCCCCGGAGCACCGGTTCGTGCGCGCCGACATCGAGATCAGCGGAATTTTTCACGGCGAGGCCTCCTACGAGGGACGCATCTTCCTGAACAATCCCACGGCGGATGCAAAAACGCCAAAGGATTTGGCGCACGGGTATGCTGGATCGTTCCACATCTTCGGGCACGGCGGGTGCCTTGGCGATGCCGGGCATTGCGAGGTGAGCGAAGATCACCGCGAATCCTATGATTTCCGCTCGCCGCATCCCCTCACTCCGGCCAAGAAACGCGTGACCGTAACCACGGCATTGCGCGAGATCGCGAAGAGCAGCAAGGCAGTGACCATTACGGTCGTGCCTGTCGTTACCGCGGTCAACGAACTTTGCGATGCCGAAAATGTTTTCCGGTGCGAGAATATTCAGTTTTTGACCTATAATTGATCCCTTCGGCCGCGGCGGCCGCATACCAAACAGCGCATCAGCGTTTAACAGCCTCATTCCTTAAAAGCCCGGTCCAAGTTCTTGGCGCCCGAAAAGGCCTTTTCCTGCACGGTATCGATCCGGGCCGAGGCGACATCGGTCCCGTTGAAATTCGTGTGATCGAGGATCGCGCCACGAAAATCGGCGCCGCCAGCCTCGGCCTCGGCGAGCGAGGCGCCTTTCAGATTCGCGCCCGGAAATTTCGCGAATTGCAGATCGGTCAAGGCGAGATTGGCATTCTCGAAATCGGCCCCGGCGAGATCGGCGGATTTGAGCACGGCGCGCATCAGCCCCATCGACTGGTTCCGCATGTCGGCGGCAAGGTCCGCCCCAATGAATTTGGCGTTACGCAGACTGGCGCGGGACAAATCGGCGGCGACGCGGGCGCCGGAAAAATCGGCGCCGTCGCATTTCGCCTCCTGCATCTGGCTTGCGAAAAGACTGGCTTTCCGCAAGCTCGCGCCGGAAAAATCCGCGGCGATGGCCCAGACCTGATCGAGCACCGCGCCGTCGAGCTTCGCCCCGGAAAAATTCGTTTTGTTCATCCGGGCAGCGCGGAAATTCACGTTGGAAAAATCGAGCCCGGAAAGATCGAGCCCATTGAGGCTTTTGCCGGAGAAATCCACGCCGGCGGGCGCCGCCTTGAGGCTTGCCTCGACCTCCGCCCGCGTCATCCCGGCCGAGGAAAACATCGGGCTCGAAAGATCGACATGGCGCATCATGTCTTGGGTGTAGGCGGGAGGCGAGAGAAGGCCCGCGGCGAGCACCATCCATCTTCCGAAGCTTTGCACTTATGACGCTCCCTCCGGTTGTTCATCGAATTCTATTTTAATTTCGCAACCATGAGTTCAACCTAAAAGGCGGGTCAATTTTTGTCGCCCGTCACCATATTATAGAGACGGTCATGGAGAATGGCCATTGGTCCTCCCAGCCTGGCCGTAACGGCCGCAAGCGGCGCAATTGCTTGGCGATCGTTGCCATGGCCGTTTAAGCTCTTTTTGAACCGGTTTACCTCTCATGACAAAAGAACACCCCGAACCGTTCCGCCGTTCGCCGGCCGAGGACACATCTGCCGCCGTCACGCTCGCCACGCCCCGCGTGATCGATCTCAATCGGGTCGCGACAAGGCGCGAGCACGACCTGCTCGGCGAGATGGAGGTTCCGGCGGAGGCCTATTGGGGCATCCATACGTTGCGCGCGGTCGAAAATTTCCCGATCACCGGTATTCCGATTGGGCATTTTCCCCAGCTCGTCCGTGCCTTGGCGCTTGTCAAGCAGGCGGCGGCGCGCGCCAACCGGCGCCTTAAGCAATTGCCGGCGGAGAAGGCCGATGCGATCGATCGCGCCTGCGATCTCATCGCCAAGGATGGGCGCTTCCTCGATCAATTCGTGGTCGACGCGGTCCAGGGCGGCGCTGGCACCTCGACCAATATGAACGCCAATGAAGTCGTCGCCAATCTCGCGCTGGAATTCTTGGGCCACCGGCGCGGCGAGTACCAGTTTCTTCACCCGATCGACGACGTCAACATGGCCCAATCGACCAATGATGCCTATCCGACGGCGTTGCGTCTTGCTCTGATCTTCGCGACCGTTCCCCTCATCGGGGCGCTGCAAGAGCTTGCCTATGCATTCAAGGCCAAGGCGGTCGAATTCGCCGATGCGCTCAAGATCGGCCGCACCCAATTGCAGGACGCGGTGCCGATGACGCTCGGCCAAGAGTTCGACGCGTTTCATACCACCGTGAAGGAAGACATCGATCGGCTGCGGGAGGCCGCCGCTCTGTTCCGGAAGGTGAATCTCGGCGCGACCGCGATCGGCACCGGGATCACCGCCGATCCCCGTTATGCTTCGCTTGCGGTCGAGGAACTGGCGCATCTCTCGGGCGAACCGATGGTGCTCGCCGCCAATTTGATCGAGGCGACCTCGAACATGGGCGCCTTTGTTTTGTTCTCGGGCGTGCTGAAGCGGATCGCCGTAAAACTCTCGAAGATTTGCAACGATCTTCGCCTGCTCTCCTCCGGCCCGCGCGCGGGTTTTGGCGAAATCCGCCTGCCGGCCGTCCAGGCTGGCTCCTCGATCATGCCGGGCAAGGTCAACCCGGTCATCCCCGAGGTCGTGAGCCAGGTCGCCTATCTCGTCATCGGCCACGATCTCACGGTGACGATGTGCGCCGAGGGCGGCCAGCTTCAGCTCAATGCCTTTGAGCCGACGATCGGCTTTTCCATCCTGAAATCCCTACGGATGCTGACCGCCGCGATCGACACGCTCACAAGCCGTTGCGTCAACGGCATCGAGGCGGATCGCGCGCGCTGCCTCGGCCTCGTCGAAAACTCGATCGGCCTCGTGACCGCGCTTGGCCCCGTGCTTGGCTACGAGACCTGCTCGCGCATCGCCCGCCGGGCGCTCGACGAGCGGCGCACGATTGCCGAGGTCGTCCTCGAAGAAGGGTTGTTGACGGAGGCAAGGCTCAACGAACTGCTGCGGCTCGAAGCCATGACCAGACCCTCGCGGATCGCAATGGCCGCGGTTAGCAAGCCGAAGGGATAGCGCACGAACCGCCCGGCGCGCCGATGTCACCACGAGCCGGTCGCTCTCGCCGAATATTTTTCCCTATCCTGGTCCTACAGACGGTAGGCCGGCGGTAAGGTCCATACCCCGTCGGGATAGTCCCTGGTGTCCTTGGGATTGGCGTTGACCTCGGAAGAGCAGGCCAATTTGAATCCGGCTTTTTCGGCGATCGCGATCGCATAGTCCTGCCGCACGTACCCGCTTTTGGCCCGCGGGTCCTGCGGCTGATCGGGCCTACCGCGATGTTCCTCGACACCCAAGATGCCGCCCGGCTTCAAGACCTAGACTTAAACCAAAGTACAAACCGGCAGAACCGGCGATCGCAACCATCGTTGTGGCGCACAGGCGGCGGATCTGCCGATCGCGCTTATGTTTTGGCTGGTTTCTGTATCTGGCTCCGGTCTTTGAACCACAGCGGGCTCCGAATAGTCCTAAATCTCTTTTACTACAGCATGTTCCGGCTTAATTTTCAAGTGAGATCTTGGGAAGGAAACAGCGATATTCGTTAAATTATCATTGCCACTTCTTGTTAACGACCAACTCTCGCCCCTTCAATGCGCGAGGCGCTCCAAAAGGTCGTGCACATGAACCTGGTCGGATTTGTAATTGCCGGTGAGCGTGTACATCACCAGATTGACACCCCCGCGCAGCGCGAGCTCGTGCTGGCGCTCCCCTCCCGGCACCAGCGAATAGAGGCTGTCGCCGTCGGGGTCGCTGGCCCAGCCCGCCGCGAGATCGTTGGCGGTGATGATGATCGGCGAGACGCTGTCGCCTGCGCGGGCCGGGCGCGGGCCGCCGTCGGCGGGGGCGGGGGGCAGTGCCTCGATCCAGGTCGCGCCCGTCGTGTAGCGGCCAACGAAACCGTCGATGAGATAGAAGGTTTTCGTCACGACATGGTCGGCGGGAACGCGTTCGAGTTCCGGCACATCGACGCCAGCGAGCAAGGCCCTGAGCCATTTGGCTTCCGGCGTCGGCGGCCCGCCGGGTCGCGAAGCGAGCGCGTCGTGGGTATCGAAAATAATCGTGCCGCCCTGTTTCATGAAGAGGGCGGCCTTGGCGACCGCCTCGTGCGGCGGCTGCGGTTCCGACGCCACGATAGGCCAATAGAGAAGCGGATAAAAACTTAATTCATCCCGCGCCGGATCGATTGCGACGGGATCGCCGGGCGTCAGCGACGTGCGCCGCGCCAGCACCTGCGAAAGGCTCGTCAAGCCCTGCCTGCTCACCTCGTCGACCCTGGTATCCCCGCTTGCCACATAAGCAAGCCTCGTCGTCAGCGCGGCGCCAATATCGCGCGGGGACACGCTTGCGGCGCCGGACTTGGCCGCGACCCGCGCCGGGACCAGCATCGAGGAACCCACGGCAAAGAGAACAACGCAAGCAAGCACGCCCCGCGCGGGCTTACGCAGGTTGCCCGAGAGCCAAAGCGAGGCCAAGGTATCGGCGGCAAATAAGAGAAACGCGGCGGCGAGCAGCCAGGGCTTGAGATCGGCCGGGCCATTGTCGCGCAGCGGCGCGTCGATGAATCCAAATCCCGAATAATCCGCCGCCTTGAGCGTTTCTTTCGGTCCCAGAGCGTTGACGGCGATCAGCCCATCGGGCGGACCATAAAAGCCCGGCGGATGTTCGGGTTCCGCGATGCCGTCGAACCCGGCGGGAATTGGCGTCGCGTTTGGCGGCGGCGGACCAAGGACGCCAAAACCGTCGAGGCTCCGGCTTGGCGCGAAGGCCGGGGCTTCAAGGGCTTTCGTTCCGGCGCCGGCTTGCGCGTCCGAATCCTTCGCGGTCTCCCCCGACAGAGCAACGATTTTGCGCAGCATGTCCACGAACAATCCCGAAATCGGCAGGTTCGACCATGTCGTGTCCGCGGTGACATGGAACAAAACGATCAGTCCCTTGCCTTGCCGCGCCGCGGTCACGAGCGGAGTTCCGTCCGAAAGCCGCGCCCAGGTCTTGGCCGAGAGGCCGGGGTCCGGTTCGGCGAGCACCTGGCGCGAAACGGTTACCTCATCCGGGACGGACAAGCCAAAAAATGGGCTCTCGCGGTCGAAGGGCGCGAGTTTTTTCGGGGTATCCCAGGACATCGCGCCGCCCAGCACGCGGCCGCCCCGGCGCAGCCGGACAGGAACGAGATCGCCGGAGGCAGCGGCGAGATGGGTTCCGGCAAAGCGCACGAGGATTCCGCCGTCCTCGACAAACCGCGCGAGGCGGTCATGCGCTTGACCCGGCGCCATGCCGGCATCGGCGAGGATCATGATCGCCACATGGTCATCGAGAAGGGAGCGTATTGGATCGGTGGCGGCGGGGCTCGCCTCGCGGACGTCCGCGAAGGGGGAGAGCGCCTTCGTGAGATAATAGCTTGGCGCGAGCAGAGGCTGCGCGATGTCCGCCGTTTCGCCGCTGACGAGGCCGATCCGGCGCCGGTGCCAGCGCTCGTCGAGAAGAAAAACCGCCGCCGCGGAATGTTCGCGGGCGATTTCGAGGCGGGCGATCTCGTTGCGCAATTCGACGGGCATCTCGAAACTGGCTTGCGTCTCGTTCGCCGCGCCAAAATCGAACGATGCTTCGCCGATTTGAAGCCCCTTGCGATCGAGCGCGCGGACAACCCCCCGCTCGGGGCCGGCAAGCTTGGAGCCGGAGAGGGCCGCGCGGAGGACCCGGACATCGAGGCGGCCGGTTTGGTTTTGCACGCCCGCGAGCGCGCGAACGGTTGTTGAATCCCTAACAACGGTGAGTTCGCCGGAAACAGCCGTAAGCTTGCCGGCGAACTCCCGCGCATGGCCGCGATCGAGTCCATCGGCGATCCAAACAATCGCGGGTTTTTTTTGATGCGCGGCGGCATATTTTTCGATCGCGGAAAAAACCGGCAGCCGATCGGGAACAAACGGCACGGGCTTGAGCGCCCGCAGGCGATTGAGCGCCTTGGCCGCATCCAGGGGCACAACGTCGCGGCCCGCCTCCGACGTCGCCACGACGGCGGCGAGTTGCGAGTTTCGTTCCGCCGCCGCGATTCTGCGTGCGGCAGCGGCGATTCTGCGCTCCCAGCCCGGCGCCGCCGGCCAGCCATCGTCCAACACGATGAGCAACGGCCCCGCCGCCGTTGCCGCGGGCAGCGGATTCAGCACCGGTCCCGCCATCGCGAAAATGAGCAAGGCCGCGATCGCGAGACGCAAGAACAGCAGCCACCATGGCGTGCGCGACGCGGTCTCGGCCCTCGGGTGGAGACCCAGAATGAGCCGCAGCGGCGGAAACGGCACGAGCGCCGGGCGCGGCGGCGTGATGCGCAGAAGAAAATACAAGAGGGGCAGACCCGCGAGCGCGGCGAGGACGAACGGAAAAGTGAAAGCGAGCGGAAGGCCGAGCATCAGCGGGCGGCTCCTCGCTGCCCGTGAGGAGCGGGGCCTGCATTGGCATCGAGTTGGACCCGCAAGGCAAGCAAGGCCCCAGTGGCGGGCCTGTCCGTGCGGTGCACCGTCAAGGTCCACCCCCGCCTGCGCGCCGAAGCGCCAATAGCTTCGCGATGAAGGCCGAGACGGCGGATGTACTCTTCGCGGAATGTTTCCGCCTGGCCCGCGCGCAACCTTGCCGGCGAATCGACATCGACGAATTCGGTATTGCCCGAGAAAGGAAAAGTCTCTTCGACGGGATCGGCGATCATCACGAGATGGCCGCGTGCCCCGCGTGCGGAAACGCTCTCGATCGTCGCCGAAATCAGCGCCGGTTCGGCGAGAAAGTCGCCGATCAGAATGGCCTGGGCACCGCGCGGCAGGCTCACTTGCGCGGGCAGCTCCTCCGGCGCGTAACCCGCGGCGGCTTCCTGTGCCAGCAAAACGTCCGCGAACCGTTCAACGATATTTCTGACCGCGAGAGCGGGCGTCAGGCCAAGAAGACCTGCCCGCTCGCCGCCGCGCACGAGAAGATCGGCGGCGGCGAGGCCAAGCACGAGCGCGCGATCTATTTTCGGCTGCAACGCGAGATTGGACGCAAACCACATGGAAGGAGAGCGATCGATCCAGAGGAAAACCGTATGTGCCGCTTCCCATTCGCGCTCGCGAACATAGAGACGTTCGTCCTTGGCGGAACGGCGCCAATCAATCCGGCCTGCGGCCTCGCCCGCGACGAAGGGGCGAAATTGCCAAAAAGTCTCGCCCTCGCCGGCGCGCCTTCGTCCATGGACACCATGCAAGACGCTCAAAGCAACCTCTCTTGCGCCGGCGACGAGGCCGGGGAGCCGTTGCGCCATCTCGAGCGCATGATTTTGGTGGCGGCGCGCTAGGCGGCTCGCATTTTTTTCCAGAAGCCGGACCGCGGGCATCGTTCAGCCGAGCCGCTTGGCCAGCCGGGTGACGAGATCGCTGACCGTCTCGCCCTCGGCCCGCGCGGCAAAGGTGAGCGCCATGCGATGCTTGAGCACCGGGAGGGCGAGGACCACGACATCGTCGAGGGAAGGCGAAAGCCGCCCGCCAAGGAGGGCGCGGGCGCGGGTAGCGAGCATCAAGGCCTGCGCCGCGCGGGGTCCGGGACCCCAGGCGATATGCCGGGTGACCGCCGGATCGCCCTCGCCGGGGCGGGCCAGGCGGACGACATCGAGAATGGCTTCGATCACGCTTTCTCCGACCGGAAGCCGACGCACGAGCCGTTGCGTCGCGATGAGATCCTCGGCGCTCATCGCGGATTTTGGCTCCGCGCTGGCGTCGCCGGTCGTCTCGATGAGGATCCGGCGTTCGGCCGCACGATCGGGATAAACCACATCGATCTGCATGAGAAAGCGATCGAGCTGGGCCTCGGGCAGTGGGTATGTGCCCTCTTGCTCCAGCGGATTTTGTGTCGCGAGCACGTGAAAGGGGCGCGGCAGATCGTGCCGTTCGCCGGCGACCGAGACGTGATATTCCTGCATCGCCTGGAGCAGCGCCGACTGGGTTCTGGGACTTGCCCGGTTGATTTCGTCGGCCATCAGCAATTGGGCAAATATGGGTCCCCGCACGAAGCGAAAACTGCGGCGCCGGTCGGACGCTTCTTCCAGGACTTCGGAGCCGAGAATATCGGCGGGCATCAAATCGGGCGTGAACTGGACGCGGCGCGTCTGCAAGCCGAGAACGACGCCAAGGGTTTCGACAAGCTTGGTTTTGGCCAGTCCCGGCACGCCGACGAGCAAGCCGTGCCCGCCCGAAAGAAGCGTGATCAAGGCCTGCTCGACAACTTGCCCCTGACCGAAGATGATGGCCTCGATCGAACTCCGCGCCGCGGTGATCCGCTCCAGCGCGGCCTCGGCGGTACGCGTCACGGCGGCTTCAAGCGAGGCCGTAATTGCTTCCGGCATGGATGGTTTGGCCCCTTGGCTTGTTGCCCGAACGAACCGCCGCGTCCCGCCCCGCCATTCCCGCAGCACTATCACGCGTTGCAATCATAGCTTTATAGCCGGCGAGGCGAACGATCAAAACTTTTCGATGTTGGCATGGCGATGGGGAAAAGATTATGGCCGAAGAGGTTATTGCTAGGCGCGGAAAGCGGGCCGCCTCCGGCGCAGGCGGCGCGACGTTGAATATCGAAACCTTGGCTACGGCCATGCGCTCCGCGGGCACCGGCCAAGACGTGACGGAGGCCAAGGGTGGACCGGCGCAACGGGCGCTCCCCCCGGTGGAGCAATGGAATCCGCCGTTTTGCGGCAATATCGACATGCGGATCGCGCGCGACGGCACCTGGTTTTATTGCGGCACGCCGATCGGCCGGCCCGCCCTCGTGCGGCTTTTCTCGACGATTTTGCGCAAGGACCGGGACGGCTATGTTCTTGTCACGCCCGCCGAAAAAGTCGGCATAAAAGTCGAGGATGCGCCTTTCCTCGCGGTGGAAATGACGGCCGCGCATCGAGGATCGGACCAGGTGTTGCGGTTTTTGACCAATGTCGAGGATTGGGTCGAGGCGGGCGCCGGCCATCCGATTCGATTCGAAAAAGGCGCCGCCAACGGCATCAAACCCTATGTCCGGGTACGCGGCGATCTTTGGGCGCTTGTCACTCGCGCCTTGGTTCTCGATCTTGTGGAACTCGGCGAAATAGGTGAGCATGACGGCGCGCGCTGTTTTGGCGTCGGCTCGGCCGGCAGTTTCTTCCCAATCGCGAATGCCGATGAGGTCGAGAGTGCCGATATTAATCAGTTCATAAATATAGGAACATACAAGCGGCGTATTTGAGCGAGGGTTTTGGAAAAGGAGAAAATTTTCCCGGGGTCGTCTTGCGGTTGGCGTCGTCTTTATCTCACGCCCGCATGGCATTATTCGCGATCCTCTCACGTCAGATCGTTTGTTGACGGCGGAGCGATAGCAGCGGTAATGGGGAAGGAGCGGCGGGTCCGCGCTTGAATTTTCGCTCTTTGAGGAGGAATTTGTGCATGGCTCGCAGCATAAAGCAAGAACGCCGGTTGCTCGGCGCGGATGAATTGACCCTCGTGGAAAAAACCCATCATCCGGTAGTGGGGATTTTGCCGGATCGGGAATTGGTGGAGCTGCGCAAGCTCGTGCGCGAGCGGCGCGATCGGGCGCAAGATATTGCCGCGCGCCAGCGCCGGGAGCTGCGCGGCAAGGCCGCGCCCAAGGGCGCGCGCGCCGCCACGGATGATAGCGGCACGCGGGAAAAGCGCGATGTCCTCGCGGCGGCCATGCAACGTCTGAACAAGGAGGTCACCCGCCGGCAAGCCAAAGCCGCCCGCCAGGATTTGATCGACGGGGCCAAGCGCGCGCTCGAACTTCGCCGGGCGAATGAAGCGAAATCCGCGCGGCCATCGCCAGGACGCACGGCCAATGAAGGGATCAATCCAACAAGCGCACCGCCGTACTCGCTACGCCATCCGGCCAAGGCGGGCGCGATCAGCCAGCACAATAAGAACATGCAGGCCAAGCGCGATTCGCGCTAGGCGCGCCATCGCTCGCCTCGCGAAGATAAGTGCGCGTCGCGGGTCAATCGTACCTCGCGTCGGTGAGAGGTATCGCGGCCCGCGATGAAATGCGTCCTTGACGATCGGCAAGCGGCCGCGCGCGGTATCTGCACAACAATCAATCCTCGCAATCGGCGCGAAAACTTCCTTACCAAGGATGCCCGCGCGAGCCTCATGTTGCCCAAGGGGCCAAGCCACATCATCGAGGCATGAGCTAAGGCGTTGTTGACTTTATGGATAAGGTTATGGTTTAATATTAAATATTAAACGCCTTGAGCAATTCATTCCATTACATGCGAGGGGGCTTTCAATGAGGACCAGACACACGTTTCGCAACGGCGTGCGGTCCCTCGGACTGAGCGCGGCGTTGATCGGCGCGCTCGCGAGTTCCGCCTTCGCCGCGAACCCGCTCAATGTCACCGACGACACCTACACCGACGATCAAATTCCCATGACACCATTGGGCGCCAATCCCGCCATACTGGTTGGCAACGCCGGAGGCCACAACCAGGCCGGATTCGTGCGCTTCGACCTTTCGCCCTTGCCCGCGGGCGCCACGGTCACCCAAGCCTTCCTCCGCGTCTTTGTGCATCAAGTGGCTAATATTTCGGGTCCCACCGGCACGATCAATGTCTTCGAGGTGAACGGCGCGTGGACCGAGGGCACGCTGACCGCCAACAATGCCCCGCCAAAGTTTCCTACCCCAATGTTCACGTTTTCGGTCGCCCCGAGCAACGCGAAAAGCTTCATACTGATCGATGTGACCCAGGCGGTCACGGATTGGCAGAGCGGTGCGAGGCCGAACAATGGGCTTACTTTAGTGCCCTCCAGCACTTCGAACATCACGATTGGGCTCAACAGCAAGGAAAACATAGAAACCAGCCATCCGATGGAACTCCTTGTCACGCTCGCGGGAACGCCGGGGCCGCAAGGGCCGCAGGGAGCGCAAGGACCAGCAGGGCCGCAGGGGCCAGCAGGGCCGCAAGGACCGGCCGGGGCCACAGGCGCAACCGGGGCGACAGGCGCAACCGGGCCAGCAGGGCCGATCGGGCTGCAGGGGCCGATAGGGCTCACCGGGCCAGCAGGGCCAGCAGGGCCGACCGGGGCCACAGGCGCAACCGGGCCGGCCGGACCCACAGGTGCGACCGGGCCGCAAGGCCCACCCGCCGCCCAATTCGGAATCTACGAAGGGAGCGCGGCGCCGACCTTAGCGGCCCCGCAAGGCACGCTCTACTATCAAGGACCAGCCAGCCCCCCTCAGTTGACCGGCACCAGCAGCCTCTATGAGCAAACCGGGACGGGGGTTAACAACGTGTATACTCTGATTGCAATTGGAACTAACTCCACCGGAACCTTTGCCGTGACCGGGAGCTCTGGCTTGTTCACGAGTACAAACGCTAACGCGCCGACAACGCCCACCGGCACGCCATTTACCGTCGTGTTTGCATGCGGCGGCTGCATTACAGGCGTCGGCACCGGCTCCACCCCCAACCTCTATGAAGCGAACAGTGCCGGCATTTACCAACTTCTCGGCACAGTCGTTTCCGGAAATTAGAGGAGGGGGTAGACAAAGCCATAACATCAATAACCTATGCGGATATTCGGCTACAGCGTGATCGGGTCTTGCCGATCATCGGCTCACCCACGGAGGTCATCCAATGGCTCAACCATTCCTCGGACAGATCATGCTCGTCGGTTTCAATTTCGCGCCGGTAGGCTGGGCTTTTTGTAACGGCCAGCTTCTGAGCATCTCTCAGAACACGGCGCTGTTTTCGCTCCTCGGAACCACCTATGGCGGCGACGGCGTGACCAACTTCGCCCTGCCGAATTTGCAAAGCCGCGCCCCTGTCGGCTTCGGACAGGGGCCGGGTCTTTCGCCCTACACTCTCGGCCAGACCACGGGGACGGAAACGGTGACGCTGACCGTCGCCCAGATGCCTGCCCACAACCATCTGGTAGCCGCCAACGCCGCCAACGCAACTGCCTCATCACCGAGCGGGAACGACCTTGCCCAAAGCCTTGAACCTTCCGGGCGAGGCACCCCCGTTAACACCTATTCCACGCCGCCGATGACCGCGCCGGTCACGCTCGACCCCGCGGCCGTGAAACCGAGCGGCGGCTCCCAGCCGCATGCGAACATCCAGCCGGTGCTGGCAATGAACTACATCATCGCGTTGCAGGGAATTTACCCGTCGCGGAGCTGATCCGCGACGCCGCCCGCCCAGACGGCCATGCCGGGCAACGACCCTCCGGCGCCTAGCTTTTCCGCCGGCCGCGTCCGCCGCCGGCCCGAGCACGAGGCGGACGAGGGGTTTCGCTTCGACCTCTTTTGCGGCTCGCGCGCGCCAGGCGAGGATTTAGCCGCTCTCGACGCGCCGATTCGAGAGCGGCTGATGCGGCAGCAGTTTTGCGGGCAAAACGCAAGCTACCGCGCGAACTATCCGGACGCCCGCTTCGAGATCGTCGAATCCGGCGGCGCGCCGATCGGCCGGATCGTCACCGCGCGCACGCCGGACGCCGTGCTCATCGTCGACATCGCGCTCATCGCCGCCTGGCGCAGGCAGAGCATCGGCGCCAGCCTCGTGAACGGCGTCCTCGACGAAGCGCGGGCGGCGGGCTTGCCGGTGCGGCTCTCGGTCTCCGCCAACAACGCGGCGGCGCTGCGTTTCTACCTGCGCCTCGGTTTCAAGCCGATCGAGAGTTCCGCAATCGCCATGCGGCTGGAATGGCGTGACCCGCGCCACCCCGAAGCGAGGATGCGATGACGGTTCAAGATCGTCTTGCGCCCAACTTCACGCGGCGAAAGGCGCGCCACGCAGCGAGGCCAATTCCGCCTCGCTGAACACCCGCCCGCGGGTCAAAAACCGCACACCTTCGGGGGCCTCGACCGAAAAGCCCGCACCCCGGCCAGGAACGACATCGATGATGAGCTGCGTATGCCGCCATAGTTCGAATTGGGCGGCGCCAATATAAACCGGGCAGCCCGCGATTTCGCCTAAAAGCACGTCGCTCGGCCCGGTGCGAAACTCCGCTTGCGGAAAACACATCGGCGAGCTGCCGTCGCAGCAGCCGCCCGACTGATGCAACAGAAGAGCCCCATGCGTCTCCTTGAGCCGTGCGATGAGGTCCACCGCCTTTTCCGTCGCGACGACGCGTTCGACCATGAAACGGCACTCCCGAAAAGTGAATTCGGGCGGCGCGCGCCCACGCCGCCTCGCTCCTAGAAGAGCCCTAGCGCTTTCGCGCTATAGCTGACGAGAACATTCTTGGTCTGCTGATAATGGTCGAGCATCATCTTGTGCGTCTCGCGGCCTATTCCCGACTGCTTGTAGCCGCCGAAGGCCGCGTGGGCGGGATAGAGATGGAAGCAATTGACCCACACTCGACCGGCTTGAATGGCGCGGCCGAAACGATAGGCGCGTGTTCCGTCGCGGGTCCAGACTCCGGCGCCGAGCCCGTAGAGCGTATCGTTGGCGATCGAAAGCGCGTCCTCGTCGTCCTTGAATTTTGTCACGGAGAGAACGGGGCCAAATATTTCTTCCTGGAAGATGCGCATCTTGTTGTGGCCTTCGAGGATCGTCGGCTGGACATAGAATCCGCCGGCAAGCTCGGGCCCCATATCGGCGCGCGCGCCGCCGGTCAGAACCTTGGCGCCTTCCTGGCGGCCGATGTCGAGATAGGAGAGGATTTTTTCGAGCTGATCGTTCGAGGCTTGCGCACCGACCACGGTCGATGGGTCGAGCGGGTTGCCCTGCTTCATCGCGTTGACCCGGGCGATCGCCCGCTCCATGAAGCGATCGTAGATTTTTTCATGAACCAGTGCGCGCGACGGACAAGTGCAGACCTCGCCCTGGTTGAGGGCGAACATCGCAAGCCCTTCGAGCGCCTTGTCGAGGAAATCATCATCCTTGGCCGCGACATCCTCGAAGAAGATGTTGGGCGACTTGCCGCCGAGTTCCAACGTCACCGGGATGATGTTGTCGGACGCATATTGCATGATCAGGCGGCCGGTCGTCGTCTCGCCGGTGAAGGCGACCTTGGCGACCCGCTTGCTCCGCGCGAGCGGCTTGCCCGCTTCGACGCCAAACCCATTGATCACATTGAGAACGCCGGGCGGCAAAAGATCGCCGATCATGTCCATGAGGACCATGATGCTCATCGGGGTCTGCTCGGCCGGCTTCAGCACGACGCAATTGCCGGCGGCGAGCGCGGGCGCGAGCTTCCACGTCGCCATCAGGATCGGGAAATTCCACGGTATGATCTGACCCACCACGCCGAGCGGCTCGTGGAAATGATAAGCGACCGTATCGTGGTCGATCTCGGAGAGACTTCCTTCCTGGGCGCGGATGCAGCCGGCGAAATAGCGGAAATGATCGACCGCCAGCGGCAGGTCGGCGGCCTTGGTTTCGCGAATGGGCTTGCCATTGTCGATCGTCTCGACGAGGGCCAAGAGATCGAGCTTCTGTTCGATCCGGTCGGCGATGCGCAAAAGCGCGAGCGAGCGCTCAGTGGGGGAGGTTCGTCCCCAGGCTTCCCGCGCCGCATGCGCGGCATCGAGCGCCAATTCGACGTCCTCGGCGGTCGAACGGGCGACGGTGCAAACGACACGGCCATCAATCGGCGAAATATTATCGAACGTTTGGCCCTTGACCGCGGGGATCCACTTGCCGCCGATAAAATTGTCGTAATGCGGCCGGATCGCGATCTGACTGGCGATGTCCGCGAGAATTTTGTCGACCATCTCTGACTCCCTAGATTTTTCACGGCATCGCCGGATTCCCGCGCACCTTGCGCGCGGAAGACGCGGCCCAAACCGGCTTCGCCAGGATCCTCGCCCTTAGAGGCAATCTAGCACCATGTCGGCGGTTGAGAAGATGCTTATTGTTGCAAAGGCTTTCAAAATGACGTGTCTCGGCCGTAGCGGGCGCGGGAGAGGGGCGACTCCTCGACCGGCGCACTCACGAAACACTGGAAGCCTTGACCTGATCCATATCGGTTTCGCATTGCGCGCTTTGTGAGCGTCCTGGCGTGGCTCAGGCTTTCGAACTCATCCATCGGCGAAACTCCCGCTCGTGAGCCAAGCGCACGAGCGGGAGTTTTTGATTGCCAAATTGTTTGGCGATCCCGGGCAACGCCGGGATCGCCGTCATTTCAGCCGAATCTTACTCCCCGCCGCGATCGCGCGACTAATTGTCGAAGTTGAACAGATCCATCAAATCGCTGATGGCGGGCGAATTGACGGGAACATAGGGGTTAGATTTTTTTGTCCGCGGGTTTGGCAAATTGTCCCGGCTGCGCTTGGTGAGCGGCGTAAGGCCCCAGTTCGCTTCGATGAACTTCAGCGTCGAGACATGATCCGAGTAGCCGTGCGAGATGTGGCCGCCCTTGCTGTAGGGCGACACCACGATCATGGGGATACGGGTGCCGTCGCCGAAGAAATTAAGCGGCTGGATGTAGCCCGAATCCCAGTAGCCGCCGCCTTCGTCGAAGGTGATCATGATCGCCGTTTCGGCCCAAAGCTTGGGATTGGCCTGCACTTCGGTGACGATCTTCTTCACGAAGCCTTCGAACAAGATGAGCTTCGAAGACGCCGGATGGCCATCCACCAGTCCGCTCGGCTTGACATAGGAGACCGCCGGCAGCGTGCCGTTCGCGATGCTTGTGTAGAGATCAGCCGTATCCAGGAGATGCGCGGTGCGAACCGCGGCATTGGTCATGATCGAGGTCGCATACTGCTCAAAGTTGCAGATGTTGCAATACGCATCCTCAGGGTTCAGGTCGTACGGGTCGATGAGGTAACGGTTCCATTGATCGCCATAATAGGCCCAGGAGATGTTCTTCTCGATGAGAGCATCGCCGATGGTGCGCACGCTCGACGGCGGGATCGTGTACACGGTGTTGTTGTTGTTGGGATCGGTATAGGCGTTGGTGCCGTCGCCGAAGTAGCCTGGATTGTAGTTGTTGACGAGATAGTAATGCCCGCTCGCGCAATTGGGATTGACTGGACGCGGCAGCGAACTGAGGTAGTTCAACACAGCAGGAACGCCGGGCTGGCTCGGGTCCGAGCAATTAACGTAGGATCCGCCGCCGTAATTGGCGTTGGGCGCAACCGCGTTAGGGTGTCCGGAGCCGCCGCCGTAGCCATCCTGCGTATAGTAATTATTGGTGCTCGGTTGCGGATTCGGATTTTCGATTTCACTCAGCGCGCTAATACCATTCGGCGGCGTTCCCGGAAGGTTTGGGTTGACCGGGTTGTTGGGCGGCACGGCCGGGTTGCCCTTGCCGTCGCTGAACCACAACGAATCGCCAGTGCCGAGCGTAATGTGGTTGGCGCCGGTTCCGCCCATTACGGACTGATGAAAATTATCGCTCATCGAGTAGGTGTCGGCGAGTTCCTTGAGATACGGCGCGTCGCCTTGCTGGACGTTGTAGAAGCCCATCGCGGTCGAGCCTTCGCCGCTCTGAGTCTCGGGTTGGGCCGCCGGCGGCGCCGCGCCGTTCGACCCGGCGCCGATCGTCGCTTCCACCCAGGGAAACAGATCGGAGCGGCAACCAAAGCCATTTTCCTCGGTCGCCGCGGCGGCGTCGCAATCGGCTTGCTGCCACATCTGGAACAAGCGGTGCACCGGACTCGCCGCATAGGCGTCATAGGGGAATGTTTTTGATGAGAGCTGGTAGGGGCCGGGCGGCAGATGCGTCGGGCCTTGGCCATCGTAGGATAGGCGCAGGTCGGGCGTTCCGTTGGTCTGGCCGGTGCCGCCGGTCAGAAGATATTGGATATAGTCGCTCGACAGACCATTTTCGATCTTCGCGGCGGCAGCCAGATTGGCGGGATTGACGCATGACGTTCCGGTTGTGACGCCAAGATCCTTACACACGTAAGGCGTCGATGTGCCGCCAACCAAGAAGGGCGGCAGGACCACGTACGGGGTCTTGGGCGGCTTCAAGTTGTACTTCTTGGTGTCGAATGCGTTGTATTGCAGGGCGGCGCCGTAATTCTCGCCCGGCGAGCCATCGGCCTTGACGATCTTTTCCGACAGCAGGTTCAAAACTTTTTCGCCCTTGTTCACCGGCTTATAAGTGGCGAAGACGTGGTCGAAACTGCGGTTCTCGCCAACGATGATGATCACGTGCTTGATCGGCGTCGCCGTGTTCACGGAAGCCGCGGCGAAAGCGGCAACCGGGGTAAGCAGATTGGCCGCCATGGCCACGTAGGCAACGTGTTTTCGTGCGACTAATGTCCTCCGCATGGCGCAAGCCCCTATGGTAAGTTTCAACAGGGTACGCGTAACCGAGGCCTATTGCCTGGCGGTGACGTGACGACGACAGTTCAGTGAAATCGGCCGTTGGTACCGCATTTCACTCATGGCGCGTTGAAAATCCTTTGAGTGTGTCTCAATAAAATTCTGTGAGTTTGTCTCAATGATGTAATGCCCGATAAGCGGTGCGATCGGAACAAGACGTCCCTGCGTCGGAACGCGCTCGTGCCGACATGATAGCGTCATCATCCTTGCCTAAACTTCCCCCGGAATCCCGGAGTTCCTGTGATGATTGGAACTGCCATCGCTGAGCGTTTCGAGCGGGAGAGTCAAGCGGTAGTGACGCAAGTCGCAACGGCGCCTTCTGGCGCGTCGAGTTAAACGCCGGCACTTGGCTACACCAGGAGGGACTTATGATGCAGGCACGCTCATTCCTTGCGATCGCCGCGCTGTTGCTGGTGGTGGTAATGCCATCTATCGCCCAAGCCAGCGCGTCGGCAGTCCCGCGGACGCTCGTCCGCATCCGCGCGACCATCGAAAAATTCGACAACAAGAAGCTGACGGTGAAAACCGAGAAGGGGGACGAATTGACTTTGGCGGTGACACCCAACACCAACATCTCCGGTGTCACCGCGCGCAAGCTGACCGACATCAAGCCGAACGATTTCATCGGCGTAACCGCGATGGAGGGGACGGACAAGAAGCTTCACGCGACCGAGGTTCATATCTTTCCCGAAGCGATGCGCGGAGTTGGCGAAGGTCAGCACTCCTTGGACAAGGGCCCGGAAAGCAGCATGACCAACGGGGCCGTCGCTGGCATGATCGATTCCACCGACGGCAAGACGTTCACGCTTCGCTACAACAACAAAGCCACCGGAACGGTGAGCTCGACCGACATCGATATCAGCCGGACCATCCCGGTCGTCGCTTTCACCCCGGGCGATCCGAGCCTGTTGAAGCCAGGCGCCGACACAGTGATGTTCGTGCTCAAGGAGGAAGATGGCGACCTGGTCGCGCTGAAGATCGTCGCGGAGAAGGATGGCGTCAGGCCGCGCATGTAGAACCGCGCGCCGCCCGGCTTCGCCAGGATGTTCTTCCTTGACCCTTATGACATGGACTCTAGCGGCATACCGGCGCTTGAGAGCACCGGCTCGCCGAAGCTTAAAGTGACGAATTTGCCGCGTTGATGTGTGGCTCGAACAGAAAGAGCTGGAGACCGGCGAGAGGGCAGGGGCCGCAGGCCGAAGTCGGCCGCGCCGGGCGCGGCTAGCGCCCCGTCCGCTCAGCGCACGAGCCTGTTGGCCCTGAACTGCAACTGAAACAAATCGGCGCCGCGCGGCGGCGTTTCCGGAGGTTTGCGCGGACGCGGGACGGCGAAATAGCGGGGCACGCGAGCCACACTCAAATTCCGTCGTATTCCGCGAAGCAATCCTGTGTCTCGAACACAATGACGCTGGCAAGTTGGGGCAGGGCGGTTTTTACCCGATCCCATACCCAGACCGCGATATTTTCCGCCGTCGGGTTTTCGAGCCCCTCGATATCGTTCAAATAACGATGGTCGAGCCGCTCAAGCAAAGGTTTGAAGGTGGCCTCGATCGCGAGGAAATCGGCGACAAAGCCAGTGACCGGATCGACAGGACCCTCAAGCCGCAATTCCACGCGGTAGGAATGCCCGTGCATCCTGCGGCACCGGTGCCCTTCGGCAACATTCGGCAGAAGGTGCGCCGCCTCGAAACGGAACGCCTGGGAGATCTTCACACATCGACCTTCATGGAATGCCTAGGAACTTATGAGTTTGCAGGCTGAGGCGCCAGCGCGGGTGATCGAGACAATAGGCGATGGCGGCCGCCGTATTCGCGGCGAGCTCGCCGCCGTCCATCGGCTGCAACCAGAAATGCGAGAACGCGAGCCCGCATAAGTTTTCCGGCGGTAGACCCTGTTGCGGGAAAACGAGCTTCAGCTCGGACCCCGCGTTCGCAACGAGCGGCGCGCCTGCCTTGGGGCTGACGCAAAGCCAATCGAGACCGGGCGGTGGGGCGAGGGTGCCATTGGTTTCGACACCGATTTCGAAGCCCCGGGCATGGACCGCGCCGATCAACGCTTCATCCAACTGCAGCAAAGGTTCGCCGCCGGTGAAAACAATAAACCGGTCCGTCTTGCCACCGGTCCAAACGTTTTCGATCGCGGTGGCTAGGGCTTCGGCGTCGGCAAAACTTCCACCGCCTATCCCGTTCAGTCCCACGAAATCGGTGTCGCAAAAGCTACAAATGGCGCCGGCGCGATCCTTCTCCTGGCCGGACCAGAGATTGCAGCCGGAAAAGCGGCAAAATACGGCGGCGCGCCCGGTGTTCGCGCCTTCGCCCTGCAACGTGAGGAAGATTTCCTTCACCGCATATTTGCTCATGCGCGTCCCAATGCCGCCCACGCAATATCGGAAAGTTGAAGCATATCCTCCCCGAAAGAGTTTAGGACACGTTGCTAGCAAAAAGGACCTCGCGCGAGGTCCTTTTTTATTAACGCGGCGCGGGTGAACCGGTCAGATAGCCTCGGTGATCCATTTTTTCAACTCGCTTTTCGGCGCGGCGCCGACCTTCGAGGAGGCCATCTTGCCATCCTTGAACAGCATGAGCGTGGGTATGCTGCGGATGCCGTAAGTGCTCGCCACACTGGGGTTTTCATCGACATTCAGCTTGCCGATGGTCACCTTGCCCTGCATTTCCTTGGCGATTTCCTCGAGCGCCGGTCCGATCATCTTGCACGGACCGCACCATTCGGCCCAGAAATCCACGACAATGGGCCCGCTGGCCCCCATCACTTCGGATTTGAAATTGGCATCCGTGACTTTAACGGTGGACATGAGCCATCTCTCGCGAAACTGGGGCGCGGAACGATACCGCGCGTAACTGATCGCAACGTAAGAACGCGGAGGGCCTGCGTCAAGCCGCGCGGCCGCCGGGTAGTGTCCCAGTTTGAATTTCTGCTTACGACCCTTTGCGGAAGTTCGGCTCAGAGTTCTCGATGACGGGAGTTGACCCATTGCGGACATAAAGATTGTGATCCGCTTGGCCCCTAGCGGACACAAATGCGGATCGATTCATCCCGCCCTCGCGCAAAACGAGACGGCGCCTCAACGTCAACTGCGTCTTCCGGTCGCGATAAGCTGACGCCTTGGCTCGAGGGCGAGGCCAGCGGACACGCCTATTCTCTTTACCACGAGGAGCCCGATGAAGGCGACAGCGTTGATGGCGAAGATCCGCCCGACAATCGCCGCGGTATAATCCTCGACACCGCTTTGGACGATGACGGAGGTGAGAAACAACAGGCCTTCATAAATCGCGAAGGCAGCTAGGAACGCCATGGCCGAAGCGAGACGTCCCAAGGGGTTGAAGCGCTCGGCTGTCCATTCAGCGCCTAAAGTCGCCAGAAGAGCGACTATGCCAAGGCCGACGCCCCAGGCAAGGCAATCCGCTGTCCACGGATAATGCAGCACGCCGAAACCGACGGCTTGGTTGGCCAACCAGACCAGGCCAATCAGTAGTAAAGCGTCCTTGCGGGGCATGGAGAGGGCCGCGATGGCGGCGAAAGCTGCGAGCGGCGTCGCGCAGGCAAAGCCGAGACTGAACACAACGCTGGCGGCGACCAGCAATGCGATCCAGATTGGGCGACGCCAGCCTGTGCTCAGTGCCAAGGATTGGGTTTGCATCAGCGTTCTCCTTGTTGAACTAGGTAGCATTTCAACTCTAGTCGTGGTGGAAGCGATGGCCGGATCGATCGATCGGATCCGGCTCGCCGAGGCCGAGCCAGCGTTCCCGGAGGCTGTCCCAAAGGCCAAGCTGCGCCCAATCGGGCGTCTTCCGGGGCTTGTCGGTCTCGGCGTCCAGAAATGGATTGGGCAGAAGCACTGTGATCTGCTGCTCGCCTTCGCCGTTGAAAAGGCGCAGGCCCCATGAGATCGGCGCGCCTTTGCGATCGAGACGGCGATAAAGCTCGGCGCGCGCGGTCCGGCGGTGCCGCGCCAACTCTGGCGCTGCGCCTTTATGCGCGCCGATGCAAAGATGAAAATGCGACACGCCGAAAGCAATTGTGAGGTAGCCGTCCATCGTTCCGATATAGGTCGGCGGAGACGGCGGATGGAACTCGAAGGCCGCGCCCTGAATGATGGGGCCGAAGACGATATCACGCCAATGGTTCTCGAACAGATCGCGGAAAAGAGATTTGAGCGTCTCTTCGTCTGTGGGGAGATCGAAGGTGTCGAGAGTCGCGCCGTCGGCTTCAATCACACGGCGCGGCCGATATCCTAACTGGGATGCGGAAACCGTTTCGACTGTCACAGAAAACCCTCCGGACCAAAAGCAACTTTGACGCCGCCGAAAACGCCGAGCCCCGGCTGTTCAAAGCCTAAAGGGTTTTGGTAGTGGACGTTAAGAGCATTATTTATGCGCCCGAAGCCAGATATGCCGTGTCCGAAATCATAAGTGGCGGCGAGATTGAGCAGTGTATAGCCACTCGCAGTAAGATTCGTGGCTGTCCCCGCGCGATTCGTGTCAACCCACGAACCGGTATAGATAAAGGTTGCGGACAGCAGCAGCGCAGGCGTCGCCTGGAGCGTTGCGCTGATGCTAAACTTGTCGCGCGGCCGCCGCAAAAGATCCAATTGCGTCGTCTCGTCCTTGGCGACCGTGTAGGTATAATCGGCGCGAACGGAAAAGCCGTCCCATGGCGTGAGGCTCATGAAGCTTTCGAGTCCGAACGTCCTGGCTTGGCCAATATTCACATAGGACGTGGCGGTGTCGTTGATGTCGATGAGGTTCGTGATCTTATTGGCGAAATAGGTCGCGCCGATCGAGATGCGGCCTGGCAGCAAGGTTTGTTCGATGCCGCCATCGAAGCCAGTGCTCGTTTCCGGCTTTAAATTAGGATTGGCGAAGAATCCGTAGGCTGGATAATTGTCGTAGAGTTCGTCGAGGGTCGGCGCCTTGAACCCCGTGCCTATGCTGCCTTTGAGCTTGGTTCCCGTTTCCGGAATGAGAAAAGCGGGGGCGATGCGAAAGGTCGTTGCGCCGCCGAACTGGTCATTGGCGTCGTAACGCACGCTCGCCGCGTTGAAAAGCTGCCCGCCGATGCTGGATTGGAGCTGCGCGAATCCAGCCGTATCGCCATTCGCCGCCGAGGCAGGATTGCTGTTCACAAGGCTGTCTTCCTCGCGCTCGGCGCCAAAGGTCAGAACCTCGCCTTCGACGAGGCGGAGATTGCCCTGGTAATCGAGTTTTACGCGCTGGCCTTCATAAAGGCTCGGTATGACGGGGACAACATTCGGATCGGCATAGATCCGGTCGTAATCCGTGTAGGCGAGACCGAGGGTCTGATCGAAACGTCCGTCGAAGAGCGTCATATGCGCGAAGGCACGGGTGAAGAACTCGGTGTTGCCATTGCGGCTCAGCATGGATTCCGGCCCGAGGAAATCATCGCTCGTCGAATAGAGCGTCGATTGGATATAGTTGCTGGTAACGCCGACGTCGAATTGGTCGCTAACGGTTGCGCCGAGACGCAGGGAAAACGTGCGGTTGTCATAAATGTTTGGGTTGATAGATCGGCCGGGTGGAACGAGGTTTGCCGGCGTCACGGGCGTGTCCTCACTTGCGAAATGCCCGAAGCCGAAGAAATAGCTCAGCCAATCCTCCGAGCCGGAGATTTTCGCAGTTTGATTGAAGGTTCCGAACGAGCCGCCTTCAAGACTGACGGACGCTTTCATTGGCCCTTCGCCTTTGTCGGTAATGATATTGATCACGCCGCCGATGGCGTCTGAACCGTAGAGTCCGCTTTGCGGCCCGCGCAAAACCTCGATGCTGCCGAGGTCAAAGGTGAGGAATTGGGAGAAGTCGAAGGCGCCATCCGGGGAACTCGGATCGCTGACATCGATTCCGTCGAGGAAGACCTTGGTGTGGTTCGAATTGGTCCCGCGTATGAAAACCGAAGTGAGGCCACCGGGGCCGCCGGTTTGCACCACGTTCAGGCCAGGCACGTCGAGAAGCGCGTCAGGCAGCATGCGTTCCTGCTTGGCGGCGATCTCGTCGCTGGTGATCACGGTGACGCTGGTCCCAAGCTCGGACTCGGGCGTTGGCAGGCGGGTCGCGCCGACGACGACCTCGGGAAGCTCGACGGGCGGGGCCGATGCATCCTGGGCATAGGCCTGGGAGGTGCCGACGGAAATGGCGATGAGGCAAACATACGGAATAAGGGCGCGCAAGCGCTCGTTTGATGGACAGAGGGACAGCATGATGGTCTCGCAGCAACGTGACACGTCACTGCGAACCAAAGTCCAGGCGCCGCCAAGTCAGGCGAGAGTCCTAGTCCCCACTGAGACACCCCGCCCAATGTGTTCGCGCGTGACCACGGCCGATGGCAGGTCTCCTGGCTCGCGGGTCACTGCCTTGCGCCGCCTTCCCGGTTGCCCAGTGGCATGATTGGCGCGCGGCTCGCCGCTTACAGTTGCGGGGGCAGCCACGGTATTGGCGATAAAGCCGCACCGCGTTCCCTTTTGATCCCCGAAGGGAACCATCGCAGGCATGATGCCACCACGGACGTCGCAAAGTCAAGTCCGTGTCCGGACGCCGACAGATCCCTTTTCCGAATGTGCTCGAAACCGCGTCCGAATGTGCTCGAAACCGCGCGAAAAGCTGAAGAAGCAGTGTTTCCTCAAATTTCGCTAAGTGCGTCCATCGGATTTGACGTGTGAGCAAAGATTAGCCGCATATGGCAGCTTATGGCGCAACTGCGTCATTCAGGCGGCTTGAGCGAATGTCGGCTTTCCACCCATTGCAGAAATTCACACTGGGATATAACCGGCCGCGCGGGCACCGCCCCGAAATGCGCATCACTCGGCGGCGAGATCCTGGCGGTCGAGCACCGCGAGCGCCGCGTCCAAATCCGCGATGAGATCGCCGGCATCCTCGAGCCCGGCCGAGAGGCGCAAAAGCCCCTCCGTAACCCCCAACGCGGCCCGCGCCTCGGGCGTCAGCCTTTGATGCGTCGTTGTCGCCGGATGGGTGATGAGGCTTTTCGCGTCCCCCAGATTATTTGCAATGACAATGAGGGAAAGCCGATTTGCGAAAGCAAAGGCCGCCGGCTTGCCGCCTCTGACCTCGAAGGCTACAAGCGTGCCGCCGCCGGACATTTGCCGCTTGACGATTTCGGCCTGGGGATGGTCTGGGCGGCCAGGGTAGAGAACCTTCAGAATGTGGCGGTGGCCGCTCAGGAACTCGGCGATCCGTTCGGCGCTTTGCGCCTGCTGGCGAACGCGCAAGGCAAGCGTTTCGAGCGATTTCAGGAAAACCCAGGCATTGAACGGCGACAGGCAGGGGCCGGTCTGCTTATAAAAAGGATAAACCTCGTTTTCGATGATCTCGCGGCTGCCGAGAATAATGCCGCCGAGACAGCGGCCATGCCCGTCGATATGCTTCGTCGCCGAATAGACGACGCAATCGGCCCCAAGCGCAAGCGGCTTTTGCAAAATCGGCGTCGCGAAAACATTGTCGACGACAAGGCGCGCGCCGTGTTCGTGCGCGATCGCCGCGATGGCCGCGATATCGTAGACTTCAAGACAGGGATTGGTCGGCGTTTCGAGAAACAAAAGCTTTGTTGCGGGCCGCATCGCCGCGCGCCATTGGGAAAGATCCGCGCCATCGACGAGGGTCGAGGGAACGCCAAAGCGCGGCAGCAAATCCTCGACCACATAAAGACAGGCTCCAAACATGGCGCGGGCGGCGACCACATGATCCCCCGCCCGGAGCTGCGCCATCAGCGCCGTCGTGACCGCGGCCATGCCGCTCGCCGTCGCGCGCGCCGCCTCCGCCCCTTCGAGCAACGCCATCCGCTGCTGGAACATGTCGACGGTCGGATTGGAATAGCGCGAGTAGACATAGCCGGGCTCGGCGCCCTTCATCCGCGCCTCGGCCGTTTCCATGTCCGGGTACGCGTAGCCCTGGGTCAGGAACAGGGCTTCGGAGGTTTCGCCGAACTGCGAGCGCATGGTGCCGCCATGGACGAGTTGGGTCGCCGGATGCAGGGCTTTAATGTCGGGCTTTAGGCCGCGATCGCTCATCCCGGTCTCCTTAGTCACGGCCGATGGGATAGGGGACCGCACTGCAAGCGGCAACCGCACCACATCCATTGCGGCCTTTTCGCCCCAGAGGGCTCCGGATAGTTTATCCCTCGATGTAACACATCTCAACCCGGTGGACAGCGGGGATTTTGGAAGAAGCCTCGCGACGGGGGTTTCGTTTCGTCCTAAGACGCCATTGAAATCCCCTTTCGAGCGAGGCGTTCGAAAACGATCATGACCGTCCAGCCGCTCTCCCTTTTCGCCGGGCCGGAGCACGACAGCGGTGCCGCGCCGCTCCTGAGCGCCAACGAGTTCGGCACCCAGTTCGGCCTGCTTCCGCGCGAAAAA
Organism: uncultured Alphaproteobacteria bacterium; assembly: GCA_963706215.1. Classification (GTDB taxonomy): domain Bacteria; phylum Pseudomonadota; class Alphaproteobacteria; order Rhizobiales; family Beijerinckiaceae; genus Methylocapsa. Next base: position 2,046,150 of record OY970154.1, on the reverse strand, counting down.
ATCGAGCTGATGGCGCGGCGCAAGATGATCCGGGCCGAAGGCGAGATCGAAGATGCGCAGTTTCAGCCGGCGAGCCTCGATCTGCGCTTAGGTGCGCGTGCCTACAGGGTGCGGGCGAGTTTCTTGCCCGGCAAGGATTACTCGGTCGGCGAGCGCCTCGATGCCCTCAAGAGCGCCGATAACGAAATCAGCATCGAGGGCAAGGGTGCCGTGCTGGAGCGTGGCTGCGTCTATGTCATCCCACTTATAGAGCATTTGAATTTACCGGACAGTATTTCGGCGATCGCCAACCCGAAAAGCTCGACCGGCCGCCTCGATATTTTCACCCGCATCATCACCGACAAATCGGACGTGTTCGACCGCGTGGCACGAGGCTATGAAGGGCGTCTCTACGCCGAAGTTTCTCCGCGCAGCTTCAGCGTGCGGGTGCGCAAGGGCTCGAAACTCAATCAGATCCGCTTCCGCAGGCTGAACTCGCAGCAGCTGGAGGGTAGCGATTTCGGCGTCAAGGAGAAGGAGCTGCGCGAACATCATAAAAGAATGCCGCTTGTAGACCACGATTTGGAGTTGCGGCGTAACGGGCTCGTTCTTCGGGTTGGCTTGAGCGCCGAACCGGTTGACGGCGTGATCGGATACAAAGCCCAGAAACACGCGGATATTCTCGATGTGGATCGTGTCGGCCACTATGACGTCGCCGATTATTGGGTTCAGGTTAGGGCGCGCGGCGACAAAAGGCTGATCCTCGACCCAGACGAATTCTACATCCTGGCGTCACGCGAACGGTTGCACATCCCGCCCGATCTCGCTGCCGAGATGGTTCCGATCGACCCGGCGATGGGCGCGTTCAGGGTGCATTACGCAGGCTTTTTCGATCCTGGCTTCGGCGCCGGGGCGGACAATCATCCATGCGCCCGCGCGGTTCTCGAAGTCCGCAGCCACGAAGTTCCATTCTTTCTGGAGGATGGCCAGGTAGTTGGGCGCCTCGTCTACGAGAAAATGGCCGCGCCGCCGCAACTCCTTTACGGCGCGAGCGCCGTCTCGAATTACCAGGGTCAGGGGCTCAAACTGTCGAAGCATTTCCGGATGGAGTGAGGGCCTCGCCGGCGCACGGCCAGCGCTGGGCCGCCCCTTTCGCGTCAAGGGCCGCTAAACCAGAGTCCCGGCCCAGGCTCCACTCAAGAGCGGCAGCGGTTTCCCCTTTCACGGATCATGCTCTAATGCTATTGCAAGGGTGATTATTTCAAGGACCTGTGCCAAAGCTGCGGTACCGGCCAGCATTACGGAGAGGCAAATGCGGTGGCGATTGACCCTGGCCGCGGTGGCGGCTTTTGTTGGCGGTTTCTCGATTTCCGCTCACGCCCAGGCTCCTGCCGCCGTCAACCGGGGTGGGAGCGTCGCCAGCACCGGCCACGGCGCCGGCACCGGAGGGGGGGCGGCAAGCCATGGCGCCGGGACCGGCGGCATTGCCTCGGGAGTGGGGACTGGCGGTATCTCGGGCACGACCCGCGCAGGGACCGGCGGTCTTCAAGATACCGGGGCCCTTGGAAGTTCAACGGGCGGCATCATGGGCTCAGGCCGCGGTTCGAGTGCGGGAACCGGCGGCACCGGAGACCAGGGTAACTTCGGCCGGAATACGGGTGGTGTCCACGGCAGCAGTGGCGCGGGAACAGGCGGGATCAACAGCAGCCTCGCTGCCGGCACGGGTGGCATAAACGACTAGAACGCGCCAAGATTACCGGAGGGTGTTAGTAGGCGGGCGGTTGCGCGGACATCATGTCACGGCCTTCTCTTCAGCTCGGACGTGAATTCGATGAGGGCGGGGCTGACCGCAGCTTCGGCGGCGCCGCCGAAACAATATTCGCCGCCGTCCTATAGCCGGTCGAGAGCGTCGCGGAAATTTCCGTAAGGTTCTTGCCGTCGCGGGGCAAGGCGGCGGCGCGGCGTTCCCTTGCGTTGAAGCTGCGCGGAGGATCAATCGCCGGTTCGAAACTGGCCACTGCGAGATTTGCCCGGCCGATTGGCCTGGATGCACCGGCCCCGCCAGGGCCCTGTCGTGTCCGGATCGCCGCTTTTAGTGACATGGCCGAACGATCGGCCGCCAAATCCGGATCCGTAGTTGACGCCGCGCTCAAATTTCGGGGCCAAAGAGGAACAATATACTTGGCCAGAACAGACGAAAATTCCAGCTTGCGCCGCTTGCTCCTCTTGCCGGCCAAGGCCGTTGTTGTCCTCTATCTGGTTCTCGACGGCATCGTCACGCCGGTGCTCCGGCCGCTGCTCGGATGGGTGGCAAGACTCCGGTTTGTCATTCGTCTGCAAGACATTGTCGCCGCGCTGCCGCCCTACGCGATCCTTGTTTTGCTCGCCATTCCCTTCGCCTTCGCGGAACCCGCAAAATTCTATGCCTTGTATTTGATGACCGAAGGACACTTCGCGACCGGCCTCGTTACCATTTCGATGGCTTATCTCGTGAGCCTCCTCGTCGTGGAGCGGATTTATCACGCGGGCCGGGCGAAGCTCAAAACAATTCCTTGGTTCGCCAAACTCATGGATTGGTTGACCGGCATTCGCGATCGTCTTCTCGCATGGGCGCGGGCAACGCGGGTCTGGGCTTTTTCCGTGAAGCTCAAGCGGAAAGCGCGCGCCCTCGCGGCAAAGCTGCGGCTGCGTTTTCGCGCCGGCTGAAGGCGCCGCCGCCGGCAAAACGGTAGTGTCTCAGTTTGAATTTCTGCTTCCGACCCTTTGCGGCCCTTCGGTTTTGTGCAGAATTCAAAATTTATGCACCAGCCTCAGCATGCCCGAAGGCACAGCCGAGCGGGCGAAGTCGCTTTGCCATAGCGATTGAGAGCTGCGATGATAACTAGTATCATTGGCCACATGGCAAGATGCACAGCACCAGTATATGGCCATCGCACAGCGAGCGGGGCAGCGGCCTGCCCCGCATGTGGTAGCCGTTTTCGCGGCTACGGGTCGTACTCGTCCTACTCCCCATCCTACTCCCTGTCGGGGAGCAGCGGAGGCGGCCGGAGCAGCGTCGGCGGTTCCGGCAGCAGCGGAAGGCCGCGCTGGTCGCGAGCAGGTTCGTCCGTGGTCTACACGCCTGCCGAGGTGCGGGCGCTCACGCCGGTCCGCGAAAGCGTCGAGAAGCGAGCGTCTCTGCCTGACCTTCGGGACGTCTTTCTCTGCCACGCGTGGGACGACCGGAGAGGGGTCGCCAAGGAGCTGAACGATCTGCTCGAGTCGCTCGGTGTCAAGGTCTGGTTCAGCGAGAAGGACGTCGTCCTCGGCACTTCGTTGCTCCGCGAAATCGACAAGGGACTGGCGAAGTCGCGAGTTGGGATCGTGCTGGTGACCCCTGCGCTGCTGCGCCGCCTTGCAGGAGAGGGCATCGCCGACAAAGAGCTTTCGGCACTCCTAGCGCGTGACCTGCTCGTTCCCATCGTGCACGACACGACGTATGAAGCTCTCCGCGAAGTCAGCCCGCTGCTCGGCTCGCGAAGCGGCCTGAGCACTGCAGAAGCGCCGATGGCAGACGTCGCGGCCAAGCTAGCCGAGCTGGTCACCCTCTAGCTTTTGAAGCGCACGTTTGAGCGACTACTTCATCGATCCGAGTTCTTGGCGCGGATTTCCGATATGGGTCGTTTCCTGCCGGACGTATTGTGCAAAAATCAAGAATTATGCACCGCGAAGTCGCCTTAATAAAATCAGCCACTTACAACGTGCAGAAATCAGGGGCGAATGTCTGCTGCCCACCCACTGCTGAAATTCAAACTGACACACTACCGGCAAAACTCAGTGCTTGCCGTAGTCGAGCGCGACCCCCTTCCGTTGCGCGAGGATGTAGGCCTCGAGAGCCTTCAGCCGCGGATCGTCGTCCGCGAAAGGCTTGCCGCGCACCGGATTTTCGATGCACCAGTTGATCATGTCGCGGAGCAGGGCGACGCGCCCCAACTGGACTTGAAACTTAGGATAGGTTTCGGGATGGGTGTTGGAGGCGTCCGGATGGCACATGTCGCAGGATATGGCATTGGTGCCGCCAATTGCCTTGGCGTCGTGAAAAATGCGTTTGCCTTCCGCGACCAAGCGATCGGTCAATTCTTGCCAAATCCGGCGGTCGCGCTCGGTAAAGGCGCCGTAGGTCTGGAACTGACCCGTCGCGGTGGCGCCCGCCTGCTGGGGCGGTGCTTCGGCGGCGCCGTCGGCCGCGGCGACGGCCCATTCGGCATCGGGATGCTTTTGCCGCCATTCCTTCATCAGCGCGTCGGCGATTTGCTGCCCTTGCTTGCGGGTCATTTGATCGCCGGGCTTGACGCCTTTCACCTCGATCGAGGTTTCGCCGTCGCAAAGACCGACAACCAGATCGCCGTCCGCCGAAGGTCGCAGCTGATGGCGCGGCGGATCGTTTCCGGCGAGCGCGGGGCTCGCCACGAGGGCAAGAGCGAGTGCGAGACGGTGGCAAAGGCGCATGATCGTCTCCCTCAGTAGCTGGCGAGCGTTGTCGCGGGCGGGCGATCCTTGGCGCCGTTCGACGAAAGATAACTTGCCCGCACGGTGACGGGGTTGCGGTTCCAAAGATTATAAACCTTGTCGATCATGCCCGACGCCAGCACGTTGAGTTGACCATCGCCGCAGCCGTCGAAGGCGTTGAAGGGGTCGGCGCGGTTCATTTGGACGGTGAGCTTCGGCAGTCCCTCGGGGGCGTAGGGCCACGGCCAGGCGGTCGAGAGCAACCCGTAGAAGCTGATGTTGCCAATGCGGTTCAGGAGAAGCTGATGGGTGTGACCGTGAATCACGGACACCGTATCGAATTTGGCGAGGATTGCCTGGATTTCATCGGCGTCCTCCGTCCAGAAATTCCAATTGCGGTAATATTTGTAGAGAGGCGAGTGGGAAAAAATGACGACGGGCGTCTTTGTGTCGATGGACGCGAGATCGTTTTGCAGCCATTGACGCCCTTCCGGTCCAACCTCGAAGCGCGATTGGATGCCGTTGTCGAGCCCGGCGACCGTGTGCATCCTCTCCTCAGGAGTCATACCCCGCGCGGTCCAAAAATCCTTTTCCTGGACGCTCATCAGAGTCACGAAATGCACGCCCTTGTGATCAAACGAATATTGGGAGGGGCCGAACAAGGACTGCCAATGCTCGCCCAAATCGAGGAACCAATCATGCTCGCCGACCATCATCTTTAGAGGAGCCTTGAGATCTTTCAGAATCTGAGCGCCAAGATCGAGTTCCTCCCTGCGGCCGAGCTGGGCCAGATCGCCGCCGAAGAGAACAAAATCAGGCTGCGGGTCGAGCGCATTGACGTCTTCCACCGCCTTTACCGCGGACCGGATAAACCGGTCATTTACACTCCGCGGGTAAAGATGACTGTCTGAGATATAGGCGACGGTGAAAGGAGGGTTTGCGCTCTCCGCCGCTTGCGCGATCTCGATCAGCTGAAAGCTTTGTGGAACGATCAGCCCCTTCGCGGCGGCGATCCCGGCCGAAACTCCGGCAATATGGAGAAAGCCGCGCCGGGAGAGCGCGCCCATCCGCGTAAGGTCGCCGAAAAATGAGGCGCGTTCCTCGTAATGCTTGGTCTCGATGCTCTTGTGCGCCATGACTTTGCTCCCTGGCGAAAATGCTTCACGTGAAACATTTTCGCCGTCTATCTTTTCGTTTCACCGCGTGAGCTAATTTGGAAACTCCGCGAATTTTCGAAGATCATGCTCTCAATAGGCGCCGATCGACGCCGGATTGCGCAGATCCGGGGTGATCCCGGCATCGCCAAGATCCCCCTTCCGGCCTTCGGCGATTTCGGTTTCACGCTGCGGCCGGTTGGTTTTGAGCGATGTTTGCCGGGCCAACTCCGCCTTGTTGAAATCGGCGAAGCGGTCGTCGGTGAGGGTGAAGAGGAAAGCAACAAGATCGTCGATTTCGGCTTCGCTCAACGCAAGACGCTGCATGCCGCCGTCGAGAAACGGATTTGCGACCCCGCCCTTGTTGTAATGGTCCATCACGTCCCAAAGGGTCGCGAGAGAGCCATCGTGCATATAGGGCCCGGTGATCCCGATATCGCGCAGGGTCTCGCTCTTGAAGGCGCCGATATCGGCCGGGTTTTTGGTCACCAGGAACCGGCCGAGCTCGGAATAGGATGTCTGCAAGGCAAGTTCGTCGATCTGCTTCGTATCGCCGGTCGTCAGGATGCCAAGCGCCTTGCGAGCCAGCTCGGCAAAGTTTTGCTTGTGCGCGGCGATCCCGATATTGTGAAACTTCTGGTCGGAGAACAGCGGGGACACCGCGTTGAAGGCGTGGCAGGAGCTGCAGCGCCCCTTGCCTTGGAACAACGCCCAGCCACGCTGCGCCGAATCACTGATCGCCTGAGGGTCCCTAGCCAAGAAGCGATCGAACGGCGAATTGGCGGAATATTGCGTCCGCTCGAAAGCGGCGATCGCGGCCGCGATGTCTTCGTAAGTGGGATCGTGCCCCAAGAGCGATTTGAACGCATCCGAATATTCCTGGATCCTGGCGACCTTTGCGACGACAGCGCCAGGGGTCTTTTGGCCCATTTCAATTGGGTTGAGAATCGGAAGTTTGGCCTGATCCTCGAGCGCGGGCGCGCGGCCATCCCAAAATTGCGACGCTTGAAACATCGCGTTCAACACGGTCGGCGCATTGCGCTGGCCATGCTGGTCTTGGACGCCCGCGGACGTCGCGCTGTTGCCGCGATGATCGGTAAATCCCTTGGTGGGATCGTGGCAGGTCTCGCAGGCGACCGAGTCATCGACCGAAAGGCGCTTGTCCTTGAACAATTTTTCGCCGAGGGCGGCAAGTTGCGCCGTCGGCTCGTGCCCTGGCGGCACGGCCAGGGCATAGAGTTGCGGCGAAATGCCAAGGGGCAGGGCGGGTTTAAGCGGCGTTTGCTTCTCGGGCATAGCACGTGCGAGAGTAGCCGGCGCGGGAGTGGCCGGTGCCGGAGTACCTGGTGCGGGAGTACCCGGTGCCGTTGGCGGATTGTTGGAGGAAGTGATCGCCACCCCCAACAACGCGAGCAGGACCCCTCCAAGTATCAGAGCCGCGAAGCTAGCTGCCAGCTTCCCGCGCGAAGGTTGCATCGTATCCTCCCGAAGTTCCTCTTCGCCAAGCTTGCGTGAATGTGCAACCGCGGACGATTATCTTCCCGCCAACATAACCAGAAAAATGCCGGAGGTGAACCACAAAAATTTGAAAACTGTCGCAGGCCGCGCTCCGCGAGGTGGGGTGTCCGGCGAAGGCAGACGCCGCCAAGGGCGGCGTGACAAAGGTGGCGGCATCGTGGATGGCAAGGGGCGAAAGCGGCTTGACGGGCGCCGCCCCAACCGGCATGACGCTACCGCAAATCCGCGACGTTCTCATAAATTCACGTGGCTCTTTTTTCTTTGTTGAAATCGCGAGAGCGCGCATGGGCCGGGTAGCTTATGTCAATGGCCGCTATGTCTTGCACCGCGACGCCATGGTTCATATCGACGACCGCGGCTACCAATTCGCCGATGGCGTCTACGAAGTGTGCGAAGTCTTTCGCGGCGCCTTGATCGACGAGAAACGCCATTTCGAGCGGCTCGCCTATTCGCTCGCGGAATTGCAAATCGCTCCGCCTGCGCGGGCCGGCGCGCTCGCCGTGGTGGTCCGCGAGGTCATGGCGAGGAACAGGGTCGGGAACGGCTTCGTCTATGTGCAGGTGACTCGCGGGGTGGCGCCGCGCGACCACGTCTTTCCACAAAAGCCCGCGCGTTCGAGCCTGGTCGTCACGGCGCGTCAGGTCGATCCTGAAAAAAGCGAGAGTACCGCGCGCAAGGGCATAAGCGTCATCACCACTCCCGACCTGCGTTGGAAAAGGGTCGATATCAAGACGATTTCCTTGCTGCCTAACGTTCTTGCGCGCCAGCTGGCGAGTGAGAGCGGCGCCTATGAGGCCTGGCTTGTCGATTCCCTGGGCATGGTCACCGAAGGAGCGGCATCGAACGCTTGGATCATCAGCAAGGCAGGAGTTGTCATCACGCATCAGCTCGATCATTCCATCCTGCGCGGCATCACCAGGACTACGCTGATCGAAATCATCGCGGCGGAAGGTCTGAAATTGGAGGAAAGACAATTCAGCCTCGAAGAAGTTTTCGCCGCGCGGGAGGCCTTCATTACCGGAGCGACGACACTCATCATGCCGGTTGTGCGCATCGACGGGCGCGAGATCGGCGCGGGGATTCCCGGACCGGTCGCATCGAAATTGCGCGCGATTTTTCATGATACCGCCGCGCGATCCTCGTAATTTTATGGTTGGCCTTTCAAGTTACGGATTACGTCCTGATATCAATGATCAAAGTAGGGCTTGCGGCGCCGCCTATTGGTCTAATATGATCGGTGGCCGGGAGTGGCTGGATCGCGTGTTTCTCATCGTCCTTCTTCCTCTAATCGTCGTTCTTAAGGGAGACGGTGTTTTTAGCGGGGTTGTTTCCGGCCTGCCAGGATATGGTGTCGCATGGCAGCCCGCGGCTTCGCATTGAAGGCGTTAAAATGATCGCGTAGGCGGCCCATGGGGCAAACGCTGGCCCAACGGCACCAGTGGTTTTTCATGAGCAATATGCGCTGGCCACGGCGCCAAGAACAAAATAGGGATACCCGGACATGGGAGCGGAGCGGCCACAAAATCTCCAGGACACTTTTCTCAATTTTGTCCGTAAGAACAAGGTTCCTCTCACGATCTTCCTGGTCAACGGCGTCAAACTGCAAGGTGTCGTCACCTGGTTCGACAATTTCTGCGTATTGCTGCGCCGCGACGGGCATTCCCAGCTCGTCTATAAGCATGCCATATCGACGATCATGCCCGGCCAGCCGATTCAGATGTTCGAGCCCGGCGACGAGGCTGGACACGCCGGGCCAAAGGATAATTTCGCAAAGCCTGGAACCGTTTCTTGAGCGCTTGATTTTGTTAGAGCATCCCGGAAATCAGATCGGGCAACGCGGCAACGCCATCGCGGCGGGCATTTTGATCTAGGCATGGGGAGTTGGGCATCGGCGTCCTTGCGAACGGCACAAGATCGGCGGGGCAAGCCGGCCCGGAAACCCAAGGCGGCGCCGGACAAGCTAACGAGGCGCGCACGCGGGCTCTGGTGGTCGGTCCTTATCTCGACGCCGGCGCGCGCCGCAAAGCGGAGTTGGGGGCGTCCGCCAAATCGGCGCGTGGGCGCTCACACGAGGCGCGTCTTTCCGAAGCGCTAGGGCTTGCCCAAGCGATCGGCGTTGAAATTGTCGCGGGGCAAATCGCTCCGCTTTCGCAAATCCGGCCCGCGAGTTACCTCGGCAAAGGCAAAGTTGTCGAGTTCGCGGCTCTGGTAGGCGCGGAAGAGATCGATCTCGTTGTCATGGATTGCGCCTTGTCGCCGGTGCAGCAGCGCAACCTCGAAACTGCACTTGCGGCCAAGGTCATCGATCGCACCGGACTGATCCTCGAAATTTTTGGCCGCCGGGCGCGAACACGTGAAGGCGCGCTACAGGTCGAGCTCGCCCATCTCGGCTACCAAAAATCGCGGCTGGTTCGATCCTGGACCCATCTTGAACGTCAGCGCGGCGGTTTCGGCTTCCTCGGCGGTCCCGGCGAAACCCAGATCGAGGCCGACCGCCGCCTCATCACGGAGCGGATGACCCGCATCGAACGCGACCTCGAAGGCGTCAAGCGGACGCGCGGCCTGCATCGCCAAAGCCGCCGCGCCGTGCCTTATCCAATCGTCGCGCTTGTCGGCTATACGAATGCGGGAAAATCCAGTCTGTTCAATAGGCTGACGGAGGCGGGGGTGGTCGCCGAAGACATGCTTTTCGCGACCCTCGATCCGACCTTGCGCGGGGTCGCGCTGCCGCATGGCGGTCGCATCATTCTCTCCGACACGGTCGGCTTTATTTCTGATTTGCCAACCATGCTTATCAAGGCTTTCCGGGCGACGCTTGAGGAAGTCCTTGAAGCGGACGCCATTTTGCATGTCCGCGATATCGCGCATGAAGACGCCGAGGCGCAGCACGCCGACGTCGAAGCCATCCTCGCCGGACTCGGGATCGATCCCGCCAACGATCGCCGCCTCATGGAGGTCTGGAACAAATGCGATCTATTGGACGAAATCGCCCTCGCCGCGCGGCGCGGCGCCCAGCGGTGTTCGCACGGCAACCCGGTCATGGTTTCGGCATTGACGGGGCAGGGCCTCGAAGACCTTCGCGCCGCGATTGAATCTCGGCTCGCAAGCGGCCGGATTGTCTTTGACATCGCGCTCGATCCGGCCAATGGCGCGGGGCTTCATTGGCTGCACGAGAATACCGAGGTCATGCGCAAAAGCACGGCGGCGGACGGCGGCGTTCATGTGCGGGTCCGGGTAGTGCCGGAACGCGCGGAGCCGGTCCGGCGAAAGTTTCCCGCCGCCGCCGCGAAGCGCGCGTAAAGCGGGAGCATCCCTTTCCGGCCAACCGGGGGCGGACTCTCTTTGGGACGTTCCTGGAATGCGGCCCGGCGCATGGCCGAACCAAAGCCGGTCACGGTATGACTCGCTTTTCCCTGCTTCGCCATGCATGTCTGCTCGATATCCGAGGCGCAACCGGTCCCCGGCCGCCGCAAGGCCGGACAACCGGGAGAGGGAGAGGATCGCACTCCTCGCCTTTTGCACGATAGGCTGATGAGGCGGCGCCGCTCCCGATCAATCGAGCGAGATAGACAAAGCCTCGCGGCCCTTTGGCGTATCGACGACCTGCATCGTCACCGGCTGGCCTTCGGCAAGGTTCTGGATTCCCGCCGGACCGAGGATCGAAATATGGACAAAAACGTCCTTGCCGCCATCATTCGTTTGGACGAAGCCGAAGCCCTTGTGGTCATCGAACCATTTGACCGTCCCCGTGACCGAAACCGCGGTCGAAGGATCGGGGGCGCGGCGCTGCGGGCGGGGTGAATCGCCAAACCCGCGAGACGACGCTGGCACCCTTTCCGCCGCTCCGGCGGTGTCGACCTCGAGGACGTGTGTGACTTGAGCGCCTTTCATGCCGTTGCTGACATTTACCTTCAATTTCGCGCCGGGGGGAACCGACTTATATCCCGCTGCCTGAAGCGCGCCGATATGCAGGAACGCGTCGCCGGTTCCATCGCTCAACTCGACGAAGCCGAAACCCTTTTCGCCCTTGAACCATTTGACGACCGCGTCGATGCTCGGCCCGCTTGGCGGCGCCGTTTCCTGGGGGCCGCCGCTTCCCGCTCCGAAGCTCGCTCTCGGGGTCCGGCTCGGCCGCGGAGAATTGTAGGGCGAAGGCCCATCGTCATCGAAACCGCGCTTCTTGGGTCCCCGGAAATCTCTACCTTTGCTCATGATGTGCCTGCTCGTCTCCGCCGGAAAATCGTATCTCGCATTGACCTGGCGCAATTCCCACCGCTAGCTCACACCGGCTCACTGGCCGCAATTTCCGATAAATGCACGCGCCCCAAGGCCGGCCCCGGAAAGGTGCCAGCCTAAAATCGCGCCGATGATCGTTGTTCCAAGTGCCGAGAATCCCGTGCCGCGACAAGCATAGCAATTGTCAGCCTGCTTGGCTACTCCAATCGGCACGGTTTGAAGCCGCGCGATTGGAAAAGGCCGCTCACTAAGGTCGTCATTCGCATAATCTATATTATGGAACATAGATTCAGATCCGGGGACGCGGCTGAGCACATCTGATGTTCCTATCTCAAATTATGACTTAATATCAGTGTATTATGTTACTGAGCTGAAGAGTGAGATTAAACCAGATCGGCTCATTTCAGGCGCAAATTCGCATGCCATCGAAAGCAGGTTCGACATTCGCCGGAAGTTCGCTTTTGAGCCGCGCGAAATCGAGATCGCTATGAAGATTGGTGAGAATCGCGCGCTTGGGCCGCAATTTGGCGATCCAGTCGAGGGTTTCCGGCAAGGAAAAATGACTGGGGTGCGGCGTGTAGCGCAAAGCGTCGACGATCCACAGGTCGAGCCCCTCCAGAAAACCGCGGCTCGCGATGGGAACGGCGTTGAGATCGGGCGAATAGGCCACCTTGCCAAAGCGAAAACCGAGCGCGTCAATCTCGCCATGTTCAAGTTGGAAAGGAACGGCATCCAGAGGTCCGCCAGGACCATTTATAGTGACAGGTTGGCCAGTTACTAGGCGATGTTCATTTAGTAACGCAGGATAATGGCTGCCGGCTGGCGTTTCGAAAATATAACCGAAATTCGCGCGCACGACGGCCGAGGTGGCGGCGTCCATATAGAGGTCGATTTTTCGCCGTGCCATGATGACCAAAGGCCGGATCTCGTCAATTCCATGAATATGATCGGCGTGTGAATGGGTCAGCAGGATGGCGTCGAGCCGGCCGATGCCGAGCCCGAGCAATTGTTCGCGAAGGTCCGGCGACATGTCGACGAGGACTTGGGTCGCGGCGCCGTTCTCGCCGGTGCGCTCGACGAAGATCGAACAGCGCCGGCGCCGGTTTTTGGGATTATCGCGATCGCAGGCGCCCCAGCCTTGGCCGACGCGCGGAACCCCGCCGGAGGATCCGCAGCCGAGGATGGTGAAGGTGAGGCTCACGCGGCTTCCGCGCCGATCGCGGGAGCAGGCATCTTGGAAAACAAGCGCAGCGCATTGGCGCTCGTTTCCGCGGCGATTGTTTGCGGCGAAACGCCCTTCACTTCGGCCAATACTTGGGCGGTGGCCGCGACAAATGCCGGTTCGTTGCGCTTGCCGCGATAGGGAACCGGCGCCAGATAAGGCGCGTCGGTTTCGACCAACATCTTGTCCATGGGCACCGCGCGGGCAATCTCCCGCAGCGGCCGCGAATTCTTAAACGTCACGACGCCGGAAAACGAAATATAGAGCCCAAGCGAAAGTGCTACCTCGGCAAGCATGGCGGACGAGGTGAAGCAATGGAGAACCCCTGCAAAAGCGCCCTTCCCCATTTCGTCCCGTAAGATCGCGGCGATATCGGCGTCGGCGTCGCGGGCATGAATGACAATCGGCAGCCCGCATTGCCGGGCGGCCGCGATATGGGTGCGGAAAACCCTCGCGGCAATGGCGCGTGGGGTTTGGTCGTAATGATAATCGAGCCCGGCTTCGCCGATGCCGACGCATTTCGGGTGACGCGCCAACTTGACCAAGCGATCTTGCGACACGTCGGGTTCTTCATGCGCGTGATGCGGATGCGTGCCAACCGTGCAAAAGACGTCCTCGTAGGTTTCGGCGATGAGACTGATCGAACCAAAAGCTTCCGTGCGGGTCGAAATGGCGATCATCCGCTTAACGCCGGCGGCGCGGGCGCGGTCGACCACGGCATCGCGCTCGGAGGCGAAATCCGGAAAATCGAGGTGGCAATGACTGTCGATCAGCACGCTAGACCTCTCGGGAGCACATCTTCCTCCGCGTCGATGTAACGCGGAAAAACCGGCGCGGGCGGGGGCAAAAGCGTTCCCGCCACGAGACCTTGCGCGGTCTCGGCGTTTGCGAATTTTCGCGCGTTCGCGGGCACGCTCAAAAGGCCGAGAAGCTTTTCCATCGAAGCCGGCATGAACGGTTGCGTCATGATCGCGATTACACGCAAAACCTCGGCGGTCACATAAAGAATCGTTTGCATCCGCGGGGGGTCATTTTTCCGCTTTACCCAAGGTTCCTCGCTAGCGAAATAGCGGTTGGCTTCGCCGACCACGCGCCAGATCTCGGTCAGGACCATGTGCAAGGCATGGTCTTGCATCGCAGCGCGGGATTTAGCGGGGAGCGCGATGGCCTGCGCAAGGAGCGCCTGGTCCGTTGCGCTCAGCGCGGCCGGCGCCGGCAATATCCCACTGCAATTCTTGGCCACCATAGACAAGGAGCGCTGCGCGAGATTGCCGAGGTCGTTGGCAAGATCGGCATTGATCCTATTGACGATGGCTTCATGCGAATAAGTGCCGTCCTGGCCGAACGGCACGTCGCGCAGCAGAAAATACCTTAACTGGTCGGCGCCATAATGTCCGGCGAGCGCAAGCGGATCGATCACATTGCCGACCGACTTCGACATTTTCTCGCCCCGGTTGAAGAGAAAACCATGGACGACGATTTGGCGAGGCAGCGCAAGCTCAGCCGACATCAGGAACGCCGGCCAATAGACGGCATGAAACCTGGTGATGTCCTTGCCGATCATATGTACGGCCGCCGGCCAAAAATGCGCGCGCGGCGCGTCAGGGTCCGGGAAACCGGTTCCGGTGATATAATTCGCCAAGGCATCGACCCAGACATACATCACATGGCGCGTATCGCCGGGCACCGGGATGCCCCAGTCGAACGTCGAGCGGCTGATCGAAAGATCGGTCAGGCCCCGTTCGACGAACGCAATAATTTCGTTGCGGTATTTTTCCGGCGTCACGAAATCCGGGCAATCGCGGTAAAGCTTGAGGAGCCGGTCCTGATACGCCGAAAGCTTGAAGAAATAACTCTCCTCCTCGACCCATTCGACCGGCGCGCCGGTCGGGGCGAGACGGGTACCGGCCGGCCCTTCGGTCAGATCCGCGGCGTCGAAAAAAGCTTCGTCGCGAACCGAATACCAGCCGGGATATTTGGCGAGATAAATGTCGTCCGCCGCCGCCATCCTGGCCCAAAGCTCGCGCGCGGAAGCGTGGTGGCGGGATTGCGTGGTGCGCACGACATCGGACGCTTCGGCAAAAAGAGCGGTGCCCATCGCGGCGAATTGCGCCGCGGTGCGGTCGGCGAGTTGTTGCGGGGTAAGGCCTTCTTGGGCCGCGGTCCGCTGTATCTTCTGGCCATGTTCGTCCATCCCGGTGACGAACAAGACATCGAAGCCGTCGAGCCGCTTGAAGCGGGCAATCGCATCGGTCGCGATCCGCTCATAGGCATGTCCGATATGCGGCGCGCCATTGGCGTAGGGTATCGCGGTCGTGATGTAGAACGGGGAGCGGGCACTCATGAACTTGCAATCTTATAGTTTCTCGCGGAACCCCGGATAATGGTCTCCCGCCGCGTCCCGTTTCAGAGTGAGGAACTCCGCGCCGCCGCCGCCAAATCGGCGAACAGGGTCAGGACAAGCGGCCTCTTGTCCAGATTGAAGGTTTCGGTCTCGCGCGCCGCCTCGCTAAGTTTTTCCCATACAAGGGCGTAGGGCGCAAGCCGCCGCGCGCAATCGCCTTGGAAGGTCCGCGCGCCGCGCCGCACGCTGGCATCGAGCCAGGCATCGATCGCGGCGAGCATCGTCTCGTAATCCTTGCCGTTGTGGCGCGCCGCGACCCGGTCGGCCAACGCATGGACCTTGCTCCAATCTATCCGCGGCAGATCATCCAACATGCGTCCGAGATTTGTGTCGAGCTCGATTCCGCGATCGTCGAGGAGCCGCAAAACATTATGGATGGAGCCCTGCGCGCGCGCGATCGCGGCCTCAAGCTTCGCTTCGCCGGCGGCGGACCACGGCGGTCCGAGCGCCGCCACGAATTGGCCGATGCATGCCGCCGCCAGGGGTTTGAGAACGACTTTCCGGCAGCGTGAACGCAGCGTCGCGAGCATACGCCCGGGCCGGTGCGCCACGATCAGAAACAGCGAGCGCGGCGGCGGTTCCTCGATGAGTTTCAGAAGCGCATTTGCGCTGGACGAGTTGAGGTCCTCGGCGCAATCGAGGATGCAGATCCTGTAGCCGCCCCGCCCTGCCGCCTGCTGGAACATGTGGATGGCACGGCGGACATCCTCGACCCGAATTTCGGTAAAGAACCTTTTGTCCTTTTCGTTCCACTCGCGGCGCAGGAGAACGAGATCGGGATGCGCCATTGCCGCGATTTGACGAGAGACCGGATGATCGGGGGCGACAAAAAGATCCGCCCTCGCCTCGCCCGCGGCGGCCGCCGGATCGGGGTTCGCCAGAAGAAAGCGCGCGAGGCGCCAGGCGAGGGTGGCTTTGCCTACGCCGGGCGGTCCGCCAACAATGAAAGCCTGCGGCAAGTGTCCCGACAAATAGGACAGAATGAATTCCCTTTCCGTATCGGCGTGACCGAAGCAATTATAGCTCTCGCGCGGATGCGGGGTGTCTTCAAATCGGTCGGACTCGGGACTGGTTTCCAAGGTTTTGGACGCCATCATTCTAGCCACGCCTCGCCTGCTTCGCCGCCGGAGCGACGAGCCTGTTTAATACGACCTCGAAGATCGCTTGCGCCACGTCCTCCTCGGGGCGCGCCGCGTCAATGACGGCGCAGCGCACGGGTTCCGCCGCCGCTATCGCCAGGAAAGCGGCGCGAAGGCTTTCGTGAAATTCTAAATCCTCGCGCTCAAAACGATCGGCTGCTGCTCCCGCGCCGCGCCGGGCCGCCGCGCGGGCGAGGCCTTCGGCCGCCGGAAGGTCGAGGATCAAGGTCAGGCCGGGCCGAATATCGCCCAAGGTGACGCGTTCGAGCGCGCGCAGGAATTGCGGATCGAGTTGTCCGCGCGCGCCTTGATAAGCCCTTGTCGAGTCCGCAAACCTGTCGCAGACGACGAAAGTTCCCGCCGCCAGGGCGGGTTCGATCTTCTTGTCGATATGGTCGATCCTAGCCGCCGCGAAGAGGATTGCTTCGGCGGCCGGGCCAAGGCGCGCCACGCTGCCCGATAGGAGCACCTTGCGCAAGATTTCTGCGCCCGGCGATCCGCCCGGCTCGCGGGTACTAACTGCCTCTATTCCCGCTTGCCGGAGATTGCGCAGGAGATGGCCTGTCTGAGTTGATTTACCAACGCCCTCGCCACCTTCGAGCGTGATTAAGAATCCGCGCTCTCGTGCGGCACGGATTTGTAACCGCGCCTCGCTCATCGCTTGAGGACATATTTGCGGAAGAGCTCGGTCGCGTATTCGAACCCGGCGTCCATGGCCCGGCGCGGCAGCCCGCCCGGTTCGACCGCCGCCGCGGTCTTCAAAGGCAGATCGAGGATTTGCTCCGTTCCGCGAAATATCTTGAGACGCGCAACCTCCCGCCCAGCCACGACCGGCGCGATCAACGGACCCGTGTAGACAATGCGCCCGGTGAATTTTCCGGTCGCGGTCCGGGACACGAGAATTGTCACTTTCTTGTCGGCGATAAGAGGCACTTCCGAAGCGCTGCCTCCGTAGACCTTGGCGCCGCCGATGGTCTCGCCGTCCTGAAAGATCGTTTTCGAGTTGAATGAACGAAACCCCCAAAGGAAAATCTTGCGCGCTTCCTCGGCGCGCTCCTTGGCCGTCCGGCAGCCGTAGAGCGCCAGGATCAGACGCTGACCGTTTTGGACGGCGGAGCCGACAAGGCCATAGCCGCTTTTATCGATGTTGCCGGTTTTCAGTCCGTCCGCGCCGAGATCCATGGTCAACAAGGGATTGCGATTCGCCTGTTTGATCTTGTTCCAGGTGAAGTCTTTCTCGCCGAAATATTTATAAAGATCCGGATAGGTCAAGATGACGTGATTGGCGAGAGCCGCCATTTCCCTGGGGGTCACTTTTTGATCGGGGTCGTCCCTGCCCCACGCGTTGGTAAAGGTCGAACGCTCTAATCCAAGTTCGCGCGCGCGTTTCATCATGAGCGTGGCGAAGGCTCCTTCCGATCCGGCGATCCCTTCGGCAAGCGCGATCGCCGCGTCATTGCCGGACACAATCACAAGGCCACGGATCAAATCCTCGACCCTGACGCGGCTGTTGGGGGCGGCGAACATGGCGGACCCTCGCGACGGCGCGCCGCCGTAGCGCCAGGCCGTCTCGCTGACCAGGAATTCATCGTCGAGCTTAAGATGCCCCAACGCGATCTCGTGGAATACGACTTCGGCGGTCATGATCTTAACCGTGGATGCCGGAATGACGAGCGTGTCGGCATCCTTCTCGAACAGCACGCTTTGCGTGGCCGAATTGATCAAGATCGCATGTGGGGCGCTGGTCTGAACCGTCTGGGCGAAGGCCGCGGTGACGCCCCCGGCCGGTCCCAAAAGAATAAGAGCCGGCAAGACCGCCGGGACCGGATGCGTGAACCAGAGACGAAAAAAGCGAGCGACCAATCCAATTGTTTGCATTGCGCACCGCCGCCGGGCAGGGGATCCGGCGCGGCGCGGGAGGAAATCCACAAAATTCATCGCGAACCAGGGGGGTTAGCGTGGCCGGTTCGTCCAGTCATGCTTTTTTTGCCGGTGATTGTCGTACCCCCTGGTGCCGGGACGATCAATGCCCGAATGGCATTCAACGGTTTACTGCGACTCGTAGGTTGACAAATTACGGCCATCCGGTCGCAAGCCAATCGAGGCCGACCGACCGGGGGTCGCCGCGGTGGACCGGTAGCGGGCCAGAGTTAGCGTTGTGCAAAGTCAGACATATGCACCTGACTCTTGCACCGCCTATAGGTTTGATCTGACTGGCCCGAAACGATTGTGCGGAATTCTTGAGTTTTGCACTCTCGTTCGGAAGGAGTCAGATAATACACGTTCTGGCAAATCCGCGTGTCGCGTGGTATATGCGCGTTCGCATGTTTCCTGGCTGGGTTTTTGATCGCTATATTCGGTAGGATTGAACAATGGCAAAGACGCTTGTAGCGGCGGCCTTCGCATTCATCGCCGCCATCGCATTTGCACATGCTGAATGCATCGTCGCCGATCCGACACCGACCCCATTGAACGCACGAACGGCGCCAAACGGGCGCATTATCGCGACGCTCGACAATGGACAAGCGGTGACCATCATCGATCACGCGGATGACGAACAAATGCGGCCATGGGTTTATGTTTCGGACCCCGAAACCGACAAACCGATTGGATGGGTTTTTCGCGAGTTCATTGTCTGCAAAGGGGAGGCGCGATGATTGTAATTCTTTTGAGCGTCACCCGCCCTGCCGAAACTCTTGATTTTTGCACCGGTAAGGGCCCGCAATTAGCTATGGTGTTGCAATTGCCAATGCATTGGTCAAAACCGCAAATCAAATTGGTCCGCCACCGGCGGATCCAAAGAGGCTTGCGGATTCTTTAAAAAAACGCGGTCAGCGCAAGGCTATCGGCACGCCGGCGCCCGGGATCGTCCCGAGGTCGAACGGGCGCGCCGGCGGCAATGGAGCGGCGCGGCCCGCAAAATGGCCGGTGGGTGCCGAATCCGGCGCGCTTGCGTCGCCGCCCGCGGGCAATGCGACGGGCTCCGCCCCGGCGGGAGTGATGGCGGATGGCGCGTTCGCGGCAACCATGTCACGGCCGCGGCCCTGCCAGCCGGCGAGCGATGCCGGTCCATCCGTACGCAGGGTCGCGAGCAATTTTTGGTCGTTCGAGCCGGCGAGGCTCGCGGCGCCGATATATTCGATCTTGACCGGCGTCGTTCCCGTCTGGCGGAAATCCAGCGCCTCGGCGGCCCTGCGGGAAACGTCCATGATGCGATGTGCGGCAAACGGCCCGCGGTCGTTGACCCGCACGATCATCGAGTAATGGTTGCGCAGATTGGTGACGCGCGCATAGCTTGGCAAAGGCAGCGTCGGATGCGCGGCGGAAATCGCATCGCGATCGTAAACCTCGCCATTGGCCGTGCGGCGGCCGTGAAAGGCATCGCCATACCACGAAGCAAGGCCAATCGCGGCATAATGTTTTTCGCTCGGGTAATAGGTTAGCCCGGCGACCGTATAGGGGTTGCCGAGCATATACATCCCGCCGCCGCGCGGCACCGGTTCACCGTCGGCGACGACGCGCGGGCTCGCGGGGCCATAGATCGAGGATGGAAAATACTCCGTCGAGTTCGCGCGGGCGAGACGTTGGGACGGCAGCTGCGCGCATCCGCAGAGGCCAACGGCCGCGCCGCCGGCAAGCCCCGCGACGATGCAACGGACTGGACCGTCAGCCTTGCGGGGAAACCGCGAAAAAAAAGCGAAGGAACGCGCTGAAACACAGAGAATTCGCTTCGCCCGCATGCGCGTCCCCTTGGCTCGCGGCGCGGACCGCGGCGCGGGCCTGTGCCGACTCTCAAGAACAGGCAAGCCGACACTTTCGCAGCCTCCGGTTTCCGAAGGCTTAAAGCCATGGCAACGCCTGGTGGAGCTTCGCCCGGCAAATACGACCAAAATGCGGCCCCGCTCCCGCTAGCAGGCGCCGCAAAGAGACCCCAAATTAGTTAATTCACGTTTACCAACAGAGGGTTGGATATTTTTGCAACAGTCCACGGAAAAACGCGAGCAGGTCAGCCTCGATCGCGCTTCATGCGCTAAGGCAAGACCAATGCGAATCGGTTCAAAGCTAAATCGCCGCGTTTGGCGACCCCGGCAGAGCTAAAGAATCCAAGTAACGCCAAAGAGTTACACGGGCAAACCGAATCAATCGCGCCCATTGCTTCTAAAAGGATTTCTGGCGTCTTGGCAAACCGCGAATTTGGCCGCTCGACCACAGTCAAATCTGGGAGACGCTCTATGCTTTGAATTTAAAACACTCGCCGCCGCAACATGCATCGTGGGCGACGAAGCACGGCGGAATAAGAAGCCCGGCGGTGCGGCGGTAGCCGCACGAGGAGCCAGGCTGATAGCCGTGCTAGGAGGGTCGCTCGCCTTATCTGCGGAACCTGCGGCAGCCTGGTGCAATTATTACGGTGATTGCTACTATAATGACGGCGGTGCCGCTATCGGTGGGGCGATGTTAGGCCTTGCGCTCGGCACGATGATTGGTGCAGCCGCCGCGCAACAGCAGCAGACGCAACAGCAAGTACCCGTATGCTATGCCCCCAATGGGAACCCTTATTTCGCGCGGGCATGGCACGGAAGATGGAGGTGTTAGGATCATGAATAAACTCATCCCAGCGCTTTTTCTGCTTTCCCTATTGGATGACAGAGCCCATGCCGAATGCACGATTATGGATGATGGACAGCAAACTTATACCGTCTGCTGGAATGGTCTGGCCTGGATCCGGAGCCCTGTCGTCCAGCCTAATTATAGCACTGCCCCGCGCACGCCTATGTCTGGCCCGGGCATGAGCAATGTGGGCATGAGCAACATGGGTGGGGTTAGCGCCTTCAATTATTGAGAGGGGATGAATCCAAATGCCCCGCGAAGATGGAGGTGCTAGGATGATCGACCACAAGCAAATACGATACGTGCACGGCATCTCAAGGAAGCCGCTACCCGAGGGCCGGGTGCTGGTCCACAACCATGTCATCCCACACCACGGATCGGAATGAACGGGTTCCGCGCATGGACCCAGCTTCTCACCAATGAGCTTGTCCTTTGCACAAGTGATTGGGCCGGGCAGGACCTTCATGGACGGCCCCACTATAGAGTTAACCCTTGCTCGCGCCCCTGTTCCCGCCCCCTCTTTTGGCCGGTTCTCGTTCGGCTTGGCTGGACCCAAAGCCTTCGCCAGCAAAATCTTGCGGCGCATGGTCGTTGAAAGCGGGTCAGCCCTATTTCCGCATCCAACTGTACCCAGGGAAGACCTCTGCCTCTGCCTCTGCCTCTGCCCCTCCCCCTCCCCTATCCCGAGGTGGGCGTGTCGAGATTTAATACTTTAAGAATGGGACATAATAACTCGAATCTCCACCGAGATCGGTCGTTCATGAGCTGCGGACAACCCGTGCGGAAATGCCTGAGCGTCGCGGGCGGTCTCGGACGCCACAGGCGCCGTCGCCTTGCGCAAAATCTCCGCGTCATAGGCTCCGGCTACCATTAAATAATCCCTCAAACGTGGTTTCGAAATTCGGCAGCCACGCAGACCGAGCACCGAGGGTTCCTGAGCGCGCACATTTTCTTGCAAAAGGCTCGCATTTTGCGTCTCTGTTCCCGTCCGGGAACTATCTTACGCCGAGCCCACTTGCCATCAAAGATTCCAGGCGGGTACATTTTCACCGAATTTTGACGTTTCAACTATAAATATTCCCGTCCGGGAACATGGTGCACCTATTATGGACAGCGACGAAACCGCGGTTGATCGCAGGGCTTCGGAGGCAGCATCCGGCTTCGGCTCGCTAATCCGTAGTCGCCGAAAAGCGCTGAAGATGCGCCAGGATCAGCTTGCACTAGCGACGGGGGTTGGCCGCAGGTTTCTAATCGACCTAGAAGCCGGCAAGCCTACCTGCCAGCTTGGCCGTAGCCTCTTGGTGGCTGAAGCCCTGGGGCTCAGGCCGTCGGACTTTTTGGCCGGCGGGCCGGGTCAATCCGCGACCGGCCCCGAACTGCCCGATCTTGGCGAAGAGGCGGGGGAGCCGGATGGCCAGTCTACCCGTATACTTTGAGCAGCGGCTCGTCGGCACGATTAACGTCGATAAGAGTGGACCCGGCTTCAGTTATGATTCCGCCTGGATCAATTTGCGAGGCGCGTTTCCGATCTCGATAACGATGCCGTTGAAAGCGGAGCGCATTGCTTCCGACACTTTCCTGCCCTGGGCAGCAAACCTACTGCCAGAAAGCGAGCAGCTGCGAACTCTCGGACAACTTCTCGGGATGGCACGGAGCGATGTAATCGGTCTTCTATCCACGATCGGCGGCGACACTGCGGGCGCACTCTCGATTGGTCAGCCTGGGAGAACCGCTTCAGTTCACTGGCGGCCAGTGGGCAAGCCGGAAGACCTTGAGAGGGTCATAGAGGAACTGCCGAATAAGCCATTCCTCGTCGGCGAGGAAGGCGTCTCGATGTCCCTCGCCGGCGCGCAGACAAAGCTGGCCGTCGCCGTCGACGACACAGGCCGCGTTTGCATCCCGATGAATGGCTCTCCATCGACGCATATTCTCAAGCCGGATGCGCCGCGCCTTTGGGGCGGCGTGCAGAACGAGGCGTTTTGCCTGACCTTGGCGAGACGCATGAAAATCCCAACGCCGGAAATCACCACCGGCCAAGCCAGCAAACGAACCTATCTACTTGTGCAGCGATACGATCGAACGGATTTCGGCGGCCGTTGGCGTCGCTTGCACCAGGAGGACTATTGCCAGGCGCTCGGGACGCCGCCATCCGCCAAGTACGAGTCCAACCAGACCGGAATTCGTGGGCCGACATTGAAGAACATGTTTGAGGTAACGCGGCGGCACATGCCCCCGACCGATATCGCGCGCTTGGTCGATATGGTTGTATTCAATGTTCTAGCTTGCAACACCGACGCCCATGCCAAGAATTATTCGATAATGATCCGCGGCAACGGCGCATCGCTTGCACCGATGTACGATGTGATGTGTGGCGAAGTTTGGGAAAACGTCACCAAAAATCTCGCGCAGACGATCGCGGACGAGTGTCGGGGCGATTACCTCATGGGGAGGCACTGGCAGCGGTTCGCCCGCGAGTGTGGCCTCAATCCTAAGCAGGTTATTGACCGCGTCGGGGCGTTGGCAAAATCAGTCATCGCAGAAGCAGCGGCGGCGGAATCCGAGGTGGCCGCGATGCCAGCGGGCGGACACGCGATCCTGGACCAAACGCGACAGGCGGTCGAACGACGCGCTCGTGCACTCCTCGCACAACTGCAAGAATTGAGAAGCGATCCAATCGCCACAACTATGGACGAAGGACGGACCGTGCGCGCCGAAGACGCCGAAATTGCGCGTTCTGAATTGGGATAGCCGGGCTCTCGAATGGACGGTTCTTATTTTTAGTGACCGCACTCGTGCGCTCACTTTGTCTCGCCCTTGGCCTCACGGTCATATTCGAGGCTGCGCGCGCAGGCGTTGGGTCGAGACGCAACACACTTAGAGGGACGCCAAGCCCTCCGCGCCCCAATCATGGGACGGTCGCGTCTCGAAGGAGAAAGAAATGGTAAAAAAATTCTCACGGCGATGTCAGGCGACGGCGTCCAGCGGCAGAGGTTCCTTCAGGGCGAGTTCGCGCAGAAAATCAGCGGCCCGTTGCGGTTTCGAAGCCGCCGTGAAAAAGGCGCGGTCGTCGTGCTGGAGCAAGCCAATCCAACTCGCAACGTAGGCCGCGTGCCGGATCGTCTTATCAAAACCGAACTCAGCACAGAGGAATGTCTCGGACAATTCCGCGAGCAACTCTTCGGCGGCATAGGCGCGGTCGCCAAACCGCTGTGTTAGATCGCGATCGAGCCGCGACTTGTGCCCGGTCCAGTGCGAGAGCTCGTGGAACGCCGCCGTGTAAAGACTATCAGCGTTCTTAGAGCGCCTCGAAGGTCGGCATCGACACAAAATCGCCGCCCGGCGTCATTGACGAAGTTGTCGACGAGGCGTTACGCGACGCCGGCATCATCATTGCGGCCGCGCAAGCTGCTGAGCACTATGAAATCGCCCGCTACGGGACGCTCCGAGCGTGTGGCCCCGGCCCGCCGTTTGCACAATCAGGCGAGCAGTTGCTCTTCCATCTAATCAGCCGTCTCTACGAACGCACCTCAATCATCGTCACCACCAACCTCGCTTTCGGCGAATGGCCCCAACGTCTTCGGTGACGCCAAGATGACAACGGCACTACTCGACCGCCTGACGCATCATTGCGATATCATCGAGACCGGCAATGAAAGCTGGCGGTTCAAAAGCCGCACCTGACCGTCGCAAGCCGCTCGCTCGCTACAGCGCACCTTGAGGGCGCGCTCGCTCGCACACAACAGCGTCGGGAAACCATTCAAGGCAACTCCCTGCGAACAATTGGAGACCCATTCGGAAACCAGTTCGGAAACCCGTACACGGCCTGCGCTCCGGCGTTTTGGACACGCGGACAAATGAGTAGAGGCCCTGCTCGTTTCAAACAAAGCGACGTAGCACGCGCCATGAAAGGGGCAAAAAACGCCGCTGTCGACGTGCGTGTTGAAATCGCGCCCGACGGCAAAATGAGCATTATTCCGGTAAAAGGCGATGATCCACCAAAAATGACTCGCCCGCCGCTCAACGATTTGCGAAAGCGATCGTTGAGAGTACGGATTTTAGCGCTATTCAGACGCGGGCGCGAGGGCATGGGGGATTTCGGGATCGCCTTCTTGGCGGGCGGCGCATGGTTCGGGCAGCTCGGCCGATGACGAGGCGGTGAGGGACTGGGGTTGCGACACGAGCGGCGGGAGAGGCTTGCGCTCCCCTCCGGCACTCGGGGGCGTGATGCTTTCCGGCTTCGGCTTTTCCGGGGCGTGGGCCGCGCCATCGAGGGTGTGCTGACCTTCCATTTCCTCGGCGGTGAGCGCGTTGCCGATCTCTTCCGGAAAAGCTCGGCGCAGCGCTCCGGCCTCGGCGCATTTTTCGAGCTGCCCGACCGGACGGTTCGACCACATTTCGTTCGGCACATCGGTGTCGGCCCATTTGGCATAGGCTTCGCACCAATAGACCTTGGGGCCGACGAAACTGCGCTCCTTGCCGGTGAGCTCGCGGGTGATCGTGACCCGGCACCACTCGGGAAACTGTAGCGTGAGGCTGCGCTCCTGGCCCTTGGACTTGCCTCGCCCGGCCTTGCCCGTGAAGGTGCGCTCGATCGTCGGGCCGAAATCCGGGGCGGGCATGCCGGCATATTGGCCGGTCCGGAACGCCGTGGTGCGCAGCTCGGAGATGCCGGGCCAAACCGTCTCGATCATCTTGCCGGCCACGCTCGACCACATCGGCACAATGTGGACCGGCCGCTTGAATGGGTCGAGATTGCGGGCGCGGCAGTAGGACAGCGCCATGACGACGGCGTCTGCCGTTTCGGCGTTCGGGTAGATCGCCTCCACCAGCGCCTTCCATCCGGCGCGGTCGATGCCGAACCGTTCTTCGACGGCCTCGTGGTAGGGCAACCGCGGCGGTTTGAGCGCCACGAGGTGCCCCTTAGTCATCGCCGGCTTGGCGGCGCCGGTTGCCTCTGCGGTCTTGGTGATGGTCACGGTATTCCTCCGTCAGCGCACGCGCCGCTCGGCCTTCTTGACGCGATCGAACAGAGCGCGCATCAGCAGGAAGGTTGCGGCCTCGTCGTCGAGTGATGGGAAATAGTGGTGGGAGAAATCGCCCTGCTCTTTGGCGAAGCGGCACAGATGGAAACCACCCACCGGCGGGTGGTCGGGATAATTCTCGTTCCAAAGCAGCCCGTAGGCGGCGAGCTGGTAGAGATAGTCCGCGTAGACCGCGTTGGCGCATTTCCAGTCGAGCAAAATGAGCTCATTGCCGATCATCCCGACCGCGTCGAGGGTGCCGCCGAATGCGTACTGTTTGCTCGCCAGGGCAACCTCGGTGTGACGGAAGATAATCCTGTTCATCGCCTCCCAATGGAGGTAGGCGGCGTAGGCGTTGCGGGCCTTTTCCGTGACTTCACCCGTGCTCGTGAGCGCCGTCTCCGGCCGGCCGTTGATGTGGTCTTCGACCGCCTTGTGGGCCAGCGTTCCGGGTGTGGTCACCTCCGCACGCGCTTGGTCGAGCGTCTTGCCTTCGAGTCCTTGCTGGTTTGGCCCAGTAGAGCAGGCCGCCGGATTCCTTGAAGCGACCGATGATGGTGGTGACGGACGGCAGCCGGTTGCCGCGGTGGTCTTTGTAGATGACGGGCGGCACGGCTCACCTCATTCCTGCGTGTCGGCCTTCAGGGCGGAAAACCATGAAGCCTCCAAGCGGCGCGGACCCTGCGCGATGGGGCCGTGGTGTGGCTCCTCGCCGGATGTGGGAGATTCAAAGTGCGGTGCCGGAAATTTACTGCCCGGGCGCGCCGTCAGGCCCGTTTGCCAGCGCGCGTACTCATTAATTGAGCTTGTTGAGTACGGCTTCCTCAAGGTCGCCTTGCCATCCCATAGCGACCGGATAGCGGACTTTACAGAAGGTCCGCGTCGCGCCCACGAGCGGTGATTCGCTGGTCCGCAGTCGAACCGCCGGAATCGACCCAAAGCAGCCCTTCGCGCGCACATTTGTTCCATGATCGGGCATGAGCTAACAATCTAGCCTCGCTCCACCGGGGAGGGAGCAATCATGTCGAAGGCACGGCGCGCCGTTGTTACCTTATTGCCTCGCCCCCATGGGCTGGCGCTTATGGGTGCGCTGGGGCTTTGGCTGGGTTTGAGCTCGCCGGACCTTGCGTCTGCGCGTGGCCCCTATGACGACGTAAAGACCCCCGAGGGTTGGGCCTGGTCTCAAATCAAGGGGGGCGAGCCGGCCGACTTCAACCAACGCTGCGGCACGAATCCCCCGCTCGATCCCAAAACGGAGGATGCGCGCTGGCACGACGAGTGCCGCAAGCTTTCTTCCCGCTTTCTGGAAGACCTGTTGAAGCGAGCGCCTTGGCAGCAGGTGGTGCCTTTCGAGGGGTTTCGAATCGCAGGTGCCCGGATTGTGGGGGACGTCGACCTTAAAAACGCAAAACTCCTTCGGCCAAGCGCGAACGGACAGCTTGATCGTGCTCGATAGCTCGCTGATGTATGGCACCTTCGCTGCCGACGGTCTGTATGCCGAGAGTGATCTGTCCCTGGCCAAAGGCGTAGCCTTCAAGAGCGACATGAGTTTGAACGGTGCTAAAATCGATGGCAACGTTGACATGAGTGGCACCAGTTTCGAAGATGTGCTCAACGCCCAAGCCCTGCAGGTGGGTCAATCCCTGTTGATGCGATCCGACGGCCGAAACAAGGCCAGCTTCAAGGACGTGGCTCTGCGCGGCGCGAAGATCGCGGGACAGATCAACATGGACGGAGCCAGTTTCGACGGCGCGCTGAACGCCAGCGGCCTGCAGGTTGACGGCGGTCTCTACATACGATCCGCCAGCGTCAAAGACTTGGTTCTGCGCGACGGCAAGATTGCGGGACAGGTCGCCATGAGCGGCGCCAGTTTTGACGAGGTGAGTTTGCACGACGCAATGATCGGGGGACAGATCGACATCAGCGGCGCTCATATCGACGGCGCACTGGACGCAGCGTCCGTGCAGGTCGGTAGCGATATATTGATGCGCGATGCCAGTTGTGCCCATGCGGTCGTTATGGTCTCTGCGCATGTCCTTGGCAGTCTTGATCTGCGCGGTGCCAATTTGGCCGGTCTCGACCTCTCGGGAGCCTCGGTTGCCAGGGACTTGCTGCTCGGTGGGGAACTCGCAGCGTTAAACCTGAGAAACGCACACGTGGGCAATCTGGTGGATGCGAAGAACGGCTGGCCGGCCCGCGATCAGCTCAATATCGATGGGTTCACTTTCGATCAACTCAGCGCATTTGACCGGGACATCGCCTGGTGGAAGGATTGGTTAAGATTCGTTCATGACTATAGACCTGGTCTCTATGCGCAAGTCGCCACTTCATTGACGAATTCGGGCGATCGCTACGCCGCGAACGAGATCCGTTATCTCGGCCGCGAGCGCGAACGTGCTGTGGACTGTCAGCGAAACAGATGGGGCAGCTCCTGTCTTATCCTGACCGCACAAAACTTCGTAAATGCCTATGGGATAGTTCCCCCCGTTCTGTTCCGCATTCTCTTTTGGGTGCTCGGGCTCTCGTTGGCTGGCGCAGCAGTTCTCTGGCGGACCGTGCCGGCCGCGAGGCAACATGGCTTGATTTGGTGCTTTGGCGCCAGCTTATCGCAACTGTTGCCTGTAACCCAACTGAACAACCCTCGCCTATAAGGCGAGGGGTTCAAGAGGGGTCGATTTGAAATCGACTGTCATCCTCCACGGCCTCGCCCTCCTGTTCATTGATGTACTCGTTGATCATCTCGTCGGTGATTGTACCGGAGGTCACTGCAAAATATCCCCTCGCCCACAGGTGGCGTCCCCAGTACTGCTTCTTGAGATGCGGGAATTCCTGGAACAGCATGCGCGCACTCGTGCCCTTGAGCCATTGCACGATCTGGCTGATGTTGTGATGCGCTCGATAGCTGATGAACATGTGCACATGATCGGCCCCCACCTTGCCCGAGATGATCTGCAACTCGTTCTCCGCGGCAATTTGCCTTAGAAGATCGCGGACTCGTATTGCAACCTGCCCTGTCAACACCCGCTTGCGGTATTTTGGGCACCAGACAAGGTGAACCTTAAGGTCGTACTTTGCGTGGCTGCCGAGTTGATATCGTCGCATAATGCGACTTCATCTACCCTTCGCTTCGCCTAAAGGCGAGGGTTTGAATCCCCGCAGCGGACAATCAACAAGGAATTCACAGAGTTCTTCTATGATCCAGAGCGCACGCGCCTTAAGGGCTGGCATATCTTTTTGTTCTTCGTCATTGCCGTGTTAGGCTTGGTATTGGCTGCGGCACTAATTGCCGCTCTCGCCCAGCTGAACCAAAACCCCTGACGGAGACGTGTGACTTGATGATCTACGAATTTGCTGGATTGCAATGTCGACCTTTTCCGTGGGCTGGTTGCGGTTGCTTGGCGCTGCGGATGGCTGCTTCGGCGCACTGGCGTCATTCAGCCGGTTGAGCGAATGACCGCTTTCCACCCTTCTGCGATGTTCAGACCGACCGCAGGAATGGCCGCTTTGCAGCCCGTCGAGAAAGGCTCGCGACGAAGCGCGGTAAGGTTGTCAGGCTCTCCTCGCGAGGATCGTGACCTGACGGCGCTTGGGCGCGTTATGTCGTCGGCTTGCCATCCTGCGCCAGCGCCTTTTCGAGTTCCTGTTTGAGGCTGAGGGCATCGGCGGGGCGCGTGCCCAGTATTCCCGTAGCGCACATAGACATTTTCTCTGATCCCCCGATGTCGCTAAAAGAGCGTGGGTTCCTCGTATCTCGCCGCGGCCGTTCGCTGAGACTTGGGCCGTTCGTCGTCTTGCAGGTTGAACAGGACTGGCTGGGCCTGTTCGGCCGCCTGACACTGCTCGCGGCGCAGTTTGAGAATATCGCGCCACAAGTACCGCTTATTCTCCAAGACCAAGTACCTAGGCTTCCTCACGCGACGGTTTCCACCAGCGATTCTGTCAGGGCGAGACCGCGTAAGTAATCGGCAGCTTTTTGCGCTTGCGAAGCCGCTGTGAAGAACGCCCGGTCGTCCGCCCGCAACAGCTCGATCCAATGCGCGATGTATGAGGCGTGCCGGACCTCTTTATTGATTCCGAATTCCGCGCATAGAAAGGCACTAACGAGTTCGGCCACGAGTTCTTCGGCCGCGTAAGCACGATTGCCGAACCGGTTTGTGAGATCACGACCGAGGCGACTTTTATGGCCGGACCAGTGACCCAACTCGTGAAAGCTGGTGGCGTAAAAACAGTCCGCGTCCTTAAAAGCCTCGAAAGTGGGCATCGCAATGAAGTCCCGGCCCGCCGCGTAGTAGGGCTCACCTTGACCTTCGCGAAAATCCGCGCCGGTGACGGTTATGAAATCTTGCGCGTCCGCGTTGCGCTCGTCCAGATTGAGGGCTGTCCCTTCGCCAGTGAGGCACGCTTCTGGAAGCCCGTGGCACTGGGCAACATTGAACACGGTGTACTCTTTGAGAAACGGGACATGGCGCACTTCGTCCGTGTTGGTCGTTTTCTCGACCTTGGAAACGAAATACACCTTGACCCCGTGTTCCCCTTTGCGGACGACTCCGCCGGCATCGAGGGCTTGTTTAAAGGTGAGGAAACGCTGGACCGCGTACCCGTGCGCCCAAAGGAAGATGACGTTGCCGCCTGAGTAGGGCCGCTTCGTCACGGCATTCTTGGGGATGTTTCCACGCCCGATTGACTTCCACTCTTTGCTCCAGGGCGGGGTCCCGGCTTCGAGTTGGCCAAGGATGCGGTTAGTGACTTCACCATAATGATTTTTGGCCATGGTAATACCTTGGTGAAAAGTGCTGACATCTCCTTTTGATTTGACTAGTGGGGCCGCTTGTACGCGGCCCCGCGGCCCCGAGAGTTAGTCTGCTGTCGCCGGGACCTCGATACCGAGGGCTTGCAGTTTGGCGATGAGGGACTTGGACAAAGAGACATTCCCCAGCGTACATGCGCCGTCCGCGAGCGCTTGCTTGTAGTCACTCGCTTTCTGCGGCGTTATCTCCCGAGCTTTGAATACGGAATTGATCTGACCCGCGGTGGATCCCTTGAAGAATGTCGAAGAAAGGGTGGGATATTTTCGAACCACTCGGGACTTAACTTTGCCGTTCCCCCGCGTCCGCCGCGGCTTAGGACCAACTGGGGCGGTTGGGACGACTGGGACAGCCTGTGGCTCCCTGTCCGGTTGCTTGGCGGGTGACGTTAGGAATGTCCCCGCGGAGGCCCGTTCGACGGTCCGTCCGGCGCTTGCGGCCAGTTCGGCCAACAGTTTCCGCGCCGCCGCGTCCGCCGCCACTTCGACGGGCACGTTCGTGGCCCCTTTGAGCATCCGGACCACGGTCGCGATGCCCAGATTTATTTTCGAGGAGCCATCCGCGAAGACAGCGGTGATTTTCTTCCGGAATAGGAGTTGGGTTGGGGTAGAGCTCATTACACTTGCCTCCAATGACTTGTTTGAATGACGTGGGGTGACCGCCGACCCGTCAGCCCGCATTCGCCGGTTTGCGTCGCTGGCGCGTGCGTGGAAGGGCTGGCCCAAACGTCGGCGCGTTTAGTTCCAGCTCGCCGTCAACCAGCCAGAAGTCGGCGTAACGGTGATGCAGGGCTTCCGCGTGTCCCGGGTCGCTGAGCCGGATCGTCTCGATGACGTCTTCCAGTGTCAGATTGACGAAGCGGACCTTGCCGTCCTCCGACTCACGCAACTGCGCCTGATAGGCCTCGGCGGCGTCCTGGACGTGGTAGTTCAGGGCTGGCGCGATCGTGACGAGATAGCCTTCGTCATAGAGCCCGTGGTCGATCATGCTCTGGGCGAGGAGATGTTCGCGCCAGAATTGCTGCAGCGGGTTGGTCCGGAGCGCCGCGGCGGCCGGGTCGGTGAAGAGGCCGCTCGCGTCCGAGAGTTCGCCGTGGCGCGGTTTCAGTTCCGGCATGGGCTCGCGCATGCTTTCCGAATATTTGATTGTCCGCTGCGGGGATTTAAACCCTCGCCTTTAGGCGAAGCGAAGGGTAGATGAAGTCGCATTATGCGACGATATCGACTCGGCAGCCACGCAAAGTACGACCTTAAGGTTCACCTTGTCTGGTGCCCAAAATACCGCAAGCGGGTGTTGACAGGGCAGGTTGCAATACGAGTCCGCGATCTTCTAAGGCAAATTGCCGCGGAGAACGAGTTGCAGATCATCTCGGGCAAGGTGGGGGCCGATCATGTGCACATGTTCATCCGCTATCGAGCGCATCACAACATCAGCCAGATCGTGCAATGGCTCAAGGGCACGAGTGCGCGCATGCTGTTCCAGGAATTCCCGCATCTCAAGAAGCAGTACTGGGGACGCCACCTGTGGGCGAGGGGATATTTTGCAGTGACCTCCGGTACAATCACCGACGAGATGATCAACGAGTACATCAATGAACAGGAGGGCGAGGCCGTGGAGGATGACAGTCGATTTCAAATCGACCCCTCTTGAACCCCTCGCCTTATAGGCGAGGGTTGTTCAGTTCGAAGGCGACGAAGCCGTTGCGGCCTTGGCCATCCGAGTAGCGGATCAGCGCGTCGAAGGCGGTATGATCGCCCGTGAATTTCGGATTGCCGCGGCCGGGGGAATGTTCGAAGACAAGCTGACGCGCGACGCCGGTGAAGGCCGGTAGCAGCTCGATCAGATAGCTCGACGCGCGTTCGGGTACGTGCCCCCAAGGCGCGAGCAGATTGAACGTCAAGGGCATGCTCGACAGGAGGTTCGTCGCGAGCCGCTCCGCGTCGATCAGCGCGCCGATTTCGCGGTAGGCAGCCTCGCGCCGGGCGGTATGGGCGATCTCGGGGGTGAGGAAATTGCCGCCTCCCCTGCCCGCCGCTTCCGCGATGCGGCTGCCGAGTTTGCGGCGCTTGCCGTCCTCGTTGATATAGCTGCCGATGGGCAGGTTCTGGTCTTCGCGCCAGAGCGCCTGGAGCAAACGGGCGGCGGACCGGAACCGCGGATCGAGCGGCTCGTGGACGCAATGTTTTTTGAGAACGTTGGCCGGGATGAGCGGCAGTTGGTGAATGGGCTTTCCGAATTCCGGGGCCATGCTTCGCGCTCCAATGGACACGAAGCAAATTCAGGCGACAGCCGCGGAAATTTAGGGTGTGCGATTGGGCGCCAGGATTTCTGAGATCGCGATGACTGGAAAGCGCCGGAAGAGTCCATTTTTCTGTGGCGACCGGTGCAGCGAGCAACGACCCTCGTTGAGGTTCGCGTGATCTTGCCGGTTTGGCAACAAGCCCGACGGATGCTATGGCGAAGCGCGAAGGTCGGGCCTTTTCCGGAAAGAATGATTTGTAATCAGTAGGTCGTAGGTTCGAGTCCTGCAACCGGCACCAATAAAATCAATTAGTTATGAGCATTTTAGCGTCTGATCGAGGCATAGCATGTGGTCGTGTCGCCACGGTGTCGCCACGGAGTACGGCGAGAGCCGGGGCGCGGCGGCATAGCCTTCCCTGCCATGCCGGGGCTTCGTTAGATCGATCAGCGGAATTTAAAAAACCTCGGGGATCAGTTTAGATGCATAGTCATATTCGACGTAGTCATGCGCTTTGTCGCGCTTTGGAAGCTCGAATCCCAAATCACATTAGGCTTTTTAGCAGAGACGGATTTTTCAGACGGGTAGCAAGTTCTATTATTCTTGCAGAATAATGCCCTTGCCGCTTCGGCACGAAAGGCTCCGGCGGGCAGACCGGAGCGCCGATGGCACGACCGCGCAAGGAAAACGCAGCCGAACTGCACACCGAGCATGTCGGGTTCTACGTCACGTCCGCCGAGCGGGCGGAGATCGACCCCCGCGCGGCGCTGGTAGGCCGCCACGTATCGGCCTACTGCTGCCGCACGGTGCTGCTATCGAAGTTGACAGCGCCCATGCCGAGCGCCTGCGATCCTGCGGCGCTCAACGCGCTTCTGGTTGAGTTTTCGCGGCAAGGGAACAACCTCAATCAGATAGCCCACCATTGCAACGAGCACCGCGTCGCGCCGAGTTAAAAGGTACTGGCGGACATGGCGGCGATGCTTCGCGCCGCCGTCGAAAAAGTGCTGGCGCTATGATTCCGCATATCGCGGTCGGCATAGGATGGTTTTGCCCCTGAGGGCGAAGGAATTAACAGAATGGGGCTTTCATGTTCACGGTCAAGAGAAATAGCCACGGCAAATCGCACGTCTGTCATGACGTGATGCCGCGGTCCTATTGGCCGGCAAGCAGGGTGGAGAGCGGAACTGTGTTTGCGACGGTTGTTCAGTCTTTCATACGCGGGTTGGATACCGCATGATCATGTTTCGTCTTGGGTTGTCCTCGATCTTATGACGGGCGTAGATCATTGATCCGCCTGCAAAGCCCCACCGAGGATTGCCCCGACCGCGCCCCGCTCTCCGCTATGCTTGCCGGTATAATAACTCACAAGCTCACGCGTTCGCTGGCGTGACGACTTGACCGATGGCCCACATGAAGGCGAGCAACTCGCGGGCGATTGCCGTCACCACGACCTGAATGGGCTTTCCCTTGGCGGCAAGTTTGCGGTACCGCCTCGTCAATCGGAGTTGGCCTTTCCATGCGATTTGACGAACGGCCGCCGACCCAGCGCAAAAGGCATCCATGCGAGCACGGGACACGCGAGCCGGAAAACGGTAAGCCCACGCCGCCTGTGTCAGAACGCGCCGTACTTCGTTGTTGCCGGTCTTGGGGATGCCGCCGCGCCGAACCGTTCCACCGCTCGATCGCTCCGGCAGCACCAGACCGAAATACGCCATCAACTGGCGCGGCGATTTAAAACGCGTCAGGTCGCCGGTGGACGCAACGACGCTCGCGGCGACGATGGTGCTCACGCCGCGCATTGCCCACAGAGCTTCGATAACCGGGTGCATCGACCATTGAGGGATCAGTTCGGCAATCTGCTTGTCACGCTCCTTGATCCTTCCATCAGCGTCGAGAACGGCGTTGGCGTAATCCTGCATGACGGCCTGGTGGGCTGGCAGCTCGAATTTCTGTCCGCCAAGCCAACGATAATAAACAGGCCCCCACGTTTTAATTCCCGAATAAATGCGGCCATGCCGGAGAAGAAAGGCCTGGCTCCCGGTACTAGACGCGGTTGGATAAGGCATTGAGATGATTCATAAAGGCGATTCTTTTCGGCAAGAGAAGGATCGCCTAGATGCAACCATTATTCTCGAATGCCCTATCCAAGGCCGTAGAAAATCACATCAAATTGTCGGACACAAGGCGTGAGACGCTGGCGTGGCTGGCGCTATTGATCATGCAGCAAGGCACGATCTGCCTGTGGCGGTTGGCGGCGTATGTCGCGAGCCCGGCGCAAACAGATTCCGTGCGGCGGCGGTTCTATCGATTTTTCCAGCATGTCAAACTGGACGGCGCGGCGGCCGCGTGCGTGGTCGTCGATCTTTTGGGACTTTCCGGCAAGCCTTGGGTTCTGGCCGTGGATCGGACCAACTGGGAGTTCGGTAAAACGACGATCAACATCCTGATGGTTTCGGTGATCTGGAACGGCATGGGGATACCTCTGATATGGACGCTGCTGCCAAAGGCGGGGAACTCGAACACACTTGAGAGAACCGGTCTTCTGGATCGTCTGCGTGCTGTGTTTCCAGACCTGAAGATCGCCTCGCTCATGGGCGACCGCGAGTTCATTGGCGACGTATGGATGGCTTACCTGCATGAGGCGAAGATCCCGTTCATTCTGCGGCTGCGCGAGAACCAACATGTCGTGCGCGAGGGCTACGAGACATGGACGATCGCCAACATTGCGCGGCATCTGAACAAAGGCCAGAAAACGATCCTCAAAGGCGCTTGCCGGCTTGGGCAAAACGGGCAGGCGCCGTCGCCACCCATACGGCTCGCGATCATGCGGATCGCCTCGGGCGAACTTTTGGCGCTGGCCTGTTCCAGCAAGCCGCATCATGCGCTGGCCCGCTATCGCCAGCGATGGACCATCGAAACCATGTTTGGCAACCTGAAAACCAAGGGCTTCAATCTGGAGGACACGCATCTGACCAACGCCGATAAGCTGTCCACCCTCTTGGCGTTGCTGGCTTTGGCCGTGGCACTTTCCGTTAAAACAGGTGTGGCGGCGGCGCGGCGGCGGTCAATCCCCATCAAAAAACACGGCCGCCGGGCGTGGTCGCTGTTTGCCCTCGGCCTATCCGCGTTGCGGAAAATCTTCGCCGCCGCAAATCCTCCCCAAATAAGCGCTTTCCTCACCCAACTCCTGTCCCCGAAACTCCAACTCAACTCACTGAAATATCTGGCACACTGAAAGTGAGTTTAGTACGATGGGCCTGGAGTTGCTGGCGGGCGACTTGGCGCTGTGACATCGCGGCTCCACGCGAACGGATCAGATCGCGCATGGCCTCATGTGCAGGCACCCAAACCGGCGTGAGTTCACCCGCGCGCAGTAGTTTGGCGAGCATGACGGCATCACGCCGGTCGGTCTTGATGCGGTCGCCGGTTGCTCGCGGAATAAGGCTGGGGGCGATCACGTCACAGAGGTGTCCGGCATCTAAGATTTGCCGATAGACGCAGTAACCGCAGCCACTTGCCTCGTAGCACAGGTAAGGGCAATCGCATTTCAAAATTGTGCCAGCAAGATGGAGAGATATGCGTCATCCCAGCCGGCGCGCTTGAGTTTTCCGCGCAAGGACCCCTTTGATCCTTCCTTTTGCATGGCGTTCATCGCCATGTGCCGGAGAACAGCCAGATTGTGCGGGCCGTTGCCCAAACGGGTTCTGTCCTGATCCTCGTTCATGATGACGTCGAGCCGCCAATGCAGGCGGTTCTCGACGCCCCAATGCTGGCGGACGACCTCGTTCAAGCGTTCGGGGGATAGCGCGGCGCTCAGCAGGTAATAGGCCGTCTCGGTCGTGGTTTTGGTGGGGGTTTCACGGGTGCGGACAACCTTGCCGATGGCGGCAAGGCCGGGCCATTGATGGTCCTTCTGCAACCAGGCGATATCGGTTGAGACCGTGGCCGTGCGGGTCTCGATGCGACCGTGATCGGCATCGACGGCCGACTTGGCCGTGGCGGCCAGCTCAGCGGGATCGTCGAGATACAGACCGGCGTCCGCGTGCAGTTTGCCCTGGTTTCCCTTTAAGGCCAGCGCATAATCGCCGCCTTGTTTCACGATCTGTTGGGCGATCGCGCGCTGGCAGTTGAGCGCATCGACGGTCACGATCGCGCCCTTCAGCGACAACATCTCCAGCAGTTTTGGCACGGCGGTGATCTCGTTCGATTTCGCGTCAGTCGCGATTTGCGCCAGCACCAAGCGTTGCTCGCAGCCCCAGGCGCTGACCATGTGCAAGGCCGATTTGCCGCTGGCGCTGTCGAACGAGCGGCGCAACACCTTCCCATCAATGGCGATAACACCCTGGCATTGCTCGGAAAACCTCGCCATGAACCGCTGAAAAACGGCACGAAACTGATCCGGATCGAGCCGGCGGAACAGCCGGCTGAAGGTGTCGTGGCTGGGCAGTCCGTTGGCCAGATTGAGGCAGCCGCGCAAATACGGCTCCTTCGCCTTCGCGAACAGCGCCATGTCCACCGCGCCTTGCCCGCCACACAGGACCGCGCAAAAAGCGATCACCAAAAGCTCGTTGAAGTCGTGAAGAGCCGCGTTCCCGGTTCGCGGATCGTCCAACTCCTCCCAGCACGCAGCAAACTGATCCATCGTCGTCTCCCGAGGCATGATTCTCACGCGAATCGGTAGACTCCATCAGGCTATTGCCCGCAAGTCCCGCTGCTTTCGTCAGACCTTTCTCAAATGCGATTCCCCTGTAGCACAGGTGCAGCGTGGCGCTCTCCTTGCCAAGTTTCTGGAGCAGCTTCGCAAGGGCGGCCTTTGTGTTATCTATCGAACCGCAACTCAAAACCTCACCGTTGCGGCCTTCTTCGGCTATCGCAACTGCGATTTTCTTTTTATGAACGTCGAGACCGATGAAGCGCACGTGGGGCATAATAATCTGCTCCTGAGTTGGGACTACTCCGTCAGACGACGAAGCTTCCCTTTTTACACTTCAGGAGCGGTCGCCAGCGTGGGGCGACCGTGAACATATGATCTTATGCGACGGGCGCGGCTTTCGATAAAGCTATGGGCAGCGCTTCCATGTTGACCGGCGCGTCAGGCGTGGCCTAGGTTGTTCGGACGGCTATTAACCCCGATATAGGCGCGGTAACATGCCTGCCTGTAATCGGGGGATGGCTATAACTATGACCGACCAACAAGCTCATTGGGAAAACGTCTACACCACCAAGGGTGAGGCCGAGGTGAGCTGGTTTCAGGAGACCCCTGTCCCGTCCCTCGAATTGCTTGAACTTGTCGGCGCGCAACCGTCCTCGGCCATCATCGATATTGGCGGTGGAGCATCCCGCCTTGTCGATAGCCTTGTCACGCGGGCTTCGAGAACGTCACAGTTCTTGACTTGCCAGCCGCCGCGCTCGCATCGGCGCGCGCGCCTTGGCGACAAAGGCGGCAGGGTGAAATGGATTGTGGCAGACGCGACTGAATGGCAGCCGCCGGAAACCTACGATGTGTGGCACGACCGCGCAGCCTTCCACGTCCTTACGGACGAAAAGGAGCAGAACGCCTACATTCAGCAGCTCAAGCAGGCGCTTCTGCGCGGCGGGCATGTGATAATCGGGACGTTCGCACCCGACGGCCCGGAAAAGTGCAGCGGCCTTCCCGTCGCGCGCCATAGCGCCGAAAGCCGCGATTGCCCATTGCGCCCGCGATGCACGAACAATTACCGCGCGGTCTCCCGCCTTGAGAACGAGGATGCCCTCGACCGGATGGCGGCGAGGCTAGGGCAACGTCCGGACATTCTCGCGCGTCGTCGGGAGATCGTCGAACATCCCTTTGGCACGATCAAGCAATGGATGAACCAGGGCGCCTTTCTCATGCGCGGCCTCGACAAGGTCCGCGCCGAGTTCAGCTTGACGGCGCTCGTCTACAATCTGCGACGGGCGCTCAATATTCTAGGCGTTGCAAGGCTGATGGCAGCCGTGGCCGGATGAATGATGCCACAATTGCACGAAATCGGGTGGCAAAAGCCGCTCGGGGAGCTCCAGGTGACGTCGGGGACGCGATTCGAGGCCCAGACAACAAAAATCCTCAAAGCACGCGAGACGCACATCGTGAACGGTCTTACGCCGGATTTCTCACACGGTCTGCACGAATTTCGCACCTAAAAAATCCCTTTGATTAAAAAGGGCTTTTCAGGTGCAGAATACAGTAGCAGAATCCTTGCATGATTTACGGCTATGCAAGGGTATCGACTGACGGCCAGAGTCTCGACGCGCAAGTGAAGCAATTGCGCGCCGCCGGAGCCGAGAAGGTCTTGCGGGAAACGGCGAGCGGCGCGAAGACCGACCGCGTCCAATTGCGCCGCGCCCTCGACCAGCTTGCCAAGGGCGATGTGCTGATGGCGACGCGCCTCGACCGGCTGGCGCGCTCGACCCGCGATCTTTTGAACACGCTGGCGACGATCACCGGCAAGGGCGCGGGCTTTCGTTCGCTGCATGACACATGGGCCGACACGACGACCGCGCACGGGCGCTTGATGCTGACCGTGCTCGGCGGGCTTGCCGAGTTCGAGCGCGAATTGATCCGCGCCCGCACGGGCGAAGGCCGCGGCAGCGCCGGGACTAGTAGTGACCGGTACGCCGATGCTCACGTCGCATGTGGCGGCCCGTGCGCCGCTCTTCACGTCGCATGTGGCGGCCCGCACGCCGCGCCGCACGCCGCTGCATCCCAACCGTCTGGGCCTCAGCATCTGACACCGTTAGGATCGTGGGCGGAACTGCGAGGCTTAATGCGGCTAGTCCTAGAAGGGAAAACGCCCTTCGGCGGGAGATCATTTCCGATTTGATTTTTTCACTCATATCCAACCTCCGCTAATTAAGTCATTCCCATCGCACCTTCAAAAGTATCCGAGCGCAACGCCATTGTCGAGGTCGAAGCGAGAAGTTTTCCGGCTCGCGTGGGCAACGGCTGGGGTTGCCTCTCCGATCTGTTCCCTTGGGTGGAAGTAACTATCGCCGCCGGTTCAAACGGCAAGGCGCGGCCTCCGGGCTACACTGGCGAAGGTGCGGCCGCGATGGGCTTCTTCAACGTCCAGCAAGGGGACGCGCCTTATTTCAAGGAGCTCGCCGATACCTATTCCATGAGCGACAATTTTCATCAGTCCGTGCAAGGCGGGACCGGCGCTAACCACATCATGCTCGGCAGCGGCGATGCGATCTGGTTCAGCGATGGCAACGGCAACTCCGCCGTGCCGCCCAACAACCCGGTCGATCCGGCCAATCCGGGAACGCCGGTGATCGGCTATACCAGTGCGCTGAGCGAAATCGAAAATCCAAATCCCATGCCCAGCACCAATAATTTCTATACGCAGGATGGCTATGGCGGCGGTTCCGGATCCCCGACCGCTGTCGCTCCCAACACCAACCACGGCGGTGGATCTTAGTGTCTGTTCTGAAACTTCTTGAATCAAAAGAATCATTTGTGATCAAGAGAGGTGGCCTGATTTGAGGAGGGGCCGCCGATGTGGACGAAAGAAAACCGGGGCCGTTATGACCGGAGCCAACAGAGATACCCGAGCGATTTGACGGCCGAGGAATGGGGGCTGGTGGAGCCGTTGATACCTCCGGCGAAGCGCGGTGGCGGCAAACGCCGCGTGGACATGCGCGAAGTGGTCAACGGAATCATGTATATTCTGAGCACGGGTTGCCAGTGGCGCTACCTGCCGAAAGACCTGCCATCGAAAAGCACTGTTTTCAGGTATTTCGATCTTTGGAACTATGATGGCACGCTTTTGCGCCTTCATCATGAGCTCTACGTCCTGTGTCGAGAACAGGCTGGCCGCGCCGTCAGTCCAACCGTTGCCATCATCGACAGTCAAAGCGTGAAAAGCACGGAAAAAGGGGGGCGCGGATCGATCCGCACGGCTATGACGCCGGCAAAAAGATCGACGGTAAAAAACGCCATATCGCGGTCGATACGCTCGGTCTGAAACTTGCAGCCGTGGTTCATCCCGCCGACATTCAGGATCGCGACGGTGGACCATTGGTGTTGAAGGAACTGCGTCCCCTGTTTCCCTTCATCACCAAAATCATCGCCGATGGCGGTTATCAAGGCCCCCAAATGGCCGCCGCCGTGGCGGCGATCAGCCGTGAATGGGAAATCGAAATCGTCAAGCGGCCCGCGCTGAGAAAGTTCGTTGTCCTGCCCAAACGATGGGTTGTCGAGCGCACCTTCGCCTGGCTCAACCGTTGTCGCAGGCTGGCCAAGGATTTTGAAAACCTAACCCGTAACGCGCTTGCTTTCCTCCGCCTCGCCTCCATCCGGATCATGCTAAGAAAGCTCTGTAATCCATGATGAAGTTCCGGGACAGACTCTTACAGCAATTGCTCCGATGCTACCCAACCGGGCGTTCCGGCCGTGTTGAACTACCTCAATTCGCTCGAGCGCAAAGTCAAGTCCAACTGCGAGAAGGGGCACTTCTATCTTCTCAACAACTACAATCCGGGTTACTTCGGCGACGGCTCCAACGCTTACACAGATTCCAACCCGAACAACATGTGTTCACGATTCCACCGTCGAGCGTGCGCAACATCGGCGACGCGCTCAACGAGAAGAAGATCTCCTGGGCTTATTATGGCGATCAATTTAACCGATACCTCGCCGACAAGTACGAGATCAGCGCTACGGATACTTACTGCAAGCCGCGTCATTGACGGTGCCCGGCACAACTACCGACACGCTCGCCACAAGACCGGCCCGGCCGCGACCAGAGTTGGAGTTGTGATGTTGAGCTGTGTAAGAAACCCAATGCTCGGATCGGATACATACGGACTGCCCATTTTATCGATCCCTCATGCTTTCGATTTTCATCACCGCCTCGCGCCTGCGCTCGGCAATCATTTTCTCAACATCCTCGTCGATGGTCAGACCGAGAACGGTCTCTACATCCGCGCCCTCGTGGTGGCCCTGCTGGGCAGCGCGGCTACATTTTGATATGATGGGCACGGGATCTTGACGGGCGCGAGAGTTGGCGATCACGCCTCATCCCGGCAGGGATGGCGAGCCAGCGTTTCGTCTGCTGCAAAGGGTGTGAAAGGAGTTCCGAATGACTAAGGGCGGGCAGTTCAAGACGGTCATCATCGCAGCCTTGGTGGCGCTCGTGTGGACGGCCAGCGAAGCGGGCGCCGCGCAGTGCGGCAGCACGGCGGCTGGCTTCGAGGCGTGGAAGAAGCAGTTCGCCGATGAAGCAAGGGGAAGGGGCG
Source organism: uncultured Alphaproteobacteria bacterium (assembly GCA_963706215.1). GTDB lineage: Bacteria > Pseudomonadota > Alphaproteobacteria > Rhizobiales > Beijerinckiaceae > Methylocapsa. Next base: position 2,004,082 of record OY970154.1, on the reverse strand, counting down.
TCAGCGCCTCTACGGTCGCGGCCCTCATGGCGGCTAACTATTCGACTGCGACCATCGCGGCTGACCGTGGCCAGCATGGCTTCCATGTGTCGCTCGAACAGTTTCTCGCTAGGCGTGGCGGCTCGGTCATCGCGTCGCGCGGGCGCGCACTCAAGCAATCCAATGCGGCACTCTTTGCGTCCATCCAGGCACGCTACGGCGTCCCGCCGGGGCCGCTCATAGCCATTTGGGGAATGGAGACGGGCTTCGGGAGGGAGCACGGGAATCAGAACACTTTGTCGGCTGTGGCTACTCTCGCCTATGACTGCCGCCGGTCGGCCTATTTCACCGACCAGCTCTACGCAGCTCTGACACTGATCGATCGTGTGATCCTCTCGGCAAGCACGCGCGGCTCCATGCACGGTGAGATCGGCCAAACACAGTTCTTACCCAAGACCATCCTCGAGTATGGCACTGGCGGAAGTCTCGACACCGCGGCCGGCGCGCTATCCTCGACGGCAAATTTCCTCAGAGCCCATGGCTGGAGCGTGGGTGCGGGGTACCAGCCCGGCGAAGCCAATTTTGGAGTTATCCAGGCATGGAATGCTGCTCCGGTCTATCAGCGGGCTATCGCGATTGTTGGCCAGCAGATTGACGGGCACTAAGGGGGACGAACATCGACCGGAACTTCTGAGCGCTTGCGCTTCGCCTCGCCCATCACAAGGCCTCCGCCGGCTTGACGGTCTTCGTCTTGACTGACGGGGGACACTGCAACTACGGACCGCATGCGCTGATACAAGACATAGACCGGGCTAGGCTCGGGAAGAGGGCTTGGTGGATTGGGTGCGGGCGATCGACAGCGAGCCAAACATGCACTCAATACGTAGGCGTTTCAATCTGAACGCAGTCGGATCTTGAAGGCGCTTACCTTGCTTGGAGACCCAGATCGAAAATGCGGCGAGATCGATCGCGTCGCCACCCGCATCGTCGATCTTGAGAATCACGCCGCTAACCTTGTCCGCGTCGGCGTTGCCCCGAAAACGGTTGAGGATACTGGCGGCGATCGACGCCTTGACGGCAAAACTCTCTCCGATTCCAAACCATGTCTCTGTCGATCGAAAATCCACTCGAGTTCCGGTTGGCGGAAATAGGCCTGCGCCGATCTGAGCTAATTTCGCGGTTGGGCTATCTTCATCTGGACCGGCGGCGCTCCTTTGTTCCAACAACCAACTCATCGAGCTCGATCTCGCAAACGTCCCCCGCCTCACCGGCGATGGCCCCATCGCCCGCCGCAGAAAGCTCGTCGATTTCTCTCTGAAGGCGCGCAGCTTCCTCGTTAAGTGCGGCGATCTCGTCGGACATAGCCTTTCTCTGCTGCGCGGCAACTTCCTCAATAAGCTGGGGCTTTTTTTGGCTAAGCGTTAGAAGCTCGTGCTCGGGGCTCTCGTGAAGTTGGTTCAACATTTCCAGTAAATTCAGGATTTCTAGCTGGAGCGAGGCATAAAGTTTGTGTAGCGCTTTTAAGAGGATTTGGAGCGATACCGTCGCGACCCGGCCGCGCGTGCAAAATTCTTGAATTGCACTACAGCGGCTGGTCGAAGACGGTCCTTGTCCGAGCTGGACCGGCCAGTCGAGGGTACCTTGAACGGCGGTAGAGATCGAAGTATATTGCAACTATGTGTATCCTCTTTCTTCGGCGATTGCTTATTGTTCTAACCGGCCTTTCCTTCCTCTTCGGGGCTGCGGTTCAGGCGATGCCTTCCGCGCGTTTGATGGCGTCAGCTTGTATAGGCGCGGCGAAATCCGCGACCGGCGATTGCTGCGCGAAATACGATGGTATGGGTGCAAGCCTCTAAACCCAGGTCTTCCACTGCAATTTGCGGGTTATTTTCACTACTAGTGTATAGTCTCACGCAACACATTACAATGTGATTCGGGACGTGTATACTGCGCTGCATGTGGACAGGCAGCCCGGCACTCGACATGACGCCCGCAGACAAGGCGGCCTTGGCACGGCTGGCGCGTTCCGGCAAGACGGAGCAGCGCATCGCTTTGCGGGCGCGGATTATTCTGGGCGCGGCCGAAGGAAAATCAACCAACGCGCTGGCGAAACAACTTGGCACATCGCGTCCAACCATCATCGGCTGGCGCAACCGCTTTGCCGAAGGCGGCGTTGACGCGCTTTATCAAGATCGTCCCCGGGGACGCAGTTTCAAACCTTTGCCACCAACAAAAGAAACCGAAGTCGTTGAAAAAACCTTGACCCCGCCCGCGCACGCGACGCACTGGAGCTGCCGCTCGATGGCTAAAATCAGCGGTGTCAGCAAAGCTTCGGTGCAGCGGATTTGGGATGCGCACGGCCTGAAACCGCATCTGGTCAAGACGTTCAAACTGTCCAACGATCCGCATTTTATCGAAAAACTTGAAGATGTTATCGGCCTGTATATGAACCCGCCGGAACACGCGCTGGTGTTCTGCATCGACGAAAAAAGCCAGATCCAGGCACTTGATCGCACCCAGCCTGGCTTGCCGATGAAGAAAGGCCGCCAAGGCACCCTGACGCATGACTACAAGCGCAACGGGACAACCACATTGTTTGCCGCGCTCGATGTCCTGAAAGGCGAAGTCATCGGTCAGTGCATGAAGCGCCATCGGCATCAGGAATTTCTGGCTTTTCTAAAAACCATCGACCGCAACACGCCCAAACGACTCGACATTCACGGCATTGCCGACAACTACGCGACCCATAAAAAACAGGAAGTCAGGGATTGGCTCGCCAAACACCCGCGCTTTCACCTCCACTTCATTCCAACCTCGTCATCGTGGTTGAACCTCGTCGAACGCTGGCTCGGAAAGATCACCACGGAGCGTATTCGCCGCGGTGTTTTCACGAGCGTGCCGGAACTTGAAGCCGCCATCCGCGACTATATCAAGCACCCCGGTACTAGACGCGGTTGGATAAGGCATTGAGATGATTCATAAAGGCGATTCTTTTCGGCAAGAGAAGGATCGCCTAGATGCAACCATTATTCTCGAATGCCCTATCCAAGGCCGTAGAAAATCACATCAAATTGTCGGACACAAGGCGTGAGACGCTGGCGTGGCTGGCGCTATTGATCATGCAGCAAGGCACGATCTGCCTGTGGCGGTTGGCGGCGTATGTCGCGAGCCCGGCGCAAACAGATTCCGTGCGGCGGCGGTTCTATCGATTTTTCCAGCATGTCAAACTGGACGGCGCGGCGGCCGCGTGCGTGGTCGTCGATCTTTTGGGACTTTCCGGCAAGCCTTGGGTTCTGGCCGTGGATCGGACCAACTGGGAGTTCGGTAAAACGACGATCAACATCCTGATGGTTTCGGTGATCTGGAACGGCATGGGGATACCTCTGATATGGACGCTGCTGCCAAAGGCGGGGAACTCGAACACACTTGAGAGAACCGGTCTTCTGGATCGTCTGCGTGCTGTGTTTCCAGACCTGAAGATCGCCTCGCTCATGGGCGACCGCGAGTTCATTGGCGACGTATGGATGGCTTACCTGCATGAGGCGAAGATCCCGTTCATTCTGCGGCTGCGCGAGAACCAACATGTCGTGCGCGAGGGCTACGAGACATGGACGATCGCCAACATTGCGCGGCATCTGAACAAAGGCCAGAAAACGATCCTCAAAGGCGCTTGCCGGCTTGGGCAAAACGGGCAGGCGCCGTCGCCACCCATACGGCTCGCGATCATGCGGATCGCCTCGGGCGAACTTTTGGCGCTGGCCTGTTCCAGCAAGCCGCATCATGCGCTGGCCCGCTATCGCCAGCGATGGACCATCGAAACCATGTTTGGCAACCTGAAAACCAAGGGCTTCAATCTGGAGGACACGCATCTGACCAACGCCGATAAGCTGTCCACCCTCTTGGCGTTGCTGGCTTTGGCCGTGGCACTTTCCGTTAAAACAGGTGTGGCGGCGGCGCGGCGGCGGTCAATCCCCATCAAAAAACACGGCCGCCGGGCGTGGTCGCTGTTTGCCCTCGGCCTATCCGCGTTGCGGAAAATCTTCGCCGCCGCAAATCCTCCCCAAATAAGCGCTTTCCTCACCCAACTCCTGTCCCCGAAACTCCAACTCAACTCACTGAAATATCTGGCACACTGAAAGTGAGTTTAGTACGATGATCAAGCACAACAATGCCGATCCGACGCCTTTCGTCTGGACAAAATCCGCCAACGCCATCATCCTCAAGGTCAATCGCGGCAGAGCGGCGCTGAAAATGCCACCGCTCGCGCGCCAGGATAAATTGTAATCCTTTGCACGAGACACTACACTAGCTGCCGGACGCGAGTTGTGCCGGCATTACGTTCAGCGCCATTTGCGGACACCTGCCAAAGGCGTTAGGAAGACGCCATCCGTGAATGGAGGTTCAACGGCCCGGGCCGCTTCACGCGCCGACTGGCGCCGACGCCAGCAGTTTCTCCATAGTCAATTTCAATCGACTTAATGATGATCGAACCGGCTTCTATGGCACGAAAACGGACGTGTGGCGGGCAGAAGCGAGGGGCGCACCGTCCCCGCGATCAGTAATAATAGCGCCGATAAACCCGACGCCAATGACGCCGATTAACACGACGCCAATGACCATACCATGCTTTCTCGACTTGCGCGCGCGCCATGTCTTTCGAGGTGGCGACGCCCGGCTGCGGTGCTAAATCCAGATCATGGTTCGGCGCGGCGAGCGGCACGAATGAGGTGAAAGCATCCGCAGGCGCCGCAGCTGCCACCACACCCGCTCCAATACAGAGCAGTTTCAAGAATGCGCGTCGTTCCATCGAAGCCTCCCGAAATTTAGCCGAGATACCCGATCTAAAACTAGAAACGGGTGCGAAGGTTCCACGAGTTGGATCTTTATCCGTTTAGGCGCAGCCGGTCATCATCGTCCCCAGTGCGGGATTATTGGAGGCGAGGCCCATATGTGCATTATCTTGGTGGCGCGGACGGTCGATTTTGCCAAAGGCAGCGGAAGCCAGTCAGGGGCGGTGGCTTGCCGTCGCGTTTGAGGAGCAATGTGAAGACAGGATATCCTTTGTCACTGGCGGGAAATCGTTCATATGAGAGGAGCGAATTTTGAGCATTGCGCAAAGGTGTGCAGGCAAAACATGAGTTCGTTGGCAATCGAGTCACGAGGAAGACTTGAGAATTTTTCACTGCTCGGCGGCCCGCTTCACCGGCTTGGGCGGCGCCTGGGCCTCGTCCGCGGGGAAACGAACACGGTCGCGTTGGGGCTAGCTCTGGGTTTGCTCTCATGGTCAATTTTGCTTGCGTTAGCGTCCATCGGGGGTGTCAGTGACAAGTTGTTTTCGCTTTCGGCGATCGCCGCGGATGTTCGCTTGCTGGTGGTCATTCCGCTGTTCTTCTTGTGCGAATTGTCGTTGGACCCTCGGTTGAGGGACTTTGTCAGCACGATCGTGCGTTCCGGGGTCGTGCCCAGCAACGCGTTGCCGACCCTGGAATCCGAAATCGCGCGCATAGTCCGATGGAAAGACGCGTGGCTGCCGGAAGCAATGTGCCTGTTGGCTGCTATAATATTATCGTTGTTTGCGGCGCAGCTACACTTGTCGGGAAAAACGGCAGCGCTCGATTTCGACCCGATCCCTAAGCGATGTTCCCTTCGCCGGTCTGTGGTATTGGATCGTTTGCCTGCCACTCTTTCGTTTCCTGATGTTTCGCTGGATTTGGCGAATTGCCCTCTGGTGCCGCCTCCTCTGGCGCTTGGCGAAACTGGATCTCCACCTCGTGCCGATTTATCCTGACGGTGCCGCGGGGCTCGGATATCTGGAAATTGTGCAGACCCATTTCACCGCCTTGGTGCTGGCGATCTCAATCGTTGTGTCCGCATCGTTCGCCGAAGAAATTTCCTCGGGCAAGACGGTCTTCGAGGTGATTTACCCCGCGTTTGCGCTCACTCTTATCGTGGAACTGGCGCTGATATTTCTGCCCCCGTGCGTCTTCGCCTTCAGGCTCAGGGCTTGCCAGGAGAAAGGATTGAGCGACTACATAGTGTTCGCAGCGCGTTACGTGAACGACTTCGAGAAGAAATGGCTAAACGCGTCCGCTATCCCGGCGGATCCTTTGTTGGGCACCGCCGATTTGCAGTCACTAGCTGATCTGTCCAACAGCGTCGGGATCGTGCGCAATATGCGCTGGGTCCCGGTGAGCACGCGTCTGTTGGTAACTGTCGTGATCGCTGCGCTGCTGCCGATGTTGCCGCTACTTCTGTTCAAGTATCCCATTGCGGAGCTGGTCCAAAGGGTCCTTAGCAAATTGGCCGGCCTGTGACACTTCCAACACGATGAACAGCAGGCAAAAAAAATTGGATTGAATTAGCTAGAACTTCGTTTGCAGGCGTAACGCCGTGTAAGTCGCTTGCGATTTGATCGGATTCTCAAGCTCGCATTTAGGAGAGACTCATGAGCAAGGACCACTTTCGACAAACAGATCAAGACAATGAGTTGAAGAATTGCTACGGCACCAAACGTAACGATGTGCTACTGAGCGGCGGTTCAGTGATCGCGGCATCGGCCTTCATCGGCGAGGCGTTGGTCATCGCGGCCAATAAGCCAGCCAACGCCCAGGCGACTGCTGCAACATCTGCCGCTCTGGATACGGACTCCGCTCTCGAGAGCTATTCGGCGGAATTCGAAGACACCGCGCCGCGACGGCCCAAATAACGAAAATTGTCACTTATGCGCACGCGTTGCCTTTGGGAGTGTTACAAAATGCAAAATCCATCCGCCGAGATAATTGATCCTAAACCGCCCCTAATTCATCCCGGGCTGAAAACGCCGCGAGCGGCTGCCATCGCCGGTATCCTTTTTTCTCTCCTACTCATTTGCAGCCTTTGGTTATTTTGGCAGTCAGTGCCCGTTAGCCCACGTGAGACCGGTTCATGGCTAAAGACGAGTTCGGAAAGAGTGTCTCTTGCATTGAACCTCATTCCATTTGCAGGAGTTGCTTTCCTGTGGTTTCTCGGCGTCTTGCGTGATCGCCTGGGGGAAAAGGAAGACCAGTTTTTTGCGACTGTTTTCTTGGGAAGCGGTCTCTTGTTCCTTGGAATGATATTCGTTACGGCTTCGGCTATGGGAGGTCTCATCCATGCCTATTCAGTTGCAACCGGCGAGCTAGTCGGCTCTCCTTCATTTTCTTTCGGCCGCGCATTCGCTTTTGACGCCATGCAAATTTACGCATTCAAGATGGCTGCGGTTTTTATGATCTCGACGTCTACGCTAGCCATAAAAACCCAACTTGTCGCACGTTTGATTGCCTATCTGGGATACGCGTCTGCTCTGTTCCTTCTTATTGGTAGCGGTTATCTTGACTGGGCCCTGTTCATTTTTCCTGCATGGGTTTTGTTGGTAAGCGTCTACATCCTGATCGATAATCTGAGTGGCTCGAATAATTTAGGGTCAACCGAAGGAGGATAAGGGAGCGTCAGAGGATGTACTCTTTCACTCGCGCCACGATGGCGTCGTAGACCAGCTCTTATTGATCCAACGTCGTCACCGGTCTTCGGCTTGAAACCCCGGTGGCGCATGCTCCCACGGGTAACCCCTCGCTGCCTTCTCGTAGGCGAAGCGATACAAAGCGCGCATGTATCCCTGGTCGAATTGCTCCTTGTGCTCTGCCTGAAAGTCGTCGCCGATGTAAGCGACGTTGAAGCCTGCGCCCGCGCGCTGCACCTCCAGATAAATCCGATAGAGATCGCCAAGGCCTACATAGTTGATCATTATCGAGACGGCCTTGCCGGCAATCGGAAGGGTTGCCCTCTGCACATCGCTCCATTCGGTTGTCAAGCGGGAATTGCGAATGGTATTAAGTGACGACGTAGGCCTCTCTGCGGAACCCGGACTTTTCTTGTGCAATGCGCACGTCGAGACTGGGCGGAATAAGAAACGCTTGGCTGACAGCGCCGCCATCGACATGCATTTCCTGATAGGATTTGCCATTAGCAGTGACGTCGAACAACACCGGTGGGAACGCCGCTGGTATGGATGCGGACGCAAGCAAGATTTGACAGATGAGATCAGCCGCGCTTGGATGGCCGCTTGCGGCGATCGCTCCGATGTTCCACAGGACTGGCAGACCGGCATCGAGATCGGTGGTCTGGATCAGCAGCAGTCGTCCTTTCTCGTATTCCGCGGCGATCTTCGCGAGCATCTCTTCGTTGATATAGTGTGAAATCGTTCCAAACAACGGACTCGTGTCGGCCATCGCGTCCTGCATAAGCGCGGCGAGGGGCAGGAACCTCTTCTTAAAGACCTTCGATGGGTCGATGTTAGTATAAACGTCAGTGAGAGCCGCATCATATTCAGGGCCCAGGAAAGCGAACGGCGCGGTCAGAGCGCCAGTACTCACTCCGGTGACGAGCTTGAATTTCGGACGGTCGCCATGTGCGGTCCAACCGACGAGCAGTCCAGCGCCAAAGGCGCCCTTGTCTCCGCCTCCCGAAAGCGACAGGTACTGCGCGTTTGGCAGGACGCCGCCTCGGCTGACGCCAAGGCTTTTGGCTTCGCAAACGAGCGCTTGCTCTTGTTGGGTGGACATCGCCCCCGGATTATCGAGGAAAAAGCGCGCATTCCGGAGACCGAGTGCGATCGCATCACCACGTTCGGAAAGCGGAACAGCAGTGCGACGTCTGGCGGTGAAAATTGGGTTTTGCCATAGCTGGCGGCGCGAATCGAATTCGTCTGCACTTCTCATATTTTCACCGAACCGGATCGTGGACGTTCTGAACCCTGGATGGCAGTTGCGTTGTTGCGCATCACCAGCCTGAGCAATTGAGTGATAGTAGCATATTCACCGTGAGTTAACCCAAGGCGATCACCGATCTCCCTCTGGGAACGGAAGCTCAACATCTTTAACCCGGCCAAGGACGCCGGAACCAGGGCGGCGCGTTCATTCTGTCAGGGAAGGTCCATCCAAGAACGCAAAGATCCAGGAGATGCTGGCATTCACGTATTACCTCCACGAGCGAAGTCGTGATCACGCGGCGGGCGCACCATCCTTCAGTCGCGCGTTTCGCCGGTGTGCCGCATAACGGCAAATGCGAGGTTGCCCTTGGCAAGCTTCGGCAAGAACGGCGCGCCGGCCGCGCACCCGAGCACCAGCAGTCCAACTGCAAAGGGGTTATCGAGCCAAAGCACCTTCGCCAGGGCGAGCGCGCCAAGGGGCATCAAGACCAGCCGGGCATTGCGTAGCGGCTCGGAGATCTGAGAGACCGTGAGACCTGCACCATCGCGAGCATGCTCGACACGACAAAGCTCAGCATGGCGACCGTCGCTGCCTTGCTCAACAGTTCCATCAGCATCGATGTCTCCCGTATCGGGATTTAAGGGCTCATGCGCCTGCCGGCGATTAGGTTATGCCCCTTCGCCGTGCCAAGGCTCTTCCAGAAGCCGCTCCTGGCATCCACAATTGCCGGCGTTCATTTCATCAGGGCGAAATTCCGCCAGAAGTTTTGCAGACTCTCCGTGCCTCCGAAGAGCGTGGTGAAATTGGTTGAGTCCACGAGCACGATGTCTCCAGCGTGCTGCTGATTTGGCGGCATCCAGAGCAGACAATTGAACTCCATATTGCCGGCTGCGGTGAAAGGGTGTGGACGATCAAGATCAATGGGCTGGCGCGCTAGCAGATGCACCGACTTGGTGTCCTTAGACGTTAGCTCATAGTGCGGAAGGTGCGGATGGAAATTCAGCGTAGGGACGTTGTTGAGGAGTCCCAGCTTGTCAATGTCCCGGAAAGCCGTAAGCGGCGCGATTTCGTTCGTGCCTTTGTCCAGTTTGGGCCGAAGGCCGTAGGTATTGTGCACGGGAACGTCGAGGCCCTTCATCAATGAGCGCGTGTACTGGCCGAAGCGCTGCTGGCGCGGCACGAGCGCGTCGCCGTGATGGAGGTATTCCATCTGCCGCTGCTTCAAGTCGTTGGTGAAGCCGACATCGTGATGCGGCGCGAGCAGCAGGCAGGTGCCTTCGCGCTTTAGCCACTCGCGAATGGCGGCGATTTCCTCCGGCGTGGCTTCCTGTTCGGAAAGAAGGTGGTCCAATCCGAAAATCAGGAGGGTATCGGTGTCGGCTAGAATCCGTTCGTCAATCGGCAGTTTGTAGCCGGCCTGGTCGATGCGCTGGAAGACCGCGACTGGGTGGCCGGTGGCTTCACCAGCTAGTTGCTGGAAGCTGAGCGTGGAGCGGTGAAAAAGCTCCAACGTACCGGCGATCCCCTGGAGGAATTGCGCGGCGCTCCACTCCGGCGTCTCGTAGGCCGGCCACAGCACGGTGCGGACTTCGGTCATCGTGGAGAAGCGGTTCTCCATTGCCGCGGGATCGCGCTGGGATTCCCACGGGTAGCTCCACGTCCAGTAGATGCTCAGGCGGCGTTTGCCCGCCGTGTATTTGCGAGCGATGTGGTTTTGGTTGTAGGTGCGTGCCGGCGTTAGAGTGCTCATGGCTGTTCCCTTATCCCTTTCGTTTGCCAGGTGCTCTCTGCTTGATGTGCTTGCCAACTCACTTTCAAATTGAGTTCACGTGTCGCGCTGGCCGCCACATGAGCCAATATTCCTGCATAGGTAGGAAACGAGAGCGGAATATGAGCCAAGTCGTTCACCCCCATCCTGGCGGCGATGGCTATCGCCGCCAACTGAGTGATCTCCACTGCCCGCTCGCCAACAACGTGGCAGCCCAATATCCTGCAGGTCGTGCGGTCGACGATCAATTTGCAAAAGCCCATCGTGCGCCCATCAATGATTGTGCGCGTGGTCGAGTCGAAGCGTACAATCGTGGTCACGACATCGTGGTTTTCACGGGCCTTTGCTTCAGTGAGACCAACCTGGGCATACTCCGGGTCCGTGAAGCTGCCGATAGGACACACCGGGTCCCCAATCTTCATAGTCGGGCCGCGCACGGCGTTGGTAGCGGCCACGAAGCCCTCCTGTATTGCCTGAGGGACCAGCATCTGGCGACCGGTAACGTCCCCAGCGGCGAAGATATGGGGCGTGGAAGTCCGCAGATACCCATCAACCTGCACGAACCCCCGATGATCGGTCTCGACGCCCGCCGTAGCGAGCCTCAGCCCGGCAGTATCGGCGACCCAGCCTACCGCCAGGACCGCTAGCGTCGCCTCGGCGCTCTCCCGGTTGCCGTTCCTGGAGAAGACCATTCGCACCCCCGTCGGGGTCTTCTCAAAGAACTCGATGGCGCCGAAGTTCTCATGCACCACGATGCCCGACTCCCGGAACGCCGCAGCAACCGCTGCCGATACATCTTCATCCTCACTCGGCAGGATGCGTGGGCCAGTCTCGAAGATTTGGATTCGCGAGCCAAAAGCGTTGAAAATCGAGGCGATCTGCACCCCCGTTGCTCCGGCGCCAATGACCAGAATCGACGAAGGGACGGAGGTCAAATCCCAGGCGTCGCTATGTATACTCGCCAATTCGAAGCCGGGAACTGAGAGCCGCCGGCTCACACCGCCGGTGCAAATGATGATCTTTTCAGCCTGAAGCCGTAGGCCGTCTTCGGTCTCGACGGTGTGCTGGTCGGCGAAGCGCGCAACGCCGGCGTGCTCGTGGACTATCACTCCCAGGGAGTTGATCTGCCGACGCAAGGAAGAATGCGCACACACGTCGTCGATCACCTCGCGCGCGCGCGCGAGCAGCCGGGGATAATCCAGTACCGGCTTGCCCACGCCGATACCGTATTGACCCAACTGTCGAGCTTCCCGAATCAGCCGGGCTGCATGGGCTAGGGTCCGCACCGGAATTGGTCCGTCGTTCGCGGCCATGCCGCCAAACTCAGCGCGAGTTACCAGCATGGTGCGCGCGCCCAGATCCGCAGCACGCAGGGCGGCGAGTACGCCCGCCGGTCCAGCGCCAATAACGATGGTGTCAATCATCTTTGGCTACCCCGACGATGAAGAGATCTAGCCCGTTTCAATGGACATCATCCAATGTCGCGAGGTATCGAAGCGCCTTGATGCCAGGGAGGAAGAAGTAGGCGCCGCCTCTCACGGTGGTGAAGGCCGGCAAGCCGGTGATTTTTTTTCGGATCGGGCGTTGGGGGATTTTGAATTCGAGCGTGCCGTCCTGAGCGCCAATGATCGGGTCGCGTTCGTTGCCGAGCTCGTGAAAGTTCCGGTCGTTTGCCCAGACGTTTTGCGCGAACTCGAACTGGCGGATGAGGCTCGCGCAGATCACGAAGGCAGCGATGCCGCGTTCCACGCCATCCTCCGGCGCTCCCTCCGGCAAATGTGGGCCGTAGGTGGCGCCGCGGCGGATCATGCGGCGGCGGTTCATATTGTGCGCCGTGTCGCGGGGATTCATGCGCCGCATGTGCGAGCCGAGCGGCACCGCATAGCCATGCGGGTCCATCTGCTTATAGTTGAAGTCGTTGTTGCGCTGTGGATCGGCACCGAGCGCCGGATCGTCCTTGTCGGGTGTTAGCACCAACGGTGCACCGCTGCGCCAGCGGCCCATCAACTTTGCCGCAATCAGTTCCTGTTCTTCGGGCGTCTTGCCGTGCCCGCGCAGGAAGTCGCGGAACTTGCCGACATGCTCTTCCAAGCGGCGATAAGCCATGAAGCTGCCGTTGCGGGAAAGAATTTCTGGTCGCGGCAGATTGGCGGGCGGTCCGTCTTCGTCCGGGTACCCGAGGACGAATTCGCCCGGCTTGAGCGGCGCGCCGGTGCCGGGCGTTGGCACTTCGCCAGTGCCCTTGATGACCGGCTGCGAGAGCCGGTCGCGGTAGCCGAAGTGGTCGTGTGCATAGTCGAACGGCGGCGTCGCCTCCAGGTCCAGCGTGGAGAGCACCTCAACTCCTTCGCACTGTGCGACGAACCTGTCGTGCTCGGTTAGGCAGCGCCCGCGCTCAGCGGCGTCGCGGGCGAACAGGATGGCGATGGCGTGGAGGTCCGGGCTGGCAAGGCCGCCCACCCAGTTGTCGGGATGATTCTCCCCGATATCGCCGAGGATCTCCGCGCGGGCAAACATGCCCTGTCTGAACTCTTCGGGGAAGGTGGCCAGCGAACCATCATCCACGCCCAGTGCGCGCAGGCCGCTCCAGGTAAAGGCCACCGTTACCCAGCGCTTGTCCGTTTCGACCGAAGCCATGACTTCCGCGGCCGACTGCGCCTTTTCACGAATTGCCGACAGCCAAGCCCGTCCGCCCGCGGCGTTGCGAAACGAAAGAAATTCGTATCGCCCAGTGAGCGCGGGCGTCCGGGTCAGCAGGATGTGCTGAATGTCTTCGTTTTCAAGCATTGCGCGTCCTGCGGTGGATCACTGCATCTGGTCGAGCATGGTCGAGAAGGCCGCCTTGAGCTTGAGCGCCTTTTTGATTTCGTCGGCACTCACGTAGGGATACTCACCGTATTCCAGGAAGCTTGGGCACTGATGCTCTCGGACGAACTTGATGAATGCCGGGGCGTTCGTTTTCCAATCTTTCGGAAAGCCCTCCAGATTTTCGAAAACGGTGACGAGACCGGAGGCCGCAAACAGGCCAACCGCGTCCTCGACATATTTGTCGAAGTCGGTGTCGAAAATGCCCATGTATTGGAAATAGGTTTCCCCCTTGATGTCGAAAAGGTTCCATCGGAGGTAATGCAGCTTGAGCACGGCGAGGACGTCAGGCTGACCAGCCACGGCCTTCTCGATGTTCTTGGCGTACTCATAGAAGACCGGCTCCCGTCCGGGGATGATCTTCGCGATGATGGAGAAGCCGTAGCAAGCCGGAGTCTTGGGAAAGATCGGGCCGTATCTGCCTTGCTCAACTTCATCCTCGAAGAAGCCCCCTTTGGGGATCGCCATGGCCGCGGGCTTCGTCCAGTCGCCTTGCCTCGATGTGTCAGACATAACTTCCTCCTTTGCATTTAGCGCTAGCTAGGATTGTGATGACCGAAGTTGGTTCGAGGGGACTCGCTGCGGTCCGGTATGCCCTTCAGGGCGAATGACGCCGGCGGCGTAATTCCGGAACTGGCATTTAGCCCACCTTCCCGTAAAAGTAGAACACTGCATTGGAGTAACGTCAAACGCCGCGGCTGGGCCAGCCAGCCCCGCCGCAAATGCCCGTTCCAACCGCCAATAAAGCTCCAAGCTTTCTCATGCTTTTCTTCCTTGATCTGAGAGAATTTCGAACCACCGATGGCGAGCACGGCACCAACCTTGCCGGCCGGGGTTCCCTTGTTAGGCTCATGCTTGCGCTTGTCATTACGGCGAACTACGCGGAGCATCATTGGACCAGAGACTTGAAGTGACCGTATCCTATTCGCTCAAAACAGCATCCGCAGCTTCACCTCGGCCTTGAAATTGTAAACCGGGTAGGCTTTGACGATTGGCACGCTGCCTTCAAGGGAGAGTGCAACCTGGTCACTTAGCCGCACGCCAATCAAGGCATCGAAGGGGAAGAATAGCCGGCCGGTCTGACCAGCTACGGGCGCGCCGTAATTGATGCGGATATCGTTGCTTGGGTAAAAGGTTATAAAAACGGGACCTGGCAAATCGATGTTGAGGGTGGGGGCGATCTGGGGTTCACTGATCCTTCGTGCTTGTGCATTACCCGGGATGCTCATCGCATAGCGCATTGAAGGAACAAAATAGCAATCCTCCCCCAATTCGAACAGCATATAGCGCACGCCGAGCCCCGGCTGGACTTGCCACTCGCCGCTGCCAAGGCTGCCGGCCGCGGTTTGCGCGACCAAACGCGTCCCGACGGCAGCAGCCCAGCGGTCGTTTATCGCATGTGCAACAACCGCCTGAAAGGATGCATCGCCAAGTCCAAACTCGTGATCAGCACTCTCCGTCTCAAAATTAGTGGTCGTTTTTTGCACGAGGGGAACCTGGGCATGCGCACCCAGGCGCCAGCCAACATCGAGGGGGATCATGCTCTCCAACCGCAAGGCCATTTGGGCCCGATTCGTCTCGCTCGTATCATTCGAAGAAGTCTCGGCCAAACCGCGCACTTCAAACGCGGTCTGAGGACGGGTAAGGTCAAAGCCGTAGAATCACGCCGCCAAAAGCTGATCAACGGCTGACTTAATCTGACTTAATCAACACTATCCGCCAAAAGCCGCCGTTCTTTGCCAATCTTGTGAGAGAAGAGAAGCACGAGGACCTGGAATCAAAACAAGTAGCCGATCCTTAGTTGTGTCTTAAATGTATAGACAGGAAATTCTTTAATAATTGGGATCCCAAATTCGGCCGATAATACCAAGTGGTCGGTCGGCTTCCAGCCGATCATGAAGTTGAGAGGCAAGAAGAACCGGCCGGTCTGGCCATGTACCGGGGTTCCGTAATTCCAGCGAATATCCGGACTTGGATAGAACGTCAAAAACAGATCATGAGGGAGATTGATGTTGAGGGTCGGCATGAGGCGGAGCTGCCGCAACAAGGGTCCTTCGTCGTTGCCGCCATAATCGACGCCGTAGCGGGCCTGGGGCGCGAAGTAGCTGCCCTCGCTCAGCTCCGGGAGCATCACGCGGACCACCGCGCCGGTGACCTCTTCCCATGCGTCGGACGCAACGCCGTTGGTCGCGGTCGGGGCGATGACCTGCGCGCCGGCCGCGACCGCCCAGCGCGGGTTGATCTCGTAAATGAGCCAGCTTTGGGTGAGCACGTTGCCGAAGCCGGTGATCACCTGTCCGCTGGGATTTTGTGGCGTCACCGGATTTGTCCAGACGACGGGGATCTCGACCCTGAAAGCCAGTTCCCACTGCGGCGCGATTCGGAACGGGGTCTCGATCCGTGCGAACAGTGTATTGGTGTCGACCTGTTTGGTCGTGCCCTCGGCCGTGCCCGGCCCCGGCGCTGTTGTGAAGCGATCGAGCAGTTCGATCTTTCCCAGAGGGTACGTCGGATCGTCGCCGGTCTGGTTCGCCAAATTCTCCTCGTCCGAGCCGGCGAAAACCGGACTCGTGGCGCAAAGTGCTCCGGCAATCGAGGCATACCGTGCAAAATCGAAGATCGACTGTCTGACTGGCCGGGTACAAACCCGCATTTGGCGCATCGCCTGTCTTGTGCTTTCCTTTGCGCGGCAAACGGTGACTTACTCGCCGCTGTCGAAACCTGAGACGCGGCAAATGTCGACGCGCGTCAAGGACGCAGGGGAATTCTTTGAGAGTCTGTCCCGGAACTTCATCATGGATTACAGAGCTTTCTTAGCATGATCCGGATGGAGGCGAGGCGGAGGAAAGCAAGCGCGTTACGGGTTAGGTTTTCAAAATCCTTGGCCAGCCTGCGACAACGGTTGAGCCAGGCGAAGGTGCGCTCGACAACCCATCGTTTGGGCAGGACAACGAACTTTCTCAGCGCGGGCCGCTTGACGATTTCGATTTCCCATTCACGGCTGATCGCCGCCACGGCGGCGGCCATTTGGGGGCCTTGATAACCGCCATCGGCGATGATTTTGGTGATGAAGGGAAACAGGGGACGCAGTTCCTTCAACACCAATGGTCCACCGTCGCGATCCTGAATGTCGGCGGGATGAACCACGGCTGCAAGTTTCAGACCGAGCGTATCGACCGCGATATGGCGTTTTTTACCGTCGATCTTTTTGCCGGCGTCATAGCCGTGCGGATCGATCCGCGCCCCCCTTTTTCCGTGCTTTTCACGCTTTGACTGTCGATGATGGCAACGGTTGGACTGACGGCGCGGCCAGCCTGTTCTCGACACAGGACGTAGAGCTCATGATGAAGGCGCAAAAGCGTGCCATCATAGTTCCAAAGATCGAAATACCTGAAAACAGTGCTTTTCGATGGCAGGTCTTTCGGCAGGTAGCGCCACTGGCAACCCGTGCTCAGAATATACATGATTTCGTTGACCACTTCGCGCATGTCCACGCGGCGTTTGCCGCCACCGCGCTTCGCCGGAGGTATCAACGGCTCCACCAGCCCCCATTCCTCGGCCGTCAAATCGCTCGGGTATCTCTGTTGGCTCCGGTCATAACGGCCCCGGTTTTCTTTCGTCCACATCGGCGGCCCCTCCTCGAATCAGGCCACCTCTCTTGATCACAAATGATTTTTTGATTTAAGAAGTTTCAGAACAGACACTGAGGCCGAAATTGCCACTTTCGACAGATTTTGGCAATGCCAATTCCTCGGCGCGGGGCTCTCGTGCATTCAAGCCAGCGACATTGGTGCGCCGAGTGCTGGATTTTGTTGTCATCCAGACGCGTCTCCATTTTGTTTTTGATCGGACGCAAAACAATCAAGCGTTTCACGTCGATACGGCTGCCGCCCGATCCTTTGCCTGCGTGAGGTGATCGCTCGTCATGCGTTCGCGCCAAACTCACGGGAGAGATGCGTCTTGATCACAATCCATTCGACAAGTTCCGGCACGCTGAGGAACCTTTTTGACCGCAGGGGGTTGAAATGGCCGCACGGCGCGCCAGGTAGCCCAATTCCACGGTCCAATCCGCTGTCATCTGGGAAATGTCCGTGAGAGGGAGGAGATATCCGATGAAGAAGATGATTGTTTATGGAATTGCTACTGCGGCATTGGGAGCGGTGCTACCAATAGGTCTCAGCACGCACGCTCAAGCCGCTGCCCCCGCAAACTATTCGCGAGCCTGCACGAAAGTTGTCGCGTCCGACAGCGTCGTGGAGAAAGCGGCTTACGGGGTCGCCCGTCGTTCGGCGCGCCGCACGGTTCGCCGCACCGCTCGCCGGCACCACTACTGAACCGCGAAGATCATGGCCGCCGAATGCGGCACATTTTCCGGCGACTAACGTTTCACTTATAACGGTGATGGCGCTCGAATTGTTCGGGCGCCGCCCGCAGAAGAGAGCGTCGAAAAGGAGAGTACTATGAAACGCTCTGGCATATTGTTGGCCACCTTGTCGGCCACCGTGTTTGGTTCTGCCCTGGTAGCGAGCGGCCCGGCTTCAGCAGCTGAAGTAAGTTGCTGGTACAACGACGGCTGGCATCCCTGCGTGTATTATCCTGGATACTCGTATGCGCCCCCCGACGTGACCCCGCCCCTGATGACGGGCCGAAGCGTGGCGGAGTATCCTGGATACGCGACCACTCCTGAGGCACTGGCTTCCGATGAGACAGCGCCTTTGATGACCGGCCGAAGCGTGGCGGTCTCCGGCGCGGGAAGCTCCCCAGTGTCGGGCGGCGTGGCGGGCCCCGGAGATTATTGCGCGACTTCCATCAAGACGTGCTTACTCCGTGAGCCGGGTTGGCTTGGAACTGGCTGTTCCTGCAGGGTCTCCGGTGGCCACGCGCGAGGATTCGTGCAATAGAGTTTAGCGAACAATACTGAAGCTCAAACGAGACGCGGCCGAGACACCACCCGGCCGCAGTTTGCTTGAAAGCATCATCCGTTCGCCGCAGCGCTCCTTGAAAGCGCGCTCGCTCGCGGCGTGGGATTTTGCGTTTATAAGGAAAACAGGTTTCGCCAAGTACGCGTAGTGTCATGAGGCAAATCTTTGACTTCGTGAAAACAACGGCGTTCGGAGGCGCTATTTTTTTGCTCCCCTTCGCGGCAGCGCTCCTCGTTGTTGTCAAGGCTGGTAAGATGGCTGTCGACAGTGTGACGCCATTAGCGGAGAAACTCCCCTTTCCAAAAGGCGAGGCGGTTATCGCCATTTATGTCGTCGGGGCCTTGTTGCTGGCACTGGTGGCGTTCGCCGCAGGGCTTTTCGCACGATCTCTGTCAATCAAAAAGGATGCAGCATCGTTCCTCGAAGACAAGGTGCTGAACAAACTGCCTCCCTACGTCGCCCTTCGTAAATACACTGATCGCTTGGCAGGGTTGGAGGCAAAGACAAACGAAGACCTCAAGCCGGTCCTGGTGCGCATGAACAATGGATGGCAACTTGGGTTCCTTGCCGACTCGTTCAATGATGGCCAAGTTGCCGTGTTTATGCCCGGCGAGCCTGACCCTTCGTCGGGAATGGTGCAGATTGTCAGCGCCGACCACATCACCCCTCTCAATATTTCTTACCGAGACGCACTCGCGTGCCTCGAGCAGTCTGGGCGCGGGCTTCCAAAGCTCTTGGCAAGAACGTCCTTTGAAAATCAGAGGCATGAATGATCGAGCGTCATGCGTTAACGGGCTTTGTCGTCGATCTTTGCGGCTCGATCTCGGCGGACCGCTGCGCGGCCCGCGGGTGCCTCCTATGGCGCAGTAACCTATCTGATGCCTCGACATGGGCGGCTTCTGGGGGCACCGCTCCCAATGGCGGCACTTGTCGGCCATGAGCTCCCCGCGGCTTCGGCTATCGCGGGATGACTTTACGCCGCACGCGAAGCAACTCGTCCAATGCGCCCTGGGCTACTTCTGACCGCAGGCATCTTGATCATCGTGGCGGCCCTCGTTGCGGCGGGCTATTTCTGGTCGCCGCGAGCGAACCTCCGCGTAACGACCGGTCCGCCCGGCAGCACGGCCTATCGCTTCATCACGGCCTTCGCTTCGGTGACCGAGGCAAATCAACCGCGAATCCACATTAAGCTCGTCCAGGTCGCCGATTTGACGGCGAGCGCCAAGGCGATTGAGGATCACGCCACGGACCTCGGCATCGTGCGCAGCGATGCGGTAATCCCCACTAACGGCGAGACCATCGCCATTCTGCGCCGGGATGTCGTCGCTTTCGTCGTGCCGGCCAAATCCCCGATCGACAAAATCCCAGCCCTCGCCGGCAAGACCATCGGCATCCCGCAAGGGCCCTTGCAAACTTACAACGAGCAGACCCTCGATTCGATCTTGAGCTATTACAATATTCCGGCGAGTTCGGTGAAACGGGTTTTCCTGCCGCTCGCCGAAATCGGGGCGGCGGTTCATGACAAGCACGTCGCGGCGGTTCTCGCTGTCGGCCCGATCGGGCCAGGGGAGATCGTGGACGTTGTCGGCGCCATCAAGCTCGCGACCAAAGGCGCTCCGGGCATCCTCGCCATCGACGAGGCGGACGCGATCAACAAGCGCTTTCCCGGCCTCGAGTTGATCGACGTGCCTGCCGGAGCCTTCCGAGGGCGGCCGCCCACCTCCGATGATACGGTGACAACCCTCGCCATCACCTACCGCTTCGTCGCTCCAAACACTATGCTCGACGTCGTGGCTGGAGCAATCGCGCGATCCATTTTCAAGACCAAAGCCCAGCTGATTGCTAAAACGCCGCTCGCCAGTCAGATCGAAGCGCCCGACCCCGACGACAAGAACCCCGTCTTGCCGGTTCATCCGGGCGTCGTGGCCTATCTCAACAGCGGAGAGCAGAGCTTCATCGATAAGTTCCAGCAATATTTCTATCTGGGTGGCATGGTCCTGAGCATCGCCGGCTCCGTGGTCGCACTCCTCATCGGTCGCCTCAATCGCAAGAAATCCGAAAGCGATCTGCGGCAGATCGATCGCCTGATCGAGCTCGCCGACAAGGCTCTTACAGCGCAAGCTTCCGATCTCAAGGCCTTGGAGAAGGAGCTTAACGGGATTATTGCGTGGTTCGTCAAGGGACAAGCCAGCGGTACCGCCGACTCGACCGCGTTTTCCGTCGCCATCGCACACGCCCGGCACGCCATCGAGAAACAACGCGAGGCCCTCCGGCAAGGGCAGACCGGCTCCATGTCTCACCAAGAACCGTGAACAGGCTTTGTCTCTTCGTCCAGCCGAGACTAGTGTATAGTCTCACGCAACGCTTTACAATGTGATCCGGGACGTGTATACTGCGCTGCATGTGGACAGGCAGCCCGGCACTCGACATGACGCCCGCGGACAAGGCGGCCTTGGCACGGCTGGCGCGTTCCGGCAAGACGGAGCAGCGGATCGCTTTGCGGGCGCGGATTATTCTGGGCGCGGCCGAAGGAAACTGAACAACCCTCGCCTATAAGGCGAGGGGTTCAAGAGGGGTCGATTTGAAATCGACTGTCATCCTCCACGGCCTCGCCCTCCTGTTCATTGATGTACTCGTTGATCATCTCGTCGGTGATTGTACCGGAGGTCACTGCAAAATATCCCCTCGCCCACAGGTGGCGTCCCCAGTACTGCTTCTTGAGATGCGGGAATTCCTGGAACAGCATGCGCGCACTCGTGCCCTTGAGCCATTGCACGATCTGGCTGATGTTGTGATGCGCTCGATAGCTGATGAACATGTGCACATGATCGGCCCCCACCTTGCCCGAGATGATCTGCAACTCGTTCTCCGCGGCAATTTGCCTTAGAAGATCGCGGACTTGTATTGCAACCTGCCCTGTCAACACCCGCTTGCGGTATTTTGGGCACCAGACAAGGTGAACCTTAAGGTCGTACTTTGCGTGGCTGCCGAGTTGATATCGTCGCATAATGCGACTTCATCTACCCTTCGCTTCGCCTAAAGGCGAGGGTTTGAATCCCCGCAGCGGACAATCAACCAACGCGCTGGCGAAACAACTTGGCACATCGCGTCCAACCATCATCGGTTGGCGCAACCGCTTTGCCGAAGGCGGCGTTGACGCGCTTTATCAAGATCGTCCCCGGGGACGCAGCTTCAAACCTTTGCCACCAACAAAAGAAACCGAAGTCGTTGAAAAAACCTTGACCCCGCCCGCGCACGCGACGCACTGGAGCTGCCGCTCAATGGCTAAAATCAGCGGTGTCAGCAAAGCTTCGGTGCAGCGGATTTGGGATGCGCACGGCCTGAAACCGCATCTGGTCAAGACGTTCAAACTGTCCAACGATCCGCATTTTATCGAAAAACTTGAAGATGTTATCGGCCTGTATATGAACCCGCCGGAACACGCGCTGGTGTTCTGCATCGACGAAAAAAGCCAGATCCAGGCACTTGATCGCACCCAGCCTGGCTTGCCGATGAAGAAAGGCCGCCAAGGCACCCTGACGCATGACTACAAGCGCAACGGGACAACCACATTGTTTGCCGCGCTCGATGTCCTGAAAGGCGAAGTCATCGGTCAGTGCATGAAGCGCCATCGGCATCAGGAATTTCTGGCTTTTCTAAAAACCATCGACCGCAACACGCCCAAACGACTCGACATTCACGGCATTGCCGACAACTACGCGACCCATAAAAAACAGGAAGTCAGGGATTGGCTCGCCAAACACCCGCGCTTTCACCTCCACTTCATTCCAACCTCGTCATCGTGGTTGAACCTCGTCGAACGCTGGCTCGGAAAGATCACCACGGAGCGTATTCGCCGCGGTGTTTTCACGAGCGTGCCGGAACTTGAAGCCGCCATCCACGACTATATCAAGCACAACAATGCCGATCCGACGCCTTTCGTCTGGACAAAATCCGCCAACGCCATCATCCTCAAGGTCAATCGCGGCAGAGCGGCGCTGAAAATGCCACCGCTCGCGCGCCAGGATAAATTGTAACCTTTTGCACGAGACACTACACTAGCGGAATCATTGATTTTGCGGTCTGCACCTGTCAACAGTGGGGCGAACGTCCCGTAGCGTGCCAGCTCGCCACAATGACCGGAGTACTTTCATGATCCCAACAACCACGAGGCGAATTGCGGCGACGTTCACCGCCGGAGCCTGGTGGGCTTCGTTCGAGCCGTCCTCGTAATGGCTATACTGGTATACCGTCGTGACGGCAAATCCGGCGGAGTGGAGCGATAACCGGATAACCGCGGCATGGCTCGGGCACGCGACGGTGTTGATCAATTTTTTCGGGATAAAGATTCTCACTGATCCAGTTCTGTTTCCGCGGATCGGAGTCCGGTTGCCCGGTCTTACACTCGGACCCAAACGCCTGACCGCGTCCGCGCTGACTGTTCGCGACCTCCCCAAGATCGATATCGTGCTTCGTTCCCACGCGCACTTCGATCATTTCGACATGCGCACGCTCCATCGATTTCATCGTTCGACTAGGGTGATCACGGCCGGGCGGACACGTGATCTGCTTCGTTGGACACGGTTCCGCGACGTGAGCGAACTGCGTTGGAAAGAAATAAAATCTGTAACAACTTTCGCCTGCAAGATCGACATCGTCGCGTTCCGCGCCCTGTAAGCATCAGATCGGCGCGCAGAACATGGTCGAGCAGCCCACGCCGCGCAGGTCCTCGAAGACATAGGTCGGCGGCAAGGCCCCCGCCGCGCCGGTCGGCGGCATCAAGGAAGGTCCAATCCGCGAGGTTTGACATCAGCTACTAACGGGGTGCTTCTTGCGCCAGGTTTCCGCGATCGAGGGTTTGGCGATTGCCGCTGTCGCCTCGGGCGCCCAGTCGCTTATTTCGACGGGACCCTCAAAGTAGTCCATGAGCCTTATCTGCCAGCGATACGGAATGCCTCGGTGGAACCATTGCCGGATCGTCCCGGGCCGCGCCCCCAGTTTGAGCGCCGCCGCGACGAGTTCTTGCCGCGTGATTTGATGCTTCTCCATGCCGCTGGCCGTTACACAATGTAACGGCCAGAAACCGCCCTTGGACCCTTGGGTCACCCCTTTTTCCAGGCTCCCGAGGGATAGATGCGTCCCCGTTTGTTTGACCCCGTTATCGGGCGAATTCGTTCTCTTTTCAAATAGATAGCGTGGCTAGAGTTAAATGGCGGAATAGAGCTCTTTTCAAATAGTTGGCTCTAAATGGGGGAGCATTGCGCGCGTTTTAGGGGGTAAACCGCAGTCCTTCACGCTTCTAATTGTTCGGGCCAACGTTCCGCGGTGGCGGCGTGCGTAAGCTTGACGAACTGCTTCCCATGGCGCGCCCGGGACTGGCTTTGCCGGGTTAATCTGCGGTTCGCGTGTGACGGGGCTCGAGAAGGAACACGCTCCACGACGATGTCGCCCGGCAGGCGCTCGCTGGCTCGTCTCCGGAACAATCGCAAGGTGTCCGATTTCTGGAACAAAACTGTGGTATAGGACATCCCGATGTATACGGCACTATTGAACGCGCTTGGCATGGCGTTTGCCATGGGATGGGAAATCCTGTGGCCACTCGTGCTCGGCTTTGCGCTATCCGCCGTCATTCAGGCGATCGTCTCGCACCGGGAGATGAGCCGCCTTCTGCCCGACGACAGTCCGCGCTCGATCGGCATCGCGCTGGCTCTTGGAGCCGCTTCCTCGTCCTGTTCCTACGCGGCCGTCGCGATTGCGCGATCGATCTTTCGCAAAGGCGCGAACTTCACGGCTGCCATGGCTTTCGAGATGGCATCCACCAACCTCGTTCTCGAGCTCAGCATCATACTGATCGTGCTCATGGGGTGGCAGTTCATGGCCGCGGAGGCGATCGCGGCGCCGATCATGGTCGTGATTCTCGCTGTTCTTTTCCGCCTATTCTTGCGACCGCAACTCCTTCAGGCAGCAAAGGACCAGGCCGAGAAAGGTATTGCCGGGCGAATGGAGGGACACGCCGAGATGGATATGTCGGTTCCCGCTGAACGCTCGCTCTGGCAGCGGATCACCTCAGACCGGGGACTGACCGCGATTAGCCACTACTTCGTCATGGACTTTGCCGCAGTGTGGATGGATATCGTTGGCGGCCTCGTAATCGCTGGAGCAATTGCCGCCTGGGTCCCGCAGGATTTCTGGAATGGATTCTTCCTGAGCGATCATCCGGTCCTGGCTACTCTGTGGGGGCCGATCGTCGGGCCGCTCGTTGCTATCATTTCCTTCGTCTGCTCGGTCGGAAACATTCCCCTCGCTGCCGTGCTGTGGAACGGCGGCATCAGCTTCGGCGGCGTGCTCGCTTTTATCTTGGCCGACCTGATCGTCCTGCCGATATTGAACATC
The DNA here is from genome assembly GCA_963706215.1 of uncultured Alphaproteobacteria bacterium. Classification (GTDB taxonomy): domain Bacteria; phylum Pseudomonadota; class Alphaproteobacteria; order Rhizobiales; family Beijerinckiaceae; genus Methylocapsa. The sequence continues at coordinate 1,979,429 of OY970154.1, read as the reverse complement.
TACCGCAAGTATTACGGACTGAAGATGGCCGCGTTCCTGCTCGTCACGTTCTATGTCGCGATGGCGGGCGCTGCCCTTGTTGTCGAAGGATTGTTTGGCGTCCTTGGTCTCGTTCCCCGCGAGCATCAGGCGCGCGTCGTCGAAGTGACCGTCACGTGGAATTACACGACCTGGCTCAATGTTGGATTTCTTCTTCTCGCGGCTTTTCTGGTGTGGCGGTTCGTCACGACCGGCGGCATCGACATGCTGCGGATGATGAACAGGCCGGCACGCGGCGATGAGGCACATCACCACGTCCACTGACGCTCTCTCCGGGCACATTCATCAAGGCCTTTGTCGAATTCCAATTGCTGCTTGTAGGCGGCCTCGAACGCGGGCCGGCCGATAGCGAGAATTGCGGTTTCCTCGATACCGGCTTCATTTCCATTTGATCGGTAGCGCGTCGGATTGGTTTTTCTCTGCGCGGCCAGGAAACGTTCTGCTTCTCGAAGAGCGGCGTGAATCGGTTCGACTGGCAGGCTACAAGCCCCTCGAAATTCTGGACGCCGCTACGCGCCTTGAGGATTTGCGGGCATTGCCCAGTGACCTTGCCCGGAACGTCAAAGCTCGATTTGTCGCGCCCATCAGCGTAATATGCGGCACTGGTCGATCGAATCTATGAATGTTCCTAATCATCTGCTGCTGCAACCGTGCGGTCCAGACTCGACCCAGGCCGGAAGGCGATGAAGTCTCTTCATCTACTGCGCCATGCTAAATCGAGCTGGAAAGATCCCGGCCTGAACGACCATGACAGGCCCCTCAGCAAGCGTGGCCGGCAAACGGCTAAGATGATGGCAGCATATCTCAGGCGGGCGAAGATCGCGCCTGACTTGGTGATCTGCTCTACGGCCATGCGTGCACAGCAGACGCTCGACCCCATTGCCAAGGCGAAGAAGCCGCCCAAGGTCGTCCTCGAAAGAGAGATCTATGGAGGGGCGCAACGAGCACTATGGGAGCAACTCTGGAACCTTCCGGAGAGCGCGAAATCTGTGCTTCTGATCGGTCACAATCCGGCTCTGCAGGATCTCGCGCTGGAGCTAGCCGACGCCGACTTGAACAAGCTGCTACCGTCGGCCGGTGGAAAATTTCCGACGGGTGCAATGGCGAGTTTCCGCTTCGATGGAGCATGGAAGGCGTTGGAGCCGCACGGCACCGTGCTCGCCTCATATATAACACCAAAAGCAATTGCGGCATCATCCCACGATCGCAGGGAGCACGTCCTGCAGAGATGTCGGTGAAATCCGCAAGTCGGCGAACCCCGGCGCACTTGGCGACGCCACACTATCTATTTGCATGAGTTCGACCTGATTGCGCGTGATGGGCGGCTGGGGCAGCATCTCCGCGACGTAGGCGAGCGCGTGCCAGAGACCAAACGGGATGGGAACCAGAATTGGCTTTCGGCCCAGATGCCGTGCAAGCATTTGGAGCAGCGCTCTGTAGGTGTAGATGCGCGGTCCGCCAAGTTCATAGTACATCCGGGGCTGGGCGGTCTGTATCGCCCTGGCGATCGCCTCGGCGACGTCTTCTACATGGGCTGGTTGCAGTTGCGTTTGGCCGCGTCCGAACAGGGGGAAGATGGGTAAACGGCGCAACATTCTCGCGACCGGAGTCACGAAGGCGTCGCCTCGCCCGATCATCACGGAAGGGCGGATGAGCGCCACGGCTGGAAAGGCCTCGCGAACAACCATTTCTCCTTCGCCGCGGCTGTGAATGTATGGCGAGGAGGATCCGGCATCCGAGCCAATGCCGGAAACGTGGATCAATTGCCTGACGCGCGCTTCTCGGGCGAGCCGCGCAACTCGTGCGGCTCCTGTTACATGGACGGAATGGAAGGTCTCTTGGCCGCTCTCCACATAGAGACTCACGGCGTTCACCACGCCCTCAACAGCCGCCACGGCAGCGGCAACGGAGCGATCATCATTGATGTCGGCATGGATCGAGTCGATGCCGAGCCCAACGTCGGGGAAAAGGGCTTCGGTGCATTCCGGATGCCGCGACGCGAACTCGTATCGAAAATTCGCACTCGAGCAAATGCTGGACGACGTGGCGGCCGAGAAAGCCAGTCCCGCCGAATACGGTCACCTTCCCTCGTGCCATCGTTCCGTTCCCTGGCCGATGCCGTCGTTCCGTTCCGCCGCAAGCCCCCAAAGTGGGCGGCAACAGTCGGCGGACGGCTGGCTACTCGCTCTGCCAAACGACAAGTCTGACTAATCGTAACAGGCGTGTTTTGAAACAAACCCCGTCGGAAGAGACTTCCGGCGACGTCACAAGGCCTTCCTCTGGTGACAAACCAACAATAAGAAAATCAAAGAACTGGACTTCGCCTGAGAACAGAGCGTCACTGTTCCCGCCCTCGTAGAGCACCAAAGGCTCCTCCGGGATCCTGCGCCGCCGGCTTTCTCGCTTGTGCGGGGTTTCGGTGGTGACGGCGCGAGACGCCGCTGCACACCGAACGCGTCTGGCGCAACGCCTTGTGATCTTGTTCTTCTGGCCGATGCGCGCCTCAACAGCGAGGTTCGATGGCTTGATAACCTGCTCTATCTCTACACCAAGCCATTCGATATCGTCGTTGACACGTTTGCCAGCGGCGAGACTGTATCGTGATCGGGAGGGGCAGGCCGGCGAATGAGCCACACGCCCAGGATGATTAACGCTGCGCACCCGAGTAGCAAAAAGGTGTTGCGCACCCTTTGCACGATATTCGCGAGCTCCACATCAGACTCGGGCTTACGCGGGCGCACAAAGTACGTGAGCAAACCCGCGATCCCGATCACCGCAGGCACCGCCTTTAACAAGCTCATTACGTCCATGTCGCATTAATTCCGAAATAGCGAAGTCATGAGCCGAGCTTAATCGCGACCGCCTGACAGAAGACCAACCATACGTTTCTTTTTGGCGGTCGTCCATATCATGCATGCGTTCGAACGCCACCAAAGATCCGCGACGGTCGCGAAGGGTGCGCCGGCCCGCGCGGCGACGATCGCCGCGCCGTCCGTGTTGGCGGGGCCACGCACAATGCGCAGGCCAAGACGAACGGCGTTGGCGGTCAGTTCCCTCAAGAGGTTCCAGTGTGCAGTCCCAGCGCGACGCATCTACGCATTCAGGCCCGCTAACGCCGCGCTGCGCTCCCAGAGCGATAACGCAGTCCTGTCGTCCTGCGCCTCCCGCGACGGCGCAATCGGGCGGCATTTGTAGAAATATCGGCCCGTCGTCGCGGCGATCTTGGGCGAAGACGCGAGATAAGAAATCGTTTCGGCGCCCTTCTCCGGGGAGATCGCAAAGAGCTTGGCGAGTCCTGCGAAGCGCGAGATCAAGCCGCCGCTTTCGTCGGCGAAGCGGGTGGCGACGAAGCCCGGATGCAGGCAATTGGCGGTCACACCCGTGCCGCGTAGACGGCGGGCGAGTTCGCGCGTGAAGAGAATGTTGCAAAGCTTGGAACGGCCATAGGCTTTCATGGCGCTGAAGCTCTTCGCCAATTGCAGATCGTCGAAATCTAGCCTCGCGCCCTGATGCGCGGCCGATGCGGTGCTGACGACTCGCGCCGGCGCCGAGGCTACGAGGCGCTCGCGCAATCCTTGGGTCACGACGAAATAGGCCATGTGATTCAGCGCGAACGTGGTTTCGAGCCCGTCTTCGGTGAGCTTGCGCGTGCTGAACATTGCGCCCGCATTGTTGACCAGGACATCGATACGGGGCTCCGCTTCGGCGACTTCGGCGGCGACCCGCTTCATTTCAGAGATGCGCGTCAGATCGGCATAATGAACCGTGTGGGCAAGGCCGGGCGCTTTCTCGCGAAGCCGCGCCAGCGTCCCCTCGCCGCGCGATCTGTCTCTCGCCACAAGAACGATCCGGGCGCCCATTTCCGCGAGTTTTTCGGCAGCGACCTCTCCGATGCCGGAGGTGCCTCCCGTAACGACGACTGTCTTCCCCTTCATGAAAACTCTCCCGCGCCATTTGGCGCTCTACCGCACGGTCCGGGTTTGGCCGGCTTCCGATCTTGCAACAACGCGCGACCGGATGGCGAACGCCGATTGATGCCGGCTTCGCTCACGGTCCGGCTGCCGATGTCGGCGCGGGACCCCGGCCGGGCAGAGTTGGCCATTGGAGGAGGATAGGCCGCCTTCACCCCTCAAGAGTCTCAGTCATATGTGGACGACATGACCCCGCTCAATTGCAACGCGGTTAAAAGGCTAAAGTCACAATTGCTGTCGTGCATCTGGCTTCCCAATTCGGCGCAGCTGAAGAGGAAGGTCCCCGCACCAAGGGTGACAGGGTATTAGCATCGCCGCTGCCCAAATCGAGAATGGAAAACGACCGGCCTTCGAACTACGCGCGCAGCAATAGTGGTTTGCTTGGTGCCTAATGAAGACTGAAACTTTATTGTGTATCAGGCCGGTTTCCCTATCTTGTTCCGAGAGCCCTAACATAAGATAGATAGAAAGATTGAGGCGAGAGCCGCGTAATTTTGTGGTTCGCGCAGGTGATGGTGAAGCCGTAGGGACAGATCGACCATGATCGGGCATTTTGAAACGACCTTGGTGCGGCGGCGGAACCGTGCCAGATAATGGCGGATGTTGCTGTTGTCTTGCTCGATGGGGAAGGTCAGGTCTTTGCCGGTGAAGAGCTGGCCTTCGGGGATGAGCCGGTGAAAGCCTTCCCAGTCATCGGTTATGAACGTGCGGCCTTCCATCCCGATTTTGTCGAGGTGTTTTTGACAGGTTGCATCATCACGCCGACCCAGAACCCAGGGTAGAGTTCGCCGCTGGACAGGATCAAACGCTCGCCAAAGCCATAGCTTTTCTGTCTTTTTTTGAGAAAATGGTGCATCTCGTCGAGCATCACCACGTCGACATCGGCGGGCATTTCAGGTTCCGGCAGCTTCAACGCTTCGTGCCGTATCCACTTCAGAACCGCAACATCGCTGACATTCAAAAGACGTGCAATGCCGCAGAAGCTCATATTGCCCATCGCGTAGAGCAACGTCGCCAGCGCTTTAACCGCCGCCGGTTTGCCGCGCGGCTTCGTCGCCGTAAAATTGCATCCGCACGCATGGCAGCGATAGCGCTGCAAGCCTCGCACAATTCCGTTTTTGACGTAGTCCGTCGCTTGGCAACGCTTGCAGATAATATCGGTCACGGCTCCTCCACCGGTTGATGGCCACGACCTTTCTGCTCCCATAATCATTAAATCTATCTTACGTTAGGACTCTCCTTGTTCCTGAACGAACCGCCGTGGGCGTGTCGATGCGCGTGGCGGCCGGAAGAGAAGGAGGACCGTCTCATGTCGCAATTGTCATCCCCCGTGGAAATCTATTGGATCTCGGGGAGCCCCTTTGCTTGGCGGGTTCTACTTACCGCGGAGGTAAAGGGTATCCCCTATGAAGGGAAGCTTCTTGAAACGTCAAAGGGAGGGCTCAAGACCCCGGAGTTCCTCGTTATCAATCCTCTCGGCCGCGTCCCCGCGATCCGCGACGGCAATTTCACGCTCCACGAATCCCTTGCGATCATGGTGTATCTCGACCGCAAGCACCCTAACCCACCGCTTTTCGGGCGCACTGCCGAGGAAGCCGGCAGGATTTTCCAGTGCATTTCGGAGTTCAGCTCTGATTTTGGGCCGTCCAACCAACGCTTCGGCCGCTCGATCTTCTTCGGGCCGCTGCTTGGCGCTGACGAGGCGAAAGAAGCGCGCGAGAAGATTCACCTCAGTCTTGCCCGGCTGGAAGGATATGCCGAAAGCAGCGTCTGGATGGCAGGTCCGGACCTCACGGCCGCCGATATCGTCGCCTATCCGGGCCTGAAGCTCTTGCTGCGGGCCTCGCAGCGCCCCGAAGCAGCTCCATTGGAGCTGGGGCTTGATGACTTCGAGACACGCTTTCCCGGCGTCGCGGCCTGGACGCAACGGGTCGAGCATCTCCCAGGTTACGAGAAGACCTATCCGCCACATTGGCGGCATGCATAGCGGCGGATTCGTTTGGAGAGCGGCGGGCAGCGCGAGAGGCAATTGCAATGCCGCTCATAACTTGCATTGAAGACCTCCGTCTCTTGGCGCGCAGGCGCGTGCCCCGGATGTTCTACGACTATGTGGATTCGGGTTCCTGGACCGAAAGCACGTACCGCGCCAACGAACGCGATCTTGCAACGATTTGCTTTCGGCAACGTGTGGCCGTGAACATCGAGAATCGGTCTATTCGGTCAACGATGATCGGTGAGGACGTGGTGATGCCGGTCGCTCTTGCACCCACCGGACTCTGCGGCATGCAGCATGCTGACGGCGAGATCCTTGCGGCCCGCGCCGCCGAGGCGTTCGGGATACCGTTTTGCTTGTCGACCATGAGTGTTTGTTCGATCGAGGACATGGCGGCGAACACTACGAAACCATTTTGGTTTCAGCTCTATGTGATGCGCAACAGGGGCTTCATCGAGCGCCTCATCGGCCGGGCGAAGCAGGCGCAATGCTCGGCGCTCGTGGTGACGCTCGATCTTCCGCTGGCCAGCCAACGTCACAGAGTCTCGCGTAATGGGTTTGCCGTTCCCCCGAGACTGACGATCGCCAACCTCATCGACATGGCCATGAAACCCAAATGGTGTCTCGAAATGCTGCGCACGCGGCGGCGAAGCTTTGCTAATCTCGTCGGTCACGTGGATGGCGTCGATGACATGACCTCGCTGCTCGCTTGGATAGACCAGCAATTCGATCCGCGGCTAAGCTGGGACGATATCGCCTGGATCCGCCGGTTGTGGGATAAAAAGCTGGTACTAAAGGGCATCATGGATGCCGAGGACGCGCGGCGCGCGGTCGACGCCGGAGCGGATGCGATTGTCGTATCCAACCACGATGGCCGGCAACTCGACGGAGCACCTTCCTCGATTCGCGTACTGCCCACGATCGCGAAGGCTGTAAAGGGCCAAACGGAGGTTTGGTTCGATGGTGGCATCAGGAGCGGGCAGGATGTCCTGAGGGCTATCGGGCTAGGCGCCAAAGGGACGATGATCGGACGCGCTTTTCTTTATGGCTTAGGCGCGATGGGTGAAGCAGGTGTACGTCTCCGCCTGGAGATCATAGCGAAAGAACTCAGTGTGACCATGGGTCTGTGTGGCGCCGTTGACATCAACGCGGTCAATTCCAGCGTTTTGATAGCGTCGCCGCTGATTCCCGAGATGACCGATGGCGCGGACATCGTCTCGCGTCCGCGATCTGGCGCATAGCGGCGGCAACGGAGTCCACGCGGGTCATGGCCGCCAGTGGCTCCTGCTCACTGCACTGGCTAAGGCGGCAAGCGCCCATACAAGCGGTCGTACTGACGGTCGTAACCGGTGCAGCAAACGGCGGTTGTGTCTGCCGCTTGATCCTTTCCCTTTCGATCAAAATGGTCCGGTCCCGCCCGAAGTAGACGTCGGCGGGTGTCAGGTTGCAGATGCTCTCGTGATAGCGCCACCCCGGATGTTTTCACATTCACGATGCGCTATCCTGTCGGGGAAGCACTCCGCGCCAAGGCGCGCGGAGGCATCGCGGAGATTGCTCATGGCATCTGAGGGCGCAGGGGCGGTGGGCCCCCCGTTGGGAGAGATGGATCTGGACGAGTTTCGCCGCGCGGGGCATCGCATCGTCGACTGGATTGCCGACTACCGGGCGCATCCCGAATGCTACCCCGTTCTGTCGCGCTGCCGACCGGGCGAGGTTCGTGCCCAACTTCCAAGGGCAGCGCCGTCGGAGGCTGAATCGATCGAATGCATTTTGAATGATTTCGAGCGCCTGATCCTGCCGGGAATTACGCATTGGAACCATCCCGCGTTCTTCGCCTATTTCGCCATCACGGGCTCGGGCCCGGGGATTCTCGGCGAACTTCTTGCGTCCGCTCTCAATGTGAACGCCATGCTGTGGCGGACATCGCCAGCGGCGACCGAGCTGGAGGAGTGCGTGCTCGAATGGCTGCGCGAGATGCTGGGGCTGCCGGCCCACTTCAAAGGCGTCATTGCCGACTGCGCATCGACGGCGAGCCTGCTTGCGATTGCAGCCGCGAGGGATGCCGTAGCGCCCGAGATCCGCGCGCGCGGAATGGCGGGGTGCGATGGTATGCCGAAATTGCGCCTTTATACGTCCGAGCAGGCGCATTCATCCATTGAGAAGGGCGCAATGATTCTGGGCATCGGTCAGGAAAACGTTCGCAAGATCGAAACTGATGCCCGCTTTCGCATGATGCCCAGCGCCTTGGTCCAGGCGATACGCGGCGATATCGCGGATGGCTGGCGGCCATTCTGCGTGGTGGCGACTGTGGGAACGACATCGACGACCAGCATTGATCCAGTCGCGGAGATAGCGCCGATCTGCCGCGACTTGGGATTGTGGTTGCACGTGGATGGCGCCTACGGGGGCATGGCCGCAATCGTTCCCGAGATGCGCCATGTTCTAGACGGCTGTCAGGGCGCCAACTCGATTGTCATCAATCCACACAAGTGGCTATTCACACCTCTCGATTGCAGCGCATTGTACGTGCGCGATCCGGATGCCTTGCGGCGCTCATTCAGCCTCATGCCGGAATATCTGAAAAGCCGCGAGAAGGACGTCACGAACTACATGGACTGGGGCACCTGGCTGGGCCGTCAATTCCGCGCGCTCAAGCTGTGGATGGTCATCCGCCATTTCGGACACGAAGGGCTCGCTGCGCGCATTCGCCGGCATATCGAGCTGGCCCAGGATCTAATGCAGCGAATCGATGCGGAACCGGATATCGAGGCGCTGGCACCGGCGCCTTTCAGCACGGTGTGCTTTCGTTTCCGGCCGTCCGAATTGAAAGCGCTGTCGGACGACGCGCGCCGAAGGCAAGCATGCGACGAGTACTTGGACCGGCTCAACGAGGCGGTGCTCGATGCCGTCAACGCGAGCGGCGAGGCGTTTCTGTCGCACACCAAAATAAGGGAACGATACGCGATTCGAATGACCATCGGCAACATTGGCAGCGATCGGGCTGAGGTCGACCGCGCATGGAGGCAGTTGCGAGACGAAGCCTCGCGTCTGGATGGCGAAATGCGCCAGGAATGGCGCTCGGCGGCGAGGAGTTCATGAGCGACGATACCGACTTTCGCGCTCGATCCGATTGGGCGCCTGGCGCACCATCTCGAAAGCGCTGTAACCGCCCATCGAGAGCCCGCACAGCGCAAATCGGTGGGGTGCCGTTGCGAAGACTGCTCGGGCGATCGCACTCATCGTGTCGTGTCGCGCGTGATCTGCGACACTTACTGCAACCTCTCCCCGCAACGACGCGATCTGTTCTGCGAAAAGATCCTCGGTGCAGGCCAGCCCCGGCACTAAAACAAGATGCGTCGGACGTCCTATCATAACGCACCAGCTCCATCTGAAGGCGATCGATCATACGTTTTTATAGGTCAATTGCAGATGCTGCAAAAACATTCCGGCCAGGCCCCGCTCCGTGAGCGAAGCATCGGCGTGGGTCGAGGATATACAATTCGTATTCCCCCATTTGCAACAAGGTTCCCGCCCGTCGCAAGCCCACTAGCAACGTGACAATGCCCTCGCGCACGGAAAGGAAAACGGATGAACGTGATGGTGTGGACGGCGCCCGCACCGGCATCTGGCTCGATTGAGAGCTGTGCCAAGATGGTTGTCGTTGAGCAACCCTCTGAAGGAGCGCCGTCCATGGGAAAGTCTATCACCGATTTGTCTTCTGTCACGACTGTTGGCCTCGATCTGGCCACCTTCTTCGCGCAATTGCCCGAGTGTCTTGTTGATGGCCCTCGTCACCGGCTCGACTGCCGGCATCGGCCTCGAGATCGCCAGAAAGCTCGCCGTCGAGGGTGCCGAGGTGATCGTCACCGGCCGCAACCAGGCGAAGCTCGATCAGGCGGTCGAAACCATTCGTGCCTCCGGCGGCGCCAATGTTCGCGGCATCTTGGCCGACGCGTCCACAGCCGAAGGCGCCGCCGCGCCTCCGGCTGAGGCACCGCTCATGCAGCTATCCGAGCACGAAGCGCAGCTTCTTAGCGGCCCAGATTGCCCCCGCGTAGTCAACGCCGATACGCGCCGTCCGGAAGATGCGAGACTTTCTCGGCGGCCGTTCTGGCTCCTCGAACCACAGTCCCGTCGCGGGCGCCGCTTCGCACCCGTTGAACGACCCATCAATCCCGAGCGCCGCGGCGACGCGGCCTGGCCCGCTGGTGCCCTCAATGCCGCGGATAAGGACAGCAGCGGCATCGCCGACTTCACCAGTTACGATGTTGAGCATCCAGTGTAGCCCATAAACGCGATAGACGTAAAAGCGCCCTGCAGGGCCGAACATCACCTCGGTACGCGGCGTGCGGCCTCGCGACGAATGGGAGGCTAGATCGTGAGTGCCTTCGTACGCCTCGGTTTCGAAAATGACCGATGTGGTCTGCATCGCGCCGCTCATCCGGATAAGGTGTTTGCCCAGCAAATCGCGCGCGACTTTGGCCGCCGGACGCTGAAAGAACGCTGGCGGAAGCACACAGTCCATGGCCTAATTCCCCAGACCAAATCGAGATCGTCTTTGCTAACTTCCTCGAACAGCCGTGCAGACGGCGGGGAGAGGGAGCGCGCCGTAAGCGACCCCGGTTTTGCTATGATAGACTTTGCGATGAACCGGCCTGCCCTCCCCCGCGCGACTGATTTTGGTAAGACGGCTCGAATGGATAGTCCAACAGTCAAGCGCTTCTTGCCATGGGTCGTCGCCATGGCGCTGTTCATGGAGCAGCTCGAACTCGACCATCGTCAACACCGCCGTGCCGTCGATGGCGGCGAGTCTGCATGTGACGCCGCTCAGCCTAAAGGCCGTGGTAGCCAGCTATATTCTCAGTCTCGCTGTCTGCATTCCGGTGAGTGGTTGGATCGCCGATCGATACGGCACGCGGCGCGTGTTTGCCATCGCCATTGCGGTCTTCACGATTTCCTCGGTGTTTTGCGGGCTCGCCATGAATCTGCCTCAGATGGTGGCGGCGCGTATTTTGCAAGGAATGGGCGCGGCTATGATGATGCCGGTCGGGCGGCTCACCGTGATACGCACCTTTCCCAAGGCGGAACTGCTGCAAGCGATGAATTTCGTCATCATCCCCGCGCTGATCGGGCCGTTGCTTGGACCGACGGTCGGCGGCTTGATCGTCCACTGGTTCTCGTGGCGAGAGATTTTCTTCGTGAATGTTCCGGCGGGCGTCGTCGCGCTGTGGCTCATTCATCGTTATATGCCGGATTATTATGGCGATGCCTCGCACCCGCTCGATGTGATGGGGCTGGCGCAGTTTGGAGCCGGTACCGCGGTGCTGTCCTGGCTGCTGGAGATTTTCGGCGAGCACGAGACCGACATCGCGGTGGAGGCGGCGCTGTTTCTGCTCGCGCTGACCCTGCTCGGCGCCTATTGGCGTCATGCGCGCCGAACGCCTTATCCGCTGTTGCAGCTGGCGCTGTTCAAGGTGCGAACCTTTCGCGTTTCGGTGATCGGCGGCTTCATCACGCGGCTCGGCGTTGGCGGATTGCCCTTTTTGACGCCATTACTGTTTCAGATCGGGCTTGGTCTGCCGGCGTGGCAATCGGGCATGCTGATGATGCCAACCGCCGCCGCCGCCATGGGCATGAAGCTTATTTCCACGCGTGTCCTGGGGCTTTTCGGATATCGTAAAGTGTTGATTGTCAACACGCTAATGATCGGCATAACCATCTGTCTCTACGCGCTGGTGACCGCGCAAACGCCGCTGGCGGAGATCATAGCCATTGGCCTTGCTTTGGGGTTTTTCAATTCGCTGCAGTTTTCCAGCATGAATAGCATGGCCTATGCGGACATCGAGACGCATGAATCGAGCATGGCGAGCACGATAGCTAGCTCGTTTCAGCAAATCTCCATGAGCTTCGGCCTGGCCTTCGGATCGCTGGTGGCGGCGTGGTATCTTGGAGATCTGCCGCAGTCCGATCGCCTAGCGGTCATCACCGCGCTGCATCGCGCTTTCATGACCTTGGGCGGATTGACCATCGTCTCCGCGCTGTCCTTCTGGACGCTGCGCGCAAGAGACGGCGAGAGCGTCAGCCGCGCGACGCCGGATCTGGCATGACGCCGCCCACCCGCTTGATCGAGATTAGAGTTCGCCCCTCTCCTGGCGATGATGGCCGAAATGGGCGAGCATAGCGGCATGATCTTCACACGTCGCAGTTGCCGGAACCATCCTCGCGAAACCGTTGAGGTACCGATCCATTTTTTCACATCTTTGTTCGGGCTTTCTTATCGTAGGCAGGGGCCATCTGCAGTTCGTCTTTGGTGCGACTGAGGACCAGCCAAATCTTGGGCCTTGACACGTTAACGAACAACGGACCTGTGCATGTGTAATCCAGCCCGAGGATGAAGATTTTCCGTCGAGTGGGGGAGCCGGGAATCGCTTTCCAGATCAGCAGCGGAGATCGGAAGCGGACGCCGGGCTAACTGCACTGCACGCTGTTGGATCCTCGATTGGCGACGAAGGCAACTACGAGAGCCGGAATGGCTATGGCCGAACATCGATTTTACCGAGGCGATAAGAACGAGCGTGAGGTTACGAGCGATGGGGCGGGAACCTTTGGCCCCCGCCTGACCGCCAAGTATGAGCGGCGGTTTCACGTGGGCGTGGCGAAGTTGTGCTCGGCGTTCCTCGGCTTGACGCTGCTCGCGGCCGCCTATGCGGAGAAACATCGCAGCGATTACCGGGCGACCTGGTGGATCCGGCGCAGACCGCGTCCTCCATGCGCGCCGATCTCGTCGCGCTCGGCCTACGGGTCGGCTGGGTTAGCGGACGACAAGGAGAATGATGTGCTCGCCGACGTGATGGAGCGGCTGCACGACAAGGGCGATGGGCCGTTGCTCATCGACAATGCGATTGATGCCAATGAACTCACCTACTTGCCGCGCGGTATAGGCACATGGCGGCATCTAAGTTTTCTGGTTGGCGCATCGATAGTCCATTTGGCATGGCCGTTCTTTCACCGACGGTTGAGTAGTCCATTTGTTCCTTCGTTACAGCCGCAATTGATTGCGCTCCTTTTTCGCCTTCTTGGCGAGCGCGGCAAGCTTATGGCGGTTCATTTGATTTCTGCGGCGGTTATTGATAGTCCGTGTCATTGATCTTCTCCTTGGTTCTCTTTCGTTTCTGATCGTTGAAAATACAGCACGGCGCCCGCTCGCGTGAGGGCATAGACCAATGCCGGGATTGCGAGACCTAGCCCGATCGCACGCCACAGCATCAAGCCTTGTGCATGTTTACCGAACGATAGAGCGTTCATTGCGCCGCTGTTTGCCCGGAGGCAGCATCGATCACAAAAACTGCTCCATGGAGGCCGGTTGTGCGGGCAATTCATAGTCGTCCTCCCGCTCCAAAGCTTTGCGGCAAGGAGGTATCCATACGAGCTGCGTGCTACCAGAGCTTTCCTTGTCCCATACCAACCAGCAATATCCGGTAGCAGTCGACGCACGCCGATCTAAACGGCCTTTGACCATGGGTACGCGCTCGGTGAATTGAGCGAAGTGTGACGGCTGGTTTACGCTGAACAGCCGGTCATAGCGCCCCACACTCTCGATGAAGACCGTGCGCGTGAGCATGGCTACCCCTTTCCTGGCCTGCTTTAGCGCGAGCAAGGTGAAGTCTTCTCCCAGCCGAAAGGGGGGATTGGTGATGACCCAATCGAAACCGTTTGTCTCATGAGGTGTCGCCAAGAAGTCATGGACCCTCCATAGCCGTATGGGTGGATATCCGCAGCCTTGACCTTGCCGAAGTATTCCGAGAGCACCTTTGCCATATGCCCAGATCCGCAAGCGGGTTCCAGGCATACCTGGGACTTCACCCGCTTCTTTCCGCCCAGAACGTGCTCTATGAGCGCCCGTGTCGCCCACGGTGGCGTTGGGAAGTCGTCCAAGCTGTCCTGCGCCTCTATGCGCTGTGCCATCACTGCGTACGACGTGTTCTGCCGTTTCGTCATTTTTTTCACCAAGGGATTCAATTCCATCCGGATTCCCAGCTGCTGGGGTCATCAACATCCGGCGGCCGCTTGCCCGATCTGCGCGGTATGAAACTGGCCTCTCCCGACGGACATGCGTCACCGGGCTGGACGCCGTCTGCCTTGACGACCGGCCTAGCCAATGCCGATGAAGCTTGGCGCAGGAGTGCTTGCCGTTCTGCGGCGTTCCGCGCCTCCAGCGCCGCCAGGCCCGCGGGCCCGCCGGCATTCCAGAGCCGGGACTGGCGGGCCGGTTGAGCGGCGGGTGCGGCCGGAGCACTGGGTTGGCCGGATTTCCGGGATGCTGCGCTTGACGATGAAGTGACGGGCGCCTGGTTGCTTTGAGGTGGAGCAGGATCAAGTGGCGCGCTGGGCGGCTCGGCAATGAAGACCGGAAACTCTGTTTCGACGGGAGGCGGGACCAGGGACGTGAAATCCAGTTTGTCGAGGAAATAAGCAATGGTGCCCAGGAACCATGAAACATACGTGACTTTCCGCGCCGGGTCGTAGGTCGCGGCCCAACGTTCTTTGAAGAAGTTTGACGGCGCCTGCGCCTCCATGAACTCCTTGATGGCGTAGCGGACTGCGGGCAGGTCGGGGTCCTTGGGACAGCGGGGATGCGCACAAATGAACGCCGAGTACATCGGTTCGAGATTAATCAGGAAGGTTTCGAAAGCCTGCGTATTGGCGGGGAGAGATTTGCCCAGCCGGGCCGCGGCGGGCGGGATTTCCCAGAGCTGGCCGAATTTATAGAAGGTTGCCATTGGGTCGTGTTGCTCGTTTAGATTTCATTGCCAGCCCATCTAGATATCTAGATATCTTAAGCTAGATCGTTCCATGTTCTAGAACCCCTAGTCTCCTGAGGCCATAGCTTTCCCGAGCAGGGGAAAGCATAGAGGCCAACACAGACCTAAGAGGGCCTCCATCGGCCGGGTCTTTACCACAACCTCCATCACCCAGTAGGACGAGGGAGGAACGGGCGGGGTCACCCTGTCACCCTTTACGTGGCAGCTTTGAATGGCGGATCGGATCTTTGCCGAAAGAACCGAAGAACAGCAAAGTCGATTGCAAGTCGCGGCGACGCGGAGCTTGCTCCTGTGCAGTTTCGCACTTTGTGCCGATGCCCTTCGGCTCTGTCCGGCGATCCCCGAGTTGCCTGGCTAGCCCCCGAGACCGGAGCCCGCAAGGGGCTGGCTATCATGCCAACCCCGGCGCATCACCTACGAAACAGAAAATGATCGCAACGTTATCTATCTTTGACTGCTTCGCCCTCGCACGCCCGTAACCTGTCAGCGAGCGGCTAGATCATGGGAAGCCAGAGTGATCGCGAGAGCCGGGCTACTGGCGTTCGCTACCGAGAAGAACAGTTTTGAATTCGTCCGTGCTCTCGTCGGACTGGATTAGCAGGCCCCGATCAGTGACGCCAAGAATGGTGTATATGGACTTGGTCGCCAACGCGGTATCGCGCAAATCTCGAGCGTTAATTGTAAGGTCCCAACGTTCGCGCTTGTCCAACCCGCTGCTTACGACCATCCCTCCCAGAATCCTCGTCGTGCCCATTCCAACCTTGGAGGATGCGGACAGCACAACACGACCATAATCCCCTCGATTTTCGATGGCTACCAGTAGCACCAACGGTTCAACACGTTCGGTCCGCAACGCCCTTTCCTGTAACACGCCCTCCATGAAGTACGTCTCTTGTTGCAGGAGCGTTGTTGCGACACGAACCGTCTGTAACGGCGGCAACTCAAATAGGTGATCGGGAACCTTGCAACGAGTATCCATTCGTATCCAGGAGCCCTCAATATTGCACGCCCTGGCGTGAATGCGCGATGCCAATTCCAAGATTGTGACCGTTCCGGCCATCCTCCTGAATAAAGCTTGCGCATTAGCAATGTGATTTCGCGGCACATTGAATGCGAGGTCCTCTGGCATAAATGGGCAACGGTAGCGGGAATACCCAGTGAAGTAGCCGCCCAATATCGATCCGCCTTCGATCCTTACTCCTTCGTATGGGAAGTCAGGCGGTGATTTTCGGCCGCTTAGAGTCGAAACATATTCGATGCCGGACTCAAACATTTCCGGACCAAGCTCTGCTAGGGAGCGTAGATCAGCATCTGGTTCCTGCGGCGGGAGCCACCGGGCTTCGATGCTGTAGCTACCGGAGCCTCCCTTCTCAATCCATGAGAGCGAAGCCTCATTCATGTCGAAGGTAAACGCGAGCTGATATTTGAAATTGCGGCCAATATTCATCATCAATTCGCGTTCAACTTCGAACCTGATAGGAGCAGAGCCGATCGTGGCACCCTGCCACAACGGCACAGATGGCGAGATGACGAAGGATGCGTCTTTTGTCTGCGAAATGATCTTCAATGCAGAGCTTGATACCTCAATGATGACGGACGGCGCCTCCCGCCTCGGGAGCGCCGCGTCACAGAGAATCTTTTTGAGCTTGGTCGCTTCGATCTCGAATTCATATATTCCCACCCGATGGAGATTTGGATCGCGATCCGGCCAAAGTGGAAGCGCCTTTTGACCGTTGGGCATATTGGGAACCGAGATGCATTGTTCCGCGGGAGTTGGCGGTGCAGGCATGATTACCTCCGAGATTTGGACGAGATTTCAGGATAGGCCGGCACATGGAAGGCATCACCCGGCCGTTAAATCGATTAGCAGGAACTTAGCCAGTTCCCCACCAACCTTCCCATGTTCGCAATCGTTTTTTCGGATCGAGTGGATAGCGGGCGCGCAGGCGTGCAATTTCCTCGGCGCATCGCGCGCGGGTTAGTTCATCATCGCCCGCGAAGAGGGCGCGTATGCGTCCTTCCTCCTCCTGCCGGCGTTGAACTTCGGTAGACCGATCGCGGTGCTCCAAAAGCTCCCAACCCTGATCCAGCGCGGTCCAGGCGCAATCTTCTAACGCGGATAGAAACGGCATACGTCCGGCGGACGCGATCCGTTGAGCAGATGAACGGATCGACTTCGATGCTTCGCGTCTTTTGGTGCAGCGGACCGTGCCGCTTGGGCCACGCCACCGATGCGGGATGCGGAGGAGCTCGACCAGCGGGCGACGTTCTCCCACTTCGGAACGCGCGAACAACGCCGGATCGAGACTTCGGCTGAGCGCTCGAATACAGGCCCAATGAAACCGGAGGAGGCGCTGGGGATTTTGTGAGTGGCGAACGGCAATTGTGAGGGCGGGGAATACTTCGCCGTCAAATCGACGCGCAAAAAACTTGGAGCGTAGCCAGCGGAGTACGGCAGTTAGATGATCCTCGGAAACCGACAGTGCCAGCCGCGTCACCAGATGACCGTCCGTATCGGCCTCATGCCGATATAGCCAATGGTATCGCGGGTTCGACCCCGATAGCCACTCCTTCACCCGCATGCCCAATTCATGTGTGAGGCTGGATATCAGGCCCGCTCCAACCAAATGGTCCCGAATTCCAAATTCGCCATGGCGGATCGTGAGACGTAGATTCAGCAGCGCGCCGTACTGCTGAGCCAAGAACGAGCCCGCTTCCCAAAACGGACGGACTTCTTTCCAGGCGAGATAATTTCTCGCTTTTGGTCCGAACCCAGCAACGGCGCTTGCGGTCCGCAATTTGTGCCCTGACCGAGGAATCAATCTAACAATTTGTTGGTTTTCACGGCGGTCTGGAAGCAGATTGACCAGCCGGTTGAAATTGCTGAGAGCCATGGCGAACGCGTGCTCACTCAGTCGATCGCGGGGTGCCAGGGCGGCAATCGCATTTTCCCAAAATCCCGTCTCTTGGAGGTGCAGACGGCAGGCGCGCTCCGCCATCCCATCCAGCAACGTCTCGCGAAACTCGTTAGAGAGACCGTGCATGATGGGATCATCCCGGCTTAGATGGCGGACCCCAACAAAGTAATTGAACACGAAGAACTGATGGAGAAATCCGAGCTTACGCGACGGCATTTCGGTCCATTCCTCCATGAGCTCGAGTTGACGTCCCAGATCGGCATTGAGAAGCGCTTGCGAATAAGCTATCAGGCGGTCGACGAAATCGAGATTTAGAGCGAGGCGGACGTTCGTCTCGCTGATCGCTCCGAATTCCGCGACCTTCTCAGTCGCACGAAGTATTTCGCGGGGATGTCCACCAACAGCTGCCAGCAGCAAAGCCAGCCCTGATGGATCGTACGCGAGGCTTTCGGCCCGACAGATCGTGGCCAAGAAGTGAGTTGCCACTTCGGGAGTGAGAAGACAAAGTTCGAGATGGGCCAGACGCGAGCGCAAGGCCGCGGGAAGCATCTCCGGTTTTGACGTCACGAAAATGACGGTAAGCCATGGGGGTGGGAATTCGACGACGTGCAAAAGGGCATCAAAAGCACGGCGCGATAAATTGTGAGATTCATCGAGCAACAGCACGCGCCGTTTGCCGATCCAGGGCGCGGCGCGCGCCATGTCGACTAATCCCTTGACTTGTTCGACCGTGCTGCGCTCTCCGCACTCGAAGCGATGGAAATCGACAAAGCCGCGTCCGGTGTCGCCAAACTCTTTGCAGCGGTCGCACGTGTCGCATGGCTCACCCTCTTCGGGAGCGTCGCAAAAAAGAGCTTTCGCATAGAGCGTGGCGTACGAGCTCTTTCCTGTCCCGAACGGTCCCGAAAGCAGTACTGAGCGTGCTTCTTTCGAAGTGACTTGCCTGCGAAACCAGGCGTCGGCTTTCGGCTGGCCGACTACATCACCAAACCGCTGCGGCCGATATTTTCGCGCGAGATCCGACATCGCCCATATTCCGAAAGCGTTCGCCTTACAGAGACAGCAGCACCCGCTGAACCACCCAGGATGCGTCTACTTCCTCAGGTCCCGAAAAACCGGCAACTTTGGCCGTCCGCCAAACCCCTATCCAAGAAATAGTAATATTTTCCAATAGATAAGAAACATCGATACGATGCGATTCGCTCCTAATTCCTTCAAAATGAAGCCTTGATTCCTTCAAAATACGATTCTTTCAAACTGTACTTATCCACTGACACTTTGACGAACGCTTCGGGACTCGTCGATCTCGACGTCTTCAGGCCGTAAGCTGCCAAAAGGCATGCCTCCGCGCGGTTGTGATCCTTTTTGCGTGCGAAACCGGCGGCCTGGGCCGGGAACAGTTGCAGGGTTTTGGCGCGGGATTCTTCTTTTTCGCGACCGAGATGGAAATGCCTTTTCCAGACCGTCGGCGCGACGAACTGAACGGGCCTGAAGGTGGACGAAATTCCTTGGAGGGGCCTCGCGGAGAATGTTCCACGAAACTGAACAACCCTCGCCTATAAGGCGAGGGGTTCAAGAGGGGTCGATTTGAAATCGACTGTCATCCTCCACGGCCTCGCCCTCCTGTTCATTGATGTACTCGTTGATCATCTCGTCGGTGATTGTACCGGAGGTCACTGCAAAATATCCCCTCGCCCACAGGTGGCGTCCCCAGTACTGCTTCTTGAGATGCGGGAATTCCTGGAACAGCATGCGCGCACTCGTGCCCTTGAGCCATTGCACGATCTGGCTGATGTTGTGATGCGCTCGATAGCTGATGAACATGTGCACATGATCGGCCCCCACCTTGCCCGAGATGATCTGCAACTCGTTCTCCGCGGCAATTTGCCTTAGAAGATCGCGGACTCGTATTGCAACCTGCCCTGTCAACACCCGCTTGCGGTATTTTGGGCACCAGACAAGGTGAACCTTAAGGTCGTACTTTGCGTGGCTGCCGAGTCGATATCGTCGCATAATGCGACTTCATCTACCCTTCGCTTCGCCTAAAGGCGAGGGTTTGAATCCCCGCAGCGGACAATCAAACAGAAGGCAAGCCAATGCCGCTTCCGTGGGACTGCGCCGATTTCTATCGAGCACGCGGTGAGTTTTTTGAATTTGGGTCGCCATGTAAGCGGGTAAAGAAAGCACCACCACATGACGGATGTTGACGCCATTATAGAGGCGCTGTTCCCTATCACGACGAGCGACATATTGCGCGATCTCGCGGCTTTGGATTTCACGTTTGTGGTGCCGCCCAAGGCCCGCGCGCGTATTTGGAAGCAGCGCGACATAACCCGCGCCTTCAAAGCGGCAAAAACGGCCGGGCTTAACGTGCGCATCGATATAGCGCCGGACGGCAAACTGAGCATTATTCCGGTGAAGGGCGATGATCCGCCCCAACCAAATGAGTGGGACGAAGTTCTTGGCACAACTTCCGATAAAGTACATCCACGCCTTCCGTGACCGGCATGGCAAGACAAGGCATTATTTTCGTCGCCCCGGCTTCAAGCCCGTCCCCCTGCCCGGCCTGTCCGGCTCGGCCGAATTCATGGCCGCATATCAGGCGGCGCTTGCTGGCGAGAGTGCACCGCGGATTGAGATTGGGGCCGCCCGAAGCAAATCCGGATCCGTCGCCGCGGCCGTAGCTCTCTATTTTGGAAGTATGGCCTTTGGAAATCTGGCGCCGGATACGCAGCGCCAGAGGCGGCGCATTCTTGACCATTTCCGCCAGGGTTACGGCCACCTGAGTTTCAGGGACCTACAACGAAAGCACGTCGAGGCTATGCTTGCCAAAAAAATCGCGGTTCCGCACGCGGCGCGAAATTTTCTCAAGACACTGCGTGGATTGATGGCTATCGCCATCCCGGCGGGCTTGCGGGACAACGACCCGACTCTTGGGATCCGCAACGTCAAGGTGCGCGCGACCGGCGGTTTTCGCACCTGGACCGAAAAAGAAATCGCGCAATTCGAGGTGGCGCATCCGGTCGGCTCCCGCGCCCGGCTCGCATTTGGACTATTGCTTTATACCGCACAAAGACGGGGCGACGTCGTCCGCATGGGGCGCCAGGACATCCAGGACGGATTTATTCGCGTGCGCCAACAAAAGACCGGCGCGATCTTGGAAATTCCGGTGCTTCCAGAGTTGCAAGAAATCCTGGCCGTGCACCCGGTAGACAACATGACACTTCTGACGACCTCAGCGGGCAAGCCGTTCACGGCGGCGGGCTTTACGGGATGGTTCCGCGACAGGTGCCGCGAAGCAGGCTTGCCGCTTGGCTTATCGGCGCATGGCTTGCGCAAGGCCGCATGTCGTCAATTCGCCGAGGCCAATTGCACGGTCCACCAAATCGCAGCGTTTTCCGGCCACGCTTCATTGAAGGAAGTGCAACGCTACACAAAGGCCGCAGATCAAAAACGGCTTGCCGTCGCCGCGATGGAAGCCCGCGCCAAAAACAAGGGGAGAACAAAAACTGGCAAACCCAAAGGAAAGGTTAGCCAAAATGAAGGCTAACATATTGAAATTAAAGGACCACTTAATAAGACTGGCGACCCCGGCAGGGCTCGAACCTGCGACCTGCCGCTTAGAAGGCGGCTGCTCTATCCAGCTGAGCTACGGGGCCGGCCGCGCCTACCGCCGGAGCGGTGAATTAGCGGGCGTCATTTTAACTTAGAACACATAAGTTTACGGATATATCTTCAGGTTAAATATGACTGGAAGAACCGGGTCAATGGGTCCATTGGTCGCGACGGGTCGTTTTGAAATTATCGGAATAGCTTAGGATTTTCCGGGGCGCCGGCTTTGCCTCCTCGACCCGGTAGCTCAAGCCGTTTTTCCGGGCATAAACGATCGCCTCTTCCTTGGTGGCGAAATTCAACCGCACCTGGCTGGTCATATCGCCCGAACTCGTCCAGCCCATCAGCGGGTCGATCTGGCGTGGCGCCGCGGGTTCGAATTCCAAAACCCAAAGCTTAGTCCTGGCAATGCCAGATTGGGTCGTGGTCCGGGAGGGACGGTAAATCCGTGCGGTCAATTCGATCGCTCTCGTCTCGATGCAGGTTGGCGTTTACGCGGATTTAGGCGGGGTTATTCCCACGTTGGTAAGCGGGCGAGAGCCAGGCCGCCTTGACATTGGTCGGGGCAGCAGGATTCGAACCTGCGACCTGAAGTACCCAAAACTTCCGCGCTACCAGACTGCGCTATGCCCCGCAGGGAGACGAAGCCTCTGCCCTTTTGCCGTGCATTCGCTATCATGCGGCCGCGCCGCGAACAAGGGCGGCAACCCAATCATGACCGGGTCACGTCACTTGTCGAACAGAGGATGGCGGACGCTGTCGCCGATTTGCAAGCCGATACGGGCCGCCGTCCCGGCATTGACTTCGAGAACGCCATAGGCCGGAGCGCCCGAGGGGATAATTTTTTCCGACAAGGGCTCGGTATTTTCGGCGAGCCCGACCACCTTGCCGGCGCGGCCGATGAAGATCATGTCGAGAGGCAAATAAGTGTTTTTCATCCACATCATCACCGGCCGCTCGGCCGCGAAGTCGAACAACATGCCACGCTCTCGCGGAAGAAACCGGCGGAACATGAGGCCGCGTTCGCGTTGCGCCTCGCCGCGCATGACTTCCACGGAAAATTCATGGGTTCCGCTGGCGGTGACGATCTCAAGCCTTTCGAGCTTGCCTTGCGGCGGCGGCGCGTCCATGGCGAGCGCTGCCGGACTCGCGCAAAGAAAAACCAAGCTTGCGCACAATAAAAGGAACGCCAAAACCCCGCGCGTCAAACCGGCACGGCCGGCGGTTGGCGCTTGATCACAAAAACGCGCGGATATTTTGGATGGGATCATACGAGAAAACAATATGATAAAGACCTTGAGCGATTCAACTCGAAGCGGCCAGGGTCTCGGCTGGCCGCATCCCGCCGACCCATCGCCAAGGACATTCAATCGCAACGCTCATTGGCTTGCGGCCGCGTGGGGTTTGGCCGCGGCTGACCCGCAAACGGCCGCGGGAACGGGTGCCATCTCAATGCGGCATGGGCAAGATCGCGTCAAGCGGCCGCACTTCGGCCGCCATGAGTCCCTTCGGGCCGTCGCCGAAACGCACGAGGAGGCTTTCTCCCGGCCGTAACTCCGCGATCCCGTAACGGCGCAGGGTTTCCATATGGACAAAAATATCTTGCGTACCCTCGCCTTGGGTCAGAAAGCCAAATCCCCGCAGGCGGTTGAACCATTTGACGATGGCGATTTGAAACCCGCCCGCCGGCGGCACCTCGAGACGGGTGCGCGGCGGCCGCCATTCGGACCGATGCACGGCGCAAGATCCATCCATCGAGATAATCTTTAGAACCTGCAATCCCTTCGCCCGGCGAACCGCCTCGCAGACGATGCGGGTTCCCTCATGAGCAACGCTAAAGCCGTCCTTGCGCAATGTGGTGATGTGCAAAAGAACGTCGGCGGCGCCATTGTCCGGCACGATAAAGCCGTACCCTTTCGCGGCATCGAACCATTTGACTCGTCCGGATATTTCAACAAGGTCAACAGCTTCGATCGCCGACAGATCAGGGGCGGCATCGAAATCGAACCGGCGCGAGGCTAAATTTTTGCCGTCCAAGGATCAACCTCCCCCAAATCGCACCCGTGGCCGGAACAAGTTTCCCACCCGGCACGCAGACCAGACGCAAACAAACAATGTTCGAATTGCCGCTAGAATAGCATTCGGACGCCGGTGCAAAAGCCCGGTCGCGCAGGAAATTGTGGATGACGTTCAGAAAAACAATCAGTGCGGCTTTGGCGCCACTTGTTGCGAGTTGCCGCTCGAGCGCTTTCCGATCAGATAGAATCATCTGATCGAAAAGGAATCGCTCAAATTCAAAGTTTTGGAGCAAGTCGGAAGCGAAAAAGTCGAGCAACTTTTTTGGGACATGCGCGAGGGCGGTCCGGCCGGAGCGTGGCGATTAGGAACGCCCGCGAAACGGCCCGGCACGAGGGATGATGGATGGATTGGGGTAGCGCCCACGGGACGGCGCCGGACCGGGCGTCGAAGATCGCGGGGGAAACTGGAGATTGAACCACGGATGGCGAAAGCAAACCTTCTGGCCCTATGCCTAGCCGCAAACGGTTGAATAAAATGGCGTGCATGTGGCGCAACTTTGACCGCCAGCCGCGGTTATCCGTCAGTCTGCGGTGACCACAGTCGTCTCGCGAGACGCGCGGGGCGAGCCGGCATTTTTCGAGAAGGAAGCGAGGTAAGATGGCGACTTCGAGAAAGGGAGAAGGTAAGATGGCGACTTTTGACAAGCTCATTCAAGAAATCGGCGCGCGATACCATCTCGGACCCAAGGGCCGTTCGCTTGTTCAAGAGACCCTGGACCTGATCGCTCGACAGCCGGGCGGTATTGGCGGCTTCCTGGAGAGGTTCAAGGCCGCCGGTTTCGCCGCCGAGGTTGCTTCCTGGGTAGGAGGAACCGATGCCGAGCCGCTTTCGGGGCAAGACATAGAGGAGACGCTAGGCTCGGACGTTATTTGCGAGATTGCCGGTAAAACCGGCGTAAGCCAACACTTCGCGAGAACGATTTTGGGCTATGCAATACCTAAAATCGTCGGTCAGCTGGCGCGAGGCGGAGCTATCCTGTCGGCAATTCCCGCGGCGGCATCGAGTTTCCCCGACTTGGCCATCCGGCATTCATCCTCCCACGCCGACGAAATGACGCTGCCTGGAGCAGAGCAAATTCCGCCGAGCGGCATGGGAGACGGCGCCGCCTCTCCCGGGCTCGGCCGGTTGCTCATTCCAGCCGCCTGTCTGGTGGTGACGCTCGGAGTTTTGGGATACGCGATTTCATCAGGAAGGTCGGGCTCTCACGCGACCGTACGATCCGCGCCTGTCATGGCGCAAAATGCGCCGGCGGCGTCCCCGCCCGCGCCGTCGACTTAAGAGCGTTTGGCGCCCAGCAAGCCGGTGGCGTCCCCGCCCGCGTCTTCGACCCCAGCGCGCTTGGCGCTTAGCAATGAGGACGGCCTCATCGTTTACTCCGGCACTGTCGGAGACGACGCTACTCGCACCGCAATCACCGACTCGCTCAAGGCGGTGTTCGGAGCCGATAAAATCACCGGCGAGCTTGCCGTAAACGAGCATGCCGGCCAGGCGGCGTGGACGAAGGATCTCGAGGCAACGCTCGATAAGTTCAAGACGCCGGGGTCGCAGGCGCTGTTCGAAGGAAATGCCGTTAGCGTCGGGGGAACGATCCCTGATGCGGAGCGCGACGGGATCATAAGTTCGGTGAAATCCGTTCTCGGGCCCCGATTCGCGGTTGCCGCACTTGCAAGTAGCACCACGACCAAAACGGCGGCGGCGTCATCGGCGCTCAATTCTGGTGTCAGCGGCAAAAACCCAGCAAGCGTTCCGAATCAGCCGGCCCTTACTCTGCCGGCCATTTATTTCGCTCCCAATAGCGCCGGGGTTCCGTCGAGCGGCGAGGCTCTCTTGCGGCAGGCGGCCGGTCTGATGAAGCAATTGCCTGCTGGAACAGTGGTTCAAATCAGCGGCTACACCGATAGCGCCGGTAATCCAACCGCCAATCTGAAGCTGTCGCAACGGCGTGCCGATGCCGTGCGCCAAGTCCTCGTCGATGCCGGGGTCAACCCTGCCATGCTGAGCGCGAAAGGCTACGGGAGTTCCGGTTCCTTGGCCAACGAGGAGACAACGAAAGGCCGCAGGAACGGCCGGATGAAAAGTCGCCGGCGCGAGGAGCGGCGCGTCGAATTTCGCGTAGCCCAACAATAGCGCTAGGCTAAAGTCATCGTGGTCCATCGCCCCGGCGCCTTTCGCCGGTTGCCGCTCCACGCGGATTATTCGTTATCGTTCATGGGTTCGAGGGCGGGGCCGCGCGCACTGACCGCGCGGGGTTCCGGCAGCGGCTGCACTTGCGGGAGCGGCGCCGTTGAAGCCTCGGTTGTATCCGGCTCAAAGCCGTCGCGCTGATAAATATCCTCGCGGAACTCGGCAAGACCCTCGGGCGTGGCCCACGCCGTGATGTACACCCAATACACCGGAACCGGAAACGCGAGCTTGACATCCACGCGCTCGCCGGAGCGGATCACTTCATCAATATGTTCGCGATCCCAGCCCGGCGTGTCCTTGAGCAGCCAGGTCACATAGTCGCGGACGTTTTGGACGCGGATGCAACCGGAAGACACAAACCGGTCATCGTCGCCGAAAATGCCTTTCTCGGGGGTGTCATGCATATAGACACCATAGGGATTGTTGATGTTGATGCGCACGACGCCAAGCGAATTGATATCGCCGCCCGGATCCTGGCGGAACTTGTAATTGACCGCGTCGAGCGAGTTCCAATTGATCTGATCGGATTGAAGCTCCTGACCGTCCTTGTCGAAAATCCGGATCTTATGGTCGGTCAGATAGTTCGGATCCTTTTGCATGCGCGGGATCAAATCCTTGCGGATGATCGAGGCGGGCACCGTCCAATACGGATTGAAATTAATGTCGATCGCCTTCGTCATCATGACTGGCGACTGGCGGTCGATCTTGCCGACGCCCGCCGCGTGATGCGTCACGACAACGCCGTTCTCGACCGTCTCGACCGCCATCGCCGGAATATTCGCCATGACGAAACGTTCGCCAAGGTTGCCGGAATAGGAGCGCAACCGGACGAGGTTCACCTCGAGCTGATGCAGCCGGACATCGGCCGGGATATTGAGCGCGGTAAAGGTTTCCCGTGAAACCACGCCGGTTTGGAGCAGCCCGTGGCGGGCCTGAAAATGTTTGACCGCGGCATCGACAAACGAATCGAAGATCGGCGAAGCCCCCGCCGAGGGATCGAGATCGCCCGATGCCGCAAGCCGTTTTCGCAGGGCGACCACGGCCTGGCCGTTTACGCCTAGTTTCAGCGTCCGTCCCGCGGGAACCGCGACCCAGCCGCCATTGGCGACGATCTGGCGGTAGGTTTCGATCGCCTGTCCGGTCGCCGCGAAAGTTTCCACCGAGAGAACCGGCGTGTTCGAGCGGCTGACCGCAAGGCGCGGATCCGCATCGTAACGTTGTGCCCACTCGGCCTGCTCGCCGAACGCTAGATCGCCCTGCCCCGCGGCCGCGCCCGCGGCATGGAGGAACCCGAAGGCGGTGGCCACGACCGCCGCGCGCCCAATAGGACAATAATGACGATACGGCAGGCGCAACAAATCTTTTTTCGTCCCGAAACCCAATGCCTCGACCTCCAATACCACGGTCTTCCAATACTCATCCGACGGCGCAGGCGCGATCCGGCGCTCGCGCGGACCGCATCTCGACCTGCGACGATCCGGCGCGACCGGGCCTCGCGGCCAGTGGCGTCATTGCTTTGGAAGAGCTTCTTGAAGACCTAGTGAGCACCCAAACGCCAGACAAAGGCGCGTGACCGACTCTTCTATTGAAGCTGACGCCGCAGGGGCGACAAAGGCACAAACAGGACGGCAAATTTGTGGCGTTTAGGTTCGAAATATGGCCGCGTCCAAAATAATCCGGGACAAGGCCTCGCGCCGTCGAGCGTGATCTTCGGCTTGGCATCGCGTCCCGCGCGTCACAGCCTGTACCTTATCTGGTCTGTCCAGAAACGTTCGAGCCGGACCAGCGATTGGTTAAGCTTTGTAAACTCGCCGGGGCTGATCCCGCCGATTTGCTCGACCGTGGCGACATGCTTGTCATAGAGCCCGGAGACGATGGTGTGGACGTCCCTGCCCTTTTCGGTCAGGCTGATTTGCACGGCGCGGCGGTCGATGCGCGAGCGGGCATGATGCAGATAGCCGGTTTCGACCAGTTTCTTGACATTGTAAGAGACATTCGAACCGAGGTAATAGCCGCGCGTGCGCAATTCGCCGGCGGTCAATTCCTTGTCGCTGATATTATAAAGCAGCAAGGCTTGCACGGCATTGACGTCGCCGCGGCCGCGCCGGTCGAATTCGTCCTTGATCACGTCGAGAAGGCGGCGATGCAGCCTCTCAACCATTCTCAAGGCGTCGAGATAGGCCGGCCGGACCTCGGCAAACCCGGCGCGTGGCTGCACCACCTCGCTTTTCAGGGCACTCATCATGGGATTAACCTCGTGTTTTGCGTTGCGGCGGCATGCCTGGCGGCGCGTCCATGCAATGAAAATACGCGCCACAAATGAAAACCAGTTTAAGCAACACGCTGAATCCAAGCTTTATATGATTCAGTAAATCAAACATGAAGTAAAGACAATTTTTACGATTTGAGTTTGTTAACATTACGTTATACTATTAATTAATTTATTGTAAGTATTAGCGCGCGCATTCACTCAAGGAGCTCTACGTGGGGGAGATATTAATTCATTGGAAATCGTCGCGACAGTCGTTACTGCTTGGCTTGAAGGCGCCGCCGGGCCGTCACTTCTTCCGGCCGCGCTTGGGCTTCGCGGCGGCGAGCATCGGCGCGGTGAGTTTTTCATATAAGCCGAAAAGATGCTCCACCCTTTCGCGGTCGCTCCCGAAAGGCTCCTTGCGATAGAGCCGATCGACCGCCTCGTCGAGCGCGCGATGCGCCTTGCGGAGATTCTCCGGCATGACATCGGGATCGTAAAGGTCGGCGAGCGTCGCGCCCTCATGCGCCGCGCGGGCGTCGAGCACGGTTTTCGCAAGCTTTTCGAGTTTTGTTTTGGCGGCTTCGTCGAGCGCCGGCCAGGGGAAGGGATTGTAGACGATGCCGATGGAATATCGGTAATCGCTCTTCAGCCGTCCGCCAATGCAGCTCAGCCAGGCCATATGCATGCGCGAGGTTATGACGGCGAAGTCCGATAGGGTGGCGTCGGGAACCGTATGCACGAGGTTGCTCGGGATCGTTGGTGGCTTGAGCCAACCAATGGGGACATAGTCCCGCCGTTCGGAACTCCCCTCAGGTATCACCAAGAAGTCAACGGCAGGGATCGTCATCACCTCAAAGCGCGTCGGCGTTTCTGCCAATTTGCGCGTTTTGGGCTTCTTGCTTCCGAGCCGAAATTTCTTTACCGCCGCGATGCGCTCCATCACCCGTGGCATGGACCGGAGAATTGCGGGCGAAATGCCGTCTACGCTAAGAACCCAACGATTGCCGCCGTTGATATATTCCTTCGACCCTATAAACGGACACAAATATCTTTCCGCCTCTGGCTCTTCGGCGAGGAACTCGGCTCGGCTGGCGTCGTCGAAAATGTAGATCCCGCCATCGACGATCTTTGAGCCCATGCGTGCGATCGGCGCATCGCACAGTGGGCGCGAGCGCTGTTTGACAAACCTATGCCGGTCCGAGAGGCCGCTCGCGTCGAAGAGATACGGCGACAGGGTGGCGTGCGCGCTCTCCTTCGCATCGCCCTTGATGTCGTCGTACGAAAAGAGCCTTTTCTCCTTTGGCTCGTCGTCGCGCCGCGTTAGCCCGATAATGACGCAATGGACATGGGCCTTGCCCCTGGCGTCGCTCATCCATTCGAAAGTGCGGTGCGCGAATGCGATTTCCAACCCGTGGCGATCGAACAGCAAGGGCCAGAGCTGCGCCACCTGCTCGCCTTGCGTGATCGAATTCGTAGCGACGAAGCCGATGCGCGGCGACTTGGAACCACGGGCCTCACCCTGAGGAACGAGCGAAGCTCGTGTCTCGAAGGGCGAGGGCCGCGCCGCATCCTTCGAGACGGCGCTTCGCGCCCCCTCAGGATGAGGGTGCTGGGAATCGCGGTGCCGAACATACTCACCGGCCTTGATAAACCAGGCGCAGACATAATCGAGAGATCCTGCTCTTTTGTTCTTAGCGCCAATTACTCGGCGCATCTGATCGCGTTGTTGCGCCGACTGATAGCTTTGCCCCCCGTACGGCGGATTGCCGAGAATGTAAGAGCATTTTTCGGGTGCAAGCACGTTTGTCCAGTCCGTCTCCAGCGCATCGGCATTAACAATGTTCGGCGATGTCTTTAACGGTATGCGCACAAAACTTTCGCCGAAGGCGGCGGAAAGCCGTGTATTCATAATGTGGTCCATCATCCACATCGCGACCTCGGCGATGCGAGCTGGAAACTCGGAAATCTCGATGCCGAAGAACTGATCGACATTGACCTTGGCCATGGTCGCGACATCGAATAATTGATCGGTGCCCTCGGACCTAAAGCGGATTTCCTTCAATACCGCGATCTCCAGCTCGCGCAATTCGCGATAAGCGATGACCAAAAAATTTCCGCAGCCACAAGCCGGATCGAAAAAAGTGAGGCGTCCCAACCGGTCGTGAAACGCTTTCAGCGCGTTTCCGCGTCCAGTATCCTTGCGTGCCTTCAGCCGCGCAAATTCGCTCTTGAGATCATCGAGAAAAAGCGGCTCGATCACCTTCAGAATGTTTTTTTCGCTGGTGTAATGGGCGCCCTGCTTGCGGCGGGCAACCTTGTCCATGACCGACTGAAACAGCGAGCCGAAAATCGCGGGCGAGATTTTTTCCCAATTGAAGCCGCAGGCGTACAAGAGCTTCTCGCGCATCGCGCGGTCGAAATCGGGTGGAGGCAGGCGCTCGTGGAAAAGCTCGCCGTTTATGTAATCAAAGCGGGCAAGATCAGCGTCCAGCTTTTTGCCTCGCTCATCTTCCGGCGTATCGAGCACCTCGAAAAATTTCGAGAGCATAGGACCGAGGTCCGCGCCATCCTCGCGTGTGCGGTACGTAACGAATTCTTGGAAGATGAACAGCGGCTGAAAAATGCCGGTGCGGTCAGCAAATAGGCAAAACAAGAGGCGAACTAGAAAACGTTCGAGCTTGTGGCCGCGATAGTCCGCCTCGTCGAGCGCGTCGTGCAGCGCGCCCATGATTTTGGATGCATCGATGTTGACCGGATCTTGATCGCGGAAAACCCGCCGCTCCTGGCCGGCGATGAAGCCAAAATCCTGAACGTGATCCGGCAGATCTTGGAGCCGGAAGCGCACCGGCCGGTCCGGCGCGATGTCGAGATCGTAAAGTTCGAAGTTCTGAAAATCGGACAAGAGTATATAGCGCGGCAGCTCATGCTCCTTGAGGCCCGGAAAATAATCGAGCGCCTGTTGTCGCGCGGGCGTCAAGCTGCGCCCGGCGGACTTTTGCTCGACGAGAAGCTTGCCCTTCCAGAAAAGATCGAGATAGCCGCGCTTTTTATCGGGCAGGTTCACGCCATGCTCGAAGCTTGCGACGCGCCGCCTGGTGACGCCGAACAGTTCGAAAAACTCGTTGTAAAAAGTCTGCGTCTCGCCCCGCTCGTATTGGGCGCCGTTCCAATCCTCGGCGAATTTCGCCGCGCGGGCTTTGATATCGTTCCAGTCGAGGCGCATGGACTAAGCCAAATCGCGGATGCTCTCGCCATCCTATATCGTAATTCACACGCCTGGTCCCCTGCCCGCTTCAGCAACAAATCCCGCAAGACCCTAACGCGGGCCGGTTGAAAAACGCTCTTCGGCGTGGCGGCCGGATCGTCGCCGCCGGCGCTTGACGCCAGCCCTGGTCCTTCGAAAGCGATCAGTGTAAGCGGGTATCATGGCCGAATTAATCAACATCGACCTAGGCGGGCGCTCGCGGCGGCTCCGCGTCGGTACCCTCGTCACATTGCGCTGGCTGGCTCTGCTCGGACAGGTTATCGCGCTTGTCGTTACCTATTTCGGGCTCGGGTTTTCGCTTCCGCTTGGTCCTTGTCTTCTTGTCATCGCGGCTTCGGCCGGGCTCAACATCGGCCTGCGGCTGCGTTTCGGCCGCATCGAACGGCTGGAGGATGTGCCGGCCGCATCGATGCTGGCTTACGATATCCTCCAGTTGACGGCTCTTCTCTATCTGACCGGAGGGATCGAAAATCCCTTTTCGGTGCTTTACCTGGCGCCCATCATGATCTCGGCGGTATCGCTGTCGGGCCGGATCACTTTGATCCTGACCCTGCTCATGATCGGCGCGGTGTCGGCCCTGACCTTCCGGCACGACCCGCTGCCTTGGTTTCCGGGAGAGCGGCTGCAGCTTCCCTTGATCTACGACACAGGGATTTGGGTCGCAATCGTGCTTGGGGCGGCCTTCATCGCGATCTATGCGTCGCGCGTTGCCGTGGAGGCGCGCAAGCTCGCCGACGCCTTGGCCGCGACCGAGCTCGTGATCGCGCGCGAGCAGCATTTAACCCAGCTAGACGGGTTGGCGGCGGCGGCGGCGCATGAACTCGGCACGCCCCTGGCCACGATCACGCTCATCGTCAAGGATCTCCAAAAGCAACTTCCCGCAAGCGACCCCCTCGAAGAGGATCTCACCCTGCTCGCGCAGGAGACCGGCCGCTGCCGCGCCATCCTAGGCAAGCTCGCCTCGCTTGGCGGCGATGACGGCAATATTCTCGATGAAATGAGTTTGAGTCTGCTCATAGAGGAGGTTGCCGGTCCGCACCGCGATTTCGGAGTTCACATTTCGATTGTCGAGGATGGGCAAGGGCCGGAGCCGGCCTGCCTGCGGAACCCCGGGATATTGTACGGGCTCGGCAATCTGATCGAAAACGCGATAGACTTCGCCGCTTCGGAAGTCCGGATCGGGGTGAAATGGAATGCGGCATGGGTTACGATGGTCATCGAAGACGACGGCCCCGGTTTTTCTCCCGATGTCGTTGGCCGGTTGGGCGAGCCTTATGTCACAACCAAGAACGACAGGCGCACTAAAACAGAAGAACGTGCGGGGCTGGGCCTTGGCTTATTCATCGCCAAGACCCTGCTGGAACGTTCTGGCGCGATCGTCAAGACCGAGAATCGCGTGCCACCCGCGACCGGCGCGGTGGTTACGATTTTGTGGGAAAGGGCGGCATTCGAGCGAGGGGCCAAACGTTTGCCTGCCAGCGATATCGCGGCCAAACCCGTGGCTGAACTCCGGCCGCGCTTTTAAGGCGAAGCCGGGGCGCTTTCACGGCCCAAGAAAACGCGAAATATCTGTTGATTCTCCCTTGCTTTGTCGGGTTTTGTCCATGAAATGGTTCAAGCAAGGCCACTGGCAATGAAAAACGCCCCCGCCGAGCCGGTCAAGGCTGGAACGCCGAGCGACGTTCAAGGTGTGCGGGGCGGTTTCGGGCCAGATCGCTCGCTCTTGATCGTCGACGACGATAATACCTTCCTGACGCGCCTTTGCCGCAGCATGGAGACGCGCGGCTTCACCGTGACCGCCGCGCACTCGGTCGCCGAAGGTCTCGCGGCAATCGGCGCAGGCGCTCCCGCCTTCGCGGTCATCGACCTGCGGCTTGCCGACGGCAACGGGCTCGACGTGATCCGCGAATTGAAGGCAAGGCGCCCGGACGCGCGGGGCATCATCCTGACCGGTTATGGCAATATCGTTACCGCCGTGACCGCCGTGAAGCTTGGGGCTTTTGATTATCTGGCCAAGCCAGTGGATGCCGACGAAATTTTCAATGCTCTCATGGCCACCCGCCACGACAAGGCCGAACTCCCGGAAAATCCAATGTCGGCCGACCGGGTGCGGTGGGAGCATATTCAGAGGATTTACGAGCTTTGCGGCCGCAATGTCTCGGAAACGGCGCGCCGTCTCAACATGCACCGGCGCACTCTGCAGCGCATTTTGGCGAAAAAGGCGCCACGTTAAAGCAGGTCGCAATAAAGAGTGGACGGACTTTTTCCACAAGGATCTGCGCCAACCCATGGATATTGAGCGACACCTGTTCGATCGCGGAATTCCATGCGAGCGGGAATCGCTGGAGTCGATTCCTTGCGTGCGCCTGTCGCGGGCATTGCTTCGCGCTGCAAAATAAGTTTAATGCGCGCTTCCCGGAGTTATGCCAAAGGCCATGCGAAATGACCATGGGTCCGGCCTCGAATTTTTCTCTTTGGGTTGAATGGCGGACATTTGAGAGGGACGCCACGGGCCTGCGGCCCAAGCGAGGGCGCGGCTTCGACGAGGCCTTCCGGGGCCGGTAGCTCAACGGTTAGAGCCGGCCGCTCATAACGGTCTGGTTGCAGGTTCGAATCCTGCCCGGCCCACCATCGCTGGGATGTACATCACAAATTTGGATCGTATTATGGACTGCAGATTGCTCCACGCGACCCAACGTCGGCGAGTACCGATTTTAGTCTCCAACTTATAGCAAACCGTGCCATATGCTTTTGATGAATTTCGGCGCTTAGTTTCAAAGCTGCCTACTCCCGTTTCGGACCGCGATCCTGTCGTGCGCTATATTTGTGCGCTGATAGCGGAGTTGGCGTATTACCACGTTCCGCAATTCGAGATTGATAGCAAGAAGCGGGCAATGATCGTACCTTGCGAAGGATACAGGACCATTGTGGCGCGCGGCGTCGCAACTGATATTGGAGTGTATCTGCAGGGATTGGATTTCCCTGATGCCTTTGTTGTCGTCGATCGTGGAGTCATTGCTGTCGGACTTTTGTTGAATGGTCTTCTCTTCATAGGATTTCGCGGAACGAAGTTCTTATTTGACTGGAGGATCAATCTTCGTGCGCCCCTTGTCACTGTCAGTTCTGATTTTGTCCGTGGACCCTTCAGGGCAGATTACTCTCGAGGTCGTATTCACAGGGGATTTGCCGAAGAAGCTGTGCGGATTTCTGCCAGAATATTGGATGTGCTACGGGACAAAGGCGTCACACAGGTAGATCATGTATTTCTGGCGGGCCACTCGCTCGGTGGCGCAGTAGCGGCACTTTCCGAGAGACTGCTCCGATTTGACGGACTCTCGACAATCGTTTTCGGGACACCGCGCTATTGCGACGTGTCCGAATATTACACATCCCTAAGGGGGCCACCTACGCAAATCGCCCGATCGGGAGACATTATTCCCTTCGTGCCGCCGCGAAGCTTCGGATACGCAGATCATCCGTACGAATTCAACACCAGCGGTACTCCGGTCATTCGTTCTTTCGTCCAGAGTTCGGTTCCTTTTTTCATCTGGCGACTGGCGCTATTCGTGGGCAAGTTCTTTGAGCCTCACAGCATGGAAATGTATCGCCGCGAACTAGGTATAGCTGCGAGTGTTCCGTTCTCCGACAAGGCACTGGCGCCATATGAAACGCTTACTGCCGCGGCAGTTCGTTGAAGTCGTTATGGTCTCCGACGAAAAGTTGGCTGCCTGCGCGGCACGGAGATGCTCAGAACCCAGTGCCCAGATTTGTCCTGCCCGGCCACCAATTTATCGCTGGTTCCACTCCGGCCGGTCATCGAAATATTTGGACAATCCGATCGAACAGGATCGCCGATTTATCGAATTTCGGTTTGGCGCGATGCTTGGATTTAAGCAATTCCGGCACGCGTCGATTTGCGGATATCGAACTCATCGGACCGGAAAACGCGATTTATAGCTTCGGTCGAAGGCCAGCTCCATCCCTTGGATTTCGATTACGGTCCTTGCCGCGCGACCGCGAATCGAAATGAGAACGCAACATGTCGACTCGCAAAATTGCACCCAAGGCGTCCGAGCTTTGGCTTCCGCTAATCCAACAACCCGGAACCAATAAAACCGTCGCCGTGCTTGATTAGGAATCTTCGCGCGACGGTACGGCAAGCTCGCCGCGTATTACCGGCACCGGCAAGCTAGTGTATAGTCTCACGCAACGATTTACAATGTGATCCGGGACGTGTATACTGCGCTGCATGTGGACAGGCAGCCCGGCACTCGACATGACGCCCGCAGACAAGGCGGCCTTGGCACGGCTGGCGCGTTCCGGCAAGACGGAGCAGCGGATCGCTTTGCGGGCGCGGATTATTCTGGGTGCGGCCGAAGGAAAATCAACCAACGCGCTGGCGAAACAACTTGGCACATCGCGTCCAACCATCATCGGTTGGCGCAACCGCTTTGCCGAAGGCGGCGTTGACGCGCTTTATCAAGATCGTCCCCGGGGACGCAGTTTCAAACCTTTGCCACCAACAAAAGAAACCGAAGTCGTTGAAAAAACCTTGACCCCGCCCGCGCACGCGACGCACTGGAGCTGCCGCTCGATGGCTAAAATCAGCGGTGTCAGCAAAGCTTCGGTGCAGCGGATTTGGGATGCGCACGGCCTGAAACCGCATCTGGTCAAGACGTTCAAACTGTCCAACGATCCGCATTTTATCGAAAAACTTGAAGATGTTATCGGCCTGTATATGAACCCGCCGGAACACGCGCTGGTGTTCTGCATCGACGAAAAAAGCCAGATCCAGGCACTTGATCGCACCCAGCCTGGCTTGCCGATGAAGAAAGGCCGCCAAGGCACCCTGACGCATGACTACAAGCGCAACGGGACAACCACATTGTTTGCCGCGCTCGATGTCCTGAAAGGCGAAGTCATCGGTCAGTGCATGAAGCGCCATCGGCATCAGGAATTTCTGGCTTTTCTAAAAACCATCGACCGCAACACGCCCAAACGACTCGACATTCACGGCATTGCCGACAACTACGCGACCCATAAAAAACAGGAAGTCAGGGATTGGCTCGCCAAACACCCGCGCTTTCACCTCCACTTCATTCCAACCTCGTCATCGTGGTTGAACCTCGTCGAACGCTGGCTCGGAAAGATCACCACGGAGCGTATTCGCCGCGGTGTTTTCACGAGCGTGCCGGAACTTGAAGCCGCCATCCGCGACTATATCAAGCACAACAATGCCGATCCGACGCCTTTCGTCTGGACAAAATCCGCCAACGCCATCATCCTCAAGGTCAATCGCGGCAGAGCGGCGCTGAAAATGCCACCGCTCGCGCGCCAGGATAAATTGTAACCTTTTGCACGAGACACTACACTAGCTTGGCGCGCGCCATCGGCGCCTCGGTCTCCCCTACATGGATGCGTCCAAACGGTACCCGAGATAGCGAACCGAATTGATGGGGTCGTAACCGAGTTGACCGCGCAATTTCTTGCGCAGCTTGCTGATATGGCTCTCCACCACGTTCTCTTCGACATCCTCGTCGAAAATTCCATAGATGGAATTGAAGATTTGGGCCTTGCTGACGCGCCGGCCGCGATGATTGACCAAATATTCAAGGATTCGGCGCTCGCGCCGCGGCAATGGCAGAGAAACTCCCTTGAGCTGCGGATCCCGGCCGTCGAAAAAGAACCGCAATTCGCCAACCACGGCGCAGTCGCGCTCGCACTCGTGCCGGCGCCGGATTGCTCCCACCCTCGCCAGTATTTCGCGAACATGGATCGGTTTGCGCACCACGTCATCGACGCCCGCCGCGAACAAATCCAACGTCTGCTCGAGACAAGGTGTCTCGTTCATGGCGATTACCGGAGCGCGGCTGCGGTCCTTGATCATCTTGGGATAAAGCTGCCGGTCCCGGCAGTCCCCGAGGAGAAAGGCCTCGACCGCGGAGAGGTCGGCGTCGGCCACCGTCGCCACCCATTCCTGGAATTCCAGAGGGCAAAATCCGGCGGAGGAAACGCCTTCGCTGCCAAAACGGCATGTGTAACCAGATGTTACAATTTCACGCTCGTCAATTATCACCAACATTGAAATCTCCCGCGAATCTCTCCTTCATTCTTTAACAATTAACAACTTATGGTTAAATGTCAAAGGAAATTTCTCGTTAAAGTTGTTTTTCTCGCGCGATTCCACAGCCTCTGGTTGTACCACGGCTCGGCTCCCGGCGGCGGTCAAGGCACCGGTTCATTGCGGAATGCGCGGGCATTCGCGGCTCAAGCGCCAAAACCGCTCGCCGCCATATTGGTGATCACCTGGCAAACATACTGCTTCTGGGCCGGATTATTCGCGGCCCCCGCATGATAACGGGCGGCCGTCAACGTCCGGCTGGTTTCCCGGGCCCTAGCTCCTTGAGAAAACGCGCCGCATCATCGACATTCTCATGCGGGTCGAACACGGCCGCGAGGAAAAGGACCTGGCCTGCATGGAAGTGATGATCGTTTTGCATGCGGCCGATATCGATGAGCGGCGTCCACTTTTGCGCGCCTCGTCGAAACGGCGCAAAGTTTCACTTATATTGGCGGCGAAAAAAGACGGACGCTCGATGTTCCGGGCGAACGGCTGCAACGATCCCGCCGCCCGGTTTCGGTCGTGCCGCTGGGCTCGAGCACGGCGAGAGCGCGTCCCGATCAAAAGGAACCATCTGATTGATAAGGACGCGTCGAACGGCACGCCGGACTCTTTGAGAGCTTCGGCGATCCTGCCGATATCCTGCCGGGCAAGACCGGCATACGATACTTCGGCCGCTGGCCGGAGCAAAAAATAGCCCGCCGACCTGGCCATCGCGAATACGGAAACATTAATTGCGCCAAGCGCCACGTCGCAAAAAAAAGCCGCGTTCGCGAAACACAACGCAGGCCATTTTCCGATGATCAAATTCTAGAGTTCGAACAGCTGCAGGATCAGCTTCGTATTCTTCTTCGAGATGCTGAGCGCCGGTACGCCCACCTGCTGCGGGACTTGGAGGGCGGCAAGCTTGGTGGCGGCTTCATTCATGTTCGCATCGACGAGCGAACCGACGCCCGTGGTCAGCGAATCGCTCAGCTTGGAGACAAAGGTCCGCTGGGTCGTGAGATTGGTCGTTGTCGCGCCAAGCGTCCTCGCGGCGGGGGTGATTGAACCGATGGCGGTCTTCGCGCCCGTCAGCATGTTGGCGAGGTTCGGCGATACCGGGCTTTCCACTTTGTTCAAATTCTGTCCGGCCGGCATGCGGGCCGCAAGCGCCGCCGTCGCGGCAGTGGTGGTCGGTAGGCTCGACATTGTATGTCCCATAAATCGGTTGGAGGCGCGAGGACATACCGGATTTTCGCCGGTACGGCGGAGCGGCATGATGTCTTTGGATGTAAAAACGCGACGCGGTGCTCCACGCTTTCGTGACACATTGCCGGGCTTCTAAAATCCCGCAAGACCCAAATGCGGGTCGAAGAGGCCCACGGCGCTCCTGCAAACCCCCTCGGGTCGCTGACGATATCCGCGCGGCCTCCATTCCATATCGGCGACCGCAGCCGGGCCCCCGGAGATGGCAGGAAGACGCGCCCGCGGAGGGCTGCATATCCGCGATTGGCCCAGTGCAGACTGGGCTCATGACGCGCTCTCCGCCGATCTCCCTGACGTCGCCGGTGCAACCGCCTTGCCGTGGGTCACTTGCGCCGCGCGGGCCGACTCCATTTCATTGAGAACCACGCTAGCGACGCGCGCCGAAAGCTTCCCGGCAATCGCGGCGGCCATAGCGTGATCCATTGCCGCAAGCCGCAAGGCTGCGGCATCAAGCTTCAAATACGCATAGATCGCGTTGAGGTCATCGCCGGGAGGTCATCGCCGGCCCTTTCATGGCCTCGTCGTGCTTTTGCAGCCCTTCCATGAATTGCGCTTTCCTCGCCTCCAGTTCCGCGAGGCGCCGCTGGAGCCGGGATTTTTGTACGATTTTGCGTGCCGATAGTACCAAATGGGCGCGCGGAAGGCGTGGCGAGATACGAAGCGGGGATTTGGAGGAGGCGCGATGTTGCGAGGAGTATATTGCTGGGCGGTGCGGTTTTTGGAAAATGTCTTTCGCGCTGCTCGGAATTTTCGCGGATCCCCGATGACCGCGCGATGATCTTATCCAGGGTCCTGGTAATTGGTTCGGGACGCTCCGCTTTAGGCGAGGACATTTATTGCCGCCGCCTCTTGACCTTCGCCATGTGCCCGCATCCTCGACTCATCGCGGTCCACATGTCTGGTTCGCAAAACCCTCGACGAAGCGCCATCGTCGCTACATCCGAAGGCGAGAATGGCGATCCTTCACGATCGATTATCGCGCGCCTGGCGCTATTGCAACACCCGCCGGGTGGGGAAGCTGTGCCTCGATGGGGTTGATTTCCAGGCGAATCGCGCGATGTTCAGGCGCGTATCTTCCGCGCGGGAGCTCCTCCCCGGGGCACGGTTTTCATCGGATCCACGTAAGCGTCGTAGTTTAGGGCTTTGCCGGCGTCACCGCTATGTCATTTGCGGCCAAAAATAAAGTCGGCCTGGAGCAATTCGCCGGTCATTGGATTTTCCCAGCCCGGCTCGATCGAAACGACGCGATATCCCATATAGTCAAGATATTTGATCACGTCGCCAATCAATGTCTTGCCGTGATAAACTTCAAAAAACGACGTTTCGAGCTGAATCAGCGCGAAGCGGTTGATCACACCCAAAGCCCCGTTGAGAATTTTCAACTCATACCCTTGGGTGTCGATCTTGAGGAAGATCCGGTCGTCCGGTTGAGCGAACTGATCGAGCAAGGAGTCCAGGCGGTAGACCGCGACGTCTTGTGTCCCGACATAGCCAGCAGACGGCTCGATCTCCAGGGCGCGCGCGGACACTGACAGCAACGAGCTGCTATGCGAGTTGGCCGAGATATTGACCGTCGCGATCCCGGCGCTGTCGCCAAAGGCGATATTGTGAGACCCCTACAAGGGGTCGGAAGCCGCCGTTTGTTGCAATATCGCGAATGCCTCCCGCAACGGTTCAAATGACACGATGCGGCCCTTGTACCCGATAGTGTCGCGCAAGGACTTGCCGTATTGGCCCTTGTTGGCGCCGATGTCGAGAACGAGAGTGATTTTTCGATCCCGCATGAGAGCGGACTGACGCTGAACGTGATCCATCGGCGAAACGACTCTGGCATTTCTGGTGAAGGAATCCGATTACCTCAAGTTAAGTTCAAAAATCGACTGGCGAAGCTAGCGTCGCGTGTAGCGTTCCGGCAAGAAGTCGAGAAGCTGTTCGTTTACGATCGGGCGGATTTGCGCACGAGATCGAACTGGAGAGACGCGAGATGTTCCTGCCGCCTTTGATTGTGCCGCTGGTACCAAGGGGTTCTGAAGTGCAAGTTCGCCGTCTCGACGGCATTGGAAGCTACCGGCGCGCGGAAACCGCGCAGTCTCGATATCCAATTTTTGAAAATATCATTCATAATTACGTGCAATCCCAACTGAGGCAATGAATCTCCGTGCTTTGCTCATGGTTTTCTCAAAAGCTCCGCCAACTTCTTCAGTTCCGGCCAATTTGCGAACCGTGTCAACCAACGGAAGGCCCGCCTGGAGAACAATGCCTCGATCTGCTGCCTTAGCGACGCCCGGATAGCCTCGGCGTCCTGCACCTCCGCTTTCAACCTGGCGACCTCGGCGGTTTCAAACCCGTCGCAGATGTTTGGCGGCAACCGGAACGCATGACGCAGCTCCAGGTCCTCCTCGCGCAGGTAGAAATTATTCAGACCGTCGAACCAGACTTTATGATAATTGGCCTCAGTCAGGATCGGCTCCCAGATTTGCCAATTCTCTTCTTTGGAATTGACGACTGTTGCCTCGACGATGAGGAGCCGCGGGCGGAATCTCTCCCAGTCTCCGCTCTGGAGCACACCGAGTTCCCCTCCCTCGACGTCGATCTTCATGAAGTCGATGGTCCGGTCCTTGACATGAGTGTCGCAAACGTTCGCGAGCCGGACGACCTCGACTTCGTGCGGCGTCGCGGCCAGTTCTTCGGCGGCGAGGCGGTCGGCGACGGTGCGTTCGAGGGTCGAATTTTCAGCAAATTTTGGAATTTCGTAAAACGTCGCGAGTCCTGAGCTGTTACCGATGGCACATTGCAGGTTTACGTCTCTGGGCCGGGCCTCGCATAGCAGCGGGTAGAATTGAAAGGTTGGCTCGATATTAATCCCGGACCATCCTTGATCATAAAAATGACGGGTAACCGAAAGAAAATCTGGATGAGCGGCCCCAATGTCGACGTAGAAACCGCTATAATCGGCATCGAAAAGCCGCGCAATCATGACATCTTCGAAATTCTGCGCATATGATATCATGAGTCCCTCTCGTTCCGCTCACGCGCGACGCGGTAATTTACGATTTGCGATGCGCGGCCGCGCATCCGCCAGTTCAAAATAAATCTTAACACGCACAGGCCTTACAATGGGTTTTAGGAGCGTATCGACCGCTCGATGAATGAACTCAACCTTGTTGGCAACCTGATCCGAGCAAGCGTTTTCTCGATGCCGTGATGCGGTCGCGTCACCTTCCAGGAAAACGACGCGTTCAGGCGGCGTTCAGAGTCCTCGAAACCGCGTTCAGCCTCCCTTGCCTGCTTGGGCAGAGACTCGATCCTCGCCAGGAAGGAACACCCGGCCATCCCATTGGATCTTCCATTTGGACGGCACGAGACGCAGTTTGCAACCGTTGTCAAACGCCGCCCCAACCGGACGATTTCTTGGCGAACCGCGCCATGACCCTCAGGCGCCAATGTTCCGCGCGAAAGTGAAAGGCATTGATGCCGAAAATCGGCGCGATGCACATCGGCCAACGCTGACACCGCCACGGCTCCCCGTATTGGCGAGTCAAGACACGATACTCAAACCCTGCCCACGCATAAGTTTTTGCGGCCTGGGCACGGATTTCGATTTCAGCGGGCGAAAGCGACGCGTCGATTTCGGCGTGATAGCGTGCCTTGTCCGCGGAAAGTTGGCCCCCGCGCATCCGAAAACAACCCAGGATAGTATCGACGATCACGAGATCGGTTTGCCTGGCGAAACGCCGCCAGAGATCAAAATCGCCGGCAAGCCGGAAATTCGGATCAACGCCGCCGGCCTCTTGCCATAATCGCGGCCGCCAGAATGTGGCCTCTTGCTCGATGAAAATCGGCGCGGACCGGCCATCGAAAATCCCGGCGGCTATGCCCTTTCGCGGGAAAGGAATGATCGGCGAGATATGGGCCAAGGCACCGGATTCGTAAATAACCGTCGGACGCCCTGTCAACCACTCGATATCCGGGAAGTCTCTGAAAATCTCCTCGACCGTCGTGAAGGCGCCCGGTTCGAAACGGTCGTCGGCGCCGATCCACGCCATCGCATCAAAATCGGCACAGGCGGCAAAGCCCCGATTGACCGCGTCGTAGAGGCCCCGGTCGGGTGCGCTCGCGTAAGAAAACTCGATCCCTTCGCAGAAAACCGGAAAATCGCGCGCGAGGCGGGATTTCCACGCCGCCAAGATCTGCAATGTCCCGTCATTCGATCCCCCGTCCTGGACGTGATAACGGATCGTAAGAGGGCCTGCCTGGCTCACCACGCTCAAAATCGTCTGATCGAGGAATTTCTCGCCGTTGAGAACGGGCGTCACAATCCCGAAGCGCATTGACTTGTCTATCCTCTATACAACAAACGAAATTGCGAGCGTTCGTCATCGGAAGCGACTTGCGACTACGTTGCTCATCAAGAAGCCCCGATCGGCGCCCGTCTTTACCGTGGTTGCTTCACTATCACACCGACGAAGGAACAGGGCGATACAGGGTTACATGACAAGGCGGCAAACTGTGAGCAGGGCCGCGTAACCACTCCAACCGTCCCGTGCCGCAAGCCGTCGGCCGCTCTGTGCCTACCGGTAGGTGTTCACGCGGAATTTGGGGCGGTCGAGGGGTACAAGGAAAAGGCCGATCTGCCAGAACGCGCGATCGAGCTCGCGTCAAAGTGATTCCATCTGATCTTCGGGTCAACCCTC
Organism: uncultured Alphaproteobacteria bacterium; assembly: GCA_963706215.1. Lineage (GTDB taxonomy): Bacteria > Pseudomonadota > Alphaproteobacteria > Rhizobiales > Beijerinckiaceae > Methylocapsa. The sequence goes on along the minus strand of OY970154.1, from coordinate 1,936,229 downwards.
TAATGTTTTTTTTGCCGCGGCACTAGGCCGTCCCGTGCTTCCTCGCTCGCGGCTTTTCTGCGCAGCGCCGCCTGGGCCGCCGCAAGCCGCGCGACCGGGACCCGGAAAGGCGAACAGGAGACGTAAGTCAGGCCGGCTCGCTCGAAAAAGTCGATCGATGCCGGATCGCCCGCGTGTTCGCCGCAGATTCCGAGCTTGATGTCGGGCCGCGTCTTCCGGCCCCGCGCGGCGGCGATTTCGATGAGTTCGCCCACGCCCTCCTGGTCGATCGTGGCGAAAGGGCTGGCGGGGAGAATTCCCTTGGCCGTATAGTCGCCAAGGAATGGTCCGGCATCGTCGCGCGAAAGCGCAAGGCAGGTCTGGGTCAGGTCATTGGTGCCAAACGAAAAGAACTCGGCGGTCTTTGCGAGTTCGCCGGCGCGCAAGCTCGCGCGCGGGGTCTCGATCATCGTCCCAACCGAATAGGCCATGATCTCGCCGGTCTCGGCGGCGACGGCGTCCGCCATTGCGTCGATCCGCGCCTTGATAAAATCGAACTCGGCCTCGGCGATGACGAGCGGTATCATGATCTCCAGCCGCGCCGCCGCGCCGGTCTCGCGTTTGGCCGCGACCGCGCCTTCGAAAATAGCGCGGGCTTGCATTTCCGCGATTTCGGGAAAGGCGATCGCGAGCCGGCAGCCGCGAAAACCCAGCATCGGATTGACTTCATGCAATTCGGCCGTGCGCTGGCCGAGCCTTTCCGGCGAAATGCCCATGGCTTCCGCGACCGCCGCGATTTCCGCCTCGGTTCCCGGCAAAAACTCGTGCAGCGGCGGATCGAGCAGGCGGATCGTCACCGGCAGCCCTGACATGATCTCGAAAAGCCCGGTGAAATCGGCGCGCTGGATCGGCAACAGCTTGGCGAGCGCGGCGCGCCGGCCGGCTTCATCCCCGGCGAGGATCATTTCGCGGAATGCGACAATCCGTTCGCCTTCGAAAAACATGTGCTCGGTACGGCAAAGGCCAATCCCTTCGGCGCCGAACTTTTGCGCCACGCGCGCGTCCCGTGGCGTGTCGGCATTGGCCCGCACGCCCATCCGGCGGACCTCGTCGGCCCATTCCATCAGGATTGTAAACTCGTCCGAGAGCTCGGGCTGGCGCATTTTGACGGCGCCCTTGATCACTTGTCCGGTGGCACCATCGATGGTCAGCAAGTCCCCCCTGTTGAAAGTGAGGCCCGCCACCGTCATCGTCGCTTTGGCATAATTGACCCGGATCGTGCCGGCGCCGGAGACGCATGGCTTGCCCATTCCGCGCGCGACAACCGCGGCGTGGGACGTCATGCCGCCGCGCGTCGTCAGAATGCCTTCCGCCGCGTGCATCCCCAAAATATCCTCGGGACTTGTCTCGACGCGCACCAGAATGACCTTGCGGCCGACGCTCTTCATTTGCTCGGCGTCGCCGGCGTCGAACACGATCTCGCCGCTGGCCGCCCCCGGCGACGCCGGCAGGCCGGTGGCGACGACCTGACGCGGGGCGCTTGGATCGAGCGCTGGATGCAAGAGTTGTTCGAGCGAGGTCGGATCGACGCGCGCGATCGCCTCTGCCTTGCCGATCGATCCTTCATTCGCCATATCGACGGCGATGCGGAGCGCGGCCTTGCTGGTGCGCTTGCCGTTGCGTGTCTGCAACATCCACAGTTTGCCGCGCTCGACGGTGAATTCGATGTCCTGCATGTCGCGATAGTGCTTTTCGAGAAGACCCGCCGCGCGCGCGAATTCGGCGAAAACCCCGGGCAAGGCGGCTTCCATCGAAGGCTCTTGGGCCCCCGCCGCGATGCGCGCCGCCTCGGTGAGGTTTTGCGGCGTTCTGAGGCCCGCGACCACGTCCTCGCCCTGGGCATTGAGCAGGAACTCGCCGTAAAGTTCCTTCGCCCCGGTCGAAGGATTGCGGGTGAAGGCGACGCCCGTCGCCGACGTTTCGCCCATGTTGCCAAAAACCATGGCCTGAATAGTGACCGCGGTGCCAACGCTCGCCGGAATATCGTGCAGCCGCCGGTAGGCTACCGCGCGCGGATTCATCCAGGACTCGAACACGGCGCCGATGGCGCCCCAGAGCTGTTCGCGCGGATCTTGCGGAAACGGTTTGCCCAAGGTTCCTTCGACCCTTGCCGTGAAATCGACGATCAGCTTCCGCCAATCCTCGGACGAAAGCTCCGTATCGAGAGTTACACCTTTGTTTTCTTTATAATACTCCAATATCTCCTCGAATATGTGATGTTCGATGCCCAACACCACGCTCGCATACATTTGGATGAAACGGCGGTAGGAATCATAGGCAAAACGCGGATCGCCCGAGCTCTCCGCCAACGCCGCGACGGTGAGGTCGTTCAGTCCGAGGTTTAAGACTGTATCCAGCATGCCGGGCATCGACGCCCTTGCCCCGGACCGGGCCGAGACGAGGAGCGGATTCTCCGCGTCGCCAAAGCAGCGGCCGGTGAGGTGGCCGACCGAGCCGAGCGCGGCTTCGACCTCGGCGGCAAGGCTTGGCGGAAATTGTTTTCCGTTCTTGTAAAAGTAAGCGCAGACTTCGGTGGTGATCGTGAACCCCGGCGGAACCGGCAGCCCTAGTCTTGTCATCTCGGCGAGACCGGCGCCCTTGCCGCCGAGGAGGTCTCGCAGACCGCTTTCGTCTTCGGCGTTGCCCTGACCGAAAGTGCAAACCCATTTTGCCATCGTGAACCTTTTGGCGCGCGCGAAAACCTCGCGGGAATTTCTTGCCGCGATGCGATCAAACCGGCCGCTTCGCGAACTCTCGCCGCAAGCGTCTCATTTCCAAGCGTCTCATTTCATTGCCATTGCGCGGGCGGCTTATTCATCGCCGGTTCGATAGCGCCGCAAGCGCAACCCGAACCCTATCCACGCCGCACCCCAAAACGCGAGATCGAGGCCGAGGAGAACGCCCAGGATCACGAAACTATCCGCCGGCCAGCCCGCGACGATCAATATCCCAACCAGCGCCGTGAGCACCCCCGCGAGCAGAACAGGGCCTCGCAGCGGAGCACCGAGATGTACCCCGAGGTAGATCCGGACGACCCCGGTCGCGATCATTCCCGCGCCCAGCAACAAAGTAAAGAAGGTCGCCGCGATCAAGGGCTGAGCAAGCGCAAGAACCGCGACGATGATATAGGCAAGTCCGGCAATAATCCAAATCACGAACCGTCGCCAGGTCTTGGCGCCAAGACCGGTGGCGATCTCGGCGGCGCCGGCGACGATCATAAACACCGCGATCGTATAAACCGAGGCGATGGCCGCCGACCCGACGAGGACAAGTGCTGCAACCCCCATGCCGGCGATCAAGACACCCAAAGCGACGATCCAGCGCCAGCGAGGCCTAAGACTTTCGATCACCCTTCGCAAATTTTCCGGCGGCTCCGGAAACGGACCGGTTTTGACCGAATATGCCATCGATTTGATCCTTCCCTAAGCTTTAGTCAGCCCGGTGCCTCTCTGGTTCCACCCTGCGCCCTTCTTCCCGCGGGCATCTTCTCCTTTTTTGGCGCTATGTCTGCTTATGCTAAGCTTCGCTTTTCCGAATTGTCATTCGTTGTCTTGCGGAAAAGCACGGTTTGGTTAAACCCTGCGTGAATTATTAATCAACTGTGATGCAAAAGTCGCGGCGGCGCACGAAAATCTGCCGCATGCCTCACTTTGAACCGGTTGGCGTTGCGGGTGACGCTTTTGTTCGCTATTCACCATTCAGACAGACCGGCTCGGCAAAACCTTAGCTCTTTTTGGTCCTGAAGCGTTTCACCGCTTTCGCAACGCCCGGTTTCCGGTCTTGTTTTCAATGAGGCGCCCGTGACGACATCCTCAAAGACTCCGCTTCTCGACACGATCGCTTCACCTTTGGATTTGCGGCGCCTGAAGGAGTCCGATCTCGCCCAGGTCGCGGACGAACTGCGTGCCGAGACGATCGATGCGGTCTCGGTGACGGGCGGCCATCTCGGCGCGGGGCTTGGCGTGGTCGAGCTTACGGTTGCCCTTCATTATGTTTTCGATACGCCGAACGACCGGTTGGTTTGGGACGTTGGCCACCAAGCCTATCCGCACAAGATTCTCACCGGGCGGCGCGACCGGATCCGGACCTTGCGGCGGGGCGGTGGCTTGTCGGGGTTCACCAAACGCTCCGAGAGCGAATACGATCCTTTTGGCGCCGCGCATTCCTCGACATCGATCTCCGCCGGGCTCGGAATGGCGGTGGCCAACACACTATCGGCCAAGAAGTCCCATGTCGTCTCCGTGATCGGGGATGGCGCGATGTCCGCCGGCATGGCTTACGAGGCGATGAACAATGCCGGCGCCATGCATTCGCGCCTGATCATCGTTCTCAACGACAATGACATGTCGATCGCCCCGCCGGCCGGCGCCTTGTCCGCCTATCTCGCCCGGCTCGTCTCCGGCGGGACCTACCGCTCCGTGCGCGAAACGGCGAAGCAGCTCGGCCGCCATCTGCCCAAATTCATCTACGACAGGGCCCGCAAAACCGAGGAATTCGCCCGCAACTTCTGGGCCGGCGGAACGCTGTTCGAGGAGCTTGGCATCTATTATGTCGGACCGATCGACGGTCACAATCTCGATCATTTGCTCCCGGTGTTGAAAAACGTCCGGGATGTGGACTTGGGACCGATCCTGGTCCATGTCGTGACCCAAAAAGGTAAAGGCTACGCTCCCGCCGAAGCATCGACCGACAAATATCATGGCGTCAACACATTCGATGTCGTTACCGGCGTCCAGGTGAAACCCAAGGCGAACGCGCCTTCCTATACGCGGGTCTTCGCCGATGCCTTGATCGCCGAGGCGCGAGAGGACAACAAGATCGTCGCGATTACCGCCGCGATGCCAGGCGGCACCGGGCTCGATATTTTCCAAAAAGTCTTTCCGGAACGCACTTTCGACGTCGGGATCGCGGAGCAACATGCGGTCACTTTCGCGGCAGGCCTCGCGACAGAAGGGTTTAAGCCCTTCTGTGCGATTTATTCGACCTTTCTCCAGCGCTGCTACGATCAGGTGGTCCATGATGTGGCAATTCAGAGATTGCCGGTGCGCTTCGCCATCGACCGCGCGGGTCTCGTTGGCGCCGATGGCCCGACCCACGCCGGCTCTTTCGACGTTTGCTTCCTCGGGATCCTTCCCGGCATGGTGGTCATGGCGGCGGCCGACGAGGCCGAGCTCGTGCATATGGTGGCAACCGCCGCGGCCTACGGCGAAGGCCCGATCGCCTTGCGCTATCCCCGCGGCGACGGAGTCGGCATCGACCTGCCCGCGAGGGGAAAAATCCTGGAGATTGGCCGCGGCCGGATTTTGCGCGAAGGCAACAAGGTCGCCATCCTGTCGCTTGGCACGCGCTTGGCCGAGGCATCAAAGGCGGCGGAGGATCTCGCCACCTATGGCGTCTCGGCGACGGTCGCCGACGCGCGCTTCGCCAAACCCCTCGATTCCGACCTTCTCTTCCGCCTCGCGGCGAACCACGAAGTCCTGATCACGATCGAGGAAGGGTCCATTGGCGGCTTTGGCTCCTTTGTGATGCAAACGCTCGCCGAGGATGGCGCGCTCGACGGGGTTAGCGCGCGGAGCCTGAAATTCCGCTCGATGGTGCTGCCCGACCGTTTTCTCGATCATGACAAGCCGGAGAAACTCTATGCTAGCGCGGGCCTCGACGCGAAAGGCATCGTCGCCAAGGTGTTGGCGACGCTTGGCCGCGCCAGCGATGCGAGGAAGAGCATGATCGCTTGAAGGACTACACTTCCGGCACGGCGCTAGATCGAACGCCGTTTTTTCGCGAGCCGCCGCCAAGGCCCAGAAGGCAATCGCGGCCCGGCGTGGGCGAGCTGACAGGAACGTCCTCCACAAAACGCCGGAAGCGACCGCTCCCGAAGCTCTATCGCAACGTCGCCTCCCTGCCCTGCCCTCGCCGATCGAAGGCGGCGGCGATCGGAAACTTCACCTGCGCAACGCTCAACCGTGATCGCTTCAAGTTAAATCGCTCATGGTCTCTATCTAATTGTTTTCTTGCATGATCTTATCCAAAAAGTCTGTAACTTCCTAGGATCATGCTCCTGGATGACTGGCTGCAACACAAGGCTCACCATCGACCGGCTCGGAGCGCGCGGGGAAGGCGTCGCGCAAGGCCCGGATCGCTTGGTCTTTGTCCCCTATGCTCTGGCCGGTGAAACAATCGCCGCCGGCGTCGATGGTTCGCGGGGTACATTGGTCGAGGTTTTGACCCCAAGCCCGCATCGGATCGCGCCGTTCTGCCGCTATTTCGCGCACTGCGGCGGCTGCGCGGTGCAAACGCTCGCGGCGGATTCCTATGCGCGATGGAAACGCGATCTTGTCACCGGCGCGCTGCGGCGGGCCGGCCTGACGAACGAGGTCTTGGACCTCGCCGATGCGCATGGCGCCGGGCGCCGCCGCGCGGCGTTTCACGCGCGCTATACGCAAGGGCGGCCAGCCGCGGGCTTCATGCAGGCGCGCGCGCATGAGATCGTTGAAATCAACTCCTGCCCGGTGCTCGCCCCTTCGATGGACGGGGCCTTGCCGGCCGCGCGCGCGGTTGCGCAGGTCCTGGCCGCCTCGGGCAAGCCGCTCGACATTCTCGTCACCGCTACGGCGTCCGGTCTCGATGTCGATCTTAAAGGCCATGGCCCCCTTGGCGAAGCCGCGACCCAAAGCCTTGTCCGGCTTGCGTTGGCGCATGATCTCGCCCGCCTTTCGAACCATGGCACGATCGTGATCTCGCGGCGGACACCAATACTCGCGATGGGCAAGGCGATGGTGGCGCCGCCGCCGGGAGTCTTTTTGCAGGCGACCGGGGCCGGCGAGGAAGCACTCGCGGCAAGGGTTTGCGCGCATGTCGCGGGCGCCAGGCGGATCGCCGATCTTTTTTCCGGCATCGGGACTTTTGCCCTTCGGATAGCGGAGTTTGCAAAAGTCGATGCGTTCGATCTTGATGAAGCCGCACTTCAAGCGTTGGTCAAAGCCGCGCGGGTCGAGGGCCTGCGGCCGGTGAGCGCCAAGACACGCGACCTTTTTCGGCGCCCGCTCGGCCCGCTGGAGGTCGAACGATATGACGCGGTCGTCTTCGATCCGCCCCGCGCGGGGGCCGAAAAGCAAGCTCTTCTTCTAAGTACATCCTCCGTGCCACTTGTCGTCGCCGTATCCTGCAATGCTCAAACCTTCGCGCGCGATGCCGCGATCCTATGCGCCGGCGGCTATGAACTAGCGCGGGTCGAGCCGGTCGATCAGTTTCGCCATACGCCGCACGTCGAAATCGTCGCTGGCTTCCGGCGCCGAACGCAAGGCCGGCGAAAGAACCAGCGGTTGCTCGGCTGAGGCTAGAATATCAATCGGCCGGCGCGGCGCGCCGATCGTTTGGCGGGATGGCGAAGGGCGGCGCTGGCGGGTCGAACCAGCGAAACGCCAAAAGCCCGACGAGAAAACCGCCGATATGGGCCTCCCAGGCGACCGTCGCATCGGTGACGCCGAGCGGCACCGGGATGGCGCCAAACAAAAAATTGGCGAGGAACCAGAACAAAAGAAAACTGATCGCACCGCGATTGGACAGAATTTCCCGCAAAGGCGGCGCCGGGTGGCGATAAGCCATGCCCTCGTCCGCGCGTTCCGCGAAGCCGAGCGTTTCGCCAAGCGGCGCCCCCGGTTGAAACACGAAACGCACCGCCGCCGCCATGACGCCGGAGACCGCCGCCGAGGCACCCACGACCGGCTGCAGGTCCGTCATGTGGGTGACGTAGTGCATCGCCGCTCCGGCAATTGCCGCGACCGCGCAAAAAAGCAAAAAGCGTGGCGTTCCAAAACGGCGTGCGACGGCCGAGCCGAAGGCCGCGAACCAAAGGCAGTTCATCCCGACATGCAGCCAGCCGCCATGCAAAAACGCATAGGTAAGCGGCGTCCACCATTGCGGCTTCCCATCGCCCAGGAAAAAGGCCGCCGCCTGGGCGGAAAACTCGGCGTCGTCCGCGATCGAATTGAGGGCCAGGGACACGCGGTCTGGAGCGAAGGCGAAAGTAAACCGCCCCGGCACGAAGGCGAAGCGCCGAAGAACCTCGAGATAGGCTTCGGGCGAGAGGAGTTGAGAGAGGCCTTCGATCGCGGCCAAAAGCGCGACAATCCAAAGGACCACCGGCGGCAGATTGAAAATTCGTTCTTTTTTGTGCCGCATGCTCAAACTCATGTCTTTATGCGACGAGGATCATCGTGCGGATCCCGCCTCAGTCCACATCCTCTACAGCAACCGGGCCGCCGCCGGAAAGTCTTTGGGCCAGTGCCGCCTCCATGAAGCTGTCGAGCTCGCCGTCGAGAACCTCGCTGGGCGTGCCCGACGTCGCGCCGGTGCGAAGATCCTTCACCAGCTGATAGGGTTGCAGCACATAGGAGCGGATCTGATGGCCCCAGCCGATCTCGGTCTTGGCTGCCTCCGTCGCATTGGCCGTCGTCTCCCGCTTTTCGATCTCCTGGTCGTAGAGCCGCGCGCGCAGCATGTTCCACGCGGTTGCCCGGTTCTTGTGCTGCGAACGCTCGGCCTGGCAGGCAACCACGATCCCTGATGGGATATGGGTGATGCGCACCGCCGAATCCGTCGTATTGACGTGCTGGCCGCCGGCCCCCGAAGAACGATAGGTATCGATGCGGCAATCCGATTCCTTAACGTCGATTGCGATCCGGTCGTCGATCACGGGGTAAACCCAGACCGAGGCAAAGCTCGTATGGCGCCGGGCATTCGAATCGAAAGGCGATATGCGCACCAGACGATGCACGCCGGATTCGGTTTTGGCCCAGCCATGCGCGTTGTGGCCCTTGACGAGCAAGGTGCCGGATTTGAGGCCCGCTTCGTCGCCCGCCGTCTCCTCGATGATCTCGACCTTATATTTGTGCCGCTCGGCCCATCGCGCATACATGCGAAACAGCATGCGCGCCCAATCGCAGCTCTCGGTGCCGCCGGCGCCGGCGTGAACCTCGATATAAGTGTCGTTGGCATCGGCCTCGCCGGACAGCAGTGCCTCGATCTGGCGGCGTCCGGCTTCCGCCTTCAGGGCGTTCAGCTGGTCGAGCCCTTCCATCGCGAAACCCTCGTCGCCTTCCGCCTCGGCAAGCTCGACGAGCGTGATCGCGTCCATGAGTGCATTTTCAAAATGTTTGAGGGAACCAAGCTTATCCTCGAGCGCGGTGCGCTCGCGCATGATTTTTTGCGCGGCTTCGGCGTCGTTCCAAAGGTTTGGATCCTCGGCCTTGGCATTCAGCTCGGCTAGGCGGCGGGCGGCGGCATCGACGTCAAAGATGCCTCCTCAGCAATCCCATCGATTGCTTGATTGATTGGACGAGCGCTTCGGCTTCGGCGCGCATTTGGGACTCACTCAAGGGGAAAATGGGACGGGACGGAGATGCACTAAAATAGTAACATCGGGATTTGATGTAAACAGCAAGAAAGCGGTGAGCCAACACAGCATTGTCCTTGCGAAGCACTCAGCCATAGCAGGAGAGGTGGCGCTGCACGCAGCATGGAGCCGAAGCGATCGAGGGACAGGACGGCCGGCGGCGTTTTCGTTGTAGCTCGGAGATCTTAACTAAGAGCGTCAGGCGTCAGCCGCATAGGAAAAAGGTGTTGCCATGAAAGTCGGATTCATCGGATTGGGGCACATGGGCATCGGCATGGCGGCGAACCTCTTGAAGGCCGGCCATGATGTGACCGTCTACAACCGGACACGCACGAAAGTCGATGCGCTCGTTGCGCGGGGAGCGAAAGCCGCCGCCAGTGTGTCGGATGCCTGCCGCGGCGATGCCGTGATTACCATGCTGCCGGACGACGATGCTGTTGAGAGGGTCGTATTCAGGGACGGTGGTATCATCGGCAGCCTGCCCGCGGGCGCGATCCATATTTCCTCAAGCACCATCAGTGTCGCCCTATCGGAGAGGCTAGAAGCGGCCCACGCGAAAGCGGAACAGCTTTTCGTGGCGGCGCCGGTAATCGGCCGCCCGGATGTCGCCGCTGCAGGTCAGCTCTTCGTTATTGCCGCCGGTGCGCCAGATGCGGTCAAAGCCGCGGCATCGCTCTGCGATGCGATCGGGCAGAAAACCTTCGTCGTCTCCGCGACACCGAAGGATGGCAATCTCGTGAAGCTCAGCTGCAACTTCCTGATCGCTTCGGTCATCGAATCGGTCGGAGAGGCCATGGCCCTGATTGGCAAAGCCGGCGTCGACCGGAGTCAATATCTCGACATCCTGACCTCGACACTATTCGATGCCCGCGTCTACAAAACCTATGGTGGGCTGATCGCAGAGGGAAAATTCGAACCGGCCGGTTTTGCGGCACCACTTGGCCAGAAAGACATCCGCCTGACGCTCGCGGCGGCGGAAGATCTCCGCGTGCCTATGCCCCTCGCGAGCCTCCTGCGCGACCGGTTTCTGACATTGCTGGCCCATGGCGGCGACAAGCTCGACTGGTCCGCAATCGGTCAGCTTGCGGCCAAGGACGCTGGCGAGGCGGGAAGCTGAGAGCTACGACGCTCTGGCCGGCGCCGCCGCGCCTTCCTGTTGACGATGCAGTTCGTTGGCGACCGTTTCCGGCAACCCTATAAAGACCCCTGGCCTACCAACAAGATTGCTATTGTCAGTATTGACGCGCATCATACGCTCTTAAGAGAAAGAAGTGTTGGATATATGCTGGGGAGGAGAGAATTTCCATGGACTATCGCAAACAGATGCTCGTCAATCCGGGCCAAAAGCTCGGCCTTAAGGATGTCGATCCCGCCTTCAAGGGCCGCCACGAGACACATAAGTCGGCCGCACAGGAACTGGAAAGCTACCGGCAAAAGCTCGGCCAACTGCAAGCCTTGCTATATGCGGAGAAAAAGCACTCCGTTCTGATTGTCCTCCAGGCCTTGGACGCCGGCGGCAAGGATGGCACGGTCAACCACGTTTTCGCCGCGCTCAATCCGCAAGGAACATCGGTGGTCAGCTTCAAACAGCCGGCCCCAATCGAGCTCGATCATGATTTTCTCTGGCGAGTCCACCCGCATGCCCCGCCAAAAGGATGGGTAGCGATCTTCAACCGCTCTCACTACGAGGACGTATTGGCTGCCAGGGTCCACAAACTGGTGGACAAGACCACATGGACCGCGCGCTATGACCGGATCCGCAGCTTCGAGTTGGGGCTTAGGGAGAGCGGAACCACGATCGTAAAATTCTTCCTGCATATCAGCAAGGAGGAGCAGCTCGCGCGATTCGCGCGGCGGCTTGACGATCCCGCGCGCAATTGGAAAATTAGCGAATCCGATTATGCCGAGCGCGCGCTTTGGGACGATTATATGGAGGCATTCGAGGATGCCCTCGCCGCGACCAGCACGCGTGACGCGCCGTGGTATGTGATCCCGGCCAATCACAAATGGTTTCGCAATTTGGCGGTCTCGCGGATTGTCGCGGATACGATGGAAGAGCTTGGCATGTCGTTTCCGAAGCCAACGGTTGATCTCACCGATATAAGGCATAAATACCACGCGGCGGCGGAAGAAGAGCGCAAGGACAAGCGCCATGAGGCGGCCGCGCCCGGAAAATCCGCCAAAGCGCGTGGGTAAGTTGACCCCATTCGGGCGTGCGGCGATGCACGGGCGCGCCAGGAACGAGCCGCTAACGCAAGGCACGGAACCGGACGATTGACAGGGATTACTCGGATGACCACATCGGACAATTCGGGTCCGCACGCGACCATAAGCAAAACGCATCGGATCGAGCGGCGTCCGCCGTTCGAACGTATTGCCCTCCTCCTCCAGGGCGGCGGCGCCCTTGGTGCCTATCAAGGCGGTGTCTACCAGGCTCTGGCGGAGGCCGGTCTGCATCCCGATTGGGTCGCCGGCATTTCGGTTGGCGCCATAAATTCGGCGCTAGTGGCCGGCAATCCGCCGGAGAAGCGCGTCGAGCGGTTGCGGGAATTCTGGGAGATCGTCAGCACGGCTCCCTTTGGTGTCGGCTACCTCCCGCCAATCGAGATCAAGGACGATTTCACCCATAGATGGCTCAACCAGCTGAGCTCGTTGGGCAATTTGCTCGGCGGCGCTCCGGGCTTCTTCAAACCCCGCGTGCCGCCTCCCCTTCCTTTTACGCCAGGTAGCCCCGAGGCTCTCAGTTATTATGAGACCGCTCCGTTGAGAGCGACGCTCGAACGCCTTGTCGACTTTGACCTGATCAATAGCAAAATCACCCGCTTCAGCGTCGGCGCGGTGAATGTGCGCACCGGCAACCTCGTCTATTTCGACAACACCACGCATGCGATCGGCCCGGAGCATGTCATGGCGAGCGGTTCGCTGCCGCCCGGTCTGCCCGCCACGGAAATAGAGGGCGAACATTATTGGGATGGCGGCCTTGTTTCCAACACGCCGCTGGATTGGGTGCTCTGTGGCACGCCCCGCCAGGATACGCTTGCGTTTCAAATCGATCTGTGGAGCGCGAGCGGCAGGCTACCCAGCAATTTGATCGAGGCCGACGTGCGCCAGAAGGACATCCACTTCTCGAGCCGCACGCGGGCGGGCATCAATCAATTCAAGAGCGAGCAGCTGTTGCGCCGGGCGGTCCACCACCTGCTTGAACGGCTTCCCGACGAGCTGCGGCAACTGCCGCAAACAAACCTTCTCGCTGGCGAGGCCGACGAAAAAGTCTACAACATCATCAATCTTATCTATCACAACAAGAATTACGAGGGTGCGTCGCAAGACTATGAGTTTTCCAGACGAACGATGGAGGAGCATTGGCAGGCCGGCTACAACGACGGGGTGCGCACTCTGTGCCATCCGGAGGTTTTGCAGCGTCCCGAAAATCGCGACGGCGTTTTCACCTTCGACCTCGCGCGAGACGGCAGGGAGTAGCAGGCGCGGCAGGTCGTACCGGTCGACACCCGATAAGGAGACAAACGATGAAGCTTGCCGATGTCGCCAAAAATGCTTTCGCGATGCCGCTGACCGACCCCGCCTACCCGCGCGGGCCGTACAAATTCTACAATCGCGAATTCGTGGTGATCAGCTACCGCTCGGATCCCGACGCTTTGCGCGAGGTGGTCCCCGAACCGCTGGAGGTGGCGGGCGATACGGTCAACTACGAGTTCATCCGGATGCCTGACTCCACGGGTTTTGGCGATTATACGGAGACCGGCCAGGTGATTCCGGTGCGGTTTCGCGCCGCCGACGGGACGGTGCAAGAGGGCGGCTATGTGCACGCCATGTATCTCGACGACAATTCGCCGATCGCCGGCGGGCGCGAGATCTGGGGCTTCCCGAAGAAGCTCGCCAATCCAAAGATCGCGCATGAGAGCGAGACCTTGGTGTGCACCTTGCACTATGGTTCGGTGCTGTGCGTGTCGGCCACCATGGGCTACAAACATCACGAACTCGATCCGGCGCCTTTGCTGAAAAGCCTGGCAAAGCCCAGTTTCATGATCAAGATCATCCCGCATGTGGATTGCACGCCAAGGATTTGCGAGCTCGTGCGGTATTATCTCGAGGGGGTCGCCTTGAAGGGCGCGTGGTCCGGACCCGCCGCAATCGAGCTTTTCGAGCATGCGATGTGCGACGTCGCCCGCCTGCCCGTGCGCGGCGTGGTTTCCGCCAGCCATTTTGTCACCGACCTGACGCTTGGCCTCGGCGAGGTGGTGCACGACTATTTGAAGGACAGCTAAGGCGCGTGTCCGGGAGTGCCGCGGGTTGAATTTCGCCTTTGCACCATGAGAGGTCTTTCACAACTCCTTCCGTTATCGTCTTAAGTGTTACTGATCGGGAGACGCCGCAATGAAAGATGCAGGCGAGGAAAGGAGATTCGTTGTCGATTTGAAGAAGCTCCCGCCTCAATTCCCCACCCATGGCCACAATCCAATATTTTGGGAGAAACTTGGTCGGACCATCGCAACGTTTGGCTTCCTCGAGGAAGTCTTGGGGAAAGCAATTTTTTCATTCACCGCGACAACTCCATTTAAAGAAAGTGAAATTGAAACCGCCTTTCAAAATTGGCTACCGACTCTCGAGAGTGCTCTAACCGACCCCTTGGGAAACTTAATCGATGCATACGGTAAGGCTGTGCGCAATAACTCCTCAGCCGCCATCGAGAATTTCGAAGAACTACTGGATGATCTTCGGAAGGCTTCGGTTATCCGGAATGTTCTATGTCACGGCTCGTGGCAACGACTACCGGATAAAGAAGGAAAGTCGCTTCCTTTCTTTGTAAACAAACAAAAAATGATATGGGATACGCCCATCGACACACCCTACTTGGAACAAACGCAGCAAGCCGTTGCAGAGTTGGCATGCGCCATTGTCACCACAGTCACGTACATGGGATGGCAATTTCCGGGCTCCAACGGCCCTGGGAAAGCAATATTTGAAAAACGTGGTTAGCCGAGGTTGGGACGACCACTTCTCAAATGACAGCTCCGGATCATTAGCAGAAACTTAAACTGAGCTGCTAACGGCTTCCCTGGCAGACGGATTCCGAAAAACACTCAAAATCGGAGAGTTGATAGACGCACGGCGCGAAATCGCTTCGGGCGCCACTGCCTCCAGAATTGTACGCTAAACTCGTGTACATTACAACAAACACTCGTCAAACGCTGTTAATTGGATTATATACGGATTGCATTCGGTGTTCCGCGAGCCTTAAAGCATGCCCAAGGTCATTTCCGCAAATCGCCTCGCCGACGGAATCGTCGTTTATGCCGGCCGCGACGGTTCCTGGCCTGAGCGGCTAAGTCAGGCGAGAATTTTTGCAAGCAAGGCCGAAGCGGAGGCCGGACTCCTCGTTGCCCAGAATGACGCGAAGCGCAATCTCGTCGTCGAACCGGTTGTGGTCGAGGTCACCGAGGATGCCGGCGGGCTGCGCGCCGTAACATTACGCGAGGCAATTCGCGCGCGGGGGCCGACGATCGATTTCTTGCCGCGGCCGCATACCTTCGCAAGGGACGCGGACCCGGCGCAAGAAAATACGGCCAAGCGAGACCCGGAATATGGGGCGCTGGTTGTCGCTGCGGAGTGAAGCTGACATGTATCGTTACGATGAATTCGACAAAAGCTTTGTCTCCGCGCGCGTGGCACAATTTCGCGACCAGGTCGCACGCCGTCTCTCCGGCGAACTGGACGAGGAACAGTTCCGGCCGCTTCGCCTGATGAATGGCGTCTATCTGCAATTGCATGCCTATATGCTGCGCATCGCCATCCCCTATGGCACCCTGTCGCCGCGGCAATTGCGCAAGCTCGCCTTCATCGCGCGGCGCTACGACAAGGGCTACGGCCACTTCACGACGCGGCAGAACATTCAATTCAACTGGCCGGCACTCAAGGATTGCCCCGATATTCTCAATGAGCTTGCCGAAGTCGAGATGCACGCGATCCAAACCTCGGGCAATTGCATCCGCAATGTCACGGCCGATCAATTTGCCGGCGCCGCCGCCGACGAAATCGAGGATCCCCGCCCCTACGCCGAAATTCTGCGGCAATGGTCGTCGCTTCATCCGGAATACTCTTTTCTTCCGCGAAAATTCAAGATTGCGGTCAACGGCGCCGCCACCGATCGGGCCGCGATACGGGTGCACGACATCGGCTATCAGATTGTCAAGAACGCCGAAGGCGAGGTGGGCTTTGCCGTCTACGTCGGCGGCGGCTTGGGCCGCACCCCCTTGGTCGGGCATAAGATCCGCGCCTTCCTGCCGAAGGCCGATCTCCTCGCCTACACCAATGCAATTCTCCGGATCTATAATCTCGAAGGACGGCGCGACAATAAATTCAAGGCGCGGATAAAAATTCTTGTCCACGAGAAAGGCGCGGACGTCATTGCCGCCGAGGTCGAGGCCGAGTTCGCCAATCACCGCGACGACGCGCTCGCCCTGCCGCAAGAAGAAATCGATCGGATCCGCGCCTATTTCGCCCCGCCGGAGTTGCCCGCGCGCGCAACAACCTCCATTGCGCTCGAAAAGCGAAAAGCAAATGATTTCGGTTTTGCCCGTTTCGCCGCGCAAAACGTGGTGGCTCATAAAACGCCCGGATATGGGATCGTCACGGTCTCCTTGAAGCCCGTCGGCGGTATTCCAGGCGACGCAAGCGCCGAATCCATGGAAACGATCGCCGATCTGGCAGAACGCTTTTCGCAAGACGAGATCCGCGTCGCGCATGAACAGAACCTCGTCCTGCCGCATGTCGCGCTCGATGATTTGCCCGAGGTGTTCGACCGGCTTGCCGGGCAAGGTCTCGCCACCGCGAATACCGGCCTCGTGACCGACATTATTTCCTGCCCCGGGCTTGATTATTGCGGCCTGGCGACCGCCCGCTCGATCCCCGTCGCGCAGCGGATTTCCGAACGGTTTGGCAATGGTGCGCGGGCCCGGGAAATCGGCGAGCTCAAGATCAATATTTCGGGCTGCATCAATGCTTGCGGGCATCACCATGTCGGACATATCGGTATTCTCGGCCTAGAGAAAGCGGGGGCCGAGGCCTATCAGATTACGCTTGGCGGTTCCGCCGACGAGACTTGCAACGTTGGCGCGATCACCGGGCGGAGCTTCTCATCAGACGAGATCGTCGACGCGATCGAGACGGTCGTCGATACCTATTTGAAGCTCCGTGCCGGCTCGGCGGAGGATTTTCTCGCGGCCTACCGCCGGATCGGAATGGAGCCGTTCAAGGAGGCTCTTTATGGCCGCGAATGAGGCTGCCGTCGTCGCCGATACGGATAGCGCCGCCGGCCTCGCCGCCAAATTCGCCGCCATGGACACGCGCAAATTGATGCGGCTCGTGATCGAGGATCTGTTCCCAGGCCAGATCGCGCTTGTCTCGAGTTTCGGCGCGGATTCCGTCGTGCTGCTCCATATGGTGGCGCAAATCGACAAGACCACGCCGGTGCTGTTTATCGACACGCGGGTTTTGTTCGCGGAGACCCTCGCCTATCGTGACGAACTCGTGGCCCATCTCGGCCTTTCGAATGTGATCACTATCGGGCCAAAGCCCGCGCTGCTTGCCGCGGAAGATCCGGAAAACTTCCTTTGGGCAAGCAATCCCGGCCGCTGCTGCGAAATCCGCAAGGTCTTGCCGCTGGCGGAAGCGCTCGAAGGCTATGACGCCTGGATCAGCGGCCGCAAACGGTTTCAGGCGCACACGCGCGGGACCCTCGCCTTGTTCGAATCCGAAGGCGGCCGCATAAAAATCAATCCTCTCGCCCACTGGCCGGCGGTCAAAATTCGAGACTATCTCGACGCCTTCGACTTGCCGCGCCACCCACTCGTCGCCAAAGGCTATTTTTCGATTGGCTGCATCCCTTGCACCTCGCCCGTAAAGCCTGGGGAAGACCCGCGCGCGGGGCGCTGGCGCGGGAGTAGCAAAGTCGAATGCGGGCTTCATACGCTCCCGCTCTACGCCGGTTTGGACATTTGAAAATGCCGATATTCAAAGGCGATGGTTTCGCGCCGGATGACTGGCGCAATTTGGCGCAAGGAGAAGGCCTTCCGCCGGATGGCAAGGTCATCCTGACGCCGGCGCAATGGCAAGGAGCCAGCGCCCATGCCCGAACCGGCAATATACCGCTTGGCCTGCTCATTGAACCGGGGCAGGACATACGAACAATCGCGCCGGACCTTGCCCGCTTCGCGCTGGTCGCGGTCGTCTTTCCAAAATTCACCGATGGGCGCGGCTACTCGCTCGCGCGCCAGCTTCGCAGCAATTTTGGTTTTGCGGGCGAATTACGGGCGATCGGTGAGATTTTATTCGACCAGCTGCAATTGCTTGCGCGCTGCGGGTTCGACAGTTTTGAAATCAAGGATGTTGCCACGCTCCGGCTACTTGAAGCGGGCCGACGGCCTAGCCTCAGGATTTTCTATCAGCCGGGTCTCGGGCCTGAAACCCCGGAGCGGACACGACTCTTGGCACGCCGCGCCGCATCCTGAAGCCCAGTGCATTGTTCGCCAAGGGCAATCGCATTTCAAAATTGTGCCAGCAAGATGGAGAGATATGCGTCATCCCAGCCGGCGCGCTTGAGTTTTCCGCGCAAGGACCCCTTTGATCCTTCCTTTTGCATGGCGTTCATCGCCATGTGCCGGAGAACAGCCAGATTGTGCGGGCCGTTGCCCAAACGGGTTCTGTCCTGATCCTCGTTCATGATGACGTCGAGCCGCCAATGCAGGCGGTTCTCGACGCCCCAATGCTGGCGGACGACCTCGTTCAAGCGTTCGGGGGATAGCGCGGCGCTCAGCAGGTAATAGGCCGTCTCGGTCGTGGTTTTGGTGGGGGTTTCACGGGTGCGGACAACCTTGCCGATGGCGGCAAGGCCGGGCCATTGATGGTCCTTCTGCAACCAGGCGATATCGGTTGAGACCGTGGCCGTGCGGGTCTCGATGCGACCGTGATCGGCATCGACGGCCGACTTGGCCGTGGCGGCCAGCTCAGCGGGATCGTCGAGATACAGACCGGCGTCCGCGTGCAGTTTGCCCTGGTTTCCCTTTAAGGCCAGCGCATAATCGCCGCCTTGTTTCACGATCTGTTGGGCGATCGCGCGCTGGCAGTTGAGCGCATCGACGGTCACGATCGCGCCCTTCAGCGACAACATCTCCAGCAGTTTTGGCACGGCGGTGATCTCGTTCGATTTCGCGTCAGTCGCGATTTGCGCCAGCACCAAGCGTTGCTCGCAGCCCCAGGCGCTGACCATGTGCAAGGCCGATTTGCCGCTGGCGCTGTCGAACGAGCGGCGCAACACCTTCCCATCAATGGCGATAACACCCTGGCATTGCTCGGAAAACCTCGCCATGAACCGCTGAAAAACGGCACGAAACTGATCCGGATCGAGCCGGCGGAACAGCCGGCTGAAGGTGTCGTGGCTGGGCAGTCCGTTGGCCAGATTGAGGCAGCCGCGCAAATACGGCTCCTTCGCCTTCGCGAACAGCGCCATGTCCACCGCGCCTTGCCCGCCACACAGGACCGCGCAAAAAGCGATCACCAAAAGCTCGTTGAAGTCGTGAAGAGCCGCGTTCCCGGTTCGCGGATCGTCCAACTCCTCCCAGCACGCAGCAAACTGATCCATCGTCGTCTCCCGAGGCATGATTCTCACGCGAATCGGTAAACTCCATCAGGCTATTGCCCGCAAGTCCCGCTGCTTTCGTCAGACCTTTCTCAAATGCGATTCCCCTGGGATTTCGCCATTCATCCAACGGCGGAAATTCGCCGCCAAGGGATGAATGGCAGGTTGCGATGTCCCGCGGCAGCGCCCGAAATCTCAAATCCCAACTTTTACAGACGAGACGGCGCGGCGCCTGACGGAGATTCCCGGGACCGGGACGATCGACGCGACGGCGCTGGCCGCCGCCGCCGGCAACGCTCACGCCTTCCGGCGCGGCCGTGACATGGCGGCGTGGCCCGGACTGACGCCGCGCCAGATGACGGCCGGCGGCAAGCCGCGCCTGCCCGGCCTTAGCAAGCGCGGCAATCGCTATCCTCGAAAGAACCTGATCCATGGCGCGCGAGCCGTGCTGCCTTACCTTGTCGAGCGGGAGACGCCTCTTGGCCGGCGGGCGCGCGGCCTTCTGGCGCGAGCGCCCAAGAACGTTGCCGCCGTTGCGCTGGCGAGCCAAGCTTGCGCGTATCGCTTGGGCGGTCCTGATCTCGCCCGCTGGCTCGCCGCCCGGAAAGAGGTCGTCCAAGTCTTGCATCCGGCGCTTCCCTCCTGCCCGGGGCACACCTTTTGGGAGCGCGTGTACGCGGCGGAGCAAAAGTCGGCCACGGAGCGGCGGCGTTTTGCGGCTGCGTGGCGGAGTAAAACCCGGCCACTTTCGAGGCCGAACCTTTTCGAAGTCTGATTCGATGAGGGGTGGCCGGGGATGTTCGCGGTGGAGATTTACGCAGCGGTTCGACGGTTTGTTTTCGTCGAAGGGAAGAGCCGGCGCGAGGCGGCGCGGGTCTTTGGTCTGAGCCGGGATACGATTGCCAAGATGTGCCGCTATTCGGCGCCGCCCGGGTATGTCCGATCCAAGCAGCCGGAGCGGCCAAAGCTCGGGCCGCTTGTTCCGGTTATCGACGCGATCCTTGAGGCCGACAAGATGGCGCCGCCGAAGCAACGGCATACGGCGAAGCGGATTTTCGAACGGCCGCGGCTCGAACACCGTTTTGCCGGCGGCTATACGGTCGCGAAGGATTACGTTCGGATCGCCCGCGGCCGGCCGCGCGAGGTCTTCGTGCCGCTGGCCCATCCGCCCGGCCATGCCCAAGTCGATTTCGGCGAATGCATTGGCGTCACCGGCGGCGTGCGGATGAAGCTGCATGTGTTTTGTTTCGACCTGCCGCAGTCTGACGCTTGTTTCATCAAGGCCTATCCGGCGGAGACCACGGAAGCTTTTCTTGACGGGCAGGTCTCGGCATTTGCTTTTTTTGGCGGCGTGCCGGTCTCGATTTTGCATGACAATCTCAAAATCGCGGTGGCGAGGATTCCCGGCGACGGCAAACGCCAGCGGACCCACGCCTTCACCGAACTCGTCAGCCATTATTAAGCGGTTCATAAATATGGGAACATTCACGCGGCGTATTTGAGCGAAGGTTTCTGAAAAAAGGAGATAATTTTCCAGGGGTCGTTTTGCAGTTGGCGCATCGATGATCGAACCTTGCGCTTGAAGCCCTCCCTGCTGGTGACAGCCATGCGGCCGACGGTGTCCGCTTTCAGATGCTTCCACACCAGCTCATCCGGGTTGCGATCGGGTGAATAAGGAGGCAGATAAAACAGCCGCAACTTTCCCTTCAGGGTTTCGGTAAACGCTCTGGTTTTTCGAGCGATATGTGCAGGTCCGCGATCAACGATCAAAAAGATCTCGTGCTTGGCCCCGGCAATCAATCGCTTTAGGAACTCGATAAACACCGCAGCGTTGACGCCGCCTTGTTGCTTGATCATGAAGCGCATGTGGCCGCGCGAGGAGACCGCTGAAAGCAAACTCATGCCATGGCGAGCGCCGGTGGCCTCGACAATGGGCGTTTCGCCTTTTTTACCCCAGGTGCGCCCGGCAGGGTGACCGGAACGGATGTGGGCGGCATCGCCAAAATAGATGTCAGCTCCTTGTTGTTGCGCCATTCTCTTGATTCCCGGGTATTCTTTCTTGAGCCGTTGCTGCACGAGGGCTTCGTCACGTTCCCATGCCCGGTGCAACGGCTTTTGACGAGTGATGCCGAGCTGAGCCAAAAGCCGCCCCACGGACGCCGCGCTCAACGCCACATGGAACTTATCCTTGATCAGCTTCGCCACCATCGCGCGCGTCCACAGCGCAAACTCAAACTTCAGTTGCAAGGGGTTCTTCCGCGTCACCATGTCGTAAACCCCCTGCAATGCCCGGCCATCAAGTTTCGGCGGACGTCCAGGAACGGGCTTGGCTTTCAGGGCGCCCCAACCGCCGCGCCGGTATTCCGCCAGCCATCTGTACATGGCGGTCCGCCCCCCCCAAAGATCCGGGCAACCACCTCGGGGCTTTCGCCGTCTCGAACGCGCCTTACGGCGCGTTCACGCATGGTCTCCAGTGTCTTGTGATCAAGTCTGCGCGCATCATCTTTTCTCATGCCAGCATGGAATCATTCGGGGCTCCTCAGGTCAAGAAAAATGTCCTCCTATTTATGAACTTCTCAATACACGACGATATCGACAGACGCCTTGTCATCATACGTCAGCCAATTGACGAGGTAGTTGTGATAGGCGGAGCCGAATACCCCGGATATCATTTGACCACCAAGGAACGGAGGATTGCCGACGAATGCGTCGAAGCCGCCGTTCTCGCGACAAAACACCTCCGGAAATACAAGCGGCCAGTGAAATGGTCGTCTGACCGTATTCCCGGTAGGAAGCTCCTTGCGGAGCATTTGTAACGCCTGGTGCGATAATTCTTCGAATTTGCCCTCTCACCTGCCAGCGCGTCACCGACATCAATCGCCAGTGCCGTGTGCAGCTCACAGCCACCAGCTTCGAGTACCTCTCCTATAAGAACGTCAGCGACCATCTCGGGTAGTTCAAGCTTGCGGCGCACTTCGTCGTCAAGCCGCGCCATCACCTCCACATCGCGTATGTCGCGGATAGGGCGGCTTCTAAGTTCCGATCGGAGCTTGATAGCTTGCGAGACTGACTGATCGATCTTCGATGCGAACAGCTTCTTCGCGCTTCCCTTACCCGGATTCAATTCGAGGTAATGGAGTTGTTCGACGCTCGTGATGCCGAGAAGGCTGTCGCCGCACCGCAGATTGTGATCGAGGAAACCGAAAGGCCGCCCCTTCGCCAGAGTGATGAGCCAGATCGACAGCTTCGCCAGTTCTACGGCAAGCGGATTCATATCCACCCCATAGAGGCACCGCTCGGCGATCAGGCGCCCGCCGGTGAGTAGTCTCTCTTCGGCATCCTTGCGCAGAGGCTCTCGCGAGCCGATCGTGTCTACGACTTCGCCTTCCGAAGTGATGCTCTTGCCCTCATCCTCTGCTTGCGCCCAGGCTTCGACCAATCGCTCCGACAGCCAGCGGCAAACCTGGACAAGAAACGCGCCCGAGCCCATCGCCGGATCGCAGATTTTGAGATCGAAGAGCTCGGCGGAGGATTTTAGTTCCCAGTGTTCTCGCGGCTTGCCTTCGGCCGGTCTGACATAAACAAGCGGTTCCAGAGTCTCTTTGACGAAGGCCTCGGTGAACGATTTTGGCGTGTAGTGGGTCCCGGTCTCGCGGCGGTCCGCACCGCTCGTCACCATGAAGGCGTCTTTGGGATAGAGGAGCGGGTATCCCCACCGATCGGTTCGTAGGAGATGAAAATACGGCCTTACGCGGTCGCGGAGAGATCGATCGGCATGGCAAGCCGTCAACAGCTTCTCAGCCGAACCTTCGTCAACCGCTTTGTCGAGGTCATTCCGAACACGGCTTGCCGAACTGCCGGTTCGCTCCTTAAGCAACGCCTCGGCGGCCTCGCGACCTTTCGCAGCCGCGTCGTCGAGTTCCGGCAAAGACACCCATGGATTCTTTGCATTCTTGGTCGCATCGAGGTCGAGCGTCGCCTCTTTTGCCCGGACGACGGTACGTTCCAGGAGACCTTCGTAGACATAACCGATCTGTTCGATATCGAGCGCCAAGTATGAAAGTGTGCGGCCCTGGAACAGCTGCACCGAATCGAGCAAATACAGGACAGTACGATTGTCGATCGGAAGAGGCGTCGCCGGATCGATTTTCCAACGGGAGCCTTTCCCGCGCCCTTCGAGGAACGGAAAGCGATCGGGATCGAACAGCGATCCGCCGAAAGCAGGAAGCCGCATCAATTCGTGATCGATGCCGGCATAGACGGCACGGAATATCGAGAGCAGACGGGACCATGCGTCCCAGCGTCGTTCGAGGATTTCCTCGGACTCGCTGCGGAGCTGCATCCGCAGGGTGGAAACAGCATAATTGGCCTCGTAACGCTCGTCTCCCATGAGCAAGAGCCCGCGCTCCTCGGCGGAGAGCAGGAAGACGATCCTCATCATGACGGTCAGTCCGGCTTCATAGAGTTCCGTCGGTTCGACGCCCTGGAGAAGTTCGCGATTGCGATCGACGTCGGCGCGATCGAGCGCCTGGATCAGAACCTCGACTGCACGCCTTACCTGTTCGCCCAGAGCATCTGTCACCTCGTCCTGAAACTTCAACGAGTTATCGAGGAGCGCAGGCAACTGTTCGCTGCGGTCGACGAAGAAACGCCTGACGCCGAGTAGATTGACAAATGCTTGGAGTGTGACGGGCTCCTGCCCCCAGAGCCGCGCGTACCAGCTGGCGAATGTGGTCATCGCGCCTACAGGCGCGTCGACGAGCATCCACTGCTCACCGTTCGTGACGAGGCCAAGGCGCGCCTCGGTGGCGCGACAAAGCGCGACCATGCGTTCGGCAGGGCTGGCGGTCCAGCGATCGCCCTTGAGCGACTTTTTCAGGGATATTTCTGGGCCGTAGACGGCAATCAGAATGAGCGGCCGGCTGTCTGCTTGGCTGTCCAACACCACGTAATCAGGGCGGAGCGTTATGCCATGCTCTGGAAGCTCGCACCGTACGGTGTTCGGCAAATTCTCGCCCAATTTCAGAACGTCTCCGCCGCCGTTTTCGTCGAGCTCCAAAACCTGCTTCAGAACCAGATCGGTCCAGGCGTGGTGAATTCTCGGCAAGTCGGGATCGTCGAGGTCCAGCGCTTCACGCCACTCGTCATATGCCTGCCGGACCATTCTTCTTTTCGCCGAATCGAGCCCTTCCAGACCTTGTGGAAAGGCGTCGTTAAGCACCGGTTCTGCCAGAAACGGTCCCGAGATGTCGATCAGGGAAAGCCATTCGGCATGAAGACCGAGATCGCTCATGCGTCGGCCCTCCACGGATGACGTTCCGGTACGAGGAAGATCACGGCCACCGGGAATGTCCTGACCGCGTATCCTTCGAAGCGCTGGCGGATGGTTTCGATTTCCTGTTCCTTCTCGCCCGGAATCCGAGCAAGACGCAGCTTCAGGGCTTCGGTGTCACGCCGTACTTGAGTGCGTTCTTCATCACTGTAATTCGGGAATTTGAAAACCAGCTGCTCCGGCGCGACCGCCTTCAGCAATTCCCGCTGTATCGCCCTCTCCAGTTCGTCCAGCACGCTGGTGATATTACCGATTTCTTGCTTCTTTCTAGTTTCTGGCGTGGTTTCTAGATTTCTGAGGCGGTCGCGGGAGCGCGCCTCTAAGTGTCTGTTCTGAAACTTCTTGAATCAAAAGAATCATTTGTGATCAAGGGAGGTGGCCTGATTTGAGGAGGGGCCGCCGATGTGGACGAAAGAAAACCGGGGCCGTTATGACCGGAGCCAACAGAGATACCCGAGCGATTTGACGGCCGAGGAATGGGGGCTGGTGGAGCCGTTGATACCTCCGGCGAAGCGCGGTGGCGGCAAACGCCGCGTGGACATGCGCGAAGTGGTCAACGGAATCATGTATATTCTGAGCACGGGTTGCCAGTGGCGCTACCTGCCGAAAGACCTGCCATCGAAAAGCACTGTTTTCAGGTATTTCGATCTTTGGAACTATGATGGCACGCTTTTGCGCCTTCATCATGAGCTCTACGTCCTGTGTCGAGAACAGGCTGGCCGCGCCGTCAGTCCAACCGTTGCCATCATCGACAGTCAAAGCGTGAAAAGCACGGAAAAAGGGGGGCGCGGATCGATCCGCACGGCTATGACGCCGGCAAAAAGATCGACGGTAAAAAACGCCATATCGCGGTCGATACGCTCGGTCTGAAACTTGCAGCCGTGGTTCATCCCGCCGACATTCAGGATCGCGACGGTGGACCATTGGTGTTGAAGGAACTGCGTCCCCTGTTTCCCTTCATCACCAAAATCATCGCCGATGGCGGTTATCAAGGCCCCCAAATGGCCGCCGCCGTGGCGGCGATCAGCCGTGAATGGGAAATCGAAATCGTCAAGCGGCCCGCGCTGAGAAAGTTCGTTGTCCTGCCCAAACGATGGGTTGTCGAGCGCACCTTCGCCTGGCTCAACCGTTGTCGCAGGCTGGCCAAGGATTTTGAAAACCTAACCCGTAACGCGCTTGCTTTCCTCCGCCTCGCCTCCATCCGGATCATGCTAAGAAAGCTCTGTAATCCATGATGAAGTTCCGGGACAGACTCTTAGACTTGCAGGATGGAGTCCTGATATTTTTCGAAACGCCTTCTCAGCCCGTCAAACAAGCGCTCGCTCGCTTGGATTGGGGTTCCCCGCTCCAGCCACCCGTTGACCTGGGTCACGCGAGCTTCGCGGCTGAAGACGTTGTCCTTCAGGTAGCCGCCCGCGACAGTGAGTTCTTCGTGAAGCCGGTGGTGCTTGCCTCCTGTAATGACCAGCCGCGAAACCACGGCTACCGCAAGGTCGTCGAGTTCCGAGTTCGGCAAGCTGCGAACGTCGACGCGGTGCAGCTTCTTCACGTCGCTTTGCGCCCAGACCTCCGCACGCATCAAGCGCAGACACAATTGCACGAGGCGATGGTTGAGGTGAACGAGGACGACGTCGTCGCGGTCTTTGGCCACTTGATGATCGAAGGTGATCGGGCGCAGCTCGCCGGTGTGGGGATGACGCAGTCCTTCCGTGCAGCGCGCCCATGAGCCGGTCAGCGCCGGCATTTCGAACACGGTTCCGCTCGGCGCGCCCTGCAATTCGACTGGTTTGAGAGATGGCCTCCTTTCCAGAGCCAGGCCGGTCTTGACTGCGGCGTAAATGCGTTTGGGAGTCAGATGGAAATCTTTCTGGGTTTCCTGAAGCCGCTCGTGCAATTTTTCGATGCGCTCTTTGATCTGGCGTTCGGCCCGAACAAAACGTTTCGCCTTGGCGGCTCTTGCCTCGGCCTCTCTGGTGTCGAGCTCCCGTTTCGTACCTTCGATGAGGCCTGCCATTTGCGGTGCAATGACAGGGTTTACGCTGCCCATGTCCTCGCGCATCGCCTCCAGTTTGATGAGGGCACGGATGATGTCGTCCTTGTGACCGCCAAAGGTATCCTCGGTCGCTTCGCCGCCATCCACCGGATGCCAGATCAAAACTTCGTCATACTTCTGGCCATGCCGATCGATCCGGCCGTGGCGTTGCTCCATAACGTTGGGATTGTAGGGAATCTCGACGTGGATCAGGCAATTGCAGTAGTTCTGCAGGTCGATGCCTTCGGACGCGGCATCGGTGGCGAGCAAAATGCGGACATCGGCATCCTTCGGATTTGTCTGGAATGCGGCTTTGACCTTCTCGCGCTCTTTCTGATCCATGCCGCCATGAATGATCCCGAGACGGTCTCCGCCATTCCCGTGCGAAGCGAGGATCTGATGAAACCACTGATGCGTCGTGCGATATTCGGTGAAGGTGTTATAGGTGGCTGCGTGGGTTGAGAGAAATCTTTGCGCGGATCCCACGCTCTTGAACCCTTGCATCTTCCTCTCCCTTCGCCGGGTTGGCTGATGCGAATTCTCCGCTCGATTGTTGCGCCATCGGCCACACTCGTGGCGTTTTACGATTCCAAGATGACTGGCTGCGGCGGCATAAGATCTCAACTCATTTGTGACGAGCTTGTCTGGGACAAAGCCATATTTCCTCAGCAGCTTGCGCACCATTTTAAGCGCCGCCCACCTGTTCCTCCTGGTCTTGACCAGCACTTCGCCCTCGGCTTCGACTGCGCGCCATAAGTAGACCAAGCGACCGTCGATCTTGAGATAGACTTCGTCTAGATGCCAGGTTGGATGCGGCTTCGGCCGGCGTTTGCGAAGATCGGCCGCGATCTTGGGTCCAAAATGGTTCACCCGGCGGCGCACCCTCTCATGAGAAACCGCGATTCCACGGTCCGCCGGCAAATCCTCAACGTCACGGAAGCTCGGGATGAGCCGGACATGAAGCCAAATCGCCTGCTGAATAATCTCGGGAGGGAAGCGGTAGCCGCTATGCTGATTTTGGTCATCATCGATGGTAACGGTTGAAGGTCGCTGACTGCAAGCCCAATGGCGACGTGGCCATGCCCTCACTTTGTCATGCGAGACGGGTAGCTTCACAACGACGTATGAAACGCATTTCTGACATTGCAGGATATGAACCGATGGGCGAAGCCGCACCCGAAACCCCGCAGCCTGATGCCACTCCCTCCATCGGCCGTTCGAGCCTGGCTGCAATGGGGCTGTCCGCGCTCGGGATCGTCTTTGGCGACATCGGGACGAGCCCCCTTTATACACTGAAGACCGTTCTCGACCTGACCGGGGGCACGCCGGCGCCCGGCACCGTCCTTGGTGTCCTCTCGCTGATCGTATGGACGCTGATCATCATCACGTCCGTGAAATACGTGACCGTTGCGATGAGCATCGACAATGACGGCGAGGGCGGCATTCTCGCCCTCATGGCGCTGCTCGGCATCAAGAAACATCAGAGGCCGGCGATCGTCGCTGTCGGGCTGTTCGGTGCCGCGCTGATCTACGGTGATGGCGCGATCACCCCCGCGATTTCGGTTCTCTCCGCTCTCGAAGGGCTCAACATCGCGACCCCGGCATTGAAATCCTACGTCCTGCCGGCGGCTGTCGCTATTCTTGTTGCCCTCTTCGCGATCCAGCCCTTGGGCACATCGCGAATAGGCAAGGCCTTCGGCCCAGTAATGGGCCTTTGGTTTTTGTCAATCGCGGTGCTTGGCATCTTGGGGATCGTGCGGCATCCGGCGGTCTTCGCCGCCGTCAACCCCCTCATTGGGCTTCGCTATCTGTTTTCCAACGGCTACGCGAGCTTCCTTGTTCTGGGCGGCGTCTTTCTCTGCGTGACCGGCGCCGAGGCGCTCTATGCCGACATGGGACATTTCGGCCGTCGCCCGATCCGGCTCGCCTGGTCTTGTATCGTCCTCCCGAGCCTGGTCCTGAATTATGCCGGCCAGAGCGCCATCGTCCTCGACGGCGCACCGGCCACCGGCAACATCTTCTACCGGCTGTGTCCCGAGCCGCTGCTCATTCCTTTCGTTGTCCTGGCGACAATTGCGACGATCATCGCGAGCCAATCGATCATCACCGGCGCATTCTCGATGACAAGGCAGGCGATCCAGCTCGGCTGGCTGCCGCGTCTGCAAATCACCCAGACGTCCGAGAAAGGCTACGGGCAGATCTATGTCGGCGTCACCAACTGGCTGCTCATGATTGTCACGGTCTGCCTAACGTTGTTCTTCGGCAAGTCCGACAACCTGGCCGCCGCCTACGGCATCGCTGTTTCCGCGACGATGCTTATGACCTCGGCGCTCTTGTTCATCGCCATGCGTGATGTTTGGGGATGGGGCATGCTTGCAAGTGGAGCGATCGCCGGCGCCTTCCTCTGCGTCGATGCCAGCTTCTTCCTGGCGAATCTGGTGAAGGTCGCCGACGGCGGATATGTTCCGCTGGTTCTGGCTAGCCTTGTCTATGGCGTCATGCTGATTTGGCATCGTGGGTCGGCGGCCGTCGCGCGGAATGTGAGCGAACGGCTCGTTCCGGTCGGCGAGTTCATGGGCATGGTCGAAGCCCGGAAGATTCCGCGCGTTCCGGGCGCCGGGGTCTTCCTCACATGGACATCGAGCGGCACGCCGCCGGTCATGGACTGGCACGTCAGGCACAATCGCGCCTTGCACGAGCAGCTTCTCGTTCTTCGGGTCGTGACGGAATCGATCCCCTGGGTCAAAGAGTCCGAGCGCCAGTCTGTGATTGAGGTCGCGCCGAATTTCTGGCGCGCGACGGCGCGATATGGATTCATGGAGAGGCCGGACATTCCTATCCTTTTGCGGCAGGCGCAGGCGCAAGGCTGCGCCCTTGATCTCGACGATGTCACCTATTACGTCGGGCACGAGACGATCGTTCACCGGGAAGACGGGAAAGGTCTAGCCAAATGGGAGGAGGCTCTCTTTGCCGCGATGGAGCGAAACGCCGTGCACGTCAGCGACTTCTTCAGGCTTCCGGGCGACGACGTCGTCGAAATCGGCCGGCAGATCGCGATCTGATCTCCTCGGCGCACGCCGTCGACCCGGAGCCGGGTTGCCAGCCCAAACGTCCGTCCTTGCGATTGACCTTTTCGCGATTTGGTGGACACCATTAAGCGGCTTGGCGCTCCGCCTTTCCGGGGGGCGATGTACTCGAGGGCGGAACGGAGCCTCCGGCGATTGGCGTATCCTTCGATCCAGGCGAACAAGTCATGCCAGGCGGCAATCCCGAGCACCCGGGCAATCTGGCGCAACGGCCGGCCACGGCTCGCCCGCAATCCCGCCGCCGCCCACCTAAACTCATCCGTGAATTGTCGCCGCGTCGCGCTCGTCCAACACCTTCCTGCTCGCTCAGGAGCTTATCAAAGGTGTCCCCCATTTCGAGAGAGGGTGAAACAGCGGCAACCCACTGTGAATTGCCGCGCACCGGTTGGGCGGGCTTCTAACGGACTCGCGCTGTGAGCGCGCAACGCCGGCTTCCGGTTGCAGGATTGCGATGCGCCCACCAATTCAGCAGCTTGTCGCAGCCGGCCAATACCTGTCAGTTAGCCTGACTTCCACGAAGTGGGGTCTTGGGTTGGCCTGACCTTGCTTTTTCTTCGTTTGAAGGATAGATTATTGTAAGTGCTAAGCTGTAGGTTTTGTAGCTTTAGGTGCATTTGAAGTAGCAATGAATTGAGGTAGATGATGAACGCCCAAATGCCGGCCAACGACTGGCAGCGGAAGGCGGGCCAGGTGCCATTGGAGATCAATGCCTTAGGCCTTCGAGAGATAGTAAGGATATTTGTCCGGCGGATTCCGATTGTGTGCGGCGTTCCTTTTGTCGCCGTGCTGGTCGCGATGGCGATCTTTATCTCCGTCACACCCCGCTACACCGGCACGGTCGCGATCCTGATCGACCCCAAAACTCCTGGTTCACTCGGTCCGGGAACGGACTTCGGTGCGGCGATGATGGTTGATTCCACCAAGATCGCCAGCATTGGATCAATCATTCAGTCGAGTGAGGTGCTAGAGCGCGTGGTCATGTCCGAGAAGCTCTACGATGATCCGGAATTCGGATTGGTTCGGCGGCGTTTCTTGGCGCAACTCCTGTCCAGGGTCCCGGGATTTAGGGACGCTGATCGTCCCGCCGATCGGTCCGCCGATCGAAAGGATCGCATTGCCACTGCGACAGGGCGCCTTCGAATGGCCACTTCAGTTACGCGCGAGGGTTTCACATATGTCATTAATGTTGCAGTTAACTCCAGCGATCCAGTCAAAGCGGCACATTTGGCGCAGGCGGTCAGCGAGGCCTACTTAAATGATCAGCTTCAGGCCAAGTACGAAGCGGCGCGGCGCGGCGTATCGTGGCTTTTCGGCCGCCTCACGGAGATGCGCAAGGAGACTATCGACAGCGAAGAGGCCGTTGCCAAGATTCGGCAGGCGTACGGATTGACCGCAACCGGCGAGAACGGAGTATCGACCGTGGCTAGCCAGCAGATCACCGAGCTCAATGCGGCGATCGGCACTGCGGAGGTCGAACTTTCGCTAAAACAGGCGAAAGTCGAGCAGGCACGCCGTGTCCGGCAATCTGGCGGCAATCTTGAAGGTCTTCCAGAAGTCATGGCATCGGGCGTGATCACGGGTCTGCGCGCCCAGCAAACCGAAATTATGCGGAAATTGGCCGAAATGCAGCCCTTGCCGTCACAGCACGACACTACCCCCCGCCCGGAAGCTATCCGCGCGCGAGAGGGGCTCCATGCCATTCAAGGCCAAATATCCGCCGAAGAAGATCGCATCATTGCTAATCTAGAAAATGATTACGCGGCCTCCCGCAACAATGTCATAGCCTTAAAGGAGCAACTGAAAAAGCTAACCGGGACAGGCGGTGCGGCGAACGTCGATGGACAGGCAAAACTTCGAGAAGCTCAGCGTGTTGCCGATGCAAACCGACACGTCTACGACTCTTTACTCAATAAATTCAAGGAATTAGAGCAGAGCCAGACCATGCAGGAAGCTGAGGCGCGGATAATTGAAAACGCGCGCGTGCCAGACCAAGCGAGTTTTCCCCGTCTGCCGCTCTTCATAATGGTGTCGCTCGGCTTTGGATTGGTGCTCGGCCTAGGCGGCGCTTTCGTTGCCGAGTATTGGATCTCCGGCCGGATGCAATCGACGTTTGTCACTCCAATGCAGCTTGAGCAGACTTTGCGTCTGCCGATGTTGGCGAGCGTTCCGCTCCTCAACGTTGACGATTTCGAGCAAAAAGGGCAGCATCTCGACATTCTCCAGTATGTGGTTGCGAACCAGTTTTCTCACTTTGCCGAAGCCCTGCGCTGCATCCGCATTGGATTGCGGCGGACAGATGGCGATAATAAGACAGCGAAAGTGATTCAGATCACCTCAGCTGTCCCCGCCGAGGGGAAGTCGACTCTGGCAGCGACGCTCGCGGTGTCGTCGGCGCTTTCAGGCGCACGCGTGGTTCTAATTGATTGCGACTTTCGCCGCCCAATGACGTCGAAATTATTTCATCTAGAAAAAGCCGGAGGTCTTATTGACTTGCTTGCTGGACGCGCCAAATGGGATGAGATCGCAAACGATTATTCGTCATTGACAATTGTGCCGGTAGGAAACCGTGCCCAAAGCTCGCTCGATCTAATCGGTTCGCCTCGAATGGTCGAGGTCCTGAAATTTGCTTCGGAACATTACGATCTGGTTTTCCTCGATAGCCCTCCTATCCTGCCAGTCTCGGATGCTGTAGTAATTTCTAGCATTGCAGACAAGACCATACTCTTGATCGAATGGAACAAGACGGATCGTGATCTTGTGTTTCAGGCTATTGACAGCATCAATCTCAACAAGGGCACCGTAACAGGGGTAGTGTTGAACAAGGTCAATTTAGCTACCATCAGGTCATATGGCTACAATTATAGCAAATTTTTCACTGATACCGAAAAATACTACGGGCGTGGTGACGGCCAATTGTCCCAGCTAGGACGATCTTAGCGATTGCGCAACCCGTGCGTGCGGCGGTTCTGCGCGAACGGAACAACGAATGGGCTGCCCAACGTGGCCGCTCGATAAGCTCGCAACCATCGCGCTCATAGGCGATGATTTAGTAATAATCGGCTTGCCCGCCGTGGCGGCCTGACGCGGGCCCGCCCTGCCGGTCCTCGCCGGATGCTAGACCTCACGTTGCAACATACACGGGACAGGATCGGTTCGCCCCGGTAAATCGCCAGCTTCCGTAATGGCCGGGTTCCGTCTCATGCCGCCACTCTCGGCGCGCTGCGCGACGATGTGAAAAGGTTCCTTGAAGACGCGGAACTGGCCAAAACCTGCGCGGTTCACAAAACAACCGGTGCGGGGCATGGGCGTATCGAGGAACCGGAATGCCGCGCGGCGGATGCCATCGAGGAGCCGGAAGAGCGGCATCCGGATCGGCCCGGCTTGCGCGGCATCGCCGCCATCACGGCAAAGCGCGGCGCCAAGAAAAGGGGGCGAGCCTCCGTCGAAACGCGCTTCCATATGACATCCTTGCCAGCCGGCCCCGCCGCGATCCTTAGCTGCCGCGCGTGCGCGTGGGGGATCGCGAACAATCTCCACTGGCAGCTGGCGATAACCTTCGGCGAGGATCGTTGCCGGACAAGAAAAGACTTCTCGCCCTTGAACCTCGCCATTGGCCGCCGCATCGTCTCGAACATCCTCGAGCGCGACACCTCGGAATTATCCCTCAAGGCAACCGCCTGAAGGCTTCCGTCAACCCAGGCTTCAGGGCAGGGCTGCTTGCTTGCCAACGCTTTAGGATTTAGCCCTGGGGGTTGTTGCGGCCACTCCTATCGACGAACCCGAGGCAAAGGGATACGCCTCGATACGAACGCGTAAACATCTGGTCTTGCATTCAATGCTCCACCACGAGCCTTGCCCTCGCCCGCAGCTTTTCCGTCTCGCTCTTCAACTGCCCGCAGGCGGCCAGTATATCGCGCCCGCGTGGGGTGCGCACCGGACTCGCATAGCCAGCGTTAAACACAATACCGGAAAATTTCTCGATTCCTTCCCAGTCCGAACATTCATACGGCGCGCCGGGCCAAGGATTGAACGGTATGAGATTGATCTTGGCCGGAATGCCTTTCAAAAGCCGCACCAGTTCCCTCGCGTCGGCGGGCGAATCGTTGATGTCCTTCAACATCACATATTCGAAGGTGATGCGCCGCGCGTTGGAGGCGCCGGGGTAAGTTCGGCAGGCCGCAAGCAAGTCCTTGATCGGATATTTCTTGTTGAGCGGCACGAGTTTGTCGCGCAGTTCGTCGCGCACCGCGTGGAGCGAAATGGCGAGCATCGCGCCGGTCTCGCGGCCGAGTTCTTCCATCCTCGGCACCACGCCCGCCGTCGAAACCGTGATCCGGCGCTTCGACAGCGCGAGGCCGTCGCCATCGGAAAACACCGCCGCGGCGTCGCGCACATTGGCGAAATTATAGAGCGGTTCGCCCATGCCCATGAACACGATGTTCGACACCGCGCGAAGACCGGTCCCCGGCACGAGCCCGTCGCCTGGCGGCGTCAGTCCCGGAAAATCCCCAAGTCTTTCCCGCGCGATCAAAACTTGGCAAATGATCTCGCGCGCGGTCAAATTGCGGACCAGCTTTTGCGTTCCGGTGCGGCAAAAGGTGCAGCTCAGCGTGCAGCCGACCTGGCTCGAAACGCAAAGCGTGCCGCGATCGCTCTCGGGGATATAGACGCACTCGACCTCGGCGCCCTTGTCGCGCGCGTCCTTCGGGTCAAACCTTAGGAGCCATTTCCTCGTTCCGTCGCGGGAAATTTGCTCCGCGACGACTTTCGGGCGGCCAAGCGTAAACCGCTCGGCCAAGGCGGCGCGCAGAACCTTGCCGACATTGCCCATCGCATCGAAGGAAGTTGCGCCAGCGTGGTAAATCCAATGCCAGAGCTGCGCCACGCGCATGCGGATTTCGCGCTCCGGCACACCTGCCCCGGCAAGCGCCACGGCAAGCTCGCGCCGGGTGACGCCCGCAAGCGAAGCCCCGCCGCGATGGGCCTGATCATCAAGTTGTTCAAGCGGCTCGGCATGCGTGGACATGATTAGGGTGCGCTGTTAGCATGGCGGCGTGGATTTCTCCACGATTTCTCCGGTAAACGTTAAGTATCCGCTGTTATGAAAATTGCTTGGCGCCGTCGAAAAAGCGCTAACGGCAAAGGCCGCTTTAGCCTTTGGGGCCCGCTAGACAGCCATCCTTTCTCCCGCCGAAAGATTTCTCATGTCAACCTTTCGCTTTCCGCTTCCGCATGTCTCGCTCATTTTCGTTGCCGCGCTTCCGCTCGCCGTTGGGGCGCAACTGAATATAGCGCACGCCCAACAATTCCTGCCCTTGATCAACTCGGTGCCAACCATCACGACGAACGGCGTGGCGAGCACGGAAGTCATCCCCGATATCGCGATAATCTCGCTCGGCGTTGACACCGAGCGGCCGCGCGCCGCCGACGCCGCGCGCGACAACGCCCGCGCCGCCCAGGCGATCGTCGGCGAGATGAAGGCGCAAGGCATCGAGGCGAAGGACATCAAGACACTATCGGTCACACTCTCGCCTGATTACGACGAGACCCAAGACGCCAACGGTCGAATCAAGCGGACATTGCGTGGCTACATCGCCCACAATTCATTGAGCGCGCGTGTCAGAGAAACCGAAAAGGCAGGTGTCCTGGCGGGGCAATTGATGGACAAGGGCGCCAACAGTTTTGAGGGTATCGCGTTCGATTATACCCAAAAAGAGGCGAAATACGATGCCTTGCGCGGCGACGCCGTTCGCGACGCCTTGCGCAAGGCCAATAGCTACGTCAATGGGCTCGGTCTCAAGCTGGGGCGGGTCCTGGAAATCGCGACACAAGCACCCTTCCCAGTCCCCGGCGGGATGTCGCCGAAAATGCTAGGTGCCGCCGAGCACGAAGCCGCCGCCGTTCCGGTCGAGTCCGGCAGTGAAGTTCTGCGAACCGGGGTCCAGGTCACCTGGGAACTCGCCCAATAACCGCAGGATCAGCTCCCGGAGACCGATTTGATTCCGAGTACATCGGCGAGTCGCATTTTTGCCGAACCAGGCGGCAACGGCTTTTGCTGGCTCTCGTGCGGCGCCCAGCTGGAGACGAAGATCATCTCGAAAGTCGCGCGCACGCGTCCATCCGGATCAGCGAAACGCTCCGCATAAATGTTTGCGGCACGCAAGAAAAAGCCTCTCGTCGAGGGTTTGCACCGCCGCGCCGTAAGTGCATTGGCCGCACCCATCGCGCGTAGATCCGCCATCAGGCCAAACATGGTCGCGTAGCGCACCGTGAGCGGTTCGCTGTCGGCAACCGGCAAGGCGAACCCGGCTCTTTGGAGAAGCCCGCCCATGTCGCGCACATCCGCGAAAGGCGCGACGCGCGGGCTGATCCCGCCGTAAATCTCCGTCTCGGCCACGGCCAGGGCGGTGCGCAACTCGTGCAGACTCCGGCCGCCAAGGAGGCAACCGAGAAAAAGACCATCGGGTTTCAAAACGCGGCGAAGCTGAACGAGCGCTCCGGGAAGATCGTTGAGATTTTGCAGGCAGAGCGCCGACACGGCCAAATCGAAGCATTCAGGCGCCAGCGGCAAGCTTTCCTCATCGCCCAAAAGGCGCAGGAGCGAGCCATCGCCGGCCGTTTCCGCCACCGGCGCCATGCGGACCAGAAGGCGCGGCCGAAGCCGGTCCGCGAGCCGCGCGGCAAGCCAAGGCGAAGGCGTGCCGGCATCTAGGACGGTGGAAAATTTCCGCTTGATCGAGGAAAGCCGCTCGCAGAACTCTTCGCTAGCACGGACTAGGAGAAATTCCTCGGCTCCGGCGGCAGCCGCGCGGGCCAGCCTCCGCCTTACCAGGCGGCGGTCGAAGATGGGGGGCGGAGGTGTCGTCATGGCTGTGTCATCGGACGAAAGCTTCGTCAAATAGCGGCAGCGGGTGCGCCGTTTCGAATAAACCCCTCGTAGTCCCGCATGCCCGGAAAACCATCCGCCCCGATCCCGGTGCGTCCGGTGGATTTCTTTAAACAATCCAAGATAGCGATCTGGCGCACCCGAAGGGATTCGAACCCCTAGCCTCTGCCTTCGGAGGGCGAAAATGTAGCCTTGAACCAGTTTGCCAGGATTTGCAAGAGTTTGATAACCTATTGAAAGAAAGAGGATTCAAGCTTGCGGACATTTGCCCTTGTTTGTTATGCCTTGTAAAAAGTTGCTAGCTATGTGCTAGCTATTGAGAAGTTCATAAATAGGAGGACATTTTTCTTGACCTGAGGAGCCCCGAATGATTCCATGCTGGCATGAGAAAAGATGATGCGCGCAGACTTGATCACAAGACACTGGAGACCATGCGTGAACGCGCCGTAAGGCGCGTTCACGACGGCGAAAGCCCCGAGGCGGTTGCCCGGATCTTTGGGGTGGGGCGGACCGCCATGTACAGATGGCTGGCGGAATACCGGCGCGGCGGTTGGGGCGCCCTGAAAGCCAAACCCGTTCCTGGACGTCCGCCGAAACTTGATGGCCGGGCATTGCAGGGGGTTTACGACATGGTGACGCGGAAGAACCCCTTGCAACTGAAGTTTGAGTTTGCGCTGTGGACGCGCGCGATGGTGGCGAAGCTGATCAAGGATAAGTTCCATGTGGCGTTGAGCGCGGCGTCCGTGGGGCGGCTTTTGGCTCAGCTCGGCATCACTCGTCAAAAGCCGTTGCACCGGGCATGGGAACGTGACGAAGCCCTCGTGCAGCAACGGCTCAAGAAAGAATACCCGGGAATCAAGAGAATGGCGCAACAACAAGGAGCTGACATCTATTTTGGCGATGCCGCCCACATCCGTTCCGGTCACCCTGCCGGGCGCACCTGGGGTAAAAAAGGCGAAACGCCCATTGTCGAGGCCACCGGCGCTCGCCATGGCATGAGTCTGCTTTCAGCGGTCTCCTCGCGCGGCCACATGCGCTTCATGATCAAGCAACAAGGCGGCGTCAACGCTGCGGTGTTTATCGAGTTCCTAAAGCGATTGATTGCCGGGGCCAAGCACGAGATCTTTTTGATCGTTGATCGCGGACCTGCACATATCGCTCGAAAAACCAGAGCGTTTACCGAAACCCTGAAGGGAAAGTTGCGGCTCTTTTATCTGCCTCCTTATTCACCCGATCGCAACCCGGATGAGCTGGTGTGGAAGCATCTGAAAGCGGACACCGTCGGCCGCATGGCTGTCACCAGCAGGGACGGCTTCAAGCGCAAGGTTCGATCATCGATGCGCCAACTGCAAAATGACCCCTGGAAAATTATCTCCTTTTTTCAGAAACCTTCGCTCAAATACGCCGCGTGAATGTTCCCATATTTATGAACCGCTTAATAGAAACAAGGGCTCTCGCCGTGCAGGACCAAAACATCGGGCTCAATGATGTGCGCTCCCTTGCGCCGGGTCAAACGATTTTTGACGCCGGCGTAAGGGGATTCGGCGCCCGGCGGCAAAAAGGGAGCCGGGTGTCCTACTTCGTCATCTACCGGACGAAAGAGGGACGGCAACGCTGGCAAACGATCGACCGGCACGGCTCGCCGTGGACGCCGGACATGGCCCGGAAGG
This sequence comes from uncultured Alphaproteobacteria bacterium, assembly GCA_963706215.1. Lineage (GTDB taxonomy): Bacteria > Pseudomonadota > Alphaproteobacteria > Rhizobiales > Beijerinckiaceae > Methylocapsa. The sequence continues at coordinate 1,898,135 of OY970154.1, read as the reverse complement.
AAGCGCGGCGCATCCTTGGCGAGGTCGCGGCCGGAAGTGACCCGGCGTGCGAGAAAACGGCCTTTCGCAAGGCCGCGATCGTCGCCGAACTTTGCGACCTTTATTTTCAGGACGCGGAAGCCGGGCGGCTCCTGACGCGCCTTGGAGCGTCAAAAAAATCGTCGACGCTCGCCACCGATAAAGGGCGCATCGCCCGGCACATCAAGCCGATTCTCGGCGCGCTGAAAGTCGCGGCGGTGACGCGCGAAGACATCGAGCATTTCATGCACGCTGTCGCGGAAGGCAAGACGGCCGCGCGGACAAAGACCGCAAGAAAACACGGGCTCGCCCGGGTCACCGGCGGCCGGGGGACCGCGAGCCGGACGGTCGGCCTGCTCGGCGCGATCTTTACCTACGCGGTCCGCAAGCGGATGCGCGCCGATAACCCGGTGCATGGGGTCGTCCGCTTCGCCGACGGCAAACGCGAGCGGCGGCTGACCGCGGACGAATACCGGGCGCTTGGCGCCGGCTTGCGCGCGGCCGCCGCGGCAGGCATTTGGCCGCCGGCGATAGGAGCGGCACGATTCCTTGCTCTTACCGGCTGGCGCCGGGGCGAGGAGCTTTCGTTGCGTTGGGACGAGGTCGATCTCGCCGGGCGCACGGCGACGCTGCCCGATACCAAGACCGGCCGTTCCGTCCGGCCGCTATCCCGCGCGGCGTGCGCCGTGCTGAAAACCCTCCCGAGGCTCGGCGATTTGGTTTTTTCCCCGGCCCGTGGCGCCGACCGCATGGCTCTCCCGGGATTTTGGGGAAAAATTGCCAAACAAGGCGGCCTGCCCGCGCAGGTGACGCCACATGTGCTTCGCCACAGCTTCGCGAGCCTCGTCGGCGACCTCGGTTATTCCGAATCCACGATCGGGGCGCTGATCGGCCACACGGGAAATTCCGTCACGTCGCGTTACGTGCACACGGCCGACAAGGTTTTGCTCGCCGCGGCGGATACCGTTTCCGCCCGTACGAAAAAACTCATGCAGGCCGGCGCGTGATGAATGAGCGCGACGATGCTCTCCGGCAAACTGCAGATTTGCTCGTTGGCCGGCTTTATCGTTTCGTCGGCGCGCGCGCCGGTCATCCGCTCGAATTGATTACATGGCAAATGGCGGAGATGATCGAACGGCGTCTTATCACCGTCGTCGAAACGCTCATCGGGCCACGCCCGATTGACGAGAAAGGCAAGAAGGCTCTCGCCGCCAATGTTTATGGTCTCTTGACGTCGGTCAACACGGCGTCGCACGGCATTATCCGTCTTCTCGATTTTTTGGAAAAGAGCAAGATCGCGGCGATGCGCATCGAACGGATGAAGTCCCCGCGCGCCAGCAAGGCCGCGTTGGTTGCGTCCAGGCATTTGAAACTCGATCAGGCGATCGAGGACGAAGTGCGGGCTCAAAAACGAAGGATCGCAATCAGCCTAACATTTGCCGGTGAGATCCGTCCTGGCGTGCGGGCGCGACTCAGTCTTGAACCTACGGCAAAAGGCTGGCCTGAAAACGGCACCATTGTGAGAAGAATCTCCGCGATTAGGAAAAAACGCTGCAATAAGAAGTGAATTCCTGATCGGTCGTGGACCCGCGTGAGTTCCATTCTGATCAGAATGAGACTCACGTATGGGCTCTCCTATTTACAACTGAAATTTCTCGATCTCAAGATGCGCCATCCACGTCAAAAAGGATGGTTTCGCCATGATCGATCCAGACACTTTGTTCACCCGCGAATTAGTCGCGCGCGAACTCGGCGGAGGTGCCGTCGCGGAAGTGGTTGGAATTTGAAGGGGGCGTAATCTCCGCGTTGTTTCAACAAAGCGAATTGGCGTTAGCGCGCCGATGGAGATCACGCCATGAAAACGGATACCATAAAGTCGCCGGCGGAGGCAGCCGAAGGAACGCTTTTCCTTGGGGACGATTGGTTCGATCCCTTGGAAGCCGGGGTGCGGACCCGCATTCGCGGCTTCATCGAGGAACTCCTGGAAGCGGAACTCGACGCTTGGGCGAGACCGGTATGAACGGCCTCGGGTTGCCGAGAGCGGCCGGCCGGTTGTGAGGACTGGCCATCGGCACGGCCATCGTGAGCGCCAGCTGATGGGAACCTTCGGGCCGGTGACGATGCATGTCCCGCGAGCTCGTCTGGAAACATCGGACGGCAAGACGGGCGAGTGGAAGAACAGGACCATCCCGGCCTATCAGCGGCGCACCAAAAAGGCCGCCGCGCTGATCGCCGGTGCCTATCTTGCCGGAACCAACACGCGCCGGGTGCGAAGGGCACTCGCGGCCTTGTTCGGCGGCGCCGTGGGCAAGGATACGGTCAGCCGAGTTTGGCGCAAGGTGAAGGGCGATTGGGATGCCTGGAACGCGCGCTCCCTGAAGGACGAGCCGATCATCCGGTTGACCCTCGACGGCACGTCCGTGCGCGTCCGGCTCGACAAGAAATCTACGTCGATCTCCCTTGCTTGTTGCCCTCGGCGTCAGGCAGGACGGTCAGAAGGTACTGCTCGCGGTCAAGAACATGGGCGGAGAGAGTGAAGCCGCCTGGCGGACGCTCCTCGATGATCTGGTTAACCGCGGCCTGAAGACGCCAGAACTTGTCATCGTCGATGGCGCGCCTGGCCTCGAAAAAGCTCTTGCCGCGCTCTGGAGCGACACGCCAGTCCAGCGCTGTACGGTGCATAAACACCGAAATCTTCTCGCCCATGCGCCCGGCCGGCTGCACGAAGAAGTCTCCGCCGATTACAATGATATGATCTACGCCGCCTCGAAGCCGGAGATCGAGGCGAAGCGTAAGGCGTTCATCCGCAAATGGCGGCTGAAATGCCACGCCGTCGCCGCCAGCCTGGAGGAAGCAGGCGACAAGCTCTTCACTTTCACACGGTTCCCGAAAAGCCAGTGGAAATCGATCCGGACATCGAATGCGATCGAGCGATTGCACGAAGAGTTCAAACGGCGGATCAAGACCCAGACCGTGCTGCCCTCGGCGGAAACCGCGGCGATGTTGTTCTGGGCATTGCTCGCTTCAGGTCAGATCGCGATGCGCAAAGTCGATGGCTGGCAGAGCCTCGCCGAGAAGCTTTCCGATCGGCCGATTGACCTCGCCGCATGATCAGGTAATCTCGTCACGCTGGAGATCGCGCCAAAATCAATTCCAACACAAATCGCGACGGTGCCGCCAGGAATAAACGCCTTTTGTGTTATAGTGTCAGACATGATTACCTTCCGGAGCTCGTGTAGGCGGCGGCATTATCAGGAGCAGACACTCCTGAACAGCGCGGAATCACACGGGCACCCTTTGAATATAACAACGGAAAATGGTGGGCGCGACAGGGATCGAACCTGTGACCCCTACGATGTCAACGTAGTGCTCTTCCGCTGAGCTACGCGCCCCTCGAGCGCTTCCCGTTCAAGCCGAAAGCGCGCAAAACCAAAAAGTTGCACCATGCCCGATCATGAAAATCGACCGGCTCGGCATGCCTGGACCCCGGGTGCGCCGGACTCCCAAGGGTTGGCGGGAAGCAGTATATCGGGCCATCCGTGCCGGCGCAAGCCGATCCCAAAATCCGCGATGGGATCATGGCCGGAGGGGATGCTGTTCCTCAAACGCGGGCGATCGAGGAAATCGCTCGCCGGCGCCAACAATCCTGCGAGATTTTAACTATCTGGCACGATGTCGAGAAGCTTGGCGATCGGTGCCGGCGAGATGCCGACCGGTGGTTGGAAAGGCCCTTCGTGGATCGCGATCAATCCGATCACGAGGACGATGCTGGCGGTGAAAATGACCATGGCGGCGATCTGGGCGCGCGCCTCGTCGAGATGCACCGCGGCAAGGCTGATCTGCGCCATCAAGGCCATCAAAAGAACGCATGACCATTTAAAGTTTTCTGAAAAATCCGAGCTGAATGCTAGCCGGTCGCCGCGCGCCTCCCTAACCCTCAAGGCGGTGTCGAGCAGTAGGCGGTCGAGCGCCGGGTTGCCTGCGGCCGCGAAATCGGATTGCGCGACGGTTTGCAACAACTCGTCTTGTGCTGCTTCGGCTTCAGGCGACGCTTCGCCGTTTTTCATGCGCGGCCATTCCATGTCGATAACGGCGATGGCATAGGCCCGGATGGCGCGGTCGATCGCAACGTGCGGCGCACCCAAGGCGGCGGCCAGGGCATGGAGGGAGATAAGACTGGCGGCTTCCCCGCGCACCGTTGCCGCCGCGCGCTGGTTGCGATCCCAGACGTCGCTCGCGAGAAAGCCGACGAGAATACTGAATATGGTGACGATCGCGGCAAAATAGGGCGCCACGACGCCGCGGAACCTTCGCACCCAGGGTCCCGCCATGGCGCCGAACGAAAGGCGGATCAACATCAAGGCGGAGGCACTGTAAAAGGCCGTCAAAACCAAAATCAATGCCGGAAGCGGTAGTGATAGCCAAGCGTCGATCAAGATCACGTCCCTCCCGCAAGCCGATAGGACAGAGCTGGTCCCGGAAATCTGAACAGTGAGATAAGTGGATTTGCTGCCTGACAACGGCGAGTATGGATGCCGTAAATCAGGAGAGAAGATGACAAAGCGAACACGCCGGAACCACACACCGGCTTTTGAAGCGAAGGCGGCTCTGGCCGCCGTCAAGGGCGAGAGACGCTGGCCGAACTGGCGCAGCGGTTTGACGTTCACCCCAATCAGCTAGCGCAGTGGAAAAGCCAGCTTCTGGAAGGGGCGTCTGGCGTCTTCGGGCAGGACAAGGGTGGGGCGAGCTCTCCGCGGGCCGATTGGAAGGCATTGCACGCCAAGATCGGAGAGCCGGCGCTGGAGAACGATTTTTTGGAAGGCGCGCCCGGCAAGGTGGATTTGCGGAGCGCAAGGCGATGATCGGCCACACGCACGGTCCTCCGGCCGTCCGGCAGGCGAAGGCTCTGAACATCAGCCGGGGCAGCGTCTATTCCCAGCCGCGGCCGGTTTCGGCGCGGGATCGGGCGTTTCAGCGCCGGATCGGCGAGTTGCATCTGGAATACCCGTTCGCGGGTGCCCGGATGCCGCGCGACATGCTCTTCCGCGAAGGCGTTCCGATCGGCCCGCGTCACATCGGGACGCTGATGAAGCGTATGGGGATCGAGGCGATCTATCGCCGGCCAAACACGCCGAAGCCGGCCAAGGGTCACAGGATTTACCCCTACCTCCTGCGCGGCGTGAAGGTCTGGCGGGCCAATCAGGCCTGGGCGACGGACATCACCTACATCCCGATGGCGCGCGGCTTCGTCTACCTGGTGGCGGTCGTCGACCGGTTCAGCCGGCGCGTCCTCTCTCATCGCGTCTCGATTACGATGGAGGCCGGGTTCTGCGTCGAGGCGCTGGAGGAAGCCATGATGAAAAAAATGTAAAAGACTGGATTTGAGCTTTCAGCCACTGCCGCGAGACATCGCAACCTGCCATTCATCGCATGGCGGCGAGTTTGGCGAGCGGATCGATTCCGTCAAGGACGCGAGCCGCGCCCGCGCCGGCGAAGCCGGTGCCATAGCCCGTTGCTTGCAACGGGCGTTCTTCCGAACGCCCTATGGCATCCTTGCCAGAATCGACTCCGCCTCGCCGGTAATGCTTGGCCCGTGCGATGAATGGCGAAATCCGACGTTGACCGGTGGATCAAATCCCAACTTTTACAGATGAAACATGGCAAGCCGGAGATATTCAACCCTGACCAGGGCAGTCAGTTCACCAGCGAGGCCTTCACCGGGGTGCTGATCCGGAACGGGATCGCCATCAGCATGGACGGCAAGGGCTCCTGGCGCGACAACGTGTTCGTCGAACGGATCTGGCGCAGCGTCAAATACGAGGAGGTTTACCTGCGGGCCTACGAGAGCGTCGCCGACGCGCGCGCCTCGATCGGCCGGTATCTGGCATTTTACATGTAAAAGTTGGGATTTGATCCACCGGTCAACGTCAGATTTCGCCATTCATCGCACGGGCCAAGCATTATCGGCGAGGCGGAGTTGATTCTGGCAAGGATGCCATAGCCCGTTGCAAGCAACGGGCTATGGCACCGGCTTCGCCGGCGCGGGCGCGGCTCGCGTCCTTGCCAGAATTGATCCGCTCGCCAAACTCGCCGCCATGAGAGGAATGGCAGGTTGCGATTTCCCGCCGCAGTGACTGAAAGCTCAAATTCAGTCTTTTACTCCTGAACGATCGGGTCGTGCCCTTCTTCGACGAAAAGGAGGCGAAGCTCTCACGTGTTCCGACAGATCGCGGCACGGAATATCGCGGCAATCCCGAGCATCATGAATACGAGCTCTATCTCGCGGTGGAGGATATCGGCCATTCCAGGACCAAGACCAAGAGCCCGCGGACGAACGGCATCGTCGAGCGCCTGCACAAGACGATGTTGACTGAATTCCACCGCATCGCCTTCCGGAAGAAGCTCTATCTTTCGATCGCGGCCCTACAGGACGACCTCGACGAATGGATCAGAAGCTATAATGAGGAAAGACCGCATCGAGGCCGCTGGTGTTTCGGCAAGACGCCACTGCAAACATTCCTTGACGCCATCCCGATTGCGAGGGCGAAAATGATCGCTGCCTGACCACCATCGGCAGCAAACCGGCCACCTCCAAAAGGCACCGTCTGTAAGATCAAGTACAAGCTACTACACTTGTGGCGCGCCAGCGGCAGCCGGTAATAGGTCAATGTCTCTTCGATATTGTCCTCGACCCAAGCGCAAGGCTTGGCGTATTTGCCCTGCCACTTTGCGAGCCGCTGGGCGAGATCGCATCTGACCGAGGCCAAGATCGCGGCGATCGTACATAAAGCGCAGCTCCTTGAGGCAATCGTCATCCACTTTGCGCGGCACGCAGTCCGGCGCATTCCTCAAGAAGCGCACGTGGCAGCGCTGCCAAGCCGCCTCGGGCAAGACTTCCCGGATCGCGGCTTTGAGGCCGGGATGATCTGAAGTGGACCCCGCGGGCGGGACCGCTGGGGCCGGTTTCTTGGTTGGAAGTCCGGCCGTTCCTTTCTCCTCAATCGATCAAGCTGCTTTCCGCCGCTGCCGCGGCCGCGGGCATGCGGGCCACGCGCCGGCGTTGGCCAGGCGCGGCGTCCTGTCCACGGCTTTCCCGCCGGGCGCGCCCGTGATGCCGCCGCGCGATGAAGACATTGTCCTTCCGCCGGCCGCGCCCATCCATCGGGACGCGGATGCCGGCGGCGAGCGTGCCGGCGAAGGCCGCGCCGGTAAACCGGCTGCCCTGGCCGGTGTCGAAGATCTCCGGCTTGCCACGGCGCGCCAGCGCCTCCTCGAGCGCCGGGACGCGGAACGGGACACCCCTCGTGTTCGGCAAGCGCCAGGCGCCGCGGGAGATCCGGGAATATCTTGTGCCCCGGTGCCGGCTTCGCCGTCCGCGGCTCCGGCCCCGGCGCCGCGATGCCCGTCCGCCGCGTCCGCCGCCGCGCATGTTCGCGGTTGATCGCCCGCCCCCGCGCCCGCGGCATCGCCGCCATCCGCCGCGAGCCGGGGAACGGCCGCGCCGCGAACAGCGCGCCGGTCCGCCGCACCGGCGCGGGATCGCCGCCATTGGCGGGCCGCGGCTTGCGATGGAAGCCAGGGCGGGCAAGGCCGGGAAGCTTGCATGGCTTGCGGACCGGCGGCGCGATGCCGCCGTCAACCCGCACTCCGCGGTCCGGGACCCTCATCTTCCGGACCTGTTGGCTAAAAAATCCCGCTCATGGCGGGCTTGTCGAACCATCCGCCGTCACCTGGCCAATCTTGGCGCGCGGCTTCGCGATCTCGCGTTCCCGGATCGCCCCGGCGCCGTTGCCAACGCCGGCGCCCGCGCCGGAGGCGCGGGCGGCTTGCTCCGGCGGCTGCTTCTTCCAAGCGTAAACCGGATTCGGACGGACCTCGCGACAGTGCGCCAGGTCCGCCACCGCCGCCTGCCCGCGCGGCGCCTCGAGGGCAATTCTTGCCTTCGGCGCCGCGGCGATCCTCCGTCTCGTCTTCTTGGTCATCCGCCGCTCCCTTCACCATGACCGAACGGCCTCGCCTCCAATTCATCAACCGGCCCCAAAAACCGCGTCCGCTTCAGGGCTAAAACCTTGAAAACACTGGTGGAGCCAGGCGGAATCGAACCGCCGACCTCTTCAATGCCATTGAAGCGCTCTCCCAACTGAGCTATGACCCCGGCCTCTCTGAAATTGGGCGCATTCCGGCAAAGTTCGCTTGGGTTGGACTTGTGCCACCGGCGGTCCCGCTAGGAGCGGAATGCGCGGCGGCTGTATAGCCTCTGCGACTGCGCTTCACAAGCTAAACATCAGCGTTCTTCCTCGTCCCCGATCTCGCCATCGATGAGATCGCCGACGTCGTCGGCATCCTCTTCTTCTTCCTCGATGAACGGGTCGTCGACGGCTTCGATCTCGGTATCGTCGTCCGCCACGGCCGCAACCTTGTCCTCCCCGGCGTCGGCTTCCTCGAGCGGAACCAGCACGGTTCCGGTGCCGGCCCGCGTGTCCTCGTCTTCGGCCACGGCCGCGTGATGGGCCACGCGCGACAGCGGCGCGGCATGAAAAATCGTCCCGCATTTCGGGCATGTGACGGGCGATTTGTTCAGATCGAAGAAACGCGCCCCGCAATTCTGGCATTGATGCTTATTACCGAGCTCGGGTTTGGCCACGGAACCTACCTCTGGAAGGGGCGGAGGCCTGCCGGTGCCGGGACCGCCGCCGCGAAACTTTGCGGTCCGGTTAGTGATGCAAGGCCCGCCTGTCAAATGCAAGTTGAACCACGGCGGCGGTTTGATGACAGGCTGCCCGCCGCTATGTTACCAGCGTTGCGAAAGCGCGTTGCCAATTCAAGGGGCGGATTTCGCGCTTATCCACCGGGGAGGCTTCGATGGAGACACTAGCGGCCGCGCTCGCCACGAGTGCTGGGGGGCCATTGCGCGGCCGGGTGAAGCCTTCGGGCGACAAGTCGATTTCGCACCGGGCCCTGATTCTCGGCCTCCTTTGCGTCGGCGAAACCGAAATCGAGGGCCTGCTCGAAGGAGGCGACGTTCTCCACGCCGTCGCCGCCTGCGCCGCGCTCGGCGCAAAGGTTGAGCGGCGCGGCGAAGGCCGCTGGAGCGTCCGGGGCTGCGGGATCGGCTCGCTCCTCGCACCGCGCGCACCGCTCGATTTCGGCAATTCGGGAACCGGGATGCGTTTGATGATGGGCGTTGCCGGCGGCCACGCGATAACCGCCACTTTCGACGGCGATTCCTCCTTGCGAAAGCGCCCGATGCAGCGGATTCTCGATCCGCTTTGCGCGATGGGAGCCGAGGTCTTGTCGCAATCGCCGGGGGGGCGCTGCCCGATCCTGCTCAAGGGCACGAGTGAACCTGTTCCGGTCGAGTTTTCTCCGCCGGTCGCCTCGGCGCAGATCAAATCGGCGGTGCTCCTGGCCGGTCTCAATTCTCCCGGCCGCACGACCGTCATCGAGGCCGAGGCCACCCGCGACCACACCGAAAAAATGCTGAAGTATTTTGGCGCCTCCATCGAGACCGAACCTTTCGCGAAACACGGCAAAAAAATAACCCTCGAAGGCCGCCCGGACTTGCGCCCGGCGCGAGTGATCGTGCCCTCCGACCCTTCCTCCGCCGCTTTTCCTCTTGTCGCCGCGACGATCGTGCCGCGTTCCGACATCGTCATCGAGGGAATGATGATGAACCCCTTGCGCACCGGCCTTCTCACGACGTTGCGCGAAATGGGCGCCCGCATCGACATCCTCGACCGCCGCGCCGAGGGCGGCGAGGATGTCGCGGATTTGCGGGTGCGCGCGGCGGCGCTCGAGGGCGTAGTGGTGCCCGCTGCCCGAGCGCCTTTGATGATCGACGAATATCCCATTCTCGCGGTTGCCGCCGCGTATGCCTCGGGTGAGACGCGGATGCGCGGCCTTGCCGAGTTGCGGGTCAAGGAATCCGACCGGCTCCGCGCGGTTGCCGATGGCTTGCGCCAAGCGGGGGTCGCCTATCAAATTACTGGCGACGATCTGATCGTCGAGGGCCGCGCCGGCGATGTCGCGGGAGGCGGCATGGTGGCAACCCATCTCGACCATCGGATCGCGATGAGTTTTCTTTGTCTTGGCCTCGCCTCGCGCAGGCCGATGGCGGTCGACAATTCGCGCATGATCGCGACGAGCTTTCCGGGGTTTCAAACGCTCATGGAACAGTTGGGGGCGCGGTTCCAATGATCATCGCCATCGACGGACCGGCCGCCTCCGGCAAGGGCACGCTTGCCCGCAATCTGGCGCGGCACTTTGGCCTGCCGCATCTCGACACCGGGCTGCTTTACCGGGCGACGGCGCGGGCTTTGATGGACGAGGGTCGCGATCTTTCCTGCAAGGAGGCCGCGATTGCCGCCGCGCGGAGCCTGGCGCTCGCCGGTTTCGACGAAAATTTGCTGCGCGGCCGCGAGATGGCGGAAGCGGCGTCGATTGTCGCCGCTATCCCCGAGGTCCGCGCGGCCCTCATCGAGCTCCAGCGCGGCTTCGCGCGACGCCCCGGCGGCGCCGTCCTCGACGGCCGCGACATCGGCACCGTGATCTGTCCCGAGGCGTGCCGAAAAATATTCGTCACGGCGAGCGTTGACGCGCGGGCGACGCGCCGGGCCTTGGAGCTCGGCGCGCAAGGCGAAAAGGCCGATTACGCCGCCGTGCTCGCCGAAATTATCAGGCGCGACGAGCGTGACAAAAACCGCGCCACGGCGCCCTTGATGGCGGCCAAGGACGCCATCCTCCTCGATACGACCGCGCTCGACGCCGACGCGGCGTTTCAGGCCGCGCTCGCGATCGTGATGGGCTGCGCGGCTAGCGCGGGGAAACAGGGCTAGCCGCTCCCCTCATCCTGAGGATCGAGCGCAGCTCGCGTCTCGAAGGATGCGGGGGGAGGCGGTGGAACCCCTGCGCAATCGTACCAAAATGTTTCACGTGAAACATTTTGGTACGATCGGCCTTTTGGGCAAACATACATTTGCCAAGCGTGGCAAAATAGGAAAGGGGATAGATTTTGGTACGATCGGCCCGCCGGGCTTGCCGAATCTTGGCGGAGCGACCATGCTGGATGCGGCGAACGGACGCTGATGGCGGGAGGGGCCGCTGGCCGGGATAAATAACGAAGAGGAATTGGCGGCGTGGCTGCGAAAGCGGCCGCGCGAGGTTTCGGTCGCTTTCACCGCGCGCGCGGCCCTGCGCGTCTTGCCGGTCGTGCAGCTGGAAAAGCGCGAGACCTACATTCGTAACCTCGTTTTGCCTGTTTTTCGTGCCACGGCCATTTCATGGGCTGCAGCCAAATATCCGGCCCGTGAAAAGGAACTCGCTACGGCTTGCCGCGTCGCCGCCGCCGCCCTCGTCGCCCAGTCCATCGGCGACACTTGGGGTTCCGGCTACGCGATTGCCGCCAGTCGCGCGGCCGAATACGCCGCCGTTGTCACAATCCGCGACACAGCTTCCGCAGACTCCGCAAACGCCGCCACCGACGCTGTCGACGCCTTAGCCGCTTTTGGCGCCGGCGTCGGCCACGGCTTCAACCTTGACGACACAGCATTCGGCGCCAATCCCGTCGTCGACGCCTTTTGGTCTGCCGTTTCCATCGACGCGACGCAGGCGGAAGAGGGCGTGGCGGCTTCGGTCATCGCGGGTTCGCCGCTGTGGCCTCTGCATCCGCTTGGGCCGGAACCTCTCGCGTCCTTGTGGCAGGACATGAAAGCTGCGCTCCTCGCCGCGAAGCAGGGCTGGGAGGTGTGGACCCTTTGGTACGACGACCGGCTCGCTGGCCGCATCACGAACGAGGAACACGAACTCGCCTATGTGCGGATCGAGGAAGCGCTATGGGACCAAGGCCCGGCGATCGTCAACGCCGAGATCAAACGGCGGATCGAGGCGCTTGAGCCGCCACAGCACGTTGGCCAAATCCATGCATCGAGCGTGGCGCATGGCTCAAGCCGCGCCTCAATGACTGTCACGAAGCATACGCCGCCCCGGCGCCGACAAAAGGAACCGAAGCCTTCTCATATTCCCGAAATTCCATCGCAACGGCCCGCCGCTTTGGAACCGGTCTGGTCCAATGGGAAACTGGTCCTCCCATCCGATCCCGCCAGCACCGACGGCGACCCCGATGCGCTCGTGGCGGCACTCAAGGTGTTGCGAGCAGAGATCGCGGAACTCGCCGACAATGCGGACGGCGAAGCCAATATTGATAAACGCTCAATTATTTATCTCCGGCGTAAAGCCGAAGGAATTCCCGAGCACGCTCCGGCGCAGGACGAATTGTTTCGTCTTGCCCACGCGAAAGAGTTTCTGGAAGGCTATGCGACGACCGTCAACAAGGAGTGGCCGGACTTCCTCGCGCAACGCTTCCATGCGCTGACGCTCCATTTTGACCGGACTGTGCGGCAGTTCCCGAGATGGCGCGCGTTCGTCCGCAACGCGAACAAAGATCGGCTGACGTCTGAACGAGCGGCTGAAGTTCCAGCGATCGCAGAGGTGACCGTCGAAATCCTCCGCGACGAAGACGCGCTAGAATTTGCCGATGCCGCGATTCCAAACGCGTTGGAGTCGCTCAATGCGCCGCTGGCCCCGTCCATAGCTGACGACGGACAACCACTCGATCCAATCGAGGCCGGATATGCGCTGCTGGCTGAAGATGTATTGGAAAGTATCAACAATATTTTGAAAGCGACGGCCGAGGGGCTTCTCGTATGCGCTACCTCCAGCAAAGCTGCTGCCAAAGCTATAGGCGCGACGGCAAAGGAAACAGCAGCTGGATTTGCCAGCGAAGCGCGAAAAAGCATTGTTGACGAAGGCAAGCGCCTCGGCAAAGGAACAGGTCCGGCCCTTACCAAATGGGGAAAGCGAATCCTTTTCGGCGGGTCTGCCGTCGCCGGGGCGACTGCAGCGGCGCCTAGCTTTGCACGCCTCCTTATCCATGCCTTTCCAGAGAAGTTTGGATGGCTTCAGCCCGTCATGGACTTTTTCTCCTCGGTCATTCGCTGATTCAGCGAGAGAAAGCATTTGACGGCGGCATGAGAGCGGGAATGGGTTTTGAACGCAAGGACCTACGGCCGCCAACGGCGGCCCAATGGGTCCCTCTCCCCGTTGGAGAGGGTGGCCCTGCGAAGCCGGGCCGGGCGAGCGGACTGCGGGGGGACACCCCCTCATCCAGCGCTTCGCGCCACCTTCTCCCACAAGGGGAGAAGGTAGACCTACCCGCGGCGCTGGCCTTTCTTTACACAGCGTTGAAATCCGCACTGGCGGCAGCACGCCCTTTCGCGATATGACAAAGCGCGATTTTGCACACCAGCACGCGGGCCGAGCCATGAATTTCTTTTCTCGCTTCGGATATTTGGTCGCCGTTTTTTTTGTCGTTGCCCTATTCATCTCGGACGGAGTTGGCGCCGCATTTCATCTAAGCAGCGCGTTCACGGGCGTTTTGACGTTTTTGTTCTGGGGACCACCGTGCATCTATTACGGCAGAACCCTCGACCAACCTGGAAAGCGGAGCTACTTTTTCGGGCTTCGCCTAGACTATTGGGGCTACGGGCTCATCGCCTTCGGACTCCTCGACGCCTATCTCAATTGGGGCAGCCTCGCGCGCAATTGGGTAGCAGCTGTCTAGGAGGGGGGACACGGTCTCCGGGGGAAGTTTCGAAACGAAAAGCGGCGGCTATCTTGGGCATTGGAGCGCAACATGCCTAGCCTGCAAGCATCCGGTTTGAGCCAGGACGCAAGGCGACGCCGTATTCTGTTCCGGTCCTGGCATCGCGGAACGCGCGAGATGGATCTCATTCTTGGCCGTTTCGCCGACGCCGAAATCGCCGGCCTTTGCGAGAGTGAGCTCGACGATTATGAACTCTTGCTGGAAGCACGGGACCGCGACGTTTTCGGCTGGCTTACGTTTGAGGCGGAAATACCGAGCTTATACGATACTCCGGTGTTACGGAAAATCCGTGCCTTCCACAGCCATGCTGGGCCAATCCATATCTGAGAGTCTGTTGCAAAAGCCTCGCCCTTCGAGACACGAGCTTCGCTCGTTCCTCAGGGTGAGGGTGTGGGTTTTGTGCCAGCTTTTGAAACAGGCTCTAACTCTCGCTTGCGTTCCGGTTGCTGGCCCGGCGCTCCGCAAAAAGCTTTTGAATTGACCTTGTATCGTGACTGATCTCAAACGCGTGGCGGCCGAACTCGTCAAGGGCGGCTCGCTCACGCTCTCCTCCGTGGCCGACGGGTTCGATGCTTTTTGCATCGCCGATGTTACCCGCGCGCTTGCGAAAGACGCGGAAAGCCGGGCTGTCGTGCTCGTTCACGTCGCGCGCGATGGCCAGCGCGCACGCGCCTTCGGCGAGGCGTTGGCCTTCGCCGCGCCGGACATCGAGCTCCTCGATTTTCCCGCCTGGGATTGCCAGCCCTATGACCGGGTATCTCCCAACGCAACGATTGTAGCGCGGCGGATTGTCGTCCTCTCGCGTCTTGCCCGTTCGCGCTCCGCATTGGAGCGTCCGCGCATCCTGTCCGCCACGGTGAATGCCCTGGCCCAACGGGTGGCGCCTCTCAGCAAAATAGCGGGCGACACGTTTTCCGCCGCGCCGGGCAATGCGGTCGATCGCGACGCGCTTGTGAACTGGCTCGAAACCAATGGTTTTGCGAGGGCATCAAGCGTGCGCGACACCGGCGAATATGCCGTGCGCGGCGGCATCCTCGATCTTTTCCCGCCCGGAATGCCGCACCCCGTTCGCCTCGATTTTTTCGGCGATGCGCTCGAATCGATCCGCGCCTTCGATCCCGAGACGCAACGCACCACCTGCCAGCTCCGCGCGCTCGATCTCGTGCCAATGAGCGAAGTGCAGCTCACCAGCGAATCGATCCGAAGGTTCCGCCAGGCCTATGTCGCGCATTTCGGCGCGCAGACGCGCGGCGACGCTCTCTACGAAGCCGTCAGCGAAGGCCGCCGCCATCAAGGTCTCGAACATTGGCTGCCGCTATTTTACGAAAAGCTTGACACACTGTTCGATTATTGTGCCGGCGCCCCCTTGATTTTTGATCCTCTCGCCGAAGCGGCGGCGAGCGAGCGCTTCGCGCAAATCGAGGATTACTTTGGCGCGCGCAAGGCCGTGCATGACGCCGATCCCAATCATTCGACATATAAGCCGCTGCCGCCGGCCGCGCTCTATCTCGCGGAGCCCGAGTGGCGCGAGCGCATCCGCGCGGCAAGCGTCGTATCTGTGTCGCCCTTCGCGCAGCCGGAATCCGGCACAGGCCTCGCCGTCGATTGCGGCGCAAAACCCGGCCGCACGTTCGCCGCCGAGCGCGCCGATCCAAACGCCAATGTCTTCAGCGTCGCCATCGGCCACGTGCGTGCTCTGCAAGCGGGCGGCAAGCGGGTTGTCCTCGCCGCCTGGTCGGACGGCTCGCGCGAGCGGCTCGCCCATGTCCTCGCCGATCACGGCTTTACCGGCACGGCGCCGGTGTCCTCGCTTGCGCAAGCCCTCGCGCTTTCGCCGGCCACGTTGGCCCTGGCGGTCATCGGCATCGAGCAAGGTTTCGAGGCGGCCGATCTCGCGCTTATCGGCGAACAGGATATCTTGGGCGACCGGCTGCTCGGTGGCCGCCGCAAGCCGCGCCGCGCCCAGGATTTTTTGACCGAGGCCGGGGCACTCACGGCGGGTGACATTGTCGTCCATGTCGATCATGGGATCGCCCGTTTCGCCGGTCTGAAGGCGATCGAAGCCGCAGGCGCGCCGCATGATTGCCTCGAGCTGCATTATGCCGAGGGCGCCAAGCTTTTTCTGCCCGTCGAAAATCTCGAGCTTTTGTCGCGCTATGGCTCGGAGGAGACGGGAGTTGAGCTTGACAGATTGGGTGGCGTTGGATGGCAGAAGCGCAAGGCGCGCATGCGCGAGCGCGTCCTCAATATGGCGGCGGGCCTGATCAAGATCGCCGCCGCGCGGCAGACCAAGGCGGCTCCGAAGCTGGTCCCGCCGGAAAATCTTTATGCCGAATTTTGCGCGGGCTTTCCCTATGAGGAAACCGACGACCAGCAGGCCGCGATCGACGCGGTTTTGGACGACATGGCGTCCGGCCGGCCGATGGACCGCCTCGTCTGCGGCGACGTCGGTTTCGGCAAGACCGAGGTTGCGTTGCGCGCGGCCTTCGCTGCTTCGATCGAAGGCAAGCAAGTGGCGGTGATCGTGCCTACGACGCTTCTCGCGCGTCAGCATTACAAGAATTTCGCCGCGCGCTTCGCGCATTTGCCGGTCAAGATCGCGCACATGTCGCGGATGGCTGGCGCCGCCGGGCTCAAATCCGCCAAGCTTGGCGCCGCCTCGGGGGAGTTCGATATCGTCGTCGGCACACACGCGGTGCTCGGCAAAGGGGTGAGCTTCAAGGATCTTGGTCTCGTCGTTGTCGACGAGGAGCAGCATTTCGGCGTCAAGCACAAGGAGCGGCTCAAGGAACTGCGCGCCGAGGTCCACGTCCTGACCTTGTCGGCGACGCCTATCCCGCGCACTCTTCAGCTTGCCCTGACCGGAGTGCGCGAGCTCTCGATCATCGCGACGCCGCCGGTCGACCGGTTGACGGTCCGGACCTTTATATCGCCGTTTGACGAATTGCTCGTGCGGGAAGCGCTGCTGCGCGAGAGATATCGCGGCGGCCAGAGCTTTTATGTTTGTCCGCGCATCGAAGATATCGAGGAAGCAAGCGCCTTCCTGCGCCGGAATGTTGCGGAAGTAAAATTCGTGGTCGCGCATGGCCAGTTGGCGGCGAGCGAGCTCGAAGCCCGGATGGCGGCGTTCTACGACGGCCAATACGATGTGCTGCTTTCGACGGCGATCGTCGAATCCGGCCTCGATATCCCCGCCGCCAATACGCTCATCGTGCATCGCGCCGACATGTTCGGTCTCGCCCAGCTTTATCAATTGCGTGGCCGCGTCGGGCGCGCGAAAATCCGCGCCTATGCCCTGTTCACGGTGCCTCCCAACCGCACCATGACGGCGCAAGCCGAACGGCGTCTCAAGTTGCTGCATTCGCTCGATACGCTCGGCGCCGGGTTTGAGCTCGCGAGCCACGACCTCGATATTCGCGGCGCCGGAAATCTGCTCGGCGACGAACAGTCGGGTCACATCAGGGAAGTCGGCTACGAGCTCTATCAAGAGATGCTGCGCGAGGCGGTCGAAGCCTTGCGGGCGGGTATCGAGGAACCCGCCGAGGAGGCATGGTCGCCTTCGATCACGCTTGGCACGCCGGTGACCATTCCTGAAGATTATGTCCCGGATCTGCATCTGCGTCTTAGTCTCTACCGTCGCCTCGCGACGCTCACGTCGGACGCCGACATCGAGAGTTTTGCCGCGGAAATGATCGACCGTTTTGGGCCGCTGCCTGGCGAAGCCGAGGAATTGATGCAATTGGTCGCGATCAAGGTTTTGTGCCGCCAGGCGCATGTCGAAAAGGTCGAAGCGGGTCCAAAAGGGGTCATCGTCGCGTTTCGCGACAACTCCTTCGCCAACCCGCAGGGCCTTGTGCGCTACGTCGCGGAACAAGGCCCGCAAGCCAAGGTGCGGCCGGACATGAAAATCGTGTTCGTCCGCGCTTTCGAGACGAAAGCCGCCAGGCTGGAGGGTACACGGCAAATTTTGCGCGCACTCGCCGCCATCGCGGCGAAAAAGGCCGCGTGAGCTATAGGCGTGGATCCCGCTATCCGGCAAGCTTGGAGCGACGAACCGAAGGAAAAGCCGAAGCCTTGTTAAGAAGGCCCTCAACAATCGGCATTCCCATGCTATATAAGGACCACCAAATCACGTTAATCACCAGGACGTTTGGAGGGGATGCATGGCGAACCCACAGTTTGCGGTCGTGTCGTTGACGGAAGCCGCCGCCGCCCGTGCGCGGAAACTCATCGCGTCCGCTGGACAGCCGGTCGTGGGGCTGCGGGTCGGGGTCCGCAACGGCGGCTGCGCCGGGATGGCTTACACGATGAATTTGGCCGACGAAATTCAGGCGGCCGATGAAGTCATCGAGGACCAGGGTGTGAAAATCCTCATCGCGCCGAAGGATTTGATGTTCCTGCTCGGCACCAGGTTGGATTTCGAGGCCGATAGATTGCAGGCGAGTTTCACCTTTCGGAACCCGAACCAGACGGGGGCGTGCGGCTGCGGAGAATCGGTTTCGATCACTCCGGCCGGCGACGCTCCGGGTAAGGCCGTTTAATTAGGACACTACCCATCCTGCCTCGTCACTAGGCCGGGTCGTAGGGAGATCGGAACATGGCGAATGAACGACTGCTTCGCCTAAAAACGGGAGCCATCGATGAAACAAGAGAACTATTCGGGATATTTATCTATCTTTGGGTTCTGTTGAGTTTGTTTTCCCTTCATAAAGCGCTCATTTTGAATGAAGAGAGCCTGATTTACCATCAAGGGTTTGCTATTATCAATGCATTGGCCTTGGCAAAGGTCATCCTGGTCGCGGAGCTTTTTCATATCGGAGACAAACTAAAAAATAGGCCGCTCATCTATCCAATCATGTTCAAGTCTGCCGTTTTTGCCGTGATACTGCTTTGCTTCCATATGATCGAAGAAACACTTATAGGAGTATTGCATGGCAAGACGCTTTCTCAAAGCATTCCCAATATCGGCGGCGGAAAGCTGCAGGGAATACTCATGGTTGGAATCATCATGTTCGTCGTGTTGATGCCGTTCTTCGCCTTCAGGGAACTCGGCCGGGCTATCGGGACGGAACAATTACGCTCCCTCTTGTTTGGAGGCGAAACCAAGGCCGACGCAGTTCCGCCGATGATGCCGGGATCAGCGATGGCGGAAATCGACAAAAATGATCATTATAATTTACAACGTTTTGTTGACGCTCAAAGGCCTGTGTTCGAGGAAGTATGCGTGGAACTTCAGGAAGGAAGCAAAAAAGGACATTGGATGTGGTTTATCTTCCCGCAGATCGAAGGTCTAGGCGACAGCCAGCTCGCACGAAAATTCGCGATTTCTTCTCGTAAAGAAGCCGAGGCGTATTTAAATCACCCAATTCTTGGGCCAAGACTGCGACACTGTACTCGTCTCATCACCCTCGTAGAGGGACGTTCGATTGACCAGATTTTTGGCGACCCCGACGACCTCAAATTTCATTCTTCTATGACATTGTTTGCCAGTGCCACATCCGATAATCAGGTGTTTAGGGATGCCTTGCACAAGTATTTTGGAGGCGAACCGGATCGCTTGACGCTTGAGCGACTGTGATCGTTGAATGTCCGACTCGGGTCGAACCGTTAAAAAACTCCTCGCGGGGGCGGGGGCGGCTTCGTTGCGATCATCTCCTCCCGAGCGATGAGGGTTTTTGGTTTAAGCCTTTCGTAAGTTACCCCATTCGGGTGTTCTTAGCCGGATCGTCGTTATCCTCGGGCGCTTTAGCGGACTTGACCTTGGCCGGCCGCAGCAAAAACATCGGCACATGGTCCCCCATGCCGACAACCGGTGAATCGTCGTCGTTATGGCGCCGCCGCTCGGCTGCGCCGGACGCCGCGGCGGACGGTTTCGGCGCGGTCTCGGCGAAGGGACGAACGTCGTCCCGCCGCCGAGAACCGCTTGGCTTGGTGGCAGCGGGCGCACTAATAGTTTGTTGCCGCGAAGAACTCGCTCGCCCCCGCGCGGCGTTGCCGCCGGGCGGCGAAGCTCGCCGCGTTTTCGCGCCTAGCGGCGCTCGTTGGCTGGTTTCGCTGTCAGCGGGAAGATTGGCGAGGCTCTCGCCCGGAAGCCAATCGATTTTCCGGGCGATCAGCCGCTCGATTTCGAGAATGTATTTGTGATCGGCGGTGGTAACGATCGAGAGTGCGACGCCGGTCTTGCCCGCGCGTCCCGTGCGGCCGATCCGATGAACGTAATCCTCGGCATGGGTTGGGACATCGAAATTGAACACGTGGCTTACGTCAGGAATGTCGAGGCCACGCGCCGCGACGTCCGAGCAGACGATAAGGTCGACGCCGCCGGTCTTGAAAGCATCGAGGGAAACGGTGCGGGCGCGCTGATCCATGTCGCCGTGCAGGACGCCGGCATTGAACCCATGTTTTTGCAGGGATTTATGGAGGATCGCCACGTCCCGCTTGCGATTGCAAAAAATAATCGCATTCTTGAAATCGGCGGCGCCGCGGATCAAGCGGCGCAAGGTTTCGCGCTTGGCCGGGCCGGGTGCCGAAGCAACCAGGCCTTGCGACGTGGTGAGTAACGTGGAGGCGGCGCGGGTCACCTCGATGCGCACCGGATTATGGAGAAAAGCCTCGGTGAGCCGCGTGATCTCCGGCGGCATGGTCGCCGAAAAGAACAAGGTCTGGCGTGTGAAGGGCACCAGCTTGCAGATACGCTCGATGTCCGGGATGAAACCCATATCGAGCATCCGGTCGGCTTCGTCGATGACGAGAATTTCGATTCCGGTCAGAAGCAGCTTGCCGCGCTCGGAGAAATCCAGCAGCCGGCCAGGCGTCGCGATCAAAACGTCGGCGCCCCTCATGATCTTGGTTTCCTGATCGCCGAAGGAAACGCCGCCGATCAAAAGCGCGACATTGAGCTTATGGTTGACGCCGTAGCGGACGAAGCTTTCCTCGACCTGTGCGGCGAGCTCGCGGGTCGGCTCCAAGATCAGCGTGCGTGGCATTCGGGCCCGGGCGCGGCCTTTTTCCAGCCGCGACAACATCGGTAGTGTAAAGGCCGCTGTCTTGCCGGTGCCTGTCTGGGCAATGCCGAGCACGTCGCGTCCGGCGAGCACGTGAGGAATCGCTTCCGCTTGAATGGGAGTCGGTGTCAGGTACCCAGAGGCCTCGACGGCTTGGAGAACCTTCTCGCTGAGACCGAGTTTGCTGAATGTCATTCTGTTCCCAAAAACGGGCTGTGATCGAACCGGTACTGTCTGGATCGCCGCGCTTTGGGCAGACTTGCGACTTGGGCTGGCCCACCAGTCCGGGTTCGCCGGGGTCACCGCTCGAACGAACATGGCGGCGGAAACCTTGGATGCGCGGATCGCGCGGTTCTCAACAGAACAGCTGAAAGACGCGGCCAACGATTCAGGCGATGTGCTACTCCCTATCGCTTATTTCGTTTCAACGCAATGAACTTCTCAACGCAATTATCTTCCCGGCTTCGCTCGCGATGGCGGTACAAAAGCGGCGATTTTGCGTACGCTGAATTGCGGCGCCTCGTGCCCGATTTGAATTCGATGCACGCTTGCCTTCTTCCTCGTTGTCAATTGGTGGCGAGCTTCCGGTTTTGCCTCGCCGGCGGCGCCCACAGCTTCATGGCACCGAAGATTGTTCCGAGCGTCGCGAGATAGACCACAAGCTGAAGCTCCGTAGGTTTTCCAGTATAGCCCAGAAGCGTGTGAAGGACGCGGCCCGCGATGCTGTTATCCGGGAGCACCGAGGATGTGTTCCAAACGGCATCGCCCAGTCCGGTGGCAATATCGGCTTGTTCGAGAAAAGCCACACTCTGCGCCGCCATTCCCGCCGCCATGAAAGCGATCAGAACACTGGTCACCTTGAAAAGATGCCGCGCGGGGATGACCGCGAGGCCCTTATAGGTGAGGCCGCTGATTCCGACGCCGAGCACGAGCCCGAGCAAACCGCCGAGCAAGAGGTTAAGCCCCGATTCGCCGGTCGAAATAACCACACCATAGAGAAACAGAACAACTTCCGAGCCTTCGCGGAGCACCGCCACGGCGACGACGATGGCGAGCGCGGTCAGGGATCGCGAACCGCCAAGGACGTCGCGCCCAAGCTGACGCATATCCTCGCCGATCTGGCGCCCGTGCCGCGCCATCCAGATATTGTGCCAGCCAAGCATGATGACCGCGAAGCCGAGAATGGCGGCGTTGAAGACTTCCTGACCGGCGCCCGCGAGCGCATTGGACAGGGCGCCCGCGAAAGCCGCGACCAACGCCGCGCCCAGAAGCCCAGCGAGAATGCCCCCCGCGACATAGCGCCCGCGCGATGGCAAGGTCCGGGTCGCGGCCAGCACAATGCCGACGATCAATCCAGCTTCGATTACCTCGCGCAGGACGATGATAAGGGCGCCGGCCATGCGAATACCTCCATGTCTCCGGGCTTGGCAAGGCATCGAAGCTTGGCCGATGCTAGCTTCTAGGTCTCGGCGGCAGTGCCACGGTGCAAAGGCGGATCGTTAAACTCAATCGTTTACCGTATTATACCATGATGATTCACATATCAACGAAATTACTTTTGATTGGAATTATTAAAAACTATAACCGCGGCAGCTTCATTTTGGCCGTTATTTCCCTTGCGCCAGCTTCGATAAATATTATACCGGGTGGCCTACCAATACGCATGGAAGGAGTGTTCCAGGCTTTCGGAGCAGATCGCGAAGCGGGGAAACAGTAACCGCGCCAGGCCGCGGACTTGTCGTAACAGGCTCAAGGATCGGGCGAGCGAATGTAGTCCTCTTTCGACGTCGCCGGAGGACCCCGCTTTAGAGCGCTTCCCGATCACGGTGAATCCTTTGATCGACAAGGAATCGCTCAATATCCCTATCGATGGCGAAGGTGAAAAGCGGCCGCCGGCCGGTCAACTCGGCACCGGTCAACTCGGCAATAGCCGTCTTGTTCGCCGCAAGGAACAGTTGCGGCCGTTAGGCGCTATCCCCATTTAGAGCGGGAAACCCTTAGCTTGTGACCCTATGACCATGATCGACCGGCGCTTCCCACCAGACGAAAAGCATCGTTCCGAGCCAGAGATTATCCCCCCGGGCCGCGCCGACGGCGGCGAACCCGAAAGCACGTTCTGGGTGCGGGAGGTCGAGCGCGGCAGCCATCGCATTCATGTTACCAAGATCGGACGGTTTGGCCTCCTGCCCTTCTTCTTGCTGGGTGGTATCATTTCGATCGCGCTGCTCATTTTTGTGTTGAGCGCTTTTTTAATTTTGATTCCCGTGGCAGGCGTTGTCCTCGCCGCCGCCATAATCGCCGGTTTGCTGCGCGGATATCCGCGGGAGCCGCGCTGATCTCGCCGCCTTGGCTCAAGCCGATACGAGCCGCTTGATCGCGCTGATCGGCTGCGAGGCCGTTGCCAGGATTCGGTCGCGCACGATGCGCAAAGGCTCGCTTGCAACCAGCATATGATGGGCGTTGGCGTGCAGCAGCGTGGTTTCGTCGCGCATGAGGCCGACGTGCCCGCGCCAAAAAACGAGGTCGCCGCGTCGCAAGCCCGCAAGGTCCGTGCCGACGGCGATTGGCAATCCCAGCGCCTGTTCCTGCAAATCGGTATCGCGCGGCGCGTCAATCCCGGCCGCCTCGAGCGAAATCTGCACGAGGCCCGAGCAATCAATGCCAAGGCTCGTTTTGCCGCCCCAGAGATAGGCCGCATGCAAAAGCCGCTCGGCCACGGCGACGAAGTCTTTTTGGCTCTCGCCGCTTTGCAATAGATGACCCGTGAAGACGAAAGCGGAATCGTCGATTTGGGCAAATGCGCCTTTTGTCGCACGGACGCGGACAGCAGCGCCCAGAGGCAAAGCGTCGCGCGCGGAAAATTTTAGGTCCGGTCCCGGATAGACGAAGCTCCGGTTGACTGTTACGCGGTGGGTCGGTTTTATCTGTCCCTCCGCTAGCGCGGCCATGGGCATATAGCCGACGTAACCGTCGCGCGCGAGCTGGACCCAGCCCCAGCCTTCGTGATCCTCGTAAAGCATCACGTCCTCGCCAAACAGCGCCTGGGTGTCGAGGGACGCATCGGGGGTCGGCGCATGGCGCAGATCGGCGGTGCCGACGCAGACATGCAACGCGCGGCCCTCGACATAAGCATCGGCGGCGACTTGGCCACGCAACTGCGCCGCCGCGAGGTCGGGCCGGGCCGGTGTCAGACGCGGGTCGAAATCGGTCATGTCAGTGCTTGGGATTAAGGCACCTGAACGAGAGCGTAAACGATTAACTCTTTACATGTCTTACATGTCAGAATTCTTCGTGTTATGTTCACTTTTTGTTCTCAAGTGCATTATGGGCAACACCACAGCTATCGAATGGACGGATGCGACGTGGAACCCGGTGACTGGCTGGGTGAAGGCCCGAAAAAGAATCGGCCCGAAGATATCTTTGACGCTCGGGATAAGCGGGCTGCCCGCGACGTTTTGCGCGGCACAACCGTCGACGCGCTGCATAATTGGGGTACCCAAGCTTGGGAGGCCACTAACTGTCCGTCTCGAAAGATGTTGAATCCCATGAATCGCTTGTGATTCAAGAGGGGCGATCCGATTCGGAGGAGGCCGCCGATGTGGACGGACGGAAACCGGGCGGAATACAATCGCGACAAGCGGCGTTATCCGAGCGGCGTGACGGACGAGGAAGGGGCGAAGCAAGCTTTGCAAGCAAAGATTGCGGAGGGGCATGTCGAGCCGCTCATTCCCCCGGCCAAACGGGGCGGCCGCAAGCGGGAAGCCAACATGCGGGAGGTGTTCGACGGCGTCATCTACGTGCCGGGCACGGGATCCCAATGGCGCGGCATCCCCAAGGATTTGCCGCCCAAGGGCACGCTGTATCGCTACTTTCGCGACGGGGCTTGGGACGGCGTTCCGGATCGCATCCATGACGCGCTCTACGTGAAGTGCCGCGAACAAGCCGTACGCGAAGCGAGCCCAGCGGCGGCGGTCATCGGCGGAAAGACGCGTGAAAAGCGCCGGACCCTCCGGCAAGCTCAGGAGGGGGCGCGCATCGATCCGCACGGCTATCACGCGGGCAATCCTTCGGTGAACTCAGAAGATCTGTAAAAGTTGGGATTTGATCCATCGGTCAACGTCAGATTTCGCCATTCATCGCACGGGCCAAGCATTATAGGCGAGGCGGAGTTGATTCTGGCAAGGATGCCATAGGGCGTTCGGAAGAACGCCCGTTGCAAGCAACGGGCTATGGCACCGGCTTCGCCGGCGCGAGCGCGGCTCGCGTCCTTGACGGAATTGATCCGCCCGCCAAACTCGCCGCCATGAGAGGAATGGCAGGTTGCGATTTCCCGCGGCAGTGACTGAAAGCTCAAATTCAGCCTTTTACACATCAATTGATGAACGAGTCCGGCCGCCGTGAAGAAGGCAACGGAGAAGCCATGCTGACAGGCCGCGAGACCAAGCGCCAGACAGGCGTGCGTCTTGCCGGTGCCGCTGTTGCCGAGGGCGATGATGTTGTCGCGGGCGATGAGATATGCGCGAGCCGCGCCAGTTCGAGTGTCAGCGGTTTGTTGAGCGACGGAATGGCGGCGAAGCCGAACGTGTCGAAACTCTTCACCGCCGAAAAACGCGCGGCGCGGATGCGCCTCGACCATGCGCCGTTCACGATCGATGAGTTCAAGCCCGGCGAGGCGCAAGAGGAAGTGGACATGATCGAGACCCTCGCGGGCGGCTTCGGCGGCGAGCTTTTCATACTCGCGCAGGAAGGCCGGCAGTTTGAGCTGCCGCGGATGATGGGCGAGCAGAACCTGCGGCAGCGCCGGGCTAGCAGCAGGAGCCGCCGCCGTCATGCTGCCCTCCCGGAAACGGGAACCACGTAATCGGCGGCCGATGCCGTCTTCACGTTGGCCACCGGCAAATAGGGATAGCCGTCGAGGCCGGGACGGGCGGATCTTCGCTCCACCTTGGCGATGACGAGTTGCTTGACCGCGTCGAAGCTGATCGCGCCGGGGTGGATCGCGTCGAGCGCGGCCGCGGCGACGAGCGTCTCGGGAAAGACCTCCATCAGCCGCGGCGCCTGAATGAACTCCCGTTTGCCGCGATTGCCCATGCGGGCTTCCAGAGCCGCCGCGGATGCTGGAGCGGCTCCGGCAATGCCCAGTTCCGCAAGGGAGCCGCTCGATCGAGGGCGCCGGGCTCTTGCTCGAGGAGCGCCAGATAATGCTTCGGATCGAAGACAAATTGTCCGCGGCCACGGACGCGCGGATGGCGGGCGATCTCGTCCGCGCCGCGGATGATCTGTAAAATTCTGGACTTACGATTTCAGTCACTGCCGCGGGAAATCGCAACCTGCCATTCCTCTCATGGCGGCGAGTTTGGCGGGCGGATCGATTCCGTCAAGGACGCGAGCTGCGCTCGCGCCGGCGGGGCCGGTGCCATAGCCCGTTGCTTGCAACGGGCGTTCTTCCGAACGCCCTATGGCATCCTTGCCAGAATCGACTCCGCCTCGCCGATAATGCTTGGCCCGTGCGATGAATGGCGAAATCTGACGTTGGCCGGTGGATCAAATCCCAACTTTTACAGATCTCCTGAGTTCACCGAAGGATTGCCCGCGTGATAGCCGTGCGGATCGATGCGCGCCCCCTCCTGAGCTTGCCGGAGGGTCCGGCGCTTTTCACGCGTCTTTCCGCCGATGACCGCCGCCGCTGGGCTCGCTTCGCGTACGGCTTGTTCGCGGCACTTCACGTAGAGCGCGTCATGGATGCGATCCGGAACGCCGTCCCAAGCCCCGTCGCGAAAGTAGCGATACAGCGTGCCCTTGGGCGGCAAATCCTTGGGGATGCCGCGCCATTGGGATCCCGTGCCCGGCACGTAGATGACGCCGTCGAACACCTCCCGCATGTTGGCTTCCCGCTTGCGGCCGCCCCGTTTGGCCGGGGGAATGAGCGGCTCGACATGCCCCTCCGCAATCTTTGCTTGCAAAGCTTGCTTCGCCCCTTCCTCGTCCGTCACGCCGCTCGGATAACGCCGCTTGTCGCGATTGTATTCCGCCCGGTTTCCGTCCGTCCACATCGGCGGCCTCCTCCGAATCGGACCGCCACTCTCGAACGGATGGCCCGCCCCGTCTGCAAGTGGTGATTCTCATCTGGCTCTGGTCAGTCTGCTTCAACGTATCCGGTCTCGGGGTCTTGTCTCCGGCCAAGATGGAGATCCGCGCGGCCCGATCCTCATAATCACAGCGGCCTCCGAGTGGGACCGTTCAATGTTTCAGGTTTTCATGCCGCCGTTCGACGGTCAGGCCATCTTCCTTTCACCGCACGCAGACCACGCTAACCCGGCGACGCGAAGAGATGTCTCGGGTCATCTTGTCATCTCTCTTCTATGCGACCGCCAGCTCGCATCCGGCGTCATCGGCGCCGCCATGCGCCAGGACCGCCCAAGCGATGCGCGCCAGCTTGTTGGCCAGCGCAACAACGGCAACGTTCTTGTGCGCCCGCGCCAGAAGCCCGCGCGCCCACCGGCCAAGAGGCGTCTCCCGCTCGACGAGGTAAGGCAGCACGGCTCTTGCGCCATGAATGAGATTCTTTCGAAGATAGCGATTACCGCGCTTGCCGATGCCGGGCAGGCGGGGCTTGCCGCCGGCCGTCATCTGGCGCGGCGTCGGCCCGGGCCACGCCGCCATGTCCCGTCCGCGCCGGAAGGCCCTTGCGTTGCCGGCGGCCGCCGCTAGTGCCGTGGCGTTGATCGTCCCGGTCCCGGGAATCTTCGTCAGGCGCCGCGCCGTCTCATCCGTAAAAGTTGGGATTTGAGATTTCGGGCGCTGCCGCGGGACATCGCAACCTGCCATTCATCTCTTGGCGGCGAATTTCCGCCGTTGGATGAATGGCGAAATCCGGCGTTGACCGATGGATCGAATCCAGGCCTTTACATCTCACCGTTCCGCGCCATTTGGACAAACTCTTTGTCAAAGACGGAAATACGCTCGTCGAGCGCCCGCCATTCGGCGCGCGGGTCTTCGCTCGGAACCCGCACGCGCGGGCTCGATGCCTCGATCCCATCTTCATCCGCGAAAGCCGGAAGCTGTTCTTCCAGTTTGCGCCGGCCTTGCGGCGCCACGATCCCGCGCTCCAGCAGCAGCGCCCGCAAATGGTTGATCAACTGTAAAAGACTGAATTTGAGCTTTCAGTCACTGCCGCGAGAAATCGCAACCTGCCATTCCTCTCATGGCGGCGAGTTTGGCGAGGTGGAGTCGATTCCGTCAAGGACGCGAGCCGCGCTCGCGCCGGCGGGGCCGGTGCCATAGCCCGTTACTTGCAACGGGCGTTCTTCCGAACGCCCTATGGCATCCTTGCCAGAATCGACTCCGCCTCGCCGATAATGCTTGGCCCGTGCGATGAATGGCGAAATCCGACGTTGACCGGTGGATCAAATCCCAACTTTTACAGATCAACGCGGTGCGCTCCGGCACCAAGCGTTCGCGTGCCCGGTGCGGCGCCTGAATGTCCGGCCGCGCCTGGCTCTTGACCTCGGCAAACCGCATCGCCGGCCGGCTCGCCGCCGCCGCGATCGCCGCGGCATCCAGATCGCCGTTCTTCCGCGCCTTCGGTAGAGTCGAGGACGGGCGCGGTGGCTTGGGCCATGCGGCAACGCTCCGTTTCCCCTCCCCGCTCATCAAACCGGACGTGCGGATTTCCCGCATCCGGCTTTCCGACTGGCTTCATCGTAAGGCACACGTCGGGACCTTTCGCGCCCGCGACAAAAGCGCAGCACGCCCAGTTCCTCGTAGACGGTCTCACGAGAAAACCGCGTTGTGCCGCGCCCCGGCGCCTTGTGTCGTCTGCGCAGGAAATTACGCACGCGATCATAGACATGATCGTCAACAGCCCGATACACCGATGCGAGGGCGCCATGGGAGAAGTAAGCCGGCCAGCCGCCCAACAGGCGGTTCAGTCGAGCTTGCACTTCAGGCCAGGCGCCCTTGTTCCCCGGTGTCAGCAGTTCGCTGACTTTCGTCTTGATCCGCCGCACGCTCTTCTTGGACGGGCTTGCGCCCAGATACCAACGCCCGCCTTCGGGAAAGTGGCGTGGTCCCAGCGTATAGCCAAGGACATCGAAGCTTTCCTCTCGGGCGTTCTTCACCGGGGTTTTCGCCTCGTTGAGCGCCAGCCCGAGCTTCGTCATCACAGCCTTCGTCCACGCCAGAGCCTCCTCCGCATGTCCGCGGCTAAGGATGACGAAATCGTCGGCGTAAGAGACGACGTGTGCACGGAATGCTTCGCCGCTTCCAGAAAGGCGCCAATGCTTCAGGAAACGGTTTATGTAAACGACCGGGAGCAGCGGGCTCACGACGCCACCCTGAGGCGTGCCGCGCTTGCTGCTCCTGCCGCCGCTCATGCGCCGCGTCCCGTCGCCATCCCGCTCTTCGACCGGTGCTTGCAACCACAGCTTGATCAGCCACAGCACATGCCGGTCAACGATGCCTCGGGCCACCGATTTGAGGAGGTCCGAATGCGGGATCGTGTCGAAATATTTCGACAAATCAGCGTCAACCACGCCGGTGTAGCCCCGGCAAATCAACCGGTGCGTTTCCTTGACCGCATCGACCGCGCTGCGGCGCGGGCGATAGCCATAGGCATTGTCCTCGAAGTCCGCCTCGAAGACCGGCTCCAGCACGATCTTGGTGGCGGTCTGGGCCACCCGATCCCGGATCGTCGGGATGCCGAGCGGACGTTCGCCGCCGCCCGGCTTCGGGATCGCCACCCGCCGCACCGGATCGGGCCGATACGTCTTCGAGATGAGTTCCTCGCGCAAGCCCGCCAACCAGACTTCCACGCCCGACGCGTCGATCTGCTTGAAGGTCACCCCGTCCACACCTGGCGCTCCCGCATTGGCGCGGGCCAGCGAATAGGCATGTCGAAGAATGTCCTCACGGCAGATCTTGTCGTAAAGCAGGTAGAAGCGGAAGGCGGGTTCCGCCTTCGCCTTACAATAAAGCTTTCTCTGAAGGTTCCTGATCTTTTCGGGCGTTTCAAGGCGCATCGCCAATCACCTCTTCTTCGCCATCTTCGAAAGCAGGCCAGAAGTCAGGGTCCTTTCCTCCACCGGAATTACCCGGCCCCGACGGTCATACGGCCCTGTCCGACTCCCGCCCGATCCACCGCCATGAGCGATGTTGAAGCCGCGACCTCCGATCGAACGGGTCTCCCTCGATTACCCGCATCACCCTTCCAACGTGCCGTGCCCATTACCCCGGTGGACCAGACGGGTGCATGTGTCGATTGCTTCCCCATCCGCGCGGCCTTCCCCGCCCTATGGCCGGGTCGACATCCACATTGTTTCTTTCGAGGCCTGCTTAGGCTTCACTCGCGTTACAGCCCGCTGGATCGCTCAACCGCCCAAGGCGGCCTTTGTCACGAGGCTCCGGCCCGTCCGATTGCTCGTCCAAGCCGCTCGTCAGCTTCCAGATCAATCGACAACTCTCTGGGTGGAATCTTCCTCCACAAGTGATACGCGCCTTCGAGGCGCACCATACGGGCGCACATATTCCGGCGGCATCAGCCGGACCTCGTGTCCGGCGCGGCGAACACCCGGCCCAAATGGCGCGCGCCGCGGCACGCCTCCATCGCCACGACGCAACGCTCGGGGCTCGTGACGAAGCTCTCCAGCGGGCTTCGCCGCATCCGGCGCCTCAAAACAATCCGGCCCGAAGCGTCCAAACCAGCCAGGCCGCAAGAGTTCTTGCCAAGATCAATCCCAATCAAGATCAATCCCAATGATGAAGATGTCCATCGGTCCGCTCCTCTCTCTCAAACAAACCACGATCCCAACGGATCGCGGCGAAAGCGGCGGGCCATCCCATAATCACAAGCGATTCAGCGAAATGGGAATCCCCCTATGAATGTCAACAGGCCTTAGCGCATCCCCAAGGGCAATCGCATTTCAAAATTGTGCCAGCAAGATGGAGAGATATGCGTCATCCCAGCCGGCGCGCTTGAGTTTTCCGCGCAAGGACCCCTTTGATCCTTCCTTTTGCATGGCGTTCATCGCCATGTGCCGGAGAACAGCCAGATTGTGCGGGCCGTTGCCCAAACGGGTTCTGTCCTGATCCTCGTTCATGATGACGTCGAGCCGCCAATGCAGGCGGTTCTCGACGCCCCAATGCTGGCGGACGACCTCGTTCAAGCGTTCGGGGGATAGCGCGGCGCTCAGCAGGTAATAGGCCGTCTCGGTCGTGGTTTTGGTGGGGGTTTCACGGGTGCGGACAACCTTGCCGATGGCGGCAAGGCCGGGCCATTGATGGTCATTCTGCAACCAGGCGATATCGGTTGAGACCGTGGCCGTGCGGGTCTTGATGCGACCGTGATCGGCATCGACGGCCGACTTGGCCGTGGCGGCCAGCTCAGCGGGATCGTCGAGATACAGACCGACGTCCGCGTGCAGTTTGCCCTGGTTTCCCTTTAAGGCCAGCGCATAATCGCCGCCTTGTTTCACGATCTGTTGGGCGATCGCGCGCTGGCAGTTGAGCGCATCGACGGTCACGATCGCGCCCTTCAGCGACAACATCTCCAGCAGTTTTGGCACGGCGGTGATCTCGTTCGATTTCGCGTCAGTCGCGATTTGCGCCAGCACCAAGCGTTGCTCGCAGCCCCAGGCGCCGACCATGTGCAAGGCCGATTTGCCGCTGGCGCTGTCGAACGAGCGGCGCAACACCTTCCCATCAATGGCGATAACACCCTGGCATTGCTCGGAAAACCTCGCCATAAACCGCTGAAAAATGGCACGAAACTGATCCGGATCGAGCCGGCGGAACAGCCGGCTGAAGGTGTCGTGGCTGGGCAGTCCGTTGGCCAGATTGAGGAAGCCGCGCAAATACGGCTCCTTCGCCTTCGCGAACAGCGCCATGTCCACCGCGCCTTGCCCGCCACACAGGACCGCGCAAAAAGCGATCACCAAAAGCTCGTTGAAGTCGTGAAGAGCCGCGTTCCCGGTTCGCGGATCGTCCAACTCCTCCCAGCACGCAGCAAACTGATCCATCGTCGTCTCCCGAGGCATGATTCTCACGCGAATCGGTAGACTCCATCAGGCTATTGCCCGCAAGTCCCGCTGCTTTCGTCAGACCTTTCTCAAATGCGATTCCCCTGGCGCATCCCCATTCACGCCGCGATCGATCTTTACGGCCGGGCAACCCCGGATGATCGAGGCCCTGACCATCGCCGCCGCCGCGGCGATAAAGCTTTTGGAATTGATCGCGGCGCTCTCTTTGTGCCGGTGCCCATCCATGTCTTTCCCGCCGACGCGCGCGCTCATCACCCCCCGGATCACATTCCGGGGGCCGTGCGGGAATGGCTTGCCCGGCCGGGGCGCCGGATCAAGCCGCTCATGAGCGAAGCGATCCTGGCAAGGGATCTCGGAGGGCTGTCGAACGATCATCCCGATCGCGCGGCCATGGGGCCTCATCCACAAAAACGTTACGCCAAGCAAATGCCATGCCACATGCCGGCAATTCGCAAACGCCACGCGCGGTTTCTTGCGCGGCGAGGTCCCCAAGACCCGGGGAAGCTTGCGTGCTTCGGTCACCGCCAACTTCCGTGTCGTCAGCCCCAAGGATTTCCGGATGGTGCCGCGACCAGGGTATAGACCGCAAGGTGGCGGTCTTGCATTCGGCTCAAACACCCCCGCCAAAACACCCCGATTGAAATCTCCGCGATTCTGCGCCATCTTTTGTAGTGCGCCTGGCCGGTCGGCTGGGCTTGAGGAGGACCGACACACTGATACAAGCGATTGTTGCGGAAGCGGCGTCTTGGCCGCTCCACCCGGTTCCCGGTTCAACTGGACCCGAAGCCGATACACTCGTGCGGACTGTTTTGACCTGTCTCGATGATTCCCAGGCCGAGAACATCGTCGCGATCGACCTGCACGGCAAAACCATTCTCGCCGACATCATGATCATCGCGACCGGCCGCTCCAACATTCACGTCGGGGCGATCGCCGAGCGCCTTATCGGCGCGTTGAAGGGCGAGCGCCGCAAGCCGCCGCGCGTCGAAGGCTTGCGGAACTGCGATTGGGTTCTGGTTGATGCGGCCGACATCATCATCCACATCTTCCGGCCCGAGGTGAGGCAGTTCTACAATCTCGAAAAAATGTGGAACGTCGACCGGCCGGGCGAGCGCCGCTTAGGCTAAGAGCCTGACTCAAAAGACAACTATCGCGCGAGTTGTCTGACCGCGATCTGGATGCAGGCCAGTGTGACGAAGGCGGCGAGGGTTAGGCCGAGATTTTCGTAATCCTTGGCGATGCGGCGATTCCGGCCGAACCAAGAGAAAGTCCGCTCGACGACCCAGCGGCGCGGCAAGACGACAAAGCCCTTTAGGTCGTCACCGCGCTTGACGATTTCGAGGTGCAGCACCGGAACTTTGGCAACGGCGGCTTCGACTTGCCACGCGTTGTAGCCATTGTCCGCCCAGACCAGTTCGAGCCAGGGAAAGCGGTTGCGGATCTTGTCGAGGACAAGCGTTGCACCGTCGCGGTCCTGGATGCCTGCGGAATGAACGATGGCCCGTAGCGGCAGGCCTTCGGTATCGACAAGGGCGTGAATCTTGCGTCCCTTGACCTTCTTACCGGCATCATAACCTACCTCGCCATCAAAACCGCCCCCTTTTCCGCCGCCTTCAGCGTCTGGCTGTCGATGACAGCTGCCGTGGGGCTCGCCTCTCGCCCGAGTTGCTCGCGCAAAGTCATGTGCAGCTCTTCCCAGATGGCCTCCCACACGCCGTCCTTCTGGAACTTGCGGAAAATATTGTAGACCGTTGAGCGCGGCGGAAATTCGTCGCGCGGCAGATAGCGCCAAGGGCAGCCCGTGCGAAGCAGGTAGAAGATCGCGTTCATCGCCGCCCGCATATCGGTCTTGCGTGGCCGCCCGCCAGGCAAGGCTTCGGGAATCAAAGGCTTCAGCCGCTCCCATTCCGCATCCGTCAAATTGCTCGGATAGCGATCTTCGTCACGCCAATAGATCGCTCGCTGCTCTTTCGTCCACATCGCGAATCACCGCATCAGTTGCACATGATGCCGTGAATCATGCAACCATCCCGCGTGCAATACCCTTTTGAGACAGGCTCTTAGCCAGCCCATTCCAAACACGATGCGTCTTATGCTGATTTGCGTTGGGAGGCCGAAAGCCGGACCGGAACGGAATTGGCCGCGCGCGATGTCGAGCGGGCCGCTGCCGCCGGCCGCGCGATCGGCATTTCCGGCGTCGAACTGGGCGAGGCCGAGGAGAGCCGCGCCGCCCGTCCCGATCATCCCAAGAGGGAAGCGGCAAAAAACATTCGGGGCTTGCTTGCACCCGCCGCAAACGTGATTGCCCTCGACGAAAACGGCACGCCGATGACAAGCCGGAGTCTTGCCACCGAGCTTGGCCGCGCGCGTGACCAAGGCCTTGCCAGCGCCGCGTTCGTCATCGGCGGCCCGGACGGTTTGGAACCCGCTTTTTTGGCATCCGCTTCGCTCACGCTTTCCTTTGGGGCGATGACTTGGCCGCATCAATTGGTGCGAATCATGGCCGCCGAACAGATTTACCGGGCGGCGGCGATTCTCTCCGGCCACCCCTATCGTCGTGATCAATTCGCGAACTTGCCGGTGTCCTGCCGCGGCGGCGCCATTTTCCTCTGCTGGATGGCGTGATGAGATTGATTCCCGCGGCCAGTCCAATCGGCGGCCAGGCATAAGGGGATTGGTGGCGGTTCGAGTGCGGCACAGCACGATTGCTTCGGCGGGAGCGGCAAGCCGCCGCAACGCAGTCGCATTATGTCTTGCCCTCATTACGCCCGCTTGCCTTGCGGCGCAATCCGGCCGGCCGGCGGCGCCGGACGTGGACGAGAAAGGCGCGGAGCTGAGCGGCCGCCGGCTGGAACTGCGGGGCATGGAAGACACGCTCGATGCGTCGCAGGAACAGCGCCGGCGGATCGAAGCCGAGATCGCGTCGATCCGCGCCGACCGGGCGAAGCTCATTACGGCACTTCTCGACGCGACGCGAAACGTCAACGCGAGCGAGCGCAAGATCGGCGCGACGGAGGCAAGGCTCGACACGCTGACCGGGGCGGAGGACGCGATCAAGCGTTCGCTTGCGAGCCGCCGCGCGGTCATTGCCGAGGTCCTCGCCGCTTTGCAGCGGATGGGGCGCAAGCCGCCGCCGGCGCTTCTGGTCGCGCCGGAAGACATGCTTGCCGCGATCAGAACCTCCATGTTGCTCGGTTCGGTCCTGCCGCAGATGCGCGGCGAAACCGAAGCGCTTGCCTCGGACCTTTCGGATCTCGTGCAGTTGCGGCAATCGATCGCGGCGGAGCGTGAGACGCTTGCGAATGGCGTGGCGAAGCTTCGCGCCGAGCGTCAGCGTCTCGCCGCGCTGGTCGAGGCGCGCCAATCGGCGCTGTCCGCCGCCGAACAGGCTCTTGGAGCCGAGCGCGAACGCGCGCTCGATCTCGCCAAGCACGCGGCGAGCCTCAAGGATCTGATCGCCAGAATGGAAACCGGGGTCGCCGCGGCCGCGCGGGGTGCCGAGGCGGCGAGGAAGGCCGATGAGGTCCGCGGGCGCGCCGCGCAAGCAGCAGGGCCAAGCGCTGGCATGAAAACCGCCGTGGCGCCTTTCAAGGATCCGGCAAGGCTTGCGCCAGCGACCGCCTTTATCGAGACAAAAGGTCTTTTGCCGGTCCCCGTGAACGGCACGCTTCAGCGCGGCTTTGGCAGCCCGGATGGGTTTGGCGGCACCGCGAAAGGAATGCTGATCGCGACCCGCATCGAAGCAATTGTCGCCTCGCCCTGCGACGGTTGGGTATCCTTCGCAGGTCCGTACCGCAGCTATGGACAACTTTTAATCGTTAACGCTGGCCAGGGCTATTATATTGTTCTTGCCGGGATGGACAAGATCAACGTAAATGTAGGTCAATTCATTCTGGTTGGGGAGCCCGTCGCCGTCATGGGCGATGGGTCCGTCAAGACGGCCGCGGCGATCGCCATCGGCGCGGTCCAGCCCATCCTCTATATCGAATTTCGTAAGGACGGGGTGGCGATCGATCCGGGCCCATGGTGGGCAAAGCCGGAATTGCAAAAGGTTCGCGGATGATGCGCAAAGTCTTACCTCTGCTGCTAGGTGCCGTTCTGGGCGCGGGGCTCGTTACGCTGGCAACAAAGATGCCGGTTTTTCCGGCGGGAACGGCGCGGGCGGCCGCCTCGGACACCTACCGTAATCTCAACCTCTTCGGCGACGTTTTCGAGAAGATTCGCTCTGATTATGTCGAGAAGCCCGACGAACAAAAGCTTGTCGAGGCTGCGATCAACGGCATGCTCGGTTCGCTCGACCCGCACTCAAGCTACATGGACGCCAAAAGCTTCCGCGACATGCAGGTTCAGACGCGCGGCGAATTCGGTGGTCTTGGCATCGAGGTGACGCAGGAGGACGGGCTTATCAAGGTCGTCACGCCAATCGACGACACTCCGGCCTCGCGCGCGGGGATCTTGTCCGGCGACATTATCAGCGCCATCGACGGCGAGAATGTTCAGGGCTTGAGCCTCAACCAGGCGGTCGACAAGATGCGCGGCGCGCCGGATACCTCGGTGACGCTCAAGATTTTACGCGGATCTAACAAGGACCCGCAGGATATCAAGGTTACCCGCGCCGTGATCCAGATCAAATCGGTTCGCGAACGCCAGGAAGGCGACGATATCGGCTACATTCGAATCACCCAGTTCAACGAACAGACGTTTGAGGGGGTTCGCGCGGCGATCCAAAAATTCCAAAACGATATCCCGGCGGCCAAGTTCAAAGGCTACATTCTCGACCTGCGCAACAATCCCGGCGGTTTGCTCGACCAATCGATCGCCGTCGTCAATTGCTTCCTCGACCGCGGCGAAATCGTTTCGACCCGGGGCCGGAATGCCGATGAAACAATGCGCTACAATGCGCGTCCCGGCGACTTGTCCAAGGGCAAGCCGGTGGTCGTCCTGATTAATGGCGGCTCGGCGTCGGCTTCGGAAATCGTCGCCGGCGCGTTGCAGGATCATAAACGCGCGACCATTCTCGGCACCCGCTCATTCGGCAAGGGGTCGGTGCAGACGATCATCCCACTCGGCCAGAATAACGGCGCCGTGCGGCTTACCACGGCCCGCTATTACACGCCGTCCGGCCGCTCGATCCAGGCAAAGGGGATCGACCCCGACGTGACCGTGTTGCAGGATGTGCCCGCCGAGCTCAAGGGCAAGGATGACACAAAGGGCGAAGCTTCGCTGCGCGGCCATTTGAAGAACGGCGCGGACGAAATGGGAGGTTCGCAAGCCTATGTCCCGCCCGATCCCAAAAACGACAAGCAATTGATCGCCGCCGAAGATATTCTGCGCGGCGTCAACAAGGCGATGAACAAACTCACCGCGGCGCCCGCGAGCGAACCCGCGAAGGTTCCGAATTGAGAGGCGTCCGCGAGGAGGCCTAAAGAACATTGTTAAACGGCCAGGGTCCGAAACCGGCGGTCATTCCCGATGAGTGCTGGAAGCGAAGCGACGGCCCCGCGCAAGCATGATCCGTGAAAGTGAGGGCGGCTGCTGCGTTTCGGCCATGCGAACACGCAGACGCCGGACCATGAACCGGTCAATCGCGGCCGGAGTAGGGTCGGACGCCGCAGCTTCGGCCTGCTGGGCCTGGAACGCCGGCGGGCGGAGCGGGTCGCGGCTGGCGGCCGTTCCGGGCTTTTGCCGGGCCTGCCGCGGCGCCGCCGTGTTCCTCCCTCTGGCGGGCGCCGGTTGGCTCTTGCCCCGGTTTGCATGTGTGCCAACGCAGGATAGCGATCAGATATGACGGACGACGATCTGGATGCTCCCTTGGGACAGTTCCCGGTTCAAAAGCGCCCGCCGCGCGCCAATGCGCTTTATGCGGCGGTTGCCATGGGTGGCCTGGGGTTGCTTGCTGTTCTTGCGGCGTTTTTGCCGGGCCTGGTCAGACCGCCAGGCGCGCCGCTTCACGCCGCGAACGGAGTTTCGGCGCCCGGATCGGCGCCTTACGAAACTCCAGCCGGGGGACCCAGTCACGCCCACCCGCCGCAACGTATCGCGGAGGTCGCGAGCGACACCACCGCAACGGTGCCTGCCCAGAAAGCCGGTTTGGGGACGGAGGCGGTCGAGCGGCGGACCGGCGTGAAAATCATTCGTGCCGGGGGCGCCGCCGCGCCCGACGCTCTCATCATCGATGTGGCGAAGGCGCTGAACACGGGCCTCCCGGCGGCGCCCGACCCGCGGCTTATCGAACAAACGCCGCATGGCCCAATCCCGCGCATTGGGGCCGACGGCGCGCGGCCGTCCGAGGTTTATGCCCGCCCCGCCGTATCCGGCGGCGGATTGACCCAGGGCTCGCCGCGCATTGCCTTGCTGGTTGGCGGCATGGGTCTTGCTCCGCGCGCGACGGAATCGGCGATAGCAAGTTTGCCGGGCGCCGTCACGCTCGGCTTCGCGCCCTATGGAGCCGATCTTGCGCACGAAACGGCGCGCGCGCGCGAGGCAGGCCATGAGATCGTCTTGCAAATTCCAATGGAGCCCTTCGATTTCCGGCGCGACAATCCCGGCCCGCACACGCTTCTCGCGGGTGCCGGGAAAGCCGCGAATATCGACAATCTTACCTGGCTGATGAGCCGGTTCACCGGCTATGCGGGCGTCGCGAATTTTCTCGGCGGCAAGCTCACGGCGGATGCAAGGGCTTTGACGCCGGTCTTGCGCGAGATTGCCGCGCGCGGCTTATTTTACGTCGATGACGGGACGTCCGCGCAGAGCCTCGCCATGACGCTCGCGCCCGGGCAGGCCCTTGCGGCCGCGCGCGCCGACGTTGTCCTCGATTCGAAGGCCGCGCCCGAGGCAATCGAAGCGGCCCTCGCGCGGCTCGAAGCCATCGCTCGCGACAAGGGCGTGGCGATCGGGGTTGCCAGCGCGCTTCCGCCCTCGATCGCAATTATCGGCCGCTTTGCCCGCGCGCTAGAGGCGCGAGGCATTGCGCTCATCCCGCTAAGCGCAGCCATGCCAAGCCGGCAACCTGCCTTGGCGATTGGATCGTCGACCGTGAGGTAAGGCGGCAATGGATTCTCTATATTACCGCCCTTGCGTCGGAATCATGCTCTTCAATCGCTCTGGGCTCGTCTTCGTCGGTCGCCGCCGCAACAGGAAGGTACCCGAGCACCTGCGCCAAGGGCACGAATGGCAAATGCCGCAGGGTGGGATCGACGCGGGCGAAGCGCCTTATCAGGCAGCCTTGCGCGAGCTGCGCGAGGAAACCAACGTGTCTTCCACGACCTTTCTGGCGGAGTCGCCGGAATGGTACAGCTACGATCTCCCGGACGGCGTTTTAAGGAAATCCTCGAAGGGCCGGTTTCACGGCCAGCGGCAAAAATGGTTCGCGCTGCGTTTCGACGGCGACGAAAACGAAATCGACATCGATACGCCCGCCGGCGGACAGCGACCGGAATTCGACGCGTGGCGATGGGAGTCGATCGGCCGTCTCGCCGCCCTGATCGTTCCGTTCAAGCGGCCGGTTTACGAAAAAGTGGTCGAAACATTCGGCCACCTTGCCGAGCCGTTTCGCGCAACGGACGTATGAACGCGGGGGCGAGACGAGGTCGCCGAGATCCACGCCGCCGTGGCTCAAGCCGCGTCTGCGATTGCCTGCCGGCGCGGCGTCCAATTCCATGGCGCTCATTCGTCGCGCCGCTTCGCGGGAACGTGGGCGCGCCAGGCCGGTGGATCGACGTCGCTTAATTCGCAGGTCTCGATCGGCGTGGGGACCACGGCCGCTTCCTGCCCTCCGGCGTCAGAGCCGGCGAACGTCCAACTGCCCCAGATGATGGCGATGCCGCGCACGGCCCATTCGGCGGCGGCGTTGGAGCGACACCGAACCGGCACGGTCGTGCCGCCGGCATGGATGCGCTCGCCCCTGAACACATGGGCCAGGATAAGTTCGGATCGAGGGTCACGACGCTGGCGCCGGCTTAGCCGGCGAGAACCAATCCGCGCGAATCGAGACGTCGATTTCGACGCGCCGATCCCAAGTCCTGTTGATCATGACCGATCGGCCCCCTCTCTTGTTCCGATGGAGATGATTTTCCAAGGCATCTCGATGAGCTTGATCCAGGCGAAGCAGCAGGGGTCGAGAATGCCGGCGTAGGTTTTGAAGACGCGGCTCGCCCTTAGGCGCGCTCAGAAGGCCGCGTCCCGCGCTTCGCCGATTGGCGGGTGATCTGTTCTTTTGCCCGACCCAGGCGGAATGAGCCAAAGGTTCCGGAGCGCGAAGCGCTTTGGACGAGCGAATGGATGGCTCGTCTTGGAAGTCTCCAGGAAGGATTCACCGGCACTTGATATGCCGGTCGCGTAAAACGCCCGTGGCGAAAATCGCCACGGACCAGTTTTGGAAGTCAGATCCTAGGCGCGCCTCAGTGCGCAAGGCCGGCTGGCAGTTTTCCGCCGTTTGCGGCGATCTTCGCCATCATCTGCTTGTGCAGCCAGATATTCATTGACGCGGAATCGCTGGTGTCGCCCGCATAGTTCAATTCCGACGCGAGCTGCTTGCGGGCGGTAAGACTGCTGTCGAGTCCGACAAGTTTCATCAGATCGACGATCGACTTGCGCCAGTCGAGTTCCTCGGGATGCTTCTCGTTGAGCGCGTCGAGGATCGCGGCCACGTCCACCGATCCGGCAGGAGCAGCGGGCGTTGCCCCAGCAGCGGGAGCAGGCGGCGCAGACCCCGCAACAGGAGCCGATGGTGGCGCAGACACAGCGGCGCTGGTCGACCCGGACGCCGAAGCCGGTGCGGCGGGAGTTTTGCTCGCGCCGAAGATCTTGCTCATAATGGTTCCAGAGATACTCATCGTCTCCTCCCGCGTTGAATGGTCATCACCATCGAGCCCGCCCTTCTGAGCCCGAGTTAATAATTCATTAATGCGCCGAAGCCGTATGCAACAGGGCGGTCTGATTGAAGTGCGCAATGAGGCTCGGATCAAGGGTCAGCGCCGCGGTGAGATCCTCAAGGAAGCGCTTTTCCGGCTCGGATGAGGCGACGAGATGCGCCGCTGCGTAAACCTGGAGAGCGAGCTCCTTCGACGATCCGACGCCCTTCACGATTTCATCGATCGTGGCGGGATGTTGGATTTCAGCGTCGAGAAACTCCGCGGCTTGCGCGTCAAGGCCCCCGTCCTTCAGTTCGCCCACGATCTTGACCCGTTGCGAGGGCTCGACGACTCCGTCGGAGGCAGCCGTCGCGACCATCGCCCGGACCAGCAGAAGCGCGGACGCATTGGTGTGCGCCTCTTCAGAAAAGCCGGAACCGCTTGGAGCCGCGGTTAATTGCTCAAGGCCCGGCACGCCTGCGGTGAGCGGGCGTCCCTCCTGATGGTTCCGGAACGCCTTATAGGCCAGGCCGCCGATCGCGGCGAGGCCGCCCAGCTTGACGGCGCTGCCGGTGACCGCCCGCCCGCCCTGAGTGCCAAGAAG
Organism: uncultured Alphaproteobacteria bacterium; assembly: GCA_963706215.1. Taxonomy (GTDB): domain Bacteria; phylum Pseudomonadota; class Alphaproteobacteria; order Rhizobiales; family Beijerinckiaceae; genus Methylocapsa. The sequence goes on along the minus strand of OY970154.1, from coordinate 1,856,961 downwards.
AATGGCCGCGAGCCCGCCCAGGGCCGCGGTAATTCCAACTGGGTTCTGGCCAACGATTTCCTTCGCCTTGCCGAGGTAAGCCGCGGCTTCAGTGCCCTGAAGTCTGTCCTGGGCCTTTCCAAGCGCGCTTGAAACCGCGGCCGCAGTCTGGTTCGCTGCGTCGGTCGCGACCTGTTTGCCACGTTCGAGGGCGTCATTGGCGGCAGCGGCGGCTTCGGCGCGCGAGCCCGGATTGCCTCCGGTTAACACGTTCAAGAGTTCCTTCGAGTCAAACATGCCATTCTCTCCCTTGAGAAGGGCCCAGCGTCTATCGGATCAAGCGCCGAGCCTTTTGGTTCGCGAGGCGGCCCGGCAGCTGAACAGCGAAAAATCGTTCCAGACCAATGAGCCGACATTCTCCACATAGCCGGTGATTTGAAACATCAGATTGTCCCCCTTTAGCCTTATTGGCAGGGTCAAGCGGCGTTGCGCGTTCGCCGCCCCTTTCACGTAATGCTCCGTGATCAATAATGTTCCGCCGCGGTGGATAGGATCGACACAAGCCGCTATCGTGGCGCCTAAGAGCCTGTCTCAAAAGGGTATTGCACGCGGGATGGTTGCATGATTCACGGCATCATTTGCAACTGATGCGGTGATTCGCGATGTGGACGAAAGAGCAGCGAGCGATCTATTGGCGTGACGAAGATCGCTATCCGAGCAATTTGACGGATGCGGAATGGGAGCGGCTGAAGCCTTTGATTCCCGAAGCCTTGCCTGGCGGGCGGCCACGCAAGACCGATATGCGGGCGGCGATGAACGCGATCTTCTACCTGCTTCGCACGGGCTGCCCTTGGCGCTATCTGCCGCGCGACGAATTTCCGCCGCGCTCAACGGTCTACAATATTTTCCGCAAGTTCCAGAAGGACGGCGTGTGGGAGGCCATCTGGGAAGAGCTGCACATGACTTTGCGCGAGCAACTCGGGCGAGAGGCGAGCCCCACGGCAGCTGTCATCGACAGCCAGACGCTGAAGGCGGCGGAAAAGGGGGCGGTTTTGATGGCGAGGTAGGTTATGATGCCGGTAAGAAGGTCAAGGGACGCAAGATTTACGCCCTTGTCGATACCGAAGGCCTGCCGCTACGGGCCATCGTTCATTCCGCAGGCATCCAGGACCGCGACGGTGCAACGCTTGTCCTCGACAAGATCCGCAACCGCTTTCCCTGGCTCGAACTGGTCTGGGCGGACAATGGCTACAACGCGTGGCAAGTCGAAGCCGCCGTTGCCAAAGTTCCGGTGCTGCACCTCGAAATCGTCAAGCGCGGTGACGACCTGAAGGGCTTTGTCGTCTTGCCGCGCCGCTGGGTCGTCGAGCGGACTTTCTCTTGGTTCGGCCGGAATCGCCGCATCGCCAAGGATTACGAAAATCTCGGCCTAACCCTCGCCGCCTTCGTCACACTGGCCTGCATCCAGATCGCGGTCAGACGACTCGCGCGATAGTTGTCTTTTGAGTCAGGCTCTTAGTGTCCGTCCCGGAAGTTCGTCAACCATTGCAGAGCCTTCGTAGCATGTGTCGAAGGGAGGCGGAACGGAGGAAGACGACGGTTGCGGCGTTGAGGTTCTCCCAATCCTTGGCCCGTCTTCGACAGCGGTTCAGCCATGCGATCGGCCGCGCGGCGATCCAGCGCTTGGGCAAGGTCACGAAGCCTTTCGCCTGATCGCGGCGTTTGACGGTCTCGGTCTTTAACACGAGGCGGAATGCCGGCGAGCGCGCCGGCAAAGACCGGCCCTTGATACGCGCCACCGGCGAACAGTTTTTCGAGAAAGGGAAAGCGGCCGGACAGCGTCGAAAGCAGCAAGACGCCGCCGCCGCGATCCTGAATGCTGGCGCAATGAACGATGGCGCCGATCGGCAAGCCTTGCGTATCGGCGGGAACGTGGCGCTTCTTGCCCTTGATCTTCTGAGTTCACCGAAGGATTGCCCGCGTGATAGCCGTGCGGATCGATGCGCGCCCCCTCCTGAGCTTGCCGGAGGGTCCGGCGCTTTTCACGCGTCTTTCCGCCGATGACCGCCGCCGCTGGGCTCGCTTCGCGTACGGCTTGTTCGCGGCACTTCACGTAGAGCGCGTCATGGATGCGATCCGGAACGCCGTCCCAAGCCCCGTCGCGAAAGTAGCGATACAGCGTGCCCTTGGGCGGCAAATCCTTGGGGATGCCGCGCCATTGGGATCCCGTGCCCGGCACGTAGATGACGCCGTCGAACACCTCCCGCATGTTGGCTTCCCGCTTGCGGCCGCCCCGTTTGGCCGGGGGAATGAGCGGCTCGACATGCCCCTCCGCAATCTTTGCTTGCAAAGCTTGCTTCGCCCCTTCCTCGTCCGTCACGCCGCTCGGATAACGCCGCTTGTCGCGATTGTATTCCGCCCGGTTTCCGTCCGTCCACATCGGCGGCCTCCTCCGAATCGGACCGCCACTCTCGAATCACAAGCGATTCATGGGATTCAACATCTTTCGAGACGGACACTGAGGGAACGAATGACGAATTTAATCCGGAGAGGTGCTCGCCGATGAGAGGTCTAAAGCTCGCGTACCGCGAAACCTCGACCGGCAATGCCACCTTCAGGAAGCGTGATTGGCGTAAAACGGCGTCCACGCCACAAATTCGGCAAGCCCAGAAGCTCGCGAGCCTGTTTACCCGATTGCCCTGCTCGAAGGCCTCGGCGCCATGGACGGCCGCCAAAAAGAAAAGTATGATCTTCGGCAGGCGGCCGTGATTAAGTCTGCCCATGACTTCGCTATTTCGGAATCATGCTTCATGGACGTGATGATCTTCCTGAAGTTGGCGCCAGCGGTGATCGGCATCGCGGGTTTGCTCACATACTTTATGATGCGCGCGAGAGAGCCCGTCCCTGAGCTGGAACTCGCGAAGATCGTGCAACGCGTTCGCAACATATTTTTGGTACTCGGGTGCGTGGCGTTAATCGTGCTAAGCGTGTGGTTATTTAACCGGCCTGCGCCACCGGATCACGATACCTCCCTCTCTGGCCTCGCCGCTGGCGCATCGCGCATGCGCGTTTAGAAGCCGCCCCCGCGATCTCCTCCTGTGTCGCGCACGCCAACCAGATGTCGAGAATTTTGGATGAGGTACTGGCAGAGTTCGGGGAATTATGCGCTTGACAGGTTACGCCAGATTGGGGTCCTCCTAACCGGATGAGAATGTTGCTCATCATGTTGCCACCTGTCCCTTTGACCGCCTCCGAACGGGATGATCCCATGCAGCGCATTATGGCGAGTTGCCAACGGGAATTTGGCACGCAAGGCCAACGTGCGCTCGATAACTGCGCGCGCTGGTCTGTCGCGCCGCCGTTATCACGATAACTACGCTGCCGTCGCTAGCGCCGAATCTGTGGATGCGGTCATCAATTTTTAGCGTGGGCTATGCTTTCTTCCAGAGTTTTCTCGCCCATGCGGCTGAATTTTCGCCAGCGGCCGCGTTGCACCCGTGAGACGCCTAGGTCTTGCAAATTTACCGTATCGCCGAGATACAGTGCCGGTCTATTGCGGCCAGAACGTTTCCCATTCCCGTGCATTTCGTCCAAACGCTGGCCAGCCCGGAAAGCAGCACGCTTCAGGATTTCCGTGAACGAGCCAATAAGCTCTCTGTCTTTCGCTTGGCGCGAGCGAGGCGGGCAAGAGACAAGCCGGGACGGCCGCGCCCCGGGGCCCTTATTGGCACGGTCGGCGAACCAAGATCCATTGCCTCACGCCGGCTTTTGCCCCGCAACTAGTGTAGTATCTCGTGCAAAAGGTTACAATTTATCCTGGCGCGCGAGCGGTGGCATTTTCAGCGCCGCTCTGCCGCGATTGACCTTGAGGATGATGGCGTTGGCGGATTTTGTCCAGACGAAAGGCGTCGGATCGGCATTGTTGTGCTTGATATAGTCGCGGATGGCGGCTTCAAGTTCCGGCACGCTCGTGAAAACACCGCGGCGAATACGCTCCGTGGTGATCTTTCCGAGCCAGCGTTCGACGAGGTTCAACCACGATGACGAGGTTGGAATGAAGTGGAGGTGAAAGCGCGGGTGTTTGGCGAGCCAATCCCTGACTTCCTGTTTTTTATGGGTCGCGTAGTTGTCGGCAATGCCGTGAATGTCGAGTTGTTTGGGCGTGTTGCGGTCGATGGTTTTTAGAAAAGCCAGAAATTCCTGATGCCGATGGCGCTTCATGCACTGACCGATGACTTCGCCTTTCAGGACATCGAGCGCGGCAAACAATGTGGTTGTCCCGTTGCGCTTGTAGTCATGCGTCAGGGTGCCTTGGCGGCCTTTCTTCATCGGCAAGCCAGGCTGGGTGCGATCAAGTGCCTGGATCTGGCTTTTTTCGTCGATGCAGAACACCAGCGCGTGTTCCGGCGGGTTCATATACAGGCCGATAACATCTTCAAGTTTTTCGATAAAATGCGGATCGTTGGACAGTTTGAACGTCTTGACCAGATGCGGTTTCAGGCCGTGCGCATCCCAAATCCGCTGCACCGAAGCTTTGCTGACACCGCTGATTTTAGCCATCGAGCGGCAGCTCCAGTGCGTCGCGTGCGCGGGCGGGGTCAAGGTTTTTTCAACGACTTCGGTTTCTTTTGTTGGTGGCAAAGGTTTGAAACTGCGTCCCCGGGGACGATCTTGATAAAGCGCGTCAACGCCGCCTTCGGCAAAGCGGTTGCGCCAGCCGATGATGGTTGGACGCGATGTGCCAAGTTCTTTCGCCAGCGCGTTGGTTGATTTTCCTTCGGCCGCGCCCAGAATAATCCGCGCCCGCAAAGCGATGCGCTGCTCCGTCTTGCCGGAACGCGCCAGCCGTGCCAAGGCCGCCTTGTCCGCGGGCGTCATGTCGAGTGCCGGGCTGCCTGTCCACATGCAGCGCAGTATACACGTCCCGGATCACATTGTAAAGCGTTGCGTGAGACTATACACTAGAATAACCATGAGCATCACGAATAGGCCTGTCGCTGCCGCGTGAGTAAATATATGGGTCCACGGCAGGACAAACTTGCAACACATTGAAACAACATGATTTTTTTCGAATGAATGGCGGGCCACGCCCGACGATGATGAGCACTATGCCTACGCTATAGCCCTATGATTGAAGCAGCGACCGCAGGTCCCCTACGGTTCGAGGATTGATGGTACGGTGTTGTCTGGCTCTTGCTGGGTATCCGACGTAGCGCCGTTCTTCAGACAGGGTAATCGGTCAAGGTCGTCGCTGCGCGATGTAGAGGCTGGTGGTCATGTTGCGGATCACGCGGCCGTGGAACTCATCACGGGCAATGCAGCCCAGTTCGGCGAGAACGGTTTCGCGGTCACGGCGGATGTTGATATTGGAATAGGTCGCATAGAGGGCGACGGTTTGGTCAGGATCGAGGACGAGTGGCCAGGCACTACTTCGATGCTCGATGGCATCGAACGCGTGGGTTCGCTCCAGCGCCGCCACGCGGGCCTCGGCATCGAGGGCGAACGGAATATCACGTGCGCCCGCCGAAGGGCTCGAAGGCCCGTGGAGCAGTGCCTTGGTTGCTTCGTGAAAGGGATCGGGACGGCTGTCATCGCCGAACACGTTCCAGACCATCGCCCACCAACCTCCCGCCCGGAGCATCTCTGCGACTTTGGTCAGCGCCATGTCCTCGTTCAGCCAATGGAAGGCCGTAGCGCTGACGCCGAGATCAAAACAGGCCGCGTCTAAGGCGGCTTCATCGAACGATGAGACGATCACCCCGAGCGCCTCGTCTCGGATGGTTTCGCGAAGGTAGGTCGCCAGACGAGGATCGGGCTCGACGGCGACCAAGGGTTTCGCACCGAGATCGAGCAACCGACGAGTTGCCGTTCCGGTACCCGCCCCAATCTCGAACGTCGTCGTGCCGTGCGCAAGGCCGCACCGCTCCGATAGAACCTCGAACACCCAGTCGGGATATGCCGGTCGTGCGGCGTGGTAGCCGCCAGGATCCGCCCCGAAGGACTGACGGCCGAATGCTCGGTCGATGGGATACTCCCTCATTTCGCTTGCCCTGTATGTTGATCCACGACAGCTACTTGCGGCAGGGGCCGGTTAGTTGATCGCCGCTATTCGGGAGACCTCTTCAACATTCAGGTGACCTTTCCAGATTGACGGATGCCGCGCAGGGATATGTTGGCTTCCACGCCTCTGTGCTGAAGAAGCCTCATAGTGGCACAGGTGGGCGCAGGATAGCCCATCGCGTCACAGCGCAAAATGTGCGGTTGGCGGGACATACGGGACCCTGATGAGAACTATGTCTACCCCATAGCCCTCTAAATCCTCCTTATCGCTAGTTTCGACGATGAGAGGACGTGCTCCACTTCCCCCGCGCGCAGTGAGCCTGGACGTGGTGGTGGTCCTCAAGGTACTCGAACCAGGGATCGGTCCCCTTGAGGTAAGCTTGGGTTACATCGGAGAGGCTGCCACGAACCGTGGTGTTCGCCGGCGTCAACGCGCGTCTCGCGAACCTGCCACTCGTCAAGTGTGGCCAGCATCTTCTCAATCTGTTCACGGCTGTAAGGCAAGGATACGTCAGTTCTCATTTCGTCCTCTCCCTCTTTTTGGTCTTCGGCAGCTTGATCACCATGGCATCGTCACTATTGGCTTCATCGCCGTCGATCAGCCCGTCGTCATAGCTCTCGACTTCATCCTCTTCGATTTTGTGGGTCGGGAACGAAATATAATCCAGCACGTCTGGGTTGAAGAACGCGGTGCGATGATAGCCCTCATACGGTAACCGGATCATGCTCGGTTCGTCGTCATCGTTTCCGCTGTAGGGATAATGGATATCAATAAGAGGCTCGATGCATTCGAAAAGGTTGCAATCGACATAGGCGATTTCCCGCCGCTTGCCGGTCGAGAACTGGACCGTCACCGTGTGAGCTAGGGCCACAATCTCATCGGTTTCCGCCGCTCTCGCGGCCTTCTCAATCGCGAGGTCCTCGGGTTTGATGGCGCCCTTGGCGACCAACTCATCGAACTGCTCGTCGGTAATCATGATCTGGCGTTGGACGCGCTCAATATCTTCCTTAGCAAAATCCGACGTGTAGTCGCCCCCGGCAACCTCTTCATCTCGAATGGCCTCGACGATGGCCCAGTCGCGGGTGTCAGGCATCTGGATTGGCGTTGCCAGTTTGTAGTCATCATGATCCGGCCCGTAGGTGTCATAAGCTTCACTGGAAAAATAAAACTCCGAAATCGCTTTGTGCTGGATCGCCACGGTACGGTTGCCCAAGTCCTTGATAACGATGAACCGCTTGTCGCTCTGCAACTCGCGATAGGCTTGCGCGTACGCCGCTTCCGAAATCGAAAGCACCAACGGCTCGCCGCCGCCGCCGAAATGCACCGCACACTCACCGTAATATTGCAGGTCCAGCGGAGCTTCGTCGTCATAGAACGCTGCCTTTTTCGACGGGTGCCGACCAAGCAATTCCAATTCGGTGATCTTGAAGTGCTTTGCCAGCTTGGCAAGGTGGCTTTTCGGGATCTCGGCCTTGCCGGTTTCCCAGCGCTGATACGTCGGCTGCGTCACGCCCGCCGCCTTGGCGGCTTGGGTCTGGGTCTCGGCATTCATGATCCGGAAATGTTTCAGTCGATTGATCGTCATTTGACCCTCCTGGAGGTCGGCATAATTATGCGCATATATACGCATAATTATGCCGACCTTGCAAGGGCGCTTTCTCGCTTGCAGCTTGGCGACGCAATCTGCAGAATAAATTTGCCTGCGCGTGTCTCTCTGCGGCACCCGACGAAACCAGGTCTGAATAAATGACTTGGCTGTTGACGTTTTGCAGTGAGTTCGAGTCCACCCCTTCCGCGATCCGCTCATCAGCGACTTAGCCACAATTCGGCTCCGCGCACGTCACGCGATATTGCGCTGTTGTACGCAGCAATTCTTGTCATCCCCCAGCCTGATTACTGATAGAAGCGAATGGGCTAGTGTCCTGTCTCGGAAATTCCTAGTCATAACCATTGGGTCGTGATTCCCTCTCCGTGTCTTCTTGATTCGGAGGTGGAAATGGCGCGCGGTCCGGCGGTGAAGATCACACTCGGGGCCAGCGAGCGCAGCGAGTTGGAAATGCGCGCGCGTCGCCGAAAGATTGCTCGGGTCGATGCGGTGCGAGCCGAGATCGTGCTGTTGGTCGCTGATGGCATGAACAATTGCGCGATCGCGGCCACACTCGGCGTCTCCCGGCTGACTGTCGGACAATGGCGAAAGCGGTTTGCCAAAAAGCGCTTGGATGGCCTCGATGACGAGCCGCGCTGCGGCGCGCCGCGCAAGATCGGTGACGAGAAGATCGCCGAAGTCGTGACGAAGACGCTGGAGACGATGCCGGCCGACGCAACGCATTGGAGCACGCGCTCGATGGCGAGAACGTCCGGCGTATCCATCTCGACAGTGCATCGCATCTGGAACGCTTTCTCGTTGGCCCCGCATCGCAGCGAGACTTTCAAGCTTTCGACCGATCCTCAGTTCGTTGAGAAAGTGCGTGATATTGTCGGCCTCTACCTCGACCCGCCGGAGCGGGCTCTGGTGCTCTGTGTCGATGAAAAGAGCCAGATCCAGGCGCTGGACCGCACACAACCGCTGCTGCCATTGCGGCCTGGTCAGATCGAGCGGCGCACCCACGACTACGAACGCCACGGCACGACGACGCTGTGCGCTGCGCTCGATGTGAAAGCGGGAACGATCGTCGGCAAATGCATGCCGCGCTACCGCGCCCAGGAGTTCCGCAAGTTCCTCGACGAAATCGAGCGCAACGTGCCCACTGATCTCGACATGCACGTCGTCATGGACAACGCGTCGAGCCACAAGACCAAACTGATCCGCAGTTGGTTCGCCAAGCGTTCGCGCTGGCACGTCCACTTCACGCCGACGTCCTCATCCTGGGTCAATCAGGTCGAGCGCTTCTTCGCGCTCTTGTCCGAGCAGCAGATCAAGCGCGGCGCGCATCGATCCGTAGCCGAACTGGAAGCCGCGATCACCGCTTATATCAAAATCAGAAATGCCGCGCCCAAGCCGTTCCGCTGGACAAAATCCGCCGATGACATCCTCGCATCCATCGAACGCTTCTGCCGCCGCACACTCGACACACACGTAAAATGTGCATAGGAACTTCGGAATCGGGACACTAGAGCGTGGAATCGGCGGTGTGTGCTACTTGGTGATGATGCGGCCATCGGCGGCTATATCGCACTATAGAGGGCAATCGGCGGCCAATGGCGGAAGGAGTGGGATTCGAACCCACGGTGGGCTTGCGTCCACGGCGGTTTTCAAGACCGCTGCCTTAAACCGCTCGGCCATCCTTCCGCGAAAAAACAAGACTTATATCCAGATATGCGGGGCCAAAAGGCAACAGCCTTATTGCCCTGATCCCGCCGCAACGTCCAGGCGAAAACGATCGTTCCAGCTTGGCGATCTTGCTCTCGAGCGCTTGCCCGTTGAAAGGACCGATATGACCGGCAACGGATCGCTGAAAATCAAATAGTTGAAGTCTCGATCGGGATCTTGAAATAACGCCGGCCGTTCAACTCGGGCGGCGGCAGTTCGCCGGCGCGCATATTGACCTGCAGCGACGGCAGAAAAAGCCTCGGCGTGTCGAGCGTTGCATCGCGCGCGGTACGCCGCGCGACGAACGCGTCTTCGGTGACGCCGTCATGGACATGGACGTTTTGCGCCCGCTCGTTGGCGACGGTCGTCTCGAAGGCGTGGGCGCGGCCGCCCGGGGCATAGTCGTGGCACATGAAGAGCCGGGTTTGCGGCGGCAATTCCAGAATCCGCCGGATGGAGCGATAAAGCGCCCGCGCATCGCCGCCCGGGAAATCGCATCGCGCCGTTCCATAGTCCGGCATGAAGAGGGTGTCGCCGGCGAACACGGCGTCTTCCAGCATGTAGCTCATGTCGGCCGGCGTATGACCCGGAGTATAGAGCGCTTTCACATCGAGTGTACCGACGCGAAAAGTTTCGCCGTCATCAAACAGATGGTCGAAACCGGCGCCGGGCGGGATTGCCGGCTTGTCGTTGAACAAATTGCCCAAAATCTGTTGCACCTGCCGGACATTCGAACCAATGCCGAGCACGCCGCCGAGCTTTTTCTTTAAATAGCCCGCCGCCGAAAGATGGTCGGCGTGGACGTGCGTCTCCAGAATCCATTCGACGCGCAGCCCCTCGGCTTGAACCATTTTGGCGATGGCATCGGCGGAGTGCGTCCTTATCCGTCCTGCGGCGGGATCATAGTCGAGCACCGGATCGATGATCGCGGCGGTTTGCGCCGGAGGATCTATGACGAGGTAGCTAAAGGTTTCGGTCACCTTTTCGAAGAACGGAATAATCCGCGCACCCATGGCTTGCTCCGCTACGACAGCATGGAGGATCATCTATTGCTTCTGGACCAAATATCAATTCACGTCACATGAGGAATGCCAGCTACGGGGCATGAGCGTTGGGGTTAAAGGGCGCCGCCGGCGCGCCAACCGCGCGGAAGATTTCGCGAGCCTCGCGGGCGATCCCGGCCACCGACTGAAATTTCTCTATTTGCTGTCTTCAAGCCCGCCAATATGCTTTTGGCTGTAGAGCTGGACGCCGAGTTGTTTGATGAGCTCCAACTGCGTTTCCAAAAAATCGATGTGCTTTTCCTCATCGATTAGCAGTTCGTCATAGAGCTCCTTGGAGACGAGGTCGTGGGCGGAAATGCAATATTCGGCGGCTTCGGTATAGAGCGCGCGCGCGGCGGTCTCGGTGTCGAGGTCACAGCGAAGAATTTCCGCTACCGTTTGTCCGATCCGCAGCGGGTCGAGGACTTGGAGGTTGGGGAATCCCTCCAGAAAAAGAATACGAGCGGTTAAGCGATCGGCATGGTGCATTTCCTCGATCAACTCTTCGCGCCATTTCGTCGCCAGATCTTTATAGCCCCAATTATCGAAGATACGATAATGGAGCCAATATTGATTGATGGCTGTCAGCTCGCTGCGCAGGCTGCGATTGAGATATTCGAGGACTCGGTCGTCGCCCCTCATTGTTCCAAGCTCCTAAACGCTGGCGCTCATGCCGTCGGAGCCGTGACGACGGCCGCGTGGCAACACCGCCATGCTTCATATGGACGGAACTTCATATAGACGGATAAACCGCGCCCGGAAAGACACCGCATGGGGCGGCATGGAAAAGGGAGAGGCGGCTCGATCCCGAGGCGCGAAGACGAGAACGGCCTACACCGGGCACAACTCGACAGCATCCGTCTCGCAAGCCTCGCGGGACGAGCCGCCGGTCGCCGTCCCGGCGTTGGCCTCGTTGATGATCGTCCGGACGGTGGCGATGCAACGCCCGCAATTTAGACGGCAGCCGAGACGCTCGTAGACCGCGAATGGCGTGCGTGGGCATGCCCCGCAGGCCAGGGTCGCTCTTATTTCTGAGTCGGTGACGACATTGCAGGAACAAACGATCATCGAGGTACCAAGCCTGAAGCCAAGGGATGAGCCGGACAGCGGCTACCTAACTCGTTGTTTAATAATACGCAAGACCAGAATAGCATATTACAATCGTTCCAAATGAGAACGGCGGCCTTGCCTAGATTAGAGTTACTCGAAACGACATTTTGACAATAAGCAGCAGTTTGGCCGCTATCCGCCGCCGCGACTGCTCCGGCGCGGCCATGATACCCTGCCTGTTCGAAACATATATGGTGTGCCGTTGCGACCTGGACATGTACCTTCCGGCCGCCGATGACAAATCACCTGTTCAAAAAAATCCGCGATGCGATCGAAGGGCGAGAGAACCGGTTTTTCTCGAAACCCCGGCGGGCTTCGCCTTAACCTACGCGGGGGTGATCGCGCGTTCGGGACGCTACGCGGGGGCGCTCGCCGAACTTGGGCTTAAGTCCGGCGATCGCGTCGCCGAGCAGGTGGAAAAATCGGTCGAGGTGCTCATGCTTTATCTCGGCGCGATCCGCGCCGGGGCGATTTTTCTGCCCCTCGACACCCCCTATGCAAGCGCCGAAACTCCCTGTCTCCGATCCAACAAGGCGCGACGGCTTGACGCCAGTCGCGCCTAAGGCTGGCGTGGGGGCGGTAGCAACGCTCGGCGTGGATGGTCGCGAGTCTTTGCCGGATCGATGCAAGGCTCGCGTTCCACATTTCTTGGATGCCAGCCGCGAGCCTCGGGGCTTTCGCCTTCCTGCACACACCGCGCGCTTCCAAGGCACTATGATCCAATTTGCGCGGGCCGTCCTTTCTCATGCCCGCATGGAATCATCCGCAACTCCCCACGTCACGAAAAACATGCGTTTATTTATTTATGCACTGATTAATAGCCCTGCGATTCGCCCTCTTCCTCCAAAAATAGCGGCAGTTGCGGCCTCTCCCCCGCCGGTTCCGGGAGACCTAGATGGCGGAAGGCGTGCGGCGTCAGTATTCTACCGCGCGGGGTGCGTTGCACGAAACCACGCTGGATAAGAAAGGGTTCGATAATGTCCTCGATCCCATCGCGCGGCTCGGACAGGCTAGCGGCGATCGTCTCGATCCCGGCCGGGCCGCCGCCGAACGAGAGTGCGATCGTCTCGAGATAGCGGCGGTCCATCGTATCGAGCCCGATCGCATCGACATCGAGGAGACGCAGCGCTTTGTCGGCGACGCCGCGGGTGATTTCCGGTTCGTTGCCGACGGCCGCGAAATCGCGAACCCTGCGCAGCAGCCGCCCAGCTATGCGGGGAGTCCCCCGCGCACGCCTGGCGATTTCATTGGCGCCGTCATCGGAAATGGCGATCGCGAGCACCCGCGCGTTGCGCCGCACGATTCGTTCCAGTTCCTCGACCGTGTAGAACTCGAGTCGCAGCGGAATGCCGAACCGGTCGCGCAGCGGCGTCGTCAAAAGACCGGCGCGGGTTGTTGCCCCGACCAGGGTAAATCGCTTGAGGGGGAGCTTGATCGAGCGGGCGCCCGGCCCCTCGCCGATCATGAGATCGAGCTGATAATCCTCCATCGCCGGATAGAGGATTTCCTCGATCGCCGGATTGAGACGATGAATTTCGTCGATGAAGAGCACGTCGCGTTCCTCGAGCCCGGTGAGCTGCGCGGCGAGATCGCCCGCCTTGGCGATGACCGGCCCGGAGGTCGAATGGAAGGTCACTCCGAGCTCGCGGGCGACGATCTGGGCGAGGGTTGTCTTGCCGAGCCCAGGAGGCCCAACAAAGAGCACATGATCGAGCGCCTCGCGCCGCGCCCGCGCCGCCTCGATGAAGACTTTTAGATTTTTCCGCGTGGCTTCCTGACCGGTGAAATCCGCAAGGGCCAAGGGGCGCAGCGACTTCTCCGCGTCATCGCCGCGCTTTTCGGGGGTAACGAGTTCGAGGGCTTGCTGGCACCGGACGAAGCCTTATGCGAGTGGTTTTTCATACAGGATAGGCGAGGAGCGAGTGGAAAATCACCTTATCCCGCATTAGCCCGGCGCTTCCAAAATTTGAGCCACGGTAATCGTCGAGTTCCAACTGGTGTTGATTTCTGAACGATTCCTTCGAAATCCGCCACATACACGTATTGTTCCCAGGTGAATTTCTTAGTGTCCCAGGGTCGTAAGTCAGGATTCTCCCAATGTTTCTCAGCTACAAACACAAGGTCGACTTGAGAAAACATACCATAATAGTAGCATTGATCGACAATATCAAAGAGTTTGAACCCCTTAGCCAATAAGTAGTTCATCCGCTCTGCAAATCTGTCGAGAATCGCCTCTACGATAATGCAGCTAATATCGTCCCAAATACGCTCGCTTCCCTGCATGATCGGTATTTCGAGTCCGTCGACATCCAACTTCAAGAGATAAGGCTTGGCGTCATCGCGAGTCCTCATAAAAGAATCGAGACGCATGGTGGTCACTATCTCGAGTGATTCGTCACTAGCCTCATCGACCAGCCAAGAGTGGCTGATCTTATTGCCGTCGATCGCAAATTTGCGCAGACACCCCCTGCCATCGTGGTCAGAGAGAGCGGCTGGCACGAGGACGTAGTCCATACTTGCATAGTTGGCCCGCAACAAATCGTGGAACTCGGAAGCAGGTTCGAACAAAATGTGACGGAGATCCGGAAATGCTTGTCTTAATTCAAGGGTTTGATTCTGCGCACCCACATCGATGATAGTTCCAACTGGAATTCCAACTCCACGAAGGAAACGAAGCATGTTCGCCTTGGAAGGATAACGAACCACTATCTTACCTCTAGACTGGCTCACTGAGCCTATGGTGGAATCTGGAGCAAAGGATCACCCAGCGCTGTGACCTGATGGTGCATGAACCTGATCCCATAACCGACTTTGTTACCCGTGACTAACATGTCAGGGGCGATCAAACAACGGAGCTGGCTCCGCTCCCGCGGGTGAGGATTGCACGACAAGCTCTTTAGCGACCAAGCGCGAGCTTGCCGCATTGGGAACAGGCTTCCACATCCTGCGTCATACTTTTGGTTCATGGATGCGGCAGTTTGGGGGATTAGATATACGAGGACTTGTAGCGACAGGAACTTGGGCCGACATCGGCTCGGCCCCGAGATATGTGCACGTCGTCGCTAGCAAGGAATCGAGAAAGGCCGATTTTTTGCCGACAGAAAGCTAAGGACTTCTTTCCGGGGAAACGGACAAAAATGGGCGCGTAGCTCAGCGGAAGAGCACTCCCTTCACACGGGAGGGGTCACGGGTTCGATCCTTGTCGCGCCCGCCATTTTTCTTGAGTTCAAGCGTTGGCGCGCCACGGTATTGGTCCGCGGGAGAACTCCAGGTTGTTGATTGCGTAACCTACCGCCCGTCGAAGGCCTCGACTTGGGCATGTACGCGATCCGCCAAACTTCGCAGCCTCGGCTCGGGGAGCGCGCCAACGAGGGCGTAATTGGCTCCCCTCTGACGCCAACGGATCGCGGCCGAGGGAAAATTACCGGCCGTACGTGCAACCGTTTCGCCAGGGTCAACGGCCTTTTCGACGCAAAGCGCGATATTCGCCTCGTTTGGTCTCGCGTAAACCATGCATAACATTTGGCCCTGTTCGCCGGGGATGGCGCGAACGCCGGCTAGCTTTAGGCCTTCGACCGGGAGATTCGGCAATATCGGTGTCGCCGTGTCTTGCCCTGGCCCATCGCTATTTGGCGAAAGACGCGCCGCGGCGGGTGGCGGCTCAAATGCCCGGAGCGCCGACATTGCCCGCGCGACGAAGGTATCGTTCATCCCAGCTGGCGTCGCGCCCTCCGCGGAAGCCGGCGCGGTTTCCGGCGCGTTCACGCGTCCGGCGAGATAGGCCGCGCTGGCCGCCAGCAGCGCTCCGCTCGCGAACGAAAGCCCAATCAGCCGCGCGAACCAGCGCTCGCGCCACGCATGGGAGCCGCTCGCTTCGCTTTGTCCCACGGCGGCGTGTCCCCTCGCCGCCACTCCCTCGGCGCCGGGAGCAAGCGGCAAGGACCAAGGCACCGGCCCGGTTTCGACCGGCGCGAAAGCGGCACGAATTGTTTCGTTCTGCCGCCGCCATGTTTCGACCCGCGCCGCATCCGCCGGCGAAGCGGCCAGAAAGGTCTCAACGGCCTCGCGCCGGCAGCGATCCATGTCGCCATCGACAAACCCGTGCAATTCCTCTTCGCTCACAGGGGGGCCGCGTCCGCGCATGACTTTTTATTTGACCACGCGCAGATAGGAGGGGCGCGTCTTGGCCGGAGGCGATGGCGTTTCGGGTGCAATTTCGCTCAGCGCGGCGCGCGCGCGTGCCAAACGCATGATGAGAACAGTTCGCGAAATTTTCAGGATTCGCGCGGCTTGCGGATAACTGAACCCTTCAAGCACGACAAGCAGCAAAGCCTCCCTCTCTTCGAGCGCGAGGGCCAAGAGCGCAGCCGCGAATTTGTCGCGGGGCAAAGCCGGAACCGGCAGGTTCCCGGCGGCGCGCGGCCCGCCCGCGGAGAAATTTTCCTTCTCAATATGCGCCTTGCCGCCCATCCTTCCGGCCGCCAACCTTTCGCGGTGCCATTCCGTGAGCAGCGCATAGAGGTGGAGATGGAGATCGTGTCCGGCCAGCCGCAAGGCGGTTCCGGCTTCCCATGTTCGCAGCAAAACCGCGTGGACAAGATCGTCGGCGATCTCGCTAGGCCCCGGCTGACCAGTAACGAGCGCGCGCGCATAACGGCAAAGCCGCGGCGCGGATAAATTCAAATCGTCCCGCAAGGCCACCTTCGCGCTCCCTTGTGCGCTCCTTGCCGGCGTTGTTTTTGCCGGCCGTGGGGGGCTCCGCCCAGATCGTTGATATTACCGCCTGCGCGGCGCCCTGACCATGGGCAAAGTAAAAATCCGCACGGGCGTTTCCTCGGCGGGCGGTCTTGCGCTAAACCCGCGCAGCCCTTAAACGCAGCGGACGCTACGGCCGTTCCAAACGGCGGCTTCCTTAGTTCTTTGGTTCGGATCAAGCATGACGCAACCGGAAACGTTAACGCCTGGACTGCACGCCTCGGGAATTCTAGCTGGAAAACGCGGCTTGGTCCTGGGGCTCGCCAACAGCCGGTCGATTGCCTGGGGGATCGCCAAGGCCGCCCGTGAGGCAGGCGCCGAACTCGCCTTCACCTACCAAGGCGAATCGCTTGAAAAAAGAGTCCGGCCGTTGGCACAGGAACTCGGCGCCAAAATTGTGGGCGATTGTGATGTCACCGACACGGCGGCTTTGAACGCGGTATTTAAGGAAATCGAGCGCATTTGGGAAAATCTCGACTTCGTCGTGCACTGCGTTGCTTTTTCCGACAAAGATCAGTTGACGGGCCGTTACATCGACACGACCACCGAAAACTTTGTAAATTCCCTAGTGGTTTCTTGCTATTCCTTCACTGCGGTGGCCCAGCGCGCCGAAAAGCTGATGCGAAACGGCGGCGCCATGTTGACCCTGACCTATTACGGGGCGGAAAAATGGATGCCGCACTATAACGTCATGGGGCTCGCGAAGGCCGCGCTTGAATTGAGCGTGCGCTATCTCGCCGCCGATCTCGGCGAACAAAACATTAGGGTCAATGCGATCTCCGCCGGGCCAATCAAGACGTTGGCGTCCTCCGGCATTGGCGATTTCCGCTACATTCTCAAATGGAACGAATATAACTCCCCGTTGCGGCGCACGGTAACGATCGAGGAGGTCGGCGAGAGCGCCGCCTTTCTCCTTTCGCCGATGGCGCGGGGCATCACCGGCGAAATCCTTCATGTGGACGCCGGCTACCATGTCGTCGGCATGAAAAATCCCGCCGCGCCGGATATTTCGGTTGTGGGCTAGGATTAAGACGTTCACCGCCCATTCATCCGGACAAGCGGAAAGAAAAGCGCGCGCCAAGACCGCGGCGGAGCAACGCCGGGCCTGGCTCGCAAGGCGCCGCGGCGCGGAGTGCAACAGCTTCGATCGGCGGGGAACGCGAAAATGCCGCGGGCCCATTGCGGCACGCAAACCCCGCCAAGATAAGGGTGCGCAAAAAGGACTGATTCGATGTAGATACGCCGAGGGCGCGAATTTTTGGAACCGCATGAGCGGGTTGCCGCGGGGCCGCGCAAAACGCAGTTAAGGATCAGGAGAGCGTCTCCATGGTAATGTCCTCGACCGATTCCGGCGAGGGAAATATTGCGCGGCCATGGCCGGTGCCCCGGGGCAGCCCGCGAGCTTTTGCCCTGCGGGATCGCTGCGATGGCCATGTTGCTGCCATCCCCACTTGATATCCGGCAATGGCACATAAGCTAAGAGGCGTTGGCGCGAACAGGATCACTATGCTGCATAGTCTGGCAACCGCCCAAGTTTCCCTGGACCATGACGATCGTTTGGCGCTTCCCTCCGGCGCGGTTTTGCGCGGTCCCGCGCGGCCGGACTTGATCCGCGACGAATTGCTCTGCGAGATCTTTGCCGCAACCGCGGCCAGCCATCCTTCCGCCATCGCAGTGATCACGGTGGAGGGCAATCTTACCTATGCCGAGGTCGATGCGAAAGCGGAGGCCCTCGCCCGCGGCCTTCTGCAAAAAGGGGTTCGTCCGGGCCGCACCGTTGGCCTCTGGATGGCGCGCGGCCACGAAGTTCTGATCGCGCAAATCGCGATCGCGAAGACCGGCGCCGCCTGGCTTCCATTCGATGCGGACGCGCCCGCTGAGCGCGTCGCCGTTTGCCTGTCGGATGCCGAAGCCAGGGGCCTCCTGACCTCCGCCAGTTTCGCCGCGAAGCTTACGGCATCCTGCCCGGCGTGGACTTTTGCCGCTCTTCTGGCCGATTCCCTGGAAGCTCCGGACGTCGCGAAAGTCGACGCCCGGGCGCTCGGCGCGCGCCCGGAGGACCCCGCCTATCTCATATACACGTCCGGTTCGACCGGCACCCCCAAGGGCATCGTGATATCGGGGCGCAATATTTGCCATTATTTGCGCGCCGCCAACGAAGTCTACGGGGTTGAGGCGAGCGATGTCGTCTTCCAGGGCGCTTCCGTCGCCTTCGATCTGTCGATGGAAGAAATCTGGCTTCCTTACCTTGCCGGCGCGAGCCTTTTCGTGGCGACAGCCGAGATGATGGGCGAGGCCGACAAGCTTCCCGGTCTTCTGGAAGCAAATCGGGTCACCGTGCTCGATACAGTGCCGACCCTTTTAGCGCTTCTGCCGCGCGATGTCGCAACCTTGCGGCTGATCATCCTTGGCGGCGAAGCCTGCCCGCCGTCGATTGCCGATCGCTGGTGCGTGCCTGGGCGCAAGATCTTCAATTCCTATGGCCCGACGGAGACGACGGTCGTGGCGACTGTCGCGGAAGTGCGGCAAGGGGTTCAGGTCACGATCGGCCGGCCTATTGCGAATTACACTTGCTATGTGGCGGGCGAGCGCCTCGATCTTCTCCCTTCCGGCGTCGAAGGCGAGCTTCTCATCGGCGGGCCCGGGGTGGCGAAAGGCTATTTGCGCCGCGACCGGCTGACCCGCGAGAAATTCATCGCCAATCCTTTCTTGGATGACGCGCCCGATCCGGTTTTGTACAGGTCCGGCGATGCGGTGGAGATCGCCGCCAACGGCGAAATCGTGTTCCATGGCCGGATCGACGATCAGGTCAAGGTTCGCGGCTTTCGCGTCGAATTGGGCGAAATCGAAGTAAAGCTCGCCGGTCTCCCTGGCGTTGCGCATGCCGCCGTCGTCTTGCGCAACGATAACGAAATCGAACAGCTCGTTGCGTTCGTGGTTCCCTCCCTGGAGGCCGAAATCGACGCGAGGCTCCTGCGCAGCGAACTCCGGCAAAGCCTGCCGGCGTACATGGTTCCGGAGCGGTTCGAACTCGTCGAAAGCCTGCCGAAACTCGCCTCCGGCAAGATCGACCGCAAGGGCCTGAAGCAGATTGAACTTGCCGCGGCCGATGCAATCGAGGCGCAGGAAGAGCCGCGCAACGAGACCGAGGCAAAACTCCTCGACGCCGCCAAACGCGTGCTGCCGCCGCAGGCCATTCCTTTCGATGCCGATTTCTTCACCGATCTTGGCGGCCATTCCTTGCTCGCGGCACGTTTCATCTCGGCCGTGCGCGAAACGCGTGCCTTGGCGCGGATCACCTTGCAAGATGTCTACACCGCGCGTTCGCTGCGCGCGATAGCCGAACTCCTCGACCGCAAATGGGCCCATGGATCAAAGGTCGAGGATCTGTCCTTCGTGCCGCCACCCTTGTTGCGCCGCTTCCTCTGCGGATGTGCGCAGGCCCTTGCGCTTCCTGTCATTCTCGCTCTCGTGACCGCGCAATGGCTCGGCGTGTTCGTAAGCTACATGCTGCTCACCAGCGCGGCGGCGAGTTTTTTCGAGGAAATGGTTTCGCTCATCGGCGTTTATCTGTGCATCAATGTCGCTACGGTGGCGATCGTCATCGCCGCGAAATGGCTGGTGATCGGCAAGACCAAGCCCGGGCGTTATCCTCTATGGGGAGTTTATTATTTCCGCTGGTGGCTGGTGAAGCGTTTCCTTGGACTGGTCCATATCAAATGGTTCCAGGGGTCCCCCATCATGCGGCTCTATCTGATGGCGCTCGGGACGAGAATCGGCAAGGACGCGCTCATCGGCGAAATCGAGCCGGGCGCGGTCGATCTGATCTCGATCGGGCCCGGCGCGAGTATCGGATCGACCGCCAATTTCGCCAATGCGCGGGTCGAGGGAAACGAACTCGTGATCGGCACGATCGACATCGGCGCAAAGGCCTATGTCGGATCGTCCTGCGTCATCGAGGAAAATGTCGTCATCGAAGAGGGGGCGGAGCTCGGCGATCTGACCGCGATCGGCGCGGGGGGCCGCGCCGGGGCGTGGGAAGTTTGGGACGGCTCGCCGGGGCGCAAGGTTCGCATGGTGGACCGCGCCGCGCTGGACCCGCCGTCCACGGCTTCCCGCGCACGCCGGGGGATCATGGCACTTATGTATGGGGTGCTGCTTCTGGCGATACCTCCGCTCGGCCTATTGCCGATTTTCCCGGCCTTTTGGGTGTTCGACCGGATCGACGATCTGATCGGCACCGCCGATTTCGATCGCACCTTTTACATGCTCTCGATCCCTATCATGGCCTTGCCCACCGCCTTCGTCATGGTGCTCGTCACCGTCGGCTTCATCGCGGCTTGCCGCTGGGTCATCTTGCCGAGGGTCCGCGAGGGGACTTATTCGGTTCATTCCTGGTTCTATTTCCGCAAATGGGCGGTGGCGCTCGCAACCGAGGTGACCCTCGAAACACTATCGTCCTTGTTCGCGACGGTCTATATGCGTGCCTGGTACCGGCTGATGGGCGCCAAGATCGGCAAGGACGCGGAAATTTCGACGAACCTGTCCGGCCGCTACGATCTCGTCGAGATCGGCGAGAAATGCTTCATCGCCGATGAAGTCGTCCTTGGCGACGAAGAAATCCGCAACGGCTGGATGTATTTGCAACGCGTTAAGACGGGTCCGCGCGTTTTCGTCGGAAATAGCGCCGTGGTGCCTGCCGGCGCCGAAATTCCGGGGGGCGCGCTGATCGGCATCAAGTCGAAGCCGCCCGCGAACCATTTGATGCGCGAGGGCGATACCTGGTTCGGTTCGCCGCCGATCAAATTGCCGGTGCGGCAAAAATTCGATGGCGGCGGCGCGAACTGGACCTACGAGCCGCCGCGCTGGAAAAAATTCGCGCGCGCCTGCTTCGAGGCGGTGACGATTTCCCTGCCGACCACGCTGTTCATTACCTTTGGAACCTGGGCGGTGGAATGGTTCAGCACGGGCGTTCTCGAAGGCAAATATTTCGAGGTGTTATGGCAGTTCATACTTGCCTCGGCCGCCATCTGCCTAGCCCTGACCCTGGTCGTTATCGCCTTGAAATGGATCACGATGGGGCGCTACGAACCATTGATGAAACCCATGTGGTCCTGGTGGGCGATGCGGACGGAAGCGGTCGCGGTCATTTATTGGGGCCTAGCCGGCAAGGTTTTGCTCGATCATTTGCGCGGCACGCCGTTCCTGCCTTGGCTCATGCGCCTGTTCGGCACGAAATTCGGACGCGGCGTTTTCATGAACATGACCGACATCACTGAATTCGACTGCGTGAGCGTCGGCGATTACGCGGCCTTGAATGATCTGTGCGCGCTGCAAACGCATCTCTACGAGGACCGCGTCATGAAGGTCGGCAAGGTCTTCGTCGGCAACGGTGTAACCGTCGGCGCGAGTTCCACCGTGCTTTACGACACGCTCGTTTCCGATTACGCGCGATTGGGACCTCTCACTCTTGTCATGAAGGGGGAGCAAATCCCCGCCAATACCGAATGGGAGGGTGCACCGGCGGAGCCCAAGGCGGCGCCGGACTTGATCATTGAAAAAGCGGCCGCTTGAAGCTTTAGGTAAATGTCCCGGAGGATGAATGTCGGGGAAGCAATACAAGAATCCACCAATAGAGGAGGCAGTGTGCGAATTTGTTTTTGCCTCGTCGTATCCCAGTCAGCAATTTGATCTGACTGTACCGGGGCGATTGAAAATGCACCGGTTGATGGAGGAGTACTCTGGCGAACCTCGGACACAAAAAATTTCAATTATTTCTCCAAACCAGGTCCCTACTATCGAGCTCCGAGTACAACTCCCAACGGCTGACGCTAGGCGGTTGGTCTCGATTTGGCACAATGCACTCGCAATCTCCGTCTTGCGTCCATATGATGGGTGGGAGAACTTCAAGCCTCGCATTGAGCGGGCTCTTGACGCACATTTCGAGGCAATTTCTCGAGTTGCGGTGACAAGGATTGGCGTCAAATACGTTAACCGCATCGTAGTTCCTAGAGTAGGCGCCAATCCCGCTGCTGTCCTCACAACGCTACCGACAGAAGGAAAAATTTCTAACTCTCGTCTGGCTAACTTCACGCAGTTTACCGAGTTCGTCAGGACGGACGAAATCAAAGTGCTGGTAACCCAGGCGACTTTGCAGTTTGGCGCGAAGGATAGAACTGAATATTTGTTGGATATTGATATGATTTGGGATCACCAGGCTCTTACTAGCCGCAATGAAATCATTGAAATGGTCGAAAAGCTGCACGATATAGAAGGTGCGGCATTCGAAGCCCTGATTACAGATGAAGCGAGGAGACTTTTTGATGCTGGATAGAATAGCAGTACCGGAGGATTATTCCGTTACCCAAGCGCTGAACTGGACGCAACTACCGAGCATTATCTTGGAGCAGATTGCTGAACGTGAGGATCAAAACAGCAGCCCTACAGTCAAAAATATTTATGAAAGCATGATTGGGCTTTGGTCGAATTTCGGCTATTCTATCATTGGTAGTGAGAATTGGCGAAAGCCTACCCAGGTTTCGGCCACAGTGGGTGACTTTAAATTCGCTGTATGGTTGGTAACGACATGCAGCAACGCTGACTTTTTTTCTACCCAGGACCCGTGTACCAGCACTGGCGCCTTGGACCCGGAACATAACCCAGCGATCGATGCGGCGGTTTTTCAAATCGAAGGATTTCGCTCATGCAAGGACGGCTGGAAGGGACCAAATAGTTTTGGGCCAATGGGGCGCACAATTGATGAAGCGAAGACTTTCGCAAAAGTGGTGCTCGCAGACGGCAAGATTGAGCCGCCTCACATTGGCTTAGCCGCTGACGGCGAGATCACCTTTTTCTGGCAGAATCCAAAAATCACGATTGATCTCACTATCGCGGGCGATGGCACCTACGCCTATTTTGCAAAACCTGATGCAGGTGGGCCATTTTTTGAAGACGCAGCACCAGTCAGAGAAAATTTCCCCGAGAAAATTCTCAGTTTGATTCGCCGCGTGGCATGAGTGCCAACCGATGAAGCAGTCGGGTGGTCAGGAATCCGCAGAAACAGGATTATTTCAAGTTGATGACAATGAACCACTTCTTCGGCTTCTGTGGGCTGAGCATGACGTTCGTGACGGCAAAATCTTGCCGGAAGCAATCCCCACAAGCGACTTAAGAGGACCAGATCGCGGGTTCAGCGTTGATCGCGAATACCTTGCTTGTCGCGAGATAATGCAGGCCCTCATTGACTATCAGTGCCCGCGAGCGAGAACGCCCGAGGACAGGCAGACTCCATACTTGTCGCGCATTGCTTCTGCAAAAGTCGTTCGAGAATTAACAGACTCGAACGGCGAAAGGCCTTTTTTGGTTGATCTCTCGCCCAAACCGGCTACAGACCATCTACCCGCAAATCCTGCCCACGCTGAAATTAAGTCGGCTCAGAAATGCTCAAAAAGTCGCCAAATCGAGCGGCGCCTACTTCTGCTTGAAGTACTCGGGCCACCAGTTATGTTTGCCGATTATTGGGAAGGGAATCGCTAGGCTCCAATTATCTTCGTTCGAAACCCGGCCCTAAATCAAACAAGCGCGATCGCCGCGATCTGGCGGCCGTAATCGGGCTCGTTTCGATGCACCGAACGGCGGTAGGAATAGAAGTTTTCGGGCTCGGCATAGGTGTCGCGCGCCAAATCCTCGAAGAAGCCGAGGCCTGCAAGCCGTAGCCGCACCGCGATAAAGCCTGGCAGATCGAACATGAAATGCCCGTCGCGCGCCGATGCCGAAAAAAAGCTCGCGTGGCTGCTCGATGCCGCGATGAATTGATCGGCAAATCCGGCGCCGACCTCATAACTATTCCGCGAGATCATTGGGCCCAGCGCCGCGACCGTCGACGCCCGGCGCGCGCCAAGCGTTTCCATCGCTTCGAGCGTCGCTTCAAGCACGCCAGCGAGCGAGCCTTTCCAGCCGGCATGCGCGGCCGCGATCACTCGCGCCCGCCGGTCGGCGAACAGGATCATGCCGCAATCGGCGCCGGTGACGCCGAGCCCTACACCTCGCGCGGACGTCACCATGGCATCGCAATGCGGGCGCTCGACAAAGGCTTGCGTCACGATCAGTGCCTTTGGCGAATGAATCTGGTAAGGTACGAGAAGATGCGCCGGATCGACGCGAAGATGCGCCGCCATCCTGCGCCGGTTTTCCGCAACCGCGTGCGGATCGTCTTGCGAGCCGACGCCGCCGTTAAGCGATGCATAGACGCCAGTGGAGACGCCGCCGAGCCGGGTGAAAAATCCATGGGTTAGGCCCGGCGCGCCGAGAATGCTAGCGCGCAGCGGCGTCGCGGTTTGCTGCATCATGGCGATGCGGTCTCGAAGCCGGGCGGGCAAAGGCCCGGCTGGGTCACCGCGAGCGCCTTGAAGAGCCTCGCCATGTCCGTTGCGCCGGAGCCGTGGCCCCCGCCCGCGAGACGCACGAGGGCGGAATTGATGGCGGCGCATTGGTGCCCGCCGGCATGGCGCCGCAACCTCGCGGCGCGTTCATGGATGCCGAGACGGGCCAGCCATTCGCCTTGCGGCACGGGGCCATGAACCTCGGCGCCCGCCGCGCGCGCCGCGCGGGAAAGGCCGCAAAAATCGACATGCGCGGTGAGATCGGCTTCGCCGGGATCGCGCAAGGGATCGGCGAAACGATGCCGCTTCACCGCCTGCAAGGTTTCGCCGCGTCCGGGCGTGTCGTACCCATAGTCGATGACGAGGAGAGCGCCGCCCTGTGCGGCAATGCGCGCCGCAAGCCGCGTCATCAAACGGGCCCGCGCATGACCAGCCTCGATCACTTGCCCAGGTTCGCCCGGCGCGGCAAGGCCGGGTTCGGCGTCCGGCGCAAGGCCAAAGCACAAGCGCCCTTCGCGATCTAGTCCGACGAGCCTTTCGTGCCAGCCATCGGCGCGGGCGATGAAATGCCGCACCGGCAGGCAATCGAAAAATTCATTGGCGACGATGATCGCGGGGCCGCTGGGCAGTTCCTCCGCGGTCTTGTGCCACCTCACCGCGACCCGCGAATTTTTCAGCGCCCCGCGCTGCCTTCGCTGCAAGACCTCGCTCGTCTCGACAAGATTGAGATCGATTGCGCCAAGGAAATCCGGCGCAGTCCGTGCCGCGCGTAAGATGTCCGCCATCAAACTGCCGCGGCCTGGCCCCAATTCGACGAGCAGAAGTGGCCTGGGTTCGTCCATGGCGCGCCAGACCGCGACGCACCACAGGCCAATCAATTCACCGAACATCTGGCTGATCTCCGGCGCGGTGATGAAATCGCCGCTCTCTCCCAACGGCATTTTGGAGCCGTAATAGCCGTGCACCGGATGCGCCAGCGCAAGGGTCATGTAGGTCTCGAGGCTCATCGGCCCGTTCTCGGCGATCGTCTCGCGGATGAGATTTTCGAGCGGGTTCATGCGGGCCTATTCATGTCGCGAGCGGCCGGCCGCCGGCAGGCGCGGATAATAAAAACAATGCCTGCCGCGATCACAGGCAGCGACAAGAGCATGCCCATGGTCGCGCCGCCGAACAGAAAGCCCAGCTGCGGGTCCGGTTCGCGAAAGAATTCGCATGCGATTCGCGCGATGCCGTAACCGGCGGCAAAAAGCCCGGTGACAAGACCCGGCCGCCGCAGCGCGCCCAAATGAACCGCGATATAAAGCAAAAGAAAGAGGGCAAACCCCTCGAGGCCTGCCTCGTAGAGCTGGCTCGGGTGGCGCGGAAACGGCCCGGCGCCGGGAAAAACCATCGCCCACGGCACGCCGGTCGGCCGTCCCCAAAGTTCCGGCTTGATGAAATTCGCGATGCGGCCGAGAAAAAGCCCGATCGGAACCGCGGCGGCGCAGACATCGGCGAGGCTCAGCACCGAAATTCTCTTGCGCGAGGCGAGGACATAAATCGCGAGAGTGGTTCCGGCGAGTCCGCCGTGAAACGACATACCGCCTTTCCAAACAGCGAAAATCTCGGCGGGATGGGCAAAATAAAATCCCGCGTTGTAGAATAGCACATAGCCGAGCCTTCCGCCGAGAATGACCCCCATCGCCGCATAGACGAGAAGATCGTCGATGTCCAAGGGATCGAGCGGCGCCGCGCCACCCCAAAGAATCTTTTGCCTCACCAATGCCCGCGCATAGGCCCAGCCGAGCACGAGCCCGGCGATATAAGCCAAGGCATACCAGCGGATCGGCAAGGGTCCGATGGCGATCAGCACCGGATCGATACTCGGGTAGGCAAGGGAGATCGGCATGGCGCTCCGCAAATCGAAAGGTGATGCGATGGCGTCCGGAACGGGAATTCCTGCCAGAGGCGGTTTGCATCGGCCTCATTCGCGCTTCGATCAAGGCAAATTGCCGAGCCTTGAGTCAAGCTTGGAGTTCGCACGCGCGGCGCCCCATCGGCGCCGGTGATCGTCATGCGGCCAACAGTGCCGGCCTTCCGATGCTTCCGCCCCAGAGCATCGGGCGGAGCGAGCCAGAGGCTCCACTAAGCGAAGCTTACTGGAGTGTCGAGCGGAGGGTTGCGATCGGGGGATTTGGAGGAGAATAGAACAGCCGAAGCGATCTGGTCGGGCTTTCGACAAACGGCCTGGTTTTTCGAGCGATATAGGCAGGTCCGCGATCGACGATCAGAAAGTTCACGCGCCCGGCTCGGTTGAGCAGGCGTTTCAGAAACGCGATGAAAACAGAGGCGGTGACGCCGCTAATGCATTGAAAGTAAAAAATGGGGTCTCGACGCAAAAAAGGGCGCCTCATGCGAGACGCCCTTCCACCGCTGCGCCGGGCGTGGGAGGGAGCCGCCCGGCTCGCGAAGTTACGCTGCCCTTGGTGTTGCGATCGTCGGGTTTGCGCCCTTGGTTCCGATCGGGATCTGGCGCGGTTTCTGCGCCTCGGGGAGTTCACGCGTGAGATCGACGTGAAGCAAGCCGTTTTCAAGGCTCGCGCCGGTCACATGGACGTGATCGGCGAGCTGGAAGCGGCGCTCGAACGCGCGGGCGGCAATTCCCTGATAGAGCACTTCCGGCTTCGCCGTTTCGCTTTCGCCCTCGCGTTCCCGCGAACCAAGGATAGTAAGGGTATTTTCCTTGGTTTCGATCGAGAGATCGGTTGCACCGAAGCCCGCGACCGCCACCGATATCCGGTAGGCGTTCTCGCCGGTGCGTTCGATATTATAGGGCGGGTAGCCCGGCACGGCTTCGAGCCCAGCGGCCTGGTCGATCATGCTGAACAAGCGATCGAACCCAATGGTCGAGCGATATAGGGGAGAAAGATCAAACTGACGCATCTCACTATCCTCCTTGAATGAAGCGAGAAGAGGTGTTGCACCATCTACGTTTACGAAGCGGAGCGAGACGGTCTGCCAGCGATTTCCGCGCCGCGCGTAACGCTCGCCTCCACTCGCGCGTCCTGAAGCGGCCCGCGCATTGTTGATGTGGGGAGAGGGTTTGGCTTTGCAAGAGGGGCGAGACAGGCGAAAATTCCGCCCGTAAAGTCTTTCGGCATAAGCGGCCGCCGGCGGTTAAAATCACTTCCGGGGAGAGTCCTGGAGCAGCGATCTTTCGCGATGAAACTTTGCACGATCTTGGAAAATCCGGCGCCCCCCGGCGCCGTCGTCTCGGCCATCGCGGCGCGGGACAATTGGAACCTGCGGGCGGCGCGCTGGAGCTGCGGCGCGGCTTGCGCCGGAACGATCGGGATTTTGCCGGGACGCGCGGAATTCATCGAAAAATATTTTGAAGTCATCGGCGAATTACTGAGCCGGAACTTCGATGTCGCGATCCTGGATTGGCGCGGCCAAGGCCTCTCTGGCCGACTCGTCAATGATCCCCGCAAGGGCCATATCGGCGATTTCCGGGCCTTTGAGCGCGATCTCGACGCCTTGGTGGAACAGGTCCTCGAACCGTTCTGCCGGCCCCCGTGGTTCGCGCTTGGCCATTCCCTGGGCGCGGCTATCGCCCTGTCACAGGCGCGCGCCGGCCGCTCGCCATTCGCGCGCATGGTCCTGACCGCGCCGATGATCAACATTTATGGGCTGCGCTTCCCGCGCGCCACGCGGATCTTGGCCAAGGCGCTCGTCCTGCTCGGGCAGGGCCGCCGTTTCGTGCCCCGCGGCGGCCCAAAGCCCTATATGTCGGCGAGCTTCGAGGGCAATCTATTGACGTCCGATTCCCGCCGCCATGCCCGCGCGGCGGCGATCATAAAGGCGGCGCCCGAGCTTGCCATCGGCGATCCGACGATCGGCTGGATCAATGCCGCCTTCCGCTTCATGCGGCGCTTCGAGGATGGGGCGTATCCGCGCCGGATCTTGACCCCGGTTTTGATCCTCGCGGCCGGCGCCGACCGCGTCGTCGATACCGCCGCGACGGAATATTTCGCGAGCCGCCTCAAGGCCGGCAAGTGCCTCACATTGGCGCACGCCCGTCACGAAATCCTGATGGAGCGGGACCCGTTGCGCGAGCTCTTCTGGGCCGCGTTCGACGCGTTTCTTCCCGCCGAATGCGCGGCCGGCGATGGCGCCGCCGTTAATCAAGGCATGGATTATACCCGCCGCCGGAAAACCTGACTCTTTGGGGGATTGCCAAACTGCCCTGGAGGTTTGTCGATGCCCGCGAGTCACCGCTTCGCGGCGGGCAGCATTGCGCCGGGTGAGATACCGCGCCCGAGATGGGAGCGTGGCGCAGGCGCGGTGGATGCCAAACAGGCGCGGCTTTTGCTGGCCGGCCGGCCTTTGCGCCCGGCCGCTAATCGGACGGGCAACGCGCCCCGAACTGGCGCAGGGGCTGCCATGCGGCCCCGGCCGCAAGACAGACGGGGTGGAGCGCTGGCGCTGGGCCGATCCGGGCCACCGCATCGCCGCACACTTTGGCATCCGCAGGCATGAGCGAAGTGCCGGCAAGCTGCGGCGCGCGCTCGATCCGTTTTTTACGACGAAACCCGCCGGCAAAGGCACCGGACCCGGGCTTCCGCAGGTCCACGGCTCCGTCAAACAATCCGGCGGACATTTGAATATCTACGGCGAGGCCGGCGAAGGCGCGACGATCAAGCTGTACTTTCCACGCGATTTCGGTCAGGAATCCCTTCAGCCGCGCCAAGCGGCGTTCGCGGTCAACGCAACGGAAGCGGGTTCTATTGGTCGATGACGACGAGAGCGTCCGCGCGACCGTCGCTTACATGCTGGAGGGCCTAGGCTACGAAGTGATTACGGCGGCAAGCGGCACCGAGGCCATATCGATCCTTGAAAAAGGCACGCCGATCGCGCTTGTGTTCACGGACGTCGTCATGCGGGGCACGGTCAGCGGCCGCAAGCTCGCCGGGCGGGCGACCGAAATCACGCCCGCGATCAAGGTACTGCTTACCTCGGGCCATGCTGGGAATTCGATCGTTCACAACGGCCGGCTCGACCCGGGGGTGGATTTCTTGAGCAAGCCTTATGATCGTGAGCGGCTTGCCGTGACGCTCCGCCGCGTGCTCGACGCTCGACGGACTGGCCGAGAACATCGAAGACCCCGAACGAACCGGAGCCGGAGACCAGGCCCCTTCGAAGACCCCCTCCCCGGCGGATAAATAAGTCAGGATGTCCCGCCCAGAGCATGAACCCTGCGATAAAGGTCTTTCGAAGCAAGCGTTTGAATGTGATCGGATTTTATTAAACCAGATCGTGTTCAATGCAAGATATCGCCGTCACTCGCATCTTTCAAAGGTAAGGGCCTATCGCAATGCAATTGAAATCCGCGCTCGCGCTGGTTGTCCTCTCGCTGTCCATGACGGCTCCCGCCATCTGCCAATCCGATGTGCGGTCACAGCAGCAGGCGGCATGTGAGGATGACGCTTACCGTCTCTGCCCTGATGAGATTCCTGACGAGGCGCGGGTAGCCAGTTGCATGGAGCGCCAGAAATCCAAGCTCAGCCCAGGGTGCCGCGCGTTTTTCAGGCCATCGCCTCGCCATCGCGCCGGGAGCTGAGCCGGCTGTCCGTTTCCGGTCACGCCGCCTCCGCCAGGGCCGTGAGCGCCGCGCACACGGCATCGACGACTCTCTCGACAAGATCGAGATTGTCGCCTTCGCCCATGACCCTGATGACTGGTTCGGTGCCCGACGCGCGCACGACGAGGCGGCCGCTTTTGCCGAGCTTCTCGCGGCCATCCGCGATGGCGCGCGTGACACCCGCGTCCGCCAAAGGCTGTCCGGCCTTGAATCGCACATTCCGCAAGGTTTGCGGCACCGGATCGAATCGACGGCAGACTTGGCTCACCGGTTTATCTTGCTGCTTGACAATTGCCAAGACTTGCAAGGCGGCAACGAGTTCGTCGCCGGTCGTGCAATGATCCAAGAGGATAATATGCCCGGATTGCTCGCCGCCGAGATTAAACCCTTCCTGACGCATGTGTTCGAGCACATAGCGGTCTCCGACCGCGGTGCGGGCGAGGGACAACCCGTGTCCTTCGAGATAGCGTTCGAGGCCGAGGTTCGACATGAGCGTCGCGACAATGCCAGGCCGCGACAATCTTCCGTCTTCTTTCCAGCTTTGCGCGATCGCGGCCATCAATTGGTCGCCATCGACAAGTTTCCCGGCCTCGTCGACGATAAGCACGCGGTCGGCGTCCCCGTCGAGCGCGATGCCGATATCCGCCCGCACTTCCCGGACTTTCTTGACGAGCGCTCCTGGCGCGGTGGAACCGACATCCCGATTGATATTGAAACCATCCGGCTCGACGCCAATCGAAACGACATCGGCGCCCAATTCCCACAAGGCTTCGGGGGCGACCTTATAAGCGGCGCCATTGGCGCAATCGACGACGATTCGCAAACCATCGAGCGTAAGATTGCGTGTCAGGGTACGCTTGGCGAATTCGATGTAGCGGGCACGATCGCCCTCAACCCGCATCGCGCGCCCGAGATCCGAGGGTTTCGACAATTTGAGCGAGGACGGCTGATCCAGCATCGCCTCTATTTTCGCTTCGGCCGCGTCCGGCAATTTATATCCGTCCGGGCCGAACAATTTGATCCCATTGTCCTCGTAGGGATTGTGCGACGCCGATATCATGACCCCGACATCCGCCCGCATCGAGCGGGTGAGCATGGCAACGGCGGGCGTCGGCATCGGCCCGAGCAACAACACGTCGATGCCGGCCGAGGTGAAGCCCGCAACCAAGGCGTTTTCAATCATATAGCCGGAAAGCCTTGTGTCCTTGCCGATCACCGCCCGATGGCGATATTCGCCGCGTTGAAACATGACTCCGGTAGCCTGGGCGACCTTCATCGCGAGCTCGGGCGTGATCGCGGCATTGGCGATGCCCCTAATGCCGTCCGTTCCAAAATATTTCTGTGCCATGGGTGAACTATCCTTCGACGCAAAGCCTATAATATCCGGCTTGTTGTTGGCTCCTCGGGCCACCATTTTGACGAACGCGGAAGGCATGCAGCTGGTGGCACGGCCGCTGTTTCGCCCGCACGTTTACTAAATATTATCATGTTCCTTGTCTGTCCTAGCCTCGAAAAATCGCCCTTTTTTATTATTTCCTTGAAACCCAGCATGTCCGCGTTTCCTCCGGGATCCCGCTGCTCCGCCGGATCCCTTGAACTCCCGCCCGGACAGGGCAAAGAGGCAGCCTTAGGCCGGCGCGCGGAAGGCGTTGAAGGCGGCCCGCGCTCATCTCAATAGCGGTAATGATCTGGCTTGAACGGACCAGTCTGCGGCAGCCCGAGATAGGCCGCCTGGACGGGTGTGAGCTTGGTCAGCCTAGCGCCGATCTTATCGAGGTGCAGGGCCGCGACTTTTTCGTCGAGATGTTTTGGCAAGGTATAAACCTTGCGATCATATTGGCCCTGCTTGGTCCAAAGTTCGATTTGCGCCAAGGTCTGATTGGTGAACGAAGCCGACATCACGAAGGAAGGGTGTCCCGTCGCATTGCCGAGATTGACGAGTCGCCCTTCCGACAAAAGGATGATCCGCTTGCCGTCCGGAAATTCTATCTCATCGACCTGTGGCTTGACATTGTGCCATTTGAAATTGCGCAAGCCCGCGACTTGGATCTCGGAATCGAAATGACCAATATTGCAGACAATGGCGCGATCCTTCATCGCGCGCATGTGGTCGACCGTGATGACGTCGACATCGCCGGTGCAGGTCACGAAAATATCCGCGCGGGGCGCGGCGTGTTCCATCGTTGTGACCTCATATCCCTCCATCGCCGCCTGCAAGGCGCAGATAGGATCGACCTCGGATACCATCACGCGGCAACCGGCATTGCGCAGAGAGGCCGCCGAACCTTTCCCGACATCGCCGAAGCCCGCGATCATCGCGACCTTGCCGGCCATCATCACGTCGGTGCCGCGGCGGATGCCGTCGACAAGCAATTCCCGGCAGCCGTAAAGGTTGTCGAACTTCGACTTGGTGACCGAATCGTTGACGTTGATCGCGGGCCAAAGAAGCTTGCCGTCGCGCTCCATCAGATAAAGCCTATGGACGCCGGTCGTCGTCTCCTCGCTGACGCCCTTGATGGCATGGCCGCGTTTAGCGTACCAGCCGGGAATGGTGGCGAGCCGCTGCTTGATCGCCGCGAAAAGAACCTCTTCTTCCTCGTTGCCCGCTTTGTCGAGAAAAGCCGTGTCGCCCGCCTCGGCGCGCATGCCGAGATGAATGAGCATCGTGGCGTCGCCACCGTCGTCCAAAATGAGGTTCGGCGTGCCACCGTCGCTCCATTCAAAGATCTTATGGGTGTAATCCCAATAATCCACGAGGCTTTCGCCCTTGATGGCGAACACCGGCGTGCCGGTCGCGGCGATCGCGGCGGCGGCATGATCCTGGGTCGAATAAATGTTGCAGGAGGCCCAGCGGACATCGGCGCCGAGCGCCTTTAACGTCTCGATCAGCACGGCGGTTTGGATCGTCATATGCAGCGACCCGGCGATCCGCGCGCCCTTGAGCGGCTGGCTCGCGCCAAATTCGGCGCGAACCGCCATCAAACCCGGCATTTCGGTTTCCGCGATGGCAATTTCCTTGCGGCCCCAGGCGGCAAGCCCGATATTGGCGATGGCGTAATCATGCGACGAGTGGGTCATGGGCTCCTGGCGCTCCGGAATGAAGATTCCGGGTCTATAACAGGCTCCCGCGAAAGAGGCAATAAAGATATAAGCAAGTCTTTATGTGAATGTTCCCAAGGTGAATATTCACAAAATCCCGCCCTTCACGCCCCTGGCTTCGTCCACCTCAGAATTGGGTTTCGCGCCGCGCGGGTCTCGTCGAGGCGGCGGCGGGGCGCATAATGAGGCGCGCCGGCAAAGCGCCCGGTGTCCCCGCGCTTCGCGGCCAGCGCGAGATCGCGCAAGGCCGCGATGAAAAGATCGAGCGAGGCTTTCGATTCCGATTCGGTCGGCTCGATCAGCATCGCGCCATGCGCCACGAGGGGAAAATAAATCGTCATCGGGTGAAAGCCTTCGTCGATCATCGCCTTGGCGAAATCGAGCGTTGTGAGGCCATGGGGCTTCAGCCATGTCTCGTCGAACAAAACCTCGTGCATGCAGGGCCTGCCGGCGAAAGGTCCGGACATGAGATCCTTGAGGCTCGCGCGGATATAATTCGCATTCAGCACGGCGTCCTCAGCGGCCTGCCGCAAGCCTTCGGCGCCATGCGACAGCATATAAGCCAAGGCGCGCACGAACATGCCCATCTGGCCATGGAAGGCCGCGATCCGGCCAAACGCGCCAGGCGCCTCGCCAAGATGCTCGACGAGACGAAAGCCGCCCTCCTCCCGGCGCAGGAACGGCACCGGCGCGAAAGGCGCAAGACGCGATGACAGGACGACCGGGCCAGCGCCGGGTCCGCCGCCACCATGCGGAGTCGAGAAGGTCTTGTGGAGATTGATGTGCATCGCATCGACGCCGAGATCGCCCGGACGCGTCTTGCCTATGATTGCGTTGAAATTGGCCCCGTCGCAATAGAAATAAGCCCCGGCTTCATGCACCAAAGCGGCAATTTCGACGGCATCCGTCTCGAACAGCCCGCAGGTGTTGGGATTGGTCAGCATGATCGCGGCGACATCTGGCCCGAGCCGGCTTTTGACCTCGGCCGGATCGAGGGTGCCGTCGGCGCGCGCCGGAAGCGGACGGACTTCGAATCCGGCGCCTGCCGCCGAGGCCGGATTGGTGCCATGCGCCGACTCCGGCACGAGAACGATTTTGCGGGCTTCTCCCTCTCCCTTGGCCGCAATGGCGGCCTTGATCGCCATCATGCCGCAGGCCTCGCCATGCGCGCCCGCTCTCGGCGACATGGCGACCGCGTCCATCCCGGTCATGACCATCAACCAGCGGGCGAGCTCGGCGATAAGTTCAAGCGCGCCTTGCACGGTGGATTGCGGTTGCAACGGATGAATATCAGCAAAGCCAGGCAGCCGCGCCATCGCCTCGTTGAGGCGGGGATTATGCTTCATCGTGCAGGAGCCGAGCGGATAAATCCCCGCGTCGATCGCATAATTCAGCCGCGACAGCCGCACGTAATGACGCACGGTCTCCGGCTCGCTCAAGCCCGGAACGCCAGCCGGTTCTTGCCGCTCAAGCGAGCCGAGCCGATGTTTGAATGGCAAGGGCTCGTCGAGATCGACGCCGGTATTCTCCGGACGCCCGGTTTCGAAGATCAAGCCTTCCTCGATTTCGAGGCCCCGATTTCCGGTGAAGGTTTTCGCCTCCGGCGCCGCCGCCTCGGCCGCTTGCGTGACGGGCGGATGCCGCATCAGCATGACAGCGCTCCTTGCAAAGCTTCCGCGAAGGCGGCGCGATCGGCGTCCGTGTTGACTTCCGTGGAGGCGGCGAGAATGAGATCGTCCAATCCCTTGTCCGGCAAAAGCCGCGCGACCGGGACGCCGCCGAGGACGCCTTTTTCCGCCATCCGCTCGACCGTCCGCGCGGCATCGCCAGGAATCTTGATCGCGAATTCGTTGAAAAATGTCTCGTTCAGAACCTCGACGCCTTTCACCGCCGCGAGCCGGTCCGCGAGAGCGACCGCGTTGGCGTGATTAATCCGGGCAAGGCGCCGCAGGCCCGCATCGCCGAGCAGGGTCAGATGAATCGTGAAGGCAAGGCTGGCGAGGCCCGAATTGGTGCAGATGTTCGAGGTTGCCTTATCGCGCCTGATATGCTGCTCGCGCGTCGAAAGGGTCAAAACGAAGCCGCGCCGTCCCGCGGCATCGACCGTTTCGCCGCAGAGGCGCCCCGGCATCTGGCGCAGATATTTGGCCTTGGCTGCGAAGAGCCCGACATAGGGGCCGCCGAAATTCAAGCGATTGCCGATGGACTCTCCTTCGCCAGCGACAATATCGGCGCCCATCGCTCCCGGCGGCTTGACGAGACCGAGCGAGACAACCTCGGTGAAAACCGCGATCAAAAGCGCGCCCTTCGCATGGCAGGTCGCGGCGGCTCCGGAAAGATCGCGGAGATTGCCGAAAAAATCCGGGTTTTGCACCACGACGCAGGAGGTCTCATCATCGACAACGCTGCCCAGAGTCTCGGCCGCGAAAACGTCGGGCGGAAGCACCGCGACGGCGTCCCCACCCATCGCCGAATAGGTGCGCACGGCCTCGGCATAATGCGGATGGAGGCCACCCGATAATACGGCCTTGCGGCGTTTGGTTATCCGGCGGGCCATTGCCACGGCCTCGACTGTCGCGGTCGATCCGTCATACATCGACGCATTGGCGACATCCATCGAGGTCAAGGCCGCGACCTGGCTCTGGAACTCGAAAATGGCTTGCAATGTGCCTTGCGCGATTTCGGGCTGATAGGGCGTATAGCTCGTGAGAAACTCGGAGCGTTGGATCAGATGATCGACGCTTGCCGGAACATGATGCTTGTAGGCCCCGGCCCCAACAAAAAACGGCACCGAGCCCGCCGCCACATTTTTTGCCGCCAGCCCGGAGAGCAAGCGCTCCACCTCCATTTCGGTCCTACGCGGCGGTAGATCGAGATCCTGTTCGAGACGCTTGGCCTTCGGAATACCGGCGAAAAGCGCATCGATGTGGCCGACACCGATCCGCGCCAGCATATCGGCGCGGTCCTCGTCGTTTAGAGGAAGATAACGCATCTTTGCTTCTCTCGATCGTGGTGCAACGCGGCGCCCGGATAAGGCGGGAACTTCGGTTGGACCGCGAGCGATTCAAGTTCAAACTGCCCTGGCTAGGAAACGGCCTTCAGAAACTCGCGATAGGCGTCTTCGTCCATCAGGCTGTCGAGTTCGGCGGCGTCGCTCAGCTTGAGTTTGAGAAACCAGCCCTTGCCGGAAGGATCCTCGTTGACCAGTCCGGGCGAATCGGCAAGCGCGCTGTTGACATCGACGACCGTGCCCGACACCGGCGCGTTGACCTCGCTGGCGGCCTTGACGCTTTCGACGGTGGCGGCCTCGGCGCCCTTCGACAAGCTCTGGCCAATTGGCGGGACCTCGACAAAAACAACGTCGCCCAATTGAGATTGCGCATAATCAGTGATCCCAACGACGCCCGTGCCGCCTTCGACGCGGACATACTCGTGGCTCTTGGTGTAGCGCGTGGTCATCAGTCTCCCCTAAAGTAACGGCGCGGTACAAAAGGCATGGGAACGATTTTTGCCGCGAGCGGTTTGTCGCGCACGATCAAGCAAACTTGCGTACCGGGCGCGGCGTGCGCGGCTTCGGCATAGCCCATCGCGACCGGCCGCCCGAGGCTCGGCGCGAAGCCCCCCGAGGTAATGCGGCCGATGGTTTCGCCCTCGATCGTCACAATCTCGGAACCTTCGCGCGCCGGCACTTTACCTTCCAGCAAGAACCCCACGCGCAAGCGGGACGGACCATGACCGATCGCCCGCTTCACTTGCACATACCCCAAGAATCCGCCTTCCTCGCGCCGGCGTTTCGAGATCGACCATGAGAGTCCCGCCTCGACAGGGCCGGTTGTGCGATCGATGTCATGGCCATAAAGGCATAGGCCTGCCTCAAGCCGGAGCGAATCCCTCGCGCCGAGGCCAATCGGGCGAACGTCCACCTCGTCGAGCAATTCCTGTGCGAAGCCAGGCGCTGCCGTCGCCAGAATCGAAATCTCGAAACCGTCCTCGCCGGTATAGCCGGAGCGCGAAATGGTGAGAACGACACCATCCCGCTCAACGTTTTTGGCCGACATGAATGGCATCGCCGAAACACCTTTGGCTGCGGCAGACGAAACGTGCCGGCGCAAAACCTCCGCAGCCTTCGGTCCTTGCAAGGCGAGCAAGGCGCGGTCGTCGAGAACGGTCAGCGCGCAATCCGGCAGCTTGGTGGCAACATGAGCGAAGTCGACTCTTTTGGGTGCGGCGTTGACGACGAGAAAAAGCCGCTGGCGCCCGGCTTCGTCATCGAGCCGCGTCACCATCAGATCGTCGAGAATATGCCCATCGCCATCGAGCAACTGCGTATAGCGCATCCGCCCCCGCGCAAGGGCCTCGATATCGCCCGGCACCAGCGTCTCCAGGCGGCGTGCGGCTTTCGGCCCGGAAAGTATAGCCTGGCCCATGTGCGAAACGTCGAACAGCCCAGCTCTCGTGCGCGTGAAAAGATGTTCGCTGATGATTCCAGCGGGATATTGCACGGGCATGGCGTAGCCGGCAAAATCGGTCATGCGGGCGCCGAGCGCGCGATGCAAATCGTAAAGCGGCGTGCGGGCGAGCTCGAGAACGGCGGCGGCGGCGGTTTGGCTATCGGACATCGAGATACCTGGCCGGACACGTTAATGGCATGTGGCTGACGGCAAAAACCGTCGCACTTTGCCCCCTCTGTCCTGAAACCTGAAAGATTTCCGTCGCGCGGCAATAGTTTTCGCGCGACGTTGCCTCCTTCGGTGGATTTTCCATTTAGACGCGGAAAATCGCTTTCCAGAGTGTCATCCCCGAGCGGTCCGTGGGCCTGAGCGTTTCCGGGGCGGTTGCGCCTTCGGCGCCAGCTTGCCGCATCGCGACCGAGCTGGTCTCTTCCGCCGGAGTCTTGTCGTCTGACACCCCAACAGTTAATACGCGATGCCTTTTTGTCAATGTACTTGGCGTAAGTTCGCCCCGCCGCGGGCCGCCGGATCGTTGGCCTCGCGTTTCGCGCGGCTTCAAGGTTTGGCGCCTTTGCCGGCGGACTTGTCCGCGCCCGCGCCCTCGTCGATGCCAACCTTTATCGTATAATCGTCTTCGGCGTGGTCCTGGACGAATGGCACGCGGAGCGGTTCGGAGACGATCGTGAAATCCGCCCGTGTCTCGCCGGCGGCCACCGTCACGGCGGCGCGATAAAGCTTGCTTACAATCGGCTGATTATCGTGTTCGCGGAGAACGGCCATGCGCACCGGCACGCTAAAGCTGCCGGGGCTGCCCGCCGGTCCAAGCAGCACGTTGCCCGCGACTCCGATCTTGATCGCGAGTTGATCGCCGTCGAGCGTGCACTCGCGCGCCGTATCGTCGAGGGCAGATTGATAACGCAGATTGGCGCTCGAAGGCGGCGTTCCGGCATAAGTCTGGCTTGCCGCGGTGCCTTCGAGAACAACGACCTGCGGGCAAAAGATATGCCGGACCTCTGCTCCGGGCGCCGCCGGCGTGTCGTTGCTCTTAAATCCCAGCAGGTTAGCGAGTTTCGAGCCGCCGGTTTCGGGGGCGTCGAAAGCGCCAAGATGGCCGCCGCAGCCCGCGAGTCCCAACACCACCGGCCCGGCGAGGACGGATTTTGCTATGTGGATCGGCACTAGCCGCCACATCGAATTCCGGCCCAATTCACGGCAACGCATCGAACCCTTCCTTAAACCCGGCCAGGGCGAGCGGTATGCCGATTCCTTCTTCCGGGGTCTGAAAAATGATGAAGGTGGCGTTCTTGCCGGTTTTCATTTGGTCAATCAATTTTTCCTCCATGGCCACCTCGGCCACGCATCCGGTCGGAAGACAGCGGACGAAACCAGCGCGTCCGACATCGATGTCGTCGATCTTAAGCCCCAATCCGGAAGGAAGAAGCACCCCAAGCGGTGCAATGACCCGCAAAAGGCGGCTCTTCCCATCCGCTGTCTTGAGAACGATGACCGTCAGATTGATGTTTGGCCGGTCTTCCGCGGCGACGCTCTGCAAGAGCGCGCATTGCTCCTTGGCGGCGCCGGGCGGCGTCTCGCAGCGCAGCTGCCAATCGCCATGCTTGGATTTCTCGACGCCTTGGCAAATAGCGCCAGGCCCGCTCGCCAAGAACCAAATACCAATGAGAGTCAGCCCGAAAAGGCGCCGCGCGCCCGTTGTTTTGATTGATTCGATCGCCAGAGCCACGGAAGGTTCCTGTTTATTTGAAACATCTGAGCCGCCACCGCCCCGATTCATGCTAGGATACTGGCCCGTTTCAGGCGGAATGACGGGTGGACTTGCTTGAGTTTAATTCGTGGCGGCACGATTGTGAACAGTCCGGCGGTTTTTGTGCGATGGCGATTGCAATTGCGTTCCGTGCGGCGCTATTTCAAAGAGAGATTTGCCGTACCCCAGCGGCTAGATCATCGGCCGGAGGATCATGGTTTGAGACCTTGCCGATGGACGCGAGATGTCCGCCGCGCCGGCAACGGCAACGGCAAAACGGGATGCCTGGAAGAACGAGCGGGTGCCAAAGGTCAGAAAATATACAAACTCATATTTAGTTGATGTATTATATGTATAGCGGCAAAGGTAAAATATATTTTCATTTCTACTCTTCCATGTTATTATGTTATTTTGTGTTTATTTATGACATTTAAAAACAACAGACATTGCAATTTCTTAACTTAATTCGAACGTTATGAATATTGAAATTCACCATACAGCATAAGAATTAACGGCATGAACATGCCCTTTTTGGGGCCTCATAGCTCATTTGGGTGTATAAAAGGCTAATGCCTTGGGGTATGATCGCAATCGTTTTCTGAAGTTGCGTATTTTTTGAGGCGATTCGATGTCCGGGAACGATTTCGATAACGTGCCTGATTGGTTTCAAATTCCGGCCACGGAAAAGCCTGGATGCCGGACCGGCGACTTAGTCAGCCGGCGTGCCGACGGCTTAGTGGAAATTGCCGGCGATCCGAACGGCCAGACCGGGACCAACGGCGAACGCGCGGAGGTTTTCTGGACGGAGAAACTGCAGGCGTTGGTCGAACCGACCCTACTCGGCGATGCTCTGAGCGGGGCGTCCGGCGAACATGGCGGGAGGCTCCCGGACGGATGCGGACACGCGCGGGTTCAAACGCGCCTAAGCGTTGAGAAAACCGGCCGTCTAGCCCGCTTCGCCCGGCGAGAAGGTGTGACCCTATATACCGTTCTGCAAGGAGCTTGGCTCTTGCTGCTGCAGCGCCATTGCGGACAACGGACCGTGGCGTTTGGAGCCGCGTTCGCGGAACGGCCTGCCGATCTCACAGGCGCCGGAGAGCTGCCCGGTCACGTCCACATCCTGCCGATTATCCAGAGCCCGCGGCCGGAACAATTGGCAGGCGACTGGCTGCGTGCCTTGCAGAACGACATTCTGACAATGCGCGAAATCCAACATGCGCCGCTCGGCCACATCCAGCGTCTGGCCGGCCGCTCGGGAGAGGCTCTGTTCAACTCGATAATCCTCTTTGAGACCTGTCCCGCCGATGAGATCCCGTGCCACCGCTCCGGCGCAATGCCGGGATTGAGCGCGCCCGAGCGCTTCGAAACAACCCTTTATGCAATGACCCTGCGCGTGCGTGCGGGCGAGCGGCTCGAAATCGGCTATTCCTTTCCGCGCGAACAATTCGACGCCGGACGGATATCGGCCTTGCAGGCGCACATGCTGCAACTCATCGACGAAATCACCGCCGACGCCTCGCGCGCGCTCGGCAACATGACGCTCCTGACGCGAGACGAACGAACCAAGATCCTCGACGCATGGAGCCTCGGCAAGGAAAGCTTCAGCGACGCCTCGTGCCTGCATGAGCTGATCGAGGCGCGGGTCATGGAACAGCCCGGCGCGACGGCCGTCGTCTATGAGGACGCCTCCCTCACCTATGGCGAACTCAACGCAAGAGCCAATCGGCTCGCGCGGCATCTGCGGTCTCTCGGGGTCGGACCCGATGTGCTCGTCGGTCTCGCCGTCGAGCGCTCGCTTGAGATGGTGGTCGGGGTGCTCGGCATCCTCAAGGCCGGCGGCGCCTATGTCCCCCTCGATCCTGCCTACCCGGCCGAGCGTCTCGCCTACATGTTGGAGGACGCCCGACTTTCCCTTGTGCTCACCCAGGAACATCTTCTTAGCTCTCTACCCGGCGCCGCCAAAAATTCGTCGTCGGCGGTGAAGTTCTGGCGTCTCGATCGCGACTGGCCGGAGATCGCGCACCACTCCGATGCCGATCTCGATAACCTCGCCCGTCCACAAGACCTCGCCTATTGCATCTACACATCAGGATCGACGGGAAGACCGAAGGGAGTCCTGCTCACGCATCACAACGCCGTGCGTTTATTTCAAGCGACGGAACCCTGGTTTCATTTTGATCGGCATGACGTATGGACGATGTTCCATTCCCTTGCTTTCGACTTTTCGGTCTGGGAGCTGTTCGGCGCATTGACCCATGGCGGCAGGCTCGTCGTCGTGCCGTATCGCACGAGCCGGTCTCCGGACGGCTTCCTTGATCTTTTGCGACGTGAACGGGTGACGGTGCTGAACCAGACGCCCTCCGCGTTCCGGCAGCTGACGCGGGTTGCCGGACTCTATGACGAAGATGGCGCGAAGCTCCATCTGCGCTACGTGGTGTTTGGCGGCGAAGCGCTGGACGCCGCCAGCCTGCGGCCGTGGTTCGATCATTTTGGCGACCGGCACCCGCTCTTGATCAACATGTATGGCATTACCGAGACTACCGTTCATGTGACTTACCGGCCTTTGCGGGTTGAAGACCTGAAAAGCTCCGCCATTCCGATCGGACGCGCGATCCCCGACTTGTCACCCTATATTCTCGATCTGGACATGACCCCTGTTCCGGTCGGCGTTGCTGGCGAATTATACATCGGAGGAGCGGGTCTCGCCCGCGGCTATCTCGGCCGTCCCGAGCTGACGGCGGAGCGATTCGTTGGCAACCCGTTTGCGCAAAAGCCGGGCGAGCGTCTCTACCGGACCGGTGACTTGGCGCGCTGGCGTGCCAACGGCGAGATCGAGTATGCCGGCCGCATCGATCATCAGGTGAAGATCCGCGGCTTCCGAATCGAGTTGGGCGAGATCGAGGCGCGGCTCCTGGCCCATGACGGCGTGCGCGAGGCCGTGGTGAGCGCACGCGAGGGAACGTCCGGCAAACAGCTCATCGGCTATGTCGTGGCGGCCTCCGGCGCGCAAGAAGGCAGGCGGACGCCCGTGGGGCCAGCGCCGGCCGGAGGTTTTGTCGAGGAGCTAAAGGCGCATCTCCGGGCGGGACTTCCGGACTACATGATTCCGAGCCGGCTTGTCGTGCTGGAGCGGATGCCGTTGACGCCGAGCGGCAAAATTGATCGCAAGGCGTTGCCGGTCCCGCCGGATTCGTTCGGAGCCGAGGCAAGACTGGAGCAGCAGGCTTGCGACGTGGAGGCAACGCTCGCCGGCATGTGCGCCCGGCTGCTGAATCTCGCCGATGTCGATCTCGACACCAATTTCTTCGATCTCGGTGGCACCTCGCTCGACCTGGTCGCGCTGCATGAAGAGATTCGCGAGCGGTTCGAGCGGAATTTTCCGGTGACCGCGATGTTCGAACATTCGACGATCCGGGCGCTGGCGGCGCGCCTCCAGACGCAGGATCCGGCGCGGCCCCCCGAGGCCGGCAAGCTGCGGATGGCCGACATCCGCAAGCTGCGCCAGAACGAGGCCCTTCAACGCCTTGGCCGGAACCGCGCGAGGCCAGCCCTTTGAAAGACGCAGCATTCATCGAGACCTCGGGTTCGATCCCGGGGGTCGCTGTGATCGGCATGGCCGGCCGCTTCCCTGGCGCGCCGGCGCTCGACGCGTTCTGGGACAATCTCCGGCGCGGCGTGGAATCCATCACCCATTTTTCTCCCGACGAACTGGACGACGCCTACGGCCGTTCGGTGCAAAACCAGCCCGGCTATGTGCGCGCAAGATCGATTTTGGATGGCGTCGAGCTTTTCGATGCCGGCTTCTTCAATTTCCTGCCGCGCGAGGCGGAGCTGACCGATCCTCAACAAAGGGTCTTTCTGGAAATCGCCTGGGAGGCTCTGGAAAGCGCCGGTTACGACCCGGCCGCCTTTGCCGGCGAGATCGCGGTCTATGCCGGGAGCAGCTTCAATACCTACCTCCTTTATAACGTGCTGGCGGACCGGCGGCGGCTCGAAAATATGACCGGCACCTATCAAGTCGGCGAATTTCCGACGCTTGTCGGCAATGGCGCCGATTTCATCGCGACGCGGACCGCTTACAAGCTCGATCTGCGCGGTCCCGCCTTTACCGTGCAATCGGCGTGCTCGACCTCGCTTCTTGCCGTCGCCGAAGCTTGCCAATGCCTTCTCGATTATCGCGCCGATATGGCCCTCGCGGGCGGCGTCTCGATCACCTTCCCGCAGAAGCGCGGCTATCTCTATCAGGAAGGCGGCATGGTTTCGCCGGACGGTCACTGCCGCACCTTCGACGCCGAAGCGGCGGGGACAGTGTTCGGCAGTGGCGCCGGCGTGGTGCTGTTGAAGCGTCTCGACGCCGCCTTGGCCGACGGCGACCAGATCCGCGCGGTCATTCGCGGCAGCGCGGTCAACAACGACGGGGCCAGGAAAGTCGGCTATACGGCGCCGAGCAGCGATGGCCAAGCCAAGGTCATCGCCATCGCCCATGCCGTCGCGGATATCACCGCCAATTCCATTTCCTATGTGGAGTGCCACGGCACCGCGACCCCGCTTGGCGATCCGATCGAAATCGCCGGCCTCGCCAAGGCGTTTGGCGCGACCACCGATCGCAAGGGATTTTGCGCGATCGGCACGGTCAAAACGAACATCGGCCACCTCGATATCGCGTCCGGCGTCGCCGGGTTAATCAAAACCATTCTTGCGCTCGAACATGAAAGCCTGCCCGCGACGCTTCATTTCAAGTCCCCAAACCCGAAACTCGGCCTTGAGGAGAGCCCGTTCTTCGTCAATGCCGA
This sequence comes from uncultured Alphaproteobacteria bacterium, assembly GCA_963706215.1. GTDB lineage: Bacteria > Pseudomonadota > Alphaproteobacteria > Rhizobiales > Beijerinckiaceae > Methylocapsa. The sequence goes on along the minus strand of OY970154.1, from coordinate 1,812,597 downwards.
GTTGCGGCCTTGGCCGCGCGGCGCCAAACCGCGCATCGCCGGGATCAATGCCGCGGGCGTGGGCGGAACCAATGTCCATCTGATCGTCGAGGAAGCGCCCGCGATCCCGGCCGCCGTCGCGACCGCCGCCGATGACGAGGCCGCGCATCTGTTTGTCCTGTCGGCCCGCGACGACAATGCCCTGGCGGAAGCCCGTGGCCGCCTCGCGGCGCATGTCGAAACGCACGCGGAACAGAGCATCGGCGACATCGCCTTCACCTTGCAGACCGGCAGGCGCGGTTTCACCAGGCGGTTCGCCGCTGTCGCCAAGGACAGGCGCGGCTTGATCGAAAAGCTCGGCGGCCCCGGCAAGGCCGAGGCGGCGGCCGCGTCCCGGCAAAAGCTTGCATTCCTGTTTCCTGGCCAGGGCGCGCAATACCCGGGCATGGGTCAGGGCCTTTACCGGCGTTATCCGGTTGTCGCGCGCACGATCGATCAATGCGCTTCGATTCTGGAACCTTTGCTTGGCCTCGACCTGCGCACGGTCCTTTTCGGCGATCCTCGGGCGGCCGGGCCGCAACTCCAGGCGACCGCGCTCGCGCAACCTGCCCTGTTCAGCGTCAGCTTCTCCGTTGCGGCGTTATGGCGGAGCCTGGGCTTTGAGCCAGCCGCCATGTTGGGCCACAGCATCGGCGAATTCGTCGCCGCGACGCTCGCCGGCGTGATGCGGCTCGAAGACGCCCTGGCGGTAGTCGCCGCGCGCGGCGCCATGATGCAGGAGCTGCCGGACGGCGCGATGCTCGCGGTCATGCTGACGGAGCCCGAACTCAAAGCCTGCCTGCCCGGCGATCTCTCGATCGCCGCGGTCAATGCCAATGCCGTCTGCGTTGTCGCCGGGCCGCATCCGGCAATCGACGCTTTCGAGGCGAAGCTGACCGCCCGCGGCGCCGGCTGGCGGCGGTTGCGGACCTCGCATGCTTTTCACTCGGCGATGGTCGATCCGGTGATTGAACCGCTGGCGAAGATCCTGGCGAAGATTCCTCTCAGTCCGCCCAGCATGCCTTACGTCTCCACCATGTCGGGAACGTGGATAACGGCGGATCAGGCGACGGATCCGCACTATTGGGCTCGGCATTGCCGCGAGACGGTGCGCTATGCCGCAGCATTCGCGTGCCTCGCCGAACCGGTATCGCCGATCCTGATCGAGGTCGGCCCCGGGCGGACGCTCACAAGCCTCGCCCGGCAAAACGCCGCGGCGCGCGGGGCGCCTCTGATCGCCGCTTCGCTCCCAGACCCGGTCGAGGAGCGCGACGCCGACGCGGTCTTTCTCGATACGCTCGGACGCCTGTGGGCCATTGGAGCGGCGCCGGATTGGCGCGCGTTGCACGAAGGTTCACCGCAACGGCGCGTCGTCCTGCCTACTTATCCCTTCCAGCGGAAGCGCTATTTTATAGAACCGCCAACCGCCACCCCTGTTACTGCCACCCCTATTATTGCCACCCCTATTAAAGGAAACCAAGTGACCGCCATGGCGAACGAAACACGGCAGCCGGCCCAAAATGAGGCTATCGCGCAACAACCAGAAACGCCAAACCGCCAAGCAGCGATCCGGGCCGAAGTGGCGGCTTTGCTCGAAAATCTTTCGGGCATCGACGTCGCCAACGCGCCGCGCGGCACAAGTTTCCTCGAACTCGGCTTCGATTCACTTTTCCTCACGCAGGCGAGCCAAGCGATCAAGACCCAATTCAATGCCGCCGTCAGCTTCCGCCAGATGATGGGCGAGCTTGCGACGGTGGATGCCGTCACCGCGCATCTCGACCGGGTGGCGGAGAATTTCGTGGTCGAGGCCACCCCAGCCGCGCCGAGCCAAATCGAGGCCAGCTTCGCCACACCTCCTCAAGCCGCAAGCCCCGCACCCGGTTTTGCGGCTGTTTCCGGGCCGGGACAAGGCATCGAGCAAGTCATGGCGGCGCAGCTCGCCAGCATGACGGATCTCATCAACCGGCAGCTCGATACCTTGCGGCAGATCGGCGGCGCGGCACCTTTGGCCGCGGCGGCGGCCCCAGCCGTCCAGCAACCCCCGCAAGCGGCGGCACCGCTTCCAGCAAAGCCGCTTGCGGAAAAAAAACCCGGCGAGGCCTTTGGCCCCTTCAAGCCCTTCTCGCAAGCGCGCGATGCCGGTCTCGACGCTGGGCAACGCCGTTTTGTCGCCGATCTGATCGAACGCTACACAACGTGCACGCGCGGTTCCAAGGACATGACCCAGGCCTCGCGCGCGGTGCTCGCCGATCCCCGGGTCGTCTCGGGATTCCATCCGGAATGGAAGGAGATCGTTTACCCGATCGTCACCGTCCGCTCCGAGGGCTCGAAACTTTGGGACGTCGACGGCAACGTTTATATCGATCTCCTGAACGGCTTTGGTCCGACCGCCTTCGGCCACGCACCCGATTTCGTTCGTGACGCGCTCATCGCGCAAATCGACCGCGGCTTTGAATTGGGCCCGCAAACGCCTCTCGCCGGCGAGGTCGCGAAGCTCCTTTGCGATCTCACGGGCAACGAGCGGATGACCTTTTGCAACACCGGGTCCGAAGCAGTGATGGCGGCGATGCGGATCGCGCGAACGGTGACCGGGCGCAACCGGATCGTCTATTTCGCCGGCGACTACCACGGCCAATTCGACGAAGTTTTGGCGCGCGGCGGCGTTCGCGACGGGGTTGCGCGGGTATTTCCGATCGCTCCGGGTATTCCGGCCGAATCCATAGCCAACATCACCATCCTGGACTATGGAACCCCCGAGAGCCTCGCCTGGCTCGAACGGCACGTCCATGACTTGGCGGCGGTCCTGGTCGAACCCGTGCAGAGCCGGCGGCCGGACTTCCGTCCCCGGCAATTCCTGGAGGCGTTGCGCGAACTGACCGCGAAGGCGGGGACCGCTTTAATCTTTGACGAGATCGTTACGGGCTTCCGCGTCCATCCGGGCGGCGTGCAGGCCTTGTTCGGCATCCGCGCCGATCTTGTCACCTATGGCAAGGTGGCCGGCGGCGGCATGCCGATCGGCATCCTTGCCGGCAAGGCCGCGTTCATGGACGCTCTCGACGGCGGGTTCTGGGAATATGGCGACGAGTCCTATCCGGCCGCCGGAGTGACCTTCTTCGCCGGCACTTTCGTGCGCCACCCGCTGACCCTCGCCGCCACCGCCGCGGTTTTGAAGCATCTCAAAGCAGCCGGGCCAAGCCTGCAGGAAAGGTTGGCCGAGCGCACCGGACGTCTCGTGGAAGACCTTAACGCCGTCTTCGAGCGCCATGGCGTGCCCGCCGAAATTCATCATTTCGGTTCGATCTTCTTCCTCAAATTCCCTGCCCAATATCATTTCGCGCCGCTCTTTTATTACCTGATGCGGGAACAGGGCATCCACATCCTGGAGGGCTTCCCCGGTTTCCTGACAACCGCCCACGACGATGCCGATCTCGCGAAAATCGTCGCGGCTTTCGATGCGGCTTCGGCACAGATGATGGCCGCGGGCCTCTTCGGACGGACGCCGGAACCGGCCGGGGCGCGCCAAGGCCAGCTCACCGAAAGCCAAATGGAAATTTGGCTCAGCGCCCAACTCGGCGACGCCGCTTCTTGCGCCTTCAACGAATCGGTCACACTCGATATGCGGGGCAAGCTCGACAGGCAGGCGCTGCGGAAAGCGGCGCGCGATTTGGTGCAACGGCACGAAGCACTTCGCATCCGTTTCGCGCCGGCGGGCGACGGCTTTACCGTGGTGCCCGCCGCACCGCTAGCCTTCACCACCGCCGCGCGCGGCGAGGCGGAGCCTCTCGATACCCGTCTTGCCGATGTCATCGAAAGCGAGGCCTCGATTCCCTTCGATCTGGCGGAGGGACCGCTGATTCGCTTCACCTTGGTGCCGGACCATGGCCAAGACCGCCATATGCTGGTCTTGACCTCCCATCACATCGTCTGCGATGGCTGGTCGACGAACATCCTTTTGGAAGAGCTTGGGGCGCTCTATTCGGCCCGCCTAAGCGGGGCCACCGCCAATCTGCCAGAGGCACACAGCTTCGTCGGCTATGCGGCGCGGCACGGCGCGGTGCAGCCGGAGGCGGAGGCCTATTGGCTGCGTCAATTCGCGCATCCGCCGGAGCCTTTGGCCCTGCCGCTCGATCGCCCGCGCCCGGCGCTTAAGAGTTTCCGTGGCGACACGCTGCGCGGAACGATCGAGGCTTCCCTGTACGAGCGCGTCAAGCAGGCGGCCGCGCGCAACGGCTGCACCTTGTTCGCCGTGCTGTTGACCGCCTATCAGTTGCTGCTTGCCCGCTTGAGCGGACAAACCGACATCGTCGCCGGCATTCCCACCGCCGGGCAGAGCTTGCACGACGAAGGGCCCCTCGTCGGCCATTGCGTCAACTTTCTGCCGTTGCGAAGCCAGTTCCCAGACGGCGTCACCTTCCTCGAGGCCGCGCGCAAGACCCAGCAGCTTCTTCTCGATGCGGCCGATCATCAAAGCTACACTTTCGGGTCCCTCGTCCGGGCGCTCGATATGCCGCGGGAGGTCAACCGGCTCCCCTTGATCGAAGCGCAGTTCAATTTGGAGCGGATCGGGCAAAATCTTCCCTTCCAGGATCTCGCCGTCTCGACCGACCCCAATCCCAAGCGTTTCGTGAATTTCGATCTGTTTTTCAATGTCGTCGCGGAGGAACACGGACTCATCGTCGATTGCGATTACAGCACGGACTTGTTCGACAAGGCGACCATCGCGCGCTGGATCGGCCATTACCGGACGCTGCTCGAAGCCATCGCCGGCAATATGGACCAGGCGGCCCTGCGGCTGCGGATCCTGACCCAGGCGGAGGAGAACGCGCTGCATGCCGCCTTCGCGGGGCCGGTTCATACCATCCCGGAACTCGCCATTCACGAATTGATCGATTTGCAGGCAGCGGCTACTCCGGACGCCGTCGCGGTCCGTTTCGAGGATAGCACCGTCACCTATCGCGAACTTATAAGGCGCGCGGATCGTGTGGCCTGGCGGTTGATTTCCGCCGGAGTCGCGCGCGAAACGCCGGTCGCGATTTATCTCGACCGCTCGGCGGAGCTGGCCGTCGCCATGCTGGCCGTCCTCAAGGCGGGCGGCGCCTATGTTCCACTCGATCCGATCTATCCGCCAGCGCGCATCCGCGCGATCGTTTCCGAGGCCGATGTCAAGATCGCTTTGACTTCGGCAACGCTCGAAGACGGCATCAAAGCGGCGATCCCAGTCTGCATCGGCATTGGAGAAGCCGGCGCGGACTCGGGCGAAGAACAACTGCCCCCTCTTCCGCACGTGCGCCCAACCGATCTCGCTTATCGCATCTTCACCTCCGGTTCGACGGGCCGGCCAAAGGGGATCGATATCGAACATCGCTCGGTCATGAACCTCCTGACCGCGATGCGGCAATCGCCCGGCATTAGCGCCGCCGATGTCTTCCTCGCCGTGACGACGCCGTGTTTCGACATTGCCGCTCTTGAAATCTTCCTGCCGTTGACGGCCGGCGCCGAACTCGTGATCGCGAGCCGGGCCGATGTCATGGACCCGTTTTCCCTGGCCGCGTTGATCACCCGCACCTCGACAACGATGATGCAGGCCACCCCGGCCCTATGGCGGGTATTGCTGGAAGCGGGGCTCAATCCGAAGGGGCTCAAAATTCTGTGCGGTGGCGAGGCGCTCGACCAGAAACTCGCCCAAGATCTCGGATCTGGCGAACTGTGGAATATGTACGGACCGACCGAAACGACGATCTGGTCGCTGGCCGAACGGCAAAACAGCGGCGCTATCGATTTCGGCCGGCCGATCACGAACACAGGCATGTATATCCTTGACGCGGCGGGAAATACGGCGGCGATCGGGGTCACTGGAGAACTTTGCATTGCCGGCGCCGGACTCGCGCGGGGATATCATAAAAATCAAGCGCTCACCCAGCAAAGCTTCACGGAAAATCCGTTTTCTAGCGGCCCGAACAGGCGCCTCTATCGCACCGGCGATCGCGCCCGCTATTTAGCGAACGGTCGCTTCGAACTGCTCGGACGCGCGGATAGCCAAATCAAATTGCGCGGTTTCCGTATCGAACTTGGCGATGTCGAAGATGCGCTGCGGCGCGTTTCCGGCCGCTCGGAAACAGCCGCCGTTTTGCGCGGCGATGACCTAGTCGGCTATATCGCGGCGCCCGAAGGCATGATCGAGAGCATGAGCGGGCTGCGAACGAAGTTGCGCGAGGAATTGCCGGATTACATGGTCCCCGCGCACATCTTGCGTCTCGACGCGCTACCCCGCACCCAAAACGGCAAGATCGACCGCAAGGCGCTGCCGCGGCCCGATTCCGCACACGTGTCACTGGAGCGGGTGCTTGCGCCACCCCAGACACCGCTTGAGATCAAGCTCGCCACGATATGGGGCGAAGTGCTGCAAATTGACGAGATTGGCATTCACGACAATCTCTTCGCGCTCGGGGCGGATTCCATCGACCTGTTCCGGATCGCGGCGCGGACGCGGGACCAGGGCCTCGGCCTCGGCGCGGCACAGCTGATGCGGCATCCCACTATCGCCGAATTGGCGCGGGCCGCGAATGACTTGCCGGAGGAGTTGATGCTCGCGGCAAGCAATGCGGCGCCCTCGCTGCAAAGTTTCAGGCGCCAGCCGGCTGCATCGAGATGATAATGGAAGGCGTTCAGCACTTGCCCGGTCCAGAGACGAAACCAATAGAAGAACTGTTGTTTCCCTGCTCGTCGTCGCAGCAGCGATGCTGGTTCATCCATGCGTTAAGCCCAGGAAGTTCTGTTGAAAACATCGCCCTGCGTTGGGAGCTCAAGGGGCGATTCAACGCTTCGACGATCGAGCAAGCCTTTCAGACGATCGTCGACCGGCACGAGATCCTGCGCACGAGGTTCATCGATAAGGACGGCGAACTCGTGCAGGTAGTAGCCGGCCGCCTCGATTTCCATTTGTCCGTTGTCGATCTGACGGCCATTCCCGAGGAAAAGCGGCTCGATGAAGCGGTGGCGTTGGGCCGCCGCGAGGCGCACGTGCCGTTCGACATTGAACAATTGCCGCTGATCCGGGTGACCTTGCTGCGGCTGTCCGCCGATCACGGAATTTTACTGGTGACCACGCATGAGATCACCTTCGACGGCTGGTGCATCCGCCTTCTCGCGCATGAATTCGGCACGATCGCCGAGGCGCTGGAGGCCAACCGCGCCTACGCTCTGCCCGAGCTGCCGCTGCAATACGGCGACTATTGCCTCTGGCAGAAGGAATATTTCGCCAGTGCCGGCTTCGAGGCGGAGATCGCCTATTGGAAAAACAAATTGGCGGAAGCGCCCTATTTCGAGATTGTTCCGGACCACGAGCGCCCGAGCAAGTCGGCCCATCAAGGCGAAATCCTCGCCGCCAGCCTGCCGCCGGCGCTTGGGAACAAGCTGGAAGACGTGGCGCGCCAACACCATTTGACGCCGTTCGCCTTTGGTTGCGCCGTGATCGGGGCGATGCTGCACCGCTACACTGGCGAGACGGACGTGGTTTTCGGTACACAGATCGGCGGACGCGACGAAGTGGACATCGAGAACTTAATCGGCGTCTTCCTCAACAATCTCGTGATAAGATTCGATGCGTCCGGCGATCCGACCTTCACGGAATTCCTGGCACGGGCGAACGGAACGGTTCAGGAGGCGCTCATCCACCAACGGATGCCCTTCCACAAGCTGGTCGAGGTTCTAAACCCCCCGCGCGATCCCGGGCGCACGCCGCTCATCTCCATCAATTTCACCGTCCTGCGTGATCTCATGGATCATAAAGATTACGGCGGCTTCTACCTGAATGCCCTCCCCTCGCTGTCCACCGGCGCGCTTTATGATTTCAATTTTTACATGGTCCATTGGCCGAACGGCTGGCGGATAGCGATGGAGTACAAGCCCGACCTATTCGAAAGACAAACGGCCGAGCGGCTGCTTGGGTTCCTTGTGGCCGCTTTCGAGTACGCTATTTCCAATCCCGATGCGCGATTGTCGTCGCTGGTTCCGCCGGTTCGAGACAGGATCGCGCCACGCAAATCCGGCGGCGGTTTCGCCGCGAACGACGCGTTGCGCCCGCCGCCATGCGCGCCTCCGATCGTAGAGCCGACCGATGCCGAAATACGGATGATGGCGATCTGGCGGGATATCCTTCGAGTTCCAGAAGTCGGCCCCACGTCGAATTTCTTCGAGCTCGGCGGGCATTCCTTGATGGCCATGCGGCTTATGACCAAAGTCGTGAGCACCTTTGGCGTCAAAATCGATGTCATGACCCTTTTTCTGGCGCCGACCCTGCGAGAGTTCGCGGCCCATGTGTCCAGGATCGAAACGCCGCCGGAAACTTGGCGCATCGTCCAGATTCAACCGCTCGGCGACAAGACGCCAATTGTCGCCATCGAAAATACGATGAGCTATTACAATCTCGCGCGAAGGATTGGAACGGATCGGCCGTTTCTTGGCGTTCGGCTGGTAGATCCCAGCACTCCTCGTTCATTGACCTACCGCGACATGAATGAGATCGCGGCCGATTACGTGCGCCTTATCCGCGAGGCGCAGCCGCACGGTCCCTATGTCCTATTTGGACTTTGTGTAGCGGGAGTCATCGCCTATGAAGCGGCTCAGCAATTGAGACAGGCCGGAGAGTCAGTTCCACTGGTCGTGATGGTCGACAACTGGGTGCCAGGCTATATCAAGCGCCTTCCGTTTATCTGGCGTTTTCTGTTCCACTGCTCCAACCGGTTGCACGCCATTAAGCGTAAATGCGAACTCGTTTTAGGCGGTAAGCAGTCGGTGGCGGAGTTTCTTGTGTCCTTTACGCTGGTGCGCAAGAGCAGGATTATGGACTTGGCCGCCGCGCTACACCTCGTCAGCCGGGCAAAGCTGGGAAGGGATGACTGGGCCAACGGGTGGTTCACGCTCTATCTCGAAGAAGCGCGAGGCCGCTACCAGGCATCCGCATCGGTTGGCAATGTGGTGCTGTTGCAAAGCGACGAAGTCGTGACCCGTTTTGCCGACCCGAAGATGGCATGGTCCGATCTCATCAAGGGCAGGCTCTTCGTTCACCGGGTCCCCGGCGGGCACTTGGATATGTTCGAGGATGAGGGGGCGGACCGGACCGCCGGACATCTGCGGTCTCTGCTCGACGAAGTGGACGCGGAGCGCGACCAAATGGTCCAGAGCGACGCCTCGCGAGCTTAGCGATATACCCCACTCATGCCACCCGCATCGGCTTTTTTTTTGCAAGGGCGAAACAAGCCGCCTGCGCGGAAACGCCAAGCTACGGCAGATGTCGAAAAAGGTGGCAGACTTTTTATCGATCCGCTTTATTTTTCTGAGCGGTGATTGATCGCAAAGCAATCACGAGAGATCGACCACGACCCGAGGGACGGTGCCGCCGCCCCGCGAAATAATCGCGAGGATATCGGATATGAATTTCGATCTCTGGCGTGACCGTTATGGTTGGATAATCGGCGCGCTGATCATCCTGGTGGCCGTCGTTATAATCATTGGACAATGTCGTTCGATGCAGCCAACGCGCGCATTCGTTCGTGTTGCATTAGCAGCTGGATTTGGGATCGGCGGCCTGCTCTTCGTCCCGTCGGTGCCCCGTATCTTAGCGGCCTTGCGACATTTCGTGATCCCCCGGGCACCCACGGCAACGTCCGGCCCATTTCAGGTTGCGGCCGTCAACGCCGCTCTCCTGGCTTCAGCGGCCAACGACCCAACGATCGTTGTGCGAATTTGGTATCCTGCGGCGGCGATCCTTCCCGCGACAGACTTGTTGTCCGAACCAGCGACGCCGGTTGCCTGTTCGAAGGTTATGTTTGATCGTCGCCTATCTGATACTCGGTCACAATTTCCCATTCTCCTCTACGCGCCATGGAATGGCGGCGCAAAGGACGACAATGCCTCGACCGCCGCGGAGCTTGCGAGCCATGGATATGTCGTGATGGCCATTGACGACATAGATCGCGATCCGCGCTCGCCGGCCGCTACGGACGACTGGCAACCCTTGACTTTCGACTTTTCATCCGCCGAGGCATTCAAAACCACTTTGCGGAACAGCGATCGCAAAGTCCGCCGCCAAGCCGAAAAAGCATTAGCGGCGCTCGACCGGCTCAAAGCCTGCGCCAACGCGGACTGGCGCGCACGAGTTCAATTCGACTGCGTGGGCTTTTTCGGCTTTTCCGTTGGGGGGTCTACGGCCGCGGAAGCCAGCACGTTCGATAATCGCGTCATCGCGGCGGCCAATCTCGACGGGTGGCTGTTTGGGCGCGCGGCTTTCGGCGCGGTAAATAAGCCCTACATGGACATCCTCATCGACGACGATGTCTTTCCACGACCGGATCAACTCCAGTCTCACGACCCTAACGAGCGATATCAGTCGAGGCTCACGGATCGTGATATGCGTGAAGAAGTGAGGCTAGCCAACCGTCCCGACGGGTTTGGATTTCAGATTGTTAATTCGTTTCATGAAAATCTTTCCGATGAGATCTTCAAGCGCCGCCATTTCAAGTCGTGGTTGCTCACGGACCCATATCGAGTCAAGGCGATACGCGATGCCTATCTCCTCGCATTCTTCGACACTTATGTCCACAATAGGCCCTCCCCCCTGCTCACGCAATCGCCCTCGCCCTTTCGCGGGGTCGAAGTGCTGAAGGCAAACGAATATTGGCTCAAGGAAGCCGCCAAGAGCACAATTCAATCTTCCGCCGGATCGAATTGATCCCGCCGCGCCGCCTCTTTATCCATGATGTAAGCAGCCGCCGCATCTTTGGATTGCCGTCAATTCGTAGAATTTGCGTGCAATCCGTGTTTGAACAAGTTTGAGTCTCTACCTCTAATAGCCTAACATTATACATGACCATTCAAGCGGCGTTGCGCGGGTGTTTTGCGTGAAAGCATGACTTGACCCGATCCGGGCGCCTCTGGATCGATCCGAGTATCGACGAGGTTGGTCGCGACGGGGCCGTCGCGGCTCCTGGCGGGCGGCTTGCTCTCGATCGTCTGCTTGAGATCGTTGTCGGGATATTGATCCGGGGTGTGTTCCGGCGCATCGGCCGGAAGAGGGAAAATCCCGATCTCGTCCGTGTGGTGCGCCAGCCATTCCTGAACCGCTCCTGAGCCTTTGTCGAAGGAGGCGAGATGGACGCGCGGATCGCCGACGATCAGAAAGACCTTTTGCTTCGCGTCCCTGACGAGACGCGTCATGAAGTCGATGAAGATCGCACCGTTCAGGGCGCCCTCATGGAGCTTGAACCGCATGAGGCCGCGATTGCTCGCCGCGGCGATCATGCTCGCCGGGAATTTTTGCCTGGCCTGCGTCAGGACCGGCGTCCGGTCTTCCGGCGCATACCTCCAGCCGATCTGATTCTGGTCGCGGACACTTGTCTCGCCGCTCCAATGGATCGCCGCCTTCTCGCGCTTCGCCCGCGCCGCGATGCGCGGATAATCCGATCGAAACCAGGCCGCGATCTTTTGCGGATCGCGCGGCACCGCGCGGGTCAAAGGTTTTTGCGCGGTGAAACCCCACCGCTTCAAATAGAGCGGCATCGTCGACAGGCCGAGCGTCTTGCCGAATTTCTTGTGGATCAGCTCGCGCACGGCTTGCGCCGTCCACAACGCGAACGGCAACTGCATCTGGTCCGGCATCCTATCGCGGATCCAGCGTTGCACGCGCCGCGCCTCCGAAACGCCCAGGATCCCGCCGTCCTTGCCGCGAGGAAACCCAGCGTCCATCGCGCAGCCCCGCCGCTTCGGCCTGCATCCTGCATTCGCGCAACGCCAGATAGACCGCGCGCTCGCGAAGTGCCTCTTGGGCGTCTCGCCTGCCCGCAGTGCGCGGCGGCGCCTCGATGGCTTAGCCGGTTTGCGGGAAATCATCCCCGATGTAAGGTTCGCTGACTGGACCGAGGGCGTCGCACTGGCAAAGGAGTCATCACGGACAAATTCAGTGACTGACGTCTTCAACGAACCGGGCTGGGCTCGTGGGAGAAGGACCCAAGCTCGATTGAGCGCAGCTTCGACAAATGCGGCAAGAACCGCGGCGCCACCGCTGCTTTTTGGGTTGCGGCTTTGGGCTTCGGTCTGTCTTGCCCTTTACGTCGCGTTCTGGCTCGAGCTCGATAATGCCTTTTGGGCCGGCACTACAGCCGCGATCGTGTGTCAGCCACACCTTGGTGCTTCGCTGCGCAAGGGGTGGTACCGCATGATCGGCACCGTGGTTGGCGCGGTGGCGATCGTGGTTCTGACCGCATGGTTCCCGCAGGACCGCGCCCTGTTCCTCGTCGCGCTGGCTCTGTGGTGCGCTGCATGCGCTCTCGTCGCCACGCTACTGCATAACTTTGCGTCCTACGCGGCGGCGCTCGCCGGCTACACGGCCGCGATCATCGCAGCCGACGAGCTCGGCGCGACGGGCGGCCCGAACGCAGATGCGGTATTCCTGCTCGCAGTCACCCGCGCCAGCGAGATCTGCATCGGTATTGTAAGCGCCGGCATCGTTCTCGCCGGGACCGATTTCGGCGGCGCCCGGCGTCGGCTGGCCGCATTATTCGCGGCGCTGTCGGGCGAAATCACGGGCCGGTTTACCGGCATGTTGGCGCTGGCCGGGCCGGAAATGCCGGAGACACAGTCTGCCCGGCGCGAACTCGTGCGGCGGGTCATCGCGCTCGACCCGGTCATCGACGAGGCGAAAGGAGAATCCTCCCAGCTCCGTTACCATTCGCCGGTGTTACAGAGAGCTGTGGATGGTTTGTTCGCCGCCCAAGTCGGCTGGCGCACGGTTGCGGTGCTGCTGGCGCGGCTGCCGGACGACAAGGCTCGGCGGGAGGCCGATGCCGTCCTGCAAAGCATTCCGCGGGAGCTGCGATCGGCGGAGCACGGCGTGCCGGCGGGCTGGATGGCCGATCCCGTCCGCCAGCGCCGGGCCTGTGAAGTGGCGGTGCGGACGCTGATCGCACTGCCCGCCGACATACCGGCGGTACGGCTGCTCGCCGACCAGACGGCTAAGGTAATGGCCGGCATTTCGGATGCACTCAACGGGATGGCGCTGCTTGTCGCCGCTCCTGTTAGTCCCGTTCCTCGGGACCGTGGTTTCCGGCTCCGTGTGCCCGATTGGCTGCCTTCTCTCGTCAATGCGGGGCGCGCGTTCGTCACCATCGGCGCCGTCGCGATCTTCTGGATCGTGACCGAATGGCCGAACGGTGCCTTGGCCATCACCTTCACCGCAATCGGGGTGATCCTATTCGCGCCGAGAGCCGATCAGGCTTACGCCCAAGCCATGGGTTTCATGGCCGGCACCGTCCTTGCCGCTGTTTTCGCGGCGGTTATCGCATTTGCGGTGCTGCCGGGGCTTGAGACCTTCGAGGCCTTCAGCATGACCATTAGTCTTTACCTGCTGCCCGCCGGCGCTCTGGTGGCCCGATGGCAGACGGGAATATTTTCCGCCATGGTTTTCAATTTCGTGCCGCTGCTCGCCCCGGCGAACGAGATGAGCTACGACACCGTGCAATTTTACAACACCGCGCTTGCGATCGTCGCCGGTGTGGGCGCCGCGGCGCTTTCGTTTCGCTTGCTGCCGCCGCTGTCGCCCGCGTTTCGGACCCGCCGGCTGCTGGCGCTGACCTTGCGCGATCTGCGCCACCTCGCAACGGGTCCTATCCCCCGGGCACCCGCCGATTGGGAGAGCCGCATATACGGCCGGCTCGCGGCAATGCCGGACGCAGCCGAGCCGTTGCAGCGCTCGCAGCTGGTGACGGCGCTATCCGTGGGCAACGGGATCACTCAACTTCGCCGTATCGTCCCACGGCTTGGTCTCGGCTCGGACCTCGACGCGGCGATCCAGGCGTTGGCACAAGGAAATAGCGCGATCGCCACCGCAAAGCTTGCCCGGCTCGATGACCGCCTCGCCTCTCTCCCCGGCGCCGGGTCAGAGGCGTACCTTGCTCTCCAGGCGCGCGGGAGTATCCTTGTAATCTCGGAGGCGCTCATCGAGTATGCCTCCTACTTCGACGCAGGAGCGCCCGCGTGAGATTCACCGAGATCGACGTGTTCGGCGTCTACGTCGCGCCGATGTCGTTGATGATGGTCGCGGCTTGGTTCATCACGATCGCGCTGCGCCGGATTGCGAGCCGCTTCGGCTTGTTGCGTTATGTCTGGCATCCGGCTCTGTTCGTTTTTGCCTTTTACATGATCGTACTTTCGTCCATATCGCTTATCGTCGCGCGCTAACCTTGCCATGCCGGACGCTCAAACCGAAGCGAAGAGCGGCAAACCGGCAAGTGAGCGCGAGGCCGTCTGGTCCCTGGAGCGTCCCATAAGCGATGCGGTGAGACCGCGCCCAAGGATCATTCCGGTATTGATCACTCTGGCGATGGTCGCGCTTGCCGTGCCGCTGGGTTGGGCGATGTGGAACGCCTATATGGGTGCACCGTGGACGCGCGACGGCACCGTGCGCGTCTATGTCGTCACCATGGCGCCCGAGGTCGCCGGGCGCATCGTTAAGTTCCCGGTCGCCGACAACCAGTTCGTGCACAAGGGCGACTTGTTGATGGTGATCGACCCGAGGGACTACACGATCGCCGTCAGTCGTGCCGAGGCGGCGGTGAAGCAAGCCGAGGCTAATGCGCGGAACGCAGAGTTACAGTCACAACGCCGGCAGAAGCTGACCCAGATGGCGGTCACTGTAGAGGACCAGCAGACCTATGCGGCGAACGCGGTTGCCACCCAAGCGCAATATCAGCAAGCCTTGGCAAACCTGGACCAGGCGCGGGTCAACCTCGAGCGCACTCAGGTCCACTCTCCTGTCAATGGCTGGGTGACCCACCTGCTTGCGCAGCTCGGCGACTATGCGAACGTCGGACAGAATTTAATCTCCCTCGTTGACGCCAACTCGTTCTGGGTTGACGGCTATTTCGAGGAGATCAATCTCGGCTCGATCCGCGAAGGCGACCCTGCCGAGGTCAAGCTGATGGGCTATAGCCAGATCGTTCGTGGCCATGTCGACAGCATCGCGCGCGCCATCAATGTTCCGAACGCGCAAGCCAATCAGCAGGGGCTTGCAACGGTCAATCCGATCTTCACCTGGGTGCGCCTTGCCCAGCGCATTCCGGTTCGCATCCACATCGATGAGGTGCCGGAGGGCGTGGTCCTCGCGGCCGGGATGACGGCCACCGTGCAGATCGATCCGCGACCCCGGCCGCAAGCCAAGTGACGCGGGGAGATTTGAGAAGCGCGGCGGCGGCGCGGAGATGGCATAGCCGGTTTGCGGGAAGTCATCCCCGATGTAAGGTTCGCTGATCGAATCGAGGTTGTCGCGCGGGATGCCCGAGCCGCTGCCACGTGGTCTCGTCCGTTACAAGCAATACCCCGGCTGTAAACGACGGAATATTTTTGCGCCGCAATTGTGCACCAAGAAAGCCCTACAATATCAATAGCCTAATTTTGGTGCAATGCCGCCGCACCAAACTGTGCTATGGCTGTCGCCTTGGCACGATTTTTCTGGATGGTGCGAGGCATCAACCCCATGACCGACGGCGCGAAGCCCTGGACCCTGAAAGACCAGCTTGAATCCGAAACCGCCGACACGGAGCGGAGCGCCGCCGAAGACTCTGAGCGGTACCATGGTGGCGAATGGTGGCAGTTGACCGACGCGGAGGAATCCGTTTTCGTCATCGACCGGGAGCGGTTCCCGCGCATGATTACCGTCTGGTCATGCTACGAGGCTTTCAAGAATATTGCCTACAGCCTGTCATGGGAGGACGGCCTTATCGAACAAGCCTGCCGGCAGCATCCCGGCTGGTGCAGCGCGGGCATATCCGAGAGCGAATTTTCCGACTTCGCCAAGGCATTCGGCGGACTGACCCACCGGGAGGCCCATACGTTCTATACCAAACATGATTTCTGGCGCGTCCGGGCGGGTGTCAGCCAGTATCACGACGGGGCATGACTGGTGCAGAATTCTTGCAGACCGTGTGAAAACCCACTCAATCGAGCGGCCGTCTTTGAGTTTCGGTCGATTATGGGCCATTTTCAGCGATCATAGATCCCGCCGAGCCCGCAAATCTTCTCCGGACGAGCCGTTTTCAGGCAAAATCCAAGTTTTCACACGGTCTGTATGATTTTTGCACCGTGCCGTCGAACGCGTTGCCGCTAAAATCTAAAGGCGCGATGTTCGGCGGGTCGAATTGATCGACAGGTGACCGGCAAGCCGAACATGATTGGCCTACAAAAAACGGGCACCAAAATGACAAAGAGCATTGTCGTTTCGCTTCCAATTCTCGTCACACTCGTCCTGTCAGCAAATTCAGCCAGCGTTCAATATAAGGAGGTCGGCGGCAGGACTAAGGAACTGTCCAGCCTCTTTACCGACAAAGACTGCTCCCCTGCCGCTATTCAAGGGAAAATAGTGAAACGCGATTTTGCCAAAAATGGCGTTTCACTCAGCGGATTCGTGCTGGAAAATAAAGACGGGAGTAGGACTTTTGTAAATGTCGAAATTCCCGACGATCTAAACATGGTCGATCTTGGATATGTGACTCAAGGTCTCCAAACGCTGATCCGTGAAGGACGATATATTCATGGTGGGGTCAGAGCGTGCGGCGCTGCTGGACGAGTTCTGACTTTGGAAAGCGTGAAGTAGTTATTTCATGGGTTAGAGGCCGCCCGACTTCGCGCGCCCAGTCAGTTCTGCTTCCACCCCGTCGAGGTAGCGGTTTCGTTCGTCGCTGAGCTGGTGCCAAAGCTTATACGCGTCGGCCTCGCTACCCGCTTGCATGATGGGCTTGTCCAGCTTTTCGAACTGATTGAATTGGGCGACCGGCATCAAGCTGTTTGTCCGGCCGCCCGCAAAGAGAAGCCGTGCCGATATGGCTTCGGTCACGCGCGCGAGGGCCTTTATCGCATCGGTGATCTTGTGCGTTGTCACGTTCAGGTCGTCAATTCTTTTCCTCAATTCCGGGCCGCCCGCGTGAGCAAGAAAGGCGTGGCTCCATTTTGCCAGCTCGTCAGCGCCACTGTCGTCAAGCCACCTTTCAATGGTTGTCAGGAGAAAGGCGGGAAGGCGATCTTCGCGACTTCGCCTCGCGGGGTCGATTCCCACCAACTTGTCGAATTGCTCATGTGCCATGCGCGAGGTGCCGTGCGCGCCCGGGCCTGATGTTTCGCCCCAGAAGAATCCCTTTCCAGCGCGCTCCATCATTTCCTTTTGCTGGACCGACTCGTAATTATAGGGCAGGCCGTCAAAGCACACGTAATTTTCGCGCGTGAGCAGGGCGAAGTTGCGTCTTAAATCCTTTACTAGCCTGCGCAGCGAAATGATGTCGCTGCTGCCGTCATCCATCAGCCTGCGTATCGCCAGAACCTGCGTCGCCACGTGTCCATCAAGCAACGCCTCGGCCAGAAGCGAGTTGTTGAGGCCGTTATTTTCGTCGTTGACAGCGAAGTGTGTCAGTGCCCTGAACGAAACATCCGTCCACACCATTGACGACAGGACTCGCCAGATCGCGTGATGCTCGTCCTTGTCGATCCACGACAGCCACAAGCGCCTTTTGTCCCGATAGGACTGAAGCGCGGTGCGCTTTTCTGTTGTTACGTCGCATTGGGCGATCGGGTAGGCGTAGTCGTCAGGCATTTAATCCTTAATGGCGCATTCAAATGATTGACGTAAAACCGCGCCCCGCGTCGAATCGACGGCGAGCAAGGTGTCGAATTCAGGTGGGCTCGCGATGCGAGCTTACGTGCGCCACTTATCCGGGTGGCCGTCTTTCGTATTGCGAACACGCTCGATCATCGGCGTCGCCTTGGGATTGTGCTCTTTCGCCCACGCAATGGCTTCGGCCTGGGTCGGCAAAACAGCGCTCGCCCGTTCCGAATCCGGCTTTCTCACCGCGTAGTCACCTTGCTCGCGGCGTTCAATGAACAATTGATTTTTATCCACGTAACTTCCCATATTTTGCGTCGCCGAAGCGGCAACACCATATATGTAGGAAGCCACAAAGCAACTCTCAAGGACTGTCGGGCGGAATTTTACGCCCGCCACCCGGAATTCTTGTCGCTGATCTTCCTCCTCGGCTACCCAACGGTCGCATAAGCACCAATACGGAACCTGCTGCGGGACTCTGGAAAATTCGTCTTCCGCGCCGCCGCGACCGGCCGCATCGAGGACCGCGCGGGCGTTCTTCCTATTGGCCCAAAGCCGCGCCCTCGGCCTTGATGTCGAACGCCGCCGCGAAAAGCGCCCGCGTGTACGCGCTGCGCGGCTTTGCCAGAAGCTCCAAGGCCGGACCAGACTCGACGACTTTTCCGTCGCGCATGACGATGATTTCGCTGGCAAGCGCGCGCACCACCTTCAGATCATGACTGATGAAGAGATAAGCGAGGCCGCGCCGCTTTTGCAAATCGCGTAAGAGATCGACGATCTGCGCTTGCACCGACATGTCGAGCGCCGAGGTCGGCTCGTCGAGAACGATGAATTTCGGTTCCAGAACGATCGCGCGCGCGATGGCGATCCGTTGCCTCTGGCCGCCCGAAAATTCGTGCGGATAGCGATCCATCGCGGCCGGATCGAGGCCGGTGTCGGCGAGCGCTTGCGCCACGATCTCGCGCTGCTGCTGCAAGGACATGGCTTTATATTGCACGCCGAGGCCTTCCGCGACGATGTCGGCCACCGGCAGCCGGGGCGACAGGGAACCATAGGGGTCCTGAAACACGATCTGCATGTCGCGCCGCAACGGCCGCATCGCCTTGAACTTGAGGCCGTCGATGGGGCGTCCCAGGAAGACGATCGCGCCTTCGCAACGAATGAGGCGCAGGAGGGCGAGGCCGAGGGTGGTTTTTCCCGACCCGGATTCGCCGACGACGCCGACCGTCTCGGCTTCGCGCACGCAGACCGACACGCCGTCGACCGCCTTGACGAAACCTTTCGTTCTGCGGAAAAACCCGCGCTTGACCGGAAACCAGACGCGGATATCCCTCGCCTCGAGGATGGTCTTGGCGGCAAGGTCAATCGCCGGTGGGGTGCCTTTCGGTTCGGCCGCGATCAGCGCCTTGGTGTAGGGATGGCGCGGCGCGGCGAAAAGGTCCGCCACCTTGTTGGTTTCGACGATTTTGCCTTTCTGCATCACCGCGACATCGCCGGCGATTTTGCGCACGATGCCGAGGTCGTGGGTAATGAAGAGCATCGCCATATGATGGCGCGTTTGCAGCTCCTTCAAAAGCTCTAGGATCTGGGCCTGCACCGTGACATCGAGGGCGGTCGTCGGTTCATCGGCGATAAAAAGTTCGGGCCTGTTGGCGAGCGCCATGGCGATCATCACCCGCTGGCGCTGGCCGCCGGAGAGCTGATGCGGGAAGGCGCCGAGGCGCTCGCCGGGATCCGGAATACCGACTTCCCGCAAAAGCTCGACGATGCGGGCCTTGATCTTTTCGGCTCCCCTCGCGCCATGCAGCTCCAGAATTTCGCCTATTTGGCGCTCGATCGGATGCAAGGGATTGAGCGAGGTCATCGGCTCCTGGAAGACCATGGTGATGTGGGCGCCCCGGATCTCGCGCAGCCGCGCCTCGCGACAGGCCAGAAGATCCTCGCCCTTGAACAGCACTTGGCCTTGAACACGGGCGGCGCGTCCGAGCAAACGCACGATCGAGAGGGCGGTCACCGATTTGCCCGAGCCGGACTCGCCGACGAGGCCAAGGGTGCGCCCCCGCTCCAGCGTGAAGGACACGCCGTCGACGGCGAGGGTCTCGGTGTCGCCCTGCCGGAAGAGGACCTTAAGATCCCGGACGTCGAGGAGAGGGGCGTCAGCCACGAAAACAATCCTGCAAGGCAGCACCAGGGTTCCAACAAGGCGTAGACACGGAACGGCGCCCCTAGAAAAGCGTCTTCCTGGGGTCGAAGGCGTCGCGCACCGCTTCGCCGATGAAGACCAGCAGCGAGAGCATGATCGCGATGACGAGAAAGCCAGTGAGGCCGAGCCAAGGTGCCGCCAAGTTCGACTTCCCCTGCAACAAGAGTTCGCCCAGCGAGGGCGACCCGGGCGGCAAGCCAAAGCCTAAAAAATCGAGCGCCGTCAGCGTCGTGATCGAGCTGTTGAGGACGAATGGGAGAAACGTCAGGGTCGCGACCATCGCGTTTGGCAAAACGTGTTTGACGATGATCGCTCCATTGGAGAGCCCGAGCGCGCGCGCCGCGTTGACATATTCGAAATTCCGGGCGCGCAAAAATTCCGCGCGCACGACGTGCACGAGCGACACCCAGGAAAACAACAAAAGTATGCCGAGCAGCACGAAGAAGCTCGGCGTGATAATCGAGGAAATAATGATCAAGAGATAGAGATGCGGGAGCGACGACCATATCTCAATGAAGCGCTGAAAAATGAGATCCGTCCAGCCGCCGAAATAGCCTTGCACCGCGCCGGCCGCGATCCCTACGACCGAGGAAATCCCCGCCAGGGTCAGGCCAAACAAGAGCGAGAGGCGGAAGCCATAGAGCAATCTGGCAAGGACATCGCGGCCCTGATCGTCGGTTCCGAGCCAGTTCCATTCAATATCCCTGCAATCGCCATTGGGCTGTCCCTTGTCGAAGCGTTTCGCGGCGGCGCGGCATTGCGCTTCGCTCAGCATCCAGGTCGGCGGCGAAGGTGCCGGCACCGGCAATTGGCGGTTGATGGTTTTGTAGGAATAGCGGATCGGCGGCCATATCATGAAGCCATGCTCGGCGATCTCCTTGGCGATTACTGCGTCGCGATAATCGGTTTGCGCAAGAAAGCCGCCAAACTTCTCTTCCGGATAATCATGCAGGATCGGCAACAATATCTCGCCTTTGTAGTCGACGAAGAGAGGCCTATCGTTGGCAATGAATTCCGAAAAAAGCGACAGGACGAAGAAGAAAAGAAAAATCCAGAAAGACCAATTGCCGCGTTTGTTGGCTTTGAAATTTTCGAGACGGCGCCGATTGATCGGACTTAAACGAAATTGTCGCGGCGTCCGTTCGGCCGGCGCGAGAAGCTTCGCGTCGATACCGCCACCCGGAAAGGGGCCGCGCATGGCCTAAACCTCCCGCGTCTCGAAATCGACGCGCGGATCGATCCACATGTAAGTCAAGTCGGAAAGAAGATTCACGAAAAGTCCGAGCAGCGCAAAAATATAGAGATTGGCGAACACGACCGGATAGTCGCGATTGACGATCGATTCGAACGAAAGCAGGCCGAGCCCGTCGAGCGAAAAGATCGTTTCGATGAGGAGGGAACCGCCGAAGAAGGCGGCGATAAAGGCGCCGGGAAAGCCGGAGACGACAATCATCATGGCGTTGCGAAAGACATGCCCATAGAGCACGCGGCGCTCGCTCAAGCCCTTCATCCGCGCCGTTTGCACATATTGCTTGGCGATCTCGTCAAGGAACGAATTCTTGGTCAGGAACGTCGAGGTCGCGAAGGCGCCAAGCGTCATCGACACCACGGGCAAAGTGATGTGCCAGAAATAATCGGCGACCTTGCCGGCGAGCGAAAGCTCCGGCCAGTTCTCGGAGGTCAGGCCGCGAAGCGGAAAAATCTGCCAAAACGAGCCGCCGCAAAAAAGAACGATGAGCAGAATCGCGAAGAGAAAACTCGGGATCGCATAGCCGGTGATGACGACGGCCGAGGACCAAACGTCGAAGCGCGAGCCGTCGCCGACCGCCTTCTTTATCCCCAGGGGAATCGAGATCGCATAGGACAAAAGCGTCATCCAGAGACCGAGCGAGATCGACACCGGCAGCTTTTCCTTGATGAGTTGCAATACCGGCACGTCGCGAAAGTAGGAACGCCCAAAATCGAACGTCGCGTAGTTCTTGAGCATTAGAATGAAACGCTCGTAGGCCGGCTTGTCGAAACCGAATTGCCTTTCGAGCTCGGCGATGAATTTCGGGTCGAGCCCTTGGGCGCCGCGATATTTCGACGACATATCGGCGCCGCCAGCGTTTCCAACTTCGCCGCCGCCGCCGAAACGTCCGGTGGCTCCCGTATCGAGCCCTTGCAATTGCGCCAGAATGCGTTCCACTGGCCCGCCCGGCGCGAATTGAACGATGCCGAAGTTGATGAGCAAAATTCCGAAGAGTGTGGGAATCATGAACAAAAGACGGCGCGCGATATAGGCAAACATCGGACGTCCTTTAAGGTAGTGGAGACCGGTACATGGCCCGAAAATGCGACAAAACTAACGCGCGGTCCATATCTCAAAATTAGCCCGTTTCACCCGGCCCGATCTCTCCAACGCGGTGCAACAGTGCGGTCCGTCAGGCGGTGAAAAATCCGATAAATCTCGTACGTCCGCCGTCACGCCGAAAATCGGCGTCAGTCATCAATCCTGACGTCACGAATAGGATGGGCTAATAAATCACGTTAGGGACGATCACTGTGCCTCTTAGGCAGCGTCCAATTATTGGGTATTGGGACGCCTAACTTGTCAAGCTTTTCAAACTCGGCAGAGATCGCATCTCGAGACGCGAGCAAGAATGGCTCCGGCATTTCCAAGGGTAGTGATGGATTATGGAATTCCAAATTATGGTAATTTTTCCGTGATATTGACATAAACCGCTCGATATGCCTGAGTTGTACTAATGGATTGGTAATTGCTCAGAGCCTGTCTCAAAAGGGGGTTGCGCTCGGGATGGTTGCATGATTCACGGCATCATTTGCAACTGATGCGGTGATTCGCGATGTGGACGAAAGAGCAGCGAGCGATCTATTGGCGTGACGAAGATCGCTATCCGAGCAATTTGACGGATGCGGAATGGGAGCGGCTGAAGCCTTTGATTCCCGAAGCCTTGCCTGGCGGGCGGCCACGCAAGACCGATATGCGGGCGGCGATGAACGCGATCTTCTACCTGCTTCGCACGGGCTGCCCTTGGCGCTATCTGCCGCGCGACGAATTTCCGCCGCGCTCAACGGTCTACAATATTTTCCGCAAGTTCCAGAAGGACGGCGTGTGGGAGGCCATCTGGGAAGAGCTGCACATGACTTTGCGCGAGCAACTCGGGCGAGAGGCGAGCCCCACGGCAGCTGTCATCGACAGCCAGACGCTGAAGGCGGCGGAAAAGGGGGCGGTTTTGATGGCGAGGTAGGTTATGATGCCGGTAAGAAGGTCAAGGGACGCAAGATTCACGCCCTTGTCGATACCGAAGGCCTGCCGCTACGGGCCATCGTTCATTCCGCAGGCATCCAGGACCGCGACGGTGCAACGCTTGTCCTCGACAAGATCCGCAACCGCTTTCCCTGGCTCGAACTGGTCTGGGCGGACAATGGCTACAACGCGTGGCAAGTCGAAGCCGCCGTTGCCAAAGTTCCGGTGCTGCACCTCGAAATCGTCAAGCGCGGTGACGACCTGAAGGGCTTTGTCGTCTTGCCGCGCCGCTGGGTCGTCGAGCGGACTTTCTCTTGGTTCGGCCGGAATCGCCGCATCGCCAAGGATTACGAAAATCTCGGCCTAACCCTCGCCGCCTTCGTCACACTGGCCTGCATCCAGATCGCGGTCAGACGACTCGCGCGATAGTTGTCTTTTGAGTCAGGCTCTAAGCCCCGTGTTCCTGACGGTGTTATGCGTTTCGACGAAAAAGGATTTTGACAAGGTGCAGCGGGGCTGATTTAAGCTCTGGATGAATCGTGAGGCGCTTGAATCGCTGGACAAGGAAACGCTGATCCGCCTGGTTCTGGTGCAGGCGCAGACGATTTCGGCATTGACGCGGCAAATCGAGTTTCTGACGGCACGTGTCGGCGAACTCGAAGCCAAGCTCGGCCTGCCTCCGAAGACGCCGGATAATTCGAGCACGCCCCCGAGCCAAGGGCAAAAGGCCTCGGTCTCGGCGGCGAAAAAGCCCGAGCGCAAGGCGCATGCCGGGGCGCATCGGCCTCTGCATCCTAATCCGGCGCATAAACGCGATATGATCGCGACCGCTTGCCAGCATTGCGGCGCGGACGTTTCCGGCGTGGCGCAGATCGCGTGCGAAGCCTACGACCGTGTCGAAATCAAAGACATCAAACCCGATGTCACGCGGGTGACACTGCACGGCGGAACCTGTCCGTGCTGCGGGAAGAGGTTCAAGGCCGCGCCGCCTAGCGGAATGGAGCCCGGCTCTCCGTTCGGGGAAAACCTGCGCGCCCTTGTCATTTACCTGCGCTTCACCCAGGGCATCGCCTTCGAGCGTCTGGCGCGGCTGCTGTCCGACATCCTCGGCCTCGAAATCAGCGAAGGCGCTCTCGTCAATATGCTGGAGGCGGCGCGCGAAGCCTTCGCGGCGCAGATCAATCACATCCGCGCCCGTCTCCTGTCGGGAACCATCCTGCAGTCCGACGAGACCGGCCTCAGGGTCGGCAAACGGAACTGGTGGCTGTGGGTGTTCCACCATGACGACAGCGCCGTCTTCGTCGTTGAGCCGTCGCGCGGCAAATCCGTGGTCGAGGGGTTCCTCGGCGCGTTCCGCCCCGATTTCTGGGTCTCGGACCGCTATGGCGGCCAGATGGGCTGGGCGAAAAAAGACAATCAGGTCTGCCTCGCTCATCTCATTCGCGACGGGCAATATGCCATCGACGCCGGCGACGGCATTTTCGCACCCGGTCTGCACCATCTGCTTGGTCGAGCCTGCCGGATTGGCCGTCGGCGAGACAAGCTCGCGGACGCCACCCTGAAAACTTATGTCGCCCGCCTCGAAGCCCGGCTCGACGAGCTCATGGCGCGCCCGCCAACCCATGCGGCGGGCGTCAAACTGCAGCGCGTGATCAAGAAAATCCGTCGGCATCTATTCGTCTTCGTCACCAACCGCGCCATTCCAGCCACCAACAATGGCTCCGAACGAGCGCTGCGCCCCTGCGTCATTTTCCGCAAAATCACCAATGGCTTCCGCACCGAATGGGGCGCGCGTCTCTACGCCGGTATTCGCTCAGTAATCGAAACCGCACGCCGCCGCACCATCCGCGCTATAGCGGCGATCCGCCTCACCCTCGCAGGAAAGCCTCTTCCCGTAGCGGCGTAGCCGGCGGGTGAGCAATTACATGGATTGCTACGAAAATCCTAGAAGTATATTAGTATGAATTGATAAGGTTCGAGGTTGCGGCGTAATGTCGATATCGTGTGGGAATAGCAGCTATGTTGAAGCATGTCCCATGAATTAAGAAAATCGCGATATTCGGTTTCACCCCATCGCGAAATTTGCTCAAATACACCATTTGTACTAGCCTGAAAACGGGTATGGCTGCAAGGGGTTTATTGCGTTGTCCCAGGTAGCGCTATATGTGGTATGCGGCCCTGATTGAGCGGCCGCGAGGCGGCTATGGCAGGACAGCCGATGGCGAGGGCGCGGTCGCTTGCACAATTCCAGGTGGAGTTTCCCGACGAAGCGGCCTGCGCGGCATTTTTGTTCGGGCGGCGCTGGCCGGATGGTTTCGTCTGCCCCGTGTGCGGCAAGGGTCGCGCGGCGGTGCTGAAGTGCCGGGCTTACACTTACGAATGCTCGGGCTGCGGCCGTCAGACGTCGATCACGGCAGGGACGGCGATGCACCGCACCAAGCTGCCGCTAACGACTTGGTTCTGGGCCGCGCATCTCATGGCGACGCATTCCAATGGCATGTCGGCGCGGCAACTGGAGGATCAGCTCGACCTCACCTACAGAACCGCCTGGCTCCTGACGCAGAAGCTGCGCAGATCAATGGTCGATCCGGACCGGGAACGGCTGGAAGGAGTCGTCGAAGTCGATCAGACCGAGATCACCTTCCGTGAAGGCGATGCGTTTTTCGATCCCGGCAATGCGAGAAAAATCCTCGTCATCGGCGCCGTCGAAGTAATTGATCTCGACATCAATCAGTCCAAGCCGAGACGCAAGCACGCAAAATATCTCGATACCCGCTCCGGCCGCATCCGCCTCGCCACGATCGCCGACAATACCGCCGCTTCGATCGAAGCCTTCGTGAGGGCGAATGTAACGCGCGGAGCCACGCTGCTCACCGACGGCCACGCATCCTATCCCGGACTGACCGATTACAGGCACGATCCCCGTGTGGTCGGCAAAATGGCGGGACATGTCGTGCTGCCATGGATTCATAGGGTCTTCGCGTTGCTGAAGCGATGGAGTCTCGGCACGTACCACGGCCTGCGCCGCAAGCATGCGGACACATATCTCAACGAATTCGTCTTTCGCTACAATCGCCGCTTTTACCGGCATGTGTCGTTCGAAACAGTCCTCGGCCTTACGGCGCGCCATAAGCCGACGGGCTATTGGGACATCGTAGGCCGCGCCAATCCCCGCAAAGGAAACGGCACGCTCAGACGTGCGCCGCGTCGCAGAAAGACGGCGGCCGGAATGCGACAGGACAGCTCGGATGGCGAGCAAATCCAAAGTCAAGATAAGGCTTCCAAGGCCGATCAGCCGCTAGATATAGGAGCACCTGGGACAACGCAATAAGCCCCGGCTGCACAGCCGCATGAATGGATCCCGCATCGTGTAGATCACTTTTATATTATCGCTCATCGTACTAGACTCACTTTCAGTGTGCCAGATATTTCAGTGAGTTGAGTTGGAGTTTCGGGG
Organism: uncultured Alphaproteobacteria bacterium; assembly: GCA_963706215.1. Taxonomy (GTDB): domain Bacteria; phylum Pseudomonadota; class Alphaproteobacteria; order Rhizobiales; family Beijerinckiaceae; genus Methylocapsa. The sequence continues at coordinate 1,786,028 of OY970154.1, read as the reverse complement.
ACAGGAGTTGGGTGAGGAAAGCGCTTATTTGGGGAGGATTTGCGGCGGCGAAGATTTTCCGCAACGCGGATAGGCCGAGGGCAAACAGCGACCACGCCCGGCGGCCGTGTTTTTTGATGGGGATTGACCGCCGCCGCGCCGCCGCCACACCTGTTTTAACGGAAAGTGCCACGGCCAAAGCCAGCAACGCCAAGAGGGTGGACAGCTTATCGGCGTTGGTCAGATGCGTGTCCTCCAGATTGAAGCCCTTGGTTTTCAGGTTGCCAAACATGGTTTCGATGGTCCATCGCTGGCGATAGCGGGCCAGCGCATGATGCGGCTTGCTGGAACAGGCCAGCGCCAAAAGTTCGCCCGAGGCGATCCGCATGATCGCGAGCCGTATGGGTGGCGACGGCGCCTGCCCGTTTTGCCCAAGCCGGCAAGCGCCTTTGAGGATCGTTTTCTGGCCTTTGTTCAGATGCCGCGCAATGTTGGCGATCGTCCATGTCTCGTAGCCCTCGCGCACGACATGTTGGTTCTCGCGCAGCCGCAGAATGAACGGGATCTTCGCCTCATGCAGGTAAGCCATCCATACGTCGCCAATGAACTCGCGGTCGCCCATGAGCGAGGCGATCTTCAGGTCTGGAAACACAGCACGCAGACGATCCAGAAGACCGGTTCTCTCAAGTGTGTTCGAGTTCCCCGCCTTTGGCAGCAGCGTCCATATCAGAGGTATCCCCATGCCGTTCCAGATCACCGAAACCATCAGGATGTTGATCGTCGTTTTACCGAACTCCCAGTTGGTCCGATCCACGGCCAGAACCCAAGGCTTGCCGGAAAGTCCCAAAAGATCGACGACCACGCACGCGGCCGCCGCGCCGTCCAGTTTGACATGCTGGAAAAATCGATAGAACCGCCGCCGCACGGAATCTGTTTGCGCCGGGCTCGCGACATACGCCGCCAACCGCCACAGGCAGATCGTGCCTTGCTGCATGATCAATAGCGCCAGCCACGCCAGCGTCTCACGCCTTGTGTTCGACAATTTGATGTGATTTTCTACGGCCTTGGATAGGGCATTCGAGAATAATGGTTGCATCTAGGCGATCCTTCTCTTGCCGAAAAAATCGCCTTTATGAATCATCTCAATGCCTTATCCAACCGCGTCTAGTACCGGGATTATCGCTTAAACATTTGATATGAGTCCAGGCCTCATCATTAAGTATAGATGTAATATTACTGAACTATACACAATATTTTGACCCGAGATTTTTATATAAATTGTAGAACTAAGCGTCATTAATCGGCTCGTCTAAATACATGTCGAACCAGTGCAAATTTTGTCTCAATAGTTCAAGATGTAATTCCGGGCTAATCCACAATATATAAGTTTTAAGAGCTTCTACTCTGCCATTTGTATCGAGCAGTTTGATAGGTGAATGGAGATGGCCAAAGTAATGGACCTCTTTGATGGGTGGCACAAAGATTGTAAAATCCAGACGATCGTGAGCACGGAATCCACGCGATCGTGAGCGCCCATTCCACGGGATCATGAGCAGCCCGTGGGCGGTTTGGCTGGCGTGTCCGCCGACAATCCAGATGGCCTATGGCGCCTCGTTTCGACAACGGGGTGACCATGCCAACCGAGAGATTGCCGATGCGGAAAATCCGCGATGTCTTGCGTCTGAAGTTTGAAGCCGGGCTAAGCGAGCGCCCCATTGCGCGGCCGCAGCCGCTCAGCAATGGCGCCGTGAACGGCGACCTCCAGCGCGCCCGCGTGGCGGGGCTTGGCTGGCCATTGCCCGATCATCTGGATGATACTGCGCTGGAGCAATTGCTGTTTCCGCCGGCGCCGCCGGTCGCGGGTCCGGCGCGGCCAGTTCCCGATTGGCCATGGGTGGAAAAGGAACTGCGCCGGCGCGGCGTCATTCTGGCGCCGCTGTGGGAAGAATATCGCACGGCACATCCGGACGGCTTCGGCTACAGTTGGTTTTGCGAGCACTACGCCGCCTTCAAGAAGCGCATGCGTCCGGCCATGCGCCAAACCCGCGCGGCCGGCGAGAAGGTGTTCGTCGATTTCGCCGGCGACATGATCGATATCGTCGATCCCGTGACCGGCGAAGTGCGGCCGATGAAGCTTTTCGCCGCCGTCATGGGCGCGTCGAACTACGTATTCGTGCAGGCGCGGCCCAGCGAGAAGATCGCCGATTGGATTGGCGCGCATGTCGATCTCTTCGCCTTTCTGGGCGGCGTGCCGAAGTTTGCCGTCTGCGACAATCTGAAAGCCGCCGTCACCAACCCGGACCGCTACGAACCTGGCTTGAACCGTAGCTATCTCGAACTCGCCGGCCATTACGGCGCGGCGATTTTTCCGGGCCGGCCCTACAAGCCACGCGACAAGGCGAAAGCCGAACAGTCGGTATTATTGGCCGAGCGATGGGTTTTGGCCAGGTTGCGCAACGCGCGCTTTTTCAGTGCCGCCGATCTCAGCGCCGCCCTCGGCGAACTCGCGCGCGACATCAACGCTCGCCCGATGAGAGGCTTTAACGCCAGCCGTGCCGAGCTGTTCGCGACACTCGACAAGCCCGCGCTAAAAAGCCTGCCGGACGAGCCCTGCGCCTTCGCCGTCTGGAAGCGTTGCCGCGTCGCGCCAGATTATCACGCCGAGGCCGACGGTCACTGGTATTCCGCCCCCTTCCGCCTCATTCGCGAACTCGTCGATGTGCGCGCCGCCGACAAAACGGTGGAGATATTCCTCAAGGGGCAGCGCATCGCCAGTCATATGCGCGCGCCCAACCGTCGCGGTCACACGACGCTTCCCGAGCACATGCCCGGCGCGCATCGCCGCCACGCCTCATGGACGCCAGCGCGTCTGATCGCCTACGGCGAAAAAGTCGGCCCCTCTGTCGCCGCGCTGTTCGAGGCGGTCATGACCGGCCGGCCCCATCCCGAACAGGGCTTTCGAACCTGCCTTGGAATCCTCGCCCTGACCCGGACCTGCGACAATGCCCGCGTGGACGCCGCTCGCCGGCGCGGCGTCCCGATCAAGGCGCGCTCGGTCGCCTCCATCCGATCGATTCTGAAGAACGGTCTCGACCGCGCCTTCCTCGACGAGACGGAAGGCGGCGATCGCGAACCCGTGCGCCACGGCAACATCCGTGGCGGCCATTACTACCACTAACCAGAAAGGAACTCCCGATGCTTGCCCACCCCACCCATGAGCGTCTCATCGCCCTCGGCCTGACCGGCATGGCCAAGGCCTTCGAGGATCAGCGGCGGTCCCAGGACATCGCCGCATTGTCTTTTTCTGGAGAGACTTGGCCTGATGGTCGACCGCGAAGCCGCCGAACGCGACACCAAACGGCTCGCCACGCGTCTCAAGTTCGCCGCCTTGCGGCAAAACGCCGTCGTCGAGGACATCGATTTGCGCGCGCCGCGCGGCATCGGCCGCGCGCTGTTCCAAAAGCTGATCGCCGGCGACTGGATCAATCGGGCCGAAGGGCTTTTGATCACGGGGCCGGCCAGGGCCGGGAAAAGCTGGATAGCTTGCGCCCTCGGCCACAAGACGTGCCGGGATGGGAAAAGCGTTCTCTATCAGCGTGTTCCCAGGCTGTTCGAGGCGCCGGCGCTGGCCCGTGGCGGCGGACGCCATGCCCGGCTTCTCAAGATGCTGGCGCGCGTCCAACTGCTTATCCTGGATGATTGGGGTCTGGCGAAGTTCACCGAAGCCGAGCAGCGCGATCTCCTCGAAATCCTCGAAGATCGCCATCAGCGCGCGTCGATTTTGATCACCAGCCAGGTTCCGGTCGAGCAATGGCACGAGATCATCGGCAATCCCACGCTCGCCGACGCCATCCTCGACCGCCTCGTCCACAACGCCCATCGAATGCAAATCAAGGGAGAAAGCATGCCCAAAAACGCGGCCGGAAAACGCGCGCTTGATACCCCGCCGAAGGCTTGAACCCATGTCGCCGCCGGCGACACGTCAGCCGCTCATGATCGCGTGGAACGCGTGCTCACGATGGCGTGGAATGACTGCTCATGATGCCTGGATTGCGCAACAAAGATATCTGGATGATCATCGAGCTGCTGAGAGCCTGACTTAAAAGACAACTATCGCGCGAGTTGTCTGACCGCGATCTGGATGCAGGCCAGTGTGACGAAGGCGGCGAGGGTTAGGCCGAGATTTTCGTAATCCTTGGCGATGCGGCGATTCCGGCCGAACCAAGAGAAAGTCCGCTCGACGACCCAGCGGCGCGGCAAGACGACAAAGCCCTTCAGGTCGTCACCGCGCTTGACGATTTCGAGGTGCAGCACCGGAACTTTGGCAACGGCGGCTTCGACTTGCCACGCGTTGTAGCCATTGTCCGCCCAGACCAGTTCGAGCCAGGGAAAGCGGTTGCGGATCTTGTCGAGGACAAGCGTTGCACCGTCGCGGTCCTGGATGCCTGCGGAATGAACGATGGCCCGTAGCGGCAGGCCTTCGGTATCGACAAGGGCGTGAATCTTGCGTCCCTTGACCTTCTTACCGGCATCATAACCTACCTCGCCATCAAAACCGCCCCCTTTTCCGCCGCCTTCAGCGTCTGGCTGTCGATGACAGCTGCCGTGGGGCTCGCCTCTCGCCCGAGTTGCTCGCGCAAAGTCATGTGCAGCTCTTCCCAGATGGCCTCCCACACGCCGTCCTTCTGGAACTTGCGGAAAATATTGTAGACCGTCGAGCGCGGCGGAAATTCGTCGCGCGGCAGATAGCGCCAAGGGCAGCCCGTGCGAAGCAGGTAGAAGATCGCGTTCATCGCCGCCCGCATATCGGTCTTGCGTGGCCGCCCGCCAGGCAAGGCTTCGGGAATCAAAGGCTTCAGCCGCTCCCATTCCGCATCCGTCAAATTGCTCGGATAGCGATCTTCGTCACACCAATAGATCGCTCGCTGCTCTTTCGTCCACATCGCGAATCACCGCATCAGTTGCACATGATGCCGTGAATCATGCAACCATCCCGCGTGCAATACCCTTTTGAGACAGGCTCTAAGCCAGCCAGCTGGTTCCAGACTTCATCGTGCTAATGTTTAGAAGAATATTATCGAAAAGCTTCATATCCTACCGTCCCTTGAAGAAAATCGAGCCAGAGTTGCAGAGTTTTGTCAGTTGTCGACCAGATCGTATTAGCCGACATCCAACGGATGACCAGATTTCGAGGCTGAGATTGCCGCTTTTCTTCCTGAACGGAGAACGCTCTAGCGGCCGGCGAAATGAATCCGCTTGGCTTTTTCCTCGTCGTACCACCAGGTCGAGACGACGCCGATATCGTAGCGTGGGCCGCGCCCGGGACGGCCGAACAGATCCCAGTAGGCGACGAGATGATTGGGCTTGTTCCACATCGGGACCCAGTAATGACCAGAGCGCAGAATGCGATCGATCGCGCGGCAGATAAAGGTCAATTGTTCTCGCGTGTCGACCACCAGCGCCTTCTCGATCAAGGCGTCGACCGCCGCGATCGCGATCCCCGAGACGTTACGCGAGCCGGGCAGGCTTGCCGCTTCCGACCCAAACGTCGATCGCATGCCTTCTCCGGGCGTGAGGCCGAGGCCGAAGCGCGAGGTCACGATATCATAGTCGAAATCGTCGATTCGGCGCTTATATTGCGCCGAATCGACGACCCGGTAGCGGGCCTCGACCCCGAGTAGCTTCAGGTTTTTGATGAACGGCGCGGTATGCGGCGCCAAGGCATTGTCGAAATCCAGAAACTCGATCTCGAACGGCTTGCCATCGGGCAACGTCAAGTGCGTGCCGGCCCGCTTGCAGCCGGCATCGGAAAAGAGCGTGGCCGCGCGGCGCAAAAGCTCGCGATCCTGGCCCGAGCCATCCGACACCGGCGGGACATAGACCTCGCCGAACACGGCAGGATCGAGATCGCCCCGAAACGGTTCGAGCAGTGCAAGCTCCTCGGGCGCGGGGCGGCCCTGCGCGGCCATCGGAGAATTTTGGAAGAACGACGTGGTGCGCGAATAGACGCCATACATGATATTGGCATTGGTCCACTCGAAATCGAAGGCGAGACCGATTGCCTGTCTGATCCGTGCATCCTTGAACTTGCCACGCCTGATGTTCAAGAACCAGCCCTGTGTCCCCATCGGCGATTTATCGGGCAGTGTCGCGCGTATGATCCTGCCATCCTTGACGGCGGCGAAATCGTAGCCGGTTGCCCACACGGCCGAGGTGAATTCCTCGCGAAAGGTGAAGACGCCCGCCTTGAAGGCCTCGAAGGCGACTTTGCGGTCGCCGAAATATTCGAACCGGACGCGACCGAAATTCGCCTGGCCGATACTAACCGCTAGATCCTTGCCCCAATAATCCGGGACGCGATCGAAAGCGATGTAATGCCCGGAATTGAAGGGGCCGACCTTATAGGCGCTTGACCCGAGCGGCGGCTCGAGCGTCGTCTCGTCGAACGGGTGGCCCGCGTAATAGGCTGCGGAAAAGACCGGTTGTCCGGCGACGATCAATGCCGCTTCGCGGCTGTGCCTCGGTTTCAGGCGCACCATGACAACATCGTCGGCCTCGGCCTCGGCGGCGTCGAGATCGCGCAACGATTGGCGGATCGACGGGTGGCCCTTGGTTTTGAGAATATTCAAGGAAAACGCGACATCGCGCGCGGTCAAGGGCGAGCCGTCATGGAACCTTGCCCCCTTGCGCAGAAGAAATCGGTAGGTTGTCTTGTCGGCCGAAATCCGCACGGCGCGCGCGACAAGCCCGTAGAGCGAATCCGGCTCGTCGCCGCTTCCGCTCATCAGCGAATTGAAAATGAGCCCCATTCCGGCGGCGCCGTCGCCCTTCAAGATATAGGTATTCAGCGTATTGAAGGTGGTGAAATTCTGGTTGCCGGAGGTCGAGCTGACCTGAAGCACGATCTCGCCGCCCTTCGGGGCATCGGGATTCACATAAGGAAAATGGCTGAAGCCGGCCGGCTCGGCGAGATCGCCGAAAATGGAGAGGCCGTGGGTCTCGGTCTCCTGCGCGGCCGCCTGCGCGGCAGGGATGAAAAAGCGCGGCACGACGACGCCCGCCAAGCCAAGCCGCAACGCCGAGCGGCGGGTGAGCGCATATGAAGCTCGCGGAAGGAAATGTGCGATCAAGGTTGCCCTCCGGGCGAAGTGCCGGGCCGGAACAAACGCCCCGCTTCCGGCGTTTCAGGTGCCACGGACGCGGGTGGCGGCGAACGCGGCCGAGTTCATGGGCCATATAAGCATGAAAAAGCCGGGCAGGAACCCGCCTCTTGCAATAACGCGTTTCAAAACTCTCGTTTTGCCGGCAAGCGCTCGGGGTTGTCCGACGAGGTGAAGGCCGGTTTTTCGGTACTCGCCTCCCCTCAAGCCTTGAGTTCTCTTTGCTTGCTGGCTCCTCTAAACAGCGCCTTCATCCCGGTTGCGGCGATAGGCGGCGGAATGATTTCCCGAAAATCAATCCGCTGCTCCGCGAACAACCCATGCCACGCCGCTTGTTGAGCCGTGTTGGCAGCAGCGCGCTCAAGGCGTTACGGCGTTGTCGTTGGCGTCGTAACAACCGCACCTCCCAACACATGCCCATGAACAGCGAGCTCCGTGATTGGAACCGCCTGTATGGCGCCTGCCGTACCGACCGCCGTCGACATCACGAGATTGACGAAGGTAAGGAATTTCGAGACATCGACGGATTGCGCATTCGCCACGAAGAGGATGTCGTCGTTTCGCATTTGCAGTCTTGTGGCCAAGAAATAACCGCCGGGATCGCGGAAGCTGATGGAGAAGACGACCGGAACGAGCGGCCCCTTGAACCGCGCCATATCGGCGCCGAGAAGCTGGGCCACTTCGCGAGGCTCCCGACGGTAAAGGAATACCGCGCCTGGATCGGCTTGAATGTCGCCCAATCCCCCGGCCTTCGCCACGGCCTCGGCGAGGTTGATCCGCCAAGCGCCGAAGGGGAACTCGCCTTGCGTCCCGGATATGGAGCCGCCGCCGCCGCCGCCCGTGGCCCCAAAGGCAATGAATTTCTGCGACTCTTGGTAGACATAGATGCGGTCGCCGGGCAAAATATAGATGTTATTGCGGGAATTCATCACGAGATTTTCGAAAGGCACGGTGGCGCGGCGTCCGCCCCGCTCGAGCATGACCCAGATATCATAACCGGGTCCCGTGATGCCGCCCGCGCGGGTGATGGCGTCGAGAATGCGGTCTCCGGCGCCCCTGGCCGGAACCGCGAAGCGAATCGGCGAATTCACCGCGCCGACCACGCTGATCAGTGAGGTCCGCTGCTGGGCCAAGGTCACTATGACTTGAGGTTCGATCGCCCGGTTCTTGATCTTGTTGACAATATCGTCTTGGACCTGAACGCCGGTGCGGCCGGCGGTCTTGATCAATCCGGCGAAGGGAACAGTGATATTACCGTTGCTGTCGACCATTTGATCCGGAAGGGTCACGAAATTGCCCGGCCGCACGCCCGCTTCGAGCGGTATGAACAAGCCGCCGGCCGCCGCTTCGAAAATCGAGACCGAGACAACATCGCCGACGCCGAAGGTGATGTTGGCCGATGGGCGCCGGTCCGTGAACGCACCCGCCAGTCCTTTGGGTTCATGGGCCGCGAGAATGTCGATGGTCTCGGGGGTAAGCTTGATCAACGCGTAGGGGACGGTCGGAGAGGTTTCGCTGTCAACATCCCTGGCGGTCGGTCCGTTGATAGGAAAGAACGAGCAGCCGCCGGCCCCCAGCAGGGTGAGGGTGAACAAGGAGATCAAGCCGCAACGTAGGCCCAACATAAATTTCCCCTACACAAACTCTCATTGCCAACTAGCCGAAAACAGCCGCCGAAGCTAGCAAAGCGGAGCCGTTTTCCGGTCCGAAGGCGCAGTATCGGGGCCACTGTTACAAATTTAGCACAGCCTGACCGGCATGCCGCTCACGCAGAGGGAACTTTAGGGGTGGCTTCGAAACCGAAAGCACCCCTGCATGTTGCTTTTGCCATCGTCCTGGTCTTCAACGATAGGCAAGGATTAAACACGCATTGGCACGAATAGCTATTAGTTCGCGAGGCAGTTCTTCTGGAACTTTCGCCCGTTCAACACGTTACCCGTTCACACTTACGAGAGGCCGCAAAGCCTTGATCACCAATCAACGAAGGAGTTTCAATGCGTATCGCGCTCGTCGCGCCGCTGGCGGAAGCCGTGCCACCCAAGCTCTACGGCGGAACGGAGCGGGTTGTCTCCTGGCTGGCGGAGGAGCTTGTCCGGCAAGGGCACCGGGTTACGTTATTCGCGAGCGCCGAGTCGGAGACGGCGGCCGATCTCGTGGTGTGCGCTCCGCAAAGTCTGCGGCTTGCGGGAATCCGCGACCACCTCGGCAGCACGCTAGCGATGCTGCGCGAGGTCCGGCGCCGCGCCGATGATTTCGACATCATTCATTTTCATGTCGACCTGTTGCCGCAAGCGCTTTTCCATGAACTTGCTCATAAATGTCTAGTCACACTGCACGGGCGGCTCGATTCGCCCGATATCCTACCGCTTTATAATGCCTATCCGGAGATGCCCCTCGTTTCGATTTCAACCGCGCAGCGCCGGCCAATGCCGGCGCATGTCAATTGGCTCGCCACCATCCCGCATGGACTGGCTTCGCATGTTTGTCCGTTCGACCCGGAAGGCGGGAGCTATTTGGCTTTTCTCGGACGCATTTCCCCCGAAAAACGTCCGGACCGCGCGATAGAAATCGCCAAGCGAGCTGGTATCCCCTTGAAGCTGGCGGCGAAGGTGGACGCCGTGGACCTTGAGTATTTCGAGACCGGGATCGAACCGCTTCTCGACCATCCCCTCATCGAATTCATCGGTGAAATCGACGAAACCCAAAAATGCGAATTTCTCGGCAACGCACGCGCGCTGTTGTTTCCGATCGACTGGCCGGAGCCTTTCGGACTCGTCATGATTGAAGCGATGTCGGCGGGAACGCCGGTGATTGCCTGGCCAAATGGATCTGTGCCGGAAGTCGTCACGGAGGGCGTCAGCGGCAGGATTGTCGACTCGATCGAGGCGGCGGTGGAGGCCGTGCAACAAGCCGCTTACATGGACCGCCGCAAGGTTCGAGCCGAGTTCGAAAAGCGGTTCACCGCGGCGCGGATGGCGCGAGCATATGTCGCGGCCTATCGTGCGCACCTGGCACATGTTCCCGCAACCGCGCGACTGCCGGAGGCTGCCATGCCGGCCGTGGCCGCACGCGAGGTCCACTGGCTTGGGAGCGAATTGGGTGGAAAGGCGGCGTGCCGGTCTTGAACCCGGCTGGCTGAGGCGATAAACCCCAGACGAAAGTCAAAACCGGCGTGCGCCGGGAGACAATGGCGGGATGCCTGCCACGGGCTGGACGGCGGCAAGACGCCGCTTGCGCGGAGAACGGACATCGACGACGACACTCATGCGGCCGCCCGCAGCATGGACAGTATCGCGGACGCGACGATCGAGCTTCCCCGGCACTATATCGAAATCGAGGGGTCCCTCGTCCAGCGGGCGCTGCGGACCCTGAAAGATGGCGATGCTTTCGCGGTCTTCGATAACTATGGAGACATTGGCGTCATCGGCACCGGACCCGAAGGGCTCTATTTCAACGACGCCCGCTTTTTATCTTGGTACGAACTCCGGTTCGAGGGCAAACGGCCGTTGTTGTTGAGTTCGGTGGTTCAGGACGACAATGCCGCTCTCTCGGTTAATCTTGCCAATCCCGATGTCCATATGGACGGCGTCATTTCGCTGCCGCGCGACACGATTGCGATCGAGCGCACCAAATTCCTTTGGCAGGCTGTCTGCTATGAGAGGATCGGTTTTCGCAATTACGCCGACAGTACCAGACATTTTCGCATCGACATTGGATTTGGCGCCGATTTTCGCGATCTGTTCGAAATTCGCGGAACCTCACGCGTGCGGCGCGGCACGTCGACGTCGTGGATCGCTGAAGACGGCGCCGGGTTTCATTACGAGGGGCTCGACAATTTAAAGCGCAAGACGGAATTGCGCTTCTGGCCGCCGCCTTCTCGTCTTGAGACAAATCGCGCGACGTTTGAATTCGAGCTTGCGCCCAATGCCCGGAAGTCACTCTTTGTCTCGGTTCTTTGCAAGGACAGGAACGAGCCACGGATCAATCCCTTTGGACGTGCTTTCCGGGCGAGGCGGCGCGCGATCCGGGGCAAGGCTACCGGCATCGCGACGGTCGAAAGCTCGAACGAACTTTTCAATGAAGTCTGCCGGCAGGCCACCGCCGACCTCTACATGCTGATGACGCGGACCAGCCATGGGCTTTATCCCTACGCGGGCATTCCCTGGTACAGCACGGTCTTCGGGCGCGATGGAATCATCACGGCCATGCTGCTCCTGTGGCTGGACCCGACCGTCGCCAAAGGTGTTCTGCATTTTCTCGCCGCGACCCAAGCGAAAAGCTTCGATCCTTTCGCCGGCGCGCAGCCAGGCAAGATCTTGCATGAAACCCGGAACGGGGAAATGGCGCGGATGGGCGAAGTGCCGTTCGGGCTCTATTACGGCACCGTCGATGCCACGCCGCTCTATGTCATGCTGGCCGGCATGTATTTCGACCGGACCGGGGACATCGAAACGATTGCCGCGATCTGGCCGAATATCAAGGCGGCTCTGCAATGGATCGACACCTTTGGCGACGCGGATGGAGACGGTTTTGTCGAATATGCGCGGCAAAACGCATCGGGCCTTGTCAATCAAGGCTGGAAGGATTCCTATGATTCGATCTTTCACGCCGATGGCGAATTGGCCGAAGGGCCGATCGCGCTTTGCGAAGTGCAAGGCTATGTGTTCGGGGCCAAGACGCATGCCGCGAAACTCGCGCATCGCATGGGTGAGTATGAGTTCGAAATCAGCTTGCGCGGCGAGGCGCAAGGCCTGCAAAAGAATTTCGCGGCGGCTTTCTGGTGCGAGGATCTTGGCACTTTTGCCTTGGCGCTCGACGGAGACAAGAATCCTTGCCGGGTCCGGACATCGAATGCGGGCCATGCGCTATTCACCGGGATCGCCGCCCCGGAACGGGCGGCACGCGTCGCCGAGACATTGCTTGGCCGGGATTCGTTTAGCGGTTGGGGGATCAGAACGGTCGCGAGCGGCGAGGCGCGATTCAATCCGATTTCCTATCACAACGGCTCGGTCTGGCCGCACGACAACGCGATGATCGCGCTTGGTCTTGCCCGTTATGGCTTCCCCTGGCACGCGGCCAAAATCTTCTCCGCGATGGTCGAGGCGGCGGCGTACCAGGAGTTGCGCCGCCTGCCGGAGTTGTTCTGCGGGTTCAGCCGCAAACCGCACCGCGGGCCGACGGCCTATCCCGTTGCGTGCGCGCCGCAAGCCTGGGCGTCGGCAGCGCCTTTTGCCTTTCTCGGGGCTTGTCTCGGCATGGACCTCCGTCATGAAGCCAATTCGGTGTCATTCCGCGATCCCGCCATGCCGGCCTTTCTGAATTATGTGACCTTGAATCAGTTGAGTCTCGGCAAGTCGCGCCTCGATCTCAAACTCCATCGGCACGGGCGGGATGTGACCCTCAATTTGTTGCGCAGACAAGGCGACGCGAAGGTCATGCTGGTGAAATGAGGCGCGCGGACAATTAAGTCGTCGCAACGCCGGGGGCCGTGAATGATCCGGGCTCACCGTAACTTCGCCCCGGCGCGGCGCGTTCTTGTTCCGGAAACATACCCAAGAACAACGGTTTGCGAGGAGCGTGCTTTCCTGCCGCATCGAATGCCGGCGGGGCCCCCCGGCCCGAAAAGCGGAAGCCCAAAAGTCCCGCTTAAATCGGGCTCGTCACCATGCTACACTTGCGGGATGAGCAGCGGCATCGCATCTGGAGCCGAGACAGAGACGGACCGCGCGCGTAACCGGCGCGTAGCCTCGCTCGTGGCGGCGCTCGGGCGGCGCTCGATTGTCCTCATCGAACTCATGGGATCGGGCAAGACCTCGACCGGCCGGCGTCTCGCGCAGGAGCTTGGCCTCGAATTCGTCGATGCCGATGAGGAGATCGAAGCCGCGGCGCGCCTGTCGATCACGGAAATTTTTGCGCGGCACGGAGAGGACTGTTTCCGCGACGGAGAGCGCCGCGTCATGGCGCGTCTGTTGCGCGACGGCCCGCGTGTGCTTGCGAGTGGCGGCGGCGCCTTCATGAACGACGAGACAAGGGCCAGGATCGCCTTGTCTGGAATATCGATTTGGCTCAAAGCGGATCTGGACGTGCTCTGGCGCCGCGTGCGCAAACGCTCGCATCGTCCGCTTCTGCAAGGCGGCGACCCCGAGCAAACCCTGCGGACGCTTTTGGAACAGCGTTATCCGGTCTACACCCTGGCCGACGTCACAGTCGTTTCGCGGGATGGGCCGCATGAACTCGCGGTCGAGGAGGCTATTGCGGGCATCGAGTGTTTTTTGCGATCTTCGCCCGGCTTGAAACCGCCAGCAAGGCCGAAAAGCACTACCGTATCGCATCAACAACAGGGCGCCGGCCCGCAACCCTCTTCGAACGAGGCGCGAGTCAGCGTGGAACTTGGAGCGCGGACCTATGCGATTTTGATTGGCGCGGGGCTGATCGCGGAAGCAGGAAACCATATTCGCCGGCTAGCCCCTCGGGCAACTTGTGCGATCGTCACCGACGAAAATGTCGCCAAACTGCATTTACCTTCCCTCGAACGAGCCCTCGACCAGGCTTTTATCCCCCATTCAAAGGTGATTGTAGCTCCCGGCGAAGGTTCGAAATCCTTCGATGTGTATGCAAAGGTATGTAACGCGCTGATCGGCGCGAGGCTCGAACGCCGCGATGTGATTGTCGCGTTGGGCGGCGGCGTCATCGGCGATCTTGCGGGTTTTGCCGCCGCGACGGTCCGGCGCGGGATGCGCTTTATTCAGGTGCCGACGACGCTTTTGGCCGAGGTCGATTTGTCGGTGGGCGGCAAGACCGGGATCAACTCCCCGCATGGCAAGAATTTGGTCGGCGCCTTCCATCAGCCTTCGCTCGTTATCGCGGACACCGATACGCTTGAAACATTGCCGCCGCGCGAATTTCGCGCCGGCTATGCCGAAGTTGTCAAATATGGCCTCATTGGCGACGCGGAATTTTACGCCTGGCTGGAAGCCAATTGGCGCGCGGTCTTCGCGGGGGGAGCCGCGCGCGTTCATGCGATTGCGACGAGCTGCAAGGCCAAGGCGGCGATTGTCGCGCGCGACGAGTACGAGGAGGGCGACCGGGCGCTGCTCAATCTCGGCCATACCTTTGGCCATGCGCTCGAGCGCCTTACTTCCTATGATGGAGCAAGGCTTGTGCATGGCGAGGCGGTCGCGATTGGCATGGCTTGCGCGTTCCGCTTCTCGGCGCGCCGCGGACTTTGCGGCCTGCAGGACCAAGCGCGGGTCGAAGCGCATCTGCAAGAGGTTGGCCTGCCTCTACGCATGGCCGGCATCCCTGGCTGGAACGCGGGCCCCGAAGCGATCCTCGAAGCCATGTATCAGGACAAAAAGGTCGAGCATGGCGGCCTCACCTTCATTCTCGCGCGGGCAATCGGCGATTGCTTCATGGCCAAGGCGGTCGACGCCACGGAGATCCGCAGCTTTCTTCAAGATGAACTGAATACAGGACATTAACGTCATGAACGGCGCGGGTGCCGGCGTTTTACCGCTCGATGTTTGGCTCGCGATCGCAACCATCCTCTTATGCGTAGCGCTATCCGCGTTTTTCTCGGCTTCGGAAACGGCGCTTACCGCCGCCTCCCGCGCGCGCATGCATGCCTTGGAGAAAAATGGCGACCGGCGCGCGGCTCTGGTCAACCGGCTGCTTGCGAGCCGGGCACGGCTGATTGGCACGACGCTCCTTGGCAACACGCTCGTCAATATCGGCGCATCGGCGCTTATGACCAGCATCCTGGTCGCACTCGCCGGAGCGCGTGGCGCGCTCTACGCGACCGGGCTCATGACCGTGCTTCTGCTCGTTTTCGCCGAAGTGATGCCGAAAACTGTGGCGATCAATTACCCGGATCGCACATCGCTTTTCGTCGCTCGCGTGATATCGTTTTTCGTCGCCGTCTTCGGGCCTGTCCTCATCGGCGTTGAAGTGGTGGTGCGCGGATTCTTGAAAATGGTCGGCATCGATACGAGCAGGCGGCAATCGATTCTGTCCGGGCACGAAGAACTGAAAAGCGCGGTGGATCTTCTGCATCGGGAGGGCGGCGTCGGACGTTCCGACCGTGACATGTTCGGTGGTCTGCTCGATCTTCGCGATCTCGAAGTGTCGGACGTTATGGTTCATCGCACCAAAATGCTCGCCCTCAACGCCGATTTGCCCTCGCAAGATTTGATTGGCGAGGTGGTCGCCGCGCCTTATTCGCGTCTGCCGCTCTGGCGCGGCCAGCCGGAAAATATTGTCGGCGTGCTGCACGCCAAGGATCTTTTGCGCGCGCTCGATGCGGCCGGCGGCGAGGTCAAGGATTTCAAAGTCGAAAGCATCGCGCTCGAGCCTTGGTTCGTGCCGGAAACAACCCCGGTTCAAGACCAGCTCCAGGCGTTCTTGAAACGCAAAACCCATTTTGCCCTCGTGGTCGATGAATATGGCGTGGTCATGGGTCTTGTCACGCTGGAGGACATTCTCGAGGAAATCGTCGGTGACATCGCCGACGAGCACGATCTTATCGTTCAAGGCGTGCGCTTGATGTCCGACGGCTCCGTGATCGTTGAAGGCTCGGTGCCGATCCGCGACCTTAACCGTGCCATGGCCTGGGATCTGCCGGACGAGGAAGCCACCACGATCGCCGGTCTCGTCATCAATGAGGCACGCGCCATCCCGGAGCCGGGGCAGGTGTTCGCATTCCACAATTTCCGCTTCGAAGTGCTGCGCAAGACGCGCAACCGGATCACCTCGTTGAAAATCATGCCAGCGGATCCGGGCGGGAGCGCGCGGAGAGATTAACCTAGCCCGCCGCCGCCTTGCCAAACCCGGCGGTTTCCATGGTCAGACGAATCTTGCATTGAAATGCTTCGTCCTCGCCCTTGGCCAAAAGCCCGGCATGAGCCGCGATCGCGTTGCACAATGCCTCGACCCAAGGGATCTCCGCCTTGGCGAAATCGCTAAGCACATAATTGTGCACCAGCGCCTTGTCGCCGGGATGGCCGATGCCGATCCGCACGCGCCGGTACTCGTTGCCGAGATGTTCGGTCAGGGATCCAAGGCCGTTATGGCCGGCGTTGCCGCCGCCGGTCTTGACCCTCACCTTGCCCGGCGGCAGATCGAGCTCGTCGTGAAAGACGACGATTCGAGCCGGATCGATTTGATAATAGCGCGCCACCGCGCCGGCGGAGCGGCCGGATTTATTCATGTAGGTTTGCGGCTTGAGCAAAATCACCCGTTCGCCTTCGAGCATAATCTCGCTGACGAGGCCCTGAAAGCGCGAACGAAGCGCCGGCGCATGATAATCGCGCGCGATCGCATCAAGAGCCATGAAGCCGGCATTGTGGCGATGGCCGGCAAAGGCCTTTCCCATATTGCCAAGGCCGGCGAAGAGAAGCATGGCGCCCGCTCAAAGCTGTCTTGGTTCGCGCGCAAAAATCCGGGCACAAACGTGTGGCGCTATTTCTTGCCCTTTGGCGGGGATTTGGCCGTGGCACCAGCCGGCGCGGCGGCAGGCTCGGCGGCCTTTCCTGTCGTGTCCGGAGCCGGCGCGGCGGCCGCGGCTGCTGCTGGGGTCGCGGCCGCTGGCTCTTCCGCGGCAACGAGCGGCGGCGCGATCGTCGCGATCGTGAAATCGCGTTCGCGCTGAGTCAGCTTGCACCCTTCCGGCAGGGGAATCGCGTCAATGTGCACCGAGTTATTGATTTGCAAAGACGCGAGATCGGCGACGACCGCCTCCGGAATGGCATCCGCCGGAACCCGCATTTCGATCGCGTGACGCACGATGTTCAAACTGCCGCCTTTCTTGAGGCCGGGGCAGATATCCTGGTTGACGAAATGCACCGGCACCTCGACACGCAGGCTTGCCCCCGGCTTTAGGCGGAGGAAATCGACATGAAGCGGCTGATCCTTGATGGGATCGAGCTGGTAATCGCGCGGAATGACCCGTTGCTTGGCGCCGTCCACATCGAGCTCAAAGATCGTGGTCAGGAAATGCCCGGAGTAGATCAACTTGTTCAATTCGCGATAGTCGAGCGAGATGGGCGCGGCGGCATCGCCGCCTCCGTAGATTACGCCCGGAATACGGCCTTCACGGCGAACGCCGCGGGCGGCCCCCTTGCCTGTCCCGTCGCGCGCCGTGGCGTTAAGGGATTTCGTTGCGGCCATTCGGGTGTCCTTGAGATTGCGATGATAACGTATTGTGCGCCCACGCCTCCAGGGGTGCTGAAAGGGACGCCACGGGGCTTATAGCGGCGCGTCCGCGCGCATGCAATGTTTTCACGCGGCGGCTCGCGACTCTGCTCGGCATTCCCGCAAAAAGCGGGCTTGCTCGAAATAGGATATGAAGGAATGGTAGCCGCCCCGCAGCCCGAAGGAGGGCGCGATTTCGAAATTTGAGTTTATATTTCATATTCCCTTGCATGTGCGCACGCTCGTCCGGCGCAACGAAGCGGGTTTCATCGGTCTCGCGGTTGCCGCCGGCTGCATCGCGGGTTTTTGCGTGGCCGCGCTCCTCGCTTGTGCGGACTTCCTGCACTACTGGCTCTTTGGGCAGAAGCATTTAAGCAGCCTCGTAGCGCTCGATGCGCCGGCCCAGGCGCTTGTTCCTCTCGCCGGCGGTCTGGTTCTCGGAATTTCCGGAATTTATGTTCGTAAATGGATGCCCCGGCGGCCGGTCGATCCAATCGAGGCCAATGCGCTGCAAGGCGGCCGGATGTCGCTCAAGGATAGCGCCCTCATTGCCGCGCAAACGGTGATTTCGAACGGTTTTGGCGCATCGGTTGGCTTGGAGGCGGCCTATACCCAAATGGGCTCGGGGTTTGCCTCTCGGCTTGGCAAGGCCTTCCGGCTGCGGCGCAGCGACATGCGCACGCTTGTCGCCTGTGGTTCCGCGGGCGCCATTGGCGCGGCATTTGGCGCGCCCCTGACCGGCGCGTTCTATGCGTTCGAACTCATATTGGGGACCTATACGCCATTCGTTCTAGCTCCGGTCGGCGCAGCGGCAGTCTGCGGGGTTCTTGTTTCCAAGGCGTTTGGCGCAAGCGGCGAATTCATGAGTCCAATGACGTTCAACTCGGCCCTTTCCCAGGTCGACATGGGACTTCTGCTTCTGCTTGGGATCGGTTGCGCAATATTCGGGATCGGCATGATGCGGGCCGTGGCATTTGTCGAGGCGCTCTGCGCACGCATTGCGCTGGCGCGCGCGCTTCAACCCGCGATCGGCGGAATCATCGTCGGGCTTCTCGCGCTTGTGACGCCGCATGTGCTGGCCTCTGGCCACGGCGCTTTGTTCGAGCTTTTTGAACCAAACGCTGGTCCGTCGGACGTAATCCTTGTGACGCTTCTATTGAAGGCCGCCGCATCGGTGGTCTCGCTCGGCACTGGCTTTCGCGGCGGGCTTTTCTTTGCCTCCCTGTTCCTTGGCGGCATGATCGGCCAGGTCTATTTCTTCGGGGTTGAATATATCGATCCGTCTCTGGCGCCGGACGTTTCCGTCTGCACCCTTGTCGGGATGGCGGCGCTTGCCGTTGCGATCATCGGCGCGCCGCTGGCGATGAGTTTTCTGGCGTTGGAAACGACGGGCGACTTTCCGCTTGGCCTCGTAATGCTGGCTGTCGCCAGTGTCGTGTCGATTATCGTGCGACGCGCGTTCGGCTATTCCTTCGCGACTTGGCGACTGCATCTGCGCGGCGAATCGATTCGCAGCGCCCAGGACGTTGGCTGGATGCGCGATCTCACGGTCGGCCGCCTCATGCGAACCGACGTGCCGAAGGCACCGTTCGACATGACCATCGCGCGCTTCATGGAAGAGTTTCCGGCGCGGTCCACCAGCCAATGGGCCGCCTTGGTCGGCCCATCGGGCGGCTACGCGGGAATGGCTTTCGTTCCCGATGTGCACCTTGCCGGGCTGCGCGCGGATGCGGGCGCAACCGGGCTCGGCGAGCTGGCGCGTTCGCCAGAGGCATTTTTGCTGCCGGAGATGAACATCAGGCTTGCCGCGCACTTTTTCGAGCAAACCGAAATCGAGGCGCTGGCCGTCGTCGACAACGAGAACGAGCGGAACGTCATCGGGCTTTTGACCGAGGCGCATGTTTTACGCCGTTATAGCGACGAACTCGACAAGGCGCGGCGCGAACTTTCCGGCGATTGGTCCGACGCGAGCTAGAGAACGATCCCGAGAATCCGACCTTTCGGAACGAGATCCGGGCGCTAAATATCCTGCCCTTCGACTTCGAGCGTGAGCTTTTCGACCAGCTTTTGAATATTTGACTCAAGCGGATAAATCGCTAGCACCTTCTTGAAAATCTCCAAGGCGCTTTTGTCGAGGCCTTCCCCTTGCAAGATCATGCCCATGCCGGCGAGCGCGCCAAAATGGCGCGGTTCCAGCTTCATGACTCGATCGATGTCGGCCATCGCGCCATCCGTGTCGCCGGCGAGAAAACGTGTAGTCGCCCGCTGATTCCAGGCTTCGGCCCAATCGGGCTCCAACGTGACAAGCTTGTCGAAAAGCGAAAGCGCCAGCGGATATTGCCGCGCCTGCATGGACACCATTGCCCGTTGCATGAGCAGATTTGCAGTGTCCGAATCCGATTGGAGCCAGACGCGCGCGATGGATGCGGCGATCCGCTGCGCATCCCCTTGGTCGCTGGCGTTGCGCAGACGCACAAACAGCACATCGAGCGTTTGCTTGCGGATGGCCTCCGGCGCGGGCTTCGGCGCCAAGGCTTGCTTTAGCCGCTTGGCCCTTGCCGCCGCGGATGAGGGCCCCGCCATGCCGGGAGGCCCCGCCGGGCCGGCTGACTTGCGTCCTTCTAGACCCAAATTTTCTTCGGAGGTTCCTTTTTTGGGCACTGCCCAAAGTCTATCGACATCGAAACCGGAAAAGGGTCCTGGCGGCAAATTTGGCGCACCACCGCCGCTGATTTCGCCGCCCCGGCCATGTGGAACGCCAAGACCTTCCGCGTGGGCTTGGGCCACGAAAAAATCGCCCGATAGCATCGCGGCAGCCAAGCTTGCAGCATAGAGGAGACGTGGACGCATAAGCCTTAGCCTGGAAAAGCCCGGACGCGCGCGGCCGTTACCAACATCAGCCCTGCCGCGCCTTATAACGTTTTTGTGCCCTGTTGATGATGTATACTCTTCCCTTGCGCCGCACCAGCTGGTTGGCGCGGTGGCGCCTGCGCAGGGATTTCAGTGAGTTGCGGACTTTCATCGGAGGGTTCCAAAAAACAACCGGCCCGCGGAGCCGGTTGGAAACGAAGCCGCGACCTATGCCCTATTCGCGGGCGGCGATCAACCCTAAAAACAAATGTCCGGAACGCGGATAATGAATTTTGCAAAGGGCTCGCATTTATCCGGCTCCCTATAAACGCTGGAACTTTGGGACCCAAAACCGAGTGTTTCAGCGTCCGCCGGCGGCGTGGCTTGCAGGTTCGCCGTCTTTCGTTATTCGTCGTCGCGAAATCGCCTTCCCCTTGCAAGGATCATGCTTTAGGGAGACGGAGAGACGGGACCGCGCGCCATTCGCTAGTCGCCGCAGGCTGGGCGGTCCCGAGATAGCCAAAGACGGGAATGGCAGCAGTGTTGAGGCCGATGAAACGAGCGATTATTGCCGCCGCGACGGCGATCTCCGTGTTGGGCGGTTCAGTGGCTCCGGGGCGCGCGGATTTTCGTCTCTGCAACGATTCCGCCAGCCGGGTGAGTGTTTCTCTTGCCTATACCGATGGCGAGACATGGGTCAGCGAGGGCTGGTGGAATTTAAAACCCAGCGGTTGCGAGACATTGGTGCGGGGGGCCCTGGCGGCCGAGTACTACTATGTCTATGCGATGGACGAGCATGGCGGCGAATGGAAGGGCAAGGCTTTCATGTGCACCCGCGACCATGAATTCCGCATCATTGGGCGGGAAGATTGCTTCGTGCGCGGTTTCGACAGAACCGGCTTTTTCGAAGTCGATACGGGCAAGGAAGCCAAGAACTGGACCGTTCAATTGACCGATTCGACGCAAGGCCCGCCAAATCCTTAATAATCTAAATTGACGAGGCTAAAATGCGGCGGCGCCGGTGCAAGATCGTTGCGACGCTTGGACCGGCGTCCGCAAATCCAGCAACGATATCGGCGTTATTTCATGCCGGCGCCGATCTCTTTCGGATTAATATGAGCCATACCACGCATGCTCAGATGCGCGGGCAGGCCGGAATGATCAGGGCGCTCCAGGAAGAAAGCGGACGCCCGATTGGCATTCTTCTCGATCTCCAAGGTCCCAAACCGCGCATTGGCACCTTCAAGGACCGGGCGGTCCAACTCGTCAAGGACGCCAATTTCGTTTTCGACTCGGATCCCGCGCCTGGGAGTCAAAACCGGGTGGTGCTTCCGCATCCCGAAATTTTGCGCGCCTTGAAACCAGGCCACACCATCCTCATCGCCGATGGCAAAGTGCGGCTTCATGTCGTCGAGGCCAGCGCCACCCGCGCCGTTGCCGTCGTCGATGTCGCGGGAGAGATATCGAACCGCAAGGGCGTCAGTCTGCCGGACACCGAAATCCCAGTTTCGTCGATCACCGGAAAGGACCGGGCCGACCTTAAGGCCGGGCTCGACGCGGGCATGGATTGGGTCGCTGTTTCCTTCGTGCGGCGGCCGGATGATGTCGCCGAGGTCAAGAAGCTTACCTTGGGCCGCGCGCTGGTGATGGCGAAGCTGGAAAAACCTCAGGCCATCTCGCGCCTTGACGAGATCGTGGAGATTTCCGACGCATTAATGGTCGCGCGCGGCGACCTCGGAGTCGAGATGCCGCTCGAAAAAGTTCCCGGTTTGCAAAAGCGGATTAATCGCATGGCGCGCCTGTCCGGCAAGCCTGTCGTCGTCGCGACGCAGATGCTCGAATCGATGATCAGCTCGCCCGTGCCGACCCGCGCGGAGGTTTCGGATGTCGCGACCGCGGTCTTCGAAGGCGCCGATGCCGTCATGCTTTCCGCCGAAAGCGCGGTTGGCGCATATCCCGGGGAAGCCGTCGCGACCATGAACAGAATCGCGGAGGAGGTCGAACGCGATGCTTATTATCGCGGTATCATCAATGCCCAGCGCGCTCCTCCCGAAGCGACCAATGCCGACGCGATCGCGATCGCCGTCGCCGCGCGAAATTTCGCCGAGACGCTCGATCTGAAGGCGATTGTCGCCTGGACGTCTTCCGGCGCGACCGCGTTTCGCATCGCCCGGGAGCGGCCCGAAGCGCCGATTCTCGCCCTCACGCCAAACCGGGAGACGGCCTGCCGTCTCGCTCTCGTTTGGGGGGTCCATGCGGTCGTCACCACGGACGCGCGCGACGTCGACGACATGGCGAAGCGCGCCTGCACATTGGCCGGACGCGAAGGCTTTGCAAAAGCGCAAGATCGCATCATTATCGTTGCCGGCGTTCCGTTTGGCACGCCTGGCGCGACCAACATGATCCGGATCGCCGTGCTCGACATCGGTTCGAGGTAGCGGGCCAGGGCCGCGGCGGCGCGTTGATGGTCAGCCCGTTGCCGAAAAGCATCCTCGATGGACGTTTGCTGACGGAGTCGAAAATGTCACACGGGATGTCCAAGCCGCCGCTTGGCCGCGTCCGTCACCAGCAATTGACGCCGGTACAGCCGTCAATCACGGAATGTTTTTGCACCGGAATTCTACACCAGAAAGCCGCTGAAAATCAATGCGCTACGTATTATGCAAAATCTTGATTAATGCACAGCAATGAAACGCGGAGACCGCTTTACGAAAACAGCCCGTCGTCGTTAAACATAATGCGCCATCCGTGGAATAGTCGGCAATTTTGGTATTCCACGTTATGTGGCGGTGGGCGGGCAATGCGATTTGAACTGAATCACGATAAGCGAAACATTTCGGATGCAGACCTATTGTCTGATCTTCTCCGTGTTGCCTCTGAACAGCCAGAGCAGCAACTGAAACAGCGCACCTATGGCGAGCTTGGAAATTACGCCGTTGGAACCATTATTCGCCGCTTTGGCTCTTGGAATGCGGTTGTGAAGGCATCTGGCCTAAAAACGACAGTTGAGCGGAATATTTCCGCCGAGAAGCTATTTTTGGCGCTCTATGATTTGTGGGTTACGCTTGGCCGACAACCCAGTTATTCGGAAGTTAAAAGCCCTGCTTGCCCGTTCCATGTAGCCACTTATGAGCGCCGATTTGGCTCTTGGCGGCAAGCCTTGGAGGCTTTCGTTTCCTACGCCAACTCCGAAGATATGACGCCGCCCCCATTGAGCGCCGACCCGCAGGGCGCCGCACTCCGCCGCAGGTCGCGTCCCCCTGATTTGCGGCTTCGCTTCAAGGTACTCCAGCGTGACCACTTTCGCTGCTGCGCATGTGGTGCATCCCCTTCGGTCACGCACGGCGTTTTACTTCAAGTTGACCACATCAATCCTTGGTCAAAAGGCGGCGAAACTGTCATTGAGAACCTTTAAACACTGTGTTCTGCCTGCAATCAGGGAAAAACAAACCAGCATGACGGACGGCAAGCCACATAACAGGTCGCATAAGGCCCATGATGGAACCTGATGCCTAGCCGCGATCGCGCATTTCCGCGACGCTTGGAATTTAATTGAAGCTTCTTGCCCGCCAGGTTCAGCTGCTCCTCCTCGCCGATCGGCTTATCTCTAAGTCCGGTGCCGCTGGCGTCTGGATTTATATTAACCGCCGCCATGCGGGAGCGGCACCGGCGTGCGCCGCCCGTTCCGGCTTCCGCGATATCGCCCTCGTCCCGCCGCCGCGCGGAGGAAATCTTGCCGCGAGGTCCGGGTGAAGTTGCGATCCTTGTTGTTGACCGCCTCGATCCGGGTTCCGTCCCCGGCCGGCAACGCGCGTCCGTAGAGGTCGCCGCCGACACGAATGCACGGGCCACCGGCCGGAAGGCCGCCCGCTTATCGCGGCGAAAGGCGGCGATGGTCTTGACGTCCGGCTTCGGGCTTCGCGGCAGCCAGATCGCCTCGATGTTGCGGCGGCATTGCATTTCCCGGCGCCGGCGCGACCGCACGCCGTTTAAATCGCCGGTGATGGAACGCTTCAATAGATCGGCCGGCGCATCGCCGGGGCGGCCCGCCGCCTTCGCCTTGGCTCGGACAGACCCCGCCCCTGCGAGGTCCAGCGGAGCGACAAAGGCGGCAGTAAACCGCACCGGATGGCCGGCGCCATCGCCAGCGTCCCGGCGATACCAAGATTTGCGAACCTTCGACTCCAGAAACGGGGGTGATGCTTTACTCTCCCGCGCCAAGTGCGGCAGACGCATCCGCACCGTCCGCCTTTCCCCCGTCGGCTTATCTTTGGCGCGTCATCTTTTGCGCGTCCGTGCTGTTGGCCGGTGGACCGCCCAGCGCCTGGCCTTTGCCGTAGGCAGTTTTCTTGTAGTGATCACCCTCTTTCGTGATCTTCGTGGTCCAGCCCGTGTTCCATGTGATCACGGCGGTTTTACCCTCCTCTTTCCAAGTGCCGACCATTCCCTCGCCCCGGCTCGCCTTCGCTGCCCCACTGCCCGATAGCGTGATCTCGAAGGGCTGTCCGGTCGTATCGGTCACTTTCCACACTCCTTCGAATTCGCTTGCGGCAAGGCTGGAAAAAGTTGTCATGGCAACCGCGAAGACCGCTGCCAGGATGGCGGTTGTCGCTTTCCCGATCGTCTGCATGGTTTGAACCTCCAAAAAAATCGGCGTTTCAAAGAGCCAATTGGTTACAACGTCCGTGCTTTGTCCGAAGTTCCCAATGCCTTTCTCGACCGCTATTCTTCGGATCGCAGTATGCCATGGACGTGGTTGTTGGCGGAACAATCGCGCTGCGAACTCGCTCAGGCAACCCTAGAGCTATGCGCGGAAGTTGGTGAGGGCGCGGGAGAACCCGGCGTATCATGGGGCGCCTTGTCATTTTGCCGCTAGGCTCGCCGTCAGCGACCTTCGGCCTGGTCATCGAGGATGACCAAGATCAGCTTCGGCGGATGTCGCCCCCCCGTAGATTATCCAGCATGCGACGGCGGGTCTCTGGAGAAACGGGGCCACCTCGTCTTCCAACCGACAATATTTCCGCGCACGCGGGCGCGCCAGATCTGGGGCCGACGTCAATGCCAAATATGGGATCGATCCGGGCGCCGTGCCGTACACCTTCGTCTTCGATCAGTGCGAGCCATTCCACGCCAAGGTGATAAGCGCGACCGCCGGCGAAGCGCCGCATGTTCTCGATGGCTCGCTCCATCATGAGCACCGGACCGCTTTCAACATCGAAGAACATTATACCCCTACCGCCGACGCCATCGATCATGTGTTCGGGCTCTGTCAATTTCTCGGGTTCCGTTTTGCTCCCCGGATCAAGAACCTGACGGAGAGACCAGTAATTTAGCTGGGGGATGGATCGCTACGAAGTTTTAGGTAAGAGGAGCGCATGAAAATTGCCGAACTCCTGGAGGCGGCGATGGAATGGACGGTGACAATCGGGGGGCGCGATGAACTTGGCGAAATCAAGCAGGCGCAGTTGCGGATTGAGAAGAGATTTGAGCGGCTAAACTTTGAAGCGGACCCCAAATCTAGTGAATTATCTCACGCAACGCTTTACAATATGATCCGGGGGAGTCATGCGGCGTGGCATGTTTGCAAGCGGCGCGGCATGGGTGGTAACGCCCGGGAACAGGCGGGAATTGCAACGGATCGTCCGTTCCGGCAAGACGGAGCGGCGCATGGCGTCGCGGGCGCGGATCGTGCTTGGCGCGGCGGACGGTAAATCCAACAACGCGCGGGTCAAGGAACGCAAGACCTCGCGTCCGGCCGTGCCCGATTGGCGGCAGCGCCTTGCCGAAGGCGGGGTCAAGGCTCTTTATCGTGACCGTCCGCGCGGGCGGAGTTCCAAGCCGTTGGCGCGCGCCAAGGAAGCCGGGATTATTACCGGGACGCAAAGCGCTCCCGCGCAAGCCACGCGGCGGAGTTGCGGCGGCACGGCCAAGGTCCGCGGCGCCGGTCCGGCGCGTCCGGCACGCCAACGGCCCGAAGCGGCATTGACTTAAAGACGTTCAAGCGATCGAACGATCCTGGTTTTATCGGGAAGCTCGAGGATGTGGCCGGCCTTTATATGAACCCGCCCAGTCGCGCCCTCGTGTTCCGCGTCGGCGATCCTTCGATGAACGCAGGATGAGAAGAGCCAGATTTTAGCGCGTGACCGCACCCGGCCCGGCCGGCCGGTGAAGAAGGGGCGCGCGGGAACCATGACGCACGGCTCCAAGCGCAACGGCACGGCCACATGGTTCGCCGCGCTTGATTACGAGCTTCCGTTCTTTACGAGCTTCCGTTCTTCCAAATCGTCGCCGGGATAGAAATCGATAACAGCGCGTCCGGCATCACTAGCCAGACCACCGTCAACGGAACACTCCTCTCCGGCGCCCCGGCGACCGCCACCTTCGGCTCCAAATTTGACGACTTTGGCACGGCGCGGCTTCGTCTTGGCTACGCCTGGGGCCGTGTCCTGCCCAATTTAACCGGCGGCTTCCCCTATGGAACGATTGAAACCTTTTACAGCGTCGCTACGCCAGGGTTCTTTGACACCGGATCGAGTACCGCGACACGCTCGGGCGTATTTCCCCATGTCGGGGCAGCCGGTGGCGAGGTCGAATATGCCATCGCTCCAAACTTCACGGTGAAGGTTGAATATTTGTACGATTTCATCAATGCCCGCCCGGGGGTGTTCAATCCGGCAGCCGGATCCTCGATCTCGTTCGGCACGCGCACGGCATATTATATTGCCCGCGCTGATTTGAACTACCATTTCGATTGGCTGTCGCCTGTAGCGGCGCCTATTGTCGCAAAATACTAAAAGCTCCCGCCAAGAGCCGCGCAAGCCAGCTCATGCAACGCGCTTGGTCCGCCCGGCGAAGCGCCCATAAAAGGATTCTTGCGCACTTGCCATATCCACGACGATTTGCGGCGGCGCAAAACGTTCTCCGTATTTTTGCCGGAGCTTTTCGCAAAGCGCGACGAAGTTTGCCGCGCCCATCCCGTCGATATAACTCAACGTGCCGCCGGTGAATGGCGCGAAGCCGAAGCCGATGATCGAGCCGACATCCGCCTCGCGCGGGTCGGTCACTACGCCTTCCTCCATGGCCCGCGCGGCTTCGACCGCCTGGGTCACGAGAAAGCGTTGTTTGAGTTCGCCAGCGTCGATCGTGTCCGGATCGAGCTT
The DNA here is from genome assembly GCA_963706215.1 of uncultured Alphaproteobacteria bacterium. Lineage (GTDB taxonomy): Bacteria > Pseudomonadota > Alphaproteobacteria > Rhizobiales > Beijerinckiaceae > Methylocapsa. The sequence goes on along the minus strand of OY970154.1, from coordinate 1,758,691 downwards.
GGTTTGTTGAAACGCTGCGAGCCCCGGCCATAGGGTTTTCATGCCCTGCGCCGGATAATCGTAAAAGCCCTTGCCGTTCTTGCGCCCACACCGGCCGTGATCGGCGACCATCGCCTTGAGCAAATTTTCCTGCGCAGGATCGACCGCCGCGGGTCCCAAATCGCGCTTTGCCGCCTCTAGGATCTTGAGGGCGAGATCGAGCGCGACCTCGTCGTTGAGCGCGAGCGGCCCGACCGGCATGCCCGCCATTTTGGCCACGTTCTCGATCATCGCGGGCGGAACGCCTTCGAGGAGCATGATGTGGCCTTCGTGAATATAATTGCCGACGCAGCGATTGGCGTAGAAGCCGCGCGCGTCATGCACCACGATCGGCGTTTTCTTGATTGCGCGAATATAATCCAATGCGAGGCCAAGCGCGCGATCTCCGGTTTTCTCGCCAAGAATCACTTCGACGAGAAGCATCTTTTCCACCGGCGAGAAAAAATGAATCCCGATAAAATTTTCGGGCTCGCCATAGGCTTGCGCTAGCGAAGTAATTGGCAGCGTGGACGTGTTCGAGGCGAAGATCGTACCGGGCTTGAGAACCGCGCGCGCCCTTTGTGTGGCGGCGGCCTTGACCGCGCGGTCCTCGAAAACCGCCTCGATCACGAGATCGGAGCCCGCGAGATCCTGGTAATCCGCCGATGGTTTGATTCTTGAAAGAAGCGCTTCCTTATCGGCGGTTTTAGCGCGGCCCTTTAAGACCTGCGCCGAAATAAGCTTCTCGCATATCTCCTTCCCCTTATCAGCCGCCTGCCGATCCCGGTCAATCAGCACCACCTCCATCCCGGCGCTCGCGGTGACATAGGCGATGCCCGCGCCCATGAAGCCCGCACCGAGGATTCCAACCTGTTTAATCACGCTCGCCGGAACATGCGCGGGGCGTCGCGCGCCCTTGTTCAGTTCGCCCATGGAAATGAACAGCGTACGGATCATCGCGCCTGCCTCCGGCGAACGCAAAATCTTGGCGAACCAGCGCGATTCGACGCGCAGCGCCAAATCCATCGGCAATTGGAGGCCCTCGTAGACGCTGTGCAAAATCGCCTTGGCGGCCGGATAATTGTCATGCGTCTCACGCCGGTAGATGGCGTTGGCGGCCGACCATACCATCATGCCTTGCGGCGAAAACACTTTTCCCGAAGGGAGCCTAAAACCCTGTTCGTCCCATGGCGCGACGCCCTTGCCGCCCCCCGCGATCCAGGCCTTGGCCTTCGCGACGATGTCTCCCGCGGGGGCAACCTCGTGCACGAGGTTCATTGTTTTCGCCGCTTTCGGCCTGATCTGCTCGCCCTTGAAAAGCATTTGCAGCGCGTCGCCGGTCTGCATGAGACGAGCGACACGTTGAGTCCCGCCGGCGCCCGGGAACAAGCCGACCTTGATCTCGGGCAAGCCGATCCTGGCTTTATCGTCATCGGCGATGACCCGGTAATGGCAGGCCAGCGCAAGTTCAAAGGCGCCGCCAAGACAAGTGCCATTGATCGCAATGGCGAAAGGCTTGCCGCAGGTCTCTAGCTTACGATAAACTTGCGACAGGCGGCGGGCGCGCTCGAAAAAGAGCTTTGTTGCCGCTTCCGCGCCGCTTTCCTGCTTGGCCTTGAGATATTCGGCCGCCGCCGTCTGGAGCATGGAAAGATCGGCGCCGCCTGAAAACGTGTCCTTGCCGGAGGTGACGACACAGCCCTTGATCGCGGCCGAGGCTACGACATGATCGACGACGTGCTCGATCTCGTCGATGACTTGCGGCGTGATGACGTTCATCGACCGCCCGGCCATATCCCAGGTAAGCAGCGCGATGCCGCCGGCATCGGTCTCGAAGCGGAAGTTCGTGAGGTTCATCGGTCTCTCCTCCAGGCGATGTTTCCTCCCTCACGCGGACGATGGCGGCGTTACGAAGGATCGCTTCATTGCTGGCCTCGCGAGCAATCCGCCGATGCATCGATTCGCGGAAAGGATGCCCAGCGTATTGATGCGGTTTTACCTTACTCTTCAATGAAGACGGCGGGATTATTCCACATCTTTTCGTATCCAGACCTGGTACTCCTTCATCAGGACCGTGATCTTGCGTCTGTAGATCCTTAGAAAAGCATTGATTGCCGGTTTAGGTGTTCCGTCCGGGGAAGCCCGGTCCTTCCATTTGTAATCATCGAAAGCCATAATTCCGTTACGCTTGAGCAAGAGAAACGAGAGTACGGCGTCTTCAAGCACGTTAACCGTGCCGTGGCCTCCATCGACATACACAAAATCAAATGCATGCGCCGGGCATAATCGTAGCAGATTTCGAGAAAACCCAATTTCCAAGCGGACTTTCTCAGGCGATCGAGCAGCAAGAATGTTCCGCCGGAAAGATGCATGCTCGAGAACATCGATGCAGTGCACCGTTGCATCTGGATGTGTTGCAATGTTTTCGAGCAGCCATACCGTGGCGCGGCCTTCATAGCACCCAATTTCCAATACCTGACATGGCGTATCAATGAGATGCGCGAGATATTTGCTAAAATGCTTTTCGTTGCCGCAAAAGTAATCCGCCGTAAAATTGAACCTCTCGGGCGCCCTTTGGAACTTAGTTTCCAATTTAAGCGGGCTCGATAGAAACTTACCAAAAAACATAGGAAATAGTCCGCCTTAAGGCAAGGAGCCGCTTGCCGTTACACCCGCTCGATGATCGTCGCCGTGCCCATTCCCGCCCCGATGCAAAGCGTGACGAGCGCGGTTCCCTTCCCGGTCCGTTCGAGTTCGTCGAGGGCGGTGCCAAGCAGCATGGCGCCGGTCGCGCCGAGCGGATGGCCCATCGCGATCGCTCCGCCATTGACGTTGAGGTTTGCCGCATCGAGATCGAAGGCCTGGAGATAACGCAGCACGACCGAGGCAAACGCCTCGTTGACCTCGAAAAGATCGATGTCGGCGAGCGTCATTTTCGCGCCGGCCAAAACCTTCTTGGTGACATCGATCGGGCCGGTCAGCATCATCGCCGGTTCCGAACCGATATTGGCGAAGGCGCGAATTTTTCCGCGCGGTTTCAGAGCCATCGCGTCGCCAGCGCCGGCCGAGCCGATGAGAACCGCCGCCGCGCCATCGACGATGCCCGACGAATTGCCGGCATGATGGACGTGCACGACCTTTTCCACTTCGGGGTGGGCATCGATGGCGACCGCGTCGAATCCGCCCTGTTCTCCGATCATCGCGAACGAGGGTTTCAGCGCGGCGAGCGACTGCATATCGGTCGAAGGCCGCATGTGTTCGTCGCGATCGAGTAAACTGATGCCGTTGATGTCGCGCACCGGCACGACCGAATTTTTGAAGCGGCCCTCGTTCCAGGCTTTCGCCGCGCGTTGCTGCGACGCCACCGCGTATTGATCGACGTCGTCGCGGGAAAATCCATACTTTGTCGCGATGAGGTCGGCGGAGATCCCCTGCGGCATGAAATAGGATTTGATCGCGATGGCGGGATCGGCGGGCCAGGCCCCGCCCGAGGCGCCAAGGCCGACGCGGCTCATCGATTCGACGCCGCCGCCGACGGTCAGACGATGCTGGCCTGCCATCACTTGGGCGGCGGCGAAATTAACCGCGTCGAGGCCGGAGGCGCAAAAGCGGTTGATCTGAACCCCCGGCACATCGTTGCCGTAATCGGCGGCGAGCGCGGCCGCCCTGGCAATGTCGCCGCCCGCCTCGCCGACAGGGTCAACGCAGCCGAGCACGACATCGTCGACGAGGTGGGTGTCGAAACCGCCGCGATCCTTGATCGCCCGCAGCACCGTCGTGGCGAGCCCAAGGGTCGAGACCTCGTGCAAGGCGCCGTCGGGCTTGCCGCGCCCGCGCGGGGTGCGGACATGATCGTAAATGAAAGCTTCGGGCACTTTGTCCTCCGGGACTTGGTTCGCATGGTGACGCGGCGCGCGCGAAAATCAAAACTGCTCGGCCGGCAGCGCCATCATCGTTCCGGCGCCAGCCGAGATACGGGCGAGATGGGCGCTTGTCTCGGGCATGATCCGCTCCATGAAATATTTGGCGGTGAGCAGTTTCGCTTCCATCGCGGCGGCGTCGCCATTGCCGGCCGCCTTGCTGGCGATCGCCGCCTTGGCGATTTGCGCCCACATGTAGCCAAGAGCGACCAGCCCAAAAAGATGCATATAATCATACGAGCCCGCGCCCGCATTGTCGGGCTTGGCAATCGCGTTTTGCATGAACCACATTGTCGCCTGTTCGAGATGCCCGAGGCCTTGCTTGAGACCCAAGAGATGGGGCGCAAGGGAAGCATCGGCTTCGCTGTCCTTGACGAAGGATTTGACTTCGCCGAGGAACCCCATCATCGCGCGGCCGCCGTCCTTGGGAAGCTTGCGGCCGACGAGGTCGAGCGCCTGAATCCCGTTGGCGCCTTCGTAGATCATGGCTATGCGGGCATCGCGGACGAATTGCTCCATGCCCCATTCCTCGATGTAGCCGTGACCGCCGAGGACTTGCTGGGCCTTGACCGTGTTGTCGAAGCCGATATCCGTCAACACGCCTTTCAACACGGGGGTGAGAAGTCCCAAGCTATCCGCCGCGGCCGCGACTTCGGTCTTGGCGTTCGACCGGTGCGCGATGTCGCTCTTGAGCGCGGTCCAAATCACAAGCGCCCGCGCGGCCTCATTGAAAGCGCGGATCGTCATTAGATTGCGCCGCACGTCCGGGTGGACGATGATCGGATCGGCTGGCTTCTCAGGGTATTTCGGCCCCGGCGGCGAGCGGCCCTGCAAGCGCTCCTTGGCGTAGGCGGCGGCATTCTGATACGCGGCCTCCGAGACCGCCAAGCCCTGAACCGCGACGCCGAGACGGGCCTCGTTCATCATCACGAACATGGCGGGTAAGCCCTTGTGCGGCTCGCCGATGAGCCAGCCCTTGGCGCCGTCATAATTCATCACGCAGGTGGCATTGGCGTGAATGCCCATCTTGTGCTCGATTGCGCCACAGGTCACCTTATTGGAAGGCCCGAGCGAGCCATCCGGCTCGATCAGGAATTTGGGCACCACAAACAGCGAAATGCCCTTGACGCCGGCGGGCGCTCCCTCGATCCGGGCAAGCACGAGATGAATGATGTTTTCCGTAAGGTCGTGCTCGCCGGCCGAGATAAAGATTTTTTCGCCAAAAATCGCGTAGGAACCGTCGCCGTTGGGGACGGCCTTGGTTTTGAGCAGGCCGAGATCGGTGCCGCAATGCGACTCGGTGAGGTTCATCGTGCCCGACCAGTCGCCGCTGATCAGTTTTGGCGCGAACATCTTTTTCTGCGAGTCCGTGCCATGCGTCAGCAGGACGGCAAGCGCGCCTTGGCTTAAGCCCGGATACATGGCAAAAGCCATGTTCGCGGAACTCGCGAATTCATTGACGATCGCGGCGAGCGTGTAGGGAAGCCCTTGGCCGCCATAATCGGGATCGGCCGCGAGCCCGACCCAGCCGCCATCGACGAAAGCGCGATAGGCTTCCTTGAAGCCGTGCGGCGTCGCAACCGAGCCATCCTTGTTGCGAACGCAGCCTGCGCGGTCGCCCGGCTGGTTGAGAGGCTGGAGCGTTTCTTCGCAGAGTTTCGCTGCCTCCGAAACGATTGCCTCCACGACATCGGGCGTGGCTTCCGCAAAGCCGGGCAGATTATTGTAACGCTGGATCGGAAAAACATCGCGGAGAAGGAACAGGACTTCCTCGACGGGCGCCTTGTAGCTCGGCATGAAATGTCCTCCCGGCTCCTCTAGTACCGGCACCCGCACGTGCGGCTACATCTAGCTGGCGGCGAGGCTTCCGGCAAATTTGCTTTGCGCAAACGGCTTTGAACAAATGTATTTGACACCATCTCGCGTCCCGCCGCCGGGACCTGCCAACCTCGCGGGAGCGATCGCCGGCTTACAGATAGTGTCTCCTGCTTCGCCCGGCAAGATTAGAGGGGTGAACGGCAAAAGGGGTAATATTATCCGCATATTGCGGCGTCACGAATGTTGGGGATCGCAAAGTAGGCTGCACAAAGCGGCAACGCTTGACGCTCCGCGCAATCTAGCGGCGAATTCCTTGTCGCGCAGGTGTCTCGAGACGGCGGCGAGCGCGGCGAGGTGTTCGCCTTGGGCCGTCGCCGGAATCAGGAGGAGAAAAACGAGATCCACGGGCTTGGCATCGATCGAGTCGAAATGAACCGGCCGCTTGAACCGCGCGAACATACCGAAGAAATGATCGAGTCCCTCGATACGGGCGTGCGGCAGGGCAAACCCTTCGCCAAGTCCGGTGGAACCGAGTTCCTCGCGCGCCCGCAAGGCATTCAAGATTGCTTTCGGATCGAGGTTGAGCGCCGCCGCGGCCCGAGAGGCGAGATCGAGGAGCAACTGCTCCTTGTCGTTCGCGCGGGCACCGAAAACAACGCGGCTCGGGTCGACAAGGCTGGCGAGATCCATGGCTGTCCCCCTGCAAGGATATCGAGGCTGATTTAAAGGTTTTTCGGCGAAGTGGGAACGGACGGGTGGAATTTAGTCCGGCTCGCGCAGCCGATAACCGACCCCGGTCTCGGTGAGGATATGGGAAGGCCGCTCGGCGTCCGCCTCGATCTTTTGCCGCAACGAGCGCACATAGATGCGCAAATATTGCACGTCCGAGTCGTTTCCCCAAATCTCCCGCAGCATGAAACGATGGGTCAGGACCTTGCCCGCATGCGCCACCATGAGACGCAGAACCTCGTATTCGCGCGGCGAAAGCTTGACGTCGCTGCCGCGCACGGTCACGATCCGGCGCACGAGATCGACGCTAAGATCGCCGGCATGGAACAAAGGCTTTTCGCCTTCCTGCTGGAGGCGATGGCGCTGCGCCGCGCGGATGCGCGCCAGAAGCTCATCGACCCCGAAGGGCTTGGTCACGTAATCGTCGGCGCCGCGATCGAGCGCTTCGACCTTGGCGCTTTCCTTTTCCCGGCTCGAAAGAATGATGATCGGTAGAGCCGCGCCGCTCTCCCTTATCCGTTTGACGACGTCGAGACCATCCATGTCCGGCAGACCGAGGTCGAGGACAAGGAGATCGGCGACGCCCCTGCGAACCAATTCGAGCGCGGTGCGCGCATCGCCCGCGGCGGAGACGAGATAGCCCTGGCTTTCCAGGCTCGCGCTAAGAAAGCGAACGATCGCTGGCTCGTCGTCGACGACGAGAACGCGCAGCGGTCCTGCCCGAGGCGTCACGGCAGCGTCCCGGGCGGCGGCGCCGTGCCGGACGCCGGAAGCGTGATCGTAAAAACCGTCCCTTTCCGGGCTGCCCGGTTCGCAACCGTAAGCCTGCCTCCCATGGCCTCGACGAAACCGCGGCAGATCGCAAGACCGAGCCCCGTGCCGGCGCGCTGGCGGTCGCCGCGGCGGACCCGGTAGAACTTGTCGAAAACCCTCTCGAGATCGGCTTCCGGAATGCCGTCGCCTTCATCGAGAACGCGAACGGCCACAAAACCATTGTCCCGCGCCGCCGCGACGACGATGCGCGAACCTTGCGGCGCGTATTTTGCCGCGTTGTCGAAAAGATTGAACAGCACCTGCTCCATCAGCACCATATCGGTCTTGACCATCGGTAAATTGGGTTCAAGATCAATTTCGACTTGGTGGTTGTGCAGGATCTTGGAGGCTCTTTGGACGGTTGCGCCGACGACGTCGGAGAGGTCGACCGGCCCGTTCTGGGGGGTAAGCGCCCCCGACTCCAGCCGCGTCATGTCGAGGAGATTGCCAATGAACCGGTTAAGCCGTTCCGCCTCCTCTTGAATGGTGCGCAAGAGGCTCGCGTGAATGGTTTTATCGAGCTCGTATCCATGGCTTATCAAACTTGTCGCGGAGCCGAGAATCGCGGCGAGCGGCGTGCGCAAATCATGCGAAATCGAGGTAAGCAAGGCCGCGCGCAGGCGGTCGGTTTCCCCCGCCAGACGGGCACGGTCGATTTCGGCCGCCAGATTCACGCGATCGATCGCGAGCGCCGCCTGGTCCGACAGCGCGTCCAGGAGGCGGGACTCTTCCGGCGTCAGCAGAAGCCCCGGCTTGTCGCTGTCGATCCCGGCGACCCCCACCGCGCCACGCCCGGTGCGCAAGGGCATGAAGCGGCGTTTCGCGCCGGGCAGCGTATCGGCGCCGCGCCCGGTCGCTTGGTTTTTTTCAAAACACCATCGTGCCGCCGCGAGATCCGCTTCGTCGAGCATGTCTTCCGGCGGAAATCCGGCCTTGACGGCGAGACCGCCATTTTCCGGCAGCAGCAAGACGACACGAACTTTCAGCATCAAGGCGATTTGATGCGCGGTGGCCCAGAGCAAATCATCGAGCGTCGCGGTGCCTGCAAGCTTGCGGCTGAAAAGATAGAGTTCCTCGGTGATCCGCGCCCTTTCCCGCGCCGCGACCGCCTGGGCGCGGACGCGCGCGGCGAGATTGCTCGCGATGAGCGCCACGACCGTGTAAAAGAACAAGGCGACGACATTTTCAGGATCGGCGATGGTGAATGTGTAGAGCGGCGGAAGGAAAAAAAAATTGTAGGCAAGAACGCTGACGAGACAGGCGAATAGCGAGGCCCATAGCCCATAGGTCACGGCGCTCGCCAGGACCGCGATCAGGAAAACTTGCGCGAGGTTCGAAACGCCGAGGGTTTGCCGCAGCAGAAACGCGACAAGGGTGGCGGCCGCGACATAGGCAAGGCTCGCGATATACGCCTTGACCTCCATCCGGCGCGGCTTTCGCGCTTTGCTTTCGAGACCGGCGGGATTGCGCGGTGGGTCTTTCACGCGCGGGATGAGGTGAACGCTCGCATCGCCCGCGGCGCGGATCAGTCTTTGCGTGAGCGATTCGCTGACGAAATCCCGCCAGCGTGGACGCTCGGATTTGGCGGCGATGATATGAGCGAAATAATTGGATTGCGCATATTCGGCGACAGTCAACGCTTCATCCTGCCCAGGAATGGAAATCACTGTCGCCCCAAGCCGTTGCGCGAGGCGCAATGTTTGCGCGATCTTGTCGCGCTCCGCCTCGCTCGCGCGGGCGGCGGCGGGCGTTTCGACATGGATCGCCGTCCATTGCGCGCGCAAGCGATCGGCCATCCGTTTGGCGTGGCGCACGACGGTGTTGCCGCCTTGCGCGGAATCAACCAAAACAAGCACGCGCTCGCTCGCGGGCCATGACCCTTCGATGCGATGCGCGCGCATATAATCGACCATCTGGGCGTCGACCCTCTGCGCCGTCCGGCGCAGAGCGAGTTCCCGCAGGGCGGTAAGATTTCCGGGCGAAAAAAAATGCTTGATGGCATGCTCCGCTTGATCCGGCACGTAGACCTTGCCCTCGTTCAGCCGTGCGATCAGATCCTCGGGAGTAAGGTCGACCAATTCAATGTCGTCGGCGCGATCGACGATCGAATCGGGTACCGTCTCGCGGACCCTGATATTGGTGATTCCGGCGACGATGTCGTTGAGGCTTTCGACATGCTGGATGTTTAGCGTCGTATAGACGTCGATCCCGGCGGCGAGCAGCTCCTCGACATCCATGTGGCGCTTGGGATGCCTGCTCTCCGGAGCATTCGTATGGGCAAGCTCATCGACGAGAACGAGGCTCGGCCGCCTGGCCAGAATTGCGTCGAGGTCCATTTCGTTGAGCGCATGATCCCTGTAGGAAATCGTCCGGCGAGGGACGATTTCGAGCCCCTGCAAAAGCGCCTCCGTCTCCTTGCGGCCATGCGTTTCCGCGATGCCGACGACGACATCCGTGCCTTCGGCCTTTTTTGCCCGGGACGTGGTCAGCATTTCATAGGTCTTGCCGACGCCCGGCGCGGCGCCGAGAAAAATCTTTAGGCGGCCCTGTTCGACTTGTTGCGCTTCCCGCAAGAGAGCGTCGGGCGAAGGGCGCCGTTCGGCGTTATCGCGTTTCTCCATGCCCCGCGGTGCTCGTTTTCAACGGCCGTACAATGGCGCGCGCGTCAGCGCTTTTGGGCGAGCTTGTCGAGCGCGAGGTTGAGTTTTAGCACATTGACGTGGGGTTCGCCCAGCACGCCGAGGAGGCGCCCAGTCGTATTGTCTTCGACGAGGCGGCGGAGTTGGGCCTCCGGCAAGCCGCGCGCCGCGGCGACCCACGGAATCTGGAACAGAGCGGCGGCGGGCGTAATATCGGGATCGAGGCCGCTTGCCGACGTGGTGACGAGATCGACCGGAATTTTGACGGAGGGATTGGTCGCCGCCAGCGGACCGGAATCGTCTTTCACCCGGTCGACGAGGGCCTTCGACGTGGGACCGTAATTCGACCCCCCAGAATTGCTCGCGTTATAGGGTGCCGGCACGGTCTTGGTGGAATCGTTTGGATCGGTGTCCGTCGTGGCGGAGGGCCGCCCATGAAAATAGCCGTCGCTCGTGAAATTCTGCCCGATCAGTTCCGAGCCGATGATTTTTCCATCGCGTTCGATCAGGCTGCCGTTGGCTTGATAGGGGAAAAGCCGGCCGGCCAGGCCTGTCATCGCGAGCGGATAGGCAAGTCCGGTCAGCGCCGTCATCAAAACGGTCAACATGACTGCCGGGCGCAAATGCTTGATCATTTTGGTTTTCCCTAAAGCCAGTTGTTTGCCGTCAAGCCAAGCCAGCCGCGCCGACCACAACGTCGATGAACTTGATACCGACGAAGGGAACGATGATCCCGCCGGCGCCATAGACAAGAAGATTGCGCCGCAAAATGCTTGCCGCGCCGACCGGCCTATAGGCCACCCCGCGCAGCGCCAGGGAAATCAGCGCGACGATGATCAGAGCGTTGAAGATGATCGCTGAAAGAATCGCGCTTTGCGGCGTCGCGAGATGCATGACGTTCAGGCTCTGTAGCCGCGGATAGAAAGCAACGAACATCGCCGGGATGATCGCGAAATACTTTGCAACATCATTGGCGATGGAGAAGGTCGTCAGCGCGCCGCGCGTCATAAGGAGCTGCTTGCCGATTTCGACGATCTCGATGAGCTTTGTCGGATCGCTGTCGAGATCGACCATGTTGCCCGCTTCCCGCGCGGCCATGGTCCCGGTGTTCATGGCCACGCCGACATCGGCCTGCGCCAGGGCGGGCGCGTCGTTGGTGCCGTCGCCGCACATGGCGACAAGCTTGCCCTGCGCCTGTTCGTCGCGAATGAGCTTCAGTTTCGTCTCGGGCGTCGCCTGGGCGAGAAAATCATCGACCCCCGCCTCGGCCGCGATCGCCGCCGCGGTCAAGGGGTTGTCGCCGGTGATCATCACCGTCCTGATGCCCATCCGGCGCAGCTCGCCGAAGCGCTCTCTGATGCCCCCCTTAATGATATCCTTCAGATGGATAATGCCGAGCAAACGGCCATCCTTCGCGACGGCGAGCGGCGTTCCACCCGATTTCGCGACACGGTCGGCGCTCGCGTTCAAGGCATGAATTGTCGTGTCGGACACCAAGGGACGCGTTGCCGTGACGGTGCCGTTCGCCGCCTGCGCGGGTAAGGCGGCGGCTGACCGCAAGAAGGCCACGATCGCGTCCACCGCGCCCTTGCGGATGACCGTCGTGCCGGTATCGATTCCGCTCAACCTGGTGTGCGCCGAAAAGGGAATGAACTTTGCCTGGAGTTCGCCCATGTCGCGGCCGCGAATGCCGTATTTCTCTTTTGCCAGGACCACGATCGAGCGGCCTTCCGGCGTCTCATCCGAGAGAGACGCGAGTTGCGCCGCATCGGCGAGTTCCTTTTCGCTCACGCCGGGGAGCGGAATGAATTCCGCCGCCTGCCGGTTGCCAAGCGTGATCGTGCCGGTTTTGTCGAGAAGCAGCGTATCGACGTCGCCCGCCGCCTCGACCGCGCGCCCCGACATCGCGAGAACATTGAACCGCACGAGCCGGTCCATCCCGGCGATCCCGATCGCCGACAGAAGCGCGCCGATCGTGGTCGGAATGAGGGTGACGAAAAGCGCGACGAGAACGACGACGCTGACCCTGCCGCCGGCGTAATTCGCAAAGCTCGGAATGGTCGCGACCGCGAAGACGAAGATCAGCGTCAAACCGGCGAGAAGAATATTGAGCGCGATTTCGTTCGGCGTTTTTTGCCGCTCCGCGCCTTCGACGAGCGCGATCATCCGATCGAGAAAGGTCGAACCCTGAGCCGCGGTAATGCGAACCCTGATCCAGTCGGAGAGAACCCTGGTGCCGCCGGTAACGGCCGAACGATCGCCGCCGCTCTCACGGATGACGGGGGCGGATTCGCCGGTGATCGCCGATTTGTCGATCGAGGCGATGCCTTCGATCACGTCGCCGTCGCTGGGAATAAGATCGCCGGCCTCGACGAGAACCACGTCCCCGGTTATCAAATCGAGTGCGGACACGCCTTCGACGACGTCCTTCATGCCACTCTTGCCATAAGGATCGATGAGCCGTTTCGCCCGCGTGTCGGTGCGCGCGTTGCGCAAGGTCGCGGCCTGCGCCTTGCCGCGGCCTTCGGCCACGGCTTCCGCGAAATTCGCAAAAAGCAAGGTGATCCAGAGCCAGAGCCAAATCTGAAACGTGAATTTCACCGTACCTGCTTCCCCACCTGTCAGGAGCTCACGCAAGTAGATAATCGTCGTCAGCACGCTCACGATCTCGACGACGAACATGACCGGATTGCTGATCATGAGTTTCGGGTCGAGCTTGCGAAACGCGTCCCCGATCGCCGGACGGAGGAGCGCCGGATCGAACAAGGAGCGCGCGTTGCGCCGCGGGTTTCTTTGTTTCATTGGTTGTGCCTCGAGTTCACCGGAAAAGTTTCACGCGAAACATTTCTGTCATTTTTTGCTGCGTTTCTGGACAAAGAGCGGGGTTCACCCCGCCCGGCAATGTTCCGCGGCAGTCAGAAGAGACTACCGGCGCGCATCGCGAAATGCTCCTCGATAGGTCCAAGCGCCAGGGCGGGAAAGTAAGTCAGGCCGCCGATAATCAGGATCACGCCGATCAGAAGACCGACGAAAAGTCCGCCATCCGTCGGGAAGGTTCCAGCCGAGGCCGGCACGATCTTCTTGCCCGCCAGCGACCCGGCGACGGCAAGCATCGGCACTATGAACAGGAAGCGGCCGATCCACATCGCGAGGCCGAGCGTCGTGTTCCAGAAAGGCGTGTTGGCGCTGAGCCCGGCGAAGGCGCTGCCATTGTTGCCAGTAGTCGAAACATAGGCGTACAGCGCCTCGCTGAAGCCATGCGGTCCGGAATTGGCGAGGCCCGCGAGGCCGGGGCCGGCCACGACCGCGAGAGCGGTGAAACCGAGCATCGACAAGGGAAGGATGAGAATGGCGAGAATCGCCATTTTGACCTCCTTGGCCTCGAGCTTTTTGCCGAGATATTCCGGGGTGCGGCCGACCATGAGCCCGGCGACGAAGACCGTGACGATCGCGAAGAGCAGCATCCCATAAAGGCCGGAGCCGACGCCGCCGAAGATGATCTCGCCCAGCATGATATTGACCATCGGCACCATGCCGCCGAGCGGCAACAGGCTGTCGTGCATCGTGTTGACGGCGCCACAGGAGGCATCTGTCGTGACGGTTGTGAAGAGGGACGAATTGGCGATGCCGAACCGCACCTCCTTGCCCTCCATGTTGCCGCCGGCCTGGAGAGCGCCCGGCGCGGCATCAATGGGCAGGCTTGCGAAAGCCGGATTGCCGCCGCTCTCGGTGGCGTAGACGGTGAACACCCCGACTAAAAACAAAACGCCCATGACCGCGAAGATCGCCCAGCCCTGCCGCTCCTTGCCGACCATCCGGCCGAACACATTGGTGAGCGCCGCGCCGATCGAGAAGATCAGGACCATCTGGACGAAATTGGTGAGCGCGTTGGGGTTCTCATAAGGGTGCGCCGAATTGGCATTGAAGAAGCCGCCGCCATTGGTGCCGAGCATTTTGATGACTTCTTGGCTCGCCACCGGACCCTGCGCGATCACCTGTTTGCCGCCTTCGAGCGTCGAAGCCTCGACATAGGCCCCAAGATTTTGCGGCATCCCTTGCCAGACGAAAAAGAGTCCCACGACGATCGCGATCGGCAGAAGCACGTAGAGAACGGTGCGGGTCATATCGACCCAGAAATTGCCGATGGTTCGCGCCGAGCGCCGGGCAAAGCCCCTGATGAGGGCGATGGCGAGCGCGATTCCGGTCGCGGCGGACACGAAATTATGCACCGTGAGCCCGGCCATCTGGGTCAGATAGCTCATCGTGGTCTCGGGCGTGTAGGATTGCCAATTGGTGTTGGTGATGAAGCTCACCGACGTATTGAAGGCAAGATCGGGGGAGATCGCGTCGAGATGCTGCGGGTTGAAGGGAAGGACCGCCTGCAAGCGCTGCAAGGCGTAAAGCGCGAGAAAGCCCGCCAGGCTGAAGGTGAGCACGGCGAGGCCGTAGCTCTTCCAGTCCTGCTCCTCATCTTCCTTGACGCCGCTCAGCGCAAAGATTGCCCGCTCAAGGGGACGCAGCGGTAGCGACAGAAAAGTGCGCTCGCCGTTGAAGACGCGGGTCATATAATAGCCGAACGGCTTCACGAGAAGGACGACCACCGCGCAATATAGGGCGATCTGAAGAAAACCATTGGCTGTCATGGCGTCTCTTCCTCAAAAGCGCTCGGGGCGTATCAAGGCGATGACGAGATAAATCATGATGACCGCGGTTACGATCGCGCCAAGCAAGTTGTCGAATGTCATAGCTGTTCCCTCACAAGCTAGCGCAGGCGTTCAGATAGAGCGCCGTGACGGCAAAGGCCGCCACGCCAATGGCGACGAAGACAAAGTCGAGAGCGAAGCTCATCATTGAATCTCCTTTCCGGCAGGCCGCCGGCCACGCGCAACAGTGCTTTTGTAATCATTCCTCATGACAGCCCTCCATTTTGGAAACACCTGGGCATTTGGGACAACGGCCTCACGCGGCGCAGGAAAGCTTCACCGCAATGCCGGTGGCGACCGCGCGCTTGAGCTTCACTCCGGTCTCGTCAATCCGGATGACGCCGTCATTTTGGTAGTCGACCCGAATGATCGCGTCGGCGTCGATATCTTCGGCCTTGCGAATGAGTTCGCGCAAGACAAGCTCCCGCCAATTCTCTCGCAGGGGGGAGCCGCGCGCCGGGTGCCAGGCCGAGGCAGCCTCGATCCTGCCGATCGTATAGAAAACACGCCCTCCTTCGATGGCGCCGGTCGAGCTGATACGCATGATCACTATCTCCGTATTCACTTCATTTTTGACTGGATTTACCTGTGTCGCCAGAAAATGCTCTAAACCGATTCGAATATCGCGGATGCGGCGTATAGATTCGAGGCTGCTCAGCGGCGCCGGATATAAAAATTCCGTATAACCCGCATTCCCCGGATGACGCCCTCATTTGCCGTGCGGTTGGAGCGATTTAGCTATAATAATCAGCATATTACGTGTTGCTAATCGAGGCAGCCACGGCGAACCCGGCGGGAAAATCGCATGGCGAGGTTCTCGGGCTCGATTGCGCCGGCTGGCGCAGGGTTCAGTTTCACGGACCGGGGTCACCGCCGACGCGGGATTGCTCGCCCGCCGCGAACTCGATAGCGCGGCCGGACTGACCACGATGGCCGCCGACATGCTGGCCGGCGCGCACACGGGCCGGAAGGGCGGTCATGCGCTTGCCGGGCTCCGCCTGCAGTCAGTATTTGGCCGTCTCGCGGGATACGAGGACGTGAACGACGCCAAACGCCCGCGGCATGATTCCTCCGTTGTTCCGGTTCAACCGGTCCGGCATCTGGAACCTGGGATGCCCTTTACCGTCCCGGCGCCATCGAGAAAGCCCCCGCCCGCAAAAGGATCGAGACGCGAGTGGGGAAAA
Organism: uncultured Alphaproteobacteria bacterium; assembly: GCA_963706215.1. Classification (GTDB taxonomy): domain Bacteria; phylum Pseudomonadota; class Alphaproteobacteria; order Rhizobiales; family Beijerinckiaceae; genus Methylocapsa. Next base: position 1,742,867 of record OY970154.1, on the reverse strand, counting down.
ACTAAGCGCAGATTCCCGATTTGACCAACGCTTGAGTTTTCCTTTTTGAATTGATGTCCTGAACGCCGGCTTCAATTTCAGCATTCAGGGCGTCGCGGTCGTGGAAGGTCTCGTGGGCGAGATGATGGGTTTTGAGAATTTTCCAATCGCGCTTGATGGAGTTGAGTTCGGGCGTGAGCCAGTGCGCGCGCGCCAACGCGGCGCGCGTGGCCTCGCCGGCGTGAACCGGGCCGTTATCGAGAGCAATCGCGGCGGCCTTGCCCGCTGCCGCCGGTTTGGCGAGCGGACATGGAGCGATCCAGCCGCGCGCGAAACGGAAGAAGCGGCCGAATTGCGGAAGCGAGGGGTCCTGGATTTTATCAAACCGCTCCAGCAGGGCGATGCCATCGGCGAGGAAGTCTTGCGGATAGGCCCCGGCTCGACGGCGACGCCGTCGTCGAGCCGGGCCGCAAGACAACGAGGTGCCGCGCGAGGTCGAGCGAGGTTTCAACAAGGAGTTCGCGCGAGACGAAGTCCACGGCACCCGTCATCGCGATTTTTTGCGACTGGCCCGGAGCTTCGATCCGCGGGTCCGCGCCCCGCCTTGCCAGGGCACGGGCGAGATGGGGATGGCCCGGCGCTTCCGATTCATCGGCAAAAAGCAGCACCATGTCCCCCGCCTTGGCGCGCTGTTTCATCAATTGCAGCCGCGGGCCCGAGCGGTTCCCGGCCCGCGCATCCTGGCGGCCTTTCAAAGTGTGGCGGGGCCGCTTGCAGGCAAAGCCCCCTTTTTGCGCGGCACCGCCGAAAGACGCGAGCGCGAGATGCGGGGTCCGGTGCGCCGTTCAATCTCCTCCGGCAGGCGCGGAAGCGTCCGGCGTTCAATGCACGCGACGCCACGCGCATGAAGGTCGAGCGCCAATCACGCACCGTATCCTCCCGCACCCTCCGGAACCTTTGCCCGCAAAGCTTCCTCCGCCCGAAAACCTCGCCAATGGGCGCGCTTTTCCAGCCGGAAAGCGAAAGCAGGACCGGCCGCGCCCGGCCGGCTCAAGCTCAAGCCCGGTTCACCGCGGCCGCCAGCCGCTCCAGCCCAAAACGCAATTCGGCTACGCGCTTCGGGTTTAGTGTCATCACGCTTAGCCGCATTACGAGGACCAGCACTGACACGGCCAAGCGGACGCGCGGAGCCTCCGCGAGGTCACGCGCGCCCGCCCGCTGGTCTCTGTTAGAACTTGTCCCAAAGCGTGGAGCACTGGTGACCAGCGTTAAAGTTGGATTCGACCATCGGCGCCGGTGGGATCAACGATTGGAACTTGTCGGCTATCGCGCTGTACGGAGTCCAGATCGGCTCACCAGACGAGTTCGGGTCTCCCGTCTTCGCGAACTGCGTCCAATAGCTGATCATCGCATTGGAAAGCTGCTGCTGCACGGGCGAAAGTGGTGCCACCGGCAGGTCGAAAAATTGGCCCGTGAATAGGTATTGAAGCTCCGCAGTATGATAGGCGTCCAACGGAAACGCTAACGGCCCGCTAAACGGAGATGGAGGCGGGTTAAACGACGATTGAGGGGGGCGTTCTCATCGTTGAACTCATACGCATAGGTCGTCACAAATTTCGACAATAACTGATCCGCGGAGCTAAGGCTGAAAGTTGGTGACGGCATGAAAGGGTAAGGCGGCGTATCGTGGGGGTGTTCAACGCCTCCATTTCTCCACCGAAGGGGCGATACGCCGTGACCGGGACCAACGTTTTCGAACTAACCGAGCCAGGAACATTTTCCGATCCGCTGACCGAGGTTTTACGCAACGGCGCGAGAACGCTATTGGGGCGGGCCGTCGAAGCCGAGGTTGCGGCTTGGCTCGACACCCATGCCGGCAAGTTGACCGATGATGGCGGCCGGCGACTGGTGCGCCACGGGCATCTGCCCGAGCGCGAGATCATGACCGGCATCGGTGCGGTCGCGGTGCGGGGCCCGCGCGCGCGCGACCGCGTCGGCGAAGGCAAAGAGCGCATCCGATTTTCATCGACGATTTTGCCTCCCTATGCGCGCCGATCGAAGAGCCTGGAAGCGCTGATCCCGATTCTTTACCTGAAGGGCATCTCCACCGGGGATTTCGAGGAGGCGCTGATCGCACTGCTCGGCAAGGATGCCGGCGGGCTCTCTACCTCGACCATCGGGCGGCTCAAGGAGGCCTGGCCGGACGAGCATACGCGTTGGAGCAAGCGCGATCTTTCGGCCAAACGCTACGTTTACTTCTGGGTCGACGGCATCCATGTGCAAGCCCGGCTCGAGGAGGCCGCGCAGTGCCTGCTGGTGATCATCGGCGCCACGCCCGAAGGCAAAAAGGAACTTGTCGGGCTCATCGGCGGCGTGCGAGAGAGCGCGCAATCGTGGAAAGAGCTCCTCCTCGACCTCAAACGGCGGGGGCTTGCGATGGGACCCGAGCTCGCGGTCGCCGACGGCGCCCTCGGCTTCTGGCAGGCGGCCGAGGAGGTGTGGCTGAGGACGCGTGGCCAGCGCTGTTGGGTGCACAAGACCGCCAATGTCTTGAACAACCCCGGGTTAAACCCGGGGGCAGCAATCAAAGGCCAAGCGTGCGCTCCAGGAGATCTGGATGGCCGAGACCAAGAAGGATGCACTCGCCGCGTTCGACGCCTTCATCGAAACCCGGGGCGTCAAATACGACAAGCCTGTCGAGTGCCTGATCAAGGATCGCGACGCGTTGCTTGCCTTCTACGACTTCCCGGCTGAGCACTGGAAGCATCTGCGAACGACCAACCCCATCGAAAGCTCATTCGCGACGGTCCGCCACCGAACAGCGCGCTTCAAAGGATGTCTCTCGAACAAGACCGCGCTCGCCATGATCTTCAAGCTGGCCGAGGCCGCCGAGAAAAGCTGGCGTCGCCTCGATGGCCGCAACCATTTGCCGAAAATAATTCTCGGTGTTAGGTTCACCGGCGGAATTGAGGTCGTCAAACCGAAAGCTCAAGCCGCTGCCGCCTAACCCCTTCCATCACCAAGATTTAATCACAGCTCATGGTTGAATGGGTTGTCGGCCGATGCGTTTTTTACCGAATCCAGCGCGACTAGGCAGATATCCGCCACTCCGAGGAGAAGCTTGGAAGTAAACCCACAGCGCTCGAGCCGCTTGTTCGCCTTCTCGCTGGTTTCATCGCTGATTCCTCCCTCAGGTGATCAATGGCCGCAGACGAAGCTCGATAATCAAATTTCGCGTTTTCGCTGACGCGCGAGCCGCCACCACATTTTACCCGACATCCGCCGGATGCCCGCGCTATCCAAGGCCACAATGCTAAGTTCCGGCTTCGCTGGCAAGGCGGGGCAGCAGCGGCGGCGAACTTCGGGCGTCGACGCGATGGGGTCCGCCCGCATCGGTCTGAATCTTTCGATCATGGGAGCGCGGTATTACCGGCTACAAGTCTCTGTGAATGTATGGATTTTGCTGTCCGCGCCGCTTGCTCCGGCTTAAAGGAAAATAAAGTCAAGTCGTCGGCGCATTCGCGGGCGGCACTTCCATAAGATCGAACCCAGTGCATGGAAGACGAGGAAGCCAATCGCTTTTCCGCCCGCGCGGCGCGCTATGCCCGGGTCGGCGCCAATGTCGGCGGGGTCGCCGCCAGGATTGCCGGCGCCCGTCTTCTCGGTGGCGGCGGTGCCTTGGGCAGCCATGCGGCGGCCTTGGCGCAAGCGCTCGGCGGCCTCAAGGGGCCGGTGATGAAGGCCGCCCAGATGATGGCGAGCGTGCCCGGTCTTCTGCCGCAAGACTATGCCGAGGAATTGCAAAAGCTGCAAAGCGAGGCGCCGCCCATGGGCGCGGCGTTTGTCAAGCGGCGGATGCAGGCGGAGCTCGGGGCGGATTGGCAATCGCTGTTTGCCGCGTTCGATACCCATCCGGCGGCGGCGGCTTCGCTCGGCCAGGTTCACCGGGCGACCGCCAAGGATGGCGCCGCGCTTGCGTGCAAGCTGCAATATCCCGACATGACATCGATCGTCGAAGCCGATTTGAGGCAGCTCGAAATTGTGTTCGCACTGCACAGGCGCCTCAATCCGGTCATCGACACAAGCGAAATGGCGAAGGAAATCGGCGACCGCGTCCGCGAGGAACTCGATTATCGCCGCGAGGCCAAACATGCCGCGCTCTATCGCGATATTCTTGGCCATGTCGAGGAGGTTCGCGTGCCCGGCGTGCGGCCGGAGCTGTCAACCGGGCGGCTATTGACGATGGAGTGGCTCGAGGGCGGCAAACTGCTCCGCTTCAAAGGTGCCGGCGAATCCTCGCGCAACCGCATCGCCAAGGCGATGTTCAAGGCCTGGTGGATTCCGTTCATCCGGTTCGGCGTCATTCACGGCGATGCGCACCTTGGTAATTATACGGTGTTCGGCATGGCCGAAGACCAAGAGGCGCGCGGCATCAACCTCCTCGATTACGGATGCATCCGTATTTTCACTTCCAAATTCGCCGGCGGCGTGGTCGATCTCTACGAGGGATTGCTGCACAAGGATTTCGCCCGTACCGTGCATGCCTATGAAACCTGGGGCTTTCGCGGTCTCACCAAGGATCTCGTCGAAACCCTGAACATCTGGGCGCGGTTCATTTACGCTCCCTTGCTCGACGACCGGGTGCGCAGCGTCGCCGATGGCGTCGCGCCGGCGAAATACGGTCGCAAGGAGACGTTTAGCCTCCACCAGGCTTTGAAGAAAGACGGTCCGGTGCTGGTGCCGCGCGAGTTCGTGTTCATGGATCGCGCCGCGATCGGTCTTGGAAGCGCCTTTTTGCATCTCGACGCGAGGCTGAATTTCTACCAATTGTTCCATGAGACGATGGGCAAATTTTCGGCCGCCGCCCTGAATGAAAGGCAAGCGGGCGCGCTCGCCAAGGCGGGGCTGCCGGCGCCGGTTTGATGGCGATACCGATCCAAATTCATTTCCGATCATTCGCGCGCGCCCATGACGCTTATCGCCTGGGCAAATTTTTGTTCCCGCATAAAAATTTGGCAGGTTCGCCCTTTTCCTCTTGCGCGCGGGGAAAATCATTGCGAAAGCTAAGGCGGTCCAAAACGCGCGATAAAGATGAGCACAATTGCTGAAAATCATGCTCAACCCGCGGACCATCCCGTCATGGACTACGCTAAACACGAAAAAACCTACCGGTTTTTTCTCAGCTCATGAAATACACCATGGCCGGCGCGGCTTTCATCCTCGCCTTGCTTGCTAGTTTCCGCGGGTGACGGTTGCCGGACCCGCCAGCCCTTTCGATCAGCCCCGGCTTGACCGGCGGGCGAGAATCGGGCTGGGTCGAAGCTTCAAGGACTTCCGGAGCCATTCATGCTGATCGCCATTCCCGCCGAAAACGATCCCGCCGAGGGCCGTGTCGCTGCGACGCCCGAGACGGTTAAAAAATTTGTGGGCCTCGGCGCGCAGGTCAAGGTCCAAACCGGCGCCGGACTTAAATCCGGCATTCCCGATCAAGAATACGTGCTCGCAGGCGCGGCGATCACGCCCGACGCTCTAGCCACGGTGAAAAACGCCGATATTGTGTTGCGGGTCCGGCGGCCTGGCGCGGCGGACATCGCCGGCGCCAAGCAAGGCGCCGCCGTCGTCGCGATCATGGACCCTTACGGGCATATCGATGCGCTGAACTCCTTGGCGGCGGCCGGCGTTTGCGCCTTCGCGATGGAATTAATGCCGCGCATCACGAGGGCGCAGACGATGGACGTCCTGTCGAGTCAGGCGAACATCGCCGGCTATCGCGCCGTCATCGATGCCGCCGCCGAATATGGCCGGGTCATTCCGATGATGATGACGGCGGCGGGCATGATTCCCCCCGCGAAAATCTTCATCATGGGCGTCGGCGTCGCGGGGCTGCAGGCCATCGCCACCGCGCGCAAGCTCGGCGCCATCGTGACCGCGACCGACGTCCGGCCGGCGACGAAAGAGCAAGTTCTGTCGCTTGGCGCCAAATTTGTCGCCGTCGAGGACGAGGAATTCAAAGGGGCCGAGACAGCGGCCGGATATGCCAAGGAGATGTCGGCCGGCTACAAGGCGAAACAGGCGGCGCTCACTGCTTCGCATATCGCCGCGCAGGATATCGTCGTCACGACGGCCCTTATTCCCGGCCGCCCGGCGCCGGTCCTTATCACGGCGCCGATGGTGGAAACGATGCGTCCCGGCTCGGTGATCGTCGATCTCGCCGTGGAACGCGGCGGAAACTGCGAATTGGCGAAACCCGGCGAGACCGTCGTTGCAAAAAATGGCGTCAAGATCGTCGGCCATTTGAATGTCGCCGGACGGCTGCCCGCCACGGCCTCGGCGCTCTACTCGAAAAACCTTCTGGCTTTCGTCGAGACCCTGATCGACCCGACAACCAAGTCGCTCGCGATTAAGTGGGACGATGAACTCGTCAGGGCAACCTTGCTCACCAAGGATGGGGGCCTCGTGCATCCAAGCTTCCAAGCCGGGGCTGAGCCCAAGATCGCATCAACAACCAAGATCTCAATCGACAAAGAATCAAGCAGGAGGGCGTGAGATGGCAGAAGTCGATCCACAATTGCTGGACAAGATACGGGCCTCGGCCCAGGCGGCGCGGCATGCCGCCGACAGCGCGCAGGCCTATGCCGAGCAGATCGCCGCGGGCGCCTCGGCGGTGAGCGGCGGGGCGATCGATCCTTTTATTTTCCGGCTGGCGATTTTCGCGCTAGCGGTGATCGTCGGCTATTATGTCGTGTGGGCGGTGACCCCTTCCCTGCACACGCCGCTGATGTCGGTCACCAACGCGATCTCCTCGGTCATTGTGGTTGGCGCCCTTCTCTCGGCCGGCATCGATCCAGGCTCGGGCGACGGTTCAGGTGCCGCCCAACTGTTCGGTTTCCTCGCCCTGACCCTCGCTTCGGTCAATATCTTTGGCGGCTTCCTCGTCACCGAGCGGATGCTGTCCATGTTCAAGAAAAAGGGCTGAAGCGATGTTGAACGGAAATATCGCGGGTCTTTTATACCTCGTCTCGGGGATACTCTTCATCCTCGCGTTGCGCGGCCTATCCTCGCCCGAGACCGCCCGGCAAGGCAACCGGTTCGGCGTGATCGGCATGGGGATAGCGGGCGCGACAACCTTCCTCTATCAACTGCCGTGGGGGTTCTCGTCGTTTCTGTGGGTCTTGCTCGCCATGGCTATAGGCGGCTCCACCGGTGTTTGGCGGGCTCGCACCATCCAGATGGCGGCGATGCCTCAGCTCATCGCCTTGTTCCACGCCCTCATCGGTCTTGCGGCGGTGTTCGTCGCAGCAAGTGCTCTCCATGCGCCGCAAGGGTTTGGTCTCGGCGTGCCTGGCGGCATCCCTGGCTCGACGCTGTTTGAAATGTCGCTCGGCGCCGCGATTGGCGCCATGACTTTCACCGGCTCGGTGATCGCTTTCCTAAAGCTCGACGGGCGCATGACGGGCAACCCCATCCTCCTCGCCAACCGCCACGCGATCAATATCGGTCTCGGCATTTTGCTCGCGATCTTCATCTTTGCGTTCATTCCAACCGAGACCCATCTGGTATTCTGGCTGATCGTCCTCGTGTCCTTCGCGCTCGGCGTTTTGCTGATTGTACCGATTGGCGGGGCGGACATGCCGGTGGTGATTTCGATGCTCAATTCCTATTCGGGATGGGCCGCGGCCGCTATCGGGTTCACCCTCGCCAATCTGGCCCTGATCATCACCGGCGCCCTGGTTGGTTCGTCCGGCGCGATCCTCTCCTACATCATGTGCAGGGGGATGAACCGCTCGTTCATCTCGGTCATTCTCGGCGGCTTCGGCGGCGAAACCGCGGTGTCCGCCGGTTCGCTGGAAGCGGAGCCCCGACCAGTCAAGCAAGGCTCGGCGGAGGATGCGGCCAAAATGTTGCTTGCCGCGAAGAAAGTGATTGTCGTGCCGGGCTACGGAATGGCGGTTGCCCAGGCACAGCATGCGGTGGGGGTAATGGCGGACATCCTGAAAAGCAAGGGCGTCGATGTCAAATACGCGATCCATCCGGTCGCCGGACGCATGCCGGGGCACATGAACGTGCTTCTCGCCGAGGCCAATGTGCCCTATGACGAGGTTTTCGAACTCACCGACATCAATCCAGAGTTTCCCGATGCCGACGTCGCGTTTGTCATCGGTGCCAACGACATAACAAATCCCGCCGCCAAAACCGATTCATCCTCGCCGATCTTTGGAATGCCGATCCTCGATGTGGAGCACGCCAAAAACGTGCTCTTCGTCAAACGCGGAATGGGCACAGGCTACGCCGGGGTCGAGAATGAATTGTTTTTCAGGCCCAATACAACGATGCTTTTCGGCGACGCGAAGAAAATGGTCGACGGAATCGTGAAGGCCATGGGCTGAAACGCCGCGTGAAAGCGCGGCGCCTCGTTGTTTTCAGGCGAAGCGGACACCGGTTCGCCTGAAACCTCTCCCTTTCAGGCGTGATCGCAAAATAGCCGCGGGATACCAAGGGCGATTTGGCTTGCGGCGATCGCGGTCTAGTCAATCATATAGCGGATGCCGGCGCGCACTTCGTTGGCGCGGATCCTTTGGGTCACGGACGTCCCGGTCGCACTTGACAGGCCGGTGACGGTGCCAAGATCGAGAAAGCGGTAACCGACGTCAAGCTGCGCGTGGTCTGTCATCGCAATGGCTACTCCGGCCATCGCCGCCCAGGCGAACCGGTAGGTCATGATCGATTGGCTTCGATCGAAGTCGGCGAAGACGTTGCCCCCGATTGCGCAGCTTCCCTGGCAAGGCAAACCATTGCCAAATGTGAAATTGACCGATTGATTGATCGGCCCCCAGGTGACACCGGCTCCCGCGCCTATATAGGGGGTGAAGCCATCCCAGGTGCCGAGATCGAGATAGCCGTTGGCCAGCAAGTCCCAGCGGTAAATTTCACTATCGGAATGACCGATGCAGGTCTGGGGAGTGATCGTCGGAAGCCCGGTTATGATGCTGGGCAGCACGACGCCGCAGGGCGTCGCGGCACTGCCGATCGCATGGATCTGCGAGCGATAATCGAGAATCAAATCCGTCCGGAACCAATTGTTGACCTTGTATCCCCCACCGACGCCGGCGCTGTAAGTGTTGAGCATGGACGGCGAGGAGCCAAACGTAAATGGAGCTATATCGGGAAAGGTTTCTTGCGCATAGGCAAGATCGCCGCGCACATACCAGTTGGAGGCGAACTTAACCCTGTCGTCGAGTGGCGCGGGGGCGGCGGGACCGGGGAACGGCTGCCCGAAATCCGCGCCGGCCGCCGGCTCCGCCAAAGCGTACAAGCCGGCCAGTGGCAGAACGCCAATCATCGCCGCCGCCAATGCGATGTTTCGCGTCAAATCTTTTGATTTCATCAGGGTCTTCCTTTTCGAGCGCCCGGCCACCGTTTTTGGAGCCAATTTGAAAGGAAGACTGAAACGTATTTCTTAAACGCCACTTAACCATGACGGTTTGGCGGACGGGGCCGCCAGTTTGGCGCAAGTTCGAAAAAATGGCGCGCGTCGAAAAGCAATCCGGCGGCTCGCCCGGACGCACTTGCGCGGCCCGGCTTCGTCACTATAGTCGCGCGGGTGTTTCATCCTCCGCGAGTTCTCCATGGCGGCCGACATAAAGGACGTGAAAAGGGTCGTGCTCGCCTATTCGGGCGGCCTCGACACGTCGATCATCCTCAAATGGCTGCAAACCACTTATGGCTGCGAGGTCGTAACCTTTACGGCCGATCTCGGCCAAGGCGAGGAACTGGAACCGGCACGCCAAAAGGCGGTTCTGCTCGGGATAAGGCCCGAGCATATTTTCATCGAGGATCTGCGCGAGGAATTTGTCCGGGACTACGTTTTTCCGATGTTTCGCGCCAATGCGCGGTATGAGGGGCTCTATCTCCTCGGCACCTCGATCGCGCGGCCGTTGATCGCCAAGAAGCAGATCGAGATTGCTAGGCTGACGGGCGCGGACGCCGTGGCACATGGCGCGACCGGCAAAGGCAACGATCAGGTGCGCTTCGAGCTTGCCTATTATGCGCTCGAACCAGACATCAAGGTTATCGCGCCGTGGCGGGAGTGGGCCCTGACCTCGCGCAGCGCGCTCGTCGCCTTCGCGGAAGAGAACCAGATCCCCATTGCCAAGGACAAGCGCGGCGAAGCGCCGTTTTCGGTCGACGCCAATCTTCTTCACGTGTCCTCGGAAGGCAAGGTGCTGGAAGATCCCGCTGAAGAAGCGCCGGATTATATTTATTCGCGCACCCTCAATCCGGAGGATGCGCCCAACCAGCCTGAATATGTCGAAATCGATTTCGAGCGAGGCGACGCGGTCGCCGTTGACGGAGAGCCGATGTCACCCGCGGCCCTGCTTGCGCGTTTGAATGGGCTGGGCCGCGCGCACGGCATTGGACGTCTCGATCTCGTCGAAAACCGCTTCGTCGGCATGAAATCGCGCGGCATGTATGAAACCCCCGGCGGCACCATCCTTTATTTCGCCCATCGCGGCATCGAGCAGATCACACTCGATCGCGGCGCCGCCCATCTGAAGGACGAGCTGATGCCGAAATATGCCGAGCTCATCTACAATGGATTCTGGTTCTCGCCGGAGCGCGAGATGCTGCAAGCCCTGATCGATCGCAGCCAGGAATTCGTCAGCGGCCGGGTGCGCCTGAAGCTTTTCAAGGGCTCGGCCTTCGTCGTTGGCCGTTCGAGCCGCTATTCCCTCTACGATCAGGATCTCGTGACGTTCGAGGAAGGGGCTAGCGCCTACGAACATCGCGACGCCGCGGGCTTCATCAAGCTCAACGCCTTGCGGCTGCGGACGCTGGCCAAACGCGCCCGCAAGGTCGCCGGTTGAAACGTGCGGCATAAAATAGACGCGAATCGCGTGATTGACATCGGTGAGCGGATTAAGGAATGTCTCTCATGACACGGTAGAGACCGTAACCTCAGGGAGGAACACATGCGGAGGTTGATGATCGTTGCGGCCGCGGCCGTATCCATGGTTGCCGTCATGACGGGTGGTAATGCGCGGGCGGCGGCCATGCCGGATGCGGGTGTGGCAACCGCGGCAAGCGGAGCGATTCCCCTGCAAAAAGTCCAATATGTCTGGGGCGGCCGCAACTATTGCTGGTATGGCAATGGCTGGCAGGGACCCGGCTGGTATTGGTGCGGCTACCCTTGGCGCACCGGCTTTGGCTGGGGCGGCGGCTATGGGTGGAACGGTTGGGGCGGCGGCGGCTGGCATGGCGGTGGCTGGCATGGCGGGGGCGGCCGTGGGGTTGGCTGGCATGCCGGTGGCGGGCATGGGGGAGGCGGCCATCGGCGCGTTGGCGGGCATGGCGTTGGCGGGCATGGCGGTGCCGGGCACCCCCGGTAACAGCATTGAAATAGCCGTGCGGCGGCTTATCAGCTGCAAACAGAGGCCAGATTGGCGATAAAGATCGTGCGATGACAGCGGGTTAAGAACGTGATCGGGTTCAACGGAATCGGATCGCGTTCTCGCCGGATCGGATCCGAGTGGCGCGCTTGCACGCGGATGACGGGATGTATTGCGAGATGTTTTGATTGCATCGTTTTGGCGATCTTGCGTTGCGGGCTTTCTGCGTGCCATCCGGCGTGAGCCATCTATCTCCGCGCCGGGTGCGAAATGCCGAACAGGATTGCGGCGCGTGGACGGCGCGGGACAGAGGGCGGCGCAATGTCCTTCGAGAATCGAACCGCCGCGGGCCGCGGCCTGGCCGCGGCGCTCGCCCGGTACAAGGAGCGCTTGCCGGTAGTTCTTGCGCTCCCGCGCGGAGGCGTGCCTGTCGCAGCCGAAGTCGCGGCGGCTCTCGGCGCGCCGCTCGATCTGATCCTGGTCCGGAAAATCGGCGTTCCGGCGCAGCCCGAACTGGCCATGGGCGCGGTGGCCGACGGCGGCGCGCCGATCGTCGTACGCAATGCGGAAATCATCCAACGCTCCGGCGTCACGGAAACCGAATTCGACGCGGTCCGTGACGCCGAACTCGCCGTGATCGAACGCCGCCGCCGCCGCTATCTTGGCGCCCGCGCGCGCGAAGCTGTCGCGGGCCGCACCGTCATTGTCATCGATGACGGCGTCGCGACCGGCGCGACCATGCGCACGGCTCTTCGCGCGGTGCGCGCGCGAGCGCCAAAGGAATTGGTGCTCGCCGTGCCGGTGGCGGCCAAGGACACGCTCGATGAGCTCCGAAACGAAGCCGACAGCATCGTCTGTCTTGAATCTCCCGCGTGGCTCGAAGCGGTCGGTTTTTTCTACGGCGATTTCCGCCAGGTCACGGACGCCGAAGTGATCGCGACGCTTGCACGTTTTCCGGGCGAGCAAGCGCCAGGCGCACGTAGATAAAGCCCAGCGCCTTTGATATTGAAAGGGGTGCCGCCGCAAGAATTGGACACCCCCACCATGGACCAAGAGACATCCCGCGAGACGAACCCGCTTCTCGAACCGTGGACGGGGCCTTTTGGTGCGCCGCCGTTCGATCGCCTGAAGCCAAGTCACTTCGGGCAAGCCTTCGAGATCGCGCTTGGCATTGCGCAAGCCGAGACCGGAGCAATCGCGGCCGATCCAAAACCGCCTTCCTTCGAAAACACGATCGAAGCGCTCGAAACAAGCGGCCGCGAACTTACCCGTATCTGTTCGGTTTTCTTCAATCTGGCGGGCGCCGACACCAATGACGAACTCGAAGCGATCGAACGCGAGATCGCGCCAAAGCTTGCCCGGCATCGCAGCGGAATCTACCTCAACGGCGCGCTATTTCAACGCGTTGACGCGCTTCACGCGCGCCGCGGCAAACTCGGGCTTAATGCGGAACAGGCGCGGGTTCTCGAGCGCTATCACGTCGCCTTTTTGCGCAATGGCGGTGGCCTTCCGGACGACACCAAGGCACGGCTTTCCGAGATCGTCGAGCGCCTCGCCACGCTTGCCACCAAATTCGGTCAAAACGTTCTCGCCGACGAGAAAGCCTATATGCTGGTTCTCGCCGCGAAGGACGATCTCGCCGGCCTTCCCGGGCCGGTCGTCTCCACCGCGGCGCGGACCGCGGCGGACCGCGGCCTCCCCGGCAAGCATGGCGTCACCTTGTCGCGTTCGAGCATCGCGCCTTTCCTGCAATTCTCGGCCCGCCGCGACCTGCGGGAAAAGGCGTTTCGCGCCTGGGCGCAACGCGGCGAATCCGGCGGGTTGACCGACAATCGCGCCATTGCCTCCGAAATGGTGCGGTTGCGCACCGAGCGCGCGCGGCTTCTCGGTTTTGCAAGTTTCGCACACTTCCGCCTGGCCGATACGATGGCGAAAACCCCGCAAGCGGCGCTAGACCTTTTGCATTCGGTGTGGGCGCCGGCCCACGCGCGGGCGCTGCGCGAAGAGGCGGCCCTGCAGGCGATCGCCGCGGGCGAGGGCGGCAACTTCCACATCGCGCCATGGGACTGGCGCTACTACGCCGAAAAGCGCCGCAAGGCGGAATTCGAACTCAATGAGGCCGAAATCAAACCCTATCTGCCACTCGACAAAATGATCGAAGCCGCGTTTTTCACCGCGAACCGGCTTTTTGGCCTGTCCTTCAGCGAACGCGAGGACGTGCCGCTTTACCATCCCGACGCGCGATCCTGGACGGTCACGGGGCGCGACGGACAAGAGATCGCGCTTTTTATCGGCGATTATTTCGCGCGGCCTTCGAAACGTAGCGGCGCTTGGATGAGTTCCTTCCGCGAGCAGCAAAAGCTCGACGGAGAGGTCCGGCCGGTCGTCGTCAATGTCTTGAATTTCGCCAAGGCCGACGAGGGGCAAGCCTGTCTCTTGAGTTTTGACGATGCGCGCACCTTGTTTCATGAATTCGGCCATGCGCTGCACGGCATGTTGTCCGACGTGACCTATCCCTTGATCTCGGGCACCAACGTAGACCGTGATTTCGTCGAATTTCCTTCGCAGCTGTACGAACATTGGCTGGAGCAGCCGGACGTGTTGCGCCGCTTCGCCCTTCATCATGAGACGGGCGAGCCGATGCCGGAAGCGCTTTTGCAGAGCTTGCTTGCGGCGCGCCAGTTCAACCAAGGTTTTGCGACGGTCGAATATACCGCCTCGGCGCTGGTCGATCTCGCCCTGCATCTAGTGTCCGGCGCGGACGCGATCGACATCGTCGGCTTCGAAAAAAACGAACTCGACAAACTTGGCATGCCTGCCTCGATCACGATGCGCCACCGCACGCCGCATTTCCAGCACGTCTTTTCGGGCGAGTCCTATGCGGCGGGCTATTACAGCTATCTCTGGTCGGAAGTTCTCGACGCCGACGGTTTCGAAGCTTTCGAGGAGCGCGGCGATATTTTCGATCCCATGGTCGCCAAAAAACTGCGCGACCATATTTATTCCTCGGGCAACGCCCGCGACCCGGACGAAGCCTATAAGGCGTTTCGCGGCCGCGCGGCAAAACCCGGCGCGCTTTTGCGCAAGCGCGGCCTCGCCGGTGCGCCCAGGGGAGAGGCTTGATCCGTGCGGTCGAGGCCCGATGGTGGACAGGGCGCGCCTCGTTTGCTACAGCCGGGTTGCTTTCCGATCAGCCGCGCCGAGGCGCCGGGGGCAAAACCGCTTCGATGGGCGTATAGCTCAGTTGGTAGAGCAGCTGACTCTTAATCAGCGGGTCCACGGTTCGAGCCCGTGTGCGCCCACCATCGAAATCAATAGGTTAGGCGTGGAACTGAATATCCAAAGCGAATCGGAAACCTCTTCCGGACAACGTTAAGGACAACATTCGAGGAATTTCGCTGAATTTCGCTGCTCTGCTCGCATTACCGATCGCAGGAAGGCCAATGGGTAAGGCGAAAACATACAAAGTAACTCTTCAGCATCTCATGAAATTCACGATTGAGGTGGACGCCGAGAACGAGCGTGAGGCGCGGGAGATCGCTCTCCAGGCCGTCAGAGGCCAAAATGGATTCCCGCGGCAAGTCTACTCACAGCCAAGGAGCAAATCGATCCAAATCCAGGGACCGATCGACGATGATTGGCAAGCTATCTCGGCAGTAGTTGAACCTAACACCGGCCGCTAGGCATGTCCTGGCATGAGTTGGCGCCGCGCCGCCGTGCCAGGCGATTTCGGTGCGGTCAAAGCGCGCTCTCGCTAGACCGCACTGAGCGCCTCGATCTAGTTAACCTGTTGTAGATGGTTCAACGCGATTTCGGCATGGGTCGTTGCCTCATCGGCATTCCCCTGTTTCCCCTGATCGATCGCTTCTTTTAAATGCTTGATCGCTTCCGCTTTGTGAGGATTAGCCTTAGCCTTCTCACTGGCTTCGGCGTGCGTGAGCGCCGCCTCGGCATGAGTAACTAGGACATCGGCATGTCCCTGCTTGCCATGATCAATGGCTTGCCTTGTGTGCTCAATCGCCTGCGAGAGATGGTCTTCAACAGCCAACGAAACCTGCGGCATTAGAATTAGAGCTAGGCCGAGGCCTAACATGGCGACAATGAATTTACGGGACATGGGCGAATCCTCCATCGTTTTGGATAGCTCGCCTTGCGGCGAGCCCAGATTCGTTAACTTGCGCAGTCTCCAGAGGTTCAAGCTTAGCGACTGAAATTCGGCGCAACTCCCGCTTCCCGCCTGATCGGCAACCCCTCCGCAACCATTAGCGCCACAGGTGGAACTTTTAGAGCCCTGAAGCGATAACTGATCACTGGGTTCTCCAGGGCCATCGCAATCCTATATGCTCGCCACGAGATAAGGAGGCATGCGGCCATGTCTAGAATTCAAGAAAGCATTCAAAAGAACGAGCGCCAATTAATCCTCGACCGTCGAAGCTTGGCGCACATGGAAAACAGTAGCTGGCGACACATGGACGATCTCCACTGTGCTCTTGAAGATCAGGAACCGAGCCATTTCAAGCGCACAATGAGGCGCCTGAAGGCCGGAATCGACAAGTTGGAGGAATCCAACATTATTCTTCGTCGCTTGAATCACGATGCCTAAAGGCCATCCCGGGGTAAAGCGCCCCCGCGACACAAACCAGCTCGAACCCCAAATCGGCCCCGCACTCACTGCTCCGGTCGCGCCATCCGCCCCGCGCCGCGCTCACTCCGCGGCCACGAAGGCCTGTCACGGCCGACCATGTCGACCAAGGGGACGCATTAAGGTACTGGACGAAATCGGTGCCGGTCGCTTCAACATGTGGATGGCTTGCCACACGCAAGAGGAAATCGCGGGGTCGGTTGGCGAAGAGCGTTCAACAATTTCCAAGATTGCAGACGATTTTATGCAAACGGTTTTAGAAAACCAAACGCATAAAGCCGCTGCCTCCCACGCCACGGACTTCGATCCGCCACAATTGGCCTGAATATTGCTTGTTCATTCTGCCTTGGTTTCCTCCCAAGCTCCTGACGCTGCCCCTGGTCTGGTCGCATAACGCACTTCGCGCGGCCAGGTCAGGGGCTTTTTTTGTATCCCACTCTCATCCCTCCGGCTGCGTTGCCCCGCGCGCGACGTCGTGTTGCACCAGTCCCACACCAGCTATCCATTATATGCCGGGCAAGATTTCGTCGAAGTTTTGACGAAATGCCGAGCCCAACATTTCTTGCGCGGCAAGGATCGCTTTGTTGCCGCGGGAGCGTGAGGCAACAGGGCGACTGGTTCGCCACAAGCTCAAGACGTGGCCTTTCCGGTCAAACGCCTCGCCAGCTTGCCATCGGAAACGCCGGAGGATTCCATCATGCCCGATGTGCTGCCGTCAATAATCGTCCTCGCAATAACGGCTCTGCTTGTTTGTCGCCGTGAACTCACCACCCCTCGGGCCAAGAAAGGTGACCCCGCGCGCAGCCGCCGCAAGACCCAGCACGGCGCGCGAAGTTTCCAGACGCGATAGCGAAGGCGGATGTGGTCACGCGCCGGCATTTGACCACCGCTCTTTGCAGGCGGCCTCGATCAGGGCACAGGCCCCGTCTATTTTCGCCTTCATTGCGTCGGCGATCGCGCAAAATGCCTCGCCTTCGAATTCATTCATCTCGGCAGCTATCAACCTGATCGCGTTGGTAAGGGCGGCCGCGTCGTCAAGGCTGTCCTGGGCGTCGATTAATGGGTCCCGCCACGGCTCTAGTTGCGCCTCTTTCGGGGCGCGCGAGGCGCGCTTGGCCGCCGCCTTGCGTGTCTTCGGTTTGGTTGTCATGGTTCCTCCCTATGCCTCTTCGGCGCCGTGGCTTCTCGCGACTTCGGCCCCCAGCTGACGAAGCGCTTTCTCGATTTTCTTGCCCACTGCATCGGCCGCAGCCGCAATTGGGCCTCCCTCATCAGGCGGCAACTGTCTGGCGGCCATGACGATGCACTCGATGTCAGAGCGCGCCTCTGTGAGAATGCCTTGCACGTCAAGATTTTTGCTCATGGGTTCCTCCTATTCGGCCTGGCATCATTGCAGATGCGAGAGCGGCCTTCGCACGTTGGGTGAAAAGATCAATCGAAGCAGCGCGCGGACAACATCCAGCTCGTCTTGCCTCGAAAGCCCGGCCTCGGCGTCCGCCACAAGCTCTTTTTCGTGGTCCAAAAGCCGTGAAAACACCAGGTCTGCCATGGCATCGGCCGGCGGCGCAGCGCCGGACAGCTCCCGCCGCCATCGCTCGCGATCAGCAAGTTTTGCTGTCATGTGTTCCTCCCTATGCGGCTTCGCTTTGGTAAAGCGCGGCCACTTCCGCCACGAACGCGCCGCGCAGCGTGGCCGCGCGTTCATCGTAGCAGCGTTCGAGATCGGCCATGCTTGCCGCGAAGCGATACCGGGCCGTCTCGATTGACTTGACCGTATCTTCGTCGTCGATTTTCCGGGCGGTTTCGAGCGAAGGCGCCCAAAAAATATTCGGTTTGGAAACTTGGCGTATCATTGGTTTGCTCCATTTTCTGGTATACAATCCAATAAATGTATGATATTCGATCGAATGTCAATAGGAAATTGGATAAAATACCATAATGAACGCGCTGCAATTAAAAATGGCCCGGACCGCTCTTGGCCTTACGGTGCGCCAAGCCGCTGAATTGGTAGGCTGTTCACATGAGACGGTTGTTGCGATCGAGTTGGGCCGGAGCAGCGTCAAGCAATCGACAATAGACAAGGCTCAAGCCGCGCTCGAAAAGGCAGGCGTCGAGTTCATCGACGAAGATGGTGGCGGCGCCGGCGTCCGGCTGAAACCGAAGAAGACGAAAAGGAAATGAAAATGAAATTCCCGGCAATTACGATTGTCGCAGCAGCATTCGCATCAACATTGTTCGTGGCTCATGCGAAGGAACGGTTCTCTCCGCAACTGAACAACCCTCGCCTATAAGGCGAGGGGTTCAAGAGGGGTCGATTTGAAATCGACTGTCATCCTCCACGGCCTCGCCCTCCTGTTCATTGATGTACTCGTTGATCATCTCGTCGGTGATTGTACCGGAGGTCACTGCAAAATATCCCCTCGCCCACAGGTGGCGTCCCCAGTACTGCTTCTTGAGATGCGGGAATTCCTGGAACAGCATGCGCGCACTCGTGCCCTTGAGCCATTGCACGATCTGGCTGATGTTGTGATGCGCTCGATAGCTGATGAACATGTGCACATGATCGGCCCCCACCTTGCCCGAGATGATCTGCAACTCGTTCTCCGCGGCAATTTGCCTTAGAAGATCGCGGACTCGTATTGCAACCTGCCCTGTCAACACCCGCTTGCGGTATTTTGGGCACCAGACAAGGTGAACCTTAAGGTCGTACTTTGCGTGGCTGCCGAGTTGATATCGTCGCATAATGCGACTTCATCTACCCTTCGCTTCGCCTAAAGGCGAGGGTTTGAATCCCCGCAGCGGACAATCATAGCCATGGCAAACGCTTATGCTAAATTAAACGAAGAATGTCGCGGTGGAGCAACGGATGCGTCACCAACAGCTTGTGACGATGCTATCGCTCTGGAAGTCGCCCTGGATAAGATGCAAGGGCCTATTCATGGGAAATTCGAGAAAATTGTGCAGGACTGGTTTTCCTCAGCCGTCGGGTCGCCCCGCCAAGCAGCTCTTGAGAATAAGCTGGATGCGCTTGGATGCAGCGTGAATATGGAAGAGTGGGAATGCCCTGTCCACGGAAAAACTGTCTTCATTATTCCTGGTTGGCGGTCCATTGGGTGGGCAACTTGGAATGTTGGAACGAACGGCCAGAAGTAACCTCAACTCACCGGGGGTGCTTGGTTCGGCGAGCAGGCGCTGATCAGGCAAAACCACGGGCCGTGCGGCATCATCGATGCAAGATCGTACTCCAACGCATAGATAATCCACATTCCGCACGCTGGCGTGATATCGCTTTGCACCTGGATCTGTCCGCCATATGTTAGAGTTGGATCGAACAGCGTCTTAACTACGACCCCCCATTGCGTGAGGCCCGGATAACCGACCATGATGGTATCTTTCGACACCATCGTTGCGGCGCCGGATCTGGCCTGACCTTTATTCCAAATCGCGAGCTTGCCGTTGTCGATGATCCATTCTATCCCGGCCGCCTCCGCCAGATGAAGCGCTTGAGTTCGTCCGGTTCCGTGGAAATATGGATTTGATAGCTTTACATTAACATTGTTATTTTCGAAATTGAGTCCCATCGTTTTGGCGAGCTGGCCCATAATCGTCGCCGTGTCGCCAGACCCTTGCACACTCGTCGGTGCAATGGGTTTCATAGCTTCCACAAGTCCGGCCTGCGCCTCGACGCGAAAGGCGACATCCGGCGTCGCCTGGGCATCCATCCATGCGTGGAAGATCGTTCCTTGAAAAATCGTTGCCATTGCGGAGGCGCTATTGCCGGCCTGTACAATGACCGTATTCTTGCCGTAAGAGTTTGTCCCGGAACTTCATCATGGATTACAGAGCTTTCTTAGCATGATCCGGATGGAGGCGAGGCGGAGGAAAGCAAGCGCGTTACGGGTTAGGTTTTCAAAATCCTTGGCCAGCCTGCGACAACGGTTGAGCCAGGCGAAGGTGCGCTCGACAACCCATCGTTTGGGCAGGACAACGAACTTTCTCAGCGCGGGCCGCTTGACGATTTCGATTTCCCATTCACGGCTGATCGCCGCCACGGCGGCGGCCATTTGGGGGCCTTGATAACCGCCATCGGCGATGATTTTGGTGATGAAGGGAAACAGGGGACGCAGTTCCTTCAACACCAATGGTCCACCGTCGCGATCCTGAATGTCGGCGGGATGAACCACGGCTGCAAGTTTCAGACCGAGCGTATCGACCGCGATATGGCGTTTTTTACCGTCGATCTTTTTGCCGGCGTCATAGCCGTGCGGATCGATCCGCGCCCCCCTTTTTCCGTGCTTTTCACGCTTTGACTGTCGATGATGGCAACGGTTGGACTGACGGCGCGGCCAGCCTGTTCTCGACACAGGACGTAGAGCTCATGATGAAGGCGCAAAAGCGTGCCATCATAGTTCCAAAGATCGAAATACCTGAAAACAGTGCTTTTCGATGGCAGGTCTTTCGGCAGGTAGCGCCACTGGCAACCCGTGCTCAGAATATACATGATTCCGTTGACCACTTCGCGCATGTCCACGCGGCGTTTGCCGCCACCGCGCTTCGCCGGAGGTATCAACGGCTCCACCAGCCCCCATTCCTCGGCCGTCAAATCGCTCGGGTATCTCTGTTGGCTCCGGTCATAACGGCCCCGGTTTTCTTTCGTCCACATCGGCGGCCCCTCCTCGAATCAGGCCACCTCTCTTGATCACAAATGATTCTTTTGATTCAAGAAGTTTCAGAACAGACACTAAGAGGTCGGCCCCGGAATTTGATTGAGCTGATTCATCTGGCTCAGCGTCATGCCGTAGATGGCGCCTTCCAGGCTCGATAAGCCCGCTCCTCCGGATTTGAGGATTTTGGCCTCGCATCTGAGGCCGCTGAGTGTTATGGAGTTGCCGCTGCCTCCAGTGCTGCTCTGAAAATTACCGCTTGCTAGCGTGAATTGAAACGTAAGAAGCTTCTGCGTGAGCGCCGCCACAATTACGCTAATCCATAATTTGATTGAGTAGTAAGCAAACCTCTTTCCATGGCTACACGCATATCGGCCGCAATGCCATGCGCATCGGTAGCCGCAGTCTGAATATTCACATTGCCGACGTTGATGCTGCTGCTGCTTGTGTGTTGCGAATTGTCGTGCGATGCGTGGCTGTCATTCAGAATGTGCTTTTGCGAGGAATGCATCAGCGCGGCGCGGCGAGCGGCTGCACTTCCGCCCATGACGGTATCGGCGCTCGATGCATATCCGACATAATTGCCGTGCGCATCATAAGGCGTCCCGTTGACGCCGAGCGCGCCGGTCCCACGGCGCGGTACCCCAACTCCGGGGATAACCGCAAGTGCCTTATGGAATTCCTTTCTGCTTACCGGGCCATGGCCGGTGAAGACGCCAGCCATGCCGGCCAAAACTCTTCCCTGGTACCTATCTGTATAGTAGCCGCTCTCCTTAAACCCTTCTGCCCTCTCATAGAGTGAAGCGGCTCTTGCAGCCTCGTTTGCGCTAGCAGTCTTATCGCGAAAAATTCGCGCAGCCTCAGTCGTATACTTGTTGGCGTCAGAACCATTAAACTCACGTATGGCAGCATGCAACTGCGCATCAAAATCCGTGTTATTTCCAAGCCCGCTTGTTCTCCTTCGCTCGCGGTTCCATTGCGCTATACCGAAATGGCCGCCACCAATGCTATTGGCACCAGTTGGGCCACCGGGAGATTCAATATTCTTCCATCGTGAAATCAGCGCCCTTGCACCTTGATCCGAAAGGCCGCCCTCCTTTGTAAGCACATCATAGGCATGCTGCTGGCGCTCTTCGGTCCACCAACCATGCTTCCCAGCATTGACGGGGCCGCCCGACGCCGTCTTTCCTCCAGCGGCCCCTCCTGGTGCCGGCTTACCTCCGAGCGCTGCGGGCGCGTGGCGCTGCCACCAATTGCGGTCATCGGCCGGAGTCCCCGCCGAACCCGGGGCGGCCGATTCAGCCCCGACCCCGGCGCATCCTCGAAGAGCTTGTGCCCGAAAGCGGCCTCCCAAATCGAGTTGAACCGCCCTTTTAGCCATTCAAACGCGGCTGTGAACGCCTCCTTGAATGCGTTCGTGATTGTCCCGCTAAGCTTTCCGAGATAGCCGGCGAAATCCATGATCGTCTTGGGGAGATCGGTGCCGAATAGCTTCTTGACCAGCGGACCGATAGCCCCCCATTTTTCATATAGAAGCGCAACTGCGCCTATGACCACGCCGACCGCCGACCGCATGACGACAAAGCGAGCGATTGCAATAAGCAATGATCCGCTAAGAAACGCCACGGCGCCGGCGATTCCGACGAAAACCGCTTTTACGAAATCGCCGTGCGCGCGTGCCCATTCCGCAAGGCGTAGAAATGCCTTATTGACGGCAACGAGGGCCGGGGTTAGCCAAGTGGCGATTATGCGGCCCAAGGATGTCGAGGCTTGCGCCAATTCGGCCCATACCTTTTGCCTGGCCTGCGCGGCTTCTGCATTTTTCTTGCTGATTGGACCGATGCGTTCCTGCTCATCGAGAAGAGCCTGAATGGCTTTCCGGCCGCTGATAATAAGATTGATCGTCGCTTCATCGGCAATGCCGAGCCCCCGCAACAGCGCCTTGGCGCGGGCCGGATTCATCCCCTCGACCCGATCGGCGATCTTGCGCAGATCCTTCAAGTCATCCCATGCGAGATGAAGCGTTCGCATGTAGGGAAGGATTGCTGATTTGCCGGTTAGAAAAAACTCCTGCGCGGCCTGAGACAGCCCCTGCATGGCAGAGGTGATGCCAGCCGCGGTCCCCCCGGCCGCTTCGGCGACGCCCTGCCATTTCGACAATTGCTCGGTTGACATCCCGAGTGTCTTTGCAGTGCGGCCAACGGCCGCATCCGTCACGGTGACATCGGCAAGGAAATTCTTTAGGCCCTTGCCTCCCTCGAATACCGCAAACAGTTCAACCGCCGCCTTACGCATTTCGGTGAAGAATGTTGCGGCCTTCTTTCCGCTGGCCTCGATATCCTTCGCCGCGGCGGCAACCTGCTCCTTCGTCTTTTTGAACGTCAGCTGGGCATCCTTCGAACCCTTGACAAAGTTCTTTTGGTCAAGAGTTAATTGGACAACAAGGGCGTCAATTATATCCATCGAATCACTCCTTCAAGCTTTCAACCAACAGCACCAGCCGCTTGGCAACCGTGTAAATCGAGAACGACGCGGCGTACAAATCGAACGCCATCGTTCGCGCGTCATAATCGGTCGTGGTGATCGTCTTTACCAGCTCGGTGGTTTGCTCCAGCACCAGCGTGGCCAGGAGATTGGCCGCGGCGGCCTCGATCCCCAACAACTGGTTTTTGGTCATCGAACCCAATCTCTCCATTTCCACATTCAAAACTGGCGGCCCCAATGGATATGCCAAAACATTGGGGCCGCCATATCCGCCGGCCCGCGGCGCGTCTGCGATGTCCGCGCGGCCCCGGCTAATCGCCAGCACTTACCGGGCGCAAATGCCAACGCCCCACGCCAGCGAATTCCAAACTCGCACGCCTGGCGGCCGCTCGGCGAAAAGCACCGCAGGCGCGCGCCCGATGAGAGGAAGGAGACTCCCACCGGGAACTAAAAGACCGCATCCGCATCACTCTCCAGCGCCTTTTGGAACGCCGTAGCGCGAGGATCGATCGTCCGCACAAAGTCGTCCGGCAAACCGGAAAAACTCAGCCCGAGAAAGCCTAAAGTTGCCCTCCGATTTTCGAGATCACACAAAATTTTCCGGTACTCATTGACCAGCGCATGAACATCGGTGTCATCCCGGACGGCATCTTGAACGCGATCATCGAGGTTCATCGTTGCAATGAAGGCGCTGCTCGAAGCCTGTTTCCGATGCAAGTCAAGCGACTCACGCGCCACAACCGCGGCATCGAAAGTTTCGATCGCTTGTTGGAGATTGAGACGCGCCTGACGCGGCGTAACCGGCGCCTCATCAGGAGTTTCGCCGCGTGCCTTGGCCACAAGGTACGCAGCTTCGGCATCCGGCGCCTCTTTGAGCGTCACCCGTGCCGCCTCGACAGCAGCGTCAGCATCATGCCAGGCTACGCGCGACGCCTCATACGCAGCCTCGCTCGCCTCGATATTTCGCGTCGCCTCGGCATGCCGCGCAATCGCGACAGCCAATCCTTCACGCGCCGGCGAGCGCGGCGGCCGTTTCGCCATCGCTAGACCCATCGTCGCGCCCTCTCAGTAAGACGGCAAAACGCGAATTCTGCGCGTGTCACCGATCGAAGCCTTGAAAGCCACGACGGCCTTCGCCTCGCTCTCGCGGACCCGCATGCGCAACGCCGCATCGCCGACCATCGTACCACCTGGCTTTGGCATGCCCTTGAACGGCGGCGGCTCGTCCTCGGCGGCGCGGCCTTTGTCCACCGCACGCCGAAACAGCTTGTTCATCGTCGCCAAATCATCATCCGGCAATTTGCCCTCGCAGAATTT
Organism: uncultured Alphaproteobacteria bacterium; assembly: GCA_963706215.1. Taxonomy (GTDB): domain Bacteria; phylum Pseudomonadota; class Alphaproteobacteria; order Rhizobiales; family Beijerinckiaceae; genus Methylocapsa. Next base: position 1,718,394 of record OY970154.1, on the reverse strand, counting down.
GAGCGCCGCGTCGAGCGGATGCATCTCGCCTTCGTCATTGTCATCATCGGCATCGTCAAGCCGCTCTTCGATGTTTTGCGGAACCTCATACTCGTCCCGCGCCAAACCACGGCGCCTGTTGTCATTGCGGGCAGTGTTTGAATTGGCCATTTTTCGATCCTTGTAGGTTGTATCGCTGCCGAACATCGGCAGCGGGTAATCGCAAAGAACGGGAGCAGCCCCATCCATTGCCATCAAGTACGGATAACCCATCATCGTTCTCACTAGTTGAAATGAAACTGGGTTGACACGTTCGGCCGCCGCGTCAATTCCGCAAACCGCGCCGCTGCTTCCGGGCTAATTACGAATCGTTTTTCGCCAGCTGCCAGCACAAGCGCACCCGCAACAGCGTTGGCAACGTCGTCGTGCGCGCCAGGACTATGATCGATGCTGTCACGGCCGCCGCGCGCTGTCCGGCGCTCCAAACCATGCAATTGCGAAAACAACCTGCGATCGTCGAGAAGCTGAACCTTGCGGGAATTCAGCAGCGGCAACATGTCACGGTAAATATCGGACTTCACCTTCTCGCTCGTTTCATAATCGACATTGCGCTTCTTGAATTGCTCGCGCGGCCACTCGCCCGCATACCGATCGCCCGTCACCTTGCGGACGCGATAGCTCGCCAATGTTTCGCAAAAGTCATCGACAACGGACTCCGGGCTAAACGGCGCCCGGACCTCGCGAAGGCAATCGAGAATGCCAATCCCGTCCTTGTCTTTGTGCGCAATCGCCAATGTCATCGAGTCGCTGGAGCCACCGCTCGGATCGCAGAAAGCAAGATAAGCCGCGCCGGACATCGGCGGCAGTTCAAACACACCATCGGCCGTGCATGCTTCGAGCACGGCGAGATCAACAAACGCGGCAACGTCGCTCCGAAACTCGGCACCATATTCGGCCGCCGCGCTCGCCGGATCCTGCTCATATTCCTCCTCGATGAATTCTTGCGGAACCGTCGGATTCATCACCCGCGTCGCTGCCTGCCAAACGAGGTTGCGCGCGTCGTCCTTGCCATGCCATCGCCTGAACGCATCCCAAAGGACGCCGCGTTTCGCATAGGGGCTGGAACCGGCAACCACCATCGCGTCGGAACCAAACGTCGCCATGCTGGCGCGGATCGCATTCAGCACTTCGGCGTCAGGATTCGCCGAGTCATCATCCCGCCAGAAGGCGAGCTCGTCCAACACGGCCACGCAAACCGAACGCCCGCGAACCGTGCGATAGGACCGCGTCACAACTTCCAAAACAACATTACCTTTCAATTCGATTTCGCTCGCCGTCACGTTCAGGACAAGGCTTTGCAAAATCGGCGGCCTTAGAATTCCCTGACAGTAGCGGTGCAATATCTTCGCCTGCTCGCGATCAGCCGCGACAAGCAAGACGATCGCGCGCTCGCCAGGAGACAGATACTTGCGCCAGTCTTTGAAGACGGCCAGGAACACGGCGATCAACGCCATGGCGAAGGACTTGCCACCGCGGCGGCCGATAACCAGCCAGAGGTACGCGGCAGGCGCGCCAGGCGGCACACGGCGCCCCGTGCGCTGGCGAAACAGGGCGAGTTGGTCCTCGGATAGCGGCAGGCCAAAAGAGGCCGCCAGCAACGCCCGCCAGGGCTTCCAGGACTCCGGATCGCGGATTGAAGCGCCAAGCAGGTTGTGATCGTCGAGGGCGCCGAGGATGTCCATCAACCGGCACCCCCAGGAACCTGACGCTTGCCAAGAGCCGCGCGCTTGACCGGGTAACTGTGCGGCGGCAATTGCGCCGGCATTGCTTTTGCGCGGCCCACAGACGGCCGAGGGCGCTTGGCCAACCCGGACGCGGCTTGTGCGCGCTTCTTGCGCAGCTGCTCGGCCTCGGCGCGTTTCTTCGGGATTCCTCGCGTCATGGCGCCGCCTTTGCCTGTAGGTAGCTTTGCAGCGTCGGCGTCACATCGCGGGACTTGCGTTCAAGGCCGAGGCGCTGGAGGCAACGGCCAAGGCGGTCCGTGAGCTGGCCGTAAAGGTCAACATCGAACGCCTTGTTGCCGATCGCGTCGCATTCCATGCTTTCGGCCATTATCGAAAGCGTGGCCGCGCGCCTACAAAGCTGGCGCTGCCCCTCGGAGAGCAGGTCGGCGCCCCCAAGGTCAGCGAGGATTTGTTCAAGCACGTCCTTGAAACGGCGATAGCTCGCCGAGCGGCCGTCAGCGTTCCCTTCCAGAACGAAAAGCCGATTGCCGTTCGTCAGGGCGCTTCGATGCTTGCGTAAGCGGGCTTCGACCGGCGCGGTAGTTTCAGCGATTTCCAATGAAATGTTGTCCTTATGTTGTCCATAATGTCGTTCATTCGCTGGCAAGACGCAAGACGCTCAGGACATATCAGTTGATATCATTGGCGTTTGCACTAAACTCTGCTACGTGGAAGCACGCGATAACCAATCGCGTGCACGCCCGGCATTCGTCAGATTGAAAGAAAAAAGAGGCCGGCCGAGGTAAGCTTGTGCTTGTCTTTTCTCTAATTCCCAACATTGAAGCAGCCAGCCATTTTGGTTTTCCGATAAGCTGTAACGAAGCATCTCTAACTGCGAATGTTTAGTACTCGCGCGCGCGTACTCCCCGACTTGCACTTCTTGATCTCCTTCGATAAAAACAACAACTTACGGAGGTTATTAATGAGCTTCTTAGATTGAAGCTTTGCACTTCTTCGGAGCTTAACCATTACAGTTATATCCTCGAAGAAGCTCAAGAAGCTCAAGTTCAATGTATGGAATCATGAACATCTTCATGCCAGCCTCCAAACCCAGCCGAGGCAATACCCGGCCTTGCGTTTAATGACTTCGCCGTCTTCGGACGCGCGTTTCAGCGTTGCCCACGAAATGCTTTCAGCTGCCGCCGCCGCTTTTATTTCGTCCGCTGGCCGTTCGCCCTTCGCAAGTGCTGCGCGCAAGAATTGCTTGGCCTCATCCAGCTTGGAAACTTTGGCCGTCTCGCCCTCGGCCGTGTTCATCAGTTCGAGCGCAGTTCCCTCAAGCGGAAATTCCCAAACGATGCGCGTAGCCTCAATGTCAGGGCGTTCGAGCAAAGGCGCCGTGTCGATATGAAAGCCAAAGCCACCGTCGCACGGCCCGATGTTATTTTTGACGCGAACCATGACGCGCTCCGGCTCTCCGTCGCCTTCGGCTTTATTGATCGAGGTGACCAAGACAATGCGCGGGACGGCGCCGTAAGCGAGTGTTCCGGTCACGCGCTCAAGGGGGTCTTTCCCTGCCGTCCCTTTGCTTACATGCGTCACGCCCCCGCCAGCCGCATTCAAGGTTTCGATAAATTCTACAAATGGCGTCAGGCCGGCGCGCGTCTCGGCGTTCTTGTCAGAGTTCCTCGTAACGGGAACGGCCGAAACAATCGGATCGAGGAAGACGAAATCAACGCCGCCTGAAATAGTCGCGGCCTTTTTTCGAAGGGACTCCATGTCGGTTGAAGGATTGAAAGCGCGCGTCTTGCCGTTTGCTTCTCTCTGGCTTCGCACGATAAAAATGCGGTCGAGGTCCGCTCCCATGCGCGTCAAACGCGGAATGATAGTGTCGGCGTGGCCATCTTCGCTTGTCCAAATCAAGACATTCCCGGCCTTCGCGCGCGTGCCGTCAGGCCACGTTGCGCCCGACGAAATGATTGCCGCGAAGGAAAGGTAAATCGTCGTCTTGCCGCCGCCAGGCGCGCCCGCGATGATGTGAAGCTTGCCGCGTGCGAGCCAATATTTCCAAAGCCACGCAATCGGCTCCGGCGCGATCCCGCTCGCTTTAATAAGGATGGTTTCGCCATTGCTCCTGGCGCAGTTCGGCTTCGCATTCACTGACTCGCGTTCGCTTGGCTCCCATGGCGTTGCCTCATTCTCGATCAGGGCGTGAATCTGTTCCACCGTGCCGCCGGCGTTGGCCCAGTCGATGATGTCTCCCTTCGGCGGGAGGCCGGGAAGGTCGAGCACGCGAACGCTCGCGCCAACTTCTGACAGAGACACGGCGACTGCATCAAGGTGCAACCGGCCGGCCTGGTCATTGTCCGGCAAGATGATAATATCGGCGCCGCTCAAGTAGGCCGAATGTCCCGCCTTCCACTTTCTCGCCCCACCGCTGTTGCACGTCGCCGAGATGTTCCAACTCCAAAGCAAGTCCACCTTAGCCTCGCCCTCGACGATTGCGACCGTGCGGTCATGGGCGAGAGCCTCGATCAGCTCCGGCAGCCGATAAGGTACAGGGTGAACGCCTTTGAGGTTCCAGAGCCATCCACCGTTGCCGTCCGGTCGCCGCTGGCGAAACGTCTTTTTGCTGCCGCCGTAATAATCGGTTCTCTCGACCTGGTAGACGACGGCGCCGTCCGCATCATGGTAGTCGAAATAGGTTTTCTTCGCCGGCTTGACGGGTCCGTTCGGCTTGAATTCAGGCTGGCTGAGCTTGGCTCGAACATAATCCTTGCACGCAATCGAGCTGTCTCCCGCGAAGCTATGGACAAGAAAACCGTCCGAGGCCGCGGCGGAAGGCGTGACGGACAACGATCGATCCCCCGCGCTATGTCCGGGGCCGGGGCAAAGCACGCCGTGCCCGCTCGCAACGCCGCCAAGGGCGCGCGCCCATGCCCTGAGCTGCCCGGTCATGGCTCACCGCCTCCATGACTTCCCGTTACATCGGTAACACGTAATGGCCGCCGCTCCCCGTCGATGACGCGAACGATCGGCGCAAATTTATCGCCACCAAGAGCGCGGACAAATTCGGGATCGATCCGTCTGTAAAGTTCGAGAGTTTCTGCAACGCTCGCGCCGCGCTCGACTTCGTTTAGGAAATGGCCAAGCGGGCTCGGCCCAAGGCGATGTAGATGCTCGACAAGGCGCCGTCGCCGCGCTTCCCGCACGGCGCGAGGATTGCGCTCGATTTGGGCTTGCGGAGGGGCGATTTCTGGGGCATTAGAAGGGTCGTCAATCCCGCTAGGAAGTGACGCATTTTCGAGCGCGGCCGCGCCCCCCGCGGCCGCGCTCGGCATGTCTGGCGGCATTCATCCGGCCTCCCCTGCGCCGCTCGGCGCGGCCTTTGGGAGGGGCGGAGCGGGCTTTCGCGCAGTGGGACGGTTCGCAAGCCATGCGACGATCTCGATCTCGTCCCACGCGCGAGCATTTGGCGTAATCAAGATGCCGGGCGGAAAACCTTGTGTGTCGATCGCGCGTTTCAGCGTCATTCGCGAATTAAACAGACCTCGCGCGATCAAATCGGGGAAGCGGAGCATTCGCATGTATTGTTACCTCCTGAGCGCTGCAAGTAGAATGCGGCGCCCAGGAGGTAACGAGGCTACGGTCGTAAAAGCAATTTCCCATCTAGGAGAATAGCTTATTGGGAGATTGCCAATAAGCACGGCAACTATTGGGATAGCAGGCAGGAACACCAATTTTCAACGCTTTTTGCGCTAATGGCGGGTTCAATTTCTAACCCGACAGTAACAACAGTGGCAACAGTACCGTAAAGAAATGACCCGAAAAGCCTACGCGTCTCGATGGCCAATGCCCGGACGTGGAGGCGGGTCTCGTCGTCGCCTCTATTTTTGCTACTCCGCTTGATTACATGCGGGCCTGCCATTTGCTCTATCTTTCGCGCCTGATCTTGGAAAAACCAGCCAACGATCGAAAGTGCCGCATCCAGCTCCGGATTAACCGAACGTAGGTAGTCATAGTGCATCGTCGACAGGCATAGGTTGGCGGCGTCGGTATATTGCTTGACAGAGCCCTCTATCTTCGTACGCGTGATGACATTCGGCTTAATATTTAATTTCCACGCGGCGAAGGCGAAGAGTGCTACGCATGCGTGGTCATTGAGCGAGAAGTCCGGTGGTGGGAAGTCCTGTAGCGGGAGGTCATATTTCGAAATGCCCCAGCTTCTCAGTTGTTGGAAAGATTCGACGCTGGCGAGGGCCGCCTCGCTCACATCTGCATTTTGTAAAACTTTCCAAACCGCTTTCATCCTTGGATCCGTCAATAAACGTTCACCCAACTCACCCAACGGAAAAGCGGTCGCCAGTAGTTTGACCGACGGTGGGACCCAGTTCGGTATCGGATCTGGGACGGTGTCGACCATGGCGATCATCCCCTCGCCGCAGCAAGCGAAACGACGTTCCCTTCATCGGTTCCATCGGCAATCGCCGCCAGCCGTTGTCCCCAAAGCTCCAACGCGCGGCGCTTTTCTAGGTCGTATTGATGCCGGTCATAAACAGCGGTCACCTCATTCTCGGCATGGTTCAGAACCTTGCCGATGACGACGCGATCGACGCCAAGCCGCGCCATGTTCGTCGCCGCCGTGCGACGCAAGTCGTGAACGTGCCAATTCGTCACACCGGATTTAGCGTCGAGAACTGCTTTCGCCTTCGACCAGCCTGAAATCGGCCGCGCCCGGCCGGTCGAAAAGACGAAGTCGCCGAGTGGCAGGCATTCCTCGATAATGGCCATCGCCAAGCCGGACAATGGGATCTCATGCGCGCGATCGGCCTTCGTTCTTTCGCGCGGCAATGTCCAAAGCCGTTGCGTCCGGTCGAGTTCGCTCCAGATCATTTCGCCGACCTCGGAACGGCGCTGGCCTGTCGCCAGCATGAACCGGAAGGCACGCCCAAACGCGCCGAGGCCACAGCAGGCCTGCCAAATGGCGCGGATCTCTGAATCGGTCAGGACGCGATCGCGCTTGACTTCCTTGGAAGGCCTTTTCACGGAAGCGGCTGGCGAGGCTTCGATCAATTCTTGATCGACGGCCCAGGTAAAAAATGTCTTGAGATAGGCGAGGGTCCGGTTTGCTCCTATGGGCGCATCCTTGCGAAGCGTCCGCACAAGCTCATTCACGTCGGCTCGCCTTATCTCGGAAATTGGACGATGGCCCCAGCGTTCGACAACATGCCTTTCGACCGCTCTCTTGACGTCAGCCCCGGTCCTAAGCGCCGATAAGTGGTCATCTGCGAACGCCAGAAAGACGGCGGCGAAAGTGTCCTCGCGCCGACGCTCTTCTTCGCGCTGCCGTTCAGCTTTCTTCGCCTTCGGGTCAATGCCTTGCCGAAGGTCTTCGCGCCATTCGCGCGCGATCTGCCGAGCCTTGGCGAGCGACATAGAGGGGTAGTCGCCGATCCGGCGCGGCACAGGATTCGTGCTTCCCGGAAAGCGGGTGACGAGCACGAATGACCCCTTGTTGTCGTCGGCGCTGCGATCGGTCACGCGGATGCCAAAACCGGGGATTTGGGCATCATGGAAAATGATGCGCTTGCCGGTTTCGGCCGGCTTGATCGCCTTCAGGAATTGGTCGGTGAAATCTCGTTTCGCGGCCATCGTGGCCCCCCTTGATCAATCATCGCGTGCTCGTTCAGGACAACAGCGGGACAACAAAAATCGGTGGCAACGGGTGATATTGCCTGAGAGCACATGATACACAGATTTCGGTAAACCGCAAGCGTTTCAGCGTCTTGTGTATATTCGGCGGTAGCTATTGTTATCCTCTGAGACAACATTGCACGCGACTCTTAATCAGCGGGTCCACGGTTCGAGCCCGTGTGCGCCCACCATCGAAATCAATAGGTTAGGCGGCGAAATTAAGCAATCGAAGCAATCCAAACCTGCCTTAGCCAACGGACTAGTGTATAGTCTCACGCAACGCTTTACAATGTGATCCGGGACGTGTATACTGCGCTGCATGTGGACAGGCAGCCCGGCACTCGACATGACGCCCGCGGACAAGGCGGCCTTGGCACGGCTGGCGCGTTCCGGCAAGACGGAGCAGCGCATCGCTTTGCGGGCGCGGATTATTCTGGGCGCGGCCGAAGGAAAATCAACCAACGCGCTGGCGAAAGAACTTGGCACATCGCGTCCAACCATCATCGGCTGGCGCAACCGCTTTGCCGAAGGCGGCGTTGACGCGCTTTATCAAGATCGTCCCCGGGGACGCAGTTTCAAACCTTTGCCACCAACAAAAGAAACCGAAGTCGTTGAAAAAACCTTGACCCCGCCCGCGCACGCGACGCACTGGAGCTGCCGCTCGATGGCTAAAATCAGCGGTGTCAGCAAAGCTTCGGTGCAGCGGATTTGGGATGCGCACGGCCTGAAACCGCATCTGGTCAAGACGTTCAAACTGTCCAACGATCCGCATTTTATCGAAAAACTTGAAGATGTTATCGGCCTGTATATGAACCCGCCGGAACACGCGCTGGTGTTCTGCATCGACGAAAAAAGCCAGATCCAGGCACTTGATCGCACCCAGCCTGGCTTGCCGATGAAGAAAGGCCGCCAAGGCACCCTGACGCATGACTACAAGCGCAACGGGACAACCACATTGTTTGCCGCGCTCGATGTCCTGAAAGGCGAAGTCATCGGTCAGTGCATGAAGCGCCATCGGCATCAGGAATTTCTGGCTTTTCTAAAAACCATCGGCCGCAACACGCCCAAACAACTCGACATTCACGGCATTGCCGACAACTACGCGACCCATAAAAAACAGGAGGTCAGGGATTGGCTCGCCAAACACCCGCGCTTTCACCTCCACTTCATTCCAACCTCGTCATCGTGGTTGAACCTCGTCGAACGCTGGCTCGGAAAGATCACCACGGAGCGTATTCGCCGCGGTGTTTTCACGAGCGTGCCGGAACTTGAAGCCGCCATCCGCGACTATATCAAGCACAACAATGCCGATCCGACGCCTTTCGTCTGGACAAAATCCGCCAACGCCATCATCCTCAAGGTCAATCGCGGCAGAGCGGCGCTGAAAATGCCACCGCTCGCGCGCCAGGATAAATTGTAACCTTTTGCACGAGACACTACACTAGCCAACAAAATCGCACTGCTACTCCGCGGCGTGGCGCTGCGCCGCCCTGCTCATTGCGGTTCCACCCACTCGCGGGTGTCGGGTAGCGCTTCAGGTGACGGGTTTGGATCGTGCCACTGCCAAGGCGTCTGTGGAGAAGGGCGCCGCGGAGCAACAGGTGGCGGCGGATCATAGTAAGCTGTGGGCGGCTCTGACATAGGCGCCAAGGACGGGTAGCGGCCGCCCGGCACGACGCCGGGCATGCCATCAACGGCAGGATCATACGGCCGCAAAGATCCGTCCGGCATGACGCGGCTGTTTGTGAATGGCACGAAACCGCCCGCGCCGTCAGGCACGGCGCCAAGCGAAAGCCCGCAAAAGAAAAAGAAGCACAACGGAGTTGTCACTTCGGGGGACATAATCGTCACCGGCACGTCGAGACGCGGTTGCGCCATGGCGGGCGTCGCGGCTAGGGCGACGGCAATTATGATTGCGGTTTTCATTTTTTCATTTCTCCATTCTTGGGCTGGTGGCCGCCTGGCATGGTGCCGCTGCCGTCAATACCAAGCATCGGTTTTTAATTTCGTCCCAACTCGCGAATCAATTTAATTTTGATCTTGACTCGGCGCCGCGCCGCCGTGCCAGGCGATTTCGGTGCGGTCAAAGCGCGCTCTCGCTAGACCGCACTGAGCGCCTCGATCTAGTTAACCTGTTGTAGATGGTTCAACGCGATTTCGGCATGGGTCGTTGCCTCATCGGCATTCCCCTGTTTCCCCTGATCGATCGCTTCTTTTAAATGCTTGATCGCTTCCGCTTTGTGAGGATTAGCCTTAGCCTTCTCACTGGCTTCGGCGTGCGTGAGCGCCGCCTCGGCATGAGTAACTAGGACATCGGCATGTCCCTGCTTGCCATGATCAATGGCTTGCCTTGTGTGCTCAATCGCCTGCGAGAGATGGTCTTCAACAGCCAACGAAACCTGCGGCATTAGAATTAGAGCTAGGCCGAGGCCTAACATGGCGACAATGAATTTACGGGACATGGGCGAATCCTCCATCGTTTTGGATAGCTCGCCTTGCGGCGAGCCCAGATTTGTTAACTTGCGCAGTCTCCAGAGGTTCAAGCTTAGCGACTGAAATTCGGCGCAACTCCCGCTTCCCGCCTGATCGGCAACCCCTCCGCAACCATTGGCGCCACAGGTGGAACTTTTAGAGCCCTGAAGCGATAACCGGCAATCGCCGGGTTCTCCCGAGCTCGCGAAGCGCCTGTTGCATTGTGGCTGGCCCTCTCCCGGCTATCCACCTGGCGCAGCCCCTGATCTGCCCCCCCAGGTCAGGGGCTTCCGCCCGGGCCGAATTGCCATGCTAATTCTGGGATCGCCCCGGCGCTCTTGATTTCTTAGCGCCAAGCATTAACTATAGTTCATGTCGCGATGTGGTGCAGCTCTACAGCGTGCGGCATTCAGGAGACATGGCTCGCATCCGCGACACAGCCCCGGTCATTTGCCGGGGCTTCGTTATTTGTGAGCTGCATCATTCCAAAGAGGCGCGGCGATTTGTGGATCTCCAGCACCGCCGCGAGATACTCCTCGCGTAGCTCAGAATTCGTCACCTCGAACTGGTGTTCAAGCTTGCGCCGCTTGGTCTCAAAGGCATATTCGGCTTCCGAAAGCCGCGCGATCTTGTCTGATATTTCGATAAGCCCCAGCACGCCGTGGCACGGGGCGCCTAAGGTTTGTGTTATGAGTGATTTCGCCATGTTTTGCTCGCGCCTCCCGCGATGTGCAGCCCCTATCGCCGCTGTCGCGTAACGAAAGCGCCCACCGGTGAGGATCGGCGGGCGCTTCTAGCCGCGAGGGGGCTTGGGAGCGGCCAGAGCCCCGCAGACTAAGCGAAAGTTTAACGTGGTTTCCTTAATGTTGCGTTAACCGATGCCCCGCGCGCATCCGCCGCAAGAGTCAGCAACGCGCGATTATGGCTCGTACGTCGGCCAATGGGCGATATCTCCGGCATGATCGGGTCCCAGGATCAGGGTACCATCGCCGGGCGGCGGCCCGAACGCGATAAGTGCGTCAGCACAGAATTCCGCTTCGCCAAGCTCATCCAATTTTCTTCTCAAATTTACGGCATGGCGCCCGATGGCGGTAAGGAAAAGATGCTCGTCGTCGGGAGTAACTAGAGCTTTTTTGATTACATCGACGCGCTGCATGTATTCCGGATCAGCCTCAAGGTTAGGGCAATATGCCGTCACGATGTTGGCGATGGCGCAAGTGACGGCAATTCCGTCAACGATGGAGGGCTGGACGATGGAGGGCTGGGCCGCAACCCCCGTTCCTGCGAGGAGCAGCGAGGCCGCGGTAAGTTTCCAGACGCGATAGCGGAGGCGGAGCGTCATGCTGACCTCAGTATGTCTAGTGTATAGTCTCACGCAACGCTTTACAATGTGATCCGGGACGTGTATACTGCGCTGCATGTGGACAGGCAGCCCGGCACTCGACATGACGCCCGCGGACAAGGCGGCCTTGGCACGGCTGGCGCGTTCCGGCAAGACGGAGCAGCGCATCGCTTTGCGGGCGCGGATTATTCTGGGCGCGGCCGAAGGAAAATCAACCAACGCGCTGGCGAAACAACTTGGCACATCGCGTCCAACCATCATCGGCTGGCGCAACCGCTTTGCCGAAGGCGGCGTTGACGCGCTTTATCAAGATCGTCCCCGGGGACGCAGTTTCAAACCTTTGCCACCAACAAAAGAAACCGAAGTCGTTGAAAAAACCTTGACCCCGCCCGCGCACGCGACGCACTGGAGCTGCCGCTCGATGGCTAAAATCAGCGGTGTCAGCAAAGCTTCGGTGCAGCGGATTTGGGATGCGCACGGCCTGAAACCGCATCTGGTCAAGACGTTCAAACTGTCCAACGATCCGCATTTTATCGAAAAACTTGAAGATGTTATCGGCCTGTATATGAACCCGCCGGAACACGCGCTGGTGTTCTGCATCGACGAAAAAAGCCAGATCCAGGCACTTGATCGCACCCAGCCTGGCTTGCCGATGAAGAAAGGCCGCCAAGGCACCCTGACGCATGACTACAAGCGCAACGGGACAACCACATTGTTTGCCGCGCTCGATGTCCTGAAAGGCGAAGTCATCGGTCAGTGCATGAAGCGCCATCGGCATCAGGAATTTCTGGCTTTTCTAAAAACCATCGACCGCAACACGCCCAAACGACTCGACATTCACGGCATTGCCGACAACTACGCGACCCATAAAAAACAGGAAGTCAGGGATTGGCTCGCCAAACACCCGCGCTTTCACCTCCACTTCATTCCAACCTCGTCATCGTGGTTGAACCTCGTCGAACGCTGGCTCGGAAAGATCACCACGGAGCGTATTCGCCGCGGTGTTTTCACGAGCGTGCCGGAACTTGAAGCCGCCATCCGCGACTATATCAAGCACAACAATGCCGATCCGACGCCTTTCGTCTGGACAAAATCCGCCAACGCCATCATCCTCAAGGTCAATCGCGGCAGAGCGGCGCTGAAAATGCCACCGCTCGCGCGCCAGGATAAATTGTAACCTTTTGCACGAGACACTACACTAGGGGAGCACGAATGTCTCGCCGATGTCGCAGAGGGCGATGCGTTCCGGTGTCTTATGCAGCGCGGCTAAAGATGAGGTGATTTCGGGTTGAAGTGAATGCCGTCTCCCAGTGAGCCGTTGTACTGTTAGTCTCGAAACAGCCGGGCGATTTCGAGACGGCAAGACAGCAGGAACACCGATGAAGGAACTCACCCATTTCATCGGCGGCAAGCAGGCCAACGGCCCATCAGGGTGCTTTTGCGACGGTTTCGAGCCCATGACCGGCGAGGTGATCTCGCGCGTGCCCCTCGCTTCGACGGCGGAAGTGCGCGCAGCTATCGAAAACGCGATTGCCGCGCAGGCTGCTTGGACCACTACAAATCCGCACCGCCGCGCCCGCGTCTTGATGAAATTCCTCGAACTCGTGGCCCGCGCATGGCCCTTGAAACCGTCGGTCGTTCGCCGCCTTCACCCACTGTCCCGAGCTCCGGCACGGAGCGAGGCGCCCCTGGTTTCCGGCATGAAAACCCAACACACAGCCACCGCAGCCAAAGCCACACCCATCATCGCATAGAACCCGTCTGCTCCACCGAAGCTTTGGGCCACGTAGCCCGAGACCGTGGTACTGAGCGCGGCGCCGATGCCGCTGAAGGTTCCGACAATGCCTTGCCCGAGGTTGAACCGTCCGGTGCCCTTCGTTATGTCGGCGATGACCAACGGAGTTAACACGCCGATCACAGCCCCACTGATACCGTCGAGCATCTGGACAGCCACTAACAAGACTGGATCGTCAACGAGCGCGAGAAAAGCCGCACGGAACTTCGGTGGTCGCCGATAGCCGACGACGTAATCCGAAGCCTTTGAGTTTTTCCGATCAGGCATGGCCGCTCTCCGGACCCGCAGCAATCTGGCCGCCCCGCGCTCCCTCGCCGCCAAAAGGGGCAGGGGTTTTGCCCCTTGCCCAAGATGGCAATATAGAATTTACTTTGACAGTGCCAATTATGCCATCAAGCGGGCGATCAACCATGTCGACGCAGCGACCGTTTCGAGGGGGATACCGCGCACCGAACGGTATTTTCTACAAAGTCACGGGCAATGGTGAGCCGCTGCTCCTGCTGCACGGCCTCATGGTCACCGGCGCAATGTTCGACCCTTTGGTCGTTTTGCTTCAGAACAATTTTCGCATGATCATTCCCGATCTTCGCGGCCACGGGCAAAGCGGTAACCTTTCTGGGCCGTACGACGTTCCGTCGCTCACGGCCGACCTGGACGGCGTATTAGAGCACGCGGGATTCGAAAACTGCGCGGTCCTAGGATATTCCCATGGGGGCGCGGTTGCTCAGCAGCTGGCTCATACGCACCAAGCGCTCGTCAACAAGATGATGTTGACATGTACCTATGCTTACAACGTGGCAATGCCGAGGGAGCGCATGGAGGCCAGCGTCTTCCTGACGCTGCTCACGCTATTCACTCCCCGGACGCTCGCAAATCTGGTGGTGCAACCATCCAAGCCCAAACCGGCCGGCGAAATCGGCCTGAACAAAACGCAGGTCGATTGGCTACGGGCGCTCATGGCAACCAACCGCGCACCTCCCATGCGTGGGGCCGTCCGCGGCATGGTGACGTTCGATAGCCGCCCATGGCTCGGGGAAATTAGAGTTCCCACACTCGTCGTTGGCGGAACCCGCGATACCGCAGTTCCCCGATACCACTTTGATCAGCTCGTGAACGGCATCCCGGGAGCTCGTGGCCTTTTGGTCGAACGGGCAGGACATCCGCTGATCTGGACTCACACGCGCGAGCTTGCCGAGATCGTTCAAACGCAATGGCAAGTTCCCGCCGATTCCCGTTTAGCCGCCGCCGCGAAGGTGGTGGCATCGGCTATCAGCGCGCGGGACATCGGCGTGGCATCGCTGAGAGCCTGACTCAAAAGACAACTATCGCGCGAGTTGTCTGACCGCGATCTGGATGCAGGCCAGTGTGACGAAGGCGGCGAGGGTTAGGCCGAGATTTTCGTAATCCTTGGCGATGCGGCGATTGCGGCCGAACCAAGAGAAAGTCCGCTCGACGACCCAGCGGCGCGGCAAGACGACAAAGCCCTTTAGGTCGTCACCGCGCTTGACGATTTCGAGGTGCAGCACCGGAACTTTGGCAACGGCGGCTTCGACTTGCCACGCGTTGTAGCCATTGTCCGCCCAGACCAGTTCGAGCCAGGGAAAGCGGTTGCGGATCTTGTCGAGGACAAGCGTTGCACCGTCGCGGTCCTGGATGCCTGCGGAATGAACGATGGCCCGTAGCGGCAGGCCTTCGGTATCGACAAGGGCGTGAATCTTGCGTCCCTTGACCTTCTTACCGGCATCATAACCTACCTCGCCATCAAAACCGCCCCCTTTTCCGCCGCCTTCAGCGTCTGGCTGTCGATGACAGCTGCCGTGGGGCTCGCCTCTCGCCCGAGTTGCTCGCGCAAAGTCATGTGCAGCTCTTCCCAGATGGCCTCCCACAGCCGTCCTTCTGGAACTTGCGGAAAATATTGTAGACCGTCGAGCGCGGCGGAAATTCGTCGCGCGGCAGATAGCGCCAAGGGCAGCCCGTGCGAAGCAGGTAGAAGATCGCGTTCATCGCCGCCCGCATATCGGTCTTGCGTGGCCGCCCGCCAGGCAAGGCTTCGGGAATCAAAGGCTTCAGCCGCTCCCATTCCGCATCCGTCAAATTGCTCGGATAGCGATCTTCGTCACGCCAATAGATCGCTCGCTGCTCTTTCGTCCACATCGCGAATCACCGCATCAGTTGCAAATGATGCCGTGAATCATGCAACCATCCCGCGTGCAATACCCTTTTGAGACAGGCTCTCAGCTCGGCGTCACTCGTCAAAAGCCGTTGCACCGGGCATGGGAACGTGACGAAGCCCTCGTGCAGCAGTGGCTCAAGAAAGAATACCCGGGAATCAAGAGAATGGCGCAACAACAAGGAGCTGACATCTATTTTGGCGATGCCGCCCACATCCGTTCCGGTCACCCTGCCGGGCGCACCTGGGGTAAAAAAGGCGAACCGCCCATTGTCGAGGCCACCGGCGCTCGCCATGGCGTGAGTTTGCTTTCAGCGATCTCCTCGCGCGGCCACATGCGCTTCATGATCAAGCAACAAGGCGGCGTCAACGCTGCGGTGTTTATCGAGTTCCTAAAGCGATTGATTGCCGGGGCCAAGCACGAGATCTTTTTGATCGTTGATCGCGGACCTGCACACGTCGCGAAGAAAACAAGAACTTTTGTCGAAACCCTGAAGGGAAAGCTGCGGCTGTTTTATCTGCCGCCCTATTCGCCGGACCGCAATCCCGACGAGCTGGTGTGGAAGCATCTGAAAGCGGACACCGTCGGCCGCATGGCTGTCACCAGCAGGGACGGCTTCAAGCGCAAGGTTCGATCATCGATGCGCCAACTGCAAAATGACCCCTGGAAAATTATCTCCTTTTTTCAGAAACCTTCGCTCAAATACGCCGCGTGAATGTTCCCATATTTATGAACCGCTTAATATCTCTGATTACCGCTATTATTGAGCTACGCTGAATTCGACGCGCCGGTCCTTGCGAAGGCGATCTTCGATCGTACTGATACTGCGGCCTTCCGTAGTCCCGCTTTTGCTGGCCAGAGAATGGGAACTGCCGTAACCCTTCGCGCTCAGGATGGCGGGGTTGACTCCTGCATTGACGAGGACTTGGCGCACTGCATTTGCACGCCGTTGCGACAGCCTCATATTAGCGGCCTGCGTACCAACACTATCGGTGTAGCCGCTAATCCGAACCGTCGTTCCAGCCGACAATTGTTTCATCAAACCGGCCGCCTGCTGCAAGAGAACCTTCGTGTCCGACGGAACCTCGGCGCTATTGGTAGCGAAATAAATGGTTGGGAGATTAAGAGTCGACTGATTCGGAGCGCCAATTGGGTTTTCGACGCTGAAACCAGATGTAAGCGCCGAAGACGCGGTCGGCGTTTCGTTAGCGCTGCTACCTGCAATTGTAGCAAATCCGAATTGGGGCCCAAGAGCGGATTTCAGCGAACTCATGATCCTATCTCGGTCTGCTTCAGGAATCGCTCCTCCGACACTAGCCGCATTTCCTTCAAACAGCGCCTGCAACCCCGGAATCTTGAAATTATCGAGCGCCGCCTTGAAACCCTTGGCCCAGTGCGCCGGGCCAGCCTTCAAGTCGACGGAGAGATCGCCGGTAATGTTCTGGGCTCCAAACACCGTTTTGAGCGAGTCAGTAATGGAACTGCGAGTAGCGTCGTCTCCGACTGTGCCTGAGTAAGCAATGAGCCCGTTCTCATTGTGTAGCGCCAGCCGCGCCGGTATCGAAGGCACATGCGGGGACGCCACAGGCGCATTTTGCACCACAGTCGGCGCGGACTGGATGGCCCCACGATCGCCTGCCCCAATGAAATATCCGAGGAGCAATCCGAGCGTAATCAGCAGAGAGGCGCCCGGAATGAGCAACGGTCTGAGCCCGGCAGCGGCGCCACTGTATTCCGTTCGGCTCGGTCGAATTTGCTCTGCTCGATGCTGCGTAATTTCGTTGATGGGGGTGGATGAATGTATGGCCGAGTTGCGAAAACTCGCTGCCCAAGCACTAATTGCTGGTGGAATAGCTCCGCCTTGTGCCCGCAGGACGATGATTTTGGGTATTGCATAGCCCAAAATCGTTCTGGCGAAGCGTTGGCTTACGCCGATTTTATTGGCAATGCCGCTAATAACGTCGCTGCCTAGCGTCTGCTCTACCTCTTGCCCCGACAGAGGCACGGGGTCAGGTCCTCCTAACCAAGAAGCAACCTCGACGGCGAACCCGGCGGCCTTGAACCTATTCACGAAACCGCCAATACCGCCTGGCTGTCTCTTGATCAGGCCCAGAGTCTCTTGAACAAGAGGGTAGGCCTTGGGCCCGAGACAATATCGCGAGCCGATTTCCTGAATGAGCTTGTCAAAGGTCGCCATCTTAAGGCCTTCTCGAAAAATGCCGAGTGACCCTGCGCGTCTTGCGGGAGGACTCTAGGCCCTCCTGAGTGACGGATAACCCCGGCCGGGGACGAGAGTTGCACCACATGCACGCCATTTTATGTTTAGAGGACGATGAGCTATCTAACCCGAACATCTCCGCGTCGGCCTGACCGTCTAGTGGGCAGCCGGACAGGGCCAATCCGGCAGCCCGCATAGAAGGCGGAGTTTTGCGGCGCGCCAAAAACGCGGCGCCGTTTCCTTACGCGACGCAATGTGATCGTTGCCCTCGATGAGAATGGCACTCCCCGATTTCAATGACGGAACCGACCTGCGACCACAACCGCTTTCCGATCGTGGGGCAAGGCTTCAGACCTCGGACTGGTGACGAGGCCCGGATTCGCTTTGTCAAGCATTTGGAAACCGGAGGCGTCGCGGTTTTTTGAAGGGTCGTGTCCCCAGAGGTGGTGTAGCAGCTCGGGAGCAAGCCGCTCGCGAAGCGCGCTTTTCATGGCGCCGTGAGCCGAGCGAGCGGCTTGCGGCGGTCATCGGCGATTCTCCGGTAGGGCCGGTTTGCGATTCGCAACGCAACCGAGGAAACGACCGATGACCAACGAGATGATGAACCTTCGCGCGCTGGTGGAGAAGACCCCCGACGCCGATATTTTGCGCGAGATGATCGGCTTCGCCGCCGAGCGGCTGATGGAGCTGGAAGTTGGCGCGAAGACGGGCGCCGCCCACGGCGAGCGTTCGCCGGAGCGGCTCGTTCAACGCAACGGCTATCGCGACCGCGATGGGGAGACGCGCGCCGGCGCCGTGGAGCTGCGCATTCCAAGGCTGCGCAAGGGCTCCTATTTTCCCAGCTTCCTCGAACCACGCCGCATGGCCGAGAAGGCGCTGACCGCCGTCATTCAGGAGGCTTACGTCCAGGGCGTCTCGACCCGCTCGGTCGACGATCTCGTGAAGGCCATGGGCGGCGCGGGCGTTTCCAAGAGCCAGGTCAGCCGGCTGTGCGAGGAGATCGACGATCGGGTGAGGGCCTTTCTCGACCGGCCTATCGAAGGCGACTGGCCCTATCTGTGGATCGACGCCACCTATGTCAAAGTCCGCCAGAACGGTCGCATCGTCTCGGTGGCGGTCATCATCGCCGTGGGTGTCAACTCGGACGGACGGCGCGAGGTTCTGGGCATGGACATCGGCCTCTCGGAGGCCGAGACCTTCTGGACCGAGTTCTTGCGCAAGCTGCGGCGGCGCGGCCTGCGCGGCGTCAAGCTTGTCATCTCTGACGCGCATGAAGGCATCAAAGCCGCCGTCTCCAAGCTGACGAACGCGAGTTGGCAACGCTGCCGCGTTCACTTCATGCGCAACGCGCTCGCCCGCGCCGGAAAAAGCGGGCGGCGCGTCGTCTCCGCCTTCATCGCCACCCTTTCGTCCAGGATAATGCGGAAGCCGCCAAGGCCCAGTGGCGCAAGGTCGCCGATCAGTTGCGCCCCAAATTGCCCAAGCTCGCCGCCTTCATGGACGAAGCCGAGGCCGACGTTCTCGCCTCCATGACCTTTCCCAAGGATCACTGGCAGAAAATCTATTCGACGAACGGCCTGGAGCGGCTGAACGGCGAGGTCAAACGGCGCACCGAGGTCGTCGGCATCTTCCCCAACGAGGAGGCGATCACCCGGCTGATAGGCGCCATCCTCTTGGAGCAAAACGACGAATGGGCCGTGCAGCGCTCCCGTTACATGACCCTGGAAACCATCGCCCCTTTGAGCGATGATGCAATCGTCAGACTGTCCGCCGTGACCGCCTGACCAACCCGGCCCTGGCCGGTGAACGCGGTGATCATCCCGCGCCAGTTACACCACGCCAAGGGACACGATCCGTTAGCCAACGATTAGCCAACAAATCAGGCGCGTCAACGGGTGTTTATCTGTGTGCACAGATGTTATGAAAAGAGGCGCGCTTTCAGCGCCTTAGAGCGAGTGCGGCCAGGCATGGAATTACCCGGTGTTTGCCGGTGTTGCCTCTCGCCCGGTCACTCTTAATCAGTGGGTCCACGGTTCGAGCCCGTGTGCGCCTACCATCGAACTGAACAACCCTCGCCTATAAGGCGAGGGGTTCAAGAGGGGTCGATTTGAAATCGACTGTCATCCTCCACGGCCTCGCCCTCCTGTTCATTGATGTACTCGTTGATCATCTCGTCGGTGATTGTACCGGAGGTCACTGCAAAATATCCCCTCGCCCACAGGTGGCGTCCCCAGTACTGCTTCTTGAGATGCGGGAATTCCTGGAACAGCATGCGCGCACTCGTGCCCTTGAGCCATTGCACGATCTGGCTGATGTTGTGATGCGCTCGATAGCTGATGAACATGTGCACATGATCGGCCCCCACCTTGCCCGAGATGATCTGCAACTCGTTCTCCGCGGCAATTTGCCTTAGAAGATCGCGGACTCGTATTGCAACCTGCCCTGTCAACACCCGCTTGCGGTATTTTGGGCACCAGACAAGGTGAACCTTAAGGTCGTACTTTGCGTGGCTGCCGAGTTGATATCGTCGCATAATGCGACTTCATCTACCCTTCGCTTCGCCTAAAGGCGAGGGTTTGAATCCCCGCAGCGGACAATCAAAGACTTAGAACAAACTTACCGAAAATCTGCGATCCGCTGCCGCTCGTGGTAAGCATACGGTAAGCAGAAATCGGCAATTCGAGGAAACAGCCGGCCGCCCATCTCACGCGCGAGTCAGATGCCAACGCCACCGAATTCAATGCCTGACCTTGATCAACTCCTGAGGGCGCTGTTTTTGGTGGCGCTGCTGCTTTATCTTATTCCGGCTGTCTTTGGATTGGGCAGTTCTTTAGAAAGGCGGCTGTGGTTCCAGCGTGGCGCCATTCTTACGCTCGGAACGGCGATTGCAATTGCGGTGGTGGCGAGCGTGATATGGTTCATTCGTTGACGCCCGAACATCTAGCCATCGGCAATGGCCTCGACGGGCTCGATCAAGCTCGGGTCATCGTCTCCCCGGCCTGACACGTCGACCCGTTTCGAGACCGGCCACATGAAACGCAAGGCCGGGCAGCTTCTCACGGAGATGCGCGAAAACGGCGAGCGTGCGGCCCCAGGCGGCGCAATGTCACAAGCTGTTACATCGGTTACGTTGCCTAACCTCGGCGTTTCTCGCATGCAATCCGCCCGCTGGCAAAAGCTCGGGGCGATGGACGAGGCGGCATTCGAGGCCCGCGCCTGCGCGGTCAAACGGCAGGCCGCGGCGGCCGTTGCCGTGACAGCCTCGGAGCGCGCTGCCCGCTGCTATTAAGCAGTTCATAAATATGGGAACATTCACGCGGCGTATTTGAGCGAAGGTTTCTGAAAAAAGGAGATAATTTTCCAGGGGTCGTTTTGCAGTTGACGCATCGATGATCGAACCTTGCGCTTGAAGCCCTCCCTGCTGGTGACAGCCATGCGGCCGACGGTGTCCGCTTTCAGATGCTTCCACACCAGCTCATCCGGGTTGCGATCGGGTGAATAAGGAGGCAGATAAAAGAGCCGCAACTTTCCCTTCAGGGTTTCGGTAAACGCTCTGGTTTTTCGAGCGATATGTGCAGGTCCGCGATCAACGATCAAAAAGATCTCGTGCTTGGCCCCGGCAATCAATCGCTTTAGGAACTCGATAAACACCGCAGCGTTGACGCCGCCTTGTTGCTTGATCATGAAGCGCATGTGGCCGCGCGAGGAGATCGCTGAAAGCAAACTCATGCCATGGCGAGCGCCGGTGGCCTCGACAATGGGCGGTTCGCCTTTTTTACCCCAGGTGCGCCCGGCATGGTGATCGGAACGGATGTGGGCGGCATCGCCAAAATAGATGTCAGCTCCTTGTTGTTGCGCCATTCTCTTGATTCCCGGGTATTCTTTCTTGAGCCACTGCTGCACGAGGGCTTCGTCACGTTCCCATGCCCGGTGCAACGGCTTTTGACAAGTGACGCCGAGCTGAGCCAAAAGCCGCCCCACGGACGCCGCGCTCAACACCACATCGAACTTATCCTTGATCAGCTTCGCCACCATCGCGCGCGTCCACAGCGCAAACTCAAACTTCAGTTGCAAGGGGTTCTTCCGCGTCACCATGTCGTAAACCCCCTGCAATGCCCGGCCATCAAGTTTCGGCGGACGTCCAGGAACGGGCTTGGCTTTCAGGGCGCCCCAACCGCCGCGCCGGTATTCCGCCAGCCATCTGTACATGGCGGTCCGCCCCACCCCAAAGATCCGGGCAACCACCTCGGGGCTTTCGCCGTCTCGAACGCGCCTTACGGCGCGTTCACGCATGGTCTCCAGCGTCTTGTGATCAAGCTTCCGCGCGTCATCTTTTCTCATGCCAGCATGGAATCATTCGAGGCTCCTCAGGTCAAGAAAAATGTCCTCCTATTTATGAACTCCTTAATAATGCGAGCCGGACACCAGCGCTGGCAACAAATGTAACGCGCGACATTCTCACTGTTCCGGCCACAGCGCATGCGCTCCCTATTTAAGGAAGGCCTCGGCGACGGCAACCGACTTGTACCGGTTCTCGGGCTCCAGCCAGCCGCCGGCAATTTGCTACGATGCCGCGAAGGTTATCTCAAACCACACAGATACGGTGCCGAGTTTTAGCTGTTCCTTGATGTCCCGGACCAGGACGGGCGCGGCATAAAGGTTGTCGGTCGGGATATCGAAGAAGCCCTGGATTTGGCCGGCGTGGAGGTCCACCGTGAGAACCCGGCCGGCGCCGGCGCGCCCGCCTCGAAAAGCGCCGCGCGTTCGCGCGCGAACGCCTTCTCGCCATTTTGCGCGCCGCCGCATCGGAAGGGCATTTTTGATGCGTCGCCCATGCCGATCTCCGGCGCGATCTCCCGATGGGTGGGCCGGGGATTGGTCGCGCGCCCCGCGATCGCACCCCTCGCATGTTGCCGATGGCGCGAATTTGCGAAGGTTCGAGCCGGCGTTCGGGAGGTAGCCATCCCCCGAACGCCGGACGAGACCGTATCCCCCTTGGTTTAGAGCCGCGGATGAGCTTGGTCCGTCCGTCCTTCGCGCTTGTCCTGAACAGATGATAGGGAGCGAATCCCGCACGCAAGGTCGGAAATCGCCCGAACGAAGCGCCGAGACGCGAGTTTACGTCGGCATCGACGTTTGGAAAGACCGGCTCGACGTTGATATCCATCCTATTGGCCGCAAGTTCCGCGTTCCAAACACGCCTGAGGGCCTCAAATTCCTTAAGCGTCAGATCGTGGCAATGCCGGATGCTTTGATCGTCATGGAGGCGACGGCCAAATACCATCGTCAACCGCACCGGACCCTGCACGCCGCCGGTTACGCGGTTGCGATCGTCAATCCGTTGCGTGCGCGTTTGTTCGCCGAGGCTTTCGGCCAGTTCGCCTAGACCGGCAAGCTCGATGCCCGGTTGCTGGCGATGATGAACGAATGCCTCAAACCGGAAGCGCGCCGCCAGCCCCAGAAGAGCTTGAGGCGTTGCAAGAAATCGTTCGCGCGCGCGCCGCGGCGATGGCCGATCGGACGGCGCTGGCCAACCAGCGCCTCGCCAGCGAGACCGCCTTCCTCAAGGGGGAAACCGGTCGGCGGTTGATGGCGCTGGCCAAGCACATCGATCGCCTCGACGCCGAGATCGCGCGCCGCCTTGAGGCCGATCCGGCGCTCAAGCGCCGCTATGACATCCTGATCTCGATCCCTGGCGCCGGTCCGGTTGCAGCCATCGCCCTGGTCGCCGGCTTGCCCAAATTGGGCGCCTGTCGGGGCAAGGCCGCAAGCCTCCTCGCGGGCCTTGCGCCGCTCGCGTGCGAGAGTGGAGCAGCATCGGCGAACGCCGCGTCAAGGGCGGGCGCCGGCAAGTGCGCGCAGGCCTCTACTTCGCGGCAATCGCCGCCGCGCGATTCAACCCGCAACTCTCCTTAGTCTACAAACAACTCCGGGAGGCCGGCAAAAAACCGGAAGCCGCCATCGCCGCAGTTATGCGAAAGCTCGTCATCCTCGCAAACGTCCTCATTCACGAAGATCGGCCGTGGCAGCCAATTCATGCTTGACTCCAAACACAGATGCTCGTCCTAAACTTGTCGAAGGACGAGGGAACCACAAATGCCGTGTTCGGCTCTCGCCCGCGTGCTTCGAGACGGCGGCTGCGCCGCCTCCTCGGCATGAGGGCGAGGAATGAGGTCCTTCGCTCGATCGCCTTCATCTGAGCCATTGCTCCCCGTCCCGCGCAACCGAGGGTGGGTCACGCTTTTCCGCGCAATCGCACCGTTTTTCCGCGCATTCTCACTGGTCTCAGACCGCCGGAAGTAAGAGGCCCTGAGTATTTCCGCCCCGCCAATGGAACAAAAAACCTCGCTCCAGGCGCGGCAATTATCGATTTGTCTTGCTCTTGCCAGGGCCGGCCAGGCAGGCGACAAGCGCGCATGCTCCACATCAACGACGTCACGCTAAGGCTCGGGTCGCGGGTTCTTTTCGACCAGGCGACCGCCGCCCTTCCCGGCAACGCACGCGCGGGCTTCGTCGGCCGCAACGGTGCCGGAAAGACGACGCTGCTCAAAATGATCGCGGGCGAGCTCGCGCCGGACGGGGGTTCGATATCGCTCCCCCGGGCAACGCGTCTCGGCCGTGTCGAGCAGGAGGCGCCGGGCGGGCGTCAAAACTTGATCGATTTTGTCCTTGCCGCCGATCTCGAACGCGCGCGTCTGATGGCCGAAGCCGAGATCGCGGCCGACCCGGCACGCATCGGCGAGATTCAAACGCGCCTCGTCGATATTTCGGCGCATGCGGCGCCCGCGCGGGCAGCGCGCATTTTGGCCGGGCTTGGCTTCGATGAAGCGGCGCGGCAACGGCCGCTTGACGAATTTTCCGGCGGCTGGCGGATGCGCGTCGCGCTCGCCGCGGTTTTGTTTGCGAGCCCCGATCTCTTGCTTCTCGACGAGCCGACCAATTACCTCGATCTCGAAGGCACGCTTTGGCTGATCGATTATCTCAAGCGCTATCCGGCAACGATCCTTGTCGTCAGCCACGACCGCGATTTGCTCGATGCCGTTTGCGATCATATCCTGCATCTCGATCAAGCCAAGTTTACCCTCTGGCGCGGCAATTATTCGAGTTTCGAGCGGCAGCGGCGCGAACGGCAAGCGCTCGCGCTCAAACAGAAAAAGAAACAAGACGGCCAGCGCAGGCACTTCCAGTCTTTCGTCGATCGCTTCCGCGCCAAGGCGAGCAAAGCGGCGCAAGCGCAGTCGCGCCTGAAAATGCTCGCCAAGATGGAGCTCGTGATGGCCATCGTCGACGGACAAGTTCTCCCGTTCCATTTACCCTCGCCGCGAAGGCCTTTAAGTCCGCCGCTTGTCGCAATGGAGAATGCGAGCACCGGCTACGGCGAGGAGCCGGTGTTGCGGCGGCTTTCCCTGACGATTTCGGACGACGACCGCATCGGCCTTCTCGGCGCCAACGGCAATGGCAAATCGACTTTCGCGAGGCTTGTCTCCGGAAGGCTGAAAGCTACCGCCGGCAGCATCCGGCGCTCGTCGAAACTGGAGGCGGGATTCTTTGCCCAGCATCAAATCGACGAACTCGACCCGAAGGCCACTCCCTATCAATGCGTTGCCTTGCTCATGCGCGAGGCGACGGAGGCAAGGATTCGAACAAAATGCGCGCAGCTCGGCTTTCCGAACGTGAAGGCGGACACGACGGCCGCGCAATTGTCCGGGGGCGAAAAAGCCCGGCTTCTCTTGGGACTGGCAAGCTTCAACGGACCTCACCTGTTAATTCTCGACGAGCCGGCCAATCATCTCGACATAGATAGCCGCGCCGCGTTGATCGAGGCGATCAACGACTATCGGGGCGCGGTCATTCTGGTGTCGCACGACAAGTATCTCCTCGACGCCTGCGCCGACCGCCTCTGGCTCGTGGAAGCAGGCACGGTCAAACCGTTTGATGGCGACATCAATGATTACAACGATTATGTGATCGAGCGAGCCGGCGGCGGCAATGGCAGGCCTTTGAAAAAAGACCGCGGTGAAGTCAGGCGAGCGGCTCCGGACCGCGATGAGACCCCGCACGCCGCGAAAAACGCGGCCCAGTTAGACAAGCGCATTTCGGCGATCGAGGAAAAGATGCGCAAGTTTCACGATCTCGTTTCGCGCATCGACAAGGCGCTCGCGGAGCCGGCGGTGTTCATCGCGGACCCAGCCAAGGCGGCGCTTTTATCCTCCCAGCGCGGCGAACTCGAGCGAATGCTCGTTGCCGCCGAAGACGAATGGCTGAGCCTTTCCGGCGAACGCGATGGCGCGCGCGACGGCAACCAACGCGGACCGGCTAACGAAATTTAGTGACGCCACGTTACGAGGATATTCCAGAGCCCCAATGCAAACAGAAGCAACAGCGACAGCAAAACCAGAAACGCGACAATCCTGGTTTTTAGCGGAAATGTCCGCATTGGCGGGCGCGCGGCTCCGCTCGCGGGCGGCGGCGCCGGCCAGCCAAGCCCGCCTAGCCAGAGACAAACCGCCGCGGCTATCGTGCCGGTATCGCTGATCGATAACAGGCAGCCGGGATAGGTTGGCTTGCCATCGCCATCGAAGCCGATTTCGACGCTTCGCGGCCCATCCGGCGAGTTGCTCGCCGCACCAGATTTAATGATGGCGCGCTTGGCCGCGAGGAGACCTTGAAAGGCCACCTTTGCCGCGGGCTGCCTGATACAAAAGGAAATCTCCGATGGCGTGAAATGGGCGCGGTAGAATTCGTGAAGAGAATAGTCCTCGGCATCTGGGAGAGCCGCGATATTTGCAATTTCGAGGCCCAATCCTTTCGATCCCTGGAGCCCGGCGCCCGCGATTCCGGGCGGACTCCCATCGGCCGCGACCGGTGTGATTTGCACGATCGCGCTCTTGCCCTCGAAGAGACTGGCGATCGTGAAGCGAGCCTGATTCGTCATGGGGTCCCCAAATGCCTGTCGGCGGTCTAGCTCTTGTGGCGTGCCCCCAACCATTAGCGCATGGCACAGGGGAAGGCAAAGCCCCGCGCCAGGCCATCCACTATTTAGAGAGCCCGCGCCCTTTCGCGATCGTCCGCTAAAAAATTACCTTCACGCCGCCGTAGAAGGCGATGGGCTGGGCGGGAGTGATCGTGCGCGGGTCGCTGACAAAGTTCACCGGGTTGCCGGCAAATTGCCCATCCGTCGTCTGGTCAAAAAACGTGCCATAGGTCGCGTAATGATTATTGAAGAGATTGTTGATGAGGCCGAAGACCTGCACATTGTTGGTGATCTGATAGGAGGCGTGGAGATTGGCCACCCAGTACATAGGCAATTGCGGGTTTTGGTTCGAATCATCACCAACATAATATTGGCTGCCGACGATGAGCACGTCGAACCCGGCCTTGAACTTCGGCGTGAACGCATAGTCGCCGCCGACCTTTAATTGTTGGCGGGGAATGCCAGGAATGTGATCGCCGGGATGCACGAGAATATTGCCATTCGCATCGGCATAGGGATTGAACGGGGAACTCAGCGTGCCGTTAAATTGATAGGTCGCGTCGACATAGCCGTAATTGATATAGGCGCTGAGCGCGCCCATTGACAAATTGGCCCCTGCTTCGACGCCTTGGCGCAAGGTCTCTGGCACATTGGTGAAATAGCCAGTCCCCAGCACGACGCTCGCGAGCTGGATGATATCATTGGTGCTTTCGGTTCGATAGAGGCCTGCTTTCCAGCCGATCGTTCCGCCGGCCGGGATCGCGAGATTGCCGCGCAGACCGCCCTCGATCGTACGTGAGACGACTTGTTGCAGCGGCGGATCGGAGATGAGTGTGCTGGCAAGAACGCAAGGCCGCGTGGAGCTGGAGCAATTGAGTTCGAGCGGCGTTGGCGCGCGGTTCGCCTCTGAATAACCGGTATAGGCGGTGAGACTGGGCGATATCTTAAACGTTAGGCCGACGACGGGATTGAGCCGCGTGAAAGTATCGCTGGAATTGAGTTGGGGGGTGGTTCCGGTCGCATCCAATGTTGTGATTTCGGCGACATTGAGCCGCCCGCCGGCGGAAAAATCGAGGCCAGGCGCGAGTTTGAACGTATCGAGCGCGAACAGGCCGTAATAGGTCGTTGTCCCGGTGAGATAGGTGGAAATGATATCGGTTAGGGACTGATCCTGGACGATCTCGCCGCCGCCGGGTATCCCACCATTAACGTCGATGAAGTTGGGTTGGATCAGAGCGAGCGTGGCGTACGCGCTATAGCTCAACCAGCTGCGATCGACGCTGCCCCCGAAGTTGAGATAATTGTCTTGGCCGAGGATTTTGCCGGTATCGGTCGCCTGCAATAAAGTGCCCACGGTATTCCCGTGCACAAAGGTGCGATCGATCACCCCATAGGGAAAATTGACCGGTCCCGTCGAAGGGATGATTTGGCCTTTGGTATCGATAATGAAAGATCCATTGTCGGTGTCGCAAAGTTTGCCGGCCGGTCCGGCGGGAAGACCATATTGCGGCAGCAGGCTGCAATCCTGGATGGAGGCGTCATTGCCGTCGACATGTATCTGTTTGAAACTGCGGAGATAGAAATTGCTCTGGATCGTCCAGTCCGGATTGATGTCGAATTTGCCGGTGAAGGCAAGCGAGCCCGCCTGGTTTAGTGAAAATTGCGGGGAGGTGTAGACGGAACGGTAATCCGAGTCGACCAAAAGGATCGGAGTCGCGCCTATGATGCCGACATTACTGCTGGCGCCCGAGGCGATGAGGTGAAGCTCGTTGCCGGGCGTGCGGTAGCCGAGATCGCCATAGAGGCGGTAAATCGAGGAAGGCGAAAAATACCGCCAGCCGTCGTCATGCGTCGCATCGGCGGTGATATAAAGGCTGTAATCGTCGATTTGTTTGCCATATTCGAACAGCCCGCTGACGCGGCCGTAAGAACCGCCCATGATTTGGGTGGTAAGCCCCTGCCAGAGGAACCCATTCTTCATCTGCAGGCTGACCGCGCCGCCGAGCGCGTTGAGGCCGAAGACCGGATTGTTCGTAAATATGTCGGCGCGGTAGATGGCTTGAGGGGAGATGAGATCCCAATTGACGGTGTCGCCAAAAGCCTCGTTGAGGCGGATGCCGTTCTGATACACGGCAAGCCCCTGCGGTGTTCCTTGGATCGGCGAGGCGACGAAACCGCGATATTGCAAATCTTGCGCGAAATCATTGCCGTTGACATCGATCGATACGGCGCCGGGAATCTGTTGCTGCAATGTGTCGGTCACATTTTGGGAATTGGTGCGGGCGAAATCCTCGGCCGGCACGGTTTGCACCATGGCCGGGATATTGTCGCGATTTTCGCCGCCGCCGGGCAAGGGCGAGGTCGCGACCACATCCACCGTTGGCAGGGTGATCGCCGCATCGGGCGCGGGAGGAGTGGCGGTCTGCGCCAAGCCTTGCGCCATTCCGCAAGGCCAAAGCCCAGCGCTAAGCCACAGAATTTGCGAATGACGAGATAGCCGCTGCATGATGTTTCTCCCGTAATCCAGATTTCCTGGCATTCCGAACAAGGCCGAAGGCTAAATTCGCAAAGGTCGACAGGCAATAGAAATTCTTGGCATTAGTGCAAAACAGTTAGGAAGTGTTGCATGCCTGCACTTCCATGTTACCGGTATGCTAGGAATAATACATTATATAGAAGGGAAAATTTCCTTTTAGCTGTGCATTATTTGGAAGTTTTATAATGTTGAAGTAGTCGAAAAATCATGCATTGACTTCCCGCGATAGTCGGGAAAAACTCTCGTATAGTGCGAGAATATTTCCCGATTGACAACGCCGGATGAACCGGCACGCCGTGTCCGAGCGATAAAGGGTGCAAAGAACGCCGTGATTCGGCGCCGCAGGCCGCCTTGAATTGTCTTGGCGAAAGGCCGGAGACTGATCGTCAGGATATTTACCTACGCGTTTTCTCTGGGACCAAGGATGTCCCAAATGTTCGGGGATTTATCCCGCTATTTCGAATAGGTATTGCCCCCGGTCCCATTCCGTGTTCCCGTTGTCGTCCAGCACCGGTGATGACGCCCGCCAACATTGCCGAGCACCATGTCTCTTCGAATCCGCCTGATCTGTTTGATCGCACTCGTCCTCGTCCTGAGCCTCGCGGTCGAGGGCACGATTGTGTCGTTCAATGCCTCGCGCTCGGTCCCGACCGAAATGAATTCGGCGCTACAGGTCGGCCAGCAGATCGTCAAAAGCGCGCTGGCAGGCCTTCCGGAATCGCCCGACCCGCGAAGAAGCCTCGAAGATCTGGTGGCCTCGTTCAAGGGCAACCGGCATCTTCGCGTGTCCCTGACCGGCGACGCAAGCGCTAGCGCGGAACCATCCCTTGCATCGTCGCATTTCGGCGCCGTGCCGCCGTGGTTCGTCCGCCTTCTCGGCATTTCGCCCGTTGTTGACCGGGTGCCGGTCGCTATTGCGGGGCAAGATCACGGGAGCGTCGTCATCGAGACCGACCCGACGAATGAGATCCTTGAAGTCTGGAATGATCTCGGCGACAGCCTAATCGTGCTCTCCCTATTCTTCTGGCTCAACATCCTGCTCATCTATGTCTTTATCGGCCGCGCCTTGCGGCCGTTGGATCATCTTGCCGGCGCGCTCAAACAAATCGGCCACGGGGATTACAAGATGAGGATCGGCGGCATCTCGGCACCGGAATTGGCGCGGCTTCAGCGTAGCTTCAATCGGATGGCCTCCGAACTCGCGGGGATGGATGAGGAGAGGCGCCGCTTGAACGAGAAGCTGTTGACCTTGCAGGAAGAGGAACGGTGCGAGATCGCCCGGGATCTGCACGATGAAATCAGCCCATTCCTTTTTGCTGTCAACGTCAACATCGCCGCCATCTCGCGGCTTGCCATTCATGGGCAAAATGCCGAGATCGCCGGCGAAATCCGGTCAACCATGGAAGCGGTCTCCCACATGCAGCGGCAGATCCGGACGATGCTCGGCCGCTTGCGCCCCGGAGTTCTCGCCGATTTCGGGTTGGCCGCCGCCATCACGAGCGTGGTTGAATTCTGGCGCCAGAGGCATCCAGGGATTCACTTCCGCCTGCAGCTCCCACCGGACGGGGCAAGCTTTGGCGCCTTGATCGATGTCACGATCTATCGGATTGTACAGGAAAGCTTGAGCAATGCGGTGCGCCATGGCAATCCGGCGAAAATTTCTGTATCAGTGACATCGGCGCCAGCCGACGATCTCGGCTCGGAACATGTCAACGTCGAGGTTGCAAACGATGGTCGGGAGATCGACAAAGCGGCCGGCTTCGGCTTCGGCCTGACCGGAATGCAGGAGCGGGTCCAAGCGCTGGGCGGGCACCTTGTTCTCACCCCAAAACCCGGGCTGAGTTTCTCGGTCACGGCAACTCTTCCCTGTCCGGCGCGAACCAATCAGGTTCACGCCTCTTCCATTGCAGGCGGCGCATGAAGGTTCTGATCGTCGACGACCATCCGATCGTTCATGCCGGTCTCCGGCGCCTCATCTCCGTCGAACCGGACGCCCAAATCCGTGAAGCGGCGACGGCGAAAGAGGCCTTGATGAGTTTCAAGGAGGATCGCCCGGACCTCGTCATCATGGATCTCAACCTGCCAGGGTGCGGCGGGCTGGAGACGATCCGGCGGTTGAAGATTGAAGACGATTCGGCTCGCATCCTCGTCTTCAGCGTGCACGACGACTCGATTCATGTCGCGCGCGCGTTTGAGGTGGGGGCGCTCGGCTATGTAACGAAGAACGCGCCGCCGGATCAGATTTCGCTGGCCATCTTCCGCGTCGCTGCCGGGCACAACTATATCGAGCCGCAGATTGCGCAGGAACTCGCCTTGCTAAGTGTCCGGACGTCCCGCCGTTCCCCCTTGTCGCACCCCTTCAAAGAGCTGACGCGCCGCGATCTCGAGATTCTCCGGCTCCTCGGCGAGGGCTACACCCTACCGCGAATTGCCGATACGATCGGTCTTAGCTACAAGACCGTGGCGAATAATTGCAGCCACATGAAGAACAAGCTGGGCCTCGCACGAACCGCCGATCTGATTCGGGTCGCGATCGAGCACCAGATCTCCACGCAAACCGGGGCGGATTGAATGAGGGCGCGACGGAGTGTCGTGGCCAGGCGGCGGCGGGGCGCCAAGAGCGCCCCGGAAATCACCGGGTGGGCGTTAAGTTCGCATGAGCCCCGCCGGAAGGTCCGCGTATTTCCGGCCGTGCCGGCCGAGGTTCCGTCCCGCCTTTCTTCGGCCAGGCTTGCGCGGTCATAAAGCCGGCCGATTCGTCGAGGCAGGTGGTCCACTGCGGGGAATTGCTTCGCGAAATGCGCCGCCGAAGGTCTCTTCATGCTCAGACGTTTCGGTTCGAGGTTTTTCCTGACCGCCGTTTTCGTGGCCGGTCTCGCACAACACGCGGCGGCGCACCCGCACGTATGGGTAACGGCGCGTGCACAAGTGATTTTCAACGCAAAAGGCAAGATCGCGGCCATACGTCACGCCTGGACGTTCGACGAGATGTATTCGGCTTTCGTGACGGAAGGCCAGGGCAAGCCCGGCCAACTCTTGACCAAGGAAGAGCTGGCGCCGCTTGCCAAGACGAACGTCGAATCTCTCACTGAATTCGACTATTTCACCTACGCTAAGGAGGCAAGCCAAAAGGTTGAATTCGGGACGCCCACCGACTATTCGCTGGAACAGCGGGAGGACAAACTCGTGGTTCTGCGGTTTACGCTTCCGTTGAAAACCCCCGCCAGCGCATCGAAAGCCTTCTCCTTTCAAGTCTATGATCCGACCTACTTCGTGGATTTCGAGATGGACAAGCAAGATCCGGTCAGCATAGCCGGCGCCCCGCAAGGATGCTCGGTCAATGTGCTTGGAGCAAACCCGTTGGCGACCGCGGATACCAAGAAACTCTCAGAGGCCTTTTTCAGCGGTCTGTCGCCGGGCTTTGATTTCGGGATCAAACTCGCGAGCCGGATTATTGTCGCTTGTCCGTGAGGCTTTTTTGAACCCAACTGAGCTTTCTTTCGGCGCGGTTTGGCGGCGCGCGGGGATGGCTCTTGCGAACGCGTGGCCGGTCTTGCCCCTCGCGCTGCTCTGCATGGTCGTCTTGCTGCCTACCCAATCCCTCGGGCAGGGCGTGCATCACCCATTTGCGGTCGGCGCTAATGAGGGCTCCGCTGGCGGCGCGCACGGTGCAATGGTGGGCTGGATCATGGCGCAGGAGGTGGGCTTTTATCGCCTGTTAAGCGGGGCCATCCGTGCCGCCAAACTAAGCGGGGCGGCCGCCTGGGGTCTGGTGGGATTAAGCCTCGCTTACGGTATTTTTCATGCCGCGGGCCCTGGCCACGGCAAAATGGTGATTGCTTCTTATATGCTCGCCAATGAGCGGGCCTTGCGGCGGGGTGTCGTGATCGCCTTTGGCGCGGCGCTCGTGCAAGGCTTTAGCGCGGTCGCGATCGTCGGCGTGAGCGCCCTTGTCTTCAACGCGACGGCGAAGCAGATGACAAAGGCCGCGAATGCGGTCGAGATCGCGAGCTATGCCGGTATAATGGTTCTCGGCGCCGCTTTGGTTTACGTGAAAGGCGCGGCTCTTCTTTCCGCTTGGCGCGCCGCGCCCGCCGCCGCCGTCGCGGCGGGGGGACGGCCCGCGCCTTTCTCGCTGACGATTGCGCCGAGAGCCATGTCCACGGCCCCGGCTGCGCCCATTTCCACGCGCCCGATCCGCGCACGCTCGGGGCCGGATTTTCTTGGAAAAGCGCTCTGTTAACGATGATGGCGGCCGGATCGCGGCCCTGCTCGGGGGCGATTCTGGTGCTTGTCTTCACCTTGGCGCAGGGGATATTTTCAGTCGGCGTTTTTGCCGTCGCGGCGATGTCGCTTGGCACCGCGATCACCACGGCGGCACTCGCCAGCGCGGCTGTGCTCGCCAAAAACGTGGCGGTCAAATATTCCAAAACGGGTTCCGGGCGGGCCCTGATTGTGGGACGCCTGTTCGAGGCCGGCGCGGCGCTGGCGGTGTTGGGCTTGGGGCTGGTTTTGCTGTTCGCGGCCTTTGCGGGCGGTAACGCGGCCAATTGACCTCTGCCGGCGCCCCGGCCGTCGCTGACCTGCCGCAGGTGGAGCTTCCGAAGGAAGCTTCGCGCGATGGGCGCCGCGTCGCGCCCGCCCGCATCGCCTCCAGCGCCGCGCGGATCACTTCGGCCTCGACACGGCCGCCGGACACCGAACAAAGCATTCCCATCCTCGTCCACGGCAAGGCGGCTGCCGGACGGGTGGGTCACCGACCCCTAAAGTCTCGGCCACGCCCGCCATGGCGACCGCGCGGCCCGCTCGCCTCCCCGCCAGGGCCTTGCGAAAAATGGGAAGGTTTGAAGCGGACACGAAACCTTCCTTCGTTCAAGCAACCACCAAGCTGGCGCCTGCATGGACTCGACTGAGCGACCGCATTGCGCCATCATTCCTCGTCCCGCTGGTTGGCGAGATGCGCCTCTCGCAGATCGAGTTCGCGCTCGATCCCGCGTCGCGCTTCGTCGTTCAGCTTGCCGCCGCGGAAAAGGTCGTTGGTCTGCTGCCGCTCGGCGGTGATCAGAAGGAGTTCGATCTCGTCGTGAAGCTCGGTGAGCTTTTTGTGCCCATCATCGCCGTCGCTGCGGTGCTCGATATGCTGTAGCCGGGTACGGTGACTAGCGCGGAGCGTTTGGACGACGTTCTCCGCAAGATCGCGTTCCGCGGCAAGCTGGTCGAGCCGCTCAAGCGCCGCCTCGATCCCGAGCCGCCGAGCCTCATACTCCTCGGCTCTATCGCGGCGGCGCTCGCGACGTCCGGCATGAGCAAGGCCGAGAGCCCGGATCACCGAAGGCAGCAGCAAGCCTTGGCCCACCAGCGTCACTAGGATAACGGAAAAGGTGAGAAAGAGAATCAGATCGCGGCCGGGGAACGGCTGCCCGTTCGTCGTTGCAAATGGGATCGCGAGAGCCGCCGCGAGCGAAACGATGCCGCGCACCCCGGTGAACGCCAGAACGAACGGCGCCTGCCAAGGCGGCGATGGATCCCTCCGCCTGATCGGGGGAAAGAGCCAGCGCGGAAGATAGGCTGCGGGATACATCCAGACGAAGCGGGCCACGATCACCACGACGCTGACGATCGCGGCGGAAATAGCCAGCTCAGGGATCGAGTCATTACCGATGCGAGCGATCAGCGTGCGCGCCTGCAGGCCGGTGATGAGAAACACCATGCCTTCGATGAGGTAAATGAGGAAATCCCAGAAGAAGATGCCCTGGAGCCGTGTCGCGGCGCTGATCAGCCGGAGGCCGTTCCAACTGATGTAGAGCCCGGCGGTCACGGTGGCGAGCACGCCGGAGCCGCCCAAATGCTCGGGCGGCCAATAGGCAACGAACGGCGTCAGGATCGAGAGAGTGATCTCGATGCGCGGATCATGGACCCAGCGCCGCAGACGCAACATCAGCCAACCGACGCCGATCCCCCAGAGGATTTCGCCAGCGACGATTGCACCGAACATTCCGGCCGCGTGGGTGAACGAGAATACGCCGGCGCTGACGGCGGCTACCGCGAAGCGATAGAGGATGAGCGCGGCGGCATCATTTGCCAGGCCTTCGCCTTCGAGGATGACGAGGATGCGCCTGGGGAGCTCCATTCTACGAGCGATGGAGAGCGGCGCCATGGCGTCCGGCGGGGAAACGATGGCGCCTAACACGAAGCCTACCGGCCAAGCGAGACCCAACAGCCAGTGGGTTGCCGCGGCGACCGCGACCGTCGTGAAGACGACGCACCCGACCGCCAATAGAAAAATGGGGCGGAGATTGAATCGAAACTCGCGCCAGCTCATCGCCACCGCGGACGAGTAGATGACGGGCGGCAAGACTAGGAGCAGCACCAACTCCGGGGCAAGCTCGACCGTCGGCAAACCGGGGACGAGCGCCAGGATGACGCCGGTAAGCACCAAAAGAATCGCCTCCGGAATCTCGAGTCGCGCCGCGGCGACCGCGACCGCGGCGACCACGGCCAGAAGCAGCACCAAAATCTGAATCGTCAGAACCATGAGGCAACCGGTCGCCAGTGATGGTCAAACTAGCTTTGCACGGGCAGCACGGCGCCGGCAAGTATAACCATGATTGCGTGAAACCGCCGCCCAGGTTTGCCAGCGTTGGCAGCAATTTAGAATGCGATCAACTTTGCCAGTCGTTCGCCCGCCACCCTCGTGACTGGACGCTCGGATGAATGTCCTCGGCGCCGGGCGGAAAAAGCACTGCGTCGAGTTCGAGGCCGGACCGCGGCCCGCCAACGTCGTGGCCTTGCATCCATCTGTGCTCGAACGCTGCGCCGAGCTATTGGCCCGGCTTAAGGACGCTCCGGCTAAAGGCATCGACGCTGGCCGCTCCACGGCGGCGGAGGCAATGCGGGATTTGGTCGAGACCGTCACGGTCTCCCGCGACACGTCCCGGCACGGCCGTGTCGTGGTTGCTATCGCCGGACGGTAGACCGCGTTCCTACGCGCGGGCCTACCTCAATGGCGCCAAAGGGGTGTCGGGAAAAGGGGTAGCGGAGGGCCGCTACACCGCAAGACCCACTATGGAGAATGCTCTGTTTTGCTACTGGCGCGAAGCCGCATAAAATATAATAGAATCAGTCGTTTGAGCCGCCCGTGTTTGGAGTTCGGCACACTACGCTGCAAACAATTAACGAAGCCCCGGAGCCGAACATTCGCCATACGGAAAGCTCCGGCGGCAGAGCCTCTGCAAAGCTAATCCCCCCACTGGTGTCCCAACGTTAATCAAACAGGTTCAATTGGTTAGCCGATTCCTCCGGTTGGATTTGGTGAGGAATGTAGGGAAGGAGCTGGAATAGCTCGGTTTTTTCGAATAGCGTGAGGCTCGAAATCTGTCGGATTTCGTAAAGGCTCGTGGGGATGCCGAGCCGCTTCTTGACGATGGCAACCAACACATAGACGCAGATCGCCGACCAGATTTGGGCTTTGACCGCGTTTTCGGACGTGCCGAAGAAAGCCTTGATGCGCAGATGCTGCTTGAACCATTTGAAAAACAGCTCCACCTGTCAACGATATTTGTACAGCGTGGCGATGGTCATGGCCGGCAAGGCGAAATTGTTGGTGAGGAACACGAGCGTCTTGCCTGTTTCTTTGTCGTTGAACTTGATGCGGCGCAAGGGACGGTCGAAGCCTTGGCGGGTGGAGAAGCCGGTCAGCATGATGGTCTGGTCGCAGATCAGGCCGGTGGAACGATCGACGGCATGCGAATAGCGGCGTCTGGCCTTCATGTTGGATTTGGCGCGAGTGACGAAGAAACTTCCAGCTTCGTCGAATCGCGCCAAGCATTTGAAATCCACTTAGCCGCGATCCATGACGTAGAAGGCGCCGGGCTCCGGGTGCAGTTGATCGAGGCATGCTTATCGGGATGGGTGACAAATGGCTACGAAACTTGGCGAGCTGCTCAGTGGACAATTTTGGGGACGCTTTAAATCATGGATTGGCCTACAGCCTCACCAATGGCCGGAAGGCGAGCCATTAATGAGCGGCGACGTCCGATGGGGAACGAGGCTTAAGGATGGAACAATCATTGGCGCACCCGGCGTCAGCTTCACTCCGGTTTGTTCACGATGCCAGCAAGCGATAGAGGCCGAAACCGAACAAACCGATGCCGCTCAGGCTGAGTGCCACGCTGACGACGCTCGGTTTCCAAGGAAGCGGTCAGATGGGAAACCTAAATGTCAACCATCCAGATAAGCATGGATCGAGGATATTGACGTCGTGCATCTTGCCGTCGCTGATGAAAATGAACGACGGGATAGCGCCGCGCAGATCGAGCAGAGTATGCAGCTTTACGGCCGCCTTTGTCGAACGGAACGGCGCCCACGGAAAAACCGCTAGACACAAATCGATGGTTGAATCCAATGCGTAAACGGTGTCCAATTCTTCGAGCCCAAGCAGCGCCTCGCCCACGTAAAGTTCCCGCGCGACGCCGATGAAGTGCTGAGCGAAATCGGCATAAATACGCCAGTCGCGCACGGCGTTGGCGTTGGCCATTATGTTGCGGGCGATGCGTGGACTTCGAAAGCCCAGATGATACAGCTTGGAAGATTGCGCCCGCGGACACGCTTCGATGTCGCGCAGGCTTTCGCGCCAAGTCAGTTGCGCGAAGGCGAGACAGCGAAACTGGTCGAGGCAGGAGAAGCGTTTGACCTTGTGCTCGCCGCCATAGCGCGCCGCACGACGGCGAAAAACATGCCATGGCAGGTGATCCATCACCTGCGCGAAAACGTACTGGCCATTGTACATGGGTCCCTCGCGATCGAACACGATCGCAGAGGTCCGAATAATCCTTCACGGGTTCAAGTCGGTAACGCCGACAAAACAAGTTTCATCATTCAAATCAGCCCGCTACACGCGCCACGCTCAACGACGTTGGAACAGTAGTGAATCCCCCCACGGAGTTGCGAGCGTGCACCCCGGCCTTGCAAGTAAGGCGCGGTTGCCTTACTTCCGAGTGCGATGCGCGGCTACGGTGTGGCATGCGGCGCCCTGAGGCCACCATGAAAAGCACGTTGAAAATTACATCCAAGGGTCAAGTCACCTTCCGAAAGGAGGTGCTGGATCAGCTCGGCGTCCGGCCCGGCGACCAGATTACGGTGGAGCTTATCGCTCCTGGCCGGGTGGAAGTAAGGCCTGCCTGGTCCGCGGCAAAGCTGGAGCGGTTTGTCGGATGCCTGAAAAAGACCGGGGCGCCGGCATTGTCCTTTGAAGAAATGAAGGAGATCACTCGCGAAGGTTGGGCGGGCGGTCGGTGAACATTACCGCCGACACCAACGTTCTGGTCCGGGCGGCGGTCACGGACGATCCGCTCCAGAGCGCGCTTGCCGCCGAGGCGCTCCTTGAAGCCGAAGTCGTCGCGGTGACACTTCCCTCGCTTTGCGAATTCGTCTGGGTGCTGACGCACGGTTATAAGAAAAGCGCCTCGGAGGTGGCCGAGGCCTTACGAAAATTGATCGAAAGCGCCAGCGTCTTCGTTGACCGGCTGGCGGTGGAAGCCGGTCTCGCCATTCTCGAAAGGGGAGGCGATTTCGCCGAAGGTGTGATCGCTTTTGAAGGCCGGCGCGCGGAGGGCCGCGTTTTCACGAGCTTCGACAAAGAGGCGGTTGATTTAGTCGAAGCAACCGGCGGCGAGGCGAGGCTGCTCCCAAAGGAATAAACAGCGCTTCGGGCTGTTGCAGCTTGATGCAAGACAATCCGCGCGGGTAAATCGTTGAACGCTTCCCGAAATGACGAAATCTGACAAGGCAATCATGAAACGTCAATTTTTGGGGCGTGGCTTCCCGATAGCTCAACGGCCCTTGACGAACAAAATGTTCAGATCGCTTTTCGGCACATAGTCCGTCGCCGTCGCCATGAAGGAGTTCTCGTTCCGCACAACCTCAAACCTGGGATGGGGCAAGTCGATACGAGGCCGACATCGGCTGTGTCGACGACCAAGGTGAAACGGCCGATTTGGCCGGACCAGTTGGCTCCTGTGGTCAGGATGGATTTGCCCCACTGCCCCGGGAGGTATTCTTCTTCGCCCGGGAGGCGTCCGTCTTGGCCCGGGACGGGCTTGTTGGTTTTTGCTAATTTCAAGAGGGTGTTAACCACTCATAGATAATTCCGTTCCTACGCTTTCCCTTTCTGACCCAAAGGGGAGGCGGAGATGATCGTGTGCTATCGATGCGGCCGCAAACGATGCGTGAAGAACGGCTTTATGCAGGGGCAGCAGCGCTACAAGTGCAAGGAATGCGGCTACAACCTTATCGACAAGCCCCGGCGCGGACACAGTCAGCCGGTTCTGGCTCTTGCCGTGTGGCTCTACCTCAGCGGCTTATCGCAACGGCGCATAGCGCGGCTTTTTGGCGTTTCAACCCCCGCCGTCCTTAAATGGATCAAGACGTTCGCCCTCAAGAACGCGCCCAAGCCCGTACCAACCGGAGAAGGCGCCGCGGTCGTCGAGCTCGACGAAATGTGGCATTTTCTTAAAAAAAGGCCTGCAAAATCTGGATATGGAAGGCTTATTGTCCAGATCCAGGACAGCTCATTGACTGGGAATGCGGGCATCGTGATCGGGCCACGTTAGACCGCCTGCTCGAACGATTGAAGTCCTGGAAAATCCTGCTCTATTGCCCTGACGATTATCAGCCTTGCGAGAGCGCTTTGCCGGCCGGGCGGCATGACATCGGCAAGGATCAGACCATGCTTATCTGGATGGTTGACATTTAGGTTTCCCATCTGACCGCTTCCTTGGAAACCGAGCGTCGTCAGCGTGGCACTCAGCCTGAGCGGCATCGGTTTGTTCGGTTTCGGCCTCTATCGCTTGCTGGCATCGTGAACAAACCGGAGTGAAGCTGACGCCGGGTGCGCCAATGATTGTTCCATCCTTAAGCCTCGTTCCCCATCGGACGTCGCCGCTCATTAATGGCTCGCCTTCCGGCCATTGGTGAGGCTGTAGGCCAATCCATGATTTAAAGCGTCCCCAAAATTGTCCACTGAGCAGCTCGCCAAGTTTCGTAGCCATTTGTCACCCATCCCGATAAGCATGGATCAGACTTATCGTATCGAGCAAAACAATAGCCGCCAACGTCACTGGTTTGCCCGCTTCAAACGCAGATGTGCCGTTGTCACGCGTTCCCTGCTCATGCTGGAACTCACGATGCGCCTCTTCGCCACTTTTCACGTCAACGGAACCGACGCGCCGTTGCTGGAAATGGCATCATCTATGATTGATTAACACTCCTCGAATCAGGCCGCCACTCTTGAACGGATGGCCCGCCCCATCTGCAAGTGGTGATTCTCATCTTGTTCTGTTCAGTCTGCTTCAACGTATCCGGTCTCGGGGTCTTGTCCCCGGCCAAGATGGAGATCCGCGCGGCCCGATCCTCATAATCACAGCGGCCTCGAATCACGGCCAACTCGAAGGGCCGTTCAACGGTTCAGGTTTTCACGCCGCCGTTCGACTGCCGGGCGATCTTCCTTTCACCGCACGCGGACTCCGGCGACCCGCCGGCGCGATGAACACCGCCCGGGCAATCTCCTCCATGCCGCCGCCATTTCGCATCCGGCGTCATCGACGCCGCCATGCGCCAGGACCGCCCAAGCGATGCGCGCCAGCTTGTTGGCCAGCGCAACAACGGCAACGTTCTTGTGCGCCCGCGCCAGAAGCCCGCGCGCCCACCGGCCAAGAGGCGTCTCCCGCTCGACGAGGTAAGGCAGCACGGCTCTTGCGCCATGAATGAGATTCTTTCGAAGATAGCGATTACCGCGCTTGCCGATGCCGGGCAGGCGGGGCTTGCCGCCGGCCGTCATCTGGCGCGGCGTCGGCCCGGGCCACGCCGCCATGTCCCGTCCGCGCCGGAAGGCCCTTGCGTTGCCGGCGGCCGCCGCTAGTGCCGTGGCGTTGATCGTCCCGGTCCCGGGAATCTTCGTCAGGCGCCGCGCCGTCTCATCCGTAAAAGTTGGGATTTGAGATTTCGGGCGCTGCCGCGGGACATCGCAACCTGCCATTCCTCTCATGGCGGCGAGTTTGGCGAGCGGATCGATTCCGTCAAGGACGCGAGCCGCGCTCGCGCCGGCGGGGCCGGTGCCATAGCCCGTTACTTGCAACGGGCGTTCTTCCGAACGCCCTATGGCATCCTTGCCAGAATCAACTCCGCCTCGCCGATAATGCTTGGCCCGTGCGATGAATGGCGAAATCTGACGTTGACCGGTGGATCAAATCCCAACTTTTACAGATCAACGCGGTGCGCTCCGGCACCAAGCGTTCGCGTGCCCGGTGCGGCGCCTGAATGTCCGGCCGCGCCTGGCTCTTGACCTCGGCAAACCGCATCGCCGGCCGGCTCGCCGCCGCCGCGATCGCCGCGGCGTCCAGATCGCCGTTCTTCCGCGCCTTCGGTAAAGTCGAGGACGGGCGCGGTGGCTTGGGCCATGCGGCAACGCTCCGTTTCCCCTCCCCGCTCATCAAACCGGACGTGCGGATTTCCCGCATCCGGCTTTCCGACTGGCTTCATCGTAAGGCACACGTCGGGACCTTTCGCGCCCGCGACAAAGGCGCAGCACGCCCAGTTCCTCGTAGACGGTCTCACGAGAAAACCGCGTTGTGCCGCGCCCCGGCGCCTTGTGTCGTCTGCGCAGGAAATTACGCACGCGATCATAGACATGATCGTCAACAGCCCGATACACCGATGCGAGGGCGCCATGGGAGAAGTAAGCCGGCCAGCCGCCCAACAGGCGGTTCAGTCGAGCTTGCACTTCAGGCCAGGCGCCCTTGTTCCCCGGTGTCAGCAGTTCGCTGACTTTCGTCTTGATCCGCCGCACGCTCTTCTTGGACGGGCTTGCGCCCAGATACCAACGCCCGCCTTCGGGAAAGTGGCGTGGTCCCAGCGTATAGCCAAGGACATCGAAGCTTTCCTCTCGGGCGTTCTTCACCGGGGTTTTCGCCTCGTTGAGCGCCAGCCCGAGCTTCGTCATCACAGCCTTCGTCCACGCCAGAGCCTCCTCCGCATGTCCGCGGCTAAGGATGACGAAATCGTCGGCGTAAGAGACGACGTGTGCACGGAATGCTTCGCCGCTTCCAGAAAGGCGCCAATGCTTCAGGAAACGGTTTATGTAAACGACCGGGAGCAGCGGGCTCACGACGCCACCCTGAGGCGTGCCGCGCTTGCTGCTCCTGCCGCCGCTCATGCGCCGCGTCCCGTCGCCATCCCGCTCTTCGACCGGTGCTTGCAACCACAGCTTGATCAGCCACAGCACATGCCGGTCAACGATGCGTCGGGCCACCGATTTGAGGAGGTCCGAATGCGGGATCGTGTCGAAATATTTCGACAAATCAGCGTCAACCACGCCGGTGTAGCCCCGGCAAATCAACCGGTGCGTTTCCTTGACCGCATCGACCGCGCTGCGGCGCGGGCGATAGCCATAGGCATTGTCCTCGAAGTCCGCCTCGAAGACCGGCTCCAGCACGATCTTGGTGGCGGTCTGGGCCACCCGATCCCGGATCGTCGGGATGCCGAGCGGACGTTCGCCGCCGCCCGGCTTCGGGATCGCCACCCGCCGCACCGGATCGGGCCGATACGTCTTCGAGATGAGTTCCTCGCGCAAGCCCGCCAACCAGACTTCCACGCCCGACGCGTCGATCTGCTTGAAGGTCACCCCGTCCACACCTGGCGCTCCCGCATTGGCGCGGGCCAGCGAATAGGCATGTCGAAGAATGTCCTCACGGCAGATCTTGTCGTAAAGCAGGTAGAAGCGGAAGGCGGGTTCCGCCTTCGCCTTACAATAAAGCTTTCTCTGAAGGTTCCTGATCTTTTCGGGCGTTTCAAGGCGCATCGCCAATCACCTCTTCTTCGCCATCTTCGAAAGCAGGCCAGAAGTCAGGGTCCTTTCCTCCACCGGAATTACCCGGCCCCGACGGTCATACGGCCCTGTCCGAACTCCCGCCCGATCCACCGCCATGAGCGATGTTGAAGCCGCGACCTCCGATCGAACGGGTCTCCCTCGATTACCCGCATCACCCTTCCAACGTGCCGTGCCCATTACCCCGGTGGACCAGACGGGTGCATGTGTCGATTGCTTCCCCATCCGCGCGGCCTTCCCCGCCCTATGGCCGGGTCGACATCCACATTGTTTCTTTCGAGGCCTGCTTAGGCTTCACTCGCGTTACAGCCCGCTGGATCGCTCAACCGCCCAAGGCGGCCTTTGTCACGAGGCTCCGGCCCGTCCGATTGCTCGTCCAAGCCGCTCGTCAGCTTCCAGATCAATCGACAACTCTCTGGGTGGAATCTTCCTCCACAAGTGATACGCGCCTTCGAGGCGCACCATACGGGCGCACATATTCCGGCGGCATCAGCCGCACGTCATGTCCAAATGCGGCGATCTCACGCGCCCAAAAGTGCGCGGTCGCGCATGCTTCCATCCCCACCAGACAGGGCGGCAGGGCAGCAAAAAAGGTTGCGACCTGGGCCCGGCGCAAGCGCCGGCACACAACAACTTTTCCGGCAGCGTCAACCCCGTGCAGCTGGAAAACATGCTTCGCAATGTCGATACCGATGGCAATCTCGCCCATGGATGGCTCCTTTTGCTGGTGATCTGCGACGACCACCATTCTTGGCACGAAGTTGCCGTGAGGGGGCCATCCACCCCATCAGTTTGAAGCCAAGTGCTCTGGCACTCCGGTAAGGTTAGGGGATTATGCCCTTGACAATTTACACCTGATTGGCCTCTTCGTAGCCAAATGAGAATGTTGTTTTTTATGTTGCCATTTGTCCTTTTGACCGCCTGCGGACCGGATGATCCCGTGAAGAGCTGTCAACAGGAATTCGGCGCGCAAGGCCGGGATGCGGTCGATAAATGCGTGCGCTGGGCTGTCGCGCCGCCGTCAGGTGCACCTCAAAAAGATCAACCTCGCCCTTGATGCCTTGGCTCAAAGTAACCCCGGATTTTGTGACACCAGGTCACAAACGCCTTGGATTTTCCGAGTCCATCGGCCATAATAGGGGCATGGTCAAGCGTCCAAAACGCCCGGTAGTGGGTCAATTGGATGGTGGCGGCCGGTTGTTGCGCCGGGTGTCCCAAACCTTCCGCGCTCTGGCGCTCAGCTTGCGGGCACGTGCTGCTTTCGCGCCCGCGTCCTTCATCCGCGCCTTGTGGGGATGGCACACCCTTCGTTTCTTGCCAATGAGCACGAAGCAATCGGATCGCTTTGATGGGATCGAGACCAGCGTCATACATCCAACGGTCGGTTTGGCATAAATAGGCGAGATTATCTGTGTCGTTGTTTCCGCCATTGTAATCCAAGTGAGCGACGGTGAGACAGGTTGCGACTTGCAACCCGCGGAGACTGTGCGGCACTGGAACGGATACGCTCCCTGTGCGGCTCGTCGAGACATGCGCTGCTTGCGCGGTAATTGCCCAAAAGCAATCGAATCACTCATTGGAGTAGCCGCTCTAATCGTGGTTCGGAACCATCCGATGCCTCAAGGACGTCCGCAACGTCCGTCATTTCCCAAAGCCTCTTGGTTACGCCCGCCGCCGATACGCCGCCTCAATGGTCCGGGCCGGGTACAATGCGGGTCACATGGCCCATCTTGCGGCCCGGCCGCGCTTCCGCCTTGCCGTAAAGATGCAGGCTCGTGCCGGGCTCGCCGAGGATTTTTGCCCAGGCAAGGACATCTTCGCCGATCAAATTGTCCATTTCGACATGCCCGCCGGCTTCGGCGCCGTGGCGGCTGGCGGTTCCGAGCGGCCAGCCCGCGATGGCCCGGATATGCTGCTCGAACTGAGAGGTGACGGCGCCGTCGAGGGTCCAGTGACCGGAATTATGGACGCGCGGGGCGATTTCGTTGACGAGCAGCTCGAGCGGCCCATCATCACCCCCTAGCCCGCCGGTCACGAACATTTCGACCGTGATGACGCCACGATAGACGAGCGCGTCCGCGATCACTTGGGTTAGCCGGGTCGCCTCGGCGGCTAATTCGGGC
Organism: uncultured Alphaproteobacteria bacterium; assembly: GCA_963706215.1. Classification (GTDB taxonomy): domain Bacteria; phylum Pseudomonadota; class Alphaproteobacteria; order Rhizobiales; family Beijerinckiaceae; genus Methylocapsa. The sequence goes on along the minus strand of OY970154.1, from coordinate 1,673,484 downwards.
GCCAGGCGCGCGGGTGCGCGGGTGGACTTGAGAACATGATTTTCATGGATATTCTCACAAACGTCATAGGCGGCGAATTCGCCGCCGGGCCCCCGCGCGGCGACCACCGAGATTTCCTTGGAAAAGGGCACGACGGCCTCGAGAATCGCGGGCACGCCGCCGAGCGTGCGAAACGTCACCGCGAGATCGGCGCCTTCGCGAACCAAAACCTGGCCTTTGCCGTCGTAGCCGAACCGGCGCGTCTTGAGGATCGACGGGCGGCCGATCTGGGCGATGGCGCGGGCGAGCGCGCCGGCATCGTCCACCCGCATGTAAGGTGCCGCCTTGACTCCCGCCGCCGCCAAAAACTCCTTCTCGGCGAGACGATCCTGGCAAACCGCCAGCGTCTCGGGGCCTGGCCGTACAACACAGGAATCGGCGAGAATTGCTGCGGTGCGGGACGGGATGTTCTCGAATTCATAAGTGATAAGCTCGACCGCGCCGGCAAACTCCGCCAAGGTCAGCTCGTCCTCGTAGGGAGCGATCGTCCGCGCGCTTGCCACGTCGAATGCCGGGCTCTCGGGGTCTTGCGCATAAACATGGGTCTTGATCCCAGAGTTTCGCCGCCGCGAGAGCGAGCATGCGCCCCAATTGGCCGCCGCCGAGAATCCCGATCGTCGCACCGGGGACAAGTTCGAACGGCACGGCTCACTCCTCCCGCGAGGGCCGTTCGGCCACCGCCTCGGTTTGCGCGGCGCGCCAAGCGGAAAGCCGCGCTTCGATCGCCGGATCGGCCAAGGCGAGGATCGCGGCGGCGAGAAGCGCCGCGTTGATCGCGCCGGGCTTGCCGATCGCTAAGGTGCCGACCGGGACGCCCGCCGGCATCTGCACGATCGAGAATAACGAATCCTGCCCGCCAAGCGCGGTGGTCTCGATGGGAACCCCGAGAACCGGAAGCGCGGTCAGCGCGGCGGTCATCCCCGGAAGGTGGGCGGCGCCGCCCGCCCCCGCGATGATGACCTTGAAGCCCGCCGCCTTGGCGCCTTTCGCGAATGCGGCGAGCCGCTCCGGCGTCCGGTGCGCCGAGACGATCCGGGCCGCAAAGCCGATCTTGAGCGCGTCGAGTAGGGCGGCGGCGTGGCGCATCGTCTCCCAATCCAATTCGCTGCCGAGGATAATGGCGACGGGCTTATCTTCAACGGACAAATGGCGGCCCAAACCTTCGATGCGGCGAGGTTTGGGCATAAACCAAGGGGGGGCCCGGCGCAAGGTGCGCGGACGGCGGGTTTTCCGGCGCCGGTCATCCCGCCGCTCAGGAAGCACGGTGCCGCAACCGGCATCTGGCGAGCCGCGAGACGCGAGACGCGGTGGATCGGCGGTGATTAACGAAGGTCGATCGTCTCTTCGACGATATGGTTGAGCGGCGCGTTCTCGGCCGTCAGCGTCATCCGCAGCTTCAGTTCGGTCCCTTCGACCTTGCCTTCGCGGACGACGCGCTCGATCTCCCGTTGCGAAGTGATGCCGACCATTTTGAGGAATTTGCGCAGAGCGATGTTGAAGCGATCCTCGTCCATTGCGATCCTCCCAAACGAGTACGGGGTTGATCCCGCATGATAGCCGATGCCGGAAGAATGGAACATGGACCGGATGTGGGACGGTTCGAATTTGGTGTGCGTTGTGGGGACACGAGACTTATGCGTTGCGAGCCCGTTAACAGCAGACTACGCTGACTCACCGATGACGCGAAACCCGTTAGCGAGTACCCATGCGCCTGCAAAATCTAACGATCGAGCAATTCAAGAGACTTGAGCGCATCGACTTCAATTTGAATGGCGTGAATATTCTTATAGGAGGGAACAACTCCGGAAAGAGCACGATTATTCAAGCTGTGCATTTCGCGTTTACCCTTCTGCAGTCACTTAATATCGCTAATAAATGGCCCGTAACGGCTAAGAAATCGTCCACCATAAGTCCAACTGAATTAATATACATACCTTCTGAAGACCCGTATTCACTTGGTTACGGAGGAAGGCTTCTCGAGGATAAAGAAAAACCAATTGTCATTCGCCTCACATTTGACGATGGAGAAATAATAAACCTGTCGATTCGAAAGGGGCGAATCACGAACATAATTGTTGAACCAGACAATGTCGAATACGCGAAAGCGTTGTCAATCCTTGAGGCACCGTATTCGGTGTTTTCGCCGGGTCTGGCAGGCGTCGCCAGAACGGAGACCTTTGTGTCTTAGAGCCTGACTCAAAAGACAACTATCGCGCGAGTCGTCTGACCGCGATCTGGATGCAGGCCAGTGTGACGAAGGCGGCGAGGGTTAGGCCGAGATTTTCGTAATCCTTGGCGATGCGGCGATTCCGGCCGAACCAAGAGAAAGTCCGCTCGACGACCCAGCGGCGCGGCAAGACGACAAAGCCCTTCAGGTCGTCACCGCGCTTGACGATTTCGAGGTGCAGCACCGGAACTTTGGCAACGGCGGCTTCGACTTGCCACGCGTTGTAGCCATTGTCCGCCCAGACCAGTTCGAGCCAGGGAAAGCGGTTGCGGATCTTGTCGAGGACAAGCGTTGCACCGTCGCGGTCCTGGATGCCTGCGGAATGAACGATGGCCCGTAGCGGCAGGCCTTCGGTATCGACAAGGGCGTAAATCTTGCGTCCCTTGACCTTCTTACCGGCATCATAACCTACCTCGCCATCAAAACCGCCCCCTTTTCCGCCGCCTTCAGCGTCTGGCTGTCGATGACAGCTGCCGTGGGGCTCGCCTCTCGCCCGAGTTGCTCGCGCAAAGTCATGTGCAGCTCTTCCCAGATGGCCTCCCACAGCCGTCCTTCTGGAACTTGCGGAAAATATTGTAGACCGTCGAGCGCGGCGGAAATTCGTCGCGCGGCAGATAGCGCCAAGGGCAGCCCGTGCGAAGCAGGTAGAAGATCGCGTTCATCGCCGCCCGCATATCGGTCTTGCGTGGCCGCCCGCCAGGCAAGGCTTCGGGAATCAAAGGCTTCAGCCGCTCCCATTCCGCATCCGTCAAATTGCTCGGATAGCGATCTTCGTCACGCCAATAGATCGCTCGCTGCTCTTTCGTCCACATCGCAAATCACCGCATCAGTTGCAAATGATGCGGTGAATCATGCAACCATCCCGCGTGCAATACCCTTTTGAGACAGGCTCTTAGTGGCATTGGTCCCAGGCCTTGAGGGATTGCAGGAGCAGCTTTTCGCGGTGAAGCAGGACACTGAGGCGCTGCTGAAAGCCCAGAGGAAAGAAAAGGAACGTGCCGAGCAGCGGCAAACGGAGCTTAAGAGCCTGGTGATGGATGCCGCTGGCGGCGGCGCCCCTGCGGTGCGGGCCGTGGCCGAGATCCGCGACATGCTGCGCCCCGGCAACCCGGAGATCGACGGCATCCCGGCCGAGAAGCTGCCAAGGCTGGTGAAGCGGATCCTTGAGGATTTGCAAAAGCCCGCCGTAAGGGCCGAGGATTTCTCTGGCACGGTGAAACGGGTGCTCACCGAAGCGCAGGCGCGCGCGGGGGAACTCAAATTCGCCGATGCGGCGCAGATGCTGGACAAGGCATTGGCGCAAACCGAAGCCGAGGACAAGGACCGCGCCCGTGGACATGCCGCTTTGCTCGCCGAACGCGACCGCATTGCCAGTCTGCAATTGCGCTATCGAGATGCGGCTGACTATTATGCGAAGGCGGCCCAAGCGGCGGCATTCGACTCTGCCGTGGTTCGGAACTACACGATGGACAGCGCCGGCGCGGTCTACGCGCAAGGCGACGAGTTTGGCGACAACCAGGCACTGTTGGATGTGATCCGGGTATACCGGTCCGCCCTGGATATGGCGCCCCGCGCGCGCGCCGCTCGAATGGGGCAGAACCCAGAATAATCTCGGCAATGCGCTCGCGAGGCTCGGCGAGCGGGAGAGCGGGACGGCACGGCTCGAAGAGGCCGTTTCCACCATCGCGAGGCCTTGCAGGAAAGAACCCGCGAGCGCGTGCCGCCCGATTGGGCCAAGGGCACCGGCAATCAAGGGATTCTTCTGATGTTGCTCGCCGGACGGCGTGGCGATGCGGAGATGGCGAAACTGGCGGTCCTGCTGATTGAGGTAGTGTTCACCACAATGCGCGACGGCGGCGATGCGCCTTCGGCCGCCGAATTTGAAGTGTAGTAGCTTGTACTTGATCTTACGGACGGTGCCTTTTTGGAGGTGGCCGGTTTGCTGCTGATGGTGGTCAGGCAGCGATCATTTTCGCCCTGGCAATCGGGATGGCGTCAAGGAATGTTTGCAGTGGCGTCTTGCCGAAACACCACCGGCCTCGATGCGGTCTCTCCTCATTATAGCTTCTGATCCATTCGTCGAGGTCGTTCTGTAGGGCCGCGATCGAAAGATAGAGCTTCTTCCGGAAGGCGATGCGGTGGAATTCAGTCAACATCGTCTTGTGCAGGCGCTCGGCGATCCCATTTGTTTGCGGGCTCTTCGTCCTGGTCCTGGAATGGCCGATATCCTCCACCGCGAGATAGAGCTCGTATTCATGATGCCCGGGATTGCCGCGATATTCGGTGCCGCGATCGGTCAGCACACGTGAGAGCTTCACTTCCTTTTCGTCGAAGAACGGCACGACGCGATCATTCAGGAGTAAAAGACTGAATTTGAGCTTTCAGTCACTGCGGCGGGAAATCGCAACCTGCCATTCATCTCATGGCGGCGAGTTTGGCGAGCGGATCGATTCCGTCAAGGACGCGAGCCGCGCCCGCGCCGGCGAAGCCGGTGCCATAGCCCGTTGCTTGCAACGGGCGTTCTTCCGAACGCCCTATGGCATCCTTGACAGAATCAACTCCGCCTCGCCGATAATGCTCGGCCCGTGCGATGAATGGCGAAATCTGACGTTGACCGATGGATCAAATCCCAACTTTTACAATTGATGGAAGCGCGCGGTGATCGGCGTCTTGCGGTCGTAAAATTTGGCAAACGCCACTTTCGCATAGGTGTCGATGAAGGTCCGTTGGTAGATGCGGCCGACCCCTTTCATGTTGCCGGCGTGGAAAGTGTCCTGGGCGCCGCGGTAGCCGGGGCATTCGCTCTCGAACTCGGCCCGTGAGCCTCCTTTTCTGTCTTGGCTTTCTCCAAGGCGATGACCTGCGCCCCGGTCAGGATCAGGCCTTCCTGCGCGACCTTCGCTTCCAAGGCCTTCAGCCGCTTCTTCATCGTCTCGAGATCATGGCGCTGCCAGACGCCGCGCACCCCGTCCTTCGACGGGCCCGGGAGGTGAGATCGAATGGCCAGGTTTCCTCATTTCGCTAGCGGCGCGGATCTGGCCGAAGGCCGGCTGCTCCAGCGAAAATTCAACGATCCGCGCCGCGATCCCGGGCGCCGTCCGGTTCGCCAGGATCGGCTTCTTGCGGGAGATTTCCTGCAACGCCAGCGCGCCGCCTTTGTCGTAAAGTTCCTTGAACCGGTAGAAGCTGTCGCGGCTATAGCCGAGCATCTTGCAGGCCTGGCTCACATTGCCGAGTTGCCTGGCGAGCTCCAATAAGCCCACCTTGCCTTTGATGATCTTCTGGTCCTTGGTCATCGCCGGTGGCCTCATAAAACGCCGAGGCCAGGCGCTTCGCAACCCTGGCCAGCTCCGCGCCCGGCCTCGGCTCATGCTTCGGCCTTATGACACCAAATGTCCGATCAAATACCAACTATTACAACTCTCCGCCGCCGGGGGCATCCGGCGCGCTCCGCTCAACCCCCGCAAGCCCGCTTCGCTCTCCGAAGCCTTCCCACCCGCCGAGGCCAGGCGCCGCATCGAACGCTTCGAGTGGCATTTCTCTCCCAAGCACGGCAGCTGGCTGAATATGGCCGAATCCGAACTCGCCGTCCTCTCGAACCAGTGCCTCGATCGCCGCATTCCCGGCCAGGAAACCCGCATCAAGGAAATCGCCGCTTGGGAGGAGGATCAAAACACCAACCACGCCAAGGCCGATTGGCAGCTCACCGCCGAAAACGTCCGCATCAAGTTAAAATACCTCTATCCAACTTTCCATGTGACTCACGCCGCTGGCGACCAGTTTTGGGTTGGCTTTGGAAGTTATGGAACCGTTGTCCGACTTAACGGTTAGCGGGACATACCATGATCAGAGGCAGGACCATGCGAAAGAATGTTAACACCTCGAATCGGGGCTTTGCATCCATGGATACGGAGAAACAACGCGAAATCGCACGCAAGGGGGGTCGAAGCGTTCCCGATGAAAAGCGCAGTTTTTCGCAAAACCGCCAACTCGCTTCGGAAGCCGGCCGCAAAGGCGGCCACTCGTCCCACGGCAACCGGCACTCAGGGCAAGACAAGAACCAACCCCTTGATACCGCCAAACCTTAAATAAAAACGAGTGGTTCGCTCACGGGGCATGTTCGATTGTGCTCAATTGGGTCGATCATGCCCTATGAGCCCGGCCTGGCACAGGCGGCGCGATGCGCCGTGGCCGCTACCGGTTCGAAGCGCCCGCTGGCCTCGTCGAGTGCAAGCAACGTGCCCCTGGAGATGCCGAAATAGGCTCCGTGAAGGCCGAGCTTGCCTTGCTGTTCGCGCTCGGCGATCCAGGGAAAGGTGCGCAAATTGGCGAGACCTTGGACGATCGAAGCCAGGGCCAAACGCTCGATGTACTCGTCGAGCGCTGCGCCAGCCGACCTGATTCGCGCTGCCGCGGGATTGATTAGGCTGATCCATTTGCCAATGAAATCGCCGGGCGAAAGCGGCTCGTGACGGGCGTTGGCTTCGCCGCGAACGAAGGCGCGCACCCCGCCGCAACCCGCGTGTCCCATGACCACGATGTATTCGACGCCCAAACCCATCACCCCGAATTCAAGCGCCGCGGAGGTGCCGTGCAAATCATCGTTCGGCCCGTAGGGCGGCACGAGATTGGCTATGTTGCGCACGATAAAGAGTTCTCCCGGTTCCGCATCGAAGATGAGTTCCGGCGATACGCGCGAATCGCAGCATCCGATCAGCATGATCTGGGGTTTTTGTCCGGCCTCGGCCAAATGACGAAACCGGTCTTGTTCGCGCGTGAAACGCCCGCCAAGGAAGGCTTCGTAACCGCTGGCGAGCCGCTCCGGCAGCAGCGTGCGGCCACGCTCGGGACCGGCCGTTCGCGAGGTCGTCCTAGACACGGTCCCTCCGCAAAAATTGCAAAAAGTCGCGAGTCCGCCCTTCGGCGGGCAATCCGTCGCGCCGTCGCCGGGATCATAGCATCGCCGGCCGCTTGCTAACTTGCGGCAAAAGCAAGGCCCGCGCAACTGCCGCAAGGCCGGACGCCAGGCACGGGAAAGGCCAACCTGCCATCTACTCTCTTCTAGCCGCGGGATGGACCAAGATCGATGACCCTATTGCACGTTCGTGCCGGCGTTGGGCTCGGTCTTGGCCTTATCCTAGTGTTTGTCCCGCTCTTGCGGTGCCTCGCCGACCCCGCGCCGGTCATTCATTATGCGCCGGTCGAAAATCTGGAGCAAGCCGATGTCGCGCTGATCGACCGGGCGGAGCACGACATCGACATCGCCGCCTATGTTCTGACCGATAAACCGGTCATGCGGGCATTGCTCCGCGCGGCGGGGCGAGGTGTCAGGGTTCGCATGTACATGGATGGCCGGCAAATCGGCGAGCGGGAGCCGACGCCGCTGTTCCGGGAATTGCTCGCCAATCCTGCAATCGAGATGCGCTTCAAGCGTCCGGGTTCGTCTTTGATGCACCTCAAGAGCTATCAAATCGACGGCCGATGGCTACGCACGGGTGCCGCGAACTTTTCCAAGTCGGGACTGAAGCGGCAAGATAACGATCTCCTCGTTATTGACAGCCAAGCCGCGGCGGAGGAATTTAAGCGGCGGTTCGAAGCGATCTTCGCGCAAGGAGAAACCCTGCCTCTTGCCGCGACGGAGCCGAACCCATAATCGGGGCGAACCGGGTTCCGCTTCGCTTGAAAATCAGGAGCGGCATCGTTGATCACAGGCAGGCGCCCCGAGCGACGCGGGACCGGTCAATCGGCCAACGTGTCACGAAGGCCGAATTTCGCTGTTGCCAGCGAACCACGACCAGGCCATCAATAGGCGCGATCCCGCAGAACCTCGAAGCAAGTCCGCGCTAGGATAGCGATGTCGAAGCCGAGCGACCAATTATTGATATACCACAGATCCAACTTCACACGCTCGTTCATCTTCGCAACGGACCGGGTTTCGCCGCGCAATCCGTTGACCTGCGCCCAGCCGGTAATCCCCGGCTTGATGTGGTGGCGAAAACCATAATCGGCAATGTGAACCTTGTATTCCCTATCATGAGCGACCGCATGCGGTCGCGGCCCAACCAGGGACATTTCGCCTTTTAGCACATTGAGGAGCTGTGGCAGCTCATCGATGCTCGACCTGCGGAGGAATTTGCCGACACGTGTCGTGCGAAGATCGTCACGGCACGCTTGCGTTATCGCCGGCCCATCCTCGAGAACCGTCATTGTCCGGAACTTGAAGATGACAAACTCCTTCGCGTTGAATCCGGTTCGCCGTTGCCGGAATATGATTGGACCGCCGCTATCGAGCTTGACCGCGATCGCGGCAAGCAAAAAAAGCGGCGACAAAAACAATATTGCCGTCACGGAACCAACGACGTCCAGGGTCCGCTTGACCGCTCTCTCGAAAGTAGTCAACGGCGCCGCCTGGATAGCCACCGGGCGCGACAGCCCGCCCGTGGACAAGCCATGCTGCTTGAGCAGGGTTCTGATGTTATGATCAGGCAAAAGCCGGACCGGAAGCGGCAACTCGCGAAGGCGGGAGCGAATTGTTTCGAGAAGCTCCTGGCTGCCCCAGCGCAGCGCCACCAAAAATTCCTCGGCGCCATGTTCGCGCGCCGCCGCGAGGGCGCCGTCCAAACCGGCTAGGACCTCGCCCGAGCAGCTTCCGCAATTCGTCGCGAGCGGCACCCGAAAGACTTCCCGCGAACCACAGTATCGCAATAGGAAATTTGCACTCAATCCCAGCAGTTCCGCCGGTTCGCCTATCGTCACGACCCGGCGTCCGCCGAGGGTCCCCGCCAGCAGCAGGGCGCGCGTTGCCTTGGCGAAAACCCGACGGGCAATCACCAAGAGAATCATTTGCGGCAATAAAGCCGCAACCAAAGGCGAGACCGGAAACCAGACGTCGCCTTTCAGAAATAACAGAGATCCGGCCACCAAAAAAGCGGTGGTGGCAAAGATCGCAAGGAGCCGGCCAATATACGGAAGCGGCGCAAGCAGCACGGGAAGCCGGTACAGGCCGCGTGCACTGACCGAAGAAACATAAGCCAAGCCGGCGATAATGCCGACACTCAAACAGGCTTCGACGGTGGCGGGGTTCGCGAACCAAACGTGTTGATAAACGATCCCTCCAAGGGTACTCGCAATCGCAATAAGAAACAGATCAACGACCCGAGCCAGGATTTCGATTTTTTGGCAGGAGATTTTGAATTGGGGGAATAACCGCAAATCTGTGTTGGCACGATCCCGAGGCTCTACAATATCGCTTAAGCGGCTCTGAAACATCCGAAGGTCTTTCCTAAACTGATAATTAAAGACTACTCACATATATCCTGGAAGACTTTCCCATTTTCTCGTTCTCAAATTGGGGAGATTTTTTTATCCTTCTATCATCAATTCCCGGCTTCCTCAAGCCGGGAATTCGCCCTCAAGCCGGGTTTTTGCACTCAAATGGGTCATTCGCAGGCAGCTCTGTCGCCGTTCTGGACTTACCGAACGATTGTCATGGCCGACACGTCAGCCATATCCATAATATTCGATCGAGCAGACAATGTGGCATTTTCCAGGACTGCGAAAGGTTCGGCAACGCAATTTTTGTTGTGCGGTTAACCGCCCCAGGGAGGGGCACCTTGATGCGTCGAGGCGTCGAGGCGTCGCGGACTCCGACTTCTTCTTACTATGGCGGCCTTTTTATGGCGGCCTTTGGCGGCGGCTTTCGGGCAACCCCGGCATCGCCGCCGGATTCGCCATGGCGGACGATGCGAGCCGGACCAAGACCGCGACGGCAATCGGCGGCAACCCAAGTTCTGCCGAATCAATCGATGCCGGTGGCGCGGCCGGTTCCCGGCGCCGCGGCCGGAGGACCGCGGCGACCGCCGGGACAGGCGTGGCGGCGATCCTGCGCGCCGCGGATATCGAGCGATCCGGTTCGCGTTTGGCGGGCCTCATGTTGCGATGCGGAAAGCAACGCATCGAAGCTGTCGTCGTCGTGGCCGAGAACCTTATCTGCCGCACGCACGGCCGCAAATCATCTGACGCACGCCGGGACAAGAATCCCAAATTATTGGAACGATCATTCCGGCCGGCGAGGGAATTCGGTGGCCCGGCGACGCGGCGAGCTTGCTGAGAGGCCCCTGGCGGACGGTGCGTGAACTCGAGCTAAAAATGGCCTCCGGCGTCGCCCCGATCGACGGCGTCGTCGTCTTATCGGGCCTTTCCACGGCACTCCCATCGCTCAACGCCGACTGTGGCCAAAAATGAGACTTTACGCGGTCGCGATTTTGGGAAGATGTCGTACCGGAAAACTAAGCCCAAAAAAAAACATAAGCGCTAAGCAGAATATATGCGCTACGTAAGAAAAGCAAGCCAACATAGGGCAAATGGGACGCATCGAAATGGCAATCCTGATCGCCGGAGGGGCCTTTTTTGGCGCCGTCCTCGGGCGATTTTTCAAGGTCTTGGTTCTTATCCCCGCCGGCGCCCTCGCGATCGCTTTGCTTCTGCTGAGGCGAGAGGTTGCAGGGCATACATGGTTAGACGTTTTCCTGGGAATTGGCCTGCTGATCGCAAGCCTTGAACTCGGTTACGTTGCGGGGCTGATTTCGACGTATATTTTCGCGGCGGCGCACGGTTTTCGCGGATTTTTGGCACGCTCTCGCCGCCCGGCGTCGTCGCGCCCAACCCGCCTAAGTTAATCAACTCTGTCTTGGCCGATGCTTCGCACCGGGAACTTTCGCCGAGCGCCTTTCACAAGCCGCGCGCGATGCGCGAGCGCGATCCGATTCGACGGAATGGGATCACGCTCAAGGCCCTTTGCTTTCCCATGATCTTGATCGCGCAACCGGGTTCCACTTTCGTGGATCAGGCTCGAGCAACGCTTCGGCCCCGGCGCACACGGCCAAGGCAAAGTCTCGTTGATCGATTTTTCCTGCGAATTGAGGGTTGACGCGCCAGACGGGCGCTATTAAGTTCCGCCGACTTCGGACAGGCCGTAGGTTTTGCTTTCGGGGCGCCTCGTCCCGGACTTTTCAAACCTAAACGCTGTCGTACCCAGCGGCTTGACAATCACCATAGATCCAAGAGATCGCTTGGATCGACAAGAGGCAAGAACGCGGTATCCGATGCCGTGGTCCTCTGCCAAATGCCGGCGCCGGAAGCCTTGGCGGGCCTAGCGCGCTTTGGCGTTTGCCTTGATGGCATTCCCGGCCGCCAAGCCGGAGGGTTGATTTTATCGCCGCGCCGGGGCTGCCCGGCGATGGCTTAGTGGAAAGACCGGGAAAGAGCAGGGATGCCTACGATCAGTCAGTTGATCCGCAAGCCGCGGCAGGAAAAGACCTATCGCGAAAAGGCGCGCCATCTCGGCGCCTGCCCGCAGAAGCGGGGCGTCTGCACGCGGGTCTATACGACAACGCCGAAAAAGCCGAATTCGGCGTTGCGCAAGGTAGCCAAGGTCCGCCTCACCAATGGTTTCGAGGTGATCGGCTATATCCCGGGCGAGGGTCATAATCTGCAGGAGCATTCGGTGGTCATGATCCGCGGCGGCCGGGTGAAGGATCTGCCTGGCGTGCGCTATCACATTCTGCGCGGCGTGCTCGACACCCAAGGCGTCAAGAACCGCAAGCAGCGGCGTTCCAAATACGGCGCCAAGCGGCCGAAATGAATTTCAGGTGAATTTACAGACAGCTGGAAACTGGAGGTTCAGGGTAGTCGTCGCATTTGACAATTGCGGCCTTTGAACAACCTAATGGGATCCGACGGAGCCTAACGATGTCGCGCCGCCATAGCGCCGAAAAACGGGAAGTCATTCCGGACGCGAAGTTCGGGGATGTCATTCTCACCAAGTTCATGAACTCGATCATGTACGACGGCAAGAAGTCGATCGCCGAGGCGATCGTCTACGACGCCTTCGACATCATCGAGCAGAAGATGCGGTCGGAGCCGCTTCCGGTCTTCAAGCAGGCCTTGGATAATGTCGCTCCGGCGATCGAGGTTCGCTCTCGCCGGGTCGGCGGCGCGACCTATCAGGTGCCTGTCGAGGTCCGCGCGGAGCGCCGCCAGGCGCTTGCCATTCGCTGGATCATCAACGCCGCGCGCGGCCGCAATGACAAGACGATGGTCGATCGGCTGTCGGCGGAGTTGATGGACGCCGCCAATAATCGCGGCAATGCGGTCAAGAAACGGGAAGACACGCATCGCATGGCGGAAGCCAACCGCGCCTTCTCGCATTATCGCTGGTAGAAAACTTAGGTAAGCGGTTTTCCGCCTCAAGGGATCTTGTTATGCCCCGCAGCCATCCGATCGAGGATTACCGGAACTTCGGCATCATGGCCCATATCGATGCGGGCAAGACGACGACGACGGAGCGGATTCTCTATTATTCCGGCAAATCGCACAAAATCGGCGAAGTCCATGACGGCGCCGCCACCATGGATTGGATGGAGCAGGAGCAGGAACGCGGCATCACGATCACGTCCGCCGCGACGACGACGTACTGGAACGGCAAGCGCCTAAACATCATCGACACGCCCGGCCATGTCGATTTCACGATCGAGGTCGAGCGCTCCCTCCGGGTGCTTGACGGCGCCGTCTGCGTCCTCGACGGCAACCAAGGCGTGGAGCCGCAGACCGAGACTGTCTGGCGGCAAGCCGAGAAATACAATGTGCCGCGCATCGTCTTCGTCAATAAGATGGACAAGACCGGCGCCGATTTCCATCGCTGCGTCGAGGAGATCAAAACCAAGGTCGGCGGCCGCCCGGTCTGCATTCAACTGCCGCTTGGATCGGAAGCCGATTTCAAGGGCATCATCGATCTCGTCCGGATGAAAGCCGTGGTTTGGGAGGACGAGGCGCTCGGGGCCAAATATGCCGCCGCGGAAATCCCGGAAGATCTAAAAGCCAAGGCGGCGCAATACAGGCATATCCTCATCGAGGCGGCGGTCGAACTCGACGACGGTGTCATGGCCGCCTATCTCGACGGCACGGAACCGGACGCCGCGACCTTGAGGCGTCTCTTGCGCAAGGCGGTTCGCGACATCGCCTTCATCCCAATTCTGTGCGGCGCGGCGTTTAAGAACAAGGGCGTGCAGCCGTTGCTCGACGCCGTTGTCGATTTTCTCCCTTCGCCTCTCGACCGCGAGGCGATCCGGGGGGTTGACATGGAGACGGGCGCCGACGTGATCCGGCTGCCGCGCGACGAAGACCCTTTTTCCATGCTCGCTTTCAAGATCATGGACGATCCCTTTGTCGGCACGATTACTTTCGGGCGCGTCTATTCGGGCCACGTCGAGTCGGGCACCACCGTCTTGAACTCGACCAAGGACAAGAAGGAGCGGGTCGGGCGCATGCTTCTCATGCACGCGAATAACCGCGAGGATATCAAGGAAGCCTATTCGGGAGATATTGTCGCGCTGGCCGGCTTGAAGGATACGAGGACCGGAGATACGCTCTGCGATCTCAACAAGCCTGTTATCCTGGAACGCATGGAATTCCCGGAACCGGTGATCGAGATCGCCATCGAACCGAAATCCAAGGCCGATCAGGAGAAGCTCGGCGTCGCATTGGCCAAGCTCGCCGCGGAAGACCCTTCGTTCCGGGTTTCGACCGATCCGGAATCCGGGCAAACAATCTTGAAGGGAATGGGCGAGCTCCATCTCGACATCAAGGTCGATATCCTGCGCCGCACCTATAAGGTCGACGCCAACATCGGCGCGCCGCAAGTCGCCTATCGCGAGAAGCTGGCCCGGCGCGAAGTGATCGATCACGTGCACAAGAAACAGACCGGCGGTTCCGGCCAATTCGCCCGGGTCAAGATCGTCTTCGAGCCGAACGAGCCAGGCACCGGGTCGAGCTTCGAGAGCCTGGTCGTCGGCGGCACGGTGCCGAAGGAATTTATTCCCGGCGTCGAAAAGGGTATCAACAGCGTCATGGGGTCGGGGGTTCTGGCCGGCTTTCCGGTTGTGGATGTCAAGGCCACATTGATCGACGGCGCCTATCACGACGTCGATTCCTCGGTCCTTGCGTTCGAGATCGCCGCGCGGGCGGCATTTCGCGAAGCGCTGCGAAAAGGAGGGTCCGTCTTGCTCGAACCGATCATGAAGGTCGAGGTCACCACACCCGAGGAGTACACGGGCTCGGTCATGGGCGACCTCCTCGGCAGGCGCGGGCAGGTCCAGGGGCAGGACATGCGCGGCAACGCGGTCGTCATCAATGCGATGGTGCCGCTCGCGAATATGTTTGGCTACGTCAATCAGCTGCGATCCTTCAGCCAAGGCCGCGCCAACTACACGATGCAATTCGATCATTATGAACAGGTCCCGGCGGGCGAAGCCGGGAAGATTCAGGCCAAATACGCCTGATCTCCTGAGGCAGCGCGTGAGAAAATCCTAGAGGAGCCGAACGATGGGCAAGGAAAAATTCCAGCGGACAAAGCCGCATTGCAATATCGGGACAATCGGTCACGTCGACCATGGCAAGACGACCCTAACGGCGGCGATCACCAAGGTTTTGGCCGAGACGGGGGGCGCGACCTACACCTCCTACGATCAGATCGACAAGGCGCCGGAAGAAAAAGCGCGCGGGATTACGATCTCGACGGCGCATGTCGAATACGAGACCAAGAAGCGGCATTACGCCCATGTCGATTGTCCGGGCCACGCCGACTATATAAAAAACATGATCACCGGCGCGGCGCAGATGGACGGCGCGATTTTGGTGGTCTCGGCGGCGGACGGCCCGATGCCGCAAACCCGCGAGCATATTCTGCTTGCCCGCCAGGTCGGCGTCCCGGCGCTGGTCGTGTTCATGAATAAGGTCGATATGGTCGATGACGCCGAGCTTCTGGAGCTCGTCGAGCTCGAGGTTCGCGAGCTTTTGTCGAAGTACGATTTTCCCGGCGACGATATTCCGATCACCCAAGGTTCGGCGTTGTGCGCGCTCGAGGGCCGCAATCCGGAGATCGGACACGATGCGCTGTTGAAGTTGATGGATACGGTGGATGCCTATATTCCGCAGCCCGAGCGTCCGA
Source organism: uncultured Alphaproteobacteria bacterium (assembly GCA_963706215.1). Lineage (GTDB taxonomy): Bacteria > Pseudomonadota > Alphaproteobacteria > Rhizobiales > Beijerinckiaceae > Methylocapsa. The sequence goes on along the minus strand of OY970154.1, from coordinate 1,658,212 downwards.
TCGATCAGCCGTTCCTGATGCCGGTTGAGGACGTGTTCTCGATTTCCGGCCGCGGCACCGTCGCGACGGGCCGGGTCGAGCGCGGGGCCGTCAAGGTCGGCGAGGAGGTCGAGATCGTTGGCCTGCGGCCGACGGTGAAGACGACGGTAACCGGCGTCGAGATGTTCCGTAAGCTCCTCGATCAGGGTCAGGCGGGCGACAACATCGGCGCGCTTTTGCGCGGCACCAAGCGCGAGGACGTCGAGCGCGGCCAGGTCTTGTGCAAGCCGGGTTCGGTGAAGCCGCACACGAAGTTCAAGGCGGAAGCCTATGTCCTGACCAAGGACGAGGGTGGCCGTCATACCCCGTTCTTCACCGACTACCGGCCGCAATTCTATTTCCGCACCACCGACGTGACCGGCGTCGTGACCTTGCCGGAAGGCACCGAAATGGTGATGCCCGGCGACAATGTGACGATGGATGTCGAGTTGATCGTTCCGATCGCCATGGAGGAAAAGCTGCGCTTCGCCATCCGCGAAGGCGGCCGCACCGTCGGCGCCGGCGTCGTCGCCTCGATTACGGAATAACGCGGACGCACGCGTTCGCATGATTGGATATGCGGGTCTCCCTGCCGGCGCCACTCGGTTACGGCATGCCGGAGAGCGAGGATTGGGGTTAGCCGTTGGGGCCAAGGGCCGCCGCCGGCAGACAGGGATTTGATGAGATGAACGGCCAGAATATTCGCATTCGCCTCAAGGCATTCGATCATCGAATCCTCGATTCCTCGACGAAGGAGATCGTCTCGACGGCAAAGCGGACGGGAGCCCAGGTGCGGGGCCCCATTCCGCTGCCGACGAAGATCGAGAAATTCTGCGTCAACCGTTCGCCGCATGTCGATAAGAAATCGCGCGAACAGTTCGAGATCAGGACTCACAAAAGGGTTCTCGACATCGTCGATCCGACGCCGCAGACGGTTGACGCTTTGATGAAGCTCGACCTGGCCGCGGGCGTCGATGTGGAGATCAAGCTTTAGCGAAGCTGGGCTTTCTGAATGGAGATGAACTTCGCGCGGCGCGTCGCCGTGCGGAGGCGATAAGGGAATTTCACCATGCGATCAGGCGTCATCGCGCAAAAGCTCGGCATGACCCGTGTCTTCACCGGCGCCGGCGAACATGTGCCGGTCACGGTGTTGAAGATCGATGGCTGTCAGGTCGTGGCGCAGAGGACCAAGGATCGCAATGGCTATACCGCGGTCCAGCTCGGCATTGGCCGCGCCAAGGTCAAGAATGTATCGAAGGCGGAGCGTGGCCATTTCGCGGTCGCCAAGGTCGAGCCTAAAATGAAGCTCGCCGAATTCCGTGTCGAAGAAGACGCGTTGCTTCCGGTCGGCGCCGAGATCACGGCGGATCATTTCGTCGTAGGCCAGTTCGTTGACGTGACTGGGACGAGCACCGGCAAAGGCTTCGCCGGGGCCATGAAGCGGTGGAATTTTAGTGGCTTGCGGGCGACGCACGGTGTGTCGATCTCGCACCGGTCGCATGGTTCGACCGGCGGCAGGCAGGACCCGGGCAAGACGTTCAAGAATAAGAAAATGGCCGGTCACCTCGGCACCGAGAGGGTGACGACATTGAACCTGCGCATTGTCGAACTCGATATCGAACGCGGTCTTATTCTCGTCGAGGGCGCGGTCCCTGGAACCGCCGGGGGCTGGATTTATGTCCGCGACGCCGTGAAAAAGGCACTTCCCAAAGAGGCACCGAAGCCCGGCAAATACCGCATGACAAATGCTGTTTCGGGCGGCGCGGCCGGGGAAGCGGTGGAGGCCGGCGCATGAAGATCGATATCACCTCCCTCGACGGCGAGGCCGCCGGTTCGATCGACCTCGATGATGCTATTTTCGGTCTCGTTCCGCGCGGAGATTTGATCGCACGGATGGTCCGCTATCAGCTCGCCAAACGCCGCGCCGGAACGCATCAGACACTTGGCCGCGCGGACATTTGGCGCACCGGCAAGAAATTGTACAAGCAGAAGGGGACAGGATCGGCGCGGCACGGATCGGCGCGGGTGCCGCAATTTCGCGGCGGCGGACGCGCCTTCGGTCCGCTCGTGCGCTCACACGCGCATGATCTGCCCAAAAAGCTGCGCGCTCTCGCTCTCAAACATGCGCTTTCCGCGAAAGCCCAGGATGGCGGGATTATCGTGTGGCCGGACGCCCGCGCCGCGGACGGCAAGACCAAATCCTTGAAGGCGAGTTTCGCCAAGCTCGGCTTGACCAACGCCTTGATCGTCGGCGGCGAGGAGCTTGAGGCAAACTTTTGCCTTGCCGCGCGCAACATTCCGCAAATCGACGTCCTTCCGGCGCAGGGCATCAACGTCTACGACATTCTCCGCCGCGAGAAGCTTGTCTTGACCAAGGCGGCGATCGATGCCTTGGAGGCGCGTTTCAAATGAGCCGGACCAAACTCGCGCACGATGCGCATCATTACGACGTGATCGTCGCCCCGGTTATCACCGAAAAGGCGACGCTGGCGTCGGAAGCAAATCAGGTCATCTTCAAGGTTCGTAAAAATGCGACGAAACCCGAGATAAAGGCGGCGGTCGAGCGGCTCTTCGATGTCAAGGTGGAAGCGGTCAATACGCTCATCCGCAAGGGCAAGCGAAAAGTGTTCAAAGGCACGCCCGGCGTCCAATCCGATTTGAAGAAGGCCGTCGTGACCCTCGCCGAGGGGCACAAGATCGATGTGACGACTGGGCTTTGAGATTTTCTGCGAGGAATGCGCCAATGGCACTGAAGACATTCAAACCGGTCACCCCTAGCCTTCGCCAGCTCGTCATCGTCGATCGCTCCGGCCTCCACAAGGGCAAGCCGCTGAAGCAGCTAACGGAGGGGAAGCCTTCGACCGGCGGCCGCAACAACAATGGCCGTATCACCGTGCGTTTTCGCGGCGGCGGTCACAAGCAGAGTTACCGGATCGTGGACTTCAAGCGGCGCAAGCTCGATATTCCCGCCAAGGTCGAGCGGATCGAATACGATCCGAACCGGACATCCTTTGTCGCGCTGATACGCTATGCCGACGGCGATCTTTCCTACATCATCGCGCCGCAGCGGCTCGGCCCCGGCGATGAAGTGATTTCTGGCGCGCAGGCCGACGTGAAGCCGGGCAATGCGATGGCGCTCGCCAATGTGCCGGTCGGCACGATCGTGCATAATATTGAGATGAAGATCGGCAAGGGCGCCGCGATGGCGCGTTCGGCCGGCACCTACGCCCAGGTCGTGGGACGCGACGAGGGCTATGTCATCGTTCGCCTAAACTCCGGCGAGCAGCGCCTTATCCACGGCCAATGTTTCGCAACCATCGGCGCGGTGTCCAATCCCGATCACATGAATATTTCACTCGGCAAGGCTGGACGCAGCCGCTGGCTCGGGCGCAGACCGCATAATCGCGGGGTGACGATGAATCCCGTCGATCATCCGCACGGCGGCGGCGAAGGAAGGACTTCGGGAGGACGCCATCCGGTGACGCCCTGGGGCAAGCCGACGAAGGGCAAAAAGACCCGGACCAACAAGTCCACCGCCAAATTCATCGTGACCTCGCGTCACAAGAGCAAGAAGAAGGGCTGATCATGGCGCGCTCGATCTGGAAAGGCCCGTTCGTCGATGGCTATCTGCTCAAGAAGGCGGAGAGTTCGCGCAATTCGGGCCGCTCCGAAATCATCAAGATTTGGAGTCGCCGGTCGACCATATTGCCGCAATTCGTCGGCCTCACGTTCGCGGTCCATAACGGCCGCAAGCACGTGCCGGTCTCCGTGACCGAAGATATGATCGGCCATAAATTCGGTGAGTTTTCTCCGACGCGGACCTTTCACGGTCACGCGGGGGACAAGAAAGCCAAACGAGGCTGAGAGAGACTGATCATGGCCAAGGAGAAAGCGCCGCGCGCGCTGAAGGACAATGAAGCCAAGGCGGTCGCCCGGATGCTGCGGGTCAGCCCGCAGAAGTTGAACCTTTTGGCGCAGTTGATCCGCGGCAAGAAGGTTGAGAAGGCTCTCGCCGATCTCGAGTTTTCCCGCAAGCGGAGCGCCTTCGACGTCAAGAAGACCCTCGAGAGCGCGATCGCCAACGCCGAGAATAACCACGATCTCGATGTCGACGATCTCGTCGTCGCCGAGGCTTATGTCGGCAACGCGATGATCCTGAAGCGGTTCAGCCCGCGCGCGCGGGGACGCGCCGGGCGCATTCGTAAGCCTTTCGCGCATTTGACGATCATTGTCCGGGAAGCCGCCGCCTCTCAGGCGTAAGGAGAAAGCGATGGGACAAAAAGTCAACCCGATCGGCCTGCGGCTCGGCGTAAACCGGACCTGGGATTCGCGCTGGTTCGCGGGCAGGACCGAATATGGTAAGCTCTTGCACGAGGACATGGCAATTCGCGCCACGCTCATGAAGAACCTCAAACAGGCGGCGATTTCGAAGATCGTCATCGAGCGGCCGCATAAGAAATGCCGGGTGACGATCCATTCGGCGCGCCCTGGCGTGGTGATCGGCAAGAAGGGCGCCGACATCGACAAGATTCGCAAGATCGTCGCGAAGATGACGGAGTCCGAAGTCCTCATCAATATTGTCGAGGTGCGCAAGCCCGAGATCGACGCGGTCCTCGTTGCCGATTCGATCGCCCAGCAGCTTGAGCGCCGCGTCGCCTTCCGCCGCGCCATGAAGCGGGCGGTGCAATCGGCGATCAGGCTCGGCGCGGAAGGCATAAGAATCAACTGCTCGGGCCGCCTCGGCGGCGCCGAAATCGCAAGGCTCGAATGGTATCGCGAAGGGCGGGTGCCGCTGCATACGTTACGCGCCGATGTCGATTACGGCACCGCGACGGCGCACACGGCCTATGGCACCTGCGGAATCAAGGTCTGGATCTTCAAGGGCGAAATTCTTGAACACGATCCGATGGCGCAAGACAAGAAAATGGCCGAACAGGATCATTCCGGCGGCGGCGGAGACCGGCGGCGGCGCGAACGCGATGCCGCCTGATCGCGCCCCGGCGCAAGCTTCAAGAGTTTGAACCATGTTGCAACCCAAGCGAACAAAATTCCGGAAAGCCTTCAAGGGCCGCATACGCGGCGCCTCGAAAGCCGGGTTCGAATTGAATTTCGGCCAGTTCGGCCTCAAGGCGCTCGAACCCGAGCGGATTACCGCGCGCCAAATCGAGGCCGCGCGCCGCGCATTGACACGTCACATGCGCCGCGCCGGCCGCGTCTGGATCCGGATTTTTCCGGATGTCCCGGTCTCGAAGAAGCCGGTCGAGGTTCGCATGGGCAAAGGCAAGGGTGCCCCGGAATTCTGGGCCTGCCGGGTCGCGCCGGGCCGCATCATGTTCGAGCTCGACGGGGTCCCGGTCGAACTTGCGCGGGAAGCACTCCTCCTGGCCGCCGCCAAGCTGCCGGTCAAGACACGCTTCATCCAGCGGATCGTCGAGTAATGGGGAGACGGTCATGAAACATAAGCAGCGGTTGTCCGATCTCAAGGTGATGTCCAAGGATCAGCTTGAGCAAGAGTTCCTGAATCTCAAGAAGGAGCAATTCAACCTGCGCTTTCAGCGCGCCACTGGGCAGCTCGAAAACACCGCACGGGTGCGCGTCGTCCGCCGCGACATCGCAAGGATCAAGTCGCTTTCGGCGGAAAAGCGGCACGAGGGCGCGAAGTAGGATCGCCAACAAGGTTTGAGAGAGACAGGTTCAAGAAATCATGCCGAAGCGAATTCTCCAGGGCGTCGTGGTGAGCGACAAGGAAGAAAAGACGATCGTCGTCAAGGTCGAGCGCCGTTTTACGCATCCGCTGTTGAAGAAGACGGTGCGGCGGTCGAAGAATTATCACGCGCATGACGAGATGAAAGCTTTCAAGGTGGGGGACACGGTGTCGATCGAGGAGACGAAGCCGATCTCGAAGCTGAAGCGCTGGACCGTCGTCGGCGCGGCGGCGAAATGACTGGTTAATTGATGCGGAGGCGAAAACCTCCTTCCAACAGAAGTGCGGTTGGCCTTGTGCCGCCGGAAACCGTTCTGGGAAGAAAGGCGCAAGACGATGATCCAGATGCAAACCAACCTCGACGTCGCCGATAATTCCGGCGCGCGCCGCGTGATGTGCATCAAGGTGCTCGGCGGCTCGAAGCGCAAATATGCCGGCGTCGGCGATATTATCGTCGTCTCGGTCAAGGAAGCGATTCCGCGCGGGCGCGTCAAAAAGGGCGACGTGATGAAGGCGGTGGTCGTGCGCACCGCCAAGGACATCAAGCGCGCCGACGGTTCGGTGATCCGGTTCAATTCCAACGCGGCGGTGTTGATCAACAACCAGTCGGAGCCAGTCGGCACGCGCATTTTTGGGCCGGTTCCGCGCGAATTGCGCGCCAGGAACCAGATGAAGATCATCTCGCTCGCGCCGGAGGTGTTGTGATGGCGGCAAAAATCAAAAAGGGCGATAGGGTCGTTGTCCTCGCCGGGCGCGATAAAGGCCGTTCCGGCGAGGTCGTTCGGGTTCAGCCCAAGGAAGAGCGCGCGATCGTGCGCGGGGTCAACACGGTGAAACGGCACCAGAAGCAGTCCGCCAAGCAGGAAGCGGGGATCATCACCAAGGAGGCTCCGATCCATTTATCGAATCTGGCGATGGCCGACCCCAAGAGCGGCAAGCCCACGCGGGTAGGATTCAAGATCTTGACGGACGGCCGCAAGGTTCGTTTCGCGAAGCGCTCCGGGGAATTGATCGATGGCTGAGGGGAAAACCGGCAAGGGCGGAACCAAGGGCACGGGCAAACCCGCGGGCAAGGACGCCGGTAAAGATACCGCCAAGAACACCGCGAAGGGTGCTCCAAAGGCCGCCGCCAAGGCCAAGAAACCAGCCTCCGAGAGCCGGGGCGACGCGAGGCCAGCGGCCACCGCGGAAGCGCTTGCGCCGCCCAAGGATTACCTGCCGCGGCTCAGAAAACATTACGAAGAGGTCGTGCGGCCCCGGCTCGTCGCGCAATTCGGTTACAAGAACCGGTTCGAGGTGCCGGGCATCGAGAAGATCGTCCTCAACATGGGTGTTGGCGAGGCGGTCAACGACACCAAGAAGGTCACCCTCGCGGCGGCCGACCTCGGCCTGATCGCCGGTCAGAAGGCGGTCATCACCCATGCCCGCAAGGCGATCGCGACGTACAAGGTGCGCGAGAACATGCCGATCGGAGCCAAGGTCACCTTGCGCAAGACGCGGATGTATGAATTCCTCGACCGGTTGGTCACGATCGCGCTGCCCCGGGTCCGGGATTTTCGCGGCCTCAACCCGAAGAGTTTCGACGGCCACGGCAATTACGCGCTGGGGATCAAGGAACATATCGTGTTCCCGGAAATCGACTACGACAAGGCGGAAAGCATTTTGGGTCTCGACGTGATCGTTTGCACGACGGCAAAATCCGACGACGAGGCGCGCGCGCTTTTGCGGGCCTTCAACTTCCCGTTCCGGCAGTGAAACGAACAGGGTTCAAACGCGGAAACTAGAGGCACAGGTTCATGGCGAAGAAAAGTTCGATCGAGAAAAACAACCACCGCATCAAACTGGTCAGGCAATATGCCGGCCGCCGCCGCCGCTTGAAGACGATCGCCAATAACGAGGCCCTGACGATGGAGGAGCGCTTCGCCGCGCGCCTCAAGCTTGCCGAACTGCCGCGCAACTCCGCCGCTTCGCGGATTCGCAACCGCTGCGAGGTGAGCGGGCGCCCGCGCGGCTTTACCCGCAAAATGAAAATGTCGCGCATCGCGCTCCGGGAATTGGGCTCGAAAGGCCTGATCCCCGGTCTCGTGAAATCGAGCTGGTAGGAGGGCGGATCATGGCCATGAACGATCCGTTGGGCGATATGCTCACCCGCATCCGCAATGCCCAGATGCGCCGCAAGGGCAAGGTGCAGACGCCGGGATCGCGGCTGCGCGCGCATGTGCTCGACGTGTTGCAATCGGAAGGCTATATTCGCGGCTATTCGACGACCGAATATGGCAATGGCCGCACCGAGTTCGAAATCGAACTGAAATATTCCGACGGCGCCCCGGTCATTCGCGAGATCGAACGGGTGTCGAAGCCAGGGCGCCGCGTTTATGCCGCCGTCGATGCGATGCCGCGCGTCGCGAACGGCTTGGGAATTACGATTGTTTCAACCCCCAAGGGCGTCATGGCCGACCATGCCGCGCGCGACGCCAATGTCGGCGGCGAAGTCCTCTGCAAGGTCTTCTAACCGGAAGAACGAGGAAATCCTAGCATGTCGCGGATCGGAAAAAAGCCGGTTATCGTCCCCGCCGGCGTAACGGCCAAGGTGGACGGCCAGTCCATTTCGGTGAAGGGCGGCAAGGGAGAGCTATCCTTCACCGCGCCCGATCACGTGAGCGTGGCTTTGGCGGACGGCAACATCGCGGTCACGCCGCGTAACGACAGCACGCAGGCGCGGGCGATGTGGGGCACGACGCGGGCGATGATCAATAGTCTCATGATCGGCGTCTCGAAAGGTTTCGAACGCAAACTCGAGATCACCGGGGTCGGCTACAAGGCCGTGGTCTCGGGCAAAAGCGTTCGCCTTTCGCTTGGCTATAGCCACGACGTGACTTTCCCGATTCCAGCGGGAATCGCAATTGCCGCGCCAAAGCCGACGGAACTCTCGATCACCGGCATCGACAAGCGGCAGGTGGGGCAGACCGCCGCGGAAATCCGCGCCTTGCGGCCACCCGAACCCTATAAGGGCAAGGGCGTAAAATATGCCGAGGAATTTATCTTTCGCAAGGAAGGCAAGAAGAAGTAGAAGAGACGAAAGCAAGGATTTGGGCGCATGGCAAAAGATAATACGGTGACAGCCCGCCGCCAGGCGCGTGTCCGGCGGTCGCTCCGGGCCCACGCCTATGGCAAGCCGCGGCTGACTGTCTTCCGCTCGTCGAAGCAGATCTATTGCCAGATCGTCGACGATGGCTTGGGCCGCACCCTCGCCGCCGCGTCGTCGCTCGAAAAAGCCAACCGGGAAGGCCTGAAGAGCGGGGCAACAGTGGAGTTGGCGAAGATCGTCGGCCGGCAGCTTGCCGAGCGTGCGACGCGGGCCGGAATAAGCGAAGTCGTGTTCGACCGCGGTGCCTATATGTATCACGGACGTGTCAAGGCGCTGGCGGAAGGCGCCCGCGAAGGCGGCCTCAAATTTTAAGGCGAGCGGCAAATAAGCTGTTGGCCGCGCGGCGGAATAAACGCGGGGCGGATGGGAAAATGGAACCAACTCATGGCGCGTGACGGGGAAGGCGGCCGGGGCCGCGATCGCGAGGATCGCGACAGTGAATTCATGGATCGTTTGGTCCATATCAATCGCGTCGCCAAGGTGGTGAAGGGCGGCCGCAGGTTCGGCTTCGCCGCGCTCGTCGTCGTCGGCGATCAGAAGGGCCGGGTCGGCTTTGGCCATGGCAAGGCCCGCGAGGTTCCCGAAGCCATCCGCAAGGCAACCGAATCCGCGAAGCGCTCGCTCATCCGGGTGCCGCTGCGGGAGGGCCGCACCTTGCACCATGACGTCAATGGGCGGCACGGGGCGGGCCGCGTGGTGCTGCGCGCGGCGCCGGCCGGGACCGGCATCATCGCCGGCGGTCCGATGCGCGCCATTTTCGAGACCCTCGGCATGCACGATGTCGTCGCCAAGTCGCAGGGATCATCAAATCCCTATAACATGGTGCGCGCGACCTTCGATGCCCTGCAACGGGAAGACTCGCCCCGCGCCGTCGCGGCGCGGCGCAACCTCAAGGTATCGACTCTCCAGGCGCGCCGCCAAGGCGGCGAGACGGAAGCCGCGAGCGAAGCGTAAGGGAACTAACCATGACGGCAAATCCCGTGGCCCGGATCATCGTGGAACAGATCAGGAGTCCAATCGGGCGTCCCGCGTCGCAACGCGCGACGCTTATCGGTCTTGGCCTGAACAGGATCGGCCGGCGGTCCTCGCTTGAAGACACCGCCGCCGTGCGCGGCATGATCGCGAAAGTGGCGCATCTCGTCCGCATCGTCGATGAGGCGCGGGACGAAACGAGGACAAGACGATGAAGCTCAACGATATAGCCGACAATGCCGGGGCGTTGAAGCCGCGCATGCGCGTCGGGCGCGGGATCGGGTCTGGAAAGGGTAAGACTTGCGGGCGGGGCGTCAAGGGACAGAAAGCGCGAACCGGTGTCGCGATCAAGGGCTTCGAGGGGGGGCAGATGCCGCTGCACCGGCGGCTGCCAAAGCGCGGCTTCTGGAACCCCTTTTCGATCCGCTATAATGAAGTCAATCTCGGCCGCGTTCAGGCCGCGGTGGATGCGGGCAAGCTCGATGCGGCGGCCCCTGTGACGATCGAGGCGTTGATCGGCGCCGGTGTCTGCGCCAAACCGCGCGAGGGCGTCAAGATCCTGGGCAAGGGCGCGCTTGCGGCAAAGCTCGTCTTCGAGGTGGCCGCGGTGTCGAAGAGCGCGGTGGCGGCGATCGAGGGCGCCGGCGGGTCGATCGTTTTGTTAACAAAGGAAATCGAAGCTCCGGTGGCCGGCGCTTAGGTTCGCCGCCAAGACGTGAGGCCGGCGTTCGTCACGGCGGACGGAACATACGCTTGCCGCAAAGCGCGGTGCTTTAAAACGTCCTGGCCTCGACAATTGTTGGCGCCGGGAGGAGATTTGGAACTTTCCGAGTCCCCTGGAAGTCAAACGGTCAAAAACGTTCTGGCACCTCGCGTGTCAAGGGAGCAGTAAATGGTATCGGCGGCGGAGCAGCTCGCGGCGAATATCAATTGGAGTGCGTTCGGCAAGGCCGAGGAACTCAAAAAGCGTATTTTGTTCACGCTCGCGGCGTTGGTCATCTATCGTCTGGGGACCTACATCCCCTTGCCTGGAATCGACCCCGCGGTTTTCGAAAAGAGCTTTACCGGCAACCAGCAGGGCGTTCTTCAATTGTTCAATATGTTCGCCGGCGGCGCGGTCCAGCGCATGGCGATCTTCGCGTTGAACATCATGCCTTACATCTCCGCCTCGATCATCATTCAGATGCTGACGTCGGTCTTCCCGACATTGGAGGCCTTGAAGAAGGAGGGCGAGTCCGGACGCAAGGTCATCAATCAATACACGCGGTATCTGACGGTCGTTCTCGCCGCCTTCCAAGCCTATGGCATCTCGATGGGGCTCGAAGGCCAGCCTGGAGTTGTCCTCGAACCTGGGCTGTTCTTCCGCATTTCCACCGTGTTGACCTTAATGGGCGGCACGATGTTTCTGATGTGGCTCGGCGAACAGATCACCTCGCGCGGCATTGGCAATGGATCCTCGCTCATTATCTTCGCCGGCATTGTCGCGGCTTTTCCTCAGGCCATCGTCAATACCTTGGAACTCGGCCGCCAGGGCGCGATCTCGACGGGACTGATCATCGGGGTGCTGGCGATGTCGGTTACGGTGGTCGCCTTCATCGTGTTCATGGAACGGGCGCAGCGGCGGCTTCTGATCACCTATCCCAAACGTCAGCAAGGCAATAAAATCTATGAGGGCCAAACTTCTTTTCTGCCGCTGAAGCTGAATACATCCGGGGTCATCCCGCCGATTTTTGCGTCCTCGCTTTTGCTGTTGCCGGTCACGATCGCCAATTTCTCACAGAGCCGGGACGGCACCGGAATTCTCGCGACCATCACCACCTATCTCGGTCACGGCCGCCCGCTGTACATGGTCGCCTATGTCGGGCTGATCGTCTTTTTTGCTTTTTTCTACACTGCCATTGTCTTTAATCCGGCGGAGACGGCGGACAATCTCAAGAAACACGGCGGCTTCGTGCCAGGGATAAGGCCGGGGGAGCGGACAGCGCAATATATCGACACAATCCTGACCCGCGTCACGGTTCTCGGCGCCGCCTATCTTGCCCTTATCTGTCTGTTGCCGGAAATGCTGATCTCCTATGCGGCGCTGCCGTTTTATTTCGGCGGAACGTCTCTCCTCATCGTGGTCAGCGTCACCATGGACACGGTGGCTCAGATCATGGGCCATCTGCAGGCGCATCAATATGAGGGCCTTGTGAAAAAAGCCAAATTGCGGGGGAAACGCCGATGAGACTGGTCCTTCTTGGACCGCCCGGCGCCGGAAAAGGCACACAGTCGGCGCGGCTCAAGGAGAAATATCATATCCCGCAATTGTCCACGGGCGACATGCTGCGCGCCGCGGTCAAGGCCGCAACGCCGGCCGGGATCGAGGCAAAGGCGATCATGGACAAGGGCGGCCTAGTGCCGGATGAGACGGTGGTTGGCATCGTCGCCGATTGTATCGCGGCGCCGGACGCCAAAGGGGGCTTTATCCTGGATGGATTCCCGCGCACGGTGCGTCAAGCGGAGGCCTTGGCCAAAATGCTGGGCGCCAGGAACCTCGATCTCGATGCCGTCATCGAACTCAAGGTGGACGAGGCGGCGCTGCTTGCGCGGATCGCCAAGCGCGCGAACGACACCCTCGCGTGCGGCGGAACGGTGCGCGCCGACGACACCCCGGAAGCGTTCAACACCCGGCTCGACGCCTATCACGCCGAGACGGCGCCCGTCGCCGCCTTTTATGCGAAAAAGGCGGTCCTGAAAACGGTCGATGGGATGGCGCCGGTCGATGCCGTCGCCACGGCGATCGACCGGCTCCTCGACGGCGCCGTCCGGACCGTTCGCTTGGGTTGACCCGGTTTTGATCAGATGAGATGAAAATTTGCTGAGCGCGGCGCGCCGGGCGGGCTTCCTCGTTCCGCCGGGACTTCGAGCGTCAAATGCAATGCATCAGATTTTTTTCGTCTTTGCCGGCCAGCGCCCGCATCTCCGCGAGCGTGCGATTGTCGAGCACGGTCGCGATCGCGTCGCGGGCTTCGAGCATGATGAGACGGACACAGCAATGTTGCTCATCGGCGCAATCCTCGCAGCGCCGGTAGGAATTCTTGCTCGCGCAGGCGAGGGGAGCGAGCGGCCCATCAAGGACGCGAACGATATGGCCCACCTTGATTTCATGCGCCGGCCGGGCCAACGAGTAGCCGCCGCCTTTGCCTTTTTTTGAAAAAACGAAGCCGGCGTTGCGCAGTTCGCCGAGAATCGTGTCGAGAAATTTTTTCGGAATTTCATTCGCATTGGCGATGTCGTTCACGAGCGTCGCCTCGCCCACCGGGCGTCCGGCAAGGTGAACCATCGCCTTCAGACCATATTTTCCTTTTTTCGTGAGCATTAGTCCAACCTCGACCGGCAATTTGCCGTGCAAACGGATACAACCGGCGACAATACTGAGCCGGCTCGCAAATATCCACAAATTTTATAGTCTTTGATAGCAAAATATGCCGTTATTCCGAAGTCCCGTCGATTACGAGGGGCCATCTCCAGGCGCGAATGTGAGGCGGCGAGCAAAGCCAAGCGTCCAAAACGCCTGAAAAGGCAGCGACCGGCCATATACGGCGGCAGCCGCCGCGAGCGCGCCAAATCATCCATCGTCGGCAACATCGAACGCACCGCGGTCGATGCCGCCGCCAACCAAAATCGCGCGCTTTCCCGAATGATTGGGCGCGCCGACCACGCCTTCCTGCTCCATCCGTTCGACGAGGGAAGCCGCTTTATTGTAACCGACCGACAGGCGGCGCTGGATGTAACTCGTCGAGCATTTCTTGTCGCGTAGAACGATATTGACGGCGCGGTCGTAGAGATCGCCCGCTTCCTCGGCATCCATGCTGCCTGGCGCCGGCTCGTCGCCGTCCTCGTCGTCCCCATCGGCGTCCTCGGTGATCGCGTCGAGATATTCGGGCTGGCCCTGGGTCTTCAGATGCGCGACGATCTTTTCGACCTCGCTGTCGATGACGAAAGGCCCATGCACGCGCGAAACGCGCCCGCCCCCCGCCATGTACAGCATGTCGCCTGAGCCAAGAAGCTGCTCGGCGCCTTGCTCGCCCAAAATTGTGCGGCTGTCGATCTTGGAGGTGACCTGAAACGAAATGCGGGTTGGAAAATTCGCCTTGATCGTCCCGGTGATGACATCGACGGAGGGGCGCTGCGTCGCCATGATGAGGTGAATGCCCGCCGCGCGCGCCATTTGGGCAAGCCGCTGGATCGCGCCTTCGATGTCCTTGCCGGCGACCATCATCAGATCGGCCATCTCATCCACGATCACCACGATGAAAGGCAGGACCGAAAGCTGCATCGCCTCGTGTTCGTAGATCGCTTCGCCGGTCTCGCGATCGTAGCCGGTCTGGACCGTCCGCATGAGGGTCTCGCCGTTGGCTGCCGCCTCCGCGACGCGGGCGTTAAACCCGTCGATGTTGCGGACGCCGAGCTTCGACATGTTTTTGTAGCGCTCCTCCATTTCGCGAACCGCCCATTTGAGCGCGACGACCGCCTTCTTTGGGTCGGTGACGACCGGCGTCAGCAAATGCGGAATCCCGTCATAGACCGACAATTCGAGCATTTTCGGATCGACCATGATGAGGCGGCATTCCCGCGGCTTCAGCCGGTAGAGCAACGACAAGATCATCGTGTTGATGGCAACCGACTTGCCCGATCCCGTCGTACCCGCGACGAGAAGATGCGGCATTCTTGCCAGATCGACGATGATCGGCTCGCCGCCGATAGTCTTGCCAAGCGCGATTGCCAGCCGGTGTTTGGTTTTCTCGAACTCCTGGGACCCGAGCAATTCGCGCAGATAGACGGTCTCGCGCCGCTGGTTCGGCAATTCGATGCCGATGGCGTTGCGCCCCTGAACCACGGCGACGCGGGCCGAGAGGGCCGACATCGAACGCGCGATGTCGTCGGCAAGACCGATTACCCGCGAGGATTTGATGCCGGGCGCCGGCTCCAGTTCGTAAAGCGTCACCACCGGACCTGGCCGCACATGAATGATCTCGCCCTTGACGCCGAAGTCATCGAGAACACCTTCAAGCAGTCTGGCATTCTGGCCGAGCGCGTCATCGGAGACTTTGTTCGCGGCTGACTTCCGGGGTTCGCCGAGGATGTGCAGCGGCGGCAAGACATAGTCGTGCCGCGCCAGCCGGTCGAGCAACGAAGGCTGCACCTCCTTGAGCGCGCGCGATCCGGGCCTTAACGCGCCGGCTGCCGGAGCGATGACGCGGCGTGGCGCGTAGATGTCGCGATCCTGGTCCTGGTTTTGCCGCGGAGGGGTCCTTCCGCTTGCCGCGCGGGCGGCGGGCGGGGCATAGGCGCTGGCGTCGAACTGGGACTCCCCCGGCTCGGATTGTGGCCAGTGCAGCGGCTCCGTGGCGAGATCGAGCGGCCGCTCGAAGGCGCCTTCAGGCCGCCGCGCCGCGGCGGGCCACGCGGGCAGTGGCGGCGCGCGCCGGCGCGCGATTTGGCGCGCCAACGCCGCCTTCAGGCTGAGACCGGCATGAATGATGGCGCCGAGCAAAACGAGCGCGAAGCCTGGCTCGCCGGCGGCGTCCTGATCCTCCGGCACCGGCGCGTCACGGTGGCCCGGCAAAGGGTCTTCCTCGTCCTCGCCCAAATTCGTCGAAGCATACTCGCGCAGGCTGATGGAGGCCGACAGGCAGAGGATCGCGCCGCCCGCCAGGACGGCGGCAAATAAAAGCATTCCGGAGCGGTGCCCGGCGAGCATGCGGCTAGGAACCGCGAGAATCGCATCGCCCACGACCCCTCCGAGGCCCGTCGGCAAGGGCCAGCGGGCGGTGACCGGCAGCAATGAGGCGATCCCCGCCGACAACACTCCGCCGGCGAGCCATAGCGCCAGCCGGGTCTTTACCCGTTCGAGGCGCCGGGCGGCGATGAGCCGCCATCCCCAAAAGCTCGCCGGAGTAAGAAACGCGATCGCCGAAAGGCCAAGCATTTGCATGACGAGGTCGGCGGCAACGGCCCCCGGCGCGCCAAGGAGATTGTGCACCGGTCCCGAGGCCGCATGATTGAAGCTCGGGTCCTGGACCGACCAGGACGCCAAAGCCAAGGCAAGCCCCGCCGTCGCGCCGATCAGGCCGAGGCCGGCGAGTTCGGCGCCGCGCCGCATCGCGAAAGCGCGCAAGGATTCCGGAATACAATCGAGGGCGGTGAAACTTGCCGTTGTCCGCATTCTATCCCGCCGCCGTTGCGCCGCTTCCATTTTTGCTTGATCCTTCCGCCGGCCGCGACGACGACGCGCGCGCGATGCGCGAGAAAAGGACTAGGCTTCGCGGCAAAAGTCACGCGAAACAAGAGGCTTAGAGCAGGACTCGATTCACTTTAAATCCGGTCGTGCGCTAAGCGTCTTGGAATGCGGCGCCGGCGAGCTTGCAACAAATTATCAGGATGCGGTTAAAGGTGTTTTAACCTTGAGCCGGCCCGCGGCGATGGGGGTGCAAGAAGCGCGGCTTTGGTTTTCCGGCGGAGGAACCTTGTATCATGCGGCGGTGAGGCTTGCGAGGAATTCGCCGTCCCCTGGTGCGGCTTTGCGCTTGAGACAGAGAGAGTCCTTGCCGGGAGCCTTCCGGGCGAGGTTATGGGCCATATATTTGTAATTGCTTACGCCCTCGTTCCGGGAGGAGGTGGAATTGGCGAGGATTTGGCGTCGCGGGGAAAGTTTGACGGCGGAATCTCGATCTATTAATTCGTTCATAAATAATTCGTTCATAAATAAGAGGACATTCCGGCGGCGGGTTGGCGCGAGCGTTTCCGGAAAAAGGAGATAATTTTCTTGGCGTCGTCTTGCAGTTGGCGCATCGATGATCGAACCTTGCGCTGGAAGTCGGCCTTTTTGGCAATCACGACGCGGCCGGCGGTGGCGGCCTTCAGGTGCTTCCACGCGAGTTCGTCAGGGTCGCGATCCGGCGGGCAATGAGGCAAATGAAACAGCCGCGACTTTCGCTTCGGGCTTTCAATAAACGCCCTGGGTTTTCGAGCGGTGCGGGCCGGTCCGCGATCGGCGATCGAAAAGATTTCGCGCCTGGCGCCTGCAATCGATCGTTTCGGAAACGCGATCAACACCGCGCCGTTGACGCCGCCTTTTTGGGTTCGTCCGAACCGCCTATGGCCGCGCGAAAAGATCGCCGGGATCAAGCGCATGCGATGACGCGCGGGTGGTTGCAACAAGGGGCGGTTCGATTTTTTGGCCCCAGCCGCGCCTTGATTTCCAGCTAGTCCTGACGAGCCAGCCTAACCTTTCAGCCGTGGCCGCGCGAGGGTTTCATCACGGTCCCGCGGGCGATGCCGAGCCAACAGCCGTCCCACCGGCGCCGCGCGCAACACCACATGGAAATTGTCCTTGATCGGGTTCCCTGGCGAAGGATGGCGCCGCGCGTCCACGGCGCAAACGCGAATGTCAATTGCCGCGGATTCTTCCGCGCCACCGTGTCGGAAACCCACTGCCTAGAACACGGCCTCAAAAAAGTTGCTCGCCTTTTTCAATTCCGGCATGCTCCAATGGCGCGAGCGGCAGCCCTGTCTGAACCCGGCGCGGCTCGTCTTCATCGACGAGACTTGAGCTTCGGCCAACATGGAGCACCGCTATGGATGCATCCCACGCGGCCAGCGCCTGGATGGGGCCGCGCCCCATGGTCATTGGAAAACCACCACCTTCGCCGCCGGGCCGCGCTGGGACCAGCTGACCGCGCCCTTCGTGCGCAACGGCCCGATCAATGGCGAGTGGTTCAGGGCCTCCGTCGAAGAGGTGCTGGCAAAACGCGGAACTCAATTTCCCGTGCCGAAGGCAACTTCGATCGCAAAGGAATGTTGCGCGCCGGGGGGCGGCGGCGGAAAGGGAGCGGCACGGTTGACCACGGCCACGCTTTCGGCATCGAGATCGGCTTCGCCGCTCGACCGCAGCAGGGAAACCGACGCGATCCGGCCGAATTCGTCGAGAACAAATCGGACGGTGGCAATCCCCTTGGCACCTCTTTGGCGCGCGGTCTCGGGATAATGTTTCACCCGCTCCAGCATCCCGCCGAGGATGGCCTTATAGCTCATCGCATCGCCGCCGTTTGCGGCCGCCAAAGGCACCGCGACGGCGCGAAAACTATCCGGCCCCGAATCGAAGGGCAGCGGAACGCCGGTTTGCACCGGCCGCCGCTGTTCGGCTCCCGCTTCCTGGCGCGGCCCGCCCGCGAGCATCGCTGCCGGGCGGCGTTCGCGCGCTATCTGTTCATATGCCATGTCTTCGCGTGCCGGCTTGGCGGGCGCCCGTGGTCCGCCGGTCGCGGACGGTTGCGGCGCGGCAGGCTTTGGGACGGGATTCGGACCGGACCTTGACTCGTTCGCGGGCTTGGGATTTGCCTGCGTCTCCAGTGTTTGCCGAGGCTCGCGGCTGGGAGATTGCACGGCTTCCTTCGGCGCGGCGGGTTTTTCGCCCGCACCCGGCGCCGCCGGTCTTTGCTCTGGCGGCGGCGGTTCCGCCGCTACCTCGACCGGAATTTCGCGCGCCGGTCCGGAGGGATTAGGTGTCTCGTCAAAAAGTACGAAGGCGAACGCGAGACATCCATGCGCAAGCAGCGAGGCCGCCACGATCTTGGCGAAGAAGCGGCGGCTGAACCTCGCCGCCGCCGCGGGCGCCGGCGCCATTCCAAGAAATTGATCGCGGCGATCAGCGGCAAGGCTTTGTTCCTTGCTGCGGCGCTCAGGTTCAGGGTCCGTGCTCAAAAGCTGGCTTCTCAAACCGCCGCCGCTTGCCGAAGGCCCGTCCGCTTCGCGGAGATACCGTCGTCAAAGCCTTTCGCGGACTTTGGCGAAAACAGCCCGGAACATGTCTTGCGTCAGCACACCGGTGTTGGTGTTATAGCGGGAGCAATGATAACTGTCGACAAGCGTAATCACCCTTGTGCCCGGTTGCCAGCGGTTTCCGGCCGCTTCGCCTGCAATCAGGAGATGTTCGGCGCCATGCCCGAAGGAATACGCGGCCGGCTTCAGTCCGAGCGAACGAACGACCAACTCATGGGCAATCCGCCCGAGGGCGACGACCGCGCAAAGATCCGGCAGGGCCGCGATCGTTGCCGCGAGAAAGGGGCGACAGCTCTTGATTTCCGACGGCTTCGGCTTGTTTTGCGGTGGCACGCAGCGCACGGCATTGGTGATCACGCATGAGACGAGTCGCAGGCCATCGTCGATAGACGCTCCGTAAGCGCCCGTCGCAAAGCCGAATTCGATCAAGGTCTCATAGAGAAGATCGCCGGCGGAATCGCCGGTAAACGGCCGCCCCGTGCGGTTGGCACCGCGCAGACCAGGAGCGAGGCCAACCACCAGCAAACGCGCGTCAAGCGCTCCGAAAGCCGGAACCGGGGCGTTGTGCCATTCTGGCTGCGCCGACCTGAGGGAATCGCGAAATGTCGCGAGCCGCGGGCAAAACGAACAGTCGGGGTCCGGCTCACGGGCGAGCGGGCGTTCCCGGGACGCCGCCACGATGGTTTGCCCGCTCCCCTCAATCGACTTCGCGCGGAACGATTTTACGAGCGATCCTCGGCCAGCGCGGGATCGAAATTGCCCACCGGCGCTGGCCGCCGGTCTTGCAGCTTTTGCGAGCGTTCGGGCCGGTCGACGGGGTCGCGGCCGATTTTCGGGGCGAGATGCGTAATGTCGATGAATTCGTCCGCCTGGCGGCGCAATTCATCGGCCACCATTGAGGGTTGCGTCGCATTCGTCGAAACGACGGAAACGCGGACGCCCTTGCGCTGCACCGCCTCGACCAGGGAGCGGAAGTCGCCGTCGCCGGAGAAAAGGACGAGATGGTCGATGTGGTCGGCCATTTCCATGGCGTCCACGGCCAGTTCGATGTCCATATTTCCCTTGACCTTGCGCCGGCCGAGGGAATCCACGAACTCCTTTGTCGGCTTGGTCACCACGGCGAAGCCATTATAATCCAGCCAATCGACGAGCGGCCGGATCGAGGAGTATTCCTGATCGTCCACCAGGGCCGTATAGTAGAATGCCCGGATTAATTTTCCCCGGCTTTGAAATTCCTTAAGCAGCCGCTTATAATCGATATCGAACCCCAGCGATTTCGCGGTCGCATACAAATTCGCGCCATCGATGAATAGCGCAATTCGCTCTTGGTCAGCCATGAACGTGTCTCAAAAAGCTATCTTGTGACGTTCTTCGTCATTACTTATCTAGCAAGGAGCGAGAACAATAACCCCTATGCCAGCGCACCCGCGCATTTGGCGAATAAGTCCGCGTCCGACGTGGATTTGAACGCAACAATGTGGTCCCGCCTCACCCCTGCGTCAAGGGGCTACTCCGCTTAGGTTCAGCATCAAAATGATAATATTAAGGCGAATGGCCACACCGCCAGAATTTATTGCTTCGCCCCATCGTACTCGACGCGGTTGGAGACGGCATTGAGACAATTCGTAAAGCAACCCTTATTGTCGAACGCCCGATCCAAGGCCGTAAATCCATCTCGATAACGATTCTCGCCATTCCGCGAGTTCTTCGGGCAATCTGGGAGGCCCGGAAGATGCCGAGGAAATGGCCTTGGGCCCGCCGCCGGAATTCCGAAAACGCGCGCTGTCTGATCGACGCCAAGAGTTTGGAATAATCTGCATTTAGGACTCGCCTTTTTCAAGCTGACCCACTATCCGCGCAAGAGTATGTTTCCATCGCAATGGAAGATGCTTTAATCTGGCGAAGTTTCCGGCATCCCATATGCCGGCATGTGTCGGAGCTGCAATTTTGTTCGATGATATGCGATCGTCGCGTCTTCGCCGGAAAATCGCGCGGGCTTTGCTTGCCGTAGATGCGTTTGTCGATTCCTCGCTCCATGCGAGCCGGGAACGCGCGCGCGAAAATTACGCCTCCTTTTCGGCCTTCATGGACGGATTCCATCTTGCAGGCTGGCGGCACGTCCTCAACGAAGTCGCCTGCGAGACGCTCACCCTCGGAATTGGCTTGGGCCTGCTGGCCCTCACCCTTGCCGGTCCGGCCTTCCAGGAAACCTCCGACAACTGGCTGAAGAAAACCGACCTCGCGGTGACCTTTCTCGACCGCTATGGCCAGGAGGTCGGGCGGCGCGGCATCAGGCACGACGACAAGGTCCCGTTCGACGAACTGCCGCAAAATCTGATCCACGCGGTGGTCGCGACGGAGGACCGGCGGTTCTTCGATCACTTCGGGATCGACGTGATCGGCACGCTGCGGGCCATGACCGTCAACGCGCGGGCCAACTCGGTGGTCCAGGGCGGCTCTTCCATTACCCAGCAATTGGCAAAAAATCTATTTCTTTCAAACGAGCGGACGCTGGCACGCAAGATTAAGGAGGCCTATCTCGCGATCTGGCTCGAGGCCCGTTTGACAAAACGCGAGATATTGCAGCTTTATCTCGATCGCTCCTATCTCGGCGGCGGTGCCTTTGGGGTGCAGGCCGCGGCGGAATTTTACTTCGGCAAATCCGTGCGTGAGCTCTCGCTTGCCGAAGCCGCCATGATTGCCGGTCTTTTCAAGGCGCCAACCAAATACGCGCCGCATATCAATCTGCCTGCTGCCCGCGCGCGGGCAGCCGATGTCTTGAACAATATGGTCGAGGCGGGCTATGTCACCGAGGGGCAGATTTATGCGGCGCTTCGCAATCCGGCGACGCCGGTCGATCGCAGCCGGGACCTCACCCCGGATTGGTATCTCGATTATGCCTATGACGAGGTGAAAAAACTCGCCGAGGAAAAGAAACTCGGCGACGAGCGTGTGCTCACCGTGCGCACCGCCCTCGACAGCAATCTGCAGAAACACGCCGACGCGATCATCGAGGATCAATTGCGCGAGCACGGGCCGGCCTATCACGCCAAACAAAGCGCGATGGTGGTTCTCGAACCGCTCGGCGCGATCCGGGCGATGATCGGCGGCCGCGACTATGGCGAGAGCCAGTTCAACCGCGCCACGGACGCGCTACGCCAGCCGGGCTCTTCGTTCAAGCCTTTCGTCTATCTGACGGCGCTCATGACCGGCAAATTCAAGCCCTCGACGATTGTCGTCGATGCGCCGATCTGCATCGGCAATTGGTGCCCGCGCAATTACAAAAACTCCTATGCGGGCCACTTGCCGCTGGTGAACGCCCTTGCGCATTCGATAAACGTGGTCGCGGTCAAATTGTCGATCGCGATCGGCGAGGCCGATCCGGTCCCGGGGCACAACAATATCTTCGAGAGCGCCAAACGCGGCCGCGCCAAGATCATCGATACCGCACGAAAAATGGGCGTGACGACGCCATTGCCGGATACGGTATGCTTGCCGATCGGCTGCGTCGAAGTTACCGTCATCGAGATGGCTTCGGCCGATTGCACGTTCGCCAATGGCGGCTTGCGCGCGCCTGCTTATGCGGCGGTGGAGATCGCCAACAGCCGCGGCGAAGTGATCTACCGGCACGATCGCGATGCGCCGCCGCCACGCCAAGTGATCGATCCCGACACGATCGTGACCATGGATTCGATGCTGATGCAGGTCGTCCTGGCGGGCACCGGAAGACGCGCGCAACTCGACAATATCGAGGTCGCCGGCAAAACCGGGACGACAAACGATTACAAGGACGCCTGGTTCATTGGCTTCACCGGCAATTATGTCGGCGCGGTCTGGTTCGGCAATGACGACTCCACCCCGATGAATAAGATGACGGGCGGCTCGTTGCCCGCCGCAACCTGGCACGACGTCATGGAATATGCGCATCAGGGCATTGAATTGAAGCCTTTGCCCGGCAGGCCGGCCCTCGCGGGGCCACCGCCACCGGCCGCCGGTACCGCTGGCGCCGAAGCGCCACGCCGGCCAGCCAGTTTGCCGGCGGCCACGGCTTCGGCGCTCGCCGTCATCGAAGCCGCGATGACGAACATGCAAAAGCAGCGCGGGGACACGGGCGTCGCAGCGAACGGTCCTGCGCGCGGCGGCACCGGACGGGACATCCCAGCGGCGGCGGGCAACGCTACGGCCGGGGGCGGCGGATGAGCCTCGGAACGGCCATTGCGATGAAAAGAAGCTACGAGGCGCACGGCACAATTCTGGGCAAATTCGTGTCGGCCGTCTGCATGGGCGTTCTTCTCGGACTATTCGTTACCTTCGTCGTGGTCGAGCGCGGAAAGGGTTTTGGGGCCATCGCGGCGGGTCCATGGACCGGCTGGCCGCGCAACGGAACGTCGGATACCGATCCCTACGCCCGCGCCATTCTTGCCTATTCGGGCGAAACGTCCTTGAGCGAATTGGAAGGAATGAGCTTCGTCGCCCATGGCGACAGCAACGGCGCCGAATTCGACCCGGCATGCGATTATACATTGAAGGGCGAAATACCTTCCGCCCGCTATTGGACATTGACGCTGCTCTCGCCGGCGGGCGCCCCGATCGCCAACACGGCGGGCCGGCCGGGCTTTACCTCAAGCGAGGTTCTCCGCGCGAGCGACGGCCAATTCGAAATCACCCTCTCTCGCCATGCCCGGCCGGGTAATTGGCTGCCGATAGGCGACACCTCGAAATTCATTCTCGTTCTGCGTCTCTATGATAGCGAACTCGGTGCCCCCGCCGCGGCTCTCGACCCCGCGAGCATGCCGGGCCTCGTCAAGGGCCGTTGCGAATGAACCTGATCGATCGCCTCCTCGCGGCGCTTCTCTGGCTCCTTGGCGTCCTGGCCATTGCCGGAATTACGCACATCGTCGCCGTATTCGCGCTGCCGGAATTCGCGGCGAAAGATGCATATGCGCGGATTTCGGAGGTGGCAAAACCGGGACAGCTGACCATCTTGCCGCCGTCGCGTCCGGAGAAGCAAGTCATCCCTTTCGCGGACCCCGCGATGGTCCAATCCGTTTGTCCGTTCGACCTCTCGCGAGGCGGTTTGCGCTTGCATGCGGATGTCGAAGGCGGCAGGCTTCTCACATTTTCGTTTCGCACTTCCGCCGGACAGGTCTTTTATTCGATGACGGACCTTGCGGCGCAACAAGGCAAGATCGACGTCGTCGTGCTAACCGCCGCACAGTTGGAAATCGTCGAGGCCGAGGACGACGAAGACGATCCATCGCAGGATTTGCGGCTCGTCGCGCCGGAACCGCAAGGCTTTGTGATCGTCAGCGCCCTGGCCGCCTATCGGAGTGAAAGGGCGGAAGCGGAAGAGCGCGTCAAGTCGGTCGTCTGCGCGGTCGAGCAAGTCGCGCAGGATTGAAAGCCAATCGTCGAACCCGCTCCTCGAACGCGAGCCGGCGGTCTTGCTCGGCCGCGCCGCAGGCGACTCGCGTGAAATGCCTTATATTTGCGGACCGCCGCCAGGCTTGCCGCCGGTTTTCCCCGATCGCCTTCCCGAAACGCGGCGCGCGCGTTTTGTTTCGCTGCCCTTGTCTTTATCGCGTTCTTGCCAAACGCCGGTGAAAACGACGACCGCGCCGTGGTCAAGCGTGTTCGCCCCCACGCGCGCGCCGCCTCTCGCTGGTTTGAAAACTATAAGGTCCCCCACTGGCTTTTCTCCGGATAAAAATTGCGCGCGTCCCCGCAGGAGAACAGGATTCTTCTCCTCCAGCGAAACGTACCGCGCGGACCTTGACAAGGGTTCGCGGGATGACGAAAAACGAAAGACGCCGTTTCAATCGGCTGCAAACCAGTTTCATCGGGAGCCTTACCCGAAGCTGGTCATGGTCATCAAACCATATCGTTATTACAAGGACAGGCATGATCTGGTCCCGTTGCCGGCACCCGCGCGATCCTTAAAAGCCCTTGCTAAAATCTTACCCAAATCCCGTGCGAGATATCCGCGCAAAAAAGCCGCGCCGTTCCACGATTTTAGGGCCTGTTTACAATCATATCGTGGTTATGACGATATTGACCGCATATATCATGGCGGCAAGGCACGCGCCGGTTTTTTCATGACGGGTGGCGATGCGGCGAGAAGCTTTGAGTTTGCAGAAGAAATTCTCAATCAAATGACGCCATTTGTAGTTCTCCCTGTCGTATGCGCCGCCGCCTTTTGTTCCCTTGCGCGCAGGGATGACCGCTTCGATTTTCCTTGCGGCGAGGAAGTCGCGCACTTTGTTGGCGTCAAAGGCCTTGTCGCCGAGAAACGCGCCGCAAGCGACACTATTCATGAGCATGCCGGCGAGATTGACGCCGTGACGTTGGCCGGGAACCAACACGAAGGTGATGAGATTGCCCAAAGCATCGGCGAGCGCACCTAATTTCGCCGTCAGCCCGCCGCGCGTCCTTCGGCAGGCTCGGGATGAGGGCCAATGGCCTGATTATGAGTCCCCCTTTTGCGCCGGCCCCATGTTGATGGACCCGGCAAATCGTTCCGTCGATCATCCCGTATTCGAAATCCGGATCGTTCGACAGCGCCTCAAAAACCCGCTTTCATACGCCCTTGCGCGCCCGTCGCCAG
This sequence comes from uncultured Alphaproteobacteria bacterium, assembly GCA_963706215.1. GTDB lineage: Bacteria > Pseudomonadota > Alphaproteobacteria > Rhizobiales > Beijerinckiaceae > Methylocapsa. The sequence continues at coordinate 1,632,940 of OY970154.1, read as the reverse complement.
AAACGCGTGTAGACAGTGAACCATTTGCCGAACCCGGCCGGTAGACCGCGCCAGGGAGAACCGGTGCGGGCGATCCACAAAGCCGCTTCGACAAACAATCGATTGCCCTTCCCCGGACACCCCGGATCGCCAGGCTTTCCAGGCAATTCCGGCGCGATGCGAATCCACTGTCCGTTGGCCGAACATTTCCGAATCAAGGCTGGCCTCCTGCTTTTTCAGCCTTCAATCAAATTCCTGCTCGATTGGGAATCCCCGATTGTAAACAGGCCCTAGTGTCACCGGCGACTTCGGGATGCGCGATTTCGAGCCTCTTCCGCCCGCCGCGCTTCCCAAGCGATGCGATCTTTTGATCGCGCACCAGCTAGAGATCAACGAAATGCTCGCGCTACGGCATCAACGCGAGGTCCTCGCGCAAGCGGGTCTGTCCGACTTCCTGGCCAGCGCCGACAAGCTCTTGCTCGACGCCGGGCGGTTACAGAGAGTTTTCGAGACATTTGTTTCGGAGCGGCACGCCGACCGCATACGGCGAACGACACCGGCCCTCAACGCCAATGGAACGACCCTCGAAGCGCGGCGCAAATTATTTGCCGAGAGAGATCGCCGGAAGATCGACGTCGATCGAAATGCCGTGAAAGGCAAGCTCCTCCGCGTGACGCCGGCGGCTGGATTCTATTACGGGCCAAGAAATACCTGGACAGACACCGCACTGCTCCGCAATGAATTCGCGAAACAGCGGCGCTTCACTCCGGCGAGGGATCTGCTGTCGCGAGCCGGTCAGGCAATCCAGACATTGAAGCCGTGCCTTATGATGTCGCCGCTGTCGCTTGCCAAATTTCTTACCCCTGGGAAGCTCGTATTCGATGTAATTGTGATCGACGAAGCCTCGCAGATGCAGCCCGAGGATGCTCTCGGCGGATTCTTGCGGGCCAAGCAGATTGTCGCGCTCGGCGATCCCAAGCAATTGCCACCGGCCGATTTCTTTGCCCGGTTGGACGAGAAACCATCGTCCGACGATGACTTCGAGGATATCGATGACGAATTGATCCTCGAAGCGTGCTAAAGGAGTTTCCGTGAACTCCGGTGTCTCAAATGGCATTACCGTAGCCGCTGCGAAAGCTTGATCGCTTTCTCCGACGCCGAATTCTATAAAAATGCGCTCATCACATTTCCACAAGCACGGCCCGCATCGTTTTCGGTGGACCTCGTGCGTGTCGATGGCTTCTGTCAAGCCCGTAGAAACGTGATCGAAGCGGGCCTTCTCCCCCAAGAACTCGTCGAATTCATGCGTCATTTTGCGGAAGAAAGCGAAGTGACGATCCCAACGCTCGGCATTGTGGCGATCAACGCAACTCAGTGCGAATTGCTCCGCGAGGAGGTACGCCGGATCTCGGCCAATGATGCGCTGGTCGACCGTTACCGGGAGAAGGTAAAGTCAAAGGGAGACGAAGTCTTTATAAAGAATCTTGAGAGCGTTCAGGGAGACGAGCGGGATTTTATATTCATCTCCCTCACGTACGGCCGTGAGCCGGGCGCCACTGCCATGAAGCGGCGGTTCGGGCCCATAAATGGGAAGCAAGGTCATCGGCGTCTCAATGTCCTCTTTTCTCGCGCGCGCATGCGCATTTTCGCATCGTTCGGATCGGCGGATGTAAAACCGGCCGAAGGGAGTCACCAAGGTGTGCAAGTTCTTAAGCGCCATCTCGAATACGCCGAAACGCGGGGGCGCGCGGTGGTACAGACGGTCGGGGAGCCAGACAGCGACTTCGAGGTAGAAGTGGCGGATCGTCTGCGCCGTAGCGGCTATGACGTTGTCTACCAGGTCGGTGTTTCCGGTTATAAGATCGATCTTGGCGTTCGCCACCCGGATCACCGCGAGATGTTTCTTGCCGGTGTCGAATGTGATGGGGCGCGCTATCATTCGAGCAGGAGCGCGCGCGATCGCGACCGCCTCCGCGAAGAGGTGCTCCAGGGGCTCGGCTGGGATCTTGTCCGAGTCTGGTCGACCGATTGGTTTGACAATCCGGCGACCGAAACGGAAAGACTTATCAAAAAACTGGAACGGTGCCGGTCGCAACCCGCCCGCGGCTTCAACGACCACCGGTGGGCGGCCACGATATTTCCGAACCCACAGCAGCCTGAAGCGATCTTGCGGGACGATTAATTCGCTTGTCGCATGACATTTAACGCCAAGTGGGACGGGAGCCGCACCCATGCGCGAAATTTGGGCCAGGCCGAGATCCACCTACCCCAGCTCCTCAACGCCGAGCATGGCGAGATCATCGTCATCACTGGCGGCTTGCAGTTTTGCGGCGCACCATTAATACTGGCCGGGCGATTCCGGCACCCGGACGATCGAACGTGACCATTTCCGCCGCCATCCATCATATCACCCACTATAAATACGACCGGCCGGTCGTTCTTGAGCCGCAGACCATCAGGCTGCGTCCGGCGCCGCACTGCCGCACCAAAATCCCCGCCTATTCGCTGAAGGTGACGCCGGCGGAGCATTTCGTGAACTGGCAGCAGGACCCGCATGGCAATTGGCAAGCGCGGTTCGTCTTTCCGGAGAAAGTGACGGAGTTCAAGATCGAGGTCGATCTGACCGCCGAACTTGCGGTCATCAACCCTTTCGACTTTTTCATCGAGCCCTATGCCGAGCAATTTCCCTTCGCTTACGACCCTGAGTTAAGAGCACAGCTCGCGCCTTATCTCGATGCGGAACCGCCGGGCCCCCGCATTGCGGCCTATATCGCGGGCTTGCCCAAGGGCCCCATCCGCGTCGTTGATTTTCTCGTCGATCTCAATACCGCGTTGCGGAAATCGATCCGCTATTTGATCCGGATGGAGCCAGGCGTCCAGCCGCCGGAGGAAACCCTGGAGCTTGGCTCCGGCTCCTGCCGCGATTCGGCCTGGGCGCTCGTCCAGATCCTGCGCCGTCTCGGCCTGGCCGCGCGCTTCGTCTCGGGCTATCTCATTCAATTGCGCGCCGACATCGAGCCGGTGGACGGGCCGAAAGGCACCCAAAAGGACTTTACCGATCTGCACGCCTGGGCCGAGGTTTATCTGCCCGGCGCCGGCTGGATCGGGATGGACGCGACCTCGGGAATGTTTTGCGGCGAGGGGCATTTGCCGGTTGCCGCGACGCCGCATTATCGCTCCGCCGCGCCGATTTCCGGGCTGGTCGAGCCAGCCAACGTCGATTTCCATTTCGATATGCGTGTCACCCGCGTTGGAGAGGCGCCCCGGATCACTCTGCCTTTTTCGGAGTTCCGCCTGGGCGGAACTCGACGCGCTTGGCGAACAAATCGATGCCGATCTCATCCGCGACGACGTCCGCTTGACGATGGGCGGCGAGCCGACTTTCGTCTCGATCGACGACTTCGAATCGGAGGAATGGAACACCGCCGCCGTAGGACCAACGAAACGCACCTTCGCCGACAAATTCATCCGCCGCTTGCAGGCACGCTTCGCGCCGGGCGGCATGCTGCATCATGGCCAAGGCAAATGGTATCCGGGCGAGAGTCTGCCGCGCTGGGGCTTCTCGCTCTATTGGCGCAAGGACGGCAAGCCGGTTTGGAACAATCCCGCCCTCTTTGCGGACGTCGCCCGGACCATCCCGGCCGGACCTGAAACTTCGGCCCCGGCCAGTGTGGCGCGGGGCGAGGAACAAACGGCGCAAGCCGGAATTCTCGCCACCGGCATAGCCGAAAGGCTTGGGATCGAGACCGGATGCATCGTGCCCGCCTATGAAGACCCCGCGGCGTGGCTCGTCAAGGAGGCCAATCTGCCAGAAAATACCGATCCGCTCGATCCGAAACTCGAGGATCCGGAAGAGCGCGGCCGCATGATCCGGACTTTCGCGCGTGGCCTGACGAAGCCCGTGGGCTACGTCCTGCCGGTGCAGCGCTGCAACGCGCAAGCGGGGCCGGCAAGCGCCGCGGCGCGGCCGCGATGGCAAAGCGAAAGATGGGCATTGCGGCGCGGCAACCTTTTTCTCGTCCCTGGCAATTCGCCAGTGGGCTTCCGGTTGCCCTTGCCATCGCTGCCATGGGTCCCGGAATCGTCCTGTCCGTCTATCCTCGAGCAGGACCCGCTGGAAGACCGCGGAGCCTTGCCGAACCACGACGAGATCGCCCAGCATTTTGAGCGCGCGGCGGCGGCGGCCGGCGCACGGCAGGAACGCATCGAACAGGAGGGGATCGAGGGCGCGGTGCGCACGGCGCTGTCGGTTGAACCGCGCGATGGTGTCCTTTGTGTCTTCATGCCGCCGGTCAAGGCGTTGGAGGACTACCTCGAACTTCTCGCGGCGGTCGAAGCGAGCGTCGAGGCGGCAGGCCTGCCGGTGCATATCGAAGGCTATCCGCCGCCCATCGATCCGCGCGTCAACGTCATCAGGGTCACGCCCGATCCCGGCGTCATCGAGGTCAACATCCATCCAGCCGGAAGCTGGCGGGCGCTCGTCGACACAACCAATGGTCTTTACGAGGACGCCCGTCAGGTACGGCTCGGCGCCGACAAATTCATGAACGATGGACGCCACACCGGCACCGGCGGCGGAAATCACGTCGTGCTGGGCGGACCCACGCCCGCCGATTCGCCGGTGTTGCGGCGGCCCGACTTGCTCAAAAGCCTGATCCTCCATTGGCAGCGCCATCCCTCGCTTTCCTATCTTTTCTCGGGACTCTTCATCGGCCCGACGAGCCAGGCGCCGCGGGTCGACGAGGCTCGGAACGATCAGCTATATGAGCTCGAAATCGCCCTTGCCAACACGCCCCGCGCGGGCGAGCCGGCGCCGCCGTGGCTTGCCGACCGCTTGTTCCGCAACCTGCTCGTCGATGTGACAGGCAACACGCATCGCGCGGAAATCTGCATCGACAAGCTTTATTCGCCTGATAGTTCCCTAGGGCGGCTTGGATTGGTCGAATTCCGGGCCTTCGAAATGCCGCCGGACGCGCGGATGAGTCTCGCGCAGCAATTGTTGCTGCGGGCGCTCGTCGCCTGGTTCTGGCAACAACCGCTGCAAGGCGATCTCGTGCGTTGGGGCACGGCGCTGCATGATCGTTTCATGCTGCCGCATTTCGTCTGGGCGGATTTTTTGGGCGTCCTCGCCGATCTGAGGCGGGCCGGCTATGCGTTCGATCCCGCCTGGTTCGAGGCGCAGTTTGAATTCCGTTTCCCCTTTTGCGGCGCCGTCGAGCATGGCGGCGTCAAGCTCGAAGTGCGGCAGGCGCTCGAGCCCTGGCATGTGATGGGCGAGCAGGGTGCGCCGGGTGGAACCGTGCGCTATGTCGATTCCTCGGTGGAGCGTTTGCAAATAAAGGCGACCGGCCTGGTGCAAGGCCGCCACGTCGTCGCGTGCAATGGGCGCCGCGTCCCCCTGACCGCGACCGGGACCTCGGGCGAAGCGGTTGCCGGCGTGCGCTTCAAGGCCTGGAAACCCGCCGCCGGCCTGCATCCGGTGATACCGGTCCATGCCCCCTTGACCTTCGATCTCGTCGATGGCTGGAACGGCCGCGCGCTCGGCGGCTGCATCTATCATGTCGCGCATCCCGGCGGCCGTCACTACGAGACGTTTCCGGTCAATAGCTTCGAGGCGGAAGCACGCCGCCTCGCGCGCTTCCAGGACCATGGCCACACGCCGGGCGCTTTCGAGGCGCCCCCCGAGGAGCGTTGCGCCGACTTCCCGCTGACCCTCGACCTGCGCCGCCCCCGCGTCATGTGAGGTCTTGGCAAATGCAGGAGCCACTTGGCAAACGCAGCCGGATTATACCAAGTCTCGTTGATTATGACCCATTCGGCATTCGAGCATGCCGGGGACATATTTTTCAGGGCATCCTCGATCAGCTTGTTCCAGGCGAAAGCGCTCGATAAATCACTGTCGACTGCAGAGAAAATGCAATCCTGATCACCCGCAGTTCCTGCGGAGCGAGAACGATAGCGATGCTATGCGGGCATCCCGAGCTCATCTGAGACAACGCTCGAGTCATTTCGCTTCGGTTATAAAACGATAGGCCGTCAGCCTCTCGACGGCGAGAATGACTACGCCCATGATCCCGAAGAAGATCCGCGCATTCTGCGTCGGCCAGTTCAGCGGGACGAACGCCAAAATGATCAATACCGGGCCGACAATTCGCTCGACCCATTGGTGTACAACGATCGGGATTACTTTGATGACGCCGGCCGGGAAGTCGGTCAGGAGCGTCATGAGTAAATGAACGCCTGCGAGCGCATAGGACAGCGCGGCAGGCCAACCTGACAGCCCGATAACGGCCGGGGCTGCGGCAAAGATCAAGACGGCAAGGTAGTCGATCGCACCGTGGAGGTTGAGTGAGATGGGCTTCATGTCTGCGCTCCCAACATCAATATTCGTCCAAGACGCTAAATGGGGGCGCTCTGCCAGTCTGTCAGATGGATGACACTGCCTTTGGGGCGCTATCCGGCGGCCGCGTGAGGAGGGAGAGTGCACTATCGTTTATGCAAATCATGTCGCGAGTATAATCCAAAAGGCCGCGCCTGCGAAGATCGTTGAGGATTAAGCTGACGACCTGACGGGAAGCGCCGACGAAGTCAGCTATGTCCTGCTGTGTGAGCCTTATTTCCAGTGAGAATCCATGCGGACACTGTGCGCCGAAGGTTCCGGCGAGTTCGACCAGCATTTCGATCACCCTACATTCGACGGATCGCGTCATCGCCCGCAGCAATCGCCGCTGAACCCATCGCTTAGATCCGGCAAGATGCTCGGCGACGAAGATCGCCAATCGCGGATTGATTTCCATGGCGGCGCGCAAGTCGTTTGCCAGCACCCGTTGTACCACCACGTCGCCGATTGCCCGTGCCGTTTCCTCGTATACCAGCGGCAGTTGCGGATTGGAAAATTCGCCAGCGATCTCGCCGCATTTCAAAAGATCCATTGTGATCTCCGTCCCGTCTTCGCAGATGTGTGACGTCTTTACGAAGCCGTCTAGAATCAGAAACAGCGCGTTCGCTGGTTCTCCCTGCGCATAGAGGGTCGTCTTGTCCGCCGCTGCGACAAATGAAGCTGACCTGCAGGTTGATTCAACCAATATGCTGATCGATTTTTGGTTCACAATACTTGATTCGATGTCGGGCGCTCCGGTGATCATTTCCTGCTTTCCCAATTATTGCTAACAACGAAACACGGATATTGGGCGTCCACAATCAGGTCCTTCGTCTCCATGTGACTCGCTTGCTGACCAAGGCCGATTTCGGGAATCGGTTAGGTAAATCAAGCTTTCACAGACTTGATATTAACTCAGCGTTGTTTGTCGAAGCAATTGGCAAGCTCAGCCGCCGCCCCCCCATAATATGCAACAGCCGGCCATAACCTTAACCAGGCGTTAACCATGCGTTGCGTAAATCGGCGAAAGCGATTTTGAGGCGCACTCGTGACAGAAGTTGCCAGCCCCCGTCATTCCATAAGGTTTCATGGCCGCTCCTACCACGCCATGGTTCTGGCGCCGGAGCCGCCCGTGGCGAACTGGCTTGCCGAGCTAGACACATGGCTCGAACGTTCGCCGGGTTTTTTTTTCGGGCGGCCGGTCGTGCTCGACCTTGCGGCTCTTCACCCTGGTAGCAAGCAGGGCCTCGCGGAGCTTTTGCAAAACCTCGCCGACCGCAACATCAAGGTGATGGGCATCGAAGGGGCCGAACCGTCCTGGCTCGACTTCGCGATGCCGCCACTGCTTTTGAGCGGGCTGCAGACCAGCATCATCCCCGGCGATAACCCTCCCGCCGCCGCGGAGGCGCCTGCGCCCGTTCCTTTTTCCGATTCCGCTCCGGATGCGGCGGCGTCTCTTTCCAACGCCCCGCCGCCTCCCGGCGACGCTAGCTCCGCTCCCGCCGTGGCCGCGCCGCCGCGGCAACCAAATTCCCTGCTGCTGGACAGTCCGGTCCGCTCCGGCCAGTGCATCGTGCATCCCGAGGGCGATGTGATTGTCGTCGGATCCGTGGCCTCGGGCGCCGAGGTGATCGCCGGCGGTTCGATCCATATCTATGGAACGCTGCGGGGCCGGGCGATCGCCGGTTCACGCGACGCCCGCGCGCGGATTTTTTGCCGCAAGCTCGAAGCCGAGCTTGTTTCGATCGACGGCCTTTACTTGGTGGCCGACGATATGCCCGCGCACCTGCGTGGCCAGCCGATTCAAGTCTGGCTCGACGGTGATTCGATGATGATGACTCAGGACTGAGACAAATTGGGAGACAGCAACATGGCCAAGGTTTTGGTCGTAACATCGGGCAAGGGCGGCGTCGGCAAGACGACTTCCACCGCGGCGTTGGGCGCGGCGCTGGCGGCGGCGGGCAAAAATGTCGTGCTCGTCGATTTCGACGTCGGGCTGCGCAACCTCGATCTCGTCATGGGGGCCGAGCGCCGCGTGGTCTACGACTTCATCAATGTCGTTCAAGGCGACGCCAAGCTTGCGCAAGCTCTCATCCGCGACAAGCGCGTGCCGACGCTGTCCCTGCTTCCCGCCTCGCAGACGCGCGATAAGGACGCCTTGACGGATGAGGGCGTTGCGCGCGTCATCGCCGAGTTGAAGGAGAGATTCGACTGGGTGATTTGCGATAGCCCCGCCGGCATCGAGCGCGGCGCCACGCTTGCCATGCGCCATGCCGATGTTGCGATCGCCGTGACCAACCCCGAGGTATCCTCGGTTCGCGACTCCGATCGTATTATCGGCCTACTCAATTCCAAGACCGAAAAGGCGGAGAAGGGCGAGCGCGTCGAAAAGCACCTCCTGATCACCCGTTTCGATGCCGGGCGCGCAGGCCGCGGCGAAATGCTGAATGTCGAGGATGTGCTTGAGATCCTTTCCATCCCCCTCCTCGGAATCATCCCGGAAAGCTTCGAGGTTCTGCGCGCATCCAATCTCGGCTCGCCGATTACCCTCAACAACCCGGCGAGCGCGCCGGCGCGCGCTTATTTCGACGCGGCGAAACGGCTGCGCGGCGAAGCCCTGGATATGACAATCCCGAGCGACAGGAAGGGCCTGTTCGGCAAGCTGTTCGGACGGAGGGCGGCATGAAGCTCATCGATTTTTTCAAGCGGCCGCGCACCGCGCCGCAGCCGCGCACCGCGCCGGTCGCGAGGGAACGGTTGCAAATCCTGCTCGCGCATGAGCGCGCCGTCTGCGGCAAGTCCGATCTGATCGCCATTCTTCGGGAAGAAATCATGGCGGTGATCGCCAAGCATTTCCCGGTCGACTTGGACGGGATCAACGTCAAGATGGAGCGCGGCGAGGTGGTCTCGACGCTCGAGGTCGAGGTCGAAATTCCAACCCCCATGTGCCCAAGCTTCCCATTGCCCGCCAAGCCGGCCCCGGCCGAATCCTGCGCGGCGGAAGCCGCGGAAGCCGTGGAAGCGGGCAGCTAAGGCGTTATCCATTCCGGAACGAGCGGGTGGGATTCCTAAGCGGTGTTTGGGAAGGGTCACGCCGCGCATGCGTCGAGAACCGCGTGCTGTATCCGGCCAAAGTCGGGGTGCCGCGCATTGAGGCCGTGGCGTTTTGACTGCCGCGCCTTGCGTTTGGCGCGAACATGCTCAAATGAAAGGCGCGGGGGAGTTAAGGATACGTCATGAACAATATCGGCATCGGCGATGACGCCATCGAGGCCATGCGCCTGGGCGGTATTGGCTGGATCTTCGCGTTCTTTATCGTCGGCGCAACGATTCTTGCCGGCCGCTGGCTGGTCGGCTGGCAAATGCGGAGGATCGAGAGGATCCTGGGCCGCAAACCGGAGGATTGGGACACGCCAGGCTCTGGACAGAGCGACGGCGGCGCGGGGGAAACGCCCCAGGGCTAGGCGGCAATACCTTCCGCGCCCTTAAGGCAAAGTCATTGTGTCCGCGTGGCGCGCCTTGCCGGACAGCCAATCATGACCCATTGCCAGACCTCGCCGTGGAGAAGCTCAAGTGGAGACTGATCGGCCGTAGGGACGTTTCCCCTTTCGGACCGCATGCCGTTTGTTCACTCGGACCCGAGGACGAGCCGGTGCGTGAGGGTAATAGGCGTGACCGGGCTTGACCCAAGAAGCACTCTCGGCATATCGGCTTTTGGGGAAGGTAGGGGAGGTAGGCGATGAAAAAGAGATTCGCGACCATTCTGCCAATCGCGATTGCCTTCGGTCTGATTGCAGCTGTTAGTGTTGCGGCGCAAGCCCAGGACTTCAAGGTCTGTAAAAGCAAGTTTGCATTGTGTACGGTTGCGTGGTGCGACCCGGTCCCGGGAAACAACAAACAGGTCTCATGTCATTGTACTGTCAACACCGGTTATTCCGCAGGGCAGGAGCCGTGCCAGACGATTAAGGAAACGCCTGAAGGTCAGCAGATCAGGTCACGCTATTCTCCAGTCAAGAGTTATGCAGTATGCTCAAATGACCGGCCTTGGGCATGGTGCTTGGATAAGCCTTGCATCATTGACAAGAACAATCCGGAAGCAGCCGCGTGCGCGTGCGACGCGGTAAAAAATCTGGGTGACTACGTCATCGTGACGGGCGCGTATACCCCAGCCACCTGCACTACAGGTATAATCTCGTCGGCGACCGTCGAGCAGATAACCGAGGTCACCGACTACTTGAAGAGCAAGACCAAACTGTTGCACCCGTTTCCTATTAAGGTATTGAACGATCAGAAATAGCGCGATGGGCGAGGCGCTCGGGGATTAGAGGCGGCGTGCTTCCCTCTCGCTTCTCCGGTACTCCAGCGCCGCAGCTCCAGCTAATCTATCGGGCAGGTGTAACCCATCCGCCGCACCTCAGACCGGACAAAAGATTTAGTCCAAAAAACAACTTTGGCGCCTTGCGAAAGTATGATTCTTTCGACTGTATCGTACCAAAATGTTTATTTTTGTCCGATTACGCAAAAACCGGCGTTGCGTGTTTCGAGACGATCGCTTCGCCATCTGTCTCCAGTCGCCCCCTTCCATTGCGTTTGCTTCGCAAAGCGCTCCGCTCGCAATGGAACCTCGGGCTTCCTTCCGCTCAGCATGAGGCTCGCCGCCGCGCATTGCTTGCGCCAAGGCCCCGATGCTATAGCCAGCTCGTTTCAGCCAAAGCCCCGAGGGAGAGTTCATGTCCGTCGATTCCGCGACCGTGCGGCGCATCGCGCATCTGGCGCGGATCAAGGTCGTTGAGGCCGACGTGCCGCATCTGCAAGACGAGCTCAACGCCATCCTCGCCTTCGTCGAGGAATTAGGAACCGTCGATGTTGAAGGCGCCGAGCCGATGACGTCCGTCATGCCGCTGCCGATGAAAAAGCGCGCCGACATCGTGACGGACGGCTCTATCCCGGACAAGATCGTCGCCAACGCGCCGGCCTCCGACGATCATTTCTTCGTCGTCCCCAAAGTGGTGGAGTGAGCGCAAAGATGACTAGCCTCACGGGGTTGACACTAGCCGAGGCGCGCGACGGCCTTCGGCAAAAGAAATTTTCCGCCGTCGAACTCGCGACCGCGCATATCGCCGCAATCGAAAACGCGCGGGCGCTAAATGCTTTCATCGTCGAGACGCCGGAGAAGGCGCTCGCCATGGCCCGCCAATCCGACACGCGGATCGCCAAGGGTGAGGTGTTGCCGCTCGAAGGGATTCCGCTCGGCATCAAGGACCTCTATTGCACCGAGGGCGTGCGGACCACGGCGGGCAGCCATATCCTTGAGGGCTTCGTGCCGCCTTATGAATCGACCGTCACCACCAATCTCTGGCGCGACGGCGCGGTGATGCTCGGCAAACTCAATCTCGACGAATTCGCGATGGGTTCGTCGAACGAGACCTCTTATTTCGGCCCGGTGATTTCGCCCTGGCGGCGGCGGGGCTCGAATACCCCGCTGGTGCCCGGCGGCTCGTCGGGCGGCTCGGCGGCGGCCGTCGCCGCGCGGCTCTGTTTCGGCGCGACGGCGACCGACACCGGCGGCTCGATCCGCCAGCCCGCCGCGTTTACCGGAACCGTGGGCATCAAGCCGACCTATGGGCGTTGCTCGCGCTTCGGCATCGTCGCCTTCGCGTCCTCGCTCGATCAGGCAGGTCCCATCGCGCGCACGGTGCGCGACGCGGCGATCCTGCTGCGCTCGATGGCTGGCCATGACCCGAAGGACACGACGTCCGTCGATGTACCGGTGCCGGATTTCGAGGCTGCGGTGGAACGCGGCGTCAAGGGCATGAACATAGGAATTCCGAAGGAATACCGCCGGGAGGGCATGCCGGCCGAAATCGAAGCGCTTTGGGCGCAGGGAATCGAATGGATGAAGGCGGCCGGCGCGGCGATCGGCGATATATCGCTGCCGCACACGCGTTATGCCTTGCCTGCTTATTATATCGTGGCGCCGGCCGAGGCCTCGTCGAACCTCGCCCGCTACGATGGCGTGCGCTACGGGCTTCGCGTGCCCGGCAAAGACATCGCCGACATGTATGAAAGAACGCGGGCGGCGGGCTTTGGCAAGGAGGTGCGAAGGCGGATCATGATTGGCACTTACGTGCTTTCGGCTGGCTATTACGACGCCTATTATGTGAGGGCGCAAAAGATCAGAACCCTCATCAAGCGCGATTTCGAAACTGCCTTTGCAAGCGGCATCGATGCGATCCTGACCCCGGCGACGCCGTCCGCCGCCTTCGGGCTTGGCGAGAAGGGCTCGGCCGATCCGGTCGAGATGTATCTCAACGACATTTTCACGGTCACCGTGAACATGGCGGGACTGCCGGGCATCGCGGTTCCGGCCGGAATTTCCGCCGAGGGCTTGCCCTTGGGGCTGCAAGTGATCGGCCGAGCGTTTGACGAAGAGACCCTATTCTCCGTGGCGCATGTCATCGAGCAATCGGCGCCAAGGATCGCGCCGCCGGAGAAATGGTGGGCGTGACCTTGCCGCCTCGGGCAAGTTGCTTGGTGCGCGAAACGCCCGGGCCCCGCGGGCCGGTCAGGCATCCTCGCCCGACAAATTGACCTTCCGGGGCGGCCCCATCAGCGCCGGTTGGAACAAGATCGCCGCCGCCAATGTGCAGGCAAGCGACAAGGCAAGCAGCTTGCCCATGCTGGAGGTGCCCGGATGCTTGGAGAGCCAAAGGCTGCCGAACGCGGTCGCGGTGGTCATCGCGCTGAAAAAGACGGCGCGCGTGAGACTCGACTGCAAAAAATTCGTCGTCCCCGCCCGCCACGCCATCACGAAATAAATCTTGAAGGCGACCCCGAGACCGAGCAGGAGTGGCAGCGCGATGATGTTCGCAAAATTCAGCGGCAGGCCGATCAGAACCGTGATTTCGAGCGTGACGGTGCCGGCAAGCAGCAAAGGAACCAGAGTCAACAGCACGTCGGTCACCCTTCGCAGCACAATGAAGAGAAGCAGGCTGATCGAAATCAGCGCCCATAGCCCCGCCTCGATGAACGCCCGGACAACCGTATCGCCGGATTCTTGAACGGCGATGGGCTCGCCCATGGCGTTGGGGTCGATCGTGCGCACGGCCTTGGCAAACCGGAGGAGGTTGTCGTTATCGTTCGCATCGCCCGCGGGCGCAACCTCGATGCGGGCGCGGCCGTCGGCGCTCACCCAGTTGCGCGCCAAATCGGGAGGAATGGAAGCGACGGTCACCTTCCGGGCGGTGAGCGAAGCCCGCAGCAAATCGAGCATCGTATCCAGGCTCGGAATCAAGGCCTCGCGCGCCGCTTCGCGTTTTTGCGGCGGCGCCTCGGCCATTTTGTGGAGGAGGCCAGCCAGGCGGCGGGCGTCGTCGGCGCCCTTGCCGGTCGCTCCGGCGGCCGTCGCGGCGAAGGCAGCGGCGGTGCGCTCCATGGCTTCCACGTCTTCCGCGTCGGTCGGAGGCTCCTTCTCGCGCGCGGGATCGAGCAAGGGCGTCAAGGACTTGGCGAGAGGCGCGATGATCGCGAGCTTTTCGTCTTGATCTTGAGGAATAAAACTCTCGATGCTCGTCACCCGGGCGGCCTCCGGCAATTGTTGCAAACGTGCGATGAGCGGCGGCGCTTCGGCCAGAGAAGGAGCGAGAACGTCAATTGTATTGGTGTCGGTGTTCGGATCGTTCATCAAATCCAACAAGGTTGCAACGGATTCGACTTTCGGGCTGCGCAAATTCAGCGGATTGAAATCGAAATGAAGGTGGCGCAGCAAAGGCGTCCCAGCCAAGGCCACGGACAACGTTCCGATGACGATAGCATAACGGTGTTTGGCCATGAACCGATCGACAGGCGCCAAAAATTGATAGCCGACCGGCTCCTGTTCCGGCGGCGGGCGCAAGAGAGTTAGCAAGGCCGGCAGGATCGTGATCGCGGCAAAAAACGCGATGAACATGCCGGTTCCGGCAATGAGACCCAATTCCGAAACGCCGCGATAATCGGTCGGGAGAAAAGAGTAGAAGCCGGCGGCGGTCGCCGCGGCGGCAAGCGACAACGGCCGCCCGGCCTTGGCCGCCGCTTGCGTGAGGGCCTTGTCGAGCCGTGCCTCCTTATAGCGTTCGGCGCGGTAGCGGACGCTGAACTGAATGCCGAAATCGGTCCCGATGCCGACGAACAACACCGCGAAGGCAACCGAAATCAAATTAAACGCGCCAACCATCATGAGTCCAACGGCGGCCGTGGCGGCGAGACCGGCGATGACACTCAAGGCGACCGCGAGAACGATACGGCCCGATTTCAAGGCGAGCCAAATGATCAAAAGAACGGTTAAACCGGTCCCCGCGGCGTTAAGCCCGGCGCCGTCCGCGATGGTCGCGAATTCCTCGTCGGCCATCGGCACGAGCCCAGTCAACCTCACCGTTACGCCGGACTTGGGGGAAAGCCCAAGATCGCGCGTGGTTTCGCGGATGAAATCGGTCACCCTCTCCCCCGGCATCAACGCCGCGTAATCGAGCACCGGCTTGACCTCGATGAAACGGCGTAATTCACGCGGGTCGGCCGGTTGCTCGGCCAACAAACCGCGCCAGGAAAAGAACACCGGCCGCCCGGCGAGCACGCCATCGAAGGCATCGCCAAGCAGGGCCATCGGGCGATCGAAATCGTCGAGCGTCCCGGCTTGCGCGTGGACTCCCTGATTGATAAACGAAACCGCCTTTACAATCCCCCGCAAACTTGGATCGGACGCGAGCGCCATCAGAAACGGCCGGGCATGGGAAAGTTCCTTGATCGTGCGCCGAAGATCGGCGACCGGTTGGAACAAAAGCGCGGTTTGATTGAAATAAGATCCGCCGTCCGGACGCACCACCGATTGGCAGAGATCGGGACGGCGCTTCAATCTATCGGTCAGCCATTGCGCCGCCGCCTCGGCAAGCTCGGGCGTCGCGCCATCGATCACCACGACGATTTGATTGACGCGCTGGGGGAAAGCCTTATCCCACGCAATAAGATTTCGCCGCCATGGCAGCTTTTCGGAAATAAAGTCGTTTGTATTCGTGGTTATGGCGAAATGGGTAGCCGTATAATAACCCGAGGCGATGGTCACCAAGATCGCCAAGGCAAGCACGGTCCATCGGAAACGGCTACAGGCCCCTACGATCGCGACGACGGATCTTGCGATGGGATCAGGAGCGATTGGTTTCTCAAAGGATGTTATTGCCGGAGTTTCCGTGGATTTTGCCATGCTCTGCTATCGCCAATTCGGAAAAGAAGTCAGCCAAAGCTCCGTTAACACACAAGTAAGGGGTGTTCGGGGACCCAAACCGGGGAAAAATGTTCCGGCATGCCGGAAGTGCCGTGGCGCTGAGCCCCTGGTGTTGCCCGCTCCGTCGAGGACGAAGCCGCCGCGTTTGGACTTCCGGTCCTTGACGCTACATCGTTCGATCGTGTCGCAAGTTCATAGCCAAGGGGAGCGGTATGTGCAACAGGGGAGATTGATCGCGCTGACCGGCCAGGCCGGCGCCAAGAACGGCTCGAATTCGAACCGGTTGCGCGAAATCGGCGCCGAGTCCAAAATTCCGGCCATTCTTATCGCGGCCAAGACGGAACTCGATCTCGAAATGTTGCGGGACGAAAACCATCGGCCTTGCCGCCGGCACCGCGGCATCGAAATTCTTGTCGAGGATGTGATACAAGCGTACCGGCACTCGATCCCGGTCGAATTGACAAACTTGCCCGCGGTCACGGAAAATGTAGTATTCAAGCTTCCGGCTGAACTCAACGATCAATTCTTGCGCGGCCTGACCGTGGATGCTACGAATTTTTAGGAGCACGCTTTGGGAATACCGGTTCTGCAAATGGCTCAAATCGGCGCCTATGTGGTGCGCCAGCGCCTGGCGGGACGCAAGCGCTTTCCGCTCGTCCTGATGCTCGAACCTTTGTTCCGGTGCAATCTCGCGTGTGCGGGCTGCGGCAAGATCGATTATCCAGACAAGATTCTCAACCAGCGCCTGCCGCTTGCCGACTGCCTCGCGGCGATCGACGAATGCGGCGCGCCTGTCGTGGTGATCGCCGGCGGCGAGCCGCTGCTGCATAAGGATCTTCCCCAGATTGTGAAGGGCGCGATCGCCAGGCACAAATTCGTGACCGTCTGCACCAACGCGCTTCTTCTTGCGAAAAACCTTGACCGTTACACGCCTAACCGCTACTTCAACTGGTCGATTCACCTCGATGGCGACACGGAAATGCATGACCGTTCGGTCTGTCAGGCCGGCGTCTACGACCGTGCCCTCGAGGCCTTGAAGCTCGCCAAGGAGCGCGGATTTCGCGTTACCATCAATTGCACGCTGTTCAACAATGCCGATTCCGCCCGGGTCGCAGCGTTTTTCGATAGCGTGGCGGCGCTGGGTATCGAGGGCATCACCGTGTCGCCTGGCTACGCCTACGAGCGCGCGCCGGATCAACAACACTTCCTCAATCGCGAGAAGACCAAGATCCTATTCCGGCAAATTTTCGCGCGCAACAACGGCGGCAAGGCGTGGCCCTTCTTCCAATCGAAGCTTTTTCTCGACTTTCTCGCCGGCAATCGAACCTACAAGTGCACCCCCTGGGGCAATCCCACCCGCACGGTCTTTGGCTGGCAGCGGCCCTGCTATCTGCTCGGCGAAGGCTACGCGGCCAGTTTCAAGGAGCTGATGGAGGAAACCAACTGGGACTCCTATGGCACCGGCAATTACGAAAAATGCGCCGACTGCATGGTCCATTGCGGCTTCGAGGCGACCGCCGTGGAAGATGCCTTCAACCATCCTCTGCGGGCTCTCGGCGTGGCCTTGCGCGGCATTCGCGTCGAGGGTCCGATGGCGCCCGATATTCCGCTAGACTTGCAGCGGCCCGCCGATTACGTCTTCAGTCGGCAGGTCGAGCAAAAGCTCGCGGAAATCAGTGAAACCGAGAGGTCCGGCAAGCATCTTTCGGCCGTGGAATAGAGCCGCGAAGGCCGCACGCGCATCAAGGGCGGTCAGCAGCAGCTGCGGGACCTGGCGGGGATCCCGCAAAATCGAGCCGGCGATCGCGCCGAGCGCAAGCGAGCCATCCGGTTTCATCGCCACCAAGGCGGCGTGCGGCAATTGCCTGTCCGCCGGGTCGGCCACGACGCGAAAAGCGGCAAAGGGCAGCTCGTGTGCGGCGGCGATGCGGGCGGCGATATGAGATTCCATGTCGGCGGCATGCGCGCCGGTTTTACTATGCAGGGCGCGCTTTTCCGCAAGGCCCGCCACCGGAGCGTCAACTCCAACGATGTCGGCGATCATCGCGCCGCCGAGCGCGCCGGAAAGCCGGTGCGACCAAACCGGATCGCCGCAGTAGCGCGCGCCAGCCTCGGTGACGACCGCGCGGGCGACAAGCTTGGTCCCCGAAGCAAGTCCCGGCGCCAGGCCGCCCGCGAGGCCAAAACTGATTATCGCCGACGCCTTGTTGGCGACGGCCGCTTCCAAGCCGCGCGCGAGAGCCAAGGCATCGCCGCCGCCCGAGACGGTAAGGATTCGCGGACCGGCGGCAATTCTTGCTTCCGTCTTGAGGCCGGTAACGGCGATGACTGGCGAGCCGTTTACATCCCCATGAGGACCGGTTGCGGGTTGCCCTTCTTCAGATTGCGGTAGCGCGCCATCGCCCACAGCGGAAAATATTTCGAATAGCCATGATAGCGCAGAAAAAAGACGCGGGGAAAACCGGTCGCGGTAAAACGCTCCTCCTTCCAAAATCCATCCTCCCCTTGGGTCCGTGCAAGATAACGTATCCCCGACGTGACCGCCGAGTCATCCACCATACCGGCGGCCATCAGCCCAAGCAATCCCCATGCCGTCTGCGACGGCGTGGCCGGCGCCGGACGGTAGCCCACATAATCCATCGCGTAACTCTCGCCCCCTTCGCCCCAGCCGCCGTCCGTGTTCTGAATGCTTTTAAGCCAGGCGACGGCTTGTTGCACCTCCGCGCTTCGCGGATCGCGTTTGATGGCATTAAGCGCGCAAAGCGCCGACCAGGTTCCGTAGATGTAGTTCATCCCCCAGCGGCCGAACCAGCTGCCATCCTTTTCCTGGGTTCGAAGGAGGTATTCGACGCCGCGCGCGACCGCTGGATTGTCCGCCGGAGTCTCGCCGAGCTGGGCCAGCATGGAAAGACAGCGCGCGGTCACATCCGCGGTCGGCGGATCGAGCAACGCGCCGTGATCGGCGAAAGGGATGTAATTCAAATACTCCCTGTCATTGTCGGACTCGAAGGCGCCCCAGCCGCCATCGCCGCTTTGCAGGCCTTCGATCCATTCGCGCGCGCGCGCGACCGCGTCCTTGTACTCCCCTGCGTGGCCCGCCGCGCGGTCCATCGCCATCGCCACGACAGCGGTATCGTCGACGTCGGGATAATAGGCGTTGGCATATTGAAACGCCCACCCGCCCGGCCGGACATGGGGTTTCTGCGCTGCCCAATCGCCCGCGACACCCGTGATTTGCAGCGGCTCCAGCCATGCGAGCGCGGCGCGAACACGCGGCGCCACGGCTTCACCGCCGGCTTCCATCAGCGCGTGGCAGGCAAGCCCGGTGTCCCACACCGGCGAGACACAAGGCTGGCAATAAGCCTCGTCTTCGTGGACGACGAGCAGCTTGTCGATCGCCTTCAGGACCTGGACCATCCTCGGGTCTTGCCTCTGGTAGCCCAGCGCGTCGAACATCAGCGCCGAATAGGCCATCGCCGGATAGATCCCGCCGAGCCCGTCCTCGCCATTCAGCCGTTCCTCGACGAAGGCGACCGCCTTGCCGATCGCGCGCCGGCGCAGGCTCTTCGGGAAATACGGCTCCGACCGGCGCAAAACCTTGTCCACTCCGGCAAAAAGCGCGGTCCAAGGAAATTTTTGATGCGGCCCGCCGGGCCAATGGCGAACCTCGTCCGGCGGCTCGACGAAGAGTTCGTCGATGGTGACATTGCGCGGATTCCTCGCCCGTGGCTTCAAGGCGATCACAACCATGAGTGGAGCGAGAACCACGCGGCTCCAGTAGGAGATTTTGGTTGCATGGAAGGGAAACCAGCGTGGCAAAAGCATGATCTCGACCGGCATGACCGGCACGCCGCGCCACGGCACCGCGCCGAACAGCGCCAGAAGCGCGCGCGTGAAAACATTCGTGTTCGCCACCCCGCCTTGCGCGAGGATCGCCGCGCGGGCGCGCCGCATATGGTCTGCCTCGGGGGGATCGCCGACCGCCTTCAGCGCGAAATAGGCCTTGACGCTGCTGCTGATATTGAAGGCGCCATCGGTGAACAGTGGCCAGCCGTCATGCGCCGCCTGCCTGCGCCGGAGAAAAACCGCGATCTTGGCTTCGAGCCCGGCATCGGCCGGCTCGCCGAGTAAATGCCTGAAGAGAATATATTCCGCGGGGATCGAAACATCCGCCTCCAGCTCGAAGACGAAATGCCCATCCTCGCGCTGCGTGGCCAATAGCGCTTGCGTTGCCCGGGAAACCACCGCTTCGATTTCGGCGAGGGCCAGGTCCGCCGTGGCGGCACTTTCCGTTACGCCATCACCATCTTCCATCCGGGCCGCCCCTTTCTTAGTGCGATGCCGCGATCAGACCGGCCGCCCGATGGCCAGACCGGATCGCCCCTTCAATCGTCGCGGGCAGTCCCGTCGCGGTCCAATCTCCCGCGAGCACCAGATTGGCATAGGCCGTTCCGGCGCCGGGCCGGCGCGCGTTTTCGTCAACCGTCGCGGCGAACGTCGCCCGCTTTTCCTTGACGATCTGCCATGGCGGAAGCGGCTTTTCAATCCGTGTCACTTCCGCGACTTCCGCCCAAATGGTTTCGGCGAGTTTTTCGCGCGGGACATCGAGCAGGCGATCGGCGCCGCTGATCGTAACCGACAGCCTGCCGGGAAACGCAAACAGCCATTCGATGGTCCCGTTGACGATGCCCAAAATAGCCGGGCAGTTCCTTGGCGGGGCGAATTTGAAATGGGCATTGACGATCGCGCGATGGGCATTTGGCGTTTGCAAGCCCGGCACGAGGCCCTGCGCGGCATGGGGCGGAACCGCGAGAACGACTTTGTCCGCCGCGTCGAGTTGCACCGCATCGTCGCCGAAATCGAGGGCGGCGGCGTTGCCGTTTGCAAACTCGATTGCGCGCAGCCTATGGTCGAACCGGATCCTTACCCCGCGTTTAACGAGATAATCGAGCGCGGGCTCGACGAGCGCGGCGGAGAGGCCGTGTGTGGCGACGAGGGGGCGGCAGGCGCGCCCTCCCCTGGCGAGCGTTTCCCGCACCACGGCGGCGGCGAGGTGGGATGAAGCTTCGGCAGGCTCGGTATTCAAGGCAGCGAGAAAAAACGGCCGCCACAGCCGCTCGTAAAGCAATCCGTCGCAGCGCATGACCGCGCCGACCGGCGCGTCCTTGCCGGGAACAAGAAGCCGCAGGAGGCCAAGATAATCGAACGGGCCGGTGCCCGGCACCCTCCGGGAGGACGAGAAAATCCACCAAGGAAACGGCCCGGCATTGGGGCGCAACCGCCAGCGCTCCTTGGTTGCAAGATCGACGAAAGCAAACTCGGCTTCCGGCGGACCCGCCAATCGGTCCTCGCTCCCGATCTCGGTCAAGAACTTTCGCGCGGCGTGATTTCCCGATAGTAGCAAATGATTGCCATTGTCGATCGTCATGCCAAGCGCGGGGTCGTAAAAGGACCGGCAGCGCCCACCCGCCTGCCGCGCGGCCTCGTGCAGCACGATTTCACTGGGACCTCCCGCAAGACGCACCGCCGCCGCGAGCCCGGCAAGCCCCGCGCCGACGACATGGACGCTGCGTTTATTCATTAAAGGAGGCCGTAACGCAAAACCGCCAGGACGACGCGATGGCGCGGCGTGCGAATGCGTTGGCGCGGCGCGGCGAAACCGCGCCTTTCCAAGCCGGCGAGAATGGCCCAGTAGACGTCCGCCATGATCCTCGGCGCGCGCACGCTCGCGCGAGGGCAGCTCGCCATGATTTGCGCCGCCTCGCCAAAATGCCTTTTTGCACGGGCGATGACTGGGGCACAGGCCCGGCCCAGCGCCGGATTGGCGAGAACCTCTCGCGGCTCCGCCTCGCCGATGCCCGCCGCGCGGAGATCTTCGCGTGGCAGGTAGAGCCGGCCGAGGGCCGCGTCCTCGTCGAGATCGCGCAAAATGTTGGTGAGCTGGAGCGCGCGGCCAAGATGATGCGCGAGGCCTTGACCTTCCGCTTGCGGCATCCCGAAAGCACGCGCGGAAAGGCGTCCGACCGCGCCCGCCACGCGATCGCAATAAAGATCGAGCGTGGCCAAATCGGGCGCCCTCATATCGGCCTCGACATCCATCTCCATGCCATCGATCACGGCGTAAAAATCCTCGCACCGCAGGCCGAAGGCATGGATTGCCATGGCGAGACCTCGCAACCTTGCGCGCGCGCGGGTTGCGGCACTCCCGCCTGTATAAAGCGCGCCGATATCGCGCCGCCATTTGGCGAGCGCTTGCCTGCGGGCGTGGCGTGGCCCCGCTTCGTCCGCGATGTCGTCCACGGCGCGGCAGAAGGAATAGATTTCAAACATCGCCTCGCGGCGCGGGCGCGGCAGAATACGCATCGCCGCATTGAAGGTACTGCCGCGCGCACTGGTGGACGCATCGGCTGGCTCCGCGGCCCCGGCCCCGCCTCTCATGCGCCACCGATCGGCGTCGCCGTGATCCGTCGCGGCCCGGAGAAGGCCCAAAGCCCATCGGCAACGCCGATGCTCGACCACGCGAGAGCGCCGGACTTCGTCAAATGCACCGGTTCGCTCAACGGATCGCGTTCGAGCAGCAGGGCATTGAGCTTGCCGGCGAGGCGCGCGATCACGGCGGTCTCCAGGCATAGGCGGAAGTCGCGGACCTGGGCCGGAAGGCGGCGCCCCAACTCGACCAGCGGCGCGGTCCGCCGGGCCACGCCCTGCAAAACCGCGCGCAGCTCCGGCGAGGCTTTCGCGGCGCCGAGCGCGTCCGGCCGGAGGCCTTGCGCGGCGAACGCATCTTGCGGAACATAGACGCGATCGAGGTCACGATAGTCGGCGCCGCAGTCTTGCAAATGATTGATAATCTGAAGCGCCGTGCAAAGCGCGTCCGAGGCGGGCCAGGTGGATTCGTTCTCGCCATGCACATCGAGAACGAAGCGCCCGACCGGCGCCGCGGAATAGGCGCAGTAGTCCATCAATTCTGACCAATTCGCGTAGCGATGTTTGACGGCGTCCATCCGGAAGGCGCGCAGCAGATCGAGCGCATGACGCGGCGAGAGCTTTCGCCCTGCGAGAGCCGCGCGCAGCGGCAGCGCGGCTTCGACCGCTTCGCTTCGCCCGGTCAATGTTGCCTCGAAAAGGTCGAGCCCGGCAAGCTTGGCCTCCGGCGCGAGCGAAGGACTGTCGGCGACGTCGTCGGCGCCGCGGGCAAAGCGGTAATAGGCAAGAATTGTGGCACGATGTCTTGGCGCGATGAGCACGGAGGCGACGGGAAAATTCTCTTGCCAATGCGTTTTCGAAGGTTTCACCGGCAAGCCGGGAGTCATCGCAGTTGCCCATTGCCGCGAAACCACGCCAAGGCCTCCTTGAGAGCATCGGGATAGGGTCGCGCCTTGTAGCCAAGGTCGCGTTCGGCCTTCGCGGAACTAAAGAACATCCGGTGCTTCGCCATGCGCAGTCCGTCGATTGTCAGGAAAGGCTCGCGCCGCGTCACACGTGCCATGGTTTCCGCCCCGAACGCAAAGGGATAAACCAGCGGGCGCGGCAGCCGAAGTCTGGGGGGGCGGCGGCCGCACAGGATCGCGATTTGGCCAAGGAACTCCGCGAGCATCACGTTTTGGCCTCCGAGGATATAATGTTCGCCGGGCTTTGCATGGAGCAGGGCGGCGAGATGCCCGCTCGCGACATCGTCGACATGCACGAGATTGAGCCCGGTGTCGACGAAACCCGGAATATGGCCGGACGCCGCCTCGACGATGATCCGCCCGGTTGGCGTCGGCTTCTGGTCGCGCGGTCCGATCGGCGCCGTCGGATGCACGATAATGGCTGGCAAATCATCGCGGGCGATCATCGTTTCGACAACTTGCTCCGCGGCAACCTTGCTTTGCTTATAAGCCCCGATCGCGCAGGATTCGATGAGCCGCATCGTCTCGTCGGCCTGTCCGCCATCCGCCGCGCACGCGATGGTCGCGGCACTGCTGGTATAGACGATGCGCTCCACTTCCGCCGCCAGGGCCGTTTGCATAAGAAGCCTGGTCCCCTCCCGATTGTTCCACAAAATTTCTTGCGGGTTGCGGGCCCAGAGGCGGTAGTCGGCGGCGACATGGAACAGAAAACGCGCGCCCGCCATGGCCCGCGCGACCGCGGCCGCGTCGCGCATGTCGCCTTCCGCGATCTCGACGTCGAGACCGGCGAGATTCATTCGTTTGCTGGTCGGACGAAGCAAGGCGCGCACGCAATAGCCGGAACGGATCAGGGCACGCGCCACGGCGGACCCGACGAAGCCCGAAGCTCCCGTGACCAGAACCTTGTCCCCTGCCACGCCGCCCGGCCTCCGCTGGAATCGTTGCAATCCCTGTACCCGCTTATGCGGGCCGGAATATCACTTAATCTTGTGGCCTCGGCAATCCGCTTGTTATTACGAATAATTCAGATTGGCATGGCCGGTCTTTTGACTGATTAAGTGGACGCAATCGCGAGCGAGGGGTAGGGATAATTTCGAGTTCCCAAACAAAAGATCTTGGTATAGTCGCCCCATGAACGAACCCGCCACCACTCCGGACCGATCCGCTACTCGAGAGCAAAAGCCGTCTCCCCGCGCACTTTTGCGGCTCGCGCCATACCTTTTGCGCTACAAGCCGCGCATTGCCGCGGCGCTGCTCGCGGTGACGGTGGCGGCGGCGGCGACCTTGGCAGTGCCGCTAGCGATCCGGCGGATGATCGATTTCGGCTTTTCCGCCGCAAGCGCCGGTTTGATCAACTCTTATTTTTTCGCCCTCGTCGCCGTCGCCGCGGTTTTGGCGCTGGCGTCAGGATCGCGGTTCTATTTCGTGACGACGCTCGGCGAACGTGTCGTGGCCGACCTCAGGACGGATGTGTTCAAACATCTTTGCCGTCTCGACGCGGCCTTTTTCGACACCGCGCGAACCGGCGAGCTGATGTCCAGGCTCACCGCCGACACGACCCAGATGAAGTCCGCCTTCGGCTCCACGGCGGCGGTCGCGTTGCGAAATTTCTTCTTGTTCGCGGGGGCGGTCGCGATGATGGTCTATACGAGCCCAAAACTTTCCGCCGCCGTGCTGATTGCCATTCCCATCATTGTCCTGCCGCTGGTGGCCTCTGGCCGCCTGGTGCGCAAGCGGTCCCGCACGGCGCAGGATACGCTCGCCGGGGCGAGTGCCTATGCCGCCGAAAATCTCGCCGCCGTCCGGGTGATGCAGGCCTTTGGCGCCGAGCCCGCCGCCGGCCGCTTTTTCGGTGCCGCCGTGGAGGAAGCCTATGCCGCCGCCCGCAATGCCGCCCTTGCGCGCGCGGGCCTCACGATCGTTGTGATATTCCTCGTCTTCGCCAGCATTGTCGGCGTGCTTTGGTTTGGCGCGCGGGACGTTCTCGCCAGCCGCATGACTGGCGGCCTATTGTCGCAGTTCGTGCTCTACGCCATTTTGGCCGCGGGCGCATTGAGCGAGTTGAGCCAGGTGTGGGGCGAAATATCCGCCGCCGGCGGCGCGGCCGGCCGGATCGCGGAGATTCTTGCCTTGCGGCCGGCGATCGTGGCGCCGGTTCCTGCCACCGCGCTGCCCGTGCCGGGCCGGGGCGAAATCGCCTTCGAACATGTCGATTTCGCTTATCCGGCAAGATCGCAAGAGTCCGCCTTGCACGGTCTTTCGTTCAAGGTAGCGCCCGGGGAAACGGTCGCCATCGTCGGGCCGTCCGGCGCCGGCAAGACGACCTTGTTCCAGCTCCTCTCGCGGTTCTACGATCCGGCGTCGGGCCGCATCCTGCTCGATGGCGTCGACATCAAAAGCGTCGATCCCGCGGAGCTGCGGCGGCGGATCAAAAGCGTGCCGCAAGACCCAGTGATCTTCGCCGCCTCGATCGCCGATAATATCCGCTATGGCGCGCCGGACGCGAGCGAGGACGCCGTGCGCGCCGCGGCAAGGCGGGCCGCCGCCGACGATTTCATCCGCGCCTTGCCGGATGGCTATGCGACGCTGGCCGGCGAACGGGGCGTGACCTTGTCGGGAGGGCAGCGCCAGCGGATTGCCATCGCGCGGGCAATTTTGCAGGAGGCGCCGGTCCTGCTTCTCGACGAAGCGACTTCCGCGCTCGATTCCGAGAACGAAGTCATGGTTCAGTCGGCGCTCGAAAAAGTGATGTCGGAACGCACGACCCTTGTCATCGCGCACCGGTTGGCAACAGTCCTCCGGGCCGACCGGATTCTTGTTCTCGACAACGGCCGGTTGATCGAGGAAGGCACGCATAAGACCCTTGTCGCCGAGGATGGCCTTTACGCCCGCTTGGCGAAGCTTCAATTCGAAACCGGCGACGCCGCGTTCAAACCCCGCGAGACGGCGGCGGCGGAGTGAAGGCTTTGGACGGTTGGCTTTGCCAAGTCGCCGGCGCGCCGCCGCGCGCTGGTTTTTCTAAGACCTCAACGTTCGAAAAGAGGCAGAGGACTTCCCCCGGATCAGGCTGACAAATTTTAAGTTTTGATCCCTCGGCCTCAGCAAATAATCCGTCCAAATAAAACCGGTCGACGACGGCGGCAAGGCCGCATTCAAGGGTCCAACTCAACAGCAACCATCCTGGTGGACGGACGTGCGCGGCATTCCTCGCGCCATTGCTTCACACGCCCGAACCGGTTAGTTTCGCCAAAGCTGGAGGTGCCCTCATGAATTCGTCTGTGAAACCTTCCCTTAATTTGGTCGAATCGTCGCGCGCGGCCAGGATATTACTCGGCGCGCGTGCTTTTGTCGTTCTCGCCCTCCTGGGCGCCGGCGTTTCAGGCTGCGGCTACAACACGATCCCCACGCTCGAGGAGCAGGCCAAGGCCAAATGGAGCGACGTGCAGAACCAATATCAACGGCGGGCCGACCTCATTCCCAATCTGGTCGCCACCGTGCAAGGTTATGCCAAGCAGGAAAAGGATGTGCTGACTGCCGTCGTCGAGGCGCGGGCCAAGGCGACTTCGGTCAAGATCGACGCTTCGCAATTAACCGATCCCGAAAAGGTCAAGCAATTCCAGGATGCCCAGGCGCAATTGTCCGGGGCGCTCGGCCGTCTCCTCGCGGTCAGCGAAAACTATCCCGATTTGAAATCGAACCAGAACTTTCTCGCATTGCAGTCGCAGCTCGAAGGCACCGAGAACCGCATCTCCGTCGCGCGGCGCGATTATATCGAGGCGATCCGGGCCTATAACACCAGCTTGAAGACGCTCCCGAGCCTCCTTTGGGCAGCGACGGTTTTTCGCGGCAACAAGCCGATGGCCGAGTTCGCCGCCAATGAGTTGGCGCAGACGCCGCCGCAAGTGAAATTTTGACGGCAGAATTTGGGTCCACGCGCCCGTCCGGGATGATGCCGTTGGCTAGTGTTTGGCGCCGCGAGAGGCTTATTCCACGCCGCGTGGAAAAGTCCGCGATGGCCGGGCTTGGCCTCGCGGCTCTGCTCGCGGCCTTCGCCTTCGTCGACCTGGCGTTGGCGTTCGCGTTTCCGCCGCTGACCGGGCGCGTCGTCGATTCCGCCAATATCATTCCGCCCGCCGTATCCGATCGGATCGCGGCAAAGCTTGCCTCGCTCGAGGCCAAGTCCGGCATTCAACTTGTCGTGGCGACCGTAAAATCGCTCGAAGGCGACGACATCGAGCCTTACGCCAATGCGCTGTTTCGCGCCTGGAAGCTCGGCGAGCAGCAAAAGAACAATGGCATGCTGCTCCTCGTCGCGCCAAACGAGCACAAGGCGCGGATCGAGGTCGGCTATGGCCTCGAAGGCACCCTGACCGACGCCGTGTCGAAAATCATCATCACCAATGCGATGGCGCCACGCTTCAAGACGGGGGATTTCGGCGGCGGCATCGAGCGCGGCGTCGACGACATCATCACTGTCTTGACCACGGATTCCTCGGAGTGGGAAAAGCGCCCGCAGCTGCGCATCGTCCGTCAGGATACGACGCTCGACGCCCTCGGTCCCTGGATCGCTCTTGGACTTTTCGTGTTCATCTTCTTTTGGCTGACGCCGCCCAGGCAACGCGGCAATCTCCTTTCCTTCCTGCTCGGCATGCTGATGAATTCCGGCCGGGGCGGAGGATATCGTGGCGGTTCCGGCGGCGGATGGTCCGGCGGCGGCTTTTCCGGCGGCGGCGGATCGTCGGGCGGCGGCGGCGCCTCGGGGAGTTGGTGATGGCGCATCTCTCGGCGGAAGACCAGCACCGGGTCGGCGACGCGATCAAGGCGGCGGAAGCAACAACGGCGGGCGAAATCGTCTGTGTGCTCGCGCGCGCTTCCTCCGATTACATGGGTTATGCGACGGCGTGGTCCGCGCTTCTCGCCCTGATCGCGCCCTGGTTTCTGATCGCCTTGACCAATTTTTCCGTGCACGAGATTTTTTTGGCGCAGATCGTTATTTTCGTGGCTCTGTTTTTAATTCTCTCCGAGTCTCCGCTGGGCCGCATCCTCGTCCCGCGCCGCGCGCGCCGCGCGGAGGCACATCGTGCCGCGATGGAACAATTCATGATCCGGGGCATGGCCCGCAAGCAGAACCGCGCCGGGGTTTTGATATTCGTCTCGCTCGCGGAACGTTACGCGCGCATCGTCGCCGATGATGGCATCGCGTCCAAAGTTCATCAGTCCGTGTGGCAGGACGCGATCGCTGCTCTTCTGGAGCGCGCGGGCGCCGGCGAAATCACGGAGGGTTTTGTCATCGCGGTCGAGAAATGCGGCAAGGTTCTGGCCGAGCATTTCCCGCCCGAAAGCGATGACAAGGACCAGCTGCCGGACCGGATTTATTTGATTTGAGCATCCAAATCAAATTGAAAGCACAACTCGCGATTGACCCCTCGACCGCCGCCGCAATATCATGGGCCACCTGAGCAGGCGCGGCCGGATCTCTCGAATTCGTGCCGCGGTACAAAATCAACGGCGCTTTCCGCGTTTGCGCGAACGTTTAGACCAGACGCGGCGTCGCGCGGCCTGCGGGCGCCCAGAAGGGGATGCAAACGAAAAGGACAAGCCATGAACACCAAGATATTGAAAAATGCCATAGCACTCGGCGCTGGCGGTGCACTCGTTGCTGGTGCGGTCGCGATCGCCGCGGCAAGCCCGTCGTGGGCTGCCCCGGTTCTGTCGAATACCGCCGCGCTGAAAATAGCGGCGTCAAACCAGGTGACCGATGTCCGCTATTACCGTCGTGGCTATTACGGTCGCGGCTATTATGGTCGCGGCTATTACCGTCGCGGCTATGGTTACCCCTATGGGGGCTACCCTTATGCTTATGCTTATCCTTATGCCTATCCTTATTATTATCCTTATTCGTATTCCTATCCTTTTTCTTTCGGCTACGGCTGGGGTGGTTGGGGTTGGTAAAGGCGTCACCATCGTAGCGGCAAAAGCGCAATTGCTTGCGCCGGAACTTCGCATCACGGTTTTGGCGCTTGTGGTGCGGCGATCATTTTAAGCTTCGCTTTGTCGGCTTCAGAGAGCCCATAGGCACCGGCGCAATTTGCCTCGTCGAGGAAGTATTTAGCGAGAGCCTTTGCCGCACCGCTTTGGTCCCGAAACGGCGAAGTTTCGGCGCTGTCTAATTGATCAACTAACCCATGCGGCACGTAGGGTGCTCCCTCCGCGGCGCAACCCAGCTCGCGCCACTGACGGGCGAGGCTCTTTGCATAGAGCTCTGGAGCGGGAGAAGACTTTGCCCGAGCGGCCAAGATCTTTGCCATCTCCTTCTCGCCTTCCAGGGCCCTCGATGGATCAAGGCATTGCTCGATCCATTCCATGATGACGCGCCTGTCGTCGCCTTCGGGAACCCGCGCGGCGATGAGCTGTTTGAGTTCCGCGAAGGAGGCAGCCGTCCCTTCGCATTCAGGAACCTTATCCGCTTTCGGAAATGTTTCCGGGCGGGCGACCCTTGTGTCCTGTCCTCCCAAACCGCCTGTCGAGCGTCGGTTCTCCAGGCACACACTCCTATGAACGAGGCGCCCTGGAGATTTGCATCATCGAGCAAGGCCCCTGAAGTTGCGCGCCATCGAGCGAGGCGCCCTGGAGCTGCGCTTCGCTGAGCCAGGCGCCCTGGAGATACGCACCGATGAGCTTGGCCCCCTGGAGCCGCGCGCCGTCGAGCCTCGCATCCTGGAGCTCCGCAAGTTCGGGCGAGGCGCCCTGAAGCTCGGCGTCCCCAAGCCATGCACCCCGAAGCTGCGCACGGTCGAAGTGCGCCCCCTGCCCCCATGCATTTCCGAGGTTGGCACGATTGAGGATCGCATCGGAAAACTGAACAACCCTCGCCTATAAGGCGAGGGGTTCAAGAGGGGTCGATTTGAAATCGACTGTCATCCTCCACGGCCTCGCCCTCCTGTTCATTGATGTACTCGTTGATCATCTCGTCGGTGATTGTACCGGAGGTCACTGCAAAATATCCCCTCGCCCACAGGTGGCGTCCCCAGTACTGCTTCTTGAGATGCGGGAATTCCTGGAACAGCATGCGCGCACTCGTGCCCTTGAGCCATTGCACGATCTGGCTGATGTTGTGATGCGCTCGATAGCTGATGAACATGTGCACATGATCGGCCCCCACCTTGCCCGAGATGATCTGCAACTCGTTCTCCGCGGCAATTTGCCTTAGAAGATCGCGGACTCGTATTGCAACCTGCCCTGTCAACACCCGCTTGCGGTATTTTGGGCACCAGACAAGGTGAACCTTAAGGTCGTACTTTGCGTGGCTGCCGAGTCGATATCGTCGCATAATGCGACTTCATCTACCCTTCGCTTCGCCTAAAGGCGAGGGTTTGAATCCCCGCAGCGGACAATCAACATGACGAACATCGGCCTCGTACAAGTACGCGCCGGTCAGGTCTCGCTCTTTGAGTAGCAAGGTGCCGGTCCACCTCGGCGAGCCGGCCGAGCTTTAGACCCTCTCGAGGATATGCGCGAGCTTTGTGTCGTCGATCAAGTCTTCGTCATATAGGTACAAAGTGTTGATCGGCGTGATCCCGGCGCCAGCCCATGACCGATGTAGCCAATTGGTCGCTAAATACATCTGTTCGTCGGGAAATGTCGCCACCATCACTGCATATGCCAGCGCCGCCGCGCTCCCAATTCCCGGTACAATGAGCCACCAAGTCTTCTTCGGCCACAGCCGAACGCCCCAGCCGCTCCGATACCCCGGCCCTAAAGACCACACGAGCGCGAGGTCGACGAACAGCAAAATGCGATGCCACCAAGTGATCCTTTCGTTGTGATAGGGCAGGAACACGACTTCGAACATCAGCATCAAGGCCACCGGCGCGAGCGCGAGGGTGATCATCGCCATCAGGCTCAAGAGTTTGGCGTTGAACCCTTCGCGCTCCAGCCTGCCGCCGACCAAGAGCTGCACGAAGAGCGTATTTTCGATGCGCATGCGAAAAGTTTCGCGCGATTCGCGATCCTCTGGGAATGCGCGCATTAGCACATCCTCGAAACTCTTCGCCGTACGGGCGAGAAGCACGAGGTTCAACAGCATATAAAAATGGAAGACGACGAAAATGACCGGCGTGAGGACATAAAAGCCCAAGAGCGGCAATTTGATATTGAGCCCCGGCAGGTTGAGCGGGCTTTCCAAGAACAGCATGCGATGGGTGGTCGTGCCCGCCGCGATCGCGAGATAGAGCATGAAAGTAAGAAAGCTGAACCACAGGGTCTGCACGCGCTCGGCCGAACGGTTGAGCGCCGCGGCCAAGGCCTCGGCATCTTTTGTGCCGGGCTCGCCGTTGCCGGAAATGGTTTCGCCCCCCATCGCCCCGCGCACCGCTGCCGCCGCCCCGCGCCCGTCGCGGTGGCCCAAGACTGGAAGCCTAGCAGTTAGCGGACAGCGGGCAAGGCGAGATGCGGGGCGAAGGCGCGACAGGAATGGCGAAACTGTTCGGGTCTTAAAATTGCTGGGTATGTGCCACACCCGTCGCAGCTATAAATTTACCATGATCAGTAGCATTAAAATCGGCAGGACAAAAATTCGCCTCAGATGTGGCAATTGCGCCACAATGTTGCAAAACGCTCTAATGATTGCGATTTCCGCGCAATCGCACACATATAACGCCGTCGGCTGTATGCTTCACCGTCCCCGCGGGGCGGCCAGCACGGAAGCGGAGGCGCGGCCGTTGGGCGACAGGCCGGACCGGGATTGAAAATCGGAGATCGCCTGTTTCGTCTTGGTCCCGATCACGCCATCGGCCTTGCCGTCGAGATCGTAGCCGCGCCGCATGAGAAGCGTTTGCATCTCGCGCCGCTCCACGCGGGAGAGGCCCGGGTCATTCGACGGCCCGATCATTAGCGCGCGGTTCCTCGCCTATGTCGAGCAGTGTCTCGTCCCGGCGCCGCGGCCAGGCGACATCGTCTCTCTCGACAATCCGGGAAGCCACAAAAGCAAAGCCGTACGAGACGCCGTTCGCGCCGCCGTAACCAAGCGCATCTTCCTCCCCGCCTATTCGCCCGATCCGGACGCGATTGATCCTTTGGCGGGCTCAGGACGTCTTCGCCAAGCTGAAACATCCCGTGCGAAAAGCCGGCGAGAGAACCATCGACGCGACATGGAACCGCGTCGGAACCTCGCTCGACCGCTTCTCGCCGCAAGAATGCGCAAACTATTTCAGGAATGCAGGATATGCGTCATGATAAATTAATCCCGCTCTAGGCCAAGACCACGCCAAGCATCGCACCGCCGATCAACGATAAAAATGTTTCATGCGCGTTTCCCCCCTTCACCCTTTTCAGGCGATGCGTGGCTGAAACGCCGTCCCGTAGCCATCGCATTCATAGGATCACGTGACACTGTGGTGACTAAATAAGAACGGTCGGGAAACGTTTCATGAAATTTGTTATACTTAGGAGCCGGCTTCCCCGGCACCAGCATTGGCCGGCCACAAAGGTGCAGTTCGAAACGTGAGCTTGAACGGCGTTGCGATTGTCCGGGAGGCATGTGGGGCAAGCAAACAATTCTGAGTATTTGTTAAAAAATTACGGCCGGGATGATCCCGGCCGTATCCTTACCGACGGCGTCGCTTCAAGCCGCGGCAATCAACGTGTCACCAAACCCCGCGCGCGTCCGCCCGGCACCCGGCAGGAACATGCACCGCCGAGATAGGACGGGTGATGGAGTTCGCAAGCTTTTACGGAAACGGTGCAGTGGCTCCCCTGCTGCCCCGTTGCCACGCTCCGGCCGGTCACGAGAGGCGCGGCGTAATAGCCGCTGGAGCCGGTCGCGGGATAGCCGGAGGCGTAGCCATTGTCGTATCCATTGCCGTAGTAGCCATTGTCGTATCCGTAGTCAGGGTAGGAAGAGGCGTAATCCGGGTAGCCATATCCGCAATAGTCGCTGCCCCAATAGCCGCAGTCCGCATAGGGATAACCGTAGTCCCAGCCGTAGTCCCCGAAGAATGGAAAGAAAGCAAAGTTGCTAAAGCGGTTAAAGCGGCCAAACCGATGGTGGAAATGGTGGAAATGATCGAAACGGGTGGAGCGGTGATCGAAGCCGCGATTAAAGCCGCCCGTCGCCACGCTCCGGCCGACAAAGCCTTGATTGAAACCGAGGCCACGATTGAAGCCGCCCACGCCCGTCATGTGGCCACCGCCGAAACCGCCGCCCCGGAAACCGCCGCCGCCAAAGCCGCCCATATGGCCGCCGCCAAAACCACCACCGCCGCCATGGCCTCCGCCAAACGCCGCGGCAGGCCCGCTCGCGACTAGCGCCGCGCCCAGCGCGGCTGACGCCAGCAATACACCAAAGCGTTTCATAATCATTCTCCTCCCAGAAGGCCAACCTGGTCCGCGGCGCCCGAATGGCGAAACAACGATCCCGCGTCAGCGCCGTTTATAGATCTAAGGGCAACCGAGGACGAAACACAGGTTTGGCGGAAATGGTTCCATAGATTACGATTTACGGGACGAGCTTGTTTCCCGGCGCGCTTTTCGCGTTGTGCGGCCACGCATGCACAACCACGATGCGAGACCTCCGGCTTCGCTTTCCGGCAGAGACGTGAGCGAGGCAAGGCGCCAAAGCCATCTGGAAGCTTTTTAAAAATAATGACGGCCGGGCTGATCCCGGCCGTAATGGTCCCGAAAGTTCGCATTGAAGCCGGAACAATCAGGGCGAGACAGTACCCCGCGAACGTCCGCCCGCGACACGGCACGAACAGCCATTCCCAACGAAGGATGAGTGATAGAGCTCACAGGCCTTAACTGGCGTCGAGCACATTCTTCCCACGTGGCCAGTCGCGACGCTGCGGCCGGTTACGAGAGGAGCCGTCGAGTAGGCGGGAGAGGCATAGGAATAGTCGTAGCCCGGATAGCCGTATCCGTAGTCGTAACCTGGATAGCCGTATCCGTAGGCATAGTCCGGATAGCCGTAGCCGTAATCGTAGGGATAGCCATAACCCCACGCCCCTAAGCCATAGCCGAGCCCTAATCCCGCGTAGGCTGGCCACCAGCCGCCGCCCCATCCCCAGCCACCGTAGCCAAAGCCGCCACGCCCCCAGCCGCCACGGCCCCAACCGCCACGGCCAAAGCCGCCCATGGCCATGCTCCGGCCCGCAAACATATGGCCGCCGCCGAAGCCGCCACCATGGAAGCCGCCAAAACCGCCATGGCCGCCGCCGAATGCCAAGGCGGGACCGCTCGCAGCCAGCGCCCCGCCGAGCGCGGCCGAGGCCAAAAATACACCGAAGCGTTTCATATCATTCTCCTTCCAGAAGGCCATTTTTCCGCCGGCGCCTGAATGGCGAATGAACGATCTCGCGTCAGCGCCGTTTATAGATCCATAGACAACCGAGGGCGAAACACAGGTTTGGCTGAGATCGTTCCATAAATTTTGATTTAGGGGACGAGCTTGTCCTCCCGGCGCGCTTTTGGCGTTGTGCGGCCACGCATGCACACCATATTGCAAGATCTCCGGCTGGGCTTTCGGGCGGACGCGGCGTGGAGGCGAGCACCATGGGCAAATTTCTGGAGGCTTTTTGCGCAGGCTTGATCAAGACCGGATCAATCGAAATCGAGACGGCGGGCGGGCACAGATTCACCCTAGGCGACGGGTCCGGGCCGAAGTTAGGGGTGCGCTTCAATGACAAGGCCGCGCCTGCTTTCCTCTTGCTCGACCCGGAACTGAATTTCGGCGAATTGTACATGGACGGCCGCATCGAGGTGACCCAAGGCACGATCTTCGATGTGCTCATGCTCGCCGCCGCCAATGTATGGCGGCCGGACGGTTCACTCTGGGTCCGCCTGCTGGGCACGGCGCGTTCAGCGCTGCGCCGGCTCAGACACTCCAACGGCCTCTTACGCGCGCGGCGCAACGTCGCGTACCACTACGATCTCGCCGCCACCTTCTACACCCGGTTTCTCGATTCCGGGCTGCAATATTCCTGCGCCTATTTCGAACGCGACGGCCAAAATCTCGAAGAAGCGCAGCACGCGAAAAAGCGGCATATCGCGGCGAAACTCCTGATCGAGCCTGGCCACAGCGTCCTCGATATTGGCTGCGGCTTTGGCGGCATGGCGATTTATCTGGCCCGCTTTTGCGGCGCGAGCGTGACCGGCCTCACCTTGTCGCGAACCCAAGTCGGTATAGCGCAAGCCGGTGCCGCGGATTTGGGCCTAACCGGGGCAACCGATTTCCGGCTTTGCGATTACCGCGAATGCGACGGACGTTTCGACCGGATTGTCTCGGTCGGCATGTTCGAACATGTGGGCCTCGCCCATTACGATGCTTACTTCCGGAAAATCGCGCATTTGCTCGACGACGACGGCGTAGCGTTGATCCACACCATTGGCCGCGCGGATGGGCCGTGTCCGACCAATCCGTGGGTCGCGAAATATATCTTTCCCGGCGGCTATATGCCCGCGCTGTCCGAAATCTTGCCATCGATTGAACGCGCCGGTCTCTTTGTCACCGACATCGAGATCCTGCGGCTTCACTACGCCAAGACGATTAAAGCCTGGCGCGAGCGGTTCGCGGCGGGGCGCGCGCAAGTGAAAGCGGCCCACGATGAACGTTTCTGCCGCATGTGGGAACTCTATCTTGCCGGTTCCGAAGTGGCGTTCCGCCGCGAGGGGCTCGTCAACTTTCAGCTCCAGCTCGCCAAGAAGCTCGATAGCGTTCCGCTCACCCGCGACTACATCGGCCGCGCCGAAGCCTATTTGCGCCAACGGGATTCCGCCGCGGCGAATTTGCGGCTGGCGGGCGAATAGCTTCCCCGCCTCCGCCGAACAAGGGGCTGCCGATGGCTGGCGTCGCGGGCGGTTTCGAGGCGGCCTCCTTTAACCAAACGCCGCCGTTCGAGAATATCGATCTCTTCGCCAGCGATCTCGCGCTTCGCGAGGCGCTTGCGCGGGCCGGCGTCGATCGAGAGACCGCCGGTCTATCCGCCTTCGGCAAGGATTTCGGTTCGGCCGGAACGACGCTGCTTGGCGGTCTCGCCAATGCAAATCCGCCTCGCCTGCGGATCGTCGACGCGACCGGCAATCGCGCCGACCGGATCGATTTTCATCCAGCCTACCATGCCTTGATGCAAAAAAGCATGGCGGCGGGGTTGCATTGCTCCGTCTTCGATTCCAAGGAGCCGAGCCCCTGCCGCATCAGCGAACGTGCCGCGCGCCTCTATATGGCTAGTCAAATCGAGGCCGGGCACGTCTGCCCAATGACCATGACGAACGCCAGCGTGGCCGCGCTCGCCGCTTCCCCAAAAATCCATTCCGCGTGGCTGCCGCGTATTCTTTCGCGAGACTATGACTATACTGTAAAACCCTGGTTTGAGAAGCGGGCGGTAACGCTCGGCATGGGCATGACCGAACGCCAGGGCGGCACGGACGTGCAAGCCAATATAAGCGAGGCGCGTGCACGCGGCGGGCATTATGAAATCACCGGTCACAAATGGTTTTTATCGGCGCCGATGTCGGATGCCTTTGTCGTGCTGGCGCAGGCGCAAGGCGGTCTCACCGCGTTCCTTTTGCCGCGATTTCGCCCCGACGGAAGCGTCAATACGCTGCGGTTCCAACGCCTCAAGGATAAGCTCGGCAATCGCTCGAACGCCTCGGCCGAAGTCGAGTTTGACGCGGCCCATGCGGAGCGCCTGGGCCCCGAAGGCGAGGGCGTTCGCACCATCATCGCAATGGTGCAATGGACGCGGCTCGATTGCGCCGTGGCGAGTGCTGGTCAAATGCGGTTCGGGCTAGCTCAGGCGATACATCACGCGAGACATCGTTCGGTGTTTGGGCGCCTTCTTGCCGATCAGCCCGCGATGCGGGCGGTTCTCGCCGATCTTGCCTTGGAGTGCGAAGCGAATACGGCGCTCGTGTTCCGCCTGACCCGCGCCTACGACCGGACGCCTAGTGACCAAGCCGAAGCCGCCTACGCGCGGCTGATGACTCCAGCCATCAAATATCTCGTGACGAAGTCGGCGCCTTCGTTCATTTACGAGACGCTCGAATGCCTTGGCGGCAATGGCTATGTCGAGGATTTGGCAATGGCACGCCTCTATCGCGAGGCGCCGCTGAACGCAATTTGGGAAGGATCCGGAACCGTCGTGGCGCTCGATGTCCTGCGCGTCCTGCGCCGCGATAGGGAAACTGCGCAGGCCGTGATCGATGGTCTCGCCACTATTTGCGGTGGTCCGGGAAAAGCCGCGGCCGATGCGATCAACCGGAGCCTCGACCGGGAAGACCGCGAAAGCCATGCGCGCATCGTCGCGGAAAAACTCGGCCGGCTCGGAGCCCTGGCCGCCCTGCACGAGACAAACGGCTCCCTGGCCGAGGCGTACGCCGCGACGCGGCTGCAAGGCGCGCCGCATGCGACCTTCGGCGCCTGCGATCTGCGGGCGGTGCAAAGCTTTGTTCTCTCCCGCGTCCTGCCGCCGTAGAGCGCCCGCACCCCAACGTCCATGCGGGCGCATTCCTCGATTCTCAATCTCTCACCCGTCTCCAAAAACGGACGGCTTATCGAGCTGTGCTTGGATCTTCCCTAGGAGGATGCGGACATTTTCCGGCTCGGAACTGTTGGACGGCAAGGGGAAGATTTTTTGCAGCTTCCCGCCAAAATGCGAGCACACCGTCGTTTCCCGGAAGAACCCGATCTCGAGTTTCTCGAATTTGCTCTCGTCCGGCGCCAAAGCGCCGCCTAGAAAACGATCATTCTCCTGCGTCAATGTCATCCCGAAAACCGCTTGATTGTTTGGTTCGCGAACACGCGCGCGAAACCACGCATTCCCATTGCAAATTCGCGGCTTGCGGGCCGCTGCCTCGCCGTCCATCTGCCCCTACTGCGCCTAGAACTTCCAACGCAAGCTTTTGTTCCGTCGCCTATATCGCACGCAAGAGCTTGCGCGGGGCGGGAGTTGAACAGCCGTAAGCTCGACCCCGCGCGCGGCCCGTGCGTGGTGCAACAACGCTTTCAAGCGAACGACGGCCGATTTGGGCGGAAGATAATGCGCTGAATCAGAAACTAGCGCAGGTCCTGAAAAAGGTTGACCGGCTTTTTCGCCAAGGGCCTGTTTCAACTCACTGATTTTGAGCGATCCCTTTTCGGTCAAATGATTCCGTCCGATCGGGAAGCGCTCCGAGCGCATCGATCCTTGCCCATGAGCCGGCGCGCCAACGCCGATTCTGCTGGGCGGTCAGAGCCCGGGATTACACCACCTTAAATTTCAGCGACCTCGCGATGGGACCAACCGGCGGCACGCGAGCCGCCGCTGCGAGCCCGGGCGCTAAACTGCGGCGCGCGGGTTCGCATGTGCCGGCACAAGCCATCCTGCCACAGCAGGAGGTGAAAAATATCTACCTATTGGAAAGCTAACTCCTTGCAGTTTTCTATCACCGGGTACTTAGCTACGGCTGCATTTGTTTTTGTGGTGACTACGTCTTTAGTCCCGACTTGTACTTCGGTAGTCGTGGTATCGTACACGAGGTCGAACGAGTATTGCTTGGCGTTCGGCCCGCCCAACCCGATGTCCAGGGGAAGCGGAACGACAACAAAGCTGTTCACGTCGGTTTTTTGGTTCGCCGGGAAGGCGGCCCGCGCAAGGCCCTTCACGCCCATGGCCTGCGCGAATCTCGGATCCGCATCTATAAAGCGGCGGCTTCGGCGAGATATATCTTTCTGTTGAAATTCGGCGGTGGTTTGGTCGACCATCAAGCGCTCTGGGTCGAGGTAGAAAGTGCTGTTCTGTTTTGCATTGTCGATGGTTTCAATTTTGAAGATAACAAAGCCTTCATTGGGCTTCGCATTCGCAGCGCCGGTTGGCGTGGCGTAACTTTTGCACACGCCGACCTGAGAATAGGAAATCATGGTAGGATTGGTGGCGCTTCGCTTACCACATCCAGATAGCGCGATCGACCCTGCGACCAACATTGCGACGGACAAGATAGATATATTTGACGTTTTCATGTTTCTCTTTCCTCTTGGGTGGGCTGGTTAACTAGGCAGAGACTGCCGCAATGCCTCCCCGGCGCCCATTCGCGGGCCCCGGCGGGGAATGATCGTCCAGCACTGAACGGTCAACTCAGTGCGGGTAAAACAAAAGTGATCGAGGAGTTCATCGCGGCATTTGAGGACGTGGTTCGAGAGTTAAGTACCGGGCATCGATTGGCGCATATTTTTACCTGTGTACCTAGAGTGATGTGGGCGGAAACGGCACGCAACACCCAAGCGCGCGAACAATCAACCGCCTGCAATTACAAATGACCAGCACAAATGACCGGGGGAGGCTGGCCATCTGGTCGGAGTGGCGGGATTCGAACCCGCGACCCCTAGTCCCCCAGACTAGTGCGCTAACCGGGCTGCGCTACACTCCGATCATGGCCCTTATAGAGAAAGCCCTCCGCGGGCGCAACGCGCCGCGCGAAGCCGGGCGATCGCAAGGACGGATCGCAAACCCGGTTCCGCTTTGGCGGACAATCCATCGCGCGCCTCGCCCGAAGCTACCGGCGGCGCGCGGCATCAAGGATGTCTTCGCACGCCGCCAGTTCGGCCAAGGCCGCCCGCAACCGCACGATCTCTTCGGACGTTAACGCCAAAGGCCACACCGGACCTTCGCCGGTTGTGCCGGCGGAATCGTCTCGATCCGCGCTGGCGCGCGTTTCGGCCGGTGGTTGCGATCCGCCGGAGTGGACCGTGCTGTTCCCAGTCCTCTCGCCTTGCCGGAGCGGCGAGCCCTGGAGGAGCGGCAATTCCCGCGCCTCCGGAAAGGAAAGCTCCGAACGGCTTTCGTTCGCGGCATCCCTCGCGGCGGCGAACGCGCCCGCACCCTGCTCCTTCAAAACGCGCTGCACGCCCTTGATCGTATATCCTTGCCCATAAAGGAGATGTTTGATCGCGCGCAGAACCTCTATATCGCGGGGACGGTAATAGCGTCGGCCTCCCGCGCGCTTCAGCGGCCTGATTTGAGGAAAGCGGGTCTCCCAAAATCGCAGCACATGCCGCGGCAGATCAAGCTCCCCGGCGACCTCGCTGATCGTGCGAAACGCATCGGCGCTTTTGTCCATCCGCCGCTAGCTCCTCATCTCAAGCTCCAAGCCGGCCGTCTCGATCGCGGGCCCCTTGCCGGGTCGCGCGCCGGCGCTAGTCTCGCGAGAATAAATTTTCCTCGCCAGCGCAAAAATGCTCAGTCGTCCTCGTCATCGGCAACCGCCAGACCATTGATCCGGGCCTTGAGCACATTCGATGGCTTGAACACCATGACACGGCGCTGGGTTATCGGAACTTCGATCCCGGTCTTGGGATTTCGTCCAACGCGCTCCGACTTGGCGCGCACAAGAAACCGCCCAAACGACGACAATTTGACGGATTCGCCCGCGATCAAAGCGTCGGCTAGTTCATCCAAAACCGACTGCACCAGAATAGCCAACTCCTTGCGAGACAGACCGACACAACGGTACACGGCTTCCGCGAGATCGACGCGCGTAACGGTCCGCTGCACGGTCCGTTGGGAGGCATCGACCGTGTGTTCCGCGACGGATAATCCAAGTTCTCCAGCAGCACGCATGGTTTCGGATTTTGGCATCCTTCAA
Organism: uncultured Alphaproteobacteria bacterium; assembly: GCA_963706215.1. Lineage (GTDB taxonomy): Bacteria > Pseudomonadota > Alphaproteobacteria > Rhizobiales > Beijerinckiaceae > Methylocapsa. The sequence goes on along the minus strand of OY970154.1, from coordinate 1,592,325 downwards.
CCCCGTCAAACCGTTTCAGTCACTCGGAAAAGCACTGGTCTGGCAACCACCTGCCGGGCTCCCTCCGGCTAAGGAAACGAGCATATCCGGCCCCGGCGCGGTCCGCATTCGTAGCCAATCTTGAAATCTGACGGCGGCGTTCAATCGTCGAGGACCTGTGCTAGTTCGATAAGCCGGAGCGTGTCTTGCTCGAAACAGCTGGTGATCCGCGGACATCCGCTCGTTCTAAGTTTTTTCATCTTCGTTATTTTGACTAAAGTTTCGTGGACTCGGCGGTCCATCCTCGCACCCGTGACCAAGGTCCCGATGTACCGCTTGTTCTGTGTCCCGGTAGCCAAGCCATCCGATGGGCCATTGAAAGTCTGGAACAAAATTTGCGCCAAAGCAAGCCACTTCCGGCGCCGGCCCTGGCCGCGAAGCTCACCATCGGATAAGCGCCGACGCCCAGGTGAATCCGCCGCCCATCGCTTCAAGCATCACGAGGTCGCCTCGCTTGATCCTGCCGTCGTCGCGCGCGACCGCAAGGGCGAGCGGAATTGACGCGGCCGAGGTGTTGGCGTGCAAATCGACGGTGACGATGACTTTGCTCGGCGCGATCCCAAGTTTTTCCGCCGACGCGTCGATAATGCGCCGGTTGGCTTGGTGCGGCACAAACCAATCGAGGCCGGCGGCGCTCGTTCCGGTCGCCTCGAAGGCCGCCGTAACGACATCCGCGACCATGCCGACCGCGTGGCGAAAGACCTCCCTTCCCGCCATCCGCAAATGCCCGGTCGTCCGCGTCGTGGAAGGCCCTCCATCGACATAGAGCTTTTCCCGGTGGCGTCCATCCGAGCGAAGGTGCGACGTGAGAACGCCGCGATCCCGCGCGGTTCCTTCCCCGTGCCGCGCTTCGAGCACCACGGCCGCCGCCCCGTCGCCAAAGAGAACGCAGGTCGTCCGATCGGTCCAGTCAAGAAGACGCGAGAAGGTTTCCGCGCCGATGACGAGGGCGCGCCGGTGCGATCCGGACGCCAAGAATTTGTCGGCGGTGGCAAGCGCGAAGACGAACCCGGAACAAACCGCCTGGACGTCGAAAGCGGCGCCGTTTGTCATGCCGAGCCCGGCCTGGATCTGGGTCGCAACGGCGGGAAAGGTAAAGTCCGGCGTCGAGGTCGCGACAATCACGAGATCGAGATCAGAAGCCTTGAGCCCCGCGTCGGCAAGGGCGGCCTTGGCCGCATAAAGACCGAGCCGCGAGGTCGGCTCGTCCGCGGCGGCGACGTGGCGCTGCCTTATGCCCGTGCGCTGCACGATCCACGCGTCAGTCGTCGCCAGCGACTTTTCGAGGTCGGCATTGCTGACGATGCGTTTGGGAAGATAGGAGCCGAGCCCCAACACGACGGAACGGAGCTTGCCTGACGCTGCGGGGGTCACAAAATTATCCATCGCTAACCAAAGACCGCTCAGGAACCCGAGGGCGCCGCGACTGGCGCGCCCGCCGCCCGGAACCTTGACTGGGTGGGGAATTGCTCGCGCAAGAGCGGCAGCGAATCGCGAATTTTACGCAAGAGTTCCTGCCGGGCCATGGCATAGCCGATTTCCACCGCGTGCGCCGTGCCGACCGCGTCGGAGCCGCCATGGCTCTTGATGACCACGCCGTTAAGGCCGAGAAACACCCCCCCGTTGACATTGCGGGGATCCATCTTGGCCTTCAATGCCGCGAATGCATGGCGCGCAAGAAAATAGCCGATCTTCGACATAATATCGCGGTCAAGCGCTTCGCGCAGATATTGCGCTATCTGATTGGCCGTGCCTTCCGCGGTCTTCAAGGCGATATTGCCGGCAAAGCCTTCGGTGACCACGACATCGACCGTTCCCTTGCCGATGTCGTCGCCCTCGACGAAGCCCCGGTAGTCGAGATTTGGCAGACTGGTCTCGCGCAGCAAGCGGGAGGCGGTCTTGACTTCGTCGATGCCCTTGATTTCCTCGACGCCTATATTCAGCAAACCCACGGTCGGCCGTTCGATGGAAAGGACAATCCGGGCCATCGCGGAGCCCATGACGGCGAGATCGACAAGATGCCGCGCATCGGCACCGATGGACGCCCCTAGATCGAGGACGATCGATTTGCCCCGGACCGTGGGCCAGATCGCGGCAATCGCCGGGCGGCCGATCCCCGGCATCATTTGCAGGCAAATTTTCGCCATGGCCATCAAGGCGCCGGTATTGCCGGCCGAAACCGCGACATCGGCTTCGTTCTTCTTCACCGCCTCGATGGCAAGCCACATCGACGATGTCCGGCGGCCGGCGCGCAACGCCTGACTAGGCTTGGCGTCCATCCGGACCGAAACACCGGTATGACGCAAGGTGGAGGCCTCGGAAAGCGCCGACTCGGCATCGAGAAGCGGCCGGATCCTGGCGGCATCGCCAAAAAACAGAAAATTCATATCGGGCCGCCGTCGCAGCGCGCGGGCGGCACCCGGAACGATCACTTCCGGTCCATGGTCGCCGCCCATGGCGTCGAGCGCAATTCGTACTGGCTTGAGCATGGACTATGCAACTCTGGGCCGGCGGGGTAAGGCGCGACGATTGGCGCCGGGAAAATCCGTCATGGACGATCGGGCTCGAAAAATCATCTTCTTTCGGCGGCAAGAAAACACCGGGGCGGCGCTCCCTGCCGCCTGAAACGCGCGCAAGGGCTTTCCCGGCGTCGCTGGTCAGGCAGCGGCGACGATGCGTAAACAACGGAAAATCCCCTTCGTTCAAGCTTTTTTTCGATTGAGGATGTCAAACAGGGCCGGCCGGCACTTTGCACCGGTGACGCTCGCGGCTGCGGAACCGCCCGTCGCCGGACATTGATCAAGTTCCCGCATAGCATGAAAGCGTAAGGCTTACGCCAAGTTCCGGCCGGGCCGGTGCCGCCGGTGCCTTGGTTATAGGGAGCGCCCGGACGAAGCCTTGTCAGAATAGCGACCCTTGTTCGCGTTTTCGCCGCCCCTTGCTGGCCACGCGTTTCAGTGGAGGAGCGTCTTTCTGTATCCCGGCGATCGCCGTCTTGTGACCGTCGGCGAATTCGATATCGAGAGGCGCGCAATCGACGACGTCGGCCGCTCGGCGCAATAATTTATTGTCTCCGTCGCGCACGAGCGCGAAGCCCCGCGCCAGAACCTGCCGATGATCGAGACTAGCGACGACTTGCTCCAGGGACTTGATGCGTGCCCGGTGCGCTGCGATGCGTGAATCAAAACCGGGTTTCATCCGCCCGGCCAAGGCGTCAAGACGTTGGCGCGCCGCCTCGGCCCTGGTACGTTCAAGGGTTATCCGGGTGGCCCGGGCACCCCTAAGTCTCGCCGCAAGGTGTTTGAGCGCTTGCTTCCTTCCGTCGTTGCCCGCTGTCCGGAAACGCCGCAACCTTTGCCCAAACGCATTCAGCCGTTCCGCCGCGCGGCCCATTTTTGCGTGAGGGGACTGTTGAGCGAGGCGATGGGACAGGCGCGCCAGTCCGAGCTGCCCGCGGCCGTAGGCTTTCGCGCGCACGCCATCGAGGCGGCTATCGAGATTGTCGAGCTGCTGACGGCGCAGGGCAAAAATGCCGTCGCTTTGCGGAAGGGCGCGCAAAAGGGCACGGAATTCGCCGCGGCGGCGGTCGAGGCCCCGCAGCGCGGCGTCGATGTGGCGGCGGGCAAGATCGGCGAGCGCGGCGGCGAGTTCGCGCCGCACCGGCACCGCTTTTTCCGCCGCCGCCGTCGGGGTCGGCGCGCGCAGATCGGCGGCGTGGTCGATCAAGGTCCAATCCGTCTCGTGCCCGACCGCGGCAATGAGCGGCACAAGGCTCCGCGCCGCCGCGCGCACCACGATCTCCTCGTTGAAACTCCACAAATCCTCGAGTGAACCACCGCCGCGCGCAACAATAATCACATCCGGCCGCCGCAAGGGACCATGTTCCGGCAGAGCATTGAGGCCGTCGATCGCGGCGGCGATCTCGGCCGCCGAGGTTTCGCCCTGGACCCGCACCGGCCAGACCACGACATGGCGTGGAAACCGCTCCGCGATTTGGTGCAGGATGTCGCGGATGACGGCTCCCGTGGGCGAGGTGACGACCCCTATGCACGCCGGCAGAAACGGCAACGGCCGTTTGCGCGCTTCATCGAAAAGCCCTTCCGCCGCGAGTTTCCGGCGGCGCTCCTCGAGGAGCGCCATGAGCGCGCCGATGCCCGCTAACTCCAACGCCTCGACGATGATTTGATAGGTGGATTTGCCGGGATAGGTTGTGACCTTGCCGGTCGCGACGACTTCCAAACCCTCCCGCGGCTTGGTCCGCAGTTTCGCGAAAACTCCCTTCCAGATTACCGCATCGATGCGGGCGGATTGGTCCTTCAAACAGAAATAGACGTGGCCGGAAGAATGCGGCCCCCGATAGTTCGAAATTTCGCCGCGCACGCGCACGAAGCCAAAACGATCCTCGACCGTCCGCTTCAAGGCGGCGGACAATTCGCTGACGCTGAGTTCCGGTGCGTTGCTGATAGCGGGATCGGACATGGTGCCACCATGCCGGATTCCGGCGGCGCGGGAAAGAGAGCGTCATCGCCCCGGCCAAAATATCATGATCCTTGACCGCACCGCGGGAGCGCGAAAAACCCAAAATTTCCTCCCTTCGAGAGTTATTTTGGCTAAACAAGCCCATGACCGCCTTCGCGCCCGAGCAATACAAGGAAACATTGATTTTTCTCGCGACGGCGGGCGTGGTCGTGCCGCTGTTCCGGCGCTTGAAGTTCAGTCCGGTTCTGGGTTTCCTTGGCGCCGGTGTTTTGCTTGGCCCCTATGGCCTGGGCGCGCTCGCGCGGCAAATCGGCTGGCTCGCTCCATTCGCTCTCGACGATGTCGAGCAAATCGCGCCGGTCGCGGAATTCGGCATCGTCTTTCTCCTGTTCATGATCGGCCTTGAACTGTCGTGGCCGCGTTTGGCGATCATCGGCCGGCTCGTCTTCGGGCTCGGCGCTCTCCAGGTCTTCGGCTCCGCCGCCGCGCTTGGCGCCTTGGCCTTGATTTTGGGGGAGCCACCAACGGCGGCGGAGGTGCTCGGTTTTGCGCTTGCCCTGTCGTCCACGGCCATCGTGATTCCCGTGCTCGCCGAGGCCAAACGGCTCGGAACCACGGCGGGCCGCACGATTTTCGCCGTTCTGCTTTTTCAGGACCTAATGGTGGCGCCGCTTCTGTTCATCATCGCCATGCTCGGAATGCGCGGCGGCGGCCTGGGCATGGCTGTTGTCTCTTTCCTGGTGCCCGCGCTCACCGGTTTGAGCGTTGTCGTGCTCGGCGGCCGGCTTGTGATGCGGCCTCTATTTCGTCACGTCGCGGCGGCGGGATCGACCGAATTTTTCATGGCCGCCTGCCTGCTTGTGGTCATCGGAACCGGCGTTCTCACCGCGGCGAGCGGTTTGTCGATGGGACTTGGCGCCTTCATCGCCGGTCTTCTTCTCGCCGAAACCGAGTTCCGCCGCGAGATCGAAGTAACGATCGAGCCCTTCAAAGGTTTGCTGCTCGGACTTTTCTTTGTCTCGATCGGCGCGAGCCTCGATCTTTCGCAGGTGGTTTCCGCTCCGCTAACGGCGTTCGGCCTTGCGCTTGGCATCATCCTCGTCAAGTTTTGCGTCAACTGGTTAGCCGGGTGGATAGCGCACCTGCCCATGCGCGTCGCCACCGAGGCCGCGCTTATGTTGGCACCCGGCGGGGAATTTGCTTTCGTCATCGTCACCGCGGCCGTCGCCGCCAAGGCCATGTCCGCCAACGCCGGCGCGGAGGCGATGATCGCGGTGACTCTTTCGATGTTCGCCGTGCCATTCCTTGGCGCGCTCGCCAAGCGCCTGGCAAGACGGCCCGCGGCACCGGAGCCCGCCGCCCTCCTGGAGCCGGGCGAGGACGGCCCGGCTCCCGACGCGATCATCGTCGGCTTCGGCCGGGTTGGCCAGCTTGTCGGCGACATGTTGCGTACGCACGCCATCCGCTATTTGGCCGTCGATACCGACCCTGGGTTGGTGAAACGGCTCCGCCGCGAAGGACGAGACATCTATTGGAGCAACGCGTCGCGGCCCGAGTTTCTCGCCCGCTGCGGGTTGGCCAAGGCCAAGGCTCTTATTATCACAATGGACCGGCCGGCCGACGCGGAAGACATTGTTCGCGCCGCGCGCGCCGGTTATCCGGATCTGATCATTGTCGCCAGAGCCCGCGACGCGCATCACGCAACGCTGCTCTATGGCCTTGGCGTGAGCGATGCCGTCCCCGAGACGATCGAGGCAAGCCTGCAATTGTCGGAAGCCGTGCTCGTGGACATGGGTATCCCGATGGGCAAGGTGATCGCCTCGATTCACGAGAAACGCGACGAATTCCGCAAAATCCTTCAGCCTATCGCGGGCCGCGCCGAAGCCAGACGCGCCATCAAAATGTCTCTTCGTGTGAAGGAAATGAACAAACGGCAGCAGAAACCGAAACCGGAGGACTGAGCGCCGGGAGCGATTGCGGCTCTCGGACTTTCCCGGCGAAGCGCCTCGGGGCGGCCGCGCACGCCAAAACACCCTGCGCCAAAAACCACGCGCGGACCACGCGAGATCAATTGTGGCGCTTCAGATGGTCTTCTAAGTAGGCGAGCGCATCGTGCCGGTCTCCGTCATTCGCCGAAGCCATCGCCTTGTCGTAGAAATCGATGATCCATTTGTCCTTTTTGGAATCAATCGCGGCTTCCCGCGCCAAGGTCAGCCACATCAGGCCGAGCGCGCGCTGCGGCGGAACACCTTCGCGGCCCGTGAACAGCGTTTGGCCGAGCAGAGCCTCCGCTTGGAGGTGCCCCTTATCCGCGGCGAGAAATAGCCAGCGGATTGCCTCCCGGCCATCCTTATCGACGCCCGCGCCGTCGAGATGCATCCGCGCCAAATCGTATTGGGCGTTCGCATCGCCGAACGTCGTCGCGGCGAATTGGAACATTTGCAGCGCGCGTTGGGGATCGGGACGGACCTTGCTGTTGGCTATTCCGTTCAGATTGTAGTTCGCAAGCGAGACCAACGCGCTCGACACAACCGCGCGATCACGGCGGTTGGGGTCGTCCTCATCGTAATTCGTGACGATTTGCGAGAAATAGTCATACGCCTTCATATCGTCGCGCGGCACGCCGTCGCCATTGGCATAAATTTTGGCGAGTTTCCATTGCGCCAGCACTTCGCCTCCCGCCGCGGCATACTTCAAGGCCTCGATCGCGGAGGTGGCATTGCCTGAGCGAAACCCTTTGAGACCCGCCTGCAACGCCGCCAGCGGCGTCGCGAACGTCTGGATCGGCGCCTTTTCAACCGCCGCGCCTTCGGGTGCCTCGAACGCGCCGGTGCGGGCCCACGGCAAGCAGGCCGCCAGCCCGAAAAGCACAACCCCGGAAATGCGGCTAAACGTCAGCATAGGCATTTGTTTCACTCGACGCACCCGGATGTGTGACGGCTCCGGTAACGGCCGGACCGACCATCTGGGCGTATTTCCATAACGCGCCAGACCCGAAATTAGTTTGACGCGGTTTCCAATCTTTTTCCCTTTTTTTTAATTCCGCATCCCCCAATTGGAGGTTGACGGTTCCCTTGATCGCGTCGATCTCGATCATGTCGCCATCGCGCACCAGCGCGATCGGGCCGCCAACGGCCGCCTCCGGTCCGACATGGCCGACGCAAAAACCGCGGGTCGCGCCGGAAAAGCGACCATCGGTGACAAGCGCGACCTTAGGCCCCATGCCTTGGCCGTAAAGCGCCGCCGTGGTCGCCAGCATTTCGCGCATGCCGGGTCCCCCGCGCGGACCCTCGTAGCGGATCACGAAAACGCAACCTTCCGCGTAGCGGCGCTTCGTCACCGCTTCGAAACAAGCTTCTTCATTGTCGAAGCAAAGCGCCGGCCCCTTGAAGATCAGCGCCGCTTCCGGCATGCCCGCGACCTTCACGATCGCCCCCTTGGGCGCGAGGCTCCCCCTCAGAGCGACGATGCCGCCGGTGGTGGTGATTGGCTTGTCGGCAGGCCAGATAACGCCCTGGTCTGGGTTCCACACTACTTTACTTAAGTTTTCGTTAACCGTCCGGCCAGTGACAGTGAGGCAATCGCCGTGCAGGAAGCCATGATCGAGCAAAGTCTTCATCAGCATAGGAACGCCGCCGGCCTCGAACATGTCCTTGGCGACATATTTCCCGGCCGGCTTCAGATCGGCGATGTAGGGCGTCCTGCGGAAGATTTCGGCGACTTCGAAGAGATCAAACGCGATTCCGCATTCATTGGCGATTGCCGGGAGATGCAGCGCGGCATTGGTCGAGCCGCCGGAAGCGGCGACAACGGTCGCCGCGTTTTCGAGCGCCTTGCGGGTGACGATATCGCGCGGACGAAGGTTGCGCGCCAAAAGGTCCATCACCATCTCGCCTGCCATGAAGCAGAAGCGGTCGCGAATTTCATAAGGAGCCGGCGCCCCGGCCGAATAAGGCAGCGCCAGTCCGATCGCCTCCGACACGGTGGCCATCGTGTTGGCGGTGAACTGCGCGCCGCAGGCGCCGGCCGAAGGGCAGGCGACGGTCTCGAGCGTGTCCAAGTCCTCGGCCGACATGTTTCCGACCGAATATTGGCCGACCGCTTCGAAAAGATCTTGAACGGTGACCGGCCTCCCCTTGAAAGTTCCCGGCAAGATCGAACCCCCGTAGATGAAAATCGAGGGGACGTTGAGACGCAGCATCGCCATCATCATGCCGGGCAGCGACTTGTCGCAGCCGGCGACGCCGACGAGCGCATCGTAGCAATGGCCGCGCATGGTAAGCTCGACCGAGTTGGCGATCACCTCGCGCGAAACAAGCGAGGATTTCATCCCCTCATGGCCCATGGCGATCCCGTCGGTCACCGTGATGGTGCAAAATTCGCGCGGCGTGCCGCCCGCCGAAGTAACACCCTTCTTCACCGCTTGGGCCTGCCGCATCAGGGCGATGTTGCAGGGAGCGGCTTCGTTCCAGCAGGATGCCACGCCGACCAGAGGCCGATGAATTTGCTCGCGCGTGAGCCCCATCGCGTAAAGATAGGAACGGTGCGGCGCGCGCGATGCGCCTTCCGTCACGTGCCGGCTGGGAAGCCTGTTTTTATCGAAAACGCGATTTTCCATGGAACATGGTTCCGAATGTGCCGGCTAAACCGTCTGATTGGAGAGTGGGAAGGAGCCGTCGAACAAATTGAATGCCGCGCGGGGAAGCGGGCGAAAGTTCCTGTCACGCCATGCCCGAGAAACCGATGCCGAGCAGATGAGGTTTGGCCTAAAAACTCACAATAGCAAGTTGCTAAAGACCAAAAAAGCGGTGTCTTCTTAATATACCAAGTCAAAGTTAACTTGTCAGGCCCTGTGACATCAAAACCACAATTTTTTCTCTTTGGCGAGCGATTTTCCGCAAGGCGCCGCATTTTTTGTCCCGGCCCGGCGGCTTCGAGCGCATTTCGGCCGCCTCGAATCATTCGATCGAAAAAGAATTGCTCGGGAGCCATACCGCCGCGTCCCCGGCGGTCCGCCATGACCTAGAGCCAGGCCAGCCTCATGGCAAACTGCCTTGGCGCTTCAGAAACCGCGCGAAAGCGGCGAGCGCGGTATCGGACACATGATGCTCGATGCCCTCCGCGTCGAGTTCGGCGCATTGCTCCGGAACGCCGACGGCGCGCAGAACATCGACAACGAGCCGGTGCCGGGCGCGGACACGGTCGGCGAGGCCATGCCCCTCCGGCGTCAGGAACACGCCCCGATAGAGCTTCGAGGTGGCAAGCCCTTCCCGTTTCAGGCGGGCGATCGTTTTGATCGCCGTCGCGTGTGTCACCCCGAGACGGTGGGCGATATCCGTCGGTCGCGCCTCGCCGCCGCTCGCCAGAAGGTCGTCGATCAATTCGACATAATCCTCGAGAACCGCCGCCGCCTGCGCCGAACGCGCCTTTTCAAAGCGCCGGGCCTGCACCGCCTCGACCGGCAGCTCGGCCGGCAGCGGCGCCACGGTCACTTTCTTGATCATTAAACGTTGGTCCCTTGGCAACGCGATGTGCGCGTGCCCTCCGCGCCAAATTCGAACAAAACAAATCCAAGTCAACTTTTTTTGAGTTTGATTATTTTGTAGCCCATGCTACATCATATACCATGGGGTGCGGCAGGTGCCTGTCCTTGAGGCAAGCTTGGCTTGGATTTGGGACGCCTTCGCGCAAGGTGCTCTTTTTAAATTTTTAAAAGGTCGCTGTTGTTGACCGTCGCACGAAAGGAAGTCGGATGACGGATATCGTCGTACAGGGCCGCCGATTGAATTGGACGCAGGCCGCCATTCGCGAAGTTCTCGATGGCCGTCGACGCGGCTTGAGCGCCATCCTTCCGATGGCGGGGCCGGCGGTCATCGTTTCGATCGCCTATATGGATCCCGGCAATTTTGCAACGAATATCCAGGCCGGCGCGAAATATGGCTATGGGTTGCTTTGGGTCGTTCTGATTGCAAACCTGATCGCGATGCTGTTTCAGAGTTTGTCGGCGAAACTCGGCATCGCGACCGGCCGCAACCTCGCTGAAATGTGCCGTGAGCAATTGCCGCGGCCTCTCGTCTGGGCCATGTGGGTGGTCAGCGAGATCGCCGCGATGGCGACTGATCTCGCGGAGTTCCTCGGCGGTGCGATCGGACTCTCTCTCCTGTTCAACCTCCCGCTCTTCTGGGGCATGATCGTCACCGCGATCGTGACCTACGGAATTCTGATGTTCGAGAGGCGAGGCTTCAGACCGATCGAGCTGATCATCGGTGCCTTGGTAGCGATCGTCTGCCTCTGTTACCTGATCGAGATATTCATCGCCCCGGTGGACTGGGCGGCCGCGGCATTCCACACCTTCGTTCCGCGGCTCGAAGATGCGGCGGCAGTCACGATCGCCGTGGGCATCATTGGCGCCACCGTCATGCCGCATGCCATCTACCTTCATTCCGGCCTCACTCACGTCCGGCTGAAAGCGCGCGACGACGCCGACCGGCGGAAGCTCCTCAGCTATTCCAACCGGGAAGTCATTGTCGCACTCGCGATAGCCGGAGCCGTGAATATGGCGATGGTGATGATGGCGTCCGCCGCTTTTCACGAGGGTCACAGCGACGTCGCCGAGATAGAGACAGCCTACCACACATTGGGTCCTCTGCTCGGGGCGGGAGCTGCAACCGTCTTCTTGATCTCCCTGCTTGCTTCTGGCGTGTCGAGCTCCGCGGTCGGAACCATGGCCGGCCAAATGATCATGCAAGGCTTCGTTGGCTTCAGAATCCCGGTCTGGGTCCGGCGGCTTGTCACCATGGTGCCGGCATTTATCGTCGTCGGCCTCGGAGTCAATGCGACCAACGCGCTCGTCATAAGTCAGGTCGTCCTCAGTCTTGCCCTGCCGGTGCCCATGATCGCGCTTTTGCTATTCACCCAACGGCCCGACGTCATGGGCTCATTCGCGAATGGCCGGGTGACCCGTGTTGCCGCGACCGCCGCAACCGCGGTGGTACTCTTTCTCAACACCGTACTTCTGTTGCAGACGTTTGGTGTGCCCCTGCCGTTCTTGGAGGGCTAGGGCGGACCGTTGCCGCGTGCCGTAGCTCTGGCCCCGCGCTAACGCCGGATGCGCTTGCCGCCTCAAGCCCCGCCGAGCCTCGCCAGCGCGGCGGCGAGCTTTTCCATCCTGGACAGAGCGTCCTCTCGCCGTTCGCGGTTTTCCTCGACGACATCTTCCGGCGCGCGGGCCACGAAATCGGCATTGCGAAGCTTGGTTTCGATTTTGTCCGCCTCGCCTTTTAGTCTGGCGATCTCCTTGGCGAGACGAGTTTTTTCCGCTTCGAAATCGATGATCCCTTGCAAGGGCAGCGCGGCAATGGTTTTGCGCACGATCATCTGCACGGATTTTTCCGGGGCCTCGGGCGCGAAAGAGATTTCAGATAGACGTGCGAGGCGCATGATGGTTTCGTCCCAACCTTTCGCATGGGACTTGGCCTCGGGGGAGGCGTTCACGAGGATCAGCGGGATTTGCGCGGCTGCGGGAACGTTCATCTCCGCGCGTAGCGAACGGATTTCCGAGATAAGCTCGACGATAAAGCCGATCTCGGCCTCGGCCTCCGGATTTTCGCAGCCCTCCAGTTCCGGCCATTCCGCGAGAGCCAGCAGACTCGCGCGGGGCAGCTCGTCAGTCGCCGTGATGCGCCAAAGCTCCTCGGTCATGAACGGCATGAAGGGGTGCAGGAGCTTGACGATTTGCTCGCGCACCAAAGCCGTCGTCGCGCGGGTTTCGATCTTGCCCGGCCCGTCGGCGCCCTGCAGGAGAGGCTTGGCGAGTTCGAGATACCAGTCGCAAAAAATGTTCCACACGAAACGATAGGCGGCGTGGGCGGCGTCGTTGAAACGATAGGTTTCTATCGCCCCCGTGACCTCGGCGATGGCCTTCGCGGTTTCGCCGACAATCCAGCCATTTAGCTTGAGACTTGTTTGGCGCGGATTAAAATTGGCCTCAAACACGCAGCCGTTCATTTCGGCGAAACGCGCCGCGTTCCAGAGTTTTGTGCCAAAATTTCGATATCCCTCGATGCGTTGCGTCGAAAGCTTGATGTCGCGTCCCTGCGCCGCCATGGCCGCGAGCGTGAAGCGCAGGGCATCCGCGCCATAGGACTCGATGAGGTACAAGGGATCGACCACGTTGCCCTTCGACTTCGACATTTTCGCGCCCTTCTCGTCGCGGACGAGGGCGTGGATATAGACATCGCGGAAAGGGACTTCGTGCATGAAATGCAGGCTCATCATCATCATCCGGGCAACCCAGAAGAAAATGATGTCGAAGCCGGTGACGAGCACGCTCGTCGGATAATGGCGTTTTAACTCCGGCGTTTCGTCAGGCCAGCCAAGCGTAGAAAACGGCCAGAGCGCCGAGGAAAACCAGGTGTCGAGGACGTCGGGATCGCGCCAAAGCGGAACGGTATCCCCTAGGAACTCGCCTCGACCGCCGATCTCTGTCGGAGCCGAATTGAGTAGAATTCTCGATTGAGCCTCTCTTTTCGAGAGGACTTTAATTGGCTTGCCATACCGAGCCTTGGCAGCTGCAACTGCGTCAGCCTCGGTTAACTCGCAAAAAACGTCGTTATCCAATCCATACCATGCAGGAATTTGGTGGCCCCACCAAAGCTGGCGTGAGATGCACCAGGGCTGGATGTTTTCCAGCCATTGAAAATAGGTCTTCTCCCAATTTTCGGGGATGAACTTCGTCTTACCTTCGCGCACGACAGCAAGCGCTGGCTCCGCCAACACTTTCGCATCGACATACCATTGCTCCGTCAGCCAAGGTTCGATCACGACCCCTGAACGATCGCCATGTGGCACCATATGCGTGTGAGGCTCAATCTTACCGACGAGCCCACGCACCCCCATCATCTCGACAATGCGTTTACGTGCCTCGAAGCGATCGAGGCCACCAAGATTTCTTAATTCATCTAACTCCGGATCATCGATCTGATTTCGAATGTACTCATCGTGTCCTAGCCGATATCCACCACCGATTAAATTCATCACCTCGTAAACGCCGCCATATTTTTCCGCAAACCTAGTACCTTTCCAAAAGCTTTCATTTTCTTCGATCGAAATTCGAGCTTTCGCATCAAGAACGTTGACTGGCCTCACCCCTTCGTTGTGACGCCTTTTGCCGACCTCGAAATCGTTAAAATCGTGCGCGGGGGTGATCTTCACCGCGCCAGTGCCTTTTTCGGGGTCGGAATAGTCGTCGGCGATGATCGGGATCGGCCGCCCAACCAGCGGCAGCCGCACCTTTTTGCCCTGGAGATGCTTATAGCGTTCGTCATCGGGATGCACGGCCACGGCTGTATCGCCGAGCATGGTTTCTGGCCGCGTCGTCGCAACAGTGATGAACTCGCCGGTCTCCTTCTCAGCGTCATCGACGACCGGATATTTGAAATGCCAAAGATGGCCCTTGGTTTCGACCTGAACCACTTCGAGGTCGGAGATCGCGGTCTGGAGTTTTGGGTCCCAATTGACCAGGCGCTTGTCCTTGTAGATCAGGCCTTCCCTATAAAGCTGCACGAAAACCTTGACGACGGCGCGGGAAAGCCCGTCGTCCAAGGTAAAGCGCTCGCGCGACCAGTCGCAGGAGGCGCCGAGCCGTTGCAATTGCTCGATGATCGCCCCGCCTGATTGCTCCTTCCATTGCCATACGCGCGCCAAAAACTTCTCACGCCCAAAGGCGGCCCGGCCTGGCTCTTGACGCTCCAACAATTGCCGCTCGACGACCATTTGGGTGGCGATGCCGGCGTGATCCGTGCCGGGCTGCCAAAGCACGTCCCTGCCGCGCATCCGCTCGAAGCGGCAGAGAATGTCCTGCAGGGTCGTGTTGAGCGCATGGCCCATATGCAGGGAACCGGTGACGTTCGGCGGCGGAATGACGATCGTGAAAGGTGGCGCCCCTGCCCGCTCCGGGCGCCCTGCCCGGAACGCGCCCGCCTCTTGCCAAGCCGAAGCGATTCGGCCTTCGACCACCTTGGGATCGAAAGTCTTTTCCATCATCTGATCGTCGTTCAGCGCGCCGCTGGCTCCGGTAGCGGGCCAGCCGCGTCAAATGTCAGCGATGGCAAACAAGCGGGCAAAAAGCAAGAGTGCGTGGGCAGTCTGGGACGAGCGCCGCGGCAAACCTCCGTAAAGCAAAGCAAACGCGACCGCGCCTCGTTTATTCGCCGCGTGCGACCCGCTCGATTTCGGCAGCGACAAGGCGCTCCACGATGCCCGGCAGATTGTCGTCGAGCCAAGTCTTGAGCATGGGACGCAGCATTTCGCGGGTAAGACCAATGACGGCGTCGCGGTGCTGGACAAACCGGCTGGCGAGAAGCGCGGTGAAGGCGGCGCCTACCGAACCGCCGGTGGCGGTTGAAACGAAAGTGCGTCCGGCGCCCGCGCGCGAACCCGGCTCGAAGGCGTCGCCATTAGGGTCCGGCCGCGGAGCCTCCCCGCGTAACCCGCTCTCGCTCGCGAGCAGCGCCTGGTCGCCGGCGATGATTCGCCTGATCGATGCGAGGATTTCCTCCATCGATGGTTCATGCGGGCTTGGCTGAGGCATCGGATCGCCTTTCAATAGGTGGTTGGTTGGGCTCATGATCTCCAAATACCCTCAAAAGGAAAATACGCCGATCCTTGAGAGATCGCGCATCGGGAACAGGCTCGGCCATCAAGCCGCCAGATTTTGGCCCGCCGAGGCGGAAATGCCGAACTTGCGAAGACCAGCATCCCGGGGCGCGATCCGATTCCGTCGCAAGCGCTCCGCCACGCTCATGACCGCTAAACTTGCGAAGGGACTCTATCCTTTTGCATTCTCATATTTCCACTGAACGTACCGCTTCGGCGGCAGACTAAGAGACAGAGAGCATGATTCGCTTCAACTTGAATCGACCAGAGTCTAGCTTAAC
Organism: uncultured Alphaproteobacteria bacterium; assembly: GCA_963706215.1. Taxonomy (GTDB): domain Bacteria; phylum Pseudomonadota; class Alphaproteobacteria; order Rhizobiales; family Beijerinckiaceae; genus Methylocapsa. Next base: position 1,576,870 of record OY970154.1, on the reverse strand, counting down.
TTCGCTGGTTAGGCGAGATAGCGCGGGTATCACACAACTTTAACGCACCATCGGCGCCCGGGCCCGGCCCAGCGAGAACCGTCCGGTGTTCATAAGGGCGAGCACAGCTTGGCGGATTTGCCTTGACCCAAGCTGGCGGCCAATCGAGCGGCCGGTTAACGTCCGTCCGGCGTGCGAAGGCCGATCCATTTGTCCTTGACCTGATCGAAATGGACCGTCGGATCGTATTGCGTAACGCTTAGGTTAAGGTTCGCCGCGGAAAGACGGCCGATCGCGGCCATCACCGCATAGGAGGCAACGACACGGTCGCGCTGCGCGGTGACGAGGGCCACTCTCGCGTTCAGCAACTGCTGCTGCTGGAAAAGAACATCGAAAGTCGTGCGCTGACCGACTTCCGCTTCTTGCCGGATGCTGTCGAGCGCGATTTCGTTGGACTTGACCGAAGCCTTGGAAGATTGAATGACGGCGCGCGCGCTATCGAGCTGGCCCCAGGACGAGACCACCGCCGCGCGGACCATATCACGCTGGAGGTCGGCTTGCAGCCTGGCTTGACCGAGCGTTTCCTTGGCTTGCCGCGTCCGGGCGTAGACCTCGCCGCCTTGATAGATCGGTATAGTGAGCTGACCGACGATCGAGCCGTTGAAGAAACGTTCTCCCGGCACTCCTTCAAGGTTATAATTTTGCTGAACACTGCCGACGATGTTGAGCGTCGGGTAGAGTTCTCCCTCGACCAGCTTGACCTGAAGGGCGGCAGCATCGACGGCATGCAATGCCGCCTGAACTTCTGGATGTTCGGCAAGCGCAAGTTGGACCGCAACGCCAAGCGTATGCGGCAGAAGACTCTCGATCGTGCGCGCCGGTTCGAGTCTTGTCGGCACGACGCCGATCACCTGGCGGTAATCGGCGATGCTGGTCTTCAAAATGGCTTCCGCCGTAAAGTAGTCCGAGCGCCCAGAGGCAAGGCTCGATTCGGCCTGGGCGACGTCGGTCTGGGTCACCTCTCCGACGGTGAAACGATCAACTGTCTGGCGCAGTTGCTCTTGAAGGACAATGATGTTGTTTTTACGCAGATCGAGGATGGCGGTATCGCGGAGGACGTTCATATACGCGGTCGCCGCGCTTTGCAGCACATTTTGCTCGGTGTTGCGCATGGTCTCGCGGGCCCCGAAAATATTCGATTCGGCCTGCCGTACGCCGTTCACTGTGCGATTGCCGTTGAAAAGGTTTTGGGTGATACTCAGACCGAGGATGCCGGGGTCTGTCGCTTCTCTTAGCCGTATACGTCCGCTGGTCATCGGGGCCCCGACCGCACCGGCCGCCTGAGCCGAACCCGCGCTAGGCGCGGACAGATCAAAATAATTATAGCCATATTGCGCGTTTGCGGTGGCCGTCGGCCGCCAGGCTGCGCTCGCACGAGGCAGATTTTCATCGGTGGCCCGGACCCCGGCGCGCTGCTGGTTCATGTCCGGGTTGCCGGCGTAGGCGCGCGCCAAGGCGCTCGACATTGTTTCCGCCCGGCTTAGCGAGGCACAGGGCGGCAACGCCATGACGATCAAGGCGCCCCCGATCCCCGTCAGAACCGGCCGCACGTTGAAATGCGAACGAATTAACACGGCACAACGCATCGAACGCAACCAAACCCTAATTTACAGACTCGCCGCACCGGCTTTGCGCAAGCGGAGCATGGTTCCCCTCGCGGCCCGCCGGACGCAGCTTTCGAAGCGGCCTGCCGCCGGGAGTTTACTCGCTTAGGACGGCCGTGGCCTGCCGGCCCGTCCCTCGCAACGAAGATTCCAAATCCGTCGCAAAAATGTGACACCTCACGCAAACCCTTCCATTTGCGCGGAATCAGATGCAACGGCGTTCCGCTATCTCAAAAAAATGTGAATTGCGCGTCCTGCCGGAACGCTTCGAGGACCGGGGCAGAGGCGTCAAACAAGACGCGATATCCCTTCCCGCCGTCGATCTTCTCGTAGCGCACGGCTTTGCCCGCGCGCCCGTTGGGATCGCCGGGAAGGGGCTTGATGGCGACCAGACGCCCGCCGTCCTTCAGTTGCGCAAAAAGCGCCTCGAGATTGGCCTCGACCGCGCCATTGATGAAAATCAGGTCGAATGGCGCTTCCTTGGGCGCGCCTTCCGCAAGCGGGGCCAGGATGGTTTGAACCTTCGCCAAGCCGAAGGCGTCGAGATTGGACCGCAACGCTTTATATAAGGGGCGCTCCGATTCGAGCGCCACGACACGCCCCGCGAGACCGGCGAGGAGCGCCGACGAATAGCCGGTTGCGGCCCCTACGTCGAGCACGGTACCGGTCGAACCCACGCCGGCCCCTTGGATGAGGCGCGCAAGAACAAGCGGCGGCAAGAGCGTGCGTCGTTCTCCGCCAGGTCCGGCGGGCTTTAGTTGCAACCCAATATCGGAATAAGCGAGCTGCGCCAGCTCCCCGGGGAGGAAATGCTCGCGTGGGACTTCCAGCATACGCGCCAAGAGCCGTTGGTCGGTCACGTCGAAAGTCCGGATCTGGCAATCGACCATGGTACGGCGGTGAAGCGCCGATTGAGACAAGCGATCCGCGATGCCGGCATCTCCGAGGCGGTTGTCCTGCATGATTGCTTGCCAAGGCCTTTATTCGGCGGGACCTCGCGAATTCGTGCCCCCGCACGGTCCATTTATAGATTTCCCGGCTTCCCCTGTCCATTAAAACGCCGGACATTTCCGGAGGGCGAAGAGCGCGCTTGCCGGTCGCGCGGGGTTTTGGCCTTGCGCCGGCCTTTCATTGCCCTCATACCGGCGTCGCGGTACAACCCCCCGTTTCCAGCGCGAGGAGTTGGTCCATGTCCGAATCTCCGGTTGAGCATTTCGAGCACGCCGAACACGCCGGACATGCTTCTCTTTTGGGCGATCCATTTCTCACCCAAGTATCAATCACGATTGCGATCCTTGCCGTCATCGCCGCGACCGTCGGCAGTCTCGAGACGCTCGAAACCGCGGACGCCATAGGCGACAAAAACGCCGCGGTGCTCTTGCAGAACAAAGCAACCGACACGTGGAATTTTTATCAGGCAAAAAGCATCAAGAAGAATCTTTACGCCATCGCCGCGGCAAACCCCGGGCCTGCGGCCGGCGACTTCAAAAAACAGGCGGAGAGGGACGGCGCGGACGAACAGGAGCTGTTCGCCAAAGGCCAGACGCTTGAAGGTCAAGCCGAGGAAAAGCTGAGGGACAGCGAGCGACACGAAAACCGCCATCATATTTTGACTGTTGCCGTAACGCTTCTCCATGTGGCGATAGCGATCGCGACCATCGCAATCATCGTGCGGGGCCAGCGTTGGCCGTGGTATGCCGCTCTCGCCCTCGGCGCGATGGGAACGATGGGCGCGGCCTACGCCTACATTGGCTAGATCGACATTCGGAACCGGACCCCAAAGTCTCCGCGGCGCGGGTCTCTTGCGGCCGCAAGAGACCCGCGCCGCCAGGCGTTACCCTTTCAGGCGCTTGCTGCATTCGCTGTAATAGCCACCGCCCTTTTGAATCCATTTCAGGCCGCCATTGGCATTGGTTGCCTTGTTGGCCCTATATTGGTCGAGGCACGTTTTGCGGCGGGCTATACCCGGCTTTTCGCCGGCATAGGCGGGCGCAATGGCGGTGGGAAAGACCGCGGTGCCGGGCGTCGCGACTGCGGCCGGCGCCATCCGCTTCGTCGCGGGTTTCTTGAGCGGATTGACCGGAGGCGGGGTGACTGCCGGCGCCGCGACGACGGGAGCCGGGGGTGGCGGCGCTGGCGCCTCGACGACGGGAGCCGGGGGTGGCGGCGCTGGCGCCTCGACGACAGGAGCCGGAGCCGGAGGTGGCGGCGTTGGCGCCTCGACGACAGGAGCCGGGAGTGGCGGCGCGGCAACAACGGGCGCCGGGGGCTGAGCTACCTCGGCCGCGGGCGGGTTCGCCTTGGTTTCGGCCACGCACTTACTATAGAATTGCGGCCAGGTTTCGCCGTTCAATGTTCCCGCTGCCTTGGCGGCCTGGTATTTTTCACTGCAAATGTGGCGCGTGTCTAGGTGCGCCGCGGCTGCCGGAGCCGCTGCGGCCGCGGGTGGGTTCGCCGTGGCTTCGGTCGTGCATCTGCTATAAAATTGCGGCCAGGTTTCGCCGTTCAACGTGCCCGCCGCCTTGGCGGCCTGGTATTTTTCGCTGCAAATATGGCGTGCGTCGGGAAGCGCCGCGGCTGCCGGAGCCGCCGCGGCCGGGTTCGCCTTGGCCTCAGCCGTGCATCTGCTATAAAATTGCGGCCAGCTTTCACCGTTCAACGTGCCCGCCGCCTTGGCGGCTTGGTATTTTTCGCTGCATAGGTGGCGCACGTCTTGGGCCCAACTGTCGCTTGACAGCACCAAACCGAACACGGCCGAAGCCATGGAGAACCCGAGCAATAAGGAACGGCGAACCAACATTGGTATTCTCCTTGGAAGTCTTCATCGCGAGGCGCCCGGAGCCGCTGCGGCACCGTAGCTTTTCGAGCCTCCCGCGAAATCCACTGCAAGTCAAATATAAACAATAGGCAAGCGCATCGGCGAAATTGCCCGGCCTTTCGGCGACCGGCGGCAAACCGCGCACATAACCGGCCGCCCGCTACTGAGCGGCGACGATTGAGCCACCAGATTTGGCCGCTCAGATGTCGCCTCTGGCGGCGGCGACTTCCGCCGCGAAATCCGGGTCCGGCTTCTCGATTCCTTCGCCGAGGGCATAGCGCAAGAAACTTTTCAAGCTGATCGGCGTCCCGGCAATTTTTTCCGCCTCCTTAACGGCCTGGCCGATCGTCTTGCCCGCATGTTCGGCATGGATCGAAGGCTGATCGAGAAGACAAACGTCCTTAAAATAGGTTTTCAACCCGGATTCGACGATTTTTTCGAGTACATGCGCGGGCTTGCCCGCATTCTTGCCGGCGAGCACCGCTCTTTCGCGCGCGACGGCGGCCGGATCGAGATCCGCTGAATCCAGAGCGAGCGGATTTGCCGCCGCGACATGAAGAGCGATCAAGCGTCCGAGCGGCGCCAGCGCTTGCGGACCGCCCTTCGACTCCAGGGCGACGAGAACGCCGATCTTCCCAAGGCCTTCGGATACCGCATTATGGACATATTGGCCGATGAACCCTTGGCCGACATGCACCGCGGCGGCGCGCCGCAACGTTATGTTTTCACCGATCGTAGAGATGGCGTTGGCGATCGCGTCGCCGAGGGTCCCGCCGCCAGGGTAGGCAGCGGCTTTCAAAGCCTCGACATCGGTCGTGCCGGTTGCGATGGCAACCCGCGCAATGTTCCTGGCCAGCGCCTGAAACTCCGTGTTCCTGGCAACGAAATCCGTCTCGGAATTGAGCTCGACAACCACCCCTTCGAAGCCACGGGTAAAAACGGCGACGAGTCCCTCGGCGGCGATCCGGCCGGATTTCTTGGCCGCCTTGGAAAGCCCCTTCTTGCGCAGCCAGTCAATCGCCGCTTCGATTTCGCCCCCGGTCTCGCCGAGGGCATTCTTGCAATCCATCATGCCGGCGCCGGTCTTCTCGCGAAGATCCTTCACCATCGCCGCGGTGACGTTCGCCATATCGGTCTTCCTTCATCTTCCGGCAGACGCTTCCGGGCGGCCGCCTCACCGCCGGGAGGATCCGGAAACCCCGCGAATCACGAGTTCATTCGGCTAACTCGAGAGCCGATGCTTCAGCCAGCGACGAAACCACGCGCGAGAACGATCCAGCCGTCGCGTTCGATGCGGCCGGCGAGCTTGAGATCATGATCGATCTTGGCGGCGTTTTCCGGCGTCATGGCTGCGATCTGCCAATAATGATAAATACCGGCATCGTTGAGCTTCTTGACGATTTGAGGCCCGATGCCCGGCAATTTGGCGAGATCGTCGGGGGCGCCGCGCGGCGCGGTAAGAAGCTCGAAAACTTCTCCAGACGAATCATGACCGTCGCCCGCCACGCCGGCGCCGGCGGGCGGTTCCTCGGCGGCCGGGCGTTCCATTTCGCCCAAATCGACGCCGGCCGAACCTTGCGCGCGCGAGATGCCGTCGAGCGCCGCGCGGGCGGCGAGATCGCAGTAGAGGGCGATCGCCCGGCCGGCATCGTCGTTGCCTGGAATCGGATAGGTGATCCCGTCCGGATCGCTGTTGGTATCGAGAACCGCCGCCACCGGAATACGCAGCCGCTGGGCCTCCTTGATCGCCAATTGCTCCTTGTTGGTGTCGATCACGAAGATCAGATCCGGGGTGCCGCCCATGTCCTTGATGCCGCCGAGCGCCTTTTCGAGCTTGTCGCGTTCGCGCGAGATCATCAGGCGCTCTTTCTTGGTCAGTCCGGCGGCGGCGCCACCAAGCAGTTCGTCCACCTTGCGCAAACGCTGGATCGAGGCTGAAATCGTCTTCCAATTCGTCAACATGCCGCCAAGCCAGCGAGAATTGATGTAATATTGCGCCGATCTTTTTGCGGCGTCGGCGATCGCGTCCTGGGCTTGCCGTTTGGTGCCGACGAAAAGCACGCGGCCGCCCCGCGCGACCGTATCGGAAATCGCCTTCAATGCCTGATGCAGCAATGGCACCGTCTGGGCAAGATCGATGATATGGATATTGTTGCGCGACCCGAAAATGAACGGCGCCATTTTCGGGTTCCAGCGGTGCGACTGATGCCCGAAATGAGCCCCGGATTCGAGGAGACCGCGCATCGTGAATTCAGGCAAGCCCATGGTCGATTGTTCTCCGGTTCAGGCCGCCGCGGATCATTTTGGACCTCTCCCGTTTGAGTTGCAAAGAGGAGGAGGCCACCGGGAGCCGCCCTTTAAGCAGGGCCGCGCGTTCCGCGTGTGGTATGAGGGTGCTCTCATAGGGCGCGGGAAGCTGGAAAGCAAGGCTGGGACATACGCTTCTCGATCAAGCAGGCAAACAAGCAGGCAAAAAATACGTCTTGAATATCATACTTCGCACTGCACATCTGTCTTTCAGCAGGTGACCCATGAGCCCACGCGATTCGAAACTTCTTCGTAATCAAGCTTATATCGGCGGCAAATGGGTCGAAGCCTCAGATACCCGACATTTCGACGTGACCGATCCGGCCAATGGTTCGGTCATCGCCAGTGTCGCCGATTGTACATCGCAGGACGCCGAAACTGCGATCGCGGCGGCGCAGGCGGCCTTTGCCGGCTGGCGGCACCTGCCGGGGAAGGAACGCTCGCGCCTGCTGCGCCGATGGTTCGACCTGATGGCTCTGCACACGGAGGAACTTGGCGAGATCCTCGCCCGTGAGCAAGGCAAGCCTTTGGCCGAGGCCACAGGCGAGATCATCTATGGCGCCTCTTTCGTGGAATGGTTTGCCGAAGAAGCGCGCCGCGTCTATGGCGATGTCATCCCCTCACCGAGCCCGGGCCGCGAAATCCTCGTTTTGAAACAGCCGATCGGGGTTACGGCGGCGATCACGCCGTGGAATTTTCCCAACGCGATGATTACCCGCAAGATCGCCCCGGCGCTCGCCGCCGGCTGCACTTCAGTCGTCAAACCGGCGGCGGAAACGCCGCTCTCGGCGTTGGCGCTCGGCGTTCTCGCGCAGGAGGCAGGTATTCCAGAGGGCGTGCTCAATATTCTGCCCTCGACGCGGGCAGCCGAGGTCGGCCTTGTCCTGACCAGTCACCCTCTCGTGCGGAAAATTTCCTTCACGGGGTCGACCGCGGTTGGCCGGATCATCATGCGCCAAAGCGCGGCAACGATCAAAAAGCTGTCCCTCGAACTCGGCGGCAATGCACCGTTCATCGTTTTCGACGATGCTGATCTGGACGCGGCGGTGGCCGGAGCGATCGCTTCGAAATACCGCAACAGCGGGCAGACCTGTGTCTGCGCCAATCGCTTTTACGTACAGTCGGGAATTTACGATGTCTTCGCCGAAAAATTCGTCAAGTCGGCCGGCGCCTTGAAAGTCGGCCCCCCCTTCGAGCCCGGCGTGCAACAAGGCCCATTGATCACGCCGAAGGCTTTGGCGAAAGTCGAAGAGCTGGTCGGCGACGCGATCGCCAAAGGGGCGAAGGCGGTGCTCGGCGGCGCTCACCATCCCCTCGGTGGCAATTTCTATGAACCAACAGTTTTGGTCGATGTCCCATCCGATGCGCGCCTTTTGGGCGAAGAGGTGTTCGGGCCGGTTGCGCCGCTTATTCGTTTCGACACGGAGGAAGAAGCGATCGAGCTTGCCAATGCCAGCGAATACGGCCTTGCGAGCTACTTCTATGCCCGCGACCTCGGCCGGGTCTTTCGGGTCGCGCGCGCGATCGAAGCCGGTATCGTTGGCGTCAATGAAGGGGTCATATCGACCGCGGAAGCACCTTTCGGCGGCGTCAAGCAATCTGGTATCGGGCGGGAAGGCTCGCGCTACGGAATTGAAGAATATCTGGAGATCAAATATGTCTGCCTCGGCGGGACCCGTTGAGATCGCGTCCTTATCGGAATCTTGCGGATTCACGCCCTCGAGATTTGGAATTTCACCAGCCAAGAACGCTTATGCTTTCATCGCGTTTTGGATCTCGACGGCGGCAACTCTCACTTCGCAGGGGACACCGGGACCAATGCGCCATAGGGCGGCACCGATTGGCGAACGATTTCCGGCGTGGGCGGTAAGATGGAGCCGCTGCGGTCAACAGTCTCATTTCTTGCCGGAGCGGACCGGATACCCATCCCCACAGACCGGACAGGCGGCAGCGGAACCGCCGCGGCCGGACTGGCCGCATGCGCGCGGGCAGGCCGAGGGACGATGGCGGTCTCTTTTGCCTTGGCAATTGCAGTCGACCGGAAATGATATATCTTGCGCGCGATCGCCGTTCCTTTCGCAACACAGGTATGGTGCGAGCGAAAATAAACCCTTCCCACCGGACAATGCTCCTTCGCGAGCGCGGCGGAACTCAGGCTCACTCCTGCGACGATGGTCAAGGCAAGGACGCGATACGCCATACTTTAGGTCTCCAAAGATTGCTCTTTGTATCATAAAATAAGACACGGCTTCGAGATATTGTAAAATGACTGGCCACACCGCTTATATATGATTGTATATCCCTATCGTCAGTGGTAAATATTTCGCATATTCTCGCGCCGCGTTTTCGGGGTTTTCGAAATGCGAGCATTGCCGGTTGACGGATCCGTTCTCGCGCGGCGCGCAAAAATTGTCGCCGCGCTGCGGCGCATTGTTCCCGGCGAAGGCGTCATCGAACAAGAGACCGGCCGGCGGCCTTACGAGAGCGACGGCCTGACCGCCTACCGGGCCTTGCCCATGGTCGTCGTTTTGCCGGACAGCGTCGCGCAGGTTCGCGCCGTGCTCGCCTATTGTTACGAGCACAATGTGAAGGTGGTTCCGCGCGGCGCCGGAACCTCGCTGTCGGGCGGCGCCCTGCCGCTCGCCGACGGCGTTCTCCTGTCCATGATGAAATTCAACAAGATCAAGGAGATCGATTTCGATAACCGGTTCGCGGTCGTCGAGCCCGGCGTCACCAATCTCGCGATCACCGGCGCGGTCGAGGCGCAAGGCTTTTATTACGCGCCCGATCCCTCCTCGCAAATCGCCTGCTCGATCGGCGGCAATGTGGCGGAAAATTCGGGCGGCGTGCATTGCCTCAAATACGGCCTCACCACCAACAATGTCCTGGGCTGCGAGATAGTGCTGATGACCGGCGAGGCCGTCCGGCTCGGCGGCCGCCATCTCGACCAAGCGGGCTATGATCTCCTCGCGCTTGTCATCGGCTCGGAGGGAATGCTCGGCGTCGTGACCGAGGTCACCGTGCGCATTCTCCGCGCACCCGAATCTGCCCGCGCGTTGCTGATTGCCTTCGATTCGAGCGAATCGGCGGGAGCCTGCGTGGCCGGCATTATCGCGGCCGGCATTATTCCGGGCGGCATGGAAATGATGGACAAGCCCGCGATCGAGGCGGCGGAAGATTTTGTCCATGCCGGCTATCCGCGCGAGGCCGAGGCGCTTTTGATTGTCGAGCTCGACGGCCCCCCCGTCGAGGTCGATCATCTTGTTGGTCTCGTCGAAAAGATCGCCCTGGCGCATGGCGCCACGCAATGCCGGATTTCCGCCTCCGAGGCCGAGCGCCGCGCGTTCTGGTCCGGACGCAAGGCGGCTTTCCCGGCGGTCGGCCGCCTGTCGCCCGATTATTATTGCATGGACGGCACGATTCCGCGCAAGGAATTGGCAAAAGTCCTCTCGGGGATGCGGGAATTATCTGTGCGCCATGGTTTGCGCGTCGCCAATGTGTTTCACGCGGGCGACGGTAATTTGCATCCGTTGATCCTTTATGATGCCAACAAGCCCGGCGAACTCACCCGCGCGGAAAATTTTGGCGCGGATATTTTGCGCCTATGCGTTGCGGTCGGCGGCGTGCTGACGGGCGAACATGGCGTCGGCGTCGAGAAACGCGACCTGATGCCGGAAATGTTCAACGACGCCGATCTCGCCCAGCAAATCGCGGTCAAATCCGCCTTCGACGAAAAGCAGCTGCTCAATCCGGGAAAAGTATTTCCCGTGCTCCATCGCTGCGCGGAGCTGGGCCGGATGCATGTGCATGGGGGCGAGCTGCCGTTCCCGGATATTCCGAGGTTTTAGCCGTATGTTGCCGCGCGCGTGCCAAAATGTTTCACGTGAAGCATTTTGGTCCGGTTACCGATCTGGACAATTATGCTTTCGCAAGGCGGCGGCGAAGTGCTCCGCGGGGATTTGGAGCGAGCGAAATAATGCGATAGTATCTAGCCTTGGCCCTGTAATTTTTTAAAATTTTTCGTCCCGGCTAGACCGGAACCCCGGGCTCTCGTCTTTCGAGACGGGCTCATCGAACCCGCCCCAGGATGACGGGCGAAACTCTTGAAACAGGCTTTTGAGATGAACACGACGATGAGGAGGAATGACGATGGACCGGGTTTTGTTGATAGGCGGGACAATGGTCGCGGTTGGGATTGTGTTGGCGGCGGCTTTTATGTTCGTCGCACGTTATGGAGCAACATTCGAGATGCTCGAAGATAGCGTTGTGCGCTGGCTTGGCAAGCTGTGAGGAGGCTGGGCCCCCGCCGGCCGGCTTCATGGGCGGTTTTGCGGACCGGCGGTGAGCGGAGAACTTTTCATGTCGCCTTTACAACTTCATCTTCCGCCGCCAAATTCGTCTTGGTGGCGCCGGTATTGGGATAGCTTCAAAAGGAATTTTCCTGAGCGGTCCGGCGAGCAGGCCCGTTCGTTGGTTCTTGTTTTGCTAGCCTTTGCCTCCCTCTTTCTTTTGGCGCGGATCCTATTTGCCTATTGGGGCCTCCCGGATTAACGCGCGCGGCGCCCGGTCGTGGTCAGCTCGGATGACGTCCGCGCCGCGGCAGGAGCGGACTAACGCGCCGGACGTTTGTGCGAGATTAGGACTTTTGCATAGGAGCCGCGCCCCTAGCTTTTCAACGGCTTGCGCTATGCAAAAGATACTTGCAAAAGTCAGGCGCGTTGCTCCCCTTCCGGCATGGCGATTTTCGGCTATGCGCCGGTCGGCATGGAGAGACGCGCGACGCTCAGGGGGCGGCGTTGAAGCCTGCCGGAGCCGTGCGCGTGTTCCCGAGACGGCGACCGGGCCGCTTTGCCGTTTTGTATCGATCGTTCACCCAATTGGGGGAAGCGCTCGACCGGATTATGTGTTTCCTGACAACCAAGTTGATCTGAAAGCACGTTTATGCGATGACGGGTTTACGGGGTGGTGACAGATGCGGAGAGCATTCATGCGTTTCAAGTTAAAGACTCTCCTCGCGGCCGCGCTCCTCGCCGGGTTGGCCGCATCCCCCGCAATCGCCCTGGGTCGTTGTGTGGGGTGCGGCGGCGGTGATCCCAGCGGCGGGGGTGATCCTGGCGGCGGGGGTGATCCGCCGGGCGGCACGGCTGTTCCTGGCCCGGTCGCGGGCGTGGGTCTTGGCTATCTCGTGCTCGCCGGCGGATATTACGTGGTTTGCCGTTGGCGCAAGCAAAACACCGGGGAATAGCCTCGCCAATTCCACGAATGATTGGCGCCGGTGACCGAGGAACCGCCGCGTGGTCGAGAGATATCGGCTTCCCCCGGAACTTCACCGCGAAATCCGGCGATGGATAGTGTTCCTCGATAATGACCGTCAGTGCGTCTGGCCGCTTTGCGGTTTTATGTCGATTTGTCGACTGATAATTAACCCAATTGGGGGAAGCGATCGACCGGATTAAGTGTATATTGGCAAACCAATTGATGTGACGCCACTTTAGGCATTGGTCAATTTATCGGGTTGGGTGACAGGCGAGCAACTGTCGCACCGGCCGCTCCTCGAACATCCAGAGACAATCATGCGTTTTCAGTCAAGGACCCTCCTCCCGGCCGCGCTCCTCGTCGGGTTGGCCGCATCCCCCGCAATTGCCGGCGGTCCTCCCGGGAGTCCTACTTGTTGCGGCAGTAGCGGGGATCTGCCTGGCAGTGGCGGCGGGGGTGATCCGCCGGGCGGCACTGCTGTTCCCGGCCCGGTCGCGGGCGTGGGTCTCGGCTATCTCGTGCTCGCCGGCGGATTTTACGTGGTTCGCCGCTGGCGCAAGCAAAACACCGGGGAATAGCCTCGCCAATTCCACGAATGATTGGCGCGGGTGACCCAGGGTCGCGCGTGATCGGGGTACTGCCGCGCGGTCGCGCGATATCGGTTTCCGTGGAACTTCGCGGCGAAGTTCCACGATGGATGATGGATATTGTTCCTCGATAATGACCATCCGTGCGTCTGGCCGCTTTGCTTTTTATGTCGACGTTCACCCAATTGGGGGAAGCGCTCGACAGGATTTATTGTGTATTGACAAACAAGTTGATCTGAAAGCACGTTTATGCATAGATGAATTATGGTTGGTGACAGGCGTAACCTTCGCACCGGCCGCTCCTCGAACATACGGGAGACATTCATGCGCTTCCAAACAAGGACTCTTCTCGCGGCCGCGTTCCTCGTCGCGATGGCCGCCTCCCCCGCTCTTGCCGGGGGTCCTGAAAGATTAATTGATCAACCCTCCGGCACTGCTGTTCCCGGCCCGATCGCGGGCGCGGGTCTTGGCTTTCTCGTGCTCGCCGGCGGATATTACGTGGTTCGCCGCTGGCGCAAGCAAAACCCCGGCGACTAGCCTCGCCAATTCCAGGAACTATTGACGCAGGTGACCGAGAGTCGCGCGCGATCGAGGAACCCCCCTGTGGTTGACGCGCTGAAAGATGCCGCGGGACACGTCGATACCGTGAACGCGGGCGGCGCGATCGCGGCCCCGTTCTTCTCGGACATCGGGCAGGCGGTTCGCCGCGGCGAGTTTTTTGCCGGCCTGTTCATCCTGGGATTTTGCAACGGGATTTTCGAACGGATCACTTGGGCGATCGAGAAGGAGACGATCGAGAACGCGATCTTGGGCACGTTCGGAATCAGCGTTCTTGTCTGGGCCGCGTGCTTTATCGCGGTGTCGCTCCTGCTTCGCCAGCCCCAAGAGCCCATGACCCGCAACGACCTGATCCTCGGGGTGGCGGTCGTCGCCGCCGTGCTCGTCCCATCCTCTAAAGCGAGCTGGATCGCGCTGACCGGGCTCGGGCTTTATGGCTTGCGCTGTTTTGAAGCCGGCACGCCGGCGCGCCGGGCGGCTTTCGTCATCCTCGCCGTGACGGTTCCGATGTTTTGGAGCCGGTTGGTGTTCGCGATGCTGAGCGATTCGATTTTGCAGGCCGATGCGATTTTGGTCAGTTCGATCGTCGGAACGGAGCGTATAGGGAACACGGTTGGGTTCGCCGATAGCTCAGGCTATCTCATTATCCTGCCGGCCTGTTCGTCGCTAGCGGATGTCTCACTCGCGGTGTTGGGGTGGGCCCTTTTTACCCAATCCCTCACGCGCCGCTTGTCCCTGAAGGATGTCTGGTGGTGTCTCGCGGCCTGCGCCGCCGTGATCGTGATCAACGTCACGCGTATTGCGCTCATCGGTCTTCACCGCGAGCACTTCGAACTCCTTCACGGCCCGGTCGGAGCAGGTGTCGCGAGCGTTCTCGCTCTCGCGGCGATTGTCGGGATCAACTTGATCAGGGTTCGCGGTGATCTCCTCGCCCGCTCCTAGGCTCGTCCTCTGCGGCCTGCTAATCCTGACCCTCTCGTTCAAGGTCGCGGTTGGTATGCGCCAGTTCGTGCCCGGACAAGACGAAATGGTGCGAACGTACATGGCCACGTTTCTTGCCCGGCATGGATTCCAGCCAGATCCGGTCATCGCGACCCAAAACCCGCTCGGCGCGTCGGGCCGTTCCGGCGGCTGTCAATTGCACATCGCCGAAGTGGCGTATCAGGGCTGGCAGCGGGATTTTTTTCGCCGGGTGGCCTCGGAGGAGGACCAATACTTTTTCTTTTTCCGGGGCCACAAGTACCAGCGCCAACCCGTCTGGCTGACCCGGCTCTCCGGCTACTGGAATAGATTCCTTCGGAACCTCGGATTTAACCCACCAGTAGAGCCGGTTTTGGGAATCGTGGGATCGGCCCCTTGTGACCTGAACGCGATGCCATGGCAAGAACTCGCCGACCATATCGCCGCACTGCGACGATGAAACGAAACGTGTTGAGGCGATGCAGCTTTTCGCGCGAAATCAACGACGATCTTAACGCCCAATGACCGCCGCCACAATGCCCGCAATGGCCTTGAGTGCGTGCGATTTCGACCCATTCAAACCCCGGCGGCCTCGATCGCCTTGGCGCGCTGAAGCGCCGGGCGGGCGAGGCAGCGGTCCACATAAGCGCGTAGCACCGGGCGCGACGGTACAAGCTTAAAGATATCGATCCCAAAATGGAGATCTAAGCCGATCATGACGTCGGCCGCCGAGAAGCGCTCGCCGAGCAGCCAGGGGCCCGTGCCAACCGCCGCCGCGAGTACCTCAAAAACCCGGTCAAAATCGCCAAATCCCGCTGCCTCTTGTCTGACCGAAACATTGGCGGACTTCACCAAAAAGGCCTGCTCGACACAACCAGGTGAAAAAAACAGCCATCGCAGATAGTGTCCGCGGGCGGGATCTCCAACCGGCGGCGCAAGGCCCGCTTCGGGATGAGCTTCCGCGACATAAGCGCAGATGGCGCCGGATTCCGCGATCGCGAGTGTCCCGTCGGTCAGCGCGGGCACTTTCGCCATCGGATTGATCGCGCGAAATTCGGCGCTTTTCTGTTCGCCGGCCGACAGATCGAGCCGGACGCGCTCATAGGGAACGCCCGCCTCCTCGAGCACCCAAAGAGCCCGCAGCGAACGCGTGCGCGGAGCCCAATAGAGCTTCATCATAAACGCCTCCGTCTGGTTGGAAAAAATCACACATGCTCGACCGCGACAATCCCTGGGATCGCCTTGAGCGCGCCCGCGACTTGCGGCGAAACGGAAAATTTGCCGGGCAGTTTTATCTCGACCTCGCCCCCGTCCGTTAGCAGCACCAGCGACACTTCGCCGTCCCCCTGTGCACGCAGATTCCGCGCGATCTCGCCCAGCGGATCTTTGTCGCGCAAAAAAACGCGCAAACCCGTTCCGATCCGGCTCGCCGCGGCGTCCAAGGGTTCCACCGAGACGATGCGGGCCCGCACGTCCTCGCCTTCAAGGGAAGCTTGCAGGCAAACAAGCACGGAGGCGCCTTTCTCCAGAAGATCGCGATATTGATTGAGACCTTCCTGAAACAAAATCGCTTCATATTGGCCGGATTGATCCGACAGGTTCACGATCCCCATTTTCGCGCCCGACTTGGTCCGGCGCTCGTGCCGCTCAAGCACTGTCGCGGCGAGCCGCGCGGCGGACGCGCCTTGCTTAACCGCGCCGGCAAACTCGGCCCAGCGCTGCACCCGCAACCGCGCGAGGATCGCGGCATAGGCGTCGAGCGGATGGCCGGACAGAAAGAACCCAACCGACTCAAACTCGCGCCGCAGCCGCTCGGCGAGCGGCCAAGGCTCGACCTTCGGCAACACGATGGGGTCGCGATTTTCGCCGCCGAACAGCACGTTTTGCCCGGCAAGCTGCTCGTCCTGGCGCCGTTGCGCCGTGGCGAGAATGGCTTCGGCGCCGGCAAAAACCCGCGCGCGATTGAATTCGAG
Source organism: uncultured Alphaproteobacteria bacterium (assembly GCA_963706215.1). Taxonomy (GTDB): domain Bacteria; phylum Pseudomonadota; class Alphaproteobacteria; order Rhizobiales; family Beijerinckiaceae; genus Methylocapsa. The sequence continues at coordinate 1,560,768 of OY970154.1, read as the reverse complement.
GTCGTCGAATGCCCCGGCCGAGGCGAGACTTTCGAGCATGCGCTTGTTGATGTCGCGCGGATTAACTCTCGCCGCGAAATCGGTCAAGTCGCAAAACGCGGCACTCGAAGGGTGAGCTGTTTCGTCACTGCCGTTGATCGCCGCAAGCCCCCGCGCCTGCGCCTCGCCGACGCCCTTGATCGCCGAGAGGGCATAGCGTATCGCCGGTTCGCCATTGCATTCGGCGGGTTCAAAATCGGCGCCCGATGTCCGCACCGATGGCGGCAAGACCGCGATCTTCAACCGGCGCGCCTCGTTGCAGAATTCGGCGAGCTTGTCGGTGTTCGATTTGTCGAGCGTCATCGAGGAAGCGAGGAATTCGACCGGATAATTCGCCTTGAACCAAGCGGTCCGATAGGCGATCAGCGCATAGGCCGCCGCATGGCTCTTGTTGAAACCGTAGTCGGCGAATTTGGCGAGGAGGTCGAAAATCTCGTCCGCCCGCGCTTCGCCGAGGCCTCGTTCGACCGCGCCGGTGACGAAGCGATTGCGCTGCGCGGCCATCTCGGCCTTGATCTTCTTGCCCATGGCGCGGCGCAAAAAATCGGCCTCGCCTAGCGAAAATCCGGCGAGAACCTGGGCGATTTGCATCACCTGCTCCTGATAGATGATGACGCCAAAGGTCTCCTTGAGGATCGGCGCGATCCTTGGATGGATGTAGTCCGGGGCTGCCTCGCCGCGCTTCGCCGCGCAATAGGTTGGGATATTCGCCATCGGGCCCGGCCGGTAGAGGGCGACGAGCGCGATAATGTCCTCGAAGCGGTCCGCCCGCATGTCGACCAGGGCCTTGCGCATGCCGGCGCTTTCAAGCTGGAAGACACCCACCGTTTCGCCGCGTTCCAACATCGCGTAGGTTTGTTTGTCGTCGAGTGGAATTTTCGCGAGGTCGACCGCGATCCCGCGCCTTTTCAGAAGCTTGCGGCAGTTGGCGACGATCGTCAGCGTCTTGAGGCCTAAAAAATCGAACTTCACGAGGCCCGCGGCCTCGACCCATTTCATGTTAAACTGGGTTGCCGGCATCTCGGATTTCGGATCGCGGTAAAGCGGCACGAGTTTTTCCAGCGGCCGGTCGGAGATAACAAGCCCCGCCGCATGAGTGGACGCATTCGAATAAAGCCCTTCAAGCGTCTGCGCGATCTGAAGCATTTTTGCCACGCGGGGCTCGGTCGCGGCGGCTTCCTTGAGGCGGGGCTCCGACTCGATGGCTTGTTTCAGGCTCACCGGCGCCGCCGGATTCTGCGGCACCAGCTTGGCCAATCTGTCGACCTGGCCGAGCGGCAATTCGAGGACGCGCCCGGCGTTGCGCATGACGCCACGCGCCAGAAACGATCCGAACGTGATGATCTGCGCGACTTTATCGTCGCCGTAGCGTCGCCGGACATAGGCAATCACTTCGTCGCGTCTCTCCTGACAGAAATCGATATCGAAATCCGGCATCGAAACGCGTTCCGGATTGAGGAAGCGCTCGAACAAGAGACCGAAGCGGATCGGATCGAGATCGGTGATCGTAAGCGCATAGGCAACCAAGGACCCGGCTCCCGACCCGCGTCCCGGCCCGACCGGAATATCCCGCGATTTGGCGTATTTGATGAAATCCGCGACGATCAAGAAATAGCCGGGGAAATTCATTTTGACGATGACGCCGAGCTCGAAGGCAAGCCTTGCGCGATAATCGCCGGCCGTGAAGCCTTGCGCCGGGCCATGCGCCGCAAGACGCGCCGCCAGTCCCCTCTCCGCCTCGGCGCGGAGCTCTTGCGCTTCCGCTTCGATCCCGCCATTTGCGGCAAAACGCGGCAGAATCGGTTTGCGTGTCAGCGGCCGGTAGGCGCAACGCAACGCGATCTCGACGCTGTTGCGGGGCGCCTCCGGAAGGTCGGCGAAAAGCGCGATCATTTCCGCGCGCGTCTTGAAACGATGCTCGGGCGAAAGCTGGCGGCGGGCGCCGTCGCTGACGACGGTTCCCTCGGCGATGCAAATCAAGGCATCGTGCGCTTCATAATCGGAGGCCGCCGCGAAAAACACTTCGTTGGCCGCAACAAGCGGCAGCGAGGCGCGATAGGCGAGATCGAGGAGACGCGGTTCGATCGCGCGTTCGGAGGCAAGCCCGTGACGCTGGATTTCGACATAGAGCCGGCCGGGAAACAGCTTCTCGAGCGCCGCCGCGCGGGTAAACGCCAGTTCCGCCCGGTCATCGGCGAAGGCCCGGTCGATGGGACCGCTTGGGCCGCCTGTCAGCGCGATCAGCCCTTGCGTTCGCCCTTCGAGGCCCACGATGGCAACATGCGGCGGATCCCCAGGTTCCGGATCGAGCCAGGCGCGCGAGGCAATATGCATCAGGTTCGAATAGCCCGCGGCGTTCTGGGCCAAGAGCACGATGGACGCGTCGCTCGCCTCGCCGCCTGCCCTTGCTGCGCCGTCTCGGAAGGCGATGGTGATTTGCAGGCCGATGACCGGCTGCACCCCTTCTTTCGCCAGTTTCTCGGAAAACTCCAGGGCGCCGAAGAGATTGTTCGAATCGGTAATCGCCAGCGCCGGCATCGCATCGGCGAGGGCAAGCTTGACGAGCCTGGCGACCGGCACCGCCCCCTCGCGCAGGGAATAGGAGCTGTGCACATGCAGATGCACGAAACCGGCGGCGTCGCGGATGCGGCTGACATCGCCGGCGCCGTCGCAGTCCGCTTGATTGCCGTGCACGTGCGCGATCATTGCCTTCGTGCCAATTTGCCACGCCGCCGCCTCCGGCACGCTTTGGCGTAACCGATTGCTTCCCTTAATCCAAGGACGCTAACAGCCCGTCTCAAAAATCTCGCCCTCATCCTGAACGGAAGGAAGCCCGAGGTTCCAATGCGAGCGAAGCGCTTCGCGAAGCGAACGCAATGGAAGCGGGCGACTGGAGAGAGCCACGAAGTGGCGTCTCGAAGGATGAATCCAGTGCGCTTCGCGGCGCCCTCGTCCTTCGAGGCGCGCCTTTCAGGCGCTCCAAGGATGAGGGCTGACGGTGGTGCTCTGGCTTTTGAAACAGGCTCTAACGTGACGGTGCCCTTGAACACAGGTCGGGCCGCCGGGGGTGGAAACTAGGCTGACTTGGGTATAGGCGGCGGATGCAACCCGGACAACCGAAGTTGCTTCGATTTGCCTCTCGCGCCGGACCCCGGCGGGAAACATTGCCGGCCTCCGCGAGACCACGATCCGTAACCGCCGCTTTCGACTTGCACCACGCGACGGCATGGATACAGGTGGCGATGAAGCGGCGGGTGGCGCTATGGTGGTTACGGCTGCGCCGGGGCGCCAGCTACGGCAAAATAGTGTGGCCTCTTGGCATCTAGCTCTATGTATGCAAACACGCTGCTGGTGCACCAGGTGGCGCCAGCACTGTTCGGCGGATTACCCGAGCAGTCGATCGGCAATTTGGCGGCCGGGTTCAGCGCCGTCTCGCAACTGGTGTCGCCCTGCTGGCATATGGGCCAGGCCGGCGTTCCTCCGTTTGGCTGTGACTTGAGCTTGAATGTATATTGATTACCGAAAGCTGAATTGTCCACCCAGCTAAACGGACAGGCACTGGGGTTGGTCGAGCTGATGGCAAAGCTGGCGAACTCGGGATTCACAGGTTCGTTTGGAACAAGTGTGCAGACACCGTACTTCACAAAGTTGACTGTGGGTGCTCCAATTCCAAAACTCACGTTAATAAATGGGGTGGCGTGGTTCGGGTTCGGCAATCCATTCACCCCTCCGACGGCAAGGATAAGCCCGTCGCCCTTTACTTGCATATTCCCCACGGCGTCGTCGACGGAGTAGGCATAGACATACGGCGCGTTAATATAGTCTGCACCATGAATCAGCACCGCGTAGGGATTGAACCGTCCTCTTAGCGTATTTTCCCCTACCGCAGCTGGCCAATACTGCAATAAATCAAATTCCTTTTTGACCGCTTGATACAAGGCATAATTCCTTACTCCAGGCGGGTTGCAGCACGTGAAGTAGCCTGGAGTATTTTCAAGCAGGTTACCCGTGGTGTTAGTACAATTTATATTAAATGGAGCCCAGCCATGCACATGCGCCAGCAGCAATACCCTGTTCAGCGGCACGGGATTGGGATTCAGCCCGTCGGAGTTGCAGCCAAACGACGGAACGTTGTAGGTATTCACGTAGTTGGCATAGTTGGCCTGGAACAGCGTCCTTACGTCGCGCATGAACGGACAAATTGGTAATGTTCCATTTTGTGCGACGCATGTTGTCCAAAGTGTTGCCATATTGTTTATCGGTGCCCATGGCCATGGCGGCGGCGGCGGCGGCGGCGGCGGCGGGTTGTGCGGCGGCGCCAGCGGCGGCGTCAGATTTGGATTGCCCGGAAAGATATTGAGGGCCGACGCGATCTTGAGAATTGGTTGCTTTTCGTCGTCAAGCAATAGCGGCCAACCTACCCATGGGGAACTCGGCGCGATGAAATTCTGGAGAGCCGCCTTAAAGGTCTCGATCGACGTTACCATGCCGATATAACCAACTTGAATGTTATTGACCGGCTCCATCGCGACCGGCATGAAAGCGGTATCCACATAAGAGACATCGTAATCGACGTTATGCACATCCAGCCCAAGTGGAGACGTGTTGGGCACGTTTTGGTTGATGGCCCCCAAGGTATATTCGGTCAGCTGACTCGGCTCGTTGTTCCCCAAACCGGCCGGATCCTTGAAGATTTGCAACGGCTGACTACAGCCGGAACACGTCGGGAGGGCCGCGCCCGCGATGGGGTTACATGTGAATTTGGCAAAGTCGGTCTGACAGACGCTGCTGGGGACGGCGGAGCCATTACATTTGACCTGGCACCCCCTTGCCGGCAAATTCGTGCCCATATAGTCCGCCGTTAGGGCGGCCGGGGGCTGATGAACCGAGTTTAGGTTTTTAAAGATTTCAATGCGTCCCCCACCCCACCAATCGATATATTGATCGGGGCAGCCCGGTATAGACGGACTCATCGGGCAATTCGGTTGTACCTGAGCGGTAGGGACCAATTGCGTATAGAACGGAAGCGTTATCGTGACATTGCCCATTGGCGGAATGCCGTCTCCCGTGGGATTGATGTAGAGTCGAAATTGGTTGCGCTTGGGGAATGGATTGGCGCCAAGTTGAGCCTTGAGAACCCCTAACGCCGCTTGCAAATATAGATCTGGCACGGCCGTGCCGCTCGAAAGCACCGGATAAATGTTGTATTTGTCGGAATTATTGTAAATCTTGATGGTCATCGGAGGCCCGGGCGGCACGGGTACGCCCTGCGCCGCGGCACCGCCGGCATAACCAACAATTAGCGCGAATAGGAGGGCCGCAAAGCCCGTTGCCGGCGTTGATTTGTCCCCCCACAATGTTTTCATGAGCTGCCATCCTTCTTGGAGGCTGTTTCAAAAGCCATGGCACCACCGCCAGCCCTCATTCTGAGAGGCCTGAAAGGCCGTCGCGAAGGACTAGGGCACCCCGAAGCGCACTGGGTTCATCCTTCGAGACGCCGCTTCGCGGCTGTCTCCAGTCGCCCGCTTCCATTGCGTTCGCTTCGCGAAGCGCTTCGCTCGCAATGGAACCTCGAGCTTCCTTCCGCTCAGGATAAAGGCGAGACTTTTGGGACAGGCTCTTGGAGGTCATGTTAGTCCTGCTGGAAAGGCAAATTTCCTCGCGCGAGGGCGCGCCCGCGGCATTCCGCGAGAAGCACCGGGCCGTGGACTTCACAAACCGCCATCCACTGGATGACAGCCTCGGCGAAGGTGAAGTTGCCCCATTTTAAGGATTATGTCAATTTAAGGATTTTGCCACGCGCAATTCAATATCTCGCCCTGACCGGAGCCCCGCAGATCCAAATTGCCAGGATCCGCGGACCATCCGGGGTTTCGACCTGTTGAAAGGCGTAACACTCCATTCTAGGCCGATGATAGACATATCCAAAGGGATAGGGCAGACCGAAAAAAGGCATTCCCTCGACGGTCCCCACCGGCCTCGCCTGCGCGGGAACCGGCAACATCATAATGCCCAGGCACGCACCCGCCGCGCCAAACTTCCGGAGGATCATTTTAAGTGTCCGTTATGTTTGCAAGCAATGACTTCTTCTTCTTTAATGGCATGGGTCGCGACCCCGAGCAAGCGGGTTTCCCTCGTCTTGGCGATATTCCGGCTTGGTGCAAGGTTTGGCGAGCGATCCGCAAAGGCGATCAGGCTTTGTCCCAGCCGCCGTCAAAGGGATGACGTGGCGCCGACCGCGCTTGCCAGCGAACCCCAAGATCGCGGATTTCGGCTTCGAGGCATTCGACCTCGAGCCGCAGCGCCCGGCCGGCGGAGAAGATAAACTCCACAAGGCCCGCGGGCGGCGCGGTTTCCTTGAAGCCGATATCCAGGAGATTGAGAACGAGCGCCTCGTCCCGACAATGAAAACCCAGGCACGAGACCTTGAGAACGCGCCCGAAATGCAAGCCCGTCCGGCAACGCTCGCAGCAAGGGCGTCCGCTGTTTTTCGAGGCGGCCCGCACCCAATCGAACCTCCCCGCGACCATCGCGAATTGTTTCGATTGGGGCAAAAAGGCCATTTCGCCGACCCGCACCACGGCGTCTTGAAGATTTGCCGCGATCACCGCGAGATCGTCGGCGTCGAAGGCGATCAATCGAGGAAGGTCCGGCATCGGCGCCTCTGGATGAGTTATCGTGGCATCAATCCTTGGCGCGCCGGTCCGGTCCAGGCGCCGCGCGCCCCCTCTCGGGAGTTGGGAAGCATTAGGCCATTGTCAAGCCAAGTGGACCCGGTTCGCGCAAAGATAATGCGTTCCATCAAGAGCCTAGTGTAGTATCTCACGCAAAGCTTTACGTTACTGCCCGCATCGATGCCGGTATGCAGCTTGCGCCTGGACCGGCGTTTCGAAGTCCTGTGTTTTTCGAACAGCCATTCGCCCGCTCCGCGACGCTTCGGTCCCGTGCCTTCGGCGATCCGATGCGGCTCGCCTTCTCGAGAACGTGGACGGCTTTGAACCGGCGGCTCGCAAGCCCGGCGGCTGAGCGTCGAATGATCTAAAACGGTAAGGCCGATCGCCGGCATTCGCATGATCGAGCCGATCAGCCCTTCGCGAAAGCGATCAACCCTGAATGGCGTTCAACAGCGTCAGCGCATCCTCCGAATCCCATTGCGCCGGCCCGGCCATGGTGCCGATTTCACAGCCATCCCTGCCGATGAGAATCGTCGCCGGCAGCCCGATAACCTTGCCCGTCTGTTTCAGTGTTTCAAACGCTCCAGCCGTGTTATCGGTATAAAGCTCGAGATTCTTGACCCCGATTTCGTGCAAGAAAGCCTTCGGCCGGTCGAGCCGCGCGGTATCGATATTCACCGCCACCACCGCGAAATCCTTCGAACCGAGAATGCCTTGCAGCCGATCGAGCGCGGGCATTTCTTGGCGGCAGGGCAGGCACCATGTCGCCCAAAGGTTGAGCAGGACCGTGCGCCCTTTGAAATCGGCCAGACTCGCTTTCGTCCCTTCGGCCGTGTCGAAAGCGAGCTCCGGAAGCGGCTTCGGCCGTGGCGCAAGGGTCAAGGCGGCGATCTCGCCATGCACCAGCGGTTTTAGCCGCGCCGCCAGCTTCGCCGCGCCGGGACAGGCCGGGGTTTCGGCGGCTTCCTTGCCGTCCGGCGCCTTGATCCCGTATAGGACAAAAGCCAGCAGCACACAGGCCAGGGCCGCCGCCGCGAACGCGACACCGCGCAAAACCAGCGATGCGCGCTCCTGTTTAAAATTAGGTTGGGTCATGCGGTCATTGGTTTTTTGAAGAGCGCGAGAAGATGACCAACAAAATGTGGGGCGGCCGGTTCGCGCGCGGCCCCGGCGCCATCATGGAAGAAATCAATGCCTCGATCGGCTTCGACTTTCGGTTCGCCCTCCATGATATAGCAGGTTCCAAGGCGCATGCCGCCATGCTGGGGCACACCGGGATATTGGAGCGCGCGGACGCGCAAGCGATCGGCAATGGCTTAGACGAAATCGCCCGCGAAATCGAGGCTGGATCGTTCACTTTTTCGCGCGCGCTCGAAGATATCCATATGAACATCGAGGCAAGGCTTACGGAGTTGATCGGAGCCACGGCGGGGCGGCTTCACACGGCGCGCTCGCGCAACGATCAGGTCGCGCTCGATTTCCGTCTCTGGGTTCGCGACACCATCGACGCGCTCGATCAACAGGTTCGCGGCCTGCAACGGGCGCTTGCCGAAAAGGCGCTCGCCCATGCGGCAAGCGTGATGCCGGGGCTTACCCATCTGCAGCCGGCCCAGCCCGTCACCTTCGGTCATCATCTTTTGGCCTATGTGGAGATGTTTGCGCGGGACCGTTCGCGCTTGCGCGACGCCCGCTCCCGCCTCAATGAATCTCCGCTCGGCGCCGCGGCGCTGGCTGGAACCTCGTTTCCGATCGACCGGGTGATGACCGCGAAAGCGCTCGGGTTCGACCGGCCGACGGCGAATTCGCTCGACAGCGTGGCCGATCGCGATTTCGTGCTCGAAACCTTGAGTGCCGCCGCGATCTGCGCCATTCACCTGTCGCGCTTCGCCGAGGAGATCGTGCTCTGGGCAACGCCGCAATTCGGATTTGCCTCTTTGTCGGATGCGTTTTCGACCGGGTCGTCGATCATGCCGCAAAAGCGCAATCCCGACGCGGCGGAACTCATCCGGGCCAAGGCTGGCCGGATCATTGGCGCGCTCAACGCCCTCCTTATCGTGATGAAGGGCCTGCCGCTCGCCTATTCGAAGGATTTGCAGGAAGACAAGGAAGGCACCTTCGACGCCCTGCATTCGCTTTCGCTGTGCCTAGCCGCCATGACTGGAATGGTTGGCGATCTTACGCCTGATCTCGATCGCATGAAGGCCGCCGCGGGCGCGGGCCATGCCACCGCGACCGATCTCGCCGATTGGCTGGTGCGGACGCTGAAACTTCCGTTCCGCGAGGCGCATCACATCACCGGGCGCCTAGTTGCCCTCGCCGCCGCGCAAAAAAAAGGCCTTGAAAAGCTGTCTCTCCCCGAAATGCGGGCGATCGAGCCGCGAATCAGCGAGGCCGTTTTCGCGGTTCTGGGCGTCGAGAACTCGGTGCGCAGCCGGACCAGTTTTGGCGGCACCGCGCCCAAATGCGTGCGCGCGCAGGCCCGGCTATGGCTGCGGCGGCTCAAAAAATAGGCGCGCGCCGCAACAAGCGGCGCGTCGATGGGGAGGAGCGCGCCGAAGCGGAAAGGCTTAGCGAGTTTTGATTATCGCCTTGCAATGGGGGCTAAGGTGCCTGACGTGCCGCACCAGGCAAGCGTGAATTCTGTCGTGATCGGGAATGTCGTGCCCGCAAAAGCGAAAGGCGTCATCGTGGCATGCATGCTGGGCACGGGCGCCCGCGGTCCCCAGCAGCGAAAACAAAAGTGCAGCGGATGCGCATTTCAAAACGATTTTCATTTCCCTTATTATCCTAAAATTCATGGACTGCTCATCGATGTCATGTACGCCTCTGGGCAGGCCCATTGGCCCGCGGAGGATCTAAGAAGCCGGCGTTATTATTCTCAATTGCCGATGCCGACGGGTTGCCTTTGGCCCTCTCCCCAAGGACCGCGTCGCGGCCTCGACAAGTTCCAAATCGAACAGTTGGGGCATGTCCTACGAGGACATGCCCCAACGTCCTCATTTCATTTCGAGATTTCGATGCCGCGCTCGTTGCGCATTTGCTTGATCACGATATCGATGGCGTTGATGATTATCTTATCGGGATTGGCTTTGCAATAGACGATCACTTCATGCTCGACTTCCTTGGAGCGTGGAATGTTCGCGTGATGTCTTTTGGCGAGTCCATTGTACCAGCCGCTGTACCAAATCGTCAGCTAGTTCGCGTCTTCCTGAAAGGTGTTGGCGAGCTGCGCGCAGGTCAAAGCCTGAACGTCAATATAGCCGTCCTTGTCGGCATAGGCGTTCAATTACGTCTGCGCATTCGCACCTGAGGCCAGGCACGCAATGGGGGCCGAAGCCAGCAAGATCTGCCGCATGTTTCATTCTCCCAACTTTTTGGCCGCACCGGACTTATCGTTCCGGGGCGGTTACACTACCCGGCGTTAGCCGAAGGACGACGGCGCTCTCGTAGCGAGAAAGATAAAGAAGAGGCAAACCGGGCGCCGGCCGGTCATCGCATCCTCCCGGAGCGGAGCGTCCTATTGGAGCGCGTGCGTGCGGTTTGAATCGCGTTTTCCCGGCTAACGTTTCGTTCCTACCGGCCCTCGCCTAAAGGGAGGCTCTCATGCCTGCCCGTCCAAAATCTCGTCCGTCCAGACGCGAAAGCGTGCGAGGGTATTGGGACCTACGCTGTTGTGATCGCGACGTCCGCCGCATCGCGGCCCCGCGCCAGCAAAACCCTGCCGATCGCAGGGACATTGTCGCGTGCATCGAACGTCGAGGCGTTCCGAACTCAAAATCAGATTACTAACCAAAGTTTGTTAAAAATATGATTAATATATCATGCATTTAAGTGGAAAATGAAAATATGAAATGCCTTACACAAATCTTACACAAAATTCTTACACAAAATCGAGTTTTCGAGGCCATTTGCTGACGCGATTTGAATATGTCCGAACATCACGAACTCATGGGAGGCAAACTCCACCTCTACAAACGCGAGAATAGCCGCCATTGGCAGTGCTCCGCGTACCTCGCCGGAAAGAACTGGCGCAAGACCACGAAGGAAGAAAGCCTCACGCATGCGAAGGACATCGCGGAGGACTGGTATCTTGAACTCAGAGGCAAATCTCGCGCAGGCGTCTTGAAGACAGGCAAAACTTTTCGTGAGGCCGCGAAGCATTTTCTAAGCGAGTATGTCGTTCTCATCGCGGGCGAGCGGAATCCAGTCTATAGTGGCGGGCTACGAGTGGAAACTCCGCGTTCATCTGCTTCCTTTCTTCGGCGACAAGGTGCTGTCCGAAATCACGCCGGGTCTCGTTCAGCAGTATCGTGTTCACCGCGCCCAGACAAAAACCCATTTGGGCAAGCCACCCGCCCGTAGTACCCTACATTCGGAAATCGTTGTGCTGCGTCAGGTGCTGAAAGCCGCGAACCGTCAGGGATGGCTCCCCTACGTGCCCGACCTTTCTCCACCCTACAGGGCGTCGGCCAAGATCAGTCATCGTGCCTGGTTCTCTCCCGAGGAATACAAACAACTTTACGAGGCGACCCGCCGCAGGGCGGAGCAGCCGCTGAAGCAGAGATGGAAGTGGGCGTGCGAGCAGTTGCACGACTACGTACTCTTGATGGCCAACACCGGGCTGAGGCCTGACGAGGCCGCCCGGCTCGAATATCGGGATGTCAGCATCGTGAAGGACGATGCGACCAAAGAGACAATTCTCGAAATCGAAGTGCGCGGAAAGCGCGGCGTCGGTTACTGTAAGAGCACCACCGGCGCCGTGTTGCCCTTCAAAATGCTATTGAAGCGAAACAATCCTCAGCCGACCGATCGGCTGTTTACGACCAACCCTCGCGAGCTGCTTAACACCTCCTTGAGGAAGAAGGCCTGAAAAAGGATCGCGACGGCAACGCGCGCACGGCCTATAGCCTCAGGCGCACGTACATCTGCTTCCGCCTCATGGAAGGGGCAGGGAGAGCTGGTCCCGGAAATCTGAACAGTGAGATGAGTGGATTTGCTGCCTGACAACGGCGAGTATGGATGCCGTAAATCAGGAGAGAAGATGACAAAGCGAACACGCCGGAACCACACACCGGCTTTTGAAGCGAAGGCGGCTCTGGCCGCCGTCAAGGGCGAGAGACGCTGGCCGAACTGGCGCAGCGGTTTGACGTTCACCCCAATCAGCTAGCGCAGTGGAAAAGCCAGCTTCTGGAAGGGGCGTCTGGCGTCTTCGGGCAGGACAAGGGTGGGGCGAGCTCTCCGCGGGCCGATTGGAAGGCATTGCACGCCAAGATCGGAGAGCCGGCGCTGGAGAACGATTTTTTGGAAGGCGCGCCCGGCAAGGTGGATTTGCGGAGCGCAAGGCGATGATCGGCCACACGCACGGTCCTCCGGCCGTCCGGCAGGCGAAGGCTCTGAACATCAGCCGGGGCAGCGTCTATTCCCAGCCGCGGCCGGTTTCGGCGCGGGATCGGGCGTTTCAGCGCCGGATCGGCGAGTTGCATCTGGAATACCCGTTCGCGGGTGCCCGGATGCCGCGCGACATGCTCTTCCGCGAAGGCGTTCCGATCGGCCCGCGTCACATCGGGACGCTGATGAAGCGTATGGGGATCGAGGCGATCTATCGCCGGCCAAACACGCCGAAGCCGGCCAAGGGTCACAGGATTTACCCCTACCTCCTGCGCGGCGTGAAGGTCTGGCGGGCCAATCAGGCCTGGGCGACGGACATCACCTACATCCCGATGGCGCGCGGCTTCGTCTACCTGGTGGCGGTCGTCGACCGGTTCAGCCGGCGCGTCCTCTCTCATCGCGTCTCGATTACGATGGAGGCCGGGTTCTGCGTCGAGGCGCTGGAGGAAGCCATGATGAAAAAAATGTAAAAGACTGGATTTGAGCTTTCAGTCACTGCCGCGGGAAATCGCAACCTGCCATTCATCGCATGGCGGCGAGTTTGGCGGGCGGATCGATTCCGTCAAGGACGCGAGCCGCGCGCGCGCCGGCGAAGCCGGTGCCATAGCCCGTTGCTTGCAACGGGCGTTCTTCCGAACGCCCTATGGCATCCTTGCCAGAATCAACTCCGCCTCGCCGGTAATGCTTGGCCCGTGCGATGAATGGCGAAATCCGACGTTGACCGGTGGATCAAATCCCAACTTTTACAGCTCATTGGACAGATCGCGCTTGTTCCAGGCCTCCCAATCGGTCCTCACTTTCCGCCAGACCCTGCTGACCACGTCCTTGCCGGCCGCCCCGGCAAACAAAGCCGCGAGCGCCCGGCGGACCCGGCGCGGGTTGGTTAAAGCCAAGATAAGTCCCGGCGATCAGCGCGTCGGCCTGCCTGGCGCGCCGCTGGTAAGCCCGCGGCGATTTGCACTTCCATTCCGCCGTGTTGCCGTCTTCACCGATGATCCGGGCACGCGGGACGGCGATCTGGGCCGGCCCGAATGTGCCGGTCAGCGATCGCATCCGATGACCATGCCGATGGCCGGCAACCGGCACCGCCGCGTTATCCGCCGCCGTCAGCTCCAGCCGCCGCCCGTAGCGCGGCCGCGACAGCGCCGTATCGAGTTCTTCCTCGATCATCGTCTCGATGAGGCCGCGCACTTTCGCTCGCAGACCTGTCTCGGCCGGATCGAACCAATTGTCGAAAAGTTTTCTTCGGCCACATCGACCGGCGTTTTCGTGGTATCTCTCTTCATGGCGTGATCTCCATCGGCGCGCTAACGCCGATTTGCTTTGTTGAAACAACACGGAGATTACGCCACCTTCAAATTCCAACCACTTCCGCTACGGCACCGTGAGCAAGCTCCGCTCACAGATTGCCGAGGCGGGAATAATGGTGCGCCATCCATACGCCCAAAGTGCCAATTTTCGCGCGATCCTACTCATCTAGGGGAGTATCTCACGCAAAGATATACAATCAATCTTGGCGCACCGGCGGCGGCATTTTCAATGCCGCTCCGCCGCGGTTGGCCTTGAGGATGATGGCGTGCGCGGATTCGGTCCGGACGAAAGGCCTCGGATCGGCATTGGTGCGTTCGATGTAGCCGTGGATGGCGCGTTCGAGGTGAGGCGGCGGCCGTCTGCTTTTTCTTGGCGCCAGTTCCTGGCGCCAGGCCGCGCCCGCTCTCTTCAGGCGGGATTGAAGGCGAACATCCGCTTCACGTTCCAGGCCATGGTCACGAGGCTCCGCCCGCCGCGCACCTTGGCGAGCCCGCGGAGCGGAAATTGACGGAAATCCGGGCCCCGCTTCGAGGATGCCGGAAACCGGCATTCCATCGGGAATGTCCGCCGCGTCCGCCGCCTCGGCTTTCGCCACGGGACCGGCGGCGGCCTTCAATCGCGCCTCGATCTTGCCCGCATGTTCATGGGAAAGCGCGCCGTGCCGGCTCGCCTTGGCGCGGATATTCGTGCCGCCGGGCCCGGCCGCGCCCCTTCGGCACGCCCATCTCGCGAGCGGGCAGCAGCAGCTGAACGAACAGACCCTCGATCTCCTTGGGAAACCGCCGCCCGAACGCCGCGATCGTGGCGTGGCCGGGATGATCGTTGGCCGCGATGAAACGAAACGCCGCCTTTGTCATATGCCGCCCGTTCCGGCGCGCGGCTCGAAAACACGCCCGCCGCATAATCATGAATTAAAATGCCCGGCGGCATTCCCGGATGATGCGGCGCCGGGCCGGAATCACGATAACCGCCGCTCATCGCGCGAAGATCGCGCCCGCCGATCCCCTCCACGGCGAAGCGCGCCAAATGCTTCTCCGGCAGCCACCCGTCCACCGGCGGCGGCCACCACCGAAACCCGGTCCGCCGGTCCATCGCGCGGAAGCCGCTCATCGGCCGGCGCCCGTCATCATGCGAGAATCAATGCGACGAATCCATCGCATGCCACCGCCGTCCGTTAAGTCCGGCCGACCGCTAGTGCCGCGCGAAACGCGCGACGACTCGCCTTGCTTCGGCGGCGGGAAAAGCTTCGGAGAGCGAAGCTGGCTTGCGGGTGTTGCGCGGAGCGCTCCGGACGCCCCCGGCGCGCGGAGAGTTGTCCTGCGCGAGAATGATTTTCCGGGCATCCGTAAAGGGGATGTCGGGGCCGAGATCGATTTTGGCGACGCGGCTAGGATGCGCTGCGGACGCCACGCCGGGCGCGGCGGCGGCCAAAAAGCCGAAACGCCCATTGTTGCAAGCACGTGCGGGTCACCGCATGCGCTTGATCTCGGCGATCTTTCCGCGCGTCAATGCGGTTCGGACCGCCGCAAAAAGGCGGCGTCAACGCTACGGTGCCGATCACGTTTGTGAAGCGGATTTTTCAATGCCGGCCGCCGCATCGTGCAACCGCCACGCCACGGCCGTTTTGCCTGGATCTGTCCCTGCAACGGCGAAGGTGAAGCCTTCGAGTATTAGTTTACAGCGTTGGAAACGGCTAAAAATTTGATCGTGTTGATCGTCGAAGCAGCTTCGCGAATTGCAAATCCTGTGGCACACTCATAGATCTGTGTGGACCTTGATAAGGAGTTCTGCATGTCGCGTGAGACCCATTTGGCCGCGCTCGGACAGCGTCACGATGCGCTCGACAAGGAAATTGCGAAGGAATTGGTGTATCCCGCCAAAGACGAGTTGAAATTGGCCGAAATGAAACGGCGAAAGCTGCAACTCAAGGATGAAATCGCGAAATTGCAGTGCGACCGCCCTTCCCCTAGCATGCATTGAATTTCGCGATCGCCTGACCGCGGGCGCTGTGTCCGCCTCGCGGCCAGGAGCCGCCGGCCGCTCGCCACGTCGTAGCGCAAATTTTCGATGCTATCCGGGCTTCCGCAGTCGGCAAAGAACCGCAACTCTCCGTGCGGCGAAGTCTCATCGCCGCCGGGGTGTCGCTTGGCGACTTGGGCGCGACGGCATGGCGCCTGGCGTGCGACCCCGACATCGGCTAGGATCGCGCTATGTGGAAGCACCCGTAGCTCAGCTGGATAGAGCGCTGCCCTCCGAAGGCAGAGGCCAGGGGTTCGAATCCCTTCGGGTGCGCCAACGATTTCAAGGACTTAATGCGTAAGAACCAACGTCGAAAAACATGGCCAGCTAGCACATAGCTAGTGTATAGTCTCACGCAACGCTTTACAATGTGATCCGGGACGTGTATACTGCGCTGCATGTGGACAGGCAGCCCGGCACTCGACATGACGCCCGCGGACAAGGCGGCCTTGGCACGGCTGGCGCGTTCCGGCAAGACGGAGCAGCGCATCGCTTTGCGGGCGCGGATTATTCTGGGTGCGGCCGAAGGAAAATCAACCAACGCGCTGGCGAAACAACTTGGCACATCGCGTCCAACCATCATCGGCTGGCGCAACCGCTTTGCCGAAGGCGGCGTTGACGCGCTTTATCAAGATCGTCCCCGGGGACGCAGTTTCAAACCTTTGCCACCAACAAAAGAAACCGAAGTCGTTGAAAAAACCTTGACCCCGCCCGCGCACGCGACGCACTGGAGCTGCCGCTCGATGGCTATTAAGCGGTTCATAAATATGGGAACATTCACGCGGCGTATTTGAGCGAAGGTTTCTGAAAAAAGGAGATAATTTTCCAGGGGTCATTTTGCAGTTGGCGCATCGATGATCGAACCTTGCGCTTGAAGCCCTCCCTGCTGGTGACAGCCATGCGGCCGACGGTGTCCGCTTTCAGATGCTTCCACACCAGCTCATCCGGGTTGCGATCGGGTGAATAAGGAGGCAGATAAAAGAGCCGCAACTTTCCCTTCAGGGTTTCGGTAAACGCTCTGGTTTTTCGAGCGATATGTGCAGGTCCGCGATCAACGATCAAAAAGATCTCGTGCTTGGCCCCGGCAATCAATCGCTTTAGGAACTCGATAAACACCGCAGCGTTGACGCCGCCTTGTTGCTTGATCATGAAGCGCATGTGGCCGCGCGAGGAGACCGCTGAAAGCAGACTCATGCCATGGCGAGCGCCGGTGGCCTTAACAATGGGCGTTTCGCCTTTTTTACCCCAGGTGCGCCCGGCATGGTGACCGGAACGGATGTGGGCGGCATCGCCAAAATAGATGTCAGCTCCTTGTTGTTGCGCCATTCTCTTGATTCCCGGGTATTCTTTCTTGAGCCACTGCTGCACGAGGGCTTCGTCGTGTTCCCATGCCCGGTGCAACGGCTTTTGACGAGTGATGCCGAGCTGAGCCAAAAGCCGCCCCACGGACGCCGCGCTCAACACCACATCGAACTTATCCCTGATCAGCTTCGCCACCATCGCGCGCGTCCACAGCGCAAACTCAAACTTCAGTTGCAAGGGGTTCTTCCGCGTCACCATGTCGTAAACCCCCTGCAATGCCCGGCCATCAAGTTTCGGCGGACGTCCAGGAACGGGCTTGGCTTTCAGGGCGCCCCAACCGCCGCGCCGGTATTCCGCCAGCCATCTGTACATGGCGGTCCGCCCCCCCCAAAGATCCGGGCAACCACCTCGGGGCTTTCGCCGTCTTGAACGCGCCTTACGGCGCGTTCACGCATGGTCTCCAGCGTCTTGTGATCAAGCTTCCGCGCGTCATCTTTTCTCATGCCAGCATGGAATCATTCGAGGCTCCTCAGGTCAAGAAAAATGTCCTCCTATTTATGAACTTCTCAATAGAGGACTGGTTAGGAGGTTGAGCGCGGAGGTCGCGTGATGGAAGAGACATCACCGCGCTTGGCAGCGAGTCCGCTTCCCGGTGCCTGAGGGGTGTTAGCTAGGTGGGTCCACGTCTCAGAGTAGCGCAACGCGGACCCAATTCGCATTGACTCCAATCCGGTTTCCTGAACGTCGCGGCGGGGGACTATACATGCGAGATTGAACCTGCAATACTTCGAGGCTGAATGAGCCGGTTCAATCTTTCGTTTTCCCCGCTTCTGCCCTGGCCCGTTTTGATCGGGTTGGGAGTAATCGCGCTTGGCGTCGTTGGTTTGGGCTTCTTCGCACGCGGACGCGGGAGTTTTCTCCGCGCGCTTGGCCTTGGCTTGCTGCTCTTGGCCATGACCGGCCCCGCCTTGGTCCACGAAGACCGCAATCCATTGAAGGAAGTCGTGGCGATTGTCGTCGATCAAAGTGGCAGCCAGACGATCGGCGAACGTCCTGCACAGACGGAAAAGGCTCGCGCCGAACTTGAAAAACGCCTCAACGCGCTCGGCAATGTTGAAGTGCGCATGATCGAGAGCGGACGCACGGATAGCGAAGCCGACGGCACCAGGCTGTTTACGGCGTTGAACGCCGGACTTGCGGACGTGCCGTTGGAACGCCTCGGCGGCGTCTTCATGATCACCGATGGCGTCGTCGACGATATTCCAGCGGACGCGGGCGCGCTCGGCTTCAAGGCGCCGCTGCACGCCCTCATCACCGGCCATGAAGGCGAGCACGACCGGCGGATCGAGCTGCTAGAGGCGCCGCGCTTCGGGATTGTCGGCAAGGACCAAACGATCGAGCTGCGGGTGTTGGACACGGCGGACCAAAGCGAACCCGTCGTGCTAAAAGTTCGCCGCGACGGCAATCCCGTGGCAACCATCGTCGCGACGCCCGGCGAACGCCTTCGCGTGCCGGTCAAAATCGAACATGGGGGCCCAAATGTCGTCGAACTCGAGGTCGAGGTCTTGCCGGACGAACTGACCGCGATCAACAACAAGGCGGTGCTGACGATCGAGGGCGTGCGCGACAAATTGAAGGTTCTGCTCGTTTCGGGGGAACCGCATGCGGGCGAGCGCATGTGGCGCAATCTTCTCAAATCCGACGCCAATGTCGATCTCGTGCATTTCACCATTTTGCGGCCGCCGGAAAAGCAGGATGGGACGCCGATCAACGAATTATCGCTGATCGCCTTTCCGACCGCCGATCTCTTCGGCCGGAAGATCAAGGAATTCGACCTCATCGTTTTCGACCGCTATTCGAATCAGAGCGTCCTGCCCTTGATTTATTTCGATAACATCGTCCGCTATGTCCGCGAAGGCGGCGCGCTGATGCTCGCGGCGGGTCCCGATTTCGCTCGCCCCGAAGGGCTCTATTACTCGCCGTTGGGGCGAATCGCGCCGGCGCGCCCGGACGGCACCCTGACCGAGCGCGCCTTCCGTGCCGCGATCACCGAAGATGGCGCCAAGCATCCGGTGACGCGCGGCTTGCCGGGCGCCGATCAAAAGCCGCCCGCCTGGAGCGAATGGTTCCGCCAAGTCAATGCCGAGGTCATGCACGGCACCAGCATTTTGTCCGGCGCCGCCGGAAAACCGCTGCTCATTCTCTCGCGCGAGGGCAAGGGCCGGGTGGCGCTACTTCTCACCGATCAGATGTGGCTCTGGGCGCGCGGTTTCGAAGGCGGCGGCCCGCACCTCGAACTTTTGCGCAGGCTCGCGCATTGGCTGATGAAGGAGCCTGAACTGGAAGAGGAGGCCTTGCGCGCCGATGTGCACGGGCACGCCATCGAAATCGAACGCCAGAGCCTGAAGGCCGATGTCCCGCCGATCACTGTCGCCTCGCCTTCGGGCGCGGAAGAAACGGTGAGCTTGACGCCGGCTGAGCCGGGCATCTCCCGCGCCAACGTGAATGCGGCGGAACTCGGTCTCTACCGCCTAAGCGACGGAAATTTATCGGTTCTCGCCAATGTTGGGCCGGAAAATCCACGCGAATTCCAGGAAGTTGTCTCGACCCCGGACAGGCTGAAGCCCCTCGCGGAAGCGACGGGAGGCACGGTGCGCCGGATCGGCAATGCGGAGAACAGCGAAATCTCCCTGCCGCGTCTTATCGCGATTGGGGAGAGTCCGGTGTATGGCGGCGCCGGTTATGCCGCGATCAAGCGCGTTGGGGCCAGCGAGGTGAAAGGCGTGGGGGTGATGCCGCTCGCGATCGGCGTCTTGGGCCTGGCCGCGCTGTTGGGAAGCGTCAGTGCGGCATGGCTTTTTGAGGGACGGAGAACCGCCACGCGAATTTAGGGTGACTTAAGCTCGCCTTGCCAAACTTTTTGTGTCACTGCCGTTAGGCATTGTCCGCGACTAATTGAAACGATCTTTTGACCGGCCGGGTGGCAGGGATTCCATCGGGGCCCGGAAGCCCGATCGCTTCCAGAACGGCGCCGATGCAACCTACGCCCGCCGTGCTACAGCCCCTCGAAAAGCACGCCCGCGAGCAACGCCGCATAAGCCGCCGCCATCACCCAGAAACGATGCGTGCCGATATAATGCCCCGCGAACGGAACATGGGTGTAAAGGGTCGCCACGGCGGCAACGGCCAGGATAAGCGACACAAAAAAGATGGGAGCGCCCGGCGGAGTCAATCTGAAGTGCATGGCAAAGTCCGAATCGAATCAATCTGAAGCGCTACGCTTAACCGTTCGCGGCGCGGCGAAAATTTGACCGTGCAGTATTTTTTCGCCGCCTTGCCCAAAAATCGGGGCCGCGCCCGGAGAAAAGCGCGGCCCCTCTTCTTTTGGACTTCCCCGAGGACCCACGGGGAGAACGTGCAATAATTCTGTCCCCTCAGCCGCGAATGTCCAGTAAAGTTTCCGCGATATGAGGGCTGCTCACGTTGAGCGCCGAAGATCGCCCGGCGGCAATCGGGGGGGCGAGTTTCGTCAACATTCCCCGCGCAAGCACGAGAACGAGCATGCGCGAAACCGAAAATTCCGCCGGGCGGTGCGCGCGTCATCGGCGCGGACGAAACCGGCATCGGACTTGCGGTCGAAGTTATCCGCGATCGCCGTACCGCAAACTCCCAATCGGCGGCAAAGCCCGGACGTTTCAAAATTTTTTGGATTTCGTTTCGCGCGACGCGCCCGCGCAGGCACATTCCGTCCTTCCAACGCCAAAGCCGGTCTTGCCATTCCCGCCAAAGTGATCTTGGCGCCGAAAAACGGCTGCCACGGCGGATTGGGGAGAATTGGCGTTGGAGATTTCAGACGACGGGAGTGGGCCGGGCGCGGGCCGTGTCCCGAGAGGTGGTGTAGCTGGCTCGGGAGCAAGCCGATCGCGCGCGGATCTTCACCCTCAAGCGCAACCCCCCTCCGCGCCCCCGGGGATTCGTCCCTCGCCGAGCACTTGAACGGCGGAACCGTCGGCGGTGAACGGCGCCTATCGGCCAAGGCGCGCCACCGTCTTCAAGCGATAAAGTCGTTTTCGAGTCGCGCCGTTCTCCCTCGCGGATCTTGGGAGTCGGTTGAATAGCCAGGCCATTCGGCTTCGCCCTAGCAGATCCGGGCATGCGGCTTTTCCGCACCCGGCTCTCCCCTGGACGATGGGAGTTCGGGGTAAAGGAACCACATGTTCAGGGCCTCGAACCGATCCCATCCTTGAGATTGGTTTTCCTAGCTGCGCCGCCTGAGGCGGTTGAACCAGAGGCATCATGCCATCGCCAGGCGGCGGCAAAGTTTTGCGGCTCCGGTGCGTGCCCAATTCGCCCCCCCCGGATCGTCCGGGAATAGGCGCGCCGTGCCGTGTCGATGCCGCGCCGTCAAGGATCAGCCCGAGAGTCCTTTGGCCCATGCCCAATTAAGGCCGGTACGGGCGAGTGGTTCAGCGGCCGGTGAACCACAGAATCAGCGTCACGGCCACGCTGATCAGGAGCCCAGTAGCGACCGGGAAATAGAACGTGAAGTTCTGATGCTGGACAACGATATCGCCCGGCAGACGCCCTAGCCGGAGCACGCCGATCCACCTCCATAGTAGACCAACCGCCACCAGGATGAGTCCGAGGAGGATGAGTGTCCGCGACATTCTTGGCTCCCAAATGCTGGAAGAAGGGGCCCCTCTAAGGATAGGAATGCTACCACGTTTCCGGCAGGGCTCGCGATGGCCGACCGTATAAAGGGGTGTAACGGCTTTTTTTCGTTATGCGCCTCTTGGACGTGAGAGGCAGAGCGCGAATTTGATCTCTGCCGAACTTAAGCCGGGAGTCCAAACCAAGTCCGCGCGTCCATGATCCAATTTCGCGGGAAGCCAGCGTCCATTTATTGACAAGCGGAGCGCGATCCGTATGGTCGCGGCTTGCTCAACACGCCCGGGCCAGGGCTGCGCGTCTGCGCCGCATTGAAGGAACGAGTGAATGGCGAAAGCCGCAATGATCAAGATCAAGCTTTTGTCCACGGCGGACACGGGCTATTTCTATGTGACCAAGAAAAACGCCCGCACCAAGACGGAAAAGCTGGCGTTCAAGAAATACGATCCGGTCGTCCGCAAGCACGTCGAATTCAAGGAAACCAAGATCAAGTAGTTTGGGAACTTCACGCGGCCGAGCCGAAGCGCTTGGCGAGCTCGGCAAGATAGGCGCCGCGCGCCTCCGGCAGGCTTTGCCCGCGCGGGCCGAAAAGATCGCGCAGCAAAAAAAAGCCGGTCAGTCTGAAACCATTCCTTACGTCGGCGGGAGACGGCGCCTCGATTTCGCCCCGCAGAAAAGCCGGCAGCGGCAGAAGCCGTGCCTTGTAAGGCTCGCCCGCCGCCTTCGACACGGCACGTCCGGACTTTGGCGACACATAAACGATATCGTTGGTGGCGCCCGTCGCGGCGCATGTTCCGAGATCAAGGCCGAACCCCATTTGAGCAAGAATCTCGGCCTCGAAGCGCACGATAAGCGGCGGCAATATCTCTGGTCTGTCGATACCGCCGGCGATCCGCATCGCCGTCTCATAAAGCGCCGGATGCGGATCGCGCTCGGGGCCAAGGCGCAGCAAGGCCGCGACGAGACAAACCGCGTGCAGCGCTTCCGCGCTCGCCATCAAATGCGCCGTCCGCAATTTCACGGGCTCCACCAAAAACGTGCCGAGATGCTCGTCGAGCCGCGCCCGCCACACGAGCTCGGCTTGATTGCCTGGTTGCAACAACGGCTGCATGCGCTTGGAGCGGCCGCCCCTGACAAGCCCGAAATGGCGGCCATGCGCGCGCGTCATCGCCTCGACGATGACGCTCGTCTCGCCATGCTTTCTTGTGCCGATGATGAGACCGTCGTCCCGCCATTCCATATTTGCCGCCGTTCAGGGGATGAGCACGGTCGCGCCCGTCGTCTCGCGGGCTTCGAGCGCGCGATGAACATCGACCACGTCGTCGAGCGGCACGGTCTTGTGCAATGGGACCTTGACCGCGCCGCTGGCCACCACGCGAAAAAGCTCGCGCGCCATTTTTTCGAGATCCGCGCGTTTCGCCGAATAAGTATGGAGCGACGGGCGGGTGGCGAAGAGGGAGCCTTTCGCCGAAAGGAGGCCGAGATTGAACGCTTCGATCTGGCCCGAGGCGGAGCCGAAGCTCACGAACAGTCCAAGCGGCCTCAGGCAATCGAGCGAGGCCGGAAAAGTTGATTTGCCGACGCCGTCATAGACCACATCGCAGAGTTTTCCCTTGGTGATCTCCGTCACGCGGGCGGCAAAATCCTCGTCGCGATAGAGGATCGTGTGCTTGGCTCCGGCCTTCTTGGCGAGCTTGGCTTTTTCGGGCGAACCCACCGTCCCGATCACGGTTGCGCCGAGCGCCTTCGCCCATTGGCAGAGAATGAGTCCGACCCCGCCCGCCGCCGCGTGAACGAGGATCGTATTGCCCGCCTTCACCCGAAAAGTCCGGCGCAGCAAATATTGCGCGGTGAGTCCCTTCAGCATCATCGCCGCGGCCGTCTCAAAGGACATGCTCTTCGGCAGCTTGACGAGACGGTCCGCCTCGATGAGCCGCTCCTCCGCGTAGGCGCCCAGGTTCGTGGCGTAGGCGACCCTGTCGCCAAGCTTGAAACCCGTCACGCCCTTGCCGAGTGCGGCGATTTCGCCTGCGCCCTCGTTGCCGGGCATGAAAGGAAGCGAAGGCACGGGATAAGCCCCGCGGCGATAATAAATGTCGATGAAATTGACGCCGATCGCATGGTTGCGGACAAGCACCTCACCGCGCGCCGGCGGCGGCACCTCGATATCCTCGATCTGCATCGTCTCGGGTCCGCCAACCTCTTGAACACGGACGGCCTTGGTCATGGTGTCCTAGAACCTTCGATTGAGATCCGCTAAACTTTAATTGGGTCCGCGCCGATTCGTTTGGCCAAGTATCATGCGACGAATAGCCCGTGCTGGCAAGACAGTGGGGAATGCCGGGGTGGTGTCGGCGCGACTTGGGGTGCAATTGCGTTTGGCGCGATCTCCGGCGCGACGAGGTCCCCAAGAGCCTGGAAAACTTGCATGATTCGGTCACCGCCAACTTCGGCGTCATCAGCCCCAAGGATTTTCGGATGCTGCCGTGAACGGGGTAGGCTGAGACCCGGAATGGAATAATTTGTTGCGGTCCGGATGCGAGACTTCGGACTGGTGACCGCAACCCGCCATCGATCTTCCGGCGAGCGGGGCGCGGTAACGATTGCACCGCCACCCTTGCTTAGAGATAGCGCGAATCCAACAGTGCCGTCTTTCGGGAGCACGGAAGCAAATGCCTCGCAAAGAGAACCATAACGACCGTTGAAGCCCGGCCGAGCTGCGGGCGTCGTTCATCGAGCTGATCCGCGAAATCGAGGCAATCGAGCATATAGGCCAGCATAACCGCCTCTTCGGCCGGCGTCAAAAGATCGCCGAACAGTTGATCGCGGCCGGCGGCAACTCGGAACGGGAATTCCTGCCACTCTTGGAGCATCCGTCGCTGCCCGTGCGCTATGCGGCGGCGTTTGACGTCAAGCCGTTCGACCGGGCACGTTTTGAGGCCGTTCTAACGGCGCTCGCCGAGGGCGGCGGCGGGATCGGCCGTAAAGCGACGCGATCAACGGGTGTGGCTGGGCCGACCCAACCCAGTCCGCCATCTATCATTGGACCTAACTCGACAGGCTAGCCCCTGCCGATCCGCCGCTCGAGCTTGAGGCACGAGCAGAGCAAGGCGTCGTCTTGCGCCCAACCCTCGATCTTCCTGATCCAAGGAGCCAGGCAGCGGAAACCCTGCAGCTCACGGCGGAAGAGCGGCCACGGTACGCCTCGCTTTGGAGACCGGAGATCGTCCGCTTCGGCTGCTCTTGCAGCTCGACGGCGATTTCGGCCCTGGCGGATCAGTCTACTTCCTGATGAATTGCGTCGACCTTGCCGCCCGCCGCTTCAGCCACAACGAATTCGCCGTGCAAGTGACGTGACGGGACCAGGCGGTCGAACCGTGCTTCTCGCGAAGATGGCGTCCCGGAAGGGACTCGAACCCCCGACCTGCGGTTTAGGAAACCGCCGCTCTATCCGGCTGAGCTACCGGGACGAAACGCTACGTGCTTGGCAGCTATCCGCTGTCCGGGAACGTCGGACGGATGCTTGCGCGGGAGCCAATGGGCTGTCCTCCCGCGGGCCTCGATTAGCATGTTTTGGGCTATCGGCAAATAAAACAAGCTCGCGGCCCCGCCATGCGAGCGAGTCCACACCATTCTCGATCGCTCGCCGCATTTACAAATCGCCCGCGAAGCGCCGGCGGCGCGCGACGCTCAGCGCTTCGTTTCGAGGTAGAGGCAGATTGCCTGTGTCCGGTTACGCACATCGAGTTTGCCAAACAAATTGCGCAAATGAAATTTCACCGTATTGATCGACACGCCGAATTCCCGCGCCAACTGACCATTGCTCTGACCGGTTTCCAATGCGGCAAGAAGATCGCGTTCCCGGTGGGTCAGGCTTGTAAGAGGATCCGGCCTGACCTTATGAATATCCACGAACGGGAACACCATGTCTCCGGCGGCGACCGCCGCGAAGACTTCAAGCAGGCGTTCAGGGGGAGAACGTTTGCTGACGAAGCCGGCCCCCCCGAGCCGCAACGTTTCAGCCGGCGCCGTCGTGTCCTTGGTGCTGCTATAAACCACGATCTTCGGCGGCGCGGGGCACTTTGCGAGTGCCTGCAAAATTTCCGTTGCCCGAAGTGGCGGCAACTCCCAGCCGATGACCGCTAGGCTCACCGGAAGATGGGCCAATGAACCAAGAAATTGTGCTCCATCGCTCGCCATCAGCAAAAGATTGAAGCGCCTGTCCGGGGTGAGAAGCGCCTCCAACGCACGCAGAACCATCGGGTTCTTATCGGCGATGGCGATATTGACGGGAAAGATGGACTGCAATCGCCCGGCAGGCCCCGCCTCTCGTCCGAAGCGCGTATCGATTCGGCCTGGATTGCCATGATTGGTGTCGCCGGTCATGTCATCGGCGTTGAGCGAAAGGCCGATAGCTTGGGGAACGCGTTCCCGGTAGTACCGCGATTGAGCGAGAGTTCGTAAGCCGTCAACCATCTGGATTTGTTTAGCTCCGATCCTCGTCGACGATTCCTGGGCCAAAGGTTTTCTCCCGTGGTTCTTTTTTACGCGCGCCGCAAGTCACGGTATCATGGACCGGCTTCCAAAAAACGGCAAAGCCGCGCGCGAGAGAATGGGTGTTGCACCGGAAAGATACGACCGCGCGGACAGATAACGTCGTGCCACGCCAGCCGGTTTCGATTGAGCCGGACGCCCTGAACGGGGTTGCAATCGATGAGGTGAATCATTGATCCGCGTCGCCTACGTTTTCAGATCGTGCCGTCCCGGATCATCGTAGCTTAATGCCTTTCCAAGACGCAAGACGCAAGACCCTCATGAATCCCGTCGACGCACGATAGCCACCTGCGCTTGCAAGCGCTTAACGGATGTCGCACGGAGCAACCTCCGGATCGCTCATTTCGAAACAGGCTTGTCGGTGAGAACCCACCGGCCGAAAAAATAGAGCGCAGTTACGAAGATAACCGCGCAAATACCGCCGATAGGCGTCCCAACCCAACTCGCAATTTCAAGAAGCTCGCCCATTACTTTCCTCCATTAGTTTGTTATTTACATGCCTTGCGGGATCCACGCACCTACACCTTTGGTACTCTTGCGCCGAAAGCTTCCTCGTCACAAGCAGCCCGCTTGGCCGGACGTCATTTAGGAGCAGCTGGATAATTTCCTCGCCGCGAATCTCATTCGCACGCCTGCGGTTTGTGCCTGGCTATCTAGGTTAAGCCTAGATCACATCCAGATTTTCCGCTTCGGCCTTATAAATTCAATTCTTAGTCCCGGTCAAGCGGCACCGCACGAAACCGGCGGCAGGATCGAGCGGGAAACGCGCTCTTAAACTTACGCCGTTGGCGTTTCTGGCGGGCGCGCCCGGGCCGCTCGTCCGCGCTCGTTCGGCGGGGGGAAACGGTTTGCCCCGGATGATGGATACGGTCGTTCGCGACGCTGAATGCCGCCTCCGCAAGGAGCCCGCTCCCGCCCCGGCTCCACGCATCAGCGTAAAGCCGCCGCACGAAACGACTACTTCGTCGCAAGCCTCGTCGCGGAATGATCCCTTCACCCGAGCCCCCTGGCTGGGGAAAACGGGATAGCTGTGTCTTGACCTCTTCTTATCCCATGGGTCCACACCATTTCCTATCCCATGGAGGCGCGCGCAGGACGTGCCTGCGGCGGCTCGGCTCGAGCATTCAAGACGGTTGCGAAATTCGCCGGGGCGGTCCAAATAGATGCTGGGAGGTTGGCGGTGGACGCACCACTCGCCAACCGGGTCAGGTCCGGAAGGAAGCAGCCCTAACGAGACCGGGCGGGTCTCTGTCCAGCCTCCCACTTTGCTAGCCTTGCCACGCGGCTTTGTCCGGCAGGCCGGCCGGGCCGCTGGCGTTTGGCCCGGCCCCAATTAAGTCTCTCGCCTAACGGGCCTGCGCGATGCCGGACGGTCGCATGGAACCACCCCCGAGCGCCCATGACGAAGCCAGTCCCGGGCTGGGATTGGGCGCCATCGCCGCGCAAGACCAAGTCAGCACACAGGCGGTTCCCTACCGCGTGCTTGCCCGCAAATACCGCCCCGCGCGCTTCGAGGATTTGATCGGCCAGGACGCCATGGTCAGGACGTTGTCGAACGCCTTTGACCTCGAACGCATCCACCAAGCCTATATTCTGACGGGGGTGCGCGGCGTCGGCAAGACCACGACGGCGCGCATCCTGGCCCGCGCCTTCAATTACGAATTGCCCGCGCGCGCCGGGCGCCCCGCGGTGACGTGCCCGACCATCTATTTGCCGGAGCTTGGCGTGCATTGCCAGGCGATCATTGAATCGCGCCATGTCGATGTCATCGAAATGGATGCCGCCTCGCATACCGGGATCGACGACGTGCGCGAAATCATCGAGAGCGTGCGTTACTTGCCGGTCATGGCGCGCACAAAAGTCTATATCATCGACGAAGTGCATATGCTTTCCAAACAGGCTTTCAACGGCCTTTTGAAAACCCTGGAAGAGCCTCCCGATCACGTGAAATTCGTGTTCGCGACAACCGAGATCGAAAAGGTTCCGGTCACCGTGCGCTCCCGCTGCCAAAGGTTCGATTTGCGTCGCGTCGATGCGGGCGTGCTGACCGGCTACCTCGCTTCGATCTGCGCCAAGGAGGCTGTCGCGATCGAGGATGAGGCGCTTAGCCTCATCGCGCGCGCGGCGGAAGGCTCGGTGCGCGACGCGCTTTCGCTTCTCGATCAGGCGATCTCGCATGGCGCGGGTCTGCCCGGCGCGATCGCCGCGGACGCCTTGCGCGCGATGCTGGGGCTCGCCGACCGGGGCCGGATCGTCGATCTTTTCGAAGCTCTCATGCACGGCCGGATGGCGGAGGCCCTCGGCACCCTGAAGGAGCTTCATGACTTTGGCGCCGATCCGGCCGAAGTCCTTGCCGGACTCGCGGAATTCGTTCATCTCGTCACCCGCCTGAAGCTCGTGCCGGACGCCGCGCAAGATGTTTCGTTGACGCCGGACGAGCGGACGCGCGGCCAGCGGTTCTCGCAAGAGTTGTCGATTCCGGTCTTGACCCGCGCCTGGCAATTGTTGCTGAAAGGCCTGCGCGAAGTGAAGGATTCGCCGCGCCCGCTCGTCGCCGCCGACATGGTTATGGTGAGAATCGGTTTCGCGGCCGATTTGCCGACCCCAGACGAGGCTCTGCGCAGGCTCGCCGTGACGACAAGCGGCCTGGCGCAAGAAGGATCTCGCCCCCACGACGCGGGCGGCGCGGCACGCGGGCCGGTGGCCGCCGCAACCGCCTGCCTCGCGGCTGCGCGCACGCCGCGGCCAGAAGCGGCCGGGCCGTCGATCGCGCTTGCCCGGTTCGAGGATGTGGTGGCGCTCGCCGGACGCCATCGCGACATTCAAATGAAGCTCGCGCTTGAACGCGACGTGCGCCTCGTTCGTTTCGAGCGAGGCCGCATCGAATTTTCAACCGCTCCCGGCGCCTCGCCGCAGCTTGCGCAAACTCTCGCGTGCCGCTTGCAGGAATGGACGGGGAACCGCTGGATGGTCGCCATCTCGAGCGCGCCCGGCGCCCCGAGCCTCAAGGAGCAGGAGGATGCCAAGGCGAGCGAGGCTTTGTCCGGCGTGCGCGCCGAGCCGCTGGTTCAAAGCGTGCTCGCCGCGTTTCCGGGCGCCGAGATTGTTGGCGTCCGCGCGACCGAGTCCGCGCCGCGAACCAGGCCATCCGCCGGGACGGACGGCGAGACGAACGATGAAATCGGCTTTAATGACGGCATGGAAGACGAGCTTTGAACGGGCATTGCTCGCGGGCTCGATCTTCGTCGCAACCAAGGGGAAACAGCAATGCCCGACATGCTCGGTTTGATGAAACAAGCGCAGGCCATGCAGGCGAAAATGCAGGAAATGCACGCCGAAATGGAGCGGATCGAGGTCGAGGGGCAAGCGGGCGGCGGCATGGTTCGGGTGACCCTCACCGCCAAGGGCCAGATGAAGGGGCTTACGATCGACGACCAGCTTCTCAAAGCCGACGAGAAAGTCATCCTCGAGGATTTGATCATTGTGGCGCATGAGGATGCACGCAAAAAGGCCGAGCGGCTTGTGGAAGAAAAAATGAAGGGCATGACCGCGGGCCTAGACCTGCCGCCGGGCATGAAGCTGCCTTTCTGATGCCGCCAGGTTGAGGGCTCCGGTGCGATGGCCGAACGCGTCGCGGGTCCCGAGATCGAGCGGCTCATCCAATTGCTGGCCCGTCTGCCGGGTCTTGGACCGCGCTCGGCGCGGCGCGCCGCGCTGCATTTGATTCGCAAGCGCGAGGAACTTCTCGCGCCGCTTGCCGATGCGCTGCGCGTGGCGTGCGAAAAAATCGTGACCTGCCGCGCCTGCGGCAATGCCGATACTTGCGATCCTTGCACCTTGTGCCGGGACGAGCGGCGCGACCGCGACACGCTCGTCGTCGTCGAGACAGTGGCCGATCTCTGGGCGCTCGAACGCGCCGGAGTTCTCGGCGCGCGCTATCATGTGCTCGGCGGAACCTTGTCGCCGCTCGACGGCATAGGCCCCAAGGACTTGAACCTCGCAAGCCTCGTTGAAAGGGTCGCGGCCGATCGCGTCGAGGAGGTGATCCTGGCCGTCAATGCCACGGTGGACGGACAGACGACGGCGCATTACATTGTAGGTCTCTTGGCGGATTCAAAGGTCAAAATCACCCGGCTCGCGCATGGCGTTCCGGTCGGCGGCGAGCTCGACTATCTCGATGAAGGCACGCTCGCCGCCGCGATCCGCAGCCGGACGGTTTTTTGAGGTCCCGTCTCCCGCCGTTATCATAATATCGTCGCGGCAGACGCTTTACATGCGCGTGCGCCGCCCGAGATATAAACTGGGCGCACTGTCCGGAACCTCTCGGTACGGCGCCACAACTTTGAACCCTGAGCAATGAACCTGCGGCCAAACAATCCTAAGGAGCGGACATGGCTAACCCATTTGTGCATGTCGAACTCACCACTACGGATACCGGCAAGGCAAAGTCTTTTTACGGAGCGCTGTTTGACTGGAAACTGGACGACGTGGAGATGGCCCCCGGCTTCACCTACACGATGATCGGAGTCGGCGAAGGCACCGGCGGCGGCATGATGAAGACTCCCGCGCCCGGCGTTCCAACCGCCTGGCTGCCTTACGTGCTGGTCGATGATGTGGCGGCGGCGACCGCCAAGGCGAAATCGCTTGGCGCCACTGTCATGAAGGACGTCACGGAGGTGATGGGAGCGGGCTCCTTCTCGATCATCATGGATCCGGCCGGCGCGGCGATCGGGCTCTGGCAACCCAAGGCGAAATAACGCGAGGGCGCGTCCTTCCTCGGCCGGGCTCCTTTGTGGAGTACGCGGGCACCGCCTCGGCGCCCCCTATACCTGAATAGCGGCATCTACCCGATTACCAATGCGTCTGGAAGTGTTCTCGTTCCTAACCGGCAACCGGCGCGGCAAGCCGCGCGTCAGTCATCAAGAGATCGTCCACCTGATCGCCGCAACCACCCCCAAGACCGGCCGCGAAGTCCGCTGCGAACTCGCTCCGGCGATGTATCCCGCCGGCGTCAAGGACGGCGACTACGTCATATTCAAGGCCGCCATGTAGAGTTCGAGAATGGCGGCCATCTCCTTGCGTTCGGAATGGTCCTGCTTCCGGATCTTGACGATCTCGCGCACGGCTCTCACGTCAAATCCGCAGCCTTTCATTTCCGCGTAGACTTCGCGAATATCGCCGGAAATGGCCTTTTTTTCCTCCTCTAGCCGCTCGACCCTTTCGACGAATTGCGTCAGCTCCCGCGCCGCGACACCTGTTTCGGCGACATCTGCCGTCATCTGAAACATTCCTTTGTTTGGATTGGGCGCCGCCCCGGACCCGGCGAAGACAGCCGACAAAATGCTCCTGGCGAGGATCTTTTCGATGCGAACCCCGCAATGCCGCCGCCGCCGCGAGCCGTCAAGATGCAAGGCGGAATTATCCCCGCAATCCTGCCCCTGATTCCGGTCCAGCGCACCGCCCTGCCGCTCAAACATGCCGCCCTGTCCGGCTCGGAAAAAACGCCTCGCAATGGAGTTCGGGGCGCGCGAGGACTGGGCGTAAGAGTCGCGCCAGCCGATCGGCGAAGGCGACGGCTTGCGGGTTGGTGGCGACGAGATCCTGGCGGGCCTCGATGAGGAGGCCGGCGAGTCCGCGACGCGTGACTTCCTCATCCAACGTATCGCCGATCAGCGCGCCATCATAAGGTTCGTTGTCGCCGACCAAAAACCCGTCCTTGGCCAACGCCGCGATCAAAGGCGGAGCGAAACGCGGATCGCTGTCCCACAAAATTCCGACTTCCCACGGTCTTGGCCGCGCTTTCCAGGATGGTGTGAATGTATGGATCGATACAACGGCCGGCGGCGGTCCCTTGTTCAGCATGGCTTCGATCGTCGCGGCGATCGCGGCGCGGTAAGGAATCCAATAATGCGCGCGGCGATATTCGATCTCTTCGGCGCCAATTCTTGCGTTTCCGGGGATTAGATCGCCGTCCGAAAGCCGCATGACGAGCGTGGGATCGTCGACGCCACGATTGGGATCGATGAGGAGGCGCGAAAACCGCGACAGAATTGCCGGAGCGCCGAAACCGCGCGCGAGACGGCGGGTGATCCAGGCCGCGCCAATATCGTAGGCGATGTGACGGTCGAGTTGTTCCCTGGCCAGACCGAGCGTGCCATAGGCTTTCGGCAGCGCGTTGGCCGCGTGATCGCAAAGGAAGAGGACGCCCGCCTCGAGGCTTCC
This sequence comes from uncultured Alphaproteobacteria bacterium, assembly GCA_963706215.1. Taxonomy (GTDB): domain Bacteria; phylum Pseudomonadota; class Alphaproteobacteria; order Rhizobiales; family Beijerinckiaceae; genus Methylocapsa. The sequence goes on along the minus strand of OY970154.1, from coordinate 1,528,591 downwards.
CTCTACTCGTTCGACCGGATCGTCCGCGCCGCCTGGTGGTGGTGAAATGGGCACGGCGTGATCCATGGCAGGGTTTCCAGGAATAGAAAACAAATGGGTGCTCGCCGACAAAGGTTCCACCCCCGACGCCATCCATTCCGACGAAATCGGTATCGTAGAAGCGGCACGTGACGTTGTCGCGATGCTTTTCCTGACCGGGAAAAAATCGCCACCCATGAACCCTTTTCCTCGGTCGCGCGACCAAAAAGTGTTGGGGCTCGAAAGCGGGCTCCCAAACCAGAAGGAGAGGATCAAATGCAAAAGTTCAGTATTAAAGCGACCGCGCTTGGCGTTGCCGTTGCAATGGCCGCCGTTACCGCAGCTTCAGTCAAACCCGCAGCGGCGTTTCCTATTAAGTTTTCCGGCGGTGAGATTGTTTTGGTTCAAGCTCCTGAGGTGCAGCCGCAGTTGACACGAGTGGGTGAGTTTATTCGCCTCCTGAAGGTCCTTGAGCAGCTGCGGTTCGGCGCATTGGACATGGACCAATTCGAGCCTTTATTGCAAGTTGCAATGCAGGAGCAAAAGGCAAAGGTCGAGGCCATGTTGGCGGGCCTAGGCAAAATCACGGCCATTTCCTTCGTCGGCCCACAGAATGATGGCCATGTCTACAAAGTCACTTTCGAAAATGGCGTTTTAGCCTGGTGGATCAGCATCGCGGCGAGTGGGAAGATCGCTGGCCTTCGCGTCATTCCAGCGGATGCGCCGCGCCATTAATAGGCGAGCGACCTGCCGCGGAGCTCGACCTGCTCAAACCCGAGGCGACGTCTCGTCTCAAGGAGGCGCTGGAACTTCATCGGTCGGGGGCACTTCGATCGCAACTGGCGCGGAAACGGCTTTGAGACTCTCAAAGGCATCGACAATGCCCGCGACGGACGCTTGGTCCGGATCGCCCGGATTCAAACGTTTCGCTGTTTTGAAAAGAAGGCCGCGAATGGCTTTGAGATCGAGATCGGGTTTGGCATCGAGCAGGAGGGCGACGACCCCGCTAATATGCGCGGCCGCCATCGAAGTACCCGAGAGAAACCCGTAGGCGTCACCGGGCTCAGCGACGAGTACATCGACGCCGGGTGCCGCGACGCAGGTGGCCGGACAATGATTGGCGTCTTTGAAAACGCCGTCGCTTCGATCCGTTGCTGTTACCGCAATGACATTTTCGTCGGCGGCCGGGTAGAGCGGTTTTGCCGACCGGCCCTCGTTGCCGACCGCCGCGATGAAGATTACTCCCCGGCGCGCACCGTCGGCGAGTTCGCGTGACAGATCGGGATCGGGCGGTCCCGCGAAACTCATGTTGACGATTCGCGCGCCATGCAGCTCCGACCATTCTATCCCGGCCAGAATGTCGTAGGTCGTGCCGCGCGCGGCGACCTTTGCATCAGTGCCACCGAAGGCTCGGACCGCGAGGATGCGCGCTTGCGGCGCAACGCCCGTAAGTTCGGCGTGGGCAGCTATGATTCCGGCAACCGCCGTGCCATGCATGGCCGGTTCCCCCTTTGCGCCGCTGGCGTCGAAACCATCTTTTACGGCGTTTGAAATCTCGGGATGGTTCCGGTCGATGCCCGAATCAATCACGGCGACCAGTGTTTTGGCGCCGTTCGAAATGGCATGAGCCTCGTTCAAACGCATTTCCGGAATCGCATACTGGGCCTCGGCGAGGGCGCCCGTGCGTTCACTTTGAAGGGTGTAGAGGTAGTTCGGCTGAACTGCCGCGATCCGGGGGTCGGCTTCGAGAGCGGCGACGATTGCGACAACTGAACGCTTCCCTACTATCCGGTAACGGTACATCGTCGTCCCAATCAAGGCGAGGCGCTGCGACGCGAGCAGCCGCAGCCGCACCCGCTTCGCGATGACATCGGCCGTTTGGGGCGAAACGTCCGGGCGGAGTTCGACTAAGACTTCGTCCTGAACAAAACGATGTTCGCCAGCAGCCGGAATGCCGTTGTTGGGACGCGCGGATGATGCCTGAGCCTCTGGCTTGCGCGGCGCCGCCGCGATTTTCTTGTCGACATGCTTCTTGGCGCTCTCGACCGGCGGCGCGATGAAATGGTGTCTTGGCCTGGCGCTCTCGACCGGCGGAACGGCGATATGGTGCCTTGGCCTGTGCAGTGGTGGTGGTTCCTCGTTAGCGTCGATGACGGGTACCGGCCGGCGACGCGGCCAGGGATACGGCTCCGGATGGAACGGCCCATAAGGCCCATAAGGATAGCGGCCAAAATGGCGTGGTGCTCCCCAAGGTGGATATGGGAGGTGACGGTGCGCGCGGTCCATGCCGAACCAGAGCCTTCGGGCGGACCCTCGCATCCGGCCGTGCCCAGATGCGAGAGGCGGAAATGCTCCCACGATCCCATATGGTCCCCCGGAAAAGGCCGGGGCGGCTTGCGCGGAAAAAGGAGCGAGGATCGGCGCGGCGAACAAAAGCAGAGTGAGCGAGGTACAAAGGCGCCGCCACGACGTGGATGACGGCTGCGACCCGTCCGGCATGCTTCGAGGCCGGTCTTCCCGAGGCGATACGCTTGGCATGGCTATCTCCAACGCTCACTGCCGTTTCCGGGGTCCGCCGGAACGGGGCGCTAGGGCCCCGTCCGATCAAATTCAAATCGGATCACACTCCAACTCTCTGATTGTGAGCGATCTTTTCGATCAAATGAGCCCTTTTGAACGGGACGCGCACAAGGGTTCCAATTTCGCACGATCTGGGTGGCGGAACAAGTTTCCACGTTCGACGATCATGCGCGATCATGGAGTTGGCGCGACGAACCGCACGATGATGCTTTCGTTTCGCATGGACGCGGCGATGGCACCGAGGTCCTTCGTTGTAAGTGCCTTATCGCTGACCCGGATGCGGAAGATGCCGCCCGCGACCGGCCCATCGATGATCGACGCCTTGTGGGCATCCAGGAAGTGCAGGATCTGGGCCGCCGTGGCATCGGGCGCGAAGGCGATTAGGAGGAAGGCGCCATCTTGCTCGGCAGTTTTGTTCGAAACGGAGGCTGTCTGATACGTCGCGCCTTTTTGCGCGGCTCCAAAAAACGTCATCGCGAGCAAGCCAGCCTCGATCATTGCGACCAGGGCCACAGCCATTCCCGCAAACGCCAGCGAGCGTGGCTGCCAAGCGGAAAACCGCGCAGCCAGCCAACTTCCAACATCGAAGTTTCTGCTTTTCGGCGCTTCCGCCGCCGCGTTTTCGAGCCGTGCAAACAGCTTTTCGATAGCCCGCGGCGATGGCGCGCCGAGGCTTTCGTTCACGGCCACGGTCGCCGAGCGTTCCTCGAGAATGAGCTCATAGCGCCTTCGCAATTCCGGCTCTTCCGCAAGAGTTCGCTCGACACGGGGGATCTCCTCGGGGGCGAGCGTTCCGCTCGCATACCAGGGAAGCAAGCTCTCGACATGATCAAGCTCAGCCTGATGTTCGTTCGTCGTCATGGCCAACCTCTGTCCACTCCGGCAGCCACAAGCAGCTCCGACAGGCGTTTTCGTGCATGAAACATCCGCGTCTTGACCGTGTTTTCGGGTATGCGGAGGATTTCTCCGACTTCCTTGATGCTCTTCTCGTGGTAATAGACTAGATCGATGACCTCGCGATGCGGCACGGAAAGCCTGTTCAGGCAACGGCCGATGATGTCGCCCTTGTCCGCTTTCTGCATGAGATTTTCGGGGTCATCGCCGGGGTCTTCGATCATGGCTTCGTCGGTGCCGAGTTCGAGATGCTGACGCTCCCGCCTTGCCGACAGAGCCTTGAACCTGGCAATGGCAAAGAGCCAGGTCGATGCCGTCGAGCGCGCTTCAAATCGTCCGGCCTGCTGCCACACATCGAAGAACACATCGCTGAGGATATCTTCGGCGGCCGTTTCATTGTTGGTGAGCCGGAGAAGGAAACGATAGAGTTTCACCCGGTGACGCCCATAGAGCGCCTCGAGGGCGAGACGGTCACCCGTGGCGATATGCTTGATGAGATCCTCGTCCGAGAGCGTATTCATCCACTTATTCGTTGTCCGCTTTGCTCGAAAGCCGTGGAATAGCATCATGACACCAGGGTCGCGGTTTGCGAATAAGCCGGCCGGCTCGCGTTGAACCGGCCGATTGCCCGACCTGTTGTCGCCGTGCCTCAATAGCAGACTCTGCTGACCACGATCTCGCCGCCGTCTTCGTCATAGTAGCGCTTCAGAACGCATCCACCGTAATATCCGCCATCATATCCCGCCCAGCCCCATCCATGGTGATGAAAGCCCCAAGGTCCTTTGTAACCCCAGCCTTTGCCGTAACCCCAGCCGCCGCCTTTGCCGTAGCCCCAGCCGCCACCTTTGCCGTAACCCCCGCCACCCCCGAACTTAGCCGCCGCGGGTTCGACTGAAACTGCTGTAACGGCGGCCATGGCAACGGCAACGCCAAGCGCCTTCGCTTTCAAACTGAACTTGCGCATCTGATCCTCTCCTTCTGGTTTGGGAGCCCGCTTTCGAGCTCCAACGCTCTTTGGTCGCGCGACCACGGAGAAAGGTTCACGGAGGGCGATTTTTTTCGCTTTGCATGCCAGAAATTCCGGTTCGGCTCGACCGGATGCGCAAATAGCAGCCTCTGGCAGACAGAGCGGAGAAGCGTTGACACCGAGCCCGGAGTTTGAAATTTCGATTGGGCCGAACGGTCTTGCACCGCCATTGGGCTCGCGTGGGACCGCAAAACCTTTTATTGAAAAAATATCCTAATGCCTTTGCCGTAGTTTAGCCCGCTTGTGTTGTGATTGACGGCCGGTCGATCGGTCGAGTTGGCCGTAAATTTGGGCGCATTGCAAAGGTCATGGCTTGGGTTGAGCCCATAAGGTTGAGGTGGCATGATGGCGGCGCAATCGCAGCCAAGCCACGGCTAAATATAACGGAACCGCTAGATTTCCATGAAGCAGTTCTCGAGCATTCGAGGCTCCGCGGGGCGAATTCGTTGCGTGGCCCCACGCATCGGCTGGCGGCGGCGAGATTCAGATTTGGAACAACAACTTGTTTGAGTTTTTGATGATTCCGGGCCTGCCGGATTCCCGCGACCCGTCTTAAGCCGTCGGCCGGTAAACGTGAAGCGCAGTATCATTTTCATTGCCGTATTGATCTTGCTTGTAACACTTGGCGCCGGCCTTGGGTATTTCCACTTCGTCGTCAAGCCCGGGATGATCAAGCGCTTCATCCTGCAGGCGCCGCCTCCCCCCGCTTCGGTCGCGGTCGCGGTGGCCGAAATCGAGACCTGGGCGCCGCGCCTGCCGGCGATTGGAACCTTCAGGGCGGTGCAAGAAATCGATATCGCGCCTCAAATCGGCGGAGCGGTCGTATCGGTCCGGGTCGAGTTGGGCCAGGACGTTGAAAAGGGCGCCCCTCTTTTTGAAATCGACAATTCGGTCGAGCAGGCCGATCTCAAGAACAATCTCGCGGTCCTCAAGAACGCCGAGATGGCGCTCGAAAGACAGCGTCAGCTGATTTTGCGCGGCAACACGGCCAAGGCCAATTTCGATGCCGCCGAGGCCGCGCGCGATTCCGCCGCCGCCACCGCCGAACGGGTCCGCGCGATCATCGGCCAGAAAATGCTCACCGCGCCGTTCGCCGGGCGGGTCGGCATTCGCAAATTGGATCTCGGACAATATGTGTCGCCGGGAACGAGCCTCATCACCTTGCAGCAACTCGATCCGATTTTCGTCGATTTCCCTGTCCCCGAAAAATCCTTCGCTCTCCTAAAGCCGGGGCAGGCGATTGAAGTCGAGGTCGATGCTTATCCCGGCCAGATTTTCCATGGCGTGATCAAGACCGTCGATGCGCGTGTCGCCCGGGATAGCCGCAATGTTTTGGTGCGGGGCCAGCTTGACAACAAGAAAAGGCAACTATGGTCCGGTATGTTCGCCAATGTGAACGTCATCGCGGGCGCGCCCCAAAAGGTCGTGACGCTGCCCCGGACCGCTGTCACTTACTCACTCTATGGCGACAGCGTTTTCGTGGTGACGGCTGCCTCGCCGGATACGGGCGGGGCGCAGGCGGCGCCGGCCGATGAAGATGCTGTTTGGAAGGTCGAACGCCGGGTGGTGCGCGCCGGCGACACGCGGGAAGACCGGGTCGCCATCGTCGAGGGCGTCGAGCCGGGCGAAACAATCGTGACCGAAGGTCAGCTCAAACTGCAGTCCGGTGCGCGGGTGCGCATCGACCGCGCCGCGCGCCTCGAGCCGCCAGCGGTGCGGCCGAAGGAATAAGGAATGTCGCTTACCGATATTTTTATCCGGCGGCCGGTATTGGCCAGCGTTGTCAGCCTTTTGATTCTGCTCGCCGGGATTCAATCCGGCTTGAAGCTGCAGGTCCGCCAATTTCCGGAACTCTCGTCGGCCACGATCACCATCACGACGGTCTATCCAGGCGCCAACGCCGATCTGATCAAGGGCTTCATCACGACGCCCCTGATGCAGGCGGTGGCGAGTGCCGAAGGCATCGACACGCTGGTTTCGAATTCGCAGCAGAATACCTCGACGATTACCCTCAATCTTCTCCTCAACGCCAATGCGGACCGCGCGGTCGCCGATGTCTTGGCGAAGGTAAATCAAGTCAAATATCTTTTGCCCCGCGAGGCTTTCGATCCTGTCGTCATCAAGCAGACCGGCGATTCGACCGCCGTCCTTTATATGTCCTTCAATTCGAAGGTTCTCACTCCCTCGCAAATCACGGATTACCTGAACCGCGTGGTTCAGCCGAGATTGCAGACGATCGATGGGGTTGCCAACGCCCAGATTCTCGGCGGCCAAACCTTCGCGATGCGGGTGTGGCTCAATCCGAACCGGATGGCCGCGCGCGGCGTGACGCCCTCCGATGTCTCGGCCGCCCTGGCCGCCAACAATTTCACGGCCGCGGCGGGCGAGATCAAGGGCGATTTCGTCCAAACCAGCATCAATGCCGAGACCTCGCTCGATTCCGCGAAGGCCTTCGGCCAGCTGGTCATCGCGGCACGCGGCGACGCGCTGATCAGGCTCGGCGACATAGCCGATATCGAACTCGGCCCGGAATTGGTCGATTCGTCCTCCGCTTTCGAAGGCTTCAAGGCCGTCTTCATCGGCATTTACGCGACCCCGACGGCGAACCCCCTCGATGTGATCGACGATGTCCGCAAGGCTTTTCCGGAACTCCAGTCGCAACTTCCCGCCGGGCTTAACGCCTCCATCGCCTATGACGCGACGAAATTCATCCGCGCGTCGATCCGGGAAGTCGAAAAAACGCTTGGCGAAGCGGCGCTGATCGTCATCGTGGTGATTTTTCTTTTCCTCGGCAATCTGCGCTCGACGATTATCCCGATCGTGACCATTCCGCTTTCTCTCGTCGGCGTGATGACCATTCTTTTCGCGCTTGGCTATTCGCTGAACCTCTTGACCTTGCTCGCGCTCGTGCTGGCGATCGGTCTCGTCGTGGACGATGCGATCGTCGTCGTTGAAAATATCTACCGCCACATGGAAGAGGGGATGCCCGCGCGCGATGCGGCCCTGCAAGGCGCGCACGAGATCACCGGCCCGGTGATTGCGATGACGATCACGCTTGCCGCGGTCTATGCGCCAATTGGTTTTGTCTCCGGTTTGACCGGCTCGCTGTTTCGCGAATTCGCGTTCACCCTCGCGGGTTCGGTCGTCGTCTCCGGCATCATCGCGCTCACCTTGTCGCCAATGATGTGTTCGCGCTTGCTGAAACCGCCCCGGGCGCAAGCGCGCGGGTTTCCCGCCTTCCTCGACCGGGTATTCGACGGACTGCGGCGGCGCTATCAGCGGCGGCTTCACAAGACTCTCGGTTTTCGCGCGCTGACCGTCCTGATCCTCATTGGCGTCCTGGCGCTCACCGGCGTGATGTTTGCCTCTACCCCGAAGGAACTGGCGCCCGAGGAAGATCAAGGCATCATTCTCGCTCTTATCAAGACACCCCAATACGCCAACCTCGACTATATGGAAAAGGCGACCGCGCAGGTGGAAGCGGCGGCCGGCGGCATCCCTGAAAGAGAGCATGTTTTCATCATCAATGGATCGGCCAGCGTGCACGAGGGTTTTGGCGGCCTCCTGTTGAAGCCATGGGGCGAGCGCAAACGCAGTCAGAAAGCGATCATGGAGGCTCTCCAGCCGAAGCTCGCCAAGGTTACCGGAGCCGAGATCCTGGCCTTCGGCCGGCCGTCCCTGCCGGGTTCGACGGGCGGGCCTCCCGTGCAATTCGTGATCCGGACGATCGGCGATTACCGTCAGCTCGTGAACGTCATGGCCGGGATCGAGACAGCCGCGCGCGACAGCGGGCTGTTTCTCTTCGCCGACAGCGATCTCAAATTCGATATGCCGCAAATCGACTTCAAGATCGATGCGGACAAGGCGAACCGCCTCGGCATCAGCATGCAGGACATCGGCTCCTCGCTCGCCACATTGCTCGGCGGAAATTATGTCAACCGTTTCAGCCTGCATGGACGCAGCTACGAAGTCATCCCGCAGGCGCCGAGGGAGTTCCGGCTCACCCCGGATTGGCTGACCCGCTATCAGCTGCGCACCAGTTCCGGCGCGCTGGTTTCGCTCGCGACGGTCGCGAACCTCTCGACGAGCGTGCAGCCGAATGGATTGCCGACGTTCCAGCAATTGAACTCGGCGACGTTGCAGGGCGTGCCGTTCCCTGGCCATACGCTTGGTGAAGCCATCGGCTTTCTGCAACAGAAGGCAAAAGAGCTTTTGTCGGAGGGCTACAGCGTCGATTACCAGGGTGAGAGCCGGCAGTTCGTCCAGGAAGGCAATACGCTCGTCGTCACTTTCGTCTTCGCGCTGATTGTGATCTTCCTTGTGCTCGCGGCGCAATTCGAAAGCTTCCGCGATCCTTTCATTATTCTCATCGCCCTGCCGACCTCGATGTTCGGCGCGCTTTTGCCTTTGAACATCCTTGGAGTTGCCGGAGCGGCGAGCATGAATATTTATTCGCAGATCGGGCTCGTCACTTTGATCGGCCTCATTTCCAAACATGGGATCCTGATGGTGGAATTCGCCAACAAGCTTCAGGTGCAGGAAGGTTGTGGCCGCCGCGAGGCGATCGAACATGCCGCCTCCGTGCGACTGCGCCCGATCCTCATGACCACGGCGGCCATGGTGGTCGGGATGGTTCCCCTGATTGCCGCCGAGGGCGCCGGCGCGAAGAGCCGCTTCGCGATCGGAATCGTCATCGCGGCGGGGATGAGCATCGGTACGATTTTCACGCTGTTCGTGACGCCGGCAATCTACACGCTGATTGCGCGGAATCATGGCGGGAAGCGCGGCGAAGTGGCTTTCATCCTAAAGGGGGACGGCAAACCAGTGCGCCGTGCGGCCGAGTGAGGTTGGGTCGTGGTCCCCTCCGCGGTGTTCCAGCGGCGCAGGTCAAGAGTCTGCCTCCGTGCTTCGTCGAGGCATCCGCAATCGCGAGGAGATTGGACATGGTTGAAATTTTCAACGGCCGCTATACGGCACGCACGGACAAGCCTCTAGTGCTTTTTCTGATTGGCTTGCGGTTCAACAAGCTATGGGCGGCGCATAAATGGCTGCCTGTCTTCACCGCCATGCCGCGGATGCTCGCCGAGCTTGACCGCAAGCCAGAGGCTGGCTTGCTCTCGCACCGGACGTATATGTCCGGACGGATTTTTCTGGTGCAGCAATATTGGGACTCGTTCGATAAGCTCATGGCCTATGCGCATGATACTTCCGCGCAGCACTTTCCAGCCTGGTCGGCGTTCAACCGCGCCGTCGGCAAGGCCGGCACGGTCGGCGTTTGGCATGAGACCTTTCTCGTTGAGCCGGGCAAATATGAAACCATCTATGCCAATATGCCGTTGTTCGGCCTTGCCGCCGCGACAACCCATGTCCGCGCGGAAGGCGGGCTTTCCGGCGCGCGAGACCGCATGCGCTGAAAAACGGTGGTGGGTGGCGTTTCTGGCCCGCGCATGCTACCTGACAGGCAAGAATGGCAAGGGATCGATCAGCGCATGAGATGCAAATGACCGAGTTTTTCCGCGAAGTCGACGAAGACGTCCGCCGCGACCGAGTCCTGCGGTATTGGACCAAATACCGGTATTTGTTGATCGCCCTGGCTGTTCTCGTCGTGGCCGCGACGGGGGGCGGGCGCCTCTACGGCCATTACCGCGACGAGGCGGCGCAGGCAGCCAGCGCGAAATACGAAGCCGCCGCGCAACTGTCGCGCGACGGCAAGTCCGCCGAAGCCGCGGCCGCTTTCGATGCCTTGAGCAAAACCGCGCCAAAGGGTTATGCGATCCTCGCGCGTCTGCGCGCGGCGGACGAGCGCGCGGCCAGCGATCCGCGGGCGGCGATCAAGGCTTATGAGGCGTTGGCGGCCGACCCGAGCTTCGATCCGGCCTTCAAGGATTTCGCCGAACTCCGCGCGGCCATGCTGCGCCTTGACAGCGACGATCCGCTGCAATTCGAACGAAGATTCGCGCCGCTCGCCTCGGACTTTTTTCCCTATCGCCATCAGATCCGCGAGCTGCTTGGCCTTGCCGCGTTGAAGCGGAACGCGTTCGACACTGCTGGGAACTGGTTCGATGCGATCGTCTCCGACCCGCGGGCGCCGGACGGGGTCCGTATGCGCGCCCAGGCTCTTCTCGGTCTGGTTCAATCCGCGACGTTGCCGCCGGGGAATGCGCAAGCTGGAACCCCGCCGCCCGGAGACGCGCCGGCCAAGTAACGGTCCGGAACGATGTTTACCGTCGCGATCATCGGCCGGCCGAACGTCGGCAAATCGACGCTCTTCAACCGGCTCGCCGGGAAAAAGCTCGCGCTCGTAAATGACCGCCCAGGGGTGACCCGCGACAGACGTGAGGGCGAGGCCAGACTAGGCGATCTCGCCTTCAAGATCATCGACACCGCCGGACTGGAGGAAGGCGACGGCGCCTCCTTGCCCGGCCGGATGCGCGCGCAGACCGGAGCGGCGCTCGACCTCGCTGATGCGATATTCTTCGTGTTCGACTCGCGCGCCGGTTTGACGCCGGCCGATCGCTTCTTCGCCAATCTCGTTCGCCGCGCGAATAAGCCATTGATCCTCGTCGCCAACAAGGCCGAGGGGCGCGCCGGCGCGGCGGGCGCGCTCGAAGGCTTCGATTTGGGGCTTGGCGAGCCGGTGCCGCTGTCGGCCGAACATGGGGACGGATTCGCCGCGCTCTATGTCGCCTTGCGCGAGGCGCTCCCGGAAGCAACCGCCCTGCCGGATGAGCCGGAGGAAGATGCGCCGCCCGCGCCGCCGGGGGAGGATCAAGATGGCTCCGAACTCGATGTCACGAAGCCGCTGCGGATAGCGATCATTGGCCGTCCGAATGCCGGCAAGTCGACGCTCCTCAACCGGATTCTCGGTCAGGACCGGCTGCTGACGGGACCCGAACCCAGCCTCACCCGCGATACGATCGGCATCGATTTCGAGTGGCAAAACCGTCGGATCAAAATGTTCGACACGGCAGGCTTGCGCAAGCGCGCAAGGGTCGCGGACGATTTGGAAAAGCTAGCCGGGGCCGATGCCTTGCGCGCGGCGAAATTCGCCGAGGTCGTGGTGTTGCTGCTCGACGCGGCGATCCCTTTCGAGAAGCAGGATCTGACTCTCGCCGATCTCGCCGAACGCGAGGGCAGGGCGCTCGTCATCGGCCTCAACAAATGGGATCTGATCGCGGCCAAGGGCGCCACGCTTGCGGAATTGCGGGCGGAGGCGGGGAGGCTTTTGCCTCAGGTGAAAGGCGCGCCGGTCATGCCGGTTTCCGGCGCGACGGGGGAAGGTGTCGAGAGACTGATGGAGGCGATTTTCCGCGTCCATGAAATCTGGAACAAACGGATTTCGACGGCGCGGCTCAATCGCTGGCTTGCGGCCACCCTCGAACAGACCCCGCCGCCCGCGGTCGCTGGGCGGCGCATCAAAATCCGCTACATGACGCAACTCCGCGCGCGGCCGCCTTATTTCATCCTTTTCGGCAATCAGCTCGACGCTCTGCCCGCGAGTTACGAACGCTTTCTCGCCAATGGCCTGCGCCAAGCCTTCGATCTGCCGGGCGTCCCCATCCGCATCTCGAAAAGAACCAGCGACAATCCCTACGCGGGGAAGAGATCGCGGCGGAGCTGAGGGGGTGGCCGTGACCTGCCGGAGATTCACCAGAACCGAAGCGGGGGAGCGACGACTTTCCACGGCACTTGCAGAACTGGCGGGACTAAGGATACGCTTTTGTCACGGTTGATTTGGCCGTCCCTTTGGGAAGTGCCGGATGCATACGGAACCGGCGCCCGCATGAAACTATCGCGACGCAGCCTACTATCCGCGACATTGTTTGGGCTGCTTATGCCGCGGGCAGTGTTCGCGCGGGCTTCCGCGGTCGTCACAAGGGAGAGGGTCGACAAATATCTCCCGGAACTGGACACTCTGGCGGGCGATGTCCTGAAACGGACGGGTGTACCCGGCCTGTCCGTCGCCATGGTCTACAAGGATAAGCTCATCTACCTCAAGGGGTTCGGCGTGAAACAGGCGGGCAAGCCCGAGCTGGTCAATCCCGACACGATCTTCCAGCTCGCCTCCCTTTCGAAGCCGGTCGCCTCGACAGTGGTTGCAGCGCTTGCCGGCGACGGGTTGGTCGCCTGGGACGATCCGATCATCCGCCACGATCCCACCTTTGCGATGCATGATGCGTGGGTGACGCAAAATGTCACGCTGCGCGACATGTTCTCTCATCGCAGCGGTTTGCCGGACCATGCCGGGGACGCCCTGGAAGACATGGGCTACGACCGGACCGAGATCCTGCATCGCCTGCGCTATGTAAGACCGGATAGCGGCTTTCGGTCCCGCTACGCCTACACGAATTTCGGTTTTACCGCGGCGGCGGTCGCGGCGGCCAAGGCCGGTGGAAAATCATGGGAAGACGTGTCTGCCGAGCGGCTGTACCAGATGCTCGGGATGAGGAATACGAGTTCACGTTTCGCCGATTTCATCGCGTCTCCGAATTGGGCGTTTGGTCACGTCCGGCGGGACGGCGCCTGGCTCGCGAAATACACCCGCGACCCTGACGCGCAATCGCCCGCGGGTGGGGTCAGTTCTTCGGCACGCGACATGGCGAAATGGCTGCGCCTGCAGCTTGGCAGGGGTACCGTGGACGGGCGTGAACTCATCAAGGCGGCGCTGCTCGACGAGACCCATCGACCGCAAATCGTCAGCACGCCGGCCGAGAACCCGATGGTCGACCGCCCTGCGTTCTACGGGCTCGGCTGGGGCGTGAGCTATGACGAGCAGGGCCGCATTCGCTGGAGCCATTCCGGGGGATTCAACCTAGGAGCCGCGACGTGCGTCAACGTGCTCCCGATCGAGCAGATCGGCATCGTTGCGCTGACCAACACGCAGCCCGTTGGAGTCCCGGAGGCAGTTTGCAGGAGCTTCCTCGACCTCGTATTGACCGGCAAGGTCGAAAGGGATTGGCTCGGGTTGTTCGAGCAGCTCCTCGCGAAGGCCATGGCGCCCGAATATGGCACCGCGGTTGACTATTCGAAGCCGCCCGCGCGGCCGTCCCCGGCACTGCCGGCCGCTGCTTATGCGGGCGCCTATCGCAACGACCTGTTTGGCGCGATCGAGATCGCCCGAACCGATGCCGGGCTGGTCCTGAAACTAGGCCCCAAGCTGGATTTGTTTGCGCTGCTTCATTTCGACCGGGATGTATTCGCCTATCAGCCGGTCGGCGAGAATGCCTATGGCCCGAGCGCGGTGACATTCATGGCCGGAGCCGATGGGAAGGCGAAGTCGGTGACGATCGAGAATCTCGACGTCAACGGTCAGGGTACGTTCCGCCGCGCATCCGGCTGATCAAAAACAGGGGTTTGTCGTGGTACGCCCTTCCGGCAGGCAGCTAATCCCAACCCCAAGGCCGTGCGCTTAGGCAGAGTATGCCGCCGCCTTGTGGCAGCGAGGCAGTCTGACCGTCTGGTTCAGCGAGGAGGCGATGGCAGGCTGGAAAGCTGCACCCCGCGCCAGGCGCGGCGGCCAGCGTTTGTTTTCGAACATGGCGATCCAGACAGGATTGATCCTCCGCGCTGTGTTTGGCCTCGCGCCGCGCGAGGCCGAAGGGCGCTCGGTTCGATGAATACAATGAACATATCCGCGCCCGCCGGTCCGGCCCGCGGCGAACTTGCGGGCAAGGCCGCGATCGTCACCGGATCAACCAGCGGTAACGGGCTCGGCATTGCCCAGGCCTTGGCATCGGGGGTAGTCGACGTCATGCTCAACGGCTTCGCCGCCGCCGCCGGCATCAACCGGATTCGCAAGGCCATGGAGCAATCTTTTGGCGTGACGACACTCTATTCAGGAGCTTATCAAAGGTGTCCCCCCTTTCGAGGGAGGGCCACATGGGGTCATGTACGTGTTGAGCACGGGGTGCCAATGGTGCTATGTGCCCAACGACCTGCCGCCGAAGAGCGCGCTCTAAGATTATTTCTATCTTTGGACCTACGACGGCACGTTGGAGAATATCTATCATGCGCTTTATGTGCAGCGCCGCGAACAAATCGGGCTGCTCTTGATGATGGTATATATTTTGCCATGAACGCGGAATCATCCGATTATAGCGCGACCAGCAATGGCACACCGCTGCCCTTGGTGTCGGTGGTGATCCCGCACTATAACAGCCTTGCGACATTGAAGAGCTGTGTATCGCTTCTCGATAGACAAACATTCTGCCGCGATCGTTTCGAAATTATCGTCGCGGATAACAACTCGAGTTGCGGTATGGAAGCCGTTCGGGGGGCAGCGCCGGCTGCAAAGGTTATCCATGCCAACGAGCAGGGCGCTGGTCCGGCTCGAAATGCCGGGGTTGCCGCTTCCAAGGGAAGCATCCTAGCGTTTATCGATTCAGACTGTCTGCCCAATCTCGACTGGATCGAGAAAGGGATTGCGGCAATTCAGGCTTACGATTTTATCGGCGGCCGCGTTATTGTTACCAGTGAGGACCCGCTCCGTCCGAATCCGATCGAAGCATTCGAAATGGTTTTCGCGTTTGATTTTGAACGTTACATAACCCGGGTGGGATTCACGGGTACTGGCAATATGTTCGTATGGCGTAAGGTTTTCGATGCCGTGGGGCCATTCAGGAACTGTGTGGCTGAAGACATGGATTGGTCCTTTCGAGCCCGCGCCCGAGACTACCGGCTTGGCTATGCAGAGGACTTGATCGTCGAGCATCCCGCCCGGAAAACGTGGTCCGAACTCATGGCGCGATGGAAGCGGATGGTGTTGGAAGAATATTTGCTTTATCAGGAACGTCCTTTTTTCAAAGTGAGTTGGTCGCTACGCGCATCTCTTATGCCTTTGTCTGTCCTGCCACACGCTTGCCATATCCTAACGTCGTCCAGATTGATTGACTCGAGATCGCGGTGGGGTGGTTTGAAGGTGCTTGCTCGCCTGCGCCTTTGGAGAACGCAGGAAATGTTTTCCCTCCTGGTCCGCAATTCACCATAGCGACGTCGACCGGCGAGAGTGGACGAAATCCTGGGGTAACGATGCGAACATATGGCTATGTCGCAGTGGAAGGCGAGGGACGCGATCCTTCACCGCTAGCACGGGGCTGCGAATGCGGGTAACCGAGGCGCCACCATCGCGCGCGCCTCCGCTGCCAGCCGCCTGCTCGCTTTCACCGCGGTTCGCATCACCTCCCGCCTTTAGCCTTCTTCGCAGCCTTGATGTTCTGCCGTTCTTCGCCGCCGGTCGCGGCCCGCTTCGCCCACGGCGGGAGGTCCAAAACAATCATGACACCGCGGTGAAAGTTAGGTAAAGGATGGAATCGCCATAAAGGTTACCCGGAAAGATGGCGCTCGTTCGTTGTGTGTTCGAGTGCTGCCCCGCGTTCGCGCCGAAACGCCGCAAGCTTCGCGCGAGATCGCGCGCCGGATACTCGGTAAAAATCCCACGTCCCCCATGGCCATTGCCGGTATGAAACGTTATCTCTAAGCTCCGCGGGGGCTTATCACAAAACCGTCGGCATCTCCGTGGTTCATGTTTCATGACGCTCATGGATCGCAAGGCGCGGCGGCTTCGGCTCGAAAGGGCTTATCCCGGCGCGTATCATAACGGCGGCCGGTGCGGGCACTGGATCTTCGGGCAAAACCACCCCCTTCTCTCCTGGCCAGGAAGAGGCTATATTGCGTTGCAACAGCCGGGTCCCGCCAATTGTACCGGCGCATGACGACGGCCCCGAAGGGCATTCGAATGGGGCACCAAATCGCGCAAGAGCAAGGCCCGCCGACCGCGCGGCGCGAGGCCTGCGAACCCGCCGTCCCACGAAAAACCTCGTTTGCCGCGATGGCGCTCGGGTCGCTTGGCGTCGTCTATGGCGACATCGGGACGAGCCCGCTCTACGCGTTGCGCGAATCGCTTAATCATATCAAAGCCGCGGGGGTGACCGAAACAGGGGTCACCGGAACCGTGTCCCTGCTCATCTGGGCATTGTTTTTCACGGTGACCGCAAAATATGTGCTGTTTCTTATGTACGCCGACAACAAGGGCGAAGGCGGCACCTTGTCGCTGATGGCGTTGGCCCAGGCGGCGCTCGGCCATGGCGTGGCCCCGGTTTTTTTCCTTGGCGTCGCGGGGGCGGCGTTGTTTTCGGGCGACGCGGTCATCACGCCGGCGATCTCGGTCCTTTCCGCGATCGAAGGCCTCGAGCTCGTCACGCCGGTTTTTTCGGCCTATATCCTCCCGATCACCATCGTCATTCTGATTTCGATCTTCTGGGCGCAGAGGCGCGGGACCGCGCGCGTCGCGGCCTTCTTCGGCCCGGTCATGGCGGTTTTTTTTCTGGCGATCGGCTTTCTCGGCGCGGCCCACATCGGCGACGCGCCACGCATCCTTCAAGCCTTCAATCCGATCCACGGCTTAAGGTTTCTGTTCGGCCACGGCATGCTCGGTTTTGTCGTGCTGGGTTCGGTATTTCTTGCCGTGACCGGAGCGGAGGCGCTTTACGCGGACATGGGCCATTTTGGCCGCGCCCCCATTCAGACGGCGTGGATGGTCTTCGTGCTGCCGGCGCTGACCTTGAACTATCTCGGCCAAGGGGCGCTCGTGCTCGCCGATCCGCCGGCGGTGGAAAATCCGTTTTTCCTGCTCGCGCCGCACTGGGCACTTTTGCCGATGGTCATCCTCGCCACGGCCGCCACGGTTATCGCGAGCCAGGCCGTCATCACCGGCGCCTTCTCCCTGGCCCGCCAGGCGATCCAGCTCGGACTGTTGCCGCGGATGCTTATCTTGCACACCTCGGAGACACAGGAAGGCCAGATCTTCATTCCGCGCATCAACCGTCTGCTCTTGTTCGGGGTTCTCCTGCTGGTGCTTTTGTTCAAGAGTTCGAGCGCGCTGGCCTCGGCCTATGGCATCGCGGTGACCGGCACGATGGTGGTGACCACCGCGCTGGCGTTCGTGGTCGTGTGGAAATGCTGGCATTGGCCGATTGGGCTCGCCGCGCTGTTCGTGTCCGGATTCCTTGCGATCGATCTTGCTTTTCTTGCCGCCAATCTCATGAAGGTCGTCGATGGCGGCTGGGTGCCGCTGCTGCTCGCGGGCTGCGCGATGATCGTGATGTGGACCTGGGTTCGCGGCACCGCCCTTCTCACGCGCAAATTCCGCCGCGATTCGATCCCCGTTCCCGATCTCATCCGGATGCTGGAAAAATCAAAACCGATGCGGGTCGCCGGAACCGCGGTTTTCCTGGCGAGCTCGCCCGAGATCGCGCCGTCCGCCTTGATGCACAATCTCAAACACAACAAGGTCCTGCACGAACGCGTCTGGCTTTTGTCGGTATTGACCGGAGATACGCCTCGTGTTCTACCCGGCAAGCGCTATCAAATCGAAAAGCTTTCCGAGGATTTCACCCGCGTGATCTTGCATTACGGCTACATGGAAAGTCCGCGCGTTCCAGCGGCCCTGGCCTCGCTGCGCAAGGCCGGCTTGAAATTCGACATCATGACGACATCGTTCTTTCTCGGCCGCTGGTCGATCAAGCCCGCGCCAAATTCGGGCATGCCCTCGTGGCAGGACCGGCTGTTTATCGCGCTATCGCGGCAAGCGGCGAACGCGACTGACTTCTTCGCGATTCCTTCCGATCGCGTCGTCGAGCTGGGCGCCCAGGTGACGGTTTGATTTGCGCGCGCGCCGCGTCTAAGGAACGACCCCGGGAAACTTAAGAAAAACTCACGGCAGATCAGACGCCCTCAAAATTGCGCTTTTGACAAAACCAACCCTCGCCAAAAGGAAGGTTTTCCAGAGGCTCGCAGCAGGTTCCATGTTGGGGCTTATGCGACTTGCGCCACAATTTTTCTGCACAGAGCCCCTACGGTCCAGCTATTACAGGGCTCGTCGAATACAAAAGAAGTCTGTTGCCGCTAACCATCTCTGACCTGAACGGACCATCTGTAGGTTTAGATTCTGTTAGAGTATATTGGTTCGCACCATCGTTTATCAAGATAGTATATTGCCAGTCAATATTTCCAGCCGGAATTGAACCGTCATACGCAAATTCGAACACTGAACCATTCTGGTTTGAAGCGTGTGGGGTTCTGTTCTCTAAAGGTACATGCTCAATTCGGTCAAACGCAATAATTCTATTACCCAAAACAAATAGTTTTGCTGGGCATTGGTTGCCGCCAAGCCAACTGGGCCAATTGATATCCTGCGTCGCATTGACAGTCACGGTGTCTCCTGCCTGCACGAAATTGTCCACAGACGCTGGCATAAACTTAGGCACCGGCCTATCGACTCCGGCGACTATAGAAGGGGTGTTATCGAACGTTACTGCTTTAACGATATCACCAGATTGTACAGTCTCTGTATACTGAAATTTAAGTTTACTAAGACACGGTACGAATGCGGGCCTGTTGTCATTAGAAAGCGGCCCCCCAAGAGTTCTCGAAGCCGTTTTCGTTACAGTGGCCGTTCCTCTGATTGAAGCAGTCACACTATACTTAGGGGCCGCAGGAACACTAGGACTGCAACTTTCAGCACCGCTTTTGGAAGTGACACTAAAGTCTATGGGCTTTAAGATGTCCTTGCGCGTAACAGGGATTTCTATGTGTCCGGCAAGTGAATAATTTTTCTTTAGAATTCTGACCGTCTGCGGAAGTAAGTCAAATGCAAATGGCTTAGCCTTATCTAAATCCATTACTT
Source organism: uncultured Alphaproteobacteria bacterium (assembly GCA_963706215.1). GTDB lineage: Bacteria > Pseudomonadota > Alphaproteobacteria > Rhizobiales > Beijerinckiaceae > Methylocapsa. The sequence goes on along the minus strand of OY970154.1, from coordinate 1,509,389 downwards.
CGACGTTTAACAAAGATTCGCACAACTTGTTATACGTGTCTAAATCCATCATTTTGAGTTCGTCTTGCTTGAAAGGAGAAGAACACAAACTAGTGAGGTCGGCTGACTTGATTATATCGATACTGAACGGTGATCCATGCCCGCGCGGTGCATTCAGTGGTATAGCATTAGTAACAAATGCATCTTCAATAATAAGAGGACCGAGCGCTACCGGCGGAGGAGTCCAATCCATGATCAGGCTAGCTGATCTTGCATCATGTTGAACAACGTCACAAAAAAATCCTTTTGCGTAGGCCAACTCACACTTTTCCGCAGCCCTTACGGCATCTGCGTTAAAATGTTCTTTTATTAAGGTCTTAGCCTCTTGAAGACTGTGGTGTTCAAGATAGGTTTGGCAGGAGCTCTCCATCCATTGTAATACACCATTGTAATCATGGGAGCCGTGAAGTTCTACCTTTAAGGCGCTGTATATGACGCCAAACTCAAGGCCATCCTTTACTGCCTGTGCTTCTGACTGTGATTTGTTAATACACAGCAGCGTCTTTACAATATCGTCTCTATTGGCGCTTTCTGTTGAAGTGGACTTTCTTTAAGTCCGCTGACGAGAAAGACATTGCAGTTTCTTGCTTCAGTCTGGCACGTGTATAAAGAACTAATAATTATAAGCGAGCCAGCCTTAAGCCATCGTTGCATATCCCTACCTTTTGAGTGTTCCATGACGTGGCTCCCACCTTTCAGGCCATAACCGGTGAAGTTTTCGGCTGAGTGGAGCCCATTTTGGCGTTATTAGCAACGGAGGGAGGTCTGATTTTTTTTGTTCCGGGTCCGATGGAGCAGGCTAGGCAGTCCTACCGCATCGAGGCTGGCAAGCTCGCGGAGACGTGGCTGGCGATGCAGCCCCTCGGTTCGGCATGGACCGACGCCGTTGCGCAGGAGCACTGGACTAGCGCGCCGCCGATTAAGTGACGCGGGAGGAAGAGGCGCACAGCTCGCAATTCCGCCCTCTCTCAAAACCCATTCTCAATTCCTGCCTCTCAAAAGGCCGCAGACCCGCAAGATTCAAGTGGTGCAGAACTCAAGACTTACGCAAGAAAATTAGGCCGTTGATATCAAAAGCATATTTTGTTGCATAAGTCTGATGCGAAATTGGAAGCGGTGCCGGGGCAGAGTATCATTCATTTCAGCTTAAGCTTGATTTCCCAGCGGGGCCCAGTTTCATCACTCGCGCCCCAGAGAATCCCAACTTCAGAGCGGGACAGTTGCGAATCGTTTTTATGGGAACCCCGGAATTCGCGGTGCCCACGCTCGCCGCGATCATCGCCGAGGGCCATGTTGTGGCGGCCGTCTACACCCGTGCGGAAAAGCCCGGCGGACCACGCGGCCTCGAACCGGTGCCTTCCCCTGTTCATGTGGCGGCGCGGCATTTTGGCATCGAGGTGGTTACACCGCGAACACTTCGCTCCGGGGACGCCGTGGCGACCCTGCGCGGTTTCGAACCCGATGCGGTGGTCGCCGCCGCCTACGGCTTGATCCTGCCCAAAACCATTCTCGACGTACCGGCGAAAGGCTGCCTTAATCTGCACGCTTCGCTGCTGCCGCGATGGCGCGGCGCGGCGCCGATCGAGCGTGCCATCATGGCGGGCGACACCGAGACCGGCGTCGTCGTGATGCGCATGGAGGAAGGTCTCGATACCGGCCCGGTCGCGCTCGCCGGGCGCATCGCGATTGGCCCCGATGCGAATGCCGGCGAAATCCGTGACAAGCTGGCTTCGATTGGCGCCGGTCTGATAACTCGCGCCTTGGCGATGCTGGAGGGGCTTGCCTTTACCCCGCAGGCGGAGGCCGGCGTCACCTACGCGCATAAAATCGCCAAGGCGGAAGCGCGGATCGATTGGAGAAGACCGGCATCGGACGTACACAATCTGGTTCGCGGCCTAGCGCCGTTTCCCGGCGCCTTTTTCGAGGTTGATCATGGCAAGGGATTGGAGCGCGTGAAAGTATTTCGCACGCGGATCGCGGAAGGAGCCGGGACGCCTGGCCGCGTTCTCGACGAGGGCTTGACCATCGCCTGCGGCGAACGGGCGATCCGCCTTCTTGTGGTGCAACGTTCGGGCAAGGCGCCGATGCCGGCCGGGGATTTTTTGCGCGGCGCGCGAATAAGCAGGGGAACGCTGCTCGCCCCGAAAACCGATGCCGCGCTTTAAACTTACCTTGGAATATGACGGCGCGCCCTTCGTCGGCTGGCAGCGGCAGAGCAATGGGCTTTCCGTGCAGGAAGTGATCGAGGCCGCGCTTAACGCCCTTTGCGGCGAAAGAGTCGAAATACGCGGCGCCGGACGCACGGATACCGGGGTCCATGCCTTGGGCCAGGTCGCGCATGCCGATCTCGGCAAGGATTGGCGGAGCGATGTTTTGCGCGATGGCCTGAACGCGCACATGCGGCCGCGCCCGGTCGCCATTTTGGCCGCCGAACGCGTGTCCGGGGATTTCGACGCGCGGGTCTCGGCGATTCGCCGCCATTATCTCTACAGGATCGTCAATCGCCGCGCGCCCTTGACGGTGAGGCGAGGCCATGCCTGGCTCGTCAAGCGAAAGCTCGATGCCGGCGCCATGCACGCGGCGGCGCGGCATCTCGTTGGGTGCCATGACTTCTCGACTTTTCGCGCTTCCCAGTGCCAGGCGGACAGCCCGGTGCGCACGCTGGAACGGCTCGATGTCATGCGGGCCGGCGAGGAAATTCAGATCCGCGTAAGCGCGCGATCGTTTCTGCACACCCAGGTGCGCTCGATCGCCGGCTCGCTCGAACATGTCGGCTCCGGCAAATGGAACACCGCCGATCTGCGGGCGGCGCTCGACGCGCGCGACCGCCGCCGCTGCGGCGTGGTCGCCCCGCCAGAAGGGCTCTATCTCATGGCGGTGGACTACGATCCCTTGCTGGGCGAAGGCCTATTCACGGGATGAAGCCCGGCATTATTTCGCCGGAAGCGACGCCGATCGTGCAACCAACCTATCTTCGCTTCGCTTGATAAAGTCTTGTCCATCATGCCGCTATCGAGACGCGCGGATCACCCAACAGGGGCAACAATCTCACGCGCCCCCCGGCTCCGCGATAACCCCGCCCTGCAGCGGCTTATCGACCCCCGTGGTCATCGGAAAGGTAATCGGCAGGTTCTTCTCCCGCCGCACCGCGAGACAGGCGAAGGCTTGGGCTTCCATGGCGTCGCTCGACCAGCCGAAGGTTTCCGCCAAAACGACCGGGCAAGGCAGCCGGTCCGCCAATTCCCGCATCAAGGTTTTGTTGCGCGCGCCGCCTCCGCAAACAATCGCGAACGAGGGGCGCGACGGCAACAGTGGCAGCACACCCGCGATGCTGGCCGCGGTGAAGGCGGTGAGGGTTGCCGCTGCGTCTTCGGTCGCGAAACCCTCGACAGCAGTGCCCAATAAATCGTTCCGGTCGAGCGATTTCGGCGGCGGGGCCAGGAAAAAAGGATGCCTGAGAAGCGCGCTCAAGACCGCGCCATCGGCCTTGCCCCTGGAAGCCGTCGCGTCGTCCCGGTCGAAGGCGGCGCCACGGCGCTTCAACATCAAATCGTCGAGCAACCCATTGCCAGGACCTGTGTCGCAGGCAACCGGTTCCTCGCCCGGCGCGATAAAACTTAAATTGGCGACGCCGCCGATATTTATGAATGCGACGGGCTGCGAAAAGCCCGCCGCAGCCGCAAGCGCGCGGTGAAACACAGGCACCAGCGGCGCCCCCTGCCCGCCTCGCGCCACGTCGGCGGCACGAAAATCATGAACGACCCTGATCCCTAATCTTGCGGCGAAACTCGCCCCGTCGCCGATCTGCATGGTGAGTCGGCGCTCGGGCCGGTGCAAAACAGTCTGGCCGTGAAACCCGATAAGACCGATCGAGGCGCGGTCGATGGAGTCCGCCGCGAGAAAGGCTTCGACCGCCTCCACATGGCGGCTGGTGATCATGGCCTCGGCCAGCGCCAAGCAGCCCGGCCGCGCATCGCGGTCCTCGAGCAAGGCCGCATCCCCGGCCGCGCGGCGCAGCAACGTCCGGTCCGCCTCGGCATAGGGAAAAAATCCGGTGCGGCCAAGCGTGACGATCTCTTGCCCGTCGGTCTCGATGATCGCGACATCGACGCCATCCATCGAGGTGCCGCTCATCAGCCCTATCGCGTGGACCGTTCGAATTGATTCTCTCCCCGGCCATCGGCAACGTCTCTTTCTGGCCTATTTGCAAATCGCTTTCAACGCCCGCCACTCGCCACACGAGAGCAAGGGCTCGCCTGATGGCGTGCTGCCCGCCGCCTCCAGCATCGCCATCCGGTCCGCCGTCATCGGATGCGAGGCGAAGATCGACAGGGGCCAACTGAGAAGCAGCTTAACGATCCGCCTAAGCTTTGTTGGTGTGCACACCTATCTTTTCGCATGTCCCCGCCCCTCTTGACCCAACCGCCACGCCGCCGCCCGTTGCATTGCCGCGCCCTTCCCCCTAATTGTGACGGCTTCGTAAATCCGAGAGGATCGCGCCCCCTTGTTGCAACGGCGCGATCCTTTTGCCGAAGGCTTCCCGTGACCGGTGATTTTCGTCCCCAATCCGGCTTTCTCAGCGTGCTCGTCGAGCGCGGCTTTTTGCAGCAATGCTCCGATCTCGCGGGGCTCGATCAAATCGCGAAGAGCGGCGATCTCGTTGCCTATATCGGTTTCGACTGCACCGCGCCTTCGCTTCACGCCGGCTCGCTCGTTCAAATCATGCTGTTGCACTGGCTGCAAGAGACCGGCGGCAAGCCGATCGCGCTGATGGGCGGCGGCACGACACGGGTCGGCGATCCCTCGGGCAAGGACGCAAGCCGCCAATTGCTCCCGCTTGAGACGATCGCCGCCAATAAAGAGGGAATCAAACGCGTCTTCACCAAGTTCCTGAGCTTTGGCAAAGAAAAACATGACGCAATCATGCCTGACAACGCCGATTGGCTCGCCACGCTCAACTACATCGATTTTTTGCGCGACGTGGGGCGCCATTTCTCGGTCAACCGGATGCTGTCGATGGATTCGGTGAAACTGCGGCTCGAACGCGACCAGGAATTGTCTTTCCTCGAATTCAATTACATGTGCCTTCAAGCCTATGATTTCGTCGAGCTATTCAAGCGCCATGGTTGCGTTTTGCAGATGGGCGGCTCGGACCAATGGGGCAATATCGTCACCGGGATCGACCTCGGCCGGCGGATGGGCACGCGCCAGCTTTACGGGCTGACCTCGCCGCTCTTGACGACGGCGTCGGGCGCCAAAATGGGCAAGACCGCGCAGGGGGCGGTGTGGCTCGACGAAGGCCTGTTCCCCCCTTTCGACTATTGGCAATATTGGCGCAATTGCGAGGATCGGGACACCGGGCGGTTCTTAAGACTCTTCACCGAATTGCCGCTCGATGAAATTGCGAGGCTCGAAGAGCTGGGCGGCGCCGAAATCAACGAGGCGAAGAAGATTCTCGCCACCGAGGCGACCGCTATGGTGCATGGGCGCGAGGCGGCGTTGCGGGCAGCCGGCGCGGCGCAAAAAATCTTTGAGGAAGGAGCGCAAACTGGCCGGGTTGCCACGCATTATAGCTTACCGGGGGATACTGGGTCATTCCCGTCATCTGGATCGGTAGCTACGCTAACGCACAGCCTGCCCTCGGTCGAGATCGCCCGTAGCGAGATCGAGGCGGGCCTTGGCGTGCTCACCGCTTTCGTCAGATCGAAACTCGTCGCCTCGACCGGCGAAGCGCGCCGTCAAATCAAAGGTGGAGGTCTCAAGGTCAACGATCAGACGGTCACCGATGAGCGCATGGTAATCGGACCGCGCGATCTAACCGGAGGCGCGGTCAAACTTTCGCTCGGGCGCAAGCGCCATGTCCTGCTGAAGATCGCTTGACAAATCCTATCGCTGCGGGTGCATGGGATCGAAATCGACGACGCCAAAAATCTGGCGGAAGATTCCTGGCGTGATCGCCGACAGAGGATTGATGTTGAGCGCCGGCGCGCTGGCCAAGCCGCTAATCCGGTAGTTGACCCCGATCAACCCTTCGTTGGAGCCACCCCCGAGGATCAGGCCGACGACGGGTAACTTCGCGAACAAATTGTTGAAGGCATAAACGGGAACGAAAGTACCCTTCATGTCGACCCGGTCATGCACGAAATCGAGGGAGCCTTCGACGGTTAATCCGATCGCCTCGCCATGCATGGTGCCTTCGCTGAGCTCGAGACGGCTGCCGTCGCGTTGGAAACGCACCTGCAATTTGTTGAAAGCGATCGCGTTGGCGTCGATTTTTGGCGCCTGGCCCGGGGTATCCAGCGGCGGAGCGCCCTCGACCACCAGCCGGCGCAAGGCAGGTTCGTCGCGCAAAACGAAATCGTCTATGAGAAGGACGCCGGCAAGGGAGTCCGATCCAAGACGCAACCCGACCGAGAGCCGTCCGCGCTCCATGTGCTTGTAGAGATCGAGGAACAACAAAAGTGATCCTGCATCCTCGCTGACGAGATTGAGCTGGGGAGAAGCGCCGCCTCCGGTCAGATTGCACGAAATCGGCTGGCCGCCGAACGTTCCGGCAAAAGTGAACTGCGTTATTTGATCGCCGCGTTTCGCCAATCTCAATTCGGCCCCGGCTATGATCTGTTTGTTATATCCGCTCAAAATGCCGGATTTGACATCGAATTCGATTTCCTTGAATGGACCTGCCTCGTTGCGCTCCGCACCGTTGCTTGGCCCGGCACCATTGCTCGCGGGAGGGTTGAAAATCAGCGATTTTAAGAACGGCCTTGCGTCAATCGCGGTTCCCCGCACGATCACTTTCATTGTCTCGCCGGTTTTTATCGCGTCGATCTTCATATCGTCGCCCGCCGACAGCTTCACCTGCGGAAATTTCGCCGCGATAAGAGTGAGGCCCGCGCCAAGCTGAACATTGCCCCGCGCCTGAATGGTCCCGGCGTCGACAACGATCTGATCGAGCAAGATCCCAGCGTCGTTGACGGCGAGCGCGAAGGCGACCTTTCCCGGCCGTCCCGCCGGCTTCGAAACACCGGGAATCTCGATCCCGGCACGGCTCAAATCGAGCTCGATTCGCGCCTTAAGTTTTCCCCCGGTGCCGATGGGCGCGGTAATTGTCGCGCCAACCGGTCCGCTCACCCCCGAATTGGCGCCAAAACCCTGCCTCGCGCGGACGGCATCGTCCAGGGTCAAGCCAATCGAAGCTTCGGCGGGCTTGCCCGCCAACTTCTCCATATCGACCGCAGCCGGAGCGCCAAACATGGTGCCCTGCCCGCTCGCTCTAAATCCCGACGGATCGACATTGACGGTGAGAGTCGCGGCGTCGAGCTTCTCGTTGCCGATCAGCCTTTCGGCGGTGAAATTGGTGACTGTCGCATTGATCTTGTGAGTTGTATCCGCCGGGCCGGTGTTGGGGCCGAGCTTCATATCGATTTCGAGACTGCCGCCGGCCTGTCCCGTCAGAGTGGACGAATTGAGCGGGAGACTCGCATAGGGTTTTAACGCGTCATAGGATAAAAGCTCCCCGATCGCTTCGACACTGCCCCTGACCTTGGCCTCCACCACCGCCGGCGCGGGTTTCAACTCAAAGTCGGCGACATGGAAACTGCCGTCCGACAAGGTCAGCACGCGGCCATTGCCGGCATCGAGGGCGGCATTCGCGACCGCGAAAGTCGCGGTCCGGCCGGTGACATGACCGGTACCATCGATGCCGCGCAAAGGCGGCACGCCCGGCAGAAACGCGAGGCTCGCATTGGCAACCATGAAATCGAGCAAGACCGTGGCATCGGAAGGCGGGTGTCCGGCCCGCATCGCCCGCAAATCGGCGCCATCGAAATCGATCCGCAGGGTGCCCTTCTCCACCGTTCCTTCGCTGGTGCGGGAAAGCAGATAGGACCGGACCGGCGCCGCGACGAACGAGGGCCACAGCCGTAGGACCGTACTGACCGGCGCGGGAGAAATCGACGCGCCGAGCCTTATATGGGGTCCATTGCTCCAATCGATCCCGCCGGCCATCGCGATGCCGCCCTGCGGACCGCCGAACAAAAACCGGTCGATGACAAGCTTTTTTTCAGCCAAATAAAGCCGCGCCGCCAAGTCGCTGTGATCGATCGAAATCGGCTTTTCTCCGGGCCGCTCGGGACCCGCCGCGCTGGGCTCCGCATTGGTCAGCTCAATCGACCACGGATCGCCCTCTCGATGCGGTGGCGTCACGAAGCCCGAAATCGCGAAATGAGTTGCGCCCGCCGCGAGCCGCCAACGATCGACCGCAATGCGCCGCGCCGCCGGATTCCAATGAAACCCTCCGGTGACCTTGTCGATCATCAGGGGTTCATCGTCGGGGTCGTCGAAACGCAGGTAACCTGCACCGAATTCGAACTGGCCGGCCGCCTCCGAAAGCATCCCATCGGCTTGCAAACGGACGCTGAGCTTGCCTGACAGCGGCATATCGAAATCGGCGCCGATCGTGCGCGTACCGGCCGCCAGCAAGATTTCATCGAGGGATAGATTCGAAAACGAAAGCATGAGGCCGCGTTCCGAGCCTGACATGCCGCCGGCAACGCCCGAGGCCAACCAGCGGCCGTTCGGCCCCTCGATGGAAAGATCGAACCTCGTGGCGCCGGAGGATTTATCGAAACCGAGATTGACGCCGTTAAAGACCATGGTTTGATTGGCAGTCTCGTCGTCAATAACAATCTTGCCGCGCCTGATGCCGATGCGATCGATTGCCGCGGCCGGACTTGCCGGATCGGTCAGCGTGTCGATGACGAGTCGGATCGATGCCGCCATCTGCTTGACGAGGAAGGCGCGCGGCGGCGTTGCCGTGAGCGCTTGCGCGGCCGGATCTTTCGTCCCCGCGCCGGGCGGCGGCAAAGGGCTCCCTGGCGCAAGCGCCGCGGCAAGCGGCGGCGTAAGAGCCACTGCTTCCCCGGCATTGGACGCAACCGGCAAGGCGAGCGAACCGTCGGGCCGCAAGGCCAGATGCACCTCGACGTCGAAAATTTCGAGCCGCCTTGGCGTCACCCGCCCAACAATGAGTGCAAGAGGATCGACCGACACTTCGGCGCGCGGCGCGGTCAAAATCATGCGGCCGGAGGGTTCCTTAATCGACAATTTGTCGATGCTCAGCGCCGGCGCAAAGCCATTCTTCACGATCGCGGTTCCGCCGAAACCGAATTCGTAGCGATGGCCAAAACGATCGTCGAGTGCCTTGGCGATTTGCGGCGCGAAACCGTCGATCGCGAGCGGCCCGAGCGCGAGACGGGCAACGATGAAACCGCCGCCGGCGAGCGCGAAAAAAAACAACCCGAGCACTAGCTTGCACGCGAACCACGCGGGGCCGCGCCTGCTTGTCCTTAGCCCGATGCATGGAGCGGGACGCGCCGCTTTCCCCTGCTGGCGCAGCCAATTTCCCGGCCACGCGCGGGACCGGGCCGGATTTTTCTCACCATTTCCGGCCAACCGCTCGCGGCCTCTCAAAACCAAGCTGAAACTGGAAACTTTGATCCTGTGCGACTATACGCATTTCACTGGAAAAACGCGCGGCACAAACGGACGAATGGTTGGATGTTGCCGTTCGCCGTTCCATGTGACAAAAGGAAAGCTCCATGAATAAAAGTTTGTCAAATGAGCCACCGAAGAACTTGAACAAGAATTCCAACAATAGCTTGGGCGGCAACTTAGGCAAAAAGTTGACGCCGGGAGACAAGGCGCCAGATTTCGCGTTGCCGGACGATGCCGGAGCCAGGATTTCGCTCGCAAGCTTCGCCGGCAGGAAGCTTGTTCTTTACTTCTATCCGAAAGACGATACCTCCGGCTGCACCAAGGAAGCGATCGAATTTAATCGCTTGCGGGGCGAATTCAAAAAGGCCGGCGCGGCGATCCTTGGCGTATCGCCCGATCCGGTGGCAAGCCACGCGCGATTCAAGGCCAAACATAAGCTCGAACTCGCGCTCGCGTCCGACGAATCTAAAGCCATGCTCGAAGCCTATGGCGTATGGGTCGAAAAGAGCATGTATGGCCGCAAATACATGGGGATCGAGCGCACGACCTTCGTCATCGGCAAGGACCGCCAGATCGCGATGGCTTGGAACAAGGTGAAAGTCCCCGGTCACGCCGAGGCGGTGCTCGCGGCGGTCAAGGCGCTTTGAGAGGACCGCCACGCGGCGAGGGCGCGGATCGCGAAGTTGCAAACATGATTCTATCTTCCAGAGATGGAGGCAGCGATGGCTCGGAGCAAGGCGGCATTTTCCATTGCTTTAATCGATAGCTGAATTTGAAAAACGCGACTCCTTTTGTCCGCCGCCGTTCACCCGGACAGACATACGCCGAAGCCGCGGAGCGAGCCCTATACCGGCGTTGCGAGGCATGGTAAGGAGCGCTCCGCGGCGCGGGGGGCGATGCTTGGGAGCAGAGTCCGGACGCGCTTCCTCGGAGAGAAAACGAGCATGACAGAGCCCGCACGGATGGATCGAAAAGGTACCGGCATGAAGCAGAAGGCAAAGGAAGGCGGCAAGGGCGACACCTTGAAGGTCATCGTTCAGGCGCTGCTTATCGCTCTCGTCGTGCGCACCTTTTTGTTTCAGCCGTTCAATATTCCTTCCGGCTCGATGATCCCGACCTTGCTGATTGGCGATTATCTTTTCGTCTCAAAATATGCCTACGGCTATTCCGATCATTCGTTTCCGTTCAGCCCCCATTTGTTTTCCGGCAGGATTCTGGCCGCGCCGCCAAAACGCGGCGACGTCGCCGTCTTCAAGCTTCCGAGCGATGGGCAGACGGACTACATCAAGCGGGTGATCGGCCTGCCCGGCGACAAAATTCAAATGAGGGAAGGCCGCCTTTACATTGATGGCGAACTCGTGCCGCGCGAGCCGATTGCCAAGGTCCATACCAAGGATTTTTACGGGCGCGAGACCGGCGTCCCGACCTATCGCGAAACACTGCCCGGCGGAGTCAGCCACACGATCATCGAGATTCAAGGCGACACCGGATACAACGACAATACCAAGGTTTTCGAAGTTCCGGCCGGAAATTTTTTCATGATGGGCGACAACCGGGACAATTCGACGGACAGCCGGGTTCCACCCGACCAGGGCGGCGTAGGCTTCGTGCCATTTGAAAATCTCGTCGGACGCGCCGAATTGATCTTCTTTTCGGTCGGCAAGGGCGAGCCGGCGTGGATGTTTTGGGAATGGCCGTGGACGGTGCGTTTCGACAGGATGCTCAAATCCGTGAAATAGAATGGCGCGGCAAGTCCAGGATCTCGGAGCGCTCGAGGCGCGGATTGGGCACGTTTTCGCCGATCGCGATCTGATCGCGGCGGCGCTGACCCATGTTAGCGCGGCGGCGGGGCGCCGGCGCGAAACCTATCAAAGGCTCGAATTTCTTGGCGACCGCGTATTGGGTCTCGCCGTTTCCGGGATGTTGTACGAAGGGTTTCCCGAGGCCGGCGAGGGAGAACTCTCGCGCCGCCTCGCGGGCCTCGTCCGCAAGGAGAGCTGCGCCGAGGTCGCCCTCGCCTGGGGCGTTGACTCCTGCGTCCGGCTTGGCGAGATCGAACAGCTAACAAGAACTCCCAACATGGCGATTTTGGGCGATGTTTGCGAAGCGATCATAGGCGCGGTTTTTCTCGATGCGGGCTATGACGCGGCGAAGGCCGTCGTGATCGCCGCCTTCGGCGAACGGATGCACTCGCCGGGACGCCCGTTGCGCGATCCAAAGACCGCGCTGCAGGAATGGGCGCAAGCGCGCGGCCTTCCCACGCCGCTCTATCGCGAGACCGCGCGATCCGGGCCAGACCACGCGCCGGAATTCACGATTTCCGTCGAGGTGTCCGGCTACCGGAATGCCGAGGCGAAGGGATTTGCGAAGCGCCTCGCCGAGCAAGCCGCGGCTGCGGCTTTCATCGCGCGCGAGAGCATCGGCCAGGACGTCCAAAAGGGCGCCTCGTGAACAGCGGACGCAGTGGCGGAACAAGCTGCGGTTTCGTCGCCCTTATCGGCGCCCCGAACGCGGGCAAATCGACGCTGATCAATTGGCTCGTTGGCACGAAGATCTCGATCGTTTCGCGCAAGGTTCAGACGACGCGGAGTGCCGTGCGCGGGATTGCCCTGGAAGGCAAGGCACAAATCGTTTTCGTCGATACACCAGGCATATTCGCGCCGAAACGCCGGCTCGACCGGGCCATGGTCGCGGCTGCCTGGGGCAGCACAGGCGATGCCGATGCGGCCGCGCTGCTCGTCGATGTCCGTAGAGGTATCGATGCCGAGGTCGACGCCATTCTCGGCCGCCTGCCGCAAATCGCCGCCAGGAAGATTCTTGTCCTCAACAAGATCGATACGGTTGAACCGCCACAGCTTCTCGAACTCGCCGCCAGGCTCAACCACGCGCTCCCCTTTGCGCAAACATTCATGATCTCGGCCTTGCGCGGCCACGGCGCCGCCAAATTCAAGCAGGAACTCGCCGCGCTGATGCCGCCTGGCCCGTGGCTTTATCCGGAAGATCAGGTTTCGGACATGCCCTTGCGCCTGCTCGCCGCCGAGATCACGCGCGAAAAACTCTTCGAGCGCCTGCACGATGAGCTCCCCTATTCATCTACGGTCGAAACCGAGCTTTGGCAAGACATGCCGGACGGCTCGGCGCGGATCGAACAGACGATCTATGTGCTGCGCGAAGGCCACAAAAAAATCGTGATCGGCGAAGGCGGCCGCGCGATCAAGGCGATCGGAACCGCGGCGCGCAAGGAGATCATCGAGGCGGCCGGACAAAGGGTGCATCTTTTTCTGTTCGTCAAGGTGCGCGAGCACTGGGCCGACGACCCCGAACGCTACCGGGAAATGGGGCTCGATTTCCCCAAGGATTGAAGTCGAACGAACTCAACTTGAGCATAGTCGCCGGCGGTTCTATGGTGCGGGCTGGACCGGCCCTTCAGGTTGCAAGCTTTAAGATGACCATCGCCAGCATGACAGGTTTCGCCCGGGCCACTGGGAACGCCGGGCCGTGGCGCCTTGCCTGGGAGCTTAAATCCGTCAATGCCAAGGGCCTCGATGCGAGGCTGCGCCTGCCGCCGCCGTTCGACGCGATCGAGCCCGACGCGCGCACAAGACTTTCGCGAAAACTCAACCGGGGAACGATCCATGCGACGCTTGCCGCGCAGCGCGACGTAGCGATCCCCGAGGTTCGCATCAATCAAGATTTGCTGCGAGAACTTATCGCGGCCCTCACCCGAATTCCGCTGCCGGACAGGATCGCACCGGCAACTCTCGACGGGCTTCTTGCGATGCGCGGCGTCGTGGAAATCACCGATGCGGCCGAGGACGAGACCGCGATTTTACACGTGCGTGCCGCTGCCCTCGACCTTCTCGACGAGGCGCTCGATGCTCTGGTGGCCATGCGGCAAAGCGAGGGCGGCGCGCTTGCGGCATTGCTCTCGGCGCGGCTTGAAAAGATCGCCGCGCTGACGCAAGCGGCCGATATTTGCCCAGCCCGCAAACCCGAGGCGATCCGGGCGCGCCTCGCGCAATCACTCACAATGCTTGCCGGAAACGCGAATTTCGACCAGAATTGTTTGCATCAGGAGGCTCTCATGCTGGCGGCCAAGGCCGATATCAGGGAAGAATTGGACCGTCTCGCCGCGCACACCGCCGCGGCCCGCGAACTTTTGGCGAAGGGCGGCGCGGCCGGCCGCAGGCTCGACTTCCTTGCCCAGGAACTTTCGCGCGAGGCCAATACGCTTTGCGCCAAGTCGAACGACGCGAGCCTGACGGGGCTCGGCCTCGAACTGCGCGTCGAGATCGAGCAATTCCGCGAACAGATCCAGAATATCGAGTAGGAATTTGCAGCTCGAAAATCGTCCACCAAAAGAGCGGACGGCTCGGGCCCGCGGGCGCGGCTTGATGCTGATCCTCTCTTCCCCGTCGGGCGCGGGCAAGACGACTTTAACCCGGATGCTGCTCCAGACCAAGGAACTCGATCTGACGCTGTCGATCTCGGTAACCACGCGGGCGCGGCGTTCGAGCGAAGTCGACGGCATTCATTACTCATTCATTGGCAAGAAGCAGTTCGAGTTGCTGCGCGATGGCGGCGATCTGCTCGAATGGGCGGAGGTGCACGGCAATTTTTACGGCACCCCGCGCGAGCCGGCCGAACGGGTTCTGCAGAAAGGGCGCGACGTGCTTTTCGACATCGATTATCAGGGAGCGCAGCAGATCAAGCGAGAGGCCGCCGACGATGCCGTCACGGTCTTTATCCTGCCGCCGTCGATGCAGGAATTGCGCGCGCGCCTCGAACGCCGCGCCGAGGACCGGCCGGACGTCATCGCCAAGCGTTTGAACGAGGCGCGCAACGAAATCCGCCGCTGGACGGACTATGATTACGTGCTCGTCAACGACGATCTGCAAAGCACGTTCGCCGGCCTTTGCGCGATCCTCGCGGCCGAACACCGCCGCACCGCACGAGCAAGGGAGAGGATCGCCGCTTTCGTCGAAAGGCTGCTCGGCGAGACATGACGGGAAGTGCTGCCGAAGGCCGCGCCGGAGCACAAATCCTTGAGGGGCGTTTCGATTTCTCTTGCGCCGACGCCTTCCGCGATAAAAAGATGCACTAGCGAATCGGACTTAATCGCAAGGCTAAGGTTCATGCTTGCAATCCCAGGAAAAGCCTGCGGCGAATGCAGCTTTTGTTGCAAGGTTCTCGAGATCGCCGAATTGGCGAAATCCGCCGGCAAATTGTGCGAACACTGTCTTAACGCCGGTTCTGGTGGCTGCGGCATCTATGCGGACCGACCGCAAGTTTGCCGCGATTACGAATGCTTGTGGAAGGGCGATCGGGACATGAGCGCGCGGCTGCGCCCGGATCGCACCGGCACGATCTTGATGGAAGATCCCGATTCCGATGAATACCGCGCCGTCTGCGATCCGGAAAAACCGTTTGCGTGGCTAACGCCGCTTGTCTTCAAGCATCTTGTCGCGATGGCGAAAAACGGGCGGATCGTCGTCGCCAAGGCGGGGTTGAAATCCTGGCGCATTCGCGCCAACGGGCAATGGGGTCCTTGCGTTTGAACGAGATAAGCTGCCGCCTTCATGAAGTGACCATGAAATCTCTAGCAAATTAAACTTGCATCCTCTATGTTCACGCGCCTTTTTTCATGATGCCGAAGGCTTCACGCGTGATTTCGTTTCATATTTCCACGAAAACATTAGTCCTTGATATGGCAAAATGGTTTCAAGCACCTGAATGGTAACAGATGTGGCTGAGGGGGTAAATTTAAATCGTAAATCACCGATTGGAGCTACTCTGAATTCTCCACCTACTCTAACACGATCATCGGGATCAAATATGTTTAGTACCATCTCGTCTGCTGGATAAAGAGTATACCAAATGTATATATCTTCAAGTTTTCTTTAAAATTCGAATTCACTTCTCACGTTTATATGGCCACGCTCTGGGACTTTAAAAGGTACAAGTTCATAGCATACATTATTATTATCTTTCTCTGCTTGCACAGGTCTCAACGAGCGATCGTGTCCCTTGGCGTGGTGTAACTGGCGCGGGATGATCACCGCGTTCACCGGCCAGGGCCGGGTTGGTCAGGCGGTCACGGCGGACAGTCTGACGATTGCATCATCGCTCAAAGGGGCGATGGTTTCCAGGGTCATGTAACGGGAGCGCTGCACGGCCCATTCGTCGTTTTGCTCCAAGAGGATGGCGCCTATCAGCCGGGTGATCGCCTCCTCGTTGGGGAAGATGCCGGCGACCTCGGTGCGCCGTTTGACCTCGCCGTTCAGCCGCTCCAGGCCGTTCGTCGAATAGATTTTCTGCCAGTGATCCTTGGGAAAGGTCATGGAGGCGAGAACGTCGGCCTCGGCTTCGTCCATGAAGGCGGCGAGCTTGGGCAATTTGGGGCGCAACTGATCGGCGACCTTGCGCCACTGGGCCTTGGCGGCTTCCGCATTATCCTGGACGAAAGGGTGGCGATGAAGGCGGAGACGACGCGCCGCCCGCTTTTTCCGGCGCGGGCGAGCGCGTTGCGCATGAAGTGAACGCGGCAGCGTTGCCAACTCGCGTTCGTCAGCTTGGAGACGGCGGCTTTGATGCCTTCATGCGCGTCAGAGATGACAAGCTTGACGCCGCGCAGGCCGCGCCGCCGCAGCTTGCGCAAGAACTCGGTCCAGAAGGTCTCGGCCTCCGAGAGGCCGAT
This sequence comes from uncultured Alphaproteobacteria bacterium, assembly GCA_963706215.1. Lineage (GTDB taxonomy): Bacteria > Pseudomonadota > Alphaproteobacteria > Rhizobiales > Beijerinckiaceae > Methylocapsa. The sequence continues at coordinate 1,493,158 of OY970154.1, read as the reverse complement.
GTCCATGCCCAGAACCTCGCGCCGTCCGTCCGAGTTGACACCCACGGCGATGATGACCGCCACCGAGACGATGCGACCGTTCTGGCGGACTTTGACATAGGTGGCGTCGATCCACAGATAGGGCCAGTCGCCTTCGATAGGCCGGTCGAGAAAGGCCCTCACCCGATCGTCGATCTCCTCGCACAGCCGGCTGACCTGGCTCTTGGAAACGCCCGCGCCGCCCATGGCCTTCACGAGATCGTCGACCGAGCGGGTCGAGACGCCCTGGACGTAAGCCTCCTGAATGACGGCGGTCAGCGCCTTCTCGGCCATGCGGCGTGGTTCGAGGAAGCTGGGAAAATAGGAGCCCTTGCGCAGCCTTGGAATGCGCAGCTCCACGGCGCCGGCGCGCGTCTCCCCATCGCGGTCGCGATAGCCGTTGCGTTGAACGAGCCGCTCCGGCGAACGCTCGCCGTGGGCGGCGCCCGTCTTCGCGCCAACTTCCAGCTCCATCAGCCGCTCGGCCGCGAAGCCGATCATCTCGTTGGTCACCGGTCGTTTCCTCGGTTGCGTTGCGAATCGCAAACCGACCCTACCGGAGAATCGCCGATGACCGCCGCAAGCCGCTCGCTCGGCTCACGGCGCCATGAAAAGCGCGCTTCGCGAGCGGCTTGCTCCCGAGCTGCTACATCACCTCTGGGGACACGACCGGCAAAAGACGACGAAGACCGCGAGCCGTTTACCGTCGAAGCGGTTCCGATCTATAAGGCCGAGAAGATCCACCCCAAGGCGATCATCGATGACATTCGTCGTCGAGCCGCTACTGGCAAGGGCTCAACCGAGGAGCAGCCAGACCTCTTTGCGGACTTCAATGGGATCGACGAGGAGGATCGGCTGGATTTCTACCAGCACGATCAGCATTGGACGAACCGCATGATCCTCGGGGATTCCTTGCACGTCATGGCCAGCCTCGCCGAAAAAGAAGCACTTCGAAGCAAGGTCCAATGCATCTACATGGACACTCCTTATGGGATTAAATTCAACTCGAATTGGCAGGTCTCTACGCGAGATCGCGACGTTAAGGATGGCAAACGGGAATTTCAAAGTCGCGAGCCGGAGGTCGTGCGCGCTTTCAGGGACACGTGGGCAAACGGAATACATTCATATCTCGACTATGTTCGAGACCGTATCCATATCGCACACGAGCTCCTAACTGACAGCGGCAGCATTTTTTTTCAGATTGGCGAAGAGAATATTCACCTCATAAGGTCAATCCTTGACGAGGTGTTTCTACCCCAAAATGTAATTGCTCAGCCCCGTGTTCCTGACGGTGTTATGCGTTTCGACGAAAAAGGATTTTGACAAGGTGCAGCGGGGCTGATTTAAGCTCCGGATGAATTGTGACACGGCTGAATTGTACGACAAGGAAGCCCTGGTCCGGCTTGTTTTATCTCAAGCGGAAACGATTGCCGTTTTGACCCGAGAGATGGCGGTCCTTCGCGCGCGTGTCGTGGAACTCGAAGCGAAGCTCGGCCTGCCTGCCAAGACGCCGGATAATTCGAGCACGCCCCCGAGCCAGGGGCGAAAAGCCTCGGGCGAGATGACGAAAAAGCCCGAGCGCAAGGCGCATACGGGGACGCACCGGCCGCTGCATCCGGACCCGGCGCACAAGCGCGAAGTGATGGCGTCCTCCTGCCAGCATTGCGGCACGGACGTTTCCGGCCTGCCACAGACTGCCAGCGAAGTCTATGATCACGTCGAAATCCCAGACATCAAGCCCGATGTCACACGCGTAACGCTGCATGGTGGGGTCTGTCCGTGTTGTGCGAAAAAGTTCAAGGCCGCGCCGCCCGGCGGAATGGAGCCCGGTTCTCCATTCGGGGAAAACCTTCGCGCCCTCGTCATCTACCTGCGCTTTACGCAAGGCATCGCCTTCGGACGCCTGGCGCGGCTTCTGTCCGGCATCCTCGGCCTCGAAATCAGCGAAGGCGCCCTCGTCAACATGCTGGATGCGGCGCGCGAAGCCTTCGCGGCACAGATCAATCACATCCGCGCCCGTCTCCCGTCAGGAACCATCCTGCAATCCGGCGAGACCGGCCTCAGGGCCGGCAAACGGAATTGGTGGCTGTGGGTGTTCCATCATGACGACAGCGCCGTCTTCGTCGTTGAGCCGTCGCGCGGCAAATCCGTGGTCGAGGGGTTCCTCGGCGCGTTCCGCCCCGATTTCTGGGTCTCGGACCGCTATGGCGGCCAGATGGGCTGGGCGAAAAAAGACAATCAGGTCTGCCTCGCTCATCTCATTCGCGACGGGCAATATGCCATCGACGCCGGCGACGGCATTTTCGCACCCGGTCTGCACCATCTGCTTGGTCGAGCCTGCCGGATTGGCCGTCGGCGAGACAAGCTCGCGGACGCCACCCTGAAAACTTATGTCGCCCGCCTCGAAGCCCGGCTCGACGAGCTCATGGCGCGCCCGCCAACCCATGCGGCGGGCGTCAAACTGCAGCGCGTGATCAAGAAAATCCGTCGGCATCTATTCGTCTTCGTCACCAACCGCGCCATTCCAGCCACCAACAATGGCTCCGAACGAGCGCTGCGCCCCTGCGTCATTTTCCGCAAAATCACCAATGGCTTCCGCACCGAATGGGGCGCGCGTCTCTACGCCGGTATTCGCTCAGTAATCGAAACCGCACGCCGCCGCACCATCCGCGCTATAGCGGCGATCCGCCTCACCCTCGCAGGAAAGCCTCTTCCCGTAGCGGCGTAGCCGGCGGGTGAGCAATTACGACCAAGGTTACACTGGTCCATTTGTACCTAGCAATTGTGTCCATGATCGTTAATCCTCAAGAGGCAACAAACGCTTCAAGCTGACGTCTCCCGGCAGTCAACGGTTTGCGCCTCATCCTGCGGCTAATCCGTGTCCAATGCAAACCTGCGGCGTTACAATCGGAAGGGTGTTAACCACTCATAGATAATTCCGTTCCTACGCTTTCCCTTTCTGACCCAAAGGGGAGGCGGAGATGATCGTGTGCTATCGATGCGGCGGCGAACGATGCGTGAAGAACGGCTTTATGCAGGGGCAGCAGCGCGACAAGTGCAAGGAATGCGGCGACAACTTTATCGACAAGCCCCGGCGCGGACACAGTCAGCCGGTTCTGGCTCTTGCCGTGTGGCTTTACCTCAGCGACTTATCGCAACGGCGCATAGCGCGGCTTTTTGGCGTTTCAACCCCCGCCGTCCTTAAATGGATCAAGACGTTCGCCCTCAAGAACGCGCCCAAGCCAGTACCAACCGGAGAAGGCGCCGCGGCCGTCGAGCTCGACGAAATGTGGCATTTTCTTAAAAAAAAGGCCTGCAAAATCTGGTGTCGACGGCGGAGTAAAAGCCGGCCACTGGGGCGGAGCAAAACCAGGCCAGTTGGCGGCCGGGGCGTAGAGCCCGACGCGCCGCGTCCGCCCCGGCGGAGATGGCCGGGATTTCGCAGCCAGGGCGGATGCGGCTTTCAGGACGCGGGGGTGATTTCGCCTGTTTCGGGATCGGCGGTTGCTGCGGCTAGATCGGCGGGTTGGGCTTCACGCCGCCGCCTTGCCTTCGATTGCTTGAGCCGGTAGCTCTCGCCGTTCAGCTCCAAAATATGGACGTGGTGGGTGAGGCGATCGAGCAGCGCGCCGGTCAGACGTTGATCGCCGAAGACGCTCGTCCATTCGTCGAATGGAAGATTCGACGTGACGATCGCCGGCCCGCGTTCGTGACGCTGGCTGAAGATCTCGAAGAGCAATTCTGCGCCGGTCTGTGAGAGCGGCACGTAACCCAGTTCGTCAATGATGAGCAGTTTGACGGCGGCGAGCTGCGCCTGGAGTTTCAGGAGACGCCGCTCGTCGCGCGCTTCCATCAATTGATGAACGAGTTCGGCCGCCGTGAAGAAGGCAACGGAGAAGCCATGCTGACAGGCCGCGAGACCAAGCGCCAGACAGGCGTGCGTCTTGCCGGTGCCGCTGTTGCCGAGGGCGATGATGTTGTCGCGGGCGATGAGATATGCGCGAGCCGCGCCAGTTCGAGTGTCAGCGGTTTGTTGAGCGACGGAATGGCGGCGAAGCCGAACGTGTCGAAACTCTTCACCGCCGAAAAACGCGCGGCGCGGATGCGCCTCGACCATGCGCCGTTCACGATCGATGAGTTCAAGCCCGGCGAGGCGCAAGAGGAAGTGGACATGATCGAGACCCTCGCGGGCGGCTTCGGCGGCGAGCTTTTCATACTCGCGCAGGAAGGCCGGCAGTTTGAGCTGCCGCGGATGATGGGCGAGCAGAACCTGCGGCAGCGCCGGGCTAGCAGCAGGAGCCGCCGCCGTCATGCTGCCCTCCCGGAAACGGGAACCACGTAATCGGCGGCCGATGCCGTCTTCACGTTGGCCACCGGCAAATAGGGATAGCCGTCGAGGCCGGGACGGGCGGATCTTCGCTCCACCTTGGCGATGACGAGTTGCTTGACCGCGTCGAAGCTGATCGCGCCGGGGTGGATCGCGTCGAGCGCGGCCGCGGCGACGAGCGTCTCGGGAAAGACCTCCATCAGCCGCGGCGCCTGAATGAACTCGCGTTTGCCGCGATTGCCCATGCGGGCTTCCAGGAGCCGGCGCGGATGCTGGAGCGGCTCCGGCAATGCCCAGTTCCGCAAGGGAGCCGCTTGATCGAGGGCGCCGGGCTTTTGCTCGAGGAGCGCCAGATAATGCTTCGGATCGAAGACAAATTGTCCGCGGCCACGGACGCGCGGATGGCGGGCGATCTCGTCCGCGCCGCGGATGATCTGTAAAATTCTGGACTTACGATTTCAGTCACTGCCGCGGGAAATCGCAACCTGCCATTCCTCTCATGGCGGCGAGTTTGGCGGGCGGATCGATTCCGTCAAGGACGCGAGCTGCGCTCGCGCCGGCGGGGCCGGTGCCATAGCCCGTTGCTTGCAACGGGCGTTCTTCCGAACGCCCTATGGCATCCTTGCCAGAATCGACTCCACCTCGCCGATAATACCCGCCGTGCGATGAATGACGTAATCTGACATTGACCGTTGGATCAAATCCAGACTTGTATTGAGAAGTTCATAAATAGGAGGACATTTTTCTTGACCTGAGGAGCCTCGAATGATTCCATGCTGGCATGAGAAAAGATGACGCGCGGAAGCTTGATCACAAGACGCTGGAGACCATGCGTGAACGCGCCGTAAGGCGCGTTCGAGACGGCGAAAGCCCCGAGGTGGTTGCCCGGATCTTTGGGGTGGGGCGGACCGCCATGTACAGATGGCTGGCGGAATACCGGCGCGGCGGTTGGGGCGCCCTGAAAGCCAAGCCCGTTCCTGGACGTCCGCCGAAACTTGATGGCCGGGCATTGCAGTGGGTTTACGACATGGTGACGCGGAAGAACCCCTTGCAACTGAAGTTTGAGTTTGCGCTGTGGACGCGCGCGATGGTGGCGAAGCTGATCAAGGATAAGTTCGATGTGGCGTTGAGCGCGGCGTCCGTGGGGCGGCTTTTGGCTCAGCTCGGCGTCACTTGTCAAAAGCCGTTGCACCGGGCATGGGAACGTGACGAAGCCCTCGTGCAGCAACGGCTCAAGAAAGAATACCCGGGAATCAAGAGAATGGCGCAACAACAAGGAGCTGACATCTATTTTGGCGATGCCGCCCACATCCGTTCCGATCACCATGCCGGGCGCACCTGGGGTAAAAAAGGCGAACCGCCCATTGTCGAGGCCACCGGCGCTCGCCATGGCATGAGTTTGCTTTCAGCGATCTCCTCGCGCGGCCACATGCGCTTCATGATCAAGCAACAAGGCGGCGTCAACGCTGCGGTGTTTATCGAGTTCCTAAAGCGATTGATTGTCGGGGCCAAGCACGAGATCTTTTTGATCGCGGACCTGCACATATCGCTCGAAAAACCAGAGCGTTTACCGAAACCCTGAAGGGAAAGTTGCGGCTCTTTTATCTGCCTCCTTATTCACCCGATCGCAACCCGGATGAGCTGGTGTGGAAGCATCTGAAAGCGGACACCGTCGGCCGCATGGCTGTCACCAGCAGGGACGGCTTCAAGCGTAAGGTTCGATCATCGATGCGCCAACTGCAAAACGACCCCTGGAAAATTATCTCCTTTTTTCAGAAACCTTCGCTCAAATACGCCGCGTGAATGTTCCCATATTTATGAACTGCTTAATAGTTGCCGTCCTGGAAGCCGAGCGGCTTTTCATGCGGTCCGGCGGACGGCTCGTGCAGCGTCTCGGGGGTGATCGGTGACGGCGCGGGGGTTGGCGTCGGCACCGGCGGAGCCGGGTGTGGAAGAACAACGCCCCCGACCAACGATTGGCGGCGTTGCGTCACCGCCTCAGCGGCGGCTCGGATGGGATCGTCCTCGGTATGAACGTATCGCATGAACATGGTCACCGTCTTATGGGCGGTCAGCGCCATACCGACTTTGACGGGGATGCCGGAGTTGGCGATGTCGGTCGCGGCCCTGTGACGAATGCCGTGTGTGCCGATATGCGGCAGGCCTGCGCGCTCAAGGATGCGCCGCCAGCCGTGCCAATAGGTGTGCTTCGACATCGGAAGCTTGGGATCGAAGATGGACGGACAGACGTAGGGAGAGTCTTCGAAGCGAGGTGCGCTTTCAAAGAGCCGAACCGCTTCGGCACTCATCGGCTTTGACATCCCGCCGGTCTTGCTGTCCGGTCAGACAACGCGGCGGTTGTCCAGATCGACCCACGACCATTCAAGCATGAGGATCTCGGACATCCGGGCCGCAAACTCGAATTGCAGCCGGACCGCCAAGAGGACGAAAGGATGTTCGAGTCCCTCGGCTTCGGCTTGGTCGAGATAGGCGTAGAGATGCCGAAGTTCAGCGTCGGTGATCAGCCTGGTCTTCCCACGTTCGGGGAATTTGGGAACGTGCCGGCAAGGGTTTGAGCCATCCGGTCGCATGCCCCAGACCTCGGCCATGTTGAACATCTTACGGACGGCGGCCAGCACGCGGTTCGCATTGGTCGGCGTCTTCGACATCTTCTTCATGGCAATTATCTAGTTGACAAACGTTGCACAAGGTGTAGTATGGCGGATAAGGAGAATTTGTCATGTCCGCCGATCTTCAATCCCCCGCATTCACAAACGAAACCGCGGCCCGCGAAGCGATCGAAGCAGTCTTGTGGCCGCATGGTCCGGTGTGCCCACATTGCGGCTCATTGGACCGCATCGGCAAGATAGACGGCAAGTCAGCTCGCCCTGGCCTTTATTATTGCGGCGAATGCAAGTGCCAATTCACCGTCACGGTTGGAACCATTTTCGAGCGTTCCAAAGTTCCATTGAGCAAGTGGTGGCTCGCCATTCATTTGATGGCTTCAAGCAAAAAAGGAATGAGTGCGCATCAGCTGCATCGCATGCTTGGCGTGACCTATCAAACCGCATGGTTCATGATGCACCGCTTACGCGAGGCGATGCGCTCTGGCGATCTTTCACCAATGGGAGGACCTGGAACAATCGTCGAAATCGATGAGACTTTCATCGGCAACAAAGCCGATATGCCGAAGCGTCGAGGCTTCGCGCACAAGCACGCTGTTCTTTCGCTTGTCGAGCGTGGCGGCAAGGTTCGCAGCTTTCATGTTGCTGGCACAACAGCCGCGCACTTGATACCCATTCTTCGCGCCAACATCGCAAAAGAAACAGCCGTTATGACCGACGAAGCTGGCCAATATGCGCACCTAAGCAAAGAGTTTGCGAGCCACGATTCCGTCAATCACAGCGCTGGCGAATACGGGCGCGGCGACGTCCATACCAACACGATTGAGGGCTTCTACAGCATTTTCAAACGTGGCATGACGGGTGTTTATCAGCATTGCAGCGAGAAGCACTTACACCGCTATGTTGCCGAGTTCGATTTCCGCTATAGCAACCGTATTGCACTCGGCACGAATGATATGGAACGCGCCGAAAAACTGACAAAGGGCACTGCCGGAAAGCGCCTTACATATCGGCGGATTGGTGAAGCCGCGAACGTTTAGACAGAAGGCGCAAGATTTTCTAAGATGGCGCAAACGCTGTCCATTGGGGGACTATGGTTGTTGGTCACTGTGATTGTCAGCGAACAAACCGGGCTGTCGATAGCTATCAGCTAAAACATCAAGAACTCGTACAATCGTATACCTTTCGGATAGTAATTCATTATCATGGCCATACAGATGCTCGATACGGACCTCGCACTTGAGCGCATCCCCAGGGCGCACATCAACCTCGCGTCCCTGAAAGCGCTTCAGCCATGTCGCATCTTCAATTTTGGCCGTGATTGTACGCTTCCCATGACGGAGTTCCCATTTGCTATCTCCGAGATAGTCGGGTTTTTTGACCGCCAGGATCATCGGCGCAATAGGAAAGATCATCGTTTCCCGAACGGCCATCGCTTCAATATCATCGATGTTCAATCGGACAGAAAGATTCATTTCGACCGGCTCACCTTCGGCGGGGATGTACAGCGCACGGTCACCTGGAATAAGTCGTTCTTTTACCCTCTGAAAATCGCGCACCGCATTAAGAAGCGCCCCCGGTGATGGCGCGCGGTAGTCCGGTAAATGTCGGACGTCGGTCTCAATGGCAATTGTCTGAATTTCTTTGGCTAATGCCGGTAAGTTCCGATGAGCGGAATTGTCATCAATCCAACGAATGACGGCATATTTCGCTTTGACAAGATATTTTCCGACTGCGGGCCTCCAGTCGAGTTTTTTTAACGCATCATCTTCGACAGAACGCAATACATTCCGTAGCAACGCCTTAATTGATCCAGCTTCTATGTCCTCCAAGACCATTACGGTTTCGATATGGGCATCGATGGCGCTGACAAGTTCGGTATCAAGCCGCTCACAACCATCAATGAAATCATTGATTGCCAAAAACACACGCGAGGCGGAGCCTTCACCGCGCTTAAATTCAATTTCAAAAGCAAAGTCGGCAGAAGACGGCTCAGGTCTACGCGTAGTCAAAGTGATTTCTGCAATCATTCACTCAGCTGCCGTTCCTTATCTCGCCGCCGCCGCTGAGCTTCGGCTTGCGGAGTAACTGGCCTAGGCGCAGCCTTGTGTGGCTTCGGCGGAGTTTGGAGCAACCGCCGCATAATGCGTTGCTCTTCGGCTGACAGACCGGTTAAAGCGCCTATATTTTTCGTTGCGTTGCTGGCCACTCGCATTTCCCCGATGTTCACAGGCCAACGCGATTAATTCGTTGCCGCAAATGTCGACTTGTGATCGAAACGAGGTTCCAGGACGACGGAGAGGCCGGGCGGCTTATTCATGGACCCGCCCGGTCTCCTAGCCGTTCCAGCAAGCCTGGTGGCGCACCTAAAGCCCTGAGGTTTCCGATCCGTCGCGGGCCTCAGGGTCGCGTCTAATAGGAAGGTCGAACGTTACGAGCATTCGGCCCCCCCGGATGGTCGGCCACGTGGTGGAATTGGTATACACAGCGGACTTTAAATCCGCCGCCTCGCAGGTATGTGGGTTCGAATCCCACCGTGGTCACCATTCAGGACGCACAATTCGACAAATTTACAATATGCTCACGGGTAGGTAATAACCTACCCAAAAGGATAGGTTTTTAGTTGTCGGCCTATCACGTGCCGCGCATTCTACATCTTGTGGAGCATTTGTCATCTAGATAATCGCCTTCTTCATCAGGTTGGAGATGTCTGCGCGCGTGAGGTCGGGCACCTTCATCTGGCCCAGGTGAGGAATGACGTAGAGCTTGCCGTAGCCGCGGTTGGATTTGACGGTGGACGGCTTGTTGCGTGACTCCGAGTAGTCAGTGATGAACCGCTCGAACAGCTCCTTCACGGTCGGGGCCTGGCGGGCCGCGCTCTTTTCGACGCTCGGGTCCTTGCCCTTGCGCACATCGGCGAGCCAGTCCTGCGCAATCGATCGGGCCTGCTCGACGGTGATCTCGCCAAACTGGCCGATGGCGGGTTTTCGCCGCTGGCCGTTGTTGGCGACATAGGCGAGCATGAAGATCTTGCGGCCGGTCGGCGTGACTTTCAGCAAGAAGCCGGGTATCAACGTGTCGCGCAGTTCGTAGGGTGCTTCCTCCTTCTGCGCCGCGTCGACGACGGTCTTGATGAGCTTGAGTTTGGGCATTCCTAACCTCCGGTGAGGTCGGATTTCAGGCGCAGAATAGGTGCAGCCAGAAAGCCAACCGTGGCGTAAGACCGGCTAGGACAGGAACACGCAACTCGGCTAAAAGACAAGAAGGATCAGTTAGTTAGAGGGCTGTAGCGGCCTACCGGACAGAGATAGGATAGGCCCTATGGGGCCTCTCAAAATCCAGTTCTGGCGACAGAGTGCCGGTTCGATTCCGGCCGCCCGCACCAGCACTTTCTCAAGAGCAAACGCGAACGTCAATTGCCGCGGGTTTTTCCTTGTCGCCGTGTCGTAAACCCAGCGCGGCTTCTCGATTAACCACCGGGGACCGGCCCGGTTGCCACGATTTATAAAAATTCCGGCTTTACGTGCGGATGACCAACACCGAACATTTGGCATGCCGCACAATCGTTTTGGCGTTGGAGCCGATAAGATAGGTCGACATGGAAGGCCTATGCGATCCGACCACGATGAGATCGGCGCCCCAATCATCGGCTTCGGCCAGGATCTCGACATAAATACCGCCAAACCTGACGGTATGCGACATGCGCTCCTTTGGAATAGCAAGGCCGGCGCCGATATCTTCAAGCGCGCGGGAGGCGCGCTCTTCTTGCGATTTGTCGAATTCGGGCGGAACATATTCCATGAAACTCGCGGGCAGCAGTGTTTCGATCGTGATAAGCCGCAAGGCACCCTTCGACTGAAGCGCGAGCTCCACCGCGGTATCGAGGGCCGGTTTCGCGATCGTCAATTCGGTCAGGTCGATCGGGATCAGGATCTTTTTGAACATCGAATTTGGCCTATGCGCCGTGGGAACGAACTCTCCCGGTCGGTGGGCCCGGTATGGGGGATGAGGACCGCGTGCCCTATCATCAGGCCGCGCTTTCGGTTTCCCGCAACAGGTCGCCAACCGCCGCGAGCGCCGCGTCCGCGGCGGCGCTATGCGGTCCTCCCGCTTGAGCCATGTCGCGGCGGCCGCCGCCGCCCTTGCCGCCAAGTTTGGCCGCCGCCGGACGCACCAATTGGACGGCGTCGAAGCGTTCTGTCAAATCGGGTGTGACCCCAACCACGATACCCGCTTTCCCATCGCTGTCGACGCCGACGATCGCGACAACCCCGGAGCCGACGCTTAGCTTCGCTTCGTCGGCGAGCGCTTTAAGATCGTTCATCGCGATTCCAGATACAACGCGAGAGAAGAATTTAACTCCGCCTATTTCTTCCAACGGTTGCGCGCGTCCCGAGGCGGCTCCGCCCATTGCCAGCTTTCTGCGCACCTCACGCAACTCGCGTTCAAGTTTCCGGCTCTCCTCGATGAGGCTCGCCAAGCGCTTGGCCGCGTCCTCTTCGGGAGCCTTCAGAAGCATGGCTACGTCATGCAGTCCTTGAGCCCGCGCGTTGAGATGGCGGCGGGCCGCGGTCGCCGTCTTGGCTTCGATGCGCCGGACGCCGGCCGCGACCGCGGTTTCCGAAACGATCGTGATGATCCCGATATCGCCGGTGCGGGAAACATGCGTGCCGCCGCAAAGCTCGGTTGAAAAAGCCGGTGTCACGGAGTCTGGCAAACCATCCTCGCGGCCGGGCACAACGCCCATCGACACGACGCGAACTTCCTCGCCATATTTCTCCCCGAAAAGCGCGCGCGCCCCGGTTCCAATGGCCTCGTCGATGGGCATCAGGCGGGTCACGACAGGAGTGTTGTCCAGCACGGCGCGATTGGCGATGTCCTCGACGCGGGCGAGCTCAGCCAAACTGATCGGCTTGTGATGGGTAAAATCGAAACGCAGCCGCCGCGGAGCAACGAGCGAGCCTTTTTGCGCCACGTGTTCGCCGAGCACCTGGCGGAGCGCCTCGTGCAGAAGGTGCGTCGCCGAATGATTGGCGCGCACCGCCTGCCGGCGTTCGTGATCGACAACCAGCTCAAGGGTAAGCCCGAGGCGCACGTCGCCTTCCTCGACCAATCCTTCGTGAACAAGCAGATTGCCGAGTTTCTTCTGGGTATTGTCGACACGGAAGCGAACGCCGCTTGCACGCATGACGCCGGTGTCGCCGACTTGGCCGCCGGATTCGCCATAGAAAGGCGTCTGATTGAGGATGACGGACCCGGTTTCGCCCGGGCCGAGAACCGCGACTTCCTTACCGTCCTTGAGGATCGCGGCGACAAGCCCCTCCGCGCGTTCCATGTCGTAGCCCAAAAATTCCGTTGCTCCGGTTTTCTCCTTGACGGCGAACCATAAAGTCTCGGTCGCCAATTCGCCGGAACCGGCCCAGGCCTTGCGCGCCTCGCGGCGCTGGCGCCCCATCGCGGCCTCGAATCCTTCGACGTCCACATGAAGCGCGCGCGCGCGCAAGGCGTCCTGCGTGAGATCGAGCGGAAAACCGTAAGTGTCGTAGAGTTTGAACGCGACGCCTCCAGGCAGGGTGCCACCCTGCGGGAGATCGCGGGTTGCGTCGTCAAGGATCGACAGGCCTCGCGCGAGCGTGTCCCGGAACCGGGTCTCCTCGAGGCGAAGGGTTTCGATGATGAGCGGCTCGGCGCGCAAAAGCTCGGGGTAGGCCAGGCCCATTTCCCGTGAAAGGACCGGAACGAGCCGCCACATCAAGGGTTCCTTCGCGCCAAGCATTTGGGCGTGGCGCATGGCTCGCCGCGCAATTCGACGCAGCACGTAGCCGCGGCCCTCGTTCGACGGCAAGACGCCGTCCGCGACAAGGAAAGCGGCCGCGCGCAGATGGTCGGCGATGACCCTGTGGCTCGCCTTCTGGGGGCCGTCCGGATCGACGCCGGTCACCGAAGCGACGGCAAGGATCAAGGTGCGCATGAGGTCTATGTCGTAATTGGACGTAACCCCTTGCAGGAGCGCGGCGATACGTTCAAGCCCCATGCCGGTATCGATCGATGGCCGCGGCAAATCGATGCGCCGGTCAGGCGAGACCTGCTCGAATTGCATAAAGACGAGGTTCCAAAATTCGAGAAAACGGTCGCCGTCCGCGTCCGAGCTGCCCGGCGGACCGCCTTGAAGTTTGTCGCCCTGATCGTAGAAAATCTCCGAGCATGGACCGCAGGGACCCCTGTCGCCCATGGCCCAAAAATTATCCGTGCCCGCGATACGGATGATCTTGGAGTCCGGAAACCCAGCGATCTTCTTCCACAACTCGTAGGCGTCATCGTCGTCGTGGTAAACCGTGACGAGAAGACGGTTTTTTTGCAGGCCGAATTCGCGGGTAAGCAATTTCCAGGCGAGGTCGATGGCGAGCGGCTTAAAATAGTCGCCGAAGGAAAAATTACCCAGCATTTCAAAAAAAGTGTGGTGGCGCGCCGTATAACCGACATTGTCGAGATCATTGTGTTTCCCGCCCGCGCGGACGCATTTCTGCGCGGTTGCCGCGCGCGTATAGGCGCGCTTTTCGACGCCGGTAAAAAGGTTCTTGAACTGAACCATTCCGGCGTTGGCGAACATGAGGGTTGGGTCATTTTGCGGCACGAGCGGCGAGGACGGCACGATCTCGTGTTCGTTCTTTTTGAAGAAATCGAGAAAGGCCGACCGGATCTCGCTGACGCCGTTCATTTCGTCACACCCGTAGTTTCAATTCTGATCGTTGGCGAGCGCGCGGCAGTGTCTTCCACCCAAAAAGGCAACGGACCACTTAGCCCGCGATACGCCAGTCCGCGCCTAGCCTACAATACGAGCGCAAGCTCCGGCGCTACTGTCGAAGGCTAACGAGGCGTTCCTTAAAGCATTTTACGTTCGCGAGGAAAAGTCCGCCTGGATGAATTTATCCGCTTAGCGGATCACAAAAGACCAAGTTCCTCTGTTGGGCATTGCGTGCTCCGGCAAGGTATTTTCCAAAGGCCGCGCTTGCCAACCCACCGTCAGCGGCTTCCGGGGGACAAAGCCCTCCCGGAAAACCAATGCAGCGCCGCGCGCCGAAGCCTGGCCAGGCGCGAAGGACATCATGCCCAACACCAACGCAACTCAGTCCGGCTCAAATCTTAACTTCCTGTCTCCTCGGCCGGGCCGCTCATGCCGGATTGGTCGAGAAGGCGCTCAGCGATAAGCCCGGAGTTTTCGCGAATGTCTTGCTCGATCCGTTCGGCAATCCGCGGATTGGCCTTGAGAAAATTCTTTGCATTTTCCCGGCCTTGCCCGAGCCGCTGGCTATCGTAGGAGAACCAGGCCCCGGATTTTTCGACGACGCCCGCCTTGACGCCAAGATCGATCAGCTCGCCCGTCTTGGATATGCCCTCGCCGTACATGATATCGAATTCGACCTGTTTAAACGGCGGCGCGAGCTTGTTCTTCACGACCTTGACGCGAGTTTGATTTCCGGTGACTTCGTCGTGGTCCTTGATCGACCCGATCCTGCGGATGTCGAGCCGGACCGAGGCATAAAATTTTAACGCATTGCCGCCGGTCGTGGTCTCCGGGCTGCCATACATGACGCCGATCTTCATCCGGATTTGATTGATGAAGATAACCGTCGTTTGCGAGCGTGAGATCGAGGCGGTGAGCTTGCGCAGCGCCTGGCTCATGAGCCGTGCCTGGAGACCGGGTTGGCTATCGCCCATTTCGCCTTCGATTTCCGCGCGGGGCGTGAGGGCTGCAACGGAATCGATGACGAGAACGTCGACCGCGCCGGAGCGCACCAGCGTATCCGTGATTTCGAGCGCCTGTTCGCCGGTATCCGGCTGCGAGATCAGGAGATCCTCGAGATTAATCCCGAGCTTTCGCGCATAGATGGTATCGAGCGCATGCTCGGCGTCGATGAAGGCGCAGACCCCGCCCTTTTTCTGGGCCTCGGCGACGACATGCAAGGTCAAGGTGGTCTTGCCCGAGGATTCCGGACCGTAAATCTCGACGACTCTCCCGCGCGGGAGGCCGCCGACCCCCAACGCGATGTCCAAGCCGAGCGAACCGGTCGGCACGGTATCGATTTCGACCGCTTTCTGGTTTTTCCCGAGGCGCATGATCGAGCCCTTCCCGAAGGCCCGTTCAATCTGCGACAGCGCGGCGTCGAGCGCCTTGGTCTTGTCCACGGACGTCCCTTCCACGAGACGGAGGTTTGCTTGGGTCACGGTGATCTTCCCTTCTGGCATGAGCGGGGCCTATGCGCAACGCTTGCTGCGATGAATCCATTGTACATGGTTTGTTCTCGTTGCCAAGTGTTTTTTTCCGGGGTCCGGACAGCCGCGATAAATCGCGGCCCGGCGTGAAAAAACCCTGGCCGGCGATGAAGGTAGACCTCGAGCGCTTGCCCCACACGTGGAATCGCGTGACCGAAAAGGAATCGCTCAAATTCAAAGAGTTGGAGCATGTCCTTATCGAAAAAGTCGATCAACTTTTTCGGGACATGCTCTGGCGGCCGACGTCGGCCGCGCGCGCCGACGGCGAGGTATCGCGGACGGCCAGGCCGTTCAAGCCAGCGGCGGCGGCGATTGGCTGCGACGCATAGGGGACTGGCAAGAGCAAAACCGGCCGGCCGGGCGCCACGGTCGAACTCAAGATCGTCAAAATTACTGCTTTTTCCGCTTGTAGGAGCTAAGAGGTCCCATTCTTAATCTTACTTGTCTTAATCTTACTTGCAAGATCGGGCTTGGATATGGGCAGACCAAAGCATCGGAAGTCCTCCCGTTCATCGCCTCCCGGTTTTCCGGTCGTTCAACAAGAAGCCACACACCATATAACAGCCTGTGCGCGCATGATGGGTGCCCTTCGCGTGTTTCATGGATGCCGCCAATCACAGGCCGCGCCACGAGGAGCTCGGCGGAAAATCGCGGCAGTTCCATGCGATGCCCATGGCGCGCGGAACATTTGAGGCGTGACCGCGGGTATTTTTCACAATTTCGACGAAAGGCTCTATTCCTGATGTGGCGTGCCATCCTCGAACCTGCCCTTTTGTTCGCCCTGCCCTTCGCCGCCTATACGATCTATCTCGTTTTGCGCCGGAACTTTCCCTTCGCGACGGAGCATTGGACGAAAAGCGCGGTCTCGACGCTGACTTTGGCCGGCCTTGCGATCGCCGTCACCGGCATGATCGCCTTCGGTATTTTCGCCCCGCGCCACGAGGGCGCCTATGTCCCGGCCCACATCGAAAACGGGAAGCTTGTTCCGGGGCGCATGCAATGAGCCAGGCGGGGGCCGGGGGCATCGAGGCGCCGGAGGCCCTCGCCGCGCTGTTCGGCGACAAAGACTTGCTCGGCGCTCTTGCCGCGCTCGATCAAGACGGCGAGGAAACCCGCATTGTCGGCGGCGCTTTGCGCAATGCGCTCCTCGGCCGGCCGGTGCATGAAATCGATCTCGCGACCACCCTTGTTCCCGAGGCCGTCATGGCGCGGGCAACGGCCGCCGGCTTGCGCGCCATCCCGACCGGCATCGCGCACGGCACGGTCACGGTGCTCGCCGGGGTGAGGAGTTTCGAAGTAACAACCTTGCGCCAGGACATCGCGACCGACGGCCGCCATGCGAAAGTCCTTTTCGGCCGCGATTTCAAGGCCGATGCGCTGCGCCGCGATTTTACGATGAACGCGCTTTCCACGACGCGCGACGGAAGACTGTTCGATTACACCGGCGGCCTCGACGACATCGCGGCGCGCAAAGTGCGCTTCATTGGTGAGCCCGCGCGGCGCATCGCCGAGGACTATCTGCGCATCCTGCGCTTCTTCCGCTTTTCCGCCGATTTCGGCGAAGGCCCGCTCGATTCCGCTGGGCGTTTGGCGGCCATTCGCCAAGGAGACGGCCTTGCCCGCCTCTCGCGCGAAAGAATACGCGCCGAGCTTCTGAAGCTTTTTTCCGCACGGAGGGCGGCGGAAGTTTGCGCGGACGTATGCGCCGATGGGCTCTTACATCCGCTCCTCGCCTTGGCGCCAAATCCGGCGCGGCTGCGGCGCGTCGCGGCGATCGTCCCGCCGCAAGATCCGCTCCTGCGTCTTGCCGCTCTTTGCGTCAAGCTACCCGAGGACGCGGCGCGCTTGCGCGAGCGGCTCCGGCTTTCCAACGCCGAGGCGGAGCGTCTCGAAGGCGCCGCGCTGGCGCTGACTGGGCTGCATGGGCTTAACGAGCCGCCAAGACCCGATGAATTGCGGGGCTTGCTCTTCCGCCACGGCCGCCAGGCGGCGGGCGACGCAATAATATTGGCGCAAGCCGATGCTCGCCCGGGGCACGATGACGAATGGGAGCGCGCGCGAAAATTTCTGCAAGACACCGAGGAACCGCGCCTGCCGTTCTCGGGCGCCGATTTTATCGCACGCGGCATCACCGAAGGCCCTGCCCTCGGCGAGGCGTTGAAGGAGCTGCAAGCGCGCTGGATCAAGGCTGGCTTTCCAACCGACCCGGCACGCCTCGCGCGATTGCTCGACGAGACGCTGCGGGGGACTCTATGATCGCAGCGCAAATTTGGGTTCGCCGCCGCCCTGAGCTTGACCGGCATCGAGACTTGCCTGGACGGTGTCTTCGCTCCCCACGATCAAGGTTTTGCGCGGCGGGTTTTGCGGCTGTATTGAGAAGTTCATAAATAGGAGGACATTTTTCTTGACCTGAGGAGCCCCGAATGATTCCATGCTGGCATGAGAAAAGATGATGCGCGCAGACTTGATCACAAGACACTGGAGACCATGCGTGAACGCGCCGTAAGGCGCGTTCGAGACGGCGAAAGCTCCGAGGTGGTTGCCCGGATCTTTGGGGTGGGGCGGACCGCCATGTACAGATGGCTGGCGGAATACCGGCGCGGCGGTTGGGGCGCCCTGAAAGCCAAGCCCGTTCCTGGACGTCCGCCGAAACTTGATGGCCGGGCATTGCAGTGGGTTTACGACATGGTGACGCGGAAGAACCCCTTGCAACTGAAGTTTGAGTTTGCGCTGTGGACGCGCGCGATGGTGGCGAAGCTGATCAAGGATAAGTTCGATGTGGTGTTGAGCGCGGCGTCCGTGGGGCGGCTTTTGGCTCAGCTCGGCGTCACTTGTCAAAAGCCGTTGCACCGGGCATGGGAACGTGACGAAGCCCTCGTGCAGCAGTGGCTCAAGAAAGAATACCCGGGAATCGAGAGAATGGCGCAACAACAAGGAGCTGACATCTATTTTGGCGATGCCGCCCACATCCGTTCCGGTCACCATGCCGGGCGCACCTGGGGTAAAAAAGGCGAAACGCCCATTGTCGAGGCCACCGACGCTCGCCATGGCATGAGTTTGCTTTCAGCGATCTCCTTGCGCGGCCACATGCGCTTCATGATCAAGCAACAAGGCGGCGTCAACGCTGCGGTGTTTATCGAGTTTATGACGCGATTGATCGTCGGGGCCAAGCACGAGATCTTTTTGATCGTTGATCGCGGACCTGCACATATCGCTCGAAAAACCAGAGCGTTTACCGAAACCCTGAAGGGAAAGTTGCGGCTGTTTTATCTGCCTCCTTATTCACCCGATCGCAACCCGGATGAGCTGGTGTGGAAGCATCTGAAAGCGGACACCGTCGGCCGCATGGCTGTCACCAGCAGGGACGGCTTCAAGCGCAAGGTTCGATCATCGATGCGCCAACTGCAAAATGACCCCTGGAAAATTATCTCCTTTTTTCAGAAACCTTCGCTCAAATACGCCGCGTGAATGTTCCCATATTTATGAACCGCTTAATACTTTCGTAACCTGTCGCGCGTCCTGCGGCTTTAGGCCTTTGCCAAGTTTCTTCATCGCCTCCGTGGTGAACGCAGCCTGATCGCCGGTGATCTCCGGATTGTCGAGAATGCTCTGCAGGCCCGCGGTATCGATTTTTCTTCCCAGGCGCCGCTCGAACGCCGCGCCAAGATCTTGCGCCTGCATGTGCTTGCCGGCGGTGACATAATTTTTCCAATGTATCCCCGCCGCGTCGAGTGCCGTGAGAGATGGCTGCGTCGGCTTGGCGAGCGAAGAAATAAACATTTTTAACGCGTTGCCGGACGAGGCGGGGTCCTGGCCGCCGCGTTTCAGCGCCGCTAGGAAGGCCCCCTCCATCGCAAGCGACACGTTAGCCACGGACGATATGCCCGTCGGAAATTTGACCGCCTCCGCGACATCGGCCAGACTCGAAAAGCCTCCGAGTTTCGCGGTTTTCATCAGTTGCGCCGAATACTGCCGCGCTACCTTCAATCCCTCGGTTGCGTTCTCGACGTTCACTCCCGTCGCGAAGAGGGTGTTTTCCAATATCTTGACTGCCTCCGGCAAATCTCCGCCAAGAGCCATGGCGAGCTGCGCGGCAATATCGGTGATACCCTCGATTACCCCGGAGCTGTGAATTCTGCCGGCGAGCTCCTTGTAGCTTTGCTCGACCTCCTTCGCGCCGAAGCGGGTCGTTGCGCCAACATCAATCGCATGATGGAGCATTTGCACAGACTGCGCTTCGGTTTGCTCAGTCAGCGCCTTCACGGCGCGGCGCGAATCGTCGACGCTGGAATACGTCGTCAGCGCGGCGTGCACCGCGCCAGCGGCTTCCGAAGCCGCCCGCGCCGCGAGATTGCCGATGACCACACTTGCCCCAGCGGCGGCGGCGAACGCCCGGTTTGACTTCCCCAGCGCGCCGAACACGTTCGCACCGACAGCGGCGGACCGCGCGCTCGCCGCGGCGGCGGCGGCCTCGATGCCCTTCAGCTTTTCGGCGATGTGCGCAAATGTCGTGCCAGTGCTGTCGCTCGCACTTAGAGTCTGTCCCGGAACTTCATCATGGATTACAGAGCTTTCTTAGCATGATCCGGATGGAGGCGAGGCGGAGGAAAGCAAGCGCGTTACGGGTTAGGTTTTCAAAATCCTTGGCCAGCCTGCGACAACGGTTGAGCCAGGCGAAGGTGCGCTCGACAACCCATCGTTTGGGCAGGACAACGAACTTTCTCAGCGCGGGCCGCTTGACGATTTCGATTTCCCATTCACGGCTGATCGCCGCCACGGCGGCGGCCATTTGGGGGCCTTGATAACCGCCATCGGCGATGATTTTGGTGATGAAGGGAAACAGGGGACGCAGTGCCTTCAACACCAATGGTCCACCGTCGCGATCCTGAATGTCGGCGGGATGAACCACGGCTGCAAGTTTCAGACCGAGCGTATCGACCGCGATATGGCGTTTTTTACCGTCGATCTTTTTGCCGGCGTCATAGCCGTGCGGATCGATCCGCGCCCCCCTTTTTCCGTGCTTTTCACGCTTTGACTGTCGATGATGGCAACGGTTGGACTGACGGCGCGGCCAGCCTGTTCTCGACACAGGACGTAGAGCTCATGATGAAGGCGCAAAAGCGTGCCATCATAGTTCCAAAGATCGAAATACCTGAAAACAGTGCTTTTCGATGGCAGGTCTTTCGGCAGGTAGCGCCACTGGCAACCCGTGCTCAGAATATACATGATTCCGTTGACCACTTCGCGCATGTCCACGCGGCGTTTGCCGCCACCGCGCTTCGCCGGAGGTATCAACGGCTCCACCAGCCCCCATTCCTCGGCCGTCAAATCGCTCGGGTATCTCTGTTGGCTCCGGTCATAACGGCCCCGGTTTTCTTTCGTCCACATCGGCGGCCCCTCCTCGAATCAGGCCACCTCTCTTGATCACAAATGATTCTTTTGATTCAAGAAGTTTCAGAACAGACACTTAATAATATAATCGCCTTGGTTTCGATGGTTTTCAGCGCCACGGCCTACCGCCTCTGGTCTCTCTTTTGCCTGAGCTACTGCACGTAAGGTTGCGAAGAAAATTGGCCGGCGTCCGCCGCCGGCGGCGGTGTGGCCTCGATAAACAAATCCAGCGCGGCGGCGCGCAACGCGAGAGTATCCCGCAGACATAGCCCGGAAAGAAAATTCGGATCGATGTCCGAGAGACGCTCGATCCATGCCGCGAGAACGCTCGGCGTCTCCTGCGAAAAGCCGCTTCCGCCAGCAAGCGGA
Source organism: uncultured Alphaproteobacteria bacterium (assembly GCA_963706215.1). Taxonomy (GTDB): domain Bacteria; phylum Pseudomonadota; class Alphaproteobacteria; order Rhizobiales; family Beijerinckiaceae; genus Methylocapsa. The sequence goes on along the minus strand of OY970154.1, from coordinate 1,472,155 downwards.
ACCCATGTCACCGGCATGCCAAGCTCGATGAAATCGCGATACTTCGGCTCGCGAAGAATGAGCTTCTTGATCATCCCCCGATGACCACGAATTGGTTCGCTAAGCTCGATCTTTTTTAGCGCCATGGCCTTTCCCTACCCACACTAGCGGGGGCATCGCCCCTGGCCACTAAAATCGGCTCCAGTTTCCTCTGGGCGTTGACCCGTTTCAGGTTCGCGGCGCCTATCTCGCTCATGATCGCGCGGCGCTCTTCGCTCAAATGCCGGGCTTGCGGAATCCCAAGAATATCGCGAATTTCCTTGGCCTCTCCCTTCGATGGCAGCCAGTCAAGCATGATCGAGCCATCGCAATCGCCGTCCTGCGTCACCTTGCCGAAGCAAAGGCGCCGCTTGGCGCTTTCCCAGCCCTTCGCCGATAACCAGCGCGTGTTGTCGAAGTCACATCCGATCATCAGATGAAAGCCTTCCGGCGCAGCATAAACGTGGCCGTTATTGCCAAAAATAGCCCGATCGCCGGATTCGTCGCAGCGCAGAGCAGATGCGCGGCTATCGCAAGCCGCGGCAAAAGCGAGAAGTGCCGGCCGCTGCTTCGCCGGAGGGTAAATATCAGCCATGGACCGCATCGTGCGGCCGGAATGTTTGCAACTTCAACGAGGAAAAGTTGCAAACTCGCGGTTATTGTTGACAACCCCGGGCAATGTCTAAAATTCGGCGCCAACAAAGCGAGCGCCCGTCATTCGCCCGCGCGAGCCGATGCAAGACTTTCCTCTCGCTGGAAGCGGGCTCGGGAAGGTTTTCCAAATGGCGTGCGAGGCGCCAGCCTGTCGCGATGTAGGATTTATAGCGGGCCGCAAGCTCTTTGGCGCAGCGCGAGGGCGAGCCTTCGTAGAGCGCGAGCGCTTCCCGAACGGCGGCGTTACGGCGATGCTTCGGCAACTGCGGCGGATCAACCAAAATCCGGCAAATAGCCGAGGCCGCTTCGCGTAGCTCCTCGGCGGAAATGTTGGGCGCGAACCAAAGGCGGAATTTCGGTCCCTCAACCAGTATCGCCGCCGTCCGGCGGGGTTTCGGCAAGCTCAGCCGCGAAAGCCCCGATCAAACCATCGATGGAATTGAGCAATTCAACCTTCTTGGCCGTCAAAAGCTCAGAAATGGCCGCTGAACCGCCGTTCCGAGCCGCCTCGGTAAAGTTTCGTCGCCCCAGGCTTGCACCCCCCTGAGCGCCCTTTGCACAGCCCTCCCCAACGATTGCATGTCTGCCATGGCCTCCGCCTTCGAAATTGTGACGCCATGCTCGCGAGCAAGCTTCGGTTCCAAAAGCTGGCCTTGAAGACCGGCCGTCCGAGTCCGGGCGGCCAGAAGCTCAGACTTCCGATCATTGGCTGGGACTTCGCCCGGCGGGATCATCGGGCCGTCCAAATTCGTTGCGCTGCGCGTCAGATCGAGCCGCTCGCGCAGCATTGCCAAGGCAAGCTCGGCCCGGACTCGCGCATGGCGGCCCGTCCCAACAAGCGCCTCGCGGCCGATCACGCCATCGCGAAGCCATTGGCTCACGCACGCGCCCGTCACGCCGCACCGCCGGGCAAAATCAGCTTTCGTGAGGGTCGCGCCATCTTTCATAATTCCACTAAACCTATAGACCTTAGCTAACGTTAAAATTTTTGATCGATACTGATGAAAAATCGGGACGCTGCGTGCCGCCCTCGATCAAGCGTCAGAAAGGACCCTGCCAAGCTTGCGTCTGCCATCTTGCTTTCGTTTGGCTTTCCGGCGTCACATCTGCCCCGTCGGCTTCCTGCTTTGGCGTTGCCGAAGCTCGGCCTCTTTCACGAAGCGGCCTGCGTTTGCCGCTTCACCCTCGCTTGGCTCTTGCGTAGGCCGTAGCGCCCAGCGCGGCTTGCGGCGGTTGCGGCCGGTTGCGGCTCGCGCGGCTTCGAAGTCAACAAAGCCAAGCGGAGGGAATTTTCGGGCTAGTGTAGTGTCTCGTGCAAAAGGTTACAATTTATCCTGGCGCGCGAGCGGTGGCATTTTCAGCGCCGCTCTGCCGCGATTGACCTTGAGGATGATGGCGTTGGCGGATTTTGTCCAGACGAAAGGCGTCGGATCGGCATTGTTGTGCTTGATATAGTCGCGGATGGCGGCTTCAAGTTCCGGCACGCTCGTGAAAACACCGCGGCGAATACGCTCCGTGGTGATCTTTCCGAGCCAGCGTTCGACGAGGTTCAACCACGATGACGAGGTTGGAATGAAGTGGAGGTGAAAGCGCGGGTGTTTGGCGAGCCAATCCCTGACTTCCTGTTTTTTATGGGTCGCGTAGTTGTCGGCAATGCCGTGAATGTCGAGTTGTTTGGGCGTGTTGCGGTCGATGGTTTTTAGAAAAGCCAGAAATTCCTGATGCCGATGGCGCTTCATGCACTGACCGATGACTTCGCCTTTCAGGACATCGAGCGCGGCAAACAATGTGGTTGTCCCGTTGCGCTTGTAGTCATGCGTCAGGGTGCCTTGGCGGCCTTTCTTCATCGGCAAGCCAGGCTGGGTGCGATCAAGTGCCTGGATCTGGCTTTTTTCGTCGATGCAGAACACCAGCGCGTGTTCCGGCGGGTTCATATACAGGCCGATAACATCTTCAAGTTTTTCGATAAAATGCGGATCGTTGGACAGTTTGAACGTCTTGACCAGATGCGGTTTCAGGCCGTGCGCATCCCAAATCCGCTGCACCGAAGCTTTGCTGACACCGCTGATTTTAGCCATCGAGCGGCAGCTCCAGTGCGTCGCGTGCGCGGGCGGGGTCAAGGTTTTTTCAACGACTTCGGTTTCTTTTGTTGGTGGCAAAGGTTTGAAACTGCGTCCCCGGGGACGATCTTGATAAAGCGCGTCAACGCCGCCTTCGGCAAAGCGGTTGCGCCAGCCGATGATGGTTGGACGCGATGTGCCAAGTTCTTTCGCCAGCGCGTTGGTTGATTTTCCTTCGGCCGCGCCCAGAATAATCCGCGCCCGCAAAGCGATGCGCTGCTCCGTCTTGCCGGAACGCGCCAGCCGTGCCAAGGCCGCCTTGTCCGCGGGCGTCATGTCGAGTGCCGGGCTGCCTGTCCACATGCAGCGCAGTATACACGTCCCGGATCACATTGTAAAGCGTTGCGTGAGACTATACACTAGATGCATCCGATGGTGTTTCTTTGGCAAGATTTCTCGAGGTTGAGTCCCCGTTTGAGCGCGGCAAAGATCAGCCACAATTCCGAGTTCTTAATGAAATCTTAATAACGAAAGGCCAGCTCGGGCTGCTGCAAAGCTTGGTTTGATAACAGAACTGGCCGCGGTTCTTTTGCCGGGGCGCGGCAGTTTGACGGTCAGCGCTCCCGAGGACTGAGGTCGTGAGTGCCTGACTTTGGATCCTCAATCGCGCGACGTGGATCGGCCCGCGCGATCCACCACGGTAGCGTAACAGGAGGCCGGAAGTATGAGTGATATTTTTACGAGACGGCGCCCGATGATCGATTTGGACGAAATTGAATGGCGCCTGTGCGCGCCATGCTCCACCGATCAAAAGGACGGTGACCCGTTCGCCGAACTTCTCCGCATCATCGGTGTTAAAGACGAGTCTCATGAGACCGATTTCGAACCTAAAACTCCGCTTTCAGCAAGGGCGCGGCAGGATGCAGGGGAACCGGAGGAGTTAAAGCAGCCTGATGCGCACGTGCGCCTGGTCGGCGGCGATTTCGCTGCGATTGAGGCCGGGTTGCTGGGCACGAGGCAGCCACAGGCAGCGTTTCCGTCGGAGGCCGAGCGGTCAACGGTCGAGTGCGATAGGCCAAACGCGCGAGCGCTCCTCATCAGCGGCGATTTCGCTGCGATCGAAGCAGGATTGCTGGGCGCACCGCGAGAACAAGCCACGGCGACGGTTTCAGAACCCAACATGTCAAATGCTTTTTCGAGCGTGGACATCGGATCGCAACGTTTCCTCGATCAGGACAACCAGCCGGTTTCCCCACACGCCGGCGTCGCCGACGGGCAAAACAGATCACGGCGCCTGCTCTATGTCATGGTTGCGATCGTCATCGTGGCAATGGCAGGCATAGCCGTAAGTTTTGGCCTTAAAAGCCGGGCTTCAGGCCCACCCGAGATCGCATCGATCAAGGCCGAGAACGGAGCAGTCAAGCAACAAACGGAAGCCGCGAGCGGTGCGGACGATCCCGCCCAGGAAGCAGCCATTCTCAGCAAGCCGCCGGAACCATCGCCGATGGCTCTTGTCAAGGGCACCGAACGAACCCTCGACTTGCCGCAAGTGGAGGAAAAAACGCTGCCCGCCGAATCCCACGTCCAAATCGATAATAGGCCTCCCGCCGTACCGGCGGCGCCCGCGCAGGCGCCAACGCCGACAGAGCCGCTTAGCATGGCAGCTCCCATCGCGCCGGATACAGTGAAGACCGATCTGGTCCGGCCGGATGGCACACTTCTCCCTAACGGCACGCAGCCGCAAGCAAATATCAATGAGGCGCCGCTTCCAGCGCCGCAATCCCCCGCGGCAACCAAGGCTCCGACGGCGAAAGCGGCGGGACACGTGGCGAAGCCGCTAAAACCCGCCACGGCAAGACATTCGGGCGGTCATGGCCAACCTCGTCAGATTGCGAACAAGGCCAAGGGGACGCCTGTGAGCTCACTCGCCACCGAGCCTGCACCGACCGCCGATCCCAAGGCCGTAACACCGACGACCCAGCCAAGCCCGGCTACCAACGGGGCTTTCGAATTTGTGCAGAGCGCTGTGAACTCGCTCACCAGCGCCACCGCCAAGTTAGTGGAGTGGGGACGAATCGAAACTGGTTCTCACCCTTAAGCAGGGGGCGAGCTGACCGCCGGTCCGATCGGTTCAAACCAGGCTGCAACGAGCGTCGCGGCCTTGCTGCAGTATCTTGAATGCATGACATGGCCGCTAGCCTGACAGGTGGGCAACAAGACGCTAGGCACGTCCAGTCGATGTCGGCGTCGGATTGCGCGATATTCGGCGGTGGGGACGATCAGCCTTTGTGCAACTTATACTCAGTGACGAAGGGCCAGCAGGCAATCCGCGAATTGGCGGGCGCCATGCGCGACCGGACGGGCAATCTGCCACCGCTGTACGGGATCTTCCCGGACTACTCCGCTCCGATTGTCCGAAACCAACCCGAGGGTCGCGAGCTGATGATGGCGCGGTGGGGGATGCCCTCGCCTGTCTTTGCGCTGAAGGGCAAGAAATCCGATCCAGGCGTCACCAATGTCCGCAATGTCAAATCCCCGCATTGGCGGCGCTGGCTCGGGTTTGAGAACCGCTGCGTGGTGCCCTGGACGAGTTTTTCCGAGAACGAGGTGCTGCCGGACGGCTCCCGTCCGACGGTTTGGTTCGCCTTCGACGAGACCCGGCCGTTGGCCTTCTTCGCCGGCATCTGGACGCGCTGGACCTCCATCCGGAAAGTGAAGGAAGGCGAAACAACAAATGACATCTTCGCGTTTCTGACGACCGAGCCGAACAAGGAGGTCGGGGCTATCCACCCGAAAGCAACGTCCGTCGTTCTGACGGCGCGAGAGGAGATCGACGTCTGGATGAATGCGCCGGCCGAGGAAGCGCTCAAGCTGCAAAGGCCGCTTCCCGACAATTCGCTAAAGATTGTCGCGCGAGGGGATAAGAAAGATGAGGGAGGCCTCGCGGCCTGACGTTCATGCTTGCGCAGGATAATGATCGCGATAGGGCAAGGAGCATTACCGAAGATCCGAACGGGCGCGTTTCGGACGGGTCCACCCGGCAGCGCAAGATCCTCCATATCGACATGGATGCGTTCTATGCGTCCGTCGAGCAGCGCGACAATCCGGAGCTCCGCGGCAAACCTGTTGCCGTCGGCGGATCGCGCGAGCGCGGCGTTGTCGCCGCCGCAAGCTACGAAGCGCGGGAATTCGGCGTGCACTCCGCAATGCCGTCGGCCACCGCAAAGCGCAAATGTCCCAACCTGATCTTCGTAAAGCCGCGCTTCGATGTTTACAAAGTGGTGTCGCTCCAGATCCGCACGATTTTCGCCGAGTACACGCCGATCATCGAGCCCCTTTCGCTCGACGAGGCTTATCTCGACGTCACCGAAAATTTGAAAGGGATTGTGTCGGCGACGCAAATAGCAGAGACGATCAGGGCGAAGATCCGCACGGAGACCAGCCTAACAGCCTCCGCGGGTGTTTCCTACAACAAATTCCTCGCCAAGCTCGCCTCGGATCATCGTAAGCCGGATGGCCTCTTTGTCATTACACCGAAGATGGGGCCTGCCTTCGTCGAAAGATTGCCGGTCGAGAAGTTCCACGGCGTTGGACCGGCAACAACTGCGAAAATGAATCGGATCGGGATCGAGATCGGCCTTGATCTACGGGCGCAGACCTTGTCCTTTCTTCAGGAGCACTTCGGTAAGTCCGGCCCCTACTATTACTGGATCGCGCGCGGCGTCGATGAACGGGCGGTTTGCGCCGACCGCGTCCGCAAGTCGGTTGGGGCGGAAAACACCTTTTCCGCCGATATCTTCACATTCGAGGCCGCATGCGAGGTGCTCCAGCCGATCATCGAAAAGGTCTGGCGCACTTGCGAGGGAGCAGAGATTCGCGGGCGCACGGTGACATTGAAAGTGAAATATGCCGATTTCCAGCAGATCACGCGAAGCCGGACCGGTCAGGCGCTCTTTTCGACGCGAGCCGAAATCGAGCAGCTTAGCTGCGCGCTGCTCGAGCCACTGTTCCCTATCACAAAGGGCACCCGCCTTCTCGGCATGACCTTGTCGTCACTCGGCGGGAAGCAGCTGGAAAGCGAGCCTCAACTCAGGCTGCCACTTAGGCTGACTTATTCACCTAGCTATTGAGAAGTTCATAAATAGGAGGACATTTTTCTTGACCTGAGGAGCCCCGAATGATTCCATTCTGGCATGAGAAAAGATGACGCGCGGAAGCTTGATCACAAGACGCTGGAGACCATGCGTGAACGCGCCGTAAGGCGCGTTCGAGACGGCGAAAGCCCCGAGGTGGTTGCCCGGATCTTTGGGGTGGGGCGGACCGCCATGTACAGATGGCTGGCGGAATACCGGCGCGGCGGTTGGGGCGCCCTGAAAGCCAAGCCCGTTCCTGGACGTCCGCCGAAACTTGATGGCCGGGCATTGCAGGGGGTTTACGACATGGTGACGCGGAAGAACCCCTTGCAACTGAAGTTTGAGTTTGCGCTGTGGACGCGCGCGATGGTGGCGAAGCTGATCAAGGATAAGTTCGATGTGGTGTTGAGCGCGGCGTCCGTGGGGCGGCTTTTGGCTCAGCTCGGCATCACTCGTCAAAAGCCGTTGCACCGGGCATGGGAACGTGACGAAGCCCTCGTGCAGCAGTGGCTCAAGAAAGAATACCCGGGAATCAAGAGAATGGCGCAACACATCGTACTAGACTCACTTTCAGTGTGCCAGATATTTCAGTGAGTTGAGTTGGAGTTTCGGGGACAGGAGTTGGGTGAGGAAAGCGCTTATTTGGGGAGGATTTGCGGCGGCGAAGATTTTCCGCAACGCGGATAGGCCGAGGGCAAACAGCGACCACGCCCGGCGGCCGTGTTTTTTGATGGGGATTGACCGCCGCCGCGCCGCCGCCACACCTGTTTTAACGGAAAGTGCCACGGCCAAAGCCAGCAACGCCAAGAGGGTGGACAGCTTATCGGCGTTGGTCAGATGCGTGTCCTCCAGATTGAAGCCCTTGGTTTTCAGGTTGCCAAACATGGTTTCGATGGTCCATCGCTGGCGATAGCGGGCCAGCGCATGATGCGGCTTGCTGGAACAGGCCAGCGCCAAAAGTTCGCCCGAGGCGATCCGCATGATCGCGAGCCGTATGGGTGGCGACGGCGCCTGCCCGTTTTGCCCAAGCCGGCAAGCGCCTTTGAGGATCGTTTTCTGGCCTTTGTTCAGATGCCGCGCAATGTTGGCGATCGTCCATGTCTCGTAGCCCTCGCGCACGACATGTTGGTTCTCGCGCAGCCGCAGAATGAACGGGATCTTCGCCTCATGCAGGTAAGCCATCCATACGTCGCCAATGAACTCGCGGTCGCCCATGAGCGAGGCGATCTTCAGGTCTGGAAACACAGCACGCAGACGATCCAGAAGACCGGTTCTCTCAAGTGTGTTCGAGTTCCCCGCCTTTGGCAGCAGCGTCCATATCAGAGGTATCCCCATGCCGTTCCAGATCACCGAAACCATCAGGATGTTGATCGTCGTTTTACCGAACTCCCAGTTGGTCCGATCCACGGCCAGAACCCAAGGCTTGCCGGAAAGTCCCAAAAGATCGACGACCACGCACGCGGCCGCCGCGCCGTCCAGTTTGACATGCTGGAAAAATCGATAGAACCGCCGCCGCACGGAATCTGTTTGCGCCGGGCTCGCGACATACGCCGCCAACCGCCACAGGCAGATCGTGCCTTGCTGCATGATCAATAGCGCCAGCCACGCCAGCGTCTCACGCCTTGTGTCCGACAATTTGATGTGATTTTCTACGGCCTTGGATAGGGCATTCGAGAATAATGGTTGCATCTAGTGTAGTGTCTCGTGCAAAAGGTTACAATTTATCCTGGCGCGCGAGCGGTGGCATTTTCAGCGCCGCTCTGCCGCGATTGACCTTGAGGATGATGGCGTTGGCGGATTTTGTCCAGACGAAAGGCGTCGGATCGGCATTGTTGTGCTTGATATAGTCGTGGATGGCGGCTTCAAGTTCCGGCACGCTCGTGAAAACACCGCGGCGAATACGCTCCGTGGTGATCTTTCCGAGCCAGCGTTCGACGAGGTTCAACCACGATGACGAGGTTGGAATGAAGTGGAGGTGAAAGCGCGGGTGTTTGGCGAGCCAATCCCTGACTTCCTGTTTTTTATGGGTCGCGTAGTTGTCGGCAATGCCGTGAATGTCGAGTTGTTTGGGCGTGTTGCGGTCGATGGTTTTTAGAAAAGCCAGAAATTCCTGATGCCGATGGCGCTTCATGCACTGACCGATGACTTCGCCTTTCAGGACATCGAGCGCGGCAAACAATGTGGTTGTCCCGTTGCGCTTGTAGTCATGCGTCAGGGTGCCTTGGCGGCCTTTCTTCATCGGCAAGCCAGGCTGGGTGCGATCAAGTGCCTGGATCTGGCTTTTTTCGTCGATGCAGAACACCAGCGCGTGTTCCGGCGGGTTCATATACAGGCCGATAACATCTTCAAGTTTTTCGATAAAATGCGGATCGTTGGACAGTTTGAACGTCTTGACCAGATGCGGTTTCAGGCCGTGCGCATCCCAAATCCGCTGCACCGAAGCTTTGCTGACACCGCTGATTTTAGCCATCGAGCGGCAGCTCCAGTGCGTCGCGTGCGCGGGCGGGGTCAAGGTTTTTTCAACGACTTCGGTTTCTTTTGTTGGTGGCAAAGGTTTGAAGCTGCGTCCCCGGGGACGATCTTGATAAAGCGCGTCAACGCCGCCTTCGGCAAAGCGGTTGCGCCAACCGATGATGGTTGGACGCGATGTGCCAAGTTGTTTCGCCAGCGCGTTGGTTGATTTTCCTTCGGCCGCGCCCAGAATAATCCGCGCCCGCAAAGCGATCCGCTGCTCCGTCTTGCCGGAACGCGCCAGCCGTGCCAAGGCCGCCTTGTCCGCGGGCGTCATGTCGAGTGCCGGGCTGCCTGTCCACATGCAGCGCAGTATACACGTCCCGGATCACATTGTAAAGCGTTGCGTGAGACTATACACTAGGCGATCCTTCTCTTGCCGAAAAGAATCGCCTTTATGAATCATCTCAATGCCTTATCCAACCGCGTCTAGTACCGGGAGCGCAACAACAAGGAGCTGACATCTATTTTGGCGATGCCGCCCACATCCGTTCCGGTCACCCTGCCGGGCGCACCTGGGGTAAAAAAGGCGAACCGCCCATTGTCGAGGCCACGGGCGCTCGCCATGGCGTGAGTTTGCTTTCAGCGATCTCCTCGCGCGGCCACATGCGCTTCATGATCAAGCAACAAGGCGGCGTCAACGCTGCGGTGTTTATCGAGTTTATGACGCGATTGATCGTCGGCGCCAAGCACGAGATCTTTTTGATCGTTGATCGCGGACCTGCACACGTCGCGAAGAAAACAAGAACTTTTGTCGAAACCCTGAAGGGAAAGCTGCGGCTGTTTTATCTGCCTCCTTATTCACCCGATCGCAACCCGGATGAGCTGGTGTGGAAGCATCTGAAAGCGGACACCGTCGGCCGCATGGCTGTCACCAGCAGGGACGGCTTCAAGCGCAAGGTTCGATCATCGATGCGCCAACTGCAAAATGACCCCTGGAAAATTATCTCCTTTTTTCAGAAACCTTCGCTCAAATACGCCGCGTGAATGTTCCCATATTTATGAACCGCTTAATAAATATCTTGAGTGATATTCATAATGCACCCTGCTATCGTTGTATTACTATCACGGCCGGGCCGATGGCCCCCATCTTTTTTCTTATCCAACCAACCCGGCCGCAGCCAAATAGGTGGGATCGTTCCAGTCCAGCCCGGTCGTTTTCCGGTAAATATCCAAGTTTTCCAACACCACGAATTGGTCGCCGAAGCGCTTCTTCTCGACGAGCCGCGCCGCGCCGACAACGACTAGGCCCATCCGCGCCTTCCGCGGCACCGGCACGACATAGCCTTGCAGCTTACGGGCGGAGGTGCGCAGCGCGAAGGGCAACTGCCCGATTGCGCGCTTAGCTTTATCGTCCCACGGGACGATCACCGGCAGCATGGTCTCGTCGATCAGCCGAAATAATCCTGCGATCGTTTCGAAGGGGAAGTCGAAGTTGCCTGTCCGCTCGGCGATGAGGTCCAGAATCCTTTTCTCGTCGAGGGCCTTTTCCCCCCTGACCCAATAAAGCTCGTGAAAATAATCCTCGATGGCTGGCGGCCCAAGCGGATCGTCGAACCGGCGAAGCACACTGCGCCCGGCATCGGCCTGGCGGTTCAGCGCCGGTAGTGGTTTGTGGTCGCTCGGCTCGAACACCACGACAAGGCTGTCTTCCACCCGTCGCTTTCCTTCTCGATTACAGCGCCCGGCAGCCTGCGCTATCGAGTCCAGCCCCGCCTCGGCGCGCAGGACCAGCGGGAAATCAACATCGACCCCCGCCTCGATCAAAGACGTGGCCACCAGCCAGCATGGCCTATCATCTTTGAGATCGGCGCGGATTTTGTCCGGGACCACACGTCGATGTTTGGCGCAAAGCGCCGTCGTCAGCAGACGCGCACCAGGTTGCCCTTCGATCGCCGCGAACAATGCCCTCGAGTGTCTGCGCGTGTTGACGATGGTCAGCGCCTGTTCGGCGTCCGCCATGCGGTCAGCAAGGTCGCCATCGGAAAGCTTGCCTGCCGCCTTCTGGACTATTACCCGTTTCAGCGCCGCGAACAGTCCTGGCACGTCCGGGGCGAGTTCGTGCGGAAATCGGAACCCTCCTTTGAACGAATGCTTCGGGTCGTCAGTCTCGGACAAGGCCGGTTGGGTTGCGGTGCAGAGCACCACGGACGAACCATAATTCCTAACCAACTCGTCGAGCGTGGCGACGGAAGGTTTCAAGAGCGGCAACGGTAGCGTCTGCGCCTCGTCGAGCACGATTACCGAGCGGGCGATGTTATGGAGCTTGCGGCAGCGTGATGTCCGATTTGCGAATAGGCTTTCGAAAAACTGCACCGCTGTCGTCACAATGATGCGCGAATCCCAGTTTTCCATGGCGAGATTCAACTTCTTTTCCGGTTCCAGATCACGCGGATCGCGGAGCTTGTCTTCCTCGAAGGTTGAGTGGTGTTCGAGTACCGACCCGCCAAGGACGCCAAAGGCCTCGCGGTAAACTGCGGCGGTTTGTTCGATGATCGACGTGAACGGGATGACGATAATCACCCGGTCGAGATCGTGCCGGATTGCGTGATCGAGCGCGAAGGCGAGCGAAGCAAGCGTCTTGCCGCCACCCGTCGGAACCGTCAGGGTGAACACCCCGCGATCGCGCGCGGCCCCGGCTCTCACATGCGACAGAATTTTGGCACGAAGCTTGTTCAACGGCGTTTGCGGTACGTCCGCAATCTTCGTCATGAGATGCGCGTCTAGAGCGGCGCTCAGCGCAGTAAGAGACGTCTCATCGCCTCGCTCAATCGTCCTTCCTTTGTGCTCGGCATAGAACCGCTCCGTCTCGACATAATCAGCATCGACCAATGTCGAGAAAAGCATTCTGGCCAGGAACGCACATGAGAAGCCGACGCTGTCCTTCGATCGCGGCTTCATCACAGGGAAGGTGAGGGGGCAGCGGACAGGTCAAGGCCATCGGCTTTGGCAGCTGTACGCGGCGGAGCAATAGTAGGCCACGGAGCGGCGGCATTATGCGGCTGCGTGGCGGCGTAAAACCCGGCCACTTTCGAGGCTGAACCTTTTCGAACACTGATTCGAACAGGGATGGCCGGGGATGTTTGCAGTGGAGATTTACGCAGCGGTTCGACGGTTTGTTTTCATTGAAGGGAAGAGCCGGCGGGAAGCGGCGCGGGTTTTCGGACTGAGCCGGGATACGATCGCCAAGATGTGCCGGTACTCGGCGCCGCCCGGCTATGTGCGGTCCAAGGCTCCGGAGCGGCCGAAGCTCGGGCCGCTGGTTCCGGTGATCGATGCGATCCTGGAGGCCGACAAGACGGCGCCGCCGAAGCAAAGGCACACGGCGAAGCGGATTTTTGAACGGCTACGGATCGAGCACAGCTTCCTCGGCGGCTATACGGTGGTGAAGGATTATGTGCGGCTGGCGCACACCCGGTCACGTGAGGTCTTCGTGCCGCTTGCCCATCCGCCTGGCCACGCGCAGGTCGATTTCGGCGAATGCATCGGCGTCATCGGCGGGGTGCGGATGAAGCTGCATGTCTTCTGTTTCGACCTGCCGCATTCGGACGCCTGTTTCGTCAAGGCCTATCCGGCCGAGACGACGGAAGCCTTTCTCGACGGCCACGTCTCGGCATTTGCGTTCTTCGGTGGCGTGCCGATTTCGATTTTGTACGACAATCTCAAAATCGCGGTGGCGAGGATTCTCGGCGACGGCAAACGCCTGCGCACCAGAGCCTTCACCGAACTCGTCAGCCATTACCTGTTTCAGGACCGGTTCGGGCGGCCGGGTAAGGGCAACGACAAAGGCAAGGTTGAGGGGCTGGTAAAGTATTCGCGCGCCAACTTCTTGGCGCCCGTGCCGCATGCGGCATCCTTCGAGGCGTTGAACGCCATGCTCGAGGAGCGCTGCCGCGCCCGCCAGAATGAACGCGCCGGCCGTCACGAGCAGACGATCGGCGAGCGGCTTGAAGCTGACAAAGCGGCCTTGCGCGATCTGCCGGCCACGCCGTTCGAGCCTTGCCACAAATACGCGACGAAGGTCTCTTCCATGGCGCTCGTGCGCTATCGCGTGAACGATTATTCCGTGCCAACGGCCTATGGCTTTCGTGACGTGCTGGTGAAAGGGTTCGTCGACAAGGTGGCGATCCTCTGTGGCGCTGTCGAGATCGCCCGCCATCCGCGTGTCTATGGTCGTGGCCAGTTTGTCTTCGATCCCATGCACTATCTGGCGCTGCTTGAGCAAAAGCCCGGCGCGCTCGACCAGGCGGCGCCCCTACAGAACTGGATATTGCCGGAGTCTCTTCAACATCTGCGCCGGCTGTTGGAAGCCCGCATGGGCAACCGTGGCAAGCGCGAGTTCATCCAGGTGTTGCGGCTGATGGAGGTCTTTTCCGAGGTGATCGTCGCGGCGGCTGCGCTCGACGCGATCCGGCTCGGCGCCATCGGCTTCGACGCCGTCAAGCAACTCGTCATCGCCAAGGTCGAACGCAGACCCGCAAACCTCGATCTCGGCGACTATCCCTATCTGCCCGTCGCCAGCGTTAAGACGACCTTGGCCGCCGATTATATGGCTCTCGTTTCCGGGAGGGCGGCATGACGACCGCAGCTCTTCCCGCCAGCCCGGCGCCGCCCCAGGTGCTGCTCGCGCATCATCTGCGTCAGCTCAAATTGCCGACCTTCCTGCGCGAATATGAAAAAGTCGCCGCCGAGGCCGCACGCGAGGGGCTCGATCATGTCCGCTTCCTCTTGCGTCTCGCCGAGCTTGAACTCATCGATCGTGAACGGCGCATGGTCGAGCGCCGCATCCGCGGTGCGCGCTTCTCGGCGGTGAAGAGTTTCGATACATTCGACTTCGCCGCGATCCCGTCGCTCAACAAGCCGCTCGTTCTCGAACTCGCCCGCTGTGAGTATGTCGTCGCCCGAGACAATGTCATCGCTCTCGGCAACAGCGGCACCGGCAAGACGCATGCCTGTCTGGCGCTCGGCCTCGCGGCCTGTCAGCGCGGCTTCCCGGTCTCCTTCTTCACGGCGGCCGGGCTCGTTCATCAATTGAGAGAAGCGCGCGACGAGCGGCGTCTCCTGAAACTCCAGGCGCAGCTGGCCGCCGTCAAACTGCTCATCATTGACGAACTCGGCTATGTGCCGCTCTCGCAGACCGGCGCGGAATTACTCTTTGAGATCTTCAGCCAGTGTCATGAACGCGGCTCGACCATCGTCACTTCGAACCTGCCGTTCGAGGAATGGACCAGCATCTTCGGCAGCCAGCGTCTGACCGGCGCGCTTCTCGATCGGCTGACGCATCATGTCCATATCCTGGAGCTCAACGGCGAGAGCTACCGGCTGAAACAGTCGAAGGCCCGGCGGCGGCGTGCGGCCCAACCTTCCGATGCGGAAGCCGTAGCCGCCGATCCCGAAACCGGCGAAATCATCAGCGCCTCCTGAAAGCCACGTCCCGCCCCGGCTGCGAAACCCTGGCCATCTCCGCCGGGGCGGACGTGGCGCATCGTGCCCTACGTCCACGCCGCAAACTGGCCTGGTTTTGCTCCGCCCCGATGGCCGGCTTTTACTCCGCCGTTGACAGTCGCCTATGTCGCTTGGCTGCTCGGCCATGATCCGACACGCCACGTCATCGTGGCGAGCTATTCGGGCGACTTCGCGGCCGAACTCCACCGGCAGTTTCGCATGGTGATCGCCTCGGAATGGTATGCGGCGGTCTTCCCCAACCTGCACTTGGCGAAAGAAACCGGACTCGAGCTCGTCACTTCCCAAGGGGGCAGCCGATATGCGACCTCAGTTGGCGGAACGCTTACCGGACGAGGCGCCGATCTGATCATCGTCGACGATCCCCTGAACGCCAATGAGATCCATTCGGAGACGGCCAGGAAGCGCGTGATCGACTGGTATGGCGGCGCACTTGTCTCCCGCCTCAATGACAAACAAACGGGCTCCATCATTGCGGTCATGCAGCGCTTGCATGAGGATGACCTCGCTGGCCACCTCCTGCGACAAGGCGGTTGGAATCTTCTGAACATACCAGCGATCGCGTTGGAGGAGGAGACCATTGAGCTCGGGCGCGGCGGAACGCATGTGCGCCGGAGCGGCGATATTCTCCATTCGGAGCGCGAGAGCCGAGAGGCCCTGGAGGCGATCAAAGCAGAGGTGGGAAGCCTGCTTTTCTCCGCCCAATATCAGCAACAGCCGGTGCCGGTCGAAGGCAACCTTATCCGGCGGTCATGGTTCCCGGCCTATGACGACTTGCCGGCGGGGCCCTGGGGAACGCGGATCGTCCAGAGCTGGGACGTCGCCATGATGACGAGCGGTCGCAACGACCATTCGGCATGCTCGACTTGGCTTGTTCATAAAAGCGATGCCTACCTCGTTCATGTCTATCGGGGTCGCCTCGAATATCCGGACCTGCGCCGCAAGGTCATCGGTTTGGCGGCCGAGCATCGCGCGACCACAGTCCTGATTGAGGATGCGGGTCCGGGCATGAACCTTTTGCAGGATCTCAGGGCCACGATGCCCGGCGGAATGACGCGTCCGACCGGCGTCAAGCCGGAGGGAAGCAAAGTGGACCGCATGGCGGCGCAGTCAGCGAAGATTGAGGCGGGACACGTCTATCTGCCAAAGAGCGCGGCATGGCTGGGCGAGTTCCTCACCGAGCTGCTGTCGTTTCCGAACGGTCGCCACGATGATCAGGTCGATAGTGTTTCCCAGTTCCTCCGCTGGCTGCAGGACGCGTATCTAAATCAGATCAGCTTTCATGTGCCGTTCGTCGTCTCCAGGCCGAGGGAATTTCTTCCTCCCTAGAGCCGATCCTGAGATAACTCACTTGTGATTCTGTGCCGCTGCCGGATCCGCAGGGAGCGACTATATTTTCGAACGGCTGCGGATCGAACATGGCTACGCTGGCGGCTACACGGTGGTGAAGGATTACGTGCGGATCGCCCGCGCCAGATCGCGCGAGGTCGGCGTCCCGCTCGTCCATCCGCCCGGCCACGCGCAGGTCGATTTCGGCGAATGCGTCGGCGTCATCGGCGGCGTGCGCATGAAGCTGCATGTGTTTTGTTTCGACCTGCAGCAGTCGGACGCCTGTTTTAGCGGAGGCGCCGCCGGTCTCGTTGAGGCTAGGCACGCGGCTCGTGCGCGAATGGCGCGGGGTCACCCATGTGGTCCTCATCCATGCCGACGGGATCGAGTGGCGCGGTCAGCGCTACCGCTCCCTCTCCGTGGTCGCGCGAAAGATCACCGGCGCCCGCTGGTCGGGCCCCATGGCGGGGCGAAGCTGATCAAGTTGCGCAGCCCCCGCCATGGCGATTCCAGGATTCCAGTCAGCGTGACCGTGACGGCGGTTCACGGGCACACGACAAGCCATGCGGTAGCCGATGCCGCCCACCGCGCCGAAGATCGGAGTGCAAGTGCCACGCACTTGTCGTCAGGCCAGCGTGCAGTCCGCTTCGCTGCCATCCCGTCGTCAGCCCGAGCCCTTCCTCACCTGCGGCCTCGACACCGCAGAACCTCACATCCGGTCGCCGCTTATCGCGGCTGGCACCAAAATTCCTCATACTCGAGGTCATCGGGCTCGGAAAGAGCGGAACCAATCTTTATCGCGGCATCTTGCAGCCAGGACGTTATACGGTCCGCTCGCCGAGATCCGGCAAGGGTCAGCTTCCCTCGTGGATGGCTGGGTTCTCCTTTGACACAGCCCCCTCCGGCACTTCTCCCTGTGTCACGTAGCGCCAGAGCGCGATTAGCAGTTTGCGGGCCAGCGCGACAATCGTGATCCGCCGGATCCGCCCGCACGAAACCAGCCGCTCAGCACACTGTCTGGCTGATGCCTCAGCCACAACCAGGCCAGCTCGATCATGATGTGACGCTGACGCGGATTGCCGGCTTTGGAGATGCCTTGCTCCCGGTCGATCGAGCCGCTCCGCCACGGCGTCGGTACCAGCCCAGCATAGGCGGCCACATCACGCCGATTGGCGAAGCTTCGGTAGAGGCCTTCATGATAAAGTACCGTGCCAATCTGCGGACCAATTGCCTTGAGCCGCGCGAGCAGTGCGACCGGCGACGGCCGCCCGTCCACATCTGCCTCGATGGATACATCGCGTTCAGCCTCGACATCAGCGATCTGCTGCAGCAGCAGTTCGATGCGGGCGAGTTGGTCGTGCCGGCGACGCACCGCGCCAATTGATTGGCAACGTCGAGGCGTTGTGCCAAGCCATCGATCCAGGCCGCGGACTTTGTCACATTAGCGGGTTTTACTTGCTTCTACTGTCTTCCCGGAGAGAGCCCGGCTAAGCGATTCCAATGCCTCGCCACGATCGAAAACGGCTTCTACTTGCTCAGTGTGACAATGCCCTCGTGCGCTCTCTTATCTCTCTCCTGAAATCGTTCGTGCGAACCTGGTCGGCCAACAGCCCGTCGAGCTGACGCCCACACCGCTCGTAATGCTCTCCAGGAATCTGCCACACGATTGGCAGGAGCAGCGGCGGCTCCTCGGATTTGCGCCTGCCTGATGCCGCGCCGATCGAGCACGATGCTCGACATGTGACGGCTTCGAGGGCCGTGAGCACAATTGAGGTCTCGCAGAAGCTGAAGGAGCCGCACCAACCTATGAGGTGGCCCGGCGTGCCCTACTAACCGATGGATACCAAGAACTCGAAGGGGGAATTCTAGCCGCCCGCTACAATGTGATTTTCGCCGCGATGCAGCGGTTCTGCGTCCTTCATGAAATGGTGGCCGATCGCCCGCCCGTTCACCATCGTCCCGAGCGTGCTCCCGAGGTCTGATACAAGGAGCCGGTCGCCGCTCCGCGCGATCATGAAATGTTGGCGCGAGAGGCGGAAAGGCTCCTCATCGTCGATCAGGAGATCGGGGCGTCGCAAAGGCTGGGCATCACCGTCGACCGGGACCCGGCCAACCAGGAAAGGCAATTTGGCGACATGAATGGGCGCCACGCCGATCCGAGCGCGCAACGTATCGCTCTGAGCGGCGAGCGAAATCGTGGCATCGTCGGCGATGACCGTGCCCGACGCCGTTTCACCCGTCCCGTCCGGGGAACGGTCATGCGCGAAGGGCAGCACGTCTCCCGCAATTTTGTCCTCGATTCTCCTCAGTCTGATGCTGAGCCGCAGAATCAGATTGCGCGCCAGCTCGGGATCGCTGCTCACCCGCTCCAAGAACTGCCGCGCGGTCAGGACCTCAACTTCGCCGTCCGCAGTGGCGCGTGCCGTCGCGCTGCGGCCGCGGCCCTCGATGACGCCCATCTCGCCCAGCCACTCGCCGTCTCGTACATGACCGAGCAGGACAGAGGTGGCGCCGACCTCCCGCAGGACCTCGATCTCGCCGCTCCTAACCCGCAGCACGCGGTCGCTCGCATCGCCTTGCCGCAACAGGAGATCCCCCTTCTTGAACTTACTTAACGTGGTCATGACCGGATATCCTGCGTACTAGGTGTGTTAATCCGACATCCCCCCAAAGGCCCGCAAATCGCAAGGCGAGTCCTTTAATGGGCGGCTCTGGCTCGGCCAGCCCATGACGACACCAATGCGTACTATGCGGCGGAAGTCCAGTCGGTTCTGCGCCGTGAAATCCGCTCGCACGTCCTCTGAAACCTGGTCGGAATAACAACCGGCGCCTTCCCCCGACATTGAATTTCTGGCCGCGAACTCACCGCATCGAGCGTCACGCAATTTCGCTCGCGTTTTTCGTCGGCTAAAAGCGATGCATATGATGCATATAAAGTGCATCCTTTGGTTCGAATCCTGTTTGCCCAGCCAGGCAGTCCGGTCTCCGGGGTATTATTTCCCGGTGTGTGAGAATCCGCGACATTCCCGCGGGTTACGCTGGCCGATCCCAGTCTCTGGCCGGTAATTTTCGGTATTTCGGCCCTTGCGGGGTAGGTTTCGGGCGCCGGTCTCTGCTCGCCATTTTCTAATTTCCGTTTAGCCGTGGCTGAGACTGGTTCGATTGCAGACAGAGACCGGTTCGCGGAGTGCCCTTCGGGGATCAGGCGGACGCCGGCACGAGTCCACGGCATCGGCAGACACTTTGACCGAGCGATGCGCATCTTGAGCCGGAAGGCCGTCTTTTTGGTTGCGTGTTTGCTTCAAGCGATTTCCCCGCCGCGACCGATGACGCCGGCATTAATCGCCGGTGCTACAATGAGAGTCCAACCCTCTCCTCCTGCTCGGCCCACGAATAGGGCAGGGCCTTGGCGAGGCCGGTGACGGTGAGATCCGCCGGTGCGGTGCCATCGACGATCGCCGCAATGATGCGGGGCGACAGGAAGGCGAGAAGAGCCAGCAGGCGGATGTGCCGTTCGCCCTGGGCCTCACGCTCGGCAATCTCGGCGAAGGAGGCAATGCGGCCAAGCCGGATGGCGTCGATCCATCCCCGGGCCTTGGCGATTGCAGTGAGCAGAGCGTCCCGGCTTTCGGGCCTCATTGCCGGTTTTGCGCAAGGCGCATGAACAATGCCCTTCACGGCCGCGAAGCTTGGCGCGGTCCAGGGAAGCGTGATCGTGGGTATCGGCGGATGGCGGGGAGCCAGGTCATCGAGGCCGTGGTTTTCTGCCTTGCACGCGGGAATGAGGCAGACTTCCAATGCCTGAGGTTTTACGATCACGCGCGCGACATGGCGCTCGATTAGGTCGCGGTCCGCGGTAGCCGGCGCAGGCTCCCCGTCACCCATTGCTGCAAGGTGCCTGCGGATCCCTTCGCACACGAGGGTCTCGATCTCGGGGGCCGGCACGCGGGCGATGCTGCCTGCCTCGGCCTTGCGGTTCTGCAAAATCGCATGCGACACATAATACCGGTAGCGGACGCCGCGCTTGTTCGCATGCGTCGGGCTCATGCGGTTGCCGCGGTCGTCGAAGAGGCGGCCGGTCAGAATGGCGGCAGAGCCCCTGAGCCGGACCTGCCGCGCGACGGCGTTGGCGGCGCGCTTGGCCTGCACGGCCTCGAACAGGTCGCGGGTGAGGATCGGCTCATGCTCACCGCGATGCACCTCACCCCGATAGGTGACCTCGCCGATGTAGAACCGGTTCTTGAGCAGATGGGCGAGGGAACCCACGCCGAAGCGGATGCCGCCGCTCCTGCCGCCGTCGCGACGGCCGTTGACCTTGGTCTTTATGCCCTGGCGATCGAGCTCCGCGATCAAAGCTCCCATGGAGCCAAGCTCCAGATAGCGTGTGAAGATGGTGCGGACCACCTCCGCCTCCTCGGGCACCACGACGAGCTTCTTGTCGATGCAGCGATAGCCGAGCGGCACGGGTCCGCCGACCCAGAGGCCCTTGCGCTTGGAGGCCGCGATCTTGTCGCGCACCCGCTCGCCGATCACCTCGCGCTCGAACTGGGCAAAGGAGAGCAGCACGTTGAGCGTGAGCCGGCCCATGCTGGACGTGGTGTTGAACGACTGGGTGATCGACACGAACGAGACCCCATGTTGATCGAACAACTCGACCAGCTTGGCGAAGTCGGCGAGCGAGCGGGTGAGGCGATCGACCTTGTAGACCACCACGATGGTGATCCTGCCGGCCCCAACATCGGCCAAGAGTTTTTGCAGGGCAGGGCGGTCGAGGGAGGCACCCGAGAGCCCGCCATCGTCGTAGCGGTCCGGAACGAGGCGCCAGCCCTCATGCGCCTGGCTCTTGACATAGGCCTCGCAGGCTTCCCTCTGGGCATCAAGCGAGTTGAATTCGAGATCGAGATTATGCTCGGTCGATTTGCGGGTGTAGATCGCGCAGCGTTGGGGCTTGGGAACGATAGGCTTCATGGTCTGCGCTCCCCATCACCGACGAGATTTTGTGCAGCGCCAGCCGGATGCGACTTGGCCGCCCGAATAAGACGTCGCTTCTTGTCTGGTGCCGGCGACACATTGGCCGCTTCCGGCAAAGCTGTTGACTCCGCGCCGCTCCGCAGCCCGAAGAAGCGCGGTCCGTTCCAGCTCGTGCCGGTGATGGCCCGCGCGATAGTCGAGAGGCTTGCATAGGTCGTCTCTCGCCACAAATATCCTTCTGCAACGACAGTGACGGTGTGCCGCTCGCCCTGGTATTCCCGCAGAAGGACGGTGCCGGGCTTGAGGCGCCTGGGGCGATTCGCTCCCGGCTTGCCGCCCCGTGCGAGGCCGTCGAGATGCTTTGCGGTCTCCGGATCAAGTCCACCCCGGGCCTGCTCCTGGAAGTGCCAGCAGAGGAACCGCGCCATGAGGTCCTTGGTGAAGGCCGGCGGCGGGGAGGAGCGGAACATCACGCGCCACAGGGTGCGAAGCGCGTCGAGGCCGAGCGACCGCACGCGGACGATCTCGGTCTCGATCGCCGCGCGATCAGACGCTGGGCGAGGCATGCCGGTCACGCCGCCTTGCGGCCCGGCCTGGCTTTGCGCTTCGGCGAGACATCGTTTGCGACGATGCGGTAGACGCGCGCTTCGCCGGTCTTCTCGGAGACGAGCGTGAGGCCGAGCTTGGTGCGCACCACCGCCGTCAAAAAGCCGCGGACCGAGTGGGGCTGCCAGCCTGTTGCCTTCATGACGGCCGCAATGGTTGCGCCCTGTTTCCGTTGGAGCATCGCGAGCACAAGGGCCTGCTTTGAGTCTGCCCGGCTGGAATTGGCGGACTTTTGCGGGGCCTCGTGACTGGTTTTCTTGCGACGCACTGCAGAGGCCCGACGGACAAGCTTGTTGCATGCAGGATCGGTTGCCCGCCAGGTGCCGCTATTTTTTTCAGCCTCCAGCGGTGCGCGATGTTCATCGATCCCGATGGCCGCAAGGCCGCGCTTGGTGATGCGCAACGCGACCGCTTCCTTATCTTCGTCACGGCGCCAGATCGGTAGCGCGCCGCGCGCCGGGATTTCCCCAATCAATCCATCACGCAGCAGTTTGCCGACTACTTTGTCGGCGGCGGCGCCCTTGAGGTTAGGCGCAAGTTCAATGGCGCCGTCTTCCCGTTGTGCGGCGGCGGACAGCAGCACAAGCTGGGTGCTGGTCAGGTTGTTCGGTGACCGTTTTTTCGGTGACATTGATGGGATCCTTTGTTCGGTTTGGAGCGGCGTCTTCCGCCGTCACCACCGAAGCCCCGCACTGGCGCGAAAGCCGGCGGGGCAGGATCCCGGAAGAGCATTTGGCACTCTACGAGGGCGGACCAGTGACGCTCTGTTCCCAGCCGAAGTCCAGTCCTTTCTGGATTAATTTGGTTGGCACCTGGCTTGCACGTGAATGGCCAATAGAAGACGTCTGTTGAACGGCACTGACTTCCTCGCCACCTGAAAAATCATCTGAGTTCCCCACGGGCTTCCTCATTCAGCAAAGGACAGAAGCAATGGCAACCGAACGGGACATTCCGCAACCCGCCACTATGAGTCGATCGGACGACCTCGTCTCCAAGCTCTATCGACAAATTGGGATTTCTGCGCTCGCGGCAACCGCGCATAAGCCGCAAAAGTCCATGCGAAACCGCAGAAACATTCCCGCCGTGCCCAGGGACGACTAGAGCATTTTCCGGTCTGAAAGAATCGAATGGGATTCCGAAATCAGCGCGACCCGCGGAGAGCGCCACCTTCGACGCGTCCGCCCATGCCACTAGGTGGAGGGGGTTGTATAGGCCACCGCGCATAACGGCCGCGGCTGAAATCGCGCGTGAAACCGTCTATGCCGCGAATCGCTTTGAACACGAGACCGGTAACTCCCGCAAATTCGCGAGAAAATAGGCTTCCTAGAAAGACAATAATATATGCAATATCAAAAACTTAATAACTTGCTGAGCAAACAGGATTCGAACCAGAGCATGCACTTTATATGCATCGTTTTTAGCCGACGCAAATCGCGAGCGAAATTGCGTCGGCTCGACGCGGTGGGTTCGGCGGGCGGATCCGGTGGATCACGATTGTCGCGCTGGCCCGCAAACTGCTAATCGCGCTCTGGCGCTACGTGACACAGGGGGAAGTGCCGGAGGAGGCTGTGTTGAAAGCGGCCTAATCCAGCGCGTAACGTCAAAGGAGAACCTAGCCATCCACGAGGGAAGCGCCCTTGCCGGATCTCGGCGAGCGGACCGTATAACGTCCTGGCTGCAAGATGCCGCGATAAAGATTGGTTCCGCTCTTTCCGAGCCCGACGACCTCGAGTATGAGGAATTTTGGTGCCCGCCGCTATAAGCGGCGACCGGATGTGAGGTTCTGCGGTGTCGAGGCCGCAGGTGAGGAAGGGCTCGGGTTGACGAGGGATAGCAGCGAAGCGGATTGCACGCTGGCCTGACGACAAGCGCGTGATACTTGCACATTGATCTGATCGGCGCGGTGGGCGGTATCGGCTACCGCATGATTTGTCGCGTGCCTTGAACCGCCGTCACGGTCATGCTGACGGCTGTAATGTTTGGTCTGACCGGAATCCTGGAATCGCCATGGCGGGGGCTGCGCAACTCGATCAGCTTCGCCCCCGCCATGGCTTAACAGCGAGCCTCGGCAAAAATCGGCTTGAAGTGAGCCGAAACTTCCACAAAGCTGCAGAATATGACTTGACCCCAACAGCCCTCATGTGAGGACGTTATGTTACACTAAGTGCCATGGAATCGGATAGCGAATCAAAGGCTCTTGTGCCAGCCGAATCCCGGCCGCTGACCGGCGTCGCCGGCCATCACGGCGTCGTGGCTCGTCACCGGCCAGGTCGTCGCCACCAATCCGGCCCATGCCGTGCGCGGGCCGAAGCACGTCGTCAAGACCGGCAAGACTACGGTGCTCACCGGCGAACAGGCCCGCGAGCTTTTGGACAGCATCGACACGTCAACGCTCGTCGGCTTGCGGGATAGAGCGGCGATTTCGGTGATGACGTTCGCCTTTGCCCGCATTGGCGCGGTCGTCGCCATGCGCGTCGAGGACTACTACCCCAAGGGCAAGCGCTGGTGGGTGCGTCTGCATGAAAAAGGCGGCAAGCGGTATGAGATGCCGGCGCATCACACGCTCGAAGCCTGTCTCGACGCCTATATAGAGGCGGCCGGCATCCGCGACGCCGGCAAGGCTCCCCTCTTCCGCTCCGCCGCCGGCCGCACCGACACACTGACCGAAAAACCGATGAACCGGGTTGACGCCTGGCGCGAGGCGAGTGGGATCGCACGGAAACCTTTGGCAGCCAGTTGATTGCTGCCTGAGTTCACCGGAAACGCCCATCGACGAACATACGTTCCCACTTTTGTTGTTTGGTATCTCCGGCCAATTTCAATTCGGTAAGGAAGAAAAATTGCCACTCGCTCAGACGGGCATTGCCCATGCTTTTATACTGCGACGTTTGAGGCCGCTGACTGTATTTGGGAACTCCGTGATACAGATAGTGATCCAAAAGTATCCGGATATCGTCGGGAACCAACTTCGCGAGCTCTGCCTTTTTCGCGAGCTCTGTCTGCTTCGCGAGCTCTGCCTTCGCCTCCTTCCGCGCCCGCCTTGCGAGTCCGGCGTCGAAGTCGGGCGAAAGGCTCAGAGCTTTTTCAAAATCCTCTTTTGCCGTCGCCCAATTGCCTATGTTCTCGTAAAGCAAACCCCGGCCCGTGTAGGCTGCGACGAAATCCGGCAAAATGCGAATAGCGTCGTTGAATTCCTCCTTCGCCACCGCGTTTCCAGGGGAAAACCGGTTCGTTAGCGTGCCTTCTCGCGCCGTTGGGCCTTCTGCCGCACAACAGCTTCGCCGCCTATCGGCGGGCGCGTCGGCTTAAAATATTGAGCCGGCTCGCCGTGCTGTTCGAGATAGGCCGCCGCCTCCAGGATGTGTGCCGCAATGATCAGCGACACGGCTGCGGTGGGTTCGTCGCCCTTGCGCATTTCCTCGCGCACGCGTTCTGGTGACGGAAATGCCTCGACCAGCCGGCGCAGATGCGCAAGATCGATCATGCTGCGTACGTTTTCGTTTTGCCCATAAGCATCGATTTGCGCGAGGAGTTCGTCCTTGCTTTCCGCGAGGTCGAGCATGTGGCTCGGAAATGGTTGATATTTCTGGTGCCGCAAACGCACCGACGCAGGCAGCACATCGGCCATGGCGTCACGAAAGGGACGGCGGCGAAAACCGTCGCGCAGGAACAGTGCGCTAGGCAGTGAAAGCGAAAACTCGACCACGCGTCGATCAAGCAGCGGAAATGCGAAGGCCAGGCCGTGTCGCGCGCCGGTTTGCGCCCAGACTTCCACGCGCTCGGTGATATGGGGGCTCGTCATCAATCGCCAGCGGTTCTCGCGTCCATCCGGTGCCATGCTGAGTTCTTGGCCGCCGGACTCGGCAAGCCGACGGCGCGCTGCGCCTGACAATATTCGGCCAATCAGTGTTTGCAGATTGGGTTTTCTACCGGTGATGGCTCTTGCCAGGCGGATCGCTGGTTCGGGCAACAGGTAGGAAAGGACCTCGCCGTAGAAAATGCGTGACGCCGGCCAGCCCCGCTCGCGTTTCAGCGCTGCCACTTCGCGCGCAATGGTGCGCCAGCGCCCGTGTAGGAACAGCTCGGCCAACGTGCCTCTGCCGTTGAAGGTCGCGCCTTCGTCGCCGCCCCAGCCCGACAGCACCAGCCCGACGCCCTGTTCCTCGGCGCGCGTACACACCGCGTTCTCAGGCGCGTCCGCGCGCAGCGGCGTCATCTTGTCGGCATCCATCTGTGCGCCGAGTGTCACCCCTGCCGGCGGACGGATCGGCGTCCAATCGATATCACCTTCCTGTTCCAAAACGGCCTTGACGAATTCGGTTTCGTCTTCGAGCGTAATGTCGTTACGCTGTCGGTCGAGGAACGAATAGGCGTGCAAGGCGCGTCCCGCTTCGCGAAGCCGCCGCATGGCCAGAACCGCGATTGCCGAGGAATCGAGCCCGCCGCTCAAATGCGCGCCGATCTCCCCGTAGCGCGGCAGGCGGCACTTGACGGCCTCGTCCACCAGCTGGCGCAATTCGCGCGCGGCCTCGTCCGGGGAACAACGCTTCATGCCCAAGGCCGTGCGATTCAGCTGCCAATAGCGCGTCAGCGATAGCCCTTGGCGCGACACTTCGATGAAATGAGCAGGAGGAAGGCGCTGGATGCCCGCGACGAGGCAATCGTCGACACGGAACGCAAGCACCATGCGGCGCGCCAAAGCGTCTTCGTCGATTTTCTTTGGCACGATGGCGCTGCCAAACAAGGCCTTTGGAAAGGACGCGAATGCAAAGAGCCTGCCCGGCTGGTGAACATAGGCAAGTGGGCGGATGCCAAATGCGTCCCTGGCGCAGACAAGGCGCTGGGTCGTTTTGTTCCAACTTGCCAAGGCAAAATCGCCGAGCACCTGGTCCAGACCGGAAGGCCCAAACCGTTCCAGCGCGGCCAGGAGCAACGCATCTTCCGTAACCGGCGCATCGCCGCACAATCTCCGTCCAAGCTCGACAGGTTCATCGAGCCGCACATCCGCAGCGATTGTCGATGCGCCGAGTTCAGGCAATGCAGAGGCCTGCGCACCGCGCGCAGAAAAATCGAGGACGGCGAAGCCGGCCGGTCCGTTCCGCCACAGGCACAATGAGGGACGAAGCCGCTCCACGTCCATCTGTGCCGCCATCGCGCGCAGAAGCTCTTCGCTCGCGCTTGTGCCGTCGAGATGCAGCATTCCGCAGATCAGACGCATCAGGGCTTACGCATATCGGCTGACGAGGCGCGAAAACGCGGTATGGCCCAGCGGCCCATCAAGCACTTGATGAAAGAGTGCGCCCCAACCCGAATTGGTCTCAAGAAGTATCGGTCCCTCGTTTGTCAGCGCGATGTCCCATCCCAGGAACGCAAAGCGCGCAAAAGCGCTTTGATGTGCGCGCCGCACAAGTTCGATACTCTCACGCCAGAAGGGTAGCATGATGCCAACTATGGGCAAGCCGGTTTCCGGATGACACTCCGCTCCCCCGCCGTCCGGAAACGCGGCGCTCCGGACGCGGCCGGTTTCCCGCTCGATGCTGCAAATTATTCCGCCGACTGACGTATCGCACTTACCGTGCGGCAGAGTAATGAGCGATGTAACGAACTCCGCTCCTTCGCTTCCATCAAGTCCGGTCACGATGCGCAGCGACGCCAGCGCGCCGTTGGTCACGCGCGCGATATCGGGATGATTTTCGATGAAGGGCTGCACGAGGCAATCCTGCTTGCGAAATTCGTCGCCAAGTTCGGCGGCCGGAACGCGCCGACCGCCGCTGTCGCGATAGGCCGCGCCGTCTCGGATCCATTTGGCGCCGCCGGCACCGCCTTTGAGACGCAGGGCCTTGGCCCAGATTTGCGTGACATTAGGCGCGAAGGGCGTCGCGGGATAAACCTGCCTGCCGCCCTCGAACACAGCCGAAGTCTCCACATGCGGAAAACCATTCGTCGTGCAAATCTGGGCAAAGCGGTGCTTGTCCTGCACGTCGCGGTTGTCTGCGCCGAGCCGTGCGTTCAACGCCGCCAGGCCGGGAAGATCGTTCCAATAGACGTATTCGTGCATGTCCTTGCGCCGCGCCGGCTCATTGAAACGGTAGAGAGCGTATTCGAGAGGCGGAATGCTATGGCGCAGCGCCAGCCAAGCCATGTCGAAGAAAACACGCGTCTCATGTGGGCTTTTTCCGCGCCACATGCGCGCGCATGTGGCGCGTGCAGTCAAGCAAGCGCCAACCGGCCAGCCCAACGTCATTGCAATATTTGCAAGCGTGCGGAACAACTGGCCGTTCCGCGCAAATCGCGTCCGGCGGGCCAGGGCGCGGAAGCGGGTTACCGGCGTGCGACAGGGACCGACGGTAAATGGAAAGCCGTATTGGCTGAGCGCGATCCATTTGCGAAAGCGGTGCCGGAAATCACCGACGCGCCGGCCTTGCGCGGCGAACGCACGCTCGCGTGCCTGATCCACCGGCGCATGCTCCAGCATCACCATTGCAATTGGCACCCTTTTTCGATCGAACCTCCAATAACTGTCGTCCGCGCGCGGCGCGAAGTCAAATCGCGATGTGTGGGGGCAGCAATTCCAAATCGCGTTGAATCCGGGGATTCCCGTCCGGCTTGAAACGTGATTCAAGCGGCCGGCCGCAAGGCGCGCACCGCCGAATAGGCCGCCACCATCATGTGCCACTCCAGTAGGGCACAGCGATACGCGAGATTCGACCGAAGGGCGTATTCCGACCGCTCCAGCTGCCTCGCGAAGTCCGGGATCGCGAAGGGGTTGCCGTTTGGCCCCAGCTGCGTCACCGCATGCAGGACCGCCGGTTGCCGCCGAGTCACCCGCCGATTGCCGCGTGCCCGCGCCAATAGTTCCTCGGGTACCTCCGCCTGCAACCACTCATGAGCGAGCCTCAGCGCCTCCAGCGCGGGAACCGCCAGACCGAGACGGTCGGCATCGGCCATCAGCCCGTTCGCCACCTTTGGGCGCCCGAGCAGCGCGCCGATATCGGCCAGCCATTTCAGGCGAAACCAGCAGTGCCGGCTCGCATGGGCACAGAGGTACACCATCATGTCGGCGTCGCCGAGGGTGGCGAGCCGCGCTCCGGCGACCTCGACCACCGCGGCGCGCCGCAGCACGTCCGGCACCGGGAGAGGCAGCAGGCCCGCAGCCGGCTGAAGGCGCGTTTTGAGTTCCACCGCCACCCCGGACGGGGCGGCGTACACATATTCGTGGGAATAACGCTGATAGAGCGCCTGTGACCACCAGCCGAAACCGGCACCCGGTTTCAGCCGCTGGTAACCGGCCGAAGTCAGCATGGCATCCGCCCGCGGCAGATGCCGGGACTCAAGCAGCAAGTCGATGTCGCGCCCATCGCGTAGCAGCGGCTGGCCGAAAGCGCGGACCGACAATGGCGCCCCCTTGAGCTGCACACAGGCGATGCCCGCCTCCGCTAGCAGCCGCATCAGCCCCACCACCTCGGCGATCTGGCGCAGGCTGTCCCGCGCCAGAGCGCGCGCATGCCGCCGCAGAGTCTCGGCCGCGGCTGCCCCGTCCGCACCCAGTTCGACACCAGCCATTTCGGCTTTGGAAAGCGTTGCCGCCGCCAAGGAGACGACGCGGTGGCGGCGCACCAGGGCGAAAAACATCGGCCAATCGATCACCGCTGGGGCTGTAAGCCGCGGCGCCACGGCCTCGGGCGCCGCGGGCCAGCGGAGAAGGACGAGGAGCAGGGCCAATTCAGGGGATTCCGCCGATCGACCATCACGTTGACCCGATCCTTCGTTCATTAGCCCCTCCGTCTCGTGAGCGCGCCTCATCCTGTCAGGCACATTGTTTCATGCGACCAGAAAGCGTTCCAGCCTTTTGAACTCGGCGGGGCTCCTTTTTCCGCGGATTGTCGCGGTCCGGCCCGAATTGGCGCCAACTTAACGAGGTGGCGGAGACCCTCGTCGCCTGCAGCGCTTCCGGCTGCGAAAGGTTGATGACTACTTCCATGCTCATTCCTTTTGCCGTGCCCGGCACTGGGTGAGTTTGAGCAAACGGACGCCATGCCCCGAAGGGCCGTCGCTCGGTGCCGTCAATAATCTCTTGCCTCACGGCGCCGCACGGGTTACCTCTCTCGGGATTCCCCTGTTCACATCGTACTGCGCACCTTCCATAATGTCCCTGTCCGGACCCACCTCTACACCCCCTCCATCCGGCCTTTCCGGCCCGCGACCCGGCTCCCCCAGCAAGCGCCCGTGGATTACCCCCCGGTTGCTCCAGGAGTCCCGTCCAATCCGCAACACGCAGCACGGCAAGCTATTGAATCTGGTGGAGATCCTAGTTGTGTCTGGTCCTGCGTCCTGACCCCCACTTCCCGGCCCACCGAGACAAAGGAAACGGAATATTCTGTCTGGTCCTTCAAACACATCGCATTGAATGCGTATTCTTGTTACCGTCGCGCCGTGCCGACCGAGGACGAACGGTGATTCGAATTATGCTTGCATCCGAATCTTGCGGGTCTTGCGTGCAACGGTGACGAAGCATTTTCGTGGCGGTGGACGTGTTCCGACAACTTGGATTCCGTGCCATGATGCCCATCTCGATCACGCTTGATACCGCAGTTAGCCGCACCGGCGAGACACTTTACGCTCGCGTCGGCACGGAAGAGGGCGTGATGATGAGCGTCGCCGCCGGCCGCTACTATGGCCTCAATGCGGTAGCGGTGCGAATTTGGGAATTGCTGGAGCGCCCGATGACGATCGCCGAGCTCTGCGCGCGGCTGTGCGAGGAGTTCGAGGTCGATGCACGGACCTGCGAAGCCGAGGTGCTGAAGTTCGTCAATGAACTCATCGACAACGGCATGGTCCATGCAGCTGCGGCGTAAGCTTGGGACGTTTCTCGGCATGAGTAGCGCCGGCCGCTTTCTGGTCTGCGAGGCGATCCTGGCTCTGGCGCTGGCCAGGCTGATCGTCCTTACGGTTCCCTTTCGTCTGATGGCGCCGTGGCTTTCGCGCGCGCCCCAGACAGACGCCTGCGACGAGGCGTTGTTGTTACGCGTGCGCTTGGCGGTAACGACTGCCGAGCGCAATGTGCCGTGGAACGCGGTGTGCCTCCCGCAGGCAGTGGCGGCGAAGGCGATGCTGACGCGGCGCCGCTGCGGTTCGTCCTTCCATCTGGGCGCGGGGTTCAATGCGCAAGGCCAACTGATCGCTCATGCCTGGCTGGTAGCGGGCGGGACGATTGTCGTGGGCGCCGCCGGCATTGGCAGCGTGACGCCACTTGCGCGGTTCGGCTGATGGCCGCGCCGGCGGGCAAGATTGCGGCTTTCGCGCCGCATGCGCAGGGAAATCCCGCCGCAACGATTTAGATTGCGCGCATGATATGAACGCGCAGCGTCAGGTTCGATCTGGTGCGATCGACAGGGGATGCATTATGCGAGCTTTCTACGCGACCTGTAAGTGAGTATCGATGCCCAGCTATCTCATCAGTGGTCTGCACGTCTCTTCCGAGTTGGAATTGCCGGGCGCGATCCCCAAACCTTCCCAGGCCGCGGCTACGGACATTTCGATCCGCCGCGGTCCGGTGCCAGCGGCGTTGGATGGCGCGACCGCAAGCGGGCCGACATGGGAGATGACGGGGGAAACATTCCTCCTGCGCGTTCCCCGGTTGGCGCGCTTCCGGATTACGGCGGGGCGTGACGTCGCCGTCGAGACCGAGCCCGGCGTGACGGACCGCGATGCCGCCGGTTTCGTGCTGGGGGCCGCCTTTTGCATTCTGCTGTATCAGCGCGGCGCGCTCGTGGTTCACGGCGCGGCGGTCGCGAAGGATGGCCGCGCCGTTGCGATCTGCGGCGCCTCGGGCGCGGGCAAATCGACGCTGGCCGCCGCGCTATGCCGCGGCGGTTGCGCCTTCGTCGCCGACGATATCTGCGTCATTGACCTGGACGCGAGCCGGCACCCAATGGTGTTGCCGGACGGACGGCAATTGAAGTTGTGGAAGGAATTGATCAACTGGCTTGATTGCGCGCAACTCCGGGGCGAAGCCGTGCGTGAATCATTCGAGAAATACTATATCGATCCCTTCGATGCCCGCCGCGCTCAGCCGTCGCCGCTTTCGGCGATCTATGTACTGCGCGAGGCGCGGCCCCGGCTCAAAGCGGGAATCGAACGCTTGACGCTGCCGGACGCCATGCGGACGCTCGACTACGAGGCCTATCGTCCGGGACTTCGCGCCAAGATTGGGCAAAAACCGGAAATGTTCGCGCATGCGGCCGCGATGCTCGGCCACGCTAAGATGTTCCTGCTCTTCGCCCCGCGCGGCTTCGAGCATCTGCGGGAAACAATCACCGAGCTGCGCGCGCATTGGGATTTGCTCGACCGATGACGGCGCCAGCTGGAATCGTCTGGCTCGCCTCGTTTCCGAAATCCGGCAATACCTGGTTTCGGAGCTGGCTCATCTTGCGTTTTGGGGGGATGGGGCGACGATGGCCTCGACGAGCACCATGAGGAGAGAGGTGCCTCGGCAAATTTGGACAGAGCGATTAGTGGCGTTTTTGCCAGATAGCGGCCAGAATAGCCGCGGATCAGGAGAGAGATGACAAAACGCGTACGACGGAAGCCCGGCATTCAGATCCTATGGGGAGGTGGATATCGACCGTCGCTCTGGCAGAGTGAGGTTGCTTATTCCTATCGCTCAACCACCCCCAAGGTGTTGTGGTGTAATCAGGCAAGCATAGGAGGCCGGATCGACCTGCGTAGCGTACTGTGCCAAGCGGTAACATAGCTTGCCGCGGGAGGTCGATGTGCGCCGATTGAATCAAAACGTGAACTCATCAAGGTAATCGTCGAGGTGGTTCTGGCTTATGGCTCCTTGGTGCGTTCCCATCAACCAGCGCTTTAGCAGGGACATGACTCTGTGAACGCGCGGCAACAAATGGACATCTTGTGGTTGTGCGTGTTGAAGCTGCCGATCATGGATAGTTAGGTGGAGGAATTGAAAATCATCTTGTGTTCTTACTACTTTACCGCTACCTCTATTATCGTTTGAGTTGAGTAATCGGCGTTCTGCATTGAGGCGCTGGAGGAAGCGCTCGCGAAACACGGCACGCCGGACATCTTCAACACTGATCAAGGGAGCCAGTTCACCAGCGCCGAGTTCATCGGCGTGTTGATCAAGAATGGCATCGCCATCAGCAAGGACGGAAAAGGCTCATGGCGTGACAATATCTTTGTCGAGCGGCTTTGGCGGTCGGTCAAATACGAGGAAGTATATCTCAGAGCTTATAACACGGTGTCCGAGGCCAGGCCTTACATAGGCCAATACCTCGGCTTCTACAGCAGCAGAAGGCCACATAAGAGTCTTGACCGGCAGACACCCGATCAGGCCTACTTCCCCCGCTGCCGCATGTCGCGGCGGCTTAACCCCGGCGGGCGCTCCACTTATCAGACCGGCGAACCTGTTCAAACAAGCGGAGCCAACTCTGATATCGTTTTCCTACTTGTGAGTTTCGCGCATGCATGGATCAAGGCTTCCGTCTTTGAAAAGCACGCTGAGCCGCAGGCTCCTTCTGCTCGACATCGTCGCTGCATTGTTCGCGCCCATTATCGCTTTTTGGTTGCGTGATGGGCCAGTATTCACTCGCGTCAACCCGATGGCTATTGTAGTGTACGTTAGCACCGCAACCTTCTTATCTATCTTTTTCTTTGTTCAATTTCGCGCTGCACATGGACTAGCAAAATTTTTTTCATTTTATGATGCTATCCAAATTGCCAAAGCATCCACCTGTGCGGTGACAGCGACCGCAGTTGTGTTATTCACGCTTACGCGCCTCGAAGAAATACCGCGCTCGATTCTGCCTATCCATTTCCTGATTTTGACGGCGGCATTAGTCGGCGGTCGGCTCATACGACGCACGATCGCGCAACGTCGTAACCTTGGCATAGCACCAGGCGATGCCCAGGCCAGTGAACGGAGCGTAATCATTGTGGGGGCGGGACAACTCGCACAGTTCTACATTCAACTCCTCAATTCGTTCGCCACAGATAATCGGCGAATTGCTGCGATCCTCGATGACGATCGGACCTTGCACGGTCGTTCGATTCACGGCCATTTCATCATGGGGAGCACCTACGAGGCGGAGACGCTCCTCAGCGTCTTAGTCGAGCACGGAATCAATGTTGTCGGCTTCGTCGTGTGCGATCGTGATCGCGATCGGGCGCTCGAATTGCGGGACCGTTTGGCACCATTATGTCTCGATCGTGGACTAGAACTCGAGCTTCTGGCTGAACAGCTCGGCGTATCTTTCTATGGTGGAGAAAAAGAGAACGTCCACGAGTACTCCAGGCCTTCCGAGACGATCGTCAATAACGGTTATCTCCGGATAAAGCCCATGATAGAATCGGCGCTTGCAGCAATCCTTTTTCTCGTTCTTTCTCCGCTGTTCGCGCTGGCCGGCCTGCTTGTGATAATCAGCTTCGGTTCGCCCGTCGTGTTCTGGCAGCGTCGTATCGGACGAACCGGCCGCCCGATATCGATATATAAGTTCAGGACCATGCGTCATCCGATCGACGAGAAGGGGCGCCGTCTAACTAAAAACGAACGGATTCCGCTCATTGGTCGGTTCCTACGTGCAACGAGACTTGATGAGCTTCCGCAACTTTATAATGTCATCAGAGGCGACATGAGTCTCGTCGGCCCGCGCCCTCTCCTGCCCGCCGATCAGCCGATCGGCCGGGGGCTGCGTCTTGCCATGGCTCCAGGAATTACCGGATGGGCGCAAATTCACGGCGGCAAGCTCATCACCGCCGAAGAAAAGAATGCCTTAGACGAGTGGTATGTGCGCAACGCGTCGCTGTTGCTCGACGTCATTATCATCCTGCGCACGATCTCGATCACGCTGACTGGCGATCGGCGCAATGAAGGCCAGCTCGCCACGGCGCTCATGCAGACAGTCGAGGACGAGAACGGATGAAACTCAGATCCCGCTGGCGAAGAAAGTAGTAAGATGGTCGAGATCGCCATCTCTCGAAACCTGTTCGCCGACATCCTGCGACCGCCTCTGGCAGCTGCATCGACGTGAGGTGTTAATCGTCATGAGTTTGCGCAAAAGCCATGGGAAAGGTAGATCTTGATGACAAGAAAACAGGCATGAGATCTCTTGGGGCGACATTACTTCCATTTGCATCTGATTTCCGACGCGACGGGCGAAACCCTGATTGCCGCCAGCCGCGCCGTCGCGGCGCAATACGAAGGGGAGTTGTCGATTGAGCATGTTTATCCCCTCGTACGCAGCAAGGTGCAGCTCGACAAGGCTATCGCCGAAATAGAGGCGGCGCCGGGGATCGTTTTGTTCACCCTGGTCGATCAAGATTTGGCCGCGCATCTCGAGGCGGCCTGCAAAGAGTCAAGTGTGCCCTGTCTTTCGGTTTTGCAGGCGTTGTCCGGCGCTTGGCTGTGCGGCGGGCGGACTCCCATGCATTCCGACCCAACAGCAAGGGTTCACGCTTGTCCGGAAAGCCGAACTGAGGCAGGATGGAGCGGGAACTGACGGCTATCCGGGAGATGCCGGCTCGGAAGCGTATTGCGAATGGCGGAACCATGCATCCGCGCGACATCAGCTAGAGTGGGATGATATCAGGTTTGTCCATATCCTGCATGGGTGAAATAGTTGGCACATTCTTGAGGGGTGTAGGTTCCGAGCAGCTGGCCGATGGCGGCGATGGCGGCTTCGACGGTGCGTGCCGCCGCATTGCGCAAGAGGTGCTTCAGCTTGGCGAAGACTTGTTCGATCGGGTTTAGATCAGGCGAGTATTTGGGAAGGAAGAACAATTTGGCGCCCACTGCCCGGATCGCCCGGCGAATGGCTTTCCCCTTGTGGCCGCCAAAATTATCCATCATCACGAGGTCGCCAGCAGCAAGCGTGGGCGCAAGCACCTTCTCGACATAAGTTTTGAAGCATTCGCCATTGATCGGACCGTCGAGCACAAAAGGCGCCTCGATGCGATCATGCCGAAGAGCGGCCACAAAGGTCAGGGTTTTCCAATGGCCGTACGGAACTTTGGCCACGAGCCTTGCGCCGCGCGGTGCCCATCCCCTGAACGGCGCCATGTTCGTCTTCGTCCACGTCTCATCGATGAAGACCAGGCGCTCCGGCGCGATCCGGCTTTGCTGCGCAATCCACTGCGCGCGCCGCCGTACGATGTCGGGGCGATCCCGTTCGCTGGCGATGACGGTTTTTTTTAAAGCTGAGCTTCTCGGCGTGAACAAAGTTCCACACCGATCGATAGTCGACCTTGAGGCCGCGCTCGGAAAGTTCGGCCACAAGGCCGCGCAGGGTGAACTCCCGGTTCCCGATCCGCTGCACGAGAAAGACATGGTGCTCGCCGGCAATGGCTTTGGGTTTGTGGCCGCCCATTTGGCCTGGCGCCACGCTGCCCGTCGCCTGGAACCGCCGAACCCAATTGATCACCGTGCTGGGAGCGACGCCAAATCGGGCCGCCACCCGATGCCGCGACGGCACGTTCACGAAGGTCAATCGATAAGGGTCTCGCCCTCCATGCTGGCCTCCTTTCCGCCAGCATGTTGAATCAGACCCGAGCCGATTCGGGAATCCCAAATCAATTCTGCCCAAAGTCATCCCACTCTAGCACGACGAAATAAATCCGTCGTCATAAATTTTCGAGGAGCTCGCTCCAGCTTGCGAGCGCCCGCTGTTTCGAGAAACGCTCATCGATCAGCGCGCGGCCGTGTTTACCCATCACTTCGCAGATCATTCGATCGTTACGAAGCAGCATGATACATGATGCGAGCTCAGAGGATGCGCCCGGCTCGATGACGACCCCACAATAAGCGTTCTTGACAAGCCTGGCGATTTCGCCGTCCTTCGCTGTGATCGAAATCACAGGACGACCCGCGGCTGCGATCCCATAGAATTTGCTTGGAACAATGAGACCCTCGAAGTCCGGACGCAGCGATAACCAGTGCACGTCAGGCAGCGACAGAGAATACTTAAGGCTCGAGCGCGATTGAACCGGTAGAAACCTAAAGAAATCATCGAGACCTTGCGCACGAACACGTTCACGCAACGCATCAACATGCACGCCCCCGCCCATGACGAGGAAAACGAGATGCTTCTCGCGTCTCAGCAAATCAGAAGCGCCAAGCACAGTTTCGAACTCATGAACACGACCGAGATTGCCAGAATAACCGACGATGAACGCATTCTCGAGTCCCAAACAGACACGTAAAGGATTTTGCGTGGCCGGAACCGGAGCGATCGCCTCGTCGTCAGTCCAGTTGGGAATGACGCGGATCTTGTCACCTGCGACTCCGCGAGTGGCAATAAATTCAGCCATACGCTCCCCGATTGCAACATTGGCGGCCGCGTTCTTCAAGATTGCGTCGCGTATTTTCTCGAGAAGCACGCCGATCTGGCCGCGGACCAAGGGCACACCGAGACGGATGGCGACTTCCGGGTAGAGATCCTGTAACCAGTTGACAAGTTTGGCGCCTCTTATTCGTGAAACCAAATCGGCGATGACCGCGATCATCGGCGGATCGGTCTTGGCCACGACGATGTCGCCCCTACGCACATGATAGAGCAGAGCCACGGCGGCGCTGGGATAGAAGGCGGCATATTCGATAGCTCGGCCGACTAGCCCAAGTTGCGCCAAATCGGGAATCACGGTCCGGTGGACAGATACGCCGCGAACAGTTTCCTTCGCTGGCAGAGCCAATTCATTACCCACTCGCTGCCGCTTGCTCGCGATGACATGGATGTCGGATCCACGTTCCGCCATCGCGAAGGCCAAGTCGGAAAGGATTTGAACTCGTTGCTGAAGAATTGGGGTAGAAGAAACGGTTGACAAATACGAGACGTCGAACGCCTGGCGGACCGCTCATTCGATTACCGTTTGCAGGGGCATGAAGAGTGTTGGACATTTAGGTCCCGTCGGGCGCGCGACATCGTACGCACGAAGAGCGACGATCAATTGTCCCAAGGCTCAGCGCGCCGTGGCGCCTGTACTCGTGATCGCTGGTAACGGCGGCATGCACACCGGATTGTGGCGGCAAGTCCGGCGCCGTCGCGCCGATCGCCTGCACGCCGGGCTTCTTACCATGTGCCGCCTTACCCACCGGATCGCAACCTCGACGAACTCGCGTAGAAGCACCTGAAGGCCGCCACCGCCGATCGCATGGCCGTCACCAGCAGGGCCGGCTTCCAGCGCAAGGTTCGATCGTCCATGCGCCAACTGCAAAACGATCCCAAGAAAAATATCGGTGGTTTCCGATGCGAAGTGCAACACCTTGGGATGCTCGGGCTCACCAGGGAAAGATCGGATTTTCCATCCCCCGTTGCCGCATTCCCCTGCATTTCGAAGATGCGAAAGCGGCTCCGGGGAAAGGAAAATCGAGTAGGCTCAAAGCGCTGGGGTGTTGCACTTGGCGTCGGCATTCAGGACGGTGTCAATCAGTCGATGACGCGGTGCAACTCAGATCGACACTGGTCGCAGTGGCAGGAAGCCTCGGATGGGACGGATATTGGGGAGCGCACAAGCCGCCCAGACGGCCTACGCGACGCCGCCCGGATCGCGGTACTACCGGCGGATCAGGCGCCGACCGAGATTATCGGATGTCCTCATATAGTCGGGATCGCGCGGCCGGTTACGCGGTCGTGGCTGTCCTCTCGGCCTTGTCGGTAATGTCGTGGTCCTGCTTATATTAGCCACACTTCTCGATCAGCGTGTTCCCCAACACAAGCACATCCATCCTCGTTCTGAGGAAACAATCGAGCGCTTCTTCCGGCTTGCACACGACGGGCTCATTCTCGTTGAAGGACGTGTTCAAGACCATCGGCACCCCCGTCAAACCCCTGAACGCCTCGATCAGGCGATGATAGCGCGGGTTCGTCTCGCGATGCACCGTCTGCAGCCGGCCCGATCCATCGACGTGAGTCACGGCCGGAATTAGCGGCCGCTTTTCTGGTCGGATCTGGAACACTTGCGTCATGAAGGGAACGTCATCCTCCGTTTCGAACCACTCGCCGACATGCTCGCGCAGGATCGAGGGCGCAAAAGGACGAAATCTCTCGCGCCGTTTGATCTTGAGGTTCAGTATGTCCTTCATGTCCGCGCGGCGCGGATCGCAGACGATCGAGCGGTTGCCGAGCGCGCGCGGGCCCCACTCCATACGGCCTTGAAACCAGCCGATAACGTCGCCGCGCGTGACCGCCTCCGCGGTGCGCCGGCAGAGCTCGCCTTCCTCGGGGATCGTCTCCGCCCTGCACCCCTGAGCCGAGAGTTCCTCTGCGCGCGCTGCAAGCAGGCCGCCAATCGTGACCGCATCGCAGCCTGGGCCGAGATAAGCTTGGTCCATCACGAAACGGCCATCGAGCTTGTCCCCCGCGAGCGCGCTGGATCCTAGCAGGGGCTGGACGCGGCAATTGCCGGCAAGCGTGTGCCAGACCTGGATCGCCGCCCCGATGGCGCCGCCAGCATCGCCCGGCGCCGACTGGATGTAGACGCGCTTGAACGGGCTCTGCCGCCTCACCTTGCCGTTGGCGACAGAGTTCATGGCGCAGCCACCAGCAAGCGCGAGGCTGTTGAGGCCATAGCGGGCGTGGAGCGTGCCGAGCAGGTGGAAGAAGGCTTCCTCATACATAGCCTGTGCCGAGCTGGCGATGGCGAGATGGCGCTGATCGAGCGGCTCGCTTGTGCCGCGCGCGGGCCCAAACACCTCTTCGAGTGCGGACGAAAAGATTGGGCCTACGTGCGGGGCTCCCCCGCTCCACCCATTGGCAATCTTCTCCCTGTGGTGACGAAAATAGGACAAATCGAGCGCGAACGACCCGTCGTCCCTCAGACGCACGATGCGGCGCATCTCGTCAAGGAACTGCGGCTCGCCATAAGGCGCAAGGCCCATCACCTTGTATTCATCGCCGTAGCGCGGGAAACCCAGATACTGCGTGATTGCCTGATAGAAAGCGCCAAGCGAATGCGGGAACCACACGTGCCCATCCATGGTGATCGACGTGCCGCAGCCAACGCCCCAGGCCGCACTGGCAAAATCACCGAAGCCGTCGACCGAAACAGCCACCGCCTCATTGAACGGCGACAGCAGGAAACAGGAAGCAAGATGCGCAAGGTGATGTTCAACGCGGTGGATTTCGCCGCGAAAGCGCTCACCGAGAAACGCCACATCGAGCTCAGATTCCACTGAAGATCGCTTGTTCTGATTGCGGACGCGGTCGATGACGAGCCGCAGATCCGGGCGCTGCCGGACGGCGTAGCCCACCCGTCGTAGGATGTTGGCCTTGGGATTGCTGTTGAGCGCGATGTGACCGACATCAGCGAGGGAAACCTTCGCCTCGGCGAGGCAGTATCGGATTGCCTCGGAGGGAAATCCCGCCCAGTGCTTGATGCGCCGGAAGCGTTCCTCTTCAGCGGCGGCAACAATCTCGCCGTCGCGCACGAGGCAAGCCGACGCGTCGCCGTGGTAGGCATTGAGGCCGAGAATTAACAAGGAGGATTTCCTATGATTGATGAGTCATACTTTTCGCGCCAAGACCATCATTAACTTGGCAGGGGATTGAATGCAGCATCAGCCTTACTGCAAAGTACCTTTAATCGGGTCTCACTCCGATGAACCGCACCGAAGCTTTTCCCATGGCGGCCAACGATCCGCGGCTTCACCCAATCCGACTTCTATGAGATCTGCTCCCGTGCACGCCGAATTCGCGCCGCGGACCTCACATAACCCTCTCTATTCTCATCTTGATTGTCGCGCCGCACTCAATCAAGCCGCGAATCATGAGCGGTTTTTCAATTGTTTCAAACGTTTCCCAGCCGCATCGGTCAGAATGCCCGCAACCATTTCTACAACAGGCGGCTCCGATCTAGCAACAGTGGCCGGCAATGTCCGAGCGCACTCAATGGCCGCCTTTAGCTCTGCGATATACTCGACCACCACAACGCGGCCAGTAAGCGCGAGTTCGCGTGCAAATTCGACCTGATGATCGTCTACATGTTCGCCGAACTCCGCTCGCCGCGCCATGACGACCGGCACCTTACCAGCGCCAAGAGCATGGATCACGGAACCGGCGCCAGCGTGCAGGATGAGGACCTCGGCCTCGCTGACAGCTAATTCGAAAGCCAGCATGTCAAGAAACGTGACGCCTCTGCATTCAAAGCTGTCGAAGGGGGTGTGTCCATGCTGAACCACCACCGGCTGAGGCAATGCGTGCGCAATCGAGGTTATAGCATGGATCAGGCGGGTGAATGGCTGATGGGCATTCCCGACAGAAACGAACGTACTCAAATGAGCAGCCCGCCATATCTGCCCTTCGGAAAGTGACGGTCAAGGTCCGGCCATTGATAGAAAAAGTCGTGGGCTAGGTAGTACATTAGACGTCCCGTGAGGGAGGGCCGCTCTACGCGGGTTATGGTCTCGATGAAAACGATTCGGGTTCCAAAGAAGAACCGGCCAACGATGGCAAAGGGAACCACAGGACCCGCCCCCGTGCTGAGGATGACGTCAGGTCGTTCTCGACGAAGAATAT
Source organism: uncultured Alphaproteobacteria bacterium (assembly GCA_963706215.1). Taxonomy (GTDB): domain Bacteria; phylum Pseudomonadota; class Alphaproteobacteria; order Rhizobiales; family Beijerinckiaceae; genus Methylocapsa. Next base: position 1,430,884 of record OY970154.1, on the reverse strand, counting down.
GGTAGCATTCCCACAAGTTGAGAAACACTTTCCAATCTCGTTCGGAGTGGGTGATGAAGTACGTGTTGTCCCTCTTGTCCTCAGGCAGCAGCACCTGCTTATTGAGCACATAGAAATGATGATAGGGCCTATAGGCCGCTTTCAGCATCCGCACTTCTGTAAGATGTCCTCCACTAGAGGAAACGATGCAGACTTTCATCGTCCTCCGGCCGCTCGCTTTCGGAACATGAAGACGTGCACGTTGCCGAGCGAGGGATCATAGACGGTCAGCTCAAGTCCCTCCTTCGCACCCCAAGCCTCCACCTCCTCACGCGTGTGAAAGGTGGCCTGTGGCGTGATGATGTAGTCGTAGAAAAAGCTCTTCGCTCCCGCCCATGTTCGCTGGCCTCTGGATTTGACGAGGTGGGCGAGGTAATAAACAGCGATTACCGTCAAACTGAGCAGAATACGTCCTGGTACAGAGCGCTCAATCCGACGGATTAGCGGTCCGGCGTATGTGTAGATGTAATAGTAGTAACGCCGCCGTTTGTAGACGCCTAAATAGAGGAAACCGCCGTCTCGCAGAGTGCGCACATTCTCGCAGAAGGAGCGGTAGGCGTCCGGCGTGTGATGGATCACGCCGTCCGAGATGACGGCATCGAACGACCCGACTTCGAACGGCAGGGCCAGATTCGTGGCTCGAACGAAACGCGCAGCTGGAGCGCGCTTGCCGGCTCGCACAAGCGAAGCTTCGCTGATGTCCACCGCAGTGACGTCGAGACCCAGCTTGGCGAGGTACATCGTGCCGCGGCCTGGACCGCATCCGATCTCCGCCACTGACATGCCAGACGACAAGCTGCAGTCACAGAAATCCAGGAAAGGCTTCGGCTGGACGCGCCTGGGGTCGCGCTCGTCCTCAGGCGTGAGCGCATCGAACGGATGGGCGTCATAGTGCAGCTGCGTTCCGTTCTGGAGCGACGGCGCCTCGGTCATGTCGTCCGTATGCTTTTGTGCGGCGTTGCGTCGAAAGCCGCCGAGCCTGCAGCCGCTGTGAGCAGCGCAAGGGTCTGCTTCGCGGCGCGTTCCCAGGAGAAGTGCTGGGCCCGCTCCAAAGCCGCTGCGGCCTTGTGTTGGCGGAGTGACGGGTCGTCGATGATTCGGCCCAGCATCGTTGCGAGTGCTTCCGAATCGAACGGAGAAAAGTACGAGCCGGCATTCCCCGCAACTTCGCGGTTGCTGGCAGTATCGGCGGCCACGACCGGCAACCCCTTCGCCATTGCTTCGACGAGAGGAAACCCGAACGACTCCACGAGTGAGGGAAACGCGAAAATGTCGAGCGAGTCATAAAGTGTGGAGATGCCAGCCGCATCCTTGTTCCCCACGTTCTCGATCACAGGAGTCAGCCGCATTGCCTTCGCTCGTGCCATAAGCTGCACGTTTTCAGCCAGATTCGGATCGAGCGTCAATACCAGTCGCACTTCACGCTTCTCCGCGGTCCATCGCTCGATTGTCGCGAACAATACGTCGAAGTTCTTCTGCACGCCCCATTTCGCGATGTATCCAATCCGCACTGGCCCGACACTCATTTTTGGCCGTTGCGACGGCGGGTCTCCAGTGAGCCCCGGTCCGTGAGGGATGACGTGAATTTTATCGTGGGAACGACCGGTCCGCGTGGCGATCGCGTCGGCCAGGGCGGCCGTTTGCACCGTCACTTCCGTCGCCATTCGAACCGATCGCTGGACCCACCGCGTTTTCAGCCTCCAAGCCGCGATACGATCAGTTCGTCTCAGATGCAGGCGCTGAAGCCTGTCGAAGACATCGGAGAAGTGCCCGGCATGCTGTACGAGGAGCACCGTCGGGCACGGCAGCCTGCGGGTCGGCAGGTAGTTCGTCATCGAGAACACGACGTTCACGCCCAGGCGCACGACCGCAGACGGAAGGCCGAGCTCATACCAACGCCGCGCGCCGAAGGGGCTGCGATCTATGTCGCCAATGTCGACGCAGACGAGATTTTCCGGTGGATTTCGCGAGAAACGCACGCTTCTGTGCGCAGCAAGCGCCCAGTCGATATCGGGCCGCAGCCGCCCCATCGCCTCCAATAGATACTCGAGCACGACCAGCGAGCCGCCCTCTTTGACCGAAGGCGCGTTAACGAGTACCCTCACGACAGCGCTGCCCTGGCCCGCGCGACCCAGCCAAGATAGTCCCAATCTCCCCGAACGATGGCGGTCAGATCGTCCAGCGTGTATTCCTTCGCAACATTCATCCGGGGGATGGCGAATTGATCGCATCGACGATTTACTGCCGAGTGGCCGCCTGCAAGAGCATAGCGATATCCCGAGCCCCGGACCGCTTCGCGCAGCCGTCCGTTATTGCGTCCCCAGGTATATGCGAACATGTTGCACACAGCGCCCGTCCTCTCCTCGATAGTCTGTTTGGATATTGAAAGTTCGTTGCGCCTAGTCTCCGCCGATGCGACAGTCAAGTCAACGTGACCGACGCCGTGAGAGCCAATGCGCCAGCCTGCGGCAACCAAATTTTCGACATCGCGCCATGTGAGGAACTGTTCTCCAGGATAATAGCCGCTCTCCTCCCGAGAACGACGTCGCTCCTGGTTGCCCATCTCGCCGGTATTCAGAAACACGGCGGCCGTGAGACCGAAGTCCGCGAGAATCGGTAGTGCAATGTCTCTTAGGCAGGCATAGCCGTCATCGAAGGTTATCGACAAAGCGACGCCACTCAGCGCCGAACGCGCGATCAAGTCGCTGAGTGGCAGAATAGCCGCCGCCCCATGCAGAAGCTCGATCTGCTTTTCAAAGCAACATTTCTGGATGGCCCACGGGCCGCCACCGATCGCATGATAAACGAGCACAAGCGTCCTGTGCTCGTCTCGCGCGCGCATGAGCGTCCATAATCGCCCCAGCCGCCTCTTCCAGGCGATGTTCCCTGAAGCGCTTATCACCTTCCAGTGACTGCGTGGGCGTTGGCCGTCAGCTCTGGCCGAGATTGCCAGTTTGGGCTCATTCGCCGTTGTCTTGTCTTCGTCGCAACGCGCCCCAATCCTAGAGCGATGCCGACAAACCCCCAGAAATAGGGGCTTTCAGGAGATCCCGGCGCAACCCACCATGCTTCGAACACGGAGTTCGCGGTCATGCCGAGAATCGCACCTGTCACGATTCCAAAGGCAACCTTGTCGTCTCGCGTCTGAATCTGTTTGGACGTGCTCGCCAAATGCACAAAAAGGCTGGCGAGCAGCAGGCCGTACAGCCCCAGCCCAATAAGCCCCAACTCCTCCGTTATCGCGAGCTGCGTGTTTCCCTTCTCCCTCCCGTAACCAAAGGCTGTGAGACCGCCGCCAAAGCCTGTTTCGCCAATAGTGACTCCATAGCCACCGCCAAACCATCCTCCCTTGAGTGCCTGCTCATATGAAACCTCCCAAAGGCTCCGACGCGAAAAGAAGATGTCGGCATTCGGGTTGCCCTTATGGGCAAAGTGCCTGAAGTTGTCGTGGATGGACTCTGGCGCCGCCAAAACGGCGACGACGGCGACCATAATGATCGCTAAAACATACATGGCCTGCCGCCTCTTTTGCTGCGCCAGAAGATAGAGGATCAATATGCAGCCCATGACGAGAAAGCTTGCGCGCGACATGCTGCGGAGTTCGATGAGCACAAGCGCGATCAGTAGGCTAACTGAGACGATGTAAGCGCGGCGCGGCGCGCCGGGGCGCCCGGACGAATAGAGTCGCCAAACGGCGTATGGAAGCCCCATCGACGCCAGCATGCCCAGCATGTTCGGGTTTCCCGTGAGGCCTTCATATAAGGTCACGCCAAAGCCGCCGTCGATGCTGGCGCCGGGCGTCGAGTACCCGAAAAATCCAGCGAATATGGCCAGGAAGGTGAACGGGAAAAGCCCGGCGATCAGAGAGTTCTCCCGTGCGTGTGCGCGCCCATTCAATTCCACCGCTGGTAACGGCCAAGGTAACCCCGGCGAAAGCAATGGCCTTAGCACCTGTCAGCTCGGGAACGTCCGACCAGCTCCACGTCAAAAAGCACCATAGGATGTTGGCGAACAGCATTAGGCCGAACCCGCCGTTCAGACAACGGAATAGCTTGCTCGTCAGCAGCAGGTACATGAACAAGCAAGCGAGAACGAACCATCGCGTTTCGATGTTGAACACGAAGTTAACGTAACTAACCGCCGGTCCGACAAACGCGATAAGCGCGAGCGGAAATAGGTGACTGGGTTCTCTCAGGAAGCGTGGCATCGCGCGTTCCAGCAATCCACCAAGATCTCAGCCTCGTTCTGCAACGTCCACGGCGCGATCCTGCGCGTTGCCGCAGCTCCCATTTCTTCGCGCAGGCGATCGTTCGAGGCCAACAATTCAAGCGCACCGGCGAGTGCGTGCGGCGCTTCTGCTGGAACAATGAAGCCAGTCTTCCCATGGGTCACGAGATCGTCAACACAACCGACGCGATCTGTCCCGACAATCGGTCGGCCGCACGCCATCGCCTCATTAACGACAAGGCCCCATGGCTCGAAGCGAGACGGTACCACGACAATGTCGCTGGCGACATAGGCGTCCAGGACTTCAGTTCCTGACAACCGTCCAAGATAAGAGATGTGCGGATTGACGGCAGCCGCGTCTCTCACCAAGGAGTTTAAACGGCCGCTACCCGCGACCATCAAGCGAATATCTCCTCGCCGCGAAGCGATATCGGCGAACGCATCCAAAAGATCAGACACGCCTTTAATAGGCTCCAGTCGACCCAAATATAGCACGGCCTCAATGTCGTCAGCGTATCCCAATCGAGCCCTCAAAGCGTCTCGCGCCACTTCGCCAGCTGTCGCGACGTATCGCATGATTGATGCGACATCGACGGTCATTTGGGCAGTCGTGATTTTTGTGTTTGGCACGCCGTAAGAGGCGAGATAGGTGGCCTGACGCTTGCCGCCGGGGAGGAAATGATCCCCCAAGCGAAACAGAGGTGGGTAGATGACACGTTTGGCGAAGTTTTTCCAGCCGTCGGCCGCTTGTCCAGTTGCGATGTCGCTTTCGATAAAAACTCGCAGGCCGCGCAGCTTGCCCATGAGGAGCGCGGCAACAAGGAGCGGATGGCCCCAACCCGCCAAGTGAACAACGTCTCCTCGTGAGAGCCGACCGAGCAATCGCCAAAGCTGCGTGATCGCGCGCCAGCGATTGACGGGCAAGATCGTTCCACCTGAAAATTTCGCGTCGATTTTCCAATCCTGCGATTGATCTTGTGCGATGTAACAGACGTCCAAATCCCCGGACCACACGCGTTGAATTTCTTTGATAAGCCTTTCGATATAGGGCGTGGGTTCGACATAGAGCAGGAATGCGCGTCGTTTTCTCACCCCTTTGCCTCGCGGAGCGCATCTTCATACACCGCATTCAAGCGGCGCGCGTGAACGTCCCAAGAATATTCTTCAATCGCCGTGCGCATTCCCGCCATGGCGATCGACCGCAACACCCTACGATCCGACGTCAAAACCTCGCCAAGAAGCTTGATCAGCGCTTCCGTCGAATTTGGCTCGACGAGATACCCATTAACGCCGTGCTCGATGAACATCGAGGGGCCCTGCCCGCGCACTCCGACTGCAACGAGGCCGTAACCCATGGCCTCCAAATAGGCGATGCCGAAGGCCTCGCGGTACGACGGCAACACGAACAGATCCGCGCCCGCCAGATGGTTGAACACCTCGCGATGAGGCTGCGCTCCAACAAATTCCACCTGGCCCGATATGTCTGAAGATGCAACATAAGAGCGCAAAGAGGCTGCGAGCGGGCCGTCGCCGATGATCCTGTAGCTCCAGTTCCGCAGGCGCTTGGCGTGCAGCGCTTCGAGCGCCTCGATTGTTAGCTTCACTCCCTTCTCGTTATTCAAATTCGAAACGCTAATGATTCGAACATCACGACCATCCGGGAACCCCCCCGTGTCTGGACGATGATCCAACTGTCCGGCTCCATTGGGTACAACAACGAAGTTGTCGCTTCGGCCGGCAATGCAGGAAAAGAACTCCAATAGCGGTTCGCCGACGAGAACCACTTTGTCGATGAGCTTGAGCAGCTCGCCGAGCGCGTCTTTCTTCTGCTCATTCCGGGGCTCCAGCAGGCGGGTATCAAGTCCATGCACCGTTAGAATGAGGGGGACGCCGTAGGCTTGCGCTACTTTCAGACCTCCAGTGAGCAACCCCTCGGTGTGAACATGAACCAACTTGGGCGAACGCGGCCCGTTTCCTGATGCGAACTCCTTCTTGATCAAGCTGTTTCTGAGAGGTTGCCAAATGTTGATGAAATGGTCGCGAGGCAAAGCTGGATATCGTGCGACGCTGACATTGAGTTGCGGTTGGAAGGCGCTTGCGTCAACAGCGCCGTAGTCCATGTTGCTTGCCGCCTTTCTCATGAATGGGGGAATAGTCCGTCTGGCGACGATCACATCGACGCTCCAACCACGGCGCACGAGGGCGGCGCAAGAATCGTGAACGAATGAGCCTGGCCAATCTCCCGGCGAATTCGGAAACCATGGCGTGATGACTGAAACGGAACCGGTCATAAGAGTCTGTCCCGGAACTTCATCATGGATTACAGAGCTTTCTTAGCATGATCCGGATGGAGGCGAGGCGGAGGAAAGCAAGCGCGTTACGGGTTAGGTTTTCAAAATCCTTGGCCAGCCTGCGACAACGGTTGAGCCAGGCGAAGGTGCGCTCGACAACCCATCGTTTGGGCAGGACAACGAACTTTCTCAGCGCGGGCCGCTTGACGATTTCGATTTCCCATTCACGGCTGATCGCCGCCACGGCGGCGGCCATTTGGGGGCCTTGATAACCGCCATCGGCGATGATTTTGGTGATGAAGGGAAACAGTGGACGCAGTGCCTTCAACACCAATGGTCCACCGTCGCGATCCTGAATGTCGGCGGGATGAACCACGGCTGCAAGTTTCAGACCGAGCGTATCGACCGCGATATGGCGTTTTTTACCGTCGATCTTTTTGCCGGCGTCATAGCCGTGCGGATCGATCCGCGCCCCCCTTTTTCCGTGCTTGTCACGCTTTGACTGTCGATGATGGCAACGGTTGGACTGACGGCGCGGCCAGCCTGTTCTCGACACAGGACGTAGAGCTCATGATGAAGGCGCAAAAGCGTGCCATCATAGTTCCAAAGATCGAAATACCTGAAAACAGTGCTTTTCGATGGCAGGTCTTTCGGCAGGTAGCGCCACTGGCAACCCGTGCTCAGAATATACATGATTCCGTTGACCACTTCGCGCATGTCCACGCGGCGTTTGCCGCCACCGCGCTTCGCCGGAGGTATCAACGGCTCCACCAGCCCCCATTCCTCGGCCGTCAAATCGCTCGGGTATCTCTGTTGGCTCCGGTCATAACGGCCCCGGTTTTCTTTCGTCCACATCGGCGGCCCCTCCTCGAATCAGGCCACCTCCCTTGATCACAAATGATTCTTTTGATTTAAGAAGTTTCAGAACAGACACTTAGGCCTACGCTCCGGACTCAAGGCAGACCGACCTGCATCATCCAGTGACGCTCTGTGATCGCGGATCAATGGGGAGCTGAGAATTTTGCGCGCGCTAAATTATTCTCGAATCGAATTCGGCAGTCCGTAACCTGTAATCGTCAAACAACTCGCGAAACGTTGCGGAGACCGTCGCCTTCGACAAGAACGCCGCCCAAAGCGAGAAGGTCGAAGTCGACAAAACAATATGAGCGGCTTCGGACATTTTGAGCATGTCAACGAGTGCGTTAGTTGGGGTGACGACGGAAGCGCCCTCAAGCGACGCAAGCTTTCGAATTCCAGGGCACTCCCGATCGTCCGTGTATACACTTATCGGCAGATCGCGATAAAGCTCTTTAACGCGTTGAATTTCGGATTCGTACCACTCGAGATCCACGCGCGTATTTCTCGAGTAAGTCTGATTTGCGCCAGCTGCGGCAGTGACAAAATCGCTCAATCTCACATGAACCGCGATGTGCGCTGGCGCCGGATCGACGGAAATTCTGCATTCTTGTCGCAATGTGCTTCTTATAAGATCTCCATATCCGGAAATGTTAGAAAAATAACCGACCATCCCTTCAAAAACAACAAGCGTTGGTTCCGACACAGGCAATGTCGGATTTCCGATACCGATAATGTCATAATATTCGTGCTCGCTGATTTCACGGAGTTGGCGGCCCTTTATCTTGAGGTCCTGGAGCCATTTCACGAGTGGACGATGTTTGAACACGTCCCCATAAGTGCGCTTATCGGTCTCTCCTCTCAGCCATGGTCCTAATTTAATATTCCGCCACGTCGGGCTGATCAGATGGCCGTCAGAATTCGCATGACAAACCACTGCGCGCGCCCAGGGAAACAACAAATTCCCCAAACCCGGTCCTGGGCTACGAAATAGATGGAAGTCGTATTTGCTCAAGCGCGCGTAAAAGATCACTGACATCAGGGCTCATTGGTTTCGACAAATCGTGAATTATGATCTGTCCAAGGTTGCCTGGACAACGTCGGACTCCCAGCTACGTTGAGTCCGTCCCGCCTGGAATGCAGGACCGGGGCGCCGCCGCGAGCGTTCAAGCCGTCGGGCTAGCGATGAAATATGACGCCGACTAGGCGCGTCTTGCCTGACCGTTTCAGCAGACAACGGTCTTGTATACGCCTCATACCGGCCCGGCATTGGGGCCGCCGCAATGCCGCAACCTTGCGCTTATCTGCAGCATGGGAGCGGAAACGTTCAACAGCCGCTTCGAAGATGGAAGTTATTACGCTGTCAATTGGCGCCTGATCAATTGTACTTGGCGGCAAAGCAACAGGCGATCCGGAAATTGCCGGCGGAAGACTCAGATTTCGCCCGGAGCCGCCCACCGCGATCAGCGTCGCAGCCAAACGACGGCTTTGTGACCGATGCTCGTGAGTCGCCCAACACTACTCAGCGGGAGATGCTTGTAGCCATAAAGCGTCACTTCCTTTCCGCCTAACCGTTTCTTGAACTCATAGACTGAAGGATTGTTGATCGGATCGATTCCTTCGAGATCATAGCGCGTGCAACCAAGCGCCACCGCCCACTCGATGGTGGCCCATTGGCAGGCCTCGCCAACGCGTTCTTGGCGGAGATCACGGTTTGTGCCGCCCCAAATCTGATGCATATTGCGGCCAACACAAATAACGAAGAGACCGGAACCGAGCTTGCCATCTTTGAGAGATATGAACTGCGCTGTTTTCACATGTTCGCTATCAGCTGCAAGGCTCAACAGTGTTCCGATCATTGCAGGCGTCACCTGAAGCTTAAACCCCTTACGGTCGCTAATGCTGGCGCACAGGTCCACGAACTCGCCTATTCGTGCCGGCTCGGATGCAGTCTCGACAACGACTCCGCTGCGTGCCGCTCGGCGCACGCCCTTGCGTGTCTGGGTGTGAAGGTTTTGAAAAATTGCATCCGCACCCTGCGATAGATCGAGCCAGATCGTTCTAGGCGTCGCGCCGCTAACGTCATCGGGGGAGTTCGCCGCCTCTCCATTCACCTTTATCCACGGATCGGTGATGAGTAGGGAAAATCCTTCCGCGCGCAGGCGCTCCGAAAAACCCGGAGGTGTTGAAAGACTGAGTTCCGCCGTTTCTCCAGTCGGCCCGCGAGGCGCCCAAGCGATCTTGGCGATTGGACCAATTTTGCGCTCTTCAACCCGGATCATCCACACCGGCTTGTCGCCGCACCGCAAGAGCCAGCGATGCTCGATGACGCCATGCACCATCGCGCGTGCCCGGCCCCAGACCGAAGACTGCAACGGGTGACCGCGCAATTTGGCCAGAGCACAATCCCACTCGGCCTCGGGCGGGTCTTTAATCCAGACCAACCCGTCGCTCGCCCATTCGGCGCGTGACGTCTTCGTCGCTATCATTCCACGTTGCAGGGCTAGAGCGGGTCCCGAATAGACAGAATCGGAAGGGGGATTCCGGAAACGGCCGAATCGCAATTCACCATGTTGGCTGGTCTTGCTCGCTTACGGCCTGCTTGGCTTTGCAGCGACATATGTCGGGGCGCCTCACGACACTCTACCATCGTTACCAATCGTTACCCTGCGCGCTTCAATGCGGCGCTTGATTATGAGGACTAAGGAAGGACGCCAGTCCAAGCCTCATCATCAACGCATCAAACACCGCGCGGTCATCATCGCTCACGCCTTGCAACAAATTTCCGACGAGGAAACTGCCGTAAGCCGCCGCGAGGCCGGCCCCTAGCCAAATGACCGACACGTCGCCATTCCATCCCAGCGCTGCGCGAAGAGCGAGCACCGTCGCCAATGTGAGGCCGCCGGAAACAGGCCAAGTCGCGTATCGCACACTCCACCACTGCAACGCCAGACGCCGCCGCATGACCATAAGAGCCGAGAAATTGACGAATAGGGTCGACGCGATCAAGGAGACGCCTACGCCCAGCAGCCCTGCGAGCGGAATGGCCAAGGTGTAGAGTGTGACCAGAAGACCGCTGCTGAGCACCGAAATGCGCAGCAGCGACGCCTCCAGACCAGACATGCTCATGAGGCTCCCCGTCGGTCCCGACGCGATGGTTATCGAGACCGCCACCAGGCAGAGAAACAGAAGAAGCGTTCCGTTGACCCGGAACTCCTCGCCATAAAGGTGCAGCAAGGAACCGCCGAAGACCGCCAGGAAGAGGATCAGGGGCAGCGCCAGGCGCATGACCCAATCGGTTGTCAGGTGATAGAGCGTCTGGCGGCGCGACGCGGCGTCCGTTCCATTGGCGGCTGCAAACATCGGCGCCACCACAGCAAGAAACATCTGATGAAATGTGGTTGGCAATTGCTGGAGTTGCCGCACGACCATCAGCGTTGCAACCGCTTGCGGGCCAATTGTAGCGCCGAGGATGAACCGATCGAGGTGCATGACAATGTTCGAGGTTTGGCCGGTGCCGTAGCTGATCGAGGCGTAGCGAGTCCAGTGGCCGAGCGGCGCAGTTGTCGCCGTCGCCGGCCGGTCGAGGCGGGAGATCAGGCGCATGGTGCCCGCGATCATGAACGCTAGCGCCGCGACTCCGCTACCCACGACCGCCCAGGCGTAGCTCTGCACCCCCCAACCGACTTGGAAAAATATTGCGGCGAGTACGATCTTGACCATCAGCGCGACGAAAGACGTGCTGACGATCATGATGATGATTTCCTGAAACCCTCGCAAAATTTGCTGATAGAGGAATGTGAGCAATCCGATTGGCGCAGTGAGCGCCATGACATTGACCAATTTGGCTTCCGCCGGCTCGTTTCCAAACCACGCCATCACCGGCGCGGAAAGCAGGACGATGCAGCTCGCCAAGGCTATTCCGATCACCGTGAGCGCCAGCGTCGCCAGCAGCGCCAATTTGCGGATATGTTCGTGCTCGCCCTTCGCGAGATATTCGGGAATGAAGCGCACGGCGGTTTGAGCGATCCCGAAACTGACGAAACCTGACAATGTCACGACGGCCGCTTCCACGAGTCCAAAGAGGCCGAGCTGGTTCACGCCGAGCACACGCGCGACATAGATCTGAAATGGAAGGCCCGCAACAAGCGTGAAAACATTGCCGGCGAACACGACAATCGTCTGGCCGACGACTGTAACCCCCATTCTTGAGCTCGATGACATTATTAGAGATCGGAATTCCCAGCTTCGCTTTTTTTGGCGATGAAAAAGATGAATGGACTGGCAAATCGGTTCGGAATATTGTCAAGGCCTGCAAGCGTCAAAGCTTTCGTAATGGCTCGACTGCCCCACGCGAACCACGGCGGCGTCGGGTAGAACGGTCGGAACGTTGTTATGTAGTCGCAAAAAAGCACTTCCATCCCTTTGCTCTGCGCGTAGGCGCGAAGGACCGGAAACGACATCAGATGCGTTCGATGCACGTCGAGAACGTCTTTGCAGAACATGCTCATGAAAATCCAGTGCAGATATCGTGTGTTTGGTATGCCGATAAATAGCAGACCACCAGGACGCAGCATCTGATGATGTTTGTCTAAGATCGCGATCGGATCATCGAAATGTTCGACCAGGCCGCTGGAGAAAACCAAATCAAAGTTGCTTTGTATGTCCACACTAAACAAGTCGCAATTTAATATCTCGTATTCAGTGACATTGTTCTTATCAAACGTATCCCGCAGCAACGACGTGTCTGACACATAATCCAGCGCAGCGACGTGAAATCCGAACTCTTTGTGGAAATACACCAGATGGTTCCCAGGCATGGCGCCAAGCTCGATGGCCTTCTTTCCGTTGCCATCCGGGATGAACTTGCGAGCCAAATGAGAGAACTGAAACACGGGTCCTTCGTACGCCATCGGCTTGGCGTTCGACCAAGCGGAGTCCCAAAAAAACTTTCCGGCAGCATCGCCTGCCTCAGTTGACGTGCTAATTTTCATCGGGGGCGCTCTATCGCCTCGACTGCCGGCCGTGGTCCTGCGCAAACGCTATGCTGAGAATTTTTACTGACCACGACGTTGGCCTATAATTCGCAGGATTTCTTCCTCCCACTGCTTCGCCAGCACGTCCCAATCCCATGTCTTTGCAAGCTCGGTGCTTCGCTTTCCCATGGCCTGTCGCCTATCGCTGTCGTCGAGCAGCTGATTCAGTCGCAACTCGAATTCGTTGTCACTCCAAACGCGGTAGCCGTTTTCGCCGTCGATAACGCTGGGCGGCTCATAATAGCCGAAAGCGATTATCGGTAGGCCACACGCGGCGGCCTCCTGCGTGACTTTCGGGACGCCCTCAGATCTCGATGGCATGGCGAAAATGTCCGCAGCCGTTAGCTCCGCAATTACGCCTTCAGGAGGGAGTGCGCCCGGAAATGACAGATTGTGCAGACCTCGCCTGTCCGCTTCCATGATGAGCGCCTCTCGCTGCCGCCCCTCGCCGATCCAATGGAAATGCACAGCGCGAAATTGCTCCGCCAATTTTAGGAACATCTCCGGTCGCTTGTGGTCATCCACACGTCCGACGCAGATGACAGTGCAGACATTCGGCGCGGTATCGGTCTTTGACGCCGGCAATGTCGCCGCGATGAGTTTCGTATCGATCCCGAGGGGAAGCGCCGAAAATTTATCGCCGTATAATTGCGAGCCCATTTTTGCGACGAAAGGGCTGATCGCGATAATGTGATCGGCTTGATGAAGCATACGATCGATACGCTCGACGACTTTATTCTCGACGCGATGACAAAATACGGGGTGGCCGGCCCATTTGCTCAGGGTAGCCTCCCGCTGGGCGTCTCCGGGTAATCCTTCCAATATCGTGATGATGGGCGCGCGCCGTAGAAATCGACGACGCAGCTTCAACGCATGATCGTCGAACCACTCCATGCCCGGATAGAAAATCGCGTCGACGCCGCGGAGATACAAAATCATCATATGCCACGGCCACAGGCGCCCGCGCCATAGCCGTGTCAGGGTTACGAGGCGATTGTTCGCAGCGTCCCGAAGAGGATCGCGATAGTGCACGGCCATCCATTGACAGGACGGATCGCTGAAACGGGACAGAAGTGACTTTGCATTCAGATTTTGCGGACTGGTCTGCGTGGTGTCGACGAGTCGCGGCACAAGAATTCGGAGGGGCGTCACGCGCATGACTTGCCGAATGTCCTTGCCGTCAGTTCAATGCAGCAACGCAGTCCCTGCCGTAATTCGTCAGCCGGCGTGCTCGCGAGAAATGGCCCGATGTCACCAGAGAACGGGGGCAGCTCACCATGAACCGCGCGTTGAACGATTTGCCTCAGTTCTGCAAGGCTCTCCGCAAAATGAAACACTCCATGCTCTTCGAGCTGACGCCGGAAGCTGAAGTCGTGCCAGCGGAAGCTGACGACCGGCACACGATGCCGCAGGCAATCCAGAAAGGCGGTCGATGCGAAAGTCACGGCGATGGCCGAACGCTCCAATATGGGATCGAGGCTCGCCCCCTGACTGAATGTGACCTTGGCGAGGGTTGCGGATGTTGAGCTCAGTTCTCGCACCTTGGCTTTATAGGCGCCCTGCGATTCCAACGGATGCACGCGTATGATCAATTCGGCATTCGTTTCAAATGCTGCTTGCAGAAGGGTTCGCAGAATATCGTCGAGATCGGCGGAAGCCCAGAACTCTTGGATACTGAAAGGGGCGGTCAGGAACAGGATCGCACGCCGATCGGCGCTGTCGGCCAATCGCGTAACGGCAACCTGGGCAGGGTTTAATATTTTGGCCTTCGCCGCCGCCGCTATTGAGAGGAACTCTCGCCAAAACCAGCCGCGAACGATGTAGTGATCTGCTGGCGGATCGACGAATTGGCAAAAGTCTCCGAGTATCCCGTGCTGCAATAGGACGGTCGGGATCGACTGCTTTCTGGCGGCATGCAAGGCGTAGCCCTCGAACACAGGATTACCAACGACAAGAGCGGCGGGCTGCACGCGTTCTGTCCAGTTGTCGAACAGTGCGGTAGAATAAAGCCCCCGCGCCAGCATTCTATCGAAAAATCCAGTAACGAATTGGCTCTCAAGAAAAAGATCGCGCGCGAGGCTATCGCGCGCCTGAAGAGCCGCTTGCGCCAAATGATTGCAAAGGGCGGTTTTCGCGGCCGCGAGTTCGCCGGACTTTGGAATAAATTCGGCGCCGCCGAATTCATATATCGACGTATAGGCGCGGCTTCGCTCCTTGAGCGGTGCGCCGCCCGTCGCGGGATTTTCGACAAGATAGCGAAAAGGCTCGGGGCAATGCGGCTCGTACAACTGGCCAATCTTGGTGAATGTGACGGCCGTCGAATAAAACCAGATTTCACCCGGACGCCAGCTTCCTTGCGCTGCGCGCCATAGCGGAAATGTGTGAAACGGATCAATCTTTTCGCCCACAAGTCGCAGTTCTCGCCAGATCTTTTCGCGCGACTGGCCGCCGTTCATTAACCGACGCGAGCTTCGTTTGAGGCTCTGAACGATCGGCGACCTGGCAACACGTGGCACGTGGACGGTGATCGCGGACCCAGATCGTGCGCAAAGCGACGTCAGCGCAGCTGCGTAACGCGATGGCCCTGAGAACGCACAAGAGCCGATCCCAAGCGCGCTGAGCCTTTCGTGCAGATTGATGGCGTGGAAGATGTGCTGCAACTCACGGACGACGATTTCTTCGAAAATGCGGAGCTGCTGCACGCCGCGCAGCGGCGGCTCATCCGCAAGGAGTGTTGCGGCAAGATCATTTGCTCGTTGCTTCGTTTCGGAGAAATCGCCGATCAGCTCGCCAACGGGTAAAGCTTGTGGGTAGCGTGTCGTCAGCGTCCCGTCGGGCGCTGTCTCGCATAAAAATCCTATTCGGCCCTCGACGCTGGGAAGGTTCGACTGGGCCGCAATGAGGGTAATGCGCGTCATTCCCTCGACTCGACGTCCATCCAGGCGAGAGGATGTCCGCGTTTCAACTCGCGCGCCGCACGTCTGCCGATCACGTTGCCGATATGCTTCGGCGAAAGTCCGCTTCCTGGCCGGATGGAGCGGACATTGCGCTCGGTCAGCTTCTCGCCCGCCACCACATCGGCGACGACATAGAGCGACCGTCTGAAGACGAGGCTCGCTTTCTCGGAGCCTTCGAGATCATAGTGAACACGTCCGAGCGCCTTCCACGCTTCCCTGCAGTCGGCGACCAATTGCTTGAACTCGTGAGGTTCGAGGCTGAATGCCGCATCGGGGCCGCCATCCGCGCGCGATAGTGTGAAGTGTTTTTCGACCATGCAGCCGCCCAACGCCACCGACGCCACTGCAACGGCGACGCCCGGCGAGTGATCGGAAAGGCCGGAAACGACGCCGAACGCCTCGGCCAGATGCGGTACGGTGCGTATGTTGGAGTCTTCCACCGGCGCGGGGTAGGCCGACACACAATGCAGAAGCGCGATCCCGTCAGCGCCATTGTTGCGAGAAGTTGCAACCGCCTCCTGAATTTCGCCGAGACTGGCCATTCCCGTCGAAATGATCATCGGCTTGCTTTGTCGCGCAACGCGCGCGACAAGCGGCAAATCGATTGCTTCGAATGACGCGATTTTATAGGCTGGCGTACCCAGGCGCGCGAGCAACTCGACGGCGGACTTGTCGAAGGGCGTCGAAAAAATCGTCACTCCGAGGTCGCGCGCGCATTTGAACAATGCGGGGTGCCACTCATAGGGCGTGGAAGCTTGCTGATAGAGGCCGTGCAAGCTATAGCCATCCCATAGCCCACCCTTGATCTGGAATTCGGGCCTGTCGCAATCGATAGTCAGGCTGTCGGCGGTGTAAGTCTGGATCTTGATCGCGTCCGCGCCCGTCTCAGCTGCTGCCTCGATCATTTTAATCGCGCGTTCCAAGCTGCCCTTGTGGTTGGCGGAGATTTCGCAAATGACATAGGGCGGGTGCGAAGGGCCGATCCTGCGGCCGTCGATCGCGATTTCGCGCTCGACCATTATTCTCTCTTTCTGTCTTTTCGGCTCGGTCAGCTGCTATCGGCCGACGCTTTCACATACATGAGCAATTTCGATTGCTGTTGGTCCAGAGTCCGATGGAACCCGTTTGCTTCAAAAATGCGTTGTGAGGCGATGTTTTCAATTCGAACCTCCGCGACAATTGTTGCATCCGCATATTCCCGAATGAGCCGATCGCATCCCAACCGCAAGATCGCGTGGCCAAGACCACGGCCGCGAGCTGCCGGCGATACGGCGATATTCGCGCGGAAGCGATCCTTGTCGATTTGATCGAAACGAATCACACCGATTCGGACTTCGGCGTCGAGAGCGACGAGAATCTGACTGCCGCAATCCTTCAGCGTTTCGCGATACCATGCGTCGTGACGTGGCCAGGCGACAACATTCGTCGTGCGAGAGCATCGACGCGTCTGTTCGTCATTGCGCCACAGCCAGAGATCGCGGCTGTCATCGGCCGCGGCCTTACGCAGAATTAAGCTCACTTCCGAATGTCCGTATCCACGTCGCGCTTCGTGAGCGTGTAGATCGCCTCGGCGACGCGTGTTGCGCCACCGCCATCGACGATCATTGCCGCCGCGCCTGTCATCCGGCGTCGAGCGCCCACATCGTTCGATAGCTCGATAACCTTATGCGTGATCCCGGCAACATGATCTTCACTAGCGCCAAGCGCTGGCCACACGGCGCCGGCCTCGCCCAGTTTTTCGGCAATTACGCGCTGGTTGTCGGCGAGGACGACGAGCACCGTCGGCAGTCCGAGACAGCAGCGCTCCCAACTCGACGTGCCGCCGGCGCCGATCGCGATATCCGCGTTCGTCATGAGGCGGGCCATATCCGCCGGATCGACATGAAGCGCGAGGCGCGAATTGCGCGCCGCCATCTCCGCTAGTGCGATTTGGCTTTGCGCTGTCGGCCCGACCACCAAGTCGATTTGAGCGTTCAGTTCCGTGCTCAGCAGCGCCGTGACGACTCGCGCCGTGACGCCGCCGATATCCGTCAAGCCGAGCGATACAAGAACTCTGTCAACGGCCCCGCCCGTCGCGCGGCGCGTGAGCGAAGTTTCACGCAGCGCTGCGAATTCCTGACGCAAGAAGGTGTAATGGGCGCCGACGCAAATAGTCGCGCCGGTGGGAACGAGGTCGCGATAGACCTCGGCCGAGCGGCCGTAGGTCGCATCGATCAACAGATCGCACTCGTGCGGTCGATTGGCGAGATCGTCAATTGCGACGACTTTTGCCGCCATCTTTCGCAAGGAGCGTTCGAGTTTGGCATCGATTTCGTATGAATCGCAGATGACTGCGTTGACGCTGCCCTGCCGGCCGGCAATCTGCGCCGCCTCCATCAGCGTACGGCCCGTCGTGACCGAAAAACCGGCCCGATCGAGTGAAGGGACAATATGCGGCGCGTCTTGATTGACCGCGAAACGGACAGTTGCGCGGCCGCCCGCCAATTCCTCTGCGAGCGTGAGGCAACGCATGACATGACCGCCGCCAATCTGGGACGAGGCGTTGCAAAGGAACACGATCGAAAGCATCAGCGCTGGTTTTTCGCAAACAGCCACCAGGTCAAATCGTCGAGGCCGGTGACGCGCTTCCAGAAAAATCCGCCGTCCACGAAGGTCAGTTCGGGATAGAGGTCCCACCAGTAGCCGCCGAAATCTCGCTTGAAGAGCTTGCCCTCGCGCCCGCGATACAACTTCTCCTCTGGGGCAGCCGAAAAATATTCGACACAGGCGATGTAGCGATTGGCGACACGATGGATCTCGCGGCAGGTGGCCTCTAGGTGCTCCTGCGCCTCATGAATGAGAACCCCGCAGGTGAAGACCATGTTGATGGATTCATTCGCAAAGGGCAGAGCGTCGCCGGTGGCGTCGTGCACTCTCGCCTTGTCCACAAGTCCGGAATTTGCAAGCACATCGCGCGCAGTCGGATTCGGCTCCACCGCATGAAGTTCCGCGCCCGAGAGTTGCGCCAGTGCCGCCATGTTGATTCCGACATTCGCGCCGACTTCGAGAATGCTCCTCGGAGGCGATCCGGCCAAGGGGGCCAGAATGCGCGCCCACATCGACACACGGTGGCGCAACACCGCCGCGTCGAGCGGGTTGCGCCGCACGTAATCGTCGCCGAATTTGCCGCGCCAGAAGACGGCATGCTCCCTCTCGCTCATGAGACGCCATTATCCTTCATTTGATGATTGCAAGCTTCGCGTTGATCTTCACGATCTCCGGATGGCGGTCGAGCGCCGCCATGACGTCGCGCCAGGATGGGATACGATCGGCCGGCAAATGCGGCCACAGCGTCAGAAGGAACCCAAGATCCTCCGGGTAGTCGAGTGTCCAGCGATGGCGCGCGGCTGCCGCGCCGGGCCCAGGAAGATGCGCTGCCGCGGCCCCTGCGGCGCGCCGCATCCATGGACCCACATGCTCGCGGTCGTAAGAGGCCGTCGCCCCGCGATCGGCCGCATCCAACGCCTGTCGCGTGAACGCTTCGCAATCCAGTCCGTGCGGCCATTCCGTCGTAAGATTGTTTGAGGCGTATGACGCCCCCGTCTTGGCGCGCAGCGCCAGAACCTCTCCGCACACGACCGGATCGATTAACGGGCAGTCGCAAGTGATGCGCAGTATGATGTCCGCATTGGTCGCGCGCGCGGCGCCGGCGTAGCGCGACAACACATCGGTCTCGTGCCCGCGAAAGACCGTTACGTCCGGCAACTGCGCCGCGGCTTCGGCAACGGGATCGTCAATGGCGAGCTCGCTCGTCGCCAGACAGACAGCGTCGGCGCCGGGCACGGCGGCGGCGCGCCACAGGCAATGCGCGAGAACCGTGCGGTCGCCCAGCTTGGCGAGCACTTTTCCCGGTAGCCGCGACGATCCCACGCGCGCCTGGACGATGACCGTCGTCTTCAGGAGCGCACCGCCTTGGCAAGCGCCGCGATAACCTGATCATGTTGGTGTTCTGTCATGGACGCGAACATCGGGAGGCTTAGCGCGCCGGCATAGTAACGCTCCGAAGCCGGGAAATCGGCGGAGCTGAACATGCGCCGCTGCCGATGATATGGCTGGGTGTAGATCGGAATATAATGGACGTTGACGCCGATATCCGACCGGCGCATTCGGTCGAACACTGCGCTCCGATCTACCTGCGATGGATCGATCCAGATGGGATAAAGATGCAACGCGGATCTACCATCCTTCGACTGGTGCTGCAGCACTATCGGCAGAGAAGCGAACTTTTCATCGTAGCGGTGCGCAAGCTCGTGACGGCGCGCGACATAGTCATCCAGCCGCGACAGCTGGCTCAATCCGAGCGCCGCCTGAAGCTCCGTCATTCGGTAATTCATGCCGAGTTCGATCTGCTGATAGAACCATGCGCCATCGGGCTCGCGGGTCATCGAGGCAGGATCGCGGGTGACCCCATGGCTGCGCAGGCGCGCCATGCGGCCGGCGAGTTCGGACCGATTGGTCAGTGCCATTCCGCCCTCGGCGGTCGTGATGATCTTTACTGGATGGAAACTGAAGACCGTGACGTCACTATATCGGCAGTTGCCGACAGGTTTCCCCCGATATTCTGCCCCAATGGCGTGCGAAGCGTCCTCGATGATTCTGAAACCATAACGTTGCGCCAGAGCGTGAATAGCCAGCATGTCGCAAGGCTGGCCCGCGAAGTGCACCGGCGCCAGCACCTTGGGAAGACGGCCCTCGCGCTCGGCTTCGATCAACTTGCGCTCGAGTGCAAGGGGACAGAGGTTGTAGGTTCTCGGATCGATGTCAACGAAGTCGACCCGCGCGCCGCAGTAGAGGGCGCAATTGGCGGTAGCGACAAAGGTGATGGGGCTTGTCCAGAGCCAGTCTCCCGGCCCGAGCCCTAGCGCCATGCAGGCAATATGCAGCGCTGACGTCGCACTGTTCACCGCCACCGCATGGGCTGCGCCGCAATAGTCCGCGACCGCCCGCTCGAATTTGGGCACGACCGGCCCTTGCGTCAGAATGTCAGATCGAAGCACGGCAACGACGGAGTTGACGTCGTCTTCCGTGATCTCCTGACGTCCGTACGGAATCATGTATCGTCGCCCGAGCGCGGATGTCCGAACTCATCAGCAAGATGTTTGTGGATGAGCACCTGAATTTGTTGGACCGACAGGAATTCGCCGTTGCTGCCGCTATTGTAGTAGTAACCGGGCGGAACCGGCCGCCCAGCATGCTTCTCACAATAGCTCTTCACGGAGTGCCGGCCGGACGACGGCAAGATTGCGAAATAGCGACCGAGGTCGACCGTGTTGAAGCTGTCGCTCGCCGTAATCATTTCCTCGTGGATCTTTTCACCTGGACGTACGCCAACGATTCGGTGCTCGCAGTTGGGGCCAATCGCTTTCGCCACGTCGACGATCCGATAGCTCGGTATCTTCGGCACAAAAATCTCGCCGCTTGAAGCGTTGTCTATGGCCCACAGGACCAAGTCGACACCCTCCTGGATGCTGATGTTGAACCGCGTCATCGCGGGGTCGGTGATCGGTAGCACTCCCGTCTTGCACTGTTCGAGAAAGAAAGGGATGACCGACCCTCGGCTACCCATGACGTTGCCGTAGCGAACGACGCTGAACCGGATATCACGTTGCCCTTTGATATTGTTGGCGGCGATGAACAGCTTGTCTGAACAGAGTTTTGTCGCACCGTAGAGATTTATCGGGGCTGCCGCTTTGTCTGTCGATAACGCCACAACACGCTGAACACCTGCCTCCAGGCAGGCCTCGATGACGTTCTGCGCGCCAAGCACGTTCGTCTTGATGCACTCGAAAGGGTTATATTCCGCCGCCGGCACCTGTTTCATCGCGGCTGCGTGCACGACTACGTCGACGCCCTCGAAGGCACGCCTCAACCGATCGGCGTCGCGAACGTCGCCGATGAAATATCGAAGTGCCGCGTATTTTTGATTATCAAATACTTGCGCCATTTCGAACTGCTTAAGTTCGTCGCGGCTCAACACCACGAGACGGCGAACGTCTGGGTAGCGTTCTAGGATCGTCTTTACAAAAGTCCTCCCGAACGATCCGGTTCCGCCTGTTACGAGGACGGATTTTCCATTAAGCATGCGCGTTTCGTCTTCGGTTAGGCCGTTGCCACAGCTATTCCGGACATTGCCGGTCGGGAGGTCAAATGGACGGCATTACGCTATAACTTCACGTGTGCATTGGCCGGCGAACGCATTCCGGAGGCCGCGCGCCCAAAGCTGGCGGAGGCAATAGCGCCGACTTTAGGGCCGACGCTATTGTTCATACGCGATAACGCCATCTAGTTTGCCTTTCCGGCAACGACAATTATGGATTTCGACAAAGGATAAAACCGGCCTGCAAAGCGATGCTCTAAGATCGCGAAGCCCTGTTCGTTGAGAAGCGCGTCCAAAGTTTTTTGCGACAAAAACTTGATGTGGCCGTGCTCCCAAAGTGCGGTGAAGTGATCGTCCAGCTTTCCCGCCGCCGCAAGAGCTAGATTCTTCCAATAGCCGTGAAAGGGCGTGGAGATGCACAGACTCCCTCGTGGCCGAAGGAGCCCCCAAGCCTTGCGTACGAGTTCGCGTGGAGCGTAGAGATGCTCGATCACTTCCAGCGAATAAACAAAATCATACCTGCCTTCGTGGCCGCTCAAATCACCGTAAATGGATGCTTGGATTATACCTGCGCGCGGATACTGCTCGACTGCGATCCGCGCGCCCTCGGCGCTCGGATCGATTCCTACGACGCGGTATCCGCGCCTAGCGACTTCGTTTGCGGTATATCCGTTGCCTGCCCCAATCTCAAAGACGTCTGCTCCGGGACGTAAGTGTTTTTCGAGTAGGGAAAAGAAGACCGGTAGCAGATATGCATGCGCGTCAGTCGGTCCGCCGCCAGAATAATGGTAGGCATCAATCCCTGAAGCCGTACGTCCGAGGTCAGACATCGAAGCCTCCTTCAGACGCACGCTCACGCTGTCGCTCATGTGCGACAACGCCATTTATCGTGCACCTCACACCGGCGGCCGACCGACCCGAGGCGACGCTTTGATCGCATATCTCGATGAGAACCGAACGACATCCACGCCCACCGGATCCTATTCGGCGGTTCGAGGCCACCGGCGCTCCCGTCCGTCATCTTGTTGTCCCGCCTGTTTCGGCGCGGCCCGGCGCGGCGCCTCGCCGCAAGTCGCCTGAAGCGGGATCCCGCGAGGCCGCGCCAAGCCCGAGAGCCGCGGCGACGGAGCCCGCCCCGTCGCCGGCGAGCAGCAAGGCCGCCCGTATCTCCTCACGCGTTTGCGCGGCCTGCTGACGCAAGGAGACGCGTAAAACCGTGTGTCGCGCTTCGGTAACCTCCGCCCAGCCGCCGACGAGATCGCTCACCGCCCGACGGCGGCTCGCGGGCGAAAGGACTTGCCACAGCGGAAGAGCGAGAACGGCGCGCGCCGCCATAATCCGTCCCTCGTTGGGACCGGTGAGATTGGACATCGCCAGGGCGCTCACGCCCTTCTCCGCAGGTGCGCCGGACGCGAATCGCAACGCCGCCAATATGGCCCAGGCGCCCGAATTGAGTGGCGCGCGAGACAGGAGATCCGCGGTCGCCGCGAGTCTTTCGTTCGCGTCGGTGGCCTCGCCAAGCTCTGAAATGACATGTCGGCGGGCGAAGACGGCGATCCCCGGCGTATGCGTCCATGTCGCCAGGCTGTTTCCGAGCGCCGGATCGCCGGCCGACATTTCGGCGAGAGCGAAACGCGTGAGCTGAACACCCATTGACATGGCGAAAAACGACATGCCGATCACGGCGAACGCGGTCAGAAGACGCGGATCGCGGACAGAGAACATGAGCTCACTCACGGTAGTATTCCGCATACTGGCGGCCGCCGCCATAATAAGAGGAATAGGTGCCGCCCCCGTATTTCCTGGCCTGCGCGTCGTTGACGTAGTTGAACACGACACCGGCGATCTCAGCGTGGCCCGACAGCTGCTGCACGGAACGTTGCACCGATCCGCGCGGCGTCGAGGCCCAGCGAACGACATAGACAACCTTGTCGGCGAGGTGGCGGGCCACCACCGTCGGATCGATCACCGGCCCGGTGGGCGGCGTGTCGAAGACGACCAGATCGAACTTCGCGCGCAACTGCTCGATCAGCTCCTTCATGCGTTCGGAGCCGAGGAGATCCGAGGGATTCTGCGTCGTACCGCCGGCGGGGAGCGTCCAGTGGCGGACTTTTTGCTGATAGTGGATGACGTCCGGCAACTCCGCCTCGCCGATCAAATAGTCGACAAGACCCTTCTCCTTTTGGAGCCCGAAGAAGCGAGAGGAGGACGGATGACGGAGGTCGCAGTCGATGAAAAGGACCTTCGCGCCAGCCTGCGCCGCGGACGCCGCGAGCGACAATGCGAGGATCGTCTTGCCTTCGCCGGGAACGGTCGAGGTGAATTGCAGGACTTTCGGTGGGTGATCGACGTCGGCCATTTGGATGCCGCTGCGCAACGAGCGGACCGCCTCGCTGAAGGGCGACATCGGCCTCAGCATCGGATAGTCGGTGATCGCCGCCACGGCGCCATCGATGGTCAAATCGCTCGGAAGCATCCTGGAGATAGAGGCGAGGAGCGGGAATCCGAGCATGTCCTCGACCTCGCGCGGCGTGGTGAAGCCGGCGTTCAGCCATTCGAGCGCGTAGGCGCCGCCGGCCCCAGCCATCAGCCCCAAAACGACGGCGATCACCATAATTCGCGTCTTGTTCGGCGCGCTGGGGCCTCCCGGGGGACGCGCCGGGGTGATGATGCGCGAATTGTGCTCCTCGAAGGTCGATTCCTCCTTGGTGACGCGCGAGCGTTGAAGAAAGTCCTCGAATAGGCTCTTGTTGACGGCTGCGGTGCGCTCGAGTTCGCGGAGCGTGATTGCTTTCGACGCATCGAGACCCATTTGCCCGGTGGCCTCCTGCAGGCTCTTTTCAGCCGCGTCTTGCCGGGCCTTGGCCAATTGGTATTCGTCGGCGATCTTGGACGCGATGCGCTGGATCTCGGCGGCGATCTGGCGACGCGTATCCTGTATCTGCGCGTGCACATTAACTACCGACGGGTACTTCTCGGCGTAGCGGGCCAGGAGATCCGCCTCCTGGCGCGACAAGTCCGCCGCCTGTTTGCGCAGCCCGCCGATGGCGTCAGAGTTCATCACCTCGGGCACAGAGGCGATATCGCCGCCGTTGCTCTCGATCTTCTGCAGGAGATCGAAATGAGCCTTCTTTTCGGCGGTCTCGGCGCGGATCGCAACGAGACGCATATTGAGCTGCCCGAGCTGCTCTTGGCTGAGCGTCGCGTTCGCATTGGCCTGCATGAGATTGTTCTGGGCCCGGAACTGGGCGACCGCCTCCTCGGACTCTGCGCAATTGCTTGCGCAGGTCGACGAGACGGTCGTTGAACCAGGCGGAGGCGCGCGTCGCCGCCTCGAGGCGCGCGTCGAGCTCGTTGACGACATAGGCGTCGGCGACGGCGTTTGCGAGACGCGCCGCTTTCGCCGGGTCGACGGAGGTGAAGGCGACATTCATGAGACTGGCCTGGCCGACGCGGGTGACGGCCAGGGCGCCCTGGAGCGCTCCGATCGTTCTCATCACATCGAAAGGAACGGCGCCGGCTTGGCTGTCTTGCTGGACGGTTTTCGGTGGCTCCGAGCCCGACTCGGGCGGCGCATACTTGAAAAAGATGGAGCGGATGCCCGAGAGGAGAGAGGAGCCGCCGCTCGGCGCTGATCCGAATTCGGGATCGGCGATGAGCCGTTCCCTTTCGGCGACGTGCCGCAGCAGCGCGACCGAGCGGATGATCGCCATCTGGTTCTCGATCATCGAATAATCGTTTGACAGGTCCCACAGGACCTGATCCTGGCCGAAAGGCTTAGTCTGATGCGGATCGAACAATATTTGCGCATTCGCCGTATAGACGGGCGTCTGACGGGCGAGAAAGACCATTCCGGCGAGGGCGGCGAGCGCTGTGACGCCGGCAATGAATTTCCAGCGTCGCCACAGGAAATTGACGATTTCGTGCAGATCGAGATCTCCCGCGTCGCGGTCGGCGCCTGGACTCTGACTCTGCAGTTTCGGATCCAACATCGATCCATCCTTGCTCAATCGCCGCACTTTGGCGGATTTGTTAGGAACCGGCGATTTAATCGGAAACGACTTCGGTGGAGCTCGCGGACTGGGCGACGCCCGCTCCAAGGAGCGCCATGAAGGTCAAGGCCACGGCTTGCATCTGGACACCGAAATCGACCAGCGCATTAACCGCGATAAGGAGAGCAGCCGCGCCGGCAACAACCGCCGGTCCAGAGTCGCGGCGCCTTTTCAAGGCTCCGACGACGCAGAGATAGACGAGCCACGCGAGAGCGGCAAGGAGCGCTGTCCCGAAGACGAGACCGAGCCCCTGAAAAATCTCCAGATAGGTATCGTGCGCCTTATCCCAGGTCCCAATCACGTCGATCGAACGGTCGCGATACATCGGGAAGACGTCGACGAAAGTGCCATCGCCGAAGCCGAGAAAGGGCGAAACGAGGATTGATCGCAGGGTGATCAGGTAGGCCCCACGCCGGGTGACATCGTCGAAGAAGCCGCCGGAAGCGATGCGTCCAACGAACGGGTCGCCGAAAAAAACGAAACAGACAAGGACGGCCGCCGCCACGAAGACGACTGCCTCCATACGCTCGCCGCCGTGACGCCTGCCGCGGGCTAACGTGAGCGCGAGCAGGCCGAAGAGGCCGAGCGCGGTCGCCGCGACGCCGCCGCGCGAGCCGGTGGCGAGCAGGGCGGCGAGAGTGACCAATCCGATTCCCAAGAGAAACCAGCCGCGGCGTCCGGTCGCCTCGATGAAGAGGGCGAAACGATGCGACAGCGAGCCGGCCTCTGCCCTCACCTCATGCCGATAGAGACGCAAGATCATGCCAGTGGTCGCGACGAGGCCGAGGCCCGCATAGGTGGCGAAAGAGTTGCGGTTGACGAACGTCGACCGCACGAAACCAATCTCCTTCTCGGCGTCGAACCAGAGAATGGCGCCCGAAAACAGCGTGTAGGAGACGAGACCATAGGCGGAATAGGCGGCGACGATTGCCGCGACCGCGTGAATGAGGAGATGCGCGCGATCGGCGTCGCGACAGAGCTGGATTGAGACCCACAGGGCGCTAACCGCCGTTGACAGACGAAGTAGGGCAAGAGCGGTCAGGTCACGGTTGACAGAGATGCCACCATCGAGCGGACGCTCCAGGACATCGGCCGCCATCGCCCAGATCGGATGTTGCAAGGCCGCAGGGACCGAGGTCGACATCTGGATGAAAATCCAAACAACGACGGCCGCAAAGAGCATCCCAGGCGCCGCGAGACGTCTGAAGCCGACGGGATGGCGTCGACCGCGGAGGAGCAAGGAGATCTCATAGACCAACGCGAGACCCGGGAAGAGGATGGCGTCGACGCCCCAGGCGAAGGGCCGATTAGCCCCGAGCCACAGCGGCACCCAGGCCAGGGCGAGAACTAAAGCGAAGAACAACGTTCCGTCGATCGGATCCTTATCCCAAATCCGACGAAGGGACGCATCAGCGCGCCGCGGGCGGGCCCTTGTCTTCCCGCCCACCGCGGAGTTTGCGGGTTCATCCTGTTTCATTTTTCATTTGTCGCGGGTTCAGCGAGAGGTAGAACTTTTATTGACGCCGTCTCGCGGGAACCGCGTTTCAAAGGGCGTCTTCGACCATGCTACCGCCGTTCGGGTGAAACGTCGCGTCCCACCCGTTCCCAATGATCGATAACGCCGCACCAACGCGCGGCGTAGCAGTCAAACGGCCTCGAGCGCCGAGCGATCGAGCAGCGCGGGCACATTTCCACCCATTAGGTCGAGCAAGACGCGCGCTCGCCCATTGGCGGCGAGGTGCTCCAACCGGCCGAGGACGTGCACGAATGGCCCGGTCGTGACGCGGATCAACTGGCCCTCACGAAGGTCGCGATCGAACCTCACGACCCCCGTCTCGTCCATATATTCGAGCAGCTGTTCGACGACGCCTTGGGGAACCGGCTCGGGCATGCCCCTCGTCATGATAAGGCTCGCGACGCCAAATGTGCCATTGACTGAGCGCCAGCGATCCTTCTGCAGGTCAAGGACGATGAATAAGTAGCGAGGGAAGACGGGAGCGTCGATGGTGCGCAGTTTGCGCGCATGTCTGACCGTTCTCGTCATACGCGGCAGATAGGCACGAAATCCTTGGGCGAGTAACTGTATCTCCGTACCCACTTCCCGCCGAGGAAGCGAATGCACGACATACCAGCGTTCGGTCTCTTTCAACGCCAATGCATCGCGACCTCGGCGCCATGTTTCCTTGTTAAGCGAAGCAGGTCCACCGAACGCCATCCAAAAACCCTGTTGCGACACGACCAGCCCGTTGGTGAGCTGTCGCCCTCTTTATGCTTTTTTGGGGACAGTCTCTACGGCTTCCGCTCGCCTAATTTCCGCCGAACCCCGGTAGGGAGATGCGGCGCACTTCTGCCGCACGCTGTCAATAATTGCCTATAGCTTCTGACGAGAATAACAACAATCCGACAAATCGGTGGCGAGAGTTCAGTTTGGACTGACAAAGACAGGCGGCAAAATCCCGTACATGGCGTCGTCATCGCCAGAACTAAAC
This sequence comes from uncultured Alphaproteobacteria bacterium, assembly GCA_963706215.1. Lineage (GTDB taxonomy): Bacteria > Pseudomonadota > Alphaproteobacteria > Rhizobiales > Beijerinckiaceae > Methylocapsa. The sequence continues at coordinate 1,402,802 of OY970154.1, read as the reverse complement.
CCGCAGCCGGCGTCGTCGTGCCCGTTCTCCGCATACAATTGATTTTGCAACGCAGCTAGCAGGTCCCGGAAAACGGGATCGGCGCATCGTAAAGCGGCGCGAATAATTTCCGCCGACTCAGAATTGGACCCGCAACCCCCATTCAATAACCGCAGAATCCCGAGCGCGATAGCCGCTTTTTGATCGGGACTGGCCAATTTCGCGAGCTCGACGATCGCGCCGGTAGCGGAGGGATCGGCACTGAGTATGTCAATTACCGCTGTCGTGAGACCATCGCCTCCGTCCGAATGTTGCTGCAAAAGTCCCAATAAAGACGGAGAAACATGCCCGGCCGCCGCAGCGCCGCAATTCGACTGATCCGGCCTAGGAGCGGAGAAGGCAGAACGGGTCCCGGTGAAGATCATCCCCGCTGAAAAAATCAAAATTCCGGCTTTCCTCATGATGACCCTCTGTCTTTCATGTCAGTATCGATAGGTTATTCCAGCAGTAACGAGATTTTGCGTGTAGCGGCCAAGGCCGTTGCCGGCATTCGTGTCGGTCCGCATAAATTGGTAATCGAAGGTCAACGCGATGTTGCGCCAGAATGTATAGCTGACGCCCATACCGGCCGTCCAGGCCGTGTCGATGCGAGACAAGCCCGCATAGTTCGTTTCGCCGTAACCGCCTTGAAGCGACGCGGTCCAATAGGGCGAGAACCCATAGCTACCTTGAAGCTCGGCTTGAAACGTCCTGGTTCCCGAGCCGACAGAAGGAAAGGGCAAGACGCTCGGCGTAGCCGAGCCGAGCGTCTCGTCGGCGGCCGCGGTGATGGTGAGATAGGGGGTAGGATAATAATAGAGACGCGCGCCAAAATCAGGACTCGAGACCGCCTCGAACAGGCCATAGACGCTCGACTGCCTTTGGTAACCGGAGTAGATTTCGCCCCGCCACAGACCAATCTGGTCGGACCCAATGCCACTTACGATGCTGTAGCCGGCAGTGTCGCTCCGAAAAATTTGGTAATTATGAATGGCCCACCCCGGCTCGACGAACATGTAAAACGCCGGCACGACCCAATAGCCGGCCCGAACCGAGACGGTATAAACTACCTCGTTCTGCTGAGCGGACATCGGCGCGCCCGCTCCGGGTAAGGCGAAATTGATCGGAGAGTTCGGCGGGTTTTGGTAACTCACCCCCTGAACGCCGCCCATAAGCTCGACGAATGAGCGGTCAGTAATTTTCTTCTCGACCGAAACAAGGCCCGTCAATTGATTGGAATATTGCGGCACGCCAGTCGGCACGATGGCGTTCGGCACGAAAATCGGTGGCCCCCCCGCCCCAAAGCCGGATCCGAACAGGCCGATCTGTCGCGAATAATCGAAAATCACACCGAAAGTGAGGTCCTCCATTGGTTTGTAAATATGCGAAAATCCCGCACGCCCTTGGATATTGTTGGCGGACGTCGTGGGAGGCGACGACGCAAAACTCGAGCTGCTCTCAACCGCTCCAGGATAAATCTGCGCGTCCAAAGTGCCGTAAAGGGTCGTCTGATAGATGCCGTTGTCGTTCGACGCTTCGAAGCTAGGCAGTAATCTCAAACCAAACGCCGATTTCCGGTTGGACGCGGTATTGTAGATATTGTCGTTGAACACGCCTCCAGCGAAGAAAATTGGAAAGAACGTCCATCCTTCGATCGGCATGCCATGGTCAGGATCGGGCCCTCCCGTGGCGACCAGTGCGACCTGCGATTGGACAACCGCTGCGCCGTCTTCGGCTCGGACGTCAACCTGCGAGGCGAGCCCCAAAAAAGCTAGGCAAAGCGCCGTTCGGCAGAGCGTCTTTTTCAAAAGCGTCTGGGTCAACAAGTGCGCGCCGATCATCTTTCAGCTCTGCAATTTCAGCACGAATTATGACGTGATTGTATCCAGCAAAAGTTATAATGCGCTGATTTTAGGAGTCATTGCTGGTTTAGCCAGGCGAAATGCGGGTTATCGAAAATGAAAAGGTACAAAAAAAACATAATGTTTCATAATTGCCACACTCATTAGACCGACTCAAAAGACATCTATCGCGCGAGTCGTCTGATTGCGATCTGGATCGAGGCGAGAGCGACGAAGGCTTGAAGCGTGGCGGCGAGATTTTCCCAATGCTTGGCGAGGCGTCGATTGTGGCCGAACCATGAGAAGGTTCTCTCGACGACCCAGCGGCGCGACAGCAAGGCGAAGCCTTTCATGTCGTCGCTGCGCTTGACAATCTCACTGCGCAGCGAAGGAACCTTCGCGACCGCCGCATCAACCTGATGCGCGTTGTATCCGCTGTCCGCCCACAAGAGTTCGAGCCAGGGAAAGCTGTTGCAGATTTTATCGACCACGAGCGCAGCACCATCGCGATCTTGGACGCCAGCCGAATGAACGACGATACGCAAAGGCAAACCTTGCGTGTCAACCAACGCATGAATTTTGCGCCCCTTCATTTTCTTGCCGGCGCCATACCCTGTCAGACCGTCATGACTGCCCCTTTTTTCCGCCGACTTCAAGGATTGGCTATCGATGGTCGCGGCCGAGGCGCTCGCTTCACGCCCCATGTCTTCACGCAAATCCATATGCAATTGTTCCCAGATCGCGTCCCACACGCCAGCTTTCTGGAAGTTGCGAAAGATATTGTAGACGGTCGAACGCGGCGGAAATTCCTCGCGAGGAAGACAACGCCGCGGGTAGCCGGTGCGGTGCGGAGAAGAAAAAGGATTGGCGTTGATCGCTACGCGCATATTGGTCTCGGGCGGACGCCCGCCGGATTTGGCGGGCGGGACCAATGGTTCGAGACGCTCCCATTCACTATCAGTCATACCGCTCGGATATCGCCTCTCGACCGCTGGTGAACCTTGCGGTGCTGCTCAGTCCACATTCCGAATTATCCTCCGACACTTCGGAATCTCGGGGATCATGCAACCGGCACGAGCGCAACACCTTTTGGGCTAGGCTTTCAGTCCTAGAAATATCGCTCGGGAACTCTGATCAGGTCGCCAGGCGATACCGGAATTGTCGGCGACAAAGGATATTCCCTGAAACCATTCTCACCGATATGCTGGATGAGCACCGTCGAACGGCTGGCGCGGTAAGTCGTACCACCCGCAATAGCAATGGCGCTCATGACGTTCAGGCCGCTCTCGGACGGGTATTCACCGGCCTTGGTGACCTCGCCCATGATATAAAAAGGACGGAAAGACGTAACGTCGACCGTTACCCTAGGGTTGCGCAGATATTCTCCACTAAATTTTTTGGAGAGATCCCGTTCAAGCTGCTCCTTGCTCAATCCTGCGGCCTTGATCGTTCCTGCGAGAGGGAGCGATACGAATCCTGCCGGATCGATTTCATATTCGCCAGATAGTCGATCCTCGCCGAAAACGATGACGCGGATTTTTTCACCGGGGTGCAGAGTAGGAGACGTCGTCGCGGCCGACTCGATCAGGGCCTGCTGCTCGGCTGGACTAACCGGGCCAAGGCTCGCTCCCGACTCGCAACCGGCCATAACTAAACCGAGAAGCAAGAGACCCCATCTCGACAGGTGCATGATCATCATCACCTCACGAACCTTGCGACTCAATCCGACAATAACTATTCATTCGTCGTCAATAAGGGGTTCGATCATCCCGCGTCAACATGGCAGCTTCGAATTGACCGGGCCGCACTACTCCGCGATAATGAGAGCGAGAAGTGCGATCTCAGCCGGGAAGTCGCGCAGCTCGATCCCTCGGAAGTTGGTTAGAGGGATTTCACTGCGGCGGTCCGCCTCGCCGCGCCGCCGGTTAATCTCGGCCTCGATCGCCCGCATTTCCTTGTAGGCAATGACAAGGAAGTTGCCTGAGCCGCAGGCCGGATCGAAGACCCTGATCCTCGACATGCGCTTGCGCGCGTTCAACAACATGCGGGAATTGTCCCCGGCCTCCTCCAGGCGCGCGCGCGGGTCGTCGTCAGCACCTTCAGGATGTTCGGCACGCTGGTGTAGTGCATTCCCAGTGCGCCGCGCTCCTCATCTTCCGCCCTAGTGTAGTGTCTCGTGCAAAAGGTTACAATTTATCCTGGCGCGCGAGCGGTGGCATTTTCAGCGCCGCTCTGCCGCGATTGACCTTGAGGATGATGTCGTGCGCGGATTTTGTCCAGACGAAAGGCGTCGGATCGGCATTGTTGTGCTTGATATAGTCGTGGATGGCGGCTTCAAGTTCCGGCACGCTCGTGAAAACACCGCGGCGAATACGCTCCGTGGTGATCTTTCCGAGCCAGCGTTCGACGAGGTTCAACCACGATGACGAGGTTGGAATGAAGTGGAGGTGAAAGCGCGGGTGTTTGGCGAGCCAATCCCTGACTTCCTGTTTTTTATGGGTCGCGTAGTTGTCGGCAATGCCGTGAATGTCGAGTCGTTTGGGCGTGTTGCGGCCGATGGTTTTTAGAAAAGCCAGAAATTCCTGATGCCGATGGCGCTTCATGCACTGACCGATGACTTCGCCTTTCAGGACATCGAGCGCGGCAAACAATGTGGTTGTCCCGTTGCGCTTGTAGTCATGCGTCAGGGTGCCTTGCCGGATCGCGGCGGCCTTTCTTCATCGGCAAGCCAGGCTGGGTGCGGTCAAGTGCCTGGATCTGGCTTTTTTCGTCGATGCAGAACACCAGCGCGTGTTCCGGCGGGTTCATATACAGGCCGATAACATCTTCAAGTTTTTCGATAAAATGCGGATCGTTGGACAGTTTGAACGTCTTGACCAGATGCGGTTTCAGGCCGTGCGCATCCCAAATCCGCTGCACCGAAGCTTTGCTGACACCGCTGATTTTAGCCATCGAGCGGCAGCTCCAGTGCGTCGCGTGCGCGGGCGGGGTCAAGGTTTTTTCAACGACTTCGGTTTCTTTTGTTGGTGGCAAAGGTTTGAAACTGCGTCCCCGGGGACGATCTTGATAAAGCGCGTCAACGCCGCCTTCGGCAAAGCGGTTGCGCCAGCCGATGATGGTTGGACGCGATGTGCCAAGTTCTTTCGCCAGCGCGTTGGTTGATTTTCCTTCGGCCGCGCCCAGAATAATCCGCGCCCGCAAAGCGATGCGCTGCTCCGTCTTGCCGGAACGCGCCAGCCGTGCCAAGGCCGCCTTGTCCGCGGGCGTCATGTCGAGTGCCGGGCTGCCTGTCCACATGCAGCGCAGTATACACGTCCCGGATCACATTGTAAAGCGTTGCGTGAGACTATACACTAGGTGGTTGGCGGCACGGTCGATCATCGCGGCCTCGTAGACGCTCGTGGTTCACTACAGTAGACGCGCGACATGATCTCCCCGGTCTTTCGTTAGCTTTGTATCGATTCCTATCGCGTTTTGGCTGATCGGCGGCTCCCTCACCGAATCAGCCGGCCTGGCCGATAGCTGCGCGACTTCCCGCCAAGCTTTTTTTCGCGGCGAGAATATCATATGCGCATTGCAGGTTAAGCCAGAACTGCGCGCTTCTACCAAACCAGTGCTCGAAACGAATGGCTATGTGCCCATTCGCTTTTCAGGCTTTCGAGGGGCAGTCGGTGCCGGGACCGCGATGGTCCAGCCTTCGTGGAGATAATTTTTAGCCATGTTAGTCGAGTCCTTTTCTGCGGCCACGAAACAATTAGCGACGATGCTCTTTTAACAGGATGGGAATTCCATCAATGAGCGGATATCGTTCGTTTGCAATGACCAAGGCAAGGCGACCTGCATCATTTAGTGTGGTCGCATTGAGCATTTGCGTGAACTTCGGAGGCAGTTCGCTCTCCCGACACTAATTTCGGCGCGATCCTCGCCGTCTTGTTGGCGACCGCAACCGAGACGAGACGGGCCGGCTTTTTCTCCAGCAGCGCATTGATCCATCCGGCGCTGACCGGACCTTTCTCACGGGCGTAGCGGATCATCGCCGTGGCTCCGGCGACAATGAGCACGGGCGCAAAGCCAAAGATGAAACCCAAGAACCTGATGCTCTCCTCACCGCCATCGCCAAGGCCCCGGGGATGGGTCGAATGACGATATCAGGCTCGGCCGCATTGCCTCCTTCGCCGAAATTGTCGAACGGGAGGCTCAGGGCGAACGGCACATGCGTTTGTTCGCTCCCCTCATCTTCCTGTGGCCCCGTATCATTCCGGCGATCGACGATGGCACGGCGCCGGTGGACCTCACGGTCACCAGCCTCGCCAAGGCGCTGCCCTATTCCCAGGCCCAGCAGGAGCGCGCGATCGTATTTACCGCGTGCCGCAACCCGGACGCCGCAAGCAAGCTCCGATGCTTGGCGCAAGACACAGGGGGCATGCTCAAATGTCGTCGCAATAGACGTGACCGATGCCGAAAGCGGCGGCCCTTCGGGATAAACGCGCCATAAATCTTCGAGATGAGCCTCACACGCATCGTGTTCGGACAATCCTTGTTTAGCGAGAGATGGGTTCTGGTCTAGCCGCTAAAGCTGATTTGTGCCATGTTCAACACGATCTGTCGGAGCGAGAGATCGGAAGCCCGCAACGCGGTGATAGGGCTTAACCAGGAGACTCTTGCGTCTTGCGTCGATGAAAGACAAAACCGTCGCCATTCTTGAAAGCCGGGTACGGGATCACATTGCCAGTCTGGTCCGCAAGTATGGAGGCACGCCGTTTTCGGCGCCCGCACTGGCCGAAATCCCGGATGTCGATCCTGCACACATCCACGAGTTGATCCGTGACTGGAGTTCCTCGCCGCCCAATATATTCGTTTTCCAGACGGGCGTTGGGACACGCGCATTTTTCGCTGCAACAGATTCGCTACGGCTAACTGGTGTTTTGCCGCGGATTCTGGACGCAGCGCAGGTGATCGCTCGAGGTCCCAAGCCGGCCATGGTACTGCGCTCGCGCAAGGTGCGCATCGATCGCGCCGCCAGCGACCCTTTCACGACGCACGAGGTGCTTGCCGAAATGCATGACATCCCGTTACGCGGCAAACGCGTCGTGGTGCAGCGTTATGGCGAGACCAATCATGAGTTACAGTCCGCGCTCGAAAGCTCAGGCGCGAAAGTAATCGAAATCGTGACCTATCGCTGGGCCTTGCCAGAGGACACGGCGCCATTGCTACGGCTGATCGACGCGCTTGGCCGCGATGAGATCGATCTTGTGGCGTTCACCAGTGCATCGCAGGCGAGCAACCTTTTTACCGTCGCGCAGTACGACGGCAAAGAAGCGTCGCTCCAGCAAAGTCTTCGCCGAACGCTTGTCGCGTCAATCGGGCCGGCGTGCAGCGCCGCGCTCCGCAAGCTCGCCGTGAGGGTCGATATCGAGCCAAAACCGCCGAAGCTCGGGCCGTTTATTGACGCGATCAACGCGGCATTGTCCGACCCACGTCGATTGGACAACTCCTAACGTTGGGCGTTCCCGCGAAAAACTCCGGCTGTGGTCGCGAAGGCGTGGTCACGCGGAAATTCTCCGTGCACCGAAGATCATGGAGGACGCACGCGCGAAAGCTCGCCGATGCGTTCGCCGGAGAGCTAACGCGCGGAAGTATCGGCACTATTCCGGAGACCGCGGAAACTGAAAATTCACGGTCATATCAGGGAGGTCTGTGGCTGGGGGACCTGGATTCGAACCAGGATTAACGGAGTCAGTCAGTCAGATGGGGTATTCGGCCGGTCGGCTTGCCCTTCGTGGGGGTGAAGGGTGCTGCGCTTCAGGTTGATGGTAGACGTGGTCTGTGTTGAGCAGCCACAAGCATCATGGGAGGAGCGCAGCATGAAACACTATGCCGGATTGGACGTGTCGGTCAAAGAAACGTCCATATGCATCGTCGACGAGGCGGGCAGGATTTGCCGTGAAACGAAGGTGGTAAGTCACCCCGAAGACCTTCTCGCTGTTCTTTGCGATCCCGCATGGCGGCTTGAACGTGCCGGTCTCGAGGCTGGGCCTCTGTCGCAGTGGCTGTTCAGTGGATTGGCGGAAGCAGGAGTCCCGGCGATCTGCATCGAAACGCGACACGCGAAGGCGTTTCTCAAGGCGCAGGTCAACAAAAGCGATCGCAACGACGCGCGCGGGATCGCGCAGATGATGCGAGTCGGCTTATTCCAACCCGTGCACGTCAAGACGCTTGCAAGCCAGAAACGAAGGGCGCTCCTCGCCGCTCGAAAGATACTCCAGGAAAAGGCTCTTGCGATCGAGAACGATATCCGTGGTTTGTTGCGCAATTTTGGACTGAAAGTCGGAATCGTTGGCGTTGTCGGTTTCGAGCAGCGGATCCACGACCTCGTCGAGGGAGTGCCGGAATTAGCCGATATTATGGAGCCTTTGCTCGCCGCGCGCCGGATCTTGCGTGAAAAGTTTGCCAAGCTGCATCGCAAGGTTCTCCTGCTCGCGCGCGACAATGAAGTCTGTCAGCGGTTGATGACCATCCCTGGCGTGGGTCCGGTCGTATCCTTGGCCTTTATCAGCACGGTCGACGTTCCGGCGCGCTTCAGGAACTCGAAGGCTGTTGGGCCATCCCTCGGGCTGACGCCGGTTCTCAATCAGTCCGGCGAGAGCCATCGCGTTGGGCGAATCTCGTTATGTGGCGACGAGGCCATGAGAGCGCTGCTCTATGAGGCCGCGCAGGTCATGCTGACCCGCGTGCAGAAATGGTCGTGGCTGAAGGCATGGGCGATGAACATTGCCAAGCGTCGGGGGCAGAAAAAAGCCATCGTCGCACTGGCACGGCGGCTCGCCGCGATTATGCATCGCATGTGGAGTGATGGAACCGAGTTCCGCTGGACAAGGGAAATGGCGCCGACAATCTGAGCGACGAACGCCAAACTGTCGGAGCGACAATCCAGCGCAACGATGTCCCTCGCGGGACGATGGATGAGACGAGTTCGCTTTGGACTCTTGTGTCGATCGCTCTACCGCGATCAGTACGCGAGTCAGATTGTTCCGTCTCTTCCTGCTGATCCCATGCTGGGAGAGCCAGCGGCTGATCCCGAAGAGAAGCGCGGGCCCGCGAGCGACAAAAATTGGAGTTGTTAGCCTGAAAGCGCTTGACCACCACCGCCCGAATAGAGAAGTCAACGGCGAACCAGTCTCCGGGGCGCAATTCCCTGACGGCAGGGAAAAGTGCAGGGAAATCGCGGAAAGTCCGGCGATCCCGGCGTGGTGGAACACCGTAAACTTCTGAACCAGCGCCGCTTTCTGCTGAATTCCCTAAAGCCCCCCGCAGGGAATTTCAACAGGCTAGTGGGTCGCTTCAGCTAATTTGAAAGGATTTGATGATTCGCTTCTGTCGCGACCCGAGCGATGGAGGCGATCATGGCTGCGAAAGAAATTATCGTAAAGAAATATGTTGTGCGGTTGAGCGACGGCGAACGTGAACAGCTTGCAACGCTGATCCGGAAAGGGAGCGGCCCGGCGCAAAGACTGATGAAGGCGCGGATCTTGTTGAAGGCGGACGTCTCGGAAGCCGGCGAAGGATGGAGCGACAACGAAATCATCGAGGCTCTGGAGACCAGTGCATCCATGGTTTACCGGGTGCGCAAACAACTGTTGGAAGAAGGCCTCGAGGCCGTGTTGAGCCGCAAGCCACGCGTCACGCCTGCCGTTCCCAGAATTTTCGATGGCGAGAAGGAAGCCAAGCTGATTGCCTTGGCTTGTTCCGAACCTCCCAAGGGCCGCGCACGCTGGACGTTACGGTTACTGGAGAACAAGGTCGTAGAACTGAACATCGTTGATCGCGCCAGCGACAGCACAATTGGGCGCACTCTCAAAAAAACATTCTTAAGCCGCATCTGAAACAACAATGGGTCATCCCGCCGAAGGCCAACAGCGCTTTCGTAGCAGCCATGGAAGACGTGGCTTCCCGTGTACACGCGGCCGCGCGATCCCGATATTCCTCTGGTTTGCTTGGATGAGACCTCGAAGCAATTGATTGCTGAAACGCGCGTTCCGATCCAGATGAAAGCGGGGCAGCCAGCCAGGTTCGATTACGAATATGAGCGCATATGACACATCGGATATATCCGATGTGTTGAAAACGGCACGGCCAATCTCTTCATGATGTTCGCGCCGCTCGAAGGCTGGCGCCATGTCAAAGTCACGGATCGCCACACCGGGGTGGATTATGCTCACGCCTTGAAGGATTTATCCGATATCCACTTCTTGAACGCCAAGAAAATCGTTCTGGTGCAAGACAATCTAAACACCCATACCAAGGCTTCGCTTTATGAAGCTTTTCCCGCCGCCGAAGCAAGGCGGTTGGCCGAACGGTTCGAATGGCACTACACGCCTAAGCACGGCAGTTGGCTCGATATGGCGGAGTCCGAACTCGGCGTCCTTTCGTCCCAGTGCCTCGATCGCCGCATCCCGGATAAACAGACCCTCATCAAAGAAATCGCAGCTTGGGAGGACGATCGCAATGCCAACCACGCCAAGGCCGACTGGCAATTCACCACAGCCGATGCTCGGATTAAACTCAAGCATCTATACCCATCAATCTGACTAAATTGAGCCACTAGCCGGGAACCCAAATTAGGGAATGTCAGAAAAATAGGCGCCAAGGCCAAGGAAGGAGCGCAGCCATGATTAGACGCAGTGTATTGGGACTCGTCGGCCTTATCATTTTCGGCGGCATTGCCTTTGCGCAGCAGGACCCGCTTGCACCAGTTCAAGGCTACGACCAGCGACCGCCGGGACCCGGCCGATCGAATCGTATGAGCAACGGCAGCAGGACCAGCAGCAATATCAACAGCCGCGGGGGAACATCCAAGAATACTCTGCGCCGATGCCCCCGGATGTCCCGCTCATATCACCCGCTTTGCCACCAAGGCATTGACACCGACCGTCACCCTGCCATGCCACACGCGGCTTGGAATGACACAAATTACCGCAGCCGGTGGAGGCTTGCGTTCTCGCCAAGCTCCGGCGCGCCTGCGAGCGCTGGACCGCAGGCGAGAAAGTGCTCGCCCATATTCATTTGGCCCATGCCAGCCTGCCGCTCTACGAGGAAGCGCAGGCCTTGCGGCTGTTCGTGGCGGAGGAACTTATCGAAACCGAGGCCGCGCCCCGGACGCCGAGTTCTTTGCACACCTGCCGGATAATCGTTCGTATCCGCTCCCGCAACGCGCCTTCCAGCACCTTGTAGCGATACTTCGTGATCCAGACGATGTGGTAGCGATGGTGAAAAACCGTGTGACTCCCGCTTGTGTAGCTCATAGACTGACTCCTTAAAATGGGCGTTTCCCCCACGCGGGGCGCCCATTTTAAGGAGTCAGTCTATGACCAAAAAAACGGCTAAAGCCTCTTCCCGTCTGAAGACGGGGGTTTAAATCCAAAGAACGGACAATAAAAGTCGGCCACATCCTCGAGCTTCCCGATAAAACCGGGATCGTTCGATCGCTTGAACGTCTTTGAGTCAATGCGGCTTCGGGCCGTTGGCGTGCCGGACGCGCCGGACCGGCGCCGCGGACCTTGGCCATGCCGCCGCAACTCTGCCGCGTGGCTTGCGCGGGAGCGCTTTGCGTCCCGGTAGTAATCCCGCTTCCTTGGCGCGCGCCGACGGCTTGGAACTCCGCCCGCGCGGACGGTCGCGATAAAGAGCCTTGACCCCGCCTTCGGCAAGGCGCCGCCGCCAATCGGGCACGGCCGGACGCGAGGTCTTGCGTTCCTTGACCCGCGCGTTGTTGGATTTACCGTCCGCCGCGCCAAGCACGATCCGCGCCCGCGACGCCCTGCGCCGCTCCGTCTTGCCGGAACGGACGATCGTTGCAATTCCCGCCTGTTCCCGGGCGTTACCCCCCATGCCGCGCCGCTTGCAAACATGCCACGCCGTATGACTCCTCCGGATCATATTGTAAAGCGTTGCGTGAGATAATTCACTAGCGGTCGGCCGGACTTAACGGACGGCGGCGGCATGCGATGGATTTAGCGCATTGATTCTCGCATGATGACGGGCGCCGGCCGATGAGCGGCTTCCGCGCGATGGACCGGCGGACCGGGTTTCGGTGGTGGCCGCCGCCGGTGGACGGGTGGCTGCCGGAGAAGCATTTGGCGCGCTTCGCCGTGGAGGGGATCGGCGGGCGCGATCTTCGCGCGATGAGCGGCGGTTATCGTGATTCCGGCCCGGCGCCGCATCATCCGGGAATGCCGCCGGGCATTTTGATTCATGATTATGCGGCGGGCGTGTTTTCGAGCCGCGCGCCGGAACGGGCGGCATATGACAAAGGCGGCGTTTCGTTTCATCGCGGCCAACGATCATCCCGGCCACGCCACGATCGCGGCGTTCGGGCGGCGGTTTCCCAAGGAGATCGAGGGTCTGTTCGTTCAGCTGCTGCTGCCCGCTCGCGAGATGGGCGTGCCGAAGGGGCGCGGCCGGGCCCGGCGGCACGAATATCCGCGCCAAGGCGAGCCGGCACGGCGCGCTTTCCCATGAACATGCGGGCAAGATCGAGGCGCGATTGAAGGCCGCCGCCGGTCCCGTGGCGAAAGCCGAGGCGGCGGACGCGGCGGACATTCCCGATGGAATGCCGATTCCCGGCATCCTCGAAGCGGGGCCCGGATTTCCGTCAATTTCCGCTCCGCGGGCTCGCCAAGGTGCGCGGCGGGCGGAGCCTCGTGACCATGGCCTGGAACGTGAAGCGGATGTTCGCCTTCAATCCCGCCTGAAGAGAGCGGGCGCGGCCTGGCGCCAGGAACTGGCGCCAAGAACTGGCGCCAAGAAAAAGCAGACGGCCGCCGCCTCACCTCGAACGCGCCATCCACGGCTACATCGAACGCACCAATGCCGATCCGAGGCCTTTCGTCCGGACCGAATCCGCGCACGCCATCATCCTCAAGGCCAACCGCGGCGGAGCGGCATTGAAAATGCCGCCGCCGGTGCGCCAAGATTGATTGTATATCTTTGCGTGAGATACTCCCCTAGATGAGTAGGATCGCGCGAAAATTGGCACTTTGGGCGTATGGATGGCGCACCATTATTCCCGCCTCGGCAATCCGTGAGCGGAGCTTGCTCATGGTGCCGTAGCGGAAGTGGTTGGAATTTGAAGGTGGCGTAATCTCCGTGTTGTTTCAACAAAGCAAATCGGCGTTAGCGCGCCGAGGGAGATCACGCCATGAAGAGAGATACCACGAAAACGCCGGTCGATGTGGCCGAAGAAAAACTTTTCGACAATTGGTTCGATCCGGCCGAGACAGGTCTGCGAGCGAAGGTGCGCGGCTTCATCGAGACGATGATCGAGGAAGAACTCGATACGGCGCTGTCGCGGCCGCGCTACGGGCGGCGGCTGGAGCTGACGGCGGCGGATAACGCGGCGGTGCCGGTCGCCGGCCATCGGCATGGTCATCGGATGCGATCGCTGACCGGCACATTCGGGCCGGCCCAGATCGCCGTCCCGCGTGCCCGGATCATCGGTGAAGACGGCAACACGGCGGAATGGAAGAGCAAGGTGGTGCGATCCTATCAACGGCGCACTCGCGCAGCCGACGCGCTGATTGTCTCGGCCTATCTCTCCGGAACCAATACACGCCGCGTACGCCGGGCGCTGGCGGCCTTGTTCGGCGGCGCCGTGGGGAAAGATACGGTCAGCCGCGTCTGGCGCAAGGTGAAGGGCGACTGGGATGCCTGGAACGCCCATTCGCTCGCCGGCCAGCCAATCATCCGGCTCATCTTGGACGGCACGGTGGTGCGGGTACGGCTCGACAAGAAATCGACCTCGATCTCGCTTCTCGTCGCGCTGGGCGTCCGGCAGGACGGTCAGAAAGTTCTTTTGGCCGTCAAGAACATGGGCGGCGAGAGCGAAGCCGCCTGGCGTGCCTTGCTCGACGATCTCGCGGCGCGTGACCTGCGCCGACCCGGGCTCGTCATTGCCGATGGCGCGCCCGGCCTCGAAAAGGCGCTCGCCGCACTCTGGTCTGGCATGGCTATCCAACGCTGCACCGTGCACAAGCATCGCAATCTTCTCGCCCATGCGCCTGACCGGCGGCACGAGGAAATCCCGGCCGGCTACACCGGCATGATCTACGCGGACACGAAGGAAGAGATTGAGGCGAGGCGCAAAGCCTTCATTCGCAAATGGCGGCTGAAATGTCCTGCGGTCGCCGCCAGTCTGGAGGAAGCGGGTGACAAGTTGTTCACCTTCACCCGCTTCCCGGAAAGCCAATGGAAATCGATCCGGACCTCGGATGCGATTGAACGCTTGCACGAAGAGTTCAAACGGCGGATCAAGACCCGGACGGGGCTGCCTCCTGAGCTCGTCGAAGGGGGCGGAGACCGCGGCCATGTTGTTTTGGGCTCCGCTGGCTTCGGCGCAGATCACAATGCGCAAAGCCGATGGCTGGCAGAGCCTTGGAGAAAAGCCATCCGACCAAATTATTGACCTCGCCGCATGATGCGGTAATAGCGTCACGCTGGAGATTGCGCCAAAATCAATTCCAACGCAAATCGCGACGGCACCGCAATCGTCGCAGACAGAAGTGATCTAATTGGCATACTGGGACCTCGCGACAGTGAGGAAAACCCGCTTCTCCCTGAACCTCCCGCCGGCCGAGCCCGGGGACCTCGATGGTGACGGAGCAGCCGCATGCAAACATGGCCGTCATCGACGTCTGATACGAAGCGAGAGGGTCTCCCAGTCGATTTTATGCATTTCACCGCTCCGCCACATGATTTTATGAAGCACGTAACGAATCGGGGCCGTGCATCAAAGCTCACGCCGCCGCGACGGCATCACGCCATGTCTCCATAGCCAGTGCCTTGAAGGCTCGGTGTGTTCTCCATAAGCGGTCGATCGACGAGAATGGTGAGCCTCCGTCGTTAGCTCTAAAGTGGGTGCCGGGTCGACCGTGACGGGTGGGCCGATCACGACAAAACGGTGAAGTGATTATTTTGGGTCTTGGCGCCGCCGCTAGCCCAATGCTCTTCCAATCTTGTAAGCTCACCTCCGCGGCAACTGGCGCGAAAATCCAGGCCCTCTCTGCTTTAAGTAGGCTATAAGCAACGTTTCGGAAGGGTTCCGCTTGCACAATGTAAAGAGTTTCGCGGCTACGATGGGGCTGATCCTCGCCATGGTCGCGGGTCTGCCGCATTCGGTCTCGGCAACCAACCGGAGCGGGTTGTGGGTCGTCGTCCATGACATCTGTCTGCCGGCGTACCGAGCCATCGGCGTGGCGTTTCCTTGCGCCGAGGTCAACATCGCCAACGGTCTCGATCGAGGCTTTGCCGTGCTCCACGAGCCTTCGAGCGCCACTCAGGTCATCGTTGTCCCAACCACTCGCATTTCCGGCATCGAAAGTCCGGCGCTGCGGAGGGAAAACGCACCGAACTACTGGGAGGCAGCGTGGGACGCCCGCCGCTTCGTCGCGGAAGGGGCGGGCCGCCGGCTGCCGCGCGACAAGATCGGAATGGCAATTAATTCGGCGGCCAGTCGCAGCCAGGATCAGCTGCATATTCATGTCGGCTGCATCGCCCCCGCGGTCGCTGATTTCCTGCGTCGCCATCAAGCGGAAATTCACGGAGCCTGGTCTGTTCTTAGCGTGGCACTGCTCGGGCACAGATTTGCGGCAATGAAAATCGAGACGAAGAGCTTGGCCCACGCGGATCCTTTCAAGTTGCTAGCGCGGGGTCTTCCGTCGAGCAAGTTTTCCATGCGAAGCCAAACACTCGCTGTGATCGGCGCGAAGTTTGCTGACGGCAGGACTGGTTTCTATCTTTTGGCCAACGACTCAGGTGCGTCGCCGAAGAATATCGTAAGTGCGGAAGCACTGCTTGATGATGCGTGCGCTAACTGACCAGGGCGGCATACAAGAAGACATTTCGGGAGTTAGCGCGCGGGCCAAGCGCGAGCTCGCAGCTTCAGCGCGCACTCGATCAAAAGGCCACCGGTAACGTGTCGAAGATGATGTGGTTGGCCGGATCATCGGCGACCTCTTGACGACGCTGGCAGCAATCACCGCGAAAGACGCCTTGTTCCCGACCCTTTGGCTACGCATGGGCTGGACATCGACGAACGTCTGGCCCAAAGTATTGGGTAGAGGAGGCGTGCTGGTGCAATTTACCGTCGGGCTAAAACTGAAAGGAAAGACGGATCGCATTGCCGTGGACGCCGAAGACGCGCTCATCGCCGCGCTTAAAGTCAAGGTTGAACGCCCGGAAGCGGTCATCACCTACGTCCGCCAACTAAATCGGCGCGGCGATGCACGTCACCCTTCGCATGCGCTCTCCGATAACACTCATTGAGGAGCAATTCCGGTAAGAGACCATCAAGCCATCCGCGGAAGTTGGTGACGGCGTAGGGGAAAAGCGGCGAATCTCGGGGGTATCCAAACCTCACGTTCCCCACCGAAGGAACGATACGCCGTGTCGCAGGATAATGTCATCAAGCTGGCTCAGCCAGGAGCGTTTTGCGCTGCGCCGAGCGAGATGTTCCGGAAGGCTGCTGAAAGCCGGATCGTGGTCAACGCCCATCGGATTAATCAAGGCGAAATGCCGGAATGGCCTAAGCGTGGCGACAACTCCAACTCCTCCCTTGTCTAGGTGACAGACCCCGAGGACCGCGCGGCCAAACTGGTCGAGATCGTCCGTGACCGAATTCCTCCGCGTTTCGGTTTCGATCCTATCCGAGACGCGCAGGTCTTATGTCCGATCCAAGGGGGAGCCCTCGGCGCTCGCGCGCTCAATGGTGATCTCCAGAAGGCCCTCAATCCGAACACGTCGGAGAACATCGAGCGTTTCGGCTCGACCTTCGCTCCCGGCGACAATGTGATGCGGATCGTGAATGACTACGACGGCGAGGTGTTTAATGGCGATCTCGGCAGGGTTCGACGCATCGGCCAAACTGAAGGCGTTCTGATTGCGGAGTTCGATAACCATGAGGTGGAATATCCGTTCGGCAAACTCGATGCGCTCGTTCCCGCTTTTGCGACAACAATCCACAAATCTCGAGGCTCGGAATACCCGGCGGGGGTGATCACGCTGGCCATCCAACACTATTCGACGCTCGCCAGAAACCTCATCAATGCGGCCGTTACGCGGGGCAAACGCCTCGTCGTCGTAGTGGGGCAGCGGCAGGCGCTTGCGATCACGGTGAAAAGCGGCAGCGAGAGGAGACGATCGACGAAGCTCAGGGATGGGCTGAAACCGGCTTGAGGATTGTGAACAGGCGAGCGAAAATGAAAGATGCAAGACCGTACAGGTTGTCCCGCTCCGTTATTTTGCGCGCACGAAGATGATCGTGCGATGGCCACCTAACCTACTCCAATGGCCGACTCTGCCCGCGCCGGGACCGGCGGCCGGACCGGGGGCGAAGCCGGCATCGATCGGCTCTCGCCATCGGGTCGTGCTTTGTTGCAAGACCGGAAGCCGATCGAACCGAGACCCAGGGGTAGAGCGCCGTATGGGGATAGTTTCACACAGGGCAAGGGGAAGTGTTCATGAAGGGCAAGACGGTCGTCATTACGGGAGGCACCTCGGGCATCGGAGAGGCCGCCGCCGGAAAGCTCGCGGAAATGGGCGCCCGGATCGTCCTTGTGGCGAGATCCAAATCGCGCGGCGCGGTGACCCTGGCGCGGCTTCGCCAGAGAGCGCCCAACCTCGCCCACACGGTTCATTATGCCGATCTGACGCGCATTCTTGAAATGAAGCGGGTGGCCGCCGAAATCGCCGAAGCGGAGCCCCGTATCGATGTCCTGATCAACAATGCGGGCGCAATGTTCAACACCCGCAAGTTCACCGAAGACGGGCTCGAAACCACGTTCGCCCTCAATCATATGGCTTATTTCGTCGTGACTTTAGGATTGCGCGAGCGCCTCGTGGCCTCGGCGCCGGCGCGAGTCGTCAGCACCGCATCGGCCGCGCATCACAGTGCGAGGCTAGATTTCGACGATCTTCAATTGACGACGCGTTTTGGCGCCATGAAAGCCTATGGCCGTTCCAAGCTTTGCAACATTCTCTTCACGCGGGAACTCGCCCGCCGTTTCCATGGCACGGGCGTGACCGCCAATTGCCTGCATCCCGGTTTCGTCGCCACCCGCTTCGGCGATGAGAGCGGCGGCTTGATCTCGCGCTTCGCGGGACTCGCCAAGCTCCTGGCGATCTCCCCGGAGAAGGCTGCGGAAACGATCGTTTACCTCGCGTCTTCGCCCGAGATCGCCGCGACGACGGGCCAATATTTCTACAAGTGCCGCCCGATAGCGCCGTCGCGAGCGGCGCAGGGCGACAGAACCGCCTTATCGCTCTGGGAGCGCAGCGCGGCGTTGGCGGGCCTGAATGCTGAAGCCCTCCACAGGTGAGGGTGAAACGCCGTCGCTCTTGAAGCGTGATAGCTTTGCATGGTCTCCGCCATTGGAGGCTGACGCGAGGACCTGAAGGAGAAGCAGCCCCGCGGGGTCTTTCCATTGGCGGCCAACGCCAATCGCTCCGAACTAATCAGCCGGTAACCGTGTGACAACGCTTGGCGAGCTCAGCCGAAGTTTTTGCGGGAACCCCATGTCTTAGAGTCTGTCCGAAAAGTTCGTCAAGTCAGACAAAGCTTTCTGAGCATGAGGCGGATCGAGGCGAGGCGGAGAAAAGCGAAGGATTACGTTCGGATCGCCCGCGGCCGGCCGCGCGAGGTCTTCGTGCCGCTGGCCCATCCGCCTGGCCATGCGCGGGCCGGCCTCGGCGAATGCATCGGCGTCACCGGCGGCGTGCGGATGAAGCTGCATGTGTTCTGCTTCGGCCTGCCGCAGCCGGACGCCTGCTTCATCAAGGCCTATCCGGCGGAGACCACGGAAGCTTTTCTTGACGGGCACGTCTCGGCATTTGCTTTTTTTGGCGGCGTGCCGGTCTCGATTTTGCGTGACAATCTCAAAATCGCGGTTGCGCGGATTCTCGGCGACGGCAAGCGCCAGCGCACCCGCGCCTTCACGGAGCCCGTCAGCCATTGCCTATTTCAAGAGCGGTTTGGCCGGCCGGGGAAAGGGAACGGCAAAGGCAAGGTCGAGGCCCTGGTAAAGTATTCGCGCGCCAACTTCCTCACCCCCGTGCCGCACGCTCCTTCGTTCGAGACGCTCAACGCCGCTCTGGAAGAACGCTGCCGCGTCCGTCAGGCCGGGCGCGCCGGCCGCCACGAGCCAAACGATCGGGGAAAGGCTCGTTGCGGATCAAGTGTAAAAGTTGGGATTTGATCCATCGGTCAACGTCGGATTTCGCCATTCATCGCACGGGCCAAGCATTATCGGCGAGGCGGAGTCGATTCCGGCAAGGATGCCATAGGGCGTTCGGAAGAACGCCCGTTGCAAGCAACGGGCTATGGCACCGGCTTCGCCGGCGCGAGCGCGGCTCGCGTCCTTGACAGAATCGATCCGCTCGCCAAACTCGCCGCCATGAGAGGAATGGCAGGTTGCGATTTCCCGCGGCAGTGACTGAAAGCTCAAATTCAGTCTTTTACGGATCAAGCGGTCTTGCGCGTTTTACCCGAGGCGCCGTTCGAGCCCTGCGACAAGCGCCCGGCGAAGGTCTCCTCGACCGCGCTGGTGCGCTATCGCATGAACGATTATTCCGTGCCAACCGCCTATGGCTTTCGCGATGTCCTAGCAGTCCGCCGGACTTAACGGACGGCGGCGGCATGCGATGGATTCGTCGCATTGATTCTCGCATGATGACGGGCGCCGGCCGATGAGCGGCTTCCGCGCGATGGACCGGCGGACCGGGTTTCGGTGGCCGCCGCCGGTGGACGGGTGGCTGCCGGAGAAGCATTTGGCGCGCTTCGCCGTGGAGGGGATCGGCGGGCGCGATCTTCGCGCGATGAGCGGCGGTTGTCGTGATTCCGGCCCGGCGCCGCATCATCCGGGAATGCCGCCGGGCATTTTGATTCATGATTATGCGGCGGGCGTGTTTTCGAGCCGCGCGCCGGAACGGGCGGCATATGACAAAGGCGGCGTTTCGTTTCATCGCGGCCAACGATCATCCCGGCCACGCCACGATCGCGGCGTTCGGGCGGCGGTTTCCCAAGGAGATCGAGGGTCTGTTCGTTCAGCTGCTGCTGCCCGCTCGCGAGATGGGCGTGCCGAAGGGGCGCGGCCGGGCCCGGCGGCACGAATATCCGCGCCAAGGCGAGCCGGCACGGCGCGCTTTCCCATGAACATGCGGGCAAGATCGAGGCGCGATTGAAGGCCGCCGCCGGTCCCGTGGCGAAAGCCGAGGCGGCGGACGCGGCGGACATTCCCGATGGAATGCCGATTCCCGGCGAGCTGGCGCGCCGCCAAGGAGCGTTTGCGTAAGATCGCCGAAGCGCGCGCCAAGGAACGCCATGCGCGCGGGCAGGCGGAGGCAGGCGGAGCATGAAGCCAGCCTCGCGGCGCGCGCGGCCTCGAGCGCGGCCACCGGCAACAAGCCCGCCCTTCGACAGGCCCGGGAGCAAGCCGCCGCAACCGCCGGCCGGGGGACCGCCGCCGGGCGGTCAGATCAATCTCACCGGCGAAGACTGAAACGTATCATGCCGGTGGCGGGAGGCGGCTTCGAGCCATGCTGCAACGCGCAAGCCGCCGTGGCCGCGGGGAGCCTGCCGGTGGTCCCGGCCGATGTGGTTCCGGCCCCAAACGGCAAGCCGCAACTCGCGCCGGTGCCGGGCAAGACCGAAATGCCGCTGGCCGGTGCCGGTTATTTCCGCGCGGCGAATGCCGGGGCTTGCGGGAAGGCAGGGATCGAGCCGCCGATCGCCATGGGCCGTCAGCCGCGTCATCCGCCCTGACCGGGCGCGATCTCGACGGCGCCGCCCGCTCCAGAGAATCCACCACCGGCCGAAGCCATGGCGCATCGGATGAAGACGCCGGAAGGCAGGGATCTCCATGCCCTGCGTATATAAACAAACTCCCGAACCGGTTTCCGGCATCCTCGAAGCGGGGCCCGGATTTCCGTCAATTTCCGCTCCGCGGGCTCGCCAAGGTGCGCGGCGGGCGGAGCCTCGTGACCATGGCCTGGAACGTGAAGCGGATGTTCGCCTTCAATCCCGCCTGAAGAGAGCGGGCGCGGCCTGGCGCCAGGAACTGGCGCCGAGAACTGGCGCCAAGAAAAAGCAGACGGCCGCCGCCTCATACGAGCTATCCAACGCGATCCGTGCGAATCAGCATCCGGCACAGGCTCGCGGCGGCAAAAACCGCCCCGGCATTCCGGTGTAAACCTCCGTCCGGCACGCCGCCAGGGCAAAATCCTAAATTGCTAACTATTTCTTAGAGTCGAACGATTCGAGTGGGCTTTGAAAGGAGAAGCCCACGATGATGAGTTTTTGGAACACATGAAAGAAGTCCCCGGCCCCAGGGTCGCCGGGATGGTGATCTATCCTTTGAACGAGGTTTTATTGGCAACGCTGGTTGGCGTTCCCTGTGGGGCGGACGATTGGGACACCATCGAGCTTTTGAGCCGAGAGTATTTGCCTTGGTTAAACCGGTTTCCGCCGTTCAAATGCGGGGTTCCGCGGGCTCGGACGTTTCCCAGGGTTTTTCGGCTTTTGCCCCCGAAAGTTCTGGAACAACGCTTTGCCGCATGGGTGTCTTCGCTGCGGGAGGTGGTGCGCGGGGTTGTGGTGGCCATTGATGGAAAGACCCTGCGCGGCTCCAAAAAGGCAGCGGACGGAAGCGGCGCGTTGCATCTTCTATCGGCCTACGCTTGCGCGGCAGGACTTGTCATCGGGCAACGTGCTGTCGATGGAAAAAGCAATGAGATCAAGGCAATCCCGGAACTTCTGGAGATCCTGGCAATCAAGGGCGCGATCGTGTCGATCGGCGCCATGGGAACCCAGAAGGCCATCGCCGCAAAGATCACCGGGAAAGAGGCCGATTACGTTCTGGCGCTCAAGGGTAATCAGAGCGCGTTGCACGACGACGCAAAAAATGTTCTTTGGAGACGCGGAATTGGCCAGAGGCTGCAATCTTCACAAAACAACCGACGGGACATGGCCGCGTCGAGGAACGAACGTGCCGCGCGACGGGCGTCATCGACTGGCTGAAAGAACGGCACCCCCACTGGCAAAATATGCGGAGCATCGCCGCCATCACGGCAAAGCGCATCGACAAGAAAAGGGGGCAAACATCCATCGAGACGCGCTTCTACATTACATCCTTGCCCGCCGATCCCGCCGCGATCCTCGCGGCCACGCGCGCGCATTGGGGGATCGAAAACAATTTGCACTGGCAGTTAGACATAACCTTCGACGAGGATCATTGCCGAACGAGAAAGGACTTCTCCCCATTGAACCTCGCCATCGTCCGGCACATCGTTTTCAATATCCTCAAGAAGGACAAATCCAAGCTATCCCTCAAGCGCAAACGTCTGAAGGCGTCCGTCAATCCCTCCTTTAGGACGGAGTTGCTCGCTTGTTAACGATTCAGTATTTTGCCCTGGGCACGCCGCTAGCAGGCATTGAATTTGGGCGCTATAGAGGTAAATGTCCGCGTTCTCGCGATTTGGGTGACGTTCGATCAATTTACCGTAATTATTCTGAACCACCCTTACGGCGCCACCCGCTCTTTGCCGCGAGCAAAGCTATCTCATGCCTGCGTTCTGCCGTTAAGGTTGTGGCACGCGCTTTGCCGCCTTTCAATCCTCCCTGCCGGGCAAATGCGGCGACTG
Organism: uncultured Alphaproteobacteria bacterium; assembly: GCA_963706215.1. Lineage (GTDB taxonomy): Bacteria > Pseudomonadota > Alphaproteobacteria > Rhizobiales > Beijerinckiaceae > Methylocapsa. Next base: position 1,380,255 of record OY970154.1, on the reverse strand, counting down.
GACTGTCCGGAGCTGGCGCAGCTTCGCTCGCTACCCCAACTGAAAGATCGACAATCAGCTTGCCGAGCTGATTGCGGTCGCGGGGCCGTTTTGGGCGCTTGACCATTCCCTATTATGGCCGATCGACGCGCTAATTTCGAGGCGTCAATGGGCGCCGCCGTCAAACTGATGCACGGCCACCCATCGGACGCTTAATTCTTTTTCGGATCTCGAAAAAAGCGACGCCTTCCGCTTGCCGCTGGACAAAAAGATGAGTACCCCGTGAACCACGCTCGCCCGCCAAATTGACGGGCAATGACCCTCCATGTCCCGAAGCCCATGACCGACCCTAATCGCCGCACGCTGGTCAAATATATCGTTCTCTCGGGCGCTCTGCCATCAACTCTTCGGTCCGCGCGGGCCCAACCCGGAAAGCCGCCGCCGCCGAAATTCAACTTCGACGATGTTGTGCGCCGCGCCCGCGACCTGGCCACGGCGGATTTCGACACCGCCTCGCCGGCGCTTCCAGAAGCGCTGAACAAACTCGACTTCGATGCCTGGCGCGACATCAGATTTCGCCCCGACAAAGCTTTTCTCGCCGCCAACGGGAGCCAGTTCCGGCTGCAATTGTTTCACCTCGGGCATCTCTACCGGCGTCCGGTGATCATCAACACACTCCGCGACGGCATTCCAACACCCATTCCCTATGCCGCCAATCTTTTCGATTACGGCCGCACCAAGATCGACAAGCCCTTGCCGGTCAATCTCGGCTTCGCCGGTTTTCGTCTGCATTACCCTTTGAACAGCCCCAAGGTCTTCGACGAGGTCATCGCCTTTTTGGGCGCCAGCTATTTTCGCTTTCTCGGCCGCGACCAGCGCTATGGAATGTCGGCGCGCGCGCTCGCGGTCGGGGCGGGCACCCCCGCCGAGGAGTTCCCGTTTTTTCGTGACTTCTGGATCGAGACACCCGAGCCCAACGCCGATCAGGCGACGATCTATGCGCTGCTCGACAGCCCGTCGGCGACCGGCGCCTATCGTTTCGAGCTCTATCCCGGAATCGACACCGCCATCGAAATCTCGGCGGCGCTCTTTCCCCGCAAGCCGAATGTCAATTTCGGTCTGGCGCCGCTCACTTCGATGTTCGTCATTGGCGAGGACGACCATCGTTTCAACGAGGACTTCCGCCGCGAGCTGCATGATTCGGATGGGCTCCTGATCCATTCGGAAACCGGCGAATGGATCTGGCGCCCTTTGCGCAACCCGGTGAAGCCGGAAGTTTCCGCCTTTCTCGACCGCGATCTCCGGGGCTTTGGCCTGTTGCAACGGGACCGCGACTTTGACCATTATCAGGACCTCGATCTTGCCTATGAGATGCGGCCGAGCTATTTCGTCGAGCCGCGGGAGAGTTGGGGCGAAGGCAAGGTCGAGCTCGTCGAACTTCCGACCGAGCACGAGACCAACGACAATATCGTCGCCTCGTTCGTGCCCAAGGATGCGCCGGAGCCGGGAAAACCCTTCAGCTATGCCTACCGCATCGTCGCCAGTCTCAATCTGACCCAGCTCTCGCCCAATGGGCGGACGCTGAACACCTTTCAGACGACGACCGCCGCCCTCGGCCTGGCCGAACCGCCGGTGCCTGGTTCGCGCCGGTTCATTATCGATTTCGCCGGCGGCGACCTCGCGTTTTACGCCGCCGATCCGGAATTGGTCGAGGTCGTTCCGTCCACGAGCCAGGGCAAAATCGTGCGCTCCTTCACCGTTCCGAACGCTCATACCGAAGGGTTTCGCGCGGTCATCGACGTGCAGCTCGATCCCGGCCAATCGGCGGATTTGCGCGCCTTTTTGCGGACCGGCACGCGGGCGCTGACAGAGACCTGGACCTTTCCGTGGCGCGCCGAATAAGCGCCGCGTCTAAGTAAGCGGCCCCTCCTTCAATCTTGTAAGATCGAAGCCATCGATGTCTTGCAGCAATTCAATGAAGGCCGTGGCGCCATGGCCGGCGCAGGCCTCGCCTTTTCGCGCCGTGGCGGCCGCCGCATTGCCCATGGCGCCGGAAACCGAAAGATCCTGGCTCATCCAGCCAAAGCCGGTTGGGCGGCCGGCGCGCAGCCAATTGAACTCGCGTTCCATTGCGACGCTCGCGGAAGTGAAATCTTGGGCCTCGTCCTCGCGCACGAGGTCAGGCCGGAAATTTAGCATCAGCGATGTCTCGATCTCGCCGGCATGAATCCCATGCGTCGTTTCATGCACGGAAAAAAGTCCGTCCGGCGTGCCGAAGCGCCGCCAGGAGGCCAGGACAACCAGCATGCCGAGCCGGGCGCGAAGATCATGCGCGATCATATCGAGGATCGCTGAATTGCCCCCATGTGAGCTCAAAAGAACTAGCTTGCGGCAGCCGGCGCGATGGACGCATTCGCAAAGTTTTGTCCAGGCGCTAATGAGGGGTGCGGCCGGAAGGCTGAGCGTGCCGGGAAAATCCGCATGCTCGATCGAAAGCCCGCAATTTTGCACGGGCAGAAACAAAACGGCGAGTTCGTCCGGCACGCGCTCTACGACCTTTGCGATATAGCCTTCCATGATGAATGTATCGGTGCCGAGCGGCAGATGCGGGCCATGCTGCTCGGTCGCGGCGACCGGCAGAACCGCGATCGCGCGCGCCATGTCGCGAGCCTGAAAATCGGTCCAGGTCATCTCGGCCCAAAATTTTGTGGACGGCATGAGGCATCCTTCTCGCCACGGGGCATATTTGCCGCCCCGGCGCAAAGCGCGTTTATACCATGAGCCGCGAAGGCTGCGGACCTTCGCCGCGCCTGGCCGGTTTCGCACATTTGTTCCATGACCGGGCATGGGCTAACAATTTGGCCGCGCTTCATTGGGGAGGGAGCGATTATGCCGGCGCGGAACCCGCTTCCTATTTTGTTGCCTCGCCCGCTGGCGCTTTTGGGTGCGCTGGGGCTTTGGCTGGGCTCGCTCGACCTGGCGTCGGCGCGTGGCCCCTACGACGACGTCAAGACCGCCGAGGGCTGGGCTTGGTCTCAAATCAAGCGGGGCGACGTGGCCGACTTCAATGTACGCTGCCGCACGCCTCCACTAGATCCCAAAAAGGACAAAGACAAGCGCTGGCGAGACGACTGCCGCAAGCTCTCTTCCCGCTTTCTGGTGGACCTGTTGACGCAGGCGCCGTGGCGAGAGCATGTGCCGTTCGCGGGCGTGGGGATCGCAGGCGCCCGGATTGTCGGGGATGTCGATCTCGAAAACGCGAAGCTCATTCGAGCAATCGCGATCATCGACAGCCGGATCGAAGGCGCGATCAACCTGCGCCGCGCGCGAACAGACGGCTTGATCTGGCTCGATGGCTCGATAATGAACGGCGCCTTCAACGCCAACAGTCTGCATGCCGAGAGCGATCTGTTCCTGCGCAATGGCGCGGTCTTCAAGAGTGAGGTGAGGCAGAGTGCCGCTAAAATCGATGGCGACGTCGACATGACCGGCGCCAGTTTCGACGGCACGCTCAACGCCGAAGCCCTGCAGGTTGGTGAAGCACTGCTCATGTATTCCGACGGCCAGAACAAGGCCAGCTTCAAGGACGTGGATCTGCGCGGCGCTAAGATCGACGGCAGCGTCGACATGACCGGCGCCAGTTTCGACGGCACGCTCAACGCCGAAGCCCTGCAGGTTGGTGAAGCACTGCTCATGTATTCCGACGGCCAGAACAAGGCCAGCTTCAAGGACGTGGTTCTGCGCGGCGCGAAGATCACCGGACAGATCGCCATGGCCGGCGCCAGTTTCGGCGGCAAGCTCAACGCCGAAGCCCTGCAGGTTGGTGAAGCACTGCTCATGTATTCCGACGGCCAGAACAAGGCCAGCTTCAAGGATGTGGATCTGCGCGGCGCGAAGATCAAGGGAAAGATCGACATGGCCGGAGCCTGTTTCAGGAGCCCGCTGAACGCCGAATTCCTGCAGGCCTTGGGATCTTTGCTCATGCAATCCGGAGGCTCGAACAAGACCAGCTGCACGGAAGCCGAATCCCTGCAGGCCGTCGGATCTCTGGTCATGCCATCCGCAGGCCCGAACACGGCCAGCGTCACTCTAGACAGCGCGAAGATCACGGGTGACATCGTCATGACCGGCGCCAATTTCGAAGGCAACCTGTATGCCGAGGACCTGCAGGTAGGTGGCAATCTGTTCATACGCGATGCCCACTGCGCCCAAGAGGTCGACATGGTCTTTGCGCATGTCGGCGGCACTCTGGTTCTGCGCGGCGCCACCCTGGCCGGTCTCAATCTCTCGGGCGCTTCGGTCGCCGGGGATTTGGAGCTGGGCGGGTTACCGCGCGAGTCCGTCAGTTGGACCGGAAGGAGCTGGGAAACTGGCCTGACCCTGCGCAACACGCATGTCGGCAATCTGATGGATGCAAAGGATGCCTGGCCGGATCGGGAACACCTCCATCTCGATGGGTTCAGCTTCAATCACCTCGGCGGATATGCGGGTGAAACCGGACCGGAAATGCGCGAGCGGGGAATGGACTGGTGGGATAATTGGGCGAGGCTCGATCCCGACTACAGCCCCGCCCCCTACGCGCAGCTTGCCGCCGCATTCACCAACGCGGGCGACCGCGACGCCGCCAACGAAATCCGCTATTACGGCCGGGTGCGAGAACGCGAGACAGAAAGGGGATTGGCCTACATTTTGTCTGGTGCGGTTCAATATGTCGCCGGCTTCGGGATCGGCAGCTACACCTTCCGGGTTCTCTACTGGGTCATCGGCATCTCCCTCGCCGGTGCGGTGCTCCTCTGGATGAAGGTGCCAGCAGCGAAGCAACATGGTCCCATTTGGTGCTTCGGCGCCAGCCTCGCCCGGTTGTTGCCGGTGATCGAGATTAACAAGGAATTCACGGCGTTCTTCGACGATCCCAAGCGAGAGCGCTTGACGGGCTGGCAGAGTTTTATCTTTTCCGCGATGGGCATGGTGGGGTTTGTGCTCGGCGCGATTCTGATCGCCGCCGTTTCCGGCCTGACCCAAGGCTCCTGACGCGTGTACAAGACAGTTCGTCTTTTCGGCTTGGCTCTCCGGCCTTTCCAAAAACGACGCACTTGACATCGCGCATCCTAATCCATTTGGTGGTTAGGGCGGCTGGGACTGGTTGGCCCGTTGGCGCTCGACCCTCAACGAAAGGGAAAATCCATGAACATTCGTGCCATTCTCTGCGCGGCGTCTCTCTCTGTTTTGCTCGCAACCCCGCAAACCGCGGTTGCGCAGCAAGGCGTGAAGGTCGGCGCATTGCGCTGCGAGGTCTCTGGAGGCCTCGGTCTCATCATCACCTCGAGCAAGGAGATGCAATGCGAATTCACCTCGGCTCGCGGACGCCGTGAGCATTATTACGGCACGATTCGCAAATTCGGCCTCGATATCGGCGCAACCGATCGGGGTACTTTGGCCTGGGACGTTTTTGCCCCATCCGAAGGACCCAAGCGCGGGGCGCTCGCCGGTGACTATGCCGGCGCCACCGCGTCGGCGACCGTCGGGGCCGGAGTTGGCGCGAACGCGCTTGTCGGCGGCTCTGGCCGCTCGTTCACGTTGCAGCCCTTGTCAATTCAAACGCAGACCGGCCTCGCTCTCGCCGCCGGCGTCGCGTCGATGACGCTTCGCCCCGGGCGCTGAACACTGGCAGGACGCGATGGCCCGTTCCATGTCGCGGGCCTCGAAATGGGCCGGGTCATCCCGGCCCAAATTCGGGATGGTGCGAGGTGCCGGAGATACTCGGCCAGGCAGTCTGGAATGGGTCTTTAGTTGCGCAAAGACGAGTAATGCGGCGGCGAAAGATGAGAATCCAACCAGTTTGGATGGATCGCTTGTGGTGCGACCAGGCTGACCACGATAATTATGGCCGACGCCGCGAGCGTGCAGCTCGACAAGATCCAGAGCGCGATTCCATAAATATCCGGCCTCATGCCACTGGGAGGGATGGTACAGTAGATGGCCAGGACGGAAAGCACGCATAGCCAAAGAGTCAGAAAAATGATCATGTTTTGTCTCCTTGTCCCAAATATACACCCACGAGTGTTCCCCGGCAATACTTCCGGTCATCGCTGTCCCATGCCGGAGCTTCCCCATTCTCGCTGAAGGACGGCAAAGGCGTCGCGCATTACCGGCCCGGCTTGCCGAGCCGTCGATCGATCGGGGAGCAGGTCGAGAATGGTGCCTTACAGGATTCCCTGCCGAGCAAAAGAAAAGCAGCCAACACGCTGACTAACGCGGCAAAAACCCGCAAAATTTCGCTTGCCGCAAGCCCCGCGCTTGCGCTCGCCAAGGTCACGTTCGGGGCGCGCCCTGAGATTCGGCCGGGCGCCTCTGTTCATCGCGCGGGCACTTGCTTATAGAAACGCCCATAAATATAGATTTGGGCCTTCCCCTCACGAACAAGAGCCTTCGTTTGCCGCGCGAACGAACATGCAGGGTCCATGGTCAAAATCACTTATATCGACTCCTTTGGCGAAGCCCGGACCATCGAGGCGCAAGAAGGCGCCACGGTCATGGAAAACGCCATCCGCAACGCGATCCCCAAGATCACCGCCGAATGCGGCGGCGGCTGTGCCTGCGCGACGTGCCATGTCTATGTCGGCGAAAAATGGGTGGGCCTCACCGGCAAGGCTTCGGACCAGGAAGAAGATATGCTGGATTTTGCTTATAAGGTTCAGCCCAACTCGCGGCTTAGTTGTCAGATCAAGGTCACGCCGGAGCTCGACGGGCTCGTCGTCACCACCCCGGACCGGCAAGGCTAGGAGCGAACTGCTTGCGCCGAAACGGGTGGGGATGCGAACTTCGCGTGATAAGACCGATCCGGTTCGGCTGGGACCGGTTATCGTGGTTGTAGATTTGCGTCGCTGCGAGGGATAGCCAACCAGAACGGCCGAAGCCATGGAAACCAAGCTCAGACTGAACCTGATTTTTTTGAATTGGAATTCAATATCACGCGGGCTCTTTCCGAGCTTCGCCTCCTATTGAAGTTCAATTTCTTTCTTCTACCAACGATGCTCGCAACTTACGCCGCCGCCGGCTACATTGCGTGGAACCAATTGTCGGCGAATGTCGAAGACAAAGTCATGGAAACCGCGCGCTTGATGCTTGAAGGGGCGCGGGCGATGCGCACTTACACCACGACACAAGTGGCGCCGCTGTTGGACCAGGAGCAAGCGAAAGTGGAGCATGGCGTTCAAAATATGCAGCAAGTTCTGGACGTCCAAATTCCAGCGGCCTTGCGAAAAGCCATGACGGGGCTCCCCATGGCGCGGGAACAACGGATTTTGCATTCCGCCCTCCACGAGATTCGCGACATCGCGCATCGGGGGCAGAATGGTTTGCCGGAGCGGCAATTCTTTCCGCAGTCGATCCCTTTTTACGCGGCGACGGAAGCGTTCAATTATTTCCGGGTGCAAGTTCCCGATTTTGCCTACAAGGAGGCGGCCTTAAACCCCACCAACCTGAGGGATCGTCCAACTGACTGGGAATCCGACATCGTGAATTTTTTTCGCGACAATCCGTCGAAAGCCGAGTTGGCTGGCCGCCGCGATACTCCGGCCGGAAGTTCTCTCTATCTGAGCACGCCGATCCGCGCCGACAGCGATAGCTGTCGCGGCTGTTACGGCCGCGCCGAAAATGCGCCGCCCGAGCTCGTGAAGCTTTATGGGAGCGGCAATGGATTTGGCTGGCGGCTCGATGACCTCATCGGCGCGCAAATCGTCAGCGTTCCGGCGGAAGTGGCGCATAACCGCGCGGCCGCCGCGATGAAAACGGTCTTGATTTGGCTGGGCGGAATATTCGCGGGGCTTTATGCGATCGTCAACGCTATTGCGTTCGCCTTCATATCACGGCTAGTTGCCAAGCCGGCGGCGCCATGAGACCGCTTCTTTTCGATATGATTCCGGAGCATGGAATGAGGGAAAGCATAAAAACCGGCGTGGTCATTGTCGGCGCCGGGCCGGCCGGTCTTTTCGCCGTGTTCGAGCTTGGCCTGCTCGACATCGAAGCGCATCTCATTGACATTTTGCCGAAACCCGGCGGCCAATGCGCCGAGCTTTATCCCGAAAAGCCGATCTACGATATCCCTGGCTTTTCGAAAGTGTCGGGCCAGGGGCTCGTCGATGCCTTGCTGCGGCAAATCGAGCCGTTTCACCCGTCCTTCCATTATGGCGAATTGGTCGAGGCGCTGGAGGTTCTGGGGACCGCCGAAGCGCCGTCGTTTCGCATCCACACCGGCGGCGGGCAAAGCTTCGAGTGCAAGGCCGTCATCGTTGCGGCCGGCGGCGGTTCGTTCCAGCCGAAGAAGCCGCCGATTGCCGGCATCGAGGCTTACGAGGACAAATCGGTCTTTTACGCCGTGCGCAGAATTGAGGATTTTCGCGGCAAACATGTGGTGATCGTCGGCGGCGGCGATTCGGCGCTCGATTGGACCCTCAATCTGCAGCCTGTCGCCAAGCACCTTACCCTGGTCCACCGCCGCGACGATTTTCGCGCCGCGCCGCTGTCGGTCAAGGCCATGCGGGCGCTCGTCGCCGCCGGGCGGATGGACTTGCGCCTTGGCCAGATTGCCTCACTTACCGGCGAAGAGGGCGAGCTCTCCTGCGTGACCCTCAAGGACGCGAGCGGCGGATTGCACGAAATCCCCTGCCAAAGGCTCATCCCTTTTTTCGGGCTCACGATGAAGCTCGGTCCGGTCAGCGAGTGGGGTTTGAACCTGCACGAGAACCTCGTTCCGGTCGATGCGGGAACCTTCGAGACCAATGTCCCCGGCATTTTCGCGATCGGCGACATCAATCATTATCCGGGCAAGTTGAAACTCATTTTGTGCGGCTTCCACGAGGGCGCGCTAGCGGCGCAAAAAGTCTACCACTATATCTATCCAGGTAAGAGGCTGACGTTCCAATACACGACATCCTCCTCCTCCTTGCAAAAAAAGCTCGGCGTGAATTGAAACCGCCCCGCCATATCGCGCCGGCTGGGGAGAGAACATGATCCGCGTCGCCCTTTATGCCGGTTCCTTCGATCCCTTGACCAACGGCCATGTCGATGTCATCGAAAACGCCGGAGCCGTGTGCGACGAGCTCGTCGTCGCGATCGGCGTGCATCCGGGCAAGACTCCCATGCTCGGCGTCGAGGCGCGCGCAGGCCTTGTCGAGAACGTCTGCGGCAGACCGCTCGCGGCGCGCGCGTGCAAGCTTTCGGTGCGCGCTTTTTCTGGCCTCGCGGTCGAGGCAGCGCGAGCAGCCGGGGCGAGTTTGATGCTGCGCGGCCTTCGTGACAGCACGGACCTTGACGCCGAGATGCGGATGGCGGCGATGAACGCAACGATGGCGCCGGAGATCAAAACGGTGTTTTTCGCGGCTTCGCCCGCGGTTCGTCATATTAGCGCGACATTGGTGCGGCAGATCGCCGGGCTCGGCGGCGACGTGTCGGCGTTCGTGCCCGAGGCGGTCGCGGTTGCGCTCGCGGCCAAACGGCAGGCGCCGGAATAAGTTGCCGCCGGGTTTCAGGGAAGGAATGAACTCGTATGACGCTTCACCGCATGATTTTTTGTTTGGGCCTGGCGCTCGCCACGGTTTCGAACGCGCTCAATGCCGCTCCGGCGCAAGACCTCCAACACACACTCTATCTCGACACCAAGGATGGTCGTGTCACGATCCTGCTCCGGCCCGATCTCGCACCCAAACACGTGGCCCAAATCGAGGCCTTGACGAAGCGCGGCTTCTACAATGGCCTCGTCTTCCACCGGGTCATCGACGGGTTCATGGCGCAGACGGGCGATCCCACCGGCACCGGGATGGGCAAATCCGATCTTCCCAATATTCCGGCCGAATTTTCCGCCGAGCCATTTAGGCGCGGTACCGTCGGCATGGCCCGTTCGCAAGATCCGGACTCGGCCAATTCGCAGTTCTTTATCTGCTTCGCCGATGCGGCGTTCCTGAACCACAAATATACCGTTGTCGGTCAGGTGATTTCCGGCATGGACGTCGTCGATAAGATCAAGAAGGGCGCCAAGGAAGACAACGGCGCGGTGACCGGTCCCGACAAAATCGTCAAGATGCAGCTCGCGGTCGATGCGGCTTCGGGCAAAAAATAGACCGGGGCGCCTGCGGGCGTAATTGCTCGCGTCCCTTTCGGCAACGTTGAGTTCCGCGAGGGGCGTTTCCGCGAGGGTGAGATGGATTGCTTCGAGGGCGCCTATTGAACGGCGGCGGCTTTTCGGTTGGGCCGTGAGAACTCGCGGGCCGCCTCCAGAAGCGCCTTTGCTTCCTCGAAAGGCACGCAACCCATGATCAAGAAATTTGTTCTAGCGGCCTCGCTCCTGGCCGCAACATCGCCCGCCTTCGCGCAAAAGGCAGGCATGATGATAATTTACGGGCACGGTAACGCTGGACTTGCCCTTGGTTAGTGGAGAGCCATTGTCTCTCGCTTTGCTTCTTGTTCGAACATTATGGGGCTTTTGCAGCCGAGGGCCGAATGCCGGCGGACGGGATTATAAAAGCCGTCGATATATCTGGCGATCGCATGTTCAGCTTGGCGGCGTGATTGGAAGCCGGTGCGCCAAATCAGCTCGGATTTGATCGTCTTGAACACCGTTTCGAGCATGGCATTGTCGTAGCCATTGCCCTTGCCGCTCATCGAAGGGATGAAGCCGTGCCGGCCGTGGATCCGTTGGTAATCATATGAGCAATCCTGGCTGCCGCGATCAGAGTGATGCAGAATCCCCGCCCTTGGCTGGCGCGGGACGAGCGCCCGCTGCAAGGCGGAAAGCGCCAGATCTTTTTTCAGCCGGTCTCTGGCCGCCCATCCGGCAATGCGGCGCGAGTAAAGGTCGAGAACAATGGCGAGATAAAGCCAGCCTTCGGCAGTCCAGATATAACCGATGCCGGCGGCCCATTTCCGATCGGGTGCGGCGGCCGCAAAATTCTGATCAAGATGATTGGGCGCGACCGGCCCGCCATGGCCGCTGCCGGTGGTCTTTTCGAAGCGGCGTTTTTGACGCGCCTCAAGGTCATTATCACGCCTCAGCCGGGCGGCCCTGTGGCGTCCGGCGGCGAGACCATCCTCCATGAGACCGGCGTGCATGCGCGGGCTCCGATAAGTCTCCCGCGACAGGCGAAAATGTAAAAGACTGAATTTGAGCTTTCAGTCACTGCCGCGGGAAATCGCAACCGGCCATTCCTCTCATGGCGGCGAGTTTGGCGGGCGGATCGATTCCGTCAAGGACGCGAGCCGCGCTCGCGCCGGCGAAGCCGGTGCCATAGCCCGTTGCTTGCAACGGGCGTTCTTCCGAACGCCCTATGGCATCCTTGCCAGAATCGACTCCGCCTCGCCGATAATGCTTGGCCCGTGCGATGAATGGCGAAATCCGACGTTGACCGGTGGATCAAATCCCGACTTTTACGCGAAAACGCTCGCGGATATGAGCAAGAAGCACCATGTCCTTGCACGGGCGTTCGCTCGCAGGGCGGTTTTTCCAAGCGAAATAGCCGCTCTGGCTGACTGCGAGAACCTCGCAAAGGCGCGCGGCCGGGAATTCGGCTTTCTTCGCATCGACGAATGAAAACCTCATCGACGTCCCTTCTTGGCGAAAAAAGCCGCGGCCTTCTTCAGGATCTCGCGTTCCTGCCGGAAGATTTCATTCTCCTTGCGCAGGCGTGCGAGCTCCTTGCCAACATCCTCCTGCGGGCCCTCGAGCAAATCCGCCTGCTCGCGCTCGGATCGCCACCGGCTCAAAGTCGATTTCGCTATGCCAAGATCATCCGCAACCCGCTCAACGCTGCGCCCGCTGGTCATCGTCAGCCGCACGGCCTCGCGTTTGAACTCATCCGTGAAACGCCTTTGTTTGTTCCCGCTCATCGCCACCTCCCCTATCCTTCCTAGGGGATGGCTCTCCACTTTTGCCGGGCAAGTCCACAGACAACCGGAGCCAGCTCTGTGGAGTTATTGATGATCAGGAGGTCGCGACACGGCGTCTAACCGAATTGGTCGCCGAGATGGATCGCTGGTACATGCGTTTCAAAGTCGCGCGTGTCTCCAACCTGGCCTCATTTAATGCCAAAGTTCCTCCCGTCGAACGTCTGCCGACGATCTGGCTCATCCACGATGAGTTTGCCGAGTGGATGCTGACGGACGACTATAAAGAAGCGGTCTCGTCTGTCGTGCAGCGCTTGGGCGTTAAGGCGCGGGCCGCCGGCATCTATCTTGTCTTCGCCGTCCAGCGTCCGGATGCGCACGTCATGCCGATGCAGCTCCGTGCCAACTTGGGTAACCGGCTCATCCTTAGGGTCGACTCCGAGGGTACGTCGGAGATTGCGTTGGGAGAAAAGGGAGCGGAGCGGTTGCTGGGCCGTGGGCATTTGCTGGCAAAGCTGGAAGGAGAAAGGGATCTTTGTTTCGCTCAGGTGCCATTCGTTGATCCTCAGCTCGCAGACGCCATGGTCGCTGCAATGCGCCATCCGATCGAGGCGGACTGAAGCTTGAGCGTCAACTGTTTGGCCGTCTAGGCGGCTTCCCTTTGAACGTCGGTTCCAGATGCCGTCCTTAATGGCATAAGGACGGAATATCGCCATGCGCGCTCCACTCGCCGATCGAACTCATCTTGTAGACTTTCTTGTTGGTCGAACCACCTCTCGATCAGCGAGGCGATCACCTCCTTGTAGTTGAGGCCCCGGCCATATTTGTCATCGCATTCCGCCCAAAGCTCGGTCGCTTCGGAGAGGGGCGGCTTGAAGATCGCAACGGCATGGTGGCGTGCCGCCTTAACAAAGTCTGCTTTCCACGCGCTTACGTCGTCGAGCAACTGGCCCAAGAAGGTGTGGGCGCTTTCGAACGCGGGGTCGGCTAAGTGGTTTTCGATAATCTCTCGCAGACCTGAGACACCGGGCTCGCATCGGCGCTTGGCGTCTGCCGCTGCCCCGTCGCCGATATGCTGATACACATCGAAGTTCCAGAAGCTTCCCGCGCGGCGTGCGGCCGCCCAAACTGTGCGCGGGTGCCGATCGCGAATGGCGCTGAGCAACCGTGCTTGGACTGGCTTGCCGCGATCTCTCAGCAACGTGTGGCGCTCGGCGAATATTCGGAGTTCGTTGTTGATAGCCCCAAGCGTCGCCAACGCTTGCGCTTCTTCCACGTTCACCAGCATCTGATCGACGGCGATAATAGTTGCCTTAGCGGCAGTGGCTCGGGCCTGGCGCAACGCCCTGATCTTTCCGATCAAGAATCTTGTTAGATCGGCAGGTGTGTCGCTAGCCGCATCAAAGGCCGCACTTTCGACGCCTAGCAGCCCAATCCGCTGAAGAGCATCGGCAACGTGCTCTCCCTTTATCTCGTAGCCCTCTGCCACGTCTTCCGCGCTCTCGCCGGAGTCGTGGCGCATCGACAGTGCGTCGCCGGCTCGCGCTAGAACCAGAACCGCGACCCTACTGAACAGAGCGGGATCAACCTCTGTCTCAGAGACGTGTTTGAGCACGTCCTGCAAGGAAGGATCGGGCGCGCTGCCCCACTTCGAACAGAGCACGGTGACCGCGCGCTTGTTCTTGAGGTGCCCTACGATGTCTGGCCGTACCGCCGATCCGTCGACGCCACGGGTATCGACCACGGTGATATGGAAGGGCGTGTCAGCGATCAGGTGGAAGGGCACGGTTATCGCGATCTTTCCTGGAAGGGAAAAGTCGGGATGGCGGCCGTTATTTATGCTGGTGAAGGTGTCTCGCAGCCATTGGCGGCCAGCGACAGGGTCTCCGCCTTCGAACTCGATTGATCTTCGTGTACGGCGCCATAGCGCCAACCGTGAGGCGATTTCGGCCTTGAATTCATCTAAAGAGGAGCTTGCCGTGCCGAGTTCAGCGGCTGGATCTGGTGCGGGGATTCCCGCCCCTTTGCGACGCGCGGGGCGAGGAAAGCCAGCCATGTTTCGAATGGCGCGTTCCACCTCTTCGGCTGGCTTGAAATCGGCCGTAGATCCCGCGGCGATGTCCCCATCGTGCCTTTCTTGAATGGAACGGCATAGTTCGGCAACGAGGCGGTAGACCTCTTCGTTCGTCAACGGATCAAGATTTAGGACGAATTGATCACCCGCCTGGACGAAGACGTCGCAAAGGGTGGTCCTCCCGCCACCGGTATCCAGCATCATCGCTTTGAGATCGGCTGGGTTTGTTGGGTCGGTCACCAAGCCCGCCTGACGGCAAGCAGCGGTCGTCTTTCCAACGCCGATCTCGCCGACATAAACAATCTTGTGGTCGAGGCTCAGCAGGAATTCGCCAAACTCGAGGAGCCGACGAAAGAGAAGGTCGGCTTGGCCGGCGAGCACCTGTGGGACGGAGTCGCCCCGCCGGAAAGCGCTTAGCCGCTCGAGCGCTTCCTCAGCCTCCATTAGGATAGCGAGATCAGGATGTCTTAGCGACGGGCTGGGGAGGTGCCGCCAGTCGAAACCAAGCACCTTTTTCAGGTGCAAGGCTTTGTCGGTGCGTAGCGCGTCCAAATAGGCGAAATAGTCCTCGTGGGTCGGATCGCCTTCCCCTGCCTCCAGCCGGGATACTCGGCTCTGGTGAAGACCGAGCCGATCAGCGATCTGCTTTTGAGTTTGCTTGGCCTCATTCCTCACCTCGGCAAGGAGTGAGCCGACCTCTCTATGCGACGCCACTCTGCACCTTTGCGATAATCTCTCCGCTTATATGCGTACACCACAGGGATGTGTCAATCAGAATCCCGTGGGAGGACGCTGGCCGGGTCAGCCGGCACGACGCCCGCAATCAGCGGATGTCATGGGGGCCGCCTTGGAAAGTTGGTCCATATGACGTACGTTGAGCGCTAGAGGTGATCTATGACCACGACAGCGAAGCGCGACCAGCGGCTGCGGGAAGAGCGGCTCGGGTTCCGGGTCGATGAACCGACAAAGGCCCTAATTGTACGAGCTGCCCAGCTTGAGCGGCGGAAACTGACCGATTTCTGTATGACAGCCCTGACCGAAGCGGCTCGGAGGACGATCGCGGAGCACGAGACACTCGTCCTGTCTGAGCGGGACCGGGCGGTCTTCTTCGATGCTTTGGTCAATCTGCCGGCGCCAAGCGAGCGGCTTCAGCACGCATTCGTGGAGCACAAGCGCCGGGTCGTTCCGTGAATGGCGAAGCCGCCATCAACGGACCTTCGAATCGTTTCCCTTGACGAGCGGCACGACCGAGGCGGTTTCACCTGTGGGGTGGAAAGTCTGGATCGTTACCTCAAGGTCCAAGCAAGTCAGGACGTCCGCCGCAAGGCGAATGCCGTGTTCGTGCTGAGCGAGCTGGGCGAGCCTACTCGGATTCTCGGCTACTATACCCTTTGTGCCATGGCGATTTCCCAGGGCGAGGTGCCGGAAGCCGCTCGGAAGCATGTGCCTCGATATCCGCTAGTGAGCGCGACTCTCATCGGCCGATTGGCTGTCTCGAAGGACAGGCAGGGGCAGCGGCTTGGCGCGGTGCTTCTGGCCGATGCAGTGCAGCGGGTGTTCGACAGCGCCAGCACAGTGGGGTCCTCGATGGTCGTGGTCGATGCGCTCGGCGAGTTGGCGGCTGGGTTCTGCGCGGCGCATGGGTTCGTGCGATTGCCCAACTCGCCGCGGCTGGTGCTGCCGATGCGCTTAGCAAGCGGGAGCGCTTGTACGCGGCGGAGCAATAGTAGGCCACGGAGCGGCGGCATTATGCGGCTGCGTGGCGGCGTAAAACCCGGCCACTTTCGAGGCTGAACCTTTTCGAACACTGATTCGAACAGGGATGGCCGGGGATGTTTGCAGTGGAGATTTACGCAGCGGTTCGACGGTTTGTTTTCATTGAAGGGAAGAGCCGGCGGGAAGCGGCGCGGGTTTTCGGACTGAGCCGGGATACGATCGCCAAGATGTGCCGGTACTCGGCGCCGCCCGGCTATGTGCGGTCCAAGGCTCCGGAGCGGCCGAAACTCGGGCCGCTGGTTCCGGTGATCGATGCGATCCTGGAGGCCGACAAGACGGCGCCGCCGAAGCAAAGGCACACGGCGAAGCGGATTTTTGAACGGCTACGGATCGAGCACAGCTTCCTCGGCGGCTATACGGTGGTGAAGGATTATGTGCGGCTGGCGCACACCCGGTCACGTGAGGTCTTCGTGCCGCTTGCCCATCCGCCTGGCCACGCGCAGGTCGATTTCGGCGAATGCGTCGGCGTCATCGGCGGGGTGCGGATGAAGCTGCATGTCTTCTGTTTCGACCTGCCGCATTCGGACGCCTGTTTCGTCAAGGCCTATCCGGCCGAGACGACGGAAGCCTTTCTCGACGGCCACGTCTCGGCATTTGCGTTCTTCGGTGGCGTGCCGATTTCGATTTTGTACGACAATCTCAAAATCGCGGTGGCGAGGATTCTCGGCGACGGCAAACGCCTGCGCACCAGAGCCTTCACCGAACTCGTCAGCCATTACCTGTTTCAGGACCGGTTCGGGCGTCCGGGTAAGGGCAACGACAAAGGCAAGGTTGAGGGGCTGGTAAAGTATTCGCGCGCCAACTTCTTGGCGCCCGTGCCGCATGCGGCATCCTTCGAGGCGTTGAACGCCATGCTCGAGGAGCGCTGCCGCGCCCGCCAGAATGAACGCGCCGGCCGTCACGAGCAGACGATCGGCGAGCGGCTTGAAGCTGACAAAGCGGCCTTGCGCGATCTGCCGGCCACGCCGTTCGAGCCTTGCCACAAATACGCGACGAAGGTCTCTTCCATGGCGCTCGTGCGCTATCGCGTGAACGATTATTCCGTGCCAACGGCCTATGGCTTTCGTGACGTGCTGGTGAAAGGGTTCGTCGACAAGGTGGCGATCCTCTGTGGCGCTGTCGAGATCGCCCGCCATCCGCGTGTCTATGGTCGTGGCCAGTTTGTCTTCGATCCCATGCACTATCTGGCGCTGCTTGAGCAAAAGCCCGGCGCGCTCGACCAGGCGGCGCCCCTACAGAACTGGATATTGCCGGAGTCTCTTCAACATCTGCGCCGGCTGTTGGAAGCCCGCATGGGCAACCGTGGCAAGCGCGAGTTCATCCAGGTGTTGCGGCTGATGGAGGTCTTTTCCGAGGTGATCGTCGCGGCGGCTGCGCTCGACGCGATCCGGCTCGGCGCCATCGGCTTCGACGCCGTCAAGCAACTCGTCATCGCCAAGGTCGAACGCAGACCCGCAAACCTCGATCTCGGCGACTATCCCTATCTGCCCGTCGCCAGCGTTAAGACGACCTTGGCCGCCGATTATATGGCTCTCGTTTCCGGGAGGGCGGCATGACGACCGCAGCTCTTCCCGCCAGCCCGGCGCCGCCCCAGGTGCTGCTCGCGCATCATCTGCGTCAGCTCAAATTGCCGACCTTCCTGCGCGAATATGAAAAAGTCGCCGCCGAGGCCGCACGCGAGGGGCTCGATCATGTCCGCTTCCTCTTGCGTCTCGCCGAGCTTGAACTCATCGATCGTGAACGGCGCATGGTCGAGCGCCGCATCCGCGGTGCGCGCTTCTCGGCGGTGAAGAGTTTCGATACATTCGACTTCGCCGCGATCCCGTCGCTCAACAAGCCGCTCGTTCTCGAACTCGCCCGCTGTGAGTATGTCGTCGCCCGAGACAATGTCATCGCTCTCGGCAACAGCGGCACCGGCAAGACGCATGCCTGTCTGGCGCTCGGCCTCGCGGCCTGTCAGCGCGGCTTCCCGGTCTCCTTCTTCACGGCGGCCGGGCTCGTTCATCAATTGAGAGAAGCGCGCGACGAGCGGCGTCTCCTGAAACTCCAGGCGCAGCTGGCCGCCGTCAAACTGCTCATCATTGACGAACTCGGCTATGTGCCGCTCTCGCAGACCGGCACGGAATTACTCTTTGAGATCTTCAGCCAGCGTCATGAACGCGGCTCGACCATCGTCACTTCGAACCTGCCGTTCGAGGAATGGACCAGCATCTTCGGCAGCCAGCGTCTGACCGGCGCGCTTCTCGATCGGCTGACGCATCATGTCCATATCCTGGAGCTCAACGGCGAGAGCTACCGGCTGAAACAGTCGAAGGCCCGGCGGCGGCGTGCGGCCCAACCTTCCGATGCGGAAGCCGTAGCCGCCGATCCCGAAACCGGCGAAATCATCAGCGCCTCCTGAAAGCCACGTCCCGCCCCGGCTGCGAAACCCTGGCCATCTCCGCCGGGGCGGACGTGGCGCATCGTGCCCTACGTCCACGCCGCAAACTGGCCTGGTTTTGCTCCGCCCCGATGGCCGGCTTTTACTCCGCCGTTGACACGCGCATCACGTTGCTCGCGGAAATGGCAAACTGCGGCCTCCGCAGCGTCGATTAATAGCAAAGGCATGTACGAATCGGAACGATCATTCCTGGAACGATAGTTCCTATATCGGCTCCATCATCGCCATGGATCTCAAGGAGGTCATGGCGGTCAATCTGCGTCGGTTGCGTCATGCGAAAGGGATGACGCAGGAGGAATTGGCCGAAAGTGCTGGGTTGAGTGCCCGGTACGTTGGAGGGATCGAACGCGCCGATGTTTCGGCCAGCGTCACCGTGCTCGGCCGGATCGCGGAGGCGCTCGAGGTGGAAGCGACTGAACTGGTGCGCGCCGCGCCCGCGAAGGCTCGGAAAAAGGCGGCGGTCGAGCGTTAGATTCCGTAAGAACTGCGGTTCACGTCTCGCGCCGTAAGAATTCGACAGGGTCCGCCTCAAGGACCTCGGCGAGTTTCTCCAGCATGTCGACGGTCGCGGAGTGCTGTTCGCGCTCCAGCATGCCAACATAGTTGCGATTGATGCCCGCACGGTCGGCAAGCTCCTCCTGCGACATGCTTTTGGCATGTCTCAGTCTTCGCAGATTCGTGGCGACGATCTCCCGCAAGCTCATGCGGTGAGATCGCCGTGCCACCTAATATACTGCCACCTAGTAAACTAGGTATTCCGCCCGTTCAAGGTTGGCGGTAGCCCTTAAAGCATAAGGCGATGCCCCGTCCGGACCAGCCGGACGGGGCATTGTAGGCGGGTTAGTCGCTCCGGCGGCCGTTGGGGCGGGACCAGATCAGGCTGTAGCCCTCGCCCTCTTCGTCGTCGAAGAGGTTGGCGAATATCGGGGCGGTGAAACTCGGATCGTCGAGCTTGAGGCCCAGATAGTCGCGGCCCTCGTTGGAGCGCTTGGCCCAGGCGGCGCCGATCTCGACCCGGCCGACATAGACGCGGTGGCTGGGGCTGTTGTCGCCGGAGCGGGTGGTTTCGGGGACGATCCGGACGTTCTTGGCCTGGACCGAGAGGGTGACGATTTCGCCGGTGAATTCGTTCGAGCCGGTCTTCTTGAAGGTGCCGATGGTCGCCATGGTAGTTCTCCTTGATCTCTGTTTCCGAGCCCGCACCATTGCGGCCTCGATGGTGATCGAAGGGCCGGAGGCGATCGACGGCGCACCCCGAAGGGGCTCGACAGCAAAGGAGGGGCTTTCTTGTCTCGCGAGGAATGACGGCGCAGCCGGCAGGGGAAGAAAGTTTTGACGCCGCTGTTGCGCCATAGGCGGTCGAGGCTCTAGCCGGCCTTCGGCCAGATCCACCCATCGAAGAGGCCGTTCGGTGCGCTCGGCCTGACAGAGCTGGCATCAAGGGGAACGTGGCGATTTTCGAGTCACCGCGGAGGCTGGCTAGTGAATTCGACGGCGATGCGGGCCCTGTCCTGGCCACCAACGGATCTCCTGCCTCGAAGACCATGCTCCGGCAGCACGCCCTTCACGCGCGTTGTTGGCCGTATCGGTGAAGCCTCGCCACCTCGGCCATGCGCCTCAACGCCCCGCCGCGACGCCCGGCGCTCAGTGATGATCGGTGAGCCTCGACGCCAGACCGCCCTCCCGCGCTGTTCGACGACGAGGACGGCGGGCAAACGGAATGCCTGATCCAGCCCCGCCCCGTCGACGCGACGGTGTCAGCCCCGCGCCAAGCCCTGTCCGGCTGGTCCGGGCGCGGCCATTCCGGTGAAGCGGACGAACGCCGTGACGCTGACGGCGATCGCGCCGACGACGGCGAAGATGGTCTGCCAGGTGGGTGAAGGCATCGCCATCTGGGCGATTCCGTGCGTGGCGCTGTAACCGGCGACGGTCGCGGGCGCGACATAGAGCAGGATGATCAGGAGGCGAAGCCACGCCCATGGCACGAAGGCGAGCGCGAGTTGGCCAATGCCAAAGGTTACGCCGCCCGCCACGAGGCCCACGGCGATTCCACCGAGCGCGCCGGCCCCGGTGTGGAAGGCCCATATGCCGATCGTCAGACCGACGAAGAAGGGCAGCGCGAAGATAGCAAGGGTGAAGAGCAGCCAGCAGAAGAAGCCGATGCCGACGATGACAAGTAATGGTCCAAAGATGATCATGGCGGTGAACTCCGTGAGATTAAAGGTCTGACGGTCGCGCCTTCCACCACCACCACGGCGCACCCGTGAGTATAGCCGCAAATGGGCGCCAGCGGGAGGGGGAATCCCGCCGGTGCTCCTTGGTCGAGCTTGCGTGGCAATACGCCCCTTCATGGTTGGAAGGGGTCGAATTCGTGGATGACGGCGCCGGGATCGCCGTCATATTCGGCGGCCGGCATAACGCCGAAGTTGCCAGTGTCAGCGAGAAAGACGACGACGCAGACCATGAGGGTGGTGGCGAGGTTCCAGCCGTTGGCGAATGCGAGCGCTTGAGACATTGATCCGGCTCCTGTTCCGAGCGGAGGACCATCCCCCGCTGACAGGCGCCCGAAGTGTCGGACTGAGTGCTGCAATCACCGCGCAGGCGCAGCCGGAGCGGCGGCATGCTCGCATAGCCGACCCTTTATGGGTTGATGGCGTCAGGCAATCAGTCAGACCAAGGATCAGCGCAGATAAGCGGGGTGCGTCGGCCGGACAGGGATGGTAATCGATGGACTTTCAGCAGCTCAGCCGCCTAGACCTCAGCGGGACGTCTTGCGCAGCCGAGGCGACATTGCTGGCGGGGGCTCTTGGCAAACGGATTCTATGTACCTGACGGCAACGACGCGCTGCGGTCGGACATCCCTGCGATCGTCGAACTGATCGAACGCACGGCGCGCTGGGTGCATCCCGATACGTTCCGCGCCCTGCCGGTGTGGGCGCCCCACACTGCAAGAGGTCGGCCGCTCTATGATGCGGCGTGGGCTCGGCGTTACACAAATACGCGCAAGGCAACGGGTCTGACGGCCGAGAAATTCGAAGGGAATGTTGCCGCGCTCAATGCCCTCGTAGCTGCGCTCGACGTGGCGTCCCCGAAGCCGAAGAATTGGACGGTCTGCCATGTCTGGGGGTATGACGACCCGTCCTTCGCGCAGCGGAGCAGCGTCGTGCAAGATCCACGCTACTTCTCGTGCGTCGCGAACGTGGTGTGGCTGCCAACGTCGCTGAAGGGTTTCACTGACACGCTGCCAGAGATCAAGGCGATGCTGCGCGTTTGCTCTTTCCATTTGTATGGATGGGCATGTGAGCACGAGTTGGTTGCCGCGCAGGCGGAAGAAGTGCGATCCGGCTGGACGCCTGATTACTACCCGAAAAGCTGGCCATGTGCGGAGGAACCGGGCATGTTGCCGTCGGGTACGGCGCCGTTCACGTCGCGCATTGAGCGTGAAATCGCGAAGCGTAAATCGAAGATGCGGTCCGATCTCGCCAGCGCTGACTATCTCCATTACCCAAAGGTTGAAGTCGAGGAAGTACTGCGATTCTGGAAAGTGGATTTGGGCTAGGCGGCGCTCACGCGCCGCCGAACTTCCAGACCGGGATGCCCAGCTTCTTCGCCTTGTCGGCGAGGTTGTCCTGGATGCCGGTGCCCGGGAAGTGCAAGACGCCGATCGGCAGGGTCTCCAGCAATGTGTCATTGCGCTTGAACGGTGCGGCTTTGGCGTGCTTGGTCCAGTCGGGCTTGAAGGCGATCTGCGGGACCTTGCGGTTGTCGGCCCATTTGGCGGCGATTAGCTCCGCGCCTTTCGGTGATCCGCCGTGCAGCAGTACCATGTCCGGGTGCTTGGCGTGGACCTGATCGAGCTTGGCCCAGACCAGCCGGTGATCGTTGAAATCGAGCCCGCCGGTGAGCGCCACCTTCGGCCCCGCCGGCAGGAGCACCTGGTTGTCGGCGCGCTTCTTCGCCGCCAGGAAATCGCGGCTGTCGATCATCGCCGAAGTCAGGTTGCGATGGTTGACTTTCGACCCGTTGCGCGGCCGCCAGGCTGAATGGGTGTGGTGCTCGAACTGGTCGGCGGCTTGGTCGCGCATCAGCTCGAAGGCGTTGCGGCGTTCGATGAGCGTCTGGCCCTCGGCCGTCAGTCGTTCCAGCTCGACGGATTTGACCTCGCTGCCGTCCTGTTCCCGTTGCGAGCGCTGCTGGGCCAACTCGTTGTCGTCGAGTTCGCGCTCGATCCGCTCGATGGCGCGATGGAAGACATTCACCGTCGACCAGAGCACGTCCTCAAGGTCGGGTTCGAGGCGAGTGTCAGCAAGCGCCACCACGAGGGCGTCGAAGATGTCGGAGATACTGCCGGCGAGGATTTGTGCTTCGGGGAGTGGCCGAGGATCGGGCTCGTCGTTGAAGGGACGGTAGCCATAGAGCTGGAGTTCGTGGAGGACCTGGTCGGTCGGGGATGAGCTGTGGTGCGGCTCGAAGTCATCGTCATGGTCGGTGGTCATCGCGGCTTTCCTTGTCGGATCGGCCGCGCCCATCGCGGCCTTCATGGCGACGAAGGCGGCGGGCGGAACGGACCTGCACCCGCAGCGCAGCGAAGGGCCGGAGCCTCGGCGGAGGACCGAAGGGGGCCGACTATTTTGTCTCGCGATGTAAAGGCGGCTCTGCCGCCGACGGAAAATAGTCGGCCCACAAGGTTGCCGGTCCGGGCCGTTTGCCGCCCGATCGCCCTCTCAGAAGGCCGTGGGCGTGGTCCTCTCCGGCGCTGCGGGAAAGCATGACCACCGACTCATTGGCGACGCCGCTGTCCGCGCCCCATCCCCGTTCCGGCTAGGCCGCCAGCTCCATGAAGCGGGCGACGTCCTGCGCCGCGATCTGCACCCGGCTGGCCGCTCGAAGCGCGTCGATCCCGAGCAGGCGGAGATCCTCGTTGAAGTCGCCGAGCTGTGGCGAGATCACGATCGCTTCGATCCCGTCCTCCTGCGCCCGGTCGATCAACGTCGCCATCGCGCCGTCGCCGGCGGGGTCGTCGTCACGGGCAATGTAGAGTCGCCGCAGCGTGTCCGGGAACAGGATGGCGGAGAGATGCGCCGCCGAGAGAGCTGCGACCATCGGTATGGTCGGCAAGACGCAGCGGAGCGACAGCATCGTCTCGATGCCCTCGCCGGCCGGCCATGACCTCGCTGCCCACGCCAAAGCGCACAGCGTGACCGAGAAGGTCCCCCATCGCCCGTCGCGGGGTGTCGATCGGCGCTTTGCCAAGCGTCGCCTCAGTGAAGCCGCCCGGATCGAGCCAGGTGCGATGCGCGCCGGTCAGATGGCCCGAGAGATCGGTGACGGCGGCGATCATTGGTGGCCAGGTCTCGGTCGGGCTGTGATCGTCGGGCCGGTAGTAGCAGCGGGGGTGGAAGCGGAGGTTTCCGGTTCCGTGCAAAGCCGTAATGCCGCGATTACGGAGATACGTTTCTACGAGAGTGCGTTCGATCGGCTGCGACATGGCGAACAGTCGCCGTGCTGCCTCCGGCGATCCGGTTGGAGCGCTGGACGTTCGCGATTGGGGACGATCCGGCTCAGGCTCGGGATGCGGCAGGCTGAGGAACGAACGCGCCTCATCGGCGACGTCCTTGAAGTCGACCAGGCCGCAGCTTTCGCGGATGACGTCGAGCAGATCGCCATGCTCGCCGGTGGCGGCGTCGGTCCATTTGCCGGCCGGCCCTTTGACCGACTCCTTGAGCCGCACGAACATCGAGCGCCCCGGCGTATTGCGCACGTCGCCCACCAGCCAGTAGCCGCCTTCGCGGCGGCCGGCGGACAGGTAGCGTCGGCACACCGCCTCGGCGTCACGCGCGAGACGGTGAGCCAATTCGGACGCGTCGTGGCGTGCCATCACGCGGCTTCCCGCTCGCCGATGCGCTCGACCGGATAGTGGTCGAGGACTTTCGCCAGCATGCCGGCGCCGGTGGCGTCGGTCGGCACGAACATGCGCAGCTTCCACGAGATGATCTCGCTGAAGAGGCCGTAGGCGCGCAGCCGGTCCCGCATGGTGTCGGTGAAGCCCGACAGCTCGATGCGGTGGGCGCCCATGACGCGCGCGCGATGGAGCTGAAGGCCTTCGGCGAGGTCGAGAACGGTGCGGCCCTCCATCAGCGCCGCGAAGGCAGCATCCGGTGTCAGGGCGGTGGTCCCGGCCACCGACGCGTTCGCCGCCCAGGCTGGTGAGACTCTGCGGCCGATGATGCGCTCGCCCGCGTCGGTCTGAAGCCGATACACGCGCGTCGACTTGTTTGGCAGGCGCTTCCAGATCGGCAACAAGAGGCCGGCGACCACGTGAATCGTGCTGTCGGCGAATTCGGGAACCTCGGCCACTTCGCGAGTCCAGGCGGCCGCAAAGGCCTCCCGCTCGGCCGCCTGCCAGTGGCTGTCGTCCATCATCTTCAGCGACGCGTGATGGTGCTCCATCGGCCGGATCAGCCGAACGCGACGTTCGATCTCGCCGTCGTCGAGCATCAGGCTCGGCGCCGCGACCTGCACGGCGGCGCGGCCCGAGCGCTCGTTGACCAGCAGCGCGGCGCGGGGATCGGCGAGATGGCCCAACGCCTCATCGAGCGTCACGGGGCGATTGCGCCGGCGCTCGGTGATGGTGAGCAGCCGGGTCTCCGCGCCCGTCGCGGGATGGGTGTAGATCACACGGCGATCGGTGACGACGAAGCTTTCGGCCCGCAGCGTCTCCAGGCCGACGTCATAGACGCCGCTGGCGATGGCGCCCTCGACCTTGGCGTTGAGCAACTGCTCGAACGCCGTGAACAGCACGCCCTGCAGTTCGATGGTGAGCGCCAGCAGCCGGTTGAGGAAGGTCGTGATCGGCGGCAGTTCGTCCTTGATGCCGTTGGCGTCCATGAGCTTGACGCCCGTGGCGGCCTCGAACGTAAGGAGCGAGCAGCCTTCGATCTTGCCGCGCACGAGCAGCATGTAGAGCTGGCGCAGCGCGTCGCGGGCATAGTGCGATTCCAGATTGTCTTCTGGCCTGAAGAGTCCCTGGCCGCCGGTCTGGCGCTGGCCGCGCGTGATCGCGCCGAGCGTGTCCAGCCGACGGGCGATGGTCGAGAGGAAGCGCTTCTCGGCCTTCACGTCCGTGGCGATCGGCCGGAACAGCGGCGGCTGCGCCTGGTTGGTGCGGTTCGTCCGCCCGAGGCCTTGGATCGCGGCGTCGGCCTTCCAGCCGGGTTCGAGCAGATAGTGGACGCGCAGCCGGCGGTTCCGCGCCGACAGTTCGGCGTGGTAACTGCGGCCCGTCCCGCCGGCCTCCGAGAACACGAGGATGCGCTTCAGGTCATCCATGAAGGCGGCGGTCTCGGCGAGGTTGGCGGAGGCCGCGCGGTTCTCGACGACGAGGCGGTCACCCTTGCGCACCACGCGGCGCGAGCGTCCGGTCACTTCGGCGACGAGGTCTGTGCCGAAGCGCTGGACGATCTGGTCGAGCGCGCCGGGAACGGGCGGCAGCGAAGCCAGTCGCTCGATCAGCTCATTGCGGCGGGCGACGGCCTCGCGGCTCTCGACGGGCTGGCCGTCCCGGAAGACGGGCCGCGACGAGAGGTTGCCCTCGCTATCGGTGAACGGCTCGTAGAGCTGCACCGGAAAGGAATGCGCGAGGTAGTCGAGAACGTATTCGCGCGGCGTGATGTCGACGCGGATGTCGTTCCATTCCTCGGTCGGAATCTCGGCGAGCCGGCGCTCCATCAAGGCCTCGCCCGTCGAGACGATCTGGATGACGGCTGCATGGCCGTCGGCGAGGTCCTGATCGATCCTGCGGATCAAGGTCGGCGTCTTCATCGAAGTGAGCAGATGGCCGAAGAAGCGCTGCTTGGCGGATTCGAAGGCTGAGCGGGCGGCCGATTTCGCCTGGGCGTTCAGCGTGCCGCTCTCGCCGGTGATGTTGGCGGCCTGCATCGCCGCGTCGAGGTGATTGTGGATGATCGAGAACGCCCCGGCGTAGGCGTCGTAAATGCGCCGCTGTTCATCGGTGAGCGCGTGTTCGACTAGCTCGTATTCGACGCCGTCATAGGAGAGCGAACGGGCGGTGTAGAGTCCGAGCGAGCGCAGATCGCGGGCCAGCACCTCCATGGCCGCGACCCCGCCATCCTCGATCGCCTCGACGAACTCGGCGCGCGTGGCGAAGGGGAAATCCTCGCCGCCCCAAAGACCGAGCCGCTGGGCGTAGGCGAGATTGTGGACCGTGGTGGCGCCGGTTGCGGAGACATAGACCACCCGCGCATTCGGCAGGGCGTGTTGCAGGCGCAGGCCCGCGCGACCCTGCTGCGAGGGCGCGACATCGCCCCGCTCTCCCTTGCCGCCACCGGCGTTCTGCATGGCGTGGCTCTCGTCGAAAATGATCACTCCATCGAAGTCGGAGCCCAACCATTCAACGATCTGGCGGACGCGGGAAAGCTTCTCGCCGCGGTCGTCGGACCGCAGCGTAGCGTAGGTTAAAAATAGGACGCCTTCGGCCAGCCGGATCGGCTTGCCCTGCGCGAACCGCGAGAGCGGGGTGATGAGCAGGCGCTCCATGCCGAGGGCCGACCAATCGCGCTGGGCGTCCTCGAGCAGCTTGTCGGACTTCGAGATCCAGACCGCCTTGCGCCGGCCCTTCAGCCAGTTGTCGAGGATGATGCCGGCCGACTGGCGACCCTTGCCGGCGCCGGTGCCGTCGCCGAGCATGAAGCCCCTGCGAAAGCGGACGGCGTTCGGCGCATCGTCACGGGCGGCGGTGACGAGATCGAAGGTCTCGTCCACGGTCCACGCGCCGGCGAGATAGTCGCCATGCGCCTCGCCGGCATAGATCACCGTCTCGAGCTGGGCGTCGGACAGGAACGCGTTGCTGACGAGATTGATCGGAAGCCGCGGCCGATAGCTCGGCTTCGGCGGTGCGACCGAAGCCATGGCGGCGGACTGCACTAGCTTGGTCGGGTGCGCCTGAGCGCCCAGAATCCGGATCGATTGGAGCCGGTATTCCTCATAGATCGCATCGCTGAGGCGCGCGCCCTCGGGCGGCGTCCAGTCGATGGTCTCATAGGCGAGATCGACCGCCTCCGGATCCACGACGGACGGCTTGGCCGGTCCCACCGCAGCGGCGCGCGCGAGATAGCCGCGCACGGTCCGCGGTGTGGCGGCGGCCGACACAGGGATGGCGAGGCTCGGCGCGAGCGCCAGACGCGCCGGAACATGCTCCGCGATCCAGCTCAGCAAGGTCGCGACATCGGGCGCGACGGCCCGCGATGCCGGCAGCGTCGCCGGGTCCTCGGCGGGCGCCTTGTCGATGACGATCAGCCGCGTGTCGATCGTGGTGCCGTGCTTGGCGTAGACGGCACCGTCGATCGCGGCAGTGAACACGATGCGGCTGCGCTCCTGCAGCCGGACGAAGGCGTCGCGCCAGGCCGGGGTATCCGGCCCGAAGCTCGCGCCGGTGATCGCCACCAGTCGCCCGCCGTCGGCGAGACGCGCGAGGGCCGAAGCGATGTGGCGATAGGCGGTGTCGGCCATACGGCCGGCGACGTTCGCCATCGCCGAGAAGGGCGGGTTCATCAGCACGACGCTCGGCACCGCGGCCGGATCAAGGTGATCGTCGATCTGCGCAGCGTCGAAGCGCGTGACGTGGACGGCCGGAAAGAGGGAGGTGAGCAGCGCCGACCGGGTCTTGGCCAGCTCGTTCAGCACGAGCGCGCCGCCGGCGATCTCGGCCAGGATGGCGAGAAGGCCGGTTCCGGCCGAAGGCTCCAGCACGCGGTCCACAGGCCCGATGGCGGCTGCGGTCAGGGCAGCGAAGCTGAGCGGGGTCGGCGTGGAGAATTGCTGGAAGGCTTCGCTCTCGGCGGAGCGGCGGGTGTGGGTGGGGAGAAGGGCGGCGATCTTGGTCAAGGCGGAAAGCCGGGAAGCCGGAGAGTTGGCTTTGCGGAACAGCGCCTTTCCGTATTTGCGGAGGAAGAGGACGGTCCCGGCCTCGCAGGCGTCATAGGCCGTCTTCCAGTCCCAGGCGCCCGAGGCGTCGGAGGCGCCGAAAGCCGCCTCCATGGCGGTGCGCAGGATCGCGGCGTCGACGCGCTGGCCGCGCTCGAGATGTGGGAGGAGCTTCTGGGCGGTGGCGATGATCGCGCCGGGGGCATCGGGACGATGGACAGGCGACGGCGGCGCGGCCTGGTCGGCCGCGATCGGAGAAAGGTCGTTCATGAAGGGAGCCTCGGGAGAGCGGGATCGGGCGAGCCGGCCGGCGCTCTCTCTCGGACCGCACCGGCTCAAACCCGTCCCGTCCCGGCCCGCCTCTCACTCTCTGCCCGACGACTTGAAACATCGCCGGTGGGGCACTACGTCAGGGGCGTCAGGGTCGCTGCGCATTGCGCGGCAAGGACCGCTTGTGGCGAGAGCCCAAGAGCTGAACGGCTTGGTCAACAGGCCGCCGCTGACCTGCATCCGCGCTCCCTCGCGCGGGCGGGTCTCGGCATGCGGTTCACGAGCCCCGACAAGACCATTGAACCGCTTCGCGCATCGAAGGACGATTTGATGGCTCAGATTTTGAAGTTTCCTGCCAAGAAAATCGAACCCCTATCCATTCATAGCGGGAGTAAGCACCGCATCAATGTCGAGGTACTCGATGAAGTTCGGCCTCGGCGGACACGATGGAAGGTGCAATTTGAGATCCAGGAGGCCGCAGGGTTCGCTGCTTTGAAGGGATTTACCGACAGCGCCGTGGCACTTGGCTACCGACATCGTTTCGAGGTGAGCAGCACGCGGGTGGTGCGGCAGTTCGTGGCGGAAACTTCCGGCCTCGTCGCTGCCGGTAAGATTGCGATTTGGATTGACGGAGTGCGGGTGCAGCCGCGGGTGGCTCGCAGCGCATAAAAAAGCGGCTGGGGCGAGGTCGTCGCCCCAGCCGCTAATTTTACTCGGCCGCAATCATGTGCGGTCCCGCTGTCTCTCCGGCCGGAGCCTCCTCATCGTCTCCGGCGAGGAATTCTGGCAGCGACTCGTCGCCACTTTCGGCTTCCGCTGCATCGGTGGCCGTCTCCTGGTCGGCATCGGCCATCCGCAAAGGCTCCGGCAGCCAGCCCGTTTCGGCCAGCAGGCGTTCAGCCTCCTTGGCCATGTCGCCCTTCTTCAGGTGGTCGATGAGCTGGGCGGCCCGTTCGCCGGCGCCTTCCCGCACGGCCTCAAGGATGCGGCGCTTCGGGACCCGGCCAAGATAGTTCTCCACCGTCGGGCGCCAGCCGGCTTGCACCATGTCGAGATCGACGGCGGTGGCGATGCGGTCGGCATCCGCGATGCGCTGCTCGACGGTGTGGGACGAGACGCCGGCGCCGTAGCGGTCGCCCTTCTCGTAGAGCGCATTGACGCCGAAGGAGGCGCAATGGGCGAAGAGCGTCGCCTGCTCGTCGCCGGTGAGGGTCGTGAGCCAGTCCCAGAGATCGGCCTTGTCCTTGGGCAACCGCTCTTCCCATGCCTTGTGACGCGCATCGATGGCCTTGGCAGCGGGCGTGTCCTTCAGCCCTTGCGCCTGCACCGGGAAGCTGGCGCTGCGCACCGACACCTCCATCGCCGCACCGTAGGAGAAATAGCGGGAGAAGACGTCGAGGCAGAACTTGTGCACCACGGCCTGGAACGCGACCGCGGGCGTGTTCGCCAGCTTGTCGCGCAGCGCCAGCGTTCGCTCCGCAGTCAGCTCGGTCACGAGGCGGTCCGGGAGCGGTTTCAGGTCCTCGTCGTCCTCGTCCTCCGGTCCGGCGACCTGTCCGCCGATGGTGATGACGGCGCGCTGAACCACGGGCGCGTCCGGCTCGATGTGGTCCGCCCCGGCCCTCGCGGGATCGGTCTCGCCGTCCTGCTCCGGCTCGCCCACGGGCGCCTCGTCCTGCGGCCGGACGTAGCCGCGATCGACCGACAGGGCGCCTTCGGCGTCGATGCTGACGAAGACGCCGGCGCGGGCGATGTCGGCCGGATCATAGGTGACGGGCCGATCGTGGAAGGCGGCGAGCGCCGCCTCGATCTCGCCGAGGCGTTCGTCCACTTCGTCCGGCAGCTCGTCGGCGCCGTCATACTCCTCCTCCAGTTTGGCGTATTCCGCCTTCAGCGCGTCGATCGTCGCCTGCTCCTCGCTGGTGAGATCGATGGCGACGCCCTCCAGTTCGCGCAGGCCGTGGGTGTGCCCGTAGGGGAAC
The DNA here is from genome assembly GCA_963706215.1 of uncultured Alphaproteobacteria bacterium. Classification (GTDB taxonomy): domain Bacteria; phylum Pseudomonadota; class Alphaproteobacteria; order Rhizobiales; family Beijerinckiaceae; genus Methylocapsa. The sequence goes on along the minus strand of OY970154.1, from coordinate 1,349,915 downwards.
TCGATGGCGACCTCGATCCACTTCCAGCCCTCGGCCGCCATCGTCTCCGCCTCGGTCTTCAGTCTCTCGGCGACCAGGCCGTCCAGCAGCGCCATGTCTTCGAGCCAGCCGCCATCGTCGGACTGGAACAGGTCGCGCAGCACCACGCCGCCGGCGGCCTCATAGGCGTCGAGGCCGACGAACACCGCCCTCCGGTCGGAGGCGCGCACCGTCTTCTCCGTCAGCATGCGACGGATTTGATAGGGCTCCTTCTGCCAGGAGCCGGAGATCGCCTGCCAGACCTGCTCCTGGCGGGCATGGTCGCCGGTGACGGTGAAGGCCATGAGCTGCTCGAGCGACATGCCGTCCTCGGCGTAGATGTCGAGCAAGGCCGGCAAGACGGACGCCAGGCGCAGGCGCTGCTTCACCACGTTCACGCCGACGAAGAATGCCGCGGCGACGTCTTCCTCGGAGCGCCCCTTCTCGCGCAGGGCTTGGAAGGCGCGGAACTGGTCGAGCGGATGCAACGGCGCACGCTGGATGTTCTCGGCCAGCGAGTTGTCCTCGCCGAGGATGTCGGTGGCCGGATCGCGGACCACGCACGGAACCGGCGCGGTCTTCACTAGGCGCTTCTGCTTCACCAGCAGCTCGAGCGCGCGGTAGCGCCGGCCGCCGGCTGGAATCTCGAACATGCCGGTCTCGGCGCCCTCAGCGTCGAGGACCGGCCGGACGTTCAAGCTCTGGAGCAGCGTGCGCCGGGCGATGTCCTCGGCCAGTTCCTCGATCGAGACGCCGGCCTTCACCCGACGGACGTTGGACTGGGACAAAACCAGCTTGTTGAAGGGAATGTCGCGCGAGGGCGACAGGGTGATCTTCTGAACGGCAGTAGCCATCGGGATAGTCTCCGCGACGAGCGCCGAGAGCCTCTCTCTCCGCATCCAACTCGTCATGAACACCCGCGCAGCCCTCTCACTCTCTGCCGGCGCCGACTTGCAAAGCCGCGGAAACAGAAAGATTCGGAGTCGCCGTTACGCATCCACGGTTCTCGCTACGGTTCGCCTCGCTTAGTCCCCTGGGTTGTTTCGGAGCTCCTCTATCGCCGCCAGACAAGCGGCGGACACTTCGTCCCAGGACTTGGCGGGTGACGCCAGCGGGCGAACCTCAATAAGCGAGGGCACCTTTCGAAGGCGTACTTTTTCGAGCCGAACGAACCGGACAGATCGCGATTGAGCCGCGAGGTATGGCCGCTGGCGTGGCCGAGCTCATGCAGAGCCGTGCGGTGCCAATTGATCGGCTCGAAATAGGCCTGCGGGGGCGGGACCTGCACATAGTCCTCGACCGGCGCGTAGAAGGCGCGGTTGCCGCCAATGCGGAAATCGATGCCGGTCGCCTTGATCAGCGCCTCGACCTTCGGCTCGATGAGTTCCGGCTCGGGCAGCGGTGCTGCGACCACAAGCTTCTCCGGCAGGCCTTCGCATTGCGCCAGGTTGAAGACGGTGAAGCGCTTCAGGAAGGGGATTGCTTGGGCTTCTTCGCCGGTCTCTTGCGCCCGTTTCTTCTCGTCATCGGGAATGAAGCGGTCGGCGTAGACGACGGTAGTGCCGTGCTCGCCCTTGCGGACATTGCCGCCGAGGCCGAGAGCCTGGCGAAACGTCAGCCAGCCCTGGACAGGGAAGCCGTGCTCGATCACGGAACCCCAGAGGATCTGCAGTAGGGTAGGCTGGCCCCGTCTCAGAGAGAACATGGCTCAACCCCCCTCCGAACCGGACGTGCGGCTTTCACCGCATCCGGCTCTCCACTTCCAAGCTGCCTCGGTGGGCGGGTGTAGGGCCGATAGCTGTGGACCTTTTCATGGCAGTCCACACAGAGCACGATGCGTTTGCGCGAGCGCGCGGCACGCATGTAGCTCAGGTAGTCGTCGTCTCGATGGTGGTCGTTCAACCTCCGAACGTGATGGACCTCGCACGGCTGGTCATCCCGCCCGCAACGCTCGCAGACACGGGCGTTGAGGCGTTCAACCAGTTCCGTTTGACGATACACGAACGGCGTGTGCGGGATGGCATCAACGACGCCATATCGCCTCACCGCTGGCACCAAGTCTTTCAGCTTCCAGAGTTTAATCGACCGGGTTACGCCCTTCACCTTGTATGTGACGTAAAACTCCTGCCCCTTTCGCAGCCGTCGTGCGATACGCGTCGTTGTGCTCTTATACTTGTTGGCGAGCGTGCGAAGGAAGCTTCCGAAGGCCAGATATTCGGCCTTGTTCAGCTTGCGCTTCACATCGTGCGCCAGAGCATAATAGTTGGCGAAGCCACGCAGTTCGGCATTGTAGGCGGCAGCGATCTCTACATCACTGGCGTAGAGCAGCGCGGGTCGGTGGGTCGGTTTGCAGGCGTCGAAGCGCCCCCACTTCTTATCTTGAACGAACCGCAGCACCCGCTCCCGTGGCACGTGCAGCTGCACCCGGTCCCTACACCCTCGCCGCGTTACCCGGCGGGTGCCGAAGTTCGCGCGGTAGGAGTTCGGGTTAGTTCGTGTGCAGATGTCGTAACCGAGGAAGCGCGCTCCGTCCGAAGTATGCCGAATTCCGCTTTTCGCCTCAGACACCTCCAGCTTCAGGTGCTCGGCCAGAAAGACTCTGACCTCCTCCATGATCTGGCGGGCCTCGGCCTTGTTGCCAGTTACACCGATGAGGAAGTCATCGGCGTAGCGACAGTAACGGAGCCTGCGATAATTCGGATCAAGAGCGTCGGTGGCCGCGATCGTACGGCTTTCCGCGCTTTGCCGACTGATCTCGTCCAACAGGGAGGCGATCTCGCCCGGGTCTGGATTCTCGCTTGCGCGAAGCTTCTCGACCCGGCGACGGAGTCTGGTCACGCGGTCTTTTGCCCGGCGATAATCCGGGCGCAAGCCACGTTTTCTGCCTTTGTCGAAGGCGGCGATCTTGCCCCGCATCCACTCATCGAGTTCGTGCAGGTAGATGTTAGCCAGCAACGGCGAGACGACACCGCCTTGCGGGGTGCCGCTCAAGGTGCGGTGGAAGCGCCAGTCCTCCATGTAACCCGCCTTGAGCATCCCGCGGATCAACGCGATGAAGCGTCGATCCTCGATCCGCTTTTCGAGCAGGCGCAGAAGGATGGCGTGGTCGATATTGTCGAAGAAGCTGACAACATCGACGTCCACCAACCATTTGACGCCCGTCCAGACCGCACCGATTGTTTTCAGCGCGGTGTGGCAGGACCGGTCTTCCCGGAACCCGTGGCTCGCATCATCGAAGATGGGCTCGTAGATCTGGTTGAGCATGATCCTGACCACTTCCTGGACAAGCCTGTCCTCCGTGGTCGGTATTCCGAGCGGCCGCATGCGACCGTCGGATTTAGGTATCAAGACACGACGTACAGCAGCGGGCTTATATGATCCGTCCGATAGCCGTGCGATGATGGAGCGGACCTTCTCCGGCGAATAGCCATCGAACGTCTTCCCATCGATGCCCGGTGTCATCGCCCCCTTGTTGGCGGCGACCTTCAGATAGGCTTGATCCCAGAGGGACGGGCTTTTCATCAAGCGGAACAGGCCATTGGCCCGCCGGCCCGACCGCACCACGGTCGGGAGTGATCCGATTGCCTTTTCGACGGTTTCCGGCAGCATTAGCACGCCACCATCAAAGTCGTTCGGATCGTGGAAGCTGCCGCCCTTCCCCCGACCGGTTGGCGTTTCACGCGGGTCACCCCACGCTTATCGCGTCGATCGTCCGCCGGTCGTCCGGCGACTGTCCCGGCCATTACGCCGGGCATTTGAGTACTATGACGGCTCCGTCGCCATGCAGGTCCGACTAAGCCGTCCTGTTTAGGCGATCCCGCATTTACGCGAGTCGGAGGTTGCGACGTGTTTAGGCGCCCCGTTCGTTCACTTACCCCTCCATACAGAGGATGCGTCGGACGAGCTGGTAGACCGGGCCTCTCAACGTCGGAGGACCGGCTCGCGGAGAGTATAAACGTCGCACTCTCCGACCGTCCGATGTGCCGCGTCAACCATTCTACGGCACCACTCGCGGTGTAGGTTGCTGCAAACTGAGGTTCAGGCAGTATAGCTTTCGCCATGCACGTCTTACCCTGACCCGCCGCGCCACAAATGGTTTCGACGCTTTGGGCCTTTTCCGGACATGCTGTTGTCCCCCGCCTCTTTCGAGGTCGCAGCCATTTCTGGCCGAGGTTAGTCCGGTGGGTACAGGTTATTACCAGCAGACCTGACTGTTCATTCAGTTCCTCCTTCTTCTCGCGCCGATACGGCGCACCGTTGATCCCGGAATAGAACCGGTCGGTGGCTGCGTTCTTCGGCATGGCGAGCGGTGCCTTCGCCGCCGCCGTTCCCCAAGGCTGGACCCAGGGCACGCGGCCGGCCTCCAGCTCGGTGATGATCTTGGTGGTGATTTCATCGTAGAGGCTCGTCCGGCCGGAACCGGACCGAGCGCGAGCGGCGTGTCTGGACATCGCGGGTCTCCGCGACGGGCGCCGGAGGCCTCTCCTCCAGCCCTCAACCCGTCACGACGAACCCGGTCCGCACTCTCACTCTAAGGGGGCGTTGCGGGGACCTCCCCGCTGAAGGGGGTGTGTCGGCGACTGCGGCGCCGACCAGGGGGAAGGCTTTCCCCACAAATCGTCCTTCCATATCGGCATACTGGTTGTCATACATTCGCACGGAGCTGGACCGGCGGTAGCGACGGGGCGGAGAAAAGGGCGCTCCCTGCCGACACTTGCTGCCGTTCCGCCCCCACGCGGAAGCTTCCTGCTGGCATCTGACGCAACGGCTCATGCTCAGAAGCAGCGGCGTGGGGCCAATCGAGGCGCCGGTCGCGTTGACCGGTGGAGGCGCCGATGGTGCGTGCGGATTTCAGCAGAAGTTCGCTTGGAACGTCATCGCAGTCAGTGAGACGTGGGCGTCCAGTGGTGGGTATAGCTCGAACGCTTTTGGCTCGCGTGAGAAGTTCCAAAGCCGCAACAGGCACCATTCGGCACGTTTCTGTTCAGCGACCGCCAGTTCGTTGCGCGTGATTTGAAAGGGGGTGCGTTCCCAGCCGTTGGTGGTTTTAACTTCGATTAGGCGTGGTCGCCCGTCGGGTGCAAAACTTGCGATGTCGTAGCCGAGCCCATCACCATCCGCCTCCGCCACCCAACGGATCTTACGAGCAAGGTCGTCACGGCCTGCGCTCGTCAACGCGGCATGCTCGTGCTCCAGCACGCGTTCTTCACCAGCTCGCCCGAGAATACGATTGCGCTCGTCTCTTGCCGCAACGTCGAACTTCCGAGCGATTTGGAGCGTCTGCTCCAGTTCGTGCGGCGGCGGCTGGTTCGAATGTGTCGGCGGGGGGCCAACCCAAATGAGCGACGCCTCGCGCAGTCCAGGCTCCGGACGCGCGTTTGGCTTTCTGGCCAGCCAAGCCGGATTCCGCGCAAGCCAACGTACTACTGCATCGACTAGCGTCATCTGGAAATGGAAGGCGGGCTTATAGCCAGGAATCCAATCCTCACCGAGCCCCTTGAGGACCGCGCTGATATTTTGGTGCTTGAACTCTATCGACTTTCGAGAACGGTCGATGTTCTCTTGCATTCGCCGGTTACGTTCGGACTTGCTGTAGGGCCGGCGGGCGATGTCGTCAGCCAGCATCGCGAAGTAATCCGCAACGATCAAGTCGTTCTCTTCATCTGTCCAAGGCCCATTTGACATTCCCCCAGGCTAGAGGTGGGAACTCCCCTTGTCATCAGAGGTTTCGACCGTGTGACCAGTTCGCCGCGCCCAGGGCTGAAGTTTGCCGCCGCGCAGTCTGTCTTGGTGCTGGGTCCAGTGTAAGCCTTCGAACCCGGCCGGCAGTGACGGATTGGTGCTACTTCTGACCGATGGCATCGAGAGCAAGAAACAGGTTCTGATGCATCCATTCCGCTTTCTTGTCAGCGGTCATGAGCACCTCATAGTACGTGCCATACACCGCGAAGCTCAAATCGATGAGATCGTTTCTTGTCCGGTCGAGGCGCCTTTGGGCTTGGTTCCCGTTCTTGATCCACCAGAGAAGGTAGATGACGATTGCGAGAGCATAGCGATAGAGGTAGGTGCGAGTTTTGAATTCTTCGAGCCCTGATGACCTAATCTGATCTGGGTCCACACCCGATAAAGTCTCCCATATTTGATCAGCAGCCCCGAAAATGGACGAGAACATATCAGGCGTATACCCCGTATTCTTCCTGATGATGCGAAGTTGTTCGGACGCAAACATTTGTTCCGCCATTTCTGGTAGTGACGTCATTATGTCTTGAGCGCCTTCGAGCATTCCGGGAAGTAGGTTCACAGCACCAGACCAAAGGCGCTCCAATTGAGCGTTAACCTCCGGCTCATCTCGGTCAGGACCGTTCAGGGTAGTGACCATTCCACGAATGTGGTGCGCTATGTCGGTGCGCTGCATCATGGATGTCATGACGGGAGTCCGAGGATCAATTTCTGCGATTTCTCTTCCCGATTTCAAAACGATGATCTGCTCGGGAAAATCGCCGATCACTGACAACGCCGTGAAAATCGCTTCAACCGATTTCTGCTTGTATAGTTCAAACCAAGCGAAGTCCGGCAGGACCGCGAAGTTGGTTACTGACACATCGAGAAAGCGCCTGAGATCTTCTGACTGCAGCATGCTGCTATCGATGACCAAGGGCTGCGCCACGGGCGTCTTTTCCAATATTGAAGGCATCAGACGGATCGAATCACCTTCGTCTCGATCAATGCGTGCAGATGATCGCGCAAACTCGAGGGCACATGCCCGCCGGTGAGCAGGACCCCCGCCTCCATGTTTTTTTCGAGCGCGTGTCCGGTCAGGTTGGCACTCGTCAAGAAGGCAATGGCGCTGTCAGCGACGGCTACCTTCGCGTGAACCCGACCATTGGTGAACGGATGCGGACGATCGGTCCAGACATACAATTTGGCTGAGGGAACAGCGTTTCTCATCGTCGATACCGGATCGACGAGTAAGCTGCCACCCTGGGTCAAAGAGGCTTCAACGAGAATTCGAGTGTCGACTCCTCGATCGACCGCCGAGTTGATCGAGGCGATGACAGAGGGAATGTCGTAGGCGATGAAGCTCACGATGAAGAGTTCCCTTTTCGCCTGCTGGATGAGGTCTAGGAGCACCTGCTCGGTGCGACGCGTCGCGACGAATGGTGTGGTTGGTCCGGTCCAGACGAGTTCGATCTCACAATCTCGTTGAGTTCGCAGCCGCGTGTGAGCCGCTCCGATCAACATTCCGGCGACTACATCTCCGGACAACGTCGTTGTCTGCCAGACTTCCACGAGTGATCCCAGGGCGGCCCGAGCGGCGGGTGTACTGACGATTTTCTGGAGATCTTGCTCGCACGGAGGCGGGAAAGCGCCTCGCAGCCGGGAAGCAATCGCTTCGATCTTCGCCGGCGATAGCAACGCCACGAGTTCCGCTATCGCATCCAGGACCCGCTCCATCAGGGGCCTCTAAAAAAAGCGGCGGCTGGATTTTCGAGTGTGGGAACCACCAGCGCGCGGTCCAGATGCCGATTGCCTCGTTCACAAGACGTTTCCGACACGAATGAGCAGGCGTGGCAAGCAGCTCCGTGGAGCGATTGGTCTTTGCTGGGGTCGTGCTCGGAGCAAAGAGGATCGGAGGCGCAGACGTGGGCGCGATCCAGGGCTTGGCGAAGCAATCGCCCGAGGCTTTCGGGTTTGCCCAATTCGACCAATCCCCCGAGCGTTCCGTCGGAATTGGCTGCGGCCGTGTAGATGAGGAACCCGGCTTGGTCTTTCCCTCCCTCGACTTCCGCATAGATTCGCTCTCGAATGCTAGCGGCGTTGTACCCGCATTCCAGAGCCAGTTCTCTGATCAACAGGTGCGCTAGGGTGTGGAGTAACACATAGCGCACTCCGGGATAGCCTTCCCTCGGATCGAGATTCCGTTTTTGCCGCCATCCGCGATGCCCGGTGCGCAAACGAGCGTCGACGTCCTTGACTGCGCCCTCGTCGGCCCATGATTTCAGGGCGTCGGTATCGAAGCGAACGAATATCCCTTCGCCATGGACCTGCGTCGCGGGCACCCAATCGGGTGCCGAGCGCCCGAGCGGAGCGCGTGGCGCCGCATCATCACCCGACCCCTCGTCAGGAGATTCGACACGAGTGAAACCGAGCAATGCGTTCACCTCACGCAGACGCTCCAACAGCAGAACGCGCGTGATCGCCGCCTCGAAGCCTTTCGGAACCCCGACTTTCTTGCTCATGAAATGGGGGTAATCGGTCGGCGGATCGTTCGCCGTCAGAACCTGCCACTCCGGCTCCTTAAGGTCGCTTTGGCCGACCTCCGCGCCTCCGCTCCTATGGGCTTCGATGGCCGACCAAATCTGGTCGCTGGTGAATTGCTCTATGCCCGGTAGTTGAGCCGTTTTCTTGAGCGTCTTGACGACGAAGCCGACCTCGTCGACCGACGAAACATCCTCAAAGAAGGTCCAACCGTCCCCGACGAGTTGCGCCAAGGGGCTACCCGTCTGGGGGATGGCGAGGACCGACAACGTGACCGGGAACCAACCATTGGTCGCGCCGAGTAGAATCGCTCGCGGGTCTTCGGGACAATCGTCTTCGAAGCGATCGATGTGCGGATGCCTTCCGCGACATGCGGGCAAATTGTCCCTGCCAGCCTGGCCGAAGGCTTGGGCCATATTCTTCGACGCACCGCAGGCGTCGCATTTGACCCAGAGGTTCTCAGTTTGAAGCGATGCGCCGCTTTCGAAAAACCGTAGTGTCCCGCGGCAGTCGGAGGGGCCTCCGTGGACGAACCAATGCCAAGGGAAATCGTCCAGATGTCCCGCGCGACAGGCCATTAGAAAGCGGGCAGGCACGGCATCGGCGTCACGGGCTCGCTGATCGTTGTTCGAGCCCCGACACCCCTCATGGACGAAGCGTGTCAACTCCGGGTGGTATCGGTTTTCCTTCAGCTTGAACAAACCGGCATCGAACGGCGAGAGCAGCCCACATTTCACGCAGCGCAGCCATCGGGGAAACGGCTTCACCGGCACACCGATCAGCGCCGCAGGTGAGAATGGATCGACGACATCGCGCTCGCCGATCGGCGGCATCCGCAACAACTCCACTTGAGGTCCGAGAACGCTCCGGACGTTCGCCAGCAGCCGTGCCTCCTGGATCGGTTGGCACCTATCCCTTTCCCAGCGGTCGATCCCCATGGTTACCACCGAGAGATTGGGCAGATCGATCAGCGCGCCAGGACCGTAGGTCCACAGAAGCTGGCTGGGGCGGACTTCCCCTACGGGTGTCTTGCTCATGCGTCGCCCCCGTTCGACGGGATGACTCGAGCCCGCCAAGAAGGGTCGTTCGTCGAGCGAGAATCCTCCATCACCAATCTCACGCCGGGTTCGACCTCACGCATCGACATCGGGACGGTCCAATCGGTCCAGGGCTTCACGCCCGGGGCTTCCAGGAGCGGATACGCCGTGGGGCCCGCCCCATACTTCTGATAGACGAGCGTGCGGCCTCCCACGCCGGCCTCTTTCGCCCAGTCGTCCGCGCGATGCTTCACTTCCCGTTCGGTCAGTGCCTTCTTGGCCGAGTCCTCCGTGACCTCCCAGGCCCGTTCAGCGACGGCGCGTAACGTCGCCATCATCTCCGGCCGGCTCGGACTGTTCATCGCGCCCGCGCCCGTGTTCGGCGCGAAAGGATCATAGGTATTGCGCATGATCGACAGCATCGCCCCCGTGAGACCGCGGTCCAACGCGCGCGGCGAGAATGGCGTCACGGACTGGGCTTCGACGTGCTGATAGAAGGTCGCGTGATAATGCTCGAACGTCTCGTAGTGTGAGAGGTCGCGCGGACGCGCCCAGGTGAGCACGGTGGCGACCAAGCCCGGCGGCGTTCGCCCCACGCGGCTGGTGGCCTGGATGTATTCCGCCGTTCCCTTCGGCTGGCCGTTGACGACCATGACGCCGAGACGGTTCACGTCGACGCCGACCGAAAGCATGTTGGTGGCCAGAACGACGTCGATCGGGCGCGGATCGCCTTGCGCCCGCGTCTCTGCCCATTTACCCGTCGTGGAATCGAACGTCCCGTTGAAGGGGATCTCGAGCTGATCGAGATAGCGAGGAATGTCGTGACTGGAGACGCGAGACGTTAGTTCACGGACGTCATCCACTCGCCGCTGTGACAAGCCTGGCCGATCGACGAGGCTCATGCTCACGCGGAAGGACCGCGTCTGAACGTCGTCTTCAGCGAGGCGCTTCATTCCGCCCAACTCGCGCAGCGAATTGAAATAGCCGACCAGCGTCATGTAGGGGTCGGCGGTCGGACCGAAGCGATCGAACAGCGCTTGCGCAGCGGTGAGGAAGGCCGTGTACGTCCTGATCAGCACGGCAGGGCGAGAACTGCCGGGCGCGCATATACCCATGTAGCGGCGGCCCGGCTTTTCTTCGATGGGTCGCTGGACCGAAAAGAAATTGTCCTCGACGTCGAGGCCGGAAGGCGGAAAGACCGAAATGTGCCGCATGAACACGTTGCGCACTTGGTCCTCGGCGCGCCGGACGGTGGCGGTGGATGCCACGACCTTTGGTCGAACCTTCGTGTCACCAAGAGGCCAGGTGCTCAGTTCGTCGACGGCGCTCTCGTAGAGGCCGACCATGGTGCCGAGCGGACCGCTGATGAGGTGGAATTCGTCCTGGATGATGAGATCGGGGGGCCGCAGGGCGGCGCGCAGCGGCTTCACCTTCGCTGCTGGGTGAGCTCCACGCGCGCGATGCCCCGTGCCGCAATCGTGCCCCGGCCAGAGCAAGCCGTGGCGCTCGCACTCTTGGTCGACCCGGCCGAAAAGGGTTCGGACCTCAGGCCGCCAAGCCATCATGGCGAACTTGTCGACGGTCGCGATCATCATCGTCGGGGGACGATGATAGATTTCCTCGTCGACCACCTTCACGGGCAAGCCGGGGTGAGGGCGCCCGCTGGAACCCGCGCGCGAGAATTCGCAGCTACCCAACTTGTCCCCGCAATGGATGAGAGTCCGGCCGAGGATCTTATCGACCTCGATGTCGCGGCCCGCGGAGATCTCCGAGCCGCACCAGGGACAGCTCGTCAGTTGTGCCGGCGACGCGATACCGGCCCGGTTTCGATCACCGTTGCGCAACGCTTCGATCGCCTGGTGAGCGTCCTCGGTCCGGCCGGGAGTCACCCGATTGCCGACCCATAATCCCAGCGAAAACGGCTCCTTGCGCCAGGTCTTCTCGTCGGCGCGACGGATCACCTCCATCGCGCACAGCAAGGTGGCCGCGCGCTGGAACTGTTGCAACGTCAGCAGGCGCAACGTGTAGCGCATGATCACGGTCAGACCGCGCGAGGCATCGAGCCCGCCGAGATCGCTCTTCAACCGACGCATCGCCATGGCGAACGCCGCCACACCCAGGTAGGCTTCGGTCTTACCGCCGCCTGTCGGGAACCACAGCAGGTCGGCGATGGCTTCCACGGGTTTCGTTCGATCAGGATGTGCCGGGTCGGCGAGCGATGGCACTGATAACAAGAGGAAGGCCAGCTGGAAGGGACGCCAGGATCTGTTACTTGGGATGTCGATCTGCGCGACATCCGCAGCCTCGCCCCTTCTGCGCTTGAGGGCATAGAGGCTCCGCACACGTTGTAGCGCCATGGATCGGTTCGCGAAGCGAAATGCCGTCAGCGCCGCATCGTCGGAAAAAAGTGTGTTCATCCCTTCGCGAAGACGGTGCAGGGTTTCCTCGCACCGGGCGACCACGTCCCGTCCCGGATCGTCGAAGCCCATGATCTCGCTCTTTAGCCGCGCCCGCTGCTCCTCGATCCAGACGGAATAGTCGTCGACCAGACACGACAGGGCATCCCGCAGCTCCTGCGGCTCCATCTCAGCGAGACGGCCCATATCGAGCCACCCCTCATCGATCATTCGGCGCATGGCCGGGCGATCGCCGGGGTCGAGGCCCGGCGTCTCCGTCACAGCGACCTCGTAGCGCGGGATGATCTCTGTTCGGACGCGCCACGCCTTACCGGAATCTTCCGGTGTCGTATCGGCATGAACCGACACACCGTGGCCGGCGGCGAATTCCAGCCGATTTCGGTAGATCAAAGCCAGGCGATCGCGTTCCGGATCGTCAACGACGATTTCATAGGAAGGGCGCCGCCTGAAGACCGATTTGTCCGCAGCGTCTTCGAGCGCGGTCACGGCGATCTCCGGCTGGAACAGCCACGCGCGGTCCTTGTTGTCGTCGGGCTCCGATTGGCCGTTCACCAGGAACAAGGTGACGAGGCGCTCTCCTTGGTCGTTCGTCCGGATGGTCCCTTGCAGCCTGACGTCGGGCTGGTCTCGATCAGGGGTCGATGGCTTGATCGACCCGTTCGTCAGCAGCAGAGGGAAAGCCCCACCGCACGGGATTCGCCGCCACACCTTGACCTTAGTCTCTTCCTCCTTGCCGGTTGCCCGGTTCTTGCGGGTTTTGACGACGCCGTGCTCGTCGTTCGGAACGCGCTCGTAGCGCCCCCACCGAACGTCCACGGCGAGCGACACCACGCCCGGCGCGACACAGAAGGTGAGCCCCATGCTGGATGGCACGAGCGATTGATTGTTCGTGGTATCGATCTCGTCGAGGGCGTCGTCCTCGGGCTCCACACGACCCGACGCGCTCGCGAATTCGGCGCCCGGTTCGTGGATCGGCGCCGCCCGCTCTTCCTCAATGTCGCCGATTTCCTCCGTGCCGGCGGCCGGCTCGACGAGGACCGTCTCGCTGTCGTCCGGTCGCCGAGGTGCGAGTTTCCCGACCAGGTAGCGGTCGCGAACGCTCGTGTCCTTGATCTGCTCGTGCGGTCCGCCGGCAGGGCCGAGAAGGTCGTCGCGGACGACCAATTCGAGCAGATCGCGCAGATAGGCGACGTTCTCGATGAGCGGAACGTCAGTCGCCGAAATACCATCCAGGGCGAATATGCCGGTTAGGTCCTCTGGGCGGAGCCGTCCGATAGGACCGGAAGGTAATGTCAAACCGACATTGGACACCGAGCCCGACGCACCAAAGGTGTGTATGTGGTCGAAATAGATCGTCGTGCTGGCGAGATCGGAGCGCAGTCGCAGAATCCGACCAACACACTTCGTCGCTCCATCGGCTCCAGCCACGACGATCCAGTGCCCTTCATCGACGGCAGCGAACTTCGAACGCTCTCCATCGAGTTGCAGGATGCAGGGGCCGAGCCAGGTCGGTTCCTTTGCGAGCCATCCTTGTATCTCTGGATCGGCAGTCGTGGTCATGCGTCGCCCCCTTGAGCTTCTACAGCTCGACGCGCGAGAAATGCGGGTAGATACGGTAGAACTTCTTGAAAACCGAAAATGGATCCTCGCCCATGTCGGACTTGGGCAGTTCGAAGGTCATCTTCGCCCGAACATCGTCGTTCGACTCCATGGTCAACCGCTCCAACGTCGAAAGGGCGGGCAAGTCGAGACGATGGGGCGAATCCGACGTCGAGTAGAACTCCCATCCCTTCACGAGTTCTTCGATGGCGGTGTTGTCGGCAGCACAGACTACGAGTGCTGCCGTCACCATCGCCTGACCGTCTTTGTAATGCGTGGCCAGTGCCCACACGATCCGGCGATCACGGAAGTTGAGCGCTTCCTTTTCGACCGCCAGCTTGAGAACGCGGAGCACGCTAAAACCGAAGCGCTTCTGCGTCATACCGTCAGCGGACAATCCGCTCGGGAAAAGTTGCCCAACCCGCTCCTTGAAACGAGCAAGCCGCCACTCCTGTACGGTCGGCTTTTCCTTACGATCACTGGAGGCTACGTCGTCAATCTCAACGGAGAGCTCGTTGGCATCCGGCTTTCCGAGAGATTCTGGATTGGCGTTGAGCGTCACTCGAAGCACGCTCCCGAGCGGAACCGTGCCGATCGTCCGCGCGAAGCGTTCGATCTGCGTGGTGATGCCCTTCGGCTCGGTGTAGTCGAATCATATGATCGCCGGTGCCTCGAAGTCGTGCCCGTCCAGATAGTCTTCGAGCGTCGCATGGACGCATTCGATCGAAGCGATCGGGCGATTGAAGAGCTGGCGTTTGTGGACCTCCTGCTCGGTTTCGACACAGGCCATTCGCCTGAGACCAAGCCGGGCATGCACCAATCTGAAGTCTTCGAGAAAGGGACCGCCGAGCCCGACGTACTGGTAATTTTCAAGCGAGAGCGAGGGAGTCAACCGCATCAGCAGCGACAGGAACAATTCCCTGTCAACGGCTTTGTTGGGCCTCAGCCGGTACGGAAGTGAAGATCCGGCGCTCATGTCTCAGCCGTCCTGCTTCGTGGCTTTGGTGAGCGTCAGCTCGAAACATTTCTCACCGACGATGCCCGGCTTCTCGTCATCGACGTCGAACAACATCTTCGAGACGAGGCGTATTTCCTCGATCGGCCGCGAGAACACGATCCTCCGCGACGACGGCGTTTTCCCCGGCGGTTCGGGGAGAACCTTCGCTTTCTGCGGATTGAATTCGACTTGGTCGGCGGTCGTTTTGGCTGCGGCCCGCGAGACGACGGCTGCGATGGCTCCCCTCAACGGGAGCGGCCGCGCGTCATCCCAGAAGTTGGACTGATCGGCGCGAGGGTGGTTCTTCCACTGGTTCGTGTACGAGATCCAGACCCGCATACCCTCCTTCATTTTTACCAAAGATTCGAGCCAGACGTTCGACGATGTGTCGAGCGCTCGTTTCGTCGTCGTGACCGGAAGCTTGTCGGCGCGCTTGGAACGGAACTCAATGATGCCAGTGATGATGGCGAACTGTGGATGGTACAGCGGGATCCCGTCGCCCCATCCCGTAAGCCGGCTCTTATCTCCGACGATCACAGCGCGATCGTTGCAGAGAACCGTCCAGCCGGCTGTCGCAGACGACCGATCGCGCTCAAAACCCGAGTCGTCCTCATCGTCGTTGCCAAGGCTGCGTCCTGTGTTCAAGCCGACGGTGATTGAGACGATCACATCGTCGATCGTCTTCTGGAAGACGAACGGAGCGGGTCCATCCTCGCGCGGTGACACGAGCACTTCGACGAGCACCGGCTCCACGGGTTTGCCATTAAGCGTCACCTGCAAGCCCCATTGGAGGAACATCGTGAAGTGCTCGGAGATGGCGGTGCGAACCTCGTTCTCGAATGCCTCGTTGGCGAAGTGCCTGGAGACGCCCTCATACAATTCGCGGACGTAGATCACCGTGCCGGGTTCGGGGAGCTTCTCGCTGGCCTCGGTCGGCTCGTTGATCGGCAGTGGATCCCAGCCTTTGGCGTCGAGCCAGGCAGAGGTGATTGGAACTTCGAACGTGTCCTCGCCATACCGTGTCCGCACCAGCGCCTCACGACCCATCTTGAAGATCGCCCGCTTCATTCCCACGCCGTACATGCCGATAGTCTCGGTCTCGGAGTCGCGGTCATCGTCTGTGTCGCGGCCCATTTTGAACGCGTAGTTCTTCGCGACCTCACGTGGGATGCCGCCGCAATTGTCTTCAATTGAGAAGTGGTCTGCAGCGAGTTCAATCCTAACGAAATGCTGCGCGTAGTCGACGTTGCCGCCGTCCGCGAGCCGGAGTGCGCCATCAAGGCAGTTGTCGAGGAGGTCGAGGATTGCATCGGCGAGGTTGATGTCGCGCGTCAGCATCGACACGAAGAACTGTTTGGTCGGACTGGCCTGTGCCTGATCGGTGGTGGGTTTCGTCATCGGCGTGGCCTCAGTGTGTTATAATTTCAGGGGGAGAGGCGCTGGCAGAAGTCTCATCTGCCCTTGCATCTTCGAAAAGCAGCCCAACGTCCGTGGACGCTCGACGTCTGCCTCTCCCGGATTTTTGGCGTTCTTTGCCAGCACCGGAACCCGCCGCTAATGTGGCTTCATAGAGTTGGCGATTCAGCTCAATGAGCTTGGCAAGTACGAGATCGCGCGTTTGCTCATCCAGACCATGATGGGTGGAGCTTGCATCTCCATCATCGGCATCGTCTTGAAAGCCATGAGTAAGGTCGAGATCGCACCAGCCATAGGCGTCCGCCACTCCGGCGTCGATGCGTTCGAGAAGATCGCGCATCCTGACGATTTCAGCGTCACGGGAGGCAGATGAATGGACGGCGTTCATCGCATCCGTCATTCCAGCCGAATTTCGACGGCTCCATGAAACGAGGGTGTCCTGGAAATTTCTCGCTGCGGCGATAGCATCTTCAGACACATGCCCTGTTGGGAATGGGAACGTCGCGAGAGCTTCACTGACGGAGAGCGTCAGTGTGTTATTGTCCCCCCCGAGGCTGCGAACCGAGTAATTACGCAGCCAAATTTGGAACATGGAACTTAAACATATTGCATGGACGTTTTCGTGGGCCTCTTCGACGAGCACGATTTTGTTCGTGTATATCCACTCCGTCGGTGCCTGAACGCAGATCGGATATTTTGCGGCCTTCGCAAACGCTATGAATTGATGGCGGGTGCGAAGCTGGCGCATTTGCGCAGCGCGATGGTTCCAGAACTGCCACCACCGATCGACGAGACCCTTGTAACTTTTGAGTTCTTTCGGGGTTCGTGTGGGCAATACGATTTCGATGAGGAACCGATAAGCGATCGGCCATTCGCTCTTGATCTTTTCCAGCGACAGGTCGGCGAGGTCGAGAGCCCAACGCTCCACGCGAGTGAGCGAAGTGCTCGCGATGTCGTTGCCGGTGATGTATGGCTTCAACAGCGAGCCGCGTTCGGAGCGAAGACGCTCGAACCATGGGTGGTTCTCGGTGAGGACGAACGCCAACCCCTTGCCGTTATGGACCCCCTCGAAGGCGAATAGGGTGTTGGCGAGTGCCTTCGGTTCCCAACCTCCGCCAATCTCGGGCTGGAGGCGGGGGCCGATTTTCTCACATGCAATGCCATCGCAGTTCTGAAGCCCGGTCCATCCTCCCTTCCAAAAACACACGATGGCGATCACGGTTGAGGCCGACCCTGGCCACGGCATGCCCTTGCGGGAAAAGTAGAAGTCTCCTTCGGTCGCTATACGTTCCAGCCCAACGGAAACAGCGCTGCCCTCGGCTATGTTGTTCGCGGCCAGCAATCCATAGGCTCCGCCATGTCTTAGCAGCGTGGCCGCCCGACGATGGAAGACGACTGAGAGGTCGATCTTTCCGGGAGTGACTTCCAGGATCATCTGCACGACACGCTGGTAGGCAGCCCCGTAGGTTCCCTTCCATAATCTATTGCCAAGGAACGGCGGATTCCCGACGAAGGCGTCGAAACCACCATTAGCGCGGAGGAAGACCTCGGGAAATTCCAGCGGCCAGTGAAAGGGACGCCCACGCTGTTCGGCGACAAAGTCACTCATAAGGTCGGACTGAGCCTGCGCCGCAAGAGCCCGGCAGGCGTCGGCCCCGCCATCTGAAGCTCGGTCAGCCGCTGTGGAGAGGGCAGCGAGTTGCTTTTCCAAGCCCCCGCCACTTCCGGTCGCAATTACGAGCCCGATGAAGGCGTCCGCGATCAGCTCCGACGTCACAAGTGCCGCGCTCGACTGAGCGTCGAGCGCGGTCATCGCCTCGACATCACCTATGTCGCGGATAGGGATCGAGCGAAGCTGGCTGCGGAGCGCGAGCGCCTTGTCAACGGCCGACCGGATGGTCCGGCCGAAGAGGCGAAGCTGGGCATTGCCCTTCGGCTTGATGTCCAGCTCAATGAGCTGGCCGAGATCGTGGATGCCGAGCAGGCTATCGCCGCTCCGCAGGTTATGATCGAGGAAGCCGAAAGGCCGCCCCTTGGCGAGCGTGGTCAGCCACAGCGACAGCTTGGCGAGTTCGACCGCGAGCGGGTTCTTGTCGACGCCGTAAAGGCAGCGCTCGGTGATCAGGCGACGCGCCAAGATGGCGCGATCTTCGGTGTCGCGCGACAGCGGCTCGAACCCGGCCGCTTCATCGGCGGCGCGGACGCGGCCTTCGTCGTCGATCCGGCCGCTTGCCGCTTCCATGACGGACCAGGCTTCCACCAGCCGGTCGGCGAGCCAACGGCAAGCCTGCACGAGGAACGCGCCCGATCCCATCGCGGGGTCGCAGATCTTGAGGTCGAGGAGTTCGTCGGCGCTCTTGAGCTTCCAATCCTCCCGCGCCGCGCCTTCGGCCGGGCCGCGATAGACGATCGGGGTCAGCGTCTCCTCGACGATCTTCTCGGTCAGGCTCTTGGGCGTGTAGTGCGTTCCGCTATCGCGCCGGTCGGCGCCGAGGACGACGACGAAGGCGCCGGCATGGTGAACCAGGGGGTATCCCCACGGATCCGTCCGCAGGAGTTCGGCATAGGGCAGAATGCGATCGCGCAAGACCACGTCGCCACGACACACGGTGAGAAGGCGCGCCGCCAGGCGTTCGTCAGGTTCCCGCCCGATTGCGTTGCGAATGGCTGGCTCGGAACGCTCGCTCCGTTCTTTCAATAGTTCGACGATCCTCGCGGCACCGTCGAGGCGCGCCGACTCGATCTCGCCGAGCGCGACACGCGCGTTCTTGGCCTTGGCCGATCCTTCGAATTCGAGTGTCACGTCATCGACGCGCCGGACCGTGCGTTCGAGGAGGCCTTCATAGACGTGGCCGATCTGCTCCACGTCGAGCGCGCGGTAGGACAGCGTGCGCCCTTCGAAGGTCTGGATCGCTTCCAACAGAAGCAAGACCGTCCGGTCGTCGATCGGCAGGGGCTCGGCGGGATCGCTCCGCCAGTTCGTCCCCTTCTTGCGGCCTTCAAGGAACGGGTAGCGGTCCGGATCGAAGAGCGATCCGCCCATCGCCGGAAGACGAAGCACCGGATGGTCGATGCCGCCATAGACGCCGCGGAACAGCGCGAGCAGCCGGGACCAGGCCGAGCGCCGGCGTTCGAGTATCTCCTCGGAGTCGGCGCGCAACTGCATGCGCAGGCTGGAGAGCGCGTAGAACGCATCGTACCGGGGATCGCCGAGGAGAAGCAGGCCGCGCTCTTCCGCCGCGAGGAGGAAGACGAGTTGCATCATGACCGTCAGGCCGGCCTCGTAGAGTTCCTTCGGGTCGACGTCGTGCAACAGGTCCCTGTTGCGGTCCTGATCGGCGCGGTCGAGGGATTGGACCAGCACCTCCACCGCACGGCGGACCTGTTCACCCAGCGCGTCGGTCACATCGTCTTGGTGCTTCAATGATCGCTCGAACAGCACCGGCAGCCTTTCGGCTTCCGGGCCGAAGAAGCGGCGGACCCCGAGCAAGCTGACGAACGCACGGAGCGTCTCGGGTTCCTGCCCCCAGAGGCGGGCATACCAACTGGCGAAGCTCGAGACGGCACCCACCGGGGCGTGAACGAGCATCCAGCGCTCGCCGTTCGTCACGAGGCCGATCCGACATCCGGTCGCTCGAAGCAGCGACACCATTCGGTCGCCCGGCGTCGTGGCGAGCCCGCCGTGATTTCGGGTGGCGTCGAGGTCGCCATCGGGATCATAGATCTGGATGAGCAACAGCGGGGCGTCGGCCTGAGTTGGATTGACGATGGCCAAGTCGGGGACGATCGTGACGCCGCGTTCGGGCAGCAAGGCCTTGAGCCGCTCCGGCAAAGAGGTCACCCTGCGCAGAACCTGGTCGTCCACCTCCAAGGCGCTTTGCAGGACCTCGTCGATCCACGCCGAGTGGATCGCGGGCAGATCGGAATCGTCCGCATCGACGGCGTCACGCCACTCGTCGTAGGCGGCGCGGAGCCGTTGAGGGCGGCCGGAGGTAATGGCTTCCAACCCCTGGGGAAGCACCTCTCTCAACACGGTTACCGCGAGGAACGGCCCCGACACCTCGATGAGGTTGAGCCAATCGTGGTTGGCGCTCATCGTTGCCGCTCCTTCGTCAGGGAGTCGGGTACCAGCAGGACGACGGCCACGGGAAACGTGTGATCGCGGGTGTTGGAATATCTGTTCTCGATCGCGCGCACCTCCTGTTCCCGTTCGAGCGGGATGCGGGCGAGACGCGCTTCCAGAGCCGCCCGGTCGCGCCGGAGCTGGGTTCGCTCGTCTTCGGAGAAGAGCGAGAGCTGTTGCGGCTCCCGTTCGGCGACGAGTTCGGCCTGCAACGACTTGTCGAGATCATCGAGCACCTGGCGGATGTCGTCGCTCTCCTTTTCCCGGCGTGTGTCGATCGAGTTGGACAGGAAGCGCAGACGATCCTTGGAACGCGCCTCGACCGCCGCCAGCACGGAATCGCGCTGGTTATCGAAGCGGGTTCGCAGCGCCGCGAAGGTCGTATCCGGCAGCACGGCCGGCTTGGAGTCCTGTAGCCATCGACGCAATTCCGTGACGCGCTCTTCGCGACGGAATCCCGAGTCGCGCAGATAGCCGCCGGCCTCGGTGAGTTCCTCGTGCAGGCGATGGTGACTGCCGCCCGTGATCACCAAGCGGGAAACGACGACGACCGCCGGGGCTTCCAAGCGATCGTCGGGAAGCGAACGGGCGGCGACTCGATGGATCTTCTTCACGTCGTCCCGCGCCCAGATTTCAGCCCGGAGCAGGCGCAGACTCATCTGAACGAGGCGGTGATTGAGATGCACCAGGACGACGTCGTCGCGTCCCTTCGCCACGTCGTGGTCGAAGGTGATCGGGCGAACCTTCTTCGTATAGGGATGCTCAAGACCTTCGAGGCATCGCGTCCATGACCCCGACAGCGCCGGCATTCTGAAGGCGGTTCCCTCGGGAGCCACCGGAAGGGAAACGGGCTCCAGGTCCGGTTTGTCCGAAAGGCGTAGAGCCGTCCTCACCGATCTTTCGATGTGGTCGGGGGCGAGATTCTGCTCTCGTTTCGTCTCGGCGAGGCGTTCATGTAGCTTCGCGATGCGTTCCCGGACATCGCGCTCCGCTCTGACGAAGCGACGGGACTTTTCCATGCGGGCTTCGGCCAGCCGGGTATCCAGGTCGCGCCGACGTCCCTCGATCAGGTCCGGCAACTGGGGGGCGATGACGGGGTTGACGCTGCCCATGTCGGCCCGCATGGCGTCGAGCTTGCGGAAGGCACGCAGGATGTCCTCGCCATGATCTCCCTCGTCGTCGACCGGGTGCCAGATGACCACCTCGCTGGAGCGCTGGCCGTGCCGATCGATGCGGCCGTTCCGCTGCTCCATCACGTTGGGATTGTAGGGGATCTCCAAGTGGATCATCAGATGGCAGTGGTTCTGGAGGTCGATGCCTTCCGAGGCGGCGTCGGTCGCCAGGAGGATTTTGATGGGTGATTCCTCGGGGCTGGCCTGAAACGCCGCCTTCACGGCTTCGCGCTCGTCGTGATCCATCCCGCCGTAGATCAATGCCAGGCGGTCGCCGCCGAAGCCGTGAGCCGCGAGGATCTGGTGCATCCACTGCTGAGTTGTCCGGTATTCGGTGAAGAGTATGACCCGCTCGTCCGTCCACTGGCCGTCGACTTGGAGATGCGTGGCGAGCCACTCCAGTATGGCATGAGCTTTGGAATCCTCTCTGCGCGATGCTTGCTGAGCCCAAGATCGCAGACGTTGAAGCATCAGCCGCTCTTGTTCGTCGGGCGGCCGAACGTGCTTGCTGGCTTCGCCGATCGCCTCGTCTTCCGCCAATTCGCGTTGCGCGTCGTCGGCGTAGTCTTCCTCCGTCTTCGAGATGGCTCGCCGGAGGATGCGCTCATCCAGCTTTCGTTGGCCCTGCTCGGCCGCGGCGCGCCCCTCGATGGTCGCTACGTGCCGTTCCAGTGTCGTTGCGAAGGCTGCGGGTGACGACGACAGACGCTTGCGCAGTAATTGATGGACAAAGCGATCGACGGCTCGTGCGCCTTTTTCCCCGCGCTCCCGGCTGGTTATGTAGTCCCCGAGCAGGCGACGGATTTCACGCTCGTCCTCGGCATAGCCGACGCGAAGGGCTTCGAGGCGCCTTACCGGATAGAGTCGGTTGCCGTTCGCGTCGACCAGGTCGCTCTTCAGCCGCCGCACCATGACCCGGGCGCGCTGGGGTTCGCTCGGCAAGACGTTTCTGGCGAACCGTTGGTCGTCCAGGAGTTCGAGTAGAGCAGTGAACGATTCCGTGTAGCCATCGTGCGGCGTGGCAGTCAGGAACAGCTTGTGCTGGAAATGCGGCGCCAGAAGACGAACTAGCCGCGTCCTCAGGCTCTCGACGGCATAGTGCCCGACCGTCGGCGCGACGTTGTGGGCCTCGTCGATCACCAGCAGGTCGAATTTGCGGGGATGCGTGACCGTGGGCGGCAAGGCATCTCGGAACAGGCGCAGGCCTTCACCCTGCTTCGCCCAATCCATCGAGGTGATCAGGAGAGGGAACGAGGTCCACGGGTTTGCGTGCAGCCCTCGCTCGCGCCGCAGATGCTTGACGAACTCGGTATCCACGATCCGAAAATCGAGGCCGAATTTCTCCTGCATTTCCGTGCGCCACTTTTCTTGCAGTGACGCCGGGCATAACACCAGCACGGTACGTGCGCGGTGACGAAGGAGCATCTCCTGGACCACGAGGCCCGCTTCGATCGTCTTACCGAGGCCGACGTCGTCGGCGATGAGCAGGCTGGTGCGAGCCATGTCGATCGCCCGCACCAGGGGATCGAGCTGGAAATCCTCTATGCTGACGCCGCTCCGGAAGGGGGCTTGCAGGTAGGCTCTGTCCGCGTTGGTGGCGGCGCCCCATCGCACGGCGTCGAGAAACGCTTGAAGCGTGTCAGGGTCGTCCAAGCCCGTGATGCGAGGCAAGCCGGCGCGTTCGATGACGTGAGCGCCAGGTTCGAGCTCCCATAGGACCTCGATCTCCTCGCCGAGGGCATCCTCGTCGATAGAAGCCAAACGGATGAGGTGATGTTTGGGGAGGCCAGGTGCGATCGAGCCGTCATCGACCTCGGAAACGATCCACTGGCGCCGGCGAGCTTCCGCCAACTGACCGGGCTCCGGGATCGTGTGATGCGCGATCTGCGTCGCCGCGCTACCCGCGCCCCGGACGATCACTGACGCCTCCCAGCGGTTCGAACGATGTCCTTGATGCGTTCGGCCGCTTCACCGGCGCTTTCGTGTGACCAAACACGGACGACTCGCCAACCCGAAGTTTGGAGGCGTCGATCGGTGTCCGCGTCTCTGGCGCGGTTCGTTTCGATCTTTTCGCGCCAAAACTGCGCATTGCTCTTCGGCCAGGAGGCGTGTTCCGAGCAACCGTGCCAGAAGCAACCATCGACGAAGATGGCGACTTTGGCGCCGGAAAAAACGATATCGGCGACCCGACGCGGCTTGGTCAGCAACGGGACGTGTAAGCGATAGCGCAGCCCTCTGGCGTGCAGCTCCTTGCGTAGGGAAAGTTCGGCATCGGTGCCTTTCTGCCGCACCCGAGCCATGCGGAGGCTCGCTTCATGCGACGAGGGGCTTACGCGCGACATCCGCGATGCCTCCCTTCTCATGGTCTTCCCGGTCGGCCTTGATGCCGAGGTGCGCCGTGATGCTTTGCCCGATGGCCTCGCCGAGGACGACCGGAACCGCATTGCCGATCATTCGGCCGAGAACCTTGAAATGGGTGGGGCCGCCCTCCGGTACGAAAGCATAATCCTTCGGGAACCCTTGCAGGATGGCTCCTTCTCGCAACGAGATCGCCCTATCCTGCTCGGGATGCCCGAAGCGGCCATTGCCGAAACCATAGAACTGCGTCGTGATCGTCGGAGCCGGGTCATCCCATGTCATGCGCCCATAGACGCCAGGGTAGGTGCGGCCGGTTTCCTTGCGATGGCATTCCGCGACTAATCGCTTGGGCCAATCGCGCCAAGTCCCTCCGGGGCGGGAGACGCGGATGCGCTCCAGGTTCAGATCCGAAAGCTTGGACGACGTATGGAAGGCGTCGTTTTCGTGGGTGCTTCCCGCCTTGATGGGGGGAAGTTTCCCGATCGCGTCTTTGATGGTCCGCGGCTTCTCGTGCGTCGGTGCGATCAGCTCGATTGGGCCGGTCAAGCTTGCCAGGATGACCATGCGCCGCCTGGTCTGCGGCAAGCCGTATTGGGTACAATCGACGACGCCCTGCCAAACTTTGTAGCCTAGCCGTTGCAGGGTGGCGACGAAATCGTCGAAAACCGCGTGCTTCTCGACCAAGGGCACATTTTCCATGGTCACGACGTCCGGTCGGACGGATTTTACTAGGCGTGCGAACTGGTAAAGCAGGGGCCAGCGGGGGCTCTTCAACGTCTCGTAGCGTTGCGAGTAGGTCGAAAACGGTTGGCAGGGCGCACAACCCGCGAGAATCCGGATATCAGCCTCACCATACAGCTTCTTCAGGTCCGACGGTTTTACGTCCTTGATGTCCTTCGCGATGAACTGTGAACTATTGTTAGTCTCGAACGGATAGCGACACGCCGCATCGACATCGATTCCGGCGACAACCGGAACGCCAGCCTGGATCAGTCCATGCGTCAGACCGCCCGCGCCACAAAACAAGTCGATGCACGCCACTTTGCTCATTTCTTCCCCCTCGTGGCGCGCTTTGCCGGTCCCTGCGCATCATTCAAGGCATGTTCGCCGCCCTCGTCGGATGCTTTTCCGTCTCTCACCCAGGAATTGACTTCATCAGATTTGAATTTCCAGAGCCTTCCAACCTTGTGCGCGGGCATTTCCCTTTTTGTTATCCAGCCGTAGATCGTATCTTTACTGACTCCCAGGTAGGCTGCCATTTCCTCGACGGACATCCAGCGATCAGCCATGAACCGCCCTTTCTCAGGCCGTAGCGGATGTGCGGAACTATTCCACTGGCGCGGGTCTGAGTAAAGCGGGTTTAGTCTGATTTAGTCCGATATGGTCGAGTGTCGGCCGATTTCGTAGGAAGAGGCGGGCTGGAGCGTTCCCAGCATCTGGCTAGGGCTCCCAGAGAACCTCGGTGGCGAGGTATTCCCATAGGACCGTACGCACCTTCAGACCGCCAGAGTCGTCGACGGAATACCGATAAACGTCTGGTTGAACGATCACCCAGCCCGCCGACATATCTGTGCCGGTGACGAGGCGAGACATCATGCGGCTGCCGACCTCTGGCCATGCGGCCAGAGTTACATCGCCATCCGCCCCCTCGAATTCCGAGCGTTGCTCGGAAGACATGCTTTCGAGCGGAATGGCCCAGACGTGAGCGGGGGCATCAAGCATAGGCTCCCCCCATTCGAAATACGCATGACCGCGAGCATTCTTCAGCACCACACGGCAGATGCGTTCCACATCCGGTTTCCAGAGGATACGCCTCTCACCTCCAAAGGTCGTATATTCGGTCCGCGACCGCTCGATCAGAGCGCGTAGTCCGGGACTGGCAATCAATGCGCGGGCGGCGCTCGCATTCGACTGCTGTTCGGGCGCGCTGGAGCCGGAGAGGACACAGCTCAGAAACGTCACCGCGTATTGCTCGTCCAGCGAGAAGCTCGTGTTGCACTCCTTGCAAATCGTGACGACCGGCAGGTGGTGTGGGCGCGGCTTCGACAGCAGGCTCTTCGATGGAACATGGTCGTCGTTCGTCTTGAGGTCTGGGAGCGATCGGGCGCAGTGGATGCACCACGATTTCTGCCTATCATCGACGAACTCTTCGATCCGCTGCACGGGGCATTCCCCCCTGTTGTCGATGCGGTCAAGCCGACCGCTTGAACCCTAGCTCGGTGTCTGCTCAGACTGAGCCCAGAAGTCCACAGCATGAAGTCAATGCGCCAGGCGCGCGAAGCGCGTGGTCCGGGCGCCGCCCGCATTGTAGCTGAGTCCAGCCCTGTGCGGCAGAAAGGTAGGGTCTGCTCCGGATGTGGTGGACACCATGTGGACACCAGAGCGGAAAAGCGAAAGGCCGCCTCGCGGCGGCCTTCTCATAACGCTCTGATTTCCTTGAAGGAAATTGGAGCGGGCGAAGGGATTCGAACCCTCGACCCCAACCTTGGCAAGGTTGTGCTCTACCCCTGAGCTACACCCGCATCCGTGCCGGGCCCAGCAGGCGAGACTGGCGGCTCGCCTATGTGCCGCAAATATCGCTTGAATGCAACAAAATGGTGGAAGACCATACCGGCAAACGATTTGTCCGGTCCAGCCAATCCCTATGATTGCCGGGCCCGAGGGGGCCGGCCGGCCGATAGGCAACGCGGCGAGGGTTAAGCCGGCCGGCCGGCACAAAGCCTCACCCATAGGCGGCGGGCCGCATCGAACATCCCCAATTTGTTGGCTTGGATATTCACCAACGGCATAACGCGATCGCCGTGGCTACGAGGGGGCGCTCTGGAGTGGTGACATACCTCGGCGAGATCGCCAATGACCCGAGAGTTCCGAGTAAGTTGCCCGCCGTCTTTAAGGACGCGCTCTCGACAGAACCGCCCCAATCGACGCAAGGTCATGCGGCTCGACCCGCGGATGCGAGATTGTTGACCGGCGCTTAAAGGCCGCCTCCTGGCCCGCATATCCGCCGGACGAAAAGCCTATGTCTCCGCTCGGAACCGGCGGGCCGGTTTCTCTCCGAAAGGCCCTTGCCGGCAATCATGAAAGTGGCGTGATTCCGCCATCCTTCGACAAGCTCGGGATGAGGCGAGCCAACGGCGATGTTTTGGCGTATGGTGCCGCGCGAAACGCGCGGCGAGCCGCCTTGCTTCGGCGGCGGGAAAAGCTTCGGAGAGCAAAGCTCGCTTGTGGGGATTGCGCGGAGCGCTCCGGACGCCCCCCGGCGCGCGGAGAGTTGGCCTGCGCGAGAATGATTTTCCGGGCATCCGGAAAGTGGGTGTGCCGTCCTGTTCTCCCAGGCTGAACCCGGTCGATCCTTCGACTGGCCCAGAGTCCGCGAAGGCGAGCGGCGACCGGGGATCGCGTATCCTCGGTTGATTGCACGAACCGGGGAGAACCGAAATGACCAAGCCGGAAAGGCGCGCGCCTCCGTCCGCCGCTCCGGACGACGATACGACCATGACCGCCGCTTTGGAGCCCCGAGCGAGAAGCAATGGGCGCGCGCGCGTCCTTCTTCTGGGGGAAGCGCCACGGTGTGCTGCCCCTCATGCCGAGCTTTTCGAAGGACGATGGCGAAGCCGCCGGCCGGCGCAGCGGTGAGAGAAACGGCCAGTTGACGCCGCGCGGATGATCGGCTAAGCACGCTTTTCCCCTGCCCGAGACAAGGTTCCGCGCGCCGGGCTAGTGCCCAAGCGCTGCCTTCGCCAGCCATCCCGCAAGGGCCGGTCTCCCCTGGACGCGGGACAAACTCTTCCGCCGTAAAGCTTTCGCGCAGCGCGGCCCACATGGAGATAGAGGTCTTGGCTCGTATCGCCGGAGTCAATATTCCCACCAACAAGCGCGTCATCATCTCGCTTCAATATATTCACGGCATTGGCCCGACGAAGGCCAAGGAAATTTGCGAAAGAGTGAATATTCCCTCCGGGCGGCGCGTCGCCGAGTTGACCGACGCGGAAGTCTTGCAGATTCGCGAGGCGATCGACCGCGATTACATGGTCGAGGGCGATCTTCGCCGCGAGGTTGCGATTCACATCAAGCGCCTGATGGATCTTGGCTGCTACCGTGGGCTTCGCCACCGGCGCCAATTGCCCGTGCGCGGCCAGCGCACCCACACCAACGCCCGGACTCGCAAAGGCAAGGCCAAGCCCATCGCCGGCAAGAAGAAGTAAATTCAAGAGAAGTTGCTCATCGCGTTGGCCGCCAACCGGCCGGCCAAGCAATCGCCGCCAACAATCGATGATGGTCCCGAGCGCCTGGAATGACGGGTGCGTTTGAAGGAATTGGCTAATGGCAAAAGAGGCTACCCGCGTTCGTCGCCGCGAGCGCAAGAACATTGCGTCCGGCGTCGCGCACGTCAATTCGACCTTTAATAATACGATGATTACGATCACCGACGCGCAGGGCAACACAATCTCCTGGTCGTCGGCGGGGACCATGGGGTTCAAGGGGTCGCGCAAGTCGACGCCTTATGCGGCGCAGATGGCGGCCGAGGACTGCGCCAGAAAGGCGGCCGAACACGGCATGCGGACGCTCGATGTCGAGGTTTCGGGGCCGGGTTCCGGCCGGGAATCGGCGTTGCGGGCCCTTCAAGCCGCGGGCTTCACGGTGACCTCGATCCGCGATGTCACGCCTATTCCGCACAACGGCTGCCGGCCGCCCAAGCGGCGGCGCGTTTAAGAAGGCATTTTCGACACCGTTGCGTCAGGCGATTTGCAGCAAGGAAAGGTTTGGCCGTGATTCAGAAGAACTGGCAGGAGCTAATCAAGCCAAGCAAACTCGAAGTGGTCCCGGGCGACGATCCAAAACGCGCGGCCACGATCGTGGCGGAGCCGCTCGAGCGCGGCTTCGGACTTACCCTCGGCAATTCGCTGCGCCGCATTCTATTGTCGTCGCTGCAAGGCGCGGCGATTACCTCGGTCCATATCGACGGTGTCTTGCACGAGTTCTCGTCGATCCCCGGCGTGCGCGAGGACGTGACCGACATCGTGCTCAATATCAAGGACATCGCCCTCAGGATGCCGGGCGATGGCCCGAAGCGCATGGTTTTGAAGAAGCAGGGTCCCGGCAAGGTCACCGCCGCGGACATCGGCACGACCGGCGATATTTCGATCCTCAATCCCGAGCTTGTCATTTGCACGCTGGACGAAGCGGCCGAAATCCGCATGGAATTCACGGTCAACACCGGCAAGGGCTATGTCGTGGCCGACCGCAACCGGACCGAAGACGCGCCGATCGGCTTGATCCCGGTCGATAGTCTCTACTCGCCGGTCAAGAAAGTAAGCTACCGGATCGAGAATACGCGGGAAGGGCAAATCCTCGATTACGACAAGCTTACCATGCAAGTGGAAACCAACGGATCGCTCTCGCCCGAGGATGCGATCGCTTTCTCGGCGCGTATCCTTCAGGACCAGCTCAATGTCTTCGTCAACTTCGAGGAGCCGCACCGGGTCGAGGCGACACCGTCAATTCCCGAACTCGCCTTCAACCCGGCGCTCCTCAAAAAGGTCGATGAGCTCGAACTCTCGGTGCGCTCGGCGAATTGCCTGAAGAACGACAATATTGTCTACATCGGGGATCTCATTCAAAAGAGCGAAGCGGAAATGCTCCGCACGCCGAATTTCGGGCGCAAATCGCTGAACGAGATCAAGGAAGTGCTGGCCCAGATGGGCCTCCACCTCGGGATGGACGTCACCGGCTGGCCGCCGGACAATATCGATGAACTCGCCAAGCGGTTCGAGGAACATTACTGATCGGAATATCCCTCCTCTCTCGTCCAAAGCGAGCGGGATGCCAACGGGTGCGGCCGTACCTTGGCACGGCGGCCGCGAAAATAACGGAGAACGCCATGTATCACGGACACGCCAAGCGCCGCTTCGGCCGCACGCACGAACATCGCAAGGCGATGTTTTCCAATATGTGCCAAGCGCTGATCAAGCACGAGCAGATCGTCACCACGCTGCCGAAGGCAAAGGATTTGCGTCCGATCGTCGAGAAGCTGGTCACGCTCGGCAAGCGCGGCGATCTGCATGCGCGACGGCAGGCGATCGCTCAAATCAAGGATGCCATCCTCGTCGGTAAGCTTTTCGCCGTTCTCGCGCCGCGCTACAAGGACCGGCATGGCGGCTACACGCGAGTCTTGAAGGCGGGATTCCGCCATGGCGATAATGCCGCCATGGCGGTCATCGAATTCGTCGACCGCGATGTCGATGCCAAGGGGCGGGATTCGGGTCCGGTGGTGGGCGGCGAAAAAGAGGCGGCGGCTTAGGGATCATTCGCGGTGACCGGGGTGCACTCGCGTGGCGCCTTGCCTTGACGCGAACCGGTTCTCGCTTAAATCCGATACAGGGTCAGGTCCGCTGGTTTGGAGCGATCCATGAACGTGCGCTTGCTGGGTTTGCTCCAGGCCTTGACCGCTTTGCTTCTGGGACTGGTTCTCCTTGCCGTTTCCGCGAACGCCGAGCCGCCGCGGCAGACGCCTCGAAGCCAAAGCGACATTTTCCTGTCCTTCGCGCCGGTCGTCAAGAAAGCGCAACCCGCGGTCGTCAATGTCTATGCCTCCCGGACGGATAAGCGGCCGCGCAATCCCCTCTTCGACGATCCGATTTTTCGCCATTTCTTCGGCGAGGGGGGCAATTCCAGGCCAGGCGGCCCCACCGCGCGCTCGCTTGGCTCCGGCGTCCTCGTCGATGCGTCGGGCCTCGTCGTCACCAATTATCACGTCATCGAAGGCATGACCGATGTGAAAATCGCGCTCGCCGATAAGCGGGAATTCGATGCCGGGATTGTCCTGCGCGATCAGCGAACCGATCTCGTGGTCTTGCGCTTGAAGGGGGGCGAGAACTTTCCGGTGATGGAATTGGGCGATTCCGACGCGCTCGAAGTAGGCGACATCGTGCTGGCCATTGGCGATCCGTTCGGGGTCGGGCAGACGGTGACCCAGGGAATCGTCTCGGCGCTGGCGCGCACCCAGGCTGGAATATCTGATTACGGATTTTTTATTCAAACCGACGCCGCGATCAATCCGGGCAATTCAGGCGGCGCCCTCGTCGATATGCGGGCAAAGCTCGTCGGCATCAATTCGGCGATCTTTTCGCAAACCGGAAGTTCGATCGGGATCGGTTTCGCAATCCCGGTCAATATGGTGAAAATCGTGATCGCCGCCGCCAAGGGCGGACGACAAGCGGTGCGGCGCCCCTGGCTCGGCGCGAGCCTGCAAACCGTGTCGAGGGAAATCGCCGATTCGCTTGGCCTCGACCGGCCGTCGGGCGCGCTTGTCGCCGATCTCTCCGCCGGCGGTCCGGCCGCCGAGGCGGGTTTACAACGCGGCGATCTCATCACCGCCATCGACGGTCAGAGCGTCGACGATCCCGAGGGCCTCGGCTACCGGATGGCCACGAAACCGCTCGGCGGGGCCGCCTCCCTGACCCTGCTTCGTAACGGCAAACACATCACTGCCTCGATCAAACTGGTTCCAGCCCCGGAAATTCCGGCCCGAGATCCGATCAAGCTCACCGGCTCGTCCCCCTTCTCCGGCATGACCGTGATCAATCTGTCGCCGGCGGTTTTGGAAGAATTATCCCTCCATGGCGTGAGCGAGGGTGTCGTCGTCAGCGACGTCGAGGACGGCTCGCGGGCGGCGATGGTCAATTTTCAAAAAGGCGATGTAATCAAGTCCATCAACGACAGGGCAATCGGCACCACGCGGGAACTCGAAGCGGCGGTGAGCGGGCATCGTAATTATTGGAAATTGACAATCGCGCGCGGCGGCGAGGTCATCACCACGATGATCGGCGGGTGAACGATGGGGCTGCCTAAATCTCTCTTCTTGCCATGGGCCTCCGTCGATTGTTGCTCCGCCGGTATTTGGAGCAGCGCCAGCGGTGATCGGCGTTCCGTCTCCACGACTCGCCAAATCAGACTTCCAAAATCGGGTTGCTCGGCGAACGGAAATGGACCCGCGAAGCGGGACCGCCCGGGCGGTTTGCTAGGTTGGAAACTGGGCCTCTCCAGCCTTTTCCTCTCCTGCGGCAAAAGGATAGCCCGCGCCCGGCCGGCCTCCGGCCGGTTCGCGGAACCAGACAGGCGCTCAAGATCGCGTTGCTGGTCTTGGGTGACATTCACGGGAGTCTCGCCCGCCATGATCAAACCTCCGAACCGATTCCGGATAGTGGATCACGCATGTCTCCCGTCGGCCAATCGTCACACGTCTGCTTAGTTAACCGTCACTTCGCCGGGTCATATGCGCAATGCGCGCCGCCGCCGCCTTTTTGCTTCACCTCGGCGGGATCGATTGTGCAGTCGAGATTGGACACGGCCACGAAGATCGAACCCGCGGCGCCCTCCTGCGGCACGCCCACCGCGGCGAGAGTCGCGTAGAGCTCGTGCGCCTTCCTGCCCTGTGTCGCGACTTTTTTCGCTCCAAACGTCAGATCGCAGCTATGCTGGGTGATGTCCACATTGCTCGCCCGGCAGGTGACCGCGCTGGCCGCAACCGTGATTTTTTTGTTGGGCGCATAACGCACGTTCACATAACCATTGAGGAATTTCGCAAGCACATGCTTGTCAATGTCCTTATCGCCGGGCGAACGTTCGGCGACGAGAACGGCGAGCGCCAACGCCCCATTGCCGTCGGCGGATCCGGCGAACGCGGCGTGATTGGCGAGCAATAATGGGATTGTAAGAAAAGCGCTTGGTTTCATGTGCGGTTCCTCCTTGGCGGCCGACGTGCTGGCGAGTCGCGAGAGGACGAAAAATCTCTGACGTGCCAGCGCTTTATCCGCCAGTCCCCTGACCAGGCATGGGAGGATTGAGAGTCGCTCGATTTGTCCTGTTTGGCAAGTCCGGGCGCGGTCAGCGGCCAACGACCCGCGCGATGGCAAAGGCGGCGGCGGCGGCGAGAGAACCGACGATCGCCGTCTGCGAGGCGCTACGGAGCGGCGCGACGCCGGTCAATTGGCCCTTGACGCCGCCAAAGATCAGCAGGGCGGCAAGGGTCAGCGCGATCGAGACCGGAAGTGCGCGGGAAACCGTGTCCAGCAGGACATAAGGCGCCAGCGGAATAAGACCGCCGACGACATAGGCGCCGCCGATCGTGAAAGCGCTTTTGAGTGCCCGGCCTGCCTCCGGCTCTTCCAAGCCGAGCTCGAAACGCATCATGAAATCGACCCAACGGTCCGGGTCGCGGGTGAGGGCGGCGGTCACCGTTTCGGTCAGGGCGGGATCGAGGCCCTGTTCGCGCAGAATTTGCCGGACTTCGGCGCGCTCGGTTTCCGGCACTTGTTTGATCTCGGCTTTTTCGCGGTGCAGTTCGGAATGGTAATGTTCGAGATCCGTTTGCGCCGCGAGATAACCGCCAAGACCCATCGCGAGCCCGCCGGCCGCGACCTCGGCGAGGCCGGCGGTTATAATGATCGCCGTCGAGGACACCGCCCCGGAAAGACCCGCCGCAAGGGCGAAAGGAACGGTCAGCCCATCCGCCATGCCGATCACGATGTCGCGGACAACGGCCGAGGCGGAAAAGTGCTTTTCGAGATGCGGGGTGGTCGGCATGAAGCCCCGGAAGGTGAATCCCGGCCGCGGGAGTGTTCCGCTAGGTCTAGCGCCGGAAGCTCTTGCGCGCCAATCCGATGCCGCCGGCCGACGCGCCCTTGCTCCCGGCGCTCCTCGATCTTCTCTGTTGATGCGATGCGCCGTGCCTAGCGCCATCTTGATCGTTCGCAAGGAGGGCGGTACACGCCATGCGCCGCCCCGCTCATCCGGATATTAGGCAGCAGCCTTACGGCATTCCTCGGCGCAGGTCTTGCATGAGTCGCCGCAGGTCTTGCACACAGCAACTTTGGGGAACTTGTCGCATTCTTTCTTGCAATCGTTGCAGACCATCTCGACTGCCTTGGCCAAATGGCCGGTATGCACTGAATTGACCGCGGCAAGCGAATTTAGCGCGGCGCACGCGGCGACGAGTTGGAAGGCAGCATCGGCGCAATCGGCCATGCTCGTGTCCTTCATCTTATACATGCCGAGGCAATGCCGGAGACAATCGTTGCCGGTGGCGACGCAATGCGCGGCGGCTTCCTCGAGGGCCTTATACTTCGGTGGATGCATTTGCGGCTCTTCGGCAGCCATTTGCGCAAAGGCCTGTGACGTCGAGACAACCGCGGCGGCAGTTCCGGCCGCGGCAATGAATTCACGACGGTCCATGGGTGTTCCTCCTAATTGGGTTCGAGAAATGGGGTTCGAACCGCCCCCCTTCGCGAACGTAGAAAACCGCTCTACGTTGCAAACTCGATAAACCGGACCCGGAGCCGCACGCTCGCCGGGCTTTAATTCGGAAACAATGCATCGCCGTCTCAAGAGACCGTGAACTGGAATGTGCCAGAGCTCGGATCCCCACCGACCGAGACCACATGCCAGCTCACCTTATAGATGCCGGGCGGCAGCGCGCGTTTGAGCCTGACGATCACAATGTGCTGCCCGGAAGGATCGTTGGCCGGCTTGCTGGCCGCAACCATGGCCCCGGTGGGAACTCATGACCAGCACGCTGGACGAGGCCGCGATGACGCCCATGGTAAAATAGAGCTTAATCTCACTCGGGGATCCGCTCACGGTCAGTCCGACGCCCGGGACCGCGTGATCGAGGAACGCGCCACCCATTTGGGCAAATGCCTGTGACGCCGGAGCAAACGCGACGAAACTTCCGGCTGCGGCAATGAATTCGCGACGGTCCACGGGATGCCTCGTTACTTCGCGCCGCATTTTTGATCGAGCATGCCAGCCTCGTGCGAGCCCGGGTGGTATGTATTCCCAGTGAACTTGCTACCATGAAAAATAAATACCGCCACCTCTTTCCATGACCCGTTTGGGGTCCTTTTGAACGCGCTGCAAGGAACGTTCACCAAACCCTCTGGATATTGTTGCAGCGTGTAAGTCTGTTTTGCGCGCGCGATTTGCGGGGCGACACCTATTAGGGAAATCGCGATGGCAGAGATCATGATTGAACGCATAGCCCTCTCCTTACGGTTTGAAACCGATCATTTCAGTTTCGAGCGGTCCCCCACGCCAACGCGGGGGAATGCTCCAGGTTGCAAACTCGATGGGCCGAGCACGACGCAGCAGATTTGCCAAGCGATCCTGTGCTTCCACGACCCACCAAGACCTTCACGCCA
The DNA here is from genome assembly GCA_963706215.1 of uncultured Alphaproteobacteria bacterium. Classification (GTDB taxonomy): domain Bacteria; phylum Pseudomonadota; class Alphaproteobacteria; order Rhizobiales; family Beijerinckiaceae; genus Methylocapsa. Next base: position 1,315,321 of record OY970154.1, on the reverse strand, counting down.
CCGCCGCCCGTGTGGCGCTCATTGCGGCGGCGGCGTGATTCCGAGGACTGCCGCCACGCCAAGGACCGCGAGGCCGAGCACGACTTCAACCGCTACGCTGTAGCGAAGCCTGGTAATTTGCGTCATGCCCTTCAAGGAAGTGGCGCGCAGCCTTGGCAGTGCAACGAAACGGTTGAAATAAGCCAAGACGAGCATGACGGCAACGATCCCGATTTTCGTGAACAACACATCGCCATAGGAGGTGTCGAAAAGCTTGTCGAACGAGCCGGCGACGCGGAAACCCGCGTTGACGATGCCGCTCAAGACGATCAGAGTCACCGCCACCATCCCCATCAAGGAATAGCGCAACAATATATCGACGCTCCATTCGCGTGCTTCATGAGGGCCAAAGTGGCGTTGCTCCACGAGCGCGAAAAGAAGCGGCGGCAAGCCGCCGACCCAGGCGCCCGCGGCGAGCACATGGGTACCATAGACCGTGACCATGATGGCCCCATAAAGCCCGGCGCCCCCCTCGGCGGCATGGCCGAGCCAGGCCTGACTGATCAAAAGCACGGCGCCGATGTGGAGGAGAGCGGAGAACCAGGCACGGTTATTCCAGGGCAAGGCGGCGACCACGACGGCAGCCACAAGGAGAATTATGCGCACGATCGACACCACTCCGAACGGTGTTTCAAAGAAGTAAAGGCGCAGATCCTCGGGATTGACGACGCTGCCAATGTCATCCGTGCTGTTGATCAAGATACAGGCGAGCCAGCCGATGCCGGTAATCGCCGCCACGGGAGCGGCGACGCGCAGCAAAATGGTTGTCGCGCGAAGAGCCCGGGGCAATCCGCCAGGACCGGCCGAAAACCGCTCGGCTCCCATGTAGAACCAAAAGAACGAGGACCCGAACAGCACGAACATCGATGTGAAATGGATCCACCGCAGGACGGCAAGGGGGTAGAAAACCGCGAGCATTGTCCAACAATCCTTTTTATCCGCCGACGGGTGACGTTCCCGCAACATGATTGCGTGGAAGGTCCCCCGCCGGGGTGCGTTCGATGCGAAACGGGCCTGCCGCGTGGGGCCCCGGCTCCAATCGCAGTCGCTGGTCCGTGTGCTTTCATTTGCACCGCCATGCGGCTTGAAAAGCCTGGTTCGGCGAATGCCGGACCAGGCCCAATCTCACGTGACCGTAAAGTGGTAGGTGCCCTCGGTCCGGTGCGTATCGACGGAAAGCACGCGCCAGGTCACCGTGTAGCCGCCGGGCCTCAGCGGGTGGCCGAGCCGCACGTGGATGACCTGTTGATCGGCGGGATCGTTCACCGGCTTTGAGGTTGGAACCGACCCGCCGCCATCGGCGGCGACCGTCACGCTCGAGAAGGCGACGACAACGCCTTGCGTAAACGTGAGCTGGAGTTCCCTCGGCGAACCGGAAACCGTCATTCCGACGCCCGGGATCGCCCGATCGAGGAACGCATGTGCGAAGGCGGCCGTCGCGGCCAACGAGGAAGCCAAGGAGGCGATGATGAAGGGTTTCAAGAAGCGCTGCATGGTGTCCTCACTACTTAAAGGCATGCCAGGGATCGAAGGCCGTGGAATCCGGACCGCCGAAGATTGGTTTGCCAAGTGTATTTGGAAAGATGTCGTCGAGGTAGAAATCCACGATCGCGAACACTCCGGGATGTTTGCCGCTGCCTTGGTTGATCGGGAACGCGCCGAATATGCCGAGTTGATAATCATGCGCTATGTAGTAGAGCCCAGGGCCGACGACGCCCGTGGTTTCGTGCGTTCCGGGGACCGAATTGATCATCGAAGGACCGATGTTCGAAACCGGGCTAGTGAATTCCGCCTCAAAGGTGGGAACGAGGTGCCTGAGAATCTCCGGACCTTCCACCTCGTGGACATAGGCGTTCAAATATTGCAGGCTGTACTGAATTGTGAAGCCGTAGTCCACTGTAGTGGGATTCTGTTGAGTCAACATGCCATTTGTGTAGACGTTCGGCACCGTCGGCACATCATAGTCCACCTCGCCGGTGATCGCGAAGGGGCGCAACCACTCGGTCTGCAAATCACCGAAACCCTTGCCGATAAAAGCCTCCGGGGTGATAACCGTAAATTGGTTGTCGATGTTGGGAGTGCCCGTGCCGCCCCACGCTTCGGCAACACCCAGGGACACAACAAATTCATGCTCGGTGTTGACCATGACTTGATATTTCGCCTCCGTCTCGATGCCCTCCCATCCGTTTGCGCGCGGATTGACCGCGTGCAGGAACGTGCTGTCGATGGAAAGCTCGAGATCAGCGGTGATCCTCTTCCCGTACGCGAAATTAAATTCGTAGTTTTGCGTTCCATCCATCGGAGGATAGCTGGTCGTCGAATTGTACGTGTAAGCGAATGTCGGGATACTCAATTCGTCGTCGACGCCAGGATCGTCGATGGTGAGCGTGGCGGGAAGATTCTTTGGCCGATGACCGTATGCGTGGAAGCCGGGCCGATGCCGGCGAGGGTGGCTGCCGCGGCGAAAGCGCCGGCGCGAACCAGGGAAGCTTTGTGAGATTTGTGTGACATGATCTTGATTCCTCGATTGGAGTGTTTGGCTTAATATCTCGTGGGACCCGGTCCCGGAGGCGTAACAAACGCCGGGGCAGGAGCGGCGGCTGGTTCCGGAGGCACAGCCGGTCCAGACGCCACGACTGGTCCTGGAACCATCATGTCGAACCTGTAGCTTAAGCCGACTTGGACTTGGTTTTCGGTCAGATGATGTGGCACAGAGAAAAAGCCGCCCGCGGGGAGCTGAACGATGGCGTTCGGATTGGCGAACGGAAAGTCGGTGGTATGGCCGAAATTCGAATAGCGGTACTCGGCCCGCACCCACCAATTGTCGGTGACGGCATATTCGATGCCGCCGCCGGCAGTGAAGCCCGCGCGGGTGTTCGAAATGGTCGCGTTGGTGCCCGGAACGCCGGTGAAGAATCCGGTCGTATCGATATAGCTGGTGTTGATGCTGGTTATGGCGACGCCGCCGGTGCCGTAGAGCAGGACGCGGTCGAAGGCAATGCCGAGGCGTCCGCGGACCGAGCCCTGGACACCCGCGTTGGAGCTGGCCGTCATGCTTCCAAACGTGTCTCCCGCGAAGTCGGCCAAGGGCACCGCTACAGATTTGCGCAAGCTCGTGCCGTCCACGGAAGCTTCTATGCCGAACACAAACCACGAGTTAGGCTGGATGTTCCAGCCGACATGGGCGCCGCCGATGACCCCTTGCGGACCCTCGCCAAATGAACCGCCGGCCAAATCAAGGTCATTGGCGGTCCCGGACCAAGAAACGTTGTCGTTGCCCCAGGCGTAACCGATCTGCCCGCCGAGATAGACACCTGACCAGGTGAAGACCGGAACCGGCGGTGGGAGCGGTGCGGGTTCGGCCGCGAAAGCGGAACCGGTAATGGCGATCGCGCCAACCGATGCTAGGAAGAATTGATGGCACATAGGATTTCTCCGTTGAAGACAGAATTTAGACAAGATGCGCTAAGCAAAAACATGGCTGAGGCATGGTTTTACTTTGTATTGAATTGTACCAAGCAGCAAAGCTTGGTTTAGAACATTGAGAAGTCCGGGGCCGGAAGGGACGAATTGAACTTATAGCTGAATCCCACCTGCACCTGGCTTTGGCTTAACGTGCGGGTCACGTTGAGGGCCCCGCCCGTCAGACCTGGCACCCTTGTAAACGCTGCCGCAGCGAGCTGGGTATTCCCTACAGTACCGAAATCGGTATAGCGGTATTCTGCGAATACCCACCAATTGTTGGTGACCGCATAGTCGATGCCGCCGCCGGCCGTCCAGCCCACGCGGGTATTCGAAAAGCTGTTCGAGCCGAAGAAGGCTGGGGCTGAGATCGAGTAGTTGGTGTTGAAGCCGCCGAACGCGACGCCGCCGGTGGCATAGGCCAAGAGCCGAGCCCAGGCGATGCCAAAGCGGCCGCGAATCGAACCCTGGATGTCAGCGTTTGTGGACGCGGACACGGAGCTGCCTCCAAAGGCAGGAAAGCCGGCCGCGACGGTATTGCTCAAGCTAGTCCCGTCGACCGAACCTTCGAGGCCTAAGACAAATCCTCCACCGGGTTTATCGATCTGATAGTCAAAGCCGACATGGGCGCCGCCGATCACCCCGCTCGGAGAACTGAAGACGCTGAAGTTGAAAGGGTTGCCGGAAGCCGGATCAAATCCGGTGTAGTATATATTGTCGTTGCCCCAGGCGTAGCCGATTTGGCCGCCAACGTAGAGGCCGGTCCAGGTGAACACCGGAACTGGTGGTGGCAACGGCGCCGGCTCTGCCGCGAAGGCTGTGCCGGAAAGGGTGGCCGCAACGGCGAATGCGCCGGCGCAAGCCAGGGAAGCTTTGTAAGACATGATGAATCCTTGATCTGAAGGTGAGTGATAGCCGCGGTCAGCCGCAAGATGGCGGCGCCGGGTGGGTGCTCGTCGATCAGATCAGGATTGGAGGCGCGCGGGGCTGCCCGGCAAAAACCGCAAACCGTGTATGCGAGCCGAGACGCACAGGCGGCGGGGCAAGTGTGGAAAATGGAGGCGCGTAGGCGGCGCGCGCCGTCTCCTGCGGCAGAATGCCCATCGTGGCGTGGACGTGCGAGCAGCAGCAGGGGCACGGGCAGAAGGGGCAATCGCCGTCGTGGTGGCAAGGCGGCGCGGGGCCGTCGCCGCCATTGGGGCCGGCACGGGTGCCGTGAACCGCACAGGGAACCCCCGATTGACCCGCATCGAAGCTCGCCAGCGTAAGGTCCGAGCCCGTGGCGGCAGAGTCGACGACCATGGAATGCGAGGCAATACCCGGCGCCTGCCAGTGTTGCGCGGGCATCCATAATTGGGCGAGGCAAGCGAGGAGGACTAGGCCACAGCGAGCGGCTCGCGTCCAGCCTCTGGCGGGGCTTCGCGAAAAACGCATAGTGGGTCGGAGACCGGCCACTCGCACGAGGTACGCCTTAGGAACGACAGTAATGACTACATCATCTAAAGTGCGAGCGTTTCCCACATGGAGTCAAGCCATAATCGTTAATGATGCCGGTCAGGCCCAGTGCAACGCTGCGATTGTTCGGAACCGTGACTTTCGCGCAACAAGGCAAAGGCGGCGCGCCCTCGTTGCCGGTTAAGCGCGTGTCGTAAACCGCGCGCAAAGGTGCTAACCGGGGCGCCTCGACTTCGCCGCAAGCGGCTGCAAGATGCCCGCCGCTAGAGAAGCCGATTTTGTTGCTTGTTGCGATCGAGGCGGAGCGCGACGGATGGATTTGCCGGACGGCCCAGAATTTTCCAGCCAGCGCTCGGGCGATGCGGTGACGCTCGACCTTGGCGGGCGTTGGACGGTGGATGCGTCGGCCGCGATCGAAGCCCGGGCGGACGCGCTTCTGGCGGAGAGCGACGGAGCACGGCGGGTGGTTCTCGATCTTGGCCGGGTCGCCCGGCTCGACACGGCGGGGGCTTGGCTCATCGACCGGGCGCGCCAGACGCTGGACGCCAAGGGCGTCGATGCAAGGCTTGAGTTGGTCCGTCCGGAATATGAAATCCTCCTCCGCGAGGCCCGGTACCATGCGCTTGCCGCGCCGCGGCCGCCCAGCGGGTCTTACCTCATCGGTCTTCTCGCCGATATTGGCGAGAGCGTGGTTTCCGCGGGAGCCGATCTCTACAGGGGCGTGGTCTTTCTGGGAGAGGTCGTGGCGGCGATTGGGAAAAGCCTCGTCACCCCGACGCATTTTCGCGGAACCTCGCTGGTTGCCCACATCGAAAGCATTGCCTTTCGCGGCGTTCCGATCATTGCCCTTATTAATTTTTTGGCGGGCGCGATCATCGCGCAACAGGGTATTTTTCAGTTGCGGCGTTTCGGAGCGACGATTTTCGTCGTCGATCTCATCGGCATTTTGATCCTGCGCGAACTCGGCGTCCTGTTGACCGCGATCATGACCGCTGGGCGCTCCGGCTCGGCGATCACCGCCGAGCTCGGCTCGATGAAGCTGCACGAGGAAATCGACGCGCTAACCGTCATGGGACTGCGGCCGGTTGATATATTGATCGTTCCGCGCGTCCTCGCGCTCGTGATCAGCCTTCCGCTATTGACGTTCGTGGCCGACATGGCAGGGATATTCGGCGGTCTGTTGACGAGTTGGGTCTACGATGGGATTACCCCGGCGAGGTTCATGACACTGTTGCAATCGGCGATCGGCCTCCACACTTTCCTGTGCGGCTTCATTAAGGCGCCCTTCATGGCGCTGGTCATCGGGCTCATTTCTTGCGTGGAAGGCCTGGCCGTCGAGGGCTCGGCCGAATTGCTCGGGCGGCAAGTGACCGCCTCGGTGGTTAAGTCGATATTCATGGTCGTCGTGGTCGATGGGCTGTTTACAATGTTTTTGGCGGGGATCTCATATTGAGCAATGGGCAGGCCTTGGGAGACGCCGGGTCCGGGGCATGGCCGGAGCAAGACAACCGGCGCGCGGCGCCGGAGTCCGCCATAAAGGTGCGCGATCTCGTCGTTGGCTTTGGCGACAAGCTCGTCATGCAAGGCCTCGATCTCAACGTTTACCGGGGCGAGGTTTTGGGTTTCGTGGGCGGGTCCGGCACGGGTAAATCGGTCCTCACCCGGACGATTTTGAGGCTCGTCCGCAAACGCAGCGGGCTTGTCGAGATTTTCGGCGCCGATGTCGATTCCCTCTCGCCGCGCGAATACGCCGCGATCGAGCGGCGCATCGGCGTGATGTTTCAGCAGGGCGCGCTGTTTTCGGGACTTACCGTCAAGCAGAACGTCGAGGTGCCGATGCGCGAGCATTTGCGATTATCGCCCCGCCTTTCGGAAGAACTCGCGATGCTCAAGATCGAGCTCACCGGCCTCGACCTCGATGCCGCCAACAAATACCCATCCGAATTATCCGGCGGCATGACCAAGCGGGCCGCCTTGGCGAGGGCTCTCGCGCTTGATCCGGAATTGCTGTTTCTCGACGAGCCGACATCTGGCCTCGACCCGATCGGCGCGGGGGAATTCGACGAGTTGATCGCCACCTTGCAGCGCACGCTCGGGCTTACCGTCTTCATGGTGACCCATGATCTCGACAGTCTTTATTCGATCTGCGACAGGATCGCCGCCTTGGCCGACGGAAAAGTGATCGCCGAGGGGCCGATTTCGACGATGCTTGCCTCGCAACATCCTTGGCTGCGCGCCTATTTTCACGGCAAAAGGGCGCGTCTCGCCAGTTCCGCGCTTGCCGGGCGCTCCGGCGCGCGTCCCATGACGGCGGAGAATGAAGCGGCCGGCTTGCCCGGCCAAGCGTGAAGCGCGTTGCGAAGACTGGAAAAGCAGGCGAGGTCAAATGGAAACCCGTGCGAATTATGCCTTGATCGGCGTGTTCACCTTGGCGGTCATCGCCGCGGCCTTCGGCTTTGTGCTTTGGTTTTCGGGGGCCGAAAAGCCTGGCGGGCGCAAGACTTACAAAATCATTTTTAACGGTTCGGTTTCCGGCCTCACCAATGGCGGCGCGGTTCTCTTTAACGGCGTGCGGGTCGGCGCGGTCACCAAGATCAACCTGTCGCCGCAAGACCCTTCCCGTGTCGGTGCGCTGATCGACGTCGATGCAAATGTGCCGGTGCGCGTCGACACCACGGCGCGGCTAGAATATACCGGCTTCACGGGAGTCGCATCCGTCGCATTGACCGGCGGCGCCAGCAATGCGCCGCCGCTCCCTACGAGCCCACAAGTGCCGGGCGTCATTGTTGCCGAGCGCTCGGAGTTTCAGGATCTCGTTGCGGCCGCGCAGCGGATCGCCACTCAGGCCTCCGGCTTTTTGACTAGGGCCAACCATTTGATCGACGAAAATTCGGCCTCCATCACGGCTTCGATGAAGAATATCGAAAAATTCTCCGATGCGCTGGCCGCCAATTCGGAAGGCCTCAAGGATTTCATGGGCGCCATCGCCGATTTCAGCAAATCCATCAAGCCCTTGACCGCAAAGCTCGACGCCCTCGCGGCCGATGCCGACAAGGTGGTGAAGGGCGACGTTGCCGCCGCCGCCAAATCGATCAAGAAGGCCGCCGACGATCTCGATTCCAGGACGAAGGAAATCGCCGCCAACATCAACCGCTTCAGCGGCAGCGGATTGCGCCAGTACGAGGCCTTGGCGGTGGACGGCCGCAAGACGCTCGAGCAAATCAATCAGGCGGTTCGCTCGATCGAGAACAACCCGCAGCAATTCCTGTTCGGCAAGTCGCCGCAAATTCCCGAATATTCCGGCGCTCGTTAACTTCTTGGTATGCAGTTACGCAATCAATACAACGTGGCCCCGCAAGGCACCCGCTTACCTTGACGAAAGCATCGGGTGCTATAAGCGGAGGCACAGGCTGCCAGGTTGGTCGTGCCCTGTTCATGGGAACGGATTTTAGAATGGGGTATTTTGGCCTTGTCCGCGCCTCTATCTTGGACTTGTTCCGCGTCGCGCGCCGCCGCCGCTTTTTCCCAGTCTTGCTCGCTGGATTACCGTTCCCATTACTTGCCACTTGTTCATCCGCGCCCCTTGCCACTTACGATCTCACCCCGGTGGGCGGCCGTATTGCCGCGCATGCCGGCCGCGGCCAGCTCGCCGTTCTATTGCCCGACGCGATCCTGCCCGCCAACTCGGACCGGATTGTCGTGCGCACCAATCCGCAATCCGTCGCTTATCTCTCCGGCGCGCAATGGGCCGACAAATTGCCGTCGCTCGTTCAGAGCCGACTCATCGAGAGCTTTCAGGACGCGCATCTTCTGCGCGCGGTCGGCCGCCCCGGCATGCTCGCGGATTTCAGTCTCCAAACCACTATACGCCGGTTCGAACTCGATGCGGCGCGAAGCGAGGCAGTCGTGGAAATCTCAGCCCAAATCATAGCCCCGAGCGGGCGCATCGTTGGTGGCCGGTTGTTTGCCGCCAATGTCGCGGCGCCGTCAAGCGATCCGGCGGCGGTCGCCCCGGCGCTCGACGCGGCGCTTGCCCAAGTCATGCGCGAGATCGTCATCTGGACCGCGCCGAAAATTTGACGAGTGCCGCGGGAAACCACGAAAGCCCGGCGTAAAGGGAAGCCCATTGAGCCCCGGAATGATCCAGCGCGCGGTCTTCACCGAGGGCTCGACCATGCGCCACGTCATCGTTATGACGGCGGCGAGTTCGGTTGGTCTCATGGCGATTTTCGCCGTCGATTTGTTGTCGCTTCTTTGGGTATCGCGCCTTGGCGACCCGAAGCTCACCGCCGCCGTCGGCTTCGCGACGCAGGTTTTGTTTTTTTCAGTCTCGATCAGCATAGGCCTTTCGATCGCGATCGGCGCCGTTGTTTCGCGCGCGCTCGGCGCGGGCGATCGGGCCGGCGCGAGGCGGCTTGCGGCATCGGGTCTCGTTCATGTGTTTCTGATCGCGGCCGCGGCCAGCTGTGCCGCCTGGCTGCGCCGGCGCGAGATTCTCACCCTCTTCGGCGCCCGCGACATGACCCTCGATGTCGCCTCGGCTTATCTCGCCATCACGATCCCGGCGACGGTTCTGCTCGGTCTCGGCATGGCGCTGGGGAGCATATTGCGCGCGGCTGGCGACGCAAGAGGCGCGATGTATGTGACGCTCGCGGGAGCCATCGTCACCGCGATTCTCGATCCGGTGTTTATTTTCGGCCTTGGCCTTGGCGTCACCGGCGCGGCCATTGTCACCATGATTTCACGGTTCGTTATCGTGGCCGTTGGACTGAACGGCGCCGTTCGCAAGCATGATCTTGTCGCGCGGCCAAACCGCGCGGCGGCGAGATCGGATCTCGCGCCGATGATGGCAATCGCCGTTCCGGCCGTCCTGACCAATTTGGCGACGCCGGTTGCCAATGCCTACACAATGCGGATATTTTCGCATTTCGGCGAAGCGGCCGTCGCGGCTTTTGCCATCGTTGACCGGCTCAATCCCATGGCCTTCGGCGTTCTTTTCGCTTTGTCCGGATCGGTCGGTCCGATCATGGGGCAGAACCTCGGCGCCAAGCTGATTGCGCGGGTGCGCCAAGTGCTGACCGACTGCTTCGCTTTTGCCGCGATCTATGTCCTGGTGGTGTCGGTCTTTCTGCGTTTAGCCGCGCCTTTCATCGTCGAACTCTTTCACGCCCAAGGCGAGACGGCCAGGCTGATAACTTTCGTTTGCGCCTATGGCGGGGTGCTCTGGTTTTTCCTGGGCGCCATTTTCGTCGCCAACGCCGCCTTCAACAATCTCGGGTTCCCGGTTGTCTCGACGCTCTTCAATTGGGGGCGTGCCACGCTTGGCACGCTGCCCTTCGTGACCATCGGCGCCGCGCGCTTTGGACCCGAGGGCGGCTATATTGGCCTAATCGCCGGTTCGGCTCTCTTCGGTATCGGGGCCGTGATCGCCGCCTATATCGTTACGGGACGGCTCGCAAAACGTCCCAAGGTCTTGTAGTATCGTTCGGTTTGTTGCTGGACATTGTTCCGTCGGCAAGCATCGCGCGGCCATCTGTGGAGGACTGCCAATGTTCAATCTTTACGAGATTTTACGAAATGCCCAAGGCGGCCAAGGGCTCGATAATCTGGCAACCCAATTCGGCATCACGGCCGAACAGGCGGACGCGGCGGTCAAGGCCGTCGTGCCGGCGTTGTCGGCGGGGTTCTTGAAGCAGGCGTCCGAACCGCATGCGTTCGGCTCCTTCATTGGCGCCTTGGGGGAGGGCCAGCATCTGGCGGCTTTCACCGACCCGGCTGCCGCGCAAGCGACCGCGACCACGCAAAAGGGCGGCGATATTCTTAGTCAAATCCTTGGCCCTCACAACGCTCGCGAGGAGATCGTGCTGCGGGCTTCGAGCGCGGCCGGCATCAGCCAGGACACGCTGGCAAAAATGCTCCCTGTCATCGCTTCGATGATCTTCGGAGGCCTTGCGAAATCCATGGAAAATCAGGGATTTGGCGGGATCCTCGGGCAACTCGCCAACGCCGCCGGACATGGAGGTCTCGGCTCCATTCTCGGCCAGATATTGGGCGGCGGGCGGAGTCCGATGGCTCCGGGACAACCACCATCGGCCGCTCCGGGCCCCGCCGGCGGAGTGCAAGGGTGGCTTGGCGGTATTTTGGCGTCCATCTTGGGAAATCTTACTAGCCGCCCTGGAGCTTCCCCCGCGACTGGCCCGGCGGCGGGACCCACCGCCCCCAGCGGAAGTCCGCAAGTGCCGGGTTTCGATGCGGCCTCGATCCAGGCGGGTCTCGAAGCCCTCACCAAAATACTGCAGCCAGGAACCCCGCCGCCCACCGGCCCGCAAAGCGGCATTAACGCTGAAATCGACCAGATCATGGGCGGCAAGCGCCCCTAACGGCGGCAGCCTCACTCCCCTGCCGGCGGTCCTGTTAGGTTAGGGCACCCTCGCTTGGGCGCGTTGCGCTCGGGCGTGCCCCCGCGTATGTAGCGAAAATCGCGACGGCACCCTTTGCCGGTCGCGGACCGTGAATGCGAGAGGCGCCATGCCCACAATCGAAGAGATCAGGTCCTGGAGCCACACCTACGCTTGGCCCCAGGCCGGGGAGGAGTGGTCGGTGGCTTGGGGCAGCGCGCGCATGCAGTGGTATGGTTCCATTCTTCCCCGCATCATTGCCTTTGTGCCGGCAGACACGATCCTGGAGATCGCCCCTGGCTATGGACGGTGGACGGTGTTCCTCAAGGACTTATGCAAGCGACTGATCATCGTGGACTTGTCGGAAAAGTGCATCGATAGATGCCGGCAACGTTTCGCCGACTGTTCCCATATCTCGTACTTCGTTAACGATGGCAAGTCATTGGATATGATCGTCGACGGCGGCGTCGATTTCATCTTCAGCTTTGATTCGCTGGTTCATGCGGAGGACGCCGTGCTCAAGGCTTACGCCGCCGAGTTCGCGAAGAAGCTGCGGCCGAACGGGGCCGCGTTCATCCACCACTCCAACCTGGGCGAGTATATTGCCCTCATTGAGGTGCAGTCTCGGCTCTCAAAGGTTCCCAAGTTGCTCGGCTTGCTGAAAAGGCTGGGCGTCTGCGACAACGTGACTGGCCAAGGCCGGGTGCGGAGCATGACGGCCGCGAAACTGGCTGCATTCGCTGAAGACCACAACCTGCAATGCGTCAGTCAGGAACTAGTGACCTGGAATTCCAGGTTCGTGTTGGTCGATTGCCTATCCACGATCGTCCCGCGCGGATCCAGATGGTCCCGCGAGAACCGTGTTCTCAGGAACGCGGGCTTCATGGCCGAGGCCAAGCGCCTTTCCGATTTGTCGCGTTTATATGAATGGCCGCCTGCCGCCGAGCGGAAATGATGGCATTGTTCCGGCGGCTGCTCAGAATGGATGTGTGCGTCCGGTGAAGGCCGCATAAGCCTTCTTTCCACGGCCATCGGAAAAGAGTGGCGGCGCGTGTGGTGTTTACTAAATTGTTGAGAAATCAAAAAATGTGCGAGAGTACGCGATCCGCCGGTGACGTCGCGATCCGGCATCTTATCAGTGAAAGCGATTATTGGCGGCAGGCAGAGGCCAGGGGTTCGAACCCCTTCTTGTATACAAATGATATCAAGTAGTTACGCTGCTTACTGAGTGAGAGGGACACGGTGGGGAAGCATGAGGGAAGCAGCGGGCCGTGGTTTCGCGGCCAGGCGCCTACCCAAGCCCCAGACACACGAAACGCCACCGCCTCAAAGCAGGCCGACGAAGCCAACGCCCACTCCACCAAGCCGCACGCTTCGTCCGCCGCTCATATTGCGCCCCGGCGTTCGCCCGCCTATGTAGCTGCGCGCGGAGGCTCGGTGGCACCGGCGATGAAATCTCCGGTAAGCTAGCGGCCGCGCGCATTGAGCGAGGCCGCGTGACGACGGCGCAAGTGAAAGTGTGGCAATGGCTCGCGACGTCACGGATTCCACCCCCATCACGTCGCGCGATGAACTGGTCGCCTGGATCGCGGGCGGCGCGCGGCCGCTGGAGCAATTCCGGATCGGCACCGAACACGAGAAAATTCCGTTCCATCGGATCGAGCGGTCGCCCGTGCCCTATGACGGCCTGCCCGCGCGGGGCCGAGTTGGCATCCGAGCTCTTCTCGAGGGAATGCAAAAGAGGCTCGGCTGGACCCCGGTCAACGACGGACCGAATATCATTGGGCTATACGATGCAACGAGCGGGGCGGGGATCTCGCTCGAGCCCGGCGGTCAATTCGAACTCTCCGGCGCACCGTTCGACACAATCCACCAAACCAACGCCGAGCTCGACGGCCATTTTTCGGCGCTCGAAGCCGTCGCCGCGCCTTTAGGGATAGGCTTTCTGTCGCTTGGCATGAGCCCCAAATGGCGGCTCGGCGAAACACCGTTGATGCCCAAGCAGCGCTACGCGATCATGGTGAAATATATGCCGAAGGTCGGATCGCGCGGCCTCGAGATGATGTTTCGCACCTCCACCGTGCAGACCAATCTCGATTTTTCGAGCGAAGCCGATATGGTCAAAAAGCTTCGCGTTTCGCTGGCCTTGCAGCCGGTCGCGACGGCCCTTTTCGCCAATTCGCCATTCACCGAGGGCAGGCTCAACGGCTTTCTTTCGGCGCGCTCGGAGGTTTGGCGCCACACGGACCCGACCCGCACCGGCATACTGCCTTTTGCTTTCGAGCAAGGGATGTCGTTCGAGCGCTACGTCGATTACGCGCTTTCGGTGCCAATGTATTTCGTCAAGCGCGGCGACATCTATCATGACGTGGCCGGCGCCGATTTTCGCGATCTTTTGAAGGGTAGGCTCGCGCAGCTTCCGGGCGAGCAGGCGACGCTCGCCGATTGGGCCAATCACCTTTCCACCATTTTTCCGGAAGTGCGGCTTAAGCGCTATCTCGAAATGCGCGGGGCCGACGCCGGACCCCGGCCGTTCCTTCCGGCGCTTCCGGCTCTTTTCACGGGGCTCCTTTACGAGCCGGCGTCGCTGGACGCGGCCTGGGACATCGTGAAAGCCTGGAGCCCCGGAGCGCGGGAAAAATTGCGCGCCGGCGTTCCGCAACTCGGCCTTGCGGCGACGATCCATGGGCGGCTGCTGCGGGAGGTCGCGGCCGAAGTCCTAAGTATAGCCCGCATGGGTCTCGCCAAGCGCAACCGGCGCAATGCGCGGGGTTTTGACGAAACCGTCTTTCTCGATCCCCTCGATGCGGTCCTCGCGGAAGGAAGCGAAGCCGAGCGGCTGATCAAGAAGTTCAAAACGCAGTGGTCCGGAAGCGTCGAACCGGCCTTCGAGGAATGCGTTTATTGAGGCCGTAATCCTACCCTTGTTTCAAAGCGACGTCATAAGGAGGAAACATGATGAAGGACTTCGCCAGGAACTTGCTGCCGGCCGCGATCCTTGGGGGTCTTTGTTGCGGGGCCGCGATGGCCGCCGATCTCTCGACGGTCGGGCAATGGACCAACAAATATCCTTTCGACAAAATCGCCGGCGGCAAGTCGCTCTGGGATCAAGCGGGCGTTCGGGCAGCGATGCACGCGGCCATGGGCAAACGCTTCTTCGCGCTTTCGCGAAAAGAAATGCATGGTCCCGAAGGGCCGGTGGCCGGCGATGGCAAGGGTCATTTCGCCGCCTGGTCGTGCAAGGCGCATGATTGCGGCGACAATCAGATGACGGTGTTTTTCGATTCCGCCTCGGGCCGCGCACAGGTTTGCTGGCGAAGCTCGGGCGGTAATTCCGGCGAGGCGCAAGATCTTTGGCTTGCCGATGGCAAGGCGCGCCCGCTTCCGGCCAATGCCTGCGGGTACGGCGAGAACGATCCTTTCGCGGCCCTGAAGAAATTCGGCGGCGGGGGGTGACGGCAAGCCGCTTTCTTGATCAACGCGCTGGTGAACTCAGCGCGGGTGAACCGGCGACCTTGATTGGGTTTGAAGATGTCCGGCGTGCCGTGTTTCGCCAGCGCTTCCTCCACCGCCGCGATCCAGAACTCCACCAGAAGCCCGTCATTCGCTCTCCGCTATGGAGCAATTCAATGCCACTCCCTGATATCCACAAAATGGCCGGCGATCGCCGCCGCCATCGCGGGCGAGACGAGACGGGTGCGGCCCCTTGGCTATCTTTAAAATCACGGTTCGAGGCCTAGGCGCAGCGCTCGCGGGACCAAGTCTTGATAAGCATCGGTTATTACCCGCCGGGGCTTTTTCGCGCCAAATTCAAGAATTATTATGTTGCCCTATGATAGGTGATAGGTTACAGTTCTCACAATGATCCTGGGCTTCCGGCACAAGGGCCTGAAACTGTTGTTTGAAGAAGGCGACCGCAGCAAGGTGCAGGCCGCGCAGGTTGACAAGATCGAGCGTATCCTAGCGCGTTTGGCGGAAGCCTCCGAACCGGGACACATGGGCCTGCCCGGCTTCAAGCTGCATCCGTTGAAGCACGATTTAGCCGGGTTTTGGGCGGTGACCGTCTCGGGAAACTGGCGGGTGATTTTCCGTTTCGAAGGGGAAAACGCTCGCGATGTCGATTTGATCGACTACCACTAGGAGGAACGGCATGGCGATGAAAAATCCGCCGCATCCGGGCCTGTCCGTCAAGCGGGATTGCCTGGAGCCGTTGGGCCTGTCCGTGACGGAAGCCGCGAAGATTCTAAATGTGAGCCGCAAACAGCTTTCCGACCTTGTGAACTGTCATGCCGGGATTTCCCCGGAAATGGCGATCAGGCTGGACAAAGCCTTTGGTGGCGGGGCCGAGACGTGGCACCGCATGCAGGCATCCTACGACATGGCGCAGGCCTTGAAGAAAGCGAGCCAGATCCAGGTGCGGCGCGTGCCGCATCTCGACGCCCCTGACCATTGCTGACGGCGTGGAAAGCGTCTTGACCGGCCGCTTCAAGGCGCCGTGGTCCGCCAGCTCCGAATATCGACAAAGTGGCCGGCGATCGCCGCCGCCGCCGCCATCGCGGGCGAGACGAGATGGGTGCGGCCCCGAAAACCTTGGCGGCCCTCAAAGTTGCGGTTCGAGGTCGAGGCGCAGCGCTCGCCTGGCGCGAGCCTATCGGGGTTCATCGCGAGGCACATCGAGCAGCCGGGCTCACGCCACTCGAACCCGGCGGCCAAAAATATCGCGTCGAGACCCTCGGCTTCCGCCTGTTGCTTGACGAGGCCCGAACCCGGCACGACCATGCCGTTGACGGACCCGGCGATGTGCTTGCCCGCGACGATTTTTGCGGCGGCGCGGAGGTCCTCGATCCGCCCATTGGTGCAGGAGCCGATGAAAACCCGGTCGATCGCAATGTCCGTGATTTTTTCGCCGCCCTCCAAGCCCATGTAATTTAACGCGCGCGCAATGGAGGCTTTTTTCGTCTCGCTCAAACCCGCTTCCGGGCGCGGCACGGTCCCTGTGATCGCCGCGACATCCTGCGGGCTCGTCCCCCAGGTGACAAGTGGCGGCAATTGGCTGGCGTCGAGGCGGACTTCCTTGTCGAAAAAGGCATTTGGATCGGAATGCAAACTTTCCCAGTAGCGCATCGCGGCGTCCCAGGCCGCGCCCTCCGGCGCCTTCGGCCTTCCTTTCAGATAAGCGAAGGTCTTGGCATCGGGCGCGATCATGCCGGCGCGGGCGCCCGCCTCGATCGTCATGTTGCAGACGGTCATCCGGCCTTCCATCGACAACGCGCGGATCGCTTCGCCCGTATATTCGATGACATGCCCGGTGCCTCCCGCCGTGCCGGTCTCGCCGATGATCCCGAGCGCGATGTCCTTGGCGCTCACCCCATCGCCGAGCGCGCCGTCGACCGTGACACGCATGTTCTTGGCCTTGGCCTGGATCAAGGTCTGGGTGGCGAGAACATGCTCGACCTCCGACGTGCCGATGCCATGCGCGAGCGCGCCGAAGGCGCCATGCGTCGAGGCATGGCTATCGCCGCAAACGATTGTCGCGCCGGGCAGGGTAAAGCCTTGTTCGGGGCCGATGATATGGACGATGCCCTGGCGAAGATCCCGCTCGTCGAAATATTCGATGCCGAATTCACGCGCATTCCGGGCAAGTTCCTCGACCTGAATGCGGCTTTCGGGATCGTCGATGCCGTTCGAGCGATCGGTTGTCGGAACATTGTGATCGACCACCGCGAGGGTTTTTCGCGGCGCCCGGACGCGCCGGCCGGCCAGCCGCAGCCCCTCGAAGGCCTGGGGGCTCGTTACCTCATGGACCAGATGACGGTCGATATAAATCAAGCTCACGCCATCGGCCTCGGCGTGGACCAGATGGTCGTCCCAGATTTTATCGTAAAGCGTGCGAGGCTTGGCCATTGAAATTCCCTGTGCCGCTCCCTGGTGCCTTTCGCCGGCGCCGGACGCGGCTCTTGCCATAAAACCAATTAGCGGGGCAGTTCTTACTCGCAAGATCCGGCCAGGGGAAGTACCCTCGCGACAGCGACGATTTTTCACGCGGAGGAACCCCATGCGCCCGCCGGTTGCGCCCTATCTGACCGTTTCCCCAGCGATGGCCGCGATCGCCTTCTACACCGCGGTTTTCGGAGCGCGTCAAAAAGCGATCATGCCCGCGCTCGACGGCATGCGGATCATGCATTGCGAGCTCGAAATCAATGGCGGCTCGGTCATGCTCGCCGACGCCTTTCCCGAATTCGGTCACACCCGAATGCCGCTTCCGGGCGAGCTTGCCACCGCCTCGGTCAGCTTGGAATATGCCGAAGCCAAGACAGTCGACGAAATTTTCGCGAAGGCCACCGGTCTCGGCGCAAAAGCCGAGACGAGCCCAACCAATTCCTTTTGGGGAACCAGGGTCGCGACGTTTCGCGATCCGTTCGGCCATCGCTGGATCTTGAACGCGCCGCTGGCTTAAATCGGCGCAACGCTACTTTATCAACAACGGGCGCTAAATGCACATTCAGCCTATCGGCTCGCCGTTCAAAAAACTGTCACGGGTTGTCCGCGACGACGAATTTTTGCATGAACGGACCGATGTCCTTCCGCGGCGGCCGCGCCGCCCTGGCACAGTTCATTTCGATATGGGCAGGGGCGAACATCGACGCGAGAACCACGCCTTGCGGATTGGCCGCGAAAGCATAATCCAAAATCATTTCACTCGCCATGAATGGAGGACCGTATCCGAGCTGGGAAGCGAGCGCCCCGAGACGGCCGCCGCCGCCAACCAGGAGCTGCGACAAGCGTTCGTGGGCGCCGAACACGCTGTAAGTGACGAAAAACAGCGCTGCGTCTCCGGCGAGCGCGCCTTTCACGCCGGCTACCGCCGGCACGAAAGGATCATCGGGAAGCTGAGCGATCTTATAGAGTTCCGAAGCGCGTGCTCCGGCGACGATCGCCTCCGGAGCTCCGGCGATCGCGACGCAGCGCACGTAGCCTTTCTCGATCACCCGCCGCAATTCGCGCAAAATGGCTTCGCTGGCGCAATCCCGGGGCCCCGGCTCGTGGAGAGCCAGCACGTCGATGTAATCGGTCCGCAGGCGCCGTAAGCTTTCAACGACCGAACTTTCGATCTGTTCCGCCCGCAACCGGTCACGATTCCCGGCCGCACGCGCCTTCGCCCTGCCGCCACGCAATTGCGGAAACGCCCGCGCCATTGCCCGCGCCCAAGGCCTAATAAGGCGCATCGCCGACGATACGACCGGGCGGGGAATACCGAATTTGGTACAGATTGCCACGCGATCCCGGCGGCTGGTCAAGAATTTTCCCAATATTCCCTCCGCCTCTCCATCGCCGTAGGGAGGCGCGACGTCGTACCAGGTCACGCCGCGCTCGAACGCGAGACCGAGCGCCCGCAACCCTTGCGCCTCGGAAACCCGCGATCCGAGCGAGGCACAACCAAAGCCCAAGGCCGAGACTTCGCGGCCAAGGCCAGGACAGACGACAGTTCTCATAGGGCCATCTCCCGCTGTTCCAGACGGCGGCCGCCAGTGCCGGCATTTCGAAGACTAACGCGCCAGCGAGAATCGGCAAGACGGCAAGCCAGGGCCCGTGTCAAAAAACCGGATTTGCTTGAGCCCGCGAAGCAAGCACTCAGGCCAGCACAGTATAGTATTGCGCGCCGTCGTATGCACCACAATTTGCTGGCGAGACGAGGCGACCTAATAGCCGGTGACGATTGGTAAGCAGCTGCCTCCCGGGGGTCCCAGTGCCAGCTGTTGCGCCCGGACCCGTTCGATGAGGCTCAATTTCGAAGCGACGGCATCGCGTATCCGGACCCAACGCTGGCGCTCCGGACCTGCCCCCGCGACCGCGCGGTCAAGCAAGGCGTAGGCGACGACGTAGTCTTGCGGAACGCCTTGGCCCTTGTCGAACATAAGCCCAAGCATGTACTGCGCGGCAGGAAAATCCTGCTGACTGGCGCAGCGGTACCATCCCGCCGCCACCATAAAATTTTGCGGCACGCCCGCGCCGTGGGCGAACATGTAGCCGAGATAGGTCTGCGCCCGTGCGTCGCCGAGCGGGGCGAGATCCGTAAAGATGCGGGCGGCCGTTGCGTAATCGTGGGCCGCGAACGCCCGGATCCCGTCGCGCAACCGGTCCGCGGCGGCGGGGTTCGCGAAAATTGCCAGGCAAACGAGCACGCCGGCCCAAAAACGCCATCGGCCCGGCTTTCGCGCCTCCCGGCCGCGGACGAAGCCGGCAAATTGAGCTTGGCCCTGCGCGACGGTAACGATCCTCATGGCCGTGCTCCCTTAGAATTCGAAAAATATTGCGTTGAGCAGCCAGCAAAACCAAATTGCCGGCGCGAAAAAAAGCCCGAAAGGCAATTTCGCGGCCGCGCACAAAGGACGGCGCAGGACAAGCCGGCTCGCCACGTAAAAGCTCAGTGCCGTGAGCGCCGCGATTTCAATCGCAACCGGAATGAGCGTCCAGTCGAGCCACGCGCCGGCGACCGCGGCGAGCTTGACGTCGCCAAGGCCAATTCCAGGGCGACGGCGCAGCCGCGAGTAGATTTCCCGCAGGGCGAAAAATGCAACGGCCAGAACAAGTCCACGCAACGCGGCAACCGCGATGTTTTCCGGCATGCTTTCCAAACCCTCGTTCGCCGCATTCGTCAACGCAAGCAGGAAAGCGGCGATGGTCAGCTTGTCGGGGATAATGAACGCGCGGGCATCAGCCACCGCTACCGCGAGCATCAAAAGCCCCAGGGCGCCGCCAAGGAGGCCTGATGCGCCAGGCGCGGCAACAAGGCTCGCGATCGCCACGGAGCAGCCGAGAACAGCGAATGCGGCGTATGTGATCAACCCTCGCCACGACGCCCCGCCCCGCGCCGCCAAAACCAAGTCAATCTCGTCTCCGGCCGGGCGCATTCTCAGTCCGGCGCGGCAAAGCGGGGTTCCGCTCATTGCACCAGCCCAAGCGGGTACGGGGTCACGGCGCCCGGCGGGTGCGTCGTGCCAATTTTGTCGCCCCTTATCTTGGAACGGAGCTCCTCGGCGACGACCGAGGCATCGACGCTGTCGCGAATGACCTCCGGCCTTATGAAGATGATGAGCTCCGTGCGGCTGACGGCATTGTTGTTGTTGTTGGCGAAGGCTTCGC
Source organism: uncultured Alphaproteobacteria bacterium (assembly GCA_963706215.1). Taxonomy (GTDB): domain Bacteria; phylum Pseudomonadota; class Alphaproteobacteria; order Rhizobiales; family Beijerinckiaceae; genus Methylocapsa. Next base: position 1,294,823 of record OY970154.1, on the reverse strand, counting down.
CAAGGATAGGAATTTGATCGAGAACTGGGATTCCGCCGCGCGCCTGGTCATGCTCCTCCTGGATGAGGCCGGCGAGCAGGACGGTCTGGCCATTCGGCACTTGGATCGAGCTCTTGACGTGGCGGTCCGTGAACGACGGCGTGAGATTACCGGTGGCGACGGCGCTGCAATTCTCGCACGCGCTGATCTCCTGGTCGATCTCGAGGTTAACGATGCCGTTGGCATGGACGTGTGGCCGAAAGCTCAAAACAATGCCCGTATTTTGGTAGCTGATGGAATTGAACACAGTATTCGAGGTGGAAGTCGCCGCGGTCAATATATTCGCGCTGCCTGTCGTTACCGGCACCGTTTCGCCCACTTGAAGGGCCGCCACCTGACCGTCGAGCACCACGAGCGACGGATTTGCGAGCATCTTTGTAGTCGTGTATTGATTCAAGGCGTTGATGACGACATGCGGCGTGAGAGTACTGCCAATTATAGCATTGAAGCCTGGCAACGTCGAGCTTAAAGGTAGCGACGTTCCCGACGAGTTGAAGGCCCCGGTCGCGCCGGTAACAGACGAAGTAGTAGTAGTAGTGCCAGTAGTACTAGAGCTGGAGCTGGAGCTAGTGCCTAACATTGTGTGTCCGATAAAGAACTGAACTCCATAATTAAGTGCGTTGTTGAGTGTCACTTCCGCGACTGTCACATCGATGGCGACCTGCAGCTGCGGCCGGTCGAGCTGATCAAGCGCCCTTTCGATGATCCGGTAATCTTCCGCATTGGCATAGATCACGACCGCATTGTTCGCGACATCCGGCAGGATCCGGACCCCTGGCAGAAGTGGACGGCCCCCGCCCGCGCCGCCGCCGCCAAAACCTCCCGCAAAGCCAGCCGTCTCGGACGCCGCGGCGCGCAACTCGGGCGTCCCCGCCCCCCCGCCGGCGGATAAAGCTCCAAACGGCCCTTGCGATTGGGATTGACCGGCGCCCAGACCTCCGCCTCCGCCCAGAGCTCCGCCTCCGCCCAGAGCTCCGCCTCCGCCCAGAGCTCCGCCTCCGCCCAGAGCTCCGCCTCCGCCCAGAGCTCCGCCCCCGCCCGTGCCCGCGCCGCCGCCCAGGCCTCCACCGCCGCCCGCGCCCGCACCCCCGCCAAACCCGGTAGTCAAAGCCGTCGCGCCCCCGCCGGGTGCGATTTGGTTGGTGGGCGACTCGAGCGTGCTTGCGGGGCCGCCGAGGAACAAAGCGTTGAGCAGCTTCGCGATCTTGACGCAGTCGCCGTAGCGGACCTTATAGACCTTGACGCCGGTGCTCGCGACGGTCGAATTATCGAGGCGGCTGATCCATTTCGCGGCGGCGCGCAGCAATTCGGGCTTGCGCGCCACCACGAGGACGGCGTTCATGCGGCTGACTGGTTCCAGCTTGACCAAATGTTGGCTGAGGCCGTCTTCCCCAGAGTCCAGGATTTTTTCGAGTTCGGCGACCAAAGGCTCGGGCTGCGTGCTATGAACCGGAAAAATACCGACCGATTGGCCGCGCATCCAATCCTGGTCGAAGCTGAGGATGGTTTCGACGGCGGTGCGGCGCTCGGTTCCGTTGCCGACGACGAGGAGCAGATTTTTCGTTGGGTCGGCCCGGATCGAACCGGGTTTTGCCGCGAAGCTTTCCAAGAGTTTCGCGATCGTTTGCACCGAGACATGCTGCAAGGGAACCACCGAGATTCCATAACCAGGCTCCGGATTGCGGCCCTCCCCCGCGCGATCGACGGCGCCGCTGCCGACGGCGTCGTCCGACGGAACGATATGGTAGCCCCCGGCATCGTGGACCAATACCGCATTGCTCGTGTGCAAGGCGCTCTCCAGGACGAACAACACCTGCGATTTCGGAACCGGACGTCCGGAGGAAAGGCTGACGGTTCCTTGCACGCGCGGATCGATCGAATAACCCACCCCCAGAATGTCGCCCAAGATGACTTTCGCCACGGCGCTCACTGGGCTATCCTCAAAGTTTAAAGTGACGCCGCCGCCAGGGGCCGGGGCCGCCCCAGGGGCCGGGTCGGGCGAGGCCGCCGCCGGGCCCGTGGCTTGCCCGCCCGAGCTCCCGTAATATAGCTGGGGCCTATTCTCCGCCGATCCCGTATTGGCGGTGGCGGAGGACTGCGGAAACCGCGGCTGCAAGTCGACGGCGCGAATCCGGTCAACCGCGTCCGGCGGCTCATTGGACCCCACCGGCGGGGGATGCGTGCAAGCGGCAAGCGTCGCGCTCGCAAACAGAAATAGCGCCGCCCCCCTCGCTGGGCGGCGGAACCCCCAAACCCGGACCCCGACCCTTAACGAAAACAGACACATCGATCTCGGTCCGGCCGCACACGACAAACACCGCAAGAAATTGGCACCGGTCTGTACCTTAAGACGGGCTGTACCTTAAGAAAAGCATTCCCCTGAACTATTTGAACCTAATGGAGCCAGAGTAACACGAAACTCGGTAACGGCGAGGAGAATCGGTTGCGTTATACAGAGGGGCGAGCCCCCGCGTCCTCGGCGAAGGAGCTATATCTCGTGTCCCAGGATAATGTCATCAAAAAGGCTCGGCAGGTCAAAGTTTGCGATCCGCCCGCCCGCGGCTTGAGGCGCGTATGTTGCAATACCGGCTTTGGATGTCACATTGGCGATGAATATTGAACGATGAATATTGGCACCTGACTTTGCCGGCCGGGACGCTGCCATGAGTCAGACGGCTAGAGCCGGCTCAGGTCGTCGGAACCGATTCCCATGAAGGGATTGAGGGGAGTCCTACCGGTTCTCTCTCGTTGCGGATTGCCGCGCATGGGGTGCGACGCATGGAGGGCGTATTCGCCGGCCGCCGCGGCCGCCAGTTCTTGGGTTCAAACAGTTGGCGGCGCGGCGCTTTACTCCGGCGCGATGGTGATCCGTCCCTTCATGTTGGGATGGAAGCGGCAATAATACGCGACGATTCCGGCCTTTGTCAGAACCAAGCTTGCCGACTTATTAACCGGAATCATCACATCCCAGTCGCCGCGCGCGGTCGCCGTATGCGCGACGATGTCCCTATTGATCCACGTGATGGTGTCGCCCACCTTTGCTTTGAGGTCCGCCGGCGAGAAGACAAGCTTGTCGATTGTAACGTGAATCGTTTCCGCGCGCGCCGGAACGGAATTTATCCCCCATATCATCACCATGAATACGAAGAGATACCGTCCCGGCAGCATCGGAGTCTCCTTACTTCAACGCACGCGCAACCTCTTCGGCGTGCTGCTGATGCCCCTGGAAGATCTTCAGGCCGGTCTGCAGCAGGCTCTTGAGCTCAGGATTGCTGGCGGACGGAATGAGCGTCGTCTCAAGCGCGCCATTCACGGTCTTGTGATACGCGACCTCATTGGCAATGTAAGCCTTGTCGAACGCCGCGCCATTGAGCTTCGAAAGCTCGGCACGTTTCGCCGACGCTTGCTTGGTCAGGGCGCGGCTGGTGTCATTGTCTTCCGGCGTGACGTTTAGTTTCTTCACGAGGGCGAGCGCCTTGTCGTTCACCGCCGTATGGTCGCGCAGCATATCCTCGGCGAAAGCACGGACATCCTTGTTCGTCGATTTCGATATGGCCTGCTTGGCAGCCTCTATATCGAGTTGCCCCGCCGTGTAGGCGATGTGAGCGATCTGTGGATCGGTGAGCTTGGCCGCGGCTTGCGCGACGCCCGCGCCGCTTAGTATGTACAATGCGGCGATCGCCGCGCTCAATCGGACTAGCATGAGAAACTCCTGACTTTTGCTACCGGACACTCGCATGGCGCCCGAGGGTTTGTGTTGACGCCGGTTTTACCGGAACAGAGATGAACTCGACGCTTCATGCTCCGATTATTTAACCACGGGCACGGTGTACGATAATGCCCCAACGTTCCCCTTGTTCCCCTTGAAGTTCGCGTGGCACATGACGCAGTTTTCCGAGACTACGGGTACGCCTGTTGCAACGCGCAGGTAGCGCTTTCCATCCTTCTTGACAATCTCTTCGTATGACGCGTCGCCCGCAAGCAACTTCTTCGCGGCCGTCTGTTCGAAAGCGTCGCGTGGAACATCGTCCGGGTCCCCTATCACATCGGTAAGCCCCAGTAACCGCACATCGTACCACCCGTCTTTCTTCATCGCGGCGAACAGCGCCTTGGCTGCGGTGGCGGCAGGAAAGTCGGAAGGCTTTTTCACATAATGGGAGTCAATCAGGACTATCGCGTTCTTGAAGAGATCATCGAGCATCTTAACCTCTTGCCGCGTCCGCTCCACGGCCGCGTCGGGCGAGCGGGACGCTTTCGCGGCAGCGAATGAACCGACTCCCCCTATCGTCAGCATAATGGCAAGTCCTAAGGCCAGCCCAACGATGTTTTTTCGCTTTGGTTTCATATTTAACCTCCCTTGTCTTAATGTGTTGACGCCGGTTAGATGATCGGAGTGCGGAAACGTTCCCGGAAATTATCCGGGAGGGATGAGCCGTTGCAGCACGGCGTTGGTCATGCGCTCGCAACGCCTGCCGGCGAACGGAAACGCGTCCATGAGCACGGGGCCGATTTGCTTGTCCAGCTCATCGCGCACGAGCCGCCGCGCGCGATGCAGCCGCGTCTTCACCGTATCCGGCTGAAGACCGAGGAGGTTCGCGGTTTCCTCGGTGCTCATGCCCTCGATCACCCGCGTCATGAATACAATCCGAAATATCTCGGGGAGATTGTCGGTCGCTCTCTCGACAAGCCGCAGAACTTCCCGTTGCGCCATTGTTCGTTCCGGATCGCCGGATGTCACCGTTTGAGGGAATTTGATGATCTGAGCCTCGGTTCGTCGCGCGTCGAAGGTTTCCAGGGCCACCGCCGGGCGTTCACGCCGCAACCGCCCCAAGGCTTCATTCATGGTGATGCGGGAAAGCCATGTCGCAAGACTAGAGTCGCCGCGAAAGCCGCCGAGATGGGTAAAGGCTTTGAGATACGCTTCCTGGACCACATCTTCGGCTTCGCTGTCATTCCGCAGAATGCATCGGGCGATCCGGTACAGCCGGCGATTGTGCCGCTCCATGATGGTGCGAAATGCCGTGTCGTCTCGGGCGAGCGCGCGCCGGACGAGCTCGGCATCGCCGGGATGGCCGGCAACATGCGGCGCGGGCGCTGATCTCATGCCTCATCCCCTTGCTGCCAGATAAGATGCGTTTCAAGGGAAAAGGTTCCCGGCAGCCGGCGTGCGGTTCCGGGCCGGGCCGGTGAGCGCCAAATTGTCATCGAGTTCGGCCATCTTCCGAAGGGCTGAGGCGGCCAGAGGTCTGGGTCGCCACGCTGAATCACTCGCCTTGCATGGCGCGGCGGACCTGAGACCGGCACCCCCAATCAGGGGGTGCGGCCGCTGCTGTTGCAGTTTAATTTACCTATAGTGGCCGAAACGAAAGAGAATTAATGTTATTCAGCATTAGATATTCTTTATCGCGGCGCATAAGACATTCGCCGGATGCGCTTCTGCAGATACGATTGTAATGGAAACGCCACTGTTTGGGGGAAGACCGGTGACATTACCTCAAAGGCAATTTGCGGGAGGAAGAAATGGCAGACAGGAATGAATCTCTGTACATTGCACGATTCAATATCATTATCGCTGCGATCGCGATTTCATTAGCTGCTCGGGCGCAGGCACAGGTTGCGGCGCGGGAGCCCTCGAACGAGACCAAGCCCGCCGAAGTCAGGATCGTTTCCACGGAATTCAAATATGCTCCGGCGAAGGTTCAGGTCAGAGCCGGGCGGGCGGTCACGCTGGTTCTCGACAACCGAGGAGCTGAAACGGAGCACGGCCTTTTCGTGTCGGCTTTCGGTTTTCGCTTGCAAGCCAAGGCGGGCGAGATCGCCCGCAAGAATATTCTGGTCGAGAAGCCCGGAGAATATGAATTCGGTTGCGATCTGCCAGGTCACCGCGACGCGGGAATGACGGGCACGCTGATCGTCGTTGCCCGTTGAGCGGCCTTCCCGTTCCGGGCGGCGCCCGCCCGGAAGAATTGGCCAGAAAAACAATAAAGTGCGCGGCTGGCCAGGCCAGTGGCGCGGTTCAGGAGGAGACCAACGATGCCGCCCAAGAATTCAGGGAAAAGACTTCGTACACGGCTAGGGCCGTTCGCACGATTGGCCGCGTTGCCCCTCGCCTTATGCGCGGTTTGCGCCCAGGCGCAGGAAATGAGCAAAACCGGCACGCCAGCTCCCGAGCCGCCTGTTCCGGTTGCGGATGAGGCCCAGGTTCCCGCCCTGCCCGCGAATCTCGAGCGGCTGCCCGCGCCCGCGGTTGCTCCACCGGTCAACCGCAAGAAGCCGGCGAGCGTTCACGTCGAGCTGGAAGCCCGGCCGGTCACCGGGCTCCTCGCCGACGGGATCGGTTACCATTATCGGACCTATAACGGAACCGTGCCGGCCCGATGATCCGCGTCCGCCAGGGAGATACGGTCACACTCACGCTGCACAACGCGCTCGACAGTCCGTTCAGCCATAGCATCGATTCACATGCGGTGCTCGGACCCGGCGGCGGCGGCAAGGTAACCCAGACCCCGCCCGGCGCGACGAGCGTCTTCCAATTCAAGGCCATGAAGCCGGGCGTTTTTATCTATCACTGCGCGACGCCGATGATTCCCTATCATCTTTCGCACGGACTGTACGGTCTCGTGGTCGTCGAGCCGCCGGGTGGCTGGCCGAAGGTGGACAAGGAATTCTACGTGATGGAAGGCGATATTTATCTCAAGGGAGATCCAGCCCAAAGCGGCGTCCACGAGGCCGCCATCGGCAAAATGGAGAACGAGACACCGGATTTCGTGGTTTTCAACGGGAGCGCCGGGTCGCTTAGCAAAGAGCGCGCGTTGAAAGCCAAGGTCGGCGAGACCGTGCGGATCTTTTTCGGGAATGCCGGACCCAATCTCGTGTCGAGCTTTCATGTCATCGGCGAGATGTTCGACAAGGTCCATCCGGAAGGGGCGACCGAAACCCTCAGCAATGTGCAGACCATCCTGGTCCCCGCCGGCGGAGCGACGATGGTCGAATTCAAGACGCAAGTTCCGGGGACTTATATTCTCGTCGATCACAGCTTGGGCCGCCTACGCAAGGGCGCGGCCGGATTTCTCGATGTGGAGGGACCGCCCAACCCGAGGATATTCCGGAGCATCCAACAAGGCAGCCAAGACGGCGGCGGTCATTGATGGTGGCGCGTCCAGACGGGCGCTCGTCTCGCCACGCGTCCGCCGCCGCCATGACCCGTTCCCGCGGGTCCCGGGAATAAGGCTTGCGCATCGCAATCCCCCGTCGAATCAACGAGGAAAGCGAATCACAAATCTCGCCCCACTGGAACCCCCTGCGATTCCACCAACGACGAAAATGCGCTAGAGATATTGAAATGAAAAGTTCCCGCGCGTCTGCTGGCGGACGCGCGGGAACCGGAGAAATTTGTTCGTTAGCTGAATTGAATATAAGGCATGATTTACCAGCACCTCAAAACCACCTGTCGCGATGGCGACTAGGAGTTTCCGGCAATCCGCATCCGTGTCGAAATAGGTTGCGACTGGCTGTTCTGCCCAATCGCGCCTGAATTGTGGCGACGAAAGGGCCGGCGCGCATCCCCCAGTTGGGGGTAGACATATTTTTTCGATGCGGCCTGAAACAGCCTCCTTTGACTTGGAAAGCCGTGCAAATTCAAGCCCGAATCCAGCGAAACACGAGCCGCGATCCATGCGTGGGCTGGCGCTCACATTTTATGACGCAGCGTTACGTTTTGTGACCTCGAGGCTGCAAAACCGTGCCGGCACCGGCGCGCGCGGCGGTCTATTTCTTCCCGGAAGCCGCATCGGAGGGAATGGGCGGCAAACCGGCGCCTCGGCCGCCGCTGTCCAATTCCACCGTCACGCCTTGAAGTGCCCGCGGCAATAAGGGCCGCGCGGTCCGCTTGCCCCACCGCCTGTGGTGTCCAAGCACGTGGCCGATGATGAGCTTTGCGTAGATGCCTGGGCCGCTGGAATAGATCCGCCAGCCGCCCTCGACGTGGATCATCCCGGTTTCGACCCGCCACCACTCGCCGCTCGCGGCATAACGATCGGGAAACGTTGCGTCGCTGCTGCTGAAATAGGCGTTGCGCTGCCGCGGCGTGGCTTGCGCGAGGCGATCCGTCACGGCGATCGGGTTTGCAAGCATTAGCGCATCCCAAAGCGCTTCGGCCTCGCCAAGGACCGCCATCGCCTCGGCGTAGCGTAGATGCGCATGAACATACATGAGGCCGATTTCGCGCCCGAAGAAAGAGGACGATTCCGCCCGCCGGAACATAGTTTGCGGGCCGCCGCGATAGGCGACCGGCCGGTCGATCAGCCTGACGCCGTCGCGGAAGAGCAGATGCTCGCGGATGAGCCGCCGATGGTGCGCCGCCTGTTGCGGCGTGAACAGTCCGCCAATGATGCCGCGCGCCATTGGCAGCAGCGAGTATTTGAGACCCGTGCGCGAATTGCTCGGATGCAGCAAGAGCTCGGGCGAGCCCCCGTCCGGATCAAACACGGCATAGCCCGCGACCGTATCGTCGCGAAGGAGATAGCGATTGAAATCCGCCTTCATCTCGTTCGCAAGCTGGCTCGCGCCATCGGCCTCCCGACCCGCGCGGCGCAGCACTTCGGCGTAGCGGGTGAGCTGTTGGAATAGAAGCGCGACCGTCCAGCTGCTCACCATCCAGTCCCGCATCCTGGGATCGACGGGCTGGAGCGAATTGTTCCAGTCGCCCTCGCCATAGCGAATTAGATGCGTGCCGGGGATGAAGCGCGCTCGCGTGGCCGCAAGCAGCTTTTCCACATGCGCGGCGACAGTATCGGTCCGCGCCGTTTGCTCAAGCGTGTCCTCGCGCCGCCATGCGACCTTCTCGTCGAGAAAGCCGGTGTCGCCGGTCGCCTCGACATAGTCGTTGAGCGCCTTGAGCGGCCAGACGATGATGTCCCCGTGGCTGACCTTATCCTGGATGATCGAATAGGGTTCGAGCATGAACCATTGCGGCCAGTCGCCGCGCGCCTCGTATTGTTGCGCGAAGACGATGCGCAGGATCTCCTTGACCGGGTCGTCATGTTCCAGCGCAAGGAGGAACTCGACCGGCCCCTGGCAGACATCGCGGGTTCCCCAGGCGGCGCCTGTGTATTGCTCGAGCCCATGCGGCACCGTCAGATGAATCATCGCGTTATGCGCGAGCCACGGGAACAGCGTGTCGAGAGCGGCGCCCCCACCACCCTTGACGCGGAGGTTGCGGGTGACTCGTCCCCAGAAGCGCCGCGCGGGCAGAAGCAGGCTCGCGTCCTCGACACCATGCTCAAATTTGGCTGCAAGTCGCTCCGCCGCTTCGGGATCGGTCATCGAACCAACGACCGCGAAACCGAGGTCGCGCAGCGGCCACGTGCGCAGCGCCAGATAGGCCCCATTCCTCGGCTGCCCATCGTCGTAGAGCAACTCGTCGCCGCCAATGGCTTCGAAGGCCTCGGGGGTGCTGGCGACAACATGGTAGACCGCGTTGGGATAGCGCTGGCCCCACAGCGAGTCCGCGCCGGGACGCAACGAAAAGCGTTTGGATTGCGTGTCAACCTCGATAAGACCGTCGCAATCGAACTCGCGCTCGCCCAACACCAAGTGTCCGAAGACGAGGAAGCGGCAGGGCTCGCCCTCGACCGTGACGCGCCATTGCATCGCCGGTTCTTCGCCGGAGGCAATGGCGCGGACGGTGATCGTGCGTCCGCCGAGAAGATAGATCCAGCGGCAATCGGAAAGGCCCATCTCGAACGCCGACGGAATGGTGAGCAGCCGCCAGCCCTCGCCCGCGTCGATCAACATACGCAAACCGCTGGCGCGCGTAATGTTGTAAGGATCGCGCGAGACGGAAAAGAGTTTGTGAAACGATGTGTTTCCGATCGTCAATTGGGCGGCAAACACGCCGTGCATCCAGCAGGTAGCGCAAAGAGTTGCTTCATCGGGCAGCATCATTTGGCCGGAACGCAGCAGGGTGCCGTGGCGGCGGCCGACGAGCCGCTCCTTGTCCCTGAGCACGACATGGCGGTTGTGCGGCGGATCAGGGGTGAAGAAGGAGAGGAGGTTGTCTTCCGCTCGCTCCTCGTGGAGCCGGTCCGGGTAGCGTTGTGCGAGGCCGTCAACGCCGATCGGTTCGGCCGCGGCCGAAGGGGCACCCTGCAGGACGCTCCTGACCGGCGCGGAGAAGGCAATGTCCGCGCGGTCTTTATCATGCCACGCCACCGCATCGATCCGGGCGAGGTCGCCATCGTTCGAGGCCTCGGCGTGGTTTTGATCATAGAGCGCAAAAAACCGCCATGCCGCGCGGGCGCCCGGCGGCAGCCTGGCCGGAGAAGACTGGATCGCCGCGCACGCAAGCTCATGCTGGAGGCGCTTGCTTGGCAGGCTCGTGCCGAAGGGGAAGCCGAACTCGTCGCGGTCGCGAAAGGCCGGGCCGAATAGCTGCATCCCGTCGGTCGCAAAGCCGCTCGCGCCGTCGAGGCATCCATGGACAACCCACGGATGCCACCCGCCCTGTGGCAAGTTCTGGCGGCTCATTACGACCGGCCCGTAACGCGGGTGGCGGGCGATATGATGGTCGATATACTGCGAGGCGTAGGCCTCGTTGGTCATCAAGAAACCACGGTCTCCGAGGCCAATGTCCTGTATGAGAACCGCATCAATGGCCCGGGCGGCTTCGCCAATATTCGTCACTTCCAGGCACCAAAGCCAAATGGCGTCCCGCGGATGCAGCGAGAGTGTTACGCGGTGGTGAAGTCCGCTCGTTTGGGCTTCCCAAACAAAACGGTCGCCGGCGGCGCCGAACCGGCCCTTGGCGCCAGGCCCGGCGGCCGCGACGGAGATGGGGGCCGCGCCGCCAATCCGCAGATACAGCCGGGCGATGCCTCCATCGACAGGCGATCCAAGCAATTGATTGATCATTGTCGTCCCGTCTTCGCGCCGATGTTCGATCGCGAAGATGCAGCCGTTTGGGAGAACGCTGACCGACAAGCCTGCGCGGTTCTCGATCCTACGGAGGCCGAGATTGTTGTCGCGCGGCGTCGCCCAGTTGCGCTTGCCTGAAGCCACCATCCCGATTCCCTATTGGCGTCCAGCTCCGATGGACGGACCGCTCCCTTTACGCATCTTGATGCGGCAAATCGAGCCTCGACGTGCCGGGCAAACTCAAAATGAAGTTCTCGCCGACGAGTTCTGCCGGTGTCCAGCAACCGGGGGGACAAGCATTCGACATCAAGTGTTGGGCGAGGGCCAAGGAGCTGAAAACAGTTAGGGAATAGCCGTTCAACGTGACGATGCGGATCGCCTGGCTCCGCCCGCGTGCATCCTTTGCCTCGCCCCACACAAAACTCGGATTCGCATCGCGCGCCGAAACGTCCGGCCCTCTCACATCTTTCTCGATCTTCTTAATGAGCCAACGTTGCAGCGCGGATGACCGGAGGACGGGTCCGAAGGCAATGGTCGCTCGCGCGATTGCCAGCGACACCGGCGAAATTGGCGTGAAGACGGTGATGTCTGGAATACCCGTGGTGTAAAATGCCGAGGCGACATCGCCCCATGGGATGGGCATCGCCAGCTTTGTGCCGCGCCCAAAATCGATGCGGCGCAATCCCCGGCCAAGTGGACAATCGACAATCCGGCCGGCGCGTCGAATTTTGCCGCTTTTGCCCAATCCTTCGACGAGTGTCTTGGCGGTGCCCGCCGACATCCGCCGGCCGGAGAGTTCGAACCCGAGCGCCAGTTCAGTCGCTTCCGGCAATGCTCTTTTGAGCATCAGGGCTATGCAGTCGGTCGGCACCACGTCGAAGCCGGCGCCCGGGCATAAGACGACGCCCGCCGCTTTAGCCTCGGCGTCGAAGCGGTGCGCGCCTTCGAGAACGTCGATTTCACCCGTTATATCCAGATAATCTGCCTTGACGGCGAGACACGCGCGCATCAAGGGATCGGCGGTCTTCGAGAAAGGCCCCGCGCAATTCAACACGAGGCGAACGCCACGCAGCGCTTGCACGGTTTCGGACGGCCCTTCGAGGCGAAAAGTTTTCGACGCGAGATTTAATTCAGTGGCCAACGGGGCGATCTTCGCCCTGCTTCGGCCGGCAAGAATAGGGGTCATGCCTTGGATTTTTGCCTCGCGCGCGATCAATTCTCCCGTGTAGCCGCTGGCGCCGTAGATCATCCACTCCATCGTCGTTTCCTATTTCAGATGGAACCAGGTCACAACCGGCGGTTCTCGTTAACAGCGCGGCCCTTTCCGCGTAGCCTGGATCATCGTGGACAATCGTCGGCCTCCCTCCCATCTGAGATTTCGAGCCCCGCGCATCGTCCCTCCTTTTTGGAGCTTGAAGGGAGCCGTCTTATGCATACGATCATCGAGCCCTTCCGTGTCAAGATGACCGAAGCATTGCCGATCACCACGCACGGCCACCGGGAAGCATGCTTGGCGTCCGCCCACAACAATGTTTTTTTGGTTGATGCGGAAGATATCACAATCGACCTTTTAACCGACAGCGGCACGGGCGCCATGTCGGCGCGGCAATGGGCCGCGCTGATGCTTGGAGATGAAAGCTACGCGGGAAGCACTTCCTGGCATCGCTTCGAAAACGCGGTGCGCGAGATTACCGGTTTCAAGCATATTTTCCCAGTCCACCAGGGCAGGGCCGCCGAACGTATTCTGGCCGCCACGCGCCTGAAGCCAGGCGCGATCGTCCCCAACAACAGCCATTTCGATACCACCCGCGCCAATATTGAATACGCCGGCGCGCAGGCCGTGGATTTGCTGACTCCGGAGGGCCAAGACATTTATTCCGAAACGCGGTTCAAGGGGAATATGGATACCGGCAAGCTCACGCATATCATCGAGACAAAAGGGGCGGCAAATATTCCGTTCTGCATGATTACCGTGACGGACAACGCCGGAGGCGGCCAGCCCGTTTCCATGGAAAATATCAAATCGGTCAAGGAGATACTCAAGGAATTTCACATTCCCTTGGTCATCGATTGCTGCCGCTTTGCCGAAAATTCCTATTTTATCAAGGAATATGAGCCGGGTTTCGCGGACCGGAGCCTGGTCGAAATCGCCAGGGAAATGTTCGCGCTCTCAGACGCCGCCACGATGAGCGCCAAGAAGGACGGCTTGGCGAATATCGGGGGTTTTTTTGGCTGCGACGACGATGAATGGGCCGAGGATTTCCGCAACATGCTTATCCTGACGGAAGGCTTCCCGACCTACGGCGGGCTTGCGGGACGCGATCTGGAGGCCATTGCCGTAGGGCTCAAGGAGGCTTTGGAATATGAATATCAGCGCTACCGCCACGCGACGGTCGAGTATATGGCCGGCCGCCTTATCGCGCGCGATATCCCGATCGTCCGCCCGGCGGGCGGTCACGCCGTCTTTATCGACGCGGCGGCGTTCTGCCCCCATTTGAAGCCATGCGATTATCCCGGCATCGGGCTCGTCAATGCGCTTTACCTCGAAGGCGGCATTCGCGCCGTGGAACTCGGCAGCGTGATGTTTGGCCGTCCCCTGCTCGGCGGGAAGGACGAAATCCCCGCCTCGCGCGAATTAGTCCGGCTCGCGTTTCCGCGCCGCGTCTATACCCAAAGTCATTTCGACTACGTCATCGAAGTGCTGGATCTCGTCTGGCGGCGGCGCGATGCGATCCCGCCTTACAGGATCACAAAACAGGCGCCGTTTTTGCGCCACTTCACGGCGCATTTTGCGCCGGGCGGGAACGCCGGTGCCGCCGGCTTTTTGCCTTAACCACGGGTCCGATTTGATGGAAACGGATGCCGCTGGACCGGGAGGCTCACGGCCACGTTGGCCATTGCGGCAACGACCTGACAACGGGATTGATCTGCCAGGCCCGGACCGCGGCTGGCGCATGCCTCGCCGGTGCGTAGGCGAGCGCGTTGTGAGGTTTCCGGCGCCACAAGGCGTAGGCCGTGCCGGCGCCACGCCACCGCCTATGGAGCCTGGCATAATAGCTCATGCGTGGCGGCACCCCGGAGATGGTGATCTCTGCGCCCTCCGCTTGCACCATGTGGAAAAGGCGCGCGGCATTGCCCGGCGCGAGCCGAATGCAGCCGTGCGAGACGGGACGGCCAAGCCATGCCGTCTCATAAGTGCCATGGATCGCATAGCCGCCGGCGAAAAAGATGGAATAGGGCATCGGCGACATCTGATATTTGTGCGAATAGTGCATGCGCAGCAACTGATAGGGCCGGTAAGTCCCGCGCGGCGTCCGGTAGCCTGAACGTGCCGTGGAAACCCGCCAGTCATAGCTGCCCATGTCCGAGCTCACATGCATGGTCTGCGAGCCGAGATCGATATGGATCAGCACGGATGCGTCGGCTTCCGGCATGGAAATAATGCCGCAACACAAAGCGCAAGCACCTAGGATGGCCCGCATGACAGGCTCCTTCGGGAGGCTGGCGAGGCCAGCTCCGGAAGGACTCTCATTTTGCAAGTCTCATGTAAATCGCAAAGTTCTAGTAAGGTTTACAAATAGTACTGCCTGTGTTGAGGCGAACAAGGATGGTTGCCGTGCGCCGCGGTTAATTTTTCGAGAGTCCTAACGTAAGATAGATTTGACGATCATGGGAGCGGAAAGGTCGTGGCCACCAACCGGGGGAGAAGCGATGACCGGGATTATCCGCAAGCGTTGCCAAGCAACGGACTACGTCAAAAACGGAGTTGTGCGAGACTTGCGGCGCTATCGCTGCCGTGCGTGCGGGTGCAATCTTACGGCGGCCACGCCGCGCGGCAAACCGGCCCTTCAGCGCCTCCCAGACGGCCCCCCCCCTCCGTCAATCTGTTGGCCAATAAGCGCGATGGCCCGCTGATAGACCGGAGCAGCGTTCCATGCCTGGATGGCTCCGAAATTGGCTTCGCCGGGCTGGTACCCCGCACCCACGCTCCAGCCATGGGCTCTGAGGAAATTTGCCGTCGAGGACAGCGCGCCGGCCGCGGTGTCGAGACTTCCGCCGGTGCCGTACTCGAGGATCGTCTTGGGCAAGAACTGGGTCTGGCCGATTTCACCGTGCATGGAGCCGCGCGTGCTTGCCGAGAGAACCCCGCGATCGATCAGTGTCAGAGCCGCGTAAAGCTGGTCGGTGAAATAGGCCGACCGGCGGCAGTCATAGGCGAGAGTAGCCACTGCCGACAAAGTGTTCTGATTCCCGTGCTCCCTCCCGAAGCCCGTCTCCATTCCCCAAATGGCGATGAGCGGCCCCGGCGGGACGCCGTAGTGTTGCTGAATGGACGCAAAGAGTGCCGCATTGGATTGCTTGAGTGCGCGCCCGCGCGACGCGATGACCGAGCCGCCACGCCTAGCGAGAAACTGTTCGAGCGACACATGGAAGCCATGCTGGCCACGGTCAGCCGCGATGGTCGCAGTCGAATAGTTAGCCGCCATGAGGGCCGCGACCGTAGAGGCGCTGACGCCCCTTCCCCTTGCTTCATCGGCGAACTGCTTCTTCCACGCCTCGAAGCCAGCCGCCGTGCTGCCGCACTGCGCGGCGCCCGCTTCGCTGGCCGTCCACACGAGCGCCACCAAGGCTGCGATGATGACCGTCTTGAACTGCCCGCCCTTAGTCATTCGGAACTCCTTTCACACCCTTTGCAGCAGACGAAACGCTGGCTCGCCATCCCTGCCGGGATGAGGCGTGATCGCCGACTCTCGCGCCCGTCAAGATCCGTGCCCATCATATCAAAATGTAGCCGCGCTGCCCAGCAGGGCCACCACGAGGGCGCGGATGTAGAAACCGTTCATCGGATTATAGGGTCGCACCCGGTCATCCGCCATAGCCCTGCGTAACGGCAGCTCTTGGCGCATTGCCGGCGCTAAGCGGTCGCCGAAGATCGCTTCCCTCGCGTCCAGTTTCTGGGGCATTGCGGCCACTCTCAACCGCCGGGTTTGGCGAAACTTCCAAGCTGAAATATCAGCGGGTCAAAAACCGCAAGACACCCGTGCAGCATAAGGCTTTCCGGCGCGTTTCATTAGTCTCGAAGAATGCGCACTGGCAAGGGACGGGCCGCGCGGAAGCGGCCGCGAGGATATGCGCGGTCAGACACCGATCGAGGGCTGATCCATCACCCACAGCCATGTGCCGTCGATCTGTTTCCGAGCTACCTCGGCGGTGACGACACCATTTGGAAGGTGCGTTGAAGTGAGCGCCAAGTTCCCGCGAAGCATCGCAGGCCGCTGCTCCCTGAGATCAAATGTTCGCCCAGCCGCCGGCAAGCCAGTATAGAACTTGCGAATAGCGTCCGTGCCAACTGCAATCCGTTTGTCGCCGCAGGCGAGCGCGGCGTCCGGTTCACACAAGGCGGCCATCCCTTCAACGTCGCCCGCGATTGCCCTAGAGACCAATAATCGCGCCAAATCTTGGGGATC
This sequence comes from uncultured Alphaproteobacteria bacterium, assembly GCA_963706215.1. Lineage (GTDB taxonomy): Bacteria > Pseudomonadota > Alphaproteobacteria > Rhizobiales > Beijerinckiaceae > Methylocapsa. Next base: position 1,278,402 of record OY970154.1, on the reverse strand, counting down.
GAGGGCGAAGTCTCGACTTACAGGATTCACGGCTACGGCCTCCTTTGGCGGGTGGCTTCGGATCACCGGGCCGGGAGTTCGGGGATCGAAGGGCGCGCCAGTCTCGCGGCGGGGCGAAGCGGGTTAGGCCCCGGTGCTGGCGGTCGCGCGTTCCTTGCCCGCGCCAGCCTTGCGGGCAGGGGCCCCGTGCTTGGCGTTCTTTCTGAATTTCCTCATGATACGGTCGCGCTTCAGCCGGGAAAGATGATCGATGAACAAGACGCCATTCAAATGATCGATCTCATGCTGGAGGCACGTCGCCAAGATGCCGTCAGCCTCGATCTCTTGCGCGCGGCCATCGCGATCGAGATAACGGGCGCGCACGCGGGCCGGCCGCTCGACGTCCTCGAAAACGTCCGGGATCGACAAACAGCCCTCCTGACACGTCGAAAGCTCCGCCGAAGCCCATAAAATTTCTGGATTGGCGAGACAAAGAGGCTTCGGCTCCGCGGCTTCATCGGCGCGTTTGGCCACGTCGAGAACGATCACCCGTTTTTGCACGCCGATCTGGATTGCGGCGAGGCCGACACCAGGCGCGGCGTACATGGTTTCGAGCATATCGTCCATGAGCGCGCGGATGCCCTCGTCGACTTCGGGCACCGGCGCGCCGACAAGGCGCAAACGCGGATCGGGAAGGGTAATGATGGAGCGTACTGGCATGTTCACGAGATAATACTTGCGGCGCTAGAGGTCAAATTATCGCCGCTCCGGTCCACCGCCCGCTTTGCCGGATTTGGGATGACCCGCCGGTCGAAATTACGCACTTCCCCTATTTTCGCGTAGGTCACCCGTGTGCAAAAGACGCGCGCCCGCTCGCTTGCCGGACTCGGAACAATATTTGTCCCCGGGGATCCTCGTTGTCCTTAAAAATCAACTAAAAACAATGAACTGCATTCCTATCCAGTTTGCAAAAAAAAATCGGGAAAGCCCACTTGATTTTGTGCGCCGCACGTGCATATTGTTGCGGTGCGGCAAGCCTCTTGCCGCGGATGCCCTCCTTGGGTGTTTCCTCCCTAGACTTGGGCCGCTTGCGGCAACGCAGGCGGCCTCTTTATGTGGTTTATCTGCCGTCGTCGTTATTTACCGCTGATCTGTCTTTTGGTTGCGGGTGCTTGCTGGCATGGCTCGCGTGGCTGGGCGGACTCAGCGCCCGGCGCTCCGAATCCGGGTTAACACGGAAGGTGGCCGGGCAGGGCGGCGAGATATTCTTTGTCCCATCCGGCCTGTTTTCGTCGTTTGAGGCTGCTTTTGGCGGTGGCGGCGCGCCGGACGTTGGTGGCGAAGGGGCGGACGATGGAGATGTTTTGCGCGCCGTGACCACGGTCAAAGGGGCGATGGGTCGTCTTTAGAACATCACCTCGAGAACCCAGGGAAGGCTGTTCGCGATGGCCCAGTGGCCGCGGCGGCCCCTTCGACGAGTTTAGGAGGTGGCGTCGCGCGAGGCGGAGGAGACGGAGGAGCGCGTCCCGATCAAACGGAATCATTTGGTCGCTAAGGACGCCGCGCCAAATCAAGGTGTTGGAGCACGTCGGAAGCGAACAAGGCGAGCAACTTTTTGACGGACATACTCTAGTTTAAGTGCGGGCGGCGGCGCGGAAACGGCGGATGCGCCTTACCAAAGGCCGTGATCCCCGCGTCGCCGTCGCAAGCGCCGATCGTCCCGCCTCCGGCAAGGAGCAGCACTTCGGGCAACGGATGCGCCACCCGCCACGGTTCTGCGGGTCTTCGATCATCGCGAAACGATCGCGCAGCGCCCGCCGGCGCGGCTTGCCGATGGAACCCGGTCGACGAGGTTCATGATGGCGGCTTCCGAGTTGAACCCGCCCAACCGGATCACCCTTTCCAACAAGTCTTAAATGCCGGTAACCCGAGTTCGTGGCCCTGGGACACGAAATTGAGCTATTGACGGATGATGTTAGTTACGATAGGTCAGCACTAGCGGCAAGCCTCTTGCTGCAAATACCCTCTTTGGGTGTTTCCTCCCTTGACTTGGGCCGCTTGTGGCAACGCCGGCGGCCTCTTTCACGTCCTGCTGGCTAATTTGCCGCCGCTTTGTCTCCTGCTTGCCGGCATGACGCGCAAACGCGCTTCCCACCCGACCTGGGCCTAGCATTGGCCAAAAGCGTGGCTGACTATTCCGCCGCGGCGCGATGCCGGTCGCGGCGCGTGGCGACCGCATCCGCCAAGACACAAGCGACCTTAGCCAGATCGGCGGCAACGTCCGCGAACCTTTCGCCCCTGCGCACGGCGCGTTCGTCCATGTAGAGGGCCCGGTTCACTTCGATCTGCATCGCATGGCAATCGTTTGCGGGATTGCCATAATGTTCGGTTATGAAGCCCCCGGCGTAAGGCTTGTTGCGCTGCACATCATAGCCGCGGCGGCGCAGCTCATATTCGACGGCATCAACAAAATCCGTGGCGCAACTCGTTCCATAGCGATCGCCCACGACGAAATCCGGCTTTTGCGGCATTTCGATAGCTGCCGCCCACGAAGGCTGGCCGGTGCGCGGAGAGCCCGAAGGCATGGAATGACAATCGACAAGGACGGCGATGCCGAAATTTTGCCGCGCCCGGTCGACGAGCCCGCGCAGGCACGCGTGATAGGGTTTGTAGAGTTTCTCGATTCTTTCAATCGCTTCTTCGACCGGCACGCGGCGAGCGTAAATCTCTTGTGTCTGGCCAGCCACCCGCGCGATGGTTCCAAGCCCCCCCGCGACACGCAGCGAGCGCGTATTGGCAAAAGCCGGCAGCCGTCCCTCGAACATGCGCGGGTCCAACTCGTAGGGTTCGCGATTGAGATCGAGATAGGCGCGCGGAAACCGGGCCTTGATGAGGGGTGCGCCCAGCGCCGCAACCCCGCCGAACAAAGCATCGACGAAAGCGTCCTCCGAGCGGCGCAGCACAGCTTCGTCGAGCCTCGCGGCCTCGAGAAAACGGCGAGGATAAACATTACCCGAATGGGGCGACGAAAAAACCAGAGGACAGGCAAGGCGCGCAGGTTCCACCACCTCGAAAGGAGGATCGAGTTCCGGCTCGTGCGGTTGGTCGGCCTTTGCCGGTGCGTCCCGCGCGGAAGCCGGGCCGGACAGCTTTGAAGTCATCAAGCCTTCCTCGCCCCGCCGCCCGCGTCCAAAACCCATGCAAGCCAGCCAATCTGTCAAGGTCATCGCATTCTGTCCAGTTTTAGCGCGAACCGCTAGCGATTCGAAAAAAACAATGGATAAAGCAAAATCTGGTAATTTTCACTCGATTTTTACCTCGCCGGCGTTTTGATGGCAAAAGTTGCGAGGACCCCATGAACGACATGCATATCCCAATCAATCACAAGATCCTGCTGGCCGAGGACGATCACGACATGCGCCGCTTTCTCGGCAAGGCGCTCCAGAACGCGGGCTATGAGGTCGCCTCGTTCGACAACGGCATGTCCGCCTATCACAGATTGCGCGAGGAGCCGTTCGAATTGCTTCTCACCGATATTGTCATGCCGGAGATGGACGGGATCGAATTGGCCCGCCGGGCGACCGAACTCGACCCCGACATCAAGGTGATGTTCATCACCGGCTTCGCGGCGGTCGCGCTCAACCCCGATAACAACGCCCCGCCGCAGGCCAAGATCCTGTCGAAACCCTTCCATCTGAAAGACCTGGTGAACGAGGTCCAGCGCCTTCTTGCCGCCTGATCGCGGCGCTATCCTTGATGGTTGCCAACATGGCCTTGCCTCGCTACCGCATGATTGAATGCGGTTGCTCGACAGGAAAGTAAACGCCTTGTTCAATAACGACGCTCGCGCGATGCGGCGACCCTCCGCTTGCCTCGCCTTCTGCCTCATCCTTTTCGTTACCACCCAAGCTGGCGCCGCCGGCTTTTCCGACTGCCTCGCGGGACTTCGCGGCGCGGCTCAAGCGGGCGGCGTCGATGCCGCCACTTTCGACCGAGCGACGCGCGGGCTCACGCCTAATTCCGACGTGCTCGCTCTTGCCGAGGTCCAGCCGGAATTCAAGACGCCGATTTGGGACTATCTCGCCGGCCTCGTCGACGAGGAAAGAGTGAACGATGGCCGCGCGATGATGGCGCGCTGGGGCCAGGCGCTCGCCCTCGCCGAACGCCGGTTCGGGGTGGACCCGGCGACGCTCACCGCCGTCTGGGGCGTCGAATCCGATTATGGCCGCAGCTTCGGTAGCCGCCCGGTGGTGCAATCGCTCGCAACGCTGGCCTGCGGCGGGCGGCGGCAGACCTATTTCCGGTCCGAGTTCATCGCCGCCCTCAAGATCATTCAGCACGGCGACATCGATCCCGCCCAATTCAACGGGTCTTGGGCCGGCGCCTTCGGCCACACCCAATTCATGCCATCGACATTCCTCAGGGTTGCCGTTGATCTCGATGGCGATGGCCGCAAGGATCTCATCAATTCCGTCCCCGACGCCCTCGGCTCGACCGCCGCCTATTTGCGGAAGAGCGGCTGGGCCGCCGGCGGCGAATGGGGGTTCGAGGTCCGCCTGCCGGAGCATTATGCGGGTCCCTCGGGGCGAACCCGCAAGCAACCGATGGCCGCCTGGGCCGCGCGGGGTTTTACCCGCATCGACGGCCAGCGGCTTCCGGGTGGCGGAAGCGCGGGGCTGCTGCTGCCTGCTGGCCCCACGGGTCCCGCTTTTCTCGTCACCCGCAATTTCGATGCGATCTATTCCTACAATGCCGCGGAATCGTATGCGCTGGCGATCGCGCTTCTGTCCGACCGGCTGCGCGGGCGGCACGGTCTCGTCGCCGGGTGGCCGACGAATGACCCGGGCCTGTCGCGCGTGGAGCGGCGCGAGATGCAAACGCTTCTCATGCGGCGCGGCTACGATCTCGACGGCAAGGCCGATGGCGTGATCGGGACCAAGACGAAACAGGCGATCTCCGATTTTCAATCCCGGTCCGGCTTGTCGCCCAACGGCCGCGCCTCCGCTTCCGTGCTGGCCGCCCTGCGGGGGCGGTGAAGCAGTCGCACCAAAATGTTTGAGGGTATTAACCACTCATAGATAATTCTGTTTCTACGCTTTCCCTTTCTGACCCAAAGGGGAGGCGGAGATGATCGTGTGCTATCGATGCGGCTGCAAACGATGCGTGAAGAACGGCTTTATGCAGGGGCAACAGCGCTACAAGTGCAAGGAATGCGGCTACAACCTTATCGACAAGCCCCGGCGCGGACACAGTCAGGCGGTTCTGGCTCTTGCCGTGTGGCTCTACCTCAGCGGCTTATCGCAACGGCGCATAGCGCGGCTTTTTGGCGTTTCAACCCCCGCCGTCCTTAAATGGATCAAGACGTTCGCCCTCAAGAACGCGCCCAAACCAGTACCGACCGGAGAAGGCGCCGCGGTCGTCGAGCTCGACGAAATGTGGCATTTTCTTAAAAAAAGGCCTGCAAAATCTGGATATGGAAGGCTTATTGTCCAGATCCAGGACAGTTCATTGACTGGGAATACGGGCCTCGTGATCGGGCCCCGTTAGACCGCCTGCTCGAACGATTGAAGTCCTGGAAAATCCTGCTCTATTGCACTGACGATTATCAGAGCCTGTCTCAAAAGGGTATTGCACGCGGGATGGTTGCATGATTCACGGCATCATGTGCAACTGATGCGGTGATTCGCGATGTGGACGAAAGAGCAGCGAGCGATCTATTGGCGTGACGAAGATCTCTATCCGAGCAATTTGACGGATGCGGAATGGGAGCGGCTGAAGCCTTTGATTCCCGAAGCCTTGCCTGGCGGGCGGCCACGCAAGACCGATATGCGGGCGGCGATGAACGCGATCTTCTACCTGCTTCGCACGGGCTGCCCTTGGCGCTATCTGCCGCGCGACGAATTTCCGCCGCGCTCGACGGTCTACAATATTTTCCGCAAGTTCCAGAAGGACGGCGTGTGGGAGGCCATCTGGGAAGAGCTGCACATGACTTTGCGCGAGCAACTCGGGCGAGAGGCGAGCCCCACGGCAGCTGTCATCGACAGCCAGACGCTGAAGGCGGCGGAAAAGGGGGCGGTTTTGATGGCGAGGTAGGTTATGATGCCGGTAAGAAGGTCAAGGGACGCAAGATTCACGCCCTTGTCGATACCGAAGGCCTGCCGCTACGGGCCATCGTTCATTCCGCAGGCATCCAGGACCGCGACGGTGCAACGCTTGTCCTCGACAAGATCCGCAACCGCTTTCCCTGGCTCGAACTGGTCTGGGCGGACAATGGCTACAACGCGTGGCAAGTCGAAGCCGCCGTTGCCAAAGTTCCGGTGCTGCACCTCGAAATCGTCAAGCGCGGTGACGACCTGAAGGGCTTTGTCGTCTTGCCGCGCCGCTGGGTCGTCGAGCGGACTTTCTCTTGGTTCGGCCGGAATCGCCGCATCGCCAAGGATTACGAAAATCTCGGCCTAACCCTCGCCGCCTTCGTCACACTGGCCTGCATCCAGATCGCGGTCAGACGACTCGCGCGATAGTTGTCTTTTGAGTCAGGCTCTCAGCCTTGCGAGAGCGCTTTGCCGGCCGGGCGGCATTACATCGGCAAGGCTCAGACTTATCATATCGAGCAAAACAATAGCCGCCAACGTCACTGGTTTGCCCGCTTCAAACGCAGATGTGCCGTTGTCACGCGTTCCCTGCTCATGCTGGAACTCACCATGCGCCTCTTCGCCACTTTTCACGTCAACGGAAACGACGCGCCGTTGCTGGAAATGGCATCATCTATGATTGATTAACACTCTCACAATCGGAATGCGACCTGTCGGATATCGCCTTACCATCGAAACTTTGAAACCGCTCAATCGTGAGGAGAAACATACGTAATTTCATGTAGGCGCCATGGCTTGCAAAACCTGATGTTCTCACCGAACTTGCCTTGCACCGACGCTAGATCTGGGTGTAAAGCCCGCTTCGCGGCTCTAGCCCGGGGCCGAACGGGAACTCGCTTGGCGGGCAGGATCTTGAAGGATCCGCGTCGTCCCCGGTGTCTCCGCCCTCGTTTGCCGGCTCGGGCCTTTCCTAGGCTCGAAGGGGTCGGCGCCGGGGGCGTCGCGAGGAGTTAGAGGAAAGGCAGCAGAATGGCTCTTTACGAGCATATCTATTTGGCGCGTCAAGATATTTCCGCCCAACAGGTGGACGCGCTGACGGCCCGTTTCAAGGCGGTCATCGAATCCTTCGGCGGCAAAGTCGAAAAGGCGGAATATTGGGGGGTGAAGTCCCTCGCCTACCGAATTGAGAAGAACCGCAAGGCGCATTTCTCGCTCCTGAACATCGATGCGCCGCCGGCCGCGCTCGCCGAAATGGAGCGGCAGATGGGCATCAACGAGGACGTCATCCGTTTCATGACGGTTCGGGTCGAAGCTCTGGAACAAGGCCCATCGGCGTTGATGCGCAAGCGCGACGACGACGACCGCGGCGACCGCCATGATCGCGGCGACCGCGGCCGGGGCCCCCGCCCCGAGCGGGGCGAGAGAGCCTCGAGGCGTCCGCGCGACGAGACTGCGGCAAGCGAGGAGGCGGGCTCCTGATGACAACCTCCGCCACGCCCCGCAGGCCTTTCTTTCGTCGCCGTAAAACCTGCCCGTTTTCCGGCCCGAACGCGCCCAAAATCGATTACAAGGACACCCGTCTCCTCTCGCGCTACATTTCCGAGCGCGGGAAGATCGTCCCGTCGCGAATCACCGCCGTTTCGGCCAAGAAGCAGCGCGAACTGGCGAAGGCCATCAAACGCGCCCGCTTTCTCGGGCTTTTGCCCTATGTAATCCGCTAATTTCGCGCCCGCGCGGGACGGCCATCCACCCGCGGGATATTTCCACCGGGGCGGAACTGTTCTAATATCCATGAGCCAGGAACAGGGGCGATCACTGGCCGCGCGGTGCGCCCACGCGGTTTCTCTGGGACGTCGGGAGACTTTATCTTTCCTTTGGCCCCGAACCGCCTTTCGAGCGGGAGAGCAGGTCATGATGAAAAAGCGCCTCTTAAGACATGGTCCGGCCATCGCCCTTGGGATCGGAGCGGGAATCGCCGCCGCCGTCTTGTTTAGCCTCGCAGCCCGCGCGACCTTTCTCGCCGCCGCTCTCGCCAATTTGTCTCCGCTTCCCATCATGATCGCGACGCTTGGATACGGCGCTTTCGCCGGCGCCGCGGCGGTGGCCTCCGCCACGCTCACCGTTGCCGGACTGTTCAATGCGCGGCAGAAATTCGGGAGTCTCGACACCGCCGCGCTTGGCGGTCTGATTTTCGCTTTCTCCCTTGGCTTGCCGGCTTTTTGGCTAAGCCTCCTCGCGGTGTTGAGCCGGCCTAAGGGAAGTCCGAATTGGGTCGTGACAAGCCGGGTAGGCAGCTTTTTTTCCCGCGAATATGTTCCGCTTGAGCGCATTCTTTCCTATGCCGCCTCCATCTGCGCCACCATTGGGGTCGCGATCGCGGTTTATGTCAGCTCCCTCTATGGTGGTTTCGACCTGGCGCTCGAGAAGTTGAGCGCGGAAGTTACCCCTTTTGTCGAACGGCTGATCAGCCCCAATATGCGCCTTCCAAATGACTTCGATGCGCGCCATTTGGCGCGCGCCACGGTTTTGGCGGCGGCGCCGGCGGTGGCGGGTTGCAGCCTTGTCATGCTGATGCTCAATCTTTGGCTCGCCGGACGGGTGGCGCAGCTTTCGGCGCAACTCCCCCGCCCGTGGCCCGACATAGCGGGGGGATTGCGGCTGCCGCAGGTCTATCTTTTGGTTTTCGGCGCCGCCGCTGGGATAGGTCCGTTTCTTGGCGGGCTCCACGGCCTCATCGTCGTGATTGTCGCCGTGACGCTCGGCATCGCCTTCGCGCTCGACGGGCTCGCCACGGCGCATTATCTGTCGCGCGGATCGCCTTTCCGGATTCCCCTCCTCATTCTTATCTATCTCGGCCTTGTCGTCCCCGTGACATGGTTCGTCTTTCTGCTTCTCTTGGTCTTAACCGGGATCATCGAGACCGCTTTCTCTCTCCGAAATCGCAAGGACAAGACGGCGTCGCCCAAACTCTGATACAACTCGAAGGACCGCATTATGGAAGTTATTTTGCTCGAACGCATCGCCAAACTCGGTCAAATGGGAGACGCCGTTCGCGTGAAGGATGGCTATGCCCGCAATTTTCTGCTGCCCGCAGGCAAGGCCATGCGCGCGACCGAAGCCAATAAGAGCCGTTTCGAAAGTCAGCGCGTCCAGCTCGAAACGCGCAATCTCGAAACGCGCAACGAAGCGGCCGGCGTCGCCGAAAAACTCACCGGGCAAATCTTCGTCATCATCCGCCAGGCTGGCGAGACGGGTCGTCTCTACGGCTCGGTTTCGCCGCGCGACATCGCTGCCGCGGTCACCGCTGGCGGCTTCAATGCCAACCGCAATCAGATCGTCCTGAAAGCGCCGATCAAATCACTTGGATTGCACGAAGTCCCAGTGCATTTGCATCCGGAAATCGAAGCCCTGATTACCGTCAATGTCGCCCGGTCCGCCGCGGAAGCCGAACGGCAGGCAAAAGGGGAAGCGGTCGATGCCGTCGAGGAGGCGACCATGGACGATCTCGGTCTCGAAGTCGGCGCCGCGCTCGCCGCCGCGGGCGGCAGCCTCGGCGACCGGTGAGGGATTTTTCCCTCTCGCAAGGCAACGCGACAACGCCGCCTCCTACCTTGTCAAGGTTAGCAAAACCGGCGTCGGCGATGTCGCATCGAGTTTGGCCTGGGCGAAGGGTCCGGGGGTCCACCGGCTCGCCGGCCCGCTGTCAAGGCGCGTCTTGGCGCCGGAATATCACCCGCGGCCGCTAGTGCGCGCGGCAATGCTCCCCGGCGAATTCGATGAATTCCTTAAGGCCGGCGTCTTCCCGCTCGCGCGACCAAAGGAGCCCGATCGTTCTGGAGATGCCCAAGTCCGAAACCGCGACCTGCTTGACCGCCGATACCTCGAAATGGGCGGGAACAAGTGCCAAACCTATCCCGGCAGCGACGAGAGCAAGCGCCCTGTCGTACGCGTCGGTCCGATAGACAACGCGTATCATTCCCCGGGAGACAAGCGCATTGGTCACGTCTTGCAAATAAGGGCAGCGCTCCGCCAAAATGAAAGGCTCGTTGGCGAGATCGCCAAGGTTCACGGCCGGCCGGTTCGCGAAGCGATGATCCTCTCGAATTGCCAGCATATACGGTGTTTTGAAAAGAGCGCGGCTGGCGAACTTGGACTCTTTGCCGTCGAACATCGTGAGTATGGCGTCGAGTTCCTGTTCGTTGAGGAACTCGACCAATTGCTCGTAACCGCCATCGACCACTTCGATAGGCATGTTGGGATTAGTTTCCCGGAAAGTACTCAACAGCCTGCAAATACGGCCGCTGAAGAGCGACTGCAATATCCCAATTCTCAGAAACTTTCAATTCGTAAGCTTCTTGAGTTCGGCTTTCACAGCATTACATGAGCGCAGAATCTCCTTGCCCACTTCGAGGAAACGCACCCCGGCGGGGGTCGGCACCACTTGAGAGGGCCGCCGGTCGAGCAATTTGACGTCGAGTTCCGCCTCGAGCTTCGCGACGCTGGTCGAAATTGCGGGCTGCGATACCGCGACGCGTTGGGCGCCCTTCGTGAACCCGCCAGTCTCGGCGACCGCGACGAAATGCTTGATCTGATGAAGTTCCATTGGATTTATTACAGCTTGCTCACGCCTGCCGTGATCAATATTGGGCCGCGCGTCTTATAATCAATGATTATCTGCGCCGGGTGGCCAATCAACATCTATTGATCGTCCTCGGATCGGGAGCTCGGCCGCGAGCGCGGCCCTGCCTCGCTTGCGTCCTGAAACAACGTAAGCTGGTTAGCACTCGGGCAGGGAAGGATGATGAGCCGCGCCCCGCGAACAAACGGCTTTGCCCGCTTCAAAATATTTCCCCCGCCGGAGTCGATCCAGCGGGGGAAGGGACGCTTTCGATTTTGGCGCGGCATTTACTGTCTCGCCATTGCTCCACCGGACATGATTTCCGAATTACCGGCGCCGGATTAGCGGAGCGGGCGTAAGTTGAGCTTAATCCTAACAGGCACTATCCCTGAAACCACGGTTCCAAGGCCGGACGCCGGCGGATCCGAATGAGCAAATCGTCTCCGCCAGCGCTTACTTATTCCGCCGCCTCGAGACCGAGCAGCTCCTCGTGGCCGTGCGCAAGCTCGACGACGCGGCCAAGCAGCTGCAGCGTCACGCCGAACACCGCCAGCGAGAACCAGCCGAAGAAGACGAACATCCAGTGCAGCGGTTCAACGAACAGTTCCTCCATGAACCAGAAGGTGTGACCCCATTCGTTGAGCCCGACGTTCGGGAAGATCATGAACGGGCCAATAAACAGCATCACATAGGCAATCGACCAGCCCTTGCTGCCGTAGGTCGGAAGCCTGGTCCTCGCATACATGAAGCCGCCCACGCCGACGATGATATACATCGGGTAGCTCATGTAGAACTCGATGATATGGCTAGGCGTGAAGTCGGTGTCGCGGATCACCGTCATATGCCAGGTGCCGTCCTGCTCCGTGAAGTAGCTGGCGCCCCAGTAAATCGCGACGCCGTAGATGAGAATCCAGCTCATCAGATAGAAGATACGGCGCATTTCCTCGCGCGGTTGGACGTTCGCGAGATCGGTGTCGCGGGTCTTCCACATCCAGCCGACCAAGGCGAGGAAGGAGATCAATTCGACCGGCTCCTCGATGTAGAGGATGGTCATCCAGTAGGTGGTGAACTCGGGAGCGAACGAATCGAGCCCCGCGAATTGGCCGAAAACCTGCTCGTAGATACGCACGCAGACATAGAAGGTGTTGATCGCGAGAGCAGCGAAAATCAACGGAGTCCCGTTGAAAAGGGGCGCCTCGGCGACGGCCGCGGCCTCGCCGGTGCGCGCAGTTCCAGTTGCTAAGCTCATTGCACTTGCCTCATAGCTACATAGGCTTCATAGCCTCGTTACCACTCGCCGGCGGCGAACATGCACTTTGGCGAATGCTCGTCCGGCTTGCAGAGTTCGGGAAGGCTACGCGCGGCTAGAGGGCTGGGGAAATCGTTTGTTGTTATCGCGCGCATCCAAAATATTTATTTGCCGAGGGGCGCGGCTTGTTATTCCGCTTTTCGTGGAGCGCAAATCTTCGTGAGCGCAACGGCGCGGCTTGTTCCAACCCAACGATGGGTTGCTGGTTCACGGAACAGCGACTTCAAGGCCCGCATTGTAATTCGAGCGCCGGCGTGCACGAGCGCGAGCTTGCGCCGGTCCAGGCTGCCGTCCTCCTTGACGGATGCAGGGGAGGTTCAAACTAAAAACCTGGACCGGCGCGCATCCGCGCGACTGAGCGGAGGAGACAACACATGGTCAATGTTGCGCTGTTCGTCCGGCTTGAAGCGAAGCCCCGCAAGGAGGCCGAGGTTGCGGAATTTCTCAGGGGCGGTTTGCCGATTGTCGAGGAGGAACCGAGGCATCGGGTTTGTCTCGCATGGCCCCGACTCGCTTGTGCCGCAAGACTAAGGAGATCGCATCGCCCGATGTAAGCCGGCGAGCCGTCCATCATAGGATAAAAGCACATGCCACGCGGACCAACACGCGCGCGTTCGTTCCAAAATATTTCCCCGCCGAGGGGACCAGCGGGGGAAGGGATGCTTTCGATATAGGCGCGGCATTTGCCGCCTCGCCATGACTCTACCGGACAGGATTTCCAATCGGCTGGCGCCGGATTAGCGGAGCGGATTCGAGTTGGTCTTGATCCTCACGGCAAAATGCACGAGATCCCCAGAGCCAATGTTCCCAGTACTTAATTCTTCCGCCGGCCTACGTCCCTCCCGCCGGCGAAACTCCAAGTTTAACCGCCGCGGCTGCGGCGAATTTCCGCGAAAACCGGCCGTCCGCGAACCATCCGCACCCTCTCACGCCGGCTTTTTCGGGGGAACGAGCTTCTTCTTCGCGCCCAAATGCCAAATCAGGTAAACCGCGGCGAGGAGCGCCACGACCATCGAGGCATAGATCCCGATGCTTTTGCCAAACGCCTGGCCCACCGAAAACGGGAACTGCGACACATAGGTCTGGCCGTGCTCGTTTTTCACCGTCACGATGCCAATGAATTTGCCGGTCTCGGGAAAGGTGTGGCTGAAGGTCAGCGTGCCCGTCGGGTATTTCCTGGGCAGCACATGGGTGATGGTCACGGGGTCGAGAACTTGCGGGCTCGCCAGCTCGGCATCGGTCAGGAACGGGAGCCCATTCATCGTCGTATGGTTTCCCTCATCCTTGATGATGCGGATTTCGGTCAGCATGTCGCGAAGCTCGGTATTTTGCATGTCGAGCGCGACAACCGTTTGCCCGGTGCTTGGGATATCGTCGCAAAACTCCTCCCGGGAATTTTGCGGCTGGTATCCGGTGAAGAACATGATGTCCGGCCCGATCCGCAAAACGCACCTATTATCCACCACGCCCACCCCGCCATGCGCATGCGCGGCGGAGGCCAGCAGAACCATCGCCAGGAGCCCCGCGGCGATTCCTCGGATCATCATTGTCTTGAGCCTCCCAAAGGATTGAACTCCCATAATATTTCCCCCGCCGGAGCATAAGCGCCAGCGGGGGAAATTACTCATCTCATTTACCCCGGACCCAAGGGGGTCCTCAACACACGAAGCGCTTACTTATTCCGCCGCCTCGAGACCGAGCAGCTCCTCGTGGCCGTGCGCAAGCTCGACGACGCGGCCAAGCAGCTGCAGCACCACGCCGAAGACCGCCAGCGAGAACCAGCCGAAGAAGACGAACATCCAGTGCAGCGGTTCGACGAACAGTTCCTCCATGAACCAGAAGGTGTGACCCCATTCGTTGAGCCCGACGTTCGGGAAGATCATGAACGGGCCGACGAACAGGAGAACGTAAGCAATCGACCAGCCCTTGGAGCCGTAGGTCGGAAGCCGGGTCCTCGCATACATGAAGCCGCCCACGCCGATCACGATATACATCGGGTAGCTCATGTAGAACTCGATGATATGGCTAGGCGTGAAGTCGGTGTCGCGGATCACCGTCATATGCCAGGTGCCGTCCTGCTCCGTGAAGTAGCTGGCGCCCCAGTAAATCGCGATGCCATAGACGGTAATCCAGCTGATCAGGTTGAAGATACGGCGCATTTCCTCGCGCGGTTGGACGTTCGCGAGATCGGTGTCGCGGGTCTTCCACATCCAGCCGACCAAGGCGAGGAAGGAGATCAATTCGACCGGCTCCTCGATGTAGAGGATGGTCATCCAGTAGGTGGTGAACTCGGGAGCGAACGAATCGAGCCCCGCGAATTGGCCGAAAACCTGCTCGTAGATACGAACGCCGATATAGAAGGTGTTGATCGCGATCGTCCCCAGAATCAACGGAATCCCGTTGAAAAGGGGCGCCTCGGCGACGGCCGCGGCCTCGCCGGCACGCGCAGTTCCTGTTACTAAGCTCATGTCACTTGCCTCTTTCTCTTTATCTGTCATTGCTCGCCGGTGGCGAACACGCACTTCCACCAGTGCTCGTCCGGCTTGCAAGTTCGAGAACGCTACGCGCTGCGAGGGAGCCGGGGAAATCATTTTTTGTTGACCCGCGCATCCAAAATATTTATGTGCCGAGGGGCGCGGCTTGTTGTCCTGCTTTCGCGAGCGCAAATTTTCGTGAATGCGATAGAGTCGGCTTGTTCCAACCCAACGATGGGTTGCCGGTTCACGGAACTGTGAGTTCAAGGCCCGCGTGGCAATTCGGGCGCCAGCGCGGACGAGGGCGAGCTTGCGCCGGTCCAGGCTGCGGGCGGGCTTAACCTTCACGGGTGCGAGGGTTTAACTGGGATCCGCCCGGTGACGGTGCCGAAATTGACGTCGAGGAGGTGCCGCGGATTTTGCGAGCGATCGTGGCCGAGTTCCAGGCTCGGCCTCGCTCGTCGTGGAGTTCGATTAACGCCAGGCTGCGCCAATTGCTTGAAGAGGGCTAGCCGGGCAACTTGGAAGCCAGAACGTCGGCCTTGTGGATCGCAGGCGGTTGGGCCAGCAAGTCTCCAGCTTTCGCCATCAACGCGGCGGCCACTTTCCCGGCCAAATGCGCTTGCCGGCCGGCTTCATCGGGAAAAGCGTCGAAGATGGCGAAGGTTGAGGGGCCAAGACGAACGCCGAACCAGGCAATCGTCGCCGGTTCGGCCTCGGCCAAAGCCTTGCCTTGGCGCAAGAACTCGGCGACCGCCTCTTCTTTTCCAGGCTTGGCTTCGAGCCTAACCCAAAGCGCGACATTGACCTTCTGAGGGCTCCCGCCGCCAGTCTGAGCAAAAACCTGAGAGGCGGACGAAACCGTCGCAGCGGTTGCCAACGCGGCAAGGAATTCGCGACGCTCCATGGTTTTCTCCTTTTCAAGCTTGCCGCCGATTGAGAAATTTCTTCTCGAATTCAGAGTCCAACCGGCAATCCTGAGATAGCCGCCGAGTTCAGCCTCATCCTGCGTCCTTTCCGTTCTCCTTGCAAGGCGGAGCCGGCGCGCTTGCAAGCGGACCCATTGACGATAAGGCTAAGCTACGACGCGAAATTCATGCGCTGGAATCTGCTTCGCGCTTATCCCGCGATCTTGGAAAAATCGGCGACGCGGTGCATCGCGGTGCGCAATTCGCTTAGGAGGCGCAGGCGATTGAACCGCAGTTGCGGATCTTCGGCGTTCACCATCACTTTTTCAAAAAAGAGATCGACCGGCCGCCGCAGCGAGGCCAAGGATTTCAGCGCATCCTCAAAAGGCGTTTGTCCCGCGAATTCTGGCCGGCCGGCATCGCGGTCGGCGAGGAACAAATACAGTTGGGTATCGCGGTGCAAATTTCGAATGTGCTCCGAGAGGCGCTTTTCCGCCGGGTCTTGAAGAAGCCTGGGATCGCAGGCGCCATCGAATGCGCCCTGCCCGTCGTTCTTTTCCTCGGCGCGCACGATATTGGCGGCGCGGCGATAGCCCGCGAGAAGATTCTTGCCGTCTTCCGTATCGAGGAAATGCTGAAGTGCTTCGACGCGGGATACGAATAACAAGAGATCGTCTTGGCCCGGCAGCGCAAACACCGCGTCGATGAGATCGTGGCGCGTGCCACGCTCGCGCAAATAGACTTTGAGCCGCTCGCTGAAAAAGCTCATGAGTTCGCTGAACAGCAATTCCGGCTCGCTCTCCTTCGAGTAAGCGGCCTGCTCGAAGGCCTTGTCGAAAAGCCAGCGCAACCGAAAACGCAGCTTGTTTTCTAGGATCAGCGCAATGACGCCCAGCGCCGCGCGGCGCAGACCGTAAGGATCCTTGCTGCCTGTAGGCTTTTCGCCAATGGCAAAGAAGCCGGTCAGCGTGTCGAGCTTGTCGGCGAGCGCGACGCTGATCGCGACAGGCGAGGCAGGCACGCGATCGCTTGGGCCCTGCGGCTTGTAATGATCCTCGATTGCCTCCGCGACGCTTTTGTGCTCGCCCTGCGCCAGCGCGTAATAGCGTCCCATCACCCCCTGCAATTCGGGAAATTCGCCGACCATTTCCGAGGTCAGATCGGCCTTGGCGAGACGCGCCGCCCGTGCGGCAAGGTTACTATCGGCGCCAATGCTACGGGCAATCTGGCGGGCAAGGCCTTCCAATCTATTGGCCCGCTCTCCCTGAGTTCCAAGCCTCTCGTGAAAGATGATGTGATCGAGCTTGGCCAATCTGTCATCGAGCTTAATCTTGAGGTCGGTCTGCCAAAAAAACTTGGCGTCGGAAAGCCGCGCTTGCACGACCCGCCCATTGCCGGCGGCGATCGCCGCGCCGCCATCGGCTGCCTCGATGTTCGCCACCAGCACGAATTTATGGCTGAGGCGTCCGCTGGAAGGATCCTTCAACACGAAACATTTTTGGTTGACGCGGATCGTTGTCCTGACGACTTCCGGCGGGATGTCGAGAAAAGCGGCGTCGAATTCGCCGGTCAGCACCACCGGCCATTCGACCAGCCCCGCGACTTCGTGCAAGAGCGCTTCGTCCTCGACGAGTTCGAGCCCTTGCGCCAGGGCAAGGTCGCGCGCGTCATAAAGGATAATGTCGCGCCGTCTTGCGGGGTCGAGCACGACTTTGGCTTTTTCCAGCGCCGCCACGTAATCGCCGAAACGGCGCACCTTGATTTTGCCGGGCGCCATGAACCGGTGGCCGAAGGTGAAATTGCCGGCGGCGACGCCATCGACGGCGAAAGGCACCACTTCGGTCGCTTCGGTCTCCGGGCCGAATGTGGCGAGGATCGCGTGCAGCGGACGCACCCAGCGCAGCGAGCCGGTCCGCGCCGAGGCCTCGCCCCAGCGCATGGATTTCGGCCACGGAAAGCCTTGTATCGCGGCGGGCAAGACCTCGGCCAAGACCTCGATCGTCTCCCTGCCCTTTTGCTCCATGACAGCGATATAGAATTCGCCTTTTTTGGAATCCCTTTGGATTTTGACTTCCGCGAGCGATTTAAGACCCGCGCTTTTCAAAAAGCCTTGCACCGCGGCATCGGGCGCGCCGACCCGCGGCCCGCGCTTTTCCTCGCGCGTATCGGGCTGGCGCGCCGGCAGACCGGAGATGTGCAGAGCGAGCCGGCGGGGGGTCGCGAAACTCGCGGCGCCCTCGTGCGAAAGGCCGCGCTCGCGCAAGGCTCCGGTGACGAGGCGGCGGAGATCCTCGGCCGCCCGCGCCTGCATGCGGGCGGGGATTTCCTCGGAGAAAAGCTCGAGCAAAAGGTCCGGCATCGTGGCGTTTCAATCGGGCTCGCGGCTCGGCGCCTTGGGTAGCGCGGCAAGAGCTGTCCTCTATAGACGGAGCTTGCCAAAGAGAAAAATCCGCCACCGGGAAATCGGATATGGCTTCAACGATTTTCGACGGAACGGAACTAGAGGGGCTAGACAGGCGTTTGCAGAGCTTCAGAGGAGATGTTGCAGAACCCAAAAGGAGGTGTGTCATGGATACGAAAAGAATTTCCATTGTCTCCAGTGCCGCCTTGCTCGCGCTTACCGCGACCGCTTCAGCCGGTCCTATGAGCGTAGCGAGCTCGAATGTCATAGCGCCCCCGCAAACACAGACCGAGCCGGTCGCTTATCGCTACCGGCATCATTATAGACACTACGGCTGGCGCCATCACAGATACTATCACAGGTATTATGGTTGGAACCCGGGCGCTGCGGTTGTGGGCACCGCCCTTGGCTTGGCCACGGTTCCGTTCGCGCTGGCAACCGGCGGCTATTACGGGTACTACCCCTATTATGGATACTACGGTCCCTACTATTACTACTAATCAGGGCTCCCCGTACTATCCCCACTACGCTGAGCGGACGGCCATCGCGCCGGGGCCGCGGCGTCCCCGCGCGAGCGGGCGCATGATCCGACAGAATCGGATCATGCTCCAAGTCGCGGCGCGCGCGATGTTTGCCGGCACGCCGGCGCCCTTTGCTCGATCGCACCAAAATGGTTCACGTGAACCATTTTGGTCCGATCGACGGTCGCGGCAACCTTCCCTTCGTTAAAGCGCGGCGATGTATGAACCGCAGATGGCAATATCTGAATCGCGGAATTGGACAACGCCAATCGTTACGCCACGGTGTTCCTCGACGTGGTCTGGCGCTCTTTGCGCCGATGCCGGGGACGCGATCGCGGGTTCCTCCGCGACCTCAAGCCCCGCCGCCTTGTGTCTTGAGCCACGCGGTTCCGCACGCCTTGGCGAGATCGCGCACGCGAAATATATAGCTTTGCCGCTCGGTCACCGAAATGACCCCGCGGGCGTCGAGCAGATTGAATATATGCGACGCCTTGATGCACTGATCGTAGGCTGGCAGCACCATCACATGTACCTCGTCTCCGCGGGTGAGGAGCGCGCGGCACGCGGCTTCCGCATCCTTGAAATGCCGGAACAAGGCCTCGACATTCGCGGCTTCGAAATTATAGCGTGAATACTCCGCCTCGGCCTGTTTGAAGACGTCGCCATAAGTGACCTTCCCGGACCCTTCGCGGCCGTTGAAATTGAGCTCGTAGACATTCTCGACGCCTTGCACATACATCGCGAGGCGCTCCAGCCCGTAGGTCAGTTCGCCCGACACCGGCGCGCACTCAATTCCCGCGACCTGCTGAAAATAGGTGAACTGCGAGACCTCCATGCCGTCGCACCAGCATTCCCAGCCGAGCCCCCAGGCGCCAAGGGTCGGGCTTTCCCAATCGTCCTCGACGAAGCGAATGTCATGGCGATGCACATCGACGCCGATCGCTTCGAGCGAGGCCAAGTAAAGCGCCTGGAGATCATCCGGCGAAGGTTTCAAGATCACCTGGAACTGATAGAAATGCTGCAACCGGTTCGGATTTTCGCCGTAACGTCCATCCTTGGGGCGGCGCGAGGGTTGCACGTAGGCGGCCTTCCAGGGGCGCGGGCCGAGCGCGCGCAGCGCCGTGGCCGGATGGAACGTGCCGGCACCCATTTCGAGGTCATAGGGCTGGAGGATGACGCAGCCCTGCCCGGCCCAGAATTTTTGCAAGGTTAGAATCAGGTCCTGGAAGGAGCGCGCCGGGCCGGGCGAACCGGAAGTTGTTTCCTTTGCCAAGCGTGCGTTCGGCATGATTTGGCCCAATCCCTCAGCGGAGCACTTTTGATGGCGCTATTGCGCGCCGGTGCCCCAACCGGTGGAGGGGCGAACCCCGTATGCTAGCGCGGGCGATATTTCCGCCAATGGGTCTGGGCAATGGCTTGGCGGCGCCTATCTTGTCAAGGCCGCCCCGCGCGAGTACGAAGGGGAACGTAAGTGTCATAAGGTGCAGCCCAAATGGGACATGCGGGGGGCGGCGATTTTATCGACCCAAAAACCTTGAGCCGAAGGCGGGAAAAATGAAGCTTTTGCGAATAGCGGCCGTCGCGGCTTTGACCGCCTATGGCGGGATCTTTGCCAGTGCCGGGAACGCGGCACCGGCGGCGGGCTTACTTACTGGGGCGCCAACTGTGCGGACCCTGGCAACACCAGCCCGTAAAGCCTCCGTAGAAAAGGCCTATTATTATCGAAGATATTATTGGCACCGCCGCCATTATTGGCACCGCCGCCATTATTGGCACCGCCGCCATTATTGGCACCGCCGCCATTATTGGCACCGTAGCCATTATTGGCACCGTAGCCATTATTGGCACCGTAGCCATTATTGGCATAGACACCATTATTGGCACAGATGGCACCGTTGGCACAGATGGCACAGGTATTATTTTTGGCTTCCATTTTTTTGGTGGTGAGCTAGTGCGAATAAGTAACCTTAAGACATACCGCGAGAGAAAAGCCGCTGTGGCCACCCCGGCCTTTCTCTAGATAATCCAATGCTGGCATGGCTTTGGAACAAAAAGACGGCTTGGCCACGGGGTCCATATCGAGCATGTTCGAGAAGCTGTTTGCAGTAGTGTTGTAACTGAATAACTACCGGCTGACGCCGGTAGGTTCGTGCGCTTGAAGATACTGAAGTATGACATCGTCCGTGATGTTGCCGCTCGTGGGGGAGAAGTAGCCGCGGGCCCAGAAATGCCGCCCCCAGTAGCGCTTGCGCAAGTCCGGGAACTCCATCCGCAGCCGATGCGATGACCGTCCTTTGACGCGCCGGACGAAGTCGCTGACCACGATATGCGGCGGGATTTCCACGAACATATGGACATGTTCCCGCGACAGAACGCCGGAGACGATCTGGACGCCGAGTTCTTTGCACACCTGCCGGATAATCGTTCGTATCCGCTCCCGCAACGCGCCTTCCCGCACCTTGTAGCGATACTTCGTGATCCAGACGATGTGATAGCGATGGTGAAAAACCGTGTGACTCCCGCTTGTGTAGCTCATAGACTGACTCCTTAAAATGGGCGTTTCTCCCACACGGGGCGCCCATTTTAAGGAGTCAGTCCATGAACAAAAAAACGGCTAAAGCCTCTTCCCGTCCGAAGACGGGGGTTTAAATCCAAAAAACGGACAATTAACCATTACCCATGCGCACCATGGAGTTCACTCTCGCTCAGGTCATCGCGGTAAGCGCCAGCAGTGACCCGAGCCAAAGGCGTTCCATCGCGGAGTATCTCCACATCGACAAAAGCCTCGGGGTGCTCACTGTCCCAAGCCCAACCGCCAATCACGGCCGGTTTATAGACATCCACAAAACCTGTTAGAGCCAACTCTTCCTCCTTGTAGCCGACGGGATCCCCCAGATGGATTCCCCATCCACCATGCCTTTTTCTTTCGCACCATGCTTTAGGTATTGCAGGAGCGGATTTGTGCCGGAAGCGACTGCATCCGGATTTCTTTTAAGATAAAAATTCGGGCCGAAGAGAGGATGCGGACTTCGCCCTTCATTGGCTCCGTGCTCAATAAAATGTTTGAGTGGATTAACTCCTTTTTCGCGCACGTCCGGGTTCTTTTCCAAGTACCACTTTACGTCAAAAAGGGGAATTGGATCGCGTCCTTCTTTGGCACCGACAGAATAGAAATGCACCAATGGATTTTCGCCGCTTTCGTTTACACTAGGGTTTTGCTTCAGATACCACGATGTATCGAACAGAGGACTGGGATCGCGCCCTTCCGCCGCGCCGTGCCGCAGATAATGCTCGTAAGGCTCCATTTCGCTGGCCCGCACGTCCGGATATTGTTGCAGATACCATTCGCGGTCGAACAATGGATTCATTTTCTTGCCGCGCAGGAGGCGGCGGAGCCGCGACAC
The DNA here is from genome assembly GCA_963706215.1 of uncultured Alphaproteobacteria bacterium. GTDB lineage: Bacteria > Pseudomonadota > Alphaproteobacteria > Rhizobiales > Beijerinckiaceae > Methylocapsa. The sequence continues at coordinate 1,256,696 of OY970154.1, read as the reverse complement.
CGTCCGCCTGTATGCCCGCCATGGCGCGGTCAGCCGCCAGGAGGTGCTGCTCAACAAGGCGGCGGCCTCCTGCTCGTGACGTTCGATATCCCGCTCCAGATGGGCTGTTTTCATCTCCAGAGCCGAAACTTTGAGGCCGGCATCCTCGGCCCGTGCGTCCGCTTCCGCAGCCTTCTGCCGGAGTTTGCCGGCGATGCCGACCTGTTCGCTCTCAGCCCGCTTGGCACGCGTGAGTTGTTCGGCAAGTTTGGACTCCGCCGCCGCAAGCGTCGCCTTCAGGTTTTCGGACTGGGATCGCTCTCTCGCCAGTTCTGCATCCGCTTCCGCGATCCGCGCTGTCAGCCCGTCCCGGCGTTCGCGCTCGGCCGCGAACACTTTCTCGGCCGCGGCAACCGCGTCCGCGAGCTCGGCGGTGCGAGCCTCGAGGCCGTTCGCGAGCTGCACGTTGAGGCTCTTCTCGCGCGCCAGGGCAAGCTCCGCTTGTTCGCGCTGGCAGCCCTGCTCGGCGAGCTCGGCTCTAGCGGCATCGTGCTGGCGCAACCAATGATCACGTTCTTCCGCCAGTTTCGCCGTCGTGTGCCACAGGTCCTGGCTTCGGATTTCTTCCTCGAGCAGCGTGCGGCCGAACATCCTGCTCGCACGATTGAAGGCGTCCCGGGTTTTGTCCAATGTTTTCAGCGCCGAACGCGACTGCGGCGCACGCGCGAGTTTGAGCATCGCGCGATAGGAGGACATCGTCCACTCGTGAATATCAGGGTGGGCCGCGAGTTCTGGCGTGCTGACCCTATGGTGGACCAAGTCATAGCCGACGAAGTTTTCGATCTCATGCGCGGTGGCGTCGGAAAGGCGCGGCCACGAAAGGCCGAGTTCCGTCGACGCTTTCTCGGCTACGCTGCGCCAATCCCGCAAAAGCTGATCCCAGGTGAAAATAGAACGGGGAAGCGCGCGGGTCGCGATCTCGGCGTCGATAATGTGGCGCAACCATAGCAACGCCCCCGTGGCGAGCGAGAAACCGAACCGCTTCCGCATGGAAAAGGCGACTTCGAGCGGAGAGCGAACCGGAATTACGACACGCACCCGAGCTTTCATGCCGGCCAGAACCTCGAGCCAGAAGGGCGCGAATCGGCAGATCCTGGGATCCTTGAGGACAGCGAGAGGCTCGCCGCCGAATTCCTCTTTGAATAACTGCTTGGCACGTTTCTGAAAGGCAGGGAAAGCCGGCGATTGGTACCAGGCAGGATTAAATTGCCGCCAATCGGTCCAGGACGAGCCAGCCGACGCCAGAAGCTCTTCGTGAAAAATCATCAAGGCTTGCGACTCGAAATAGCCGCGTTCGTTTCCGCCTTCAGCGGGCATCAAGGTCTTCGGTTGCGCTCCGCCGAGCTTCACCAAAGAACCTGCGGCCGCGCTTGTTCCGCTACGGTGCATTCCGAGAACGAGGATGACATTTCTCATTTTTTATGCTTCCATGCGCGTGGGATGCCATTGCGATTCGGCGTAGACGGGCCGGAAGGTCCAAGGGGATCCAAACCAAAGGACGCCAGCCTGCCGGAGCCATCGGTGGAACGACTGGCGCCGGAAGTCAAATCCGGGATAATTTCCCAAATCATCATCCCATTGCTGCCGCAGCTTGCCAAGATAATTGCGGCTGGCGGGATGGGCGATATGGCGCTCATTGCAACGCCGGCCGGACGGCCGATGACCACGGAGTCATTCGGTAATTGGTTCGAGGACCCCGACAAGGCGGCTGCCGTTCCCGGCTCCGCGCGCGGGTTGCGCAAGGTTGGCGCGACAAGAGCGCAACTGTATCCCAGCTCGAGGCAACCCACGGATGGCGCCGTGGCAAGATGGCTCCGCTTTATACCAGGAATGCTGGTCGCGTGAAACTCGCGCGGGAAGCAATGGGCAAGCTTGGAAGGGGGCAAACGTCGAACATTCCATTCCCGCACCTATGTCCAAGCTGGCCGTAAGAGGGCGAAAAACGATGATGGATCAAAGACCCAAACGGTGGTGGGGGGGCGCGGCAGGGATCGAACCCGTGTCCCCTCCCGTGTGAAGGGCGGGGTGAGCTATTTTCCGCTGCTTCCGCGGATTTTCCTGCCGTTACTATCTGCTTGAAATCAGCTGCTTTTTTCTGTGCTCTCCTTTACCCTGGAAGGATAGCGATCGCGGCAGCTTCCCAATGCTTCCGCCGTGCTTCCGCGAAATAATTGAAGATCGAACCATGCCCTAGCTGACGAAACGTTGCATCGAGGCGCGACAACCTGCGCCTGGCCGTGACCTGTTCATTTGAGACAGTGAGCTCCGCGGGTTCGCTGTTCGCATGAAGCCTTCTGGCTCGGCTTCGTTTTTGGCGGTGCGCCCACCGGCACAGTGGTCGATGGGTATCTCCGCTCGCGCGGCCTGCATATTCCATCGACGCCGACGTTCCGCTTCCATCCCGGGCTGAAGCATCCTTCGGGCCGCACATGGCCCACGATGATCGCGTTGGTGAGATGCGGCACTGACGTCGCGCCGCTGGCGATCCACCGCACCTTCCTTGCCCGCGACGGCCACGGCAAGGCGCCGGTCGAGCCGCAAAAAATGATGCTCGGTTCGTGCCGCGGCGGCTGTGCAACTCAACGCCGGTCGCCGACGTGCCAATGGCGGGGCGAGGACATCGAGACCTGCTTCGCCGCAATGCAGGCGGCCGGATTTCCGGGCTGGGCGGCGCTTTCCACCTCGGGCCCGCGCCCGCTCGAACCACCGAACGAGTTGCACGAGGTGATTGTGCTCGCCGACGGCGGCGAACCCAGCGAGGCGGCAGCGGGCGCGGCAGGATTGCGTTGGCTTCGCGAAGGCCGCCCGGTGCGCGTCTCGCCCGCCCGCCGCGGGAGATGGATTTCAATGACCTGCTTCTGGGCCGCGCGCCCATGTTCGAGGGCGCGACATGACCGGCGAGACTTTGAGCCTGAGCGCCGAGGCCATCAACGGCGCCGAGGAAATCCGCGATCCGCTTGATCGGGTGGTCGAGAAGATCGCCGCTGATCCTGGCGCGCCATTCGCGCCCGACGCGCGGGAGCGGCTCGCCGCGCTGAAGAAAGAGAATCCCGCCGGTTTCGAGGCGCCGCGAGCGCGGCTCAAGAAGGCGGGCTGCCGCGTTACCGTGCTTGAACGAGGCGATCGCCAAAGAGAACGGCGAGGCGGGCGGGCGCGGCCCAACACATGCCGATATTCCGATCGAACCGGCGCAATCGGCCGCGCCGTTTCACATTCATTCCGGTGGCAGGCCGTCGTTGGCATGGTTGAGGCCCCGCGGGGGGGGTCAGCCGAAATCGGAGGATCAAGCCCATGCCCGGGGGATTGCCCACGCACCTCGGCCCCGATGCGGAGCCAGAACGCGGAGCGGGAACCCGTGCCGGTCGCCGCCAAGCGAGAACGGCCGCTGCCGGACGCGCGGCGGAATGTCACCCGGATCTCCGAAGGGCAATAGGAATGCCTTCAAGCATGCGCGCTATGCCGCCCGAGGCCATCGCCGGGCGGCGGGACTTTGCGGCGCTCATGAGCGACATGAAGGGGCTTGCCGAACTCGTCGAGAGCGACGAATGAACCAGCCGATCCGCTTCTAAAAAAAAGCTGGCGCGGTTAGGTTTTTCCCGGTGACGCCGTATGCGGGCGGCGAAGGCGCGGGCGTTCGCCGGTGGCAGACCAGCGAACCCGGTTCGCACCTGGATTCGCGGGTTCGTACCCGGTGCAATCTTGTCGCGACTGTGCCAATACTGCTTTTTGACTTGAACAACTGAAGGATTCGTTCTGCGCGATGGATAAACGAAGCCTCACGGAACGTGACATCTGCACGAAGTTCATCCTACCCGCCTTGAAGCGCGCAGGCTGAGACGAGATGTTGCAGATTCGCGAGGAGGTTTATTTCACCAAGGGGCGCATCATCGTTCGCGGCAAGCTGGTCACGCGCGGCAAGGCAAAAAAAGCGTTAGTAGCTTGTACTTGATCTTACGGACGGTGCCTTTTGGAGCTGGCAGTTTGCTGCTGATGGTGGTCAGGCAGCGATCATTTTCGCCCTGGCAATCGGGATGGCGTCAAGGAATGTTTGCATTGGCGTCTTGCCGAAACACCACCGGCCTCGATGCGGTCTCTCCTCATTATAGCTTCTGATCCATTCGTCGAGGTCGTCCTGTAGGGCCGCGATCGAAAGATAGAGCTTCTTGCGGAAGGCGATGCGGTGGAATTCATTCAACATCGTCTTGTGCAGGCGCTCGACGATGCCGTTCGTCCGCGGGCTCTTGCTTCCCTTCGGGCGTGGAACGCTCGCAAGTAGGGCTCGCCGCTTGCGACGTTGACGCCGCTTTCGGCTCGGCCGCAATGGAACCTCGGGATTCCTTTCGCTCAGGACGAGCGGCCAGCGATCCGCTTTAGCCAGACCGTCCTCCTGTCTATCATTATCATGAGCTTCACCGTTTTCACAGAAATATCAACGCAAAGCCTTGCGCTCGCCAACGCGTTCGGGCCGTAATCGGCGTTGCCGAATCACGCGGCATTTGGTCCTGCTTGCCGGCCCAGCACGATTGGTTAACCAAAAGCTAGGAAGCTTTGTCGAACAATAGGCGATGAGCCAAAGCCTTTTTCGCGGCGCAAGGGCCGGGCCATGAAACTCACCAAGCTCCGGATCGCGGGCTTCAAGACTTTTGTCGAGCCGGTCGAATTCCTGATCGAGCCGGGGCTGACCGGCATTGTCGGGCCGAACGGCTGCGGCAAGTCGAATCTGGTCGAGGCGCTGCGCTGGGTCATGGGCGAGAGTTCGTCGAAAAGCATGCGCGCGTCGGGCATGGACGACGTGATTTTTTCCGGCGGCGGCGACCGGCCCGCGCGCAACATGGCGGAGGTCGTCCTTTTTCTCGACAATAGCGATCGCTCGGCGCCCGCTCTCTTCAACGATGGCGAGATTATCGAGGTTTCCCGCCGCATCGAGCGCGAATCTGGCTCCACCTACCGGGTCAACGGCCGCGAGGTGCGCGCCCGCGATGTTCAATTGCTGTTCGCCGACGCTTCGGCCGGCGCCCGCTCGCCGTCCATGGTGCGGCAGGGCCAGATCGGCGAGATCATTGCCGCGAAACCCCAGGAGCGCCGCCGGATCATCGAGGAAGCGGCGGGCATCGCGGGGCTGCATTCCCGCCGCCACGAAGCCGAGCTGCGTCTCAAGGCGGCGGAGGACAATCTCGTTCGCCTTGACGATATTTTGCGGCAGATCGATACCCAGGCCGAGAGTCTCAAGCGGCAGGCCCGCCAAGCGGCGCGCTACCGTGGTCTCGCGGGCGAGATCAGACGCAACGAAGCCCTGCTTGCCCTGATCAGCCAGGGCGAGGCGGCGCGCGTGCTTCAATCGGCCGAAGCCAAACTCGAAGCCGATCTGCAGGACGTCGCGGAAAGAACCGGGGCCCAGGCCGAGACTGCCCGGCGGCAAGCGATCGCCGCACATGAGTTGCCGGGATTGCGCGGCATCGAAGCCGAGGCCGCCGCCGAGTTGCAAGGGCTCGTTGTTGCCCACGAGACGCTGGATGGAGAAGAAAGGCGCGCGAAAAGCCGCGCCGCCGAACTGGAACACAGGATCGCGCAAACGGCGAGCGATATTGCCCGCGAAACCGCGCTGATCGAGGACGCGTCCGCCGTTCTCGCGCGGCTCGATCAGGAGGCAATCGAGCTTATGGGCAGCGGCGTGGACGAAGCCGGGATCGAGGCCTTGCGCGAAAAGCTCGCGGACGCCGAAGCGGCCCTTGCGATCACCGAAAAGACGCTCGCCGAGACGCAGGACAAAAGGGCCGCGATGGAGGCGCGGCGCGTGGCGCTAGAGGCGGCAATCCGGGAAGAAGCGGCCCGCGCGGCGCGGCTCGAAGCCGAAGTCGAAACGGTGGGGGGCGAACGCGACGCGCTTATTGCCGATTCCCCGGACGGCGCGAATTTCGGGCTTTTGGAGGCAGCGCTCGACGAAGCCATCGCGGCAGCTAATGCCCGCGAAGACGAACTGGCCTTCGCCGAGGCCCGCCATGCCGAGGCCGGGGCCGAAGAATTAAAGACCCGGGCTCCGCTGGCCGGAGCCGAACGCAAGGCGCAAACTCTCGAAACGCAAGTCGCAACATTATCCAAATTGCTGAACACCGGAACCGTCGGCTTTTGGCCTTCGGTCACCGAGGAGATCAGCGTCGAGAAAGGCTACGAGGCGGCACTCGGCGTGGCGTTCGGCGACGATCTCGACGCCTCGACCAATCCGGCGTCGCCCGCGCATTGGGCCCGGACCGATGCCGCGGACGACCCCGCTTTGCCGCCTGGCGTCGAAGCGCTCTCGCGGCTCGTCACGGCGCCAGCTCCTCTCGCGCGGCGGCTGAACCAGATCGGGGTTGTCCCGCGGGCCGAGGGAACCACCTTGCGGACATCGCTGAAACCCGGCCAAAGGCTGGTCTCGAAGGAAGGCGATCTGTGGCGCTGGGACGGTTTTACGCAAGCCGCCGAGGCCCCTACTCCCGCTGCGCGGCGTCTCGCCGAAAAAAACCGCCTCGGCGATCTCGCGATCGAAGCAGAAGCCGCGCGCGGTGCCGCGACCGTCTCGAAAACCGCCGCGGAGCTGACCCAAACGGCTCTAGCTGCCGCGGCCGCCGCCGAAAGCGGGGCACGCCAGGCGCACAAGGAAGCGCTGCGCAAGGCGGAGGCTGCCCGCGCGGAAAAGGCCGCGGCCGAAAAGCGCAAGGCCGCGACCGCCGCGCGGCTCTCGGCGCTCGAGGAAGCCCTCGTCCGCCTCGATGCCGCGTGCAGCGAAGCCGGCGAAAAGCACGCGCAAGCCAAGGCGGCGCTCGCCCAATTGGAAGCCCCGGCGGAGCTGACCGCGCGGCTCGACGCGGCACGCGCGGCGGCGGCCCACGATCGCGCCGCGGTGGCCGAAGCCAGCGCTGGACTGCAAGCGCACCTGCGCGACGCCGAGACGCGCGCAAAGCGTTTTCGCGGCATCGAGGAAGAGCGCCAATCCTGGCATGCCCGCGGCGATCGCGCGGCCGGACAAATCAGCGCGCTGGAAGCACGGCGCGATGAAGCCACGCAAGAGCTGCGAAGACTTGCCGAGGCGCCGGAAAAATTTCTGGCCGCCCGTCAAACTCTGATGCGTCAAATCGAAGCGGCCGAGGAAGCGCGCAAGCAGGCGGCCGACAATCGGGCCGCGGCCGAGTCGCGTCTTGCCGGGGCGGATCGCGCCGCACGCGACGCGCTCGCCGCGATGAGCGCGGCGCGGGAAGAAAAAGCCCGGAGCGAGGCCAGGGTCGAAGCGGCGCGGGCGCGCCGTGACGAGATCGCGCATATGATCGTGGCCGAGCTTGATTGCACGGAGGCCGAACTTTTCGGCCTCGCTCATGTCGCGCCGGGAGATGGTCTCCCACCCGCGCAGGAAGTCGAAAAGCGGCTCGACGGTTTGAAAGACGACCGCGAGCGGCTTGGCGGTGTCAATCTGCGGGCGGAAGAAGAATTAAGCGAAATCCTAACCTCGAAGACCAATCTTTCCACCGAGCATGCCGATCTGACCGAGGCCATCCGGCGGCTGCGCCAGGCGATTCAAAGTTTGAACAAGGAAGGCCGCGAAAGGCTGCTTCGCGCGTTCGATGCCGTTCATGCGCATTTCAAGGAGCTGTTCACCACGCTCTTCGGCGGCGGCTCGGCTGAGCTCCAGTTGATCGAATCCGACGATCCGCTCGAAGCCGGGCTCGAAATTGTCGTCTGCCCGCCAGGTAAAAGGCCGCAGGTCATGACGCTTTTGTCCGGCGGCGAACAGGCGCTTACCGCGATGGCGTTGATCTTCGCGATCTTTCTTACCAATCCGGCGCCGGTTTGCGTTCTCGACGAAGTCGATGCGCCGCTCGACGACGCCAATGTGGAACGCTTCTGCGATCTTCTCGACAATATGCGCGGCAGGACCGAGACGCGCTTTATTACCGTCACCCATAATCCGATCACCATGGCGCGGATGAACCGCCTGTTTGGCGTAACCATGGCCGAACGCGGCGTGAGCCAGCTCGTCAGCGTCGATCTCGAAGAGGCCGAGCGCTTCCGTGAGGCTGGCTGAGGGCAGTAAATCGTCTAGCCCCGGAGAAAATTCTCAGAGTACAATGTCTCGTTAAATATCAGTAGCTTATACGCTCACGCCTTAGCCTTGACAGGGGCCGCCGCTAGCCATATGGTGGGCCGCATCCATAAGCGCCTCGCATGTTCAGGCATCCGGTTTCGTAAAATCGCAAAAAAGCCGGCGGTGTACCAATTTGAATTTCAGCAATGGGTGGGAAGCCACCTTCGTTTCGCCTATCTGAACGACGAGTTTGCGCCAAGGCACATGACGTCTTGGTGTACAGGTTGGACACTCGTTTTTGCGCATAGTGCATAATGGGGGAAATCAGAATGTCCATTAAGAGCTTTGGTCTGTTCTAGAGACGTGATGAAGGCGATTGGACCCCCGGCACGGGCGCAAAGGGCGGGTTTCGCTTGCTTGGACGTTTAGGTAAAATTCTTCCTGGCCTCCGCTTGGCCGATTTCAACGAGCAGGTGGGCATTTACATCCTTTACGGCAATCACGGCCCCTACTACGTGGGCCTAACCAAGAAAGGGCTAGGAGGGCGCCTTAAAAACCATACCACAGACGAGCATAAGGGTGAGTGGGACCGGTTTTCGTGGTTCGGCTTTCGCAAGGTGCTCAAAGGAACAGATGATAATGGCCTGCGCAACCTCGGGAATATGGCAGAAGTTGAATTCGGAAACCCTATTTCCGACATCACAGATATTGAGGCGCTCCTTATCCGAGCAATGGGGCTACGTAACATAGCCCACACCAATTTTAAGAGCGCCAAGCAATGGGAACGGGTCAAGCTTGACGAAGTGAAAAATTACGTGAGCAGAATTGCGAAGTAGGCTTCCGCCCCAATAATGCGCTTGAACCGACGGTCGTTCGCTCTGGCGGGACGGGAACGGGGTTTAGGCGTTGTTGATATGAAACTGCCGGTGCGTATCGTCGATGTTCGGTCTTACGATGGACCCCGGCGGATGTCTTCAGGGGGTCAACTCCGTCGTCGAGAACTCTCAGCCGAACTTCCGCAAAGGGTTGGAAGCAGAAATTCCAACTGAGGCATTACCAAAAAGCCGCCTTTCTCGCTTTTTGCACAGGAACGGCTTACAAATTTCTCCTTAAGTGCTTTTGCGAGGTAGAGAAGCAACCGGCGGAAAAGCGAAGCAGAGGAGCAAGACGGGTGGCGGAGCGCGCCGGGCGGCCGGACAAAGATCAACGGGAACAAGACGAACGGCGCGGCGATGAACCGAACGAAGATGAAAGCCGCGAGCGCGAAAGTGAAGGTTTGAAGGCGCGGCTCGACAAGCTGTCCATCGCGCTCGACGCCCAACAACGCAATGCGGGTAAGTCTTCGGACGCGCGCGGCCTGGGGCAAGACGGCGCAAGTCCCTTCCCGGGATCGATGGGGAACGCGATAAGCCTCGCCTTCCGCGTCTTGAGCGAGTTCGTGGCGGCGGTGATCGTCGGCGCCTTCATCGGATGGTGGGTCGACCGCGTTTCCGGCACCACGCCGGCGTTTCTTGTAACCTTTCTCCTCATGGGAGCGGCGGCGGGATTTTGGAACGTTTACCGAATCGCCATCAAGCCGCCTGGTTCAGAGGGCCGGTAGGGGCGCTGGAGCGTGATCTTGGAAAATGGAGTCCGGTTTTTTGTTTAATATCATGCGAAAGTAACAACGCTAAATTCCAGGCCGCATTAAGAAAATATGTCAATCAGGAACCTAGAGCTATTTCCATGAAACAACCGTAGAGGCAGGGAAGGGGCCGAAGAGCACACCATGGGTCCAATCCATCAGTTCGTTATCAAACCGATCGTCGGCCTGCATCCGTTCGGCATTGATGCCTCTTTCACCAATGCGTCTCTGTTCATGGTGATCGTCGCTCTGGCCGCCGCCGCGCTGATGCTCCTTGGAACGCGCACGCGTGCGCTCGTTCCGGGCCGCCTTCAGTCCATCGCGGAGATGGCGTACGAATTCGTCGTGTCAACCATGCACATGGGGGGACTACACGACGGCATGCGCTTCTTTCCCTTCGTTTTCACGCTGTTCATGTTCGTGTTGTTTTGCAACGTCATCGGACTCGTTCCTTATACATTCTCGGTGACGAGTCAGATCGCGGTTACCGCCGCGCTCGCGCTGCTTGTCATGAGCATCGTGATTGTTTACGGCTTCCTGCACAATGGCACGCGTTTCCTCCGGCTATTCGTGCCTTCGGGGATGCCGATCGTGTTGCTGCCCTTCCTGGTGCCGATCGAAATCATTTCGTTCCTTGCCCGGCCGGTCACCCTTTCGGTTCGTCTTTTCGCCAATATGCTTGCCGGACACATCACGCTCAAGGTGATGGGCGGTTTCGTCGTGAGCTTGCTTGGCGCGGGCGCCTTCGCGGCCGTCGCGCCATTGCCGTTCGTGGTGGCCATCGCGTTGACGGCATTCGAATTGCTCATGGCCGTCCTCCAAGCCTATGTCTTTGCCATTCTCACTTGCGTCTATCTCAACGACGCAATTCATCCGGGCCACTGAATAAATATTTGAACAACGGATCGGTCGCCCCTTCACCGCAAGCTTACGGAGTGCAAAATGGATCCCGCAGCAGGAAGATATATAGGCGCAGGTCTCGCCGCGATCGGTACGGGCGCCGCCGCGATAGGCGTCGGTTTAATTTTCGGTAATTTCCTGTTGGGTGCGCTACGCAATCCGAGCGCTTCCGATGGCCAGTTTGGACGCGTTTTCATCGGCGTCGCGCTCGCCGAAGGCTTGGGCATTTTTGCCTTGCTCATAGCGATTCTTTTGCTCTTCGTGGTCAAGTAGAAAGCCCGCTCGGGTGCGTCCGGAGTTTTCTGGACGCACTCTCGAGGCCGCAACCTTTTCCGCGCGGGATGTGACGGATGGCCAGCAACGAACAAGAAGGCACCATTGCCGGAACCGGGACGCCGGCCGGCGGCGGCCATGGCGAGACCTCTTTCCCGCCGTTCGACCCGGTCAATTTCACGCCGATGCTGATCTGGCTCTCCTTGAGCTTTGGGTTGTTCTACCTTTTGATGGCGAAAGTCGCCTTGCCTCGCGTCGAAAACATTCTTCACACCCGCGCGCACAAGATCACTAAGGACATCGGCGAGGCGAATGCTTTCCGGGCGCGGTCGGAAGAAGCCGCCGCGGCGCATGACAAAACGATCGCCGACGCGAAAGCCAAGGCGCTGGCGCTCGGCCAGGCAACCCATGCAAAACTCACCGCGGAGACCGAGGCAAACCACCTCGCGCTAGAAGCCGAACTCAACGCCCGGCTCGCGGCTTCGGAAACGCAAGTTCTCGAAATGAAAGCCAAGGCCATGGGCAACGTCGAGGCGATCGCCAGCGAGGCGGCGGCGGCGATCGTTCAGCACATCACCGGCAAACCCGCCGACCCAACGGCCATTGCAAGGGCGATCGCCACGAGCAAAGCCTGACGCTGGAGGTTTTCGATGTTCGATGCGGAGTTTGTCGTAGCGGCCGGATTCGTGATTTTCGTGTGCCTGATGGTCGATCTCGGAATGCACGGGAAGATCAATTCGGCGCTCGACGCCCGCGCGGCAAGAATTTCGGCCGAACTCGCGGAGGCCGCAAGGCTACGGGCGGAAGCCGAAGCCGTTCTCGCCTCTTTCGAACAGCGGCGCGCCGAGGTGCAAGCCGAGGCCGAGGCCGTCGTCGCGCAAGCCCATAGGGAAGCTCAACGTATCGCCAGCGAGACGCGGGCGCGCATGACCGAATTTCTTCAACGCCGGACCAAACAGGCCGAGGATAAAATCAGCGTGGCGGAAACCCAGGCGGCGGCGGAGGTGCGCGCCGCCGCCGCCGAGGCCGCGGCCAAAGCCGCGGAAATCGTGCTGAGAGGCGAGGCGCAAGGTGCTTTTGGCGCAGCGCTGATTAGCAAGGGCATTAGTGATTTGAAAACCATGTTCCAGTAGCGCGGGTCACCATCATGCAATCGAGATGGTCCGATCGTCGCGCCCAATTTTACTCCGCCGGTTTTACCGCGAATAGAACTCGATGACGAGATTGGGTTCCATCATCACCGGATAAGGCACTTCCGAAGGCAATGGAATCCGGGTGATTTTCGCCGTCATCTTGGTGTGATCGACCTCGTAATAATCCGGCACGTCGCGTTCGGCGAGTTGCTGGGCCTCCAGAACGAGGATGATCTGACGCGAGCTCTCCTTCAGCTCGATCCTATCGCCGACCTTCACCTGGTGGGACGCAATATTCACCCGGCGGCCATTGATCTTGACATGGCCGTGATTGACGAATTGGCGCGCCGAAAAAACGGTCGGAACGAACTTGGCGCGATAAATCACGGCATCGAGCCGGCGCTCCAAAAGCCCGATCAGATTTTCGCCGCTGTCGCCCTTCATGCGGATCGCTTCGGCGTAATATTTGCGGAACTGCTTTTCCGAAATGTTGCCGTAATAGCCTTTGAGCTTCTGCTTGGCCTTAAGCTGGGTGCCGAAATCGGAAAGCTTGCCCTTGCGGCGCTGCCCGTGCTGGCCCGGTCCATATTCGCGCCGGTTGAAGGGGCTTTTCGGACGGCCCCAGATATTCTGGCCCATCCGGCGGTCGATTTTATATTTGGCTTCGGCGCGCTTCGTCATCGCGTGTCCTCTTAAAGCGTTGCGCCGGGAAAAGGACACGGGCGCCCGCGGGGCAGCGTGGCGCTTGAAACCGCGTCCTCCCGCCAGCGAGGGGGAGGAACGCGCCCTCCTCTGCCAGGCCCCATCAGAGGCCGAGCCGACAGGCCCAACGCTTCACATGATATAGATTATGAAGGCAGCGCCACGGGTGCGTCTTTGGCGGGGCCAGCCCGCCGCGTCTCGAAGCTCCAAACAGCGCAACGGGACGCCGTCGGGTTAGAAGGTTTTGCCGGGCGGGTCAAGATTTGGCTGCGGTCGGCGCTCACTCCGGGGGGATTCAAGGGGGTTACTATTCCAAAAAAACCGGGATTGACGATGTCAAGCAGATAGTAGGTTGGCGCCTCCGATGATATATATCGAATGCGGACCTTGTCACGGTTGAAGCCGTTTCCAGTTCCGCTGGTCTGTTGGTTCCCGGTCTACGGATCGAACGTAGGTTTCCATCGTTCAAGGGCGGCGTCCTACCACTAGACGAACCGGGAGCAGCGACAACGAAACCCGCTCCGTTACGGCGTGAGCGGGTTTTTCGCGCGAAACCAGAATATCGCAATTTTGCGAAACTCGGTCAAGCTATTTCCATTGCCTATTTAGCAATTTTGGTATATTCATGGGGATAAGTTGGACGTTCCGCTGTTATCTCACCGAGCGTGGAACCGATGTCATTGATGAGTGGTATAGGGAGCAGCCAGAAAGAAGCGCTTCAGGCCAAGTTCGACACCCGTCTGCGGCATTTGAGACAGCACCCACGTTCCGATTGGGTACGTCCATATTTCGACACGCTTAGGAAGAAATGTGCAGGGCTTGGTGAGATACGGTTCGCATGGAATAAGGCCCAGTATCGGCCAATTGGTTTCGCGTCAGGCGAGATGGAATTTACGCTGGTTTTTGTAGCAGAGGAGCATGGCAAGCGGTTTGTGCCGCCAACGACATGCCAAATTTCACAGAAACGAAAAGCCGAAGTGATAGCCAACAGGAAACGCGCTCGTGATTGCGAATTTGAGTAAGCGCCTCTTTGAGAAGTTGAAGAGCAAGTCCTATAGGGAAGCGTATGTTGCGGAGCATGTGCGCACTGGGATCGCTTATCAAATCCGCGCACTTCGCACGCAACGCGGCTGGTCTCAGAAGAAACTTGCAGAAGAAATGGGCAAGCCGCAAAGCGTTGTCTCACGACTTGAGGACCCGGATTATGGTAAAGTCAGTGTCCAAACCGTCTTAGACGGGGCCGCAGCATTTGATGTGGCATTGCTGGTCCAATACGTCAGCTTTCCTGAATTCTTGCGGAGAACACGGGATGTTTCGCCGGAAGCATTGCGAGTCGATAGCTTCGATGAGCGGCAGCTTCACCCTGTCACGTCGAACACGGTTATTGGAATCCTGGCTGGTGACCGACAAGCAATCGCCGGCCTTTACACCGCTCAAGGATTTGCAAGCGCCGTAGTGGTGCGTAGAGCGCCTCAGGAATCAGTATACTCTCTCCCTTCGCAAGTGATAAATTAAATGAGCGACACTCCAACGACACCCGTGTCTCCTGTAGTACAAGTAGCAACCTTCAATCGGCTTCAAGAATTTCGTGCCTTGTTTGCGAACCAATCAAGGGTAACAGTTGGCGCCGGGGAGATCACGCTAACCTTTTCCTACCTTGATAGTGTTCCTAGTGTTGGTCAAATAGTGACTGAGCTCACTGCTATCGAGATGACACCCACACATGCTAAGCAGCTAGCAAATTTTCTGACGGAGGTATTGAAGCTATACGAAGCAACCTATGGCGCGATACCGCCACCTCCTACAACTCCATTTGATATGCAGAAAGTCCGAGAGAACGTTAAGAACGCCACCGGAATCGATATGCCCGCTTAGGACGTCACCCTTTCGCATTTTGAGACACTGCGGAGACGGGCACGAACTCCGAAGTCAAATCACCTTCAATCCCGCCTGCGCGGAAAGCTTTTCGGCGTCTTCCTTGCGTTCGGAATAGCGGCTCGTCAGGTAATCGGACACTCCGCGCGTCAAATAAGTAAACTTCATCAATTCCTCCATCACGTCGACCAGGCGATCGTAATAGGGCGAAGGCCGCATTCGCCCCGCCTCGTCGAATTGCTCATGGGCTTTCGCGACGGACGATTGATTGGGAATGGTGATCATCCGCATCCAGCGGCCGAGAACGCGGAGTTGATTGACCGCGTTGAAGGATTGCGAGCCGCCGCTGACCTGCATCACCGCGAGCGTCTTGCCCTGGGTCGGCCGCACCGCCCCGATCAAGAGCGGAATCCAATCGAGTTGCGCCTTTATTATGCCGGTCATCGCGCCATGCCGCTCCGGCGAGCACCAGACCTGCGCCTCCGACCAGGCGGAGAGCCCGCGCAGTTCCTCAACCTTGGGATGGCCTTCCGGCGCATCGTCCGGCAGCGGCAGGCCGCTTGGATCGAAGATCCGGGTGTCCGCCCCAAAGGCTTCGAGGAGGCGTGCCGCTTCGAACGTCAAAAAACGGCTGTAGGAGCGGACCCGCAGCGAGCCATAAAGCAACAGCACGCGGGGACGGCGGCCAAGCCGGGGTAGTTGTAACCCCTCGGCTCTCAGCTTATCGAATGCGGCCGGCGCGATATTGGCTAGCGCGAGCGGGTCAACCAAGGCGCTAACTCTCTGCGTGAAGGATCAGGTCCGCGATGCGGGACAAGGTTTAGGTCTCGGGTGGACAGCTCCGCAAAACACTGCCGATACAGATAGAGCCCAGAGCCGGCACAAAAATGCTCGACCTTGCTTTGTCCCTTGGACCCGCGCAATCTCAAGCGGTTGCGACCCGGCGGCCGTGCTGATCGACGACGGGCTCGCCATCCTCCTTAAAAAATTCGCCTTGCTGCGGCGGCAAGAGGTCGATCACGAGTTCCGAAGGACGGCAAAGTCTTACCCCCTTTGGTGTCACCACGATCGGCCGGTTGAGGAGAATGGGATGCGCCTCGAATGCGTCGAGCAGGGCGTCCTCGGCGAGGTTGTTGCCGTCAAGCCCCAATTCGCGAAAGACCGGTTCCTTATCGCGCAGCAGGGCACGCAGCGGCACTCCCATCCGGGTCGCGAGCTGAAGCAGCAGGAGCCGGGCCGGAGGGGTTTTCAAATATTCGACGATATGCGGCTCGATGCCCGCGTTGCGGATGAGGCCGAGCGTATTGCGCGACGTGCCGCAACGAGGATTATGGTAAATGATCACATCCATTGGTATCATACCGCAAGTGGCCGGCGTTTCGCCGCGCCCTCGGTCTGGCCGATCTCGCGCCGGCAAGCGCCGGGCGTCAACTGGTCGAGGCTCTTGAGCGGCAAGTTGCTGAGCAAGGAGATTAGCCTCTCAAGGTAATAAACGCCACATCGAACGCGGCATTTTTGGGGACGCCGGTCGCTTGCACGCCCGCCGGCGCGGCCAAGATCTCGATGGCGTTCACGTTGTCCATGTGTCGATAGTGGACGAAAACTCGACATACGCAAGGAATAACCGCGCGACTATTTGCCGGTGACCAGCAGAATTTTGCCCAAGTGCGAGGACGATTCCATCATCTCATGCGCCTGCCGCGCTCGTTCCAGCGGGAAAGTCGCGTGGATCAGCGGCTTCGCCAAGCCCTCGTTCAAGAGTGGCCAGATTTTTTCGCGAAGCGCGGCGGCGACCTCGGCTTTCTGTTGCACGCTGCGCGCCCGCAAGGTGGAGCCGGTCAAGGTCAGGCGGCGTAGCATGATGGGACGCAAATCGAAATTCTCGACCGTCGCCGATTGCAAGAATCCGATCTGAACAAGACGGCCTTCCGCCGCCATCACCGACAGGTTCCTTGGCAGATAAGTCCCGCCGACCATGTCGAGCACGACATCGACGCCATGTTTGCCGGCAACCTTTTGCACTTCCTCGACAAAATCCTGGGTCTTATAATCGATCGCGAAATCGGCGCCAAGCGTCTTACAAAAGGCACATTTTGCACTCGAACCGGCGGTGGCTATGACTCTCGCGCGGATCAGCTTGGCCAACTGGATCGCGGTCGAGCCGATGCCGCTTGATCCGCCATGCACCAGAAACGTTTCACCCGGCGCCAACTTTCCGCGCGACAAAACATTGTCGAACACGGTGAAATAATTTTCCGGAATGCCCGCTGCCGTGACGACCCCCAAAGCCTTCGGCACCGGCAGGCAGAGAAGCGCATGGGCAAGCGCGTATTCCGCGTAGCCGCCGGAGCCGACGAGAGCGCAAACGTCGTCGCCTTCCCTTGGCGCGTTCACGCCTTTCCCGCGCGCGACCACCCGGCCAGCGATTTCGAGGCCCGGAATGGCGCTCTCGCCCGCGGGCGGCGGATAGACGCCTTCGCGCTGCAGGCAATCGGGACGATTGACGCCCGCCGCGGCGACTTCGATCAAGACCTGGCCGGGCCCCGGTTGCGGCACCGGCGCCTCGCCGGTCCTTATTACGTCCGGGCCTCCGTGGCCTTCGAAATGAACCTGCCGCATCATCAGCATGGTATTTTCCGCGTTTGGCGTTCACAACAAGAGGAAACGCACCCCCGTCACGCCGGTTTTATGAAGAAATAGACGGTCAGCACGAGACCCACCGCGACGACGAAGCTTTTGACTATTTGCGCTGGCACCCGCCGCGCCGCGTGCAATCCGGCGTAACCCCCGGCGATCGCGCCAACCGCCACGACGATCGTCCATTGCCAATGGACGAGACCGGCAATGATGAAGGTGACAACCGCCGCCGCGTTCATCAGCACCGCGAGGAGAATTTTCAGGCTGTTCATCAGCCAAATGTCGCGGAGCCCAAAAAGGGTGAGCGCGGCGAGCATGAGAATGCCGATGCCGCCGCCGAAATAGCCGCCGTAGACGGCGACCAATCCTTGCGCGGCGAAAATGCCGGTTCGATTCAGCCGCAACTTCTTCGCGTCGGAGATCCAAAAATTCCCGCCCGCGAAGATCGCCGTCGCGAAAAGGATAAGCCATGGCACGATACGGCTGAAGACGGTTTGGGGCGTGACGAGAAGCAGGAGGCCGCCGATGAGCCCGCCGGCAAGGCTTATCGTTGCAAGAGCAGGCACATTGACCCGGCTGTCGGCCGAGGCGGCGGCGAGACCGTCGCGCGCGGCGTAACCGGTCGCGATCTGGCCCGGGAACAGCGCGACGGTGCTCGACGCGTTGGCGTCAATTGGCGGAACACCGGCGGCGATCAGCGCCGCGAAGGTGAGAAAGGAGCCACCTCCGGCAACAGCGTTGACGAAGCCTGCCGCGAACGCCGCGAGCGCAACGAGGACAACAATCATCGTTTGGCCGAAAAATGTATAAAACGCTCATTCACTGTGGCCGAAATGTGTTTTATCTTCAATCTTGATTGCTTACATGCGGCTAAAGCAGGGGCGCGGCAAATCTGTCATCTTCCCCGTTCCGGTCCGCCGCGCGGTTCCTGCGCGACAATGCCCGCCCTTTTTTCAAAAATCATCGCATTTCGATCCACGGTTTTGAGGCTTCCCCCCTTTAGCGGGCGCCGCCGCTGATCGTCGGCGAGGCGCGGATCGGCGAGATCGTCGAAAAAACCGCGCGGGCGATCATCGTGGCCGTGGCTTGAAGCCGGCCGCGGGCCGGGTCATCGGGTCAGCCGCGCGGCGGCCAGTGATTGCGAAGCTTGCGTTGAGGGTGATCGGCGGATAGGGAATATAGAAAACCGCGACCGTAATCCCGCGAGTTTTCAGAGCGCATCCTTAAGTTAGATTTCCATAAAATCCGTTCGCGCAAGTCTACGTCGTAGTAAGTGGGAGCAGCCGCGCGCCGGAGGCATTTTTGGAGGCTTGTAGCGCGATGGCCTGGAAGATCGTGTTTAGGTTAGAGGTCGAGTTAGCGGCTGAGGTGCAGGTGCTGGCGCCCCCCACGGTGTCGGAGAAAAACTTCGTCGAATCGGAGGCCATCTGCTGTAACGTCGAGCACGCGGAGATGGCTGGCGAGTTGGTGCTGCAACTACCAGACGTCAACGCTTGATAGGCGATCGTGTACACCCACGTCCCCGCCGCCGTCGCTGCCTTGGCCGCCGTGATCGCCTCCTGACACTGGTTGTGGTATTTCCCTGCCGGCATGTTGGAGGAGCTGGCGCTTGCGTCGCCGTCGCTGAGCACGATGATCACTTTCTGCGCGGTCGCCCGGCCGCTGCTTGCCAGGGCGGCCTGGGCCGCGGTGACCGCATCGGCGTAGTACGTCCCCACGCCGCCCTCGGCGGTGATACCTTCCGTGCAACCAGCCTTTCCTCCGCGGGCCGCTAGCACCAGGTCGGAACTGGTGTTCAGAGAGGCTGCCGTACCGGAAGTGCGGTAATCGCTCGAAAACGGCACGATCTGGTAGACCGGTGAAGCATTGTACGCGGCAATTTTAGGTTCCGAGCTACTGCAATCGTAGTCGGACGGTATTTGAGCCGCATTTGTTACCCCCGGGAACACCATCAAGCCAACCCTGTCCACCGGGTTCGCAACGTTGCCGCTGACCGCGGCGCCGCAGTTCGCCAGGCTTAGCGAGCAGGGCCACAGCCCGCTTATAGGCGGCCCCGCGTAATAAGAAAGAAGAGTGCGAACCCCGGCCATCGCGCAATCTTCCTTGGTACCCCCGGAGATCCCGCAGGTTGTATCAGCGTCGTTCATCGAGACCGTTGTATCGACAATGATCATCACGTCGAGAGTTTGCGTTCCACCTGCGCCACCTTTCGCGCCGGCGAGAGAGGTGGCGGAGATCTGCCACGCCTTGAGGCCGAGCACCTCGCCGAAGTACAGCGGCACTGTTGCATTCTGCTTCACCTCAATAGCATTTGCGGAATCCGGCCCGCTGCACGAGACTCCAATGCTCGTCAGGCACTTCAGGGCAGGATACCCACTCGCCATCGTGGCGGGAAATTTCGTACTGGCGTTTATTTGCCCGGCCGTCGCGCTGTACGAAGTCGCGGTGGAGATCGTTGTTCCACCGGAACCGGCGTTGATGCTCTGGGCTCCCGCTAGCGCCGCCGCATCGGTCGCGGCCTGGAGCTTGGATTTGGCGTAGTAGACATTGCCGACGTCAACCGCGAACCCGGTGAAGCCGACAACGCTCACCATCGTTAGCGCCGCCAGGATGACCACGACGCCGCTCTGGTCTCCGCGCAACCGGCCGAAAAAGGATTTCATGTCTCGTTTCATTGTACTCGCTCCGTTGTGTTCGCCGACAGCGTGCAGCTGGGCGCAAAATTCGTCCCCATGACCACAAGGCTGCAGGGGTACGACGCAATTACCTGGCCTGGTACTGCGGTTGTAGATGATGCGGCGGCGTTCAGCGCCGTGGCGCATGCCGCGTCGGTCGCGCATGCCGTCCCGTTAACCGACAGGGTGATCGTTAGCTTCGCTTTAGTCAGGTTCGGCGCCGCTCCGTAGATTTGGTTCACAGTGTCGGTATAGGGGGTGGAATCGCCGCGGCTTATCGCTAACTGCCGCGCGCCAATGCTCGCAGCGCCCGTCAGCGTAATATAATTATTGACGGCGATCCCGAACACGGCCGCCCCTAGCACCGCGAGGAGCAACATTGGCGCAATAAGCGCGAACTCGATCGCTACCGTGGCTTTCCGCGCGTTGGGAAATCCGCCGGTCTTCGCGGCCCCGGGACGCCGCGATAGCAAATAGCGGAAATATTTATGAATTAAGGAGCGCATAATCGCTTTCATTCCTTATCCAACTCGCCATATTGGAGACATGTTGGCATATTACGTTGGATACACATACTTTTTTAATTATTCATTTAAATAATACTTACAATTTGATGGAGTGCTTTCCACGTTGGTTATGGTGCACACTCAGATCGGCGGTTCCGGGAGGGGGAACCCGGGCAAGAGGCGCTTTTGGCCAATCCCCTATCCGCCGGCCGATCCGTTGCGGTCCTGGTAAACGGGGAGCAAAAGCTCTACGGTCTTGTGCCGGTTTTCAATTCGCGCCGCCGGCGTGGCCGCAACCGTCGTTTCCCTTGGGAGGAGCTTGTCATGGCCGACATCGACGCAACCGTTTCCAACATCCTCGAAAAACTCTCCAAGATCCTCGAAAAACCATACAACGCGCTGGCGCTGGGCGCCGGTCTGGCGTTCCTGCTTATCCTTCTCTATCACATCACGAACCTGGGAGACGGCTATTTCGGGGCCTTCTTCACGTTCCTGCACGTCGTCTCGGGCATCACGTGGATCGGACTTCTGTATTATTTCAACCTGGTGCAAATCCCCACCATGCCGAAGATTCCGCCGGAGCTGAAACCCGCAATTGGCCGATATATCGCGCCCGAGGCCCTATTTTGGTTCCGATGGTCGGCGCTCGCCACCGTGGTGACCGGCCTCATCGTGTTTTCGACGAGCAGCGCGGTCCACAACCTAACTCTTGTCACCGGAGCCATCCTCGGCCTCCTCATGGCCCTCAATGTTTGGTTCGTTATCTGGCCGAACCAGAAGAAAGTGCTTGGCCTCGTTCCCGCCGACGACGACGCCAAGGCGCAGGCCGCGCGGCTGGCGATGCTGGCTTCGCGCGCCAATTTCGTCCTGTCGCTGCCGATGCTTTATTGCATGGTGACGGCACGGCTTGTCGGGTGATTTTCGATTCGATCCGCGATCGCGGTTGCGTGGCGCTTGTCTCCGGCAAGCGCGACGTGGCCTATTCCACGGTGACGCTCTTTGCGAGATTGCGCGGCTGGTCGGCGTCCTTCCCCATGACGACGGCGGTATGATAGGCGATCAATTGGACCGGTACCGCATAGACCATCGCCGCGAACTCCGGCGCGACATCCTGCATGACGATGGTGGCGGCTGCCTCGTTGGCAAAATCGCGGGCGAGACGGGCATCGCCAATCAGGATCAGTCGTCCGCCGCGGGCGGCAACTTCCTGCATGTTCGAGAGCGTTTTTTCGAGCACGGAGTCATTGGGAGCGATGACGATCACCGGCATGTCCTGGTCGACAAGCGCGATCGGCCCATGTTTCAGCTCCCCCGCCGCATAGCCCTCGGCATGAATATAGGAAATTTCCTTGAGTTTCAGCGCCCCCTCGAGCGCCAAGGGATAGGACGTGCCGCGGCCGAGATAAAGCACGTCGCGGACCTTGCCGATTTCCCGCGCCAGGATCTCGACGGCGCTTTCGCATTTGAGCGCTTGCGCGATGAGCCCCGGAATCGCCATGAGTTCGGTAACGAGCCGCGCCTCCGCCTTCTCGTCGATCGTATTGCGCGCCCTGCCGAAAGCCAGCGCGAGGCAGGCGAGCACCGCGAGCTGACAGGTGAAAGCCTTCGTTGAAGCTACGCCGATTTCGGGACCGGCGAGGGTCGGAGCAACAATGTCGCTCGCGCGCGCTATCGTCGAGGTCGCTTCATTGACCACCGCCACGATCTTCTGTCCCTTCGCCTTGGCGGCGCGAAGACACGCCAAGGTATCGGCCGTCTCCCCCGATTGCGAGACAAGGATGGTCAACCCTCCTGGCTGGAGCGGCGGGTCGCGATAGCGAAACTCGGAGGCGATTTCGACATCGACGGGAAGCCGCGCAAATCGCTCGAACCAATATTTGGCGGTGAGCCCCGCGATATAGGCCGTGCCGCAACCGCAAATCGTCAGGCGCTGGAGAGCTGCGATATCGACGGGCGGCGGGAAGGGCAGCGCCGCGCGGCCGGCCGGCATGTCGAGATAATGCCCGAGCGTGCGGGCGACGACCTCCGGTTGTTCGTGGATTTCCTTCGCCATGAAATGGCGATAATTGCCCTTGTCGATCAGCGAGGCCGAGGCCGAAGACTTGACCTTGCGCCTCTCCGCCAACTTGCCTTCGGCATCGTAAAACCGCGCGGACGCATGGGTCAGGACGACGAAGTCGCCATCTTCCAGATAGGCGATCGTCCCCGTGAAAGGGACCACGGCCAGCGCATCGGAGCCAAGAAACATTTCGCCCGCATGTTCGCCTTCGCCAAATCCCACCGCAAGCGGCGCGCCGCTGCTGGCGCCGATCAAAAGATCCTCCTCGCCGTCGAAGATCAGGGCGAGTGCGAAAGCACCCCTCAGGCGCGGCAGGCTCGAAGCCACGGCCTCGACCGGCGTCAAGCCACCGCGCATGGTTTCGCTCACGAGATGGGCGATGACCTCGGAATCGGTCTCGGTCGAAAACTCGTGGCCCTTGGCTTGCAGTTCGCCGCGCAACTCCCGGAAATTCTCGATAATGCCATTATGCACGACGCCTACATTCGCGCTGACGTGCGGATGCGCGTTATTTTCGCTTGGCCTTCCGTGCGTTGCCCAGCGGGTGTGGCCGATGCCGATCCGGCCCGAAAGGGGTTCGGCGGCGAGACGAAGCTCCAGATTTTTGAGCTTGCCGCTCGCCCGCCTCCGGGTCAGCCGGCCCGCTTCCAAGGTCGCGATCCCAGCGGAATCATAGCCGCGATATTCGAGCCGCTTCAGCGCTTCGAGAATGGAGCCTGCGACCGGACCCCGGCCTAGCATCGCAACGATTCCACACATTAAAAACCAGCTTTCGTCTTGCGGTTGGATTGAGCGTTCGCCGTCATTGGCTCATCTCCCGGATAGAGATTGGAACCCATGGATGAAGAGTCGCTGAGCACTTTGCGGATTTTCGGGTGCCTTGGCACGACAGGACCACGCTCATTTCCGGTTCCTTTCCCGGAACGCCCTTGCCCAGCCGGGTTTTTCCACCTGGCCCGCCCGGGCCAGCGCCAGCGCATCGGGCGCGACGTCTTGGGTAATCACGGACCCCGATCCGACATAGGCGCCATCACCGATCGTGACCGGCGCCACCAAGGCGCTATTTGAGCCGATGAACGCATGCGCGCCAACCTCCGTGCGATATTTGGCGAGGCCGTCGTAATTGCACGTAATCGTTCCCGCGCCGACATTCGTCCTGGCGCCGATGCTCGCATCTCCAATGTAGCTCAAATGGTTAATCTTGGCGCCGGCGCCGACATCCGAGGCCTTCACCTCGACGAAATTGCCGATATGCACGTCTTGCGCGAGGCCGGTGCCGGGGCGCAGCCTGGCGAAGGGGCCGATCGTCGCATTTTGCCCAACCACCGCGCCTTCCAAATAAGAAAACGAGCGGATGAGGCTGCCTTCGCCGACATTGACGCCCGGACCGAAGACCACATGCGGCTCGACGACAACGTCACGTCCAAGCCAGGTGTCGAACGCCAAGGTCACGCTCGAAGGATCAATCAAGGTCGCGCCTTCCCACATCGCTTGCGCGCGAAGCCGCGCTTGCAACGCGGCCTCGGCGGCGGCGAGCTGTGCCCTGTCGTTAACGCCCAGCACCTCGTCCTCGTTGGCGATCACGACGGCGGCGGCAAATCCGCGCGATCTGGCGGCGGCGACGATGTCGGTCAGGTAATATTCCTTCTGGCTGTTGGCATTGCCTATGGCATCGAGAAGCGCCAAGGCGTGGCGCCCGTCGAGCGCCATCAGACCGGCATTGCAAATTTTTATTTCTCGCTCCGCCGCGCTCGCGTCGCGATCCTCGCGAATGGCTTTGAGGGCGCCGTCCTCCAGAATGAATCTTCCATAGCCCGCAGGCTGTTTTGCCTCGAATCCCAAGGCGGCGATGGCGTTTTGGCCTCCCGCAAGCGCCTTGCGCATGGCGGCGAAAGTCTCTGGGCGAACCAGAGGCGTATCCGCGAAGACGACGAGAAGATCGTCATAGCCCCTAGCGATCGCCTCGCGCGCGGCAAGCACCGCATGCGCGGTTCCAAGCCTCTCCGTCTGGATCGCGATTCCGGCATCGCGCACGATCGTCTTGGCTTCCGCCATGACCGCGTCGTGGTTTGGACCCGCCACGACGACGGTCCGCTCGGCGCCGGCTTCGACGAGCGAGCTTAAAACATGGGTGAGCATGGAGCGGCCGGCTAGCTCATGCAGCACCTTGGGCCGCGCCGAGCACATCCGCGAGCTCTCGCCGGCGGCGAGAACGATTGCCAGACATGTGCGGCCTTGAAAATGGAAGGGGACCATGCAACCTGCCTCTCTACGCGCGGAGGAGTCTCGCTCAAATCGCGGATAGGAAACGCTTATAGCCACAAAATTGAAAATTCACTCGCGGACAACCTTGCCGGACCGCTCGGGGGTGTTCAAACAAGCCTGGGCATTCTCCGGGTCAGGAAGCGCGGATCGCATCGAAACCGGAAAAGCTTGTTGGCGTAAAAACACCCAAAAGGGAACTTACGTTCGCCCGGTTATCGTCTATAGAGATAAAACTAAAGTGTTTTCTAAAAGTGCGGCGCGATCGGGCGCCGGCCAAGCCGGATTCATGGTCGAGCGCCGGGAGGTTTTAAAGTTCGTCCTTGGCGGGATGGCAGGCGGGATCGCCGCCCGCGCCGGCGCTGCCTCGCCGGCAAATGTCGCGACACCCGGCGCCGCGCCGGAGGCTCCCAGGGGCTTCGCCTTGGGCGAACCATCGCCGTTCGATCCGAACATGGTGACCGACGCCGCCAAAATCTTGTCGAAACAGCCATTCAAACCGCTTCCGGCCGACATCCCGAAAGTGTTTCGCGACCTTGGCTACGAACAATATGCGGCCATTCGTCAGCGCCCGGGGACCGCGATCTGGGCGAAGGACAATACCGGCTTCGCGATCGAGCCACTGCATCGCGGGTTCATCTTTTCGACCCCGATGGAAATCAATCTTGTCGCGGAAGGCCAAGCCCGCCGCGTTATTTATGATCCGGAGCTGTTTGACTTCGGCAAGCTCGCCGTTCCCAAAAGCCCCGGCGACATAGGTTTTTCCGGGTTTCGCGTGCTCGCGCAACGCCGGGACGGCTTTTCCGAGCTCGCCGTTTTCCAAGGGGCAAGTTTTTTTCGCGCCGTGGCGCCCGGCCAATCCCTGGGCACCATGGCAAGGGCCATGTCGATCAAGACCGCCGATCCGCGCGGCGAGGAATTTCCGGCATTCCGCACGGTTTGGATCGAACGTCCGACGCTCGCCGCCGGCGCGCTCGCCATTCACGCGCTCATCGGTTCGGAAAGCGTGACCGGCGCCTATCGCTTTACCCTGCGGCCCGGCGAAGCCACGATCATCGACACGGAATGTACTCTCTTCGCCAGGGCAGCGGTCGATAATTGGGGCCTCGCCACGATGAGCGCGACCCATCTCTCCGGCCCGATTGACGGGCGCTGCAATGATGATCTGCGTCCGAGCGTGAGCGAGATAGACGGCCTTCAGATATTGACCGGCAAGGGGGAGTGGCTGTGGCGGCCGGTCGCGAACCGCGACACTTTGCAAATTTCAACCTTCGCCGATGAAAATCCGCGCGGTTTCGGCTTTCTGCGACGTGACCGCAATTTCGATCATTACCAGGACGACGATCAGCATTTCGAGACCCGCCCCTCGCTCTGGATCGAACCGATCGGCGATTGGTCCGCGGGCAGCGTTCAACTGATCGAAATTCCGTCCGTTTCTGAAGCCAACGATAATATTATCGGCTATTGGAAACCGAAGCAGCCGCTCGCCGCCGGAAGCGAAACATCTTTCGCTTACCGGCAGTTCTGGTGCTGGAACCCGCCGGAGCAGCCTCCGCTGGCCATCGCCACGCGGTCGCGTTCGGGGCGGGGTTCGTCATCGAAACGCCGCCGTTTTATGGTTGAATTCGCTGGTGAAATTTTGCGCCTTCCGCAAAACGCCGAAGCCATGAAGCCGAAATTGAACACTTCACCGGGATCGATAACCGCGCTTCGAACGTTTACTTCGGCGGACAAAAAATCCTGCCGGATCTTGTTCGAACTCGATCCCGGGGGCGAAGCCTATTCGGAACTGCGCCTGGTGATGGAGGCGGCCGGCAAACCCATAAGCGAGACTTGGCTTTATCGATGGACGCTCTGACCAATTCACAGTCAACCGAGCCGGTAGTGAGGCCGCGGCGCCCCGGAGGCCCCGGAGAGAGTACGCTCGCGCCCGACGCATTCGCCTGCGTGCCGCCCGAAGCGCCACTCGCGATGCCGGCGCAAAGGCTTGCCGAGTTCAGCCGGGCCGAGCGGCATTGGGACGTTGCCCATCATCCGGTTTTCGGCGGCTGGCTCGCGCGGCTCCTTGTGTTTGGCGGCGGCCTGGCTTTGACTGTCTACGGCGCCTGCGAAATGTACAAGGTAGTCGCGGTTGGTGGCGTGACGCCTCTCGAATGGGCGCTCCTTTTTCTTTTCGTCGCCAATTTTTCTTGGATCGCGCTGGCCTGCACCAGCGCGCTCGCGGGCTTTATCTGGCTCTTGTTTTTCGCGCCGAAGCCATCCTTGCCGCCGGTTGCGTTGCGTCAACGCACGGCGATCGTCATGCCAATCTACAATGAGACGCCGGCGCGCGTCTTTGGCGCGGTCGCGGCGATGTTCGAGGAGGTCGAGGCGAGCGGTCTCGGCCGCGCGTTCGAGTGGTTTTTTCTCTCCGACACGACCGATCCGGAAATTTTCGTCGCCGAGGAACAAGCTTTCCTTGCCATGCGGGAATGGCTTGGCCCAGGCTGCCGCCTGTTCTACCGGCACCGGCCCAGGAACCTCAATCGAAAGCCGGGTAATATCGAGGATTTCGTCGCCCGCTGGGGTGGCCGCTACGAGCATATGGTGGTGCTCGACGCCGACAGTTTGATGGCCGGCGATACCATTATCGCGCTTGCCGCGGCGATGGAAGCAGACCCCGACGCGGGCATTATCCAAACGCTCCCGCTGATCGTCAACCGCAACACTTTATTCGCTCGCCTCCAGCAATTCGCGGCGCGCATCTATGGGCCGGTGATCGCCGCCGGCGTCGCGGTCTCCATGGGGCGCGACGGCAATTACTGGGGTCATAACGCGATCATTCGCACCAAGGCGTTCGCCGCGCATTGCGGTCTGCCGGTTTTGCGCGGGCGTCCTCCATTCGGCGGCCATATCCTCAGCCATGATTTTGTCGAGGCGGCACTGATGCGGCGCGCCGGTTATGCCGTCTATATGCTGCCAAACCTTGGCGGCAGCTACGAAGAGTGTCCCCCCTCGCTCATCGATGTTTCGACGCGCGACCGGCGCTGGTGCCAGGGCAACCTCCAGCATTTGCGATTGCTGCCCGCGAAAGGCCTGCATCCAATGTCGCGGCAGCATTTCGTGACCGGCATCATGGCCTATGTCGCGTCGCCGCTTTGGATGGCGCAGCTCATCGTCGGTATCGTGCTCGTCCTCCAGGCGAGCTACATCAGGCCGGAATATTTCCCGAGCGGCTTCACCTTGTTCCCAAATTGGCCGAGGTTCGATTCGCAAAGATCGCTCGAGCTTTTCGCGCTCACCATGACGATTCTTCTGTTGCCAAAGATATTCGGTTTGGCGCTTGCCTTGATCCAACGCGCGACCCGGCACGGCGCCGGCGGCGCAATCAAGCTCGTTTTGTCGGCGGCCTTCGAAATCGTCATGTCGGCGCTGCTCGCTCCGATCATGATGCTGATCCAGTCGGGTCACGTCATGCATTTCGTATTTGGCTTCGATACCGGCTGGGACCCGCAACGGCGCGACGATGGCTCGATTCCATTTGCCGCCATTGTCGCGCGCCACCGCTCGCATGTCGCGATGGGCCTTTTGACCCTGGTAGCCGGCCTTTCGATTTCGGCCTCGCTGGTCGCCTGGATGTCTCCGACGATCCTCGGCCTCCTCCTGGCCATTTTCTTGTCTTGGGGCACTGGCCTTCTCAGCGTCGGCCTCGCCCTGCGCCGCGCCGGTCTGTTGATCACTCCGGAAGAGCAGATGACGCCGGCCGTCGTCGCGCGCGCCAATTTCTTGGCAAACGAGCCCGCCGGGCGCGGAAGCGAAGGCTTGAGCGGGCTTCACGCGCTTTATGCCGATCCACGGTTCCGCGCCTTCCATGTGGCCTGCCTGCCGCGCCGTCAAAAACGCCGGAACGGCGATATTTCGCCGGAATGGGCGCTTGCCGATGCGAAGCTCTCGGACGCCGGAACCATCGATGAAGCAATTTCCTGGCTAGAGCCGAAGGAACGCATGGCGATTTTGCAGGATCAAGCGCTCATCGCCCGTTTGGCGCTATTGCCCAAAGAGCCGCCGGGCACGGAAGCGATCGCCGCGGCCGGGTGATTTCCGCCGGCCGCCTATCTCGCGTGCCGCGCCTTCGGACAAGGCGCGTAGAGTCGAAGGATCGATTGGATCGAGGCCGGCGCGGCCGGGCGCAAGGAGCGGGTTATCCTGGATTAATCCCCACCGTCGAGCCGGCGCCACGGCGCTTGTCAATTATTCGGCGTTTCCCTAAAGGATCGGAGAATATGCCGGAGTTCGAGCCATATGGCCGACGTCAACGTCTTGATCGCTTTTTATTCCCGCACCGGCGTGACCGAAGCGCTCGCCAAGGCCATTGCCGAGGGGGCGGAGCGGCAAGGCGCCGAGGTTCGCCTGCGCCGCGCGCGGGAATTCGTGGGCCCGGAGATCATGGCGAAGGCCCCAGGGTGGGTGGAAGCCGCAGCTGCGATGAATGAGCGCCACCCAGCGCCGAGTGCCGCGGACGCCGAATGGGCCGACGCGATCGTGTTCGGGACGCCGACGCGCTTCGGCTCGGTCGCGTCCGAACTCAAGGCCTATATCGACAGTCTCGGCGGTCTCTGGGTCCAGGGCAAATTGAACGGCAAGGCAGGCGCGGTGTTTTGCTCCACCTCGACGACGCATGGCGGTAATGAATCGACCTTGCTCTCGATGTATAATCCTTTGGCGCATCTCGGCTTTATCATCGTGCCGACAGGCTATGCGGATGCTTCCTTGTACAAAGCCGGGACGCCATACGGCGCGAGCTCGGTCTCCAACAATCAGGCATCGCCGCCCAGCGCCGATGACCTCGAGGTCGCACGTTTTCAAGGCCGCCGGGTGACCGAAGTCGCCAATGCCTTGAAGCATTCCGGGGTAAAGTGAAAGCACGCCGCGATCCGCGCTCTGACCGGCGAGCCCGAAGGCTTGCCGCGCATTTTGTATTTGACGGCACGCCAAACAGGGAAGCTCGCGCGAACTCATCCCGAACCCTTGATTTATCGCCTTTCGTGACACGAACCGGTATTCCCTTCGGTGAAATGCTCTGGGACACCATTGCTTGGCGTGAAACAAGCTGCTCTTTCGGTTTTTTGCCTTCGGCATGGCATTGTCCAGAAAATTTGCGCCTTTTCGACGGTCATGCGCCAAAACGCGAGCGCCTTCGGCAAGAGGCGGGGGAAGATGCTCCGGAAAGGATGGGCCATGTTCGACAACGTCACCGTGACGGCCTCGGCTCGTCTTCACTTCGGATTTCTCGATATAAACGGTGGACTTGGCCGCCGTTTCGGAGGCCTCGGGCTTGCGATCGACCGTCCGGCGACCCGCCTGACAATCCGCCGCGCGCCGGCGCCGGCGGTCGAAGGATTGGATGCGGAGCGCGCTGCGCGCCATCTCGCTCTTCTCGCGCGCCACTTCGGCCTGACCGCAGCCTATCGTTTGACTATTCACGAAGCCATTCCGGCGCATGCGGGCCTGGGCTCCGGGACCCAACTCGCGCTTGGCATCGCCGCTGCCTTGCGGCGTCTGGAAGGGTTATCGCCAGACTATTCAAACGATGCGCTCCTGCTGCGGCGAGGCGCGCGTTCCGGGGTTGGCTTGGGCCTTTTCGAGCGCGGCGGTTTCATTGTCGATGGCGGGCGCGGCGCGCGGACCGCGACGCCGCCCGTCGTCGCCCGCATGGATTTCCCGCCACAGTGGCGGGTGATTGTCGTCCTCGACCCGCGAAGCGAAGGCATGCACGGACGCGACGAACAAGCCGCCTTCGCGCGCCTGGCGGATTTCGAAGCCGCCTCGGCCGCGGAAATCTGCCGGCTTGTTCTCATCAAAGCTTTGCCGGCACTGGCCGAACACGATCTCGGTTCGTTCGGCGACGCGATCGCGCGTCTCCAGGAGATCGTGGGAGATTATTTCGCGCCCGCCCAAGGCGGCGCGCCCTACGCGAGCGCCGCCGTGGCGCGGGTGATGGAGGACCTTCGACGGCATGGCGCGAGAGGAACCGGCCAGTCGTCCTGGGGGCCGACCGGCTTTGCGTTCGCCCCCGGCGCGAAGGAGGCGCGGCGTTTGTGCGATCTCACCCAGGAAAAAGCCGCCGCGTGGGGGCTAGACATGGCTATCCGCAAGGGAGTTAATCACGGCGCGCTCGTCGAGGAAGAAACCCTCGCCGCCATCAAGTAGCGCCAAAAAGACCGGGGATGACACGTGGCCACGAAGAATATTTTGCACATGCTCAGCCCGCTGCGGCACATGAGCCCTTTCGACGTGAATATGGCGCTCGACGCGGGATTTGATTGCGTCACTCCTTATACCGGGGTTACTCTCGACGACATCGCGCCGTTGGTGCAGGACGCCATGTTTTCGCGCTCCCCAAGGGATGCGGTGCGTACCGCCGTTTTCATCGGCGGAAAGGATGCCGGCCTCGCCCTCGACATGATGGACCGGCTGCGCGGGACCTTATTGAAGCCGTTCGAAATTTCCGCTTTCGCCGATCCGGCCGGATCTTTCACGACCGCCGCCGCCATTATGGCCTGCGTGGAGAAACTCCTGAAACAGAAGAAAGCCAAGCTGCTCGGCCAGACGAAAATCGTGATCTTCGGAGCGACCGGTCCGACCGGCTACACATCCGGCGTTATCGCGGCAATGGAGGGCGCCGACGTGACCCTCGCCGGGCGCGAGTTGAGCCGTGTGAAAGCCGAGGCCGACGAGATCAAGCAAAGATTTGGCTTTGATGTCCACGCCGTTCAAGCAAAAACGCCGGAGGAGATTTCCTCGGCGCTGGCCGGTAAGGAAGTTGCACTTTGCACGGCAGCGGCGGGCGTGCAAGTTCTCTCGGCGACGATGCTTGCGGCGGCCAAATCCCTGCTCGTGGCGGCCGACGTCAACGCCGTCCCGCCGGCGGGGATCGAAAGCCTCGATCTCATGGCGAATGGCGTCGAACTGACGGGCGGCAGTCTCGGGATCGGGCCGCTCGCCATCGGCAATGTGAAATATCAAGTAGAATCCGGATTGTTCCATCGCATGGCGGCTTCCTCCAAGGCGATCAGCCTCGATTTTCGCGATGCCTTCGCTCTCGCGCGTGAGATCGCCTGAAGCGGGCGCCGCGATTCTGATCGCGGCGCCGTCGGGGCGGGCGTTGGCGTCTGCCGCGCGACGGGCCGGATACAGGCCGCTCGTCGCCGATTTTTTCGACGATTCGGATACGCGCGGATTCTGCGCCGCCAACCGACTCATCGCGGGCGGCCTTGACACCGGATTTGAGGGCGAGAGCCTGATCGGCGCACTTGAACAGCTTGCCAAGGAGGCGACGCCGTGCGGCTTCGTCTATGGCGCCGGGTTCGAGGATCGCGCCGAACTCCTGGAACTTGTCGCGCAGCGCTGGTCGCTCTTCGGCAACCCGCCAGCGGTGGCGCGCAGCGTGAAGGATCCGGTTCGATTGGCGGAGCTTTGCGCCGTCCTAAACATTCCGCATCCCAGGATCAGCGCGCGCATGCCAAGGGACCGCCAGCAATGGCTTGTCAAAAGCGCGGGCGGATCCGGCGGAAGCCATGTCGCGCCGGCGGGGGCGTTTCGCGCGGACGGCGAGAAAATTTACTTCCAGCGCGTCGCCGCGGGCGAGCCTGTTTCGATCCTGTTTCTTGGCGATGGAGCCAAAGCGCGGGTCGTCGGGCTGAGCCGTCAATGGGCGGCGCCGGCGCCGGGTGAACCCTTTCGGTTCGGCGGCAGCCTTCGCCCGGCCGGTCTTGCGCCCGGGCTGGAAACCCGGCTACGGCGAGCGGCGGAAGCCATAACGGCGGCGTGCGGGCTCCGCGGTCTCAACAGCATCGATTTTCTTGTCGAAGGAAGCGAATACACACTTATCGAAGTCAATCCGCGGCCGGGCGCGACCCTTGACATTTTCGAAGATCGCGACGGGTCGCTTTTCCGGGCCCATATGGATTCCTGCCGCGGCCGCCTGCCGCGGCGCCCGCTCGAATTCGCCGGCGCCGCAGCCGCGGGAATAGCCTATGCGAGGCGCGAAATCTCCTTCATGCCGGAATTCGACTGGCCACACTGGACGTCGGACCGACAGAAAGCGCGGAGCGCCTTGCGGCCGCACGACCCTTTGTGCACGATAAAGGCCCGCGCGGCAAAGCCCCGGCGCGCACGCGCGCTCGTCGATGCGCGGACCAATTTGATTCTCGGCAGACTTGAACATATTCAAAATAAAAACGCCCGGTACTAGACGCGGTTGGATAAGGCATTGAGATGATTTATAAAGGCGATTCTTTTCGGCAAGAGAAGGATCGCCTAGATGCAACCATTATTCTCGAATGCCCTATCCAAGGCCGTAGAAAATCACATCAAATTGTCGAACACAAGGCGTGAGACGCTGGCGTGGCTGGCGCTATTGATCATGCAGCAAGGCACGATCTGCCTGTGGCGGTTGGCGGCGTATGTCGCGAGCCCGGCGCAAACAGATTCCGTGCGGCGGCGGTTCTATCGATTTTTCCAGCATGTCAAACTGGACGGCGCGGCGGCCGCGTGCGTGGTCGTCGATCTTTTGGGACTTTCCGGCAAGCCTTGGGTTCTGGCCGTGGATCGGACCAACTGGGAGTTCGGTAAAACGACGATCAACATCCTGATGGTTTCGGTGATCTGGAACGGCATGGGGATACCTCTGATATGGACGCTGCTGCCAAAGGCGGGGAACTCGAACACACTTGAGAGAACCGGTCTTCTGGATCGTCTGCGTGCTGTGTTTCCAGACCTGAAGATCGCCTCGCTCATGGGCGACCGCGAGTTCATTGGCGACGTATGGATGGCTTACCTGCATGAGGCGAAGATCCCGTTCATTCTGCGGCTGCGCGAGAACCAACATGTCGTGCGCGAGGGCTACGAGACATGGACGATCGCCAACATTGCGCGGCATCTGAACAAAGGCCAGAAAACGATCCTCAAAGGCGCTTGCCGGCTTGGGCAAAACGGGCAGGCGCCGTCGCCACCCATACGGCTCGCGATCATGCGGATCGCCTCGGGCGAACTTTTGGCGCTGGCCTGTTCCAGCAAGCCGCATCATGCGCTGGCCCGCTATCGCCAGCGATGGACCATCGAAACCATGTTTGGCAACCTGAAAACCAAGGGCTTCAATCTGGAGGACACGCATCTGACCAACGCCGATAAGCTGTCCACCCTCTTGGCGTTGCTGGCTTTGGCCGTGGCACTTTCCGTTAAAACAGGTGTGGCGGCGGCGCGGCGGCGGTCAATCCCCATCAAAAAACACGGCCGCCGGGCGTGGTCGCTGTTTGCCCTCGGCCTATCCGCGTTGCGGAAAATCTTCGCCGCCGCAAATCCTCCCCAAATAAGCGCTTTCCTCACCCAACTCCTGTCCCCGAAACTCCAACTCAACTCACTGAAATATCTGGCACACTGAAAGTGAGTTTAGTACGATGATAAAAACGACAACCTTGGGAAGGAAACCGCGCCTTGAGCAAGAGCGATCCGAGTATCAACACGCTGACCGGACAAGCGGTGGACCGCATGATCGCGAGTGCCGCCCGATTGCGGGTCGCGGTTTCCAAGGGCGAAGCGGGCGAGACAATTATCGATGCAGGCCAAAATGCGCGGGGCGGAATTGAAGCAGGCCTAGCGATCGCCGAAATTTGCCTTGGCGGGATGGGAACCGTCGCAATCGCGGCGACCGGCGCCAATCCGAAATGGCCCTTCGAGCTTTGCGTTCGCAGCGCCGATCCCGTGATCGCCTGCCTTGCCAGCCAATATGCGGGCTGGGCGCTTTCGCATGGCGAGGGAAAATCGGCGTTTTTCGCGCTCGGCTCCGGTCCAGGCCGGGCGCTCGCGCGCAAGGAGCCTCTATTTTCGGAATTGGAGTATCGAGATCACGCGACCCGCGCGACTCTCGTTCTTGAATCCGGCCGGGCGCCACCACGCGAAATCGCCGAAAAAGTCGCGCACGATTGCGGCGTCCCGCGCGAAAATATCACCTTCATTTTCGCGCCCACGCAAAGTCTCGCGGGCAGCGTTCAGGTCGTCGCGCGCGTGCTGGAAGTCGCGCTGCATAAGGCGCATGAACTCAAATTTCCGCTGACGCGGATCGTCGACGGCTTAGCTTCGGCGCCGCTTTCGCCGCCGCATCCCGATTTTATTCAAGCCATGGGACGCACCAACGACGCAATCATCTATGGCGGCCAGGCGCATCTTTTCGTGACCGGACCCGCCGCGGAGGCAAAGGCGCTGGCCGAAAAGCTCCCGAGCACGACGTCGCGCGATCATGGCCGCCCCTTCGCCGAGGTGTTCAAGGCCTATAAAGGCGATTTTTATGCGATCGACCCGATGCTGTTCAGCCCCGCGCGCGCTATCGTGACCGCCGTTGAAACCGGCGACACCTTCCACGCGGGCAGGATTGATCAAGCATTGCTCGATGTCTCCTTCGGATAGGCTGCCCGCGGCCCGCAAAGCCGCCGGCGAACCCAAAATCGCCTTGGCCGTGGACCTTTACGATTGGCATGCGCGGGATCTCACCGCGGCTTTCGCGCGCGCGGGCGCGATTGCCGTCCCGGTCCGGCTGTCCCAATGCGGATTCGACACGCAGAGGCGAAGCGGCCTCGTCATTCCGGGCTTTGGCGCGGATTTGCCGGACGCGATGCTTGTGCGCGCGATTGGATTGGGCAGTTTCGAAAGCGTGACCCTGCGCCTCGACGTGTTGCACGGCCTTGGCGCCCTCGGCGTGCCGGTTCTAAATTCGGCGCGAACCGTGGAAATATGTGTCGACAAGGCCGCGACGAGTTTCGCGTTCGCCCGCAATTCGATTCCGACGCCGGCGACCTGGACGGTCCAATCCGAACAGGCCGCGCGCCAGATCGTGCGGCGCGAGGCCGGGCGCGGCCCGCTTGTTTTAAAGCCCCTGTTCGGCGCGCAGGGATACGGCTTGAAACTGATCCGGCGCGAAGACGATCTGCCGCCGGTCGAGGCAGTGGATGGCGTCTATTATCTTCAGCGATTCATCGCGGTCGAACGCAAAGGCTTTCGCGACCTCCGGCTGTTCGTGTCGGAGGGCAAGGTCGTCGCCGCGATGACGCGCCATGCGACCCAGTGGATTACCAATGTCAAGCTCGGGGCGCGGCCGGAATGGTTCGAGCCGGATGGCGGAGCGATGGATCTTGCGTTGCGCGCGGCGGCGGCGGTCGGCGCCGATTTCGCCGGAGTGGATATGATTCGCGATGCGGCGGATACTCTTCAGGTTCTCGAAGTTAACAGCATGCCGGGCTGGCGCGGCTTGCAGAAGGTCGCACCGTTTTCCATCGCCGGCCGGCTGGCCGCCGACCTCTTGGCGCGGATTGGACGGCCGGG
Source organism: uncultured Alphaproteobacteria bacterium (assembly GCA_963706215.1). Taxonomy (GTDB): domain Bacteria; phylum Pseudomonadota; class Alphaproteobacteria; order Rhizobiales; family Beijerinckiaceae; genus Methylocapsa. The sequence goes on along the minus strand of OY970154.1, from coordinate 1,220,600 downwards.
CGCGGAGGTCGCCGGGTGATCGAAATCGCCGAGGCATTCATCGCCGCATGCCGCGACGAGATCGAGGCGCCGAAGCCCGGCAATGTCCATGTTTTCGCCGATGGCCATGGCATGACGGCTGATGATTTCTTGCGCAGTGCTAGAGCCGCCGCTCCCGCCTTGAGCAATTCCGCGTTGCCGGTCGGCGCACGCATTCTTGCCGCCGTGGAGGCCACCTTCGCGGCGGTGAGGATGAACACCAATCTCGGCATCGTTCTCCTGTGCGCCCCGCTCGCCGCCGCCGCGCAGAGGGGCGGGGACCTTCGCGAGGGAGTGAAACAGACGGTTGCCGGATTGACCCGCCTGGACGCCGAATCCGCGTTCAAGGCCATTCTTCGCGCCGCGCCCGCGGGGCTCGGCACGGCGTTCCGCCACGATGTCCGTGGCCCGGCCGATGTCACGCTTTTGGAGGCGATGCGCGAAGCCGCCGGAAGAGACCGGATCGCTCTCCAGTATACCTCTGATTTCACGGACATATTCGAAACTGGGATGGGCACGCTCGCGAGGGCGCGGATCAGCGGCTGGCCGGCGCCCTGGCCGGTGGCCGCCGTCTATCTGGCGTTTCTCGCGGGCTTTCCCGACAGCCACATCGCGCGCAAAAATGGTCCGGGAGCGGCGGCAAGAGTTCAAAGCGAGGCCCTGGAAGCGCGAAAACGATACATGAACGCCGCAAATCCGGCGGAAACGCTTCAAGATCTTCTGAGTTTCGACCGGCGTCTCAAGGCCCGCGGGCTAAATCCGGGATCTAGCGCGGATCTCACCGTCGCGAGTGTTTTCGCGGACAGGCTAACTCGCATCTTGATCAACCGGCGCAATCATGGTTGAGTGCTTGGCGGTGGAAATGCTCGCGGCCGTCCGCCGCCACCCGGCCCGGCCAAATGCCAGACGTTGACAACAAGGAGTTTCGTCTGCATGTGTCGAGCGCCTTCGACGGCAAATCGGAGCAGCTTTCTCCAGGGAGGATTTAACTATGGGGCTTTTAAGCATGGCCAAGATCAACAAGCTCTGCGTCGGCGAATCGCTCGTCGGTGACGGCAACGAAATCGCTCACATCGACCTCATCATGGGGCCGCGCGGCACCCCGGCCGAAACGGCGTTCGCCAATGCGCTTACCAACAACAAGGAGGGTTTCACCGGACTGCTCGCTCTCGTAGCCCCGAACCTGATGTGCAAGCCCGCGACCGTTCTCTATAACAAAGTGACGATTAAGAATGCGACGCAGGCCGTGCAGATGTTCGGCCCGGCCCAGCATGCCGTCGGCAAGGCTGTTGCCGACAGTGTCGCGGCGGGCGTTATCCCGGTGAGCGAGGCCGACAATCTGTTCATTTGCGTCGGCGTATTCATCCATTGGGACGCCAAGGACAACCAGAAGATTCAGGACTTCAACTATCAGGCGACGAAAGAGGCCATCGCGCGCGCCGTTGCTGGCGAACCGACGCCCGCCCATGTCGTCGCTCAGCGCAATACCGCGAAGCATCCTTTCGCGCCGAACTGAGCAGCGGCGAGAACCAACAACATAAAGGGGCCTTGGCCCCTTTTTTATTTTGCGTCGCCGGCGCCTCGCAATGCGGCCGCGGCAAGTTCGGCGCCGGGCAAACGGCCATCGTGCAGCGCGGAAGCAACGAGGACTCCCCTTATGCCCGCTTGTTTCAGCCGCATGAGATCGGACGCGCCGCGAAGGCCGCCCGCGGCATAAAGCATGACATCCGGCGCGCGGCGTCTAATATCCGCGAGACGATCCATGTCTGGTCCCGCATCGCCGCCGACGCGCGCCAGGGTCATGACGATCACACGCGCGGGCCACAGTTGCGGCGCATCGAAAAGCCCGTTTGGTCCGAGAAAGCTGTCGCCGCGATAGTCGAGCGATAAAACGATACGGTCGTCCGTGGCGAATTCTTCGAGCACCGCATGACTATCCAGGGATTCGCTTCCAAGAACGAGATGCGCGCGCTTGTGGCGAGCGAGCCACGAACGCGCCGCCCCGCCGTCACGCACGCCGGCATCGACCCAAAAAGCGATGTTCGGAAAAGCCGCGCTTAGCGCGTCGAGACTTTGGTCATGGCTGCCGCGCGATTCGATTCGATCGAGATCGGCCGCATAGATCGTGGAAAAGGGGTGAACCGTCAAGAACCCGGCGACAACGTCAAGCGGCGCGCTCGTTCGCGCGAGCGGAGTTACGATCGGCGCATAGGAATGGCGCGAACCATGACGGGCGCGGACGACCGCGCCGCCCTTCAAGTCGATCACCGGAATGACTTCGATCGCACGCTCGGGCATGATTTAGTTTAACCAAGGCCCGACCGGATTTTTATCTAAAATGCAAAATATCATCGGATGGGACGTCGGCGGCGCGCATCTCAAGGCCGCGCGCGCGGAATATGGGATCATTACCCGGGCGGTGCAGATCCCCTGCCCGCTGTGGCTCGGTTTGGGCGAGCTCGATCGCGCCTTTACCGGCGCCGAGGCCGCGATCGGCCGGGCTCCCCTCAATGCGATCACGATGACCGGCGAATTATGCGATGCCTTCGCAACCCGTGACGAAGGCGTTGCCCGTCTGGCCGCAATCATGGTCCGGCTCCTGAGCCCCGGCCGCGCGCTTTTTTACGCCGGCCGCGCGGGCTTTGCCGGCGGCAGCGAAGCCCCGGGCCACGCCATCGAGATCGCGTCCGCCAATTGGCACGCGAGCGCGATGCTAACCGGCATGCGCGCGCGCGCGGCGCTGTTCATCGACATGGGCTCGACGACGACCGATATTATCCCGGTCGCGGATGGGCGGCCCGCAAGCCTTGGTTACACCGACGCGGAGCGGCTTGCTCATGGGGAACTTGTCTATTCAGGCATTGCGCGCAGTTTCCTGATGACCGGTCCAAAGCTGGTGCCTTTTGCCGGCCGATGGACGCCCCTGATGAATGAATGGTTCGCCACCATGGCGGATGTCCGCCGCATTCTCGGGCAATTGCCGGACGGCGCCGACGTGATGGATGCCGCCGATGGCCGCGAAAAGACTGCAGCGGCCTCGCGCGCGCGGCTCGCCCGCATGATCGGCCGCGACAGCGGCGAGGCGGACGATGCCGCATGGGACCGGCTCGCGCAGTTTTTCGCGGAAGCGCAATTGCGCGATATCATGGACGCGGCGGCCCTCGTTTTGTCGCGCGGCCACCTCCATGCTAGCGCGCCGGTCGTGGGCGCGGGCGCCGGGCGTGGAGTGATCCGGGAACTGGCCGCGCGAATCGGCCGGACCTTCATTGCTTTCGACGATTTGATCGAGGCCGTCCCGGAGGCGCGGAGCAAGGCCTGCGATTGCGCCCCGGCATCGGCTGTCGCGCTTCTCGCCGCCGCTCAATTTTCCGCGTAAAACGCTTCGCGCTTTTGCATGAGCCAGGACCAGGCTTCGCGCTCCTGGGGACCTGCCGTCTTTTCGATTGCGATGGCGAGATAAGCGATCTCCCGCTCGATTTTGTCGCGCGGAAGGATGTGCAGCCGGGTAAGGAGGATGGCGCATTCGAGAACGGCGTTGCTGGCCCGGTTGAACCCCGCGAAAGGCGCATGCTGTTCGCGATGCAAAATCTCGCAGTGGAAACGGGGGCGGTCGGCATCGTTTTCGATACGTGCGACGCCGAGTTCGGCATGGGCGAGCGCTCCCGCGAGACGCGGTACGGGGACCTTCGCCGCGGGCACGAGCGGCCAGTCGCGGCGGCCGGTGACGAGCCCCGCGAAAATGCGGGCATCGTCGGTATAATTGGCGACGGCAAATGGAGCTTCCACAAGATTGTCGAGAGTCGTCGAAGGACGAAACGGCGCGATGACCCACCCCTGCCCGTCCTCGATCAAGCCGAGCGGTGCGAGATGCGCCGTGCCAGATCGATTGATGGTCGTGACAACGGCTTCGCGGATCATCGGCACGTTGCGATCCCTTCAAGCATCCGGCTTTCCGCTATGCGCGCAACCGTCGCATCAGACGTTTTTGCGCAGGGTATGGCCTGCGTCGCGTAGCCGGTCCATGTCTTCCTCCAGTTTATCGGCCGCGCAACCCCAATCGAGCGGCTCGTCCTGTGTGTAACGTTTGCCGAGAGCGTATGCGATTTCGGCCTTGGCAAGCTCCGCCCCCAGATAAAACGCATGCGCGGCGTCCGCCTCGACGCCGAGCTTGGGAAACAAGGAGAAGGCATCGCGCGAAATATGATGGCCGTCGCGATTGAAGACATGAATTCCATCCTCGGCCGTGGCAATTCGAAAATTCGCGTCCCGCACCTCCGCCGCGATCCCGGCGATTTCTTGGGCCGACGAAGGATAGGGCGCGAGATCGTGGAGCGCGAGGAGCCCGGCGTCATAGCCCTTGGGCAAGGCGCCGTCGGCGGCCGCCGCGAACATGAGGCGCCGCGCCGCGTCGTGCTCCTCGATCGTGCGCCGCGTATGCGGGCTCACCTGGACGGTGAGCACGTTGCGAATGTCGAGTTCCGAACAAAGCCCGGCGAGGATGGCGGCGATACCGCCCGAATCCGCCTCGGTCAATTCGGTGAGATTGCCGGTTCCCATCATCATCTCTGCGTGTGAAAGACGGCGTCTCGTTTCGACGTAGCGGGTCAAGGATTCGGAAAATCCGAAATGGATCGGATCAAGGATGGGATCGACGATAAAGGAAATCCCGCGCCGCTCGGCGCCGTTCGCGGCACGGACGAGGGAATCGAGATCGCCGTGCGGCGCCGGCACCAGGATTGGGGTGGCGCCCGTGCCCTCCGCGATATCAAGAGTGCCTTCATCGAGGCTTAGAAGAAAATCCGCTCCGGCCTTGACGCCGCGTGCGAGTTCTTGCCGGTCGGCGGAATTGACGCTGACAAGATGCCCGGCCGCTTTCAGGGCGCGGACGCACGCCTCGAGATGCGGAAATGGCGTGTCGGGAAGACATCCGACGTCGATCACGTCGGCGCCAGATTTTCGCATCGCCGCCGCGCGCGCGAGCAAGGCCGCAACCGGAAGCGCGGAAGCATCGACGATTTCCGCGAAAATGCGAATCGAAAAACCCGACAGGTCCTTCGCTTGCCCGCCACGCCCGAGATAGACGGGGAGATCGCTCAGTTCGTCCGGCCCGCGCGTGACCGGCACCCCCAGGAAGTTCGACAGACGCGCGAGATCGGCGCGGCAGCGGCCGGGCAAGATAATGCGATCCGCGGAAATCGGGCGGGCCAGGCGGCGCATGATAATGGCTTCGGTCATCAAGGCGGCCACCTTCACCCCGATATCGCAAACCTTCCAGCTGAAAGAGGTCTCGCCCATGGACCGCATAAGCCGGTCGAGGCGCGGATAGGCAAGATGGCCGGTGAGAAAGAGAAGCCGTTCGGTCATGCCACTGTCAAATCACTCCTGCGGCGTGCGACGAGCTCTTTCAGTTCGCTGAGACTCTCCGCCACATGCGTCGCCTCGAAGCTTTTCAGTTTCTCGAAATTCTCGAGATCGATCCGCCGCGGAAAGACTTTCACCATGCCGTCGGGCGAGCGGGTCTCAAGTTCCGGCGCGGTGTCGCATGCAAACACGATGGAAGGAACCCGGCATTTGCCGGCCTGGGCGAAAACGTTGCTCGCGAGATTATCCGAGATCCCATAGACAAATTTGGCCACGATGTTCGAGGTTGCGGGCGCCACGACGAGCGTGTGGTACACCCCATGGTAAAAATAGCCCACCTGCGGCGAACTCGCGGCGGTATCCTTGTACAGGCGGGCGGTCTTCGGCAGGTCAAGCTTTTGCTTATACTGGCGCAAAACTTCGCCGGCGGCTTTGCTGACGAAAAGGTCGACGTGCTCCAACTGCCGCGCGAGATCGAGGCACTCGTTGAAGAAATGGCCGGAGCCGGTGAGCGCCCAACCCCAGCGCGGCGTGACGACCTTGATCATATGCTGCCAATCCATGCCGCGCGCGGAACCGCGTCATGCTTTAAACGCCCGGACCATCTCAAGGAAGCGCGACTCTGGTGCCGGGCATTCCGCCGCGTTGCAATATCGACGCGGCTCCGGCAAGGGATGCCGGACCCGCGAGCCAGACCTCCGCATGACTTTGCGCGGCGAAGCGCGGAAACAGCGGATCGACGATTTTGTCCGCGGCAAGATCGCGCGCCGAGCCCGGCGCCGCCAGATCGCCGGCTTTGATGAGCAGCAACCGGCGAGCGCGATAGGTCCAGGCAAGCCAAGCCGCGAGCGAATCCGAGGTCACCTCCCAACACTTTGGCACGTCCGAAGCGCCAAGAACCATCTTCTCCGGCAGCCAGACCGGAATTTCGCCGCCGCTCAATGCGCTGTCCAATTCATCGCGGGAGGCCGCCAATGTAAACGCATCCGAATATGCCGCAAGCGCGATGCCAAATTGCCCCATCGCATTGAGCGCCATGCGGTGGGCCGCCGTATCGTTAAACCCCATCGCGCCTTGTGCCGCCCGCACGCACTCGGCAAAGGCGCCTCCGCCCGGGACGAGAATGAGCGGTCCGCCCCATGCGGCGAGTGCTTCGAGCCAGGCCGCGCATTGCGGCGTTTGCGCGAGACTGCCGCCAAGTTTGACGATAGTGACGCTCGATGATTTCCGGTTACGCGCCATTGCCCGGGAGGACCGGCACGCGCTCGCCACCGGCAGCCTGTTCCGCCGTGCGTTCGCGTTTGATCTCGATGCCAACCGTGCCACGCACGACATCGAGTTTTTCAACCCGCACGCAAACCCGCGCAACACATGGGTAACGCAAAATTTCGTCCGCGATCCCGCTCGCCAGCGTCTCGATCAAATCGACGTGGCCCCGCCCGAGGATGATTTTGATGGCGTCGATAATGACGTCGTAGGAGAAAACGCCGCGCATGTCGTCAAATCGCCGCTCGTTGCGTCTCACCTCCACGTCGATGTTAAAACGCACGTTCTGGTTTTGAATGCGTTCGAAGTCATAGGCGCCGATGGCGCATGGGAGCACAAGATCGTGCACGAAAATCAAATCGGTCTCGACGAAGCATTCCTTGGCCGGAACAAAACCTCGCCCCAAGAGGAGGCGCCAATCGATCCCCGCCTCGCCGGGTCCGCCTTGGCCATCGGCTTCGCGCGGAATGAGATCCCGGATCATCCTCACGGATGCCGCGTCGATCGCGCCCTCCCGCGCGCGCCCTTGGCATAGACTGCCGCGGAACCCGAGATAATCCGGTTGCAGCGGAAGAAGACGCGGCACGTCCGGTGCCTCGAGCGAACCGGCGAGGCCCGGCGTCAGCCCGTTCTCCCGGCACCGGCCGATAAAGCGATCGAGCGCGGCGACATCCATATGATCGAGAAGACGCCCCGCGCCTTTTTTGGCGGTATCGAGCATGGCGCCGGTAAAACTGTTATTGGCCATGAGCGCCAACATATCCAGATCGGGTGCGCAGTCGGCAAAAAGAACGCCGACGAGCTTGGTGTTGCTCGCGTGCGGCGCCAATGCCCGCACGCAATCGGCTCCGGCCTTGCCGGGCGAGAAACCAACCTTGACGTAATCGACCCCGGTCGCGGCCATCGCGGCGACGGCGTCAACGACTGCCCACGGCGTCCCAAGCGAAGCACCGGCGGCGGCGCTGACCGGCTTACGTTTGCCGACCGACCGGACAATGGCCGCCGCGACCCCGGCATCAAGCGCGCCGAGCGCGCCTTTCGCCGGGTCTTTCAGATCGATGATGTCGGCGCCCCCGGCCCAAACCGCCTCCGCCTCGGCCGGGTTGGTCACGCTCGCGAGCATCAAGGTCATTGTCGTGTTCCACCGGCGAGAATAATTGGGTTGCGAATATAGGCAATGAAACCGGAAAAGCAATTATTTGTACAAGTCTGGATTTGATCCAACGGTCAATGTCAGATTACGTCATTCATTCAACGGCGGGTATTATCGGCGAGGTGGACTCGATGTCGGCAAGGATGCGGAGCACCGGCCCCGCCGACGCGAGCGCAGCTCGCGTCTGAAGTGGCCCCCGGATTTAGGGCCATTGGTTAAGGTGTGAAGCGTCCTGCTCTGCCGGAACCGTTGGAGCGAGCAATGACGAAGTCACGCAAGAAGTTTGATGCGGCGTTCAAGGCGAAGATTGCGCTGGAGGCGCTTCGCGAGGATGCGACGGTGCCGGAGCTGGCGAAGCGGCACGGCATTCACCCGAACCAGATTTACAGCTGGAAGAAGCAGGTTCTCGACAACGCCGCGAGCCTGTTCGCGCGCGGCGCGAGTGGTTCGGGCGACGGCGAGGAGGAGCGCGAGCGTGAGGCGGCCAAGCTCTACGCCAAGATCGGCCAGCTGACGGTTGAAAGGGATTTCTTGGCCAGGAGGCCAGGGCGATGAGCAGGCCGGATCGAAGAGCGATGGTCGAACGGCCTGGCAAGGATCTGTCGGTGCGCCGCCGATGCGCGCTGTTAAATCTGGCGCGCTCGGGGGTTTACCGCCCCAAGCCCATCACAGGGGCGGACGATCTGGCCTTGATGCGCCGGATCGACGAACTCCATCTCGAACTGCCGTTCTACGGCTCGCGGCGGATGATGTTCGAACTCAACAAGGAAGGCCGCGGGGTCAACCGGAAGCGGGTGCGGCGGCTGATGCGCGTGATGGGGATCGAAGCTTTGGCACCGCACCCAGGCACGAGCAAAGCCGCGCCCGGACACAAGATATACCCCTACCTGCTGCGCGGCCTGGCGATCAGCGAGCCGAACCATGTGTGGGCGTCCGGCATCACCTATATCCCGATGGCGTGCGGCTTTCTGTATCTCGTGGCGATCATCGATTGGGCTAGCCGCGCGGTTCTGGCTTGGCGGCTGTCAAACACGATCGACAGCGGGTTTTGCGTCGAAGCGCTGGAGGAGGCTCTGGCACGACACGGCAAGCCGAGGATATTCAACACGGATCAGGGCGCGCAGTTCACCAGCGCCGCGTTCACCGGCAAGCTTGTAGCCGCTGGCGTCGCGATTTCGATGGACGGGCGCGGGCGTTTCATGGACAACATTTTCATCGAACGCCTGTGGCGTTCGATCAAGTATGAAGAGGTGCATCTGAAAGCGTACGCTGACGGCCGCGAGGCGCGGGCCGGCATCGGTTCTTGGATGACCTTTTACAATTTTCGACGCCCCCATCAGGCGATGAACAACCAGATGCCGATGGCGGTGTGGCGCGCCGGCATGGACAAAATCGAGGCGACGGCGAACGCTGTGGATATGCCGCTTCGCTTGGACAACGCAAACGCGTTGCCCACATACCAACAGCAGAAGCAGCAAAAAGCGGCTTGATTTTTGAAGGACAACGGCAGGCGAGACTACACCTTAAATCCAAGCACCCATGGTCCCAGCAAAGGGGTCCACTTCACCGGAGCGGCCGAAGCCCGGCCCTCTCGTTCCAGTCATCGATGCGATCCTGGAGTCCGGCAAGACGGCACCGCCGAAGCAGCGGCACGCCGCGAAGCGGATTTTCGAACGGCTGCGGATCGAATACGGGTTTGCCGGCGGCTATACGGTCGTGAAGGATTACGTTCGGATCGCCCGCGGCCGGCCGCGCGAGGTCTTCGTGCCGCTGGCCCATCCGCCTGGCCATGCGCGGGCCGGCCTCGGCGAATGCATCGGCGTCACCGGCGGCGTGCGGATGAAGCTGCATGTCTTCTGCTTCGGCCTGCCGCAGCCGGACGCCTGCTTCATCAAGGCCTATCCGGCGGAGACCACGGAAGCTTTTCTTGACGGGCACGTCTCGGCATTTGCATTCTTCGGCGGCGTGCCGGTCTCGATTTTGCATGACAATCTCAAAATCGCGGTTGCGCGGATTCTCGGCGACGGCAAGCGCCAGCGCACCCGCGCCTTCACGGAGCCCGTCAGCCATTGCCTATTTCAAGAGCGGTTTGGCCGGCCGGGGAAAGGGAACGGCAAAGGCAAGGTCGAGGCCCTGGTAAAGTATTCGCGCGCCAACTTCCTCACCCCCGTGCCGCACGCTCCTTCGTTCGAGGCGCTCAGCGCCGCTCTGGAAGAACGCTGCCGCGTCCGTCAGGCCGGGCGCGCCGGCCGCCACGAGCAGACGATCGGTGAAAGGCTCGTTGCGGATCAAGTGTAAAAGTTGGGATTTGATCCACCGGTCAACGTCGGATTTCGCCATTCATCGCACGGGCCAAGCATTACCGGCGAGGCGGAGTCGATTCTGGCAAGGATGCCATAGGGCGTTCGGAAGAACGCCCGTTGCAAGCAACGGGCTATGGCACCGGCTTCGCCGGCGCGCGCGCGGCTCGCGTCCTTGACGGAATCGATCCGCCCGCCAAACTCGCCGCCATGAGAGGAATGGCAGGTTGCGATTTCCCGCGGCAGTGACTGAAAGCTCAAATTCAGTCTTTTACGGATCAAGCGGTCTTGCGCGCTTTACCCGAGGCGCCGTTCGAGCCCTGCGACAAGCGCCCGGCGAAGGTCTCCTCGACCGCGCTGGTGCGCTATCGCATGAACGATTATTCCGTGCCAACGGCCTATGGCTTTCGCGATGTCCTAGTGTATAGTCTCACGCAACGCATTACAATGTGATCCGGGACGTGTATACTGCGCTGCATGTGGACAGGCAGCCCGGCACTCGACATGACGCCCGCGGACAAGGCGGCCTTGGCACGGCTGGCGCGTTCCGGCAAGACGGAGCAGCGCATCGCTTTGCGGGCGCGGATTATTCTGGGTGCGGCCGAAGGAAAATCAACCAACGCGCTGGCGAAACAACTTGGCACATCGCGTCCAACCATCATCGGCTGGCGCAACCGCTTTGCCGAAGGCGGCGTTGACGCGCTTTATCAAGATCGTCCCCGGGGACGCAGTTTCAAACCTTTGCCACCAACAAAAGAAACCGAAGTCGTTGAAAAAACCTTGACCCCGCCCGCGCACGCGACGCACTGGAGCTGCCGCTCGATGGCTAAAATCAGCGGTGTCAGCAAAGCTTCGGTGCAGCGGATTTGGGATGCGCACGGCCTGAAACCGCATCTGGTCAAGACGTTCAAACTGTCCAACGATCCGCATTTTATCGAAAAACTTGAAGATGTTATCGGCCTGTATATGAACCCGCCGGAACACGCGCTGGTGTTCTGCATCGACGAAAAAAGCCAGATCCAGGCACTTGATCGCACCCAGCCTGGCTTGCCGATGAAGAAAGGCCGCCAAGGCACCCTGACGCATGACTACAAGCGCAACGGGACAACCACATTGTTTGCCGCGCTCGATGTCCTGAAAGGCGAAGTCATCGGTCAGTGCATGAAGCGCCATCGGCATCAGGAATTTCTGGCTTTTCTAAAAACCATCGACCGCAACACGCCCAAACAACTCGACATTCACGGCATTGCCGACAACTACGCGACCCATAAAAAACAGGAAGTCAGGGATTGGCTCGCCAAACACCCGCGCTTTCACCTCCACTTCATTCCAACCTCGTCATCGTGGTTGAACCTCGTCGAACGCTGGCTCGGAAAGATCACCACGGAGCGTATTCGCCGCGGTGTTTTCACGAGCGTGCCGGAACTTGAAGCCGCCATCCGCGACTATATCAAGCACAACAATGCCGATCCGACGCCTTTCGTCTGGACAAAATCCGCCAACGCCATCATCCTCAAGGTCAATCGCGGCAGAGCGGCGCTGAAAATGCCACCGCTCGCGCGCCAGGATAAATTGTAACCTTTTGCACGAGACACTACACTAGCGCGGGCTTTTTTGAGGGCGCTGAAGTACGTTTGGTGAACGCCGGATATAAGCGCCACGCAAGCCAACCAACAATTACGTCGATCACCTCAACCGAATGGGTTTTTCCAATGCGACGCAAGGAGAAGGTCATTGTTCTTAAGCGTTCACAAAGGCCGCGTGCCAACCGCCTGGCTGTTGGCGCGCTGTCTCGCGGCTTGCTTGATTGTGAACCTCGTTTGGCCGCTCGGCTGCCTCGCAGTGGACTCTTCCCAAGGTGGCTGGCGAACGGTTAGGATAGCGAGCGAGGGCGCGCGCCCTCCCTACAACTATCTCGAAAACAACGAACTCGCCGGTTTCGAAATCGACCTTGCGCGCGATTTATGTGCCCGCATGAAGGTGTTTTGCAGCTTCACCCGGCAGGATTGGGACGGCCTTATTCCCGGCCTTCTCGAGCATCGCTACGATGCGATCATGGCGGCGATGGAAATCACCAGCGAAGCCCGCAAAAAAATCGCGTTCACCAAACCTTACATCCGCATGCCTTCCGCTTTCATGACCTTAAAGCAGCGAGCCAGCCTGGACACGAGTCCGGCGGGCCTCGCTGGCAAAGCGATTGGCGTCGAGTTGGGTGGCGCCCAGGAGGTCTACCTCGAGGATGTCTACAAACAATCGGAGATCCGCGCCTATGCGAGGCTCGAGGAAGCCATCCTCGATCTCGCCGAAGGGCGGCTCGACGCAGTCATCGGCGACAAGGACGCCATCGAGGAATACATGAAAACGCGCAAGGAAGCGGAATGCTGCGTCCTCGCTGGGGACGTGCCGCGCGATCCGGCCTATTTCGGCGATGGGATCGGCATCGGTCTTCGCAAGGAAGACACAGGCCTGAAAGCCATGTTCGAGAAGGCCCTGGACTCTTGCGTGGCCGATGGCACATTTGCCAAGGTCACAGCCAAATATTTCGACTTTAAGATCGATTAGCCGCGATCCTCCTTAAATGGGAATCGCGCGGAAAGGAGCCCATGGCAAAAGTCGCATTCCTCGGCCTCGGCGTGATGGGCTATCCCATGGCCGGGCACCTCAAGACGAAGGGCCATGACGTCACGGTTTACAATCGCACGGTTGCGCGGGCGGAAAAATGGGTCGAAGAATTTGGCGGCCGCCGCGCGCCGGCCCCCAGCGCGGCCGCGAAGGGCCAGGAGTTTGTCTTTGCCTGCGTCGGAAACGACGACGATCTGCGCGCCGTGACGACCGGCGCGGAGGGCGCCTTCGAGAGCCTCGAAAAATCGGCGGTCTTCGTCGATCACACGACCGCCTCGGCGGCCGTCGCGCGCGAACTCGACGCGATTGCGAAAGCACAAGGATTTGGCTTCGTCGATGCCCCGGTATCCGGCGGCCAGGCCGGTGCCGAAGCCGGCGCCCTCAGCGTCATGTGCGGCGGCGCGCCCGACGATTACACGAGGGCCGAGGGGATCATCGTTTCCTATGCCAAGGCCTGCCGGCTGATCGGACCTCCGGGGGCGGGCCAGCTCACCAAAATGGTCAATCAGATCTGCATTGCCGGGCTCGTTCAGGCTCTGGCCGAGGGCCTCCATTTCGCCAAGCGCGCGGGGCTCGATCCGGATGCCGCCGTCGAAATCATCAGCAAGGGCGCGGCGCAATCCTGGCACATGGACACCCGCCACAAAACCATGAGCGCGGGGAAATTCGACTTCGGCTTCGCGGTGAATTGGATGCGCAAGGATCTCGCGCTCTGCTTGGAGGAAGCGCGCCGCAATGGCGCAACCCTTCCCGTCGCGGCCCTGGTCGATCAATTCTACGCCGAGATTCAAACGATGGGCGGCGCGCGGTGGGATTTATCGAGCCTCATCGCGCGCCTGGAGCGGTCCTGAGGAATGCCCCAAATTCGCGACAACGGTTGACCCACCGGTTGCCGTAGACACGAGCGGGTTCGCCGTCGAAGCCCACAAGGCGAACAGGGGCAGGCGCCCTGTCATGAGAGCGTGTGAGGATCCACATCGCTCTTTGAGAGCTTTTTCTCCATCTTCCTTTCCTCGCGGCGAACGATGTACGTGACGGCGATCACGCCGGCGACGAGACCGGCAAGCCCGACGGCCCCAAGCGGGCCGCTGACGCGATGAATCGAATCGCCAAACACAAAGGCGCCTATTCCGAACACAAGCGCCCAAACGATGCCTCCGGCCGCATTGAAGAGTAAAAATGGCGGCCATCGATATTTGTTCGCTCCCGCGAGCAGCGCCGCGAGAACGCGCAGGAAGGCAAAAAAACGGCCGAAAAAAACGATCTTCCCGCCGTGCTTTTCGAAGAGATATTGCCCGAGTTTGAGCCTTTCTTCCGGGAGGTGAATAAATTTGCCGTGGCGCAGAAGGAATTTCACACCCCATGTCCGGCCGACCCAGAAACCGATATTGTCGCCGGTGATCGCGCCCGCCGCCGCGCAGGCGATGACAAGGGACAGGGCAAGCCGACCGGTCGCGCCGGCATAGCCGGAGGCCAGAATCAGAACGGTTTCTCCGGGCAGTGGAACGCCCGCGCTCTCCAGCATGACGATGAGGAAGACGACCCAGTAGCCGTGCTGCGCGACGAGCGGTTGAATGTGGGCTAGAAACACGAAGACTCCGCTCCATCTCGCGCCTGCAGGTTTGGCTCGAACGCGCGAACATCCGATACGCAATTGAAGTGGGCTAGGCAAGCCTGTTTGTCAAATCGCATCGAACCAGAGCGGTTCCCGATCACGTGGAATCACGTGATCGGCGAGGAATCGCTCCAATTCAAAGAGTTGAAGCATGTCCTGATCGGGACATGGCGCAAACCACCGGTCCCAAAATCGAGGTCCATTTCAGTCCATGGTCAAGCGCGGATCAGGTTCAATAAATCGCGATGGATAGCCTCATTGCCGGCGCAAACGGACCCCTTGGCCAGCATCTCGGCGCCACCGTCCGCGTCGGTCACGAAGCCTCCCGCCTCCTTTACGATAATAATTCCCGCCGCGATATCCCAGGCCTGCAAGTTACGCTCCCAAAAGCCGTCGTAACATCCCGCGGCGACAAAGCAAAGATCGAGGGCGGCGGCGCCGAGGCGGCGAAGATTGCCGGCCTTCGCGATGACCGCGGCGAGATCGGCCGCGAAGCGCGGATGTTCCTTGGCCTTGCCGAGATGCGGAATGCCGCAGCCGATCAATGAATCGGCCATGTCGCGCCGCGCGGCCACGCGCAGCCGGCGGTTGTTTTGGTAGGCACCTTGCCCTTTCTGGGCAATAAACATGTCGCCGGTTGCCGGATTATGGACGAGCCCCGCGACGATCTGGCCATCGCGCGCGAGAGCGATCGAGATCGCGAAGACAGGCAAGCCATGCAGGAAATTGGTCGTCCCGTCGAGCGGGTCGATAAACCAGCAATGGCTTTTGTCGGGGCCGTCGATCCGGCCGCTTTCCTCGAGGACGAAGCCGTAGCCGGGCCGCGCCCTCGCTAATTCCTCATGGAGAATTTTTTCGGCCTTGCGATCCGCGGCGGACACGAAATCCCCCGGTCCCTTCACCGAGACTTGCAGGTTTTCCACCTCGCCAAAATCGCGCTTCAAGCCGCGCCCCGCCTTGAGGGCGGCGGCGGTCATCACGTTCATGAGCGCGGATCTGATCATGGTATCGCCGTGACCTGCCCGTCTAATCTGAAGCCGCCATCATGACCGATGACGGTGCCGGGCGTAATCTGATTTCCATTGATCTTGGGCATTGTCTCGTTCCGGCCGGAAGACGCCATCCTCGCCGTAGGCATATGCGCTTGAACGGCAAAAATCAGGGCCGGCAAAGGCGATTGGAGAGTATTTTGCTTTTGTTTTTTTTCGGGCCGGCGAAGCAAAAGCGCGTACGGCTCAGACCCGCATCGGCATCAACACATAAAGAGCGGCTGCGCCATCGCGGTCTTGCACAAGCGTGGGCGAACCGGGGTCGGCAAGCTTGAACAGCACGGTGTCGCCGTCGAGCTGCTCGGTAATGTCGAGGAGGTAGCGGGCGTTGAAGCCGATGTCGATCGGCGAGGAATCATAATCGACATCGAGTTCCTCGGTCGCCGAGCCGGAATCCGGATTGGTGACGGAAAGCGTAAGTTTCGAATCCGCCACGGCGAGCTTGACGGCGCGGCCGCGCTCCGACGAAATCGTCGAAACCCGGTCGACCGCGGCCGCGAACGGCGCGCGATCGACAATCAGACGTTTGTCGTTGCCGGAAGGGATGACGCGAACATAATCGGGAAAGGTGCCGTCGATCAATTTCGAGGTCAGCACCACTTGTCCCGCGCTAGCCGAAGGAGCCTGTCCTGCGCCTGTCGAAGGGCCGAAGATAAAGCGCGCCTTTGCCGCCGATATTTCGACGCGGACTTCCATGCCGGGATCCTCGATGAGCTTTTGCACCTCGGACACGGCTTTGCGGGGCACGATGACCCCCGGCATGCCAATCGCGCCATCGGGGGCGGGAATTTCGACCCGGGCGAGCCGGTGCCCGTCGGTCGCGACGGCACGCAACATCATATGGCCTTCGACATCTGTCGTGTGCAGAAAAATGCCGTTGAGGTAATAGCGCGTCTCTTCATTGGAAATCGCGAACTGGGTTTTGTCGATCAGCCGCTTGAGGTCGCCGGCGGCGAGGTTGAAGGCATGACCGGGTTCGCCCGTGGCGAGGTCCGGGAAATCGCTGTCCGGCAAGGACTGCAGGTTGAACCGCGAACGCCCGGAGCGGAGCTGCAACCGGCCGGACTCGCCATTCGATTCGAGCGAAATTTGCGCGCCGTCCGGCAGCTTGCGGACAATCTCATAGAAGATATGCGCGGGAACCGTGGTCGCGCCGGCGGCGCCGACATCCGCCGCCAATCGCTCGATGACTTCGAGGTCGAGATCGGTCGCCTTGAGAAGCAGGCTCATGTCTTCGGCGCGCAAGAGGACATTCGAGAGAATGGGAATCGTGTTGCGGCGCTCGACGACGCGATGCACGTGGCCAAGAGACTTCAACAAAGCCGCTCGTTCGAGAGTAACTTTCATAGGGGCGGTCCAATCGGGCTTTTGTTCGATCCATCACGCCCGCCCCTTGCTTGCGCCGGGGACGGGGACGGACTTTGGCGCGGCTTTCGCCAAATCGCAAGCCGCCGCGATGAACCCACCGCCGCTTTTGCACGGGCACGCGCGGACCTTGCGGCGCGCGGCGGGACCTTTACCTGCCCTTAATCCCGCCGGAATTATCCTAAAAGCGAGCCGCTCCGCCCAGGAACCGAGGTCCTGAAACGCGGCGCCGGTCTATTTTGGCGAAACGGCGGCGCGATTGGCATGACAAAGCGCAGGACGGCGGAACGCCGCGCGCCGGTCTTCGGCCAACCTCCCGGAAACCAACCTCCCGGAAACAATGCAAGGATTGACGAAAACGTGCCGCGCCGTGCCAGACGATCGCGGGTGACCAGGAAACGCCGTTCGCCTGTCGCCCTGTTGCTCTATTGGGGCATGATCGCAGCTATCTGGACCGGTATGGCGGGCGCGGGCGTGATTGTATACCAAGCAACGAAATTGCCGCCGATCGACGCGCTTGCCGTGCCGAAACGGCCGCCGAACATTGCCATTCTCGCCGAAAACGGCGTGTTGCTCGCCAATCGCGGCGACACCGGAGGCGCCGCGGTCCGGATCGCGGACCTGCCACGCTATCTGCCAAAAGCCTTTGTCGCAATCGAGGATCGCCGCTTTTATTCGCATTTGGGAATCGATCCCCAAGGAATTTTGCGCGCCCTGATTCGTAATGTAACCGGCGGCGGCATGGTGCAGGGCGGTTCGACACTCACGCAGCAGCTAGCCAAAAACCTGTTTCTGACCCAGGAAAGGACCGTTTCGCGAAAGATCCAGGAAGCGATCCTCGCGCTCTGGCTTGAGCATAAATATTCGAAAAATCAGATTCTCGAAATGTATTTGAACCGCGTTTATTTCGGCTCCGGCGCCTATGGCGTGGAGGCGGCGGCGCAAAAATATTTTGGCCACGGCGCCCGCAACGTGACGCTGCCGGAGGCGGCGGTTCTCGCGGGGTTAATGAAGGCGCCGGCGCGATTGGCGCCGAATCGCAATCCGGCCGGAGCCAGCGAGCGCGCGAGCCAAGTCATCGCGGCAATGGTTCAGGAAGGCTTCATAACCGATGCGATGGCCATGGTCGCCCTCGCTCATCCCGCGCAAGCCATAAGAGATCGAAACGCGAGCTCGATCAATTACGCCGCCGATTTCGTGATGGACACGCTCGATGATACGATCGGCGCGATCAATGAAGATATCGCCGTCTCGACGACGCTCAGCGTCTCGTTGCAGGCGGCGGCGGAAAGGGCGCTCACCGAAGAGCTTGATCGCAAAGGCGCGGCGTTCGGCGTCGGCCAGGGCGCCCTTGTCGCGCTCGCCCCAGACGGCGCAATCAAGGCGCTGGTCGGCGGCCGCGATTACGCCGGTAGCCAGTTCGACCGCGCGGCTTCGGCCAAACGCCAGCCTGGGTCGGCTTTCAAGCCTTTCGTTTATCTCGCCGCGCTCGAAGCCGGCCTGACCCCGGATTCGGTGCGCGAAGACGCTCCGATCAATGTGAAAGGCTGGCAGCCGGAGAATTACTCGCGCGAGTATTTCGGTCCGGTCACGCTCACCAAGGCATTGTCTCTATCCTTGAACACCGTGGCGGTTCGCCTCGGCCTGGAGGTTGGTCCCAAGGTGATCGTCAGGGTCGCGCATCGTCTTGGGATCGCATCCGATCTTTCCGCCGACCCGTCGATCGCGCTCGGAACTTCCGAGGTTACCCCGCTCGAAATCACGACCGCCTACGTGCCCTTTGCCAACGGAGGCATCGGCGTGCAGCCGCAGATCGTCGCGAAAGTAAAAACCGCCTCCGGCAAGCTCCTCTATCAGCGCAAGGGCGCCAGCAATGGCCGGGTCATCGCTCCAAATCATGTGGCGATGATGAATACGATGATGCGGGAAACCTTGTTGACAGGCACGGCGCGCAAGGCCGCGGTGCCGGGCTGGCAGGCGGCGGGCAAGACCGGCACCAGCCAGGATTGGCGCGATGCGTGGTTCATCGGCTACACCAGCCATCTCGTCGCCGGTGTCTGGCTCGGCAACGACGATAATTCGCCGACGAAAAGAGCGTCCGGCGGCAATCTTCCGGTGGAGGTCTGGTCGCGCTTCATGCGGGCCGCGCATCAAGGCGTGCCGCCGCAGCCGCTCCCCGGCGGACCCTGGCACGATTCCAGCCCGCCTCCCGTGCCGATGGCGGAAAACAATGGTTGGCCCTTGCCGCCTGGGTTGTTCGGCGCGCCATCCGCCAGCCCAACGCGGCAAGTCGCGGCGCCCCCGGCTCCGATCCACGGCGGCACTTCCAGCGGTGCGCCCGTGCCTCCGGCGGATATTCCCAACCCAGGGGTTTTTGGACAAAAGCGGGGGGCTCAATCCGGAAGACAAAACTATTTCGATACGCTGTTCAGCGATCGATAGTCTTTCAGGCGCGAGCGGCACCGGACATTCACAATCCCGAGATTAGGATGCGATCAGCGAGGACGGGGCCCGGATCTAGCGAATTATCTCACGCAACGCTTTACAATATGATCCGGAGGAGTCATACGGCGTGGCATGTTTGCAAGCGGCGCGGCATGGGGGGTAACGCCCGGGAACAGGCGGGAATTGCAACGATCGTCCGTTCCGGCAAGACGGAGCGGCGCAGGGCGTCGCGGGCGCGGATCGTGCTTGGCGCGGCGGACGGTAAATCCAACAACGCGCGGGTCAAGGAACGCAAGACCTCGCGTCCGGCCGTGCCCGATTGGCGGCGGCGCCTTGCCGAAGGCGGGGTCAAGGCTCTTTATCGCGACCGTCCGCGCGGGCGGAGTTCCAAGCCGTCGGCGCGCGCCAAGGAAGCGGGATTATTACCGGGACGCAAAGCGCTCCCGCGCAAGCCACGCGGCGGAGTCGCGGCGGCACGGCCAAGGTCCGCGGCGCCGGTCCGGCGCGTCCGGCACGTCAACGGCCCGAAGCCGCATTGGCTCAAAGACGTTCAAGCGATCGAACGATCCCGGTTTTATCGGGAAGCTTGAGGATGTGGCCGCCTTTATATGAACCCGCCCGGTCACGCCCTCGTGTTCCGCATCGGCGATCCTTCGATGAACTCAGGACGAGGCGAGCCAGATTTTAGCGCTTGACCGCACCCGGCCCGGCCGGCCGGTGAAGAAGGGGCGCGCGGGAACCATGACGCACGGCTTCAAGCGTAACGGCACGGCCACATGGTTCGCCGCGCTTGATGGGCCGAAAGGCGAGGTCATCGGCCGCCGCATGCCGCGGCACCGTCATCGGGAGTTTCCGAAGTTTCTCAAAGCCATCGGCCGCGGCGCCCCCAAACATCTCGACATTCACGGCATTGCCGGCAACCACGCGGCCCGCAAAAAACAAAGGGTCAAGGACCGGCTCGCCAAACACCCGCGCTTCCACCTTCATTTTATTCCGGCATCGTCATCGTGGCTGAACCTCGTGGAGCGCCGGTCCGGAAAGATGACCGCGGAGCGTATTCGCCGGGGTGTTTTCACGAGCGTGCCGGACCTCGAACGCGCCATCCACGGCTACATCGAACGCACCAATGCCGGTCCGAGGCCTTTGGTTTGGACCAAATCCGCGCACGCCATCATCCTCAAGGTCCACCGCGGCAGGGCGGCATTGAAAATGCCGCCGCCGGCACGCCAGGATTGATTGTATATCTTTGCGTGAGATACTACACTAGCACCAGTGAAGTAGCGGTGGACAGCAGGACCGTGGGCCTTGCCTCCAGGATTGATGATACTGGTACTTTCGGGAATACAACGGGTAAAAATGCTGGGCCGGGAGCCCTTTGGGGCGTATGGGCCACTAATCTGTTTCGGCATACCCAGCGCGAAAACGGCTACACCTGCGGCAAACGGCACTTCGGGGTCGTTGCCTTCGCTGGAGGCCTGCCTGTGTACGATTGCACGTCGCACAAGCTCATCGGCGGCGCCGGAGCGAGCGGTGATTCCGTCGACGCCGACGACGCGGTGACGAATAAGGCCATCACCTTGACAGGCTTTTGCACTTCGCCATAACAGATAAAAAATCGTCCGACTTGAATAGCAACAGAGGACCCAGCGTCCCCTGTTTTCTTGCGTCATGGGACGAGGCCGCGGCCAACGCGCCGCGACCGTTCGCGGCCGGCACCTTGCCCATCGTTTCGCTTGCACCCCGCCCTCCTAAGGTTGAAACTGGGTCGCCTAGGAGGCGGAGTGGGCATGACAAAAGCGATCGTTGGCATCATCGGCGGATCGGGCGTCTATGAGCTGCCGGGGCTCGAGGACATCCGCGAGGAATGGGTGGCGACGCCGTGGGGCGAGCCCTCGGATGCGCTTCACTTCGGCCGGATCGGGAATACCGGAGCCGTGTTCCTGCCCCGCCACGGGCGCGGCCACAAATTGTCGCCCTCGGGCATCAATTATCGCGCCAATATCGACGCGCTGAAACGCGCCGGCGTCACCGACATCGTTTCAGTTTCCGCCTGCGGTTCGTTCAAGCCGGAGCTTTATCCGGGGCTTTTCGTGCTCGTCGATCAGCTCATGGACAGAACATTCGCGCGGCAAAGCTCGTTTTTCGGCAATGGCTGCGTCGCTCATGTCTCGATGGCGCATCCGGTCGCGCCGTTGCTGCGCGAACGAATCGCGGCGGCGGCGACGGCCGAAAACATCGCTTTCGTAAATGGTGGGACTTACGTCTGCATCGAGGGCCCGCAGTTTTCCTCGCTCGCCGAATTGCTTGCCTACAAGGCCGCCGCCGGCGATGTCATCGGCATGACCGCGATGCCCGAAGCCAAGCTCGCCCGCGAGGCGGAGATTTCCTACGCGACGATCGCGATGGTCACCGATTTCGATTGCTGGCACCCGGAGCACGATAATGTCGATGTCGCCTCGGTCATCAAAGTAGTGGAAGCCAACGCCGGAAATGCGGCGAAGCTTTTGGCGCGGCTATTGCGGGACTTTCCGGTGGAGCACGAGCCCTGTCCGATTGGTTCCGACCGGGCCCTCGACCATGCCTTGCTGACCCCCGCCCCGGCCCGCGACCCGGAGCTCCTGAAGAAGCTGGAGGCGATCATGCGGCGGGTCGCTCATTCATGACCGTCGACCTCAAGGACACGATCCGCACCATTCCCGATTACCCGAAGCAAGGTATCATGTTCCGGGACATCACGACGCTTCTCGGCGACGCCCGCGCGTTTCGCCGCGCGATCGACGAATTGGTGCAGCCCTGGGCCGGAACCAAGATCGACAAGGTCGCGGGCATCGAAGCGCGCGGGTTTATTTTCGGCGGCGCGGTCGCCCATCAGCTCTCGGCCGGCTTCGTGCCGATCCGCAAGAAAGGCAAGCTGCCGCACACCAAGGTGTCGATTGCCTATTCGCTTGAATATGGGCAGGACGAGATGGAAATGCATGAGGACGCCGTGGCCCCTGGCGAAAGGGTGATCCTCGTCGATGATCTCATCGCGACCGGCGGCACCGCCGAGGGCGCGGCCGGGCTTTTGAAAAAAATCGGCGCCGATGTGGTGGCGGCGTGTTTCGTGATCGATCTGCCGGATCTCGGCGGCGCCAAGAAGATCAAGGCCCTCGGCGTGCCGGTCCGAACGCTGATGTCTTTTGGGGGCCATTGAGACGGGCAGCGGCAGGGCTGCGATTTGGCGGCTGTTTTTGAGCCTAAGCCGGCATGAATCCGCGGACTGTTCGTTTTGCCGCGGGTTTTTCGGCCAAGAAAAAAGAGCCCCTTACGGGGCTCTGAGATTGGTCGGCGATAAGGTTCAGCCGCCGCGTTGCTCTTTGGTTACGAGGTTAATCCAGGCCTCGACCTCGGGGGTGAGCTTGCCCGTGCCCACGAGCCTGAGGGTGGGGGCGAGCATGCCAGCGTCGGGGAGCGGCAGGGGCAGGATGCCTTGCCCGCCCATGCCGTTGTTGGCCGTGATCTGGCCATCCTTTGGATCGTCGACGAGAATGCGGCCCACGAGGTCGAGCTTGTCCATGTCGACCACATCGACGACATTCGCGAACTTGCTCGCCACATAGGCGTAGTAGCCGCCACCTTTCTTGAACCCGAAGTTGGCTCCGTGGCAGCCGGGCTCGCAGGGCAGGCTCTTCACGACCTTGTCGGTCTTGGTGTCGAGGATGGTGATGGTCGAGCTCAAGAAGTTGGCGGTGACCACATACTTGCCGTCGGGGCTCACCGGAGTTTGGATGGGCCCTAGCCCGTAGGCCTCGCCCTTATGCTCGCCGCTCACCGGGTTGTAGTCCTCGGCGAGGTCGATGTCCTTGAGCTTCTTCTTTGCGTCGATGTCGATGACCGTCATCGAGGACAGCATTGCTGGCGGCGTGCCAAGCAGGTTGGCGACATAGGCCTTGTGGTTCTTCCTGCCGGGCCAGACCGCGATGGGGATGACGCCGCCGGTCGGGATCTCGGTCATCTGTTCGGTCGCCAGATCCACGACAGAGACGCTCGAGGCCAGCGCGTTCGGGGTGATCATGTATTTCCCATCATCGGTGAGGACATGGCCGTGCGGTCCAGAGTGGGGCCCTACGTTGATGCTATGAAGTGCCGAGGGGTACTCACCTGGCGCAAGCTCGAGCACCCGGTCCTCGCCGTTCAGGGCGACGTAAAGCGTGCCGGTCAGCGGACTAGACATGACATGGGAGGGGTTGTCGCCGACGACCTGCGAGTTGTAGACCTTGCCGCTCGCGCGGTCGAAGGTCGTGAGCTTCTTGTCGAACCACTCGGTCTGGTAGATCAACTTGTAGGCTGGGTCGCTCCACATATTGTGGGGGTTGTTCATGTTGGTTTCGACGCCCTTCACTTTTTGCTTGACGGTCCAGTTGGAGGCGTCGAACTCCGTGGCCGTGCCGAACTTGCTCTTACCGTTCACCCCTTCGAACTGAGTATCGACCCAGACCTCGCCGACGCCCGGGGTCTGGGGTGTCAAGAGCGTGTTCGGCATTGAGAAGTTGAGGGCGCTCAGCTTGATCACGGTGCCGCCGAGGTTAATCGGCAGATCCGGCAGCTTCACGTCCCATGTGGGCTTGCGGTAGTCGCGCCAAAGTGCGGGCGTGGTCGTGACGAAGTAGGTGCGGAGCAGCTTCTTCGCGATGTCGCTCGTGGTCGGGATCTTGGCCCCGGTGATCAGCTGCAGTTCTGCGCCGATGTCGAGGCCCTCGGTCTTCGGGTCGTCGACGATCACCGCCCCGAACATGTAGGGGTGGACTTTGCAGGTGAAGACGTAGAGCCCGGGCTTTTCGAAGACATGGGTCACGCTTGAGTCCGAGGGCTTCTCCTGATCGATCGGAAAACCCACCGCCCCCGGCTGCCACGCGAGGCTCGTGATGGTGTGATTCGTGTTGGTTCCGGAGCTTATCTTGATGAGCACCGCCTCGCCGGGCTTTATCACAACGAGGGAGCCGCCGGACTTCGGGTCCTTGAACCAATGGCCCGGCTCATCGGTCATCTCGAAAATGGCCGCGGGCAGAACGCCCGGACGGCTGATGATGACTTCCTGAGGTTGGTCCGTTTTGGGGGCTTGCGCGTATGCCGCGAGCGAAGCGAGCACGAGCGCAATGATGGCCAAGGCGATCGTGGGAAAGGACTTGTGATTCATCTCCAGTTTCCTTGTTTTCGTGTGCGATTCATTCGACTCATTCAATGACCCGGAAGGTTCCCATCATCCCCGACTGCATGTGCTGGATGACGTGACAGTGGTAGTGCCAATCGCCGGGACCCACGCCTTCCCCTGCCTGCACCACGAAGGCCTGGCGGCTGATGGGGGTGACGTGGAACGTGTCGATCACGCTGGTCGTGCCGGGCTCGATCCAGCGGTGACCGTGCAGATGAAAGGAATGGATGGCGGTGCCGATCCCAATGACGTGAAACCGGATCTTCTCGCCGAGCCTCGCCCCTACCGTGGGATTGGTCCAGAGCGGGACCTCCTTGTCCCCCTTGACGATATGATTAAGCTCCTGGCCCCAGAAGGTGGTCTCGTGCATCCAGAGGATGAACTCGCGCTTGATGTCCGCGACGTCGACATCGACTATCTTGCCATCGATGAGGGCGGGGACCTTGCCGCTCGCCGGGTTGACGATGAGCGTCCCGAATAAGCCCTTGTCCTCGGCCCCCACCATGGGGTTGCCCATTGTGTGATCGTGATACGGCCAAGTCCCAGCAGTGCCGGGCGCGGCCGTCCACTTGTAGGTGTATGGCTTGCCTGGAAAGGCGGCCTCGTCGGCCGTCCCATTCAGGACTTTCATCGTCCCGTCGCTATCGATCTTGTAATGGACCCCATGGACATGAATGCTGACCGGCTGGGACGAGCCGGCTACCCCATGCTCGAGGGTCACCTCGGCGGTGTCGCCCTCCTTCATGACCAGGGTCGGGCCCGGGATAGTGGGGCCGGTAGCGTAGCGGCCGGTGATATCGCGGTCTGGGCGGTCGGGCGACCTAATCTTGTGGCTGACCATTTCATAGGCCAGCTGGCCGGAAGGCAGGGCGCTCGCTTTGAGGGTTATAAAATGAAGGTCGCCGGCGGAGGCCGGGCTCGCCGCGGGCAAACCGCGGGCCGGCATGAATGATAACGCGACGGCAAGGACGGCAAGGAATGATAGCGCGACGGCGAGCAAGAGCCCCCGCGGGGGGTGTGTTTTTATCATCGCATCGTTCTCCCTCGGGCGGAGAACTGCACGGCATGCCCGTGATTACCGTGATCGCGCGCTCGCCAGTCCGTCCCGATGCACCTTAGATGCGATGAGGAGTCGAGGTCTTACCTCGAAGGGTCAAAGGAATTTTCTTTGGCCACAAGTTCGCGAAGCGCAAGATAAACCTCTTCGCACTCATGGCACTGATGCATATGATGCTTGACCTCGGGCAACAACGCTGCGGCGTCTTGTCCCGCAACCTCGAGGTCCACGTAACGTGGAAGCTCATCGAAATACTCGGAGCACAGCATCTCATCCCCGCTCCTCGTGGCGAAGATGGTGTCTATCAGACGGGTAAAATCTTTTGGTTTCATCTCTGACTCCATTGCATCCAATTATGAGATGCGTTCAGCGGAGGAACTCTTACCCTCCGGCGAAAGGCGGGAGCTGGATCCCGGCTCGTCAAACACGGCGATGAGGTCTTTGTGCGTGATGCCTTGGGCGAGCAGGGCTTGTTTGAGCCGCTTACGCGCGTCGTGGATAAGTTTGTAAAGACTATTCCGGTTGGTGCCCAACCACTCAGCAACCAGGTCCAAGGGCATTCCCTGAAAAGCGTGGGCGACGAGCGCGGTTCGCTGCCGAGGCGTGAGCGCGGTTTCGATGAGCCGCGTCAGTAAAGCCCACGCTTCCCGCTTCTGAAGACGGCGTTCCGGTCCTGGATCTTCGATAGGCCAGGCTGGCAAAGCCTGCCCAAGTTGAGCCCTTTCGATGGTCGCCTGCCGCCACCGGCGACGGCGCAGCTCCCCGAGCACTACCCTGACGGCAATCGAAAAGGCCCAGGTCATAAACTGACTTTCGCCACGGAAGCCATCGAGTTTCGCTTGAATAATGAGGATGGCCTCCTGTGCACAATCTTCGGCCAGGTGCTGGGTTTCCTCGGAGCGTAATGACCCTTGGATGACGTAATGTTTGGTCAGGTATGCCCTGATTGCCCCGAGCAGTCCCTTTCGAAGCTCCGCGACGGCAGCCTCCTGGCCTCTGCCCCCCTCCCGTAGCGCTGTCAGCCACTCTGAATTGGATCTTTGACTCATGTGTCCATCATGGTTTTATATGGGGTCGGCAACATCGGTGCGGTGAAAGTTCAACGGCGAAACGTAACACCGGCTCGGAATAAAGGCCATTCATCTTCAGGTGCGCTCAAACGTCCGATTTGGCGCGATTTCGCCGGTCAGTCGCAGAAGATTAACCGCCGCGTTTCAGCCAGCGTACGCCGCCCGCAGGATCTCTTCTGCCCGCGCTTCATCCCGCTGCATTTGCACTGTGAGCGCCGCGGCCGAAGCGAATTTCGCCTCGGCCCGGATCCAGCCGCATCCTATTCGCGCAATCGGCGGCGCCCGGTATTGGCCGGCCGGCGAATATTAAAATAGAGGCGCAACTCGGCTTGGCCGCATCCCCCGGGTGTTTTCGCTTACGTGCCGTGTTACCGGATCACGACAACTTTCGTGCCGACCTTGACCCGATCGGAAAGATCGACGACATCCTGGTTGGTCATCCGGATGCAGCCCGACGACACGGCGGCCCCAATTGTGTCCGGCTCGTTCGACCCATGAATGCGATAGAGGCTGGAGCCAAGATAAATCGCGCGCGCGCCGAGCGGATTGTCTATTCCGCCCGCCATATGGCGTGGCAGGTCGGGGCGGCGCTTGAGCATTTGCGGCGGCGGGGTCCAATCCGGCCATTCGCGTTTCCTTGTCACCGTCTTCGTGCCGGACCAGGTGAAGCCTTCCCGGCCAACGCCGACGCCATACCGGATCGCTTGGCCCTTCCCGAGGACATAATAGAGGCGGCGCTCGCTCGTCGAGATGACGACGGTGCCCGGCGCATGGCCGCCGTGCCAAGCGACGACCTGGCGCGGTATTGCTTGCTCCCGGAAAAGATTAAGAAAGTCGGCCAGCGGCCCGCGGTTGAGCGGGTTAAGGTTCGCCAGCTGCACGCCGCTGAGCGGGTTATTGAAGGCAAGAGCAGGAGATCCGTTCAAGAGGGCGAGGAGGATGCCCGCGCGGGCAAATGTAGGGACCATTGTTGTCCTTAAGTCCTGCCGGCGCGGGAGCGATGCACCGGCCGAGGTGCCATTCCTCTTAAGTTTTGCGGCCAAAGTTGGGCGGAGCCGCTTAACGTGTTGCATGGATGCCTGGTATAGAGCCAAGCAAATAAGCCAGATCGATTCCACCCATGTGCGCGCGCGGGAAAGGCGCGGAAGCCCATTCATCGTGCCCGCCAATCCCTCCCAGAAGGCAAACCGCCGCGTTTCAACTGGCCGGCAGCGCCCGCAGGATCTCTCTCGCCCTCCCTTCGTCCCGCTTCATTTGCGCTTTGAGCGCCGCGGCCGAAGCGAATTTCGCCTCGGCCCGGATCCAGCCGATGAAGAGAACCTCGATCGTGTCGCCATAAAGATCGCCGGAAAAATCGAACAGAAAGGCTTCGAGCAGCGCCGGGCCGTTATCGAACGTCGGGCGGCGGCCATAGCTCGCCACGCCGTCATAGGTATTGGTCCCCACAACGACGCGGACGGCGTAGATGCCGTGGCGCAACCGGCAGCTTGGGTCCGGCAAAAGATTGGCCGTCGGAAATCCCAATGTCCGGCCGATTTCCTGGCCGTGGATGACTTCGCCGATGATCGCAAAGGGGTGCCCGAGCAAACGCATGGCGCGTTCAACATCGCCTGCTTCGAGCGCCGCGCGGGCCGCCGTCGACGAGGCGGCCTCGGTGATCTCCGCCGCATCCGCCGGAACCCGCTCCACGATCTCGACGGCAAAGCCATGCCGTTTGCCCGCTTCCTTGAGAACGGCGGGCGAGCCGGAGCGGCCCGCGCCGAAATGGAAATCATAGCCCGCGACGACAACGCGGACCCTGAGAAGGCGGACCAGGATTTCGGCTATAAAGGCCTCGGCCAGAAGGCTCGCCATAACCTTGTCGAAGGTGATGACGATCATGCCGTCGATGCCGAGCCGCGCCAGCGCCGTGGCCTTGGCGCCGCGCGGCGTAAGGCGAAAGATGGTGTTGGGACCCTTGAAAAAATCGGCCGGATGCGGTTCGAAGGTAAGCACCGCGCAGGAGCAGTTAAGTCCCGCGGCCAGCGTCCTGGCGCGCTTTATCACCGCGACATGACCGCGATGAACACCATCGAAATTGCCGATCGCGACCACCGCGCCAGCAAGTCCGGGCGGCGGTACGGCCGGATCGATGGCAACAATGAATCTTTTAGCGGAGGAAGGATCGGCCAAGGGAACCCAAATCGCAAGACGCCATGCGGGCGCCTCCGGACTCGGCGGGAAACTGCATGGCGAAAGGGCCGGCGTCAAGGCCACGCCATGCCGCCTCCCCGGAACTTGCTACCAAACCAGCGCGGGGATCGCCGCCGTCGGCGCGAAATCCGCGGCTTCCAAGAACTGCCGGAACGCGGCGGCGTCGAGCGCCGCGCCCTTTGCGCCGCCATGCAGCTCCTTGCGATGGATGCCGGATGTCACAAAGAGACTGTCAAAGCCCTGGTCGTGCGCGCCTTTGATATCGGTTCGCATGGCGTCGCCGATGACGAGGACCCGCGCGAGATCGATAATTTTGACGCCTGGCCCCCGCGCCAGTTCGAGCGCCCGCGCGAAAATCGCGGCAAAAGGCTTGCCGGCCTGGATCACCTTGCCGCCCGCCCCGGCGTAGCGTTCGGCGATCGCGCCCGCGCAATAAAACAGCTTGCCGCCGTCCTCCACCACGATATCGGGATTGGCGCAAATGAGGTCGAGGTTCCGTGCGCGCATGGCGGCAAGGAGTGCGTCGTAATCGGCGGGCGTCTCTTGCCGGGGATCGGCAAGGCCGGTGCAGAGGACGAAGTTCGCTTGTTTCAGCGGCACGAAATGCGGCGCCTTGCCGCTGAGAGCAAAAACCTCCTCGAACAATGCGATTTCGTCAGGCGGGCCGATGTGAAACAGGCCCGCGCCGGCGCGCGCGACGAGCAGGGAAACGGTGACGTCGCCGGACGAGACGATCGCATCGTAGGCTTTTCGCGTAACGCCAAGCCGGGCGAGCTGCGCCTCCACGATCCGGCCGGGATTGGGCGAGTTCGTCATGAGCACGACCTTGCCGCCGCCCGCCCGGAAGCGGCCAAGCGCCTCGGCGGCTCTCTCGAAGGCCACGAGTCCATTGTGGACGACGCCCCAGACGTCGCTCAAAATGACTTTGTATCCGCTCGCGAGATCGGCCAATCCGCGCACCAGGCGAGTCACGCGCTTAAACGTCCTTTTGGAAGGTTGGGAAAGGCGCCGGCGCAGGCACCGGTTGGTGGCCCCGGCGCATCGGAAACAGGGTCGCGCGTTTGTGGTTGGGTCGAAGCCGCGGGCGTGCCGCCGTCTATCGAACCGCGGCGAAGGGCCGTCAAGCCAAAAATGCGAGGGATCGCGGCGGAACAATGGATCGAGGAGGGCACGGGCGCCGTGGAATGGACGCTGCTTTAATGTGCCGCTCGTTATAGGCGCGCGCGCAAGACCATGGAGGCCGAGACCTTAACCCTAAATTTTTAAGAGAATCGGTTTGTGTTTGGCAAAAATGTGCCTACAATATGATGTGCAATGTCAACAATCTTTTTTGATATGTCGATAGTTGTCGCCTCGCCGGGCCGGGAAGGGGCTTTTCGTTGCGTATCCCGCGTTTTCCCCTCGCGCTCATTGCCGCCGCCGGCGGGCTCATCGGCGCCGGCGTCGAGACGGCGTGGGGCGGCGCCTGGCTGTTGCCTCCCGGCGACGGGCAGGTCATTGCCGATACGTTTTTTTCGGATTCCACCGTTGCGTTCGATGCGCGAGGACATCTCATTCCGGTTCCGTCCTATCGAAAGTTCGAACTTGGAACCTACATCGAATATGGCCTGACAAATTGGCTGACCTTGGTCGCGTCGCCTTCCTACGACCGCGTCCACAATCCTCCTCCGGGGCAGTCCTACAATGGACCGGGCGAAAGCGAGATCGCGGCGAGGGTCGGGCTCTACCGCACGGATACGAGCGTCCTTTCGTTTCAAGCCGGCTTGCTCTCGCCCGGCTTCTCGTTCGCCGATTCGCTTGGGCCGTTCGAGATGCGCCGCGCCGCTTCCCTCGATGTCCGGGGCCTGGCCGGGCGCAACGTCGTCGTCGCGGCGATGGAGGGTTTCGTCGAGGCGGAGGCCGGCTATCGCTTTTACGCCGCCGGTCAGCCGGGCGAATGGCGGATCGATCTGACGATGGGACTACGCCCCTGGCCGAGACTTCTCATGATGCTGCAGAGTTACACGTCGATTGTCAACGGTTCCCTCCAGTTCGGGCATGTATCCTGGACCAAACTGCAACCAAGCTTAGTTTATACCATCGCGCCGCAGTGGTCGGTACAGATCGGCGGCTTTATAACGGTCGCCGGGATCAACGCCGGACGCGAGCTGGGTCCTGCGGCGGGGGTCTGGTATAGGTTCTAAGGGACATGCCCGAGCCCAGCGCCACACACGTCGAATACCGCGCGCGGGGCAGGCAACGCGAGCGGGAAGGCGCGGAATGCGATGCGGGCGAGCAGTTGTGTTGGCATTCTTCTCGCGGGCGGGCTCGCGCGCCGGATGGGCGGCGGCGACAAGGCGCTGCGAAAGTCCGGCGGAATTTCCCTTCTCGCCCATGCGATTGCGGCGTTGCGGCCCCAGTGCGAATGCCTCGTGTTGAGCGCAAACGGCGACCCTGCGAGATTCGCCGGATTTGATCTGCCCGTCGTTCCCGACGATGTGCCGGGTTTTTGGGGTCCGCTCGCGGGCATTCTCTCCGGGCTTGATTGGATCGCCGCGTGCCGCCCGGATGTCCCCTTGGCGATCAGCGTTCCGGCCGACACGCCGTTTTTGCCGGACGATCTCGTGCCCCGCCTCATGCGCGCGCGGACGCAAGACAACGCCTTGATCGCCTGCGCGCGTTCAGGCGGCAGGACGCATCCGGCCGTCGCGGTCTGGCCGGTCTCGATCAGAAACGATCTCCGCCACGCCCTCGTTGTCGAGGATATCCGAAAGGTCGAGGCATTCTTGCAAAGCCATAGCCGCGCCATTGTGGAGTGGCCAATCGAGCCTTACGATCCTTTTTTCAACGCCAACGATCCAAGCGATCTCGCGGCGGCCGAAACAATTTTATCCCAGCGCGGCAGACATCTTGCCTGAGGCCGCCGCTTTTGCGAAATTGCTTCGCCGGGAGCCAAGGGGAAACAGTGGAGCTTGTTGATGGCCAGACCTGAAGTGGAAAACGTCCAAATAGACGAATTGAAAAAGGGGTTGGCGGACGGCTCGATCCTGCTCGTCGATGTGCGCGAGCCCAATGAATATGCGGCCGGCCGCATCCCGGGAGCGATCCTCAATCCGCTCCAGCGTTTCGACACGGCGGCCCTGCCGGGCGCACCGGGCAAGCGGGTGGTTTTGTCCTGCCGCTCCGGCAAACGGTCGCTCACCGCGCTGGCGCTTGCTCAAGAAGCCGGCCGCGATGATATCCGTGCGCATTACCCCGGCGGCTTTCAGGAATGGGCGAACGCTGGCGAAAAGGTCGAGGTGTAGGGGAAGATCCCCAGGACGCTGTCGCAGCTCTCAGATGCTTCCATACCGGCTCATCGGGGTTGCGATCCGGCGCATTGGGAGGCAAATAAAAGAGCCGCGGCTTTCGCATCAGGCCATCGCCAAAGGTCCGGAGAGTTGGCGGACCTAACGCCACGATTTTCCGGCCGGCAGCCGGTGACGTTCGCGGAACATTGAATGGTCAACGCGGTTTTGTTCGCGACCATGCCAAACTCAACTTCATCGGCCATTGGGCCAAGAGGCCGGACGACATATTCGGGCTGGCGGCGGCCTATTCACCGGTTTCATCTCTGGTGAGCGGGCTCGATCGTGATTAAAGTCTTCTTTGCCAATACCCCCTCGCCGATCCGCGACCATGCGATGGCGCTCGAATTGACCTATCGGTGGCGGATTGGTCCCGAATGGACGATTCGGCCGGATTTTCAATTTATTTTGCTTCCCCGCAATGGCGCCATCGATCCTATAAACCCGGCCGTCGGCCGTATTCCCGACGCCGCGGTGCCGGGCATCCACACGGCGATCAAATTCTGACGCCCAAATTTGCGCCTAGTGTAGTGTCTCGTGCAAAAGGTTACAATTTATCCTGGCGCGCGAGCGGTGGCATTTTCAGCGCCGCTCTGCCGCGATTGACCTTGAGGATGATGGCGTTGGCGGATTTTGTCCAGACGAAAGGCGTCGGATCGGCATTGTTGTGCTTGATATAGTCGTGGATGGCGGCTTCAAGTTCCGGCACGCTCGTGAAAACACCGCGGCGAATACGCTCCGTGGTGATCTTTCCGAGCCAGCGTTCGACGAGGTTCAACCACGATGACGAGGTTGGAATGAAGTGGAGGTGAAAGCGCGGGTGTTTGGCGAGCCAATCCCTGACTTCCTGTTTTTTATGGGTCGCGTAGTTGTCGGCAATGCCGTGAATGTCGAGTTGTTTGGGCGTGTTGCGGTCGATGGTTTTTAGAAAAGCCAGAAATTCCTGATGCCGATGGCGCTTCATGCACTGACCGATGACTTCGCCTTTCAGGACATCGAGCGCGGCAAACAATGTGGTTGTCCCGTTGCGCTTGTAGTCATGCGTCAGGGTGCCTTGGCGGCCTTTCTTCATCGGCAAGCCAGGCTGGGTGCGATCAAGTGCCTGGATCTGGCTTTTTTCGTCGATGCAGAACACCAGCGCGTGTTCCGGCGGGTTCATATACAGGCCGATAACATCTTCAAGTTTTTCGATAAAATGCGGATCGTTGGACAGTTTGAACGTCTTGACCAGATGCGGTTTCAGGCCGTGCGCATCCCAAATCCGCTGCACCGAAGCTTTGCTGACACCGCTGATTTTAGCCATCGAGCGGCAGCTCCAGTGCGTCGCGTGCGCGGGCGGGGTCAAGGTTTTTTCAACGACTTCGGTTTCTTTTGTTGGTGGCAAAGGTTTGAAGCTGCGTCCCCGGGGACGATCTTGATAAAGCGCGTCAACGCCGCCTTCGGCAAAGCGGTTGCGCCAACCGATGATGGTTGGACGCGATGTGCCAAGTTGTTTCGCCAGCGCGTTGGTTGATTTTCCTTCGGCCGCGCCCAGAATAATCCGCGCCCGCAAAGCGATGCGCTGCTCCGTCTTGCCGGAACGCGCCAGCCGTGCCAAGGCCGCCTTGTCCGCGGGCGTCATGTCGAGTGCCGGGCTGCCTGTCCACATGCAGCGCAGTATACACGTCCCGGATCACATTGTAAAGCGTTGCGTGAGACTATACACTAGGACGCAGGATGCAAAACCTCATCTTGCTGGAGATCGCGCCAAGACAAATTCCTACCCATTCCCGGACCGCCTCGCGGCCTCGGCGAGAACCCCCCTTATTTCCGCGCTCGCGCCGTTCAGCCTGCGGGCAACTTCGTCGTTCGCCAATTCCAGCGACTTCGAACGCGCGATGGCGCCGTCGAGTTCGGCCGCGAGCCGCGAACGGTCGTCTTGCATGACCGCAAGCTCGTCCTCGAGATTGGTGCGCACGGCGTCCGCCTTGGCCCGCCGTTCGCTGGCCGCGTCGAGCCGGTCGAGCGCGGCGGCGAGCCGCTTTAGCGCCGCGTCGAGGCGCTCCGGCAATTTGGTTGTCGTGGCGGCGTCCTCGATCATGCCATGCGAGCGCCTTCATGATGAGAATATCGAAGCATTATTTGTGCCCCGTCCCAACGGTCTCGAAAAATGAGGGGTGTTTCTTCCTGCAAATTTTTACGTTACCGCTGAAAAAAAACGAAAATTCGAGAAAAGCACGCCCGCGCCGCCTTGCCGCGGCCCCGTCTTGCATTGTCTGGAACGCCTAAGCCTCAATCGACCTTTTGCTTTTGCGTTGAACTAACCGAACCGCTCGCCCAAACCATGCGTGGCGCGCGTTGGCGCTGCTAGGCGTGCTTGCCCAGCCGCCGGTCGAGAAGCCGGGCATCCGCCAGCGTCCTCGTGCCGCTGGCGCCAGCGCCGGAACGTCCGCTCACCGGCCCCCAAAAGCTCCGCTGCTTCCAACTGGCTGAACTCCGCCGCCTCGTAACGGCTCAAAATGCTCAAAAACTTGATCATCCGCACACCCTGTCGGGCTTCCGTCCGGCGCATCCCAACACCCCAAAGGGTGGGAAACTTACCGGACAGATCGTGTGCCACCTAAACTGGACATATCATGTGCTACCGACACAGCTCAAAGGAAAACTTGCCAAACAGTCAAGAAATCCGATATAAATGACAATTCTTTTCCGGACTCTGGAAATTTGCGAATCAGGGCCACGGGAATTTCAACCGTTGCGCCGCCTATTATTGGTATTTCAGGTGGGTGCGTCGCGATGCGAAAGCCGGAGCTGGAACAAAGATGCTTCTGGCGCTCCCGGAACTAGGGCTTCCCCGAGGCGCCGCCTGCCAGGACTGATGTTTGGACGGTTCCCAGTTCGGGGCGCCGTTCCCGATAGGTGACGATGATATGACCTGTCCCGCAATGGGGCTATTAGCGGCCGTCGATCAATTGGGTTATGGCATCCTCGCGGTTCCGTGGCCGGCCGTCGTTGTTGCTTCCAAAGGCGTGATCACCGAGTTCACGCGTTGCTATCGCCGCCGGGACCGAAGCCGCCGGACCGGTCTTACCCCTACCGGCGCGGCGTGTCCCAGTTTGTCCCGTGGCGGAACGCCGAGCGGCGGCGCGCCTTGCCGCCCTACGCCTCCTTTTTCTCACTCACTCTCCCATCCATTGCGTGATGCGGCCTTGCGCCGGCCACGCCTAGCCCCGACGTCCGGTTTGCGGACCTTGGCTGGCGGCGCTGGCCCTATGCGCGTCGCGCCTGAACGAGTTTCACATGGCCAACAAAATGCTTATCGATGCGTCTCACCCCGAAGAAACCAGAGTGGTCGTCCTTCGCGGTAACCGGGTCGAGGAATTCGATTTCGAAGCCGCCAGTAAGAAACAGCTTCGCGGCAATATTTATCTCGCCAAGGTCATGCGGGTCGAGCCTTCGCTTCAGGCCGCCTTCGTCGACTACGGCGGCAACCGGCATGGTTTTCTTGCTTTCTCGGAAATCCACCCTGATTATTATCAGATTCCGGTCGCCGACCGTCAGGCCCTGATCGAGGAAGAGGCGAGGGCTCAACCCGACGAAGAAGAAGACGCTTCCCGGCCGCAGCGCCGTAGCCGCCGCTACCGGCGTGGCGATCGCAATGGCACCCGGGCCGAGAAACGGCGCGACGCGGACCCGACCCTCTCTGAAACACTTGCCGAGCCCTACGCCGGCGAAGCCTTCCGGGACGCGGCAGGCGGCGTCCGCCCGGAGGCGGAAAGCGAAGAGGCGGCACTGGAGCCGTTCGAGGGAGAACGCGCCGCCGGGGCTCGCTCCCTGGCCCCGCCCGAAGAATCCGCCGGCGCGGCTGCCCAAGACGCCATGGCGCAGGTAGACTCCATCCCGGAATCCGAACCGCCGGAACGCGCCGGTGAAGCGCCCGTCGTTAATTCCGCCGCTGAATCCGCAATTGTTCTTGCGGGGCACGACACGGGCCCGGCGGCGAAGCCAGAACATTCTGAAACGGCCTTTGCGAGCGAGGGCGCCCTGCCAACGAACGCGGCCACGCCGGAGCCTGGCGAGCTTGGTGGCGATACCGGCGATGAAGGCGAGGACGAAGCGGCCGAGATCGAACAGCTCGGCGGCGATGCGATGGAAGAGATGCCGGCTCGCCCGCACCGCCAGCGCAAGCAGTATAAAATCCAGGAGGTCATCAAACGCCGCCAAGTTCTCCTCGTGCAGGTCGTCAAGGAGGAGCGCGGCAACAAAGGAGCGGCGCTGACAACCTATTTGTCGCTTGCCGGCCGCTATTCGGTTTTGATGCCGAATACCGCGCGGGGCGGCGGCATCTCGCGCAAGATCACCGACTCGACCGACCGCCAGCGGCTTAAATCCATTGCTCAGGAACTCGAAGTTCCGGAGGGCATGGGCGTTATTGTCCGCACCGCCGGCGCCGCGCGCACCAAGGCCGAGGTCAAGCGCGATTTCGAATATCTGCTGCGAATGTGGGAAACGGTGCGCGAAACCACTTTGCAATCGAGCGCCCCGACGCTGGTTTACGAAGAGGGTTCGCTGATCAAGCGGTCGATCCGCGATCTTTATAATAAGGACATCGACGCGATCGTGGTCGCGGGGGAAGACGCCTATCGCGAGGCCAAGGAATTCATGCGCTTGCTGATGCCGAGCCATGCCAAGGTGGTCCAGCCCTATCGCGATCCGCAGCCGATGTTCGCGAAGTCCGGTGCCGAAACGCAGCTCGACGCCATGTTCTCGAACCAAGTAACGTTGAAGTCGGGCGGCTATGTCGTCATCAACCAAACCGAGGCCTTGGTCGCAATCGACGTCAACTCCGGCCGCTCCACCCGCGAACATAATATCGAGGATACCGCGCTTCGAACCAATCTCGAAGCCGCCGACGAGATCAGCCGCCAATTGCGTCTGCGCGATCTTGCTGGTCTCATCGTCATCGATTTCATCGACATGGAGGAAAATCGCAACAATCGCGCCGTCGAACGCCGCCTGAAGGATGCCCTCAAAAACGACCGGGCCCGTATCCAGATCGGCCGGCTGTCGCATTTCGGTCTTTTGGAGATGTCGCGCCAGCGCATGCGCACCGGGGTCATCGAGGGCTCGACCGTCGTCTGTCCGCATTGCGCGGGCGCGGGGATGATTCGCTCGACGGCGTCGATCGCCCTGCATGTCCTGCGCGTTGTGGAAGATGCCCTGATCAAGAATTCGAGTTATGACCTCATCGTCAATACAAGGACGGCCGTCGCGCTTTATATCCTCAATCAGAAACGCGCCCATTTGCGCGATCTGGAAAAGCGGTTTGGCGCGTCGTTGACGATCGCCGCGGACGACGGTTTGTCTGGGACGAATTATTATACGCTGGAACGCGGCGAGTCCGCGGCGGGGGCGAAAGCGATTCCCGCTTTTGCGCCGGAGGAAGCGCCGCGCGCGGCGATGGCCAATGGTTTCTTCGATGAACCGGCCGATACCGAAGAGGGGCTGCCCGAGGCCGGTCCGGTGGAAGAGACGCGGGATGGCGGCGCCGAACGCAGCGATAGCGAAAACGAGACCGATGGCGGGCAAAGGCGCAGACGCAGACGCAGACGTGGCCGTGGCGGCGATCGCGAAGGCTCCGGAATAGCCGCAAACGCGCCACAGCCGCCGGACGATGCCTTGGAAGCCATCGCCCAGATCGGCGGACTGCGGCGAAGCGTGGCCCTTGAAAGCGAAGCCGAAACCGGACAGGCGCCTTTCCCCGGCACCGATGAAGCCGAAGCAAGCCATCGAGACGGGCGCCGGCGTTCGCGCCGCGGCGAGCGTGCTCCGGGCGAAACTTCCGGAAACCTCACTGCCGGGCCCGCCGATGCCGCCCAGCTCGAATTCAAGCCCGAACCCGCCGCCTTGGGCGGCGGTGTGGGCGAAGAGGGCGCCGGAAGGGCGCGGCGCGGCCGCCGGGCGCCGCGCGCTGGCCGTGGCCGCGAGGCCGCCGTCGCGCCAAACGCCGCGTCCGCTTTCGCCATGGATGACGGCCAGGTTCGAGCGCCGGAGGGTGCGGCCCAAGGAGATGATGTTGGGGCTTCGCCTGCGAGTGCGAAAGCCGATGCGCGAGAGGCGCCCCAATCCGCGCCATCGGACGTGGATGCAGCGCCGGGACGGGAGGAAATTCCGTCCCGACTGGAGGAGTCCTCGCAGCCGGATGCCCTCGATCCGGCGCGCCCAAAACGCTCCGGCTGGTGGCAGCGCGCGCGCGCCGGCGGACGCGGTTAAAGCATGATCCCTAAAAGTTGCAAACTCCTTGGATAAGATCATGCGAGAAAACAAATAGACAAAGACCTCGAGCGGTTCAAATTGAAGCGATCATGGTCTCAAGCATGAACGCTAAATCGATAGCAACGGCAATGACCTTTGACTCAATGGCCGTTCCGGACGGCCGCTGGCGTGATTCTCGGCGATGATCCGCGGAGCGACCGTAGCCCTAACATGATCGAAATTCCGACGCCTGAATTGCAAGCCGGCACCGAAGCGCTTCGCCACCGGCAAAAAATGGAAAAGCGCAAGGCCGCGCAGGACGCCGAGGTAGCCGCCAAGACGATAACCCAAAAAGGCCTCCTCATCGTTCATACCGGCAAGGGAAAGGGTAAATCGACGGCGGCTTTCGGGCTTTTGCTGCGCGCGCTCGGCCATGAGTGGCCTTGCGGAGTCGTGCAATTCGTCAAGGGCGCCTGGGACACCGGCGAACGCCGGGCGCTCGTTCGTTTCTCCGATCTTCTCTCTTGGCACACGTTGGGCGAGGGCTTTACCTGGGAGACGCAGGATCGTACGCGCGACGTCAGGGCCGCCGAAGCGGCTTGGGCGAAGGCACGAGAGCTGATCGCCGATCCCAAGCTAAAACTTCTCGTCCTCGACGAATTGAATATCGCCCTGCGCTACGATTATCTTCCCGTAGCCGAGGTCGTCGCGGCGCTGCGAGCGCGCCGGTCCAATCTGCATATTGTTGTCACCGGCCGCAATGCGAAGCCCGAAATGCTGGACGCCGCCGATCTCGTCACCGAGATGAGTCTTGTGAAGCACCACTTCGCGGCTGGTGTGAAGGCGCAAGAGGGAATCGAATTCTGAGCGTGAAGCAGCGGGCCAAGACCCTGATGCTGCAAGGCACCGGCTCCGGCGTTGGCAAGTCGCTGATTGTCGCGGGGCTGTGCCGCGCCTATCGCCATCGCGGCCTCGAAGTGCGCCCGTTCAAGCCGCAGAACATGTCGAACAACGCTGCAGTGACGCCGGATGGCGGCGAAATCGGCCGCGCCCAGGCGACGCAGGCAAGAGCTTGCGGGGTGCCGCCCTGCGCCGCCATGAACCCTGTCCTCTTGAAGCCGCAAAGCGAGCATGGCGCGCAGATCGTTCTGCGCGGGCGGGTGATAGGCCAGGCATCGGCAGGAGAATACCAGGACCTGAAACCAGAGCTTCTGCCAGCCGTGCTCGACAGTTTCGCGGTACTTTGCGAAGACGCGGATCTTGTCCTCGTCGAAGGCGCGGGGAGCGCGGCGGAAATCAATCTGCGCAAAAACGATATCGCCAACATGGGTTTTGCCCGCGCCGCCTGTGTTCCGGTGATATTGGCGGGCGACATCGATCGCGGCGGCGTCATCGCCCAGATCGTAGGCACCAAGACCGTGCTCGATCCGGCCGACGCCAAAATGATCGCGGGCTTTCTCGTCAACAAGTTTCGCGGCGATCCGGCCCTGTTTGCGAGCGGCATGCGTAGGATCGAGGAATTGACCGGCTGGCCAAGCCTTGGGCTTATTCCTTTTTGCGCGGAAGCAGGGCGTTTGCCGGAGGAAGATTCGCTCGCGCTTTCCAGCCTAAGGCCGCCTGGCGCGGGGAGAATCACGATCGCGGTTCCGGTCCTGCCTGGCATCGCCAATTTCGACGATCTCGATCCTTTCTATTTGGAGTGCGAGATCCGTGTTGTCATGGTCAAATGCGGCGAGCCCCTGCCCGCCGAGGCGGCGCTCGTCATTCTGCCCGGCTCGAAAACAACGATCGCCGGTCTCGCGGCTTTCCGGCGCGAGGGCTGGGATATCGATCTTTTTGCGCATCTCCGGCGCGGCGGCCATGTGTTCGGTCTTTGCGGCGGCTATCAGATGCTCGGCAAGGCCATCCGCGATCCGGGCGGCGTCGAGGGACGGCCGGGCGAGTCGCACGGGTTGGGCCTGCTCGACATTGAAACGGACCTTTTAGGTGACAAATTGCTTGCGCCGGTGCACGGCGCCGGGGCGCAAAACGGCGTTCCGTTCAGCGGCTATGAAATGCATGTTGGCCGCAGTTTTGGGCCGGACTGTGCGCGGCCCGTGTTGCGTTTCGCCGATGGACGTAGCGACGGGGCGGTCTCCGCCGATGGGCGCGTGAGCGGCTGCTACGTCCACGGGCTGTTCGCCGAGCCCGCGCAACGAAGCGCGCTTCTCGCCCGCCTCGGGGGCAAGGGTTCGGGCGTCTCTTATGACGAGTCTCTCGACGCGGCGCTCGACGCGGTCGCCTCACATCTTGCAACGCACATCGACCTCGACCGGCTTCTTACGCTTGCGAGATAACAAGCGCCGTCAAGGTCAAGGCCGACCAATGCACTCCGCAAGCAAATCGAAAGAGCGTGAGCGCGCGCCGTATGTCCTGGGACGAAGCCTCTTTGCCCGAGCCGATCCAGGCGTCGTCGATCTTGACTTCGCCATAGACGCGCGGGCCGCCGAGCCGCAAGCCGAGCGCGCCCGCGAATGCCGCCTCGGGCCAGCCGGCATTGGGGGAAAGGTGCCCGCGCGCGTCGCGCCGCATGGTGCGCCACGCGGCCCGGGCCGAAGCTTTGGGGGCGAACCAAGCCGCGATGACGGCCAGAAGGGCAGACAACCGCGCGGGACAAAAATTGACAAAATCGTCGAGTTTCGCCGCGGCGAAGCCGAAAGCCGCATGGCGTTGCGTGCGGTGACCAACCATGCTGTCGGCGGTGTTGATCGCCTTGTAGCAAGCGCCGCCCGGAAGGCCGCCGAGCGCCAGCCAGAAAGCGGGCGCGACAACACCATCGGAAAAATTTTCGGCGAGGCTCTCGATCGCGGCGCGGGCGACGCCAGCCTCGTCAAGCTTCGCGACCTCACGGCCGACGATTTTAGCCGCCGCCGCGCGGCCGGGTTCCAGTCCGGCGGCAAGAGCCTCCGCGACGGCAAGGACGTGGGCATCGAGGCTGCGTTGCGCGATGAGACTCGAAGCGATAAACGCGGTGAGCGGTAAGCTCGCCGGTTGCGGAATTTCCAAGGCCACGAGCCCGAGGCAGAAAAAATAGGCGCCCCCACCGGCAATCACTAAAACCAAGACGAGCGCGGCAAAACCCAGGGCGCGGCGTATGGCAAAGGACCGGTTCTCTTGGTTCAAACCCCTATCGGCGAGCGCGATCAGACGGCCGGTCCAGGTGACCGGATGGCCGATCAAGCGAAACAAGCCTTGCGGATAGCCGAGGCAGGCCTCGATTGCGACGGCAAGCGTCGCGAGCTTCAGGGTTGCGGCCAAATCCATGTGTGAGACTTTCTGTCCCGAGTTGCCGGAAATGCTCCCGGCGGAGCATGGCGGCAATCTTTTTGCCGCGCGGCGGGCCCACCCGCAAGCGCCAGAGCCCTGGCTCGATCTTTCGACCGGCGTCAACCCTCATGCCTATCCTTTCGCCTGTCCGCCGATGGAAAGTTTTACGCGGCTGCCGCAACCAGACGAGCTTCGCGCGCTCGAAGCGGCGGCGGCGATGGCTTATCGCGCCCCGGCGGCTGCAGAAGTTGTTGCGGCGCCGGGCACCCAGGCGATCGTCAACTGGCTGCCGCGTCTCCTACCGGCGCGGCGGGTCGGAATTTTTGGGGTTACCTATTGCGAGCACGCGCGGAGCTGGGCCACCAGCGGCGCGGAACTGACCGTCGCCGAAGTCCTCTCAGGAACTCGAAGACAAAGATATCGCCATCGTCGTCAATCCCAACAATCCGGATGGAAGGCTCGTCGCGGCGGCGGATCTGCACGCGCTGGCGGCGGTTCTTTGCAAACACGGCGGCCTGCTGATTATCGACGAAGCCTTCATCGATTTTCTTGAGCCCGGCGCCAGCGCCGTCCCGGACACCGCCGAAGGCGGCGTCGTCGTGCTGCGCTCTTTCGGCAAGACCTATGGCCTGCCGGGTCTTCGTCTCGGGTTTGCGATCGCGTCAAAACCGGTCGCGGAAAAACTTCGCGCCGCGTTGGGTCCTTGGCCGGTCTCCGGCGCGGCCATTGCCATAGGCTCCACGGCCTTGACGGATGCGGAATGGCTCGCGGCGACGCGGGCGCGCTTGCACGCCGACGCAAGAGCGCTCGACAAGATGTTGGCGGCGGCGGGCTTTGCCTCCGCCGGCGGCAGCCTGCTGTTTCAACTCGTGCGGCACGAGGACGCGCAGGGCTGGTTCGAACGGCTGGCGAAAGCCGGGATTCTAGTGCGGCGGTTCGAGGCGCGGCCGGCCTGGCTACGCTTTGGGATAGCTGGCTCGGACGCCTGCAGGACGCGCCTTTGCGCCGCTCTGGGACTTGAATTACCGTAATTGCTTCCGTCATGGCCGTTGGGAGGCGAGCCCCCCGCATGACAATCTCACTGGCGGGATCATGCTTCCGTCCGTGGCGGGCGCGGGGCGGCCACACCCGGCTGTCAGATGGAACCCGAGATGGTATGGGAGCTTCGTGAGTCCGAGCGCGTCGAGGAATTCGGCGCCGGGGAGCACATTCATGCCGAGGAAGGAGAAGGCGAGGCCGCCGGCGGCGCAAAAGGCCGCGACCACCGAGAGGCGCGTCGCCGCGCTGGTCTGACTCGCCTGCCAACGCGCGCCGGGGAACTCGTTGGCGGGGGCAATCTCTTCGCGGAGGTCGTCATAAATGATATTGCGCCGCATGTGCTTGCGCGACGTGTCGAGCAATTCGATGCCCTGCAGCTGGCCGGTGAGACAGGTGAACCGGAACCGATGCACATACCGCCGGCAGTCGCGCCCGATGTCGCTTAAAGTCCGTCCCGGAAGTTCGTCAACCATTGCAGAGCCTTCGTAGCATGTGTCGAAGGGAGGCGGAACGGAGGAAGACGACGGTTGCGGCGTTGAGGTTCTCCCAATCCTTGGCCCGTCTTCGACAGCGGTTCAGCCATGCGATCGGCCGCGCGGCGATCCAGCGCTTGGGCAAGGTCACGAAGCCTTTCGCCTGATCGCGGCGTTTGACGGTCTCGGTCTTTAACACGAGGCGGAATGCCGGCGAGCGCGCCGGCAAAGACCGGCCCTTGATACGCGCCACCGGCGAACAGTTTTTCGAGAAAGGGAAAGCGGCCGGACAGCGTCGAAAGCAGCAAGACGCCGCCGCCGCGATCCTGAATGCTGGCGCAATGAACGATGGCGCCGATCGGCAAGCCTTGCGTATCGGCGGGAACGTGGCGCTTCTTGCCCTTGATCTTCTGAGTTCACCGAAGGATTGCCCGCGTGATAGCCGTGCGGATCGATGCGCGCCCCCTCCTGAGCTTGCCGGAGGGTCCGGCGCTTTTCACGCGTCTTTCCGCCGATGACCGCCGCCGCTGGGCTCGCTTCGCGTACGGCTTGTTCGCGGCACTTCACGTAGAGCGCGTCATGGATGCGATCCGGAACGCCGTCCCAAGCCCCGTCGCGAAAGTAGCGATACAGCGTGCCCTTGGGCGGCAAATCCTTGGGGATGCCGCGCCATTGGGATCCCGTGCCCGGCACGTAGATGACGCCGTCGAACACCTCCCGCATGTTGGCTTCCCGCTTGCGGCCGCCCCGTTTGGCCGGGGGAATGAGCGGCTCGACATGCCCCTCCGCAATCTTTGCTTGCAAAGCTTGCTTCGCCCCTTCCTCGTCCGTCACGCCGCTCGGATAACGCCGCTTGTCGCGATTGTATTCCGCCCGGTTTCCGTCCGTCCACATCGGCGGCCTCCTCCGAATCGGACCGCCACTCTTGAACGGATGGCCCGCCCCATCTGCAAGTGGTGATTCTCGTCTGGCTCTGTTCAGTCTGCTTCAACGTATCCGGTCTCGGGGTCTTGTTCCCGGCCAAGATGGAGACCGGCGCGGCCCGATCCTCATAATCACGGCGGCCTCCGAGTGGGACCGTTCAATGTTTCAGGTTTTCATGCCGCCGTTCGACGGTCAGGCCATCTTCCTTTCACCGCACGCAGACCACGCTAACCCGGCGACGCGAAGAGACGTCTCGGGTCATCTTGTCATCTCTCTTCTATGCGACCGCCATTTCGCAGCCGGCGTCATCGGCGCCGCCATGCGCCAGGACCGCCCAGGCGATGCGCGCCAGCTTGTTGGCCAGCGCAACAACGGCAACGTTCTTGTGCGCCCGCGCCAGAAGCCCGCGCGCCCACCGGCCAAGAGGCGTCTCCCGCTCGACGAGGTAAGGCAGCACGGCTCTTGCGCCATGAATGAGATTCTTTCGAGGATAGCGATTACCGCGCTTGCCGATGCCGGGCAGGCGGGGCTTGCCGCCGGCCGTCATCTGGCGCGGCGTCGGCCCGGGCCACGCCGCCATGTCCCGTCCGCGCCGGAAGGCCCTTGCGTTGCCGGCGGCCGCCGCTAGTGCCGTGGCGTTGATCGTCCCGGTCCCGGGAATCTTCGTCAGGCGCCGCGCCGTCTCATCCGTAAAAGTTGGGATTTGAGATTTCGGGCGCTGCCGCGAGAAATCGCAACCTGCCATTCCTCTCATGGCG
Source organism: uncultured Alphaproteobacteria bacterium (assembly GCA_963706215.1). GTDB lineage: Bacteria > Pseudomonadota > Alphaproteobacteria > Rhizobiales > Beijerinckiaceae > Methylocapsa. The sequence continues at coordinate 1,175,836 of OY970154.1, read as the reverse complement.
GCGAGTTTGGCGAGGTGGAGTCGATTCCGTCAAGGACGCGAGCCGCGCTCGCGCCGGCGGGGCCGGTGCCATAGCCCGTTACTTGCAACGGGCGTTCTTCCGAACGCCCTATGGCATCCTTGCCAGAATCGACTCCGCCTCGCCGATAATGCTTGGCCCGTGCGATGAATGGCGAAATCCGACGTTGACCGGTGGATCAAATCCCAACTTTTACAGATCAACGCGGTGCGCTCCGGCACCAAGCGTTCGCGTGCCCGGTGCGGCGCCTGAATGTCCGGCCGCGCCTGGCTCTTGACCTCGGCAAACCGCATCGCCGGCCGGCTCGCCGCCGCCGCGATCGCCGCGGCATCCAGATCGCCGTTCTTCCGCGCCTTCGGTAGAGTCGAGGACGGGCGCGGTGGCTTGGGCCATGCGGCAACGCTCCGTTTCCCCTCCCCGCTCATCAAACCGGACGTGCGGATTTCCCGCATCCGGCTTTCCGACTGGCTTCATCGTAAGGCACACGTCGGGACCTTTCGCGCCCGCGACAAAAGCGCAGCACGCCCAGTTCCTCGTAGACGGTCTCACGAGAAAACCGCGTTGTGCCGCGCCCCGGCGCCTTGTGTCGTCTGCGCAGGAAATTACGCACGCGATCATAGACATGATCGTCAACAGCCCGATACACCGATGCGAGGGCGCCATGGGAGAAGTAAGCCGGCCAGCCGCCCAACAGGCGGTTCAGTCGAGCTTGCACTTCAGGCCAGGCGCCCTTGTTCCCCGGTGTCAGCAGTTCGCTGACTTTCGTCTTGATCCGCCGCACGCTCTTCTTGGACGGGCTTGCGCCCAGATACCAACGCCCGCCTTCGGGAAAGTGGCGTGGTCCCAGCGTATAGCCAAGGACATCGAAGCTTTCCTCTCGGGCGTTCTTCACCGAGGTTTTCGCCTCGTTGAGCGCCAGCCCGAGCTTCGTCATCACAGCCTTCGTCCACGCCAGAGCCTCCTCCGCATGTCCGCGGCTAAGGATGACGAAATCGTCGGCGTAAGAGACGACGTGTGCACGGAATGCTTCGCCGCTTCCAGAAAGGCGCCAATGCTTCAGGAAACGGTTTATGTAAACGACCGGGAGCAGCGGGCTCACGACGCCACCCTGAGGCGTGCCGCGCTTGCTGCTCCTGCCGCCGCTCATGCGCCGCGTCCCGTCGCCATCCCGCTCTTCGACCGGTGCTTGCAACCACAGCTTGATCAGCCACAGCACATGCCGGTCAACGATGCGTCGGGCCACCGATTTGAGGAGGTCCGAATGCGGGATCGTGTCGAAATATTTCGACAAATCAGCGTCAACCACGCCGGTGTAGCCCCGGCAAATCAACCGGTGCGTTTCCTTGACCGCATCGACCGCGCTGCGGCGCGGGCGATAGCCATAGGCATTGTCCTCGAAGTCCGCCTCGAAGACCGGCTCCAGCACGATCTTGGTGGCGGTCTGGGCCACCCGATCCCGGATCGTCGGGATGCCGAGCGGACGTTCGCCGCCGCCCGGCTTCGGGATCGCCACCCGCCGCACCGGATCGGGCCGATACGTCTTCGAGATGAGTTCCTCGCGCAAGCCCGCCAACCAGACTTCCACGCCCGGCGCGTCGATCTGCTTGAAGGTCACCCCGTCCACACCTGGCGCTCCCGCATTGGCGCGGGCCAGCGAATAGGCATGTCGAAGAATGTCCTCACGGCAGATCTTGTCGTAAAGCAGGTAGAAACGGAAGGCGGGTTCCGCCTTCGCCTTACAATAAAGCTTTCTCTGAAGGTTCCTGATCTTTTCGGGCGTTTCAAGGCGCATCGCCAATCACCTCTTCTTCGCCATCTTCGAAAGCAGGCCAGAAGTCAGGGTCCTTTCCTCCACCGGAATTACCCGGCCTCGACGGTCATACGGCCCTGTCCGACTCCCGCCCGATCCACCGCCATGAGCGATGTGGAAGCCGCGACCTCCGATCGAACGGGTCTCCCTCGATTACCCGCATCACCCTTCCAACGTGCCGTGCCCATTACCCCGGTGGACCAGACGGGTGCATGTGTCGATTGCTTCCCCATCCGCGCGGCCTTCCCCGCCCTATGGCCGGGTCGACATCCACATTGTTTCTTTCGAGGCCTGCTTAGGCTTCACTCGCGTTACAGCCCGCTGGATCGCTCAACCGCCCAAGGCGGCCTTTGTCACGAGGCTCCGGCCCGTCCGATTGCTCGTCCAAGCCGCTCGTCAGCTTCCAGATCAATCGACAACTCTCTGGGTGGAATCTTCCTCCACAAGTGATACGCGCCTTCGAGGCGCACCATACGGGCGCACATATTCCGGCGGCATCAGCCGCACGTCGTGTCCGGCGCGGCGAACACCCGGCCCAAATGGCGCGCGCCGCGGCACGCCTCCATCGCGATGATCCAAGCCGGCAGGCTTTGAGTGAACCCAACGATGCTCGCCGGCCGCATGCGCCGCCGTTTGACGACCGCGCCCCGGCCATCCAGCCCCACGAGGCTGCAGCTATTCTTGCCAAGATCAATTCCGAGAATCGCAATCTGCATTTGACTTCTCCCGTCCTTCGAATCGCCAGCAATCATAACGCGGCTGGCCGAAGGGGCGGGCCATCCCATAAGTTTCACTGAAGCATTTTGGTGAGACTTGGGCCAAGAACCTTACACGGCCGAAGACGGCGGCCATCTTCTTCGATCATGTAAGACCGATCAATTTTTTGGTGCAATTCCAGAGGCGCGGCGGCGGCGCCTCGATGGCCGAGCCCATTACCGGAAAGCATCCCCGATGTAAGGTTCGCTCGAATCAAGCGGCCGCAAACGAGGGAATATTTTTGCACCGGAATTACGTACCAAGAAAGCCCTTGAAACTCAAAGGCCTAATTTTGGTGCAGAATTCTTGATATCTGCACGTTAAGTGCAAATGGCGCTGTCATCGGTATGTCCGCTGCCGACCGAGGATTTCGATGCCGTACTCGGCCGCGCCAGCCATCATGTGCGCTGGATCGAGCGGTTTGCCTGGCGCCGGCGGAAGCGGCGGCCCAGACGCAGCATGCCCTAGTGTAGTGTCTCGTGCAAAAGGTTACAATTTATCCTGGCGCGCGAGCGGTGGCATTTTCAGCGCCGCTCTGCCGCGATTGACCTTGCGGATGATGTCGTGCGCGGATTTTGTCCAGACGAAAGGCGTCGGATCGGCATTGTTGTGCTTGATATAGTCGTGGATGGCGGCTTCAAGTTCCGGCACGCTCGTGAAAACACCGCGGCGAATACGCTCCGTGGTGATCTTTCCGAGCCAGCGTTCGACGAGGTTCAACCACGATGACGAGGTTGGAATGAAGTGGAGGTGAAAGCGCGGGTGTTTGGCGAGCCAATCCCTGACCTCCTGTTTTTTATGGGTCGCGTAGTTGTCGGCAATGCCGTGAATGTCGAGTTGTTTGGGCGTGTTGCGGCCGATGGTTTTTAGAAAAGCCAGAAATTCCTGATGCCGATGGCGCTTCATGCACTGACCGATGACTTCGCCTTTCAGGACATCGAGCGCGGCAAACAATGTGGTTGTCCCGTTGCGCTTGTAGTCATGCGTCAGGGTGCCTTGGCGGCCTTTCTTCATCGGCAAGCCAGGCTGGGTGCGGTCAAGTGCCTGGATCTGGCTTTTTTCGTCGATGCAGAACACCAGCGCGTGTTCCGGCGGGTTCATATACAGGCCGATAACATCTTCAAGTTTTTCGATAAAATGCGGATCGTTGGACAGTTTGAACGTCTTGACCAGATGCGGTTTCAGGCCGTGCGCATCCCAAATCCGCTGCACCGAAGCTTTGCGCTGACACCGCTGATTTTAGCCATCGAGCGGCAGCTCCAGTGCGTCGCGTGCGCGGGCGGGGTCAAGGTTTTTTCAACGACTTCGGTTTCTTTTGTTGGTGGCAAAGGTTTGAAACTGCGTCCCCGGGGACGATCTTGATAAAGCGCGTCAACGCCGCCTTCGGCAAAGCGGTTGCGCCAGCCGATGATGGTTGGACGCGATGTGCCAAGTTGTTTCGCCAGCGCGTTGGTTGATTTTCCTTCGGCCGCACCCAGAATAATCCGCGCCCGCAAAGCGATGCGCTGCTCCGTCTTGCCGGAACGCGCCAGCCGTGCCAAGGCCGCCTTGTCCGCGGGCGTCATGTCGAGTGCCGGGCTGCCTGTCCACATGCAGCGCAGTATACACGTCCCGGATCACATTGTAAAGCGTTGCGTGAGACTATACACTAGCGGGGCAATCACCCACGCTACATTCCAACGCTTAGCCAATGCAATTTGTATTATAATGCTTGTTACAAGAAGATAAACAAAAACATACCTTTGCGATATACGTGCTGGGACGGCCATGGAAAACATATTCATTCCAAATACGTCAGCGAATCGCTCCGTATCGTTATTCTATATTAAGTAACAGTTTTCTTGCTAAAGCTCATATACTCTCTCATACTCTCTCTGCCATGGATGGCTGACCGCATAACGATCGGAGAAGATTTGCTGCCATTCTCGTTTGAATGTTGTTATATTTCTATATTCTTCGGCAATATCTCTGTCTGCAATGATGGTATTTTCGAGTCCTGGCTCATATTTCTTTGCCATGCCTCCAATCCCAGTGCGTCAACTTTATAACTTTGCCGGGACGAACAGAAAGGTACTTAATCACAGACGTCATCTAAAACTTGTTTGCGTTGGCTGCCTTCCCGCAAACGAAGCGCATCATGGAATACGTCGCGCACTGGTTTAGAACCAAACGTCTTAACTTCGCGATATAGATGGGGAGACACTGGATCGTATTCCAACGCCTGGAAAGCCGCATCTACAAGCCTATTTCCTGCAAACGATCCTGCATATTCGACCTGCGCGAGATACAATATTTTTTGTAGCGGCAAATTTGACAAGCGCCAGCAGCTCTTCTCGCAATTATATCGTGATGCTGTATCGAGACGAATGCCGGTCATTAGTCCCAACGCCGTGCCGCCATTTTTTGCGCAATGGCCGAACGTTCCTCCCGTGAGAGCTTTTTCGCATGCGCTTTCGCGCCAGCTTTACCAGAGCGGACCTTTCCGGATGGTCCTTTCAATTCTCCGGTGATTTCGCCCGTGGCGCGCTTCACGGCCATGATGGCCGCGCCGATCATGTCGGCTGGCGGTTTTTCACGACGAGGTCCTGCGGGCATCGACATATCTCTCCCGTCATTCGGTATCGATGTGGATAGCGGGGACCGCTACTTTTTTCTTGACATTTGCCAAGAATGGGCTCGTGGCCGCAAATCCTATCCGGATTGCGTGGATCGTGGGCACAAGTCATGGCGCGCTATTGCAATTGGCAAATAAGGCGGCGGCGCCGGCACCGGCACTGCTTTCAAAAGGGGCATTTGAGACATGATCTTTGGGAAGGAAGGCCTGCTTCACGCAATCATAGGCGTCCTTTTGGCGCTTCTGATTCTTGGATTTTTGTACCGCATGGGCATTGATTGACGCTGCCACAATCAAACTGATGGGGTGGATGGCCCCCTCACGGCAACTTCGTGCCAAGAATGGTGGTCGTCGCAGATCACCAGCAAAAGGAGCCATCCATGGGCGAGATTGCCATCGGTATCGACATTGCGAAGCATGTTTTCCAGCTGCACGGGGTTGACGCTGCCGGAAAAGTTGTTGTGTGCCGGCGCTTGCGCCGGGCCCAGGTCGCAACCTTTTTTGCTGCCCTGCCGCCCTGTCTGGTGGGGATGGAAGCATGCGCGACCGCGCACTTTTGGGCGCGTGAGATCGCCGCATTTGGACATGACGTGCGCCTGATGCCGCCCGGCTCCGTCAAACCCTCCGTGAAGCGCAACAAACACGATGCGGCCGATGCCGAAGCCGTTTGCGAGGCCGTGCGGCGGCCTTCGATGCGCTTCGTGCCGGTCAAGACCCCAGCGAGCCAGGCGGCGCTCGTCGCGCCCAGCGTCCGCGATCTTCTGGTCCGGCAACGAACGATGCTTGTCAATGCGTTGCGGGGCCACTTGGCCGAGTTCGGCATCGTCGCATCGCGTGGCCTCAACAAGGTCAAGGATCTGGTGGCGGTGATTGCCGATGAGAAGGATGGGCGCCTCCCCGCGAGCGCCCGCGGCGCGCTGCGGCTTCTCGCTGCGGAGCTCGGCCCGCGATCGGCCGCCGGATCGTGATGATCGAAACCAAGATCGTTGCTCGGATGAGAACCGATTTGGTCGCCCGGCGGCTCGCCACCATTCCCGGGATCGGCCCGATGATCGCCACGCGGATTGTGGCTGTGGTTCCGGACCCTTCGGTCTTCCGGTCGGGCCGCGACTTTGCCGCCTGGATCGGGCTCGTGCCGCGGCAGAACCCGTCAGGCGGCAAGAGCCGTCTTTGCGGCATTTCCAAACGCGGCAACGGCGATCTCCGGCGCCTGCTGGTTGGCGGCGCCATGGCGGCCATGTTCCGCGCGAAAGTCCTGCGCACCGACCCCTGGCTTTGTCGGCTGCGAAGCCGCAAGCCGACGATGGTTGCCGCGGTGGCGCTGGCCAACAAGATCGCACGTTGCGTGTGGGCCGTTCTGCGGCGCGGCGAAGCCTGGCGGCCGACGGCGGGATCTTCGCGACCGCACGAGCCTGCCGCCATGCTCGCCGGCGTCAAGACCACGCCGCCTTCGGCGGTGGCCTTCGGCCAGTCTTGACCCCGGCTGCGCGCGGCGCCACCGATGCGCTAGTGTATAGTCTCACGCAACGCTTTACAATGTGATCCGGGACGTGTATACTGCGCTGCATGTGGACAGGCAGCCCGGCACTCGACATGACGCCCGCGGACAAGGCGGCCTTGGCACGGCTGGCGCGTTCCGGCAAGACGGAGCAGCGCATCGCTTTGCGGGCGCGGATTATTCTGGGTGCGGCCGAAGGAAAATCAACCAACGCGCTGGCGAAAGAACTTGGCACATCGCGTCCAACCATCATCGGCTGGCGCAACCGCTTTGCCGAAGGCGGCGTTGACGCGCTTTATCAAGATCGTCCCCGGGGACGCAGTTTCAAACCTTTGCCACCAACAAAAGAAACCGAAGTCGTTGAAAAAACCTTGACCCCGCCCGCGCACGCGACGCACTGGAGCTGCCGCTCGATGGCTAAAATCAGCGGTGTCAGCAAAGCTTCGGTGCAGCGGATTTGGGATGCGCACGGCCTGAAACCGCATCTGGTCAAGACGTTCAAACTGTCCAACGATCCGCATTTTATCGAAAAACTTGAAGATGTTATCGGCCTGTATATGAACCCGCCGGAACACGCGCTGGTGTTCTGCATCGACGAAAAAAGCCAGATCCAGGCACTTGATCGCACCCAGCCTGGCTTGCCGATGAAGAAAGGCCGCCAAGGCACCCTGACGCATGACTACAAGCGCAACGGGACAACCACATTGTTTGCCGCGCTCGATGTCCTGAAAGGCGAAGTCATCGGTCAGTGCATGAAGCGCCATCGGCATCAGGAATTTCTGGCTTTTCTAAAAACCATCGACCGCAACACGCCCAAACGACTCGACATTCACGGCATTGCCGACAACTACGCGACCCATAAAAAACAGGAAGTCAGGGATTGGCTCGCCAAACACCCGCGCTTTCACCTCCACTTCATTCCAACCTCGTCATCGTGGTTGAACCTCGTCGAACGCTGGCTCGGAAAGATCACCACGGAGCGTATTCGCCGCGGTGTTTTCACGAGCGTGCCGGAACTTGAAGCCGCCATCCACGACTATATCAAGCACAACAATGCCGATCCGACGCCTTTCGTCTGGACAAAATCCGCCAACGCCATCATCCTCAAGGTCAATCGCGGCAGAGCGGCGCTGAAAATGCCACCGCTCGCGCGCCAGGATAAATTGTAACCTTTTGCACGAGACACTACACTAGGATGCGCGCCGGCGGGAAGACAACCTCGACCAAAGTGCCCTCGTGTTCCTTGCTCTTGATGGTAAGGGAGGCGTGATTGGCCTCGGCCAAGGCTTTGGTCAGCGGCAGGCCCAACCCGGTGCCGCGCGACGGCCTCGCGGTGGCAAGCCGCCGGAAGGGCTCGAAAGCCACGCCGATGCCGGCCTCGGACATGCCAACCCCGGTATCGCGAATGCGAATAACGGCACTTCCAGAGTTGGCGAGCATGGTCGCGACGACGACTTGACCGCCCGGCCGGTTGAACTTCACCGCGTTCGACAGAAGGTTCAAGACGATTTGGCGAAGCGAACGCTCGTCGGCGAGAATGTTGGGAAGCGCTGGCGACAATGAGAGCCTCAGGGCGACCCGCTCGCGGCTTGCCTGCGGCTGCATGATCGAGACGCATTCCGAGACAATGCGATTGGCGTCGATCGATGCAAACGCGAAATCCATCTTGCCAGCCTCGATCTTGGAAAGATCAAGAAGATCGTTGACCAAACTCATGACCAGCGTACCCGAGGCATGTATATCGCCTACATAATCCTTGTAGCGCTGATTGCCGATCGAGCCGAAACGCTCGTCCATCATGACTTCGGCGAAGCCAAGAATCGCATTGAGCGGCGTCCGGATTTCGTGGCTGACCCTGGCGAGAAAATCCGACTTCAACGCGCTTGCCCGCTCGGCGTCCTTGCGGGCTGCCTCGAGCTCCCGCTCGACCTTTTTCCAATGCGTGAGGTCGCGCAAGAGGGCGCAAAAGCGCGCCGCCCGTTGCTCGCCGACGCCCGGCGATGCCCCGATGCGGCCAAGCGTCATGAAGACCGGAATAGTCCCGCCTTGTCCGGCGAGGCCGATGACCTCGCGCCCCCGATTGAGCAGACTGGCGGCGCCGTGCGATTTCAGCTCTTCGAAATAGGCATTCGCCAGCGCACGGCTTTCCGGTGAGATCAAACTGGTGAAATGCTCCCCCGCTACCTCGTTTTGATCATAGCCGAAAAGAGCCTCGCCGGAGCGGTTCAGGCTCAGGATTTGCCCTTGCGAATTGAGCACGGCAATGCCGTCCATCGCGGTGTCCAAAATGGCGCTTAGCTCGCGAAACTCGCTTTTTTGGCGGCGCAGCTCCTTTTCGAGGCTTTCGCGGCTGCTTCCGGCGCCCAGCCGCGACGGGCGGAGCGCGGTCTTTGGCGGACCCGGTGCAATGGGTTCGTTCCCATGGGCCACGGCTCCCGGGCTGGGCGGCGGCTCGGCGCGCGCCTCAAGGGAAGTTGCCTCCTCCTGCCGGTCAAAAACGTCGAGGACCGCACCGGCGAACAGTGGCGGCGCTCGTCCGCCACTCGCCCTGCGGCAAAGGAAGGTGATGGTTCTTGTAGCCCTGTCCACGCTGAAATGCAGCCTTTCGATGGCGGGCGCGGCATCGAGATTGAGGCTCGCGGCAACATCGGCGAGCCGTTGCGAACAGCCTCCCTCCCCGCCGGAAAGAAAGTTGAAAAGGCCGGCAAGAGTTTTCGCGCCGCACAAATGCAGCAGGCTTTCGCTGGCGAGAATCAGCTTGTCCGGATGCGCAGCATGCTTGCCGCGGATCGCCACAATTGGCATATGGGAAGCAAGCCCGGACGGCAGGACGGCCAAAACATCCGCGATGTCTTGCCGGGTCAGCCCCGGCGTGCAGCAAAACCCGGTCATGCAGCCATGAGATTTCTCCGCCAACATGGATCACCTTTACGAAATCCTCGCGGTGCGAACACCGGAGGCCCCCGGCCGCATCCTTTTCTAGGCGATTGGATCAAACTATTCTTACGCTCGATAGCTGAGATACGGCAACATCGCGGTTTCGTTTTCTCCTCTTGCCGGACATCGTTCGCGGCCTTGCAATCGCGGATTGATCCTTTTACGGTCCGGCGCATTCCGGCACGCCGCCATAGCTCAGTTGGTTAGAGCGCTAGATTGTGGATCTAGAGGTCCCCCGTTCGAGCCGGGGTGGCGGTACCAATAAATTCAATGACTTATAGTGATGAGATCCGGCTGGGCCTGAGCAGCGCCAGATCAAGATTGTCGCCACCATGTCGCCACAGGAACCGATTGATTCCGATCGGTACCACGTGCCAACCCTGCATCGGATTCAAGACCGTTAAAGTTAATAATCCGATAACGAGCGAACACCTTTTGGGTGCGCTCGAAACCTCGCCAGAGATCATTGCTGCGATTATAGAGTTCACGGGCGAAGACGAACGAGCGGCCCGGGATTGATTACGCGCCAGCGTCACGAAGTCCGCCTAAGAGGCATGGCCTTGTCCCTGATAGTCCTTATCAACGGCGAGCTGACCGAGCAGCGTCACGGGCTGCCGACCTTGTTTTGAACTTGATAGCGTGGGGGACAAATGGTTCCACTCACGCGAGTTTAGGCACGGAGGGTCCATGAAGGCCTATCATCCCGCATTCGCCGGATGACGCGTGTCGACGGCGGAGTAAAGGCCGGCCACTGGGGCGGAGCAAAACCAGGCCAGTTGGCGGCCGGGGCATCGAGCCCGACGCGCCGCGTCCGCCCCGGCGGAGATGGCCGGGATTTCGCAGCCAGGGCGGATGCGGCTTTCAGGACGCGGGGGTGATTTCGCCTGTTTCGGGATCGGCGGTTGCTGCGGCTAGATCGGCGGGTTGGGCTTCACGCCGCCGCCTTGCCTTCGATTGCTTGAGCCGGTAGCTCTCGCCGTTCAGCTCCAAAATATGGACGTGGTGGGTGAGGCGATCGAGCAGCGCGCCGGTCAGACGTTGATCGCCGAAGACGCTCGTCCATTCGTCGAATGGAAGATTGGATGTGACGATCGCCGGCCCGCGTTCGTGACGCTGGCTGAAGATCTCGAAGAGCAATTCCGCGCCGGTCTGCGAGAGCGGCACGTAACCCAGTTCGTCAATGATGAGCAGTTTGACGGCGGCGAGCTGCGCCTGGAGTTTCAGGAGACGCCGCTCGTCGCGCGCTTCCATCAATTGTAAAAGTTGGGATTTGATCCATCGGTCAACGTCAGATTTCGCCATTCATCGCACGGGCCAAGCATTATCGGCGAGGCGGAGTTGATTCTGGCAAGGATGCCATAGGGCGTTCGGAAGAACGCCCGTTGCAAGCAACGGGCTATGGCACCGGCTTCGCCGGCGCGAGCGCGGCTCGCGTCCTTGACAGAATTGATCCGCCCGCCAAACTCGCCGCCATGAGAGGAATGGCAGGTTGCGATTTCCCGCGGCAGTGACTGAAAGCTCAAATTCAGTCTTTTACAATCGAAGCGAGACGACGTTCGGCATGAAGCCTGCGCCTCGACTTCACTTCATGACGCCGAGCGCGCCGTCTATTTCTGTCCGAATGGCAAGCCTTTGAGAACCTCGGGAACAGTCCACGATGGTCGTGTCAGGAATTACTTGTCACATCCCGGAGACTGCCGCGTTTGCAATCTGAAGGAACGATGCACGCGCGCGCCGTTCAGGAAGGTCGCACGCGACATCAACGAAGAAGCGCGCGATCATGCCCGCTCACTAATGGGCACCCCTGAGTTTGAACAGTCGAGCAATGAGCGCAAGAAAGTAGAGATGCGCTTCGCACACCTGAAGGTTCACCATGGCTTTGAGCGCATGCGTCTGCGAGGGCTCACCGGCGCGCGCGACGAGTTCCACCTCGCGGCCATCGTGCAAAATCTCAAGACGCTCGCAAACCACGCCTGGCATCCACCGCCCGACAAGGAGGCTGCGTGTGCCGCGTAAGCATCAGCGTCCAAGTTACTTCAAGAGTCTCATAGCTGCCTCTCCGCGGCGCAGCGGTGAGCAACCAAGGGCAAAACCGACCTTCAAAGCACCAAAAAGTGAGCCTCACCCCTCTCCTCGTCGGTTTTATCAACGGCATCGGTCAGCCTGCGAAAAGCTCGCCACGAACATATGTTTTCCGCAATGCCTCGGATAGCTGCCTGAAGCGAGCCGTGCCAGGCACTTACGTTCAGCGCCAACATCGGACTCTTCTGCACCTCTTGCTTGCTGTCCCACCAGCACATACGCTGCCCAGGGTTAGACAAGGCCACGATCATATCAGATAATCTTTGGAGCACGGCTAACATGGCGCAGTTCTATGCCCGGAAGGAAGGAGCGGTCTCTTCGGAATTCCTAAGAACTTCTCGGGTTGCTGACCCGCGCGCTGTCACCGTGACATCTGAGCAGACCTTGCTGTCCGGCCAAGCAGCGCAGTTCGTCTTTAGCGCACCCGGAGGATCGGTTGTTACCCTCGGCGGCATAGACGGCGCGGCTTTGCGGGAACTGGTCGATCAGGCGGAGCATATCACGAACGATCGCCGTGCGCTGTTTGTGCGGCTGCGGCCGGCCGGGAGCGTTGAGGCCTATGTCGAACAGGTGATCGCGATTCTGGCAGAGACGGCGATGCGCTTGTGGCCGGTCTGGTTCACCGATGTGAGCTTCGCGATGTGCTGCGGCGACACGCTTGGACGCCAGGCGGCCGGAGTGATCGCGCGCGAGGCGGCGGCTCGCGCTCCCGGTGTCAGCTCCATTTGGTCGGAAGCGTCGGCACGCCTCGCGCTGGCCGGGCGCCCGCCGCGCGTGGCTGGCGTCCTGCCCGCGATCGAACTGTCGCAGCTTTCACTCGCCGTCTGCCGCGTCGGCCTCGTTTTTGTCGCCGATGTGACCGCGGCGGCGGATGAACCGAGCGCAGCCGCGCTGGCGCATGCGCTGGAATGGATCGCGCGGCACTCGCGCGCCGCCGTGGTCGCCCTGTTCGCTAGGGTGCCGCCTCTGGACTCGCCATTCGATCGCATCCTCTATGGCGCTCGCCGCGTGATCGCCGACGCCGGCACGGGAGCCTCCGTTTCTGAGCCGGAAGCCGGCGAAAGTATCGGCTGCGAAACCTGGCTCGCCCCGTGGCGCGGTGCGCCGCACCCGCTGAGCGAGATTGAGCAGCGGCTTGCCGCGATTCTGAGCGACGATACGGAACTTGCCGGATTGTTCTGCTTCAATTGGTTCGTCGATACGGTGCGCGGCTCGCGCCCCAAGGTCGATCTGGTCTGGTTAGACGGGCGGCTCGTGGTCGAGCTCGACGGCTATCCCGACCACACGACGCGACGGGCCTTCATCGGCGACCGGCACCGCGACTACGAACTTGCGCTCAGCGGCTATACCGTGCTGCGGCTTGCCGACGACGAAGTCGCGCAGGATTTTGGGCGTGCGCTCGAGAAAATCCGGGACCTCGTGCGCCTGCGCCGGTCGCAAATCACACAGGGGGGCTGAAGTGGCAGCAAGCAAGAAAAAGTCGACACCCGAAAAGCGTACGCTCATTCTTTGGGCGTTGCTCGCGCGGGATAATGCTGCTTCGTTTCAGAATGAGCTGAAGCCTGAACCCGAAAAGGCCGATCGCGACGCGCTCAGCGGTGAGGGCCTGATCAAGTCGGAGAAACGCGGCACGCGGATTTGGATTGAGGTCACGGACAAAGGATGGGCCTGGGCCGGAAAGAACCTTGGCGCTGCCTTGCCCACGAATTCCCGTGCCGGCAGCCAAATCCTTCAAGCATGGCTTACACGTCTCGAGGCCTTTATGGAGGCCCGAGGGATGGTTTTGGCGGATGTCCTTGGTCCGCAAGATTCTCCGCAGGCGGGCGCGGCAGGCGGGGGCACCGCCGAAGCATTGAGGTCCGCGCCGCTAGATTACGCGGCGATTTGGGAGCGTGTTCGGCAAGCCTATCTCGACATTATGGGAGGTCGCCTCAACACCCGCGCGCTGCTGAGCGACATCCGCAAAAAGCTGAAAGACATTGACCGCGTCACGCTTGATGGCGTGCTTAAAAGAATGCACCTCGAAGAAGGCACTACACTGTCCGGAATAAATAATCCCCAGGAGATCACGCAGATAATCCGCGATGCGGGACTCAACTTCAAAGGCGAGCCCATGTTTGTATTATGGATCACAAAATGAATCAGGCTCTTCAGGCGTTGCGCACTGTCGATTTTAATTGGACCCATGATCTACAAAGTGTCTGGTCCGATCCGGTGTTCCAAGTCGATGAGCTGCACAAGGCGATCATCGACGGGATCATGGATCATTTTCTTTTGCGCACCAAGAATCCGACGGCTCCTCCGATCGGCCGCGTGGTTTTGGGCGAAGCGGGCGCCGGCAAGACCCATTTGATTGGGACCTTGAGGCGGCGAGTCTGGGAAGCGCATGGATGGTTTGTGCTTCTCGATATAATCGGAATAACCGATTTCTGGGCAACTGCTGCGCTTGGTTTTGTCAACTCGCTTCATCAGCCGATGACGTGTGGACAGACCCAATATCAGGCTGTGCTGTGCTCTATCGTAAACAGGGTTCCTTTGGATTCGGCCACGCAAAAAGCGATAGCCGAATGGAAGGCAAAGCCAGACAGAACAAGGCTTGACACGGTCGACCTATTCTTGAAGCTCCTGCGGCGGATTGACCAGCCGGGCACAATAAAGCACCAGGATGTCATCCGCGCGCTTATACTTCTTGATTCAGACGACTGGGACGCCAACAACTTGGCATATTGTTGGCTGCAAGGCCTCGATGTCGATGAGAGCAAGAGACACGAACTCAAATTCCTGACAGCCCCTCCCCCTCATCACGAACTGGTCCGTGGCATGCTCTGGGTCATGAGCTTAGCCGGACCAACGCTGATCGCAGTCGATCAGATTGACTCGATTGTAAGCGCAAGCAACATCCTCGTTGGCGTCGACAGAGCGCCTGGCGACGACAGCGAAAAGAGGGCACGTCACATTATTGAAACGTTGGCGGGAGGACTCATGGCCCACTATGACCTCAACAAGCACGCCATGACGGTTGTGAGCTGTCTCCAGGTCACATGGCCGATCATTAGGGCAAGAGCCATCGAAAGCGCGCCTCATCGATTTGAAGAGCTACCCGTGCTGGAACCGATCAAGAGCCGCGACATCGTGGAGAATCTGATAAGTGGCCGGCTTAGCAGAGCTTACACAGAGGCCGCCTTTCGGCCACCTTATCAAACCTGACCATTCCGGTTTGAGGCGATCGACAGCGCGGTTGGACTGCTGCCAAGACAAATACTAATCCGTTGTCAGGAACATCGCCAGCGCTGCCTTGCGGCAAGCGAAGTACTGGAGTGCGCCTCATTGGGGGGGGAAGCCCTCGTCCCCACGCCTCCCTCCTCGCCGTCCAAAGGGCTTGATCAGGAATTCCAGCGGCAGCTGGCATACGCCGATATCTCAGGCCTCCTAGGCAAAGAAAACGAGGACGCGACCAGTTGTAAACTTCTAATTCAAGTATGCGAGTTGTTTCTGAAACAACTCAACCTGCCTAACACTATAGACGCGATTGTCAAGCCAGATCCAGATCGCAAGAAGCCATCGCTGCATTCACGTCTTTCATTCACATTCCATGACAAGGGTGACCAGGAGCAGCACTACTGCTTCCGCATCCTCGGTCATACAAATGCCATCGCTTTCCAATCGCGCCTGAAGGCGGCGATGACCGCCTCCGGCATCGACACGGCGCTGAAATTCCGCCACCTGTTCATCCTGCGTCGCGGCGCGCCGCCGAGCGGCCCCATGACGGCAGCGCTGTACGATCAGTTCCTGAAGGCCGGCGGCAAGCGCATCCCGCCCACGGACGACGATCTGCGCGCCTTCGTCGCGCTGGCGGCGATGGACGCGCGTAAACTCCCCGGCTTTGACGCCTGGCTGCGCCAGCAGCAGCCTCTCTTCAAGACGCAATTGTTCCAGGAGGCTGGCCTGTGCCCGCCGCCGTTCCTCGCGCCCAACCCTCCGGCGGCACCAGACGAGCCTGCGCCGCCGCCGCACGACAAGCCCACGCCGGCGGGGGCCAAGCCGGCCCCGACGCAAACGCCGGCCGGCGCGCAGGCCGAAAAGCCAAAGGCTCCGCCTGTTCCGCCACCCAAGTCGGGAGCGCCCGAGCGTCTCATCCCGATCGGCCGTCGCTACGAGCGCGGTGCGCTCGGCGATCCGGTGACGCTCGCGACCGATTTGCTCCCGCGCCATATCGCTGTTCTCGCCGGGCCGGGTTCGGGCAAGACCGTGCTCTTGCGCCGGATCGTCGAGGAGGCGGCGTTACTTGGAATTCCGTCGATCGTGCTCGATCCCAACAATGATCTGTCCCGCCTTGGCGATGCGTGGCCGACGCGCCCGGAGTTTCTGGATCGAGGAGGACGCGGCCAAGGCCGAAAAGTATCGCGCTTGCGCCGACGTCGTGATCTGGACGCCCGGCGTGGCCAGCGGCAACCCGATTTCGCTCAACCTGCTCCCGGATTTCGCCGCGATTGACGATGCAGACGAACGCGAACAGGCGATTGACATGGCGAGGGAGACGCTGACTCCGTTCCTGCCGGGCAGTGGCGTGAAGGCGAATCGAAAGAAAGGTATCCTCGCCGATGCCATTCGCCGTTTTGCGGCGGAAAGAGGCGGCGCGCTGACCAACCTGATCGCGTTGCTCGCTGAACTCCCGGAGGGAGTCAGCCAAGACAGCGACGCCCAAAAGCTTGCGAGAGAAATCGCGGATCAGCTACGCGCCGCCATTGCGATGAACCCGCTGCTTAAGTCAATCGGAGAGCCGCTCGACCCGAAAACGCTGTTTGAAGGCCCGAGCGGCAAGACGCGCGTTTCGGTGATCAACCTCGCCGGTCTTGCGAGCGAGGAGGCGCGCGACTCCTTCGTTAATCGCCTGCAGATGTCGCTGTTCACATTCATAAAGCGCAATCCAAACCCGACCGGCTGCCTCTATGTGATCGACGAGGCGCAGAACTTCGCGCCCTCGGGCGCGGGGACTGCGTGCAAGGCGAGCGCGCGGTCGCTGGTGGAGCAGGCACGCAAATATGGCCTCGGGATGATGTTCGCGACGCAGACGCCGAAGGGCGTCGACAACAAGATCGTGTCGAGCTGCACCACTCACCTCTATGGCCGGATGAACGCGCCGGCGACGATCGATGCCATCCGCGACCTTATGGCGGCGAAGGGCGGCGGCGCCGACGATATCGGCAAGCTCTCCAAGGGCGAGTTCTATTTTTCGACCGAAGGCTCGCTGCGCCCGTTCAAAGTGCGCACGTCGTTATGCCTGAGCTGGCACCCCCCGAGCCCGCCGACGGCCGAGGAGGTCATTCAGAAGGCCCGCTCTAAACGTGGGTAGGTCACTACCCCACTATATTGGCTTGTCGCAAGGTCAGGCGTGTCGCGATTCGTCAGCAAAGGGGCAACTCCAGTCATCAAGTACTGTGAGCCGAATTTCCGCTCTGGGTCTTGGTCGTGTGAAAACGTTTTGGCCGAGGGAGACCGGTGACGCCAAGCTCAACTTAGCATGTTGTCGCAATTGCGAGCTGGAATCGACGTGGTTTGCCCGGTCCGCCGTGAACGATCTGGTGGCGCCGATGCGCACCCCTCACGTCTGGATCGCCGCGATGAGGGGCTTCACGCCGAGGATGTTCGTGACCCGCGTGAGATTGTAGGCGGGCACGTGCAGGGCCATCTCGGTGGCAACCTTCGGCAGGCACTTCATCAGAAAGTGCGTCGCACCCATCCGCATCTTGAGCGTACCGAAGGGATGCTCGACTGTCTCGCGGCGCACGCGCATTGCCTGCGGGTTCTCATCGAGACCGTGTGAAAACGCAGCACCACTGATTGAATGGCAACGTCTCTCCGCCAACATGCGAATTCGAGCAGCCTTGGCTCGGCAATGCGTGCCCTAATCCGCTGCTCAGGCTGGACGCGCACAACGGGACGTCGCCCGCACAAACTTTTCATACCCGCGGCTGCATGTATCAAAGGCGCGGCGGAAATGTCAGAGCCATCACCGATTTTGCCAAAACCGCGATCCATTCGCTGCAGCGCTGTATCAGGCGGCGAAAGCCTCCGGACGCTCGGAAAATCGAGCGCTCACTTTCGAGCAGTGCCAGAGTGGCGCTTCATCACGGTCTTCGTATCGATCCACTCACGCACACGCACAAAGACTTCAGTTAATCCGAGCACGAGGTGTCCGCCTCCGGCCACACTGATGAATTCCTTAGGTTCGTTGGCGCGTTCGAACAGCCGCCTTGCCAAATTCACCGGGATGACGCGATCGTCGTCTCAGTGAACGATAAGAACAAGAATACGGACGTCGCGAATCGCGAGGTCCGAACGAAACTGGTCGAACATCAACCAACGTACCGGGAGCATCCTATATTGCACGGCGGCTACATCGACTGCCGACGAGTAATACCGAGTCTCTGAAAGTTTGACTCCTGCGGCGGATTCCCGAATCGGCATTTATCTGATTCACCATGGCAAACAGCTTTTGAGAGATTTGCCATGTCTACTCCGGTTCCGCTTCGCTCTGACTTTGACACGATTGGCCTGCGCATGCTGGCGCGGCGATCGCGTGATCCCGATCAGACCCGGGGTCTCTTGGCACTGGCCGAGATTTATGATGGCGGCTCGCGGCCGGATGCGGCACGGATCGGCGGGGTCGGGGTGCAGATTGTGCGCGACTGGGTTGTCCGTTTCAACGCCAAAAGTCCTGATGGTCTCTTGACCGGCAAAGCGCCGGGCGCTCCCAGCATCCTCGACGAGCGCCAGCGCCAAGCCTTGCGGCAGGTCGTGGAAGATGGGCCGATTCCCGCCCTGCATGGCGTCGTGCGCTGGCGGCTGATCGATCTGGCGCAGTGGCTCTTCGAAGAGTTCCGGGTCTCGATCTCCAAGCCGACGCTCAGCCGCGAGCCGCGGCATATGGACTTTCGCAAGCTCTCGGCGCGACCGCGCCATCATGCGCAAGACGAGGAAGCCGCGGTGGCTTTTAAAAAAACTTTCTCGCCCTCGTGGAGGAGACAGCCGCAAAAGAGGCTCCTGGCAAGCCGATAGAGATTTGGTTTCAAGACGAAGCTCGGATCGGGCAGAAAAACAAGGTCACCCGCCGATGGGCGAAACGCGGGACACGGCCTTCGGCCCCGCACGACCAGAGGACGAGCTCGGCCTATATTTTCGGCGCCATCTGCCCGGCCGAAGGAAAAGGCGCCGGGCTCGTACTACCCTCCTGCAACAGTGAACCCATGGCGCTTCATCTGGAGGAAATCTCGCTTGCGGTCGCGCCCGGCGCGCACGCCATCCTTCTTCTTGATCAGGTGGGACGGCATGTCTCGAAGAGGCTTTCCATCCCAGACAACATCACGCTCTTGCCGTTGCCGCCGAAATCGCCCGAGCTCAATCCGGTCGAGAACATCTGGCAATTCATGCGCGACAATTGGCTCTCGAACCGCCTCTTCAAATCCTACGCCGACATCCTCGACCATTGCTGCTTCGCCTGGAATAAGCTCATCGACATGCCTTGGAAGATCATGTCCATCGGGACCAGAGACTGGGTCTACCGGTCATGATCATCAAGACTTAGTATAAGGCGAGTTGAGCACGAGAGCGGCTGCTTCGTGGGTGGCAGCCAGTGCGATCGTGACGCCGGTGCCTAGAGATTCGCCCATCAGAACAATGTGATCGCTCTCATAGCCCCGCGCCCGCGCTTCTCGGTAGGCGCCTTCTCCATCTCGAATCAAACCAGTTTGAGTCGGTGATCCGGTCGAGCCGACATAGCCGCCATAGGACACGACGAGAAGCCCGTAGCCGCTCGCCGCAAACATGCGAAAGCGCGGAACGCGATCGACCAACGCTCCGCGATTGCCGTGGAAATATAGGATGAGCGGGTGTCCCTTCCTCGGCGGAAGATGCCAGGCGACAAGTATCTCGCCATCATCCGTCACGAGGCGCAGCTCTTCGACGCCGCTCATACCGGCCTCAGCCGGATGGGTGAGACGCCGATCCGGGAAATACAGAAGGCGGCGCTGAAAGACAGCCATGCCGACGACCACCAGGGCATAGATTGCCACGAGAAAGGCCAACGGCCATTTCAACCGATCTTCCCCTTGTCACCAAAAAGTAGCCTTGCAGGCCGGCTTGACGGGCTCTCAGCCTCGATCAACCAGATTGCAGCCGCGTCATGCCGGCCCGTCCGGAATTTCGTCCGTCCAGACCCGAAAGCTCGAAAGGGTGTTGGGGCCAAACGTTGTTGTGATCGCGACATCCGCGGCGTCCCGTCCCCGGGCCAATAACACCCTGCCAATCCGAGGTACATTGTTGCGCGGATCGAACGTATGCCATTGGCCGCCGAGATAGGCCTCGAACCATGCCGCGAAATCGCCCGGCGAAAAGGGTGGCGGGGTGCCGACGTCGCCCAGATATCCGGTGCAGTAGCGCGCCGGGATGTTTAAGGCGCGGCAGAACGCCACCGCCAGATGCGCGTAGTCGCGACAAACCCCGCGACCTTCTTGGTAGGCTTCCGAGGCTGTCCTCGTCACCCGCGCGTGCTCGTAACCGAATTTGATGCGCTGATGAACAAAATCGCAGATCGCCTGGACGCGCGCCCAACCGGGCGTCGTATCTTTGAACAGAGTCCAAGCGAGATCCAAAAGCCGATCGCTGTCGCAGAAGCGACTCGCGAGAAGGAAGACAATGGCCTCGTCCGGAAGCTTTTCGACCGTGATCTGGCCGGCACCGGGCACCACCGGATCGAGCTGACCGGAATCGGTCACGACAGCGTCGGTCGACAAGCGCACATGACCCGCAGGCGCGAGAATCCGGCTGCACCAATTGCCAAAACCATCACGGTAGCAAGAGATCGGAACCGGGGGGCTGATGACGATGTGATCGGGCGCCGCCAGATCGGCAACGCGCGAGAAATGGACATTGAGCATCGCGATCAGCGGAGTGGGCTGCGGAAACTCGTATTGCAGTTCATAGCCGACCCGAAGTTTCAAGGCCGTTCTCTCCGCGCGGCTACGTTACACTAGGGCGGGCGATACATTCGCGTAGAAATATCCCCCCGCGACCAGCACCAAACCTGCGGCGAATACGAGCGCCCCGCCTTCGTAGCCGGGCCCAGTTGTGTCGGCCATCCAATCGCCGAGCGCCGTGCCCGAGGTTTGGGGGATCGCCCCCCAATAGAACATCGCGACCTTGGGCGGGGTGATGGTATCAACCGAAACGGAACCAGCTGACGAGTGCCACACGCCGAAGGCAGCCATAAGGACCACAAACAGGATCGACGCTCCCCCAGCATAGCCAATGCCGACATTGTCATGTCTGGACGGCGCCCGCTGATCAAGGGTTTTTTTGCGGCGCTGCGTTTGATCGTGGGTGCGGACTTGTCTTCGGCCTGTTGATGCGGGTAAGCCAGCCGTGCGGAACGTCATCGATGCTCATGACAATCACCTTGACCAGATCGATCAATCGATGGAAAGAGCCAAGAAGGATTGACCGGGAACGGGCGGCCAGGCGAATGCCCGGCACCGTTAACCTCGGCCGCTCCATTAGAGCCGAGTTTGCCGGTGATCATAACATATTGGGTACGCATCTGCTTCCTGACCAGTTTGCGCAGAAAACGCGCAGCGGCAGTTTCGTTTTGGCGGCTCTGGATCAGGATCTCAAGCTTTCCCCAGCTGATCAACTGCGCGCCAGAGCCGGTGCTTCTTTCCACTGATAGTAATGACACCCTCGTCCATGTGGCATTTGCCGTCCATCGCACGAAGGCGGCGGCGAACGCGATCGGCAAATTCCTGACCAAATATCAGCGCCCATCGCCGGATCGGTTCGTGACTGACCAAATCCCCCACGACGTCAGCATTTCTTGGGCCATCCTGAGGCCCAAGGGAAACCGAAAATAAAGCCAAGCGGCGTGGCCGATCACTGTTGCGGAAAAATGGTGGCGGGCATAAAGGCGATCATGAGGTTTTGTATCCCGCCTCGCAGCTGCGAAATATACGACGGCGTTAACGCGACGGGATATCGACCCGGTTCCACCAGCCGCCGCCGAGAGCTTGGAAAAGAGCAGCCGTGTCGGCGTAACGATTGGCTTGCGCCTGGACGCGGGCGAGCAAAGCCGTCAGGTAGGTCTGCTGCGCGTTGAGGACGGCGAGGCTGTTGACTTGTCCGAGTTGAGCCTGTTTTCGCACGATATCTAGGCTTTTCAACGCGGCGTCTTCGGCCTTCACCGCGGCCTTGAGCGCGCGGGCGTCGGCCTGGATTGCGCGCAACGAGTCGGCGACATTTTGGAACGCGGTGATGACCGTGCTGCGATATTGCGCCTCGGCCTGGTCATAGGCCGCTTCGGCCGCCTTTTGCTTATGGTACAACGAAAAACCATCGAAGATGGTCTGTGTCACGCTTCCGGTGAGCAGGTAAGCAGCGGTTGGCGGGGTAAAGAGCAGCGCAAGATTGCTCGCGCCGGTCGCGACGTTCGGGGTCAAATCGACCACCGGCAACCGGTTTGCGATGGCGACGCCAATGGCGGCGCTTGCCGAGTGCAGACTGGCCTCGGCGGCCTTCACGTCCGGGCGATGCTCGACCAATTTCGACGGAAGGCTAACCGGCAAGTCGTGCGGAAGCTGCAACGACGCGAGGGTGAACTTTTCCTCTATTTCATTGCTTGGATAGCGTCCCGCCAGGGCGGTCAACAGATCGCGTTGTTGCGCCAACTGCTTTTCGAGCGGCGGCAGGGTCAGTTGCGACTGCGCCAGGGCAGCCTCCTGGACCAGCACATCCGCCACCGCCACTTGACCCAAGGCCTGCTGGCGGCGAAGCAAGCCTAATAGGCCGGTTTCGATTCCAATGATTTTTTTTGTCGCATCGATTTGGGCCCGGAGCGCGGATTCCTGCACCGCCGCGGCGACCACATTGGACGTGAGGGTGAGATAAGTCGCTTCGAGCTCGAATTGCTGCGCCGCCGCTTGCGCCTCGGCCGATTCCACTTCGCGGCGGACGAGTCCGAAGACGTCGGGAGCGTAGGACACGTCCAACTGGGCGGTGTGCAAGGTGAGATAGTCGGAGGACGTTGATCCCGGAGGCGATACCTCAAAGGGAACTTTCTGGGCATAACTGTTGTAATTGCCGCTGACTTGGGGCCAGAAGGCGCCCTTTTGCGCCTCGGCATTTTCATGGGCGACACGCAACGCGGCCTGGGCCGCTTGCAAATCCGGGTTATGCTTCAGCGCATCCTCGATCAAAT
The DNA here is from genome assembly GCA_963706215.1 of uncultured Alphaproteobacteria bacterium. Lineage (GTDB taxonomy): Bacteria > Pseudomonadota > Alphaproteobacteria > Rhizobiales > Beijerinckiaceae > Methylocapsa. Next base: position 1,152,876 of record OY970154.1, on the reverse strand, counting down.
CGTTTAGCGGGCGGGAGTGAAACGTCGCCCACCATTGGCCGGGAATATCGAGATCCTGAACAAAGCGTTGTCCCTGGCCTTTGCCGGAACCGGCCGAAGCCGACGAAGCCTTGAGCGGTTCCTTTGTATATCCCGTTACATCCGGCGCCGCCGGCGTCTCGAAACTGGGGCCGACCGCGCAGGCCGACAAGAGGTTGCAAGCCAGGCCCGCCGCCATTCCGGCAAAACCCATCGCACCGCATTTGCTGTTTGTTCGCAATTGGGTCCGTTTCGAATGCATCGCTTTTGCAATTGCGTCGATATCGCCCGGCATGAGCCCTTGCCTCGCCTCCATCTCCATTGCATCAGCAAAGAGGCGGACACGCTTCGCGGCAGCCGGTTTCCGGCTCATATGTCTTCCGCTTCGTCGTGATCTTGCAGATGCGCAACGCCGTTCCCGTTTTGCCCGGCCGTCTCTTCGCCTCTAAGGAACAGCATGCGAAGCGCGGGCGCGACGATCAGCAGCATGAAAGGGCCAATTGTCATGCCGCCGACGACGACCGTGGCGAGCGGCCGCTGCACCTGACTGCCGATGCCATGTGAGATTGCCGCCGGGAATAGGCCGACACCGGCGGAAAGCGCCGTCATCAACAATGGCCGCATCCGCTGTTCCGCTCCGCGGAAGACCGCTTCGGCAACCGCCATGCCACGGATCCTCAACTCGCGGTAATAGGTGATGTTCAAGATGCCGTCCATGACGGACACACCGAGGAGAGAAATAAATCCAATCGCGGCGGATACACTGAAAGGCTGACCGGAAATATAAAGTGCAAGAATGCCGCCCGCGACCGCAAAAGGTATGCCGGCTATCGACAAAAGGCTGTCGCGCAAGGAATTGAACAGAGCGTAGAGAAGCACCATAATGAGGAGGAATGTGATGGGGACAATCACCGCGAGGCGCGCGTTGGCACGTTCGAGGTCCTCGAATTCCCCGGACCACAGAATACGGTATCCGGCCGGCAACTTCACATTTTTGGCGATCAGCGCCTGCGCTTCGGCGACCGTGCTCCCAAGATCGCGGCCGCGCACGCTGAACTTGATCGGAATATAACGATTACTCCCTTCGCGGTAGATGAATGACGCCCCGGTATCGAGAGAGATCGTGGCAAGTTCGCTTAACGGAATATAGGCATTGGTGCCGCTGGCGGTCTGGTAGGCAACTTTAATCTTGCCGATCTCACTGATGCTGTCGCGAAACTTTGGCGCCAAGCGCACGGCTACGCCGAACTGGCGATCGCCCTCTAGAACCGTGGTGGCGACAGCACCACTCATCGCGGTCTGGATAACCGTGCTTACATCCCCGGTGTTAAGACCATATCTTGCCGTTTTGGCGCGATCGATCTTGATGTTCAGGTTTGGCTGGCCAAGGACATGGAATATTCCGAGATCTTCGATCCCCCGCACTGTCTTCACCTGTTCCACGACCTGCGCGGCCAATGATTCGGTGGTTGCCAGATTTGGTCCGACGATCTTGATCGAGTTCGCGCCTTTAACTCCCGAAAGTGCCTCCTCGACATTGTCCTGTATGTATTGCGAGAAATTGAACCCGACCCCCGGCAATTCTTCCGAAAACTCCTTCTGAAGGTCTTCGGTAAGTTTGTCCTTGGTAAGGCCAGCTGGCCATTCTTCGAACGGCTTGAGCGGCGCGAAGAGTTCGACATTGGAAAAGGGGGAGGCGTCGCTGCCATTGTCCGGACGGCCATGTTGAGAGACGACAGTGATGATTTCAGGATGCCGGAGCAGGATGTCCCGCATTTTCGCGGTTGCGGCGGTGCCAGCATCGAGCGACATCGTCGGCGGCATCGAAGCGCGGATCCAGTAGTTCCCCTCCTCAAGCGCAGGCAGAAATTCGCTGCCGAGCCTGGTTGCCACAAGCCCGCCGACGGCAAGGAACGCTACGCCTATTCCGATAGAGATCGCGAGGCGGCCGAGGCTCCATTCCAGGACCGGGGTATAGACAGCGCGCAGCGTACGAACGAAGATCGTTTCGCTTTTTTTGACCTTTTTCGGAATCATCAGGGAGGCGAGTACCGGCGTGACCGTAAACGTTGCCAAAAGCGCACCCGCGAGAGCATAGCCATAAGTTCGCGCCATGGGCCCGAATATCTGGCCCTCGACGCCTTGCATCGTGAACAAGGGAACGAACGCCGTCACGGTGATCGTCGTGGTGAAAAGAACGGCCTGATTGACTTGCAGCCCGCTTATGAAGATGAGGCGCAGCCTCTTGCTCCATCTCCGGCCGCTTCCGTAAGTCGAACTTGTTGGGTCAGTCCCCCAATACCCATGGATGAGATTGTCCAGAAGCGTCCGCCTCTCAGACCTTTTCGCCTGGAAATTTCGAAAGATATTCTCGACCAAGATCACCGCCGAATCGACGATGATCCCGAAGTCGACCGCGCCCAGCGACAGGAGGTTTGCTTCCTCGCCTCGGATTACGAGGAGGATAATGGCGAAAAACAGCGCGAACGGAATATTCGCACTGACGATGACGGCGCTGCGCAAATCTCCCAGGAAAAGCCACTGAATGAAAAACACGAGGAGGCAGCCGAACACAAGGTTGTGCAGGACCGTATGGGTGGTGACCGAGACCAGCGAACTGCGGTCGTAATAGGGAACGACCTTGACTCCCGGGGGCAGGGTCCCGTCCGAATTTATTTTTTCAACTCCGGCCTGGACAAGGGGAAGGACCGCGTTCGTATGCTGTGTCCGGGACATGACGACGATGGCCGCCGCCACGTCGTCGTCGTGATCGCGCCCGGCAATGCCGAGGCGCGGAACGTAGCCAACCGAGACCTTCGCGATGTCCTTAACCAGAACGGGAACGCCGTTTGACTGCGTCAACACGATATTCTCGATATCATCGACCTTATAGCCGTTGGTGATGACATCGGCGCCCCCATCGTCGATCAAGCCGATGCCGCGAATGTTCACCGACTGCTGTCCGATGGTGATCTCGCGGGCGCCGACGTTGATATTCGCGTTGCCGATGGCGGTGACCAGTTGCGGCACGGTGATATTGAAGGCTTCGAGCTTTTGGAGGTCGACATCGACGTCAAATTGCTTGGTCGTGCCCCCCCAGCTGTTGATTGCCACGACACCCGGGATCGCCATCAAGCGCCGGGTGACGACCCAATCCTGAATCGTGCGGAGATTGGTCAAGCCGAAATGCGGCGGGCCGACAATCTGATAGCGGAAAATCTCGCCGACCAAGCTCGATTGCTGGATTTGAGGAATCTGACTTGCGGGGAGACTGACATTTTGCTGGAGGCTCAACGCTGCCTGCGTATAGGCGAAATAATAATCGACGCCATATTTGAAGGTGACGCGAACGAACGATAGGCCGTAGAACGATGTGGATCGTATCGTTTCGATCCCAGGCGTCGGGTAGAGACCGACTTCGATCGGAATCGTGTAATATTTTTCCATTTCCTCCGCGGACAAGCCCGGCGCTTGCGCGGTGATTTCCAGGATCACTGGCGCCGGATTGGGATAGGCCTCGATATTGAGGTTCGAGAACGCGGCCAATCCTCCGGCTATGAACACCAGCGTGCCAGTCATGATAATGGCGCGGCGGGTCAGCACGAAAGTGAGGAGGGCTTTGATCACGGGCGCCTTCGTTTACGAAACAAGTTAAATGCCGGTTCTTACGAAATGGATCAGTCGGTGGCGCCGCCCGCAAGTATGTTGCTCAAAAATATAGCCCCATCGGTAACGGCCAGTTCCCCGGCTTGCAGCCCCTCAAGGATTTGATGGTAACCATTCTGTTGCAGCCCTATCTGGACTGTGCGCTGCGTAAAGACGCTGCCATCCTTGGTGACCCAAGCCGACATCGTCCCATCGCCCTCCCTCACGATTCCGCTGAGCGGAATGGCTGGCGAATGGAACGACTTGCCGGTGCGTATCACGAATCTCGCGAACATCCCGGGCCGCAAAAGATGTTCCGGATCCTTGATCTCGGACCGGACCAAGAGGCGGCGCGTGGCCGGATCGACGGCTGCACCGAGGGTTGAGACTTTTCCTTCGAAGACCTTGCCGGGATAGGCCAGCACTTCCGCCTCGACTTCCTGGCCAAGGGCAATCGAAGGAATTTCGCTCTCCACCACGAATGCGTTCAGCCACATGGTCGAGATATCGGCGACCGTAAATGGGGCCGGCGCGGTGCCCGGCTGGACGAACAGCCCGGGAGCGGCATTGCGGGCGGTGACCGTGCCTGTAAACGGAGACGGCACGATCAATGTCGAATCGACCCTCCGGTCGGCCACGATGCGATCGATCTCGGCGTCACTTTTGCCGAAAATGCGCACCGCATTGCGCGCGGCTTTGAGGTTGCCGTCTGCCGTTTGCTGATCGGAAATCGCCTGCTCAAGGTCTTTCTCCGCCCCGCCGCCCGTCTTCACGAGCTTCTGCGCTCGCGTCAAGACACGGGTCGTCAACTGCAACACCCCAGCCGTTTGGATCAGTGTCGATTCGGCTTGAAGGAGGTCGGGGCTATCGATTGTAAAGAGGGTATCGCCTGCCTTCACGGCGTCGCCTATTTTCGCGAACAGTGCGATAATCCTGCCCTGATAGGGCGTGAACACCTGGACGGACATATCCTGGTTAAAATCGATGTTACCACTCGCGGTTTTCTCAATCTGAAAATCACGGTATCCGACCGGCGCGACTTTGATCGCCGCAATTTGCTTTTCCGATAATTTAATGCTTTGGGCTGAAAGCTCGGGAGCGGATGCGTCGGATCGCGCCGCCACATTGGTCGAGGCAAGCTTCGACATGATCGCGCGATATCCGGCAGGACCGATCAAATAGACGGCCAAGGCGATGCCGGCGAGGACGAAAAGGACTGTAACCTGCCGCCGCCGGGACACGCCGGAAGTCCCGCCCGGTGCGGTCTTCCGCCCGGGTTCCGAGGTAGGTTCGTCGGGTTCCATAAGCGCTTCATTTGGATGACGAAGTTTAGAGGAACGCTTCGGCAGGGGTATAGCGGCGATAAGCCGTCAAATTTATGACCGATTTGCAAGCCGGTTCAGAATTCGGCATGGAACCTCAAGGCGAAAAGCGACACCGGGCCCCGGGCGAGATTATAGCCGGGATTGTCGACAAATTGATAATCCGCTGTGAGACTTATGCCGACGGCGATGCCGAATTTGTAATAGGTTTCGAGAATGCGCTCGCCTGAATAGGATAGCGCGCCATCGCCCAGGATGATGTCGTTGACGCCTCCCGCCGCGAGGTAGTTCGCATACGCGTGCGATATGTCGTTCAGCACCCCGCCAACGCCGATTTGGTCCTTGGCTCTACCCCACAGATCTCCGTTGAACACCAAGCCAGCCGATTCGGAACGTGTGACCGCGGTGAAATCGAAGGTTTCATATTGACCCGTGGACATGCTGAACCGCGCGAAGAGCCCGATGTCCGGCGTGATCTGCTGCTCAAGATTGACGCCGCCGCCCACTTTTACCCGCCGCGCGCGAACGCTGGCAATATCGGGCGTCGTCCCGGTGGCGAAGCCCTGCGCCACGGCCTCGTTGAAACTGCCCATGAAACCATCGTTCGCGTAAAAGAGAAATTTCAGCTTGCCCGGCTGGTTGAACAGGTCGTGGCGCTCCTCGAATTCCACAACCGGCTGAAATTGCCGGAAGAGGACAGGTTCGATCACTTCGCTATTCGGGGTTTGCGACAGTTGGAAGACACCCGCCCGCGCGGTCCACCAATCCTGCTTCCATTCCGCCGTCGCGCCATAGGTAAAGCCCCACGAGTCGGCGGCGTAATCGAACGCGCCCATATCAATGATCGTCCAATTCAGGAAGGTGCTTGTAGGATCGTGCGCGTATTTATTGTCGTCGAAAATGTCGACGACCGCATATTTGCCGACCGTGAAGGTCAGACGGTTGGCGTCGACCGGTCCGGCGAGCTGGTTTGCTCCGGCCGCGATTTGCTCGGTTCCGCCGCCGAGCCCGATCGTCTGGCGCAGGAAATAGCGCTGATCGCGTATGTAGGGCTCGCTCTTGCCGACCTTGTAGGCGAAAGCGTTGGGAAACCCCGCGATGCCGAACGTGTTGCCGACGCCGAAACCCTCGTCGATCTCCGGGTTGAGATAGATCGCCGCGCCTTGCCACAGTCCCACGCCCAAAAAGGCGTCCGTCACGAAATCTTCCGCGGCATGGGCCTGGGGAGGCAGGCTCTCAGGTCCGGAATAGGCCGCCCGGAAACCCGGATAGCCCTGCGGGACCCAGGTCACCTGGCCATGGAAACTGTATTGCTCAGCAGCCGGAGTCGCCTCGCCCGATCCGGCCGCTTGGGGTTCGGCGGCGGATGCACCAGCGTCGAACCCGTAGTCCAGGCCCATCCGGAAGATGTGATTTTGATTGAATTGGCTCGACGTGAAGCCTAGCCCTGCGCCGTTTTCGAAAAACTGGTCGATGCGGCCGAGATTGACATAGAGATATTCCGCCCGCGCGAACCAATGATCGCTCAACGCGTATTCGAGGCCGGCGCCGAATACATATTTCGTGCGGGCGGAGTGCGATGCCCCGGCGGCGAAATAATTGCCGGGAGCGGGCGGATTGAGAGCGACGGCGCCGGGATCGCGATTGCCGCCATAGGCGATGCCCGCCGTCGCATAGAGGAGGGCGCGGTCGAAAGCATAGCCGAGGCGCCCGCGCATCGTGCCGGAATAATGCGAGCAGCCGCCCGAGAGGGTGTACGAGCCGATGCCCAACGGCGCATAGGCCGGCGGAGCGGCGAATGTGCCATCGCGGCAATTGCCGAGGTAGTTGAAGTCCGTTTCGAAGCCGGGCACGAGCGAGCCGATCTGGTAATTGTAACCGGCTTGGAAACCGCCGGTGAAGCCCGCTTTCGCGCCGCCATTGGCGGGAAGATCGAAGGCGCTCGAGCCGAACCCTTGCGATTGAAAGGCGGGGTTGCCGGGAGACAAGACGCCGCCCGCGTTCGCGCCCAGATAGAACCCGGTCCAAGTGAAGGCGGGCGGCGGCGCGGTGAGGTCCGCCGCGAAAGCCGATCCCGAAACAATGGCGGTGACGGCGGCGAGCAAGGGCAGCACCTGCCTCGGCGGAGGCCAAGGGACAGGGACGCATCGGCAAACAATATCCTTCTTACGGCAGCGCATTTCCACAACGCCCGGCATTCCGTCCGATCCCTATGGCATAAGATGTAGCATAGGCTACAACATAAGCAAACTCAAAAAAATAGACCTAAATCGTTTTTGTTCGAATTTGAAACGGAGCGCACGCCAAACGCGGATGGCCGAGCCGGAAAAATTGGAACCAGAAGTTTGGCGATCACGGCGGCACCGGCGGCGAAGATCTGCCCGAGGCGCTTGCGAGAGGCAGGCGCGTCTCGCCGCACAAATGCGGGTGGGCCAAGCGGCACCGTTGGCGTCACGCCGACGGCAAAAACCGGCCCAGTTAACGTGGCGAAAGCCGATAACGTAACAATGGTAAACTTCATGGAATGGCTTTGCCCCCTTGCCAAATCCCTGTCCCCGGTGCCGAAGCTAGCGACGGACAGCTCTTACCGAGAGCCGTTGCCCGAACCGTTCGGCAAAACTGCGTTCGGCCGATACTCCGAACAGGAGGCCGATCGTGGTCCACAGCACCACCTGGATGCCAAGCGCTGCAACACGGAAGCGCCACAGAACCACGGCCGGGAATTGTTCTGGCACTTCGCTGATTTCCGGCAACACATATTGGACGATCGCGATGACCACGACGAATGCCGCGCCGGCGATGAGCGTCGCATTCCACGCGCCGTAGCGCGCCGAGAGGCGCCGTGCGAGGGCCACTGCGAGAACGAGTGCGGCCACCGAAATCACGAGCAGCACAAAGAATAGTTCCGTTCGAAGCCCGATCGTCTCAGGATTACCGACCGAAGGCGGATTTGCCGGATATTTAAGGTCCGGGACGAGCACGATTGCAACGAAGCCGCCCAACGCGAGGAGCGCCGCAGTCGCGCGAGGTCCGAGGCGGCCAACGCGACCATAGACGAAAGCGAAGACGAGCGAAAAAAGGCCGCCGACCGCGGCGCTATAGACGATCACGCCGGTGAACAGACCAAGACCGGCTTGCGTCTCGCGACTGACGAGTTCCGGCTCCGGCGCCTCGCCCTTGGCCTGGCTCATCTGGTCTTCGAAAGCTATGGCGCGGTCGACCTGCGGTTCGCCAAAAATCCTGGCGAAACCGAATGCCAGCAGTCCGGCAAAGACGCCCACGAGCATCCCGCGGAGGAGGAGATTTCCGACCATGTTTTTGCTTCCTCAATGGCAGGGGAAGCTGAGCAGGTGGCGACCATCATGTACGAATTCATGGATATACATACCGGAAATGAGCGATGTCGCTCCCTCCTCCACGCCCACAAAATAAATCGCCAGCAGCAGGATGAGCCCGGCGAAAATCGCCCATGGCAAAAGCTCGCCGACCGGAATGGGGACCGGGCGGACGTCGGGCGCAACTGTGATGTTGGACATTTCGATGTCTCCTGGGATACTGCGTCCCGTTGACCGAAACAGTGAAATTACGAGGGAGGGTCTGACTTCCGGCAAGTGCATTAGAGCGCTCGCCGGTCACAGTGGCGCGACCGTGCCGGAGTTGCACCGGCTTCCAAACCCGTAACTTGGAACGCAAGATTATCGGCGCAGTGGATCACTGTCAACGAAAAAATGCCCCACGCCTTTGTTATGTTCGTCGAGCAAGGATTGCAAGGGGTGCTTCCGAGAGGCAGGCGCGTCTTGCCGCACAAAAACCGTCTTGATCCAAAGCATCTTGGTGTCTCCCCGTATTTCGCACCAAGAAACGCGCCCGCGCAGGCAGTGAAGACATGCATGAAGGCATGAGGACATTTTTTGTCAACGGCGTGGAGCAGCTTAAGGCACCGTCAAATTAATGAAAAGATGGCAAGGGTAGTGGATCGGTTTGAAATTTGCGTGACAATGACCTGGTTTACCATGGTCGCGAACGGGATCGCGTTGACCTTTCCATGTTCCGCGAACGTCCCCGACCGCCGGCCGGATAATCGCCGCGTTAGGTCCGCCAACTCTCCGGAGTCGCTCTCGACAAAAGAGCGCTTAGAACGTGTTTCAAAAGCCTACACAGAACCTAAGCCCTCACCCTGAGGAGGGCTCGAAGAGCCCGTCTCGAAGGGCGACGGCGGCTCGGGGGCCGCGCGGCGCATCCTTCGAGACGGCGGCCTCGCCGCCTCACTCCGGTCGCCCGCTTCCATTGCGTCCGCTTCGCGTACCGCTACGCTCGCAATGGAACCTCGGGCTTCCCTTCGCTCGTCCTTCGAGACGCGCCCTGCGGGCGCTCCTCAGGATGAGGGCGAGGAATTAGGTCCTTCATCCCATGCTTATCTGGATAGTTGACATTTAGGTTTCCCATCTGACCGCTTCCTTGGCTGCTTAACTGCCTTGTCTGACGTGATGAAATATTTGTAATCCTCGGTGAGCACGCTTTTGTTCCGCTCAAAGGATTTGCGCATCCGGGCCAGACGTTCATTGGGCAGAATCATTTTGCCTTTTTGTCTCATTTCGCTATAACAACGCGTCCCGATGATTATCGTCGGCTCGCATGGCGCATGATCGACTTTCCTAAAGAGTTTGACAGTCGGCATTGGTGGATTCTCGTTGGGGTCGCCGGCGCACTGATCGCCGCCGCGTCTGCTCCTGTGAAATTCGTACCAGGCTTCATCATCGGACTAGCCCTTCTGTTGTTCGGTGTTGGCCAGTGGATTGACCACCCGCTGTTGACCGGGGTCGGGCGTGGTTTCCAAACCACGCGCTACCCTTGGAAACCGAGCGTCGTCAGCGTGGCACTCAGCCTGAGCGGCATCGGTTTGTTCGGTTTCGGCCTCTATCGCTTGCTGGCATCGTGAACAAACCGGAGTGAAGCTGACGCCGGGTGCGCCAATGATTGTTCCATCCTTAAGCCTCGTTCCCCATCGGACGTCGCCGCTCATTAATGGCTCGCCTTCCGGCCATTGGTGAGGCTGTAGGCCAATCCATGATTTAAAGCGTCCCCAAAATTGTCCACTGAGCAGCTCGCCAAGTTTCGTAGCCATTTGTCACCCATCCCGATAAGCATGCTTCATCCGATCGCCCTGCTCAGGCGCAAAACTCGTAATCCCGCTTGCTGTGGTCCGATCCCGCCGGAAACACGGGTTCGATCATGCGGATCACCGTTTGAACCGCGCTCGCGCGATGTTCAGGATTCGCGGGGGCTTCAAATTCCGTCAATTCGAAGCCAACGAGTTCGCTCGCGCGGACGAGCTCGCGCACCAAGGCGCGCAGCGCCGCCGGGTGTAAGAATGAATCAAATCAATCCACTAGCCCCCAACTTTCCTTCAATTTAAGCGTCAGGCATTTGGCGCCCCCGCCCGCGCGCATGAATTCGGACAGAGGCACGATGACGGGCGTAAAGCCGGCGGCGCGCAGTTTTTCCTGCAATTCTTCCGATGCGCCGTTGAGAAAAACATGCCGGTCAAGATCGACGGCGTTGCAGGCATATTGCGCGGCATCTTCCTTGGCGACGGCGACCCGTTTTTCCGGCGCGACTCTGGCGGCGATCTTCGCCCGGCTCGCGGCGTCGAAAGCCTCGGGATAATAGATGAGATAGCCACCTTCGAGCGGGCAAAAACAGGTGTCGAGATGGTAAAAGCGCGGATCGACAAGCCGCAGACCGATGACGGGGCGTCTGAAAACGCGTTCGTGCGCAGCGGGCGCAGTTTCATCGGACCGGAAGCCAAATCCGCACCAGATGAGAGGCTGGCCGCGATCGAGCAAGGCATCGCCGGCACCTTCGAAAAAAATATCCTCCGGCCACGGCGCCAGCGGAAAACCATTGTGCTCGAACCATTGGCAGAAGAAGCGCTCCTCGCCTTGCCGCGCTGAATACCGAAAACGGCTCGCGACCGCCACGTTGCCCAGTACCATGCCGGCATTGGCGGTAAACACCATGTCTGGCAAATTGGGTTGCGGCTCGATCAGCGTGATTTCCGCATGCGCGGCAACCGCATCTTTGAGATTATTCCATTGCCTGACCGCGAGAGCATGATTGATGCGGCCGCGATTGCCGAGCATCCACGGATTGATGACGTAGTTCACGCCAAAATGATCCGGCGCGCACATCAAAATTTTTTGTCTGGAATTGGGCGCGGCGACGGTCCCGGCACCAATTTGGGGCACCGGCGCGTTTGCGACATGAATGTTCATGCTACGCACCTCTCGGCATGGGGCGTGGCTGTTTCCTCAAGCGCGTCATGGAAGACCTCGACCGCCTGCAGGAGATCGGCCTCCTCGATAACGAGGGGCGGCGCGAAGCGAATGACGGTTTCATGCGTCTCCTTGGTCAAGACTCCGCGCCGCAGCATGGCGAGACACACATTTTTTGCGCTGGCGCGCGTGGGATCGAGCTCGACGCCCGCCCAAAGCCCTTTGCCGCGAACCTCGACGATGGCGGGATGGCCGATGCCGGCAAGCGCGGCGAGCAAGGTTTTCCCGAGGACGCGGCTGCGCAAGGCGAGATCCTCGTCTTGGAGAACGTGGATCGCCTCGCGCGCGACCGCCATGGCAAGCGGATTACCGCCAAAGGTGGAGCCATGGCTGCCGGGATCGAAGACATCCATGACGGCGCACCGCGCGACAAACGCTGAGACGGGCATCAACCCGCCGCCGAGCGCCTTGCCGACGATGAGACCGTCGGGCCTGGCGTTCTCGTGTTCGAAACAGAAGTTTCGCCCGGTGCGCCCGAAGCCTGACTGGACCTCGTCGAAAATCAACAATATGCCGTGCCGGTCGCAGATCCTCCGGAGGCTTGCCAGATATCCCTTGGGCGGCACGACAATGCCCGCCTCGCCCTGAATGGGCTCGATGAGAACGGCGGCCGTGTAGGGCGAGATCGCCGCCTCGAGCGTCCCGGCGTCGCCGAACGGCACCGTGACAAAGCCGGGCGCGAAAGGCCCAAAACCGCGCCGGTAGGACGGTTCGCTGGAGAAGCCTATGATCGACGTAGTCCGGCCATGGAAATTCCCCGCGGCGACAATAATCTCCGCTTTGCCGCCGGGGATCGACAGCCGGTCATAACCATAACGGCGCGCGGCCTTGATCGCGGTCTCGACCGCCTCCGCGCCGGTGTTCATCGGCAGGCACGCATCGAGCCCGGCGAGACCCGCGAGTTCCTCGCAAAGCGGCCCGAGATTATCCGAACGATAGGCACGGGAGACGAGATCCAAGCGATCGAGCTGACGTTTCATGGCGTGGACGAGACGCGGATGCAGATGGCCGAAACTCGCCGCCGAATAGGCGCTCATCATATCGATGTAGCGCTTGCCGCCGGTATCGAAGAGATACGCCCCGGCGCCCCTCGCCAGGACAACCGGAAGCGGGGCGTAATTTTTCGCGCCAAAGCGGGCTTCTTGAGCGATGACCCTTTGCGGGGATATGGCGGTTTGTAGGGACACGGCGGCCTCCTATCGATACTTTCCTTAAATGGGAATTATCGCGCAGGAAAAGGCGCTCTTGTTCCGGAAATTAGCCGGCTTTTGCGCAGATTATCCGCGACAAGGCCCCTTCCACGCGCAAAAATGCGCGGTCACGTATTTGCCCTGGGCCAAACGGCGGATACCGTTCGAAAACCTCAAAAGCTTAGGCGACAAGAGAGCGAGAGATGGCGCGCCGGCACGTGATCGACGAAATGGATTTCAAAATCATGAAGCGGCTGCAACTCGACGCGCGGATTAGCAATGTCCGCCTCGCCGAAGACGTGCATTTGTCGCCGAGCGCCTGCCTAGAGCGGGTCAAGGCGCTCGAAAAGCATGGGCTGATAAGGCGCTATGTCGCCGACTTCGATCTTACGAGAATCTGCAGCACCGTGATGCTGCTGGTCGAGGTTATCCTCGAAAACCACCGCGAAGCCGATTTCGAGCGTTTTTTGGCGGCCATCCGCAAACGCAACGAAGTTTTGGAATGCTACAAAATCGGCGGCCGGATCGATTATCTGATGCGGGTGCTTTGCCGCGATATCGACCATTACAACGAACTCAGCGACTTTATGAGCCGCGGCGAACTGGGCGTCGAGAAATTCCACGGCCATGTCGTGCTCGCCATCGACAAGGCTTTTCAAGGCTATCCGCTCGACCTCTTGATCGAGCCGCACGGGCGAGATTGAAGCGGCTGGGATGGCGCCCAAGTTCAGTCCCCGAGGCGGCGTCGTGCGCGGCGTTCGGTTCTAAGCAGAGATTCGCTGGTCAGCCTCGGATCTATATCCGGGCGCCGGTGTTCATCGCGCCGGAAAAGCGACACGTGCGCACGCCCATGGCAAATAAGACCGGCCCATAAAGCGACTGTTTTCTGCTCCTTCGGTAACCTTTAATCATTCTTTGCGGCATGGGATTTTCGGGCATGGAACACGGTTAAGTTATCCACCGTCACATAGGTCCTCGATTGCCGGATTTCTGACTGCGCGCCTTGACCCGCCCTTGCGTGAGGCGCCGCGATCGGCGACGATCGTGCAATCGATGAAAAGCCCGAATTATTTTATGCTCGCCACGTTTTGGATCGTACGCATGCCGGCATTTTCCCAGCCCCGTGGATTTGCTCACGCGCTTGCCGGCGCGGCACGACCGGCCGCGCCGCCGGCGAGCCCTGTTCGCGCGGCGTTGCGGCTGACCCCCCGTGGCAGGCTCGTCTTCGATGAAAGCGAGAACGCGCTGGACCTCGACGCGAAGGTTGCCGTGCGGTTGCGCGATGCCTTTGCCCGGGGAAGCGGCGAGGGACTCTGGCGCCTCGGCGCCGGCGAAATCGGGGAGAATTTGCCGCCGGTTTTCGTCTGGTGGCGCGACTTTGCCGCGCGCTTCGTGACGGCGATCCGCCGGCGGCCCATGGAAAAGGACGAGCTACCCATCGAAGCCGCAGCGGCGGGGATCGCGCCGCCAACCCCGGCCGAGCTCGCGGCGCTCGCCTTGACGGCGCCCATGATGGTAGGCGCCGAATATCTTAGCCCCGAAATTCTTAGCGCCCTGTGGAAGGCATTGGGTGCCGCCTTCGGCAAGGCCTATTCGGCGGCGGGGACGGATTTGCCGAGCTTCCTCGCCGGGTGCAATCCGGCCTGGACGCTGGTCGGCAGGGTTCATTTCAATCTGGCGGAAAACCGCCGCGATCCGGACTATCCCTTCGCCTTCATGGCGACCTACACGACGGGCCTCTCGGCCGGCGCCAAGGCCCAGCATCTGCCGTTGGGCGAAGCGCTGCGCCAATATGCCGGGGCAGGCAACAAAAACGAACTTTTGTCGCTGCTCCTGCCGGTCAAGCGCGCCGCGGAAACATGCGATTGGCTGAAGCGGATGGTCGACGAGGGTGAGATCTTCCACCCTTTGCGCTTCGGACCCCAACAGGCTCTCTCGCTCATTCGCTCGGCGCCCGGTCTCGAGGACGCGGGCGTGATTTTGCGGATGCCGCCGGCGTGGCGGGGCGGGCGGCCGCCGCGCCCGAAGGCGACGGCGACGATCGGCCGCCGCGAGCCCTCCGCCCTCGGTCTCGATGGGCTGCTCGATTTCAGGGTCGAGACGACCCTCGACGGCGAACCGTTGACCGAAGCGGAGGTCCACGCTCTGCTCGCCGGCACCGATGGACTGGCCCTCTTGCGCGGCCAATGGGTCGAGGTCGATCGCGCTAGGCTCGAACAAGTGATCGCGCGGTTCCGCGACGCCGAAAGCTTGGCAGCGCGCGAGGGCATGAGTTTCGCCGAGGCGATGCGGTTGCTCGCTGGTGCGGCGCTCACCCAAGACGACGCGGGAGAGGTGAGCAAGGATTGGGCGGAAATCGCCGCCGGGCCGTGGCTCGCCGATACTCTGCGCGCCTTGCGGGCGCCGGGCACGGCAAGCGGTTCAAGTGGCGATCCCGGCCCGGTGTTGCAAGGCACGCTGCGGCCCTATCAACAAGCGGGCGCCTCCTGGCTGCGGCTCGTCTCGGGGCTAGGGCTCGGCGCCTGCCTCGCCGACGACATGGGCCTCGGCAAGACCATCCAGATCCTTGCCCTGTTGCTCACGGCGCAGCGCGATCATGGCGGCGGGCCGGCGCGCACGAGCCTGCTCGTCGCGCCCGCTTCGCTGCTCGCCAATTGGGCGGCGGAGATCGAAAAATTCGCGCCGGGCCTCAAAGCCGCGATCGTTCATCCCTCGGCGATGAGACCCGAGGACTTGCGGCAATTTTCGGAAGAGAGTGCGCAAAACCTCGATCTCGTCATCACGAGCTACGGATCGCTTCTGCGCATTCCATCGCTGAAAGACATCTCCTGGCGCTTCGTTGTTCTCGACGAGGCACAGGCAATCAAGAACGCCGACGCAAAGCAGACCCGCGCGGCAAAAGCTCTGAAGGCTGATGCCAGACTAGCGCTCACCGGCACGCCGGTCGAGAATCATCTGGGCGACCTTTGGTCGATTTTCGATTTCCTCAATCCCGGCCTGCTCGGCACGGCCAAGCAATTCAAGCGCTATGCCACGAGCCTCGCCGCCCGCGAGCACAATCCCTATGGTCCGCTGCGCGAGCTGGTGGCGCCCTACATCTTGCGGCGGATGAAGTCCGACCGGTCGATCATCGCCGATCTGCCCGCGAAAACCGAGGTTAAGGGGCATTGCCATTTAAGCCGTAAGCAGGCGGCGCTCTACGCGCAGGCCGTCGATGATCTCGGCGCCGCGCTCGACGATGCCGATGGGATTGCCCGCAAGGGACTGGTGCTGGCCTCGTTGATGCGGCTGAAGCAAATCTGCAACCATCCCTCGCAATGGCTCGCCGATCATGCGTGGCGGGAAGAGGATAGCGGCAAATGGGCGCGCCTGCGCGAGATCGCCGAGGTGATCGCCTCCCGTCAGGAAAAGATGCTGGTCTTTACCCAGTTCCGCGCGGTGATCGACCCGCTCGCCGTGTTCCTAGCGGGCATTTTCGGGCGGCCTGGCCTCACTCTGCATGGCGAGACGAAGGTGCGAAAGCGCAAGACGCTCGTTAAGGATTTCCAGGAGGACGAGCGGATCCCGTTTTTCGTTCTGTCGCTGAAGGCTGGCGGGTCCGGCCTCAACCTGACGGCGGCGGCGCATGTCGTGCATTTCGACCGCTGGTGGAATCCGGCGGTCGAGAACCAGGCGACGGATCGCGCCTTCCGCATCGGTCAGAAGCAAAACGTCCTCGTCCATAAATTCGTCTGCCGGGGCACGGTCGAGGAAAAGATCGACGCGCTGATCGAGTCGAAGCGCGGCCTCTCGCGGGAATTGCTGGATGGATCCGCCGAAGTCAACCTGACGGAACTTGGCAACGAGGAGATCCTGCGGCTGGTCGCCCTCGATCTCCACACCGCAATGAAGATGGAGGAGTGACGCTCATGAGCTTTGGTTATGGGGCATGGGCGCCCTATGTGCCGGTCGCCGACCGCCGCCGCAAGGCCGCGCGCGAAATCGCGCGGCTGAGGAAAGCCGGCAAGCCGGTGGCGCCGGTCGTCGTCGAAGGACGCGCGATCGCAACCACCTTCTGGGGCAAGGCTTGGTGCGACAATCTCGAGGCTTACGGAGATTACGCCAATCGCCTGCCGCGCGGACGCACCTATGTCCGCAACGGCTCGGTGATCGATCTTTGGATCGGCCCGCGCGAGGTGACGGCGAAGGTCAGCGGCTCGGAGATCTATTCGGTCAGGATCACCTTCGAGGCGTTGCCCGCCGGGACTTGGAAATCGATTTGCGCCGATTGCGCGGGTCGCGTCGCGTCCCTGGTCGAGCTCCTGCAAGGCCGCTTGTCCAAGGCGGTCATGGACCGCGTCTGCCGCCGCGACGGCCTGTTTCCAAAGCCGGCCGGCATCAGGTTTTCCTGTAGCTGCCCCGATTCCGCCTCGCTGTGCAAACATGTGGCGGCGGCGCTTTACGGCACCGGCGCGCGGTTGGACGCCGAGCCGGAATTGCTATTTCGCCTGCGCGAGGTCGAAGCCGGTGAAATCTTCGCCAATCTCGACGCGGCCTTGCCAGCCCGGGGAAGCGCTACCGGACCGCGGCTCGAAACCGGCGATCTCTCGGAGATATTCGGTATCGCCATGGCGGCGCCCGCTTCGGCACCGCGCGGCAAAGCCTCGATTCCGGCGAAGCCTTCGGCGGCAGTCAACATCTCGCGACCAGAAACCGGCGATGACAAGAAGACGAGGCGGGCCGGGCCGGCGAGGCCCGCGAGAGCGCGGCAATCGCCCGCCATGCCAAACGAGCCGGTTCAGGCGCCAGGGTGGCGGCCAGGACGCAAGCCGTCAATGCCAGCGCCGGCGGCAACCGAGTGCGCCACGCCGGCGCGGAAAAGGAGGGTCACGCGCAAGACCATATTCAACAAAGGCGTTCGCAAGACCCGCAAATAAGCGGCGTCCTGAGGTTAAGCCGAGCTTCCTTGCCTGTCGCGCCGCTGGTTCATGAAGCGCTCGAATTCCTCGCGATCCTTAGCGTGGCGGAGATTTTCCATATAGTCCGCGAATTCGCGCTCGGCGGCGGCGAGCCGTTTGTGCTCTTCCTCGAGCCGCGCGAGCTCGGTGGCGCGCCACTCGTCGAAAGCGCGATTTCCGGTCGAGCCCGAGGCAAAGCCTTGCCAATTATTCGGCCCAAAGCCCCAGCGGCCGGAGGCCCAATTCGCCCGGTTGCCCCATTTTTCTCGCCCGAAAGAAACTATGTCGCCAGGGTACCCGGATTTCCTTTGCCAAAATTTCCAGCCGAGGACGGCGAGGCCGATCGGCCAAAACACGATAAAGCCCAAAACCATCGCGAGAATTTCCACGAGCTTCCAAGGCTCCCCAGGCGCGCATCCACGCCACTGCGCTCCGCCGGATGGGTGCGTCGCGCACGAGTGATAGGGGTTTCCGGTGTCGGCACTCATCTCGTTTCCTAGCTCCTCTCGTCTCCGCTCGTCGCTCCGTCTCCGCCGCGCGATCGGCGCAGCGGCGGTGCGTGGCGCACCAGATATATGTTCGGATTTCCCATTGTCGACGTTCGGGAAGCGGAAATTCCCGAGCTATCCGGGAAGCAGCGCAAGGCTGACGCGGCGCTTGCCGCGCCCTTTCTGCCAGGCATGACGCCGGTTGTGGCTTCGGCCGTGTCTCCCATATAAAGGTTTCCTGAAAGGGTGACGCGATGCCGCAAATCACCGTCTATACCACAGTCGCCTGCCCCTATTGCCGCCGGGCCAAGGACTTGTTTCGCAGGAAGAACCTCGCTTTCACCGAGATCGCGGTGGATGGCGACCCGCGGACGCGCACGGACATGACGGCAAGGGCGCATGGCCGCATGAGCGTTCCGCAAATCTTTTTCGACGATATTCATATCGGCGACTGCGACGAACTGCACGAACTTGACCGCGATGGCAAGCTCGATGAGCTTCTGGACGGCGGAGTGCAATGATCAAATTCGCCTTGCTTTGCGCGCGCGGCCATGAATTTCAGAGCTGGTTCCAGAGCAGCGAGACTTTCGACACGCAGGTCAAATCCGGCCTCGTCCTTTGCCCGCTTTGCCAGGCGACGGAGGTGACAAAAGCCATCATGGCGCCGGCGGTCGCGAGCCGGGGCGAGGCGGAGAGCGCCAAACCTCCGACGCGAGCTCAGTCGCAAACCAAGGTCGCGCTTCTCGATTGGCATGACCTGAAATCACGGGCAACGATCGACGCATTTCGTCGACGCATTTTAGCCGAGGCGGACGACGTCGGTTCCCGCTTCGCCGAGGAAGCGCGCAAGATTCACGATGGCCTCGTCCCGGAGCGCCCGATCCACGGACAGGCGAGTATCGGCGACGCGCGCGCCTTGATCGAGGAGGGCGTGCCGGTTTTGCCGGTCCCGCCTTCGCCGGACGAGTATAATTAGTTCGACCGCATCCCGCCAAATCCGCGCGTGCCGACGCTAGGGTTCAGGAGATATCGCAAAGCAAGCGGCGGCATGGAATATTGTTAAAACAATCAGGACGAATTTGGCCGAAAAGGCGGATGGCGGCGTGCTCCCGAACTCCTACACCACCTCTGGGGACACGATCAGACCGCCTGCTCGAACGATTGAAGTCCTGGAAAATCCTGCTCTATTGCACTGGCGATTATCAGCCTTGCGAGAGCGCTTTGCCGGCCGGGCGGCATGACATCGGCAAGGCTCAGACTTATCATATCGAGCAAAACAATAGCCGCCAACGTCACTGGTTTGCCCGCTTCAAACGCAGACGTGCCGTTGTCACGCGTTCCCTGCTCATGTTGGAACTCGCCATGCGCCTCTTCGCCACTTTTCACGCAACGGAAAGACGCGCCGTTGCTGGAAATGGCATCATCTATGATTGGTTAACACTCTCGTTTACTTGACCTCTGTCGTGGCCATGCCCGGGAAATGCTGGGTAGCGCTGACGTCGAGCGAGTCACAACCTAATATTGTTCGGAATTATACGCGTTTGGACATAGCAGCGCGCGAAGCCTGCAAGTTTAGACTTGTCCGCTTCCTTTGCAATGGGTGCACGTTCCCTTTCCAGTTCCACCGCAATGTTTACATTCGCTGCTTCCTTCCTTTCCTGTTCCCTTGCATTGTGGACAGTCGCAGACCTTTTTGCCTTCACATACCGGGCAGGTAGCCATTAGGTTTCTCCATATAAGTTAGACGTAAGGTTCATCCTAACTACTTCGCGTGGTTTGTAAAGTTCATAATCGCCCTTTCTTATAAGGCCAAAGCACCTTGAGCGCCCGAAACCCGCGCTATCATTTTTGTTGGCGTAAGAAACTCCCGCTTGTCCTCAAGGATATCTTTTCCGTATTTTTTGGACGCACGGTGGATTCCGATTGGAAGAGCGGATCAGAGTGGATTTTGCGACTGCCCGGCGGCCGCGTGGATGTAAAGGGCCGGGTCGTCGAGAGTGATCCGGCGCGCAAACTCGCCGTCACCTGGAATACCGGCTGGATCGAGAAACTCAAGAAGCCGCCGGAAGCGATTGTCACCTATGAGATCGAGCCGATGGGCGAAGTCGTGCGGCTCACCATGACCGAATCCCATCCGGCCCCGATTCCGGACTATATGCTGGAAGGGGGACGGCGCGGTTGGCCGGTCATTCTCCGCGGTTTGAAATCGTTGCTTGAAACCGGACGCCTCCCAAAAATTCCGGCACCGCAACCGCCCGATGAGCCGGACCGGTGATCATCGCATCCGATCATCTGCATGGTTACTTCGCAATCATTTCTTATCGACTATCGCTTCCAGCGCCGCCTCGAAGCTGGCAATATTGCGCGGGTCGGCGCCGAAATCGTAAGGCCCGAAGCGCGCCACCGAACGGATGTCGATTCGCGTCTGACCGGCGAGCGGCCTTAGCCTCAACGTGATATCGGAAGGAAAGCCGAGGATAAAGCTGGTGGCGATGGCATCGATATGGCCAAGACCCGCGCGCCCCCCCGGCGGCCTCTGTTCGACGATCTTCCAGCCGTTCGCCGCCAGCGCCGCCAAGGCGGCATCGAACGCTTCCCGCGCGTCGAGATCGAGGAGGATCGGCTGGATCTGCGGATAGGCCTTGATCTGCGCCTCGCGTCTCGCGATCGCGACGCTTGGCGGAGTGGTATCGCCCCGCGCGGCCAAGGCCGCGCGGGAAAGGGAAAAGTTCGGCGGATCGGCGATATCGGTCGAGAGATCGGCAAGACGCGGCAGGCGCATCGTTTGTTGCGCGAGATAGGCCGGGTATGCCAAAAGCAGAGCGGCGAGAACGAGCCCCGCGAAGGCCTGCCCGGCGCCCTTGCGCCCGCTGCGCCAAATCACCACAAAAGCTAACAGCGCGCATAAGATGGCGCCGCAGGCGATCACAATCGCCCCGCCGAGGACCGCGATCAGGTCAACGCCCCGCGCAACGCCCAAAATGCCTATAACGGCAACGGCAAAGGAAAACACCGCGAGGCGCCGGCTGAGCAGGGCCGCCTTGGAATAGGGCTCCTCGACGATCAGAGGCCGCATGTCGAAAATTCCTCTTGCGATCTATTTGCGTGAAAAGCGCCAAATGGCTAATGCATTCTGAGCCAACCAGCCATGCCGGATTTACTCGATTCCGCTTCCAGTTTGCGCGCGGCCCTGCTTCGGCGGGAATTTTCCGCGCGGGACCTCCTTGGTTCGAACTCTTGCCGCCATCGAGCGCCTTGATCCGGCCCTGAACGCGATTGTGCAAACGGATGCCGCCTCGGCCTGGCGTGGCGCGAGGGACTCGGACGCGCGCATCGCGCGCGGCGAGGCTCGTCCCCTCGAAGGCTTGCCGGTGACGATCAAGGATTGTTTCGAGGTTGCGGGCATGGTGACCTCCGCGGGCGCTCCCGCGCTGCAAAATTATATCCCGAATGAAGATGCGAGCGCGGTGGCCCGGCTGCGCCGTGCCGGAGCGATCATTCTCGGCAAGACCAACGTTCCGATTTTCACCGGCGACTTCCAGGCCTACAACAGCATTTACGGGACGACCAATAACCCATGGAACCCGGGCTTTTCACCCGGTGGGTCCTCGGGCGGAGCCGCGGCGGCCATCGCCACCGGCATGAGCGCCCTCGAACTCGGCTCGGATCTCGGCGGCTCGATCCGCTGGCCCGCGCATTGCTGCGGTATTTTCGGCCTCAAAACGACGTGGAACCTTGTCTCGACATATGGCCATATCCCGCCAATGCCCGAGTTGCGCCTCGAACGCAATCCCGAGCTCCTTGTCGCGGGCCCGCTCGCCCGCTCGGCCGCCGACCTTGGTCTCGCCCTCGACGTCTTGGCCGGGCCGCGCGACCCTTCGATGCCGGCGGAGGCTCACGCTTCACCCCGTAATACATCGCCCAGGGGACTGCGCGTGGCGCTCTGGCTCGATGAGCCTTTCGCCCCGGTCGACGCGACGGTGGCGGCGGCGGTGCGGAAGGCGGCGCTCATGCTTGAAGAGGCCGGAGCAATCGTCGATGAGTCCGCGCGCCCGGCGGTTTCATTTGAGGAAGCCTGGGAGGTATGCGCGGTCCTTACCCATGCGCTCATCGGCGCCGGCCTGCCTGATAAGGCCCGCGACAAGTTGGCCGCCCGCGAACACGATTCTTCGGCCGGCGATCTCTCCCATCGCGCTCTGCAAGCGCGCGGGATGCGTCTGAGCACGCCGGATTTCCTCGGCATTCAGGCGCGGCGGCAGCGCCTTCGCCAGGAGTGGGCACGGTTTTTCGAGCACATCGACGTGGTGCTTTGCCCGCCCGCCCCCACGGGACCCATCCGGCACGATCAAAAGCCCGACCCGCATGCGCGATCGATCGAGGTCAATGGCAACCAAAGGCCGTATTTCGATCTGATGCTGTGGGCCTGTCTCGCCACTGGCGCCGGACTGCCGGCCGCCGTGGCTCCGGCGATGCTTGGAGTGGATGGCTTGCCGCGCGGCGTCCAAATCATCGCCGCGAGCTTCGAGGACCGCACGGCCATCGCCTGCGCCGCGATGCTCGAAGCACTCGGCGCAAGTTTTAAAGCCCCGCCGATGGCCTCGCCTTGAGCGCGGCCGCGTGGCTTACGGCAAAACAATTCGCGATCGCGGCAAATGCTTCCTGCAAGTCAGGCGGGTTAGCGTGATCGCGCGCGGCTGGAAGCCGCAAGGATCCCGCGTTAGCGGCCTGCTCTAGCGCGAAGGTTTCACGATTCAATTCGAAGACTGAACGAAGCGGGTTACATGGCGTTAACTTCCTCGCCACATTATCATTCGTGAACCCTCGCCGCGAGCCGACGTTGCCGCTTACAGTTTGGATTTATGGAAATGAACACCGATCAGAACGTTCCGCAAAAAGCCGCCGCCTCAAATCGACCTCCCGATCTCCTTTCGAGGCTCTATCGCGAAATCGGGATTTCGGCCGTCGCCGCGGCGCTCGAGGCGACCGCCCGCAAGCCGCGACATTCCGCCCCAAGCCGCAAGGACATGCCTGCGGTGCTCAGGGATGGTGAGGCGGCGTAGCCATCCATACCCCGGCGCGGGGAGCCTTTTAATTTGGTGATTTTGCCGCTTTGCGGTACGCTAGATTATGACCAGCATAAGCCGACGGCTTTTTTTGCAGGGCGCCGGAGGATTTGCTTGGGCCACGGCCGGGCTTGGCGCCTACGCGTTCGGGTTTGAACCGGGTCTGCGTCTCAACGTCACTTCCTATCGCGTTATCCCGCCCCACTGGCCGGACGGTTTGACCCTCAAGGCCGCCGTGCTGGCGGACATCCATGCCTGCGAACCTTGGATGCCCGCGAGCCGCGTCCGGGGGATCGCGAATTTAACCAACGATCTTGCCCCGGACATCGTCTTTCTGCTTGGCGATTTTTCAGGCGGCCACCGGTTTGTCACCGGCCCGGTGATGCCCGATGACTGGGGCGAGGCTCTCTCGGATCTGAAAGCGCCGCTCGGCGTCTACGCGGTTCTCGGCAATCACGACTGGTGGCATGGCGCCCTGCCCGGGATGCCCGCCGACGACGCCGAAGGCGTGCGCCGCGCCTTGCGTTCGGCCGGTATCGATGTTCTCGAAAACGATGCGCTGCGCGTAACGAAAAACGGCCAACCGTTCTGGGTCGCGGGCCTTGGCGATCAAATCGCCGAACCGAAGGCGCCAAGGCTTTTTAGGGGCCGCGACGATCTTGCCGGGACCATGGCGCAAATTAGAGGTTCGGCGCCGGTCATCTTGCTGGCCCATGAGCCCGCCATTTTCCGGCGTGTTCCGGACCGCGTTTCGCTCACGCTCTGCGGCCACACGCACGGCGGCCAGGTGAACCTCCCCCTTTTCACCGAGGATTTCATGCGCCGCCACTTCCGGTGCGATATTATCTACGGTCATCTCGTCCAAAGAGACCGTCATCTCATCATCTCCGCGGGCCTTGGAACAGCCCACGCGCCGGTTCGGTTCATGCGCCCGCCGGAAGTGGTCGCGCTGACCATCGAGGGGCGGCTGCAATCCTGAGCCAGGCTCCATCGTGCCAAAATATTTCACCTGAAACATTTTGGCACGGTTGACGGTCTGGCCAAACATATATTTGTGGCGCTTGGAAAGATACGAAGCCATGATTTGGAGCAAGCGGAAAATTACGATAGGATTAAGCTGTTTCCTGTGCGGTTTTTTTTAAGAAATGTCTTTGCGGATGTGCGGAATTTTCAGTGATCCAGATTTGACCGCGTCGACGATCCCATCTGCGACGGGGGGATTTGCGCGGCCGGCGGAAACCGACGGCCAGGGACTTCTCGGCACGGTTCCCGCCTGCTTCGAGACCGCGCCTTGGCGTCTCCTCGGCGTGACGAAATCTTCGGCGGGGGCGGGGCGGCAAGAACGCCATGCCGCTACGATTTGCCTTTCGCTAGGAGGATTTTTTCGCGTTGGCGCTCAGCCTTGTCGATATAGAAATCCGCCCCAGCCTTGCGAAATTCTTCGCGAGCGCCGTCGCCACCTTCGAGCGCATCGTCGAGCCGGGACGGGCAACTGCTCCCGCTCTTTCCTTTGGCGCATGACCGGCTTTCCGGAAAATGCGGGCACATTGTGCCAAAGCGGGGTGAAAACCCGGCCTCGACAGCAAAGCAGCAAAGGGGTACGTCGAAAAGAGGCAGTCGCCGTTCTCCCCTAGGTAAGGGTCCAGAATCGTGATTGTCCGTGGCAGGATGAGATTAGCCGCGAAGTATCTTCTGGCCGTTGATTTACCGGCACCCGCCGTGCCGCTTGCTGCCCGCCGAGCTTGCAACCTATCTGGGGAATTTGCTGCAGCGACGTGACGTGCCCGGCGACGTTGCCGAGATCGGCTGCGACAATGGCGGAACGGCGATCATCGCGTCCTCGCTTCTGCGAAAATACAGCCCCGAGAAGACATATTTCTGTTTCGACACATTCGGCGGATTTGTCAAAGAGCAATTCGACGCCGACGTGGGCCACGGGACCCCACCTGCGGAACGTGACCGGTTTTCAGTAAATTCGCTTCGTTTGGTGCGCCGGATCCTGGATCCGCACGGGTGCCAGGACGTTGTGCTCGTCAAGGGCGACGCGACGAAAATAGACGAGGATCGCCTTAGTCCGGCCTATTCCGTGATATTGGTCGATGTCGACCTATCCGAGCCGACCTACGGGGCGCTTACAAAGTTTTATCCACGGCTCGCCAAGGGCGGGATCGTTCTTGTGGATGATTGTTCGGAGGAACCGGAGCAGATCTGGAAGGCCGTCATCGGCTACAAGCAGTTCTGTTCGGAACACCGCCTCAAGGTACGCTTTGAGTATGGACAAGGCGTCATCGAAAAAGAGTGAGGATCGATCCCCCCGCGTGCAATTTCTCGCTTCGCGGTTGTAGTGAAGTGATCGGGTTTTCAGACAGAGAGGTTTGGCGCGTTTGGATTACTGCCAGATACAGGCGGCTTTCCGTCAATCGGCGACCCTAACTGTCCGTCTCGAAAGATGTTGAATCCCGTGAATCGCTTGTGATTATGGGATGGCCCGCCGCCTTCGCCGCGATCCGTTGGGATCGTGGTTTGTTTGAGAGAGAGGAGCGGACCGATGGACATCTTCATCATTGGGATCGATCTTGGCAAGAACTCTTGCGGCCTGGCTGGTTTGGACGCTTCGGGCCGGATTGTTTTGAAGCGCCGGATGCGGCGGAGTTCGCTGGAGAGCTTCGTCACGAGCCCCGGGCGTTGCGTCGTGGCGATGGAGGCGTGCCGCGGCGCGCACCATCTGGGCCGGGTGTTTGCCGCCCAGGGGCACGAGGTCCGCCGGATGCCGCCGGAATATGTGCGCCCGTATGTGAAGGCGCGGAAGAACGGCGATCTGGATGCCGCGGCGATCGCGGCGGCGGCGAGCCGGCCGGCGATGCGGTTTGCCGAGGTCAAGAGCCAGGCGCGGCCGGACATTCAGGCGCCGCACCGGGCACGCGAACGCTTGGTGCCGGAGCGCACCGCGTTGATCTGTAAAAGTTGGGATTTGATCCACCGGTCAACGTCAGATTTCGCCATTCATCGCACGGGCCAAGCATTATCGGCGAGGCGGAGTCGATTCTGGCAAGGATGCCATAGGGCGTTCGGAAGAACGCCCGTTGCAAGTAACGGGCTATGGCACCGGCCCCGCCGGCGCGAGCGCGGCTCGCGTCCTTGACGGAATCGACTCCACCTCGCCAAACTCGCCGCCATGAGAGGAATGGCAGGTTGCGATTTCTCGCGGCAGTGACTGAAAGCTCAAATTCAGTCTTTTACAGTTGATCAACCATTTGCGGGCGCTGCTGCTGGAGCGCGGGATCGTGGCGCCGCAAGGCCGGCGCAAACTGGAAGAACAGCTTCCGGCTTTCGCGGATGAAGATGGGATCGAGGCATCGAGCCCGCGCGTCCGGGTTCCGAGCGAAGACCTGCGCGCCGAATGGCGGGCGCTCGACGAGCGTATTGCGGCCTTTGACACGGAATTCGTCCAAATGGCGCGGAATGACGAGACGGCGCGGCGCTTGGCGAGGATTCCTGGGATCGGGACGATCAACGCCACGGCACTAGTGTATAGTCTCACGCAACGCTTTACAATGTGATCCGGGACGTGTATACTGCGCTGCCTGTGGACAGGCAGCCCGGCACTCGACATGACGCCCGCGGACAAGGCGGCCTTGGCACGGCTGGCGCGTTCCGGCAAGACGGAGCAGCGCATCGCTTTGCGGGCGCGGATTATTCTGGGCGCGGCCGAAGGAAAATCAACCAACGCGCTGGCGAAAGAACTTGGCACATCGCGTCCAACCATCATCGGCTGGCGCAACCGCTTTGCCGAAGGCGGCGTTGACGCGCTTTATCAAGATCGTCCCCGGGGACGCAGTTTCAAACCTTTGCCACCAACAAAAGAAACCGAAGTCGTTGAAAAAACCTTGACCCCGCCCGCGCACGCGACGCACTGGAGCTGCCGCTCGATGGCTAAAATCAGCGGTGTCAGCAAAGCTTCGGTGCAGCGGATTTGGGATGCGCACGGCCTGAAACCGCATCTGGTCAAGACGTTCAAACTGTCCAACGATCCGCATTTTATCGAAAAACTTGAAGATGTTATCGGCCTGTATATGAACCCGCCGGAACACGCGCTGGTGTTCTGCATCGACGAAAAAAGCCAGATCCAGGCACTTGATCGCACCCAGCCTGGCTTGCCGATGAAGAAAGGCCGCCAAGGCACCCTGACGCATGACTACAAGCGCAACGGGACAACCACATTGTTTGCCGCGCTCGATGTCCTGAAAGGCGAAGTCATCGGTCAGTGCATGAAGCGCCATCGGCATCAGGAATTTCTGGCTTTTCTAAAAACCATCGACCGCAACACGCCCAAACGACTCGACATTCACGGCATTGCCGACAACTACGCGACCCATAAAAAACAGGAAGTCAGGGATTGGCTCGCCAAACACCCGCGCTTTCACCTCCACTTCATTCCAACCTCGTCATCGTGGTTGAACCTCGTCGAACGCTGGCTCGGAAAGATCACCACGGAGCGTATTCGCCGCGGTGTTTTCACGAGCGTGCCGGAACTTGAAGCCGCCATCCGCGACTATATCAAGCACAACAATGCCGATCCGACGCCTTTCGTCTGGACAAAATCCGCCAACGCCATCATCCTCAAGGTCAATCGCGGCAGAGCGGCGCTGAAAATGCCACCGCTCGCGCGCCAGGATAAATTGTAACCTTTTGCACGAGACACTACACTAGCGGCGGCCGCCGGCAACGCAAGGGCCTTCCGGCGCGGACGGGACATGGCGGCGTGGCCCGGGCCGACGCCGCGCCAGATGACGGCCGGCGGCAAGCCCCGCCTGCCCGGCATCGGCAAGCGCGGTAATCGCTATCTTCGAAAGAATCTCATTCATGGCGCAAGAGCCGTGCTGCCTTACCTCGTCGAGCGGGAGACGCCTCTTGGCCGGCGGGCGCGCGGCCTTCTGGCGCGAGCGCCCAAGAACGTTGCCGCCGTTGGCTGGCCAACAAGCTGGCGCGTATCGCTTGGGCGGTCTTGGCGCATGGCGGCGCCGATGACGCCGGATGCGAAATGGCGGTCGCATAGAAGAGAGATGACAAGATGACCCGAGACATCTCTTCGCGTCGCCGGGTTAGCGTGGTCTGCGTGAGGTGAAAGGAAGATGGCCTGACAGTCGAACGGCGGCATGAAAACCTGAAACATTGAACGGTCCCACTCGGAGGCCGCTGTGATTATGAGGATCGGGCCGCGCGGATCTCCATCTTGGCCGGGGACAAGACCCCGAGACCGGATACGTTGAAGCAGACTGAACAGAACCAGATGAGAATCACCACTTGCAGATGGGGCGGGCCATCCGTTCAAGAGTGGCGGCCTGATTCGAGGAGGCCGCCGATGTGGACGGACGGAAACCGGGCGGAATACAATCGCGACAAGCGGCGTTATCCGAGCGGCGTGACGGACGAGGAAGGGGCGAAGCAAGCTTTGCAAGCAAAGATTGCGGAGGGGCATGTCGAGCCGCTCATTCCCCCGGCCAAACGGGGCGGCCGCAAGCGGGAAGCCAACATGCGGGAGGTGTTCGACGGCGTCATCTACGTGCCGGGCACGGGATCCCAATGGCGCGGCATCCCCAAGGATTTGCCGCCCAAGGGCACGCTGTACCGCTACTTTTGCGACGGGGCTTGGGACGGCGTTCCGGATCGCATCCATGACGCGCTCTACGTGAAGTGTCGCGAACAAGCCGGACGCGAAGCGAGCCCAGCGGCGGCGGTCATCGGCAGAAAGACGCGTGAAAAGCGCCGGACCCTCCGGCAAGCTCAGGAGGGGGCGCGCATCGATCCGCACGGCTATCACGCGGGCAATCCTTCGATGAACTCAGAAGATCAAGGGCAAGAAGCGCCACGTTCCCGCCGATACGCAAGGCTTGCCGATCGGCGCCATCGTTCATTGCGCCGGCATTCGGGATCGCGGCGGCGGCGTCTTGCTGCTTTCGGCGCTGTCCGGCCGCTTTCCCTTTCTCGAAAAACTGTTCGCCGGCGGCGCGTATCAAGGGCCGGTCTTTGCCAGCGCGCTCGCCGGCATTCCGCCTCGTGCAAAGACCGAGACCGTCAAACGCCGCGATCAGACGAAAGGCTTCGTGACCTTGCCCAAGCGCTGGATCGCCGCGCGGCCGATCGCATGGCTGAACCGCTGTCGAAGACGGGCCAAGGATTGGGAGAACCTCAACGCCACAGCCGTCGTCTTCCTCCGTTCCGCCTCCCTTCGCCACATGCTACGAAGGCTCTGCAATGGTTGACGAACTTCCGGGACGGACTTTAAGCGAGGATGACCGCGCCTTATTGCGCGCCGAATTCGAGCGTCTGAGTCAGGAGCATCGCGACCTCGATGCCGCGATCGAGGCCTTGCTTCAGCTTGGCGCCGGCGACCGGCTGCAAATCCAGCGGCTCAAGAAGCGAAAACTCGCGTTGCGCGACCGTCTGGCATTTCTCGAAGATCAGCTCACGCCGGACATCATCGCCTAGCAGCCGCACCGGCGGCAAGCCGTAATGAAATCAACTCTCTAAACACTATGTGGTGCCCGGAGAGGCATCACATCATGCCGTTATCTCTTTGATATTGCTTGCGTGAATTTATGAACGAACCCGATGGGGCCAACAGAAAGGCCAACAAATTTTTTCGCGCCTCCTTTTTTCAGCGTCCAGCCTGAGACCGGATTGAACCTGCTACCGCCCTTAAGGACTCAGAAGCGAAAATCGCTTGCGAGCGGCCCGAACTTCAGCATCATTACCCGGATGGAGCACCCTACTAACTGGTCATGCTGCGCGGCCAGCTGCTCGAATGTGCGCCAACGCATCCACTTCGGTTTGCCGCCCTTGCCGTTGAGAATGCCGGGTTCCCAGCCCAGCCGCGCCCGAAGCCTGTCAGCGCGCCTTGTTGCGCGGTCGCCAGCGTCCTCCCGTGAGCTGGCATTGGCGAGCTGATAGCAGCGCCGACAGGCGAAGATGCCGCCGCCGTAGAGAATCGGCACGCGCCGCCCACAGCCGACGGCCGGGCAAATGAACCAGGCACGCCAACCGCCGAGGTTGCAGGGCCTGCGCACGAAGCACACGGGATATTGCTCATCCTTCCACTCACCGTCGCCGCTACGATGCCGGTAGATCAGGATCACGCGGTCTTGCTCGGCCCGCATCTGGATTGATGCCACGGTTTCATCGTCGCGCGTCCATTGCCATCCGCCCCAATAGCCCGGTGTCAGCACACCCTCTCGCTCCCAGCGCCACCAGCGCCGCCGCCGCGATGAAGTCGGGCGGGCAGGGCATCCGCTCCGCTTCGTCGATGATCCAGGCGCGGAGCGCCTCCGGCAGCAGCGTTTCGGCGTCGAAGGACGGCACGGGCTTCAGTTCGGCGATGATGGGCTTCGGCTCCGGCCATGCATTAGGTTCTTCAGCCGGGCCCGCTTCCACCGCCCCGGCTCGCTCGATGCCGGCCCGCCCCGCCACAAACCCGGCGCGCCGATGCAAGTCGTTGAAGCCGGTCGCGCCGTCCGGTCGGTTCCTGCCGAAGTCGGGCACGGCAAGCAATCCGCCCACGGCTTGCGCCGCTTCGTGCGCTTTGCTCAGTCCCGGATTGCCTGGGGTGCTGGCGTCGTCATCGGCGCAGACGATGAGGCGCAGGGCTGGAAGATTTGCCCGCAACGTGCGCGCTACCAGCAGCGGATTCCCGGCGTTGAAGGCCACGGCCACCGCGCAGCCCGCGGCTTCATGGATGCTCGCGCCCGTGGCGTAGCCTTCCACGATGCATAGGGTGCCGCCCGGCTTGCCGATAAGGAGGTAACAGCCGCTCACGCGCCCGCCAGTCAAGAAGCGCTTGTCGTCTTCCGGCCCGATGAATTGCAGGCTGTGCAGTTCCGCGCCGTCGCGCATCGGGACGGTCAACGCCCCATCATGCATGCGCAGCCCGTAGGCCTTGATGCCTTTCTTGACCAGATAGGTATGATCCTCCGGGGCGGTCTCGGCGGCTTGCCAGATCAATACCGCTTTTTCGCGGGCCTCAACCTTGCGCTTGGCGTCTTCGGCCTCTCGCGCGCGCCGCATGGCCTCCACGCGCGCCCGGTGCGCGGCTTCCTTTTGCGGGGACAGCCTGCGGCCAAAATCGGCCCGCCAAGTCTCGGAAAGTCCGTTGCGCCAGTCGCCGAAAGCTCCGGCGGGAATGCCGTCATCATGGAAAACATACCAACCCGCATCATCGTTGGGTTTCCCATTGCTCGCGAAGCGATGCAGCTTGCCGTTTGGCTCGATGACTTTCGGCGGGTTCAGCCCAGCGCTGTAGATCGCTACGCGGAATTGCTCGATGGCTTCACGCATGGCGATCCTTTCAGGCTGCGGCCTTGCGGCTCGCCTCGATCCGCCGCTGTAGCCATTCCTGGATTTCGGCCTCCAGCCAGCCGACCGACCGCCTCCCCCCAGGCTAACCGGTCTAGGAAATGTGCCTTGCGAGACGCGCAAATAAATCGTGCTGCGGGACAAGCCGGTGCTCGTCTTTACGGCGGGAAGTCTCAGTATCGTGTGCGTCATCATCAACTCTCTTTGCGCGAATCCGGATCGAATGAGACGCAAGTTAATTGGGCGATTTGGGCGATGAAACAGACAAACTCGACGCGCCGTCGTGCGAGTCTTGCCAAATAAATCAAAGGCTTGGGAGATGTATGCAGTGCCACGCGGACCGCGAATGCGGCGGAGATTCCGCCCGGAAAAGCCGCGAAAATAACGAGTTAACGGGTAGGCGAGTTGGGCGAAAAAAAATTCCGCCCAACTTTTTCACATCTTCATGTGTTTGCGGATGGTTTCGGCGCTCCTGCTGGCGGCGATGCCCTGCTTTGCAATCTGCTGCGAGTACCACACGTCGGTCATATTGCGGCGTTTCTTCTTCAGGTCCGGGTACGCCTTCCGCCAGGCTTGGTACATTGCCTGCGTACGGAGCTTCCGCGTCTCGCGCCTTGCATTGCTCGGAATATGGCGAGGGTCTCCGTCGTCGCGGAATCCACCAGTTGGCGGATCATGTCACCGTCAACTGAATATTCGCCATCACGATAGTCGACCAACTCCGCCAGTGGCACTGCGTTGTTGGCGGAGACCAGGGCCAATTCGCCGTCGACTCGCAGGTTGAGCATCTGGCTGCGCTTGTCGCCGGACGCCATGCCGATGTTCAGCAAGCCCGCATCGGCAGGATGCTGATCGCTGCGGCGCAATCCGAGGCTCGCTGCGATAAATCCGTACACGGCGTCGGCATCGCACCGCCATTGCATCAGTCGGTTGGCGGAAACGGGCACCCGGTTGATGTCGCTGCGCTTGTCGCAAACGATGAACGATGCCGGGTCGCGCGGCCCGGCGGGCAACGTATGCACCGGCATGACGCATTCCCGCTCGCAGCCGTGACACACCACACTGACCGTCGGGCGCGCTTTCGCAAGCAGCTTCCGTGACCTCATGGCCGCGACGGCTGCCGCAGGCCATTGGCTCAGTTCCTCGACGCTGACCAATACCGCCGCGCCGTTCCGCGCGCCTACGCGCGCGAGCTATTCGATCAGCGCGTCATGCGGCGTCATGCCTCGGCCGCTTCCGCAGCTTCAGTTGCCTCGGCCGGTCCCTTCGGTTCAATTCCTGAGGCATTCAACATATCGCGCAGCTTCAGGCCCAGCTCGTCGTACTTGAGCGAACAGGAGTTCGGGTGCGCGATGCGGATCGTGACGGTTTTCGGCGGCTTGTCGGCGTCCACTGTGACCGACACCGCAAGCTCCACCTGCGTAACGTTGTACAGGTGCAGCGGCAGGCACTTGCCGATCTTGTCCAGTAACTCGTAGACCGCATCCGGATTGCGGATCGCATCTGCTTCGAGTGTGATGCGGTCGCCCTTCTTCACTTTGGATGAGAGTCGCAGCTTCTTCACCGGCACATCTTGAATGCCGGTACCAACGTCGAAGACGAAATCGAAGCCTTTCTGCAGCAGCGGATTCAAATCGTAAACGCGCTCGTCCTTCGGATCTGGCGGCTGCTCTGGGAGCTTGAGAATTGGCATGGCGAACATGCCTTGCAGCGGCTCGATGCCCTTGTACGAGCCGCGAAAGTTCAAGTCGAGGGAGCCTTGCTTCTGCGAGTACACGTAGATGACCTCGAAGGCGGGATTGTGTTGGCGGCGGCCAAACTCCCTATTTACCCATTCGATGCTTTGCTGCGAATTGGACTTGCCCTTGGTTAGTGGAGAGCCATTGTCTCTCGCTTTGCTTCGTGTTCGAACATTTGGGGCTTTTGTAGCCGAGGGCCGAATGCCGGCGGACGGGATTATAAAAGCCGTCGATATATCTGGCGATCGCATGTTCAGCTTGGCGGCGTGATTGGAAGCCGGTGCGCCAAATCAGCTCGGATTTGATCGTCTTGAACACCGTTTCGAGCATGGCATTGTCGTAGCCATTGCCCTTGCCGCTCATCGAAGGGATGAAGCCGTGCCGGCCGTGGATCCGTTGGTAATCATATGAGCAATCCTGGCTGCCGCGATCAGAGTGATGCAGAATCCCCGCCCTTGGCTGGCGCAGGACGAGCGCCCGCTGCAAGACGGAAAGCGCCAGATCTTTTTTCCGCCGGTCTCTGACCGCCCATCCGACAATGCGGGGTGAGGAAAGGTCGAGAACAATGGCGAGATAAAGCCAGCCTTCGGCAGTCCAGATATAACCGATGTCGGCGGCCCATTGCTGATCGGGTGCGGCGGCCGCAAAATTCTGATCAAGATGATTGGGCGCGACCGGCCCGCCATGGCCGCCGTCGGCGGTCTTTTCGAAGCGGCGTTTTTGACGCGCCTCAAGGTCATTATCACGCCTTAGCCGGGCGGCCCTGTGGCGTCCGGCGGCGAGACCCATCCTCCATGAGACCGGCGTGCATGCGTGGGCTCCGATAAGTCTCCCGCGACAGGCGAAAATGTAAAAGACTGAATTTGAGCTTTCAGTCACTGCCGCGAGAAATCGCAACCTGCCATTCCTCTCATGGCGGCGAGTTTGGCGAGCGGATCGATTCCGTCAAGGACGCGAGCCGCGCTCGCGCCGGCGAAGCCGGTGCCATAGCCCGTTGCTTGCAACGGGCGTTCTTCCGAACGCCCTATGGCATCCTTGCCAGAATCGACTCCGCCTCGCCGATAATGCTTGGCCCGTGCGATGAATGGCGAAATCTGACGTTGACCGGTGGATCAAATCCCGACTTTTACACGAAAACGCTCGCGGATATGAGCAAGAAGCGCCATGTCCTTGCACGGGCTTCGCTTGCAGGGCGGTTTTTCCAAGCGAAATAGCCGCTCTGGCTGACTGCGAGAACCTCGCAAAGGCGCGCGGCCGGGAATTCGGCTTTCTTCGCATCGATGAATGAAAACCTCATCGCCTTCCCTCCTTGGCGAAAAAAGCCGCGGCCTTCTTCAGGATCTCGCGTTCCTGCCGGAGGATTTCATTCTCCTTGCGCAGGCGTGCGGGCTCCTTGCCAACATCCTCCTGCGGGCCCTCGAGCAAATCCGCCTGCTCGCGCTCGGATCGCCACCGGCTCAAAGTCGATTTCGCTATGCCAAGATCATCCGCAACCCGCTCAACGCCGCGCCCGCTGGTCATCGTCAGCCGCACGGCCTCGCGTTTGAACTCATCCGTGAAACGCCTTTGTTTGTTCCCGCTCATCGCCACCTCCCCTATCCTTCCTAGGGGATGGCTCTCCACTTTTGCAGGGCAAGTCCAGCCTCGGCGGAACCTTCGCGGGTGGAGAGGTAATAGATGGGTTTGCCCTTAACCTTTTTCTCCTCAAGCCTGACAGGAAGGAGCACCACTGGGGCGAAGCATTTCTTCTCGGACTGATCGGCTTCGTACCATTCCAGGAAACCGAAGGCGAGAAACAGCGTCGAGACGCCCATCTTTTGCTCGGAAAGCCGCGCATCATCGGATATTTTTTCGAGGATACTTTCGAGTTCGTCCGGATATTTGAGAGTCTGCAGCGCGAGGTCCGTGGGCGCGCCCTTCGGTCGTTGCGGTGGAAGCTCTAGAACGGGATCGATTCCGAGCGATCTCGCGTGCGCAGCCCGATCAATCTCTTTTCTAGCCGGGCGCGGCGGTAGCCCCAGCTCCGCGCGAACTTTTCACGAAGTTCACGTTCGAGAATTGCGACGGCGGTTTCGTCCTCCCTTCCCTCGCTCTCAAGCGCCTCGCGCTTCACAATGTATTCGATGTCCGAAACCCTGGCGCGCTCAAGGGCCGATTTGAAAATCTCGCTTCTCTCGTCCGCCGGGACGTCCCCGGGGCTCAGGGAGGGCCCGGATTTCGAGAGAAACTTCTTCCAAGACGAGCTTGCGGTAAACGTCCTCAAACGCCTCATCGACGATCTGCAGATGCTTCTTCGATCGGGTGGCGAAGCTATAATTCAGCATCCGGTTTCTCCTCGACAGGTCGAGAAGTTTC
The DNA here is from genome assembly GCA_963706215.1 of uncultured Alphaproteobacteria bacterium. Classification (GTDB taxonomy): domain Bacteria; phylum Pseudomonadota; class Alphaproteobacteria; order Rhizobiales; family Beijerinckiaceae; genus Methylocapsa. The sequence continues at coordinate 1,117,435 of OY970154.1, read as the reverse complement.
AGGCGAAGCTGCTCAAAAAGTTTCGCAAGGCGGGATTGTTCGGGCTCGTCTGGCATGGACGGATTGGCTCCTCGTGCCGGCAATTGGGAATGCAAGTACTGATAACTTATCATATTCATTACGATACGCTTCGGAGATATTTGGGTTTTCAATGGAAACCATGCGGCGAAAATGGGTCTTGGAACGGATCGAACGGCGGCGCGATAGGTTCGGCACGTTTGTTCCCCGCCCCTTGCCGCCAAGCCTCCCTGTTGCTACATAGCAGCCCTGAACCTTGCTTCTTGCTTCTTGCCGCCGTCCGCGCGCCGGCCCGCTGATCTGGCGGCGGTTTGCCGCAACGGCGGCGAACGCGGGCGGACGAGGAGCGCAACCAACCCAAAACCCCGGCGCCGTCCGCATTCGGGCAATCAGGAGCGGGCAATCAGGAGAACGAATGGTATCCACCAACACCTACGCGCCGTCGCGCGAGGATTTCGCGGCGCTGCTCGATGAGAGCTATGGCAAAAACGAGGCCTTTGAAGGCTCGGTCATCAAGGGGCGCGTCGTCGCCCTCGAAAAAGATGTCGCCGTCATCGATCTCGGTCTGAAGACCGAAGGCCGCGTCCCGCTCAAGGAATTTCAAGGGCCGGGGCGGGAAGGCAAGCTCACCGTCGGCGACGAGGTCGAGGTTTATCTTGAGCGGATCGAGAACGCGCTCGGCGAGGCGGTCATTTCGCGCGACAAGGCGCGGCGCGAGGAAAGCTGGGTCAAGCTCGAAAAGGCTTTCGAGAAACAAGAAAAGGTCGAAGGCATCATCTTCAACCAGGTCAAGGGCGGCTTCACCGTCGATCTCGACGGTGCCGTGGCGTTCTTGCCGCGCAGCCAAGTCGATATCCGCCCGATCCGCGACGTAACGCCTTTGATGCAGACGCCGCAGCCTTTCCAAATCCTGAAAATGGACCGCCGCCGGGGCAATATCGTCGTCTCCCGCCGCACCGTGCTCGAGGAATCCCGCGCCGAGCAACGCAATGAGATCGTCGCCAACCTCGCGGAAGGTCAGGTGATCGACGGCGTGGTGAAGAACATCACCGATTATGGCGCCTTCGTCGATCTCGGCGGCATCGACGGGCTCCTGCACGTGACCGATGTCGCCTGGCGGAGAGTCAATCATCCGACCGAGGTTTTGGCGATCGGCCAGACGGTGCGGGTAAAAATCATCAAGGTTAATCACGAAACCCACCGCATCTCGCTCGGCATGAAGCAATTGCTCGAGGACCCCTGGCAAGGCATCGAGGCGAAATATCCGGCCGGCGCGCGGTTCCAGGGCCGGGTGACGAACATCACCGACTATGGTGCCTTCGTCGAGCTCGAACCGGGGATCGAAGGCCTGATCCATGTGTCGGAAATGTCCTGGACCAAAAAGAACGTGCATCCGGGCAAGATCGTCGCGACGAGCCAAGAGGTCGAGGTCCAGGTTCTCGAAGTCGATCCGGTCAAGCGCCGCATCTCGCTTGGCCTCAAGCAGACACTCGTCAATCCTTGGGAAGCGTTCGCCGCGAAATATCCGCCCGGCTCGGAAGTCGAGGGCGAGGTCAAGAACAAGACCGAATTCGGTCTGTTCATCGGGCTCGACGGGGATGTCGACGGCATGGTCCATCTCACCGATCTCGATTGGACCAAGCCCGGCGAACAAATCATCGAGGAATTCAAGAAAGGCGATACCGTCAAGGCCAAGATACTCGATGTCGATATCGAAAAAGAGCGCATTTCGCTCGGCATCAAGCAGCTCGGCCCCGATCCCTTTGCGGCGAAGCCGCAAGGCGAGGCCGGCGCCAAGCCGGGCGAAGAGGCCGCCGCCGGCATCAAGAAGGGCTCGGTCGTCACTTGCGAGGTGCTCGCGGTGAAGGATGCCGGACTCGACGTGAAGATCGCCGGGACCGATTTCACCGCGTTCATCAAACGCACCGAACTCGCGAGGGACCGGGCCGCTCAAAGGGCGGACCGCTTCGCCGTCGGCGAGAAGGTCGATGCACGGGTCACCGTGTTCGACCGCCGCGCCCGCAAGGTTTCCGTCTCGATCAAGGCGCTTGAGGTCGCCGAGGAGAAGGAAGCGATCGCCCAATATGGCTCGGCCGATTCCGGTGCTTCGCTTGGCGACATTCTCGGCGCCGCGCTAAAGGCGCGCGAGGACACACCTAATAAGGGGGCCAAGGGCACGACGGACGAATTGGAATAAATCCTAAAGCGAGGCCGCCCGTGCTGCCGGCGGAGCTTCAAGCCCGCGTGGAAAATTTCGTGCGGGCTTTTTTTTGGCGCGAAAGACACTGGGGAACTGGTTTAGGATCGGGCGGGTGGACACAAGGGGAGCTTCGCCGGTATGGAGGCGATCTTTTTTACCGGCGGCGATCCTTTTGCACCGGCGGTCCGGGCACTTTTTGGGGGAGCTCCGAGTCCAGTCATGTGACACCTTTCAACGGGTTTTCTGCCTCAGTAGTCGTGGCCTTGTGTCTGTAAATTGAGCGCCCGGGCAACGCGCTCCAGCGCGATTAGCGGCGACCCGCGAACGCAAAATTCTTCCGCGAGACCCATGAAAACTTCTGCTCGCACACCCGTGCCCCATCGTACTAGACTCACTTTCAGTGTGCCAGATATTTCAGTGAGTTGAGTTGGAGTTTCGGGGACAGGAGTTGGGTGAGGAAAGCGCTTATTTGGGGAGGATTTGCGGCGGCGAAGATTTTCCGCAACGCGGATAGGCCGAGGGCAAACAGCGACCACGCCCGGCGGCCGTGTTTTTTGATGGGGATTGACCGCCGCCGCGCCGCCGCCACACCTGTTTTAACGGAAAGTGCCACGGCCAAAGCCAGCAACGCCAAGAGGGTGGACAGCTTATCGGCGTTGGTCAGATGCGTGTCCTCCAGATTGAAGCCCTTGGTTTTCAGGTTGCCAAACATGGTTTCGATGGTCCATCGCTGGCGATAGCGGGCCAGCGCATGATGCGGCTTGCTGGAACAGGCCAGCGCCAAAAGTTCGCCCGAGGCGATCCGCATGATCGCGAGCCGTATGGGTGGCGACGGCGCCTGCCCGTTTTGCCCAAGCCGGCAAGCGCCTTTGAGGATCGTTTTCTGGCCTTTGTTCAGATGCCGCGCAATGTTGGCGATCGTCCATGTCTCGTAGCCCTCGCGCACGACATGTTGGTTCTCGCGCAGCCGCAGAATGAACGGGATCTTCGCCTCATGCAGGTAAGCCATCCATACGTCGCCAATGAACTCGCGGTCGCCCATGAGCGAGGCGATCTTCAGGTCTGGAAACACAGCACGCAGACGATCCAGAAGACCGGTTCTCTCAAGTGTGTTCGAGTTCCCCGCCTTTGGCAGCAGCGTCCATATCAGAGGTATCCCCATGCCGTTCCAGATCACCGAAACCATCAGGATGTTGATCGTCGTTTTACCGAACTCCCAGTTGGTCCGATCCACGGCCAGAACCCAAGGCTTGCCGGAAAGTCCCAAAAGATCGACGACCACGCACGCGGCCGCCGCGCCGTCCAGTTTGACATGCTGGAAAAATCGATAGAACCGCCGCCGCACGGAATCTGTTTGCGCCGGGCTCGCGACATACGCCGCCAACCGCCACAGGCAGATCGTGCCTTGCTGCATGATCAATAGCGCCAGCCACGCCAGCGTCTCACGCCTTGTGTCCGACAATTTGATGTGATTTTCTACGGCCTTGGATAGGGCATTCGAGAATAATGGTTGCATCTAGGCGATCCTTCTCTTGCCGAAAAGAATCGCCTTTATGAATCATCTCAATGCCTTATCCAACCGCGTCTAGTACCGGGCCCGTGCCCTAACGCTTTACTTTAATTGCAGTCAATACGTACGTCGGTGGTAGGGTGGAGAAGCAACGCGTCAGGGGTGAGCGCCAAACACCCGGCGCACGATGCAGTACTTGAACGGGTAGGTATCCGGTACCTGCGAGGGACATGTCTCTCCGGGGGGTAGTTGCTGCAGCACATAAGCCAGCGCGCCATAGAAGCGCGAGTCGTTAAGGATCTGCCCGGTCAGTTGGAAGTCATAGGCCGGATGTGGCTCTCCAAATTCACTATGCCCTGTAAAGTACACGCCACCTAAAAGCTTTCGACCGGGGACCAGAAGCTTGAATACATCTTCGAATTCACCCGATGCGTTAGGCACAGTTTTATTTGCGCACTCCCCCGTCGGTTGCAGCGGTAAACCTGCCGCCGTTGACGGACCCACGCCGGCAAGACAGGCATTTGGCTGCGGCCGTGAGCCATCGGGCATCAGACAATCACTCGGCGCACACGGGCCCGTGCCCTGCTTTTCGTTCTTGAAATAGAACAGCATCGTATCGAGCGCGAGCGGCAAGTCCATCCATCGCGGATGGTCGTGCATCAACGGTGGATAGTAGACGGTCGGAATCAGGCTCATCCAGGGCGCTTGCGATCGCAGGTTCGACTCCATCTGTGCGATCAAGTCTGGGGTGAAGTGGCCGCTTGAACCGAGTTGTATATCGAAGATGAAATCGTCGATCGCGAGCCCGACGAGGTGCGGGTAGTCTTGCGCGAGGCGCCCGAGGACACTGGCCCAGGCGGCCATGTCGTTGCAGAGAGACTCGTGATAGAAGACATCGCGTGCAAAGTAGTCCGTGGCATTCCAACTCGTGAACTGCGGCGTATTTTCCGGGGATGAGCAGTCACCCGATCCCGTGGCATGCGGTTCAATGATATTCGCCCAAACCCGCAGCTGCTTCCCGTCGACACCGAAGTCCTTGGTGGCATCCAAGAAGGCGACCAAATTCGTATAGTCGTATGGCTGGATGAGTTGCCACACAAAGGTGTTGGTATGGGTATCTCTCAATACTTGTTTCAGCTGGGCAATATTGGGAGACGGTTGAGGTTGAGGCCCGCTGACTAGCGCAGGGAGACCGATTTGATAATCTGGGCTACCAGATCCTGATAGTTGATCGTATTGAGCCTTTGTCCCCTCAAGCGCTGAGCGTTTGGCGAGTACATGAAACACATTGCCATAAACGAGCACATTCTCTCGGTAGTGGGTACCGTCCACCGTGCGCAGCGCGATCAGCTCATCCGCTCCCTGGTCTCCCGCCAGCCAATCGGTCGCCACAAGGCTGGTCCAATTCTGACCGCTCACGGAATCAAGGTCATCGGAGGTGACCTTCACCAGCTCGCGAACGCCGTTCGAGGTGCCCGCCGGTAGCGCGAAGATAGAAAAGTCAGAGTGCTTATTCTTCAGGAGCGCAATGGAGGCTCGCCCATCAGCGTTGAAATCACCCACCGCCACGCCCACCCAGTCGGAATTGTTGGTATTGCCGAATCCTGTCTGGGCAACCAAATCAAATTGATTGTCGGCGCCCCATTTGTAGACAAGAACCGTGGCGCTGTGGCCATCACCGACCTCGCGTACCGCCACCAATTCATCGACAGTCCCGCCATCGAGCCTGCCTGCCGCCAATCCCTTCCAGGCGGAAGGCTTTGAGACATTCGCGTCCAGGTCCTGCCGGGCAAGAATTCGCAAGGGCCGGGAATTGGGGTCGACCAGGACCAATTGCGTGCCCTTCTGGCCGCCACCGGTTCGCAGCATGGCGATCAATTGTCGATGCGAGCTATCGAAGGCCCCGACCGCTACGCCCACCCAGTCCGAATTGGCGGTTGTCCCGATGGCGCCGCTTGCAATCAGGTTGGACCCGGTGCAGTCGGCAGTCGCCGAGCCGATCACCAGGTCGGGCGCGCCCGCGACGCCCACCTGTCGCACCGCGACGATGTCATCGTAGGCGGACTTCAAATTAAATCGGCCGGCGGCGGCACCGCGCCATTGCGAGACGGTATTGTTGTGCTGGTCCTTGTTCGACGGCAGAAAGACCCCGGATTCCGTGCCGCCGAGGTATACCGGTGCGGGGCCGCCCAGGAGCGCCAGGGACGAATTGCCGACGTTGGTGATTACCGCGATTTGCCGAAGCGTCGCGTCGCAGAAGTGGCCGGCCGTGGCTCCCATCCAGCCCACGTTCACCAGCGATGAGACGCCGGAGGCCTCGAGCAGCGTCGAGAGGGCGACGCCATCGTCCACCGGCGGCGCGAACACGGGGATCTGATACGGCGGCGCGCAACTCCACTTGGGCACGCTGGCTTTGGGATTCGCCTCGTGGGAGATCTTGGGGTTTGCCGGCAGGCTACTCAAGCCGCAATCCGAGAACGGGGGGATACCGACGATCGCTGGCTTTGTCTGCTGCGCGTGCGCAAGGGGTCCGCTCGAGGCGATGATCATCATCGCCGCAAAGAGAAGCCTCGCAGTGGACCGTGATGATTTTGACAGCACCGATATCCCTCCCGTGCCGTCGAGCGGATGTGGCGATCGACCGATAATCGGCGCGCCAACCATTGCTCTCGGTGAATGGGGATAGCGTGCGACCTCGACCTGAGCCGACATTCGCCAGATGACAGCCTTATCGCGGCTGAGACTGCGCCCATAGCAAGAGTTTGACAAGACCGGAATGTCGTTGAGGCCCCGCCGTGGCTTGTATTAATCAGTACATAAGTAGTTAGACGGTCAGGCGGCATATTTCAGCGTTTCCTTTTGGAAGAAGGAGCGGCTTTTCTCGGCGTTGCGCTGCAAGGAATGCATCGATGATTTCACCTTCGCCTTGAAGTCCGCATAGCCCTTAATGGCGCTGCGCCCGGTACTAGACGCGGTTGGATAAGGCATTGAGATGATTCATAAAGGCGATTCTTTTCGGCAAGAGAAGGATCGCCTAGATGCAACCATTATTCTCGAATGCCCTATCCAAGGCCGTAGAAAATCACATCAAATTGTCGGACACAAGGCGTGAGACGCTGGCGTGGCTGGCGCTATTGATCATGCAGCAAGGCACGATCTGCCTGTGGCGGTTGGCGGCGTATGTCGCGAGCCCGGCGCAAACAGATTCCGTGCGGCGGCGGTTCTATCGATTTTTCCAGCATGTCAAACTGGACGGCGCGGCGGCCGCGTGCGTGGTCGTCGATCTTTTGGGACTTTCCGGCAAGCCTTGGGTTCTGGCCGTGGATCGGACCAACTGGGAGTTCGGTAAAACGACGATCAACATCCTGATGGTTTCGGTGATCTGGAACGGCATGGGGATACCTCTGATATGGACGCTGCTGCCAAAGGCGGGGAACTCGAACACACTTGAGAGAACCGGTCTTCTGGATCGTCTGCGTGCTGTGTTTCCAGACCTGAAGATCGCCTCGCTCATGGGCGACCGCGAGTTCATTGGCGACGTATGGATGGCTTACCTGCATGAGGCGAAGATCCCGTTCATTCTGCGGCTGCGCGAGAACCAACATGTCGTGCGCGAGGGCTACGAGACATGGACGATCGCCAACATTGCGCGGCATCTGAACAAAGGCCAGAAAACGATCCTCAAAGGCGCTTGCCGGCTTGGGCAAAACGGGCAGGCGCCGTCGCCACCCATACGGCTCGCGATCATGCGGATCGCCTCGGGCGAACTTTTGGCGCTGGCCTGTTCCAGCAAGCCGCATCATGCGCTGGCCCGCTATCGCCAGCGATGGACCATCGAAACCATGTTTGGCAACCTGAAAACCAAGGGCTTCAATCTGGAGGACACGCATCTGACCAACGCCGATAAGCTGTCCACCCTCTTGGCGTTGCTGGCTTTGGCCGTGGCACTTTCCGTTAAAACAGGTGTGGCGGCGGCGCGGCGGCGGTCAATCCCCATCAAAAAACACGGCCGCCGGGCGTGGTCGCTGTTTGCCCTCGGCCTATCCGCGTTGCGGAAAATCTTCGCCGCCGCAAATCCTCCCCAAATAAGCGCTTTCCTCACCCAACTCCTGTCCCCGAAACTCCAACTCAACTCACTGAAATATCTGGCACACTGAAAGTGAGTTTAGTACGATGGGCGCTGCGTCCAACTGTATCTGCCTTCAGATGTTTCCACACCAGCTCATCCGGATTACGATCCGGCGAATAGGGAGGCAGAAAAAACAGCCGTAATTTTCCTCCCAGAGTTTCGACGAACGCCTTGGTCTTCTTCGCGCGATGCGCCGGGCCACGATCGACAATCAGGAAGATCGTCTGTCTGGCGCCAGCGACAAGACGTTTGAGGAATTCGGTGAAGACACCGGCGTTGACGCCGCCTTTTTCCTTGATCATGAAGCGCATGTGACCGCGCGCAGTGACCGCCGAAATCAGACTCATGGCGTGGCGGGCGCCTGTCGCTGTGACGATCGGCGTTTCGCCTTTTTTACCCCAGGTGCGCCCGGCATGGTGACCGGAACGGATGTGGGCGGCATCGCCAAAATAGATGTCGGCTTTCTCCCTCTGTGCCAAGGCCTTGATCTTCGGGTACTCTTTCTTCAGCCATTGCTGGACCCGCGCCTCGTCGCGCTCCAAGTCGCGATGCAGAGGCTTCTGGCAGGTGATGCCGAGCTGCGCTAGAAGCCGCCCAACCGAGACGCGGCTCAATGTGATCTAGAATTTGTCCTTGATCAATTTAGCGACCATCTCGCGCGTCCACAACGCGAAGGCAATCTTCATCCGCAGCGGGTTCTTTTGCGTCACGGTATCAAAGATCCACTTCAGCGCCCGCCCATCCAGTTTCGGCGGACGCCCGAACAAAGGCTTCGCTTTCAATCCATCCCAGCCACCACGCCGGTATCGCGCCAGCCATCCATAAACCGTCGACCGGTTCAGCCCCAAAACCCGGGCGATAACTTCGGGGCTTTCCCCCTCCTGCACCTGCCGCACGACGCGTTCGCGCATCGCTTCCAGCGTCTGGTGATCCAACTAGCGCGCATCATTGTCTTTACATGCACCAATGTGAATCACGCACCACCTGCACAGTCAAGAAAAATGTTGAGCTACTTATGTACTTATTAATAAAACTTAGAGCGGTTGGTATTAGGCGGCAACGCGGATCCGTGCTTGACACCAATCTGGCGAGATCGCGCTAATAGTCCTTGATGTCCGAAAAGACGATTTCCGGCCATTTATCCTGCTCGTATTTGAGGTCGAAGGCCGAGGCGGCCAGGAAGACCGGCGCGCCGTCGAGATCGCGCGCCATGGACGCCGGGTGCGCGTGAATAAATCCGTCGCGTTCGGCCGGACTCTTCGCCGCGATCCAGCGCGCGAATTCGAACCGGCTTGTCTCGAAAGTCACGCGCAATCCATATTCGGCTTCAAGCCGCTCGGCGAGGACATCGAGCTGCAAGGCGCCGACGACGCCGGCGATCGCGCCCGATCCGTCGTTCGGCAAAAAGAGCTGGACAACGCCTTCCTCGGCCATTTGGCCCAAAGCCTCGCGCAGCTTCTTCGCCTTCATGGCATCGCCGGTCTTGACCCGGCGAAGGATCTTGGGGGCGAAGCTCGGGATCCCGCGAAAGACGAGATCCTCGCCTTCCGTCAAGGTGTCGCCGATGCGCAAAGTGCCGTGGTTTGGAATACCGACGACATCGCCCGCATAGGCTTCGTTGGCCAGTTGCCGGTTCCGCGCGAAGAAGAATTGCGGCGCGTTGAGCGCGATATTTTTGCCCGTGCGGACGAGCTTTGTCTTCATGCCTCGCGTCAATTTGCCCGAACAAACGCGCAGAAAAGCGATCCGGTCGCGATGGTTTGGGTCCATGTTCGCCTGGATCTTGAACACGAAGCCGGTCATTTTTTCCTCGCGTGCATCGACGGTTCGCGAAGCTGCCTGAAAACCCTGCGGCGGCGGCGCAAAATCTTTCAGCGCGTCGATCAAGTCGCGCACCCCGGAATTGCGCAAGGCGCTGCCGAAAAACACGGGCGTCAAATGGCCTTCTAAAAACGGCTTGTGGCCGAAGGTGCCAAAGCCTCCGCGCGCGAGCTCGATTTCGTCCCGGGCCTTTGCGAAATCCGCTGCGCTCAAGAGGCCGGCAATGAAAGGCGCATCAGGTCCCGAAACAGGCACGGGCGCGCTGTCGCGGTCGAGCCGGCGCACGAGATTGCGCCGCAAGTCGAACGTGCCCGCGAAGGCGCGGCCTCGCCCCAGCGGCCAGGTGATCGGGGCGGCATCGAGCGCGAGCGACTTTTCGATTTCGTCGAGGAGATCGAAAGGATCCCGCGTTTCGCGGTCGAGCTTGTTGATGAACGTCAGGATCGGAATATCGCGCAGGCGGCATACCTCGAACAATTTGCGGGTGCGCGCCTCGATGCCTTTCGCGGCGTCGATCACCATGATCGCGGAATTGACAGCGGTCAGCGTGCGATAGGTATCTTCCGAGAAATCCTCGTGGCCCGGCGTATCGAGGAGATTAAAGACGCAACCGCCATATTCGAAGGTCATCACCGAGGTGACGACAGAAATCCCGCGATTGCGTTCGATTCCCATCCAGTCCGAGCGGGTCTGGTGCCGGTTCGCCTTGGCGCGAACCTCGCCGGCAAGCTGAATCGCGCCGCCGAAGAGCAGGAGCTTTTCGGTGAGCGTCGTCTTGCCCGCGTCGGGGTGGGAAATAATCGCAAAGGTCCGCCGCCGGGCGACCGGATCTTGATGGTTCATGCCGATGCTTCGTCGCAAGGGGAGGCCTCGATGTCAATTGCAATGACGCGGGCTCATCCTTACCCTGCATTTTGCTTGATTTGCATCGGCGGCCTTGCGTAAGCCGGCGCACGAACGCAGTGGTCATGGGCACGCAAAATCCGCATGTGGCCGATGGCTATCGATGATGTCGCCGGTGGGGCTGGCCTCCCGTTCGCTTCGCTCCCGGCCCTCCTCATAAAGCGCGGGATGGATGCGATCCAAGGTGCCGTCGTAGGCTCCCAAGGCAAGATCGTCGAAATGCGTGCCGCGCGGTGGCAGGTGTTTCGGAATCGCCCGCCACTGGCACCCGTGCGCACAACATCCATGACTTTCCGCAATCTTTGCTTGCAAAGCTTGCTTCGCCCGTTCATCCCTTCGCGCCCATCGACGCGACACTTGTTGCCGCCGCGCTTGGCGGGCGGGATCACCGGACCGGCATATGCCCATTCATCGCCGGTCAGGTAATTGGGGTGGCGCAATTTGCGGCGGTCGCACTGCCCGCGGTTCTTCGCCGTCCACATCGGGGACCTCCCCGAATCAGGTCACCCCTCTTGAATCACCAACGATTTAAAAGATTTAAGATCTGGACTTGCCCTTGGTTAGTGGAGAGCCATTGTCTCTCGCTTTGCTTCTTGTTCGAACATTATGGGGCTTTTGCAGCCGAGGGCCGAATGCCGGCGGACGGGATTATAAAAGCCGCCGATATATCTGGCGATCGCATGTTCAGCTTGGCGGCGTGATTGGAAGCCGGTGCGCCAAATCAGCTCGGATTTGATCGTCTTGAACACCGTTTCGAGCAAGGCATTGTCGTAGCCATTGCCCTTGCCGCTCATCGAAGGGATGAAGCCGTGCCGGCCGAGGATCCGTTGGTAATCATATGAGCAATCCTGGCCGCCGCGATCAGAGTGATGCAGAATCCCCGCCGTTGGCTGGCGCGGGACGAGCGCCCGCTGCAAGGCGGAAAGCGCCAGATCTTTTTTCAGCCGGTCTCTGGCCGCCCATCCGGCAATGCGGCGCGAGTAAAGGTCGAGAACAATGGCGAGATAAAGCCAGCCTTCGGCAGTCCAGATATAACCGATGCCGGCGGCCCATTTCTGATCGGGTGCGGTGGCCGCAAAATTCTGATCAAGATGATTGGGCGCGACCGGCCCGCCATGGCCGCTGCCGGTGGTCTTTTCGAAGCGGCGTTTTTGACGCGCCTCAAGGTCATTATCACGCCTCAGCCGGGCGGCCCTGTGGCGTCCGGCGGCGAGACCATCCTCCATGAGACCGGCGTGCATGCGCGGGCTCCGATAAGTCTCCCGCGACAGGCGAAAATGTAAAAGACTGAATTTGAGCTTTCAGTCACTGCCGCGGGAAATCGCAACCGGCCATTCCTCTCATGGCGGCGAGTTTGGCGGGCGGATCGATTCCGTCAAGGACGCGAGCCGCGCCCGCGCCGGCGAAGCCGGTGCCATAGCCCGTCGCTTGCAACGGGCGTTCTTCCGAACGCCCTATGGCATCCTTGCCAGAATCGACTCCGCCTCGCCGATAATGCTTGGCCCGTGCGATGAATGGCGAAATCCGACGTTGGCCGGTGGATCAAATCCCGACTTTTACACGAAAACGCTCGCGGATATGAGCAAGAAGCACCATGTCCTTGCACGGGCGTTCGCTCGCAGGGCGGTTTTTCCAAGCGAAATAGCCGCTCTGGCTGACTGCGAGAACCTCGCAAAGGCGCGCGGCCGGGAATTCGGCTTTCTTCGCATCGACGAATGAAAACCTCATCGCCTTCCCTCCTTGGCGAAAAAAGCCGCGGCCTTCTTCAGGGTCTCGCGTTCCTGCCGGAGGATTTCATTCTCCTTGCGCAGGCGTGCGAGCTCCTTGCCAACATCCTCCTGCGGGCCCTCGAGCAAATCCGCCTGCTCGCGCTCGGATCGCCACCGGCTCAAAGTCGATTTCGCTATGCCAAGATCATCCGCAACCCGCTCAACGCTGCGCCCGCTGGTCATCGTCAGCCGCACGGCCTCGCGTTTGAACTCATCCGTGAAACGCCTTTGTTTGTTCCCGCTCATCGCCACCTCCTCTATCCTTCCTAGGGGATGGCTCTCCACTTTTGCAGGGCAAGTCCAGCTCATGCTGGAGCCGGGCGCGCGCATCTGCCGTGCGGCTGTCGACCTCGCGGCCCGCGCGGGCACGCTCGTTGTGTGGGTGGGCGAAGCCGGCGTCCGGCTTTATGCTGCGGGCCAACCCGGCGGCGCCCGTTCCGACCGACTGCTCTGCCAAGCGCGCTTGGCGCTCGACGACGGCGCCGGCTGAAAGTCGTACGAAAAATGTACGCAATCCGTTTTGGCGAGCCCGCTCCGGAGCGGCGCTCAATCGAGCAATTGCGGGGCATCGAGGGCGCGCGGGTCAAGCGCCTTTATGAATTGCAGGCGCAGGAAAATGGCATATCCTGGCGCTGCGCGACTATGATCCTGGCAACTGGGGCGCCGCCGATATGCCGAACCGCTGCCTGAGCGCGGCGAATTCCTGTCTCTATGGACTGGCGGAAGCCGCGATCCTTGCGGCGGGCTACGCGCCGGCAATCGGTTTTCTTCATAGCGGCAAGGCCGAGAGCTTTGTCTATGATGTCGCTGACGTCTATAAATTCGAGACGGTCGTTCCCATCGCGTTTCAGATCGCCGGTCGTGCAGCCAAAAGAAAGCTCGATTCCGATCCCGTGAGCGAGACGCGGCGCGCCTGCCGCGATGCGTTTCGCAAAGCCAATCTTCTCGAACAGCTCATTCCCGGGATTGAGGAGATGTTGTCCGCCGGCGGCCTTCCTGTGCCGGAAGACCCTCCCGAAGCCGTGCCCGTCGCTTTCGAAGATCCGAGAGGCCTTGGCGATGCTGGTCATCGTGGTTGAGAACGCGCCGCCTCGCCTCAGAGGCCGTCTCGCCATATGGTTACTCGAAATTCGGGTGGGGGTCTACGTCGGAACTTATTCACGCAAGGTGCGTGAGATGATCTGGGAGCAGGTGACTGGTGGCATCGAGACCGGCAATGCTGTGATTGCGTGGGCCGCTCCAAATGATGCAGGTTTCGAGTTTGAAGCCTGTGGCGCGAACCGCCGCGTGCCTGTCGATGTCGATGGGTTCCGGCTCGTTTCCTTTTTGCCTCCGGAACCAGGGGTGACGAAGTAGCTTCTTGGTTAATCTCCAATCGACAGACCGATCATTGCGATTTAACGCCTAAGTCCGCTCCGTGGCAGCAATGGACAAAGCCGGAACGTCGGTAGGTTTGTTTGACACGGTAAATAGTTTGGCGTTTCAATGGCTTGCCTTGGAGAGCGTTCCCCGCGCATGCGGGGATGAACCCCAATAGTGCCGAAAGAAATCTAACGGCAGTAATGGCAGTGCCCAATCCGGCCCTTCGCGAGAAATCGAGGAAATTCCTGGACGCGGAAAGTGTTACGGCTAGGCGCGGCCAAACCGTCAAGCTGTGCGGCCGTGCAGCGGTATCACTTCCGCCCAGCCTTCAACTTGTCGAGATAGTCAGCCCATTGCTGCATCATGCGGCGGCGCTCGGGGAGATATTGCGCGTGGTTGTAGGCGGCGCGGACCCTATTGCGTTCGTCATGGCAAGCTGGCGTTCGATCCAATCGGGATGGAACCCTATTTCGTTTAGGATTGTGGATGCAACCGCGCGGAAGCCGTGGACAGTGGCGCGGCCGTGAAAACCCATTCGATACATCGCGAAAGCATGGTGTTGTTCGACATGAAGCCTTCGGCGCCCGGCGATGGAAATACGTAGTCGTTTCGGCCGGCGATCAAACGCAGCTCGGCGAAGGTCTCGGCGGCTTGCCGTGACAGCGGCACGATATGGGGAGCGCGCATTTTCATGCGTTCGGCGGAGATGCGCCATTCGGCAGCTTCAAGGTCGACTTCGTCCCAGCGCGCGGCCCGCAGCTCCGTTGTGCGCACGAAGGTCAGCATCGCGAGATGCAGCGCCAGTCGTGTTCGCGCTGCCCCGTCATAGGCGGACAACGCCCGCAGGAATTCCGGCAAGTCCTCGCGAGGCATGGCCTTGTGATGCGCTTGCCGCCCGGAGGTCTTGAGCGCGCCCTTCAGGTCGATTGAAGGGTCCCGGTTCGCCCTGCCCTTGACGATGCCGTATCGGAAGATTTGGCCGACCGTCTGCTGCAGCCGCTTCGCGATTTCGAGCGCGCCGCGCTTTTCGACTTTGCGCAGAGCTGCGAGCAATTCGGGTGGCTCAATTTCGGCGATGGGGCGCGCGCCGATTTCGGGATACACGTGCGCCTCAAGTCGCGTGACGACGTGGTCATGGTAGCGGGCGGTCCAGCCATACCGTTGGTTTTCGCACCACTCGCGCGCCACGGCCTCGTCCGCCCCGGCCTCGCGCCTGCCGGGTCATCCGCCGCATGCCCGTCCGGATCAAAATCGCCCGCGTCAATGGCTTCGTTCGCAAGCTCCGCTATCCGCTTGCGCGTCACGCCGCCGCCAGCAAGCTTTTTCGTGGCAACGGTCTCCATCCGGTCCGGCCCGGACGCCGCGAAACGTCCCCGGCGGTTGAGGATTTCGCCTGTCATATTTTATGCATGCACGCGAAGCCGCCGCGAAATCAGAGCTTCGGCTTCATGGCCCTTGGGCCGCCCTTCGTGGCGCGGAGATTTGGCACTGTCACTTTCACCGCCGCTTAAACACCGCTCACCGGAAACCGGTTTAGCTGGTAAGCGGGGTTGACGTTGAAGGAGATACGCCTGCACACGCCTGTTTCAGTTCTCGATCGGAAAAGCGGTTTCGGATTTGATGTGTTCCAGGGCGAAGCGGGACGTCACGTTCTTGACCGGTATTAGATCGATCAAACGCTTGTAAAAGGTATCGAAAGCCGTCGCATCCGGCACGACGACCCGCATGCCGAAATCAACATCGCCCGCCAAGCGATATAAATCCATGACTTCTTCCATTGCGGCAATATTCACGGCAAAGCGGGCCAAATCTTTGCTTGAATGACCGGCGATTTGAACGGAAACGAATACGGTGGTTCGAAGTCCTAGCTTCTCCGGATCGAGAAGCGCGACCCGGCGCTTGATGACGCCGTTGGCCGTAAGCCGCCGCAGCCGTTTCCAGCAGGGCGTTTGCGAAAGCCCGGCCTCCGCTGCAATTCCAGAAATTGACCGGCTGGCGTCTTGCTGAATGATGCGGAGGATCCGCTTATCGATCGCATCGATGAAACTTCCGTCTTGCATTGGGATCCGCCTGATTTTTGGTTCGCTCATTCCTGCGCAACCCAACTCAAAAGGAACCGCTGCCAACTGCTATCATAAAGTTTATAGAACTAGTGTACATAGCTGCATAAGGCTTTGCAAGTGGTTGCGAAAAAGAATCCCGGCCGCCCGATCCTACCGCGTGTTCGCGGAGAGAGACGCTTGCGACCAATGAGATGTGAGCTGGAAGCTGAGTAAATAACTCAAAAATGTTAAATGGTGGAATTCAATATATCTATAAATCACATCAAATAACTTGAAAGGTCGCACAAAAAGTACATTTAATATATAGTATTTAGATAAATATAGACTAATATTTCGCCTATTCAAAAAAGAAAAATATTCTCCGCAAGTGATGTTACACTGCCCCTGGTTGAGATCGTCACGCGATTTTCGAGATTAGGAGGTGATATATGCCCGATGACGTCGAGCTGCGCCGAACACTAAGCGAACCGGCTGCCCGCCAACTCGCCAATGCGACAAAAACCCGGGCGCAAATGCTGGCGATCACGCCGCGCTGGCTGATTACCTTTCTGCCCTGGGTCCCGGTCGAGGCTGGTATCTACCGGTTGAACAAGGTCAAGGAAAGAGAGGGCTTGGACGAAGTTGAATGCAGCCCGAGCTGGGAGCGCGATAGCGATCTGCCGGAAACCTTCGTCGATTATGATCAGACCCCGCGCGAATATTTTTTAAACGCTGTCACCACCGTTCTCGATGTCCAAACCCGCGTCTCCGATCTCTACAACCAGCCTTATGATCAAATCCAGGAACAGCTGCGTCTGCTCGTCGAAAAGGTCAAGGAGCGCCAGGAGGCCGAGCTCCTCTATAATACGGATTACGGTCTTCTCACCAATGCCGCGCCCGCGATGAAAATTGCCACCCGCTGGGGGTCGCCTACTCCAGATGATTTGGACGAATTGATCGCAAAGGTCTGGAAGGAGCCGGCGTTTTTCCTTGCCCATCCGCGAGCGATCGCCGCTTTCGGCCGCGAATGCACACGGCGCGGCGTTCCCCCGCCAACGATCAATTTGTTCGGCACGCCGTTTTTGACCTGGCGCGGGCTCCCGCTCGTCCCGAGCGACAAGCTCAAGATAACCGATGCCACGAACGGAACCGGCAAGACGACCATCCTGCTCTTGCGCACGGGCGAAAAGAAGCAGGGCGTGGTCGGGCTCTTCCAGCCTGGCGTGCCGGGGGAAGTGACGCCAAGCCTTTCGGTCCGGTTCATGGGAATCAACCGCAAGGCGATCGCCTCCTACCTGATCTCTCTCTACTGCTCGTCCGCGATCCTCACCGAGGATGCACTCGGCGTGCTCGAGAATGTGGAGATTGGCCACTATCATGAATATGCCTGATCCTCGCCACGCAGTGGCTAGCGCGCCGGTGACAACCCCGCCCGCCCCCCAATGGGGGGGCGAGGCGCCCTCCGTGATCGACCCCGGATTGATCGCGCGTTTGGCGAACACTTTTCTCAATGCTTCGCCTGGGCAAATGGCCGATCCTCAGGCATTGGCGAATTTTGCCACCACGCAAGAGCGCCCGCCCGCCCCGCCCACTTCCGTACCGGGCGCCATCGGCGCCGCCGCGGCTGCGACGGGAACAAGTGCGCCGGGCGCGCTTGCCACCCCCTTCGTCACTGAGCTTCCTGGCCGTCAAACCCCGTTTGGCGGCGACCCCACGACGAATTATTTCGGACGGCATATTCCCGCCGCCGGGCTCGCCGTGGGCGTCCCCGCCGCCGCAGTCCCGGCCACGGGCCTTTCCGGTCCTCCCCCGGAAAAAGGCCATGAGGCGCTCCGAGGGTTCCTCGGCGACGCGGATCTGCGCGCCCTGCCGCAAAGTCTCGGCCAATTGACGTCTCTCGTGCCGTCTACATCCGCTTCGGGATTTTCTCCTGCGGGATTTTCGCGCGGCTCCATCCCCGCGCCCGGTCCGGTTGGTCAGGGCGAAGCCCTATATTTCCTCGACGAGGCTGGAACTGCCTTGGCACCGGCCCAGCCTACTGCGCCCGCCGCCGCCGGAGTCCCCGCTCCATCAATCGAACAGAGCCCGGCTTTCGCGCCAAACTTCCCAACCGAGGCGGACCTTCGCCCGCAAGAGCCCGGCAGCGTGGCGGCGTCCCCGTCAACCACGTTTCCGTCCGGTTTTTCGCAGGGCTCCATGTCGACATATCCGGCGATCCCGGGCGAGACTTTGTATTTCCTTGATGAAAGCCAAGCGGCAAGCACGCCGGCCACAGCTTCGGATACACCCGTCGAATCTCGAGGTTTAGCTCCCGCCGCGCCCCGGTTTGAGCCCGCAATCAACCCTGATCTCATCTCCGGAACCCGCGAGTTCGACGCCCACGCGATCAAGCGGGATTTTCCCATCCTGCATCGGCATGTGCATGGCAAACCATTGGTCTGGCTGGATAATGCGGCGACCACCCAGAAGCCACGGGCGGTCATCGACCGGATCTCTCTGTATTATGAGAACGAGAACTCGAATATCCACCGGGGCGCTCATGCGCTTGCCGCGCGTTCCACCGATGCCTACGAGGCAGCGCGCGAAAAAGTCCGCCGCTTCCTTGGCGCGGGTTCGCCCAACGACATCGTTTTCACGCGCGGCGCGACCGAAGCAATCAACCTCGTTGCCCAGGCCTGGGGCCGCCGCAATGTGCGGGAAGGCGACGAGATCGTGATCACTTGGCTTGAACATCATGCCAATATCGTGCCATGGCAAATGCTGTGCGCCGACACCGGCGCGGTCTTGCGGGTCGCTCCGGTCGATGACAGCGGGCAGGTGATTTTGGAGGAATATACGAAGCTGCTGTCGCCAAGAACCAAAATCGTCTCGCTGCCTCAGGTCTCGAACGCGCTCGGCACGGTGACGCCGGCGCAGGAGATGGTGGTGATCGCGCATCGCCATGGCGCTTGCGTGCTCGTCGA
Source organism: uncultured Alphaproteobacteria bacterium (assembly GCA_963706215.1). Taxonomy (GTDB): domain Bacteria; phylum Pseudomonadota; class Alphaproteobacteria; order Rhizobiales; family Beijerinckiaceae; genus Methylocapsa. Next base: position 1,098,718 of record OY970154.1, on the reverse strand, counting down.
TGGCGCCCAGGCCGTGTCGCACATGCCGGTCAACGTGCAGGAGCTGGACTGCGACTTTTATGTGTTTTCCGGCCACAAGGTTTTCGGCCCAACCGGCATCGGCGTTCTTTATGGCAAGCCCGAGGTGCTCGCCGCCATGCCGCCGTGGCAGGGCGGCGGCAATATGATCGCCGACGTCACTTTCGAGAAGACCGTCTACCAGGCGCCGCCGCTGCGTTTCGAGGCCGGCACCGGCAATATCGCGGACGCGGTCGGGCTCGGCGCCGCGATCGACTATCTCGATCGCATCGGGATGGCGAATATAGCAAGCTACGAGCATGGGCTGCTCGACTATGCGACACAGGTGCTGCTTGGCGTGCCGGGCCTCTCCATCATTGGGACGGCGAAGGAAAAAGCGGGCGTGATCTCGTTCGTGCTCGACGGCTGCCGGAGCGATGATGTTGGCGCCGCGCTCGACCAGGAGGGCATCGCGGTCCGCGCCGGCCATCATTGCGCGCAGCCGATCCTGCGCCGGTTCGGGCTCGAGACCACGGTGCGGCCTTCGCTCGCGCTCTATAACACCCACGAGGATGTACAGGCGCTCGCCGCCGCGCTGCATCGCATCCAGACACAGAAGAGCTATCGCGCACACTGAGTTTTGCCGCCGATGGCCGCCAGGCGAGGCGCCATCGGCTTTCGCTGAAAGTCCCGACCAATCCCAGCGCGCCATCCGTGGACGGAGCGGATGCAACATTTCCGCGCGCGTGTCCTAAACCGCTCGAATTGAACAACTGTGTTCCAGCGCGTCTCTGGAATTAAAACACCAAATATAACAATATGAAACAAGATACATATTCCTCCACTTAGCGTAAATATGGAAAAATATTCTCTTGGTTTAATGCTACATGATTCCGGCTCGAAGCTGCCGTGGGATTGCCGGATACGCGGCGCGGGCGAGACCAATTGTATATAGACCGGCATTGATGACGACCCGGTGGGGATAGGCCGCAGGTTAAAACAATGGCCAAAACAATGGCAAAGCCGATGCACCGAAATGGCCCGTCAATCCATTATTCCTCCGGTCCGTTCCGTCTGGCCATTTACGCGGAGTAGATCGCGGCATGGATTATCGACTCAGAGAAAACGATAAAGACGCGCTCGCGCAGTCACAGTGGGATTTGCATCGCATCGTTTTGCAGCTGCGGACTTTGCGCGGCGAATGGCGGCAAAACACCAAACCTGATGGCGTGACCTACGAGCTGCCGTCGCAAGAAGCGCTATCCGATGTTCTGGAGGGATTGTCCGCGGTGCTTTTTCCAAGGCATTTCGGTCCCCCGTCTCTCACCGAGGAAGGAGTTGATTATTACATCGGACGCACGCTCGATGGAGCGCTGCAATCCCTTCTTGAACAAGTGCGCCGGGAACTGAAGCTTGCATCCGGATTGCCGGACAACGGCGGTGCGCCGCGAGAGGAGCGGGCGATCAAGATCACCCGCGATTTCGCCGCTAACCTGCCAAGGGTGCGGGCGCTTCTCGAAAGTGATATTCTCGCTGCCTTTCAGGGAGACCCCGCGGCACAGAGCATCGATGAAGTGCTCTTCTGCTACCCTGGCATTGTAGCCATCATACGTCATAGGCTCGCGCATGAGCTTTATGAATTAGGCGCTCCTCTGCTTGCCCGCATTATTGCAGAGATTGCCCATTCCGACACGGGGATCGACATTCATCCAGGCGCCAAGATCGGCGGCAGCTTCTTCATCGACCACGGCACCGGTGTCGTCATCGGCGAGACCGCGGTCATCGGCCAAAATGTCCGCCTGTATCAGGGCGTTACGCTGGGGGCCAAGCGGTTCGCCGTGGATGACAACGGCGCCTTGTTCAAGGGTGGGGCCCGGCACCCCATCATTGAGGATGATGTTGTGATCTACGCCGGCGCAACCATCCTTGGCCGGATCACCATTGGCCGTGGATCTACTATAGGCGGCAACGTCTGGCTCACGCGCGGCGTGCCACCAAAGAGCAACATCACACAGGCGCAAGCGCGCAGCGACATCTTCGTCGACGGCGGCGGAATCTGACCACGGGGGACTTTTGACCAGCAAAACTACCATGATAACGCTTTCAACCCAACTCATTCGTAACATCATTGTGGCTAGCTGTCGTGTCTCGCCAGGTTATTGACGGAGATCCTTGAGTGTCTGTTCTGAAACTTCTTGAATCAAAAGAATCATTTGTGATCAAGAGAGGTGGCCTGATTCGAGGAGGGGCCGCCGATGTGGACGAAAGAAAACCGGGGCCGTTATGACCGGAGCCAACAGAGATACCCGAGCGATTTGACGGCCGAGGAATGGGGGCTGGTGGAGCCGTTGATACCTCCGGCGAAGCGCGGTGGCGGCAAACGCCGCGTGGACATGCGCGAAGTGGTCAACGGAATCATGTATATTCTGAGCACGGGTTGCCAGTGGCGCTACCTGCCGAAAGACCTGCCATCGAAAAGCACTGTTTTCAGGTATTTCGATCTTTGGAACTATGATGGCACGCTTTTGCGCCTTCATCATGAGCTCTACGTCCTGTGTCGAGAACAGGCTGGCCGCGCCGTCAGTCCAACCGTTGCCATCATCGACAGTCAAAGCGTGAAAAGCACGGAAAAAGGGGGGCGCGGATCGATCCGCACGGCTATGACGCCGGCAAAAAGATCGACGGTAAAAAACGCCATATCGCGGTCGATACGCTCGGTCTGAAACTTGCAGCCGTGGTTCATCCCGCCGACATTCAGGATCGCGACGGTGGACCATTGGTGTTGAAGGCACTGCGTCCCCTGTTTCCCTTCATCACCAAAATCATCGCCGATGGCGGTTATCAAGGCCCCCAAATGGCCGCCGCCGTGGCGGCGATCAGCCGTGAATGGGAAATCGAAATCGTCAAGCGGCCCGCGCTGAGAAAGTTCGTTGTCCTGCCCAAACGATGGGTTGTCGAGCGCACCTTCGCCTGGCTCAACCGTTGTCGCAGGCTGGCCAAGGATTTTGAAAACCTAACCCGTAACGCGCTTGCTTTCCTCCGCCTCGCCTCCATCCGGATCATGCTAAGAAAGCTCTGTAATCCATGATGAAGTTCCGGGACAGACTCTGAGATCGGGGGGCATCCGTTGATGCCGAAGTGAGGTCGATGATGATTGTAATGGTGGAGGAAAGGCATTAGTGCGGCGGCCCGTTCGGATGAATGGTTGTAGGGTTTGGTATAAGCCCATTCCCGCAAGGAGGTCTGCACGAAGCGCTCGGCCTTTCCGTTTGTTCTTGGCGGATAGGGTCTGGTGCGCGTGTGCTTGATTTTCAGCATTCGCAACGCCTTTGCGTAGCGGTGTGAGCGGAAGCTGACGCCATTGTCGGTCATGACGCGCAAGACCTTCACGCCGTGATCGCGAAAGAAGCGCAAGGGAATGCAAAGGAATTTCAGGCAGGAGCGCCGTGTTTCATCTGGCAGGATTTCAGAATAGGCCAGCCGGGAGTGATCGTCGACCGCCAGATGGAGATATTCCCAGCCCTTGCCGCCTTGCTTGCGGCTGCGCGGCGCGCTTTGCCCGATGCGATTGCCGGTGACGCGAAGTCCGGCCCCTTGTGAGCGGCCGAGCTTCTTGATGTCGATATGGATCATCTCGCCCGGCTGCCTCTTTTCATAGCGGATGATCTCGATCCTGGGATCGAGCGCGGACAGGCGTGCTTCCTGGCTCAATCAAGTCGAGATCTGGTTCTCGATCCTGCAAGGCAACTCGCTCAAGGACGCATCATTCACCTCGGTCAAACAACTCGGGGAGCACATCGATGCCTTCATCGAGGCCTATAACGAAAATGCCAAGGCCTTCGTCTGGACCAAATCCCAAGTCTATCAAAAGCGCCTCAAGGCACGTTTCGCGGACCAATGATTCCGGGTACTAGTGTATAGTCTCACGCAACGCTTTACAATGTGATCCGGGACGTGTATACTGCGCTGCATGTGGACAGGCAGCCCGGCACTCGACATGACGCCCGCGGACAAGGCGGCCTTGGCACGGCTGGCGCGTTCCGGCAAGACGGAGCAGCGCATCGCTTTGCGGGCGCGGATTATTCTGGGTGCGGCCGAAGGAAAATCAACCAACGCGCTGGCGAAACAACTTGGCACATCGCGTCCAACCATCATCGGCTGGCGCAACCGCTTTGCCGAAGGCGGCGTTGACGCGCTTTATCAAGATCGTCCCCGGGGACGCAGTTTCAAACCTTTGCCACCAACAAAAGAAACCGAAGTCGTTGAAAAAACCTTGACCCCGCCCGCGCACGCGACGCACTGGAGCTGCCGCTCGATGGCTAAAATCAGCGGTGTCAGCAAAGCTTCGGTGCAGCGGATTTGGGATGCGCACGGCCTGAAACCGCATCTGGTCAAGACGTTCAAACTGTCCAACGATCCGCATTTTATCGAAAAACTTGAAGATGTTATCGGCCTGTATATGAACCCGCCGGAACACGCGCTGGTGTTCTGCATCGACGAAAAAAGCCAGATCCAGGCACTTGATCGCACCCAGCCTGGCTTGCCGATGAAGAAAGGCCGCCAAGGCACCCTGACGCATGACTACAAGCGCAACGGGACAACCACATTGTTTGCCGCGCTCGATGTCCTGAAAGGCGAAGTCATCGGTCAGTGCATGAAGCGCCATCGGCATCAGGAATTTCTGGCTTTTCTAAAAACCATCGGCCGCAACACGCCCAAACAACTCGACATTCACGGCATTGCCGACAACTACGCGACCCATAAAAAACAGGAGGTCAGGGATTGGCTCGCCAAACACCCGCGCTTTCACCTCCACTTCATTCCAACCTCGTCATCGTGGTTGAACCTCGTCGAACGCTGGCTCGGAAAGATCACCACGGAGCGTATTCGCCGCGGTGTTTTCACGAGCGTGCCGGAACTTGAAGCCGCCATCCACGACTACATCAAGCACAACAATGCCGATCCGACGCCTTTCGTCTGGACAAAATCCGCGCACGACATCATCCTCAAGGTCAATCGCGGCAGAGCGGCGCTGAAAATGCCACCGCTCGCGCGCCAGGATAAATTGTAACCTTTTGCACGAGACACTACACTAGTTGGTGTTCGATGTAGTCAGGGCGGACCCTTAGCACTTCGTCAAGAATCGTCCGTGCTACCGCCCGGAAGCCGTGCCCACTCATTTCATCCTTGCCGATGCCCATGCGCCGCATTGCCGGGAGAATGGCGTTATCGCTCATCGGCCGTAGGCTCTGAGCTCGATTTTGCGGATTTTTGCCCGCTTGCTTCAGACGCCGGCCGAAAAGATTGCCACTTCCGCGATGATGCGCACTCCTGTTTGCGCCGTCCGGAGAATGCGGGATTAGATTTCTTTCGGCACTATTGGCAGTAGGCTGTGCGGCGCTTTTCTGGATTTCGCCGCGCGCGCGGCGCTGCGCCGGGCAAGCGCTTTCGGCTCAGTCAGGGCGGGCTGCGCAGTACCAGCTTAAGCCCGTCGCTGGAAATTACGTGAGGCAACCGCTGCCATGCGCGCGCGTCGCTCAAGCTCGCAAGGGCACAACAATTCCGCCCCGCCGCAATTCGTCCAGCCGATCCGCCCAATATGCCATCATCTCGACGCACTCTGCCCAATACTCAGCGCGGGCGTAAGCCTTTCGGACCGCGTTGGACTCGACATGGGCGAGCTGCGCTTCGATGGCATCGGCGTTCCACTTGCCACATTCGTTCGGTAGCGAAGATGCCGCCGCCCGGAAGCCGGCTGGACATGTCGTCCTTGGCGTATCCAAGCCGTCGTAGAGCCGCGTTGAGCGTGTTTTCCGATAGTGGCCGCGAGGGTGAGCGCACGCCTGGAAAGAGCAATTCGAATTGCCCCGTGAGTGTGCGAAGCTCTTCCAGGACGGTGACGGTTTGCGACACCAGGGAGATGCGATGCGGCCGACGCATCTTCATGCGGTTCGCAGGAATGGTCCAGACGCCTGCATCGAGGTCGAATTCCTTCCATGTGGCGAAACGCAATTCTCCTGGCCTCGCAAAGGTCAAAGCGAGTAACTGCGGGGCGGAGCGGACCGCTAGCATCCCATCATAGCCATCTATTGCGCGCAAAAGCGCGCCAAAGCGGACGGATTCGACGATAGCGGCGCGATGCTGGACAATTGACGCAGTCAGGGCGCCGCGCAGGGCGCTGGTCGGGTCATTCACGGCGCGGCCAGTCGCCACGGCGAAGCGAAAGGCTTGCCCGATGGTCGCCCGAAGCCGCCGAGCCGTCTCCAGGCGTTCTCTGGTTTCGACCTGCTGAAGCACGGCTAAGACTTCGGGCGCGATAATTTCAGCGATGGGGCGCGGCCCCAGTGCAGGGGTCACGAGGCCGAAGAGCCACTCAGCCTTGCTGACGGTCTTCTCCGACTTTCCTTCCCGGCGCTTCTTATCCAGAACCCCGCGGCTGATGGCCTCGAAAGTATCGGCCCTTTGGCTTTCCGAGGCAAACTTTCCGAGCCGCTTTTGTTGGTTCGGATCGAAACCCGAGGCCAACAGCTTCCTGGCCTCTTCCCGCTTCGCGCGTGCCTCTTTCAATCCGATGCCCGGATAGGAACCGATGGCGAACTTGCGCTGCTTGCGAGCAAAACAATAAGCCAAATTCCAGAGCTTCGAACCCGACGGCTGAACCCACAATTGCAGGCCGCCGCCATCCGAGAGTTTAACGGTCTAGCCTGTCTTGGGTTTCGCCGAGTTGGTCAGCATCTGTTGGCCTCGTGTCTCGGCACCTTGCGCCAAGGCCAACAAATTTGCTGGCTGTCAACGGATTCCTGCGGACGATTTAGGACATCCGTAAGCGCTATTTAGCTTATTTTGCGAGAATTTCTGGATGTCCTTGAACGGCTTTGGATATGGATTTGGTGCCCAGGAGAGGACTCGAACCTCCACGGCTTTCACCACTGGTACCTGAAACCAGCGCGTCTACCAATTCCGCCACCAGGGCTGCGGCCCCTGATACGGGCCGGTCCTCGGTTTTGTCAATACAAAGCATCGACTGGCCCGCGTGCCAGGCCTCTTTGCAAACCACGACCCCGCACGGCGAAATTACGAGCCCCCAGCGCTTTCGCGATTCCATTGCCTGCGAAAGCGCTCTAAAACAACGCTGGCATTAATCTTCGCACCCCGGGACCAGCGCCATGGCGGAGGAATTGGTAAAAACGGACCGGCTTGTGACGGTGTTCGGCGGTTCGGGTTTTGTCGGCCGGCATGTGGTGCGCGCCTTGGCGCGGCGCGGCTGGCGGGTCAGGGTCGCGGTACGCCGCCCGGATCTCGCGTTTCACTTGCAGCCGCTTGGCACGGCCGGTCAAATCCATGCTGTCCAGGCGAATGTGCGCTATCCCGAGTTTGTTGCCCATGCGTTGCGGGATGCGCAAGCGGCCATCAATCTGGTTGGCATATTGCATGAGTTGGGCGCGCAACGTTTCGACGCGATTCACCACCTCGGCGCGCAATCCGTCGCCAAGGCGGCGAAACACGCGGGCACGGAAGTTTTCGTGCAAATGTCGGCCATTGGAGCCGACCCTTCGGGTTCTTCCGTCTACGCGAAATCCAAGGCCTTTGGCGAGGCGGCGGTGCGGCAAATCCTGCCCGACGCCATCATCATGCGGCCCTCGGTCGTGTTCGGGCCGGAGGATCAATTCTTCAATCGGTTCGCGGCGATGGCGCGGCTCATGCCGGCGCTCCCCTTGATCGGCGGCGGCGCAACCAAACTTCAGCCCGTCTTCGCCGGGGATGTCGCGACGGCGATCGCGTTGGCTGTCGACGGCAAGGCCAGGCCAGGGATAATCTATGAATTGGGCGGCCCGGAAGTCGCGACGCTGCGGCGGATCATTACGTTCGTCCTGACGGTGACCGGGCGCCGCCGCCGGCTCATCCCGATCTCTTTCGGGCGCGCGAGATCGCTCGCCTTCGTTACCGGAATTGTCCGCAAATTGTCGCTCGGTCTTTTTCCGGAGATTCTTACGATAACCTCCGACCAGGTGAAACTCTTGCGAGGCGACAATATTGTTTCGCCGCGCGCGGAGGCCGAAGGGCGGACCTTGCGCGGCCTTGGCATAACGCCCGAACCGTTCGAGACCTTGGTGCCTTCCTATCTCTACCGTTACCGCAAAACCGGGCAATTCGCCGGCACGCGCGCGTTCTGAGAGTTCACTCTTAACCCGACGCCGAGCGCGGCGCTTGCCCGGCGGACCGCATGATGTTTCTAGCGATACGCACCATGAATGCGGTCGAAAACAGCGGCGTGAGCAAATTGAAGACTGGAACGGCAAGGATCGCCGCCATGACAAGCCCGGCGCCAAACAAGCGAAACGCGTTCTTTTTGCGCAACCGCCGAACCTCGCCGAGCGGAAGATAGCGTGAGGCCGCGAGTTCGAAATAGCCTCGTCCGAACAAATAGGCGTTGGCGCCGAAAAATGCGGCGGCATTGACGCCGGGAACCAGCAGCAACAAAAGCGCGACAAGATTGACGCCGAGCGCGACGGCGGAAAATTTGACCGATAGCCATGCCGCGCCGCCGAGCGAAAGAGGCCGGCCTGGCGCTTCGCCAGGGGCCAGTTCATGCTCAACTTCTTCCGCCAATTCGTCGAAAAAAAAGCCCGCGACAATGAACGACACCGGCGCGACCAGAAACGCGAGGCCGACGAAGAGCCCTACCCCGCCGATAAACGACAACGCGGTCGCCGCCCAAGGATAGGGAAGCACGACGCCCGCGACGATAAGCTTGTGAAGCGCGATCCAGACGAGGGCAAGCAAAGCCAGCGTCAGCGCCAGCGTCTTCCAAAGGGCCGTCCGGAACGGCGGCGTAAGAATCTGGCTCGCGGCGGCGAGCGCGGCATCGAACATTGGTATCCCCGAGCCATTTTTGAGAGAAGTGAAAACTGGTCCGCGTTCTGAAAAAACATGTGATCGGGAAACGCTCTGGCGCGCTATCCAGCGGCCTGCTCGATTGCCCGCATATCTTCGTCGGATAGCCCGAAATGATGGCCGATTTCATGCACGAGAACATGAGTGACGATGGCGTCGAGCGTCTCTTCGTGTTCCGCCCAGAAGTCGAGGATCGGGCGGCGGTAGAGCCACACCATGTTTGGAAATTGTCCGGTCATCGGGGTCGCCTCGGATTGGGCGCGGCCGCGGCCGCGAAACAAGCCCAACAGGTCGAATTCGCTCGCGCAGTTCATCTCGTCGAGCGTTTCATCGTCGGGAAAATCCTCGACGCGGATCACAACGCCGTCACAGAGGCGGCGGAGGTCTTCCGGCAGGGCGGCGAAAGCCGATTGCGCCATGAGGTCGAGGTCGGCGATCGAAGGCGCCGCGACATCGCGAAAGCTGAGTTTTGGAGCCCTCAAGGCGATGGCTTTCCGCCCTCGGCGCGATCGCGCCGCCGGAGCCGTACATAGAGTGCGCCGGCGCCACCGTGCGGGCGCGAGGCTTCCTCGAAACCGAGGACGATCGAACGATATTCCGCGCCGCGCAGCCAGTTTGGCACGCTTTTGCGTAAGACGCCTGCCGCGCCACCGTCGGACGCGGCGCGCCCGCCCTTGCCGGTCACCACCAAGACAAGCCGCGCGCCCTCGATCTGTGCCCTCGCCAAGAATTCCCGAAGGGCAGCGAAAGCCTCCTGCCGGCGCAGGCCATGGAGGTCGATCGCGGCGTCGGGCGCGGCGCCGCCGCGCGCGAGCTTTTGGCGAAGCCGCCGCTCAAGCGGGGCGAGCGGGGGAGGAGCCTTGCGCTCGACCGGCGAAGGAGGCGTCTTCTCCGCGCTGGCTCCTTCGGGCAGATTGTTTCCGGCCTCGCTCGCCGGAAGCTCCGCGTCATTTCGCGGCGGTGGAAGCCGCAACGAACCGCTCCCCGGCCGGCGCGCGACGCCCCGCGTCACGTTAAGCCAGAGCTCGATCTCTTCCGCGCTCAGCCGCCGGAGCCGGGGCTTGCCGGGGGAAGGGAAGTTTTCATTCACGGGTCCGGCGCCTCTTCAGCGGGCAGAAGAACAACGACGTCGCCCGCGTGCCGAATATCGCCTGCCCGCGCGCCCGCGTCATCCCCCCAGCCGAAGAAAATATCGGCGCGGGCGGGACCTGTGATGGCGGAGCCGGTGTCCTGGGCGATCATTAGGCGCCGGAATGGCGAGGGGGACAAACCGCGCCAAGGCAGATCGGCGGCAATCCAGAAAGGCAATCCGTAAGTCCAGATCGCGCGGTCGACGGCGATCGACCGTAATGCCGTCAAGCTTATCCCTTGGCCGCCGATCGGGCCGCGGGCCGGCTCGCATTCCTCGTGGGGCGAGAAGAAAACATAGGATTTATTGCGGTGCATCAACACCGCGCCCGCGTCTCCGGGATTTTGGCCGTGCGCGCGAATCCATTGCTTGAGGGCGGCAAGCGACATATCGGCTTCGGCGATTTCGCCGGTATCGATCAGAATGCGGCCAATCGAGGCATAGGGATGACCATTGCGTCCGGCATAGGCGAGCCGGAGGAGACTGCCATCCGCGCGACGGACACGCGCGGAGCCTTGCACCTGGGCAAGGAACACCTCGACCCGGTCGCGCAGCCAGACGATTGGCGCCGTGTGGCGTTCAATGGCACCAGCCTCGATCGCGGCGCGGTCCGGATAGGGCGCGAGGGCATGGAGATTGTCCGGCCGGCCGAGCACCGGCGCCGTGAAATTGGGCGTGCGCAGCGACGATCCTTCGACAATGGGTTCGTAATAGCCGGTTAGAAAGCCGGCGTTGCGCACCCCCGCGCATCCGGACACGCGGCAGGGCCGGAAATGGCGTTCGAAAAACCGCCTCGCTTGGGTGGGCTCCCGCATCTCTTGGCGGAGCGCCGCGTTGGCTATGGCATAAAGTGCGGGGGTGGCGGGGGCCCCATTACGTAAAGGGTTTTTTTTCGCGGCGATTGCCGCGCAGGACCGCGCGAACACCCCGAATGCTTCGAGATGATCGTCTTGCCTGAAACCGGCGAGATCCGCAAACGATACGCGGGTAAGCGATAAGCCGCGCAGGTCTCGTGTTCCCGCCGTGGAATCCGGCGGGAATGGGGGTGCGGTCATTGGCAAAACCCAGCGCATGATCCCGGAAAGTTGCCGACTCTTCCGACAAGAACATGCGTTCAGGCAAACACATCGAGAGCATGATCGTTTCAATTTAAAGCGATCATGGCCCTAACCGCTCCCGGCACGCCCGCGGAGCGGTCATGCTGCCAATGCAGCGCCGCGGCCAATCACTGCGCGGTTTCGGTCGCGGCGAGTTTCCAGTTCGGATCGCGGGAGCCGGTGTCCCGGGCGAATGTCCAAATGTCGTCGATTTGCACGACTTTGTCCGGGCTTCCATCGATCACCGTCCCGGCCTGGTTGCGTGTCGCGGTGATCATCTGGGCGGTGAAATGGATTTTGATCTCGGCGGTCCGGCCATTCAGCCCGGCATCGTCGATCATGACCTTGTCGATCGAAACGAATGTCATCGTAACCTTCTCGCCGCGCTTTTCGCGCTCGGCGAGAGCGGCGGCAAAGCTCTCGAAAACCTCGGGGGACAAAAGGTTTCGCAAAACCTCGCGGTTCCCTTCGGCGAATGCGGTCACTATCATCTCATAGGCGGATTTGGCGCCTTCCGCAAACGGCTTGATGGCAAAGGCCGGATCGGCGGCGGCGATGGCGTCGAGCCCCGCCCAGGCTTTCGAGCCGGGCTCGGCATTTGGTTTCCATCTGTCGTCCCTGGCCGGCGCAATCGCAACCGGAGGCTCGGCCGCTCCGGGGAGGGGGATGACTCGATGACCAGAGTCGGCGCTGTCCGGATCACCGCGCCGCGCCCCGGAACCGCCAGGCGCGCGGCTCGCGAATGGATTGCTGGGCGGTTTTTCGGCGCCATTGCGGGTGCCGAGGACGGACCGCAGTTTCCACACCACGAAAGCGGCGAGAAGCGCGAAAACAATCGTCGTCATATCGAAGGAGTTTTGCATCGAGGTGCTGCTTGATTTCCGAGCCGGACCCTGTTGGGTCTTGATTGTGCTTTTATCATGCTATCTATTTGGGGAGAGATAAAGCCAAAGTCCAGTCTTCACGGGGGGCTTTTATGCTTCGCCTTCGATCGAACGGCGCCATCATGCATCAACCTATCGTCCGCCTGCCGGTTCTGGTCGTAACCTATCTCGCGCTTTGGCTCGGGGCGGAACTCGTGGCCTTCGCGGCTGTCGTTCATTTGATCGGCATTGCCGGCGCCATTGTCGCTTGCATTTTGACGAGCCTCGCCGGTCTTAGCACGTTGCGTCGCGTCGGTCTATCGGCTGTTCTGCGGTTGCGGCAGGCGGTGGCGAGGAGAACAAGCGAGCAGAGTGGTTTGTCGAGGGAAGCGGTTCTCGACGGCACGCTGGCCGGGCTCGGAGCGGTGTTGTTGATCCTGCCCGGCTTTGTGTCCGATTTAGTGGGACTGGCGCTGGCCGCACCTTCGGTCAGGCTTTGGGTTACCGAGAGGCTCAAGGTGGGCAAGTTTGGCCGGCTGGGGAATGGCCGCCCCGCAGCGCCGAGAGCCATCGAACTCGCGCCGCGGGAATGGTCGCGGCACGATGCGCCGTTGCCCTAAAAGTTCTTGAAAAGTGCATGCGCCTCAAGAGGCTGCCGGCTCGTCCTTGCTCTCGCCATGGCCGCCGCGACGGGACGGCCCGCGACTAGGCCTGCGCTCGAACACGGAACGCGCCAGCGAAAACAAAGGCGAGACAAGCCGGTTCAAATCCTCCGCCCGCGCGACAAAACCCCCGCCCTTGGTCAATTCGCGGTCGAGCGCCGCCATGGTCGAGGCAAGCCCCGGATCGTCGTCGCGAAACCAGACCCGCAGAACGCGCATCCAGGCAAGCGCGAGGCCTTGCAGTTTGAAGGCGCCGACCGGACCCTCGGATTCGATTCCAGCCGCCTCCAGCATGAAGCGCATCGAATTGACGACCACGCGATTGATCGCGGCGGCCGCCAGCGGATCGCGCCGCGTCCAGCCGGAAATGGCTTCGAGGCCGAGCTTGTAGGGCGCCAATGCGTCGAGGCGGCGCATTAGAACATCGAACAGACGCTCCTTGACCGGTTCCCCAGTTAAGCCGTCGCCCGCCGCGTCGAGAACGACGTGATCGATCCGGCGCGAAAAACCCGCGAGCACCGCGCCCTTCGACGGAAAAATGTCGCGAAAGGTGGAGAGCGGGACATTCGCGCGGGCCGCGACATCCGAAATCGTGATGTCTTCCCAATTGCGCTCTCCGGCGAGCTCCAAGAGCGCGTCGATGATCGCGTTTCGCGGATCCTTGGGCGCCGCCGCTATGTCGCCGGACTTGGATTGGGGTCCCGCACCGGCGTCGCCGGTCAGGTGTTCGTCAACCATCTTCGTCTCCCAATGCGGACCAGCAATCTTATCTAATCCCTGTCAAAACCACTTCCAAGGGGCGAGTCTTCTTTCCTGGCGAGCGCAGCTCCAAAAAAGTTGGCAAAAGCGCATGACGCTAAAGAACTATTCGCGCGGCAATGCTTTGTGCACGTCGTTGCATGATTCTTTGGCATCGACAAACTCTCTGCTTTCTAAAGTTAGATGGCACCTGGAATTGCCTGTCCAAACCAACTCAACGACACCTTGAGGAGAAACGTATATGTTTCCGAATTCAGCCGGGAAGGAAATGAAGCTATTGCTTTGAAGTTCGTCCAATGCAGAGGCGCATTTTTCAAATGCCCTGACGTCTTTCCCCGTTGAGAGTAACAGAACACATTGCGAAGGGCTGACGTCGGCCAAGGCTTCAATTTCTTCGCGTCTCACATAAGAAAAAGCGCCCGGGACATTGGTCTGCAGCGTAATAAAGGGGTCTTCCTGCCCGGCGGTGGGAGCCGGGGGCGCAAGTGCCAGGCCGAAAATTAACCAAAAGACGGAAATTAAGCGAACCTGCTGCATGAAACTTTCCTATCCGGAAAGCGCCTCGGCGCGCTGCTTCGCCGCCTTCGCCGCGCGCTCGATCAAGGGCGCAAGGCCGTCTTGCGCCATCAAGATTTCGAGGGCGGCGGCGGTCATACCGCCGGGCGAAGTCACATTTTCGCGCAGTTCCGCCACGGTGCTTTCCGGGCACCGGAACAATAATTCGCCCGCGCCCTCGACCGTGGTGCGCGCCAGCCGCGCGGCGATATCGGCGGGCAAACCCAGGGCGGCCCCCGCGCTTGCCAAGGCTTCGGCAAGCAAAAAGACATAAGCCGGGCCTGAGCCGGAAACAGCGGCCGCCGCGTCGATCAATTCCTCGCCAGCAAGCCATTCGACCCGGCCTGCCGCGGCGAGCAAGGCCTCGGCCGTCGCGCGCTGGCCCGGTGTCGCCGCCGCGTTCGCCGCAAGCACGGCCATGCCGCGCCCCACCGCCGCGGCAAGATTTGGCATCGCCCGGACAATTGCCGTCGCATGCGGCAGCCTGGCCGCTACATTGGCGATGGTCTTGCCGGCGAGGATCGAAACGACCAGCGTGTCCCGGCTCGCGAACGGCGCCAGCCCGGAGGCCGCCTCATCGAGGTTTTGCGGCTTCATCGCGAGCACGAGAACTTGCGGCGGCCGTGAAGGCGGCCCCAATGCAAAACCTTTGATCCCGGCGAGTTCGACGAGTTCCGGCGACGGGCGCGGCTCGATCACGCCTATTTTTCGCGGATCGTACCCCCGGTCGAGCCAGGCCCGCAGCAATGCGCCGCCCATGTTGCCTGCCCCGGCGAGCACGAGGGACGCGCTGAAGCGATTCGTCCCCGGCGCGTCCATGTCAGGCCCGGCCTTGGGTTTCAAGCATGACCGTGCCGATCGCCTCGGGACCGGTTTTGCCGGCCCAGACGACAAATTGAAAAGCCTGGTAGTAGCGTTCGCATGCGCGCACCGCGCTGGAGAGAACGGTTTGACATTGATGGCCGTTCAGCTCGGCCCCGCCGGCGAGCAAAATGGCGTGCCGGAACATGATCACTCCGTCGTTCGGCCAAATGTCGAAATGCCCGATCCAGAGTTGTTCATTGATGAGCGAGACGAGAGAGGCAAGCTCCATAAGGCGCGCGGCCGGCACTTTGAGGTCGAAGGCGCAGGCAACATGCAATGCCTCCACCTCGGCGAGCCAGGTGAAGGCGATATTGTACTCGGACCAGCCACCGGCGACCGAGATCGAAATTTCGTCCTCTTCGTCCCGGTCGAAAGACCAGTGATTGTGGGCGGCGATTTTCTCGATGATGTCCAGCGGGTTTTCGGCGCGGTCGAGGTCGAGTTGCAAAAGCGACATTCCGGGGCCTCGGCAGGGATCTGTGGGGGAATCGGGAAATGCATCCGCATTTCCGGCGGCTGGTCCAACCTGCTGACGCGCGACTCAAAAATCGTTTTTCGGCCAGCGCGGGTAGGGAATCACAAGGTGGCGGCCGTTTGCAACTGGCTTTAGCCGGGTTGTCCCCCGCTGAGCAGGTTTTGCCGGCTATAAGGCCGCTTTTCCCGGCGCCAACAGGCCCGTCACGATTGCTGAGACAATCAAAGTCGTTTGGTTGCGCAGTTCTTCTAGCGAGACGGCGCCGAGTTTCTCCTCAAGCCCCAGCGCGACGATCCCATGTGTGGCTGAAAACATTGTTCGGGCGAGCATGGCGCGTTGCTCCGGCGCCATGCTTGGCAGAAGATCCCGCAGCGGTTGCTCGATAAAACCGAACAGCCGGATCTGTTCCCCGAGATACCAGTCGGGCATAGGCTTTCCCTCCGGCAGGCGGTGCTCGAACAAGGCGCGCCAGCGCCGCGTGTTGGCCGCGGCGAAATCGAGATAGGCGACGGCCAGTTGGATCAGCCGGCCGACGGCCCGGTCGGCTTCGACCGCTGGCTTAGCCGGGTCCACGCCCGCCACGGCGGCCAGCTCTTCCTCAAGCGCAACGTGCGTGCGGGAGTTCACCGCGAGCGCCAGATCGTCGAGGTCGGCAACTACATTGTAGATCGCGCCGACCGCGCAGCCAGCCTCGGCGGCGAGGCTGCGCACCTTTAGGCCGGCAAGCCCGCGCGCCGCGACGGCCCGCTCGGCGGCGGCGATCAGGGCCATTTTCAGGTTCTGTTTGCGGTCTTCGGTAATCATTTCAACCAACTTTCGTGAACAATGTTCAAAATTTCTCTTGAACGTCGTTCAAGAATGGATTAGGGCACCCTCGTGAACGTTGTTCATAACGAAGTAGACCGGAACGTTCAAGATGCTTGTTACCCTCTTCCGCGGCGCGGTTTACCGCTGCTGAATGGGAAGTCGTGGATCGTCCTACTCGGGGACCCCCCGGTCCCATCCGCCGCCTTGCGGAAAACGCCTTCCGCCATGGAACCTACGCCATGTCCACATCCCTGATGGCCTCCCGCCGCTTCGCGCCGCTGTTCTGGTGTCAGTTCTTCTCGGCCTTCAACGACAACTTCCTGAAGAACGCGCTCGTCTTCTTGATCCTGTTCAAGATCGGCGGCCAAGATGCCGAGGCGCTGATCACCTTAGCGGGCGCTGTCTTCATCGCGCCGTTCTTCTTCCTCTCGGGTCTTGGCGGCCAGCTCGCGGATCGCTTCGACAAGGCGGTGGTAGCGCGGCGCCTCAAACTGGCCGAGATCTGGGTTACCGCGCTAGCGAGCGCGGGCTTCGCACTCCACTCGCTGCCCGCCTTGTTCGCCGCGCTGTTCCTGTTCGGGGTGATCGCGGCGCTGTTCGGTCCGATCAAATATGGCATCCTGCCGGATCACCTCGCGCGCGAAGAATTGCCCGCTGGCAATGCGCTCGTGGAGAGCGCGACCTTCATGGCGATTTTGCTTGGCACGATCGCCGGCGGACTAGCATCGAAAGGCAACGGTGGCCCAGCTTCGTTCAGTGCGCTGATTATGCTATTCGCGCTTTTGTGCTGGGGCGCGGCCCTCATGATCCCGCATACCGGCGAAGCGGCGCCGACGTTGCCCATCGACAGGAACATCATCCGTTCGACCGGCACGCTCCTCAAGGAGCTCTGGAGCGATGCCCGCCTGCGGTGGGGCGGCGTTGTCCTGAGCTGGTTCTGGCTCGCCGGCGCGGTGATTCTGTCGCTCCTGCCCCCCTTGGTGAAGACCGGGCTCGGCGGCGACGAGGGGGTGGTCACCGCCTTCCTCGCCATTTTCTCCATCGCGATCGCCGTCGGCTCGGGGCTCGCGTCATGGCTCGCGCGCGGGCGCATCATCCTCCTGCCAACCATCGCCGGCGCGTTTCTTCTCGGGGTTTTCGCACTCGATCTCGGCTGGGCGGCGCTCGGCGCGGAGCCCGCCGCGACAGCGGCAGGCATCGGCGCCGTCCTGTCCTCGGGTCTTGGCTTGCGGACCGCGGTTGACCTCGCCGGTCTCGCCGTCGCGGGCGGCCTGTTCATTGTACCGTCGTTCGCCGCCGTGCAGGCCTGGGCGGGAGCCGACCGGCGCGCCCGCGTGGTGGCGGCCGTCAACGTCCTCAACGCCGCCTTCATGGTCGCCGGCGGGCTCGCGGTCGCCATGCTGCAAAAGGCCGGTCTCGGCACCGCGAGCCTTTTCCTCCTCATTGGCGGCACCTGCGTCGCCGCGGCGCTCGCGATCGGCCGCACCATGCCGGCCAGCGCCTTCCGCGACTTTCTCTCCATCCTGTTCCGGGCCGTCTACCGGCTTGAGGTCAGGGGCGCGGAGAATTTTGCGAAGGCCGGACCGAACGCCATCATCGCGCTCAACCATGTGAGCTTCCTCGACGCGGCGTTGTCGCTGTCGCTGCTCGACAAGGATCCGGTCTTCGCCATCGATCATGGCATCGCACAGCGCTGGTGGGTGAAGCCGTTCCTAAAGATCATGCGCGCCATTCCGCTCGATCCGTTGAAGCCGATGGCAACCCGCACGCTGATCAACGCCGTGAAAGCAGGCGAGACTCTGGTCATCTTTCCCGAGGGCCGGCTTACGGTCACCGGCAGCCTGATGAAAGTCTACGACGGCGCAGGGCTCATCGCCGACAAGTCGGACGCGATGGTCGTGCCGGTTCGCATCGACGGCCTCGAGGCGACGCCATTCTCACGCCTGTCGAAGAACCAGGTCCAGCGGCGCTGGCTCCCCAAGGTCATCGTGACCGTGCTCGAACCGGTCAAGCTCGCTGTCGACCCTGCTCTCAAGGGAAAGCATCGCCGCCATGCCGCCGGCGCCGCGCTTTACGGCATCATGTCCGATCTCGTGTTCCGCACCACCTCGACCGGCCGCACCGTGGTTGACGCCGTGATCGAGGCGGCGAGGATCCACGGGTTTCGCCGCATCGCGGTGGAGGATCCCGTTTCCGGCGCGCTTAGCTACAAGCGCCTGCTCGTTGGAGCCGCCGTCCTCGGCGCCAAGCTCACGCCGCTCGCGCCGGAAGGCAAGGCGGTGGGCGTGATGCTCCCCAACGCCAATGGCGCGGCCGTGACCCTCCTCGGCCTGATGTCGGCGGGCCGCGTCCCCGCGATGATCAACTTCACCGCCGGCGCGGCCAACATCCTGGCGGCCTGCGCCGCGGCCGAGGTCTCGACGATTGTCACCGCGCGCGCCTTCGTCGGAAAGGGCAAGCTCGACGATCTTGTCGCGCGGCTCGCGCGGCACGTGAAGATTGTCTATCTCGAGGACCTGCGGAAGAGCGCCGGTTTCGCCGATAAGCTGCGTGGGCTCCTCGCGGCCAAGACACTGCTTACCCCGCGCAAACCTGATGATCCGGCGGCGATCCTGTTCACGTCGGGCTCCGAGGGCTTGCCGAAAGGCGTCGTGCTCTCCCATCGCAACATGCTCGCCAACGCCGCGCAAGCCGCCGCGCGCATCGACTTCGGGCGTTCCGACAAAGTGTTCAACGTGCTCCCGGTGTTCCATTCGTTCGGGCTCACGGCGGGACTGGTGCTGCCGCTCGTCTCGGGCGTGCGCATCTATCTCTATCCGTCCCCGCTCCACTACCGGACCGTGCCGGAATTGATCTACGGGGTGAACGCCACGATCCTGTTCGGGACCGACACGTTCCTGGCTGGCTACGCGCGCGCCGCGCACTCCTATGACTTCCGGTCGTTGCGTTATGTGCTCGCGGGTGCCGAGCCGGTGAGGGAAGCGACGCGCAAGATTTTTATGGAGAAGTTCGGGGTGCGCCTGTTTGAAGGCTATGGCACGACGGAGACCGCGCCGGTGCTTGCGCTAAATACGCCTATGTTCAACCGCTTCGGCACGGTCGGGCGGCTGCTGCCGGGAGTGGAAGCGCGGCTCGAACAGGTTCCGAGCGTCTTTGAAGGCGGCCGTCTCCACGTGCGGGGGCCGAACGTCATGCTTGGCTATCTCAAGGCCGGCAATCCGGGGATCATCGAGCCGCCCCCGGGAGGCTGGCACGATACCGGCGATATCGTCACCATCGATGCCGAAGGCTTTGTGACCATCAAGGGGCGAGCGAAGCGGTTCGCCAAGATCGGCGGCGAGATGATCTCGCTTGCGGCTGTCGAAGTTCTCGCGGCGGAGCTTTGGCCCGGCGCACTCTCGGCAGTCGCGGCCGTCCCCGATGTGCGCAAGGGCGAGAAACTGGTGCTGATCACGCAGAGGCCGGGCGCCAAACGCTCGGACTTCCAGGCTTTCGCCAAGAGCAAGGGCGCGGCGGAACTGATGATACCAGCAGAGATCCACGTCGTCGACAAAATGCCCGTGCTGGGATCCGGCAAGCTTGATTATGCCGGCGTGACGAACCTTGTCCGGGATGCGCTCGCGCAATGCCTCGCCGAGGTAGAGTGATGGCGGGGCCTGGGAAAACTCGGAGAGGCATTGTCACCGGACATCTTGGCATGAGACATCCCGTCATGTAATTTCAATTACTTGTCGTTTTCGTGAGACTCGATCATAGGCATTTACGGTATCGCGGTGCAAGCGCAACGGAATCCAATATTGACATCCTGGGCCGATCGGCAAAACTCGCCCGCGGGCCAACAATCAATAATCTCGACAAGCCACCATGCATGAACATAGCTGCCGCCGGAATGTTAGGTGATGAACGTCACGCGACCTGCCATGTTCTGGATTGCGGCGGTCGCCGCGACGGTGGTGGTGTTGCGCGACATCCTGCTGCCGTTTGTGGCCGGGTTTGCCCTTGCCTACCTGCTGAACCCGGTTGTCAACCGGCTCGAGCGGTTGGGGCTAAACCGGGCTGTTGCGGCGCTGGGCATCATCAGTCTGTTCATCGTAGGTGTCGGCGTACTGATGGTGCTGGCCATTCCGATCATTGGCGAGCAGGTCGCGACCTTTATCGACGAATTTCCAGGGTACGTCGGACGGCTGCAAGCCTTTGCAACTGATCCGAGCCGCCCATGGTTGCGCAAGATCATCGGCGAAGGAGTGAACGAAGCCCAGCAATCGCTGGGCGAGCTCGCTACCTTCGGCGCCAATTGGATTCCCGGCATCTTGCGCTCGCTGTGGTCGGACAGTCAAGCATTGATATCGATCCTCTCCCTTCTGGTCGTGACGCCCATCGTTACTTTCTATTTGCTTAACGATTGGGACGGACTGATTGCGACAATCGACCGTTCAGTTCCTGTGGCGCAGCGCGAGACCGTGCGGACGCTCTCTCGCGAGATCGATGACACGCTGGCAGGCTTCCTGCGCGGTCAAGGGACGATTTGTCTCATCCTCGCCTTTTATTATGCACTGGCCCTGCACCTGATTGGTCTCAACAACGGAATTCTGATCGGCCTTGCAGCCGGCCTGATCAGTTTCATTCCCTATCTTGGGACGCTCCTCGGGCTCGTGCTGTCGCTGTGCGTGGTGGTGCTCCAGTCCTGGCCGGGGTGGACGTTGATTCCGGTCGTGGTCGGAATCTTCGTCGCCGGCGAGGCCATCGCGGACTATGCGCTGGCGCCTTATCTTATTGCCTCGCGCATCAACCTAAATCCAGTCTGGGTAATGTTCGCGATTGCCGCGTCCAGCTATTTGTTCGGCTTCGTCGGTCTCCTCATCGCGGTGCCCCTTGCCGCGGCGATCGGCGTTGTCATCCGGTTTGCGATGCGGCAATATCAGGTAAGTCAGCTTGAGCCGGCAGCCGTTGTCAGCGCGCCGGAACCTTTGGGCAAAAAGACCAGCTTCTGGCGACGCTGGCGCGAGAAAACCTGATCCTCGCACCGAAGCCGGCTTACTTTTCGCGCTGGCGCCGATTATGCATAACGTACAGCACCGCTATCGCAGCCACTACAGCGGCTATCAGCAGCAGCAGCAGAGTCGCTTGTTCGAGCCAAGCGACGGCGGGAACCATAAGGGCCATCACGACGCCGACAAGGCAGATACGCCAGGCGGCAACGTGGACGCCGGCCGTGAACGTCCCCAGCGCCAACACTGTCAGCACCACGAGTGCGCTGGCGTCCGAGCTCATCTGCTGTGTTACGTTCGCCACGAATACGATAGACATCGCAAAGATAACCGCAATCCAGTGAAGGGCTTCGGTTTGGATAAGGTGCCAATGCAGCGCGTTGCCCTCGACGTCTCGCCAGCGGGTGATCACACAGATAATGCCGAAGAAGGGCGCAAGGACCATCCAATAGTGCGTCATCGACTGTCGCGCGATGCTCGTATAGGCGACCCCGAAAAGGGCAAGAGCCAGCATGGCGAAGTAGGGCCAGTCCCTGACGAGGAAAGCACGCAGGCTGAAGCGTGACGCCTTGGGGTAGTCGTCGTCTGATTCATAATCGACCATGGTGCAAGCTCCGAGATGAGGACGGCGCTGTTCGTTTGGCGAGGCCGCTCGATCGAGGTGGTCATTCTAGCGCATATGGAATTGGGCGGATAGCTCCAGCGTCACCGTTCACCGGTGGGCAGACGCCGGCAGGCCCGCATAAGGCAACACGTTCGGCGCTCCCAAAGCCAAATTCCTCGCGACGTCCGGTCGTCATCAAGGACGGGCTGGAGCGCGCGTGCGACGGTATCCGAAGATCGCATTTTAGACACGCTGGCCGTTCGCCGTCGTGTCCTCATGTGCCAGGGCATGGGGGACGACGGGTTTTGCGGCGGCCGCTCTTTCCCGCGCGAATGTCGTTCCCTATCCGCCAGAGCCCTTGGGTTCAGCCTTGACCACGGCCTCGAGCGCGGCCACCTTTTGGCTCAGCTTTTTGTTGTCGTCGCGGGCCTTCGCGGCCATCTGCTTGACCGCCTCGAATTCCTCGCGGGTGACGACATCCATCGTCGCGAGAAGACGTTCGAGCTGACTTTTCATCGCCGTTTCGGCCTCGCGGCGGACGCCTTGCGCCATCTCGGAGGCATCGGTCACGAGACGCGCGAAATCGTCGAACACCCGATTTTGTGACATGACCCACTCCAGCCTTTGCGCGCTTGTAGCACGGAGCATTGCCGCGGCCAATAATTTATGTGACCACGCGCCTCAGCTCGACTTTGGCCAAAATCGATCGTGTTCCCCGGCTGCGCGGGATGTTGGACACCGGATCGTTGTCGACGAGCCCGTCAGCGCTCTCGATCGTGAGCTTGCAGCGGCCGCTGTTGCCGAAGGTGGTCCAGCGGCCCATGGTGTCCGGCCAAGAGCCGCCATTTCCGTGCGGTAGATACGAGACGCGCGCTATTTTGGCGAGTTTGAGCGCAATACCGATTTACACCAAGACGCGCTCTCACCCCGCCTGATCCTTCAAACGGGCGAGGCTTTCCTCTCGGCCGAGCACGTCCAAAACATCGAAAATTCCCGGCGACGCCGCCCGCCCGGTGAGCGCGGCGCGCAGCGGCTGCGCGGCGTCCCCGAGCTTGATTGCGGCTTCAGAGCTATATCCGCGCACCGCCGCTTCGAGGCTGGCGGCGTTCCATTCCGCGAGCGCCGCCAAACGCGGGATCAGCCCGGCGATATGCGCTCGTCCGCCAGCGTCAAGGATGCTCGCCGCCTTGGCGTCGAGGACAAGCGGTCTCTCCGCAAACAGAAATTTTGCGCCGTCCAAAAGTTCGATCAAGGTTTTGCCGCGTTCCTTGAGGCCCGGCATGGCCGCGCGGAGTTTGGCCCGCAAGGAATCGTCAAGCTTGCTTAGCGCCATGGCGCTGTCCGGCAGATAGGGCAGGGCGGATTCCAGCGCGGCAACGAGATCCTCGTCCCGGCTTGCGCGGATATAATGGCCGTTCATGTTTTCGAGCTTCGCGAAGTCGAAGCGGGCGGGCGAGCGTCCGACATGCGCGAGATCGAAGGCTTCGATCATCTCCCGCGTCGAAAAAACTTCCTTGTCGCCCTGGCTCCATCCGAGCCGCAGCAGATAATTGCGCAACGCCTCGGGCAGATAGCCCATCGCGCGATAGGCATCGACGCCGAGCGCGCCATGGCGCTTCGACAATTTGGCCCCGTCCGCGCCGTGGATGAGCGGGATATGCGCCATGACCGGGGCGCTCCAGCCGAGCGCCTGATAGATCTGCATCTGCCGCGCCGCGTTGGTGAGATGGTCGTCGCCGCGAATGATATGGGTGATTCCCATATCGTGATCGTCCACCACCACGGCGAGCATATAGGTCGGCGTGCCATCGGAACGCAGAAGAACGAGGTCGTCGAGATCCTTGTTGGCCCAGGCGACCCGGCCCTGAACTTTGTCGTCGAGAACCGTTTCGCCGCCGCGGGCAGCCTTGAGCCGGACGACAGGGTTTACGCCCAACGGTGCTTCCGAGGCGGGGCGGTCGCGCCAGCGCCCGTCATACCGCGGCGGCCGTCCTTCTGCGCGCGCTTTCTCGCGCATGGCGTCGAGCTCTTGCGGCGTAGCGTAGCAATAATAGGCATGGCCTGACGCGAGCAGGCTCAAGGCCACCTCGCGGTGGCGCGCGGCGCGCTGGAACTGATAGATGACATCGCCGTTCCAATCGAGGCCGAGCCAGGATAGCCCGTCGAGAATGGCGGCGATTGCCGCGCCGGTTGAGCGCTCGCGGTCGGTGTCCTCGATCCGCAGCAGCATTTTGCCGTTGGCGTGGCGCGCGAAAAGCCAATTGAACAGCGCGGTGCGGGCGCCGCCAATATGCAGAAAACCCGTCGGGGACGGTGCGAAGCGGGTGATCACCGGATCTGGCATGAGTGCGGTCTCGCGGTTCGAAATGGCCGTACCCGGCTAGGGTTTGCCTCGAAGCAGCCCGTGTAACACGAAAAAACCGAAACAAAACTGGCGCCGGCGGTGTGCCACGGCACGGAAGTCGGGTTAACGCCACGTCCCGCCGAATTAGGTTCCTGTGCCATTGGCCGTGGCACCATGCCTCAGACAACCAGAATTGAATCCCGGAGATAGTGTCCTGATAGTTCTGCAAAGCGCTGGCGCGGCCCTTAGGGGCCCGGAACAAGCCAGGGCGATTGGCTTGGCTTCCTTCTCGCCGTCGAAAATCCGGAGAACGCTAGGCGTGGCGCGTGGCTTGCGGCTTGGCACGGCCGCGACGCCGTCTTCCACCCGTTGCTTGCGCGCCCGGTAAACCATGGATGCGCCCGTTGCCGGAGCCTCGATGATCTGGTTGTCGCTCCCCTCTTCGCCGGCGTCCTTGACGTCCGCCTTCAACAAGATCCGCGCCTTCAACAGGCGCTGCGCCGGGTTGCTTCCTTTCCGGATCGGTGTTTCAAGCAGCGAACGTTCGCCGCGGTTCAACCGCGCGACACATTTCTTTACGACAATTTCCTTCGCAGCCATGACCGCCGCCGCTCGGGTCGCGACAAAAGCGAATCATCAAATCCCTTCAACGTCGTTGAAGCGGGCCACTAGCCATGCGGGCCGGTCCCGGCCGGCGATCAAAAAGATCTCGTGCTTGGCGCCGGCGATCAATCGCTTCGGAAACGCGATCGACAGCGTGGCGTTGACGCCGCCTTTTTCCTTGGGTCCGAACCGCATATGGCCGCGCGCGGAGATCGCCGGAAGCAAACTCATGCCGTACCGGGCGCCGGTCGCCTCGACCATCGGCGTTTCGCCTCGTCTGCTCCCTGCGCCTGGCGTGGCGATCGGAGCGGATCTTGGCGGAGTCGCCAAAATATATTTCAGCCCTTAGAGTCTGTCCCGGAACTTCATCATGGATTACAGAGCTTTCTTAGCATGATCCGGATGGAGGCGAGGCGGAGGAAAGCAAGCGCGTTACGGGTTAGGTTTTCAAAATCCTTGGCCAGCCTGCGACAACGGTTGAGCCAGGCGAAGGTGCGCTCGACAACCCATCGTTTGGGCAGGACAACGAACTTTCTCAGCGCGGGCCGCTTGACGATTTCGATTTCCCATTCACGGCTGATCGCCGCCACGGCGGCGGCCATTTGGGGGCCTTGATAACCGCCATCGGCGATGATTTTGGTGATGAAGGGAAACAGGGGACGCAGTGCCTTCAACACCAATGGTCCACCGTCGCGATCCTGAATGTCGGCGGGATGAACCACGGCTGCAAGTTTCAGACCGAGCGTATCGACCGCGATATGGCGTTTTTTACCGTCGATCTTTTTGCCGGCGTCATAGCCGTGCGGATCGATCCGCGCCCCCCTTTTTCCGTGCTTTTCACGCTTTGACTGTCGATGATGGCAACGGTTGGACTGACGGCGCGGCCAGCCTGTTCTCGACACAGGACGTAGAGCTCATGATGAAGGCGCAAAAGCGTGCCATCATAGTTCCAAAGATCGAAATACCTGAAAACAGTGCTTTTCGATGGCAGGTCTTTCGGCAGGTAGCGCCACTGGCAACCCGTGCTCAGAATATACATGATTCCGTTGACCACTTCGCGCATGTCCACGCGGCGTTTGCCGCCACCGCGCTTCGCCGGAGGTATCAACGGCTCCACCAGCCCCCATTCCTCGGCCGTCAAATCGCTCGGGTATCTCTGTTGGCTCCGGTCATAACGGCCCCGGTTTTCTTTCGTCCACATCGGCGGCCCCTCCTCGAATCAGGCCACCTCTCTTGATCACAAATGATTCTTTTGATTCAAGAAGTTTCAGAACAGACACTTAGTTTTGCGCCATTTGCTTGATTTCCGGGTGTTCCTGGCGAGGCCGCCGAACCATTGCGCCATTGCAGCCCCTGGGCTTCGTCACGTTCCCGCGCCCGAGGCAACCGCTTTTGCCAGAAAATGCCGGGCCGCGCCAACAACCGTCCCACCGGCGCCGCGCGCAACACCGCATCGAACTAATCTTTGCTCTCCCAAGCCCGGCGAAGGATCTCGCCGCGCGTCCACGCCGCAAACGCGCATTTCAATTGCTGCGGGCTCTTTCGCGTCGCCGTGTCGTAGACCTGCCGCGGCTTCGGCCCACGCAGCGGCTGGGTTAGGAAAATGTGGCCCGGAAAGAATGCTCATGACCAACTCCTTGAGTCATAAGCTAGACTCTCGTAATGTACTTGTTAAGTATATAATTCTCCTCGCTTTGACGGCGGCTGGCCGCGCTTGAATTGTCCGCCCATCGTTATCTTCGTTTATCCCGCCAACAGCGGTTGCGGCTTGTCCCGCCGCGCATTATGGTCCGGCCGCCGCGGGCGGCAGCCTGGGATAAAAAGCGGCATTGGGGCGTCGCCAAGCGGTAAGGCAGCGGATTTTGATTCCGCCATGCGGAGGTTCGAATCCTCCCGCCCCAGCCAGTTATTAAGTACCTCATATTGCATATGTTATTGTCTTTCTAGGAAGCCTATTTTCTCGCGTATTTGCGGGGTTTATCGGTCTCGTGTTCAAAGCGATTCGTGGCAGAGACGGTTTCACGCGCGATTTCGGCTGCGGCCGTTATGAAAATCTCTCCGGCGCCATTTCGTGGTTGACTTTTTTCGCGGGCGGAGCAGCTGACGTCAGGCGAAGACCGAGCGATTGCACACGGCGCCAAGATGGAGCGCGGAAGTTTACGGAACACTGAACCTGCGATTTGTTCTCAGCGAAAGCCGAGGAGCTTTCGCTGTTCAGCCCAGCCGGCGGGCAGCCGCGGCGTCAGACGCATCAATGTCTGGGCGGTGAGTTGCGGCGGTTTTCGGCCATTGATGATGGCCGTGGTGATGCCGGGCGCCAGCCAGGGAAGACGCAGAAGGGTATAGATGTAGGCTGCCGACACTTGCTCTTCGCGAGCGATATCATGCACGGTCAGCTTAGGGTTTTGAATCAGACGCGCCTGGATGTGGTGAGCGAAGCCGAGGGGCTTTCGCTGTTCAGCCCAGCCGGCCGGTAGCCGCGGCGTCAGACGCATCAGTGTCTGGGCGGTGAGTTGCGGCGGTTATCGGCCATGGCCGTGGTGATGTCGGGCGGCGATTTGTTCTCAGCGAAAGCCGAGGAGCCTTCGCTGTTCAGCCCAGCCGGCCGGCAGCCGCGGCGTCAGACGCATCAATGTCTGGGCGGTGAGTTGCGGCGGTTTTCGGCCATTGATGATGGCCGTGGTGATGCCGGGCGCCAGCCAGGGAAGACGCAGAAGGGTATAGATGTAGGCTGCCGACACTTGCTCTTCGCGAGCGATATCATGCACGGTCAGCTTGGGGTTTTGGATCAGACGCGCCTGGATGTGGTGAGCGCGCGCAAGGATTCTGAGTAAGCTCGAATCGGCTGTCGTCTGGTCATCGGCATTCTCGACCAGCATTCGCATTTCACAACCGACGCGCTTCAGGCCCACCGGCACCGACAACCTCAGGAGATCATCCGGTGCACTCGTCGGCGCTTGATGCTGCATCTTCAGATCAAGCGACCCGGCGAGCAGCTGGGTCAAGCGGCCTCGAGAGAGCGTGATGTCGACGCGATCGGATCTGATTTCCACGCGGCAAAACAGTGCCATGACCGTTGCTTTCACTTTGTCAGGTGCGTGGGCTCCGAGTTCCTCCGCGATCTGACGGCCACGTTCGATCAGTTGGCTGCATCCTGAACCATCGTGCGAATCATTGTCGACGGCATCGAGGATCGCTCCGGGGCCGGCGAAAAATGTGCGAATCCTGTTGATCACAAGGCCTTCCAAATTGCCAGCCGGTATCCGCCGGCCACTTGAACGGGTCCTTCCCGCCCCGGTGAGGAGGGAAGGCGAAACATAGTACCGGTAGCGTGTTCCCTTCTTGACGCATAGGTTGGCGTCAGGCGCTCGCCGGCTTCGTCAAAAACCATGCCGGTCAGCAGGCTGGGGTGGCTTGCGCGCGCTCCCGTTGCCCGCTCGACGCGGTTGGCGGCCAGCACGGCCTGGACATCGTCCCACAGCGGCTTGTCTACAATCGCCGGGTGTTCTCCGGGATAGGAATTGCCTTTGTGGGGTATCTCGCCGCGGTAAAGCCGGTTCTGAAGGATCAGATAAAGCGCCCCACGGGAGAACGTCTGACCCCCATATTCGGTGCCGCCGGGCCGCGTTCGGCGCTTGCTCTTGATCCCGGCGCCGGCCAGCGTATCCCGCAGCGCGTGAACCGACTTGAGCGCGAGATAGCGCCGGTAGATATCGACAACAATACGGGCCTCGGCGTCGTTGACGGCGAGCTTGCGGTTCCTGACGTCATAGCCGAGGGGCGGCATGCCGCCCATCCACATGCCCTTTTTCTTGGAGGCGGCGATCTTGTCGCGGATGCGTTCGCCGGTGACTTCCCGCTCGAACTGGGCGAACGAAAAAAGCACATTCAGGGTTAGCCGTCCCATGCTGGTGGTGGTGTTGAATTGCTGGGTGATCGACACGAATGAGACGCCGCGGCGGTCGAAGACTTCGACGAGCTTGGCAAAATCGGAGAGTGCGCGCGTCAGCCGGTCGACCTTATAGACGACGACCACGTCGTTCTCGCCTGCCTCGATATCGGCGATCAGCTTTTTCAGGGCTGGCCGCTCCATCGTGCCGCCGGAAAACCCGCCATCGTCATAGAGCGCCGGCAACACCGTCCAGCCTTCGTGCTTTTGCGACAGAATGAAGGCAGCGCAGGCTTCCCGCTGGGCGTCGAGCGAGTTGAAGGCCTGCTCCAGGCCTTCCTCCGACGATTTCCGGGTGTAAATCGCACAGCGTGCCTTTTTGGCGGAGCGTCGCGGCGTCTTGTCCGATTCACCCATCGCGCCCCCCATTCCCCGGGCGCTCCGCACCGGCCGCTAATAGCCCAAAGAAGCGCGGACCCGACCAGTGCGCTCCGGTGATCCTTTTGGCGATCTTGGTCAGGGACGGATAGCTCGCCCCGGCATACTCGAACCCATCTTCCGTTACCGTGACGGTGTGCGTGCGGCCGCGCCATTCCCGAACCAGACGCGCGCCGGACTTCAGGCTGAGGCTCGGCGTGGGGCCAACCCGGCCCGTTGTCCGCAAGGCCTTCGCCATCGTTTGCAGCTTGCGCCGGGTCGCCTTGCCGAGCCCGCCATGCGCGATTTCCTGAAGTCTGTAACCGAGCGCAAGGATGAGCAGGTCGCGACTGATCCGCGGCGGTTCACCGTGGTTGAGCCGCCGCCATTCGCGCCGCAATTCCTCGAGGCCGAGCGACCGAATGCGATCGATCTCGCCGTCAATCGCTCGGGTATCCACCGAAGCCATGGCTAGGCGGCCGCCTGTGTGGCGATCTTCGGCTTCGATTTGATCGGCTGTCCGGCAGGCACACGATAAACGCGTTCGGCCCCGGCCTTCTCCGATATCAGTGTCAAGCCGAGCTTCTTGCGCACCACACCCGCAAAGAAGCCGCGGACCGAGTGCTGCTGCCAACCCGTCGCCTTCATGATGGCGGCGATCGTTGCCCCCTTGGGCTGTCTAAGCAGGGCGAGGACGGCCAACTGCTTGGTCCCGCCGCGGGTCGAACCCGGGGGAATGTTCGAAGGCTTCGCTGGACTTTTCGCGCGGCTCTTGGCGGGCGCAACTTCGGTCTTTGTGGGGATTTTGCTGTGCGGCATTAGAGGATCCTTTTCGGTTGCAACGGCACCAGGCGCCATCACCACCGAAGCCCCGCAGTGGCACCATCGCCAGCGGGGCAGGATCCGGATGGGGCCAACCGGCCCTTATCCCGGCACGGCGACAGTGACGCTCCCTTCGCCGCAGAAGTCCACTCCTTTCTGCGATGAGAATTAAGCGCCAATTGCGCAGTGCTTGCCGCGCGTCTCTGGATTCAAAAGTTCGAATCTTTCCGTCCCAGGCACGCAGCCCGGTCTCTCGGGCGGTATTTCGCGGGGGAGAATTGACAGAATTTGCGCGGGTCGCGTGGTTGACAGACCCCACTCTCTGGCCGGTTCGATTTTCACGGAGATAGGTTCTCACGGCAGCGCTTATTGGGGTGCCGGGCGCGACTCTGGAATCGGGGCTCAAGACTACGTCGCACGCCGTTCACCATGGATATTCGCGACCGCCGTAGTTATAGAACTTGCCCGATTGATTTGGGCCGAACGTCTCGATGAGCCGTTTTCGTTTGCGTCGAAATTCGTCCGACATGTCCGCCGCGTACTCACCCTCCGTCACAATGGTCCGGTTCCAGAGACGCAAAACCGCGGCCTGAGCCGCGCGAAGGCGCGAGATGTCACTAGGGCCCGTTTTCGACCCGTCACATGTCGAACATTGTGCTGGATCGGCGCGGCGTCAGGCAGGCGCAAATCCGAGGAGCCGCCGTTGCTCCTGCCAATCGTACGGCAAATTCCGGGAGAGCATTACGAGCCGTGTGGGCGTCAGCTCGAGGGGTTGTTGGCCGGCCAGGATCGCGCGAACGATTTCAGGAGAGAGATAAGAGAGACGCACGAGCACCGCCACGTAATCGCGCCTCACGCCAAGCCGCGACGCCATGGCGTCGATGCTGTCATCACGGCCCGCAAGGAACATGTTGCGGATTGCGATCGCTCGGGCGATCAGGGAGGCAAGGCCGTCGTCGATCGCTTTCGCGGCGCCATTGCCGATCACCAGCCGCACACCCTTTCCAGCCCAGCGAAGGCTTGCGGTGATCGACAGGACGAAAGGTTCGGCACAATCTGTTGGCTTGGGAGGCGCGTAGGGCATTACGCTTGACACTATTGCGGTTCGATTGAGCCCCACCAAGATTTGGGCCTCGCCAATCTGGATCTGCTGAACCAAGGATCGCACGCGTTCGCGAAGCTCGAGCGATGCAAGCTTGGTCCGGCGCTCCGCAAGCTTTGCCGATCGGTCAAGCACGGCTCGTTGGGTCGCGGCGTCAAGGCCGAGCGGCGCGACGGCGTCACTGACGTCCGCACCAGACGCGAAGAGCGCGCGCAGACGGTCGAGCGCCAGCCCTTGATGTCGCCCGCCGGAATGCGCCGGCCTTTGGGATGCTCGGAGCGACTGCGAGTGATAAGCGCCGTCGCTATCGAAGATCAGGCCCGGCAACAAACTCGGCGCCTCGGCGCCGACGGCCATCGACCGCTCGCGCCGGCCGGCAGCGAGCCTGTCCTGAACAGCCTGCCAAAGTTCCGGCTCGATGATCGCCTCGTGCTGGCCGGGGTAGATTTTCTCCTTGTGCGCGACGCTGCCCCGATAAAGCCAGTTCTGCAGCATCAAATAAAGCCCGCCGCAAGAGAAGCACTTGCCGCCGGAAAGCTCTCCGCCGGCTCCCTCCCGTCGCTTGCTCACGATGCCGGCCCGCTCGAGCTCTGCCTTCAACAGCGCGACCGAGCCAAGCTCGGCGTAGCGCTGGAAGATCATCCGGACAGTCGCCGCCTCGGCTTCGCTGACGACCAGCTTCCGTTCCCTGACGCCGTAGCCGAGCGGCACATTGCCGCCCATCCACATGCCCTTGGCCTTCGACGCGGCGATCTTGTCGCGAATGCGCTCGCCGGCGATCTCGCGCTCGAATTGGGTGAACGAGAGCAGCATGTACGGCATGGCGCGCTGGGCTGTCCTGCGACCGTGGCAACGTGCACACTGAATGATTTCAATCACTTACACGATTTTAGAACCGTGGCAACAAAATTCTTTGCGACGGTTTTATTTTTGTCTAAGTAATTGATTTTATTGCATGTGCGCGTTGCTACGGTTGTAAACCCCCTCTCGGAGGCAAGCAAGGAGATCGGCGAGCAAGCAGCCTTGTCGGGGGAGCCGCAAGTGGCAATGGTCTAATCCCGCATCCCCCGCGACTGTCACGAAATTCAATATAAAATTTTCACGGTTCATGGCCGATAAGGGGACTGCTACGCCCCGGCCTTACGAGGCTTTGGAAGAGCTCGACTTTGCTTTGGTTTTGCAGGACTACCTGCGCTCGCAGCTGGCTTCTTCCGTGCTTCGACGGAACGCCTTCGAGTCGAGGAAGCTTCCACTCTTTTGCTCGCGACGGCGTCCAACGCGGCTTCGGCGCCCTCTTCGAAACCACGGCGTAAGACATTGTCTTCCGGGAGCAATTCCGTCACGAATACCGCCCCGTATACCAATCCATAAGAAATCCCATACGCTGTCTTATAGACGCCAGCGCCGAAGGTCTTTCGCACTTTTTTGGCCGCCACTTTGGCAGATGCGCGGGCGTTCGTCGTGGCTTGCCCAAAGGTTTCCGCGGCGGACTCCAGTGCTTCTCCCAATACGGAGAGCGGGCTTGTATCAAGGGCTTCTTCTGCTTTTGCGCTCATAGTCTCAACCTCATTGCCACGTTGGATTGGCTCCGATCAAAGATCATCGCATTTTTTGACTTTTACAATTCGTCCTGGAAAACGAAGCGGTTCCCCAAGACCCTCCGAAAGCGGCGATTCCGTAACGCCTCGGTTCAGCACGAGTAACTTTCAGCCTCCACTCGAAAAAAGCAAGTCAGTTGAGGACTGGGTACTGGCCTAATTCGGCCACTCGAATTTGAAAATAGGCCCCTGGCCTAAAATTCACATTCCCCTAACCACGATTGCTAACTACAACTTAGTCTGGCGATGGCATCGTGTGGCCAGCGAGGGCTTGGCCAATGAATAAGCTCTATTTCGGCGACAATCTGGACGTGCTGCGCGAAAAGATCAAAGACGAATCCGTTGATCTTATTTATCTGGACCCACCTTTCAATTCGGACGCCAATTACAACGTCCTATTCAAGCCAGGTGGCCAAGCTTCGCAAGCGCAGGCTGAAGCCTTCCGTGATACTTGGGATTGGGGCGAAGGGGCTAGGTACGCCTATGAAGATGTCATGCGAGCCAATGGGGATGTTGCCCTCGTCCTCTCTGGCCTTCGTAGATGGCTCGGCGAGAACGCCATGATGGCCTATCTCGCGATGATGGCGGTGCGCTTGATCGAATTGCACCGCGTGCTAAAGCCTACTGGATCGCTCTTTTTACATTGCGACCCCACGGCGTCTCATTATCTCAAGATTGTTTTGGATGCGGTTTTTGGTACAGGTTTGTTCCAGAATGAAATTATCTGGCAAAAGATTCGATCATCAAAAGCCCAGAGCGTTCACTTCGGTAATGTTCATGACGTAATATTTTTCTACAAAGGAGGGGTACAATCAGTATTCAATCCGCAACGAACAGCGCATTCCGATGCATATATCTTAAGCCATTACAGTCATGTAGAAGAAGATTCCGGTAGATGCTATAGATTGGACAATTTTACACAAACTGGGCAAGGACCAGCAAGAATCTTTGGGCATCGTGGTCTCCTTAGGCCACCGGCCGGCAAACATTGGATTTGGTCACAAGATCGTATTGATGATGGCCTCGCTAAGAACTTGTTGGTATTTGCTGCTTCAGGAATGCCAAGCGTGAAACGCTATCTTGATGAGGTTGGGGGGAACTTTGTTGAGGATATTTGGACCGACATAGCGCCTATAAATTCACAAGCGAAAGAGCGGCTTGGTTATCCGACCCAGAAGCCGGTTGCCTTACTTGAACGCATCATCGCCGCATCCTCGAATGAAGGGGATATTGTCCTTGACCCATTCTGCGGTTGCGGAACCACAATCCATGCTGCACAGAAGCTCGATCGTCAATGGATCGGTATTGATGTCACACACTACGCTGTGACGCTGATCGAGCGTCGTCTCAGTGCGATAGGGATTTCTCCGGATGCATATCAAGTCGTTGGGCGCCCAACAGACCTGGCTGGCGCTCACGATCTCGCCAGACGCGACAAACATCAATTTCAATGGTGGGCCGCCTGGCGACTTGGTGCGAGATGGTATCGAGAAGAAAAGAAGGGTGCAGACCGAGGAATCGATGGAAGGATGCTTTTTAAGAATGGACCTTATGGAGATGGCCTTATTATCATTTCAGTGAAGGGCGGCGATAACGTCGGCGTTCAGATGGTGCGAGATTTGCGTGGAGTGATTGAGCGCGAAGAAGCTGAAATGGGCATTTTTATTAGTCTTGCGGAGCCGACAGGGCCGATGATGACCGAGGCTGCCGCCGCTGGCTTTGTCTCCAAATCGGCGCATGGTCGTTTACCAAGGCTCCAGATCGTCAAAATCGAAGATATTCTTGAACGGCGATTGCCAAAATTGCCACCGCTTCCGGAACCAGAGCGCATAGATAGGCGGGCGCCTCGCAAGCAGTTCAAGGATCAACTGGAATTGTTGTTACCCTTTGCGGGGGATAAAATCGGTCCCACAAAAGGCGACTTTATCGACCCGAGCATCATGGCAATTGGCGGCTAGTTTTTGCCGCCCTGAATTACTCGGAACGACGGCTTGGGCGCTTGATTACTCAAGGCCGCGTCCACCAATTCCCCAATGCTCCAAATGTGGTCCGTGATGCCTAGCTGCATGGCGGGCGTGACGCGAAGCGTTTCATGGACCCTACAAAGATTATAATGCGCCACAAACAATGCCACAGCCGTCGCGTGATTCTCCAGCTTCT
Source organism: uncultured Alphaproteobacteria bacterium (assembly GCA_963706215.1). Taxonomy (GTDB): domain Bacteria; phylum Pseudomonadota; class Alphaproteobacteria; order Rhizobiales; family Beijerinckiaceae; genus Methylocapsa. The sequence continues at coordinate 1,064,088 of OY970154.1, read as the reverse complement.
TGCTGAAGGCGTTCGTGAGCCTCGTGAGACGGCGGCATTGCATTCGGATCGTTAGGTTCGATCGCTCGACAAATGACGTGCTGATTTTTTTCCGATCGGGACCGCCGATGATGACCGCCTTCCTTACGTCTACTACAACGCCCGGCGAGTAGCGCCGCGCGGTATCCGGACCTTGCTCGCCGGCGTATACCTTCACGATTTGCCCGTAATCGACTTCCGAGCCAAAGGCGCGCTCAATCGCATCGACGTAAGGGCTAAAGCCATCGGAACTGATTTGCGGGCGCCCGAGGATACGTTGGCGAACGTCCATCGCGAAGGCATTCGCGTTCGCTCCGCTCCGCTTGCCAATTTGGTAGGAGACGATCGCCTTGTGCGTGGCCGACAGCGCTGTGAAGATATAGCAATCGCCCTTCTCTAGAAGGTCATCTGGGCCAAGCCGTTTTTGCTTTTTGCCGATGAATGACCACACCTCGTCAAACTCAAGTAGATTAACGTTCAGGTCGCGCATGAGCCGATCATGGAGCGCGGCGCAGCCTTGGCCGACGCGGACCCCGAGCGAGAGGATAGTGCCACGGTTGATGCCTGTTAGGCGTTCGGTAGCGCGGACGCTGATGCCTTCGGTGAGGGCGGCGATAGCTTCGATCTGTTTTTCACGGGAAAGATTGTTCACGGTGCAAAGTCCCTGAGTTGAAGGGACGGCCCGCCTGTGCTATATTATCGTTTGCGGTCATAGCTTAGGGGCCAAATCCCTGGGTTTTGATCCGGGGCCGGGCTGCTACCAACAGCTTCGGCCCCACTGATTCTTGGTTCCCCGGCCAGGGCTCGGACCTGGATTCCCTCGCGCGTAAGGCGGGTGTCCTACCAATTAGACCAACGGGGATTAAGCCGATTAGGGGCCGCGTTTTCCAGCTTGGGGCTAGGACGCGGCCCTTCCTGTTTGGTCATCGCCACGCGCGGCGGTCGAGATTACGCCGTGGCTCTGGCTGTATGGGCATATTGCTTCTCCAGATGTCTAATGCCACTTTAGTCATAAAAATTCGCCTGTCAAAAGAAAAATGCGTGAAGCGGCATAAATTGTTTGCTTTTCTGGTTGCGAGGCATTACAAGCGGCATAGGACATTCCGCCCAAACGAAACGGAGTTTCGCTATGACGAAAGAACGAGTAGAGAACATCCAAGATGCTGTCCGTGCGGTTCAATCTGACCAGGACGGTAACGAAAAACGAGAGCGATCCACGATCCAGTTCCCCTACAATAATCTGGACGACGCGGTGAGCATTGCCAAAGCCGTGCATGAAAATGCTGGCCTTTCTTGTACAATCGATCAGCTGGCCGCGTATGTGAAAAACTCGCTTACAAGCGGGGCATTTCGCTTGCGAGTATCCAATGCCAGTACGTTCGGATTGACAGAAAATGCGCGCGGCGAAGTCTGTTTGACGGCGCTTGGCCGACGTGTCGCGGATTCATCACAAGAAGCGGCAGCAAAGGTTGAAGCTTTTCTTGCGGTGCCGCTCTACGCGCGAATTTATGACAATTATAAGGGCTTCACGCTTCCTGGGCCGGCTGCACTCGAAAAGTTCATGCGGGAAGTCGGGGTGTCAAGCAAACAGACCGGCAAGGCGCGGCAAGCGTTTATGCGCTCAGCTCGACAAGCCGGTTTTTTTGCACATGGGGATGATCGACTGGTACGGCCCGCCGACCCCGGAACAAAGCCAATTAGCGCGGAAAGCAATGGAAGCAAACAGGACAAGCCAACGAAGGAAGGCGCAGGAAGCCATGATGGGGGCGGCGGAAAAATTCCTCCAGAAATCGATCCAATCATCACTGGGCTTTTGGCTCGCCTTCCAAAAACTGGCGATGTTTGGCCAGAGAGCGAGCGAACGCTTTGGCTTGAACTTTTGAAGGGCAGCTTCAAGCTCATCTATAAGGATGATGATAAGCGAGCTATGGTGGAGGCAAACTTGCAATCGCTTTCAGGAAAGGACGAGGCCGCCAACTGAAGCGGCCTCGCAATTCAAATTCGGCCACTGTTAGTTTCAAAACCGGCCACTAGGCCTCAAAACCGGCCAGTACCGAGGACTGTATCGACTTGACGATAAGGCCTTTGCGCCAAGTTCGCTGACAACGCCCGATGAGCGTGCAATTTCGGCGAAAAGGTGCCTTTGCTCAGAAAACCAAATCATTGCGCATAGCGTCACGGGACAGACCTCTTAGCAATACTCCGCGCATTGGCGAATTGAAGTTCGACGTTTTCGATCGCGCTTCTCATGTCAGGAATCATTTTGGGATGCCGGACTCTCTGTAGGAGAAGCCATGCAAGCCCAATCGCCATGTAAGCAACAAACAGCCATAGCAGGATATTGTTCGGGAACACCGGGGGCGGGAACAGCTCGCTGCCCGGCACGCCAACCGTGCCAAGAAAGGGAAGCATCATGAAGCACGTCCCAAACACGGAATAGAGCAGGGCTGTTTTGTTCAACTTGCCAAGGCTCCGGAGATACACGGGGGCAGCAATCGAGATCAAAATATAGACGATCAGAAAGCCGAAGCTGCAAAGCGTGCCAAAGTACCCCTGGCTGTCGAACGCACTGACGCCAGACAAATACAAGATTGCGGGAACGAGAAACGTGACCAAGGCGGAGAGGCCGACCGCGATGTAAGGCGTTTCATTTTTCTCGTGAGCATCACCAAGCGCATCGAAGAACAGGCCGTGCCGCGCCATCGAGAACACGATCCGCGCCGTCGCATTGATGGAGGCGAGCGTGCAGGAAAAAAAGCTCAAGAGGACGCCGATATTGACGAGTGTGCCGAGAAAACCCCACCCAATCTCATTCGCAAGAAAGCTGAGCGGAGCTTCGGTTTTTTCGAGCGTGGCCGAAGAGCCTTCAAAGCCCAGGATGACCACATAGGCCATGAAAATGAACACTAGCCCCGCGACGACGACGCTCTGGATCACAGAACGCGGAATCGTCCGCAAGGGGTCTTTCGCCTCCTCGCCGAGGGAGGTCGAGCTCTCGAAGCCGGAGAAGGCAAAGACGACGAGGACGATTCCTGTCAGCACCCCGCCCGGCGTCGCACCAGTGAACGTCAACTGCGCTGTATCGATGGCGAAGCCCTTATGCTTCCAAATAATAGCGCCTAGTATTAAAATCGCAACGAGCGCGGATCCCTCGAGGACCAGCATCATCTTGGCGGAGAGCTGAATGTCCCTGTACGCGATATAGAATGCGGCGATCGTGCCGATAGCAAACAACGCCAGTACAGGCGCGTGAATCCCGATTTGTCCGAGCAGATCCCCCCCTATAATCCCGAAGCCGCACAGCGTGGACATGCCCGTGAGCATGTATCCGAACAATAGCGCCCAGCCGCTAAGCACGCCCGCCGTGGGTCCCAATCCTCTGACAATATACGTGTAGAGCGAGCCAGGAGACGCCGACCGCCGGGCAAACTGGTTGATATTGAAGCTGACGAGAACCAGCCCGATCATTCCAAGAATAAAGCTCAGCCAGGTACCGTTCCCGGCGGCCGCGAAAATCAATCCAAGAATCGCCGCTGGGACCGTGGAAGGGGCGATGACGGAAATCGATTGCGCCAACACCTCCACATAAGAGAGGCAATGGCGCCTTAGATTGCGAGGGGTAGGAAGAAGCCGCTCTTTTCTTGCGACGGCAATATCCCCATTCGTTTCTTGTGAATGCATTGTTGTCAGGACTTAATCTTTTGAGGGCGTCGTTGCGGGCAGGCCGTTGTTGGTGTTTTGCTGAAGAGGACGAAGCCCAAAGAGAAGGGCTTCCGAGATTTCTCAAAGTTCCATTTGACAGAGGCCGGGATTGAGCTCTATTTTAATCGCTAATCCATAAAGTCCATCGAACCTATAGAAATTCGCCGCATGTGTCAACCACGTAACGCTTCTGTGACGAACAAATGGAGCAGAAGCAAGTGTTGTGCCATCCACTCTCGGCGCAGGGCTCGTCCTGCGTGTTCGCCGCTTCGGCGGAGTGGGAACCTTGGCGATACACACACCGAGTTTCAATCGCGGCGCTTCAATAAGCCTAGCTAACCAGTTGCCTACCAACCTCTTTACCGATCCGCACCAAGGACCCTGAAGATGTGCAAGCCAAATTTTTCGCCGATAGAGGGCCATCTTCGAAGTTATCCGCGGCCCGACAAAAAAATGAAATCATATTTGATTAAGACCGATTTGACCTCGCTAAGATGCGCGGACCGGCTCGACCACGGCGCCTATTTCGCCACCGCAAGCGCCGTCGCCACTTTGAAGGGAGGAATGCCAAAGAGGCTTACAGCCGTGACGAAATCGACTAGCGCCGATCCTTCCGCCAATAGAGCTTCGACGGTCTCGTCAATTCGCACCTCTCAGGTGCTTCGTGAAATCTTGACGAAAAATCCGACGGTCAAAAACTTCTCCGTGCAACGGATCGTCGATTCGATCGGAGACCGCCGGGGCGAAATTTCCCTAATGTTCTTTTCGATCCCGGGAGTGGTGCCGGTACCGGGCACATCCAAACTTGTTGGCATGCCGACAGGTATGATCGCTGGACAAATGATCGCCGGGCGGACCAAGTTCAAGCTGCCAAACTTCATCCTTGCGCGGTCGGTGCCGCGCAGGTCGCTCGCCGTCGCAATTCACGCGATTCTTCCTGTGTTGGAACGAGCGGAGAAGGCCGCCAAGCCGCGATGGCGATGGGCCAGCCATCCTGCGGCGCGGCGGATTTTGGGGGTATTCATTTTCCTTCTTGCACTCACTATCGCCTTCCCGATTTTGGGCTTCAACGTGCCGCATGCCGCCGCCATCTTGATTATTTCCTTCGGGTTGGTGGAGCAGGATGGCTTGGCGATCTTGATTGGCGTCGTGGCGGGACTGGCCTCCCTCGTTTTGGTGACCGGAGCGGGCGTCTCGGTCAGAGCTCTCCGGTCGAAGGTAGGCGCTTGGGTGAAGAAGATTTCACTGAAATTAGGCCTCAAATGGGCCGCGACGTTTTTGAAAAAAATTGGTTTCCGGTGGGTTATGATGTTGTTTTTCGAATGGGCCGAGGTGTTGTTGCTGTGGGATCCGGAGGCGTCATCCTGCCGCGCCAAGGGCAAGAAGGCGAGAAAAACTTCAGTGGAATAAACGGGCGCCGCCGTTCGACGAAGCCAAAAGCCAGCGCGGTTTCTGGCGCTGCGCTCGCACGTAAAGGCCGCGTGGCGGCCGCCCGAAACCAAATACTCTGCAATCTTGATACAGCGATGAAAAAAGAAAAAATCTACGAATTTGCGATTGACCGTCCCCTAACGCCGGCTAAGCGAAAGGCGGTTGAAAAGCACATCGAGCATAACGCGCATCTTTCACCAAAGCCCGTTTCCTATAACTGGGATGAAGACGATGACGAAGTGCTGCATATCGCAATTGAGCCCGTCCTGATCGAAGTGAGATTTCAGGACAAGAAAGTCGAGCTTTACGGAGCCGCGCCGCTATGGGCGCGGATCCTTTTCACGAAAAAAAGGAAAGGCGAAATCAAAGATCAGATCGAATCAGTGCTCCACAAAGCCAAATTTGTCGCCGCCAGGAAATCCAAAAACAAAACAACGAACGGAGACAAATCGCCGGAGGCGACGCGACGGAAACGGTCTGCTTCGTGAATTGGTTTTTAATCGATATTCCTATGGTGAATGAGGATATTGGCCAAGAGAGAGTGTGATTTTCGGTAGAGCAGATCGATGCGGCGGGTGGCTTGCCGATTGCGGACTTAGTTCAACTCTTCGGCCGGCTCTTGCGCATTGTGAACATCGTCGATGATGTGACGCGGGAATGTGTAGCTGCGGTTCCTGGCGATTCAACCTCTGGCAATGCGTCGCGCGTTACGGCACAGGATTTCGCAAGAGGCGGATTCCGCGGATGTTTTCAAACCCCGTCTAACTCATCTTCAAGCTGTGTAGACGTTGGGACCTCCGGGACTTCGACGAATTCTTCTGCATCATTGGAGTCGTCGGCATTGGGCATTTCGGCCAAGCGTTCGCTTTCTTCTCGAGCTGACGAGACGAGCTTGGCTCTTCTCGTCTCCACTCGATAAATCAAATCATGAAGCTGCTTCCAATGCCTGGCATAGACGTAGCCTGTGCCGACATTGGAAGTCAGTCCTGCTTCGAGACTGCCAAAGCCAGCTAAAAATCCACCGGCAGCACCCAGGAGATTGGCGGCGTAAACCGCGCGGTAGTCGGCTTCGATGCGAGCGCGGTGGCCACGCCCGATGCGCCTCAACGGAACAAGGTTCTGCAAACCCGGCTGCAAGAGGACGATATCCGCCTTATCCAAAGGAGCCGTGGAAACTCCTGCGACGGAGATACTCACGGTGCTCGCTTCGATGCAGGGAATTGCCTCGGGCGAGGTGCCATCGCCAATCCACATCGTGCGGCGGCCCAACGACCTGAGAGCGCGCGCTTTTCCGGCTGGGTCAAGATCGCCGAAGACGGTGGAAATCCCGATCCTGCCAGCGATGGCCTCGGCCATGGCCTGGGGGTGGCCGGAGATATAGACGAAGCGGGCTCTCTTATTTCGCGCTTTGAGGGCGGCGATGACTTCTATTCCCTCCTGTTCGCCTTGCCGGCGGAAGGTGACGACGCCGAGCACCTCGCCATCCCGCAGAACCCAGAGCGGACGCAGGAACGGCTCTATATGCGCAGTGGATTCGTTCCCCCCGCGATCGCTTTGAAGATTCCACGCGTACGGAGAACCCGCGAGCGCCTCCGCAATCGGGCGAGGAACACTTACTCCCGCGGCTGCGATGTAGGCAGGGGCCGCAATCTCCAGCAAGCGGGTGTCGCTGTCACGATAGCGAATGGCTCCGGCGTGGCGCTCACGTTGGTAAATTTCTGGGATTGACGCGCACTGCTTAATGCTCTGAGCCAGCAGGGCACGAGCCCGTTCGTTCTGTGAGGGGGGAAAGGCCGCCGTCGCGTAACCAAGAACGGCGTCTGCGGAAATGATACCGGCGGGAATAACTTCTGCAACTTCGATTGGCCTGCGCTCCAGCGCGGAGGCGTCGTCGAACACATAGATATCGGTGGCTGGCAGCCGATCCAAAGCGGCGGGATCGCGGAAAAAGATCCCACGATGCAGCCCATCCGCGAGGTCGTACAGCGCGGCCAATTGGGCGCTGAGCCGGGGCGCCGTGGCATAGTCGGGACGGATGACAGCCTGCGAAGGGCGCATCAATCGTGTTGAGAGAAAATTGATCGCTGCCAAGGCCAGAGCCGGCTTCGCATTGCGGTTCGCAATCCGCTCGGCTTCCGCCGAGGAGGGCAGGTCATATATCCTCGCATGCGGTAACTGCGCCCCGATATAACCAGCGACCGAGTTGATCCCGGTTTTTTCGACGCGGATCGTCAGGCGTCCGTCGCGAACGAAAGTGGTTGAATAGACTGTGTCGCCTAGCGTCTTGTCCACTGCGCCGGCCGCTCCGGTCAGCGCCTCTTCATCTACCGCCGCCAAGCCTTGTGTGACCACGCCGTCAACCGGTATGGTCTCGGCCTCGCGAACGGCGACCAAATCGCCGGCGCTCAACGCTTCGATGTCAACCTCGATCTCCACACCATCGTCCCGCACAACGCGCGCCCACGCCGTGCGCTGCCGATGGATAGCGAACAAGCGTCGCTGGCTCCTCGTCATTGTCTGGCGCGCCAAGCGTGGCCAAAACTGCATTAGCACGGCCATCACCGTGGAGGAAAAAGGCATCCCGCTCAAAAGCATGAACGCCAATCCCGCAGAATAGAGTGCGGGGAGACCAACCCGCCAATGAGCCATTTGCTTGGTGCAGTTGATCACATTGGGAAGGCCGTATATGGCTACTCCTAGTATTGCCAAGGGTCTAAGGGCCGGTACGAGATACTGTCCGGTGAAGGCCAATCCTAACAGGCTGCCCGCAGCGACAAATCTTTTGCCCGAGGGCGGCCCGTCCAAACCTTCCAGCAATCGCGGCCAGGATTTTTCCAATTGTTGGAGCAATCGCTCCGCGGTGAGCACGCGGGGATCAAATCGAATCACGACGTTGGAGGTCAATGCGCTTGTCCTGAACTCCTCAACGCCAAGAATGGCTGCCAGTTCTTCTTCCAAACGATAAGCCACATCCTCGCGGTTGAGCAGAATCGGATGGGTGAGACGAACCCTGTTGTCGGTCTGATAACGCAGACGCCACGTTGATAATGAATTGCCCACGCGATTGACCCGGATGGGCAGTGCGGGAGGCCCGTCGAGATAAAGACTGTCGACGCCCGGCGGCTTCAGGTCGGCGAAATCGGCAACTTTTGGCTTCGAGGCGGGATGCAAAACGCCCGATTGTCGCAAAACGTGACTGAGCTTAAGCCAAATATCCGGGGCGTTCGTCGACGAATTGTAGCGCACCCGTCCATAGGATTCCGTCCGGCGGATGTCGACCGAAGTAACTTCCTTGACGCTGAAGACGCGCGAGAGGAACTCACGGATGTGCGAACCGGCAGGATCGCCGAACAGCGCGGAACTCCAGATCGACATCCCCTCGCTCCCAGGAGCAATTCGGACGATGGGTTGAGGGTCTGGATGGGCATCGGCTTTTGTTGTTCTCCCCTTTGAGCCGAAAGAACTGCCGCGGCGCGCTTCTCTCCTCTCTTTTCCTTGCCGGGAGTTTATTTCAGCTGACATGGCGCGCCGCCTAATCGCAAACTGCATATTTCCATAAAATCTATGGTATTTCTGGACAGACTGATCAGTTACCTAGCATCGGCGATTCCGATTGGTCAAGTTTGCTGTTTTGTATGCCGCGGGTCGGCCTGTGCTTTCGAAGGTTTTGCGCCCGAAGGGCAAGCGGATCAGGACGGGCAGCGGAGGCGGCGATCCCGGCCATGACCGAAATCGATTGGACGAAGTCGCTGTGGCTTGCCACGGCCAGGAAGCGGGGGATGATGCCAAATGACGGGCCAAAAACCGACGCCCCCCAACTTGCGGCACGCAAAGTCGGATAAGGATGCGAGTCTATCGATTTACTTGACTTTTCTCCCATTGACATTATTGTGACATTCTCTGGCCGTCCCTCCTCAATCGGTTGACCCCGGTACTAGACGCGGTTGGATAAGGCATTGAGATGATTCATAAAGGCGATTTTTTCGGCAAGAGAAGGATCGCCTAGATGCAACCATTATTCTCGAATGCCCTATCCAAGGCCGTAGAAAATCACATCAAATTGTCGAACACAAGGCGTGAGACGCTGGCGTGGCTGGCGCTATTGATCATGCAGCAAGGCACGATCTGCCTGTGGCGGTTGGCGGCGTATGTCGCGAGCCCGGCGCAAACAGATTCCGTGCGGCGGCGGTTCTATCGATTTTTCCAGCATGTCAAACTGGACGGCGCGGCGGCCGCGTGCGTGGTCGTCGATCTTTTGGGACTTTCCGGCAAGCCTTGGGTTCTGGCCGTGGATCGGACCAACTGGGAGTTCGGTAAAACGACGATCAACATCCTGATGGTTTCGGTGATCTGGAACGGCATGGGGATACCTCTGATATGGACGCTGCTGCCAAAGGCGGGGAACTCGAACACACTTGAGAGAACCGGTCTTCTGGATCGTCTGCGTGCTGTGTTTCCAGACCTGAAGATCGCCTCGCTCATGGGCGACCGCGAGTTCATTGGCGACGTATGGATGGCTTACCTGCATGAGGCGAAGATCCCGTTCATTCTGCGGCTGCGCGAGAACCAACATGTCGTGCGCGAGGGCTACGAGACATGGACGATCGCCAACATTGCGCGGCATCTGAACAAAGGCCAGAAAACGATCCTCAAAGGCGCTTGCCGGCTTGGGCAAAACGGGCAGGCGCCGTCGCCACCCATACGGCTCGCGATCATGCGGATCGCCTCGGGCGAACTTTTGGCGCTGGCCTGTTCCAGCAAGCCGCATCATGCGCTGGCCCGCTATCGCCAGCGATGGACCATCGAAACCATGTTTGGCAACCTGAAAACCAAGGGCTTCAATCTGGAGGACACGCATCTGACCAACGCCGATAAGCTGTCCACCCTCTTGGCGTTGCTGGCTTTGGCCGTGGCACTTTCCGTTAAAACAGGTGTGGCGGCGGCGCGGCGGCGGTCAATCCCCATCAAAAAACACGGCCGCCGGGCGTGGTCGCTGTTTGCCCTCGGCCTATCCGCGTTGCGGAAAATCTTCGCCGCCGCAAATCCTCCCCAAATAAGCGCTTTCCTCACCCAACTCCTGTCCCCGAAACTCCAACTCAACTCACTGAAATATCTGGCACACTGAAAGTGAGTCTAGTACGATGTCGGTTGACTTTAACTCCCAATCTTTGACGGAAACAAACGCACCAATGGCTAACCACCCCGCAGCTGCGCGAAAGAAAAGAACGCGTTCAAAAAACGACCAGCCGCCTGATTTGAAGTTCGAGATAATTTACGAGAATTCCAATCTGGAGGCGGATCTCTGGTCTAAACTGCGTCGGAATTTGGGACCCCTCATCGCGGCGGCCAGTAATGCGCTTGGCGAAATCTACAGCTCGGTCGCGCAAGTCGCGCTCGAACGGAAGGAAGAGTGTGAGGATCGGCGTGCCGAGCGAAAGGCTCGCCAGCGAATTGCTTCTCGCGCAGCGAGGCGCGGCATTTCTGCTCCCGAAACGCATCTCGTCGAAGCCGCAGCGCGTTTTAAGTACCGCTTGACCTCCACCTCAAAATACAGCGGCTGATCGCCAATGTCCCTCGTACAATCAAATCGTGCCACGCGCGTTTCATCGCGCGCGAAGCCTGCCTCGACCTCTTGGAGGAATACCCCGCCTTTCTCATTGAACCCCGCCGCTAACCGCACGGATCATCAGACCCCGATGAAGCGCGGCGCAACGTCTGCGAACTCGGACCTGCAAATCTCTTTTCCTGGGAGCGGCCGAATCGAGTTTCTCAGTACCGCGCTGTTTTCCGATCCACACAGCGCCTTGGCTCGAGAGTTTTTCGAACGGGCGTTCCTCGCACCGGAAGTCGATCAGGTGGAGATCGACGCAGGAAGACGGAAAGCAGAAATCTCCTTTCGCACGGATGCTGCGCCGACCCGCGCATTGTTAAAGAAGATTTCGCGTTTTCTTGCTGACGGCAAGCCCTCATCCGATACCTCGAAACCTCTCATTTTCCCTTCGATTTTATTTGAATCGAAAGAGAACCTCGTCCGATTGTGTCGCCATGGCCAAAGGCTCTCGAGCTGGGCGATCAAGCACGAGATCGAAGGGCGCATTCGTCTGAGGAATCCGGCTTTGTCCCGGAAGCGCGAATTGTGCCAGGCCATCGAGCGGGAGCTCATGAACGTCTTCGGCGTGGACCGGTATTTCACCAACGAACTCACCTCCAGCGTCCTCATCTATTACGATCCGAGGCAAATCCAAAAGCATCAGCTCATCGAGATTCTTGACGATGTGCTGCACAAATCGAAAGACATCGGCCCGACGCCGGTCGACCTCGACTTGCCGATCTGCGCGGCGTCGGTCGGCCTAGCGGCGACCAGCCGGTTCCTGGTTCCCGCTTTGACGCCGCTTAGCGCTGCCGTCTTTTTCTATTCGGTCATTCCGAGCTTCAAGAACGCCTACAATGTCGTGTTCAAGAAAAAACACCTCGGAGTCGATGTCCTCGACGCTCTCGTCGTGCTCGTTTGTCTTGCTACAGGCCAAATTCTCGCCGGCACGGTTCTGGCCTTGAGCCTGAGCGTCGCGCGCAAACTCGTTCAAAAAACCGAGGACGACTCGAAGAAGATGTTGCAGAATGTCTTTGGCAAGCAGCCTCGATTCGTCTGGTTGTCTCTCGATGGGATTGAAGTGGAAACTCCTCTCGAGAAGCTCAAGGTCAACGACATCATCATAGTTCATACCGGAGAAACCGTTCCGGTGGACGGGGAAGTCGTCGACGGAATGGCGATGATCGATCAGCACACCCTCACCGGGGAATCCGCTCCTGCCGAAAAAATCAAGGGCGACAAGGTATTTGCCTCGACGACCGTGGTCGCCGGCAAGCTTCGCGTTTCCGTCGCTAGCGCGGGCGACGAAACGACCTCAGCCAAGCTCGCGCGGATCCTCAACGATACGGCCGGCTACAAACTGCGCTCCCAATCACAGGGCGAAAAACTGGCCGATAGGGCCGTGGCGCCGACCTTGGCTCTTGGGGCGCTGGGCCTTGCAACCCGCGGGGTCAACAGCGCCGTCGCCATCGTCAATTGCGACCTTGGAACAGGCATTCGAATGGCCGCACCGATCGGAATGCTTACGTCGCTGACGCTCTGCGCTCATCACGGCATTCTCGTCAAGGACGGGCGGGCGCTTGAACAGATACGCAATGTCGACACCTTCCTCTTTGACAAGACCGGGACACTGACTCGTGAACGCCCCGAAGTAGGGCGCGTCTTGACGTTCGGAAAATATTCCGACACGCAAATTCTGCAATGGGCTGCCGCCGCAGAAAATAAATTCAGTCATCCCATCGCCAAAGCGATCCTGGACAAGTTCAAGTCGCTCAGACTTCCCATGTCCGAGACCGACGATTCGAAGTATCAAGTAGGCTATGGCATTACCGTTGACGTCGACGGCCACACCGTTCGCGTCGGAAGCGCCCGCTTCATGGAGCACGAGGGTATTTATCTGCCCGCCGAACTCGAGAGGGAGACGGAGAACATCCATGACGAAGGCAACTCGCTTATCATGGTGGGCGTCGACAACGCCTTGGGCGGCGCCATCGAAATGCGCGCCGCGGATCGCCCCGAAGTCGAGGAGGTCATCGCCGGTCTGCGAGCGCGTGGAGCCAAACATCTCGCCATCATCTCGGGTGATCACGACCGGCCCACGCGCAACCTCGCGGAAAGGCTGGGTATGGACCGCTATTTCGCTGAAGTCCTACCGGAGGATAAAGCCAAATATGTCGAGGTTCTCCAGAAGGAGGGAAGAACGGTCTGCTTCGTTGGTGACGGCGTCAATGACTCGATCGCCCTGAAAAAAGCCAATGTCTCCATCTCGCTGCGCGGTGCTTCCAGCATTGCGACCGACACCGCGCAGATCGTATTCATGGAGGAAAGCCTGGTCAAACTTCTCCAGCTGCACGATATTTCCCACGATCTTCAGCGTAATATCAATCGAAGCTGGGGTATCATTCTCGGTTCGAATCTCATCTGCATAGGTGGCGCGTTTTTCGGAGGATTTGGCGTCATGCACTCAATGGTGTTCAATCAGGTCGGCGGGCTGCTGGCAGTTGGCAACGGCCTTCTGCCCCTTCGCAAGGTCGCCGAGGCTCGATCCGAAAAATACAAGATCGCCGAATATCTCGCCGCCCAGCATAGGAGGGTCTGAACTGCGGTCCGATCGAAAATCGACCCGCGATGTCAGCCGAGGACGCTCGCTTGTTCGAGCCGCAAATGCTGGCCGTTGCTGAGGTTCATGCGTTTATCCGTTTCCGTCTCTTTGGGTGTGAAGCGCGAGCACGCGCCCTGCTCGTAGGAGGGGGCCAACTGCGTAAACCGCCATAGAGTTCGCTTGCCTTTTCCGTTTCCTGTCTCCTGGGATGGATCACGAGCGGCGCATCACGACGACGCGCAACGGCATCGGGCGTGCGGTGCCCAGGATATCCGGCGGGAAAACTCGCCTTGCGGGCAGCCGATGTTTGCAGATCGTCACACATACTTTACTATACCGAGGCCTTTCGTGCGGAGGATTTGTTGTGGCTAACCGGTATACCCACGTTCAATTCCTTGACGACACCCAATTATTTGAGCTGCCGGAAGATGGTAGCTTTACTCAGGTGCACGTTAAGCGCCGGCGTCACCGGCTGATGCAAAAACATCATCCTGACAAAGGTGGAACAAAAGAAAAAGCGCAACAAATCAACGAGACTTACGAGCGGTTGTCGGCCTGGATCAAGCACTCAGAGCGGCGGAAACGAGAAGCTAGGCGGCGGCGGGCGTCGCAATCGCTCCGTGCAGCGCTCTGGCTCCTGCTGCTTGTTGGATCCGGCGGATATAAAGCCCTCCGCTGGCGTGCTGATTCCGGGCAAACTCGCCCACCAAAACAAGATGATCTCGCCCGCTAAAACGGATTGACGCCAGCACGTCTTCATTTCGACGCGACCACATCGTGAGACCGGCGTCGTGATTTGTACAGCGATCAGGCCAAAACGCGCCGCCGCGCTCGTCGCCACCGCCGATGAAAACCGTAGGGATTTGCCCATCGAAGAAGGTCGACAGGCCTTCTTAGTTGCTCGGAGGACACACCCTACGATTATGAAATTAATGGAGCTTCACTTACTTGACATACTCCATCGAGTTTATTGTTATGAAATGCTGGGCCTGTGACGCCGCTTTGTATCAAGAATAGCTTTGCACGGCGAAACGCGCCTTTCTCGTGGAACCATCCGCGGCGGATATTCGCGATCGGTGGCAGGAATTGGTAAGGGCAAAGCCATTCCATGAAGTTTACCACTTTCCTATTATCGGCTTGCGCCACGCTAACGGCTCCGGTTTTAGCCGCCGACGTGACGCCCGCAATTCCACTCGGGCCGCCTCTATTTGCGAGCAATCCTTGGGAGGGCTTCTACGTTGGCGGCCATGTCGGCTACACCTTTGGAACGTCCGCCTATCTCACCACTCCGCCCGGCGTGCCAGCTTCGGGAGTGGTCGATCTTTATGGCGAGGCTGGGCAATTCGGTCCGCTCTTCGGCGGCTTTCAGGCCGGCTACAATCATGTGACTCCTTCGGGTCTCATGTTCGGGTTCGAGGCCGATTTTTCCTTCCCAGACGAGATGAAAAGCAACCTGCCGCTGACATTCCCCGCGGCCGGGCCATCCGTCATCAACGACAAACTCGAAATCTTCGGCTCCTTGCGCGGCCGCATCGGCTATGCGTTCGGCGATTGGCTCATCTACGGCTTGGGCGGCTTTGCTTATGACCGGGATTTGGCGACGAGCACAGATGCGGCAGGCGATATCGACAGCGTCTATTTCTGGCGCCCCGGCTGGACGGCTGGCGGCGGCGTGGAAGTCCGGTTAACGCCGGACTGGAGCGCAAAGCTCGAATATGCGTTCTTGGATTTCGCCCGCGCCGGCGTCTATTTTCCACTGGCCGGCGAGCGTTACGATTCCAATCTCGCTTTGCAGACGGCCCAACTCGGCCTGAATTATAGATTTGGCGGCGATCCTGCCGCCACAGGAGCGAATAGCGGCATTCTCCCAGATCTCAACGATTGGAGCATTCATGGCCAGTCGACAATTATCGGGATGGGCAATGCTCCATTCCCTGCGGCCTATACCGGTCAAAACAGCCTCTACCCCGGCTTTCAAACCCGCGAAACGTTCAGCGCGACAGGGTTTTTGGGTTATAAGGCTTGGGAAGGTACCGAGTTCTATTTCGATCCTGAGCCTTTCCAAGGCTTCGGCCTCAGCGGAACCCACGGCATTGCAGGATTCCCGGATAATGAAGCGCAAAAGGGCGGCTTCGATTTCCCCTATTACAATACGGCGCGCTTGTTCCTTCGCCAGATCTTCGGGCTTGGCGGCGAGCAGGAGGATTTGCCGGATGGGCAGAATCAAGTCAGCGAAAAGGCCGATGTATCGCGGGTGACCATCACTTTGGGCAAGTTCGCCGTTCCCGATATTTTCGACAACAACACCTATGCGCATGATGCGCAAACGAGCTTCATGAACTATGCGCTCGTCGATGCCGGCGCCTTCGATTACGCAGGCGACCAGCCAGGTTATACATGGGGCGCCGCAGCTGAACTCAACCAGAAGGATTGGGCGCTCCGCGCCGGCTATTTTCTGTTAGCAGATGTTCCAAACAGCAACAATTTCGATACGAGACTTTTCCAGCGCGGCCAGTATCTTCTCGAATTCGAAGATAGATTTACGCTGTTTGGCGAGCCCGGAAAATTCCGGCTGACCGGTTGGGACAGCCAGTGCTATTGCGGCAGCTTCGCCGCGACGCTGACCAATCCTTATCTTAGCGATCTGGCGCTCGATCCCAACGCGCCAGATATTGCGGCGACGCGCAAGACCCGATCGGAATTTGGCTTCATCGGCAATTACGAGCAAAGCGTATCCGATGATCTCGGCCTCTTCGCGCGGCTGAGCTGGCAGAGTGGTCAGACTGAAATCATGCAGTTTACCGACGTCGACGAGAGCGCATCGTTCGGTGGAGTATTGAAAGGAACTCTGTGGGGTCGCCCGAATGACAAAATCGGCCTAGCTGGCATCGTCAACGGGCTTTCAAGCAATTATCAGGCTTTCCTTGCAGCAGGCGGCCTCGGCCTGATCATCGGAGACGGCGCGCTCAGCTACCGGCCAGAGGAAATCATCGAAACCTATTATTCGGTCGGCCTCACCGATTGGGCTGCGATGACCTTCGACTATCAATTTGTCGCCAACCCCGGTGACAATTACGTGCGCGGACCGGTCTCGATCGGGGCCGTGCGGCTGCATGTGCAATTTTGAGCGCCATCCGCCGCGCTGGAATTCTTCACGGTAGCGCCACGCTCCCGAGATTATCCAACGGGAGCTCTCGCTTTATGTCCGGTTCACATTGAGCTTCCACGACGCTGAGGATTTGTTGGCGGAACTGCGGCGCGACAATCAAGATGAGCGGGACAGCGCTGTGTCGCGCATATCGAGATTGAACCGAGCAAGTTTCGCCCAGATCAGGTCCTCCGCGATCAGATCGACAGCGATCCAACCGAGCAGAGCCGCTCCGACCCAGACAAGAACGGGGAAGCGCTCCACCACCCGCATCACCAGCCCAGCGCCGAACACAACGATCGGCACGGATAGAGCCAATCCGAAGAAAATCAGCGCCATCGAACCTCGCGCGGCGGCGGCGATGGCGATGACGTTGTCAAGCGACATCACGGCGTCGGCCATGACGATTGACGCCACCGCGCCCAAAAGATTCTCCTTGGCCACGACGTCGTCGTGGCCGCTCTCGTCGACGATGAGCTTGACTGCGACGCCGGCGAGCATCAAGCCGCCCATCGTCTTGAGAAACGGTATCGCCATGATCCGCAAGATGATGACGGCGAAGACGATGCGTAGCGCGACGGCGCCTGCGGCGCCTAGCCATGCACCAAGCCGGCGTTGTTTTTCGGGCAGCTTGCGGCAAGCGAGCGCGATGAGAACGGCATTGTCGCCCGAGAGAAGAAGGTTGATCCAGATGATCTTCAAAACCGCCAGGAGCAGAGCCGTTACGTCTCCGTTCATTAGTGATGCTCCATCGCGAGGCTTCGGAGCGTTGCCGCCGCAGGTCCTCTCTCAATGATCACAGGGCCTAGCTTGTTTTGCCGTTGAGGGGAAGTCGCCAGCTTCGTCTCAAAATCGGTTCAACGTTCGTTTTTTTCAGCGTTTTATATTACCTAGAGATTGAGCCCGGTCCGTCCTTAATTAATCGAATCGACGATGCCCATCGACGGATACCGCAGATGTTGCAATCTCCTTTCACGGCGCTTCGGCGCGTGACAATTCATTAAGCAGCGTCGCTCTGTATGAGCCTATTCTCACCGTCCGGTGATCGCGTCTATGACGCCGGGCGGCGGAAAAGCGCCGACGATCGACGCAGTTCAGATCGGACCGCCTGGCCGGCGTCGCGTCTCCGATGGCCAACTCCTTCGAGAATTTCCACTCGAGCCCGAAATAGGGGCAAATGTTGGCCGATATTTGCGCCCCGACAGCCATTGCATGAGGTCGTCGCCAATCTGCTCTCGACACGCCGCATCGGCGTCCAATCTTCGAAATCCTGGGGCTCATCGGCTCCGAATCTCATAACTATCAGCACGATGAGCGAAATATGGAGATTAAGCTCAAGCGATCCGCAGGGACCGGTAATGCAGCAAAACTGAAGCGCAGACTGTCATACTCTTGACACATAAAATTCTCTCGATAAAGTCTATAATATTAATTGACTAACTGCATCGAGGGCCGACCGTGACGGCGCCGGCCCCCGCCGGCACGCAGGGCAAGCGGCGGAACGGATCTGTTGCCGGGTTAGGGGCGAAGTAGTCATGCGCATCTCATGGATTAACGTCGGCGCAGTTGCGGCGGTCGTGGTAGCGGGGGCTTTGCTCGTAGCGTGGAACGGCGAGGGGCACGCCGCGCACAATCTGCTCAATGTCTCCTATGATCCGACACGCGAGCTCTACCAGCACATCAATCCGCGTTTCGTCGAAAAATACGAGAAGGAAACCGGGTCGAGCGTCGCGATCAAGCAGTCGCACGCCGGTTCGTCTTATCAGGCGAAGCTCGTCGCTACGGGCGAGCAAAAGGCAGATGTCGTCACGCTTGGTCTGCCCTCGGACGTCGAAGCCCTACACAACAAAGGCTTGATTCCAGATGGTTGGGAACAGCGTCTGCCCAACCGCTCCCGGCCCTATACTTCAACCATCGCCTTTGTGGTGCGGCGCGGGAATCCGCACGCCATCCATGATTGGCCCGATCTCGTGAAGGACGACGTCGAAATCATCGTTCCTGACCCCAAGACCTCGGGCAACGGCAAGCTCGCTGCGCTCGCCGCCTGGGGCGCTATCCTCACGCGCGGCGGCACCGAGAGGGAAGCGTGAGCTTATCTGAAAGAGTTTTACGCCCATACGCCATTTCTCGATCCGGCAGCGCGGTCGACGGGTGTTGCTTTTGCCGTCGAGAAGAAAGGGGACGTTCATGTCGCTTGGGAAAACGAGGCCCTGCGCGAGACGAAGGAATCGAAGGGACAACTTGAGGTCGTCTATCCGCCTGTCAGCATTCTCGCCGAGCCCACCGTAGCCTGGGTCGACGCCAATGTCGTCAAGCACAACAGCACGGTGATGGCTCGCGCCTATCTGGAATTCCTCTTCACCGACGAAACGCAGGAGATAATCGCGCGTGAGGGCTATCGGCCGTTCAATGCGCAAATCCTAGAAAAACACTCCGATAGCTTGCCAAAAATCGATTTGTTTCCGATCACGGCCATGGCGCGCGACTGGACCGACGCGCAACGGCGGTTTTTCTCCGAGAACGGAATCATCGATGCTGTCTATACGCCAAAGCCCCGTACGGAGTAAGGCTCGGGCAACAACGCGCAAACCTGCGATGACGAAGCCGGGGTCAGAATTCAGCCAATTCTTCCCGGCCGAACAACTCCTCCAGTAGGAGGAGCGCGCAAGCGCTATTAGAGGATCCGAAATGACAGATGCGGCAATCTCGAAGCCCGCCCCCGAAAAGAAATGGTTCAACACCGACACGCTCAGTGTCGTTCGCAAAGATTTACTCGCGGGTTTGACGGTCGCCGCGCTTTCTCTTCCGCAAAGCATGGCCTACGCGCTGCTCGCCGGCGTAGACCCGCGTTTTGGCCTCTATACGGCGATCGTCTTCACCGCGGTCGCGGGTATTTTCGGCTCGTCGAGGCATCTCGTCAACGGGCCAACCGGCGCGGTTTCGCTTGTGGTGTTCAGTGCCCTCGCCATTTTTGACCCGGAAGCCAAGCTGGACTCCTACGAAGCGATGTTTCTGCTCGCGATTATGATCGGCGCGGTGCAGATCGCCATCGCGGTGACAAAGCTCGGCGACCTCACCCGCTATATATCGGAATTTGTGGTCACCGGCTTCATCATCGGCGCGGCGACCCTCACGATCATCGGTCAGGTTGCAAACGCGCTCGGGGTCAAGGCACAGGGGACGGGCCATCAGCATGTGCTGCATCGCCTCTATCTGACGCTGACGCAGGAGACTCCTTTCAACCTTAAAGCGGTGGCGATCAGCGGCGGTGCGATCGTGCTCGCCATCCTGTCCCGGAGACTGGTGCGGCGTTTCAAATTACCCCAGCTTGATACGTTGTTCGTATTTATTGCGTTGACTCTCGCGGCCTATTTCATCGGCTGGTCGACCGCCGCGCCTGGTGGCAAAACCGCCATCTCGCTCATCGAGACCGTGCCTTCGAGCCTGCCAGGACCGCATATTCCTGAAGTCAAGCTCGAATGGGCGTTAGACCTTAGCTCCAGTGCTGCAGCGATCGCCGTGCTCGGACTCCTTGAAGCCTTGGCGATCGCCAAGGCCATAGCGCACAAGTCGGGCCAGCGTCTGGATTATAATCGGCAAATCCTGGCGGAAGGTCTCGGTAATCTCGTTGGGGGATTTTTCCGTTGCATGCCCGGGGCGGGCTCGCTTTCGAGAACCGCCATCAATTACCAGGCAGGGGCGGTGACGCGCTTCTCTGGCGTATTCACCGCCGCCTTCGTGGCCGTGACCGTGTTAATCTTCGCCCCCTGGCCTCCTACGTCCCCAAAGCGTTGCTAGCCGGGTTGCTTATCGTGGCGGCATCCCGCCTGTTCGACATAGAACGGTTGCGCTACATCCTGGGCGGGTCGCGCTATGACGCCGTGCTGCTGATCGCGACGGCATTTTCCGCAATCGCGATCAATATCGAATTCGCCATTCTCATTGGGACGGCGATCTCAATCGCGTGGTACGTAACCCGCGCGTCAAAACTCAAGGCCGCGGAGCTGATCGTAACTCCGGAGCGCGTGGTGCGCGCGCGCGTCGCCTCCGATCCGGCGAGCCAGGGGGTCCTGATATATGACATCGAAGGTGAGCTTTTTTTCGGGGCCGCTCCGGATTTCGAACGCTATCTCGAAAAGGGCGCCCAAGAGGCGGAACGCCAAGGGATAAAATACATTGTCTTGCGCCTCAAACGCGTGCGCAATCCCGATGTCGTGGCTCTCGAGGTATTGGATATCTTCTTGAAAGACGCGCGGCGCCTAGTGTAGTGTCTCGTGCAAAAGGTTACAATTTATCCTGGCGCGCGAGCGGTGGCATTTTCAGCGCCGCTCTGCCGCGATTGACCTTGAGGATGATGGCGTTGGCGGATTTTGTCCAGACGAAAGGCGTCGGATCGGCATTGTTGTGCTTGATATAGTCGCGGATGGCGGCTTCAAGTTCCGGCACGCTCGTGAAAACACCGCGGCGAATACGCTCCGTGGTGATCTTTCCGAGCCAGCGTTCGACGAGGTTCAACCACGATGACGAGGTTGGAATGAAGTGGAGGTGAAAGCGCGGGTGTTTGGCGAGCCAATCCCTGACTTCCTGTTTTTTATGGGTCGCGTAGTTGTCGGCAATGCCGTGAATGTCGAGTTGTTTGGGCGTGTTGCGGTCGATGGTTTTTAGAAAAGCCAGAAATTCTTGATGCCGATGGCGCTTCATGCACTGACCGATGACTTCGCCTTTCAGGACATCGAGCGCGGCAAACAATGTGGTTGTCCCGTTGCGCTTGTAGTCATGCGTCAGGGTGCCTTGGCGGCCTTTCTTCATCGGCAAGCCAGGCTGGGTGCGGTCAAGTGCCTGGATCTGGCTTTTTTCGTCGATGCAGAACACCAGCGCGTGTTCCGGCGGGTTCATATACAGGCCGATAACATCTTCAAGTTTTTCGATAAAATGCGGATCGTTGGACAGTTTGAACGTCTTGACCAGATGCGGTTTCAGGCCGTGCGCATCCCAAATCCGCTGCACCGAAGCTTTGCTGACACCGCTGATTTTAGCCATCGAGCGGCAGCTCCAGTGCGTCGCGTGCGCGGGCGGGGTCAAGGTTTTTTCAACGACTTCGGTTTCTTTTGTTGGTGGCAAAGGTTTGAAACTGCGTCCCCGGGGACGATCTTGATAAAGCGCGTCAACGCCGCCTTCGGCAAAGCGGTTGCGCCAGCCGATGATGGTTGGACGCGATGTGCCAAGTTCTTTCGCCAGCGCGTTGGTTGATTTTCCTTCGGCCGCGCCCAGAATAATCCGCGCCCGCAAAGCGATGCGCTGCTCCGTCTTGCCGGAACGCGCCAGCCGTGCCAAGGCCGCCTTGTCCGCGGGCGTCATGTCGAGTGCCGGGCTGCCTGTCCACATGCAGCGCAGTATACACGTCCCGGATCACATTGTAATGCGTTGCGTGAGACTATACACTAGGGTTGACCGTGCTGCTCGCGGGCGTGCGTCCAGCCCTGCTCGCCTCCCTCACGCAAATCGGCATAACCGAACGCCACACGCTCGATCTTATTTTCATTGAAGAGACCGAGGATTACTCGGCGACGTTGAAGGCTATTCGTCATGCCTACGCGCTCGCCGCAATCGAAGCGAGATCGGCTGGGAGGACAGAGGATTGGGAAAACTTGAGTGCGACCAAGCTTGCGTACTATCTCGTTTGATCCTGACCAGATCCCTCTCCTGTGGGGTGCCTGATGAGACGTCCGATCGACGAGGCTTTTGCAAGTGTCGGTGGTCGAGTCCGGCGCATCGGATGCACCCGCGAGCTGTTCGGGCCGCTTTTGCCTCGAGCGCCTCCGGGCTCGAGAACCAAACTTTTTTCTTTCGGGGCACCAGGCCCCTGAGCGTCAAGGTCAGCATCCGTTGTGAAATGCTTCCAAGCCCGCGGCGCAGCTCGTTGAAGCGTTTTGGCCCGTCGCCGAGCACGGTGACGACCAGCACCGTCCACTTGTCGCCGACGCGCGCAAGCACCTCGCTGACGGCGCGGCAATCCTCGGGCACATGCAGGTTGCTCGGTATCAGCGATGTGCCTTCTTGCCCTCGCTGTCTGGTCATCCATCTAGCCTTGGTATCAAATCATAACCAAGGTACGCCTGCAATGATAAAGATCAAGATCGTCGTTCTCGTCGGCAGCAACCGGCGCGATTCCATCAACCGCAAGCTCGCCCCAGCGCTCGCTAACCTTGGAACGGAAGAATTGGCCTTCCACTTCGTCGCGATCGACGATCTGCCCCTCTATAGCCAGGATCTTGAAGGCGAGTTGCCGAAAAGCGTCCCTCGTCCCTCTGGTGCCTGGCGGTCGGGGACCTGCTCTAGCCATGGCGGATGCAGGCCTCCGTCTTGTTGGGGTCCGAAACGCAACCGCAATAGACCGTGTCCGACAGGCGCAGTTCCGGACCTTCCTCAAACAGCCAAGTTGTGGGGCGGGCCTCCGGCTCATCGTCCAGCCGGCCGACCGTGACGTGTTGGGTTCGCCCGTCCGGGTCCGGCCGCTCGATCGGGATTTCGCCCGGCCCGAGGTCAAAATGACGGTGCGCCAGATGCACGGCGAAGCGGGCCAATTTCCTGTGACGGAACAAGACGTCTCGAATTTCCTCAAGGCAGTCCAGATCGCTGTCGTCAAGCGCCGCCGTCTGATGCAGCTCAGGCAGGTTCGCCCATTGCATCGGCCGGACCGAGAGGGCCATGTCATGCCTCCAGTGGCGGTTCCACCCTCGTATCCCGCGACGCGCCCGTCACGAAATGGCGGACACTGGCGCTTTGAAATCGAAGAGGAAACTCGGCGATTTCCGGTGGGTGGGAATAACTGTAGCGGGCCTCCGACTCGAACCCCCGGCGATGGAACTCTCCCTGGGGCAACCGTGCGACCTTGCGTGACGTCGACAGCACGTGCATATGCGCAGTCCCTCTGTGCGCCGTTTAATAGGCGGGCAGTGGCCCCGGTCAGTTCGGCTGACGAGGCCCCTCGACTGAGACGCCTCAAGCGCGCCGCGGCTCAAAAATCGACTGGACTTCTGCCGCAAAGGACGCATTGCTATGGGTGCCGGCCGGTGGACATGGCCACCCGGTGAAACACTTAGGGCTCGCCTCGCGATGTGCGGGGCTTTGGATCGTGCGAGCGTCAATTCCGGCGCCGCGAACCAACGGAGCCTAATACCATGTCGACCCTTTCCATAAAATCCCGGAACGCGAAGAGCGCCGCACCTAAGAACGGGAGCGCCCAATCGAAGACGGCATCCCGGCGTAAGGTCACGTATCCTGCTGCCAACGCCAAGAAACCGACGCGTTCTGTTGAATCGAAGGCCGAGCGAGTCGCCGCCGCCAAGACGCTGAGGAAGGCTGACGAACCAAGGGCGGAGCGCGTCACCAAGCAGGAGCGCGTGCTCACCCTGCTGAGCCAGTCCGAAGGGGCCAGTATCGAAGAAATGATGCAGGCGACCGACTGGCAGCAGCACAGCGTGCGTGGGTTCCTGGCGGGCACGGTGAAAAGGAAGCTCGGCTTTTCGCTAACATCCTTGAAGTCCAACGGGGGCGTTCGCCGCTACCGCATCGAAACGCGGATGCGCAATCCAGGCATCATGAGCAGTCATTCCACGCCATCGTGAGCACGCGTTCCACGCGATCATGAGCGGCTGACGTGTCGCCGGCGGCGACATGGGTTCAAGCCTTCGGCGGGGTATCAAGCGCGCGTTTTCCGGCCGCGTTTTTGGGCATGCTTTCTCCCTTGATTTGCATTCGATGGGCGTTGTGGACGAGGCGGTCGAGGATGGCGTCGGCGAGCGTGGGATTGCCGATGATCTCGTGCCATTGCTCGACCGGAACCTGGCTGGTGATCAAAATCGACGCGCGCTGATGGCGATCTTCGAGGATTTCGAGGAGATCGCGCTGCTCGGCTTCGGTGAACTTCGCCAGACCCCAATCATCCAGGATAAGCAGTTGGACGCGCGCCAGCATCTTGAGAAGCCGGGCATGGCGTCCGCCGCCACGGGCCAGCGCCGGCGCCTCGAACAGCCTGGGAACACGCTGATAGAGAACGCTTTTCCCATCCCGGCACGTCTTGTGGCCGAGGGCGCAAGCTATCCAGCTTTTCCCGGCCCTGGCCGGCCCCGTGATCAAAAGCCCTTCGGCCCGATTGATCCAGTCGCCGGCGATCAGCTTTTGGAACAGCGCGCGGCCGATGCCGCGCGGCGCGCGCAAATCGATGTCCTCGACGACGGCGTTTTGCCGCAAGGCGGCGAACTTGAGACGCGTGGCGAGCCGTTTGGTGTCGCGTTCGGCGGCTTCGCGGTCGACCATCAGGCCAAGTCTCTCCAGAAAAAGACAATGCGGCGATGTCCTGGGACCGCCGCTGATCCTCGAAGGCCTTGGCCATGCCGGTCAGGCCGAGGGCGATGAGACGCTCATGGGTGGGGTGGGCAAGCATCGGGAGTTCCTTTCTGGTTAGTGGTAGTAATGGCCGCCACGGATGTTGCCGTGGCGCACGGGTTCGCGATCGCCGCCTTCCGTCTCGTCGAGGAAGGCGCGGTCGAGACCGTTCTTCAGAATCGATCGGATGGAGGCGACCGAGCGCGCCTTGATCGGGACGCCGCGCCGGCGAGCGGCGTCCACGCGGGCATTGTCGCAGGTCCGGGTCAGGGCGAGGATTCCAAGGCAGGTTCGAAAGCCCTGTTCGGGATGGGGCCGGCCGGTCATGACCGCCTCGAACAGCGCGGCGACAGAGGGGCCGACTTTTTCGCCGTAGGCGATCAGACGCGCTGGCGTCCATGAGGCGTGGCGGCGATGCGCGCCGGGCATGTGCTCGGGAAGCGTCGTGTGACCGCGACGGTTGGGCGCGCGCATATGACTGGCGATGCGCTGCCCCTTGAGGAATATCTCCACCGTTTTGTCGGCGGCGCGCACATCGACGAGTTCGCGAATGAGGCGGAAGGGGGCGGAATACCAGTGACCGTCGGCCTCGGCGTGATAATCTGGCGCGACGCGGCAACGCTTCCAGACGGCGAAGGCGCAGGGCTCGTCCGGCAGGCTTTTTAGCGCGGGCTTGTCGAGTGTCGCGAACAGCTCGGCACGGCTGGCGTTAAAGCCTCTCATCGGGCGAGCGTTGATGTCGCGCGCGAGTTCGCCGAGGGCGGCGCTGAGATCGGCGGCACTGAAAAAGCGCGCGTTGCGCAACCTGGCCAAAACCCATCGCTCGGCCAATAATACCGACTGTTCGGCTTTCGCCTTGTCGCGTGGCTTGTAGGGCCGGCCCGGAAGAATCGCCGCGCCGTAATGGCCGGCGAGTTCGAGATAGCTACGGTTCAAGCCAGGTTCGTAGCGGTCCGGGTTGGTGACGGCGGCTTTCAGATTGTCGCAGACGGCAAACTTCGGCACGCCGCCCAGAAAGGCGAAGAGATCGACATGCGCGCCAATCCAATCGGCGATCTTCTCGCTGGGCCGCGCCTGCACGAATACGTAGTTCGACGCGCCCATGACGGCGGCGAAAAGCTTCATCGGCCGCACTTCGCCGGTCACGGGATCGACGATATCGATCATGTCGCCGGCGAAATCGACGAACACCTTCTCGCCGGCCGCGCGGGTTTGGCGCATGGCCGGACGCATGCGCTTCTTGAAGGCGGCGTAGTGCTCGCAAAACCAACTGTAGCCGAAGCCGTCCGGATGTGCCGTGCGATATTCTTCCCACAGCGGCGCCAGAATGACGCCGCGCCGGCGCAGTTCCTTTTCCACCCATGGCCAATCGGGAACTGGCCGCGCCGGACCCGCGACCGGCGGCGCCGGCGGAAACAGCAATTGCTCCAGCGCAGTATCATCCAGATGATCGGGCAATGGCCAGCCAAGCCCCGCCACGCGGGCGCGCTGGAGGTCGCCGTTCACGGCGCCATTGCTGAGCGGCTGCGGCCGCGCAATGGGGCGCTCGCTTAGCCCGGCTTCAAACTTCAGACGCAAGACATCGCGGATTTTCCGCATCGGCAATCTCTCGGTTGGCATGGTCACCCCGTTGTCGAAACGAGGCGCCATAGGCCATCTGGATTGTCGGCGGACACGCCAGCCAAACCGCCCACGGGCTGCTCATGATCCCGTGGAATGGGCGCTCACGATCGCGTGGATTCCGTGCTCACGATCGTCTGGATTTTGCAGATTGGGCGCGACCGGCCCGCCATGGCCGCTGCCGGTGGTCTTTTCGAAGCGGCGTTTTTGACGCGCCTCAAGGTCATTATCACGCCTCAGCCGGGCGGCCCTGTGGCGTCCGGCGGCGAGACCATCCTCCATGAGACCGGCGTGCATGCGCGGGCTCCGATAAGTCTCCCGCGACAGGCGAAAATGTAAAAGACTGAATTTGAGCTTTCAGTCACTGCCGCGGGAAATCGCAACCGGCCATTCCTCTCATGGCGGCGAGTTTGGCGGGCGGATCGATTCCGTCAAGGACGCGAGCCGCGCCCGCGCCGGCGAAGCCGGTGCCATAGCCCGTCGCTTGCAACGGGCGTTCTTCCGAACGCCCTATGGCATCCTTGCCAGAATCGACTCCGCCTCGCCGATAATGCTTGGCCCGTGCGATGAATGGCGAAATCCGACGTTGGCCGGTGGATCAAATCCCGACTTTTACACGAAAACGCTCGCGGATATGAGCAAGAAGCACCATGTCCTTGCACGGGCGTTCGCTCGCAGGGCGGTTTTTCCAAGCGAAATAGCCGCTCTGGCTGACTGCGAGAACCTCGCAAAGGCGCGCGGCCGGGAATTCGGCTTTCTTCGCATCGACGAATGAAAACCTCATCGCCTTCCCTCCTTGGCGAAAAAAGCCGCGGCCTTCTTCAGGGTCTCGCGTTCCTGCCGGAGGATTTCATTCTCCTTGCGCAGGCGTGCGAGCTCCTTGCCAACATCCTCCTGCGGGCCCTCGAGCAAATCCGCCTGCTCGCGCTCGGATCGCCACCGGCTCAAAGTCGATTTCGCTATGCCAAGATCATCCGCAACCCGCTCAACGCCGCGCCCGCTGGTCATCGTCAGCCGCACGGCCTCGCGTTTGAACTCATCCGTGAAACGCCTTTGTTTGTTCCCGCTCATCGCCACCTCCTCTATCCTTCCTAGGGGATGGCTCTCCACTTTTGCAGGGCAAGTCCAAATTCGTAGGAGGCCGCCGATGTGGACGGACGGAAACCGGGCGGAATACAATCGCGACAAGCGGCGTTATCCGAGCGGCGTGACGGACGAGGAAGGGGCGAAGCAAGCTTTGCAAGCAAAGATTGCGGAGGGGCATGTCGAGCCGCTCATTCCCCCGGCCAAACGGGGCGGCCGCAAGCGGGAAGCCAACATGCGGGAGGTGTTCGACGGCGTCATCTACGTGCCGGGCACGGGATCCCAATGGCGCGGCATCCCCAAGGATTTGCCGCCCAAGGGCACGCTGTATCGCTACTTTCGCGACGGGGCTTGGGACGGCGTTCCGGATCGCATCCATGACGCGCTCTACGTGAAGTGCCGCGAACAAGCCGGACGCGAAGCGAGCCCAGCGGCGGCGGTCATCGGCGGAAAGACGCGTGAAAAGCGCCGGACCCTCCGGCAAGCTCGGCAACCATTGGTTTCAGGTAATTTCGGCGGGCTTTTTGGGGGTCCATGGCGTTTGTCTGGTCAGCATGGTGTTGGCGAAGATGAGGAGCTTTCTCGCGCAAGCGACAAGGGCGAGCTTGTGAGGTTTGCCGGCGGTTTTCGGGCGGCCATACAATGCGAGCAAGACTGGATTCCATTGGAAGGTGGCGGGCAAGGCGGCGGCATAGAGGCTTTTCCGGACGCGGTCGCGTCCGCCGGCGATGCAGCGGCTTCCTCCTGAGCCCGCCGAAGGGGCGTTTGCCGCTGTCGTCGTCGAAAGGGGCAAGCCCAGCAAGAGCCGCCACTTTTTCACGCGAGAGGGTTCCGAGTTCAGGCATGCGGATGAGGAGGGCGATTGCGGTGCGCTCGCCAATGCCCGGCACGCTGATCAGGAGATCGAACCGATTGGCGAGATCGGCACGGGCGAAGCATCGGAAATGCCCTTCCGGCGCGGAGGCGCGCAGGATGGCGAGGAGGCGTTTGAGTTCGACGGCGCGGCGCTTTTTGAGACGCGAGATTGCCGCTTCAATCCCGGCCTCGAGTTCGGGAGTTTGATATCCCTCGCGGGCTTCGTCTTGCCGCGCGCGATATCCTCTTCAATCTGTTCGATAAAAGTGAGGTGTTCCGCGAGGGCGGCGAAGCACGGGTCCGGCGGAGCGTGGAGCGTTTCGACCGCGGCGGTGCAAGCCGCAATAAGCGCGGCATCCATGCTATTTCCTGAGCCCGCCGAAGGGCTTGGCCCTTTGCAGGCGGAACATGGCATAGGCGCGCACTTGCTTGGTGTAAAAGACTGAATTTGAGCTTTCAGTCACTGCCGCGAGAAATCGCAACCTGCCATTCATCGCATGGCGGCGAGTTTGGCGGGCGGATCGATTCCGTCAAGGACGCGAGCCGCGCTCGCGCCGGCGAAGCCGGTGCCATAGCCCGTTGCTTGCAACGGGCGTTCTTCCGAACGCCCTATGGCATCCTTGCCAGAATCAACTCCGCCTCGCCTATAATGCTTGGCCCGTGCGATGAATGGCGAAATCTGACGTTGACCGATGGATCAAATCCCAACTTTTACGATGACCTCGAATCCTTCCATCCGCGGCTTGGCAACTATGATGCGTTCGTAACCGCCGCTGGCTTCGATGCCGATACGCCGGACTGCATGCTCGGCCTCGCCAAGCGACGAGAGCCGCATGGCCGTTGGGATCATTATCAACTTGGAGGCACCCGGCATGGCCTTCAATAGCCACGTCGAGTTTGCTCTTTCCGGTATCGATTCCGGCGCAAATGAGAGTAGACTTTTTCATCTTCCACGACCCTGCCTTGTGAATGCGAACCTGATGTTCAGGCAACCATGCGGGTCCGGTGAAGAGCCGAAGGCGATCTTGCCGAGCCCCAGCCCACAAGGCTACGGATGAGGCGATCCGGCCTTCAGCGTCCGGTCCGGCTGGCCACCTGGACCGGACGTTCTTCACAGAACAGGCAAACACTGCAGTGAATCGCCAATACAAGGATGAGGGAACCCTTCACCCAATCGCCTTGGCACGATCCCAAAAAGTTGCAGACTTTTTAGGTAAGATCATGCGGCAAAACATAAAAATACAAGCCAGCAGCAATGAAGGAGGAAGGGAAACCGGTTCGCGCCGAGGAGGCGCGGCAGACAAACATGCGAGAGACGCGCAACGAGCCCCGGTGCACTCAAGCAGCTGCGGGGCTCAGCTTCGGCTTTGCGAAGCGATCTGTGATTTGTGCAGATTGTCGGCGCGAGCCAAAGCCCGCTTGGCCTTCGCGGGCGCTAACGCACGTCGATATCACATTGTCGGCGGCGGCGTTTCGGCCCGGCCAGCATTCTTGGCTTTCGCGCCACCGTGACCCCGCGCCTGCCAGGGTCAGTTACGCTGTCCCGGTGGAGTCATCGCTTCTCCATTGCGTTGGAATCGATGAGTTGTCGAAAGAAGGCACCTTCCGCTTCCGGCCGACTCTTGTGAATAACGGCGGAAGCATTCGAATGTTGCACTTCTCCCGCGCGTGTGTCAACTTTTTTCGCTATATTTTGCGGCCACGTTGTCGCTCCGGAGCGTCATCCACTCTGACCGAATTGGGTGGGATTCCGAGAAGACTGCGTTGCGTACTCCCCCGCCTATTTTGAAGCGCGATTGCCAAAAGCCCGCGCCCTTGCCCGGAAACTCGCCAAGCGCTGGGCTTCCTTGACTCCCTTGCGGGTAGGCGCCTAAAAGGCCGGGTTCTTGATCTGAGGGTTTGTTTCAAGCGAGCCGCCTTGTCCCGAGAGGCAGGCGGCGAACGTCCGGCGGCGCGTTGCGCTCCCGGGCGCGATTGGTGTTTAAGGACTTTAGGTTTGGTCGCGTGGAAGGACGCTTGACAGTGCCACCCGAGGTTAGCGTTTTGTGCTAGACTGGAAGTCTTGTTCCACGGTGTCGCCCTCGCCTTCGAGACGGCGCCCTTGGCGCCTCCTCAGGGTGAGGGCTTGGGTGCAAATATATGAGGCAGGACTTTTAGAAGAATCCCGCCGCCGGCGCGGCAAAACCACAGGGTAAACGCATGTTCGAAGGGCTTTCGGAAAAGCTCTCAGGCATATTGGATAAATTAACGCGGCGCGGTGCGCTGTCGGAAGAGGACGTGCACCTCGCGCTGCGCGAGGTCCGCCGCGCCCTTCTCGAAGCCGATGTCGCGCTCGATGTCGTGCGCTCCTTCGTGGACAAGGTGCGCGCGCGCGCGGTGGGCGCCAACGTCGTCAAATCGGTGACGCCCGGCCAGATGGTCGTGAAAATCGTCAACGACGTCTTGATCGAGACGCTTGGCGCCGAGGCCGATCCCATCGATCTCAACGCGCCGGCCCCGGTCGCGATCATGATGATCGGCCTCCAGGGCACAGGCAAGACGACGACCACGGCGAAGATCGCCAAGCGTCTCTCCGAGAGGATGAAGCGCAAGGTGTTGATGGCCTCGCTCGACGTGAAGCGTCCGGCGGCGCAGGAGCAGCTCGCCGTGCTCGGGCGCCAGGTTTCCGTCGATACCTTGCCGGTCATCGCGGGCCAGACCCCTGTCCAGATAGCCAAACGCGCGGAACAGGCGGCGCGATTGCAAGGCTATGATGTCGTCATGCTCGACACGGCCGGGCGCACCCATATCGACGAAGCGCTGATGGCGGAGATGGTTGAGATCAAGACGGCCTCGCGCCCGCATGAGATCCTTCTCGTCGCCGATAGTCTCACCGGCCAGGACGCGGTGCATCTTGCGAAGAGCTTCGATGACCGGGTCGGCATTACCGGCATCGTGCTGACGAGAATCGATGGCGACGGGCGCGGCGGCGCGGCGCTCTCGATGCGCGCGGTCACCGGCAAGCCGATCAAACTGCTCGGCACCGGCGAAAAGATGGACGCGCTCGAGGATTTTCATCCCTCCCGCATCGCCAACCGCATTCTCGGCATGGGCGACATCGTCTCGCTTGTCGAAAAGGCGGCCGAATTGATCGATGCCGCGAAAGCGCAGCGCATCGCCGAGAGGATGCGGAAGGGCAAGTTCGATCTCGAGGATCTTTCCGATCAGCTCGCCCAGGTCGAGAAAATCGGCGGCCTTGGCGGCATCATGGGAATGCTGCCGGGCGTCGCCAAGATGAAGAATCAGCTTGCCTCGGCGCACCTCGACGATGGCATCATCAAGCGCCAGCGCGCCATTATTTCGTCGATGACCCGCGAGGAGCGGCGTGCCCCCGATGTCCTCAAGGCCTCGCGCAAGAGGCGCGTCGCGGCGGGCTCCGGCGTCAGGGTCGAGGATGTCAACAAGCTTCTAAAACTGCACCGGCAGATGGCCGGCATGATGAAAACGATGGGCGGCGCCAAGCATGGCGGCGCGATGGGCAAGATGGCTTCTATGTTCGGCCTGCCCGGCGGCGGGATGGGGGGCGGAATGCCGCAGCCTACGCCGGAACAGCTCGCCGCCTTGCAAAGGCAAGTTGGCCAGAGGCAAATCGGGCCAGCGCCGCGGCAGCCGGCACCAGTCGAAACCGGCCCGAAACCGGCGGAGCCGCCGAAATTGCCCGATCTCGGGGGAGCGAAGCTGCCTGGGCTCGGCGGCGGTCTGTGGAGCAGCCTCAACCCGTTCGGAAAAAAGAAATGATGGCCGAGGTTGAAAATCTTGCCCTTGATCACTGGCGCCGTATGCGTGGGCGGCTCGATCGCATGGAGCCTAACCGCGAGGATGTCATCGCGCGCCTTGGCCACGTCGAACGTTCCGCGGCCGGCCATTCCCTCCGACTCGCGGAGATCAATACAAAGCTCGATCGCCTCGATGCGCGCGTCGCCCGCATCGAAAAGCGGCTTGATCTTGTTGAAGGCCAGACATCAGTCGCCATGAGTTGAAAGGAAAGCACAATGCCATTGAAAATTCGACTGTCGCGCGGCGGCGCCAAGAAGCGGCCGTTCTATCGGGTCGTGGTCGCCGATTCCCGGATGCCGCGCGACGGAAGGTTCATCGAACGCCTCGGCATCTTCGATCCCTTGAAGGCGAAGGATGCGGAGGGGCGGATCGTGCTCGACCAGGAAAAGGCGAAAGCGTGGATCGCCAAGGGCGCGCAGCCGACCGACCGCGTCGCCCGCCTGCTCGACGGTCTAGGCGTCTTGCCACGCGTGCCGCGCAACAATCCCAAACAGGCTTTGCCGAGGAAAAAGGCACAGGAACGCGCCGCCGCCGCCGCGAAACCCGCGGCAACGCCCGCCACCTGACCGCGGGCGCGGCTGGAGCGCAATGGTCAAGGATCGCATTCTGGTTGGCCGTTTTGGCGCCCCGCAGGGCGTCGGCGGCGAATTGCGGCTCTGGTCCTTTACCGGCGTTGCGGGCGCCATCGCCGCCTACAAGCCGCTTTTCGATGAGAACGGAACCCGGCGGTTTTCGATTCTTAGCCTGCGTCCGCTGAAGCACAACATGTTCGTTGCCAAGATCGCGGGGGTCGACGACCGCGCGAGCGCGGCGGCCTTGACCAATGCCAAACTCTTTGTGCCCCGCGCGTCCTTGCCCGATGTTGGAGACGAGGAATTCTATCTCGCCGATCTGATCGGCCTTACGGCGACGAACGAAGCGGGGGGAGACTTTGGCAGCATCGTCAATGTGTTGAATTTTGGCGGCGGCGATATTTTGGAAATCGCGTGCCGAGACAGGTGCGAGACGTTGCTTTTGCCTTTCAAGAAAGAGATTTTTCCGCGTGTCGATATCGAGGCGGGCCGCTTGACCGTCGTGCCGCCGGCCGGGATCGAAGCGAAACCTCCGGAGCGTTGAGGGGCCAGAGGGGCTATGTGGCGGGCGACGGTTTTCACGCTGTTTCCAGAAATGTTTCCCGGGCCTCTCGGTATCTCGCTCGCGGGCGAGGGTTTGGCGCGCGACCTTTGGAGCATCGAAATTCGGGACATCCGCGCGCATGGGCAAGGCCGCCATAGGGCGGTTGACGACACGCCGGCCGGCGGCGGCCCCGGCATGGTGTTCCGCGCCGATGTGTTGGCCGCAAGCCTCGACGCCGGGCTCGACGAGGGCGACAGGCGGCCGCGCGTGCTGCTTTCTCCGCGCGGCGCGCCCTTCACGCAAGCGCGCGCACACACTCTTGCGGCGGGAGAAGGCGCCGTGCTCATCTGCGGCCGTTTCGAGGGCATCGATGAGCGGATCGTTGCCGCGCGGGGTCTCGAAGAAATTTCGATTGGCGATTATGTGCTCTCCGGCGGCGAGATCGCCGCTTTTGCCGTGCTCGATGCCTGCGTGCGGCTGTTGCCCGGCGTGATGGGAGCGCAAGCGTCCGGCGTCGAAGAGAGTTTCGCGGCGGGGCTTCTCGAATATCCACATTATACGCGGCCGCGCGAATGGGAGGGCCGGGCAATCCCGGACGTGCTTCTTTCCGGCGACCACGCGAAAATCAAAGCCTGGCGCGAGGCGGAGGCGTTGAGGGTTACCCGCGCGAAAAGGCCGGATTTGCTCAAGCGGCGGTAAGCGGAGCTTTCCGGAACCAGTTCTCCTTGCGCGATTGCACCAATCCTTCTCGCTTTTTTGTCCGATGTCTGTTTTAGGCGTTTTGAGCGGATGGCGTTATGCTCTCGGCCAGATTCTTCCACCTTATGAACGGAGTTTTGGGTGGAGCAAATGCAAGAACTTTTGCAAAATGGGACGACCGGGCACGCCGCCAGTGTCCGCGCATGGAAATTACCGGCGAAGGGCTGACAATTGGTGCCGGAACGGTGCTTGCCGGGATCGCGCGAGACGAACGGGGCCGCCCGCGCCTCGCGCTTAGTGACGAGCCGCGCGCCGTGGCGCTCCTCGCGACGGCTTATGACCGGCCGGAAGATGCGCGGCTTCTGGCCAAGCTGCGCCGGGCGGCGGAGCTTTGGAACGACGGGGAAAAGGCGCTCGCTTCTATTCATCTCGCCCACGCCAGCTTGCCGCTTTGCGAGGAAGTGCAGGCGTTGCGGCTGTTCGTGGCGGACGAACTCATCGATGCCGGGTCGCGCCAGAGACGCTGATGAAGGCGCAGGGATTCGATCTTGCGCCGCACGGCTTATTGAAAGCCAATTTCAATCAGGCGCAGCCCCGCTGGCCCGCAGGCACTGGACCCATAATGCCAGCCGCCCTAGGTTTTGACCTGGGCCCAATCTCTGGTTCCATTTGAGGCGATGATCGCGGATTTGGCGATCTGGGCATTCCGGGCGTCGCGACACACGCGTCGAGGATGGCCTCATGGGTGGCCCGGACGCAGCGGCTGAGAAAGGCGCCGCGCGGATCGTCCCATATGTCCTGAGCCTGGCGAAGGGTCGACCGAGTTCGGCTCGGGCGCGGAGGGCGGAAGCGGCATGGGCACGATAGTCTCCGGCACGGCGAGTTGTGGCGAACCGCGCCAACCGGCGCCGTCGAGGATCGGCGGGGCGATGGCCCTGACGCTGACGCATGGGCTGATTTCGGGCAGGTGCTTGTTCACAGCCTCGATGCCGGCTGCCGGCATGACCAGGGCGGCGCCGGTGCCGCGCGCCGGGCAATCTTCGACTAGCTCGGACGGCGCCGGACAGGTAGCCCTCCGCCGGCCATTCCGGCAGGCTTCGCCCAGGTGACCCGCCGGTCGCGCCGCCCAGATGCGGGCTGGCGTGCCTCGGCTTTCCGGCGCGAGCGGAATGAGCCAAAGGTTCCAGAGCGCGAAGCGCATTGGAATGCGGAATGGAGAGTTCACCCTGAAACCAGATTTCGGCCGGCCGGCCGGGATGGAGTTTTGCGCCGCAAGCAGAGGGCAACGCCGCCGGCATCCCGCATTTTCGACGGCGAGAAGGAAGCCAAACCGATCGCATTGGCCTGCTCGCCGCCGCCCGCGGGACGGACAGGCTGGACACCGCGACTGCTGGAGAGCAAGGTCGTGGAGCTCAACATTGTCGATCATGCCAGCGACAACGCGATCCGGCGGGCTTTAAAAAAAGCAGGCTTGAGCCGCATCTCAGGCAGCAATGGGTCATTCCGCCGTCCTTCGGCAAGCTCGGCAACCATTGGTTTCAGGTAATTTCGGCGGGCTTTTTGGGGGTCCATGGCGTTTGTCTGGTCAGCATGGTGTTGGCGAAGATGAGGAGCTTTCTCGCGCAAGCGACAAGGGCGAGCTTGTGAGGTTTGCCGGCGGTTTTCGGGCGGCCATACAATGCGAGCAAGACTGGATTCCATTGGAAGGTGGCGGGCAAGGCGGCGGCATAGAGACTTTTCCGGACGCGGTCGCGTCCGCCGGCGATGCCGCCGCTTCCTCCTGAGCCCGCCGAAGGGCTTGGCCCTTTGCAGGCGGAACATGGCATAGGCGCGCACTTGCTTGGGCTGGAAGACGATGACCTCGAATCCTTCCATCCGCGGCTTGGCAACCATGGTGCGTTCGTAACCACCGCTGGCTTCGATGCCGATCCGCCGGGCTGCATATGCTCGGCCTCGCCAAGCAACGAGAACCGCATGGCCGTTGGGATCATTGTCAACTTGGAGGCACCTGGCATGGCCATCAATAGCCACGTCGAGTTTGCTCTTTCCGGTGTCGTCCTGAGCCTGTCGGAGGACCGGCGCAAATGAGAGTAGACTTTTTCATCTTCCACGACCCTGCCTTGTGAATGCGAACCTGATGTTCAGGCAACCATGCGGGTCCGGTGAAGAGCCGAAGGCGATCTTGCCGAGCCCCAGCCCACAAGGCTACGGATGAGGCGATCCGGCCTTCGGCGTCCGGTCCGGCTGGCCACCTGGACCGGACGTTCTTCACAGAACAGGCAAACACTACAGTGAATCGCCAAACAAGGACGAGGGCCAATGGCCTGATTATGAGTCCCCCTTTTGCGCCGGCCCCATGTTGATGGACCCGGCAAATCGTTCCGTCGATCATCCCGTATTCGAAATCCGGATCGTTCGACAGCGCCTCAAAAACCCGCTTTCATACGCCCTTGCGCGCCCGTCGCCAGAAACGCGTGTAGACAGTGAACCATTTGCCGAACCCGGCCGGTAGACCGCGCCAGGGAGAACCGGTGCGGGCGATCCACAAAGCCGCTTCGACAAACAATCGATTGCCCTTCCCCGGACACCCCGGATCGCCAGGCTTTCCAGGCAATTCCGGCGCGATGCGAATCCACTGTCCGTTGGCCGAACATTTCCGAATCAACGCTGGGCTCGGCCATAAGGTTTGGCCCGGGTTCGCGGTCTGTGCAGCGGCCAAGCACGCGGTGCGGGCACTGTCCGAAGGGCTGCGCCAGGAGGTGAAGCCCTACAACATCCGTACCACGGTGATCTCACCGGGGGCCGTCGCGGCGGAGCTCCCAAACAGCACAACCGAGTCGGATATCGCCGAGAAAGTCCGCCAGGCCTATGAGCTCGCGATTCCTGCCGATTCCTTCGCGCGGGCAGTTGCCTTCGCCATTAGCCAGCCGGAGGACGTGGACGTGAACGAAATCCTGTTCCGGCCGACGCGACAGGAGCTGTGAGCGTCACCTGGTATAGGGCGCATGACCAAAGAGCCGAGAGCACCGAAAGTAACCTTCCCTCGATTTCGTGGATACTGGTCACGCGGCGTTGTTGCAAGTATGGAAGTGGCGCCAGCGCGGGGGAAACGGCATGGGATGCCAGATCAATGTCTCGCGAGAAACCTTTGCTGAACGGAATGTGCTTCGATGAAATCCAAGCGCCGAAACCTGAATTCCGCGACCAAGCCGCACAAGGAACCTAGGCTCTCGCGCACTCACGCGCCCGCCGATCTTTCGCCGGTGGAATGGCAACGCGGCTTGCGTCGCCAGTTCGGCCGCGAGCAGCCCTTCGGGCTTGAAAATCTGAGCAGCGAACCGTTTTTCTCCGAGTTTCGAGTCAGCAATCCTGTTTCGAAATCCAGCTACCGCGTGGCGATTCGAGGCTTGGGGCCGGGTGGCAATTTCTGTTCATGCCCCGATTATGCCACCAGCGAATTGGGTACCTGCAAGCACATCGAATTCACGCTTGCCCGGCTGGAGAAAAAGCGCGGCGCCAGGACGGCGTTTGCGCGTGGCTACCAGCCTGCATTTTCCGAGCTGTATTTGCGCAATGAAGGCAAACGCTGCGTGCATTTTCGCGCCGGAACGGACTGCCCGCCGCGGGTGAGCGAGGCCGCCGCCGGTTTGTTCGACGCCGAACACAACGGGATGCTGCCGGACGAGCGCCTTGGCGAGTTGGAGCATTTCATGACCATGGCTTCTAAGTCCGGTCATGAGTTGCGGGCCTACGACGATGCTCTCGATTTCGTCGCGGGAAGGCGGGATGCGGACCGGCGGGCCTCGAAGCTCAAGCAGTTGTTCCCACGCGGTGCCGCCGATCCCAAGCTGCTGGCGCTTCTGAAGGCGCCGCTCTATCCCTATCAGGCCGAGGGCGCGCTGTTCGCGGTGCGCGCCGGCCGGACACTGATCGGCGACGATATGGGACTGGGCAAGACCATACAGGCAATTGCCGCAACAGAAATACTGGCACGGCATTTTGGCGTCTCGAAAGTGCTGGTGATCTGCCCGACCTCGCTCAAATACCAGTGGCAAAGCGAGATTAGGCGCTTCTCGGGGCGACAGGGCGAAAACGCGGCGCGGGTCATCAACGGCGGCCGCGCGCAGCGGCAGAGGGACTACGCCTTGGACGGCTTCTACAAGATCACAAACTACGAGAAACTCAAGGCCGATCTCGACCTGATCGCCGCCTGGGCGCCCGAACTGGTCATCGTCGATGAAGCGCAACGGGTGAAAAACTGGAATACCATTGCGGCGCGCGCCTTGAAACGCATCGATAGCCCCTATGCGATAGTGCTTACCGGGACGCCTCTGGAAAACAAGCTGGAAGAACTGATCTCCATCGTCCAGTTTGTCGATCAGCACCGGCTGGGGCCAACCTGGAAGCTGCTGCACGAGCATCAGGTTAAGGACGAAGCCGGGCGCGTCACCGGCTATACCGGGCTGGAGAAGATCGGCCAAACGCTGGCGCCGGTCATGATCCGCCGGCGCAAATCCGAGGTGCTGCGGCAACTTCCCAGCCGGACCGACCAGAACCTGCTGGTGCCGATGACCGAGATGCAAATGCTTTATCACCGGGAAAACGCTGACGTGGTGGCGCAAATCGTCCAGCGCTGGCGCAAGACCAGGTTTTTGTCGGACAAGGATCAGCGGCGGCTGACCTGCGCCCTGCAGAACATGCGCATGTCGTGCAACAGCACCTATCTGCTGGACCAAGAAACCGACCATGGCGTCAAGGCTGACGAATTGGCCGCGCTATTCGACGAATTGTTCGCCGGGCCCGAGGCCAAGGCGGTGGTGTTTTCGCAATGGACGCGGACCCACGACATCGTCATCCGCCGCCTTGAAGCGCGTGAGCTGGGCTACGTCAGCTTCCACGGCGGCGTGCCATCGGACAAGCGGCCGGCGCTGGTCGAGCGGTTTCGGGACGACCCCACCTGCCGCGTGTTCCTGTCTACCGATGCTGGCGGCACGGGCCTCAATCTGCAGCATGCTTCGACCCTGGTGAACATGGATTTGCCGTGGAACCCGGCGATCCTCGAACAGCGCATCGCGCGCATCCATCGCATGGGCCAGATACGGCCGGTGCAGGTCATCAATTTCGTGGCAAAAGGCACCATCGAGGAGGGCATGCTTTCGGTGCTGGCGTTCAAACGCTCCTTATCGGCAGGAATTCTCGACGGCGGCAGGGGCGAGATTTCGCTCGGCGGTTCGCGTCTCAACCGCTTCATGAAGGACGTGGAAAACGTCACTGGGCATATGGGTGAGGGCGAGGCCGTGACACCGGCCGAGGAAGTAAAGAGTAGCGTCACTGCTGATGACGCAGGATCCGTGGAAGATGTAAATGCCGATGTAAACATTGGCGCTGGCGAGGTGGCGATCGCGCGGACTGATGGGGCCGGAGCACTACCGCGCGATACAGGTCCCGATCCGTGGCCTGCCTTCGTGCAGGCCGGTGCGCAGTTTATTGCCGCTCTGGCGGCTGCCAACGATCCCAACGCTCCGGCGCATCCATGGATTGAGCGCGATCCGGCCACCGGCGCGCAAAACCTCAAAATGCCGCTGCCGGCACCGGAAACCGCGAGACAACTTGCCAATGCGCTTTCCGCACTCGCGGACAGCTTGCGGGGCAAGACTGCGTGACGGGCGGCAGTTGAACGCATGATCGCTTCGGTTGCCAGACCGGTGATGAAACCTCTGACCGCGCGGCCGATTGCGTAGGGGTTACGACGTTACCGGCGGCAGCGGTCAAACGGTCAGCGAGGCCCATGTGCCAGACGTGATCCTGATCGAACCAAACCCGCCCTTCGCTTGCGAGAAGATGGAAGGGCGCGACTCTCAGATCGCCGACGCCGGATACCGGCCAGACATACGGCGCCCAGGCCTTGCCGTAGAGTGCGGCACGTTGCGCACGACCGGCGTAGTGGTCGCGGACGGTCGTGATTTCCAGGCCACAATCGCCGGCCCGGGTGAGGGCTTCCGCCGCCGCGGCGAACCGTGCGCGGGATGAAAAGCCACGGGCGCATACTGACTTTCAATTGGGCTGCCGGCCTTGGCGGACCAAGGCATGATCTCCGTGTCGAGGGCAGCCAGTCAGTATCAAGTTCGTCCCACAGCCCTGCGCTATCGACCGCCAAGCGCAGCCGAGCGAGAAGTCCTTCGGTCATCGCGCCGTCATTGAAGAAGGCCCGGCCCGAGCGGGTCCAGATCGCACTCGCTTCCTCGCTACTCACGCCGAACCGCGTCCTGGTTGCATCCGCGGTTCGGCAGAGCGCGATCACGGCGCGCGAGCCCATGTGCTTCTCCTCGCACACGATTTCACCCACGCCCCGCTCCCGGAAATGGGCGAAGGCTTCCTCTGGCCGTTCTAGCCATCCCTCACGCTCACTGGTTTCGGAAGGCGACATCGTCGGCGGCAGATAGGCGAGCCATTGCGGTGCGAGTGCAAACCGGCTCATGACTTCCAATGCCGCGGAAGCGTTTTCCTCCGCTACCACGATATGGCCCTTTAGTTCCGTGGCGATCCAGCGGCGCCCGCTAACGTCCTTAATGTCGAGCACGTGGTCTGCATCGGCCTGGGCCGACGCTGGGTCCATCGCACTGCCGAACGGGAGGATTGGTTCGAACCAGATTCGCTCGGCCGGAACATCGACCAGTTCCTTCTCCGGCCAGCTCAACGCCGTCAGCTTGCCGCCGAAAACACAACCGGTATCGATGCAGATGGTGGTGTTCACCCAATCCGCTCGCGCGACGGGCGTATGACCGTAGACGACGGTAGTCTCCCCTCGATAAGCGGCGGCCCAATCGGCGCGGACGGGCAAGCCGAACTCGCCGATCTCACCGGTGGTCTCGCCGTAGAGCGCGAACTCCCGCACGGCGCCAGAGCAGCGGCCGATCATCTCGTCCTTCAAGCCGGCGTGCGCCACCGCCAGCCGCCCTCCATCCAGCCAGAAGTGACTGCGAAGTCCGTCCAGGAATTTCGGCAGGGCTTCGCGAAAACTTCGGTCCTGACCCTCCAACTGATCAATGGTCTGCTGAAGGCCGTGGGCGATGGTTAGACAGCCACCGCTCCAGCTTGCGATCATGATTGCCTTGGACAGCATATGCAGTCCCGGCCGCGGTCATGCTCATCGCTATACGCAAGGCATCCGGCGAGTTAGAGTCTGTCCCGGAACTTCATCATGGATTACAGAGCTTTCTTAGCATGATCCGGATGGAGGCGAGGCGGAGGAAAGCAAGCGCGTTACGGGTTAGGTTTTCAAAATCCTTGGCCAGCCTGCGACAACGGTTGAGCCAGGCGAAGGTGCGCTCGACAACCCATCGTTTGGGCAGGACAACGAACTTTCTCAGCGCGGGCCGCTTGACGATTTCGATTTCCCATTCACGGCTGATCGCCGCCACGGCGGCGGCCATTTGGGGGCCTTGATAACCGCCATCGGCGATGATTTTGGTGATGAAGGGAAACAGGGGACGCAGTTCCTTCAACACCAATGGTCCACCGTCGCGATCCTGAATGTCGGCGGGATGAACCACGGCTGCAAGTTTCAGACCGAGCGTATCGACCGCGATATGGCGTTTTTTACCGTCGATCTTTTTGCCGGCGTCATAGCCGTGCGGATCGATCCGCGCCCCCCTTTTTCCGTGCTTTTCACGCTTTGACTGTCGATGATGGCAACGGTTGGACTGACGGCGCGGCCAGCCTGTTCTCGACACAGGACGTAGAGCTCATGATGAAGGCGCAAAAGCGTGCCATCATAGTTCCAAAGATCGAAATACCTGAAAACAGTGCTTTTCGATGGCAGGTCTTTCGGCAGGTAGCGCCACTGGCAACCCGTGCTCAGAATATACATGATTCCGTTGACCACTTCGCGCATGTCCACGCGGCGTTTGCCGCCACCGCGCTTCGCCGGAGGTATCAACGGCTCCACCAGCCCCCATTCCTCGGCCGTCAAATCGCTCGGGTATCTCTGTTGGCTCCGGTCATAACGGCCCCGGTTTTCTTTCGTCCACATCGGCGGCCCCTCCTCAAATCAGGCCACCTCTCTTGATCACAAATGATTCTTTTGATTCAAGAAGTTTCAGAACAGACACTTAGGCCCCCGGCCGACGAGATCGCCCACGAAGATCACTTTCCGGCCTTGGGGCGGTATGACAGTGACCCTCCGATCACCGCGGTCATCGCCCCATTCAATCCGATAGCCGAGCTTGGACAGAAGAGTTTGGAGTTCATCGGCGCAGCCGTGAATGTCGCCGATGATGTCGAAGGAACCGTGATCATCGCGCTTGTCTGTCCAAAGGGGCTGACGCGTGACTATGGCGGCTTCAATTCTCTCGACGCTGGCAAGCTTCCAGACCTGACGGAAACCCTCGCGCTGAAGGCCACCGAGAACTCCGGCGCACTTCCGACACCATTTGTTGCGCCACCTGCCGTCCGAAGGGGCGGTCAGGCCGCGCCCTGTTGCGCTCGATGCAAACGTCGATACCGGGATCAAACACAATGGCCACGGGCAAGGCGTGCCACTGGCGAGCCAATTCGATCCAACCCTTGCAATCCGAAGGGCGGAAATTGGTGGCGTCAATGACGGCCAGCTTCCTGTGTTTCAGCCGCTTGCCGGCGATCTCGCGCACCAAGTCGAACGCATGGCCGGTGACGTCTTGATCGGTTTCACTATCGGAAACCCGGGCGCGGCAATGGTCGGATGAAATCACCTCGGTCGGCAGGAAATGCTTCCCTGCGAAAGTCGATTTTCCCGATCCCGTCGAGCCGATGAACACGATGAGCGAGAAATCAGGAATCTCAATGTTCTTATCTGGCGTGCTCATCGGGTGAACACCGCCATTTGGGTCGGCGTGCCGAGCGTTTCGTCCTGCCGGCCGATGCCGCTGAATGCTGACTGGTAGCCATAGGTCGCTCCAATCCTATGTGCCCAAGCCCAGAACTCCGCGCGCGTCCATTCGAATCGGTGATCGGGATGGCGGAAGGTGCCAGCGGCTAGGTTCGGAAAGAGCGCGTTGTATTCTGCGTTGGGGATCGTCACTACCACCGCGCCGGGACGCATATCGCCGAAAACCACGCGCGCCACCAGCGGCAGGCGATCCAGATCCAGGTGCTCAATAACCTCGATCAGCGCCGCGGCATCCGCGCCGGCCCACCGGTCGTCGCGATACGTCAGCGATCCTGCAATAGCGAGACGCGTCCTTCCGGCGGGCCGCCTACTTCTCCCCAAGCGCGAGCACTACGGCAGCCTCCGTTGTCAGCAGCCGGAAAGTGAAGGTCTCCTGCAAGTACAGTTCGACGATCGTCTTGGAATGGCTCAAGTAACCGATAGAGATGTCCTGCCCGATATCTAGTTGGAAATCGCCGCCACGGGTCGTAAGCACGAAGCCACCTTCGATGGCTGGGGCCCAAACGATCTCTCCATCGACAAGACGCTGAATATGTTGAAGGACCGGATACCCTTCGTCGCTTCCCCCACTGACGGCCGTGTACGCCTCTGCGCCCAGCAAGAGGGCGTAGGGGCCATTGACACCAGCGAGGCGCAATTGACTCACCGCCTGAGCCACCGCATCCGGATAACCCCTCACATTGGAAGGAAGCGTCAATGCCGGATTGCTGCTTCCTTGACGGACGCCCTGAATCCCCGCCGCGGCGTATCCGTCGAACACGGAGCGGTCTTCGGCGAAGGCAATTTTGCGCGCCGCTTCCTTTACCGGCGACCAGTCTGAATCGGTTGCGCCGCGTTCCACGTCGTCAATCGCCTGGCGCGTGAGTTCGAACGGAACCCGCAATTCGAGTAGCGCTTTCGCGTCGCGTTGTGCGGCCTCGATCCCGTCGCCAGGCGCCTGGATCTGGTGGAGATGACCGGTACCGACAGCCGATAGTTCGAGGCCTTTCGGGCCCTGCACGTCCACGACCCGCCGCGCCGCCAAGTGGCGCTTGAGGGTGCGAGACGCCTCCTCTTCGATTTGAGCCCAAGCCGCGTCAGAGACAGGGGCGAGTTTCCGATGGAGATTATTCATGTCCTGCCTCTTTTTTCAGAGAACCAATACCGAGTGAACCGTCCGGCGGAGACAGTTGCGATCTGGACTTGTCCTCAGCTGTAGGCTCTTTCGAGGTCGGGCCAGCAGTCGGTGGGGCCGCTTCCCCTGTCGCAACATTCTCGAGAAACGTCGCCGACGGCACAAAGAACTGTGTGCCCGTCATGGCGCGGCTGAAGTCGAGCAGCCGGTCATAGTTTCCCGGCGGCCGGCCGACAAACATGTTCTCGAGCATCTGCTCGATCCTGCGCGGGGACCGGGCGTAGCCGATGAAATAGGTGCCGAATTCGCCCTTCCCCACGTCGCCGAACGGCATGTTGTCACGCACAATCTCCAATTGCTCGCCGTCCTCGATAATCGTCGTCAAAGCGTTGTGGGCCGAGGTTGGCTTCACAGCATCGTCTAGCTCGATGTCGGAAAGCTTGGTTCGACCTATGATTTTTTCTTGTTCCGCGATGGGAAGCTCATTCCACCGCGTCAGATCATGCAGATACTTTTGGACGATTACGTAACTTCCCCCCGCGAAGACGGCATCCTCTTCGCCGATGATGGTGGCATTGACA
Organism: uncultured Alphaproteobacteria bacterium; assembly: GCA_963706215.1. Lineage (GTDB taxonomy): Bacteria > Pseudomonadota > Alphaproteobacteria > Rhizobiales > Beijerinckiaceae > Methylocapsa. The sequence continues at coordinate 1,019,399 of OY970154.1, read as the reverse complement.
GCGGCCTGATCCACTGGGTTCTCGGTACCATCGACGAAGCCGATCAGGTCGCGATCATCGAAATAATTGAAACCGTGAATCTCATCCGCCGTGGAAACAGCGCCGCCGAGCCGCGACATGATTTGCGTCGCTAGCTCAAAGCACAGATCCATGCGTGTGGAGCGGATATGAAATAGGAGGTCACCCGGCGTTGCGACAGCGTGATGGCGACCGTGGATCTCACGGAACGGGTGCAATTCTTTCGGCTTCGGTGCCCCGAAGAGCCGGTCCCATGCGTCGGAGCCAAACGCCATGACACATGACAGTCGCCCCTCTAGATCGCGGAAGCCCACTGCACGCAGAAGAGCGGCCAGATCGCCACACAAGGTCCGCACGGTGGCTTCATTTTCCTTTCCGGAGTTCACCGCCACGACGAGAAAAATAGCGGCGCGCGTGAGCTGCGCGACGACCGGTTGCGGAATCGTGGATGGCACGCGCTGCTCCTTACTGATCTGTTCGAGAACAATTTATCGTGCGGCTTTCGAAGAGTAAATTTGCACCTCGATCCCATCGCGTTCGCCTCCCCCAGGTCGGCACGTCGGCCGCCATCGACTTATTCCGCCGTGAACCGCGCCGGGATTGCCGGACGCTCCAACTCTTGAGAAGAAGGAGCCATCATGAGCAAAACGATAAACAAAATTCCGGATGAGGTCCGGGCCCGAGCGGTGCGGCTGGTTCTGGATCAAGAAGGCGAGCATCCCTCACGCTGGGCCGTGTCTTCGATTGCGGCCAAGATTGGCTGCACGGCGCAGATGCTCAACGAGTAGGTCAAGAAGGCGGAGGTGGAGAGCTGCGTGCGCGCCGGTGTCCCCACATACAATCAGCGCTCTGCGTGTCAAGCCGACGGCGCCAAGCAAAGCGATCATGACAAGGCGGACGTTAGGCTCTACAAGCAGTGACGGTCTTTTCTTCGGCTGGTTGGCTGTACGGCGTTCGGCTATGGCGTCGCTGAAATCGACCGATCGATGGCGATAGTTGTCGGCGCCGCGCAAAATTCGAATCGCGCAAATTTCCCTTTGAAATCAAAAGCGAAAAAATTTGACGGACTGACAGTCGGATTTAGACCGTCAGAAGAGATGTTTTACGCTTAAAATTCAGCGAGTTATGATGACCGGAAATGATCGAGTGAGAGAAAGTGATAAATCGGCGCGCAATGTGGAAATCGCCAAGTCGCCCGGCGCCTTTGCCCTCGACCGGGCAGTCTTACCACAACCGTTTGGTTTAGGTCATTCTAGCTGGCATTTCGGAGCCAACCAGCATTGCCGTTGGCCGATGCCTCGGCGCTTGTCATCAGCTTCCGTGGCGCAGGCGCCGAAACCCATAGGCAATCGCGGCGATCAACACTCCGAGGCCCAAAATTGCTCCGCCACGCTCCAAATCATGGGCAACCGTCTTGATATCGGATCCATGCTTGCCAAGATAAAATCCTGCCAATGTCCATGCCGAAACCCAAAGCGCGCCTCCGAGCGCGTTGAAGAAGAGAAAACGCTTCCACTCCATTTTCAACATGCCCGCCACGACGCCGTTCAACTGACGCAGGATATTGACGAACCTTGCGAATGCGACGGTTACGGGACCATATCGCGCGAAGACCGCTTCCACCCGGTTGAGGCGGTCGGCGTTGATGCCGATTTTCTCCCCGTAGCGGAGGACAATGGCGCGGCCAAGCCGCCGTCCGATCAAATACCCTATATTGTCTCCGAGCACGGCACCGGCCCACGCCGCCAGCATCAAAGGCAGGAGCGATAATTCGCCACGTCCGGCGAGAACCGAAGCAAAAACGAGTAGAGACTCGCCTGGAAAAGGAAGTCCTAGAACTCGAATGTCAGAATGACCATGACCGCGGCGGCGCCGTACTCATGGACAAGAGGCTCTAGGTTTCCAAGCAGGTGCTCGATCTCAACCACGAACGCCATTGTCGCCTCCGGCCCATGCGCTAGCGGATTGGCCGATTGTCGAATCCATCGCGGCTTTATGCAAGCCCCCTATCGGAGCACGATTTTTTCGCGAAACCCGCGTTCGTTTTCGTGCCGATCGTACCAAAACGTTTCACGTGAAACATTTTGGTGGGATTGACGGTCTTGGCAAACATACATTCGCAAGGCGCAGCGCGGTAGGAAGCGGGGATTCGGACCTCGCGCGATGTTCGGATAGGATCTATTTTCCGGTCGTGCGTTTTTTTGTGAACACTCCACCGCCTAAAGGCGGTGGCTTCGAGTTACGGCTAGAAGCCGGATTGATCGGCCCAACGGGCCGATAAGCCTACACGACCTTGAAGTTATCATCCGGCTCCTCGGGTTTCTGGCCCTCAATGTATTGTTTCCAGATCTCATCGCTAACGTTGCCGCTTGACGCCACCCAATAGCCTCTCGCCCATAGATGTTGCCCCCAATAACGGTTCCGAAGGGCTTGACACTCCGAAAGTAGCTTGTGCGAACTCTTCCCCTTCAAGAACTGCAATGCGCGCGACACGGGCAGCTGGGGCGGGATCGAGATCAGCATGTGCACATGATCCCGATTGACCGCCCCGGCATGGATCGTCATTTCATTGGACCGTGCTATCTCCCGCAACAACTCACGTGCGCTGTCCAACGTCTCCAACCAAAATCGGATACCGGTATTTCGTGACCCAAACCAAATGGTACTTGCAGTCCCAGATCGTGTGACTGCCGCGCTTATAATCCTGCATTCCAGCAGGATCGCATCCCGGTCGCCTAACGGCGAGGGATTTACAGATCCCCTATCGGGGACTTTAAATCTATCTTACGTTAGGACTCTCGGTCACCTTAATCCGCTCGCTTACATGCTTACCCGGTTGCATGACAATGCCTGTTAACGCCCTCTATCTGGACAAACTTTATTAGCCGCACATACTTGCATGATAGATTTCATCCGCGCGGCACATCCAGATGACGGTGAGTGGTGTTCCCGCCAGCGCCCCTACAATCCTTATTCGATTTGATCGAGATCGATGAGCCGCAAGCGCCGGCTGAAACTCGGGACCCTTTCCAGCGAATCGATCTCAAGCCGAATATTCGGCTCTCCAGCCCAGAAAGTCGACCAAGCTCACTTGCCGGTCTCGTCGATCTGCTCCGGGAACCCGAAGCGATGCTCAAGGGCTGGATAGAGATTGTCGTCCGCACCAGATGCGTCAATGTCGATCTCTTGGGTCCGACCCCGACTTGTGTAGATAGCTGCGATCTCTTTCCCATCCGCCAGACTTGCATGGATTGCATTATCTTCCGACGAAACGACGCGCGCACCTTCTGCTCTCAATGCCAGTTCCAATTCCGCGCGGGACATGCTCAAGCGAAGTCCGAAGATATCCGTGTCGCGGGTCAGCTCTTGCAGTTCATCGATTGTGACTTTGTTTTTGCCAGGATCGCCGGATGGCTTGAAATGGCAGGCGATGCGATAGCGCAATTGCCCAGGATGAGGCCGCTTCCGAAAAAGCGTCCGGCATTCGACCGGAACTCCAGGAACGGAGATCAACAGTTGTGCACCATTGGCGTAATGGCAACCTAGATCGGTTTGCCCTGCAACATCGAGAATAGAAGTTTTCCCCCCGTTGCTGACTTCAACGTAATAAGGCGGGTCCGGACTATCGCGATAGTTCGAATATTGCGCTGCCGTTAGCGGAGAGCCTTGGTTAACGGGCCAGAAGGCGGGACATTCGACAGGATGGTCTCGAGCTCACGCCGCGGCGAGGGCGCGAAATCGCCAAAAATGTCCTTCGTCAAAAGCGCCACCCCGTCGCCAACGAACGCCCCGCGCTCGTCGAGACAAGGATGCAACCCACCCCGGCTGGCCAGCTTGAATTCTCGAATTGAAGGTTTGGTCATGCTTCGTTCCGCCGCGCATCGCCCAAGGAAGAGAAAACCGGCCGTAGCACGAACATTTATGGTTTTCTACACGCCCTGGGCCAACGGATTTTACCCAATCTTAGGCGAAGCCCCGGTCTTTTCGCATCCGGCGCGGCCTCTTGCCCCTGGCGCGCCGCGCTCGCGCATCGCCGCCCTTGCGCCGCCCGCCGCAAGCCCATAGATGGAAACGAATAAACCCTTCCCCTCCAACCGGCCGCGCCTGGCGCGTTTCTTGAGAGCTTTCATGCAAGATCATCCGTCCGCGCGGGAGGGTTTTCACGCGACCACCATCATAATGGTCAAGAAAGGCGGCCGCACGGTCATCGGCGGCGACGGCCAGGTTTCGATCGGGCAGACGATCGTCAAGGGCAACGCCAAAAAAGTTCGCCGGCTCGCCAAGGGCGAAGTGATCGGCGGTTTTGCCGGCGCCACCGCCGATGCCTTCACCCTGTTCGAGCGTCTTGAAACGAAGCTGGAACAATATCCGGGCCAACTCATGCGCGCCTGCGTGGAGCTCGCCAAGGATTGGCGCACGGACCGGTATTTGCGCAGGCTCGAGGCGATGATGCTCGTCGCCGACGCCGAGGCGGCTCTCGTTCTAACCGGCACCGGCGATGTGCTCGAGCCGGAGTCCACCGGCGATGGCAGCGTGATGGGGATCGGGTCTGGCGGCAATTATGCGCTTGCCGCCGGCCGCGCGCTGCTTGCAACCGGTCTCGACGCCGAGGCGATCGCCCGCCGCGCGCTCGAAATCGCGGCCGGCATTTGCGTCTATACCAACGATAAATTCGTGCTCGAATCGATTGCCTCGAAATGACCGCGCGGCAACAGGAAAGCCTCAAATGACCGATTTTTCTCCCCGCGAGATCGTCTCCGAGCTCGACCGTTTCATTGTCGGACAAAAGGATGCCAAACGCGCCGTGGCGATCGCGCTCCGCAACCGCTGGCGCCGCCTGCGCCTCGAAGGCGCGATGCGCGAAGAGGTGCTGCCGAAGAACATTTTGATGATCGGGCCGACCGGTTGCGGCAAGACCGAGATTTCCCGCCGCCTCGCCAAGCTCGCGGGCGCGCCTTTTCTAAAGGTCGAGGCGACGAAATTCACCGAGGTCGGCTATGTCGGCCGCGATGTCGAGCAGATCGTCCGCGACCTCGTCGAGACCGCGATCACGATGATGAAGGTGGAAAAGCGCAAGGCGGTTCATGCGCGCGCGCAGCTAGCCGCGGAGGAGCGGGTCTTGGACGCGCTCGTCGGAACCAGCGGGTCGGCGTCCACGCGAGACAGCTTCCGCAAGCGGCTGCGGGCGGGCGAACTCGACGACAAGGAGATCGATATCGAGATCACGCAAGCCGCGTCGGCGATGCCGATGTTCGAATTGCCGAACATGCCGGGCTCGGCGATCGGCGCGATTTCGATCGGCGATATTTTCGGCAAGGCGCTCGGCAATCGCGCAAAGCCGCGGCGGACCACGGTGAAAGACGCCCACGCCCCCTTGATCGTGGAGGAAAGCGACAAGATGATCGATCAGGACCAGATCGTTCAGGAGGCGATCCGCGAGGTCGAAAACAATGGGATCGTGTTTCTCGACGAGATCGACAAGATTTGCGCGCGCGAGGGGCGTGGCGGCGGCGATGTTTCGCGCGAGGGCGTGCAACGCGATCTGCTTCCCCTCATCGAAGGCACCACGGTCGCGACCAAGCATGGCACGGTGAAGACCGATCACATTCTGTTCATCGCCTCGGGCGCCTTCCATGCCTCGAAACCCTCGGATCTATTGCCCGAATTGCAAGGCAGGCTGCCGATAAGGGTCGAGCTCTCGCCCTTGAACGAGGACGATTTCCGCCGCATCCTCACCGAAACCGAGGCCTGCCTCATCAAGCAATACGAGGCTCTTCTGCGCACCGAAGGGGTCGACCTTGCGTTCACGCCGGACGCGATCAACGCGGTGGCGCGGATCGCGGTGCAGGTCAATTCCTCGGTCGAAAATATCGGCGCGCGACGGTTGCAGACGGTGATGGAGCGCGTCCTCGACGAAGTGAGCTTCACCGCGTCCGACCGGTTCGGCGAGAGGATCGAAATCGATGCGGCGTTCGTCGAGAAAAACATCGGCGACCTCGCGAGGAACGCCGATTTGAGCCGGTTCATTCTTTGACGTTCACGGGAACCAATGGCATAGGCTCGTTTTCCGCTGTTACTGACAGAAGTTCGCGTCGCGCGGCAATGCTTTTTTAATCGTTAGGGGTCCCTCCCACATGGCAAAGTTCGTCGAACGGGTTTTTTCCGGCGTGCAGCCAACGGGGAACCTGCATCTTGGAAACTATCTCGGCGCGATCGCCAAATTCGTAGACCTGCAAAAAACCCACGACTGCATCTATTGCGTCGTCGATCTTCACGCGATCACGCTGCCGCAAAAGCCGGACGAATTGAAGGCGAGCATCCGGGAAGTGACGGCGGCCTTCATCGCCTGCGGCATCGATCCCGAAAAACATATCGTGTTCAACCAGAGCCAGGTTGGCGAGCATGCCGAGCTCGCCTGGGTGTTCAATTGCGTGGCGCGCCTCGGCTGGCTCAATCGAATGACGCAATTCAAGGAGAAAGCCGGCAAGGACCGCGAGAACGCCTCGGTTGGGCTTTTTGCTTATCCTTGCCTGATGGCCGCCGATATTCTTGCCTATCGCGCGACCCATGTCCCGGTTGGCGAGGACCAAAAGCAACATCTCGAGCTCGCCCGCGATATCGCCCAAAAATTCAATCTCGATTTTGCCGCCTCGATCGCCGCGCTAGGTCATGGCGATGCGTTCTTCCCTTTGCCCGAGCCGCTGATTCAGGGGCCAGCCACGCGGGTGATGAGTTTGCGCGACGGCGCCAAGAAAATGTCGAAGTCGGACCCGTCGGACTATTCGCGGATCAATCTTTCCGACGACGCTGACACGATCGCCCAAAAAGTCCGCAAGGCGAAGACCGACCCGGAAGCGCTCCCCTCCGCGATCGAAGGCCTCAAGCAGCGGCCTGAAGCCGAAAATCTCATCGGCATTTATGCCGCGCTCAACGGCGAGACGAAAATCGATGTCTTGAAGACCTTCGGCGGCGGTAATTTCTCGGCTTTCAAATCGGCGCTTGTCGATCTCGCGGTGGCCAAACTCGGACCAATCGGCGCCGAGATGAAACGCCTGAAGGACGATCCCGCCTTTATCGACGGCGTTCTCGCCGATGGGGCGGGGCGGGCCCGCGCGATCGCGGCCAAGAACATGGCGTCTGTGAAGGATATTTTGGGTTTCGTGCGGTAACGCGGTCCCAAGCGCGTCACGCTTTCACTCCCAAACTTTCGAGGTCGGCGATCATTCCCTCGATCACTTTCAGCCCGATCTGCCAGAAAGCGGGATCGCGGGCGTCGAGCCCAAATGGCGCGAGCAATTCGGAATGATGTTTCGCGCCACCGGCCGCAAGCATCGCGAGATAGCGTTCGGCGAAACCTTCGCGCGCGCCCTGATAGACGCCATAGAGGGAATTCACGAGACAATCGCCGAACGCATAGGCGTAGACATAAAAGGGCGAGTGCACGAAATGCGGGATATAGGCCCAATAGCTCTCGTAGTCAGTCCCAAGCTCGATCGCGGGCCCGAGGCTTTCGGCCTGTTCGCTCATCCACAAGCCACAGATTTGCGCCGCCGTCAGCTCGCCGTTGCGCCGTTCGAGGTGCAGCTTGCGTTCGAAGGAATAGAAAGCGATCTGCCGCACCACCGTATTCAGCATGTCCTCGACCTTGGCGGCGAGCAGGGCGCGGCGCCGCACGGCATTCGCCGTGTTCAGGAGCAGGGCGCGAAAAGTCAGCATTTCGCCAAAAACCGACGCGGTTTCGGCCAAGGTCAGCGGCGTCGGCGCCATCAGCGCGCCATTGGGGCCGGCCAAAACCTGATGCACGCCGTGGCCGAGCTCATGCGCGAGCGTCATCACGTCGCGCGGCTTGCCCTGATAGTTCATCAGCACGTATGGATGCGCGGAGGGCACCGTTGGATGCGCGAAGGCGCCCGGCTGCTTGCCCGGCCGCACCGGCGCATCGATCCATCGCTCGTCGAAAAAACGCTTTGCGATCCCCGCCATTTTCGGCGAGAAACCGTCGTAAGCGCCAAGCACGATGTCCCGCGCGTCGTCCCAGGGATAGGTCTTCGCAGGGACGTGCGGCAGCGGCGCGTTGCGGTCCCAATGTTTGAGCGCGGGCTTGCCGAACCATTTGGCCTTGAGCCGGTAATAGCGATGCGACAGGCGCGGATAGGCGGCGCGCACGGCGCCAACCAGCGCATCGACAACCTCGCGCTCGACGCGGTTCGCTAGATGCCTTGCGTCCGCCACGTCCCTAAAACCGCGCCAGCGGTCGGAAATCTCCTTGTCCTTCGCCAAGGTATTGGTGACGAGCGCGAAGGTCCGGACGTTTTCCTTGAGGCCCGCGCCAAACGCGATCGCGGCCTTTTCCCGGGTTTTTTCGTCCGGGTCCTGCATCAGATTGAGCACCGGCTCGATCGCCAGCTGCTTGCCATCGACAGTGAAGCGCATGCTCGCGATGGTCTCGTCGAACAGCCGGTTCCAGGCGCCGTAGCCGGTGATCGATTTTTCATGGAACAATTGTTCGAGCTTGTCCTCGAGCTGGTAAGGCTTGCCCTTGCGGATGTCTTCGAGCCAGGGCCTATAATGCTTGAGCGGCCCCGCCGCCACTTTCGCCGCGAGAACGTCGTCGAGCCGGTTCAATTCGAGCTCGAAGAACAGAAGATCGGAGGAAGCGGCTGTGACTTTTTCCTGCGCGTCGCCATAGAATTTCATCCGCGCCGGATCGGTGGTATCCTCAGCATAGACGAGCCCGGCATAGGCCATGATGCGCCCTAGCAGCTCTTCCAGCGCCTCGTAGCGCCGAATTGCCTCCAGAAGCCCCGCGGCAGAAGCTTTTTTGGCGAGGGTTTCGAGCTTGCCCTTATACGCGGCGTTGAAGGCGGTGCATTCGGCGGCCGCCTTGGCGAGGTCGCTCGCGAAGGCTGGCGAATCCATGGATGGATAAAGATCTTCGAGATTCCATTCGGGCAAGGCGCCGAGTTCCGGCCGCTTGCTTCGGCTTAGCGCTGGTTTGCGCCTTGCGGAAAATGCCGAGGGGTTTTTTGGAGCGCGGCATGGGAAAACCCCGGTCCTTTGAAAGTTATAGGGGAACGAGCTCATAGCGGACGGCCCTCCCGTGATCAACCTTTGCGGCGCGATGCCTCCTCGGCGCTTGGCGAGTCTTTGGCCAAGGGCGCGGGCTCTCGGCAATTGCGCTTCATAAACGGCGGCCGAACGCGCATTGCCGCCGTCGCGCGACGCCGTGAAAGCCGCCTCGATCCGCGGGCGCAAACCTTGCCCTTCCTTCAGCAGCGCTTCGTCTAGTCCGGTCGCACCTATTACTCGATCGCGCGCGGCGTTAATGAACGGCCGGTCCGCGCCGACCGCGTCCGCCCTAGTTGCGAAACCTCAGGCCATCTCCGCGGGGGCGAACGCGGCGCGTCGCGCTTTTTGTCCCCGCCGCAAACTGGCCTGGTTTTCCGCCGCCCCGCACGAAAAGCAGACCATCCGTGGATACCCGAACCTGGATCCAACGAGCTTCGGGTTTAGCAGCTCACAGGCGAACGGTGGAAACCACGTAGATCAGGACGGCGACGCCGAGGAAGCGGCGCCATGGGTTGACGCCGCGCACCACCTCGTCGAGGGCCCAAACGATCAGGCTGCCGGTGGCGGCCACTTTGGCCACTGTCGATATGGCACCGTTCGGATGCATGAGCCAGAGGATCGCCGCCGACACGAGAAAGACGCTGAGCGCGAGGTTGGGTGTCTGAGCAACGGTGACCGCTCCCGTCTCGCGGTTGCGGAAACACCAGAGTAGAAGTTTTCGCGCCACCGCGCCTGCCCGATTCAAATTCGTATCTTTCGGAGTTCGCGCCACGCCTCTGGTGCAAAGTTGGTGGCGCCGCGCAACGAAATCAATCTCGGCCTCTTCAAGCTGCGGCGGCAAACAGCGAAGCGATGACGCTGCGCGGGGCTCCCATGCCGTCGGCGGGGTCGCCCGCATCGCAAGCATAGGCGCGCGCCACGGGGAACTCGTTCGTGAGCTTGTTCGTGAGGCCGGTCGTGCGGGCCAGCACCCCGACGGCATTACCCCTCCGCGGCGAACCGGCGGGCGAACGCGGCGCCATTAATATTTGCCGGATTTGACCACGCGCCAAATCAATCTCAACCCGAGGCTACAGCCGGCCGCAAGGGGGGTGAGCCCAACAATAGTCGTTCCCCACATCAGGGGCCCTTTGTCTGCAAACAACAAGAAACTGGAGCCGACGATTAGGGCTCCGATCACCGAACCAACTACAATGTTGCGATCGCTAGACTGCAACAGCTTGCCCGTCTCAAACTCTTGCTTGCGCGCTTGCGCTGCCTGTTCTTCCGCCTGCTTGCGTTCTGTAATGTTGGTCCAGAACCCGACAATTTCCTTGGGCCGGCCGCCGGCTTCCCGCAAGAGGCTCGCCTCGTCCTGCATCCAAAGGTAGTGGCCGTCCTTGGATCGAAACCGGTACTCTTGCACCATGTGGCCCTGGGTCATCAGGATCGACGTTTTCTGGACGGCGGCCTTCTTGTCATCTGGATGCAGACAGTCGATCCACCAGTCAGGGGCCAGCGCTTCCTCGACTTCGTAACCCAGGATTCTCTTGACGCTGTCACTTATCCATGGGGTGCGAAAACCTTTAGCTGTTATCGCAAGCTCATAAATGACGGTAGGAATGGAATTCAATATATAACGCGACCGTTTGCCGGATTTGACCACGAGCCAAATCAATATCAACCCGAGGCTACAGCCGGCCGCAAAGACCGTGAGCCCAATAATAGTCATTCCCCACATCAGGGGCCCTTTGTCTGCAAGGAGCAAGAAACTGGAGCCGACGATCAGGGCTGCGATCACCAGACGAACTGCAATGCGATTGTTCAACCGAGTCAGCTCGTCCTCGCCAGTGTCGGCCGCTTGCCCGCTCGCTTGCGCTGCCTGTTCTTCCGCCTCCTTGCGTTCTGTAATGTTGGTCCAGAACCCGACAATTTCCTTGGGCCGGCCGCCGGCTTCCCGCAAGAGGCTCGCGTCGTCCTGCATCCAAAGGTAGTGGCCGTCCTTGGATCGAAACCGGTACTCTTGCACCACGTGGCCCTGGGTCATCAGGATCGACGTTTTCTCGACAGCGGCCTTCTTGTCATCGGGATGCAGACAGTCTACCCACCAGTCAGGGGCCAGCGCTTCCTCGACTTCGTAACCCAGGATTCTCTTGACGCTGTCACTTACCCATTGGCTGGGAAAACCTTTTGTTATCGCAAGCACATAAATGACGGTAGGAATGGAATTCAATATATGGCGCGACCGTCCCGGCGATAATACCGGCGATACCGCAGGAGCGCTGTGGGGCTGACGCTGTGACATAGCCTTACGTCTAGACCGAATGGACGCCTCCGGCAAGGCGCTAAACAACTCGCGGCGAGCTCTGCCGAGCTAGAAAAACTCGCCGATGCGGCAAGCCTATAAATCGGCACAAAAGCACCAAGGTAAACGGGGGCTACACAGCCCTTTTCTCTCAACCCGAATGGTACACTTTCTCATCGCCTTTTGGCACAATTTGTCTCCGCCATTGACAGCCCCCCAACCCCCTATGCGTCCATGGCGGCGACGGCCGGGAGGTCTGCCGCTTTGCAGACCTCGGGCTCGTCGGCTCGACGGGTGCCGGGGGCGATTTCGTCATCCACCAGCTTGTCGTATCGCGAAAGGCAAAGCGGAACTTAGAGTGAACCGGCGGGCGAACGCGGCGCCATTACCGGGACCCACGCCGGCGACGACGCATTATGGTGTTTGGGTAAGCGGGGCGGACATCGTGAACCTTCGTTCAAGCTTGAGGAAAACGGCGCGTGGAGCGGGTAAGCGGGACCGCAGGTCAATGTCTGCGTAAATTAGTGAAATACAAGGAAATGCTCGCAGGTGCGGGTCCGTCCTTGACAACATCGATCCACTCGCCAAACTCGCCGCCAAGAGATGAATGGCAGGTTGCGATTTCCCGCGGCAGTGACTGAAATCGTAAGTCCAGAATTTTACAAATTAGAGATGAGGAGCGGCGATCACCCCGCATCGAACCGCGACGCAATAAGCGCGCGCAACCGCTCAACGGCGGCGCCCGCTCGCCGCCCGAGCGGCACGCCATTGCAGTCCTTTGCCTCCATCATGCGGCTTATGCTGTTGGTAAGAACAACCGAGTCTGCCTCGGCAAGGTCTTTGACGTGGAGCGAATTCTCGACCGGCGCCAACCCCGCCTGTTTCGCCAGGCATAGCACGAGCGCCCGCATCGTACCCGGCAATGCGCCGTCGCTTACGGGCGGCGTTTCCAGACGCCCCTCCCGGATGACGAAGACATTGGCGACGCTCGCGCCGGCGATGGTTCCGCGTGTGTTGATCATGAGTGCGTCGTCGGCGCCGTGCGCGCGGGCCTCGGCGAGCGCAAGTAGATTGTCGAGGTAAGGCAGTGCTTTGATGCGCGAGAGGGCCGAATGCTCGTTGCGCCGCGTCACTTTTGCGACATGGAGAGAAAGGGGCGTTTCGCACGCGGGCGGCATGAGCGATAGCGTCATAAAAATCGTTGGACGAGGCGCCTCGGGCGGGGCGAGACCTCGCCGGCCGGCTCCCCTGGTCACGGTTACGCGCAAGACGGCGCAAATTGCTTCTTCTGCGGCAAGATAATGCGCGATGCCGGCGCGAAGCTTGGGGAGATCGACCGCCCTGGCAAAACCCAGAACGCCGAGACCGGACGCGAGCCGTGCAAGATGCGCGTCGAGATCGAATACCTGTGCGTTGTGGACCGCCATCGTCTCGAACAAACCGTCGCCGAGCAGAAGACCGCGATCGGCTATCGAGACGTGCGCTTCTTCCGGCATGACAATCCGGCCATCTTGCCATACACGCATCATTGGCGCCCGATGTGGCCGAGAAAATTGCGAAGCATCCGATGGCCATGGTCCGTGAGGATCGATTCGGGATGAAACTGCACGCCGAATGTCGGATGCTCGCGATGTTGCAGAGCCATGATCTCTCCTTCGTTAGACCAGGCCGTCGCCGCGAGCGGACCGTTTGGCTGATCAAGCTCCACGATCAGCGAGTGATAGCGCCCGGCACTGATTGGATTGGGCAAGCCTTCCAAAATGCCTGATGCCTCATGGCGCACCGGGCTCGCTTCGCCGTGCATCGGCCGCGCGGCACGGGTAACCCTCCCGCCAAACACCTGGCCGATACATTGATGGCCAAGGCAAATTCCGAGGATCGGCACGCGCCCGGAATATTCTGAAACGAGCCGCATCGACACTCCCGCGTCGTCCGGCGTGCAAGGTCCAGGCGAAATCACGATGGCTTCGGGTCTTTCGCGCGGCAGGGCGGCGTCGTTGCGCACGACCTCGGGTGCGGCACCCAGTTCGCGGAGATAATTGGCGACCGTGTGCACAAAGGAATCGTAATTGTCGATGACGAGAATCACCTCGCGAATGCCTTTGCGCCGAAAGCCTCGAACATCGCCCTCGCCTTGTCCAGCGTTTCGTCATATTCGGCGGCGGGATCGGACGCCGTGACGATCCCCCCGCCCGCCTGCACGACGCAGGTGCCGCCGCGAAAGCTCGCGGTGCGGATGACGATGTTGGTGTCCATGGTGCCATCGAACCCGATATAGCCGATCGCGCCGCAATAAGGGCCGCGCGCATGGTCCTCCATTTCGGTGATGATTTCCATCGCGCGAACTTTTGGCGCGCCGGTGACGGAACCGCCGGGAAAAGCCGCGGCCAGAACATCGGCCGCGCCCTGCCCTTCCCGCAGACGCCCAACGACGGACGAAACCAGATGATGGACCGAGGCATAGGTCTCGAGGCCGCAAAGCCGCGGCACTTGCACCGAGCCGGGCACGCAAACTTTCGAAAGATCGTTGCGCAAGAGATCGACGATCATGACGTTCTCGGCGCGATCCTTGCGGCTCTCGGCCAGCGCCCGCGCTTGCAGGGCGTCGAGGACGGCATCCGCGAAGCGGCGCCGCGTGCCTTTGATCGGCCGGGTCTCGACGCGATCGCCCTCGACCTTGAGAAATCTCTCGGGTGAGGCCGAGGCAATGACGAAATCGGCGTGGTCGAGGTAGGCCGCGAAAGGGGCCGGATTGAGCGTGCGCAAGCGGCGGTAGAAGCCAAAATGATCGAAGTCCGGCGGCACCGGGGCTTCGAACCGCTGTGCCACATTGGCCTGAAAAATGTCGCCGGAGAGAATCCGCTCGATGACTTCGCGAACCATCCGCTGATAGCCGGTACGCGTGAAATTGCTGGTCCAGCCTTCGAGCGGCATATTCCCTGCCGGGGGCAAAACGGCGGCGCGCCGGAGCCGCGCCTCGAACCAGCGCCCGCGCTCGATCGCACGCCGGTGGCGCGCCGGCCGCTCAATCTCGGGCAAACCAGTTGAGAGAATAAACCCGCGCCGCTCGATCACGTCGAAGGCAACGACCACATCGTAGAGCCCAAGCGAAACATCTGGGAAAGCGAGCTCATCCACCGTGGGCTTTGGCAGGCGCTCCAGACTGCGCCCGAGTTCGTAGGAAAAAAGCCCAGCGGCGCCGCCCTGAAAAGGAGGCAATCCGGGCAAGGACGCCGTGCCATGGGCCGCCAAAATGGACTTCAAGCGCGATACCCAGTCCTTCCCCGCCTCACGGCCCTCGAACCGGGCGAAAGGATCGGCCGCGACAAAACTGTAGCGGCCAAGCTTCCTGTCGGCCATCGCGCTGTCGAGAAAGGTGAGATACGGCAGTTCGCGAAGCGCGTGAGCCGCCGCCGGGGGATCGCAAAAATCGATTTCGATGACGTGCATCGAGCTTTCTTCGCACCCCCATCAAGCCGGAACGAGTGCGCTCCTGGTTGGTTCGCGCTGTGCAAGGCGGAGCGGACGTGCCAATACATTTGCCAATATGGCGGACCGGCGCCCCGCCGCCAAGTCTACCGCGCGCCGCGAACGGCGGCGGGAAGCGCCCGACCACCTTGTGTTCAATGAGTCAAAGCCGCGACGCGCAAACTCCTATTTTTGCCCCGCATCGGCTTCCTTCGCGGGCGCGGGCGGCGCCGGCACGCCGGGAGCTGGCGCCGGGGTTTGCTTTGGCGCACCGGGAGCTGGCGCCGGTGCCTTGAGCGGCGGCGCAGGGCGGGCGGCGGGCCGGCCTTTATAGGCGAACCAATCGCTTTCCCCTCGCCTGGCTGCGAGGAAAACCGCCCGTGAGCACGCGACGGCAGACACGGTTCCAGGAATTTCGCGCGGAGTTTCGTGAATTGCTTTTTGATCAGGCATGAACTCGTCCTGTGGATTTTCCTTTGGTATCAAAAAACCATCGTCAAATCCGCACTTTCCAGGATAACGTCCAAAAAGGGACGTAAGGGCATATCGTTGCATCCGCGTCAACGGTTATTGACGCGTCCTCGGCCATTACCGGTACAAAATCGTCCCGGCGACAGACGCCGCCAAAAAAATTAATCGCCGTCTTGCACGGATCGGCGGCATGACGTAGCCGTGAGCTTGCGTCGGTGGCGGCGCCGCGCGCAGGCCGGAAACCGCGCATTTATCTTAGGATCGCCGAGAACAACACGCCGCGCCACGGCGGCCGGGAGGAGAGGCTGGGGTGAGCCATGAATGAGGCCCGGATAAACGGTAAGCCCGCTTTGCTTGCGGCGGCGGCCGAGCGCGCGGCGGAGATATTGTCGGCTGCTCGAATGCCCGTAATCGCCGGCCTTGGCACCGATGTCGCGGGCGCCCGCGCGTCAATTCTGCTCGCCGAAAGGCTTCGCGGCGCCTACGATCACATGTACTCCGCGCGGATTTTCGCCGACCTCGACGTGATGCGCCAGGCCGGCCTGATGTTCACGACGCCGAACGAGGCGCGCCTGCGCGCCGACGTTTTCCTGTTCATTGGCAAGGATTTGACCCGGGTCTGGCCAGCGATGATGGAGCGTCTGTCGCCGGCCGAAATCCCACCTTTCGATCTTGCCCGCGAACCACGCAAGCTGTTGCGGATCGCGCCCGGACGCGGCGCAAAGGCGGACGGGCCGAGGATCGAAACCCTTGACTCTTCGAATCTGCACACGACGCTCGCCGCCCTGCGTGCCCGCGCCGCCGGCAGGCCGGTAAGTTGCGCCAAAAGCGCGCGGCGCAAGCTCGACGAATTCGTGGAAGTTCTCAAGAATGCGCGTTTTGGCGTCGCGGTTTGGGGCGGCGATTCGCTCGATAGCCTGTCGATCGAAATGCTGCATGGCCTGATCCGCGATCTCAACAAGACGACACGTTTTTCGGGGCTGCCTCTCGGCAATGATTCCAATGCGCCGGGCGTGGTGCAGACGTCGGGCTGGATGACCGGCTTCCCGGTGCGGACATCCTTCGGCCGCGGCTTTCCCGAGCATGACACATGGAGGTTCGACGCAACCCGCATGGTCGAGAGCGGCGAAGCCGATGCCGCGCTGTGGATCTCCGCCTATGGCGTCGAGTCGCCACAATGGACGCAAAATATTCCGCTCGTCGCGCTCGCCTCTCCGCGTACGGCTTTCGCGCAAGAGCCACAGGTGTGCATCGAAATCGGCTGTCCTGGGATAGATCATGACGCGGCGGAATTCGCGCGGGAGACGGGTTCGATTGTCGCCCGCAAGGCATCGCATCCAAGCCAAGCACCTTCGGTAGAGGCGGTCGTCAGCGAAATTGCGAAGCACCTCGGGGGAGACGCCTAAATGCTGATTCTCCTAAAAGGCGGCCGCATCGTCGATCCGGTGAACGGACGCGACGAAATCGCCGATCTTTGGATCGAAAACGACCGCATCGTCGCGGCGCCGCATGGCAGGCAGCCGGACGAAGTGCATGATGTCTCCGGCAAGATCGTGATGGCGGGTGCCATCGACATTCATTCCCATATCGCCGGCGGCAATGTGAACACCGCGCGCCTGCTGCTTCCCGAAAAACACCAGAACCATTTGCCGAACCCTCCCGCGTTGCCGCTTTGCACCGCCAAATGGTCGACGTTCGAAACCGGCACCATTTATGCCTCCATGGGTTTCACCACCGTGATCGAGCCGGCCATCGTGCCGCATCAGGCGCTCCAGGCCCATCTCGAACTCTCCGACATTCCAATCATCGACAAAGGGACGCTTACCGTCCTCGGCAATGACGATTTTCTGTTGTCTCTGTTGCGCGACGGGGAAGGACCGGCGGCGGTGGCCGATTACGTCGCATCCACCCTCGGAGCAAGCAACGGCCTCGGCGTCAAATGCATCAATGCCGGCGGCGCCACCGCGTTCAAATACAATGCACGGACGTTCAGCCTCGACGATGTCGTGCCATTCTACGGCCTCACCTCGCGCCAGATCGTCGAATCCTTGCAGCGCGCGGTCGAGGATCTCAAAATCCCGCATCCACTGCATCTGCACGCCAACAATCTCGGCATTCCAGGCAATGTCGCGACCGCGATCGCGACCATCGGGGCCGCGCGCGGCGAACGCTTGCACTTCGCTCATCTGCAATTCTACGCTTACGGCAGCGAAGGCGAGAAGGGCTTTTCTTCCGCCGCGGCCGGACTCGCCGCGGCCGTCAACGCCGCGCCGAATGTCACCGTCGATGTCGGCCAGGTCATGTTCCGGCAAACGGTCACCGTCTCGGCCGACGTGCTGCGCCAGTTCAATGGCGCCGAAATGGCGCGGCCAAAAAAATCCGTGATCCACGATGGCGACGGCAATGGCGGCGGCATCGTTCCCTACCTCTATCGCGAGAACGATTTCGTCAATGCCGTGCAATGGGCCTGCGGGCTGGAATTGTTCATGCTGATCGATGATCCGTGGCAGGTCTTCTTCACGACCGATCATCCCAATGGCGCGCCCTTCACGACCTATCCGGAGATTTTCGCGCTTATCATGAGCCGCGACGCTCGCGCTGAGGCCATCGCGCGTCTGCCGCAAGACGCCGTCGCCATGACGACGCTGCCGTCGATCGCGCGCGAATACAATCTCAACGAAATCGCCGTCATGACGCGTGCCGCGCCAGCTAAGCTGCTCGGCCTCAAGGATCGCGGCCATCTTGGCGAAGGCGGACTCGCGGATGTGGCCGTCTATTCGCCCGGCAAGGATTTGGCGAAAATGTTTCGCTTTGCTCATCTTGTCTTCAAGGATGGCGATCTCGTCGTGCGCGACGGGCGGGTCACCCATTATCGCTGGGGCAAGGCGCTCAAGGTCAATCCCGGCTATGACAGAGCGATCGACCGCCGCCTTGCCGGCTATTACGACCACCATTTTGGCAATTCCCGCGATCTGTTCGCGGTCAAGGAGAATCTCCTTCCGCGTGCCGGGACGTTCCGGGAGGTCGCATGCGCCCGATGAAAAAAAACGGCGTCCGGATCGACGATTCCTTTGCCGAAGCCTTCCCCATGCGCGGCACGGCGGTCCTGATCACTGCGCCCAATCGGCGCTGGGCGAGGCAGGCTGCCACCACCATGACCGGATTTGCGACCTCCGTTATCGGCTGCGGCGCCGAGGCGGGGATCGATTGCGAACGCCCTGCCAAAAGCACGCCGGACCGGCGCCCCGGCGTTCGCGTCCTCGTTTTTGCCATGTCGACAGACATGTTGCAGACCCAGCTCGTCAACCGCGTCGGCCAGTGCGTCCTGACATCGCCCGGATCCGCCTGTTTCGCCGGTCTCGACGGCGCCGACAGATTGCCGTTAGGCGATTTAATCCGCTATTTCGGCGATGGCTGGCAGGTATCGAAGAAGTTCGGCGACCGGCATTTCTGGCGCATTCCGGTCATGGACGGCGAGTTCCTTTGCGAGGCGACGACGGGGCTCACCAAAAAAGCGGTTGGCGGGGGCAATCTCCTGCTCATGGGCGCGACCCCCGGGACCACCATGCGCGCGGCGGAACTTGCCGTCGCGGCGATGAACGGCGTCGAGGGCGTCATTCTGCCTTTCCCGGGCGGCATCGTGCGGTCCGGCTCCAAGGTCGGCTCCAAGTACAAAGCCATGCTGGCTTCGACCAACGACGCTTATTGCCCGACCCTGCGCGGAGCGGTGGCGACAAGTCTCGACGAGGATGTCGGCTGTGTCCTCGAAATCGTTATCGACGGGTTGACGGAAGAAGCTGTCGCCGAAGCGATGCGTGCCGGCCTCGCGGCGATCGTGAAGCTCGGCCCAGAACATGGCGCGGTGCGCGTCGGTGCCGGCAATTATGGTGGCAAGCTCGGCCCCTTCCATTTTCATCTGAGGGATCTTTTGCCGTGAAACCGCTCATCCTCACCCTCAAGCAAGAGCCCGGCCAACGGCTCGATCTCGCCCCTCTCGTCCCGCATCTGCTTGAAGGGAAATCAGTCAAGGACATCGCCGCGATAGACTTGCAGACCACTCGCGAAACGATCACCGCCGGCGATATTTTTAAAATCCGGTCCGGCGGCATGGAATCGATCCGGTTCGAGGGAGGATCAGTGCGCCTCGACAATATCGGCATGGATATGAAGGCTGGAGAAATCGTCATCGAAGGCGATTGCGGCAAATCGCTTGGCCGCAACATGAGCGGCGGCAATCTCGTCGCGATGGGCGATAGTGGCCCCTTCGCGGGGTCCGCCATGTCCGGAGGCAGGCTCGAGATCGCGGGCGATGCCGGCGGCTTTCTCGGTGCGCCGCTCGAAGGCGAGATGGAGGGCATGACCGGGGGGGTGTTGATCGTGCGCGGCCGTGCGGGCGAGCGCGCGGGCGACCGCCTGCGCCGCGGCACCATTGTGATCGAAGGGTCCGCCGGGGATTTTCCCGGAAGCCGGATGATCGCCGGAACGCTGATTGTGCTCGGGGAATGCGGCAGCCTGCCCGGCTACCTGATGCGGCGGGGCACGATCGTGCTTGCAAACCCGCCCGAACTGGGACCGGCGTTCGTCGATTGCGGTGCGCATGATTTGGCCTTCGCCAGCGTTTTTTCGGGCCTGCTGCGCCCCGAAAGCCGCGCCGCCGCGCGGCTACTATCCCGCCCGCTCGTCCGTTTCGCCGGAGACATGGCGGCTCTCGGAAAGGGAGAAATTTTCTTCCCCGCGTAGGACGCGGCGTGGCCTGCGGACGTCGGGGCAACCAATCACCTAATTCTTTCGAGCTGAGAAATATGGACAAAATTATGGAAATCAGAGAATTGATCTATAATGTATTTCACAGTTCTGAGGTTGTATACACCCATTTCCGCGGAGATAATTACGCACGCTACTATACGTCGATGTATCTAATTGCCGACACCAGTGAGGCGGTGTGGACTCACATGCACGGCGGCTTCTCTCGTGACCCGATGCGCGCCTACATTGAGTTTTGGGGCGTGATGCAGGCAGTCGCTATCCAACAGGATGCAATTTGTGAGTTACACAAGGCCGTAGTAGGCAGCCGTCCAGATAAAGATCAAATTGGGCCGGCGTGGAAGGACCTCAAAGAAAAACGTAACCTTTGCGCTGGACATCCCGCGCATCGTAGCCACGGCGTGCCTGCTCCGCAGCGAACGTTCATGGGACGAAGCTTCGGAGATTATAATGGCATCAAGTTCGAATTGTGGGATGCGCACACTAAGGAGATAACACACCCAGTGTTCGACCTGCGCAAGATGATCGAGGATTATGACCTGGAGGCGAGCGCAATTCTCACCAATGTACTGAATAATATGCGCCGACTGACAATGGATCAAAATGGGTCAACGGACCATAATTGACCGCCGCGACCTGTTCCTCGGGCTTTTGGGCACGAGGTCCGTCATCATGGGCATATTGAATGTAACCCCCGATTCCTTCTCCGATGGCGGTAAATTCTTCAGCCTCGATGCTGCCATGCGACAGACGGAAAAGCTCGCGGCGGATGGCGCCGACATTATCGATGTGGGGGCGGAATCCACACGTCCGGGGCATACGCCCGTCGCGGCGGAAGAGGAACTTGCCCGCCTCGAACCCATTTTCGGCAAGCTCGCGAGTTCCGTCGACGTTCCGTTTTCGATCGACACATCCAAAGCCAAGGTCGCCCGCCGCGCAACGGAACTCGGCGCCAGCGTAGTCAACGATGTTTGGGGATTGCAGAAAGACCCTGCCATGGCCGATACGGTCGCCGAAACCGGCGCGGCAGCGGTTCTGATGCACAATCGCGACGGCGTCGATCCCGGCCTCGACATCGTCGCGGACATGCGCCGCTTCTTCGATAGATCGCTGCGTCTTGCGGAAGCCGCTCGTATTCCCCCCGCACGTATCATCCTCGATCCCGGCATCGGTTTCGGCAAAAGCCGGGCGCAAAATTTCACGGCCTTGGCCAATCTTGCCGCGCTGGCGGACTACGGCCTGCCGATCCTCGTCGGGGTTTCGCGTAAGTCGCTGCTTGCGGGGCTTACCGCCGCGCCGGTCGAGACAAGCCTCGTTCGCACGCTCGCCGCCAATCTCGCGGCGGCCGCCAACGGTGCCTCCATATTCCGGGTTCACGATGCGGCCGAACACGCCGCCGCCTTCAAGGTTTTCGATGCCATCGCCCGCCGCTGACCTTTTGGGCGCCGGCCCGCTGACCAACGCCGGTCTCGGGCTGGGGAGCAATATGGGCGACAAGGCAGGCAACATCGCGCGGGCGCTGGAGCTGCTGGAGGAGCGCGGCATTGTCCGGCTGAGTGCGGTTTCGTCGATCTACCGGACCGCGCCTTGGGGGTATGTGGAGCAGGACTTTTTCGCCAATGCCTGCGCGGTGGGAGAAACCCGTCTGCCGCCGCTCGAGCTCCTTGCCGCGACCAATGCGGTCGAGATCGACATGGGCCGGAAACCGTCGATCCGCTGGGGGCCGCGCCTCATCGACATCGATATTCTTTTCCACGGCGATGCGTCTTTCGCGCATGCCCAATTGAATTTACCGCATAAGGATCTTTTCGAGCGCGCTTTCGTTTTGGTTCCCTTGGCCGAAATCGCGCCTCGCTTAAAGATCTCCGGGCGTTCCATCGCAATGGCCGCCGCGCGTTTCTCCGGCGAGCCAATCGAAAAATGGGACGCGAGCGGCCGGCGTCGTTGAAGATGAGATGATTTCATGAGTCTCTCTCGTCACGGGCGACGAAGACTATATTGGCCGCGATAGAGATGGCAGTTAAGAAGTGCGCCGTGGCCCGCAAGCTAGCAATGCGTCCGGCCGGGCGCGGCTTGCGGGCGTCACTCGAACAACAGCTGCACATTGGTAATCAGCCGGCTGAACAATGCAGTTGGGCGATAACAATATTCGTTCATCGCAAGCGGCGCCTCTTTGCAGCGCCGGTGGCCGGGGCTCCATTCATATCCCTCCTTGCTCAAACACGCGGCAATCGACTTGTTGATGGCATCGCTTTGGGTGCCTCGCTGGCCGGGATTCGCTTTTTCCGCCTCAACGTGACAGTAGCCAACCGCGACTTTCTGGTTTTCGAAAAAGGAGGCGCTCGACGCATAGAATCGGATTTCCAGCACGCCAAGGAGCACAAGACCCGCACAAATTCCTAGAATCGCCTGGCTTTTGGTCTTAAAGAATAAATCAAGACCAAATAGGGTCAGGCCGCCGAAGGCGACGAGGCCGCCGCCCACGATGATGAAAACCGGCGCGAGGAATATGGTTAGGTTTTGATCCATTTGGGGCTTCCTCCTGCTGGCGAGACAGCAAAACCGCCCGCCGAATCGACGTTACGATGCAGGAGTCATCAGCCTTGCCGGCGGTTAAGGGGGCACCCCATCCCCTGGACGCGGCGCGTGTTCCGCAGCGGCCCTTGGCGGCTTCTTAACAGCACGCCTCGCGCCAAGTCAAACTCGCCGCCGCGATATTATGCCGCTATTTTGCCCGCCTCGCATTAGCCCATCGCGGCAAGTGTGGTTTCGCGGTGCAAGCTCCCACCTTCGATAACGAGGCCATTGCGCTTGCCAAGGCTCGTCCACGGCGGTAATCTCGGCCTCGAAATCTGGTCATCGGGTGGCTCTCGGCCGAGGGTTTAAGCCCATTATTCGAAGGATGTCCGGTTAGGAGGGTCAGATGGGCGTGTTCGACGGAATTCTGGGCGGCGTCATCGGCGCCGGAACAACGACGCTTCTCAACAGCTTCATCGAAAAGCAAGGCGGCTTGCAAAACGTCGTCAGCCAATTCGAGAAGAATGGCTTCGGCGATACCGTGAAGTCATGGGTTTCGCAGGGCCAGAATTTGCCGATCACGGCGGATCAGATTCATCAGGCGCTCGGCTCCGACACGGTGAAGGAACTGGCCGCCAAGATGGGCCTTCCCGTCGACAAACTCGCCGAATTGCTGGCGCAACATCTGCCGCAGGCCATCGACAAGGTGACCCCCGACGGCAAACTCCCGTCATAGCGCCGTAGTTGGCCGAGCCAACAAACCATTTGCAAGCGTCCGAACATCGCACGGCATCGCAATGGGCCTGTAGGCCGGAATTCGACTAAAGAGTCGAATTCCCACCCCAGCCAATCCGTGGCGGCTCTTTCCCGGACTTTGGTGCGTGGCAGATAGATTACAAATCCAAGCCGGGCAGGAACCCGTCAGCGTTTAGGTTGCCGCATTGCCAACGATGGGGGACATCATATCGTTTTATCCTTCCCGATGTTCTCCATAGCCTTCTCCATATAGACTTTATAAACTTGGTTTGGCTTAGAGCCCTTCAACGTGGCCGCCGAAAGTGGCCGCCAGGCGATCTTGTCCACTAACCGCGCAACTATTTTCAGAGCATCGGCAACCGGCTCCGAATTTACAGAGCCGGCGGTCTTCCTGACGTATTTGCTCATGCACCCTCAAAGACTGGGCATGATCTGGTCCTCGTCCAGCTCCTCCTCCGGCTCGCCGCCCTCCTCCGGCGATCCATCCGTCTCGATCTTGATGCTGAGCCTTCCTCCTTCCTCGATTGCCGCGCGGCGCAAGGTTTCCTCGGCCTGCCGCACCTCGTGCTGGCGTTTCCACAGCGCCGCATATATCCCGTTTCGCGCCAGCAGCGAGGCATGCGCGCCGCGCTCCACGATCCTGCCCTTGTCGAGCACGATGATCTCGTCGGCATTGACGATGGTCGAGAGCCTATGCGCGATCACGAGGGTCGTCCGGCCCTTGGCGACGAGATCGAGCGCGTCCTGAATCTCGCCTTCGGTGAATGAGTTGAGCGCCGAGGTTGCCTCGTCGAGAACGAGGATCGGCGGCGCCTTCAAAATGGTTCGGGCGATCGCGACGCGCTGCTTTTCGCCGCCCGAGAGCTTCAGCCCGCGTTCGCCGACCTGCGCCTCGTAACCGCCCGGAATATGTTCGATGAAATGGTCGATCCGCGCCAGACGCGCCGCCTCGCGGACCTCGGCGTCGCTCGCGTCGAAGCGGCCGTAGCGGATATTATAGGCGATCGTGTCGTTAAAAAGCACCGTGTCTTGCGGAACCATCCCGATCGCCGCGCGCAACGAGGTTTGGGTCACCATCGCGATATCCTGACCGTCGATGGCGACCCGCCCGGCGGAAGGCTCGTAGAAACGGAATATCAGCCGCGAAAGCGTGGATTTGCCGGCCCCCGAGGGACCGACGATCGCCACGGTTTTTCCGGCCGGCACGTCGAAACTCACGTCCTTCAGAATTGCGCGGCGCGGGTCGTAATGAAAAGACACGTGCTCGAACGAAAGCCTGCCGTTCGTCACCGCAAGAGGCTTCGCGCCCGGGCGGTCCTCGACCTCGGGATGCTGCGTGAGAACCGCAAACATCATCTCGATGTCGATCGCTGATTGCCTGATCTCGCGATAGACGACGCCCATGAAGTTCAACGGCTGGTAGAGCTGAATCATCATCGCATTGATGAGGACGAAATCGCCGACCGTATTGACGCCGCTCTCGATGCCGGCAATGCTCATCGCCATCGCGGCTGTTAATCCACTTGTAAAAATGACCGCCTGTCCCGCGTTGAGCCAGGCAAGCGACGTGAAGGTCTTTATGCTCATGCGTTCATAGCGGGCGATGGATTTGTCGTAGCGTTGCTTCTCGCGCTCCTCGGCATTGAAATATTTGACCGTCTCGAAGTTGAGCAGGCTGTCGATCGCCTTGGTATTCGCGTCGGTATCGCTCTCGTTCATCGCCCGCCGGATCGCGATCCGCCAATTGGTCGCCGCGGCGGTGAAGCCCATGTAGGCGAGGACCATCAAGGCCACCACAGCGGCATAACGCCAATCGAATTGATAGAGAAAAACCGCCAGGATCAGAACGAATTCGACAATCGTCGGAACCGCCGTCAGCATCGTCGTGCGCACGATAGTCTCGATTGAATTGCGGCCGCGTTCGAGGATCCGGGTGAGACCGCCGGTCTTGCGTTCGAGGTGAAAGCGCAGCGACAGCAAATGCAAATGCGAAAATACGTCGCGCGCGAGACGGCGCACCGCGTGCATCGCGACATCGGCGAAGATCGCATCGCGGGCCTGGGTGAGCAGCGCCATCAAAATACGCAGGCCGCCGTAAAGAAGCGTGAAGGCCAGCGGACCCGCGATCACGGCGGAAAGCGAAGCCCGCGCCGGATCGCTCATGGCGTCCGTGGCCCATTTGAAGGAATAGGGAACGGCGATCGTGATGACCTTCGCGGCGAGCAGCAACGCCACGGAGGCGAAAATCCGCAGCGTCAAGTCACGCCGCCCGGACGGCCAGATGTAGGGCCAGAGCTTGCGGAGGGCCGAGCCAGCCGCCGGTTTTGCGGGAGCCTTGGCCTGAGGCGCCGAAGCAGTTAAGAAAGGACGCGACATGCAACCCGGTTGCCGACGACGGCTCATAATGGACCGGAAGCGTTCAAGCGCCTCGAGGGCGATCCGGCAATCATCCTCTAGGCTTTTGATCTCGCATTACCATGATCCACTATATGATTTCCACTTGCGGCGGCGCAACGGGAATACACCCCGCGCTGCCTTCGGATTTAAGCCACACTTGACCCGCCATGGGCGGCGCGCGACAAGCAGACGATGTCATCGAAGCACATCGCCATCGAGGCCCGCTCCCGCCTCGTCCGCAATATCTGCGTGTATTGCGGCTCCGGCCAAGGTGCCGACCTCGTCTTTGAAGCGGCCGCGCGACAGCTCGGCCAGGCCATGGCGAAGGCCGGCACCGGCCTCGTTTATGGCGGCGGCGCCAACGGTCTCATGGGCGCGATCGCCGGCTCGGTGGTCGCCAGCGGCGGCCACGTCACCGGCATTATTCCGGAGTTTTTGGTCGGCAGGGAAGGACCCCTGCCAGGACTCCAAGAATGCCTTGTCGTCGGCAGCTTGCATGACCGCAAGCGTTTGATGTTCGAGCGCGCCGACGCCTTCGTCGCGCTGCCTGGCGGCATTGGAACCCTGGAGGAGCTAGCCGAGCAATTGAGCTGGGTCCAGCTCGAGCGTCACACCAAACCAGTCGTGATCGCCGACATCGCCGGCTTCTGGCAGCCGTTGCTGCGGCTTTTCGCGCATATGCGGGAGCGGCGATTTATCCAGTCCTCCTTGGAGGTCCGCTATCTTGTCGCCGAAAAGATCGAGGATATTTTACCGATGGTCGAAACCGCCGCGGCAAAGGCCGCGGTTCTCGGCACGCGTAAGGAGACCGTCGATCCGCGCTTCTAAAAGCTTGTTTTTGGGCATTGAAGCGGGCGCAACCGATCAAGGGCCATGGCCGTTGATGGCGAGGGCAAGGTGACGCTCGTTCGCGATACCGTCGATGCCGCCTTCAAGGCGGATCCGTCGCAACGTCTGACCGCTCCGGCGGAACGTCAGGCGCGTAGGCCGTTCGCCCTGATTCTCGCGGCGTGTTTGGCTGCCCACGCGTTGATTTTATCTATCCTTCTTTTCGAGGATTTCTCCATCGCCTCCGAGCCCACCCGCGCCGAAGAAATTCCGGTGGAGATTGTCGCCGAGCTCCCGCCCGAGCTGAAAGCCGCACCAATTGCAAAGCTTCTCCCTCCCCCGCCCGATCTCGTGAACCCGCCCGTGGTGAAGGAGAAGCCGCCGCCGGAAAAAGTGCGCCTCGACGACGTCGAAGTCGCACACGATGCGCCGGTGGCGGGCAATAACGATCAAACCCACAAAGGAGAACCCGACAAGGAAACGAAAGCGCCTCGCGTGGCGCCACCGCCCAAGCTCGCGGCGTCACGCCCTGCCCAAGAAAAGCCAGCGCAAGAAAAGGCTGCGGCGCCATCACAAGAGAAACCCGTGCCGCCGTCACCGCCAGCCGAACCGCAAAAGCTCGCCGACGACACGCCCGATGCCGAGCCGCTCGACAAGGCACAGCCCGAGCCGCCGGCCAAGCCGCAAAAAACGCGGGCGCCGCAGGAAAGCAAGAGCCCTCCCGCCCAGGGCAAAAAAGTCACGGTTGCGCAACAGCTCGCCGCTTTGTCTCCGGCGCCCAATTATTCAATTGGGGCCGCGGCCAAGTCCGCGCCGGTCAGTGGCGGAACCGAGAAGGCGAGCTATGAGTTATTGCTGATGGGATTGATAACCCGCCAATTGCATCTTCCCCCGGAAGTGCGTGCGCAGCACTTAATTGCCGTGGGACAAATCGGTCTCTTCGTCGATGAGCTAGGCCATCTCACGCATCAGGCGTTCTACCGCAAGAGCGGACAACCGGCTCTGGATACCGCGTGGATGGCGGCGGTCCGCCGCGCGGCGCCTTTTCCCGCCCCTCCGAGAGGCCTGCCGCATGGGTTCATCCTGCAATATTCGAACCAGGATTAATTCGCATTCCCCACGGGAGCTCCTGGGCCGAGGAATTGGCATTGCCAAAATCCGTTGACAGCGGCAAGCATATGGCCAAACAGGACGCCGTCGGCTGGATGCCGGTTCAAGCGGCAATGGTCATTGCGGAGGGGGGTCATGGCAGGGCATTATCATCACACGCAGCTCGGCACCTTGATGCTGACGACGTTGTTGCTTGCGGCTCTTCTTACCGGGTTACGCTGGATCGGGATCTTGACGACTCTTCGATCGGGGCAGTGGCCGTGGTTGCTGTTCGTGCTATCCGCCCTGTGTTGCGGGTTAGCGTGGGTCTTCTCGTCCCTGACAGTAGAAGTGAGCGGCACGGAGATTCGCTGGTATTTCGGGCCAGGGCTTTGGGATTATCGCGTTGCGCTCTCCGACATCGAAGGCGTCCGGATAGTGCGCAACACTTGGCTGAACGGTTTTGGAATCAGGATGCGTCCAGGCCGGCGCCTCTATAACGTCTCCGGGCTCGACGCAGTCGAACTACGGCTCAAGACTGGCAACATTCGCTGCATCGGTACCGATGATCCGCAGGGGCTCGCCGCCGCGCTCAAGTCTTCAGGTCCGGCCTGAGCCCCGCGATGGTCGCGGGAGGCCCGGTACCATCTAAGATGCGCCTTCGCGGCAACCGCGGCGGCGCAATCCTGGTTGCCTCATTGCGCGCCGGATTTTAGAAGCTTGTAGGTGATCGCGTCGGTCAGCGCCTGAAACGAGGCGTCGATGATATTGGCGGAGACGCCGGCCGTCGACCAGCTCTCTCCGGACGCGTCGCGAAACTCGATCAATACGCGGGTCACCGCATCAGTGCCGCCCTGAAAAATGCGGACGCGAAAATCGACGAGCTCGAGGTCTTCGATAAAGCGCTGATATTTGCCGAGATCCTTGCGCAGCGCGAGATCGAGCGCATTGACCGGACCCGCGCCTTCGGCCGCCGAGATCAGGGTTTCGCCGCCGATACGCACCTTGACGACCGCCTCCGCCACCGAGACAAGCTCGCCTTGCGCATTGTGGCGGCGCTCGACATCGACGCGAAAGCGTTCGACCTCGAAATATTCCGGCACCTGCCCGAGAATCCGGCGGGCCAGAAGCTCGAACGAGGCTTCCGCTCCCTCATAGGCGTAGCCAAGCGATTCCTTTTGCTTGACCTCGTCGAGAACGCGCGCGACCCGGGAATCGTCCTTGTCGAGACGCACCCCGATTCGCTCCAGTTCGGCAAGGATGTTCGATTTTCCCGCCTGGTCCGACACCAGAAGCCGGCGCTTGTTGCCGACCGCTTCCGGCGCGACATGCTCGTAGGTCCTGGGCTCCTTCATCACCGCCGAGGCATGGATCCCTGCCTTGGTCGCAAACGCCGAGGCGCCGACATAGGGCGCGTGCCGGTTGGGCGCGCGATTGAGCAATTCGTCGAGGGTGTGACTGACCTTGGCGAGCGTGGCGAGCATTTCCGGCGTCACGCCGATTTCGAATTTTTCCGCGAAATCGCGCTTCAACAGAAGCGTTGGGATCAGCGAGACGAGATTGGCGTTGCCGCACCGCTCGCCAAGCCCGTTCAGCGCGCCTTGAATGTGCCGCGCCCCGGCGCGAACGGCGGCCAGCGAATTGGCGACCGCGTTGCCGGTGTCGTCGTGCGCATGAATGCCGAGGTGCGAGCCAGGCACATGCGCGGCAACCTCCTCGACGATCCTTGCGATCTCATGCGGGAGCGTTCCGCCATTGGTGTCGCAAAGAACGATCCATCGGGCCCCTGCCGCGTAAGCGGCCTTTGCGCAAGACAGCGCATAGTCGCGGTTGGCTTTAAAGCCGTCAAAAAAATGCTCGCAGTCGAGGATCGCCTCGCGGCCTTTCGCAAGCGCTGCCTCGATCGATTGGCGGATGTTTTCGAGGTTCTCCTCGAGCGTGCAGCCGAGCACCACGCGAACATGAAAATCCCAAGCCTTGGCCACGAAGGTGATGACATCGGCATCTGCTCTTAGAAGGCTTGTCACGCCCGGATCGTTGGCGGCGGAGCGCCCTGCCCTTTTAGTCATGCCGAAAGCGGCGAAGCGGGCAACCTTCAGCTTGGGCCTTTGCGCGAAAAATTCCGTATCGAGCGGATTGGCGCCGGGATAGCCTCCCTCGATGTAATCGACGCCGAGACCGTCGAGCAGCGCCGCGATATGGCGTTTGTCGGCGAGCGAGAAATCGACGCCCGCCATTTGCGCGCCGTCGCGCAAGGTCGTGTCGAACAAGACGAGCTTTTCGCGGGTCATGGCCGGACATCCGGCGCGGCTTTGGGCGCCAGCGCTTTTGTCATGCGCGTATTGCCGAGATATTCGCCATCGATTTCGATCGCGTTGCGGCGCTCCGCCTGATAGCCACGCGCCTCAAACAAGGGCTTCGCGGTGTCGCTGGCATCGGTTGTGAGCGTGGCCGTGCCCCGCGCGGCGGCGAGTTTCTCGATCGCCTCAACGAGTGCGCTCGCAACACCGGTGCGGGCGACGGCTGGATGGACATAGAGCTGGTCGATCAGCCCTCCGTTCTGAAGTGCGATAAAACCAACCGAGCCGCCGCCGATCAGCGCGACGAGGGTCAAGCCTTTTTCGAGCGTTTGCGCAAACGCCGCTTCGTCATAGATGGCCGAGGCCCAGGCCCGGCGCTGCGCTTCGTCGTAATCGTCAACTGTCAATTCCTCGATAGCGGCAAACCGGATTTCGCTGAGGAGCGGGAGGTCGGAAGGGAGGTAAGGCCGCAGCGAAGGCTTTGGGAAGGCGATGGCATTCATTTCTTCACCTCAAGAGTTGCGTCGCTGCCCTTGAGCTCAAAGCGTCCCGTTTCGCCGACGTGATGATAATGTAGGGTCGTGGTGCCGTCCGGATTGTCCTCGAGCGCGATTCCCTTTTTGGCGAGTTCGTCGCGGATGCGGTCCGCCTCCGCCCAGTTTTTGGCCGCGCGGGCGGCCTCACGAGTTGCTCTCATCTTCTCGATTTGGCCCCAGGTCTGATCCTGACCGACAAATTCAAGCCTGTCTGGAGGGTCGACCTGCATGTCGTTGCTTGCGAACCAAGCCTCCAGCTCAATTTTCTTCGGGTTGTCGCTATTGGCGGAGAACACTCTGTAGTCGCGAAATTTGAGGCGCGCTTCATCAAATCGTTGGACAGGCATGTGACTAAGAATAGAGTAACCGGTGAGCCAACCTCGTTGCTCCGCCGTTACTAAACCGAGAAAACGTGCATCATGTACGAGCGCTAGCCGAGTTTGATCGTCAAGAGAATCATATCTTGAAATGGTAGTCTTGATATTCGAGATAGCATCCGCTGTATTAAGGTCGTCGGACAATGCCACGACGAGGTCGGGAGACGGAACTACTTTGGAATCCCACGCTTTTTCGAAAAATGATGAACTACTGAAATGCTGTCGCCGTGTTGCGCCCACGAGCGTCTGAAGGTAGAACTTTGCGTCTTCCAAACGATCCTTAGTCCAATCAATCGGTTGTCGATAGTGCGTCCCAAGCATCGCAAATCGAAGGGTTGAGCCAGTCCATGGCTCGCCCCGCCAACCACGTAGCAATTCCCGGATCGTCACGAAATTCCCGAGGCTTTTCGACATTTTTTCGCCTTCGACCTGGAGATGGCCGTTATGCATCCAGACATTGGCCATCACATCATGTCCGAAGGCCGAGCAGCTTTGCGCCATTTCGTTTTCATGATGCGGGAACAGGAGGTCGATGCCCCCGCCGTGAATGTCGAAGGTCTCGCCAAGATGTTTCCAGCTCATCGCCGAACATTCGATGTGCCAGCCGGGACGGCCTCGCCCCCAAGGGCTTTCCCAGCCGGGCTCGTTCGGGCTCGAAGGCTTCCACAGGACAAAATCCATCGGGCCGCGCTTATAGGGCGCGACCTCGACCCGCGCGCCCGCGATCATTTCGTCGAGCGGACGCTTCGAGAGCTTGCCATAGGCAGGCATCGAGGGCACGTCGAACAGCACGTGCTTTTCCGCCACATAGGCATGGCCCTTGGCGATAAGCTTTTCGATGAGCGCGATCATCTCGGCGATATGGTCTGTCGCGCGGGGCTCGACGGTTGGCGCCAAGCAGCCGAGCGCCTTGGCGTCCTCGTGAAAAACCGTCGTCATTTCATCCGTCAGCACGCGGATATCGACCGCGCGCTCCGCCGCGCGGGCATTGATCTTGTCGTCGACGTCGGTGATGTTGCGGACGTAGGTGACATTGTTCTCGCCGTATTCACGACGCAGCAGGCGGAAGAGCATGTCGAAGACGATCAGCATGCGCCCGTTGCCGATGTGCAAATGATCGTAAACCGTCGGGCCGCAGGCATAGAGGCGCACATTCGAGGGATCGATCGGCTCGAATACCTCTTTCCGGCGGGTCAGCGTATTGTAAAGCCGCAACGGCATATGGTCCCCTTAATGCCTGTTCTGGCCTGGGGCATCAAAGTCGAACTCTTGGATCGAGGACGCGACGGCTCCAGCCAGGGGCAAGGCTAGGCGTTACAAATAGTGATCGTAATGAGGGCCCGGCAAGCGCCGGTCAAGCGCGTCATCTGGTGACTATGCGCGCGGAATGCTCTATTGGTCAAGCTTGGCGCTTGGGGCCGGTTCCCGCCGGCGCATTAATGGAATTTTCAGGCGCATTCGCTATGAATTTCCTCCCGGTTCTCGCCAATTCTTGAGATTTCCATGTCGATTGTGATCCTGCCGATTGCCAAATTAACGCTCGCCCCGCGCGACCGCCGCAAGTTGTTTCGCCTCGTGCTTTTCCTCCTCGGCGGAATTTTGGCTGCCTATGCCCTCAAAATTCCCGCGGGAGCGGACGAAAGCCGGACATTGATCATTCCGCCGAATGACGGCTATGGTTTCGAAGAATGTCTCAAGACGAGGTCGCAGTGCGGCCTCGTGGTGGCGGATGCCTGGTGCAAGGCGCATGGATTTGCCGGCTCGAACGGCTTTGGACCGGCGGATGAGGCGGCCGGCACAATGGACGAGGCGTCGCGATCCACCATAGAGCCTGGCTCCTTCCACGTCACCTGCGGCGACCGCGTCAACTAGCTCGCTTCAGAGGATAATCAAGATTCCCTCAAGCCGCCACACTTCGCCGGACAATGAGTCCGGCCGAGTTTGATCGGCCCTGATCGGCACGCCGCTTTATTTTCGAAGCGCGGAGTCCCTGCCCGCCTGCGTCAATGTCCGAAGATGAGGTGGTTAATGACATCATTCGCCACCTAGCAATCGAGATTCGTAGCTTTCCGTTTTCGCGATGTTTGTCCGGTCCCCACCTCCCGGACCTGGCCACACTATATGTGGTCATGGTAAGGCCACGAAAGGACGCCAATTTCATTGTCCGATGCAAATACCGGCTTGGCAAGTGACCCCCAAGCGCCCCATGAGACGTGCATGCTTTCCGGCCGCGCCCTTAGAGAATCTTTCGCGCGTTTTGGCGCCTGCCTAGGGATAGCGATGGGCGGCGTGGCCCTCGTCATCTCCCTGGGTCCTGCCACGTCGCAACCGGTCGGTTGCGGAGACCTAGCGGCGCGGATCACCGCGCTCGGCGACGGCAGCCGGACGTATTCGAACCACAATAGCGGCGCCGCGCAAAAACAGCGCACGGAACTCGATCGCGCAATCCGCTATGCGCGTGGGCTCGGCTGCGACCGGAGCCATTTCTTTTTGTTCGACGCGCCGCCGGCGCAATGCCCGGGCCTTAACGCGCAAATTCAACAAATGCAGGCAAACCTTGCCCAATACCAAGGCGCCAGGGATCCCGCCGGCAATGCCGCGGCGAGGCAGCAACTGACCGCGCGCTACAATGCTTATTGCCGCGGCCAAGGCCAGGTTGCCGGCCAACCGCGCGAGCGGGGTTTCTTCGAATTGCTTTTCGGCATCTTTGGCTCCAATTCAAATCCGTTCCCGTTCGGTCAACAGCCCCGGATCGAAGAGGTCCTCCCTCCGCCCGGCGAAGACCTCACCCCACGCGGCGGTTCGCAGGCGGTGTGCGTGCGCGACTGCGACGGCGGTTTTTTCCCGCTCGATTTGTCCGTGAGGCAAAGCGATCCGGAGCAACTGACCGGTCTTTGCCAGGCCCTCTGCCCTAATGCCGCGGTCAGCGTCTATACACGTTCCCCGCGCCAGGACATCAATACCGCCGTCTCGCTCGACGGCGACACGCCCTATTCCGAATTGCCCAACGCCCTGAAATTCGAGAAAACTTTCGATCCTGCCTGCACCTGCAAACCGGCTGGGCAATCCTGGGCCGAGGCGCTTGCGGGAGCCGAAAAGATACTTGGACGCGAACGCAAGAGCGATATCGTGGTCACTCCCGAGAAATCGGCGGAATTGGCAAAGCCGAAATTCGAAAAGGCGGCTCCACCGAGGCCAGGCACCCAACCCTCTGTGGCCAAGGACGACCAGGCGGGGAAGAATTCCGCGAACGCCGAAGGGCAAGCCGGGACCCAGGAGGTCACTGGCCCGGATGGGGTCAAGCGGCGCGTCCGGATAATCGTGCCACCGCTTTAGTTTTGCCGATCAACGGCAAAAGCGCCGCGAGTTCGGGTCCGTTGTCGCGGCCGGTCAAGGCGAGACGCAAGGGATGAAACAGCGCTTTCCCCTTGCGTCCGGTGGCGGCCTGCAAAACCTTCGTCCAATTCGCCCAGACGGTTTCGTCCCAAGGCTCGCCGGGCAGGTTTTCGCGTGCCGTCGCCAGGAACTCGGCCTCCTCGATAACCGGCGCGATCTCGCCTTCGACGACGCGCCACCAATCGACCACATCGAGGAAGGCCGAGAGATTGCCGTGCGTGGCGAGCCAAAAGGGTTTCGCCTTGTGGCCGGCGATATCGTACGCTTTTAGCCTTTCACGCACCGCGTCAAAACTTAGCCCATGCAGCGTGCGCGCCGACAGCGCGGCGAGTTCGGCGGGATCGAACCGCGCAACCGTCCGGGAAAGCTTCGCGAGATCGAGCGAAGCCGCGAGTTCGTCAAGGCTGCCAACCGGATGCAGCGCCGCGGAAGATCCGGTCAGAACCGCCGCCGCCGCGACGGCAAGTGATTCGATTCCGGACTCACGCAATGCGCTGATCGACAACGCGCCGGAACGTTTCGAGAGCGCTTCGCCGCTCGCCGAAGACAAAAGGTTGTGATGCGCGAAGGAAGGGAGCCCACCCGGCCCGGCCAAAACCTCGAAAAGCTGCATTTGCACCGCCGTATTGGTCACGTGGTCTTCGCCCCGGATGATATGGGTGATTTTCTGCTCGATGTCGTCCACGACCGACGGCAATGCGTAGAGATAAGTTCCATCCTCGCGCAACAACACCGGGTCGGACAGCGACGCGCAATCGATATGGCTCTCGCCGCGCACGAGATCGGTCCAGCGCGCAATTTCGTGGTCGAGTTTGAAACGCCAGTGCGGCCTTCGGCCCTCGGCTTCCAACCTCGCCCGTTCCGGACCTGAAAGTGCGAGCGCCGCCCTATCGTAGACCGGGGGCAGGCCGCGCGCTTGCTGGCGCTTGCGTTTGCGGTCGAGTTCCCCGGCGGTTTCATAGCAAGGGTAAAGCCGGCCAGCCTCGCGCAGTTTTTTGGCGGCGGCGCGGTAGAGCGCAAATCGCCCCGACTGGCGCAAAACCGCGCCCGGCACGATGCCAAGCCAGGCGAGATCGACCTCGATCGCCTGGGCGAACTCCTCCTTGGAGCGTTCCACATCGGTGTCATCGAACCGAAGAATAAATTCGCCATGGTGCTTTTTTGCGTAGAGGAAGTTCAAAAGGGCCGTCCGGGCGTTGCCAATGTGAAGGCGGCCCGTCGGCGATGGAGCGAAGCGGACAATTGGATGCGGCATGTGTTTCCCAAGAGTTATGAAACCGCGAAAATGCGCGCCGAACGATCGAAGCTGAGCTTGTTTGGCGTAACTCCCCGCAGCCGAATGCCGCATCCCTTTGACAGATACTAGCCCGGGAGCCTGACGATGGCGATGGCATATGCGGCGGCGGGGGTTTGCTTTTTCTTGACCCTTCTCAATCTGATCAGCATCGGGCTTGCGGCGATCCGGGCAAGACCCAGGCCCGCACCCCTTCCGCCGCAGCGCGCCGCCCCAGGAGTCTCCGTGGTCCGGCCCCTTTGCGGACTCGATAATTTCTGCGAAGAGACATTGGAGTCGAGTTTCCGGCTCGATTATCCGGCCTATGAGATTATTTTTTGCGTCGCGCGGGCAAGCGATCCGGTCCTGCCCCTTGTCCAGCGTCTGATCGCGCGCCATCCGGACCGGCCCGCGCGGGTGATCGTCGGCGACGAACAGGTGAGCCCCAATCCAAAGCTGAACAATTGCGTGCGCGGATGGGACGCAGCCCGCCACGATTGGATCATTCTTGCCGATGCCAATGTGTTGATGCCAAACGATGGTATCCAGCGGCTTCTGGCGAGCTGGCGGCGCCGTAGCGGCCTTGTCTGCTCGATGCCACTGGGCTCGCGGCCGCGAAATCTCTGGGCCGAACTTGAATGCTCTTTTCTCAACACCTTCGAGGCGCGCTGGCAGTATTGCGCCGAAGCCATGGGACTGGGATTCGCCCAGGGCAAGACCATGTTGTGGCGCCGCGAGGTGATGGAAAAGGGCGGCGGGATTCGCGCGCTTGGCGCCGAGATCGCGGAGGACGCCGCCTCGACGAAGCTCGTGCACCGCCAAGGGCTCGACATCAATCTCGTCGATAGCCCGTTCGAACAGCCGCTCGGCTATCGCGGTTTACGCGATGTCTGGCTGCGGCAGGTGCGCTGGGCGCGAATGCGGCGGAAAACCTTTCCGCTGTTTTATGCGCCTGAAATCGTCGCGGGAGCCGCGTTGCCTTGCTTGGCCACGGCCTATGCCGCTGCGATGCTGGACTTAAACGTGGCCCTCGCGACGCTCGGCGTCGCGCTCGCCTGGTACGGTCCGGAAGCGCTTCTCGCGCGTCAAAACAAGTGGCATTTCTCGTGGCGCATGCCTTTGCTTTTCGTCTTCCGCGATCTGATACTCCCGGTCATCTACATTGACGCCTGGATCACCGATGAGTTCGTCTGGCGCGGAAATGAAATGACCATGCGCGAGGAAGAACCGAGCGTCGAACAGGGATAGCGACGGACTGCCGGCTGCGGCCTCGCCGAGGGCCGGTGTGGCTCAATCCTTCGACCGGGCTAGCCCAAGTCGCGAAACCAATTGATGATCGGATAGCGCCTGTCGCGGCCAAAATTCTTCCTTGTCACCTTGACGCCAGGGGCCGACTGGCGGCGCTTGTACTCGGCGAGATAAAGAAGCCTCTCGATTTTTTTCACGGTTTCGAGATCGTGGCCCAGGGCGGCGACATCGGCAACCCGCATTTCTTTTTCGACAAGCCCTTCGAGGATCGCATCCAGCACCTCATAGGGCGGCAGCGAGTCTTGATCCTTCTGATTTTCCCGCAATTCCGCGGACGGCGGTTTGGCAAGAATGTTTCGCGCGATCACCTCGCCGCCGGGTCCAAGCGCGCCCTTGGGTTTCCAGCGGTTGCGCAATTCCGCGAGCCGGAAAACCTCCATCTTATAAAGGTCCTTGATCGGATTGAACCCGCCGTTCATATCGCCATAAATCGTCGCGTAGCCGACCGACATTTCGGATTTGTTGCCGGTTGTCACGAGCATCGGACCGAATTTGTTGGACACCGACATCAGCACCGTGCCGCGCGCACGACTCTGGATATTTTCCTCGGTGGTGCCGGCGGGCATTCCCTTGAAGAGCGGGGCAAGGACCTTTTCGAAGCCCCCGACCGCGGGCGCGACCGGCAATATATCGTAGCGAACGCCGAGCGCGCGAGCACAGCGCTCGGCATCCTCTAGCGATTCGTTCGAGGTAAAGCGATAGGGCAGCATCAGGCAATGGACGCGTCCGGGGCCGAGAGCGTCGGCCGCCATCGCCGCGCAAAGCGCTGAATCGATTCCCCCCGAAAGGCCCATGACGACACCAGGAAATCCATTCTTATTCACATAATCGCGAAGGCCGAGGACACATGCGGCGTAATCGGCTTCGTCGCCTTCCTCGATGTCGCAACGCGGTCCCTCGACACAAACAAAACCTTTTGGTCCACGCTCCCAAACCGTCTTCGCGACAGCGGCCGAAAAAGCCGGAAGCTGGAACGCGCGGGAACAATCGGCATTCAATCCAAAGGAGGCGCCATCGAAGACAAGCTCGTCCTGGCCGCCGAATTGATTGAGATAAACGAGCGGCAATTTGCTCTCGGAAACCCGCGCGGCGGCGACCGAAAACCGCTCGTCCGTCTTGCCGCGCCAGTAGGGCGACCCGTTGGGAACGAGAAGAATTTCGCCGCCCGCGGCGGCGAGGCACTCGACCGGATCCGGTCCCCAAATATCCTCGCAGATGGGAACGCCGATGCGCACGCCCTTGAAGGAGACAGTCCCCGGCATCGGCCCCGGAGTGAACACGCGCTTTTCGTCGAACACCCCATAATTCGGCAAATCGGCCTTCAAACGGACCGCCTCGATGCGGCCTTGGTCGAGCAGGGCATAGGCGTTGTGGCAATGCCCATTTTCGCACCACGGCAGCCCAACGAGAATCGCCGGTCCGCCGTCGGCGGTTTCAGCCGCGATCTCCTCGCAACCAGCACGGCACGCCTCGACGAAGGCCGGTTTCAAGACGAGGTCCTCGGGCGGATAGCCCGAGAGGAAGAGTTCGGAAAACATCACGAGATCGGCGCCGAAAGCGGCCGCCTCGGCACGGGCGGCGCGGGCGCGCGCGACATTGCCCGCGATGTCGCCGACCGTGCAATCGATTTGCGCGAGGCCAATGACGAGACGGTTCGCGGGGGCATTCTGGCTCGTCGTCATATAGGGACCTCGACCGGCAGCCCCGTCCGCCGTCAGGCTTTACTCCGCGGCATCGGCGCGGCCGCGTTCGATCCGTTCCGCCTTGAGCAGCTCGGCGACGAGAAAGGCCACTTCGATCGCCTGCTCGGCATTGAGCCTTGGATCGCAATAAGTATGGTAACGGTCATGCAGGTCCGCCTCCGAGATGGCCCGCGCGCCGCCGGTGCATTCGGTGACATTCCTTCCGGTCATTTCGAGATGCACGCCGCCGGCGTAAGTGCCCTCCGCCCGGTGGATCGAAAAAAACGTGCGGATCTCGCCCATGATCCTGTCGAACGGCCGCGTTTTGTAGCCGCCCGCCGCCTTGACCGTATTGCCGTGCATCGGATCGCAGGACCAAACGACGCCGCGCCCCTCCCTTTTCACGGCGCGGATCAGACCCGGGAGTCGATCGGCCGCCTTGTCGGCGCCAAAACGGCAAATCAAGGTGAGACGGCCGGGTTCGTTCGCCGGATTGAGAATGTCGATGAGCCGCAGCAACTCGTCTTGCGAAAGCGTGGGGCCGCATTTGAGCCCGAGAGGGTTTTTGACCCCGCGCGCATATTCCACATGGGCATGGGCCGGATGGCGGGTGCGGTCGCCGATCCAGACCATATGACCCGAAGTCGCGTAATGATCGCCGGTCGTCGAATCGATCCGGGTCAGCGCTTCTTCATAGCCGAGCAGCAAAGCCTCGTGCGAGGTATAAAAATCGGTCTGGCGCAATTCCTGATGCGCCTCGGGATCGAGGCCAATCGCGCGCATAAACCCCAGCGTCTCGGTGATCCGGTCCGCGAG
Organism: uncultured Alphaproteobacteria bacterium; assembly: GCA_963706215.1. Taxonomy (GTDB): domain Bacteria; phylum Pseudomonadota; class Alphaproteobacteria; order Rhizobiales; family Beijerinckiaceae; genus Methylocapsa. Next base: position 980,050 of record OY970154.1, on the reverse strand, counting down.
TTCCTGATAGCGGGCGGACTGCGGGCTGTCCTTGATGAAGCCGAGCATCCAGCCATGCGCGTTTTCGAGATTGGCATAGCCGCCGGTGGCAAAGGCGCGAAGCAGGTTCAAGGTCGCCGCCGACTGCCGGTAAGCCATCAGCTGGCGGCCGGGGTCGGGTTCGCGCGCGCTCTCCTCGAACGCGATGTCATTCACACTGTCGCCACGGTAGCTCGGCAGCTCGACCCCATCGATCGTTTCGGCCGGTGCCGAACGCGGCTTGGCGAATTGGCCGGCGATGCGGCCAAGCTTCACCACCGGCAGGGCGGCGGCAAAGGTCGTGACCACGGCCATTTGCAGAAACACCCGGAAAAAATCCCGGATATTGTCGGCGGCGTGTTCGGCAAAGCTCTCGGCGCAGTCGCCGCCTTGCAAAAGGAATGCTTCGCCCGCGGCTACCTTGCCCAGCATACGCTTCAGCTTGCGCGCCTCGCCTGCGAAGACCAGCGGCGGAAAGCCGGCGAGCTGACGCTCGACCTCGGCCAGCGCTCGCTTGTCGGCATAATCTGGCACTTGCTCGATCGGCTTGCGCCTCCAACTGGCGGGCGACCAGCATTCCATGGGCATGGTGGCGAACTCCTTGGGCGGCGGCCCAAACCCTCGCGAATTCAAAAATGCCTTATACAGAGGTTTTTGAAAATGCGACATGGAAACGAAAATCCTGGTAGTGGATCAGTCTGATTTTTTCCGCAAAGCGCCAGTTGCAGACATCGCGGCAGCGGCCAGGAGACAAGGAACAGAGACAAATTTCACTGCCCCTTGCAGATCGGCGTCGGCCGCGGCGGCGGTGCGGGATGATCCTTCCTGTATTGAACGAGGATCGGCTCGAGGGTTTCTTTAGGCCAAAAATTCGGAGAGCCGATTTCTTTCAAGCAGGAGGCGTTCCAATATAATCCGGCGCGCGATGGCGACCGGCCGGCCTTCACCGCTAGCGCGACGGCGTCGATGTCGTCTGATTCAGGATAAATGTAAAGCGTCGTCGGCTTGTCCTTCATCATCGGGATGATTTGCCGGGCGTCCGACGGCGACCAACTAGTGCAGCCGTTGCTGCGGCCGCCGGAGTAATCCACCAGCTTTCCAAACGGAACGTAACCGTCGTGGTTCGCGTACGGGCTTTCCGGATCTTTTCGAAGACAGACTCCCCTCAACAACACAGCCGGATGCCCGCCGATGGCGCGCTGTCTGGCGTTTGCGGCGTCGCCTTCACCGTCAAACTGCACGAACGAGCGTAGCAAGACCGCGTCTTTTCCCGCTGAGCCGCGATAATAACCTTTAAAAGACGCGATTTCCTCGCTCGTCACATAGGCCCCGCCGGTCGTCAGTTTGGAATCCATCGCATTGCTGAAGTTCTTCGCGCACCGTATTCCGTTTGCGAAATTCACGATGCCTTTCAAATCGCGACCGTTGCCGTGACCCGCTGGAACCGCGCGGAACGTCTGATCGGTTTCGCAGATAACGTAAAACCGGCGCCCCAACCCGCCGGGGCGCGTAGCGTCCATGGCGAAGTAGCAGGGATTCTTAACCTTGCCTTCGCTCACTTTTTGTAGGTAAAGCGCGCGCCCCCTCTGCAAAACCACTTGTGCGATTTGGCCTTCGCCTTCGCCGACATGGGCCCGCAGCCACGCCGGGACGTCCGACGGTTGCCCCGCAGCAAAAGATCGGGGCAAACCCGACAAGGCGATAATGATGCTTAGGCTGACGACACTTGGAAGGAGCAATCTTGGCTGCACCGGATCAAATCTCCTGTCGAAGCATTTGCACGCCGGCTTGACACAGGTCGCTCAGGCAAAAAGACCATGGACCGCGTGCTAGTTCAAAACTCGCGGCGCGTGAGGGTTCAGCCGTGGGCCTCACGCGAGCCCGGAGATGTCCGATAAGGGTCACAAGCAGCAATTCAAACTGGCCCACTATCAAAATCCTACCCCTCGTCGAGCGGTCCGCAGTCCGGGCCTTCCGGTCCGGCGATCTCCCGCTCGAACCGCGCGGTGCGCGTCCGCATGGTCACGAGTTCCTCCGCCGAGGTCGGATGCAGCGCCATGGTCGCGTCGAAATCGGCCTTTTTGGCGCCCATTTTAACGGCAATTCCTAAAAGTTGCGCCATCTCGCTCGCATCCTCGCCGAGAATATGCACGCCGAGCACGCGGTCTGTCGCGCCGTCGGCGACGATCTTCATCAGGATTTTCTCACGCCGCCCGGAGAGGGCTGCCTTCAAGGAGCGGAAGCTTGCAAGGTAAATGTCGACGCAATCGAACTTCGCCCGCGCGTCCATCTCGGTCAGGCCGACGCACCCGAGTTCCGGCGTCGAAAAAACGGCAGTCGGAATATTGCTATGCACGACGGCCTCCGGCCTGCCGCCGAAAACCGTCTCGGCGAAGGCGTGCCCCTCGCGAATGGCGACGGGCGTCAGGGCGACCCTGTTGGTGACATCGCCGACGGCATAGATCGACTCGACATTGGTTTTCGAAAAGGCATCGACTTTTACCGCACCTAGGCTGTCAATTTCGACGCCAGCTTTTTCCAAACCAAGGCCCGCCGTGTTTGGGCGCCTGCCGGTCGCGATCATCACCAGGTCGGCGTCGACGCGCGTGCCTTTCGTCAAACTCACGCGGTATCCCGTTGGTGTTTTTTCGATGCGTGTGGGCAGCATGGCGAAGTTGAATTTGACCCCCGCCTGGCCGAGCGCCTCGCGCAGGCCGGTCCGCATATCGTCGTCGAAACCGCGCAACACATTCTCGCCCCGCGCGGCAAGGGTCACTTCGGTGCCCAGCCGCGCGAAAATCGATGCGAATTCCACCGCGATATAGCCGCCTCCGACGATCAGCATGCGCCTTGGCAATTCCGGGAGATCGAACACCTCGTTCGAGGTGATCGCATATTCGCGCCCCGGAACGTCAGGTTCGAGAACCGGCGCGGCCCCGGTACTGATAAGGATAATTTTCGCGCTCACCTTGCGTCCATCGGCGAGAAGACGCACGCGATGAGCATCCTCGATTTCCGCGCGGCCGGGTTCGACGGCGACGCCCGCTTTGTCGAGATTGTCGCGATAAATCGCGGAAAGACGGGAGATTTCCTTTTCCTTTGCGGCGACAAGTCTTGGCCAGTCGAAGGAAGGAGCGGCAAGATTCCAGCCAAACCCCGCCGCGTCCTCAAAATGGTCCTTGTACCGGCTGGCATACACCATGAGCTTTTTCGGCACACAGCCGCGGATCACGCAGGTCCCGCCGATTCGGAATTCCTCCGCGATCATGACCTTGGCGCCATGCGCCGCCGCGATCCGGGCGGCGCGCACGCCGCCAGATCCCGCGCCGATCACGAAAAGATCGACATCGTAACCGGCCATTCCACACTCTCCACAAGATTGCCCGGCCGCGCAATCGCCAGCCAGCACGCCGCCTCATTAAACCCCAACGAAATAAGATCTGGAAGCCGGCGAGGCGAGACGGTTTTCTGAACGTCCGCGGGATCAACGCCCGCATGAAGGATCGCTCGCGACTCGGACGCTTGGCCTTGTTTCGACGGGCCCGCCGCAGGGAAAAATATCTGTTCCGGAAGCGGCCAATGCAATCGGCGTCCCTGCGCAACCCGCGGTGGCGGCCGTTGGGCGAGAGAGATAGCAAAAAAGCCCGCGCCTAAAAATGTAAACGCGATGTAACCCCACGGAAGATGCGAGCGAAATGCGAACCGGGAAATCTCCGCGCCAGATCCGACACAGGCTCGCCATATTTGTCACTTTATTTGGTGAATTGATAGCGGTCGCAATGGTTGACGATTTGTCGATGAGGGAAAGGTTAAGAGCGCGTTACGGGCCGCTTACCGTTGGCGGCAAGAGTTCGCAGAATCAGATATGAGTTCGCTTCAATATCGGTGGGTTCGCTTCAACATCGATGTGCGGCGCATCGCATAACAAGGCCAGTTCCGTCCAGCCAGAACCGCGAGATTTCAGTTGCGAAAATCGCACCGCCGCCCGGCTCCCGTCAGATATGCCTGTCTCGTTGCCGCAACTGGAGTCGCGGCGCTCTTGTCGAGCATCGTCGTTCCGTCCTCGACCGAGACGGCGGAAGCCAACGGCGACACCCGCACGTTGAACCTCTATCATTCCCATACGGGCGAATCGATCCAGGCGACCTTCCGCGTCAACGGATCCTATGATCCGGCGGTTCTCGAAAAGCTCAATTGGTTCTGCCGCGATTGGCGCAATAACGATCGCACCCGGATGGATCCGCGCCTGTTCGACGTGGTCTGGGAGGCATACCGGACCGCCGGAGCGACCCAGCCGATCGTGATCGTTTCGGCCTACCGCTCGCCGGAAACCAACGCGATGCTGCGGCACCGCTCGCACGGCGTCGCCGAGCACTCGCAGCATATCCTGGGCAGGGCGATGGATACGACCATGCCCGGAATGTCGATGGAAAGAATTCGCGAAATCGGCATGCGTCTGCAACGCGGCGGCGTCGGTTGGTATCCAAGCTCGAACTTCGTCCATCTCGACGTCGGCGGCGTGAGGTATTGGCCGCGCATGAGCTACGAACAGCTCGCGCGTGTTTTCCCGGACGGCAAGACTGTTGATCTCGCCGCGGACGGCCGCGCGCTGCCCCGCTATGCGGAGGCTCGCGCCGAAATCGCCTCGCGCGGGGGCGTGATGTCCGACGTGCCGCAAGCGGCGCCATCGGGGGGATTGTTCGCCTGGCTGTTTGGCAAACACGATGAAGAGGAAGAAGCCGATGCGGTCCGGCCGCAGGCTGCCCGGCCCGCGCACCACGGTGGAACCGAGGTCGCCGCGCTTCGCACGAATGGCGAAAGCCCCGCCGGCGCGGCGCCCGCAAATCCAGGCGTGCCCGCCGATCGCGGCAATGCGCGGGCGGCAACCGTCGCGCCGGACTCGGCGCCGGGCAAAAATTCGCCGCAAAACGAGCCAAGCCTGGCGGACGCGGACCGGACACGCGTCGCGGATTTGGGCTCCGCCCCAAGGTTGCGCGGCAACCGCGAGGCAATCGGGCAAGGCCGCGACGAGCGGCAAGCACGGGACGCCGAGGCGACGGATATCCTGAAAGAAAAGATCAACGAACGCGCCGCCTCCGCGGCAATAGCGCCCCTTCCGCTTCCACGTCCAACGCAGCCCGGCGATGTCGCGGTCGCCTTCGCCGATATGCCCTCCCCGCCCGCGCGGCCGGCCTCGCTCACGCGCGTTGCCGCACTCGCGGTTGATCAGACTCAACGCGAAGGCGGTGCACAGCCTTCCAACAGCGTCACCAAGAACGAAACGATCGGTGACGCCGCTGCGTCAAGCGCAAATTCGCTCTTGGCACGCGCGGCAAATCTCCCCGTTGTGATTACCCAAGGGCCCAAGGACCGCGCCAGCGTGCCGAAGCAAGTACTTGCGTTCGCATCGGAGACGCCGGTGGAAAATCCGGGCGGAGCGGTGCCGAGCAAGACGCCGGGCGACACCATGAGCGGACCGGCCACGCAATCGTCCGTCGCGGCGGCGCGCCTCGACCGGCCCAAGCTTCGCGGTCTCGCCGTCGATACTTCAGCCGCGAGTTTCCCGGCCCAGTCGATCCTCGGACAGTCCTTCACCGGCCTGCGCCGCGCGGCGCGCGCAATTCCCGATGCGCTTTCAAACAGGCCTTCGGTGGATTATGTCGCGGCCTTCAGGACCATGGCCAGCGATCTCGACTCCGGCCATTTCACGGGGGCGGCGACCAAGCCTCTCGCACTCGCGCAAGGCTTTGTCCGCATCACGGCTGGGCCAGCAAACTCCTCGCGTTAGAATTGAGCCGAAACTTCAGCGTCCGGCTTCCGGCGGCGCCGAATATGCATCCGTCGAGTCAGTGAGTAGGAATTAAACAGTCCGTTTGAGAACCAGGACAGCTACCGAAAAGTTTCCTAAACTCCTCCGTGCGGCCTATTCCCGTAAACCGGCTAATCTGAGAAGGTGACAGTTAGTTTCCAGACGGTCGAAAATCATCTATTGGGATTTGCTGCGAATACCATTTATGTTCCGGAAACAACGATTTGAGATCTTGGCTCAACGAGTCCCGATCATGAAGGCTTAAATCTCCGATTTTTGAACGTGTGAGCCTTTTTTCAACCCCTGTCGCATTTTGAAATGCGGGTCCGACACCGACGAATCCCAACCGATTTCCTGGACCGGACGAATTTTCTTGTGTGCAAAAAATGACTTTGCAAAAATATGTTTCACTGCCTTGGCAGGCATCTTTAACAACTTCGTATGTTGCGCCCGCCAGCGCCAGCATAGCTGCGCCTTTTTTCTTGGCTACTCCGACGGCTGTCTCTTCAGAAAGCGCCAAAACAGTAGAGCCTAAAGTAGCTTCATGCGCCAACTTGTCAAACGCTTGCGGACCATTCTCACATTTCCACTGCTGGGCTTCAACATGGGCTGGCAAAACGAGACTTCCAACGAGCGCTACTGGCGCGGCAAGGTGTACCAATTTCATTGCTTTCCCCGAAATATCACCTTTGACTTCAGCCCTATGATCTTTGTATTGATCGTGTCCCTTGGCGTGGTGTAACTGGCGCGGGATGATCACCGCGTTCACCGGCCAGGGCCGGGTTGGTCAGGCGGTCACGGCGGACAGTCTGACGATTGCATCATCGCTCAAAGGGGCGATGGTTTCCAGGGTCATGTAACGGGAGCGCTGCACGGCCCATTCGTCGTTTTGCTCCAAGAGGATGGCGCCTATCAGCCGGGTGATCGCCTCCTCGTTGGGGAAGATGCCGACGACCTCGGTGCGCCGTTTGACCTCGCCGTTCAGCCGCTCCAGGCCGTTCGTCGAATAGATTTTCTGCCAGTGATCCTTGGGAAAGGTCATGGAGGCGAGAACGTCGGCCTCGGCTTCGTCCATGAAGGCGGCGAGCTTGGGCAATTTGGGGCGCAACTGATCGGCGACCTTGCGCCACTGGGCCTTGGCGGCTTCCGCATTATCCTGGACGAAAGGGTGGCGATGAAGGCGGAGACGACGCGCCGCCCGCTTTTTCCGGCGCGGGCGAGCGCGTTGCGCATGAAGTGAACGCGGCAGCGTTGCCAACTCGCGTTCGTCAGCTTGGAGACGGCGGCTTTGATGCCTTCATGCGCGTCAGAGATGACAAGCTTGACGCCGCGCAGGCCGCGCCGCCGCAGCTTGCGCAAGAACTCGGTCCAGAAGGTCTCGGCCTCCGAGAGGCCGATGTCCATGCCCAGAACCTCGCGCCGTCCGTCCGAGTTGACACCCACGGCGATGATGACCGCCACCGAGACGATGCGACCGTTCTGGCGGACTTTGACATAGGTGGCGTCGATCCACAGATAGGGCCAGTCGCCTTCGATAGGCCGGTCGAGAAAGGCCCTCACCCGATCGTCGATCTCCTCGCACAGCCGGCTGACCTGGCTCTTGGAAACGCCCGCGCCGCCCATGGCCTTCACGAGATCGTCGACCGAGCGGGTCGAGACGCCCTGGACGTAAGCCTCCTGAATGACGGCGGTCAGCGCCTTCTCGGCCATGCGGCGTGGTTCGAGGAAGCTGGGAAAATAGGAGCCCTTGCGCAGCCTTGGAATGCGCAGCTCCACGGCGCCGGCGCGCGCCTCCCCATCGCGGTCGCGATAGCCGTTGCGTTGAACGAGCCGCTCCGGCGAACGCTCGCCGTGGGCGGCGCCCGTCTTCGCGCCAACTTCCAGCTCCATCAGCCGCTCGGCCGCGAAGCCGATCATCTCGTTGGTCACCGGTCGTTTCCTCGGTTGCGTTGCGAATCGCAAACCGACCCTACCGGAGAATCGCCGATGACCGCCGCAAGCCGCTCGCTCGGCTCACGGCGCCATGAAAAGCGCGCTTCGCGAGCGGCTTGCTCCCGAGCTGCTACACCACCTCTGGGGACACGACCTTTGTATCAGTTCCACTTACAAGCGCTATTTTTTGGGCCTTACGAGCCAGCTTTCTAAGCCATCAAGGAAGCCCTTCAACATTCGGAATTGTCTGACAGTAAGGTCAGGTCCCTGTCTGCACGCGCTTCCAAGGATCGGCTAGCTCTCAATTATCCAAAAAGCTGCGCAGCTTGCGCGAGCGTGAGGGATGTTTCAGCTTGCGGAGCGCCTTCGCTTCGATCTGCCGAATGCGTTCGCGCGTCACCGAGAATTGCTGGCCGACTTCTTCCAGCGTATGATCGGTGTTCATGCCGATCCCGAAGCGCATGCGCAACACGCGCTCCTCGCGCGGCGTCAAGGAGGCGAGCACGCGGGTTGTCGTCTCGCGAAGATTCGATTGGATCGCGGCGTCGATCGGCAAAATCGCATTCTTGTCCTCGATGAAATCGCCAAGATGGGAATCCTCCTCGTCGCCGATCGGGGTTTCGAGCGAGACCGGCTCCTTGGCGATCTTCAAGACCTTGCGCACTTTTTCGAGCGGCATCGCGAGTTTTTCCGCGAGTTCCTCGGGCGTTGGTTCGCGGCCGATCTCGTGCAGCATCTGGCGCGAGGTCCGCACGATCTTGTTGATCGTCTCGATCATATGCACCGGGATGCGGATCGTGCGCGCCTGATCGGCGATCGAACGGGTGATCGCCTGTCTTATCCACCAGGTCGCATAGGTCGAGAATTTGTAGCCGCGCCTGTATTCGAATTTATCGACGGCCTTCATTAGGCCGATATTGCCCTCTTGAATCAAATCCAAGAATTGCAGGCCGCGATTGGTGTATTTCTTGGCGATCGAAATCACGAGGCGGAGGTTCGCCTCCACCATCTCCTTCTTGGCTTGACGCGCCTCTCGCTCGCCCTTTTGAACCAGATGGACGATTCGGCGAAATTCCTGAATCTCGAGGCCCGTCTCGGTCGCGAGCCCGTGAATGTCCGAAAGCAGCTCCTTGATCTGCTCCTTCGCGCGGGCAACGAAATCCTTCCAGCCGCGCCCGCCGAGTTTCGACACCCGCAAAAGCCATTTCGGGTCGAGCTCGGAATTCTGATAATTTTTGAGAAAATCCTCACGCCTGACACCCGAACCCTCGGCCAGCCGCAACAGCCTTGTCTCAAGCCCAATCAAGCGCTTGTTGATGTCGTAAAGCTGATCGACCAGCGCCTCGATCCGGTTCGGATTGAGCGAAAGCGATTTGACGTAAGCGATGATTTCCTTCTTGAGCGTTTTGTATTTGCGCTCCTGGGACGGGGTTAAGGTTTCGTTCCTTAGCTTATTGACGACGTTTTGATCCTGCAGGCGTCTGAGCTTTTTGTAGGCGCTGGCGATCCTGTCGAACGTTTCGAGAACCTTGGGCTTGAGTTCAGCCTCCATCGCCGACAGGGAGACCGAGTTGTCCATGTCGTCTTCCTCGTCGAAGGTCTCTTCGGGAATTGGCGCTTCGAGGCCGCCGTCCTCGCTTGCCGGCTGCAGCCGTGCCGGCGGGTCGAGCGGTGCGATCGCCGGCGCTTGTTGCGCGGCCAGCGCTTCGGCGGCTCCCGGCGCCGTCATGTCGATCTTGGGGGTGTTCTTGCCATCGGGACCCGCATAAGTCGCTTCGAGATCGATGATGTCGCGCAACAGAACCTTGCTGTCGTTCACTTCGTCGCGCCAAATAATGATTGCTTGAAAGGTGAGCGGGCTTTCGCAAAGTCCAGCGATCATCGCCTCGCGGCCAGCCTCGATGCGCTTGGCGATGGCGATTTCGCCCTCGCGCGACAAGAGTTCGACCGAGCCCATTTCGCGCAGATACATCCTGACCGGATCGTCGGTGCGATCGGCGGGTTCGGACGAACGCGTGGTGACCTGCTTCGCCTGCACGGCCTCGATCAGGTCGCCGCCCTCCGCTTCTTCTTCCTCGGCGGATTCCTCGGGGGATGCGTCGTCGTGTTCCTCATTCTCGATGACATTGATGCCCATCTCGCTCAGCATCGCTAAAATGTCTTCGATTTGCTCGGAATTGACTTCCTCGGACGGAAGCACGGCATTCAATTCCGCGTAAGTAACGAAGCCACGCTTCTTGGCGAGCTTGATCATCCGCTTGACGGCGGCGTCGGTGAGATCGAGCAAGGGGCCGTCGGCGACTTCGACCGCGCCATGTTCCGCGCCGGGATTCGCAGTGTCCTTTTTCGCCATCAAAGGCCTCCAAATTTGCGGAAAATTACGGCAGACGTTTCCTTGCGCGCAAGCTTTCTTGAACCAAGGCCTTGTCCGCCCTTGAGCAGGTTCCGAAAAAGTTGCCCGCCTTTTTCGATTCCGACATGCTCCAACTCTTTGATTCTGAGCGGTTCCTTGCCGATCAGATGATTCCATCCGATCGGGAAGCGCTCCGGACGCGGCGCCCCGCGGGTCGAAGGGGCAGCGCGCCGCTGCCCCTGAAAAAGGGCGGACGCGCGGTCAAAGCCCCTCTTCAACATCATGTCCGCGCAAACATCGGGTCCGCGCACCGTGCTTCAAGCGTTCATCTTCCAGAATTCAGTCCCCGCGCCACCTCTGGTTCCAGGCATGCGGGACCGGCCGCCAAAAACAACGTCCCGCTCCTCCCAGCCGCTCATAAGGCTCCGCCCGGGCGCCCCGATTGCGCGCCAAAGCCTTCCACCGCAGCCTCGATCCCGCCAAGCGCCGACAACTGCGCCTGAATATCCTTGAGACGGCCGAGATTGGCCTCGGTGGAGTCCTTACCTAGAGCCAATTCAGCCAATTGCAACTCCCTATGTAACGCCCTGGCCCGGCGGTGCACGCTCAAGGCTTGCTTCAAAACTTCGTCAGCGTCGGCGGGTTCGATGGTCCCGGCATTAGCCGTTTCCGCGACATCGCCGCGCAAAAAAGTGCCCCGGCCGGCCATTCACAGGGTTCCGCTAGGGTGCCCCGACAGAACACCGAAGCCTTCCAAGCTGGCTTCCGTTCCACCGAGTGTAAATAATTGCTCCTGAATTTTCTTGAGCCACATGAAATTCCCCTCGCTGGAATCCTTTTCAAAAGCGCGTTTAGCCAATTCAAATTCGTTTTCGAGCGCACGCTTGCGATGCCCTGTTAGGGCTTGTTTGAGAACCTCCTCCGCGTCCTCCTCGGCGGCCTCAGCTTTGACATACCAGTGCGAGCCATGCGCCGCCATTGCATCGAGCTTTTGCAGCATCGGCCCGAAGCCTTGGCCTTCAACGGCGGCGCGAAGGCTTGCCGCGTCCGGGCTTGTCCTGTCAAGCGGAGCGGCAACCGCCGAAGATTCCGACAAGGCAAAGAGCGCATCGCGCAACGCTACCGCTTCGGAACTCGAAAACGCGATCTCTGCCAGTTCCTCGATATGCTGCCCGATTAAGCTGGGATGATTGAGAAGAAGCAGTAAAATCAGCCCTTCGCTCAGTGGACGGCCAGGCTTTCCGGGACGAAGAAACGGCGATGCCGCAAGGCTTGTACTGACCGCCGGCGGCGACGTAAAATTTGTTTTCGGCTCGAAATTGGCTTTAAGGGCTCCTCCCCGCGCTCTCTTAGTTGCTCCCGCACTGACGGCATAGCTGCGTCGAAAAAACTGAAAGAACCGCTCCTTGAACTCTTTCTGATACTGGCGGCGCAGCGCCTCGTCCCTTATCTCGCGGGCGATTTCACTAAGCCGCCGCTCGAGCCCGGCGCGGCGTTCCGGCGTGGCGAAAATCTTGTTTTCGGTTTCCCGGACCCAGATGAGGTCCGCTAGCGGCAGGGCGCGCGACAGCAACTGCGCAACCGCCTCGCGCCCACTGGTGCGGACGAGGTCATCGGGATCCTGGCCTTCGGGCAAAAGCGCGAAGCCGAGCGAGTGGCCGGGCCCGATCAGGGGCAGCGCCATGTCGATCGCCCGGTACGCCGCCATGCGTCCGGCCCTATCTCCATCGAAGCAAAGGATCGGCTCTTCCGCCATTTTCCACAAAAGCTCGCATTGATTTGGCGTCAAGGCGGTACCGAGAGGCGCCACCGTGGCGTCGAACCCCCCCGATGTCATCGCGATAACATCGACATAGCCTTCGACGACAATGAGCTGTCCGCTCGATTGCGCGGCCTTTCGCGCGTTATGATGATTGTAAAGGATGGCGCCTTTATGGAAGAGTGCGGTCTCCGGCGAATTCAGATATTTCGCCGGGGCGTCGGGGCTGAGCGCGCGGCCGCCGAATGCGATGACCCGGCCCCCGGAATCGTGGATCGGAAACATGATTCGATCGCGAAAACGATCGTAGGGAACCGCGATATCCTCGCCATCGATCAACAGCCCGGCCTCGATCATCGTTTGCCGCGGGATGCCCACGCTGGCGAGATGGTCCCGCAAGGCATATTTTCCGGACAAGGCGTAGCCCAGGCCAAACTGGCCTTGTAGCCCGGGATCAATCCCCCGGCCGGCGAGGTACGCGCGGGCCGCCCCTCCTTGCGTGCCACCAAGCCGCGCGGAAAAATACGACGCCGCGAGCGCAAGTACCTCATGCAGGTCCGCGCGGGCCTTTTCCTCCGCCTTGGCCTCGGGCGAGACTTGCGGCAGGGCAAGCCCCGCGTCACGGGCGAGACGCTCGACCGCGTCGGGGAACGAAAGCCCCTCGGTCTCCATCACAAAATCGAAAATATTGCCGTTTTTGCCGGCGGAAAAGTCGAACCAGGCCATTTTCTGGTCGTTCACAAAGAAGGACGGCGTTTTTTCCGCGTTGAAAGGCGAAAGCCCTTTCCATTCGCGCCCCGCCCGCACCAATTTGACGCGCCCGCGCACGACCTCCGACACCGGAAGCCTGGCTTTGATCTCATCGAGAAAGGACGGCGGAAATCGCATGGCGGTGCCCAAGGGCTAAATGCCCGGATTCGGCGCGCCTCGTAAAGGCCTATCGCGCTTGTCCCCTTTTTTCACAGGTGGCGCACGGGGGAGCCGCCCTACCTCCGGTGAAGCCTCTCATTCTCTACAAGATGCGCCTGCCAATCGTGACGTTCAAGCTCAGGATCGAGATGTTCTTCCAGCGGAAACCCCACGCAGAGATAGGCGATGAGCTTCCATTGCGCGGGAACATCGAGAGTGCAGCAAACTTGCCTCGGTTCGAGGATCGACACCCAGCCAACGCCAAGACTTACCGCACGCGCGCAAAGCCAAAACGTGTGGATCGCCGCGACCACCGAATAATCCAAGGCCTCCGGCATGGTTTTCCGGCCGAGGCCGGAGCCCGCCTCCGTCGCATGGTCGCAGAATACGGCGAGATGAACCGGCGCCTCGCGCAGCCCCGATAATTTAAGGCTGGCATAGAGCGCGGCGCGGTCGCCTTCGTAGGATGCGAGCGCGGCCGCGTTGCAGGCATTGAAGTTGGCGATCACCGCCTCCCGCGCGGAACGCGTTTCGACGCTGACGAAACGCCACGGCTGGCTGTTGCCGACCGAGGGCGCGAGGGCGGCGAGGCTTAAGAGTTCCGCGATGACCGGGGAGGGGACCGGGTCGGGCTTGAAGCGGCGGACGTCGCGCCGCCATGCGAAAAGGTTTGCCAAGCGGTCGCGGAAGGCGCTGTCGAAGATGGGCGGATCGCCCTGTTGTTCCTCGTGCCTCACCGCTGCCTCCGCCGGACCGCATGGAGCGTCATGACAAGCGGGGCCAGCATATCAGGTCGCGAACCGGAAATGCAGCACGTCCCCGTCCGCGACGAAATAGTCCTTGCCTTCGAGGCGGAATTTGCCGGCCTCCCGCGCTCCCGCCTCGCCATGAAAAGCGACGTAATCGGCATAGGCGATGGTCTCGGCGCGAATAAAGCCTTTTTCGAAATCCGTGTGAATCACCGCCGCCGCCTGCGGCGCCTTGGTTCCTTGCGGGATGGTCCACGCGCGTGTCTCCTTCGGCCCCACGGTGAAAAAAGTGATCAGCCGCAAAAGCCCATAGCCCGCCCGAATGACACGACTGAGCCCGGGCTCCGCGAGGCCCACCGCTTCGAGATACTCCTTCTGTTCATCTTCGGCCAAAACCGCGATCTCGCTCTCGATCTTCGCCGAGACGATCACAACGGCCGCTCCTTCGTCGGCCGCGCGGTCCTCGACGGCTTTTGAAAAGCTGTTGCCGCGACCGGCGGCGGCTTCCTCGACGTTGCCCACATAAAGCACCGGCTTCGCCGACAAAAGCCCGAGACTTTTGAAAGGCTTTTGCTCTTCCTCCTTGACCTCGGCAAGCCGGGCCGGTTTTCCCTCGCGCAGGAGCGCGAGACAGCGCCCCGCGAGCCCAAGAGTCTCCTTGGCTTCCTTGTCGCCTCCCTTGGCTTTCTTTTCCAAACCGGCGGCGCGTTTTTCCAGGCTTTCCAGATCGGCGAGCATCAATTCGGTCTCGACCGTCTCGATGTCGTCAAGCGGCGCGATCTTGCCTTCGACATGGGTAATGTCGCTGTCCTCGAAGCAGCGCACGACATGGGCGATCGCATCGCATTCGCGGATACTGGCCAGAAACTGATTGCCGAGCCCTTCGCCCTTCGAGGCACCGCGCACGAGGCCCGCTATATCGACAAACGTAAGCCGGGTTGGAATGATCTCCTTGGAGTTGGCGATTTTCGCCAGAATTTCGAGCCGTGGGTCGGGCACCGCGACATCGCCGGTATTGGGCTCGATGGTGCAAAAGGGATAATTCGCCGCCTGCGCCGCCGCCGTCTGCGTCAGCGCATTGAAGAGCGTCGATTTGCCGACGTTGGGCAAACCCACGATGCCGCATTTGAAACCCATGGATCAAAACTCTTTAGCAAGTGGCGGCGGCTGGCTCACCGCGTTCGTGCGCCCAAGCGGAAAGATCATCGGCGATTTCGATGTCGATGCGAGACATGACGGGCTCTTTGGAAGTGAGAGGCCGCCCTATGCGCCCAAGAGACAGAAAAAAGCAAGTTCGCGCGTAAATTGATATGAATGCCCATAAACCAGATGCGCCGGAGAGGCTTACGAAATCAGCAATTTTCTACACCGCTGCTAGCCAATCATGCGCGAGGCTGTTCCAGCTGAGATAGGCGTCCAGCACTCCGAAGGCGAAGAGCCCGTAGCCCCAATATTCCAGGCGAAGCCCGAAGAAGTAGCTCAGCTTGCCGGGATGGTCGAGGGTTCTGCCGTAATAGACGCAGGGCGGCTCCAGAGCAAAAACACCAAAACGCTGGCTGATTCTCGGCTCAAATGAAAAGCGGTGCCCACTCCCCCCGCTATGAATGCGGCAACGACAAAAAAGACGGCGACCAAATATCCAAAGCGCGTGAAGAAGTGCATTGGCTGAACCCGTGCTAGGTACGCGAGATCTCATTCCATCATATCGCTGAAGGGCGTGCTGTCGCCGGTGCCGATTTAACCGGCCTTCCAGCGGCAGATCAGGTGTGAACTTGACTTAAAGGCCGAAGCGGCGCTCGCGGAGCTAGCCTTAAATGGAACGGCTAGCCCCAGCGCGAGCGTCCTGGCCGAATGACCGGTTCCCGGGAACCCGAAGACGAATAAGCGGCAACGGCGGAGGGAACGGTTGCCGAACACGTTCGTTCCTTGGCGGCCTGCCGCCTCAAAGGAGCGAACCATGACCCCAAAAGCAAAAGCAAAGGCCAAGGCTGACAAAAAACCAAAGCAGGAAACCTCGGGCAAGGACCGGCAAAACCAGCTCGATCGCGAGCTTGCCGATACCTTTCCGGCGAGCGATCCGCTATCCGTCACGCATCCTAGTATCAAATCGGGCGCTCCGGAACGCAAGCCTTTCAGCCGCAAATAACGTCGCAGCGGCACTGTTTCCGGGGCGCGGCTGGCCTGTTTTGAACTTTGGTCTGAAGGATCACATTCCTCGCCCTCATGCCGAGGGGCGCGGCGAGCCATTCAATGGTGGTGCGCCTCAAGCTCCCGAGGCCGGGATCGCCGCGAAAGGCCGCCGCCATCGAGCCATTTTCGCGTGCTCTCCTCGGCGCGTTGAATGAGATGACGCGACGCCGAGAAATCGTATGGCGACACGTCGAGCGGACAGAGCGTCGGCACGATGCACACATCGATCTCGTCCGCGAGCCGCTCGAGATCGTGGATGAGCCGCCATGCGATCAACAGGGTGATCGCATGCAAGGCCCATGCGACCGCCCCTTTCGGAGGCCTTTCCAAGGCGCAAGCATATCCGGTTGGAAGCACGACGATCCGTGACGCTCCGAGGTCCGCCGCCACCCGAATAGGAGTGTCCCTGGCGATTGCGCCGTCCATCAGCGTCTGGCCGTCGATTTCGAACCGGTGGGAAGACGCCCGGTATCGCGGTGCTTGCGAGGATTGCGTCGATCGCCGGTCCCTTCGAGAGAACAACCGCCATCCCCTCGACATCTGTCGCGGTGACGTGAACGGGAATCGTCGCGTCCTCCAAGCGTGCGTAAAGCATGTTTGTCTCGATCAGATGCCGTAGGCCGCCGGAATTGATGAAACCGTCCGGATGCCTGAGCAGACCGAACGCACTTTTGAACGTGACCGGAAAGACCTCTCTGCGTCGCAGGCCGGACCAGATTTCCGTGAGCTTCGCCACCCCTTCGGCGTTCGGGGCTCCGGCGAAATAGGCGGCGTTGACCGCGCCGGCCGACGCGCCAACCACGAAATCCGGCTGCACTCCCGCGGACAACAGACCCCGCAACATGCCGACCTGGATCGCGCCGAGGCTTCCGCCGCCGGCAAACGCGAATGCCGTCTTCCGTCCAGTCCGCGTCATAACAGCCCGCTTCACAACCGCTTCGAAACTTCGCTCCGCGGACGGAAATCAGGCAACGGCGGCTTCGTCAACGGGCCGGCACTGGTTTGTCACGCGCCCCTTCGCGAGATTGCCATGCGGGGGCTCTGCAATTCCATTGACGCCCAAATTTTCCCATGCTATCCCAAATTATCCCGCTCGGAGTTTAAGACGCCGGGGGCGGTTTAGCGGTGCATGAGCGGCGCTTCGCCGCGGGGCCGCGCAGGTGGGGTTGGGAGTGGACGGTTCTGGCGGATTTCTCTCGAATTACACGAGCAGGCTTGATGCCAAGGGCCGGGTCTCAATTCCGGCGCCGTTCCGGGCGGTGCTCGCGCGCGACGGGTTCGAAGGCCTTTATGTTCATCCCTCGCTCGATGTGGAAGCGGTGGATTGCGGGGGCCATGCCTTGCTGCGGGAAATTCACGAGCTTCTTCGTCCCCTCTCTCCCTATTCGGAGGAGCGTGATCTGTTTTCGACGGCTCTCATCGGCACCAGCGAGATTTTAAAGATCGATTCGGAGGGACGGGTAAACCTGAGCGAAAGCGTCAAGGCCTATGCGGGCATCGCCTCGGAGGTCACTTTCGTCGGGCATGATTTCAAGTTTCAGATCTGGGAACCGGGACGTTTTCGCGTGCATCTGGCGGAGGCCAGAAGCCAGCTGCATGATTTCAGAAAACAGCTCAGTGCCAGACACGTGGCGCCGGATTCGCCGCCGCCACGGCCGCATGGAGCACGGGAATGACATCGGGTCGCGGCGATGAGGCTCATCTCGCCGCTGGCGGACCGGCCCGGCACGTTCCCGTGCTTCGCGACGAAGTCATGGCCGCGCTCGCTCCGCGCGAGGGAGGACTTTATCTCGACGCAACGTTTGGCGCCGGCGGCTATTCGAAGGCTCTGCTCGCCAAGCCCAACACCCGTGTTCTCGCGCTCGATCGCGATCCTGCCGCAATTGCCGGCGGAGCCTGGCTCGTGGGCGAAGCGGGGGGGCGGCTTTGTCTTGTAAAGGAGCGATTTGGAAGGCTCGACCAGGCGGCGCGGCAGCGCGGGTTTTTTGATTTCGACGGCGTTGTGCTCGACATCGGGGTGTCGTCCATGCAAATCGACGATTCGGCGCGCGGCTTTTCCTTCCAGGCCGACGGCCCGCTCGATATGCGCATGGACGGCGAGGGGACGACTGCCGCGGACCTTGTCAATACCGCCGGGGAGACAACCTTGGCCAATATTTTTTACCATTTCGGCGAGGAGCGTGCGTCCCGCCGTATCGCCCATGCCATCGTCACGGACCGCGCCACGGCGCCTTTCACCTCGACGACGATGTTCGCTTCAATGATCGCCCGCGTGGCGCCGGGCAAACCGGGCGAGGTGCATCCGGCGACGCGCGCGTTCCAGGCGCTGCGCATCGCGGTCAACGACGAACTTGGCGAATTGGTGCTTGCGCTCGCCGCGGCCGAGGCGATCCTCAAGCAGGGCGGCCGGCTTGCCGTGGTGACTTTTCATTCGCTTGAGGATCGTATCGTCAAACAGTTTTTCGCCGGGCGTTCCGGGCGCGGCCAATCACCCTCCCGGCGGCTGCCGCACGAGATCGCTCCGCCGGAACCAACCTTCAGTCTAGGGGGCAAGCAGCCGGTGATACCTTCGCGGCGTGAAATCAGCGCCAACCCGCGCGCCCGGTCGGCCAAGCTTCGTTACGGCCTGCGCACGAAAGCCGTGCCTCGCGGTCTCGACGAGCGGCTAATGGCGCTCGCAAAGCTTCCAGAAGTTCATCGGGGAGGCCGCTGAAATGGTGCGGATATTAAATATTTTTGCGATCGCGGCGTTGATAGGTTCGGCGATCTACGCCTATACGATCAAATACGAGACAATCTTTCATGCCGAAACGATGGTGAAGCTCGAGCATGAGATCCAGCTGGAGCAGGACCAAATCGGCACGCTGCGCGCCGAATGGGCGCATTTGACGCGGCCGGAGCGCATTCAGGCGCTCGCCGATAGGTTCCTCGATTTGCAACCGGTCGCCCTGAACCAGATTGTCCGGGCGGAAGCCTTGCCGGGCAAGGCGCCCAGAGTTGATGCGATCGGACGTAAACTTGAAGCGCTCGGGCTGGGGGAGCCAACGAATACCCCTGGCGACGCCAATGCCTTCGACGCCGCCGTGTCGTCCACGCCGGCAAGATGACGGCGCGCAAATGGATGAAGATCGCGAAAAGATGAGCGGCGGCTTCGATTTAAAACTCGCCAATAAGCCAAACGGCGCGACGGTCAGGCCCGCGGGCGTCCGCGTCATCGAAACGCTCTTCGCCGGCATTTTTTCGGCGAGACTTCGACAAGAGCGTGCCCCGCATTAGGCTCGCGGCGTGGGTATTTCTTGGGGTCTATGGAATCATCGCGGGGAAGCTGCTCGATTTTGGCCTGCACCCGGACCCGCCCGCGACCATCAAGCGCGCGGCCGCCGACGCCATCGCCGCGGCGCGTCCCGACATTCTCGATCGCAACGGCGAGCTTCTGGCGACCGACATCAAGGTCATGTCGGTTTTCGCCGAACCGAGGCGGATCATCGATATGGACGACGCGGTCGAACTTCTCACCGCCGTGCTTCCCGATCTCGACGCACGTGAACTGCGCGAGCGTCTCGGCTCGCGCAAAGGCTTCGTTTGGGTCAAACGCGCGGTTACTCCGAAACAGCAGCAGGAGGTGTATCACCTCGGCCTGCCAGGTATCGGGTTTCTGCCCGAGAACAAAAGGGTTTATCCAAACGGCCCGGTGGCCGCGCATGTTCTCGGCTTTGCCAACCTCGACGGCATCGGCATTTCGGGACTCGAAAAATATATCGACGGCCAGGGACTGGCGGATTTGCATGGCGCGGGGTTCCGTCTGACGCCGGAAAATCTGAAGCCGATCACGACGTCGCTCGATCTCAAGGCGACTTACGCGGTCCGCGACGAACTCGCCAAAGGGATCGCCAAGTTCAAGGCCAAGGCGGGCGCGGCGGCAATTCTCGACGTGAATACCGGGGAAGTCGTCGCAATGGCGTCCTTGCCCGACTACGATCCAAACACGCCCGCGGATGCGCTCGAGCCCGATCACATCAACCGGCTTTGCGTCGGCGTCTATGAAATGGGCTCGACCTTCAAGGCTATTTCCATTGCAATGGCCCTCGATAGGGGCAAGGTTACGCTGCATTCACGGATCGACGCGCGCGATAGCCTGCGCTACGGGCGCTTCACCATTCATGATTTCCATGCGACGCACCGGGTATTGAGCGTGCCCGAGGTCTTTACCTATTCATCCAATATTGGGGCCGCGCGCATGGCTTTGATGGTGGGGGTCGAGGGTCATAAGGCTTTCTTGGGCAAAATGGGGCAGCTTAGCCGCCTGCGCACCGAGCTGCCGGAGTCCGCCGAGCCCCTTGTTCCCAAAAATTGGGGCGAGCTTAATACCATGACGATTGCGTTCGGACAGGGCATCAGTGTAGCTCCCTTGCAGGCGATGATGGCCGTCGGCGCGCTGGCGAATGGCGGACTACTCGTCACGCCGACCTTCTTGAAGCGGAGCGAGGAGGATGCGAAGAAGGATGCGCCGCGCGTCATCAAGGCGGAAACGTCGGAGGCAATACGCTATTTGATGCGGCTCAACGCGGAAATCGGCACGGCGAGAATAGCCGATATCAAGGGCTATTTCGTCGGCGGCAAGACAGGCACCGCGGATAAGATCGTCCACGGCCATTATTCCAAAAATAAGGTTCTCACGACGTTCATGGCGGTTGTTCCGGCCGACAAGCCCAAATATCTCTTTCTGACGCTCTTAGACGAGCCGCAAGGACTGCCCGAAACCGCCGGATACCGCACCGCCGCCTGGAACGCAGGTCCGGTCACCGGCAAGATCATCGAACGGACGGGGCCTTTGCTCGGGCTTCCGCCGCGCATCGATCCACCCACGCGACCGTTTCCGCTCCTGGCAAACCTTGGTTATGCGGAGGCGAATGTGCCGGCTCACGGCGGAAGGGCTCATTGATGCGCCTTGCCGAATTGTTTCCGCGGGCCGATATTCCAGAAGCCTTGGCCGGACGCGAGATCAAGGGCATCAGCGCCGACAGCCGTGCGGTGACAGCGGACACGGTTTTCTTCGCGGTGCCGGGAACAACAACGGACGGCCTCGTCTTCGCGCCGCAAGCGGTTCAGCGCGGTGCTGTCGCAATTGTCGCCGAGCGCGCTCCCAAGGGTCCCATCGCGCCCGCTGCCTTCATCAAGGCGGCCAACGTCAGGAGCGCCTTGGCGCGCGCGTCGGCGCGGATGTACCCGCGCCAGCCCGAAACGATCGTTGCGGTCACCGGAACGAGCGGCAAGACCTCGGTCGCCGATTTCGTGCGTCAGATTTGGGCCACGCTCGGCGCCGAGGCCGCTTCGCTAGGCACGCTCGGCATCGTCGCGCCTTCGGGGCCGGTGGCGGGCTCACTGACCACGCCGGATCCGGTGACCTTGCACAAAATCCTGGACGGACTAGCGCGCGGCGGAGTCACCCATCTCGCCCTTGAGGCCTCGTCGCACGGCATCCTGCAACGCCGGCTCGACGGCGTCCGCCTCAGTGCCGGAGCCTTTACCAATCTCTCGCGCGACCATCTCGACTATCATGCAACGCTGGAAGACTATTTCGCCGCGAAATTGCAATTGTTCGACCGCTTGCTTGCCCCGGGCCAGCCCGCCGTTGTCGATGCCGATAGCGATGTAGCGGCAAGGGTCGTGGCGGTTTGCGAAAGGCGCGGGGTGCGCGTCGTCTCGACCGGCTTGAAAGGCACCGCGCCGCGTCTCCTCGAAAGCGAGGCCGAGGATTTTTCGACGCGGATCAAAATTGCCCATGGAGGGGAGATTTTCTCGCTCCTTCTTCCGCTCGCCGGTTCGTTTCAGGCGTCGAACGCGCTTGTCGCCGCCGGTCTTTGCATTGCCACGGGAAGCTCCCCTGGCGCGGTCTTCGCGGCGCTCGAAAAGCTCGAAGGCGCGCCCGGCCGTCTCGAACTCGTCGGCCGCCGCAACGGCGCGCCGGTGTTCGTCGATTACGCGCATAAGCCGGACGCGCTCGACAAGGCGCTCAAGGCGCTGCGGCCCTTTGTGCGCGGCAACCTCATCGTGGTGTTTGGCTGCGGCGGCGATCGCGATGCGGGAAAAAGGCCGCTCATGGGCGAGGTCGCGGCGCGCCTGGCGGATCGCGTCATCGTCACCGACGACAATCCCCGCTCGGAGGATCCCGCGGCGATCCGCGAGGCCATCCTTCTAGGCACGAACGGCTTCGACAATGTCGAGGAGATCGGCGACAGGGCTCTGGCGATCGCCCGGGCCCTTGCGGTGCTCGGCCCAAACGATGGTCTTCTCATTGCCGGCAAGGGCCATGAAACCGGCCAGATCGCCGGCGGCAGGACATTGCCTTTTTCCGACTCCGGCTGTGCGCGCACGCTGCTGAAAGATCATCCCGCATGAGCAATGGCGCCGCGAACAGCTTCCTGTGGACGAGTCTTGGTCTCGTTGGCCCGCTCGCGGCACGGGTATGCGGCACCGTGCCGCGCGGCGGCGCCACCGGAATTTCCATCGACACGCGCACACTCCAGAAAGGCGACCTTTTTTTCGCAATCAAGGGACCTAGCTCGGATGGCCATGATTATGTTGGCGCGGCCTTCGAAAAGGGTGCCATCGCGGCGGTGGTCGATGAAGCCCATGCCGAGGCGCTTCGGCCGCTCGGGCCGCTCTATGTCGTGTCCGATGTTCTCCCCGCGCTGGCACGTCTTGGTGTTGCCGCCCGCGCGCGCTCGCTGGCGCGTATCGTCGCGGTGACCGGTTCGGCGGGCAAGACATCGACGAAAGAAGCGTTGCGGCTCGTGCTCGCTCCGGCGGGAGCTTCTCATGCGCCGGTTGCCTCGTACAACAATCATTGGGGCGTGCCACTCACCCTGGCGCGAATGCCGCAACATACAAGCTTCGGAATTTACGAAATCGGCATGAACCACCAAGGCGAAATCACACCTCTTTCCGCGATGGTGCGTCCGCATGTCGCGATCATAACGACCGTAGCCCCGGTTCATCTCGAATATTTCGAAAGCCTGGATGACATCGCCGACGCCAAGGCGGAGATTTTTTCCGGCCTTGTCCAGGGAGGCGTTGCAATCCTCAATCGCGACATCGCCGAATATGGGCGTCTCCTTGCCCATGCCAAGGCCTCGCCCGCGGGTCACGTTGCGAGCTTCGGCGAACATGAGAAAGCCGACGCGAAGCTGGTGAGCGTGACGCTTGGCGCGGACCATTCCATCGTGCAGGCGGAAGTCTGCGGCCACCGGCTGACCTATCGTCTCGGCGCGCCTGGCCGCCACCTCGCAATGAACTCGCTCGCGGTGCTCCTTACCGCGAAGGCTTTCGGCGTCGAATTGGAGCTTGCCGCCGGCACGCTTGCGTTTTTCTCGGCGCAGCCGGGCCGGGGCGAGCGGCTGCGCCTATCCGCCAAAAATGGTCCTTTTACGCTTATCGATGAAAGCTACAATGCCAATCCGGCGTCGATGCGCGCGGCTATCGCCGTTGCCGGCGCCCTTCCCTTGCCGGGCAAAGGACGCCGAATCGCGGTCCTCGGCGACATGCTGGAACTTGGCGACAAAGGCGCTGCGATGCATGCCGAACTCGCCGGCGACGCGGTCGCCAATCACATCGATCTCGTCTTCGCGGCCGGTCCCTTGATGAAACATCTGTTCGAGGCTCTGCCCGGTCATTTGCAAGGGGCCTGGCGCGACCGCGCAAGCGACCTTGCAGCGGTCGTCGTGGCGGCGGTGCAAAGCGGCGACATGGTGATCGTCAAGGGATCGAACGCCAGCCGGATGAGCGCGATCGTCGATGCCCTCAAGGAAAACGCCACGGCGGAAAATTCCGCGCAAAGTTGTCAAGGACCGTGAAATGCTCACTTGGCTTGCCCAATTTTCAGGCATTTTCGGGCCGCTCAACCTATTTCGTTATATTACCTTCCGGACCGGCGGCGCCACCGCGACGGCGCTCTTCTTCGTGTTCTTCTTCGGGCCACGCATCATTGCCGCCTTGCGCCTGAAACAAGGCAAGGGCCAGCCAATTCGCGACGACGGCCCGCCCTCGCATCTCCTGACGAAGAGCGGGACCCCGACGATGGGTGGCTTGATGATCTTGTCGGGTCTCATCGTCTCCACCTTGCTCTGGGCAAATCTACGCAATCATTATGTCTGGATCGTGCTGATGGTGACGGGAGGATTCGGCACGATAGGCTTCTACGATGATTTATTGAAGGTGACGAAACAGACGCAAAAAGGTTTTTCCGGCCGCCGGCGGCTTGCCTTTGAAGTGGCCATCGCCATGACCGCCTGCTTCGCGATGATGAAACTCGGAACAGC
This sequence comes from uncultured Alphaproteobacteria bacterium, assembly GCA_963706215.1. Classification (GTDB taxonomy): domain Bacteria; phylum Pseudomonadota; class Alphaproteobacteria; order Rhizobiales; family Beijerinckiaceae; genus Methylocapsa. The sequence continues at coordinate 956,013 of OY970154.1, read as the reverse complement.
GCATACGACGGGCCTCGCCCTGCCGGCGATCAATGGTTATGTCGCCGATCTCGGCGTTTTTTTTCTCGCCTTCGGGTCTTTCGTGATCGTTTCCGCAGGCAATGCAGTCAATCTCACGGATGGCCTCGACGGCCTCGCGATCGTGCCGGTGATGATCGCCGCGGCGGCCTTCGGGATCATCGCTTATCTCGCCGGTAACGCGATATTCTCGACTTACCTGGGGATCAATTTCGTTCCCGGCGCGGGCGAGCTCGCCGTCGTTTGCGGTGCCTTGATCGGCGCCGGCCTGGGCTTTCTTTGGTTCAACGCGCCGCCCGCGCAAATCTTCATGGGAGATACGGGTTCGCTCGCGCTCGGCGGCGCGCTTGGCACGATAGCGGTCGCGGCCAAGCACGAGATCGTTCTTGCCATCGTCGGCGGTCTCTTCGTTCTCGAAACCCTGTCGGTAATCGTGCAAGTCGTTTCCTTCAAGCTCACCGGCAAGCGGGTCTTCAAGATGGCGCCCATTCATCACCATTTCGAGCAACTTGGCTGGTCCGAGCCGCAAGTCGTGGTGCGCTTTTGGATCATCGCTTTCGTGCTCGCGCTGATCGGTCTCTCTACCTTGAAATTGAGGTGACGATGACGCCTGTCACTTCGCTCCATGGCAAGCATGCCGCCGTATTTGGATTAGGCGACTCGGGTTTTATCACGGCAAAGGCCCTGGTCGCGGGCGGCGCCCGTGTCGCCGTCTGGGACGACAACGAGCACGCGCGAGAGAAAGCCCGCGCGGCAGGTCTCAGGATCGAAAATCTTGCTCTCGCGGACTGGCGGAATTTTGCATCGCTCGTCCTTTCGCCCGGAGTTGCATTGACGCATCCCGCGCCGCATTGGACCGTGCTGAAGGCGCGGCAGGCGGGGGTGGAAATTATCGGCGACATAGAATTATTTTGCCGCGAGCGGCAAAAAATCGCGCCGGGCTCGCCTTTCGTGGCGATTACCGGCACGAATGGGAAATCCACGACGACGGCGCTCGTTGCGCATCTTTTCCGGAGCTTCGGTTTCGCCGTCGAGATTGGCGGCAATATCGGCACCCCGATCCTCGCATTGGCGCCGCCGGCGCAAGAGCGCGTTCATGTCGTCGAATGCTCTTCATTTCAGATCGCGCTCGCGCCCTCGCTCAATCCATCCGTGGGCGTGCTTCTGAATATCACGCCAGATCACCTGGACCGCCACGGCACGATGGAAAATTATGCCGCGATCAAGGCAAAGCTGGTGGAAAATGCCGATCTCGCGGTGATCGGAATTGACGACGACCTTACAAGTGGCATTGTCGGCGAACTCATGAAGGCGGGCAGAAAAACGGTATCTGTTTCGGTGACCAAAACCGCGATCGAAGATGGCATTGTTCTTGATGGCGAGTGTCTCATGCGGCGGGGCGGAGGCCGCTCGACACGGATCGCAGGCCTTGCCGGAATTGCCTCGTTGCGCGGCCAGCACAATGGCCAGAATGCCGCCGCCGCCATCGCGGCGCTCGGGCCGCGCGGGTTTGATCTCGAGCGCGTCGCGCAAGGCCTACGAAGTTTTCCCGGACTGCCGCATCGTTTGGAGGAAGTGGGCCGGAAGGGGAAGGTTCTCTTCATCAATGATTTAAAGGCAACCAACGCCGATGCCGCCGAAAAGGCGCTCCTATCATTCGACAAAGTGTTTTGGATCGCCGGCGGCAGGGCGAAAGAGGGCGGCATTGAACCTCTGCGCCCCTTGTTCGGCAAAGTGGTCAAGGCTTATCTGATCGGCGAGGCGAGCGAGAATTTCGCGCAAACGATTGGGGATTCCTTTCCCTATGAGAGCTGCGGTACGCTCGAAGGAGCGGTTCCGGCAGCTGCGCGCGACGCAATTGCAAGCCAGCTCGCGGAACCAGTCGTGCTTCTTTCACCGGCCTGCGCGTCGTTCGATCAATTTCCGGACTTCGAGAAGCGCGGCGATCGTTTTCGCGCGCTCGTCGAGGCTTTGCTCGCCGGGAAAAATTTGGGCTGAAGGGGGACACAATGATATCGCGCGCGGAACGTTCGGCACTTGCCAACTGGTGGTGGACAATCGACCGCTGGATCCTTGCGGCGGTGGGCGCCCTGATGGTGTCCGGACTCGTGTTGACGATGGCCGGAAGCCCTCCGGTCGCGGAGCGGCTCGGCCTTTCGACGTTCCACTTCGTAGACCGTCAGGTTCTTTTCCTGATTCCTTCGGTCGCGGTCCTCGTCGCGGCTTCGTTCTTGTCGCCGCGGCAAGTGCGCCGGGTCGCGCTTTTCGTGTTTTTGTTGTCGATGGCCCTGGTCGTAGTGGCGCTGCTCTATGGCGACGAAATCAAGGGATCGCGGCGCTGGATTTTTGGTGTCCAGCCTTCGGAGTTCTTGAAGCCGGCCTTTGTCGTTCTCGTGGCGTGGGCCTTTTCGGAAGCCGGTAAGCGGCGCGACGTTCCAGCCAACCTTCTCGCCGTCCTATTGTTGCTGGTGACCATCGTTCCTTTGATTCTGCAACCTGATTTCGGCCAGACGATGCTTGTTTCGCTGGTCTGGGCGGCGCTTTTCGTCATCGCCGGGCTGCATTGGTTCTGGGTGGCGGGCGTTGGCGGAGCTGGCTTGGGCGGCGCGCTGCTTGCCTATAAATTGGTGCCGCATGTCCGCGCCCGCGTTCTCAAATTCGTCGATGCCGGCGCGGGCGGCGGCATGGCCGATACGTTTCAGGTGGACACCGCGCTCGACAGCTTCCTGTCCGGCGGCTGGTTCGGCAAAGGGCCGGGCGAAGGGACAATCAAGCGCATTCTTCCAGATGCCCACACAGATTTCATCTTCGCCGTTACGGGAGAGGAATTCGGTGTTCTCGCCTGCCTCCTGATCGCGGTGATTTTCGCCTTTATCGTGCTGCGTGGCTTGTTCGTGGCGGCGCGCAACGAGGACCCTTTTTGCCGCTTCGCCGCGGCTGGACTGGTGATACTTTTCGGCCTCCAAAGCGCGATCAACATGGCTGTCAATGTTCATCTCATACCGGCCAAGGGCATGACCTTGCCATTTATCTCCTATGGCGGGTCCTCGCTTATTTCGCTGGGGCTCGCGATCGGCTTGTTGATCGCGGTCATGCGAAAACGGCCGGGTGCGGCGATCCTCGCGGACGCCAGGGCCGAAGCTGTTCCATGAGTGGCCGCTGTCCGGTCGTGGTCGCGGCGGGCGGCACCGGCGGCCATTTGTTTCCGGCGGCGGCCCTGAGCCACGCGCTTGCTACGCGTGGTTTCGAGGTTCATCTCATCACCGACGAACGGGCGGCGAAATATGGCGGCGATTTTCCCGCGTATGCCATTCACAAGGTCGCCGCGGCAACTCCAAGCGGCGGCGCCTTGTTTTCCCGCGCGACGGCGATTTTCACGCTAATCCGGGGAACGGTTGCCGCGCGCGGGCTTGTCAAACGGATCCGCCCGCGCGCGGTGATTGGCTTTGGCGGCTACCCGACCGTTCCTCCGGTGCTGGCCGCGACCCAGCTCCGCGTGCCAACCCTTTTGCACGAAGGCAATGCCGTGATCGGCCGCGCCAATCGGTTTCTCGCTTCGCGGGTCGACGCGATCGCGCAAGGTTTTGAGGTACTTGGCGGCCTCCCGGGGACTTTGGCGGCAAAGACGTATCTGACCGGAAACCCGGTTCGTTCGATGGTGATCGAGGCCGCGCGGGTGGCCTTCCCGGATCGTACTGGCGGCAAGCTGCGGATCCTCGTTACCGGCGGTTCGCAGGGCGCCGCGATTTTTTCGGACATAGTGCCCGCCGCGATCGAACTCATGCCCGAAGCCGCCCGGCAAAACCTCATCATCGTTCAGCAGGCGCGCGCGGAGGACGAAGAAAGGGTGCGCGACACCTACCGGCGCCTTGGCGTCGATGCCGAGGTCCGGTCTTTCTTTTCCGACTTGCCGGGGCGGATCGCGCAAGCCCATCTCGTCATTGCCCGCGCCGGGGCCTCGACCGTGTCGGAACTCGCCGTGATTGGGCGCCCCGCCATCCTTGTGCCGCTTCCGCATGCGCTCGATCAGGATCAGGCCGCCAATGCGAAGCAGCTCGCGGCGACCGGGGCCGCCGTTGTCGTCGCGCAGAACGCATTTTCGCCGCAATGGCTGGTGACTGGTCTTGTCGAAGCGCAGGGCGACGCGGCCTCTCTCGCGCGCCGCGCCGCCGCGGCGAAGCGGGCCGGCGTCCCCGACGCCGCCGAACGGCTCGCCGACTTGGTGCAGAGTCTTATGAGCGACAAGGACAAGAATTCATGAAATTGCCGGATAAACTAGGCCCCATTCATTTTGTCGGAATTGGCGGCATAGGGATGTCCGGCATTGCCGAGGTTTTGCTCAACCTCGGCTACCCGGTCCAAGGCTCGGACGCGTCCGAGAGCGCCAATGTGTTGCGGTTGCGCGGTAGAGGCGCACTCATCCATATCGGCCATAACGCGGAACATCTCGGCGCGGCGCAAGTCGTCGTGGTCTCGACCGCGATCAAGCGCGATAATCCGGAAGTCGCCGCCGCCCGAAAAAAACGCTTGCCTATTGTGCGCCGCGCGGAAATGCTGGCCGAGCTCATGCGCCTCAAGCACTGCGTCGCGATCGCCGGGACCCACGGCAAGACAACCACGACGTCCCTTGTCGCGACCTTGCTGGAAGCCGGAAAATTCGATCCGACGGTTGTCAATGGCGGCATCGTCAACGCCTACGGAACCAATGCGCGGCTAGGCAGGGGCGATTGGATGGTGGTCGAGGCCGACGAAAGCGATGGCACTTTCCTCAAACTTCCCGCCGATATAGCGGTCGTCACCAATATCGATCCCGAACACCTCGATTATTTCGGAACGTTCGAGGCGATCAAGGAGGCCTTTCGCGCTTTCGTCGAAAATATTCCCTTCTACGGTTTCGCGGTCATGTGCCTCGACCATCCGGTCGTGCGAGAGCTTGCGTCCAAGATCGAGGACCGGCGCGTCATCACCTATGGGGAAGATCCGGACGCCGATGTCAGGCTCGCCGGTCTTGATCTCAGCAATGGCGTTTCTCGCTTTACGGCGATCGTTCGCGACCGCGAGAGCGGCGCCGAGACCGTGCTTGAAAACATCGTCATGCCGATGCCCGGTCATCACAACGCGCTGAACGCGACAGCCGCGCTCGCCGTCGCGCATCGGCTCGGCATGAGCACGGAGACGATCAGGAAGGCGCTCGCCGCGTTCGGCGGCGTCAAGCGCCGCTTTACCCGCACCGGCGATTGGAACGGCGTAACCATTTTCGACGATTATGGCCACCATCCGGTCGAAATCGCCGCTGTCCTGCGCGCTGCTCGCGCGTCCACCGGGGCCCGGGTCATCGCCATCGTGCAGCCGCATCGCTACACGCGCCTCCATTCGCTCTTCGATGGTTTTGCGGGCGCGTTCGACGATGCCGACACGGTGATCGTCGCCGACGTTTATCCGGCCGGCGAGGCGCCCATCGCAGGCGCCGATCGCGATTCGCTCGTCGCCGCCTTGAAGGCGCGGGGACACGTCCATGCGCTTGGCCTGAAACGGCCGGAGGATTTGGCTCCGCTTATTCGCGCGCTCGCCAAGCCCGGCGACTACATTGTTTTCCTCGGCGCTGGCAATATCACCCAATGGGCGGACGCGCTGCCGGGCCAGCTCGCGGCGGAAACGGTGCTCGATGCCGCTGTCCCCGCGTAACGCTGACATCGCGCCAAAACTCTCCGCGCAAATGCCCGGCCTACGCGGATCTCTCGCGAGCCATGCGCCGATGGCCGGCTTGTCCTGGTTCAGGACCGGAGGTCCCGCGCAGGTGTTGTTCGAGCCGGCCGACGAAAGCGATCTTGCTTATTTTCTTGCCCGGCTCGATCCCGCGATTCCGGTTCTGGTGCTTGGCGCTGGCTCCAACATTCTGGTGCGCGACGGCGGCATTGAAGGCGTCGTGATCCGCCTCGGCAAAAGTTTTCAAGAGGTCACGATCGAGGGTCTTTTTTTGCGCGCGGGGGCGGGCTGCCTTGATGTAAAGCTTGCTTCCGCCGCCGCCAAGGCGGCCCTCGCGGGCGTCGCGTTTTTTCGCGGCATCCCCGGCACCATTGGCGGCGCGCTTAGGATGAACGCGGGAGCCTATGGGGCCGAGACGAGGGACGTTCTCGTCTCCTGCCGCGGCGTCGGCCGCAACGGCAAGATTGTCGACCTCTCCAACGCGGACATGGGATTTTCCTACCGCCATTGCGGCGTAGAAGAGGACGTGATTTTCACGCAGGCGGTTTTTGCAGGCAGCCCTGGCGATCCGCAAACGATTTCCGCGGAGATGGCGGAGATCACCAAGGCCCGCGCGGCAACGCAGCCCGTCAACACCCGCACCGGCGGCTCGACCTTTAAAAACCCGCCGGGGCACAAGGCCTGGGAGCTGATCGGCAAAGCGGGCTGCCGGGGACTTGCGCTGGGCGATGCGCAGGTGTCAAAGCTTCATTGCAATTTTCTGATCAATCGCGGTGCCGCGTGCGCGGCGGATTTGGAAGGTCTCGGCGAAATGGTCCGCGCCCGCGTGCTTGAGGCGAGCGGGGTCGCTCTCGAATGGGAAATCCTCCGGGTGGGGGTGGCATAATTGCCATTGCGGGCAACACCCAAAGCTCTCATCCTGAGGTGCTTGCGAAGCAAGCGTCTCGAAGGACGAGGGCGCACGCGAAACCACGAAGCGGGTCTGGTCCGATGCTGAAAACATCCGCCCGCAACACGCTTTTTTACGGCGACAATCTTGCCATACTGCGCGAGCACGTCGAGGACGAAAGCGTCGATCTCGTCTATCTCGATCCGCCGTTCAATTCCAACGCCAATTACAATCTGCTGTTCAAGGCGCCGGACGGGCATCAGAGCCAGGCGCAGATCGAAGCATTTGACGATAGCTGGCACTGGAACGAGCCGGCCGAGCAGGCTTTTGACGAGGTGATGCAATCGGGAAACTCAGATGCCGCGGAAATGTTGCGCGCGATGCGGTCGTTTTTGAAGGAAAACGACATGATGGCGTATCTTACGATGATGGCCGTGCGTTTGCTAGAATTGCATCGCGTGCTGAAGCCTACGGGCTCGCTCTATCTGCACTGCGATCCGACGGCGAGCCATTATTTGAAGATCCTTTTGGATGCGGTGTTTGGACCAACTAAGGTTGGAAATGAACTCATTTGGAAACGGCAAAATGCGAAAGGTTTGGCGTTCACGAGATTTGCAAGAAATCACGACGTGATTTTTCGGTACACGAAGTCGGATGTTTGGATTTGGAACTCACAGTATGTCGGGCACGATCCTTCCTATTTGAGCCAATTTTACCGATACAAGGATGCTAACGGCCGAGTTTATCGATTAGCGGACCTCACAAATCCGAATAAGAATTGTCCAAATCTGACATACGAATTTCTCGGAGTAACCAGAGTTTGGCGGTGGACAAAAGAGAGGATGAACAAAGCCTTCGCAGATGGGCTTGTCGTTCAAAGCAAACCCGGCGCAGTGCCTTCTCTAAAGCGCTACTTGGACGAGCAAGAAGGCAACCCGATAGACGATATTTGGACCGATATACAACCAGTTCAGGCACAAGCGCAGGAACGCCTCGGCTACCCAACGCAAAAACCGCTCGCGCTGCTCGAACGGATCATCTCCTCCTCCTCGAACGAAGGCGATCTCGTCCTCGATCCGTTTTGCGGCTGCGGCACCACCGTCCATGCCGCGCAAAAATTGAATCGCCGCTGGATCGGCATCGACATCACCCATCTTGCCATTCATCTCATCCAGCGGCGTCTGAAAGACGCCTTTCCCGGACTCCAATTCGACATCGCCGGCGTGCCAAAAGACCTGGGCGGTGCCCGCGCGCTTGCCCTCCAAGACAAATACGAGTTCCAAAAATGGGCGCTCGCGATGATCGACGCCCAACCGTACAAAGGCGGGAAAAAAGGCGGCGACGGCGGCGTGGATGGCTTTCTCTATATAAAACCCGACGGCAAGAAGACCGAAAAAGTCATCGTCTCGGTCAAGGGCGGCCAAAGCCTCAATCCGGCGATGGTGAAGGATCTCATCGTCACCGTCGATCAGGAAGGCGCCAAGATGGGCGTGTTCTTGACGCTGGAGCCGGCAACCAAGGGCATGGGCACGCAAGCCGCGGCCGCTGGCTTTTTCAGGACGGACTACGGGCAATTCCCAAAGATTCAGATCGTCACCGTCGAGGAGCTTTTCGGCCCAAGCAACCCGCTGCATTTGCCCTGGCAGGACACGTCCGTCTTTAAAAAAGCCAGGCGCGAGCCAACCGGAACCCAATCGAAACTGGATCTTTGATCATGACCAAACACGTCGCCATGCTGATGGGCGGCCTATCCGTGGAGCGCGAGGTTTCGCTGCGTTCGGGCGAGGCCTGCGCGGCAGCCCTCGAAGCCGAAGGCTACAAAGTCACCCGCGTCGATGTGGACCGCAAGATCGCCGGGACGCTCGCCGATCTCCACCCAGACGTTGCCTTCAACGCGCTGCACGGGCGTTTTGGAGAGGACGGCATCATGCAGGGTATTTTGGAAATGCTGCGCATTCCTTACACCCATTCCGGCGTGCTCGCCTCGGCGCTCGCCATGCGAAAGGATCGCGCCAAGAATCTTTTTCGCGCCGCCGGGGTGCCAATCGCCGAAGGAGTTACGACCGATCGCTTCACGGCGGCCGAAAGCCATGTTTTGCCGCCCCCTTACGTCGTAAAGCCCCTCGACGAAGGATCTTCCGTAGGTGTCCTGATCGTGCCGGAGGGCGCAAATCGTCCCCCGCAAGAATTAACCAAGAAAGATTGGCCGCACGGAGACCAGGTGTTGGTCGAACGCTACGTCGCCGGACGCGAGCTCACCTCCGCCGTCATCGGCGAAAAAGCCTACGGTGTCATAGAGATACGCGCCGCGGACGGGGGCTGGTACGACTATAACGCAAAATACGCGAAAGGCGGTTCCATCCATGTCCTTCCGGCAAAACTTAAAGGAAATATTTACCAAAATGTTCAAGAGTTGGCGCTCGTGGCGCATAGGACACTCGGATGTCGCGGCGTGAGCCGGACGGATTTCCGGTATGACGATTCTCCCGGCGGGACGGGGGAACTCGTGGTTTTGGAAGTCAACACCCAGCCTGGGATGACCGAGACTTCGCTTGTGCCGGAACTCGCCGGCCATGCCGGCCTCAAATTCGGTGAGCTTGTTCGATGGATGGTCGAGGACGCCTCCTGCGATCGTTGAGAGCGGGGAACATCGGCTTCGCCCCGGCGGCGATGGCCTATGCCGGTGCCTCGCCCGCTCCGGAAACTTACTCCGCGCGGCAAATCATGCCGCCAGCGCGCCAGCCGAGGCCGGGCTTGCGGCATAAAATCCTCGCCCGGCTGGCTGGGCCGGGCACCGGCGCTTGCTTTTCCCTGGCGCTGCTGGCGGCCGCCGGCGCCTACGGCGCGGTGAAAGGCGGCCACTACGCCGCCTTCGTGACCGCGGAAGGCGAACCGGCCGACGTCCTTGCCAAGGCGCTGGGTTTCTCCATCAAGGCCGTGACCATCGCGGGCGAGCGCGAGCTCAAGGAGCAAGACATCCTCGCCGTCGCCGGGATAGGTCCGCGCAATTCGCTTCCGTTTCTCGATGTGGCGAAAATTAGGGAGAGGCTGAAACAGCTTCCGCTCGTCAAGGAAGCGGCGGTCACCAAGCTCTACCCGGACCGGCTCCTGATCGAGATCGAGGAGCGCCAGCCTTTCGCCCTGTGGCAATGCGACGGGCAAGTGCAAATCGTGGCCGCCGACGGCGTTCCCCTCGCCGCCATGCGCGACCTGCGCTTTATTCATCTGCCGCTCGTCGTGGGCGCGGGGGCCAATGAGAAACTCGGCCAATATTTAGCGCTTCTCGAAACGGCGGGAGATTTGCGCGAACGGATCGTGGCGGGCATGCTCGTCGCGGGACGCCGCTGGACGTTGAAAACGGCAAACGGGATTGACGTTCTCTTGCCGGAAACGGAGCCCGAGGCGGCGCTGGCAAGGCTCGTTGACCTTCAGCGAACTTCGCATGTGCTCGACAAGGACATCCTGTCGCTCGACTTTCGTCAACCCGGCCGGGTTGTCGCGCGTCTCGCCGAGGACGCGGCGGCCGAACGCGCCGCGATGCTCCCGAGTAAGACCAAGGCGAAAGGCGGCCGGACGTGAATTCGACGGTATTGCCACCGCGCTTGCCTTCCTTGCCGGCCCGCAAAAGCGCGGTCCTTTCCGTGCTCGACATCGGAACCTCGAAAATCGTCTGTCTTATCGCGCGGCTGAACCCAGGCGATCCTTCCGAGCCGCTGCGCGGGCGCACCCATCGTTGCCGCATTCTTGGCATCGGACATCAACGCTCGCGCGGGATCAAGGGCGGCGCCGTCGTCGATATGGACGCGGCGGAAGGAGCCATCCGTTTCGCGGTCGACGCTGCGGAGCGCATGGCTGGGGTGCAGGTCGAAAGTGTGATCGTGAGCGCGTCCGGCGGCAGGCTTTCCTCGCGGCTCTACGATGCCAAGGTCGCGATCGCCGGGCGAGCCGTTACGCAAGCCGATGTCCACCGCGTGCTGGAGGCTTGCACGACGCGCGGCGGACACGAGGCCAGGGCGGTATTGCACGCCCTGCCAATCGGCTTTGCATTGGGCGAAACGCGTCACATTCAAGATCCGAGGGGGATGGTCGGCGATGAACTCGGCGCGGATATGCACGTGCTGAGCTGCGACGCCACCGCCGCGCGCAACCTGATGCTCACGGTCGAACGCTGCCATCTGAGGGTCGACGCAATGGTCGCCACACCTTACGCGGCGGGTCTTGCGGCCTTGGCCGACGACGAAGCCGAACTCGGCGCCGCCTTGATCGACATGGGCGCAGGAACAACGTCCGTGAGCGTCTTTTCCGGCGGTCATCTTACCCATGTCGACGCGTTCGCCGTCGGCGGACACCATGTCACGATGGATGTCGCGCGCGGCCTCGGGATCACGCTCGCCGATGCCGAACGGTTGAAGACGCTTTATGGCGGCTGTCTCACCTCGGTTTCCGATGAAAGCGAGACGATCGCGGTGGTTCAGGCTGGCGAGGAGGGCGAGCGTCCGGCGCATTTGCCGAAGGCGCAGCTCATCTCCATTATCAAGCCTCGGGTGGAGGAAATCCTCGAGCTCGTGCGCGATCGGCTAAAGAACGCGGGCCTTCCCGCGCATGCGGGGCGAAGACTTGTTCTCACGGGTGGTGCCTGCCAGCTCACCGGCCTGCAGGCGGCGGTGAAGCGGATCGTCTCCGGGCAGGTGCGGACGGGCCGGCCGCTCGGCATAAAGGGGCTGCCCGAATCCGCGAAAAGCCCGGCTTTTGCCGCGGCTGTCGGGCTTCTGATCTATCCGCAAGTGAGCGGCATCGAGCATTTCCGCCCTTCGCGGCGCGGCGCGGCTCCGGAGTTGCAAGCGAATGGATACATCGGGCGGGTCGGGCGATGGCTCAAGAATAGTTTTTAGCGGTGCGTACGGCGAGAGTAAGCGCGGCGATTCAGTCGATATTGCCGCGAACAACGTGACTGAAAACCCGAGCGTCCTTGACCGGCGCTCCAACGTCGAGAGGCCAGACGATGACGATCAATCTTAAAGCTCCCGAGCTCCGGGAACTCAAGCCACATATCATGGTCGCCGGCATCGGCGGCGCGGGCGGCAATGCGGTAAACAATATGATTGTCTCGGGCCTGATCGGGGTCGAGTTCATCGTCGCCAATACCGACGCGCAAGCGCTGACCTCGTCGAAGGCCGAGAGGATTATCCAAATGGGCCTTCAGGTCACCGAAGGTCTCGGCGCCGGATCGCAGCCCGAGGTCGGCCGGGCCGCGGCGGAGGAAGCGATCGAGGAAATCCGCGATCACCTTTCCGGAGCGCATATGGTCTTCGTCACCGCCGGAATGGGCGGCGGAACCGGCACCGGTGCCGCGCCGGTCGTCGCGCGCGCCGCGCGGGATTTGGGCATCCTGACCGTCGGCGTCGTCACCAAGCCTTTTCAGTTCGAGGGCGCGCGGCGCATGCGCGTGGCCGAGGCCGGTATCGACGAACTCCAGAAATCGGTCGATACGCTGATTATCATTCCAAACCAGAATCTCTTTCGCATAGCCAACGAGAAAACCACTTTCGCCGATGCTTTCGCGATGGCCGATCAGGTGCTCTATTCCGGGGTCGCATGCATCACCGATCTGATGGTCAAGGAAGGCTTGATCAATCTCGATTTCGCCGACGTTCGCGCCATCATGCGCGAGATGGGCAAGGCCATGATGGGGACCGGCGAGGCTTCGGGCGAAAAGCGGGCGATCCTCGCCGCCGAGGCCGCGATCGCCAATCCCCTGCTCGACGAGGTTTCGATGAAGGGCTCGCGCGGTCTGCTCATTTCGATCACGGGCGGCAGCGATCTCACCCTTTACGAAGTCGACGAGGCCGCGGGCCGGATTCGCCAAGAGGTCGATGAGGACGCCAATATCATCCTTGGCGCGACCTTCGATCAAACCCTCGACGGGGTTGTCCGCGTCTCGGTCGTCGCGACGGGAATCGACCATGTCGCCGGCGTCTATGAACCCACCGCCGCGGAGACGCGCATCGCCGAGGTCACCAACCGCTTAAGGGCGCAGACGGTGGCCCGCCCGATTGACACGGCGCAACCTCGTTATCCCGGTTCCCAGCCGGAGACCTATGCGCCGGCGGAGTACGAGCCGCGTTACGAAGACCGGGTTTTGCAAGCTCCCGCGGCGCTAGGCGCCGGAGCTCGGCAAGGGGTCCGTGTCCAGGAGGTCGCCCCGCAATCGCATCATTATGTCGAACAGGCGCAAGAAGGCATGCGGCCGGCTGAACAGTTCGACGCCGGTCCTTTTGTCCCAGGGCCACCCGATTCGCCTTATGTCCGGCCACAGAGGATGCCGCAAATCGACGATTTGCCTCTCCCGGCACAAAACCAGATCCGCGCGCGTCGCGGCGAACTTGGTGCGGCGCCGCATCCCGAAGCCAAGCGCCGTTCGCTCCTCGAAAGGCTTGCCTCGTTTGGGATCAGCCGCCAGGAAGAAGCGGCCGCGGGTCCCATCCCCCGCGAGAGGCAAGCGCCCGCGCGTCAGCCCGCGCAAGGGCCGATCCACCCGCATCAGCAGCCGGGTCCGGTTCACGCCGAGTACGGCAAACGTCCGCAGCATCCGCCAGCCCCGCAAAGAGCTCCGCAAGCAGCGGTGGACGCGCATGGCCGCGCCGCCTATCAAACCCGGGCACTCGAAGAAGACCAGCTCGAGATTCCCGCATTCCTGCGGCGCCAATCGAGCTAATGAAGACATTCGATCGAAAAGGAACGGGTTGAAATCCAAGAGCTGGAGCAGGTCCGTCGAAAAAGCCCGTGAACTTTTTCGGGACCTGCTCTAAATGCCTGCAGGGTTGACATATCCCGTATTGCCAACATATCCGCCGCGCCTACTCCGCCGCGCTTTTCGTTGCCCCAAACCTTCGCTCGATATAAGCCTCGACGATTTGCTTGAATTCGGCGGCAATGCCCTCGCCGCGCAGCGTCATCGCCTTTTGACCGTCAATAAACACGGGTGCCGCCGGCGCCTCGCCGGTGCCGGGCAGCGAGATCCCGATGTCGGCATGTTTCGATTCGCCGGGCCCGTTGACGATGCAGCCCATCACCGCGACGCTCAGCGCCTCGACGCCCGGATAGCGCGCCCGCCACAGCGGCATCTCGTCGCGAATATAGGACTGAATATCGCGCGCGAGTTCCTGAAAAACCGTGGACGTCGTGCGCCCGCAGCCAGGACAGGCGGCGACCAGCGGTACAAAAGTGCGAAACCCCATGGTCTGCAAAAGTTCCTGCGCGACTTTCACTTCGAGCGAGCGGTCGCCTCCGGGCTCCGGGGTGAGCGAAACCCTGATCGTGTCGCCGATCCCCTCCTGCAACAAAATGCCCATCGCGGCGGCGGAGGCGACAATGCCTTTCGAGCCCATGCCCGCTTCGGTGAGGCCCAAATGCAGCGCGTAATCGCTGCGCCGCGCGAGCGTGCGATAGACGGCAACGAGATGCTGCACATCGGAGACCTTCGCCGACAGGATGATTCTGTTCCGGCCAAGCCCGATATCCTCCGCCCGCGCGGCGGAGGAAAGCGCCGATTGCACCATCGCCTCGCGCATCACGGCGCCAGCCGGGCGCGGCGAAGGGGCGCGGGCATTTTCGTCCATCAACGCGGTAAGGAGCTCATGATCGAGCGAGCCCCAATTGGCGCCAATCCGCACCGCCTTGCCATATTTGATCGCCGCCTCCACGATGAAGCCGAATTGCTTGTCCCGCTTTTCCTTGAAGCCGACATTGCCGGGGTTGATTTGATATTTGTCGAGCGCTTCGGCGCAGGCGGGATGATCGGCCAAGAGTTTGTGGCCGATATAATGGAAATCGCCGATCAGAGGGACGTCACAGTCCAATTTTGCGAGACGGTCGCGGATGTGAGGCACGGCGGCGGCGGCCTCGTTGCGGTCGACGGTGATCCGCACGAGTTCGGAGCCGGCGCGGACAAGCGCCGCGACCTGGGCCGCCGTCCCTTCGACATCGGCCGTATCCGTGTTGGTCATCGATTGGACGGCGATAGGCGCGCCGCCGCCGGCGAGGACCGCCGCGTTGCCGGAGCCAATGCGCACGCCAACGGAGCGGCGGCGGGCCGCCGGCCCGGCGTCCCCGGGGTCCGCGAGACCGGGGGAGGCGGAAAGTTCAGAGCTAATTGTCATGCGTGCTGTTTATCCCTGGCCGAGGAGGCGCCCGGTGGACATATCCCATAAGACTGTCGCGATCATGACCCGAAGGGCCGCGGAGAGTAGTAGGCAAGAACATTGTTGCAGGGCGCCGCCGCCGCCCCGGAGGACGGCTTTGTCTCGCTCGGACTTGACCTCGACTTGCGACACATCGAGACCGTGTTTTGGGGCCTCTTGCTTCAATTGCTCGGGCGGAGCGGCGGCAATCTTGGCCGCGCCGAAAATTTTCGCGCCGGCCGATTTGACAAAGCGCAAAAAGCCCATGTCCCTCTCCTGCTTCTAGGTCTTGCTCGAGGTCTTCCCATTTCCTTCGTGGGGCAGCCGCGCTTTGCGGAGCGTCCGGACGGCAGCGGCGTAAGCGGGCAAGCAAACCACCCAAGACGAGCTTAACAAACTGCCCACGAAATGCCATCGATTTGATTGGCGGAGCATGCCCTCGCCAATCCGGCAAACGGCTTTTCGAGCGCCAGGGGCTTTAAGCGCGCGCCGAGGCCTTCAAGCCCCTTCGCGTCGCGGCTTGTGGCAAAAGTCTGACCTTGCGGCAGAACCGCGATGTCGAGCTTGTCTTTGGAAACATCCATGCCAGCGACGATCGCGTCCATCTCCAACCTTCCTTGCGCAATCGGGCTCGCCTTGCGGCCCAAGCGACTGACCGGTTTGGATGGCCCTTCGGCAAGCTCAGGCGGCGGACGAGATACCACGCTGAGCTACGGGCTTTTCCGCCCCAGGATGAGACGGTCTCCCGGCCGCCGCCGCTGGCTTACCTCTAGCACAATCGGTAATTCCCAAGTTACAAGGGTGAGGCGAGCCAGATTTTAGCGCTTGACCGCACCCGGCCCGGCCTGCCGGTGAAGAAGGGGCGCGCGGGAACCATGACGCACGGCTCCAAGCGCAACGGCACGGCCACATGGTTCGCCGCGTTTGATGGGTCGAAAGGCGAGGCCACCGGCCGCCGCATGCCGAGGCACCGTCATCGGGAGTTTCCGAAGTTTTTCAAAGCCATCGGCCGCAGCGCCCCCAAACATCTCGACATTCACGGCATTGCCGGCAACCACGCGGCCCGCAAAAAACAAAGGGTCAAGGACCGGCTCGCCAAACACCCGCGCTTCCACCTTCATTTTATTCCGGCATCGTCATCGTGGCTGAACCTCGTGGAGTGCCGGTCCGGAAAGATGACCGCGGAGCGTATTCGCCGGGGTGTTTTCACGAGCGTGCCGGACCTCGAACGCGCCATCCACGGCCACATCGAACGCACCAATGCCGGTCCGAGGCCTTTCGTCTGGACCAAATCCGCCAACGCCATCATCCTCAAGGTCCACCGCGGCAGGGCGGCACTGAAAATGCCACCGCCGGCACGCCAGGATTGATTGTATATCTTTGCGTGAGATACTACCCTAGCGCATGTTTCGATCAAATGGAACCATTTGATCGATGAGGACGCAGCTCAATCTCAAAGAGTTGGAGCATGTCTAAATCGAAAAAGTCGGGCAACTTTTTTAACGACATGCTCTACAGCTGTGGTTTGGCTTAATCGGCCGCGTCCGCGAAGGTGCGCCCGGGGCGGCGCGCCGCGACGAAGGGATGGCGGGGGATCTTTCCGGCCGGTTGCGGGGGATCCAGAGCGACGGCATTCCCACGCCATTCCCATGGCCGATGACATGGCCCTGGCGGCGGCGATCGGGGGTGCCGTTCACCGCGACAAATATCCGCTTGGGCTGGTCGCCGGCGGCACGGACAACGCCACGACCGTGCCGGCGCCAATCAATCATCGCGTCGTGCGATCCCATCGTTGCACGCCTTTGCATCATCGCCGGCGCGAAGGCTCTCGCCAAGGCGATCGCGGCTTTCGGACGCGCCGTGGCGATTCCACGCGATCCGATCCATCAACCTAAAAACGGCAGTTGGCTGGTTTGGCTTTGACAAGAATCAGGCATTGTCAAGGGCATGACGCACGATCTTTCGGATCCCTCCTTACATCCTGTGGGGGAGCAACCGTCGGTTGAAGACAAAGCTCCGCCGCAGGGGGTGAGCGGCGATGGTTTCGCCGGTCCGGGGCATGTCGAATGGGAGACCGGGGCGGCGCTGACGCCGCGTGGGCAGCCGCTCGCGCAATTACCGTTGTTCATCGATTTTCTGAAAGCAGCCGGCCTGTTCGATGCTCGCGTGGCCGATTGCCCTCTGCATTACACGCGCCCGAACGCGCCGAAAAAACGCGCTGAGCTGGCAACGGCGATGCTGGCGATGTTGGCCGGGGACAAGAGTTATGCCCCTATCGCGGCTTCGTTGCGATAGCGTTCTTCCAGAGCTTCTCGATATAAACAAGGTCGTTAGAGCCGTCGAGAAAAAGTTGCTCGACTTTTTCGATTCCGGCATGCTCCAACTCTTTGAGATTGAGCTGTTGCCGGCAACGCGTCCACATCCAAACATTTCGCGCCCGGCCGGTGGGCGTTGCGCGATCGCGTCGCGCGCGATCTCGAGTCGGCTCTGTTGCGTGGAGACTGCGGGTTTGGCAACGCGCCGATCATGGAAACGGAACAGCGCGGCTTGGCCTATTTGTTCAAGTTGCGGTTGACCGCCAATGTCAAGCGCATGATCGAACCTCTGTCCACGCAAAGGGAGTGGACGAACTCGGGGCACGGCCGGCAAGCCACGGAGAGCATACGACGGCAGGGTTGGAGCAAGGCGGCGCGCGGTGATCGTGTTGCGGCGGCGCGTGCAGAAAGCCTTGGCGACGGCTTCGAATGCGACGCCGGGCCAGCATATGCTATCTTTTGTCGCAATCGGGCGGGCGCCGAAGTCCACGAATATTTTGTGCTCGCCGCTTCGCGTGACGAGGAGCGCGCGGGTTCCGCCCAGCTGGATCGCGATCGTGGCGTAAGCCAAGAATATTTTCGACGCGTTGACGAACCAAGCGGGCAGGGGCGGCTTGGTCACGCCGGACCTTGCGCGTTGCCGGCCGGCCACCCGCATGATCGCATTGTTTTCCGACTGGTGGAGCATCTTCGTTCGTCTGGTCGAGCCGGACCGGCATAGGGAGGATTGGCAGCCGGCCAATGCTCTTGCATGCGATCGCCACGCGGGTGCGGCATGCGAAACAAACAACGATCGCCATGGCGCGTTCACAGGCGAGGGCGGTTCTGGCCGCGAAGGCGTTTGCACCGGCGCCATTTTTCTCCGCGAACGCGCAAAACATACGGCGGCGTTGATGGGCCTGCAACGCTGGCGGCTCTCCTCGCGAGAGCCTTTCACGTTTTCCTTCAGGGCCGTCGCTTGCGCTCGCCCCCGCGCCGCGCACAGGGCTTTCTCAACTTTCGCTAGAGAAAACACGGAAATCAGTCGCGCCCCCAACGCCGACTGCCGGATTTAGGTTGATCGAGGCCGGCGGTTCGGGTAGCCTAAGCGGGCCGTGCCGGGATGCCTGGAGGAATTATGACGTCGGATCCTGAAAACCTCGGGCAGTCCCGTATTCGCTCGCCCGGACTTCCGGAAGTCCTTCCTCTTTCGCGGATGAAAGAGATCGCCGCGAACAGGGCCGGCGAATACTTGTCGGCGGAACCCTATCCCCATATTGTGATCGACGGCTTTTTCGACGAATGGGTACTGAACGCCGTTTTGGCTGAGTTCCCAGGCCCAAAGGACGAGAATTGGGTGCTGCATGACTTGCCGGTGGAAATCAAACTCCAATCGAAGCACGAGCGTGACATCCCTCCGTTCGCGAGGCAGTTTCTTTACGCATTGAATTCGGCCTCTTTCCTCGAATTTCTCGAGAGTCTGACGGGAATCGAGAAGTTGATTGGCGACCCGTACTTCGAGGGCGGTGGCCTGCATCAGATTATGCGGGGTGGAAAGCTCGCGATCCACGCCGATTTCAACAACCATCTCGCGTATGGGTTGAATCGACGTTTGAATCTCCTCGTTTATCTCAACAAAAACTGGCAGGACGAATATGGTGGCCACTTCGAGCTTTGGGACCGTGACATGACCCGCATGGTGAAGAGGGTGGCTCCAATTTTCAATCGCGTGGTCATCTTCACAACATCGCGTTACTCCTACCATGGGCATCCCGATCCCTTGACCTGCCCACTCAACATGACGCGGAAGTCGATGGCGCTCTACTACTACACCAATGGAGGAGCGGAGGCCGGGCAAGAGGATCCCCGGCACAGTACCTTGTTCCAGAAGCGACCGGGCGAGCGCGTACGGCAGAATGCCCGACAGCTTCTCCGTGACCTCGTGCCGCCGCTGTTGTGGAGGGCGGCGTCCCGTGTGCTCAGGTTTCCTGGAGGGTGAGGGAGCGGAATCGCGGCACGGATGGGGAATGTCGCCGCATGAACGTTTGCGCACTCGTGCTGGCGCTCAGAGCGTACCGCCTGGGCGCGTCCGCCGACTAGGTTCTTTGCTAGCCCGCCATGAACGGGTCACCGCTTAAAGGCGCCAATGCTGCAACGCCGGGCGGCGTTAACTATCTTTATCAAGGTCGCGGAGCGAGCACCTGTGACGGGGGGATCATATGGGTATCTTCAGGAGTGCCGTGATGGCGCTCGCGGCTGGAAAACTGGTGCCTGCTTTGGTGAGGCGGCTAGTGCTTACCGCTTCCCGAATTATTCCTGTGCCATTCGGATTTCTCGTTGACGTCGGTTGTCTTGAGCGGCCGGCGCATGCGTACTGCATGTGGCACGCTGCACAGCTGGCGTAAAGACTGGGCTATCGTGGGTATCGGCGTCGCGGAATTCGGCGTGGCTGGCGGAGTTACCCTGATGATCTTAGCTCGGTATGCGACGGAGATTGAAAAAGCCACGGGCGTGCGAATAAAGGTATACGGCTTTGATACCGGCGGGGAGTTACCCGAGCTGGAAGGCGCCGAAGACTTGCCTTATTGGTTTCGGCCATCTCAATACTCCTTGGACGTCGAGAGACTCCGTCGGAGGAGGCTGATCCCGTTGTCTCTGGCTCGCCTGTATGTAGTGGGTGCGCCTGGTCAAGGGCGCGATATCTTCATACTATATCTAGTGTATAGTCTCACGCAACGCTTTACAATGTGATCCGGGACGTGTATACTGCGCTGCATGTGGACAGGCAGCCCGGCACTCGACATGACGCCCGCGGACAAGGCGGCCTTGGCACGGCTGGCGCGTTCCGGCAAGACGGAGCAGCGCATCGCTTTGCGGGCGCGGATTATTCTGGGCGCGGCCGAAGGACAATCAACCAACGCGCTGGCGAAACAACTTGGCACATCGCGTCCAACCATCATCGGCTGGCGCAACCGCTTTGCCGAAGGCGGCGTTGACGCGCTTTATCAAGATCGTCCCCGGGGACGCAGTTTCAAACCTTTGCCACCAACAAAAGAAACCGAAGTCGTTGAAAAAACCTTGACCCCGCCCGCGCACGCGACGCACTGGAGCTGCCGCTCGATGGCTAAAATCAGCGGTGTCAGCAAAGCTTCGGTGCAGCGGATTTGGGATGCGCACGGCCTGAAACCGCATCTGGTCAAGACGTTCAAACTGTCCAACGATCCGCATTTTATCGAAAAACTTGAAGATGTTATCGGCCTGTATATGAACCCGCCGGAACACGCGCTGGTGTTCTGCATCGACGAAAAAAGCCAGATCCAGGCACTTGATCGCACCCAGCCTGGCTTGCCGATGAAGAAAGGCCGCCAAGGCACCCTGACGCATGACTACAAGCGCAACGGGACAACCACATTGTTTGCCGCGCTCGATGTCCTGAAAGGCGAAGTCATCGGTCAGTGCATGAAGCGCCATCGGCATCAGGAATTTCTGGCTTTTCTAAAAACCATCGACCGCAACACGCCCAAACGACTCGACATTCACGGCATTGCCGACAACTACGCGACCCATAAAAAACAGGAAGTCAGGGATTGGCTCGCCAAACACCCGCGCTTTCACCTCCACTTCATTCCAACCTCGTCATCGTGGTTGAACCTCGTCGAACGCTGGCTCGGAAAGATCACCACGGAGCGTATTCGCCGCGGTGTTTTCACGAGCGTGCCGGAACTTGAAGCCGCCATCCACGACTATATCAAGCACAACAATGCCGATCCGACGCCTTTCGTCTGGACAAAATCCGCCAACGCCATCATCCTCAAGGTCAATCGCGGCAGAGCGGCGCTGAAAATGCCACCGCTCGCGCGCCAGGATAAATTGTAACCTTTTGCACGAGACACTACACTAGGGCAACCTGAGGCAACGGGATGAGCCACATTCCGTCATCCGTCGTCATCAAGGCCCAGCTCTCGCGGCATGGCTCCGAGTGCACCCAAGTGCGCTCTAATTCCCGCCAGAAACATGGTCAGAACAGAGATTGTCCCCCAATAGTCTACCGTAAAACCTACATAAATGATAAGTCCTGTAATTACGCTTAGCACGAAGCCTAGCTGCCTCTCCTGCTTCGTCAAGTTTAGGCTCTTGTTTCCGATATCCATCGAAACCGAACACGCGGTGATGTAGGACAGACCAATGAGTATTGACCCCGGAATGCCAAACGACATCGCCGTTAGAAGCCAGTTTGAATCAATCGTAGGCGCGAGCCCGGACTCCTCTTGCCATCCGCTGAATAAGCCGATACCAAATATGGGGGAGTCCATGACAAGGGGGCCGACGAATTCCCACTGCATAAGACGGTAGTAGGCCGTCGAGGAGTTGAATGTAAAATGGCTAAAAATAAACCCCCACGGGTTGGGATGGGCGTTGAAGATTAATAGTATGAATCCGGCTGCACTTGCGTAAAGGAAACCCCAGCGGAAAGGGAAGTTTCGCAGGAGCTTACTGTAAAGTAGAGCACCAAAACCTACGATAGCTCCACCGATTGGGGCCGACGACACCGATAGCGCCAGCCCCACGGCAGACCCGGCGAGCATGAATTTTCGCAGTGCGCCACGCATCGTGGTTGCCATCAGCAGGCCAAACGAACAAGCGTTTCCCAACGCGATCGGGTGTTCCAACGTGCTTGCACAGCGAAAGAGAAAGTCGCGCATAAGGAGACTGTAGTCACCAAAGTTTTTGTGATATCCCGTAAGGGATCCTACGAATTCCCGGAGCACGAAGCGCCGCGAGAACTCATCGGGAATAGCGAGCAGGCCTATCGTGGCAATCGCGATGCAAAGGATACGCACAAGAGCAACTGCTTGACCTCTTTCCGTGAGAAACACTCGTGTCGCCATATAGGGAATACAAAATTCCAGCGCAGTGGTGCCACTATACACGAGCGTCTGGTCGAACCCATTGATCTCAGCCGGTCCAACGAACATCCAGAGTCCGGTGACGGGGACCAACACATCCGACCAAACAAACCGGTAATTTCCGCCGGCCGCCAATTTCGCAAAGCGGAACAGGATCGCCGGCGCGATAAGCAAAAGGAGTAGGCGGTACACGGTCATGCGGAATTCGCCAAAATGGAATGATGATTTTCTGGCAGGAACATGGTCAATGCGATCAGAACCAGGACGAGCGGCAGCTTGACCGAGGACGCGCCGCCGCGCCTTGGAGTGGCTGGCAATTCATCCGGAAACTGAAAATCAGAATTCAGCGTTTGAACCATGGCACCGTTTGTCCGGGACCGCTTCTCGCTGGCTCGAACGAGGAGACGTCCGACTCCGATATTTCGGCAACTTCCCGGTCAATGAATTGCTCAGCTCGAAGTGCCGCGGCGAATTCAGGCCTATCAGTCAATTCGGGAAAATCGCGGCGGCCGCCGAAGGACCAGAGAATCCAGCCCAATTCGTAACTGCGGACTTCCAAGGAGAGAGCTCGTCCCGCGCCCCTTGCGGTGCCAATCTCGTCATTCCGGTTAAGCGCCGCATTCGTCAAAGCGCGCAACCCGCGCGCGCCTCGGCTACCGCTGATGCCGGAGCGCCTTTGTGAGCGGTGGAAGAGGTGCAGTTCAGGCCGCAACATCGTGCGGCCCAATTCGTTGTCGCCGAAAAGCCACACGAAGCCTTTCACCATAGCCTCACGCGCGCCCGGCACGCCATGCATAATCGCATGATGCAAGATTGCGGGCGCCATGCCGTGCTGATGCACCGCATAAACTTCATAGAAATCGACGACCGTCCCCCGGCCCGGCGCAAAAAGCCAGGGCCATTCTCCGCGAGGACCTTGCAGTGCGATCAGCTGGGTGACGCAAGCGTTCGCTGCCGCGACGGCAAGAGGATCGTCCATCGCCTCGCCATAGTGGTAGAGCCCGAGACAGCTATAGACCTGAGTGGCGAAAGACGCGAAATACCTTCGGAATCCAGTGCCGGAATCGAAGAACAATCCGCTCGGCGCGCGCAACGGGGTGAGGATCACATCACGCAATGAAGTAGCAATCTTGCACCATGCCGGATCCAAGCGGGACTGGGCGACAGCGCCTGACAGCATCAATCCGATGTCCTGTGCTGTCCAGTGAACCGCGGCGGCTGGATCACCGTTTAAATCGCGGACCTTGGCAAGAACGTTTGCAGGGACATCGAAGCCAAGCTCCGCACCCGCCCACAGCGCCATGCCAAAGGCGTAGATGCGCGCCTGTTGTAGCAGAAGGGACCGCGTGGCCGCATTGAAGATCGCCTCTAGATCGTAGGGTTCGCCGGCAACAATCCCCGGATTGCGCGCGAAGCCCAGCAAGACATTAAGACTGTAGTAGCCGTCGCTATGCGGAACAGATTCGTTTGGCTCCGGCCGGCCGTCAAGATGATATTTATGCGACCAGAGCCCGGCGCGCGGCATGTAGCACCGCCGTAGACCGAGCGTCGCGTAGCGGATAACGGCGCTTGGTGCCAACACGATAGGACATTTCAATTGTGGGTCCCCTTTAAAGGCCAACCACCTTATCCGCAATAGCTGCCGCGGAACATGCCAGTAAACGCATGTGAATATGGTCATTGGATTGGTCCCAAGTCAATCTATTCGAGATCTACCAGGAGCGGTGACCGCGATGGGTCTTTACGCCGCTCTCGATGTCTCATTGGAATCGACGTCGGTTTGCATCATCGATCGTGAGGACGCGTTCATTTTGAAAGCCGCTTTTGGCGATGACCCGAATGTTGTGGCAAAGCGACTAGTGAAGTGGAACCCTTCGGCTGCGGCTATCCGCTTCGGGGTCGACCGGAACCAAGGTAGGCAGCTGCGCGACCGCGCCGAGCGTCTGGGTGTCCATGGCTTTGACCCCGGCGGCCGGCGGCGCCACGGTAGCGGATGGGCGGATGTCGATGATGGGGGTCGGCCGGGTGATGCCGCCTTGGCTACTCGGCGAGCTGCCGCCGCCCGGCCTTTCTTGCGACGCGGCTTGCTTGCTTGTAGCCGGCACGGGCGCGGGTTCGTCGTGGCCGGGCGCGGTTTCAGGCATGCCGAAGAAAAAGGCCGCGAGCGCGGCGAGGGCTGCCATACCCAAAGTCCCGAAGGCTGCCGAATAGCCGAGATGGTCGACGATTTCGCCGGCGACAAGACCGCTCATCGAGGCGCCGATGCTTTGGACCGTGGCGACAGCCCCTTGAGCCACGTTGTAACGGCCTGTGCCGCGCATGAGGTCCGCTAGCACGAGCGGCGTGAGTGCCCCGTAGATGCCCGCACCCACGCCATCCATCAATTGCACGGCAATGAGCCAGGCGCTGTCGTCGGAGAGCGTGTAGAGGAAGGCGCGGACCGGCAAGATGGCGAAGCCCACGAGGAACAATGGCTTGCGGCCCCAGGTGTCGGCTTTGTAGCCGGCCAGGAGCGCTATCGGCAGCATAATCGTCTGCGCGGCGATGATGCACGACGACATCATGGCCGTCGCGAGCGTCGGATGCTGAAAGGCGAGCTTCTGGCCGACGAGCGGCAAGAGCGGCGCATTGGCGAAATGGAACAGCATCGCACAACCGGCAAAGATGAGAAGCGGCCGGCATTCCAGGAGCACCTTCCAGCGCGACGGACTCCCGGCGTCCGCCGCGCTCTTCTTGTCGAAGCCTCTCGCCCTCTCATGGTCGATGGCCCGCGCCGGAATAGACAGGACGGCAAGCGCGGCAAGCACGGAAAAGAACGGAACCAGGAAGAAGACGGCGCGCGGCGACAGGGCCCACCCGGCGAGGCCGGCAAGGGCCGCGATGGCGACATTGCCGGCATGGTCGAAGGCGGAATTGCGTCCCATGCGCCGAGCCAGTTGCTTGCGCGCGACAAGGCCGAGCGTGAGGGCGGCAATTGCCGGGCCGAAGATGTCGCCGACCACGGCGATGAGGCTATTGGCGATCAGGACCGGCCAGAAGCTCGGCCAGAGCGCGATGACGGTTGCGCCAGTCGCGAGCACGGCGAGGGCGGCCACGACGAGGCCACGTTTGGCTCGGGTCCAGTCAATCAAAGCGCCGGCAGGCGTTTGTAGGGCCAGACCGATGAGGCCGCTGACGGAGGTGACGAGGCCCACCTCCGATAGGCTCCAGTGCTGTCGTGTGACGAGGAAGACATTGAGATACGGACCGAGCGCGCCGCGTACGTCGGCAAGCAGGAAGTTGATCGCGTCGAGCGAAATCGGACGGAAGCCCTTGGCCGTCACGTCAGTCTGCCGAGATTCGGTCATATCGCACACCCCGGCGCGGACGGCATCAGTTTGTCACAGGAGGAAAACGCCGATGACGATCGTCGCGATTGTCAGCGGAGCGCCGATGCGGAAATAGTTCCAGAAGTTGATCTCGATGCCTTCGGCCGCGGCGCGCTGGGCCACGATCAGATTGGCCACCGACCCGAGCAACGTGAAGTTGCCCGCCAGGGTCGAAGCCATGGCGATGACGAACCAGGCGCGCTGCGGGTCGGCGAGCGGCGCTACGAAAGGCTTCAGCGCGAGCACAGCGGGCACGTTGCTGACAAGGTTCGACAGCACCGCTGTAATCGCGCTGAGTATGGCGGTATTCTCGAGATGCAGGCGCTCGACGTGAGCGATCACCTCCGGGGTGAGAACGTTGCGTTCGACGCCCGCGATGACAACGAAGAGGCCAGCGAACATGAGAAGCAGCGGGCCGTCGATCTCCTCGTAGACCTTCTTCGCCTTGACGCGCCGGGTGAGCAGCAGGAGAGCGCCGCCGGCGATCGCCACCTTCGCCACGGGCTGGCCGGCGAAAAACAGGACGACCATGGCGCCGGTGACGAGGACGGACTTGGCCACGAGCCAGCCGTGATAGTTCGAGGCGAGCGCCGGCTCGCCGAGACGCTCGCGCGTCCAATACTCGCGCGGATTGAGAAGCGCGACGAGGATGATCGTCAGCACGAGGCCGATAGCGGCCACCGGAGCAAGGGCCGCGGCGAAGCTGCCGTAGGGAATGTGCGACAGATTGCCGATGATCATGTTCTGCGGATTGCCGGTGATCGTCGCCGTGCTGCCGACGTTGGAGGCCAGCGCGACCGCGATCAGGTATGGCACCGGATTGCGTTTCAAAGCCCGCGTCAGCTCAATGATGATCGGCGCCATGACGAGGCAGATGGCGTCATTGACGAGAAAGGCCGAGAACACACCCGTCACTAAGACCACGGCGCCGAGCAGGATGATCGGGTGGTGCGCCCGCGTCACGGCCCAGCTGTTGATCAACCGAAAAAAGCCCGACAACCTGAGGTTGGCGACGACGATCATCATGCCGAGCAATAGGGTGATCGTGTCGAAGTCGATGGCCTTGTAGGCGTCGCTGAGAGAAATGGCGCCGCAAGCGACCATCAGGGTCGCGCCGAGGAGCGCCGCCTCGGCCCGGTCGAGCTGAAAGCCGGGCAGCTTGCCGATCGCGATCACGGCGTAGGTGGCGATGAAGATGCCAACGGCGGCAACGCGTGGCGCGTCATCCAAGGTTGGCGCCGCGAGCAGGCCGCGGCTCCAGGCCAGCCCGGCGCCGATGGCGGCGGCCGACGCCAAGACCGCCAAGGTTAAAACTAGCGGCCGCGGCGAGCCAGGCTCGACGATTGCGCCATCGGCGATGGCGGTTGCCGGCGGGCCGGCGTGCGCTTCCGCCGTCCCGGGCCCCACGCTCCATTTTCGTGAGGCCGGTTTGGGACTTTTCCTCATCATTCAGACACCCTCCTCCCGTCGTCGCGATGATGCATCCGGCGGCGCGCCGGGTGGGCCGTGGCCGCACGCCGCGCACCTTGAGCGTGTCACCCGGACGCATCGCCGCATGAATCCCGGCGGAAAGCGCACCTCCGTCCCGTTGGTGAGAATCATGCCGCCGGCTTATCCGTGCCGGTTGCGCGGGATCGATCGGCTGCCCCGGCGATTTTGGGCCGGTGATTGGGGTCGAGCCAAGGCACGGCGAGTCTCCTTTCGAACCGAGGAATGGAGGGGCGTGACGGCCCCCTCCGTAGTTACTGTCGCGGGGGAGCCGGAGGCGCAAAGCCCGGCGGCGGTGGCGGCGCGGTTTGCGTGATCGCGGCGGCGCTCAAGGCCAGAGCCGCGGACCCGCGCAATAGCGCCGGTTTCCATGGAGACATCATGCCGTTCACTCCTCAAGAGCGCGGAAGCCGAGGTTCTTGAGGAAAGAATAGCAACAGGCATGCCAGCGCCGGGAATGGCGGATTTCCTGGATTTCTTGCCGGTTCCACCGTGTAAAAAACTGAATTTGAGCTTTCAGCCACTGCCGCGGGAAATCGCAACCTGCCATTCCTCTCATGGCGGCGAGTTTGGCGAGGTGGAGTCGATTCTGGCAAGAATGTGAGCTTCACCCGCGCCACAAAGCCGGTGCCATAGCCCGTTGCTTGCAACGGGCGTTCTTCCGAACGCCCTATGGCATCCTTGCCAGAATCAACTCCGCCTCGCCGATAATGCTTGGCCCGTGCGATGAATGGCGAAATCTGACGTTGACCGGTGGATCAAATCCCAATTTTTACATCTTACCGATTGGCGCCGTCCGTTTCCCCGGCACCGTCCGTCCGGTCTTCGGACACATCGAGGCCGTAGCGCTTCATCTTCGCGTAGAGGAGTTGGCGATGCACGTTGAGCATCCGCGCGGCTTCGGCCCGGTTGCCGGCGCTCCTCTCCAGCGCGCGGCGAATCAACATCTCCTCGAGCCGCGCCGCCGCCGCCGGCAAGTCTTCATCCGGCCAGCCGCCGGTCTCTCCCCGCGAAGCTTGGCTCTCCGCGAGGAAGGCGAGATCGGCCGCGGTGATGAACTCACCGCGCACCAATACCGCGGCGCGTTCCATCGCGTTCTTGAGCTCGCGGACATTGCCCCGCCAGGCATGCCGGATCAGCCGGGCAGCCCCATCGGCGGAAAGGCGATTGCCGCGCGATTGACCGCACGTATGCGCGAAAGTTCGGCCTGCGGGACATCGGTTTTCGGTCCCGAGCCTTCGTAGGTCGGGAAGGCATAGGCGATCGAACCTTCCTCGCCCTGCCAAATCCCCCCCTCGACACCTGGCCGGTTGCGTAGCGCCGTCTGAACGGCCGCGCTCAGACCGCGGCGGAAGGGCTCGTCGCCGAGCGCGGGCACCGGCCCCCGCCATCCCGCGCTATAGAACCGGTATGCCCCGGCGATCGCATCGCACGCCCGGCCGATTTCCGCATCGGCCCGTCCGGCCCGGGCCGCCGCTGACTGGCGGAACAAGCCGGCCATGAGCATCCCGGCCGCGATCGCGGCGGCGGCCAGCAGCACAAGCAGAACAACGAGGCGTCCACGCAACGATCGTAACATGTCATCTCATCGGGTTATGGGGCCGGCCTTGCCGGCTAACCTCAAACAACTGTCCGAAATCCAGATTTTTCCGGCAAGGCCCCAAGGTCCGCAAATGCTTGTGCGGCCATTGCCGCGGGACGATCAGGGAGCAAGGGCGGCGCCAATCAGCCGCGGACCTGACTTCCTTCCGCGGCACTCGATGGTGCGCTCATTGGTGCCGCCCGGAGCCGGTTGCGGAGGCTTCCTAAACATTCCCTTCGGAGCGGCGTCACGCACCACGCCACCTCGGAAAAGCCAGAATCCCTGCCGTCATGCCAATCTCTGCTGTCATAAGGCCGGACGTCAAGTGTCTCCATAAATGACAGGTCAAGCACGTAGACGTTCAAGAAATCGAAGGAGAACGAGGCTGTCAAGACGGGCACGGCGATTGCTGTCCACTCGTTGACGAGATGCCGTCAGCCGCCGTCAAGGAGGATCAAATGAATGCCAAACTTGTCAAACTTCTCCTGCCTTGCGCTGCCATGGGGGCGATCGCGACCGGTCCTGCCTCCTTGGCGCAAGCGCCGGCTCCGCCTCCCGCACCGCCGCCCGTGGCACCGCCTCCCGCGCCGTCGGCGGCGAGTTCCTATTCCAACCAACTGCCGGAGACACGGGCACGGTGCGGCGCTTCACGCCAACCCCGATCGGCGAACTCGATGGTGTCATCCTGACAGACGGCACGGAGGTCCACCTGCCGCCGCATCTCACGACCCGGCTTGCGCGCCCACGGCGAGCAATTTCCGCGAATGTCGATTGCCCGGCCGGCCTGCCTATACCATGGCTTCCACTTCAATGCCTTGATTTCCTTCTCGATCACCGCGAGCATTTTGGAAAGCGCCGGACCGCGGCGCGCGCACAATTGTTCCGCCGCGGGTCAAACGACGGTGGAAACATGCCGGGCCGGTGGCGACGGGGCTCGTGGGCTAGGGTGGCTGGCAATTTTTCCGGCAAGGAAGTGCTCGTCATGAGTTCGGCTTGGCTTTACCCGCTGATCCTCGTCGCCGGTGCGCTGCAGGCCTGGGGGCCACCGATGAATGGCGCGCTCCGGAGCGCCTTGACGAATCCGTGGCTCGCCAGCCTCGTGTCGTTTCTTCCGGTCGCCGCCTTCCTCGTGGTCGTGTTCGCTTGCGTGCCGCGGCCGTTGCCGGCCGTCGACGGCGTCCGCGCAATGCGAGATCGCGAAGCCGCGCGCCAGGATTGGCCAGGTGACGGCGGATGGTTCGACAAGCCCGCCATGAGCGGGATTTTTTAGCCGACAGGTCCGGAAGATGAGGGTCCCGGACCGCGGAGTGCGCGTTGACGGCGGCATCGCGCCGCCGATCCGCAAGCCATGCAAGCTTCCCGGCCTTGCCCGCCCTGGCTTCCATCGCAAGCCGCGGCCCGCCAACGGCGGCGATCTCGCGCCGGTGCGGCGGATCGCTGGGTCCGTGCCGCCGGAGCCGGGCCAAACGTGCCGCACTCCTGGCGCGCGGACACGATCACGGCCTCCACTCCATCGCCCTGTTTTGCAAAATGCCAAGAAACGGCCATATGTGATTAGAGTTCCCGAATCAGAGTGGTGGAGGATGGTAAAATGCAGGGTGTTGGCGCAGCGAAAATGCCCGGCAATGTGCCTCTCCCGCTTTATGGGCAGCGCGGCTGCGCGGCGGTTATCGCGGGCCTTGGATGGTTTGGCTTGGGCGTGCAGTTCTACTTCAATATTCAGGACGCGCTCGTCAAAAGCTTGCCGGTTGCGGGGCATCTTATCAATTACTTCAGCTTTTTCACGATCGAGACAAATTTCCTTGTCGCCCTCGTGCTCACGATTTTTTGCGCACGGCCGCAAGCGGAGCAATTTTTGACCACGCCAAGCGTCACTTCGGCGCTTGTCGTTTATATTATCATTGTCGGCGTGGTCTATGCGCTGCTGTTGCGGAATTTATGGCACCCGCATGGATTGCGGCTGTTGGCCGACATCGCGCTGCACGACGCGATCCCGTCCCTGTACCCGTTATATTGGCTGGCGTTTCTGCGCAAGGGCAGCCTGCGGTGGAGCGATCCCGCCTGGTGGCTCGTCTTCCCGGTGCTGTATTTCGTCTATAGCATGCTGCGCGGCGCGGCCTTTGGCACCTATCTTTATCCTTTCTTCGATGTCGCGCAGATCGGGTTTGCACGGGTCACGATGAATGGAATCGTTTTGCTTGCCGGCTTTATTGGGCTCGGTGTCGTTTTGACCGCCATCGACCATGCCCTGGCCTCCGGCGAGACTGGGCGACACGGGCTTGGCAGGGCAGCCGAACTCTGACAAATAGGGCCATTGACGGTTCATCCTCAGGCTTCAAGGGGACCCCATGGCCCTCGCGCGGACCGCGACAACGCCCGCCGGAAACGGTGTCCTCTTTCCATCGGGCGCGAAGGCCCTTTTGATTGCGATCAATAAAGGAATAATCCGGTGGATTTCCAGTGTTCTGGTGTCGCGACTTCCTGACCTCGCCGCGCGGAGCGATTTCAACTCATCGAGACCGTCATGACGAAGAAGCTTTTGTTTCTGTTGGACACCGATCCGGCGCCGAGCGTCTTTGACACGGTCGTCGGCTATGACGGCGGCGCCGATCACGTCATCGGCTATGGCGGCGTGACGCCGGAAAGCGTCGCCGCGCTCGTCGACGGAACGATCTACACGCGTGGCCCCAAGGAAAAGCAATATACCGCGATCTTCGTCGGCGGCGGCAGCATGACCGCCGGAGAGGCGGTTTTTGAAGCGGTCAAGACGCGCTTTTTTGCGAATTTCCGGGTGTCCGTGATGTTGGACAGCAACGGCTCCAACACCACGGCGGCCGCCGGCGTCGCGCTGCTCGCCAAGGCTAAGTCGCTCGCCGGCAAGAAAGCGATCGTGCTCGCTGGCTCGGGCCCGGTTGGCATGCGCGCCGCCGCGATGCTGCATATCGAAGGCGCCGAGGTCGCGATCACCTCGCGCTCGAAACAGCGTGCCGATGCCGCGAGCAAGGCCATCAACGATCGCTTCGGCTTTGCGCCGGTGCCCATCGGGGCCGTCGACAATGAAGCCCGCGCGGCGGCGATCAAGGGCGCGCAGGTCGTGTTCGCGGCAGGCGCCATCGGCGTCCCGTTGCTCGATGAAAAGGACTGGCGGAACGACCCGGCGATCGAGCTAATCGCCGACTGCAACGCGCAGCCTCTGCTCGGCATTGGCGGTGTCGAGGCGATCGACAAGGCACAAGAGCGTCACGGCAAAATCGTGATCGGCGCGCTGGGACTGGGCGGCCTGAAGCTGAAACTGCATCGCGCTTGCGTCGGTCAGCTGTTCGAAAGCTCCGATCTGGTGCTCGACGCTGAGAATATTTATGCGCAAGCCAAAGCCCTGGCGTGACTTTCGAGGACCGCGGCAACCATGACCACGAATAGTTCTATTCAGACCTTTCTTGACGATCTCGCCAGTGAACGTCCGGCGCCCGGCGGCGGCGGCGCGGCGGCGCTGTGTGGCGCCGTCGGCGCGGCGCTCGTCTCCATGGTGGCCAATCTCACCATCGGCAAAAAGAACTACGAAGCGGCCTGGGAAGACCTCGAGGCCGTGAACGCCAAGGCGGAGGCGCTGCGCGCCGAGCTCACGCGGGCAATCGAAGAAGACGCGGTGGCGTTCAATGCCGTGATGGGCGCCTATGGGCTGCCGCGCGGCAGCGACGAGGAGAAAGCCAAGCGCGCCGCGGCGATTCAAGCCGCCTTGAAGGACGCGACGCTCGCGCCCTTGCGCGCCGTCAAAGCCTGTTTCGAGGTCATCCGCCTGTCCGCCGCCGCGGCGGAAAAAGGCAATCTCAATGTCATCAGCGACGCCGGGGTCGCCGTGCTTGCGGCCAACGCCGGGCTGCGCGGCGCGGCGCTGAACGTGTTCACCAACGCCAAGGCGATCAAGGATCGCGATTTCGCCGAGAAGCAGATCGCGGAAGCCAATGCGCTGCTCGCACAGGCGGCGGCGGCGACGGAATCCGTTTATCGGACAGTCAGAACCAAGATCGGGGCGTAAATTCGCGGTATCATGGCGCAAACCCATTAGGTTGCGCATCTTCTCTCCGCGGCGAAGGAAAAACCTGGACGCTGACGTGTCCGCTCGGTGCTTCCGGGCAGCGCTCATGCCGTGCAAGCACCGAATTTTCCGGATTTCCTAGTCGGCGAAATGGGGGCGCCGGTGCGATTACGCCGGTGCCCGGCGGGGCAGGACCGATGACGATCGCGATGCTGATGCAAAACACGCTCCGCGCGGCGCTTTTGAAGACAGGGCGAAAGCCATCTTTCCGACTGCCGCACCGGGCTTATCCCGTGGATGGCTGCGCGCAAACCCAAAAGTTAACTTAGCTGAAACCATAGCGGCGTCTTATTCCGCTGTTTGGATGGTGGAGGCGACTTATGGGCTGGCGGGAGTGGGACGCGCTGCGCACAACGCGTACCCGCGAGTTGGATCTTGGCTCGATATTGGAAGCGATCGCCGCCCGGAAGCGGTGGTTGATCGGATTGCCGCTCACAGCTTTCGTACTCATCGGCGCCGTGCTTGGCCTTCAACCGCCGCGATACAGCGCCGAGACGCAAGTTCTGATCGGCCCCCGGCACGCGGGCTTGATCGGCCTTAGGGCAAACCTCGCGCTTTTGGACGCGGGCGCCGCCACTAGCCAGGCGCAGCTCATCGCGTCGCGCGATCTCGCCCGCCGGGCGATCAGGGATCTCGGCATCGAGGACAATCCGGAATTCGATCCGGTGACGCGGGGCCTCGGACCCGGTTTCCACGCCCTAATCTTTCTCGGCGTCATGCGCGATCCGGCGCGACAAAGCCAGGAGGACCGGGTCCTGGAAGCCTATCAGGACCGCCTGCGGGTGAGCGGGCCGGGCAGGGGCGGTCTCGTCACGATCGCGTTTCAGTCCGAGGATCGCGAACTCGCCGCGAACGCCGCCAATCGCATCGCCGAACTCTATCTCGAAATGCGCGCCGGCGCCAAGCCTGCCGCCGATTTGCCGCGCAAGTTGGACGCGCGCATCGTTTCGCGCGCCGTCGCGCCACAACATCCGATTTACCCAAGGGAGGCCCTGCTGGTCTTGTCGGGGGCCGCGATGTTTGTCATGGCGCTCGGCGCAGTTGTGTCGATGGTGCAGCCCCGCGCGCGCTTGCCTCTCCGCGCGGAGATGCCTTTTGAGCAGCCCCGCGCGCTCGGACAGGTTCGCGTTTTCGCCCGCTTCAAGGATGTGGCGGGGCGAAGTCCGCGATTAAACCCAAAATTAGACCCGCCACCGGCAACAGAGGGGGAAACCGGCGGCGATGCCCCCGATAACGGGCAAGCCATGACAAAGATCGTGACGCGCATCCTGGCGATGCCCGCGCGCAGCCCGCAAGGTGTTCGGCAGGGCACACGGCAAGGTATTCGGCAAGGCACTCGGATCGTCGCGGCGAGCCTCAAGCCAACTGGCGCGGCGTCTTGCATGATGCTCGATCTCGCCCGCGGTCTCGCCCGCGAAGGACGTTCGATCGTCATCGGCCTCGACGAGTCCACTCTGTTGGATTTTGAGAGTTCCACCGCCGGCGCGCCGCATGGCCGTCCGCTTGGCGCCGAACCCGCGCTCGGCGATCTTCTTGCCGGAACGGCCTCCTTCGCCGAAGTCATTCGCCGCGACCCGGCCTCGCGGCTTCATTTTCTGCCGGTTGGACGCAACGGCGAACTGGATCTTCGCGAATTCGCAAACGTGCTCGATGCCTTGGCCGGGATCTATGATTTCATCGTGACGATCGCGCCGCCTCTCGACAGGAACGGCATCGCCGGAACCCTCGCCGCGAAAGCCGATGTCATCCTGCTGGCGGCGCCCGGAGAGCCGAGCGGCGGCGCCGTATTCGAAGCCAAGGCGCGGTTGATCGAAAGCGGCGCGCGCGAGGTCCTGCTCATTGGCCTGCCGGCTATGTCGCCGCGGAGCCTCGGGTTGGATGCGGCTTGACGCCGAAACGGACGGGCGAAGTCACGTTCCCGGATCGGTTTTTCCATTCATCTGATCAGCGGCGTCACCGGCACGATCCAGGCCATGATGCCGAGGGCCGCATGGCACAGGACCTGAATCAAAACGGCGGCCTCTTGCACCGGACGCGCTTGCGCCAGAACCATGACCACGAGCGCATGGACCGGCACAAATCCGATGATCACGCTCGTGCCGGCGAATGTGCGGGCGCCCCGGCGCGTTTTTTCCACCATTTTCCGGTTGCGGCATCCCGCGCGTGGACATCGGCCCCGCCGAAGTCTATGGCTTTCGCCTTGGCGGCGACGAAGCGAGCGTGCCACGCTTCTTGAATCGCAATCATTAGTACAGCGAATGAACATTCAGACAAAGGCCATCCCAAGCCCCTGTACCGGTATCTGCACGATGGACGGCGCCTTGGGCTTGTGTCTTGGATGCGGCCGCACCGGCGATGAGATCACCGAATGGTCTTCGGCCGGCGATGTGCGCCGTAGCGCGATCTGGGCCGTGCTGCCGGAGCGCATCGACACGTTGGGCATTTCGATTACCCGCCTGCCCTGGCCGCCTGGCCGGATCGCAGAGTTCGTCGCTGAAAGCCTCGGCCAGAGATCCGGCACCTGGGTCCTTGGATGCCATGGCGCGGCCGCCGAATTCATTTGCCATCATGACGAACCATGCGACGTTTCCGTAACTGGCGAGACAATTACCGCGATCTCGGATCGTGGCGCGCTGCAATTGACAATAGGCGAACAAGTTAGAGCACTGCGACTGCGAGCCGATCACACGCGTCGTGGCTGTCGGGCCATTTTTCTCGTCGTCCTGAAGGCGAGGGCAACCTTGCCGGTTGCAACAACTCTCACGCCACTTGGCCGCGACGAGGGCGCCATCCGGCCCGAGTGTCGAAACGATGCTCGGTTTGATCTAGGTCTGGGGCGCGCCGACCTTCGGTTCTGTATCCGGTCTTCCGCGACCGAATTGCGGGACAAGCTGAACCAAGCGTCAGGCCTGCCGCTATCGGATGTCTTGCAAGCCGCCGGTGCCACGATCGTCAAACACAGTCCGGTAAGGGTTGTTGAATTGCCCTTGGGGCGCGCGGAGATTTACACTCCCATTCCGCCGCCCGGCGGGCAATCGCCCGACGGACCTCATACGCACCTGCTGCCCGGCCACTTGGCAAGCGGTCGCGCCACGCCGCCGGGTGTTGATCTGCCACCGGTCTACGCCCTTGGTGCGACTTTCTATCCTCGCACCGGATTTCGAGGCCACATTGAACCGGAGTGCGCCGCCTGACAGCTGTCTTTATGCCGGCGTGAAGCCAGCCGCCATTGCATTCGAGGAACCCCGCACGAACGAACCGCCGGTCAATCCCGCCATATTGCACGCGGCAAAAGACGCCTGACAACCGGCGCGTCGTCGCGTGAACCTTCGCCGCGAAAGCCGATGTTATCCTGTTGGCGGCGCCCGGAGAGCCGCGCGGCGGCGCCGTATTCGAAGCCAAGGCGCGGTTGATCGAAAGCGGCGCGCGCGAGGTCCTGCTCATTGGCCTGCCGGCTATGTCGCCGCGGAGCCTCGGGTTGAATGCGGCTTGACGCCGAAACGGACGGACGAAGTCACGCTCCGATGCCGAAGGCCGCATGGCACAGGACCTGAATCAAAACGGCGGCCTCTTGCACCGGGCGCGCTTGCGCCAGAGCCATGGCCACGAGCGCATAGGCTGGGACAAATCCCGTGATCACGCACTTGCCGGTGAATTTGCGGGTGCCCCGGCGCATTTTGCCCCAATTTTCCGCTTGCGGAAAATTGGCTCCGCAACGTAAGGAAAAGAGGCTGCGCGTTTCCGCACGGCCTCTCGACCATGATCGCTTCAAGTTGAATCGCTCACGGTCCTCATCTCTTTGTCTCGTCGCATGATCCCATCCAAAAAAGTCTGCAACTACTTGGGATCATGCGCAAGCGAACTTCTATCGCCCCGACTGGGTACCAGGACTTCCCTCTACGCCCGGCGCGCCCACTGCGAGGGCGGAAGCTATGAATTCGGACGCTTGACGCTTTGTAATGCCGGAGACCGAACGGCCTTCCATCTCCTTCTGAACGGCCGTGCTCGGCTCGACGTTGGTACCATTCGCCGGGCCGGAGATGGACGCTTTGGGTGCCTCGGCGACAGCAGCCCCTGTGGATAGGGATAAGCATGACATTAGCGCAGCGGCGCACAAGGCTATGCGATATACTATTTGATTCTCCGTCTAGCTTGAGGGTCAGCCGAACACGTCAACCGGACTTGTTCAGCCACGCGCGCGTGGCTCTTGTCCGCGACGAATCGTTGCGGATGTCCGCGATGCCCAGACGGCCTCTGCCACGCGACGCGAGAGGGGACTTCAATCCTTGGGAGTTTCGAGTTTTTATTGCTGAGCCGGATTCGCACCTGAATGCGCAACGACTTCATCACGTGCTCAACTGTGGCGCTTTTAGTCGCGAATCATGGCGAAAACATGAAGCACACGTGCGACGCTTGGACGCTTGCGTGGCGATCGCGCCGCCTTTTAAGTGCGCCCCATGGAAAACACTCCTAGCATGATGAACCGATCACAGGGGCCGGCGAAATCACGCCCGGCGGCGGCCACACGCCATCGCGCAGTCGCGATTTGGCTTTGGAGCCTCGCCGCTCTCGTCTTTTTGATGGTGATCGTCGGCGGCGCGACAAGGCTCACCGAATCCGGCCTGTCCATCACCGAATGGAAGCCCTTGACCGGCGTCGTTCCGCCGCTGAGCCCCGCCGAATGGCTGGCCGAATTCGAGAATTATAAGAAGATACCGCAATACGCAGAGCTTTTTCCGGACATGGAATTGAGCGGTTTCAAATTCATTTTTTTCTTTGAATGGAGTCATCGGCTCTTGGGCCGCCTGATTGGCGCGGCGACGGTGCTGCCGCTGATCTTTTTTTGGGCGAAGGGGCTTCTGCCTCCCGGGTTCAAGCCAAAGCTTCTCTTTGTCCTGGCGCTTGGCGCCTTGCAGGGTTTTGTTGGCTGGTGGATGGTCAAGTCAGGGCTATCGGACCGCGTCGAAGTCGCCCAGGAACGGCTCGCGATTCATTTGTTGCTTGCCTCGGTGACCTTTGCCGCGCTGGTTTGGCTCGCCGCATCGCTTAAGCGTCGCGGGGCCGCAATCCCGGAGCGGAGATTGCCGGGGCTGCGGTGGTTTGCCGGCGGCATGGTCTTGCTCGTCCTTTTGCAAATCGGGCTCGGCGGCCTCGTCGCCGGCTTGCGCGCGGGGCACGCGTTCAACACATGGCCGCTGATCGACGGATATTTTTGGCCGCCTCTCGATAAATTGACTCTTCTCTCGCCGCTTTGGCGGAATTTCCTCGACAATATTTTGCTGGTCCAGTTCCAGCACAGGATGATTGCCTATGCGCTTTTGGCGCTTGCTCTGGCGCAGGCCCTTTACGCATCGCGGGCTGCCGTGGGAAGCCGGGCGGTCGGGCGCGCATGGGCGGTGGCGGGGCTCGTCGCCATGCAAGCTTCAATTGGCATCGCGACGCTTGTCTTAGTGGTTCCGCTCTGGGCCGGGCTTTTGCACCAGGCCTTCGCCATGATCGTTTTGGGGATGGCCGTCGCGCACGCGCAGGCGCTTTCGCAAGCGCGTTAGCAAAGAATTTATCTACGCTTTCCGGATGGCGAGTTGTTTGATTACTTTTATTGGTTGTGGTTGTAGAACGTCTCCTAAAATCACGCTTCCACTTCGTATAAATTGAATGTCTAGAACGACATCTTTTAGGCATCCCTCTAAATTAACGTTGTTCGAAGTGTAAGTGGTCATCTTAATTTTGTCAACCATGTTTAAAACGGTTGCCCTACGATCTTATGCATTATTTCACATGTGTATTTGGTTGCCACCATTTTAGCTAGTTTGGTCTCATATGTTTTGATGGCTGGGTCACTCACGGAAACGTGGTACTGGTTAGACAATAACATTCGATAATAACCTTGATTAGTTATCGCTGCCTCATATTCATAGTCGCTGATGAGGTCGCACATCGCCGCTTGTCTGGCAAGAAGTGCCGATACGTAATATGGCAGGATTTTTTGCTCGAATTTAGCCTCGGCCGGACTTAGCTGAGAGGCCCAATTTAGGTTTAGTTCGATAATTTCATTATTTGAATTTGTTTTAAATTTTTCAATTAACGAGGTCGTTGCGGCAGCCGTATCAGACGAGCCGTCTGGACATGCCCACGTTTTGCCGTGTTGTGCGCATCCGTACTCTTCTAATTTAGTAGCTACATCCACGGTTTTATCACACGCCTTGCTTGGCCCAACGTCTCCTAGCAAAGTTGTTTCTATACATTTTGTATTATTTTCGGACCATATTTCTTTCATAAATTCCCGGTAAACGGTGCGCATATTAGCGGATATGGACGCGGCGTCTGGAATGGGTTTACCGGACGGGTCAAACACAACTCTGGAATCATTGATTTTGTCCGCATGTGGAGTCTTTGTATAGGCTTTAATATGAACCGGCGGGTCACTGGTCATAATGGATATTGTGATTATGGAGGCGACTAATAAAATTACGTATTTGGTCATCCGGTTGTTCCTTTAATTCAAAACGGAATTGTACGCTTTTGGACTTAATGCCATCGGTAATAATCCCGAACGTCCTGAAGCTTTTTGTCTGCCGAAGCCTTTTGTTCGTTGGACAGCGGGTCTGCTCGCTTGAAGTCGATCTGACCAGGGTAACCGGTGCGAGCCCTCACAACCAAATAGGTAATGTCTGGGCGACCGGCTTTGGTTTCTTCTAGGCTCAAAGCATCAAGAATGGGCTTCCACGGCCCTCTTGGAGGGATTCCTAGAACAATTCCCAAATCTTTGTAACTAATTGTGTTTCCCTCGCGCGCCCTTTCTAAAAGCACGCGACGAATATCATCCTTACGATGTTCATATGGAATCTTGATGCTCATGGGATAATCCCGTTAATTGCGTCATAAGGCTAGCGACCCTTGCGCCGTAGAAATC
Organism: uncultured Alphaproteobacteria bacterium; assembly: GCA_963706215.1. Classification (GTDB taxonomy): domain Bacteria; phylum Pseudomonadota; class Alphaproteobacteria; order Rhizobiales; family Beijerinckiaceae; genus Methylocapsa. The sequence goes on along the minus strand of OY970154.1, from coordinate 916,572 downwards.
CACAAGATGTCAAGTCAAAAAGCGTACCATTAGGATTTAAAATATCGCCGTTATCATTTATCGTCCACGCTTCATGTTTAGTTGCCAGTAGAGTAATTCAATTCTAATACATTATAGAACATAAAAAATATTTTGTCAAGTATTATTGCACCGCAAAACTTTTACCGGATTGCCAGGCGCTCGTATTCGATCTTGGGGCAGCGGTTCATCACGACTTTGACCCCGAGCGCCCGCGCCCGCGCCGCCGCCGCATCGTCGCGGACGCCGAGCTGCATCCAGATCACCCGAGGTTTTGGCTCGAGCGCAAGCGCCTCATTGACGACTCCCCCGGCGGCTGCCGAGTTGCGGAAAATGTCCACCATGTCGATCGGCCCCGGAACATCCGCCAGAGTCTTGTAACATGCGGCGCCGTGAACGCTCTTGCCCGCGAGGCCTGGATTGACGCCGATCACATGGTAGCCCCGCGCTAGAAGATAGGCGAAAACGCGGTAGGAAGGCCGTGTTTCCTTATCCGACGCGCCGACCATCGCGATTGTTCTTACCGTCAAGAGAATATCGCGCAAAAAGCCGTCGGGGTAAGCGTCGTTGCTCATAACCCTTGTCCTTGGCTCCGGTCCTGCCTTGTGAAACGGAGTGCGCGGCTGACGTTCGCCTTGACCCGTAGGGAATTGCTGCATAAAAGGAGCGCCAATGAATACGCAAGCCCTGCCGCCGCGGGGAGTCTTGCCCCTATTTGCCACGGAATCCCAAATGTTCGGCAAGACTTATTCCGCCAAGGCGGCGGACATCGAAAAAAAATGGGTGTTGATCGACGCCAAGGGGCTTGTCGTCGGACGGCTCGCCTCGCTGATCGCCGTACGGCTGCGCGGCAAGCACAAGCCGACGTTCACGCCACATTTGGACGATGGCGATAACATCGTTGTCATCAACGCCGAAAAAGTGGTTCTGACCGGCCGCAAGCGCGAGCAAAAGATCTATCATCACTTCACCGGCTATCCGGGCGGCATCAAGGAACGGTCGGCCAAATTCATTCTGGAAGGCCGGTTCCCCGAACGCATCGTCGAAAAGGCGGTGGAACGGATGCTCCCGCGTGGACCGCTCGGCCGCCGGCAGCTCGGCAATTTGCGCGTCTACAAGGGAGCCGAACATCCTCATGCCGCACAACAGCCGGTGACGCTCGATGTCGCGAGCCTCAACCGCAAGAACGCGAGGCTCGTCTGATCATGCCCGAGACTTTATCTTCGCTTCAGGATTTGAAGGGCGCGGCGGCGCCTGCTCCCGAGGCGGCTCCGCGCTATGTGCAAAAGCTCGATCCGCAAGGACGGGCCTATGCCACAGGCAAACGCAAGGACGCGGTCGCGCGGGTCTGGATCAAGCCCGGCCCCGGCAAGGCAATGGTGAATGGGAAGGCCCTCGACACATATTTCGCGCGCGCCGTGCTCAGGATGATCCTGCGGCAGCCGCTTGGCGTCGCCAAGCGCGCCGGCCAATATGATTTGACGGTCAGCGTGGCGGGCGGCGGCCTCTCCGGCCAGGCGGGCGCCGTGCGCCACGGCCTTGCCAAGGCGCTAGTCAATTACGAGCCGGATCTGCGCCCCGTTCTCAAGAAAGAAGGGTTCATGACCCGCGATCCGCGCGTCGTCGAGCGCAAGAAATACGGCAAGAAGAAAGCCCGCCGGAGCTTCCAATTCTCGAAGCGTTGAGTTTTCGCGAGGCTCTCTTCAGATCGAGGCGGCCACCGGCCGCCTTTTTGTTATGATGGCACCCCGTGACTTGCCCAAAGGCCGCGACATGAGCGCGAAAATTTTCATCGATGGCGAAGCCGGAACAACCGGGCTTGGCATTCGCGCGGGTCTTGAAGCTCATCCCGGAATCGAACTCCTCAGCCTGCCTCCCGACCGGCGCAAGGACCCCGGCGCAAAGAAGGCGCTGATGGAACAAGCCAGCATTGTTGTTCTTTGCCTTCCGGACGAGGCCGCCCGCGAATCCGTCGCGATCGCGGCCGCGATAGGCGAGAAAAGCCCGCGCATTATCGACGCCTCGACCGCGCACCGGGTGGCGAAAGGCTGGACCTACGGCTTTCCCGAACTTGAATCCGGCCAAGCCGAGGCGATTAAAAACGCGCGGTTTGTCGCCAATCCGGGCTGCTACGCGACGGGCGCGATCGCGCTGTTGCGCCCGCTTGTCGACGCCGGGTTCATTCCTGCCGATTTTCCGGTTTCGATCCATGCGGTGTCGGGATATTCGGGCGGCGGCAAAATGATGATCGCCGGCTATGAGCGCGGCGGTGCGCCTCCCTTCGAAGCGTACGCGCTTGACCTCGAACATAAGCACGTGCCGGAAATCGAGCGTTATTCCCGCCTCGCGCGCCGCCCTATTTTTGCGCCTTCGGTCGGTAATTTCGCGCAAGGCATGCTCGTTTGCGTGCCGCTTTTTTTGGCCGACCTGCCGCTCAAGCCGAAGGGCGCCGATCTCGAGGCCGCGCTCGCCTTGCATTACGCCGGAAGCGCTTTCGTCAAAGTCAAGCCGACCGAAGCTTTTGGCAGGATCGAGCCGCAGTCTCTCAATGGCACTAACGATCTCGAGCTGCGGGTCTTCGCGAACGATTCAAGAGACCAGGCAATTCTCGTCGCAAAACTCGACAATCTCGGCAAGGGCGCATCCGGCGCGGCGGCGCAAAATCTCCGCCTTATGCTGCACCATGACGAAACGGGAGCGTGATGGTTTGCCTCATATGGCGATCGGCGCCGGGATCGCTGGATGCGGATCGTAGGCCTCGATCACGATGTCCTCGGCGCGGAAATCGAAGATCGATTTGACTTGCGCGTTGAGCTTCAACCGGGGCGCGGCGCGCGGCACGCGCGTGAGCTGGAGGCGCGCCTGTTCGAGATGATTTTCATAGAGATGCGCATCGCCGAGGACATGTACGAAATCGCCAACATCGAGGCCCGCGACATGCGCGACCATCGCGGTCAAAAGGGCGTAGCTTGCGATGTTGAAAGGCACCCCCAAAAACACGTCCGCCGAGCGCTGGTAGAGCTGGCATGAGAGACTTTCCCTGCCGTCCGCCCCCTTTGCGACATAAAACTGAAACAGGCAATGGCAGGGCGCGAGCGCCATTGCCGGCAGATCGGCGGGGTTCCATGCGGAGACGATCAAACGGCGGGAAAAAGGGTTCCGCTTGATTTCCTCCACGACCGAGGAGATCTGGTCGATGACACGCCCGTCCGGGGCCTGCCACGCGCGCCATTGCTTGCCATAGACGGGTCCGAGATCGCCGTTCTCGTTCGCCCATTCGTCCCAGATGCCGACGCCATGCGCCTTGAGATAGGCGATATTGGTGTCGCCGCGCAAAAACCACAAAAGCTCGTGCACGATGGATTTCCAATGCAGCTTCTTGGTGGTGACGAGCGGAAAGCCTTGACGCAAGGCAAACCGCATCTGATAGCCGAAAAGCGAGCGGGTCCCGGTCCCGGTGCGGTCGGCCTTGATCTCGCCGTCGCTGAGAATTTTGGCGAGAAGGTCGAGATAGGCTTGCATGCGCGAACCTTTAAACGTCTTTTCGCGGCATAGGATAAATGTCTGTTCGAGGCAATGGAACTCTACCGGCCGGAGTCGGACTCCCGGTCGTCGCCGCGTCGATGAGGGTCCGCGCAAATAAAGAGGATCATGCCGCGGGGGGAGACGGAGGCGCGTGGCATTCCACCAGTTGGCGGCGGAAAGCATTAAGCCCCAATTCATCGGCCGTGGCGGCGCCACGAGGACGATAACGCCCGATCCGTGCGCCAAGCCTGACAACGAGGCAGGTTTACTGCGCTTTCTCCTTCATCCACCGTATCGCGTAGGGTTCGGCGAACAGGCGGGCTGGGAGGTAGGTGGACGCACGGCTGGGGGAGGCGAGGAACTTATCGACCGTGGCGGCTTTGCTGTCATGCACCCATGGGCGCCGTGCCAGCTCGCGGTCGTTGAGCCAGTATTGGCTCCAATCCGCCGTGGTTTCGATGAGCTCGCGTGCATAGTCCGGGCCGTATTCCAGCGCGCCTTCGACGACGACATCGATGTAGGATTGCAGCAGCGGAAAGCTGACATCCGGTTCCGGCAGGCCTTCGCCCGGGACTCCGCCCTTGCGTACGGGAACATAGACCCAAATATGACCCGCTTCCGGCAGGCGTTGCCAAGAGACCGCCTCGATATCGGCGCGCGGCACTTCCACGCGGGCATAGCCCTCCTCGCGCGCGTCGAGCTTCGTCATGTCGTCGCCTTCGACCGGGTAGAGCACGCCGTTGATCGTGGCCGCGCTCTCGCCCTGATGCGGCTTTCGCAGGCCAAGTGCGGTGAAGCCGGAGGGCGAACGGTCGTTCCACGTGCGGATGTAGCCGAAGGCCGCGGAGACGCGCACCGGGATGGCGGGGATCGCGGCGCTGGCGGTGGAATTGCGTGACGCGGTGTTGATCAGCGATCCGTAGCCGAAGATGAACTGGGTGGGGGCGTCCGGCAATTTGCGGCCCCACCAGCCGGCGGCCCTGGCACCATTCGGCAAGGCGGCGAGGCTCGCGGCAACGAAAGCGAGGGCAATCAGGCGTTTCGCCAACATTGGCGAACCTCCACATCTATCCACGGAAAGCCTGGACCTTCTAACCGGCATTCACCAGGTGACCAAGGAGCCGCCAAAACCTAAGGAAGCATGTGTTGCCCGCGGTGCCTACCGCATCGGCCGTTCGCGGCCGAGGGGCACCGCTTTGTCCGAGGAGCGGCGCGGCCCGTTATCCCCATGCGCGCCGCCGGTCTTATCGCGTTTTGGTTTTCCGCTTTGAAAAGCGCGCCATGATGCTTATATTCGCGGCGCCGCCTCGCGCGGCTATGGCGATAAACGGCGTCGAAATAAGCTCTTCGGACCCGGGGGCGGTACCCGGCGCCTCCACCCAAGCCCGTTGCTGAAGGCGCGATCCAAGGCGCGGCGGCGGGCTTCGGCGGGGGCGAAATAGGTTCGACGGGGAGTGTAAAGGACGGTCTTTTGCCCGGCATGGTTCCGCCGTCATCGGGCCGAAACTTATAGTTGCTAATGACAACTATGCTCCGGTGGCCGTTGCCGCGTAATGCGGTAATAGTACCGAAATTAAGCCCTTGGAGGTAGCACTTCAAGGCGGGGTCCGGAGGCACCTGGCAACAGAAGCCTCCACTTTCGCCGATCGGGTATCGCGGTTAATATTTTCGCGTTGGAGTTTTTGTCCAAAATTGCGTAGGCGAGCGGTTGAATGGCGGCTGACCTGATCCGATACGATCTTCTTGTCCAGGACGCTGTGCGCGGGGTCGTGCGGAAAGTCCTTTCCGACGTGGCGCGCGATGGCGTTCCGGGAGAGCATCACTTTTACATCTCCTTTCGCACCCATGCGCGAGGCGTGCGGCTTTCGGCGCGGATGCGCGAGCTCTATCCGGACGAAATGACGATCGTGCTGCAGCATCAATTCTGGGATTTGAGCGTGACCGGGGAGGCTTTCGAGGTCGGTCTGTCGTTCCAAAATATACCGGAAATGCTGCTCATCCCGTTCGATGCGGTGACCCGTTTTGCCGATCCGTCCGTGGGATTCGAGTTGCGGTTCTCGGCCGAGGACGAAACGGCCGGCGTCGGCGATTCCGGATCGTCGCCGCCGCAAACGGCGCCCGTGCGCGTTTTGGAACCCTTGGCTCAGGCCCCGCCCTTGCCGGAAGCCAAGCCGGCCAAGCAACCCAAGAAAGCAAGCGAGGCGGCCAAGGCCGAGGGTGCGGCTGCGAAGCCGCAAAAAGGCGAACCCAAGGTCGTCTCGATCGACGCCTTTCGCAAGAAGAGCTGATGCGAGAAGTCGTTAATCTGCGCCGTGCCCGCAAGCAGCCCTCGCGCGTGCCGGGCGCGGCGCGGCCGAACGCGCACGGGCGTTGGAAAAAGACCGCCTCGATGCGCCCTGGCGGGAGGTAGCCAGCCATCATTGCCGATTGAATCCCAGCGCGGGGCTTTGGCAATAATCGTCAAACATTCGCTCAGTGTCGCGGGCACCAGCACACCCCTGGAATCCGCGTTTTGAAACGAGTTCAAGAGAATCGCGAGCGCCCGCGGGCAGCCGCTAGCAAACCTCGCCGCGGCGGTCGACGCCGGGTGCGGCGGCGCCAATCTCTCGTCGGCGATAACGGTATTCGAACTAAACGCCACGCGCGGTTCGCCCCGACGGCCGCCTTTGCCAGCCGCAAGGCGAATCTAAAGCGCCTCGCCGGCGCGGCCAATTAGCACAGCGGGCGGCCTATGCCCTGTTTGGGGGATTGCAGCTGGGCCACTGCGGTGCCATGATTTCGCCGCGGTCAGGCAACGAAGCCGCTCACACCTTATTTCGAGGCTCGAAGCGGCTTGCCAGAAACTCCGGACGCGTTGGATCAGAGAGGCGTGCTCGGCGGCGCCGGCGCGGACGTACCGGATGCGATCTGGCGCCAAGCCCATGATCGCGCGCTGGCCGCGCTCGAGATGCCCGGCATCGTCGTCGTGTTGGGGCCTTTCGGCATGAGCGGAACCTTCCTCCAGGAACTCATGGCGGGGCTCCGGGAACGCGGGCGCGCCGTGACGTTCGTGCCGCGCACAGACGTCCCCCGGTGCTGGCCGGCCGGTAGCGCCCTGGTAATCGAGGACGCAGCCCAGATGGACGCGGCGCTGCTGGAGGCGATCTGCCGCACGCCGGGCCGGCGCATCTTGCTCGCCGGCTTGCCAGCGTCCGCCTTGGCTGAGCTTCCGGCTCCGCTCACCGTCGTGAATCTCGAGCCGCTGTCGGCCAGGACCGCCGTCGCGCTGAGATCCTCCACGAGCAAAACCCGGGTGGCGATCGAGAGCGATGTGCTCGCCGCCGCCTTGGCTAAGCTTCCGGCTTCGCCCACTGTCGTGACTCGCGAGCCGCTATCTCCAGGAACCGCCGCCGCGCCGAGATCTTCCTCCAGGAGAAACGCCCGGGTGGCGATCGCGTGCGAGGTTCTCGCCGGCGCCTGCGTGGCCGGTGCCCTGCTGTGGATCAGCGCCCCGTGGGCGCCACCTGCACCGGCCCCCAGCCGCGTCGCCGCCCGTCAGCCGGCGGTCGAACTGCCGCCGGAGCCCGCCCCATCCGATTCGGAGCAACCCGGCGACGCAACAAGCGCCGCCCTGCCCGCCCCGTTGCCCGCCAGTGACGAGGACGGCCCAGGTATCGTCGCATCGCTCGAACTCCCTCCCGATCCGGTAATTGCCCAGACCGGGCCGCGATCCGGCGGCGAGCCGGCACCACCCCTGCTCCAGGCGGGGCCCTCGCCCGCGCCCTGGAGCCGTCAGGCGCTGAACGTGCCGCCTGCGGCGGCCAGCGCGGCCACGCCGCCCGAGCCGGCGGCCCCGTCCGGAAGCGCGCGCCAACCGCTCCCCGACAACGCGCCGATCCGGGTGCTGGTCAGCTATGCGCCCCGCAGTGCTGCGGCCAAGCAGAAGGCGGCCGGGGTCGTGCGCCTACTGCGCGGCGGCGGGCTCGCAGCGAGCGACCCGGCACCCGCCGCGCGGGTCGCTGGCAAGGCCGGCATCACCTATTTCTTCGCGGAGGATCGCGACGGCGCCAGGCGCGTCGAGCACGATCTCGGCGAGGGGTTCGGGCACTCCCGGCTGTCGACGCCGGCACCCGGCAAACCCCTCCCCCGCCCAGGGACAATCGAGGTTTTGGTGCCGGCAACGCGACCTCCGTGATCGGTCGCCGATTTCGAAATGGCCGCTCTCGGCCATCAACTTAGGAGTCGCTCATGTCGCTTTCCCGTGGCTTTGTGATCCCACTCGCTGCCGCGCTTGCACTGCCCGCGGGCGCGGCGCTCTCGCAAGAATCCGCGCCGCCCGCCGCGCCGAGTTCCCTTGTGTTCTATTTCGGCGCGGGCAGCGCCAAGGTGCGACCAAAGGACGTGGCGTTGTTCGACCAGGCCTCCCGGCTCTATCGGGATGGCAAGCCGCTCGTGATGGTGGTCACCGGTTCGACAGATGCGGTGGGAACCGCCGCGGGCAACCTGCGGCTGTCGCAGCAGCGCGCCAACGCGGTGCTGCGCGGGCTGGTTGCGCGCGGCATTCCGACGGAGCGCTTTCAGATCCTGGCGAAGGGCGAGACCGAACCATCGGTCTCGGCCGCGCCCGGCGCGGCCGAGCCGCGCAACCGGCGCGCCGAGCTCACCTGGCGCTAGCCGTGGGGCGGCGCCATGCAAGCGGGCGGGCGCAGGACTGCGGCGAGCTTGCTTGCTGCGATTCTCGTGGCCGCCGCATCGCCGTTGCGCGCGGACGATCGCGATGCCAGGCGTGCGTTCGACGCCGGCCGGTTCGACGAGGCCCGCCATCTGTGGCTGACGCTCGCCGCGGCCGGCGATGCCGAAGCGGCGCTGGATCTGGGCCTGCTGTACGATCTCGGCCGGGGCGTGCCGCAAGATCCCTCGCTGGCCTATGGCTGGTACCGCCAGGCCGCCGAGGCCGGGCTCGCGCAGGCGGCGTTCAATGTCGCGGTCATGCTCGACAGCGGCGCCGGCGTGCCCCGCGATGGCGCCGAAGCGGCGCTTTGGTACGCCAGGGCCGCCGCCGGCGGCTACCATCGCGCGCAATACGCGCTCGCCCAGCTCTATGCGGCCGGCGACGGCGTGCCGCGCAATCCGGCGACTGCGGAGGCGTGGTATCGCGCCGCCGCCCGCGGCGGCCTCGGCGCCGCTTCCGCCCGCTTGTCGGCGCTGCTGCGCCCCGAGCGAGCGGCGGCATCCGCTCCGCCCGGCGACCTATCGCCCGTGCGCCCCGTCCCGGTCGCGCCGGTCGATGCCGTGCTGCCCGCGGGCCAACACCCGTCAAAAGTCGCGTTGGTGTGGAATACGCCGGAGCAGCCGGTCCCAGTCGAATACTACGTTGAGCTCAGGGCGCTCGATGCGTTCGGCTCGCGCGAGGTATCCGCGGGCTACGTCGAAGCCTCCGCGACTCTCGTCGAGCTGCCGGGCGCGCCGCAGCGCTACGCGTGGCGGGTCTACGCGGTGGCAAGGTCGGGGGCGCACTATGCCAGCAGCGCCTGGAACTCGTTCTCGATCGGCAAGAGCGCGGCGGATTAACGCCATGCCGGTCTCGGCGCCGGGCGCGGCGCCGCCGATCTCGCGTCGGCGCCAAGGAATTGCGTATTGAACGCGGCACGCCGTGCTCTATGCCCACGCCGCAAACCGGCCTGGTTTTACTCTGCCCCAGTGGCCGGTTTTTACTCCGCCGTTGAGACTACCCGCAATGGCAGTCTGATGATGCAGGCCAATCTTGATGATGCGTCGATCCGGAGACGGCCATTAGGATTCGTCCCGGATCCGACCACCATGCGCCGCTGCCGCGCTGGCAATGAACGCACCGATCAACATTGATAGCGCGGTGGCAATGGACAGCCGCGCGGCCCGCTTTCTGGCCACATCGGCCGCTTGACGTGCTTTTTGTCCGGCATCGTTTAGCTGGTTGACAACGGTATCAACGCGCTGCTCTGCTTCAGGTTGGCTAAGATCCGTCCGCGCAGCGACCATTTGAGCCATATAAGCTTTGTCAGCGGGTGACAGCACTACCTTACCGTCCTGGATATTTCTGACCAGGATACGCGTCGCCTCCGCGCGGGGAGCTGTTTTATCGCCGTCGACAAAGTTCGTCGACGATCGGAACATGCTATCGACAAAGTAGGCTGAGCCGTCACCCGCACCAACGTGACCATTCTGGACGCCCGCCTGAGCCGCGCCCGACGCCGCCGCCGCCGCGACATCGGAGGTGCCTTTGGCTACTCCGCCAATGCCCCATGCGGTGACTGACGCAAAGACCAAAGCCCCACCCACGGCCGCGAGCGACCATGCCAGGAATCCGTGAGCTGTATCACGAAAAAACACCTCATGAGTGTGAACACCCACCCACTTTGTCCGTAGCCGCCCGGCCAGAGAACCTCCGAGACCAGACGAAACCCACTGTACGACCACCAACCACACCACCGCCGAAACGCCGACAGTTTCAGCGGACGCGCCCGCGCCATACCACGGTGAGATTACTGAAAGACCCACTCCAGTGCCGAGCACGAGAAGAATCACCGTAGCTGCGGTAGCCGCGACCGCGCCGGCAATTATGGCTGACCACGATACGGCGCTTCTTATTGATTCTTCGGTGGAGACGTCACCTTGTGACCTGACCCGAACTTCGTCGCGGCGAGCATTATCATATGTCGAAGCCATCTTCTTTCTCCAGCGCGAGCAAGATCACGGAAATATTCCGCGACCGGTTCTTAACGCAAGACCGGAGGGTTTGTTCCCTAAGCTGAGGAATCGCTGTTCTCCCTTTCAGGAGGGCTATCGTACCGGCCTGTTCGACGGGTCCTCGTTCGAATAGCAGAAGCGTGATGGAGCAAAAGGTCTGCCTTTAGCTGAGGGCAAGCGTCCAGCTTGCAAGGCGTTCCATTGGTATTGAAATAAACGCGCACGTGTCCGTGGGCCGCAAGCCCTAAGACAATTCTCCGCGCAATTGGCCCGCGATCGTGCGCCGAGCAAGCAGACTGCCCAATCCATCCGTCGCCGGGGCCTCCAGCGCAACGGAGCCCTCCATGACTATCGCCCGGAGCGGCCGGCCCCCTGGCGGCGCTCGAACTGGAACCTTATAGTCTAACCTGCGTTTATGCCGGCGCAACCCCGGAATAATCCGGCAAAATCTTTATCCGGACCGGTCTGTTCGCATGACAGGAGATTTTCCATGAAGCTCGTAACAGCAATATCCACGGCAGCTCTCGTGCTTGCACCGGCCGTCGGGCTCGCGCAAGGGCCCGCGAATGGTGCAGGAGGCACGAAGGATGAACCCAGCTTAAAGAGTAAGGTCCAAAAAATAATTGGAATTGGCTCTCCGGACACGAAGGAAGGTACTGATGCGAAGAGCGGCGCTGCCGCGAAAAGCGCAGGCGATACAAACTACCCCGATCGGGGAGCGGTCAAGAGGACCGATAAATAGCGGGATGCCCGGGCGGCGTCCAGACGTTCGTCCGGCCCGCGCCAAGCGCGCGCCGGGGTGAAGACCGCGCCGGGGAATGAGCAACAAACTCATCCTCAGAACCAGAACCAGAGGCAAGGCATTGCAGAAGCGCTGTACCCCAACCAGGCAGTTCATGGTCAATCAGGCTGTTCGCCGGAGCCGCGTTCTCGAGGCTCGGGGAGGCGGAAGGCATCCCGCGTGGAACGCTCGATCCGGTCAGCGAAGCTTACCCCGGGGGTATGCCGTCCCGCAAGGGGTTGGGTCATCGAGGCGGCACCGCCGCGCTTCTGGAACTGGTCCGGGAAATCGATCGATCTTACAAATTGTTAAGGAGGAGCCGTTGTCTTGGGTCTTGTAGGGTTTTTGGCCCAAATCGTACTATGCTTCACGTGAAACATTTTGGTGCGATTGACGCAAAACGCATTCACGCGAGGTTCGCGCAAAAGCGCTGGATTTTAGCGCAGGCGTCTTCGAGCACCGCAGTCGCCGCCGCATAGGAAATCCTAAAATTCGGGCCGAGCCCGAACGCCGCGCCTTGCACCACGGCCACGCCCTCGGCCTCAAGGAGCGCCGTCGCAAAATCCTCGTCGTTGCCGATCGCTTTGCCATCCGGAGTTTTCCTGCCGATGGCACCGGCGCAGGATGGATAGACATAGAACGCGCCTTCCGGCGACGGACAGTTCAAATATTTGGCCTGGTTGAGCATGGCGACGACGAGGTCGCGCCGCGTCTCGAAAATCCTGGCGCGCTCGGCAATGAAATCCTGCGGGCCGGTCAGGGCCTCGACGGAGGCCCATTGCGCGATCGAACAGGCGCCCGAGGTCTGTTGCCCCTGCAACGTGTCCATCGCCTTGATCAAATGTTCCGGACCGGCGGCATAGCCGATCCGCCAGCCGGTCATCGCATAGGCTTTCGATACGCCATTCATGGTGAGCGTGCGGGAGGCGAGCTCCGGCTCCACCTGCGCCGGCGTCACGAAGTTGAAATCGCCATAGGTCAGATGCTCATAAATGTCGTCGGTCAAGGTCCAAACGTGGGGATGGCGCAACAAAACATCGGTGAGCGCCTTCAACTCCGCCCTTGTGTAGGCGGCGCCCGACGGGTTCGACGGCGAATTCAAAATCAGCCATTTGGTTTTTGGCGTGATGGCCGCATCGAGCGCCTCCGCTTGCAGCTTAAAACCATGCTCCATCTTGGTCTCGACCGCAATAGGCGTGCCGCCCGCGATCAGAACCATATCGGGATAACTCACCCAATAGGGCGCGGGAATGATCACCTCGTCGCCGCGATTGAGAGTGGCGAGAAAGGCATTGAACAAAATATGCTTGCCGCCGGTGCCGACAATCGTCTGCGACGGTTTGTAATCGAGCCCGTTCTCGCGCTTGAATTTTTGCGCGATTGCCTCGCGCAAGGGCGGGATGCCGGACACGGGCGTGTATTTGGTCTCGCCCCGCTCGATCGCTTTGATCGCGGCTTTCTTGATGTTGTCCGGCGTATCGAAATCGGGTTCGCCGGTTGACAGCGAAACGATATCCCGCCCCGCGTTCTTGAGATCGCGCGCCTTCTGCGTGACCGCGATCGTCGCGGAGGGTTTTACGCGCAAAAGGGCGTCGGCGAGGAAAGACATCTGGCAAAGCTCCGGTGCAAAAAATGAGAGCGCAAGGGCGAATGGAAAGCCCCCGATTGGGCGCGGACCTTAGGTTTGAAGTCGCCGGAAGGCAACCGGAAAGACCGCTGAAGGAACTCAGAGATCCGCGTTTTGGCCTGAAGGCGCGGCGGATGTGGATTTACGCTGCGTTAACATTGAAATTACTTTAGCGGTGGAGCGCGCGCGGAAAGAAATTATCAGACAGGAACCTTACACGGGCTGTCCGCGGTGTCGCAGCCGTCGCCGTTTCGGCGCATTGATCCTTGTATGCGGAAGGTCGCGCGTTGCTACCGGAAATCGCCGCCGGCGTATTGGCGGCCGCGATCCGAATGAAAGATCAGGCCGCTCATTTGCCGTCCAGGAACCAGGCCATCCGCAATCCGTCGATAACCAATGGCCGGGTCATCCGCCCGCGCATCGCGAAACCGGCCATTTGCCGGCGGAACAAGGCGATGACGACCGCGGCTTGGCCGGTTCCGTCTTCAGGCGGGCTATCTCCATCCGCTCGGCGCCGACCGTGCCGGTGAGCGCGCACAATCCTCCCGCTGCTTCGGCCTTCCGCCGGTTCTCCGGCGTCTCATCCGAAAGACACAACGTCGTGGCCGCGCAGCAGAGCATCTGCCCACCAAGGGCAAGCCGTGCCGCTGCCGGCTTGAATTCCGGCGTGGACCGCGCCCGACCCACTCCCGTCGTCTGAAATCTCCAACGCCGATTCTCCCCAATCCGCCGTGGCCGGCGTTTTTCGGCGCCGAGATCACGCTTGCCGTGATCAAATACCGCGCAGGCGGTCTTCCCTTATTTGATCATAAGTATTTGATTCTATTGGTGCCGGTTGCAGGAGTTGAACCCGCGGCCTACTGATTACAAATCAGTTGCTCTACCAACTGAGCTAAACCGGCATTTCACAGGGTTGCCGCCGAATTTTCGTGACGGGCGCTTGGACCGGGCGCCGATTCTCGATTGATGCGAGGTCTCTTCGACCATGTGCCTGAATGCTACATTGGCGATGGGTTTTGGCAACAGGATTTAGAGCCGGGCGGGGAAATTTGGACAGCCGGATAGGCTAAGTTTCGAGCCTTGACCGGCAGCCGACGGATCGAGACTCGTTCATCCGCCCACCGCGAATCGCCGCCGCCGCGAACCCGGCAGCCATGTCACTCTTCGAATCGGAAGACCTGTTCAAACAAACCGGGCCATTGTGGCTTTTTGGACACAATGTCCGGCTAAGGTCGATTGGGAACGATTGAGGCGTGGCCGCACGCCCCTGCGAATGGTAGGAGATTGGATCCACGCGGAAAAGGTTGTGAATGCCGAGAGTTTTGTTGCTAGTCATCGCGCGCATCCTACTGGCCGGCGCGGCGTGTCTCGCGTTTGCGGGTTGTTCGAGCATCTCAGGGTCCGGGCCGAGCGCGGGCGACGTTGCTGACGAAGCTGGCACGGATGCCGCGCCACGCTACGTACTCGTCGATATAGATCCCTCTGTCGTCGAAATATTGCGGCATCGCGGGCCGGCCAGCTTTCTTGCCCACTTTGGTGACTACCGGCCGTCGGTCGAACCTCGCATTGGCATCGGCGACACGGTCTCGGTGACAATTTGGGAAGCGGGCGCGGGCGGTCTCTTTTCGGCACCTCTCGACGCCGACCGGTTCAGCACCGGCTCGAAAAGCGCGACGATCCCCAATCAGGTCGTTGGACGGGACGGCGCGATCACTGTTCCCTATGCCGGCCGTGTCCCCGTCGCCGGGCGCACGACCAGAGCCGTGCAGACCATCGTCGAACATGCGCTCCAAGGCAAAGCCATCCAGCCGCAAGTCTTGGTCAATGTCACCCACTCGGTCAGCAATACTGTCACGGTCACCGGCGAGGTCGCGAAAGGCGACCGGGTGCCTTTAAGCGTGAAAGGCGATCGCGTGCTGGATGTCATCGCGGCGGCCGGCGGAATTCGCGCGCCGGTCAACGAAACCTACGTCCAGCTGATGAGGGGAGACGTGACCGAGCGCGTCGCGATGACCCGAGTGACCTCCGACCCAAAAGAAAATATCTACATGCGCGCGAACGACGTTTTGACTTTGATCCGGGATCCGCAAACTTTCATCGCCTACGGCGCGACGGGCCGGAACGCGGAAATCCCTTTCGATGCCGAAGGCATCAACCTGTCGCAGGCCTTAGCCAAGGCAGGCGGGCTTCTCGATGTCCAATCCGATCCGGCGGGCGTATTCGTTTTCCGCTATGAGCCGGAAGATGTTGCGCGCGCGCTGAGGCCGGATAGTCCGCTAGTCCAGCATGGCTATTCCACGCCGGTCGTCTATCGGCTTAACCTGCGGGACGCGAACAGTCTGTTCGCCGCTCAAAGTTTCCAAATCGTCAACAGGGACTTGCTTTATGTGTCCAACGCTCCGATCACCGATCTCCGGAAAGTCATGGAAATCGTCGGCTTGGTTTCGCAGCCGGCCTTGACCGGGATAGTCTCGTCTGTGTACCTAAGATGATAATGTCAAGGGTCGCGGGCGGCGCATTCCCGTGGCCATTCCACCAAGCTATGCCTGGCGGAACATTTGGCCAGCTTCGCGAGTGGCGCGTTTCTCTTTTTTTGCCGTTCCGAAGGTTGGAGAAAATTCGAAACCACAATCGGGAGCGCCGGGGACGCAAGGCCTGATAGTTTCGTCCCCGAATCGCGGTAAAGTGCTATCCCAATAAGAGCAATCATGTGGTGGAAACGGAACAGGACGGAATCTTAAATTGCCAGCGGTTTCGTAAAGCGGAAGGGAGTCGGTTGGGGTTCGAGGGAGAGGCCCATGGCCATCGGTTTTTCTAAGACAAATGAAGGAGATCCCCGATCGCCGCGTTACCGGAATGGTGACCTATCCGTTGGATGAAATTCCGCCGGCGACGCTGGTTGGCCGGTTGTGCGGGGCGGACGATGGGGAGGCGATCGAGCTCTTAAGCCGCGAAGCGGCTGAAACGGGTTTTGCCGGACAAGACAGGCATTCCCCACGCCCAAACGTTCCGCGAGGTTTTCCGGTTGCCGAAGCCTGAAGTTCCGGAACAATGCGTTGCGTCGCGGATTGCTTCGTTGCAAGAAATCGGGGCAAGAAATCGTGCGTGGCGTGGTTGCGGTTGACGGCAAGACGCCGCGCGGTTCGAGGCAAGCGGCGGATGGAAGCGGGGCTCCGCATCTTCTCCCGGCCTCGGCTTGCGAGGCTGACCAAGGCAATCGGGCAATGCGCGGCCGGCCGCAAGAGCCACGCGATCGAAGCCATCCCGGATCTTTTGGAGATGCCGGCGATCAACGGCGCGATCGTATCGATTGACGCCATCGGAACCCGGAAAGCGATTGCCGCGAAGATTGTCGCGCAAGAAGCCGGTTGCGTTCTGGCGCTTAAAGGCAACCGGAGCGCGCCGCGCAACGATGTGAAAAGGTCCCTTGAAGACGCGGAACTGGCCAAAACCTGCGCGGTTCACAAAACAACCGGTGCGGGGCATGGGCGTATCGAGGAACCGGAATGCCGCGCGGCGGATGCCATCGAGGAGCCGGAAGAGCGGCATCCGGATCGGCCCGGCTTGCGCGGCATCGCCGCCATCACGGCAAAGCGCGGCGCCAAGAAAAGGGGGCGAGCCTCCGTCGAAACGCGCTTCCATATGACATCCTTGCCAGCCGGCCCCGCCGCGATCCTTAGCTGCCGCGCGTGCGCGTGGGGGATCGCGAACAATCTTGTAAAAGTTGGGATTTGATCCATCGGTCAACGTCAGATTTCGCCATTCATCGCACGGGCCAAGCATTATCGGCGAGGCGGAGTCGATTCTGTCAAGGATGCCATAGGGCGTTCGGAAGAACGCCCGTTGCAAGCAACGGGCTATGGCACCGGCTTCGCCGGCGTGAGCGCGGCTCGCGTCCTTGACAGAATCGATCCGCTCGCCAAACTCGCCGCCATGAGATGAATGGCAGGTTGCGATTTCCCGCGGCAGCGACTGAAAGCTCAAATTCAGTTTTTTACAAATCTCCACTGGCAGCTGGCGATAACCTTCGGCGGGGATCGTTGCCGGACAAGAAAAGACTTCTCGCCCTTGAACCTCGCCATTGGCCGCCGCATCGTCTCGAACTTGCTCGAGCGCGACACCTCGAAATTATCCCTCAAGGCAAATCCCTGAAGGCTTCCGTCAACCCAGGCTTCGGGGCTCGGCTGCTTGCTCGCCAACGATTTAGGATTTAGCCCTGGGAAAAGGAATGGCGCAAAATCAGAGAGTTGGAGCATGTCCTAACCAAATCCGCGCCAACCGCGGCGTTGGCGGCGTTTTTTCGCCACATTCCCCTGCAATTCTATCGTATTGTCGCAAGATAAATGTTCGTTGAATATGCGCGTGCAACGTTATTGATAATCCGTAATGCGTGGGGGGGGTTGGTGCAACGCGTCGCTCTCGTTCAAGAAGCCCAACCGGCGCGAACGCCGCCAGTGGTTTCGCGCGTTCAAGAAAATATTCTCGCCCGCCGCGAACGCGATTTCCTCGACTGGCTTTGCCTGCATATGCCGCGCGCGGTCACCCCGGACCGGCTCACCGGTTTTGGCGCCGGCGGCGCCGCGCTGGTGTTCGCCGGCTATGCGGCGACCCGCTTGCATCCCGCGTTTTTCTGGCTGGCGACGCTCGGCGTCGTCATCCACTGGTTCGGCGATTCGCTCGACGGAAGCCTCGCCCGTTACCGCCGGATAGACCGCCCGCGCTACGGCTATTTTCTTGATCATTCCGTCGATGCGCTGTGCAACTTGACGATCATGACCGGCGCCGGGCTTTCCGCCTATATCCGTTTGGACGTCGCTTTGTTTGCGCTGCTCGGCTATTTCATGCTTTGCATGTACGTGTTCCTGTACAACCAAGTCTCGCAAAGGTTTCAATTATCGTTTCTGGCCCTGGGACCGACCGAGCTTCGCGTCGGCTTGATCGGCATCAATTGCTGGATGTATTTCGCCGGCGATTCGAGGATCGCGATCGGACACGAGACGTTCTCGCCCTACGATCTCGTGCTTTGCGGCGCCGGGATCGTTTTCGTCGGTCTCTTCGCCGTCAACGTTTTCCACGTGGCGC
This sequence comes from uncultured Alphaproteobacteria bacterium, assembly GCA_963706215.1. GTDB lineage: Bacteria > Pseudomonadota > Alphaproteobacteria > Rhizobiales > Beijerinckiaceae > Methylocapsa. The sequence continues at coordinate 898,834 of OY970154.1, read as the reverse complement.
GGAAGCTGCGGCGCGAGGACGCCTCGCCAAGACGGCCGCCGGGGTTAGGCAATAGGCCGCTTTTATAGGGTATCCAGAAAGCTGCTAACCTCGGCGAAATAGTTCGCTCCTGCCGATGCTTCAAACCTTTCGCTTTCCGCCAGGATTGTCTGGCGTTCCGGGCGATTGGAACGGGCCAAGGCGCGAATCGTTTCGAGCCAACCTTTGCCGTCGATCGGGCTCATCGCCGTGATGCGGCCGCGGGCGGTTTCCCGGAACACCGGGATATCCGAGGCGATCACCGGCACGCTAGCCGCCAAGGCTTCGGCGACCGGCAGTCCGTACCCTTCGGCGAAGGACGGCATGAGCAACGCGCGCGCGCCGTCGAGCAGCCGCTTCAGGCCCGGCGTCGATAGGCCCGCGACCTCGATGACATGATCGCTGATCGAGCGGCAGCGTTGGAGCAGATCGACGGCATTTTCATTTTCCCATCCCCGGCTCCCGATCAAGACAAGTCTTGGCGCCGTGGCGCCGTCGCGGCGCACGAGTTCCCGCCACACATGCAAAAGCATGAGATGGTTCTTGCGCGGCTCGATTGTGCCGCAGGTCACGAAATAAGGATTGTCCGCCAATGCTGGGTCCACCGGGTCGCGCCGCCAAAAGATCGGCGCGACGGGAGCAGGCGCAACAAGAATCGGCATGCCGGTGCGGCCAAGCGAGGCCAAATGGCGCTGTAGCGCGGCTTTCACGACCTCCGTCGTCACGATCGCCCCAGCGCCGAAAGCCGCCAGATTGATCAGCCGGCGCACATGCCGTTCGTACTCGGCTTTCCGGAAATATTCTGGGGTCTCGATCGGCAGCAAATCGTGAATGAAGAAGACGGCTTTGACATCCGGGCGCTCCTTCAGCCAGGAGAAATAGCGCGCGATCCAGAGCGGGAATTGACTGACGTTGAGATAGCGCGCTCCCTCCGGCAGAGAGGCGACAGGAGAGCGGCCGAGGGGAAGGCCGTGCGCGCCGATCCATCGCAGAACTCCGGCCGTGCGATGGGGACGTCCCCGCTCAATCCGGTGAACCGCGGGGGATGGCGCGGCCTCACCCCGGATCCAAGCGGTAATCCTGCGATAGCTTTCATCGTGTTCAGGCTTGTCTTCCTCGCCCCAATGAATGGAAATCCCCTCTACGATATCGCGCGCCGCCGCAGCCGCGATCGCGCGCGGCCCGAGCGGCGTCATCATGACTGCTAATTGGTCTTGCCGCGCGGGGTCGAGAAAATGGCGGGCGAAGGCGAAGTCAATCCGGTCGATCCCGTTCGGCGTAAGGTTCAGCACGCGCGTGGCGAGCCTCGTAATGTCAAACGCAACGGGGACAACCATCATTGGGCCTTCAAGCGCGTGCCGGACGGAGAATCGGGTTAACTGCGATTCTTGAAAAAGAAAGGCCCTTGTCGCCTGGAGAAACCCCGCGTGCGAAAATTGGGAGAGAGAGATTGCGCGTTTCCAGTCTTCCTGAAAGCTCAAATCCAGGGCGCGTCCCGATCAAATGGCGCCGTTTGATCGATAAGGACGCTGCTCAATCTCAAAGCGTTGGAGCACATCGGAATCGAAAAAGGCGAGCAACTTCTCTAAGGACATGCTCTAAAGTGTTCCGCAATTCCTTTTTCGGGAGTCAGTTTGGGATCCGAACTTGGCGAAAATCGTCAACCCGGCCAGCTACTGCTTACGGACAATGAGGGCCGTGGCATTGTTTATCGCATTGTCTTATCGCCGGGCCGGTGTCTCCTTCGCCGAATACCCTAGCGCAAAATCTGGGTAAGATCGCGGCTCCGATCCTCAACGAGGACGGTCAGTGTTTGCAGGGCCGCGGGATCAATTCCCTTGCCGAGATGGCGTTCCGTGAGACCTTGCGCAATCGATTCTTCTTCACTCGTTGGATTAATGCAAAGCCCGAGAATGTGGTCGGCCAATTCCGTGACGGTGAATCCGCTCGCCGGCGTCGAGAGCGGAGCCTCGAAGGTCAAGCGCTCCTCCAAGGTGGCCCCCAACTCGACCGCCATCAGGGAATCAAGGCCGATATCGGCAAGCGGCTTGCCGCGGTTCAAATTCTCTTGCGGGAGCCGCAAAATATGGGCGATTTCTTCGACGATCACGCCGATGATTTCCTTGCGCGCTTCTTCCACGGGGAGCGTCGCGACCAGGGCGCGGATGTCCACCTTTCCACGGTTGTCGCCGGCGGCCGTCTCGTCCGCGCGAACGAGCCTGCTAAACGTCGGCGACTGCAGCAGCGGCAAATGGGCGCGCGCGGTCGTCCAGTTCATCTCGCCAATCACGAGAACGGCCTCCTCGGGAGCCGCGCCCGGACCCGCCAGGGCTTCCTCCATGAGATTGAGCGCGTCGCGGGCGCTCATGGGCTTGACTCCCGCGCGGCTCGCAAGCATGTCCTTGACGAGGCGGTTTCGCGCCAGCAAGCCCACGTCCTCAATGCCTCCCCAGGCAACGGCGAGCGCGGGGCGGCCGGCCGCTCTTCTTTGCCGCGCGAGCCCTTCGAGGAAGCCATTGGCCGCGACATAGCTGCCTTGGCCGGGATTGCCGATCGCAGTGGTCGCCGAGGAGAACAGAACGAAATAGTCAAGCGGCAGATCCCGGGTAAGCCGGTCGAGGTTTTCGGCGCCCGTCACTTTCGGCGCCAACACTTTTTTCAGCCGTTCGGCATCGAGATTGGCGATAAGTGCATCGTCGAGCACCATTGCGGCATGAAACACTCCGGCAAGCGGCGGCAGGGTGCGGCCGATCTTCTGAATGAGCTTCTCAACCGCGCCGGCGTCGGCGACATCGAGCGCCTCGGCCTGGACGTTGACACCGCCGGCCGCGAGACCGGCGAGCGCCTCCCGCGCCTCGGGGCTCGCCGCGCCGCTCCGGCCGGCAAGGACGAGATGACGCGCGCCTCGCTCGGCAAGCCAGCGCGCCGTCGCCAGACCGAATCCGCCGCAACCTCCGGTGACAAGATGCGTCTTGTCCGGCGCGGGCTTAAACCGCCGGCGCGGCGCAATTCCAGCCTCGCTTGCGTCGGGCGGCGTGATGACGATTTTGCCGACATGGCCGGACTGCTGCATCAGCCGCATCGCGTCGATGAATTCGCACGCCCTGAAGGTGCGGTACGGCAAAGGGGAGAATTCGCCTTCCGCGATAAGCTCGATGACTTCCTTGAACAATTGCCGGCCTTTGTCCGGTTGCGCGAGCATGAGCTGGTCGAGATCGACGCCGAAGTAGGTAAGGTTATTGCGGAAGGGGCGCAGACCGATATGGGTATTCGCCAGATAGTCGCGCTTGCCGAGTTCCACGAAACGGCCGAACGGCGCAAGCAACCCGACCGTAAGTTCCATCGCCTCGCCGGAAAGGCTGTTGAGCACGACCGCCACGCCGCCGCCCGTCGCCCGGCGCACGCCATCGACGAAACCGTGGGCGCGCGCGTCAAAGACATGCTCGGCGCCGAGCGCCGCGGCGAGATCGCGTTTTTCAACCGAGCTCGCGGTCGCGATTACCCGCGCGCCGCGCCAGCGCGCGATCTGCAAAGCCGCGAGACCGACGCCGCCCGCCCCCCCATGGATAAGAACCCATTCGCCGCGCGTAAGACCGGCACAGGTGACCAGGCCATAATAGGCGGTGAGAAAGGCGACCGGGATGGTGACGGCGGCTTCGAGCGGCAGGCCCGCCGGGACCTTGGCCACCGTCCTTGCGTCCACGGTGACATGGGTGGCGAACGCGCCCCCGGTAATGGCGACAACGGCATCGCCGGGATTGAGACCCTCGACATTCGCTCCCGTCGCGACGATATGGCCCGCGCATTCAAGGCCGAGGGCCGGACCGGCCAACCCATCTTCGAGCATTTCGTCCGGGAGAACCGAAAGCCCCCACATGACGTCACGGAAATTAAGGCCGGTTGTCGCGACGGCAATTTCCACTTGCCGAGGTCCGGGCGGCCGACGCTCGATCGGCATCCAGCGGATGCGGTCGAGGCCGGTCCCCTCGCCCTTTTCGAGCCGGCTCGCCGGAGCAGGGGGCTCTTGCGCCGCCATCGCCACGGAATCGCGTGCTTGCAAACGCACGACCCTGGTGGAATCCGCGTCGAGAATGATTTCCGTCTCGGCCGTCCCGGAAAGAATGATGTCGGCCAGCCGCCGCGCTTTGACGCGTGCCGGCAAGCCGGGGTCGAGATCGACCCGCCGCACGTCAAGCGTCGGAAATTCGTTGGCGAAGCTGCGGGTAAAGGCCCAAAATCCGGTCTCGACGGGACCTGCCGCGCCCGGTGCGGCGCGCAGCGCGCCGGGGCTTTCGATCCAAAGCCGCCGCTTGTGTTTTCCGAGGTGCGCCGCGCAGTTTTTGAGAGCCATGCATCGCTCGGCAAGATGCCCGGCGGATGTCGCGCCGCCCGCTATGACCGGCGCGAGAAAGACGATCGTGTCGGCATCCGCGAAAGGGAGCTGTTCGAACGCGCGCTCATCCGCGATCGTGCAAGCAGCCCCGGCGGCCCCTAGTAAGCTCGAAAGCATGCCGGCGGTTTCCGCCTGTTGCGGCTCGCTCCGGCCGGCGATCACCACCTTGGCCAGACGGTTTCGCCGCCTGGCGAATGCCGGCATCTGTCCGGCGACGAGAAGCGCCGGGCCGGCTACGGTCCCGATGGTCTTGACCGCGACGCCGCGCAGGGGAGTGGCCGCCAACCGCGCCGCCCAACCGGACAGCGAGCAAGCCGATTCTTCCTCGGCCTCCGGGCCAAAAAACCGGTCCCCTAGGAGACCAAATACAACATCGCGGAATAGCGAGGGTGCCGGCTCGATCGCGGCCAGCAAGGCGTCAGGTGCCATCGCTTCGACAACCCGCGCGAGCAGCGCGGCGTCCGGCGCGACCCGGTGCAGGGCATCCGCCGCGATGATGAGATCGAAGGCGCCGCCGGTGAGATTTTCGAGGCCGTCCGCGAAGCAGATCCCTGGCTCCCGCGAACAAGCCAGGCGGGCGCGTTCGAGACGCCGGGGATTGGGATCGACGATCGTCAGCCGTCCGCCGTGGGCATTTGCCAGTGCCGCCGCGTCCGACGACAGAGGCCCATGGCCGATCTGCAGGATCCGTAACGCCCGGTCGCGCGGCCAGGATGCCTCCAAGCGGCGCAAGAACCCGGCAAGGCGCCGCGCCGCCGCGACAACCGAGACCGAACCGATTTCGAACAACTCGATCATCGAGCCGGTTATCGGGACGATCTCGCTTTCGCCCCTCGCCAAGGCCTCCATCACGGCGCCGCAGCGGGCAGCCAGCAGAAGCTCGGCGGACCGGCGCGGGTAATCCGCGGCGATACTCCGTAAAATGTCCCCCGGAGCGGGAAGAGGAACGCTGTCCGCCAAAACGAACAGTTCGCCATCGGAGCGGACAAGGCCGCTCTTTTCGAGCGCAAACAGCAAATTGACGAGCCACCCGCGCCGCGCCGCGGGGAAGCGTCCCGCCGAGATCAGCCGGTCGGGGGCGATCGCGCCGTCAACCGCCAGCGCGCGGGCGAGACGGTGGGCGGCTGCGGTAGCCCACCCCTCGATCAACATCAAATCCGGCGGCAAGGTTGCCCCGGCAGCCGCCGCCTCCGGGATCGCCGCCTTGACCAGCAGCTCGAGTGAGAGCGGAGGATCGCGCGGGATCGCCGTGGGCTCGTCGGCGAGGATCGCGGTTGGCACGAGAGAATGGCTGGCGAGGTCGCTCGCCCCGCGCGGATGGACCGCTCGGTAGCGCACGCCTTGCAACCTCGCGATCAGGCCTCCATCGCCGTCGATCAGGGCAAAATCGGCGACAATGGCGCGCGCGTCATGGCGGCGGACGTCGATCCGCGCCCGCGTGATCGCGGCGCCGGGTTTTTCCAGCCTTATCTCGCCGAAACGGACAGGCAAGTAGGCGGCAGGCCGGCGGCTCGAGGAATTGCCCGCAAAGAGCAGGATCAAACCGTGGAAACACGCATCGAGGCGGGCCGGATCGAGACCGTACTCCGGGATTGCCTCCGCCGCGACCAGATCCACGAGGATGACATCTTCGCCGATCCGCGAGGCGGCCAAGACTTGTTGGTAGGCGGGACCGAATTCGAGGCCCGAACGCCGCGCGGCCGCATAGAGATCGGCGCCGGAGACACGCTTTGCACGCGGCCTCGGGATCGCCGGAATGGCGGCGGGCGGCGCGGGCTTAAAAATAACCTTGGCCTTGGCATGACCGACCCAGGGAGCATCGCTCAACCGCGCCCGGCTCATGATCTCGATCGTGCCCGTGACCGGCGCCGCCCGGCAGAGGATCTCGCGCGACGAGTTCGCGGAAAACATCATCGGTTGGGCGATTTCGAGGTCGTTGATCGTCGCGGTTTCCGCGCCGGCCCAATCACGCGCCACCGCGAGCGCCATTTCGGCGAAGGCGGCACCTGGAAGAAGCACCTGACCGTCGATGCGATGATCGGCGAGGCCGGGCACGAGCAACGGGTCGAGCTGCGCGCGCCATTCGAGCGAATTGGACGAAAGACGCGCGCCGATGAGCGGATGCGATGGACGCACGCGGAGCCATCCCGTCGATTCGGAGGTTTCCGCCAGCCGGTAGGGCTTGCGCCTCCACGGATAGGCGGGCAGGTTCGACACCGGGCCTGGATCGTCGCCGAACACGATATTTGCATCGATCCGAGCGCCAAGCGACAAGGCGAGCGCAAGCGCGTGGCGGAACGGATCGCCGGAGGTTGGCTTTTGCTCATGCATGTCGAGCGTGGCAATCGGCGACTCCGATTGCTCGGCAATCTTTCTAAGATCGGAGAGCAGCACCGGGCCAGGCGCGATCTCGACAAAAACCCGCGCCCCAAGGCGCATCGCGAGCTGCACGCCTTCCATGAAACGGACCGGCTCGCGGACATTGCGCCACCAATATCTTGCGTCGAGGCCGGGACCGGAAACAACGGCGGCGTCCACCGTCGAGAGAAAGCTCGCCCCGCTCGATCCCGGCCGAAGCCCTTCGAGATCGGCAAGGAGGGGCGCCTCGACAGGCGCCATGAGATCGCTGTGGAATGGGTAGGCGAGATCGAGGCGGCGCATGCGCGCTTTATGGGCGCGGCCCATCTTGGCGGCTTGATCCAAAGCGGAAAGTGGGCCCGCGACCGTGAAACTGCGGGGTGAATTATGCGCCGCGATCACCAGCCCGGGCGAATCGCGGACCAGTATCTCGATCACCTCGAGCGGGCCAAAGACAGCGGCCATGCCGCCGGCGGCGCGGACAATCTCCTGGTGGCGGCTGCGGAAATAAATCACCCGGACAGCGCTTTCGAGGTCAAGAATGCCGGCGGCCTCCGCGGCGGCGATTTCGCCCATGCTGTGGCCGAGGACGATGGCCGGGGCGAGTCCGAGTTCCGCGAGGCAACGCGTCGTCGCAACCTGGATCGCGAAGATGAGCGGTTGGGCGACGCTGGTCTTTTTGAGGCGCGCGGCGAGGCCGGAACTAAACATTGTTTCGGCGAGGGACCAGCCTGCTAGGCCCAAGAAAATGCGGTCAATCGCATTGAATTGCGCACGGAAAACCGGGTTCGCCTCATAGGCGGCCCGGCCCATGCCCGGCCATTGGCCGCCATTGCCTGAAAACACGAAGGCGACCGGCGCGGAGCGCTCGACCGCCGTGCCGGTGATTGCGGCCGAATCCAAGGCATTCTTGCCGCCCGCTTGGTCCAGGGTCTGGATCAAAGCCTTGGGCTCGTCAAACGGGATCACTAGTCTTTCGGAATGGAGCTCGCGCCGGTGGCCGGTCGCGGCGACGACCCGCTGCGTTTCCTTGACGCCGGCGCGGGCGAGCCGAACGGAATATTGGCGCGCGAGGTCGGCCAAGCCATCCCGGCTTTGCGCGGAGAGCAGCAGAACGCGAGGCGCGATCGCCGGGACGTCACGATTCGCGACAGGTGGCGGGTCGGCGAGGACCACATGCGCGTTCGTGCCGCCAAAACCTAACGAACTGATGCCGGCATAACGCATGCGGCCATTGCGAGGCAGCGCCAGGGGCGCGGCGCAGACCAAAAGGTTGAGATCAGCGAAGGGAATGTCCGGATTTGGTTCATCGAAATGCAGCGAGCGCGGCAATTCGTCGTGCTCGAGCGCCAGCATGGCTTTTAATACTCCGGCGAGACCAGATGCCGGTTCGGTATGGCCGATATTCGTCTTGATCGAACCTATCGGCAAAGGCCGGGTGCGCCGCTGGCCCAAAACTTCGCCGATTGCGGCCGCCTCGATTGGGTCGCCGGCGCGTGTTCCCGTCCCATGCGCCTCGATGAAGGCGATCGCATCTGGATTAATGCCATTCTTCAAATAGGCCCGTTCAAGGAGGGCGGCCTGATGCGCCTTCGAGGGCAAGGAGATGCCGCTCGTGCGGCCGTCGGAATTGCTATGCGAACCGGCAATCACCGCATGGACGCGATCCGCGCTGGCGCGAGCGGCGCCGAGCGCGCGCAGGACAAGGACGACTCCGCCTTCGGCACGAACATAGCCATCGGCTTTCGCGGAAAATGCCCGGCAAAGACCTGTTGGCGACAGCATCGTGGCCTGCGAGAAGCTAATGAAGCCGAACGGACTGGCCAGGATGTTCACGCCCCCGACGATTGCCGTGTCAATCCTGCCGCATTGGATCGCGGCGACCGCCGCATCCAATGCGACGAGCGACGAGGAACATGCCGTATCGACCGTGAAGCTAGGGCCATGGAGGTCGAAAACGTAGGAAATCCGATTTGATAAAATGGCCAGCGTATTGCCGGTGGCGAAATAGGCATCCGCGGCGGCTGCGTCATGCAGCCTGAGGTTGCCGTAATCGAGCGCCGAGCCGCCGACGAACACCCCGGTTTCCGCTCCGGCAAAGTCCGACGGACGAATTCCGGCATCTTCGAGAGCTTCCCAAGTAAGTTCGAGCAGCAGCCGCTGCTGCGGGTCCATTTGTTCGGCCTCGCGCGGGGAAATGCCGAACACGGCGGGATCGAAGCCCCAGACATCGTCGAGAACGCCCGCCGCCCAGGAATAACTGCGGCCTCGCTCCTTCGGGCGCGGATGGGCTAGCCGTTCCAACGGCCATCGATCCGGCGGGATGCGGGAAACCGTGCACCGGCCCGCCGAAAGCAAATCCCAAAGCGCGCCGGCGGAGTTGGCGCCGGGCAGTCTGCACGCGCGCCCAATGATCGCGATTTCCAACCCGTCGAAATTGGCCGGTGCTCGGCGACCGCTCTGATGTTTTCTCATAATCCTGCCTGATTTATAATAGCTAATTCGAACCGAGCGGCGCCCACTCCCACATGATCGCGGAAATCTTTATGTGATATGTTAACTTGTCATATAGCCGCGAATGCGCTTTGCCTAGAGCTATGGAAGCTAATCCGCCGGAAAACCGTCGAGGGAGATTAAGAATAATTAATTTGCGCCGCTAGGCGCGGACTTCTTATGGTAAACACACTTATAACAATTCAAAGGCCAACATGTATAACTTATTTTTATTGTTGACAGGGATATTCCCAGTTTTGATGGCCTTATTATGGAAAATGTAAGGTATCTTCAGACAAGCAGATGTCTTACGCAATGAACAGACAAACGATGCCTTACGCAATGATTAGATATGCTTTATTTATTTGCGAATCTGTTGTTAAGTTCGCATTCGGTGTATCTTTCCAACCACGCATGATGTTATATTCTTCCGCCTTTGCTTTTGCTTCGCGGTAAAAACAAACAATGGGGGTACCTTCCAGCTTGTCGGCATATCGTCAAATTTTGCTGAAAATGTCTGGTTTAACCCATATCCCTCACAGCCGGGCGATACCCGAGCGTTACCAAGGAACGATGTTAGAAAGACCGCAAGAGTCCGCTGCCCGAAAGCTGCCGAGGCCGCGCCTTGGCGCGCGCGCGCGCGACCGGGGCGTGAGCCTTTGGTTTTCGATCGAGAGCTTGAACCGGCTTGCGACGAAGGCCGGGCACAGCTTGCAAAAACCCGGTCCTTCGGGGACCGGCGAGGCCGAAGCGACGACCGTGACGGACGCGCGATCGTCGTGGCTTTGGCGCAGCTTCGTGGTCATTGTCCTCGCCCCCTTAGTGACGAGTTCCATCTATTTTGGGTTCCTCGCGTCCGATCAGTTCGGGTCCGAAATGCGCTTCGCCGTGCGAGGCGCGACGGAGGTGCTTCCCGGCAGCGACGCCCTGAAGGCTTCGGGATTGGGCACTTTGGCGGCCCTCAATTCCAGCCAGGATGTCTATATCGTCGCCGATTATATCGCTAGCCGTTCGATGATCGACGATCTCTCAAGGGAGATCGATCTGCGAACCATATATAGCAAGCGGGGGATCGACCGGTGGTCGAGGTTCGTTGCTTCGAGACCGGCAGAGGACCTGCTTCGCTATTGGCGCGGCAAGGTCCAAACGTCGGTGGACGCCGCTTCGGGCATCGTAACGGTCACCGTCAAAACATTTTCCCGCGAGGATTCAGTGCGGGTCGCCACCGCCATTCGCGCGCGATGCGACATCGTTGCAAATCAGCTTCTGAGCCGGATGCGGCACGATGCGGTCGAGCGCGCCAAGGCCGAGGTGAAAACCGCGATGACGCAATTCTCGGCGCGCCAGGCGAGTCTCGAACAGTTCCGCAACGCGCGGATGCAGATCGACCCGCTTGCCCTGGCGCGGTCCCTGGGCGAGACGATCACGAAATTGCGGCGCGATCTCATCAACGTTGAAGTAAAGTTGGATACCGCAAAGGCTTCGCTCGACTCCGATGCGCCGCAAATCAAGATGCTCGCGGCAAATCGGCAAATCCTTTCCGATCAGATCGCGGCGCTCGAAGCCAGGATCACGGGCGCCAATCTCGGTTCGCCCACCGCCTCCGCCATGCTCGCCGAATATGATAAACTGGACGTCGAATTGAGAATGGCCGAGCAAGCCGCCGCGCTCGCGGAGAGGATGCTGGACAACGCAAAGGTGGACGCCAACCACCATCATATTTACCTCGTCGCCATTGAAGATCCCACCATTCCGCAAAGCCCGATCGCTCCGCGGCGAGCACACATGATTTTGCTAATATCCCTGGGCGCGCTGAGTCTCTGGTCGCTCATCGCGGTGATCGCCGCCAACGTGCGCGACCACACCCTATGAAGAACAAGATGAAGAACAAGCTAACGGCCGGGGCTCGAGCGGCATTCCGATGAACGAAGCGCATCTCGCGGCCAGCCCCCCCGATTGCTCTCCGGTGGACTCGTCAGGCGAGACCGGGCTAGATCCTTTCGTCCTGAGGGAAGATCTGCGCCGCGTCTCCGTCCCGATCGATCAATTCGGATCATGGCGAACGCACGGTTTGTCATTCGCCCTCCTGGTCGTGCTGCCCATATTGTGCACGGCGATCTACTACGGTCTCATTGCCGCCGGCAAATATAGCGTGGAATTTCGATTTACCGTCAGATCGGCGGCGGAGCTCGCCGCGGGCGACGACAATATTGCGCTGATGATCAAGGCCGGCAAACATGGGACACACGAAATCGGCAGTGCCCCCTACATGGCCGCGGACTATCTGCGAAGCCGCAATGTTGTGAGGGAACTCAATCGGGACGGTTGGTTGCGGTCGGTATTTTCGCGGGATCAGGCGGATTGGCTGTCGCGCTTCGATCCAACGAAGAGCGACGACGATCTCTGGCTTTATTGGCGGGATATGATCAGCGTCAACGTCGACCGCGTCTCGGGGCTCGTGCTCGTGCGGGTCCTGGCGTTCACCCCCGATGATGCGCTCGCCCTGGCTCGCGCGACCTCGGTTTCCGCCGAAAAGATGATCGACAGTGTCGCGATGCGGGAGGAGCGTGACGCGCTGTTTTTGGCCGACCACGAATTGGAACGCGCGAGCCTCCGTTATTCGGCGGCGCTCACTGCTTTGCGTGATGTGCGCAACCAGGAGGGAACCGTCGATCCGAAACAAACGATGAAGAGCTCCGCGGACACCTTATTGGGCGTCATACGTGAGAAATTGTCCCTTGAACGCGACCGCGACGCCAACCTCACGGTTTTGTCCGCCGACGCGCCTGAACAAAAGGTTCTTTCCGATCAGATCCGGGCGCTCGGGTCCCAGGTCACTTCGCTGACCGCGGCTCTCACCAGTCATCGGAAGAACGCCAAAACCGCGGCTCAATCCATCGCGCGATTCGAAAAGCAGGAGCTGGAAGTCCGCTTCTCGAAACGTCTTCTGGGGATCGCTCAGGCCGCTTACGAACGCGCGCGTCAGGAGTCCGAGCGGCAGCATGTCTATTTTGCGCTTTTCGTCGAACCGAAGAAGCCGGAAATCGCCGAATATCCGCGCCGCGCGCGATCGGTCGCCTTCGCCGGGATATGCGCGTTCTCGCTGTGGAGCGTCATGATGCTCGCGGTCGCGGGTATTAGGGATCACAAACTCGAACGTTGAGTGGCGGCGCGTCGCGAAGACCGCGCGGGCGCCGCGAATGGGAACGCGGGACGGCGATGTTATTCCATATCGACGAGGACACGGGTTCGCGGATCGTCGGTTGGGTCATGCCCGACAATCCGGCGACGACCCCGAAGGTCGTCATCCACCTCGGTCCAGAACATCATGTCGTTATAGACGCCTTCGTGGTGCGCCCCCTGCTGAGGGAACAAGGCCTCCACAATACGGGCGTTTGCGGCTTCGTGGTGGATGAAAATAATTGCCCCGGCGTGACCGCCGCCGGACATTTGGAAATCAAGGATGCCGACAACCATATCCTCATCTACCGGCGCCGCGATGACTCGCAACTCGTTGACGCGAAATTCTTGCGGGTTGAGACCCAATTGTTTCGCTCACACAGTGTGGATGATGCGCTGATCGCGCGGTTTCACATGTCCTATAAATCCTTGGAGCTGCTTCCCGAAGAAACCACAAGGTCGATATTCGCCATTTCGTTCACGAACTCCCTTTTCGTATCCGGCCGCATTTTTTGGCGGGTGTGGGAGCCGATGGTCCGCGATCGTAACTTCAAGGCCGGGATTCTGTTGCGTGAGCCGTTCGAGGAGCTGTCCGAACGGCTGTTGATCTTGAAGTGGGCATCGCTTTCCGGCGCGAATTCGACGGCCGCCGTCCTTGGACAAACCGTTCAGCTCTGCGCGAAGACGCTTTGCAATGTCAATCTCGGCGATTTGACCGCGCTGCAGGATCTGCTGTCGCACCCCTCCGACGAGTTGCGCGCCGTTTTGTACAATCCATTCGTCTATCAACTGGCGGCTCCGAACGCATTCGATCCTCCGCGGGCACCGGAAACCGCCGCCGCGCTCGATTCGCTGGCGGAGATGGACGCGGTCGGCTTGCGCGACGACGCGGGCGCGTTCCTCCGTATTGTCGGCGCCGTACTGGACCTGCCGGATCAGCTGCCCGGCATTTCGCCGCGCACAAGCCAGACGGTGATGGGGCTTGCGGAGAGATTGCGTGAAATGGGCCCGGCGCGCGCCTTGATCGAAAAAGACCTCGAAGTTTATTCCGAGGTGGTCCGGGTTCTTGCGCCGCGCCCAGCGGATCAATTAGGCTAGCAGACCGTTGAAAGATTGCCGAACTATTCGAGGACCAGCTGCAACCCTTTGCTTTTGAGCGGTTCGTCTTCAATCAAATGAGCCAATCGATTGGGAAGCGCTTTGAAGGAAAAATTCAAGCGGATGGCCGCCATCGATTGCGCGCCGCCAACGGCCCGCCTGATCGCCGTTTCCGGCGTGGAAGGCAACGCGAGGGACTATCTTGCCACGAACGGTCGTCCGTGGCTGTCGATTGAACCCATTTCGATTTTTGCGCCCGGACGATGGTTTCGGATGCGTTACCGGCTCGGGCTGTACGACCGGCCGGTGCGGCCGTTGGTGAGCTACCGGCGAGGCTCGGAGCAGATCGGCTGGCATCTGCTGCCAGGCCCTGTTCTTGGGCGCGCGGATTGGTTTGCCGTCGCGCCGGCGGAGGCCACTGCGGTGTGGATATCGCCGGTTTCCGAACCCGGCCGTTTCTGCTTTACGATCGAGGAGATCGAACCTTTATCAAGTTTCGCTTTGCTGCGCATGGGATTGGCGGGTAACAGAGGCCGATTGTTTGGTGCGGCCGGGACCTGGCTTCTGGGGTGGCGGAATGAAGCCCAAGAAAATCTCCGCTGGTCCATTCAAGGCGCGCCCTTGACCGCATGGCCCGCCTATCGCGACAGGCTCTCGGTGGCCGCTCGTCTCGATGAATTCGAGAGCCCGCGCTGCGACTGGGCGCGCGCGCCGGCGGCAAGGCTGCTCGTTTTCCTCGAAACTAAGACCACGGCGGCGCGGATCGATGAAACCATCGCGGCGCTTCGCGGCCAACTCTACCCGCGCTGGACACTCACGATTCTGGGAACCTCGGAGGACGCCGAGGTCAACGGTCGGCTCAATTCATGGCTGACCAAGGACGCCCGGCTTGCGGCGCGCGGCGAACCGATGGAACTTGATGGAGAAGACGCGGATTTTGTTGCTTTCGTCGAATTTGGAGATCGTCTCGCGCCGCATGCGCTCGCTTGTTTTATCGAGGCTAGCCAGAGGGCGCCGGATGCCTTGGTGCTTTATTGCGACGAGGAGACTGCGACGGCGGAAGGCCAGGCGCCAATATTCAAACCGGATTGGAGCGCTTATTTGCAGGCGGGGCGGCCCTATGTTGGACGATTGATGTTGACAAGGCTCGGCCATGCGCGCAGCCGGATACGATTGGCGAAAGTTCCCATCACTGAGACCGGCTTTGTCCAAAACGTCCTCCATGGTCTGGGGCATCGAGACGTTCGCCATATCCGGCGTTTTCTCCTGCGGACGAGACAAAGACGCCGCGAAGAGCAGGACGTAACCTCGTCAACCAAGCCTCGGCGCGCGCGGGCGCCCGAAACAAGCGTAACAATCGTGATGGCGACGCGCGACAATGAGGCGTTCTTGCGCCGGACGATTTCCGGCATTTTGGAGAAAACCCGGTTCGCACGGCTCGATCTCGTCATCGTCGACAATGGCAGCACCGATCCGCGGGCTCTGAGCCTGCTTCGATCGGCGGCCAAGGACGAGCGCGTCACGCTGCTGCGTGCGCCGGGGCCTTTCAATTTCGCTGCCCTGAACAATCTCGGTGCCGCCCAGGCGCGGGGCGCCGTCATTGTTTTCTTGAATAACGACATGGAAATCATCGAGCCCGAATGGCTCCGCGAGCTTGCGGAACGGGCCATCGACCCACAAGTTGGCGCTGTCGGCTGCAAGCTTCTTTATCCGGACGGGCGAATTCAGCACGCCGGAGTTGTCGTCGGGTTTGGTGACGGCGTGGGGCATTTCGATGCGGGTCTCCGCGATGGGGAGCAGGGCTGGCTCGGCCGCAATCGAATCCTTCACGAAGC
Organism: uncultured Alphaproteobacteria bacterium; assembly: GCA_963706215.1. Taxonomy (GTDB): domain Bacteria; phylum Pseudomonadota; class Alphaproteobacteria; order Rhizobiales; family Beijerinckiaceae; genus Methylocapsa. The sequence goes on along the minus strand of OY970154.1, from coordinate 883,459 downwards.
ATCCGCGGTCACCGGAGCGTGCCTTGCCGTGGAGCGGGCGAAATTCGTGGCGGTTGGCGGATTTGACGCCGTTCATTTTCCGGTCGAGTTCAATGACATCGACCTTTGCCTGCGGCTCGAGGAGCTCGGGTTCGCGACCCTGTGGACGCCGTTCGCGCGTGTTGTTCATTTCGAATCGGCAACCCGCGGCAAGGCTACTTTCCGGCGTCTCGACACGTACGCGGCCGAGCGCGCCTACTTCCGGCAACGCTGGGCCGACCGGCTGCGAGACGATCCTTTCTTTCATCCCGGTCTCTCGCTCGTCAGTTTATCGGCCGCCCTCGCCTGAGAGGAAGCGATTCGTGGCTGGATTTGCAAAAAGAGCGTTATCTGGCGTCATGGTCCCAGGGGCATTTGCCGGGCGGCATTTTGCAGCCATAATGAGCGGCGATATGGCGGAGCATTGGACGGATCTAGCTTGAACCCCGAGGCAAAAGAGGCGCCGGCGTTGGCCGCCGCGAGGCCGGCCGACGAAAGGACGGCCGTGCCGGCCGGGGCGCAATCCGCATCGCCGGAAAGCCCTGGCCTGTCCCATCCAACGGCGGGTGCCGGCGCGGATGAGTCGGCCGCGCGCGACGAGCGGGCGGCGATCAACCGTAGTCTTTTCGTGATGCAAGATCATTTGGCCGAACTCGACGCGCGGCTGGCGCGTCTCGAACCTTTGCTGCGGGCGGGCTCGTTGGCGCGAACCGGACTTCGCCGTCTAGCGAGGATTTTGCGGTTTCCACTCAAACTCGCGGCTCTAATCTTGCGTTGGCGCGAGACCGGCCGCCGCATCAAGGACGCGCGTTTTCGCAGCGAACGGCTGGTTTTCGATTCCTCGCGGAGCGTCTTTACGCGCAGGGTCGATTTTCCCGCATTCGCGGGACATTTGCGGCGCTCATTCGGTTTTTTCCCACCCTCCGTCTATCGAGTTCGAGCCCCGCCAGAGGCTCGCACTTGTCCGGCGGCCGAGAGTTCTGCACGCGATCGCGAATGTCTGGATCGGAGGCTCGACGCAGCTTATCGTCGATCTTCACAATCATCTTGGGCACCGCTTCGAAATGAAGGTCGCGACATCCGCCTTGCCTAACCATGGTTCTCATAAGGGGATGTCGATCGATGTCGTGCCAAAACCCAATTCCCCTCATCTTGTGCGTGGTATATTCAGCCGCTTCCGCCCGCACATCGTGCATGTTCATTACTGGGGCGATGTGGACGAATCATGGTACAGGACGATTTTTGAGATCGCGGCCGAGTTCGGATGTCCGATAGTGCAAAACATCAATACGCCGGTTGCTCCCTTCGCGGGCGTGCATGTCGATCGCAATGTCTTCGTATCGCACAGCGTCCTTGACCAATTCGGCTCGAGCGTTCCGGCAAGCGTCATCCGCCCTGGCATCGACCTCGACCGGTTTGCGCCGCCGACCGTCATCGATCCCCATGCGTTCGATGCCATCGGCATGATCTACAAACTCGAAAACGATAAGCTGGACAAGGACGCGATCGAATTATTCCTAGAGATTGCCGAACGACGGCCAAAAACACGCGTCGTCATCATCGGTGATGGATCCTTGTTCGCGCATTTCCGGTCGCGCGTCGAGCACGAAGGCAGGCTTTCGCAATTTGAATTTACGGGCTATGTCCCATATGAGGACCTGCCGGCGCAATTTGCGCGGTTCAAGACCTTTATCGCACCGGTGCGGCAGGAGAGTTTCGGTCAGGTGATCCCTTTCGCCATGTGTGCCGGATTGGCGGTCGCGGGCTACAAGGTCGGCGCGGTGCCGGAAATCCTCGGCGATACGCGGACGCTCGGCGAAACTCTCGACGAAACGGTGGAAATCGTGATCGCGCTTCTCGATGATCCCAAGCGGATCGCGGCTCTTGGCGAACGCAATCGCGCCCTCGCGCTTGAACGGTTTTCGGTGGAGGATATGGCGGTCAGATACTTCCAGCTCTACCGGGATCTTGCGCCGCGGGAAGTCGAAATTCTAAGCGGGCTTCCAGACGCGGTTCATTTTCCCATTTAACGAGTGCCATAATTATGACGGTGAGAGCCCTCGTCACGGGCGCCAGCGGCTTTCTGGGCCGAGCCCTCGTCCCGGCTCTGTTGGCTGTGGGCGAAACCGTGGTCGCGACCGGCCGCAAAACCTGTCCCTTTGCGCCGCATCCGCACCTGATCTGGCGGCAGGCCGATCTCGCCGATCCGGCCGCGCCGCTGGCCGGAATCCTGCGCGGCGTCGATACGATCTATCATTTGAGCTGGTCGACCATCCCCGCCGATTCCAATCTAGCGCCTTCCGAAGACGCACGGATCAACATTGTTGGGTCCTTGCGCTTGCTCGAAAGCGTCGAGCGTGGAACAAGTTCGCGGTTCGTATTCGCGTCCTCCGGTGGAACGGTCTACGGGCGGCTCGTTGAGGCGCCGGCGGCGGAGGAGCATCCGCTGAGGCCCCTGTCCGCCTACGGCGTGTCAAAACGGTCGGTCGAAGCCTATCTCGATCTTTTTGCGTCCTTTGGCGCGATTAGGCCGGTGTCGCTCAGGATCGGAAATCTGTTTGGACCGGGGCAGGAGACCGCGCGGCTTTTCGGCGCCGTCACGCATTTCAGCAAACGCGCGCTTGCGGGCGTCCCGATCCAGATGTTTGGCGATGGCGCGGTCGTGCGCGACTACGTTTATATCGACGACGCCGTGGAAGCGCTGCTGCGCGCCGGGCACTCCGAAAAGTCATCCGCCGCACTCAACATTGGCAGCGGGAAAGGCCGTTCGCTGAACGACATCGTCGCCGTTCTTCAGAAGCATTTGGCTAAACCGATCATGGTCGAGCGCGAGCAGGGAAGGCCATTCGACGTGCCTGTCTCGGTGCTCGATTCGGCCAAAGCCCGGCACGAACTCGGCTGGTCGGCGCGCGTTTCCTTCGAGGAAGGCGTCGCGAGAACCCTCGCAAGCATGGCCAAAGCGGTGACATGAGAATCGCGCTCTACGTCCATTGCTTTTTCCCGCGCCATTTTTACGGCACGGAGGCCTATACCCTGGCCCTTGCGAAAGAACTGGCCGCGGCCGGGCATGAACCTGTCGTGGTGTCGGCGACATTGGCCGGCGAACCGGGCCAAGGGAACGTTATCGAAGAGGATATTCACGAAGGCGTTCGCGTTGTCTCGATCGACAAGAATCTTTTCCCGAACCGCTGCGTTCGCGACAGTTACGAGCAGCCCGCCCTGCGGCATCTCCATGAGCGTCTGCTTCGCCGGCTGCGGCCCGATGTCATTCATGTCTGCCATCTGATTAGCCACACGACGGCATTGCTCGACGTGGCGCGACGGATGGATATTCCGGTGTTTGCCACGCTGACCGATTTTTTCGGGTTTTGCTACACTAACCAGCTCGAGAATGCGCAAGGGGCTCTTTGCGAGGGGCCGGACCCGGAGCGCGCCAATTGCATCGCCTGCTTTCTCAAGCTCGCGGGCTCGCGTCCTAACGCCGAATTCATCGCCAAGCTTGGCGGACACCCGGTTCTGCGGGCTGCCGTCTCTCGCCAACTCGCCAGGCTCGGCCGCCACGAGCGAGAGCCGGTCACCATCAGCTCGTTCGTTCCGAACGACATCGTCCTGCGGCCCGGTATTCTGCGACGCGCGATGGAGGTCTATCGCGAGGCCATCGCGCCTACCCTCTTCTTGAAGGGCGCCTATGAGCACAATGGTTTTCCCGCGCCATTGCGCCTCAGCCATTTCGGCATCGAAATCGATCGCGCGCCCAAACCGGCGCGGCGCGATTGCGGCGCGGTGAGGCTCGGCTTCATCGGCCAGTTTTCCCCTCACAAGGGAGCGCATCTCCTGGTCGAGGCCTTGCGCGCCAGCGGCCGCGCCAATCTTTCGCTGAGCCTATGGGGGCCGCACGATCAAGACCCCGCATATTACGCCAAATTGCTGCGGCTAGCGGAGGGGCTACAGGTCAAATTTCCGGGAATTTTGCCACGGGCGGAACTGGCCGAGGCTTTCGGCACGCTGGACTACCTCGTAATTCCGTCCACTTGGTACGAGAACAGTCCACTCATTCTTTTGCAGGCCTTGGCGACGCATACGCCGGTTATCGTGGCGGATGTGGCCGGGATGACGGAATTCGTCGAAAACGGCGTCAATGGATTTCATTTCGCGCGCGGCAATCTCGGTAGCCTTACCGGCATATTACGCAAAGTCGCGGACGAGCCCAACCTTGCCAGCGAGATGTGCGCCGCTAGTTCGTACGAGAGGGTTCCGGCCGATATGGCCCGCGATCTCCTCGCGCTCTACGCGGCGCACGGTCTCGTTGCACCGAATTAGCCTAAGTCCTGGAATGGCGATTTGTCGACGCCGTTTCGACAAAATGGTTAGTTACGATTTCCGCTTCAAAAGGGACCATTCGTGGCCTCCAGGAACGGACCGTCCCAGGACGCCCCCGATGGCGGTTCGAAATCGCATGGGACGCATGGTGTGACTGCCTCAAAAACCGATTCCGGTGACCCGACAAAGCCTGGCGCGCTTGCCGGGATGCACGCGGCCGCTCTCGAACGCGCCGCGATGGCCGCCGAGGAATTGCGTCGCTCGGCACGCGCGGTGCGGCTCGCCAACGCAAGGACCATCTCGCGGACAAGCTGGGCCATCACCGCGCGAATCGCCCGTCAGACCTTCAGTCCGATCCGGCGATCCCGCTCTGGGCTGTTCGGGTTTCTGGCTTTTTTCGCCACGCCGGCCGCGGCTGCGGTTGTTTATTTCTCGCTCCTTGCTTCGAGCCAATACACTTCGGAGGCGCGCTTTGCGGTCAGAGGCGGCGTGCAGCCGCCCATAGACGCCATCTCGGCTCTGACCGGCCTTGCATCCTTCACGCAGGTGCAAGATTCTCTCATCGTCGTCAATTACGTGAAAAGCCAGGCCATGGTCGAAGCGCTCGATCGCGAGCTCGACCTTCGCGCGATCTTTGGACGCGACGGAATCGACCGGATTTCCCGCTTTAATGCCGCCGATCCGATCGAAGACCTCGTCAAATATTGGAAATCGCACATCAAAACGTCGATCGAAGCGCCGTCCGGGATCGTGACGATGCGGGTGAGTGCGTTTTCGCCGGAAGAGGCGCTCAGAATCGCCAACGCAACGGTCGATTTGAGCGAGCGCCTGGTGAACGGGCTTTCGGCCCGCGCGCGTCAAGACGCGGTCGGCGAAGCGGAAGCGGAACTTGCGCGCGCCGAAACGCGCCTGACCAACGCGCTCGCGACCATGCGTGATCTCCGTAACCAGCAATCGACGCTCGATCCGCAACGCACGGCCGAGGGAATCGGCCGCTTGATCTCGGAGCTTCGCTTGGAAAAAATCCGCCTCGAACAGGAACTGACAGCATCCGAGCGGGGAAATGTCAGCGAATCCGCGCCGCAGGTTCAGATCATGCGCACGCGCGTCGACGTGATCGGCGAACAGATTACCGGCCTCGAGCAGCTTTTGACTTCGCGAGACGATACGGAGCCCGGGACAATCGCCGGCAAGATGACTTGCTTCGACGAGTTGAAACTCGAGCAGCAGATCGCCGAAAAACAATATACGCTGGCCGCCGCCGCCCTCGAGCGCGCCCGTGTCAACGCGGAAGGAAAGCACGTCTATCTCGCGACGTTCGTCCATCCGGTTCTTCCGCGGAACTCAACCTATCCAAAACGAGTCCTTTTCAGCTTGCTTGGAATAGCCGCGGCCGCGTTGTTTTATGGGATTGGCGCGGCTCTTTGGCGGACGGCGCTCCGCAAGCTCGCAAGGTGATGGCGCGCAATGATCCGGCTTTCCCGCGTGTCAAAATTTTACAGAACCGAGAACCATCGGAAGGTCGTTCTCGACGATGTGACGTATTTGTTCGATGCGCAGTACACCTACGGCATCTTCGGCTCGAACGGGGCGGGAAAATCGACGCTTCTGCGCCTGATCGGAGGCACCGAGCTGCCCAATTCGGGTCAAATCTTCCGCGATGTCCGGATCTCCTGGCCGCTCGGCTTCGGCGGCGGATTTCATCCCCTGATGACAGGGCGCGAGAATCTCAAATTCGCGAGCCGGATATACGGCGCCAACCTGCGGCGGGTGATCGATTTCGTCGAATATTTTTCCGAACTCGGAAATTATCTCGACATGCCGGTCGCCACCTATTCATCCGGCATGCAGGCCCGTCTCGCCTTCGGCCTCTCCATGGCAATTGATTTCGATTGCTACCTCGTCGACGAAATCACCGCCGTCGGCGACGCGAGATTCGGCTTGCGGTGCAGACAGGCATTCGAAGAAAAACGCGGCCGCAGCAGCATGATCATGGTGTCGCATGACATCGGGACGGTTAAGGCCTATTGTGACCGCGGCCTCGTGCTTTGCCGCGGTAAGCTCGTGGCCTTCAGCCGCATCGACGATGCCGTCGAGTTCTACCGGAAAAACCTTTGATGATTTACCCGGAAGCCGCCCCGGTCCGGGGAATGCGACCGGGCGGAAATGACCTGCGGCAGGCACCCGGCGGTCCGAGACGATACAATCGATGTCAGAGGTGCCCGGCGCGGCGTCTCTGGACGAGGACTGGGACAGTGACGAACTTCGTTCGGATCCGGAGGCGATAATGGAAGCAACGCCCGGGACAGAGCCGATGCGGCGGCCACGCGCTTCCCCGCTCGCGATCAACGCCGCCGCGATCGGGGCGATCCTATTGCGCGACATTAAACTGCGAGCTGGAGCATACTATACAGGATTTTTGATGATTTTATTGATGCCCCTGGCGCATTTACTGATCGTTGTGATAGTTTACCACGTATTAGGCCGCTTGGCTCCGGTAGGAACGGATCAGGTGGTTTATTACGGCTTATCCGTCTTGCCCTTCGTGATTTACGTTTATTTGTCGCGACAGATCGTCATGGCGCTCGCCGAAAACCGTCCGCTTCTTCATTTTAATCGTGTGAAGATATTCGATATTCTCCTTGCAAGAGGTGTCCTAGAGGCGGCCGGTTCCGTCGTTGTTTTTATTATTTTCATCTGCATATTTGCGGTTTATTCAAATGATTTTTCGCCTCGCGACTGGCCTGGAATCGTATTCGCGGTCGCAGCGACAATTTATTTCAGTTTTTCTATGGCTGTTCCCAATGCGTTGATCGCCAGTGTCCTCCCGGTTTGGTTTATGATATTCAATCTTTCCATGCCCGTGTTTTGGCTCGCGTCCGGCGTTCTTTTCTTTCCAAGCGCCATTCCGGACCCCTATGACCGGTGGCTTGCCTTGAACCCCTTGTTGCAATGCGTCGAGTGGATTCGTTATTCTTATTACGAGGACTATCCGGACAAGCTTCTCAACATTCCTTACCTCATTACTTTTGCGACGGCTAGTCTTGCCATCAGCTTGATCGCCGAAAGGCTCGCAAGGCGTGTGCTTTATCAACGGGCATGATACCGTGCTGGCGACAAACCTCCGCGGTCGGGCTTCCAGCTTTCTGTTCGCGCAGCACGCCAATGGTCTGCGCCTCGTTGAACCCTGCTCTTCTTCATCGTCCGTCTCCTTGGTGACGGACCCTCACTCAAAACGCGGAATCAGGAAGGGAGCCAGGTCACGAAGTAATCTCACCCCGGCTGACGTCTACTTCGGACGCGCTTAAACTATCCTGCTGGAACGAGAAAGGATCAAACGAGACACAATCGGAAATCGCCGCTTGCAACACAAAAAGATCGCCGCATAAATTCAGCCGTCGCCGCGCCCTCCACTAAATCCCGCCGCCTTCTGTTTCAAATACTCTGATGACGGACAATTGCGAGTGCGTGTATCCTCTGCTCGTCAACCTCGCTGGGCAGGATAAGCTGACGGCGTTGCTCGGCTTGGCCATGCGCTGCGAAATGATCGCGGCCGGAACGCCAAGTTCGGTGACGTTTCAAAGCTTTGGCTACGTCTGGATTGGCGTCCAGATAAGCCTGTTCTTCATAGTTGTCAGCCGTGACGAATGGAAAAGCGGGCCGAAAAGGGCGACGTCCTTCCGCGGACCAAGAGGTTTGGCGGACGCAATCATAGAGGCGGAAATCGTGGGCGTGATGCTGCGCCAGAAAGTCTAGGATTTCTTGGCTCTGAAATAAGGTCGTGTCGAAGTAGTATTTTTGGGCTGCGTTCTCGCGCAGTTCATTGATTTGCCCGGGGAGCCGCGCAAACCCGAACGCCGGATAGAGGGCGGATAAATTTTCCTTGGTCGCGATGAAAGTGAAGGCCGCTACCCTGCGCGCGACTTCGCTGGCAGGAATTGTGGCGAAATCGTCGCCGAGGATCATACGAGCTTGAAAGTTGAGAAAAATATCCTTGTATCGAAGTAGAAGCGCAATTACCGAGGACGTTTTGGAAAAATCCGTTGCCCGCACCTCGGCCGATATAAGCTGGTGATGGTGATGATGCGCCAAGAAGAAAATTGGACCCCGGTTGTATATTTCGAATTCCCAATTCAAATGTGAAAGAATTTGAGAGATAGGCTCTCGGATAGTTGTGAAATATTCTATTGGCCGGTCAAGCGAGATCAAAGAGGTGGCGAATATCTCTCTCGGAAGATGCCCGCCGAGCCAATCATTACGACGCGCCGCGTCGAGAAGTTTGAGACCAGGGATCCCCTCGCATCGGCCCTGCCCTCGATGGGAGCATAACCAAAGCAACTTACCCACGGTGGTACCGCCTGTTTTTGGCACATGAACATAAATAATCAATGGGAAACGTTCGACATCGTGTGCCGGTCCATTAGCGGGCGCTATCATTTTAATCACCTCTTAATCGATAACACGTTTGCGTTTGAGCAACGACATAACATATCTTGCACGTTTGGCGTCGACAACGACCTCGTCAACGACCAGCACTTCGCGGCGCATGGCGGCGCGATCGTGAGGGCGCTTGCGGCGGCGAGCCCGACGCCGCTGTCCGATTTTCACGACCTGCTCGATTTCGGGGTCGGCGCCGGCCGCCTCGCGCGCATGTTCAAAGGTTTTCAGGGGCGCTATGCCGGCGCCGATATTGACGCCGACAGTATCGCTTGGATTGTCGGCCACCTGCCTTGGGTGCAAGCGGTGAAGACGGAGCCTGGCCGGACACTCCCCGTCGCGGATGCGGGCTTCGCCGCGGCGCGCGCGGCGTTCGATGCCGGACCCGGCTTCTGCTTCCTGCGTTAGCACGGCCATCTGACTTCGAGATGGTACGAATATGGGGTCACGTTCATTTCCGAGGCTTACATCGCCCGCAACTGGTGGAGATATTTCGAACTTCAGGACATCGTGGTGCTCCGGCGCCGCGATACTACCTCGACGCCTGAGCCGGAACACTAAGTGGCTCGGTTCGCCGCTTCGATAGCCCCGCGCAACCATCGTCAAGTTGAACTGGGTTGCGAACCGACGCCTAGGGAGGCAAATAAAAGAGCCGCGACTTTCGCTTTTGGCTTTCAACATACGCCCTGGGTTTTCGAGCGATGCGGGCCGGTCCGCGATCGCCGATCGAAAGGATTTCGCCCTTACGTCCGGCAATCGATCGCTTCACAAACGCGATCAACCCCGCGCCGTTGACGCCGCCTTTTTGCGTGGGTCCGAGCCGGCTATGGCCGCGCGCGCGGTTTCAACAAGGGGCGTATCGCCTTTTTGGCCCAGCCGCGCCCGGCGTGGCGATCCGAGCGCATCCGGGCGGCATCGCCAAAATCAAAGGCGAGAACGCAATCTCACGCACCGGCTCGCCGGCGTCGTGGCGTTTGATCGGCCCGTGCTGCTGCTGCGCGGTGAGCTTCGGCCCGCGCCCCAACTTCACGCCGCACGTCTACTCGCGGCTGGAATCATTCAGATCCTGCGCGACATGCTCGATCCGCCGCGCCGCCTCGTTCAGGGAAACCGCAACTTGCTCGGCCCAGTCAGGGGCGGGAGTCGAAGGAGCCTTCAGCCGCGCGAGTTCGGCTTCGAGCTCGCGGACGCGGGTGTTCGCCTCCGTCCGTTCGTCGGCGAGGGTGATCGCCGCCATGATGATGAGACGCTGGTCGCCAATCTCGCCGAACCGCTGCCGCAGCGCGGAAATCTTGGCATCGACCAATTGCGCGAGATCGCCGAGACGGACTTCCTCGCCTTCGTCGCAGGCCACCCGGTAGACCCGACCGTCGATCACAACCGCTAACTCCGCCATCATGCCCTCTCAAACAGGAATTGCCGAAGGTCCCGCGGCTTTTTTAGCCGTCGCGGGCAGCTTGCGCTTCAAACAAGTCGAATTCTGTTCCCTCTCATGCTAGTGTATAGTCTCACGCAACGCATTACAATGTGATCCGGGACGTGTATACTGCGCTGCATGTGGACAGGCAGCCCGGCACTCGACATGACGCCCGCGGACAAGGCGGCCTTGGCACGGCTGGCGCGTTCCGGCAAGACGGAGCAGCGCATCGCTTTGCGGGCGCGGATTATTCTGGGCGCGGCCGAAGGAAAATCAACCAACGCGCTGGCGAAAGAACTTGGCACATCGCGTCCAACCATCATCGGCTGGCGCAACCGCTTTGCCGAAGGCGGCGTTGACGCGCTTTATCAAGATCGTCCCCGGGGACGCAGTTTCAAACCTTTGCCACCAACAAAAGAAACCGAAGTCGTTGAAAAAACCTTGACCCCGCCCGCGCACGCGACGCACTGGAGCTGCCGCTCGATGGCTAAAATCAGCGGTGTCAGCAAAGCTTCGGTGCAGCGGATTTGGGATGCGCACGGCCTGAAACCGCATCTGGTCAAGACGTTCAAACTGTCCAACGATCCGCATTTTATCGAAAAACTTGAAGATGTTATCGGCCTGTATATGAACCCGCCGGAACACGCGCTGGTGTTCTGCATCGACGAAAAAAGCCAGATCCAGGCACTTGACCGCACCCAGCCTGGCTTGCCGATGAAGAAAGGCCGCCAAGGCACCCTGACGCATGACTACAAGCGCAACGGGACAACCACATTGTTTGCCGCGCTCGATGTTCTGAAAGGCGAAGTCATCGGTCAGTGCATGAAGCGCCATCGGCATCAGGAATTTCTGGCTTTTCTAAAAACCATCGGCCGCAACACGCCCAAACAACTCGACATTCACGGCATTGCCGACAACTACGCGACCCATAAAAAACAGGAAGTCAGGGATTGGCTCGCCAAACACCCGCGCTTTCACCTCCACTTCATTCCAACCTCGTCATCGTGGTTGAACCTCGTCGAACGCTGGCTCGGAAAGATCACCACGGAGCGTATTCGCCGCGGTGTTTTCACGAGCGTGCCGGAACTTGAAGCCGCCATCCGCGACTATATCAAGCACAACAATGCCGATCCGACGCCTTTCGTCTGGACAAAATCCGCCAACGCCATCATCCTCAAGGTCAATCGCGGCAGAGCGGCGCTGAAAATGCCACCGCTCGCGCGCCAGGATAAATTGTAACCTTTTGCACGAGACACTACACTAGCACGCGTCTTGGGGAACGGTCATGACGCAAGCTGCATCCGTGACGGCGGCGCTCCTCGTCATCGGCGACGAGATCCTTTCCGGGCGCACCAAGGACCAGAACATCGGTTATATCGCGGATTACCTTACCAAGATCGGCATCGATCTGCGCGAGGTGCGCGTCGTTCCGGATGTGACGGCCGAGATTGCCGCGGCGGTCAATGCGCTGCGCGCGCGTTATGATTATCTCTTCACGACCGGGGGCATCGGCCCGACGCATGACGACATAACCGCCGGCGCGGTGGCCGCCGCGCTCGGCGTCGGAATTTCGGAAGATCCGCGTGCGATAAAGCTTCTGCTCGAGCGAATCAAGCCGGGAGATCTGAACGAAGCGCGCCGGAGGATGGCGCGCATTCCGCATGGCGCCGGCCTTATCGAGAACAAGATATCGGCGGCGCCCGGCTTTTGGATCGCCAATGTCATCGTCATGGCGGGGGTTCCCGCGATCATGCAAGCCATGCTCGACGATGTCGCGCCGAAGCTCGCGACCGGCGCTCCGATGATCGCCGAGACAATTCCAGCGGGAAGTCTGTTCGAGGGAGCCTATGCGGACGCGCTCGGCGATCTCGCCGCCGCCAGCCCGGAGCTTTCGATCGGCTCCTATCCCGCTTTCCGCGACGGCGGCTTTCACAATGAAATCGTGGTTCGCGGAAGGGACGCGGCAAGGGTCGCCGCAGCTGCGGCAAAGATCGCCGCCATGGTGGCCCGGCTCGCCAAGGAGCGGGCCTGAACCCCGATGCCCGGCGCGCCCTCCCAAGGAAACGCCGCCGCCGAAAAGGCCTTTCATGTCTCCTGGGATCAGTTTCATCGCGATGCGCGGGCGCTCGCCTGGCGGCTCTCCGCAGCCGGGCGTTTTTCCGGCATGGTGGCGATCACCAGAGGCGGCCTGGTGCCGGCCGCCATCGTCGCGCGAGCTCGATATGCGGGTCATCGAGACAATCTGTGTCGCGAGCTATGCTCGGGAGAAGATTCAGGGGGACATGCAAATCTTGAAAAGCGTTCTGCCCGCGCCCGCGCGCGGCGAACGCCGTCTCGTTGTCGACGATCTGGCCGATCCCGGCGCGACGGCAAAAAATCGTCCGCGCGGTCTTGCCCAAGGCGCATGTCGCGACGGTCTATGCCAAGCCGCTGGGGCAGCCCTTCGTCGATACCTTCATTACCGAGGTTTCGCAGGACACCTGGATCTATTTCCGTTGGGACCTCGGCTTGAGTTTTCAGGCGCCGATCGCCGGGCCTGGCCAAGGCTGACGATGTTCGTCTGCCCTGCCCCGCGCTAACCTAAACGGCGCTTGTCTGCCGTTGCTTGCGCCGTTAAAGCCCATGGCGGCAAGCGGACGTGGCGAAACTGGTAGACGCAAGGGACTTAAAATCCCTCGACTTCGGTCATACGGGTTCGACTCCCGTCGTCCGCACCAAAATTCCGGCAGTGCCTCATGTGTGGATGGCCCCCGGTTTGCCAGGACTTTCGTAGCGCGACGGGAAGGACGTGGTCGCTTGCGGTCATGTGTCCGGCCTGTTGACGCGGCACCATGGCCGCTGGCCACGATGGAGTCCGCGGAGCGAGGCCTGATCAGTTTGCCGGGATCGAAGTCCCTTGAGACACTTCAGGTTCGGCTCGTTCCGTCGGATCGACCGATTGTCCGTCACATCCATCTGCTCGTTTTGCCCTCGCAAACATAAGTTTCTCGGTTTGACCGAGAGACCGTTTCTCCGTCCCGGCCTAGCGCATCGGTGGCGCCGCGCGCAGCCGGGGTCAAGACTGGCCGAAGGCCACCGCCGAAGGCGGCGTGGTCTTGACGCCGGCGAGCATGGCGGCAGGCTCGTGCGGTCGCGAAGATCCCGCCGTCGGCCGCCAGGCTTCGCCGCGCCGCAGAACGGCCCACACGCAACGTGCGATCTTGTTGGCCAGCGCCACCGCGGCAACCATCGTCGGCTTGCGGCTTCGCAGCCGACAAAGCCAGGGGTCGGTGCGCAGGACTTTCGCGCGGAACATGGCCGCCATGGCGCCGCCAACCAGCAGGCGCCGGAGATCGCCGTTGCCGCGTTTGGAAATGCCGCAAAGACGGCTCTTGCCGCCTGACGGGTTCTGCCGCGGCACGAGCCCGATCCAGGCGGCAAAGTCGCGGCCCGACCGGAAGACCGAAGGGTCCGGAACCACAGCCACAATCCGCGTGGCGATCATCGGGCCGATCCCGGGAATGGTGGCGAGCCGCCGGGCGACCAAATCGGTTCTCATCCGAGCAACGATCTTGGTTTCGATCATCACGATCCGGCGGCCGATCGCGGGCCGAGCTCCGCAGCGAGAAGCCGCAGCGCGCCGCGGGCGCTCGCGGGGAGGCGCCCATCCTTCTCATCGGCAATCACCGCCACCAGATCCTTGACCTTGTTGAGGCCACGCGATGCGACGATGCCGAACTCGGCCAAGTGGCCCCGCAACGCATTGACAAGCATCGTTCGTTGCCGGACCAGAAGATCGCGGACGCTGGGCGCGACGAGCGCCGCCTGGCTCGCTGGGGTCTTGACCGGCACGAAGCGCATCGAAGGCCGCCGCACGGCCTCGCAAACGGCTTCGGCATCGGCCGCATCGTGTTTGTTGCGCTTCACGGAGGGTTTGACGGAGCCGGGCGGCATCAGGCGCACGTCATGTCCAAATGCGGCGATCTCACGCGCCCAAAAGTGCGCGGTCGCGCATGCTTCCATCCCCACCAGACAGGGCGGTAGGGCAGCAAAAAAGGTTGCGACCTGGGCCCGGCGCAAGCGCCGGCACACAACAACTTTTCCGGCAGCGTCAACCCCGTGCAGCTGGAAAACATGCTTCGCAATGTCGATACCGATGGCAATCTCGCCCATGGATGGCTCCTTTTGCTGGTGATCTGCGACGACCACCATTCTTGGCACGAAGTTGCCGTGAGGGGGCCATCCACCCCATCAGTTTGTAATTCAGCCAGCGAACCGGGGGCTCAAGGCGGTTTAATGAGAAGGCCCTGGCCAGTTGGCAGCGACAAGATAGAAAGCCCTCGTTCAGTTGCGAAAGCATCCATCCCAATCTTCTGCCATTCATAGCCAAAACCGCCATAGTCATCGAGCAACACAGGCGCCCCGGGCGTTAGGCGATCCCAAAGGTGGCGTATCGCCGCGACTTCGGGGGGCGAGCAATTCAAGTCGATATGTAGAAAGGCGATGCACTGGGTGTCAATTTGTTCCAGAGTTTCGGGAATTGCGCCGACAATAATGCACACGTTTTTCCATTCGGCGAAATTCGCACGCACCGCCTCGACGTTCGTCGTATAGAAACCGCTGTCCAGTTCTCGCCGGTTGCGTTCGAGCACACCGTCCTTCTTCTCCTCGACCGAGACGTAGCGCTCGGCCAGGCCGCTGAACGTATCGAGCAGATAGAAACGGCGGCCGGTCTTGTCCCAATCGAGGTCCTTCATAATGGCCGAGCTTAGGAACCCTCGGTTGGTTCCGCATTCGACGAAATCGCCGGGCAAGCGCGCGGCCAGCCGTGCCGCCCAGAGTCCGACATGCACGCGCCAGTGCCAGCCATAATCCGATGCGGCCTGGACGCCGCGCTGATAGGCACGGACGAAAGCCGGATCGGACATGAAATCGTGGTTGTGGATGCAGCGCAGCCCATCCTGATCGTAGAGAGCGTTTTCGGCGACCGGTTGCGTTCGGCGACCGGATTGCGCCAAGTACGAGCCGGCCTCCAACATCCGATGGACACGGTACAACAATGTCCCCGGCGGCGCGGCGTGAATACCGATCCTGAAATACGCTTGCTTGACGGAATTTAGCAAACCCACGCTTGACACGCTATCCCTATTCCGCAGTCTGCTAACGCCCCATATCATTGCCCCCGAATGCGAGTCCCGTTCGTGTCACGATTTTTGACCATCAAACATGGGACGGGTATTGGTGGAAGACTTTTTGTTGGCCAACACGCGCCTACAAATTTCGCACGGCGATGCGCGTCGATTTTGACTCATATTTTCTCATGCGAAACACCACATCGTTCGCGGCAGGAAAAATCCGCTCCAAAACTTGGCATGCCGCCCGCGATTTACAAATTAGGGGGTTGTGTACTCTCACGGTGAAGGGAACTTTCTCCGTTTTTTTACAATAGTTTGACTAATCGAATCTCCCTAACACAATAGGACGGCCCATGCAAGACAAAGAATTTCAAACTGATGGGGTGGATGGCCCCCTCACGGCAACTTCGTGCCAAGAATGGTGATCGTCGCAGATCACCAGCAAAAGGAGCCATCCATGGGCGAGATTGCCATCGGTATCGACATTGCGAAGCATGTTTTCCAGCTGCACGGGGTTGACGCTGCCGGAAAAGTTGTTGTGTGCCGGCGCTTGCGCCGGGCCCAGGTCGCAACCTTTTTTGCTGCCCTACCGCCCTGTCTGGTGGGGATGGAAGCATGCGCGACCGCGCACTTTTGGGCGCGTGAGATCGCCGCATTTGGACATGACGTGCGCCTGATGCCGCCCGGCTCCGTCAAACCCTCCGTGAAGCGCAACAAACACGATGCGGCCGATGCCGAAGCCGTTTGCGAGGCCGTGCGGCGGCCTTCGATGCGCTTCGTGCCGGTCAAGACCCCAGCGAGCCAGGCGGCGCTCGTCGCGCCCAGCGTCCGCGATCTTCTGGTCCGGCAACGAACGATGCTTGTCAATGCGTTGCGGGGCCACTTGGCCGAGTTCGGCATCGTCGCATCGCGTGGCCTCAACAAGGTCAAGGATCTGGTGGCGGTGATTGCCGATGAGAAGGATGGGCGCCTCCCCGCGAGCGCCCGCGGCGCGCTGCGGCTTCTCGCTGCGGAGCTCGGCCCGCGATCGGCCGCCGGATCGTGATGATCGAAACCAAGATCGTTGCTCGGATGAGAACCGATTTGGTCGCCCGGCGGCTCGCCACCATTCCCGGGATCGGCCCGATGATCGCCACGCGGATTGTGGCTGTGGTTCCGGACCCTTCGGTCTTCCGGTCGGGCCGCGACTTTGCCGCCTGGATCGGGCTCGTGCCGCGGCAGAACCCGTCAGGCGGCAAGAGCCGTCTTTGCGGCATTTCCAAACGCGGCAACGGCGATCTCCGGCGCCTGCTGGTTGGCGGCGCCATGGCGGCCATGTTCCGCGCGAAAGTCCTGCGCACCGACCCCTGGCTTTGTCGGCTGCGAAGCCGCAAGCCGACGATGGTTGCCGCGGTGGCGCTGGCCAACAAGATCGCACGTTGCGTGTGGGCCGTTCTGCGGCGCGGCGAAGCCTGGCGGCCGACGGCGGGATCTTCGCGACCGCACGAGCCTGCCGCCATGCTCGCCGGCGTCAAGACCACGCCGCCTTCGGCGGTGGCCTTCGGCCAGTCTTGACCCCGGCTGCGCGCGGCGCCACCGATGCGCTAGGCCGGGACGGAGAAACGGTCTCTCGGTCAAACCGAGAAACTTATGTTTGCGAGGGCAAAACGAGCAGATGGATGTGACGGACAATCGGTCGATCCGACGGAACGAGCCGAACCTGAAGTGTCTCAAGGGACTTCGATCCCGGCAAACTGATCAGGCCTCGCTCCGCGGACTCCATCGTGGCCAGCGGCCATGGTGCCGCGTCAACAGGCCGGACACATGACCGCAAGCAACCACGTCCTTCCCGTCGCGCTACGAAAGTCCTGGCAAACCGGGGGCCATCCACACACGACCCCGGCTGCGCGCGGCGCCACCGATGCGCTAGTGTATAGTCTCACGCAACGCTTTACAATGTGATCCGGGACGTGTATACTGCGCTGCATGTGGACAGGCAGCCCGGCACTCGACATGACGCCCGCGGACAAGGCGGCCTTGGCACGGCTGGCGCGTTCCGGCAAGACGGAGCAGCGCATCGCTTTGCGGGCGCGGATTATTCTGGGTGCGGCCGAAGGAAAATCAACCAACGCGCTGGCGAAACAACTTGGCACATCGCGTCCAACCATCATCGGCTGGCGCAACCGCTTTGCCGAAGGCGGCGTTGACGCGCTTTATCAAGATCGTCCCCGGGGACGCAGTTTCAAACCTTTGCCACCAACAAAAGAAACCGAAGTCGTTGAAAAAACCTTGACCCCGCCCGCGCACGCGACGCACTGGAGCTGCCGCTCGATGGCTAAAATCAGCGGTGTCAGCAAAGCTTCGGTGCAGCGGATTTGGGATGCGCACGGCCTGAAACCGCATCTGGTCAAGACGTTCAAACTGTCCAACGATCCGCATTTTATCGAAAAACTTGAAGATGTTATCGGCCTGTATATGAACCCGCCGGAACACGCGCTGGTGTTCTGCATCGACGAAAAAAGCCAGATCCAGGCACTTGATCGCACCCAGCCTGGCTTGCCGATGAAGAAAGGCCGCCAAGGCACCCTGACGCATGACTACAAGCGCAACGGGACAACCACATTGTTTGCCGCGCTCGATGTCCTGAAAGGCGAAGTCATCGGTCAGTGCATGAAGCGCCATCGGCATCAGGAATTTCTGGCTTTTCTAAAAACCATCGACCGCAACACGCCCAAACAACTCGACATTCACGGCATTGCCGACAACTACGCGACCCATAAAAAACAGGAAGTCAGGGATTGGCTCGCCAAACACCCGCGCTTTCACCTCCACTTCATTCCAACCTCGTCATCGTGGTTGAACCTCGTCGAACGCTGGCTCGGAAAGATCACCACGGAGCGTATTCGCCGCGGTGTTTTCACGAGCGTGCCGGAACTTGAAGCCGCCATCCGCGACTATATCAAGCACAACAATGCCGATCCGACGCCTTTCGTCTGGACAAAATCCGCCAACACCATCATCCGCAAGGTCAATCGCGGCAGAGCGGCGCTGAAAATGCCACCGCTCGCGCGCCAGGATAAATTGTAACCTTTTGCACGAGACACTACACTAGGTCGGGACGGAGAAACGGTCTCTCGGTCAAACCGAGAAACTTATGTTTGCGAGGGCAAAACGAGCAGATGGATGTGACGGACAATCGGTCGATCCGACGGAACGAGCCGAACCTGAAGTGTCTCAAGGGACTTCGATCCCGGCAAACTGATCAGGCCTCGCTCCGCGGACTCCATCGTGGCCAGCGGCCATGGTGCCGCGTCAACAGGCCGGACACATGACCGCAAGCGACCACGTCCTTCCCGTCGCGCTACGAAAGTCCTGGCAAACCGGGGGCCATCCACACATGATGCACTACCCTTTGCCCGGATATCTTTACCAAAATGGCGAAGCGCATCGAAGGCTCACGGCGCGTGGCGCGAACGCGCCGCCGGATAGGGGCCAAGTCCGCGTTGGCGCCGTGTACTTCTGGCTGCGCCGCTATATAACCGGGACTTGCCCGGAGAGATCGACGCGAAAAAGCATTTTTGCTCAATCTTCAACCGCCACGTCCTCTTTCGCGGCGGCTTCCTGCCATTCGAGCGGGACCACCTTGCCCTGTTCCACGGTCAGCGCGAGGCGCCCATGCTTAAGTTCGAGCGCCTTGGCGCCAAAGAGGTCGCGCCGCCAGCCGGTCAGTGCCGCGACCTTGGCATGATCGTCGGCGGCGATCGCTTCGAGATCATCGACCGTCGCGATCATCTTCGCCGCGACCCCATGGCTGTCGCTGACATGGCGCAGCAGCACGCGCAAAAGCTCGACCGCCGCGCCATTGCCGCCATTGCGGCGCTCGCGCTCTATCTTCGGCAGGGTCTTGGGGTCCCGCGCGAGGCCGCGTTCGACCGCCGCCACGATCTCGGCGCCGGCGCGCGAACGCTCCATCCCGCGCGGAAAGGCGCGCAGATTGCCCAGGGCCTCGGCCGTTTTCGGCGCGGCCAGCACGAGTTCGATCAAGACATCGTCCTTCAAAACCCGCGCGCGAGGCACGTCGCGCGTCTGCGCCTCTGCCTCCCGCCAGGCCGCGACCTCCATGAGCACCGCGAGATCGCGCGGTTTGCGGACCCGGTTGCGGAAGCGCTCCCAGGCGTTTTCGGGGTGCTGTTCATAAGTCGAGGGCGACGTTAAGAGCGCCATTTCGTCGTCCAGCCAGCCGGTCCTGCCGGTTTCCTCCAATTTGGCGCGCAGAAACCTATAGATGTCGCGCAAATAAGTGACATCGGCGATCGCATATTCAGCCTGGGCCGGCAAAAGCGGACGCCGTGACCAATCCGTGAAGCGCGAGGATTTATCGAGTCTGACTTTCGTGACGGTCTGAACAAGATCGCCGTAGGAGACCTGATCGCCGAAGCCGCAGACCATCGCGGCGACCTGGGTATCGAACAGCGGCGCTGGGATCAGTTTTGCCAGATTCCAAATAATTTCAATATCTTGACGAGCCGCATGAAAGACTTTTGTCGGCTCCCGGTTGGCCATCAGCTCGAAAAAGGGCGAAAGATCCAGCCCTTCGGCCATCGCATCGACAGCCACGGCTTCTTCTTCCGACGCGAGTTGCACGACGCAGAGACGCGGCCAGAAGGTCGTCTCCCGCAAAAATTCGGTATCGACGGCGACGTAGGGGTGGCTTGCAAGGCGGCGGCAGACGGCGCTTAGGTCTTTTGGCGTGGAAATCAGCGTCATAATGGCTCAATAATGCAAAGGCGGACCGTCGGCTATAGGCTCCCGCGCGTTGTTAAGGCCGCCGGCGCGCCGCGGCAACCCCGTCTTGACAGATGCCGCCCGCCATGCGGTTCTCCGCGCGCTTGGCGCAAACCGCGGGGCCACGCCCAACCCGCTCCCGCTTGCTCGTGGCAACATGATGCACCGCTACCGTACCCATCGCTGCGGCGACCTGCGGGAAACGCAGGCCGGCGAAACGATACGTCTTTCCGGCTGGTGCCATCGCATTCGCGATCATGGCGGCGTGCTGTTCATCGATCTGCGCGATCATTACGGCGTTACCCAATGCGTGGTCGACCCGGATTCGAAGGCTTTCGATCAAGCCGAAAAGCTCCGGTCGGAATGGGTCGTCCGGATCGACGGCGCGGTCCGCAAACGCCCAGCGGGCACCGAAAATCTTGAAATGCCGACCGGCCTCGTCGAAGTCTATGTCACCGGAATCGAGGTTTTGGGAGCCGCCGCCGAATTGCCGATGCCCGTGTTCGGCGAGCAAAATTATCCGGAAGACATGCGGCTGCGCTATCGCTTCCTCGATCTGCGCCGCGAGAAGCTGCATCAAAACATCATGGTGCGCGGTCAAATCATCGACTCGCTCCGCGCGCGGATGAAGGCACAAGGCTTTTTCGAATTTCAGACCCCGATTCTCACCGCTTCGAGCCCCGAGGGCGCGCGCGATTTTCTGGTGCCGTCCCGCTTGCATCCGGGAAAACTCTACGCCCTGCCGCAGGCGCCGCAACAGTTCAAGCAGCTCATCATGGTGGCTGGCTTCGATCGCTATTTCCAGATCGCGCCGTGTTTTCGCGACGAGGATGCGAGAGCCGACCGCAGCCCCGGCGAATTCTACCAGCTCGATGTCGAAATGAGTTTTGTCACACAAGAGGATGTTTTCGCCGCGGTCGAGCCGGTGCTGCGCGGCGTCTTCGAGGAATTCGGCGGCGGGCGTCCGGTGACCCAAAAATTCCCGCTGATTCCCTATGCGGAGGCGATGCTAAAATATGGCTCCGACAAGCCGGACCTTCGAAATCCGATAATCATCGCCGATGTCACCGCGGAGTTTTCGCGCGACGATGTGAGCTTCAATGCCTTCAAGAATGTCATCAAGTCGGGCGGCGTCGTGCGGGCCATTCCGGCGCCCGGCGCGGGCGCCCAGCCGCGCTCCTTTTTCGATAAGCTCAACGATTGGGCAAAGGCCGAAGGCGCGGCGGGCCTCGGCTACATAATCCTAGAGGAAAGCCCAGACGTTCCTGACGAAACAGTGAGAGAGACTGTCGAGAAGGCTGTAGCAGCGCAGACAGGGTCGGAGCTTAGCGAAGATCACAAGAAGCTACGGCATGTAATTGGCAAGGGGCCGATCGCTAAGTTCTTGCCACGTGATGTCGTGGTAGAGATTGCTAAGAAGGCAGGTCTCAAACCCGGCGACGCGGTGTTTTTCGCTTGCGATCAGGAAGACAAGGCCGCCAAACTCGCCGGTGCGGCACGGCTTCGCATCGGCAGCGAGCTCGGCGTCACGAAAAAGAATGTCTTCGAGTTCTGCTGGATCGTCGATTTTCCGATGTACGAATGGAACGAGGACGAGAAGAAAATCGACTTTTCGCATAATCCTTTTTCGATGCCGAATTTCGATCACGAGGCTTTTCTCGAGCTCGATCCGGCCGATGAAAAGGCAATTCTCGGCATCAAGGCTTTTCAATATGACATCGTCTGCAACGGCGTCGAGCTTTCCTCCGGCGCGATAAGAAACCATCGGCCGGACATCATGAAGAAGGCCTTCGCGCTCGCCGGCTATGGCGAGGATACGCTACTCGAAAAATTCGGCGGCCTGTATCGCGCTTTCCAATATGGCGCGCCGCCGCACGGCGGGATCGCGCCCGGCATCGACCGCATCGTCATGCTGCTCGCGGGCGAGGAAAATTTGCGCGAGGTCGTGCTTTTTCCGATGAACCAGCGCGCCGAGGATCTGCTCATGGGCGCGCCTTCCGCGGTGACCCAGAAGCAATTGCGCGAGTTGCACATCCGGCTCAATTTGCCGGAAAGTAAGAGTTGAAACACGGTCCTGGGGTTTTGAAGAAAAACTCGGCCGATGGTCGGGCATGTAACCAACGCGGGAAAAAACAGCAAAATACTCAACGCTCTGGCGATCCTGCGAAAAGGAAAATTTCAATGCCCAAGGAAGTTGCAACCGCGATAATTGGCTTTCTGTTTGCGGTAATATTGCTCATCATTGGAGTATTTATAAATTCATTATTTAATTACCAGCCTGAAGTTGAATATAATGTTTACAACTCGATCCAACTGTTGCCTATAGCAACAGAATTTATTCCCAGCGCTACGTTTATCGAATTTATACAACGCCTTTCTGAAAAGACGAACCCGTCTAATTATGATGATCAATATTTTGTAAAAAAGCTAAGCACTAATAAAAATGCAATAGAGTTAATTGAAAATATCGGAAAGTTCGAATGTGCTACACTTATAAATATTTCTAATAAATCCGACTCGACGGTCACAAACGTCACCATCGTTGGACCAAGCTCACAAGGAATGATTGCTGAAGGCCCATTTGGCTTGCCTCCAGGCTTTTTCCCTAGTTTTTCTGTACTATCCGAAATTCCCAGTTTTTCTGAACTACAAGGTAAGAAAAATATCGGCGAGCTTTTGCCTCGAGAGGCAAAGGAATATCTTGTTCTATCAAAATACAGATGCGATAGAAAATCGTTTGGTTCCCCAACGTGGTCAGTAGTGCATGACAAAGGCGTAGCTTACTTCGAAGAATTCCCAGACACGTCTGGCCCGTTGAACTTAGCGCTTCGGCATCAGATGTTATCATTCGTATTGATTATGTTTGGAGTATATGCTGTTTTAATTTTAATTTCCATTTTCACATATGCGCTATTTAGACAAATTTCGGCTGCTTTGCGTACCACCGCACCACCACCACCGCCAGCAGCAGCAGCGGCAGGAGATAAGCCGTCCGGCAAGAGTTGAAAAATCAATCGAGTGGTTCACCGTGGCGCGCGGAATTGGTAGGATGGAGCGAACAATGATTCGCGGAGTTAGCCGCCAAACTTTCGCGGCCGGCAATCGCTCAAATTGCCCCACGAGCTTGGTCCCGCGGCTCGCGCTGCCGTCGCCTTACTCAGCTTTCCCAGGAAATCGGCATTACAACAGCTACGAGTGCCTACGGCAACATGCCAATCGTATTGACAGCGGCGTGACATTGTTCCAAGACGGCGCGGCAAAAGCGCGGACAAGATCTCTATTGCGAAACATAATCTGGCGCGGCCGTCGGATCGCCGATTTGCAGCCAGACGTTTTGGTCGGTTTGCGACTGGCGTTTGACAAAACGATAGCCGGTGCGGTCCCAGGGCTTTACCTCGTCATTCAAATTGTCGAGGACGAACTCGCCGGCATTGGTCTTGACGGTCAGGATCGCATGGCCCTCATTGTGTTCGTCCTTGACCACCGTCATCAGCAGGGCTTGACGCGGGAAGCCTTCGCCGATGAGGATCTTGCGCTTAAAAAGCGCGTAGTCCTCGCAATCGCCCTTTCCGTCGGCCGGATAGTCC
Source organism: uncultured Alphaproteobacteria bacterium (assembly GCA_963706215.1). Taxonomy (GTDB): domain Bacteria; phylum Pseudomonadota; class Alphaproteobacteria; order Rhizobiales; family Beijerinckiaceae; genus Methylocapsa. The sequence continues at coordinate 859,802 of OY970154.1, read as the reverse complement.
CATTGGTCGATGACGCCCCAATGTTCCTTATCCGATACCGGTTTGACATGGGCGTTGACCCATTTGCCGACCCGTTCGATTTTCTTCATTGCCCGCGGTGTCAGATTGACGTCGAGCGGCGCGAGCGGACCGCCGTCGCACTCTCCCGCGTAACGGCGGCAGAAATCCGCCCAGCCAGAGGGCACGCTCGCCGGGCCGCCCACTGGGGCATAAGGCACTCCAGCGGGGCCAGGCGCGGCGCCAGCGGAGGCTGCGGCGCCTAATCCCACAAGTGACGAGGCCAGCAGCGCCAAGGCGATCGCCGGCTTTAGCGTCCAGTCTTTCATTTTCTCGCCTCCGGCGCCCCTTTAAGGCGACTGTGCCAGGCTGGCTTTGCGGCGGTTCTAAGTAAAGCGATCGGATTTTATCAAAATAAGGCGAGATGATTACGGAACATGGATTTAAGAATAATTCTCCTTCACCATGTTCAATCGAATTGCGCGAAAACATTCGAGCGTGATTTCCCATTCGATTCGATTGTTCGATTTGTTGCAATGAAATGTAACAAGTCACGTAAATGGAACATTACGAAATCGCACAGCCGTTAGCCTTGCGGCCCATCAATCGTGCTCCATGTTTAGCTGGTGGGTTGGCTGAAGCCGGTCACGCACGCGTGACCCAGGTTCGCCGAACCGCGCGCGGCGGCGATTGGTATTCAGGTTGCGCGTTGATTTCACATGCGGCAATATGGCTGCTCCTAACGAGGATTTCTCATGAATTCCCTGGTGCGCACGGATCAATTCGATTCTGGAGATCTGGCCTTTGCCGCCGGGACGTCCCGGCTTTCGTTCGACGACCGCGAAGCTCTGGAACGGGCCATGCGCGAGCTGGAACGCACAAGCCTGGCAATCCGGCTGAGCTCGATTCTTGGCCGCCAGGCGGGCGCCATCGCAGCGATTGTGCCCGCGAACATCGCGGATATCGCGAGCAGGGCAGCCGAGGCGGCAATCAGGAGCAGCCTCAACTTCGCGCTGCGGAGCCTTGCGGGCAAGCCTCTCAGGGACAGGCGCCGCATGCATAAGAGCATCGCGGTTCTTGCCGGAGCGGCGGGCGGCGCGTTTGGCATTTCGAGCCTGCCGGTCGAATTGCCTTTCTCGACCACGATCATGCTGCGTTCGATCGCCGATATCGCCCGTTCCGAGGGACAGGATTTGGCCGACCCGAAAACCGCGCTCGCCTGCCTTGAGGTGTTCGCCCTTGGCGGCCGGGACGGTACGAACCGGGACATCCGGTTTCCGGACGTCGATGTTCCGGACGCGAATTTTAGCGACGGCGCTGTCCTGGAAACGGGCTATTTCGCGCTTCGCGCCATTTTGGCGCAGTCGGTGACCGAAGCGGCAAGCTATCTCGCCGGCCGCGCGTCCGCGAGCGAGGCGGCGCCGGCGCTTGTCCGCTTGGTGGCGCAGATCGGCACTCGTTTTGGCGCGGTTGTCTCGCAAAAACTCGTGGCCCAAAGCGTTCCGCTGATCGGCGCCGCGGGCGGGGCCGCAATTAATTACGCCTTCGCGGATCATTTTCAGACAATTGCGCGCGGTCACTTCACGGTCCTTCGGCTCGAACGCCGCTATGGTGCAAGAATCATCCGTGCCGAATACGAACGGATGCGGAAAGGCAGCTGAAAATAGGCCGCGACGCCTCGACATTTCGGGAAATTCGGCTAGATGTGTTTTCGGCCGGGTTGTTAACGAAGGGATTTCATCATGGGCGTAGCTCGCAATCGTCGTGGCGTGGCGATTGCCGCGGTGACGGTTGGCTTGGGCATCGCGTTTCCGAGCATCGCGCACGCTGGATTTTTCGACTTCTTATTTGGGCAACCCGAGCGCCCGGCCGTCAGGCCTTATGGAGGCTATTTTGGCGGTACGCCCGGCCATTGGGGCGCCGATCCGGGTTTTCGCCGGCACGCGGATCGTGGTTTCCATAGACATGGGCATAAACTCTCGGCGCGCCGGAAGTTACGCGTCGCCGATAACCATCCGGTAGGGCCGGTTCCGCCGACCGATCTCATGGACGACGATAGCTTGCGGCGTGGCGATGCGGTCATGACGGCTACCGGGATAAGGATTTTTATTGGCTCGTCCGGCAATCATCACGACCCGGAGGATTTTAGAAAACCATCCGAGGTCAAGGGGCTTCCCAAGAGCGAACGCAGGGCCCTCGCCGCTCTGGACGCCCAAGGTTCCGGCACGGACGGCAAGCCCGGGTTGGCTACCGGACGCTCGGCAAGCGAACTCAAACTCGTTTATGGGGAAACCATTATAGACCCCCAAGGCCGCTCGATCCGCTACGTCGGACCGTAACCGGCAGCGTCATCGGAAGGCGGTCTTCGTCGCCGCCGTTCTCGGAGCGGTCCGGCTCGTCGTGAAAAGGACCTTGTTCCGCACCGTGGCCCATGGACAGCAGCACGTCTCCGGCGATGGCCCGCGAAATCCGGCTTTGGCGCGCCAAGGCCTCGCGGTCGAGCGCGTCGATAAATGAGCGCGCCGCGTCGAGCGAGCGCTCGATCCGCAAAGCGATATAGCCGACAACGCCGGTGTCGACGACAAGTTGCCGGTCGATCAGGAGCTTGACGAGAACGGCCCGCATCAGAGCATCGTCCGGTGGCCCGATCGCGGCCGTTGGGGCGAGACGCAAACGCGACACGAGATCGGCGGTCCGCAAGCCCCAGGCATCCGGTGGCGTTTTCGCGGTGAGAACCAGGGCCGTGCCGCGTTCGCGCATCAAATTAACAAGGTGGAAGAGCTGCGCTTCGGATTGGCCGATCGCATCGGCGTCGTCAAGCAGCAGTGGCCCGGCGGCGGCCAGCACTTCAATATCCGCCGCCGCCAGGGAAGCAGCGGATTGAATGCCGGCCTTGGCGATCGAAGCCCAGATCGCGCCAAGGTGGCTTTTGCCGGCACCTGACGGCCCCAAAATGAGCAGTGTCGGGTCCGGCCAGCTGGGCCAGAGTTCGATCATCGCATAAGCTTGTTCGTTCGAACCGGACACGAAGAAATTCTCGCGTTCGTAGCCGGGGTCCGGGGCGAGATTCAGCGTCAATTGAAGGTTCGCTGGTCGTGCCTGGCGAGGTTGACCGCCGGCCATCTCAATGGTCCTCGTCATCGGGATACGTCATGGTCGATTCGAGGAGAATCCGAGGGTTGGGTCCGGCGGTGCCGGCGTAAAGGTTGCTTTCGCGGTAGCGCCTGACCGCGAAACGCATGATCACTCCGGCGGCGGCGGCAAACGGAACCGCGGTAATGAGGCCGGTGAAGCCAAACAGGCTGCCGAACGCCAGCAGCGCGAAAATTAGCCACACCGGGTGCAATCCGACCGATGCGCCGACGAGCTTCGGCGATAAAATATTGCCTTCGAGAAATTGACCGGTCAAAACGACGCCAAGCGACATGGCGAGCAGCTTCCATTGCGGCCAATCCTGGACGATCGCGACCGCGGGGGACAAGACTAGGGCGGTCAAGGAGCCGACATAGGGGACGAAGCTCAAGACGCCGGCCGTTATGCCGATCAAAAGGCCGAAATTGAGTCCGATCAGCGAGAGTCCAATGCCATACCAGGCGCCGAGAAAGAGACATACAAGGGCTTGGCCGCGCAAAAACCCCTCCATGGCGGTATTGATCTCGCGCGCGAGTGCCCGCACCGTCTCGCGGTGACGCAGCGGCACCAACCCATCGATCGTGGCGATCATTTTGTCCCAATCGAGAAGCATGTAGAAAAAGACAACAGGCGTCACCACAAGGAGCGAAATCAGGCTGATCAGAGCCGCGCCGCCGGTCAACAGCGAGTTCAGAAACGAAGTCGCCCATTGCGCCGCCTGGGCGACTAGATCGTGGGTGGCGTTCGCCAGTTCGGCGCCTCCTGTGTTGCCAAGGCCAAGTTTACGCATCAAAACGCCGCCATATTCTCGCGAAAGGCGCTCCGTCTCGGCCGAAATCAGTCCTTCCAACTTGGCGGCATAGGCGGGCAATGCCTCGATGAAACTTGCGAGCTGGCGCCAAAGAATCGGCACGATGAAAACTGCAATCAACACGAGGACAAGCGCGAGGCACGCCATGATGAGAAGCGTCGCGCCGAGCCGGTTGAAGCCAAGCCGCTCCAGCCGGTCGGCGACGGGATCAAAAAGATAGCCAAGCGCGACGGCGGCCGCGAAAGGCAAAAGCACGCCGCTGAAAAGCCACAGCATAAGAACGAGGAGCAAAAATGCGCTGATCCAAAAACCGATCTGCCATTCGATCCGCATGACCGCCGCCGCTTCCTGCCGCCGCTTCCCGCCAACTCTGCCAACGGCTTTCCCATACCATGGGTCGCTTCCGGCGATCCATGGTTTCCTATACGCGTGGCATTACACGAAGATCCGGCCGTTGACCGGTAAAGCCGGGCCTCGTGGCGGGGGGAAGGAACCACGTTTCGTTCGCGGCGCCGGGGAAAAAGATTGGAGAGCCCTCTCCCTTCCACCTGCCGCGCGAGCGTCAAAGATTCATGTGTTTGATCCATTGGCCAAAATAGGCCGCTGTCGAGGCAAGGGTCAGCGCCGCTACCGCATAAAGCGAAACATCGAACCAGGCGCCGGCCGGAAAATCGAAAGCCTTGACGCTGAGAACCATCGCGGCGAAGCTAATTTGCGCGGCGGTATTGAGCTTCGAGATCGTCAGCGGCTTGACCTTTATCGGCTTGCGCATGATGAGCGAAATCATGAAGGCGCCGATAATCATGATATCGCGCGCGGCGACGAGGATGGCGATCGTCGCGGGAAGCACTTCGACGATGGCGAGCGAGACATAGATGGAGACGATCAGCGCCTTGTCGGCCAAGGGATCGAGATAGGCGCCGAGCTCGCTGCGAAGTTCGAAGGTATTGGCAAGCCAGCCATCGACCGCGTCGGACAGGCCCGCGATGATGAAGACGATGCACGCCTCCTTCCAGCGCTGCGCGGCGATCATCGCGACGATCGCCGGCACGAGCACGAGGCGGCCGAGCGTGATCAGGTTGGGCAGACTGCGGTAATAAGAGAGCATCGCTCCGTTTCGATAGGTTTAACCCGCAGCTTCGATGAATTTGCCGCGATGGGACCTCCCGTCCGGCCACGGCCAGTCCGCCCGAATGTCGAAGAACCTTGCCAGAGTTCCTAGCGCCCGAGCGTTCGCGGAGAAGCCTCGCTGAATTCAGCGGCGCGCGGATTGCCAAGGGCCATGGGGAGTATCCGTCCATGCGTCTAACATGGCTACCAGCCGATCCCAATAGCGCGGGTGTGGCCCGTGCGGCGAACTTCGGCGCTCTTGCCTTGGCAGGCGCCAGGGATTAGAGCAAATTCCGGCACCCCGCTTGTGGAATCGAGAAAAATTCGTTGATTCAACTACCTTGCGCTCTTTTCGCTGCGTGAAACAGGAACGAACTCGCGGGCTCGCAGGTTTCGCGCGGGATCGACATGAAAAATAAAGCTGGCCTCACCTATGCCGGTGCCGGCGTCGATATCGATGCCGGCAATGCCATGGTCGAAAAGATCAAGCCGCTCGTGCGCGCCACAAGCCGGCCCGGCGCGGATGCCGAAATCGGCGGCTTCGGCGGAATTTTCGATCTCAAGGCGGCGGGTTTTACCGATCCGATTCTCGTCGCCGCGAACGACGGAGCGGGTAGCAAGGTCAAGATCGCGATCGAGACCGGCATTCACGGCACAATCGGGATCGATCTCGTCGCGATGTGTGTCAACGACCTCGTCGTGCAGGGTGCCGAACCGCTTTTTTTTCTCGATTATTTCGCGACCGGGGAGCTCGATCCCGCGGTTGGGGCGGAGGTCGTCAAAGGCATCGCGCAGGGCTGCATCGAGGCCGGCGCGGCGCTCATCGGTGGCGAAACCGCCGAGATGCCTGGTCTTTACAGCGACGCGGATTACGACCTCGCGGGGTTCGCGGTCGGCGCGGTCGAACGCGGCAAACTCTTGCCGCGCGCGGACGTCAAGGCGGGCGATCATGTCCTTGGCCTGCGCTCCTCGGGTCTGCATTCCAACGGATTTTCGCTGGTGCGTAAAATCGTCGAGCAAGCCTCCCTCGCCTGGACGGACCCCGCGCCTTTCGTGCCGGGAAAAACCCTTGGCGAAGCCCTGCTCGCTCCAACCCGCATCTATGTGAAGCCGGTTCTGCGCGTCTTGGCCGGGACGACTGGCGTCAAAGCCTTGGCCCATATCACCGGCGGCGGCATTCCGGATAATGTTCCACGCGCGCTGCCAAAAAATCTCGGGGTCGAAATTGATCTATCGGCGATCCCGGTTCCGGCAGTCTTCGCTTGGCTCGCGGCGAATGGCGGCGTCGCCAATCCGGAAATGCTGCGCACGTTCAATTGCGGCATCGGAATGGTCGTCATTGTCGATTCGGGCAAGGCCGCCGAGGGTTTGCGCGCTTTCCGCTCGGCTGGCGAAAACCCGGTTGCGCTCGGCCGGGTCGTGGCGATCGAGGCGGGCGAGCGGGTCGTCTATTCCGGGCGGCTCGCGCTGTGACGTTCCGGCGCAAACGCACGGCGATCCTTATTTCCGGACGCGGCTCCAACATGCGGGCCCTTATTGAGCGCGCGAGGAGCCCCTCATTCCCTGCCGAAATCGTGCTTGTCGTGTCGAACCGACCCGACGCGGCCGGATTGGCGTTCGCGAAGGAAAACAACATCGCTTGCGCCATTGTCGATCATAAGATTTACGCCGGGCGCGAGGAGTTCGAGCGTTCGATGCAAATCGTGCTCGAACTGCATCGTATCGAGCTGATCTGCCTCGCCGGGTTCATGCGGATGCTGACGCCCTGGTTCATCGGCCAATGGCAGGGGCGGCTTTTGAACATTCACCCGGCCCTACTGCCTGCCTATCGCGGCTTGAAGACGCATGAACGCGCCCTTGCGGACGGCGTGAAGATCCACGGCTGCACCGTGCATTTCGTCGGGCCCGCGATGGACGAAGGCCCGATTATCGCCCAGGCGGCGGTCGCGGTGCGCGATTCCGATACGCCTGAGTCGCTCGCCGCCCGCGTGCTCGCCGAAGAGCACGCGATCTATCCGGCCGCGCTTGGCCGCGTCGCCGAAGGCCGCACGCGTGTACAGGGCAATCGCGTTTATTTTGGTGAACCGGCGACCCTGCCCCCGCCCTTGCGGGTTCCTTTTGGTGAGTAGGAGAAACCGCTCGGTCGCGGGGCATCCGGCTCGATCTTGTCAACCAGCGTTCGAACAAGTCCGGGTCGCGCCGAAGGCTTATTTTTCATGGATCATTCACACACGGCGGCGCGCCGTTTTTTCGGGAGTATTGCTAGGTTTTCGTCATAATGGCCACCTATGGACGGCTTGGGATGAACAAAGAGAAATTACGAATATCGAAGATCGACGCGGCGCGTAGACAACTCGACTGCGCAATAGAGCTTTGGTTTCTTGATAAGGACGAAGCTTCCATACATACGCTTGCCGCAGCCGCTTACCAAATCATTCACGATCTCAAGGAGCATAGGGGAATAACGCGAGACCTCCTATACGACTCCGCGATGATCAAAGATGAATATCGGAGCAAGTGGATAAACGTACTGAAGAGGCCGGTAAATTTTTTCAAGCATGCCGACAATGACCCGGAGGGGACTATAGAGTTTAGCCCGTTTGGGAATATAGTATTTATAATGTTTTCGGCTGGCGGCCTTAGACTGTTAGGAGAACAGAGCAGCTATGCCGTGAACGCTTTAATCCTCTGGCTCACCGTCCATGAGCCAGATTTGATCACTGCTGAATACCGAAAGCTTTTTGCTGATCGGATCGGTGTCCAAAGCTTGCAGGATGTCAGGGCGATACCAAAGGCAGATTTTTTCAAGACTTATATCCACACGAGCACTAGCCCCTAGGTCGCCCGGCTGACCTGATTTTTCGAGTATATGCATTGGGAACCTCTACATCACGTAAATAATTGCCGGAAAAGGGCACCATAGGAATATATAATAGAATTAACAAGAAAATGCTCTATGTAACGATTTTACAATGTATTGAACGGCGTATTTTCTTTTTTTCTCGGAGCCGCTTGGTAGCTTTGCCTTACAGCTTGCTCCCGCGCCTACAATGACCTAAACGTTATCGGTTGTTCCGACTAAGAGCCTGACTCAAAAGACAACTATCGCGCGAGTTGTCTGACCGCGATCTGGATGCAGGCCAGTGTGACGAAGGCGGCGAGGGTTAGGCCGAGATTTTCGTAATCCTTGGCGATGCGGCGATTCCGGCCGAACCAAGAGAAAGTCCGCTCGACGACCCAGCGGCGCGGCAAGACGACAAAGCCCTTCAGGTCGTCACCGCGCTTGACGATTTCGAGGTGCAGCACCGGAACTTTGGCAACGGCGGCTTCGACTTGCCACGCGTTGTAGCCATTGTCCGCCCAGACCAGTTCGAACCAGGGAAAGCGGTTGCGGATCTTGTCGAGGACAAGCGTTGCACCGTCGCGGTCCTGGATGCCTGCGGAATGAACGATGGCCCGTAGCGGCAGGCCTTCGGTATCGACAAGGGCGTGAATCTTGCGTCCCTTGACCTTCTTACCGGCATCATAACCTACCTCGCCATCAAAACCGCCCCCTTTTCCGCCGCCTTCAGCGTCTGGCTGTCGATGACAGCTGCCGTGGGGCTCGCCTCTCGCCCGAGTTGCTCGCGCAAAGTCATGTGCAGCTCTTCCCAGATGGCCTCCCACACGCCGTCCTTCTGGAACTTGCGGAAAATATTGTAGACCGTCGAGCGCGGCGGAAATTCGTCGCGCGGCAGATAGCGCCAAGGGCAGCCCGTGCGAAGCAGGTAGAAGATCGCGTTCATCGCCGCCCGCATATCGGTCTTGCGTGGCCGCCCGCCAGGCAAGGCTTCGGGAATCAAAGGCTTCAGCCGCTCCCATTCCGCATCCGTCAAATTGCTCGGATAGCGATCTTCGTCACGCCAATAGATCGCTCGCTGCTCTTTCGTCCACATCGCGAATCACCGCATCAGTTGCAAATGATGCCGTGAATCATGCAACCATCCCGCGTGCAATACCCTTTTGAGACAGGCTCTAAGTTTAATATCGGCCTTCACCCGACGATCTCATTGCCGGAAAACCATTGCGCGATCTCGGCCACGGCGGTCTCCGGGCCATCCGATCCATGCGCCGAATTCTCGCCGAGCGAGAGCGCGAATTCCTTCCGGATAGTGCCGGGCGCGGCCTCCGCGGGGTCCGTCGCGCCAAGCACGTCGCGGTATCTTGCGATCGCGTCCTCGCCTTCGAGAACCTGCACGACCACCGGTCCGGCGGTCATCGTCGCGACGAGCTCGCCGAAAAAGGGACGCGCCTTATGAACCGCGTAAAAGGTCTCCGCCTGCTCGCGGGTCATCCGGACGCGCTTTTGCGCGACGATGCGCAGCCCCGCCTTTTCGATCAGGGCGTTGATCGCCCCGGTTAGATTTCGCCGCGTCGCATCGGGCTTCAATATGGAAAAAGTGCGTTCGAGCGTCACGGCTGGATCCGATGCCAGCGCCACCAAAACCGAAAACGACCCATGCTTGCAGCCTCCTACATCAACCAAGAGGTTACACTAAGAAGACCAATTCAATTTTGGCGACCCACGCCACCAAAGTGATCGCGATAGCCCGGCTTAACCCTGTTCGGAGTTCAGGAACTTGCCCACATAGGGCGAGTTTGGCCGCCCTTCACGGCTATAGTGCCCGCTCGGCCCGTGACCCAGGAAATCCGAAAACCAGGCTTCGTGTTCGATCTCCTCATGCAAGATGGCCAGCGCGAGGTCATAGGTCCGATGATCCTTGCCGACGGTCATATCGCAGACTCGGGTATAGCCCCGGACGGCGCATTGTTCCGCCTTCAGCAACACCTCCAGCATGGCGTTGATGTCTCTTGGGTTGGCCGGGGGTTTTGCTGGCGGGCAGGCGGAAATATTGTGAAATTCCACCATATCGTCGGGCAGCTTCCCGCCCAGTTCGTAAATGCGCGGCACCAAGGCTTCGAAATTATTGCGATCTTCAATACGGCATCTTCTGCGATCTGGTTCAAACCTTCGCCTTCTAGGCCAATCAGATTTACGCGCAAGATGGTATAGTAATAAAACGTAGTCAGCTCCGCGGATGCATTACGGACAAGCAGCTCCAAGAGCGTCTTCACATTGACACCGGCTTTTTCCACAAGCTCTCTTCCTACGGTCTTTTTCTCCGGCATTTGCGTTTCCTCTCGCGCTTTGATTCTAACCACATTCAGCAAGCAACGCTTTCCGGTGCCTGTCATCGACCCATTTTAACCGGCGTTTCGCGGGTGGTCCAGTTTCCGGAACAAGGGAGGCAATTGCAAGGAGTTCGGAGCATCGCAAGGTTATCCCTGGGGCCGGATCGGCGCGATCATCTCCAGTTTTCGTTGCTGTATCAAGCAGGCCATAAGCAGGTTCACATTTGTCTTGCCGGGTTGGGCCTGCAATGATTCCGTTCCGGCATGCGAGAAGAGGATGCAATCAAACGGGATCGCGCGGCGGGTCTTCGCCATCAAGCGGCACCCCACTCCGCGCCGGCGGGGATTCGTCCCTCGCCGTGCCTTGAACGGCGGAACCGTCGGCGGTGAACGGCGCCCATCGGCCAAGGCACGCCACCGTCTTCAAGCGATGAAGCCGTTTTCGCGTCGTGCCGTTCTTCGACGCGGATCTTGGGACACTAACTGGATTCCGGCCGTGACCGGCAAGCCGAACTTGGCGGCGTCGCTGGACCAGGTCTTTTGAAGAAGTTGATAGATTTCTTTAAGATCCTACTTCAACTTATTGATAGTCAGCAACTCCTTGTCCATCGCATGATTCCATGTGGCGGGGATGCGCGCGAACGGGCGGCGCGATCCCCGGCCATGGTGGAGGCCGGAGGGCTGCCCCGCTTACTGCGGCGAAACCGCGCCCAGGGGCGGGTTCGTGGCCGGGCCGGATGGCTCGGCTAATGGCGCGAGCGGGAGAGTTATGATTTTTGAATCGACGGGTTTTTCGCCGAGCACGGCCTGGACGTTGGCGTCCTGCGGCCTCTGTTCGGTGATCTGCGCGCCAATCGTGCGCACCGCCTGGGGTGCGTCGGCATAGGTGTCGTGCCCGATCAGACCGGTCGACTCGCGCGAAAGATCGTAGGCCTTGACGCCAAGGTTTTCGAGCGCCGCGCGATCGGTGGGATTATTGGGATCGAGCGCGCCGAGTCGCTCCCGGTCGCCCGCGAGCGTGCGCGATAGCGAAAGTGCGCGATCGTTGGAGGCGACGAGGACGAACACATGCGACGGATCGAGCCGCGCCAATTGTTGACGGAAAACGTTCAAGTCGATGTCGGGCGCGGCGAGCATGACATCGCCGAGCTTGCCGTTGAGATCCGGGCTGCCGGAAATGGCATTTTCCCGCAACGCTTCCATCGCGAGCCAAGCGCCCATCGAATGCGCGAGAATATGCACGCGGCCGATATCCGGCAGTTCGGAAAGCCGGTGCAGGAGCTTGCTCAAGGCATCGCGGGCAATGGTCGCGCTTTCCTTGGCCGCGCCATAGTCGAGGAGGCTGCCGGCGGCGGGCCATGTATAGAGCACCGCAACACCGCCGAAGCGCCCGTCGTCCACGATTTGCGCGAGCCGGAAACGCGCCTCGTCGTAGCTCGTGTTAAAACCATGAACATAGAGCAGAACATCGCGGTTCGATCCGATGCGTCCGGAAATATGGCTAGCGAGCTCGGCGAAAAAAGCGGTCTCGTCGAGGCCGCGCCGGCTCCTCACGGTAAAGTGTTTTTGCGGATCTTCCGAACCGAAGGCGGGGCGCTCCACCCTGCCCGGCTCATGGCCAGGCGGCACGCCGATCATTTGCAAGGAAAACCGAGCCCCGTTCGCGACGGCGGCTTCGCTCGACGCGCCGCCTTCGCCCTTGCGGGTCGAGACCACGAAGATCGCGACGGAACGAGGCTCCGCGGCAGGCTCGCCCGCCCCGGATAGGCCGATTGACGCGCAGCCGGGGACGAGGATCGTGGCGCAGCCCGCGAGCATGAAACAAAGGCGCCTGGCGATATTTGGCCACCGCGCGGGCAGCTGCCGGGAGACGCGAGGCATGCCAACTCGTGCTATCGCGTTTTGGTTCAAATTATGGTCTCGGATGAACGCATCGAATTTTGCTAAAAACCTAACAAAGCCCGCGTCTTGCCCTAGGCATTGCGGGCTGCCCGTTTCTGGCCGTCAAACATGTCCGGAATGCGGCCAGGCACGCTTCCGCAAACCGCCGGATATAATCTTCCGCGCGCGATGAGAAAGAAAGCAGAGTTTGGAAATCAATTATCGGCGACGACAAAAGAACCGTCCGAGTAATCGAATGTCAGCCGATCGGCGGATTGAAGTTCTTCCGGCAGTCGAATTGCGACCTCAAGCCCGCCCATTGGGACGATGAATTCGTCAGTCAATTTATTTTGCTCAATCGCGCCAACATCGACACCTGGCCCAAACCTCCTCACCTCGCCCGTCACTTTGCTCGTGAATTTCTTTGAGATGTACCACTCGATGACTGGGATTAAGCCTGCGTTTGGCATGGCTTCGTCCGCAATCTTCATGAAGCGGCGGATATAATCCTCGGCGCTCGCCGAAAAGGAAAAGTTGATTTTTCTATCGTTGCGCATCAGGGAACCCCGGATCTAAGAGTGATTATCAAAACACTTAATGAGAGGGGATGAATTCTAATGGCCCCACTGCCCTGGCGGTCGAGGCGGCAAACGGAGGCTCATGGTACCCGCTCAATCGATTTACATTCCCATATGCCGGGACGGCTTACTTCAAAATCTCCAAATATTGACTCATAAAAGCACGTCGTCCGCAGTATTCCGCCAGGGCTGCGGACTATGACGGAACCAGTCAAACGCCCAACATAAATAACATCGCCGGCCAACTGTACTTTATGGTCTTCGTCAGCCGGGGTTGAGGCCAAACTCCCGTCCTTCCGTCCATTGCCCGCTTTCGCGACCGCTGCCTGCGGGCACGCGCGGCTGGTCGGGGCCATATTTGTCGAGTAGGCGCATCGCCCGGCCGAGACCAAGTTCAGCAAGCATTTCGCGCGGCGGCAAACCATCGTCGAGCAGCGCTTCGGCCAAATAAAGACGATAGGCATCGTTCGTGCTTGCGAGCCGCGGCAAGCGCGCGCCAATCGGCCGAAGAAGGCATCGCGGAACCGCCGCCCGAATCTCGCCGGCTTGATCCGCGCCGCCCTTATCGCGATCCTGGCCGTCGCGTGAAAACTCCGTCAAAATCTCGCTAAAGATCGCAATTCAATGTTCGCGCACCACAATTTTGTGAAGAGGCAAGGGAAGGGGCCGGAGCTTGACCCCACGCCGTGCATGGCCTAGCTGCAAGCCATGGACCCCGCCGCGACGGCTTTTTGGCTCCCCCTTTTAAAAATTATCTGGATCAATATTCTTCTCTCGGGCGACAATGCCGTGGTCATTGCGCTTGCGTGCCGTTCGCTGCCCGAGGGACAGCGGACGTTGGGCGTCATTCTCGGCTCCGGCGCGGCGGTCGCCTTGCGCATCGTCTTCACCGTTCTTGTTGTTGAATTGCTGGGCCTGCCTTTCGTGAAGATCGCGGGCGGCGTTCTGCTGCTGTGGATAGGGGTCAGTCTGGCCCGCGAGGAAGAGCGTCAAAACAAGATCGCGCCGGCCAACACGCTGTGGTCCGCCATCCGTATCGTCGCCGTGGCCGACGCCGTGATGTCGTTCGACAATATGGTCGCGGTCGCCGCCGCGGCAAAGGGATCGATAGCGTTGATCCTTCTCGGTCTCGCCCTGTCGATTCCGCTCATCGTCTTCGGCTCCACGCTCGCGCTCGCGCTGCTCAACCGCTTTCCCGTCCTCGTTTGGGCCGGCGCGGGGTTGCTTGGCTGGATCGCCGGTGACCTCATCGGCACCGATCCCTATCTTGCCGCCTGGCTGGGCGTACGCTGGCCCGGCTACGACAGCTGGGACGGACTGGCGGGCGCCGCTATTGTGGCGGCCATCGCGTGGCTGCGCCGCCGGCATAAAGCCCCGATGCGGCAAGCGTAGAGCCGAGCGCGGAGAATCGGCAGGTTGAGAGGCGGGGGAAAGGGCGATCTCCGGCGCGGCCACGCACGGCATGCACGCACTTCAATGCTCTCCCCTGCCCGCGACCTTGGCTTCCGCGAACGTCGCCATGCCGGTGTGGCAGGCGATCGCCGCCTTGATAATTCCGAATGCCAAGGCAGCGCCGGTGCCTTCGCCGAGCCTGAGCCCAAGGTCGAGCAGCGGCTTCTTGCCAAGCCGCCGTAGCACGTCCGCATGCCCGCCTTCGGCCGAAACATGGGCCGCCATGCAATGGTCGAGGGCACGGGCGTCGAGCGCATGAAGAATGGCGGCGGCGGAACAAACCACATAACCATCGAGGATCACCGGAATGCGCTCCATGCGCGCCGCGACGATCGCGCCGGCGATCGCCGCGATCTCGCGGCCGCCGAGGCGACGCATCACCTCAAGCGGATCGGAAAGATCCTCCCTGTGGCGCGCGACGGCCGCCTCCACCGCCGTGATCTTTCGCGCTAAACCGCGATCGTCGATTCCCGTGCCGCGCCCAACCCAATCGGCTGCCGCGCCGCCGTAGAGTCCATGATAGATGGCGGCGGCGACTGTCGTATTGCCGATGCCCATTTCGCCGAGGCACAGAAGATCGATTCCGCCGGCGATGGCTTCCATCCCGAAAGCGAACGTCGCGGCTGCCTCCTTTTCCTCCAGGGCCGGCGCCTCGGTAATGTCCCGTGCCGGAACGTCGAGCGCCAAATCGAAAACCTTTAGGCCGAGCCCATGGGCCGCGCAGATCTGGTTGATCGCGGCGCCTCCGGCGCGAAAATTGTCCACCATGGCGCGCGTGACCGAGGCCGGATAGGCCGACACGCCTTTTGCCACGACCCCATGATTGCCGGCGAACACCGCGACGAGAGGCCGGTCGATCGACGGCTCTCGCTTCCCCTGCCAAGCGGCCAGGAACCCGGCGATTTCCTCGAGCCTCCCGAGTGACCCTAGTGGTTTGGTCAACTCCGCCTGGCGCGCGCGGACCGCCTGCCGGGATGCCTCCGAGGCCTCGGGCATGGAGGCAATGAGATCGCGGATCGAGTCAAATGGCGGTTTTGAGGCGGACATCGCGACCCGTGGGAGCACCAAAGAGCGTCTTCTAATCCAGCGCGGCCGAAGCCGGAAGCGCCATGCGGCAACACGTCTCGCTTTTTGCTGCATTTGCGATATTGCAACGCACCATTAACTTTCCTATGTAAGGATCAATCGAAAGCTGGGGAGGAAAAGCGAACGCTATCAAACCAGATTGGAGACCGGCACTATGAAACGCCAAATTTCCTTTATCGCAATCGGGATCGTTGCCGCGACCACGGCGCTCGGTTTGGCCACGGCCGGCCACCTGCCCGCGTTTAACTCTCGCGAGACCGCACCCCCTGTCCGCATGGCCGATTTGACCGGCGCAGGCGCCGCGCGCCGTGTCTACTGCTATAGCGGAATAAAAGGCGCGCCAGGCAGCCTCTATCGAGGCTGGGTCTGTGAGCTTGAACACGCGCCCGCATCGGTGAACTGAGATCCAGGTCCCTGGATCGCGCCTCGGGGGGCGAACGCGTACTGCGGCACATTCCATGGCTCTCGACAAAACCCGCGCGATCACGGAAGAGAAGCGATGCGCCCCGGCTCGTCGCTTCTCGCTGATTTTTATTTTTGTCTCGGGTTTTTCACGCGGCTGCCCTTTCCGTTCGCGGCATGTGGGGGCGAACCGCGGTCACTCGAAACTTTCCCCCGCGCGGTCCGCATGCTGCCGGTGGCGGGCGGCCTCGTGGGAGCTTTGGCCGCGATCGCGATGGCGGCGGCCTACCGTTCCGGATTCCCCCCGCCCCTCGCGGCGGCGGTCGCGATTTGCGCGTTGGTATTGCTCGGCGGGGCAATGCACGAAGACGGGCTTGCCGATTGCGCCGACGGGTTCTCCGGCGGCACGACCCGTGAGCGCAAGCTCGAAATCATGGCCGACAGCAGGATAGGCACGTTTGGCGCCGTGGCACTCGTGCTAAGCCTCTATTTGCGGGCGGCGAGCCTTGCGATTATCGCGGACGAAAGCGTGAGTTCTCGCTGGCGCGGTGCTGATCGGAGCGGCAGCTTTGTCCCGCGCGGCTTCGCTCATGCCCTTGGCCCTCCTTCCGCCCGCGCGCGAAAACGGAGCAGGTTTTGCCGCGGGCAAGCCGGAACGAGCGGCGCTCGCCGTCGCTGCCTGCCTCGCCGTTGTTTTTGCCCTCGCTCCGGTTGTGGCGGGCGCGTCTCTAGCCCGCGCCCTCGCGGGCATTGCCGCGTCGGCAGGCGCGGCCTATGCCATCGTGCCGCTCGCTCGAAGACAAATCGGGGGCCAGACCGGGGATGTCGCGGGCGCCGCGCAGCAACTTAGCGAAATCGCGTATTATCTAGCCTTCGCGGCGGGCATTTGACGAAAGGCTCCGCAAGCAAGGATCCCGGGCCGAATCCAAATACCGGACTGGCCCGGGATGGCTAAATCCCGGCGAGATATTGCGTCGGATCGACCGGCTTTGTGCCCTTGCGCAATTCGAAATGAAGTTGCGGCGATGCGACATTGCCGCTCTGCCCGGATTTCGCGATCGTTTGCCCGCGCTTGACCGTCTCGCCGCGCTTGACTTCGATATCGCCATTATTCGCATAGGCGGAAACAAAGCCATTGGGATGCCGGATCAAGATCAAATTGCCGTAACCTTTCAACTCGTTCCCGGCGTAGGCGACGACGCCGCTCTCCGCCGCTTTCACCGAGGTTCCTTCCGGAACCGCTATATTGATCCCGTCGTCAACGCCTGGCTTGAACCCTTGGATGATGCGTCCTCGCGCCGGCCAGCGGAATTCCGGGTTGGCCGTTTCGGAGGCCAAGGCGGTTTTTTTCGGCTCGGTGGCCGGGGCCGGGGCCGGCTCGCGCGCCGATGCCGTGGTTTCGCTAGGCATCTTGGCCCGTGCCGTTTCCTGCTTCTTGGCGGGGGCGGCCGGCTTCCGCGCGCTGGTCAGCGCCGCCATTTTTTTCATCGCGGCGGCTTTTTTTGTAACCGGCTCCGCGGCGGCAGCCTTGGTCGCGTGCGTGCGCGTCTTGCCGGCTTTCAAGCTTTCAGCCTGGCTGGCCAACGTGCGAGGGCGCGCGCCCGCCACCTTCGCCGGAGCCGCCGGTTTTCGCAGCGCGGATTTAGCGGCCACGCGCGATCCGCTCGAAGCGGCCAAAGCCGCGTTATACACCGGGATAACAATGTGGGTTCCGGGCTGGACCTGCGACGCCGAGGCAAAACCGTTTGTGCGAACGAGCGCGTCGACGGGCACGCCATAACGGTTTGAGAGAATTTGGGCGTTCTCGCCTTGAGCGACTGCGATCCGCGATCCGCCTTGCGCCGACCAGCCCCCGGCGTTTTGCGTACCTCGCGGCGGCGCGGCGGCGGCGATCCTCGGGTTTGGCTGCGACGCGGGATTAGCGCTTGCGGTGGGCGCGCCAAGCGGTCGCGACTGCACCGGAGAAACCGGCGCCGGAGCCGCCGGCGCCTCGCTGGCTACGTTCGCCGAACTCTGGAATGGATTGGACCAAGGATCGCTCAGACGCTCGGAATTTGAGCAACCGGCAAGCAAGCCGGCTGCGGCTCCAGTCAAGGCGATACGAACCGCGAAACGTGCGCGGGAAACACAAACAAAACCACTCATGACGCAACCCCACCGGCGCAGTGTCTTTCCGGGCCATTACGTGCGGATTAAGTTAAGGGACGGTTTAAGCATGAACGAATATTCACGAAAAAACGGACAAAATTATATTTCCTCGCAATGAGTCCTGCTCCCTTCAAAGCGCCAATGCTTCGCCTGGCAAAAGCGCCTGCAGCCGGGACGGGCAAACCGGGGTCTCGTCGATGCCTCCGGCGCCGTTCCGCGCGATCCGTGCGATGTGCTGGCGCGACATGGCCTTGGGATCGGGCCGCGCCGCGACGAGCAGCCCATCCTCGCCAAGCGCCGCGATGAGATTTTCAGGAATCTCGGCAAGCAAACCCTGGACGATCACCCGGTCGAAGGGGCCTATCCCCGGCAAGATCGCCAGGCCATCGCCGAAGACGACCCCGGCGTTGGTGATGGCGAGCCGCGCGAGCCGCGCCTCGGCCTCGATGGCGAGGCTCTTAAAGCGTTCGATGGAGAGCACTTCCCGCGCCAGCCTGGCCAGCAACGCTGTTGCATAGCCCGATCCGGTCCCGATTTCGAGCACGCGATGACGAGGCAACGGCGCCAGCGTCTCGATCATCCGGGCGGTGAGCCAGGGCTCCGGAAGGGTCTGGCCGCACCGCAGCGGCAGCGCGATTGCCCGGCGCGCCAGATCGGCAAAACGGTGCGGCACGAAAATCTCGCGCGGCACGGTTTCCAGCGCCCGCAGAAGGCCGAGATCCTGGATTCCCCGCGCGCGGAGATCCATGAGGAACGCCGCCTTGTTTTGCGCCTCGATCGCTTGCTCCTGCAATCCGGGCGGCGACTCTTCGAGGGACATCGCGAGATCGGCCTCGCTTAGCGCAATACAAGCGCAAGGCGCGCGAACGCCGGCTCGTCGGTCAAATCGAGTTTGAGCGGTGTCACCGAGATGTTGTTCCGCGCCAAGGCTTCGAGGTCGGTGCCGTGTCCCGGGATCGAATCGCCGCGCGTGAACGAGATCCAGTAATAAGGAATGCCGCGCCCGTCCGCGCGTTCGTCGATATTTGCCGTTTGCGCGTCGCGCCGGCCCTGGACACTGACCGCTACCCCTTTGACCGCCTCCGGCGGACAAGCCGGAAAGTTCACATTGATCGCGATATTTGGGGGAATGCCCTCGGCGAGGATTTGGCCGATGAGGCCCGGCGCATGAGTTTCGGCGCAGCTCCAGAAACTTTCGTCGCGCCCGATCGGGCCATAGGCCTGGGAAAGAGCAA
The DNA here is from genome assembly GCA_963706215.1 of uncultured Alphaproteobacteria bacterium. Taxonomy (GTDB): domain Bacteria; phylum Pseudomonadota; class Alphaproteobacteria; order Rhizobiales; family Beijerinckiaceae; genus Methylocapsa. The sequence goes on along the minus strand of OY970154.1, from coordinate 840,798 downwards.
TCGCGGGCAGGCCGAGGCTCGCCGCTTCCAACGCGCCCGCGACCGTGCCGGAGTAGGTCACGTCGTCGGCGACATTCTGGCCGTTGTTCACGCCGGAAAGGACGAGATCGGGCCTTGCGCCTTCGAGCAGCCTGCAAACGCCCATGATGACGCAATCGGCCGGCGTGCCCTTTACCGCGAAATGCCGCTCCGAGATTTTGCGCAGCCGCAGGGGATCGTTGAGCGTCAGCGAATGGGCGGCGCCGGACTGGTCATATTCGGGCGCGACGACAAGAATATCGTCCGACAGAGTCTTGGCGATGCGCTCCATGAGGGCGAGGCCCGGCGCGTAAATGCCGTCGTCGTTGGTGATCAGAATGCGCATCCGCGCGGCCTCAAGCTTTCGTGATTGTTTCGATGCCGCCCATATAGACGCGCAATGCCTCCGGCACGGTGACGGAACCGTCGGCGTTTTGATAATTTTCCAAAACCGCGACCAGCGCGCGGCCCACCGCGACGCCGGAACCGTTGAGCGTGTGGACAAAGCGAGGTTTGCCATCTCGTGCACGGTAGCGCGCGTTCATTCTGCGCGCTTGAAAATCGCCGCAGACGGAAACAGAGGAGATTTCGCGATAGCGATTTTGCCCCGGCAGCCAGACCTCGATGTCATAGGTTTTTTGCGAGGCGAAACCCATCTCGCCGGTGCAAAGCGCGACGACGCGATAGGGAAGTTTTAGGCGCTTGAGGACTTCCTCGGCGCACAAGAGCATGCGCTCGTGCTCGGCCAACGAATTCTCCGGCGTGGTGATCGAGACGAGTTCCACTTTGGTGAATTGATGCTGGCGGATCATTCCGCGTGTGTCCTTGCCGGCCGCGCCCGCCTCGGCGCGAAAGCAAGGCGTGCAAGCGGTGAAGCGAAGCGGCAGCTCTTTTTCGTCGAGGATTTTTTCGCGGACGAGATTGGTAAGCGGCACTTCGGCGGTCGGGATGAGCCAGCGCCGGGTTCTATCTATTGCGACTTCGCGCCGTAAATCATTTGCGACTGCGCGCGGGAAATTTTCAAAGTGTCGAACATCGTGATCCTCTTGCCACTTTTTCAATTCGATCGCGTTCGTCACTACGAATTGATCCTCCTCAAACTTCGGCAATTGAGCCGTGCCGTACATGGCCGGGTCGCGAACGAGGATTGGCGGATTCACTTCCGTGTAGCGATGCTCGGCTGTGTGCAGATCAAGCATGAATTGAGAAAGCGCACGCTCGAGCCGCGCGAGCGGCCCCTTGAGCACAACGAACCGCGTGCCGGAAATATTCGTGGCCGTCTCGAAATCCATGAGGCCAAGCGCCTCGCCGATGTCGAAATGCTCCTTCGCCTGAAACTCCATCGCACGTGGTTCGCCGAAGCGGCGCAGCTCGACGTTGTCGTTCTCGTCACTGCCATCCGGCACGTCGTCGAGCGGTGTATTCGGGATTTCGGTGAGCCGCCATTCGAGAATGGCAATGGCCATACGCTCCTTGGCCTCGTAGTCCGCAAGCGCTGTCTTTAAGTCTCCGACCAAAACCTTTTGTGCCTCAGCGCGCGCGTTGTCACCAGCCTTCATCGTGGCGCCGATCTCCTTCGATGCTGCGTTGCGCCGCTCTTGCACCTTTTGCACATTCGCAATCGCCGCGCGGCGGGCGTCATCAAGCGCGAGCAGCTTTCCGGCGAGCGGTTCGAGGCCGCGCCTTTTGCGCCCGCGGTCGAAAATCTCCGCGTTCTCGCGAATCCATTTGATGTCATACATGAGGCGCTTCCAAAGGCTCGGCCAAGGACTAAGGCCCCTGCCCCGCCGGTTTTGCTTGGTTCTTTTCGATCATGCCGACGGACAAGATCGACAGCTCGTAGAGACCCAACGCCGGAACGGCAAGCGCCAGCATGGAAAATATGTCGGGCGGCGTCAAAATCGCGGCGGCGACAAAAACAAGCACGATGGCATAGCGCCGCTGCCGCCGCAAAAAATCCGATGTCACGATGCCGATGCGCCCAAGGAGTGTCAAAACAACCGGCAATTGGAAGGTTATGCCGAACGCGAAGATCAAGGTCATGATCAGCGAAAGGTATTCGCTGACCCGCGGCAACAGCTCGATTTGCGCGCGCCCCGGCTCCTTGGCTTGCTGCATGCCGATAAAAAACCGCAACAAATTCGGCATGACGACGAAATAGACGAGCAGCGCGCCCGCCGCGAAAAACACCGGCGTGGCGAACAGATATGGCGCGAAGGCCTTGCGTTCATGCTTATAGAGGCCCGGCGCGACAAAAGCGTAAAGCTGCGCGAAAATCACCGGACAGGAGAGAAACGCGGCCGAAAAAATTCCGACCCTGATTTGGGTGAAAAAATATTCCTGCGGCGCGGTATAGATCAGCCGCGCGTCCGGACCGGCGGCGTGCTCGAACGGCACCACCAAAATATTGTAGATGTCCTTGGCGAAATAGAAGCAGACGACGAACATCACCACGAAGGCAATGAGCGCCTTGATGAGCCGCGCGCGCAGCTCCATCAAATGGTCCATCAAGGGCGCTTTTGTCGCCTCGATATCGGCGTCGGTCATGGGCGGCTCGTTCCGGAAGGCATGGGTTACTTTACCTGTAACCGAACCGGTGCGCCTCGGACAGTCACCGTTTGTCTTGCATCTTCGCGCCGCCCACCTCGGCGCGCCCGGGCGTGGTCTCCCCCATCTCGGCGGCGAGCGCATCGGCAAGCGCCCGCATCTCGGCGTCAACCGCCCTGGCGGCTGGCGGCAGTTGGCCTGGCGTGGCCGCGCCGGCTTCGGCGCCCTGCTCCGGGGTTTCGGGCGACCCTAGCAAGGCACTCGGCTCCGCGTTGCGTGGGGGAGTAGCCGTCGACGCCCCAACGACAGGAAGAGTTGCGGGCTTTCCGGCCGCGTCGAGGGCCTGGGTGAGTTCTGCTTTGACTTGAGCAAGCGGATCAATCCCGGCATCGGCCTTCGCGCTTTCCGCGAGCTTTGCCACATCGGCCTTGATATCGTCGATGCCGGCTTCGCGCATGGCGTCCATGAATTGGCCGCGAAACTCGGCAGCCATGCGCCGCATCTTGGCCGCCGCTTGACCCACTTGCCGCATGACGCGCGGAAGTTCCTTCGGCCCGATGACGACCAGCGCCACGATCCCGATGATGATGAATTTGCCGGCGTCAAAATCGAACATGAGGAAACGTCACCCAGGGCTTGCCGGCAATGCTGGTGAACAAGTCTCGCACGCGCCGTTCACCGGAACGCAACCCGGCCATCGCCGGAGCGATCAATCTAGCTTGCGGGTGTCCGGAATCTTGGCGGGGTCGGCGGCGGTCTGATGATCGATGGTGCGCACCGGAGGATCGGCGTGGCGCTCCACCTCGGGCTTTTGGTCTTCTTCCGCCAAGCCTTTCTTGAACGCCTTTATGCCCTTGGCGACATCCCCCATGACGTCGGAAATCTTGAAACCCTTGCCGCCAAACACGAGCAACAAGACGGCCCCGACAATGAGCCAATGCCAGATCGACAGACCGCCCATGACGCAAATCTCCGTATCCAATGCGAGACAAGCCGAACGCCGCCCGCCATGGCGAAAACCTAGGCTTTCATAACCACAAAAACAAGAAGGCTAGGTCCGTTCTCACCGGGAAGAGCGGCCAAGCTCGCCAGTGGTGGCCACAACATCGATGATACGAGGTCAAGCCCAAGATTTGTGGCGAAACTACTCCGCTGCCGCGCCGCGGCGATCAAGAGTCGCAATCCTCGGGCGCGGGCGAAGCTTCTTTCGCGCGCGCAAGATCCTCGCGCCACGCTGGTTTTTCCGGGCCGGCCGCGGGCGTTCCGGCGGCAAAATCGGTGCCCGTGTCGTCCTCGAGCGGATCTTCGTCCTCGGCAAGCCCGGCGTCGTCGCAAGGCTCCGGGACACCAAAACCCTGCGGCAGACGGCCGTCGAATAGGCCCGCGCCCCTCAGTTCCTCAAGACCAGGGAGGTCGCCGATCGCCTCAAGGCCGAAATGAATCAAGAAGGTTTCCGTCGTCCCATAAGTGATCGGACGGCCGGGCGCGCGCCTTCGGCCGCGCAAACGGATCCAGCCGGTTTCGAGCAGAAGATCGAGCGTTCCCTTGGAGATGGCGACGCCGCGAATATCCTCGATTTCGGCGCGCGTCACGGGCTGATGATAGGCAACGATCGCCAGCGTTTCGAGCGCCGCCCGCGAGAGCCGTTTGGTTTCGCCTTCCCCCGTGGCGAGCAGCCAGGCGAGATCGGCCGCCGTCCTAAACATCCACTTCCCGCCGGCCTGCACGAGATTGACGCCGCGCGAGGCGTAGTCGGCCTTCAGCGCGTCGAGGACCGCGGCGGCCACGACGCCGCGCGGCATGCGCTTCTCGATGTCCTTCTCGGCGAGCGGTTCCGCCGCCGCGAAGAGCAGCGCCTCGGCGATCCGCATGGCCTCAGCCAAACCGTCGTCGCGCGACGGCCGTTGGCTTGGATCGATATGAGCAAGGAATTGCGCCCGTTCCGCCAAAACAAAATCCTCCTCGTCCGCCCCGCATCGCCAGCCACTCAACTTCGAACCACATGCGGAAAAACCTCGGACGCCGACGATTTGCGCTTGATCCAAAGCGGCGAGAAGGCCGCGTCCTGACGGATCGAGATCATGCCCTCCCGCGCCATTTCAAGCGAACAGGAAAGCGTCGAAGCCCGGACCGTGCGGCGCATTTCGGGCGTCGTCCAGAAAGCCATGAGATAAGTGTCGAGCACCGTCCAATCGAGTGCCTGCCCCGCGAGCTTTTCAAGTTCGCTCCGCGCGTGCGCGAGCGACCAGACAAACCGTTGTTTCAGGGTCACCCGCGTGAGCGCCTGTTTCTGACGCCGCTGGGCATAGGCGGTCAGCAATTCGTAAAGGCTTGCGCGCCATTGCGGCGCGCCGCCGGCGAGCACCGGCTCGGGCATGCCTCGCAAAAACATATCGCGGCCGAGACGCGGCCGGTTGACAAGCGCTTCGGCGGCGGCGCGGATCGCATCGAGGCGGCGAAGCCGGAGCTGCAATGCTTCGGCAAGTTCGCGGGCTTCCGGTTCGCCGCCCTTTGCCGCTTGCGGGAGCAAAAGGCGCGACTTCAAATAGGCGAGCCAAGCCGCCGTAACGAGATAATCCGCCGCGAGTTCGAGACGCAGGCGGCGCGCCGCCGCGATAAATTCGAGGTATTGCTCGACGAGCGCCAGCACGGAAATCTTGCTCAAATCCACTTTCTGCCGGCGCGCGAGGTCGAGCAAAAGATCGAGCGGGCCTTCAAATCCCTCGACATCGACCACCAAGGAGCCTTCCTCCCTGGCCTCCGCGGCATTTTGAGCAAAAGGCAAATCCAACGAACCGCGCTCCCCGTCCGGGGCGCTTGCCGCACCGGTATCGAACCTTGCCGCGCGCCAACCGTTGCCGCAAGTCTCGCCGCGGATTCGCCGCGGGCGTCCACAGGATAGCGCCTCCGGGCATTCGGGTTGCCGTCAACCCTTCATGCCAGAACTACAGCACTCGTGCCCCTGCCAAGCTGAAGTGCCCCCAGGGTGCCGCCTCAGTTCTTGGCGACGAAGCAACTGCCCCCGCCGGTTTGAACTTTTTGGCACAAGGCAACGGCTTCATCCCGCGATGGAAAACCAGCGACCCGGACACGATAAACCGGCTTGCCGCCGACCGCCGCCTTGTGGATCGAGGTGTGGAATCCCTCCAGTTCGGCGGCAAACTTTTTCATGAGCCGGGCCTCCGTTTCGCGCGCCTCTTGCTCGGTCCCCGGAGCCGCGAGCTGGACCGCGAAACGACCTGGTGACGCCTGCGGCGCTCCGGCGGCCGAGACCGGATCCCGCGTGTCGGCGAGTTCCACGCCCTTGGCCTTGGCGGCAACGGAGGTTCGCGGCTGCGGATTGCCGTTCGCATCGGCGCTGGCCGTTCTCGGTGTCGTCGCCACGCGCGCCGCCGATTTTGGCGTTGCGGCCTTGGCCAAGGCCGCCGCTGTGGGGCGCGCGGTGGGAACGGGGACGGCGGCCGCCGTAACCTGCGGCGGCGCGTCGTTCGGCAGGATCGTGCCGTCCGGCCGAACCGAAACGGTCTTGACCTTTTTCGGCTCGATAAGATCGGCGATGCTGAGCGGCTCGGCGGACGGTTGCGGCTGAGCCTGTGCCGGCGGGGCCGGCACGGGAACGCTTGCCGCCCCGGTGGTTAGACCGGCGATGGCGCGCGGCGGGTTGGCCTGCGCCTCTGGCACATTCGCTTGCGCGGACAAATCGGCGGGCTGTTCCACATTATTGACCAGGGCGACTGGCCGCTGTTGCGGCGACCCGCCAAGGACAGAGGCGTCTTGGTCCGGAATTTCCGTGCCCGCCGCCGTTTCGGGGTGGATCTTGGCTGGCCCATCGGCAGCCATGATCGTTGCGATCTCGTCTTGATGGGAACCCGCGCCCTTGAAAGCAAAACTGGCGCCGATGCCGAGGATTCCAGCGACGATTATCGCGGCCATGACATAGAGCGGGTGCCGCGACCTGATTTCCTCAAACGGAGGACCGGCCTCGCGGTAACCCTCCGCGGTGTCCTCGTAGCGCCAGTGCTCCGCGCCTTCCGCCTCCTCGCAACCGTCCAGTTCCTCGGATAGGGACAGGTTTTCCCCACTTTCATGGCGGGCGGCACCAAGCAGCCCCGCCTCGATTGCCGCGAAATCGCCGCCGATAAGGGGCTCGTGCGCGCCGAGCTCGTCACCTTCGCCGTGATCCGGCCCGCGCCACGAAGTTCCGGCGGGACGCCGGCTCAGCGGTTCAAACACCGTCTTATAGGGATCCTCCTGCTCGCCGACGAAGCGCGCGAGCTCGGCAAGCGGGTCGTCGTCCCCTTGGTTGGCGGCGAGCGGCTTGCGCAGACGCCTTTCGAACTCCTCAAGATCGATCATCGGCCGTCGTTTTACAATTGGCTCGCTCATCTTACTCACCCTCCTGTCGCGACTTCGCGGCGGACGAACCCGCCGGTCCACGTCATTGCAATCGCGCATCCCACGCTGGGCAGTGCTTACGCAACCTCAAGAGCATGATCTGGCCGGTTCGAACCGGGTCATGCACCGAACTCCTTAGCATCTCAACATAACGCGATCACGCTCGGTTTTCACGCGATCCGTGTCGCGCAACTGGTTTTCGCTTTCGCCACTTGCATTCATGCGGCTTGCTTGGCGTCTCTATCATCTCTCAGGGTCAAGCACTTTCGCCGCTTCGGCCGACGCACCGCGAGTGGAACCATTACCCGGCGGCGTGAAGGCAGGAGCCTTTATCGCATCTCCTCGGGAGCGTTCACTCCCAAAATTCCAAGCCCGGACGCGAGAACTGTTGCCAGCGCCGTTATTAAGGCCAGCCTTGCGGCCGTTAAATCTATCCGCTTCTCATTAAGAAATCGTAATTGTGGCCGATCTTTGCCGCGCGTCCAATGTCCGTGCAGGCTCGACGCGAGATCGTGCAAATAAAATGCGATCCGGTGCGGCTCGCCGCTGAGGGCTGCCGCTTCGACAATCCGGGGAAATTGCGCGATGAGCTTGATCAGTGCCATTTCCCCTTCGTCTTGCAGGAGGCCGAGGTCCGCCGCGGCCAACGCCGGGCTTGAGATATCAATCCCAGGAATTGTCGTAAGCCCTTGCCGTAATACGGATTTTGCCCTTGCATGAGCATATTGGACGTAAAACACCGGATTATCCTTGGATTGTTCAATTACTTTGCTCAAGTCGAACTCCAAGGCCGCGTCATTCTTGCGAAAAAGCATCATGAAACGAACCGCGTCCACGCCCACCTCGTCAACGACGTCACGCAACGTTACGAATTCCCCGGATCGTTTCGACATTTTCACGGGCTCGCCATCGCGCATCAATTGAACCAATTGACAGAGCTTGACATCGAGTTCTCACCCGGCCTTCCGAGAGAGCCTCGACGGCGGCGCGCATCCGCTTCACGTAGCCGCCATGATCGGCGCCCCAAACGTCGATCAAAAGCGCGTAGCCACGGTCGAGCTTGGTTTTGTGATAGGCGATATCGGAGGCAAAATAGGTGTAGGATCCGTCCGATTTCATGAGCGGCCGGTCGATGTCATCGCCGAAAGCCGTCGATCTGAACAGGGTCTGCTCGCGATCCTCCCAATCCTCCGCGGGCTGCCCTTTCGGCGGAGGAAGACGTCCTTCATAGACGAGACCACGCCGCCGCAGCTCGGCGCTCGCTGCGGCGACCAAATCGCCCGCGCCGCCACGGGTCAGCGAGCGCTCCGAGAAAAAAACCTCGTGTTTGATGTTTAGCACCGCGAGATCGGCCCGGATCATCGCCATCATCGCGTCGATCGCGGCGCCGCGCACCTCGTCAAGCCATTCGGTTTCCGGACGCTCTAGCAGCGTGCGGCTATATTTTTCCGCGAGCGCCGCACCAATGTTTTTCAAATAATCGCCGGGATAAAGACCTTCGGGGATTTCGCCGGTTTTTTCTCCCAACGCCTCCAGGTAGCGCAGATACGCGGAACGGGCCAGAACATCGACCTGGGCGCCCGCGTCATTGATATAAAATTCGCGCGTCACCTCGTGACCGGCGAAGGCCAGCAGATTGGCGAGCGCGTCGCCGAAAACCGCGCCGCGGCCGTGGCCGACATGCATGGGACCGGTCGGGTTCGCCGAGACATATTCGACATTGATCTTAAGTTTTTTCGCGCCGCCCAAGGCCGGCCGGCCAAACCGCGGTCCCTGTTCGAGCGCCGCGCGCAAGACGCGGGCAAAGACCGCCGGTCTAAGACGAATGTTGATGAAGCCCGGCCCCGCGACCTCGGCTTCGGCGACGTCTGGATCATCGGCAAGCGCGGCGGCGATCTCCACCGCGAGCTGGCGCGGATTGGCGAAATGGGCGCGCGCCTCCTTCGCGTAAACCATCGCCGCGTTGGTGGAAAGATCGCCATGCGCCGGGTCGCGCGGCGGCTCGACAACAAAGCGTTGCAAATCGAGATCGGCCGGCAAACGGCCATCCGCGGCGATCCGGCTCAGAATCGCAGCGATCAGCTTGTGGAACTCGGCGAAGAGGTTCATTCGCTCACCAATTTTAGGAGCCGCAGAGCGGTACAGCCATCCCGCAAGGGTACGACAGGGTAATAGCAATATCCGGCAGTGCCTTGGTTTGACGTTCTGCTAATGACCCAAGGGCGACATTCGGCACGCATCCCGTTGGCTCTGTCGAACTTCGCGAACGAGTTCAATCGTGCTCACCGCGGCGTTGGCGATCCCATGAATTGAGAAAGGTCCGCACCACCTCCAAGCACTCTGCATCTATTTTAGCCTCGTCGCGAATGCGCTCTAGTCCGGCACGGAAAGCGTCGACGTCTAGTATATCGGTATCGTCGGTAATCTGTGCAGTCGGTGATGCCTTGGCCACACGGTCTCCCAAGCTGCCAAACCCACCCATTCCCATCGACCATGTACGGCTTGTCATCGCACGAGCCAGGATGACGAGCGCTTTGTTATCGCTGATCAGCTTGTCCGTCCAAGCCCGGACCTCGGCGGGATCGTTATCGAGGAAATCTCGCCAGCGATAGAGAATGTACTGGAGATCTTGGTGGTGAAGGAGCGACCCGCTAGCTGCAGTTGCACGGATGGCAGCGAGCCCGCGTGTAGTCAGTGGGTTAAGCGCTCGCTTGGCGACTAAGCAATCGTCTTCTGGCGTTGGTCCATTCTGGCGTTCGCGATAATCACCTCTGGCTGAGGAGACAAAATCGACCAACCATCCCAGGGCAGCTCGTTTGGTCGCGGCCAGATATAGATCGGTACGTTCGTCGATTGAGAAACGATCTTTTGTCAGGCGCCGAATAAGCCAATGCAACCGCCGGCTCGTATTGGCCATTCCCCAAATGCCCTTGTCGGCGTCCTTCTCGAGGTCAATCTCGTCATGAATTTCGAAAAGTGCACTCAATAGCGGTTCCACCATGGGATTCTGGACCCGTGCCGCATGGGTTGTCAGCTCGTCAAGATACACAGGCACCATCGATCTACCGCCCTTGCGCTCGGTCACGACAGCTTGCCGCAGAGTCTTTTGAATGAACTCCGGATCGTTTGCCCGTTCGATCAATTCATCTATTTGTCTCGATGACAGCGCCTCATCACTTAGCGACAAGCGGAAATAGGTATCGAAGTGTGTTTCGACGCAGACACGGCGCTCCGCACTCCATTCTGTGACCCATTCGGCCACATAGGCCATCGATTCCAGCCTTGGGAAAAGCCGTTGCAAGGCGATTTTTGCCAGCCCACGTCGACTTTCCGGCACGTTTTGCAAAAATACGTCAAAGCGCGCGTTTTGTTGTCGATCTGAGTCACCTTGCTGTCGACTACCGCACACTTCACTCTTTCGGAGTCGGATCGCCTTGAAAAGCCCGGGCTCATAGAGGCGGAGTGTCTCCAACGCTATGAAATCCGCTAAGTTGACCTCGTTTGCTATAGCGGGCCAGGTCACGCTGATGGCGTTTTGAAACCGAGCCACGTGGCGCGGCGTCGTGATGTAAGGAACTACGACATCATAAAAGATGTTCATCACCCGGACGTCATTTGGCGAACCACAAATTTCGCTCATTGAGGCGAGAACGGCGTCGTTTAAATCGATTTGGAGCGGCGCTGGCAACTCGAAGCCAGCTTGAATGATCTTTTCAAGGAATTGTGGACCCTCGGAAGGATACCGTTCCTGAACCATCTTCTCGGCAAGCTCCCGCTCGAAGACGAGAAGATACATCACATTCGGGAGGCGCCCGACGGACTTCACCAAGCGGAATACGCCAAGTGCTTCGTCAGGGCTTAAGCGATCTATGTCGTCAATGATTACAAGACAACGCCGATCCTGGACTTCAAGGATTTTGGCCAACTGCCGAAAAGTTTTCTCTACGGTCGCTCCTTCGGGAAAGAAAGTACTTAGGAATTTCGTTCCAGAGCTTATCGCTGTCCCCAAAGGCTCCCCGCTCGCCAAGGAGACCGCCTGCCCAATGACGGGTCCGGCCTGAAGCAGATTACGCGCCAGCTTCGGGATGAAATCTTTTACTTTATCTCCGAGGCTGTCTTTCAGGACGGTATGAAGATTTTGGAGAAAAGCCAAGGCCAGCGCTTCTTCTCCACGATACCACCAGCATTTGAACTCCGTAACGACAAGTTTGTCGTCGTCCGCTTCTTGGAGTGCACTCCGGATGAGATTGACGGCGCTGCTCTTGCCAGAGCCCCAGGGGCCATTGAGCGCTATCGCCGTACCGATCGGCTGCTTAATGCTGAGAATGCTCTTGGCAATAGACTTTGCGAAAGGTGTGATGCCATAGCGGTCATCTTCAGCACTCTCGATAGGGCTGTCATTAAAATAGTCGTGCATGGATCAACTTGGCCTGAAAATAAGGAATGCAACAAAGCTTCCAACAGAAGGAGATTTCCAGAATGGTACTACTTTTACACCGAAACCGCGACGCACAATGAGCCAAGAGCGAAATCAACATAAGTCCGCCATTGCGACGAGGGAGAGAATGCGAAGCATGAGCGTCAACGTCGGCTTGTGGCGTAAACGGAACATCAATACTAAGATACTACCGTCGTATTTGCTATCGTGACGTCAGCCGCACCCAAATGCAATTCCGGGGTTGCGTCAAAAACCCCTTGATGCTCGGCGGCGGCATGACGGCCGGTCATTCCGGCGATGTTATCGCAGACGACGCGCGCCTTTCCGGCTGCGCTGGCATACCGGCGCTCAATCGAGCAAGGTCTGCAACTTCGCTATGACCTCATCGACGATATCTTCCGGCACTTTTTCGCGGAAGCGGCCACCACGAGCAGCGATGTCGAGAATGCGCGGCTGATTGCAGAGGATCACGCCTTGCACGTTGGTTCCAGCCCCGGAAAGGGACACGCCAAAGCCCTTATTGCGGGCGTAGTTGCCGCCTTGGGTAATCGGGCAAACAAGGGACGTTCCGCCGCGATTGAATTCGTGCGGTGATACAATCAGCACATACCGGGCGCCCTGCTGCTCCTTGCCTTTGGTTGGATCGAGATCAACATGATAAATATCCCCTCGGTCCATCAAATTCCTTCACGACCAACGGTGGGCGCGGCCAGCCATTCCCGATCTTCCGCCGTCATCGGCTGTTCAAGGTCGCATTGGGCCATAAGCTCGGTCAGGCTATAGCGCGGCCTCACCTTCGGCTCGATAATGATGCGCCCGTTTGAAATCGACACCCCGACTTGCTGGTTGGCATGAAGATTAAGACCCTCAAGCATGGGCTTGGGGATCGCGAACATGACCGACCCCCCGACCGCCCTGAGCTTTACCGTATGCATGGTTAGCCCTCGACATGTTATATTGAAATATAACATAGTCCCCGGCCAGCGGCAAGCGCAAGCGGTTTATTTTTGGCCTTATCCACTCACCTGGGTCCGCAGTCCGGCCTCGGGCTCACCTAAGCGCAAGTCCGGGGTCTCGTCGAAAAGCCTTTGATGCTCGGCGGCGGCATAACGGTCGGTCATTCCGGCGATATAGTCGCAAACGACTCGCGCGCGGCGCGCTTCCCCGGCGCCTGCCTTGGCGGCGGCCTCCGCCCATTCGGCCGGCATCAGATCCGGGGCTGTGAAAAACCGGAAAAAAAGATCGCGGACGATCAGGCCCGCTTGCTCGCGAATACGGACGAGGCGGTAATGCCGGTACATGTTTGTTAACAGAAAACTCCTGTTCAACTCGTCGGCGCTCAATGCCGCTGGCGAAAACCCGATCAGAGGCGCGCGTTGCGTGCGCACGTCCGCGACGCTCGCGACTCCCGAAGCTTGGATCCGCCGCCGGCTCTCAGTGATCGTATCCTCGATAAAAAACGTGATCAGCCGGCGCACGAGCTCATGAACGGCACGGACCGGTTCGAGGCCAGGATAAAGCGCCGCGATCTCGCCGCCCATGCCGCGCAGAAAATCGACCTCGCCAGTTTGCGCAAAATCGATGAGGCCCGCGCGCAAGGCGTCGTCGAGGTCATGCGCGTTATAGGCGATGCCGTCGGCGAGTGCCGCGGCCTGGGCCTCGGCGGAAGCGAAATGTGCAAGCTCGAGATTATGAACCGCGTTATATTCAAGGATCACCGCGGGAAGTCCGCGTTTCGCATAGCGCGCGGCGACCCTGCCATCGGATTGCAAAAGCGGGCCGTTATGCTTGACGAGCCCTTCCAGTGTCTCCCAAGTCAGATTGAGCCCATCGAAGGCGGCATAGCGGCGTTCGAGCTTGGTGACAATTCGCAGCGCCTGGGCATTGTGATCGAAGCCGCCGTAGGGCGCCATCAGTTCGTCGAGCACGTCCTCGCCGGTGTGGCCAAACGGCGTGTGGCCAAGATCATGGGCAAGCGCAAGCGCCTCGGCGAGATCGTCGTCGAGGCCGAGCGCGCGGGCAAGCGTGCGCGCTATTTGGCCCACCTCGAGCGAGTGGGTGAGTCTGGTGCGGAAATGGTCGCCCTCGTGCGGAACGAAGACCTGCGTCTTGTGGGCCAGCCTCCGGAAGGCCGTGCAATGGATGATGCGGTCGCGGTCGCGCTGAAATACCGAGCGCGATGGCGAATGCGGCTCCGCGATCAACCGGCCGCGGCTTCGTGCCGCATCGGCGGCGTAAGGCGCGCGCGGGGGGACGCCAGCGAAAGCGGGAGAAAAGTGGCAAGCCGGCATGAAAACCTGGATTGCGCCGCGAGACTCATTGCGGCGGCGGGCCTCCCGACGTATCTTACTTATTTCAAGACGAGGCAAGCGGCGCGCGTGCCCTTGGATCCAAGCGCACCTTCGAGGTAGTCAAAATGAGCGAAGAAACAGCGGAAGCCGCCGTCGAACTCACCGAAAACGCCGCGCGGCGCATCGCGGAGATTTTGACGAGCGAGCCGGCGGGCGCGTTTCTCCGCATCGGCGTCGATGGCGGCGGATGCTCGGGGTTTACCTATACCTACAACATTTCGACCGAACAATCTTCCGGCGATCTCGTGATCGAGCGCGGCGGCGCGACGGTCGCGATCGATCCGGTCTCGCTCGATCTCTTGCGAGGTTCAAAGATCGACTTCATCGACGATGTGATGGGCCGGATGTTCAAAATCGTCAATCCGGCGGCGACGGCGTCCTGCGGCTGCGGATCGAGCTTCGCCATCTAGCCCTCTCAATCTAAGGTGGCGCCTGGGCCGATGCCGCGCCGGCGGTGGATAGAAGGGCGATCCATATTCGAGGAGCCGCGTCGTCCTTGCGGCAGCGGTTGCCGCGCGGTTTCTCCGGTTTCGCGGGTCGATCGTCCCAAAATGTTTGGCGATATTCTAGTTGACAAACCCATAGCTAAATGTAGACTGCTTCCTGTTTTGAGAGACAGGAGATTGCTATGGTGCTTTATAAAAATGACGCTTGGGTCTTAAGGTCCGAAGATGCGGCATTCGATACGATATTCAAGCCTGGTCAAAAGCCTGTTCATTCTGGCATTTACCGATGCTTAGGATGCGGTCGCGAAGCAGTCGGAGAGATGGAGCGAACGCTGCCACCTCAAAATCACCATCAGCATACTACTAGCCAAGGCGATGTTCGCTGGAAGCTGGCCGCATATTGTGACCCGAGAGAGAAATAGGGTCAGCCACCAATTGCAGCGCAGCAATTTCCTGCGCGCCGTAACGGCCCCATAACGCGGGAGCAATTTGTGCGAGTGAAATAGCTACTGCCGTTAACTTGTCTGCGGGAACGTTCCCTTGCATAAATTCAGCGACGCGCTGAACGTCGCCATCCATTTCGATATTCATTTGACTGCTTTCTGCGATTTCGATATCTGCTTTTTCGGCGGCTTATATGCCGCAATTTTGCCGAGCGATTTCTCAAAACGCTCTTTGTCTTCGTCGCAGCCGAGCTCGCGAGCGGTTTCGACGAAGCGGTCAAATTGATTGTTCGGGGACTTGTTGAACGGCGGTGAGGCCATGAATTGTTACCTCTTGATCAGTGTATGAATAAACGACCCAAATTGCCGGTGTTTTGGCTAATTCGTCTGGCGCAGAAACATACAAATAATATTCCCAATCGCCGACCGTCTTGCTTACTCCTATATCTGGCTTTCTGCATAAAAGCCATTTAAGAGCTTCCCACGCCTCATCAAAGCGTTGGAACTCGCCAGAGAATACTTCAACAGAGTGTTGAGCTTCGTTCTCTTCAACAACGGTCCTAAGACGAACCCACACGGCTAGGCGGCTTGTAGTCGATTTTGTTCGACCTTTTCTACCACGTTATTTGCCCATGCCATAATTTCGTCCGTAATCTCCCCAGGTTGTGACGCAAGCGTCGCATATAAGGGAAGATCCTCCCCTTCGTTTGCGGCATCCCAGATTTGGTCATGCGAGAGATCGCTTATCGAAGTCGCGGTGTGTCTATCGCAAATATGCGCCATTACGGCCGACACGAGCCCAATTTCAAGTGGCGAAAACATTGCCGCGTCTGGCCGATGAAGAGATACGAATCTACGGACCTCATATTGAAATTGAGGCTCTTCGATATGGATTTTTCCTTCAGCTTTTAGCTCGCGAAGAGTCTGCAAAATAACCTTTGGCACTGGTCCCTTTTGGCGTTTCACGTATGTTTCGCCAGTGATTGAGATTTTTGTCATGCGATAGGAAAGTGCATCTGCAAACCAGAGGATCTTGTTCAATTTGGTCGCGCCAAGCCGTTGCGGATCATCGCAAGATGCCACAATGTAGTGGACCAACGCCTTGAATTTCTCTGTTGCCATTCCATCCACGAATCATAATTCTGATTACTGGATGATAATAGCTCTTGACAAAAATTCAAGCCTGTATTACGGGCCGCACTTTTTTGTGAGAAATGCATAGTTTCCTTTGCATTTTCAATTTGTTGCATTAGATTCGCGATATGTGAGGCGCTTCCCTGTTATCCCGCTTAATGCGCGGTCCACTCGCTCTTGGTCTTCACAACCGCAAGCTGAGCGGTTGCTATAACGAAAATCAAACTCGACAAGATAACGGTGAAGGTGCTTTTCGCTGCAATGCTGGTACACGCCCGTCATGCCGCGCTTGAAAACGCTGTAGTAGCCTTCGACTGTGTTCGTATGGACGTTGCCGCGCACATATTCATCGGCCTTGTGACTGACGCTTTCATGGCTTGCGAAATGATCACCGAGCGTGAAATAGTGGCCACCTTCGTCGGTCATCATCGCGGTTTCTTTCGCGACATTGGCCTTGATGACCGGAACTATATCGGCCGCGCTGGTTCCCTCGACATGGAAAGAGCGCACTTGCCCGCTGTTACGGTCAACGAGAGAAAGGACCGCGTTCTTGTGGCCATGCCCGCGCCGTTTGACTGTCCCATCCTTGCGGCCAATGAAAGTTTCATCCGTTTCAACGGTGCTGCCAACGCCGCCCATGGGCGCAAGGCCCCCCACGCGCATGGCTTCGCGAAGGCGATGGCTCATGAACCACGCGGTTTGAAGGGCCACGCCAAGCGTCCGGTGAAGTTGATTGCTCGAAATGCCTTTCTTGCTAGAGCACATGAGATAGGCGGCTTGAAACCAGACATGCAGCGGGATTGGACTATCCTCGAAAAGCGTTCCCTTCCGGACGGTAAATTGCTTCCTGCAATCATAGCATTTTTTCAGGCCAAGACGTTCGCGGCCTTTCTTGTCC
Source organism: uncultured Alphaproteobacteria bacterium (assembly GCA_963706215.1). GTDB lineage: Bacteria > Pseudomonadota > Alphaproteobacteria > Rhizobiales > Beijerinckiaceae > Methylocapsa. The sequence goes on along the minus strand of OY970154.1, from coordinate 824,128 downwards.
TTTACGCCATTGAGCGGGGCAATACGCCCCATGCAACCGCAATGCGGGCATACCGGACCGTTACGCCAAACGATCGCTTCTAGCGCCTCGAAAGCGGCGGCCTCGTCTTGAAGGTATCGCTCTTTGAAAACGCTGGTCATGGCGGAACCCCTTGCTATGGATTCACACTACCAGTTGCGTTGGGTTTGTCAACTAGAATATCGCCAAATGTTTCACGTGAAACATTGGGGTGCCATGGACGGGCGAGAGAAACTTACGCTCGCAGGCGTGGGAGTTGTCTTTTGTACAATATCTTTTGTCCGGTTTGAGAAGAGGTTGCTTGGCGCTGCATGCCCGAAGGGCTGGCTGGATGGAGCTGTGGCTGCAGAGCCACTGACGAATTGTCGATTTGTCGACAACATGCGCGGTATGTCGACTAAATCAAGAAAAACGCACAGCATCGAAATCACTGTCCTAATGGCGGTTTTAGCAAAAATGGCCCACCTGAAAGCTCACGTTTCCTAGAGCCGCGTGACACGCGCCAGATTGGGCTTATGCAACTGTCGTCAACAGGTCAGCAGGAAGGGTTTCGACTCAATGCACGAAGATCGAGTTATTGTTTTGCTGTGTGCGTGGCTGTCCAGGGCTATGAGATTATAAGTTCCACGCGTAGTACGCAGCAGGGTGATGACATTTTGGCAAGGGGCCGAAACGGCGCATTGTTTAAAATCGAATGCAAAGGGTCGACCAACAAAGAGGGAAGAGAGTTCAAACCGAGCGCGAAATATCAAAATGTCACATCCGCCTTTTTCAATCAGGCGAATCTTCGGGAAAAAGAGCCGCAAAATGAAATTGGGATCGCATTTCCAGATGATAATGGTTGTCTCTATGGCTATTGCTTTCGCATGGAGCCATTGCGCGCGTTTTGTGAGAGAAACAGGCTCCGAATTTTCTGGGTTTTGGAGAATTCAATAAGCGAGTGGTAGAAAAGGCGGCCCTTCGCGCGGCAGCGCAAACCGCGCCGAAGCGCGGTGCTTGTTGCCCCTACCGCTTGCACGGCGTGTGCAAAAGTCAGGACTTTCGCAACATGCAAGGAACGGAACCCCGCAATTTGCCGTTGTACAGCGGGAGCTCGAGCAATGCCTCATATCAAAACTGAACTCCTGAAGTTGCATACGAACCGGGTGGCCCGGGCCAAGGAGCTGCGGGGCTGCTGCTCCACGGGTCGCCCGGCGATGTTCGGGCTTGGCCGGAGCCGGCTGAGAGCGAGGCCAGGTTCCGCACCCTCATCAACTCTTCGCCCCTACCAATCCTGGTGATTGACCCCGACGCAACCGTTCGGTTCTGGAACGCGGCTGCCGAAAAACTCTTTGGCTGGACTGAAGCCGAAGTGGTCGGCAAAGCTGTCCCGTTTGTTCCCGACGGCAGACACCCCGAATGCATTTGCTGTCGCGATACCATCAAGCGCGGCGAAATCTACTCCATCGAGACCCAGCGCCTCCGGCGCGACTGTTCGCTCGTGGACGTGACCCTCTCCGCCGCGCCGCTTCGCGGTAAGCACGGCGAGGTCACGGAGATTCTCATCCTGCTCAACGATGCCACCGAGCGCAAGCGGGCAGAGTCACTGCTGGCAGCGGAGAGGAAGGCGCTGGAACTGATTGCTACCGGCGCGCCGCTGCCGCAAGTACTCGACACGCTTGTACCATCGTACTAGACTCACTTTCAGTGTGCCAGATATTTCAGTGAGTTGAGTTGGAGTTTCGGGGACAGGAGTTGGGTGAGGAAAGCGCTTATTTGGGGAGGATTTGCGGCGGCGAAGATTTTCCGCAACGCGGATAGGCCGAGGGCAAACAGCGACCACGCCCGGCGGCCGTGTTTTTTGATGGGGATTGACCGCCGCCGCGCCGCCGCCACACCTGTTTTAACGGAAAGTGCCACGGCCAAAGCCAGCAACGCCAAGAGGGTGGACAGCTTATCGGCGTTGGTCAGATGCGTGTCCTCCAGATTGAAGCCCTTGGTTTTCAGGTTGCCAAACATGGTTTCGATGGTCCATCGCTGGCGATAGCGGGCCAGCGCATGATGCGGCTTGCTGGAACAGGCCAGCGCCAAAAGTTCGCCCGAGGCGATCCGCATGATCGCGAGCCGTATGGGTGGCGACGGCGCCTGCTCGTTTTGCCCAAGCCGGCAAGCGCCTTTGAGGATCGTTTTCTGGCCTTTGTTCAGATGCCGCGCAATGTTGGCGATCGTCCATGTCTCGTAGCCCTCGCGCACGACATGTTGGTTCTCGCGCAGCCGCAGAATGAACGGGATCTTCGCCTCATGCAGGTAAGCCATCCATACGTCGCCAATGAACTCGCGGTCGCCCATGAGCGAGGCGATCTTCAGGTCTGGAAACACAGCACGCAGACGATCCAGAAGACCGGTTCTCTCAAGTGTGTTCGAGTTCCCCGCCTTTGGCAGCAGCGTCCATATCAGAGGTATCCCCATGCCGTTCCAGATCACCGAAACCATCAGGATGTTGATCGTCGTTTTACCGAACTCCCAGTTGGTCCGATCCACGGCCAGAACCCAAGGCTTGCCGGAAAGTCCCAAAAGATCGACGACCACGCACGCGGCCGCCGCGCCGTCCAGTTTGACATGCTGGAAAAATCGATAGAACCGCCGCCGCACGGAATCTGTTTGCGCCGGGCTCGCGACATACGCCGCCAACCGCCACAGGCAGATCGTGCCTTGCTGCATGATCAATAGCGCCAGCCACGCCAGCGTCTCACGCCTTGTGTCCGACAATTTGATGTGATTTTCTACGGCCTTGGATAGGGCATTCGAGAATAATGGTTGCATCTAGGCGATCCTTCTCTTGCCGAAAAAATCGCCTTTATGAATCATCTCAATGCCTTATCCAACCGCGTCTAGTACCGGGCGCTTGTACACGAGGTCGAAGCGAACTCCAATGAAGGCATGCTCTGCTCGATTTTGCTGGCAGACGACAGCAGAGAACGGTTGTTGCATGGCGCCGCGCCGACATTGCCGGAGACTTACAACCACGCGGTTCACGGCATTCGCATTGGCCCGAACGTGGGGTCGTGCGGCACGGCCGCATACGAACGCCGGCCCGTCTTTGTTTACGACATTGCCTCTGATCCCCGCTGGAAGGACTTCAAAGATCTGGCCGCCCGGCATGGCTTGGGCGCCTGCTGCTCGACGCCGCTTCTTTCGAGCCAAGGCGAATTGCTCGGCACACTGGCGATGTACTACCGCCAACCACATGATCCCGGCGTGCATGAGCGGCAACTGATCGAGCGGGCGACGCACTTGGCGGCTATCGTGATCGAGCGCAACCGGGGCGAACAAGCGCTCGCCGTCCGGGAGAGGGATTTCCGGGCGCTTGCCGATAACATGAGCCAGTTCGCCTGGATGACGGACGCCACGGGTTGGATTTACTGGTACAATCGACGTTGGTTCGATTACACCGGCACCACGCTTCAGGAAATGGAGGGCTGGGGCTGGCAAAAAGTCCATCATCCAGATCACGCCGACCGGGCGGTTCGGAAATTCCGGCATTCTCTCGACACGGGCGAGCCCTGGGAAGACGCGTTTCCGCTCCGGAGCAAAGAGTGCGAGTACCGGTGGTTTCTTTCGCGGGCGCTGCCGATCCGCGACGAGCATGACCGTATTCAAAATTGGTTCGGTACCAACACCGATATTACCGAGCGCCTCAGAGCCGAAGGGCAGCGTACGATCCTTGTCAACGAGTTGAACCATCGCGTGAAGAACACGCTTGCGACCGTGTAAGCCATTGCCGCTCGAACACTTCGCAATGCCAATGTTGATTCGAGCGTGCGGGAAACCTTCGAGTCGCGCCTGGTCGCACTCTCGAATGCGCACAGCATTCTCACGCAGGAGAACTGGGAAACGGCCGATATTCACGACGTGATGGCGCGGACACTTGAGCCGCATGCCGGTCCCGAGCGGCTCAGGGCGCACGGCCCATCGATCCAACTCTCGCCGAAGGCTGCGCTCGCGATGGGGATGCATGAGCTTGCCACCAACGCCGTGAAATATGGAGCCTTGTCCAACGGGACCGGTCAGGTTGCCGTCACCAGGAGGATTGATGGACCAAAGCCAGGTACTTTGCACCTGCAATGGAAGGAAAGGGGCGGTCCCACTGTTAAGCCGCCAAGCCGAAAAGGCTTCGGATCGCGACTGATCGAACGTAATCTCGTGCACGATTTGAACGGAAAGGCGAAGATCGACTATCAGCCCGACGGCATCGTATGTACCATCACAAGTAATCTCGGCACAGCACCTGGCGCGAACCTTAAGGGGCATTCATGATGGAGGCGGTATGACCGGCGAGATGCCCTGTCGCCGAGTGCTCATTGTCGAAGACGAAGACATGGTGGCCATGCTCTTGGACGATATGCTGTAATCGTTTACATTTGATCGGACAATGGTGTCATAAGGCCGAAGCGTGAGCCGAGACCGGGCGCGGAGCTGGCCAGGGTTGCGGAGCGCCCGGCCTCGGCGTTTTATGAGGCCACCGGCGATGACCAAGGACCAGAAGATCATCAAAGGCAAGGTGGGCTTATTGGAGCTCGCCAGGCAGCTCGGCAATGTGAGCCAGGCCTGCAAGATGCTCGGCTATAGCCGCGACAGCTTCTACCGGTTCAAGGAGCTTTACGACAAAGGTGGCGCGCTGGCGTTGCAGGAAATCTCCCGCAAGAAGCCGATCCTGGCGAACCGGACGGCGCCCGGGATCGCGGCGCGGATCGTTGAATTTTCGCTGGAGCAGCCGGCCTTCGGCGAGATCCGCGTCGCTAGCGAAATGAGGAAGTTTGGCCATTCGATCTCACCTCCCGGGCCCGTCGAAGGACGGGGTACGCGGCGTCTGGCAGCGCCATGATCTCGAGACGATGAAGAAGCGGCTGAAGGCCTTGGAAGCGAAGGTCGCGCAGGAGGGGCTGATCCTGACCGGGGCGCAAGTCATCGCCTTGGAGAAAGCCAAGACAGAAAAGGAGGCTCACGGGCCGAGTTCGAGAGCGAATGCCCCGGCTACCGCGGCGCCCAGGACACGTTCCACGCCGGCAACATGAAAGGGGTTGGCCGCATCTATCAGCGGACCTTCGTCGACACCTATGCGAAAATGGCGTTTGCCAAACTTTACGACCGCAAGACGCCGATCACCGCGGCCGATCTCCTGAATGATGGGTCGTGCCGTTCTTCGACGAAAAGGAAGTGAAGCTCTCACGTGTTCCGACAGATCGCGGCACCGAATATCGCGGCAATCCCGAGCATCACGAATATGAGCTTTATCTTGCGGTGGAGGATATCGGCCATTCCAGGACCAGGACGAAGAGCCCGCAAACGAATGGGATCGCCGAGCGCCTGCACAAGACGATGTTGACTGAATTCCACCGCATCGCCTTCCGCGAGAAGCTCTATCTTTCGATCGCGGCCCTACAGAACGACCTCGACGAATGGATCAGAAGCTATAATGAGGAAAGACCGCATCGAGGCCGGTGGTGTTTCGGCAAGACGCCGATGCAAACATTCCTTGACGCCATCCCGATTGCCAGGGCGAAAATGATCGCTGCCTGACCACCATCAGCAGCAAACTGCCAGCTCCAAAAGGCACCGTCCGTAAGATCAAGTACAAGCTACTACAGCCGTAGCGGCGGTGGAACATGTAGCTCCGGCTCTTCCAACGCCATCCAGAAACCTCATGCGCCTCCGCCCGCTGTCGTCCGAATTGCAGCAACAGAAGGAGGTGCTGCAGCGAAATGAGACCGCTGCCGTGACGCCGTGCTGGCAAGCCTAACCCCGCACCAGTCTGCGCGTAGTGTGGTACGACCGCTTCAAGCAAGCCGTCACTGTCAGTCGCGGTCACGCGAAGATGGAGCTTTGGTTGCGTACGGAAGAATCCGGCAAGCTCCATATTGAGTTGCGCGACGATCGGTTCCAGGTGCGGATCGGCTTCAAGCGGCTGCGGCGGCGCGCGCAGACGATCGCGTTCCCCGAGCACCGACTCCCGCCGGCTGGCCTGCGCCGGACGCTACGACACGCCGAAAAAGCTCTGAGCCGAAAGAGACAACACGGTCCCAAGTTCGGCTGGCCGGGACCTGAAAAAAACCGACCTCGCGGATCAGGCGGGCCGACACCGACGTCCAGACCTCGTCGACGAATACATCCACCATCGCATCGTCATCGTGGAAGTATCGCGCGGTCTCCACTTCCAGCGAGGGACGATCAAAGCGAGCACTGAAGCCGATCTGGCAGGCCAGTCGCCAAGCCGGATCATCACGGGTGGCTGATACCGTGCCGGTCGCCGGATTCCACCATTTGACAACACCACGATCGTCTCTGAACCAATCGCTGTGGTCAGCGGGCTCGTCGCCATCGAATCCAATGATGGTCGCGACAAGCCGGATATCGTGCTCGGTCAAGGTCCGCACCATGCGGTCGCGACCAAAGAGCAGTGCCAGCACCTCAATGACCGTTGTCTTGCCGCAGTTGTTGGGGCCAACGAACACAGTATGACGCCCGAACCGGATGTGACCGGCTCTGACACCACGAAAATTCTCAATGCGCAGATCGGCAATCTGCATGATCCCGGTCCCCCGTACCGCTCTATTCGCGGCCTGTTGATTCGTATTTTGTTTCAACCGAACGTCGAAAACCTCTCTCGGTCCGGCGGGACACCACATGCTGTCTGTGCGTCCGCTCCGTCCGTTGGACGTTCATCGCGGATGCTTTCTGGGTGTCCGCTGTCCGCGCCTCGTGCGTGGCGCTAGCGACTTGTCGCCGGATTTCCAAGCCTTGACGTTCTGCGCCTTCCATCGCAACGCGGGAGAGGTCTCTATCGCGGCGCGCAAGGCTTCCGGAACACCCAGCGACGACGCATCGATCTCACCCCGCTCCAGCACCGCATCCAGAAACGCCCTCTCTCCTGCCGTCAACTGAAACAGCGGTGCGAGCTTCTCCCGGCATTCGGCCGTGACGCTTTCGATCCAGGCTGCCGGGCCGCCGAAGGCATCGAAATATCGATCATGCAGGCACATGGTCAGCTTGCCGGTGATGTCGCCGACCTCGCACCCGATCGCTTCGGGCGATGCCGTCCGCCAGTCGAAGCTCTTGGCGCTCGCGCCGATCATCAAGGTGGCCACCTTGATCTTCGCCCAATCGAGAGACGGCATGGCGATGATCCGGTGCGCATCGAACAGATCGCGTGCGGCGCGCCGCGTGACCAGCGCGACCATCTTGCCGGCGATGATCTCATGAATGTCGAGAACCGGCACATTTGTGGCTCGATGCGATCCGGTTGCCGCCGACGGCATGCGATCCACGCCGTAAAGAGGACCGCGGTAGAGATAGTTGATGTTGATGTTGATGTTGATGTTGATGTCGATCTCGATCGTCCCCGCTCCGCCGAGCGCGGAAGCATAGCGATAGATCCATTTGCCCCCCGCATGCTCCGACGGCTCGCGCCGCGCGGCGTAGCCTTTCGATTCCATCAGCCGCTCGATCCGGTTTTCCAGGCCCGGCCGGTCCGCATCCATCCGCTCCTTCTCGATCGCACCGACATAGTTGACGTCGATATCGACCGAGAGGCGGTCCAGATCGGAATGGAAAACGTTGAGCGCCGTGCCGCCTTTCAAGGCGATGCGCGGCCCGATCAGCGCATCGGCGCCGAACGCGTCGAGAATGTCGATCAGCCGGATTACGCGCTCCAGCGTCGCGGGTTGAAGCTGCCGCTCGGCCGCGAGGTCCTGAAGCGTCTCTCGCGAAGCGACCATCAGACGCCTTCAAAAGCGGCGTCGACAGCCTGCGGCGGCAGAAGCACGCGCCACGGTTCGACGAACACGGCATGACCAGGTTCGGCGCCTAGCGCATAGTGCTTCGATCGCGGAAGCCGAGCCCGGAGGCGCGCCAAAACATCCTCGGTGACACCGAGCCCGGCGCGCCGCTTCTCGAGCCACCAGCCGGAAACGGAGGCGGTCGACCGGTTGTCCAGCAGCTCGACATAGTCGGCGACCTTCGCCGGATCGAGATAGCGGACCAGATCCAGCGATTTGAGGACTTCCTCGGCGCCGCCCGCGAGTTCCGGCCGGTGCAGGACATCGACGACGGTGCGTTCGACCGCGGTCACACGGACAGCCACCCCCTGCCGATCCATGGTCATGGTCAGGTAGTCAGCCTTGCCGGCCGCCACTAAGGCCTTCGGCGGAGTGACGAAGCGGCAGGCGCCGAAGGGCAGGTCCACCAGTTCTGTCCGGCCAGCGCTGATGAGCTGGACCTCGTTGAACTCGGAATAAGCTATGCCATGCAGCTCGAGCGCGGAGTGAAATCCGAGCACGCCGTCGGAGCGCAGCTTGCTCGCCGCGGCGAAGCGGTCGATCACCATCCGCTCCGCTGCCAGATGGGCCGGTACGGCGGCGAACACCTCGCGACTGACACGCTTGATGTTGCCGGCGCGCAGATGGTGCCGGAGCAGACTGGTGACATTGGCTGCGCTCGCCGGATGGCCGAAGGCTGCCGCAAACTCAGCCCGGGTGAAGACCGGGTGAGCCGACAGGAAGCTGGCGGTCTTGTGCTGGCGAGGCTGCGTGGTCCGTCAATGATTCTGCGTAATAGGGGCAATAAATTAGCCCTTATGACGCATATTTGTCAACTGCGCCCTCTTGAGGAAACGATCCGACCGCCGTCCTTTCAGTCGCGAAAAACGCACCACACAGGCTATAAATTACCCCTTTCGGTTCACTTTCTGAAACCACCGGGGGCCCCATACGACATCGCTGCCTTGGCCTCGATATAGAGGCGCATTGCCGCCCAGATCGATACCCCTTTGCCGAGATCCGAATTCCCAGGAGGCGGACCGCTTCCTCAACCAAACGGCCATTTGGAGGAGAAGGCCTTCCCCTGCGGCCGAGCCTGTCGTCTCTGCCGACTTCTTCTGCGGGGACACCCCGCAACGCCCCGAGAGTGAGAGTGCGGACGGGTTTTCCGGTAGAGTAGGGATGAAGCGCCTTGCCCCTTCGCCGAGGCAGGTTTCTTCATCCCCCGCTCCGAACCGGACGTGCGAGTTTCCCCGCATCCGGCTCTCCATGCGTGGCCTCGGCCACGGGTGGCCCTCACAACGATGCGAGGGCGTGGGTCGCCTCCCAGAACTTGTCGGCTCCCTTGCGGAAGTGCTCGTCCGGGGTGGCGTTCCATCCGTTCGGTATGCGTAGGCCCCGATCCGGGAACAGCAGCCGCTTGGCGTCGGCGAACCGGGCGAGTTCCCTGCCGCGCATTCGCCAGCCGCTGCGCTTCCCTCCCGACTCGGCATAGGTACGGCTCAGTATCCTTCCAGACGCCTTGCCGTGTTTCTTGCCAAGCCAGGATTTTACGCGCCAATACAGCCACCAATCGTGCTTGGCGAACTCCCTCCATGCCCGAGTGGCATATCGGTAATAGTTGCGCCAGCCGATGACGACTGGGTTGAGGTCGTCGATGAGATCGGGAGGGTAACGCCGGTCGGAGTTTCCCTCACCTTCGCCTTGATCTTGTTGCGCAGCAGCTGCGACTTGTTCTTCGGGATGAAGAGCATGCCGACGTGCCGTCCTGTTGACGGCAGCTTCTCCTGCGCGACCCGATAGCCCAGGAAGTCGAAGCCTTCCCGGACATCGGTGATCTTGGTCTTTTCCATCGACAACTCCATGCGCAGCTCCTCTTTGAGGAACTGCGCCAGCGCGGTGCGCTCTCCCTCGGCATCTTGAAGCGTTCCCTGCACGAGGACGACGAAATCGTCCGCGTAGCGCACCACGTAGAACCCCGGCCGGCCACGTTTGTAGTCGGATTGCAGGCGCTGTTGCGCCCGCTCTCGGGTCTTGTCGCGTGGGTTGGGAACCCAGCGCCGGTATCTCTCGTCGATGGCCGTGAGATAGACGTTGGCCAGAAGCGGCGAGATGATACCCCCTTGCGGGGTGCCGGTCACAGGATGCCGAAGGGTGCCTTCGATCATGATGTCGGCTTTCAGGAAGGCGAGAACGAGCCGCAGGACCTTGCGGTCCTGGACGCGGCGTCGCACCCGATCCATCAGCACGTGATGATCGATGGCATCGAAGCACCCCTTGATATCCCCCTCGATCACAAACCGGGTCCGCGAGGGACCGGCCGATGTCGGGTTCAATTTGTGGCGCACCCTTGCGAGAGCGTCATGAGTACTTCGGCCGGGCCGGAAGCCATACGAGGTCGGATAGAAGCCCGCCTCGAAGATCGGCTCCAACACCAGCTTGAGCGCCATTTGGACCAGTCGGTCTTTGAGCGTGGGAATGCCCAACGGCCGGAACTTCCCCGGCTTGCCCGGCTTCGGGATGAGCCTCTGCCGGACAGGTTGAGGCCGGTAGGTTCCTCGCCGCAAGTCTTGCCGGATGTCCTCCAAAAAGCCTGCGACGCCATCGGGCCGCTCTTCGACCGCCTTGCGCGTCACGCGATCCGTGCCTGGTGTATTGCTGCCCCTGTTACGTTACGGGCCAGCCGTTGCCAAGCACGAAGCAACGTTCCGCGATCGCATACGAGATTGAACAGATCCGCGAACCTCTTGTCGGGGTCCGCAGCACTCCACCGATACAGCTTGCGCTGCATGTCGAGAATAAACCCGGTATTCACCGTGTCGGACAAAGTATCCATCTCCTGCTTGCAAGTTGCATCCACTGCCCGCCTTCGCCATGTGGACGGCTTTCCCGCCCTCGGACTACTACGCGGGCTCCGCCCCCGCCGCGCGTTCGCCGGTCGCTTCGGCCATCCGTCTTCCCGAAGGAGGTCGGAAACGCGGGCGGGTTCCCAAGTTCCACCGTCGCTCCTCGTCCGCTGTAGGAACCGACTCTACCCCGTGTGGATTCCGGCTTCCGGGCCTTGCAGGCTTTCCCGACGGCTGACCTCGGGTGTCCCCGACGTCCCTGACGCGCACCCATCATTTGCGCGTCGGCGCTCCACAAGTCTTTCGACTGCCTCACCCACTTCCGAGTCGGTGAGGAACCTCCTGACGGGGCTTCGGCCATCGGTTCGGTTTCCCTCTCCATGGCGGACTCGCTGGCCGGGCCGTTCTTGGGATCGGAAGTTCCCTCACGCCCGGCTTTAGCGGGTTCTGCTGATTTACGGCGTCCCGGAAGCCCCCGGTCGGCCTCACCCGCTTGCTTCGCGCCCCACGCTGCACCGTGTGGCGGGAGGGGTCTCTCACCCCTCGGAGCTGTCGGTAGTTGAGCGTCTAACTCGGTGAGATTCTCCTTTCTGGTTAGAGAGTTAGAGGGCTGCGCTTGGCGCACTGACGGGTTGGAGGCCGAGAGAGAGGCTCCCGGCGCCCGTCGCGGAGACCCGCGATGTCCAGACACGCCGCTCGCGCTCGGTCCGGTTCCGGCCGGACGAGCCTCTACGATGAAATCACCACCAAGATCATCACCGAGCTGGAGGCCGGCCGCGTGCCCTGGGTCCAGCCTTGGGGAACGGCGGCGGCGAAGGCACCGCTCGCCATGCCGAAGAACGCAGCCACCGACCGGTTCTATTCCGGGATCAACGGTGCGCCGTATCGGCGCGAGAAGAAGGAGGAACTGAATGAACAGTCAGGTCTGCTGGTAATAACCTGTACCCACCGGACTAACCTCGGCCAGAAATGGCTGCGACCTCGAAAGAGGCGGGGGACAACAGCATGTCCGGAAAAGGCCCAAAGCGTCGAAACCATTTGTGGCGCGGCGGGTCAGGGTAAGACGTGCATGGCGAAAGCTATACTGCCTGAACCTCAGTTTGCAGCAACCTACACCGCGAGTGGTGCCGTAGAATGGTTGACGCGGCACATCGGACGGTCGGAGAGTGCGACGTTTATACTCTCCGCGAGCCGGTCCTCCGACGTTGAGAGGCCCGGTCTACCAGCTCGTCCGACGCATCCTCTGTATGGAGGGGTAAGTGAACGAACGGGGCGCCTAAACACGTCGCAACCTCCGACTCGCGTAAATGCGGGATCGCCTAAACAGGACGGCTTAGTCGGACCTGCATGGCGACGGAGCCGTCATAGTACTCAAATGCCCGGCGTAATGGCCGGGACAGTCGCCGGACGACCGGCGGACGATCGACGCGATAAGCGTGGGGTGACCCGCGTGAAACGCCAACCGGTCGGGGGAAGGGCGGCAGCTTCCACGATCCGAACGACTTTGATGGTGGCGTGCTAATGCTGCCGGAAACCGTCGAAAAGGCAATCGGATCACTCCCGACCGTGGTGCGGTCGGGCCGGCGGGCCAATGGCCTGTTCCGCTTGATGAAAAGCCCGTCCCTCTGGGATCAAGCCTATCTGAAGGTCGCCGCCAACAAGGGGGCGATGACACCGGGCATCGATGGGAAGACGTTCGATGGCTATTCGCCGGAGAAGGTCCGCTCCATCATCGCACGGCTATCGGACGGATCATATAAGCCCGCTGCTGTACGTCGTGTCTTGATACCTAAATCCGACGGTCGCATGCGGCCGCTCGGAATACCGACCACGGAGGACAGGCTTGTCCAGGAAGTGGTCAGGATCATGCTCAACCAGATCTACGAGCCCATCTTCGATGATGCGAGCCACGGGTTCCGGGAAGACCGGTCCTGCCACACCGCGCTGAAAACAATCGGTGCGGTCTGGACGGGCGTCAAATGGTTGGTGGACGTCGATGTTGTCAGCTTCTTCGACAATATCGACCACGCCATCCTTCTGCGCCTGCTCGAAAAGCGGATCGAGGATCGACGCTTCATCGCGTTGATCCGCGGGATGCTCAAGGCGGGTTACATGGAGGACTGGCGCTTCCACCGCACCTTGAGCGGCACCCCGCAAGGCGGTGTCGTCTCGCCGTTGCTGGCTAACATCTACCTGCACGAACTCGATGAGTGGATGCGGGGCAAGATCGCCGCCTTCGACAAAGGCAGAAAACGTGGCTTGCGCCCGGATTATCGCCGGGCAAAAGACCGCGTGACCAAACTCCGTCGCCGGGTCGAGAAGCTTCGCGCAAGCGAGAATCCAGACCCGGGCGAGATCGCCTCCCTGTTGGACGAGATCAGTCGGCAAAGCGCGGAAAGCCGTACGATCGCGGCCACCGACGCTCTTGATCCGAATTATCGCAGGCTCCGTTACTGTCGCTACGCCGATGACTTCCTCATCGGTGTAACTGGCAACAAGGCCGAGGCCCGCCAGATCATGGAGGAGGTCAGAGTCTTTCTGGCCGAGCACCTGAAGCTGGAGGTGTCTGAGGCGAAAAGCGGAATTCGGCATACTTCGGACGGAGCGCGCTTCCTCGGTTACGACATCTGCACACGAACTAACCCGAACTCCTACCGCGCGAACTTCGGCACCCGCCGGGTAACGCGGCGAGGGTGTAGGGACCGGGTGCAGCTGCACGTGCCACGGGAGCGGGTGCTGCGGTTCGTTCAAGATAAGAAGTGGGGGCGCTTCGACGCCTGCAAACCGACCCACCGACCCGCGCTGCTCTACGCCAGTGATGTAGAGATCGCTGCCGCCTACAATGCCGAACTGCGTGGCTTCGCCAACTATTATGCTCTGGCGCACGATGTGAAGCGCAAGCTGAACAAGGCCGAATATCTGGCCTTCGGAAGCTTCCTTCGCACGCTCGCCAACAAGTATAAGAGCACAACGACGCGTATCGCACGACGGCTGCGAAAGGGGCAGGAGTTTTACGTCACATACAAGGTGAAGGGCGTAACCCGGTCGATTAAACTCTGGAAGCTGAAAGACTTGGTGCCAGCGGTGAGGCGATATGGCGTCGTTGATGCCATCCCGCACACGCCGTTCGTGTATCGTCAAACGGAACTGGTTGAACGCCTCAACGCCCGTGTCTGCGAGCGTTGCGGGCGGGATGACCAGCCGTGCGAGGTCCATCACGTTCGGAGGTTGAACGACCACCATCGAGACGACGACTACCTGAGCTACATGCGTGCCGCGCGCTCGCGCAAACGCATCGTGCTCTGTGTGGACTGCCATGAAAAGGTCCACAGCTATCGGCCCTACACCCGCCCACCGAGGCAGCTTGGAAGTGGAGAGCCGGATGCGGTGAAAGCCGCACGTCCGGTTCGGAGGGGGGTTGAGCCATGTTCTCTCTGAGACGGGGCCAGCCTACCCTACTGCAGATCCTCTGGGGTTCCGTGATCGAGCACGGCTTCCCTGTCCAGGGCTGGCTGACGTTTCGCCAGGCTCTCGGCCTCGGCGGCAATGTCCGCAAGGGCGAGCACGGCACTACCGTCGTCTACGCCGACCGCTTCATTCCCGATGACGAGAAGAAACGGGCGCAAGAGACCGGCGAAGAAGCCCAAGCAATCCCCTTCCTGAAGCGCTTCACCGTCTTCAACCTGGCGCAATGCGAAGGCCTGCCGGAGAAGCTTGTGGTCGCAGCACCGCTGCCCGAGCCGGAACTCATCGAGCCGAAGGTCGAGGCGCTGATCAAGGCGACCGGCATCGATTTCCGCATTGGCGGCAACCGCGCCTTCTACGCGCCGGTCGAGGACTATGTGCAGGTCCCGCCCCCGCAGGCCTATTTCGAGCCGATCAATTGGCACCGCACGGCTCTGCATGAGCTCGGCCACGCCAGCGGCCATACCTCGCGGCTCAATCGCGATCTGTCCGGTTCGTTCGGCTCGAAAAAGTACGCCTTCGAAGAGCTGGTTGCCGAGATGAACGCCGCGTTTTGTTGCGCCTCGCTCAGCATCGTGCCGACGGTGCGGCACGCCGATTTTATCGGCTCCTGGCTCGAGGTGCTGCGCGAGGACAATCGCGCCATCGTCCGCGCGGCGTCGCAGGCGAGCAAGGCTGCAGACTTCCTCCTCGGCTTCCTCCCCGAGAAGCAGCAGGCCGACACCGAATCCTCCAGCAAACGGAGGGCGGCATGATCCTCCTGACCCCGGACCTGCGCGAGCGCCTGCTCGCCAATGGCCGCCGCAGCGGCCTCGACCATGTGCCCGTGGTGAAGTTCTTCAATCCGTTGGGCATCGGCACCTGGCTCGCCACCGAGCTCGATCCGGATGGCGATACGCTGTTCGGTCTCGCCGATCTTGGCGACCCCGAGATTGGATCCTTCAGCCACGCGGAGGCCGAGGATCCGTTGGTAATCATATGAGCAATCCTGGCCGCCGCGATCAGAGTGATGCAGAATCCCCGCCGTTGGCTGGCGCGGGACGAGCGCCCGCCGCAAGGCGGAAAGCGCCAGATCTTTTTTCAGCCGGTCTCTGACCGCCCATCCGGCAATGCGGCGTGAGGAAAGGTCGAGAACAATGGCGAGATAAAGCCAGCCTTCGGCAGTCCAGATATAACCGATGCCGGCGGCCCATTGCTGATCGGGTGCGATGGCCGCAAAATTCTGATCAAGATGATTGGTTGCGACCGGCCCGCCATGGCCGCTGCCGGTGGTCTTTTCGAAGCGGCGTTTTTGACGCGCCTTAAGGTCATTATACCCGGTTCACGTCATGACCCGAAAATCTTTGGGTGAGATGACACGAAAATTGTCGGTGACCGAATCACAAAAATCCGCCCAATTTCGGGGGACTTTGTCGCGCAAGAAATCAAGCGTGGCGTCGGCGAATTGTCCGCATGTGGCGTAGCATTTGTTGTGCGTGACATTCCTGTGCATGGGGCCCCATAGCCGCTCGATCGGGTTCAGGTGCGGGCAATAGGGCGGGACGAAATGCAGCTTGATCCGGCACCCTGGCCGGGCGAGCCATTCCCGCACGAGCTTGGCATGATGATAGCGCGCGTTGTCAAGAAAGACATGGACGGGCACGAGCATCGGATGGAGCACCTCGATCGATTCCAGGAGCTTTATCGTCGAGGCGGCGTCGATGGTCATGGCCTCGATCATCCGGGTTTGGCCGGTCTTAAAGATCGATTGCGCCGTGAATGTTGATGCGCTGACGCCCGCTCGTTTGCTCGATCGCGAGCTTCTCTTGGCGCGGCGCCCAGCAGCCGGCAGGCCGCGCGGCATGGCTTGGATGGACCGCGTCCGCGAACAGCACGGCTTCATTGTCCGCCAAGGAATTCAAGAGCTTATCGTAGCTCTCGATAAACGCCTTTTGCTTCTCTTCGTCGAGCTTGCGCGGGATCGCGCCGGGCTTGTGGTATTCGAGACCCAGGCGATGCAAAAGCGCGATCAGTCCCGACCGGCTTTCCTATACGAGGCCGGATTCCTTCTCGATCCAGGCGCCGGTCTGGCGTGTCGAACGCGGCAACGCCGCGCCAACCCACGCCTTCAAATCATTCTCCTGCTTCACACTCAGATAGCTTGCGCTCCCGCCGGCATCGAAGCTGGTAATGCCCTCAATTCCGCGTTGCTCGAAGAGCTTGCGCCAGCCGCGGATCGTGTCGTCGTCGAGCAAAAACGCATGGGCGGCTTGCTGACAGCTCCACCCCTTGTCCAAAAGCACCAAGGCATTCGCACGCCGCGTCACCCGGCAAGGCGAAGACGCATCGCGGGCTAGCGCCGTGAGCGCCTTGCGATCTTCTTCGCTGAGGAAGCCAGACTGAGCCATCCGCGCAGCAGAATCCGCCCAATCGGAAAACACAAGAAATTTCTCCCGGCTCTTCAATGAGTCGGGGTTTATCACGCCCCAGCCGGGCGGCCCTGTGGCGTCCGGCGGCGAGACCATCCTCCATGAGACCGGCGTGCATGCGCGGGCTCCGATAAGTCTCCCGCGACAGGCGAAAATGTAAAAGACTGAATTTGAGCTTTCAGTCACTGCCGCGGGAAATCGCAACCTGCCATTCCTCTCATGGCGGCGAGTTTGGCGGGCGGATCGATTCCGTCAAGGACGCGAGCCGCGCCCGCGCCGGCGAAGCCGGTGCCATAGCCCGTTGCTTGCAACGGGCGTTCTTCCGAACGCCCTATGGCATCCTTGCCGGAATCAACTCCGCCTCGCCGGTAATGCTTGGCCCGTGCGATGAATGGCGAAATCTGACGTTGACCGGTGGATCAAATCCCACTCATTGTTCTGAAGCATCATAACGCATTGATCCATCGAGGCAAATCTTTCCGCTGACGACGAAGAACCGTATCCCGGATCCGTCAGAAATTCTCGCTCTTGAATTCAAAGGAGAATTTCGACGATCCGCGATTTGCTCGGTTTCAAAGACTATCGATATCGATTGGTCGATTTTCCTCGGAGTTCTCCGCAAAAGCGGCGTCTCCAGCTTGCCAAAAAAGACCGTCAGCGATGGTGAAGTCCGTCGCCGTCAGTAGTGTGGCCCTCGCGCCGGTTGCGATACGGCGCAACATTCGCGGATTGAACGACACCGCTTCAAGCGATCGCAGCTCGGCTTCCGACCGGATTACGGCAAGCGTCGCCGGCGACCTGCCGGGCGTCAGTCGCGCGATATGGACAGTCCCGCGAGAAGCGGAGCGTACGCGGCGAGCCTGCGGGATACGAACTCCGTGAAGAGCCGCACGCGCTTCGTCTTGCGTGTCTCCCCCTGTGTGAGAAGCCAGAGCGTTCCGTACATGTGCAGGTCGGTGCCCGGCACCCTCACCAGTAGGGGGTCGGCATCTCCGACGAAGCACGGCAGTGTCGTGATCCCGAGCCCTTGCCGTACAGCAACGATCTGCGCCTCGGCGTCCGTGGTCCTGAATGGAACCCCCGTGGTGCGAACCTCACCCTCGCTGGCCCAATCCGGAATTCCATGAATGCTTATGACGATCCACCGGATGGGATCAGGCGCGCCCGCATGCCACGCGGCTAGTCGATCGCAGGACATGTAGACGCCGCCGAACAGCTCCGGTCCCTTCAGGCCGTGAAGATTGAGCGGCAGGGTTTTGCGGTCGTAGACGACGCGGATCGCGACGTCGGCCTCTCGGTTGGTCAGATTTGCCAGCTCGCCGGACGACAAGATTTCCATCTCGATGTCCGGATGCAGACGCGCGAAATCGGTGAAGTCCGGCATGAGCAGGTGTGTCGCGAGGGGCGGTGCCAGCGTCACCCGCAGAAGCCCGCGCACGCTCTGGTCGCGCCCGAAGACGCGCGTCTCCAGCAGGTGCGACGACGCTTCCATCTGGTCCGCGAACTCGAGGACCTCCTCGCCCGCAGCCGTCAGGCGGTAGCCCGAAGGCAGCTTTTCGAACATGTGCACCCCGAGGCGTTCCTCGAGCTGGGCGATGCGTCGCAGCACGGTCGAGTGGTTCACACCGAGGCGCTCGGCGGCAGCCCGGACCGAGCCCCCGCGCGCGACGGCAAGAAAGTAGCGAACGTCATCCCAGTCGATCATGGTGCAATCCGGCACCGCGGGGTTTGCCTTCCAAAGCCCGTGTCCAACACCATCGAACATCCTCTCGAATGTGGGGTAGCACGGGCGGTGATCATAGCCTATGCCGACAAGCACGGCCCAATTCCGAACGGCGGACACCGATCGTCGCGGCTGGCGTCAGTCGTCCAGCCGGATCGATTTCGCACCACCGATGTGCGCGCTTCTGCACTCAACGCCTGACGCCGGCAGACCCATGTCGAGGTTCTCGGGGGCCTCCCCGAACGACCAAAGACGGAGCCTGAAAGGAGAAGTCATGGGAAAGCTTGAGGGTAAGGTTGCAGTCATCACGGGTGGATCGAGCGGCATGGCGCTGGCGAGCGCCAAGCGGTTCGTTGAAGAAGGCGCCTATGTTTTCATCACGGGCCGGAGGCAGGAGGCGCTCGACGAGGCCGTCAAGCTGATTGGCCGGAACGTGACCGGCGTGCGCGGCGACGCGGCCAATCTCGACGACCTCGACCGTCTGTTCGACACGGTCAAGCGGGAAAAGGGCAGGATCGACGTCCTGTACGCGAGCGCCGGCATGGGCGAAGCCGTCCCACTGGGCGAGATTACCGAGCAGCATTTCGATGCGACCTTCGGCCTGAATACGCGCGGCACGCTGTTTACGGTTCAGAAGGCGTTGCCGCTGTTCAACGATGGCGGATCGATCTTCATGACCGGGTCAGTTGCTTCGGTGAAAGGTTTTCCTGGTTACGGCGTGTATTCGGCGAGCAAGGCGGCGTTGCGCTCATTCGCACGCACTTGGCTCAACGAACTGAAGGGCAGGAATATCCGGGTGAACGTGCTGAGCCCGGGGCCGATCGCCACACCGATGCAGGACCAAGTTCTCACCGAGGAAGCGAAGCGGATGTTCGAATCCCTGATCCCGCGGGGAAAGATGGGTCGTCCTGAGGAAATTGCGGCGGTCGCGTTGTTTCTTGCTTCAGACGATTCGAGCTTCGTGAATGGGGTGGAGTTGTCTGTCGACGGCGGCTTCTCGGCCATCTGAATTCGCGCCGGATCGCGGGAAGTGGCTGATCGGTGGGAACTAGCGTGTCCATGGTGGAACGACTTCCGCGCTGAACGGTCGGCCCGGCCGCGCGAAGTCGTTCACGGCAGGACGTCTACGCGAAGGTCGCCACACAGCGGAACGGATAACCCAGCACCGTTGAAGGCCGGGGAATCAATATCAACACAAATCGGAGAAGCATTATGAGCTACGCAATTGTAGGATTCGGTAAGATAGGCCAGGCCCTCGCCCACGCCTTCGCCCGTAAAAACATCGACGTGACCGTCGCGAGCCGCCGGCCGCCCGAGGCGTTGGCGCCGCAGGCTCGGGCGATTGGACCCACGGTCGTCGCCAAGTCGCTGCGGGAAGCACTCGAGGCCGACACAATCATCTTGGCGGTCCCGTTCGGGGAGCATCGCGAGGTTGCGAAGGCCCTGCCAAGCTGGAAAGGCAAGACGGTCATCGACGCGATGAACGCGTTTCCAGTCCCTGAAGAACTGGACGGCCTCCCGTCCTCCGCCTTCGTTGCGAAGTCGTTCACCGGCGCCAAGTTCGTGAAAGGCTTCAATCACTTGATTGCAGCCACCCTGGCTACCGATCCGGTCGTCGAGGGCGGCCACCGGGTCGTCTTTCTGTCGAGCGACGACGAGGACGCGACCGCTCCCGTGGCGGCCTTGGCCAAACAACTTGGGTTCGCACCCGTCAAGCTGGGAAAGCTCAACGAGGGTGGCGCGCTGGTGCACGCACGCGGCCGCACTTGGGGCCAGCTCATCTTCCAGGATTTGTTCAAGAAGGAGCAGTAATCGATCTACGACCGTGTGATCGACGCCGAGAACTGGTCGCGCGCGCTAACTTCTTCGAGCAGCGCGCGACCGAATATTTGAAGGCCACAAAGTCGCGAAGGTTGGGGTGGGCCTGACGGCGTATGGGCGCCGTTCGAAGAGCGGGGAGACGCCCGACAGAGCGGCAGATCTGCGGGTCGCTTAGAATCTATCGACTGCTATCGATGGCCTAGGATTCGCTCGAGTGTCCTCTGCTATCCGATACTACTCCACGGTACTCCCCTTCACTCCCACTCGATAGTCCCCGGCGGCTTGCTCGTCACGTCGTAGACGACCCGATTGATGCCCTTGACCTCGTTAATAATCCGCGTCGCGGCGCGGCCAAGAAATGCCATGTCGAAGGCAAAAAAATCGGCGGTCATGCCATCGGCCGAGGTGACCGCGCGCAGCGCGCAGACGAAATCATAAGTCCGCCCATCGCCCATGACGCCGACGCTGCGCACCGGCAACAGCACCGCGAACGCCTGCCAAATTTTGTCATAAAGGGCCGCCTTGCGGATTTCGTCGAGATAGATAGCGTCCGCCTGACGCAGAATATCAAGCTTTTCAGAGGTGACGCCGCCGAGGCAGCGGATCGCGAGCCCCGGCCCTGGAAACGGATGCCGGTTGACAAAACTTCCGGGCAGGCCCAGTTCGCGGCCAAGTGCCCGCACCTCGTCCTTGAACAACTCGCGCAGGGGTTCGACGAGTTTCATGTTCATGCGCTCGGGAAGGCCGCCGACATTATGATGCGATTTTATCGTGACCGAAGGCCCGCCACTGAACGAGACGCTTTCGATCACGTCAGGGTAGAGCGTGCCCTGGCCTAAAAATTCCGGCAATCCGCGGCCATCGGCGGCGATTTTTTTGGCCTCGCGTTCGAATGTCGCGATGAACAGGCGCCCGATGATCTTGCGTTTTTCTTCCGGGTCCCCGATCCCGCTCAAGGCGCCCAGAAACAGTTCCTCCGCTTCGACATGGACGAGCGGAATATTGTAATGGCCGCGAAACAACCGCACGACCTCTTGCGCTTCGCCAAGGCGCAACAGGCCGTGGTCGACGAAAACGCACGTCAGGCGGTCGCCGATCGCTTCATGGATCAAGAGCGCCGCGACCGCCGAATTGACTCCGCCCGAAAGACCGCACAAAACCCGGCCTTCGCCTACCTGTGCGCGGATCGCGGCAATCGCCTCGGCCCGGAAGGCGCCCATCGTCCAATCGGCGCGCAGTCCCGCGACCTTGTGGACGAAATTCGCAAGCAGCCGCGCGCCGTCCGGCGTGTGGGCGACTTCGAGATGAAACTGCACGCCATAGAGGCCGCGCGTCGCGTCGGCAATTGCCGCCAACGGCGCGTTCTCCGAGGCGGCAATGCGGGAAAACCCGGGCGGCAATTCGGTCACCGCGTCGCCATGGCTCATCCAAACAAGATAGCGCTTGCCTTGTTCCCACACCCCTTCGAACAGCGCACTTTGTTGCAAAACCTCGACCTCGGCGCGGCCGAATTCGCGTTTGTGCCCGGCCGCGACCTTGCCGCCCAATTGCACCGCCATCGCTTGCTGGCCATAGCAGATGCCAAGGATAGGCACCCTGGCGGCGAAGAGCGCGTCCGGAACGCGCGGTGCGTCCTGGTCGTGGACGGAGGCAGGACCGCCCGAAAAATCACCGCTTTCGGCGCCAGCTCCGCGAACGACTTCCCGGCGTTCTGGACGGGCGCGATCTCGCAATAGACGCCCGCCTCGCGGACCCGCCGCGCGATCAATTGCGTCACCTGCGATCCGAAATCGACGATCAAAACCTTGTCGTGATGCACGGTGATGACGTTATGGAAAGGATCCCGCGCCATTGATGAACCTGTCCCGCGCGGCCAACGCGTTCGCTTAGGCGATCGTCCCGTCAGGCGCAAACATTTGCGCGTTTTGGCGGAAATAGGAAACCGCTAGCCCCTACCTCCTCTTTCGACAGGCTCTACTCGGTGTTTGTTTCTAATACCAATCTAGGCTTGAGAACTGCTTTCATACGCCTTTCGATTGTTGTAATGTTTTGCTCTGAGGAGCGGCGCATAAAATTCTCTTAACCGAAGGATCTCCGATCCAGCTCCGATCCAGGTTGGCCGCGTCAAGGTGCTAATCGACTGAGAATATCGGATCATCGAGATCAATGGCCAACTTTACCCATTACCATAGCAAATATTTGGCGCATCGCCTGACGCTGGAAGGCGTCGATGATGACGCTTTCGCGAAGTCGCTCTCCACCGCGCGCGTCGATATGAACCCTGGACTTGCCCTGCAAAAGTGGAGAGCCATCCCCTAGGAAGGATAGAGGAGGTGGCCATGAGCGGGAACAAACAAAGGCGTTTCACGGATGAGTTCAAACGCGAGGCCGTGCGGCTGACGATGACCAGCGGGCGCAGCGTTGAGCGGGTTGTGGATGATCTTGGCGCGGCTTGAAGGAATCGGCGATCAATTCGCGATCGACGTGCGCAAATACATGTCCGCCGTGCGTGCGGAAAACGAAGAGCTTAGGGAGGCGATCTTCTCCGCGTTGACCGATCGTAATTGCTCACCCGCCGGCTACGCCGCTACGGGAAGAGGCTTTCCTGCGAGGGTGAGGCGGATCGCCGCTATAGCGCGGATGGTGCGGCGGCGTGCGGTTTCGATTACTGAGCGAATACCGGCGTAGAGACGCGCGCCCCATTCGGTGCGGAAGCCATTGGTGATTTTGCGGAAAATGACGCAGGGGCGCAGCGCTCGTTCGGAGCCATTGTTGGTGGCTGGAATGGCGCGGTTGGTGACGAAGACGAATAGATGCCGACGGATTTTCTTGATCACGCGCTGCAGTTTGACGCCCGCCGCATGGGTTGGCGGGCGCGCCATGAGCTCGTCGAGCCGGGCTTCGAGGCGGGCGACATAAGTTTTCAGGGTGGCGTCCGCGAGCTTGTCTCGCCGACGGCCAATCCGGCAGGCTCGACCAAGCAGATGGTGCAGACCGGGTGCGAAAATGCCGTCGCCGGCGTCGATGGCATATTGCCCGTCGCGAATGAGATGAGCGAGGCAGACCTGATTGTCTTTTTTCGCCCAGCCCATCTGGCCGCCATAGCGGTCCGAGACCCAGAAATCGGGGCGGAACGCGCCGAGGAACCCCTCGACCACGCATTTGCCGCGCGACGGCTCAACGACGAAGACGGCGCTGTCGTCATGATGGAACACCCACAGCCACCAATTCCGTTTGCCGGCCCTGAGGCCGGTCTCGCCGGATTGCAGGATGGTTCCTGACGGGAGACGGGCGCGGATGTAGCTCGTCTGGCGCGCGAAGGCGTCACGGGCGGCATCCAGCATGTTGACGAGAGCGCCTTCGCTGATTTCGAGGCCGAGGATGTCGGACAGAAGCCGCGCCAGGCGTCCGAAGGCGATGCCTTGCGTAAAGCGCAGGTAGATGATGAGGGCGCGAAGGTTTTCCCCGAATGGAGAACCGGGCTCCATTCCGCCGGGCGGCGCGGCCTTGAACTTTTTCGCACAACACGGACAGACCCCACCATGCAGCGTTACGCGTGTGACATCGGGCTTGATGTCTGGGATTTCGACGTGATCATAGACTTCGCTGGCAGTCTGTGGCAGGCCGGAAACGTCCGTGCCGCAATGCTGGCAGGAGGACGCCATCACTTCGCGCTTGTGCGCCGGGTCCGGATGCAGCGGCCGGTGCGTCCCCGTATGCGCCTTGCGCTCGGGCTTTTTCGTCACCTCGCCCGAGGCTTTTCGCCCCTG
The DNA here is from genome assembly GCA_963706215.1 of uncultured Alphaproteobacteria bacterium. Classification (GTDB taxonomy): domain Bacteria; phylum Pseudomonadota; class Alphaproteobacteria; order Rhizobiales; family Beijerinckiaceae; genus Methylocapsa. Next base: position 800,284 of record OY970154.1, on the reverse strand, counting down.
GCTCGGGGGCGTGCTCGAATTATCCGGCGTCTTGGCAGGCAGGCCGAGCTTCGCTTCGAGTTCCACGACACGCGCGCGAAGGACCGCCATCTCTCGGGTCAAAACGGCAATCGTTTCCGCTTGAGATAAAACAAGCCGGACCAGGGCTTCCTTGTCGTACGATTCAGCCGTGTCACGATTCATCCGGAGCTTGAATCAGCCCCGCTGCACCTTGTCAAAATCCTTTTTCGTCGAAACGCATAACACCGTCAGGAACACGGGGCTGAGCAATTACCAAAAACGATGTGCGTTATTTTTGATTTTTGCAACATGCGCGGGCCACAGCCCCAGCTAATCTATCGGGCAGGCGCAGCCCATCCGCCGCACCTCCGACCAGACAAAAGATTTAGCCCAAAAGACAAAACCCCGCGCTGCGAAGCTATGACGTTCGCACCCGTCAATCGTACCAAAATGTTTCACGGGGGGTGATATGTGGGGTGTACTGACGCTATCTTGTGTCAAGGAAAATTACGCAACTCTCGCTTAACATCGCAATCACATATTATTACACATTCTACAAAAATTCATTCTACATCTTGTGTTCTGGAACTTCACGATCTTCATGATGTTTACAATCTTCACGATTTTACAACTCTTCGACTAACCCAGGATAAACCTTTCCCTTCCTTTGGCTCTTTAACGGGTTCTGGGCTAAGTTCGAGGTTCTGGGCATGGTCTGATTTGGGATTTGCTCAGAGCGGGGGTCTCTTTGACGAGCGGGGGTATTGGGGTAGGGCTATACTTGTGCATTGACTACCGTTACTTTAACATAGAGCAATTACAATTAGTTATGCGCTCGTGCCAAGGCTTCTCCTGCGGGCTTGGGTTGGGGTCTTTCGGCGGGGCTCAGGCGCGGGGCTGGCGCGGGAGGCTTTTGTGTGAGTTTGGAGCGTGGACCGCGGCTGGTGTCCTTTTTGTTAGTCCATAGATGTTATATTGTAGCGGTTGGGCGAGCGGGGATGATTAATTCGCTCCGCTTACGATATTTGCCGTGTCTTGATCTTGTATTGTGATTTTCCATGGTGCGTCTTCTTCGCCGTCATCATAATCCGGGTTCAACCATTCCGGCACCGCCTTCATCGATAGTTCATCCGGCGTTTCATTACTAGCCGGTAATGAAGGAATTAAAAACCTGCATCGAAAAGCTTCCCCTGATCGATAGCATAAAGCGGCTTCTTTAAATGAAATGTCTAAAACTTCCGCTGTTCTCTTGATCATTTTCTCATTAATTACGCCTTTAACTTTAGGACCAGAAAAATAGAATTCGGGATATTGTTCAATCATCGCCCGTTTAACACCAAGATCATGAATATTTATCGTCCGCTTTGTATCGCACCATCGACCTATTAACTTAAATCGATCGTCCGATACCGCCGCCGAACCGGTGGTGACATAGTTTCTTATTTCAATATCGAGACTATAGTAATCAGCGATCTCTTTCCATTCCGGTAATACGCGATTAAGCATTAAGTCTTTCAGCGGCATTTTCAAGATAAAGTTGCGAGGATCAGACCCTCGCGTTTTGTCTTTTGTTTTTCCGCTCTTATGAACAATACAATAAACGCCGCTCTGTAAGAAAAACCCCCCCGCCATACGCTCAAATTCCCAATCTCCAAGGTTCATGATCGTCCCTTCTGGCGGGACACTCTCGAAGACCTCTTTCGCGCGGAGCAACCCCGTCAATTCCCGCGTTGCGACTATTCCATCCGTCATAAACGCGACAATCGAGTAAGGATCGATAATTGCGGCTTCCATTAATCTTGCCCGGCAATTTGCCGTGATGGCGGCACCATAATAGGGGCAGGCGCAAGACGGGGGGTTTTCTTCGTCACCGCCGACAGATTGAACGGTTTTTCCATATAGGCTATTTAGCGCGAGCTTGATTGCTTGTTCGACTATATTATATTCTTTCTCAGTTTTTGCCACGCGCCGCATTTCATATAGCTCGGCGACGAAAGCATAAGGTTTTTCATCATTGCCAGGAATGAATTCGTTCCATTCTTCAATTGTAATACCTTCGACACAATCAAATCTTTTCGCCCATTTGAAAGCTGCCACGAGCTCGTCGCGCATAATCCAAGCATGACCTTTGTTCGGGAACAGAATTGATTTCCGTTTCGTGCGATATGGGAAAGGAAAAAATGGCATTCCACGTTTGTCTTTTTGACTATACATCGGGAATTTCCATTTAACCCGGAACATGGAAAGGATATTCGAGGCGATCGCATCTTGTTCTATTTGCTTAGGATTAATTTCATCATGCGGTTTCCATGTCCCCTCACGCATGCTTGGAAGCAACATCATGGCCGCGGGGTATGCGCCTACGATATCGTAAAGAAATAACTCTCTCGACATTGCATAGCCTTGTTGAATTGCCTGAATATTTCCGCCAATCATCGCGTGATGCGCTTGACGTTGCTGCGGCGACATGCTTTTATCCGCGACTACGATATCCGGCGAATAGTGTGTTTCCTTCAATTTATATTTGCGGATAAGCGCTCCGGCCGGACTTCCCGCGCCGGTCCATGTTCTCAATCGAATTCCCATGCGGTCGAAGCCGTCCCGCAAGACCGTCAAAGCTTTCGATAGGCAGACCAATTCTCGATTGCAGTAATGCTTGATTTCTTCGGCCGGAAGATTATCAAACTCTTTACGATGTTCTTTCATGTATTCGATTTCGTCGTAATCCTTCTTTTCGATGTATCCTTGTGATACCAAAGGTTTTATGGCTCCGGTAAATTTCTTTTGATAAAATCCGAAAGCATCTTCGATGCAAATATAAGCGACTGCATCAATCTCTCGCTCCGGCTTTCCATTCTTCTTTAATTTTACATCACCGTTCCTATCGAGTTTATCTTTCATTGGATGATCGGGGTCGCGCAGTTTCCAAATCTTCAACCATTTCGACTTGAGATAGTCAATCGCATATTCGTCAACCCAAGTTGCCGTCTTAATTCTCTTTTTTGTTTTCCATGATCTTTTGCTAGTTATTTCCCAAACCTTCGAGCGCAGGAAACCAAGTAATATCTGCGTCGCGTCATAGTTGAAACTATAGGCGGCGAAATTCACATCATGCGGGAAACCGTTGTCACGATTATATTTATTCGGAAGTTCCAGGAGCCATTCGATAATGTTAATAGGATCAATAAATTCCCCCTGCTCGGCTTCAAGAAAATATGAAGAACATTCCTTGCCTAACGCAGGTAATCCGATTCCGGCCGCAAGTTCCGTCGAATTATAGAGCCTTTGCCAGCCGCCCGCGCCCCAAAGTGTTGTCCGGTGCAAAGGATAGACGTTCCCTTGCTTGTCGATTTCATTATACCCTTGGAAGTTTTGGCCTTCAGCATCAATCGCGATAAATGGCCGGTGATAGCTCCGATCCGCTGCCCGGTTTCGCTGTGCTTTAATCTTATCGGAATTCGCATCTTTCCATGCGGTCACCTTATCGGAATTTTCGGTCCGCCAAGCGGCAACTTGCGCGCGTTCCGCATCCCGGTTCTTGGCGCCATATTTCGCTTGCCGCCTTCTATGCAGTCCTTCTTGATAAACATCGGCGGCCCGTCGCAACTTTCCATCGATTTCAATTCTCTCGTTAGGATCGAACGAGCGCGCTTTTAAGCGTTCGAAATATTCTTCGAGAGAGACTTGCGAATGCGAACCGTTGGTCTTGGACCGCGTTAGCGAATTATCGAGCATTTCAAATTCACTCCGTGGAAGCGCCTCGCTCTTACGCGAGGCGATTTCCTTTTTTACGTCAAGGCGACTTCAGCAACGCGGCGAACATGGGATCGTTGACGGCGCGGGCCTGGTCAATCATTTGATGCCAGTCGCCTTCGTCCAAAAATTCACCGTTCAATTTCCGTTCCCGCGCGGACCAAAGCTCGTTCCGCATTTCCTCTGTGACGGGATAACGCTTTGGCGCCCGATGCTTCGGCCTCTTTGCCCATGGCGTTGGGGGCTTTTCGGCAAACTCAAGCTTCGCGTATTTCCGCTTAAGCAGTAGTGTTTGAGTTGACTTTGGGGGTGTCGGCTCTAAACCGCGTGGCCCATATCCAAGCCGCCCTTCGGCCCGCAGCGCCGCCGCTTTGGTATGGGAGATACCGGTTTCGATATCACGGCGGAGTGACTTCGTTATGAATGCCGTCCGCGAAGTGACTGTCTTGATGGTCTTCGCGACGAAATATTGCCCCTTTGCCGAGAAGCGCTCCGGATGCGCTACTTTTTCGGCCTTTGTGATGGAACGCAGGTTCTCGCGCGATGTCTTTAAAAGCCGCGTCTTGGCGCGGGTGGACCACCATTTTTTGAACCGCGACAGAGGGCTCATGATGAAACTCGCTCGTCATGAGTCTGTCTGGAGCGTGATGTCAGCAACTCCTTCAATAAGGTCTTGCGGGGTATCTCAGGCGTCAGACTCGCCTGTACGAAGTCGCCAACGTCGCCAATGACGGTCAGGCGGTTTCTAGCCCGCGAGCATGCCGTGTAAATCGACGATTTTTGCACGATGCCGACGGCTTTCGAGCCGCGCTCTGTGGTCGCAATGACATGCGAAAATTGTGAGCCTTGCGCCTTATGGACGCTCATTGCGTAACCAAACGCAACGCCTTCCGGGAGTTTACCGTCATCGCTCAAAAGCCGAACGCGCCGTGTGACTCCCTCGCTATTTCTAGAAAATTCCACATCGATAAAATCTTGCTTCGCGACGATTACGGTGCAACGTTCGCCGTTGAAAATGATTACAGTCTCGTTGGGATCATCGACACATTGGGCTTTGTAATTATTTTTCACAACCAATAGAAGATCGCCTTCGACGATTCCTTCAGGCAATCTGAGTGCCTTACGCACGGCGAGATTGATCGCGACTGTGCCGGAGTCGCCTTGATTGTGCGGCGTCAAGATCGCAACGTCGTCAAGATCGATCGCCCTCGCGCCGTGCGCGGATTGCTTTCTCCTTCGGCACAATCCACTTCGAGGGTGCGCTCGCCCGGCGAAGTCTGCAAAAAGCCCGGCCGTGGTCGCGGCTTTGGCGGATTTTTCGCAAGCGACGAAGGAGAATCCGCCTGCGGCTTCATAGCCGGAAATTTTCTCAGGACAAATTTTATCGTCTAGGATATCCGCACATGCATCGCGGATTCCGGCGCAATTCGTCCTATAATTTTCAGTGAGTATGACAGCGGGGATGGAACCGGACGCGATCATGTCGCGGAAAGGTTTTCCACAACCTATGGGCTGGAGTTGATTCGCGTCTCCCATGAAAACGATATGCCGCGCCCTGGCGTGCGTCAGAATCGCGGCCTTCAGCAAGACGGAATTCATCGATACTTCGTCGCAAATCAGCAACCCGCAATCGATCTTCGTGCCGGGCTAGTAATCCTCATCATCGGCGGCTTCCATTCCCAGCGCGCGGTGGACGGTCATCGCCTGCATCGGGACGAAACGGTCTTGCCACCATGCCATCGCCGCTTCACGCAGGTTCGACGCTGCCCGGCCGGCGAGCGCAATGCCAAGCACGGGACAATCATCGTCCGGCCATAGCATCGACCCAACCGCGTTGATAAGGGCCGCGATCGCGGTCTTGCCCGTTCCAGGACCTCCCGTGATGATCGAAAAGCGGTTCGCAAACGCTTGGCGGACGGCTTTGCGCTGCCGGTCATTAGGGACGAAGCCTTTGCGATTGAGAAATTTCGCGGCGTTATCGAGCACGAAATTGATCAGGGCCTCGACTTCATTGGTTAGCGCGATGACATGATTTTTCGAAAGGATGGCCGCAATTTTTTCTTCAGCCTCGATGAGCCGGGCGAGGCCGAAATCTTCCCCGATGTTGCGGACAATGCCTTGTTCGACCAGTCTCTCAAGCGCCCGGTCGACGACCGTGTAACGCAACTGGTAGTTCATCCAAGCGGCGTTGCGAATTTCCTGCCGCGCGACGACCGTCCCTTCACTTTCCAAGAATTTTGCGACCGCGATGGCCATGGGGCGGTCTTCGCGGGTGCGTCCGGCATCGATGATATGGGCGAAGCGATCGGCTTGGAGAAATGACAGCCGGCCCTTGAACAAAAATTGGTAGGGACTCTTTGTCTCGATGTAAGTGCCGGCAAGCTTGCGCGCGGCTGCCTTGGTTGCGCCAACTGAGCAAAGAGCCCTCACGATTTTCGCATCGCGCGCCGTATCGTCTAGAGCGGCTTCAACTTCCCGCTCGCATGCCTTGATGATCGCGGTGTACTTTTCCGGCGAGAACCGAGTCGCTGACAGGTCGCGCGAACCCGCAATGATCTTGGCGAAGTTCGCGCCGAAGCGCTTTTCGAGCGCGCGGCAGGTGGTGGCGGGAATGCCGTCCACCTTGACATAATTTCTACTGGTGAAAGGGACGACCTCGGCTCGCGCTTCGATGATCGTCGGCTTCATGAAGCCCCAGTCGTCGAGACGGCGCCCGGTCTCGATCAGGTCGAGTTTCTGGTGAAGCTCGATAGGGGGATCATCGGCGTCGCGGGAAATCTCGACACGCATTGCCTGGAGGCGGGATTGGTCGGCCTTCGAGAGCCCTAGCCGGACAATCGTTCCGCCGCCGTCCTCCGGGTCTACTGGAATCCGCCGGTCGATGAATTGCGGCGTTACCTGATAAACTTTTGATTTTGTGGGGAAAAATATTACTTGCTTTTTTGAAGCGACCCCTATATGTACGTTCATCTCCAAAAGTCCAAGCTCGGACCTGAAGACACACTGAGGTTTTCCGGCCCCATGGTGTGTCTTTGGTCGTCTATAGCTTGGCCTTAGTGGAGTATCCCAATCGTCTGGGGCCACGTCCGGCGCATCGGCGCTATTCTTGCCGCATCTCGATTAGGATTTACTTGGCCCCATGGCCGTCACCCGCGCCGCTTCGTGGCTGCTTGGGTGTCCCGGCTGGGTGCGCATCAGCTTCCTAACCCCGATGTCGATTGTTCGTCTTTCCGCTTTGTCGGCGGACGCCCTTCTCTGACTTCTTCACAAAAAACGTTCGGCAACGCGGCGCGAATAGCTGCGGAAAGCGATGGATAATCGTTATCAATCGCGTGGCGCGCCAGCCGCTCGCGTTCCGTTTGGTTCATGACAAGGCCGAATTGAGTCCGCATTGCGTATTTACCTTCCCGTTCCGTTGATGTACAACTATCTAAAGAGTTTTGCAAGTTTTACTTATCCACAGGCTTATCCCATTGAAATCGCTTCTTTTTCTCCAGTCGAACGGTACAGCCCTCCAAGTTCGGAAAGGCTGTTTGTGCGTCCGTGATTCGGATGGAGCCGAATCACTGCATCCCGCCCGCGTCCACGGGCTGCGCACGATCATCATGGCCGGGCGCGGCGGCTCTTTCACGGACGAGGCAATCCGCTGGGTCGCGCGTGAAGGCGTCGCGCTCTTTCTCATGTGCCGGTCCGGGGAGTGTTTCGCGGCCATTGGCGAAGCCGCGAACGGGAATCACCGGCGCCGGGCTCTCATGACAAGGCAACGGCAATTCGCGGCTGCCTTGAGCCCGCGTAAGAGACTGGAGATAGCCCGCAAGATCGTTGCCGCCAAACTGCGAACACTCGGCTTGCATCCGATCGATGCACGCGGCTTCCGGCAAGAGTTGACCTTCGCGCGATCCCTCGAAGACATCTTGACCGTCGAGGCTCGCGCGGGAGCGGCTTATTTCATGCGCTTCCGGGGCGTAGAGCTTCAAACCCATGACGGCGTTCCTGCCCATTGGAGAACCTTCACGGCGCGCGCGTCCGGCGAGATCAAGGGCCGTGGCGGCGTCTCGAAAGCCCGGCATGCTGCAACACCTTTTGGCGCAATGCTGAATTACGCCTATTCCGTCGCGCTCGGCCAATGCCTTCGCGCATGTGCCGGGGCTGGGTTCGATCCTTGTTTCGGCTTCCTGCATAGCCCCAAGCCGGGCAGGGCCTCGCTCGCTTACGATGTGCTGGAATTCCATCGTGCGGACCTGACGCAGGGTGTTTTTGATCATGCGGCCAGAACATGTTTTCCGGCGGGCGCTTTCGAGACGGACGTGGCTGGAGTCGTCAGTCTGAGCCCAGCGGGCGCAAGGGACATTGCCGCGATCGCGTTGCGCGCCGCGGCGATTGCCGCATGTAGCGAGAGCGCGAAGCGCATTGTTGCGTGGCTCTGATATCACCGCCAAACCGATTGTTTTGAGACGCCAAGCAGTCTTCGCCACCATGGCTCTAGCGCGGCTGGCGCGGGCTTCGGGCTCAGAATTCCGGCGATAGATCGCCGTCCTTGAGGTTTTTGCGCTTCGAGAGCCGCTGTCCGCCGTTGCCAGCAGGTATCAACGGCTGGCTCTCCCTTTTGGCGCGGCTTATGACCGGCAGGCGCTTGTGCCTCCTCTTCACGCGTAGGTATCGCATGCAACGCGGCCATGACGCCATGCCGCAGCAAATCTACGGTCTCCATTTCTTTGCGTTTGTGTGTGTTTTCCTTCGCCCGCCGTTGGGCATCGTCGCGGACAATCCGTGCACGCTCTTCGCCAATCATGGCCTGCCATTCACGCTGGCGCGCAGCCGCTTCGAGCGACTCGCCGCCAGGGTCGAACTGGAAAATCAAATCGACTGCCTGCATGACAGGGGAAGGTAGCGCGGCTCGCCGGTGCCCTCCGGCGGTGGCGAGGCCGGACATTTGGTGCACGACCATCGCGCCGCGGGAGGGGAGCGGCGCGGCGAGGCTCCGGCTTGATCCTGAGCCCTGGCCGAAGGGCGGCGGAAGGCGGCCGTCAAAAGAGATAACGGTATTATTTGTCGTGATGTTACGCGGCGTGACGTTATGCGGCGGCGTCGCGGCGCCCGATGCGTGGGCCGCCCTAAAAGCCGCCGTTCTACACCGACCCGAACAATAGGTCGCATTTGGTTTCACGGCATCGAAAGCGGCGCCGCACCTTAGACAATTGGGCATTGGTCTTCTTCGAACAGCTTCGCCTCGTCATTCGCCTCTCGCGGCGCTTCTTCGTGCGGCCCCGCCACACCAGCGCCGCTCGAAACGGCGAATATCCTCGCCAGCGCCGCGACCACATCGGCGCGCGCCTTCCTGGCATGGAACGCGGCGGCAATCGTCAAACCATGCCGGAAAGCAAAAATCAGGGCGTCGTCTTCGCAGCCGGGGAAATTGAGAGCGAGTTCTGTAGCGGCCTTTATTTGCCACTGCCTGATTCGACCAATGTCCGGAACCTCAAAATCTCCGGCAACCGGCTCGCCTTGAATTTCAGTCAAAGGGAACGGCTTGCAGGCCCACGCCCGCGCGCGGACTGCCAGGACATGTTTGTGAGCCGCGCGGCGTGCGGCGGTTTTGGATAAAGGAGGCACAGAGTCCGGCGGCTGTGGACCGGACGGAACGGGCCCGGAAGCCGCGAGAGTCGCACAATGAGGCGCGGCGGCCTTAATCCCTATCCGGGACTTGAACGCCTCAAGCGTTAAGGGCGCCGGTTTGCCGAGGGTCAAGAGTGATGTCACGCAACCTCCCTTATCAGCCATCCGATTTCCGGCGGCCCATTGTGGCCGCGTTCGAACACGGCCCAAATATAATCGATCCGCCCGCCGCCCGGTTTTAACCCCGCGAGGACGAGCTCGCCTGGCGGCATTGAAGGCCTTGGAGCGAGAATCCACACCTTTTTGAGCGGCGCGGTCTTCAACCATGCGGACCGTTCGGCGCCGAACATGAAACCGTATTGAAGAAGGAACGCACTCTTGCGGGCTTCGCGCAACGCGCGTTCGATGAATTGACGCGCCGCTCGATAGGGCGGGTTGCAAACGATGTTGGCATAGGACATCGGCTCGTTGTCCGAAAGGTAGTCAAAACTGAAATCACGTGTTTCCGATCGCTCTATGATATCGGAACCCGATGCAACGTGTCCTGTCTTTATAGCCGCGATGACAATACGTCCGATCCCGCATGCAGGATCATGTACCGGACCGCTAAACTTTTCAGCGGCGAACAACATGTCATCGCACCATTCCGGCTCGACGTAGAAATCTTGCGCCGCGCGATCGAAAATGTGCGTTGCCTTGGCGCGCGCGGTAGTACCGGGCAATCCGGCGCGCGAAGCGATGGAGCCGGATTGACCGGAGCGCAAGGCGCGCGCTTTGTGCTCCGGGAGGAGAAGGTTCAATGAAGCCTCCCGCTGATATCTTGCGTCGAAGGAGCGTCTTCGATGCTTTGAATCAGGGCTTCCGCGTCAGCTAGGATTTCGAGCTGCAATTCGCTTGCGCGGACCTTCGGTCCGGAGGCTGCCTTTCCGGTCATCGGCCTAGCCGGTCAGGGATAAAACGTGGTGCTGGGCAGGGAAATTGCCCGGCTCCTCCACCTCACCCTGGAGATTGCGAGGGGCCGGGGATAACCGTCCCCCTGGCACGCGGAAGGCGCCGGGCTGGCTCGAATCGTAAGCGTAAAAGTTGCCGCGTTGGTGGCTGTCTACGCCCCAGGCCTGGATTTCGCACGCGGATGATGGAGAGGAGGAGAAAGTTATCAGGAATAAAGCCAGACTGAATTTAACCATTGTTCGCTGCCTTTCGGCCGCATCACGATCCCGGATGCGTTTCGGGCGGTCGTTATTTTCCATTCTCAAGAACGTGTAGCCTCGCATCAAATTCAGAGACTTGAAGCGCAGCCATTACGGATGATGCACGCAAGCGCTTTAAAGGTGACATTCCGCTTGTGCGGACCTTCGGTTCACAACTCCGGCAAGTCGTCGCCCTCGGCTTCCCAAGGCATGTATTCGCCCAGGCGTCGGCCTCGGCCGCGAGGCGCGGAGCGGGTCCAATGCCTCGACCTTTGCGGCCGTTGGGATAACCGGCGGACAACGCCGGACGCCTTGACGCCCTCGCCGATAAAGAAGCCTTCAAGCACCCAACGTAGAGGCGTCCGCAATAGCCATACGAGACCGGCCACGATCGCAAGCGCGGGAGCCCATGCGAGCAACGCGAGGCCGATCAATGCCCAAAGGACGGTCCACGCGGCACGTTCAGCAAACACGGCGGCAACCGGCACGGCGAAAAGGATCGTGACGAGGAAATTTTGGAGCTCAGATGTCATGACATTCTCCTTAAGGTGATAATTGCCAGGCCGCTCGTCAGAACAGAGCCCGCGACGCAAAGGCGAATGTCCGTGGCGAAGGCGAGCCAGAGGTCAGTTATGCCGAGGAAGAGAAAAACCGGGGCGGCTTGATGATACATTTACGCTTCCTCGTCATCCGCGAGGACGCCAGCGGGCAAAAGCATCGCGCCACATCGCAATAAATAATGGTGGCGCGCGGACATCACATGATAAAATTCTTCAACAGCTACTTTGCTAGCGCCTAAAGCCTCGTCAAGTTTCGCTTGGATTTAGGCCATAAGCTTCCTTATGGCGTCGAGGCTGCGATTTTGTTTCTGGGAAAGAGGTTCTTGCGCATTGGATGCGCGACCGCATATCTTGGTCATTGCGTGTTGTCCTGTCATCTAGGGCGGCGCGCCCGCCTTTCGGGGCGGGGAAGGCCGGAGTTTGCGCTTCGGCCTTCCGCATAGTGTGGGATTGGCGAAGCGGATTGTCAAGGCGCCGCCGTCTCGTTGCCGGGAGGGCCGTATTGCGAGGACGGCTCGCAGGAAAGGGTGAGCGTAAAAAATTTACCCCGCAGGGCTGCGACGCGAAATGCATCGATCGCCGTCTCTAGCCGGTCCGCGCGGACGGATTGATCCTCGAACGTTTCACGATGTTCCTGGTTGCAGTCGTCTACGACGAGTTCATACTTCATCCCGGTCACTCCGTTTCCTTGCTCGTCAAGGTGACGGCGAAAGCGCCGTTCTCAAACTCCAAGATCATGCCGGGAGTTTTGATGACGGCTTGGACGTTCCCGCCGTCCGCGACAAGCCGGGCGGTGCTGGCCGCTCCATTGATCTTGGCGTGGGCCTCATTCCCCGCGCTTTCCAGGCGGGCGAGCGCGCGGGCTGCGAGCGAGGCCTGCTTGCGAACGGAAGCGAGTTGCGTTTCCGCCCTGAGTTGGGCCGCGCTTTTAACTGGGGTTAGAATTTTTGACATTTGCTTTTTCCTCTTGATTATCTCTTGCGCCGCCATTCGTGGCGTGCTATATGATAATAAGTCAACTGCGATGACAAGTCAAGGCCGCTCATGAAAAAACTTCTGGAAGTCGAGAAGATGATCCAACTCATGATCCGGGCAACCCCGGACATGATCGCCAGGCTTGATGATTGGCGCCGTGTGCAACCGGACATACCTGGAAGGGCAGAGGCGGTGCGCCGTCTTGTCGAACTTGGACTGACGGCGAAGCCGAGAGGCGAGCGAGGCAAGGGGAAATAATGGTGGATAATCGCGCCGCGAAGCGCTCCACGCAAAGCGAGAGTGCTTTAAGAGCCCGATGCGCAGCCTCGAATTTCTCAGACATGGACAATGCCATTACCCGATGGCGGAAATCGCGCTCGAAACTGCCACGCAGACCCGGAGGATTTGGCTATTTTGCGCCCAACCTACCTTTGACGGGACGGCCTATTGTGCAACTCATTACGCGGATTGTCATCCTCCAAAGGACAAGCACAATACATCGGTGCGGCAATTTGCCGCCTTGACAAGCTAAGTTGACAAACCAGGACATGCCATATATGAACATACACTTTGCTAATTAGGATCAATGCAGATGATCAAGAAAAAATCCTCTTCAAGAAAAGCGCCGCATGCAGGAACGCGGCGGGCGCGTTCTTCAAAAGCACAAACGGATGATAGTGTCGTCGTCGCCGTTCGCATGCCTCGAAAAGACGCAGAAGCCCTGACCCAGCTAGCGAAAAAAGACGGCCGGACACGGAACGGACTCTGCGCGAAACATCTCCGCGAAAAGGCTGCAAACGCAAGATGATTGAGCCAAGCCTCGGCCGCTGCGCGGATTGCTTGTCTCGCTTCGCGCGCAATCCTCGCTCCCCGTCCAATTTCCCTTTCCGCCTCCGGCGGGAAATTGGCCGGACCTGGCGCTCGCCGCTTGCAGGATAGTCTCGCCGCGTCGCCACACACAAAAGGAAATGTCGAAATGATCCACGAAAAAATTAGTGCGGCAATCGTCGCAGGCTCCATCGTCCTCGCCAGCACCGCTCCGGCATTCGCATGGTGCGGACCCTATGGGTGCGATGGATATTACGATTATGACAACGGCGGCGCCGCGATCGGCGGCATGGTTGCCGGAATGGCGCTTGGCGCGATTATCGCGGGCGCGGCGGCACAGAGCCAAGCACGGCAATACCAACCGCCGTTATGCACCGCACGCAACGGCAACCAGTACTATGCTCGGGCAACGCGCGGGCAATGGAGATGCTGAAATGACGGACGAACCGGCCATGACGCAACAAGCCTCAAGCGAACCCGCTCCGTCCATGCACTGGGGATGGTTGGCGATCGTCCCCTTCGGGTTGATTTGCTATTGGCTGTATGCCAGCTACCAGGCCAACGCCGCAACGGCGGCTGCCAACGCGGCAGCCGCAAGCGCCGCCGCATCCGCGTCATCCGTGGCCGCGACCACAAGCAACAGCCCAGCGACGGGAACCGTCGTGACAAGTTCAACGGTCGCGGGCGCGACGCCAGCTAATCCTTCAAGTTCAGCGGCGCCCGCCGCACAAACCGTGGCCCCGAGTGCAACATGACGGACATCAACCAAATTTCGGGTATCATCGAAAGCGCCGGACCAGGGCTCTTGACCCAGCTTGGCGCCGCCGCCGCTCTCGTCAACGCGGGTGCAACCGGCCCGAATTTTTCCAGTTGGGAGAATTTTCCCGCGCCCTCCATCCCAACCGCGCAATCAACCGCGATCGCCCAAGAGGCGCTAAACGGAACGCTGCCCGCCAATCCCGTTGGCGGGGCTACAACATTTGCAAATCCGAATTCGCCAGGCGGAACCCCCTCGATTTTTAAGCAAGGGAACGCGGCGCTATCAAACTTATTGAGTGGCGGGCTCGACATCGGCGGGACGCTGTTCTCAAATCCCATGGGCGGCCCGGCTTCATCCCTTAGCGCTCTTGCCGACGGCGGTTCGCCTGGGTCGATTTACGCGGCGCAACAGCAAAACGGCGTGACCTATGTGTTCCAGACGACGCCTGCCCAAGACCAGGCCATCGCTTCAATGTTTCCGTCTTCAAGCACAATGGGCGATGCGTGGAATTCCTATCTTCAAGCCAACGGGACGTTGAACGGCGACGGGTCGATCAACGTGCCTGAGCCTGGAGGATACGGGACAATGACGATCAATCCGATGCAAGGGAGTGCGAGCACATGGAATTCTTGAGAAGGGGTTCACTTCGTGGACACGTCACGCTCTTGTGCGCAGCGGCGATCGTGATGTTGCCGGTGACGGCGATGGCTAACAAAGTGTTCTTGCACGGCGAAATGTGTGACCCTCCTTCTGGGCAGTGTTGCCCTGGAGAAGCGGCGTTTAACGCCTATTGGGCAACTTTCCACGTTGACGCGTCATCGCATATCGGGGCAAGTATGGCGGTGGAAAAGACAGAAAACGGAAGGCGGCTTCAAAAACAATTTTACGATGCGTGCATGTCAAGATCGAAGGAAGGCAACTAAATCATGTGGCCTTCTTGGTCTCAAATCCAAGCCTACATTCAGCAGCAAGCCCCAGTATACGGCGTCAACTCTCAACTTGCGACTAATATTGCCTCGCTAGAAACGGGGAACGGGACCAACTTTGTTGGGGATAATGGATCAAGCTTCGGCGTGTTTCAACTGCATTATGGTGGCATGTCAAACCAATTCCCGCACCCGGGGCTCGGCGATACGTTCACGCAGCAAACAGGCCTTTCCGCGCAAGACCCTTCCACTTGGCAACAACAGATAGATTTTTCACTCCAACAACTCGCAGCGGGGAAAGGTCCGCAATGGTCTACATATGCCAAAGCCAGTGCCGGACTTAGCTCGAATGCAACCTCTGATTATTCCTCGGGCGATACAGCCGCGCCCCTCGATACCGGACCGGGCGCCGTTTCCGATGCGCAGCTGACCGCCCTGGGAGGCTATTACGGGGCAAATCAGCAAGACGCTTATGACGACTACCAAAATGACCTTGCGGACGGCTCCGCGCCCTCGCCAAGCGACCTGAATGGCATTGCAGCGCCTTCCGCCTCCACGGCCATCCCAACAAACGCCAACGGCACATTCTCGACGGCGGGCGCGGGCAATCCCTTCGCTTCCGCAATCAACTCCGCCGCAGGCTTGATCCCCGGACCGGCGGGGCAAGCGCTCAAAAGCGTGCTGCCCGCCCTGACCGGCAGCGGGGGTATCTTGAGCGCGCTGACCGGGGGAACCTCGACGAGCTTACCAGGCCCGCTCTCATCGATGTTCGGCGGCTCGGGAAGCGGGGGATTGCCGTCGTTCGCCCAAATCGCCGGGCAAAACGTCAGCCCGTCTGCGCTCGCGACGCAAGGGAGCCCTACAGGAAGCATAACCGGGACAAATGCGGGCGGCGGAGTACCGGTCGATATTACGGACACAACTTCGGTTGCCTCGACAGGACTGAACGCGGCAGCTCAATCCGTCGGAAAATTAACTCAAGGAGTAGGGCAAGATACCTCTACTCTGACAAAAGGAGCGGCCCAGGATACTCAGGCCGCGACGCAATCGCTCACGCAAAATACGCAAAGCGCCGAACAAACAGGGACGAGTTGGGTTAACACCTTAAGTAATTTGGCGGAAGGGCCTACCGGATTGTTGCCCCGGTTCGGCGCTATACTGTTAGCGGGGATTATGATAGCATTCGCGCTTTGGATGGCAGGCACGGGCGCTGTCAAGCGGGGGGTTTAATCATGACGACGCAAAATATTCAAGCGAGCGTAGGTTTTTATAACTACACGTTTGGCGTGATATTCCTTCTGTTTTTTATCTTCATTGTCTCGCGCGGCGAACTACAGGCATGGGTCAATATCTTGTTAAGCCCGCCGGTCGCGCCGCCCCAGGTAGGCCAAACACCCGCGCAAAACATCGGCTCGTCCGGTAAACAACCCGGCGGAGCAACCGGGGCGCAGCCAAGCGGCACAACCCCGAACACGGTTAGCGGGGCTGGGACAGGCCCCGGAACCTCGACCGGCGTTCCCAGCGGCGCTCCCGCCCCGTCGCAACCGCCAACGTTCTGGCAGCAATGGTTCGGGGTAACGCCCGCGCATTAAGGATCAATCGAATGGTAGTCGCGCTTCTCGTCATCGGGATTATTCTAGGACTTGCCGGGATCAACGGACAACTTCCCGCGCTTGGCGCTCAAGTCAAAAAAGACTTGCTTGCACAAGGCGGACAAGTAGGCTTTATCGAATGGGCCGGGGCGATCTTGGGAGTGTCCATTATTACGAAAAATTTAGACATGCCGGAAGCTGGCAAGCTATTTATGGCACTTATCGTTATAGTTTATTTGCTTAAGAACGAGCAGGTTATCACGCAGGCCGTAACCGAGCTCAAAGGGCTTACTTCCCCAACAGGAGGATCGGCTTCAGGCGTGGCAACTTAACCGGCAAGCCCGCAGGCTCCCGCCGCCACACAAGCCGTCGCGACGCTAAACCCGGCGATCGGCACGGCAGGCGCGCTCGCCTTGCAACCAATCGCATCTGCCCCTTCGACAATTCCTATCTTCGCGCAAGGCGGCACTACTCCACTATTGCCAAGCACGGGATGAAACACATGCAAAATACTACCGACATAGTAGACGAAGTATTCACGTGGATTGTCGTGCTCGCAATCGCGGCAGCCATAGTGTCAAGCAAATCTAGCGCTACCCTGGTCACAGATCTTGGCACGACAATAGCTAGCTTGACCGCAATTATTGTTAATCCGGTGCAAGGAACGAAACAATCATGAGCAAAGAAGCAATCGCCCAATGGCTCGCAAGCTTCGACCCTTACAAACTGGGATTTATTACCGGCATGGGAAGCTTCTTGATCGGCGATGCACCGGGCGGATACCGTTTCCCCGAAATAATCAACCCAACAGAAGAGGCGGCTGCGAAATTACCCGTCCTTAACGAAGGGGCGGCCATGGGATATCTATGGGCCTCTCAAATATTCAAGCGGTTGAAATGATGGTTCCAAATGACGAACAAAAATTTGTAGTCATCTTTCTAGCTGTCATGATGGCTTTCGGTATTTGGCTCTCAATTACGCACGGACTTTTTTGGTGGCCGGGATAATGCCGCCAGCCGCGTGCCAGCCGAAACCCCGCTGGAGCAGGGGACATTGACACTCACAGCCGCATCCCGTTCGCTCCCCGCTCGCCCAACCGCTACAATATAACATCTATGGACTAACAAAAAGGACACCAGCCGCGGTCCACGCTCCAAACTCACACAAAAGCCTCCCGCGCCAGCCCCGCGCCTGAGCCCCGCCGAAAGACCCCAACCCAAGCCCGCAGGAGAAGCCTTGGCACGAGCGCATAACTAATTGTAATTGCTCTATGTTAAAGTAACGGTAGTCAATGCACAAGTATAGCCCTACCCCAATACCCCCGCTCGTCAAAGAGACCCCCGCTCTGAGCAAATCCCAAATCAGACCATGCCCAGAACCTCGAACTTAGCCCAGAACCCGTTAAAGAGCCAAAGGAAGGGAAAGGTTTATCCTGGGTTAGTCGAAGAGTTGTAAAATCGTGAAGATTGTAAACATCATGAAGATCGTGAAGTTCCAGAACACAAGATGTAGAATGAATTTTTGTAGAATGTGTAATAATATGTGATTGCGATGTTAAGCGAGAGTTGCGTAATTTTCCTTGACACAAGATAGCGTCAGTACACCCCACATATCACCCCCCCCAAATGTTTCACGTGAAACATTTTGGTACGATTGGTCCGCGAAACCGGACAAACCCGCGCATGAAAACCGCTCCCAAATCTTGCCCTCTTAAAACTCTCCCCCGGTCGGCTCGCCGTCGAGAGGATCGACGATACCGTCGATCAGATTAGCCTCGAACAGGCTTTCGGAGGTGAGCGCCCGGCGTAGCGGACGCAGGCAATTAACCGTCTCGGCAATCTCGTCCTCGCGGAGTAAAAGCGCCGCCCGTGCCTCGGCCACGCTGACCGCCCCGAAGCCACACGTCTCGCCCGGACGCATCTGCGCGAGCCTGCCGATGTCCGCGCGGGCAACATGACCAAGCTTCGGATAGCCGCCGGTTGGCTGGCGATCGGCCATCAGGACAAGCGGCTTTTTGTCGCCCGCGATTTGGATCGCGCCGAGCGCGACGCCATCCGACACGATGTCGTAGCCCCCCGCGTGCGCGATGTCCGGCCCATCGAAACGATAGGCCATGCGGTCGGCCGCAGGCGTTAGCGTGAACCGCCCTTCGAAGAAGACATTAAGACTCTCCACTGTGAAATAATCGTTTTGCGGGCCTAGCACGACGCGGAACGGGTCAGGATCACGGGCTAGCCACGGGGCGTCGATCGTTGCCTCGAAGCTTGCGCTGTCCGGCCTCTCCGTCGAAGCGGCCGGCAAGACATCGCCCGCCCGCAACATCCGCCCCTCTATCCCGCCCATCGCGGAGCGTACATGCGTCGCCCGGCTGCCCATCGTAACCGGCGTCTCGAAGCCGCCTTCGACCGCGAGATAAGCGAAGGCGCCGGATTCGCCAGCCCGCGCCGCCAGGATCTCGCCGGGCTGCAAGAGGAGCCGCGCCGCCTTCGGCAGCAACACCCCATCGCGCCGCCAGAGAAAAGCCCCGCCCGCAAATGCGAGCGCGAGCGGCGCGCCTTCGCAGATGACTTCAACGCCGCCGGTTGACACTTCGATTGTGGCCGCGCGGTCGTTGCCAAGGGCGCAATTGGCGGTCCGGAAGGCAACCCAGTCCATGGGTCCCGCCGGGGTCACGCCATAGCGCTGATAGCCATGGCGCCCGCCGTCTTGAATGGTCGCACCCGGACCGGCGCGCAGCACGCGCAGGCACCCTCCCATGTCAGGTCTCGTCCAAATATTCGTGGCGTGCGCAAAACTCTCCGGCTTCCGCCGCCGCGCTCAAGGCATCGAAGGCGGCGGGATCGATTCGTTCGAAGCAAACCTCGTCGCCGATGCCGCCGAGAAAAACCCGTTCGCGCCGGGGATCGAACATCTTGATCGGCGTGCGGCCGATCCCGTACCAGCCAGTCGGCATGGCGCAACTGGCGATGAGCGCCTGGCCGCCCGCGATAAGCAACGATCCGGGCGGCGCCGGTGGCCGTGGCACGGCGCGGCGCGAGATCGTGAGTTCGTTTGGCAGGCCGCCGAGAAACGTGCATCCCGGCGCAAAGCCATACATATAGACACGGTAGCGCGCGCCGAGATGCAGGCCGATGACGCGCTCTTGCGGCAAATCGAGAAGCGCCGCGACCTCGGCGATGTCCTCGCCGTGCGGCGCGTCGTAGCAGGCGGGGATGCGCCAGAGTTGCCGCTCCGTACGGGGCGGGGCCGATGCGTAATCGAGCCCCGCGAGGGCCTCGGCGAGCGCCTCCGTCGTCAAAAGGCGCGGATCGAAATGGATCATCAAGGAACGATAGGTCGGCACGGTCTCGATCAGGCCTTCCCATTTCGCTTGTTGGATCGCGGCATCAAGCGCCATGACAAGATCGTGGATCCTGGGATCGATGGTGTCGCCGAATTCGACAACGAGCGCGGATTCTCCGGCGGGCAGATAGCGTGGCGCGGGCGACATGCTGGAGCCTCTCTAAACGACTGCGAAAGGCGCGAGAGCGATCCCGCCTTGCTCAAGGCACGCGCGCACCGCCTTCGCCATGGCGACCGCATTCGGGGTATCGCCATGGACACAGATGCTATCGATGCCGGCAGCCAAGCGCTTGCCCGAATTTGTTATGATTGCGCCTTCCAAAACCATGGCGACGGCGCGATCGGCGGCATCCCCGGCGTCGTGCAGCACCGCACCGGGGCACGACCTTTCGACGAGACGGCCTGAGTCCGTATAGGCACGATCGGCGTAGATTTCGCGGGCGACCACAAGTCCGTGCGCGAGACCCGCCGTTTCCAATTTTGTTCCGGCGGGAGCTAGGAAGCCGAGGCGAGGCTCGACCGCTTTCACCGCGCGCGCAATGGCCTGCGCGATCGTTTCGTCCTCCGCCGCGATATTGCTCAGGGCGCCATGAACCTTCACGTAGCCGACCCTCGTCCCGGCATAAGCGGCAAGCGCGCTCGCGGCGCCGATCTGATAGGCGACGAGCCGCTCGATTTCTCCCGCGCTGAAAGGCAATCGGCGGCGGCCGAACCCCCAAAGATCGGGAAATCCAGGATGCGCTCCGATTGCAACCCCCTTGGCCTTTGCGGCGGCGAAGGTTTGCGCCATGATCTCCGGATCGCCGCCATGAAAGCCGCAGGCGACATTGACGCTCGTGACGATATCGAGCATGGCGTTGTCATCGCCGATCCGGTAGGCGCCGAACCCTTCGCCGCAATCGCAATTCAAATCGACGCTGCGCATGGCTTCGTACCTTTATGGCGGCGGCGGATCAGTAAAGAAATCCTCGCGCCGGTAGCCCTGTGCATAAAGCAGCGCGGTCAGATCGCCGTGATCGATCCGCGCATGAGCGGCGGTCGCGACCTTGGGTTTGGCATGAAAGGCAACGCCGAGCCCCGCCGCTTCGAGCATCGCGAGATCGTTGGCGCCGTCGCCAACCGCAAGAGTCTCCTCGGCGGAGAGGCCATGCTTGTCGCGTAGGCGCTCTAACGCCGCGAGCTTGGCGTCCTTGCCAAGGACGGGCTCCGCGACAAGCCCGCTAAGCCGGCTGTCCTCGCCGAAAAGAAGCTCGTTCGCCTGATGTTCGTGAAAGCCGATCCTTTCCGCGATGTCGGATGTAAAGACCGAGAACCCGCCTGAAACGAGCACGGTATGCGCTCCATTGGCCCGCATGGTTCGAACCAGCACGCGTCCGCCCGGCGTCAAGGTAATTCTGTTGGCAATCACGCCCAAGATGGTGGCGCGGTCGAGGCCTTTGAGTAGAGCGACACGTTCGCGCAACGCCGGTTCGAAGGCGATTTCGCCGCGCATCGCGCGTTCGGTGATCGCGGCGACATGAGCCCGCTTGCCGATTTCAGCGGCGAGTTCGTCGATACATTCCTGGCCGATCATGGTCGAATCCATGTCGGCCAGCAAGAGCTTCTTGCGCCGCCCTTGCGCCCTTTGCACGATAACATCGACGGCGGCGTTATCGAGAGCGGAACGCACCCTATCCGCGACGGCTCTTGCGCCGGCGGCGGGTCCGGGGTCGAAAGCAATGTCGGCGGCAATCCAAGGATCGAGCCAGTTCAACGGCCCTGGCTGCCTTAAGGCTTCGCTGGCCCGCCGGAGCATATCCCTGGTCAAAACCGGAAACGCCGGATCGCAGACAAACGTTGCAACATGCGTCATGGGGGCGTCTCGGGCCAACTCACTTCGCCGGAGCTCTGCCTCGCGGCGGATGATTGCCTTGGAGGGGGAATTTACCGGCGCTATTTCACGCCAAGACAAGGATCGAACGCAACTCCGTATCGACTAATCAGGGCCACATTGGCGCCGCGATCAAGCGACGCGCTCGCCGGATGTCGAGCGAACCACGAACCGAGGGGATAGTACGAATAGCCCAACATTATATATGACAGTTCAAGCGGCGCGGCTGTCCGGCCTCGGGGGCGCACTCCAAAATTGGGGTGTGGTTGGAAGCGATTTGACACGTTTAGGTTTGGCGGCTCGCACCGCGAGGCCGATGCTCGATGATAGCGCGGCGAAAGACGGCGAAGGCATTGACGGGTTCCCTTCGCGGGGCGGGCCTGCTATCCCGGCGCCATGACAACCCACGCGCTTGAAAACATCCGCAATTTTGCCATTGTCGCCCATATCGACCATGGCAAATCGACGCTCGCCGACCGGCTCATCCAGGCCACCGGCGCGATATCCGAGCGGGATATGGTCGAGCAGGTGCTGGATTCGATGGATATCGAGCGCGAGCGCGGCATTACAATTAAGGCGCAGACGGTGCGCCTCGAATACAAGGCGCACGACGGCAAGACTTATACCCTGAATTTGATGGACACGCCGGGGCACGTCGATTTCGCCTATGAAGTGTCGCGTTCGCTCGCCGCCTGCGAAGGCTCGCTGCTGGTGGTGGACGCGAGCCAAGGCGTCGAGGCGCAGACGCTTGCCAACGTCTATCATGCGCTCGATGCCGGCCATGAGATCGTGCCGGTCTTGAACAAGATCGATCTTCCCGCCGCCGAGCCCGAGCGCATCAAGCGGCAGATCGAGGATGTGATCGGACTGGATGCCTCGCAGTCCGTGCTCATATCGGCGAAGACCGGGCAAGGAATCGATCAGGTCCTGGAGGCGATCGTCACCCGCCTGCCGCCGCCGGAAGGGGACGAGACCGCGCCCTTGAAGGCGCTGTTGGTCGATTCCTGGTACGACGCCTATCTCGGCGTCGTCGTGCTTGTGCGCGTTATTGACGGGACGCTCAGGAAATACCAGAAAATCAAAATGATCGGAACGGACGCCCATTACGAGATCGACAAAATTGGGGTGTTCCGGCCGAAGATGCGGGATGAGGCGGAGCTGGGACCCGGCGAAGTCGGCTTCATCACCGCGCAGATCAAAGAGGTCGCCGACACGCGGGTCGGAGACACGATCACCGATGCACGCCGCCCTTGCGCCGAACCGCTGCCCGGCTTTAAGCCCGCGCAGCCGGTGGTTTTCTGCGGGCTGTTTCCGGTCGATGCGGCGGATTTCGGCGATCTTCGCGCGGCCATGGGACGGCTTCGCCTGAACGACGCGAGCTTTTCCTACGAGATGGAGAGTTCGGCGGCTCTCGGCTTCGGTTTCCGCTGCGGGTTTTTGGGTCTCCTGCATCTCGAAATCATTCAGGAGCGGCTGGAGCGCGAATTCAATCTCGATCTCATCGCGACCGCGCCTTCGGTCATCTACCGGATTCTTAAGCGCGGCGGGGATGTGCTTGAATTGCATAATCCGGCCGATATGCCAGATCCGGCGAAGATCGAAACCATCGAAGAGCCCTGGATTCGCGCGACGATCCTGACGCCGGACGATTATCTCGGCGCGGTATTGAAGCTCTGCCAGGAGCGGCGCGGCGTGCAGGCCGATTTGAGCTATGCCGGCAAGCGCGCGATGGCGGCCTATGACTTGCCACTCAACGAAGTCGTGTTCGATTTCTACGACCGGCTGAAGTCGATCTCGAAAGGCTATGCGAGTTTCGATTATGCACTCTCGGATTATCGCCCAGGCGATCTCGTGAAGATGTCGATTCTGGTCAACGCCGAGCCGGTCGATGCGCTCTCCATGCTGGTCCATCGCGGTCGCGCCGAGGCGCGGGGCCGCGCCATGGTCGAGAAGCTCAAGGAGCTGATCCCGCGGCATATGTTTCAAATTCCGATCCAGGCGGCGATTGGCGGAAAGATCATCGCGCGGGAGACGGTGAGTGCGCTGCGCAAGGATGTGACCGCGAAATGCTATGGCGGCGATGTCACCCGCAAGCGCAAGCTTTTGGAAAAGCAAAAGGCCGGCAAGAAGAAGATGCGGCAATTCGGCAAGGTCGAGATTCCGCAGGAAGCTTTTATCGCGGCGTTGAAGATGGATGGGTGAAAGCCCGAAAAAAATCGGCGCGAAGATATCTTCGCTGTTTGCCCTCGGCCTATCCGCGTCGCGGACAATCCTCGCCGCCGCTAATCATCCTCAAGTAGGCCTTTTCCTTAGCCAGCTCCTGGCCCCAAAACTCCCCCTCAACTCATAGAAATCTCCAGCATACTGAAGGATTGTCTAGGACAATGGCAGGCGGCCATTAATTGGAACGCCGGCGCCTGGCGGGTCGCCGACGCAACACAGTCTGGTTTGACGATCAACCGGGAGAATCAAGCGCCGCCGGCATTGGCATCGGTTGCGCCGCGGATCACCTGGCCGGCAAAGTTCGTCGGCTGAAGTGTTGACCTACTCAATGTTTAAAGGCGGAGCGGGCAAGAATGTCCGTTCCCATCGCGACGCAGACCAAATGCGAGATGACCCGCCGCGGAAAAATTCACAGCGTTTCTCGCAAAAAAGTTCCGAAGGCGCGGGGGCCGTCGCCCACCGGCATTTTCGCGGTCACCGCGAGCGTCTCGGCATCGATCGCCCAGACTTCGTTCGAGAACCAATTGACGACGTAAACACTGTTGCCGTCGGCGCTGGTTTCTATTCCTTCCGGGTAGTCGCCGACGGAAATCCGCCTCACCGGCCGGAGCGTCGCAAGATCGAAGACGGAAACCGTTCCGCCATACTGGTCGGTCGAAAAGCCGCGTCCCTTCGCCAGCGCGACCGCGTAGGGCCGCTTGCCGACCGCCACTGTGCCAAGCAGCTTGGCCGCCTTGAGATCGACGACAGACACGTCGTTGCTTTCGACATTCGCCGTATAGGCGCGCGCGCCTTGCGGATCGATGGTGACGCCAAACGGATGCGCGCCGACCTTGACCGTGCCTTTGCGGGCAAAGGTTTTCGCGTCGATGATCGAGATTTGATTGTCGTCGCGATCGGTGGTCACGATCAGCGCGCCATCGGGCGTTAAGGCCACTCCCGACGGCGACGCGCCAACCTCGACGCTGGCGGCGATGGCGCCGGTCGCGAGATCGATCTTATAGAGGCGCGGCTGATAGAACCCGGCGACGTAGATAAAGCGGCCCGCCGGATCGGCGGCGATGCCGAGCGGCGTATCGGGCATCGCGATCTTCGAGACGATGGTGCGCGACGCGGTGTCGATCACCGAGATATATTTGCCTTCCGTGCACGTGACATAGGCGGTGCGCCCATCGCGGGCCATGGCGATCCCGGCGGGCTTGCCCAAAACCGGAATCCGCGCCACGACCTGCTTCGATCCGAGATCGAGGACGCTGACCTCATCGCCGGTTTGATCGGTGATGAAGGCTTCGGCTCCGCTCGCCGGAGCACAGCCGAGAAAGGCCGCGAACACACAGGCAAGGCGCACGGTTACCCGCAAGCCGTTCACTTGGCCGCCTCGACCTTTTTTTTCAGGCTTTCGAGCCCGGCGCGATACACTTTGCCGACAGCCTTCAGCGCCGCCTCGTCGTTCAATTCGGGCGGCGGATCGTTGTTGGGATAGCCCCGGTAAAAGGCGCCGCGCCATTCGACGGTGCTTTTGCCGCCCTCGGCCGGAAGGACGGCGATGGTCGAGGAATAATTGTTGACCGGCAAGACCTTCACGTCGACCTTGTCGATGCGATAGGAATAGCTCATCGCCCCCGCGTCATATTTGTAAAGGCTCTCGTCGATCGTCGCGCCGCCGTCCAGGGTGAGCTGCCGTTTCGCGGCATCGGGTTCGTTGCCACCTTCGCCGGTGGTCTTGGCGACGCCGGGAAGCCAGCTCATATCGTGAAAATCCGCGATCATTGCCCACACCTGTGCTGGGGGCGCATCGATTTGGATTGTCTCGGTGATTTTCTGCCGCGACGGTCCATGCGCCCATCCCGCATGGGGGAGCACCATTCCGAGGAGGGCGACCGCGAGCAGAGACTTTTTGGTAGTTCCGGCCATTCCTACGTTTCCTTTGTGGTTGCCGACCGTCTTGCGGGCCGGCTGTCCGGCCGGCGTTTTCGCGCCGGCGCTAGCCGAGGAGACATTCGAGAACGCAGGGAGAGCGGGCTTTCGCGGCCGAGGGCATCGCGATCCAGCGGTCCACTTTGCGCCCCACCGGACTTGACCTATGATCGCCACGTCTGTCCCCGCGCGAGCGTGCCCCCTCGCCTTTTCGCCTAGAGGTTTTCATGCGTACCGATGTCGCCGAACCCGTTCGTCTGAAAGACTATAGGGTTCCCGATTATCTGATCGACAAGGTCGATCTCGATGTCAAGCTTCACCCGGCGGCAACGCGAGTTTTCGCCCGTCTCGCCATCCGCCCGAACCCGTCGGGGCGGCCCAGTGCCGCCCTTGTCCTCGACGGCGACGGACTTTTCGCGACGAAGATCGCGCTCGATGGCCGGGACCTCGATTTGTTCGGGACGGAGGCGTGGAACGGTGTTGTGACGCCGGATCGGTTCACGTTGAACGCCCCGCCCAGCCGCCCGTTCATGCTTGAAATCGAGACCGAGGTCGATGCGGCAGCCAACACGCGCCTCATGGGTCTCTACCGCTCCGGCTCCGCCTATTGCACGCAATGCGAGGCGGAAGGCTTTCGCCGCATCACCTATTTTCTCGACCGTCCAGACGTGCTGAGCGTCTACACGGTGAGGCTGGAGGCGGACTTTTCCGAGGCGCCTCTCCTGCTCTCGAACGGCAACAAGATCGCCGCGGGCAAAATCGAGGGAACGCCGCGTCATTTCGCGGTTTGGCACGATCCTTTTCCAAAGTCCTGCTATCTGTTCGCGCTCGTTGGCGGCGATCTCGGATCGATCTTCGACAATTTCATTACCCGCTCCGGACGCAATGTCGCGCTCGGCATCCACGTCGAACATGGCAAGGAACCTTACGCCGCCTATGCGATGGACGCCTTGAAACGGGCCATGGCCTGGGACGAAGAGGTCTACGGACGGGAATACGATCTCGGCGTTTTCAATATCGTGGCCGTCTCCGATTTCAACATGGGCGCGATGGAGAACAAGGGACTGAATATCTTTAACGACAAATACATTCTTGCTTCGCCTTCGACCGCGACGGACACCGATTATGCGCAGATCGAGGCGGTGATCGCGCATGAATATTTTCACAATTGGACCGGCAACCGTATCACCTGCCGCGACTGGTTCCAGCTCTGTCTCAAGGAAGGCCTGACCGTGTTCCGCGACCATGCGTTTGCGGCCGATATGCGCTCGGCCCCGGTGCGCCGCATCGGCGATGTGCGCACCTTGCGCGCTCAACAGTTTCCCGAGGACGCGGGGCCGCTCGCACATAACGTCCGGCCGGACACTTACTTGGAAATCAATAATTTCTACACCGCCACGATCTATGAAAAAGGCGCCGAAATCATCCGCATGTTGAAGGTGCTCATCGGGGACGATGCCTTTCGCAAGGGCATGGATCTCTATTTCGATCGTTACGATGGAACGGCGGCGACGATCGAGCAGTTCATTTCCTGTTTCGCCGAAACGTCGGGGCGGGATTTGGCGCAATTTTCGCGTTGGTACAACCAAGCGGGCACCCCTCTCGTCGAAGCCACGGCGTCCTACGACGAAGCGGCGAAAACCTTCACCCTCGATTTTTCCCAATCCTGCAATCCGACACCCGGCCAGGAGACGAAGGAGCCCTTTGTCATTCCAATCGCACTCGGACTCGTCGCTCCCGGCCGGGGCGACATCGAACTGCGCACCAGCAGCCACGATGGGGCAAGCGCGGCGGAACTGTCGCGCGGGGTGATCGAGCTCTCAACCCCGCGGCGGCGGATCGTATTTCGCGACGTGGCGAGCCGCCCGGTTGCCTCCATTCTCAGGGGTTTCTCGGCGCCGGTCCGGCTCGATACCGCGGCAGACGAGGCCGATCTCATTGCACTCATCTCGCATGACAGCGACGGTTTCAACCGCTGGCAGGCGGCGCAGACCTATGCCGCCCGCCTGCTCCTGCGCTCGGTCGAACGCATCCGCGCCGGCGAGGAGCCGGATCGGGACAAGGAGTTTGTCGCCGCGATCGCCACCGTCATTGAAAAAAGCGGCGATCCGGCTTTCACCGCGCAGGCGATTACCCTGCCGGGCGAGGCAGACATCGCCCGCGAGATCGCCGAGGATGTCGATCCGGACGCGATCCATCTCGCCCGCGAAGCTCTGCGCAAGGAGATCGGACAAGAGGCCAAGCAAATATTGCTCGCGACCTACGCGCGGCTGGCCCCGGACGGACCTTATTCACCGGACGCCTTTGCCGCGGGGCGGCGGGCTTTGCGCAATGCCGCGCTCGATCTTTTCGCCGCCGGTGATAAGATCGAAGGCGCGCTTCTCGCCACACGTCAGCTCGAAGGCGCCACCACCATGACGGACGAGATCGCCGCGCTCGGCGTGCTCGCGCATATCCCGGGGAGCGAACATGAAAACGCGCTCGATGCCTTCTACCGCGCCCATGCCGACGAACCGCTCGTCATCGACAAATGGTTTGCCCTGCAGGCGACGATCCCCGAAAGAGGCACGCTCGACCGGGTGAAAACCCTCATGAAACACAAGGCGTTCTCGTTTAGCAACCCAAACCGGATGCGCTCGCTCGCCGGCTCCTTCGCCGCCATGAATCCGACCCAGTTCAACGCGGAAGACGGCAGCGGCTACGATTTTATCGCGAAAATTGTCCTCGACCTCGACGCCAAGAACCCGCAGGTCGCGGCGCGCCTTCTTTCGGCCTTCAAGAGCTGGCGGACGATGGAACCCAAACGGCGAGCCCTCGCCAAGGCGGCGCTGCGCCACGTAGCCGGCGCGGCCGGGCTGTCTCCCGATGTCAAGGACATCGCCGAACGCTCGCTTGCTTGACCATCGCCATCACAAAGCTTGAGGATCATCCATGACCGGGGCGCTTTGGACTGCCGTCGACGAATACATCACGGACATGCTGGTGCCTTCCGACGCGGCATTGGACGCGGCGCTAGAGGCGAGCGACGCCGCAGGCCTTCCGGCCATCCAAGTTACGCCAAACCAAGGCAAGCTCTTGCACCTCTTGGCCCGTCTCCAAGGCGCGCGGAGAATTCTGGAGATTGGCACGCTCGGCGGCTACAGCACCATCTGGCTCGCCAGGGCGCTCCCCGAAGATGGCCGCCTGATCACGCTCGAGGCCGACCCGAGACATGCCGACATCGCGCGGGCCAATATTTCGCGCGCTGGTTTGGATGCCATGGTCGACCTGCGGGTTGGCCGCGCCCTGGAGACGCTGCCACAAATCGCCGCCGAGGGCGGCGGTGCTTTCGATCTCATCTTTATC
The DNA here is from genome assembly GCA_963706215.1 of uncultured Alphaproteobacteria bacterium. Classification (GTDB taxonomy): domain Bacteria; phylum Pseudomonadota; class Alphaproteobacteria; order Rhizobiales; family Beijerinckiaceae; genus Methylocapsa. The sequence continues at coordinate 771,387 of OY970154.1, read as the reverse complement.
GACGCCGACAAGCAAAGCATCCCGGAGTATTTCAGGTTTGCACGCAAATTATCCCGGCGGAGCAGCCTCATCATCGTCGATAACGTTGTCCGCGACGGCAGGGTAATCGATGCCGCAAGCCACGATCCTGATATCCAGGGGATACGCCGGTTCAATCAGTTGCTCGCAGCCGAGCCCGGCGTCTGTGCCACGGCGATCCAAACCGTCGGAGCCAAGGGCCACGATGGTTTCGCGATCGTGCTCGTGACCGTTTAGCGCCAAAGCCCTGATTTCGGTTGCCGTCCTTCTGTCCGGCGGCCCGTGGCGGCCATCTTCCGCGCGGCGATCAAATTTGCGTTCATCCTTCATTAATCTCTGGACAAAACAAAAAAGTGAGACTCAGATGAAATCGATTCGGAGAGATGCGGCACATCGCTCCGGCCGGTTTCGAGGGGGCCTTACATGGCGCGCGCATATTCTGCGCATGCTCCCGTTCGGGCGGGGGCATGGCGGCGACTTGCCGGTACGGCGGCGCAACCCGCCGGTCCACGGTTAGCCCAGCGCGAAATTTGGGTGCGGCGCGCGGTCCCCGCCACGGTGGCACTCTTTGCCGGCGCGCTTATCGCGATCACAGCCGCTATGACGCGCGGGGCGTATGATCGCGCCATAACGGATGCCTTCACCGACATCGAATTGACCGCCGGCGTCGTAACTGGCAATCTCAACGGCGCGCTTAGGGATTCGCTCAAAACCGATCCGGCGGCGGCTCTGGCGCGGGCGGCGCCTTCCGGCGCCTTGGCGCGCGGGCAGCAGCTGGTCATAACCAGCGCCGCCGGCGACATAATCGCGGCCGCTCCCGCGCTCTCCGGCTCCAACGCCACGCTCGCCGATTATCTGGGGCCCTCGCAGCCATTGACGATTTTCGCGGAAAAAGCCGGCGTCTTGCGTATCAACCTCGCGGACGGTGCGGATGCCTTGGCGGCCGTGCGCACGCTGGATCCGCCGTTTGGCCAAGTCGCTATCGTTCATCCCATGGTGGCGGTCCTCGCCGAATGGGAAGCGGCGGCGTTTCGCGCCACCATCCTTTCGATCTGCACGGTCCTTGTGCTGATTGCCCTGGCGATCGCCTATTTCTGGCAGGCGTCGCGCGCCCGCGAGGCCACTCAATTGTGCGAGAGGATGCAGAACCGAGTCGACACCGCGCTCGGCCGGGGACGCTGCGGCCTCTGGGATTGGGATCTCGCGCGCGGGCGTATCTACTGGTCGGATTCGATGTACGAGATGCTCGGCATGACGCCGGCCGGCCAATTTATGTCGTTTGGCGACATCGATGCGCTGGTTCATCCGCAAGATGGCGCCCTCGCGACGATGGCCGAGTTGCTGACCGGTTCGCAAGCCGATTCGATCGATCACGCTTTCCGGATGCAAGCCGTAAACGGCGAGTGGATCTGGGTGCGTGCGCGGGCCGAGCTCGTGCGGGAGCGGGCGGGCGAAACCCCGCACCTCGTCGGCATCGCCGTCGACATCACCGAACAAAAAGCCCTCGCCGAGCGCACCGCCACGGCCGACCTCCGCCTTCGCGACGCGATCGAGACCGTGTCGGAAGCTTTCGTCCTGTGGGACGCCAGCAACCGGCTCGTCATGTGCAATTCCAAATTCCAGAAATTCCATCATTTGGCGAGCGACGCGGTTCTCGCCGGAACGCCCTATGCACAGGTGATGGGGGAAGGGACTCCTCCCGTGATCCAGACTCAAATCGCGCTTGGCGAGCGGCCGCTTGCCGGGGCGCGCACCTACGAGGCGCGTCTTGGCGATGGCCGCTGGCTGCAAATCAACGAAAGGCGCACCAAGGACGGCGGCTATGTCTCGGTCGGCACCGACATCACCGCGCTCAAGCGCCACGAGGAACAATTGATGGACTCGGAACGGCGCCTCCTAGCGACCGTCGCCGACTTGCGCAAATCCCGCCAAACCCTGGAATTGCAGGCGAAGCAGCTCGCCGATCTCGCCGAGAAATATTTGGAACAGAAGGCCGAGGCCGAGACCGCGAACCGGGCCAAATCCGAATTTCTCGCCAATATGAGTCACGAACTGCGGACGCCGCTCAACGCCATCATCGGCTTTGCCGAGTTGATGCACCAAGAAACATTCGGCGCCTTGGGATCGCCGAAATATGCCGGTTATTGCAGCGACATAAGGCAAAGCGGCCAATATCTGCTCGGCGTGATTTCGGATATCCTCGACATGTCGCGCCTCGAATCCGGCCGGGTCCGGCTTCAGAAGACCGATTTCGAGATCGATGCCGCGGTCGGCGCGGCGGTTGCGGCAGTTGCAACAATCGCCACCGAAAAGGAAATCAGGCTTGTCGCCGAAACTTTGCCGGACACGTGTATCCATGCCGACCGCGCCGCGATTGAAAAAATTCTCACGATTCTTTTGCGCAACGCGGTTAAATTCACTCCGAATTGCGGCCGCGTCAGCGTCCGCGCACGGATGGTTCAGGACGCTCTAAATATCTATGTTGAAGATACCGGAATGGGCATTCCACCGGCGCCTCTGGCAAGGCTTGGCCGGCCGTTCGAACAATTGGACGGAACCCTCGACAACGGCATGAAGGGCTCGGGCCTTGGTCTCGCGATCGCACGTTCGCTCGTCGATTTGCATGGGGGCTCGATACGCATCCGGTCATCGCTTGGCAATGGAACGATCGTCCTCGTCCATTTGCCCGGGTTAAGGGACGTGCCGCGCCAAAAGCTGCTTTTGGCGGCAGGTGCCTTGCACCGGCCCGCGCAGCCGCAGAAGCTCCGTGCCTCAGCGGGGTGACAAAACATTATCGAAAACACGTCGCACGTCGGCGCGGATGTCGCAAAGGCAGCTTTCGAGCCCGCCGATGCCCGGCTGCCCGGCCACTTTCGCAAGGCGCCGCTTGACCGCTTCGTTCGCCGCGCGTGGATCGGTGCCCGGGTCCAAGGTCAGGCGCAGGATTTGCGTAACATCCGAAAAGAGGCGGTACGCGTTCGCCAAAACGCGCGCGCGCTCCGCGCCGAGCAGTCCGCGCGTCGCCGCGGTCTCGATCACGGCCAAGGTCGAACCACACACGAGGCTTGGCTCGGCATGGGCGTGGCGCAGTAATAGATATTGGGCCAAGAATTCGATGTCGACAAGCCCACCCGCCGCAAGCTTCAGATCCCAGGGGTCGCCGTCTCCCTTCGTTTGCGCGATGAGGCGCCGCATTTCATAAACGTCTTGGTGCAGCGCGCGGCCGCGCCGCCGCATCAGCACGGCGCGGATCGTATCGCTGGTTTGCGCTCCAAGTCGAACATCGCCCGCGACCGGTCTCGCGCGGGTCAATGCCATATGCTCCCAAGTTTCGGCCTCCTTGGCTTGATAATCGACGAAACTCGTAAATTGGGTCGCGAGCGGTCCCCTGCCGCCGGAAGGGCGTAACCGCATATCGACTTCATAAAGCCGGCCCCGCCGTGTCGCGACGGTCAACGCGGAGATCAGACGCTGCGCTATGCGGGAGTAATATTGCACCGCGTGAAGCGGCCGGGAACCATCGGACTCCGGCCGCGAAGGATCAAAATCATAGATGAGCATAAGATCAAGATCCGAGGCCGCGGTCATTTCGCGCGAGCCAAGTTTGCCAAGCGCCAAAACGATCGACCTGCCTCCCGGCACGCGCCCATGCTCGCCCGCGAAGACGCGCTCCACTTGAACGAGGCAAGCCTCGACGATGCTCGCCGCCAGCGCCGAATAGGCGAGCGCCGCCGCGGAAGGTTCGATCGTTGCGGACCACAACCGCAGACCGATGGGAAAGAGTTCCTCCTGAGCGAAATCGCGCAGCGCATCGAGGAATTCCTCGGTCTCGAATATATGTTGCAGGATTTGTCCGGCGCGTTGCCTGAAGGCATTTTCATCGAGGCGAGCCTTGAGGACTTCCGAATCAATCGCGGCGTCGAGCACATGCGGACGGCTCATGACGGTGCGCGCGAGTCTTGGCGCGCCGCCAAGAATTTCGCCGAACAATTCGCAGATCGGCGGATTGGATTTTAGAACCGAAAAAAGTTCGGCTGCGGCAGGCATGCCGGTGAGCGCGGAATCGAACGCAGCGAGCGCGGCATCGGGATCGCCCGAGTGCGCGAACGCCTGCAAAAGCAGCGGCACCAATTCGGTAAGGACTTCCCGCGCGCGAGGGGTGCGCACGCCCGGCCGGCGGCCGAAGTGCCAGCCCCGAATCGTCTCGGCAGCCAGCGACGCTTTCTTGAAGCCCAACCGCAACAATGTTTCAAGAGTTTCCGGATCGTCGCCAGCCCCCGTGAAAACAAGGCTGCCGGCCGCCGCATCGAGCCTCGGCGAATGTTCAAACAGCCGCCCATAATGATGCGAGACCAGCCGCAGGCGATGCGTGACATCGCCGCAAAAGCGGCTTGTCCGCGTGTAGCCGCAAAACCTGGCGAAGCGCCCAAGGATCTCTGGGTCTTGAGGCAAACGCTGCGTTTGCTCGTCGGCGACCATCTGCAACCGGTGTTCGATCTCGCGCAGGAAGAGATAGGACGCGCGCAAGTCCGCGACCGCCTCGCGCGTGACCCAGCCTTCCTTGCCGAGTTCATCCAGCATGTCGAGGGTGCGCGCACCCCGCAGGCGCGGCCTCTTGCCGCCGAAGACCAATTGCTGGGTCTGCACGAAAAATTCGATTTCGCGAATGCCGCCGCGTCCCAGTTTCACGTCGTGACCGGCGACCGCGATCTCGGCATGTCCCCGGACGGCGTGGATCTGGCGCTTCATCGCGGCAATGTCCGCGATCGCGGCATAATCGAAATACTTTCGCCAAATGAAAGGCATGAGATTGGCGAGAAAAGTCTCCCCGAGCGCCTTGTCGCCGGCGGCCGGCCGCGCCTTGATCAAGGCCGCGCGCTCCCAGTTCTGGCCAAGACTTTCGTAATAGGAATAGGCGGCGGGCAGCGCGATCGCCACCGCCGTCGAACCTGGATCGGGACGCAACCGCAAATCGACGCGCAGGACATAACCGTCGCCGGTCCGCTCCTGGAGCACCCGGACAAGCCCCTTCGTGATGCGCGCAAAGAGCGTCGCGGGCTCCACCGCTCCAGTGATCGAAGCACGATCGGGATCGAAAAAGACCACGATATCGACATCGCTCGAATAATTGAGTTCGCGCGCGCCGAGCTTGCCGAGCGCCAGGATGACGAGACCGCATCCCTGTTCCGGGTTCGCGCCATCGGAAAGCCGCAGCCGGTCCGCGCGAGCGGCATCGCGCAGCAGAAAGCGCAGCGCCGCCGATATGAAGACGTCGGCGGCGCGCGACAGCGCCTCGGTCGCCGCGATCACATCGAAAACGCCGCCTAAATCGGCGAGCGCGACGAGCAGGGCGGTCTCCTGCTTCGCAAGCCGCAATGCGCGCATGATCGCGGCCTCGCTGGAGGCCTCGCCGCAGGCTTCCTCGAGAGCGGCAAGGCGCGTCTCAAGGCAGGCCGTGGGGGAAGTCTCGAGGCATCGCTTGAGCCGGGAGGCGTCCGCCGTCGCGAGCTGCCAGAGAAACGGCGAATGATCGGCAAGCGCCAGAAGCAGGGCGCGCACGCCGGGCTCATTGGCGAGGCTTTGCAATTCCGCGCCGCCGGCCATTGCCAGAAAGTCGGCGAGGCGGGATCCGGCGCGGCGCGCATCGTAAAGTGGCGGGGCGGCGCGCAGGCGCCGCCAAAGCGGAAGCTCCGTGTTGTCTTCTGGAGGAACTTCGCTCATGCCGCCTTGTCCGGTTGCGGCAGGGCAAGCGGCGCCCGTGATCCGCGCCGGACAGGAGCCGCCGGAAGACGGATCACGACACGAAGGCCTGGGTCATTATCCTCGAGCCGCAAGCTTCCATTGTGAAGACGTGCCACCGCCGCGGCGAGCGAAAGGCCGAGGCCGGAACCAGGCCGCGAGCGCGCGTTTTCGAGCCGGACGAATTGATCGAGCACGCGCAGGCGATCGTTCTCGGCGATGCCCGGACCGCGATCCGCGACGACGAACTCGACATTGCCGCCGCTCCGCCGCGCCGAAAGTTCGACGGTGCCTTTGGGAGCTTGCGCGGGCGCTCGATCCAGGCCGCGCCCCGCCGCCTCCGGGGTCCCGTATTTCAACGCATTGTCGACGAGATTGGCGACGGCCTGACCGGCAAGCTCCCGGCTTCCATGCAGATAGAGTCCCGGCTCGGCGGAAATTGCAAGGACGATGCCGCGTTCCTCCGCGACCGGCTCGTAAAGTTCGCCGACGTCTCGCGCGACGGACGAGGCGTCGAAATCGATCATGCCTTCGCGCCCGGCGCCTGCTTGCGCGCGGGCGATGCTTAACAACGCGTCGAAGATTTGGATCAGCCGCTCGGATTCGTCGAGCGCTTTTTCTAGCGCGCCGCGATAATCCTCCGGGCTTTTGGCGCTGCGCAATGCTAGTTCCACGCCGCCGCGGAGACGGGTCAAGGGGGTCTTGAGATCGTGCGCGATGTTGTCGGAAACTTCCTTCAGTCCCGCCATCAATATAGCGATCCGCTCCAGCATGGCGTTGAAATTTTGCACGAGACGGTCGAGTTCGTCGCCGGTCCCGGTCAACCGCAACCGGCCAGAGAGATCGCCGGCGACGATTGCCTGCGCATTGGCGTTGATTGAATCGACGCGATTGAGAACGCGCCTTGCAACCCAGAGCCCGCCAAGCGTTCCGATCACCACGAGCCAAAGGAGCGAAGTGAGCAGGGCTTCGCCGAGAATATGGCGCAAGCCTTCGCCTTCCGCGAGATCGCGCCCGACGAGCAGGTGGAAACCGCCCGCCAAGACAAAATTGCGAGCGAGCGCCCGGTGTTTTCCGCCCGTATCGCCCGAAGGCTGGTAAGCCGTCTCGACAAGGCCGGGACGGGTCAGAATATCCGGCGGCAGGCTCGCGATATTGCCGGCGATCGGTTCCCCCGCCGCGGTGGTGACGAGGTAAAGACCGGCGCCGGGCCGGCGGGTCCGCCTTTGGATGATGTGGACAAGGCGGCCTATGCCGCCTTGCGCATATTGCTCGGAAAGTCCGGCAATATCGGTGTCGATGGTCTGCGCGACCTGCTCGTCGATCAGGCGCTCCATGTTCCAGCCGACAGCGCCGAGGACAAGCCCGGCGCCGATCGCGGAAATCGCCAAATAGGCGAGCGATATCTTGAACACCGTGGTGCGAAAGAGCTTACCTAGAGCCATCGCGTATCATGTATCCGGCACCGCGTATCGTCTGGAGGAGCGGAGGGTCGAAGCCTTTGTCGATCTTGGCGCGCAGCCGCGAAATATGAACGTCAATGACATTGGTTTGCGGATCGAAATGATAGTCCCATACGTTTTCGAGCAGCATCGTCCGGGTGACCACTTGGCCCGCATGTTTCATCAAATATTCGAGCAAGCGGAATTCGCGCGGCTGCAACTGAATTTCCTTGCCGTCGCGGGTAAGCTTATGGGCAAGACGGTCAAGCTCTAGGCCGTTCACGCGAAAGACGGTTTCCTCGCCCAGACCCGGCCGGGTTCGCCGGGCGAGCACCTCGACCCGCGCCAGAAGCTCTGAAAATGCGTAAGGCTTGGCGAGATAATCGTCACCGCCAGCGCGCAGCCCCTTGACGCGATCGTCGACCTGTCCGAGCGCCGACAGGATAAGGACGGGCGTCAGGATTTTCTGCGCGCGCAGGTTGCCGATGAGCGAGAGGCCGTCGAGTTTCGGCAGCATGCGATCGACGATCAAAACATCGTAGGTTTCATCGCCGGCACGGGCATAGCCGTCGAGGCCGTCGCCGACATGATCGGCGACATGACCGGCCTCGCGAAATGCCTTGACCATGTAATTGGCGGCTTCAGAATCGTCTTCGACGATGAGGATGCGCATGAGCGACATATAGCTCATCCCTCTGTGCAAAGCAGCAGGCCGGAAGTTGCCTTCCGGCCTGTCGCCTCCTGAAGCCGGCGCCGCAACGGGGGGGGCGCGGCACCGGCCCGTAAAGCCTCGGGGACGTGAGGCTCAGGAAGCCGGTTTGACCGCGATCGCGACGAAATGGGTGCCTTCGCTCCCCTTTACCCGCAAAAGGACGGCCTTGCGATTGTCCTTTTTGGCTTCGGCTAGCACCGCGCTGATGTCCGCCGGCTGGTTGACCGCATGGCCGCCCGCCTCAAGAATCACGTCGCCGATCTGCAAGCCCTTTTGCGCGGCCACGCCATCGGGATCGATGTCGGATATGACCACGCCGTGGCTTCCCGCTCCTTGGACGCTGGAGGCAGGGGCGAGCACGAGTTCGAGGCCGCTAAACGCATTGTCGCCCTGGCTCATGCCCGGATTTAAACGTGCTTCCTTGTCGTCCGGCAAAGAGCCGAGCTTTACCGACGCGGTTTTCTCCGAGCCATCGTGCCAATAGATCAAATCGGTCTTTTTCCCCGGGCCGAGGGCCGCCACCTTGCGCGCGAGGTCGCGCGGACCGTCGATCCGGCCGCCGTCGATGCCGAGGATCACATCGCCCGATTTAATTCCGGCCGCGCTTGCCGGAGAATTCGGCTGAGTTTCCGCGACGAGAGCGCCTTTGGCGGATTTCAGGCCGAGACTGTCGGCGACTTCCTGGGTCACCGGCTGGATCTGGACGCCAATCCAACCCCGCGCGACGACGCCTTTGTCCTTCAGCGCCGCGATCACGGTTTGCGCGGTGTCGGCGGGAATGGCAAAACCAATGCCGACACTTCCGCCCGAAGGCGAGAAAATCGCCGTATTGACGCCGACCACTTGACCTTGGGTATTGAAAGTGGGACCGCCCGAATTACCCCGGTTGACCGGCGCATCGATTTGCAGGAAGTCATCGTAGGGCCCGGCGCCAATGTCGCGCCCGCGCGCCGAAATGATGCCCGCCGTAACCGTTCCACCCAATCCGAAGGGATTGCCGACCGCGATCACCCAGTCGCCGACACGCGGCGTGGCTTTCGCGAACTCCACATATTGGTAGGGCCCACCCTCCTTGACCTTCAAGAGGGCAAGATCGGTTTTCTTATCGGTTCCGACGATCGTTGCCGGCACGGTTTTGCCATTGTCCAAGGTCACCGCGACCTCGGTGGCATTCTCGACAACATGATTGTTCGTGACAAGATAGCCGTCGGGAGAGATAAAGAACCCCGAGCCTTGCGCTTGGGTGATATGCGGCTTGAGGTGACGGCCGCCTTCCTCGCCGAAATGTTTGAAGAAGCGCTCCAGCGGGTCGCCCGGCACGATGTGCGGCATCTCGAATTCCTCGCTAACATCGGCTGTCTCGGTGGTCTTCACCTTGACTGACACGACCGCGCCGCGCACGTGGTCGACCACGTCGGCGAAAGAGACCGGAGAAACGACGGGAGACACTTGGCCTTGAAGCGCGGGGGCCTGCGCCTGAGCGAAACCGCCATCGTTCATGCAAGCCAAGGCCAGGGCGGCCACGGTCGCAAGCAGCGCGGCACGGATCTCGTGGCGCCGGCGCACGATCAAAGGTGGCGAACTTAGGGCATCGGGCCAGGGAGAAGGGACATTAGCCATTGACTGCTCCATTGCAAAAATTAACGACGGCGCACCGTCCTCGGCGATCAACATGGGGACGCCCAGCTTACATCGCCATTTCGGTCGCATGAAAATTTTGTAAGGCTGGCTCATGCCCGCCGCGCGGGCCGGCAAAATGAAAATGGCGCGAACCGGCTCGAAAGCAAGAGGTTTGGAAGGATCACGGAACGGACGCCGCCGCCAATTGCTTCGCCGGAGCCCTGCCTCGAGCTGTTCTTAATCGAACAACAGATCGAACATTGGATGAAGGGAAATGTAACGCGGCTCCATGACGCGGTTCCTAACGGCGGCGGCGGTTAACTATGATATATAACATCAGCTACAATTTCACAGTATCAACGAACAACTCTTGAAATTATTGAGCTTGATAACGGTAATCAATTATGATTTGTTCTGATTGCCCTTTAATAAGGGGCAGCCTTTACTCGCTGCATATGTTGATTTCATTCGCGCTTCGAGCTTTTCAGGCTGCCGGATTCTGGACCGATAGCGGCGGCCACGAACACGGTTTCATTGTTAGCCTTGCTAGCAACCCGCCGCAATTTGCTGAAATTCCCCCGACGCTCTTTAATGGCGCGGTCGCGACACAGGCGAGCGGCATCACCGGCAACAATCAGGTCTGCGGGTTCTGGCTTGATGCCAACGGCGATGACCATGGCTTTTTTGGCCCGCTTGGAGGCAAGTTACGCTCCTTCGAAGTCAAGATCGAGAACAACGCGCGGCGCGCCAAGAGCACACAAGCCCTCGGTTGCAGCAATAACTTCATCGTCGGCTCCTTCGTGAATTTGATGGGGACAACACACGGCTTCGTTTTTGATGGAACGGATTTCGATAAATTCGACGCCCCTGGTGCGAGCCAGACTCCCGCGTTCGGAGTGGCGGGGACGATCATCAATGGCGTCAACGACAAGGGCGATATCGTCGGATTCTTCTCCGACGGCACGAAAGTCAACGGCTTCGTGAGGTTTGTAAAGTCGGACCACAATAATCCCTAGATAGAAGCGTTAGGATTCCCGCACGGGACGGGCTGGCAAGCCGGTGACCATGCAAAATGATGGGGCCGGCAAGGGTCAAACCTTGCCGGTCCTTTTGCTCTCACGCGAATTGCGCCCGCAGCGGCATGGGAGGCTCACGATATTGGGGATCGACCAAGCTTTCGCCGGCGCGCCCGCGGGCCATCTCCCGCCGTGGCCCCCGGCCGGTATCGATCGTTTGGCGGTGGTGAACGACAACACAAACGATGTCGCGGCCACAACATTCGTTTTGCCATGGTCGCTCGGGAGCGACGCGGCGAAGTGGCCGAATCCAAGCTTTCCCGGCGGACTGTCTCGGCCGGTTTGCTTTCGCCTCAGAATCCGTCGCTTCCGGAAGGATCCGGCACTGTGCCAGGACCGGCCGGATAGTATCGCTGGACGGGCGGGCGGCGATTCCCGTTCGGGGCCGGAATGAAACCCGGCGGCCGCCCAACTTCAATTGGTGGGCCGAGGGGCGGAGCCCCCGGCTGCCCCTGCGGCTCGGAAATCTGCGCGTCGCTTGCCGGAGCGCGATTTTCGCTTGGCTGACCTCGGCGTGGCGGGCGGGATGGCTTTTGGGCCGGGTTTTGGGGACTTTCCGGCGGCGCAGGCGCCACCGCCGCTGGCGCCTCGGGCCCCGTCTCGGATTCCCCGCCGCCTGCGCAGCCGGTCAGCCAGATGTCATAGATCGGATGCTCGATGCCGTGCAGGCCCGGGCTCGCGGCGAACATCCAACCGGAAAAGATTTGTTTGTATTGATTGGCGGCATCGACCTCGTCCACCTCCACGAAAGTGGTCGTCTGCGGGGCCTCCGTGGCGGGCCGCGTGTAGCAGGCACGTTCGGTGATCTGGAGCGTGCCGAATTGCACGGTTTCGCCGGCCGCGGCTTCAAAAGCAATCGTGCGTCCGGTGATCTTGTCCAATCCGGCAAAGACCGCGACCGGATGCTTGATCTTGTCCGCTTGCGCCGGGCCCGCGACCATCAGTATCGAAATGACAAGGACGCCAGCCAAACGACCCAATCGGACGAGATAGCTTTGCATCAAGGCTTCGATCATAAACAATTCGGACGCCACATTAGAAATCTGAAGAATGCAGGACGTGGACATCGAGACATAAAAGCGGCGATTTTGCGCCTCCCCTCATGCCCCTATGCCTTCGATGCGTGTCGGATCGCGGGTTCAAGTAGGACCGGGAAATTGACCGAATTGGCGATGAAGCATCTCCGATGGGCGTCCTGGTGGAGGCGCAGCGCCGCTTGAGCGGCACCGGACTCGATCGTCACCCTTGGCCGCAAAAGGAGGGACTCGAAATGTCCCCCGCGCTCCTGCGATTCGATCAAGCGGCCAGACGATAATCCCGGCATTGGCGCAAAGATGCAAATACCAAAGCATGTGGCATGAGGAAATCGCCGCGACAAGCAAGTCCTCTGGATCGTGCCGCGCGGGGTTGCCCCGAACCGCCTGGTCGGCGGACGGCAGGAGATCTGGTTTTCCCGCCGCGCGCACCACATGGTCGCGACCGTAAGCCGCATAAGCCGAAGTGCCCTGCCCCCGGTTGCCTGTCCAAGCGATGTTCACCTCGCAGAGGCGGGCTCGTCCAGCCATGGGCAAGGCGCCACCTCAGCCTTCCGGCGTCCAGGCCTCGTAATCGCCGGTCGCCGGAGGCCGCGCATTGGCGGCCAAGGTCGAGCCCGGCGGACGCCAGGCTTGCGGCGTGCCGGTCATATTCGGTAGGTGCGGCAATTCCCACGCGCGGGCCGCGTAAGTCTCCGCGGTTGGCGGCATATCCACCGTGTGATGCAGCCAGCCATACCAGCCGGGCGGGGTCATCGACCCCTCGCTCTCGCCCGCGTAAATCACCCAGCGCCGTTCGAAGCCCAGCGCCTTGTCGATTTTCCGGGTGTGGTAATAGCGATTGCCGAATTCGTCCTTGCCGGCGAATTTGCCGAAGAGCAATGTGTGCAGTGCCGTATTTAGGGTCTGGCCGTTCCACCAGGTAAAAATCCGAGCGAGCCATATCATGGATTTGATGCACCTTAGGCTTTACGGGAGCGACCCAGCAGCATCGCACGTATATGACTGCGCGGAGCCGCGCTGTCCACAGCGCCCAGCGGTGGTATCAATAACCGCACACGATTCCCCTTGGACTCGCAGCCAATGCTCCATCTAGTTTAATAAACGTTAATCAACTACCATATATTGTAGTGGATATGCCATGGCAGCAGGTGACTCCACGATAGCGCTAATTCATTGTCCCTGTCCATCATATTAGAACTTTAGGGGCACAACCAATGCGAATCGAACGCCGTTACACCAAGCCTGAAAACTCCCCCTACGCGGAGATCGCGTTCCGGACGGCGAAAAGCGAAATCCGCAATCCCGACGGATCGATCGTTTTCTCGGCTGACGGCATCGAGGTTCCCTCCGCTTGGAGCCAGGTCGCGGCGGACGTGCTCGCGCAAAAATATTTCCGCAAGGCGGGGGTTCCCGCCCGGTTGAAGCGGATCGAGGAAGACGCGGTTCCCGCTTTCCTTTGGCGCTCCGCCGCGGACGAAGAAGCGCTCGCGGCCGTGCCGAAGGCCGGGCGCGATGGGGGCGAGACCTCGGCCCGCCAAGTCTTCGACCGGCTCGCCGGCGCCTGGACCTATTGGGGCTGGAAAGGCAAATATTTCGACAGGGAAGCGGATGCGGCCGCCTTCTTCGACGAGTTGCGCTTTATGCTGGCGCGTCAGATGGCGGCGCCCAATTCGCCGCAATGGTTCAATACCGGGCTGCATTGGGCCTATGGCATCGATGGGCCAAGCCAGGGCCATTATTATGTCGACCACGAGACCAAGAAACTCGTCAAGTCGAAGTCGGCCTATGAGCATCCGCAACCGCATGCCTGTTTCATCCAGTCGGTCGCCGACGATCTCGTCAACGACGGCGGGATCATGGATCTTTGGGTGCGCGAGGCCAGGCTCTTCAAATATGGCTCCGGCACCGGCTCGAATTTTTCCAAATTGCGCGGCGAGAACGAAAAGCTTTCCGGCGGCGGCAAATCCTCCGGCCTGATGTCGTTCTTGAAGATCGGCGACCGCGCCGCGGGCGCGATCAAGTCGGGCGGCACGACAAGGCGTGCGGCAAAGATGGTCATCGTCGATGCCGATCATCCCGACATCGAGGATTTTATCGAATGGAAAGTGAAGGAAGAACGGAAAGTCGCCGCGCTCATCACCGGCTCGAAAATTTTGCAAAGGGCGATGAAGGCTATTCTGCGCGCCTGCGTCAATTGCGAGGGACCTGGCGACGATTGTTTCGATCCGGAAAAAAACCCGGCGCTGAAAAAAGAGATCAAGCTTGCGCGGCGCGCCTTCGTCCCCGACGCCTTGATCAAGAAAACCATCCAAATCGGGCGGCAGGGCCATACGAACATCGATTTCGAAACTTTTACGGCCGATTGGGACTCCGAGGCCTATCTCACCGTCTCCGGCCAGAACTCGAACAATTCCGTGCGCGTGAACGACGAATTTCTGCGCGCGGTCGACGAGAATCGCGATTGGACGTTGACCCAGCGGCTCGACGGCAAGCCGCATAAGGTGATGAAAGCGCGGGCCCTCTGGGACAAGATCGGCCGCGCCGCTTGGGCCTCGGCCGACCCCGGCCTGCAATACCACACGACGATCAACGATTGGCACACCTGCCCGGCGGCGGGCCCGATCCGCGCCTCGAATCCGTGTGCGGAATATATGTTTCTGGACGATACGGCGTGCAATCTCGCCTCGCTCAACCTCATTCAGTTCCGCGACGCGGCGACAGGCGAATTCGATGTTGAGTCCTACGAGCACGCGGCGCGGCTGTGGACGATCGTTCTCGAAATCTCGGTCATGATGGCGCAATTTCCGGCCAAGGAAATCGCGAGACTCTCTTACGAGTATCGCACGCTGGGCCTTGGCTACGCCAATATCGGCGGGCTGTTGATGTCGTCCGGCATCCCTTACGACAGCGGCGAAGGCCGCGCGATCGGCGCCGCGCTTTCGGCGATCATGACGGGCGTTGCCTATGCCACGTCGGCGGAAATGGCGGGCGAACTCGGCGCCTTCGAGGGCTATAGGGAGAACGCCACCGCGATGCTGCGCGTGATGCGAAACCACGCCCGCGCGGCAAATGGCGAGGCCACCGGCTTTGAGGCTTTGTCGATCGCGCCGGTCCCGCTCGACCACGCGGCTTTACCCTGTAAAGCGCTTGGCGATCATGCCCGCGCCGCCTGGGCGCGCGCGGTGACGCTCGGCGAGTGCCACGGTTTTCGCAATGCGCAAGTCAGTGTGATCGCCCCGACCGGCACCATCGGCCTGGTGATGGATTGCGACACGACTGGAATCGAGCCTGATTTCGCGCTCGTCAAATTCAAGAAACTCGCGGGCGGCGGTTATTTCAAGATCATCAATCGCGCCGTGCCCGAGGGCTTACGCACGCTCGCCTATTCGGAAACCGAGATCGACGAGATCGTGACCTATGCGACGGGGCATGGCTCCTTGCAAAATGCGCCGGCGATCAATCACGAGAGCCTTTCCGCGAAAGGGTTCACGGCGGCAAAACTCACCGAATTGGAGGCGGCGCTGGCGAGCGCCTTCGACATCAAATTCGTCTTCAACAAATGGACTCTTGGCGCGGAGTTCCTCACCGGCGCGCTCAAAATTCCGGCCGAAAAGCTGGACGATCAAAATTTTGATCTCCTGAACTTTTTGGGATTCTCCCGCGCGGAAATCGACGCCGCCAATATTTACGTCTGCGGCGCCATGACGCTCGAAGGCGCGCCGCATTTGAAGCCGGAGCACTACGCCGTGTTCGATTGCGCCAACCCTTGCGGGCGCACGGGCAAACGTTGTCTTGCCGTCGAAAGCCACATCCGCATGATGGCGGCGGCGCAGCCCTTCATCTCCGGCGCGATCTCGAAGACGATCAACATGCCGAACGACGCCAGCATCGAGGATTGCAAGGACGCTTATATGCTCTCCTGGCGGCTCGGTCTGAAAGCCAATGCGCTTTACCGCGACGGCTCGAAACTGTCGCAGCCCTTGAGCAGCCAGTTGATCGCCGATGACGACGGCGAGGTGGAGGAAGCCGTCGAGGCGCTGATCGCCTCGAACGCTCCGGCGCGGGCAAGCGCCGTCGCCGAAAAAATCGTCGAAAAAATTGTCGAGCGGATCGAGCGCCTCAGGGAGCGCGAGCGCCTGCCCGACCGGCGCAAGGGCTATACGCAAAAGGCGGTCGTTGGCGGCCACAAGGTCTATTTGCGCACCGGCGAATATGCCGATGGGCGGATCGGCGAAATTTTTATCGACATGCACAAGGAGGGCGCGGCGTTCCGCTCGCTGATGAACAATTTCGCCATCGCGATTTCGGTCGGCCTGCAATATGGCGTGCCACTGGAAGAATATGTCGATGCGTACACGTTTACGCGCTTCGAACCGGCGGGGCTGGTGCAAGGCAACGACGCGATCAAGAACGCGACCTCGATCCTCGACTATATTTTCCGCGAGCTCGCGATCTCATATTTGGGCCGCAACGATCTCGCCCATATCGACCCGTCCGACATCGGCCATGACGTGCTGGGAACAGGGGAGGAGCAGAGCCGTCCGCCGCAAGGCGCGGGGCCAACGGGCACCACGAAATTCGTATCGCGCGGATTTGTGCGCTCCAAGGCCGACAAATTGATGCTGGTGCAAGGCGGCGGGCCGCAAGCCGCGACGGCGCTCAAAGGCGACCTCCAAGGGCAAGTCGAAGCGGAACTCGGCGGGCTCGAAAGGACACCCCCCGCCGAGCGGGCAGCCGTCACTGAGAAGCGCAGCCAAGCACGGATGCAAGGTTTTACGGGAGAAGCCTGCGGCGAGTGCGGGAATTTTACGCTGGTGCGCAATGGGACGTGCCTCAAATGCGACACCTGCGGCGCGACCACGGGGTGCAGTTGAGAGCAAACTCAGGATACGATAGCTATGAAACCGGAATCTGAATTCAAAGAAACTTGTCGCCAATATCTTAATTCTGCAAGACCAATCCAAAATGTTGAACACCTAAAAGGGAGACAACATGCACATCAACGTCTTGTTGATGCTCTAAACCTTCCTGGCAAACATGCTTTCATTTACGGAAATCGTGGAGTCGGCAAGACATCGCTTGCGCAAACGAGTGCACGGACCGTTCAACCAACGCTACCGCAGCAATTGCTCGTAGCATGCGATCACTCGTCGACATTTGAATCAATTTGCAGAGATATCATTAAAAGGCTACTAGCATTCAACCCTCTCCTGGTCGGAGTTCACCGAAAAGTTTCCGGAGGCGCAAATTTTCTTGGCTACGGCGTCAATTTAAGTTGGGACAAAAGTCAAGCTAAATTAGACGTTGAGATAAAAACTGTAAATGATGTATTGAACTATATCCGCTTTGCTAATGAAACTATTGGGCACGAGAGTATAGTTATTGTTGATGAGTTCGATGTCTTAACAAATACAGTTGAGCATAAAAAGTTTGCAATTTTATTAAAACAATTAAGTGAACAGTCAATCAACGTGAAATTAGTATTTTGTGGAATTTCGGACTCAATTGATGTACTCTTTGCGGCACATGAATCCGTTCATAGGTGCATACATGCCGAAAAATTGGACAGATTGAGCATGGCAGCCCGCATAGAAATAATCGCGGACGCTGCGGAAGCCCTTAATATGCCGGTTCCATCTCACATGCAATACAGGATAGCTCAAGCAAGCGACGGCTTTCCGTATTATATACATCTAATTTGCGAGAAGATGTTTATTAGTGCGTACCGAAAAAACTCAGAACTTATAACGCATGACGTTTTCTCGGAATCACTAGATGAAGCAATAGCCTCTATAGAACCACATTTGAAGACACCATATGAAGATAGTATTAGGAAGAATTCAAACAACCTAGAGCACATACTTTGGGCAATAGCTAATGACGATCTGCTTGAGGTTCAGTTAACAACAATTTGGAAACATTATAAAAAGATTTGCTCAGACCTTAGAATACAGGAGCAAAATAAACAAAATTTAACTACAAAATTGAACAACTTGTCGAAACCACCGTACGGTTCGATACTTTCGAAGCCAAGAAGGTCCTATTATACTTTCACAGAAAAGATGATGCGCGGTTATGCGAGGCTTGTAGCAATGAAAGCGGGAGTAGAGTTAGGCCCGGAGAATCCCGGTGCATAGCGTTTCGTGAGCTTCTACTATTCGCAGGCGGGATTTGAGTTGGGGCCCTGGCCGCCCTAGCCCCCCATTCGTCGCACCGCAGACCCGAGCGCATCTGAACTTTGAAGTCAAGGACACGATCCGATCGCGGCTGTTGCCGAGATCGGTATTTACGATGTCGAAATCGGACAAGTCCAATTTCGATTGGCGCGCCGCCTCCGGCGGTCCGCGATCCTTGAGTTCAAAGGTCAGATGCGCTTTTGCGCCGCCATGCGATGAACGGGTTTTTGTGCGCGACGCGCGCAAGCCCGCGCGGCAAATCCCGCCGTCGCGCAACAAAGCCCGCGTGCTTCGAGGGCTTCGCGGTTCTCATGCCAGCTTCAGAGATTCCAACGAGCCGATCGTGTTTTCGACGGACTGCTCAATCAAGCGCTCTTGAAGGCTCACAATATCAACAGCCCGGCGAGAAGAGTGGACCAGCGGAACGAGATACCATTCAGCGGCGCCGTAAAATTCGTTCACGAGAGCCTCGAGCGTCGCGGCCTGTGTTTCCTTTGTTTCTTGCAACACTTTCCTGATGCCGTCTTCAATGTCCTGCAGCTTGTTGTGAATTTCTTTTTGCTTGCGCTCCTCCGGGTTGGCAAAAGCCTTATAAAGATAGGCGATGGCCATCGGTGCGAGAATCGCAGCGCCCATGGGAACGGCTATGGGCGCGGTCAGGGTTGCTATTCCCGTGGCTACCATCGCGACCGATCCCGCGCCAGCCAAGCCGGTCGCCAAGATCGCAAAACCTGCCGCTCGATCGATAGAGGTCATGATCCGCGCCTTGGACGACGGAGGCAGCAGGAGTTCCGCAAACTCCTTTTGTTCGATGCTTCGAAGCAGTTTAGGACGCGACACCAATAATTCACTTTGGAAAAGCATCAACTCCTTCTCGAGCAATTCAACTCGCCGTTCATGCCGCCATTTTAGTTTGTCATAGCGTGCTTGGAGCGCCCTCCCGTGTTGATTCTTGGCGAAGGTTTTCCATACGCTCTCGTTCATCCAGTCACCGCCTCGAACTCGATCTTGCAGGCCCAAAGCGATTTCGTTAACCGCGTTCGCGATGAAATCCTCAACATCTTCCGCGAACTCTCGTTGTTGAAGTTCAACCCAGCGCTCCAGAGCCTGAAGACGTTGTTGTACTTGTTGGACGGTAGACGAGATTGCATCATACACCTTTGTAACGAGTTCTCGTCGTAAAGCTAAGGATTCACGCTGTCTGAATAATTCATCGGCGTCGGCCTTGATCTGTTGCACCAAGCCCTGACACATCTTGCGTGCCGCTTCCACGTCTTGCGGGCTTCCCTCGGCTAACTTGTTTGAGATCTCTTCCACCAGTTGGGCATGGCCGTAGGCAAAGGCTACACCCAGAATGCCATCCAACCTTTGGTCTCTCTGCTTGACGAATCCTTTGATAACATTGAAGAAGCTGCGTTCCCTCGGGGGCACGAAAGTGGACAGGTCACGTGGATCGACTCGAGTGTTCAATGCCTTTGCTACCCGGGCATAAAGGTCGTGAGCCGCATCCCCTTGGAGTGCTACAATTGGCGCCGTCAACTCCAGCGCCGCCTTTCGAACATCACCGGGCAGTGACGTAGACGCAGCCTTGAGTTCCCTAAGTGCCCCATCGAGATCGCTCCTGCCGGATGCCAAGGCGCGCATGACGATCGCGGCAAGCAAGGCGGGGCCATCCGATGTGGACAACTCAGGGTCATTCATGCTTTCGGCGATTTTGCTAACCGTCTTGACGCAACAAGTGTATTCGAGGATGGTAATAGGACCATTGGCCATCGCCAATGCGGCTAACACGCGAGCAAGCACCGCAACAAAGTCGGCGACTTCCTCCTCGGCGTCTTCGACGTTCGGGATCATGAGTTCCTTCATCACAACCTCTCCTAATTACCAAGGGCCTCATTATCAAGGGCTTCGGAAACTTGTCATTGCATTGGTTTCGTTTAATTATAGTCAGTGAAAACGCGAAATATGGCGAAATTCGGTGACCTGCCTCAAGGCTTGGTTAAACCCGGATGACTCGCATGCCCACCTCACCGGCCAACCCGAGCGTGGCGCCGCCGCAATCGGCAAAGCCTTCCGGGCAATGCCCGCCATCGCCGAAGGCCATGTCGAAGAAGCCGCGCTCGCTTGCCGGGCGAGCTTGGTGTTGCCGGGAAGGCTGGCCCGGACGGCGCCGCGCCGGAACGTCGCGCCCATCGCGATGTGGTGCTGGCTGGCCGTGCGCAGGCGGCGGTCGCCCGGTTAAATCCGCGCCTGACAGTGGAAACCCGCAACGCGGTCTTTCGCAGGCTGATCAGTTAATATCGGCGGCCATACCTTCCCATTCATCGCACTGCTAACCTGAGCGTATTTGAACTTTGAAGTCAAGGATCGAAGACCACCGCAGGGCGCGCCCCCGCTTGCGCGTCCTTGCGTTCAAGGTTCAGATACGCTTTGCTGCCGCCATATAATGAGTGACATTCCGTGTGCAAGATGCGCGGGAAATAAAGCAACACCCTTGCTTCAAGCTGGAGGCTTCCCGCCCCGGCCGCGCTACAACGGCGCGGCGCGGGTTTCGATCCGCGGCGGCGGCAGCGCCTCTGTCTTGGCGATCCCGGCCTTCACGGCGGACTGAATTTTTTCGAAGGCACGAACCTCGATCTGGCGCACCCGCTCCCGTGAAATGTCGAATTCATCGGATAGCGCCTCGAGTGTCATCGGTTCGTCGGCAAGCCGCCGCGCCTCGAAAATCCGCCGCTCGCGCGGATTCAACACGCCGAGCGCATTGCGGAGCGCAGCGAGACGATTGCCGGTCTCTTCCCGTTCGGCAAGAGTGTGCTCCTGGCTGGCGGCGTTATCGACAAGCCAATCCTGCCATTCCCCCTCGCTTTGCTCGCGCAACGGCGAATTCAGCGAGGCGTCCCCCGCCATCCGCCGGTTCATGTCGATGACGTCCTTTTCGCTGACGCCGAGCCTACGCGCGATCGTCTTGACTTGGTCGGGACGCAAGTCGCCGTCATCGAGCGCCGAAATTTGGCTCTTCGCCCGCCGCAAATTGAAGAAAAGCTTCTTTTGGCTCGCTGTCGTTCCCATTTTCACGAGCGACCAGGAGCGCAGGATATATTCCTGAATCGAGGCGCGGATCCACCACATCGCATAGGTCGCCAAGCGAAACCCCTTGTCTGGCTCGAAACGCTTGACCGCCTGCATGAGACCGACGTTGCCTTCCGAAACAACTTCGCTGATCGGCAGACCATAGCCCCGGTAGCCCATCGCGATCTTGGCGACAAGCCTGAGATGCGAGGTCACGAGCTTATGCGCCGCGCCGGGATCCTCATGCTCACGCCAGCGCTTGGCGAGCATATATTCCTCCTGCGGCTCCAACATCGGAAACCGCCGGATTTGAGTGAGATAGCGAGCAAGCCCGCTTTCACCTGAAATCATTGGCAATGCAGCACTCATTGCACCTTCTCCTTGGGACCCCTTTGAGAGCGGATCCCCTTGGCCGCTTCCTATGCCGGCCATGCGATTCGGCAATATAGAACGCCGCGACCGTGGCCGAAAGAGGCCTAGGCAACGCATTCGGATTAAACTTCGGCAATATTCCACAGCGCAAAAGGTTCACGCCGTTCGATTCAAAAGAATTTTACTGCCTCCAATCCCACCCTTAAATTACGCTGGCTTTGGGCGCGGCGTTACGCGGCGCGGTAAATTAAGTGTGAAACCTTGCGCGAAACGCCCATCCCACCGCCGTTTCCTTGCGCCAGACTGGCGCCGGCGGGCGGATCAAATCTCTTGCCCAGGTTTCGCCGCGTCGCCGCCGGCGAGGGCGTCGCGCAGGCGACGCAGGTCCGGCGGCAGGGCGCTCGTGAAACGCAGTTGGACGCCGGTCACCGGATGCGGGAACCCGAGCGCCGCCGCGTGCAAGGCTTGCCGGGAGAGCGATGTGAGGCAGGCCCGGGCTTCGGGCGGGAGCCGCGCCGTTTTGCTCTTGAAACCGGTGGCATAGACGGGGTCGCCCAGCACCGGATGGCCGATATGCGCCATGTGGACGCGGATTTGATGGGTTCGCCCTGTCTCCAATCGGCATGAAATAAGGCTTGCTTCGCCAGCAAAGCTCTCGATGAGCCGCCAATGGGTCAGCGCACGGCGGCCGCGCCCGGCCGGCACGACGGCGATCTTTCGGCGGCCGGCGGCATGACGGGCGAGCGGCGTGTCGATGGTGCCGGACGGCCGCGCCGGGGTGCCCCAGACAAAGGCCAGATACGCGCGGACAAGCGGCATTGTTTTCCCATGATCGGCGAAGAGCTTGGCTAGTCCGTGATGCGCCGCGTCCGTCTTCGCGGCCACCAAAAGCCCAGAAGTGTCCTTGTCGAGCCGGTGCACGATTCCGGGCCTTTTCACGCCTCCGATGCCCGAGAGGCTCGCGCCGCAATGGGCGAGGAGCGCATTGACAAGGGTTCCTGTCTCATGTCCGGCGGCCGGATGCACCACGAGCCCGGCCGGCTTGTCGATGACGATCAGATGTTCGTCCTCGAAGACGATTTCGAGCGGAATATGTTCGCCGAAAGGCGCGGGATCGGCGGGCGGGGGAAGGCGCAGCCCGGCGGTCTGGCCCGCGCGGAGCAGGTAACTCGGGTCTGTCACCGTTGCGCCATCGATGGAAGCATGCCCGGCTTCGATCAGGTTCTTCACTCTCGTGCGCGACAAATTCGCCGCCGCCGCCGCAAGGAAACGGTCGAGCCTCTCGCCGCCGTGCTCGGGCGCGACGCGATAGGCAAGGGAAAGATGATTTTCCTGAACTCATGCTCCTGCCTGTCCGGCCTGCCGGTTCCCAGCATAACGATCAAGGTCCGCGCGGATCGTACCCAAATGTTTCACGTGAAACATTTTAGTCCGATTGGCGGGGCGAAAATACTTTTGGCCTCTTACATCCGGCGGTTTGGGACCGGTGGGAATGCGCGGAAAACCGGTGAGATTGCGGGGAAAAGCACGGGTCGGGGCGGTGGCTCGAAAAGCTCACGTGAAGGAGAAACTCATCAAGATAGGAGCGAAGGTCGCTAGCCACGGCCGCTACGCCGCCTTCCAGATGGCCGGGGCCGCCACCCAGGGCGATCGGGTGAAACGTTCCGTCATTCTGAGGAGGCTCCTAGGTGCCGTCTCGAAAGACGAAGGAACCGCAAATGGCGCATCCGGCCCTCGCCTGCGTGCTCTCATCCTGAGTTTATCGACGGACGAGACGGCGGCTTCGCCGCCTCCTCAGTAGCCCTTGCCACGGAGTAGCTTGTAGGCGGCGGTTTTTCGGGGTTCGAAGGTCCGATGAGCGATCGTTGCCACATCAAATATGCCCCGAGCGGTTCATGGTCTGGCGCCGTGGAACTTGCGGTTTTCCCTCACCTAGCGCAAAGGCAGGGCTCTCAGTGTATGTTCATGTATTTCTGCTTTAGGCTGCGTCATGGGCCTTTTAGAGTTTTTTTGGTGGCAGGTCTTTTTGTCGGCTCCGCGCAGCCATCCGCCGCAGCAACGCTGACGGGCTATATCTCCAAAGAAGGAAAAGTTATCACTGTCCTAAACGGGGAGATCGCACCAGGAGACACCGATCAACTTCAACGGATTATCAAGATCGCGAATGATTCGGGAAAAGTCGTCTCCGCCATTCGCCTCAACTCTCCGGGCGGGAATTTGCTCGAAGGCGTGAAGCTCGCCGACGCAATCCGATTCGCCTCGGTCGCACCGAGCGGATCTACCTGCGCTTCGGCGTGTTTTATTGCCTTCGCAGCGGGCGCCGATAAGTTTGCCAGCTATGGTGCATCGATTGGCGTGCACGGCGCATCGGACAAGAACGGGCAGGAAACCGATGGGTCCAACTCCGCGACAGTGGCGATGGCGAAGATCGTTAAAGAACTTGGGGCGCCCGCCGATATCATCGGACGAATGGTGGTGACGCCGCCGGATCAGATGGTTTGGCTGTCACCAAACAATCTTCGCGCAATGGGCACGACAATTACGGGAAAGCCGGTTCAGACCCCGGCCGCCAATGCGCCGACACAACTCCTGCCCGCGCAACCCACGGTGGAAGCGGCACCGCCGAAATGGGAAGCTATTGTGAACGATGCGATCAATGCATCCAAGGCGCAGCACAACGGGAATCCTCAGCTCGGCCGTGTATGTCAGCCAGAGTTCAAAACTTGTTCGACGGCCATCTTTTTCACGAGCAAGGACGGATAGGAGAACATGGTCCGGACCGTGGAGGATTCTAATGGCAAGGTCATTTCGCGCGAAATGTGTGAGTTCAATCCGTTCGGCGATGTGCGCATCTGTATCGACTGGGACCGCGGCACAACTCATCCGGACATGAAGGACGCAAACGGAAAATGGTCGAAGGTCGCCGACCAATAAGCGCGGCTACGCCAGCTCCACCAGGCGCCCCTCATGCAAGGTCACCCGCCGGTCCATCCGGCTGGCCAGCTCCATGTTATGGGTCGCGATCAACGCCGCAAGGCCGGTCGCCCGGACGATCGCGTCGAGCGCCTCGAAAACATGGATAGCGGTCTTCGGATCGAGATTGCCGGTCGGTTCGTCGGCGAGCAATAGGCCGGGGCCATTGGCGACCGCGCGGGCAATCGCGACCCGCTGCTGCTCGCCGCCGGATAATTCGGACGGCCGGTGTTCTCCGCGCCCGGATAGGCCGAGGTAATGCAGCAATTGCGAGGCGCGCTCCTTCGCCTCGCGCCGCGAAAACCCGGCGATCATCTGCGGCAACATGATATTTTCGAGCGCCGAAAATTCCGGCAGCAGATGATGGAACTGATAGACGAAGCCTATCTCGCCGCGCCTGAGCGCGGTGCGCTGATCGTCGGCCATCCGGACGGTGGCTTCGCCGGCGATAAACACTTCCCCGGCATCGGGCGGCTCGAGAAGGCCGGCGATATGGAGGAGCGTCGATTTGCCGGCGCCGGACGGGGCGGCCAGCGCGACCGATTGTCCGGCCCACAGGCAAAAATCGGCGCCGCGCAAGATTTCGAGCGGCGACCCCGCCTGATTGTAGCGGCGTTCGATCCTTTCGAGGCAAAGCGCCGGAGGGGACATGGCTATTCGTAACGCAAGGCTTCGACCGGATCGAGCTTTGCCGCGCGCCAGGACGGATAGATCGTCGCCAGCAGCGATAAAATCAACGTCATCGAAGCCACGGCGAGGACATCGCCGGGATCGACCACGGAGGGCACGCGCGAGAGGAAGTAAATCTCGGCCGGAAAAAGATTTGCGTTGAGAAGCCGGTTCAAGACTTGGCGCAAGGCCTCGACATTGCTCGCGACGAACAGGCCGAGAAGGCAGCCGGCGAGCGTTCCGGCGAGCCCGATCGAGGCGCCAGTGATGAGAAAGATCCGCATGACGCCGCCTTGCGTGGCGCCCATGGTGCGCAGGATCGCGATGTCGCGGCCCTTGTCCTTGACCAGCATGATCAGCCCCGACACAATGTTGAGCGCGGCGACAAGCACGATCAGCGTAAGAATAATGAACATGACATTGCGTTCGACGTTCAGCGCGTCGAAGAATGTCTTGTTGCGCTCGCGCCAGTCGGTCATGATCATCGGCCGCGTCACCGCCCGGCCGATCTTGTCCTTGACCGCGTCGAGCTCCTCCGGCCTTGTCACGAAAATCTCGATGACGCTTGCCTGATTGTCCTTGTTGAAGAAACCCTGCGCCTCGGGCAAGGCCATATAGACGAAGAGATTGTCGAACTCCGCCATGCCGATCTGAAAGATCGCGACGACCGGATAGACCTTGCTGCGCGGGACGATGCCGAAAGGCGTCTCGGCGCCGTTCGCGATCAGGATTTTCAGCTTGTCGCCGATGCGAAGCCCGAGATTTTCGGCGAGCCTTTGGCCGATCGCGACGCCGCCCGCCGTATCGAAACCGTCGAGCGTGCCGAGCTTGACATTGTGGGCGATGCCTGGGAGGCGCTTGATATCGGCCTCCCTGATTCCCCGCACGAGGGCAAACGCCATGTTGGTGGTGGAAGCCGCCGCCGGGCTCTCGATCATCGGGATGACCAATTCGACGCCGGGCACCGCGGCGACTTCCTTCACCACTTCATCGTAATCGGTGAACTGCGTGTCGGCGGCCTGAAGGAAAATATGACCGTTGATGCCGACGATCTTGTCGAGCAATTCCTTGTGAAAGCCATTCATCACCGACATGACGACGATCAGCGTCGCGACGCCGAGCGCAATTCCGAGAAAGGAGAAAAAAGCGATGACCGAAACAAAGCTCGCCTTGCGCCGCGCGCGCAGATAGCGGAGCGCGATCATCCACTCGAAGGGCGCGAACGGGGTTGTGCCCTTCGAGGCTTCCATCATGAGCCCGCGAGCCGCGCGATCGCCGCGTCGGCGGCGAGATTGTCGCGCGCGCCGGTCGCCCTTGTCTTGAGTTCCACCGTGCCCGAGGCCAGTCCCTTGGGGCCGACGATGATCTGATAAGGCAGGCCGATCAGATCGAGCTTGGCGAATTTGGCGCCGGGGCGCTCGTCCGTGTCGTCATAGAGCACGTCCAAGCCGGCTTTTTCGAGAGCGGCGTAAATCGCGGCGCAGGCGGCGTCCGTCGTGGCGTCGCCAACCTTGAGATTGGCCAATCCTACCTCGAAGGGCGCGACGGCCGCGGGCCAAATAATCCCATTTTCGTCGTGGCTCGCCTCGATCAACGCGCCGACGAGACGCGACACCCCGACCCCATAGGAACCGCCCTGGAACGGCCGCTCGACTCCGTCGGGGCCGGTGATCAAGGCCCGCATCGGCTTGGAATATTTTTCGCCGAAATAAAACACCTGGCCGACCTCGATGCCGCGCGTTTGGATGCGTTTTTCGTCCGGCGTCTCGCCCTCGAAACGGGCTTGATCGTGGACGTCCCCGGTCGCCGCGTAAAGCTTCGTCCAGGCGTGGACGATGGGCGACAGGTCGCTATCGTAATCGGTATCCTCAGGCGGGATGGGCAAAGCCAAGACATCGGCGTGGCAAAATACCGCCGACTCGCCGGTTTCGGCCAAAATGATGAATTCATGGCTCAAGTCGCCGCCGATCGGCCCGGTCTCGGCGCGCATCGGGATCGCTTTCAACCCCATGCGGGAAAAAATCCGCAAATAGGCGACGAACATCTTGTTGTAGGAAAGCCACGCCGACGCTTCGTCGACATCGAAGGAATACGCATCCTTCATCAAGAATTCGCGGCCGCGCATGACGCCAAAGCGCGGCCTTTGCTCGTCGCGGAATTTCCACTGGATATGGTAAAGGATTTTGGGCAGATCCCGGTAGGAATGGACGTAGGCGCGAAAGATCCCGGTGATCATGTCCTCGTTGGTTGGGCCATAGAGGAGTTCCCGCTGATGACGATCCTTGATTCGCAGCATTTCCGGGCCATAGGCCTCGTAGCGGCCGGTTTCCCGCCACAAATCGGCGAGCTGGAGGGTCGGCATCAAGAGTTCGATCGCGCCGGCCCGGTCCATTTCCTCGCGCACGATCTGCCCCACTTTTTGCAAGACGCGAAATCCGAGCGGCAGCCAAGCGTAAATCCCGGCCGCCTCCTGCCGGATCATGCCGGCGCGCAACATCAAGCGGTGCGAGACGATCTCGGCTTCCTTCGGCGTCTCGCGCAGAATCGGCAGAAAATAACGGGACAGGCGCATTGTTGAAGAAACGCGATCAGGAGGAGCGGGAGCAGCGGATCCTGGGTTTTAACCCGCGCGCCAGGAAAGGCAAAGGCGCGCCAAGAGCCTTAAGCCAAACCGCTTGGTTGCGCCAGGGCCGGTCCTTCGCGCTCGTCCCGGCCGCGTTGCGCTCGCCCGGCATGGAATCCGAGGCGCATTGCGGTCAAATTGTTTGCGCTCAAGCTTGCGAGACCCGGAGTTTCCGGCGCGGCGCGAAATTGCCCGGCCCGCCTGGAACATAATTGACGAGATCGTTTGCCTTGCCGAGCACGTCGCGGAGATGCGTTCCCGCGCGGGCGCAAATGTCCGTCATGATGTCGGGGCGGGATCCCCCAAGGGTCTTGTGGTGGCGTCTAATCGCGGCCAAGGCGCCGAGGGCCTTGCGTTCGAGATCCTCGACAACGTCCTCGAAATTTTGCCGCACGCAGCGGTTCAACGAGGCATAAACATCGGTCGCGGAGGCGCGGCCTGGCATCGCCGAAGCGGTGAAATAATCCTGGTAGCTCGTCGGTTGCCAGTTCAATAAATCGCCAATCAATTCGGGCGTGCCGGGAAGCCGCTCGATCAATTTTACCATTTCGTTGAATTGATCGAGATAGGCGCCAGCGAGGCTGGAGCCCGGACCCGCCCGAGAGACGGGAAACGCCGCATCATGGTCGGTCGGGCCATTGGCGTGCAATGCGCCGGGGAGGCGTCCCGCGCGGGCCTCTTGTGTCATTGCCCCGGGGAGGCATGCCGAACGGGCTTCTTGGGTCATTTGGAGGGCCTCGTTGCATCCCCGTCAAACTAGACACGGACCCATAACAATTTGTTGCCAGAGATATTAGGTTGCGACCGGCCTTCCGAAAATCGCCGGGGCAAGCGCGCGCAAACCAAGGCCGGGACGCTCGGACAGCTTGAAACTTACCTGATTCAACATATCAACATCCGCCTTGCCGCAGGCTGACGCCTCAAAAAGCCGCGCTGCTCGCGGAGCGGCCATGTCCAACGTCGCCGGCAAGGCTTACGGCATGAACGTCGTCACGCCTATGCGGCCGCGGCTGCCGTGGGTCCGGCGGGCGATCATTATGGGGTCGCGCGCGCTTCCATCGACCTTGGAGTGGCTGCTTGGCCTATCGATCATCCATTTTGCGCGATGAGTGCTCATCTAGCGCGTTTAGTGGCCGGACCTAGGCCAGCGCAAGCAGAAGCCGCACAACGATTACATGCTGCTCTGCCGCAACGTCAACGGCAGCTGGGACCAATATAACGACGCCTTGCCGGATGGGATTCCAAACGGTCTCGACTTTTTCTGGTTTTCGAGCCCGCGATACCGCCCTCGATCCCCACCACGCCCTTCAAGAACTTTATCCGGGCGAATCAGATCGAGAGGGGCGGAACCCAATTTCCCAAGCATTTCGTGGTGGAATGGGGGTAAACAAGTTCCGCGTGAAAATCCCCAGTCAAGTCCCGACGAGCCGCTCCACGATTGCCCAGAGAGAGTTGCGATAAGCGTCGAAAGCAAAGTGCTGTTGATAGATTTCGCGCGTGGGCGCGAACTCCCTGCTTGCACCGGGCAAACGACGAGTGGCGAAGGCGCGGCGCAGGGCCGCCGCGAACCCGGCGGCGCCTTCCGCGACAGTCACGTTTGGAAGGCAGGCCGCGTCGATGCCGAGGCCGCGAAAGGCGAGCGGCGTCGCGATCAATGGCGCCCCGCAGGACAGCGCTTCGACGGTCTTGATCGAGATCCCGTGCCCGGCCGTTACCGGCAGCAGAACGGCCGCGGCGTTACGATAAGCGGCACGGAGGTCCTCGACCTCGACCCTCCCCCGGAAGAGCCCGGCATGCGCCTTGAACAGACCGGGCGCACCCCATTGAATTTGGCGGTCGATATTGCCGAAAATCTGGACCGGGACACCCGGCGCCAGCGGCAAGACCTCTTTTAGGAACCATACGAGGCCGAGGAGATTGGCGGAATTGGCGCTGGCGACGACGATCGGATCGCCGCCGCCAGGCCCTGCCGGCATGGCGTTGACGGCGGGATGAAGCAACGCGTGCCGCCTGTCGGGAACGAGCCTTTGGAAGGCGGCGGCCTCTTCGCCGTTGAGATGCACTAAAATGTCGGCCGGCCGCATGGCGTCGAGTTCGATCGCGAGCATGTCTTCATAGCGCGCCACCGGCGGCAAGACCCAGCCCGCATGATTGCGCAAGACGTATTGCCGGGCCTGGAGATCGTGGGTGTCGAGAACGATCGGACAATCGTGCCGCTCGCGCAGGCGGATCGCCACGGGCATGCAGAAGAAATGATTGCAGTGGATGAGATCGACCCGTGGCGAAAGTGCGAGGCCGTTAGGGATGGTTGCAAGCCGTGCGATCTCGATCCGAATCGCGGCATAATTGCCATGCAGCCATTGCCTGCCGGCACGCCGAAAACCGCCGTTGAAAATTTTTCGCAACGGCATGCCCGCGAAGATGCGGGCGCCGGCGGCGAGGTCGCCCGTTGCGGTCAGATAGGCTTTGCAAGCGCGCGATCCATCGACAGAGCCGGGCCAATCAGCGATCGCGAGACTAACGACTTTCGCGCCGAGGCTTCGATAGGCCCTCGCCTGGGAGACGAACACCTGGTGGCTGCCGCAAGAATGCCACGCCGGATGAACGATCGCCACGACACTCCCCGCGAGCGGCGGGGAGGACCGCACGCCTGGGCGCGCGGCCGCATTTGTTCGCCGAGCCAGCGGCTCTTGCGCCTGCACAGTTTGTTTCATTCCACTTTCGCGGCCATTTCCGCCCGGCATAGCTACGGCTTGATCCGGTCGCCTTCGTCACGCTACAGGAAGAGCAAAGCTCCTCGGTAGCTTGAGCTGCTTTTCCACCCGAATCAGCTACGCCGTCAATTCAGGACGAAACGCGGTGCCGCCTGTCGCCGATCCTCATGGCGCTGGCCTCGATACCATGTGAACTCAAGAGCACGATGCAAAATTCCCCTCCCCAATCGAAAAACCATGGCATGGCGGTCATCGCCAACGACAAGATCGTCAATTGGCTTCTGCCGTTTCTCGAGAGCTATCTCGCGACCAACGCGGCGACCCCTCTCTATCTCATCCCTTACGACGGCAATGTCGCTTTGACGCGCCGGGCGGCTGGCATTTATGGCGTCCATTTCGTCGAACCGGACAGCGCCGAGCTCGATGCCTTGGCCAAGCGGCTTTACCCGATGTTTCCAGGGCATCGCCGGCGTCTGCGGAAATTTCTTGCCCTCGCGCTGCCGCTCGACGAAGTCATCTATCTCGATGTGGATATCATCCTGTTTCGCGATTTTCGCGAGATGTTCGGCCACCTCGAAGCCGGCAAGAGCGATTTCATCGTGGCCGCGCCGACGGCGGACTATGTCTACAATAAAAAACGCGATCAATATGATTTTCTTCGCGGCGTGATGCTCTTCAACGACGGGTTCTTCGTCGCCTCGAAAGAGATTCTTGGTCTGAAGGACTTCCATGACGTGATCGACAAGGACGAAGCGATCTTTCACGCCGTGCGTCAGCGCGGCATGCTGTTCGCCCAGCCGGTGACCAATTTCGTCGCCCACCGGATGGGTCTGAAGATCACCCCTTTGCGCGAATGCATTCCTGGAGCCTCCGGCGAGAGCTTCTACAAGGCCGATGGGGTGACCTTCGACGCCGAGGGACCGCGCGATGTCTTTGGCGATAAAATCTATTTCGCCCATTGGGCTGGCGCGGTAAGTCTCCCTCGCGGCCGCGTTTTCGATGCGGCTTGGCGCCAATTCGCCGCCCAAGCCGCGGCGCGGGTGAAAATGTGATTTATTCGCGGGCGCCTCGGGCGGGCGCGAGAGGGATTGTCCAGTGCCTCGCCTCCTGTTTTTCTATCTTTCGAAACGGATCGCGCTCGCAACCCTGTTGATCGCAACGGGACTTTGCGTTCCGGTCGTCATGACCACGCTTTTCGAATATCTTCCGGCGGCCGCGATCCGTGGCGGACTGCTGATGCCGGCCCTTCTCGGCACCCTGCCGACGGTGGTCTACCTCGCTTTGCCGATGGCGGTTGGCGTCGCCGTCGCTCTCGAATTCGCGCGGATGTCGGCCGACGGCATGATCGCGGTTCTTTATTCCATGCGCCTCTCCGCCTGGGCGATTTCCCTTCCGGCCGCTTCCGTCGCCATTGCCGCGGCGGCGGCCGGCTATTGGATCTCGTCGGTTTTCGCGCCGGCTTATGTCGGCCAGATGCATGACGTGATTTATGTGATTCGCAATTCGCTCAATCACCGGATGCTCGAGCCGGCGCAATTCTACACCTTCGACAATGGCGCGCGGACGCTCTATTTCCGCCGCTGGCGTTCCGCCGATGTCGTCTCGGGCATGTTCATCCGTGAATTCTCCCCTGAGAAGAACGAGGAGCAGATCATCACCGCCGCCGAGGCGGAATTCCGCCGCAACGCGAATGGTGTCGTATTGATCTTGAGCGATGGTTCGATTGAGACAATTCCCGCGGACGGCTCCTCGATACGGACCGCGAATTTCGACGAATATGCGCTGCCGATCGGCATGCAAGGCTCTGGCGGCCTGCCGCGACGCAATTGGCGAGGTGTCTTCGAACTGCCGTTCCTCGAGTTCTTCCGCGACCGGCCGTCGAGCGGCGATGACCCGCGTCAGTTCGCCGAATGGATGAGCGAGGCCGCGAAACGGTGCGGCATACCTTTGCTCGCCCTAGTCCATGCGCTGCTCGCGATCGGGCTTGTCTTAAACGTCGCCTCCGCGAGCCGCGGCGCTTCGGCGGCGACAGCGGCGTCCATGCTCGCCATCCCGGCAATCCATGTCGCGATCCTCGTTTCCGCCGAAACGCTGGTGCGTCAGGATCCGCGATTCGTCTGGTTTGTTGGCCTCGCGATCGTCGCGGAATTTGCCGCCGCCATGTTCCTGATCGAGCGGCAAAACGCGAATTTCCCGTCGGCCACGGACGTCGCCGCGCAGCCGGTTCCCTGAAACGGAGACAGGTCAGAAACTTGCGGCGAGCGCCAGCGCGGGCTTGCCGTCGATCGCCTCGCGATAACGCGCGATGACGTCCTTCGGGGCCCCCATGCTCCGCACGACGCCATCCTCGATCCAAATGAGCCGGTCGCAGATCGCCTCAAGGGTTTCGAGATCGTGGGATACGAGCAGGATCGTGCCGTGGTTCGCGAAATCCTTGATAAAAGCATCGCACTTTGCACCGAAGGCCTCGTCGCCGACCGAGAGCGCTTCGTCCACGATCAATATATCCGCGTCGGCATGCGCGCAAACGGCAAAAGCAAGCCGCGCCGCCATGCCGCTCGAATAGAGCTTGAGCGGTTGATGAAAGAAGTCGCCGATACCGGCGAAGGCGGCGATTTCGGGAAGCCTCGCCTCGACGACGGCGCGCCGCAGGCCGAGAATGGCGCCGCCGATCAAGGCATTTTCCCGGCCGGTCAGCTCGTGGTCGAAGCCGGCGCCAAGCGCGAGGATCGGCGCCACCCGCCCATTGACTTGCACTGTGCCGAGCGTCGGCAAGGTTATGCCGCAGATGATCTGCAAGAGCGTGGTTTTGCCGGCGCCGTTGCGGCCGATGATGCCGATTGTTTCGCCGCGGCGAACCTTGAAGCTGACGTCCCGCAGCACCCAATGCTGATGGTAGAACTGCTTCCAATGCCCGAAGATCGCCTGTTTGAGCTGATCGTTGCGCCGCATATAGAGCTGGAATGCCTTGCCGACCCGGTCGCAGCTGATGACAAGCTCAGATGACATCGACGAACACGGCCTTGTATTGCATGAAGAAACGATACGCGAAAAAGAAAATGAGGAGCGAGGCCAAGACCGTCCCGCAATAAAGGATGAGGCCCGGGAGTCTATTGAACAAGAGAAGGTCGCGGATCATCTCGACGTAATTTCCTATCGGGTTAAGATGCAGATAAATGCGCAGATTGGGCGGCACGTCGTCGATCGAATAAAAGATCGGCGTCGCGAACATGAAGACCGGCACGATCGAGATCATGAGATGCGCGACATCGCGGGTAAACGATCCAAGCGCCATGAGAAACCAGCAGATTCCAAGCAGGAACAAAAAGAACGGCGCGACGACCAAAGGCAGCAGCAAGCTCGCCGGCGGCAGCCACCACCTCAGCGCCAGCTGGAAAACGAGGAGAACCGCCAAGCTAATCGCGGCATAGACGGCGGCGCGGGTCGTCGCTATCCAGGCCAAGGTCTCGCTCGGGAAAATGGACTTTTTAATGACACCCGCGTGTTCATGCAAAAGCCCCGGCGCGCGGTAGGCGAGTTCGCTGAACAGATTGAAGACAATCAATCCGGTAAAGATTGATAAAGCGTAACTGCCGACGCCGCCGCCCTTTGCCGAAGCCGGAACCCCGACCGCATGGGAAAATATCACCGTGTAGGCGCCGAGCATGACGAGAGGCCCGAAGATCGCCCACACCCAGCCAAGGATCGTGCCGCGAAAACGGACCGCCAATTCGCGCCGCACCACGGCCCTGATCAACTCGCGATGGTGCCAGGCGTTGGCGAAAGGCGTCAGCAAATTCATCTCAGGTGCGGTCTCGAATGGCTACGCGAACATAGGGCGCGCGGCCAATGGCGCCCAATGGCGCCCGATGTAGACCAGTTTGGGCCGCTCCCGTCAACGCTCGCCCGCCGCTCCATTGACGCAAGGATTTCGTTTACCGGGCGTCTTGGCCGGTTGAGATGGAGCCCGGATCAAGGGCGATGGGGTTGCAATCCTCAGGGCGGCGTGCGAGTGCGGATGTTGCCTCGAATTAATTCGCCGTTCAGCGTGCGTTCATGGCATCCGTCGCATTCGTGCGACGACGGGAAAATTGAGTTGGAAGGCCTAGAGAAGGGATCTAGAGATGCTGGAACGGACATTTCGTATGTATGCTTTGAGCCTTGCGGGGGGCGCTCTGCTCCTTGGCGGGGCATCGGTAGCCGCCGGCGCGATGACACTTCCGGGATCGTTGCCAGGCGCGGTTAAGGAACAGGCGACGGCCGCGATCGTCACGGGCGGCGCCGACTCTGCCAAGGTCGAGCAAGTTTATTGGCGCGGCCGCGGCTGGCGCGGCCGCGGCTGGCACCGGGGCTATGGCTGGCGCGGCCGCGGCTGGCACCGGGGCTATGGCTGGCGTGGCGGCTATGGCTGGCGTGGCGCCTACGGTGCCGGCCGATGGTGCTACTTTCATCCTTATGCTTGTTAAAACGGCGAGGCGTTTACCAAAAGCCCGCAACGCCGGCTAGGCGCTGCGGGTCGCATTTGGAGCAATGTCGCCCGGCCGGAACGGTCAATTGGGCGATCGGGCTTGAACCCTACTCGATGAATCTTTCATGCGGAGGGATCATGCGCGTTTCATGCGACGCGGGCGCGGCACCGGCATGGGAAGCTGGCCGATGCCGGTGAAGCGCCGCCGCGAGGGTTGCGTCGAATCCCGGCGTCCGGCCGGAAAGGCGCTCCAGCACGATCGCGCGCCGAGGCGCAAATGAGGGGTTGAGAACCTTGCCGCGGCGGAGCAGTAACGCCCGCCCCTATCCGGTCGCCGATTGCCGTGCTGGCGCCGCGGGCGTCAAACGATCGTGTCCACCGCCCGCCAGCGCGCGGCCGTCACGCTCGGCTCGAGGCTCACGCGCCCGACGATATATTCGAGCGCGATCTCGCGCCGCTTTTCCGAGGTGAGCGTGGCATTCACGGCGACCCGGTCGGTGCCTTCGATATCGGTGCTTTCGAGCTCGCGCAGATGCAGATCGCTGACCCCAAAACCTTGCACCAGAAGCGCGCGGATTTGCGCCTCCTCGGTTCCCCGGCAGGTGACGGTCACGATATAGGACGTTTCGATTTCGGCGGTTTCGAGCGGCTGCCGGTTGATCAATCTGACCAACGGCCGCAGCACGAGGTTGACGCCGGCGACGAGGGCTGCGGCGAGGAAGGCATGGCGCCAATAGCCCGAGCCGGCCAGCAGGCCGACAGCGGCGGAACACCACAGCGTCGCCGCCGTGTTCAGGCCGCGCACATTGACGCCTTCCTTCCAAATCACCCCGGCGCCAAGAAAGCCGATGCCGGTGACGACCTGGGCGGCGACCCGCGTCGGACTCGTATCGGTGAATTGACTCTCAAACACGACGAAAATCGCGGCGCCGAGCGAGACCAGCGTGTTGGTCCGCAATCCCGCGAGGCGCTGGCGCCACTGCCGCTCGAAGCCGATGGCGCCGCCAAGCAGGACGGCGATGATCAGATTGAGCGCGTCGTTCCGGAACGCGGGATCGAAAAGGGGCGGCATCGGTTCTTCTTCAACTTTGAACGATTTGCGCGGCGGTCGCACCCGGGAGAAAACGCGCCTGCATGGAAGAAGATCGGGCGAGAATCCGCGCGCATCGTGTGCGCGATAGCCGCGCCGCGCGACAGTTGGATGACCGGCGCGTGTTGGTGAAACCGGTTCTGGCCGGCGGCGGCCGGGATATAGCCGTTTCGCGCGAACTCGTTAAGCACATTCGATTGAAAAGGGCTTTTTGAGGGTTGACACATCAGGGCGCGAGGAGCATTTCAGTTGCAGCGGCCTGGTTCCGTCCAGACTCGCACAACCCCCGTTAAGGATAATGGGCAGTAGGTTTGTTATTAAAGACACACGCGGCGATCGCGTGAGAGGATCAGGGCCCGCCTGAGGCACGCCCGTCCGCTCACCCTCCGCCGCGACAAGTCGGTTGGAGGTGAGCCATGTTCACAAAGCTCCTCGGTATGTCCGGCGTCGTGCGCGCAGGCCCGCCTGTCGGAGCGGGCCGCCGTAGCCTTGCCCGCGCGGGAGCAGCGTACCTTCCCGCCGCCAATATCCGCTACGTTCCCCGTTGCCATGCGCCGCTCGAATGCCGGTGGCGGATCGACCCGATGAACGGCGCGTTGTCCGCTTTCTGGCTGGACCCGTCCGCCGATACCCGCGCGGTGGCGCCTGTCGAACAAGAACCCATCGACGCCCGACGATGGTTCTCGCGATCCCGCAGGTCCCGCGCGGTTAGCGCGCCCCGCGGCTTGCGGCTTGAAACAAGGAGGATCCGTTGAACGACGGCTCTAGTCGCCCCGCTTTCGCTGTGTCCCATACGATCGCGGGTTTTGAGAATAAGCCTAGCCACAAGACAAATCCCGCCATCGAAGCGGGCGCGGACATCCCCGCCGTTTGACGGCGCCGTGGCTCCTCCGCGCCCGATCGCGGGCCAGGAGGCGAGCCATGAATGCAATCGCGGAAATCGCGGCCACCCGCGCGGCCGTTCTCGACGAAGCCCATGCCGGCCACATCCACGGCGCCTTCGGCACCATCCGGCAAGGCGACCACGGTCCCCGCGAAAGCTGGAAGCACCGGCTCCAAACTTTTCTCGCCATTCTCGGCCCAGGTCTCATCGTCATGGTCGGCGACAATGACGCCGGCGCCTTCGGCACCTATACACAGGCCGGACAGAATTATGGCACCGCGCTCTTGTGGACGCTGCTTCTCCTGGTTCCCGTTCTTTATGTGAACCAGGAGATGGTCCTGCGTCTCGGCGCAGTGACCGGGGTTGGCCATGCCCGGCTCATCTTGGAACGCTTCGGCAAGTTCTGGGGCGCCTTCAGCGTCATCGATCTTTTTCTCCTCAATGCGCTGACCATCGTCACCGAGTTTATCGGCATCGCCCTGGCCCTCGATTATCTCGGCGTCTCCAAGGAACCCGGCGTGGCGCTCGCCGCCGTATTGATCATGGCCGCCGCGAGCACCGGCGATTTCCGCCGTTTCGAGCGCTTCTCGATGGCGCTCGTCTTCGGCAGCCTCCTTCTGGTGCCGGTCTTCCTGTTGGTCCATCCGCCGGTGGCGCAGATCGCGCGCGACTTCGTTTTCCCGCGGTTGCCGGAAGGCGGCAAGCTCAGCGAGGTGATGCTGCTGGTTATCGCCATTGTCGGGACGACGATCGCGCCCTGGCAACTCTTCTTCCAGCAGAGCTACGTCATCGACAAGCGCATCACCCCGCGTTTCATCGGCTATGAGAAAGCCGATCTTTGGCTTGGCATCGTGCTGGTCATCGCCGGCGCCGTCGCCATGATGTCCATCGCGACCGCGGCTTTCGCCGGTCAGCCGGAATCCGGCTATTTCGCCGACGCCGGAGCGGTTGCGAGCGGAATAGGCAAATATGCCGGCCGGGCGGCGGGCGCGATGTTCGCGATTGCCCTCATCGATGCGAGCGTCATCGGCGCTTCGGCGGTATCGCTGTCGACGGCCTATGCCATCGGCGATGTGCTATCGCTAAAGCACTCCTTGCATCGCAAGCCGTCGGATGCCAAGGGCTTTTACTCCGTCTATTGCGGCTTGATTGTGGTTGCCGCTGGGCTCGTGCTGGCCCCCGGCGCGCCGCTCGGGCTCTTGACCAATGCGGTACAGACGCTCGCCGGCGTCCTTTTGCCCAGCGCCACGGTATTCTTGCTGCTGCTGTGCAACGACAAGGCGGTGCTCGGTCCATGGGTCAACACCCGCCGGCTCAACTTATTTGCTGGCGGCGTTATTGCGGTTCTTGTCATGTTGTCGATCATTCTCACCGCCTCCATCATGTTCCCGGAGGTGGCCAGCGAGACGGTCATTCTCTCCATTCTCGGAGGCGGCGGCATCCTCGCCGTTCTCGTCGCGCTGGGTGTCTTGCTGGCCGGAAAAAAGGACGGCCGGATGGCGCTCGCGGTGACGGAAAATCCCGTGCGGCGCGGAACTTGGCGCATGCCGCCGCTCGGCGAAGTGCCGCCGCCGCGCCTGTCGATCGCGGTAAAGACCTGGATGGTTGTCCTGCGTGCCTATCTCGTGCTCGCGGCCGGTCTCGTTCTGCTCCGGATCGGAACGCTCGTGGCGAGCTAGCTTAAGCTTGGCGCTCTATATTGCCGAGCTAAAGCATCACCCAGCGGTCGTCGAACTGCTGGACATGGCCTCGAAAAGCAAAACTATCACGTTGTTACTCGCGGCCAAGGATAACTCGCGCAATAACGCGACGGTTTTGCAGGAATTCTTGAGCGGCGGCGCGGCTGGGTAGTGAAAATTATTTTCTTTCGCGAAGGGCCGCCCAGAACCGGCGCTGGTCCGAGCGGCGCAGAACGTCAAGCGGAATCGCGCGATCGATCTTCTCCGCGTCGAGAAGGCGTACCAGATCATCGGCGCCGGTGATGGCGGCGCCGTCAACGGCCAGCAGAATATCGCCGGTGAGAAGGCCCGCGTGATCAGCCGGGCTTCCCGCTTCGACCGCGCTTACCATGGCGCCCGTTCTTTGCGCGAGGCCGAGGCGCAGCCCAATTCTGCGCGGCACTGGAACCGTGCCAGCGCCGATGCCGAGATAGGCGCGGCGGACCCTTCCATGCGCGACAAGTTCTCCGAGCACGAAACGTGCCGTATTGGAAGCCACCGCGAAGCAAATTCCCTGCGCGCCGGCGATGATCGCGGTGTTGATGCCGATCACCTCGCCTTGCGACGAGACCAGCGGGCCGCCCGAATTGCCGGGGTTGAGCGCCGCGTCGGTCTGAATCACATCGTCGATCAGACGGCCGCTTTTTGACCGCAACGAGCGCCCGAGCGCCGATATCACTCCCGCCGTGACGCTGGCGTCGAAGCCGAGGGGATTGCCGATCGCGATGGCGATCTCGCCCGGCTTCAGGCTTTTCGAATTGCCGAGCTTTGCCGGCGGAAGCGTCGCGTCCTCGTCGATCCGGACAAGGGCAAGATCGGTGCCGGGATCATCGCCGAGGACACGGCCGGAGAGGCTGCGTCCATCTAGCGCCGTCACCCCGGCGCGCTTGGCGCCTTGCACGACATGGCTATTGGTGAGAACGAGCCCGTCCGGCGATAGGATGACGCCGGAGCCCGATCCTGCTCGTCCACGGCCGCCGTCGCGGATATCGAGCCGCACGACGCTTGGCCCGACCCGCTCGACGACCCTTGTCACCGCCTTCGAATAAGCATCGAGGAGCGTATTGTCGTCGCCCGCCTGATTCTGGAGGGCATAATCTTCGCTCGGATTATCCGTGCCGGATGGAGAGGGCGCGTGCGCGCCGCGCCCCGCTTCCTTGTCCAGGCAAGAAAAGGAGAAGTTGCGCGGTCCAGGAATATTTTCGTCCATGCTGCAATATATGGGACCGTTGGCCGGCTGTTTTTAGCTGACGCCACTTGAATTTGCGCGAGAGTCTAGTTGCAATTTATAACAGTATTCACTCCGCAGGAGTCCGGAACAGCATCGATCCACGATACGATGGATTTTGGTTACGATCCGGCGGTCGCCGAGCCGGGTCCCGTCTTCGTGCCGCCGCGCCCGGCAACGCTTCCGCCCAGTAATGCAACTGTCAATGCCGAGTTGCTGCCGCCGGTCGGCGAACAGACGACGCCGAGCTGCTTCGTCTGGGCCTCGACCTATGGGCTTGCAACTTTTGCCGCGGTGAAGGCTGGCAATTACGCTCCAAACGTGGCGACGCTGCAGGCCAGCCCAGCCTATACCTATGTTAAGGTGCTGGAGCGCGAAAACATTCAGTCCAACACCTGTGTCGGCGGCCAGGTAACCTCTTGTTTCCAATTCCTCCAGAGCCACCAGGTACGCCGTCTGTGCAGACGGCGCCGGTTCCCAACGGCTGCTCGAATGTTTGGGCCGACTACGGTGGAACCAAAACACTGCCCCCAAATCGCAGCATCGATGTGACTGGCTGGAAAAAGATTTCGGTCGCCGGACCGGAGGGGCTCGAGAATGTGCGCACGAGGACCGCGCAAGGCGTCCCGCTAGCCTACGGCACGAGCCTCTACACCGATTTCCCCACCTACGACGGCACGCCGAATCCGTATAAAGGCAACGGCGATATCAAGATTGACCCGACGACCAACAACCCTGCCGGGCATGTCTTGATGATCATCGGTTATGACAACGACTTTGGCGGCCCTGGCGATGGCGCCGTGCTGCTGCGGAACAGCTTTGGGGCCGGCTGGGGCGCGAGCTGGAATGGCTCCGGCGGGGCTATGTCTGGATGGCCTATTCGACATTCCAAGCGCTCGCGGAAGGCCATGCGCTCTACATCACCTCAGACTGACGCGGCCGGGCGGGGAGCAAGGCCGCCCAAAATCACGATCCACAGCCACGGTGGATGAGTCCGGCGCGATAAACGACGGTCGAACCCGGAGATGGAATTTTCGAGGGCGCGCGCCGTCTCGCCTTTGAAACGAAACCGGAAGAAGCTAACCCCGCGCCTTGGCCGGTTTAGAGCGCTCCCCCCAACGTGCAAATGCGTGAAGGGGAAGCGCTCGAATTCAGAAGGTTAAAGACGATCCCTATCGGCTGTCCGTTGCCGATAATGACCTGTCCCGGCCTTACCAGCAACGCCTTACCCAGTGCCCGCCGTAAGGCCCTGGAACCCAATGGCGCGCGCAGCCACCTCCGTAGCCGCCGCGCCATCCGCCGCCGTGCCACCCGCCGCCGTGCCAGCCGCGACCGTGCCAGCCGCCGCCGTGCCAATGGCCGCCATGCCAGCCGCCATGATGGAACCCGCGGTGTCCGCCATGATGGAATCCGTGGTGCCCGCCATGATGGAATCCGTGGTGCCCGCCATGATGACCCCCGCGGTGTCCACCATGATGGCCGCCGCGAGCGGATGCTTCGCTAGAGGTGAGCACCGCCACGCCGAGCACAGCGGCGGCGCAAAAGATCACGAATTTATGCATTGGACCCTCCCATTTCCGGCTTGTGGTCGCCGTGAGCGAATAGCTGCGACGCTTACAAAGCACCTTTTTTTGGGAGAGGCAATCCCGCTGATGGCTGACGACAACGAGCCCCCGTTATCCCGCTCGGGTCAACGGGGAGTCTTTCGCGCGGAAAACTGAGTCCGGGGCGGGAGGGCGGCCCCCCGCGGTTCAGCCGAAAAAACCCGGACGCGTGGCCAAGCGGCTCGGCGCGGAGGATTTGGAAAGCAAAATATTGTCGAGAAACTGGCGCGCGCTTTTCGCCCAGGTGAAGGTAAGCGCGTGCGCTCTCGCCTTGCCGCGCGGAATTTCAAGGGCCGCGAGACAAGCGGCGCGCAGGTCCATGTCGAGTACGCCGGCGCCGCTCGCGCCGATAACGTCGAGCGGCCCGGGCACCGGCATCGCCGCCACCGGCAGCCCGCAGGCCAGCGCTTCGAGCAGGACCATGCCGAACGTATCGGTCCGGCTCGGAAACACCAAAACGTCCGCCGAGGCATAATGAATGGCGAGCGCGTCGCTTCCCTGCGTGCCGAGGAAATGCGCTTGCGGATATCTTGCCTGCAAGGCGCGGCGCGAGGGGCCATCGCCGGCGACCAGTTTCGAGCCCGGCAAGTCCAACGCCAGGAAGGCCTCGACATTCTTTTCCGGCGCGAGACGCCCCGCGTAAAGAAAGAGCGGCCGCGGCAGATTTGTCGCCGCCGCCTTGGCTGGGCTGAACTGGCTGTGATCGACGCCGCGCGACCAATGCATCAAACGCTGAAATCCACGCCTGTTGAGATCGCCGGCGATCGAGGCGGTGGATACCATCACGCCGGAGCCGGCATTATGGAAACGGCGCAGCAGCGCATAGATGAATGCCTCCGGTATCCTGGTGCGGGCGGCGATATATTCCGGAAACCTTGTGTGGTAGCTCGTCGTGAAAGGACGCTTCGCACGCAAGCAATGGCGGCGCGCGGCAAAGCCCACCGGGCCTTCGGTCGCGATGTGGATATGGTCGATCGCGGCGCCCTCAAGCCGTCTCGATACCGCCCCGCTGCTCGCCAGCGCAAGCCTGATTTCGCCATAGGTCGGCAACGGCACCGTCGCGAAACCCCGCGGCGTCAAAAACTCGATTTCGGCGCCGAATTCGCGCAGCGCGCGGGCCACGGATTCGAGCGAGCGAACCACGCCGTTGACTTGCGGCTTCCAAGCATCCGTCGCGACCAGGATGCGCATTACGCCGCCGCCCTCGCGGCGGCTTGGGTTCCCTCGTTGGCGGCGAGTGCCGCGAGGCGCTGCTCCTCGGCGGTCATCTGCCAGCGCAAGATCTCGAGCCTTCCGTCGTCATGCTCGGCGATGACGGTGCAGCTTTCGACGAAATCGCCGGTGTTGACGTAAATAATTCCGCCGATATCCCGGATCGCGGCGTGATGGATATGGCCGCAGACGACGCCGTCGGCATGATGGCGCCTCGCCGCATCAGCCAAGGCCGCCTCGAAGGCGCCGATGAAGTTCACCGCGTTCTTCACCTTGAGTTTGGCCCATGCCGACAGCGACCAGTAGGGAAACCCGAGCTTGCGGCGGATGGAATTGAACCACAGGTTCGACCACAACGCGACCGTATAGGCCCAGTCACCGAGAAAGGCGAGCCAGCGCGCGTGCTGCACCACGATGTCGAACTGGTCGCCATGGACAATGAGCAGACGTTTTTTATCGGCGGTCACGTGATAGGCATGGTCGGCAACTTCGACGCCGCCGAAAACCGACCCGATATAGCCGCGCGCGAATTCGTCATGATTGCCCGGCACATAAATCACGCGGACGCCCTTGCGCACCTTGCGCAGCAGCTTTTGCACGACATCGTTGTGCGCCTGCGGCCAGTACCATCCGTTCTTCAGCTGCCATCCGTCGATCATGTCGCCGACGAGGTAGATCGTCGCGGCGTCGTTATTTTTTAGGAAATCCAGCAAAAGCCCGGCCTGGCATCCGCGCGTGCCGAGGTGGACATCGGAAAGAAAGAGGGCGCGGTAAATGGCAGGCTCTGGTTCCCCCTCTTGGCTTACCGGCATAATCTGGGCTACCTTCCTGAAGCTGGTCCAAGCGAAAGCAGATTCGTATGACTTTGGAATGACAGAGGCCAAGCATGGGCCGGGCCGCAATGCGCGGCAATCGTTCGCACTTCGAGCGCATATTCCGGAAAGTTGAAGACATTTCAGGTAAGATCATGCGACAAAACAAGAGATAGAGACCGCGAGCGGTTCAACTTCAAGCGATCGCGGTCCAGGCAAATTGAGTTATTGTTTAAGACCCAACCTCGAATTGGCGAGCCGGATCCATGGGTGTCGAAGGGCGCGACAAGGTCAAGACGCTGGATACCGGCGCAGCTGCCTTGTCGAACCAGCTTGGCAAGACGGTACAGCGGCTGCGCAAGGCCTATAATCTTTCGCTGTCGGAGCTATCCGGACAATCTGGCGTCGCGAAATCGATCATCAGCCAGATCGAGCGCAACGAGACAAATCCGACACTCGCCACGATCTGGCGCCTCTCGCAGGCGCTCGATGTCTCGATCGAGCGGGTGCTGCGGGCGGCCGACGACGAGCCCTTTCTGGAGAAATCCTCGCGCGGCGACACGCCGATCCTGGTTTCCGACGATGGCAAGTGCAAGCTCGCCATCATCGGCTGGATCAAGACGGTCGAATGGCTGCAATGGTATGATTTCTCGGCCGATCCCGGCGGCGTGCTGGACTCGGAGGGCCATCAGCGCGGCTCCGTGGAAAGCCTCTCGGTGAGCGAAGGGGAACTCGAGGTCGAAGTGGGCAACGCGACCGAGCGGGCCAGGGCCGGCGAGACATTGCGCTATCGCTCCGATCGTCCGCATACGATCCGCAACGTGTCGCAAAAACCGGCCGCGGCGACAATGGTCTGCATTCTGAAGGCGGCGGCGATGGAATAATGCCCGGCTCCATCCAACGGCCAACAGTCTGGGCGCGGCAAGCGCGCCCACGCGGGTTACATCACGCCCATGGGGCCGATTTTTAGGCCGTCCGCGAGCTTCTTCTGTTCGTCGCTGAATGAGGCGTAAAGCGGGTCGAGCGCGGCCTTGATCGCTTGCAAATTGGCAAGATGCGCGGCGGCCATTTTCGCATGGTGTTCGAGCTTTTCTGGAAGAGTCGGGGCGGCGCCGGATTGCATCTGCTTGTGCATTGCATCCATCGACGCTTCCATCGATTTCGCGGACGCGAGAAGAACATCGGCGAATTTGTTCCATGCCGGCATTTGCGACTCGGTGATCTTGAGGTC
This sequence comes from uncultured Alphaproteobacteria bacterium, assembly GCA_963706215.1. Classification (GTDB taxonomy): domain Bacteria; phylum Pseudomonadota; class Alphaproteobacteria; order Rhizobiales; family Beijerinckiaceae; genus Methylocapsa. The sequence goes on along the minus strand of OY970154.1, from coordinate 726,901 downwards.
GGTCTTGAGCGCGGCGACACGGTCTCCGGAATGCGATAGTTTCTCGCGCATCATCGACATCATATGCGTCATATCGCCGCCCATCATGCCGCCGCCCATCCCATCTCCCCCCTTCATCCCGCCGCCCGTCGTGGGGGCGTTTTGGGCGGATGCCGCGAGCGGCGCGAACGCCAATGCGGCGGCGACGCAAAGACCGGACAAATGCCGCGAGACTTGAACTTTCATTACGATGCTCCTCATTTTCAGTGCCCTGCCCGGGAATAGAACTTCGCTGTCCCCTTTGGGTTCCGGGCTAGTCACGCTAGGCTGCTGGCCGGTCTTGCACCTTGAGGCAACTCAACCGTTCGCACGGCATGCGGCCGTCACGCGGCCGCGCCGTGGCAATGTTTATATTTCCGGCCCGAGCCGCAGGGACAGGGCTGGTTGCGCCCCACTTTGCCATAGACCGCCCGCTGCTCCGGCGGCTCGCGGACGAGCGTTTCGGCGGCATCCGCTCCGGACGCGCCGAAAACCGGCTTGGCGGCTCGGGAAACGGCGGGGGCGGCGCTCGCGGGGCCAAATGCGGCGTTGATCGCGCGGTCCGGATAAGCCGATGCATCGGCATGGGAAACCTCCAGCGCCTCCATCGGCGGCGGCTCGAAGGCGACCTCGACGCGGCTCAACTGCGCCGTCGTCATTTCCCGCAGATGGGTAATGAGTTCGCCGAACAGCTCGAAGGCCTCGGATTTGTATTCGTTCAGCGGATCGCGCTGGGCCATGCCGCGCCAGCCGACAACCTGACGCAGATGATCGAGCGTCACGAGATGCTCGCGCCACAGATGATCGAGCGCCTGCAGAACGATCTGCTTTTCGACATAACGCGTAACTTCCGCGCCGTTCTTGTCGACACGAGCGGCGTAGGCCTCATTGGCCGCCTTCCGCAGCCTCTCGTGCATTTCCTCCTCGGTGATTCCTTCTTCGTTTGCCCAATCGGCCAGCGGAAGAGTGAGATTGAACGCGGCAAGGACGGATTGCCTCAAACCCTCGATGTCCCAGGTCTCGGGATAGGCATCACGGGGAATATGTTTGGCGATAAGATCGTCGACGACACCTTGCCGCATGTCGGAAATCATGTCTTCGAGCGACTCTTGCGCCATCATCTCGCGGCGCTGTTCGAAGACGACCTTGCGCTGATCGTTCATCACGTTGTCGTATTTCAGAACGTTCTTGCGCATGTCGAAATTGCGCGCCTCGACTTTTTGCTGGGCCTTTTCCAAGGCCTTGTTGATCCAGGGGTGGACAATCGCTTCGTCCTCCTGGAGGCCGAGCTTGACAAGCATCGATTCCATCCGGTCGGACCCGAAGATCCGCATCAGATCGTCTTTCAGCGACAAGAAGAACTTCGAGCGTCCCGGATCTCCTTGGCGCCCGGAACGGCCGCGCAGCTGGTTGTCGATCCGGCGGCTCTCGTGGCGTTCGGTGCCGATGATGTAGAGGCCGCCGGCGGCGATCGTTTTCTCGCGGAAAGTTTCGACCTCGGCACGGATCCCGGTTTCCTTCGCCTCGCGCTCGGGGCCTGGCGGCAGTTCGGCGCATTCTTGCGCGACCCGCATTTCGACATTGCCGCCGAGCTGAATGTCGACGCCGCGACCGGCCATGTTGGTCGCGACCGTGATCGCGCCGGGCACCCCCGCTTGGGCGACGATATAGGCTTCCTGTTCGTGGAAGCGCGCGTTCAGCACCGCGAAAAGCTTTGAGGGCTTGTCCGACCGCGCCGCCGCGTAGAGTTTTTGCAGTGCTTCCGGCGTCGCGAAATCGATCTGCTTATAACCTTGCTTTTTCAACGCCTCGGCAAGCTGCTCGGACTTCTCGATCGACGTCGTGCCGACGAGCATCGGCTGGAACTTCGCGTTGGCGGCCTCGATCTCGCGAATGATCGCACGCAGTTTTTCTTCCGCCGTGCGATAGACTTCATCGTCCTCGTCGAGACGATTGACCGGCTTGTTGGTCGGTATCTCGACGACCTCGAGCTTATAGATTTCGACGAATTCATCCGCCTCGGTCGCCGCCGTCCCGGTCATCCCGGCGAGTTTGCCGTAGAGGCGGAAATAATTCTGGAAGGTGATCGAGGCGAGGGTCACGTTCTCGGGCTGGATCGCGACATGCTCCTTGGCTTCGAGGGCCTGATGGAGTCCCTCGGAGTAGCGGCGGCCCGGCATCATCCGGCCCGTGAACTCGTCGATAATGACGACTTCGCCCTGGCGCACAATGTAATCCTTGTCGCGCTTGAACAATTTATGCGCGCGCAAGGCCTGATTGACGTGATGCACGATGGTGACGTTGACCGCCTCGTAGAGCGAACCTTCGGAAAGAACCCCGAGCTCGCTCAGCAAGGCCTCCATATGTTCATTGCCGGCCTCGGTGAGATTGACGGTGCGTTGTTTTTCGTCGAGTTCGAAGTCCTCGGCGGCAAGGCGCGGGATCACCTTATCGATCGCTATATAGAGATCGGACCTGTCGTCGGAAGCCCCCGAAATGATCAACGGCGTCCGCGCCTCGTCGACGAGAATCGAATCGACCTCGTCGACGATCGCATAATGATGACCGCGCTGAGCCATCTGGGCAAGCTCGTATTTCATATTGTCGCGGAGATAGTCGAAGCCGAACTCATTGTTGGTGCCATAGGTGATGTCCGCGGCATAGGAACGGCGGCGCTCGTCGTCGTCGAGGCCATGCACGATGACCCCGGTCGAAAGGCCGAGGAAACGATAGATGCTGCCCATCCATTCGGCGTCGCGGCGGGCGAGATAATCGTTGACGGTGACGACATGGACGCCCTTGCCGGCGAGCGCGTTGAGATAGGAGGCGAGCGTCGCGACTAGGGTCTTGCCTTCGCCGGTGCGCATCTCGGCGATCGCGCCCTCGTGCAGCACCATACCGCCGACGAGCTGAACATCGAAATGCCGTTGGCCGAGGACGCGGCGCGCCGCTTCCCGCACCGTGGCGAACGCCGGCACGAGCAGATCGTCAAGGGTCTTGCCGGCGGCGAATTCCTCCCGGAACATCTGGGTTCGCCCCGCGAGTTCGGCATCGGCGAGCTTCAGCATTTCGGGCTCAAGCGCGTTGATAGCCGCGACTTTCGGCCGGTACCCCGAGAGCCGGCGATCGTTCGACGATCCGAAAATCTTTTTCGCCAAGGAGCCCAACATTACGAAACGACCTTTCTAGAAAACGGCCGGACCAATTCCCGGCCATCGGCTTTAGCCCCTAGCTTTTCTGGTTAGATTTTGCTCGATCCCCGCGGCGTTTGCGCAAGGCCGGTCCGGGCTTGAATTCCCGCGCGGCGGCGAACCGCCGGACCGTGACATAGCATTCCAAGATTTCCAGGGCACCTAATAATCGCGTTCCTGACTGGAGATCCCGTTTCCCCGGCCGCTCGGCAAAAACCGATGTTCCGGCGGAGATCGCGCATCTCGTTCGAGAAAAGCTCGCGCGGCAGCGCGAGGGGCGCGCGACACCCGGCGGGAGGCGCCGGCATCGGGCGCCGCGAAAGCCGGGAAAATCATCCACGGAAACCTGTCCGACAGATAAGATTGGGGCCGGGGCTTGTCAAATCCGCCGCTCCGTGCATGGTCACGCGGCAAACGTCCTTTATTGGCGCAATGTGCCGCGAAAACAGCGGCGCGATCTTCCTGATTTAGCCCGGAGCTCAGTCTGATGTTCTTGACGAAATGCCTGCGTATCATAGCCGCCGGTCTGGCGTGCATGCTGATCATGGTCTCGCTTGCGATTTTTGCCGCCGTTCCGGCAACGGCCAAGGTGCTCGCCACGGTCAACGGCAAGCAAATCACCGACGACGACGTGAAGATCGCCGCCGACGATCTCCGCGGGAGCCTCCCGCCTCAGCTCGAAGGCAAGGCGCGCGACAGCTATCTTCTCGACTTTTTGATCGACGGCGAATTGGTGGCGCAAAAGGCCCTGGCCGAAAAGGCCGACCAAACCCCGGAATTCGCCAAGAAACTCGCGTATTATCGCGAAAAATTGCTGATGGAGAGCGTGCTCGAGCAGGTCGCGAAGACGGCCGCCACCGACGCGGCGATCAAAGCGACCTATGACGAGGCGGCCAAGGCGCAAAAGCCCGAGACCGAAATCCACGCGCGGCATATTCTCGTTGCGACCGAGGATGAAGCAAAAGCGGCGCTGAAACGGCTGATGGGGGGCGACGATTTCGCCACGATCGTCAAGGAAGTCTCGAAAAACTCCGGCTCGGAAGGCGGCGATCTCGGCTGGCGTACCAAGGCTGAACTGGTGCCGGAATTCGCCGATGCCGCGTTCAAGCTGGAGGTGGGGCAGGTTTCCGATCCGGTGAAAAGCCCGTTCGGCTGGCATATCATCGAGGTCATGGACAAGCGACAGAAAACCTTTCCGCCCTTCGACCAGGTCAAGGACCAAGTCACCCGCTACGTCGTGCAAAAGGCGCAAACCGCGCTCGTCGCGGACTTGCGCAAGACCGCGAAGATCGAGCGGACCGAGCCTCCGGAACTCCCCAAAACCGCCAAGCCGGCGGTTGCGAGCCCCACGCCGGCCAAACCCGCGCCCGCGCCAGGCAAAAAATAAGCGCGGCGATGGCCTCGGCGGTACCCCACCAAACCGCCGGAAACAAAGTCAAGGGGGTTCGCCCGCCTTGACGCCGGTAGCGTGGCCTTGGAACTATTGGATTCGCCCTGGCTCGTCGAGGGCGAAGCTGTGTTAGGAACCCGGTCCCATGGCCGCCGCCATCTCGCCGCTCGCGCCAACGTCATTTCCCGACCTGCCAGACATCGAGGGCGTGCGCTTTGCCGCCGGCGCCGCCGGTATCCGCGGGTCCAAGGATCGCACCGACGTGATGCTCGCCGTTTTCGACAAGGGGACACAAGCGGCGGGGGTTTTTACCAAATCCAAATGTCCGTCGGCAGCGGTCGATTGGTGCCGCGCACGGCTCAAGGCGGGCAAGGCCCGCGCCCTCGTCGTCAACTCCGGCAACGCCAACGCGTTTACCGGCAAGGCCGGGGCGCAGGCGGTCAAGCTCACCGCCGTGCTTGCCGCCAAGGCAACGGGCGCGCCGGCAACGGAAATTTTTCTCGCCTCGACCGGGGTGATCGGCGAGCCGCTCGATGCCGCGAAATTCGATGGCGTGCTGGCAACGCTCGCCGCGCGCGCGGCGCCAGACGGTCTCCTTGAGGCCGCCCAGGCGATCATGACGACCGACACCTATCCGAAAGTCGCCACCGCCGGCGCGATGCTCGCCGGCGTCGAGGTGATCCTCTCCGGCATGGCCAAGGGCGCGGGCATGATCGCCCCCGACATGGCGACCATGCTGGCATTCGTGTTTACCGACGCGCCGATTGCCGCGACGGCCTTGCAATCCATGCTGGCCAAAAGCGTGGAGCGGTCGTTCAACGCGATCACCATCGACGGTGATACCTCGACCTCCGACACTTTGATGCTGTTCGCGACAGGAGCCGCCGCCAAACGCGGCGCGCCAAAAATCGTCGCCGCCAACGACCGCCGCCTCGCTCCGTTCAAACAATCGCTCGAGTGTCTCCTCCTCGATCTCGCGCATCAGGTCGTGAGGGACGGGGAAGGCGCGCGCAAATTCGTCGAGGTAAAGGTGACCCGCGCGGCAACCGGCGCCGCCGCCAAAAAAATCGCTTTCTCGATCGCCAATTCGCCACTGGTCAAAACGGCGATCGCCGGCGAGGATGCCAATTGGGGCCGCGTCGTGATGGCCGTCGGCAAGGCCGGCGTAGCGGCCGAACGCGACAGGCTGGAGATCTGGTTCAACGATGTTCGTGTCGCCCACAAGGGCCAGCGCGATCCCGCCTATGACGAGGCCGATGTCTCCAAGCTCATGCGCGGCGCGGAAATAAAAATTCGCGTGGATTTGGGCATCGGCAAGGGCGCGGCAACCGTATGGACCTGCGATCTCACCAAGGAATATGTCGCGATCAACGGCGATTATCGCTCGTGAGCGGCGAGCCTGTCTCGTGAAACTCCTGCTCGTTGCCGCCGTAGCGCTCATCGACCCGGATTGCCGGGTGCTGATCGCGCAACGCCCGCACGGCAAGTCTTGTGCGGGCCTGTGGGAATTTCCCGGCGGCAAGGTGGAATTGAACGAGCGGCCGGAAGCGGCCTTGATCCGGGAGTTGCACGAAGAACTCGGGATCTCGGTCGCAGAGGCTTGCCTCGCACCGTTCACCTTCGCGAGTTTTGCCTACCCGGACTTCCACCTCCTTATGCCGCTTTATATATGCCGGCGCTGGACCGGTTTTGTCACCGCGCGGGAAAATCAGAAGCTGAAATGGGTTTTCCCCAAGGACCTGCGCGCGTATCCGATGCCGCCGGCCGACGCGCCCTTGATCCCGGCGCTCCTCGATCTTCTTGGCGGATAGCGCCGTCGCGGTTGTCAGGTAAAGAATTGGAGCGTCCATTTAATCATCTGCTTGACTCGCGCCGTGTAGGGGGGGGACAGCATCGGGACGATGCTGAATTTATCTTCCAGCACCGCACGTTCATGCGAGAAGGCGCGGAAACCATAAAACCCATGGGCGTTGCCGAGCCCCGAATTGCCGATGCCGCCAAAGGGCAGATTGTCATGCCCGAATTGCATGACCGAGGCATTGACGCATGATCCGCCCGCCGAAGTTTCCTCAAGAACGCGATTGGCGCGCGCGTGATCCTTCGCATAGACGTAAAGCGCGAGCGGTTTCGGCCGCGCATTGATCGCGGCGATAGGCTCGGCCAGATCGCGATAGGCGAGGACCGGTAGAACCGGCCCAAAAATTTCCTCCTGCATGACGAGAGCATCGGCGGCAACCCCAGTCAACAGCGTCGGCGCAATGTATTTTTGCGCCTCGTCGCGTTCACCGCCGGTTGCGATGGAGGCGCCATGCTCTGTCGCGTCGTCGATCAGGCGGGAGACGCGCTCGAAATGGCGTTGATTGATCATCCGGCAGTAATCCGGGCTTCGCGCCGGATCGCCATAAAAATTCGCGATCGTGGCTTTCGCCGCATCGACAAATTGCGGCAAGCGGCTCTCATGCACATAGGCATGGTCCGGCGCGATGCAGGTCTGGCCGCAATTGGCGAACTTGCCCCAAACGACGCTCTTCGCCGCCTTCGCGATATTGGCGCTTTCATCGACGATGACGGGCGACTTGCCGCCGAGTTCCAACGTGACGGAGGCAAGGTGCTTGGCCGCCGCCGTCATCACAACTTTGCCGACCGCGGGGCTGCCGGTGAAGAAGATATGATCGAAGGGCAGATCGAGCAGCGCGGTCGAAACCGCCGCATCACCCTCGAACACGGCGATTTCTTGCCACTCGAAAGTCTCGCGGATGATCATTGCCATGAGCGCCGAGCAAGCCGGGCTCATTTCCGAGGGCTTAGTCATTGCCGGACAGCCCGCCGCGATCGCCGACGTCAATGGCCCGAGCAATAGACTGACCGGGTAGTTCCAAGGCGAAATGATCAGCGAGACGCCCCTCGGTTCATGGCGTATCCGCGCCTTGGTTCCAAACATCGTCATGGTCGGCGCGACGCGTTCCAGTTTCATCCAGGATGTCAGATGCCGGCGGGCATGGCGTATCCCCGAAATCACCGGAAGGATGTCGAACAGGTCGGCCTCGGCCTCGGGCTTGCGCAGGTCGGCGGCCAGCGCGCGGTAGATCGCGCCGCGATTTGCGAGGATCGCCGCCTCCAGTTTTCGCAGCTTAGCGATGCGCATCCCGGCGGTGGAAGCGCGAAGCGTGATCGCGGTTTCGCGCTGGGCGGCGAATACGGTCTCGATTGCGGGGTCAGCCGCACGCTCGGCCAATGGGATCTCCGGTATGCCGCTCACGGATTTGGTCCCTTTCCGGCCCGGATTATCCATCTTTCACTGTCGAAATCTCAACCCCTTACGATCAATCGCGTATTGGCTCCGCCGAAGCTTCGGCGATCCCGCACGCGGCGTTGCGGCCGAACACTTCCTTGACGGGCAGGACGCGGCCGGCACTCGTCCCGGTATTTGATCGCGGCATGCGTGTGGCGCGTGGCGCCAAGCGAGGGACGCCATAATAACCGTGTTCGCGTCGCGCCGCCAGTTTATCGAGAACGAGCCTATAATCCCGCTCGCCGCGCCCGACGCGGCGCCAAGCGCGACCCCGGCGACGCCAGGGCGAACTTGCTCGTGCCGGCCTGTTGTCCGACGACGCTGGATTCGAAGGATCCCGCGGACGGGGCGGCCAAGGTTGTCGAGGTCGTCCGCGATCGCATTCGACGGCGTTCCGGCTTCGACCCGATCCGCGACATTTAGGTTCCGTGTCCCATGCAACGCGGCGCTCTGCGCGCGCGTTCGCTCAACGCCGATCTTCGGAAGGCGCTCAATCCAAACCCCACCGCTCGCAACGAGAAGTTTGGCTCGGTCTTCGCGCCAGGCGACAAAATCATGCAGACCGAGAATGATTACGACCGCGACGTCTTCAACGGCGATCTTGGGACCGTCCTGCGCATCGCCGAGAATGACGGCCTTCTGGTCGCCGGCTTCGACGGCCGCGAGGTCGAATATCCGCTCCGTGAGCTCGATGCGCTCCTTCCCGCCTATGCGACGACAATTCACAAATCGCAGGGGTCCGAATATCCGGCCGTCGTCATCACCCTTGCGATGCAACATTACACAATGTTGGCGCGAAACCTCCTCTACACCGCCTTCACCCGCGGCAAGCGTCTCGTGGTTATCGTCGGCCAGCGGCGGGCGATGCGATCGCGGTGAGGAGCGGCGCAGGACGGCGAGGGTGGACGAAACTGGCAGAGTGGATGAAGGAACAGCGAAGTGATACCCGGTACAGACAAATCCCCGGGTTGGATTGTTGCCGCGTGCGGCTGCGGTGTAGCGGGCGGCAAGTACGACGCAAGGGGAGACTTAGGTGATTGAGCACGATATCGTCGTGATCGGCGCCGGCGCCGCCGGAATTGCCGCGACGCGCCGCCTTGTCGAGGCCGGCGTGGATGTGTTGTTGCTCGAAGCGTGCAATCGGGTCGGAGGACGAGCACTCAGCGTCCGGCAAGACGACGGCGACGCGATCGATCTCGGGTGCGGTTGGCTGCATTCAGCAGATGTCAATCCGTGGACGGATATTGCGGCAGCGCTCGGTTTCGAGATCGATCGGACGCTTCCCCCCTGGCAGGACGATAAGCACGGCCTGGGGATGTCGCTGGCGCAACGACGCGCGTTTCGCACAGCCTCGACGCGCTTCTGGGAGAAATTCGACACTGACACCGCGCCGGTCCCGGATCAGCCGGCAGCCGATTACCTCGGGCCAGGCAACCAATGGAATAGCCTGATTAATGCCACATCGACATACATCAACGGAGCGGAACTCGACTGCGTCTCGGCGCTTGATCTCGCCCGTTACGCCGACACGCATGTCAATTGGCGCGTGCCGGCCGGTTACGGAACTCTGATCGCGCACTACAGCGCCGGTCTGCCGATAGTTCTGGAATGCAAGGTGGTCCGGATAGACCACTCCGGCGCTGTCATTCACATCGAAACCGGGGATGGCGTTCTGCGGGCTCGGACCGTCATCGTTACCGTTTCGACAAATGTGTTGGCTGCTGACGCGATACGCTTCATACCGGATATCCCAGGCACGCGCGACGCCGCGGCCCATCTCCCGCTCGGCTATGCGGAAAAGGCTTTTTTTAAACTCGATGACGCCGCCGAGTTTCCCAAAGGCGTGAGCTTTTTCGGTGCGACGGACAGGGCGGCTACAGGCGCCTACCAAATGCGACCCTTCGGCCGGCCGATGATCGAAGCTTATTTCGGCGGTAGCCTGGCCCGCGATCTTCAAGCCGCAGGCAAAGCCGCGATGATCGCCTTTGCATACCAGGAGATCGCGGCGGTGCTTGGCGCAGCGATCATTGCTCGTTTGCGGCCGCTAGGGGTCAGCAGCTGGGCGGTCGATCCGCTCATATTGGGATCCTATTCGCACGCCGAGCCGGGTTGCGCAAATGCCCGATCGGTGCTGAGCACGCCGATCCAGAACCGCATCTTCTTTGCTGGGGAAGCCTGTTCGATCCATGACTTTTCAACAGCGCATGGCGCGTATAAAACGGGCGTCGCAGCCGCCGAGGCGTACTTGGCGCAAAACAACTCGACAGCTAGATAGTCGTCCGTCCGGAAGGCTCTGTCGCATTGCCAGATAGAGCACGTAATAAATCTCCTGGCAGGCCGGGCTCACGCCGCGGCGGCGGCTTCACGCCACGCCGGCACGGCCGATGCCCTGAAGGCCCGGTGTGTTCTCGCCGAGGCGAGATGGCGCTGGACGTTGAAAGTGTTGTGGACTGCCGCATGAAATAAGAGAAATCTCTGGGCTGACCCCGCGCTCTTGAAACGGACGTATTGGGATTGGGGCCACGGCGGCGGCCGTCATCGCCGGTTGCGCCGCGGCTTCCGCAGCCATGCGCTCGGGTTCGGCGTTCATCGAAGGCGCGGACATTCAAGCTCGTCGATTTTGGTCCGGAAATGAATAAAACAAGGAAAATCGTTCGCTCGCGCACAACGGCGGAGACTTCGCGCGTTTTGCGACGATCGAGCGGGACCGGCGCCATAGTGTATGCGCCGGACCTTCGATTTACAGGTCAAGGAAGGCAACGCGGCCATCCGGTGGACGTGGCTGTCATGCCGCTCTTTCGCCGCCAAGGCTGTCCGTCTTCGGCTTCATGCGCTCGCTTAGAATCCCGGCACCTGCCTGCGCACGCTGGCGACGCCAGTGCCGATCAAGGACTGGCCGCTGACGAGCCTGAACGAGAAACTCATCAAGATCGGCGCGAAGGCAGTCAGCCACGGCCTTTATGTCGCCTTCCAGATGGCCGAGGTCGCCACCTCATTCTCGTGCGTCACCATATCGACGTGCGACACAGGTCTTCTCGTCGATCCACTCGCGGACGCGCGGAAAAACCTCCGCCAATCCCAGCACGAGATGCTTGCCGCCGGATACGAGCATGAACGTCTTCGGCTCATTGGCGAGTTCGAAAAGCCGCCTGGCCAGGCTTATCGGAACGACATCGTCTTCGTCTCCGTGCACGACGAGGATCGGAATATGCACGTCGCCGATCGCGAGGTCCGAGCGAAACCGATCGAACATCAACCAATTCACCGGAAAGATCGCATAATGCGCCGCGGCGACGTCCATCGCCGACGAATAGGGCGAATCGAGGACGAGAGCGGCAGCTTCATGCTTCGCCGCGAGGGCGGTCGCGACGCCCGTGCCGAGCGATTCGCCCAGCAAAACGATACGATCGCCGCCATATCCGCGCGCACGCGCTTCCAGATAGGCGGTTTCGCCATCCTGCATCAGGCCCTTTTGCGTCGGCGAGCCAGTCGAGCCGCCATAGCCGCGATAGGATATAGCAAGAAGCCCGTATCCGCTCGCCGTAAGCGCGCGAAAGCGCGGAACGCGATCGGCCAAAGCGCCGCCATTGCCGTGGAAATACAAGATCAGCGGATGTCCGTCCTGTGCCGGAACATACCAAGCGACCAGCGTCTCGCCGTCAGCGGTCGCAAGACGCAGGTCTTCGACGCCGCTCATGCCGGCTTGCGCGGGATCGACCAGATGACGATCTGGAAAATATTGAAGCCGCCGCTGAAAGACCGCCAGGCCGACGATCATCAGAATGTAAATCGCGACAATGCAAGCGAGCGACCATTTCAATACAGTCATGACGATCCGTCCCCGCTAACCGGCAGCCGTCGGATGACGAGCTTGTTGAGGCTGAGATTGCCGCTGTCGAGGGATTTTGGGAATGCCAAACGCTCGACATTGGGTTCCGATGCACCCAAGCGAGTGAGATCGGCGCGCAGGGCGCCGAAAATGTCGATTTTTCTTGTCATCCAGACACGCCTCTCCCCGGGTTTTGGAACCCACGCCAACCGAACGCCGCACGCCGATTCGGCGGCCGAAGGCGGTCGCAGTTCCATGATCAGCCGCGGGATTTGGCAAACAGATACCGCGGGACGGCGGCCCCCGCCATCTGGCAGGCGGCATAAAGGTCGTGGCTGACCACCTTCACGGCCGATCTTGATGAGTTTCTCCTTCAAGCTCGTCAGCGGTCAGTCCTTGATCGGCCCGGGCTGAGCGATCGTGGTAAGCGATTGTGGAGGGGCCGCCCGTGTTCGCAGGAAATTACCGAGGTTCCGGGCGAGTGCATGCTGCGAAGGGCAGACAGCGTTGGCGGCGAAAGAGCGGCATGGCAATCGTGTCCACTTGATCGCGCCTTTTCGTTCTTTCCGTTGCTCAAACGTGTCACGCTTGTTGTGCGTCGTGAAGCGCCAGGCGTCCAATTAAAATCTATTCGAGCCGCGGATTGCCGGCGCGCGGCAAAAGGCGCTATCTTTATGCCGGCTTGGAAACTAAGCCCTGGAGGCGACAATGGCGGACGTCAAATGGCATCTCAAAGGCCGGAATTTTTCCCACTGCAATTGCGCATACGGTTGCCCTTGCCAGTTCAACGCGCTTCCTACCCACGGCAATTGTGAAGCGATTGTCGGGATTGTGATTGATGAGGGTAACCATGGCGGCACCAAGCTCGACGGGCTAATGTTTGCTGGTGTGTTTTCGTGGCCGGGCCCGATCCATGAGGGGCACGGGCAAGCAGTCCCGATCGTCGATGAACGCGCGAGCCCCGCGCAGCGCGAGGCCATTCTCCGCATTTTGAGTGGCCAGGACACCGAACCGGGCGCGACATTCTTTCAGGTCTATGGATCGATGGTTGAAAAAGTTCATGATCCGATCTTCGCCAAGATCGACCTCGACATTGATGTGAATGCGCGCAAAGCGCGTTTCATTGTTCCCGACGTCGTGGAAGCGCGCGGTGAGCCGATCATCAATCCGGTGACAAGGAAAGAGCACCGCGCGCGGTTCAACATGCCGGATGGCTTTGAATTTACCTTGGCCGAGGTCGGACGCGGCTGGGCGAAGACAAACGGTGCCATCAAGCTCGATCTGGCGGACTCGCACGCTCATTTCGCCGAGTTGAATATCACTGGAACCGGGGTCATTCGCTGACGGCCATGACCGAGACGATGCTGGAGATCATACTCCGGCGCGACCGCATCATTGTGGCGGCTGCGCTCGCCGCGCTAACGGCGCTCGCATGGACTTACGTGCTGTGGCTTGCCGCGGACATGGACATGGGCGGAATGGAGACGACCGGTTTTCGGATGGTTCCGGCCGGAATTGGGATCATGGCGCCCGCGCTCGCCCCATGGCAAGCTATCGAGTTCGTTTACGTGTTCGCCATGTGGGCGGTGATGATGGTCGGCATGATGACTCCGACCGCCGCACCGATGATTTTGATTTATGCACGGGTTGGCCGGCAAGCGTCGGCGCGAGGCAAGCCGTTTGCGGCGACCGGTTGGTTCGCCACCGGATATCTTCTGGCCTGGGTCGGCTTCGCGCTGGTCGCCACCGCGGCGCAGTGGGCCCTTGAACGCACGGCCTTGCTCGACCCGAAGATGGCGAGCGCTAGCCAAGTGTTCGGTGGAATCGTTCTCATCGCGGCCGGCGTTTACCAATGGACGCCGCTCAAGGATATATGTTTGGCACATTGTCAATCGCCGGTCCTGTTCATTCAGCGGGAGGGCGGGTTCCATCGCGATCCATCGGGCTCATTGCTGCTCGGCCTGCGGCATGGCGCTTACTGCGTCGGCTGCTGTTGGGCATTGATGGCGCTTTTGTTCGTCGGCGGCGTTATGAACGTGCTGTGGATCGCCACGATTTCTGCCTTCGTGCTCGTTGAAAAGATTATGCCGCTTGGTCGCCTGATCTCCCGGATAGCAGGAGCGGGCTTCGTCGCGGCCGGGACCTGGCTTTTGGTTGGGTTGTGATGAACAGTCACTCGGCGATGCTGCGCCGCGTCCGGCATTTACGAGCCGGCGGCGGCGCCTCGCCCCCTGCCATATAGATGCGCAGGCCCTTCAGGCTCGGTTCGGCGTTTGCGCGCCCGAATAGTCGATGCCGATGGATCGGGCGAAGGCGGCCGTCTTGACGGCCTTCTGCTCGTCGCAGGTCAATCGGGCAAGGCTGCCGGTGAAGGTGTCGGCGATACGGAATTCCACGGCATCAAACCTTAAAAACCTTCATTACCTCGTTGCCCAAATGATTGATCGCCTTCACGGCAATTCTTCCCGACTTCGGCTTCTCGAACGGACGCGACGTATCGCAGTTCAGCGTGGCCCAAGCATCTTCATTGATCTCCGCCCTGAGCGTCGTCTTCAGCGGGCTGTAGGGGTCATTGGCTCCGAGGAAGTAGGCGTGGCGGACGAAGAAGCTTTCCTCGTTGTAACCGGTATCGATAAACCAGCAGGCGATGCCCTCGGCACCGTCGCCGCGGACCTCGCCGGTTTGCGGATGGAACACGTCCACGCCGTTCACTTTTACGCGGAGCTTGCCGTCCTTTTCCGGCAGGAGGGCGATGCCCGGCTCGCCGAAGATAACGAAGAGGTTGCCCTTGCCGGTGTTCTTGAGGTCTTCCGCCATGTGCAGGGCGGCGTTCATGCGAGCCTTGAGCACGGGGATGCGGCCCAGCTCGCTAAACTCGGTGGTGTGCGCCTCGTACTTGAACGCGCAAGCGATCAGCGCATCGAATGCGGCATCGCCCGCCTCGCGAGCGGCGGCGACGAGGTCCGCGCGCTGGACGGTGCCGAATTCCGGGCCGATGAAGATGGCGGCGCATTTCCCGGTGTCGCCTTCCATGTAACGGCCTTCGGCGCAGACCAGATCGCCGGGCCACGGCGTAAGCGCGGCGAAGGTGATCTTGTCCTCCTTGTGCGCCTGCTGCACGCCGGCGGTCTTGAGGTTCTCCAGTATCATCTGGGGAAAGCTTTGCTTCGCGCCGTATTCGGGGCCGTCTTCTTTCAGGCCATCGATCAACTCGTCGTTCTCATCCACACCGAGCACGCGGTGGGGTGAAAGGCTTTCGACGGTAAAGGGACCGGCGACGCGGACTATCTTTTTGTCGTCGTAGGGTTTGTCGTCGAGGTATTCAAATTCCGCCTTGGCGGCGATGCTTGCGTCGTTTTCTTTCTGCCGGGCGATGCGGGCCCGCCACCATTCGGCGTGCAGTTTCTTGGCTTGCTCCGGCCATGCGTTTTCCGCATCACGCGGAATCTCCCATTCACGCCAGGGCTTCGCCTCCCCCTTCGAGACGGCGCTTCGCGCCTCTCTGCAGTCGCCCGCTTCCATTGCGTTCGCTTCGCGAAGCGCTTCGCTCGCCACGGAACCTCGGGCTCCTTTCGCTCAGGGAGAGGCGAAGAGGAAGCGCCCTCATCCCGAGGAGCGCCCGCAGGGCGCGTCTCGAAGGACGAGGGCGCGCGCCCGAGCGCCTTGTTCAATTGCTCGCGCAACGGTTCCAGCTTCGCCTGCCACTTGTCCCAGATGACATCGATCTCGGCGTTGTTGGCGATGGATTTGAGCGTGACGTGCGGCACGCGTTTATAGACGAAGCCATGGTGGATGTTACCGCGCACCGGCTGCGAGCTCGGCGCGGTACGGGTGACTTCGGCTTCCTTGAGCTGGCCTTCGCGGGAGTTGGCCAGCAGGTAATAGGGATAGCGCACGCCCATGATGCGGGCACGAGCGAGCGCCAGCGCCACGCGCGAGGTATCAATCGTGATCCAGCGGCGGCCCCATTGCTCGGCGACGGTGGCGGTGGTGGTGCCGGAACAGCATGTCGGGTCGAGCACAAGGTCGCCGGGGTCGGTAGCCATGAGAATGCAGCGTTCGACCGCTTTTGATCCGGTTTGCACAACGTAAATCTTTTCGTCCGTGAAGTTACCTGTCCCCGTATCAGTCCAAATGTTTGCGTAAGGCAGGGCGACGAAATCAGTATGAAACCGCCGGTAGCCCTTGATCTCGACCACGAGATGCAGCGGGTCATCGGGGCCGTGCCCATCATCCACCAGCACGATGAAGTCGGGCAGACAATTGCGTGTCCCGGAGCCGTAGCGATACGGCACTTCCAGACCGAGGTTGTGGTTCTCTGTGTAGGCGATCATCTTGGGATGCGATTCAGCGACGCGGCAGAACTCCGCCTCCCAATCGCTGTCGAGCACGACCCAATCGACGTGGTTCTTCGGCGGAGGGCCGCTCGTTTCCCAACGCTCGGCACGAGACGGATTGAACCGGACATGCCTGGTGGAGCCAGTCGGATTGTAGGGATCGAGCAACGCCTTGATAGGCCGCTCGCCGAGAAACTGCCGGGTGATCGACGCGGTGATGCGGTTGCAGGCCATGTCGGCCAATTCCTGATACATGAGGAGCGCGGGATAGGTGCCACCTTTGCACACGAGGCAGGTATCGAGCCATTGCTTGGTGATGCGCTTGAACTGACCGAAGAGGTGGAGTTTTGGCTCCGCGCCGGGGTCGCGCCATTTCGTGTAGAGCAAGCGCTGGGTGATTTGGAAGACGAGCGAGGAGTGCCGGATGTCGCGCAGGTGCGCGAGGCTCATGTCCACGCCTTCGCCGATAATGCCCGAGTTGCGCGTGATGGAGGGGCCGACGATGTCCGGGCTGAGCAGCAAGATGGAGTCGTCGTTGAAATCGGCGGTCAGCCGTTCCTCGGCAACTCCACGCGATAGCCTTCGACGCGGGGGAAGCGGATTTCGAGAGAGTTGCGCTCGGGGCGCATCGCTTTGACCTGAACCGTCTCGCGCGGCGGGTGCGGCGGAGCAATGACCGGATTCGCGGTGAAGTCAAAAGGAATGCCGAAGACGTCGGCGTATTCCACATTGAACTGCCCTTCTTCGTTCTGTTCGTAAGACTGGCGGCGCAGGGCGCGACCAATGAGACCTGCTCGCAAAGGAGCTGGGTGCCGAAGGCACGCACACCGAGAACATGGGTGACGGTATTGGCATCCCATCCCTCGGTGAGCATCGAGACGGAGACGACGCAGCGGATGGAGCCGCCTAACTGGCCGGGCTTGCCGACAGTGTTCATGACCTCGCGGAGCAATTCCTGGTCGGTGATAGTTTCGCCAGCGCGGGCATTACCAGTGCGCTCCACGATGTCACGGCGAAAGCGCTTGATCTCGTCGGCGGCCATGCCGCGAAAATTCTCATCGAGCGCATCGCCCGCTTCGAGCTGCTCGCTGTCGATGAGCAGCGTATTCGGGCGTGGGAGCCGGTTGCGAGTGGTTTCGTCAAAATTGCGGAACAATGCGAGGCGTCCGTTCTCCAGCGTCGTGGTTCCGTCCCCGTTCTTCCGGTGGAAGCCAGAGATAAAATCGTAAACGAGCTTCGAGATGGCGGTGTTCTGGCAAACGATGATGAAACAGGGCGGAACCTTGATGCCGGTGTCTTCCCAGAGCCTGAAGGTCTTCTCGTAGTGGCCGTAGAGGGCTTTCAGCGCTGTTTCTAAGCGGAGGGGGAGTTTGAGCGGGTCGAGTTCCCCGCCTTGGCCGCGCCCTTTCCTAGGCATGTCCTTGCGGATGTTCTCCCAAAGGTCGCGAAACATCGGCATCTCCTGGCCGGGGATGTTTTCCGCCACCGGGACGCGCGGCAGCTTGACGATGCCGCATTCGATGGCATCCATGAGGGAGAAGTCGCTCATCGTCGAAGGGAACAAAGTGCCCTCGGCGTAGCCGGAGCCGCGAAGAAAAAATGGCGTCGCGGACAAGTCAATGACGCGGCTGATGCCGAGCGTGCGGTTCACGGCATCGAGGCCCGAAATCCAGAGGCGCGCCGCCTCGTTGTTCTTTTCGGCCTCTTTCTTCTCGTCGCCCTTCAGGTCCGCGTCGTCCGCGTCTTTTGGTTTCTCGCGATAGCAATGGTGCGCCTCGTCATTGATGACGAGAATGTTCTTCATGCCCATCAAGTCCGGCATCACGCGCTGGACCATTTGGCCGTCAGTCTCCTGCGTGTTCAGGTCCTCGCCGCCGCGCCCTTGCAGGAGTTGGCGTCCGCCTTTGGAGAGCTCGATGCGCTCGCGGAGCTTGAAGGCATGGTAGTTGGCGATGACGATCTTGGCCCGGTTCACGTCATCGAACATGTCGCCGGAAACCAGTTCGCATCTTGCGTAGTAGCTGTCGGGGTCATTAGGCTGAAGGACGCGCAGCCGGTCTTTGACCGTCAATCCAGGCGCGCAGACTAGAAATCCGCGCGTAAAATGGTTGCTCGCAGGGTGCCGCGCTGCGTTGACGGTCTGCCAGGCGATGAGGATGGCCATGACGGTGGTCTTGCCGGCGCCGGTAGCGAGTTTCAGCGCGAGCCGCATCAGCTCCGGGTTGGCGACTCTGTTGGCCGCCGCGAGATGGTCAAGCAGGCGCTTGCCGTTCTTGGATTGGGGTGCGACCTCAGTCAGTCAGATCGCGGTTCCCACTGCCCCCACCTGGCAGAAGAAAGGACGGACACCGCCGAACCTGTGATCGCGCCAGTGCTGAAGAACGCGGGCCGTCTCCGGAGTGACCTGCCACTGATTGGGATCGGGCAAGGAACGCCATGCGTCCACATGACCGTGGACTTCATTGATGATCGCTTGGTCGTATTGCTGCTCTTTGGTCGAAAGCCCCTTGCCTTCGTCGAACAAAGATCCCGATTGTGCGGCGGCTTTACGTTTCTTCGGCTTTGGGATCGGCGTGATGAATTTGGCGCTGCGTCGGGCTCAATGATCTTCTGCGTGGGTTGCCCAGTCTCATCAAGCTCCCAATACCTCATCGGGTATTCGTAGGGAGAGTTGAGTATTGGATGGTCAAAGAAGGGGTTAGACATAATCGACGCCTCTCAGCCGGCAATTGGCCAAGACATTGATGCCACTGCTTCCTCGCCGGCGGCCTCCGCCGGCTCGGCGCGGGCAAGGTCGATTAGCCGGCCGAAGCCGCATTTGGCAACCTTCGCCATCGGTACTTTCAAGCGATTCCCGTGTTCCTCCTCGTGTAGTGTCTCGCGCAAATGATTACAATTTATCCTGGCGTGCCGGCGGCGGCATTTTCAATGCCGCCCTGCCGCGATTGACCTTGAGGATGATGGCGTGCGCGGATTTGGTCCAAACCAAAGGCCTCGGACCGGCATTGGTGCGTTCGATGTAGCCGTGGATGGCGCGTTCGAGGTCCGGCACGCTCGTGAAAACACCCCGGCGAATACGCTCCGCGGTCATCTTTCCGGACCGGCGCTCCACGAGGTTCAGCCACGATGACGATGCCGGAATAAAATGAAGGTGGAAGCGCGGGTGTTTGGCGAGCCGGTCCTTGACCCTTTGTTTTTTGCGGGCCGCGTGGTTGCCGGCAATGCCGTGAATGTCGAGATGTTTGGGGGCGCCGCGGCCGATGGCTTTGAGAAACTTCGGAAACTCCCGATGACGGTGCCGCGGCATGCGGCGGCCGATGACCTCGCCTTTCGGCCCATCAAGCGCGGCGAACCATGTGGCCGTGCCGTTACGCTTGGAGCCGTGCGTCATGGTTCCCGCGCGCCCCTTCTTCACCGGCCGGCCGGGCCGGGTGCGGTCAAGCGCTAAAATCTGGCTCGCCTCGTCCTGAGTTCATCGAAGGATCGCCGATGCGGAACACGAGGGCGTGACCGGGCGGGTTCATATAAAGGCGGCCACATCCTCAAGCTTCCCGATAAAACCGGGATCGTTCGATCGCTTGAACGTCTTTGAGTCAATGCGGCTTCGGGCCGTTGACGTGCCGGACGCGCCGGACCGGCGCCGCGGACCTTGGCCGTGCCGCCGCGACTCCGCCGTGTGGCTTGCGCGGGAGCGCTTTGCGTCCCGGTAATAATCCCGGCTTCCTTGGCGCGCGCCAACGGCTTGGAACTCCGCCCGCGCGGACGGTCACGATAAAGAGCCTTGACCCCGCCTTCGGCAAGGCGCCGCCGCCAATCGGGCACGGCCGGACGCGAGGTCTTGCGTTCCTTGACCCGCGCGTTGTTGGATTTACCGTCCGCCGCGCCAAGCACGATCCGCGCCCGCGACGCCATGCGCGATTTCTTGCGCGGCGAGGTCCCCAAGACCCGGGGAAGCTTGCGTGCTTCGGTCACCGCCAACTTCCGCGTCGTCAGCCCCAAGGATTTCCGGATGGTGCCGCGACCGGGGTATACGTTCCTTGTTCGCGAAAGCTACAGCGGTGCGTTTCGCTGGTATTGCCGGGGGGCGCTACTCCTGTCGCGCGAAACGCCGCGCGCGTCGTCACGGTTTCGAGCTTTTCCGCGCACAAGTTGAACGATTTCGGAATCCGCCGACGCGGCGGGATCACGATCATTCCCAACGGTCACGAGCACGTCAAGCTTTGCTGTCCAGACCGGTCGCCATTCGCCGCGGAGGCGGAAAATCGCCGCGCGGCCGGATCGCCGAGATCGAACGCCTCCGTGCCGAACCAGACCTTGCACGCGATCTGCGCGCGAAGGGTGCCCGCCGGGCCGGGCGCTTTTTCATGGAAAACAAGCGCCCAGGCCTATTTGGACCTCATCACGTCGCTTGTCCTGGGCGCCGCGCCGGAACAAAAAGGCGAGATAGAGCCTTCCATGCAATCCGCGAAAGCTTTACATGATTAAATGTCCTCTTAACCGCCAAGCACTCCGGACGGGAAGCTCATGATCGCGAACGGCAAACAACTTCTCCACTTTGTATTCGGAGGCGAACTCAAGGATTTGAGCGGCACGGAATTCCGCGATTTGTCCAAACTCGATATCGTCGGTATCTTTCCCGACTACGCGTCGGCGGCGCAGGCTTGGAAAGCCAAGGCGCAGGCAACGGTGGACAACGCCCATATGCGCTATTTCGTGGCACATCTGCATCGTCTCCTCGACCCTTCGAAGGACAAAACTTGAGCGTGGTGCCTATCTTTCGATCCCGCGATAAAAGTTATCCGCGGAGAGGGTTCGCCGCACTGAAATATCCAGGCCCGCCGTGAAAGGTTCGGCCCTCCTGGCTGCCTACCGGCTGGCAAGCGCGGGCGCCGGATTAACCGGGCCATTATATCTTTATTGGCGGGGAAAGCTCGGCCGCGACGATTTTTCGAGGCGCCACGAGCGGCTGGGGCGGCCTTACCTCGCCCGGCCGGATGGGCGGCTCGCCTTGGTGCATGCGGCAAACGCCGCGCAAGCTCTCGCTTTGCCGCCGCTTATCGAAAAACTGGGACAGCTCGGCTTCACCGTGCTTGTGGCAATCGGCAACGTGTCTTCCGGCCCGTTCCGCGCGCCGCGCTTGCCGCCGTCGCTGCACCAACTCGCGCCGCTCGACGCGCCTCAATTCATGGCGCGGTTTCTCGATCATTGGCGGCCAGATATTGTCCTCATCTCCGGGCCGGAAATTCCGCCAAACCTCATCGTCGAAGCGAGCCGCCGCAAAATTCCCCTCGCGCTTGTCAACGCCCGCTTATCCGCGGGGCGTTTCCTGATCTGGCGGAAATTTCCGGGCTTTGCCGGATCGCTGCTGCGCCGGATAGATCTTTGTTTGGCGCAAACAAATGCCGACGCGCAGCGCTTCGAGAAACTCGGCATGCGAAAAGTTCAGGTGACCGGCAATCTCAAATATGATTTCGTCCCAGCGCCGGTCGATCAATCCGCCTTGGCGCGGCTTCTCGCACGGATCGGGACGCGTCCGGCGTGGGTCGCCGACGGAGTTTATCCGGGCGAGGAAGAGGTCGCGATGGTGGCACATCGCCGATTGGCGCGGCAGTTTCCGGACCTCCTGACCGTGATCGTGCCGGACAACCCCAAACGCGTTTTTGAGATCGCCCAGAGCGCCGCGAAAATGGGACTGACCGCGGCGCTGCGCGGTGGCGATCGCGAAAGCGCGCCCTTGCCGGAAATCTATATCGCCCTTGCAGCGGGCGAGGCCGGATTATTTCTTCGTGGCGCCGGCGTGATTTTCGCGGGCAAGTCGTTACGCCACGGCGGCGGCAAAAATCCGGTCGGAGCGGCGCGCCTCGGCTGCGCAATCCTGCACGGTCCGGACGTCGATGATTTCGAGGAAATCTACTCGGCGCTCGATAATGCGGGCGGCGGCGCGCTGGTATTCGATGCCGAAACACTTGCCAAGCAATTGGCGCTCCTCTTCTTTGACAAAGCCGAATTGCGGGCGATGGCCCGCGCGGCCGCGGAGACGGCGGAGGATTTTGGCGGCGCCTCGACCCGCGCCATGCAGGCGATCGAGCCTTATCTTGCCCAGGCGATCATCGCGGCAAGGGGCGGGGAGGCCTGAGAGCCCGCCTCAAACGTCGTTCTCGTCGCAAGCGCGATGGCATATTCGCGTCCGCCGGGAACCGGGAAAAGGAACGCTCGTGATGGCCTACGGTACTCCGGTCACGAATGCCGGAAACTCAAAGGTCCATCGAATTGACAGGGGTTGGGTACAAGGGCAATTTCTGTTCCTGGAAATGCGGTTGAAAATGGGAGATTTTAAAAATGTGCGGCGCCATTAATTGTAGCCATGGCGTTACAAGGCGTGGCGCCCTGAGAGCGGCTGCTGGATTTGCTGTCGCGGCAGGTGTTGACCGCGCAAGCGCAAGGGAGGGGGGTGCCCAACAGCCGAAGCCCAACGCGATCGGCGCCGACGCGGCGCTGGGCCGCCTCATGGAGGGCAATGCCCGCTATGTTGCCAACAAGCCGGCACGTCGGGATTTTTCCGCCGGACGCGCGGCGAGGACCAGGTCGCAATATCCGATTGCCGCGGTCCTGAGTTGCGCGGATTCGCGCGTTGCCCCGGAATTTGCGTTCGACCAAGGACCCGGCGATCTTTTTGTTGTCCGGCTCGCCGGCAATTTCGCCAATGACGATGGGCTCGCCAGTCTCGAATTTGCGGTGAAGTTTCTCGGTGTGCCGCTCGTCATGGTGCTCGGACACTCGAATTGCGGCGCGATCGCCGCCGCGATCAAAGCGGTCGAGGACAATGCCGAGCTGCCGGGACATTTGCCCGGTCTCGTCCGGTCGATCAAACCCGCGGTCGAAGCCGCGAAAGCGAAGTCGCCACGCGATCTTCTCGCGGCCGCGATCACTGAAAATGTTGCTCTTAACGTGAAACGGCTCGAAACCGCGCAACCCTTGCTCGCGAGTTTCGCGCAAACCAAACAGGTGAAGATCGTTGGCGGAGTTTATGATCTCGCGAATGGAAAAATTGGTCTCTTGTCCTGAAACGGGCGTCGCAAAAGCTCTACTTGCGGCCGAACAGCTTCTCGACGTCGGCGAGTTTCAACTCGACATAGGTCGGGCGCCCGTGGTTGCATTGGCCGCAGCCCGGCGTGCGTTCCATCTCCCGCAACAGCGCGTTCATTTCATCGCCGCCGAGACGGCGGCCCGAGCGCACCGAATGGTGGCAGGCCATCGTCGCGAGAACATGATCGAGCCGCTTTTCGAGCGGCGCGAAGGCGCGATCGTCCTCGCAGAGTGCTAGGGCGAGATCGCGAACGAGGCGCGCCGCGTCGCCGCGTTTCAACAAAGCGGGCATTTCATGCACCGCGACCGCGCCCGGGCCGAAAGGCTCGACGACGAGACCGAATTCCGCGAGCAAGGGGCCCGCGTCCTCGATCCGTTCAACATCGGTTTGTCCCAGTTCGACGATCGCCGGAATGAGCAGCGCCTGGCGCGCGACGTTGTTGCCCGCGCGGGCCTCCTTCAGGCGCTCATACACAAGCCGCTCATGCGCGGCGTGCTGATCGACAATGACGATGCCATCGCGAGTTTGGGCAACTATATAGGTATCGTGGATCTGCGCCCGCGCGGCGCCGAGCGGCGATTCGATATCTTCCGGCGCGGGGGGCTGCTCATGCGCGCGCGTATCGGCGGAAAGCGTCTCGCCAACGAGTGCAAGATCGCCGCAACCTTGCGCCTCGCCCTCGGCAAAACCCGGATAGGCCGGAGACTGCCGCCAATCCCAAGCGGCGGCCGACCCGCGATATGCGGGTGCACCGCCCTGGAGGCTCGCGCGCCGCGCGAGGAAATCGCGCGCGCTGGCGCCATTTGCCGGAGTCGCGCGATGGAGGGCGGCTTGCAAACTCTGTTTCAAGGCGCCGATCAGAAGCCCGCGCACGAGGCCGGAATCGCGAAACCGGACTTCGGCCTTGGCCGGATGCACATTGACATCGACCTCGCGCGGATCGCACCCAACAAACAAGACGAGTGCCGGATGGCGGCCTTGCGGCAGATAATCCATGTAGGCCGCGCGCACGGCGCCGGACAAAAGCTTGTCGCGGACCGGCCGCCCGTTGACAAAGAGATATTGCGCCTGCGCATTCGCCTTGTGCCAGGTTGGAAGCCCGGCGTACCCTTCGAGCGCGATCCCTTCACGTGCCGCGTCGACGCGGAGCGCATTGGCGCGAAACTCCTCTCCAACGACATCGGCCAGCCTCGCGAGCAAAGCGTCGTCGCCCTCGGCCCGCGCGAAATAATCGAAGCCCGCGGTCTCGGTGCCGGCAAAAGTGAAGCGAACTTGCCTGTTCGCCATCGCGAGGCGCTGCACGGCATCGGCGCAGGCGCGGGCCTCCGCGCGGTCGCTCCTTAAGAATTTCAACCGCGCCGGGATCGCGGCGAAAAGATCGCGGACCTCGACTTTTGTTCCTTGCGGCAGGCCGCAGGGAGCGAGAGGGTGTTTCTTGCCCTGATCGACGCGGATGGAGAATCCGTGCGGCGAGCCTGCCGCGCGGGAAAAAATGTCGAGCGCCGCGACGGAGCCGATCGACGGCAAGGCCTCGCCGCGAAAACCGAGCGTCGCGATTTGGGAAAGGTCGCCCGTTGGCAGTTTCGACGTCGCATGGCGCTCGACCGCGAGGCCGAGATCGTCCCCGGGCATCCCGCTGCCATCGTCGATGACGCGGATGAGCCGCCGGCCGCCCAATTCGATCACGACGTCGATGCGGCGGGCGCCCGCGTCGAGCGCATTCTCGACGAGTTCCTTGACAACGGCGGACGGCCGCTCGACGACCTCGCCCGCTGCGATGCGGTCGATGAGAACTGGATCGAGACAGCGGACCGGCATGGCTCATTTCACCAAGGACCGTACCATCATTTCACACCCAAGTTGCCTCGAACTGGACAAGGGCGCTTGCCCAGTTAAAAATCGTGCAGGCGCGGCCCCGCCGGGCGAACGGCAAAATCAACAGCCCCCCTTGAGGGAAAAATCAACCATCAACCCGCTATCCTTCGGCTTATCCGCAACTTTCGGGCCGGGCGCGGCCATCTGCCTCGCTTTAGCCATTGCGCCCAAAAGACTTTATTCGCTCCGTTTCTGTTGCTAGAAGACCCGTATGGCCACGATCCCCGATCTTCTTATGCTCCGAATTATGGGCCCGGTTCGCGTCTGAACGCCAAAGTCGCTCGGCTTGCCGCTCGGTCCGGCCGGGACTCATTTTTCGATTTGTCATCGGCGCGGATTTGCGGCGCGGGAGCAGGCCTGAAGCAATCATGCACAAACAAACGACCGGCGCGGGCGGCGAGAGCCTTGCGGAAAGTCCTCCCGATTATTCAAAGAGCCTTTTCCTGCCGCGCACCGATTTTCCGATGCGCGGCGGACTGCCGAAGAAAGAGCCGGAGCTGCTCGGCCGCTGGCAAGAAATAGGCCTTTACGAACGTCTTACCGAGGCGGGGCGGGACAAGCCGAAATTCGTCCTCCACGACGGCCCCCCTTACGCCAATGGCAACATTCACATCGGCCATGCGCTGAACAAGATCCTGAAGGACTTGGTGACCCGCTCGCAGCGGATGCTCGGCAAGGACTCGAACTATGTGCCGGGCTGGGATTGCCACGGGCTGCCGATCGAATGGAAGATCGAGGAAAATTATCGCGCCAAGGGCAAAAACAAGGATTCCGTCCCCATCAACGAGTTCCGCCGCGAGTGCCGCGCATTCGCCGGACATTGGGTGGAGGTGCAAAAAGAGGAATTCAAGCGCCTCGGGGTGACCGGGGATTGGGAGCATCCCTATCTCACGATGGGTTTTGCCGCAGAGGCGCAGATCGCGCGGGAAATAATGAAATTCGCGGCCAACGGGACGCTTTATCGCGGCTCGAAGCCGGTGATGTGGAGCGTCGTCGAAAAAACCGCGCTCGCCGAGGCGGAGGTCGAGTACGAGGATTATTCGAGCGATCAGGTGTGGGTGAAGTTTCCAATTCGAAATGTTGGACCAATTGCAGAATACGGCCCTGGGAATGCAGAACGTAAGTTGGCAAACCTCAGATCTGCATCAATTGTGATCTGGACTACGACGCCCTGGACGATTCCCGCTAATAGGGCGATCTCTTTTTCCTCGCGCATCTCCTATGGCTTATACGAAGTCGTCGAGACACCCTCCGACAACTGGGCTAGACTTGGAGACAAGTATATTCTCGCGGACAAACTTGCAGGCGAAGTCTCTAAGGCTGCGCGGGTTCATCGCCTTGAGCGCAGGTTTGACGTCAATGAGGTGTTTCTCGGCAGAGCAACTTGCTTTCATCCGCTATCCAACAAAATTCTGGGTTATTCCTTCCACGTGCCACTCTTCGATGCCGATCATGTTAGCGACGATACTGGCACGGGCTTCGTCCATACCGCGCCGAGCCATGGCCGCGATGACTTCGATATCTGGATGGCGAACAAGGCCGAACTAGAGAAAAAAGGCATCGACTCGCGCATCCCCTATACGGTCGATGCGGATGGTTTTTTCACCAACGAAGCTCCGGGATTCGAAGGCCGCCGGGTCATCGACGGCAAAGGCAACAAGGGCGATGCCAACGAGTTCGTCATCCAAGCACTTATCGCAGCCGGGAATTTGCTGGCGCGCGGAAGATTGAAGCATCAATATCCACATTCCTGGCGCTCCAAAAAGCCGGTCATTTTCCGCAACACGCCGCAATGGTTTATCGCGCTCGATAAGCCGATCGGTGGCGACGAGACCCTGCGCGAGATCGCGCTGCGCGAGATCGCGGCGACGAAATGGTATCCCCCCGCCGGCGAAAACCGCATCACCGGCATGATTGCGAACCGCCCGGATTGGGTGGTCTCGCGCCAGCGCGCCTGGGGCGTGCCGATCGCGATCTTCGTCGATAAGGACACCAAGGAAATCCTTATCGACGAGAAGGTCAACCGGCGCATAACGGACGCTTTCGAGCAAGAAGGCGCGGATGCCTGGTTCGCGGCAGGCGCGGCCGCGCGCCTTCTTGGCCCCGGACACGACCCGGAAAAATATGAAAAAATCGACGACGTTCTCGATGTCTGGTTTGATTCGGGCTCGACCCATGCCTTCACGCTCGACGATCCGAAAAATTTCCCTGGCCTCGCGGACATCCACCGGCTGCGCGAAGGCGGGCCCGACGAAATCCTATATCTCGAGGGCTCGGATCAGCATCGCGGCTGGTTCCAGTCCTCGCTGCTCGAATCCTGCGGCACGCGCGGGCACGCGCCTTACGACGCGGTTCTGACGCATGGCTTCGTTCTCGACGAGAAGGGCCAGAAGATGTCGAAATCCGCCGGCAACGTCGTGGCGCCGCAAAGCGTCATCAAGGATGCGGGCGCCGATATTCTGCGGCTCTGGGTGGCGGCGTCCGATTGTTCCGATGATATGCGCATCGGTCTGGAAATATTAAAGACCTTCGTCGAGACCTACCGGAAACTCCGCAACACGATCCGCTGGACGCTCGGCTCGCTCGCCCATTACGACCCGGCGAACACGGCCTGCTTCGAGGCGATGGGCGAGCTCGAAAGACTCATGCTGCATCGCCTCGCCGAACTCGATGGCGAGATCCGCGAAGCCTTTGAGAACTTCGACTATAAGCGCGTTGTCGCGCGCCTATCGGCTTTCCTCAACACCGATCTTTCGGCCTTTTATTTCGACATTCGCAAGGACACGCTCTATTGCGAACCGCCTTCGAGCGAAAAACGGCGCGCCGCGCTGGAAGCGATCGAGCGGATTTTTCGAAGTGTAACCTTATGGCTCGCGCCGGTCCTGGTCTTCACTTCGGAAGAGGCGTGGCTCGCGCGTTATCCAGAAGCGGTCTCGGTTCATCTCGAAGCGTTCCCAAAAATTCCGTCCGCGTGGCGAGACGAAGCGCTTGCCGAAAAATGGGAACAGATCCGCCGCGTCCGTTCGGTGGTCACCGGGGCGCTGGAGATCGAGCGGGCGCAAAAGCGGATCGGTTCCTCGCTTGAGGCGGCGCCAAGGGTCTTTGTCACGGACGCGGGCTTGCGCGCCGTTCTCGAAACAATCGATTTCGCCGAAGTCTGTATCACCTCGAATATCGCGATCGAGGCTGGAGAGGGACCAATCGGCGCTTTCCGGCTCTCCGGCGCGCCGGGTGTCGCCGTTCTGCCGGCCCTGGCCGAGGGGAGAAAATGTGCGCGATCCTGGAAAATTTCCCCGCTCGTTGGCAGCGATCCAGAATTTCCCGATGTGAGTCCTCGCGATGCGCGGGCTTTGCGGGAATTGCGGGCCTTGGGACAATGGCCATGAAGCCGCGCCGTCTCGGCTTATGGGTGATGTGCGCCACGCTCGCCGCCGACCAGGCGAACAAGCTTTGGCTTATCTTTGTCTATGGAATCGAAGCGCGCCAGCCGGTCCGCCTGACTCCTTTCTTCGATGTGATCTATGCCAAAAACCCCGGCATCTCTTATTCCCTGTTGCGCGCGCAAAACGGGATGGAGCGGCTTGGCCTGCTTATCGTTACGCTTGCGTCGACGGCCTTCCTCGGCCTCTGGCTATGGCGCGCGGGGACGAAAACCGCCGCCTTGGGTCTTGGTTTTATTGTCGGCGGCGCGCTCGGCAATGCCTATGACCGTCTGGCCTACGGGTTTGTCGCCGATTTCTATCATTTTCATGTCGGGTCGTTCTCGTGGTATGTCTTTAACCTGGCGGATGCCGCGATCGTTGCCGGCGTCGCGCTCCTGATTTGCGATTTCTTTGCCCCGGCAAACAAGTCCCGTGAGATCAAGCGCGCCCCCGGGGAATGACGTTTTATTGCCCGCCGGCCGCCTCCAAAAAGCCCTGAACGCGGATAAAAGGATTAGGGGTAGGGGCATATGAAGATTTTGGACATCGCGGACTTACGGAGCGTATCGAGAATGAAGAGGCTGGACTTTATGATCCTCGACATGGTTTTGCGGCATAGGCTTGGCTTGGCGGCAGCCGCGGCCACTTTCCTGTCCGTTGCGGGATTTTCCGGCGCGACGCCGGCGCTGGCGGAGGAAGACAGCAATATGTTCAATTCGGTGCTCGGGTTCGTCGGCATGCAAGACAAGCAGCAAGAACTCGATCGATTACCGGGCCAGGCCGCCGATCGTCGTTCCGCCGCGCACCGATCTGCCGCCGCCGAAAGAGGCGGTACGCGGCCCAGCTTGGCCAAAAGATCCCGATATTGCCGCCGAGCGCCGCGCGGCGTTGGATTCGCGAACGCCCGCGCCGCAGTTGACGCCAAATTCGCGGGTCGAAATGTCTCAGCTGCCGTCGGATGGCCCCCCCGACGAGTGCGGGGCGCGCGCCGGGACGCCGCTCTGCCTCTCTACGCCTTGGAAATTTCTGAAGTCCATCGCGACCGGCTTTCACTCGGATACCGTCCAGCCGGGACCGGAGCCGCCGCGCAAATATCTGACCGAGCCCCCTGCGGGCTACAGACAGGCGACAGGGGTCGCCAAGGCAACCATCGAAACGCCGGAAGCGCCGAAAGACCAGCCGGACGCCGCCGGTCCGGGAGCCTTTATCCGGTCGCAGGGTCCCAAAACCTCGGTCGACAATTGACCCTGCGGCCTTGAACGGCGGATTGCATCCAGACGCCAGGGACGCGTCGGAAGCTGCGCAACCGGCGCGGCCGGATAAAACTTTGCCGCTTTTTGAAATTCCATCCTATATTTGGACAAACCTTCCCTCTTGAGATACGGCGAAGGGCCAACCGGTACTCCCGCACGATTCCTCGACTGCAATGGGCCGCCTTTGAAAGCGATGACTGGAATGTCTATTGGTGAAACCGTGACGGCGCAGGAGAGCGTCTTTCTAAACTCCTCGGCGCAAGCGCAAGGCAAACCGGTCGGGCCGGCGATTACGCAGGCAAAGCTCGCAAATGGCCTGGATATCGTCGTCATCCCAGATCGCCGCGCCCCTGTCGTGACGCATATGGTTTGGTATCGCAACGGCTCCGCCGACGATCCGCCGGGCAAGTCCGGCATCGCGCATTTCCTCGAACATTTGATGTTCAAGGGTACCAAGGCCAATCCGCAAGGCAAATTTTCGGAGCTTGTCGCGGATCTCGGCGGCCAGGAGAATGCCTTTACCTCCAATGACTATACCGCCTATTTCCAGCGCGTCGCCAGGGAGCACTTAGGCGTCTGCATGGAATATGAGGCCGACCGGATGAAGAACCTTGTCCTGACTGGCGAGGTGGTTGGGACCGAGCGCGATGTGGTGCTCGAGGAACGGCGGATGCGCACCGATTCCGACCCATCCAATCAGCTCAATGAAGCGGTGCAGGCGGCGCTGTTTACGCAGCATCCCTACGGCAAGCCGATCATCGGCTGGAGCCATGAGATCGAAAGCCTCGAACGGGCCGATGCGCTCGCCTATTATGATCGTTTCTATACCCCCGAAAACGCGGTTCTCGTCGTGGCCGGCGATGTAGACGCAAAGGACGTCATCGGCCTCGCGGAAAAATATTACGGTCTCGTTGCCGCCCGTGGCGAGCCGCCGAAACGGTTTCGTCCACGCGAGCCCGAGCCGCGCGCGCATCGTCTCGTGACGCTCTTTGACGAAAAGGTGGAGCAGCCGTCGCACCAAAGCGTTTTTCTGGTGCCGTCCTACAAGTCGGCCGCGCCCGGCGAGGCCGAGGGGCTTGAGGTTCTCGCCCATCTGCTTGGCGGCGGCCAGACGAGCCTATTGTTCAAGGCGTTGGTGATGGACGGCAAGCTCGCGGTTGCGGCCGGGGCGCATTATCAGGGCACGGCGGTCGACGACACGCGTTTCTACGTCTTCGCGGTACCCGCGAAGGGCGTCGGCCTTGCGACTATCGATGCGGCGATCGATGCCGCGATCGCCCGCGTCACCACGCAAGGTGTCAATGAGCCGGAATTGCGGCGCGCCAAAACCCGTCTCGTCGCCGAGGCAGTCTACGCCCAGGATAATCAGGCGACGTTGGCGCACTGGTATGGCGCCTCGCTCGCGACGGGCCTCGGCCTCGAGGATGTCGCGCAATGGCCAGAACGGATCGAGGCAGTCACGCCTGACGGCGTGAAAAAGGCTGCGCTCTGGCTCGACAAGCGGCGAAGTGTGACGGGCTTTCTCTTGCCGGCTGAATCCTACCCCGCCTCGACAGGCGCGGACGCGATCGACTCTCTCGCGCTCTGAACTCGTTTTTGCGCGCGCCGTTGCTTAAAATACATGGACTTTGGATAACTACATGACCGCGCTTGCCGCCGCCGAAACCCCCTCACGCGCATCGACTGTCCAGAAGGTCGTCTCCAACGGCGGCGTCGAGGCTTGGCTTGTCGAGGACTACGCGGTTCCCCTCATCGCCCTCGAATTCGCTTTCAAGGGCGGCGCCACGCAGGATCCGATCGGCAAGCCCGGCGCCGCCACGCTTCTTTCGGGCCTCCTTGACGAAGGGGCTGGAGCCTATGACTCGGAGGGCTTTCATCGCGCCCTTGACGAGGATGCGATCGAAATGTCGTTTTCCGCCGACCGCGACATTCTGACCGGACGCATGCAGAGCTTGTCGCGGAATTCGGCCCGCGCCTTCGCGCTGCTGCAACTCGCCGTGACCGAAGCGCGTCTCGACGCGGAATCCTTCGAGCGGGTGATGAGCCAGATCGCCGCCAGTCTGAAACGCGAGGCGAACGATCCTGACTTCGTCGCTGGCCGAAGCCTCCGGGCATTGGCCTATCCAAACCATCCCTATGGCCTGCCTGTGCGCGGCGATCTTTCGTCTCTGCCCACCCTGACGCGCGACAACTTAATTGAGATGCGTGCCGCGACGTTTGCGAGAGACAATCTGAAGATCGCCATCGTCGGCGCGATCGACGCGGCAACACTCGCGGGCCATCTCGACGATGTGTTTGGCCGGCTGCCGGAAAAGGCCTCTCTCAATTTAGTCGCGCCCGCCGCTTTTTCCGGCACAGGCACGCGTCATGTCGATCCTATCGACGTGCCGCAATCGACGATTCGCTTCGGCCGCGAGGGGCTCGCCCGCTGGGACCAGGATTTCATCCCTGCGATGGTCGTCAACCATATTTTGGGCGGCGGCATTTTTTCTGCGCGCCTGTTTCGCGAGGTGCGCGAAAAACGCGGGCTGGCCTATTCGGTCTATTCGCGGCTTGTGACCTACGATCACGCCGCCATGTTTGACGGTGGCACGTCGACCAAGAACGAGCGCGCCGCCGAATTGATGGCTGTCATCGAGAAGGAGATATCGAGCCTTTCGGATTTTGGACCGACAGAGGAAGAACTCGAAAAGGCAAAAAAATACCTGATCGGCTCCTATGCGCTGCGTTTCGACACCTCGACCAAGATCGCCGGCCAACTTGTCAATTTGCAATCGGAAGGTTTCGGCGTCGAATATCTCGATGCGCGCAACAAGCTGATCGCCGCCGTGACAATGGAAGACGCCAAACGGGCGTCAAAGCGCCTTTTCGGCGACGCCAAGCTCCTCGTCACGGTCGCTGGGAACCCGGAGCGCGTATGAGGGGAAGCTGGGGCCCCGCAATCGTGTCCGAGGTTCGCTCATTAACTGAGGCTCGAAAAGCCGGCCCGAGGGCGAGGAAACCAAAAAGGCGCGAACAAACCCTGGCGGTTCGAGTTTTTCAGTGTGCCGTGTGGTTGATCTGAATGATTGCCGGCGTCAAGATGACCGCGAAAAGCACGGGAAGAAAAAACAATATCATCGGTACCGTCAATTTGGGCGGCAATGCCGCAGCCTTTTTTTCGGCGAGCAGCATACGATTATCACGGCTTTCCTGGGCAACGATCCGCAAGGCGCTGCCAAGAGGGGTGCCGTAACGCTCGGCCTGAATGAGAACGGTCGTGATCTGCCGCACCGAGTTTATCCCGGTCCTGAGGCCGAGGTTTTCATAGGCCGAGCGCCGGTCTGGAAGAAATGACAGTTCCGCCGTCACCAGCGTCAATTCCTCGGCAAGCGGTATCGACTGGACGCCGATCTCCTGCGCGACCTTGCGAAAGGCATGTTCGATCGACATGCCGGACTCTACGCAGATGAGCAACAGATCCATGGCGTCGGGAAAGGCGCGGCGCATCGAGTGCTGGCGTTTGCCGATCGTATTCTTGAGGTAGAGTTCGGGCATTTTCAGGCCGATATAGGTGGCCAAGACGATGATGCCCACCTTGAGGGGGACAGCCAGCGCGAAGTGGGTCGCGACAAATGTATAGAAGGCGGAAATCGCAAGGCTTAGGACTGGTGTAACCAGCCGGAAGAACAGAAACGCCACTTCCGCTTGGGGGCCGCGAAAGCCGGCCATCGCCATCTGCGCTTTTGCTTGATCAGTGCCTAGCCATTTCGACAAACTGAAGCGCTCAACGGTTTGTTTCATATAGGCTTTCGTCTCCTGACGGAGGCTGCGCGTGTTTTTATCCGCGATCAGCCGCTCGCGCGCTCGCGCGCGGATACGTTCCCGTTCCGTCGCAACGGATTTCATGCGCTGGCTCAGATTGTCGGACTCGATCAGCGGCATGGCGACGGTCAAAATCGTCAGCATCGTTGCGATCGCGACAAGCGTGCTCAGCAGAAATTGCGGATCGGTCAGCTTGGTGTAAATCAGGTCGAGCATTTGCGCCACGCGTGCGGGAGGGTCTCATTCTTGGCGAATCTGGAACAGATATGTTGAAGCAAATTGGGCAACGGCCGGGCGTCAGCGCCGCCAATCTAAATGTCGAAATTGATCATCTTTTTCATAACGAATATTCCGATGCCCATCCACACGGCGCAACCCCCCAGGACGAGTTCGCCGGTCTGCGTTGTCCACAACAGTTCTATATATTTCGGGCTCGTGACATAGGTCATGACGGCTACGATGGGAGGCAGGGCACCGATAATGGAGGCGGAGGCTTTCGCTTCGCCCGACATTGCTTTGATTTTTCCTTTCATTTTTTTTCGCTCCCGCAGCACAGCCGAAAGATTGGCCAGGGCTTCGGCAAGATTGCCGCCAGCTTTTTGCTGAATATTTATAACGATCGCGAAGAAGCTCGCCTCCGCGATCGGAACGCGCTCGACTATTCGCTCGACTGCCTCGGCGGCTGAAAAGCCCATGGCCTGTGCCTCCACGATCTGGCGGAATTCGCTCCGGACCGGCTCGGCCGATTCCGTCGCGATAACCCGCAGACAATCGCCGAGCGGCAGTCCAGCCTTGACGCCCCGGATAATAATGTCGACGGCATTGGGAAATTCATCGACGAATTTCTTCAACCGGCGCTTGCGCAAGAAATTAAGAATCCATGCCGGAAAACCGAAACCTCCGACCCCCATGGCAGCCACGATCACGATCGGGTGGGCTCTGAAAAGCCAAATTAGCCCGCCGAAAAATGCCGCCGAGGCGAGCGAAGCGCCGATATATTTGTTGCGGCCCCAAGAGAACCCGGCCTGAGCGATCCGCGTCTCCAGGGATAGCTTCTTGCGTTTGCCGCGTAGTTCGAGCTCCTTGATGCTTTCGGTTATTTGTTTGCGGCGGCTTGCGGCGTCGGCCTGGCGCGCGGCACCTCGCTTCGCCGCCATCGGCTGCAATGCGGCCTGGCGCTTTTCGGCGTTTATGTCTCCCGAAAGGTAGGGATAGATAAAAACGTGGACGAGGCCGCCGGCCGTGACCATCGTAAGACCCATGATGATCCACACGTGCATGTTCATGCCACAGCCTCCTGTTCGTGCGGACTACCGGACAGTGTCGTTGAGTTCGGAAGCATCGAGTGCCCGCGCTAGGCGTTCTTCCTCGCCGTAGTAGCGGGCCCGTTCCCAGAACCGTGGGCGCCCAATCCCCGTCGAGCGGTGGCGGCCTTTCAGGCGGCCCGAGGAGTTTTCTCCGGTGACCTCATAGACGATCAGATCCTGCATCGTGACGACGTCTCCCTCGAAGCCCAAGATTTCGGTAATATGAGTGATCCGGCGTGACCCATCGCGAAGCCTTGCCGCCTGGACGATGACATCGATAGAAGAAACGACCATTTCGCGAATGGTCTTCGCAGGCAACGTGAAGCCACCCATGGTTATCATGGATTCGAGGCGGCTCAACGCCTCGCGCGGCGAATTGGCGTGCAAGGTGCCCATCGAACCGTCGTGACCGGTGTTCATCGCCTGCAACAGGTCGAAAGCCTCCGGACCGCGGACCTCGCCAACGATGATCCGTTCGGGCCGCATGCGCAGGCAGTTCTTGACGAGATCGCGCATTGTAATCTCGCCGCTGCCTTCGATGTTCGGCGGCCTCGTTTCGAGGCGGACTACATGTGGTTGCTGCAATTGGAGTTCGGCCACATCCTCGCAGGTAATCACGCGCTCGTCGGAATCGATGTAATTGGTCATGCAGTTGAGAAGAGTTGTCTTTCCTGAGCCCGTCCCACCAGAAATCAAGACATTGCAGCGCACCCGTCCGATGATTTTGAGAATCTCGCCGCCTTCCGGCGAGATGGTGCCGGAACGGATCAACTGATCCAGGGTCAGCTTGTCCTTTTTGAATTTGCGGATGGTGAGAACGGGCCCGTCAATCGCAAGCGGTGGAGCGATCACATTGACGCGCGAGCCGTCGGCAAGACGCGCGTCGCAGATTGGCGAGGTATCGTCGACCCGGCGCCCCACCTGACTGACGATACGCTGACAAACGTTCATCAATTGCGCGTTGTCGCGAAAGCGGATATTGGTCAATTGGATCTTGCCGCCGACCTCGATGAAGGTGCGGGTGGCGCCGTTCACCATGATGTCGGCAATGTCGTCGCGGCCAAGAAGAGGTTCGAGGGGCCCGTAGCCGAGAACATCATTGCAGATATCGTTTATCAGATCTTCCTGTTCGCCGGTCGATACGGCGACGTTCTTGATCGCCACGATTTCGTGGACGATGTCGCGGATTTCCTCGCGCGCGTTTTCCGCGTCGAGGCGCGACAATTGCGACAGGTCGATCGCCTCGACAAGCGCGCCGAAGATCATGCTTTTGGTGACGTAATAGTCGTCGGAACGCTGCGGCTCCGGGGCCGGTTGCGGCGCCGGCGGGGCGCTCCGAATAGCCGGGACGCCGATCGGCTTTGCCGCCACGGCAAGAGTTGCCGCGACTGTAGGGCTTTTGTCGCGGGCTTCGGAGACCAACCGCTTGCCGAATCTGACATCCATCATAGACTTCCTAATGGCATTGGCTCCGCGCGCCGGTCCACATCGCGTTCCCGGGCCGGCACGCCGGCCCCCCGACCGCGGGCGCCGCGATCGCGGTCATGACTGGTTTGGACTTGTACCGCGCAAGGCACCGGGATCGGCCCTGGACGCCTGCTTCCGGCCGAACCACATTATCAAGGGATCGAGAAGCTTCCGTTGCGGTTTACGCGTTTCGTTCCGGCCGGTAATTTTTCGCGCAAGATCCTTGATCATGCCCGCAAGTTTCCCGGCCGCCTCGACTTCAGCAATCATCTGCCCATTGTTGGCGGCCGGGCCAAAGAGCTTTGGCGCGAAAGGAATGATTCCGGAAGGCACGAGATCGACCGCCCTGGCGAAATCGTTGACGCTGATCTCCGGCCGTTTCGGAATTCCCACGCAATTCATAATGAGCTTTGGATGCCCGTCATGCGCGCGCGCCGACCGCAGCATATCCAGCATGTTTTTTGTGTTGCGAAGATTTGCGAGATCAGGCGCCGCGACAATCACGATTTCATCGGCATTGACGAGCATGCGTCTTACCCACCCGGTCCAAATATGTGGAATATCCAAAATGACGCAGGGCGTGGTGGCGCGCAAAATATCGATCAGCGAGTCGAAGGCGGTTTCTGAAAAGTCATACATCCGGTCGAGCGTCGCGGGAGCGGCTAGAATGCTCAGCTTTTCGCCGCATTTCGTTAGGAGCCGGTCGACGAGATTTTCGTCGATCCGGTCCGGCGCGAATATAGCTTCGGCGATTCCCTGCGGCGGATCTTGATTGAAGTCGAGCCCCGCCGTGCCGAAGCCCAAATCCATATCGACGATGACGGTTTGGGTATCGAGGTCCCGCGCGATCGAGAAGCCGATGTTATGGGCGATCGAGGATGCGCCGGTCCCGCCCTTGGCTCCGGTTATGGCGATGATCTTGCCGATGGGCTTTGCTCCCGCGCTCGTGTAAAGATGCGAGATGGCGCGGATGAATTCGAGGACATCGAAAGGCGCGACGAGATATTCGCTGATGCCGCGCGCGATAAGCTCGCGGTAAAGAAGGATGTCGTTGGTGCGCCCGGCGACGACCACCTTGGTGCCGGGATCGCAGAATTCGGCAAGGGCATCGATGTGCGAGACGAGTTCGCCGCGGCCGGCGGCGGAATCGAGGACAATGACATTTGGCGTTGGAGCGTCGCGGTAGGCCTCGATCGCGGCGAGCGCGCCGCCCAAGTGCACGCTCACATGCGCCCTCTCCATCCGGCGATCGGTTGCGGCCGCCTGGATAATCCGCGCGGTTTCCGGCGATTCGCAGAAAGCTTGCAGGGAGATGCGCGGCACTGGTGCGATCGGCGCGTGTTCGATGTCGACTGGGCCCATCATTGCTGCGCTGCCCCAACACTGCTGATGTCGGAGGACTTTTCAAATTGCCAATCGTCCCACTTATCTTTGGGAGTCTCGGGCTTGCGATGGATTTCGATGGCGCCGGTGCGCATGACGGTGTCGGCCGGCGTTTCTCCTTGCGGCGCCACGAGATCGCGCGGATCGGCGACCTGCGCGGCGAACGCCGATTGATAGGCGCAGCCGAAGTTCCAGTAGGGCTTGTTGCTCCAGTCCTCGACGGCGCCGCTGCCAATCGCAAGGTCCCTTGGCCATTGGCCGCACTGGTCCGCGACGCTCGCCTTGAGGCCAAGAAAGCTCAACCGGACCGGCGCAACAAGGTTGGGACCCGCCGGATAGGGAGCTACAATTATACGCGCAAGCGCCCCCGCGCCATAAAGAGCGTTGCGGACCGGCTGCACGGGGGGTGTGGCCCCAGGAAAAGCCGGTGGCATGATGGTGATGGGGCCGCGGCCGAATTTGCGGTAGAGGCCGGCGAATTCGCGCAGCTGCGCCGCGGAATGGCGATCGAACCGGCCGGTCTCCGGCTCGACAAGGATTTCCAGCGTGCGAGGTCTCTCGGCCAGCACGATCGGATGGCGGACCCGGTAATCATCCTGCGGGATCGAGGATACGGCCATGCGCTCTGTCGTACCGCAACCAGCGAGCGGAAGCAGCAAGCACAGAGGACGAAGATTTCGCGCCCTAGCAAGCGTTGGGAAAGCCAATTGTCGGGCGGCGCGCGCGGCGTGGATCATGATTGACATTGGATGCTGAGCTTTCTCGATTCGGTTGCCTTGGTCTCAATCCTGGATGAAGCCAACCGGGCCCTTGTAATCCTTGATGGCCTCCGGATTGCCGGGCGAGGCGTAGAGCTGGTTGACTTGCCCGAGCAGCCAGGTTTGCGGATCGCTCGCATCGGCGAAACCATCGGTCGGCCTCGCGATTTCATTCGCTTGCGTGGGTTTGACGATGTAGGGGGTGACGATGATCATGAGTTCGGTTTCGTTCTTCTGGTAGTCGTTCGAGCGAAACAGCGCGCCGAGAATCGGCAGGTC
This sequence comes from uncultured Alphaproteobacteria bacterium, assembly GCA_963706215.1. Classification (GTDB taxonomy): domain Bacteria; phylum Pseudomonadota; class Alphaproteobacteria; order Rhizobiales; family Beijerinckiaceae; genus Methylocapsa. The sequence goes on along the minus strand of OY970154.1, from coordinate 688,209 downwards.
GAGGACACCCGGAAGACCGTTGATGGCTTGCTTCGATTGCGTCTGGAGAAGCCCCGCGGAGGCGATCGAACCACCCGATGGGATCTCGACCGTCGTCTCGTTCTTGCGGGTGAGTAGTCCTGGGACGAACGCACCAAAGATTGTCGCGCCATTTGCGGGGTCTAACTCACTCACTTCTGTCGCAAGATGAAGCAGGATGCGGCCTTCGGAGAGAACCACCGGGGAAAACTTCAAAGTGACACCATACGGCTGGAAGGTGGTGCCGCCTGTGCAACTCCCTGCCGTAGTGCTGGACGCCACCGTGCATTGTGGCACGCTCGGAATCGGTATTTCGCCGCCGACGGTGAGCTTCGCGCTCTCCCCCGACACGGCGGCAACCGCCGGCTCGGCGAGGATGCGCGTAACCCCATAGCGCTCGAAGGCTTGCAAGGTCGCGGTCAGAGTGTTGGCCGGATTATGCGCCGTCAGCGAGGTCGGGGTGAGGTTTGGCGGATACCCGGGGGCAAGTGCCGAGGCCGCCCCGAGCACGCCTTGGGTCGCGAATGGGTTAAATTGGGTGAAGGTGCCCCAACTGGCGGTCAGCGAGCTTGTAGTGATCCCGAGTTGCTTGGCGATATCGCGGTCGATTTCCGCGACGGTGACCTTCAACATCACCTGGTCCCGGCCGCGTATGGTGAGCACATTGACGACCCGGCCATCCGCGCACGCGCTCGGCGTTCCCTGCGCGCCAAAGGGACCCCCGGCGCCCGAGCCCTGCGCGCCGGGGGGACCCGAGGCTGAGACCAGCTGCGCGAAGCCTTTCGCGATATCGCAGGCGCGCTGCGCGTCCTCGATGGAATCGACGGCTCCGGTCAGAATGATCGTTTCGTTGACCGTCCGCGCGGTGATCGCCGCCGTTGGCATCGCGGCGCGCAGGATCTGCTGAAGCTCGCCAACATCGCGGCCGATGCTGAGCTCCAAGGCGGCGATCTGGCGGCCTTGCCGATCCAAGGCAAAAACGCTTGTCTGGCCGGCACTCATGCCGATGACATAGAGCTTGCGCGGAGTCCGGACGACGGCATTGGCGACCTTCGGGTTGGCGACGAAGATTTCCGCCGCATCCTGCGGCAGATCTATAATGACGGATTTGCCGACGCCCATCGCGATCCGCCTCGGCGTGACCGCGCCATTGAACCGGGCCTCGGCTTTTTCTTGCGCGTGAACCGCGCCGATGCCCGCCGTGATGGAGAGGCTTGCCATTATTCCCGCGGCCAGGAGTGGGATTAGGCGTTTCATTTGCGGATCTCCAAAACCATGCGTGCTCGTATCAATCGGTTGCGCGGCCGGTTCCTTGCGCGCGCGACACCACATGTTCAACCTGTCCTGTATCGTGATACTCGACGCGCCCGTTGCGGACCACCGTCAATCCGGTGCCGTAGTGTTGATGTTGCTCGCTAGGCTCGTTCGCATCGCTCATGCTGCGCAGGGCCAACGAGAGCTGGCCGGTGCGCTGGGCCAGGACGATGGTCTCGGCTTGGTACGGTGTGAGTTCCAAGGTTGCATTGACTCCCGTGATGACCCGCTCCCCATTTTTCTCCTGAGGATTCTGGCCGATCGCGAGGACGCGAACATTGGTCAGGATGGTCTCGCTGACGTAGGAATTGGCGACGATTTTGTGCGCGGCGTCCTCGTCGGGAAAAATGTGGATCACGTCAACTCTGTCGTTTGGCAAGATAAACCCGCCAGCCTCGCTTGAACCTTGCGTGTCGATATTAATCGCCACCGCGCGGCTGCCCTTCGACAGAACCGTGGCGAGAAAGCCGGAATGAGGACCTTTGACCAGGCGATCCCGCCGCAAAGGCTCGCCCGCGGCGAAATTGGAGCGGACAATGGAACCTTGCAGTTCCTCGATGCCGCCGGGCGAGGCGCTTTTGCGGACGAGGCCGTCCGGAATATGGTCCTTTGGCCAGTCCTCCCAGCGCATATCGCTCGCGTCGGCGACGGAGCCGAAGTTCAACTCTTTTGCCGCGACCAGCACGCCATCGGTCGCTGGCGGGGGCGGAGCCGCCGCTACCACAGGCGGGGTTGAGCGGCTGGCTAGGACCGCGGCGGCGATTCCGGCCACGAGGGCAATGCCAAGAACCGCGAGGCGGGCTGATTTCATTTTCATTGTGATGGTTTGCCTTTCATAGGTGAATCACGCATCATCGCGCTGCGAGCGGCGGCCGCCTCGTTTCCGGACGCAACGCCGAGGCGGACCGCGCAAGACTGGAAGCGGATTACAACACTCGAACGCCAATCTAGGCTTAAAAAGATTATTTCAATTTCCTTTTTTATTATGAAAACATACAATTATGTTTGCGCATTAACAGGTCATATCTGATGTGTATATCGTTATAGCTAACCTGTAAAGAATAAATTCAGTGTTATATACTTCCTCTACGCCAAAACCCCAATATCCTTGGGGTTTCCTCGCCGGCCTCGGCCGTCGCAGTGAATTCCACATGAATTCAGTCGCGGGGAAAATCTCAGTGTCTGTTCTGAAACTTCTTGAATCAAAAGAATCATTTGTGATCAAGGGAGGTGGCCTGATTCGAGGAGGGGCCGCCGATGTGGACGAAAGAAAACCGGGGCCGTTATGACCGGAGCCAACAGAGATACCCGAGCGATTTGACGGCCGAGGAATGGGGGCTGGTGGAGCCGTTGATACCTCCGGCGAAGCGCGGTGGCGGCAAACGCCGCGTGGACATGCGCGAAGTGGTCAACGGAATCATGTATATTCTGAGCACGGGTTGCCAGTGGCGCTACCTGCCGAAAGACCTGCCATCGAAAAGCACTGTTTTCAGGTATTTCGATCTTTGGAACTATGATGGCACGCTTTTGCGCCTTCATCATGAGCTCTACGTCCTGTGTCGAGAACAGGCTGGCCGCGCCGTCAGTCCAACCGTTGCCATCATCGACAGTCAAAGCGTGAAAAGCACGGAAAAAGGGGGGCGCGGATCGATCCGCACGGCTATGACGCCGGCAAAAAGATCGACGGTAAAAAACGCCATATCGCGGTCGATACGCTCGGTCTGAAACTTGCAGCCGTGGTTCATCCCGCCGACATTCAGGATCGCGACGGTGGACCATTGGTGTTGAAGGAACTGCGTCCCCTGTTTCCCTTCATCACCAAAATCATCGCCGATGGCGGTTATCAAGGCCCCCAAATGGCCGCCGCCGTGGCGGCGATCAGCCGTGAATGGGAAATCGAAATCGTCAAGCGGCCCGCGCTGAGAAAGTTCGTTGTCCTGCCCAAACGATGGGTTGTCGAGCGCACCTTCGCCTGGCTCAACCGTTGTCGCAGGCTGGCCAAGGATTTTGAAAACCTAACCCGTAACGCGCTTGCTTTCCTCCGCCTCGCCTCCATCCGGATCATGCTAAGAAAGCTCTGTAATCCATGATGAAGTTCCGGGACAGACTCTCAGGTCTCCCGATAACCCGCCAAAAGCCGCCGCGCCTTCGCAAGATGCGGCAGATCGAGCATCTCGCCATCGAGGCCGATGACACCCGCTTGCGGCTCGGCCTCGAAAGCGGCGACGATCGCGCGCGCCTTGGCAATCGATTCACGGGAAGGCATGAAAATCTCGTTGATGATCTCGATCTGCGCCGGGTGGATCGCCATTTTGCCGGCAAAACCGTCGCGCTTGGCGACTTCGCATTCGAGCCGCAATCCCGCCAAATCGCGAAACTTCCGATGCACGGCGTCGATTGCCAGCGCTCCCGCCGACGCCGCCGCGAAGAGAGTCAGGCTTCGCGCCAAAAGATAAGGAAAGCTATAGCCGCCGCCGGCGCCTCTATTCGATTCGGCGCCGAGACAGGCGGCGAGGTCTTCCGCTCCCCAGGTAAGGCCTTCAAGGCGCTGGCTCGCGCCGGCATAAGTGCCCATGTTGAAAATCGACGCCGCCGTCTCGGTGACGATCGCCAGGATTCGCGTCGCGCCGTTCGCGAGATCATGCTCCGCTTCCTTAACGGCGAGCGTCGCGCCAAGATGCTGGATCGCCGCGCCGTTGAGGCACTTTGGCAGAAGGACGCCATCGGGCGGCGCCCGCATGACGGCACCGAGATCGGCCTCTGTCAGGCCTGATTCGAGCCCGTTGACGCGGACGTAAAGACGCGGGCGCGGGTGCTCGCGCACGGCTTGCGCGAGGAAGGCAAGGGCCTGCTCCCGCGCGTTCTGCTTGGCTTCGGGGGCGACCGAATCCTCAAGATCGAGAATGAGGCAATCGGCGCCGCTCGCCAACCCTTTCGCGAGTTTTTTTTCGCTGTCCGCCGGAATGAAAAGCAGCGAGCGCATGAGACACCTTTACCGGTTTAGACACTCCGCTTTTTCATGAAAGCCTGGCGGCGGCACGCGGCGACGAGCCTCCCCTCCTGCTGATAGGCGCGGTGGAGGAATTCGACGATGCCGGCGTCCGGACGGGATTTCGACAAGCGCTTGCTCAAAACCTCGGTCGTGACATGCAAGGTGTCGCCCTCGAACAGGGGCGCCGGAAATTTCACTTGCGTCATCCCAAGGTTGGCAATCGTGGTGCCGAGCGTAAGATCGTTGACGGAAATCCCCACCATCAGGCCAAGGGTGAAGAGGGAATTGATCAGCGGCCGCCCCCATTCGGTTTCGGCCGCGCAGAAATGGGCGTCGATATGGAGCGGCTGCGGATTGAGCGTCATGTTGGAAAACAGCATATTATCCATTTGCGTGACGGTCTTTGTCAGCCGGTGCTCGATCAATGCTCCGACGACGAAATCCTCGTAAAAAATGCCGCCGCGCTTGTGACGCGAGGGGCCGGGTTGCAATTGATCGCGCATCCGATGCTGCCACGCATTGGCGGGTCCGGCGGCGGCGCGCCGCCCGGCGTTTAAGTGTTCTTTTACCATGTTGGGGGAAACTGATTCTGGAAAAAATTTTTGGGATTCGTAAACCATGGCCGTTCGAAAATTTTCGCAAATTGCGCGGACCGCTTCTCCTGCGGAGCTCGCCGAAGCCGCGGGCGCGCTCGCACGCGCGTTTCTTTATGGCGATCTTCCGGAGCCGGAACGCGAGGAAGCGAGGCTCACCCTGACCGGGCTGCTCGACAATTCCTTGCCGCTCGTTCGCCGCGCCCTTGCCGAGAACTTCGCGAGCGCCGCCACCGTGCCGCATTTTATGGTGCTCACTCTTGCCAACGACAGCTCCGACGTTGCCGCGATCGTGCTCGCGCGTTCGCCGCTGCTTTCCGACGCGGAACTCGTCGAGTGCGCGGCCACCGCCGATGCCTTCGCGCAATCGGCGATTGCGCTTCGGCCGTGGGTGCCGGCTCAGGTGGCCGCGGCGCTCGCCGAGGTCGGCGCCCGCGAAGCCTTGATTACCCTCGCGGTCAACCCGGGCGCGGAGCTGTTGGAATTTTCCATCCGCCGGATGATCGAGCGTTTTGGCCATGACCCGGACCTGCGCGCGGCGTTTCTGGCGCGCCCGAACCTGGCGGCGTCGTTACGTTCGGACCTAGCCGGCGCCGCGGCAAAGGCGCTGTCGGCCATGATGACGGGGCGCGCGGGGCTGACGCCGGAAAAAGCCCGGTGCCTGACCCGCGAAGCCCGTGAAAGAGCCAACGTCAAAATAGCCGCCGAGACGGCGGGCGAAGCAAACGGGACTTTGAACTTTGTCGCGCATCTGCGCCGATCCGGCCAATTGACCGCCGGACTTTTGCTGCGCGGATTGCTCTGCGGCAACAAGCACCTCCTTGCGACGGCGCTTTGCGAATTGAGCGGGCTCACGATGCCGCGCGTCATGGGCCTCGCGGCCGAAAGCAAAAACGCCGGATTCGCGGCGCTTTATCGCAAGGCACATATGCCGGAGCACTTGCTGCCTGCTTTTATCGCGGGCTTGGAGGCGGTCGCGAAATCCGGTTGCGGCGGACCGATGAACGCGCGTCTGCAAGGGCCTATTGTCGATTCCGTCCTGCGCGCCTGCGCTTCCGTCAACCGCGGCGAACTGGACCGGTTGATCGCGGCCTTGCGCCGTCTGGAAGCCGAAGCCGCCCGCGACGAAACCCGCGAATTTCGTCGTGCCGGGGCGGCGTCTCACGCGATCCCCGACCTCGCAAGCACGCGACGGCTGTCGCCCGCGGCAAGAATACAAATGTCCCCGGCCGAAACCATCGCGCCGGAAAGGCGCGGAATGCCGGCAAAAGCCGAGGGCTTCTCGATCGATCTGGCGGTTTTCGCGGAGGAGCTTGCGGCGGCCTGAGACTTGCCACGGCTTGGAAGTGTCGCAGATTGAATTTCAGCTATGGATGGCAAGCTGGCATTCGCCCCTGATTTCTGCACTTTGTAAGTGGCTGATTCTATTGAGGCGACTTCGCGGTACGTAATTCTTGATTTCTGCACGGTGAGGGCGAAAGGCTCTCCCTTCCGACACGTCCGCTGCTGAATGAACTGCCGACGCGCGGCGAGCGGATGGCATGGGTCTCGTTATGACCCAAAGCGGGCATTGCAGTTGAGCAAGCGAAGCGGCCTGGCAGAGATCAAAAATGACGTTGGCCGTTTTGGCGGTTGTTCAGGTTTAAAGGCACCAAAGCCACGCAAGGGTAAGCCAAGCTGTCAAAAACTCGCTCATGGGTGCCTGCGCATGGAAACTCAACCCGATCAGCTCTCGTTGTGTTGTCCAGAACAAACACGACCCTGACTGTCTCAAATTGAGGAGACTGGAATGGACGAACAGCTTGAGCCGTTCTTCCGCGTTCTCGACAGCATCACCCGCATAGCGGCTGTTGCCCAGCGGCAGTTAGATTTCGAACTGGCCACCGGCTTTAGCGCGACAAAGCTGCTTCGGCCCGACGAAAGGCAGCTATCAGATACGTTCGCGTGTTTGCTAGATCCCGCCGAAGCGCATGGACAGGGCGGTTTATTCCTCGGCCAGTTTATTGAGATGTTTGGCATCTCTGGCGTTCCGACCGATCGCGCACTGTGCCACGTGGCACGAGAGAAAGGTCGTATCGACATTCTGGTCGAGATTGGCTCGATAGCCCCATTTGCAATCGGCATCGAGAACAAGCCCTGGGCCGGTGACCGTGCCAATCAAGTGAGATGCTATTGCCACCATCTTGCGAAGTATTTTCCAGAGCGATGGTGGTTTGGCTACCTCTCTGGTACCGGGTCGCACCCCCCTGATCACTCCATTGAGCCTCAAATGCGCATGGGCCTTGAGGCTAAAGGCCGCTTCCGCACCATTCCGTTCGCCCGTCTCGGTGACAACAGCGAGGTCTCGATAGAAGATTGGCTCATGCGTTGCGCTGAAGTCTGTCGGGCCGAGCGAGTTCGGTGGTTCCTTCGGGACTTGCTCGATTACGTTGCCAGCAATTTTTCTGAGGAGGCCACGGGCCATGACTAATTTGGTGGATAAAGAGGTCGCTGCGTTCATCCTAAAGGACCGACACAACCTCGAACTCGCATTCGACGTCGAAGAGGCAATGCTCGGTGGCGTAGGCAGAAGCATGAGCGATACCGGCGAAGGCGTGCATGCACTTCTGATTCAGGGGATTTTACAAGCCTTAGAAGATCAGGTCAGGAATCAATTGGGTGGCGGCTGGGACATCGAAATCACTCCGCATACCCTGTGGGGCTCCATGACGGTCAGGAGGCCGACATGGCCAAAGCTGCGCGTGAACGAGAAATACCCAGACCCGGTTCCGGCGCAGATTTTTTTAGGGACCACTAAAGGCGCTTGGAAGAATGTAGTCATGGCCTTCCGAGCATGGCGCTTTGAGTTTCCCGATCCAGGTCGACGCAACTTAACTAGCGCCCTCCTGCAGGAGATGGGGCCTGGTGCATGGTCGGACGACCAATGGGCGGCAATCAAATTGCTGTCCCATAATGATTGGTCGGATCGACAATTTTTGGTCGATATCGGATATGCAGCCTATCGCGCGCGACAGGCTGATGGAACTCCGCCTTGGGAGATAAAGGAGCTCGGCGACTGCCTTGTAAGCATGGCCCAGGTTGCAGACAAGGCTGTGCCAGTTGAGTGGTCAAGGACAGGAAGTTGAAAGCTGGGTCGGCTCAGGCCATTCGGCTGAGGTCAGACGGACGACCGCTCCTGGCGCGTTGCCGCCGCCCTCGCTCCTGTCCTGGTGCATCTGGTTTCTGGAGTTAAGGAGCCCTTCGCTTGCGTCCCGTTTTGACAGGGGCGCTTTGGGGGCAAATAGTGCAAGAACCCTTGCTGCATAAGCATTTCTTGGGTGTTGCGGAATTCTTGATTTCTGCACAATGTCGAAGAGGCCGCTTTGGGTCAACAGCAGAAATTCAAGCTGAGACATCACCCGAGGCATCGCTCTAATATCCAAACTGTTCCCGCAGGATCCGTTCGCCGAGCGAATGACCTGGATCGTGGAGAAGAACGAGGCCGGTCGCATGATCCATCGCGACCGTTACCTTCACGACGTTCTTCACCTCGAAATGATCGGCGACGGCGGCGACGGGCCGTTTTTCCGCCTCGAGAATATCGATTGTCACATGCGCCGTGTCGGGCAATAGAGCGCCCCGCCAGCGGCGCGGCCGGAACGCGGCGATCGGCGTCAACGGCATCAACGTCGCGTCGAGCGGCAGGATCGGTCCATGCGCCGACAAATTATAGGCGGTCGAACCGACCGGCGTGGCGACGAGCAGCCCATCGGCGATGAGTTCGCCGAGTCTCTCCTTGCCGTCAATCGAAATCCGCATTTTTGCCGCTTGATAGGCGTGGCGCAGGATGGAGACTTCATTGACCGCGCGCGCCTTGATGCATTCCCCCTGTGTGCCGGTTGCCTCCATCAGCAATGGATGCACGATCGATGCTTCCGCTTGGTCGAGACGCCGTTCGAGGTCCGGGCCATGGAATTCATTCATGAGAAAGCCCACCGAGCCCTGCTTCATGCCGTAGATCGGCTTGTTTTTTCCCATGAAGCGGTGCAGCGTCTGCAGCATGAGCCCATCGCCGCCAAGCGCCACGACGACATCGGCTGTTTCCGGATCGATCGTTCCAAAGCGCGCGGCGAGGCCGGCCTGTGCCGCATTTGCTTCCGGCGTGCCAGACGACAAGAAAGCGATCCGCTCGAAGCGGTGTTTTGCGCTCTTGCTTGGCGGCATGTTGGGTTGCTCCAGCCGTGACGTTTTATCATAGCCGCGAGCCGCGTTCGCCGTAAAGCCATCGCCTAATCGATCACATCCGGCCGGTCGCCGGCCAGAAGCAATTGAGGAACCTGCGTGAAGGTCCAGGTGTCGCCTCGCCGGTCAAAGACCCAGACGAGATCGAAACGGTCGAGCGGCCAATATTGCGGCGCGCTCGTCTTGTTTCCCAGAATGGCATTGGCGATGACCTGCATATTGTTGTGTTTCCATGCGATCAACGCCGTGCCTTGCGCGGCGATCGCTTTTTGCACAAGTTCCTTTTCCTGGCCTTCATAATAGTCGCAATTGAGCCCGGTTTCGATGAGACTGGCGAGCGGCAACAAAGTATGCTGCGGCCGCAGACTTGGAGCTGCCGGTCCGGCCTTGCAAGCAAACAAAATTTCCGGCCGTGCAAGGGCAGGGTGGACAAAGCGGTTGTCGCGTGGCGCAAAAAAACGCACGAGCGCGCCCGCGCGCTGCCAGCCGCGCACCGTGAGCTCTTCCTTGTTCTTCACCCCTTCCTGGGTCACGCCGCGGATCGATTTGTCCGCGCTCGGCCTTTCCGCATGCCTGATCAGCATGATTTTGGCGCAGCTCATGCGCTTGCTTTCCGTTTCCGTAGTCTGGCGGTGCCGTGCGGCGGACCGGCTGAAGTTGCCGGTTGCCTAACCGGCGCGGGGCCCGCGCCACTTCAATTCTTTGATTTCGATTGATAACCTTTCAATCGAACGAGTCCATTTGACCACAAAGCGCTCGCGTTGATCGCAAGCCGGTACGTCAAGGCTGTACAAGTATCTCAGAGAATGTAGTTTGATATTTGCTTCCGCATCATTATCCCGCGCGTTCGGCGCGCTTGGGCTCATGTTATTCCGGCCACTCGGCCGGGCGAATTTGGAGAATGACCATGATCCACAACTTCACGGAACAATCCGCCAACGAGCGCACCTTCCTCGCCTGGGTGCGCACCGGCATCGCGGTGATCGCCTTTGGCTTTGTTGTCGAGAAATTCAACCTGTTCATTCTCGCACTGGCGAGCACCGCCACCGGAGCGGGGCGAGGAATTAGGACCGAAAGACTGACTGGGCCGCTCGGGCGCTACGATGGGCTCGCGCTCATGCTCGTTGGCGTCATTCTGATTGTCATAGGGGACTTGCGCTTCGCGCGCAACACGCGTCTCATCAATGATGCCGAGCCTCAGAAGACGGGAGGCGTCCGAACCGAGCTATTCGTGACGACCGTGCTGGTGCTGCTTGTCGCGGCTTATTGCGTATCAATCTTGGCCGGCTAACGTAAGTTTTAACGGGACGCCGCCACCACTGTGATCTACAGGATGGCTTATGTCGATGTATAAGTATCTCATTCAGGCGGCGGTTCTGGGCGCATCCATGTGCAGCGCTCCACCGCGATCGTATGCTAGTGTAGTGTCTCGTGCAAAAGGTTACAATTTATCCTGGCGCGCGAGCGGTGGCATTTTCAGCGCCGCTCTGCCGCGATTGACCTTGAGGATGATGTCGTGCGCGGATTTTGTCCAGACGAAAGGCGTCGGATCGGCATTGTTGTGCTTGATATAGTCGTGGATGGCGGCTTCAAGTTCCGGCACGCTCGTGAAAACACCGCGGCGAATACGCTCCGTGGTGATCTTTCCGAGCCAGCGTTCGACGAGGTTCAACCACGATGACGAGGTTGGAATGAAGTGGAGGTGAAAGCGCGGGTGTTTGGCGAGCCAATCCCTGACTTCCTGTTTTTTATGGGTCGCGTAGTTGTCGGCAATGCCGTGAATGTCGAGTTGTTTGGGCGTGTTGCGGCCGATGGTTTTTAGAAAAGCCAGAAATTCCTGATGCCGATGGCGCTTCATGCACTGACCGATGACTTCGCCTTTCAGGACATCGAGCGCGGCAAACAATGTGGTTGTCCCGTTGCGCTTGTAGTCATGCGTCAGGGTGCCTTGGCGGCCTTTCTTCATCGGCAAGCCAGGCTGGGTGCGATCAAGTGCCTGGATCTGGCTTTTTTCGTCGATGCAGAACACCAGCGCGTGTTCCGGCGGGTTCATATACAGGCCGATAACATCTTCAAGTTTTTCGATAAAATGCGGATCGTTGGACAGTTTGAACGTCTTGACCAGATGCGGTTTCAGGCCGTGCGCATCCCAAATCCGCTGCACCGAAGCTTTGCTGACACCGCTGATTTTAGCCATCGAGCGGCAGCTCCAGTGCGTCGCGTGCGCGGGCGGGGTCAAGGTTTTTTCAACGACTTCGGTTTCTTTTGTTGGTGGCAAAGGTTTGAAGCTGCGTCCCCGGGGACGATCTTGATAAAGCGCGTCAACGCCGCCTTCGGCAAAGCGGTTGCGCCAACCGATGATGGTTGGACGCGATGTGCCAAGTTGTTTCGCCAGCGCGTTGGTTGATTTTCCTTCGGCCGCGCCCAGAATAATCCGCGCCCGCAAAGCGATCCGCTGCTCCGTCTTGCCGGAACGCGCCAGCCGTGCCAAGGCCGCCTTGTCCGCGGGCGTCATGTCGAGTGCCGGGCTGCCTGTCCACATGCAGCGCAGTATACACGTCCCGGATCACATTGTAAAGCGTTGCGTGAGACTATACACTAGCCCGGCGCCCCTATGGCGTTCCCGTGTTCGCTTCGGGGCATAACCATTGGATGTTTCTCCTATCCCTTCAAGGGATAACTCCCGGCAGGTCTTTGTCGCATCATCACGGAGCCAGAAGCCATCGCCCAATCCCCACGGTCCCGGCGGAGCAAGGATGCGTTTCGCAAACTGACGGAAATCTTGCAAGCGAAAAGCGCCCTTGCGGTTCCACATGACGGCATTGCGCCTAGGAAATAAGCGAAAAGCATTCCTTTCAGATCATTGCGTGTTGTTGATGAGACTAGCGTTCCCGCCCACCGCCGCCGTGTTGATCGAGACCGTTTGTTCGAGACAAAAACGGCTGAGGTAGTGGGGCCCGCCTGCTTTGGGCCCGGTGCCCGACAGATTGAACCCGCCGAAGGGCTGCGTGCCAACGACGGCCCCGATCATATTGCGATTTACATAGCAATTGCCCGCCAGCCGCCGGCCTAAAATACGATCGATGGTGGCGTCAATGCGCGAATGCACTCCCATGGTCAGCCCGAACCCGCTGGCTTCGATAGAATCAAGCAATCCATCAAGCTCGGCTGCCTTGTAACGAACGACATGGAGAACCGGACCGAATATCTCGCGTTTCAAATCGCCCACGGCGGTAATTTCGAAAATGTGAGGCGCGACATAAAACCCGTTGGTTGGCGCGCGCGGTATCTCGCCCGCGAAGTGGACAATCGCCGAGCTTCGCATCAGGGCGATATGCGCGTTAAGGTTAGCCTTGGCGGCGCCATCGATCACCGGGCCGACCTGCACTTGCGTATCGCGCGGATCGCCGGCCAGGAGCTCGCGTGCCGCCCCGGCGATCATCGCGATCATCTTGTCCGCGACATCCTCCTGGACGCAAAGAAGCCGGAGCGCGGAGCAGCGTTGCCCGGCCGAGCGAAACGCCGAGGCGAGAACATCGTCGCAAACTTGTTCCGGCAAGGCCGTCGCATCGACGATCATCGTGTTGATCCCGCCAGTTTCCGCGATCAACACGGGAATTGGCCCGTCCTTCGCGGCCAACCGGCGATTGATCTTCGTGGCGGTTTCCATCGAGCCCGTGAATGCCACCCCCGCGACGCCGGGCAAGGCGATAAGCTTCTCGCCAAGCTCGCCGTCCCCCGGCAAGAGATGCAATGCTGAGCCGGGCACGCCAGCGCGATGCAAAAGCGCAACGGCGATGGCGGCGATCAAGGGGGTCTGCTCGGCGGGTTTGGCAAGGACGCTGTTTCCAGCGGCAAGCGCCGCGGCCACCTGGCCGAGAAAGATCGACAACGGAAAGTTCCAAGGGCTGATGCAGACGAACACACCTCGCCCATGACGATATAATCGATTGTCTTCGCCAGTGGGCCCGCGCATGACAGTCGCGGTTTCAAAGAGCCGGCGCGCTTCTTGCGCGTAATAGCGGCAGAAATCGATTGCCTCCCGCCATTCGCCGGTCGCGTCCTCCAGTGTCTTGCCCGCCTCGGCTTGCAGCAGGCCCAGCACGGCGGGCGCTTCCGCCTCAATGTGGTTCGCGGCACGATCGAGACAGGCCGCGCGCGAGGCCGCCGGCACGCGAGACCAAAGACGAAAGCCCGCGCGCGCCTCGCGCATGGCTTCCGCCAACAAGCCGGGCGTCGCCTCGCGCACAATACCAATCTTCGACCCGTCGATAGGCGAAACGACCGCACGTTCCTTGCCCTCGCGCCAAGCGCCAGAGACGATTGGCGCCGCCTCTCGCATTCCCTCGGATTTCGCGATCGCATTGGTGAGGGCGGCAAGCGCCCGGCGATCGCCGAATTCGATTCCGTTAGCGGTCTTGCGCAAGGGCATGTGAATATCCGCGGGCAGCGGCAGGCGCGCGCGGGCATGGTTGCAGTCTCGAATGATGGCCTGCGGCCTGACGATAAGCTCGGAACTCGGCACCCGCGGATCGCCGAGGCGCGCGACGAACGAGGAGTTGGCGCCATTTTCAAGAAGACGGCGCACGAGATAGGCGAGCAGGTTTTCATGAACGCCGACCGGCGCGTAGATCCGGCATGCAAGCTCAGGGATCTCGGACCGCAAGGCGGCGAAAAGGTCTTCGCCCATGCCGTGGAGGCGCTGGAATTCGAAGCCCTCGATATCTCCAGCGGATTCGACGATTGTCGCTATGGTAAGCGCGTTATGGGTCGCGAATTGAGGATAAACGATGTCTCGCATGCCGAGGAGCTTTGTGGCGCACGCAAGATAATTGAGATCGGTCATCGCCTTGCGTGAAAATACCGGGTAATCGGGAAGACCCCGCTCCTGCGCCCGCTTGATCTCGGTGTCCCAATAAGCCCCTTTTACGAGCCGCAGCATCAAACGGCGATCATGACGGCGCGCCGCCGCGGCAATGTAATCGATCACCATTAAGGCGCGCTTCTGGTAGGCCTGGACCGCGAGACCGAACCCGTCCCACCCTGAAAGCGAGGGATCGGTCAGCAACAAATCGACAACATCGAGCGAAAGCTCAAGCCGGTCGGCTTCCTCGGCATCGATGGTGAAGTTCAAATCGTGCCGTTTGGCGATCCGTGCGAGTTGGGCAACTTGCGGCGCGAGCTCGGCGAGCACACGCGGACGCGACAAAGGCTCGTAGCGCGGATGCAACGCCGAAAGCTTGACTGAAATGCCGGGCCGCTCCGGGAGGGATCCGGGCCCCGCCGACTCGCCGATTGCTTCAATCGCTTTCGCGTATGAAGCAAAATAGCGCTGTGCGCCGGCTTGCGTCCGCGCGCCTTCGCCCAGCATATCGAAAGAATAGCGATGAAGCCGTCCGTCCTTCAAGTGAGCCCGCGCCAAGGCGTCCTCGATGGTTTGACCGAAGACGAAATGCGACCCCATGAGCTGCACGGCCCGCCGCGCGGCAGCGCGCAGGGCGCCCATGCCGATCCGGTGCGCCAGCGCGGCGACCACTCCCTCCGCCGTTTTGCCCTTGCCGATGACCCGCGCGGTGACTCCAAGCGCCCAAGCGGCGGCCGAGACGAGGAGCGCCTCCGAGTCCCCGGCGTGGCGGCTCCAATGCGGCGAGGCGAGCTTGTCTTCGATGAGCCGGTCGGCGGTGAGATCGTCAGGCACCCGCAGAAGCGATTCGGCGAGCACCATCAGGGCGAGACCCTCCTCCGACGACAAGGAATATTCGCGCAAAAGATCTTCGACCCCGCCGATGCGAATCGACTTCACCCGCACCGCATTGATGAGACGAAGAGCGCGCCGGTCGATCCGCGCCTCAGCCTCGGTGTCCAGTCCAGCATGGGCGAGAAGATGGGCAGCAAGCAGCTCGTCTTCCTGCGCGTAGGGGGCCGAAAAAGCCGGATGCGTGGAGTCCGAAGTCATGCGAGGTATTTTTGCAAGCGCTGCCAAACCTAAAATATGGGGTGGCCGGGACGCGCTTGCAGGCCCGCCGCCACGCCGGCCAAAGACGCCGCCAGCTTTGCATATTCATGTGGCACCCCTCGTTGAACCGGCGCCCGGCAAAATTTCAGCCGGCGAGCCCGAGCACATCGGCCATCGCATAAAGGCCCGGCTTTTGGTTCTTGCCCCAGAGCGCGGCCTGCACGGCGCCGCGCGCGAAAATGCTGCGATCTTCCGCGATATGGGCGAGTTCGACTCGTTCGCCGGGCCCCGCGAAAATCACTTTGTGATCCCCGATCACTGTCCCGCCGCGCAGCGACGCAAAGCCGATATCAGCGATTCCGCGTAAGCCGGTGTGACCGTCGCGCACGCGAACCGAATGCTGTTCGAGTTTGACGCCACGGCCTTTCGCCGCCGCTTCGCCGAGAAGAAGCGCGGTGCCGGACGGCGCATCGACCTTCATGCGGTGATGCATTTCGACGATCTCGATGTCGTATTCGGGCCCGAGCGCGCGGGCGACCCTCTCGACGAGAGCGGCAAGGAGATTGACCCCAAGGCTCATGTTGCCCGAGCGCACGACGACGGCATGGCGCGCGGCGGCCTCTAACCTCGCAAGATGGTCCGCGTCCAAACCCGTCGTGCCGATCACGTGAACGATTCGCGCTTGCGCGGCGAGCGCGGCGAGTGCGATCGTCGATTGGGGCGAGGTGAAATCGAGAATTCCGTCCGCGCCCGCGACGGTTGCGAGAGCGTCGCCGCTGATCGGGACACCCATTTGGCCGCAGCCGGCGAGCAGCCCCGCGTCCTGCCCGATCGCGATTGAATCAGGCTGTTCTATCGCCCCCGCGAGGTGGGCGCCCGGCGTTTGCCGAATTATCTCGACGAGGACGCGGCCCATGCGTCCGGCCGCTCCGGCAACGACTAGCCGCATATCGCTCATGACCGGTCTCCCGCGATTCCACTCCTATCCTGTCGATAATCCGCGGCGCCCGCAAGGAAAAGCGCGGGCAAAAGCGGCCGCGCCGCCGTTTTTGTTGCCAAATTGCGCTTTCAGCAGTGAGCTCCGTCATCGCGCCGTCATCGCGATCGTCCATGTTCGCTTCGATTCTGGACCGCTCATTCGATGCGTGCCAGGGTCGCGCGCCGGGCCGGAGGTACGCCCGGCGTTTTGCGTTTCAGGACTGAACGGCGGCAATTTCCGCAATGATCGCGTGCGCCGCCTCGCGCGGATTTCTCGCCTGCGTCACTGGCCGGCCAACGACGAGATAATCCGCCCCAGCGGCAATGACGGCGGCGGGCGTCACCGTTTTTTCTGGTCGGCGGCATTGGTGCCGGCTGGCCGGATTCCAGGGGCCACGAGGATCATTTTGCGCCCGAGGCTCGCACGTACAGCGCGCGCCTCCGCAGCGGATAGAATCACCCCGTCGAGGCCTGCTTCGCCGGCCTGCGCCGCGCGCCGGGCGACGAGATCCGCGACGTCGTATGCGTACCCAGCGTCGGTGAGGTCGCGGTCGTCATAGAAAGGGGCACCCCTGAGGGGTTAGCGGCTATCATCGGCGGCTAAGCGCTTTGGCCTGGTATGCCAAGCTTCATTTCCTCGATCACGGTACGAGCCATTGAAGCAGGATCGCTACTCTGAATAATTTGCCGGCCAATCACCAGGTAATCCGCCCCATCCTTGATTGCCTGTGTAGGGCTTGCATGCCGTTTATGGTCGTCTGCCGGGTGACCAATGGACCGAATGCCGGGGGTTGCTATCAGAAGCCCCTGGTCATCAACGAGTTGACGTATTTCATTCGGGTTATCTTCCGCCGATGCAATAATTCCGTCACACCCACATTCACGAGATTTTCTCACGCGCAATTCAATCAATTCTTTTACAGTAAGTCTATAGCCCATTTCTTTGAGATCTTCGTCATCCATGCTAGTTAACACAGTTATTGTAAAAATCTTCAGGAAGTCATAATTTCCCTTTCCTTCGACGGCCGCCTTCATAATCTCATCATCACCATGCACCGTGACAAATTTTATTCCACGATCCTTTGCGCGAGTAACACCTTTACGGACTGTCTCTCCTATGTCAAACATTTTATAGTCAAGAAAGACATTCTTCCCATTCTTGATAAGTTTATCAATGAGTTTATCTGTCCCCTCAGCAAAAAGAAGCCACAACCCTATTTTGTAAAAAGAAACGATACCATCTAATTTCTTTATAAGTTCTTTGGCATCATTCGGGCTAGGAACGTCAAGGGCTACGATTAGCCTTTCGGCCATGTTGGTTGGAATATCTCGCGCAATTGCAGCGCTACGTATGGATGCCGTTGCCGGAATCGGCGTCCCATGCATTTGGTATGCTCCCGACATGCGAATCAGCCACCTCTCAGAAGCATGCGCATCATGAGCTAGTAAAGGCCATCCCCCTACAAGAACGTACGAGAGCTATACACAGGGAATTTGATCGGCGCTAGACGGGGGCCTGCGCCTCGCCGCGTGTTGCTGGGTAGGGGCCGCCGCGCTCATCACGGATGGCGCGAATGATCGATTCCGGACGCCTTGCGCAAGCTGTCCAACCGGGACTCCGCCCACACTCCCTTCCGCGAGGGTTGGCCAGGGCTCGTCTCGAATTCGAAGCCTGGCTTTGGCGGCGGCGATCTCTTTCTTGAAGTCGAGATGGATCTTTTCGGTCCCGAGCTTGAGTCTGTCGAAGAATTCCTGCGCCGGATTCGGCCGCCTTTGCACCACGCTCTTGGCTGCCTGCGCCTGACGCCGGTAAATCCAGACGCGCGCGGGCGGCAGGTTCAACCAGACCGGCGGGGAAGCTTCGACGTGAAAATCGAGCGCCGATGCCTTGTCGCGGGGTACCGGCGAGACGCGACCATAAGTGAATTGGACAAAGCACCCGTCCGGGCTCATGCAATCGAAGGCGTCGGCGAGGAGCGCAAGCCTTTGCGCCTCGGGTTTCAATAACAGCGGCAGGCTCGATACGATCGCTGCCGGCGGCCGGCGAAGCCGGCCTTTCAAGGTCTGCGACAATTGATACGCATCCCCTTTGATGACATGGACGCCGGGAAAGCGCCGCTTAAGGAGCTTGCAGAAGCCGGGGTCGAATTCCACGAGAAAAAGCCGCCCTGGCGCGATGCCGCGCTGCAAGAGCGCCTCCGTGATCGCGCCGGTGCCAGGGCCCAGTTCGACAACAGGCCCCGCTTTGCGCGGATCGACGTAACGCGCCATCATGCGCGCCAGAAAGCGCCCCGATGGGGAGACCGCGCCGGCAACCGCTGGATTGTCGAGCCACGATCTGAAGAAGCGCGCCTCGTCGGCAATCCGCTGCTCGATCGGCGGGTTGGGCTTTGACGAGCTGCGCCAATTCGCGCGCGCGGGTTGGCTACGCAAAAAAGATCCTCCCTCTTGATACGGGGGATACTACCCCCGCAAAATCGCCAGCAAAGGGCGAGGCGTCACAAAACATAAATAAATGAAACGAGCAAGGGCCGCACGCGCCAAGGGCTCACTGCCCGCTCAAATTCTCGAAGAAGTCTTTCATCCGCGCAAAAAAGCCAGCGGATTCGGGATGCGTCTTCGTCGAGGACAGCGCTTCGAATTCGGCGAGGAGTTCGCGTTGCCGCTTGGTGAGACTTTGCGGCGTTTCAACCGTCATCTCGATATAAAGATCGCCGGCGTCGCGCGATCTCAGCACCGGCATGCCCTTGTTTTTCAATTTGAATTGTTTGCCGGATTGCGTGCCTTCCGGGATTTTGACCTTGGCCTCGCCGCCATCGAGCGTATGGACGCTGACTTCCGCGCCAAGCGCTGCCTGGACCATCGAGATCGGAACGCGGCAGAAAAGATCGGCGCCGTCGCGCTGAAAAAAAGGATGCGGCTTCGTCGACACGAAGATGTAAAGATCGCCCGCCGGACCGCCCTTGGCCCCTGCCTCCCCTTCGCCGCCGAGACGGATCCGCGTCCCGTCCTCGACGCCAGGCGGAATATTGACGGAAAGGCGGCGTTCGCGTGTAACGCGGCCCGAGCCGCCGCAGGCGTGGCATGGATCGTCGATGATTTCGCCGCCCCCATGGCAATGCGGACAGGTCCGTTCGATCGCAAAGAAGCCTTGCTGCGCACGCACGCGCCCGTGCCCGCCGCAGGTGGGACAAAGCCGCGGTATCGCACCAGCCTTGGCACCGGACCCCGCGCAAGCCTCGCAGGCGACCGAGGCTGGCAGGCTAATCGATGCCGCTTTGCCGTGAAATGCTTGTTCGAGCGAAATTTCCAGGTTGTAGCGGAGATCCGACCCGCGCGCGGGGCCCTTGCGTCCGCCGCCGCGCCGCCCGCCCATCACATCGCCGAAAAGGTCGTCGAAAATATCCGCCATCGACGCCGCGAAACCATCGCCTCCGGTTCCGAAACCGCCATGTTCGAAGGCGGCATGACCGTAGCGATCGTAAGCCGCCCGTTTCTGCGAATCCGACAACGCTTGATAGGCTTCGTTCAGTTCCTTGAACTGAATTTCGGCATCCTTATTGCCGGGGTTGCGGTCGGGATGACATTGCATCGCCGCCTTGCGGAAAGCCGATTTCATCTCGGCGTCCGTGCAGCTTTTGGAAACGCCAAGAATTTCGTAATAGTCCCGTCTCATCATCGCGCTTCGCGTTCCAAACCGTCGCCCGCCGGAGCTTCTCGCTGGGTGTTCCGGGCGCCGCCTGTTCCCTCATCTAAAATTTATGTAGTCCGGCGCCATTTCAACCGCATCTCGATGCCAGCACCGCGCCCTTTAGGCAAGTTTCCGCACCATGAATGGCGCCAGCGGCAAGGTCGACGTACCGCCGGATTCACCCCCCGCGCCGAAGGAAAGAGCCCCGGTGCACGCTAGACCATGATCGCCGGCAAGTGAAATCTGATTTCGCTAGAAACGCCACCCGAAAATAAACGGCTTCGCGGGTGATCCGCTTTGCGCCAAATCGAATCCCACGCGAAGGGCCTAAAACGCAACGGGCTTTGGAGGCACGGTTCTCGCGAACCTCGCTGCCCGCTTACGCGGATTTCTTCTTGTCGTCGGGGCCGACTTCCTTGAAGTCCGCATCGATGACATCGTCCTTTGTCTCGGCTTGCGCGCCCTCCGCGCCCGGCCCCGCGCCTTGGGCCTTATACATCGCTTCGCCGAGCTTCATGGACGCTTGCACGAGGTCATTCGTTCTGGCCTTGATTGCTTCGGTGTCCTCGCCTTCAAGAGCCGACTTCAAGGCGCCGATGGCGGCCTCGATCGCACTCTTGTCGGATTCGGCGGCCTTGGTCCCGAATTCCGCCAGGGATTTCTGGGCGGTATGAATCATCGCCTCGCCGTGATTCTTGGCATCGACGAGTTCACGGCGTCTCTTATCTTCGGAAGCGTGCGACTCGGCGTCCTTCACCATTCTATCGATATCGCCTTCGCTGAGGCCGCCGGAGGCCTGGATCCGGATCTGCTGCTCCTTGTTGGTTGCCTTGTCCTTCGCCGATACGTTGACGATGCCGTTGGCGTCGATGTCGAAAGTGACGTCGATCTGTGGTACGCCGCGCGGCGCGCTCGGGATCCCGACGAGATCGAACTGGCCAAGCAGCTTATTGTCCGCCGCCATTTCGCGTTCGCCCTGGAAGACTCGGATGGTAACCGCCGTCTGACTGTCTTCCGCGGTCGAAAATACCTGGCTCTTTTTGGTCGGAATAGTCGTGTTCCGTTCGATCAGCCGCGTGAACACGCCGCCGAGGGTCTCGATCCCGAGGGACAGAGGCGTCACGTCGAGCAAAAGCACGTCCTTCACATCGCCCTGGAGGACGCCGGCCTGAACCGCCGCGCCGATCGCGACGACTTCGTCGGGATTGACCCCTTTATGCAGCTCCTTGCCGAAGAAACTTCTGACCACGTCTTGCACCTTGGGCATGCGAGTCATGCCGCCGACGAGAACTACTTCATTGATCTCGCCCGCGGTAAGCCCCGCGTCCTTCAAGGCCTTGCGGCACGGGTCGACAGTTTTTTGGATCAGATCGTCGACAAGCGCCTCGAACTTCGCCCTCGTGAGTTTCAAGGTGAGATGTTTCGGTCCCGTGGCGTCAGCGGTGATATAGGGCAAGTTGATCTCGGTTTGGGTCGCGGACGACAATTCGATCTTGGCTTTTTCGGCCGCTTCCTTAAGGCGCTGGAGCGCGAGCTTGTCCTTTTTCAGGTCGATCCCATTGTCCTTCCTGAACTCGTCGGCAAGATACTCGACAAGGCGGACATCGAAATCCTCGCCGCCCAGGAAGGTGTCGCCGTTGGTCGATTTCACCTCGAACACGCCATCGCCGATTTCGAGGATGGAGATGTCGAAGGTGCCGCCGCCGAGATCGTAGACCGCGATGACCCCCGAGCCCTTCTTGTCGAGGCCATAAGCGAGCGCCGCCGCGGTCGGCTCGTTGATGATGCGGAGGACTTCGAGGCCAGCGATCTTGCCTGCGTCCTTGGTCGCCTGCCGCTGGGCATCGTTGAAATAGGCGGGAACTGTAATGACCGCCTGACGCACCTCCTGGCCAAGATAGGCTTCGGCGGTCTCCTTCATCTTTTGCAAAATAAAGGCGGAAATCTGCGAGGGGGAATATTGCTTGCCATCCGCCGCGACCCAGGCGTCCCCGTTGGCGGCGCGAATAATCTTATAAGGGACGAGGCCCATGTCCTTCTTGGTCATCGGGTCGTCGAAAGTCCGGCCGATAAGCCGCTTGATCGCAAAAAACGTCCGTTCGGGATTGGTGACGCCCTGACGCTTGGCCGGCTGGCCGACGAGACGCTCGCCGTCGTCCGCGAATGCGACGATCGAGGGCGTGGTCCGGGCCCCCTCGGCGTTCTCGATAACCTTCGGTGTCGCACCTTCCATGATCGCCACGCAAGAATTGGTGGTGCCGAGGTCGATTCCGATGACTTTAGCCATGATTGCTCTTCCTTTCGATCCGCAAGACCACCGGATCCCGAGGCGATCCGGCAAATGGGCGGACGGATTTCCGCCCCGTCCCCGATTAAGTTCAAATTGGTATGGCAGCGCGTGAACGCAAGATGCGCCGAATATAAGTGGACGATCGAGGTGTGCAAGACGAAGGTTCGAGGCAAGCGGTGGCGCGCGCCAGAATTTTTCACGCGCCATGCCGCCGGAATCCTTAGGGGAATCCGGTAAGTTTGCCGTGTTTCGATTCTCCAGTCGCGCAAACGTGCCAAGCCGCGGCCCAAAGTGCTATCCTGCCGCGGCATGTCATCACGGCGGGATTCCAGTTGCGACATTTTCCTTCGGTTGTGCTTCTTGCGGCTCTCCTGACCCCGGCGTTGGCGCGCGCGCAACTCATGCTTCCAGGCGCCCTCCAGGGGTCGCCGTCCACGGTGACAAAGACGGCGCCCAATCCCGCAGGCGCCGCGCCAGGGCAACCAAAACCGGCGGGACTCAAGCCACCGTCGGAGGAGACGATTTTCGGGCAGGAACTGTCGCGCGACGGATTTGCCGGGATCATCGCCTTCCAGCGCGGGTCCGGCAAAGGGCTTGAGATCACCCGGCTTTCGATTGCCGGGGAAGAAATTTCGCATCCGGGCGAACAATGCCAGGTCGAAGTGGTCGCGGGCACGCCGATCCAAACAAGATTCGCTGGGCGGCCCAGGGGCGTATCGCGCTACGAAGTTGAGATCGGAGCTTGCCCGTTTTCGCTTGACGTGCTGGAAGGAGCCGTCCTGGTCACCCGCACGCCCCGGACATGCGATTTCCGGGCGGCGGATTGCCGGGTCGATCCTGCCGGGCTTTGGGGCCCCCAGGGGAACGCCATCGGTCCCGATCAGACGAAGCAGTTGGAGCGCGAGCGGGGCCGCGTGGAGTTGGCCATGCTCGGCAGGTTTCACGCGCTGCTGACGAGCGCCGGCAAGGACAAAGAGGCCATCAAACGAATCGCCAGCGAACAGGCCGGGTTCTCGTCGGAGCGCGAGGTGATCTGCCGCAATTATTTGGGCGAGGATATTCACGGATTTTGCGCGCTGCGGATCACCCAGGCCCGCGCGCTCGCCTTGCAGGCGGCGCTCGAGGATCGCGCGAAGGCAAGGGCGAAACCGGCGATGGCGAAACAGAAACCGGCGGCAAATTTCAAATTAAATTCGAAGGCCAATCGCAAGCCGGAACCCGCCCCCGCGCCGCAATCGAAAGCCGGGTCCGAGTAGCCGCGCTGTTTCACTTCGAAAAACACGCGGAAAAGATAAAGTTAGAGCGGAAATTGCGCGGCCCCTGGTTTGATTGCAATTCGAACGCCGGAACCGGGATTCGCCTTTTGGTGAAAATCCGGCTTCAATAGTCATCGCCGACGGCACCTGGTGCCAAGGAGAAAAACGTGAGAGCCACCTTTGTACCCGCGCGGGCGCTGCTGGCTAAGGCGCTGGCCGGTTTGGTGCTTGCCGCGCCGGCCGCCGCTCAGACGGGAGTTGATGCCAATCCGCCCCCCGTCTCTTCGGGCACCTCGTCTCCCGCGGAACTAACGGCGCGTTTCGTGGCCAGCGCTATTCCTAACGCGAATTTCATAGCCGCCGCAAGCCGCATGGCAAGCGCAAATTCACACAATGGCAAACTCCGCGATCTCGCGGGGAAACTCGCCAAGGATCAAACTACCGCCGCCAATTCCCTGGTGGCTTGGGTCAACGTGAACGGTCCCGTCGTCACCCTCCGCTCCCCCTATACGGGAAAAATCGGGCCGGGAGCCGCCACGTTAAGCGCGCCGCAACTGCTGCCGCCTCAGGTGAGCGATTTGCGGCGCCTCTCGGCCTCGCGAGGCCGCGATTTCGATTCACTCTATGTTTCCACCCTGATGGAAGCCTTGGTCCAACTTCAAGCGCTATATCGTGATTTTGGCCAAACCGGCGCGGATCCCGGCTTGCAAGCCATTGCCGTTCGTGAATTGCCGAAGGTCGAGCAAGCAATTTCGGCGCTCCGCGCGCTGTGAGTCCAATCGTCGTTCCAGAAGAGGTTGGGGGTAAGCCGCTCCCGTGTCCCGGCCCGCGCCTACTTCGTTGCACGGGCTTTCATGGCATGACCGGCCAAGGTCTTGCTGAGAGACCAAACCGCGCCCGGCACGCGATGGCTATCGGCGATCACCGCCTCGAAGGCACGTTCGATCCACTCGCAATCCGAATCCGTTATGATGAGCGCCGGAAGAAGCTTCACGGTGTGGTTCGCGTGGCCCGCGACCTGGACAAGAATTTTATGATCCTTAAACAACGGGATAGTGATGAGCTGGCAAAACAGGCCGGGGCTCGCCGCTTCGAGCAGCGTCCACGCCGCCTTGAGCTTTAGCGAACGGGGCGGCCCGAATTCGATGCCGATCATGAGGCCCTTGCCGCGCACCGTTCGCACCAGTTCGTACCGCTCCGCCATGGCCTCCAAGGCGGCGAGAAGCCGGGATCCAGTCTGCGCGGCCTTTTGAACGAGTTCCTCGGCTTCGATCACTTCGAGAGCGGCGAGGCCGGCCGCCATGGCGAGATCGTTCTTTCCAAAGGTCGAGCCATGCACCACGGCCCGGTCCATGCGGTTGAAAGTTTTTTCAAAGATTGCCTTGCGAGTTAACACCGCGCCGATCGGCACATGACCGCCGGAGAGCATCTTGGCGAGCACGACGATGTCGGGCTCGACGCCCCAATGTTCAATTGCGAGGAATTGTCCGGTGCGGCCAAGTCCGGTCTGGATTTCGTCGGCGACGAACAAGGTCCCATATTTACGGCACAGGACCTGAGCGCCGCGAAGATAGAGATCGTCCGGAAGATTGACTCCCTTGCCCTGGATCGGCTCGACGATGAAGGCCGCGGCATCGCGCGCGGACAAGGCTTTTTCCAAAGCGGCAAGATCGTTGAATGGAATTGCGTAGCAGTCAGGGACGAGGGGACCGAAGCCCTCTCTAAAAATCCCATCGCCGTTCAACGACAAGGCGCCGTAGGTCAAGCCATGAAAGGCGTGATCGCAATAGACAATGCCGGGACGCCGCGTGGCGCGGCGCGCGAATTTAAGCGCGGCCTCGACGGCCTCCGACCCGGAATTCGTAAAGAAAACCTTGTCGAGAAACGGAACAAAACCAAGCAAGCGTTCGGCGAGCAGACCGGCGAGAACGGACACGTCCATCTGCACGAGATTGGGCAGATCGCTCGCAAGGACACTGTTCAATGTTTCGCGGAGTAAAGGATGATTGCGGCCGATTCCAAAAACGCCCCATCCGCTGAGGAGGTCGAGATAGCGGTCGCCGGCACGATCGAACAGATATTGGCCTTGGCCGGCGCAAAAGCCGACGTCGAAGCCGAGCGTTTGCACTACCCGCACCATCATCTCGTTTAGATGTTGCGTGTGCAGGCCATAGCGCTCCGCTTCCCGCTCGGCCAGCATGGCGCCGATGTCGAAGCGCCGGCCACTCCGGTTGGATTTCATCTCGTGAACCTGCGTGTTTCTCATAGTCGACGCCTTGTTCGCGCACCGGCGAGTGAAGTATTTTCCGGCATTTCGACCCGCTCACGCCCCTTCGGCCAACCCGCCGGGAAGCTCGTACCAATTCGCAAACCCGAATCAAAGTCATACCAATCGAGGCACGCAAAGAAAAACCTGGTCCAACTGCGTGCTCTAACATCCCGGCTGAATCAAAGATAGCAGCCATGCTTAAGCGATATCAACTCGGCGCGGCAGTAATTAGCGGCAGCGATTAAATGCGGTGGAGATCGGTTTACGCCGCGGCATTCGGCTTTCGCCAGGCGCGGGTTTATACCATGGGCTCGGGCAGTGCGTTTGCGGGCCATTCCGCCAAGCTTCGCCCCGCGGAACCCTTGCCTAGCCCCACTCATGGCGCATGTCTCACAATTTCGCTTTTTCAGAGAGATAGCGGAAATTTGAGAGAGGAGCCAACGGTCTTTCTTGCGGGCCGTCGATGCGAGTTTAAGCATTTTTTGTTTCGGAAGAACGCCGCACCAGCGCCAGCAAAGATACAAGGACGCGTCGATAGGGCAATCACGCCGGTTGCGGTCTTGTCGCAATGCGCGCCTTCGCCGTCTTCTCGAGGACGCGACGGAATCGTTTTGGAAAACCACCCGCCCGGAAGAACAAAAGATGGCACGCAGGACAGGATAAATCCGCGTACTGGGAAGCGTCATATTGGTTGGATGGTTGGCCGGTCCATGCTGGAGTTTTAGGTAGTGTCGCTGCCGCTCGAAGAAAGAGTGTCGGCTTCCAGCGCCGCGGCCCGAGATGGCGATATGCCGGTCCAAACCGATCCAGACGGGCACTTTGGCCGAAACTATAATCGCCGTCATTTCCTGTTCCGGCATGGGCTCAAGGATCGCCCGCTGTTCGAGCTGTCAGATCTGATCGCGCTGGCGCGGCACCTATTCCACCATGAGGCCTATTGGCCGAATGGCAAGGTCAATGCGAACGATCCGTGGGGGACCGCCGGGACGCCCGGTTGCCGCTCATCGATACGATCGGTTTGCGGTGCCCGGGGGCTAGCGGCATACCCTATCAATCGCTGGCAATCGCCGCTCTCGGCTGCCGCGAAACCTTGAAGGCAACGTTTTCAGCCGGCCTCGAACTCCTTATCGTTTGCGCCCGCGGCGGGGCCGGTCTTCATTCCGCCGCGTTTTGGGGCCTGCCCCTTCAGCCGGAAGAAAAAGCCGGAATATGGAAACGCCGAGGACTCTGGCTTCCCCACGAGTTTTAGGGAAAGTTCCCACACTTTCCAGCTGTCAACGACCTCATAACCAATCGCCTCAAAGGCCGTCACGAACTCCGCCCTGTTATAGAGGACGACCGCAGCCATGTGCGTCCCACAGTCCTGAACCGTCGCCGTCGTCGGTCCGTCAATCAGAGGGGTGCAGTTTATCATGATATACGGCGGTTTTTCCGGAAGCCCGGCCACCCTCTGCGAGAAAGGTGTGTCAAAGTAATGGACAGAGCCGGATGCAATCAAGAGTTGCGCTCCGGCCGCATCCTCCCATTTTCTCGAAAACCGAAGACGATTTTCGGCGCGCTTCGCGGCGACATTTTGTCCCAGCTCCACCAAAGCAGGCAACTCAAAAACCAGCCAGATGCAATCCGGGGGTAGGTTTAAGTACCGGTCGTACAGGTATAACAGATTTCCAATACTTCCTCCAAAATCAAAAATCTTGGCGTGGTCATATATCAAACCTCGCATGTGAAAGAGTGCGGCATAATCGCTAGGCTTGGGGACCGCCGCTAGCGACATGTGCCGCTTTGCATATTCTGGATGTTCAAAGCCTCCGTCCGCGTAGGGCCGAGCTGCCGCGACGGCTTGAGAGAAGCTATTGAAAAGGCGATGATACCCTAACATGGCGTTCAGAATCGGCGCGGTGATTGGCCAAGTCGCCACGCGTCTCATCAGACGATTGCCGCCTGGCAACCTTTCAACCGCGCGCAGGAGGCGAGCCGTAAACCTGATTTGATTTACGCGAAGGCGCCGAATTGTCGATGACACACCGGCCTCCAATGTACAAAGGCGACCTCAGTGTCCGTCCGAAAAGAAGTTGAATTGGATGAATTGTTTGTGATTATGGGATGGCCCGCCGCTTTCGCCGGGATCCGCTAGGATCGCGGTTGGTTTTAAGAGAGTAAGAGAGAGAGAGGAGCGGGCCGATGGACATCTTCATCATTGGGATCGATCTTGGCAAGAACTCTTGCGGCCTGGCTGGTTTGGACGCTTCGGGCCGGATTGTTTTGAGGCGCCGGATGCGGCGAAGCCCGCTGGAGAGCTTCGTCACGAGCCCCGGGCGTTGCGTCGTTGCGATGGAGGCGTGCCGCGGCGCGCACCATCTGGGCCGGGTGTTTGCCCTCAGGGACACGAGGTCCGGCTGATGCCGCCGGAATATGTGCGCCCCTATGTGAAGGCACAGAAGAACGGCGATCTGGATGCCGAGGCGATCGCGGCGGCGGCGAGCCGGCCGGCGATGCGGTTTGCCGAGGTCAAGAGCCAGGCGCGGCCGGACATTCAGGCGCCGCACCGGGCACGCGAACGCTTGGTGGCGGAGCGCACCGCGTTGATCTGTAAAAGTTGGGATTTGATCCACCGGTCAACGTCGGATTTCGCCATTCATCGCACGGGCCAAGCATTACCGGCGAGGCGGAGTCGATTCTGGCAAGGATGCCATAGGGCGTTCGGAAGAACGCCCGTTGCAAGTAACGGGCTATGGCACCGGCTTCGCCGGCGCGAGCGCGGCTCGCGTCCTTGACGGAATCGATCCGCTCGCCAAACTCGCCGCCATGAGATGAATGGCAGGTTGCGATTTCTCGCGGCAGTGACTGAAAGTTCAAATTCAGTCTTTTACAGTTGATCAACCATTTGCGGGCGCTGCTGCTGGAGCGCGGGATCGTGGCGCCGCAAGGCCGGCGCAAACTGGAAGAACAGCTTCCGGCTTTCGCGGATGAAGATGGGATCGAGGCATCGAGCCCGCGCGTCCGGGTTCCGAGCGAAGACCTGCGCGCCGAATGGCGGGCGCTCGACGAGCGTATTTCCGTCTTTGACAAAGAGTTTGTCCAAATGGCGCGGAATGACGAGACAGCGCGGCGCCTGACGAAGATTCCCGGGACCGGGACGATCAACGCCACGGCACTAGCGGCGGCCGCCGGCAACGCAAGGGCCTTCCGGCGCGGCCGTGCCATGGCGGCGTGGCCCGGACCGACGCCGCGCCAGATGACGGCCGGCGGCAAGCCGCGCCTGCCCGGCATCCGCAAGCGCGGCAATCGCTATCCTCGAAAGAATCTCATTCATGGCGCAAGAGCCGTGCTGCCTTACCTCGTCGAGCGGAAGACGCCTCTTGGCCGGCGGGCACGCGGGCTTCTGGCGCGGGCGCACAAGAACGTTGCCGTTGTTGCGCTGGCCAACAAGCTGGCGCGCATCGCTTGGGCGGTCCTGGCGCATGGCGGCGCCGATGACGCCGGATGCGAAATGGCGGCGGCATGGAGGAGATTGCCCGGGCGGTGTTCGTCGCGCCGGCGGGTCGCCGGAGTCCGCGTGCGGTGAAAGGAAGATCGCCCGGCAGTCGAACGGCGGCGTGAAAACCTGAACCGTTGAACGGCCCTTCGAGTTGGCCGTGATTCGAGGCCGCTGTGATTATGAGGATCGGGCCGCGCGGATCTCCATCTTGGCCGGGGACAAGACCCCGAGACCGGATACGTTGAAGCAGACTGACCAGAGCCAGATGAGAATCACCACTTGCAGATGGGGCGGGCCATCCGTTCAAGAGTGGCGGCCTGATTTGGAGAGTGTTAATCAATCATAGATGATGCCATTTCCAGCAACGGCGCGTCGGTTCCGTTGACGTGAAAAGTGGCGAAGAGGCGCATCGTGAGTTCCAGCATGAGCAGGGAACGCGTGACAACGGCACATCTGCGTTTGAAGCGGGCAAACCAGTGACGTTGGCGGCTATTGTTTTGCTCGATACGATAAGTCTGATCCATGCTTATCGGGATGGGTGACAAATGGCTACGAAACTTGGCGAGCTGCTCAGTGGACAATTTTGGGGACGCTTTAAATCATGGATTGGCCTACAGCCTCACCAATGGCCGGAAGGCGAGCCATTAATGAGCGGCGACGTCCGATGGGGAACGAGGCTTAGAGTCTGTCCCGGAACTTCATCATGGATTACAGAGCTTTCTTAGCATGATCCGGATGGAGGCGAGGCGGAGGAAAGCAAGCGCGTTACGGGTTAGGTTTTCAAAATCCTTGGCCAGCCTGCGACAACGGTTGAGCCAGGCGAAGGTGCGCTCGACAACCCATCGTTTGGGCAGGACAACGAACTTTCTCAGCGCGGGCCGCTTGACGATTTCGATTTCCCATTCACGGCTGATCGCCGCCACGGCGGCGGCCATTTGGGGGCCTTGATAACCGCCATCGGCGATGATTTTGGTGATGAAGGGAAACAGGGGACGCAGTTCCTTCAACACCAATGGTCCACCGTCGCGATCCTGAATGTCGGCGGGATGAACCACGGCTGCAAGTTTCAGACCGAGCGTATCGACCGCGATATGGCGTTTTTTACCGTCGATCTTTTTGCCGGCGTCATAGCCGTGCGGATCGATCCGCGCCCCCCTTTTTCCGTGCTTTTCACGCTTTGACTGTCGATGATGGCAACGGTTGGACTGACGGCGCGGCCAGCCTGTTCTCGACACAGGACGTAGAGCTCATGATGAAGGCGCAAAAGCGTGCCATCATAGTTCCAAAGATCGAAATACCTGAAAACAGTGCTTTTCGATGGCAGGTCTTTCGGCAGGTAGCGCCACTGGCAACCCGTGCTCAGAATATACATGATTCCGTTGACCACTTCGCGCATGTCCACGCGGCGTTTGCCGCCACCGCGCTTCGCCGGAGGTATCAACGGCTCCACCAGCCCCCATTCCTCGGCCGTCAAATCGCTCGGGTATCTCTGTTGGCTCCGGTCATAACGGCCCCGGTTTTCTTTCGTCCACATCGGCGGCCCCTCCTCGAATCAGGCCACCTCTCTTGATCACAAATGATTCTTTTGATTTCAAGAAGTTTCAGAACAGACACTTAAGGATGGAACAATCATTGGCGCACCCGGCGTCAGCTTCACTCCGGTTTGTTCACGATGCCAGCAAGCGATAGAGGCCGAAACCGAACAAACCGATGCCGCTCAGGCTGAGTGCCACGCTGACGACGCTCGGTTTCCAAGGAAGCGGTCAGATGGGAAACCTAAATGTCAACCATCCAGATAAGCATGGTCTGATCCTTGCCGATGTCATGCCGCCCGGCCGGCAAAGCGCTCTCGCAAGGCTGATAATCGTCAGGGCAATAGAGCAGGATTTTCCAGGACTTCAATCGTTCGAGCAGGCGGTCTAACGTGGCCCGATCACGATGCCCGCATTCCCAGTCAATGAGCTGTCCTGGATCTGGACAATAAGCCTTCCATATCCAGATTTTGCAGGCCTTTTTTTAAGAAAATGCCACATTTCGTCGAGCTCGACGACCGCGGCGCCTTCTCCGGTTGGTACGGGCTTGGGCGCGTTCTTGAGGGCGAACGTCTTGATCCATTTAAGGACGGCGGGGGTTGAAACGCCAAAAAGCCGCGCTATGCGCCGTTGCGATAAGCCGCTGAGGTAGAGCCACACGGCAAGAGCCAGAACCGGCTGACTGTGTCCGCGCCGGGGCTTGTCGATAAGGTTGTAGCCGCATTCCTTGCACTTGTAGCGCTGCTGCCCCTGCATAAAGCCGTTCTTCACGCATCGTTTGCGGCCGCATCGATAGCACACGATCATCTCCGCCTCCCCTTTGGGTCAGAAAGGGAAAGCGTAGGAACGGAATTATCTATGAGTGGTTAACACCCTCCGCGTTCTTGCGCTTTGCCTCAATCCGCCTCATGCTCAGAAAACTCTGTAATTCTTCATGATGTTCTTGAACGGACTCTAAGAGATTTGCGGTACTGTTGCGTTTGACGCGTCGAACGGGGCTAACAGGAGACCAGTGTTACTTACGCGTCGTCGCCATGCGCGGCCTCATTGATATTAATGGTTTTCATATTGGAAAAGTCGATCGCGACGGGTCTTTTGTCTCTGGCGGCCATTACCTGCAGTGTTTTTATCACATGCTCAAGCCGTCGATAGACTTCCTTGTATTCCTCCGTTGTGGTGGATAAAACAAGGGGTTTCAGACAATATTCTATGATTTCGCGCGGCCGGTCCAGTTTGTTCATTTTCATCGCTCCTTCGCTTACCGCTCTTTCGTCCTAATATATCCTAATATAATTGTGTAATGAAAATTAGCAAAAAAACCGCAACCACGTCCTGAACGTTTCGGCGCGGCATGGACCTTGCCCGGAGGAACACCGGATATCGCTAAAAGGCAATAATTGTGCCCGGGGGCGGATTGCCGCGATGTCGCGGTCACAGTTGAAATACGAGGAATGGCGTTGCGCGCCGCGAGTTGGGAGGCGCGGGGTACTTAGTGTCTGTTCTGAAACTTCTTGAATCAAAAGAATCATTTGTGATCAAGAGAGGTGGCCTGATTTGAGGAGGGGCCGCCGATGTGGACGAAAGAAAACCGGGGCCGTTATGACCGGAGCCAACAGAGATACCCGAGCGATTTGACGGCCGAGGAATGGGGGCTGGTGGAGCCGTTGATACCTCCGGCGAAGCGCGGTGGCGGCAAACGCCGCGTGGACATGCGCGAAGTGGTCAACGGAATCATGTATATTCTGAGCACGGGTTGCCAGTGGCGCTACCTGCCGAAAGACCTGCCATCGAAAAGCACTGTTTTCAGGTATTTCGATCTTTGGAACTATGATGGCACGCTTTTGCGCCTTCATCATGAGCTCTACGTCCTGTGTCGAGAACAGGCTGGCCGCGCCGTCAGTCCAACCGTTGCCATCATCGACAGTCAAAGCGTGAAAAGCACGGAAAAAGGGGGGCGCGGATCGATCCGCACGGCTATGACGCCGGCAAAAAGATCGACGGTAAAAAACGCCATATCGCGGTCGATACGCTCGGTCTGAAACTTGCAGCCGTGGTTCATCCCGCCGACATTCAGGATCGCGACGGTGGACCATTGGTGTTGAAGGAACTGCGTCCCCTGTTTCCCTTCATCACCAAAATCATCGCCGATGGCGGTTATCAAGGCCCCCAAATGGCCGCCGCCGTGGCGGCGATCAGCCGTGAATGGGAAATCGAAATCGTCAAGCGGCCCGCGCTGAGAAAGTTCGTTGTCCTGCCCAAACGATGGGTTGTCGAGCGCACCTTCGCCTGGCTCAACCGTTGTCGCAGGCTGGCCAAGGATTTTGAAAACCTAACCCGTAACGCGCTTGCTTTCCTCCGCCTCGCCTCCATCCGGATCATGCTAAGAAAGCTCTGTAATCCATGATGAAGTTCCGGGACAAACTCTTAGGCCACGCGAGGCAAACAACGCCAGAAGAAGACGTATAACATCCACCGCGAGTCCGGCGCGAGCAAGGATTGAACCACGAGCGAAGGGGACGGGGCGCGTTGCGACAAGTTTCCGCCTTGCCTCTGGGATCAGGGCAGCTTGATCGCGGCCAGGGCCGAGATGAGGAAAACAACGCCCGAACGGCAGGCGGCCGGCCCGCGCGGCGCCGCAACAACCGAAGGACAACCGAAGGGCGCATCGCTGGGGCAAGACGAAACGCAAGTTTGCCTGTCACGGCGACAAAATGCGATGGAACGGCTCCGCCTTCGTGGCTTCGCATGCAAGGAGCAGGCGCTCCTCAGTTGGCAAGCGGCGATGACGAAAGACCGGCTCGGCAAGTGGGCCACGAACCAGATGCCGATCAACGTCTCGACGCGCAAGTTCGAACCTTGGCTGCGCTTGCCCAAAGGAGACTGGCCGGCGCCCAACGGCCCTAGCTGTCATGTCTCGATCGGTTGTTCACGGGGAGAAACTGAGGTTTGTGGAGTTTGCGAAGCGCCACGGGCTCGGGAGACCCACCCGTGAACATTCACAAGAACGCCGGAACGCCGCCGGACATGCGAGTTCCGATTGTCGCAAGGCCCCAAGCGGGCGAAACGCCGCGCGCCATGGCCGGCGCCGGAGCGGTTTCGCCGGCGACCGTTTCTAAATGGCTCCGGCGCCACGAAAGCGAAGGCGTGGCGGGTCTCGAGGACCGGACCAGCCGGCCGCGTCGCCCGCGCACGCCGGTCACATCGCGGATCATGCAGGTCGAAGCCCCGCGCCGGAACCGTCAGCCTTTCCGGAAGATCGCCCGCGAGACCGGGCTTTCCCTTGGCCCGGCGGCCCGCATCGCAAAGGCCAAGGGGCCGAGCCGCCTGTCCGCCCTCGATCAAACGATCGCGATCGTCGGCGATGAGAAGACCTTCCCCGGCGAGATGCTCCACATCGGCATCAAGAAGCTCGGGCGCTCACAGGGGACCGGACGTCGCATCACGGGAGACCGGACAAGACAGGGCGCGCCGCCGCAAGCAAGGCGGCAAGGGCTTTGGAATATTTGCATCGGGCCGCCGACGATCACCCCCGGCTGGCCCACTCTGAAATCCCGCGGATGAAACGCGCCGCTCCTGCCTGAAATTTCCGTTCAATGCCTCGCGCTTCTTTCTCGCTCACGGCCGAAAAGTCTTGCGCGGCATGACCGGCAATGGCGTTGGCGTCCGCTCGCCGCGCTCACCCAAAGGCGTTGCGAATGCGAAAAATCAAGCCCAAGCGCACCACACCCTCTCCGCCGGCAACAAACGGAATGGCCGAACGCTTCGGGCCGGCCTCCTTGCCGGAATCGGCGATGCCGTCCCAACGGTCCGGCAGGCAAAGCCTCTTGGAAGGGCCGGCGGAGGGCTCCGCCAAACCCTAAAACCCTTGATCCGAACGGGCCGCCGCGCTGTTGCCTTTCCTCCACCATTACAATCATCACCGGCCTCGCTCCGGCATCAACGGATGCCCCCTATCTCACGGATCTCCGTCAACAACCCATCGAGACACCACCGCCGGTTCCCGGCGATCGAGCCCCGCGGCGCGCGATTACAGCATCGCGAGCAGCAACCTGTCGGGCGGATGGTGGCCGTCCATGAAGGTCTTGATGTTGACGATGACCTTCTCGCCCATGGCGATGCGGCCCTCGGCCGTGGCCGATCCCATATGCGGCAAAATCGTGACCTTACCGGCGTTGGCTAGCCTGACAAGTTTCTGCGAGACCGCCGGCTCATGCTCGAAAACGTCGAGCCCGGCGCCAGCCACCTCGCCGGTCTCGAGCATCCGTGTCAGCGCGGTCTCGTCGATGATTTCGCCCCGCGCGGTATTGACGAGGATGGCATGCGGGCGCAGATATTTCAGCCGGCGCGCCGACAGCAAATGATAGGTCGCGGGCGTATGCGGACAATTGACCGAAACGATGTCCATGCGGGCGAGCATCTGATCGAGCGATTCCCAGTAGGTCGCTTCGAGGACGTCCTCGATCGGGGCGGCGACGGGGCGCCGGTTATGATAGTGGATCTGCAAGCCGAAAGCCTTGGCCCTATGGGCGAGAGCCTGGCCGATGCGGCCCATGCCCACGATTCCGAGCCGTTTGCCGCTGATCCGGCGTCCAAGCATCCAGGTCGGCGCCCAGCCGGTCCATTCGCCCGCGGGAATTACTCTTGCTCCTTCGACGAGCCGCCGCGCCACCGCGAGGATCAGTGCCATGGTCATGTCGGCGGTATCCTCGGTGAGGACGCCTGGCGTATTGGTGACGGTCATCCCTCGTGCCAAGGCGGCGGTCACGTCGATATTGTCGACACCATTGCCGAAATTGGCGATGAGCTTCATCTGTTGCCCAGCTAGTCCTATCAGCTCGGCATCGATTCTGTCGGTCACGGTGGGAACGATCACCTCGGCGGCGCGCATGGCCTCGGCGAGAGCGCTGCGCGGCATCGGCTCGTCGTCGACATTCAGCCGCGCATCGAAAAGCTCGCACATGCGGGTTTCGACGGCGTCCGGCAACTTGCGGGTCACGATCACGAGCGGTTTGTTCCGGCCCATTCTTGTCCTTGTCCTTTAGGCTCGCCGGATGCGATTTTAAAAGGAACCTCCGGATCGCGCGAAAAGGCCCGATTTTCTCTTGGCGCGGTCGCGCCTGGCCAGGCCGCCTGCCGGCCACCTGCGAGGACTTGCCATGCCGTCTTCACCGGGCATTAACGATGCCCGGCACACAAGAGGAGCGTCTCTGCGTTCATTGCCTCCCCTCGCGGTTTCTGTAGCAGATGGCCGGTCAAAGACAAGATCGCCGGCAGGTCTCCATTGCCGGCAGGGAACCTGCGGTGCACGCTCTTTGATTTCCGTTGTTTTCCGAAAGGAGCGCGCAATGGGAGAACGCAACGAAGGAGCGCGGTTCATGGTCCATGACATGAGCCAACCGCTTTGCGGCGCCGCAACATCAACGAGCCCCGCGCCGATGAGGAGAACCTTGGTCGCCCGGATGCGCCAAATCACCCCGCTTTGGAATAGAGTCTTCCATCGCGCCCTTCTCACCATGGCCGTGGCCTTCTGTGCCTTGGCTGCTGGAGGAATCGCGCAAGCCGACCACGTCGGCTCCGCTAGCGGCTTACCGGTTCCGCGTTATGTGAGCCTGAAGTCCGATCGTGTGAACCTGCGCGAAGGCCCCTCCAAGGATCATCGGACCGTATGGGTCTTTCAACGCGCGGGACTCCCCGTCGAGATCACCGCCGAATTTGAAATTTGGCGCAAGGTCCGGGATTCCGAAGGCGCAGAGGGCTGGGTGCTTCATTCTCTTCTTTCGGGAAGGCGCACGGCTCTGGTTACGCCTTGGAAGAAGGGAATAGATTCGATCCTCTATAGCAAGGCGAGCCCGAAATCGGCGCCAGTCGCGCGGTTGCAGCCAAATGTGATCGCAAGCGTGCGCGGCTGCGACGGCGCCTGGTGCCATATCTTGGGCGACGGCTTCGACGGCTTTATCCAGCAATCGAATCTGTGGGGCGTCTATCCGAATGAAAAAATCGAATGAGCGGACGCCCGCTGGAAACCAGAGGCCCCGCTCCCCTTGGGTCACGTGCCGGACGGCTTCCCCATCGCCGGCGCCCAAAGCAACGGCCCGCCGGAACCACTGTTTTCTCGCGGTTTGCCGGGCGGAGGTGAGCAGCACGCCAATTTTTTGCCCGGGAGATGCCTTTGGCAAGCTGCCCCGGACCGTGCGGTGCCCCAATCCCACCCATGTTCCACCATGGCAACGGCAGTGGCCAAGCGTTACGTTCAAGCTAAATCAGTTGTCCTTGGCGTGCCCGGTCAACCGCGCCCAGCCGCCCTGGACGGTGGACGATAAAGCTTTGATACCGTGATTGACCACATCCCAATTGACCACTGGACGGTCGGCGGTTCCTTCGGCGCCGCTCGTATTGCGTATCGAATCGGACACATATGCAGCGCCGATCGTAAGGACTATGCCAAGTATGATCCCGAGAAACATGCGCATTCAAGCCCCTTTTTGCCCAGAGTGATTCCCACCGGATTCGAGCGTACTCTAGCTTTTGTCTTCGCTTCCGGTCAAGTGCCGTGGTCATCTCCGCACGCGGAGACAAGGTGGATAAACGCCGCTTCGCCGGCGCCGCGGACAGGCGATAAGGAAAGGGGTTGGGCCGCAGGTCAGGGAACGGAAGCGCCATTGCCGCGTTCACCTATCAACCGGTTGTGGACCCAGCGGCAAAGAATGCCTTTGCGATGACCGGGGAACCCGGCGAGTTAATGCCTAACTTCATGACCTAACTTCTAGGTCTAATTTCTGGGTCTAAATTCATGCGCGGGCCCAACGCGAGCGGTGGAGTTCTCGAAGCTCGACTGCGCGCGGGTAGAGGTATTCAAACCGCCGACCGAGGAAACACAATGACCGGTGAAACTACACGACGCGAGGTCCGGTCTTCCGCGGAACTCCAAGAGGTCTGTCTGCGGACCCTGAAGCAATGCCCCGGGTTCGAACAGGTCAATGAGATTTTAATCCAGCCGCGCGACAATGCCGAAGGTTTCGCTAACTGGACCTTGGCGGCGGTAAGGCCGCGTGTGGATAATCGCTCCCTGCGCGCCGCCCGCGAGACGATCGGATTTCTGCAGCAAACCTACCGGTTGATCCCGGGCGAGGCGCAAGGCCGCTACAAACGCCGCGGCTAAGCCGCGATCCGCATCTTTGTTTTTCCATGATCATGGCCGCGAAACAGGCTTTGCTTGGGCGGATCGTCCCATAGCCACAATCCGTGCTTCGTGCGATGCCGATGCGCCAGAGCCCCATATTTCAAAATATTAACGAGTGTTGATGGTTGCTCCCATCTTCTTCGAGCAGTGCGGCTTGGGGTGGCTGGCGAAACGTGCCGTTTGGGCTTATCGGATTGTTTATGCCGCTAATGCCGCAGCCTCCCTTGGGGCTCCATTGCGGTGGCAAAAAGGGGCCCGGGGTTTTTGGCACACTCGCACCTTCTTGGGACAGGCGCCTATTGTCCGAAACGGATTTTGGCGAACCAAGATCTTGAAAAGCTGGTCGACACCACCGACGCGTGGATCATCGCGCGCACGGGGATTAAGGAGCGCCGGATCGCGGCGGAAGGAGAAGTCACTTCGGATATGGCCGTAGTCGCGGCGTGGCACGCGCTTACGATGGCCGGCACAAAAGCCGAAGATCTCGACATGATCATCGTCGCCACGGTCTCGGCCGACATGCCACTGCCTTCCTGCGCGGTTATCGTTCAAGCCAAGCTAGGCGCGGCGCGCGCCTTTGCCTTCGATGTTTCCGCTGCTTGCGCGGGCTCTCTTTATGCGTTGAGCATCGCCGACCAATTCGTAAAGACCGGCAAAGCCCAGCGGGTGCTCGTCATCGGCGCCGAGCTCTTGAGCCGTCTCGTCGATTGGACCGATCGTAACACTTGCGTGCTGTTCGGCGATGCGGCGGGCGCGATGGTCGTCGGACCGGCGCGCGATCCCGGACGCGGCCTCCTGTCGACGCATCTTTATTCCGACGGAACCGCCGCTGGAATATTGTCGATACCAGGCGGCGGCAGCAAGTATCCGCAGTCCGCGGAAGTGCTTGCCAAGAACATGCACAAGATCGCGATGAACGGGCGCGAGATTTATAAGTTCGCTGTCCGCGTGCTGCCGCAAGCGATTCTCGAAGCGCTCGCCGCGAACGGGCTGCGGGTCGGCGACATCGACCACATTGTCTCGCATCAGGCCAACGCCCGGATTGTCGAATTGGTGCTGGGGAGGCTCGGCGTTCCGCTCGAAAAATGTTGGCTGAACCTCGAGCGTTACGGCAATACGTCGAGTGCCTCGCTTCCGATTTCGCTCGATGAGGCGAACCGGGCGGGCCGTCTTCAGCCGGGCGATCTTATCGCGATGATGGCGATCGGCGCGGGGATGACGTGGGGCAGCGCCTTGATGCGGTGGTAGCCGATGCAAAGGCGCGGAAGCCGGGACGTCTCTTTCACGCGCCAGGCCACATAAAACAGCGGCCACCTCTTTACCCGGTGCGCGGTTTTATTGGGCGACGACGACCTTGCTGGCGGCGGCGACGATG
Organism: uncultured Alphaproteobacteria bacterium; assembly: GCA_963706215.1. Lineage (GTDB taxonomy): Bacteria > Pseudomonadota > Alphaproteobacteria > Rhizobiales > Beijerinckiaceae > Methylocapsa. The sequence continues at coordinate 649,066 of OY970154.1, read as the reverse complement.
GCTCTCTTGAAAGCTCCTTCCACGGTCACCGCGAAATTATAGTGGGATCGCGAAAATGGCGCCGAACGAAACGGCTTATTGCTGCGCCAGCCGACCAAAATCGCGCCTATCTCCGGTTTGTTTGTTCCCATGACGAGCGCGCCGCCGGAGGCGCCGTCCCCGGTGTCGCAATCGAACGAAAACTCCCTTGTTCCTTCCGCGCCGGCCGACAATTGGTCGTGCAGGAGGCATTTTTCCATCGACAGCCTGCGCCCATCGCCCCAGTCGATGGCCCCGCGCGCGACGAATTCGACCGGCATGTTCGGACCCGTCCCATCGGCGAGACCATAGGGTGTGATCCCCTCGATTGGATGCGTCAAGTGTGCAACGGCCCAGTCATGAACCACCGCGACCGCGTAAGGATTGGTGCTGCCGGCAACGATCGAGCCGAGGTCGATTGGCACCCTCAATTCCTTGCCGTGGTTCTCTATCGAAAAGAAGCACGTCTTTGCTCGCGGAGCGCCCTTTTCGTCGAAAAATACATGGGCCGCGGTTGTAACGAGGTCGTTGGCGAGCGTGAGCTGGCCGGCGCCATGCGCATCGCCGCATTCGATGAGGCCGGAGCCCGCAAAACGGGTGCGAAGCTCGGCCGCGTCGAGCTTATGCTCGGCCGCGAACTCCTCCACGCTGCGCCGGCTGTTCTTGCCGAAGACGACAACCGGCACGGCTTTGAGCGGCGTAGCCTCCGGCAGCATACGTGAGAGGAACGGAACAGCGGAAGTTTGAACGGAGGTGCCAAAAAGGAAGATGCAAATGGCGGCGGCGTGCATTCCACCTTTTTGAAACATCTCGTTTTCTCCTTTCGAACCGGCGCGGCGCCGGCTTAGAACCGCGCGAAACGCTCTATCAAGCTGAACCATCATGTATTTTGTCAATGCGAAAACAAAAAGGCAGGATCCCGGCGGGAGCGCTTTTTGGCGAATTGGTTCATCTTTCGCATCGAATCCGCTCGGTCGGGGTGCCACGGGGCGACACCTGGAACGATACGCCGCCAGCATGTTCCGGGGCTGGCCTGACCGCTGGCTTCCGCAATGCGGCGATAATAAGACAAACGCCACCCGCGTGGCATGGCGTCAGGCCGGATGGATGCCGCCGGTTTTCGTGGCCTCACGAAACATATCGACCCAGTCCCGTTGTCCTTCGGTGTCCGGGACCTTGAGGCCCCGCGCCTTGCCGATGCGATCGAATGCCGTTCCCGGAGCGAAGCCCAAAAGCACGAGGACGATTGCCGCGATGAGCGATGAGCGTCCGATCCCGGCACGGCAATGCACGGCAACGGCTTTCCCCTCGTTCAGACGCGCAACTATCGCCTCGGCGAGGACCGTCGCCTCGTGCGTTGACGCAGGCACGCCACCGTCCAGGACGGGGAAAGCAATGAACTCCATATCGAGGTCGTGGCAAAGGCCGGCTTCCCGGTCAAGGCCGAGTTCCTCGACCTCCCCGGCTTCGAGAAGGCTCACGATGACGCCGATTCCTTCAGCTCTCCAACCGGCGACCTCGGCATCGAGCCAATCGCCCGCGCGCGGGCGCGGCATGATCGCCAAGCGAGCGCCGGCTGGCAGATCGATCCACTGAATTTTGGGGCGCATCATGGCTCTAAAGTTTCGGCCGCGCGCTGTGCCACGCCGGAAAATTCGAGGAGCGCCGCCTTCTTGCTGTCGCTGACAATGATCCGGCCCGTCGAATTCGGTTGGAATTTGGTCTCGCTCATCGCGAAGCCCGCCGCAGTCAACGCCATCTCGACGGGAGCAAAATCGCACTCGGCCGAGGTTTTGGACACAAGATCAAATATGGCGAGTTTGAAGGGCGCACTATAATTCAGGATAGCAACGGCATGCTTGTCATCCCCAGAAAGCACATCAATCAGCGTCGTTTCGAAGGGAACATGAATTCTTTTGTAGCTCTTTGAAACCGGATCCAAAATCCATAAATAATCGGCAGAATGAGCATTGAATATCATCCGCTCCCCAAAGGTGTAGCCAGCATTTAGTTCGATAATCGTTCCCTTATAATTATCTTTAGAGAAGATTTCATCGAGCCCAAACTCGATCTGTCCATCCCTTAAAAACACAGCGACAACATTGATTTCGACTTCACCGGGCCTTGCCCTTAGCGTGAATTCATCGCCATAGCCGACAAAAATGCGGTTATTCGAGAGTAGAATCTTTTCTGGCCTGCCTATTGAGAGAAGATCCCAATTGTCGGCGGAAATTACAGCCGCCTGAAATTCCACCAGCCACGCAATCACTTGGTATTCGCTGAACCATCTGATGGAGTGCATGAAGGGATGATTCTCACGCGGCCAGGACCGGCACCGAAACTCATTGAGATAAAGCGTCGTGGTTTCCTCCTCCTCGACGAGACAGGCCAATCCGAAGTCGTCGCGAAGATCGAAGACTTTCACACCCGGATGCTGAAATTCTATCAGTTTCTTCAGTTCGACTCGCAACATGCTCATTCTTCATCCGGGTATACCGGATCGGCTGGATTCATCGGATAACAGGTTATCACATTGTTGTTGGAATCGAGAATGACGACATAGGCATTTGTTGCGATCGAAGGCGTTTTAAGTCCCGTCGCTGACCGCCCGATGTTCAAAGGATGCGTTCCAGATTCATCATCGACGTACACTGTCGTGCCTAGGACCACACGGTCGGGTTTGTTTGCCGCGCTCACATTAATCCGAGTGGCATTAGTCCTAGCCTCGTCAATTAGCCATTTGATGCTCTCTGCGTTGACGAATTGTGCATAAAACTCACCCTTTCTATCCTTTGCTCCTGGGCCGTGAACACGTTTTAGTTTATCGATGACATCCGGCGTTATAACCGGCACCAAGTTTGCTTGCGCATATTGCGTGCCCGGCACAATGCCATCCGGATTAGCGTCCGATACTACTCTCCCAACAACTTGGGGTACAAACGGTTTGACGTGTGCGTTGCGCGGTAATCGACTCTGCGCAGCTGTGCCTGATCCACTTGCCCCGCCCGAAGTCCATTGCCCGCTCTCGCGCCCGCTGCCCGCCGGAACGCGCGGCTGGTCTTCGCTATATTTCTCGATGTCCCGCGCCGCGCGCGGAAATCCCAAGGCCTTCATCAAATCGCTCGGGCTGACGCCTTTTTCGAGCGCCGTTCCGGCGAGGAAGAGGCGGTAGGCGTCCGCCTCATCGATCTTCGGCAAGCCGAGGAAGGCAAGATGAATTTGCGCCAACGCTTTTTCGCCTGCGCGCCAAAATTCCCCGGCGCGGCGAATCTTTTCGATCACCTCTCCGGCAAGAGGTGCGCGATAGGCGGCCGCAAACAGCGAAAGGAGGCGCGCCTCTTCGCCGTCGAAAGCAAGACCGCGCGCCGCCCGGCCTTTCTTTTCGAATTCCGCGAGCACAGTGCCGCGCCCAAGCACGACGCCCGCTTGGGTAAATGTCATTTCACGATGAAGGGGGCGGCCTAACCCCCAATCGCGCCCGTCTCGCTCGAACGCATCGGTGTCTTGCATGAACTCTCCCTGCCCCCGCAAAAGGCGGAGACACGCAGATAGAACTCATGCCTTGGCCGTGTCCAGATCCGGCCAAACGCGCGTTTCGCGCAATCTTACATTTCACACAGGGATCGCTGTAAGGTCCTCGCTTCGACGAGGGAGGCGGCACTTCCCGCCGAGCCCCCCTCACCGCGAAAACTGCTTGTATTTCAGCCGGTGCGGGATGACGCTGTCGATGCCGAGGCGGCGCTTTTTGTCTTCCTCGTAGGCGGCGAAATTGCCCTCGAACCATTCGACATGGCTGTCGCCCTCGAAGGCGAGCATATGCGTGGCAATCCGATCCAAGAAGAAGCGGTCATGCGAAATGATGACCGCGCAGCCCGCGAAATCCATCAAGGCCTCTTCGAGGGCGCGGAGGGTATCGACGTCGAGATCGTTGGTCGGCTCGTCGAGCAGAAGAACGTTGGCGCCCAATTTCAGCATTTTGGCGAGATGCACGCGGTTGCGCTCGCCGCCCGACAATTGCCCGACCTTCTTTTGCTGATCCGGGCCCTTGAAATTGAACGCGGACGTATAGGCGCGTGAATTGATCTCGCGCTTGCCGAGAGTAATCACGTCATTGCCGCCGGAAATCTCCTCCCACACGTTTTTCTTGCCGTCGAGCGCGTCGCGCGATTGATCAACGTAGCCGAGCTTGACCGATGGCCCGATCTCGATTCCGCCCTTGTCCGGCTTTTCCTCACCGGTGATCATCCGGAACAAAGTGGTTTTGCCGGCGCCGTTCGGGCCGATCACGCCGACGATGCCGCCGGGCGGCAATTTGAACGAGAGATCGTCGATGAGCAGCGTGTCGCCGAATCCCTTCGAGAGGTGCGAAAACTCGATGACATGAGTGCCGAGCCGCTCGGCGGCCGGAATGACGATCTGCGCCGCCGCCGTCGCCTTGTCGTTTTGCTTGGCGACGAGATCCTCATAGCGCTGGATACGGGCCTTGGATTTGGCTTGGCGCGCCTTGGGGCTCGCCGCGATCCATTCGGCCTCGGCTTCGAGCTGGCGCCGGCGCGCCTCCTCCTCGCGGCCTTCATGGGCAAGACGTTTCTGCTTTTGTTTCAGCCAGGCGGAATAGTTGCCTTCGTAGGGGATGCCGCGGCCGCGATCGAGCTCGAGAATCCACCCCGTGACATTGTCGAGAAAATAGCGGTCGTGGGTGACGATCAGGATCGCGCCGGGATAAGCGCGCAGGTGGCCCTCCAACCAGTTGACCGTCTCCGCGTCGAGATGGTTGGTCGGCTCGTCGAGGAGCAAAAGCTCCGGCTGTTCGAGAAGCAGCTTGCAGAGCGCGACGCGGCGGCGCTCGCCGCCGGAAAGTCTTCCGGCCGCCGAATCGCCGGGCGGACAGCCGAGCGTGTCCATTGCCTGATCGACCCGCGCATCGAGATCCCAAAGGCCCTTGGCCTCGATCTCGTCCTGCAATCTGGTCATTTCATCGGCAGTCTCGCCGGAATAGTTCATCGCGAGCTCATTGTAGCGGTCGAGGATCGCCTGTTTGTCGCAAACGCCGCGCATCACGTTGCCCCGCGCGTCAAGACTGTCGTCGAGCGGCGGCTCCTGCGGCAGATAGCCGACGCGGGCGCCTTCGGCGACGAAACCCTCGCCGGTAAACTCCTTGTCGATCCCGGCCATGATCCGCAAAAGCGTCGATTTGCCCGCCCCGTTGACGCCGAGGACGCCGATCTTGGCGTCGGGATAGAAGGAAAGATTGATATTTTCCAGGACCTTTTTTCCGCCTGGGTAGGTCTTGCCGAGACCTTGCATGTGATAAATGAATTGCCGCGCCATGGAGCTATGTGTCTTTCTGCCGGAAACCTTAAGATGCGAAGGGTTTAGCCGCGTAACGAAGGACGGTCCAGGCCGCTCATCGAAACCCGGCGTCCCAAGCGCAATAATAGATTGCGGCCTCGACGGCGACATAGTCGGCTGCCACCTTGCAACCTGACGCTCGCGGGGAAACACTCGCCTTTTCGAGCCAAGGCCCGGCGTTCGCGGAAAGGATTAGGACTGTGGCTGATACCGGATTGGGCGCTCTCGGCGCGATTGTTCCTGGCTCCCATCTCGCGGAGCCGAACGCCGTCCCTGCCCGTCCTCCCGCGACCCGGATCGTCGAACCCGAAGCGGTTTCGTCCCGGACGATCTTTGCCGCCGACCTTCCCGACGGGCCCGACGCGCTGGGGGTCGATGCGCCGCTCGGCCTTCTTGCCGGGCTCGCCGCGCATGCGCGCACCGAAACCCCGCTCACGATCGGTCTTTTCGGACCGTCCGGCTCGGGCAAGAGCTTTGCCTTGACAAAGCTTCTCCGCTCAATCGAGGATTTGCGCGCGGCCACACCGGCGTCGCCCTATATCGGTGATATCGTCACTCTTCGGATCGATGCCGCCCATATTGACGGCCATCCGGCCACGGCCCTTGCCGGCACGCTTCACGCGGGCCTTGCCGGGACGTTTCCGGCTCTCGCGGCCGAAGCCGCGCGCGCCGCGCGCGATCCGCGGGCTGCCGCGAGCGAAGCCTTGGAGCGGCTCGATGTGTCCCGCCGCAAATTCGAGGCCGAAAAGCGCGCCCTCGACGAGGCCAGTGCCCGGCGCGCGCGCCTTGCCGAGAGCATCCTCTATCAAACCTCCGGATCGCAGGTCGATGCCTATACATGCGCAAACAGGGCCCGGATCAAAGGCCTTTTCTCCAAGCTCGGCATCACGGGCGATCCACTCCTGGCTTACAAGGATATGGTCGGGACGATCGCCGACACGCCTGGGTGGGCGCGACGTGCCGGCTTCGTGCTGCGGGCTTTTTTTGCGTTCAAGGGACAAACGAAGTTGATCGCGACGGCGCTCCTTTTGCTCTTTTCGGGCGCCGGTCTTGGTTTCGCTATTGACGAGCAGACCGCCTGGCTTGGCTGGCTGCGGGCCAACGAATCCTCCGTTTCAATCGCGAACTGGCTCGAAGCTCATATGGATTTGGCGGCAAGCCTGCGCGAAATTATTTTCCTTGGCGCGGCGATCGCGCTCGGCGTCAATGTCTGGCGAGCCTCACGTTTGCTTCGGCTTGTGTTTCGCGGCGAGGCCTTGCTGCAAGCGGATCTTGCCGTCGCCCGGCGCGAAACGGACGGCCTTTTCGCCCATCAGGCGCGCCGCGTCGAGGCCCTTGCCGCGGAAGTGAACGCTCTTTCCCGCCGCGCCGGCGAGGCGGAACGGCGGGCGGGCGACGCGCATCCGGTTAGCTCCGCGCTCGCCGGGCCGTCGCTTTTCGCCATCGATACCGCGACACAGCAAGCGCAAGCGTTCGCGGTGACAGCCGGTGCCATGATCGCAAGGCCTCGCGAAACGAGCCCCGGGAAGAGCGGCGGGGCGCCAGGGCGCATCGTTGTCGCACTCGATCATCTCGATGACGTGCCCGCTTCCCGCGGGCGTGAAATTCTTGTTCATGCGCGGTCCTTGTTCAACCAAGGGTTTGTCATGTTGATCGCGGCCGATCCGGCACGGCTCGCCGGCGCGGCAGGCGAGACCGCGCCAAGCCTCGACAAATGGATCCAGGTGCCGTTTCAGATCGGCGAGATCGCGTCGCGCGCCAATTATGCGACTCTGGTCCATGCGATTCTCGGCGGTCAGGGCGCCCTAGAGCCGCGGGTTCGCACCGCGGAGACATCGGCGCTCCCGGCACTCGACCAGCCGGTGTCCGCCGCCGAAACCCAACTTCTCGCCGATTTGGCGCCGCTCGCGGGCAGTTCTGCCCGCGCCTTGAAGCGCTTCGTCAACCTCTACCGCCTCACCCGGTCGGCAGGCCCGAATCATCAAGGCGCGCTCGCCTTCATGCTGGCCCTGGACGCTGGCGGCACGCCATCCGAAATCGCCGCCGTGAATGATGTGCTATCGAACAGCGAGCCGGAGGCGGATCTCAACTTTCATCACTGTGGCCCGCGCGTCGCCGAGGCGCTGGCCGTGATGCACGCGCAAGGAACTGTAAGTGTCGCCGCCGCGCGGCAGGCGGCCGCGACCGTCCGGATGTTCTCGTTCAACAGTTGAGGCAGCAGCCCCTTGCCCATCGAGGGGATCCTTGTCGCCGGCTTCCTCGATTTGGGGCGAAGCGGATTTCGCCCTCCTTGCCTTGAACGAAGTCTGATTGACCTCGTTTTCGAGCGCCGGTCAGCGGGGCTTTGTCCGCCCTTTCGTATTGCCTTGAACCGCACTCGCAGGAGGCGTCAAAAATTCGTCGAACCGCTCCTGTACCATGGCGTAGCATTCACACGCTGTCTTTTCCAGGCCGGGACGATCGATGATTTGTATCTTCCCCCGCCGGTAGCCAATGAGACCGTCGGCCTGCATCGCTTGCGCGGCAAGCGTCACCGATTTCCGGTCGGCACCCAACATGTGAGCCAAAAATTCGTGCGTGTATGACAGCTCCTCGGTTTGGGCGCGATCATGCATCATGAGGAGCCACCGGCACAATCTCTGTTCGATCGTATGCATGGAATTGCACGCGGCGGTCTGCTGAACCTGGGCCAGCTGCGTCTCCGAATAACTTACCAGGAGATTGCGCACGTGGTCACTCCCCTCGAATTCCGCTCGCAAAATTTCGATGGGAACGCGCACCAAGCCGCCTTGCAATTGCACGAGGCATTGATTGAAGGAGGTTCGGCTATACATGGCGGCGAAGAGGCCAAATGCGCCTTCGTTCCCAATGTTCGCTGTCTCGATTGCCGCGCCGTTCGCTAAAACCGTCAACAGCGAGAGAACGGCGCCCTTCGGGAAGTAGACGTATTCAAGAAAGCCGCCCGCCTCGCATACAACTTCGCCAAGCACGAGGTTGACCGGTTGAATGTGCGGGTCGATCCGCGCCCGGCTGGCAGGCTCAAAGGCGTCGAGCAAACGATTGGTATGCGCGCCTGGGTGGAGCCATGATCTGCGTGGGGGAGCATCGTTTTTTTTCTGGTCCATGGGCCAGAATAACACCCTACCTGACATTCCCATAACAAATAAAGGCGGATGACGGGGCTTTATTGTCACTCGTTTCAAATCATAAAGCTTCTCATAAAACTTCGCCATATCAGGCAATAAATCTCGGGCGGCGATTATTTCAGCTTGGCGCTACACCTGGGGTCGCCGGCACAGCTGGTGATTGTTCCGCGGCCGGTCGAGAGCCTGACTTCGGATTCCGCGGCCCGTGCGCCGTGAGCATGGATAGAGCGCGCGGGTTTGGCGTGGCGGTGGAGAGGCCGTCCGTCCATGATTGTTAGCGTGGGGACGCTAGGCATAGGCGCTAGAGGTGGCTCGATAACCACGGCGGCGATGCTGTTTCGACAACTATGGTTAGTCAACTGTGGCTTATCTAATTTTATTTGCTTTCTTGTGGCGTAGACCACGGACATTGGTGAGATATTGTGACAACCGTTTTGTCGCTATGATAATTCAATGAGTTAAGAAGAAAAAATGGCTCAACTCCATCAAAGCGCGCAGGCCAAACCGCCGACACTCGCGGCGATGTCGCCTCTGCGTCAATTTTTCATAGCTTTGTGATCGCATCCGTCACTTGATTTTCGTGACCCAATTGATCAAAAAACCATTTACCCATTTGGGGGAAGCGCGCGGCGAGAAAGGGGGTCATAGTGCGGCTGATCGTAAGTAGGGATCCGAAAATCATGCGCGGCTTAAGTGACATCAAGGAAAAGTATATCCGTCTCCAAACCCATTTGGGTGAAGCGCCGGGCCCGCGTGAAGATCATAGTCCCGCCGATGCTCGACGGGATGGTCAAGACATGCGAACCGAAAGAGAACCTCTTGAAAGAGAATTCGCTGAAAAGGAAGCCAAGGGAAAGGATACGCGTCGCCTGATTGTCGAAGTAGCGGAGCGGCTCTTCCGGCAACTCGGCTTCCAAAAGACGACGGTCGCGGATATCGCGCGCGAGCTGCACATGTCTCCGGCGAATGTCTATCGCTTCTTCGGGGCGAAATCCGAAATCAACGCGGCTGTCTGCATGGACCTCCTCGGCAAGATCGAAGACGACGCGGGAAAAATCGTCGTTTCTCGCGGCACCGCCCTGCAAAGAATGCGCAACTTGGTCGCGTCCGTCGAAAAGGCACATCGCAAACAGTATATGTTCGACCGCAAGCTGCACGAGTTGATCGAAGCCGCCACGGCCGAAAACTGGACGGTCATGCGCGAGTACAACCAGCGCATGACCGGGATGCTTGAACAGATCATCGCCGGTGGCATGGCGGCAGGCGAGTTCCATCCGGGAGACGCGGCGCTCGCGGCGCGCCTTGTCAGCGCCGCTTGCATGCGCTTCTGTCATCCGCGCCTAATGGCGGAATATGAGCAGGAGCCGGAACCGGCTCTCGACCACATGCTCGATTTTTGCGCGGCCGCGCTCGCCCGGGGGCCCGTTTGAACCGGTCGCCACACGGAAGGGCCGTTCCGTCACAATTAAGACTAGACAATCAAGACTGGCTGGTAAGACTGGCTGGCCGCCGCGGCAAGCCGGGCATGAATTGGGCGGTGGAACCGGTCTTCAATCAAGCCAGTTAATCTTCGCGGATCGAGGAAGTCGCTCTCCCTCTCTCGCACCCGTCCGATATGACGGATTTAGGAGTGCGAAGAGGCGGTTCTTGCGGCGGCCCCCCCACGGTGGTAGTCGAGCGGGCGTCCGCGCAATTGCTCCCTCTTTGCCGCATCTCCGCTGGTAACTCACGGTCGTGTCGAGCCTTTAGATGCATGTCGTTAAAAAAAATTGCTCGGCTTTTTCGATTCCGACATGCTCCAACTCTCTGATTTTGAGCTGCGTCCTTATCGCTCAAATGGTTCCATTTGATCGGGACGCGCGCTAAGTGGGGCCTTCGCCGAATTGCTGTTCGGAGAGAAGCTTGCGACTCAGAAAAGCTGATCAAGCAAAGCCATCGTCGGGTGCTAGTGTAGTGTCTCGTGCAAAAGGTTACAATTTATCCTGGCGCGCGAGCGGTGGCATTTTCAGCGCCGCTCTGCCGCGATTGACCTTGCGGATGATGGTGTTGGCGGATTTTGTCCAGACGAAAGGCGTCGGATCGGCATTGTTGTGCTTGATGTAGTCGTGGATGGCGGCTTCAAGTTCCGGCACGCTCGTGAAAACACCGCGGCGAATACGCTCCGTGGTGATCTTTCCGAGCCAGCGTTCGACGAGGTTCAACCACGATGACGAGGTTGGAATGAAGTGGAGGTGAAAGCGCGGGTGTTTGGCGAGCCAATCCCTGACTTCCTGTTTTTTATGGGTCGCGTAGTTGTCGGCAATGCCGTGAATGTCGAGTTGTTTGGGCGTGTTGCGGTCGATGGTTTTTAGAAAAGCCAGAAATTCCTGATGCCGATGGCGCTTCATGCACTGACCGATGACTTCGCCTTTCAGGACATCGAGCGCGGCAAACAATGTGGTTGTCCCGTTGCGCTTGTAGTCATGCGTCAGGGTGCCTTGGCGGCCTTTCTTCATCGGCAAGCCAGGCTGGGTGCGATCAAGTGCCTGGATCTGGCTTTTTTCGTCGATGCAGAACACCAGCGCGTGTTCCGGCGGGTTCATATACAGGCCGATAACATCTTCAAGTTTTTCGATAAAATGCGGATCGTTGGACAGTTTGAACGTCTTGACCAGATGCGGTTTCAGGCCGTGCGCATCCCAAATCCGCTGCACCGAAGCTTTGCGCTGACACCGCTGATTTTAGCCATCGAGCGGCAGCTCCAGTGCGTCGCGTGCGCGGGCGGGGTCAAGGTTTTTTCAACGACTTCGGTTTCTTTTGTTGGTGGCAAAGGTTTGAAACTGCGTCCCCGGGGACGATCTTGATAAAGCGCGTCAACGCCGCCTTCGGCAAAGCGGTTGCGCCAGCCGATGATGGTTGGACGCGATGTGCCAAGTTGTTTCGCCAGCGCGTTGGTTGATTTTCCTTCGGCCGCACCCAGAATAATCCGCGCCCGCAAAGCGATGCGCTGCTCCGTCTTGCCGGAACGCGCCAGCCGTGCCAAGGCCGCCTTGTCCGCGGGCGTCATGTCGAGTGCCGGGCTGCCTGTCCACATGCAGCGCAGTATACACGTCCCGGATCACATTGTAAAGCGTTGCGTGAGACTATACACTAGCGCCAAACAAAGGTGGCACCCGCTCGCCCTCGGCATTGAGCGCATCGGCTTGGTCTCGCTCCGCATTCCCCTCGCCGTCACCCTTGTCACGGTCGCGCTCGCGATTGCCGCTGGTTTTGGCGTCGCAAGGCTCAAGGTCGACGATTCGCTCAGCCAATTGTTCCGTTCGGACACGCCGGAATTCAAGCAATACGAGGAGGTGACGCAACGGTTTCCCTCGAGCGAGTTCGACGTGCTCGTCGTCATTGAAGGAAAGAAACTGCTCGCGCGCGAATTGGTCGAGAAGCTGCGCGATCTCGTCACCGACCTTCAGCTGATCGACAGTACGCAAGGGATCATCTCGATTTTCTCGGCGCGTCAACTGCCGGAAAAGGGTGCGATCCCAGCGCCGCTGTTTCCAGATCAGCTGCCTGAAGGCGCCGCTTACGATGCATTGGTCCGTCGCGTGATGGGCAATGAGATCATCCGCGGCAAGCTTTTGTCGAAAGATGGCGAGCTCACCTTGATCGTCCTCGCGCTCGATCCATCGGTCGTCGAAAGCAATCGGCTGAGCGATGCCGTCGGCGGTATCCGCAAGGCGATGGCGGAAGATCTCGCCGGAGCGGGACTGAAAGCCGAGCTTTCCGGTGTCCCCGTGATGCAGCTCGAGATCCGCAACGCCGTCGAACGCGACAGGATTGTCTACAATACGGTTGGATTCGTTGCCGGCTGTCTTATCGCCATCCTTTTTTTCCGCCGCGTTTCCTTCATGATCGTCGCGGCCGGTCCGCCGCTGATCGCGATATTATTGGCGCTCGGCGCGCTCGGCTGGCTCGATTTCCGCCTCAATATGTTCCTCAACGTGATGACACCTCTCATCATGGTGATCAGCTTCTCCGACAGCATGCAGCTTACCTTCGCCACGCGCGACCGGTTGCTCGCGGGCGAAAGCAAATTCGAGGCCTTGAACAATGCGATTTTGATCGTCGGGCCAGCGTGCGTTCTCACCCACGCGACGGCGGCGCTGTCCTTCGTGGCCTTGCAGTTTTCCAGCTCGGACCTGATACGAAGCTTTGGCGAGGCGGGCTTCATCGCGACGATCATTGCGCTGGCCGCCGTCCTCGTTCTCATGCCCCTTCTGGGTGTTCTATTGTTGCGCGACGAGCGCGCGTTTGCAGCCCAAATCGCCCGCGCGGACTTCGGAGTCGAGGCGCTGAGACGATTTTGCGGCTTTGTCGCCGCCCGCATGGTCCGGCGTCCCGGCCTTTATAGTCTGACCGGCTTGCTTGTCGTCGCCGGGCTTGGCCTCGGCTTCGCTAGCCTCGAGCCAAGGTACCGGCTCGCCGATCAAGTGCCGGACAAGCAACAAGCGGTAGCCGCGAGCAATAGTCTCGACGCCAAGCTAACCGGTGCCAATCCGATCGACGTCCTGATCGAATTTCCACGCGGTGCATCGCTCTACGCGCCGGAAACTCTCGAAGTTATCGCCAAGGTGCATGCGATTCTCGAGAAACAAGCCGGCGTCGGCAACGTCTGGTCCTTGGAGACATTACGCCGGTGGCTCAACGAGGCCGGCAAACCGGGGGCCGCCATCCTGCGGCAATATGTCGACATGTTGCCGGAACATTTGACGCGGCGCTTCATTTCGGCGAGGCGGGACGCGGTAGTCGTGTCTGGCCGCATACCAGACATCGACGCGAGCCGGCTTCTTCCTATTATCGACGCACTGGATCATTCGCTCGCGGAGGTCCGCGCTCGTCATCCTGGATACAGGATCTCGGCGACGGGTCTCTCGGTGATAGCCGCGCGAAACAGCGCCAATATGATCGAGAAATTGAGCCGCGGCTTGACGATCGAGTTCGCGTTCGTCGCCGCATTCATCGGCGCCGCCTTCCGTTCATTCGTTGTCATGCTGGCGAGCATCCTTCCGGGGATTTTCCCGGTCGTTGCCTCTGGCGCCTTGCTCCGCGTGATGGGACAGGGCCTGCAGTTCGCAAGCGTCGTGGCCCTGACCGTCTCGTTCGGATTGGGGTTGAGCGCAACAATTCATTTTCTCAACCGTTTGCGCCTGGAGGACGACCCCGGCCAGGACCCCGGAATCGCTGTCGCGCGGGCAACCGTACTCGTCGGCCCCGCCCTAATTCTAACTTCGGTGGTGCTTGCTTGCGGGCTGGTGGTGACGGTCTTTTCCGACCTGCCGTCGCTGCGCCTTTTTGGCTGGCTGAGCGCATTCGCGATGTTAGCGGCCCTGACCGCCGATCTCTTTATTTTGCGGCCAACGGCCACGTTTCTGCTTAGGCTTGGCCGCCGCGCCGCTGCATGGCGCCACAAGCAACGGGTGGCCGAGCGATAGCGGATGTTATCCTTTGCGCAAAGAGATCGCCACGGCAGACACCTCGGTGTCGCCTTGTGGCCTTATCGTGACCGACTGCTTGTCACCTTGGATCCGCACGTCGAGACGAGCCGCGAAGCCGGCGGCAGCCACATTGGCCACGATCTCCGCACCGCTGGCGCGGCCGGATATATTTCCCGATACCCCGCGGGTCGCCTCGGCCCAGGAGCCGGAAAGCGAACCGCCTTCGGAAACGACGTTGCTGCTGATTTCCAGCCGGTAGCTATCGCTCGCGCAGCGCAGAGTTTGCTGAAGCGACTTGCCGGTGGGATTAACCGCATAGGCGGCCTTGCAGCGAATCCGTTCGGTGGCGCCATTTGTCAGGGTGACGGTGCCGGCCCCCGACCAGTGCCCGGACAAGCCGAGGAACGGTCCGTCAGAACCGGGCTCCGCTTGGGCCCGCGCCGAAATAAGCAAAATTGCGGATGCGAACAGTGCCGCTGTGAGGCAGTTCGCCGAAGGTTTCAAAAAAAAGCGGGCCATGAATTTCACTTTCTAAAACGCCGAATGCGTTAGGCAAGGTTACATTGGCTTGCCAGCCCAATCGCGCAATAACCCATTCATCGATTTAACACCGATATTTTTGGTTTATCCGTTAATATCATCTTGGAGGAGCGTGGAGCATTCGCGTGACGCAAACCGTCGAGTGAAAAAAGATCCTTACTAAAAATTCGACCGTGGCTTCGGCGGCGCCTTAAGATGCACCCCTGCCTCCCGATCGGATAAGCACGACCCCGAAAATGGTGGCCGAGAGAGAGGCCACCATTGACGAAAGCAAGGTTCGTAAGTATCAGAAGGCAGGCTCCCGCCGCCGCGTAGAACCGCTCGTGGCCACGGCGTGAAGCGCCGTGCAGGAGCACGAACACCGCGAACGGCGTCGCCGCGACGGAAATCCAAAGCGTCGCCTTGCCTATCTCGATCGAAAGCTTGGCCGCTGCTCGCCGGCAGCCCCACCGCCTCTCGCTTAACCTCATCCGTGAATTGCCGGCGCGTCGTCCCCATCCAACACCTTTCCCGCTCCCGCGCGCGCTTATCAAAGGTGTCCCCCATTTCGAGGGGGGATCAAACATCACGAGACCCGCCGCGCACGGCAAGCTCGTGCCGGCGCTCGCTTCCCGGCACGAGCGGGTAGAGGCTTTCGCCGCCGGGGTCGCTTCGGCTATGCTGCTCATGCCGCCTTGAACCACGACTCAATCCTTCACCGATAGCGGGGACAAGCGTTGCCATACGCGAACATCCAACAAGGTTGAGACATGGATCGCATTCTCGTGCTCGTGCGCCACGGCCAGAGCGATTGGAACCTAAAGAACCTTTTCACTGGTTGGGAAGACCCAGATCTCACCGGCAAGGGCGTGGCGGAGGCACGCGCGGCCGGGAAAATCCTCAAAGCGCACGGTCTTTCCTTCGATCGCGCCTTCACTTCCAATCTCGTCCGCGCGCGGCATACTTTGCAGTTGATTCTCGCCGAACTCGGCACGCCGGATCTCGAGACCGAGCGCAATCGAGCCCTCAACGAGCGTGATTACGGCGTGCTTTGCGGCCTCAACAAAGACGATGCAATCAGGAGATGGGGCGACGAACAAGTGGACCTCTGGCGCCGTTCCTACGATGTGCGGCCTCCGGGCGGCGAAAGCTTGAGGGACACGGTGGCCAGGGTTCTCCGCTATTATTGCCAGAAAATTCTCCCCGCGGTGCTCGGCGGCCGGCGCGTGATCGTCGCTGGACATGGCAATTCGCTGCGCGCCCTCGCGATGGTCCTCGACGGGCTGACGCCGGAAACCATCCCTGAATTGGAACTCGCCACCGGGATTCCGCTGGTCTACCGGCTAAAGCCCGATTCGACGGTTGAAACCAAGGAGACGCTCGATCCATAAATGCGTTATGGCGTTTCTCGCCGAGACGCGGTCCAGAGGCATGCTCATGGAGGATTTGCTCGAGCCACTCGATGCGACGGCGGCCAAATGTTTGGCGCCGGGACTCGTCCTTGTCCGGCGCTATCTTGATGACGCGGCGCAACGGGCACTTGCCGGAGAGATCGCGGAACTGGTCTTGCAGGCGCCTTGGTTCGTGCCGCGCATGCCACGCTCGGGTAAAGCGTTCTCGGTCAAGATGACCAATTGCGGTTGCCTCGGCTGGGTATCCGACCGCGATGGAGGCTATCGTTATCAGGCAACGCATCCGTTTACCGGCAATGCTTGGCCCGCCATCCCTTTGTCCGTGCTGAACATCTGGCGCACGGTGGCATCCTATCCGCATCCGCCGGAGGCCTGCCTGGTCAATTTCTACAATTTTTCCGCGCGCATGGGCCTGCACCAGGACCGCGACGAGGCGGATTTGGCCGCTCCGGTCGTCTCCATCTCGCTCGGCGACAGTTGCTGTTTCCGTTACGGCGGTCCGCGGCGCGGCGATCCGGCAAAAAAGCTCGAACTGTGCTCCGGCGATGTTGTCGTGATGGGCGGCGCCGCGCGGTCGATGTTCCACGGCGTGGACAAGATTTTTGCCGGTTCCTCCGGGCTGCTGCCGGGTGGCGGACGGATCAATCTCACCTTGCGGCGGGTGACGCGCCCCTGACCGGCTCGCACTGGGTCTCGATCGACATTCCCCAGATCGTCCGGCGTCGTTTGCGTGCCTTATTTTTGGCGCCGCCGGCCGGCCAGAGTTTAGCGGTTGACGACGCAAGCGTCTAAGTTCCTATCTGCCCCGCGCCGGTTTTCCCGGCTTGATATGCAGCCCGATCTTTTCGGCCATCCCGGTTCGTGATGCCCAGGAAATTTTGCCATGCCCTCAAACGTCGCACGATACAGTTTCGTCTTGATCCTGATCCATTGGGTATTAGTTCTGATGAGCTTCGTTTTGCTTGGATTAGGTTGGTATATTGAATATGTACCTCAGGAACCCCCAGCGCGGAGCGTTCTATTAGATCTCCATATGTCCTTGGGTCTTACAGGCGCAATATTGCTTTCCATTCAGATCGTCTTGTGGATCGTATTCAAGCCATCGTCCTTCCCCAACGAATTCCCAAAGTGGCGAAAGGTATTAGTCTACACCTTATATCTGCTTATATATGTTTCCTTCACCTTGATGCTTATCAGTGGATACGTCCAGGCTGATTTCAGCGCGGCGCCCATACGGTTCTGGGGGACCCCTCTGCCCGGCTGGGGTACGGCAGACATAGAGTTAGTCGGGTTTTTCGAAACGGTACATGGAGTCGCGGCTTTTGTATTGGCCGGATCGATTTTTGTGCATCTCTGTATCGGTGCCCTGAATATATTTAAACACCCTGGAATTGCCGCGCGAACGCCGCCACCTGGGACGCAAGAGTTGCAGGAGCTTGTCCGGGACGAATCAAAATCCCTAATCGCATCCAAGATCGCGCAAACGTTAGCGAAAAAGCTACGCCTCTTCGGCTGGTTGGGATTTTGGTTACAGTTCGTGCTTGCCTTCGTTTCCGCGCTATTATTGGCACTTGGTACCTCAGGGCATGCATTCAGCCCCGGCCCGGCAGGGTTTGGCGATGCCATTTATTGGGGTGGCTACGGATTTTTGCTTTTGTGTTTTGCGGTCATGTTGGCCTTCTATTACACGCGAGCCGCCAGAACAGTCGCCGCAAGACCGGATTCTTATTTTAACCCAAAAAAAAGGGCCGCCTTTTGGTTTCTGGGTACGGGCATGCTCACCAGTATTTTCGGAGTAATTATATCTTTTACTGGGTTTGCTCTGAGCCTAAATTTGGCAATAGCGAAGACCATATCAATACCACCAGGCATAATGATGATGGATCCAAACCAAATCATCAGAGCTATGGACATATTGATACTCATGATGAATTTTATTTTGCTCGTGGCGCATTTTATTGGCACGGGCATAACCTTTTGGCTAAGTAAATGCGCATCGAGAGCGCGCCTTGAATACACGGTAATACCAGAGCGGTGAGATTGACGTATTTAGAAGACTCCATCCAGAAATTGTTGTACTTAACGGTGCCCCAACGATCATGGCCCCGTCGCGATGCCGGCGAGGCTTGCCGGCATCAGCGCTTCGGGGACGATAAAACACCGGCTTCCGTGCTCGTCTTGCACCTCGATTTTGTAGGTGAACCTGTCCGCCCCCATTTGCGGCGCGGCGGGCGGCGCGCCCTTGTCCAATAGCCTTTGCAAGGCCGTTTGCTGCCCGGGCGATAGAGCGGACAAATCCTTTTCGCCGCGCCGGATGATACCGGCAAATCCGCCCGAGCGCTCGACGATGACTTTCATCGCCCGCGAGACCCGGCGCTTTTGGCCTTTTTTGGGCGTGCCACGCGGGGCCTTGGCGGCGGCCGGCGGCGCAGCCCGCTTCTCCGCGTTGGCCGCGGGCGGGGACGCGATGGCAACCTCGCGCATCCGGGGCGCGATCACATAGGCGCCGGCGATACTGGCCAGGAGCGCCGTCGATGGAGCTTCCTCCAACACGCCGGCATCGGCCCAGGCTTTCGCGACCTTCGCGGCGATCGACGAATCTTCCGGAAAGAGATCGCGCGCGGCGGACACTGTCTCGGCCGCGCATTTCGCGAAATCGGCGCTGCCGGTCAGCCGAAGCGTGCGGCCAGCCTTTGCGGCGAGACCGGGGTCGGCGCTCGTCGCCAGACGTTGCAACATGTGGGGCGGGACGATAAAACAACAGGGACAACCCTTCATGATTGCATCGAAACGCGTTGGGTCCGTTGATACCTCCTCATGTCTCATCGGAAAATGGACTTTAGCAATCGCATTGCACTAAACCGTCAATGGTCTCCCACGGCCGCAAGTTATGACGCAATTTTCGCGCTGTCATCAGTGATAATCGATCCGATGGCGGATAAAGTAATCAATTCTTAGGTTCTATCCTGATCGCGGCCGCGCGATGCCGGAGCGTTCCATGAAAATTTCCCTGCTCCAGATGAATTCGATCGGCGACAAGGCCGCCAATATCGCCGCCGCGGCCTCGCTGGTCGAACAAGCCGTCGCGGAGGAGCGGCCGGATTGGATCTCTCTGCCGGAATGTTTCGATTTTCTCGGCGGCGATCGCAAGGCCAAGGTGGCGGCGGCCGAAACGTTTCCGGGCGGCCCGGCCTATGCCGCGATGCAGGCGCAGGCCAAAAAACATCAAGTTTACATTCATGCCGGCTCGATCCTGGAAACGCCCGGAACCGGAGAGCGCATCCACAATACCACCGTGGTTTTCGACCGCGGCGGCGCGGAAATCGCGCGCTATCGCAAAATCCACTTGTTCGACGTCACCGCGCCGGACGGAGCAAAATATAACGAAAGCGCGGTTTTCGCGCCGGGCGATGCCGCCGTGACCTACCGCTGCGAGGATATGATTGTCGGTTGCTCGATCTGTTACGACCTAAGGTTTCCGGATCTGTTTCAGGCCCTCGCCGCCAAGGGCGCGGAAATGATCGCATTGCCGGCGGCTTTCACTCTGCAAACCGGCAAGGATCATTGGGAAGTTCTTTGTCGCGCCCGGGCGATCGAGACCCAGGCCTATTTCTGCGCCTCGGCGCAGACCGGCACCCATGTCGCGGGCAAGGAAAGGCGCCAGACCTACGGCCATTCCCTCGCCGTCGATCCTTGGGGTCATGTCATCGCCAAGGCCTCCGATGGGGTCGGCATCGTCTCGACACGGATCGATCGCGATCTCGTAAAAAAGGTTCGCGCGCAAATCCCCGTGGCGCAACATAAGGTGCGCTTCGCTTGAGCGGGAGGCCCGGCCAGCACCTCGGCTTGTACCGGCTTTTTTTCCGCGTCGCGGCCGTCTGTATTCTCGCCTCCAGAATGGGCTTCCCCGCGAACGCCGGACTTGCCGATGGCGCGCCACCCAAAATGGTTTGGCATCGCGGCGAGCTTGGCGACCCTGGATCGCTCGATCCGCACAAGGCGACGACCTTGATCGAGAGCAATATTCTCGACGAACTTTTCGAGGGCCTCGTCACGCTCGATGCGCGGGGCGAAATCATTCCGGGCACAGCTGTGAGCTGGACGGCCGATACCGCCGCCACGGTTTATGATTTTAAGCTTCGCGGCGACGCGAAATGGTCGAATGGCGACAAGGTCGTGCCGGAAGACTTTGTCTTCGCGTTCCGGCGCCTGATGGCGCCCAGGACAGGCGCGCCTTATGCCAATATCCTTTATACTTTAAAGAACGCGAAAAGGATCAACAAAGGAGAACTGCCGGTCGAAGCCCTTGCCGTCCGCGCGTTGGATGAAACGACGCTCGAAATCGCGCTTGAGCACCCCGCACCCTATTTTATCTCTCAGCTCGCCCACATGACCGCCAAGCCGCTCCACCGGAAATCAATCGAGGCCTTTGGATCGGATTTCGTGCGGCCCGCCCATATGGTGACGAACGGCCCTTTCATGCTGAAGGAATTCACCCCGAACGATCGCCTCGTTCTGGTCAGGAACCCCTATTATTACGATGCTGCGCATGTCGCGCTCGACGCCGAAATCTTTTATTCGCTGGAGGATCGCTCGGCCGCGCTGCGCCGTTTCATGGCCGGCGAAATTCAATCCTACGACGACGTTCCGGTGGAGCAAATCGCCTTCGTCCGCAGCCATTTGGCCGACGCATTCAAGGTAACGCCGAGCCTCGGCAGTTACTTCTATGCCTTCGACACTCGGCACAAACCGTTTGACGACCGGCGGGTGCGCCAAGCGCTGTCCATGGAGATCGACCGCGAGTTTCTCGCCGAACGCATCTGGGGCGGCACCATGGACCCCGGCTATAGCTTCGTGCCGCCGGGGATTGAGAGCTATGGTGCGCCGGCCACGGTTGCATGGAAGAACATCGACCCCTATGAGCGGGAAGACGAAGCGAAAACGCTGCTCGCGGAGGCGGGCTTCGGCCCCGGCGGCCAAAAGCTCGAGGTGGAAATCCGCTTCAACAATTCGGAAAATCACCGCGCGACGGCGGTGGCGATCGCCGATATGTGGAAAGCGCTTGGTGTCGAGACCAGGCTCCTTGCCACCGACGCCACGAGTCATTACGCCTTCTTGCGGGAAAAGCCACCGTTCGACATCGCGCGGTCGGGCTGGTTCGCCGATTATCCAGACGCGCAGAATTTTTTGTTTCTTGGACAAAGCGACAATCAAGCGCTGAATGCCGCGAGCTTCACCAATAAGACGTACGATAGGTTGATGCATGAAGCGCAAGTGGAAGGTTCGCCGGAGCGGCGCCGCGCCATCCTGCACGAGGCCGAGGCGCTTCTTCTCGACGAGCAGCCCTATCTTGTGCTTCTCACCTATAAGTCCCGCAATCTTGTCTCGCCGAAACTCAAAGGCTTCGAAGCAAATGTGCGCGACAATCATCCCGGCCGGTATATTTCGATTTCGCCATGAGCCATCTCGATGAAAACCGCGCGCAATTCCTGGCGCGGCGCGAAACGTGAGGCCACGCGAAAGTGAAAGAGGACGGAAGGACGGCGCGCGCTCGCGATTCAGCGAATTGCAAATCCTCGCGCGGTTAACCCATGCTTCGCTTCTTTCTTTCTCGTGTTGCCACGGCGGTTCCGGCGCTTTTTATCATTATCGCCCTTGCATTTTTCCTCATGCGTCTCGCGCCCGGCGGACCGTTTGATTCCGAGCGGGCGCTCGATCCGGAAATCGCCAAAAATCTGCGCCGCATCTACCGCCTCGATCTGCCTCTCGTTCAACAATTCTGGCTCTATCTGCAAAGCCTCGCCCACGGCGATCTTGGGCCGAGTCTGCATTGGCGCGATTTTTCCGTCAACGAGCTCTTTGCCAAGGCGCTTCCTATTTCGGTTTCGCTCGGCGCAAAGGCCATGCTCCTTGCGATCCTCGCCGGAACGGCGCTGGGACTGGCTGGAGCGATCAGCAAAGGCGCAATTGGTCCGCGCGCCGTCGATGGCGCGGCGTTATTCGGACTCGTTCTGCCAGTCTTCGTCGTCGCGCCGCTCCTGCAGCTTGGATTTGGTTTGACCCTCCATGCCTTGCCGGTCGGCGGCTGGAACGATGGCGCGTGGCGAAACCAGGTCTTGCCGGTGACAACGCTCGCCTTGCCGCAGATCGCCATCGTGGCGCGGCTGATGCAAGCGGCGCTCCGCGATGCGCTTGCGATGCCGCACATCCGGACGCTGCGGGCTTTCGGTATGCCAGGCTATCACATTTACGTTCATGCCCTTCGCGCCGCCTTCGCCCCCGTTGTATCTTATCTTGGCCTCGCCGCCGCCAATGTTCTCACCGGATCGGTTGTGGTCGAGACCATTTTCGGGATTCCAGGCATGGGCCGGTATTTCGTCGATGGCGCGCTCGGCCGCGATTACACCCTTGTCATGGGCACGGTCATCGTCGTCGCGGCGGCTGTCCTTTTGTTCAATCTCATCGTCGATCTCATCCTTGCCTGGCTCGATCCGCGCGCGCGGTACGACTCGAGGCCTCGATGACTGAGCTTGCGCCAGCGGTGCATTTGCCCCCGCGCAACTGGCCGATGCGGGCGAGCCTCGCCATCCTCGGTCTGATCGCGCTTGTTTGCCTAATCGGCCCGCTTGTTTCTGGCCATCCCTACGATCAGGTTTATCGGGATTACGTGCTCGCTCGCCCCTCGCCTTTCGCGCACCCTGACGCCACGGAAACGCGCGAGGCGCTAGAGGGGATAGCGCGGCGCATGCGTCTGCGTGTCGAAGCCTCGCGCCAGGATGGAGAGGTTCTGCATCTGGCGTTTAGCGCCGATCGGCCAATTGATCCTCGCGCTTTGCGGGCGTTTGAACGCTCCGACGTTTTCCGGCCGGCGCGGATCGTCGAAACGCGTGACGCAAGCCGCCGCCTTTCCGTCGACGTACCGTTGAAGCGGACGGTGTTTCTGTTCGGGACCGACGCCAACGGCCGCGATCTTTTCACGCGGACACTCATCGCCGGGCGCATTTCGCTCGCCGTGGGCCTGCTTGCCTCTTTCGTGGCCCTGACCATCGGTGTCGCCTATGGCGCTGTCGCGGGCTATGCGGGCGGACGCATCGATGCGCTGATGATGCGAATTGTCGAGATCGTCTATGCACTTCCCTTCATTTTTTTCGTGATCGTCCTCGTGATGGTATTTGGCCGCCATTTCGTGCTGATTTTCGTGACGATCGGCGCCGTCGAGTGGCTCGGCATGGCGCGGATCGTGCGCGGCCAGACGCTTTCGATCAAGCAAAGGGATTTTGTCGCCGCCGCCGAGGCGCTTGGCGCGAGCGCCCCGGCTATACTTTGGCGCCATGTCGTTCCCAATGCCTCGGGTCCTATCGCGGCCTATCTCGCCGTGCTCGTTCCGCGCGTGATCTTGCTCGAAAGCTTCGTGTCCTTTTTGGGCCTTGGCGTGCAGGAGCCGCTGACGAGCTGGGGCGTGCTTGTCGCCGATGGCGCCCGCAACATTCAAGGCTCTGTCCACCTTCTGATTTTTCCCGCATTATTTTTGGGCACGACGCTCGGCGCGTTGCAGAGTCTCGGCAACGCATGGCAGGGCTCGCCGGGCGCCGGGAGCCGTTGATGGCCGCTTGCGGAAAGCCGCTCCTCCGGGTGGGCGATCTTCGCGTGAGCTACGGTCCGGCGTCTGTCGTCAAGGGGGTGAGCTTCACGCTCCGGCACGGAAAAACGGCGGCGATTGTCGGCGAATCCGGTTCCGGCAAGACCCAGACCGTGCTCGCCGCGCTTGGACTCTTGCCCCGCCACGCGGTCACCACGGGTTCGGTGATGTTCGAGGACACCGAGCTTCTCGCGCTTTCGCGAAGGCGGCTCGACGCGCTCCTTGGCCGGCGTATCGCGATGGTTTTCCAGGAACCGATGTCTTCCCTCGATCCCTTGTTCACGGTGGGCGCCCAGATCGGCGCGATCCTGCGTCTCAAGGCAGGCCTTTCAGGCCGCGCGGCCAAGGAGCGGGCGAAGGAGCTTCTGGACCTCGCCGGCATCGCCGATCCGGGACGCCGCGTCCATGCCTATCCGCACGAATTGTCCGGCGGCCAGCGCCAGCGCGTCGCGATTGCGATGGCGATTGCCTGCAACCCCGATCTCTTGATCGCCGACGAACCAACGACGGCTCTCGACGTGACGGTTGCCGCAAGAATCCTCGAGCTTCTCGCAAAGCTCAAACAGAGTTTTGGCATGGCGATGATTTTTATCAGCCACGACCTTGGGCTTGTGCGGCGGATCGCCGATAGCGTCCATGTGATGCGCGAGGGGGAAATCGTCGAAGCCGGGTCCGCCGCTGCGGTGGCTGCGAACCCGCGCTCCGAATATACCCGCATGTTGCTCGCGGCTATGCCCCGCGCCCGCGCACACATCCAAAAGGACACGCCAGTGCTCTTGCGCACGCAAAATATCGGCGTCCGGTTTTTGTTGCGTGGCAACGTCTTGAGCGCGGCGCGGGAGATAAAGGCAGTGGATAATGTGAGCCTCTGCCTCAGCCAAGGCCGCACGCTCGGCATCGTCGGCGAATCGGGTTCCGGCAAATCGACGCTCGCCCGCGCGCTTTTAAAGCTCGTGCCCGCGAGCGGCACGGTCAGTTTCGACGGGCGTGACCTCACGCAACTCGACAGGTCCGCGATGCGGCCGTTGCGGCGCTCCATGCAGCTGGTGTTTCAAGATCCCTACGGCTCGCTGTCGCCCCGCATGCGCGTCGGCGATATCGTTACCGAGGGGTTGCGTGTGCATGAACCGGCAATTAGCCGCAAGGAGCGCCACGCGCGCGCCGCCCTGGCCTTGGAGGAAGTCCTCCTCGACCCCGACCTGCGGAATCGTTTTCCGCATGAATTGTCCGGCGGCCAGCGGCAGCGGGTGGCGATCGCGCGGGCGATGATCCTGAAACCGCGTCTCGTGGTGCTCGACGAGCCGACCTCGGCTCTCGACCGCGCGGTTCAAACCGGTATTCTCGCCCTGCTCGAACAATTGCAGGAGGCGCACGGCGTGACGTATGTATTTATCAGTCACGACCTCGCCGTGATCCGCGCGGTCGCCGACGAGATCGCCGTGATGAAAGACGGGCGCATCATCGAACAGGGGGCAGCGGAAGAGATTGTCCTGCGTCCGCGCGAGGCCTATACAAGGGCGCTCATCGCGGCGGCGTTTCGAACCGGCGAGGCATGATGGCCGTGCTGCTAGGGATTTCGTACTAGACCGATCCGGCGAACTATCGATCAGCCTCAGGAGCGCGGAGGAGTTTGAAATGAAAATACCTATCGCGGCCATCGCCGTGGCTTTATCGATCGCCCCAATATATGCTCAGACATCAGGTCCTTCGCATATCCAAGGCGTTGAGAGCGATGAATTTAGCAATATTATGAAAATAAATGGGGTCGTTGAATCCGAAAATCCATTCGGGGGTATATTTAGATCCTGGAGCTTAAGAAGTTTCGTCAGCAAGCTCGACGGGTCGACAACCCATCAACTTTACGTAAGCATAGATTACCCCTCTGAACCAGGGCGCAAGGTCTTCGACTCTGCGAGCGATGACACTGCAACGCCGTTAACTGTGACGCAAATTTACGGTAATGACAATTCGGAGGATGCCGCGATAGAAGTCACGACAGCCGTTCTGCGCGCCCATGCATTGACAGGATATCGCGTTAAGATTTCCGCCGAAAGCGGCGATTCGTTCATTCTAACAATTTCGTCAAACCAGATCGCCGCGCAACTTGATACCATGGAAAAATGCCTTGAGTATATTCACGCGCGAAGCAATGTCGTGGATAACCAGCATGGTCCGTACCTTCTTGAATATGCGAAACTCGGATTTAAAGCATCGGAAATTACCGATGAAATCGCGGCGAAGACTGGATTGCACAAGGGTCGGGGGATCGTTGTGTTTGAGGTAACGCCAGGGTCAATCGCCGAGCGCTCGGGACTGAAAGTCCTCGATAGGATTATGGTAGTACCTGGCTGCGGCTCCAGCATGGATTCTCTGGCCGCAATGAAAAAATGCATTGTCAAGCATAAGACATATATCGGGATGGTTGTTAATCGTGGCGGGGACCTCACCACAGTCGGGTTGAGGTTTGACACGGAAGGCCGCTGATTCTCCCTGCCGGTTTGTTGCGACAAAGTGGCACCGCGCCTTGAGATCGCTTTAGATCATTTAACGTGCGCTCTTATTCGGCAAACTGCGCAGGCGCGCGGGGGGCCCAATGAGAACAGCGAGGCCGGCCCCATACTCTTCGAAGGTCTAACGTTCAAGGCCGATACGCAAGACGGAGGAATCGCCGAACTGCGTTTCGAGCGTGGCGTTGAGGCCGTCAACAAGCTCGACGCCCTAACATTCGGCGAACCGCGCCGCGCGCTTGACGCCATCGCGGCCACGCCATCGGATTGGCCCTCGATAACGCCGATCCAAACGAATGCCTCAATTATTTTCTCGATGCGAGATGCGGTTCGATTTAGTTGGGGCGATGCTCCAGTTTTAAAAATACCCTGCGGGCCGGGGCCGAATCGAACCTCCGGCGCGCGGCCGTCAGGCTTGTTGGATCGCCGCCAGTTTCCAGTCGCCGGGGGCGCCGCCAACGTCCCGCGCAAAGGTCCAGACCTCGGTTGCCTGCTCTGGCGTCGCCGGATCGCCGGAGACGATCTTGCCCGAGACGCGATCGGCCATTGTGTCGATCAAGGAAAATCGCATGGCGACCGTTGCATATTCGCCTTGCTGCTCGCGCCAGGCCTCGGAAAGATCTCCTTGCAGGAACTGCACGTCCGAGACCCTGTTGACCAGGCCTTTCCCGGCGTTGCCGGCGAGATCCTCGGCAAAATAGGACGCCATCTCCGGCGTCGCCAGGGCGCGCAGACGATCGAGGTCTTCCGCGCCATAGGCCGATTGGATCGCGACGAGGCGCTGTTCGAACACGCTGAAATCGGCCGCGGCGACTTCGAGCTTTGTCTCGCGCCGCGGGCTTCCCGGCCCGCCGCCGAAGCCCCCGAAGCCTCCAGGCGCGCTTGTTCCGGCTTGGCCTAATCCTTGGTGCGCGCTGGAATCAAAGGCCGTGCCCTGGAACGCCGGACCGCGTCCGCGCATAAAGCCCATGACGAATTTGAACAGCAGGAACAAAAGCCCGATCTGAAGCAGCAAGCCGAGGATCGACAAGCCGCCGCCGAGACCACCGAACAGGCCGTGCCCGAACAATAGGCCAAACAATCCGGCGCCTATGAAGCCTCCCAGCAGGCTGCGGCCAAAACCGCCGGAAAAAAAGCCGCCCTGGGAAAAGGGCGCGGGGCGGCGGAAAATACTGCCGTTGGGAGAGGTCGTCGACCGCTCCATTGGGGCCGCGCCCGGGGCCACCGGCGTCGCCGAAGGCGCGCGATACGTGCGCGCGCCGCGGCTGCCAAACGAGAAGCCGCCGCCCGCACGGGCGAAAGAATCCCCGGCAAAGCCCAACGCAAGCGTCGCGGCGAGGATTAAAATCAATGGTTTGTGGCGAAACGCCATGGCTTCTGTCCTAACATTAAGCGGACTACTCCGGCCCGCCCCAGGTATATGGGAGGCAAACACGAAAAGCGCAAAGGAAGGCACGTTCGAGGAACGCGGATGGCGGCGGCGCGTCTCGGATCTTTGGTCCGGTCAAGGCGGATTTACCGGCTCGGTTATGGATTATTTTTCGATGCCACGGGTATTGCGCTGACCTGATCGCCGATCCCCGCTACCTCGTCCAGGAATTGAAATCGCGAAGTCCGGACCGCCGCCGCGCGAAAATGTGCCTGATTTCGAAAATAGGGAACGCCATTCTCGTCAATCGCGGGGCAGCGATTGGCGAAACACAGGAAATCGAGCGGATCGACAAATTTGCCGCCGATTGCTGCCGCGAGGGAAATTAATCGGCCTTTCACCGGCGCGGACCTTCGCTCGAATTCCTCGCGATCGATATACTCGATGTCTTTGGTGTCCACTTCCCAAAATTGCCGTTTCAAGAGTTCCTTAGGGACATCCCAATGGCCATACGGGGTCGATGACACGATGACAATCTCAATCCCCCGCTTCCTGAATTCCAGGAGGCGCGAACGCAAACCGGCAAGTGCGGCATCGAAGTGCCGAAAATACCATTTTGGTTCGCTTTTCCACGTACAAGCATCGCCGTCCAGGAAACACACCTCCATGAGTGCAGGCGAGAAATAGCCAACCCAGTTCGAGACGAGCACGATGCGTTTGAAATTGCCGGTTTCGGCGAAATGCAATGCTTTTTCAAAGAAGCCAGTGCAGTCATACCTGTCGACAATTATTCGGATACCTAGGAGAGGCGGACATTCGTGAGACGCCAAAAACGTAATTGAGCTATTACGATGCGTCTTCGCATGTTCGGCAAAATGACTGAATATCTGCATGGCGAACGAATCGCCGATGAATAGGATGCCGGGTTTGTCCGGCGGACCGAGTTGACAGGGTCTGAGATTGCCAGCCGGATCCATCCCCTCGCACCTTGACGGATAGTCCCAGTCCGCAACCACCATTCTATAGATACCGAGCTGTCTTTCGCCATCAGGCCTCCGGTTCGCCAATCCTTCATTGATCGTGATGATCATCGCAAAACCGGCGGTAAGCGCCAGCGCGCTTCCGCCCAACAGCAACCCGGGCAGCTTCTCCTTGGTCAACGCCATGCCGTTGGAAATTTTTTTGGCTAACGCCAGCAGGAAGCCGCCCGCCGCAAGGATCGCCGCGAGAATTGTGATTTCGCACGCGATTTTGAGAGGCGTTATGGTTGTGAAATCGAAGTAAATCGCCGCGACCGCAATCGGCCAGTGCCAGAGATAAATCGAATAGGACCATTTTCCAACTGTTTGGACGAGCGCGATTTTGCAGGCCGCCGCATCGGGTCGATTTGCGGCGATGACAAGGCAGGTGCCGATCGCGGGTAGCAACGCCCAATAATATGGCCAGGTCATAGTCTTGTCGTAGAAAGTGATGGATATGCCGATGAACACAATCCCGCTGGCGAGAAGTAACCAGGAATATTTCCTTTCGCCATTCGCAAATTGCAAAGCGACGATCCCGCCCGCAAGCAATTCCCACGCCCTTTGCGGAAGCAGGTAAAAGGCCGACGCCGGTTCCGCCTTGGAAAACCAAATGCACAATAGGAGCGACAAAAATGCCATGGACCAGAGAACTGGGACAATATGGCGTCGCGATTTATCGAATTTGTGCACCGCCATAAGTATAATTGGGTAAACTAAATAAAACTGCCATTCCACCGAAAGGCTCCAGGTATGCAGGAGCCATTTGGTGTCGCTCTGCGGATCAAAATAACCGGTTGCTTCCCAGAACCGGAAATTCGAAAAGAAAAGAAGTGCCGCAATCGACGTCGAGCCAAGGTAATGATAGGTTACCGGTTCCAACAAAAAATATCCCGCGGCAAGCAAGACAAGGCACATGCCCATGAGCCCCGGAACGATGCGCGTCGCGCGGTCGTAATAAAAGTCCCAAATACTGAATTTGCCCTTGGCCAATCTCCCCATGATGATGGTCGTCATGAGATAGCCGGAGATCACGAAAAAAACATCGACTCCAACGTATCCGCCAGGAACAAAATCGGCCGTGTAATGAAAGAACACCACCGCGGCCACCGCGAGCGCCCTCAAGGCATTGATGTCGTAGCGGAACTTCATGGCCCCCCGCTTGCCAATTGTTGCTTCGCCCGATTCCTGGGCCGCGACCAAAAATGCGGCGCGGACCGGGACATTCCGTTTTCCGTCATCGCGCCACCTGAAGGAATGGCGGCGGCGGGCGTTTGGGCGCGCCTACGAAACTGACAAAAAAACACGCCCGGAGCTTGGAGTGCCCATAGGCCGGACTTGAGTGACTCTCTAGCAAGTGTCTTAAACCGGGCGAAATGAGGGCGCCCGGCAGCGGAAATGGGGGCACTCATCGCGGAGGGCGGATGGCGCGGCGCGGCTTCCGGCTGGCCGATCCGTGTGTTAGAAGGCGCGCGAGCTTCGCCGGCGAAAGCCCGCATGGCTGCCGGGCGGGGACGCGAGAGTAAAACGGACATGAACGAGCGGCGCGCCAATTTCGAATATGAGGACCTGATCGCCTGCGGGCGGGGAGAATTGTTTGGGCCAGGCAATCCGCAATTGCCCTTGCCGCCGCTTTTGATGTTCGATCGAATCGCGGATATTTCCGAGCAAGGCGGCGTCAATGGCAAGGGCGTGATCTTGGCCGAATTTTCGGTCAAGCCGGACCTCTGGTTTTTCGGCTGCCATTTCAAGGGCGATCCGGTGATGCCCGGCTGCCTCGGGCTCGACGCGCTTTGGCAGCTTCTTGGCTTTTATCTCGGCTGGCTTGGCCTCACTGGACGTGGCCGGGCGCTCGGCGTGGGCGAGGTCAAATTTTCCGATCAGGTATTGCCTACCGTCAAACATATCATTTACGGCGTCGATCTGAAACGCGTGTTCAAAACGAAGCTGGTGCTCGGCGTCGCCGACGGCTGGCTCGAGGCCGATGGGACACGCATATATGAGGCCAAGGACATAAGGGTTGGCTTGTTCAAGGCCGCAACTCCATCCGTGGCCTGAACCTTCGGCCGGCCATCTTTTGACCTTGAACAAAGGCCGCCCCCGGATTCGGGCTCCCGGGCCGCGATGTCAAGCAGGAGTTTTGCAGCATGAGACGCGTCGTCGTCACCGGAATGGGGATTGTCTCCTCGATCGGGAACAACAGCCAGGAGGTGCTCGCCTCCTTGCGGGAGGCCAAATCCGAAATCGTCAAGGCGGACAAATACGCGGAGCTCGGCTTTCGCAGCCAGGTTCACGGCGCGCCAACGCTCGACCCCGGCGGCATCGTCGATCGCCGCGCGATGCGTTTCCATGCCGGCGGCACCGCCTGGAACCATGCCGCGATGGATCAGGCGATCCTGGATGCGGGCCTTGCGCCTCATGAAATATCGCATGAGCGCACCGGCATCATCATGGGTTCGGGCGGGCCGTCGACGCGGACGCTCATCGAGGCCGCGGATATCGCGCGCACCAAGGGACCGAAGAAAATCGGGCCTTTCGCGGTGCCAAAGGCGATGTCCTCGACCGCCTCGGCGACGCTTGCCACCTGGTTCAAGATCAAGGGCGTCAATTACTCGATCTCGTCGGCCTGCGCGACCTCCAACCACTGCATCGGCAATGCCTATGAGATGATCCAATACGGCAAGCAGGACATGATGTTCGCGGGCGGCTGCGAAGAGCTCGATTGGACCCTCTCGGTTCTGTTCGATGCGATGGGCGCGATGTCCTCGGCTTTCAACGACCATCCCGCGAGCGCCTCCCGCGCCTATGATAAGAACCGGGACGGGTTCGTCATCGCCGGCGGCGCCGGGGTATTGGTGCTGGAGGAATTGGAGCACGCCCGCGCGCGGGGGGCGAAAATTTACGCCGAGATCGCCGGATACGGCTTGACCTCGGACGGCTATGACATGGTCGCGCCTTCCGGCGAAGGCGCGGTGCGCTGCATGCGTATGGCGCTCGAAAATGTGCGAACGCCGATCGATTACATCAATCCCCACGCGACTTCGACGGAAATTGGCGATCTGAAGGAAATCGAGGCGATCAGAACCGTTTTCGGAACGGCCGAAAAGTGTCCGCCGATCGCCGCGACAAAATCCTTGACCGGCCATTCCCTCGGCGCCACCGGAGTGCAGGAAGCAATCTACTCGCTGCTGATGATGCAAAACGGATTCATTTGCGAAAGCGCGAATATCGAGGAGCTCGATCCGGCTTTCGCGGATATGGACATTGTGCGCAAGCGCCGCGACGGCGTGCGATTGGGTGCCGTCTTGTCGAATTCCTTCGGCTTCGGCGGCACCAACGCCAGCCTCGTTTTGAAACATGTCGATGCCTGAGGCGCCGGCGGCGGACAGCGGAGGATTGATGCGCGGCAAGCGCGGCCTCGTCATGGGCGTCGCGAACGATCATTCGATTGCCTGGGGCATCGCCAAGGCCGTTTACGAACAAGGCGCGGAACTTGCCTTCACCTATCAGGGCGAGGCGCTCGGCAAGCGCGTCCGGCCGCTGGCCGAAAGCCTCGGCGCGGCGCTCGTTTTGCCCTGCGACGTCGAGGACGCCGCCTCGATCGACGCGGTTTTCGCGGCGATCGAGAAAAAGTGGAGCGGCCTCGATTTCGCCGTTCATTGCATCGCCTATTCCGATCGCGCCGAATTGAAGGGGCGCTATGCCGATACGACGCGGGAAAATTTTTCGCGTACGATGCTGATTTCCGCCTTCTCCTTCACCGAAATTGCCAAGCGCGCGGCCGCCCTCATGCAGCCGGGCGGCGCGCTTCTGACCCTAACCTTTTCCGGGGCGAGCCGGGTGATGCCCAATTACAACGTGATGGGCGTCGCCAAGGCGGCGCTGGAGGCGAGCGTGCGCTATCTCGCCGCCGATTACGGCCCGCAAGGCATAAGGGTGAACGCGATTTCGGCCGGTTTGATCCGCACCTTGGCCGGGGCCGGGATCGCCGATGGGCGGGTTATGTTCACGTTCCAGAAGGCACATTCGCCGCTGCGCCGCGGCCTCGACCTCGCCGACATCGGCGGCGCGGCGCTTTATCTTCTGTCCCATCTTTCGAGCGGCGTCACCGGCGAAATCCATTGCGTGGACGCCGGCTACAACATCGTTCTCTTTCCGCATCCAGACAGCTTGAAGGCGGAAACCGCGCCGGGATAGCGGACCATGGTTTTCGGCCCGCGCTTGTAAAGCGAGCCGCGCCCATGGTATCTGCGCCGCGCGTGTTGAGAGGCTGCGGAGAGGTGGCTGAGCGGTTGAAAGCACCGCACTCGAAATGCGGCATAGGCGCAAGCTTATCGGGGGTTCGAATCCCCCCCTCTCCGCCAGGCCTCAAGAAGGTTCAACAAATCTCGCAATATCATGATATTGTGAGGGTTCTAGCCGCCCGATTGGTACACACGGGTGGTACACATGGCGCTTCTGATGGCGCGTCCCTGGAAACATCCTAAGACCGGCGTCTACTGGCTGCGCAAGCGCGTACCGGACAGCCTCCGGGCAGAGATTGGGAAACGCGAAGAGAAGCTCACCCTCAAAACGCGTGAACCCGCTGAAGCAAAGCGGCTGCACGCTGCTGCCCTAGCGGCGATCGAGCAGCGCTGGGCCAATCTGCGCGCGCCGGTTCGCAAGCTGGAGAATTCGGACCTCCATCGGATTGCCGCCACCACTTGCGAGCGTTGCGTGGAAGCCGGAGGCCCACCGGGCATTGTCTGGGATACGGAGATTGCCGATAATCTTTGGGATGACTCTCTCGACGTCAGCGCGGGTTGGAGCAAAGCGGCAATTTCGCGATTGACAGGCCAAGCAGTCCATCGCAGCTGGTGCAGTCAAAGACCGGGCGAGTATGTCTCGGCTTTCGGTCTCAGGGTCGACGGTGACGACTTGCTTAAGATAGCCAAAGCCATTGGCGTGGGCGCTCAAACGGCCGCGCTCACGTTGAAGCAGCATGCTAGTGTAGTGTCTCGTGCAAAAGATTACAATTTATCCTGGCGCGCGAGCGGTGGCATTTTCAGCGCCGCTCTGCCGCGATTGACCTTGAGGATGATGGCGTTGGCGGATTTTGTCCAGACGAAAGGCGTCGGATCGGCATTGTTGTGCTTGATATAGTCGCGGATGGCGGCTTCAAGTTCCGGCACGCTCGTGAAAACACCGCGGCGAATACGCTCCGTGGTGATCTTTCCGAGCCAGCGTTCGACGAGGTTCAACCACGATGACGAGGTTGGAATGAAGTGGAGGTGAAAGCGCGGGTGCCCGGTACTAGACGCGGTTGGATAAGGCATTGAGATGATTCATAAAGGCGATTCTTTTCGGCAAGAGAAGGATCGCCTAGATGCAACCATTATTCTCGAATGCCCTATCCAAGGCCGTAGAAAATCACATCAAATTGTCGGACACAAGGCGTGAGACGCTGGCGTGGCTGGCGCTATTGATCATGCAGCAAGGCACGATCTGCCTGTGGCGGTTGGCGGCGTATGTCGCGAGCCCGGCGCAAACAGATTCCGTGCGGCGGCGGTTCTATCGATTTTTCCAGCATGTCAAACTGGACGGCGCGGCGGCCGCGTGCGTGGTCGTCGATCTTTTGGGACTTTCCGGCAAGCCTTGGGTTCTGGCCGTGGATCGGACCAACTGGGAGTTCGGTAAAACGACGATCAACATCCTGATGGTTTCGGTGATCTGGAACGGCATGGGGATACCTCTGATATGGACGCTGCTGCCAAAGGCGGAGAACTCGAACACACTTGAGAGAACCGGTCTTCTGGATCGTCTGCGTGCTGTGTTTCCAGACCTGAAGATCGCCTCGCTCATGGGCGACCGCGAGTTCATTGGCGACGTATGGATGGCTTACCTGCATGAGGCGAAGATCCCGTTCATTCTGCGGCTGCGCGAGAACCAACATGTCGTGCGCGAGGGCTACGAGACATGGACGATCGCCAACATTGCGCGGCATCTGAACAAAGGCCAGAAAACGATCCTCAAAGGCGCTTGCCGGCTTGGGCAAAACGGGCAGGCGCCGTCGCCACCCATACGGCTCGCGATCATGCGGATCGCCTCGGGCGAACTTTTGGCGCTGGCCTGTTCCAGCAAGCCGCATCATGCGCTGGCCCGCTATCGCCAGCGATGGACCATCGAAACCATGTTTGGCAACCTGAAAACCAAGGGCTTCAATCTGGAGGACACGCATCTGACCAACGCCGATAAGCTGTCCACCCTCTTGGCGTTGCTGGCTTTGGCCGTGGCACTTTCCGTTAAAACAGGTGTGGCGGCGGCGCGGCGGCGGTCAATCCCCATCAAAAAACACGGCCGCCGGGCGTGGTCGCTGTTTGCCCTCGGCCTATCCGCGTTGCGGAAAATCTTCGCCGCCGCAAATCCTCCCCAAATAAGCGCTTTCCTCACCCAACTCCTGTCCCCGAAACTCCAACTCAACTCACTGAAATATCTGGCACACTGAAAGTGAGTTTAGTACGATGGCGCGGGTGTTTGGCGAGCCAATCCCTGACTTCCTGTTTTTTATGGGTCGCGTAGTTGTCGGCAATGCCGTGAATGTCGAGTTGTTTGGGCGTGTTGCGGTCGATGGTTTTTAGAAAAGCCAGAAATTCTTGATGCCGATGGCGCTTCATGCACTGACCGATGACTTCGCCTTTCAGAACATCGAGCGCGGCAAACAATGTGGTTGTCCCGTTGCGCTTGTAGTCATGCGTCAGGGTGCCTTGGCGGCCTTTCTTCATCGGCAAGCCAGGCTGGGTGCGGTCAAGTGCCTGGATCTGGCTTTTTTCGTCGATGCAGAACACCAGCGCGTGTTCCGGCGGGTTCATATACAGGCCGATAACATCTTCAAGTTTTTCGATAAAATGCGGATCGTTGGACAGTTTGAACGTCTTGACCAGATGCGGTTTCAGGCCGTGCGCATCCCAAATCCGCTGCACCGAAGCTTTGCTGACACCGCTGATTTTAGCCATCGAGCGGCAGCTCCAGTGCGTCGCGTGCGCGGGCGGGGTCAAGGTTTTTTCAACGACTTCGGTTTCTTTTGTTGGTGGCAAAGGTTTGAAACTGCGTCCCCGGGGACGATCTTGATAAAGCGCGTCAACGCCGCCTTCGGCAAAGCGGTTGCGCCAGCCGATGATGGTTGGACGCGATGTGCCAAGTTCTTTCGCCAGCGCGTTGGTTGATTTTCCTTCGGCCGCGCCCAGAATAATCCGCGCCCGCAAAGCGATGCGCTGCTCCGTCTTGCCGGAACGCGCCAGCCGTGCCAAGGCCGCCTTGTCTGCGGGCGTCATGTCGAGTGCCGGGCTGCCTGTCCACATGCAGCGCAGTATACACGTCCCGGATCACATTGTAAAGCGTTGCGTGAGACTATACACTAGCGGGAGCGCGGTTGTGCCCAAGGAACAAGCGCGATCAATGTCATAAACGATGCGACCTCGGCGTCATAAACGATGTGCAGGCCGGTTCCCGTGATTTTACATTTTGAAGGGAACAATCATGACAGACGAACATCATGCCGACCGGAGAAGCTTTTTGAGGAACGGTGCGATCGCGGGCACGGCGCTGGTTGCAAGCGCAACCGCGATGGCGCAGCAAGCCGCCGACTCGGACGACTCAAATCGCCCGCTCACCAAGGGCGATATCACGATCCTGAGATTCCTGGCCGAGGTTGAACTCATCGAAAGCGATCTCTGGCTGCACTATGCCGAGCTCGGAGGAATCCAGGTCTTTGGACCCCAGGGTAGCGAACTCCCAGGCTTCCCCACGGGCGGTAACACGAACTACCCCGCCAAGCTGAATCTCCTCGATAATGACATGTCTCAGTATATCCACGACAATGCCGAGGATGAGTTCAGCGACGCGGCCTTCCTCAACGCCTTTCTGGCTTCGAAGGGCGCAACGCCAGTGAACCTCGATCAGTTTAGCACTTTGAAGGGCAGTCAGGCGGCCGGGGCCAACAAAACAAAATTACGGCTCACCAATCTCCTGCGGCTCAAAGTCGACACCAGTTGGTGGACGAGATATCGCAGCCGCACCCACAACCCTGATCTCGACCCGTCGTTCATGTTCCCGCAGGCGGTCCCTACCCTGTTCGCCGGGCAGTTTCCGGCAATCCCCCGAACCGATGCCGACGATGCTCCTGACGGCCACATCCAGTCCATCGCCAACACGGCGGCGTTCCATTTCGGCTTTATCGAGCAAGGCGGCACCAGCCTCTACCCGACACTGGCCCGGAGGGTAACCAATCCGGTGGTCTTGCGAATCCTGCTCAGCATCGGCCCGACCGAGACCATGCACTTCCAGACCTGGAGCGACAAAGCAGGCAACGCTGTTTCGCCTACTCTGGCTCCTCTGACCGATGGCAGTCTCGCGTTTCCGGACCTCAATGCGGTCGCGCCATCTCTCTTGGAGGACTTCCAGACCAATCTGATCATGCCCGAGGCAACCGCGTTCCTTAACCGGAAATTCCCCGCGGTTTCGATCATACGCCCGACCTCGAGAGAGAAATCCGGCGCGGGGGCGACTGTCAATGCCTTCGTGGCTGACGGGCTGTTCATCGGTCAAACCGACGGGTTCTTTGAGTTGCTACGAAAGCTGGCACGCGAAGCCGATGCGGATACGCGCAAGTGCGATGCCGATTAGCACGGAAGCGCAGGTGGCCGTGCCGGTCACGGCCGCCGGGGATTTTTTCATACCGCGACGCAGGAGTTGCCCGTTCATGCCCAAAGGAAAATCGACCCGTCCCAAACGCATGTGCTTTTTTGGGTCGATGCAATAGGCTCGCCGAGAACCACTGGCGAGTTCAAATCATTCGAGGGCCGCATCGATATCGACTTTGATAGGCCATCCCGGAGCCGGGTGGACCTTCGGGTCGCGGCAAAATCCGTGGACGCAAACTCCGCGAGCCTCAATGATTATTTGTGCAGCGAGGTCTTTCTCAACGTGGCCGGATTTCCGGATATGCGCTTTGTTTCGACAAGCGTCGAAAAACGCGATGCACAGCACGCGCGGGTAACCGGCGATCTGACCATGCTCGGCGTGACGAGGCCGATCAGCCTCGACGTCGAGGTCGCCCGCAAACTCGCGGGGAGCCATCAGCGGGTCGGCTTCAAGGCAACCGGCGTCATCAATCGTCTGGATTTTGGCATGAACTCGGGTTAACCGCTGATCAGCGATGCGATCCATCTGACCGTTACCTCGGAAGCCTCCGCCGAGCGATGATGATGCGCAATTCGCAACAGAGCTGGGGCGGCGTGGCCAAGACCCTGCACTGGAGCGCCGCGGCTCTTGTCTTTGCGATGCTTGGTCTTGGTCTCACCATGGTGCACGGCGATCTCGGCACCGGCGCAAAATTCGCAGCCTACCAGCTGCATAAATCGACCGGATTCCTCGTCCTGGCGGTGATGCTGGTGCGCGGCCTATGGCGCATCGCAAATCCCCCGCCGGCGCCCCCGGCGGGGACAAGGCCCTGGGAACGGCGGCTCGCGCGGGCTCTGCACCGCGGCTTTTATGTCCTCGTCGCGGCGATGATCGCATCGGGCTGGCTCATGGTCTCGGCGTCGCCGCTGCCGCTTCCGGCCCACCTTCCCGGCGGCTTCGTCGTGCCCAATCTCACCGGCCCGAATGCGCTGCTGGAGGCGCGGACGAAATTCGTCCACGAAGTCGTATAAAAGCTCCTGATCGGGGCGATTGGGTTGCACGTCGTGGCCGCGTAAAAACACCATTTTGCCGATAAAGACACGGTCCTCCTGCGCATGCTGCCATTTTATCGTGACGACAGACGCCCATGACGACAACCTCGGCTAGTAAGGAGACTTGGCAGGTTCCTGAACAAGCGCCCCGGCCCAAGTAGAGCGCGGCAGTCCAGTCATCGGTTCCGTGCACCGCGGATTGGCGTGTCGCGCTTGCGCAAACCAGGTCACAAAAGGCGCGAGCATGTTCGCGATTCCATTCGGCGTGAACATGAATGAGTCTGGACAGATTGGCGCGGGGAACACGATATCGAACGATCAATTGAATAGACCACGGGGAAGGCCTATATAATTGCCCGCGATGCGGCCAATGGAGCGTGCCTCGGAATGGTCAGCGATCAAGACGTTCTCGCCGTGCTGCAATCGGTTCCGGGTCCCGATGGCAAAACGCCGCTGCCGGGGTCGGGCGCGCTCTCCGGTCTCTCGATCAAGGATGGAAAGGTCTATTTGTCGATCGCGATCGATCCGCGCCAATCAGCGGCGCTCGAGCCAATGCGAGCCGCCGCCGAGGCCGCGGTCAAGAAATTAGCGGGCGTCGCCAACGCGCTGGTCAGCCTGACCTCTGAAAAGCAGGCGCCGCCCAAGCCCTCCCCGCCGAAGCCCGCGCCCCCGCGCGGCATTGCCATTGCGGGGATTTCCAACATCATCGCGGTCGCCTCGGGCAAGGGAGGCGTCGGCAAGTCCACGACCTGCGTCAACCTCGCGCTTGGTCTTGCCGCGCTCGGCTGGCGGGTGGGCGTCCTCGATGCCGATATCTACGGTCCGTCGGTTCCCCGCCTTCTAGGCCTCAAAGGAAAGCCTGAGACCGAGGGCCGTTCCATCCGGCCGCTCATCGCGTATGGCGTCAAGGCCATGTCGATCGGCTTTCTCGTCGATGAAGAAGAGGCGATGATCTGGCGCGGGCCGATGGTGGTGTCGGCGATCCAGCAATTGCTGCGCGACGTTTTGTGGGGCGAGCTCGATTGCCTGGTTGTCGATATGCCGCCCGGCACCGGCGACGCACAGCTGAGCTTGGCGCAAAACGTGCCCCTGGCCGGCGCGGTCATCGTGTCCACCCCCCAGGATCTCGCTCTCATCGACGCGCGCCGCGGCATCGTCATGTTCCGGAAGGTCGCGGTGCCGGTGTTGGGCATCGTCGAAAACATGAGCTATTTTATTTGTCCGCATTGCGGCGGCCGCTCGGCTATTTTCGCGCATGGCGGGGCGCGTCTTGAGGCCGAAAAATACGGCGTGCCCTTTCTCGGCGAAGTGCCGCTCGATATCGGCATCCGCGAACATTCAGATTCAGGACGTCCGGTCGCAGCCGTCGATCCCGATGGCGAACGCGCCAAGATCTATCGCGCCATCGCGCGCCAGGTAAAGGCGGCGCTCGAAAAAGGCCGTGCCCGCGCCGCGCCACGGATCACGATCGAATAATAGGAGGCCGGAAGCGACGAACGTAACGAGTTGCCCATCCGGCGAGGTCAAACCACGACTTCGCGCGCTGGCTCCGGGCAGGAGCCGCACATTTGGCGTAAGTATTTGAAAGAGCGACAACGCTGGCTAGGCTTGGCTCTCCCGCATCCTAGCCGACGCCTCAGTATTCCGCCGTCCCTGTCATCGGAACCCGGCGCGAGGCACACCAGCTTGCGGACGGCGCGAACCCCCGAGCGAGCCCGATCTGCGGTTGCCTATTAACGCGCGCCGGGGGCCCCTAGGGTGGCCGCGGGTGGCACTCGAGCCCGGCTGTTCTGTCTCGATCGGTTGTTCACGGGGAGAAAGTGAGGTTTGTGGCGTTTGCGAAGTGACCTTCCCGAGCGCCGGCGCAAGATGCAGCAATGGGCCGACTATCTCGACGATCTGCCGTTGGCGGAAAGGCCGTCGTTGGTTAATTCGGGCGAGTGGACTAATTTCCTGCGGCTTCGGCCAGCGGACCCTCGTTGTTGGACCGAAAGGCCGAGCGCTCGACGGTCCGGCCGTGCCACAACCTTAACCGTCCGCCATCGCCGCAACCGGTGTTTTTCGAGGTGCCCTACAGGCGAAAGGCCGCGGTCGAGAAAACGCGAGGAGTAGGACGTCCCGCGGCGCGCGCGACAGTCAAAACCCCATCCTGACCGGCGCCCCGCGAAAATCAAATCAACGGCGACGAAAAAAATTCTTGCGATTTTGTCGCGGCGCGACAATTATGCGGTGGCCGCGACTGCTTCAAAGCCATCCTGATCGACGCCGCTCTCCATCCAGATTGACGCGCTGCACCCGCCTTGATGGGGTCAGCATAACATACTGATTGCTATAGCTAAATCGCGCCAAATGCGCGGCAAATGAATGCGTCATCCGGCGAATACGGATTAAGATGGCGACCGTTTGAGCGAAGGCAACAGCTCTTATGAAAAATTCCTGTCTCATCACCGTCGATACGCCAAACGCACATGTATTGATGTCAGATTATGGAGCTGCCTTCGGCCTTTACGGTTATGTACATAGTACATCCCTGCGCCTTACATCACTCAAGTTAGATCTAAAGCAAAACCTGTGCTGCAGCTCCGCGCAAAATGTGACGCTTCAAACTGGAATAATTGATCCAAATCGCTCAGAGACCCTGGAGCCTGGTTTCATTCTTGGACTTGATGCGGGATTTTACGTCTCCGCTATATTTCCGAATAACATTGGCATAGTCACTGGCTTGGCATATGTCGATGCAACTATGAGATGGAATAATAATACAGAAACAACCTTAAGATTATGCTCCGCCCACGTAGAGCGTATTGAGCGGGAGAAAGAAATTTCATTACAATCAGAAGAAAACCTTGTTGGGATTGCGATGGCGACCTACAATCCTGATCCTATCTTATTCAAGAGGCAAATTGAATTGATTATGGATCAATCACATTCAAATTGGCTTTGTTTAATTTCGGATGACGGATCGGACGTAAGCCATTTCAATTACATTCTGCAGATAGTCAGCGGTGATAAGCGGTTCGTGGTCCGTAAAATCTCTCCAAGGTCGGCTTCTATCGAAATTTTGAACGAGCGGTGGCAGCTCTGCCTTCGCAGTGCAGCTACGTGGCTTTTAGCGATCAGGACGATATCTGGAAGCCACAAAAGTTATCCCAGCAAATAATAAAGCTATCTTCTCCGAATGATGAATGTGTATATTCCGATATGGAAATAGTCCTCTTCGATGGAACGATGCTATCGGGGACATTTTGGGTAAATCGTAGACAACCATACGGAAGTCTCTCAGGTCTTCTGCTTGCAAACGTAGCCACCGGGATGTCTATGCTATTCAAACAGCCGCTCGCCGAATTGGCGCTGCCTTTCCCCGCAACGCCGAATTTAACGTATCATGACCATTGGATCGCTTTACTCGCCGAAAGCCACGCTTCCCTAAAATATATATCTGAACCGCTAGTTCAGTACATTCAGCATGGAGAAAATCATACCGGCGCGTTAGCTCCTCCGGAGCGGGCGAGGGACGCTTTCCGCCGTGGGTTTAAGCGAATAACCGAGATCGTTTTTATGCCATTTACAAAAATTAACCCAACGGAGAATAGAGCCAAGTTAAGTACCGCGGCATTTTGGACGGACTTCGAGCCGTGCAGACTACGCATTCTCGTATTCAATATACGTTATCGTCAACGTGCGGACAATGTACCCCACGCATCTAAACATATGGTTAGAATGAGTAAGAACTTCGGCATAGTTGAGATGCTGACAGCGAACGTCGATTGGCGTGACCGCTATAGACGAGCTTATGCAGTAGAGCTGGCCTTGGGCGGCGTTTTAAAGACGCTGATAGCTCTCTACACAAATTTCAGGAAGGCTCGGCGAAAGTGAACTTCAAAGGAAAGGCGAGTATGTCGAGCGGTACTGCGACGGAGAACGAGCTGCGCTCTCCGTATCTGGAATTGCCGGATCCGAAGTGTTTCGATTGGGGCACGCTTAAGCCGTTGAATGGCAAAACGGCTGACGCGATTACCGTCGTTGTTCCCGTATATGGTGCGATTTTTGAGACCCTTCATTGCCTTTACAGCTTGCTATGCGCAAAGAGCCGCTTGGATATTCGTTTAATTGTAATTGATGACTACAGTCCAGAACCCGATGATTTCGAGCAATTGTCGGTACTTGCAAACGAATATGGTCTTTTTCAGCTATGGCGTAACGACGAGAACAGAGGTTTTGTATATTCAGCTAATAGGGGCCTATTCGCCGCCAATGGTGACGTAATACTGTTGAACTCGGATACGATTGTTTCGGATTTTTGGGCGGACAAGCTCGTTGGTGTAGCAAAATCGGACGAGACAATCGCGTCAGTCTCGCCCATGACCAATAACGCGACTATTTTATCCTATCCTTATTCAAATCGGAAAAACGGCCTTGTCGATACTTTATCGCACTCTCAAATAGATGAATTGTTTTCCGAAAG
Organism: uncultured Alphaproteobacteria bacterium; assembly: GCA_963706215.1. Classification (GTDB taxonomy): domain Bacteria; phylum Pseudomonadota; class Alphaproteobacteria; order Rhizobiales; family Beijerinckiaceae; genus Methylocapsa. The sequence goes on along the minus strand of OY970154.1, from coordinate 606,442 downwards.
CGGGAGCTTGTTAAAGCCCGTCGAGGTTCCGGTAAACGTCGGCTTCTGCATGCTTATCAAGCAAGACGCGCTTCAGGCGGCCGGAGGCTTTGATGAGACCTTGTTCGGAGTGGGATATGGCGAGGAATGCGATTGGTGCATGAGGGCAACTTATCTTGGATACAAGCACGTTGTCGCGATCAATACTTACGTGTACCATCACGGCGTTGTCTCGTTCTCTGAAAAAGCAGCACAACGTCAGGCTCTTGCCGCGCAGGCCCTTGCGATCCGTCATCCCGAGTATTGGCCTTTGGTGGCCCGGTTTTGCGATGAAGACCGGCTCTTACGCGTGCGCCGAAACGTTGACATAAAACGGCTCAAACGTCATCTGTCGAAGTACAAAGGCGTGGTTCTGCATGTGCTGCACGCGCTCGGCGGCGGCACGGAAGTATACGCTCGCGACGTCGCGCAGATGCTTTTAGGGTATGGTTTCGAGTCTGTCTTTGCGCGGCCCGATCACGTTGGACGGCTCGCGATGTCGGCGTACTCGGCTCGCGAGATGCCAAACTTGGTTTTTAACTGCGCCGACGATATCGACTTAGTAAATCAGTTATTCAAGGAATTAAACCTATCGCGGATGCACTTCCATAATGTAATAGGGTTTTCGCCAGAGGCGACGAACTTTATTGCTAATACAGATATACCACAGACACTAACACTGCACGATTACGTATCAATATGCCCGCAGCTCAATTTATTGGATCAAAGAATGCAATATTGCGGCGTGCCGCCGGCAAGGATATGCAATACATGCTTGCGAGAGAGGCACCCCCCCGTCCCCGCAGACAGCATTTCGGCGTGGCGGCGGGAATGGCACGCCGCGCTGAAGAAAGCCGATCGCGTCATAGCGCCTTCGTATTTTGTAAAAGACGCCGTGACGAAGGTATTCCCCGATGTGCCGGTCTCGGTCGTAGCGCATTATGAGGAAAGGCGGACCAAGAGCTATGTGGAGGGGGAGCCTTCCGACTCCGCTATTCGCAAAATTGCGGTGCTAGGCAATCTCAACCTTCATAAGGGCCGCGACATCATATATTCATGCGCGCAAGACTCGTACGCTCGTCATCTTCCGTTGCAATTTGTCGTCTTTGGGTCGATCGACCTTGAGGAAAACCAATTTGGCGGGAAGCTCAGGAAAATGGGGACATACGAGCGCGCAAACCTCGGCGGCCATTTGGCCCGCACAAAATGCCGGATTGGTTTTCTCCCGTCGATTTGGCCGGAGACGTTTTCATTTGTGCTTTCCGAGTTCCTCGCCTTCGGCCTGCATCCGGTTGTCTTCAATCTCGGCGCCCAGGCCGAACGCCTAGCGGCCGCGGGGATGGGAACTATCCTCGATGTCGGGTTGAGCGCCAGTGCGATCAATGACCATCTTCTCTCCATGTCGATTCCGTGGCCGGCCATTCCGGAGGCCCATGGGCCTGGCGAGCGCGATCGGATGCGGCGCAAATATTTCTGCGATATATATGGAGACGGTTTCTTCGATGCTGTTGTTCCCCGCGACGCGCCAAAATCGTCGAACGGTGTCGCGATCGCGAGACCTGGCGGACTATTACCAAAATAGCTGCTAAGGCTACGCTTGGATGTTACTTTAATCGCAGCGAGATCACATGCAATACATCACCGATTTGATCGCTAATATCGAGGAGTATCCGACCCGGTGGCCGGCTAGTTTCCCAGAGCTGCGGAATGAGCAGGGCTTTTGGCAGCTATATGAAAAAGTGCGTCCATACTCCATGGTTCATGCTACTGGCTTTTACAACGCCTACGAAAGTATCAACTATCTGAAGGAGGCTAACATTGAGGGTGCAATTGTTGAATGCGGATGCTTTCTTGGAGGAATGACAGCCTTCATGGCCCTGGTTCGAAACGAACTCAGGCTTGCTCATCCAATCTACGCCTTCGACACGTTCGAGGGATTTCCCGAGGGCAGTACCGACTCCTTTCTCGGAACGCCGGTCGGTGGTCCCCAATATGCAAACTTTCGGGAGGCCGTTCAGGAGAACATTCTCAAAGTCGTGGGATCCCTCGACCGCATTAATCTTGTCCAAGGTCGCGTGGAAGTGACGATCCCAGCCATGCCTTTGGAAAACATTGCGCTTCTCCGATTAGACACTGACCACTACGACAGTACGATTGTTGAGCTTAAACACTACTACCCTCGTATGGCCCTTGGTGGCGTTCTGATTGTTGACGACTACGGATTATATGATGGGTCACGGAAAGCGACGGACGAGTTTCTAGCCACTCTGCAACGGCGGCCACTTCTCAACCGGATTGACCATGCCATCTGGGCGGGCGTAAAGCCGGGCTAAAAGCTCGCTAGCCGAATGTGACGATTCGCATATGCTTACAAAAATGAAAAGGGGAATGGACGTGACTGAAGCGAATGTTCTAAAGAATGGGTTCAGTAGAGAAGTTCCGTCCAAGCAAAGCGCTCTCGATGTATTTTCTGGAAGCTGGTGGACGGCAATGCCGGCGGACACCGGTCTGGTCGCTGGTCCTAATCCCGGGTTCGAGGATCCCCGGGTTCCGTGGGTTAACTCACTCGTCCCGCTAGCAGGAGCGCGAATTGTGGAGTTAGGGCCATTTGAGGCATATAATTCATGGCAACTTCAACAACACGCCGTGTCTGAGTTAGTATCAGTCGAGGCGAATCGGTTTAATTTTTTGAAGTGTCTCATTGTTAAAGAAATATTCGGTCTTAAAGCAAGATTTGTCCATGGTGATGTTTGCGAATTTCTAGAGAATATAGAGGAAAAGTATGATTTTGTGTGGGCATCAGGAATTTTGTACCACCAGGTCGACCCATTGCGTCTCCTAGAATTAGCAAGTCAGCGTAGTGATCGTATTTTTATATGGACTTACTATTTCGACGAGCAATGCATGTCCTCCGCAACTCAAGGATACGTGTTTAACAAAGAGTTAGATAGTAATTCTGAATTGAATGGGGAGGATTTCACCTATCATTTCAGAAGCTACGGTATGAAAAGCTTTGATAGCATGCCGAACCATTGGAGCGCAGGCACCGAACTTTACGCCAACTGGCTAACAAGAGATGATCTTATCAAAGCCCTGAACATATTAGGTTATAAGAATATTAAATTACAGGTCGATGGGGTTCGACTTGACGATTTGCCTGTCACGTCTCTTCTTGCATCACGCTAAAAACATGGACGTAACGGACGTACTAGAAAGTCATGCTAGAAAGTCATGATTGATCCAAGCCGATGACAACTCTCTCCGCGAACTGTGCCTAATGACACATACACTTTGCCTCTATCGCAGGTCTTCCTTCGTCCATGTCACGTCCTTGCGGACTGGTTTCGCCGGTGAGCCGACGCTCAACAGTTGGCCGGGAGTTCCTTCGTTACGACGCTCCGTGTCCCCACAACGCCATCTGGCCCGACCCGTGCCCCCGACAGGAGCAGGGTCTCTGAACCCAGCCACTTTCGATCTTGTTTTTGGGATATCCGTTTTTTACTCATTTCAACGCGGTTAAGAGCGAGGATGCGAAAGCTTGATGATCAGACCGAGCCTAATTAATGCCGCGAAGGTGGCGGGTGCCGACAATTACGCATACTTGCGCGACTTCGTGCATCACCTTCCGGGTTGGCTCATTGATTACGCCGCGATTCGAATATTGGACCTTTTGGCTTGGCAGGAGCAAAATGCGATCCATGGGCCGCTGTTCGAGATCGGCATTTATCATGGGCGCAGTCTCGCCCTCATGCTTCGCTCCGCCTTACGGACCAAAGACCGGGTCGTCGCACTCGATACTTTCCAATTCGTTCCGCTCGAGACCGTGAAAACAGGGGTGGCCCCGATCGTCGATCCCGAAAGCATCGTTTGGCTGCAGACGTCATCGACCTCATGTTCGAGCCGTCAACTTCTGCAAATCCTAGGCGCGGATCCGCGGTTCATCAGCATCGATGGTTCGCATGAATGCGACGACGTGTTCTGGGATCTACGACTAGCCGAGGACATGCTTGCGCCGCGCGGCCTCGTGGCCGTGGATGATTTTATGAACATGGTCGCCATGGGCGTGAACGTCGGGGTTCACAAATTTTTCGCCACACCGCGCAATCTCGTCCCCTTCGCCTATACTTGCAATAAGCTGTTTTTGTGCCGTCCTGAGATGGCCCCCTCATACAGGCATGCGTTTGAGCAAATAGTGGTGGCGGATCAGATTGAACCGCTCAGCGCCAGTTTCCGGCAAACCTCGGCGGTCAACCGAAGCCTAGTTGAGCAGAACTCTATGGGGTAAGTCGCTTGTGGTTGTGCCTGGATGACGCTCGGCGCCTGCGAAATCGTCACGGGGCCGCGGGCGCCGGAGCCTTTCTTCGAGGTGGATCGCCCGCGGCGTCAGCAAGGAAGCCGTTGCGGAATCGAAACGGCAAACCCGCTGATCCAAAATGAGTTCATCCACCGCTCGGCTTACGCATTGTCACAATCCCCTCGAATATCATGTCGCTCCGCGTTTCCGAAAAGGCGGATTGGGCTTGTGCGACGATCGTTTGCGCCCATGCCGGCAAGCTGGAAAGCTGCGCGTTGGCGCCAATCGAGAGCAGCGCGGCCGCGCGATCGGTGATCTGGTTCTTTGGGTTGTGTATCGACTCCACTCTAACTTTCTCGAATCCTGCAGCCTTGCCAACCTCCCGCAGATAGCTTTTTGAAAACAGCCACTTATCGTCAACCTCGCGGAAAATTGAAGAAGACTTGTCTCGGCCAAGCCGACGGCGTGCATCCTCGGTAAAAAGATGCATGAAATGCAAGACCGTTGGATCGAGGCCGCCGGCGCGCAGGGCAGCTTCAGACATGATCCGCTCGAAAACGAGCGTCAAGATAGAATGACCAAACTCAAAGGGCTCGAAAAACATTGCGAACCCGCCTGGCTTCAAGGCGCGGCACGCCGCAACCAACGCATGCGATGGGTCGATCAGGTGATGCAGGATCGCCATGCCTGTTACAAGATCGAAGCTTTCGGGCACGAATACGTCCAGCATGGCGTCCGCGCAGGCGACCGTCACGGAATCCGCCACGCGACGGCGATCCACCTCGCGGCGAAGCAGCACTAGGAGATCAGGGGAAAGGTCCGTTGCAACGATCTCGGCGTTCTCGAACAGATCGAGGCAAGGAAAGACCGAGTTGTCGCCCGCGCCGGTTCCGATATCGAGAATACGCGGAGCCCGCCCGAGCCGCGCGCCGCTGAGCGCAAGGCCGCGGACGATCAGTGAGCGGAAATAGGCTGTGCTGGCGTATTTGGCGGCATAATCGCCGGCTTGCTCCGTAAATTGCTCCGTCAATCCAACCGGAACAGCGTGGCGTTGACTCTCCGGCGTCCAGATCCCAGCCAATCGGGAGTCCAATTCTCCCATGTCCACGAGCTTCGTCGAAAAGTATGATTGCGCATCCATCGGCGAAGCGTCCTCTGAAAATTCACGAGAGCTGGCGGCGGTTTGTGAAGGGCGGTGTGGACCAAACCCACGCGAATGCCCGAACGAGCGCCATGCGCCAGTAGCAACATGCCCCGAGCCTCGGCGTCAAGCGGCGCCTTGGGCAAGTCCAAGGGGCAAGTCCAAGGGCAAGTCCATCATCGACGGCGCGCGGAAGGAGCCGGGGCCGGACGCACAGGTTTATCCGCTCATGCTCGATCTTCAGGTCGAACACTGGCGGGCACTGGCGGCGAAGAAAGAAGCGCCGGCACCCGGTCGCTTCCAAGTCTCGGCGCCAACCTTCGAGGGGCGCCGGCGGGAGATCGTCGCGCGGGTGCTGCGTGAATACGGTTCGCCGCTGCAGATGACCATCGAACGGCTGTCCGTCGCACGATGGTTCGACCGGCGGCGTTCGAACATGTCGTGAAAACTTTTGGGACCGGCCTGCCCCTGGATAGTTTCGAGCATATCGCCGGCCTCTCATTTGTGACCCGAGGCGACGATGGGTTCCTCACCATCCACAATGCCGTCGCCCAAACCATCCGCGAAGCGCTTGATCCCGAGCGTCACCGCACATCGATTGAGGCGCTGTTCGATCATTACTCGGCGCGAATGAAGGTGAACTTGCCCCGCGATGTCACGGATGTGGCGGTCACGGCGCTAACCGAGGCTGCTTTCCTTCGCCGCGCCAAAGGGATCGACGGGTTCGTGGCGTGGCTGCAAGCCGCGTCCCGTATTGTAATCGACGCGGGCCGGTATTCCAGCGCGGCCCAATGGTGGCGCGAGACCTTGGAAGCCGTCGAGGCTTCACTCGGCCCCGAGCATCCCGACACGGCGCAGAGCCTCAACAACCTCGCCCTCCTGCTTCAGAACCAGGGCGACCTTGCGGGGGCGCAGCCGCTCCATGAGCGCGCGCTGGCGATCCGCGAGAAGGCGCTCGGCCCGGACCATCCCGACACGGCGGCGAGTCTCAACAACCTCGCCCTCCTGCTTCAGAACCAGGGCGACCTTGCGGGGGCGCGGCCGCTCCATGAGCGCGCGCTGGCGATCCGCGAGAAGGCGCTCGGCCCGGACCATCCCGACACGGCGGCGAGTCTCAACAACCTCGCCAGCCTGCTTCGAGCCCAGGGTGACTTTGCTGGCGCGCGGCCGCTCCATGAGCGCGCGCTGGCGATCCGCGAGAAGGCGCTCGGCCCGGACCATCCCGACACGGCGGCGAGTCTCAACAACCTCGCCAGCCTGCTTCGAGCCCAGGGTGACTTTGCGGGCGCGCGGCCGCTCCATGAGCGCGCGCTGCCGATCGATGAGAAGGTGCTCGGCCCCGAGCATCCCGATACGGCGACGAGCCTCAACAACCTCGCTTTCCTTTTACGCGACACAGGCCATGCGCGAGAAGCCGAGCCTTTGTTCCGCCGGGCGATCGCCATCGGCGAAAAGACGCTCGGCCTCGAGCATCCGAATGTTGCGACCTGTTACAGCAATCTCGCCTGCTTATTGCGCGACGCCGGCCGCGAGGAGGAATCCAAGTCGCTCTTCTTGCGCGCGATCACCATTGGCGAAAAGGCGCTCGGCCCGGACCATCCCTTAACCCAGAGATACCAGAGCCACTACGCGCGGCTGCTCATGACCGGGCGATCGGATCAAGCTTTGCTCCTCGCCGACGCGGCGCTCGCCGCCCACGAAAAGGCTCTCGGACGGAAATCACCCATCGACCAAGGATTCGGCTTGCGTGAGTGCCGAAGCGCTCGCCGCGCTTGGCCGCGCCGGCGAGGCGGCGGCGCTGCGCGCCCGCTACGGCCTCTCCGGCGACAGCCAATGAACACAATCTTGAGTACTTCGGCCGAACAATCGCGCGGGCCGCTCATCCCTCATGCCCGTTGGCTCTATGCGCGTCATGGAGCCAATCGTAACGGGCGAGCAATTTTTGCGGGCCCAGCGCACGCAATGCCATATCGCGGAGAAATGCCGCGGGACCGGCAAGATGGTAGATTGTGGCTTGCCTGCGCGACTCCTTACTGCACGCGTGTGGCCCGCGCGTGCCGCGCCTCTTGATAAGCGCGGAGACTCGTTTCGATATTTTGGCCGCGTGACAAAACTTCGCCTAAGGCGCCTGCATCCTCGATGACCTGGGCCGCGCCCTGGGCCAGAAATGGCAGCATGGGATGCGCCGCATCGCCCGTCAGCGCCACGCGCCCCGCTACCCAGCGCGCGGACGGCCTTCCATGCCGGCCAAGGACTGGCCAACAATCTGCCCGTATTCATAAGCCCGCAAAGGCGCGCCGGTCGCGCCGCGGCTTGCCGGCAAGGCTGTAGGGACAACTTAGACCTCGGTGGCCATTTTCGCCGCGCTGGCCGCGTTTGCCGATTATGCCGGCTGATTTTCGCATCTATTGACCCGTCGCGCCGATGCGGCTACTCCAACCAACCTCGTTAAGGAGCGCGTAGCTCAGTTGGTAGAGCATCTGACTTTTAATCAGGAGGTCATGGGTTCGAATCCCATCGCGCTCACCAATGAAACCAATAGGTTATGCGAATTATTTCTCGGTATAACTGAACCATGTTTTAATCGGGGCAACACTTAGGGCAACGCTGACGAGGTTAGCCGGATAGCGCCCTCCCGGTCAGGGGCCTCCGCCGCTCGCCGCATTGCCATGCTCATTCTGGGAGCGCCCCGGCACTCTTGATTTCTTAGCGCCAAGCATTAACTATAATTCATGTCGCGATGTGGTGCAGCTTTACAGCGTGCGGCATTCAGGAGACATGGCTCGCATCCGCGACACAGCCCCGGCAAATGGCCGGGGCTTCGTTATTCTTGAGGTGCGTCATGCCAAGAGGCCTCAAAGCCGAGCGCCGCCTCGCCCCGCATTCACTTCAGCCGCGAGGACCTGTCACGGCCGGCCATGTCGACCAAGGGGACGCATTAAGGTACTGGACGAAATCGGCGCCCATGCTAGACTTTCACAATGGCTAATATGAGAAAAACAATTACGGTGGGAATTGCCATGGCTGTTGCGGTTCTTGCCACAGTCGCGCGTGCCGCTTGGATTACCGTACCGCTGTTCGTGCTCTCGGCGTTCCTGATGGCGTGGGGTATCGAACCCAAGCGCGCGGAGGCATTTGCTGGGCGTTTGCCGTTCGGTAATTATCTACTCAAGGCATTGGCTAAATTAGACTTGATGCTCTCCGGCCGGAGTTGAGAGAGCCCTAACGGTTCACTGATCACCTCTCACCCCTCCGGCCGCGCAAGCCAGCCGCGTTGCCCCGCCGTGTTGCACCAATCCCACACCAGCATTTCATTATATGCCGGGCAAGATTTCGTCGAAGTTTTGACGAAATGCCAAGTCCAATATCTCTCGTACGGTGACGCCAACCTTGTTGATTCGCGGAGATATTGAAGCAACCGGATAAAGCAATGATCCATTCATCGCACCGGGATCGCAAAATCAAGGCAATTGCCGAAGCGTTGGCAATGATCGATGGCGCTCACCCTGAACTCGATCCACATCGGCCGCGCCCTGTCCACGAGACAGACGAATCGTTGTGGGAGAGCGCCACCGAATTTTGCGCCGCGCTGGACCGCTATGCAGGGCGCACTATGGAAATTAAGAGAGCATTCGCGCCAGCCGCCAGGCCCCCACGCGTGCAGGGCGGAACTCATCCAAATCTAAAACTGGTTTAGATTTGAGGGCCGGCCCCGCCGCGCCGCCTCTCGCGCTCACCCCTCCGGCCGCGCAAGCCTTTCGGCCCGCGTCATCAGCCGCCGCAAGAGCCAGCACAGCGCGCGAAGCTTCCAGACGCGATAGCGAAGGCGGATATGGTCATGCGCCGTCATTCGAGACTGGCCCCCGCTCTTCGCGGTAGGCCTCGATCAGGCCAAGGGCCGCGCTTATTTTCGCCTTGATTGCGTCGGCGACTGCGCAAAATGCCCCGCCTTCGAATTCATTCATCTCAGCAGCCATCAATCTGATCGCATTGACAAGACTTGACGCGTCGCCAAGCGCGTCCTGCGCGTCGAGGATTTCGTGCCACGGCGTGTCTAGTTCTTTCGTGGCGATCTCGTCAGCTTCCCGCTTCAGCTCTTGGTACGTTTTGATCTTCTTGGATACGGTCTTCGCCACCGCCGCTTTGCGTGTCTTCGGTTTGATTGTCATTGGTGGCCACCCCCCTAATCCAAGGCGCTATCTTTTCGGCCAGTTCCATCCGGTGGCGCGCCGAACGCACCAGGTGTCTTGCAATCGAAGTTCGGATCGATCGCAGCCACCCCTTGGCTGGCGGGAATTGAATAACCTCCATGTGCTCCTCCAATTCGCGAAAAACCCCTGCCGGGAATTCGGCAAGGGTTTGTGATTATGCGGCTTCGTCTTCTCTGAGTGTGGCAAGCTCGGCCAGGAAAGCCGCGCGCAATTCGCTCGCCTTCGCCTCGAATTGCGCTTCCAGTTCCCTCATGCGGCTATTGAACCGGTAGCTTGCGGCGCAAGCGGCATTCGTCGCGTCGCTGTCGTCGATCCGGCTGGCCGTCTCCAAGGACGGCATGCCGAATATCTGTTTCTGAAGTGCTTTGGACATTTGATTTCCCTTGACAATCTCGCCTAGCATCTGCTAGAGCACGGATTATATACAACAGTAGTTTCGTGTCGTAAAGGGTAGATCGTGCCGGTCAAGAAAAAATCCTTAATTAAAGTGGCGCCGATAAGCATCAAACTCCTGCCCGCCACAAAGGCCGCCCTCGAAAAGGCTGCGATTGCCGACGAGCGCCCGATTTCTGTCATGGCTCAAAAAATCATCGCCGATTGGCTCAAGGCGAACGGATTCCTGAAATGACGGATGTGATTGGGACTATGAACGCCGGTACCCGTATGCGCGGCATGCAACGGTGAGGAGGCCGCCCTTTGTGCAACTTGTATTCGATGACGAAAGGCCAACAAGCGATCCGCGAATTGGTAGGCGCCATGCGCGACAAGACGGGGAATCTCTCGCCTCTCCCTGGCATCTTCCCGGATTACCCGGCTCCGATCGTGCGAAATCAACCCGACGGCCGGGAGCTGACGATGGCGCGCTGGGGCATGCCGTCACCGGTGTTCGCGCTCAAGGGCAAGAAGTCCGATCCTGGGGTCACCAATGTTCGCAATGTCAAATCCCCGCACTGGAGGCGTTGGCTTGGGGTCGAGAGCCGCTGTGTCGTGCCTTTCACCAGCTTTTCCGAGAACGAGGCGCTGCCTGATGGCACACGCTCCCAAGTCTGGTTCGCATTCGACGAGACGCGGCCGCTGGCTTTCTTTGCGGGCATCTGGACACGCTGGACCTCTGTCCGGAAGGTGAAGGAAGGCGAGACGACAAACGACATTTTCGCGTTCCTGACGACCGAACCGAACAATGTAGTCGGAGCCGTCCACTCCAAAGCGATGCCCGTCATTTTGACGACGCGCGAGAAAATCGACACTTGGATGATGGCCCCGCCGGGGGAAGCCCTGAAGGTTCAACGGCCGCTGCCCGTGGATGCCTTGATAATCGTCGCCCGTGGCGGGAACAAAGACGAAGGAAGCGTCGGGGCGCGAGAAGAAAAGGAAGTGACGGCGCTAGCTGGCGTCACGCATGGCTTTGATTTTGCGAAGCGCTTTCCAGCGGCTTGATTTTTCCGCGCGCTCTTTAAGGCCGATCATCAGTTTGCAGTAGCCGTCAAACTCCTGCCCTTCGCGAAGCTCCGCAAGCGCACGCGAAAAGTTTATGTCGCCGCAACTCCATCCGGCGTCTTTAAGGATCTTTTCGCAATCCTTCGGCGTCATCGGTTTGCCGAGGCCGCCACGTACATCTTCGCCCTTCGCCAGCCGGTCGAGCCGTTCCTTCGCGGCGGCGGCTTTCTCTGCCGCGTCTTTCGCCAGAGCTTCCGATTCGGCGGCTTTGCCGGAAGCTAGCGTCGCAAGCTCCCGCTGCCCCTGGGCCGTTTCCGCATTCATGTCTTGAAGGCCGCTCCAAATCCTTTCGGCCGCCTCGGCATTCTCGCGCTGGACGGTGCGAATATCGTCATCCGCGACCTTTGGAATCCGGGCATGGATGGAGGCGATTAGCTTTCCCCTATCGGCGCCGATACGGTTGGAGAGCTTGGAAAAACGGCCTCCAAGCCGACGCCAAAACTCAACTCTGTCCGCGGGGGAAGCGGGAACCGGAACGGACCCAAGGCTCGCGATATGCTCGCAGCGCGGCTTGCCGCCAACGCGGCGGGATTCCCTAAGAGTCTGTCCCGGAACTTCATCATGGATTACAGAGCTTTCTTAGCATGATCCGGATGGAGGCGAGGCGGAGGAAAGCAAGCGCGTTACGGGTTAGGTTTTCAAAATCCTTGGCCAGCCTGCGACAACGGTTGAGCCAGGCGAAGGTGCGCTCGACAACCCATCGTTTGGGCAGGACAACGAACTTTCTCAGCGCGGGCCGCTTGACGATTTCGATTTCCCATTCACGGCTGATCGCCGCCACGGCGGCGGCCATTTGGGGGCCTTGATAACCGCCATCGGCGATGATTTTGGTGATGAAGGGAAACAGGGGACGCAGTTCCTTCAACACCAATGGTCCACCGTCGCGATCCTGAATGTCGGCGGGATGAACCACGGCTGCAAGTTTCAGACCGAGCGTATCGACCGCGATATGGCGTTTTTTACCGTCGATCTTTTTGCCGGCGTCATAGCCGTGCGGATCGATCCGCGCCCCCCTTTTTCCGTGCTTTTCACGCTTTGACTGTCGATGATGGCAACGGTTGGACTGACGGCGCGGCCAGCCTGTTCTCGACACAGGACGTAGAGCTCATGATGAAGGCGCAAAAGCGTGCCATCATAGTTCCAAAGATCGAAATACCTGAAAACAGTGCTTTTCGATGGCAGGTCTTTCGGCAGGTAGCGCCACTGGCAACCCGTGCTCAGAATATACATGATTCCGTTGACCACTTCGCGCATGTCCACGCGGCGTTTGCCGCCACCGCGCTTCGCCGGAGGTATCAACGGCTCCACCAGCCCCCATTCCTCGGCCGTCAAATCGCTCGGGTATCTCTGTTGGCTCCGGTCATAACGGCCCCGGTTTTCTTTCGTCCACATCGGCGGCCCCTCCTCGAATCAGGCCACCTCTCTTGATCACAAATGATTCTTTTGATTCAAGAAGTTTCAGAACAGACACTAAGACTGACTTGAAGCCGCGAAGGCGTCTGATGGAAGCGGACGAACATGTAGTGACATAACTCGACGCGTTTTGCGTTTCAAGCGCTATTCGTGCCACTACGCCGCAGCCATGGACTTCCGGCCCTGGCGATGCGATATGGAACCCATGAGCGCCGCGCCCTTCGATACCTTGAAACTTGCCCGCTCCTTGCGCGACAAGGCCAATTTGACGCCGGAGCAGGCCGAAGGCTTCGCCAGCGCGCTCGCGGACGCTTTTCAGGACCAGCTCGCGACAAAGAGCGATTTGCTGCTTTTGGAACAGCGGCTCACCATCAAGGTTGGAGGGATGCTCGTGGTCGCGATCGGCCTTCTCGCGGCCCTCCTCAAAGGGCTGCCATGATCCCGCTCCGGCTTCATCGCGAAGGCCGCCAAGGACGCAATGAAGTTGGAAGACGCTTGAGATAAGGCTGCCTTAGCCCACCGGAGACAATCGCAGCCGATATATTTGACAGACTTTGCACCGCTATGGAGCGCAAGGCCGCCGATCAAATCAGGACAGCTCAGCATGAAATGGCGGCGGTTCGCGCGCGCCGTCTTGGCATTGACGATCGCGCTCTTCGTGAGATTGAAACTGCGCTTCAGCAGGCGCGCGCTTCTGATGAAGGAGCGCCGCGAATGACTGAGCTTGTTCGCTATGACGCGATGTGCCGCGCGATCGATGCGGCATACGCGGTCGATGAAGTGGTCGCTATCCGCGATCAAGCGCAACGACTATTGAGAAGTTCATAAATAGGAGGACATTTTTCTTGACCTGAGGAGCCCCGAATGATTCCATGCTGGCATGAGAAAAGATGATGCGCGCAGACTTGATCACAAGACACTGGAGACCATGCGTGAACGCGCCGTAAGGCGCGTTCACGACGGCGAAAGCCCCGAGGTGGTTGCCCGGATCTTTGGGGTGGGGCGGACCGCCATGTACAGATGGCTGGCGGAATACCGGCGCGGCGGTTGGGGCGCCCTGAAAGCCAAGCCCGTTCCTGGACGTCCGCCGAAACTTGATGGCCGGGCATTGCAGTGGGTTTACGACATGGTGACGCGGAAGAACCCCTTGCAACTGAAGTTTGAGTTTGCGCTGTGGACGCGCGCGATGGTGGCGAAGCTGATCAAGGATAAGTTCCATGTGGCGTTGAGCGCGGCGTCCGTGGGGCGGCTTTTGGCTCAGAGCCTGACTCAAAAGACAACTATCGCGCGAGTCGTCTGACCGCGATCTGGATGCAGGCCAGTGTGACGAAGGCGGCGAGGGTTAGGCCGAGATTTTCGTAATCCTTGGCGATGCGGCGATTCCGGCCGAACCAAGAGAAAGTCCGCTCGACGACCCAGCGGCGCGGCAAGACGACAAAGCCCTTCAGGTCGTCACCGCGCTTGACGATTTCGAGGTGCAGCACCGGAACTTTGGCAACGGCGGCTTCGACTTGCCACGCGTTGTAGCCATTGTCCGCCCAGACCAGTTCGAGCCAGGGAAAGCGGTTGCGGATCTTGTCGAGGACAAGCGTTGCACCGTCGCGGTCCTGGATGCCTGCGGAATGAACGATGGCCCGTAGCGGCAGGCCTTCGGTATCGACAAGGGCGTGAATCTTGCGTCCCTTGACCTTCTTACCGGCATCATAACCTACCTCGCCATCAAAACCGCCCCCTTTTCCGCCGCCTTCAGCGTCTGGCTGTCGATGACAGCTGCCGTGGGGCTCGCCTCTCGCCCGAGTTGCTCGCGCAAAGTCATGTGCAGCTCTTCCCAGATGGCCTCCCACACGCCGTCCTTCTGGAACTTGCGGAAAATATTGTAGACCGTCGAGCGCGGCGGAAATTCGTCGCGCGGCAGATAGCGCCAAGGGCAGCCCGTGCGAAGCAGGTAGAAGATCGCGTTCATCGCCGCCCGCATATCGGTCTTGCGTGGCCGCCCGCCAGGCAAGGCTTCGGGAATCAAAGGCTTCAGCCGCTCCCATTCCGCATCCGTCAAATTGCTCGGATAGCGATCTTCGTCACGCCAATAGATCGCTCGCTGCTCTTTCGTCCACATCGCGAATTACCGCATCAGTTGCAAATGATGCCGTAAATCATGCAACCATCCCGCGTGCAATACCCTTTTGAGACAGGCTCTCAGCTCGGCGTCACTTGTCAAAAGCCGTTGCACCGGGCATGGGAACGTGACGAAGCCCTCGTGCAGCAGTGGCTCAAGAAAGAATACCCGGGAATCAAGAGAATGGCGCAACAACAAGGAGCTGACATCTATTTTGGCGATGCCGCCCACATCCGTTCCGGTCACCCTGCCGGGCGCACCTGGGGTAAAAAAGGCGAAACGCCCATTGTCGAGGCCACCGGCGCTCGCCATGGCGTGAGTTTGCTTTCAGCGATCTCCTCGCGCGGCCACATGCGCTTCATGATCAAGCAACAAGGCGGCGTCAACGCTGCGGTGTTTATCGAGTTCCTAAAGCGATTGATTGCCGGGGCCAAGCACGAGATCTTTTTGATCGTTGATCGCGGACCTGCACATATCGCTCGAAAAACCAGAGCGTTTACCGAAACCCTGAAGGGAAAGTTGCGGCTGTTTTATCTGCCTCCTTATTCACCCGATCGCAACCCGGATGAGCTGGTGTGGAAGCATCTGAAAGCGGACACCGTCGGCCGCATGGCTGTCACCAGCAGGGACGGCTTCAAGCGCAAGGTTCGATCATCGATGCGCCAACTGCAAAATGACCCCTGGAAAATTATCTCCTTTTTTCAGAAACCTTCGCTCAAATACGCCGCGTGAATGTTCCCATATTTATGAACCGCTTAATATCTCCATTTTCTTCACTCCGCCTCGAAAACAATCTCGCCCGCGACCATGGTGAGCTTTACCTTGCCCTCCATGCGGGCCTCGTCGAAGGGCGTGTTCTTGCAACGCGAATGCAGTTTTGCCGGATCGACAACGAAAGGTTCATCCGGGTCGAAGCGGATGAGATCGCCCGGCGCGCCCACTTCAAGCCTTCCTTGCGGCAGACCGAGGATCTCGGCGGGCCGGATGGTCATCGCGGCAATGAGACGCGCGAGCGGAATTTCCCCGGAATGAACGAGCCGCAGGCCCGCCGAAAGCATTGTCTCCAAGCCGATCGCGCCATCTTCCGCCTCGGTGAACGGCAGGCGTTTGGTTTCGACATCCTGCGGGTTATGGTCCGAAACGACGGCGTCGATGAGGCCTGACGCCAAAGCGGCGACGAGCGCGCGCCGCTCGTCTTCGTGGCGCAACGGCGGCGCGAGTTTCAAAAACGTCCGGTAATCGCCGATGTCGTTTTCGTTGAGGGTCAGATGGTTGATCGAGGTGGCGCAGGTGACGGCCAAGCCGTCGGCCTTGGCTTTGGCGATAATGTCCAGGGAAAGTGCGGTGGTGACGAGCGCGGCATGGTAGCGCGCGCCGGTCAAGTTCACGAGCCTGATGTCGCGATCGAGCATGATGGCTTCCGCCTCGCGCGGGGTTCCGGCAAGGCCGAGGCGCGAGGCGAATTCGCCTTCGTTCATCACGCCCTCGCCCGCTAGATCGCGATCTTCCGCGTAATGGATGACGAGAGCACCGAAATCGCGGGCGTACTGCATGACGCGGCGCATGACACGGGCGTTGCGGATCGCTCGCGCGCCATCGCTGAACGCCACCGCGCCCGCCTGTTGCAACAAGCCGATCTCGGCGATCTCCGCGCCGTCGAGGCCGGCCGTCAAGGCCGCCAAGGGAAGCAAGCGCACGCGGCCGGTATCGCGCGCGCGGCGCAACAGAAAATCGACCACCGCCGCCTCGTCAACCGGCGGATTGGTATCGGGGCGGGCAACGATCGTCGTGACGCCGCCCGCCGCCGCCGCCAAGGTCGCGGTCGCGATCGTCTCGCGATGTTCGGCGCCGGGTTCGCCGATGAACGCCCACATGTCGATGAGGCCGGGCGCCACGCAATCGCCGCCGCAATCGAGGACGCGCGCGTGCGCCGGCAATTTGGCGGGCACGACGGCGGCGCCAAGATCGCGGATCAAGCCATCGACGACCAAAACACCTCCCGTGGTTTCGCGGAGTTGCGCCGGATCGATCAGCCGCGCATTGACGAGCGCGAGCGGCTGGTGGGCAATGGACGGGGAGGAACCTTTCACGCGAAACTCGCTCTCATCCATTGGGCAAGTGCTGCGCCAAGGCCTCCAATACGGCGATCCGCACCGCGACCCCCATCTCGACCTGCTCGCGGATAAGGCTCCTTGGCCCATCGGCGACGGCGGAATCGATTTCGACGCCGCGGTTGATCGGTCCTGGGTGCAGGACAAGCGCATCCGGCTTGGCATAACAAAGCTTTGCCTCGTCGAGGCCGAAAAAGCGGAAATATTCCTTGGCCGAGGGAATATAGCCGCCCTGCATCCGCTCGCGCTGCAAGCGCAGCATCATCACGATGTCGGCGCCTTCGAGCCCGGCGCGCATGTCCCGGAAAACCTCGACCCCCATCCGCTCGATTCCCGGCGGCAGCAGCGTCGATGGCCCGGCCACGCGCACCCGCGCGCCGAGCGCCGAGAGCAGCAATATATTGGAGCGCGCGACGCGCGAATGGAGGATGTCGCCGCAGATCGCGACGGTAAGACCTTCGATCCTGCCCTTGTTGCGCCTGATCGTGAGCGCATCTAGCAACGCCTGGGTTGGATGCTCATGCGCGCCGTCGCCCGCGTTGACGACCGCGCAATCGACCTTTTTCGCCAAAAGATGCACCGCGCCGGCCTGGGCATGGCGCACCACGATAATGTCGGGCCGCATCGCGTTCAGCGTCATCGCCGTATCGATCAGCGTCTCGCCCTTCTTGACGCTCGAGGTTGCAACCGACATGTTCATGACGTCGGCGCCGAGACGCTTGCCGGCCAGTTCGAAGGACGCCTGGGTCCGTGTCGAAGCCTCGAAAAAGAGGTTGATCAAAGTCCTTCCGCGCAAGGTCGAGCGCTTTTTCTCGACCTGGCGCGACACTTCGATCGCTGCCTCGGCGAGATCGAGAAGAAAGCTGATGTCTTGCGCGGAAAGCCCCTCGATCCCGAGCAGATGCCGGTGGGGAAATGCGGGCTCTTTCGCCGGGTTGACCATCGACCCAGTTCTATAGGACGGGAATCGGCCGCGTCACCATGGTTAGCGGAGTTGTGTACGATCCACCCACATATTAACCGGTTTGTGGGCGGTCAAGCGTCGCCGCCGAGTCCCGGCGGGGGCGCGGGAATATCCAAGCGATCCCGGGCGTGCTATGGATTTCACCCCAAGATTGCCTTCTTGGGGGGCGCCTTCAGATAATCGTGAGGCGATTCACCTTAGTTTGTCCTGTTGCATTTTCCGGCGCGAACCGGTTCAAGCGCCGCCGGGAAAGGCCCTCATCAAAAATCGGAACGCCATGAAAACCATCTGGAAGAGTATTTTGACCGCGACGGTGATTTCACCGGGCGCGGGCGCGGCATTTGCGCAAAATCAACCGCTGACTTGCTGGTACAACGACCATGCCGATTTCACGTCGGCCGATAGCGCTCCGGCCGGTGCAACGATCGGCAGTGTCGCGAAGGCCAACAGCGGCGACAAGACATATTCCTACACGATATTGGCGCGGGACGGCACCGCTTGTCCGGTCCAGCTCCCGCTCGCGACGAAGACGGCCACGACGGTTGCCCTTGTCCGCCAGGACGAAGGGAGCTGCACCAACGATAACGTCGCCGACAGTGGTTCGGCCGCCCCCGCCGGGTCCGCGACGGTGTCGCCCGAGACGAGTACCACATCCACGGCCGCCATACGCCTTGTGGGAGCGTCCCCCAACACGAGCTACCACGTCTATTTGAAATGCTTCCGCCAGCTCGGAATGATTCGAACCGATGCGGCCGGCAACGCCGGGAGAACCTTCGACTTTCCAACTGATGCGGTTGGAGCGGTAATCGCGTTTGAAATTTCTCCAGAGGGGGCGCCGCCCGGCACCAAGCTGCAGAGCCTGCCTGTTAAAAAGTGAAATATAATGCCGATCATGCCAGCGTGGGCCGCGCCGCCTGGTTCGCTGCGCGATTTTACTTGGAACGCCCGGAATTCTGCCGGGCGTTCCACGCAAGCCCCGGTTCAGGCCACTTCCAGCAATTGGGCTTCGAGAAACCACGAGGATTTGCCGAGCGTAGGGGCTGGCCGATGATATGCTCGGGCTTGGCTAAACCTTATCGAGATGAAATGGC
This sequence comes from uncultured Alphaproteobacteria bacterium, assembly GCA_963706215.1. Classification (GTDB taxonomy): domain Bacteria; phylum Pseudomonadota; class Alphaproteobacteria; order Rhizobiales; family Beijerinckiaceae; genus Methylocapsa. The sequence continues at coordinate 587,589 of OY970154.1, read as the reverse complement.
TCAACTTGCCTGACACGTTCGGCCCGATTTGACTAGGGGTCCGCGTTCCCCCATCCTTTCGCGCGTGATTTTCGGCCAAGCTCGGGCTCTCCGCTTGGTGGTGTGACCGCCGCCATTTGATCTTTCGAGGATATGCGGGCTCTTGGCCACGCTACCGGAACTAAGAGAACCATCGGCAAGAACGAAGGATCTTTGCATGAATGTCGTCATCGTCGAGTCGCCGGCGAAGGCCAAGACGATCACCAAATATCTCGGGAAGGGCTATGAAGTTTATGCTTCCTATGGCCACGTTCGCGATTTGCCGGCGAAGGATGGCTCGGTCGATCCGGACGGCGATTTCGCCATGCTATGGGATGTCGATTCCAAATCGGCCAAACGGCTGGCGGAAATTGCCAAGGCGGCGAAGGGCGCGAGCCGGATCATTCTGGCCACCGACCCCGACCGCGAAGGCGAGGCGATTTCCTGGCACGTCCTCGAAGTGTTGAAGGCGAAAAAAGTCCTCGGGGCGAAACCCGTGGAGCGGGTGGTGTTCAACGCGGTCACCAAATCCGCGATTCTCGAGGCCATCAATCATCCGCGCGAGATCGACGCCGCGCTCGTCGATTCCTATCTCGCCCGCCGCGCGCTCGATTATCTCGTCGGGTTCAATCTTTCGCCGGTGCTATGGCGCAAATTGCCTGGCGCCCGCTCGGCGGGGAGGGTGCAATCCGTCGCGTTGCGCCTGGTCTGCGACCGCGAGCTCGAGATCGAAAAATTCGTGGCGCGCGAATATTGGTCCATCGTGGCGCATTTGAAGACCAAGGCGGGGGCGCCTTTCGTTGCCCGGCTCGCGGGGGCCGATGGCCAGCGGATCCATCGCCTCGACATTGGCTCGGAGGCGGAAGCGGCAGCCTTCAAGGCGGCCCTCGACGCGGCCAAATTCTCGGTGGCCGGGATCGAGGCCAAGCCCGCCAAGCGGCATCCGCCGCCGCCGTTCACGACCTCGACCCTCCAGCAAGAAGCCTCCCGCAAGCTCGGTTTTGCGCCCGCACGGACCATGCAGCTCGCCCAGCGGCTTTATGAAGGCGCCGATATCGGCGGCGAGGCGGTGGGTCTCATCACTTATATGCGCACCGACGGCGTCGATCTCGCGCCAGAGGCGATCACGAGCGCCCGCGATGTCATCGGCAAGGAATTCGGTGCCCGTTATGTCCCGAAGGCGCCGCGCAAATATACGGTGAAAGCCAAGAATGCGCAGGAAGCGCATGAAGCAATCCGCCCGACCGATCTCGCCCGCTTGCCAAAACATGTCTCGCGCGGCCTCGAACCGGATCAGCGGCGGCTTTACGAACTCATCTGGACGCGCACCGTCGCGAGCCAAATGGAATCCGCCGAACTCGAACGCACCGCGGCCGATATCGTGGCCCATGCCGGCACGCGAACGATCGATCTCCGCGCGACCGGGCAGGTCGTCCGCTTCGACGGCTTTTTAAAACTTTATCAGGAAGGCCGCGACGACGAAGAGGAAGAAGACGGCGGCCGTCTGCCCATGATGGCCAAGGGCGAGGCGCTCGCCAAGGACAAAATCGCGGCGGACCAGCATTTCACCGAGCCGCCGCCGCGCTTCACCGAGGCGACACTCATCAAAAGCATGGAGGAGCTTGGCATCGGCCGCCCTTCGACCTACGCTTCGACCCTCGCGGTTCTGCGCGAGCGTGACTACGTTCGTCTCGACAAGAAGCGGCTCATCCCCGAAGACAAGGGCCGTCTCGTGACGGCATTTCTGGAAAGTTTTTTCACCCGCTACGTCGGCTATGATTTCACCGCCTCGCTTGAGGAGAAACTCGACCTCGTCTCCAACCATGAGCTCGACTGGAAGCAGGTGCTGCGCGATTTTTGGGCGGATTTTTCCGGTGCGCTCGCCGGCATCAAGGACCTGCGCACGACTGAAGTTTTGGACAGTCTGAACGAGCTTTTGGGGCCGCATATTTTCCCCGCCAAGGAAGATGGCGCGAACCCGCGCGCGTGTCCGTCCTGCGGCACAGGCCAGCTGTCGCTGAAACTCGGCAAATTCGGCGCCTTCGTTGGCTGCTCGAACTATCCCGAATGCAAATTCACCCGCACCTTGGCGAACACAAGCGCGGATGGCGCCGCCAATAGCGAGCGGGCGGGCGCCGGGATTTTGGGCCAGGACCCTGCGACGGGGGACGAGATCACCTTGCGCGACGGCCGGTTTGGCGCCTATGTGCAGCAAGGCGACGGGGAAAAGCCAAAGCGGGTCTCGTTGCCCAAAAACATCGATCCAGGTGGAATCACCCTGACCCAGGCAATTGGCTTGCTTTCGCTGCCGCGCGAGATCGCCAGACATCCCGAGACAAAGGAACCGATCCTGGCGGGGATTGGCCAATTCGGTCCCTACGTCCGGCACGGCAAGACCTATGCGAGCATCGGCAAGGACGACGACATTCTGAGCATCGGCGAAAATCGCGCGATCGACCTCGTTGTCGCCAAGGAAAGCGGATTGACCGGCCGGCGTTTCGGCGACGCCGCGAGCGCGCCCGCGCGGGTGCTCGGCAAACACCCGGCAGGCGGCGAGGTCGTGGTCAAGGCTGGGCGGTACGGCCCCTATGTCAATTACGGCAAAATCAACGCGACCTTGCCGCCCGATGCCGATGCCACCACGTTGACGCTGGACGACGCCATTGCGCTTGTCGCCGCGAAAGCCGCTGGGCAAGGGGGAAACACGAGCATCCAAGGCCGCCTGCTTGGCGCGCATCCCACGGGCGGACCGGTAACCGTGCGCGCGGGACGGTTCGGACCCTATGTCAATCGCGGCAACATCAATGCGACCTTGAAAGGCGGCATGTCGCCCGAGACGATCACGCTTGAAGAGGCGATACGCTTGATCGAGGATAAGCAGGCGACGGTCACAAGATCGCGGGCCAAGAAAACCAGACAGGCCGCGGCACCGAAGACAACCGCAAAGGCAGCGGCGGCGGCACGAAAACCGGCGGCCGAACCGCCGGCGCAAAAATCGAGAAAGGCTAAACGAGCGTGAAAACATCCGCCGGTGCGAGAGAATCCGTCCAGGATATCGCCGAACCTGCGCACGCGGCGCGCGTGGCGCGTGATAAAACCCTGCCTTCTCGCGCGGACATTCTCGCCTTCATCGCCGGCGAGCGCGAAGCCTTCGGCGGCGAGGCACAAGGCAAAATCGGCAAACGGGAAATCGCCCGCGCTTTCAATATCAAAGGCCCGGCGAGGATCGCCCTTAAACGCATGCTGAAAGACCTCGAAGCCGAGGGCGCAATCGAAAGGAGGCGCAACAGCTTGCATAAGCCTGGCCTCCTGCAGGGGGTCGTTCTCGCCGATATGATCGCGCGCGACCGCGACGGCGATCTCCTCGCTGCGCCCGCCGAATGGGACATGGGCCAAGGACCGGCGCCGCAAATCCTGGTCATGATGGCCAAGGCCAGGCAAAAACCCGGAGCCCCCGGCGACCGCGCCTTGATGCGGGTGGAACGGGTGCCCGGCGCCGTGCCGGGCGAACCTGCCTACACCGGGCGCGTCGTAAAGCTTTTGCCGCGCGCGAAAACGCAAGTGCTCGGGATTTTTCGCGCGGATCCGCGCGGCGGCGGCCGTATCGTGCCGATCGACAAGAAAAACGTAAATCGCGGCGAGGTCAGCGTCGGGCCGGGCGACGAGGGACCGGCGCGCGACGGCGATCTCGTGGCCGTCGAGGTCTTGCACTCTGGCCGCCTCGGCCTTCCCGCGGCAAAAGTCCGCGAACGGCTCGGCGCCGTCGACAATAGAGCGATCAGCCTTATTGCCATCCACGCGCACCAGATCCCGCACGTCTTTGGCCCGGAGGTCATTGCCGAGGCGGAGCGGGCGAGACCCGCGGCCATGGCCCATCGCGAGGATTGGCGCGCGATCCCGTTCGTTACCATCGACCCCGTGGATGCCAAGGACCACGACGACGCGGTCCACGCCGAGCGCGACCCCGATCCGGCCAATCCCGGCGGCTTTATTTTGCGCGTCGCCATCGCCGATGTCGCCGCCTATGCACGCCCCGGCGCGGCGCTTGATCGCGAGGCGCAGGATCGCGGCAATTCGGTCTATTTTCCCGACCGTGTGGTGCCGATGCTGCCGGAGCGGATTTCCAACGACCTCTGCTCGCTGCGTCCAAACGAGGATCGCCCGGCGCTCGCCGCCCGCATCGTCGTCGCCGCCGATGGCCATAAGTTAAGCCATAGTTTCCATCGGGTCATGATGCGCTCGGCGGCGAAACTCGCCTATGCGCAGACGCAGGCTTTGATCGACCATGGACCGGACGAGGCCATGGGCCCGCTCCATGCCGCTGTCCTCGTACCGCTTTACGAGGCCTACGCCGCGCTGAAAATCGCACGCGACAAGCGCGGACCGCTCGATCTCGACCTTCCCGAACGCAAGATTACCCTCGACGAAAAGGGCGCGGTGAAATCCATCGCGACCCCGCCAAGGCTCGAACTCGCATCGCCTCATCGAGGAATTCATGATCCTTGCCAATGTGGCGGCCGCCGAAGTGCTAGAGGCAAATCGCCAAGCTTTTATTTACCGCGTGCATGACGAACCATCGGTCGAAAAGCTCAACAATCTCGCCGAATTTCTAGCCTCGATCGGCATTAAGGCCGGCAAGGGCCAAGTTCTTCGCGCCGCGCAATTCAACGGCATTCTCGCCCGCGCAAAAGGCACGGACAACGAGCATCTCGTCAACGAAGTCGTGCTGCGCACCCAGGCGCAAGCCGAATATGCGATCGAGAATTACGGTCATTTCGGCCTCAATCTGCGCCGCTACGCGCATTTCACCTCGCCGATCCGCCGTTACGCCGATCTCATTGTCCATCGCGCCTTGATCTCCGCGCTGCATCATGGGACCGATGGCTTGGCCTCGATCGCGAACGAGGAACTGGCCGAAATCGCGGCCAAAATCTCCGCGGCCGAGCGCCGGGCCATGGCCGCCGAACGCGAGACATCCGAGCGCCTGATCGCGGCCTATCTCGCGGACCAGATCGGGGCGGCGTTCCGAGGCCGCATATCGGGCGCGACCAGCGCCGGGCTTTTCGTCAAGCTCGACGAGACCGGCGCCGACGGGTTCATCCCGGCGGCCCTGCTCGGCGACGATTATTTCCGGCATGACCCGGCGTGCCACGCGTTGATCGGCTCGCGCACCGGCCAAATGCATCGGCTCGGCGATATTGTAACGGTCAAACTCGTGGAAGCCGCGCCGCTCGCTGGTGCGCTCCGCTTCGAGCTGGTGAGCGAAACCGCCTCCCGCCAAACGCGGCCACGCCCGGCAAAGGCAAAGCGATCGCCGCGCCGCGACATCCGGCCCGATTTCGGATCGCCACATGCGCGGCGAGCTGATCGTAAGACCGCGAAACGTTAAGCATGTTGCCTGCCATCGGCACGGGGACGGAGAAAACCACGTCAACGCCGTTATGGATGCGCCTGCCGTCACCGAAAAGGCTTCGGCCCCGGCGGCTTTGCGGCCGCCTTTTGGCCTCCGTGTCCTTCCCCGGCGCGCGTCGCACCAAGCGGCGCTCCCCCAACTCCCTGGAGCGCCGCAACGGTGAAATCAAACGACCAGCCGATGGCGTGGGCATCTTCCCAAATGACGGCGCCATCCGGCTCGCGCAGAACGACGAACGGGCCCTGCAACGGGCGCGCTCCAGGACGCTGGAAGCCGCCGCGCGCCCGGGCGGCGATCCCATCGTCGGCCTGCCGATCATGGCAAGTTGACCGATCCGGCCCCCGCCGGAGACCACGATGGCCCTGCCGTCGAAGCTATACCACCAGATGGCGCAAACGCTCAAAGCGCTCGGACCTTGCACTGCGCGTCGGAATTCACGTGACTTGGCTTGCTCCGGCGGTGTTGTCGCTCGCGAAATCCCTTGTATCTTAAGCCAAGAGGGAGCCTGGGCGAGGTCCGGCGCGCCCGGTGCCGCGACGCAATGCATGCGCCGCCGCGGCCAGCCTCTTTGGCGCGGCCGCACGCCGGTTCGCAATGGTAATTTTCAACGCTTGTTAAAGCCCCAAAAATTTGCAATCTTAAATCCTTAGGACAACGTTGCCGGCCCTTTGGGCTGAGGCAACGCCTGCGGCGCACGCGCGTCGTCCCGAATTGGCGCCAATCCAGGGTTGAAGCAGGGCGCGGGCGCCGGGCTGAACCAGCGCCTCGAAGCCGGCGTGGCGCGGTTCTTGCTCGGCTCGGTTCTTGCTAAAAGGTCTAGGCTCGGCAAGCGCGCTTCGATGAAGCGCGAAGGTTTTCGTGCGGCGAGAGCATTTTGGCGGTTCTCTCTTAATGGAGCGCGAGAGATGACGGATCCGATCTTCCCCGGCCCAATCTTGCTCGATCCAGGCCTGCCGGCCGCGCAAGGCCTTTATTCGCCCGTCAAGGAGCATGCCGCCTGCGGGGTCGGTTTCGTCGCGGACATGCGCAATCGCAAGTCGCACGAAATGATCGCCATGGGCCTCGAGATTCTGCGCAATCTAGATCATCGCGGCGCGGTCGGCGCCGATCCCGAGGCGGGCGATGGCTGCGGCATGCTGGTTCAAATCCCGCATCGCTTTTTCGCCAAGAAGGCAACCGAGCTCGGTTTCGTCCTGCCGGCGCCGGGCGAATATGCGATCGGCGTGCTGTTCTTGCCGCGCGATATGGACGGCCGCCGGATCGTCGAAGACATTGTCGAAAAAATGGTCGCCGCGGAAGGACAGATTACTCTCGGCTGGCGCGACACGCCGGTCGAGTCGTCTTGTCTTGGCGAGAGCGTCAGGGCGGCCGAACCTGTAAGCCGCCAGATTTTTATCCGGCGCGGCCCCCATGTCGAAAACCAGACCGTATTCGAGCGGCGGCTTTTTATTCTGCGCAAGGCGATTTCGAACGCGGTCTACCATCTGAACAACCCGCGCGCCGCCGGCTTCTATCCCGTGTCGCTTTCGTCGCGCACCATCGTCTACAAAGGCCTCCTGCTCGCGACGAGGCTCGGCAAATATTTCAAGGATCTCGCCGACCCCTTGTTCAATTCGGCGCTTTCGCTTGTCCATCAGCGCTTTTCGACCAACACGTTTCCGACCTGGTCGCTGGCGCATCCCTATCGTCTCGTCGCGCATAATGGCGAAATCAATACCCTGCGCGGCAACCTCAATTGGATGGCGGCACGGCAAGCCTCGGTCGCCTCCGGCCTTTTCGGCAATGACATAAGCAAGCTCTGGCCGATCTCCTACGAAGGCCAATCGGACACGGCCTGTTTCGACAATGCGCTCGAATTCCTTGTCCAGGGCGGCTATTCGCTTAGCCATGCGATGATGATGCTCATTCCGGAAGCCTGGGCGGGCAATCCGCTGATGGATCCGGCGCGGCGCGCCTTCTACGAATATCATGCCGCGATGATGGAGCCCTGGGACGGGCCGGCCGCCGTCGCCTTTACGGATGGCCGCCAGATCGGCGCGATGCTCGACCGCAATGGCCTGCGTCCGGCGCGCTATATCGTCTCCAGCGACGGGCTCGTCGTGCTGGCCTCGGAAGCCGGCGTCTTGCCGATCGCCGAAGAGCGGATCATTACCAAATGGCGGTTGCAGCCGGGCAAGATGCTGCTTGTCGATTTGGAGCAGGGCCGCATCATCTCGGACGACGAAATCAAAAGCACGCTCGCCGCCTCGCATCCTTATGCCGAATGGCTGAAGCGCACCCAGATCGTGCTCGAGGACATGGATCTCGCGGTCCATCCGCGTTCGCCGCGCACGGACGTGTCGCTGTTGGATCGCCAGCAAGCGTTCGGCTACACCCAGGAAGATCTTTCGCTTCTGCTGCCGCCGATGGCGGTGACCGGCCAGGAAGCGGTCGGGTCGATGGGCACCGACACGCCGATTTCGGCATTGTCGACGCAGTCGAAGCTCCTCTATACCTATTTCAAGCAGGATTTCGCCCAGGTGACCAATCCGCCGATCGACCCGATCCGCGAGGAATTGGTCATGAGCCTCGTGTCGTTCATCGGGCCGCGCCCCAACATCCTCGATCTTGAAGGCAACGCGAAGAAGAAACGTCTTGAGGTCCGGCAGCCCATTTTGACCAACGGCGACCTCGAGAAAATCCGTTCGATCGGGCATTTCGAGGAGGCTTTCGACACCAAGACTCTCGATATGACCTATCTTTCGGAAAGCGGCGCGGAAGGCATGCCGGATGCCCTTGGCCGGCTCTGCGAACGGGCCGAGCACGCGGTCAACAGCGGCTTCAACATCATCATCTTGTCCGACCGGATGACCGGTGCCGATCGCATTCCGATCCCGGCGCTTCTTGCGACGGCGGCGGTGCATCATCACCTGATCCGCAAGGGGTTGCGCACCTCGGTCGGCCTCGTCGTCGAAACTGGCGACGCGCGGGAGGTCCACCATTTCGCCCTGCTGGCGGGCTATGGAGCGGAAGCGATCAACCCCTACCTCGCCTTCGAGACGCTCGCCGCCATGGCGAACGCGTTTCCCGATGAAATCGATGGCCATGAGGCGTGCAAGCGCTACATCAAATCGATCGACAAGGGCCTCTTGAAGGTGATGTCGAAAATGGGCATTTCGACCTACCAGTCCTATTGCGGCGCGCAGATCTTCGAGGCGGTCGGTCTCGCGGACGATTTCGTCGATCGCTATTTCAGCGGAACCGCGACGCGGATCGGCGGCATCGGGCTCGCCGAAATCGCGCGGGAAACCGTCCGCCGCCACGGGGAAGCTTTCGGCGATGCGCCGCTCTATCGTCATGCGCTCGACGTTGGCGGCGATTACGCCTTCCGCATCCGCGGCGAAGCGCATTCCTGGTCGCCGCAATCGGTGTCCCTCTTGCAACATGCCGTGCGCGGCAACAGTGAAGCCGCCTATCGCGCCTATGCCGCCTTCTTGAACGAGGAAACCGCGCGGCCGTTGGCCATACGCAGTCTCTTCCGCATCAAGACGGCACAGGAAGACGGCCGCCTGCCGGTGCCCGTGGAGAATGTCGAATCCGCCCAATCGATCGTGCGGCGTTTCTCGACCGGGGCCATGTCCTATGGCTCGATCTCGCGCGAGGCCCACACGACGCTCGCGATCGCGATGAACCGGATCGGCGGCAAATCGAATACCGGAGAAGGCGGCGAGGAGTCCGACCGCTACAAACCGCTGGCCAACGGCGATTCGATGCGCTCGGCGATCAAGCAGGTGGCCTCCGGACGGTTCGGCGCCACCACCGAATATCTCGTCAACTCGGACATGATGCAAATCAAGATGGCGCAGGGCGCAAAACCGGGCGAAGGCGGCCAATTGCCGGGGCACAAGGTCGATGCGATCATCGCCAAGGTGCGTCACTCGACGCAAGGCGTCGGCCTCATCTCGCCTCCGCCGCATCACGACATCTATTCGATCGAGGATCTGGCGCAGCTCGTCTTCGATCTGAAGAACGTCAATCCCGAGGCCGGTGTCTCGGTCAAACTCGTCTCCGAGGCCGGCGTCGGAACCGTCGCCGCCGGCGTTTCCAAGGGCCGCGCCGACCATGTCACCATTTCCGGCTTCGAGGGCGGCACGGGCGCCTCGCCGCTGACCTCGATCAAACACGCCGGCACTCCCTGGGAAATCGGCCTTGCCGAGACGCAACAAACCTTGGTCCTGAACCGGCTGCGCACGCGGATCGCGGTGCAGATCGATGGCGGCCTGCGCACCGGCCGCGATGTCGTGATTGGCGCGTTGCTCGGCGCCGACGAGTTTGGCTTCGCCACGGCGCCCCTGATCGCCGCCGGCTGCATCATGATGCGCAAGTGCCATTTAAACACCTGTCCGGTCGGCATCGCGACGCAAGACCCCGTTCTGCGCAAGCGGTTCACCGGTCAGCCCGAGCATGTGATCAATTTCTTTTTCTTTGTTGCCGAGGAAGTGCGCCGATTGATGGCGATGATGGGCTATCGCACCGTCGACGAGATGATCGGACAAATGCAGATGCTCGACGAGCAACAGGCGATCGACCATTGGAAGGCGCGCGGGCTTGATTTCTCGAGGCTTTTCCACAAGCCGGCGGCGCAAGGTCAAGCGATCTTTCATTCGACCCGGCAAGATCACGGGCTCGAAAAAGTGCTGGATCGCAAGCTGATCGCGGCGGCCAAGGCCTCGATCGAAACCGGCGCCAGGGTCACTGTCGAGACCGCGATCAACAACACCGACCGCGCTACCGGCGCCATGTTGTCGGGGGTGATCGCGCGCCGTTATGGCCATGCCGGGCTTCCAAGCGACACGATCCATATCAGAGCCAAGGGGACCGCCGGACAGAGTTTCGGCGCCTGGCTTGCCGCCGGGGTCACCCTGGAACTCGAGGGCCAGGCCAACGATTACGTCGGCAAGGGGCTCTCGGGCGGACGCATCATCGTTTATCCCCCGGCTCTAGCGCGGATTACCCCGGAGAAATCGATCATCGTCGGCAATACCGCGCTCTACGGCGCGATCGCCGGCGAATGCTATTTCCGCGGCGTTGCCGGCGAACGGTTCGCAGTCCGCAACTCCGGCGCGATCGCGGTCGTCGAAGGCGCCGGTGATCACGGCTGCGAATATATGACCGGCGGCATCGTCGTCGTCATCGGCGAAACGGGGCGTAATTTCGCGGCCGGCATGTCAGGGGGCATCGCCTATGTCCTCGACGAAGACGGCAAATTCGCGCAACGCTGCAATCTGGCCATGGTCGAACTCGAGCCGGTCGCCGAAGAAGAAGACTTGATGCAGAAGAACTATCACCACGGTGGCGATCTCGATTTCCATGGCCGCGTCGATGTCATGGACGACATGACCCGTTTCGACGCCGAACGGCTGCATCAGCTCATCTCGAACCATGCCCTTTATACGAAGTCGGCGCGGGCCCGCCACATTCTCGAGCAGTGGGACGAGTACAAGCCCAAGTTCCGCAAGGTGATGCCGGTCGAATACCGCCGCGCGATCGAGGAACTGATCGCCAAGAGGGGACAGCCGAGTCTCGCGGCGGCGGAATAACCGGAGCGACGTCAGTGAGGCCCGTGCCCCGATGGGATTGGGTGGCGCGGCCGCCGCTCGGGCTCGGACGTATTGGGGAATCATACGGTGCATGGGCAAGGTAACGGGATTCCTTGAAATCGACCGGCGCGACCGGCGCTACGTGCCGGCCTCCGACCGGATTCGCAATTACAAGGAATTCATGATCCCGCTTTCCGAGGAAGCGACCAGGGATCAGGCGGCGCGCTGCATGGATTGCGGCATTCCGTTTTGCCACACCGGCTGCCCGGTCCACAATCAGATTCCCGATTGGAACGATCTCGTCTACCGCGCCGATTGGGAGGAGGCGGCGCGCAATCTTCATTCGACCAATAATTTTCCGGAATTCACCGGCCGTCTGTGTCCGGCGCCTTGCGAAGCCTCTTGCACGCTGAACATCGACGATAGTCCGGTGACCATCAAAACCATCGAATGCGCGATCGCCGACCGCGCCTGGAGCAACGGCTGGATAAAACCAGAACCCGCCGAGGCGAAGACCGGCAAGAAGGTCGCCGTGGTCGGCTCGGGACCGGCCGGGCTTGCCTGCGCGCAGCAGCTAGCCAGGGCCGGGCACGAAGTCCATCTCTACGAGAAAAACGCCAAGCCCGGCGGGTTGCTGCGCTATGGCATTCCCGACTTCAAGATGGAAAAGCATCTGATCGACCGCCGGATCGTCCAAATGCAGGCGGAAGGCGTGCATTTCCACAATGGCGTGAATGTCGGGATCGAGCTCGCCGCGGCGGAATTGTTCGAACGCTTCGACGCGATCGTTCTCTCCGGCGGCGCCGAAATGCCGCGCGATCTCCCGGTTCCCGGCCGCGATCTCTCCGGCGTGCATTTCGCGATGGAATTTTTGCCGCAGCAAAACCGCCGCATCGCCAAGGAGCCGATCCACAGCAACGCGCCGATCCTCGCCTCGGCCTTGCACGTCATCGTGATTGGCGGCGGCGATACCGGATCGGATTGCATCGGAACCGTGATCCGTCAGGGCGCGCTGTCCGTGACCCAGCTCGAAATCATGCCGCGTCCTCCGGATAAGGAAAACAAGCTGCTGACCTGGCCGGATTGGCCCTTGAAGATGCGCACGTCGTCCTCGCAGGAAGAAGGCGCGGAAAGGGATTTTTCGGTTGTGACCAAGGAATTGCGCGGCGAGGATGGCGCCGTCAAGAAACTCGTCTGCGTCCGGCTCGACGCGAATTTCAGGGAAATCCCGGACAGCGCCTTCGAGCTTCGGGCCGATCTCGTGCTGCTCGCGATGGGCTTCGTTTCGCCGGTGCATGAGGGGCTTTTGGAAAGTCTCGGCGTGGCGTTCGATCCGCGCGGCAATGTCGCGGCCGATGAGATGAGCTACAAGACCTCGATTCCCAAGGTTTTTGCCTGCGGCGACATGCGGCGCGGCCAATCCCTGATCGTCTGGGCGATCCGCGAGGGCCGCCAAGCCGCGCACGCCGTCGATAGCTTTTTGATGGGATCGACCGTCCTGCCCCGATAGCGCGGTTTCCGCCGGTCCGTCCATTTTGCCTTCTTGCGATCGACGCCTGTATGCTGCTCCGGCAACGCCATTCCGCGCTGCTTGGAGGACATTCCATGATCAAGATCGCATCGTTACCAATCATCGCCGGGGCTCACGAAAAGCGCGAGGCCTTGGCGAAATTGGGAGAATATTGCGAGCGGTTGACCGTTTCGCCCCATCAACCTGCCGTCACTGTTGACCGCAACTTCAGAGGCGCATCGATCGTGCGGAGGATTTCGAAACTGCTTCCAGTGCCGCGGATCGTGACATTGCCGTAGTTGAATAAACGTCCGCTCAACGTTTGATCGACGTCGACGCTTTCAACTTTTGCCAAGTTCATCTCCATGGTCGCGCGGCGTATAAAACCGCGCTTCAGAATGACGCGGCGATCGGTGACGGCGATCTCGGTTGTCCAGCGACGGAACCATGCGTAAGCGAAATTGCACATGGCGACCATGGCGGAGATAGCTGCGACGAACCAGAAAAACCCATCCCTATCGGGATAGCTTACGCCGACGAGCAGAGCCGCCAACGCGATAGCCGCGAGCACCCCCGACGGAATATAGACAATCGAACTTACGGTCGTGCGGTAGCGCACGCTTTCGCCAGGTTCTAAGACGCGATCAACATAAGTCGCCATTTTCAGGTCTCTTTGTGCGGTAGCATGCCGAGTTTACGCAAATCGGCCGGCCGATCAAAGACCCCGCTTAAGAGTCCCTTCGGGCAGCAGCGGGGTCTTTCGTGTTTGAGGGGCTCCTATGTTGCTGCGCTTCCGGCTCGCCCCGTTGCTCTATCAAAGGCCGCATAAGGTAAAAGCGCCAATTGGCGAAAACGGCACGCCCGCGCTATATTCCAGGAAGGGAAAGAATAAATGACAGACACAAAAAAGCGCGAGTATTCCCATGAAAGCGAGACCGGCCACTTCAACTTCTCGCCGGCCGCGTTTCGCCGTTGGGCGAATCAGTTCTACCAGTGCCGCCAGTCGTTTCAGTGTCCCGACTTTTCGCCGGTCCCGTACTTCCTGCTTTGCCTCGCGATCGAGCTTCAGTTCAAAGCCGTGCACCTTGAGAACAAGGGGAAGAAAGAGGTCAAAGAATACGGCCACAATCTGATCAAATCGTACGAGGCTCTCCTTGCCGCCTATCGGACGCTCTCGATCGAACAGCTCGAATTGCTCAAAAAGGCCGACGAGATCTATAGCCGCAAAGGGGTCAACGCCAAAGGGTTCGAGTACCCCAACACGGGTGATGTACTGACCGCCTTTTCCAACTTCCCAAACCTACAGGCCTTGGACGCACTAGTGTAGTGTCTCGTGCAAAAGGTTACAATTTATCCTGGCGCGCGAGCGGTGGCATTTTCAGCGCCGCTCTGCCGCGATTGACCTTGAGGATGATGGCGTTGGCGGATTTTGTCCAGACGAAAGGCGTCGGATCGGCATTGTTGTGCTTGATATAGTCGCGGATGGCGGCTTCAAGTTCCGGCACGCTCGTGAAAACACCGCGGCGAATACGCTCCGTGGTGATCTTTCCGAGCCAGCGTTCGACGAGGTTCAACCACGATGACGAGGTTGGAATGAAGTGGAGGTGAAAGCGCGGGTGTTTGGCGAGCCAATCCCTGACTTCCTGTTTTTTATGGGTCGCGTAGTTGTCGGCAATGCCGTGAATGTCGAGTTGTTTGGGCGTGTTGCGGTCGATGGTTTTTAGAAAAGCCAGAAATTCCTGATGCCGATGGCGCTTCATGCACTGACCGATGACTTCGCCTTTCAGGACATCGAGCGCGGCAAACAATGTGGTTGTCCCGTTGCGCTTGTAGTCATGCGTCAGGGTGCCTTGGCGGCCTTTCTTCATCGGCAAGCCAGGCTGGGTGCGATCAAGTGCCTGGATCTGGCTTTTTTCGTCGATGCAGAACACCAGCGCGTGTTCCGGCGGGTTCATATACAGGCCGATAACATCTTCAAGTTTTTCGATAAAATGCGGATCGTTGGACAGTTTGAACGTCTTGACCAGATGCGGTTTCAGGCCGTGCGCATCCCAAATCCGCTGCACCGAAGCTTTGCTGACACCGCTGATTTTAGCCATCGAGCGGCAGCTCCAGTGCGTCGCGTGCGCGGGCGGGGTCAAGGTTTTTTCAACGACTTCGGTTTCTTTTGTTGGTGGCAAAGGTTTGAAACTGCGTCCCCGGGGACGATCTTGATAAAGCGCGTCAACGCCGCCTTCGGCAAAGCGGTTGCGCCAGCCGATGATGGTTGGACGCGATGTGCCAAGTTCTTTCGCCAGCGCGTTGGTTGATTTTCCTTCGGCCGCACCCAGAATAATCCGCGCCCGCAAAGCGATGCGCTGCTCCGTCTTGCCGGAACGCGCCAGCCGTGCCAAGGCCGCCTTGTCCGCGGGCGTCATGTCGAGTGCCGGGCTGCCTGTCCACATGCAGCGCAGTATACACGTCCCGGATCACATTGTAAAGCGTTGCGTGAGACTATACACTAGCCGAGGCGATTATGACGGCGCCCCCTTTTGTTCAACCTGGCACTTGATGCTATCGGTAATGTTCGAAAGCGTCATCACGCCGCGCTAGCCGCCGCGATCTCATCGGTCGCCGCTTCCGGTCCAGGGCCGCTGAACTTTGTGTAGCCCTCAAAGGACGCGGCCCGCGCGGGAAAGGCGGGTTATCAAAAAACTCGCGTAAAAATGACCAGACCGGCGCGGCGCGAAAAAAGCTAAAAACCACGCCGGCCGGTTTTTCGAAAGCTTTTCGTGATTCCTCACGACGTTGGCGCCGGGCTCCATCGATTGTGCATCGGTTCTCATTTTCAGTTGCGCCCCGTTGCCGCTTTAATTGCATCGCTGGTTGTTTTTTGAAACCGCCGCGCCTCGGCGACGATGCCAGGATTGGCCATTTTTTGCCCATAGCTGAGCAGCAGTTGCCCGCCGAGATAGAAGGCTTTGGCCGCCTTTTCGAGCGCCGCAATTCTGGCCAGCTCGTTCGGAAATCGCTTGCCGCCACATCAAATGGCGGACGATTTGCCGCGCAACGCGATGCCAAAAATGTCAGGCCCCGCGAGCCCCGCGTAGCCAGTCTTCGGGGCCTCGGCCATTGCGCGGAACCCCCCCGGTAATGACGAAGGTTATCCGGTCCACGTCCACATCAGGGCGGCCCTGGAGGAACGCCCTGGCAGCCTCAAGAAATAGCACCGGCGTTTTCAATAGTGGCGGCACCATCTTCACCTATGGCGACAACGACATCAATGGGAACACCGTCGACGATGTCGAGGGAACACTGACCATCGTCGCGACGCGGTGAACATCAAGCACTCCGGGCGGCGTTGCTCGCCCGGAGTGCCAAACCGGCCGCAACGCGCGCGGCGCCTTGCCGGTCAAAGCACGACAACGCGGGTGCCGACCTTGACTCGCTGATAGAGATCGATGGCATCAGCGTTCATCATCCGGATGCAGCCGGAGGACACCGCCTTGCCGATCGTATCCGGCTCGTTGGTGCCGTGAATGCGAAACAGGGTGTCCTTGTTGCCCTGGAACAGATAAAGCGCGCGGGCGCCGAGAGGGTTATCGAGCCCGCCGTCCATTTCCTCCGGCAGATCGGGGCGGCGCTTCAGCATTTCCTTGGGCGGAATCCAGCGCGGCCATTCGGTTTTGCGGCCGACCCGCGCGATGCCTTTCCACGCAAACCCCTGGCGGCCGACGCCAATCCCATATTGAATGGCGCCGCCGCCTGGCTGCACAAGGTACAAATGCCGCGAGCTTGTGTCGATGACGATCGTGCCGGCCGGCTCATGGGTCGGGTTTTGCACCATCGCGGCGGTTTTCTGGTTGAAATTGACCCCGAGCTCGAGATCGTCGCCGCCGTAGGATTGGCCGCGCGGCCCTGACCCATAGGGGTCTTCGTAAAGAGGCGCGCCATAGGCATAGGGGCGGCCGCGGTAACGCGGCGCGGGCGGCGCGCCCGGATAGTCGGAATAGCCGTCTGAATAGGCCGGATAACCGTAAGGCGGATAGTAGGCCGGATAGCCGCCATAATTGCGCCACTGCGCGAAAGCGGGCGCCGCCGGAATCAGAAGAACCAAGGCCAGGATGAGACCTGCCCCCCGCGCGGTAACGCCGCCTCGTTTTGCACGCATGTCACGCCTCGGGATTCGCTGTCTACCTCTTAAATGGCGCATGATTGTCTCAATAAACCGCAAAAGCGGGCCGCGGCTTTCGGCGGTTTTGCGCCGGCTAGCCGACCTTGAAAGCAAAAATCAACCGGTTTGGCAAGCCGCCAAACCGGTCTCGACTCGCCTCAAGCCTTTGGCAAGCTTTCAGAGCACGACGACCGGCGCCCCAATTTTGACCCTCGAATAAAGATCGACGACGTCGTCGTTGAGGAGGCGGATGCAGCCGGAAGAGACCGCGCGGCCAATCGTATCTGGCTCATTGGTGCCGTGAATGCGAAACATAGTGTCGCCATGGCGGTTGTAGAGATACATGGCGCGGGCGCCGAGCGGATTGGCAAGGCCGCCTTCCATGACGCGCGGCAGATCCGGGCGGCGTAGCAGCATGGCGGCGGGGGGCGTCCAGCTCGGCCATTCCGCGCGGCGGCCGATATGGGCGCGGCCGGACCAAGCAAAGCCCTCGCGTCCGACTCCGACTTCGTAGCGCATCGCCCGGCCCCCCGCCATCGACAGATAGAGATAGCGGTTCTTGGTGTCGATCGTAATCGTTCCGGCCCGTTCGCCGGTCGGATCGTCGACAATCGTGCGGGTCGGTTGAACCTCGCGCTGGACATCGCTTGGCAGGCTCACCGGCTGGACTTGACGATTGATAAGCCCCGAGGGCGAGCCGCCGTCGAAAGCTTGCGCGCCAGTGGAGAGAAGCGCGGCAAACCCGGCCGCTGCGAATAAACGAGTTGTCGAGAAGTTGAACATTGGTTTTGCGCCCCGCCCGTAAGCCACGCTGAGATTTGTCGCGTGGTTAACGCGCAAGCGCGGCGGTTCGTTCCATCGCGAAAAAATGCGGCGTCGATTTTTTGCGGCGGGCGGCACGAAACGACGCGGATATTTTTTCGGCGCGTCAGTTTCTCGGCCAGGAGAAATCGTCGGCGCGTCCGGGCTTCGGGGCAATGGGCATGCCCTGTTGCAAGGTTTCCTCGATCAAATTCCGCGCAGAGTTGTTCGCCGTCCCGGCGGCTGTCGTCCGCGTGGCGAGTTCGCCGCTTGGGGCGAGAGGGGGGCCGGTCAAGGGCAGGATAGGGCCGACAACCGGTTTCGGCGCCGGCGGGGCCTCGCTCCCCGGCAAAGCCGACACGTTCGCGGGCGTTTTCGCGTCATCCGGGTTTGGGACGTTCGCCAAGTTCGGGGCTGGCCCGGTGTTCGGCCGCACCTCGTCGAGATTGCGGCGGATCTCAGGCTCGACGAAATGGGCGAGCTTGCGCGCCCCCGCCTTGGTGAAATGGACCCCGTCGCCGGCGCGCAACCGCACGGTCTGGCCGTTGATGTCGGGGCCAAAAGCACTGTAGTGACCGGCCTCGTCGGCGAAGGCCTCCCAAATATCGATGTAGGTGGCGCCCGCCTTTTCGGCGGAGGCGCGATAAAATTCGTTGAAGGCCAGGGCATCGGCGGAAAGCCGCTCGCTTCTCATGATCGGCAGCCCGACCCAGACGAGGGGAATTTTCTTGTCGCGGAACATTGCCGCGATCGTTTCGATCCGTTGCGTGTAGGCCGCTTGCCATTCCGGCGAGCGTGGCTCGTAGCTGCCATTGGCGTCGCGCAGGGGTTGCCGGTCGTTGCTGCCGATCAACATGACGGCGAAATCGATTTTCTCGCCGCTCGCGAGCAGATCCCGCGTGGCCTGGGTCCAATCGAAGAAATCGTCGCGGACGAGGCCTGAGTTTTCTTTCGCCTTGCGCAGGATGGCGACCTCCGGCCGGTTCTCGAACGCCTCGCTCAATCCTTGCGCCAGCATCTGCCCGAGGCTGTCGCCGAGGACCGCGACGAAATAGGTTGGCGCGACGGCGGGCTTCGCCTTTGCGAGGGCTTTTTCGCCCGATTTTCCCGGCGGCCTTTCAAACGCCGGACGGCTTGACCTCCGCCGTTCCAGATAGGGTCGCGGCGCGGCCCGGTGGAATTCCGGCCTTGGTTTCACGGCGCGGCGCGGCGGCGAATTTGGCCGGAACAATTGCTCGAACCAGGCAAAGGGGTCGATTTGCGCAAGCGCGGGCCGGCTGCCCGCCAGACACAGCAAAAATACCATTGCCGCAAGCGCGGCGGCGGCCGGCCTCGGCAAAAGCCGTGCCCGCCACGCGCAGTCCTCCGGTCTGGACGTTTTCGCCATGCGGGCCACTCTACCGCACCGGAGCCTTAAATGCACGCGGCGCGTAACGGCGGCGGTCCGGCTTTCCCTCCCATGGTCATTACCCCCGGCGGTGAGCAATTAAAAAGCTCTAGGCGCGAATTCGCCAAACCGCCAATGACAGCTTCGCTTCGGGCCGATTTTTCGCGATGGAAACGGCCTTATGGCACAGGGTCATTCGGTCGTCGATAATCGCGTGCATTTGGGACGGCTCGACGAGGCGCGCTGGCTCGTGTTCGCGCAGGCCCGTCATTCGACCTGCAAAAGCAGCGCGACAAGTTCGCTTTGGCGATGTGTGTCGGTCTTGGCAAAGACCGATTTCAACTGATTGCGCGCCGTCTCCCGTGAAATCTTCAATTCTCCAGCCGCGATACCGGGAGAGGCCCCGCGTGCGATGACGCAGGCGAGCTTCGCCTCCGCAGGCGTAAGGCGGAAGGTCCTGGCGAGGATCGCCGCGGGTGGCCCCGGTTTCGGCCCCAAGGCATTTAACGTCAAAAGCGCGCGCACCTCCTGCGCGGGCGAGTGCGCCGCGCCATCGAAAGGCCAAATTCGCACGATGACCGGCATTTTGTCCCGGCGCTGAACGATGATCGGGTCGGTAGCCAACGGGTTGCAATGGGACGAGGTTCTCAATTGATCGATGACTCTTTTCAGGAGGGCCCGGGCCGCGGGATCGCGAACGAAAAGACGCCGGTCCATGATCTTGACGTCGTTGTCGAAAACGACCTCGGCGGCGGCGTTCACCTCGTCAATAAATCCGTGTTGGTCGAGGGCGATCGCGGGCAGGCGCATCGCATTGAGCGCCGCGGTTGGAGAAGTGCCCGATCCGCGCGCTTCCGCGGCGGCGGCGATCTCGATCAAGCGCCGGGTGAAGGAAGCAAGACTAAGCTCTTCCTCGGCGCCCAGATTGGAGACTTCCGGATTCTTGTCGAAAAAGTTCATTTTAACACCTGGCTGACCTTTAATCGGTAACCCCCGGACGAGAGAAAGCGCCCGCCGGGGAGGATCGGCGGGCGCTTCTGACCGGCGAGGGGGCTTAAGAGCGGCCAGAGCCCCGTCGGCGCAACCAAGCTATGACGATTGTATGTTATTGAGGACGATCCTTCCGCAATGAAATATGATTACTCAGAAAATCACCGGAGCCGGCAAGACCCATTTGGGTCGCAATGCACGTCTGCATGAAGCCCATCCACCCGATGAGCAGATTTCGAGGCTGAGATTGCCGCTTTGGACGAGTGCGCGGCAAAAAGTTTCAAGCGCGCCTGAATTAATCGCCTTCTCAAGAGGCTTTCCGGTTAGCCTGAACTAAGCGTTGATGCTCAACCCCAAGATTAAAGACCCCTTCCATAGGCGGAGGGAGCGCCGGTCCCGGCAACTTGCACAGTGCCGGCAGACGGGACAATGTGTTGAAGTCGGCCGTGCCGCGCTATCGCGGCGAGGTCTCGCGCATCTATTTCCGCGCCGATGCAGGCTTCGCGAACCCCTGAGCGTCTGGAGGCTGGCGGGCGGACAAGCTGCGATCACAAGCAGGTGGATAATCGTGGCGAGCCCTTCGGAAGAGCGCCTGTGCAGCCTGCTTGAAGCCGTCGCCTCGGGCGATCGCAAGGCTTTCCGGACCCTTTACGACAAATCCGCGCCGGTCCTCTTCGCCATATGCGTGCGCCTGATGCGGGATCGCGACCTGGCGCGGGACGCGCTTCAGAAGCAATGACGCGAATTTGGCGCAAGGCGCATCTTTTCGATGCTTCCAAGGGTAATGCCATGGCGTGGATGGCCGTGGTTACCCGCAATTGCGCCTTGAGCCGGTTAGCCGCCGCGCCGCCGCCTTCTTTCTCCCTCGACGAAGCTGGGGTGCTGGCGGGGGTCGAAGCGAGAGCGTCCGGCGATCCTGTGATCGCGGCCGTTGTCCGAAAATGTCTAAAGAAGCTAAACGAAAAATATAGGAAGTGCGTCACTTTGATTTATCTGCACGGCCTGAGCCATGAGGAACTCGCAACGCAAATGGGCGCGCCCCTGGGGAGCGTGAAGTCATGGGTTCACCGCGCGGTGCGGGAACTCGCTCTATGCATGGGAAAATGATGTCCGAGGATCTTGACCAGACCGCCGCCTATGCGCTGGGCATCTGGCAAGAGAATTTTGTCGCGATCGATCTCGCCGCCGGGCGGCAAGTCCCGCCGGCTGGGCTTTTCGACACGATCGTTGCCGCCATCGACGCCGGCGCCGGAGAGATGGAGCTTCCGGGCACGCTGACCCGGCGCGCGGGAACCGGCGTTTGGACCGAAATGTCGCCGGGCGTGACCTATACGGTTCTTTTCGAGGATCCCGTCGCGAAGTGGCGCTCGATGCTCGTCCGGGCCTTACCCGGAGCGACCTATGAGTTTCATTTTCACGAAGAAGGCCACGAAGAATGTCTCATCCTCGAAGGCGACCTTGTGATGGGCGATTTGAAATTGCTGGCCGGGGATTTCCATCTCGCCGCCAAAGGCAGCTCCCATCCGCCCGCCTACTCGGCGACTGGCTGCTTTTTGCATATCTCGACGGCGCTTTAATGGGCACGTGCCAGCCGCCGGTTCAGAGTCCGCTGAACCAATTTTCGCCATAGGTCTCTCAATTGCCGCCGTTGATCATGACGATGGGAGGGTGAACGGGATGGAGCTTTACGCCTGGCGGACGCGATCACGGAAGGCGGCGGCATGACGAGGATCTCCAGAGGCGCTCGCCGGATCAGCCCTGCATGGAATGGTCCAGCCTACGTTCAGCGAAAAAGTCAGCTCTTCGGCAGAAGCACCGTGTCGACAACGTGAATGACGCCATTCTTCTGGATGACGTCGGCGATGGTCACGAAGGACTTATCGCCCTTGCCGTCGATGATTTCGAGTCTGCGGCCATCTTGCCGCACGGTCAGATCTTCGCCCTCGACGGTTTTGTACGTGGCCTCGCCGCCGCCCTTCTTGACGGCCGCGACGAAATCGGCTGCGGAAATCTTGCCGGGAATGATGTGGTAGGTGAGAACCGCAATCAAGGCGGCCTTATTTTCGGGCTTCAAAAGCGTTTCGAGCGTGCCCTTGGGCAGCTTCTCGAAAGCTTTGTTGACCGGCGCGAAAACCGTGAACGGCCCCTCGCCCTGCAAGGTCTCGACGAGATCCGCTGCCTTGACGGCCGTGACAAGAGTTCGTGTGATCCTTTGAATTGATCGCGTTTTCGATGATGTTCCTCGACGGATACATCGGCGCGCCGCCGACTTCCACGGTCATCTCCGCGAAGGCGGGGGAGAGCGCGACACCGCCCAACGCGGCAAAGCTCATGGCGGCGGCAAACGCCGCGTCGCGAATTGTAAACATGCAATTTCTCCTGCTAAGCAATTGCCGCCGGGCGGCGGGAAGCGACGAGCCCCGGCGCCGGCATTTGGTCCGTCGCGGTCTCAACGCCGCTTGGTGCAGCTAGCTGGTGAACCCGGCAACAAGCACGTTTCCGGCGCGGATTTCTGATTCGAAAGCAAGAGCCGGAGTGCGGAGCCAGATGCCAAGCGCTACATAAACCTCAGTATACGGATTGGCGAATGGCTACGAGGATGAACATCATGTTCGCCAAGGCGAATATCGTCGAGGTTCCGGCCCGCTTTGCAATCGGCGAATGCTCGCTTGGTTCGATCCTCGTGGCGCGAAGCAGGAGCGGCGTCTGCGCCATCCTCATGGGCGACGACCCGGACGCGCTCGCCCGCGACCTCCAAGACCGTTTTCCGCCCGCCCGCTTGACCGGCGGCGACGCGGGGTTCGAGGAACTGGTCGCCAAAGCGGTCGGCTTCGTGGAAGCGCCGTCGCTCGGCCTCGGCCTGCCGCTCGACGCGCGCGGCACCGCCTTCCTGCAGAGAGTCTGGCAAGCGCTGCGGGAAATCCCCGCCGGGAAGACGGCGAGCTACGCCGGCATCGCGAAGCGGATCGGGGCGCCGAAGGCGGTTCGCGCGGTGGGCCGGGCCTGCGCGGCGAACGCCATCGCGGTGGCAATTCCCTGCCATCGTGTCGTGCGAAACGACGGCGCGATCTCCGGCTACCGCTGGGGAGGTCGCGCGCAAGCGCGCCCTGCTCGAAAGGGAGACCGCGAGCTGAACATCCAAACGAACTTCCCTGCCGGGTTTTTTGTTGCTTTCGCAACAAGCAATGTGGCGTTACCGCCGGCATTCCGTTGCGTTTCCGCCACAGGGCTCGGGATAAAGCGGCGCACGGGCCAACGACGGTTGAAGACCGGCGCAGATCGCGTAACCTGCCAAGGAGTTATCTTCAACGTCCTCTGAGGAGACAAAACATGTTACGCCGCACTTTCTTGGCATCGGCCAGTGCGATGGCACTCACCAGCGCGGCCGTCGCGGCCGACCTCGGAACGCGCCCCCCGCCGCCGGTCTTTCTGCCGCCGCCGCCGATCTTCAGCTGGACCGGCCTCTATCTCGGCGTCAATGCCGGTTATACTTGGAGCAACAACAATTTGGTCGATACGGATGCGAGTCCGGGCGGATGCAATCCGGCGTTCCCAGGCTGCGCGGTCACTCCAAACCTTAGCGTTACCAGCGCCAGTTTGGCGACGTTCTCCTTGCCGGCGAAAACGGACGGGTTCATCGGCGGCGGCCAAATCGGCTACAATTATCAGTTCAACAACAGTTTCGTCGCCGGCATCGAGGCCGACCTTCAGGGAATCGCCGGCGCCCACGCCAGCTCGTCCTTCGACAACACCTTGGCAAACCCGAACTTCACGACCAATTCCATCGACCAGTCGGTTGCCGTCTCCAAGTCGCTCGATTATCTCGGCACGATCCGCGGCCGTCTCGGCTTCCTGATCACGCCGACCCTGCTGGTTTATGGAACCGGAGGTCTCGCCTATGGTCAGACGAACTCGAGCGCCAATATCACGCAATTCGTGGAAGACGCCGGAACCGCGCTGGCCCCCAACCCCTATTCCTCTTTCGGCGGCCTTTCCAATTCGCGCGTCGGCTGGACGGCCGGCGGCGGCGGCGAATGGTTGTTCGCGCCCAATTGGAGCCTCAAGGTCGAATATCTCTATTACGATCTCGGCAACGTGACTTACAGCCTGAGTCCGCTCGTGACTTTTGGCCAACCCGGCACCGCGGCCCCCGGCTCTGCTTTCCTCAGCGCCTTTCCGCAATCCACGACTCATTTCAGGGGCAATATTGTCCGCGCCGGCTTGAACTATCACTTCAACTTGGGGGGTCCGGCTCCGGTCGTCGCCAAATATTGATAGAAAGTAAGGCAATTTCTTTCGGGCAAACTTAAAACCCGGCCGCGCGGCCGGGTTTTTTTGGGGCAGGCCCGAGGCGACATTCGCCCCGGACTCTTTTTATTGCCAGGCGGCGCCGCGCGTGCCAAGCAGGCGCATGAATCCCAAGCCAACAAGCGCTGCTCCATCTTCCCCCGCGCGCCTTGCTGACCCGCCACGCGCGCCAAAAATTTCCTTCGTCTCGCTCGGCTGCCCCAAGGCGCTGGTCGATAGCGAGCGGATCATCGGGCGCCTGCGCGCGGAGGGCTACGAGCTCGCCAAGACGCATCAAGACGCGGCGGCGGTCATCGTCAACACTTGCGGTTTTCTCGATAGCGCCAAGGCTGAATCGCTGGCCGCGATCGGCGCGGCGGCGGCCGAAAATGGCAAGGTCATCGTCACCGGTTGCATGGGCGCGGAGCCTGAAGCGATCTTGGAAAAATTTCCAAACCTGCGATGGATCAGCGGCCCGCAGGATTTTAACTCCGTCATGCGGGCGGTCCATGAAGCAGCCGCGCCGCCGCACGATCCTTTCCTCGATCTCCTGCCCCCGCAAGGCATCAAGCTCTCGCCGCGCCACTACGCCTATTTGAAGATTTCCGAAGGATGCAACAATCGCTGCACCTTCTGCATCATCCCAAAACTGCGCGGCGATCTCGTTTCGCGCGAGGCCGCGGATATTTTACGCGAGGCCGAAAAGCTCGTCGCGGCGGGCGTCAAGGAGCTTCTTATCATCTCGCAAGATACGAGCGCCTATGGATTGGACCTGAAATATTCCGAAAGCTCATTTCGCGAGCGTCCGGTCAAGGCGAAATTTTTCGACCTCGCGCGGGAACTTGGGGCATTCGGCGTGTGGGTAAGGCTCCACTACGTCTATCCCTATCCGCATGTCGACGAGGTGATCGAGCTCATGGCGGAGGGCAAGATTTTGCCCTATCTCGACATTCCGTTTCAGCACGCAAGCCCAAAAATTCTGCGCGCGATGAAACGGCCGGGCGGCAACGAGAAAACGCTGGAGCGGATTTCGAAATGGCGGGCGGTCTGCCCCGATCTCACCTTGCGTTCGACCTTTATTGTCGGCTTCCCAGGCGAGACGGAGGAGGATTTCGAGCTTCTCCTCGATTGGCTTCAAGACGCAAAAATCGACCGCGCCGGCGCCTTCAAATACGAGCCGGTCGCGGGCGCGGCGGCGAACGATCTCGGTTTATCCCCCGTGGCGCCGGAGGTTTCCGAAATCCGTTACAAGCGCTTCATGGAGCATTGCCAGAAAATCAGCGCCCGCAAGCTCAAGGAGAAAATCGGCAAGCGCTTGGCAGTGATTGTCGATCAAGGAGGTACCTGCGCCGCCGAAGGCCGCACGACAGGCGATGCGCCCGAAATCGACGGCAAGGTTCATCTCGTCTCGCGCCGCCCTTTGCGGCAGGGCGACATCGTCACCGTGAAAATCGAGCGGGCGGCAGCCTACGACCTCCATGGAACCGCGATTTAGGGCGGCTAAGGATCAGAATAGGAGTTGCGAAGATGGGATGGTACGTTCGATATATCGACGACGAATTGAAGCACGAAATGCTGTCCCGCGAATTGGCGACCGAGGAGGAAGCTCTCGAAGAAGCTTGGCAGCTGGCCCAGGGCGACAATGAAGTGCTCGGCATCGACGGGCCGGACGAGGAGTCCGTGCCGCTGGAAGAGATAGAGTTGTGGTTCGAAAACCGTTCCGCAACCGGCGAAACGGGGCCTTCGTCCTGACGCGGCTCGCGGGGGCACAGGGCGCTGCCGCCCGGATTTGAAAAATAGCCCGCTCCAACCCTCCGCGACTGCCGCTCACGCGGCTTTTTTCTTCGGCGCGATCAATTTGCGATTGACCAAAACCTCGGCGATCTGAACCGCGTTGAGCGCTGCGCCCTTGCGCAGATTATCGGCGACGCACCAAAGCGAGAGACCGTTCTCGACCGTCGCGTCCTCGCGGATGCGGGAAATGTAGGTCGCGTCCTCGCCCGCCGCCTCATGCGGCGTGATATAACCGCCGGGCTCGCGCTTGTCGATCACCAGACAGCCGGGGGCCTCCCGCAGGATCTCACGTGCCTCGTCGGCGCTGATTGGGTTGGCGAACTCGATGTTGACCGCTTCCGCGTGGCCGATGAAGACCGGCACGCGCACGCAGGTGGCGGTGAGCATGATCTTGGGGTCGAGGATCTTTTTCGTCTCCGCCATCATCTTCCATTCCTCCTTGGTGTAGCCATCCTCCATGAACACGTCGATCTCGGGGATCACGTTGAAGGCGATACGCTTGGGGAATTTCTTGGTCGTGACGGAGTCGGACACGAAGATCGCGCGGGTCTGGGAAAACAGCTCGTCCATGGCCTCCTTGCCGGCGCCGGATACCGATTGATAGGTAGCGACGACAACTCGCTTGATCTTGGCCTTGTCGTGCAGCGGCTTCAAGGCGACCACGAGCTGGGCCGTCGAACAATTCGGATTTGCGATGATGTTGCGCCTGGAAAAACCTACGATTGCTTCCGCATTCACCTCTGGCACGATCAGAGGCACGTCGGAATCGTAGCGCCAGGCGGAGGAATTATCGATGACGACGCAGCCCTGGCCCGCGATTTTCGGCGCCCATTCCTTCGAGACGGTGCCGCCCGCCGACATCAGGCAGATATCGGTTCCGCCGAAATCGAAGTTTTCCAGCGATTTGCATTTCAAAATCTTGTCGCCGAAAGAGACCTCCGTGCCGATCGAGCGGGGTGACGCAAGCGCCACGACCTCATCGGCCGGAAACCGGCGCTCGGCGAGAATATCGAGCATTTCCCGCCCGACGTTTCCGGTTGCGCCAACGACGGCAAGCCTGAAACCCATCTTCCGTTCCGTCCACAAATCGCGTTGTACTTCCGCCACGCGGCGCGCCGCATAAGCGGCTCATTGCATAGGCGATGTTGGAGAAAGCCGCAACGGGTGGGGCCTTCTTAATCCGCTTTCCCCAGATGACGCGCTCATTTGCTGCGACGGCCGAGCCGATCAAGGACGGGTCGCTGACATGGGCAGCATGTTCTGGTTCAGATGGTACATGATCCAGAGTGAGCCGCCGATGACCAGCGCGACGATAAGCACGCCAAAAGCCAGCGCAAGCGCATTGTTGGTATTGTCCGGAGCCGTCGTGATGTGGATAAAAAAAACCAGGTGTACGCCAATCTGTGCAACGGCGAGCACGACGAGCGCGACCGGGAGTCCCGGCCCCCAGATCAAGTCAGTGCCCACCAAATAGAACGAGATCACCGTGAGCAGGGCCGCGAGCGCGAGGCCAATGAGATAGGTTTGAATCCCCTCCCGAATACCGCGGTAGGCCGCATCCATGAATCCCGGTGCCACGTCATCCGCGTTCCGCTCGTCGTTCATCGGATTACCCCCACTAGATAGACAATCGTGAACAGCGCGACCCAGATAATGTCCAGCACGTGCCAGAAAAGATTGAAGCAGAGAAGCCGCCGCAGAATATTGGGGCGGAAGCCCTTGACGAAAACCTGCGCCATCATCGTGCCCAGCCACAGCAGCCCTGCGCTGACATGCGCCCCGTGGCAGCCGACGAGGGCGAAAACGGATGACAAGAAAGCGCTGCGTTGCGGCCCAGCGTCTTCGGCGATCATCGCGGCAAAATCCCGCGCCTCCAGCATTAGGAAGGCAAGGCCGAGGAGGCCGGTAATCAGCAGAGCGGCCTGCGTCCAGAGCTGGCTGCGCGCCTCGATCGCCACTGCCGACATGCCGCAGGTGAAGCTTGAGGCGAGAAGGCAGGCGGTTTGGATCGCGACGCTCGGGAGATGAAACAGCTCGCGCCCAGACGGCCCGCCGGCTGTCGCGGTTTGCAAGACGGCGTGCGCCGCGAAGAAGGCGGAGAACATGACGATGTCGCTGAGCAGGAAGATCCAGAAGCCAAAGCCGACAATCACACGTTTGGAGGCGGGCCCCCCTTCGCCATGACCCGTCGCGTAATTGCGGCCAATGCCAGAATCGCTTGGGGTGCCACTCCGGCGGCCGCGCCCGAGCTTGTACGGATCGATGTTCCGCTCGCGCGCGGTCGGGGCGGCCCCGGCCGTGCTCATACCGGCTCGCTCGCGCGGGCGTGTTGCGCGAGCCACTCCGCCCGGGCTTGCCGGCGCGCGCGATCGATCCGCGCGACCTCCTGCGCCGGTATCTCGTACTCCTCGACGTCGCGCCACGCGAACCATACGAAGACCGCGTAGGCGGCGGCAAGCCCCAGGCCCACCATCCACCAGATGTGCCATATCATTGCGAACCCGGTGATGGTAGCGAAGAAGGCCGTGATGAATCCGGTGGGGCTGTTCCTCGGCATCTCGATCGGCTCGTACTGGGGCTCTGCAGCCAGCTGCTGGGTTTCGATCGCGCGCCGCTTCATTTCCCAATAGGGCTCCTCACCATGCACCTTGGGGAGCACTGCGAAATTGAAGGCGGGCGGGGGCGATGCCGTCGCCCATTCGAGCGAGCGGCCGTCCCAGGGATCGCCCGTCTCGTCCCGTAATTCGCCGCGGCGGCGGATGCTGACGGCAAGCTGGACCACTTGGCAGGCGGCGGCGCAGCCCATGATCACGATCCCGATGGCTGCGATCAGTATCCACGGGCGCCACATCGCCACGTCGTAATGCTGCAAGCGCCGCGTCATACCCAAGAGCCCCGCGGCATAGAGCGGCACGAAGACGACATAGAATCCGACGAACGTGAGCCAGAAGGCTGCCTTGCCCCAGTCTTCGCGCAGTCTGAAGCCGAACGCCTTAGGGAACCAGTAGGTAAGGCCGGCAAAGCCAGCGAAGAGCACGCCCCCAATAATGACGTTATGGAAGTGGGCGACAAGAAAAAGGCTGTTGTGCAGCTGGAAATCGGCTGGGGGGACGGCGAGGAGCACGCCGGTCATGCCGCCGATCACGAAGGTCACAATGAATCCCATCGACCACAGCATCGGCGTCGCGAAGCGGATGCGGCCGCCATACATCGTGAACATCCAATTGTAGACCTTCACGCCGGTGGGGATCGCGATGACGCTGGTGGCGATGCCGAAAAAGGCGTTGACGTCGGCCCCCGCTCCCATGGTGAAGAAGTGGTGCAGCCACACCATGAAGGAGACAATACAGATGCCCAAGGTCGCTGCTACCATCGAGCGATAGCCGAACAACGGCTTGCCCGAAAACGTGGAGATCACCTCGGAGAAGACACCGAACGCTGGCAGGACGAGGATGTAGACCTCAGGATGCCCCCAGGCCCAGATCAGATTTATAAACATCATCATGTTGCCGCCGGCCTCGTTGGTGAAGAAATGGAAGCCGGCATAGCGGTCGAGAGTCAGCATCGCGAGCGTAGCGGTGAGGATGGGGAAGGCCGCCACGATCAGCAAGTTGGCGGCGAGCGCGGTCCAGCAGAAAATCGACATTCTCATGTAGCTCATGCCGGGCGCGCGTATCTTTAGGATCGTGGTCACGAAGTTGATCCCGGTCATCAGTGTGCCAATGCCGGCGATCAACAGTGCCCATAAGTAGTAGTCGACACCCGTGCCGGGAGTGTAGCGGAGTTCAGATAAGGGCGGATAAGGCAGCCATCCGGTTCGCGCGAACTCACCGATCACCAACGAGAGGTTGACCAACAGCGCGCCGGTGGCGGTGAGCCAAAAACTCGTGGAGTTCAATGTCGGGAAGGCGACATCGCGCACGCCGAGCTGCAGCGGCACCGCAAAGTTCATGAGCCCGATCACGAGCGGCATTGCCGCGAAGAAAATCATGATCGTGCCGTGGGCCGAGAAGATCTGGTCGTAGTGCTCGGGTGGAAGATAACCTGGCGCGTGGAACGCGAACGCCTGCTGCGATCGCATCATGATCGCATCGATGAAGCCGCGCACTAGCATCACCAGGCCAAGGAGCATGTACATGATGCCGATCCGCTTGTGATCCACGCTAGTGATCCACTCGCGCCAGAGGTACGGCAGGTGGCCCTTGAGAACGATCCAAGCGATCACGGCAAGGACGATGACTATCATCACCGAGCCAGCGACGAGCGGGATCGGTTGGTCCAAGGGGATCGCCTCCAAGGTGAGTTTTCCTAGAATTCTCATTTCGCTCCTCGAGGGCTGACCGCCGGGCCGCTGCCTTCGCTGGCCGGACCGGGACCCGGCGGGAGCCGGCCGGCCGCGATATCCTCGAATAGGCCAGGCTCGACCGACTGGTAGGTGAAAGGGCGGACGTTCTGGCTTTCGCGCAAAAGCGCGATGTAGCCCGCGCGGTCCAACCAGGCTCCGGCCTCTTGCACCGTGGCGACCCACCGCGCGAACGCATCCCCGGGCACGGCATGCAGGGTGAAATGCATGCCGGAAAATCCGTCGCCGCTGAATTGCGCGGATTGACCGTAAAAGTCTCCGGCATGGCCGGCCTCGAGATAGAGTTGCGTGACCATTCCGTACATCGTGGCGATCATGCTGCCGAGCTGGGGCACGAAAAACATGTTCATGACGGTTGCCGAGGTCAGCGAGAAGTGCACCGGCACGCCAGCCGGAACGGCAAGCTCGTTCACGCTTGCGATACCCTGATCGGGATAGATGAAAAGCCATTTCCAATCGAGCGAAACAACCTGCACCTCGAGCGGCTTGCCTTGCGAGGCGATCGGCCTAGAGGGATCGAGATCATGCGAACCGATCCAGATCACGCCGCTCAGAAAGAGGATGATCAGGAGAGGAATTGCCCAGACAACGAGCTCTATGCGGCCAGAATATACAAAGCTTGGCAGGTAGCGCGCCCTCGTGTTGGACGCCCGGAACCACCAAGCAAAGGCCAGCGCCGCAACGATCGTGGGGACCACAATCGTCAACATCGTCACAAGTGCGTTGAGCAGGATCTTCATGTTCGCCGCGCCGATGGGCCCCTGCGGGTCCAGCACGCCCCCAGAACAACCAGCGAGCGTCAAGATCAGGGGCATGGAACTTGCCACGGCCAACAGCAATTTCGGGCGCTTTGACGCCCGGGACGCGGACCAGCCCAGTAGCGGCCGTTTCAGGTGCATTGAGGCGTTGATCCTTTCCCCGTGTGGCCAGCACGTGACGACGCCCCAAAGAGCCGCGGCACGTGACTCGAAACTCCGCTCACCGAAAAACGTTTCATTGGCGCCGCCCCCGTGACCCGTTTCACCGCGCATGACGCAATCCGCGCCAGTTGCCCCAATCCGGCGCCTTCGCATCCGGCCCGCCTTTCGAAAGCCCGCCGCGGCGGCTCCAGTCAAGCGAAAAGAAAAAAGCCGTTAGGGATAAACTCAACTTTTTTCGCGACAACAAAGCGCGCGGTGCAACCAAACCGGGGCCATTGCGTTTTAGCTGTGGAAGTTTTGGAGTTTCGAAATGTTTCACAAGAAAATATCGATCGTTCTGGCCGCCGCCGCCTTGACCGCGTTCACGGCCTCCGCCAACGCGCAAGCCAAACCGCGTCATCGCCACCGCCCGCAGGTGGCGGAGAGGTACTATGGCGAACCTCCGCCGCTCACCGTCAACCGGCGCAGTTTCCTTGATCCCGGACCGGTCGTTCCGGTGGGCAGCATGTCAAACTACGTAACCGCCAATACGATCTTCAACCAGACGCCGATCCAAGTCTTTGCGAGGTCGCCGTTCGGAAACGAGCTCCTCCCGCGGCCGCTCGAAATTCCCGCTCGTGCGGGGCCCCTCATCGAATTCGAAACTCCTGCTTATCCTTATTGACGAAAAAGGGCTGCCCGCGGTGCGGAGCGGGCGGCGCGCGGGCGTGATCATCGCGAGGGCGCGACGGGAACCATGGGCGAAGTGTCCCCGCCGGGACGCGCGGGGATGGCGGACGGCTCGAAGAGGGGATGAGGACGCAACATCCGCTCCACCGAAGCGATGAGGGCCATCTCATAGGACTGCCGCCGCTCCGTTTCCTCGAGAACGCCGTGGACGCCGGAGACGGCGCGGGCTAGGGCCGCTCCGGTCGGGAGGCCCCGCACCAGCGCGGCGGCGAAAAGCGCGGTGAAAAGATCGCCGGTCCCCGAGGGACGGCAGGAAAGCCTCGGAGTCGAGACCATCCAAGCGGCCCGTGGCTCGATCGCCAAGGTCTGAACGATTCCGGGGGATGCGTCGGGGAGCTGCACGCCGGTTACGGCAACCGTCGATGGCCCAAGCCCGCGGGCGGCCGCGACAATGCCTTCGACCGTCGCGGGCGCGCGCCCCACCAGATGCTCCAGTTCAAATTGGTTCGGCGTAATAATATCCGCCAACGGCACAAGGCCTTCACAAAACAGGGCGCGCATGTCTTCATCCACGTAGAAGCCGGGACCGGCGTCGCCCATGACCGGATCGCAAAGATAGAGAAGGTTTGGGTTTCGCGTTTTCGCCCGGCGGACGAAATCGATCACGGCGGCGGCGATTGCCGGTGAGCCCAAATAGCCGGAGATCAACACCTTGCAGGTGTCGACGAGACCGCGTTCTTCCACGCCAACGAGCAGATCGCGCAAGAATTTTGCGTCGAGCACGCCCCCACGCATGGAAGCATAATGCGGATGGTTGCTCAACAGCGCCGTCGGCACCGCCGCGACCTCGATACCGCAGGCTTGCAGCGGGAAGACCGCCGCGCTGTTTCCGACGTGGCCGTGAACGACTTGCGACTGAATCGCGATGACCGTCATGATGCCGCCTCCTCCTTCGCGGTCATGGCCGCAGCCCTTCCAGCCATTCTTCGAACATTTTACGCCCCTTGGCGGGCAATGAGGGTCCGGCGGCCTTGGCGCCGTCGCGCAGATGGCGTGGATCGATCCCGGCACCGGCGAGTTCCGCCGCGTGGCCGACGAGCCAGGGTTCGATCCCGGCGGCTGGGTCGACCTCGGGATGGAACTGCACGCAAAGAATGTTGGAACCCGAGGAAAAGGCCTGGTTGCGGCACATCGCGGTCGAGGCGAGATGGACGGCGCCGTGCGGCAGCTCGAAGGTGTCGCCGTGCCAATGCAGCACCGGCGTTCGCGCCAGATGCCGAAGCGGCATCGATGCGGCGGCATCCGTCAGGTCGACCGGCCCCCAGCCGATCTCCTTGACACCGGACGGATAGACTCTTGCGCCGAGCGCGCGGGCGACGAGCTGGGCGCCAAGGCAGATGCCGAAAGTAGGCCGGCCGGCGCCCGTGCGGGCTTTGAGAAGATCAAGTTCCTCGCGCAGAAACGGATATTTGTCGTCGTCATAAGCGCCGACGGGCGCGCCGAGCACGATGACGAGACCGTTTGCGACCGGATCTAGCGCTGGGAGGCCGCGACGGCCAACATCGTAATAACGGAGCTCATAGCCGGCCCGCGTCAAAGGCTCCTCGAAGGTACCGAGATCCTCGAAATGAACATGCCGTATGACGGCCGCGGTTTTCATCGACATTGTGTTTCCTTTGAACAGAGCTAGCCCTCGGCCATACCCTCATTTCCTGGCCGAGCGTGGGCCTCGCATTCCGGCGCGGGTCGTGGCTGGGTTGCCGCGCGCCGGCAGCCATCGGGAGGCGGCGCGACATTGACCTATAAGCATACTAAAGCATGGTCGCGCCTTGCCCGGTAGTTTGCCATCCGATCTGCAGGTGCTTCGATTTCGATAGCTCGAAATAATAATCACTGTTGCGTGAAAAGCGGGACCGACGAACCGCGCTCATACAGGCAGCATCGCTTCTATCGATTCTTGAATCGAATTAATCAATTTCCCTCTTGCTCTCGCCCCGAATAACTTTTTCGGACCGCGCGAACCCAAGGAGCATATCGCAATTTGCCATCACTCCAGTCGGCGAGCGTTAACTTTGAGAAAGGGCTAATGACATGAGCTTAGTAACTGGAACTGCGCGTGCCGGCGAGGCCGCGGCCGTCGCCGAGGCGCCCCTTTTCAACGGGATTCCGTTGATTCTGGGGACGATCGCGATCAACACCTTCTATATCGGCGTTCGTATCTACGAGCAGGTTTTCGGCCAATTCGCGGGGCTCGATTCGTTCGCTCCCGAGTTCACCACCTACTGGATGACCATCCTCTACATCGAGGAGCCGGTCGAATTGATCTCCTTCCTCGCCTTGGTCGGCTGGATGTGGAAGACCCGCGACACCGATCTCGCGAACGTCCAACCGCGCGAGGAAATGCGCCGGATGTTCAATCTGATGAGCTGGATTCTCGTCTACGGCATCGCGATTTACTGGGGCGCCAGCTACTTCACGGAGCAGGACGGCACCTGGCATATGACCGTGATCCGCGACACCGACTTCACGCCTAGCCATATCATCGAGTTCTACATGAGCTACCCGATGTATATCGTGATCGGCGTGGGCGGCTTCATGTATGCGAGGACCCGGCTTCCGACCTACGGCTCCAAGGGCTGGTCGATTGCTTACGTTCTCTTGTTCGTCGGCCCGTTCATGATCTTCCCGAACGTCGGGCTCAACGAATGGGGTCACACCTTCTGGTTCATGGAGGAACTGTTCGTCGAACCGCTGCACTGGATGTTCGTCTTCTTCGGCTGGTTCTCGCTGGCGGTGTTCGGCGTGACGCTGCTGGCCATCGGCCGCGTCGTCGAGCTTGCACACGGCCACGAGGAGCTGTTCGGCCTCGAGCCGGCGGAATAAGTAAGCGCTTCGTGTGTTGAGGATTAAGCAAGACTGAGTAATTTCCCCCGCTGGCGCTGACGCTTCGGCGGGGGAATATTATGGAGCTCAAGACAATGATGATCCGAGGAATCGCCGGGTGGCTCCTGGCGATGGTTCTGCTGGCCTCCGCCGCGCATGCACATGGCGGGGTGGGCGTGGTGGATAATAGGTGCGTTTTGCGGATCGGGCCGGACATCATGTTCTTCACCGGATACCAGCCGCAAAATTCCCGGGAGGAGTTTTGCGACGATATCCCAAGCACCGGGCAAACGGTTGTCGCGCTCGACATGCAAAATACCGAGCTTCGCGACATGCTGACCGAAATCCGCATCATCAAGGATGAGGGAAACCATACGACGATGAATGGGCTCCCGTTCCTGACCGACGCGGAGCTGGCGAGCCCGCAAGTTCTCGACCCCGTGACCATCACCCATGTGCTGCCCAGGAAATACCCGACGGGCACGCTGACCTTCAGCCACACCTTTCCCGAGACCGGCAAATTCATTGGCATCGTGACGGTGAAAAACGAGCACGGCCAGACCTATGTATCGCAGTTCCCGTTTTCGGTGGGCCAGGCGTTTGGCAAAAGCATCGGGATCTATGCCTCGATGGTCGTGGCGCTCCTCGCCGCGGTTTACCTGATTTGGCATTTGGGCGCGAAGAAGAAGCTCGTTCCCCCGAAAAAGCCGGCGTGAGAGGGTGCGGATGGTTCGCGGACGGCCGGTTTTCGCGGAAGTCCGCCGCGGCCGCGGCGGTTAAACTTGGAGTTTCGCCGGAGGGAGGGACGTAGGCGGGCGCAATAAGCACTGGCGGAGACGGTTTGCTCATTCGGATCCGCCAGTGTCCGGCCTTGGAACGGTGGTTTCAGGAAGTCACTTGCACTTGTAGCTCAACTCAAATCCGCTCCGCTAATCCGGCGCCAGTCGTTTGGAAATCATGTCCGGGGAGCAACGGCGAAATGGAATGCCTCGTTAAATCGCAAGAGTGATTTCCTCCGCCGGAGCAACTCCGGCGGAGGAAATTATTAGGAAGGGCTGAAAACTGATCCGTCGCATTGCGGGTGCCAGCGTACTCACAACGCTCGCGGTGACTGACTGAACGAAGCCACAGCGCGGGCGCAGAGCCGTTGACTGCGCACGGGTAACTCGGAAAAGTGAGAGGCTTTGCAAGGCAAATATGATATCCTTGGTATCATGGCGGTAGGAGGACTGGATGGACGCGATAATCGGATATTCTTCATGTCGCCTTCGGGCAGTTCGAAGGAGATTGGCGATAGATTACAAAACAAAGTTATCCATTTGGTCCGCTTCATAGATTCTGACTATGGAAATCTATCAGATTAAGCATTTCATCGCGATCGTCGAGACAGGCAGTTTCACGAAAGGCGCAGACCGCGCGGCTGTCACCCAGTCCACCATATCGATCAGCATCGCGAAACTTGAAGCGGAATTCGGTGTCCAATTGTTAGAACGGCGCTCGCCAGTGGTTCCGACCGGCGCGGGGGAGCGTTTGGTCGAAGTCGGCAAGACAATTTTACAGCTATGCAGTGTGGTGAAAGGCGAACTCGAAACGATCGCCAAACCGAAGCTTCTGCGGATTGGAATACTGCAATCCCTCTCCAGCCAACACGTTTCCAGGCTGCTAGGTTCTTTCCGCCGCGACAATCCCCTTGTGGCTATCGAAATGTTTGATGGTGTTAGTGAACAGCTGGTCGAATTGCTCACTGACCGGCGCGTCGATGCAATTCTTACGATTTTCGAGGGCGACTCTGCCTCAAGGTTTCCTAGCCGAGTTCTCTTCGATGAACCATACGTATTGGCCGTTCCCGAAACTCATCGCTTCGTGCAGCGCAAAAGCGTGAAGCTATCCGATCTTCGCGGCGAACCTTTCATCGTGCGGGCACGCTGTGATCGTTTTCACGTCGTGACCGATACCCTGAATTCTCTCGGCGTAGAACTACGTGTTATGTATAAGACCGACCATGATGACAGGGTGCTGGCTCTGGTCGCTGCAGGAGTAGGCCTCGCACTTTTCCCCGCCCACTTCGAGATGCCGGCTGTAAAGAAAGTGGTGGTGTCAGATTTGGACCTTTCTAGATCGATTGGTCTCCTTTGGGCGCGCGAACGAGAGGGCGATCTCAAGGAATTCATAAAGTTCGCTGAATGCCATAGCTGGACGCTAAGAAAACCGCCAGAAGGCGTAGTCGAGGGTTGCCTGTCGGATGACGGGGACCGCAGGATCAAGCAGGTGGACGGGCTGCGCTCCAACCCGCGGATCGATAGCGACGCCGCGCCGCGCCACTTTGTTCCCGACGCGTGGGGCCCCCGCGCCAGCATCAACGTGGCCAGGGCTTGGACCGATTTCGACGCCGGCGGCCCGGCAAGCAAAATCATGTCCATCGGTTCAAGAGAAGGGGCCTATCGGTCATGATCAGCGAGACTTGGGAGCAGCGACCCTCCGCTAGTGTATAGTCTCACGCAACGCTTTACAATGTGATCCGGGACGTGTATACTGCGCTGCATGTGGACAGGCAGCCCGGCACTCGACATGACGCCCGCGGACAAGGCGGCCTTGGCACGGCTGGCGCGTTCCGGCAAGACGGAGCAGCGCATCGCTTTGCGGGCGCGGATTATTCTGGGCGCGGCCGAAGGAAAATCAACCAACGCGCTGGCGAAAGAACTTGGCACATCGCGTCCAACCATCATCGGCTGGCGCAACCGCTTTGCCGAAGGCGGCGTTGACGCGCTTTATCAAGATCGTCCCCGGGGACGCAGTTTCAAACCTTTGCCACCAACAAAAGAAACCGAAGTCGTTGAAAAAACCTTGACCCCGCCCGCGCACGCGACGCACTGGAGCTGCCGCTCGATGGCTAAAATCAGCGGTGTCAGCAAAGCTTCGGTGCAGCGGATTTGGGATGCGCACGGCCTGAAACCGCATCTGGTCAAGACGTTCAAACTGTCCAACGATCCGCATTTTATCGAAAAACTTGAAGATGTTATCGGCCTGTATATGAACCCGCCGGAACACGCGCTGGTGTTCTGCATCGACGAAAAAAGCCAGATCCAGGCACTTGATCGCACCCAGCCTGGCTTGCCGATGAAGAAAGGCCGCCAAGGCACCCTGACGCATGACTACAAGCGCAACGGGACAACCACATTGTTTGCCGCGCTCGATGTCCTGAAAGGCGAAGTCATCGGTCAGTGCATGAAGCGCCATCGGCATCAGGAATTTCTGGCTTTTCTAAAAACCATCGACCGCAACACGCCCAAACAACTCGACATTCACGGCATTGCCGACAACTACGCGACCCATAAAAAACAGGAAGTCAGGGATTGGCTCGCCAAACACCCGCGCTTTCACCTCCACTTCATTCCAACCTCGTCATCGTGGTTGAACCTCGTCGAACGCTGGCTCGGAAAGATCACCACGGAGCGTATTCGCCGCGGTGTTTTCACGAGCGTGCCGGAACTTGAAGCCGCCATCCGCGACTATATCAAGCACAACAATGCCGATCCGACGCCTTTCGTCTGGACAAAATCCGCCAACGCCATCATCCTCAAGGTCAATCGCGGCAGAGCGGCGCTGAAAATGCCACCGCTCGCGCGCCAGGATAAATTGTAACCTTTTGCACGAGATACTACACTAGCTCTTGGATCGGCTCTTGATTAAACATGGGTCCCAAAAAGCCAATCGGTGAAGATGAAAACCGTTCCGAAATTCCTTTTCGGCTGTTGGTGATGCTTCAAGTGATGTTTAAGCCAAATGTCGTAGAACCGGAATTTGGTAACCCAGTTCTCGGAAACGCCATGGTAGGCTTCATGTAACGATGACCAAAGTGCCGCATAGCCGATGCACGCAACCAGAACGAAAGCAACCCAAGCCCAGCCAAGGAAAATGCCGAATGCGAGCAATGGGCTTACCGAAGCCACGACGCTCAATGCGTTGAGGTCAATGTTCACATCGTTGCGGCCCTTGCCATGATGCTCAATGGCGTGTTCTCTCCACCACGAACCCCTTCCCAATCCAGGATAGTGCATCAGCCAGCGATGTGCCACGTACTCAGCGAGCGGGGCGTAAAGAACAAGACAGAGTATTGCGATAGCCCAAACCATTGACTGCCCCTTGAACATTTCTCCGCCGGCACTTCGGTTAGCCTGCCCCGGCCGGGTGATCCATTTACACGGATATCCGCCGGATGACGAGCTTGTTGAGACTGAAATTGCCACTTTCGACGAATTTTAGCAATGCCACACCCTCGACATGAGGGCTCCCATGCGCCAAAGCCCGCGCCAGCGGCTCGCCAAGCGCCGGAAACGCGGATTTTGTTGTCACCCAGACGCCCCTCTTCCTTGCGTTGTTAGGAAGCGTCGTAATCCTTGAAGCTTGCGCGAGAATCACGCCACGCGCCCCAAAATTAGTGCTTTGATTCATAATGGCTTCTTGGCGCTGAATTCCGCTGCAAAACGATCCCCGATTTGGGCCAGGCTTTCTCGTGTGAAGCCTTTCGAAGGGGCGGGTCATCCCATAAAACTCACACATCCTTGAACGTGAACGGCGAGATGCTGCGTATCGACTCGTCGACGAGCAGCGGCCGCAACGCCGGAGGCGCCGCGCGCTGCGGGCAAGCGGGGCGGTCACAGAGCCGGCAATTGATCCCTATGGGCGTCGCATCCAGGGCGTTGAAGTCGAGACGCTTGGCGTAGACGAGGCGCCTTGCATATTTGATCTCGCAGCCGAGCCCGATGGCGAAGCGCGGCTCGATCGCGCCCCAGGGGGTGAGCGAGCGCCGCACGGTGCGGGCGATCGAAAACCATTGCGAACCGTCGGTGAGCTCAATGACCTGCGTCAAGATCCGGCCGGGCTCGGTGAACGCCGTGTGAATATTCCACAAAGGGCACGTGCCCCCGGAATTTGCAAACGGAAACCGGCTCGACGAAAATCGCTTCGAGACGTTTCCGGCGATATCCACGCGAACGAGGAAAAACGGCACGCCCCGCGCGGTTTGGCGTCCGAGCGTCGTCAGGCGATGCGCCACTTGTTCGAAACTCGCTCCGAAACGCGCCGCCAGAATCTCGACATCGTAGGAGGCGACCTCGGCCGCTTCGTGGAAACGCCCATAAGGCATCATCACGGCGCCCGCGAAATAATTGGCAAGCGTTATCCGCAGCAACCGGCGGCTCAAGCCGTCGTTTGGCTCCAGCCGCGCCGCGATGGCGTTCAAGAGCTCCCCGAATTGGCTCAAGGCAAGCTGATAGGCCGCCTGAAAAGTCCGGCCCGGCGGCTCCACGACTTCCGAGATCATCAATTGGCGGCGGTGATGATCGTACCAGCGCAGCCGGTCGCCCATGACCTCGACCGGCAGCGCCCTGACGCGAATGCCATGGCGGGCACGAAGATGTTCGCACAAGGCGAAGTAAAGGCCGTTTCCCGCGAGCGCCAGCTCGGCCGCGAAGGTCTCGGCCGCGTCTTCGAGTTCCGGGAAATGGTTGCGCGCTTCATGCATGATGGTGCGGATCCGGTCGACCGGGCTTTCGCCGGGAACTGGCTCGGCGCGGTCGCGGTCGGTTCCGGCGGCGACGCCTGCTTCACTGGCCTCGCGGGCCGCCGCATAGGCCCGGTAGAGGCGCGCCATCGCGGCGAGGAGCGCGGGCGAATTCTCGGCCGCGTCGCGCACTTCTCCGCGGGGAACCGCCGCCTCGCGAAACAGCGGGTCGGCAAGGATTTGCTCCATTTCGCCGGCCGAATGTTCGCCCTCGCTCTCCATGAAGTCGCGCGGATCTATGCCATAGACGTCGGTCAGACGGATCAAGACCTGGACGGTGATCGGGCGTTGATTGCGCTCCATCAGGTTCAAATAACTTGGCGAGACATCGAGCTCGGCGGCCATGCCCGCCTGGGTGAGCGCGCGCTCCCGGCGCAGCCGCTTGAGCCGGGGGCCGGCGAAGATTTTTCGAGGAGCCGTGGCCATCACATCACGAGTAACATTATTTACATTTGTACAACATTACAATGTACGGATGTTACATAGCAACTTCAATTCGCAAACGAGCTATTGCCATGACGGGATTTTCTTCGTTATGCCAAGATCCATCAGGAAGATTTCCGCCCGGTTGATGCGCTTTGTCAATCTCTGTGAATGTTGTGATTGGAGAACGAAATGAGCAACGCCATCAGCTTTGAAGGCCAAACGAGGCGCGCCCGATGAACTATCAAAGTCAGATCCCCCAGCCCAACGAATATCAAAGCCATATTGCCGAGGTGAAGCAGTTCATCAAAAACAAGAACGGCACATGGGACGGCATCAACCCTGAGTCCGTGGCCCGGACGCGCCTGCAGAACCGCTTCCTAACGGGTCTCGATATCGCCAGATACACGGCCGCCATTATGCGCAAGGACATGGCGGCCTATGACGCCGACGCCGCAAATTACACCCAGTCGCTGGGCTGCTGGCATGGATTTATCGCCCAACAGCAGATGATCTCCATCAAGAAACATTTTGGCACGACCGGCAGGCGGTATATGTATCTGTCCGGCTGGATGGTCGCCGCGCTCCGCTCCGAATTCGGCCCCTTGCCGGACCAGTCGATGCACGAGAAGACGGTCGTCCCGGCGCTGATCGAAGAGATTTACGCCTTCCTGCGCCAGGCGGACGCCCGCGAGCTCGGCGGCATGTTCCGCGAAATCGACGCTGCGCGTAAGGCCGGCGACAGCGCCAAGGAACAGGCGCTGCTGGCGGCCGTGGATACCTTTCAGACCCACATCGCGCCGATCATCGCCGACATCGATGCCGGGTTCGGCAATGCGGAAGCGACCTATCTCCTCGCCAAGAAGATGATCATGGCAGGCGCATGTGCGCTTCAGATCGAAAACCAGGTGTCCGACGAAAAGCAATGCGGCCACCAGGACGGCAAGGTCACCGTGCCGCATGAAGTCTTCCTCGCGAAAGTGCGCGCCTGCCGCTACGCGTTCCTTGAGCTCGGCGTGGAGGACGGCATTATCGTCAGCCGCACGGACTCGCTGGGAGCAGGCCTCACCCAGCAGATCGCCTTCAGCCGCGAGCCGGGCGACCTCGGTGACCAGTACAACGCCTTCCTCGACTGTGAAGAAGTCGCGCCCGGCGGCGCCCGCAACGGCGACGTCATCATCAACCGCAACGGCAAGCTGCTGCGGCCAAAGCGCCTCGCCAGCAACCTCTATCAGTTCCGTCCCGGCACTGGGCCGGATCGTTGCGTGCTCGACTCCATCACCTCGCTGCAGAACGGCGCCGATCTGTTGTGGATCGAAACCGAAAAACCCCACGTCGAGCAGATTGCCAGCATGATGGACCGCATCCGCGCAGCCGTTCCCAACGCCAAGCTGGTGTACAACAATTCTCCGTCGTTCAACTGGACGCTGAATTTCCGCCAGCAGGTTTTTGACGCCTGGAAAGCCGCCGGCAAGGATGTCTCCGCCTATAACC
This sequence comes from uncultured Alphaproteobacteria bacterium, assembly GCA_963706215.1. Classification (GTDB taxonomy): domain Bacteria; phylum Pseudomonadota; class Alphaproteobacteria; order Rhizobiales; family Beijerinckiaceae; genus Methylocapsa. The sequence goes on along the minus strand of OY970154.1, from coordinate 545,342 downwards.
GCGCGGCCTTGATGAGCGTGGAGTATGACGGCACGGATTTGGCCGCCGAGGCCGACGAAAACATTCGCACCTTCCAAGCGGATGGGGCGAAGCGGGCTGGCATTTTCCACCATCTCATCACGCTTCCGACCTATCACACGGCGGCATTGTCGACCGACAATCTTGCGAAAGAATATTTCGGTGCGCAAGGCATGCTTGGCTATGTCCGCGACGTCCAGCGCAAGGAAATCCGCGAGGGCATCGCCTGCGTAAAGCACCAGAACATGGCGGGCTCCGACATGGGCGATGATCACAAGGAATATTTTGCCGGCGAGGCGGCCCTAAAGGCCGGCGGCTCTCACAACACGATGAACCAGTTCGGCTAACGGACCCGCTCTTTTATTGAGACAGAAGACAGGGCGGCCCGGAGTGTGATGCTTCGGGCCCCGCCCTGTTATTTAGCGAGCATTTGCGTCATACGCGGCAGGCGCCCGCAACCATGGGTATGCTCAATCTCGCCAAGGGCTACCGTGATCGCGGCATTGCGGCTGACCACGAAGTCCAGGAGCAAAAGCAGCGCGAGCTTGGCACCGGCTATTTCGACGCCGCGGCTATCGCCGTCACCGGCGGCGCCGCCTCGACGATCGCGATGGGCGCGTCGACCGAAACCGCCCAGTTCAAAAAGCCGGCCGCCGAAGCCGCCGAATAATCTTGGCGCTTGCTCTGATAGGAAGATCGCGGCCCCACAATGGGCCGCGATTTTTTTGACCCCCCGCAGGCGCGAAGCCTTTTCGCGGCCTTCATTCGCGCGGATTAAATCATCATCAACCCGGTAGTGTCCCAATTTGAATTTCTGCTTCCTACCCATTGCGGAAGTCCGGCTCAGAGTTCTCGATGGCGGGAGTTGAGGCAGACATTTCGGACCGCCAAAGGATCGGCATGTCTGGAGGGCGGTGAGGTGCTTTTTCACAGAATCTATTTTGTCGGCTCGGTGGTACCGGCCGCCGGTGGGATATGAAAAAAACTGATGCTGCTCATGCCCGGACCAACAGCAAATCCCCCCGCTTCTAGCGCTAACATTCTGTTGTATCTGAAGAGGGTCGCCTCCCTCGCAGCATCATCAGTGTCCGTTAACCAGCCAATAGGTGGAAGGGCTGCGATTTCCTTTTTGATCTCTGCTGCTTCTTCCGCCGTCAGCAATTTCTCTGCCTTCACGCCAGCATTGTTGCCAAAATGTCTGATTCCGTCTGACAAGTTATTGAAGCAGTGAATTTCCGGTTCCACCCCACAGGCATCCTTAAGGTTCTGCGTGAGTAGCGAATTTAGCAGGAAACGTTTCTGATGTTCAATGCAATAATCTTGATCACTTGTAACAATCCAAAGTCGCGTGCACTTACTTTCTTTGCAATGGATCAACAATTGTTCCCATGTGATCTGATCGCCAAGCGGGTCCCTTGCTTTTCCAGGCGGGTTACCTCTCTCTTTTCTTTCTCTTGCGCGCCGCATCTCATCGATACTCGGCGAAACTGACTTATCGAACACCTCTCCAAGTCGTCTAGAAACGTCATCCTCAGATCGGCTAATTCGAGACAGAGCGTCGGACGCAAGCTTAGAAAGCTCTTTTACTGCCTGCTTCGCTTGCTCATTCGCTTGCTCAATAACTTCCCTGAAATAAGTCGTCTTCTGATCGCTGATTCCGAAAAGATGATCAGGCACAGGCGCATTGACCGTGTTTATTTCCTTAAGCCTTTCCGTAAAGAACGACTTCGCGACCTGAAGCTTATTCCGGAGAACTTCGTCAACGATCTGCGCGGAAATGAAAATGTAGGGCTTCTGCTCATCCAAAGAATCGAGCAGCTTTTTCCCCTCAATAGTTCGGTAAAGCTCTAGGTACTGATTTGCGTCAATAAATAAGGTCGCACTCATATCTTCGAATCAATTGCCGAGAGGAACTCAATTGATAAATCCTTTTGAGCGACTTCTCAAAGAAGCATTTCGATTTTGAACACCCGCTTCTGGCGCACTGGCGACATTCAAGCGGCATGATCGAATATCCGCTTTCCACCCATTGCTGAAATTCAAACTGATGGGACACTACCATGAAAGCGTCAACCTTGTGCTATAGGAACGCGCCCGCTTTCCTATGATCGCGCAGCCGTTCTGGCGCCCCCAGAATCCAAAAAGGCGCCGCAAACCGCTCTTGGATGATTGATGACCAGACGCATTCGCAAGGCTGTTTTTCCCGTCGCCGGTTTGGGAACAAGATTTCTCCCGGCCACCAAATCGATCCCCAAGGAGATGTTGACCGTCGTCGATCGCCCGGTCCTTCAGCATGTCGTCGAGGAAGCGCGCGAGGCCGGAATCGAGCATTTTATCTTCGTGACCGGGCGCAACAAGGCGGTCATCGAGGATCATTTCGACATCTCCTATGAGCTCGACGACACTTTGAAAAAGCGCGGCAAGCTGAAGGAATTGCGGGCCTTGACGGCGGAGCTTCCGGCCCCCGGCGCGACGAGTTTCACCCGCCAGCAGGTTCCGCTCGGCCTCGGCCACGCGGTCTGGTGCGCCCGCGAAATCGTCGGCAATGAGCCGTTCGCGGTGCTGCTGCCCGATATGCTGACCATGGCGGCGGCCGGGGGCCGCTGCCTCGCCCAATGCATCGCGGCCTATGAAAAACATGGCGGCAATATCATCGCCGTCGAGGAAGTGCCGCCGGAGGAAACCCATCACTATGGGGTCGTCTCCATCGGCAAGGATTTCGGGTCTACGTTCGAGATCACCGGAATGGTGGAAAAGCCGCCTCGGGGAACGGCGCCCTCAACTCTCATCATCTCCGGCCGCTATGTGCTAGGTCCGGAAATTTTCCCCATTCTCGAAATGGGCGAGAAGGGTGCCGGCGGCGAAATTCAGCTCACCGACGGCATGAAGGCGCTCGCCAGGAGCCAAGCGTTTCACGGCGTGCGCTTCGATGGCAAGACCTACGATTGCGGGGCGAAGCTTGGCTTTCTCGCCGCCAATGTGGCCTTCGCCCTCGCCGATCCGGAGTTGGCCCCGTTGCTCAAAACGGACTTGAGGAAGATTCTTGGCACCCTCTAATTTGGCGGAGTCAGAACCCGCGATCCTCGCGTCCCAATCCAAGGTGGCGCTTGACGGGCTCATCGTTGCCTTAAGTTCAGGCCGCTGAACCGTCCGGATCAATCAAGCACTCGTCCAAGGTGAGACGCATGGGCTCAAGGAGGAGGCGGACACCTTCGGCACGAGTTCATCCTCCGCCCAAGGTAATGGTCATAGCAGTCGGATCGTCAACGCTGATATAGCTGCTCTGGTCGCATGAGTTGTCGTAGCCGAACGAATAGGCAAGGTGATTGATCCCAAAGGTGTGGAAAATCTGGGCGTATTTCTGGGCCGGAGTATTGACGTAGAATAGCGCCGGCGTCATGCAGTACGTGTCGAGATTGTTACTCGGGAGCACGAGCAGCGTAGTGCGTATAAACGCGCCTCCGAGTTTTGCCGCCACGGCGCCGCCGAGGCAAGCGTTGAGGCCGGGCGTTGCCGGATTGTCCGGGGCCGGAATCGCGCTGATCTCATTTTGGTAGACCGTCAGAGTGCTCGGCGTCGCGAACCTGAAACGTTCCACGCCAGCATCCTTGAACACCAGGAATCCGCCTGTTATTGTATTACCGGCGAGGGTATGTGTGATGTTGTCCTGTGGGCACGTGGCGCTCGTCATGAGCGTGTTGGATGTGTAGAACGTAAATACCTGGCTGATGTATGTGTCCAGCTTTTTAGGCGGGAAGAGGCCCAGGGCGATGCCGTGATAGGGGGAGATCACCCGCAGTCGGGGTAGTGGGCCGCCGCTGTTTGTTAGGAACAGAGTGGTCCACGGCGTGCCGAGCTGCAGGTAAGCACTCAAGATCGTCGGGCGGTTGGAAGTAAAACCGGCCTTCTGGGTGATGGGGGTGTTTCCGATGGTGGTGCTCTGGCCGCCCAGGCTCAGACGCATCGGCATCCCGAACATATCGACCTGGGTCAAGTTGCCGCCGAGGCGCGTCGTGTGCCCGAGACCTGTATTTCCACCATTGTCCCAAGCGAGTTCGGCCCAGTCGAACACGGTGTTGTAATTCGGATCGGTCGTGACCCAGCCTGTTGGCTCGCTAGGTGCGCCTCCCACCGCGGTGTTACAGCAGACCATCGTGGGGTTGACGAATGAAAAATAGATGCGTACCCCATTCAATTTCGGGAACATCATTGACGTCGTTTTCGCCGTCCCGAGATTGAGCGCCAGCATTCCAGTATAACCTGATGGAATATACGGCACCGCGGCTATATCTCCCGTAAGATCGGTAACATAGACGCGGCTATCTGGCGTTAGGGGCGAGTTTTTGCGGATGTCCTCTGGATTTACCTGTCCTTTAATGTAGACGTACAACGGGACTGTGGTATTGAAATTGTTGACGACTGTGAATGGAATGACGGGTAGCCCTTCGTTGTTAAATCCCTGGCCGAGCGCGAGGCTCGGAACCGCCAGCGAAAGAAACGCTGCCACCGAAAGGACGCGCCGCAACCACGTACCAATCACGCTTTGTCTCCCTGCACGCTTTCCGCATTCTAAGCCGGATACGTTGGGCATCGCTGCTCTCTCCCCTGAATATGAACCTCAGCTTGGCGCCATGCCTTACCGGCAGGGCTGCGGCGGCGGCGCTCGCCGCCTTGGGTATTAAACCCTCTACGATTGTTAAGGTTCCAGTGTGGGACATAAAGCTTTGGCGATTAACTAGTGTAGTATCTCACGCAAAGATATACCATCAATCAGTTCATAAATAAGCGCACATTTTTCTTGACGTGGGGGGTCGCGAATGATTTTATGCGGGCATGAGAAAAGATGATGCGCGGAAACTTGATCACAAGACGCTGGAGGCTATGCGCGAACGTGCGGTAAGGCGTGTGGAAGATGGTGAAAGCCCCGAGGTGGTCGCGCGGATTTTTGGTGTGGGCCGGACCACGATTTACAGATGGCTGGCGCAATACCGGCGGGGCGGTTGGGGCGCCTTGAAAGCCAAGCCCGTTCCTGGACGTCCCCCGAAACTCGATGGCCGGGCATTGCAGTGGGTTTACAAGACGGTGACCCAGAAGAATCCCCTGCAACTGAAGTTCGCGTTTGCGCTGTGGACGCGCGCGATGGTGGCGAAGCTGATCAAGGATAAGTTCCATGTGGCATTGAGCGCGGCGTCCATGGGACGGCTGTTGGCTCAGCTCGGCATTACTTGTCAGAAGCCGTTGCATCGGGCCCGGGAACGTGACGAGGCCCGCGTGCGGCGATGGCTTAAAAAGGAATACCCTTTAATCAAGATAACAGCGAAAAAACAAGGAGCTGACATTTATTTCGGCGACGAGGCCCAGGTTCGCTCCGATATTCATGCCAGGCGCGCCTGGGGTGAAAAAGGCGAAACGCCCATTGTTGGAACCACCGGCGCCCGTCACGCCATGAGCTTGATCTCGGCGATCTCCTCGCGCGGCCATATGCGGTTCATGATCAAGCAAAAAGGCGGCATCAACGCCATGGTGTTTATCGAGTTTATGACGCGATTGATTGCCGGTGCCAAGCGGGAAATTTTTTTGATCGTCGATTGTGGACCCGCCCACATCGCGAAGAAAACCAGGGCGTTTGTTGAAAGCTTGAAGGGAAAGTTGCGGCTTTTTTATTTGCCTCCTTACGCGCCGGCATTCAGCCGCCGCTCAGGCTAGCGCTCCTTCATTGAAACCGGCATGAACACGAAAATTTATTCAACGCAAAAAGAATGCCGCCCCTGCCATTCAAACTGTCATTGAGTTTCAGGCGCCGATGCCACTCAGCCGCCATCGCCCTGCAAAAATCCATCGGCGAAAAGCGCGTGCAAAACCGGGGGCAGATTTTCGGGAATGTCCTCGGCGACGAGGCCCGGCCCAAAATGGCGGGCGGCGGCGCCATGCAGCCAGACGGCGGCGGAGGCGGCGTCGAAGGGCGGCATGGATTGGGCAAGAAGCCCGCCCGTGATCCCGGCCAGAACATCTCCCGAACCCGCAGTGGCGAGCCATGGCGGCAAATCCTCGGCTATGGCCGCCAAGCCCTCCGGACCCGCGACCACGGTATCGGGGCCTTTCAAAACCACCACCGCGCCGCTCAACGCCGCGGCGGCGCGTGCACGGTCGAGTTTTGACTTCGAATGCAGGCCGTCGAAACGCGACAGCAAGACTTGTTCCAACATATCGAGACCAAGCCACCGGCTTCGGTCATTTTGGCCGGCATGGCCGAAGAGGCGAGCGAATTCGCCATCGTGCGGCGTGAGCACGACCCCCTTGCTCCGCCGCCTGATCATTTGCGCAAGACCGAAAGCATCGTCTTCAAAACTCGTGAGCGCATCGGCGTCGAGGACGATCGCGCGGGGCGGCGCTCCGGATTCCCCGCCGGCATCGAGCGCGGCCCGCACCAGGGCCCGGGTTTTTTCTCCCACGCCCAGCCCTGGTCCCATGACGAGCGTGTTCTTCCGGCGATCGGCGAGGAGGCTGGTGAGGCCGTCCGCATTGTCGCACACACGGGTCATGATCGCGGTGAGCGCCGCGGCATGGACGCAAAGCGCCGCGCCCGGAGTTGCGACCGTCACCAGCCCCGCGCCCGCGCGAAGCGCACCGCGCGCGGCAAGACGCGCGGCACCCGTATGCGCTGGCCCGCCGGAGAGGACCACGGCATGACCGCGCGAATATTTATGGCCGTCGACGCGGGGAACCGGGAAACTCTGATGCCAAACAGCCGGACAATTGGCGAAGGTTTTGGGCGCGATCGCCGCCAGGACATTATCTCCAATTCCGATATCCGCGACGACGGTTCCGCCGCAATGGATGCGGCCCGGCAGCAGCAAGTGCCCCGGCTTGCGGCGAAAAAATGTGACGGTTCGTGCGGCGTTTATCGCGGCGCCGCGAATTTGCCCGCTGGAGCCGTCGATGCCGGAGGGAACATCCACGGAAAGGATCGGCTTTTTCGTCCTCTTCGTCCATTCATTGAGACGCAAGACCAAAGCCTTGGCCGGCCCATCGAGATCGCGCGCAAGGCCCGCGCCGAAGAGCGCGTCGATCACGAGATCGGCGGCATCGAGATCAAGTTCCTCGACGGCGAGGATCTTGCCAGGCCAACTTTTGGCGGCAAGCGCGGCGTCGCCCCGTAGCCGGTCGCGCACGCCAAGCAGCCCGAGCGCGACGGTGAATTCTTGCGCGGCGAGCACGCGCGCGGCGACAAAGCCGTCGCCGCCATTATTGCCGGGCCCGCCGAACACCGCGACACGCCCATGGCGCGGGAGAAGCCGCGCGGCCTCCCGTGCCACCGCCGCGCCGGCCTGCTCCATCAGCACGGAACCGGGCGTGCCCCCGGCGATGGTTAGCCGGTCGGCTTCGGCCATTTCGGAGTTGGTCAACAACGCCGGCGAAAGAGAGTTTGGCATGGGCAAAAACCTCAATTAATCCAATCACATGCGCCCCAGCCGACGGCGGAGCTTCTGTCTTGCTGTTCTCTTTCCGGCCCCGGCAAGCCTCTCGTGTGTTCTCAAATTCAGTTGACACCCTGTTCATGTTCACCTATTTAGGTGAACATGATCGTAACGCCGTTTGCCCGGCGGGTGAAGCGACTTAGGACCGAGCGGGGCCTGACAATTCGCGATTTGGCTGCCGCACTCGGTAAGAGCGTCGCATACCTCGCTAAGATCGAAGTTCAAGGTGAAATACCGACACCAAAGCTGACCTATGAAATAGCCCGGGCGCTCGACGCTGAGCCGATCCAATTGCTGGAACTCGCCAAAGAGGCGCGGCTAACGAGCGTCACACGGGACATTGAGCGCGAATACGCGCGGGTGATCGTTGACCAAGTTTCGGCAGAAGCGGACGCTTCAGTGAGTGACCAGGATGAGAGAGGAGCACACGAGATGACAAAAGTCTTGAGCCTCATTAACATGAAAGGTGGCGTCGGAAAAACGACGCTGGCGATGCAACTTGCTCATACTGCGGAATCGAAGAAGCTGCACACCCTTGCCGTTGATCTAGACCCGCAATCAAACCTTAGCCAAGCCTTGATGGGGCCACGGGACTACGTCAAACATCTCGCAGCAAAGAAGCCTACAGTCGTTCAGATCTTCGACGAGTATGTTCCGACCGACTCTAGAAGCGGATCCCCGCGATTGTTGGACATCACTGATGTAGTGGTCAAAAAGGCAGGCCATGGGGCAAATGGCATGCTTGATTTAATCCCCAGTCGGTTAGAGCTTTCCCGCACGCTCAAGAACCCCTCGGGGAAGGAGCGTCGGCTTGCTAAGGCGCTGGCGCAGGTCCGCAACAAATACGACCTTATTATCGTGGACTGCGCGCCGACAGAATCAGTACTAACGGACGCCGCGTATTTTGCAAGCCGCTACATTATTGTGCCGATCAAGCCTGAGTTTATGGCAACTATTGGGTTGCCTCTCCTCGCACGATCGTTGCAGGAATTCCAGCTTGAGAATGAGGATCACGAGATCGAAATCGCAGGATTGGCATTCAACCATTCGTCCAGTTATTCGGCAGGGCCTGAAGGTCAACAGTCTATCGAAGACGTGACCAGCGAGGCAAAAAAGCACGGCTGGCACATATTCGAGAATCAGATTCGCTACTCGGCTTCTTACGCGAAGTCGGCACGTGAGGGCACCCCTTTGTCCTGGACCAGCTACGCCCGAAGCGATGTTATCCAGGGCTTTCGGCGCTTTGCGGATGAGGTACTTGACCAGATCGGTATCACGAAAGTACCCGCATGAAGGACCAACTTCTTGACATCGACGTGCGGCTGGTGGTGTTGCGCCATGGTCGGCAAAATGTGCTCGCCGCCATCGCGCGGCTCGTGGAGCAATCCCCGGAGCAGCTTGAGCAGCAACTGCAGGCATTGGGCCAGAAGCAAACTCCAAGTCGGAGAAAAGGGCCGAAACCGTCTCTTGTCGAGCTTGCCGCGTCCGAATGCCGCGACCGCGCCGAAATCATGGAGCCGATTCGAGCTCTCGCAGTAGCCTTTGACAATCGGTCGTTTCTCCCGAACTTGCGCGACGTGGCGCGGTTCCTCGATCGCTTCGGTGCGCCGTCTCAGAAATTGAAGTCGCGGGCAGTTGCGGGTCCCGTCGTGATCCGTGCCCTTTGCAAGTTGCCAATGGCTGAGCTTACCAATCTTGCAGCACGGGATGCATTGGGGCGCGAGAGTGACTATGCGCTTCTCACGCGAGCGATCATGGGAGAACCGTCTGGCGACAAAGCGGATTAGGGATAAAGGGGGTATTGTTTGAGCCACGCATGGCCGGGTGGAATGCCCGTTTTGGTTGAGCTTGCGCTTATATCGCCGATTTGTCCGGTCGCGATCGCACGGAGGTGGCACTATGGGAATTAGCGTTTCGCGCCAAACAGCCGCGCTGATCGCAACGGTTCTGATCCTGGCAGTTGGGCTTCTTGTATTTTCGGCCCCGTCGCGGCCCAACGTTGCCGCGGCCGGGCCGGACTCCGGTATCGCGGCAGCTTGCAGCCCCGGCAGCCGAACTGGCCACGCGGATCTCGACACCAATTTGCAAACCTCCGACAGGCTTACAATCGCCGTGCGCACGCCGAGTGATTATGATCCGACACGGGCCTATCCGCTGCTCGTCGTCTTCCCGCCGGCAGGATTTAACCGGCGCCGGTCCGAGACTTTCTACGGCCTAACGACCGAGGCGACGCGGCGTGGTTTCATCGTCGCCTACAGCGACCACATAGGTCTGTCGCCGACGGCCGTCTCGCGACAGGCGAAAGTGGCCGCGACCGTCGCGAGCTTCTTCTGTGTCGATGAAGCTTCGATCGCTTATCTCGGTCACTCCGATGGCGGCTCGATGGCCGAGGGTATCCCCGCTTACGTCCCCAAGGCCAGCGCCGCGCCACACAGCATCGTCGCGAGCGCCGCGGGCATCACGGGCGAAGACCTCGCGACGATGGCGTGTCCGTCAATCCCGGCTGTTATGATCGTCCACAGCCGCACCGATGAACGCTTCCCGGGCTTCGGCCGCGGCGCTGCGGCCTATTGGGGGCGGTGCGCGGCCTGCGCGCCTGCTGATCTTAACCTTCTTGCCGATGGCTGCCGCGACTTCTCGGGATGTTCCGGAGGACGGCGCGTCACCTATTGCGAAACATCTCTTCCGCACAAGCGCTGGCCTTCGATGAATACCGCAATGCTTGATTTCATTCAGGGCGGCAAGGCCAAGGCGCCATAGGGCTTTGGGGCTTTGCGAGCAAAGGAGTGCAAGGAGTTTTGCGGCGGTTGGCGCCGTTGCGATTTTGTGATAGGATGGCTCTGCCACGTTTATATCGACACAGGCGGCGGTTAACCACCGTGATCCAGGTTCCCCTTCTCGCTAGCCGCCGCCGGTTGTGGCGGCCTTTTGCGGCGGCTTCCATATCATGAAACCCAGCACCGCGAAGTTCGCCATAGGTCAGGTGGTCAAACATCGCAAATTTCCCTTCCGGGGGATCATCTACGACGTGGACCCGGTCTTCGCGAATACCGAGGCATGGTGGCAGGCGATCCCCGAAGAGGCCCGGCCGCGCAAGGATCAGCCTTTCTATCATCTCTTCGCGGAAAACGCCGAAACCGAGTATGTCGCCTATGTCTCGGAGCAAAACCTGATGGCCGATCGATCGGGCGAGCCACTTCGTCATCCGCAAGCGGACGAGATGTTTTTACGCGCACGAGACGGCGCCTACAAAATCAAGACGGCGCGCCTAAACTGAAAATTCCCTACCCGCCGCTCGCGGAACCGCTCACGCGCTGGGCCAGGCGCCGCCCTGCGCCATCCGTGGCCACCCGCGCCGCGCCGTCTTCAACCGCCGTCTTCCTCGCCTTGTTCCGGCTCGCGGGGCTCCTCATCGTCGCCCCGAGGAGTATCCTCCTCGGTGATCCGCTCGACGGCGACGACCTGCTCGGCGGCGGCGGTATCGAACACGATGACTCCCTGGGTCCCGCGTCCGGCAACCCGGATGCCATCGACCGGACAGCGGATCAATTGGCCGCCGTTCGTCACCAGCACGATCTCGTCGCCGTCCTCGACCGGCATCGAGGCAATGAGCTCGCCGTTTCTTTGGTTGACCGCCATCGCGACGATGCCTTTGCCGCCGCGTCCGGTGATGCGATATTCGTAGGACGATGTCCTCTTGCCGTAGCCATTCGCGGAAACGGTCAAAATGATCTGTTCGGCGGCGGACATTTCAATATAGCGGTCCGGTCCGAGGTTCGACGCCACGGGCGTTTCCTCAACTCCCGCTTCCTCGCCCGCCGCTTCGCCGTTGGGCTCGGGCGAAACGTCGCCGGCAACCGCGCGGCGCATCTTGAGATAAGCGAGACGCTCGCCGCTGTCGGCCGCGATATGACGTAAAATGGCAAGCGAGATCACCCGCTCGCCTGGCCCAAGCGCGATGCCGCGCACGCCCATGGAATCGCGGCCCTTGAAGACCCGCACCTCGGTCACGGGAAACCGGATGCATTGGCCGTTGGCGGTCGTTAAAAGAACATCGTCCGCCTCGCTGCAAATCTGCACATCGACGATTCGCTCGCCTTCGTCGAGCCGCATCGCGATTTTGCCGGCGCGGTTGACTTGCGCGAAATCGGAAAGCTTGTTGCGCCGCACGCTGCCGCTTGTGGTCGCGAACATGACATCCAGGGTATCCCACGCCGCCTCGTCCTCCGGCAATGGCATGATCGTGGTGATCCGCTCGCCTTCGTCGAGCGGCAGCATATTGATCAGCGCTTTTCCACGCGCCTGTGGGGCCGAAAGAGGCAATCGCCAGACTTTTTCCTTGTAGACGTGACCGCGCGAGGAAAAGAACAGCACCGGCGCATGGGTCGAGGCGACAAACAGCCGCGCGACGAAATCCTCGTCGCGCGTCTGCATTCCCGCACGGCCCTTGCCGCCGCGCCGTTGCGCGCGATAGGCGGCGAGCGGAACCCGCTTGACGTAGCCAAGATGCGACACGGTAACAACCATGTCCTCGCGCTGAATGAGGTCCTCGTCCTCGACGCCCGCCGCGTCATCGAGAATGAGGGTGCGGCGCGGGGTGGCATGGGCGGTTTTCACCGCGCGCATTTCATCCTTGATGATCGAAAAGAGCCTGGCGCGCGAACGCAATATGTCGAGATAATCGGCGATCTCGACACTAAGCTTGTTCAGAGCCTCGGCGATTTCCTCGCGCCCAAGCGCCGTCAAGCGTTGCAGCCTGAGTTCGAGAATGGCCTTCGCCTGGACTTCGGAAAGCTGGCAGTCGCCAGCCTCGGAGAGCACATGACGCGGGTCTGCGATGAGCGTGATCAGTGGCGCCATGTCGCGCGCGGGCCACGCCCGCCCCATCAAGGCCGTGCGTGCCGTGGCCGGATCAGGCGACGTGCGGATCAGACGGATGAACTCGTCAATGTTGGCGAGGGCGATGGCAAGGCCAACCTGCACATGCGCGGCGTCGCGCGCCTTGGCGAGGAGGTGCTTGGTACGCCGTGTGACGACCTCCTCGCGAAAATCGATGAAGGCCGCCAGAAAATCCTTGAGCGTCAGGGTTTCCGGGCGGCCGCCATTCAAGGCGATCATGTTGCAAGCAAAGCTCGATTGCAACGATGTGAAGCGCCAGAGCTGATTTAAGACCACATCGGCTAGCGCGTCGCGCTTCAGCTCGATGACAATGCGCATGCCGTCGCGATCAAATTCGTCGCGCAAATCGGAAATGCCTTCGACGCGTTTCTCGCGAACGAGCTCGGCGATCTTCTCGATCAAGGCGGCTTTGTTGATCTGATAGGGAATCTCGGTAACGATGAGGGCTTCGCGCTCCTTGCGGATTTCCTCCACCGCGACCGTCGCGCGTGTCAGCACCGAGCCGCGTCCGGACATATAGGCGATGCGGATGCCGGCCCGCCCCAAGATGTTGCCGCCGGTCGGGAAGTCCGGGCCGGGGACGATCGCCATCAAATCCTCGATCGTCATCTCGGGACGGTCGATCAAGGCGACTGCGGCATCGATCACCTCGCCGAGATTGTGCGGCGGGATATTGGTCGCCATGCCAACCGCGATGCCGCCGGCGCCATTGACGAGGAGATTGGGGTATTTCGCCGGAAGCACGGTTGGCTCCCGCTCGCGCCCGTCGTAATTCGGCTGAAAATCGACCGTCGCATTGTCGAGGTCGTCGAGGAGCGGCATGGCGGCCGGCGCGAGACGCACTTCGGTATAGCGTTCGGCGGCGGGCGGATCGCCGTCGACGGAGCCGAAATTGCCTTGCCCGTCGATCAACGGCAGACGCATCGAGAAGGACTGCGCCATCCGGACCAGCGCGTCATAGATCGCGAGATTGCCGTGCGGATGATATTTGCCCATCGTATCGCCGGTGACGCGCGCCGATTTGTTGTAAGGGCGATCCGGCGTGTAATTGTTCTCGTGCATCGAATAGAGAATGCGCCTGTGCACCGGCTTCAGCCCGTCGCGCACGTCGGGAAGCGCCCGGCTCACGATGACGCTCATCGCGTAATCGAGGTAGCTGCGCCGCATCTCGTCAGAAATCGAAACCGGCCGGACGCCAGAGTTTTGGGGGGGCGAAGTGTTGTCGTCCGTGGCGGCCAAGGAATGCTAACCCAGAAAGGAGTGCGAACCCAGAAGGAAAGGATTGCCAGAGTCTAGCCCGGCGGGCCGCGAAACGGCAACTCCGGACTTAAGATAAATGCCATCGTCCTTGACTCACTTCCAGTGCGCCGGAAATTTCAATGTGTTGAGTGGGAGTTTGGGGGACAGGAGCTGGCCGGGGAAAGGGTTTATTTGGGGAGGATTTCCGGCGGCGAAGATTGCCCGCGACGCGGATCGGCCGAGGGCAAACGGCGACCCCGCCCGGCGGCCGTGCTTTTTGATCGGGATAGGCCGCCGCACCGAGGAGGCCGGAGAAGGCTTTCCCATTCTTGCCGCGCTCCCCCGAGGGAGCGCTTGTCATGAGTTCCGCGCTGACTGTCTTTAGTTTTTTAAGCCACATTTTTTTCTTTTGTTCGTCGATCCTCGGAGAGCTTTAGATATCTCCAAGGAATCCGCTTTGGCCTATTCAACTATCCCATTGTTTTTTTGGCGTTGAGTTTTACTGTCCGCCATATATAGTTTTGTAAGAATAGAAACTCAATTCGTTTTTCGTGTCATTCTACTTTTATTTGTGGCTATATTTGGAAGCTTTAGCATTCGCGGGCTTTTGGGTTTTGTCCACCATTCCTTAAATCTTGCGGTACTGTCGTCCCACCCCAGGTAAATTAGTTTCAACACCGGCATTGTTGCAGCAGCGGCAATTGCTCCCGTCCCTGGATGAATTCGCCGTTGGCGCCGACTTTCCGGTGAGTGAAGCGGGACCGTGGGTAGTGCGTCAATGCGAATTTGGTCGGCGTTGTGGAAGGAGCGGACGTTCTCGACTGAGTTTGCTAGGGGCATCATAGACTCCGCCCACTGGCCAACTCATCGTTCAAGAGCTACACAATTGGGCGTCTTGATTCTCGGAAGATTCATGAACGCAAGCGCTCAAGGTCACGAAGCCTTTCGCCTGATCGCGGCGTTTGACGGTCTCGGTCTTTACACGAGGCGGAATGCCGGCGGGCGCGCCGGCAAAGACCGGCCCTTGATACGCGCCGCCGGCGAACAGTTTTTCGAGAAAGGGAAAGCGGCCGGACAGCGCCGAAAGCAGCAAGACGCCGCCGCCGCGATCCTGAATGCCGGCGCAATGAACGATGGCGCCGATCGGCAAGCCTTGCGTATCGGCGGGAACGTGGCGCTTCTTGCCCTTGATCTCCTGAGTTCACCGAAGGATTGCCCGCGTGATAGCCGTGCGGATCGATGCGCGCCCCCCTCCTGAGCTTGCCGGAGGGTCCGGCGCTTTTCACGCGTCTTTCCGCCGATGACCGCCGCCGCTGGGCTCGCTTCGCGTCCGGCTTGTTCGCGGCACTTCACGTAGAGCGCGTCATGGATGCGATCCGGAACGCCGTCCCAAGCCCCGTCGCAAAAGTAGCGATACAGCGTGCCCTTGGGCGGCAAATCCTTGGGGATGCCGCGCCATTGGGATCCCGTGCCCGGCACGTAGATGACGCCGTCGAACACCTCCCGCATGTTGGCTTCCCGCTTGCGGCCGCCCCGTTTGGCTGGGGGAATGAGCGGCTCGACATGCCCCTCCGCAATCTTTGCTTGTAAAGCTTGCTTCGCCCATTCCTCGTCCGTCACGCCGCTCGGATAACGCCGCTTGTCGCGATTGTATTCCGCCCGGTATCCGTCCGTCCACATCGGCGGCCTCCTACGAATTGGACCGCCACTCTTGCATCACAAGCAATTCATGGGATTCAACATCTTTCGAGACGGACACTTAGTGCCGTTTAATGAGGATAAGTAGCGCTTTTTGACTCATGCGGCAGACCAAAAAACGAATATTGCAAGCGATGGCGGTGATGTTCCCGGTCTTTCAGATCGAGAAATCCTCGTCGAAGAACCTTGTGTTGCGCAGCCTTATGAACACTCTGTCATCGGGTTTTAGCCCAAGGTCCTTGTAGGCGTGCGCGGGGAGAGCCACATCGACGACCGCTTCGTTGTCGGTGCGGGCGAGTTCGACATTCACCGAGGAACCGGCGAAGGCGATATGGTTGATTCTGGCGGCGATCCCAGCGCCGTCGGAATTCTCACGCCTTATCTCGATATCGTGCGGACGCACGAAAGTCACGCCGGCGGCGTCAGCCGGGCTTGCCGCCACGGCATCCCCGGCATTTGTCTTGCGGGCATGGAAGAGATTGTAGCTGCCCAAAAACTTGAAGACGAACGGATTGGCCGGGTTGTCGTAGATTGCTTCCGGCGACGCGAATTGCTCGATTCTCCCTTCGTTCATTACCGCAACCCTATCCGACACCTCAAGCGCCTCTTCCTGGTCGTGGGTGACAAGGATGGTCGTCACATGGATCGTGCGGTGCAATTTGCGTAGCCAGCGCCTCAGCTCGCGGCGGACCGTCGCGTCGAGAGCGCCAAAAGGTTCGTCGAGCAAAAGGACGCGAGGCTCGACCGCTAACGCCCGGGCCAGAGCAATCCGCTGCCGCTGTCCGCCGGAAAGCTGGGATGGATAGCGCGGCGCGAAATTTTGCAGCTGAACGAGTTGCAAAAGCTGGCCGACCTTGGCGCGGATTTCCGCCTCCTTGGGCCTCAGGCGCCAGGGCTTCGCGCGCAGCCCGAAGGCGACGTTCTCGAAAACGCTCATGTGCTTGAACAGCGCATAGTGTTGGAAGACAAAGCCGATGCGCCGTTTGCCGACCTCCTGGGCGGAAACGTCGTGGCCGTCGAAGAGGATCGGCCCGCTGCCGGGGTCGGCGGCTTCCATGCCCGCGATCACCCGCAAAAGCGTCGTCTTGCCGGAACCGCTCGGCCCGAGAAGGGCGACGAGCTCGCCGGTCTCCACCTTGAGGCTAACATTGTCGAGCACCTTGAACTGATTGAAGGTCTTGTTGACCCCGCAAACCTCGATGCTCATGGCATCCCTTCTTCCTCTACCTGGAGCGTTTCGCTCTTGCCGGTTTGGCGCTCAACGACTGTCTGGACGATCAGGGTGACGATCGCCAGAAAGGCCAGCAATGACGCGACGCTAAACGCTGCCTGGTTGTTGTATTCGTTCCACAGTTTCTCGATGCGCAGCGGCATTGTGTCATTGGAGTTGATGTGTCCCGAGACCACCGAGACCGCGCCGAATTCGCCAAAGACGCGCGCCGTGCAGAGGATCACGCCGTAAAGTAACGCCCATTTTACATTGGGCAAGGTGACCTTCCGGAACGTGCACCAGCCCGAGGCGCCAAGCGAGAGGGCCGCCACCTCTTCGCCGGACCCCTGGGCCTCCATGAGCGGAATCAACGAGCGCGCGACAAAGGGAAAGGTGACAAAGATCGACGCGAGCACGATCGCCAAGGGCGTAAAAATGATGCCCGTGAAGCTTCCGGAGAAGGCGAGCGGCCACCAATCTTGCGTAAAGCCACGCCAGTGCAGCGAGAAAGGGTCGGGCCAAGTCCAGTTCGAAGCCCACGCGCCGAGCACGCCGCCGCGGCCAAGCAGCAGGACGAAGATGAGGCCCGCGATGACCGGCGACACCGAAAAAGGCAGGTCGATCAGCGCGATCAAAAAGGAGCGGCCCTTGAACCGGAATTTTGTCACCGACCATGCGGCCGCAAGCCCGAAGACGATGTTGAGGGGAACGACGATTGCCGCGATGGCCGCGGTCAGCCGGATCGAACTCCAGGTCTTCTCGGCCTGATCGCGCGCCGCCGCGAGTTCGCGCCGCTCGGCCGGGCTTAGCCGCGCGCCCTCGGGCGGGCTGGCCACATGCAATACGCGGACATAGGCGTCAACCCCCTTGGAAAGAGCCTGGACGAAGACGTTCACCACCGGTATCACGATGAAGAGGGTGAGAAAGATGACCGTCGTCGCGACCATGACGCGGCGGATGAGCGGATGGCCTGGCGGGGGCGGGGTCCCGGACGCTCCGGTCGTCGTTTGGGCCGCCAGCGTTTCCGTCATGAACCAGTCCTCGTTTCAAAAATGCGATCGACGCGGGTGGAACCGCGCGCATTGCCTCACGCCGGCCGTTCGCGACGGCCCATCCACCATTCGAGGCCATTGATCGCGAGCAACATAAGGAGCGAGAAGAAAAGCAAAACGATGCCAATCGCGGTCGCTTCCGAGGTGCGAAAATCATCGAGCTTGATGACGATCTGCAAGGGCGCGATCTGCGATTTGCCGGGAATATTTCCGGCGATGAAAATCACCGAACCATATTCGCCGATCGCGCGTGCGAAGGCCAACGCCAATCCGCTGAGCCAGGCGGGCAAGATTTCAGGGAAGATAACGCGCCGCAAAATCGTCGACCTATTGGCCCCCAGGCTCAACGCTGCGTGTTCATATTCCGTATCCCAATCGCGCAGCACCGGCTGGACCGTCCGCACCACGAAGGGCAGTCCAACGAAGATCAGGACGAGCACGATTCCCGTATTGGTGTTGGAATATGGAAAACTTAACCACGATAGGGCATCGGCGGACAAAACCTCGCCAAACCCGGCGAGCCCTGCCACCCCGTTGATAGAGCCCACGACGTGGCGGCCCAATCCGCCGATCCAACCATCCGCCAGATAAAGCGAACTGAACGTCAGACCGGCGACCGCGGTCGGCAGGGCGAAGGGCAAGTCGACAAGCGCGTCGAACAGCCGCCGGCCTGGGAAAGGCTCGCGCACGAGCACCCAGGCAACGATCAGCCCAAACACGCCATTGACGGCCGCCGCGATGGCCGAAGCGGTGAAAGTAAGCCGGTAGGACGCTACGACGATCGGATCGGTGACGGTCTGCCAGAAGTCGCTCCAACCGAGCTGCGCCGACTTGAAAACCATCCCGGCGAGCGGGATCAGTACCAGCACGGATAGATAAAAAAGCGTATAGCCGAGGGTAAGCGGCAGTCCCGGAACGAGCCGGGATGCGCCCGACGTTGAACGAAACGCCTGGCTCGCCGATGATCTTGGCGGCGATCCGCCCGCCGCCGCGTTTTCGCTCATTTTGCCGGCCTGTAGATCCGATCGAACAAGGCGCCGTCGGCAAAAAACGCCTCATGCGCCTTCACCCACCCGCCAAAAGTCTCGTCGATGGTGAAGAGCGGGAGAGGCGGCAATTCGGAGCTGTATTTCTTCAAGGCTTCAACGTCGCGCGGTCTGTAATGAAGCTGCGCAATCGTCTCCTGCGCCTCGGATGTGTAGAGAAATTTCAAATACGCTCCCGCGATAGCCCTTGTGCCTTTTTTATCGACCACCTCGTCGACGACGGCAACAGGCGGCTCGCCGAGAATGCTGCTCGGGGGGTAGATAATGTCGAAGTCCTCCTTGCCGAATTCGCTCTGCGCCAGCCAGAGCTCGTTTTCCCAATTCAACAGAACGTCACCAAGCTGCTTTTGCGCGAAGGTGACGGTTGAACCGCGCGCGCCCGTATCGAGAACAGGCACATTGTTGTTGTAGAATTTCTCGACAACCGCGCGGGCTTCGGCGTTCTGATAGATGGGGAATGCCTTCGCGCTTCGCGCCGCCGCCTGCGATTCCTTTAACCCGTTCAGTGTGGACAGGTTATAGGTCTTCGCTTTGGCGGTTGCGCCCCAAAGCGCGAGGAACGCCCAGCGGCCGGCGCCGCTCGTTTTGGGATTTGGCACGATCACCTGCACGTCCGGGCGGATCAAATCCTTCCAATCCTTGATGTTTTTCGGATTGCCCTTACGCACGAGAAAGGCGACCGTCGAAGTGTAAGGGCAGGAGTTGTAAGGCAGCTTCTCCTGCCAGCCAGGCTTGATCAGCCCGGCTCGCTCGATCGCGATAATGTCCCAGGCGAGGGCCAAAGTGACGACATCGGCGTTTAGCCCGTCGATGACCGAACGCGCTTGTTTGCTCGAACCCCCATGTGACTGTTCGACAATCACGCTTGCGCCCATGCGGGATTTGTAGCGGTCCGCGAACAAATCGTTGATTTCCGCATAGAGTTCCCGCGTGGGATCATAGGAAACATTGAGGAGCTTCGTCTCCTTGCTCATCGCCGGAAGCGAGGCGGCGGCAAGCCACAGGCACAAGCAGGACATCCACACGCCGGCCCGGAATGACCAAGCACCCAAATTGGGCAAGGCTTTCGCATTTTGCCGGCCTCGCCCTGCCTGGACGCCCGCGGCGATCGCGGCGAAACCGCTCGATATGCAGGCCAACTCCGGTATCATGCGCGCCACCTATCCTGTCTTTTGAAATGCCCAGCCCCGAAAGTGCTGCGAACGATTGTTTCGGCATTGCTTGTGCCACTAGGTCTATAGAAATTAGGGTTGTCAATAGCCGACGCGGCGCGCGGCGGGATTTTCGTGCCTTGCACCAATTTTTTCGAACCAGAGGAGCTGGCTCGCGCCAGCCTGGAACCGGGGCAGATATCGAACTTGCTTGGACGCCGTCCGTTTGGTTTAAGCTTCTATCCGCTCGCCTCAATGCCAATAAACGGAGCATGCCGCCGTGCCAAGCCGTCCGCCTGTGCCGCCCTTCACGCGCGAAACCGCGGTGGAAAAAATTCGGCTTGCCGAGGATGCATGGAACAGCCGCGACCCTGCCCGCGTCGCGCTTGCCTATACCGGGGACAGCCGCTGGCGAAACCGCTCGGAATTTTTTCACGGGCGCGCGGCCATCGTCGAACTCCTTACCCGCAAATGGGCAACCGAACTTGATTACCGGCTCATCAAGGAGCTTTGGGCGTTCCATGAAAACCGCATCAGCGTTCGCTTCCAATATGAGTGGCGCGATGCTTCCGGCCATTGGTTTCGCGCGCACGGCAACGAGCAATGGGAATTCGATGGCGATGGACTGATGCGCCGCCGGGAAGCAAGCATCAACGACGTGGCGATTACCCCGGAAGACCGCAAATTCCTGTGGGCCGCCGGACCGCGTCCCGCCAGCCATCCAGGCTTGACCGCACTCGGTCTATGAGCCCATGCTTTCGCTCTAAGCGGCGCCGCGCCCGACACTGGAATAGACAAAACCGCGCCGGGCCATGTCCTCCGGGTCGTAAATGTTGCGCAGATCGATCATGACCGGCGCGGCGAGAGCCGATTTGACGCGATCGAGATCGAGCGCGCGAAACGCATCCCATTCGGTCACGATGACCAGCGCGTCGGCCTTGTCGCAGCAGGAATAGGGGTCATAAAAAAAGGTGAGACCTTCAAGAACAAGGCGCGCCTGATCCATGCCTTCGGGATCGAAGGCATGGATCCGGGCGCCGCCGTCCTGCAAAGCGGTGATGACCGAAATCGCGGGGGAATAGCGCATGTCGTCGGTATTCGGCTTGAAGGTGAGGCCCAAAACCGCGATGGTCTTGCCGCGCACCGTCCCGCCGCAGGCCGCCAAGACCTTGCGGGCCATGGCGCGCTTGCGCTGGTCATTGATCGCGGCGACCTCCTCGACGATGCGGACCGGCGCGCCATGATCCTGGGCGGTCTTGATCAGAGCCTGGGTGTCCTTCGGAAAGCAAGAGCCGCCGTAGCCCGGACCCGCATGCAGGAATTTGGACCCGATGCGCTTGTCGAGGCCGATCCCGCGCGCCACGTCCTGGACATTGGCCCCGACCCGCTCGCAAAGGTCGGCGATCTCGTTGATGAAGGTTATTTTAGTGGCGAGAAAGGCGTTGGCCGCGTATTTGGTCAGTTCCGACGTGCGGCGGCCGGTAAAAAGGAAGGGTGCCTGGTTCAGATAGAGCGGCCGGTAGATTTCCGTCATGACCGCTTCGGCGCGTTTGTCCTCGACGCCGATGACAATGCGGTCCGGCCGCTTGAAATCGTCGATCGCCGCCCCTTCACGCAGAAATTCCGGGTTGGAAACAACCGCGAAATCGGCGTCCGGCCGGGTCTCGCGAATGATCCTCTCGACTTCATCGCCGGTGCCGACGGGAACGGTGGATTTTGTCACGATCACCGTAAACCCGTCAACACCGGCGGCGATCGCGCGCGCCGCATGGTAGACGAAGGAAAGATCGGCATGGCCGTCGCCGCGCCGCGACGGCGTTCCGACCGCGATGAAGACCGCTTGAGACCGCGCGACCGCCGCGGCAAGACCGGTGGAAAAGGAAAGCCGGCGTTGCCGCACGTTGGCTCCGACGAGATCGTGCAAGCCGGGTTCGAAGATCGGCATTTTCCCCGCCTTCAAGGCCTCGATTTTTTGACCGTCGCTGTCGATGCAAACGACCGTATGTCCGAAATCCGCGAGACATGCCGCCGACACGAGCCCGACGTAGCCAGAACCGATCATTGCAATGTGCATCGTTCGCCCCCAAGACGCCGGTAACGTCCGACGCAGCCATAGCACGGCTGAAAGCGGCGTGGCACCTTCCACCGGTGCGCGGCAGCGTTTTGCGCAGGACGAAATCGCGCGATCGGCCCGGAAATGCTGTAAACCCCCGCCCGCAGGAAAAATTGTTATCGATTTTCATGCGAATGAACCGATGACCGGCAAACGGCAACTGAGCAAGGGCGCAACGCCATGAACGCGGACTTGCCGCCCGATTTATGTATCATCGGCGGTGGCCCCGGTGGTTTCTCGCTGGCGCTTGGGGCGGCGGCTTGCGGCCGGTCCGTGGTGCTCGTCGAAAAAGGCGCGCTTGGCGGCCGGAGGCTTACCGATGCCATTCCCCGTCACGCCGTGCTGGCAGCGAGCCGCGCCGCCACTTCGGCGCGTGGCGCCGCCGCTTTCGGCATCGCCGTACCAGAGCTGCAAATCGATTTCGCGCGCGTGGGTCAACGTGCCGCCGCGGCGCTTGCGGCGATCGCGCCAAATTACACGCAAGCGCGTCTCGAAGCCATGAATGTCAGGGTCATTCGTGCGCCGGGACGCTTCACTCGTCCCGATACCTGCGAGGCGGGCGGCGAGATAATCACGGCGCGGCGCTTCGTTGTCGCGACCGGGTCCGTCGAGAGAATCCTGCCCATTCCGGGGCTCGACCTCGTGCGGCCGCTCGACTGCGCCGCGCTCTGCGCGTTGGAACATCCGCCCCGGTGTCTTATCGTCATCGGCGCCGATGCGGATGGGCTCGCGCTCGCGCAAGCGGTGCGTCGGCTCGGGAGCGAGGCGATCGTGCTTGCGGAGGGAGAAATATTCGGTTCGGAAGACGAAGAACTTGCCGCGCCGGTGCGCGCCGCGTTCGCGCGCGACGGCGTCGTCGTTCATGAGGACGTGCGGATTTCGCGGATCGAGCCGCGCGGCGGCGGCGTTCGGGTTTTCATCCTCGTCGCCGGGCATGAAAAACCGGTCGCGGGTTCGCACATTCTGGTCGCCGCCGGCCGGGCGCCGGCCGTCGAGGGCCTCGGTCTTGCCGCGGCGAGGGTACGTTATAACGAAAGCGGCATCGAGACAGACGCCTCTCTTGCGACCAGCAACTGGCGCATCCACGCGATCGGCGCGGTCGTGAGAAGCGCGCGACAGGGCGGCGGCGCCGAACAGCACGCAGGTCTCGTCCTGCGCACGGTTCTCGGATTGCCGGGCCCGCGAGCGCGCCGGCAAGTGGCCACCCGGGTTATTTTGACTTCCCCCGCGATGGCCACGGCGGGACTGCCGGAAGCGCAAGCGCGGGCGGCGCGTCGCCATATTCGCGTGCTCCGCTGGCCGTTCGCCGAAACGGAGCGGGCCCGCATCGAGCATCGGCGCGGCGGGCACGTCAAGCTTGTCACCAGCCCCGGGGGCGCCCTTCTCGGCGCCGGTATCGTCGGCCCAGGGGCGGAGGAGTTGATCAACCTCTTTACGCTCGCCATATCTAAAGGCATGTCCGCCAGCGATATCGCCTCGCTAATGGTTCCTTATCCGGCATTGGCCGATGCGGCGCGGCGAGCCGCCATGACGTTTCGGGACAGCAGGCTCGACACCCCGTTAGGGCGCTTTCTGATCGACTGCAATCGTTCGATCGAAGAGCAAACCCTCAAAATCAGAGAGTTGGCGTGGTTCCTTGCCGAGAAAGCCCGGCAAGTTTTCAAGGGCTTAACGTAGCGGATGATCATAAAAGGGTGGTAGAATTATTGGACAGAATCGGGCGAGAAAGCAAATAAATAGTGGCACGGGCGATCCGCGCTGCAGTGATCGTGGCCGAGCGGAACATTGTCGCGCCTCTGGCGTTGTTTCGAATAGGGGTTGCCATGACCGATCTCGTGATGCCTCCGGGCGAGGGTCTCGCGGCGAGCGGAATCCTCGCGAAAAAGCGCCGGCCGGTCCGCTTCGGCCTGGCGACGAGGGTGCTTCTGTTTAACTCCGCTTTCGTCATCGCCACGGCGGTGATGATCTACCTCCCCGCCATAGCCACCTATCGTGAGAATTGGCTGCGGCAACGGCTCAGCGCCGCCAATACGGCCGCGCTCGTGCTCGACGCGGCGCCCAAGGCCATGGTGCCCCCCGAATTGTCGCGGCAATTGCTGGATAGCGTCGGCGCGCGAATCATCGTCCTTAGGAAGAATGGCACGAAGCGAATCCTCGCCGCTTCGGAGTTGCCGAGCCGCGTCGATGAAGTTTACGATTTTCGCGAGTCTGCTTCCCGGCTCCTGCCCGAGGCGATGGCCACGCTGACGGCGCCGCCAGGGCGTGTCATCACGATCGTCGGCGAAGCGCCCATGGGCGGCGAATGGATCGCGATCACCATGGACGAGGCGCCGCTGATCAAGGCCATGCGCGCCTATTCGCTCCGGCTTTTGGCGGTTACCCTCGTCATGTCGACGATCGTCGCGAGCCTCGCCACCGTCGCGATTCACTTCATGGTGCTTCGCCCGGTGCGGCGGCTCACCGACAGTTTGATCGAATTCGGCGCCAATCCCGAGAATTCCTCCCGCCGCATCATCGTCCCTTCCGGCGGCAATCACGAGATTGCTTATGCCGAAGAGGAACTCGCCATCATGCAGGATGCTCTGGCCCGCGAGTTGAAGGAGAAAAAGCATCTAGCCGCGCTCGGGCTCGCGGTTGCCAAGATCAATCACGACATGCGCAACATGCTTACCTCGGCGCAGCTTCTATCCGACCGCCTCGCAAATGCCGACGATCCGCACGTCCAACGGCTCGCGCCCAAGCTCGTCGCCACGCTCGATCGCGCGGTCCGTTTCTGTCAGGCGACGCTGACCTATGGCCGCGCCGCCGACGATCCGCCAAAATCGACGCGCTTTCCGTTGCGCGGGCTCGTCGCCGAGGTCATGGAGATGATAGGGCTCGAAGCGCGGGGCGGGATCGAGTGCGTCAACGCGGTCGCCGCCGATTTCGAGATCGCCGCGGATCGAGAGCAAATGTTTCGCGTGCTTATGAATCTTCTTCGCAATGGCGCCGAAGCGCTGGAGAACGCCAGGGCGGAGCCCGGACGGCCGAAGCGGATCCGGGTCGAGTCCTGGCTTGAGGACGAAACGGCGGTGATTGAAGTCGCCGATACCGGACCCGGCGTGCCGGCAAGCGTGAGGGCGCGGCTTTTCACCGCCTTCAGCTCAAGCCGTTCCGGCGGATCCGGACTGGGCCTCGTGATCGCGGCCGATCTCGTGCACGGCCATGGCGGCGCCATCACGCTCGTCGGCGGCGCCGATGAAGAGAATTCGGGCGCGAAATTTCATATTACCCTGCCCCAGGCCGCTATTGGCACGCAATGAAAGGGATAGCGCTTCCCCGCCCCAGGGCAATCGGGTGAACGTCTTGAGGGTTGTCCGATGCACCGAGTTTGAAGGGACAGGTGGTTCGCTACACCGAAAATCTTCCCGATTATTGTACATTTGACCAACGTTTTGGCTAATTCGAGTCCGAATCGCCCAAACCGGGAATGGGATTGCGGGTTGGTTTTGGCGTTTGCTCCTTCACCTGATCCCCTTGTTCCCCTCCCTGGCCGCTATTGCCAGGAGGATGCCGAGCGGCTAAGTCTCGCACTGGTTTCCGCGCGTCATTTCGTGAGGCCGGGGCGGTCATATTGGCCCCGAGAGGACCATCCGCCGGGGGCGCCCGTAGCTCAGCTGGATAGAGCACTAGACTACGAATTTAGGGGTCGGGAGTTCGAATCTCTCCGGGCGCGCCACTAAAATCAAAGAGTTAGGCATGTCTTGACGCCGTGCTGCTTCCCAGAAACCGCGATTGGGAAGCGCATGGGAAGCAACGGCGGGGTTTTTGCGGCGCTGCGCTCGGGCCAGAATCGTGGCGGCCCTAGAAGAATTCTTTCGCGTCCCAGGCGGGGCCAAGGGGGGAAGCGATTTTCGTAGCGGGGTCATTCAATCGTGGCGCATGGATTTTTAATGCCAAAATTTGAAAAATTTAAAGTCCCCGATAGGGGATCTGTAAATCCCTCGCCTTTAGGCGACCGGGATGCGATCCTGCTGGAATGCAGGATTGTAAGCGCGGCAGTCACACGATCTGGGACTGCAAGTACCATTTGGTTTGGGTCACGAATTACAGGTATCCGATTTTGGATATCGTCGAGAAATATCGTCCCGAATTGGCGCAACTTCCTGCGAGCATCGTCGATCAGCGGCTCTTTTGCGATGGAACAATTGCGGAATTGGCGCGACGCGGCGTTGCAATTCATGTGCGATCACCCCTTCATCAAGGCCTAAGTGTCTGTTCTGAAACTTCTTGAATCAAAAGAATCATTTGTGATCAAGGGAGGTGGCCTGATTCGAGGAGGGGCCGCCGATGTGGACGAAAGAAAACCGGGGCCGTTATGACCGGAGCCAACAGAGATACCCGAGCGATTTGACGGCCGAGGAATGGGGGCTGGTGGAGCCGTTGATACCTCCGGCGAAGCGCGGTGGCGGCAAACGCCGCGTGGACATGCGCGAAGTGGTCAACGGAATCATGTATATTCTGAGCACGGGTTGCCAGTGGCGCTACCTGCCGAAAGACCTGCCATCGAAAAGCACTGTTTTCAGGTATTTCGATCTTTGGAACTATGATGGCACGCTTTTGCGCCTTCATCATGAGCTCTACGTCCTGTGTCGAGAACAGGCTGGCCGCGCCGTCAGTCCAACCGTTGCCATCATCGACAGTCAAAGCGTGAAAAGCACGGAAAAAGGGGGGCGCGGATCGATCCGCACGGCTATGACGCCGGCAAAAAGATCGACGGTAAAAAACGCCATATCGCGGTCGATACGCTCGGTCTGAAACTTGCAGCCGTGGTTCATCCCGCCGACATTCAGGATCGCGACGGTGGACCATTGGTGTTGAAGGAACTGCGTCCCCTGTTTCCCTTCATCACCAAAATCATCGCCGATGGCGGTTATCAAGGCCCCCAAATGGCCGCCGCCGTGGCGGCGATCAGCCGTGAATGGGAAATCGAAATCGTCAAGCGGCCCGCGCTGAGAAAGTTCGTTGTCCTGCCCAAACGATGGGTTGTCGAGCGCACCTTCGCCTGGCTCAACCGTTGTCGCAGGCTGGCCAAGGATTTTGAAAACCTAACCCGTAACGCGCTTGCTTTCCTCCGCCTCGCCTCCATCCGGATCATGCTAAGAAAGCTCTGTAATCCATGATGAAGTTCCGGGACAGACTTTAAGTTTCGTCGACCTCGATAAATTACCGGCGGAGCTGCAACGCAAGCGCGACGCAATCGGCGTGATGCAAGGGAGGCTCGCCTCGGCAGGCTTGCCCGCTCTCGATCTCGCGCTATCCTATCTCAGCCGGATCGCCGATATTCCCGCCGTGGTGGCCGGGGTGACGCGTCGCTCCGAGCTTGAAGCAATCGTAACCGCGTCTCGTTCCGCTTGGCCCAATGTGGATGCAAGCGAATTTGCGGTTGACGATCCCCGTATCCTCGATCCCAGGGCTTGGTGACTGGCATGGCGCCGCGAACCGTCGCAATCATTCAGGCCCGCATGACCTCCACCCGCCTTCCCGGCAAGGTGCTCAAGGAGATTTTCGGCAAGCCGATGCTCGCCCGCCAGAACGAGCGCGTTGCGCGGGCGCGTTTGGTGGACTTCGTCGCCGTTGCAACGAGCGAGGATGCGAGCGACGATCCGATCGCCGCGCTTTGCGCCGAGTTCGGCATCCCGTCTTACCTGCGGCAGCCTCGCCGGCTTGCTCGGCCGCTTTCAAGGCGCGCTTGCTCGAACCTGAAGCCGGCTTCGCGCAAAAACAGGTTGCGCAAAATGGCCCGCCGAACCGTTGACGCTCCGTGGGACGCCATCGGATTCAGGGGAATCGCATTTGAGAAAGGTCTGACGAAAGCAGCGGGACTTGCGGGCAATAGCCTGATGGAGTCTACCGATTCGCGTGAGAATCATGCCTCGGGAGACGACGATGGATCAGTTTGCTGCGTGCTGGGAGGAGTTGGACGATCCGCGAACCGGGAACGCGGCTCTTCACGACTTCAACGAGCTTTTGGTGATCGCTTTTTGCGCGGTCCTGTGTGGCGGGCAAGGCGCGGTGGACATGGCGCTGTTCGCGAAGGCGAAGGAGCCGTATTTGCGCGGCTGCCTCAATCTGGCCAACGGACTGCCCAGCCACGACACCTTCAGCCGGCTGTTCCGCCGGCTCGATCCGGATCAGTTTCGTGCCGTTTTTCAGCGGTTCATGGCGAGGTTTTCCGAGCAATGCCAGGGTGTTATCGCCATTGATGGGAAGGTGTTGCGCCGCTCGTTCGACAGCGCCAGCGGCAAATCGGCCTTGCACATGGTCAGCGCCTGGGGCTGCGAGCAACGCTTGGTGCTGGCGCAAATCGCGACTGACGCGAAATCGAACGAGATCACCGCCGTGCCAAAACTGCTGGAGATGTTGTCGCTGAAGGGCGCGATCGTGACCGTCGATGCGCTCAACTGCCAGCGCGCGATCGCCCAACAGATCGTGAAACAAGGCGGCGATTATGCGCTGGCCTTAAAGGGAAACCAGGGCAAACTGCACGCGGACGCCGGTCTGTATCTCGACGATCCCGCTGAGCTGGCCGCCACGGCCAAGTCGGCCGTCGATGCCGATCACGGTCGCATCGAGACCCGCACGGCCACGGTCTCAACCGATATCGCCTGGTTGCAGAAGGACCATCAATGGCCCGGCCTTGCCGCCATCGGCAAGGTTGTCCGCACCCGTGAAACCCCCACCAAAACCACGACCGAGACGGCCTATTACCTGCTGAGCGCCGCGCTATCCCCCGAACGCTTGAACGAGGTCGTCCGCCAGCATTGGGGCGTCGAGAACCGCCTGCATTGGCGGCTCGACGTCATCATGAACGAGGATCAGGACAGAACCCGTTTGGGCAACGGCCCGCACAATCTGGCTGTTCTCCGGCACATGGCGATGAACGCCATGCAAAAGGAAGGATCAAAGGGGTCCTTGCGCGGAAAACTCAAGCGCGCCGGCTGGGATGACGCATATCTCTCCATCTTGCTGGCACAATTTTGAAATGCGATTGCCCTTCCTACGCGGGTCTCGCGTCGGTGATGATCGCGCTTGTGTTTCTCTACATGATTGCTTCGATTTTCATCTTCGGAGGTGACTGAATAACTATCGGCTGACGCCGGTAGGTTCGTGCTCCTGGAGATACTGAAGTATGACATCGTCCGTGATGTTGCCGCTCGTGGTGGAGAAGTAGCCGCGAGCCCAGAAATGCCGCCCCCAGTAGCGCTTGCGCAAGTCCGGGAACTCCATCTGCACCCGATGCGATGAGCGTCCCTTGACGCGCCGGACGAAGTCGCTGACCGCAATATGCGGCGGGATTTCCACGAACATATGGACATGTTCCCGCGACAAAACGCCGGAGACGATCTGGACGCCGAGTTCTTTGCACACCTGCCGGATAATCGTACGTATCCGCTCCCGCAAGGCGCCTTCCAGCACCTTGTAGCGATACTTCGTGATCCAGACGATGTGATACCGATGGTGAAAAACCGTGTGACTCCCGCTTGTGTAGTTTATAGGCTGACTCCTTAAAATGGGCGTTTCCCCCACGCGGGGCGCCCATTTTAAGGAGTCAGTCTATGACCAAAAAAACGGCTAAAGCCTCTTCCCGTCTGAAGACGGGGGTTTGAAACCAAAGAACGGACAATCAAACGCGGCCATCCTGGGGGCAAAACGCAAAAGAAACGGAAATTTGAAGGTTGAACGAGCTATGCGCGGAAGTTGGTGACGGCGCGGGGGAATGGCGGGCCGATCGTGGGGGTGTTCGACGCCTCCACCTCTCCGCCCAAGGAGTGATACGTCATGTCCCAGGATACTGTCATCAAACTGGCTCAGCCAGGGGAGTTTTTGCGATGGACTGAGACCGCCGAGGTGTTGAAATTTGGACCAATAGCCTCGGGGACGAGCCAGCGCCGCGCCGCCGGGACCGGTGCAGGGATATTCAACCTTAGCCGCGTTCAATGGTTGATCTGCCATATTGGAAGCGTAACCATCCGGGTCGTCCTGTGATTTGAGCCGCCCTTCACCAACCCTTCACCAACCCGTCAGTCGCTCGATGGCCCGCCTGTCTCTATTTGTGGGGCTTGCCACGCCGGAAATCTAGGCCCGCTGGCACGCTCGGACGGTCGCGTCGAGACAGAAAGCGACCGCGCCCTTGAAGTTCGTCGCGCAGAAATCCGCTTTCGTCGCGGCGCAAAGCTCGCTCGCTTGACCAGGACCGCTTTGCCAGAAACCGGCGAGAATCTTGGCTTCGGGGAGGCGCCGGCGCAGACGCCGCACCGCGAAACGGGCTCCCGCCGGGCTCAAATCGGCATCGAGGTATGAGAGGCACACGATCCGCACGCCATCGGTCGAGAGGCGCGAGATCCGGCCGGCGGTCAGTGCCCCGGCGGGCTCGATCTTTGCCCTCATGCCGTGCTTTTCAAGAATCTGCGCAAATAGCGCCGCGGCCGCTGCATCGAGAAAACTGCGGCCAGCGATGCATAGCACCGGCCTTTCGTTCTCCTCGCCAGACATGACGCCGCCGGGCGGCACCGGCGACGGCGCCTCGACGTTTGGCGCGGGAATTGGGGCGGGATTTGGCGCCGAACTTGGCGGAGAAGGGCCACCTGACGTTTCCAAGGCAAACGGCTCGATCGCCTCGGGCGCCGGAGCCGATGCGAGGGGCTCGTCTACATGATCGGAGAGGTCGTCGATGACCTCCTCGATCGTTTCCTTGATGTGCCTTTGCCTCAGCTCGTCGAGCACGCCGCGGCGGAGATCCACCTGCGCCATCAGCAAAGCCTGAAGCGCCACCTCGTCGTAATAATTGACGACCGAATTGGTTTGCAAGAATTGTTCGGCCTGGTCGGAGACTTCCGAGGCGTCCCCGGCGAGCATGCGCTGATAGAAGCTTTCGACCGGAGTAAGAGGCGGCGCGTCGCCGAACATGACATCGAGAAAAGCCAGCCGCTCCACGTGCCGCCCGAGCACGACAAGACAGACCGTGAGGGGGGTCGACAACACAAGACCGGCAGTGCCCCACATCCACCACCAGAATGTCGCCGAGATCACGACGGCGACCGGCGAGATCCCCGTATTGTGGCCATAGAGCCAAGGCTCGACCACCTGCCCGATGATGGATTCGACGAAAAGAAATAAGGCCAAGGTTTCGAGCGCCATGCCCCAGCCGGGATCGATCGCCGCCGCCAGGGCCATGGGAAAACCAGCGGCGATGATCGGGCCGAAATAAGGCACGAACCGCAGCAAGAATGCGACGACGCCCCAAAGGATCGGGCTTGGAACGCCGACGAAATAGAGGCCAACGGCGACGATGACGCCGAAAGAAGCGTTCACAAGGGTCTGAACCAAAAAAAACCGGCTGAGCCGCCCCGCCGCGTCATTCATCGCCAAGGTCGTGCGGTGCAAATCGCTCGATCCGGCAAGCCTGATGAAGCGGTTGCGCAGATCCTCGCGTTGCAAAAGAATGAAGATGACGAAGATGACGACGATGAGGGTCGTCTCCAGGGACGAAAGCGCGTCTCCGGCGATGGTCTCCACAATGGCGAAAGGCGCCCACGCCGGCTCCTGAACCTCGAACGGGACCGGCGGCGGGTTTTCCTGACCCTCGGTCAGCCGGTTCTTTGTCTGGTCCAAAGGCGCGGGCACGCTCGAAGGGGCCGGCCGACGCGGATTAATTTCGCCCAACTTTTTCAGCGCGGCCGAAACTTTTGCAAAGAGGGCGTTGTCAGCGGCGGCATCGCGCAAATCGTCGAGTTTGGCGTTGACGGTCGCCTGATATAGCGGCAGATCAACTGCAAGCTCGGAAACCTGCCGGGTCAAAACGGCGCTTACCGAAAATGCAATGACCAGCGCTGTAAAGACGACAGTCAAGACGGAGGGAACACGACCCAAACCCCAGCGCCGCAGCTGGAGGACTGGCGGCGCCAAGACAAAACTCACCGGAACCGCGATCGCGATCGGAATGAATATTTCGCGCCCGACATAAAGCGTCACCACCACGAGCGCGGACACAAAAAGAGTGGCAAGCATTTCGAGCGTGCGTGCTTGATCGGGCTGCGGCCGGGGACGAGCGGGCGGACTTCCGAGAAAATCGCTCATTTGTTTGTCTCCGGGATACGAACTCCGTCCGCACGACTCACACCGAAGGTATAGTTTGCGCCCTTGGGGCGGATGACGTGGTCAAACTCACCGCTGGACGAGATATATCAGGACGAAGATGCAGACAACCAAAGCGAGTCCCCGCCCCAACCCACCTCGTGGGACGTGTGGCGTCCTTACCTTGCCGGGCTTCCGTTATCGTCAACACTAGGCCGCAACTGGCCACATTTCGCGGCGATCACGCTCTTCATTTTGCCCGTTCATCGCGTTTTTTCCAAGCGGGGACAACGTCGTATCCCACGTCGTCGACCCGGCACGGGATGGGGTTGCCGATAACTCGACGTATGTCTCGCCGCGTCTAATTTCCGCTATTGCCGCTGCGCGCCATCACGCTGTTCGTGGCCAGGGCGGCCCTCGTTCCCATTTCCTCGATCGCAGGCTTTCCGCCGGTGGGCGCCGTAAGCGCATCCGGCGGCTGCTCCAATACCGCCATGGCCCAGGAAGTGACCAGCCTTCGTTTGGAGGGAAGTTGTCGCGAGCCAATCCGATGGAAGGGCAATCGCATTTCAAAATTGTGCCAGCAAGATGGAGAGATATGCGTCATCCCAGCCGGCGCGCTTGAGTTTTCCGCGCAAGGACCCCTTTGATCCTTCCTTTTGCATGGCGTTCATCGCCATGTGCCGGAGAACAGCCAGATTGTGCGGGCCGTTGCCCAAACGGGTTCTGTCCTGATCCTCGTTCATGATGACGTCGAGCCGCCAATGCAGGCGGTTCTCGACGCCCCAATGCTGGCGGACGACCTCGTTCAAGCGTTCGGGGGATAGCGCGGCGCTCAGCAGGTAATAGGCCGTCTCGGTCGTGGTTTTGGTGGGGGTTTCACGGGTGCGGACAACCTTGCCGATGGCGGCAAGGCCGGGCCATTGATGGTCCTTCTGCAACCAGGCGATATCGGTTGAGACCGTGGCCGTGCGGGTCTCGATGCGACCGTGATCGGCATCGACGGCCGACTTGGCCGTGGCGGCCAGCTCAGCGGGATCGTCGAGATACAGACCGGCGTCCGCGTGCAGTTTGCCCTGGTTTCCCTTTAAGGCCAGCGCATAATCGCCGCCTTGTTTCACGATCTGTTGGGCGATCGCGCGCTGGCAGTTGAGCGCATCGACGGTCACGATCGCGCCCTTCAGCGACAACATCTCCAGCAGTTTTGGCACGGCGGTGATCTCGTTCGATTTCGCGTCAGTCGCGATTTGCGCCAGCACCAAGCGTTGCTCGCAGCCCCAGGCGCTGACCATGTGCAAGGCCGATTTGCCGCTGGCGCTGTCGAACGAGCGGCGCAACACCTTCCCATCAATGGCGATAACACCCTGGCATTGCTCGGAAAACCTCGCCATGAACCGCTGAAAAACGGCACGAAACTGATCCGGATCGAGCCGGCGGAACAGCCGGCTGAAGGTGTCGTGGCTGGGCAGTCCGTTGGCCAGATTGAGGCAGCCGCGCAAATACGGCTCCTTCGCCTTCGCGAACAGCGCCATGTCCACCGCGCCTTGCCCGCCACACAGGACCGCGCAAAAAGCGATCACCAAAAGCTCGTTGAAGTCGTGAAGAGCCGCGTTCCCGGTTCGCGGATCGTCCAACTCCTCCCAGCACGCAGCAAACTGATCCATCGTCGTCTCCCGAGGCATGATTCTCACGCGAATCGGTAGACTCCATCAGGCTATTGCCCGCAAGTCCCGCTGCTTTCGTCAGACCTTTCTCAAATGCGATTCCCCTGGGTGACCCCATGAACGATGTTCGTGAAGGTGCTGTCTGTGGGGTCGACGGCTGCTCGACGCAGGACATACCGTCATCGGCAGGAGCTGAACGGGCCGCCAGACAAACCCTGTCATTGGAAGTCATCTCGGACGCCATCTGTCCTTGGTGCTGGGTGGCCAAGCACCGGCTGGACCGCGCCATCGCAGCGCTCAGTCCGGAAACCGCGGTTCAAGTGACTTGGCGGCCGTTCGAGCTCAACCCCGACATGCCGAAGGACGGCCTCGACCGCCGAGCCTACCGCTCGCACAAGTTCGGCTCCTGGGAGCGCTCCCAGGCGCTCGACGGACAGGTAGCGGAGGCCTCGCGCTCTGATGGGCTGGTCTTTCGGCACAAACTGATCGGGCGGACCCCCAACACCCGCGACGCCCATAGGTTGATCTGGCTGGCCGGCCGCGAGGGCGTACAGGGTGCCGTCGTCGAAGCGCTGTTCTCCGCTTATTTCCATGACGCACGCGATGTCGGCGACCGGACCGTGCTCATCGAGGCGGGCGCCTCGGCTGGACTCGATCCTGCAATGATCTCGACCATGCTCGCCTCGAAGCAGGGTGAGACCGAGGTTGCGGCCGAGCTGCAGCGCGCCCACGGGCTCAATGTGTCCGGGGTGCCGACAGTGCTCGTCGATGGACGGCCGATCTTCTCCGGCGCGATCCGCTTCGAGTTGATGCAAGCGCACCTGCGGACCGCGGCCAGTCATGGCCCTGGCTGACGGGCCGCTGCAGGTCGCGGTCGCCGGCGGCTCGATCGGCGGCCTGTGCGCCGGCCTTGCGCTTCAGCGCATCGCCGGCGCCGAGGTCGGCATCTATGAGCGCCATGTCGGTGAGGTCGAGACCCGTGGCTCTGGCATCGTCGTGCAGCCCGAGCTAACCCAGCTTCTACGGCTCGTCGACGCCGCAGAGCTGCCGACCACGGGCTGCCGGGTGCGGCGCTATCTCGAACCGGATGGCGGCGAGGGAAGCGAGCAAGTCATGCCGCAACGCTTCACCTCCTGGGAGGCGATCTTCCAGACGTTACGCAGCGCGTTTCCGGACGGACGCTACCACGCAGGCGCCGCTCTGGGCCCCTTCGATACAGTTGACGGCCGGATCAAAGCCGAGATCGCTGGGTGAGGTCTGATCACGGCGGATCTCCTGGTCTGCGCCGACGGGGCGCAATCGCCGACCCGTCGGCACCTGCTGCCGGACGCGACGTCGAATTGTGCGGGCTATGTCGCCTGGCAAGGCACACTCGACGAGGCCGTCGCACCAGCCGAGTTGGCGCGCTTCTTCGACGACACCTTCACTTTTTCCGAGGCGCGCTCGGGAGGTCATATCCTCGTCTACTATATTCCTGGTGCGAGCGCCGATCCGACGCGAGGCAAGCGCCGCCTGAACTGGGTCTGGTATGTGGGCGCCGACGACGCAGACCTGGAACGCTGGCTGACCGGCCGGGATGGTCAGCGCCACCACAATTCGCTGCCGCTGGGGGGCGCGTCCGAAGACGTGCTGGCCGAAATTCGCGCGTGTGCGCTGGGCGAAGTGCATCCGCGTCTCGCTGAACTCGTCGCTGCCACGCCCGAGCCGTTTCTGCAGACAATCGTCGATATCGGCGTCTCCCGCACGGTGTTCGGACGCGCATGCGTGCTCGGCGATGCCGCTTTCGTCGTGCGTCCGCATACGGCTGCCGCGGCCGCGAAGGCCACGGGCGACGCGATGTCGCTCGCCACCGCCATTCACCGCGCGGGGCGGAACGTGGACGCGGCGCTTGCCGGCTGGCAGGCGTCGCAGATCGAACGCGGGCAGGAGTTGCTCCGATATGGCGTAGCGCTTGGACAGCGCTGGGCCAAAGCGCGCTGAAGGAAGAAGCCATTGCCGGCGGGGTCCAGCGGAGGGTCAACCTCCCGCCGACCCACCTGAGGAGCCTGACCGATGACGAACGACGCAGCCGCACGGACTGGCCGGATCCGCTCGGCAACAATCGATCGTCGTTGCGCCAGACTTGTCCATCTCATCTGGGCTAGCCGCCTATCGCTACCGCGCCGGACGCGGTTGGCAGCAAGGGGCGATCGCGCGGTCTGAGCGATCGAAACACCCGCGCTACTTTATTTTTCTCGACACGTTGCACGATCAGACGACACCTACAACCCTCGTCAGAACTGCGCTTCAGGGATTGGTTTCCGTCGAACCGGAAGAAGAGAAAATCTCGACACGGTTGTCAACGCGCGGCAGCTGGCGCCAATCTTGCGCAGTCCCTACGAGGGGCTTGTCTACTACGTGCTGGAGGCACGCAAGGAAACCAGACGTCGATTTCGCACCACTCAGAGGGTCGCCAAGGTCATGGGCCGCGGATCGCACGAGATTGGCCTGATAGCCGAAGACGTGCGGCTGACGATCGAAATTGACGGCGAACAACACCGAACGCTGACGCAGACCCGGCGCGCCGCATCAGTGAGGGATTATTGCTTCGGCAAATCGACACATTTTTGCTCCGACGTTGACATTCCGCTATCCGAAGATAGCGGTGGCGGCCTTCGGAGTTCATCTCATTTTAAGGAATACGGATTTCGGGTGGTTAATTGGGGGCTTTATCATATTTGGACGCCAGCCTGCCTGAGTAGTCTATCGGCGCCGTACCGCGTGCTGCGGCGCATAATTGGAGAAAATCGATGAAGCCGATCATCGATCCGCGCGACGGTGATATCGAAGACGACGCGTCCAGCACCAAGCGACGGTCGTTGTTCTCGCTTGCTGGCAGCTTACTGGTGGAGATCAGCCTGCCCAAGCTGGCGGCGGCTTGGACGCTCCTGATCGGGTTGCCGGGTATTATACTCGGCATTGCGCCGCTCCTCCTCTCGCTTTGGATTGGCACCGTTTCGTGGAAGGCTTCAATCATCCTGACCGGGATCTGGCCTGTCGTGCTTCTATCGGCGCTCGGCGTTTTGGCTTGGTTCGCCGGGCTTCCTCTCGCGCGCTTGATCGAGAGCAGCTTCTGGTCTCTGAACGCTTTGGGCGTTCAGCCCGGCTACATCATCTGTCGTGAGGGGCTTCGACATCTCGTCGAAAGGCTGCTCCCGCACGGCGCCAGCACTGTTAGGCGGGCCTCGGTCCGTGCGGCCAGCGCCGCGGCGTCGGGTTTGGCGATCGGCGCGGCTGCACTGTGGCTCGTCGTGCTCGCTTGGCCAGCCTCGCGCTGGGTTGGCAATCTTGCAGATCTCGCGTCGCCACACCTGCTCATCCCGGTCGCGTTGGCGAACGCCGTCGTTA
The DNA here is from genome assembly GCA_963706215.1 of uncultured Alphaproteobacteria bacterium. GTDB lineage: Bacteria > Pseudomonadota > Alphaproteobacteria > Rhizobiales > Beijerinckiaceae > Methylocapsa. Next base: position 508,271 of record OY970154.1, on the reverse strand, counting down.
TTATCGCGAGCTATTTCGGCGGGGCGGCGTTACTATGGGGCATAGCCGACGCGACAATGGCCCAGCCTCGCGATCTCCCTTCCTTTGATACTCTGCCGCAGGGCGGCCGATCATGGCGCGTGGCGCATTTGTCCGACATCCACGTCGTAGGCGAGCGGTACGGCTTCCGGATCGAGAGCGGAAGGTCCGGCCCGCGAGGAAACAGGAGGCTCCGGCAAGCCCTGGCGCGAGTGGACGAGATCCACGCGAAGCAACCGCTCGACGCGATCCTGGTCACGGGAGATTTGACCGATGCAGGTCGTTCGGCTGAATGGGCAGAGTTTTTCGACGCCTTCGCGCCTCACCCGCAGCTCGCCGGACTTCTAATCGGACTCCCAGGCAACCACGACGTTAACGTGGTGGACCGGGCCAACCCGGCCCGCCTCGACCTGCCGACAAGCCCCAAGAAGCGATTGCGTCAAGTGCGGACCGTCTCGGCGCTCGCGGCGATACAGGGCTCCACGGTCAGGGTTCTCGACCGCATCTCCGGCCGGCTCGGAGGCACGCTGGCACAAGCCCTGGAGCCGCATCTCGCTGAAATGGTCGCCTTCGCAGACGAGGGATCCATCCGTCTGTCGAGGCGCTTAGCGGCTTTGTGGGCGATGATCTTTCCAATGGTGCGGCCGCCCGACACCGAAGATGGGCTTGGGGTAATCGTACTGAATTCGAACGCCGAGACTCATTTCTCTTTCACGAATGCGCTCGGAATGGTCTCATTTGCGCAGGCCAAGGCCATCGACATTGCTGCCAAACAATACCCTCGCGCGTGCTGGATAGTGGCGCTTCACCACCACGTCGTCGAGTATCCCATGCCGGCGAAGGCACTGTCCGAGCGCATTGGTACGGCCCTGATCAACGGCAGTTGGTTTGTGCGACGTCTGCAACACCTGGCTGACCACGCGGTGGTCATGCACGGCCACCGGCATATTGACTGGATCGGAGCGTGCGGGGGTCTGCTTATCGTATCTGCGCCATCCCCTGTCATGGCAGCGACCGATGACCGCGACACGTATTTCTATGTGCATACTCTGGCTGTGGGTACGGATGGCAAGCTCAGGCTGCTCGAGCCGGACCGTATCGACTTGCGTGGCCGGTAAATCGCCGATGATTCAACGGCGACTGAAACCGAGAGTGGATCCGTGGGAGACAATTCGACGCCGATTCGAGAGATACGCTGATCATGTCAAAAGGCAAGTTGCTCGACGTTGGCGCCAATGTCACCATGGGAAACGCTTGCACAGCCGGTCGAGCGTAGAAGAGCAAGGTTGACCAAATCGTCTCCTGCCGCAGGGCGGCGCCATGCGGCGCGTCCTGAAACGCTTATGATTGGCGGAACCCGAGGAACATGGTAAATTTGCGCAAGTCGACGGAAGCTGATTGAGATTAGCGATGCCCAGCTGCACCGATATAGAGCACGAAAATCTCTCCTGCGTGCCGTTGCGCTGTTGGCTCCATGATTTGTCGCGGCAATGAACCCGGCGAGTCAACGGACAACTGGGAAAGATCGGCATCTAGTGTATAGTCTCACGCAACGCTTTACAATGTGATCCGGGACGTGTATACTGCGCTGCATGTGGACAGGCAGCCCGGCACTCGACATGACGCCCGCGGACAAGGCGGCCTTGGCACGGCTGGCGCGTTCCGGCAAGACGGAGCAGCGCATCGCTTTGCGGGCGCGGATTATTCTGGGCGCGGCCGAAGGAAAATCAACCAACGCGCTGGCGAAAGAACTTGGCACATCGCGTCCAACCATCATCGGCTGGCGCAACCGCTTTGCCGAAGGCGGCGTTGACGCGCTTTATCAAGATCGTCCCCGGGGACGCAGTTTCAAACCTTTGCCACCAACAAAAGAAACCGAAGTCGTTGAAAAAACCTTGACCCCGCCCGCGCACGCGACGCACTGGAGCTGCCGCTCGATGGCTAAAATCAGCGGTGTCAGCAAAGCTTCGGTGCAGCGGATTTGGGATGCGCACGGCCTGAAACCGCATCTGGTCAAGACGTTCAAACTGTCCAACGATCCGCATTTTATCGAAAAACTTGAAGATGTTATCGGCCTGTATATGAACCCGCCGGAACACGCGCTGGTGTTCTGCATCGACGAAAAAAGCCAGATCCAGGCACTTGATCGCACCCAGCCTGGCTTGCCGATGAAGAAAGGCCGCCAAGGCACCCTGACGCATGACTACAAGCGCAACGGGACAACCACATTGTTTGCCGCGCTCGATGTCCTGAAAGGCGAAGTCATCGGTCAGTGCATGAAGCGCCATCGGCATCAGGAATTTCTGGCTTTTCTAAAAACCATCGACCGCAACACGCCCAAACGACTCGACATTCACGGCATTGCCGACAACTACGCGACCCATAAAAAACAGGAAGTCAGGGATTGGCTCGCCAAACACCCGCGCTTTCACCTCCACTTCATTCCAACCTCGTCATCGTGGTTGAACCTCGTCGAACGCTGGCTCGGAAAGATCACCACGGAGCGTATTCGCCGCGGTGTTTTCACGAGCGTGCCGGAACTTGAAGCCGCCATCCGCGACTATATCAAGCACAACAATGCCGATCCGACGCCTTTCGTCTGGACAAAATCCGCCAACGCCATCATCCTCAAGGTCAATCGCGGCAGAGCGGCGCTGAAAATGCCACCGCTCGCGCGCCAGGATAAATTGTAACCTTTTGCACGAGACACTACACTAGGGGAGCACGAATGTCTCGCCGATGTCGCAGAGGGCGATGCGTTCCGGTGTCTTATGCAGCGCGGCTAAAGATGAGGTGATTTCGGGTTGAAGTGAATGCCGTCTCCCAGTGAGCCGTTGTACTGTTAGTCTCGAAACAGCCGGGCGATTTCGAGACGGCAAGACAGCAGGAACACCGATGAAGGAACTCACCCATTTCATCGGCGGCAAGCAGGCCAACGGCCCATCAGGGTGCTTTTGCGACGGTTTCGAGCCCATGACCGGCGAGGTGATCTCGCGCGTGCCCCTCGCTTCGACGGCGGAAGTGCGCGCAGCTATCGAAAACGCGATTGCCGCGCAGGCTGCTTGGACCACTACAAATCCGCACCGCCGCGCCCGCGTCTTGATGAAATTCCTCGAACTCGTGGCCCGCGCATGGCCCTTGAAACCGTCGGTCGTTCGCCGCCTTCACCCACTGTCCCGAGCTCCGGCACGGAGCGAGGCGCCCCTGGTTTCCGGCATGAAAACCCAACACACAGCCACCGCAGCCAAAGCCACACCCATCATCGCATAGAACCCGTCTGCTCCACCGAAGCTTTGGGCCACGTAGCCCGAGACCGTGGTACTGAGCGCGGCGCCGATGCCGCTGAAGGTTCCGACAATGCCTTGCCCGAGGTTGAACCGTCCGGTGCCCTTCGTTATGTCGGCGATGACCAACGGAGTTAACACGCCGATCACAGCCCCACTGATACCGTCGAGCATCTGGACAGCCACTAACAAGACTGGATCGTCAACGAGCGCGAGAAAAGCCGCACGGAACTTCGGTGGTCGCCGATAGCCGACGACGTAATCCGAAGCCTTTGAGTTTTTCCGATCAGGCATGGCCGCTCTCCGGACCCGCAGCAATCTGGCCGCCCCGCGCTCCCTCGCCGCCAAAAGGGGCAGGGGTTTTGCCCCTTGCCCAAGATGGCAATATAGAATTTACTTTGACAGTGCCAATTATGCCATCAAGCGGGCGATCAACCATGTCGACGCAGCGACCGTTTCGAGGGGGATACCGCGCACCGAACGGTATTTTCTACAAAGTCACGGGCAATGGTGAGCCGCTGCTCCTGCTGCACGGCCTCATGGTCACCGGCGCAATGTTCGACCCTTTGGTCGTTTTGCTTCAGAACAATTTTCGCATGATCATTCCCGATCTTCGCGGCCACGGGCAAAGCGGTAACCTTTCTGGGCCGTACGACGTTCCGTCGCTCACGGCCGACCTGGACGGCGTATTAGAGCACGCGGGATTCGAAAACTGCGCGGTCCTAGGATATTCCCATGGGGGCGCGGTTGCTCAGCAGCTGGCTCATACGCACCAAGCGCTCGTCAACAAGATGATGTTGACATGTACCTATGCTTACAACGTGGCAATGCCGAGGGAGCGCATGGAGGCCAGCGTCTTCCTGACGCTGCTCACGCTATTCACTCCCCGGACGCTCGCAAATCTGGTGGTGCAACCATCCAAGCCCAAACCGGCCGGCGAAATCGGCCTGAACAAAACGCAGGTCGATTGGCTACGGGCGCTCATGGCAACCAACCGCGCACCTCCCATGCGTGGGGCCGTCCGCGGCATGGTGACGTTCGATAGCCGCCCATGGCTCGGGGAAATTAGAGTTCCCACACTCGTCGTTGGCGGAACCCGCGATACCGCAGTTCCCCGATACCACTTTGATCAGCTCGTGAACGGCATCCCGGGAGCTCGTGGCCTTTTGGTCGAACGGGCAGGACATCCGCTGATCTGGACTCACACGCGCGAGCTTGCCGAGATCGTTCAAACGCAATGGCAAGTTCCCGCCGATTCCCGTTTAGCCGCCGCCGCGAAGGTGGTGGCATCGGCTATCAGCGCGCGGGACATCGGCGTGGCATCGCTGAGAGCCTGACTCAAAAGACAACTATCGCGCGAGTCGTCTGACCGCGATCTGGATGCAGGCCAGTGTGACGAAGGCGGCGAGGGTTAGGCCGAGATTTTCGTAATCCTTGGCGATGCGGCGATTCCGGCCGAACCAAGAGAAAGTCCGCTCGACGACCCAGCGGCGCGGCAAGACGACAAAGCCCTTCAGGTCGTCACCGCGCTTGACGATTTCGAGGTGCAGCACCGGAACTTTGGCAACGGCGGCTTCGACTTGCCACGCGTTGTAGCCATTGTCCGCCCAGACCAGTTCGAACCAGGGAAAGCGGTTGCGGATCTTGTCGAGGACAAGCGTTGCACCGTCGCGGTCCTGGATGCCTGCGGAATGAACGATGGCCCGTAGCGGCAGGCCTTCGGTATCGACAAGGGCGTGAATCTTGCGTCCCTTGACCTTCTTACCGGCATCATAACCTACCTCGCCATCAAAACCGCCCCCTTTTCCGCCGCCTTCAGCGTCTGGCTGTCGATGACAGCTGCCGTGGGGCTCGCCTCTCGCCCGAGTTGCTCGCGCAAAGTCATGTGCAGCTCTTCCCAGATGGCCTCCCACACGCCGTCCTTCTGGAACTTGCGGAAAATATTGTAGACCGTCGAGCGCGGCGGAAATTCGTCGCGCGGCAGATAGCGCCAAGGGCAGCCCGTGCGAAGCAGGTAGAAGATCGCGTTCATCGCCGCCCGCATATCGGTCTTGCGTGGCCGCCCGCCAGGCAAGGCTTCGGGAATCAAAGGCTTCAGCCGCTCCCATTCCGCATCCGTCAAATTGCTCGGATAGAGATCTTCGTCACGCCAATAGATCGCTCGCTGCTCTTTCGTCCACATCGCGAATCACCGCATCAGTTGCACATGATGCCGTGAATCATGCAACCATCCCGCGTGCAATACCCTTTTGAGACAGGCTCTGAGCGTCGCCGGCCGTCCGACCAGATCGCTGAACTCGTAGCTCATCGCCGGCCACGTATTGAAATAGCCTTGCGCCTTTCGCTCCGGCAGTCGCTTCAGCACATCGGCGGCTTCGACAAGTCGCTCCTCGACCAGGCTCGGCGTCCAGATTACGTTGCTCATCTAATCTTCTCCATCTGCGTTTCGCCTCCGACGCCTTCGGTCCTGACACATCTGACGGATGGATTCGTTTCCAGCGTCACGCGCGTACGCGCGCGCGTGACGCCGATATCCGATCGCTCTGTCAGATCTGTCAGGAGAGGACTCGCTGCTCGCACTATCGTCACACCCCCATGTCTTCGGTCGACCGGCTTCCGCCCTTCAGCGCGATACCGCGATAGCCCCGCTGCGTGGTCCCCGGCTCGCGCCATTTTGCGAACCCTCGGCTTGCGAGGTTCTGCGAGAAGCCCCGGATCGAGCCGACGTGCTCACCCGCCGCCTCTGCCCAGATCTTCCACGCGTTGAAGAGCGTCGACACCAATTCCGTGCCCGAGGGCCGTTGATCGCACGCCTCGGCGACCCATCGTCCGACGGTGTCCTCGTCCTCGAAATACTCTTCTGTCGCCGCCAGCACCGACTGCGACGGGTTGAGTCCGTCGCGCTGCCATTCGAGGCAGCCCTCGACGGCCCATGCGAGGATGCCGTCACGCTCGGCGAGCAGCCGGTCGGTGAGCGTCTTGTCGCGATTGGCCGGTGGAATAGTCACCGTGAACGGGATCATGTGAAAGCGCCGCCGCATGGCCTCGTCGATGTTGCGGATGGCGGGCTTGTGGTTGCCGGCAATGACGAGCTTGAACTGCGGGACGAACTCGAAGAAGTCCTGGCGCATGAAGCGGGCGGTGATCTTGTCCCCGCCAGTCAGCGCCTTTAGTGTCTGTTCTGAAACTTCTTGAATCAAAAGAATCATTTGTGATCAAGGGAGGTGGCCTGATTCGAGGAGGGGCCGCCGATGTGGACGAAAGAAAACCGGGGCCGTTATGACCGGAGCCAACAGAGATACCCGAGCGATTTGACGGCCGAGGAATGGGGGCTGGTGGAGCCGTTGATACCTCCGGCGAAGCGCGGTGGCGGCAAACGCCGCGTGGACATGCGCGAAGTGGTCAACGGAATCATGTATATTCTGAGCACGGGTTGCCAGTGGCGCTACCTGCCGAAAGACCTGCCATCGAAAAGCACTGTTTTCAGGTATTTCGATCTTTGGAACTATGATGGCACGCTTTTGCGCCTTCATCATGAGCTCTACGTCCTGTGTCGAGAACAGGCTGGCCGCGCCGTCAGTCCAACCGTTGCCATCATCGACAGTCAAAGCGTGAAAAGCACGGAAAAAGGGGGGCGCGGATCGATCCGCACGGCTATGACGCCGGCAAAAAGATCGACGGTAAAAAACGCCATATCGCGGTCGATACGCTCGGTCTGAAACTTGCAGCCGTGGTTCATCCCGCCGACATTCAGGATCGCGACGGTGGACCATTGGTGTTGAAGGAACTGCGTCCCCTGTTTCCCTTCATCACCAAAATCATCGCCGATGGCGGTTATCAAGGCCCCCAAATGGCCGCCGCCGTGGCGGCGATCAGCCGTGAATGGGAAATCGAAATCGTCAAGCGGCCCGCGCTGAGAAAGTTCGTTGTCCTGCCCAAACGATGGGTTGTCGAGCGCACCTTCGCCTGGCTCAACCGTTGTCGCAGGCTGGCCAAGGATTTTGAAAACCTAACCCGTAACGCGCTTGCTTTCCTCCGCCTCGCCTCCATCCGGATCATGCTAAGAAAGCTCTGTAATCCATGATGAAGTTCCGGGACAAACTCTTAGCTTGCTTTCGGCCCAACGCCGCCCCTGCTCGGTCTCGACGGCGGCGACGAGATGCGCCCCGCGGAGTCCCGCCATGTCGGTCGGATGCCGCTCTCCCGTCGCCGCCATGAACATGTCGATCGGCGCCGTAGTCGCGTAGTCGCCGAGGATCGTCGAGATGGTGTTGACGAAAACAGATTTGCCGTTCGCTCCAGTGCCGTACAGGAAGAACAGCGCGTGCTCTCGCGTGACACCGGTCAGGCAGTAGCCGACCACACGACGGAGATAGGCCTGCAGCTGGGTGTCATTGTTGGTGATGGTCGCGAGGAACTTGTGCCAGGCCGGGCAGTCTTCGACCGGCGTCGCGGTCGCGATCTTGGTCATGCCAAGCGACCGATCATGATCCATGATCTTCCCGGTGCGCAGGTCGACGATGCCTCCGGGGGTATTCAACAGCCACGGATCGCGATCCCAACGATCGCTTGGCGCCGAATGCTTCCGGTCGGCACGAGCAAGCCGTTCGATCGCGGCAACGGTGGCAGCGCTCGCGACCTTGGCCTTCAGCGCCGGCTTGTCACACCGCTCGGCGGCTTCGCGGCAAACGAGGCGGGCGAGATCGAAAGCTCGAAGCGTCGTCTCGCGTTCCCACCGTCCGTCCGACCACGTCAGCCATTGACCCCAAGCCGCGACGTAGGCCCAGTCGCGGCCGTGGCGGCTTGTGAACTCAAGGGCCAGCGCGTCCTCGGTGAATTCCGGCGGCCTCGCTTCCTCGCCGCCGTCCGTGCTCCCCCCGTCATCCCGATTGCTTCCGCCTTGGCGTTCGAAGTCGCGCTGCCAAAGCCTGTGCCCCTCTTGCCTCAATCGATCTAGCGTATAGTCTCACGCAACGCATTACAATGTGATCCGGGACGTGTATACTGCGCTGCATGTGGACAGGCAGCCCGGCACTCGACATGACGCCCGCGGACAAGGCGGCCTTGGCACGGCTGGCGCGTTCCGGCAAGACGGAGCAGCGCATCGCTTTGCGGGCGCGGATTATTCTGGGCGCGGCCGAAGGACAATCAACCAACGCGCTGGCGAAACAACTTGGCACATCGCGTCCAACCATCATCGGCTGGCGCAACCGCTTTGCCGAAGGCGGCGTTGACGCGCTTTATCAAGATCGTCCCCGGGGACGCAGTTTCAAACCTTTGCCACCAACAAAAGAAACCGAAGTCGTTGAAAAAACCTTGACCCCGCCCGCGCACGCGACGCACTGGAGCTGCCGCTCGATGGCTAAAATCAGCGGTGTCAGCAAAGCTTCGGTGCAGCGGATTTGGGATGCGCACGGCCTGAAACCGCATCTGGTCAAGACGTTCAAACTGTCCAACGATCCGCATTTTATCGAAAAACTTGAAGATGTTATCGGCCTGTATATGAACCCGCCGGAACACGCGCTGGTGTTCTGCATCGACGAAAAAAGCCAGATCCAGGCACTTGATCGCACCCAGCCTGGCTTGCCGATGAAGAAAGGCCGCCAAGGCACCCTGACGCATGACTACAAGCGCAACGGGACAACCACATTGTTTGCCGCGCTCGATGTCCTGAAAGGCGAAGTCATCGGTCAGTGCATGAAGCGCCATCGGCATCAGGAATTTCTGGCTTTTCTAAAAACCATCGACCGCAACACGCCCAAACGACTCGACATTCACGGCATTGCCGACAACTACGCGACCCATAAAAAACAGGAAGTCAGGGATTGGCTCGCCAAACACCCGCGCTTTCACCTCCACTTCATTCCAACCTCGTCATCGTGGTTGAACCTCGTCGAACGCTGGCTCGGAAAGATCACCACGGAGCGTATTCGCCGCGGTGTTTTCACGAGCGTGCCGGAACTTGAAGCCGCCATCCGCGACTATATCAAGCACAACAATGCCGATCCGACGCCTTTCGTCTGGACAAAATCCGCCAACGCCATCATCCTCAAGGTCAATCGCGGCAGAGCGGCGCTGAAAATGCCACCGCTCGCGCGCCAGGATAAATTGTAACCTTTTGCACGAGACACTACACTAGCGGCCAAGGCGGAACGACGCAGGCGGCGTTATAGGACACGATCTCTTCCCATGCCTGCTCGCGCGTGACGTGCCCGTCGCGGAACCGGCGAATCCAATAGCCGATGACGCGGCTCAAAGCGTCGAAGCGGGTAATACCGTCGGCACCACCTTCACGGACAGCGTGAGCAAAGAGATTGATGACCGAGCCCTTGGTGCCGACGGGCTGCGAGCCTTCGCCGTCAGCCTCGCTGAACAGCGACGGCATCGCTTCCACTCTGTCAGCGAATTCGGTTAGATCGTGTTCGACCGCCCGCTCGGTCCGGACGATGACGAGACGCTCCACCCCTCCCTTTCGATAGACGGACCCCGCCACGCGAATGGGTTGGTGCGCCGACCGGAAGGAAGGATCACCCCCGGCCTTGGCCGCGATCACGCCTCGCAGATCGCAGACCTTTGCAATGTCAGCTCCCGTCGCCGGCTCATTCAGCTTCCAATAGAGGTGGAGGCGCTCTTGTCCTTCTGCAGTGACGCCACCTGACGCCACCTCGAGGGACGGCGGCCCGAGGTGCTTCACCAGATGCTCGCGCTTTGCTGAGACGTCGCCGTGGTCGAGGTCGACGAGAACGGTCTCAATGGCGATGACATCGCCGGCTTTGGCCTTGCCGGGCCCCGACACCGTGCCGGCGACGACATAGAGGGCCAGCCCCTTCTTTGCCGCCGCTTCCGCCTCGGCCACGAGTTTCGTCGGCAGTTCGGCATCTGCGGCGACGAAGGGCGTCCTCGCGGGCTGGCTTGCATCGCCTTTCTCAGAAAACGCCCGCACTGCGACCCAGCCTGCGGAATAGTCGAACAGGACCTTCGCGAAGCTTGCGATCATTCCGGAATTTGGAGCGACCGGCTGATTGGCGCCTTCTGCTTCGGTCATCGGTCGCAGCGAGCTCAACCACGGCTCGCATGCGACAGGACGCCAACTCGGGCACTGGTTCTGGTGCGCACCTGCAGCGCTTCGTATGCCTCGACATCGTCTAGGCGGTAAACGACCCTGCCGCCGATTTTGAGGTACTGCGGCCCTTGGCCGAGCCAGCGCCAGCGCTCCAAGGTGCGCGGGCTGATGCTCCAGCGGCGGGAAAGTTCGACCTGATTCAGATGCGTGATGGACATTGCGCTCTCCTTCAAGCGGCCTCGAAATCCTGGGGAGAGCTTGGGGGATGTGCGGGGAGGAGCCGGGGAGGCTCAAGGGAGGAGGAAGGGGAGGAAGGTTGACTTTGTCAGGAATAACGCCTATATTTCTGACAGAAAGAAGGCCATGTGATTGACCAAATGACTGGAATTGCTGACAAAATCATGAAACGCGCGCGTGCTCACGGTCGGGGCAAATGGGCCTGCACGCCCAGAGATTTCCTTGACCTGGGGAGCCGGGCTGCGGTCGACCAGGCCTTTACGCGCCTCGTGAAGGCCGGCGAGCTCCGCCGCGTCGGCCGAGGCCTATATGACCTGCCGCGCATCAGCAAGGCCTTGAACCGACCTGCTCCGATAAGTCTCAACTCTGTAGTCGCCGCCGTCGCACGACGCGACAACATCCGCGTCATGCCTGACGGCATCATCGCGGCCAACAGGCTTGGCCTGACCAACGCTGTGCCGGCAAAGGCCGACTATGTCACTGACGGTACCACCCGGACGATCAAGGTCGACGGCTGGACCGTTCGGCTGCGTCACGCCCGCCCCAATCTCATGAACTGGATCGGGCGCCCGGGCGCACAGGTCGTGCAGGCCCTCCATTGGCTCGGGCCTCGCGCCGCCGGTGACCCGCAAACGGTAGCTGATCTACAGCGTCGCTTGCCCGACAATGTAAAGCGCGATCTCGCCAAGGGCGCCAACACTCTTCCCGATTGGGCGGCCCGCGTCGTGGGCAAAGTCGTTCACAGCGACAGTGCCGTCGTGTGAACCCGTCATTCGAACGCTTCCTGCGATTACCGGAAGGAGATCGAGTCGACGTCTTCGCTGCGGCGGCCCAGCGCCTGGGGACGCTCCCGTCCTATGTCGAGAAGGATTTCTGGGTCTGCCTTGTTCTCGACGCTCTCTACAACGGCCTGCCGGCCGGCCACCCGAGGCTTCTCTTCAAAGGCGGGACATCCCTGTCGAAGGCATTCGGCTTGATCCGATGATTTTCCGAGGACATCGACATCGTCGTCTTCCGGACCGATCTTGGATTCGCCGATGAGCGTGACCCGGCGAATGCCCATGCCCGCCTGTCAGGCAAGAAGCGCGAGCGCCTCTTCGACGAACTCAAGACCGCTTGCGGTGACTACATCGCCAAGCAGCTGGCGCCGGCGCTCACGACAATCCTCGACGGCTTTGGCGCCGTACTTAGGGTATTCGTGGACGAAACGGACGCAGACCGGCAAACTCTGCTCTTGGCCTATGTGAGTGCATTCGATACCGGAAAGCCAGCCTATGTCCTGCCACGCGTCAAGATCGAAAGCGGCGCCCGTTCAGCGTTGGACCCGCACTTGCCACGAACCATTGCCCCCTTCGTCGCCGATGAGCTGGCCGGATGGGACTTGGCCGCCGGCGGCATCACCACTATCGAGCCGGCCCGCACCTTTTGGGAAAAGATGCTCATCCTTCATGGCACTCATTGCGGATACCGCGACGAGGGCCGCCTGCCGGCCGACCGTGACCGCATCTCGCGCCACTACTACGATGTCGCGATGATCAGCGAGACCGAGATCGGGCGAAGCGCGCTCAATGACCACGATCTTTGGACGGCTGTTCGGGACCACAACCAGATCGCATTCCGTCAAGGCTGGAAGAAGTTCGACGAAGCGATCGTGGGCTCGACCCGCATCGTTCCCCAGCTGCAACTCCGCGCCGAGATCGAAAAGGACTACTCCGCCATGCAAGGCATGATACTCGGCGACGCCCCCGCTTTCTCCTGGATTATCAAACGCCTCGAAGAGGTCGAGCGGGCAATTAATCAGAAGTGACGTTATCTCCGGCCAGAAGATTGTCGTATCGCAGCCAACACGAGCCATCTTGATATCCGATCAGCTCTTTCCAATCGTCGCGCCCCTTGAAGAGGTCGCGTAGGCGTGTCGTAATTGGAAATTCGAGTTCAGTAAACATGAGCGCCGTGCTCACTTGGCCATGACCTTCCTTCCATTTTTGATGCAGGAAGCCGACAACTTGGCGCTGCTTGTCGCCACGAAAATGAAATTTGCGCTGGCCGATCCGCACTAGGCGGAACTCCCCGTCAACCTGAATTGGTGACCCGGCACCTACAGGCCTTGCACCATGCGCCGCAGCATAGACGATAGTCGTATCGATCGCGAAACTCGCGCCGCCGGCACGCGCACACCCCTTAATCGGCAGAACCGCGCAAGCGCTGACAGATAACACCCGCGCCAAATTTGAGTCTTGGGTTGTGGTCAGGATTACTCCGGATGGGCGGCCGGAGCGTGCTTGCAACACTTCCTGTACTTGAGCCATAGTCTCCGGTTGGTTGAGCCGCCGCGCCACATAGATTGCGGTCTTGCGTCGCGCGCTCTTTCGCTCGCCAAGCCATGTGTTCCCGAAATCCCAGAGCCGGCCGGGTACGAGGTTCACCTGGCTCGCGTTCGTACCGAAACCGAGCTGGCCAGCAATCCAGCCGAGAAACCAGCGCACGTCGAGTCGGAAACGGACGAGCGCATCGTCGTCGACTCGCACCAGGCCCACGGCGGGACTGAAATACGCATATCCCCCTTTCTCGCCATTCCAGATCAGGCTGACGACGGCATCATCATGATTCGCCTGCGACGCTGCGACCGGTTCGAAGCCATCCGGTTTCAGCGCACCAGCGTCAACCAGCAACGATCCCACGCCACCGTCATAGTCAGCCAGATTTTGTTGCAGAAACTCAGACCCAGATCTTGATGATGGAGCCCAAGGCTTCCAATCAGATGCAAGATCCGGACGTCCTGGCAAAGCGTGACGTGGCCGTTGAATGGTGCCGTCACGCCACCGCACATGCGGCAAGCTACGGTGGGAAGCCATGGACCTACTTGCTGATCCCACACGACTCGATCGCAGAGAACATGACGATCGAGGGCTTGACCCGGCAATATGCCATCAAGGGGACATGATGGTCCGTATCGGCGAGAGGAAGCTTCGTCGAAATTTCAATGCCGCAGTTAAATCTCAGTCGCCCTCGCCTCGGAAGATATTACCGCAAACTCCTGAGCATCCCTTCCGGAAATGCGATTTAAAATCAGCCGCTTACAATTCCGTACTAATTTCGTGCAGTCGGGAGCTTCGGAGAGAAATGGCAATAGAGAGAGAATTTCCTGCCTCAGCCGGCGCGTCGCAGTCCGGAGGTTTGTGTGCGAAGGCCCGTGTTTATTGGGGATTTTTGCGCGCTTTTAACGACAGAGAATTTTGGACGAGGACGCGTTGGCAGAGGGAGAGGAACTGGATTCCAACATTCTCTCGCAGGAATTCGCTCCAGTACGTACGACATGGTGAGGGGACGCAAATCACAACGAAAAGGCGGCGAAATACCTCAAAAAATTCGCCGAAGCGCCGGAGTCGCAAAAGCGCTCTCGGGAAATACGCCAGGATCGAATGACCCGCTTCTGAACGAACAGCGGACGTAATTTGCTCGACTTGAGTATTTCTCGTCATGACCCTAAGCTGCCATCCCGCTCGCAGTGCCGTAGTTCCCCCTGCAATACAAGAGACTTGGCAAACGCAGGACGCAATCGCTTTATTGTGTTGTAGCAAGATGAGCCCCAACACCTGACCCGAGGGAAGCGGTCGTCGAATCGGTGGAAGCTTGGCTTCGAAGCGGCGCAATAAGGCGATTGCGCCTTACGGCCCTGTCGAAAAAAGTCCCGACGCATCGCGAGGCGCGACGGCACCCTGCAAATGACCCTCTACTTACATTCTCCTCGCTGTCCAAAGGCATTCAGGTGTCCGCGATCGAGCGGACCCATGAAATCCAGGAACGCGCGCAGCTTCGCGGGCGGTACGTGCCGCGATAGATGATAGACGTAGAGCGGAAACCGCTCTATTGGCACGTGTTGTGTTCAGCTGCTAACATAGCCCGATGCCAAATGCCGCTGCGATGTGCTGCGGGGAGAGCCGTTATCTTATGGATGGGCTGTAACAGCCCCGATAGTGTCTATTCAGAAATGACATCGTGAGCAACGTTTCTAAGCGGCCTTTCTTCCGGCGTATGGAGCGATGGTTGGTGGGCTTGGTGATGGCAGTCATGGCCTACATGCTTGAAAAAGCCGTGCTGCGCTCGATCAGGCGCGGGCGGGGGAAGCCCCCCGAACAAGGGCCGATGGCGAACAGCGCCGGCAATGGTCCCCAGCTTCGGCCATGATCGTCAACCGTTCAGCGCCGCCGCACCAACTCGATGAGCAGCCCGACGGTGAGCACCCCCGCGATCACACCGAAGGTCACGGGGACCCAACTGACCACTCTTGCCGACACGGCCGTAAGGCCGGTGGCAAGCCCGGCTGCTCCCGCGGTCAGTCCGAGCGCCAGCTGGCGTCCAGCATGGCGAATGGTGCTTTCAAGCGTTGACGCCCGGAAGTTCACCTCGAGCTTTTGGCCGGGGCGCGCTCCGATCAGTCGTTCGAATGCCTCGATCGCGCGAATGGCCCGCACTTTTAACTTCTGCGATTGGTAGGCAATTGTCTTCGGGTCGAGCGTGGTCTTCATGCTCTTCAATGTCGATCGCACCAAGAACTTCCCAGCCACTTCGAAGGGATCGAGTTCCGGATCGAGTTCCGCCGTCGCAAGCTGTACCTGCGCAAGCGCTTTGGCACTGAGTGTGAGCGATGCCGGAAGCGGCAGCCTGTGGCGCAACGCGATCTGGCTCATTTCCTGCAAAATCGGCCCGATCTGCATCTCGGCGAGCGCGACGGTGCGATACTTTGCCATCACTTCGCCGATCTCGGCCTGGAGCTTGGAAACGTCCAGGTCGCTGCGGTCGGCGGCGCCGGTCATCATGAGCGTGACGTCGGTGAGGAAACCGGCGTCTTCCTGCCATAAGGCCATCAGCAGAAGCATCATCTGCTCGCGGAAGTCGGCCGCAACCGTTCCAACCATCCCAAAATCGAGGAAGTAAATGCGGTCCTTCCACCACATGAGGTTGCCGGGGTGGGGGTCTGCATGGAAAAACCCTTCCACTAGAACCTGCTTGTAAAAACTTTCCAGGAGCTGGCGAGCGGCTTGGGTGCGCTCCGGACCTTGCGGGGCCTGCGCGATCGGTCCGCCCTGTATCTCTTCCATCACCAAAAGCCGGGACGTGGACAGGTCCCGGTGCACACCGGGAACGGCGAGGCGAACGTAGCCTTCGAGGACGCTCCGCATCCGCTCAATGTTTTCGGCCTCCTGATGGAAGTCGAGTTCGCGGCGCAGCGACGTGGATAAGTGCGTGAACACAGCCTCCATGTCGATAACCTGATTCAAACCGGGGCGCTTCCCGACTTTCTCGGCAAACACCTCGAGCAAAGCGAGGTCCTGCTCGATCGTCTCGCGTGCCGTCGGCCGTTGTACCTTGACGACAACTCGGTCGCCGTTCGCCAGCGTCGCACGCTGGACCTGGGCAATGGTACCGGCGGCAAGGGATTTGGGATCGATTGAACCGAACACGTCCTCCCAAGGAACCCCGAGTTCCTGCTCCATGACTTGGACCACCTCTTCTTCGCTCAGCGGCGCGACGTGGTCCTGCAGCGTCGCGAGCTCCTCGATGTACTCGGCCGGCAGGAGGTCCGGGCGCGTCGACAATACCTGCCCAAGCTTCGAGTAGGTCGGGCCGAGTTCCTCGAGCGCAGCTCGCAGTCGCTTGGCCTGCCGGCGTTGGCCGGTCGTGCCCTGCTCATCGGGCCGTCCGAACAGTTCCCGCAGTCCATGTTTGCTCATCACCGCCGCGATTTGCGCGCCCCGCGCCATCAGCCGGGGCTCGGAGGGCGCGGGCTCCGTGCTTCGGATCACGGTCGACGTTTCCCCCGGCGTGCGATCGCCGACCGGGGAAGTGTTCACGATGACTACGACACAGCGGGCGTTGTGGCTGATTCGGTTGGGGATATTGCCGAGCAGGAACTCCTTCCGACCTGTCATTCCCGCGTTGCCGACCACGAGGACGTCGATCGCCTCCTGCTCGGCGGCGCGAACGATCGCCATCGCCGGATCATGATCGACGATGACAAGCGCACGGCCACACTCACCGGCGAGCTGCCTGGCGTATATGGCGAGCTCCTCGCCGGCTGCGACCGCTCGCGTGTGTTCGGCGGCTCCGTACTCGGTGACGGCTGGGCTTTGCGATACAATTATCTGCACGACGATCAACTCGGCGCCGCAGCGCTCGGCCAACGAGGCGGCCCATCGGACCGCTTGGTCCGCCGTTTCGGACCGATCGGTCCCCACCATCACACGCCGCACCGGGGTGGCCAAGGTGCTGCCTTCCGGCCGAGCATCTTTGGGTGTATCGACGATTTTTCTCATGCCGATCCTCAAGGCGGGGCATATTCTTTAGTAGTCACCCCAAGGGCCTCCTTGTGCTTAGTTGGGACGGAGGTCAAGCCGCGCTTGTGATCGGCGCAAAGTCTGCTTGGCAACGCATTCATATGCCGCCGACACCAGCCAACCGCGGAATTTAAGTTCAAAATTATTTGACCCCTGTATCCCTCATCATCATGCGACATATACAAACTCCAAAAAAAATCTTGGACTTAACCACAATGCCCTTCGATGGAATCCGTAACGCTCATCTTGAGCAAGTCGCAGCAGAACTTTATCGTGACCAAATGCCCTACCATAACTTCAACCATGTATTTGGTACATTGGTGGCAGCAGAATTACTGATGGAACGTTGCCTTAAAGAGGGCGTTCCAATTAATGGAGAAGTAGTTTATTTCGCGCTCCTTTTTCATGACGCGGGTTACCATGAAGATCACATCAATAAGGGCTTTACCACTAAGGAGGATTATTCTGCCCACCTTGCTATTCAGTGCTTGCGCGCCGAAGCTATTCCTGAAGATACGATCAAAAGGGTGGTTGCTGCCATTCTTAGCACTCAGAGAGACGCGCAGTTCACCTCCAATGAGGAAAAAACGGTTCGAGCTGCGGATCTCGCTGGTCTCGCGAGCGATTACAAAAACTTTCGGTCTGATGTGGAAAAGTTGCGCCAAGAGTCCGAAATGTTAACAGGGCGCAAGGTGGCTTGGGATGAATGGAAAACATCCACTGAGGAAACCATCAGATTCTATTTGAGCCCGGTCGGCCTCGCTCTACCTGAAGCTTGCGCGGACAATGCAGCCACATTTTATGCACAAGCACACCAGAATCTATCTCGATTGCTCAGCGAGAATTAGGGTGTGCTTCTAAGGTTACCTGTCGAATTGAGGAATCCGCATTCTCAAATGGCTATCGAAGGGCTAGAAGAACGCAAGCTCGCCGCGATCATGTTCACTGACATGGTGGGCTACAGCGCGCTGACGCAGCGCGACGAGGGGCTTGCAGTGAAGTTGCTCGAGGAACACCGCGCTTTCCTGCGGCCTGCGTTCCTAAAACATCAAGGACAGGAAATAAAGACGATAGGCGATGGCTTTCTGGTTGAGTTTGCCAGCGCGGTGGCCGCGGTGAAATGCGCCGTCGAACTCCAGGAGGGGCTGGCCCGACGCAACTTGGGCGCTCCGGCAGACAGACAGTTCCAGGTTCGAATTGGCATTCACCTTGGCGATGTGCTGCGCCGGGGGGATGACATTGTGGGTGATGGCGTGAACATCGCCGCGCGGGTCGAGCCACTGGCCGAGTTGGGTGGCATCGCGATTACACAGCAAGTGTTCGATCAGGTGTACAACAAAATCCCCGAGACCTTGGCGCGCATCGGCAAGATCGAGTTGAAGAACATTCAGCGGCCGGTGGAGGTGTATCGCATTATCCTCGGGCCAAAAACCAGGGAGGCGGCTGCGGGCGAGCGGGAGACGTCGGCGCTCCAACCCAGCCGCGAACAACAGAGATCCATCGCCGTGCTCCCCTTCGTGAACATGAGTTCCGACCGGGAGAACGAGTTTTTGAGCGACGGGATCAGCGAGGATTTGCTGAACGCTTTGTCGTGGATCGAAGGACTGCGTGTGGCGGCGAGGACGTCGTGCTTTGCGTTCAAAGGCCGCAACGAAGACATCCGCAAGATCGGAGACGCGCTCGGCGTCGAGACGGTGTTGGAAGGCAGCCTCCGCAGGGTGGACACCAAGCTCCGCATCACTGCCCAGCTCATCAAGGTCGCCGACGGTTTCAGCCTCTGGTCGGAGCGGTTCGACCGCGAGATGCAGGACGTATTTGCGATCCAGGACGACATCACCCGAGCGATCATGGCCGCGTTGAAGTTGCGCTTGGCCGGTCACAGTGATCAGCTGGTCTTCAAGTTGCAAACGTCGAACGCTGAAGCTTACGAGTTGTATTTGAAAGGCCGTTTCTGCTGGAACCAGCGCGGCCTTGGGCTGCGGAAGGCGCTGCATTACTTCGAGCTGGCCTTGATCGAAGATCCCGACTACGCGCTGGCCATGAGTGGCCTCTCCGACACTTACAGCCTGTTGAGTTGGTACGGGTACCTGCCACCTGCCGAGGCGAATCCGAAAGCCATCGCCGCTGCGAAGCGGGCGGTGCAACTGGACCCGCAGCTTGCCGAGGCACACACATCGCTGGGATTTTGCCAACTGTGCAACTGGGACCGGGCCGGTGCCGAACGCGAATTCCGTCGCGCCATTGCGCTTAACCCGCGTACGACCCCTGCGCGCTACTGGCTCGGTTGGCTTTACTCCAGCGCTGGGTGCCACGAAGAGGCCATCGAACATTGCCGGCAGGCGGTCGAGCTCGAGCCTTTTTCGGCAATCGATCGAACGTTTCTCGGGTGGATGTATTATCACGCGGGAAAGTTCGACGAAGCCGAGCAACAGCTGCGAAAAGGGATCGAACTGGCTGGGGAGCAGCGTTTCGTTTTCGGAATTTGGCTTTTGGGCAAAGTCTATGTTGCCGCGGGCAAGCATGACCTGGCGTTGCAAGAGCTAGGCAAAGCGGTGGAATATTCACGCCGCAGCGCATGGACGAGGTGCATGCTGGCTCATGCCTGGAGCGTGTTTGGTGAACCTGCCAAGGCGCAGGAAATTCTGGAAGACTTGCAGAACTCGGACAAACACGGCTACGTTCGCGCGTTTGGCGTCGCGACGATTTACCTTGGACTGGGCGACCGCGACCAAGCCCTGACCTGGCTGGAGAAGGGCTGCAAAGACCGCGATGTTTGGGCTCTCAATCTCAAGGTGGATCCGATCTACGCGGATTTACGAACGGACCCTCGCTTTGTCGCTCTGCTGAGAAGGATCGGACTGGAACAGTGAGCGCCCACCCCACAGCGGCGATGGGAGAAGAATGCAACGGTTCAGTCGCGGCAGTGCCAGTGGGAACCAGCGCCGTGACCGCTTCTGGCGCAACTCTGCCGTGCTTCGGGCGGTAAACCGCGTCAGCTATGCCCCGGCAGTGCAGACGTGGATTTTGTCAGCTATTTCAATGGCAGCATCGGCCTCAGGAGCTCAACGCCGTGGCCCCTTCTGCGGGTCTCGCACGACTACTTTTGGGTTCTCCGTGACGCGTTCCTCTGGAACGAACGCGATCCGCATGCCCCAGCCGGCATAGTATCGGAGGAGCTTTCCGAACTCGGCCAAGGACAGCTCTTCGTTGTCGATGTGAATGGTGACCTCGCCGTCCGGGCCGCCGTCGTCGGCAATGCAGCGCAGCACCTCGCCGCGCGGCGCCCACTGGTCGCAGTCTTTGCGGTGCTCTATCTGTGGCTTGCCGGGCGGAATCTCGGTGACGGTTCTATCCCAGTCCTCTAGCAGCCGTTGCTGCGCAGCCATCACACCGTTGAACACGTCGACGATATCCCTGTCCGTCATGGTCTTCATCTGCGGCCCAATTGTCAGCCGCGTCTCCGGGATTGTTGGGTCTGCGTGCTCGATGATGGCATCGTTGCCGTCGCGCGTGATGCGGACCTGATCGATCACGGCGGGGATCGGCTTCTTCTTGCGCATTGACGGGTTCCTTGGCGCGTTTTGACCGAGTGACGGGCAGAGCTGCAGCCCAGCTCTGCCCGGTAGGTCAGATGTCAATCTGTTCAGCTATAGCGAGAGCATCGTCAACCTCGATGCCGAGGTAGCGCACGGTGCTCTCGATTTTCGTGTGGCCGAGCAGGATCTGTACGGCGCGCAGATTGCCAGTCCTGCGGTAGATCAGGGTGGCCTTGGTGCGCCGCAACGAGTGCGTGCCGAACAGCAGCTGGTCGAGCCCGATGCTGCTCATCCACTCGCTCACGAGACGAGCGTATTGCCGCGTCGTCATGCAATTACCCTGGCCGCGTCGGCCGAAGAACAGGAATTCGCCCACCTTCTTGCCGGCCAGGCGGATGTAGTCGTCAATCGCCTGCCGAGTTTGCCCGGTCAGTTCGAAGCGAACCGGCCGGCCGGTCTTCCTCTGTCGCACGGTCGCCCGATCGGCAGCGTAGCCGTGCGGGGCAACGTCTTCGACCTTGATGGCGACGACATCGCAACCGCGCAACTTGCTGTCGATTGCAAGATTGAACATCGCAAGGTCGCGCGTTCGCCCCTCCACTTGGAGCCTCGTCCGGATCGACCAGACGTGCTTCGGTCTCAGAGGCGACTTGGGTCCGATCAGCTTACCCTTGTTCCAGGGAATGCGCGGTGGCAGCAAATTCTTGGTCACTTCAACAGGATCAGGCATGGTCAGTCTCCTCAGTTGCTGAGGAGGACAGCATGCGCCGCACGCTCACCAAGCCGTTGAATCCGCGTCTGCAATCAAGCGAGACTTGTCATGCCATGGTTACCGGTCAGAGGAGCCCGCGACGCTCATGACCCGTTGCTGAAGATCCAGGCGCCTTCTCCAGCAACCTCGAACGATCAGTTTGGGATTTCTGGCTCTACGAGTCTGGCCAGATTCATGAGCGACTGCTGCCAGCCAAGATAGCAGGCCTCCAGTGGAATGACGTCCGGCAAACCTTCCTGCTCGATTGTGAGTTCGGTGCCAACCGAGACCGGCCTCAGGATGACCGTCACATGGATTTCCCCTGGCAGGTTCGGATCATCGAACTTGTCCGTGTAGCGGATGCGCGCATGCGGAACGAGCTCCAGATACTCGCCGCCGAAGGAATGGCTCTTACCAGTGGTGAAATTCGTGAACGACATCTTGAAGGTCCCACCGACCTTGGCATCCAAATGATGAACCTTGCCGGTGAAGCCGTCCGGTGGAAGCCATCTGGCCATGGCATCCGCGTCAAGAAACGCGCGATAAACCTTTTCCGGCTTCCCAGCCAAGACGCGATGCAGCCGGACCTTGTTTGTTGAGGTGTTTGGCATATTGATCGAATAACATGACCGGCGGGTGCTGCCAACTGCGGCTTCTGGCGCGACCCCAACCTGCCCGAGAACGCAAAAGAATTCCGATTATCGGGGCGATGCAGACGAGATATGCTCGCCACGAGATTTTCTCACCGTAGCCCAAGGCGGACCGCGAGGCTTTCGTCAGTGGGCCCGAAATCAGCAAAACTCCTCGACAGGCTATTGCCTGGACGGCGCGCGGCAAGCTCGCGCGGTTGATCTTCTGATCGATCCGCCGCACGCCGTCATTGACTCCAGCAGGCAGTCTTTGGTCCGAATCTTGATCTCCGCTCATGGGTTCAGTGGTTTGATAACTTCCTCGCCCTTAATTGACATCTTCACGATATCCTTTGCATCGAGGTCCATTTTCAAGAGGTCCAGCATGCGGATCTGGCTGTTGTCGTAAGTGCGGAAATAATACCGCTTTGTCTTGAGATCGCTGGCGGAGGTCCAAAGTGTATAATCGGCGAGGACATTGCCGTGCGCGTCCTTCTCATGTTCGCGGGCCGCGCCCTTTGGAATATCGAATTGGTTCAGCACGTGGAATGCCTCAAGGATTGCGTCGTGCCCGGTCTTTGATGGCAGGACCGAATGGCTAAACGCGACCGCACGGACGAATTGCGACGGCGGCGTAAAATCGCCCGGCAACCCAAGCATCCCCGAGCCTTGGCCGAACGGTTCAAGCGTCACAGATCCAAGTTTCACCGGGGGAACGTTGGTCATCGAAAAATTCACATAGTTGCGGAGATTGGTCATCTGCCAATCGAACGCCGGCGAGTTGGTGATCACGCCCAGTGGGTTGTCATAGACGTTGAGTTTGCCCTCGACATACTCGATCACGATGCTCTTGCCGGAGGCGTCGTGCACGACGAGATGAGCCTCCGGAGCAAAGCCCCATCCCGCGAACACAACGGCGGGGACGACGATCTTGCCGATGTTCGCCTTGACCTCCTCGACACTTGCGAAATTCTCCAGCATCCACGAACCCACTTCCCATATGGCCATGGTCTTGCCTGCATCCGCTGCCTTATAGGACATGTAGCCGGCGGAGGTAGGGAAATAGAACGTCCCAGCGGCCAAGCCTTTTTCATTCAGCCCGTCGAACAGAAACGGTAGTCCCACACCATTGAGCCCGACGCTGGCGTATTTCGTCTTCCAGGTGAGGCCTTCCTTGCCATCGGGCGTGGTTCCGGTCCGGGCATAGCCGCGCGGAACCACGAGCACGTCGGAGTGAATATCGATGCCAAATTCCAAGGTCCGCGCGTGAACGACAGTGCCGTCCTGCGCGATCAGGCGGATGCCCGTGCAAGCCTGCGCGGGGTGCAGGGCGCTGCCCAGAAGCATCGCACAGACACCGATGGTCGAAGCAATCTTGTGAAGGATTTGGCGCTTAAGCATTGCGTGTGCCTTTCATCTGCTGTTGGCGATAATTTCCGGGTGAACTAATATCTTTTGGATTCCCTGCTGATTGCGGTGTTGAAGGGGGATTGACAAGATCGGTCGTTCGCAATGGGACCGCCAAACCGCCCGCCAGAATCACGATTCCGCTCGACAAGGTCATGACATTATCCTTGCGTTTAGGCTGTAGAATGCTCGGGAGCAAATCACCGCGCATGTCTCCTTGTGGCGCGACACGGACCTGCCGTAAAGTCCGCTATCCGGGCGCTATGGGATGGGAAGCGGACCTTGAGGAAGGCGTAGGCAACAACCTCAATTTATGAGCACGCTTGCTAACAAAAGTGCCTGCAGGCGCTCCCGTGTGTAAATTTCCGGCATCTCACATTGAATTTCCAGCATCCGGTATAAATCGCGGGCGCAAAGTGTACCACTGAACCGGCTTTGATCTGCTGCTTTGAGGGCGGCGCAAAAGTGTACCGGTCCTGCTAGGCCGTCTCGATGTCTTTGAATGGCAAGGAGAGGCCGGAAGGATGTTTACAGTGGAACTCTATGCCGGAATACGACGCGCGGTGATGGTGGACGCGCTGAGCTGCCGAGAGGCGGCGAAGCGCTTTGGTGTTCATCGGAACACGATCACGAAGATGCTTCAATTTTCGGTTCCGCCGGGCTATCGGCGGCGCGAGCGGCCAATGTCGAAGAAGCTTGGTCCTTTTATGGTGTGGATTGACGCCATTCTTAAAGCGACCACAGCGTTCAAAAGAATCAGCGTCACGCGCCGCAAACTGGCTTGTCTTCCTCCGGCCCGCCAGTCGACTTTTGTTGCGGCGTTGGCAAACAACCCAGCCAATGTGGCTCGTCGGCCCTGGGCAGGTGTTTCTGCCATTCCTCGAACGGCGAGTCCTAACCCAATCTCGATCAGGGGCTCGTATCCAGAACCGCTTCAACTCCGCAGGACGACACAAGCGCCACCTGCGTGGAGGATCTTTTCACAAAGTGCGTCAGCTGCCGCGCGCGAGGGTGCAGGTGCCCGTACCTGATAGTATGGAGCAAAGCCTCGGCTGGGCACACGACCGCCGATGATCATGGGTTCGCTCTTGCCAATAATAGAGGAATACCTGCTCCTGGCGCGTATGTAAGCGGCCAGCGCCGCCGCCTTCGAAAAACTGCCGGCGAGCTGGACGCCCCATGGCGCAAAGAGCGCTGAGGTGGCAACGGAGCGAGGTTCTGAGCTGCGAATGGCGGCTGTCGCTTGTAAACAGGATAGCTTCGAGGATATCGTGCTGTCGGCTATCGTTTCCGACGCGGCGTTGCCGATCCAGTCTTCGGCCGGATGTCGCGTAATGGTCAGAACGTAGAGCCGCGTCTCGGCCGGCAAAGTGCCGTGGCCGGCGAGCCAGTTCGCAACACGGGTAGGACCGGCATTGTAGGCGGCGGCGGCCAGCCCAAGATTGCCGAAGCGTTGCTTGAGGTCGGCGAGAAGTTCGGCGGATTTTGGGATCGCTTCTTCGGGATCGAACGGATTGGCTAGACCACGCTTATCAGCCGTCTTCGGCATGAATTGCGCGATGCCTTGCGCGCCGGCTGGACTGATCGTGTTGGGTCGAAAGCTGCTTTCCTGCCATATCAGCCGTGTCAGGAACGCGATCGGCAAACTCTGAGTGCGAGCTGACAATTCGATAAGGCGGCAGACGGATGTTTCGATCGATTCAACCTTGCCCGTCGCTGCGCTATCTGATCCTGCCAGCGAAGAGCAGCCGCAATACAGGACGAGCAAGCCCAAGGATCGAAGGATCGATACTGCGCGTGGTTTCCCCACATGCCTGCTATCACGACTCGGAAAGGGCTTGGGGGTGATCATCACGCATTACACCAAAAAGGCTTCCGGTCCTGGTGCTGAACCTAAGTTCTGGCACTGCTTGCTTCGAGCACCTATTGGACGCGATGCAGAAAAATTCATGCTCGCCGCGAGTTCTTCTCACCGTGACCCGAATGTATGGACCGGCTGCATTTCGCAACTGAGAACGCGCGGGATAGCGGAACTCGCTGATATGTATCCGGCCTACTGATCAGCTCGCGGGACGTGGCCTTGATGGGGATACGCACGCGCCTTTGGTCTCATTAGCGGACAGGTTGCCAGGCAACCATTTGGGTCATCAAACTCTGGGTGCGTTCATTGATTTGCCGCGCCTTTCAACCAGGTGCCGAAGCTGTACCGCTCCCAATTGTGTGGTCGCATTAGGATAACATTCGCCGCCTGAATGAACAGCGTTCGAAGATATCGGCTCCCTCGCTTGGAGATGCGCCCGAGGATCGATTTGCCGCCCGTGCTGTATTGGCGGGGAACAAGGCCAAGCCAGGCGCCGAAATCTCGTCCCCGGTCGAAGGCTTCGCCTGTGCCAATGGCGGCAACCATGGCGGTCGAGATGAGCGGTCCGACGCCCGGAATGCTCATTAACCGCTGACAATTGGCCTCGCTCTGGCTGATCTCCTCGATTTCCTTCGTGATGGTCTCGATGCGCTCATCCAGCCAAAGCCAGTCTTCGTAAAGACCGACAATCAGTTGGCCCGTTCGAGGCGAAATCTCATCCGCGCGATTCCGCAATATTTCGAAGAGGGAGTTTCGCAGGGCTCTCGCGCCGGGTCTCACGGTGATTCCTTGTTCGATGAGGAACGCGCGAATCTGGTTGATCGTCGCCGTTCGCCGGGATACCAGACGGGACCTGACTCGATGGCAGGCTTGCAGATCGAGTTGATCCTGTGTCTTCTCGGGGACGGTGCGTAAGTTCGGCCGCAATGCCGCCTCGGCGATTGCTTCTGCGTCGTTGTAATCGTTCTTCTGCCCTTTCACAAAAGGCTTGACGTAGATTGCTGGAATAATACGCGGTTCATGTCCGAGCGCCCGCAGCATCCGGCTAACGAAATGCGCGCTGAGGCAGGCTTCCATGCCGACAATGCATGAAGGTAGTTTCTTGAACGTGTCGGAGAGCGCCAATCGCTTAATCTTGCGACGGAGCGCAATCTTCCCGTCGGCGCCAAAGCCGACGATATGAAAAACATCCTTTCCGATGTCGACACCGATCGTTGTCGGTACGGGAGTGGCGTTCTGTGCTCTTGCTTCCATGGACTGCTTCTCCTGCTTCTTGCGGGTATCGGTCTTTACAGACTACCCCGCCGGGGGAAGCAGCCGGTCCATCCCATTAGGAGACGTCGGCCATACCGACCGCAAAGCTTGCGAGTATCCGCGTTGCTGTCCGCGCCGCGCGGAAGCGATCCAGAAGATGGGCTGAACCCTTACGGCCCCTAAATTACGGAGCGAAACCGGCCCCAACAGCGATACTGAATGTTCTACCGACGTGCCGTTTGTAATTTCAAAAATTTCCGGATAGTCGAACAAGCGAAGTGAGGTGGACCTTTGCGACGCCGGTAAATGGCGCTCAAAAGGAACCCTGTTGCAGTAGTAGAGGGACCTTGAACAGCGGTAGAGATCTGGGTATGTTGCAGGCATGCGGATCTTGGTCCTCCGGCGGTTGCTCATTGTCCTGACGGGCGTTGCCTTCATCTTTGGGGCCACGGTTCAGGCGGTGCAGCCTGCGGAGTTCATTGCGTCAGCTTATATGGATGCCGCGCAACCCTCGATCGACGACTGCTGCGTGAAGATGGCGATGAAAAGCCATGCCACGCCAGCGCCCATAAAACAGGTGCCGTGCAAGGGCATTTCGCTCGATTGTGCCAAACAGGTGGGTTGTATTGCTTCGCCCGCCCTTCCGGCTCCGTCAATCGCGCTCCGGTCTCCAACGGTTTATGCGCGGGTAGCATATTGGCCACCTGCCGCTTCGCGAGCCGGACTTTCGCGTAAACCTGACCTCTTCCCCCCTATAGTCAACCACGCCGCGGCTTAGAGCCTGACTCAAAAGACAACTATCGCGCGAGTCGTCTGACCGCGATCTGGATGCAGGCCAGTGTGACGAAGGCGGCGAGGGTTAGGCCGAGATTTTCGTAATCCTTGGCGATGCGGCGATTGCGGCCGAACCAAGAGAAAGTCCGCTCGACGACCCAGCGGCGCGGCAAGACGACAAAGCCCTTTAGGTCGTCACCGCGCTTGACGATTTCGAGGTGCAGCACCGGAACTTTGGCAACGGCGGCTTCGACTTGCCACGCGTTGTAGCCATTGTCCGCCCAGACCAGTTCGAGCCAGGGAAAGCGGTTGCGGATCTTGTCGAGGACAAGCGTTGCACCGTCGCGGTCCTGGATGCCTGCGGAATGAACGATGGCCCGTAGCGGCAGGCCTTCGGTATCGACAAGGGCGTAAATCTTGCGTCCCTTGACCTTCTTACCGGCATCATAACCTACCTCGCCATCAAAACCGCCCCCTTTTCCGCCGCCTTCAGCGTCTGGCTGTCGATGACAGCTGCCGTGGGGCTCGCCTCTCGCCCGAGTTGCTCGCGCAAAGTCATGTGCAGCTCTTCCCAGATGGCCTCCCACACGCCGTCCTTCTGGAACTTGCGGAAAATATTGTAGACCGTCGAGCGCGGCGGAAATTCGTCGCGCGGCAGATAGCGCCAAGGGCAGCCCGTGCGAAGCAGGTAGAAGATCGCGTTCATCGCCGCCCGCATATCGGTCTTGCGTGGCCGCCCGCCAGGCAAGGCTTCGGGAATCAAAGGCTTCAGCCGCTCCCATTCCGCATCCGTCAAATTGCTCGGATAGAGATCTTCGTCACGCCAATAGATCGCTCGCTGCTCTTTCGTCCACATCGCGAATCACCGCATCAGTTGCACATGATGCCGTGAATCATGCAACCATCCCGCGTGCAATACCCTTTTGAGACAGGCTCTGAGCGTCGCCGGCCGTCCGACCAGATCGCTGAACTCGTAGCTCATCGCCGGCCACGTATTGAAATAGCCTTGCGCCTTTCGCTCCGGCAGTCGCTTCAGCACATCGGCGGCTTCGACAAGTCGCTCCTCGACCAGGCTCGGCGTCCAGATTACGTTGCTCATCTAATCTTCTCCATCTGCGTTTCGCCTCCGACGCCTTCGGTCCTGACACATCTGACGGATGGATTCGTTTCCAGCGTCACGCGCGTACGCGCGCGCGTGACGCCGATATCCGATCGCTCTGTCAGATCTGTCAGGAGAGGACTCGCTGCTCGCACTATCGTCACACCCCCATGTCTTCGGTCGACCGGCTTCCGCCCTTCAGCGCGATACCGCGATAGCCCCGCTGCGTGGTCCCCGGCTCGCGCCATTTTGCGAACCCTCGGCTTGCGAGGTTCTGCGAGAAGCCCCGGATCGAGCCGACGTGCTCACCCGCCGCCTCTGCCCAGATCTTCCACGCGTTGAAGAGCGTCGACACCAATTCCGTGCCCGAGGGCCGTTGATCGCACGCCTCGGCGACCCATCGTCCGACGGTGTCCTCGTCCTCGAAATACTCTTCTGTCGCCGCCAGCACCGACTGCGACGGGTTGAGTCCGTCGCGCTGCCATTCGAGGCAGCCCTCGACGGCCCATGCGAGGATGCCGTCACGCTCGGCGAGCAGCCGGTCGGTGAGCGTCTTGTCGCGATTGGCCGGTGGAATAGTCACCGTGAACGGGATCATGTGAAAGCGCCGCCGCATGGCCTCGTCGATGTTGCGGATGGCGGGCTTGTGGTTGCCGGCAATGACGAGCTTGAACTGCGGGACGAACTCGAAGAAGTCCTGGCGCATGAAGCGGGCGGTGATCTTGTCCCCGCCAGTCAGCGCCTTTAGCTTGCTTTCGGCCCAACGCCGCCCCTGCTCGGTCTCGACGGCGGCGACGAGATGCGCCCCGCGGAGTCCCGCCATGTCGGTCGGATGCCGCTCTCCCGTCGCCGCCATGAACATGTCGATCGGCGCCGTAGTCGCGTAGTCGCCGAGGATCGTCGAGATGGTGTTGACGAAAACAGATTTGCCGTTCGCTCCAGTGCCGTACAGGAAGAACAGCGCGTGCTCTCGCGTGACACCGGTCAGGCAGTAGCCGACCACACGACGGAGATAGGCCTGCAGCTGGGTGTCATTGTTGGTGATGGTCGCGAGGAACTTGTGCCAGGCCGGGCAGTCTTCGACCGGCGTCGCGGTCGCGATCTTGGTCATGCCAAGCGACCGATCATGATCCATGATCTTCCCGGTGCGCAGGTCGACGATGCCTCCGGGGGTATTCAACAGCCACGGATCGCGATCCCAACGATCGCTTGGCGCCGAATGCTTCCGGTCGGCACGAGCAAGCCGTTCGATCGCGGCAACGGTGGCAGCGCTCGCGACCTTGGCCTTCAGCGCCGGCTTGTCACACCGCTCGGCGGCTTCGCGGCAAACGAGGCGGGCGAGATCGAAAGCTCGAAGCGTCGTCTCGCGTTCCCACCGTCCGTCCGACCACGTCAGCCATTGACCCCAAGCCGCGACGTAGGCCCAGTCGCGGCCGTGGCGGCTTGTGAACTCAAGGGCCAGCGCGTCCTCGGTGAATTCCGGCGGCCTCGCTTCCTCGCCGCCGTCCGTGCTCCCCCCGTCATCCCGATTGCTTCCGCCTTGGCGTTCGAAGTCGCGCTGCCAAAGCCTGTGCCCCTCTTGCCTCAATCGATCTAGCGTATAGTCTCACGCAACGCTTCACAATGTGATCCGGGACGTGTATACTGCGCTGCATGTGGACAGGCAGCCCGGCACTCGACATGACGCCCGCGGACAAGGCGGCCTTGGCACGGCTGGCGCGTTCCGGCAAGACGGAGCAGCGCATCGCTTTGCGGGCGCGGATTATTCTGGGCGCGGCCGAAGGAAAATCAACCAACGCGCTGGCGAAAGAACTTGGCACATCGCGTCCAACCATCATCGGCTGGCGCAACCGCTTTGCCGAAGGCGGCGTTGACGCGCTTTATCAAGATCGTCCCCGGGGACGCAGTTTCAAACCTTTGCCACCAACAAAAGAAACCGAAGTCGTTGAAAAAACCTTGACCCCGCCCGCGCACGCGACGCACTGGAGCTGCCGCTCGATGGCTAAAATCAGCGGTGTCAGCGCAAAGCTTCGGTGCAGCGGATTTGGGATGCGCACGGCCTGAAACCGCATCTGGTCAAGACGTTCAAACTGTCCAACGATCCGCATTTTATCGAAAAACTTGAAGATGTTATCGGCCTGTATATGAACCCGCCGGAACACGCGCTGGTGTTCTGCATCGACGAAAAAAGCCAGATCCAGGCACTTGATCGCACCCAGCCTGGCTTGCCGATGAAGAAAGGCCGCCAAGGCACCCTGACGCATGACTACAAGCGCAACGGGACAACCACATTGTTTGCCGCGCTCGATGTCCTGAAAGGCGAAGTCATCGGTCAGTGCATGAAGCGCCATCGGCATCAGGAATTTCTGGCTTTTCTAAAAACCATCGACCGCAACACGCCCAAACAACTCGACATTCACGGCATTGCCGACAACTACGCGACCCATAAAAAACAGGAAGTCAGGGATTGGCTCGCCAAACACCCGCGCTTTCACCTCCACTTCATTCCAACCTCGTCATCGTGGTTGAACCTCGTCGAACGCTGGCTCGGAAAGATCACCACGGAGCGTATTCGCCGCGGTGTTTTCACGAGCGTGCCGGAACTTGAAGCCGCCATCCGCGACTATATCAAGCACAACAATGCCGATCCGACGCCTTTCGTCTGGACAAAATCCGCCAACGCCATCATCCTCAAGGTCAATCGCGGCAGAGCGGCGCTGAAAATGCCACCGCTCGCGCGCCAGGATAAATTGTAACCTTTTGCACGAGACACTACACTAGTAGCTGGTGCTCCTGGTCTTCAGGAGGGCGATAAATGACGCTACTATTGAGAAGTTCATAAATAGGAGGACATTTTTCTTGACCTGAGGAGCCCCGAATGATTCCATTCTGGCATGAGAAAAGATGACACGCGGAAGCTTGGTCACAAGACGCTGGAGACCATGCGTGAACGCGCCGTAAGGCGCGTTCAAGACGGCGAAAGCCCCGAGGTGGTTGCCCGGATCTTTGGGGTGGGGCGGACCGCCATGTACAGATGGCTGGCGGAATACCGGCGCGGCGGTTGGGGCGCCCTGAAAGCCAAGCCCGTTCCTGGACGTCCGCCGAAACTTGATGGCCGGGCATTGCAGGGGGTTTACGACATGGTGACGCGGAAGAACCCCTTGCAACTGAAGTTTGAGTTTGCGCTGTGGACGCGCGCGATGGTGGCGAAGCTGATCAAGGATAAGTTCCATGTGGTGTTCAGCGCGGCGTCCGTGGGGCGGCTTTTGGCTCAGCTCGGCATCACTCGTCAAAAGCCGTTGCACCGGGCATGGGAACGTGACGAAGCCCTCGTGCAGCAGTGGCTCAAGAAAGAATACCCGGGAATCAAGAGAATGGCGCAACAACAAGGAGCTGACATCTATTTTGGCGATGCCGCCCACATCCGTTCCGGTCACCATGCCGGGCGCACCTGGGGTAAAAAAGGCGAAACGCCCATTGTCGAGGCCACCGGCGCTCGCCATGGCATGAGTCTGCTTTCAGCGGTCTCCTCGCGCGGCCACATGCGCTTCATGATCAAGCAACAAGGCGGCGTCAACGCTGCGGTGTTTATCGAGTTCCTAAAGCGATTGATCGTCGGGGCCAAGCACGAGATCTTTTTGATCGCGGACCTGCACATATCGCTCGAAAAACCAGAGCGTTTACCGAAACCCTGAAGGGAAAGTTGCGCCTCTTTTATCTGCCTCCTTATTCACCCGATCGCAACCCGGATGAGCTGGTGTGGAAGCATCTGAAAGCGGACACCGTCGGCCGCATGGCTGTCACCAGCAGGGACGGCTTCAAGCGCAAGGTTCGATCATCGATGCGCCAACTGCAAAATGACCCCTGGAAAATTATCTCCTTTTTTCAGAAACCTTCGCTCAAATACGCCGCGTGAATGTTCCCATATTTATGAACCGCTAATAGCGTACCGTTCTTTCTGGCCGATGGCGCCCTGGGTAGAATTGGGTGAAGAAGCGGCAGAGATTTTCCAGAGAAACTTCGACTTTGCGATCGAAGAAGAAAAAGAGGAATTCGATCTCAAGCCAGTCTGGGCCAGCCAGAACGAGATCCTTTATGATCTCAACACCATGCAGCTTCGGGATTTTTCCGATGTCGCCGCGCGCGGCGACACGAAGATCGTACCGACCGTCATCGATGCCCCCTATGCCGGCCACCACTCGACCATCGCCGACTACGCCAAGGGCCAGAGCCTAGTCGAGACGCTGCAGTCGAATGACATAAGGCGCGTACTGTGCATGGACTGGAAGTCGGCGACGGATCAGATGAAGGACTACAACATCGACATCTACCTCGCCGAAATCAACACCATCGTTGATGATTTGGGCGGCCAGATCAATCTAATCGGGCTTTGCCAGGGCGGCTGGATGGCGGCGATGTTCGCCGCGCGCTACCCGCATAAGGTCGCGACGCTAGTGGCGGCAGGCGCGCCACTCGATTGTGATACCGGGGAAGGTTTCGTCAAGAAGATCGCGAAGGAGCCGCCGATGAGCTTCTTCGAAGACCTGGTTATACAAGGCGGTGGCCTGATGCGCGGCAAATTCATGCTTGCCGGCTGGAAAAGCATGCATCCGGTGGAGCATTACTTCAAGACCTATCTTGATCTTTACGAAAATGTCGAAGACCCCGCCTTTACCAAGAAACGCGAGGAATTCGAGAGATGGTACTAACATCCGCTCGATCTGCCCGGCGTGTGGTACCTGCAAGCGATCAAGCTTCTGTTTAAGGACAACCAGCTCTACAAGGGCACGTTCTCCGCGCTCGGCCGCAAGATCGGGCTTGGCGACATCATCTGTCCAACTTTCCTGATGGCCGGTGAGAGCGACGACATAACGCCTTCTCCGCAGGTGTTTGCAGTTGAAGCAAAGCTTGGCACTCCGAAGGAGAAGATCGCCAAGAAGCTGGTCCCGGGTGGCCATATCGGCCTGTTCATGGGCTCGAAAACTCTCAAGAATTTCTGGCCCGAAGTCGCCTCGTGGATCAAGCGGGAGTGTGCCGGAGCTTGACAGCAAACATATGCAGGGGCGTTGGCGCGGCGAGGCCGTGGCTGGGGCACAGCGTTGGTGCCACAGCGCGCTCTATATTATCATCGCTCCAAGAGTAACCGGCCTGCGCGCCATGGCGAATGTAATGCCACGATGAAATGGTCAGGGGTGATGAGTATCCGGAGATTCACGAAACCTGGGCATCGCAAAGACGGAAGGGACCCCGCTATGGAACCCAATGCCGACCAACTCGAATTGAAGTTGGGATCGAAGCCTAATGCAAGGGATGATTTGAAATCCCTCCCCCTGCTGGAGGTGGAGAAAAAATTGGGCTCGTCACCGGAGGGCCTCAGTCAAGCCGAGGCGCAGAAACGCCTGACCCAATATGGGCCGAACGAGATTGAAGAAAAGGAAACCAATCCGTTCCTGAAATTCCTCACCTATTTTTGGGGTCCCATTCCGTGGATGATCGAAGTGGCGGTGATCCTATCGGCGGTAGCCCGGCATTGGCCGGATTTTGTCATCATTCTCCTTCTGCTTCTGGCCAATGCTGTTGTCGGATTCTGGGAAGAACACCAAGCGGGCAACGCCATCGCCGCCCTGAAGGCGAAGCTCGCGATCAAGGCCAGGGTAAAACGGGATGGGAAGTGGATCAATCCGGCGGCGCGTGAGTTGGTGCCGGGCGACGTTATCCGCCTGCGCCTCGGGGACATTGTGCCGGCGGATGCGCGCTTGCTCGAAGGCGACCCCGTGGAGGTGGATCAGGCCGCGCTGACGGGAGAGTCATTGCCCGCCACGCGCAAGTCGGGCGACGCCGTGTTTTCCGGTTCGATCATTCGTCAGGGCGAAATCGGCGCACTGGTCTACGCCACGGGTGCGAACACCTACTTCGGCAAGACTGCGCAACTGGTGCAGGAGGCGCACACAGTCAGCCATTTTCAACGCGCGGTGCTAAAGATTGGCGACTACCTGATCATTCTCGCGGTGGTTCTGGTGGCGGTGATTATTGCGACGGCGATCCTCCGCGGCGACCCAATCCTCACCACATTGCAGTTCGCCTTGGTGCTGACCGTGGCCGCGATCCCCGTGGCGATGCCCACCGTGCTCTCTGTGACCATGGCGGTCGGCGCGCGCCTCCTCGCCAAAAAAGAGGCGATTGTGACCCGGTTGTCGGCCATCGAGGAACTCGCCGGCGTGGACATACTGTGCTCGGACAAGACGGGCACGCTAACACAGAACAAGTTGACGCTGGGCGATCCGTTCAGCGTCAACCATATCTCTGCCGATCAAGTCATCCTGCACGCCGCGCTGGCGTCGCGCGCTGACGATAAGGACACCATCGACTTGGCCGTGTTGGGCGGTCTGAAAAATGATCAGGCCTTGAAGGGCTACCAGGTGGTTCATTTCCAGCCGTTCGACCCTGTGCATAAGCGCACCGAAGCCACCGTCAAAGACGCGGACGGAAAGGAGTTCAAGGTCGCCAAGGGTGCGCCGCAGGTGATCTTGGAGCTGTCGGCCAATGCCGCGCAGGTGAAGCCCGCCGTCGGGAAAGCCGTCAATGACTTCGCGGCGCACGGCTTTCGTTCATTGGGCGTGGCGCGGGCCGAGGAAGACGGAAAATGGCAGTTTCTCGGTGTGCTGCCCCTGTTCGATCCGCCACGGGACGATGCCAAGGCAACCATCGCGACCGCGCGGCAGATGGGCGTAAGCGTCAAGATGGTTACGGGTGACGCACTGGCCATCGCCCGGGAAACCGCCAAGAAACTAGGGATGGGCACGAATATCCTTGATGCCAGCGGCTTCGGCGACACAAAGCGTCACGAAACGGCGGCGCTGGCGGAGTTGATCGAGAAGGCGGATGGCTTCGCCCAAGTATTCCCCGAACACAAATTCCACATCGTGGATGTCCTGCAGCAAGGCGGCCACATCGTCGGAATGACGGGCGACGGTGTGAATGACGCCCCCGCGCTAAAGAAAGCCGACTGCGGTATCGCCGTTTCGGGCGCGACGGATGCGGCGCGCGCGGCGGCGGCCATCGTGCTGATGACGCCCGGACTGTCGGTCATTATTGACGCGATCAAGGAGAGCCGGAAGATTTTCCAGCGGATGAACAGCTACGCGATCTACCGCATCGC
The DNA here is from genome assembly GCA_963706215.1 of uncultured Alphaproteobacteria bacterium. Taxonomy (GTDB): domain Bacteria; phylum Pseudomonadota; class Alphaproteobacteria; order Rhizobiales; family Beijerinckiaceae; genus Methylocapsa. The sequence goes on along the minus strand of OY970154.1, from coordinate 472,861 downwards.
CGAGACGCTGCGCGTGCTGCTGTTCATGACGCTGTCGATTCTGATCTTTAATTTTTATCCGTTGACGGCGGTGATGATCGTGATGCTGGCGTTGCTCAACGACGGCGCTATCCTGTCCATTGCCTATGACAACGTTCATTACAAGAATCAGCCCGAGGCCTGGAACATGCGCCTGGTGCTGGGGATCGCCACGGTACTGGGCGTCGTCGGCCCTATAGCATCGTTTGGCCTGTTTTATCTGGGCGACCGCGTTTTTCACCTCGACCGTCCGCACATCCAGACGCTCATGTACCTGATGCTGTCCGTGGCTGGACATCTGACAATTTTCCAGACGCGCACGCGCGGCCCCTTCTGGTCCATACGCCCCGCACGGATTCTCTTGATCGCGGTGTTCGGCACGCAAGCGCTGGCGACTCTCATTGCGGTCTATGGGCTATTTATGACACCCCTCGGTTGGGGTTGGGCCCTGTTCGTTTGGGGCTATGCCGTGGCTTGGTTCCTCGTGACTGACCCCGTGAAGCTGCTCACCTATCGGATTTTCGGTCCAATCAAAAATGGTTCTGTAAAGACACGCGCCGGTGGGGTGGCTGGGATGGCGGATCAGACGGCTGCCGGTTGGGTCTCTATCCATTGGCGAATACCGGCCGCCGCCGCCCTCGTCGTTCTGGCTTTCGGCGGCGGTGGCTGGCTCTATTGGTCGACGCATCGAACCGCCACCGTTCACTACGCGACGCAGAAGATCGAACTTGGCTCAATCATCCGCACCGTGACCGCAAGCGGCATCGTCGTTCCCACGGCGACAGCGCCAATCGGCGCCCGCGTGTCCGGCGTGATCCAGGCACTCTATTGCGCCGCCAGCACGAAAGTGAAGGCGGGGCAGCTTTGCGCGAAAATCGATCCGCACCCCTATGAAGTCGTGATGGATCAGGACAAGGCCGATCTGGCGGCAGCCGAGGATCGGCTCCAAAAGGACAAAGCGGATCTCGCCCATACGAAAGCGGCCTTCGAGCGCCATGAGGCCCTGTCGAAGCGCCGGGCCGTTTCCCGGAAAGCGCTCGACAATTCGCGCAGGGCCTATGAGCAGGCGCAGACGCAGACGAAGCTCGACGAGGCAACGATCACTCAGCTCCAAGCGGCGCTTCATGCCGCCGAGAACAACCTCGGCTATACTGATATTGTTTCGCCGATTGATGGAACTGTGGTCTCGCGCAACGTCGCAATAGGCCAGATGGTCGCGGCCGGCTCAGAGACGGCGCCGCTCTTCCTCGTCGCAGCAGATCTCACCGTCATTCGCGTCGACGCCAATGTCAGCGAGAACGACACCGGCGAGGTCAAGCTCGGCGACAAGGCCACGTTCACGGTCAACTCCTTCCCGAACCGTCCCTTCGCCGGCGAGGTGACGCAAATTGGCCCATCGCTACAGGCTATCCAGAACCTCGTCACCTATGACGTCGTGATCACCGCGTCCAATCCGGATCGTTTGCTCGAACCCGGCATGACGACGACGATCAAAATCGTGGTCGACAGACGCGACGATGTCCTCCGTGCGCCGGGTCAGGCGCTGCGCTATTCGCCTAGGGATCTAGCGGTCCCGCACGGCGGCTCCGGCGCCAGGACACCGCTGGATGGCGGGCCGCAGGTCTGGATCTTGCGTGAGGGAAGGCCGACAGCGGTCCCGGTTCAACTCGGTCTCCATGACGGCATTTACACGGAAATTGTGAAGGGCGATCTGCGGCCCGGCGATGATCTGATCATCAGCGAAAGCGGCGGCCGAGTAAACCAATGAACTATAGAGGCGGCAAGGCCGCGAAGGGTTCGGGACGTGTCCACGCAGACCGGGAGATTCAGATAAGACCCTCAAACGCACCGACCCTAACCATGCGGCAAGCACCGCCGAAAGGTTGGAAATGAAAATCAGTTCAAAAGACTTCCGCGTGAAGGAAGGCGACGAAGTCGATCTTGAGAAGTGGCCGGCGAAAGTGGAGCCAGTGTCATCGTACTAAACTCACTTTCAGTGTGCCAGATATTTCAGTGAGTTGAGTTGGAGTTTCGGGGACAGGAGTTGGGTGAGGAAAGCGCTTATTTGGGGAGGATTTGCGGCGGCGAAGATTTTCCGCAACGCGGATAGGCCGAGGGCAAACAGCGACCACGCCCGGCGGCCGTGTTTTTTGATGGGGATTGACCGCCGCCGCGCCGCCGCCACACCTGTTTTAACGGAAAGTGCCACGGCCAAAGCCAGCAACGCCAAGAGGGTGGACAGCTTATCGGCGTTGGTCAGATGCGTGTCCTCCAGATTGAAGCCCTTGGTTTTCAGGTTGCCAAACATGGTTTCGATGGTCCATCGCTGGCGATAGCGGGCCAGCGCATGATGCGGCTTGCTGGAACAGGCCAGCGCCAAAAGTTCGCCCGAGGCGATCCGCATGATCGCGAGCCGTATGGGTGGCGACGGCGCCTGCCCGTTTTGCCCAAGCCGGCAAGCGCCTTTGAGGATCGTTTTCTGGCCTTTGTTCAGATGCCGCGCAATGTTGGCGATCGTCCATGTCTCGTAGCCCTCGCGCACGACATGTTGGTTCTCGCGCAGCCGCAGAATGAACGGGATCTTCGCCTCATGCAGGTAAGCCATCCATACGTCGCCAATGAACTCGCGGTCGCCCATGAGCGAGGCGATCTTCAGGTCTGGAAACACAGCACGCAGACGATCCAGAAGACCGGTTCTCTCAAGTGTGTTCGAGTTCCCCGCCTTTGGCAGCAGCGTCCATATCAGAGGTATCCCCATGCCGTTCCAGATCACCGAAACCATCAGGATGTTGATCGTCGTTTTACCGAACTCCCAGTTGGTCCGATCCACGGCCAGAACCCAAGGCTTGCCGGAAAGTCCCAAAAGATCGACGACCACGCACGCGGCCGCCGCGCCGTCCAGTTTGACATGCTGGAAAAATCGATAGAACCGCCGCCGCACGGAATCTGTTTGCGCCGGGCTCGCGACATACGCCGCCAACCGCCACAGGCAGATCGTGCCTTGCTGCATGATCAATAGCGCCAGCCACGCCAGCGTCTCACGCCTTGTGTCCGACAATTTGATGTGATTTTCTACGGCCTTGGATAGGGCATTCGAGAATAATGGTTGCATCTAGGCGATCCTTCTCTTGCCGAAAAGAATCGCCTTTATGAATCATCTCAATGCCTTATCCAACCGCGTCTAGTACCGGGAGCCAGTGTATAAGTCGAAGGACCACTATCAAAAGCTGCTTGAAGAGCACGTTGCGCAACTAAGCTCGCTGCAACAGCTTCACTATGTATCCGACCGCTACGCCGTCCTGTTGATCTTTCAGGCGATGGATGCGGCCGGAAAAGATGGCGCTATCAGGCACGTGATGTCCGGAGTCAATCCGCAAGGCTGCCAGGTCTTCAGCTTCAAACATCCAAGTCCTGCCGAATTGCAACACGATTTTCTCTGGCGCACCACTCGTGATCTACCGGAGCGCGGCCGGATCGGCATTTTCAACCGATCCTATTACGAGGAGGTGTTGATCGTCCGCGTGCATCCCGAAATTCTCCACAGCGAAGCCATCCCGGACGTGCCAGACGACGACAAGGCGATCTGGCACGACCGGTATCGTTCGATCGCGAATTTGGAGAGACATCTCCATCTCAACGGAACCCGCATCGTGAAGTTCTACTTACACCTCTCGAAGGAAGAGCAGCGAAAGCGTTTCCTGGCGCGTATCGACGAGCTGGAAAAGAACTGGAAATTCAGCCTCGCGGATATCAACGAGCGGAAATACTGGAAGCACTATATGAAGGCGTATGAGGAATGCCTCAGTGCGACAAGCACTCGGGATGCGCCCTAGTATGTCGTTCCCGCCGACGACAAAGAGAACGCTTGGTTGATCATATCCCAAATCATCCTGGATACGCTCGAGAATCTTGGCATGAGCTATCCAAAGACAACCGACGAGCGCCGCCAAGAATTGCTCGAAATCCGCAAGCAGCTCACAAATTGAGAAATGAAGCCCGAGATTAGAGCGTACCGATGATGGGTCCCTTTACGCAAAGGTACGCAACACGACATGAACGCTGAAGAGAATGCAATGAAATCATGTCGTTAATGCGATTCCAGAGCTCCCATTTGGCGTTCCATTGTGAACCTGCGACATCACTCAATCCAGCTCGGACGCGGGCTGTTGGTATGCATCCTGATTTTGGCCGGTGCCGCGCTCTTCGCTCTCGGCTCGGAACCGATCCTGCGGCTGGGAATGTTCCTCAACTTGGTTGCGCCGCATATTCCAGCTCCGGGCGACTGAAACATGGATGCGGCGCCACGGCAGCCGCTGATTGCCGGTCTCGACCTCGCGGCATTCCTCAGTTACCGCGTTGAAGGAGGGCGCTCTTTATGGCCACCTGATAGTGATGCCGGGGCGGCATTCCACAGCGCTATGACCCGCACCTTGGGGTGGCTGGGTTCGTGGCCGAGAATGCTGAGCGATGCCGTGCCGAGCGCAAAATGCTGGCCTTCGAGCACCGGCAATCCGATCCATCGCGCGGCCAGGACGCACCCGAACTGGCCGTGCGAGAAGAGCGCGACGTTTCCGTCCAGCGCGCGAAGATGTGCGATGAGCCGATCAGCACGATCGGAAACTTGTGCGGGCATTTCACCGCGAGGACAACCGTCCCGAAACACATTCCAGTCCGGTCGCCCTTTGCGAATGTCCGCCGAGCGCTGTCCTTCGTAATCGCCATAGTCCCACTCCACCAGGTCCGGTTCAATCTCGGCCGCCGGCCCCAGCCCGGCGAACTCACACGTTCGTTGCGCGCGTTGCCGGGGGCTGGTAAGCACACGAGTAAACTGGATCCCCCAGAGGCATGGTCCAAGTTTGCGCGCCTCGTCTTCGCCATGCGCAGTCAATGGAATGTCCGTGCGGCCCGTGTGCTGGCCCGAGAGCGACCATGCGGTTTCGCCGTGTCGAATGAAGTAAAGCTGCAGAAGCGTATTCTGAGTAGCGGTCAATGTTCGCGCCCTACTTCACCCCCTGCTGGCCAGGGATTCAAATCGTCATTCGCATCGGCTTCGATTCGGATGCTCAGTCCTTTCCATCGCCTCACTGTATTCGCCACGGCGCGCAGCCCGGTTGCACCTAGCTCGGTGATACAGAGCTTGCTGTGCCGCCGACACATGAGCCTCCTCGCCGTGCCAAATCTCCAATGCCGGTTGCTGGATGGCGCGGGCGAACGAAAACGACAACGCCCAAGGCGGCGGCGAGTTTGGTGACTTGAATTTGACATTCATGGCATTCAAACGGGCGGAGGCCAGTTCGCCGGATTGGCCGCCCGACAAGAACGCAATCCCCGGGACCGCGGCGGGGACGACCCGCAGGAGACATCCGACCGTGGCTTCGGCCACCTCGTCAACCGTTTCCTGACCGGGGCAGGTCAATCCCGGAAGCACCATGTTGGGCTTCAGGATCATCCCCTCCAGCATCACCCGTTGTACGTAAAGCTGGTTGAACACGGTTCGCAGGACATCCTCCGTCACCTCGCGGGACCGCTCCAGGGTATGATCGCCAACCATGAGCACTTCCGGCTCTACGACGGGGACTAGTCCGCCTTCCTGGCACAACGCGGCATAGCGGGCCAAGGCCTGCGCGTTGGCCTCGATGCAACCCCGGCTGGGAATTCCATCGCCCAGGGCGATCACTGCGCGCCATTTGGCGAAACGCGCGCCCATTTGAAAATACTCCTGGAGGCGGATACGCAATCCGTCCAGGCCTTCGGTGATTTTCTCTCCGGGATGACCGGCCAGGTCCTTTGCGCCGATGTCGACTTTGATGCCTGGAATGACGCCCGCATCGGCGAGGACCTTAACAAATGGCGTGCCGTCTTTCTTTCGCTGGCGGATCGTCTCGTCGTAGAGGATCGCGCCATTGATGCACTCACCGAGACCAGGTGTGGTCACAATCAATTCCCGATAGGCGCGTCGAGCCTCCTCGGTCTGGGGAATCCCCTCTTTGGAGAATCGTTTGTTGCAGGTTGGATTACTCTCGTCCATCGCCAGCAGGCCCTTGTCGCCGGCGACCAGCGTCCTCGCGGTGTCTATGAGCTCTTTCGCATTCATGTGGGGTTGCCCCACTTCCAGTTGCGGATCTCCGGCAAGTCCCGGCCGTGTTTATCAATGTAATGCTTGTGCTCGATAAGCTTGTCCCGGACCATCTGCTTCAGATAGGCCCCCTTGCCACCCAACTGTGGCAGGCGATCCACCACGTCTTGCACCAGATGAAAGCGGTCCAGGTCGTTCTGCACCCGCATATCGAAGGCCGTCGTGATGGTGCCTTCTTCCTTGTAGCCCCGGACGTGGAGGTTGCGATTAGTCCGGCGGTAGGTCAGACGGTGTATGAGCCAGGGATATCCATGGAAGCCAAAGATGATGTGTTTGTCTTTGGTGAACAGCGAATTGTAATCCATGTCGCTCAGTCCGTGCGGGTGCTCGCTCTCAGACTGCAGCCTCATCAGATCAACGACGTTGATCACCCGGATTTTTAGATCGGGCAGATGCTGGCGAAGAATGGAAACGGCCGCCAGGATTTCCAGCGTGGGCGTGTCACCGCAGCATGCCATCACCACGTCGGGCTCGGAGTCTCGGTCGTTGCTGGCCCATTGCCAGATTCCGAGGCCTTCCGTGCAATGCACAACGGCCGCCTCCATGGGCAGCCATTGCGGGAGGGCGTGTTTGCCGGCCACCACCACGTTAACGTAATGGCGGCTGCGCAGGCAGTGGTCAAAGACCGACAGCAGACAGTTGGCATCGGGCGGCAGGTAGACGCGCACGATATCGGCCTTTTTGTTGATCACATGGTCAAGGAAACCCGGATCCTGGTGTGTGAAGCCGTTGTGATCCTGCTGCCAAACGTGGGAGGCGAGCAGATAGTTCAGCGACGCGATCTTCCGGCGCCACGGGAGTTCCAGCGTCACCTTGAGCCATTTGGCGTGCTGACTGAACATCGAGTTGACGATGCGAATGAACGCCTCATAGCTGTTGAACAGCCCGTGCCGCCCGGTCAGCAGATATCCTTCCAGCCAGCCCTCGCACTGGTGCTCGCTGAGCATCGAGTCCAGCACGCGTCCGGCGGGTGCGAGAAATTCATCATTCTTCTCTTCCCGGGCGTCCCACTGACGATTGGTGACTTCAAAGACCGCGCCCAAAAGATTCGAGAGCGTCTCATCGGGGCCGAAGATACGGAAATTACGCTGATCCTGATTCAGCTTGGCCACGTCACGCAGAAACTTACCCAACACGAGCGTATCTTGGGCGTCAGCGGCGCCGGGCGAAGACACGCTTACCGCGTGAAGGTGAAAATCCGGCATGCGCAGGTCGCGCAGCAGAATCCCGCCATTGGCGTGCGGATTGGCGCCCATCCGCCGGTCGCCCTTCGGCGCAAGATCGGCCAATTCCGATATCAGGCGGCCATTTTCATCGAACAGTTCTTCAGCCTTGTAGCTTTTCATCCAGCTTTCAAGCTGCGCCACATGATCGGGATGCTCTGGATCCACCAGGAGCGGCACCTGATGCGCTCGGAACGTACCCTCGACCTGGAGGCCATCGACTAGTTTCGGTCCCGTCCAGCCCTTGGGTGACCTGAGGACGATCATCGGCCAGCGCGGCCGAACGGTGGCGTTTTTGTTCCGCGCATTCTGTTGGATCTGCCGGATGTTCTCGATGGCCTTTTCCACGGTGGCGGCCATGAGTTGATGCATCGTTTTCGGCTCATCACCTTCCACAAAGCAGGGCGCCCAGCCGCAGCCTTGGAGAAACCGCTCCAATTCCTCATGCTCAATGCGGGCCAGGACAGTCGGGTTGCTGATCTTGTAGCCGTTGAGGTGCAGGATCGGCAGCACGGCACCATCGGTAACCGGGTCGAGAAATTTGTTGGACTGCCATGAGGTCGCCAAGGGACCCGTTTCCGCTTCACCGTCGCCGATGACGCAGGCGACGATCAGATCGGGATTGTCGAACGCGGCCCCGAAGGCATGGCTGAGCGAGTAGCCAAGCTCGCCACCTTCGTGAATCGAACCCGGCGTAGTCGGCGCAACATGGCTGGAAATCCCACCGGGAAACGAGAATTGCGTGAACAGCTTTTTCAGCCCGGCTTCATCCTGGCTGACGTCGGGATAAATCTCAGTGTAGGTGCCTTCGAGGTAAACATTACCCACGACCGCCGGGCCGCCATGACCGGGACCGGCGATGTAGAACATGTCCAGATCATACTTCTTGATCACCCTGTTCAAATGCACATAGATGAAGTTCTGGCCCGGCGTAGTGCCCCAGTGTCCGACCACCAGCGGCTTCACGTGGGCGAGCGTCAGCGGCTCGCGCAAGAGCGGATTGTCATAGAGATAAATCTGCCCGACAGACACGTAGTTGGCGGCCCGCCAATAGGCGTCCATCCTGCACAACTCGCCGGAACCCAGTAATCCTTGCCTGCCGGGACACTCGTTGCGGTCCTGCGGATCTAGCGTTGAAGTGGGTGCGCCCATTTTCTTGTGACTTTCTGTGTGCCTGGGTTCAACCTTCAGTTACACGCCGTCTTGTGGATACAGCACGGGACCGCAAACTTGTTGGCTCGCCATATCTGCGAGCTTTGTGATCAGCCAACGGGCGGCGTGCTCGACGGGGGGTGGGTCTTCGAGCCATACGGCTTTTCGGTGAAGACCCGGAGCGTCTGATCACGGCGGAGCTCGTGCGGCTCACCGCTTACGACAAGCGTCATCGGCTCTCCTGCTTCCAGCGTTGCTTCGACAAGTTGCTTGGCCTGTTCGATCCTGATCTTGAGCCGGCGGCTACGCCACTGAAGGCTGAAGCCAAGGCTGCGCCAATTTGCCGGTAGCTGTGGATCGACAGCGATGCCGTCGCTGTGTAGTGACAACCCTGCGAAACCGAACACTGCGGTCAGCCAGATCCCGCCCAGGGCCGCTATGTGCACGCCACCGTCAATTGCCACATGCGTATCGGCGAGATCGATCGCCGCGGTTTGCCGAAAGTAGCGCAGCGCCATTTCGGAGTAGCCTAGCCGGGCGGCGACCATCCCATGCATGGCGCGGCTCAGCGAGCTGCCGTGGCCGCAGCGAGGCTCGTAGTAACGGAAGTTCTCGGCCCCCGTCTCGCGGACGAACTCCTCCGGCAGCAGCCCCAGAAGTGCCACGACATCGGCCTGTTTGATCACCTGAGATTTTTGTATCCGCTCCCGCCCAAGCACCACGTCCATCGGGACGGAACGGCCTGCGTAGGCGGCCAAATCGATCTGTTCGAGAGCGAAAAAGCCCGCGAACTGCTCGAACAGTCCCGTTTTGAGATCGAGACCGGTCGCCATCGTCTCTGCGACGCTGCGCCACCGCTCCAGCTCGGTGTCGTCCAGGCCGAGGCGAGACGAGAGGCGTGCCCAGCACTCGGGCCAGCGCTCGCGCAACAATACCGCCGCATCGAGCGCGCGCCGGATGTTCCAGCGGGCCATGACGTTGGTGAAGGCGTTGTCGTCGATATGCTCGTGATACTCGTCCGGTCCAATGACGCCGCGGATATGGCCGTATCCGTCCGCCTCCGGCTGCGCGCGGCTGGACCAGAACCGAGCCGTCTCCAGGAGGATCTCGGCACCAGCGTTTAATAGGAACCCTTCATCCCCGGTCGCCTGCCAATATTGCCACACCGCGTAGGCGACGTCAGCACTGATGTGCTGCTCCTGCTTGCCGCAAAGGATGTCGATGATCTTCCGATCCGGACCGATAGCCTGCTCAGGCGTCATCTCCGCGCCGCTATCGGCCGATTCCCAGGCGTAGAGCGCGCCGCGCCAGCCCATCCCAGCGGCCTTCGCTCGCGCGGCATCAAGGGTGTGAAAGCGATACATGAGCAGCGCTCGGGCCGCTTCGGGCCAGGTCAGGACATAAAAGGGCAGCAAGTAAATTTCGGTGTCCCAGAAGACGTGGCCACCATAATCGTCGCCGGTCAGCGCCCGGGCGCCGATCGAGACGCGCTCGTCGGCTGGGTTAGCCGCGCTGTTCAGGTGGTAGAGAGCGAACCGCAATGCCCGCTGTGCCTCCGCGTCGCCATCGACCTCCACATCGCTGCACTGCCAGCGGCTTGCCCAGGCCGCCTCGTGTGCCGCGACCATGCCGTGCCAGCCGATGTGTCGCGCAAAGCCGAGCTTGTCCCGGGCTTCACTACCGGGATCCAGACCTTGGGTGTCGCTGCGCACGATGGCGACGGAGCGCTCGAAACACACCACCTGCCCGGGGCGGGATTTCCAGCTCCAGGACCATTTTAATTGGCCGAGCGCGGCCGGCGGAAGATCGTGGCCGTCGATCTGCAGCGACGATGCTGTCGCCATGGCGAGGCCCTTCCCCGAATGCTGGGTGTGCCACACGCCGAGATCCTGATCGACCCGTTCGGTCACGAGCCCGAGTTCCACTCCTTCGAACGACGCTTCGAGCGTGACATCGATCACGCCGTCCTCGATCTCCAATTGGATCAGCTGCAGCCCGACCGTGCGCTCGCTCAGCGACACGAGGCGCAACGTGCGCAGGCGGATGCTTAGGCCGGCCGCCTTCAACTGACGGCTTTCACTGAGCAATGCGCCTCGCCTTACGTCGAGCGTCATGCGATGCGACGACATATCACCAGGATGATGTACCAGGGGTCCGTCAGGCAGCAAGATGCGGACCCGCAGCCAGTCGGCGGCTGGGACCAGCCCTGGTGTGGCACGCTCGGTGCCGGGCGTGTCGAACAGCCCGGCCACATAGGTTCGCGCCGGAATGACCCAACGCGCGCCCCGGGTCGTCGCTCGCCCGCCCCTTACGCCCAGGAAACCGTTGCCGATCGCGAAGCGGGACTCAACGCTGCTCTCGCGAAGCGGGTCGTAGCCATCCGCGCCAAAGACCCAAATGGGATCAGTGGTCGGATCGAGTACGTGTTCCATCATCCCTGGCCTGATCATGCCGGCCGCCGGCAAAGCCGCCCTTCAGCAAGTTCATAGACTGCGATTTCGTCTAGACTCGTCACGACGAGATCCGCTCCCGCCGCCCGCAATAGGGCCGCGTCGCTGTGCCGGGCGACCCCGAGCGCCGTCATGTGGCCTGCGCGGGCCGCCTCGATACCGGCGGGCGCGTCCTCGACCACGAAGCAATGTGCGGGTGCCACGTGCAGCTCCGCGGCAGCAAGGAGGAAAATCTCCGGATTCGGCTTGCCCTGCCGCAAATCGCGCCCGCAGACATTGGCACTGAAGACATCGGGCAGGCTCTGGCCAGAACCGAGGCGGATCGGCTGCATCATTCCGTTAGCGTTCTTGGAGGACGAAGCAACCGCCATGCGCCAGCCTAGCGCCCCAACCGCCTGAACGAAGCGGAGCGCGTCGGGAAAGGCAGCGACACTCCCGGCATGGATCAGCTCCTCGAGCCGCTTCTGCTTGCGCTCGGCATAGGCGACTGCTCGCCGCCCGGCGTCCGGCACGCCCAGCGCCTCCAGGGCGGCACGTGCGCCGCTGAGGCGCGGTTTGCCCGCGACATGGGCCTGATACATCGCGGCGGTGAAGCGATCGGGATCAGCAAAGCCTTGGAGCGCTTCGCGCCAGGCACGCTCATGAGGGGATTCGAGCAGGACGCCGTCAACGTCGAAAATGGCCGCCGTCAGCATCTGGAGATGGTCGGACCGAGAGGCTGGTGATTCGCGAATGGTCATGATGCTTGCACTTTGCTGCCGATTGCGACGAAGTCGCCGAAGGAATTACGACTTGATGTCGCCCGAGGTTCCGAAGAGCGGACGCGATCCGTGCTCGCAGCCCACCATGCCGCGCTGGGAGAAACGCGTCAACCCAGCGCGAGTCATCCGGAAAATGCGGTCATGGGGAGCTGTACTGCGCCAGCTATCCAAGACCGCCTGCTCCAGTCACGCTCGACATCGACGAGGTCGCGTCCCAGGGCGTGGTGTAGCTCGGTGGTAGCTGAGCCGCTCGCGACGCGCGCCTCTCTCGCCATGGCGCCGTAGCGAGCGAGCGGCGCAGCGGCGGTCATCGATGATCTTCGGTTAGGGTTGGGTTGCGACAGCAACTTCAACCAAGGACCGAAGATGACCAACGATATGATGAACCTGCGCTCGCTGATGGAGAAGAGCCAGGACGCGGACTTTTCTCGCGCGAGATGATCGGCTACGGCGCCCAGCGACTGATGGAGCTGGAGGTGGGCGGCCGGACCGCGGCGGCGCACGGCGACAAGAGCCCCGAGCGGCTGGTGCAACGCAACGGCTTTCGGGATCGCGACTGGGAGACCCGGGCCGGGACGGTGGAACTGCGCATCCCCAAGCTGGCATTCGCCGATTGGCCGCAGGTGTTCGGTGACCCCCCTATGCCGATACCATCCTCGACCGTCTCGTACACAATGCTTATCGCATCGATCTCCGCGGCGAAAGCCTGCGCCGCAGTCGTCCAAAAATAACCCAGAAAGATTGACAGCATGGCATCCTGCATGCCACAAAAAACCGCCCGCCAGAATTGCCTACGCCCTGGGCGAGATCAAATCTGTACAGTGGGAGAAATCATTGCAGTATACCCGGGAGACTTCGCCGGAATCGGCACCGGGTATTGTCGCCTTGGCTGGGTGACGCGCGCGAAAAGCCACTCTCCATGAGTTTTCCCGGGCTCCTGTCTGACCCAAAGCGCGCGATGCAAATTTCGCGCGCCGTCTCGTGCTGAAGGAGGATCAAATGGATAAAACTGACACAGTCATCGCCGTCTTCGAAGACCACAACGCAGCGGAAACAGCCGTGAAAAAGTTAGCCGCGGCCGGCTTTGAGATGAAGAATCTCAGCGTTGTCGGTAAGGGATACCATACTGACGAAAAGGTCATCGGCTTCTACAACGAGGGCGATCGGATCAAGTTTTGGGGCACGCGGGGTGCGTTCTGGGGCGGTCTCTGGGGCTGGTTCTTTGGCGGGCTGTTCATGACCATTCCCGTTGTTGGGCATGTCGTCGTGCTTGGATATCTGGCCACCATGGCGATCTCCGCCGTCGAGACCGCTATCGTGGTTGGTGGGCTAAGTGCGCTTGGTGCCGCGCTCTATAGCATTGGCGTGCCGAAGGACAGCGTGATCCAATACGAGGCCGCCTTGAAAGCCGATAACTTTCTGGTGATGGCGCACGGACCGGCGGCGGAAATAGCTCGCGCCAAAACAATCCTCGATGCGGCCAACCCCTCACGCGTTGATGTGCATGCGGGCATGAAAGCGGTATAGTCGGCGGATCGTCTCGTCCATGCTGGCCGCTGAATAACTCAGTCAAGCTCGTTTAGGAGCGCGCGACGTTGTGGAATGCATCAGTGATCAACGGCTACGCGATCGCGGCAAATGATGGCCGGCTTGGCACCGTTAGCGACTTTCTATTTGACGACACCAGTTGGTTGGTTTGTTGGTTGCCGTCGATACCGGCAAATGGCTCTCCGGTCGCGAAGTTCTTCTGCCCCCATCCGTCTGGGGCACCTCGATCCAAAATCCAAAGGGACACGAATTCTCGGTTGAATTGACCATGCAGCAGGTCAAGGACAGCCAGTATATCGATACCGATCGGCCAGTGTCGCGGCAGATGGAAACCCCTGCAGGGGAGTGCGCGCAACAGACTTTCTGGAAAACGGCCGATACCCAGAGGGTTGCCAACAACGCCCACTACGTCAAAGACAACAGGGCACCCGCATGCCTCCCAGTGATCTCGTCAGACCTGTATGGTGCCGTCGCGGAAGTGGTTGGAATTTGAAGGTGGCGTAACCTCCGGTTTGTTCAACCAAACAGAATCGGCGTTAGCACGCCGATGGAGATCACGCCATGACAATGGATAGCACAAAGCCAGCGATCAAGGATTCATCGGACGAGCATTTTCTTTGCGATGACTGGTTTGATCCTCTTGAAGCTGGGGTTCGCACGCGCATTCGCGGTTTTATTGAGGAGCTACTGGAAGCCGAGCTGGACACCGCCCTGGGACGCAATCGCTATGAACGTCCTGGGCTTGCCGGAAAATGTCAACGGCGGAGTAAAAGCCGGCCATCGGGGCGGAGCAAAACCAGGCCAGTTTGCGGCGTGGACGTAGGGCACGATGCGCCACGTCCGCCCCGGCGGAGATGGCCAGGGTTTCGCAGCCGGGGCGGGACGTGGCTTTCAGGAGGCGCTGATGATTTCGCCGGTTTCGGGATCGGCGGCTACGGCTTCCGCATCGGAAGGTTGGGCCGCACGCCGCCGCCGGGCCTTCGACTGTTTCAGCCGGTAGCTCTCGCCGTTGAGCTCCAGGATATGGACATGATGCGTCAGCCGATCGAGAAGCGCGCCGGTCAGACGCTGGCTGCCGAAGATGCTGGTCCATTCCTCGAACGGCAGGTTCGAAGTGACGATGGTCGAGCCGCGTTCATGACGCTGGCTGAAGATCTCAAAGAGTAATTCCGTGCCGGTCTGCGAGAGCGGCACATAGCCGAGTTCGTCAATGATGAGCAGTTTGACGGCGGCCAGCTGCGCCTGGAGTTTCAGGAGACGCCGCTCGTCGCGCGCTTCTCTCAATTGATGAACGAGCCCGGCCGCCGTGAAGAAGGAGACCGGGAAGCCGCGCTGACAGGCCGCGAGGCCGAGCGCCAGACAGGCATGCGTCTTGCCGGTGCCGCTGTTGCCGAGAGCGATGACATTGTCTCGGGCGACGACATACTCACAGCGGGCGAGTTCGAGAACGAGCGGCTTGTTGAGCGACGGGATCGCGGCGAAGTCGAATGTATCGAAACTCTTCACCGCCGAGAAGCGCGCACCGCGGATGCGGCGCTCGACCATGCGCCGTTCACGATCGATGAGTTCAAGCTCGGCGAGACGCAAGAGGAAGCGGACATGATCGAGCCCCTCGCGTGCGGCCTCGGCGGCGACTTTTTCATATTCGCGCAGGAAGGTCGGCAATTTGAGCTGACGCAGATGATGCGCGAGCAGCACCTGGGGCGGCGCCGGGCTGGCGGGAAGAGCTGCGGTCGTCATGCCGCCCTCCCGGAAACGAGAGCCATATAATCGGCGGCCAAGGTCGTCTTAACGCTGGCGACGGGCAGATAGGGATAGTCGCCGAGATCGAGGTTTGCGGGTCTGCGTTCGACCTTGGCGATGACGAGTTGCTTGACGGCGTCGAAGCCGATGGCGCCGAGCCGGATCGCGTCGAGCGCAGCCGCCGCGACGATCACCTCGGAAAAGACCTCCATCAGCCGCAACACCTGGATGAACTCGCGCTTGCCACGGTTGCCCATGCGGGCTTCCAACAGCCGGCGCAGATGTTGAAGAGACTCCGGCAATATCCAGTTCTGTAGGGGCGCCGCCTGGTCGAGCGCGCCGGGCTTTTGCTCAAGCAGCGCCAGATAGTGCATGGGATCGAAGACAAACTGGCCACGACCATAGACACGCGGATGGCGGGCGATCTCGACAGCGCCACAGAGGATCGCCACCTTGTCGACGAACCCTTTCACCAGCACGTCACGAAAGCCATAGGCCGTTGGCACGGAATAATCGTTCACGCGATAGCGCACGAGCGCCATGGAAGAGACCTTCGTCGCGTATTTGTGGCAAGGCTCGAACGGCGTGGCCGGCAGATCGCGCAAGGCCGCTTTGTCAGCTTCAAGCCGCTCGCCGATCGTCTGCTCGTGACGGCCGGCGCGTTCATTCTGGCGGGCGCGGCAGCGCTCCTCGAGCATGGCGTTCAACGCCTCGAAGGATGCCGCATGCGGCACGGGCGCCAAGAAGTTGGCGCGCGAATACTTTACCAGCCCCTCAACCTTGCCTTTGTCGTTGCCCTTACCCGGCCGCCCGAACCGGTCCTGAAACAGGTAATGGCTGACGAGTTCGGTGAAGGCTCTGGTGCGCAGGCGTTTGCCGTCGCCGAGAATCCTCGCCACCGCGATTTTGAGATTGTCGTACAAAATCGAAATCGGCACGCCACCGAAGAACGCAAATGCCGAGACGTGGCCGTCGAGAAAGGCTTCCGTCGTCTCGGCCGGATAGGCCTTGACGAAACAGGCGTCCGAATGCGGCAGGTCGAAACAGAAGACATGCAGCTTCATCCGCACCCCGCCGATGACGCCGACGCATTCGCCGAAATCGACCTGCGCGTGGCCAGGCGGATGGGCAAGCGGCACGAAGACCTCACGTGACCGGGTGTGCGCCAGCCGCACATAATCCTTCACCACCGTATAGCCGCCGAGGAAGCTGTGCTCGATCCGTAGCCGTTCAAAAATCCGCTTCGCCGTGTGCCTTTGCTTCGGCGGCGCCGTCTTGTCGGCCTCCAGGATCGCATCGATCACCGGAACCAGCGGCCCGAGCTTCGGCCGCTCCGGAGCCTTGGACCGCACATAGCCGGGCGGCGCCGAGTACCGGCACATCTTGGCGATCGTATCCCGGCTCAGTCCGAAAACCCGCGCCGCTTCCCGCCGGCTCTTCCCTTCAATGAAAACAAACCGTCGAACCGCTGCGTAAATCTCCACTGCAAACATCCCCGACCATCCCTGTTCGAATCAGTGTTCGAAAAGGTTCAGCCTCGAAAGTGGCCGGGTTTTACGCCGCCACGCAGCCGCATAATGCCGCCGCTCCGTGGCCTACTATTGCTCCGCCGCGTACACTGCTCCAACCCTATTGAAGCCAGCAACCGCTGCCGCTGCGCCTTTAAGCTTTCCCAACCGCCCAACCGGCCCCGTCAAGCCGGGCGGCTTCGCGTGACTTGGTACATTTCCAACCTCTCACGCTTCCGGTCTGAGCGCGAAGGACTGGAAGTTTTTGCGCTTGGCGTGGACTGGTTAGTGCCGCTCCGCTGGCGGATCGACAACAGTGTGCGCCTTGTCTTGGATGCTGACATCGTAGCCGGCGGGCGGGTGTACCCCATATTTATGCAATACCCGGACATGTTTCCGCACACGCCGCCGTCCATCTTTCCGCGAGGAGACACCACAAGGTGGTCTCAACACCAATTTGGGGCCGGTGGTGAACTGTGCCTTGAATATGGTCCCGATAACTGGACGCCCGATTTCACGGGTATCCAACTTATCGAAAGCACGCACCGGTTACTTGAGGGTGAGAACCCGGCCTCCGGTGAAAAGGGTGTCGTGCCTTCACGGCATCTGGATTCTTTGGGGCAGTCATTACGATCTGAATATTGCCGCATGGTCATTACGCGGAAGCTTGCGGCTTTTTTCGACACCATACCGGTTCGGACATCGTTAATCGGCAAGCTCGTTTCCACTTACCACAAAGAAGCCGTCGTTCACGTTATCGACAAGCTCAAGCAAGCCGACGGGACGAGCTGGATTGACCAGGGCATTCCGGCGCAGTTGGCCATTGAATTTATAAAAAGCCCGGCAACAATTTTTCGCATTGAGCCTGAGCGTGCGCTACCCCCTACGAGCAGCTTACAGGAATTCCGGGCCGCCAGCGCCGCATTTGGGTTGAACGCCGAGCATAGCTACGCGCTAATCTTACGGGGCGCGGAAGTACATCCATACTTCTTTTGGGAGAAGGATAACGCCGTCTCGCAAATGGCGGTAGTTCCCGCACAGCCGGAAGTCCAAAGACTGGACGCTTCGCATGAGATTTTGAAGGGGAAACATGTCGCGCTGATCGGGTGCGGTTCGCTTGGAAGTAAGCTCGGCGTAATGCTCGCAAGGTCAGGCGTCGGGCGCTTTTTGCTCGTGGATGACGACATACTCCTTCCGGATAATTTTGTTCGCAATGATCTCGACTAGCGCGATATCGGCACGCACAAAGCTCAAGCCGTCGCGCGGCGGATGCAATTAGCATATCCCACCGTGGAGACGCAGGCATGGCGAGCACGGCTGGGCGCGCAGGGATCGAGCGGCTCAGCTGAGACTGTTCTCAAAATGATCAGCGATTGCAATTTGATCTTTGATGCAACCGCGAATCCCGACATTCTTAATCTTGTCTCGGCTGTTGCTGCGTTTGCAAGCAAACCGGTCATGTGGGCAGAAGTCTTTGGCGGCGGCATTGGGGGGCTGATAGCGCGGTGCCGCCCGGAGCATGAGCCTC
Organism: uncultured Alphaproteobacteria bacterium; assembly: GCA_963706215.1. Classification (GTDB taxonomy): domain Bacteria; phylum Pseudomonadota; class Alphaproteobacteria; order Rhizobiales; family Beijerinckiaceae; genus Methylocapsa. The sequence continues at coordinate 454,794 of OY970154.1, read as the reverse complement.
CGCCGCAGCATATGCGCCGTGCAATCGAGAACTGGTTCGGCGAACGCGGCCCCCCACCCGTCAGATCGACGCGGTCCTATGAGACAGGCCAGGACGGCGTGCCTCTTATTGCCGACGATGCCGATGTATCTGCAATCGCAGCGCATGCGGCCCGGTTAGCGATAGACACTTTGCTAGGGCGCGATCCGACACTCTTCCCGAATTCAGTCTATGCAATTGGTTTGGGCGTCGGGTCCGTCTTTACACAGCCATTTGAGACGTTCTCGATTGAAGTTGGTCCGCCTCCACCGGCGGAGCCCGAGAAACAGCTTTCGCCGGACGCGATCGCCGCCGAAATTGCGAAGATTGTTGAACTATTTGAAGCTCGGACAAATGAAGCTGTTGCTGCCCCTGCCGGTAATCAAACGTCTCAATCGTGAGCTGCGTGGACGAAGTCGTGAGATCGGCGGTGTTCTGGTTGGGGAGCATATTGCCCACGAAACATTCCGTATCGCTGACATTTCCTTTCAGCGAAAAGGCGGCACAATCGCCCATTTTGTAAGAGACCCTGAGCACCACCGGGATTTTCTGGCTGAGTTCTTCGCGCGCACCGGCAACGACTATCAAAGGTTCAACTACATCGGCGAATGGCACTCTCACCCGGCGGTTGAAGCGCTTCCAAGCGGACCGGACTTTATGACCATGTTTGACCTCGTTGAGGACACGGACGTTGGCGTCAATTTCGCAGTCCTGATAATTGCGCGACTGCACCGTTGGGGCAGGCTGGAGCTGTCGGCGACTCTTTTCCGACCCGGGGTTATTCCTGAATCAATTTCCGTCGAGGTAGAAGGCACGCCAGAGACCGGAATCCGACGATCTCCGGTCTGCCGGATTCTTGATTTTATTCGACGGTGAATGTCCGGATGCCGAGCTTTTTCACGAGCGCTCTTATCTGATCGCAGACCGGCGTGAGGCGCGCCGCAAGAGTGGCATCATCCCCCGGTTCGTACGAAACCAGCGTCAGACCTTGGAGATCGGACGGAAGTTTCAGGTCCGTCATTTTTGGATGCACCAGAATCGCCCGGTAACGCGTCAATTTACCCATGAACAAGCCGAGTTCGAAAAGCACGTTGTCACGAACCGTCGGAGCTTTGACGCTACGAGATTCGATAACATCGTCCGCCTCCGCGATTGCGACAGCGAAATCGGCCTCCGCGACTTGCAGCTCCAACGCTTCCAGCGGATAGCCGCCGGCAAAAAATACGCCGTCATCCCACACTTGACTGAAAACATCATGCTCAAGCCCAGCGCGCACACCGTGTGCGATGGGTCTGGCCTCCGATGAGGAAATGATGAAAAGCTTGGGGGCTTCGTTCGGCAGCGAGATTGTGGAATTGCGCTGATACAGTCTTTTTGAAAGTGCCTGAGCGAGTGGAAGCCAGATTTGCGGGAATTGCTCTCCTACCTCCATAAATCCCGCGCTGCTGATCTTAAGCGCAAGAACAGACTCCAACACCAACACCGTTGCTGATCGAGGCAAGGACGGCTCGATTGCTGCCATTTCGCCGACATACTCTCCGGCCTTCCGAGTGGCGATCTGCGCTCCATTCACCACGATCGTCACAACGCCAACGATCAAAAAATACACATCATTGTCTGTCCCAGACTGTACGATGACGTTTTCACCTGGCTGAAATTCTACAAGCTCGCCGTGCACAGCAAGCGCTCCGGCGATCTCGGTCCTTCCGCAAGCGAATTCCTGCCGCTTAAGCGCGGCGATCAATTGAGGTCGGTTTTCGCCTTCAAATCTTTTTTTCATCATTAGAGGCCTTTGACGACCGAAGAAGCCAGTCGTGCAATTAATATTTGAGCGGGCGGACGCGATTTTTGATCTCGAGGGGTTCAAATCACGATCCTATCCACCGCGCCGAGCTTAATCTCGTCGCCTGTCAGATCATATAGTTTTGTTTTTATTTGACTTTCGTGCGCGGCCATGGCCTGCGCGTTCACCAGAATGCCGCCGTAGTTGATTAACTAGGCTGCCAACTTTAGCAACCGTCGCGGCACAAATAATTACTGTAACATAAGGAGGTTATGTTGCGCACGCGGCGAGGCGGCGCGCGTTAAATTACATGGGCTTGAAGGGCGGCGAAAAAATCACGGATATTAAGATCGACCGGGTTTTCATCGGCTCCTGCGCGCCGCCGCGAATATCGTCGTGGGCAAACACATCGCCGGGTCCGTCAACGGCATGGTCGCGCCGGGTTACGTCTCCTTAACAGTGATAATCCCGCCGCGCGACCCTAGCGTCTTACCAAGCGCCGCTTGTCGGGGGCGCTCTCAACCCATACCCTCCATAAAGTCTTGAGTCCCATGAGCGGCGAGAGGTCGGATACCGGTGTGTCGTCGAGATCAAGTTCCTCTAATGCGATGAGATCAGCAAGTGGATTAAGATCGCTGACCTTCGTGTGAGCGAGAAATAGCCACTGTACCGCGCTGAGGCCTGCCAAGGGCCTGAGATCGCCCACCGGCGTGTTCTCGAGAGAGAGTTCTTGTAATGCGATAAGGCCCGCGAGTGGCGTTAGATCGCCGACCCCAGTGCCGTCGAACGAGAGCGTCTTCAACGCGCTGAGGCCAACTAGGTGCGAGAGATCATTCACCGATGTGTTCTTGAGTCTGAGCTCCTTTAATCCGGTGAGGTCTTCGAGTGACTTAAGACTGCTAACACGAGTACCGTCGAAGGAGAGTGTCTTCAACGTGATAAGGCCCGCGAGTGGCGTTAGATCGCCGACCCCAGTGCCATCGAGCAAAAGCGTCTCCAATGCGCTGAGGTTCGCCAGGGGCTTGAGATCTCTCACCCGCGTGTTCTTAAGGGAGAGCGTTTTCAACCCATTGAGATTCACGAGGGGCTTGAGATCACTCACCCGAGTGTTCTCAAGGAGTAGCTCCTGCAACGCGACAAGGTTCTCGAGGGGGCGCAAGATTGCTTAAGTCCTTTCGAAGAAAATCAAGCTTTTTGATCCATGGCCGCCACTCAAGCCGTGGTTCCTGACCCGCGAGGATCATTTCATGGACTTTCTCAAGATCGAAATCATCTGGTCGGTTGGCCGGGGAGGCGCTCTTGTTCTGCAGAGCCGTCAGCTCTTGCCCAAAACTTTTGAAACCTTGGCCTACGTCCCTCAACATCTCTACGGCATGCTTGAATTGCTTCCGTTTCGCCTTGCTCCAAAAGTCGCGCAACGGCTTTGATGCGTTGTCAACCGTTTCAATCCCATCGGCGATTTTTTCAATGACTTCGCCCGTTCGTTCAATGTGCTCCCCTATTTTCGGTATTTTCGCTACAATAGCCTGATACCAACTCACCCGCACGGTTGGCATCTGGGCTTCGGCGCGCGCCGTCTGGTTATGTGTTTTGGCGTCCGTTAGCTGCCGTCCTAATTGATCGGCACTTGGGACGCACTCTCCAGCGAGCTGGGAACTACTCACGATGGCTTCTTCGAGAACGGGGTCGAGCGCCTCAGACTTAGATATTACCGCCGGAAAGCTACTGATCCTCGCGGGGTCGACGGCGGTTTCCTGCTCGACGGCATCCGGAAGCTTGCTTCGCAACTCGGTCTGATACTGATCAAGCGCCGTTGCGACTGAGGCGAGAAGCACTGTTAATTGCTGGTCAAGCCTTTCGCCGCGAGAGACAAGAGGCTGGCTGTCGTCGTCAGCCGCAGTGCGATGTTTGGTTGGCAAAACATGCTCGCGGCGTATTGCCGGCAAACGGTTGCGGGCATAAACCAGCGGCTCGCGGCAGCCCTCCGCCGTGCCCTTCGGTAAATGGGCGAGCGCAATGCAAATTTGCTTCAACTGTTCGGAAGGAAAACTGTCGAGCGGAATGTTGTGATTGGTCAAATAGTCGCGTAGAGTCTGTGCCTGCTGGCGACTTCCTCGAGCTCACGCATGAGCTCAGGAGAGGGCTTTTCATAGTTTAGCGGCACAAAAACCTCCACTCACTCGGTCTTTTCGTTCAACAAAGTCGCCGAGGTACGCGGTCCACACCGTTGCTTTCTAACTGAGCGACCCGAAAACGATAAAATGTCGGTCGCTTACTACTTCAATGTGTAACTGATCCATGTTGACTGAGGCGAGTTGTTCCATAATCTCCGCTGGATTGTACCCTGCAAGCAACGAATTCAGGAAATCCACTCTCGAAACTTCTGGATCTTTTGCAGAGTATACGGCAACTATATTTTCTGCCTCGGAGAGGGATTGAGGTCGCGAAAGGTCCATTACAAGCACCGCAGCGTGATGAGCAGCGCACGCACGAATCGCCCTCCATAAGTCGAGCGGATCACGCATATGATGGAGCAAGCTGTTGCTTACGACAGCATCGAATGCTTCTGAACCCAATGGATTGCGCTCCAAGCCTATATGCCATCTTCGAAGACTAACGCGATTGGACAAAGAAGGATGTTTCAGGAGGTCCTTCCGAGCGATATCGAGCATGGCATCGGCACCATCCACACCGACAACTCGTGCTTGCGGGTAACGTTCTGCAAGTCTGAAGGTGATATCGGCGGGGCCACATCCAAGATCTATAATTTGCTGGCCGTTAAACGCAGGAAACTTATTCGAGAAATGAGCTATGAATTTCGTGTTTGGCTCTGAAAAGTCAGCACCAGCATAAGCTTGTGCATTGAGGCTCACATCCATCAATTCCTCTTCTTCGGGGACCCGCTTCACGTCTTGTCGCCTTCTTTTGCCAGATCAAGGGCATGTTACACTCGCGGCGCAGGCTAGGGTATCCATTCAACCGTCGGGCGCGCAGCGAATTCTTCGTAAGAGGGTTGAACAAATCTCTGTGTAGAAAACACACGGGTGAATTCCGCGCCCTGGTGTCTCTGTGGCGTTCATGACGTGATCTCCTTTTTAAAAACGAAGAGACCATTACAGCCTGATCCGCTCCACCTCATCCTGCGTGAGGCGTTCCTTTGTCCGGTCATAGAGCTTGGTGGTGCGCGGGCTCTCGTGCGCCGCCATTTCCTGAGCGTGCTCCAGCGCGCCACCATTGGCAAGGTAAGCGGTGATGCCGGTCGCGCGAAAGGTGTGGTTGCCGATTGGCGCGTGAATGCCGGCAGCGACAGCGCGCCGGCGGATCATGCGCCAGGCGTCCGATTGATTCATCGGCTGCGCGGATAACACGGTGGCGTCGTGTCCGCGGCTGGTACGGAACAGCCAGCCCTTGCGGTCCTCGACGATGCCGGCCGCGGCAATATAGGCGTGCAGCGCCTCGGCGAGCGCATGATGGCACGGCATGGTGTGATGCTTGCCTCCTTTCTCGTGCAGCCGGAGCCGCCAACCCGCACCTTGCGGCCGAAGGTCTTCCACCTTCATTTTCAGCGCGGCCGTGATGCGCGCGAAGGAATAGGTGAGGGTTGCAATCAATGTCCGGTCGCGCAGATCGCGCACGGTGTCGGTCGGGACGCTGTTGAGCAATTTGCGCCAGTCGGCGGCATCGAGCACCGGCGTCTTGCCAGTCTTCACCACATGCTTAGGGCCACGCACGGCCGAAGCCGGATTTACCGGCACCACCTGGCCGGTGATGAGCCAATCGAACAGCATGCGCACGGCGGCGAGCTGCTGCTTCACGCCCGGCGGCGAATGGGTCTTCTGGAGGGTCTCGATATAGGTGGCGACATCGAACGGCCGGATCGTCGTCAGCGTCAGCCCGCGATTCTCGCACCAGGCGAAGAATTGGTTGCAGGCCCGTGCGTAAGCGCGGCGCGTGTTCGGGTTGCGGATGTTGGCGGTGAAGAATTCGATGTAGCGCCAGGCGGCCGGCTCGCCGGCGTCGGCGATCAGCGCTGGGACAAGATGCGTGTCGGCCGCGGTCGCGAGCTGGCCGGGTTTGAGGATCGCGGGAAGATGGTGGTCGGGGGGTGCCATGGCCCTTCCCTAGCATGAATCTCACGCATGATAAAGGACGTTATCATGCGTGAGATTTCCCCAGAAAAGGGGGAGGGGGTCAAGCGGGTTGGGAGGTTTTCAGGGGGTCATGTTGCGCGTCGGGTCGATGCGGCGAAGATGTGCGGCGTTCATAGCGCACTCGTCAAAAAGGAATGTCGTCAGGTTCGTCAGGCTTGGGACGGAGGACAGGGCGCGACGGCCCTTGAAGAGCAAGCAGTTCCTCGGCAAAATCCGGGTCGATAAGATGCCCTGTGGCGATGATAGTATCCGAAACCTCGCCGGGCGTAAGCCAGTGTTCAAGCCACCGGTAAACGGCGCGGATTTCTTTCAGCGTCTCTGGATCGCGCGGCGCTTCGTCAAGCTGCCGCCGGACGGCAATGCCAATGAGATAGGTGGCTTTTTCGTCGGCGTTAAGGCGCTTGATGCTCATGTAAGCCTCGCAATCGTCTGATGCGAGACATTGTAGCTCTGCGCGATCTCGCACGGCGTCTCGTCGCTCTTGTCGCGTCGCTTGATGGCCTCACGGCGTTGACGCTCGGTGAGCTTTGGTTTCTGACGCGTCAAAAAGTTCAATGCATACAAGGTATTATATCATACTCTTGATAAAGGATATTATCATATACTTAGAGCACAAGCGCAAGCGTTGTCCCGCAAGGTGTCTTTTTGGAAGGCTTACGCTAAATCGTGGACAAGCTCCGCGCCTTTGATCGCTGCGCCGGTTGGCTCGATCAATTCCGCTCCCGTGTTCTTTACGTTGCCCACGGACGTAGTGACCGGCCACATTTCCATGTCATCGGCTGGATACGGATGCAGAAGCGCGGCGCGGTTGTCGGGCTTGCCAAGCCAGCCCGCAAAATCTTCCGGCGCGAGCATCAACGGCATGCGGTTATGAATCTTCGCGCAGAGCGCGTTCGGCTCGGTCGTCAGGATCGTGAAGCTTTCGACGCCCGCCGGTTCTGCCGGCGGCGCATCTTTCGGCCTCCTCCATTCCCAAAGCCCTGCGAAAGCGAACGGCTTCCCTGCTCTGCGAGTGATAAAATAGGGCTGCTTCTCCTTCGGGCTTAGCTTCTCCCATTCACAGAATCCGTTCGCCACGACAAGGCACGGGCGCGCTTTGAAGGCGGCGCGGAACGCAGGCAAGCTGGCGGCGGTTTCCGCGCGCGCGTTGATCATGCGCACGGCACCTTTATCGTCTTTCGACCATGAGGGGATGAGTCCCCATTTCAGTTCGGCAAGCTCGCGGCTGCCGTCCTTCACAAGCCGCACGACGAACGATTGCTGCGTCGGCGCGATGTTATAACGCGGCGGAAAATTCGAGGTGAGATAAGGCGTCGTGAGGTCGTAAAGCTCTTTGATCTCGCGCCATGAGTAGCGATTGGTGAAGCGTCCGCACATAGCGCGTTATCCCCCGCAAATTGTGAGCCTCAACCTAGAGCAAATAATTAAGCAATTCTGCAATCACGGAAGCGACGAACGGCCAGCGCAAGCTTTATCGCTTGACTATTATGTTCTCTATTTGTTCTTATATGCCTTTCGGCCCATAAAGTCCATGCCATGCACCGCCCACACAGATTGAGCGCCTTTATCTCGACTTCGACGGCTTTTTTGCTTCCGTCGAGCAACAGGCGCGTTCCGCTCTGCGCGGCAAGCCGGTCGGCGTCGTGCCGTTTGCCGGTGCTGAACATACCTGCGTCATCGCCTGCTCGCGCGAAGCCAAGTTGCGCGGCGTCAAAAACGTCATGCCGATTGCCGAGGCGCGTGAGCGATGCCCCAACATCATCCTCGTGCCGCAGTCGCCCGATTTGTACCGCCGCGCGCACAATGCCCTGCTCTCCGAGATTTCCGCCGTCATTCCAGTCGATGCTGTCAAGTCCATCGATGAACTGACCTGCCGCGTCGCGCCCGATGATAGGGACAATCCGCTCGCCCTCGCCAAGCGGATCAAGGCGCGCATCGCGGAGAACATTGGCCCGTATCTCACCTGCTCGGTCGGCTTCGCCGCGAACCGGCAACTGGCGAAGATGGCTTGCAAGGCGAGCAAGAGGATCGACGAGCGCAGCTATGGCGATGGCTGCGCCATCTGGTTTCCCCGCGACATGCCGACGCCGCTTCTGCGGCTCAAACTTGCGGACATTCCGGGGGTCGGCGCGCGCATGGAAACCAAGCTATTCCGCGCGCGCATTCACTCAATAGCTGATCTGCTCGCCCCGCAACCGAAGCACATGCGCAAGCTCTGGGGCAATGTCACGGGCGAGCGGCTTTGGTACGCCGTCGTCGCCCCGTTGTTCCAGTCCGAGCCACTTTCAGGTTGGCTCCGTTCGCTTTAATTTCCAGACAAAGAGGCTACGGTCGTCCGCTTCACGACGGCCGTTTCGACGGAGTGAACAAGAATGCTTCGTGTCCTTTCGGCAAGTGTGCTTGCCTTGTTGATCGACGCAAGCATCGGTGTTGCCTACGCTCAGAGCCGCAACGAGACCTCGGGACCGGCTTCAGGCGGCGACGATCTCATCGTGTCGACGGCCGGCCTCTGGGGCGGAAGTCTTGGCGTTTATAGCTGCGACCAGTGGAGACGATATGTCACTGATCTCTTCGATCGCGCGGATCGATACCATCGCGGCTACATCGACGAGAAACAATTCAAGATCATCAAATATGCCAGTCCGGTTTTCGCAAAAGCCGAGTTTGGGTATTTTGATGAGAACGGCGATGGGCGCATCACCAAAGCCGAGTTCGTGGACAAACCTTCCGAGTTCTTCTTGCGCTTTGACAAAAGGCATGACTGCAGGGTAACACCCGACGAAATGAACCAGGCTTCCCCTGCTGCGCAAGAAAAGAAAATGGGCCGACGCGGAGGAGCCGGCGGCTTCTAGGGGGAGACCGGCGGTTTCGTCCCCGGCAGCTTAACTCGTCGTCACCAGATCTGGAGAGCGAGTGGCCGATGCGCCAGCCTCGTTCTTGGGCGATGGAGCTTATGATCTCTCCTGGATCTCCTCGAGATCGAGCTGCCGATCATTCAGGCGCTGATGGCGGGGTCAGCCACCTCGGAGAGGGCAATCGCCGTCGCGGGGGCCGGCCGGTCGGCTCGCTGGCCTGCGCGATGCTGAGCCCGGATCAGGTGCGTGCCGAACTCGGCACCTACGGCGAAAAGGTCGGAATCGGCCGTGAAGGCGGCGAGTGGATTCCCGGTTTCGAGGTCCCAGAGCTTGAGCGTCTTGTCGGCGGAAGCGGACAGCGCGCGGCGGCCATCCGGCAGCGCCGCCCCCGCCATACCTCGCCCTCCGTTGGCCCGCGCAGAAAGCGAGCTATTTCGAAGGCGTTGTCACGTTATTGAAAATTGGATGCGGCTTCGTCGGAATCCGCTGCTACAATCACGCCGCGGCGACGACTTCGCGCCACGTCTGCAGGGCCGAGGCATCGGCGCGTATCGCTTCGGAGCTACCATGCCCAACGGTACATCATCAGGCCAAGAAACCATAGAGGCGACAATTGCACCGTTCTACCATGCCATCGGGAGGGCAACGGCAAGATGGCAACACGTTGAAGCCGGTCTGTTTGTTCTCGCACACGCGATCATGCAAACAGATTACAAATATTCCTCCGTCGTGTTCCTTCACATACAAAGCGCGGACTCTAAAGTGAAATTGGTTGACCGTCTGTGCCATGCTCATTTCGATAAAACGATTATCAAGAATGAGTGGACACCGCTTCTGAAGGACCTGAATTCGGCGGTAGCGGTCCGCAACTCAATCGCACACTGGGAAGCAAACTTCATTCTCGACGTTTGTGTTCTGGAGCCTTGGGAGTCGCCAATAGCGCTGACACCGCATCATCTTGATGTTAGAGCCCAGGCGGATACAAGGGGCGCAACGACGAATACGCTAAATCAAACAGCCGAGGAATTCCTTGCTCTCGCAAATCGGCTGCTGCGCTTCGTTGCCCCTCACTTTTCCGACAAAGCGCTGCGCGCAACAAATCTTCCGCGACGATTGCTGCTATACATTGAGAACAATCGAAACGACGTTCCAATACCAACGCAGCCTCCGTAACCATCTCAGCAGCAAGCCGACGAGAGCATGGCGGCCAGCCTTGCCGGTGCGGGCGTCAGCGAGCCGCTCGCCCGCCATCACTGTCAGGCCGAGCGCGTCATCGAGTTCGCGATATGCGAGCAGTCCGGCATCCGAAGTGACCACCGATCCACGAAACTGGAGCGTCAATTTGCGGTCGAAATCGAGCCTGAGAACGCCATCGGTTGATTAACCCGTCGGGTTCCAAATTAACATGCTAACTATTCACACGGCTCAAGCGCCGCGTGAGCATGCATGTTCGTGACAAATTCTAAGCTACTGGAGGATTCTCGCGTTGCGGGCCGATCATCAGGTCGGCGCAGAGCGCGCTCGTCAGGGCGAGACCGGCCGCGACGAGCATCGCAACCCGAAAGCTCCGCACGAAGGACTCGTCCAGGACCTTCTCGAGCATCCGCCGTTGCTCTCCCTCGATCTGTGGAGGCACCTCCGCATTCAGGGCGCGCCGAATTTCGGGCGGCACCTGCAAATCGGCCAAGCGCGTGTCGAGCGTCGCTCCGAATACGCCGACGACGAGCGCGCCGAGGAGCGCGATGGCGAGCATGCCGGCAATCCGGGAGATGGCGTTGTTGATGCCCGATGCAGTACCCGCGTGCCGGCTCTCGACCGCGCTCATGACGGTCGTGGTCAGCGGGGCCACGCTGACGGCCATGCCCAGACCGAGCACCGCCATCGCCGGGAAGAATGTCGTCCAATAGGATCCGCCGATGCCGGGGAGCGCGAACAGGGCTGACCCGGCGGCCACGATGACGGGGCCGATCGTCAGCGGCTTTCGCGCGCCGTAACGGTGGATGAGCCCACCGGACCAGCGCGACAGCCCGCCCATGATCAGAGTGAAAGGCAGGAAGGCGGCGCCCGCGAGCGTCGCCGAATAGCCTTGGATCCGAACGAGGTTGAAGGGCAGGAAGAACAGGACGCCGCTCAGCGCGAAGTAGAGCAGCAAGGTCATCGCGTTGGCGCCGCTGAAGACCGGGGACCGGAACAGGCCGAGCGGCATCATGGGAGATGGGGCACGCGCCTCGTGCCAGACGAAAAGGACGAGAACGAGCCCGCTCCCGAGCAGGACACCGGGGACGATGGGGTACATCCAACCGAAATCGGACGCGGCGGTCAAACCATAGGCCAATCCCGCAAGCCCGAGCACCGCCAAAAGGGCGCCCCACCAGTCCACGGTCCCATCATCCGAGGCGTCGCGGCTCTCAGGCACGTGCCAAAATGCCAAGCCGAGCGTGAGCAGCGCAATCGGCACATTGATGAAGAAAATCGCGCGCCACGACAGGGCGTCCACCAGCCAGCCCCCGAGGACCGGTCCTACAGCCGTGGTGAGGGCCGAAAAGCCGGCCCAGGTGCCGATCGCTTTGCCGCGTTCATCTGCCGGGAAGGCTGCGCTGATGATCGCAAGGCTGCCGGGGATTAGAAGCGCGCCACCGACGCCCTGCGCCGCCCGGGCGGCGATCAGAGTTGCGGTGTTCGGCGCCAATCCGCAGGCGACGGAGGCCGCTGTGAAGATGGCGACACCGAGCGCGAACACGCGCCGCCGGCCAAAGCGATCGCCGGCCGAGCCGCCGGCCAGGATCAGCGCGCCGAGCATCAGCATGTAGGCGTTGGCGACCCACTGCGCGCCTGCGACGGACGTGGTCAGATCCGCTTGAATGGCCGGCAGGGCCACAGTGACCACGGAGCCGTCGATGAAAGCCATGCTCGAGCCCAGGATGGTCACGGCCAATACCCATGGCCGGGCGCGCTCGCCGCAGCCGGGCGCGTCCGTCGCGGCGCGAATGACGCCTTCATCGCAGGGGGCGCGTCCGAAACTGATCATTGTCTGCCTGGTTCCGCAACTTCCTAAGCCCCACGGTCAGCACGGAGATCTTGCCGCGCGGCCTCAAAATCCGGCCAGCACAATGCGCCGATCCGCTGGTGTGTTGGCCTATGGGCCTCCGCCCGCCCACGTTGGAAAGTCGTTCGGGCTCTAAGAAATTGCACGCGGCACACCCGGAATTCCCGGCGCGCATTCTAGTGCTGCGCGGTCCCATTTGCCCGCGTTGGCTGCGGCCTCATAGGTGCTTTGCAGGAAGTCTAGGAGTGCCGTATCCGGCAGCGCGGCTGTTCGCACTGCCTCGTATGGCAATAGAAACTCACCCAGTTCCTGGCTGAAGAAGGCAGCCTCCGGCCGGACGGGTGCTGAGCGAAAACCCTCCGGCATGGGATAAGCGTAGGAATAGAAGGCGGGATAATCGATGCCGCCGCCGGGCCAAAAGCCTGCGCTGCTCACCTCATGTGAATAAGCCTCGCAGGCAACTTCGTCCGAAAGGTTCGGAACCCCTCCAGGATGCCGTGGCGCGCGCCGGCCAGAGAAGCGCGTCACTGCCAGGTCGAAGCTGCCCCAGAAAAAGTGGACGGGGCTGCATTTACCGATAAAGCTCGTGCGGAATGCCTTGAACACGCGATCGGCCTGCAGGAGCACCCGCCAGAAGCGTTGTGCATATTCGCCATCATAAGCGGCATGCACCCGGTCCTCGCTGAAGCGGATCGGGTCAGGCAACTCGTTGGGAATCTCATCGATGTGCACCTCTATGCCGACATCGGCGAGCGCTGCCATGATTGCCGCATGGAAATCCGCCACCGGCTGGGCATGAAGCGGCATCTGCCATCGAGGGCCGTCGTTGGTCTCGATGCGCAGCGCGTGGTCAATGAAATCGAAGTCGATTTGGAACGCCCGTTCGCCATACGGTATGGGCGAGGTGGTCAGGCCGCCGCGGGCAGTCACGTAGAGCGGGACCTGCCACGAATGATTGAGCCAGGGCGTCTGCGACAGCCGGATCTTGCCCACGATCTGCGTCCACAGATGAAGCGTCGCGCAGGTCTCCCGCCAGGCCGGATACGGCAGGTCCGGCCATGTTCCCCGATCTGTATGTCGCTGCGTCATGTTATACTCCGTCGAGACGATGTGATAAACGAACCCGGCAAGCGGGAGCGGGATGCAGCTCTCTCAGCTTGCCTGTCCAATATCCACCAAAGGCAGATCCCGTCCAGAGAAGGTTTGTTTCCAGGCTCTCTCCCTCTATCAACGCGTCCTCGTCCAAAATTCTCTGTCGCCTTTCAAGCGCGCAAAAATCCCAATAAACATGGGCCTTCGCACATAAACCTCCGGACTGCGACGCACCGGTGGAGACCCAAAATTCTTTCTCTCTGGCCGTTTTTCTCCAAACCTCCGGACTGCGCGGATTTAGTACGGAACTCGTAAGCGACTGATTTTGAATCGCTTTTCGTGACACAAACTTCCGCCCTTTCGCAAGATATCTCGCGGCAGCGGGGGCAACTGGAATCCAACACGGGCGTTGATCGTGCAGCGGTTTTCGGGTGTCCAAGTATGGATGCCGCCATCACCCCAGCCCCGTAAGCATCGAGGCTATCTCACGAGAGAACCTGCTCAAGCCGCGCCTTGCGGCTGAGCCAACCAGGCATTAGCGCTTCGTATAAAGAGCGGGCGCAAAGTGTACCACTGAACCGGCTGTGATTTGTCTCTTTGAAGGCGGCGCAAAAGTGTACCGGTCCTGCTAGGCCAACTCGATGCCATTGAATGGCATGGAGGGGCCGGGTGCCGTCGCAATTTGTGTTGGAATTATCGTGAGGCGTTCTCCAGCGGTTTGAAGTTATCCGATCATGCGGCGAGGTCAATGATTTGATCGGAAGGCTTTTCGGGTAGGCTTTTCCAGCCATCGACTTTTCTCATTGTTATCTGTCCTGAAGCGAGCAAGGCTCAGAAGAGCATAGCGGCGGTTTCGGCGTTGGGCAGGACGGTTTGGGTCTTGATGCGGCGCTTGAACTCTTCGTGCAATCGTTCGATGGCGTTGGTTGTTCTGATCGATTTCCATTGGTCGCTAGGAAAGCGCACGAAGGTGAACAAGCGATCGCTGGCTTCCTCCAGGCTGTCGGCGACGGCGCGGCATTTGAGCCTCCATTTGCGGATGAAGGCCTTGCGCTTTGCCTCGATTTCCTGACGCGATGCGGCGTAGATCATGTCGGTGTAATCGGCCGAGATTTCCTCGTGCAGACGCTCCGGGGCGTGGGCTATGAGGTTGCGATGCTTGTGCACTGTGCAGCGCTGAACCGGCGCGCCGGGCCAAAGCGCCGCCAGCGCTTTATCAAGGCCAGACCCGCCATCGACAATAACGAGTTCAGGCGTCTTCAGGCCGCGCGCGACGAGATTATCGAGCAATGTGTTCCGACCCGCGAGATCGCGCGGCGCCTCGGCATTGCGGCCTCGACCGTGCGGGAGACGTTAAGACGTCTCGAAAGCACCGGCCTGAACTGGCCTCTGCCGGACGATATGACAGACGGCAAACTAGAGACGGCGCTCTACACCAATCGGGGAACCAAACAGGGCCACCGGCGCCACGCCGAACCCGATTGGCCGATGGTTCATCGGGAGTTGAAGCGCAAGCACGTCACGCTGTTGATCGTCTGGGACGAATATATCGCCGAGAACCCAGGCGGTTACAGCTATTCCCGGTTTTGCGAACTCTATCGCGCCTTCGAATCCCGGCTGCCGGTCACGATGCGGCAGACCCATGCGGCCGGCGAAAGGCTTTTCGTCGATTATGCGGGCGACAGCGTGCCGGTCGTCGTCGACCGGCTGACCGGAGAAATCCGCAAGGCGCAAATCTTCGTCGCCGTGCTCGGGGCATCGAGCTTTAGTTATGCGAGAGCGACCTGGACGCAGACGCTCGTCGATTGGATCGATGCCCATGTGCAGGCCTTCGGGGCGATCGGTGGCGCGCCGCACCTTCTGGTGCCGGACAACACCAAGGCCGCGGTCGTCAAGGCCTGTCTCTATGACCCTCTGGTCAATCGCACCTATGCCGACATGGCGGCGCATTACGGCACCGCCATTTTGCCGGCGCGGCCGAGGCGTCCGAGAGACAAAGCCAAAGTCGAGCAGGCGGTGCTCATCGTCGAGAGATGGCTTCTCGGACGGCTGCGCCATCGAACATTCTACAGTCTCGCCGAGGTCAACGCGGCGATCGGCGAACTCCTGAAGCTGCTCAACGAAGAGCGTCCGATCCGGCGGCTCGGCGTGACGCGCCGGCAATTACTGGAGGAGGTCGATCGCCCGGCGTTGAAGCCTTTGCCTTGCTGGGTCGGCACATAGGCCTTGCCCGCGAGGGGCCGAAGCCTTTCGGCGGTGCGCGTCGCAAGCTCAAGGTTCGTCTGCGCACGCTTGATCTGTGCGGCTGCGATCGTCGCGTTAGATTTTTCTGTCGCGATGGCGCGCCGCCTCGTGTCAAGCGCGCCTGCCGCAACCCCCAAATCAGCCTCGGCCTGCTCGACCGCCAAGCGATAAGGCACGGGGTCAATGCGAAAGAGAAGATCGCCCTTTGACACCTTGGCGTTCTCAGTAACCGGCAATTCGATAATTCTGCCGCCCACCGCCGCAGCGACGTGAACGACATCGGCATCGATCGTGGCATCGTCCGTAGATGGATGGATCGAAATCCAGTGCTCGACAAAGACCGCCACTGCGACGGCGATCGCGACGATCGCGATCGAGTTTACTTTGCCGCGAGACGAACGATGAGGACTGCCGGCCGACTTCATGCTTATTGCCCGAACCAGATGAGCCAGGTCAGCGCCGCGACCACAAGACCGATCGAGGAACACACAAAAAGCTGGAACGGAAGGACGCTACCGAGCCCCGCAGCGACGAAGATGCCGCGGGCGGCGATCGCCCCAAAGATTCCAATGAAAGCGCATAACATCCATGCCGGAAAGAATGCGCCAAACAGCACGAAGGACGGCGCCGCATGACTTGAGCATCCGGCAAAAGCCGGCAGCGTAATGAAAATCAATAGCACGGATTTACGCGTCGTCTGCGCCCCCGTACTCGCGCCAAAATCTTTCCACATATCAGTGCGCGCGTTTAAGATCGAAAAGCTCATGAATCCGTTCGGAGAACCAGGTGCTTAACCTTCCCTTCTCCTCGGTCTCGTCGCGCTCAACGGTGGCAAGCGCACGACCAGCATTTTGCTGCTGAGCAAGCGCGCGACTAAGCTCTTGGGCGATCTGTGGTCTTGCCTCCAGAACGGGGGCAAGGTCCCTCTTCGCCTGTACGCGGCGGAGCAATAGTAGGCCACGGAGCGGCGGCATTATGCGGCTGCGTGGCGGCGTAAAACCCGGCCACTTTCGAGGCTGAACCTTTTCGAACACTGATTCGAACAGGGATGGCCGGGGATGTTTGCAGTGGAGATTTACGCAGCGGTTCGACGGTTTGTTTTCATTGAAGGGAAGAGCCGGCGGGAAGCGGCGCGGGTTTTCGGACTGAGCCGGGATACGATCGCCAAGATGTGCCGGTACTCGGCGCCGCCCGGCTATGTGCGGTCCAAGGCTCCGGAGCGGCCGAAGCTCGGGCCGCTGGTTCCGGTGATCGATGCGATCCTGGAGGCCGACAAGACGGCGCCGCCGAAGCAAAGGCACACGGCGAAGCGGATTTTTGAACGGCTACGGATCGAGCACAGCTTCCTCGGCGGCTATACGGTGGTGAAGGATTATGTGCGGCTGGCGCACACCCGGTCACGTGAGGTCTTCGTGCCGCTTGCCCATCCGCCTGGCCACGCGCAGGTCGATTTCGGCGAATGCGTCGGCGTCATCGGCGGGGTGCGGATGAAGCTGCATGTCTTCTGTTTCGACCTGCCGCATTCGGACGCCTGTTTCGTCAAGGCCTATCCGGCCGAGACGACGGAAGCCTTTCTCGACGGCCACGTCTCGGCATTTGCGTTCTTCGGTGGCGTGCCGATTTCGATTTTGTACGACAATCTCAAAATCGCGGTGGCGAGGATTCTCGGCGACGGCAAACGCCTGCGCACCAGAGCCTTCACCGAACTCGTCAGCCATTACCTGTTTCAGGACCGGTTCGGGCGGCCGGGTAAGGGCAACGACAAAGGCAAGGTTGAGGGGCTGGTAAAGTATTCGCGCGCCAACTTCTTGGCGCCCGTGCCGCATGCGGCATCCTTCGAGGCGTTGAACGCCATGCTCGAGGAGCGCTGCCGCGCCCGCCAGAATGAACGCGCCGGCCGTCACGAGCAGACGATCGGCGAGCGGCTTGAAGCTGACAAAGCGGCCTTGCGCGATCTGCCGGCCACGCCGTTCGAGCCTTGCCACAAATACGCGACGAAGGTCTCTTCCATGGCGCTCGTGCGCTATCGCGTGAACGATTATTCCGTGCCAACGGCCTATGGCTTTCGTGACGTGCTGGTGAAAGGGTTCGTCGACAAGGTGGCGATCCTCTGTGGCGCTGTCGAGATCGCCCGCCATCCGCGTGTCTATGGTCGTGGCCAGTTTGTCTTCGATCCCATGCACTATCTGGCGCTGCTTGAGCAAAAGCCCGGCGCGCTCGACCAGGCGGCGCCCCTACAGAACTGGATATTGCCGGAGTCTCTTCAACATCTGCGCCGGCTGTTGGAAGCCCGCATGGGCAACCGTGGCAAGCGCGAGTTCATCCAGGTGTTGCGGCTGATGGAGGTCTTTTCCGAGGTGATCGTCGCGGCGGCTGCGCTCGACGCGATCCGGCTCGGCGCCATCGGCTTCGACGCCGTCAAGCAACTCGTCATCGCCAAGGTCGAACGCAGACCCGCAAACCTCGATCTCGGCGACTATCCCTATCTGCCCGTCGCCAGCGTTAAGACGACCTTGGCCGCCGATTATATGGCTCTCGTTTCCGGGAGGGCGGCATGACGACCGCAGCTCTTCCCGCCAGCCCGGCGCCGCCCCAGGTGCTGCTCGCGCATCATCTGCGTCAGCTCAAATTGCCGACCTTCCTGCGCGAATATGAAAAAGTCGCCGCCGAGGCCGCACGCGAGGGGCTCGATCATGTCCGCTTCCTCTTGCGTCTCGCCGAGCTTGAACTCATCGATCGTGAACGGCGCATGGTCGAGCGCCGCATCCGCGGTGCGCGCTTCTCGGCGGTGAAGAGTTTCGATACATTCGACTTCGCCGCGATCCCGTCGCTCAACAAGCCGCTCGTTCTCGAACTCGCCCGCTGTGAGTATGTCGTCGCCCGAGACAATGTCATCGCTCTCGGCAACAGCGGCACCGGCAAGACGCATGCCTGTCTGGCGCTCGGCCTCGCGGCCTGTCAGCGCGGCTTCCCGGTCTCCTTCTTCACGGCGGCCGGGCTCGTTCATCAATTGAGAGAAGCGCGCGACGAGCGGCGTCTCCTGAAACTCCAGGCGCAGCTGGCCGCCGTCAAACTGCTCATCATTGACGAACTCGGCTATGTGCCGCTCTCGCAGACCGGCACGGAATTACTCTTTGAGATCTTCAGCCAGCGTCATGAACGCGGCTCGACCATCGTCACTTCGAACCTGCCGTTCGAGGAATGGACCAGCATCTTCGGCAGCCAGCGTCTGACCGGCGCGCTTCTCGATCGGCTGACGCATCATGTCCATATCCTGGAGCTCAACGGCGAGAGCTACCGGCTGAAACAGTCGAAGGCCCGGCGGCGGCGTGCGGCCCAACCTTCCGATGCGGAAGCCGTAGCCGCCGATCCCGAAACCGGCGAAATCATCAGCGCCTCCTGAAAGCCACGTCCCGCCCCGGCTGCGAAACCCTGGCCATCTCCGCCGGGGCGGACGTGGCGCATCGTGCCCTACGTCCACGCCGCAAACTGGCCTGGTTTTGCTCCGCCCCGATGGCCGGCTTTTACTCCGCCGTTGACATATCGTCGCCGTCGTGCGTATTTTTAACGTTCCGCATCCTTACACCGCGGTTGTCGGGCGCGCGAGAGAGGATCTCGCAAGCTTGCACACAAGTGCATTGATGCGCTCAGCAATCATCGCATAGTGCTGCATGGCTGAATTGTCAAGATCTCTCCACTCAACGCCGGTTTCCAGGTACTCCGTACACAAATAAATCATTTCGCCGATGGCGAGTTTTTCATCCTCGATGATTCGTTCAATATCGCTAAACGCGCCAGCCTGTCCTGATTTGTTAACCATTTTCGTCCTCGTTATGTCAAGTGCATAATCAGGACAGAAAAAGAACTTGCTGGCGAGAACAAAGCATGTACAATTCATCCATCGCAGCAAACGTTCCGCAAAGGCTTCGCTCATGCCAGGAGGGAAGATCGCCATGACCCAAGCAAATCGCCGTCTCGTGGAAGGGACGTTCATGGACAAGACGAAGGCGCTCGACGCCTCTCTATCGCAGATTGAATGGGCCTTCGGGAAAGGCTCGATCACGCGGCTCTGCAAAAACGAGAGCACGGGGCTCGCAATGATTGAGGCAATCGAACCGGAGGCCAAGCTTTTCGCCCTAGCCGAGCAGGTCGATTTAGCCGAAAAGGCTTTTCACGATGCCCTCGCGCGCCGCAACGAGGCGCAGATCGCATATTTGCGCGAGCCAAGCATCATCACCCGCGAGGCGTTCGAAGCGGCAAAAACAGCCGAGGCAGTCGCGCTGGAAATTCTCGACACAGCGGTCCGATGGCTGGCCCGCACTCGGGCCACGACGGTAACGGGACTCAAGCTGAAGGCGTCATACGTTTCCACGGAAGGCAAGCTCGCCGACAGCATTGTCGAAGACATCTTGCAACTTTAAGAACGGGAAACGGCAAGAATGCTGGCGGGAAGCCTTTGTGCAAGCTCGCAGAGAAGCGCGCTGGCAGCCGATCGGGGCTTGTGGCCATCATCCTAAATGGGGCAGTTGGCGTTGGGTGCGCGACTGATTTCTGTGTTTTCTCTACCGAAAGTTAAGTCAGCCGGACGCGAGGCGCGGGGCGAGCACAACTGACGGCCCTGAAGGAAAACTTGGAAGGCTCTCGCGAGGATTCGCCGCCAGCGTTGCAGGCCCGTCAACTGCTCCGCATTTTTCCCGCCGCGAAGGCGCTTCGCGCTGTCGTTGTTTGTCTCGCATGCCGCACCCGCGTGGCGATCGCATGCAAGAGGTGAGATGGCGCTGGACGTCTATGGGGGCAAGCGGCCGTCTTCTCTACACCTGGATGGGTTGGCCGAGATCGCAAGGAAGGCGCACAGATTTCTTAGCTCCCCCGAGTTGTTTGTCGAATATCTGCGAGCAATGGGCGTTTGCGGCCTGATCTTCGACCGCCGCGGTCACAAATGTCGCGAACTTCGGTGCTTTCGTCGATATCGGGGTGCATCAAGACGGGCTCGTTCACGTGTCGCAACTGGCCGAGCGTTTCGTGGTGGAAATGCCCGCCGGCATCGTTCTGGCCGTGTCCGGTGAACACAACGATGCCCTTCTCCGCCGAGGCCCTTGGATCGGCTCTAGGGAGGAAGAAATTCCCTCGGCCTGGAGACGACGAACGGCACATGAAAGCTGATCTGATTTAGATACGCGTCCTGCAACCAGCGGAGGAACTGGGAAACACTATCGACCTGATCATCGTGGCGACCGTTCGGAAACGACAGCAGCTCGGTGAGGAACTCGCCCAGCCATGCCGCGCTCTTTGGCAGATAGACGTGTCCCGCCTCAATCTTCGCTGACTGCGCCGCCATGCGGTCCACTTTGCTTCCCTCCGGCTTGACGCCGGTCGGACGCGTCATTCCGCCGGGCATCGTGGCCCTGAGATCCTGCAAAAGGTTCATGCCCGGACCCGCATCCTCAATCAGGACTGTGGTCGCGCGATGCTCGGCCGCCAAACCGATGACCTTGCGGCGCAGGTCCGGATATTCGAGGCGACCCCGATAGACATGAACGAGGTAGGCATCGCTTTTATGAACAAGCCAAGTCGAGCATGCCGAATGGTCGTTGCGACCGCTCGTCATCATGGCGACGTCCCAGCTCTGGACGATCCGCGTTCCCCAGGGCCCCGCCGGCAAGTCGTCATAGGCCGGGAACCATGACCGCCGGATAAGGTTGCCTTCGACCGGCACCGGCTGTTGCTGATATTGGGCGGAGAAAAGCAGGCTTCCCACCTCTGCTTTGATCGCCTCCAGGGCCTCTCGGCTCTCGCGCTCCGAATGGAGAATATCGCCGCTCCGGCGCACATGCGTTCCGCCGCGCCCGAGCTCAATGGTCTCCTCCTCCAACGCGATCGCTGGTATGTTCAGAAGATTCCAACCGCCTTGTCGCAGGAGGTGGCCAGCGAGGTCATCCTCATGCAAGCGCTGCATGACCGCAATGATGGAGCCCGTTTGTTTGTCATTGAGGCGGGAGAC
This sequence comes from uncultured Alphaproteobacteria bacterium, assembly GCA_963706215.1. Lineage (GTDB taxonomy): Bacteria > Pseudomonadota > Alphaproteobacteria > Rhizobiales > Beijerinckiaceae > Methylocapsa. Next base: position 433,604 of record OY970154.1, on the reverse strand, counting down.
AAGTGCGCCGCCATACCAGTCGATCACGCGCTTCCTGGCCGTCTCCGAATGGATCTCATTGGCGTTCAGGGGATCGTCGACGATGATCAGATCGGCGCCTCGTCCGGTAAGCGTTCCGCCAACTGAGGTCGCATATCGGCTGCCCCCTTGGGAAGTGACGAGCTCGAGTCCGGTTTCTTTCGCCAAGTGCAGGTTGGGGAAGACCGCCGCATACCATTCCGAGGCGATCACCATGCGAAACTGCCGGTGGAGTTCGGCCGCGAAGTCGCCCGAATAGCTCGCCACGATGACGTGGCGTGTCGGATCATGGCCGAGCAGCCAAGCGACATAGGCGACCGAGACACAGATCGATTTGAGCGAACGCGGTGGTTGGTTGATCAAGAGGCGCCGGCTCTCGCCGGAGCGGACCCGCATCAGCTGATGGGCGATCGCATCCACATGCCAGGCTCATTAAGCCTGACGGGAACCTCGAGCGTTCGTTTGACGTCGCTGCTGAGATTGCGGACGGCTTTCTGCCTGCCGCCCGGGTTGCCCGAACTGCCCGGCTGGAACCGGCTGTGTTGCGGCGGCCTCTTATATCCGACCTTGAAGTCGTCCTCGGAGCTCTCTGTTGTCATGCGTCCGCTCCATCATCGGTCCGTCCCTCAGCAGCAATCGTCAGAGGCGCGTCTCCCGGTCGTGGGCCGTTGTCCGGGTACGGCGCTCCCACACCGGCGCAGACTGCCGTCCTGCGCGTGAGATTCTGCCAACGTTTGATCGTGACGTCGACGTAGCGAGGATCAATCTCGATCAAGCAGGCTCTGCGCCCCGTCCTCTCGGCGGCGATCAGGGTGGTGCCGGCGCCCCCGAAAGGATCGAGGATGACGCCGTTGCGGTTGGAACAATCCCGAATCGCATCGGCGACAAGGGCGAGGGGCTTGACCGTGGGGTGCAGCGATAGCTTGCTCTTCGACGTGCCGTTCAGGACGTTCTGGCCAGGATAGTCCCAGACGTTCGTTCGATTCCGACCGAAACGGCCGAGTTCTACGTTGTTGATGTGCGGCGCATCTCCTCTCTTGAACACAAATATGAGCTCGTGCCTTGACCTGTAGAGCGATCCCATTCCAGCATTTGTATTGCTCCAGACGCACAGGTTTTTTGTCTCGGAGAATAGATCGGCCGCAGCGGCGAGAAGTTCTCTGATCTTTCCCCAATGCATGCACACGAAGTGGATCGAACCGTCGTCCGAGTGACGGGCGGCATGGCCAAGCGTCGTTCGCAGAAAGGCCTCGAATTCCGCCGCCGACATCTCGCCGCAGCCCATCGCAAAATCACTGTGCTTAGTGGATCCGAGCCCCGAGACATGGCCGGCGATCGGAATGTTCCAGGGCGGATCCGTAAAGATCATCTGGGCCTGCTCGTCTCCGAGAAGTCGGGCATAGCTCTCGGACATCAAGGCATTTGCACAGAGGATGCGGTGTTCGCCGAGCAACCAGAGGTCTCCCGGCTTCGTCACCGGCGTCGAGGTCTCGTTCAGCGCCGGCAGATCGTCCTCTTCGTCGCTGCCGGAGCCTTCGAACGCGACGTCGATTTCGCCCATCTCAAAGCCGCTGATGCGAAGGTCGATTTCCCCGCTAATCTCCATAATGTCCGAGAACTCCAGCCTCAGAGCCTCGAGATCCCAGCGCGAGTCCTCGCTAAGCCGGTTGAGCGCGAGCCGCAGCATCCGCAGCTTGGGCTCGTCGAGGTCGGTGATGGTCACGGCGGGAATTTCCGGCAATCCGAGCTTTTTGGCGGCAAGCGCCAATCCCCAACCGGCGATCACACGGCTGGTCGCATCGATGACGACAGGAAGGACGAAGCCGAATTGTTCGATGCTCGCCTGCAGCTTGCGGATCTGCGCGGGCGGGTGTTTGCGCGTCTCTCGGCCGAGAGGCTTTAGAGTTTCAACGCGGACAAGATTTGGATTGAGATTGCGGGAAACGGCAAAGCCATTCCCGCCCAGCATGGGCTGTGTTTCCATCATAGATCTCCCTCAAACGGGCCAGGCGCGAATCACTTGGTCACGTCATACCAGCAGACCGGACCAGCCGAATTTACAAAGTTACTCTCGTCGAGGGGCGCCCGCGCCTCCGCATTGACGGGTCGCCCCGATCGGCGGCTACGTAACCTCGCATGGCCGAATGGACGGCTCGAGCCCGGTCGCCTGGAAGCCGTGTCAAGATTGCGGCGCGCATGTGGGCTCCGACTGCCTCGTGTTCGGCAATCCAAGCGGCGGTCGGCTGCAAGGCTTCAACGGCCTCGCACACAAACCATCCGGATGCCGAATGTGGGCGGCTCGTGTAGGAGCGTAGCCTTACGGGGTTGGCGGTGACAGGCCTACCGGTCTCTCGTCGCCAGAGATCGCAAAGTTGCGAGACCACCAGGCCCAGTGACACCCGAGCCTCGGGACCATTCCGGCGCCTGAGGTGGGTGAGCGCAAGCTCGAACCAGCTGCGCAACCGCCTGACCGGGGCGCAAACGGCAATGAAGGGATCAGCAGAATTGTCCGCCGGCACGCGACCTGCGGATCCGGCATCGATGACGACATCACCGTCCGTAGTCGTGTCGAGGTTCCAAAGCAGCGGCACAATTGTGTCGGCGGCGATACAAACCTCTCCAATCAGGTTGGCTTCATCGGTCCTTCCGACGCTGGCCAGGGTGTGGCGGATGTCCGACGCAGTCTCCGACACGACATCAATAGCAGTCTTGTCGGCGGAATAGAACGCGACGGGATCGACATCCAACCTCCCTGTCGCCGAGCGGCGTTCCAAAAACCCTTCGGACAAGAGCAATCGAAGCTGCGGCGGTAGAGCTTCCAGCCGCGACGACAGGATGCCCAAACGAACAAGAAGGTCCCGCAGCGCTTACATCCGCTCTGCCCGCGTCGGCCCAAACTCGTCTTGATGCAGGTTGCGATGATAGCGGCCCTCGATAGCGTGCAACTCTGCAACGATGTTTTCGATCGATGATTGACGGCTCGGCAGTAGACCAGCGACGCGCCTCAACTCTGCTTCGGACCATAGTGGAGGAACGATCTCGCGGGCTCCACTCCAGCCCCATCGTGGGCGTGCGGCATTTTTTTGGATTCGTTCGACTTGTTGTCTGCCCACGCTAAGCCTCGAATATCAACGCGCTTCACCTATCCGCCTGCACCGGCGAAGGGGCTCGATGCCTGGTGCGGATGGCTCCGCCGGGAAGCCGCCAATGTTCGCCACACAGCCATCGCCTGACTGGATTTTGTCTCAGGGAGTGCCAAATATCATGGGCTCTGCGGGCTTTGGAAGGCCGAGCTCCGCGTCTCTGGCAAGGAAACGGAACAGAGGAGCGAGTGAAGCCGACGGGTTCTTGATCGAGGTCGGGGCGGAAATCCGCGTGGCGCTTGTCCCCATTCGGCGCCCCACATCTCGCCGGATTGGGATTTCCGGGAGGGCGCCAAATTCCCTGCTCCGGGATTCGAATTCCCTGCTCGGGATCAAATTCGGCTCTAAAATTCCCTGCAAGACTGCGTAGGGAATTCTGCAAAAAGACCATGCAATATCAGCGCATTAGCTACACACCTTTCGCCCGATCCGGTTCAAATTCGGAAAAATTCCGGTATTATGGCGCAACTGCCACAAGACGCGCCGTGCCACGATCCCCAGTTTAGAGGCGGTCGTGAGATTGACCTGATTCACGATCCGTTCTAGCATATATCGCAGTCAAGGACCAGCGACAGATGATTCTCACTGACCGGCAAATCCGCGAAGCTCAATCCAGGGGCGAAATCGCTCTCGCCCCTTTTGAGGATAGGCAGGTTCAGCCCGCAAGCTATGATTTGCGTGTGGGTAGCGAGGGCGTGACAACTTCTACGAAGAAAAAGATAAACATCCGTGATGATGGCTATTTAATTGTTCAGCCGGGCGACTTCGCGGTTGTCCTAATATATGAAGAACTGAAACTTGGCCCGCAGCATGTGGCGCGATTTGGCCTTCGCTCAAAATACGCTAGGAAAGGACTTGTCGCCACAACAGGTCTGCAAATCGATCCTGGATACCACGGCCGGTTAATGGTCGGAATAACGAATCTGACCCCAAAGGCCGTTACACTAGTGTATAGTCTCACGCAACGCTTTACAATGTGATCCGGGACGTGTATACTGCGCTGCATGTGGACAGGCAGCCCGGCACTCGACATGACGCCCGCGGACAAGGCGGCCTTGGCACGGCTGGCGCGTTCCGGCAAGACGGAGCAGCGGATCGCTTTGCGGGCGCGGATTATTCTGGGTGCGGCCGAAGGAAAATCAACCAACGCGCTGGCGAAACAACTTGGCACATCGCGTCCAACCATCATCGGCTGGCGCAACCGCTTTGCCGAAGGCGGCGTTGACGCGCTTTATCAAGATCGTCCCCGGGGACGCAGTTTCAAACCTTTGCCACCAACAAAAGAAACCGAAGTCGTTGAAAAAACCTTGACCCCGCCCGCGCACGCGACGCACTGGAGCTGCCGCTCGATGGCTAAAATCAGCGGTGTCAGCGCAAAGCTTCGGTGCAGCGGATTTGGGATGCGCACGGCCTGAAACCGCATCTGGTCAAGACGTTCAAACTGTCCAACGATCCGCATTTTATCGAAAAACTTGAAGATGTTATCGGCCTGTATATGAACCCGCCGGAACACGCGCTGGTGTTCTGCATCGACGAAAAAAGCCAGATCCAGGCACTTGACCGCACCCAGCCTGGCTTGCCGATGAAGAAAGGCCGCCAAGGCACCCTGACGCATGACTACAAGCGCAACGGGACAACCACATTGTTTGCCGCGCTCGATGTCCTGAAAGGCGAAGTCATCGGTCAGTGCATGAAGCGCCATCGGCATCAGGAATTTCTGGCTTTTCTAAAAACCATCGGCCGCAACACGCCCAAACGACTCGACATTCACGGCATTGCCGACAACTACGCGACCCATAAAAAACAGGAAGTCAGGGATTGGCTCGCCAAACACCCGCGCTTTCACCTCCACTTCATTCCAACCTCGTCATCGTGGTTGAACCTCGTCGAACGCTGGCTCGGAAAGATCACCACGGAGCGTATTCGCCGCGGTGTTTTCACGAGCGTGCCGGAACTTGAAGCCGCCATCCACGACTATATCAAGCACAACAATGCCGATCCGACGCCTTTCGTCTGGACAAAATCCGCGCACGACATCATCCTCAAGGTCAATCGCGGCAGAGCGGCGCTGAAAATGCCACCGCTCGCGCGCCAGGATAAATTGTAACCTTTTGCACGAGACACTACACTAGCATATAAAGACGATTTCCTGTCCGCTGAATTTCATCGGCTAGAAGAACCAGTTAAGAAGCCATATTGCGGTCCTTATCAAGGACGAACAGAATTGGGGCCAGAAGAGATTGAATTTATTACAGAAAGCGAAGGGATGGCGCTTTCTGAAGTATTAAATACCCTGCGTTCTCTCAGAGCCTGACTCAAAAGACAACTATCGCGCGAGTTGTCTGACCGCGATCTGGATGCAGGCCAGTGTGACGAAGGCGGCGAGGGTTAGAGTTTGTCCCGGAACTTCATCATGGATTACAGAGCTTTCTTAGCATGATCCGGATGGAGGCGAGGCGGAGGAAAGCAAGCGCGTTACGGGTTAGGTTTTCAAAATCCTTGGCCAGCCTGCGACAACGGTTGAGCCAGGCGAAGGTGCGCTCGACAACCCATCGTTTGGGCAGGACAACGAACTTTCTCAGCGCGGGCCGCTTGACGATTTCGATTTCCCATTCACGGCTGATCGCCGCCACGGCGGCGGCCATTTGGGGGCCTTGATAACCGCCATCGGCGATGATTTTGGTGATGAAGGGAAACAGGGGACGCAGTTCCTTCAACACCAATGGTCCACCGTCGCGATCCTGAATGTCGGCGGGATGAACCACGGCTGCAAGTTTCAGACCGAGCGTATCGACCGCGATATGGCGTTTTTTACCGTCGATCTTTTTGCCGGCGTCATAGCCGTGCGGATCGATCCGCGCCCCCCTTTTTCCGTGCTTTTCACGCTTTGACTGTCGATGATGGCAACGGTTGGACTGACGGCGCGGCCAGCCTGTTCTCGACACAGGACGTAGAGCTCATGATGAAGGCGCAAAAGCGTGCCATCATAGTTCCAAAGATCGAAATACCTGAAAACAGTGCTTTTCGATGGCAGGTCTTTCGGCAGGTAGCGCCACTGGCAACCCGTGCTCAGAATATACATGATTCCGTTGACCACTTCGCGCATGTCCACGCGGCGTTTGCCGCCACCGCGCTTCGCCGGAGGTATCAACGGCTCCACCAGCCCCCATTCCTCGGCCGTCAAATCGCTCGGGTATCTCTGTTGGCTCCGGTCATAACGGCCCCGGTTTTCTTTCGTCCACATCGGCGGCCCCTCCTCGAATCAGGCCACCTCCCTTGATCACAAATGATTCTTTTGATTCAAGAAGTTTCAGAACAGACACTAAGAGCCTGACTCAAAAGACAACTATCGCGCGAGTCGTCTGACCGCGATCTGGATGCAGGCCAGTGTGACGAAGGCGGCGAGGGTTAGGCCGAGATTTTCGTAATCCTTGGCGATGCGGCGATTCCGGCCGAACCAAGAGAAAGTCCGCTCGACGACCCAGCGGCGCGGCAAGACGACAAAGCCCTTCAGGTCGTCACCGCGCTTGACGATTTCGAGGTGCAGCACCGGAACTTTGGCAACGGCGGCTTCGACTTGCCACGCGTTGTAGCCATTGTCCGCCCAGACCAGTTCGAGCCAGGGAAAGCGGTTGCGGATCTTGTCGAGGACAAGCGTTGCACCGTCGCGGTCCTGGATGCCTGCGGAATGAACGATGGCCCGTAGCGGCAGGCCTTCGGTATCGACAAGGGCGTGAATCTTGCGTCCCTTGACCTTCTTACCGGCATCATAACCTACCTCGCCATCAAAACCGCCCCCTTTTCCGCCGCCTTCAGCGTCTGGCTGTCGATGACAGCTGCCGTGGGGCTCGCCTCTCGCCCGAGTTGCTCGCGCAAAGTCATGTGCAGCTCTTCCCAGATGGCCTCCCACACGCCGTCCTTCTGGAACTTGCGGAAAATATTGTAGACCGTCGAGCGCGGCGGAAATTCGTCGCGCGGCAGATAGCGCCAAGGGCAGCCCGTGCGAAGCAGGTAGAAGATCGCGTTCATCGCCGCCCGCATATCGGTCTTGCGTGGCCGCCCGCCAGGCAAGGCTTCGGGAATCAAAGGCTTCAGCCGCTCCCATTCCGCATCCGTCAAATTGCTCGGATAGCGATCTTCGTCACGCCAATAGATCGCTCGCTGCTCTTTCGTCCACATCGCGAATCACCGCATCAGTTGCAAATGATGCGGTGAATCATGCAACCATCCCGCGTGCAATACCCTTTTGAGACAGGCTCTTAGTGGCATTGGTCCCAGGCCTTGAGGGATTGCAGGAGCAGCTTTTCGCGGTGAAGCAGGACACTGAGGCGCTGCTGAAAGCCCAGAGGAAAGAAAAGGAACGTGCCGAGCAGCGGCAAACGGAGCTTAAGAGCCTGGTGATGGATGCCGCTGGCGGCGGCGCCCCTGCGGTGCGGGCCGTGGCCGAGATCCGCGACATGCTGCGCCCCGGCAACCCGGAGATCGACGGCATCCCGGCCGAGAAGCTGCCAAGGCTGGTGAAGCGGATCCTTGAGGATTTGCAAAAGCCCGCCGTAAGGGCCGAGGATTTCTCTGGCACGGTGAAACGGGTGCTCACCGAAGCGCAGGCGCGCGCGGGGGAACTCAAATTCGCCGATGCGGCGCAGATGCTGGACAAGGCATTGGCGCAAACCGAAGCCGAGGACAAGGACCGCGCCCGTGGACATGCCGCTTTGCTCGCCGAACGCGACCGCATTGCCAGTCTGCAATTGCGCTATCGAGATGCGGCTGACTATTATGCGAAGGCGGCCCAAGCGGCGGCATTCGACTCTGCCGTGGTTCGGAACTACACGATGGACAGCGCCGGCGCGGTCTACGCGCAAGGCGACGAGTTTGGCGACAACCAGGCACTGTTGGATGTGATCCGGGTATACCGGTCCGCCCTGGATATGGCGCCCCGCGCGCGCGCCGCTCGAATGGGGCAGAACCCAGAATAATCTCGGCAATGCGCTCGCGAGGCTCGGCGAGCGGGAGAGCGGGACGGCACGGCTCGAAGAGGCCGTTTCCACCATCGCGAGGCCTTGCAGGAAAGAACCCGCGAGCGCGTGCCGCCCGATTGGGCCAAGGGCACCGGCAATCAAGGGATTCTTCTGATGTTGCTCGCCGGACGGCGTGGCGATGCGGAGATGGCGAAACTGGCGGTCCTGCTGATTGAGGTAGTGTTCACCACAATGCGCGACGGCGGCGATGCGCCTTCGGCCGCCGAATTTGAAGTGTAGTAGCTTGTACTTGATCTTACGGACGGTGCCTTTTTGGAGGTGGCCGGTTTGCTGCTGATGGTGGTCAGGCAGCGATCATTTTCGCCCTGGCAATCGGGATGGCGTCAAGGAATGTTTGCAGTGGCGTCTTGCCGAAACACCACCGGCCTCGATGCGGTCTCTCCTCATTATAGCTTCTGATCCATTCGTCGAGGTCGTTCTGTAGGGCCGCGATCGAAAGATAGAGCTTCTTCCGGAAGGCGATGCGGTGGAATTCAGTCAACATCGTCTTGTGCAGGCGCTCGGCGATCCCATTTGTTTGCGGGCTCTTCGTCCTGGTCCTGGAATGGCCGATATCCTCCACCGCGAGATAGAGCTCGTATTCATGATGCCCGGGATTGCCGCGATATTCGGTGCCGCGATCTGTCGGCACACGTGAGAGCTTCACTTCCTTTTCGTCGAAGAACGGCACGACGCGATCATTCAGGAGTAAAAGACTGAATTTGAGCTTTCAGTCACTGCGGCGGGAAATCGCAACCTGCCATTCATCTCATGGCGGCGAGTTTGGCGAGCGGATCGATTCCGTCAAGGACGCGAGCCGCGCCCGCGCCGGCGAAGCCGGTGCCATAGCCCGTTGCTTGCAACGGGCGTTCTTCCGAACGCCCTATGGCATCCTTGACAGAATCGACTCCGCCTCGCCGATAATGCTCGGCCCGTGCGATGAATGGCGAAATCTGACGTTGACCGATGGATCAAATCCCAACTTTTACAATTGATGGAAGCGCGCGGTGATCGGCGTCTTGCGGTCGTAAAGTTTGGCAAACGCCATTTTCGCATAGGTGTCGACGAAGGTCCGCTGATAGATGCGGCCAACCCCTTTCATGTTGCCGGCGTGGAACGTGTCCTGGGCGCCGCGGTAGCCGGGGCATTCGCTCTCGAACTCGGCCCGTGAGCCTCCTTTTCTGTCTTGGCTTTCTCCAAGGCGATGACTTGCGCCCCGGTCAGGATCAGCCCCTCCTGCGCGACCTTCGCTTCCAAGGCCTTCAGCCGCTTCTTCATCGTCTCGAGATCATGGCGCTGCCAGACGCCGCGTACCCCGTCCTTCGACGGGCCCGGGAGGTGAGATCGAATGGCCAAACTTCCTCATTTCGCTAGCGACGCGGATCTCGCCGAAGGCCGGCTGCTCCAGCGAAAATTCAACGATCCGCGCCGCGATCCCGGGCGCCGTCCGGTTCGCCAGGATCGGCTTCTTGCGGGAGATTTCCTGCAACGCCAGCGCGCCACCTTTGTCGTAAAGCTCCTTGAACCGGTAGAAGCTGTCGCGGCTATAGCCGAGCATCTTGCAGGCCTGGCTCACATTGCCGAGTTGCCTGGCGAGCTCCAATAAGCCCACCTTGCCTTTGATGATCTTCTGGTCCTTGGTCATCGCCGGTGGCCTCATAAAACGCCGAGGCCAGGCGCTTCGCAACCCTGGCCAGCTCCGCGCCCGGCCTCGGCTCATGCTTCGGACAATTGGTGTCATAAGGCCATCGCCGCCTGTCCGCCGGAAGACTGGAAGCGCATCATCGCCCGCCGCGTCCCATCCGCGCGCGGATCGAAAAAATCGTCGGGACCTGGAAACGCGGCTCCTGCTTCCGCCACATGCGACGGCTCGGCCTTTCCAAGGCCAAACTCCGGGTCCGGCTCGCGGTCATCGCCGCAAACGTCAAACGCTATTGGCGCCTGCAAGGAGCGTGAGCGATCTTGGAAATCCCCGGCTAGGTTGATGACCGCGGCGCAAGCTCGCCGCTTCACCGGCGATGTTCAAAGCGCGACGATCCCTGCCTTCGACATCCCATCCGGCGGTTCACGGCATTCCGCCCAAGAAACGACTACCGCCACGCACGGGTCTCGTTTCACGGGAAACATTTTGGCACGATCGATCCGCAAACGGTATAGACTTTTTGCTTCGGTTAAGGCGCACGAGGAAAAATGTCCCCTTTTCTCCCGGCCGGACCGGCCGAGGTGGCGGAATGTGTCACCGAGGCAGCGGCAAGGCGCACGCCACTTTCGATCACCGCTCTCGGATCGAAGGCGGCGCTTGGCAGGCCGATGAAAAACGCGGGCCGCCTCGATCTCTCCCGGCTCGACGGCGTCACCTTTTATGAGCCCGGCGAACTCGTTTTCTCGGCGCTTGCCGGAACACCCATCGAGACCATCGAGACGATGCTCGCCAAAAACGCGCAAGAGCTTGCCTTCGAGCCGATGTCCTTTGCGGCGATTTATGGCACTGGGAGGGGAACGATCGGCGGCTCAATCATGTCCAATCTTTCCGGTCCGCGCCGGATAAAGGCGGGCGCGGCGCGGGATTTTGTCTTGGGCGTCAAGGCGGTCTCCGGCCGCGGCGAGGCCTTTAAGGCTGGCGGCCGGGTCGTGAAAAACGTCACCGGCTATGATCTTTCCCGCGCGCTAGCGGGCTCATTCGGAACCCTCGCCGTGGCAACCGAGGTGACCTTAAAAGTGCTTCCGTGCGGGGAAACCTCGGCGACATTGATACTTACCGGCCTCGATCCGGCGCCAGCCGTAAGGGCGCTTTGCGCCGCGTTGGGAGCGCCCGCCGATGTATCCGGCGCCGCGCATTTGCCGCCGTTCGCCGCGAAGACACAAGGATTCGCAACCTCGGTCACCGCCGTGCGCCTCGAAGGCTTCGCGCCCTCCGTCGCCGGACGTCTCGACCGGCTCGAAGCGATGCTGAAAGACTTAGCGCCAATGGCACGGCTCGACGCGCCCGCGTCCCAAACGCTTTGGCGCGCCATTCGCGATGTCGCGCCGCTCGCCTACCCACGCGAAAAAATCATCTGGAAAATTTCCGTGGCACCAACCGCCGGGCCAAAGGTCGCCGAGGCCATCGCCCGCGCGTGTGACGCCAACACCTTGTTCGATTGGTCGGGCGGCTTGGTCTGGGTCGCGCTCGATCCTTGCCCCGGCGCGGCGGCGGGCGTCATTCGCAAAGCGGTTGCGGAGAATGGCGGCGGCCATGCCACTTTAATCCGCGCACCTGCCGAAATCCGCGGAGGAATCCCGGTGTTCGAGCCACAGCCGCAAGGGCTCGCCGCTCTGTCGCGGCGGCTGAAGGCGGCGTTCGATCCTTATGCTATTTTGGAGCCGCGCCGCATGTGGGCGGAATTTTGAGATGCAGACGAATTTTTCTCCCGCGCAGCTCAAAAATCCGGCGACGGCGGAGGCGGAGAAAATTCTCCGCGTCTGCGTCCATTGCGGCTTCTGCAACGCGACCTGCCCGACCTTCGTGCTGCTTGGCGACGAACTCGATTCTCCGCGCGGACGCATCTATCTCATCAAGGATATGCTCGAACAGAACCGGCCCGCCGATGCGCTGACCGTCAAGCACATCGACCGCTGTCTGTCCTGCCTCGCCTGCATGACGGCCTGCCCATCGGGAGTGAACTACATGCATCTTGTCGATGGGGCGAGAAGCCATATCGAAAAGACCTACCGAAGGCCGCTCGCGGACCGGCTGTTCCGGGCTTTTCTCGGCGCCGTTCTCCCTTATCCAAACCGTTTCCGGCTTGCGCTTGCCGCCGCGCCCATGGCCAGACCCTTCAGCTCGCTATGTCCGCGTTTTGGCCGGACCGGGCGGCGCCTTGCCGCGATGCTGCGCCTCGCACCAAAAAACATTCCGCAAGCTTCGGCCTTGGCGCGGGGGGATACCCTCTCGCCGGATACCAAACCCGTTGCCCGCATTGCCTTTCTTAGCGGCTGCGTGCAGCAAGTGTTGCTGCCCGGCATCAACGAGGCGGCGACCCGCTTGCTGACGCGGCTTGGTATCGAAGTCGCTCTGCCGCATGGCGAAGGCTGCTGCGGCGCGCTGCTGCACCATCTTGGCAAGGAACCGGGCGCCCTTATCCAGGCGCGGCAAAACGTCGATGTTTGGAGCAGGGAAATTGAGGGGCATGGACTCGATGCGATTTTGATCACGGCGTCGGGCTGTGGCACCATGATCAAGGATTATGGATTTTTGCTGCGCGGCGATCCCGCCTATGCGGCAAAGGCGGCGCGCGTGTCCTCGCTTGCCAAGGATGTGACGGAATTTTTGGACACGCTCGATCTGCCCGGACCGGCGAAACCTTCCGGCCTGACGGTCGCCTATCATTCCGCCTGCTCGATGCAGCATGGCCAAAAGATCGACGCCTTGCCAAGGCAGCTCTTGACGCAAGCAGGATTTAAGGTCCGCGAGATTCCCGAAGGGCATTTGTGCTGCGGGTCGGCGGGCGCCTATAATATTTTGGAGCCGGAGATTGCCGCGCGGCTGCGCGACCGTAAGATCGCGAATATCGTGCAAACCTCGCCCGATCTTGTCGCCACCGGCAACATCGGCTGCATCGCTCAGATCGCGAGCGGCACCTCGATCCCGGTGCTCCATACGATCGAACTTCTCGACTTCGCCCATGGCGGGCCAACGCCGGATGGCCTCGCGAGCCTGGCGGGCTGAACGTCATTTCCGCAAAACGGCCGGAACAAATGCGAACGGCAGCCTGGCGGGCCACGACCGACGATGATGAGCACTATGTCTACGCTATAGCCCTATGTGTCTGTTCTGAAACTTCTTGAATCAAAAGAATCATTTGTGATCAAGAGAGGTGGCCTGATTTGAGGAGGGGCCGCCGATGTGGACGAAAGAAAACCGGGGCCGTTATGACCGGAGCCAACAGAGATACCCGAGCGATTTGACGGCCGAGGAATGGGGGCTGGTGGAGCCGTTGATACCTCCGGCGAAGCGCGGTGGCGGCAAACGCCGCGTGGACATGCGCGAAGTGGTCAACGGAATCATGTATATTCTGAGCACGGGTTGCCAGTGGCGCTACCTGCCGAAAGACCTGCCATCGAAAAGCACTGTTTTCAGGTATTTCGATCTTTGGAACTATGATGGCACGCTTTTGCGCCTTCATCATGAGCTCTACGTCCTGTGTCGAGAACAGGCTGGCCGCGCCGTCAGTCCAACCGTTGCCATCATCGACAGTCAAAGCGTGAAAAGCACGGAAAAAGGGGGGCGCGGATCGATCCGCACGGCTATGACGCCGGCAAAAAGATCGACGGTAAAAAACGCCATATCGCGGTCGATACGCTCGGTCTGAAACTTGCAGCCGTGGTTCATCCCGCCGACATTCAGGATCGCGACGGTGGACCATTGGTGTTGAAGGAACTGCGTCCCCTGTTTCCCTTCATCACCAAAATCATCGCCGATGGCGGTTATCAAGGCCCCCAAATGGCCGCCGCCGTGGCGGCGATCAGCCGTGAATGGGAAATCGAAATCGTCAAGCGGCCCGCGCTGAGAAAGTTCGTTGTCCTGCCCAAACGATGGGTTGTCGAGCGCACCTTCGCCTGGCTCAACCGTTGTCGCAGGCTGGCCAAGGATTTTGAAAACCTAACCCGTAACGCGCTTGCTTTCCTCCGCCTCGCCTCCATCCGGATCATGCTAAGAAAGCTCTGTAATCCATGATGAAGTTCCGGGACAGACTCTATGAGTTTCCGCTCACCGCAGGCCGGAATCGTGCTCTACTATGGGCTGGGAACCGGGGCTGTTCCGGACCCTCAATGAGGCGAATCAGCGATGTTCGGGTGGGGTAAGAAGGAGCGCGACCCGAAGGGCCAGAAAAGAACCGAACCGGAAAAGCAAAACTATGGGATACCGACGGTCAAGTTCGATCCTGCCAAGGTGACCGAAACCGTCAAGGCAAACCTGAGGCAAAACATCAAATCGCTCAATGAGGTAGGCGCTGGCGATTTTGACATGATCTACGACGCCGCTCTTCGCTCAATATCCGCTGGCGGGGCGTTACACATCCTTTATCAGGCCCTGATGACCATCGACGGCACGAGTAAGCGCCGGGCGGAAGACATATCGCGTTCGCTGAACAACAAAGCTACCGCAACCATACAGGCCGAAGGGCAAGAACAACTCGGCATCAAATACGCTATCTGGCTTTATTCGGGTGCCCCGTGTGGCAGCGCGGAGCAAGATGCCGCCCACAAAGCGGCGAACGGGAAACCCTATCTGGTGAACAAAGGAATGCTCCTGAACGGCCGATGGACGCGGCCGGGGCGCGAGGATGGCTGTAAGTGTGTATCGAAGCCCATGATCGTGGGCTTCGACAGCTATGAGGGCGGTAAGCCTAAAGGATTTGTCGAATGACCTGGGCTCAATATGCGGGGCTGAGTTCGGCTGCTCTTGGGGTCATTGGCACAATAATTCTGTTCTTCGGTAGCTATTCCGTCCAACCACTAGAAGGCGCACCTTTCGGAAGCGACGCCTTAACAGAATACAACAACCGCATTAAAGCCAAAAACGCGAGCCGTCTCTTGCGGCAGAGGATAGGACTCGGATTTCTATGCCTCAGTTTTGCCGTCCAGGCAGTTTCGGTATTCTTATAAAGGCGCATCCGTAAACCGTCTTGAGTTAAGTCCTGCGCAGGAATCAGCCGAACGACAGCGGGTACCCATAGAACTTCCTTCGGGCGATTTTAATGAGGTCCGACCAACGCCATCACAAGACATAGCGTAAGCTACGAAGGGCTCGTCTGCCAAAACGCTCATATCGCGCCATCCAGCCGCGCTCCGAAGCGATCGATTGCTGGGCCCAAGCGCGAAATCTTTTCGATCGCCGATCGTGGATGGGTCCGCATCGCGAAGAAAACCGGAACTTTCGGCAGTAGCCCGAAGCGAAAGTCGCGGCTCTTTTATCTGCCTCCTTACCTGCCGGATCGCGACCCCGACGAGTTCGGGTGGAAAGATCTGAAAGCCGCCGCCTCTGGCCGCATGGCCGTCACCGGCAGGGCCGGCTTCAAGCGCAAGGTTCGTAACGACGCTTCCCGCGGTCCAGCCCCGCCGGAAACACGGGTTCGATCATGCGGATGACGGTTTGAACCGCGCGGACGCGACGCTCGGGATTCGCGGGGGCTTCAAATTCGGTCAATTCGAAGCTAACGAGTTCGCTCGCGCGGACGAGTTCGCGCAACAACCCGCGCAGCGCCGCCGGGCGCAGCCCGCCCTCGACCCGGTATTCGGCAGGCTCGGGATGAGGGCCAATGGCCTGATTATGAGCCCCCCTCATATGACCACCGCGGAGCCCGAGCTGGACCCGCCCGCCGCCATCGCGGGATCGAATGGGTTGCGCGGAACGCCAAAAGGAGAGCGCACGCCGGCCAGACCCGTGGCGAACTGATCCAGATGGGTTTTGCCTATGAGCAGGGCGCCGGCGGCGATCAGCCGTTCGACAACCGGGGCGGATCGTTCGGCCAGATAGGCGAAGGCTGGGCAGGCCGCGGTGGTCGGCAACCCCGCGACGTCGATGTTGTCCTTGACTGCGAAGGGCACGCCATAGAGCAGAAGGCGGTCACTTCCGGTGGCGCTAAGGCGCGCCGCCGCCTCGAGCAGCGCCTCGTCCGGAACACGCGAGATCCAGATGGCGTCTTCACCCGCCGCGGCGATCCACTGCAACACGGTTTTTATGGTCGTCGCCGGGGTTTGCGCGCCGGTGGCGTAGGCGGCGCGGAAGCGGCTTAGGTCGAAGCTGGCACTGCGCATCGAGGCCTCGCGCGATACGACTGGAGCAACACCGGCGAACGGCCAATGTGCAAGTTGTTGGCTTGCCCAGCAAATGCTTCGTCAAGCCGCCGCCGCCGGTTTGCAAACTGCATCTCTCTGTTGACGTGACATCTTTGTTTTCACGTAAGATTCTTTTCAAAGCTCTGAGCTACCTCTAGGTCATACTCATATCCGGCATGCAACTTGCTTGACCGTTTAGCCGTGCATACAATATTGCATACACATTCGGGCGAGAAGGTATCGATAAGATCGATCGCCCTGGTGAAACGAATTACTCTCCATTTAAGACTTGATGCATCTCAAGAGCTACGCGATGGATGGCGCGGCCCGGCGCCGCGCCTCGAAAAGTCAGTTAATGGGTCAAAACCCTATCGCCTTGATGAAGGCCGCCGAATTGGTGACCGCGCCGAAGACGCCGCCTTGCATTTTTATCATCTTCAAAGCGGCGAGATAGTTGCCGTAATCGGTCGCGCCGGTGCAGTCGGAAAGAAGCAAGCACTCGAAGCCGCGGTCGTTCGCATCGCGCATCGTCGTGTGAACGCATACGTCGGTCGTGATGCCCGCGAGGACGATGTTTTGAATGTGCCGCTGGTGCAAAAGCATGTCGAGATCGGTGCCGTAAAACGAACCCTTGCCCGGCTTGTCGATGATCGGCTCGCCGGGCAGCGGCGCGAGTTCCGGAATGATGTCCCAGCCCGGTTCGCCACGGGTGAGGATGCGCCCGCACGGGCCGGGATCGCCGATGCCCGCGCCTATGCGCTGACTGCGCCAACGCTTGTTCGCTGGCAGGTCGGAGAGATCGGCGCGGTGTCCTTCGCGCGTGTGAAAAACGTGAAAACCAAGCGGTCGCACCGTCTTAAATACTTGCTGGATCGGCTCGACCGGCGCGCGCGTGAGCGAAAGGTCGTAGCCCATTTTGTCGACGTAACCACCCGGTCCGCAGAAATCCGTCTGCATGTCGATCACCATGAAAACAGTGTTCTCGGCACGAAGGTCGCCGTTGTAAGGCCAGGGATAAGGATCCGCTTCGACGTAGCGTGTGTTCATACTCCGGTTCCAAGTGCGCCAGGGATTGCGGCGAGGCCGCGTTTCGGATTTAACTGGCAATCGCCGTGGCTATCAATGTCAAAATAGCGCCACTCATTTATTTGGATCGAAGACCTATAAACGGCACTGGGGATTCCCGCATGGCGGCGAAAGTGATTTTAACAGCCATCCACCGGATGACGACCCTGGCAGATCCGGGATTGCCGCTTTTGACGGATTTCGGCAACGCCGGTTCCGCGGCACGGGGCTCCCGCGCACCCAAGCCGGTGTCATCGGCGCGCGGAGCGCCGAAAATTCGGATTCCGTTGTCATCAAGACGAGCAAGGCAGTTCTCTACCCGATCGAGCAACTTGATGCGTGGGATCAAGAAATTATGGTGATGTGTCGTGCGTCGAAATCGAGTCGCGTGAACGAGCGTGAGGGAACATGATCATCCCACAGAGTCACGCGTTACCGCCCCCTATCGCCGTCCCCGCCGATACCGCGGAGCCGGCAACTCTGTTATTTATCAAGACAATGACAGATCCCGGTGACCTCGTGCACAACCATCCATCCGGCGATCTACAGCCTTCGACCGGCGACATCCACCTCACCCATCAGATCATCGCGGTGGGCAAACCCCTAAAAGTTGCCGTGCATGATCATCTGATCATCGGCAAGCGCGGCCACGCGAGCCTGAAGGGATTGCGGATAATTTAGCGCCTGCCGCAAAAGCTTAAAACTATTCAAATCGCCCCTTTTGCGATCCTGGACGCTTCCTCTCGCGATGGTCAGGCGCATCTCAATCCAACGTCATCCAGATGCCGTGCTTAGGCCGCAGGGTCACGAGCCCGACCGGCTGAACCTCGTGACCGGCAGCCAGGCGGAGGCGATAACGCTGCGCGATTGTCGCGAGGATCACCTGCGCCTCGGCCATGGCAAAGCCGTTGCCGATGCAGATGCGCGGCCCTCCGCCGAACGGCAAATAGGCGAAGCGGTGGCGTTTGGCGGCTGCCACGGGGGTGAAGTGTTCGGGATCGAAGCGCTCCGGTTCCGGCCACAGGGTGGGGTTTCCGTGCGTTGTATAGATGCTGATGAAGACCGCCGCGCCTGGCGGGATGCGCACGCCGCCGATCCAGTCCTCTTTGACCGCCGTCCGCGCAATTGTGTGCACGGGCGGATAAAGCCGCAGCGCCTCCTCGACGACCATGCGGGTGTATTTGAGTTCCGCGAGATCGGCGAGGCCGGGCGCGCGGCCCCCGAGAACCCGGTCGAGTTCGGCGTGTAGTTTGGCTTCGGCTTCAGGATGCCGTGCCAGAAGATACCACGTCCAGCTTAAGGCGTTCGCCGTTGTTTCATGGCCGGCGGCGAAAATGGTGAGGATTTCGTCGCGCAGCTGCTTGTCGCTCATGCCCTCGCCCGTCTCCGGGTCGTGCGCGGCGAGCAGCATCGCCAAGAGATCGTCGCGATCGGCGCCGTTGGCCCGGCGCCCGGCGATGAGCCGGGCGACAAGCGCGTCAAAGGCCCTGATCGCGGCGCGGTAGCGCTTGGAATTGCGCCGTGGAAGCCATCGAGGAAAGCCGAACAGATCGAGCAAATTCACGCGCCGTGCGACCACCTCGTCCATCAGCTGCCGCACCACTTCGACCTCCCCGCTGACATCGCTGGAAAACATGGTGTGCGCGATGATGGAGAGAGTCAGCCCCATCATTTCGGCGGCGACGTCGAAAGGCCCGCGCCGGCCGTGCCAACGCGCGGTCATGGCCTCCGCGCTGGCGCTCATCGCATCGAGGAACCCGGCGATGCGCTGGTGCTGGAAGGCGGGCGCCGCGATGCGGCGCTGACGGCGCCAAAACGCGCCTTCGCCCAACAATAGCCCATTGCCGAGTAGCGGGCCCAGCTCAGTGCGGACAAACTGACTCTTGACGTAGTTACGCTGATTGGTCAGCAGCACATGCTCGATATAGTCGGGCTTGTTCACGAGGAAGGAATGGAGGAAGAGAAAGCGATTGTAGATGAGATTGCGGTGAAAGACTTCCGGCACCAGAACCGAGAGCTGGTCCTCGCGCAGGCGGCGGATATATTCGACGAGTCCGAACCGTGGCGCGAGGTAGGTGTCCTCGACCGTGGAGGTCGCGTTAGGGGAAGCCCGCCGATCCATGCACTACCCATCCTCAATAAGAATAGTTAGTCAGGATTATGGCTTTTTGCATGAAGAGAGCTGCAAAATTCAAGTATGGCGCCACCATTTCGCGCTGGCCAAAGCAAGCCATAAGACGTAGTGGAAGTTGGGTGCGTGTGTAGCCACCCGGCGAACCGAGGACCAAACTTGAAGTGGCTTGCTGCTTAACGCCGTGCGATCATTCGCCAATAGTTAGACATTCGCGCCCACCACCTGCCGGTTAATGCAGCCAAAATTCGCCCTCGAGCGTTTTGATCTCGGCCGGCTTGATGAGCTTCGAATGTCCCACCACCACGCTATGCAGCGGCCCGTCGAGCTTTGCCCGCCAGAACGCCAAGAATTTGATCAGGACCGGAAAATCCGGCGCAAGGTCGTAGTCTTGCCAGATATAGGACTGCAACAGGCGCGGGTGATCCGGCAAATGATAGAGAATACGCGCGGTCGCAAGCCCATATCCCGCGAGCTGCTTGATAAAATCAGGTGACGCCTTGTTTGTCTCGATCCTTTTGGTTGCGGCCATGGCCTTAACCTCCGTGCCGGTATGTCAGCCAGAGCGGGTCCTAAAAGCGTTGACGAGCTTGTTCGATTTCGACCTGCTCCAACTTATTGCTACGAGCGATTCCTTTGTCGTGTCCATGCAACACGTGTTACATTAATGCAGAGTTGCGCCCGAAGCTCACGCGAGCCCTGCGCCGGAAAAAATTTCGCCAGCGTTGCCCCTTAAGTCTCATGTCGAACGAATGCCGTGAAGCAGGCGCAGACACTCTCTTGTGTCGACATCGATCTCAATCGCGGGGTCTCCGGCCGTCATTTCAAGAATATATTCTTGCGCTGCGGCGATGAGGTCTCGCGCGCCCTTGTTTCCTTAAAGCATCCTGACCGCCAGGAAAAGGGTGTGGCCGAGCGGCGCCGGGTTGCCCCGCCGCGCACCGGCACGGCCGCGAGCGGCGCGACCGGCGCCGCGTCGAAAGCGTCAATAGGCCGGTCGATCAGGCTTGACCCAATTAGCGCCATGTCACCAAGCGGATTGACCGCGCCACGCGAAGTGCCCCGCAAGGCGGCGATCGCGAGCTTCAGGGAAGTCGACAAATTGAAACGCGGCAGCCACCTGATTTGCGTGAACGCCTGGCATGAAGCTTTATCCGTTCAAGGCAGCTATTGCGGCACGGCGAGAGCTTGTTAGTGTGAGTGCAGCTTCGGTTCGCTCACGCGCGTGAATCCAGGCCTATCGGGAGCTAAGGCATGACCGACATCATCGTCGCCGGGGAGACCTTCAACGTTTTAATCGAGGGCGACGAGAGCAAAGAGGGGTTGATGCTCTCCAACCCGATGGGCACCAATCTTCGCCTCTGGGACCCTCAAATTCCCGCTTTGGCCGAACATTTCCGGGTTGTGCGCTACGATTCGCGCGGGCACGGCGCAAGCGTGGCCAATCAAGGACCCTATTCAGTCGAAGGCCTTGGCCGCGACGCGCTCGCAATCATGGATGCGCTCGGCATCGAAAGAGTCCATTGGCTGGGTCTTTCGATGGGCAGTATCGTCGGACTATGGCTCCTCGTCCATGCGCGCGAGCGAATCGGCCGGGCGGTGCTTGCCAGCGCGGCGGCGCATATGCCTGGTCCCGATCTGTGGAACAACCGCATTCAATCGGCTCGGGATACCGGCATGAATGGCGTCGCCGCGGCGGCCGCCGAGCGTTGGTTCACAAAGACTTTCCGCGACGCCAATCCGGAAAAAGTGGAAGCCGTGATGGAGATGGTCCAGACGACGCCGCTGCACGGCTATTTGGCCGCATGCGCCGCTGGACGAGACATGGATCAGCGCGAAGCCATTCGAAGCATACGAAACAAGGTTCTGGTCATCGCCGGGCGGCACGATCTATCGACGCCGCCAGGAATGGGCGCGTTGGTCGCCAGTTCCATCGAAGGCGCCAAATTCGTCACGCTGGAAGCCTCGCATATGTCGAATATCGAGGATGAAGCGAATTTCACCAAGGCGGCGGTCGATTTCCTGACCGCTCCTGAAACCGCCGCGGCCAGGCCCCGTCTCCGCCCAAGGGCTCCGGCGAAAAAGGCGGCGGCGAAGAAAGCGCCCGCAAGGAAGACGGCCGCGAAAAAGGCTCCGGCGAAGAAAGCGCCAACGAAAAAAGCGCCCCCCAAGAAACTCAAAACGAAGGCGCCAACAAAAAAGGCGGCCGCAAAAAAGCCAACCGCGAGGACGGTCCAAAAGAAGCGGCCTGGCACGAAAACGGGCGTGAAAAAAAGCTGAGTAAATGTCCGTTCCGGACCGCCTCACACTGTTCCGTATTGGCGATGGGCATAGCTGAGATTGCCGCCTTCCGGACCAAAGTCCGCCGCTTCGACGGCGCCGATCATGACAAGATGCGTCATGACACTCTTTGCCTCGACAAGACGGCAGTCGAACGCGGCGGCCGCGCGTCTGAGTACCGGAGCGCCGGTGACAAGCTTGGTCCATTCGCCGCTCTTAAATCGTTGGCCAAGATGGTGACCGGCACGGCCGGCGAAAATATCCGCCAGCCCCTCGTGCGAAGACGCAAGGGTGTTGATGCAAAATACGCCGTTCTCGATCATCCTTGCCGCCGAAGGCGAGGTTTTGTCGATGCAAAACAACATCATCGGGGGTTCGTCCGTGATCGAGGCGACGGAGGTCGCGGTAATTCCGGCAAGTCCCGCGGGCCCGTTGGTGGTGACAATATGAACAGCGGCGGCGACATGGCTCATCGCGTCGCGAAACCGCGCCGAATCGACGCCCTGACCTGGCACGGCGCCTATTTCCATGCGTCCGTTGTTGGGTTTGGCCATGTCGTCGCCGATGCGCCAGCCGCGCGAACCCCAAGCCATAGCCATTCATCGCGGCGGTTGCTAGCGTGATTCCACCAAATTTGCAGCGGGCTTGGCTTCACATGGCGATTACGAGGGACCTCCGTGGCGATCTTCCTGCAGCAATTGATCAACGGGGCGCGTTGCACGCGCCGTGAACGATGAGGCTCGCGTCGAGCGGCGCTTCGTGGTATTGTTGGTAAGCGGCTGACTTCCAGGGACTCGTCCACCGCCGCGGTCCGGCTATGAGTGCTCACGTTCACATCGATTGGGACAAGGTTGGTCGAATTGGCCTCTATACAGTCCCTATGGCCGCAAAGCTTATCGGTGAGAGCGGGGCCAAAATACGATCTTGGATCGACGGCTATTCTAACAGCGACGCAACACCAATCATTCGGCGGCAATTGCCGCCGATCAATGGTCGAACTGTGCTCGGTTTTCTTGATCTAATCGAGGCCAGGTTCGTCCGGCATTTTGATCGACTTGGTTTAAGCCCACAATCTATCCGCAGGGTCGCGGACAAATTGAGGGAGCGTCACCGTACCGACCATCCATTTGCTACAAACAAGCGCTTCCGCACAGACGGAAAAAAGATATTCATGGAAATTGTTGAGACCGATGAAGAACGGAAAATTCTCAACTTGATGAATGATAATTTCGAAATGGGCACAGTAATTGAGGCATCCCTGTTTGATAGCATTCTTTATGCTGATGACTTGGCGAACCGCTGGCATCCGGTTCGAGAACTTCCGCGCGTTGTGCTTGATCCACAATATGCGTTTGGCCGCCCGGTAATTGAAGAAGCGTGGGTGCCAACCGATACGCTTTACGGCGCGTTCGAGGCCGAAAGGCAAGTCGCGATCGTCGCCGAGGATTTCGATATTGATCAGGATGCGGTCAACCAAGCTATTGCGTTTGAGGAGCGTTTGCGGACCGGGGCCGGGGTTGAAGATCAAACTGGATGAGTGCATCTCAAATCGCGTAGCCCTTGCCATCATGCAGGTTACTGCAAATCGCCAAGGGTACGAGGTCTCTTTCGTTCGGCATGGACACGGTGGTACAGACCCGGATTGGATTCGAGCATTTGCCGCTGAAGGTGGGACGGCGATTGTTTCGGGTGACCACGATATTTTGCAGCATTGGCCAAACTTAATTGCCTATACCGAATCCGGTTTAGTTTCGTTTTTCCCGCCGAAAGCGTATCAACACCTGAGTGGGTTCGGGCGGGCTGCGTTCATCATCCGGTGGTGGCCAGCGATAATTGAGAAAATTAAGATTTCTCAGACGGGAGACCGATGGCGTATCCCAATTAACTGGATGCAAATCGATCACATGAAGATGGAACCGCTAAAAGACCCCCGGATTGATCGAACTGAACCGCCAACGGAAACCCCGGAAAAACCCTATGTCGAACCCACGCAAGAAAGCTTCCCGTTCGATTAAGTATCTGGACGTTAGGCGATGCATTCCGGCATGACGTTCAAGACCGTCATCGGCGACCTCAGCTTTGACAAAAAAGGCGATGTCATGCACACCTCCTATGTCGTCTCTGCTTGCCGGAAAGGCCCAGACGGCCGCATCAGCTATTATGAGCTCTACAACTATTCGCTCAGGGCCGCTTCTATCCCAAATTGGCGAGTCCGGGAAAGCTCTGCAACAGCCAGGCCGAAAAATCCTGAATCGACCCGGTCAAAAAGGCTATTCCCGTCGCCACGAGCAGAACGCCAATGACGCGCTCGATCGCGCCAAAATAGGGACGGCAACGCTTGATAACGCGGACAAAGGGTTCGATCGCCAGCGCCGCCAACAAAAACGGCAGGCCGAGCCCGGCCGAATAGGCGGCCAGCAGCGCGATACCCTTGCCGACTGTCTCCTCCGACGCGGCGACCGCGAGAATCGCCGCGAGAATGGGGCCAATGCAAGGGGTCCAGCCGAAGCCGAAGGCCAGCCCCATGATGTAGGCGCCCCAAATTCCGGCCGGCTTTTGCACGTCGACCCGGGCCTCGCGATAAAAAAGAGCGAACCGGAAAACGCCCAAAAAATGCAAGCCCATCACGATGATCGCGACCCCGGCGAGGAGCGAAAGCGTTGAGAAATATTCGTGCAGCACCTGGCCGAACGCCGAGGCTGTCGCGCCAAGGCCAACGAAAACAGTGGAAAAACCAAAGACGAAAAGAACCGCCGCGAAGAGAATGCCGCGCCGCGCGCGGGCTTCGCGGCGGGTGGCGACCTCCTCGATCGTCGTTCCGGCAATAAACGTAAGATAAGGTGGAACCAGCGGCAGCACACAGGGGCTCAAGAATGATAGAAGACCTGCGAGCGCGGCGGCGGGAAGCGTGACATCATGCGTCATCCGCCCTTCTAGCTTGTTCTGGGATAAGGGAAAAGCGCCAAGGCCTCGCGGCGGCACGGGCACTTCGGCGGGTTTCGTAAAATTAACGTGAGACCTTATAGTTTGCGACGATAAAATTTCCGATTCGGTTCAGGAGATATTCATGGCGGTACTAGATAATCTTGTTTCGATGTCGATCGCCGCCGCTGCTTGGCTTTTGCGTCCCAGTAATGCCCTGGTCCGCGCCGGCACCCGTGCGGCCGCACAACGGCCTGGCGTGCTCCTTCGATGACGGTTTTCCTCGTCTCATTCTGCAATATTCTGTTCAATTTCGCGATCGGGCTCCTCGTCGCGAAATTTCTTGGCCCCGAGGAATATGGCCGGTTTGCCCTCGCCTACGCGACCGCGATCTTCGTCCAGACTGGCTTTTTTGATTGGATCCGGTTTGGGGCCACGCGGTTTTATTCCGAACGGATACGTGACGAGGAGCCGGCGCTGCGGGCGACGCTCGATTTCGGCTTTGCAATTATCGCCGCCGCGCTTGCGGCCGGCGCGAGCCTTCTTCTCTTCACTGGCGTCAGGTTTACATTATCGTATGGTTTGATCGCCCTGGCGCTCGCCGCCGCCGGCGCCAATGGGCTTTTCGATTATCATACGGCGCTGGTTCGCGCCCGCTTCGATGATCGTCTTTTTACCCGCCTCGTTCTCGTCAAGAACATAGTGGCCTTCGCTCTCATGGGCGGTGGAGCCTTCCTGTTTGGCTCGGCCAAGATGACCCTTATTGGCACAATCGTCAGTCTCGGCGGATCGGTTGTCACCGCGCGCGCGGCGTTGCGCGATCCGGCCTCGCAACCTCGCCTCGCGCGACTCTCCGTTGCTCGATCGCTGATAGCCTATAGCCTGCCCATCGTCGTCGCCAACCTGCTTTACCTTGCTATTCCTCTCGCCAATCGCTCGATCCTTGCGATCCTGCAGGGGTTTTCGGAAACCGGGCAATTTTCCTTGGCCTATGATTTCGGAACCAAGGCGATCCAGGCGATCGGCTCTGCCCTCGATATTGTATTGTTTCAGATCGCGGTCGCGACGCACGAATTGCACGGCCCGTCCCAGGCGAGGCGGCAGATCGCCCGCAACATGACAATCGTTATCGCCATGGTTTTGCCGGCATGCACGGGGCTTTGGCTGATCCTTCCTTCGCTTGAGCGATTGGCCGTCCCGGAGGCATTTCGAGGCCATTTCGACTTGCTCTTGCCTCTGATGATGACCGGCCTCTTCTCCATGGCCATGATTTAGTACGCCATAAATCCGGTTTTCCAGATCGAGAAAAAAACCGCGCCGTTGATTGTCGCGGCCTTGGTGGCTTGTGCCGCCGATGCTCTGTTGTTGTCGATTTTGCCACAAGATGCCGGCGCCTCGAGCCTCGCCATCGCCCAAGCCGGCGCGATGCTGGCCGCGCTCATTGTGCTGATCGGTTTCGCAAGCCGGGCGAAACGGCAATGGCCGCGTCCACGCGATCTCGCCGTCACGGTTTTCGCCAATGCCTTGATGTCCGCAATCGTTCTGCCGATGCGCGGCCAAGAGCCGGGACTTGCGACACTCGTCGAACAGATTTCCACCGGCGCAGCTGTCTACGCTGTCGCCGTGTTGGGGTTCGATGTGGCCGGATTGCGCGGCCTCACGATCGCACATCTGCGCCTAACGGTTGCGCGGATGAAGGCGCTTTAGGTTTTCGCGCCGGCCGCCGCATCGCATCAGCAATGTCGCCCAGCCGTCGATGTCGATCCGCCGCGCCAGGGCGGTGCCTTGCATCCGATAGGCGGCGACGACGCCTGGAACATCGCGCCCGGCGAGACCGGAGAGAATAATCTCCGCGCGGGGCGCCGCTAATCTTGCGATTTGCGGTGCGAGATCGCGCAGCGGGCGCGCGACAATATTCGCCAAAACCAGATCGTAAGGTCCCCCTGCCCGCAGCAACGGGTGCGCGACGCCTTTTGCCAGGACTGGCCGCACGAAGCTTGCGACGCGGTTGCGTTTTGCGTTGGCGCCGGCAGCTTTCACGCAAACACTGTCGATATCCCCGGCGTGAATCTTGCGCCTGAACAATTTGGCCGCCGCGATGGCGAGGACGCCGGTGCCGGTGCCGAGATCAAGGATGGCGCGGGGCCGCCGCTTGCGTGCCACGAGATCCAGCATGTGGAGGCAGCCGCGCGTCGAACCATGGTGGCCGGTGCCAAAAGCAAGCGCGGCCTCGATCTCGATTGCGATGTCATTGGCCTTGACCGCGTCGCGTCGATGCGCGCCATGAACGCTGAAGCGTCCCGCCCGCACCGGCGTCAGCCCTTCGAGGGAAGCGGCAACCCAATCCCGTTCCTGGACGCGGCCGAAGGTTGCCGCGCGGGCGGCGGCGTCACCCGCGGCGGCGGCGACAAGGGCACGAACGTTTGCTTCGTCCGGCGGAGCGCCAAAATAGGCCTCGACGATCCAGGGAGCCTTATTGGCACCGTCTGTGTCCGGCGCCTCCTCGAAGGCCGCGGCGGCGGTCGTGGCAGGGTCAAAAGTCTCGACAATAATGGCGGCGATCCTGCGCGCCGTCCCCTCTTCGCAGGAAAGACGCATCATGTGCACGGCGCCATTTGGGGGCAGGCCTTCGAGCATGGCGGCAGCTACCATGCGGGGTGACAAACGGCAACGGAAACCATGCGCGGCGCCGCGACGTGCCGCTTGCCTCGTTCGATAAGAAGTTGCGCGGCGCGGGACGTGTGTTGGGCGTGCCCATGGAGGGACCCAAGACAGCGAAAATTAGCCGAGGTCACATCCTCGGCAGAAAATCCGATCGCATCCTGCAGAAGCGCTTTGCGCTCCGCGATGACAGGTGTAATCCTCGCAAGGGAGGAGACGAGCCGTGTGTTTTTCAGCAACCGCGAACTTTGTTGGCAGCGGCGTTCTGGGCGCGGTCGGCATCGTTACATTGACGAAAGTGAAGCACACGCGCGAACTGCTTTTCGCGGCGCTGCCCTTGCTATTCGCCATTCATCAGTTCATCGAAGGATTCGTCTGGCTGGGATTGGATGGGATTCTCTCGCCGGCGGTGGCGCACGATATGGGCGCGGCGTTCATTCTGTATGCGCAGGGGCTCCTCCCTTTTCTGCTGCCGCTAAGTGTGCTGCTGTTCGAGCCGGACAGGGAGAGCCGCAAGCGCATGCTGCCCTTCCTCGTGCTCGGCGGTGGAACGACGCTCTATATTTTGTGGGCGCTGACGGCGTACCCGTTCCAGGTCTATGTCGAGGCAAATAGTATCGTGTACATCAATCAAGCGACCAACAACAGAGCGGTCGCGGTGCTGTACGTGATGGCAACCTGCGGTTCGCTGTTTTTCTCGAAGGTCAGGGCGATGGTAATCTTCGGCGCGGCAAACCTGACGATTCTCCTGGTTGTCATGGAGGTAAAGCGGTACGCGTTCACTTCGCTGTGGTGTGCGTACGCGGCGATCGCAAGTGTGATCATCCTCGCCTACTTCTGGAGGAGCAGCGGAGATCGGCCGTTCCGCTACGCGTCGCATTCGTGAAGACCAATGTTGCAAGCGGCGAACCCCGGCGGATTTAATGGAGGAGCCTGCCGTTCTGTTGCCCCGGCTGGCGCTACGTCTGCCGTTGCGAGAAAGGTCTGTAATGCACAAGGGCCGGCTAGAAGCCTTCACCGATGGGGTGATTGCCGTCATCATCACCATTATGGTGTTGGAGATGAAGGCGCCGCCAGGCGCTGACTTTGCCGCGCTCGCCTTAACCCTGCCGGTGTTCATCACCTATGCGCTGAGCTACACCAATGTTGCCATCTTTTGGAACAACCACCACCACATGCTGCAGGCCAGCGAGCGGGTCGATGGCCGGGTACTGTGGCCGAACATGTTCTTGCTGTTTTGGCTTTCCCTGGTGCCGTTCGTGATCCGTTGGATGGACGAGACCGGTTTCGCCGCGCTGCCGACAGCGGCCTACGGGTTTGTTCTTGTGATGGCCGCGATCGGCTATCTTTTGCTGGAGCGGATGCTGATCGCGATCAACGGCGCGGATTCGAGGCTGGCCCGCGCCGTCGGACGCGATTTGAAAGAGAAGCTTTCACTCTCGATCTACGCCGCGGCGATCCCGCTGGCCTTTGTTCAACCGTGGATCGCGATCATGCTCTATATTGCCGTCGCGCTCCTCTGGTTTGTGCCCGACCGGCGTATTGAAAAGATCATCTGAGAGGCCCACAAGGCTTGGCGGGGCGGCGTAGGGCGTGCGTTGGGTGTGCCCATGCTGGGACGCAAGGCATGACGTGCATGGATAGCGGCGGCAAGTCCTTAGACCTCGCCTTCCCGCAAGGGCCAGCCTTTCGCAAAAGGCACAAGGCAGGACAGCAATCGCGCACAAGTTCTCATATATGATAATATCCTTTATCACATATGCTGGTGTCATATATGCTGGAGGTGCGAATGCGTGTGACCTTCGATAGCAATGTCTGGGAGGATGTTGTTTGTCCCGAAAGGTGCGCGGCTAACAGAAAATGTCACGAGCAGGCCCTCCTAGTCCGCAAGTCGCTTGAAGCCGGGCAGGTGACCGGCTTTTTTTGTGAGGCTTGGACTACCCTTGAGGCCGTCATGAAGAAGGACAGACCTGATTTTCTTGCAAAGCAAGCCATTGAGTTGCGGTTAGTTGAGACGATCCAATCGGATGGAACGACTGACATGGCGGTCTTCATGGGGCCAAACCAGAGTTGCCGGCCGCCCTTGCCCCCAAAATTCGAAGTCCGCTTGAGCGAGGCGATAGCCTTGGGAATGCGTCTCTTGATGGTTCCTCGGCTCAGCGAACTAGACTTGCCGACCGACTTCTATGCCCCCCAGACGGAGCGGATAGCGAGGCAGACAGCCAAGGTCCTACACGCCATCGAAGAACGCGGCGTTGGCAGAGCGCAGATCAGGGCTTTCGGTCTGGAGCTAGCGCGACGGCATGCTTGCTCAGGCTGTTTCTCTGACATCCCCGATGTCCCTTTCTGCGACGACGATCGCAAGAAGATCGTGCTTCTGGTCGCTGAATGGGCAGACGGAGAAGCGGTCGCAGCCCACGTCGGCTACGGCAATGATCTGTTTTGCAGCGAAGATTGTAACTGCACGCATTCCGGGACGCCGTCAGTTCTTGATCCTAAAAATCGTCAGTGGCTTAGGGAAGAATTCCGCGTTCAATTCGTGGACTTAGGAAAGCTCGCCGAAATGTTGACGACATGAGCCAGCTCGTCCCCATCACCGCCGACCGCGCGCCCGCACTTGTTGCCGCCGCCGGCGCGCGCGCCTCCTACCGCTTCCTTGAATTCTTCGCCGCGCAGATCAGGAATCCACACACGCAAAGTGCATATATGCGTGCCGTGGGCGAATTCTTGGCCTTGAAGAGGAATAGCGTGTGAACGAATGCCGCATGGCTGGCATTGCTGACACTTTCCCGCCCGCGAGCGAGGCGGAATGGCGGCGACTCGTTGAACGCGTGCTCGACGGCCGGCCTTTTGAATCCCTTGTCTCGACGACATTCGAAGGGTTGAAGATCGCGCCGCTTTATCAACGCCCGACAACTGAAAGCACCCACGCGCTGCGGCAAAAGCCGGGCCCCTGGAAAATTTCGCAACGGATGGATCATCCCGAGCCCGAGACCGCGAACCAACTGGCCCGCGCGGACCTCGAAGGGGGCGCCGATGCGCTGACCCTCACCGTTTCGCAAGCGCATTCCGCGCGGGGCTTTGGCGTGCGGATCGACACCGCGCGCGATCTCGATGCCGCGCTTGCCGGGATCGACCTCGATCTCGTATCGCTACGTGTCGATGCGGGGCCGCGCGCGAACCTCGCGGCCGCCTTCGCTTCGATCGCGAGAAACCGCAGTTTGACTTCGGCTTCGCTCGATGTTGATTTCGGCCATGATCCGGTCGGGCATCTCGCGCGGACGGGCGTTTTGCCCCCCAGGCGCGGCTTAGCGGAGATGCACGAGCTCTTGCGCGGCGCGGGCTTCGCCGGGCACCTGCTTCTCGCCGATGGGCGGCCTTATCACGAAGCAGGCGCGGGGGAAGCCCAAGAACTTGGGTGCGTGATCGCCACCGGAGTTGAATATCTCCGGCTGCTAGAAGCCGATGGTCTTTCGCTTGAAGACGCGCGCGGCGAAATCGCGTTTCTTCTCGCAGCCGACGCCGATGATTTTTTATCGCTCGCCAAATTCCGCGCCCTGCGGCTTCTCTGGGCGCGCGTTGAATCCGCCTGCGGCCTGACGCCGAAACCGCTGCGCCTCCATGCCGAAACCGCTTACCGGATGATGACGAAATACGATCCGTTCGTGAATATCCTGCGCACGGCGATGGGCGTATTTTGCGCAGGCGTGGGCAGCGCGGATGCGGTTACCGTCTTGCCTTTCACTTTGGCGCTCGGCCTGCCAGACGATTTCACCCGGCGCATCGCGCGCAACACGCAGCTTATCTTGATCCATGAGGCGAAGCTTGCGAAAGTCGCCGATCCGGCCGCCGGTGCCGGAAGTTTCGAAGCCCTGACGGAGGAGCTTTGCGAGCGCGCGTGGAGCTTGTTGCAAACTATCGAGGCGCAAGGCGGCATGGTAGAGAGTCTTCGAGCGGGCGTGCCGCAAAGGGAGATCGCCGCGGCGGCGGCGGCGCGGCGCGAGGCCATCGCGCGTCGCACCCTTGCGATCACCGGGACGAGCGCATTTCCTCTTCTTGGCGAGGCGCCGGTCAACGTGCTCGAACCAACGCCCGCCGGGACCAATGAGAGCCCCGCGGCGGGAGACTGCGTTCCCCTGCCCTCGCGGCGCGACGCGGAGCCTTACGAGATCTTGCGCGCGGCTTCGGAAGAGCAATTCCACAAAACCGGGGAGCGGCCGAAAATATTTCTTGCCAATCTCGGGAAGCCGCAAGGTTTCGCGGCGGCTGCCGTTTTCGCCGTGAATTTTTTCGCGGCGGCGGGGATTGAGGCTGTAAGCAATGAGGGCTTCGAGACGCCGCAAGAGGCGGCCGATGCGTTCCGCGCTTCCGGCTGCAAGATCGCCTGCATCTGCGCGCCGCGGGCGGTTTCAATGCAAACTCTGATCGACGTGGAGCGGGAGCTACGCGGCGCCGGAGCGGCGCGCATTTACCTCGCGGGGCGTACGCCAGGAGAGGCGGAAACAGCTTTGCGCGAGGCGGGGATTGCCGGCTTCGTTCACACTGGCTACGATGCCCTTGCCATTTTCGAAGACGCGCTGACCTTCGCGGCGTAAGACCGCCTAGAGCTAGCAGCTCAAGAGACGCTCCAAAGGAAGCACATAGGATGAGGTCCGCTGGCCATGCCGGTTTCGCCGCGGCCGCGCTTGCCTGGGCAAGCTTCTCTGTTGGGATCGAGGCGACGGATGCGCAAGCTAAACCCCGGCTCTCTTCGCACAATCATGACGGCATCTATGCGGTCCGCGTCGTCACGCAGCATGGTTCTTGTGACACATTTTATAATACGAAAATCGCCGTAAGCGACGGTCAGGTCCACGCAACCGGGCATGCTCTCCTGCGGG
Source organism: uncultured Alphaproteobacteria bacterium (assembly GCA_963706215.1). Lineage (GTDB taxonomy): Bacteria > Pseudomonadota > Alphaproteobacteria > Rhizobiales > Beijerinckiaceae > Methylocapsa. Next base: position 401,665 of record OY970154.1, on the reverse strand, counting down.
CGTCTGGTCATATCGGCCAGGGCGGTGCTGTCTCAGTGACGCTCCGGCTTTTGCACCACGCCGCGCATTTCGCGGGCTTCATGCGACGTCATTCGGGCTCGGGCAAATGGTCGTCGGCGAGTTTGGCCTGCCGCGGATATTGGCGCGCGACGCGGCAAAGCTAAGGCCTCGCCGGGCTCATTGGTGCCGTTGGCGATGCCCTTGCAACGCTCGAAAGCCCGCTTGCCAAGGCCGTTCGAGATAGACAGTATAGATCGCGGTTAGGATCGGGAGAAAGCAAACCATGCGTGCAGTCCAATGCTCACGTCTCTTCGCCGCCGCGCTCATTGGCGTGGCCAACGCGGCGCATGCGCAAGGCGGGTTCGCGATGCGGCTAAATCACGACGGCATTTACGCTGTCGATATCGTCACGCGGCAAGGCAGTTGCGACAGAGATTACCATTGGATGATTTTCGTATCCGGCGGGCGCGTCAGCTCGGCGGGGGATACACCGATGGTAGCCTCCGGGGAGATCAGCCGAGGCGGCATTGTGGACTTGGCGTTCAAGCGCTTCGGCCAGGTCGCCACGGTTACTGGAACGCTCGCAATGGGGTCTGGCTCGGGCACCTGGTCGTCAATGACGATGCAGTGCGCCGGTTCGTGGCGGGCCACAAGGCAAGGCTGAGACCGGCAAAGCCGCGCGGCTTTGGCGAGAACGATGGTTTTCGTAGTGTCTCAGTTTGAAGTTAGCAGAAAGCCTCAAGAATGATCGGCATACATCCAGAAATGGTCGATGCGTCCTGTGCCTTTGTGCTGCTCGATCGTTAGCCAGAATGTACGCATAGTAAAGCGGAGCTTTCGCTCAGTCGTTTTCCGATGTTCGTAAATCGCTGTGCGGCCAGGGAGCTTTTTGAATTTTCTCTTTTCCAAATATCTGCGCAGCTTGCCGCTCAATGCTCCATCTTTTTCGCCGTCGATAGAGAATCGGATAATCGCGCGCATAAAGTTCTTCAGACACCCCAAGAATTACGCAACATGTTTCTTATATATGTCACGCTTTTTGACCTTTAGATCCGGTTGGCATTAGCCGATCCTCGAAACAGCATCATGGATTGCAACATCTCCTGGATTTTGCGCTTCTGCAATCGTCGCTGCATTTCGCTTGTTCTTTGCCGTCACAGTAGCAGTTCGCCCCAATGAACCATCGCGGCTAACCTTTTTGGCCTCTTTGCTGGGCTTCTTTGAGAGCCTGTCTCAAAAGGGTATTGCACGCGGGATGGTTGCATGATTCACCGCATCATTTGCAACTGATGCGGTGATTTGCGATGTGGACGAAAGAGCAGCGAGCGATCTATTGGCGTGACGAAGATCGCTATCCGAGCAATTTGACGGATGCGGAATGGGAGCGGCTGAAGCCTTTGATTCCCGAAGCCTTGCCTGGCGGGCGGCCACGCAAGACCGATATGCGGGCGGCGATGAACGCGATCTTCTACCTGCTTCGCACGGGCTGCCCTTGGCGCTATCTGCCGCGCGACGAATTTCCGCCGCGCTCGACGGTCTACAATATTTTCCGCAAGTTCCAGAAGGACGGCGTGTGGGAGGCCATCTGGGAAGAGCTGCACATGACTTTGCGCGAGCAACTCGGGCGAGAGGCGAGCCCCACGGCAGCTGTCATCGACAGCCAGACGCTGAAGGCGGCGGAAAAGGGGGCGGTTTTGATGGCGAGGTAGGTTATGATGCCGGTAAGAAGGTCAAGGGACGCAAGATTTACGCCCTTGTCGATACCGAAGGCCTGCCGCTACGGGCCATCGTTCATTCCGCAGGCATCCAGGACCGCGACGGTGCAACGCTTGTCCTCGACAAGATCCGCAACCGCTTTCCCTGGCTCGAACTGGTCTGGGCGGACAATGGCTACAACGCGTGGCAAGTCGAAGCCGCCGTTGCCAAAGTTCCGGTGCTGCACCTCGAAATCGTCAAGCGCGGTGACGACCTGAAGGGCTTTGTCGTCTTGCCGCGCCGCTGGGTCGTCGAGCGGACTTTCTCTTGGTTCGGCCGCAATCGCCGCATCGCCAAGGATTACGAAAATCTCGGCCTAACCCTCGCCGCCTTCGTCACACTGGCCTGCATCCAGATCGCGGTCAGACGACTCGCGCGATAGTTGTCTTTTGAGTCAGGCTCTGAGTCCCAATAGTCATGCCATATCGGCATCAGGTCGCGCTTCACGATTGGAACAATGTAAGTTGATTTGCCCATACCACATCCTTGCTTTGTGCTACGCATAGCGGGTAATTGGGCGTCATGCGACATTGCGTCAAGTGGCTCAGATTTCAAACTGAGACACTACTGTGGTTTTGTCGCGCGGGCCAAACTACAAACGTGCCTGGATGAGCCGCGTTCCCGATTTTTCCAAACTGCCGTTTGCCCCGGCGCCGGTCCAATTCGAGGATGTCCGCGCGGAGCCCTGGCTAACGCCGGAAGGCATTGGCGTTGCGCCGGTTTACCTCGCAAGCGACATTGCCGCGCTCGATTGCCTCGATAGTTTCCCCGGCATCGCGCCTTATGTGCGCGGCCCCTACCCAGCCATGTATGTCGAGCGGCCTTGGACCATCCGGCAATATGCGGGCTACTCGAGCGCCGAAGAGTTGAATCCCTTCTACCGCCGCAATCTCGCCGCCGGGCAAAAGGGGCTTTCGGTCGCTTTCGACCTTCCGACACATCGTGGCTATGATTCGGATCATCCGCGCGTTGCCGCGGACGTCGGCATGGCCGGCGTCGCGATCGATTCGATTTACGACATGCGGAACCTTTTTTCGGGGATACCGCTCGACGAGATCTCCGTGTCGATGACGATGAACGGCGCGGTTTTGCCGGTGCTCGCTCTTTATATTGTTGCAGCCGAGGAGCAACGCGTGCCGCCCGCCAAGCTCGCCGGGACGATTCAGAACGATATCCTCAAGGAATTCATGGTCCGCAACACGTACATCTATCCGCCAAAGCCATCCCTGCGCATTGTTTCCGACATTCTTGCCTTTACGGCGCGGCACATGCCGAAATTCAATTCGATCTCGATCTCGGGCTATCACATGCAGGAGGCGGGCGCGACCGCCGATCTCGAACTTGGCTACACGCTTGCCGACGCGCTCGAATATGTCCGCGCCGGACTTGCGGGCGGTCTTAGGATCGATCGCTTCGCGCCGAGGCTGTCGTTTTTCTTCGGCGTTTCGATGAATTTTTTCATGGAGGTGGCGAAGCTGCGCGCCGCCCGCCTCCTCTGGGCGAAGCTCATGCAAGGCTTTTATCCGGCTAACGAAAAATCCCTCGTCCTGCGCACGCACACGCAAACATCGGGCTGGTCGCTGGCCGCACGGGATGTTTTCAACAATATCGTGCGCACGCAAATCGAGGCGATGGCGGCGACGCACGGCCAAACCCAATCCTTGCACACCAACGCGCTCGACGAGGCGTTGGCGCTGCCAAGCGATTTCTCGGCCCGCATCGCGCGCAATACCCAGCTTTTCCTGCAACAGGAAAGCGGTACCACGCGCATCATCGATCCGTGGGGCGGCTCCTACTACGTCGAAAGGCTCACCGCGGCGCTCGCCGGCAGGGCTTTTGCCCATATCGAGGAGATCGAAGCGATCGGCGGCATGGCGAAGGCCATCGAAACGGGCATCCCGAAACTCCGCATCGAGGAGGCGGCCACAAAGACCCAGGCGCGCATCGACAGCGGGATCGAAGCGGTGGTCGGGGTCAACCGGTTCAAACCCGAGATCGAGGAAGATATTCAGATTTTGAAGGTCGATACGGCCGCCGTTCGGGCGCGGCAGATCGCCAAGCTCGACGCTTTGAGGGCCGCGCGGGACCCCTGCCAAGTTCAGCGCACGCTCGATGCCTTGACCGAAGGTGCGCGCGGAACCGCAAATCTTCTTGAGCTCGCGGTCGAGGCCGCGCGGGCCAAGGCGACGGTCGGCGAAATATCCTTCGCGCTCGAAAAGGTGTTTGGCCGCCATCGCGCGCGGATCGTGGGGGTTTCCGGCGTCTATGCGAGGGAATTGGGCGCCAGCTCGCAGGCCGTCATGCGCGTCAAGGGTTTGGTCGAGGCGTTCGCCGAAAACGAAGGGCGGCGTCCGCGCATCCTGGTCGCGAAAATCGGCCAGGACGGGCATGATCGCGGCCAGAAAGTCATCGCCTCCGCGCTCGCCAACCTTGGCTTCGACGCCGAAATTGGGCCGCTGTTCGCGACGCCTGGGGAAGCCGCGCGGCAAGCAATTGAAAATAACGTCCACATCATTGGTGTTTCGTCGCTTGCCGCCGGGCATCTGACTTTCGTGCCGCAACTGCGCGCGGCGCTGTTGCGCGAAGGTGGCGCCAACATCATGATTGTCGTGGGCGGCGTCATTCCGGCGCAAGATTTCGACGCGCTGCACGAGGCCGGGGTGGCGGCGATTTTTCCCCCAGGCACGGCGATTCCGGAAGCGGCGGCGCGGCTGATCGAACTGCTAAACGATAGGCTCGGCTACCGGCAAAAGGACGTGGCGGAATAGGGAACCTCCACGATATTGCTGGTTTGTTTCGCGCGCGGGTCATTTTTTGTTGCGCCGAAACCAATACTCGACCCAAGGCAAGATGGCGGCGCCAACGAACCAGCTGAGCTCATAGCGGCCCGTTAGAAGAATGAAAACGATGCCTGCAACCGTCAAGCCGAGACTAATGCCGATGATGCCTTGGCGGCTTTTGAGGTAACGTATGATCGCTTTGTCTCTGGGGGTCATGGCTGAAGCCTGTTATGAGCCGGTCCACTGAGCAAGGTAGATACTTAGCAGATTCCGGGGAAGAGCGCGCGCGGCCCGCCGAGCACCAGCAAAAGCGCGGCAATGGCGCGAACGCATATCGGGAAATTCAACCGCCCGCCAAAAGCCGCCGCAGCTCCGCCCGCACGCTCGCCGGATCTTGCAGACGATAGCGCGCATTCGTGGTAGTCCCGGCGGGGCCTACCCGCACCGAAACCCCGCCTTGCGCATTGACGAACAAAAACCCGCTTTCGTCGGTCAAATCGTCGCCGATAAAGACCGGCGTCCGGCCGGAAAAAGGTGGCCTTGCCAGCAGGGCGGCGATGCCTTTTCCCTTGTCGTGGCGCGCCTGCTTGAGTTCGGCGACCATCTTGCCTTCCTGCACCGCAAGACCGCTTTGTTGGGCGAGCGCGCCAAGAAATTCCAAGACCTCATGGGCGAGTTCCGGCGTTTGCCGGAAATGGATCGCGACCGCCGCGCCTTTGTCCTCCAGCCTTAAACCTGGATGGGCCGTCATGAAATCGGCGAGAGGCGGCCGGATACCGTCCATCACGCCATCGTTGGGGCTGCTGCCGCGGGACCTGTCCGGAAACCGGATTTCGGCGCCATGCAGCCCGGCCGCGGGAAAAACCAGCGGCGCGAAAATGCGATCGATGTCCTTTATCGCGCGCCCGCTGACAAGGCCAAGCGCGCCCCGCGCGGCCCCGGCAAGCTCCACGAGGAGCGTCCTCAAACCTTCATCCGCGACGACGTCCTCGGGGCGCGGCATAATGTCGAGCAGCGTTCCATCGGCATCGAGGAAGTAAGCGCAGAAGGAAAGAGGCGCTTTCCTTGCGAGATCGCCTGGCTGCATGGAGGCGGAACCTTACCAAACCCCGGTGTTGGGCATCGACGCCCAAGGCTCAAGCTTCGGCAAGGGCGCGCCCCGTTGCAAAAGCTCGATCGAAATATCGTCCGGCGATCGAATGAAGGCCATCGCGCCGTCGCGCGGCGGCCGGTTGATGGTGACGCCCGCTTTCATGAGCTTGTCACACGCCCCGTAAATATCCTCGACGGCGAAAGCCAGATGCCCGAAGTTGCGGCCGCCAGTATAAATTTCGTTGTCCCAATTATAGGTCAGCTCAATGAGCGGCGACTTGAGCTTCGTGGCGCGATCCACGTCTCCCGGCGCGGCGAGAAAGACCAGGGTGTATCGGCCGGTTTCGTTTTCGGTTCGCCGCGTTTCGACGAGGCCGAGCTTATTGACGTAGAAATCGAGCGATTGCTTAAGATCCGCGACGCGGACCATGGTATGCAGATATTCCATGATCTTCCTCCTCTTAACCCTATGCCGGTGGTCCCAGGCGAGTGCCGTGCAACCGAGCGCCAACCATTCGTTTGCCATGGTATATAGCATTGACGCGTGGCCGTGCCGCGCCTCTTGATGTGTGCTTGAGCTGAGGGATCCGATGAGCGGGACTTCCGTGGCCGCGGAACGGGAAGCGTCGATGAACCGGGCCAACCGGCTGAAGGAGAGGGCGGCGCTTGCCTCGATCGCGGTGAGCGCGCTGATGACGGCGGCAAAGTTCGCCGCCGGGCTTGCCTCGGGCTCGCTCGCGGTCCTCTCCGAGGCTGGCCATAATCTCGCCGACGTGGCGACCACCGCCCTCACCTATTTCGCGATACGGATCGCGAATAAGCCGGCCGACGAGGAGCATCAATTCGGTCATGCCAAGGTCGAGGCCTTGGCCGCCCTGGTCGAAACCGGATTCCTGTTCGCGCTCGCCGTCTTTATATTGATCGAAGCGATCGCGCGGCTTTCTGGACACGCCACAGAAATCGAGGCCAATTCTTTCGCCTTCGGCGTTTTGATCGTCTCGATCATCGTGGATCTGGTGCGTTGGCGTTCGCTGAAGCGGATCGCCGCGACGACGAAAAGCGACGCCCTCGCCGCCGACGCGTTGCATTTTTCAAGCGATATCGTCAGCTCCGCCCTGGCGCTCTGCGGGATCGCCGCCGCGCATTACGGCTATCCGCAAGGCGACGCCCTGGCGGCCTTGGGGCTTGCCATGTTCATAGCGGTGGCGGGTTTTCAGATCGGCCGGCGCACCGTCAATACGCTCGTTGACGCGGCGCCGAAAGGTCTCGCCTCGCAAATCAGATCGATCGCGCAAACCGTTCCGGGCGTGGTCAAGATCGAGACGCTCCGGCTGCGTCCGGCCGGAGCCGGGGTGTTCGGCGACATTGCGTTCACCGTATCGCGGACCTTGCCGCTTGAAAAAGCCGCCGCGATCGAGGCGAATGTCGCGGCCGCGATCGCGGCCCAGCATCCCGAAGTCGCCGTCACGGTCGCGGTGCAGCCGATCGCCCTCGACGACGAGACGATGCTCGAACGGGTTCTTCTGATCGCGGCCAAACGCCGCGTTCCGGTTCATCACGTGACCATCCAGGAAATCGAGGGGCGGACCGCGATCAGTTTCGACGTCGAACTCGACGGCCGCATGACGCATGGCAATGCGCATGAGATCGTCTCCGGACTGGAGAGCGAAATCGGCCGCGAACTCGGCCCCGGCATTGAAGTCGAGACCCACATCGAGCCGTTGGAGCCTCGCCCACTGCGAGGTCAGGATGCGCCGCCGGCGACACGCGCGGAAATCGCCCATGCCCTCGCGAACATGGTATCCGGAACGGGACCAATTCGCGATGTGCACAGCGTCCGAGTGAGGACAACGCCGGACGGGTTGGTCGTCAACTACCATTGCCTGGTCAGCCCTTACCTCAGCGTCGACGAAGTGCACGAACATGTCGATGAGCTCGACCGGAAAATGCGCGCCGCGTTCACCGGCATCGTCAAAATCGTCGGCCACGCCGAGCCGTTGCGCGCATGAGCGAAGATCCCTCCGCCTCGCTCGCTCCCTTTGCCATGCTCGCCTCCTTGTTGCGGGCACGCCGGTTCGCGGGTTTGTTCTGGTGCCAGTTTTTTTCCGTCTTCAACGATAATTTCGTGCGCAACATGCTCGCCATGCTGATCTTGTTCCGGCTCGGCGAAACGGCAGCTGGCCCGTTGATCACCCTCGCGGTTGGCACTTTCATGGCTCCCTCGCTTTTCCTCTCCGGGCTTGGCGGCGAAATGGCGGATGCGCGGGACAAGGCGTTCCTCGCGCGGCGTCTCAAATTCGCGGAAATATTGGTCCAGGTTGTTGCGGCCTTGGGGCTCGCTCTCGCCTCGATGCCGCTGCTTTATACGGCTCTGTTTGGGCTCGGCGTCATCTCGGCTTTGTTCGGCCCGGTCAAATACGGCATCCTTCCCGATCTTCTGGCGAAAGAAGAACTGCTCGCCGGCAACGCCCTCGTCGAGGCGGCCACCTTCATCGCCATTTTTTTAGGCCTGATCGCGGGCGGCCTGTCCGTCACGGGACGCACGCCCGCAGGCACCGTCCTCCAGCTTATGGCCATTGCCATCGCCTGTTTCGCCGCCAGTCTCTTTATCCCCGCGGCAGGGCGCGCGGCGCCCGGTCTTCGCGCCAACGTCAATGTCTTCGCGTCGACATGGGCGCTCCTGTGCGAGATCGCGCAAGACGCAACCCTTTGGACACGGAGCGTGGCGGTCTCCTGGTTTTGGATGAGCGGCGCGGTGGCCCTCTCGCTGGTGCCGGTGGTCGTCCGCGACAAGACCGGCGGCGGCATCGAGGTCGAGACGGCGGTGAGCGCGCTGTTCGCGCTCGGCATCGGAACCGGCTCGCTTGCCGCGGCGGTGATCGCGCGCGGGCGGATTTACTTAAAGCCGGTTCCTTTTGCCGCGCTTGGCATGGCGGCTTTTTTGATCGACCTCGGCGCCGCGACGTTCTTCCTGCCGGTGGCGACGGCGGAAGTTGGGCTTGCCGAATTCTTCTCGTCGGTCGCCGGTATCCGCATCGCCTGCGATGTCGCGGGTCTCGCCTGCGCCGGCGGACTCTTTGTCGTGCCCTTGTTTACCGCGATCCAGGCGGATGCTCCCAAGGACCGGCGCGCCAGGATTGTCGGCGGCGTGAATATTTTGAACTCCGCTTTCATGGTTTTGGGGGTGCTCGCGACCGCCGTGTTGCAAAGCCGGACGATCGGCGTGACCGAGCCGGTGCTCCTCGCCGCTCTCGGTGTTTTGAATCTCGGCGCGGCTTATTATGTGCGGAACGCGGGACAACGTGCGACCTGATGGCCATGGGCCGGGCGCAAATTTCGGTATGGGCGACACTCGGAATGCGCCCGCTTTTGAAACGGAGCCACCCATTCGCGCTACCAGTAGATTGCACGGCGCAGATTCACATAACGGCAAAATGGAACTTGTGATGCCGCGAAGAATTGCAGCAGCCCTTGCATCAAAACAATGGGTCTAGAATGGAATATCGTCGCCCAACTCTTTCGGCGGTGCAATTTGCTTTGGCGTCTTAGAGCCTGACTCAAAAGACAACTATCGCGCGAGTCGTCTGACCGCGATCTGGATGCAGGCCAGTGTGACGAAGGCGGCGAGGGTTAGGCCGAGATTTTCGTAATCCTTGGCGATGCGGCGATTCCGGCCGAACCAAGAGAAAGTCCGCTCGACGACCCAGCGGCGCGGCAAGACGACAAAGCCCTTCAGGTCGTCACCGCGCTTGACGATTTCGAGGTGCAGCACCGGAACTTTGGCAACGGCGGCTTCGACTTGCCACGCGTTGTAGCCATTGTCCGCCCAGACCAGTTCGAACCAGGGAAAGCGGTTGCGGATCTTGTCGAGGACAAGCGTTGCACCGTCGCGGTCCTGGATGCCTGCGGAATGAACGATGGCCCGTAGCGGCAGGCCTTCGGTATCGACAAGGGCGTAAATCTTGCGTCCCTTGACCTTCTTACCGGCATCATAACCTACCTCGCCATCAAAACCGCCCCCTTTTCCGCCGCCTTCAGCGTCTGGCTGTCGATGACAGCTGCCGTGGGGCTCGCCTCTCGCCCGAGTTGCTCGCGCAAAGTCATGTGCAGCTCTTCCCAGATGGCCTCCCACACGCCGTCCTTCTGGAACTTGCGGAAAATATTGTAGACCGTTGAGCGCGGCGGAAATTCGTCGCGCGGCAGATAGCGCCAAGGGCAGCCCGTGCGAAGCAGGTAGAAGATCGCGTTCATCGCCGCCCGCATATCGGTCTTGCGTGGCCGCCCGCCAGGCAAGGCTTCGGGAATCAAAGGCTTCAGCCGCTCCCATTCCGCATCCGTCAAATTGCTCGGATAGCGATCTTCGTCACGCCAATAGATCGCTCGCTGCTCTTTCGTCCACATCGCGAATCACCGCATCAGTTGCAAATGATGCCGTGAATCATGCAACCATCCCGCGTGCAATACCCTTTTGAGACAGGCTCTTAGGTGCCGGAAGCCGATGAGCTTGGGTTTCCTCTTCTTTTTTGGCGGCGCCTATGAGGCTGCCAACTGAATCCATCAACTGTCTTAAAGGCTCAAGCTTCTTAACTCCTTCTCCGATCTTTTCGCACACTTCAACCCAAAGAGCAGCAACCGCATCAAAGCGGGTACGATCACGGTTGATTTCATTTTCAAGTGCAGAAATTTTAGCAAATAACGCTTCCTTCTTACTTTGCGATACATCAAGTTTATCAACAGTATCTTTAATCTGCGAAAGAAGGCGCCGTAGTTTCAATTTTGTCGGTGTATCGAGAGCTACGGAGTATTCTTTGCGCCTACGCGAATGGCGAATTTGCAACTTCGTTCTATAATGCTCTACGTCTTTGCTGAAATTAAGATATGTCGAATAGTTAACATCATCAATCGATGGGACGCTATTCTCTGCGAATTCAGGTTCGAGTCTAAGTGTCTGTTCTGAAACTTCTTGAATCAAAAGAATCATTTGTGATCAAGAGAGGTGGCCTGATTCGAGGAGGGGCCGCCGATGTGGACGAAAGAAAACCGGGGCCGTTATGACCGGAGCCAACAGAGATACCCGAGCGATTTGACGGCCGAGGAATGGGGGCTGGTGGAGCCGTTGATACCTCCGGCGAAGCGCGGTGGCGGCAAACGCCGCGTGGACATGCGCGAAGTGGTCAACGGAATCATGTATATTCTGAGCACGGGTTGCCAGTGGCGCTACCTGCCGAAAGACCTGCCATCGAAAAGCACTGTTTTCAGGTATTTCGATCTTTGGAACTATGATGGCACGCTTTTGCGCCTTCATCATGAGCTCTACGTCCTGTGTCGAGAACAGGCTGGCCGCGCCGTCAGTCCAACCGTTGCCATCATCGACAGTCAAAGCGTGAAAAGCACGGAAAAAGGGGGGCGCGGATCGATCCGCACGGCTATGACGCCGGCAAAAAGATCGACGGTAAAAAACGCCATATCGCGGTCGATACGCTCGGTCTGAAACTTGCAGCCGTGGTTCATCCCGCCGACATTCAGGATCGCGACGGTGGACCATTGGTGTTGAAGGCACTGCGTCCCCTGTTTCCCTTCATCACCAAAATCATCGCCGATGGCGGTTATCAAGGCCCCCAAATGGCCGCCGCCGTGGCGGCGATCAGCCGTGAATGGGAAATCGAAATCGTCAAGCGGCCCGCGCTGAGAAAGTTCGTTGTCCTGCCCAAACGATGGGTTGTCGAGCGCACCTTCGCCTGGCTCAACCGTTGTCGCAGGCTGGCCAAGGATTTTGAAAACCTAACCCGTAACGCGCTTGCTTTCCTCCGCCTCGCCTCCATCCGGATCATGCTAAGAAAGCTCTGTAATCCATGATGAAGTTCCGGGACAGACTCTAAGCTCATTAATAGCCACCAATACGCGACTTATATATTGTATGAAATATACATCAGTCCTCTCTTCTTGATGAGCCCTTGCAAGTTGTTCGTCGCACTCCCTCTTAAATTGAGCTTCCAGACTTAAAAATGCCAACTCCGGGTCTTCGGGCAAGTCATCGTATAAAAAATCGTCACCACTCACGCTTAACTCCCAAGCTTCGAAATCGCCCAGCCGCTAACATTGTAGCTGCGCCAAATCTCCGCAAGTGTCTCCTCGCCATGATCACGGCGTCGGATCGCCTCACCCTTCTGTGGTCGGTAAGCTTCGGGTTGCACCCCTTCTTCACGCCTGGCGCTTTGGCGCGCGCGCGGCCTTCGCCGGTGCCACATTAGCAACGGCTAGCCAGAGCGGGGGTGACGACACGAAAATGCTATTTTTGGATGGCTCAATAGAACATGGATAATACGTCCACGCGATGAAACTGAGATGGGCATTGCGAGCAAACGCGCGCGCGGGACGTTCTCGGTTATTTGGCGCCGCTGGCGGCGCTTTTTTCTGCAAGGAGACGAGGCAAGATGGCGGCCTTTGACAAGCTCATTGAGGAAATCGACTCGCGATACTCTCTCGGGCCCAAGGCCAGCCCGCTTGTACAAGAGATTCTCGGCCTGATCTCTGGACAGCCGGGCGGTATGGACGCCTTCCTAGATAGGTTCAAGGCCGCCGGTTTCGCCGCCGAGGTTGCTTCCTGGTCAGGTGGGACCGAGGTTGTGCCCCTTTCGGGACAAGAGGTAGAGGAGACGCTAGGCCCCAGCGTTATTAGCGAGATTGCCAATAAAGCCGATATAAGCCAAAGCTTCGCTAGAACGATCATGGGCGACGCGATACCCAAAATCATCGGCCTGCTGGCACAGGGCGAAACTGCCCCGTCAGCAATTCCTGCTTCAGAATCGAGTTTCCCCGACTCGGCCATCCCGCTTTCATCCTCCCCCGTAGAGGAATTACCGCAGCCTGGAGCAGTGCAAATTCGGCCGAGCAGAACGGAACACTTTGCCGCCGCTCCGCTAAAGGCGCCATCGCGTTTCAAACAGCTCTTCGCCTATGGTTCGCGCGCGGCCCTTGCAGCCTGTCTTTTTGGGTTAGCATGGGCGGCGGGGGCGTATTTTTCCAGTGGTCAGTTGCCGTTTTACGCCGTTACGACGCCGCCCGCCGGGCCTGTCGCGACGCAAGAGAGCGTGGAACGTACCCAGATGCTCCGCGCGACGCAAGAAATGGCCGAGGACATCCGGGGTCTCAAAGCCAATGTCGAGGCCTTGCGCGCCGCGCAGAGCCAGTCCGGGAATGAGGCCGCCGCGCTCGAAGGCCTGAAGACGCGTCTCGATGCCGTGCACACGGAAACCAGCGCTTCGATCGCCGAGCTTGCGGGTAAGGTCGAGGACATGCAGCGCGAGCCCGAGGCGAAACTTTCCCAAGTAATCGAGCGCCTCGATCGCATTGAACACCAGATCGCGGCGCCGCTCGCTACCGCATCGCTTGGCGCCGCCTCGGCAGCAGGAAAGCCGGCCGCCGGGAAACCGGCGCAATCTGCCGTCGCGCCGGTAAAGCCGCCGCTTGAAAACGCGCATGGGCAAAAAAAAATGGGCGGACGCGGCGACGCGTTCGATCCGTCCCAGAATCCCACCGCCCCGGGAGTTCCCCGCCCGCTCGGAAGCCCTGCACCGGCCGCGAGCACGCCGCGATTGATCACGAATTGGGTTGTCCGTGATGTTTACAACGGGATCGCTCTCGTGGAGAGTCCGCGCGGCTCAATCGAGGTCGCGCCGGGAGAGACCATTCCCGGTGCCGGCATGGTGAAATCGATCGAAAGGCGCGGCGGCGGCTGGATCGTGATCACGAGCCGTGGTTTGATCGATTCAGCCCGCGACAGTTTCCAGCCCTGATGCCCACCGCGCTTTTCGCCGCGTTGATACGTCTTCAACGCTAGCTCGCTCGAACGACACAACAAGCAGTAGCGCGGCCTTTTATGTGCGGAAGTCCGCGGCGCAAGACGTGGCCTGATGGCCAAGTGCCGGGGCGCGAAGAGTCCGGTCGGGGTGAGTTTCGGAATACACGCGGTTTTGAAATGGTGGAACGAGGCGGCTTCACAATACCTTAATCGGGCATTTTGACATTCTTGCGTGCGTTACAGTCTCGATGGGCTAGCTTTACATTATCAGGAGTTGTTTTCCCGCCCTCGCTGTAAGAGTCTGTCCCGGAACTTCATCATGGATTACAGAGCTTTCTTAGCATGATCCGGATGGAGGCGAGGCGGAGGAAAGCAAGCGCGTTACGGGTTAGGTTTTCAAAATCCTTGGCCAGCCTGCGACAACGGTTGAGCCAGGCGAAGGTGCGCTCGACAACCCATCGTTTGGGCAGGACAACGAACTTTCTCAGCGCGGGCCGCTTGACGATTTCGATTTCCCATTCACGGCTGATCGCCGCCACGGCGGCGGCCATTTGGGGGCCTTGATAACCGCCATCGGCGATGATTTTGGTGATGAAGGGAAACAGGGGACGCAGTTCCTTCAACACCAATGGTCCACCGTCGCGATCCTGAATGTCGGCGGGATGAACCACGGCTGCAAGTTTCAGACCGAGCGTATCGACCGCGATATGGCGTTTTTTACCGTCGATCTTTTTGCCGGCGTCATAGCCGTGCGGATCGATCCGCGCCCCCCTTTTTCCGTGCTTTTCACGCTTTGACTGTCGATGATGGCAACGGTTGGACTGACGGCGCGGCCAGCCTGTTCTCGACACAGGACGTAGAGCTCATGATGAAGGCGCAAAAGCGTGCCATCATAGTTCCAAAGATCGAAATACCTGAAAACAGTGCTTTTCGATGGCAGGTCTTTCGGCAGGTAGCGCCACTGGCAACCCGTGCTCAGAATATACATGATTCCGTTGACCACTTCGCGCATGTCCACGCGGCGTTTGCCGCCACCGCGCTTCGCCGGAGGTATCAACGGCTCCACCAGCCCCCATTCCTCGGCCGTCAAATCGCTCGGGTATCTCTGTTGGCTCCGGTCATAACGGCCCCGGTTTTCTTTCGTCCACATCGGCGGCCCCTCCTCGAATCAGGCCACCTCTCTTGATCACAAATGATTCTTTTGATTCAAGAAGTTTCAGAACAGACACTTAGGCTCGCCATTTCGCCGTCTGCTGAACAAAGGCGCGCAATACCGCGTTGATCCTTGTCTGATAACCCGGACCTTGGCTCTTGAACCAATCGACGACATCGCTGTCGAGCCGGAGAGAGAGCAACTTCTTTGGGGTAGGCATGACCGCCTCGGCGCTCTTGTACCAATCCTCGGGCACGCCGCTAAAATCGGGGTCGCCGACAATATCGCGCTCTAGCTCTTCCGCCGTCTTCGCCCTGACACGCGCTAGATCAGTGCGGCTTTCGCCACGAGCCCGCCGCTCTTCTAGTTCAGCTTTCGCAAACCTCCTGATGCCTTTTTCTTTCGCCATTTCTTGCACTCCGCATCGAGATCATGCGGATGACCGGGTCGCGCCGGGTGAAAACAGCCGTAACATAAATCTCATCGATCATGCCGGTTGCCAACCAACGCTGTTCTCCGTCAACCGTCCTTCCTGGCGCGACTAGGTGCGGATTGCCGAACAAAATATCCGCGTCGAGGAAGTCGATGCCATGGTTTTCGATGTTCTTGAGGCGCTTTTCCTCATCCCACTCAAAATCCATACCCTGCTTCCTTGGCTCATGCGCTTCCTCCTATCCATGGTCATCTCTATCGACGACTCTACGTTATGTAGCTACAGCTTGCGGATACGACGTTGGCGGCCTAAATGCAAGGGCTTCATGTCGTCGTGGACGTCGTGATTGCCGGTCTTCGCAGTACCCTGGAGAACTCCACCGGCACAGGACCAACGAGACGTGCCCGGCTCGCGAAAAATTCAGCTCAGCTCGGCGGCGAGCCTGCGCATAAAAGCAATGCAAGCCTCGATCTGCGCGATCTCGATATATTCGTCCGGCTGATGCGCCTGGCCGATCGAGCCGGGGCCGCAGACGACCGCCGGCACATTGGCCGATTGAAACTGGCCTGCCTCGGAGGCGAAAGGCACGGCGATCGTGCGGTTCGACTGCGCGGCTTTCAAAGCCAGAACCTCGGCGATTGACCCGCTTTCCGGCTTGAGGCCTGGAACCTCGACCTCGGTCGCGGTTTCGATAAAGGCGTCCTTGGCGTGGCGAATGAGTTTTGGAGTCACGACGCGGGCGGCGTAACCCTCAAGGTGCCGCAGCGCCAGATTCGGTTCGACGCCGGGGAGCGCGCGAAACTCCCACCGGAAGGTGCAAAGCTTTGCGAGAATATTCCGCGCGGTTCCGCCCTGGATCGTGCCGACATGGACGGTGGACGCCGGAGGATCGAAGCGTCCGGACGGATCGCCGCGCGCCGCGAGCTCCCCGCCAAAGCGATAGAGTTCGGTGACAAGATCGCAAGCCGCCTCGACAGCGCTCGCGCCGAGACTTGGCTTCGAGGAATGCGCCGCATGGCCATGGACGATCGTCGCGTAAGCCGCCACACTTTTGTGCGCATCCGCCACTTGCATCGAAGTGGGCTCGCCGACGAGCACGGCGCCGGGGCGCGGCAGATCGGCCCCGAACCGCGCGATCGTGTCGAGGGGGCCGCGGCAGGTGGTTTCTTCGTCATAGCTCAGGAGAATATGGACCGGCGAGGCCAAGCGAGCCTGTTGGAATTCCGGAATCATGGCAAGACAGATTGCCTCGAAACCCTTCATGTCGCAGGCGCCGCGGCCATAAACGCGGTCCGCCGCACGCCTCAGCTTGAAAGGATCGCTCGTCCATGTTTGCCCCGCGACGGGGACCACGTCGGTGTGTCCCGACAAGACGATCCCGCCATCGCGGTTTGCGCCGACGCTCGCGAACAGCGCCGCCTTGTCGCCGGCGGCATTGGGGATTTTCACATAGGCGACGCCGAGGGATTCGAGGTAATCCTCGACAAAGGCGACGAGGCCGAGGTTGGATTTCGCGCTTTCCGTGTCGAAACCGATCAGACGCTCAAGCATGGCGAGCGTTGCGTCAAGCCTTTCGTCCGGCACGTGGCTCGCTTGCGGCATGACCGGCGGCTTCACCCATCCTAGACGGCCAGGCCGCGCGCGCAAATGAAGCGGCGGCTCAGTTGAGAACGCGCCGCGCGTAAGGCGAATCGAGCGAGAAGACGGGAATTTCCGCCTCGAAAACATCGCCCTTCTCGTTCACCATCCGATAGCTCCCAGTCATGATGCCGGACGGCGTCGTCATAGTGGTTCCCGACGTGTAGCGAAAGGTTTCGCCAGGCTTCAAAACCGGCTGTTCGCCGACGACGCCCGCGCCTTTCACTTCCTCGAGCTTCCCGTTGCCATCGGTGATCTTCCAGTGGCGGGCGGTCAACTGCACGGTCATATGGCCCCGGTTGGCGATTTCAACGGTGTAGGCCCACCAGAACGAGGCCTCGTCGGCGTCGGAACGCTCAGGCACGAATTCTGGAAGAACAGTGATCTGGATGTCGTGAGTGACGGTGCTGTACATGGGCGTCATCTGAAATGGCAAGAAGCCGGAAAAGCTAAACGCAATTACTCTAGCACAACTTCATATGCGAGGAAAAGTGCGGGTCCGGCGCCGCATGCCAGCCGGGCGAAGGCGCGCGCTCCAGGGGAAAAGCGCCGGGTCTCTCGTAATCCCTTGATTCGAGTCCGGAGGATGGCGATGAAAAGGGTTGGCGCCGAATGCGGCGTGAAAGCTGAAGCCATTGTTATCTTGGACTATTTCAAGGATTTTTCCCCGACGCGTCAAGGCGGTTTTATCGGCCAGGCGAAGTTCCGCCGTCGTATCTCCTGGCGGTGGTCACAGGAGCAAAATCCTTGGCCGGCATGGCGAGGTCCCGCGACAAAAAAACCCGAACTTCCGCGCCAGCCGCGGAAAGTCGAACTAAGCACGAGGACAGTTACCTGGCCGCGGCCCCCCGCGAGGCCCCAAAATAATAGTTCGCGAGGCCTGCTTTACATCTTTCCCGGAGCCGGTACCTTGCACAAGAGCGCTTCCGCGAATTAACGCGCGGTCAAGCCAGCCGTCCGCGGATGGGGCCCTGGATGCGAGGCATGTCTCAAGATATCGTAAATAAGGACTATCGCGACATCGAAGCGCAAGATGTAAGCACGCGGAAAATCCTCTGCGTGTTTCCGCGCTACGTTCCTTCGTTCGGCACCTTTGAATACGCCTATCCGCTGACCGATGGGGTACGCGCGTTCATGCCGCCGCAAGGTCTGCTGGTTATCGCGGCGGTGCTTCCTAGGACCTGGCAAGTCCGCTTTGTCGACGAAAACATGGGCCCGGCGCGCGCCGACGATTTCGCCTGGGCCGATGCGGTCTTCGTCAGCGGAATGCACATCCAGCGCCGCCGGATGGAGGATATATGCCAAAGGGCGCACGCCTTCGGCAAGGTGGCGGTGCTCGGCGGCCCTTCGGTGTCGGCGTGTCCCGAGTTCTATCCAGGGTTCGACTATCTCCATGTCGGTGAACTCGGCGATGCGACCGACGTGCTGATCCACACTCTCGCGCGCGACGTCTCGCGCCCGCGCGAGCAGATCGTGCTGAGAACGAAGTCCCGCCGCGACCTTTGCGATTTCCCGGCGCCCGCCTACGAACTCGCCGAGATCGGGCGCTATTTTCTCGGCAGCGTTCAGTTTTCGAGCGGCTGTCCCTATACGTGCGAATTCTGCGATATTCCGGGCCTCTATGGCCGCGTTCCGCGCCTAAAGACGCCAGCCCAGGTCGTCTTGGAACTCGATAAGCTCGTGGCCCGCGGCGTCAACGGCTCGATCTATTTCGTCGACGATAATTTTATCGCCAACCGGCGCGCTCTGCGGGACCTTTTGCCTCATCTGATTGAATGGCAAAAGCGCAATGGCTATGCCGTCAGCCTCTCTTGCGAGGCGACCCTCAACATTGCCCGTTCGCCGGAAATCCTGGCCTTGATGCGCGAGGCCGCGTTCGACACGATTTTCTGCGGGATCGAGACGCCCGAACCCGAGGCCCTGAAAGCCATCGACAAGGCGCATAACTTGATGGTGCCGATTCTCGACGCCGTGCGTGCCATCAACCGGCACGGGATGGAGGTGGTTTCCGGAATCATTCTCGGCCTCGACACCGATACCTTGGATTCAGGCGCGCGGATTCTCGATTTTCTGGAACAGTCCAACATTCCAATGGCGACGATCAATCTGTTGCAGGCTCTGCCGCGCACGCCGCTTTGGGAGCGGCTGCAACAAGAAAACCGGCTGCTCCGCGACGAGGATCTGGATCGCGAGTTGAATGTGGAATTCATGCTGCCTTACGATGACGTGCTCGCCATGTGGCGGACCTGCATGGCCAAGGCCTACCGGCCGGACATTTTGTTCGCCCGCTACGAATACCAGATGCGCGCGACAAGGCCCAATCGCCTCAAGCGGCCGAAAAGCCGGCAACGTTTATCGGCGCGCAACATCGCCAAGGGTCTCGTGATCCTGGCGCGGATTTTCTGGGTCGTCGGGGTGCGCGGCGACTACAAGCGCACCTTCTGGAAATTCACCCTGCGCCGCCTGGTGCGCGGTCAGATCGAGCCGGTCTTGAGCGTCGGCCTCTGCGCGCATCATCTCATCATGTTCGCGCGCGACGCTTGCGCGGGCAGGGGCAATGCCTCGCATTACTCCGCGAAGGCGCGGACGCTCGAACTCGAAACCACGCCGCCGGTGTGAGGGGAGGCAAGGCAGCCCTCGATCGCTGCGCTCAAGCCCGCTCCGCGTGCGGCTCATTTCATGCGGAATTTATTGCGAACGCCGAGGCCGAAGAGGAAGAGGAGAATGGTGCCGAGGATGGTTTGACCGGCGGCCAGGATTTTGAGCGCGGCGGGGAGATTTTCGATAGTGGCGGCGTCGAAAAAATCCTTGCGGAAGCCGAAGACGTTGAGGGTGTTCGCCGCGCTGAGGCAGAGCGATTGCAATGGCGAGAGCGAATCGGAAGGCAAGAACGCCAGCGTGCTAATCAGCGCCAAATAGAAAAGCGCTACGGATGGTCGGAGGTAGCTGCGGCCGAAGTTCGAGAAAGCCCCATAAATCGCTATCGGCAGGCCCGTCCAGGTTCCCAGCCAGACGCGGCGGGATTGCAATTCGAGGGCGAAGAAATCGAGCTCGTCCTCATGCTTTTTCAGCCGGTCCATTTCGAGCTTGAGGCAAGCGTAAGCGTCGATGAACGCTCCAGCCTCGCCTCTGTCTTTCGGCTTTGGTGGCCATTTCACATCACGCCAAACAGTGCCCTGGTGAAGCTTTGCGCCGAAGAATCGAGGAGGCTCATTTTCGAATATCGCCCCCTCGAACGAAGTCTCGCCTTTCATCTCTGCGTTGACGAAGGTGCTCTTGGCAACAAAGGTTGCATTGGTGAAGAAAGTGTAATTGGAGAAAATCGAGCGGTCAAAAGTGGTGATCCCAGAGAAGGTCGCGCCTCTAAAGTTGACGCGCCCGGAGAAGGTCGCGCCGCTAAAGATGGCGACGTCGGAGAAGGCCGTGCCGCTAAAGATGGCGACGTCGGAGAAGGCCGTGCCGCTAAAGTGGGTGGAGGAGGGGAAGGACACACCCTCAAAGTAGACCCCGCCAGAGAAGATCGCGTCGTCAAAGTCAGTTACTAAAGAAGAGACCGCGACGGGACCGTTGGCCGTGTCACAGAAGGTCATGAAGCTGCGATTGTCCGTGCCGGTGAAATTTGCGTCCGTAAAATAGGCGCCTCTAATAAATCTCGCGCCTTTGAAGTAGACCGCTTCGGAGACGATCGCGCCGTCAAACTCGACAAATCCGGAGAAGGTCGCGTTGGCAAAGTAGGCCCCATCTGAGAAGGTCGCACGGTTAAAGTTGACGCGCCCGGAGAAGGTCACGCCGTTGTAGTTGGCCCCCGCGCTGCCAGATGAGTCTCCTCTTAAGAAGGTTGCACGGTTAAAGTTGGCCGCGCCGGAGAACGTCGCGCTCAGAAAGCAAGAGTCTCTGAAGATATATCCACCAAACAAAATATCCTGCTCAAATTCGACATTTGAAAAATTGGTGGCGGCATTGCATTGCTGGCCTGAAGCCTGGGTTTCTTCACAAACGCCTTGCAGCGTTCGGCGAAAGCCATTGCCATCTCTTGCAATTCCACTGGCGAATAAGGCGCCAATTCTTCTGCAGGCTGCCTCTTCTCCTCGATAAGCTTCGTTCGTGTTTTCTCGGTGAGTTCTGCTGCGAAGTACCGGTTCCAGGCGACCCGATTTTTCTTGTGTAGCTCGAAATTCGCGCCTTCCGGCACGCCATAAAGCGTCGCCAGGAGATACCAGGGATTGTCCTCGGCCTTGATTTTTGGCGGCGTCTGTTCCGTAGCATCGCTGCACCGCTTGTCCGTATCATCCATTACAAGCCTGCTTGTTCGCATGCCCTGCCCTGCCGCAAACTTAACACGCCGCCCGCATTTTTCGATTTGCGCTTAAGTTTTCCTTAAGGGGTTTGCGAAATAGTTGCCAAACACCCACGCGAACGATTGGAAACCACATGTATCTCTCTCTCGGAAAGGCCGCCAAGGAGGCGGGCGTCGCCAAATCCACCATCTCGAAAGCCTTGTCTTCCGGCAAGTTATCCTACCGGGAAAAAAATTCGGACGGCTACCAGATCGATCCTGCCGAGCTTTTCCGCGTGTATCCGAAAACCGCGAAGACCGATGCGGACGAACCCTCGTTGAGCGATTGGCAATCGGGTCAAACCGACGCGGAAACCATGCCGTATTCGGCCAAATTCGAGATCCAGCTCGCCGGATTAAAGAGTCTGATCGCGGAAAAAGACCGCCGCATCACCGATCTCGAAGCCGACCGCGCGCACCTTCGCGAGGACCGCCACCGGCTCACCGAGAACTGGCAGGAGGAGCGCGTCCGGCTGCTAAAATTGCTCGAGGATCAGACCGGCACCGTAAAGCTTCTGACCGACGAGCGGAGCATCCTGGTGGCGGAAGTCCAACGTACGTTCTGGCAGCGGGTTTTCCGGCGCAAGCCGGCCGTCGCGGCCTAAGGATTTCCGTTGCGCGGCGCGCCGGAATGGTCGCGGTTTTGGGAGGCTTATACCAGATCTTCGAAAGCTTGACCCGCGAGGGCTACTCGGATTGCTCTCGCTCGTCACGGTCTGGGCAGCCGATGCCAACACCGCCGCCGGCCTTCGCCCGGATTCGCGCCTTGGACCAAAAGTTCGAACCGTCCCGCGGCCGCGCGTCATCGCGATCCCAGACGGTTTTTTTGGCTGGATCCGCGGACGCGCTCTGTTACGCCGCATGAAATGCGCATGGTCGAGCCGAAGACAGCGATGATTTAACGCATTTTTTCGCCACACGGCGGCCGCTTCGCTTGAAAATGCTTTCTCGGCGGCCTTGAGCCGGCGAGCAAAAGTGGAGTAATAGGTTTCTTGCAACCCTAAAACCCCGTTCGCGGAGGTTTAGGGACGCCCGGCGGTTCGTTGGGCGCCGCATCGATGTTGTAATCGCGAAGGTTCTCAACGGATCAAGGCGGGCTTCATGAAGCTGACGGCACTCACCATCGCGTTGTCTCTTGCTCTCGCGGGAGCGGCGCCGCTTTGGGCGGAAACCTCTCCCGCCAATCCCAAACCGGCCAAGCCAGCGGCAACGCCAGCAAGTCCCGCACGGACCAAACCTTTCGTTCCAATGGATCCCCTGGCCGCCATCCAAAAGGCCAATGCTTATTTTAACGCCGCCACCAACATGACCGGCGATTTCGTCCAGATCGGTCCGGACGGCAAACGCTCCGAAGGCAAGATCTTTGTCCAGCGGCCCGGGAAATTGCGGTTTGAATATGCCCCGCCCGCGACGCTCGAGATCGTCGCCGACGGCCTCTCGGTGGCCGTGCATGATCGCAAGACGGCCACCAAGGATATTTATTTCATCAGCCAAACGCCGTTGAAATTTTTGCTCAAGGATCAGGTCGATCTCAGCCGCGACGTCAAAGTTATCGACGTGAAGAGCGAGCCTAGCGCGGTCACGATTCTCGTCGAAGACAAGGCGACCTTTGGCGGAACCTCGCAAATCAAGCTGGTTTTCGACCCGGTGAAGTTCACGCTCAAACAGTGGCAGGTTACCGACCCGCAGGGCTATCAGACGCTTGTTTCGCTTTTCAATGTCGATTTGTCGAAGAAGCCCGACCCAAATCTGTTCCAGATCACCCAGGAAAGATTATCGAACACAAATAATTGACAATGTCCTCCCGCGTCGGCCGCCTGCCGCGCGGTCTTTTCAGGAATCAGTCTTGTTTCAACGGGATAGCAAAACGTTCCAATATTCATGGAAGGCCCAGTTGACCCCCGGAAAAAGTCAGCTGGAGCTGGCGGGCCGCTTGAAAGAATGACGGGCCAGGTTATCTTAGGGGTATGTGAGCGACGCAACCCCTCAGGCGTACCCCCCCGTTCCGCCTGGGTTAAAATTGCCGGACCCCTCCCGGTAAATGTCTCGCTCCTAGGGGCGCCTGGTCGTCGGCCGGGCGCCCCTTTTTTGTTTGACGCAGGCCGCCTCTGACCGGGGTTAAACTGCCGCTTATTACCCAACGCGTCAGCGTCACAAAAATTGTTGGCTCCTTGCCGTTCCGGCCGTGCCATCGCCGCTTATTGTTCATCCGCCGTTCAATGACGAACCACGACACTCACTGCAGACGCTGCGATTATTCCCACCATCGTCCGAGGTCCTGATGGCTCGCATGGCGCGCGCGTGCGTTCTTCTGTGCTATTTTCCGCTCGTGGGTTGCGCCACTGCTCCCGGGCCTTCCATCGGATATGATCGTGTCCCTTGGCGTGGGTGTAACTGGCGCGGGATGATCACCGCGTTCACCGGCCAGGGCCGGGTTGGTCAGGCGGTCACGGCGGACAGTCTGACGATTGCATCATCGCTCAAAGGGGCGATGGTTTCCAGGGTCATGTAACGGGAGCGCTGCACGGCCCATTCGTCGTTTTGCTCCAAGAGGATGGCGCCTATCAGCCGGGTGATCGCCTCCTCGTTGGGGAAGATGCCGACGACCTCGGTGCGCCGTTTGACCTCGCCGTTCAGCCGCTCCAGGCCGTTCGTCGAATAGATTTTCTGCCAGTGATCCTTGGGAAAGGTCATGGAGGCGAGAACGTCGGCCTCGGCTTCGTCCATGAAGGCGGCGAGCTTGGGCAATTTGGGGCGCAACTGATCAGCGACCTTGCGCCACTGGGCCTTGGCGGCTTCCGCATTATCCTGGACGAAAGCGGTGGCGATGAAGGCGGAGACGACGCGCCGCCCGCTTTTTCCGGCGCGGGCGAGCGCGTTGCGCATGAAGTGAACGCGGCAGCGTTGCCAACTCGCGTTCGTCAGCTTGGAGACGGCGGCTTTGATGCCTTCATGCGCGTCAGAGATGACAAGCTTGACGCCGCGCAGGCCGCGCCGCCGCAGCTTGCGCAAGAACTCGGTCCAGAAGGTCTCGGCCTCCGAGAGGCCGATGTCCATGCCCAGAACCTCGCGCCGTCCGTCCGAGTTGACACCCACGGCGATGATGACCGCCACCGAGACGATGCGACCGTTCTGGCGGACTTTGACATAGGTGGCGTCGATCCACAGATAGGGCCAGTCGCCTTCGATAGGCCGGTCGAGAAAGGCCCTCACCCGATCGTCGATCTCCTCGCACAGCCGGCTGACCTGGCTCTTGGAAACGCCCGCGCCGCCCATGGCCTTCACGAGATCGTCGACCGAGCGGGTCGAGACGCCCTGGACGTAAGCCTCCTGAATGACGGCGGTCAGCGCCTTCTCGGCCATGCGGCGTGGTTCGAGGAAGCTGGGAAAATAGGAGCCCTTGCGCAGCCTTGGAATGCGCAGCTCCACGGCGCCGGCGCGCGTCTCCCCATCGCGGTCGCGATAGCCGTTGCGTTGAACGAGCCGCTCCGGCGAACGCTCGCCGTGGGCGGCGCCCGTCTTCGCGCCAACTTCCAGCTCCATCAGCCGCTCGGCGGCGAAGCCGATCATCTCGCGCAAAATATCGGCGTCGGGGGTCTTCTCCACCAGCGCGCGAAGGTTCATCATCTCGTTGGTCATCGGTCGTTTCCTCGGTTGCGTTGCGAATCGCAAACCGGCCCTACCGGAAAATCGCCGATGACCGCCGCAAGCCGCTCGCTCGGCTCACGGCGCCATGAAAAGCGCGCTTCGCGAGCGGCTTGCTCCCGAGCTGCTACACCACCTCTGGGGACACGACCTCGGATATTATCAGGGAGGTGCTTCGCCCCCGCCCGGATATTATCAAGGGGGTGCCTCAGCCCCACCCGGATATAATCCGCTCTCTCAGGAGTCCGAACCTCCTTATAGTGCCGCTTACAGTGGTCAGTATTGGTACTGGCATGACCATGACCACGGCCATTGCCACGACCACGGCTATGATTATGGATCGGGTTCGGGGGAGCAAGGGCACGAATCGGCCGGGAGCCATCCTTTTTATCCGCCGCCATCCAACTTTTCCCGCCCTGCGCCTGTGTCTTCTGGTTTCGGGTCTTCTTCGGGCGGCTCTGATTTCGGTCATACGACCACGGCGCCGCCAGCGCCGGCAGCCACCCATTCGGCGCCGTCACCATCTTCGACGAGCAGCGGATCACACTGCTCGGATCCAAAGAAGCAGCCCCCGTGCTGAAGAGTACGCTAGGGCCGGTCGCGTTCACTGCAACACGGCCGTGTTCGCACAAGAAACGCTGGAAAACCGGTGCGACGGCGCGCGATGCCCGCCTCGAAAAGATGGCCTGGCCAATCTTTTGTTCGCGATTGCGCTGTAAACCTTCGGAATTGCGCTTGCGGCAGGGCGTTGCGCGTGGTCAATCGGACGCGTCGCGTGTCTGCGGAGTCTTGCGTGCGTCTCACCCTTGCCACCTGGAACATCAACTCGGTGCGTTTGCGGATCGATCTCGTGGCCCGCTTTTTGAAGGAGCAGGCGCCGCACGTTCTCTGCCTGCAGGAGACGAAGTGCCGGGACAGCGAGTTTCCCTTGGCCGCTTTTCATAAGCTCGGCTACCCATATGCCGCGATCAACGGCCAAAAAGGCTACCATGGAGTTGCGGTTGCCTCGAAACTCCCGCTGACAATGATCGACCGGCGCTCGTTTTGCGATAAAGGGGATGCCCGTCATATCGCCGTGACGCTGACACCGGCCGGCGCGCGTGGCCGCGCGATCGCCTTGCATAATTTCTATGTGCCCTCCGGCGGCGACGAGCCCGACCCGGCCGTCAATCCGAAATTCGCGCACAAGCTCGCGTTCCTGGATGAGATGGCGGAGTGGATGACCACGGAACGGATCGCCGGGTCCGGCGCGATCATCGCCGGCGATCTCAATATCGCGCCGCTCGAAACCGATGTCTGGAATCACAAGGCCCTGCTGCGGGTCGTCAGTCACACGCCGGTCGAGGTCGAAAAGCTCAATCTAGTGCGCGCGGCGGGGCCATGGGTCGATGCGCTTCGCCATTTCGTGCCGCCGGAGGAAAAACTCTATACGTGGTGGAGCTATCGCGCGCGCGAATGGGAAAAGTCCGATAGAGGGCGGCGGCTCGACCATGTTTGGGTAAGTCAGAGCCTCAAGCCGCGCCTCCACGGCGCGCGCGTCTTACGTGAGAGCCGGGGCTGGGAGCGGCCTTCCGATCATGTGCCGGTGTTGGTCCATTTCCAACTGTAAGCAAAGCGGCGGCAATTTTGCCGCGCCCAAACGCCCTTCAAGGGGAGCAGGCTTCGTGTCCGATTTTGCGCGCCAATCGCCCCAAATGTTTGGCGATATTATACTTGACACGACCACAAACTAGATATATGGTTGCGGCATAAGGAGTTTTAGCCGTGACCAGGTCCATTTTCGCCGCCCCGCACTTCAACGATGAAGCTGCCGCCTATGCCTATGTCGAAGCGCGCCTTTGGGCCAATGGCCGCCCTTGTCCGCATTGTGGCGTCTTCGATCGATCCGGCGCTTTGAAGGCCAAAGGCGATAGGATCGGCCTCTATAAGTGCTATGCTTGCCGCAAACCATTCACTGTCAAAATCGGGACCATTTTCGAGAAAAGCCATATCCAAATGCGCGATTGGCTCTATGCGATCCATATGATTTGTTCCAGCAAAAAGGGCGTGAGCGCGAACCAATTGCATCGCACCTTGGGGATCACGCTCAAAAGCGCCTGGTTCATGGGCCATCGCGTCCGTGAAGCGATGCGCTCTGGCGATCTTGCGCCAATGGGAGGTATCGGCTGCATAGTTGAAGCGGATGAAACCTTCATTGGCCGCAAGGACGGCACCATCAAGCGTCGCGGCCACGGCCACAAGAATGCTGTGTTGTCCCTCGTTGATCGTGACAGCGGGCAGGTTCGCTCTTTCCATGTCGGCGGGACGAGTGCGGCCGATATAGTCCCGATCATCAAGGCCAATGTTGCGAAAGAAACCGCGATGATGACCGACGAAGGCGGCCATTATTCCAAGCTCGGGGATCACTTCGCGAGCCATGAAAGCGTCAGCCACAAAGCCGATGAATACGTGCGTGGCTCTGTCCACACGAATACGGTTGAAGGCTATTACAGCGTCTTCAAACGCGGCATGAAAGGCATCTATCAGCATTGCAGCGAGCGCCACCTTCACCGCTACCTTGCTGAGTTCGATTTCCGTTACAACAATCGCGCCGCTTTAGGAATTGTGGATAATTCCCGGGCCGAGCTTGCTTTGCACGGCGTTTGCGGGAAGCGTCTTAGATATCAACGCGTTGATTCGTAAGGATAAAAGTTGACCTTGTTCACATTATCCCCTATATACACAATGTCCTCGGTGGCGAAGTCCTGGGAGATGTCCTGGCCCGCCAGCAATGGCTAGCCCCGAGGACCGCGCAATCAATGCGATGGCTTCACGCTCCAAAGCGAAATTTGCCGCTCTGTCATCGGCGTCGATTCGTCTATATGGCGAGGGGACAGCTTTAAGAGAGCATATTCAACAAGGCTGCATTTGTAACTACCGAGCGCGCCGTTTAGATGGGTGCCGTTCCGTGCAGCGCACATGGCCCCGATTGTCACATCAAGAAGCTGTAAGATTGGCTCATCTTGAGACTCCCTTGGTTCTATATTTGTGAACGGTTCAAATAATAATCTGAATCGAGCTTGAGATTCGTGATTTAGGCCATCAATTATTTTTGGGAGGTAAGAAGTGCAATCTCCTTTGTCTGGCCTAATCATTATCTTACAACGCTCGCCATAATATCGAGCAGCCCTATGAAGGAAAAGTTGATAAAATTGCTTGCTTATCGTATCAACATAGTTTCTTGACCCACTAATGTTATGAGCATACTTGTGCATTGGTACGAAGCGAATATGTAAATGAGCGCTATTTGTTGAAATTAAAGCGAATAGAAGATCTATGTAGGCCTTATAGACGTCCTTTCTCCGCGCCTTGGCCGTGCTCCATTTGACCTCGGCTGTTACTCCATAATCGTTGTTAATTGTGTGGATGTCGGCGATAACGTCCTTCGCGCGCGCTTGGCGCATAGCAAGCCCGGCCACCCCCATGTAAGGGTGGTTTTTATGCGTTTCATCGCAAAAATATAGGAGCGGCTGGCGGGAGGTTGAGATGACTAAACTGCCAAATAATCGGGCAACAAAGACCTATATTGATAAGCTGGACAAGATTCGCAATAATGCTCCTTCCAGGCAATCGCAAGCCCCCATTGAAGCCGCGCCTTCCATGCCAGCCAAGAAAACAAACTTAACCGATGCAGAGCGCGCAAAGCGAATGCGCGCCCTTGCGCGCGAGGCCGGGACCGACAACGATCCAGCTTCATTCGATCGTGCGTTCGATAGGGTGGTTAGGCCCGCGCCAGTGGCGAAGGTGCAACGCGGCGAACGCAAAACGAAGTGAGCTTTGGTTTCAGGCCATCATTTGCGCTTTTTGGGGTTCGCCACAGCCTTGCGAAACGCGTCTTCAAACGCTGATTCGCGCTTTGACCGTGCGCTAAACTCTGAATGAAGGCGAACCTTTTCGGCGCCGCTGTTGTCAGCCAAACGGCGATCCAGCCAGCGATCTTGTGCGATTTTGCGGCTTTGCGGCCGCAATAGGTTGTCGGCATGATATTTGCCCATCGTTCTGGGCTAGCCGAAGGGGCTGGTCGTGTCAAGTATAATATCGCCAAATGTTTCAGGTGAAACGTTTTGGTGCGATTGGCGGTTTGGGCGAACGCACGCGCACGAGGCGGGGCGAGGCGCGACGCGGGGATTTGGAGCAAGCGGCGGCGGAGCCGCCGCCGCTGCCGGCTGGCTGCCCCCAGCCCGGTCGGCCGCTATTCTTGACCAGTCATTCTAGCAGGGCGAGGCTCAACCTCACTAAGGCTTATGGCACATTAGTATTTTTGATGCACGGGATAACGACAAAATGATTTCCCCGGTCCTCTCGCCGCGCGTAGTTTTCCCGCACGCTGCAAGCTGGTGAAGTCTGAGCCAAAGCACGGTGCAAGACTCCGGCGAGCGGCGACGGGGCAATGAGTCGATTTAAGACACATAGGGAGGAAAACAATGCACATGATCCCTGGGTGCCCTTCACTCTCCGATGAGGCACGCGGAGTATTAAGATTCCTGTGGCGAAAGTCGCACGTCAAGGATAACTGGGCCAAGGGTGGCGAGATTTCGGACGCTTGGGACCGATGGAGCATTTTCCCCTGGTACATGTATCCTCGCTATGACCTCGAATGGTCGACGCGAGTCGCCGCGAAGATCGCCCAGGAGATACCCGCCTGGCGAGAGGGCTGCGCCGAGATCATCGAGCTAATGCTCCAGCGGAACACCCAGTACGCGGCGTGGTTCGATCTGGTCGAGCAAAAGGGCTTCGATCCCAACCGCGGCCACTACCCCTATGATTACTATGACAAGAACATGCCGCCCGGATGGGCGGGCGTCTACAACGCGCCCGGCTACTACGGAAACGGGCTCGCGACCAAGGTGCCTCCGAAAGAGGCAAGGCGCACCTCACCCTACACCCAGCCACACTCACCGGCCGTGGGCCGCACCTACAATCCGGACCCGATCTACGGCAACGGTGGCTCCTATATGATGGGCAAGGGCTACCTGCTCAACATCATTGCTCTCTTTGAATTTGTCTGTGGCAGCACCAAGTACGACGAACCGGTTGAGCTGGTGTACGACGACAAAATAAAGTTCAAGTATACGCAGCTGGAGATGGCGAAAGTCCTCCACGACCAATTTACGGCGCCAGTGGACGAAGGCGGGAGCGATCTCACGCCGGGAATCGATTGCGAGGTAGGAAAAGTCTTTCCGTGGTGCGTCAGCGTCGGCGGCCTTGGTATGAAGATGACCGACAAGATCCACAACACCAATTTACGAACTGGCTATTACCGGTGGCTGGACTGGGCCAAGCAGAACCTCGTCGGCGGAGCCAAAGGGCCCGACGGGCCTTATGAGTGGGCCTCGATATACTACGATCGTGACATCCCCTACAACATGAATGGGCCTAAGCATCAGATCCCAGGCAACTGGTTCTGCTGCGCATACCAGTATTGGCCCGACGATCAGAACTCTCGCCAGGCGGTTGTATGCCGGGGCGAAGAAAAAGTTTATGGTCAAAGAGCCCGACGGATCCGCCCACGTCAATTTCCCGCCTGAGCTCGGGGGTGGAGAGGACTTGGTCGGTTTTGGTGCCGCAGCGGCGTGTGCCTGGGAGTTCGGCGACTTAGATACCCACGCACAGCTGATGACCTGGGCGAATGCCCGCTATCAACCAACTGCCAAGGATGGCGAGTTCTACTATAGGTTTGGCATTGATGAACCCTGGCCTCGGGGTTGGCCCAATGACTGGCTTTTGATGTGCGTTGCTGGGGGACCGGGCAGCTGGTACCGCCTGTACAACGAGCCGAACCTCAAGAAATTCCATCAACCCACCGTCCATGGTGTTGACTATCCAACGGTCGATGTTGGGCAAGCCTATTACGATGAGGGCTTGGGCGCTTTGATGGTAGCCATTTTCCCTGGAGACGATAAGAAAGTAGGCAGTAACACGACATTCAAGGTAACAAATCTAACGGGCACGGAACGTAAGATTTCACAAGACGGCGTACCTTTTGGCGGGTGGAAAGCCCACGGCGACGGTGGGATAGAGGTAACAACGACCGTGGATCGTCATGCTTTTGTGATCCGGTAATTAGCCGCGTTGCCTGGAGCATGTCCCGAAAAAGTCGCGCAACTTTTTTGAGGACGTGCTCCAGAGGCAACGCGTAGGTTGACGGGATTTGGGACCACGCGAAGCCGGACTCGCATAAGGTGAATCCCGTGTACAATTGCCTGCTAGTGTCGACCTATGAACTCGGCCATCAGCCGTTCGGCCTGGCCGAGCCAGCAGCGGTTCTGCGGCAAATTGGTGCCGTCGTGGAGACCCTGGACCTCGCCGTGGAGGGTCTCGATGAAGCGGCGTTCCGGCGGGCCGACCTCATCGCCTTTTACGTCCCGATGCACACCGCCACCCGTCTGGCCGCGCAAATGATTGCCAAGGTGCGAGGCTGGAACCCCACGGCCCATGTCGCCGCATACGGGCTATATGCGCCGATGAACGAGATCTACTTGCGGCACCTAGGTGTCCAGACCGTATTGGGCGGTGAGTTTGAAGACGGACTTGCCGCTCTGGCCCAACGCCTCGCGCGCGGTGTGGAAGCGGCGCCGGGCGAGCAGTTGGAGCCGCGCGTGTCTCTCGCACGCCAGGATTTCGTCATCCCGGATCGCGAGGGGCTTCCTTCCCTCGATCGTTACGCCTATTTGCGCTTACCGGACGGAGATAGGCGGACGGCTGGCTATGTGGAGGCGAGCCGCGGTTGCAAGCACAGGTGCCGGCACTGCCCGGTAGTGCCCGTTTACAATGGCCGGTTTCGCATCATCTCCCGGGAGATCGTTCTAGCGGACGTTCGCCAGCAAGCCGCGGCGGGAGCGCGGCACATAAGCTTCGGCGACCCGGACTTCTTTAATGGCCCTACGCATGCGCTCCGCATCGTCGAGGCGGTGCACGAGGAGTTCCCCGAGCTTACCTACGATGCGACGATCAAGGTGGAGCATCTGTTGGTGCATGCTAAGCTGCTGCCGGTGTTACAACAGACCGGTTGCCTATTCGTGACCACGGCCGTGGAATCGGTGGACGACAGGGTCCTGGCGATTCTAGATAAGGGCCACACGCGGGAGGACTTCTTCCAGGTGGTGCGGCTCTTCGACGAGGTGGGGCTATCGCTGACGCCAACCTTCGTGGCGTTCACGCCGTGGACCACCTTGGACGGTTACCTGGACCTTTTGAAAGTGATTGCCGGGCTTGGACTGATCCGATCCGTCGCGCCGGTGCAACTGGCGATCCGCTTGCTGATTCCACCGGGCTCGCGCCTGCTTGAACTGGCGGAAATTCGCGCCCTGGTGGGCCCGCTTGACGAAGCGGCGCTTGTGTATCCGTGGTCGAACTCCGACTCCGGGATCGACAAACTCCAAACGCGGGTTCAGGCCCTGGTGCAACGGGCGGGGACCAAGTCGAATGATCAGCTCTTCGGCGAAATATGGCGACTTGCGCACGATCACGCCGGGCGTTCCGCCCCGCCCATGCCTGCCATGGGAACCCGGCGCGCGCAGGCTCAGCTTAGCGAGCCGTGGTATTGTTGCGCGGAACCGACCCAGGAGCAGTTTGCCCTTCTTTAGTCCTCGCATGGCATGATCAAGGCACACTTGACCATAAGGTCCAACCCTTGTGTATTATCTCACGCAACGCTTTACAATATGATCCGGGTAAGTCATGCGGCGTCGCATGTGGGCAGGCAGCGCGGCATTGGTGGTAACGCCCGGGAACAGGCGGGAATAGCAACGGATCGTTCGTTCCGGCAAGACGGAGCCGCGCATGGCGTTGCGGGTGCGGATTGTGCTTGGCGCGGCGGACGGTAAATCCAACAACGCGCGGGTCAAGTGAAATGGACCCCGATATTAGGACCATCGGCTATGGTGGAAGGCGGCCGTTCCGTTAGGATGGACGGAGCGAACCATGACCGAGACGATGAGACGCAAGATCGCCGCCGCCACGACGGCGAAGATCGCCTTGGAGGCCTTGCGCGAGCGGGCGACGGCGGCCGATTTAGCACCGTGCCGTGAAGTCCGCCCTCCGGCAGCCATCCATCACGCTTCGCTCGACGGAACGTTTAGCTACCTCCGCCCCAACCAGACATGCGCGGGGAAGAAGCGGCTTTTCGAGAACGCGGCGCGCGCGTTCGACGCCGGCGTGGGGCGCGGCGCCGAGACGGCGCGCGAACGCGAGGTCGAGAAGCGGCACGCCAAGATCGGGCGGCTCGCGGCGGATGGTTCGACAAGCTCGCCATGAGGGGGATCTTTTAGCGCGGAGGTCCGGAAGACGAGCGTGCCGGATCGCCGGGAGATGCTCGATTGCGCGGGCAAGAACGTGGCGATCCGGCGCCGGTGCGCGTTGCTTTCGCTGGCGCGCTCGGGCGTCTCCCAGCCGCCGAGGCCGGTGAGCGGCACCGATCTCATGCTCGTGGCGCGGATCGACTGGCGCGGATCGACGAATTGCTCGCGGCCCATCCCTTCCATGGTTCGCGGCGGCTGACGCCGCAACGGCGCGCGGAGGGCCATGCGATCGGCCGCAAGCGCGGGCAACGGCGCATGCGAAGCATGGGCATCGAGGCGCTCGGCCCGAAGCCGAACACGGCGAAACCCGCGCCATGGCGATCCTCGGGACACAAAATTTATCCCTATCCCCCGCGCGGCCCGAAGATCGAACGGCCCAATTGCGTGGGGTACGCCGGCATCCCTTGCCTTCTGGCCGGCCGCGGTTTCCCTCCCTCGCGGCGATCGTGGATCGGGCGGAGCCGGCCAGGGGCTCCGCAGGGGTAGGCCGGTGGCGTAGCCGGCGGGGAGGGAGCCGCGCGGTGCTGTCGCGGCGGCTGTCGAGCGCGATGGACGCCTCGTTTTGCGTCGCGGCGCGGTAGGAGGCGTTGGCGAAACACGGCAAGCCGGACATTTTCGACACCGATCGGGGCCGCCGGTTTACCGGCGCGAACTTCGCCGGCGCGTTGCTCCAAGCGGGAATCCAAATCCCGATCGACGGACGCGGACGCGCAATGGACAATGTCTTCATCGCGCGCATCCGGCGGTCCTTGAAACACGAGGGCATCTATCTGAAGCACGATGACGGCGGGCGCGAAGCTAAGGCCGGCATTTTCGCGCGGGTCGACTTTTCCGGCACGCGGCGCTTTCGTCGGGCGTCGGGAAACCGGACGCCAAGAGCGGTCTGGCGCGAAGGCGCCGCCGCATTGGTTGAAGCGGGCCGCGGCTCTGGGGACAACGCCGGCGCGTTGCCCACGGAGCCACAGCAGCAGCAAACTCAGCCTCTGGCTGCATGATAAGAAAGAAAAGGAACGGGATCCGATTTCCACCTAAGTGTCTGTTCTGAAACTTCTTGAATCAAAAGAATCATTTGTGATCAAGGGAGGTGGCCTGATTCGAGGAGGGGCCGCCGATGTGGACGAAAGAAAACCGGGGCCGTTATGACCGGAGCCAACAGAGATACCCGAGCGATTTGACGGCCGAGGAATGGGGGCTGGTGGAGCCGTTGATACCTCCGGCGAAGCGCGGTGGCGGCAAACGCCGCGTGGACATGCGCGAAGTGGTCAACGGAATCATGTATATTCTGAGCACGGGTTGCCAGTGGCGCTACCTGCCGAAAGACCTGCCATCGAAAAGCACTGTTTTCAGGTATTTCGATCTTTGGAACTATGATGGCACGCTTTTGCGCCTTCATCATGAGCTCTACGTCCTGTGTCGAGAACAGGCTGGCCGCGCCGTCAGTCCAACCGTTGCCATCATCGACAGTCAAAGCGTGAAAAGCACGGAAAAAGGGGGGCGCGGATCGATCCGCACGGCTATGACGCCGGCAAAAAGATCGACGGTAAAAAACGCCATATCGCGGTCGATACGCTCGGTCTGAAACTTGCAGCCGTGGTTCATCCCGCCGACATTCAGGATCGCGACGGTGGACCATTGGTGTTGAAGGAACTGCGTCCCCTGTTTCCCTTCATCACCAAAATCATCGCCGATGGCGGTTATCAAGGCCCCCAAATGGCCGCCGCCGTGGCGGCGATCAGCCGTGAATGGGAAATCGAAATCGTCAAGCGGCCCGCGCTGAGAAAGTTCGTTGTCCTGCCCAAACGATGGGTTGTCGAGCGCACCTTCGCCTGGCTCAACCGTTGTCGCAGGCTGGCCAAGGATTTTGAAAACCTAACCCGTAACGCGCTTGCTTTCCTCCGCCTCGCCTCCATCCGGATCATGCTAAGAAAGCTCTGTAATCCGTGATGAAGTTCCGGGACAGACTCTAAGAATCACCCGCCCATGGCCCTCATGATGGCGTCCACCTCAGGCGACCGAAATCTCAAATCCCAACTATTACATAACAAGGCACCGTCTGTAAGATCAAGTACAAGCTACGACACATAGGATCATGGTCTAGAATTTGTCTTTTCGCATGATACGGAAAGCCTCCGCCCGCTTGCACGGATCATGTCAAAGCCCCGAAACCTTCGGCTTGACCGGCTGTCCTTGCGCCGGAGCGGCCTCCAGTTGCGCGCGCGGCGGCGTGATTTCGTTCGCCGCGTGATCGGCCGGGCGGGGCGCAAACCCGGCGGCGGCCGCATTGGCGGCGGCCAGTTCCGAACTCGTGAGCCGCGCGGCAACTTCGTCGCGTTTCCGGGCGGCGTCGGCGTCCCCCGCCGCCGCGACGATCGCAAACCAGGTGTAGGATTTGACAAGGTCTTTCGGCAGCCCAAGGCCCCGCGCGAGCAGAACCGCCAAATTATATTGGCTGTCGCGAATACCATATTCGGCCGCTTTGCCAAACCACAAAGCCGCGCTCGTATAATTGGGCTTGCCGCCTTCGGCGGCGAGCACGCCGAGATTATGCATGGCGCGGGTGTTACCCTTCTCGGCCGCCCGCTGATACAAATCCTTGGCGCGCTGCATGTCCTTGCCGACGCCGAGGCCTTTTTCGTAAAGCGACCCGAGCCGGTATTCCGCTACCGCAAGACCTTGTTGCGCTGCCTTCTCATACCATTGCGCGGCCAGTTTATAATTTCGCGGACCGGCGCCGCCCTCGGCGTAACGAATCGCCAGATCGAACTGCGCCGCCGCATCGCCGGCTTCGGCTTGGCCAACGAGATTTTCATTTAGCCCCACGGGCGGCGAAGCTGCCCGCGCGGTTAACGGGCCGGCGGAGGGTGCTGCTGGCGCGGCCGCCAAGGTGGCTGATGGAAGAGCTTTCGCGGGAACCGTCGCGGCAGGAGGGCGGCGCGGCGCGGATATGCTCGCTATGTTGCTCACGCGAATGGGACCGGCCACGATGGCGTCATTGCCTGCGGCGGGTCGGGGGGCGGGCGAAAGATTGCCGAAAAGTGCGGCGCTGTCAGAACGAAACCCGGATTCGGCCGGCGCCGCCAGCCGCGATGGATCGAGCAGGGCGGTCAACATGCTCGCCGCGCTCGCTGCCGGACGCTGGCCTCTTGGCGCCTCGTTTCGTGGCGCCCGGCTTGCTGGCAGTCTGCCTTTGGGCGTCGTGCTTGCGAAGGTCCGGCTTGCGACGCCCGTCGGCTTCCCATGCTCGGCAGCTCTACCGGACTGCCTCAAAAAGCCAGGCACGAAATCGCTCAAATTGCGATGAGCAAGCGTTCTGGCCAGGGCATAGGCGCCAATCGCGGCGAACAAAACGGCGGCGCCCAAAACGAGCGGACGCTTATGCGTGGCGAAAATGCCCCGGCTCCGGCCAAATAGAAAGGCGCCCGGCTTCGCCCTGCCGTCGTCTCCCGCCAGGGATTTAGACGTAGCGCCATCCAGCTCCAATTGCGCGGTACGCGCGGCGCGGCGGGCCGCGGCGATGAAATCGCTGCGGCTCGCCCCTTCGTCGCGAACCTGCGAGGCCTTGGGCTGCGCACCGCGGGGGTCGCTATGTTCATCACGGCCAGGAAAGCCAAGGCCGGGTTCAATTAGGAAACTAGCCTCGCCGGCTGTGTCGCCGCGCGCGGCAGGCCGGGGCTTCCCAGCGCCTTGCACGCCATCGTCGGCAAGAGCCTCCCTAGCTAGCGGGTTCTCGTTTTGCGCGAGGTAGGTAAGGATCGGCGCAAAAGGGTCTTCAGAGGCAACCCCGACGACGCGGCGGTCCGGCCGCATCCCGCCTGCGGCGGCCTCCAGGCGAGCGCAGTAGCCGGCGACTTGCTCCACGGATTCCTGGATCGCGGTCAAGGCGAGCCGCGCTTGCTGGCCGGTTTCCTCGTGAAGGGCGCGCAGGCCAGCTATTCCGCGCATGATGCTTTGCGCGTCCTCGACGGAACCAGGTCCGTTCGACGGTTTCGGCTCGGCCGCATTGGACAGGCCGCTCACAATCCGGCGTATCTCCTCGAGCTGAACGGATAGGCCGCCGAGAGCCCCTTCAAGCGAAGTTAGCGAAGCAAGGCCTTCGCCGGCGCGATCGAGACGCCCGGCGAGCTTGGCGATCTCCTGTTCCAGAGCCGCGCCCGCGCACTGGCCTCGACCGGGATCTCGGGCTAGCTCCATCTTTTTGGCGGCGTCGGCGACCAGATCCCTTAGCGTGTTCGTCTCGTTCGCGCCCGCGGCCAGCCCCACTTCGAGCCGTGCGGCGAGTTGCCGGTGCGAGGTCTCGATATGCCGCGTAAGCGCATCGTAGCGGGCCGGATCCTTGCTAGGCGCCGAAAACGTTTCAGGGACGGGATTTTCCGCACCATCCCCCTCGAACGAAGCCCTAAAAGCTTTCGCCGCCTCGAGTTGCGTAAATGACCGCTGAAACACCCGCGCGAGACGATCGAATTGTTCCAGCGAACTCGCGCATTCGCCAAGTTCCCGGATGGCTTGGGAGCCCCCCGTCAAATCGCGAACCGGGGTTTCGAGCGCCACTCCCGGCCTCGCTTCCGCGCCGAGCACGCCGGCTTTGCCGTCGCGATCGACGCCCTCGCCGCCAAAATCGCGGTCGATGTCATCGCGGGCGTTGTCACGCGTTCCGGCAAGCGCCGCAACGTCGTTTTCCGGGTCACCCAAAATCGGTTCGGCGACCGAAGAGCTAGCGTGATTCGAAGCCATTTCACCCGCCACCGATGGAGTCCGCTCGGCAGCGCCTTCGCTGCCAGTTTGCAGGGCGGTCTTTTGCTCTGGCGGTTCGACCGTGGCGGGCCTGCGAGGCGAAGCCCGGAATTCGGCTTCAAGCCCGGCCAGCGCGGCCCTAAGCGAATCGCTGCCGTCGCTGCCGCGATTACGCAGCCGCACCTCCAATTCATCCAATTTTTGGATCAACTTCGCACCGCTTTCGCGGTCCGTCTCGAACGTGGTAAAACCCGGCGCCAGCAGCTTCGCGATCCCCGCGAGTAGCCCGGCGGCCTGTTCCACGCTCTCAGCCGGGCGTCCTCCTAGGCCGCCGCGCGAGCCATGGGCCAGCGCTTCCGGATCGCTCGGGTTGGGAGAGCCGTCATCAGCCATGGAGGAAATTGCGGACACAGGCTGCCTTTCACTGTAAAGAAACCACGTATGATTCGCATCTTCGCGCCGCTGGCTTGCCCGGGGCGGACCATCGAAGCGAGCTTCGCCTGTGTCTGGGTCGTCGCCGCACATCAAGCCCTTGGTCTCTTCGTGAACCTGCCGGATCCCGCCGCTCCGGCATCGGGTGGCCTATGATGCGGCAAAGCCCCGGCGCCCGGCAAATCGCATGCCGAGGATAAGCCCGGCGCCGCCAGGTTCGAGAGCGCCGAAACCGATGTCCCCGACCACGCCCATACTATGTTCCCCCGCGTGCCGCCGGCGGCGCTCGCTTGCCTGAAGGCGCCAGCATGATTCGATCGCGACGCAGCATATCCAAGCCGCGAATCATTGCGAGCTTCAAAGCGCCCGGTAAACAATAAATTGCAAAAGTCTGGATTTGATCCACCGGTCAATGCTGGATTTCGCCATTCATTCCACGGGCCGAGCATGATCAGCGAAGCGGACTCGATTCTGGCAAGAATGTGAGCTTCACCCGCGCCACAAAGCCGATGCTCCGCATCCTTGCCAGAATCGATCCGCTCGCCAAACGCGCCGCCAAGAGATGAATGGCAGGTTGCGATGTCCCCTGCCAGCGCCCGAAATCTCAAATCCCAACTTTTACAAATAAATTAATGCGTGGCGGGCCGAAGCCCTGGACACTCGAGACGGACGCCTATTTTTGAGTGTGTTACCTTTAATTACACGTTTTAGTTGTAAATGGAGCGAAACCGGTCTATGTTTCAGACTGGAGTTAAGCATCGATCAATCGGGATTTGCCATGGACACGAACCCCCAACACGACGCCGGAAGCAGGTTGCCCCACGGCGTCCCAAACGGACATGCCGGTTCGGAAATACAAAGTGCCGATTTGCCCGAAGCGGGAGCGAA
Source organism: uncultured Alphaproteobacteria bacterium (assembly GCA_963706215.1). Lineage (GTDB taxonomy): Bacteria > Pseudomonadota > Alphaproteobacteria > Rhizobiales > Beijerinckiaceae > Methylocapsa. The sequence goes on along the minus strand of OY970154.1, from coordinate 362,642 downwards.
TTCACGTCTATCTACGATCAGGGAAATGGCGCGGGATTTTCAGGTGAGGATCCGGGCCCTCCGGTTCTATGAGGACCGCGGCTTGTTGCACCCGCGACGGGAAAGCACCGATCGCCAGTACGATGCCCGCGATAGGCTTCATCTCAAGATGATTCTTAAAGGCAAGCAGCTCGGGTTCACGCTGTCCGAGATTCATGACATCCCTGCTCGCCGGGGAGAGGATTCCGGCAAGACGGACCTCGATATGGGCCTGTTGCCGGAGCAGATCTCGGTGCAGATCAGCTACCTCGTACGCCAGCGCAGCCAAATCGATGCGGCTATCAATACCTTGCGTGAGGCGCATCGGCGGCTGCACGAATTGCCTCGGCAAGGCGCGGGTCTGTCCGAGCGCTCTGGCCATTTGAGCAGGTGCCGAAATAGTTGGTGGAGTTTTGCGACAAGGACTTGTTCCAACTTTTTGATTTTGGGCGATTCATTGTCGATCAAAGGATTCCATTTGGTCGCGAAGCGCGCGAGCCGGAGCCGGATATATGCCGGATATATGACGCGAGCCAAGGCCGGCGTCCCCTCGCCCTTGGTTCCCTGGTTTCGATGTCCCTCGACCGGCGCGCATCGGGAATCCGCGTCTGGTCTCGCCGGCGCGAGCGGGGACCCCTCCGGGGCGGGATCAAAGCGGACAATCCAAACAATAAAGCGCTTCTGGCGAAGCACGCCACCGTTCACCCAGCGGAATCGGATGAAGGACTCATACCAAGCCCCATTGACGATGACCGATGCGCCCATTCGCGGGTCCCCCGGCCGACATGACAGTTGTGTGCTTCAAGTTCAGCAAAATCCATGGCGTGAGGTGATGCGGGCGGAGCAATCGCGACAAGCGATTGCGGAGGGGCGTCCGCCGCGGAGCCCCCGAGTGCGCGGCGCCGGACGCGCCCGGCCGCCGTCAGGCGGCCAAGGCCCGCAAAGCCTCTTTCTTGTGCCCGCGTAGATGCTCCATGTTGAGGTAGCGGATGGCCTCCAGCCAGTTCCCGTGGGTCTCGACGGCGAGCGCCCGCGCCAGCCGCGGACAGCTTTCGGCTCGGGGAAGATTCGCACCACGTGCGTGCGCCGCTTGATCTCCTGGTTCAAGCGTTCGAGCATGTTGGTGCTCTTCATGTGCTTGTGGCGCGCCAGCGGCAGCCGGTAATAGGTCAATGTCTCTTCGATATTGTCCTCGACCCAAGCGCAAAGCTTGGCGTATTTGCCCTGCCACTTTGCGAGCCGCTGGGCGAGATCGCATCTGACCGAGGCCAAGATCGCGGCGATCGTACATAAAGCGCAGCTCCTTGAGGCAATCGTCATCCACTTTGCGCGGCACGCAGTCCGGCGCATTCCTCAAGAAGCGCACGTGGCAGCGCTGCCAAGCCGCCTCGGGCAAGACTTCCCGGATCGCGGCTTTGAGACCGGGATGATCATCGGAAACGGCATGCTCGACGCCCGATAGCCCGCGTCTTCCAAGGGCCAGCAGAAAGTCCTTCCAGGACGAGCGGCTCTCGCGATTGGCCAGCTCCATGGCGAGCACTTGGCGCCGCCCTTCCCAATCCACCGCAACGGCGATGAGTGGCTCGCGATCACGCCGACTTCGCGGATAGCTCGCGAGCCGCGCATCCAGGATGACTGAGGGGAAGGCTTCCTCAAGCCGGCGCCCGGAAAAGGCCTTCAGGCTCGCGTCCGGTTTCTTGTTGATCGCGCCGATCGAGAAGGCCGGGAACGCGTGGCCGCACGGCTCCTCGGTGACCGCCTTGACCTTCCGGGCCGAGACCCCTTGCACATCCCTCCCGGCCAGCGCCGCCGCCAGCGTCTTCTCCGGGCGTTGGCAGCGCTCGAACAGCTCCGTCGAGAAGCGGGCCGGCCCGGTCCCGCGGCACCTGCGGCTCCAGCGTCCCCCCACCCGTCACCAGCGAGCGCTCGCAATAGCCGCCGCAATAGCCAAGCCGTCGCTCCGTGCGCTCGCTCTTCGCCGCTCCAACAGCCTCCGTCATCTCCGCGTCCAAGGCCGCATGGACTAAACCCTCAACCGCCGCTTCAAGGAAATCTTCGTCCCGCCGCAGCAGTCCTTTGACTTCGATGATCCCGGCCTTACCTTCTCGCTTGGTCATGGCCTGCACCCTTCCAAGGGGGTGGCGGCTTCCAACATCACCCGCATCCCATGACCGCGGCCGCAGCCGATTTTGCTGACCCTTTAGGACACTGTCTGCCTAAATAACGCATACACTCTACGTCAATCTATAATGCTATTGTGTCACATTGTGTTAATGTATTACGTATCTTTACATATACTATACGCTCGCCTGGCCGTCAGGACCCTCTCGACACCTGAAATCGGATTGTTTTATGGTGGTTAACCCGGATCAAAGCCACATAGTGCGGGGGCGGTCCCATTACTCAGGGCAGTCAAAAGCAGCGCCAGCCGCCGCCTTCACCTCGCGCCGGCGGGCGTGGAGAATCCACTCCGTGTAGCCATTTGGCTGCGCCCGGCCCTTAAAAATCAGATCCGCCGCCGCTTGAAAGGCATGACCGTCGAAGCCTGGCGCCATCGGCCGGTAGAGCGGATCTTCGGCATTTTGCTTATCGACGACTTCAGCCATCCGCTGGAGCGTGTCCATGATCTGCTCCCGCGCGACAATCCCATGATGCAGCCAATTGGCGATGTGCTGGCTTGAAATTCGCAAGGTGGCGCGATCCTCCATGAGACCTATGTCATGGATATCCGGCACTTTGGAACAGCCGACGCCCTGGTCGATCCAACGCACGACATAGCCCAAAATCCCCTGGCAATTGTTGTCGAGCTCAGCCTGAATGTCGTCTTTGGCCCAATTCGGCCGGCCAACTGGAATGGCGAGGAGGTCGGAAAGATGCGGCGGGCTGCGCCGGGCGAGCTCTTTCCAACGGGTCGCGACATCGACCTTGTGATAATGCACCGCGTGCAAGACGGCGGCCGTCGGCGAGGGCACCCAGGCGGTATTCGCCCCGGCAAGCGGATGCACGATCTTCTGCGCGAGCATATCGGCCATCCGGTCCGGCGCGGCCCACATGCCCTTGCCGATCTGCGCCCGCCCAGGCAACCCACAGGCGATGCCAACGTCGACATTGGCATTCTCGTAGGCGGCGATCCAATCGGTGTTCTTCATGTCGTTCTTGCGGACCATGGGACCTGCTTCCATCGAGGTGTGAATCTCGTCGCCGGTGCGGTCGAGGAAGCCGGTATTGATGAAAAACACGCGGTCGGCCGCCGCTGCGATGCAGGCCTTGAGATTGACGGAGGTGCGCCGCTCCTCGTCCATGATGCCGATCTTTAGCGTATGCCGGGGCAGCGCCAGCATGTCCTCGACTCCAGCAAAAAGCGCATCGGCGAGCGCGACTTCAGCCGGCCCGTGCATTTTTGGCTTCACGATGTAGATCGCGCCGCCGCGGCTGTTGCGCGGACCCTTGACACGCTTGAGATCGTGGATCGCGATCAGCGAGGTGATCGCGGCGTCGAGAATGGTTTCCGGGATTTCGTTCCCCGCGGAATTGAGCACCGTGCCGGTTTCGATGTGATGGCCGACATTGCGCACCAGCAAAAGGCTGCGCCCATGCAAGGTCATCGGGGCGCCATCCCGGCCGATATAGGTGCGATCCTCGGCAAGCCGCCGCTCGACGATCAACCCGTTCTTTTCGAGAATTGCGGTCAAGCTGGCCCGCATCAGGCCAAGCCAATTGCGGTACAGAGAGACCTTGTCCTGCGCATCGACCGCCGCGACACTGTCCTCGAGATCGATGATGGTGCTGAGAGAGGCTTCAAGAATGACATCCGCCACGCCGGCTTTGCTTTCCGCCCCGACCAAGCTATTTTGATCGATCTCGAGCTCGATGTGCAGGCCATGGTGGCGCAACAGCACGACAAACGAGTCGAGCGACTTCTTTTTGGATCCGGCGAACCGGCCAGGATGCCGCAACCGCGTGTCCAGGCCGTTTTCAAGCGTCGCAATGAGCTCGCCGCCAGTGACCTTGTAAGCGGTGACCGCCTTGTGGCTGCCTCCCGCGAGGGGAACCACGTCGTCGAGAAATGCGCGGACCCAGTCGATGACCTTGGCGCCACGGACTTTATTGTAGCCCTTCCCGCGTTCCGCCCCGTCGGTCTCGGGAATCGCGTCCGAGCCATAGAGTGCATCGTAAAGACTGCCCCAGCGCGCGTTTGCCGCATTGAGGGCGTAGCGCGCGTTCGACGCTGGTACAACGAGCTGCGGTCCAGCGACTCGCGCGATCTCCAGGACATTTTCGGTCCGAACGGTGAAGTTGGGCGGCTCCGGGACGAGGTAGCCGATCTCGCGAAGAAAGTTCGCATAGGCCGCCGGGTCGAACGGCCTGCTCGCGGTAGCACGATGATATTCGTCGATCTTTTCCTGCAGCTCGTCGCGAAACCGCAATTGGTCGCGAATACGCGGCGCGAACTCGCCGACAAGCCCCGCGAGCCCGCGCCAAAATTGGCCGGCGCCGATATCCGTTCCCGGCAAGACCTCGTCGCCGATAAAGTCGCGCAGGATTTTCGCGACCCTGATTTCACCGATTTTCTCGTAATCCATCATGTTCACGCCATCAAGTTCAGGTCTTGTTGGGACTGCTTACAATCGGCACGCCGCGTCCGGTCATGCCCGCCACCAAGGTCGCCAGCGGCCGTCAGGCGCGAGAAATCGTTGTCGAGCGATAGTGCCGGAGGGACAAAACGCTGGGACTTTTAACATCGGCTGCCGCTATGGTCCCAACTTCCCATTGGCTCCGCTTGCAAGCGCCCCGTTGCCCTTTCAAAAGTCGCCCTTGCAAAAAAGGGCACCGCTGGAACAACATCCGATCGCCGCCGCATCTTAGGTTGGCGCATATGCGGTTCTTTTTTGTGCCCGGACATTAGCATACCGGACATTAGGGTGCCGGACATTAGCAAAAGCGCAGCCATTTCAATGTGTCCATTTGGAGCCGCCAGCGTCGGCCGATCGAGGCAGACTCGGCGCGGTCGCGGACTGTCCCTTCGCTCGACGAGAGAATCCGCGTAACATCAAACATCGGACGCATGGATAGCCTGGACGCGCACGGCTTCAACCCGCCGTATAGACGTGTAGAGAAGAGTTGGCGGCAGCACATGGAGTTTGCAGATGGCCTATGAATTCTACTACTGGCCCAGCATTCAGGGACGTGGAGAGTTCGTCCGGCTGGCGTTGGAAGAGGCAGGCGCGGAGTACATCGACGTAGCCCGTAGCTCACTTGACGAAGGCAGCGGAGAGGAGGCGCTCATGGCTTTTCTGGAGCGAGACGACATCCCCTATCCGCCGTTCGCGCCGCCGTTCCTGAAGGACGGCGATGTCCTGATCGGCCAGACCGCCGCCATCCTGCTTTATCTCGGCGACCACCACGGCCTCGCTCCGAGAGACGCGGCGAAGCGGCTTTGGATCCACCAGATCCAGCTCACCATCGCCGATCTCGTCGGGGAGGTCCACGACACGCATCATCCGTTGAGCGGCGATCTCTATTACGAGGACCAAAAACCGGAAGCGCTGCGCCGGGCAAAGTCTTTCCGTGAGGAGCGAATTCCCAAGTTCCTGGGGTGGTTCGAGCGCATTCTGGCTCTCAATCCAGAGGGCGCGGGCCAACTCGCCGGCAGCGTCTTGACTTATGCCGACCTATCGCTGTTCCAGATCGTCGAAGGCCTGGCCTATGCTTTTCCACGGAGGATGCGGCGAACTCTCGGAGAGTTTCCGCGCCTCGCGGCTCTGCATCAAGCGATCGCGCAACGTCCGCGCATTCGCGCCTATCTCAACAGCGATCGCCGCATCGCATTCAACGAGCAAGGGATATTCCGTCACTATCCCGAACTCGATGGGTAAAACCGCTTCGCAGATCGATGGCATCGGCCGGTTTGAAGGCGCCGCCGTTCTCGTGCCCTAAGCAGCAATCAACCTCGGAGACCCTGATGCCCGGCTCATTGTCGCCTGATCTTCTCCGGAAAATGCACGCCTATTGGCGCGCGGCGAATTACCTCTCGGTCGGGCAGATCTATCTGCAAGACAATCCCTTGCTCGAAACCCCGCTCAGGCTCGAACATATCAAACCCCGCTTGCTCGGGCATTGGGGCACGACACCGGGATTGAACTTTCTCTATGTCCACCTTAACCGGCTGATTAAAGAAAACGATCTGAACATGATGTATGTCATTGGTCCGGGTCATGGCGGCCCAGGCCTGGTGGCGCAGACCTATCTGGAAGGATCCTACACGGAGCACTATCCGGCGATTGAGCGCAGCCGGAACGGCCTGCATCGGCTGTTTCGCCAGTTCTCCTGGCCTTACGGAATTCCCAGTCACGTATCGCCGGAAACTCCCGGCTCCATTCACGAAGGCGGAGAACTGGGCTATTCATTGACCCATGCCTATGGCGCCGCCTTCGATAATCCGGATCTGATCGTCGCCTGCGTCGTCGGCGACGGCGAGGCGGAAACTGGTGCGCTGGCCACCAGTTGGCACTCCAACAAATTTCTGAACCCCGCGCGCGATGGCGCGGTTCTTCCGGTCCTTCATCTCAACGGTTTCAAGATCGCCAATCCGACGGTGCTGGCTCGCATCGGCCGCCAGGAACTGACGGAGCTGTTGCGCGGCTACGGCTACGATCCGCATTTCGTCGAGGGCGACGATCCGGCGGTCGTGCATCAATGTCTCGCCGGTACGCTCGATACGATTCTGGCGCAGATTCGCCAGATTCAGAGCGCCGCGCGGTCTCGCGGTGAGACGGAAAGCCTAGAGCGTCCGCGCTGGCCCATGATCATCTTCCGCACGCCCAAGGGTTGGACAGGACCGAAATTCGTCGACGGTAAGCCGGTCGAGGGTACCTGGCGCGCGCATCAAGTCCCGATCGCGGATTTCAAGAACCCCGAACATCTAAAGCAACTCGAAGATTGGATGAAGAGCTACCGGCCGCATGAATTGTTCGACGAACACGGCAAATTTCGTGAGGAGTTCGCTGCGCTCGCGCCGACGGGTCATCGCCGCATGGGCTCCAATCCGCACGCGAACGGCGGCGAATTGTTGCAGCCTCTATCTATGCCCCACTTCCGTGATTACGCCGTGGCAGTGCTTAAGCCCGGCAGCGTCGAGGCGGAACCGACGCGGGTTCTCGGAAAATTCCTGCGCGACGTGATGAAGCTCAATCTCGACAAACATAATTTCCGGCTCTTTGGCCCGGACGAGACCGCGTCGAACAGATTGGAGGCCGTCTACGAAGTCTCCGGCAAGGAATGGATGGCTGATGTTGAAGAGGTAGATGTTAATCTCAGCGTCATGGGTCGCGTCATGGAGGTGCTGAGCGAGCATCTGTGCGAAGGCTGGCTCGAAGGATACCTGCTCACGGGACGCCATGGCCTGTTCTCTTGCTACGAGGCCTTCATCCACATCATCGATTCGATGCTCAATCAGCATGCAAAATGGCTAAAGGTCAGCAGGAAGATCCCCTGGCGCAAGCCGATCGCATCGCTGAATTACCTGCTCACGTCGCATGTCTGGCGACAGGATCACAATGGCTTTTCCCACCAGGATCCCGGCTTTATCGATCATGTCGCGAATAAGAAATCCGATATTGTGCGCATTTATCTGCCGCCCGATGCAAACTGCCTCCTGTCGGTAGCGGATCACTGTTTGCGGAGCCGCAACTACATCAACGTGGTCATCGCCGGCAAACAACCGGAGTGGCAGTGGCTCGACATTGATTCGGCCGTTCACCACTGCACCGTCGGCGCGGGTATTTGGCGATGGGCCAGCAACGATGCCGGTGATCCCGACGTGGTCATGGCCTGTGCCGGCGATGTGCCGACCCTTGAGACGCTCGCTTCCGTGACCCTCTTGCGCGCGTATGTCCCCGACATCCGCATCCGCGTCGTCAACGTGGTGGATTTGATGGTGTTGCAGCCCCAGTCCGAGCATCCCCATGGTCTGGAAGATCAGGATTTTGACGAACTGTTCACGACAGACAAGCCGGTGATCTTCGCCTTCCATGGCTATCCCGCGATTATTCACAAGCTGACCTACCGGCGGCACAATCATGACAATATTCATGTCCGCGGCTACAAGGAGGAAGGCACCACCACGACCCCCTTCGACATGGTCGTGCTGAACAATCTCGACCGCTATCAACTCGCGCTGGACGCCATCCAGCGAATTCCACGGCTCCGCGATCAAGTGGAGATGGCAACAGCGCGTTACTGGACAACCATGGAGCATCACAAGCTCTATATCAGCGAGCATGGCGACGACATGCCGGAGGTCCGCGACTGGCGCTGGAACTTGTGAGCGCGATGTTTCCGCCGGGATACGGCATGACGGACGCTGAACCGGGGTCGAATATACTAACGCTGAACAGCGGCTCTTCCTCGCTCAAATTCGGATTGTACCGCGTCGGATCTTCACGGACCGAGATGCTCCTCTCCGGCGAGGCTGAGTCGATCGGCGACAAAAGGGCTAAATTCTACGCGCAGGATTCGCGCGAAAATGCATTGCTCTCCGAGACGGTATCCATTCCCAACCAACGGGAAGCGATCATCCGCATCGGAAGAGTTCTTGCCGACTCCAATATGCCGGCACCGGCCGCCATCGGGCATCGAATCGTGCATGGCGGGCCGAAGCTCCGGCAGCATTGCCTCATTGACGATTCGGTCCTACGTCAACTTGAAGCTGCGACCGCCTTCGCGCCGCTGCATATTCCATCGGCTTTGTCAATCATCCGCTTCGCGCAAGAGAATTTTCCCGGGCTTCCGCAGGTGGCGTGTTTCGACACCACCTTTCACGCCGAATTGGCGGAGGTCGCACGTGTCCTTCCGATCTCCAAGGAACTGCAATTGGAGGGGATCCAACGCTACGGGTTTCACGGCCTTTCGTGCGAATTGATCGTGCACCAACTTGCGGACAATCTGCCGGACCGACTGATAATCGCGCATCTCGGCAATGGCGCAAGCGTCACCGCGGTCAAATGCGGTAAATCGATCGACACCAGCATGGGATTGACCCCAACCGGCGGGGTGATCATGGGCACGCGCAGCGGCGATCTCGATCCAGGCGTTCTAGTGTATCTGATGCGCGAGAAGAAGTTCGATGCGGCCATGCTCGAAGAGCTGATCGATCACCGTTCCGGCCTTCTAGGAATTTCGGGCGTTGGCAGCGACATGCGGCGTCTGCGTGAAGCCGCATCATCAAACGTCGATGCGCGACTTGCCATTCAAATGTTCTGCTATTCCGTGCGCAAGCAGGTGGCCGCGATGATCGCCGCGCTTGATGGAGTCGACCTGATCGTCTTCACCGGCGGCATTGGAGAAAATGATGGGGAAGCACGCGCCGCGATCTGCGGCGGCTTGTCCTGGATCGGCGTCAGTCTCGACGAAGCTCGGAACCGGTCCGCGAACAATCCCATCAACGATCCCGCATCGCGCTGCCGGGTGCTCGTTCTCACCTCGCGGGAAGACGAGCAGATCGCCCGCCATACCTGGGCATTGTTGCCACAGAGTCTTTCCTGATCGCCGGCCATGGCAAATGCTGTTACTCTCTTGCGTCCCGCCTGAACCGCGTCGCCGAGCGGGAGAAGGGCGCTTGCCGGACGAAAGCGATGACCCCTAGTCTTGTCCTACTCCCCTTCTCGGATGAGATGCTTTGCACGCCGACGCGGCGCCTGTTTTTGGCCGGAGTAGCCGCGTCCACGCTGGCGCGAGCGAGCGCCGAAGCCCGGCCGGTTGTCGTTGGCTCCAAGCTCGATCTCGAAGGCGGACTCCTCGGCCACATGATGCTGCTTGCTCTTGCGGAGGCCAAAATCGCCACGGAAAACCGGCTGCGGATCGGCCCGACCTCGATTTTGCGAGCGGCGCTTTTGTCCGGCGCGATCGACCTTTGCCCGGAATATACCGGCAATGCCGCTTTTTTCTTTCATGAAGACGGCGATCCTGTCTGGAAGGGCGCTGTGGCCGGCTACGCACGCGCGGCGAAGCTCGATTATGAAAAAAACCGTCTTATCTGGCTCACACCGGCTCCCGCCGACAATAGCTGGGTGATCGCGGTCCCCGAAGAGCTGGCGCGGATGCAAAATCTGCGGACCATGGTGGATTTCGCCCGCTTTGTGCGGGACGGCAATAAAGTCAAACTTGCCGCTTCGGCGGAATTCGTGGAGAGTGCCGCCGGCCTTCCCGCTTTCGAGGCGCTCTACGGCTTCCGGCTTGCGGCCCGCCAGCTCCTCGTTCTCTCTGGCGGCGAAACGTCGGCCACCATAAAAGCGGCGGCGGACGGAATTTCGGGCGTCAATGCCGCGATGGCATACGCGACCGATGGCGCGCTGAAAGCCCTCGACCTTCATGCTCTCGAAGATACCCGCCGTGCCGAGCCGGTCTATGCGCCGGCACCCGTGATACGGGAAGCAGCCCTCGCGATCTATCCGGAAATTGCCGATATTCTCGCCCCCGTTTTCGCGAAACTCGATCTTGCGAGCCTGCGCGATTTGAACGAGAAAGTCGCGGTCGAAGGCGAGGATCCCGGCGCCGTGGCAAGACAATTTTTCCGCGCGCAAGGGCTCTCTCGATAAGCATTTCGTCGCGGCTTCTGGTTCGAACGCGGAATGGCTGAGATGCCGAAAGTCCATGACCGCGTCCTTCTTGCGCTCTTTGGCCTTGGGATCGCCGTGGTTTTTTTGGGCGGCTTTTTGAATTGCGCACCGAACCGGCTCGCGACGGGCGTTGCCTACCCCTTGTCGCAAGCCCCGGCTCTGGAGACTGCGGCGGCAATGACTGGGCTTTGCGGACTAGCGCTTCTGAGTGTTTCCCGGGGCCAAAAACTCCGGTCCTTCGCAACGATCCTAGCCGCCGCATTGATTCTTTGGGGAAGCCTCGCGGGCGCCGGTCACTTCGCGGCGATTCTGATGCAAGCAGGGCCGCCCGCCGCCCGCGCGTCGCTCGGTCCCGCGTTCTGGACCTTGGCAAGCGTCGCGATCCTCGCGATCGTCGATGCCGTGCAAAGAGGAAACTTCAGTTTTCCCGCCCGCGCCGGCATCGGGGCAGCTTTTTGCGCGGGCTTCTTCCTGATGGCCGCGGCGGGCGATTTCGATAACCTTTCGCTCGCCAGGGAATTTTGGAATAACCGGGGCATTTTCGTGACCGAGCTCTTGCATCATCTCGGGCTCGTCTGCGCGGCGATTTTATTTGCCCTGATGATTGGGGTGCCGCTGACCGTGCTCGTTTTAAGCAAGAAGGCGGCGGCGGGTTTTGTCTTTGCGAGCCTTGGCATAGTGCAAACGATTCCCTCGATCGCGCTGTTTGGCGTCTTGATCGCACCGATGTCTCGATTAAGCGAACTGTTGCCTTTCCTGCGCGGCCTCGGGATCAATGGAACCGGCCCGGCGCCGGCTGTCCTTGCCTTGACGCTCTACGCGCTGCTGCCCCTCGTCCGCAGCTTTTATACGGGGTTCAGCGAGGTCGCCATCGAGGTCAAGGACGCGGCGGCGGCCATCGGCTTTGGCTGGCGCCGGAGGTTCATCGAAGTCGAATTGCCGCTCGCCTTGCCCGCGCTCATTTCCGGGTTGCGCGTCGTGACGATCCAGGCGATCGGCTTGGCAAGTGTCGCCGCCTTGATCGGCGCGGGAGGGCTTGGCACATTCATCTTTCAAGGCATTGGACAATATGCCCTCGATCTTGTCCTGGTCGGAGCCATTCCGGTCATCCTGCTGGCGCTTTTGGCGAACTTTATCTTTGAAATGCTGCTTGGCCTCGCGCGGAGAAACCTGTGATCGAGCTGTGCCATGTGTCGAAGGACTTTGCCGCCACTCCGGCGGTTGCCGATTTTTCGCTCAAGATCGAGAGCGGCGCTTTTTTCGTCCTCATCGGCCCGTCTGGCTGCGGTAAATCGACGGTGCTGCGCATGATCAATGCGATGATTCTCCCCGACAAAGGACAAATCGAAGTCCGCGGCCAAGACATTCGCGAAACGGAACCCGAAAAGCTCCGGCGCGGCATCGGCTATGTGATCCAGTCGGCGGGCCTTTTTCCGCATTGGACGGCGGCCGACAACATTCTTGCGGTGCCCCGCCTCCTCAAATGGAGCCCTTCGAAATCCGCGGCGCGGCTCGACGCGCTCGTCGCCATGTTGCGCATCGATCCCGCCCTTCTAAAGCGCTACCCAAAGCAATTGTCGGGCGGTCAGCAGCAACGCATCGGCGTTGCCCGCGCGCTCGCCGCGGACCCGGACATCATCTTGATGGACGAGCCTTTCGCGGCGCTCGATCCGGTGAGCCGCGCGGCCTTGCAACACGAAATAAGCGGTATTCAAGCGCGGAGCGGCAAGACAATTGTCTTCGTCACGCATGACATGGACGAAGCTTTGCGGCTTGCCACCGGCATGGCGGTGATGAACAACGGCCGCCTGATCCAGGCCGGCACCCCGGCTTCGATTCTCCTCGAACCGGCGGATGATTTCGTGCGCGATTTCTTGGGCGGCGAAGCCTTGCAGTTACGGCTTCTCGACCTCGTGCCGGTCCGCAAGCTGATGAAACCCGGCAAGACGCGCGCCGCCGGGACGATTGCCGCGGAGGCCAGTCTCAAAACTGCCTTGAACCTGATGCTGGCGTCCCGCCGTTTGTCTCTTTGTGTCGCGGATGAAAGCGGGGCAAGGCTCGGCGAAATCCGCTTAAGCGACATTGTCGCGAGGCACGATGCTCGGTGATATCGCGGGCCGCAAAAGTTGGCTGCGGTTCACCTCGCGAATTTTCCGGAGGCCCGCAGCAGGTTCCATATTGGAGCTGACGCGACTTTGCGGGCGGGCCGCGGAATATGGGTTGATGCAGTCATGGTTTGGCGCCTGCCTGCACGAATAAGGCTCTGACATCGGCGTGTCCTCCTGCCGTCGCCGCATCCAGCGCGGTCCGGCCGTCGTTTGCCTTGGCGTTGACGTCGGCCCCCTTTTCGAGCAGCGCCTGCACAACACCAGGGTGGCCGGACTGGGAGGCCAGCATCAGCGCGGTCACGCCACTGCGCGTCTTGGCATTGACGTCGGTACCCTTGTCGAGCAGCGCCTGCACAACATCAAGGTGGCCGGACTGGGAGGCCCACATCAGCGCGGTCACGCCACTGCGCGTCTTGGCATTGACGTCGGTACCCTTGTCGAGCAGCGCCTGTGCAACATCAAGGTGGCCGGACTGGGAGGCCCACATCAGCGCGGTCTCGCCGTCGATCCTCTTGGCATCGACGTCGGCCCCCTTCGCAAGCAGCGCCTGCACAACATCGCGGTGGCCGAGCTGGGAAGCCAGAATCAGCGCGGTCGCGCCACTGCGCGTCTTGGCATTAACGTCGGCCCCCTTGGCGAGCAGCGCCTGCACAACATCGCGGTGGCCGAGCTGGGAAGCCAGAATCAGCGCGGTCTCGCCGTCGATCCTCTTGGCATTGACGTCGGCCCCCTTGGCAAGCAGCGCCTGCACAACATCGAGGCGGGCGAACTGGGAAGCCAGAATCAGCGCGGTCGCGCCGTCGATCCTCTTGGCATTGACGTCGGCCCCCTTGGCAAGCAGCGCCTGCACAACATCAAGGTGCCCGGACTGGGAGGCCCACATCAGCGCGGTCGCGCCGTCGATCCTCTTGGCATTGACGTCGGCCCGCTTGGCGAGCAGCGCCTGCACAATATCAAGGTGGCCGGACTGGGAGGCCCACATCAGCGCGGTCGCGCCGTCGATCCTCTTGGCATTGACGTCGGCCCCCTTGGCAAGCAGCGCCTGCACAATATCAAGGTGGCCGGACTGGGAGGCCCACATCAGCGCGGTCTCGCCGTCGATCCTCTTGGCATTGACGTCGGCCCCCTTGGCAAGCAGCGCCTGCACAACATCGAGGCGGGCGAACTTGGAGGCCGTTATCAGCGCTGTCCAGCCAAAGGGCATCTTGGCATTGACGTCGGCCCCCTTGGCGAGCAGCGCCTGCACCGCAGCCGCATCACCGCGAAGTGCCGCGTTGATCAAGTCCTCCGCAGGCTCAGCTATGGCCGCCGTCGCCCAACCGACCGTCAGCGCTACCCACCACACCGATAACACCCGGCGAAGGCGAACCACCGAACTCTCGACAACGACCTTGGTTGACACAGAGAAAACCCTCCCGCATTCCTTGAAGAATAGTATAGCGAAATGGACGGGGTTCGTGAAGCAGGTCTCTTTGCCTGGTGTGACGAAACTCTAGCTCACCAACCAACGATGACCGGGACCGTTCGTTGCAAAAGTCAATACTCTGCACCAAAATTAAGCCATTGATGTTGTAGGGCTTTCTTGGTGCATAATTCCGGTGCGAAAACATTCCGTCGTTTACGGCCGGTTGATTCGAGCGAACCTTACATCTGGGATGACTTCCCGCAAACCGTCTAAGCCATCGAGGCGGCGGCGCCGCTCTGCCAAAATTGCTGCGAGAGATCGATTGATCTTACAAGACTGAAGGAGGGGCCGCTGTCTTAAAGGCTCTGCGTCAATCCGGTATTATGTAGCAAACTCACCTGAATTGCCATGGCCAAGCCGCCGCTCGCATAGCATCATGCGGGGATGGCAAAATCCTCGACCGTCACGGCTCTCCGCACCAAGCGCGACGAATTAGAGCGCATTATCAGTTCTTATGAAAAGGCTACAACAGCCGCGCGGCGCGACTTGGCGCACTTCAGCGCAACGCTGGAATTGCTTGAAAGAGACGGCACCCAGGCCGCCTATCCGTCGCGCATGTCGATCGTTCGCATGTTCAAACGCGGGGAACTTTTCGCTTTGTGCAACGCCGCACTTGCCGAGGCCATAGGCGGCCTTGATACGCGCGAGCTGGCGCTTGTTGTGATCCGCGCCAGAGGCATGGACGAGGCGGATTCAGTCTTGCGTAAGGCAATTGGCTTTAGGATCGTTCAAGCCATGCTGAGGCAAAGAATGCGAGGGTTCGTCACTGGAGCCGTGAAGCGAAAGGGCGTAAGAGTGTGGCGCTTGAGCGGCATCGCGTGAAGTAACAAACCTTTAAGCATAAAATTTAACCGCACTTTTCAACTTGCTGCATGAAAATGCACGCGGGGTGGTTTTCTATGAATAAATTATACTTCGGCGACAATCTTGATGTGCTGCGCTCGCATGTGCGCAGCAAGTCAGTTGACCTTATCTATCTCGACCCTCCTTTTAATTCTCAGGCTCGATATAATGTCCTTTTCAAAAGTCCACGCGTGGACGCGATAACTGCGCAGGCAGGGGCATTTCTTGATTTTTGGTCTTGGGAAACAGGGGAAGCAGAAGATGCCTGCCATGAGATTATGACTAAGATCGGGGGAGCTCTCGCGACCTTTATATCCTCTCTGCGGAGCACCCTCGGCGAAAGCGATATGATGGCGTATTTGGCCGTGATGGCGCTAAGGTTGCATGACTTGCATCGGGTTTTAAAGCCTACCGGCGTTCTCTATTTACATTGCGATTCTACCGCTAGTCATTATCTAAAAATCCTATTAGATGGAATTTTTGGCCCGCAACGATTTCGAAATGAAGTAATTTGGCAAAGAACAACTGCAAAAAGCCATGCCTATCGACGCTTCCCATCTGCGCATGACACATTGCTTTCTTATCAAGTTGGGGAAGAGGCCACATGGAACCCCATATATCTTCCCCATTCTGAAGAATATATTAGCAGCCACTACGCGAGAATCGAGCCGGAGACCGGACGTCATTTTCAGTTAGACAATTTGATCAATCCAAATTCAAATCGGCCGAATTTAACATATGAATTCCTTGGCATCACTAAGGTATGGCGATGGACGCGTGAGCGGATGCAAGAGGCTTATGAGCGCGGCCTTGTAATTCAGTCCGCGCCCGGTCGCGTTCCTCGATTCAAACGATACCTGGATGAAATGCCAGGAACGCCGTTCACGGATGTTTGGACCGATATTCCGCCTTTAAATTCGCAAGCAAAAGAACGCATTGGCTATCCAACTCAAAAACCGCTCGCCCTTCTAAAACGCGTTATCGATTCATCGTCGAACAAAGGGGACATTGTTTTAGACCCATTTTGCGGTTGCGGAACAACTGTCCATGCGGCAGAAGAGCTCGGGCGCAAATGGATAGGGATCGATGTTTCAATTCACGCAATACACGTGATTGAAACACGATTGTTAGATGCGTTTGGTTCGGAAAGGGTGCCAGAGGCAGAAGGCATTCCAGCGGATTATGAATTGGCGGAACGACTCGCGAACCGCAATCCATTTCAATTTCAATGGTGGTCAAATTATCTCGTTGGCGTCCACTGCCTCACCGAAGTTAAGAAAGGCGCTGATCGTGGGATTGATGGAGAATTGTTTTTCCCTAACGGGCCTGGCCGGCCATACGGTCGAATGCTGACTTCGGTGAAGGGAGGCAAACACGTCACGCCGGCGATGGTTCGCGAGTTTCGAGGCGTCATAGAACGTGAAAAGGCAGAGATGGGTCTTTTCATCTGTCTCGATCCGCCAACGTCCGCGATGAAGACTGAGGCGCTGACTGCCGGCTATGCAGACATCATTCATGGGAGAATGTGGAGGTTACAAATTGTTAGCATTGCGGACTGGTTCAATAACAATCGCCCTGACATGCCGCCTCTTGAACAACTTCCATATGCGGCGTTCTCCGCGCAAAGAAAGCAGGGCGCCGTTAAAAGGGCTGATCCAAATGCGCCCGAATTGCCATTGAGCTTTGAGGGCGGAAAGGCCAGTTCTGATGCTAACGTGGTGCGCCATCTTAATCCTAAAATGGTCAGGAATGCAGTCGCATAACGATTATATCATTATCCGCTGCCAATACCCCTTCCACTGACGCGAGACGGGATGCGCCAGCGCCGCATTCGTAGCCATCAAATATTGCTCGCCGTTCGAGACCCGGCGGTTGTCTTCGCGCCATGCCATCTCTGAGGCATACGCGCCAAGGTACCGGCCGCTAAAATGGTGATGCGTGCCGATTTGGGCGCGGCGAAGGCGCGAGAAAAAGCTTTCCGCTTGGTTTGTGCAAGCGTCGCCGTCTGAATAACATTCCTCGTGATTGATGCGCTTTGTCAAAAAGCGCTCGTGCAAAATATCCCAATGCCGGGCTTCATCGGCAAAGATGGTCGCGCTGCCGGCAACCCGGCTTGTGATGGTCGAGATTGACTGAGCTTCGGAGCGGAACACGAAAGGAAGTGTGATCCCGTTGCGCTCGCGCATTATGACCACGACGCGGCGCTTGCCGCTTTGGTTTTCAGCAAGCCGACGGTCGCGGCGGTTCTCTGTCCAATTGGCCGGTTTCACGTAACCGCCAAAATAGGCGCCGTCGATCTCGACTTCACCGGAAACCGTTTCATCCTTCTTTTCGTCGGCAAGCGCTTCGCGGATTTTGTGAGCGAGCACGAAAGCCGTCTTGTATTGGCAATCGAGGTCGCGTGAAAGCTGCAAGGCGCTATGCCCCTTGGCCCCGTTCACGAAGATCGCGATCGCCAGAAGATAGGTGCCGATCGGAAGCTTGCGGCTGGCGAAGATAGTGCCGGACGTGACGCTGAATTGATGCGCGCAAGCTTGGCACTTCCAAAGCTTGCGCGTCTCATACTTATAGGTGGCGGTGCATTGGCAGCGCGGGCAAATGGGCTCGCCCTTGGTATCGGCCCAACGGATTAGTCGGAAGGCGTCATGAGCTTCCTCGGCCGACATGCGCGCGACTTTCGCTAGGCTTAGCGAACGTGCGGCAGATGAAAGGAGGAAGTGCTGAGACATTTGAACGCCAACGTTTTCCGTTGACGTTACTTATAAGCGTTGAAATCGTTGGTGTCAACAAAAATCGTTGACGTTCGCGAAATTTATTGCTATCAGGCTCGCATGACGCCTGAACAATGCCGTGCCGCGCGGGGATGGTTGGACTGGTCGCAAGACGATCTTGCCAGCGCCGCGAACGTCTCCCTTTCAACAGTGCGAGATTTTGAGAAGGGGCGTCACGTTCCGATCGCGAATAATCTAGCGGCAATGAAAGCTGCGCTTGAGGCGCAAGGGATTGTTTTCGTTGATAGCGGCGGGACATGCGGGATTACCTACGCCAAACCAGAAAAAGACGAAGCGCACTAGACGGATTCAAACGATTCTGCTATAAAGGCAAAGCCGCCGCGACCCCTTCCGGGATCGCGAACGGCCGAGCCAAGGATAGCGGCTTGCTAGGGCCTTAGCCCTTCAATTGGTTATGCGACGGCTTGCCACATGGGATGCTCCTTTCGGTTGTGAGTGTCGCCAGAGCGTGTCCGCGAAGACATTTGCGCTCTGACAATGGATAGGTGGAGGTAACGGGACTTGCACCCGTGAGGCATGGCGTGGAAATTCCCGCCTCGCGCTTGCTACCCCCAAACTTTAGGAAGGCCCCGATGCGAAGGCATTAGGGCCTTCATCATTTTTAAGCGTCTCCCTGAAAATTGGCAGTTCGGATCTTGCTGGGCTAATTTCTTCGTCGCCGCACGGCGCGAGTTTCCAAATCTTTCGAGTTAGGATGACAAAGCCGTCCTCTTTAAGCCGCGACAATTGGGGGCTGAGGGAAGTGCGCGCGAAGTTTGAGCCGAGGCGATAGTTGATCGTGAAAAGAATTGTTAGCGCGTCCATCCCTTCCGGCGCGTCCTCAAGGGTTTTCAGGATAGCACGCTTGATGATTCCCCTCGGTTGCCGCCGCTCTTTGGTTTGTCTTACCGAGCGCTGATCTTTAGATGTTTCTGCAGCTGCGCTTTCCGCCCTTGCAAGCCGAAGCCGCTCTTCTAAAAGTGCGTGCAATTGCTCCCTCAGGGCCTCTTCGGCCTCTGCAATTTCTTGTCGTCTCCTAGCGATGAATTCTGAGAGTGTTTCGAGCATAGGTTACGCGCGTATCACAATGGGCAGCGTACCCAATCAAATAAAAGTCTTTTGCACAGACTTTTCCCCATCAATCGGCAATTGAGTTTAAATTTATGGCAAAGATAAAGCTTAGGTGAGCTTGCTACATAATACTGCGTCAATCGTACCAAAATGCTTCACGTGAAACATTTTGGTAAGATCCAAACCGTCGGAAACGCGCCCCGGCCTGTGGGTTCGCGCGGGTCCTGGCGTGACCGTAGGTCAAAAAACGGAACTGTCCATGCCCCCCGCGCGCCTGATCATCCTTTCGACGGGCGGCACCATCGCCATGACCACGGAAACCGCGCGGGGCGGCGCGGCAACGACTCTTTGCGCCGCAAATCTTGTCGCCGCCGTTCCGCGTCTCGCGGACCTTGCCGAAATCGAAGCACTTGATGTGCTAGCGAAACCCAGCGCGGATTTCACGCTCGCCGACATTGCCGCGATTGCGGACGCCGCCACGGCCGCGGCCAAGACAGGCGCCAGCATCGTGATCACCCATGGCACGGACACGCTCGAGGAGAGCGCTTTCGCGCTTTCCTTGCTTGTGCAAGTCGAAATGCCCATTGTCCTCACGGCGGCCATGCGCAGGCCCGATCAACCCGGCGCCGACGGACCGGCCAATCTTCTCGCCGCCTCGCGGGTGGCGATCTCGCCGGCCTCGCGCGGCAAAGGCATCCTTGTCGTGGCCGACGACGAAATTCATGCCGGTCCTCTTATCCGCAAGGCGCATAGTTTCCGGCCGCACGCTTTTTCCTCTCTCCCTTTCGGCCCAATCGGCTACGTTGCGGAAGGGCGCGTTCGCTTCGCGCTCGCGCCCGCGAGCCGTCCGCCGAGATTTACCTACGGAGGAGGAGCGCCCGTCGTGCCGATCCTTGAAGCAGGGCCCGGTCTCGAAACCCAAACGGTTGAAGCCTTGGCGGCTGGAGCAATCGATGGGCTCGTGGTCAGCCTTCCCGGGGCCGGCCACGCCGCCGCCGGCGCCGTGCCCGCTCTCGTGCGGCTAGCCGAACGCATTCCGGTTGTTTTCGCCAGCCGCACGGGGGCGGGCGAAACGCTGCGCGGATCCTATGACTACCCAGGAGGGGAGATCGATCTCATCGCACGCGGGCTCATCCCCGCCAATGCGCTGGATGCCCGCAAGGCGCGGATCACCCTGCAACTGCTGCTATCCGATCAAGCAGATCTGGCCCAGGTCCGCACCGTCTTCGATCGGTTTTGAGACGCCGGAGCTTGGTGCAAAACGCGACCTTTGGTCAAGATTCATCCTTTTGCGGCCGTTTCAAACGATGTGGCAGGAGATCGACCCCCACGGGCGCGCAATATTTTCGCGCGCGTGCTTAGGCGAAAGCAAAGATACCGGTTACAATTGTCGCGTGCCCATTCGCATGTTTTTCCCGCGGCCCGGCCGCGAAACGCCAAGCCGATGACGCAGTCGGCGTCATTTGGGCGCACCCCCAATTCTTAATGGGATTTGCCGACAATACACTTATTGGACAATCGCTTACCTTTCCGGCTTCAGTTTTTTTTTACACATGGAGTATCAACTGGACAACGTATCCTTCGTGCGGAATGGCAAGACAATGCATTTCAAGGCTTCATGGATCACCGTTTCACGCGCCAATTCGATCTACGCTCGATCGATCAACGGGCTCGGCTTGATCGCCACCCTGATGATCTATTGGTATTCCCCTCCCTTGCGGGCGATGGACACGACCCTGGTCGTGACGATCGATCAGGCCCGCGTCGTCAAGGTCCCCGCCGGGACCGAGGCACTCGTTGTCGGCAACGCCGCGATCGCCGATCTGACCTTGCTCAAGCAAGGTACCATGATGGTCATCTCCGGCAAGGGATTTGGCGAAACCAATTTCATCGCGCTCGATGCCGCCGGAAATCCCCTGGCGCAATCGTTGATCCGCGTTGTCGGCGGCAGGAATGCCTTGCTCGTGCAGCGTGGGATGGGCCGCGAATCCTACGCCTGCGCGCCGAAATGTCTGCCAACCGTGAAGCTCGGAGACGATGACAAATATTTCGTCGATGTCGCCAAGCAGGTAAAGGACCACAACGCGCAAGCGACCGGCTTGCCATAGGGTTGCCTTGACGGGCGATCCTCGTTACGCTTTTTCGATAACGCAACAACCGTTCGCCGCCGTGCGATCCTCGCGGGTGACAATCTTTTTCTGGCTGCCTTCCCTTCAAGCCGCCGCTCCGGTTGCGTGCGAGCCTTCCTCTCGAGTACACTTCGCCCGCGAAGTGTTCGATCCCGAGTGTCGACCGCAATGGCACCAAAGCCAGATTCAATTGTTTGTCACGGATTGCTAGAGACATGCTGGTCTTGCTCACACGCGCTCTCGACGAATTGAATCGAACGGCGGCACGACTCGCGTGCGAAGGGCATGACGCGGTGCTATCGCCCGTTCTCGACATGGTCCCGACCGGAGCAATATGGCCCGCGGGCGTTATCGATGGCGTCATCGCGACGAGCGCCCGCGCCTTTGAATTGTTATCCGCCGCGCCGGACTGGCCTCTTCCCGAGGCACGCCGCCTCTTGCCTTTGTTCCTGGTCGGCGAGCGGACGTGGGAAGCCGCGCGCGAGCGGGGTTTTGACGGCCCGCCACTGATTGGCCCAGACGCCAAGTCTCTCGCGCGGGGAATCGCCGCACGCTTCGCTACCCCCCGCCGTTTCGTCTATCTCGCCGGACGCGACCGCAAACCGGACATCGAGGACAGCCTCGCCGAAATAGGTCATGCCCTCGAGCCGATCGAAGTCTATGCGGCGCAGCCCGCCGAATCCTTGACCGAGGCGGCCTTGACTCTTGCCCGCACAGGCGAAGTCGCCGTGGTTTTGCACTATTCGCGGCGCAGCGCGGACATCTTTCTAGGCCTCGCCCGCAACGCGGGTCTGGACTTGTCCCGGAAAAACCATGTCTGCATCTCGCACGACGCCGCGGCGCCGCTTCTGGCTGCGGGTATCCATGAAGTGCTCATTGCCAAAACTCCGGACGAGCAGGCGATGTTTGCCATCGTCAATGCCTTGGCTGCGTTGCCAAAAACGCCGCTCGGGCAAGACGCGGGATAAGATCTTGATGAGCGAGGGCTTGATTAGACAATTGCTTCGACCCATCATACCGAGATGATCTTCAAGCATGGCATTCTCGCCGCCCTTCTCGCCGTGGCGCTTCCGGCATTCGCCGTTCCAGCGGTCGCGGCGGACAACATCAATGTCAATGTAGGCTTCATTCGCGCGCCGCACATGCGAGAGACGCTCTCGATTCTCGATATTCCAGCCGCCGACGATGGCATCGCCGGTGCAGAGCTTGCCGTTGAAGACAATAATACAACCGGACATTTCCTCGGCCAGACCTTTGCGATCGAGGACGTCCCCCTGCGACCGGGCGACGACCCGGCCGCCGCGCTAAACGGCCTTATCGCGCGAGGCGTTTCCTTTGTGCTCGCCGATCTTCCCGCGGCGGCACTTCTCGCGCTCGCCGACGGGGCAAAAGACAACGGGATCCTCATTTTCAACACCAACGCGCCGGAGGATTCGCTGCGGGAGGAAAATTGCCGCGCCAATGTCTTTCACGTTGCGCCCTCCTATTCCATGCTTGCCGACGGCCTTGCCCAATATCTCGTCTGGAAGCAATGGAAACGCTGGTTCCTGGTCAAGGGGTCTCACCCACAAGACGAACTGTACGCCGGGACGTTGACCCGCGCGGCGAAAAAATTCGGCGCAAAAATCGTCGAGGAGCGGGTCTACGAGGATACCGGCGGTGGCCGCCGCTCGGATTCCGGAAGCGTGCAGACGCAAAGGCTCATCCCTGTGGCGACCCAAAACGCGCCGGCCTATGATGTCCTCGTCGCCGCCGACGAAAGCGAGGTCTTTGCAAACTACCTTCCCTTCCGCACCTGGGATCCGCGTCCGGTCGCGGGCTCGGCCGGGCTCATGCCAATGAGCTGGGACGGAAGCCATGAGCAATGGGGCGCGATTCAATTGCAAAGCCGTTTCATGAAGCGCGCCTCGCGGCGTATGAACGCGCGCGACAACAACGCTTGGGTGGCGATGCGCATGATTGGCGAGGCGGCGTCGCGCACCGGCTCCAACGACCCCAAGAGCATTCGCGCCTATCTGACCGGACCGGACTTCGCGATTGCCGCCTTCAAGGGCCAAAAGCAGACCCTGCGCCACTGGAATCGGCAATTGCGCCAGCCGATTCTGCTCGGCGATGGCCGGATGATCGTTTCGGTCTCGCCGCAGGAAGGTTTTCTGCATCAAACATCGGAACTCGACACGCTAGGCTTCGACGAACCGGAAACGAAATGCACATTGCAATAAGCCTTCGCGAGAGACCAAAGGTCCACCCTCTTGCGGGCTCCGTCTTCGCGCTCAATGTGCTTGCTTTCGTCATGGCCTCTCCGGCCGGGGCGTTCACCGCCTATGTCTCGAATGAAAAAGGCAATTCCATCACCCTTATCGACACCGGCAAAATGGAGGTCACAAAGACCGTGCAGGTCGGCCATCGTCCCCGCGGGATCGCCTTGAGTCAGGACGGCGGCGAACTCTTCATCTGCGCCGGCGACGACGATCTGATCCAAATTCTGGATACCAAGAAACTCTCGATCACCGGCACTTTGCCGTCGGGTCCGGACCCCGAGCTTCTGATCCTGAGTCCCGACGGCAAGCTCCTTTATGTCGCGAACGAGAACAACAATCTGGTGACCGCGATCGACGTCGCGACACGCCGAACCGTCGCGGAAATTCCGGTCGGCGTCGAGCCGGAAGGAATGGAGCTTAGCCCCGACGGCAAAGTGCTCGTCAATACGTCGGAAACGACGAACATGGCGCATCTAATCGACACACAAACCCGCAAGATTTTCGCCAATGTCCTCGTCGATGCTAGGCCGCGCGCCGCCCAATATACGCCGGACGGCTCGGAATTATGGGTCTCTTCCGAGGTCGGCGGCACCGTCAGCGTGATCGACGCCGCCAATCCCAAGGTCAAGCAGAAGATCGTCTTCGAGGTCCCCGGGCTCTCGAAGGAAGCGATTCAGCCGGTCGGGATAAAGTTTACCCAGGATGGCAAGAAGGCGTTCGTGGCGCTTGGTCCGGCGAATTGGGTCGCCGTCATCGACACCGCGACGAAAAAGGTCGAGAAATATCTGCTCGTCGGCCAGCGCGTGTGGCAATTGGCGTTGACCCCTGACGGCAGATTTCTTTACACGACCAACGGAGTTTCGAACGACGTCTCGGTCATCGACGTGGCCAGCCTCAAGGTGCTCAAGTCTATCGCGGTCGGTTCGTTTCCCTGGGGCGTGGCGATTGCGCGCCAATGAGTTTTCCCACGCCGGACCCGGAAGCCGCGAGCAATCGCGGCGCGAGTCCCTCCGCGGCGCTGGAGGTCGCCGGCGTGAGCCATCGCTACGGCAAGCGCAAGGCTCTGGAGAATGTCGGCTTCGGCGTCGCCCAGGGCAGTTTCAGCGTCCTTCTCGGCCTCAACGGCGCTGGCAAAAGCACGCTATTTTGCTTGATAACCCGCCTGTTCGCGACACAAAGAGGCACCATTCGAATTTTTGGCTTCGATGTGAATCGCGCCCCTTCCGAAGCGCTGCGCAGGCTTGGCGTTGTGTTCCAAGCGCGGACGCTAGATCTCGATCTGACGGTCATGCAAAACCTTTCCTACCATGCGGCGCTGCACGGGATTTCCGGGCAAGAGGCAAAGTCGCGGGCAGGTTTTGTTTTGGACCAGGTCAAAATGGCGGATCGCGCGCGCGAAAAGGCGCGCGACCTTTCCGGCGGCCAAATGCGCCGGGTGGAAATCGCCCGCGCGCTGCTGCATCGCCCGCGCATGCTGCTGCTTGACGAGCCGACCGCCGGCCTCGATATCAAGGCCCGCGCGGCCATCCTCAAGCATGTGCGGGGCCTTGTCGCGCGCGAGGGGATTGGCGTGCTTTGGGCAACCCATCTGATCGACGAGATCGAGCCCGGCGACGATGTCGTCGTCCTCCATGAAGGCAAGATTCTCGATCACGGCAATGCCTCCGAAATCGCCGCCCGCGCGGGCGCGGCCGGCATAGGCCTCGCGTTCAACGCATTGACCAGCGCCGCCGGTTTCGAGGGGGAGCCGAAATGAGTGAATCGTCCGTCTGCTCCACTCCCGGCGCCCATACTGTCGGCCTCGCCCAATATGCGATTTGCCTGAAAGGCATCGTCTGGCGCGAGGCTTTGCGCTATTGGCACCAGCGGGAACGTTTTGTCTCGGCGCTGGTGCGCCCGCTCGTGTGGCTATTCATCTTCGCGGCGGGTTTTCGTTCCGTGCTGGGCGTATCGATCATTCCGCCCTATGACACCTATGTGCTCTACGAGGTCTATATCACCCCTGGGCTCATCGCAATGATCGCGCTTTTCAGCGGCATGCAATCCTCGCTCTCCATGGTCTACGACCGCGAAATGGGAAACATGCGCACGCTGCTCGTGAGCCCGTTCCCGCGCTGGTTTCTTTTGACTTCCAAGCTCGCCGCCGGCACCGCCGTGTCGCTCGCCCAAGTCTACGCGTTTCTTCTCGTCGCTTATTTCTGGGAGATCGAGCCGCCTTCGCTTTGGGGCTATCTGACCGTCCTTCCGGCCCTCGTTCTCGCGGGGCTCATGCTGGGCGCGCTCGGCATGCTCTTGTCGTCGCTGATCAAGCAATTGGAAAATTTCGCGGGGGTCATGAATTTCGTCATTTTCCCGATGTTTTTCGCGTCCTCGGCGCTCTACCCTTTGTGGCGGGTCAAGGAAGGCAGCCCGTGGCTCGCCACTATATGCGAGCTCAATCCGTTCACCCATGCGGTCGAGCTGATCCGCTTCGCCTTATACGAAAAGATAAATTTCCTCGCCTTGGCGGTGGTGGTTGGCGCGGCGACCGTCTTTCTCGGCGCGGCAATCGCCGCCTACGATCCCTCGCGCGGGATGCTCACGCGGCGCGAGGGACCATAGGGTGACGGAACCTATTTCTTCTTACCGTCGGCGCCGAACTGGGCGAGATAGGTGACAAGATTATCCCGGTCGGCTTCTTTTGGCAGTCCGGCGAAAATCATTTTCGTGCCGGGAATCATGGCTTTCGGATTGGTGAGATACTCCTTGAGAGTCGCCTCGTCCCAGGTGATCCCGGCGTTCTTGTTCGCTTCGGAATAGTTATAGTTCGGCACGGAATCCGTCTTGCGCCCGATCAGCCCGTTCAACTCCGGCCCGACGAAGTTCTTGGCGCCTTCGCCGATCTGGTGGCACACCTTGCACTTTTGCGTGAAGATTTTTTCGCCGGCGGCGGCATCACCTGCCAATGCCCCCGCGGCGGAACCGGCCCAAGCGACCGTGGCGACAAGGCAGACATATTTACGCTTCATATCCCGTTTCCTTCCCCTTGAGTGCGTCGCCCAAACGAACAATCCTCATTATGGCTCGCGCGGCAAAACATGTATCCTGAAACGATGGCAAATGACAACCGGGGCTTAGCGGAAAGCCTTTCGCCGCGCCACGGCTCGGGTCTTGCCGATCGCTGGCGCGCCCTCCCTGGCTACCTTGGCCGGGCGGCACTTTACCTCATGCTGGCGGTCCTTTTCAACTGCGAAGCCGAAGCCGCCGGAAAACTTCGTCTCGCGCTGCAAAAAACCGGGACCTTCGTCTGGGAACTTGCGATCATCAGTGACCGTGGGCTAGACAGGAAAGCCGGTCTCGAAATCGAGGTTACCGAGCTCGCCTCGCCCGAAGCCGCGAAGATCGCTTTGATGGGTGGGGCGGCCGACATGATCCTCGGCGATTGGCTGTGGGTCGCGCGGCAAAGAAATCTTGGCCGCGGGCTTGTTTTCGCGCCCTATTCGACCGCGCTCGGAGCGGTCATGGTTCCGGCGGCGTCGCCCATCGAGGATCTCGCCGGCTTGAAAGGCAAAAAAATCGCGGTCGCGGGCGGTCCCCTGGACAAGAGCTGGCTATTGCTCCAGGCGTTCGCGCGCGAGTCGGATCTGAACCTCGCGTCGCAGGCGAAAGTTATTTATGGCGCGCCGACTCTGCTCTATCAGAAGGCC
This sequence comes from uncultured Alphaproteobacteria bacterium, assembly GCA_963706215.1. Classification (GTDB taxonomy): domain Bacteria; phylum Pseudomonadota; class Alphaproteobacteria; order Rhizobiales; family Beijerinckiaceae; genus Methylocapsa. Next base: position 335,674 of record OY970154.1, on the reverse strand, counting down.
GCGAATGGCGAGGCGGATGCCACCTTAAACTATTGGAATTTCTGCGTGGCGCTCGAAGCGCGCGGGTTCCGGCGGCTCATCGGCATGGACGAGGTAGAACGCCGCCTCGGCGCGAAGGGACCGGTCGCCATGGTCGGTTATGTCTTCGACGAAGGCTTCGCGCGAAGCCATGCGGACGCGCTCTCGCGGTTTTTCAAGATCGCGGCCGAGGCCAAGGACATTCTCGCCCATTCCGGCGCGGATTGGGAGAAGATCGCGCGGCGGATCGGGATCGCCAGGGATGCAGAACTCGCCCTGTACCGGCAAACCTATATAGAGGGCATCCCACGCCGCCCGGTCGCCGAGGAAGCGGCCGACGCGCGCAAGCTTTATCGCATCCTAGCCAAAATCGGAGGCCCGGACCTTGCCGGCAACGCAACGGAACTCGACGAAGGAACTTTTTACCAAAACACGGAAATGGTGCCCCAGGAACACTAATGGCCGACTTTTTAGACTGGCGCCGCTGTTCTTGCTGGTTCTCGCGTGGCAATTGGGTTCGAGGTTCGCCGCGACCGGCACGCTGCCTGCGCCGCTTGCGGTTATGTCGGTTATTGGCACCGAGGCGCGGTCGGGCGCGCTTTTCGTCAACCTTGCGGCGACGCTTGCCCGGGTCGCGGCGTCTTTCGCGCTGGCGATGGCTCTCGGGACGGCGCTTGGCGTGGCCATGGGCCGCAATAAGTCGATCGACCGCATGTGCGATCCCTTGCTTATCGTGCTCTTGAACCTGCCCGCGCTGGTCGTCATCGTGCTCGCCTATATCTGGGTTGGACTGAACGAGGCCGCGGCGATCGGCGCGGTAGTGCTCAATAAATTGCCGAATACGGCGGTGACTTTGCGCGAAGGCGCGCGCGCGCTCGACGAAAGCCTCGGCGAAATGGCGCGCGTGTTCAACCTGCCGCTCGGCACGAAAGTAAGACATGTTGTCTTGCCGCAGCTCGCGCCTTATCTCGCGGCGGCGATGCGCTCCGGTCTGTCGCTGGTGTGGAAGATCGTCCTCGTCGTCGAATTGCTCGGCCGCTCGAACGGCGTCGGCTTCGAGATCGGCATAGCTTTCCAGCTGTTTGACGTGACCCGGCTCTTGGCCTATGCGCTTCCCTTTGTCGGTCTCATGCTGGCGATTGAAACTTTTCTTGTGCAACCGGTCGAGCGGCATGTCTCGCGTTGGCGGCCGCCGCATGGAGCTTGAAGTTTCCATCGCGCGCAAGACGCTCCGGACCGCTTCGGGGCAAACGCGCGTGGTCCTGCATGATGTGGCCTTCAGCTTGCGAAAGGGAGAAATCTGCGCCCTGCTGGGGCCGTCCGGCTGCGGCAAGACAATGCTTTTGCGAATCATATCGGGACTCGACTCCGATTTCGAGGGCCGGATCGCCTTGCCTTCGCCGCACAGGATCGGGATGGTTTTCCAGGAGCCCCGGCTGTTGCCATGGCGCAGCGTCGCGCAGAACCTGCGTCTCGGTGGATCGTCAAGCGAGAACGATCTCGCCGAGATCGTCGCGGCGCTGCGTCTTTCGAAGCATCTCGATCATTTTCCGGGAGAATTGTCGCTCGGCCTCGCTCGGCGTGTCGCGGTCGCACGCGCGTTCGCGGTCAAGCCCGATCTTCTCCTCCTCGACGAGCCCTTCGTCTCACTCGATACCGCCCTCGCGGCACAGCTGCGCGAGGAGCTTTTGGCGCTCGTCCTGAAGCGCAAGGCGACCACCCTCATCGTTACCCATAACGTCGCGGAGGCGATCTCGCTCGCCGACCGGATCATTGTTTTGTCGGCGGCGCCGGGGCGTATCCTCGCCGAGCGGACCATCGAGGCGCCGCGCCAGGCGCTGACCGAAGCCCGCGCTGCCAAACTGAAAGAAGAAATCCGCTCGCTTATGGCAAAGGCAGCTTCGTGAGCGGGGCGAACCGCAGGCCCCCGCGCCACCCAGGAATGTTTGCTGGAAGGCGTGGTGGCGATTGGATACGACATGGTCGCGAAGATTTTTGAAGCGGTGACGCCGTGAACGCGCAAATGAACGAGGCGAGAGAGGCGCTGGAACGCGTTTTCGGCTTTGCCGGCTTTCGGCCAGGCCAGCAGGAAATTCTCGAAGCCGTGTTCGCGGGGGAAAATATTCTCGCGGTCATGCCGACGGGATCGGGCAAATCGCTCGGTTATCAATTGCCCGCGATCGTGCGCAAGGGGCTCACCATCGTCGTTTCGCCGCTGATCGCCTTGATGCGCGATCAGGTGCAGCAATTGCAGGCCCGTGGAATTGCCGCCGCCGCATTGAACTCTTCGAACAGCGGCGAAGACAATGCGGCAATCGAGGCGGGCCTGCGGCGCAAACGCTATCGCCTCGTCTACGTCGCGCCGGAGCGCCTCGTGCGTCCGGATACGCCTGCCCTTCTTCGCGAGGCGGGCGCCAATGTCTTCGCCATCGACGAGGCCCATTGCGTCTCGCAATGGGGGCACGATTTCCGGCCCGAATATCTCGGCCTCGCGCAGGCGGCGCAAGCGATCGGCAATCTTCAAGTCATCGCGGTGACGGCCACCGCCGACGCGCCAACCCGCGCGGACATCGTCCGCAAGTTGTTTTCCGCCCAGCCGCGCATCTTCGTCCGGTCCTTCGACCGGCCGAACCTCCATCTCGCGATGCGGCGCAAGACCGGCGCCTACGGCCAAATCGAAACGATGATCGCGCGTCACAAACGTCAAAGCGGCATCGTCTATTGCGGCTCGCGCAAGGGTGTCGAGAAGCTTGCGGAAACCCTGAGCGGGAAGGGCATTTTGGCGCTCGCCTACCATGCCGGAATCGAAGCGGGATTAAGATCGGCGCGCCAGGACGAATTTCTCCACAACGACGGAACCGTCATTGTCGCCACGATCGCCTTCGGCATGGGGATCGACAAACCGAATGTCCGCTTTGTCTGCCACGCCGATTTGCCGCAAAGCATCGAAGCCTATTATCAGGAAATCGGCCGCGCCGGCCGCGATGGCCTGCCGGCGGACACGCTGACCTTGTTCAGCGACAGCGACATCCGGCTGCGCGAGCGTCAAATATCCGACAGCGTGGCGCCGCAAGATCGCAAGCGAATGGAGAAGCGAAAGCTCAACGCCTTGATCGCCTTATGCGAATCCCCGCGTTGCCGCCGCCAGACATTGCTCGCCGCTTTCGGGGAGGCCTCGAAGCCTTGCGGCAATTGCGATATTTGCGATGGGAAATGGCCGTTCTTCAACGGCGCGATCCCGGCGCAAAAGATCATGTCCGCGATCCGCCGCACCTCCGGGCGATTTTTTCCGGGCCACATCGCCAATCTCCTCGTCGGCCAAGCAAGCGACGCAATCCGGCGGCATGGCCACGATGTCCTGCCGACATTCGGCGTTGGCAAGGAGTTCAGTCAGGCAGAATGGCGCAGCATCTTTTACCAGCTTCACGCGGCGGATCTGATCGCGCAAGACCCGGAAGATCGTGATCGTTGGATTATCACCGGGACAGGACGTGCCGTGCTCTCGGGCGAGGCGCCTTTGACGCTGCGTGGCGACATGACTTTGTCGAGCGGGCGCAAGGCCGGTCTGCGGCGAAGCTTGGACGAGATCGAAATTGCGCAGGCGAAGGATCCGGTATTTCCGCGCGAGGCTTTCGAGCCCGTCAAGCGGGGGATCGAGACAGCGCCGCTGACGGCCCGGCAAAACAGTCTGCTCGCCGGGCTCAAGGCCAAACGCCTCGAAATCGCGAGAGACCAAAAGCAACCCGCCTTCGTCATATTCCGTGACAGCGTCTTGATCGAGATGGCCCGGGTGCGTCCCAAAACCCGCGAGGATTTGCTGCTTATTTCCGGCGTCGGACCGGCCAAGGCCGCGCGTTTTGGCGCGATCTTCCTTGCCGTCATTGCCAACCATTACGAAGATTCATGAGCACCCAATCGTTTCCACCGGCGCCGTGGCGAGCGGCGCGCGAGGCGCTGTGTGCGAGCGCGCTTGCTCTCCTTTGTCTCGTTGCTTTCTATCGAGACTGAAGTGGACCCCGCGGGCGGGACCGCTGGGGCCGCTTTCTTGGTTGGAAGTCCGGCCGTTCCTTTCTCCTCAATCGATCAAGCTGCTTTCCGCCGCTGCCGCGGCCGCGGGCATGCGGGCAACGCGCCGGCGTTGGCCAGGCGCGGCGTCATGTCCACGGCTTTCCCGCCGGGCGCGCCCGTGATGCCGCCGCGCCGGATGGCCGCCGGCGTCCGGCTGGCGGGCGCCTGACGCGGCCGTCGGGTGTCGTGGAACGCGATCCAAGCCCCGGTCCCGGCCCGCGCCGCGCGGCCGCCGGCATAACCCTTCAAATGGATGTCCTCGCACTTCAAGCCACGCCGCGGCCGCGCGATGAAGACATTGTCCTCCCACCGGCCGCGCCCATCCATCGGGACGCGGATGCCGGCGGCGGCGAGCGTGCCGGCGAAGGCCGCGCCGGTAAACCGGCTGCCCTGGCCGGTGTCGAAGATCTCCGGCTTGCCACGGCGCGCCAGCGCCTCCTCGAGCGCCGGGACGCGGAACGGGACATCCCTCGTGTTCGGCAAGCGCCAGCCCCGCCCGGCTCGCCCGATCGACGGCCGCCGCGAGAGAGGGGAACCCGCGCCCGGCCGGGACATAGGCGATGCCGGCCGCAGCTACGACGCCCTGCCGGTCGAAAGAGCCATCCTCTCCGCAGGCGGCACCTCCAGGCCGCTGCGCAACGGCCATCGCCGCCTGCCCGCCGGAAGACTGGAGGTGCATAATCGCCCGCCGCGCCCCGTTCGCGCGCGGATTGAAAAAATCCTCGGGACCTAAAACGCCGCTCCCGCTTCCGCGACATGCGACGGCTCGGTCTTTCCAAAGCCAAACTCCGGTCCATCTCGCGGTCATCGCCGCCAACGTCAAACGCTATTGCCGCCTGCAAGGAGCCCGAGCGATTTTGGAAATCCCCGGCGAAGTTCATGACCTCGGCACAAGCTCGCCGCTTAACCGGCGATGTTCAAAGCGCGACGATCCCTGCCTGCGACATTCCGTCCGGCGCTTCACGCCGTTCCGCCGGATAAAAGGCTACCCCCGCGCACAGGTCTCAAAACATTTTGGCGCGATCAAGCGCGGATTTTACTCTTGCTCACTGACCTTGCCGCTCGCGCATTCGACTTTCGATCCGGAACGGATGCGCTGGATAGACCCCTAGGATTTTCAATTCCTTGCAGAAGAACGCCAGCTCCTCCAACGCGCGCGCCAGCCCCGGCTCCTCCGGGTGGGCCTCGACATCGGCCAAAAATTGGGTGGCGGTGAACTCCCCGTCGACCATGTAGCTTTCGAGCTTGGTCATATTAACGCCATTGGTGGCGAAACCGCCGAGCGCCTTGTAGAGCGCCGCCGGCACGTTGCGGACCCGGAAAACAAAGCTCGTGACGACCGGCCCGGGGCCAAGCTTCGCCCATTGCGGGATTTTCGAAAGCACGACGAAACGCGTCGTGTTATGCGGTTCGTCCTCGATGTCGGCGGCGAGCACGTCGAGACCATGGATTTCCGCCGCCAAGCGCGTGGCGATCGCCGCGCGGCCAGGGTCGCGCCATTCCGCCACCTCGCGCGCGGACCCAGCCGTATCTCCGGTCACGTGCGCCGCGAGGCCCCGCGCGCGGATAATTATGCGGCACTGGCCAAGCGCGTGAACATGACTGTAGACCGATCTCACCTCATCGAGTCTCGCGCCCTTGATGCCGAGCAACTGAAAATGGACCGGCAAAAAATATTCCGCGACGATGTAGAGACCGGAGCCAGGCAATAGGTGATGGATGTCGGCGACGCGCCCCGCGATCGAATTATCGATCGGAATCATGCCGAGCGTCGCGGCGCCGTCGGCGATGGCCGCGAGCGCATCCTCGAACGTCGCGCAGGGTAAGGCTTCCCATGTGGGATAGACGTTGTCGCAAGCGATATGGGAATTGGCGCCCGGCTCGCCTTGGTAGGCGATCTTGTTGACGGTCATTCGGTCCTCGAACAGAACCCGCGCGTGCCGCCGGCCGTAAGTTCGTGCCAACGGCGACAGAAAATGAGCGTTGGCCTGCCCCGGCCAAACAACGGCGTTTCAATTGGGCAGCCACCGTCAATGCCGTCAAAGGGACCTAAACGCTAATGGCACCGAAAAGTACACGGCGAACACAAGCGCGATCGAAATGGCGAACGAAACGGGTACGTCAGAACGGAAAGATCTCCGGAACAAAAAAGCAAATACAAAGATGTTCCACACATAAAGAGGAAACAGTAAAAATGCCGTCAATTGCCGGACGTTAATATCCGGCAACTCCGCAAACGCGGGCGAAACGAATATGAAAAAACCTAAAGCCGTCCTGACAAAGATCACGATGGCGCCGCCCAAGGCAAGCGCGGTAAGCGTCTGCGTTAGCCGCTCGTTGTAACCGGAAACCCGCGCCGACAGCATCGCAACCACGGCCAATAAAACGGCGCCCCCGATACCGCTCGCCGCCGCCTTCGCCAGGGAAAAGAAGCTAGCTTGAAACAAGAATACCGCCACCGCGAAAGCGACAAGGCTCGCAGCCAAGAGAATTGGCGATTTCGGGAGCACTTCAGGGCCGAGCTTAAAGTTCAATATTCCTAGAACCTTTTGCACGGGGGAAGGCAGAGCAAACTTCATGATTACGCTCGAATGTTCGTGGCAAGGCTTTGTCTTTACGCCTTCGCGCGGTGTATTTGGGCGAACCAGGCGCCGCTACGCCCAATTCCGTCCCTGGGCCGCCCGCCTACGTCCCTCCCGGCGGCGATCATCTAAGGCCACGAGCCGCGGCCGCGGCGGATTTCCGCGAAAACCGGCCGTCCGCGAACCATCCGCACCCTCTCACGCCGGCTTTTTCGGGGGAACGAGCTTCTTCTTCGCGCCCAAATGCCAAATCAGGTAAACCGCGGCGAGGAGCGCCACGACCATCGAGGCATAGATCCCGATGCTTTTGCCAAACGCCTGGCCCACCGAAAACGGGAACTGCGACACATAGGTCTGGCCGTGCTCGTTTTTCACCGTCACGATGCCAATGAATTTGCCGGTCTCGGGAAAGGTGTGGCTGAAGGTCAGCGTGCCCGTCGGGTATTTCCTGGGCAGCACATGGGTGATGGTCACGGGGTCGAGAACTTGCGGGCTCGCCAGCTCGGCATCGGTCAGGAACGGGAGCCCATTCATCGTCGTATGGTTTCCCTCATCCTTGATGATGCGGATTTCGGTCAGCATGTCGCGAAGCTCGGTATTTTGCATGTCGAGCGCGACAACCGTTTGCCCGGTGCTTGGAATATCGTCGCAAAACTCCTCCCGGGAATTTTGCGGCTGGTATCCGGTGAAGAACATGATGTCCGGCCCGATCCGCAAAACGCATCTATTATCCACCACGCCCACCCCGCCATGCGCATGCGCGGCGGAGGCCAGCAGAACCATCGCCAGGAGCCCCGCGGCGATTCCTCGGATCATCATTGTCTTGAGCCTCCCAAAGGATTGAACTCCCATAATATTTCCCCCGCCGGAGCATAAGCGCCAGCGGGGGAAATTACTTAATCTTGTTTACCTTTCATAACCTACTCGAGACACCGTCTCAGACAGGCATGAAGGTCGGGATCACCGGTCCGGTGACTTCCATCGGGTAGCGCGCTCCGCTCGGCGAGAAGAAGAACAGAACGCCGGCAAACGAGCTGTCGACGTCATAAGCCAGACCCGAAAGCCGTTCCGTATCCCACCGCGCGTCCTGAACGGTGACCGCGATATCCTTGGTCTCGCCAGGCGCGATGGGGGAGTTATCGCTCAGCGACAAGCCCCGGTCCGCCAGCAGATAGTCCGGATATGCCACCTTGCTGGTGAAGACATCCGGATTCAGGAAGCGGAGGCCGGCGGTGCTAAACTCGCCGATCCGCAGCGGCTCTTTGCCGTTGTTGGTGATCTTGAAATTGGCCAACAACTCACGGCCAGGCACCTTATAGGTTCCGTTCACATATTTAATTGTGATCGGCCCCGAGTTCACCTCATTCTCGAGAGCCTGGATGTTATGGAAGTCACCCGCCTGCAGCGGGATGGTGTTTGGATAATTGCTGACCGTGATCGCATAGAAGATGATGACCACGAGCAGAACCGCGAGAAGCGAGAGCGCACCGACTATCCTCTCCTGAGGCGTAATCAGCTCTTCCGCCTTTCCGGAGGCCACCCACGCAAACCGGCCGACGAAGCCGCGCTTGTTGAACCAATAGAGGATCCACGCGACACCGGCAATGATCCAGACGAGATGCCAAAGATAGATGCTGGCTTGCCCATAGGTCTCGATATTGACCGTGGTCCCATTCAGCAATTTCACGTCATCCCTGTAGTCGGAGAAATTGCCCTTGATGTCGATATATTGACCTGGGCCGGGAATCGGGCCGCCGGTCTTGACACTCAATTGAACGTGCGTGTGCCAGTGGCCGGGGCGGCGCGCCTTGAGAAGGACCCTGAACGCGTAGGTCTTGCCCACTTCGAGCTTCATCGAGCGCGGCGTGAACTGGCCGCCGACCCATACGCCCAACCTGGCCGCCATCGCTCCGGGCTGTCCGGTGTTGAGGAAGCACTGGTTCGGTACCTCGATCGCCGCCGGCCATGCATTCATGATATAGAGCTTGCCGGTGATCTCATACTCTTCGTTGACGGTGACGTTGGTCTTCGACCATTTCAGGTCATACCAATTGAGCGTCCGCATCCGGAGAAACGCCGCTTGCGATTTCTCGCCGTGGGCATCGGCCGGGCCGATGGCCGCCATCGTCAAGGCGAGCGCGGCGGCCAAAACCAGGGCCCATAGCCTCCCCCCTTGGCGCGCCAGCGAACTAAACATTGTTGTTGTCATTGGTCACTCTCCCACACGGCAGCGCCGTGCCTCTTGCATTGCAAAAATGCGCCCTTCGAGTCCTTTCGGGACCTTGCAGCGGCGGGTTAGATGGACTTCATGTATTTCGTGGTGGAGAACATCTTGCCGACATACCACCAGACGAAATACACGATAATCGAGACGAACCCGGAGAAGAACGCCGCGACGCCCACGACATCCTTACCGAAGGTACGCATCGTGCCGCGTTCGATAATTCTTATGTATTCGGGCATCGAGGTACGCACGTTGTGGAAGCCGATGATGTCGGCCAAGGACATCAGCGTGCCGTATTGCTCGCTCGGCTGATGGAATTGCGCGAGGATCACCCAATTGTTCGGGTAGAGGAGCAGCGAGAAGCCCATCGAGCCGACAATCGCGGTAATGATAAAGCTCCTGCTGAGCAGCAGCACGATGTCGAGGAACAACGCCTGCGGGACCAGCGAGGTCGGCCAGACGAGGTTGATCGGATAGAAGGTCCAGCCCCAGAAGCTGATGTAGCGGTCGAGCCATTCGCCGAAGAGAAGGGCGACACAAAGGAACGTCGCGCCGAACGGCAGCCGGAAATGCTCCCAGAAAAAATATTGGGCGGCCGCCGGGAAGGTGACCAGCATGATCGGCAGGACGGTCGGCCACATGCGCCGGTCCTTCCAGTCGACCCAGAAGTCCCAGTCGCCCATGGTCAGCATGGCGTGGACATGATAGCCGCCGATCATGATCAGAAAGAGAAACGTCAGGATCAGAAGGTCGGCTTGCCTGATGGAAGTGGCCGCCTCGGCGCGGGAATGGAACGGCGAACCCGCCGCCGCCACCGCGCCCCCGGCGGGGGCCGCGAAAACCGGATTCGCGCCGGCGCCGCCTTCGATGCCCGGCGACGCCGAGATCGATTCGGTCGCCGGAGCCACTCCGGCCTTAATTGACTTATCTCGTAGCATACTATCCTCCCAGTTGCTCCCCCGGACCCAATCGCCGGATTACCGGAGTACATTTCAGTTGACTTACAAAATTCTCCGCAGCCCTGGCACGGCCGCTCCCCGAGAAAAACTCCCTTCTGGGAAGCGGCCGGCCAATTGGGCTGAACGTCTCGCGGTCAGACCAAGGGGGTCCTCAACACACGAAGCGCTTACTTATTCCGCCGCCTCGAGACCGAGCAGCTCCTCGTGGCCGTGCGCAAGCTCGACGACGCGGCCAAGCAGCTGCAGCACCACGCCGAAGACCGCCAGCGAGAACCAGCCGAAGAAGACGAACATCCAGTGCAGCGGTTCGACGAACAGTTCCTCCATGAACCAGAAGGTGTGACCCCATTCGTTGAGCCCGACGTTCGGGAAGATCATGAACGGGCCGACGAACAGGAGAACGTAAGCAACCGACCAGCCCTTGGAGCCGTAGGTCGGAAGCCGGGTCCTCGCATACATGAAGCCGCCCACGCCGATCACGATATACATCGGGTAGCTCATGTAGAACTCAATGATATGGCTAGGCGTGAAGTCGGTGTCGCGGATCACCGTCATATGCCAGGTGCCGTCCTGCTCCGTGAAGTAGCTGGCGCCCCAGTAAATCGCGATGCCATAGACGGTAATCCAGCTGATCAGGTTGAAGATACGGCGCATTTCCTCGCGCGGTTGGACGTTCGCGAGATCGGTGTCGCGGGTCTTCCACATCCAGCCGACCAAGGCGAGGAAGGAGATCAATTCGACCGGCTCCTCGATGTAGAGGATGGTCATCCAGTAGGTGGTGAACTCGGGAGCGAACGAATCGAGCCCCGCGAATTGGCCGAAAACCTGCTCGTAGATACGAACGCCGATATAGAAGGTGTTGATCGCGATCGTCCCCAGAATCAACGGAATCCCGTTGAAAAGGGGCGCCTCGGCGACGGCCGCGGCCTCGCCGGCACGCGCAGTTCCTGTTACTAAGCTCATGTCACTTGCCTCTTTGCTGTTGAGGATTAAGACCGGACTTTGGCGTGACCACACGGGCCGCCCGACAAGTCGGGTTCGGCGCAAAGGAATCGACGGCGCCAAAAACCAGTCTGTCTCCGGTTCCTGTTTAGAGCCGCTGATGGCAAGGGACAATATCCAGCAGGGGGGGTTATCTGCAACCTATATGGGTAGGTATGACCTACCTTTATAGGTAGGCTACGGTCGATTCCCCTTCAGTCCTTTGGGCCGTGGCGCGGCGACACACCTCGTAATGGCGTAATTACAAGAATAATTATACGTATAAACAATCATTCGTGGCAATTCTCCATAAAAGATGACGAATATACAAGACGTAAATTATGTACGTATCAAGACACTATCCGCGATAATACTGTCCTATCGCGCATATGCATATATTTTTCAGTTCGATTCGAGGCTAGCGCGGAAATTGAGCGGCCGGTGTTACTCATCTATACTTTTGCTCCGGATTGCCGGCCGCCAGCGCCGCAAACCGGTGAGCCGCCGCACGCGGCGCGCCTGGTTTCCCGGAATACCCGCCAGTCAAAGGCATCGGCGCAGGTTCGACAAACCGGCCTTTAACGTTCACCCGCCGTCTTCGAGAACCGGAGCGGATCGCCGGGCGCCGAGGCAGGGCGCTCGCGCAAATCTTTGCATGGTCGCCGGACGGAAATCGGTTAGAACCTATCCCATGCAGTTACGATCGAAGATGCGTTCGACGCCGGACACCCCGGGCGGAAGGCGACGGCGGAAGGTTGGCGCGCTTGGGCGCGGGCCTTTGCGCGGCTTCGGGGGGGCGCAAATCCGCTTTCGCGCCGGGGCGGTTCTTGGCCTCGCCATTTTTTTCTCCGGCCCCTTGGTTGCGCTTGCGCTTGCGGGGGGCTTGCGAGCGGCGGATGGGCTTTGCCCAGGCGAGGGCGGCACCAGCGGCCGGGTCGTCTCGGTCGACGAGCGGCTCGAATTGACTCTCGAAAACGGCATCCGGCTCAAAGTCGCCGGCGTCGATCCGCCGCGCCCGGCGCCGGGCGATCCCGATCTCGACGTCCGCGCGCGGGACCGGCTCGCGCAATGGCTCGTTGGGCAAGAAATACTGTTTCGCCGGCTCGAACCGGGCCCGGATCGCTGGGGGCGCATCGTTGCCTTCGTCTTCGCGGTCGCGCCGGAGGCGACAAATGGGCCGCGACCGGCGCAGTTGGCGGTCGGCGCGGCGCTCATCGATGCCGGCCTCGCGCGCTATGAACCAAGCGCGGCGACGCGCCCTTGCCGGAGCGCCCTCCTCGCCGCGGAGGCCGGCGCGCGAGCTTCCGGGCTTGGCCTTTGGGCCGATCCGTATTATGCGATCATCGCCGCGGCCGATCGCCCATCCTTCGCCGAGAAGGCTGGCTCGCCGGTTATTGTCGAAGGCCGGATTACCGGGATCGCCAGCCGGAGGCCGCGGATAATGCTCTACTTTGGGCCACGCCATGGGTGGGATTTTTCGGTCGCGATCTTGCCGCGCAACCGCAAAACATTCGAGGCGGCTTATTCAAGTCTGGCGGGCTTGACCGGCCAAACCGTCCGCGTGCGAGGACTTCTCGATACCCGCTTCGGACCGCAAATCGAGATCTCGGACCCGGACGAGCTGGAGGCGGCCGGGCAAGGGCAAGACACGGCCGCAGGCTCCCCTGCACCAAGATAAGGCGCCAGCGCGAATGGGGGTTTCCGCCAACATCGCCGGTTTCAGGCGAACGAAAAACGGTTCCGGGCCAGGGCCCAGCGCGCGACTGGCGGCTGCGGGGGTCATCGCGCTTCTTCTTTCCGCCTGCGCCGCGATGGAGCCGCAAGACAGCACCCCATTCAACGCGGCGGTGCCGGTGCCGCCGCCCCGCGCGCCCGCGATCGACGCCAAAACTGCGGCGGAGCACCGGCGCATGATCGCCTTGTTCGACGGCGAGTACAAATACCCCCCGGCCGAAGCCTATCTCAACGAAATCCTCGTCAAACTCGCCAACGCGGACGAACGCGCAAGCGATCCTTATAAGGTCACGATCCTGAATTCGCCGATCGTGAACGCCTTCGCGCTGCCGCCCGGCGAGCTCTATGTGACGCGGGGCCTCTTGGCCCTCGCCAACGATGCCTCGGAAGTCGCCGCCGTGATGGCGCATGAGATAGGCCACATCACCGCCAAACACGCCATGCAGCGCGAGGAAGAGGAAAAACGCGCCGCGGTGATCAGCCAGGCGGCGAGCGTGGTCCAAAGCAAGCAGAAGAGTCAGGAGGTCGAGGCCCTGACGCAACGTACGATCGCGAGCTTTTCCCGCCAGCAGGAACTCGAAGCCGATCAGATCGGCATCAGGGTCGCCGCGAAGGCCGGGTACGATCCATACGGCGCCGCCCGCTTCCTTAACGCGCTCGGGCGCTCGGCGGCGCTGCGTAGCTCGCTTATGGGTCAGTATGCGAGCGCCGGCAAGCCGGACATTCTCGCGACGCATCCTTCGACCCCCGACCGGGTCGCGCGGGCAATCAACGCCGCGCGCCAGATCGGCGCCCCGGGCATCGGCACGACCGGCCGGGCGTCCTATCTCGCCGCGATCGACGGCATGACCTTTGGCGACGATCCCGCCGAAGGGGCGATCCGCGGCCGCAAGTTTTTGCACGGGAGGCTAGGTTTTGCCTTTCTCGCTCCCGAAGGGTTTATTCTCGAAAACGCATCCCAGGCCCTTCTCGGCATCAAGGCCGGCGGCGCCGAAGCCTTGCGCCTCGACAGCGTCAACGTGCCATCGGGGACGCCGCTTGCGGCCTATATGGCCACCGGCTGGATCGACGGCCTGATCGACAGTTCGATCGAACCGGCCGAAGTCAACGCCATGCCGGCGGTGACCGCCACCGCAAGCGCCGGCGAATGGAAATTCCGTCTCGCGGTGATCCGGTTCGACCAAGATCGCGTGTACCGGCTGATTTTCGCCACGCGAGTGCTGACGGAGGAGGCCAAGCAACGTTTCCAGGCGTCGATCGATTCCTTTCATCACGTCTCGGCGGACGAGGTCAAAGCCGTGCGGCCTTTGCGCCTCGCAATCGCCGTGGCTAAGGCCGGCGAAACCGCCGGGACGCTCGCCGCGCGGATGGCCGTTCCGGAGCGCGCGCTCGATACCTTCCTGCTCATCAACGAGCTCGCCCGCGGCGAGCCCTTGCAACGCGGGGAGCGCTATAAGATAGTTGTCGAATAAGAATCGAAAGAGCGTTGCGGGAAGGCTCTTCATGCGCCCGATTTGGCCGCTTCTCTTCGCCCCTTTCGCCGGGTCCCTTACGCCCCTGGTTTGGGTTCCGCTCTATAACAGGCGCATGAACAGGCGGATGCCGGACTTGAGTTCCCCGCCCCGTTCGACGAGAGCTCAGGAGGCAGCAGCGTCCAGATCAACGGAACGCCCGCGCCGTTCCAGATCACCGAAATCATCAGGCTGTTGATCGTCGTCTTGCCGAAGTCCCAGTTGGGTCGATCCTTCGCCAGAATCCACGGCTTGCCGCCCATCCCTCCGCCCAACGGATCGGCGGCCACCCGCGCCGTCATCGCGCCATCCGGCAATCGACTGTACTGGCTTTCCAACCAGCAACCGGAAGGACTTTTTGACTGCCAGGTCAGTTTTTTGCACCGTGCCGCAGACGAGCGTGTATTCATTAACAACCGCGGCTGGTCAGATGGCATGATTCTCACGCGAATTCGGTAAACTCCATCAGGCTATTGCCCGCAAGTCCCGCTGCTTTCGTCAGACCTTTCTCAAATGCGATTCCCCTGGGATTTCGCCATTCATCCAACGGCGGAAATTCGCCGCCAAGGGATGAATGGCAGGTTGCGATGTCCCGCGGCAGCGCCCGAAATCTCAAATCCCAACTTTTACAGATGAGACGGCGCGGCGCCTGACGAAGATTCCCGGGACCGGGACGATCGACGCGACGGCGCTGGCCGCCGCCGCCGGCAACGCTCACGCCTTCCGGCGCGGCCGTGACATGGCGGCGTGGCCCGGGCTGACGCCGCGTCAGATGACGGCCGGCGGCAAGCCGCGCCTGCCCGGCCTTAGCAAGCGCGGCAATCGCTATCCTCGAAAGAACCTGATCCATGGCGCGCGAGCCGTGCTGCCTTACCTTGTCGAGCGGGAGACACCTCTTGGCCGGCGGGCGCGCGGCCTTCTGGCGCGAGCGCCCAAGAACGTTGCCGCCGTTGCGCTGGCGAGCCAAGCTTGCGCGTATCGCTTGGGCGGTCCTGGCGCATGGCCGCGCCGATGACGCCGGATGCGAAATGGCGGCGGCCTGGAGGAGATTGCCCGGGCGGTGTTCATCGCGCCGGCGGGTCGCCGGAGTCCGCGTGCGGTGAAAGGAAGATCGCCCGGCAGTCGAACGGCGGCGTGAAAACCTGAACCGTTGAACGGCCCTTCGAGGCCGCCGTGATTCGAGGCCGCCGTGATTATGAGGATCGGGCCGCGCCGATCTCCATCTTGGCCGGGAACAAGACCCCGAGACCGGATACGTTGAAGCAGACTGAACAGAGCCAGATGAGAATCACCCTTGCGGACGGGGCGGGCCATCCGTTCAAGAGTGGCGGCCCGGAAGGAGGGGCCGCCGATGTGGCGGTAGCAAGCGTCCGGCGCCACACCGGGCCGGAAATCCACTGCCGCGCATTGACGAGCCCTCCGCGGCGGAGGGGCGTCTCCGGCGCTCCGCCCCAACGCGCCGCGTCCCCCCCGGCGGAGATGGCCGGGGTTCCGGAGCCCGGGCGGACGCGGCTTTCACGATGCGGCGATGATTTCGGCGGTTTCCGGATCGGCGGCCGCCGCGGCCGCGGCGGCGGGGGGAGCCGCGGGCGCGGAGCTTCGCCGCGGTTAAAGCGTTTTTCGGGCGGGGCTCGGCCCCGCTCTTGCCGTGCGGCTCCATAAGCCTTACCAATCCTTGCCGCGACTGGGGCGATCCGCTGCTCGCGGATCCGGCCCAGCAAGCGGGATGGATGCTTTTTGTCGAGCATGATGCGGTATTGGCGGTTCCTTTTCGTGCTCTTGGCGCTCGCGGCGGGGCTTTCCCCGGCAAGGGCCATCGAATTGGTGCGCGTGCCGATCGAGGCGCAAGCCATCGACCTGACCAAGGCTTTCGAGACCTATCATTCCGACGGCGACCGGCTTGTCGTCTCGACCGCACCCGGCTCCGACGGCATCGTTCGCCGCATCGAGGTGCGGGCGCGAAACGAAGGGACACGCCCGGATTGGATCGTCTTCGCGCTCACCAACGATACCAGCGAACAAATCGAGAGATTGCTTGTCGCGCCGCATTTCCGGCTAGTCGGCTCGGGCGTGATCTGGCCCGATCTCGGCTCTTCGCGCATTTCCGCGATTACCGCGAGCCAAGGATTTCCGATTGAACGCGACGTAAGCGCGGACGCCGATGTTTTTCGCCTGACCCTCGATCCCGGCACGACCGTCACTTATGTCGCGGAACTGCGGACCCCGAATCTGCCCCAGCTCTATCTCTGGCAACCGGACGCCTACAAAGACAAAATGACGAGCCTTGCCCTCTATAAGGGCATCGTCATTGGGGTGGCGGGGCTGCTCGCGCTTTTTCTCACCATCGTCTTCGTCGTCAAGGGCGCGGTGATCTTTCCGGCCGCCGCCGCGCTCGCCTGGGCGGTGCTCGCCTATGTCTGCATCGACTTCGGTTTTTGGCGCAAGATCTTCGGCACCGAAGGCCAATCCGATCGCGTCTGGCGCGCCTGCATCGAAACGACCCTCTCGGCGACGCTGTTGGTTTTTCTGTTCGCCTACCTCAAGCTCAACCGCTGGCATGTGCGGGCTTCGCATGTGGCGGCGGCATGGTTGATTTTTCTCGCCGCCCTCGCCGGCCTTGCCCTCTACGATGCACCGGTCGCGGCGGGGGTTGCGCGCATCTCGCTCGCCACGATAGCGGGCGCCGGTTTCGTCCTCGTGCTCTATCTGGCGCTGCATGGCTACGACCGCGCCATCATGCTTATTCCGACATGGTCGCTGCTCTTGATTTGGGTCATCGGCGCGGCCTTCACGGTCACCGGAAAATTGACCAACGATCTTGTCTCGCCGGCCCTGGTCGGCGGCCTCGTGCTCATCGTCATGCTCATCGGTTTCACGATCATGCAAAACGCCTTCGCCGGCAGTGCGCTTGGGACCGGCGGTCTATCGGAAACGGAACGCAAGGCGCTCGCCTTGACCGGCAGCGGCGACGTCATTTTCAATTGGGACGTGGCGGCCGACCGCGTCTATGTCAGTCCCGAGGTCGAGGTTCAATTGGGCCTTGCCCGCGGCGCGCTCGAAGGTCCGGCCGCGGCCTGGCTCGACGTCTTGCATCCAACCGAGAGGGATCGTTTCCGCGCCTGTCTCGATGCGATGCTCGAGCAGAGGCGCGGGCGGATCAATCAAGAATTCCGCTTGCGTGCCGACGGCGCGGATTATTACTGGTTCCGGATGAAAGCACGTCCCGTCGTCGGGACCGACGGGGAGGTGGTCCGTATCGTCGGCACCCTCGTGGACATCACCGAGGCAAAGATCGCCGAGGAAAGGCTTCTGCACGACGCCGTGCACGACAATCTGACCGGCTTGCCGAACCGGGAGCTTTTCTTCGATCGCGTCGACGCGTCCCTCGCGCTCGCGCAAACCGACAATCGCATCCGCCCCGCCATCCTCAATATCGACATCGACCGGTTCAAACAAATCAACGAGGCCGCCGGGCTTTCCGCCGCTGATTCCATTCTGCTCACGCTCGCGCGGCGGCTGGCCCGCATCCTGAAACCACGGGATACGCTGGCCCGGCTCTCCGGCGACCAATTCGCCGTCCTAATCGTTTCGGAATTCGAGACCGCTCAGATCAGCGCCTTCGCCAATCTGGTTCGCCGCGTCGTGTCGACTCCCGTGACCTTCGGCGACAAGGAAATTCCGCTCACCGCCTCGATCGGTCTCGCGCTTTACGATCCGCAATTGCACGGGACGCGCGAAGACATGCTGAAGGATGCCGAAATCGCGATGCGGCATGGCAAGCGCATGGGCGGCAATCGCATCGAAGTCTTCAGGCCATCGATGCGCACGCTGCGCTCGGATCGTTTCGGGCTCGAAGCGGACTTGCGGCGCGCGCTTGACCGCGGCGAAATCAAGGTCCTTTTCCAACCGGTCGTCCGGCTCGAGGACCGCACGGTCGCCGGCTTCGAGGCGTTGCTCCGATGGGATCATCCGCGTCTGGGACGGCTCGGCCCCGCCGAATTCATTCCTCTCGCCGAGGAGACCGGCACGATTGTCGATCTCGGGATTTTCGCGCTGGAGCGCACCGCCCGCGAGCTTTCCGCCTGGCAAAACGCGCTCGATGTCGATCCGCCGATCTTCGCCAGCGTCAATGTCTCCTCGCGCCAATTGCTCCGCCACGACCTCCTGCATGACGTCAGGGCCGTGCTCACCCGCGCCAATGTGAGCCCCGGCACCTTGAAGCTCGAATTGACCGAAAGCCTGTTGCTGGAAAATCCCGAATATGCGGCGCAAATGCTGACCCGCATCCGCGAGCTGGGCGCCGGCCTCTCGCTCGACGATTTCGGCACCGGCTACTCTTCCCTTGCCTATTTACAAAGATTTCCGTTCGATACGATCAAGATCGATCAGTCGTTCGTGCGCCAGAATGGGACAGGGGCAAGACCCGTCATCCTGCGCTTGATCGTGACACTCGCCCATGATCTCGGGATGGAGGTCGTCGCCGAAGGCGTGGAAACGGAATCGGACGCAATAGAGCTCTATCAGCTCGGCTGCGAATACGCGCAGGGCTTTGCTTTCGGCCATCCGATCAGCGCGATCGAGGCGCGCAAGCTGGTCGGCGCGGCAACCGCCGCCGCCTAGGCAAAATTCCGTCTTGCTGGAAGCGGAGACGACAGGAGAAGTGCGCTTCCTGAACCGCCTGTTCCGTCTCGCCCCATGATAGACCGAGCCGGGAAGGGCACCGTGCGCGGCGGGCTTGCTAATGCAACAGAGCCGACGCTGCTTCGACAAGGGGATCGCAAGTGGCTTATGCCGTTGACTCAGGTTTCCCTAGATGTAGCATGCGGATTGATCCGGCCGGTCGCGTAAGGTCGGCGGGACGGACGCCCGATGGCCAGAGCGCGCTCGCTTTGCGAGTTTCAGATGGCGTTTCCTGACGAAGGAAGCTGGGTTGCGTTGTTGTTCAAACGGCGCTGGCCGGATGGTTTCGTCTGCCCTGGCTGCGGCAAGCGCCGGGCGGTGGCGCTGAAGAGTCGGCCGCGTTTGCGCGAATGCCTCGATTGTGGTCGACAAACGCCGATCACGGCAGGCACGGCGATGCACCGCACCAAGCTGCCGCTGACGACATGGTTCTGGGCCGCACATCTCATGGCGACGCATTCCAATGGCATGCCGGCGCGACAGTTGGAGGATCAGCTCGGCCTCACCTGCAAAACCGTCTGGCTCCTGACGCAGAAGCTGCGCGGATCGATGGTTGATCCAGACTGCGAACCACTGGAGGGAGTTGTCGAGGTCGATCAGGCGGAAATTCCCTTCCGCGAAGGCGATACTTTCTTCGAGCCCGGCAATGCGGGGAAAATCCTCGCGATCGGCGCCGTCGAGGTGATCGATCGCGGCATCAATCGTTCCAAGCCGCGACGCAAGCACGCAAAATATCTCGATGCGCGCTCTGGCCGCGTCCGCCTCGCCATGATCGTGGACAATATCGCCGCTTCGATCGAAGCCTTCGTGAGAGCCAATGTGAAGCGTGGAGCCACGTTGCTCACCGATGGCCATGCATCCTATCCCGGCCTAACCGGCTACCGGCACGATCCGCGGGTGGCCGGCACGATGTCGGCGCACGTCGTGCTGCCGGGGATTCATCGGGTCTTCGCATTGCTGAAGCGATGGAGTCTCGGCACGTATCACGGCCTGCGCCGCAAGCATGTGGACACCTATCTCAACGAATTCGTTTCTCGCTGCAATCGCCGATTTTACCGGCATGTCTCGTTCGAAACGTTGCTCGGGCTGGCGACTCACCATGAGCCCGCAAGCTACTGGGACATCATCAAACGAGACAATCCCCGCAAGGGCCGCCAAACCCACGGTCCCACGCCGATCTCCAGCAAAGGCCATGCTTCCATTTCGCCGCACCTACTACATATAGGCGGACCTGAGTCAACGGCATAAGCCCCCGCCGCCTTGCCTTCCTTGATCCGTAAATCGAAGGTCCGGCGCATAAGACCATGCCGCCGGTCCCGCATGATCGTCGCAAAACGCGCGAAAACTTTTCGATCGCCGGTCGTGGACCGGTCTGAAGCGGACGCGGTTTTTGGACCGGTTGATGAATTGGAGGCGAGGCCGTTCGGTCATGGCGAAGGGAGCGGCGGATGACCAAGAAGACGAGACGGAAGATCGCCGCGGCGCCGAAGGCAAGAATTGCCCTCGAGGCGCCGCGCGAGCAGGCGGCGGCGGACCTGGCGCACTGTCGCGAGGTCCGTCCGAATCCGGTTTACGCTTGGAAGAAGCAGCCGCCGGAGCAAGCTGCCCGCGCCTCCGGCGCAGGCGCCGGCAACGGCGCCGGGGCGATCCGGGAACGCGAGATCGCGAAGCCGCGCGCCAGGATTGGCCAGTTGACGGCGGATGGTTCGGCAAGCCCGCCATGAGCGGGATTTTTTAGCCAACAGGTCCGGAAGATGAGCGCCCCGGACCGCGGAGTGCGGGTTGACGGCGGCATCGCGCTGCCGGTCCGCAAGCCATGCAAGCTTCCCGGCCTTGCCCGCCCCGGCTTCCATCGCAAGCCGCGGCCCGCCAACGGCGGCGATCCCGCGCCGGTGCGGCGGACCGGCGCGCTGTTCGCGGCGCGGCCGTTCCCCGGCTCGCGGCGGATGACGGCGATGCCGCGGGCGCGGGGGCGGGCGATCAACCGCGAACATGCGCGGCGGCGGACGCGGCGGACGGCGAAGCCGGCACCGGAGCACAAGATATTCCCGGATCTCCCGCGGCGCCTGGCGGCCGGCCGTATCAGGCGCGGGCGGCCGGCATCGCCTATGTCCCAGCCCGGCGCTTGCCGAACACGAGGGATGTCCCGTTCCGCGTCCCGGCGCTCGAGGAGGCGCTGGCGCGCCGTGGCAAGCCGGAGATCTTCGACACCGGCCAGGGCAGCCGGTTTACCGGCGCAGCCTTCACCGGCACGCGCGCCGCCGCCGGCATCCGCGTCCCGATGGATGGGCGCGGCCGGCGGAAGGACAATGTCTTCATCGCGCGGCCGCGGCGTGGCTTGAAGTGCGAGGACATCCATTTGAAGGGTTATGCCGGCGGCCGCGCGGCGCGGGCCGGGATCGGGGCTTGGATCGCGTTCCACGACACCCGACGACCGCGTCAGGCGCTCGCCAGCCGGACGCCGGCGGCCATCCGGCGCGGCGGCATCACGCGGGGCGCACCCGGCGGGAAAGCCGTGGACAGGACGCCGCGCCTGGCCAACGCCGGCGCGTTGCCCGCATGCCCGCGGCCGCGGCAGCGGCGGAAAGCAGCTTAATCGATTAGGGAGCAAGGAACGGCCGGACTTCCAACCAAGAAACCGCCCCCAGCGGTCCCGCCCGCGGGGTCCACTTCACGGCCGTTTTGCAAGCTTCTCCGTTTTGAAAAGCAATTTGACCGCCGCGCCCCCGGGCCGCCGCAACAGAAGCTGTTGATCGTCGCGCCCATGTCGGGCCATCACGCGACCTTGCTGCGCGGCACGGTGGAAGCGTTTCTCCCCTTCTATGACGTCTACATCACCGACTGGCTCGATGCCCGGACGATTCCTCTTTCGCGCGGGCGGTTCGATCTTGACGATTACATCGACTACGTGATCTCGATCTGCGAAACCTTGAGCAAGGAGCATGACGGCGAGATCGTGCATACGATCGGGGTCTGCCAGCCGGCGGTTCCGCTGATCGCGGCTGTTGCCCTCATGGAGGCGCGGGACAGCCCGCACGTTCCGGCTTCGATGACGCTGATGGGCGGTCCGATCGACACGCGGCGAAGCCCGACCAAGGTCAATCTTCTGGCGCGGGAGCGTGGCAGCGCATGGTTTGCGCGCAATTGCATCTGCGCCGTGCCCTTTGGCTATCCTGGGGCGGGACGGGATGTCTATCCGGGCTTTCTGCAACTGACGGGCTTTATGGCGATGAATATCGATCGCCACATCACCGCGAATTTGGAGTTTTTTGATCATCTTGTCAGCGGCGACGGCGATTCCGCAAGAAAACACCGCGAATTTTATGACGAATACTGTTCCGTCATGGACCTGCCGGCGGAATTCTATTTGCAGACGGTCGACACCGTCTTTTACTTCGTGCCTTGCAGGGTGCCTTGCATGGCGGCGATCGCCTGTTCAGCCGGCTTGAAGGCTGCCTTGGCGAGGTTGGAATGGAGTTCGCCCATTTTGGTCGCCTGCGCGACGAAGTCGGCATACGCCGTCTTGGCATATTCCGACTGGATCTGGATCACGGTCTCTAACGACTTGGCGCCTAGCAGTTTTTCGACGACGGCCAGGCGGCTTTTCACTGACTTTTTCGTATAGTCGGCCCCTTCGGCGAAAATGGCCTGAAGGGTCGTTGTAAAATCCAAGGCCGCCCCGTCGAGTTGTCCGTTTCCTGCGTCTTGTATACTGTCACTCTGTTTCGTCATCTCAAATCCTCCCGGTTTAGTTCTACCACACGTAGCAACGTCACGCGTAACTCTAGCAACGTCATCCCAGGTAGCCAAACCATCTCCTCTCGCGACGCGACGCTATGTGGCATTTACCACAGACGGCGAAAGTCGACGAATTTTTTGATCGCTGAGATATTTGCTTATCGTAATGCACAATTTACGATGAAAGTCAATGTTCTATTTCCATGCAACATATCTCATATGTGGACATAAGTCGTATGTGGATATCCGATAATCGCGGCCGGCGTGTGATCCGCCGATAGTGCCGCGATCCGGGCGGTGTCGCCCGGTGATTTGCACCGTCGGAGGTTCACAGATGACCCGCTTTGTTGGATTGGACGTTTCCCAGAAGATGACCGTTATTTGTGTCGTTGACGACGCCGGCCGCAGACTTTGGCGGGGTCAGTGCCCCACCGTTCCAGAACAAATCACCGTTTTGGTCCGCCGGCATGCGGGAGATGACGCCCGCATAGGGATCGAGACCGGAGCGATGACGCCATGGCTGGTGCATGAACTCCGCAATCCCGGGCTCGAAGTCGTTTGTCTTGATGCCAGGCATGCGCGCGGCGCCCTCAAGATGCAGATCGACAAGACGGATCAGAACGACGCGGAGGGATTGGCTCGGATCGTTCGCACTGGCTGGTGCCGGTCCGTTCACGTCAAGCCGTTCGAAAGCCACCGCGCGCGTGCTCTTCTGGGCGCAAGGACTCAACTCACCGGTATGACGGCACGATTGTCCAATCACATCCGGGGGGTGCTCAAGACGTTCGGCCTTCTGCCCGGCGCGATGCGGGGATTGCCCTTCGATCGGAAGGTTGAAGCTCTGCCGCTCGACCGTTCCGGCGTCGCGCTGATCGTCCGGCCCATGCTCGTTGCCTGGCGGCAACCGCGGGAGCAGATCGTTGCTTTCGACAAGGCGATCCGCGCACTGGTGAAGTCGGACTCCGCGTGCCGGCTTCTCATGAGCGTGCCGGGCATCGGCATGCTGTCCGCACTCGCGTATGTAAGCACAGTTGAGGATCCAGCGCGCTTTGGCCGATCACGATCGGTAGGCGCGCACCTCGGGCTCACGCCGCGACAATATCAATCGGGCGAGGCCGATCGCAGTGGCAGAATATCGAGGTGCGGAGACACGCTCGCTCGTACTCTGTTGTACGAGGCCGCTGCCGTGATCCTGTCGCGGGTCAAGAGAGCCTCGCGCTTGAAGGATTGGGCGCGCGCGATCGCCAAGCGATCGGGTAATGGCAAAGCACGGGTGGCGCTGGCTAGAAAGCTCTCCGTTATCTTGCATAGTGTCTGGCGTTCGGGAGAGCCGTTCTGCTGGCCGGAGCACGCAAGAGCCGCCTGACTCCATTGTTCGTAAGATTCATCCGGGCAAGATTGCGGATGGAGTGGCTGCGAGAGTGGGCCTTGAGCGGCGTCATTGCATGCCAGCTCGTTGTGGACATTGCAGCACCTGTGCTTCGGACCAGATGTTGCGGCGGATTATTCCGGCCGCGGAGAGAACCGTGACCCGGGGCGGCGACAAGAAAAATCATTGACAAAGGAGACGCGATTAGAGAACGGCCCTCGCCTGCAAGGGCTTTTGAGGCGGTTTTGGCGACTTGGCCGGGTGCGGTCATATGTCCGGCCCTTGCGTGCGGCGCCTATGGCCGCTGGCCTTGATGGAGTTCGCGGATCGGGTCCCTATCAAGAATGCGCGCTCAAGAGGCGCGTTGAAATTGTAAAAGTCGGGATTTGATCCACCGGTCAACGTCAGATTTCGCCATTCATCGCACGGGCCAAGCATTATCGGCGAGGCGGAGTCGATTCTGGCAAGGATGCCATAGGGCGTTCGGAAGAACGCCCGTTGCAAGCAACGGGCTATGGCACCGGCTTCGCCGGCGCGAGCGCGGCTCGCGTCCTTGACGGAATCGATCCGCCCGCCAAACTCGCCGCCATGAGAGGAATGGCAGGTTGCGATTTCCCGCGGCAGTGACTGAAAGCTCAAATTCAGTCTTTTACAGTTGAATTATCCGGGTCTTCCCGGTCCACGGCTCGACCGTTTCGCCATCACGTCCTCTTCACCCTCGCAAACTTGCGGGACTGGCAACCTTTCAGGCCGCGTGCCCGGCGATCTCCTTGGCTCAGCAGGCTTCGCCACGCGCCAACAGGACCGCCCAGACAATGCGGGCGGTCCTGTTGGCGCGCGCGACCGCGACCACCTTGGCCGGCCTTTGCGCCAGAAGCGCACGCACCCATGCGGCGTCCCTTGTCGCGCGATTGCGTGCATGCCGCGGAATGGCGACGGCCCCCGCCACGAGCAGACAGCGGATGTATTTGTCGCCGCGCTTGCTGGTCCGCCCCAGGCGCTCCTTGCCGCCCGAAGAGTTCTGGCGCGGCGTCATGCCGAGCCAGGCCGCGAACGCGCGTCCCGACCGGAACAGGCCCGGGCCGGCGACCGTGGCTGCAATGGCGCTTGCGCCCATGATGCCGGCCCCCGGAACGGTCGCGAGAAGTCTGCCGAGCCGGCTGCTGCGATGCCATCGGGCCAGCTTCACCTCGATCTGCCGGACTTTGGCCTGCGTATCATTCAACCGCGCCACGACGAGCCGAAGAATCGACCGCGCCAGTTCCGGAAGACCGGAATGGTTCTCTTCGGTCGCCGCGACCAGCCGTTCGACATGGCGGAGACCCTGCGGCGCGATGACCCCGAATTCGGCCAGATGCGCGCGCAGCGCGTTGACCAGCATGGTCCGCCGACGGACCAATAGATTGCGCGCCCGATGCATCATCGGCACCGATTGCCGATCGACGTTTTTGACCGGCGCGAAACGCATCGAGGGGCGGGTCGCCGCTTCGCAGATCGCCTCGGCGTCGGCCGCGCCGTTCTTGTTGCGCTTGACGTTAAGCCTTCACATAGGCCGGAGGCATGAGCTTCACCTCATGCCCCAGCGCGATCAGCTCGCCCGCCCAATGGTGCGCCGTCGCGCAGGCTTCCATGCCAACCAGGCAGGGTTCTTGGGCGCGGAAAAACGCGCCGGCCTCTGTCCGGCGCAGCCGTCGTTTGACGGCGATCTTTCCGGCGGCGTCGACGCCGTGAACCTGAAACCAGTGCTTGGCAAGATCGAGACCGATGGTGATAATATGCATGGTGGACGGCTCCTCTCAGTTGTGGCGTTCACCGGCGACCAATTTATGGCACATCGATGCCGGGGAGCGGGGGCCGTCCACCCCATCAAGATCGCGATACGGTGACGGCGAATACAAAAAGGGGCGAATGGCGCCGATAACTGGGTACGTTCTTCGTTTCGCGAGTCTTGGTCATGGAAGTGAATCAGCTTCGGGGCAGGCGCTGCGCGCAAGCACCGCAAGCGGGTATCTCACGAGTAAACTATGGCTTTTGGCGGGGCACAATCGGCGCCGGCCGCTTCGGTAGCGTCTCGGTTTGAAATTTACTTCCCGCCCCGTTGACTTCCTTAACGCCAAGCATCATCTGTCATTCATGTCGCAATGTGGCGAAGCTCGACGGCATGCGGCTACATTCAGGAGACATGGCTCACATCCGCGACAGAGCCCCGGTCATTTGCCGGGGCTTCCTATGATCCAACCTCATCTCTTAATTTTGTGACGGGCCGCCATCCACGAGGCGTGCGAATTTTCAACGATTAAGCTCTAGCGACTCACCCGGCCTCCCGGTATTCTGAGGCCATGCCGCGCCTCCCGCGAAACAACGCTCCCCGCGTTTCCGGTATCGCCTATCTCGACGTGTCTCACGCAGGCGAGACCTACCGAATCAATTTGCGGCGAACGGCCGCCGCGCGCCGCTTTACCTTGCGGGTCCGGGCGGCGACACAGGACGTAGTTTTGACAATGCCCGCGCGGGGAAGCCTCAATGAGGCAAAATCCTTCGCGGGCCGGCACGCGGCCTGGATCGGCGCAAAACTTCGCCGGTTACCGGAAATGATCCCCTTCGAGCCGGGAGCGTTGGTGCCCTTGCGCGGAACGTTGCATCGGATTACCCATTGCCCCGCGACGCGCGGGAGAGTCTGGATCGAAGACGGCGCGGCAAGTCCGCGGAGCAATGCCGGGCCCTTGCTTTGCGTGAGCGCCGGGGCGCCGTTCGTGCCCCGCCGGGTGCGAGACTTTCTCGTCAAGGAGGCCCGGCGGGACATCGCGGCCGCCGTTGCGAGCCACGCGAAAAAGCTTGGAGCGGCTCCCCGCAAGATCACGTTGCGGGATACGACGAGCCGGTGGGGATCCTGCTCCTCGTCGGGCGCGCTCAACTTTTCTTGGCGCCTGATCATGGCGCCTCGTTTCGTCCTCGATTATCTCGCGGCGCACGAAGCAGCGCATCTCTTGCATATGAACCATTCCGCCGCGTTCTGGGCCGCGGTCGCGCGCTTGACGGCTGATACGGAGCGCGCGGAAGCCTGGCTCAAGGCGCATGGATCCGGCCTGCTTCGCTTCGGGGCGGACCAGGATTAGGGCCTGCCGGGAAACCATCGCTTCGTTTGCATTGCGTGGTTTGAGGGAGCGATCGGATCATCCCGCGCGCCGTGAAAATTTGCGCGCTGGATGTTGCGGCGGGCCATTTCCGCGGTCGCGGCGACGAGGCCTTTGGGAGTGCTGTTGGGGTCCAGTTCGCGGCCAACGTTCAATCCAGTTCCGGGGTTGTCGCCGCGCCAATGCCAGCGGCACTGACCTCTGACTCGGCTTGTATTTGCAGATTCGCGGTGGCGTGGTTCTCCGCGGCCCGGCAAGGGTTCGCGGAGACTCCGGTGCCGAAAGCTTTGACAATCACGCGCGACGATGACACGGCGGTGCTCCGCGAGGCGGCGAGGCGGAGCAATGACGCCGATGCAAAGGAGCGGATGTTGGCGCTGGCCTTGGTGCTTGAAGAATATAAGCGGGGCGAAGCCGGCAAGCTCCGTGGCATGGACCGGCGGACCTTGCGCGGCTGGGTTCCGCCACATAGAATACCCTTCGTCGAGGAGCCAGGCGCATCGCCTCGCTTGCCGCGCGCGACGGGGCATCGGTCATTCCCGAATGCCGCTGGTATGCGGCGGCCTTCTCGAGCATAAGAAAACTTTTCAAAACGATCGGCATGAAGCCGGGCCGCGCGGCAGATGCCGCGTATGGAAGGCACTGGACGAAACCGGCCGAGTGGCGGACATTGCAACCGCGCGGACCGCGTTTTTATCCCCGGCTTGACGAAGCGCCGGTCAAAATCGCGGTTTGCCGCGCGCATATGACGTGTAAAAGTTGGGATTTGATCCACCGGCCAACGTCAGATTTCGCCATTCATCGCACGGGCCAAGCATTATCGGCGAGGCGGAGTCGATTCTGGCAAGGATGCCATAGGGCGTTCGGAAGAACGCCCGTTGCAAGCAACGGGCTATGGCACCGGCTTCGCCGGCGCGAGCGCGGCTCGCGTCCTTGCCAGAATCGATCCGCTCGCCAAACTCGCCGCCATGAGATGAATGGCAGGTTGCGATTTCTCGCGGCAGTGACTGAAAGCTCAAATTCAGTCTTTTACATATGACGGGACGCAGCCATGACCGAGACCACGCCGCAAGACCGCATCCCTTTGAAGAACCGCACGAAACTGATCCACGCCGGGCGCCGCCCCAGCGACCAGCATGGCTTCGTCAACACGCCGGTCTATCGGGGCTCGACCGTGCTTTTTCCGACCCTGGAGGATTTTTCGGCGCGCAAGGCACGGTTCTCCTACGCCACAAAGGGAACGCCGACAACGGAGGCGCTGGAGAGCGCGTGGACGGAACTGTCCGGCGCCGCTGGCACCGTGCTCGCGCCCTCGGGCCTCGCCGCGATCGCGCTCGCCCTGCTAGTGTAGTGTCTCGTGCAAAAGGTTACAATTTATCCTGGCGCGCGAGCGGTGGCATTTTCAGCGCCGCTCTGCCGCGATTGACCTTGAGGATGATGGCGTTGGCGGATTTTGTCCAGACGAAAGGCGTCGGATCGGCATTGTTGTGCTTGATGTAGTCGTGGATGGCGGCTTCAAGTTCCGGCACGCTCGTGAAAACACCGCGGCGAATACGCTCCGTGGTGATCTTTCCGAGCCAGCGTTCGACGAGGTTCAACCACGATGACGAGGTTGGAATGAAGTGGAGGTGAAAGCGCGGGTGTTTGGCGAGCCAATCCCTGACCTCCTGTTTTTTATGGGTCGCGTAGTTGTCGGCAATGCCGTGAATGTCGAGTTGTTTGGGCGTGTTGCGGCCGATGGTTTTTAGAAAAGCCAGAAATTCCTGATGCCGATGGCGCTTCATGCACTGACCGATGACTTCGCCTTTCAGGACATCGAGCGCGGCAAACAATGTGGTTGTCCCGTTGCGCTTGTAGTCATGCGTCAGGGTGCCTTGGCGGCCTTTCTTCATCGGCAAGCCAGGCTGGGTGCGATCAAGTGCCTGGATCTGGCTTTTTTCGTCGATGCAGAACACCAGCGCGTGTTCCGGCGGGTTCATATACAGGCCGATAACATCTTCAAGTTTTTCGATAAAATGCGGATCGTTGGACAGTTTGAACGTCTTGACCAGATGCGGTTTCAGGCCGTGCGCATCCCAAATCCGCTGCACCGAAGCTTTGCTGACACCGCTGATTTTAGCCATC
Source organism: uncultured Alphaproteobacteria bacterium (assembly GCA_963706215.1). Lineage (GTDB taxonomy): Bacteria > Pseudomonadota > Alphaproteobacteria > Rhizobiales > Beijerinckiaceae > Methylocapsa. The sequence goes on along the minus strand of OY970154.1, from coordinate 306,552 downwards.
GAGCGGCAGCTCCAGTGCGTCGCGTGCGCGGGCGGGGTCAAGGTTTTTTCAACGACTTCGGTTTCTTTTGTTGGTGGCAAAGGTTTGAAACTGCGTCCCCGGGGACGATCTTGATAAAGCGCGTCAACGCCGCCTTCGGCAAAGCGGTTGCGCCAGCCGATGATGGTTGGACGCGATGTGCCAAGTTGTTTCGCCAGCGCGTTGGTTGATTTTCCTTCGGCCGCACCCAGAATAATCCGCGCCCGCAAAGCGATGCGCTGCTCCGTCTTGCCGGAACGCGCCAGCCGTGCCAAGGCCGCCTTGTCCGCGGGCGTCATGTCGAGTGCCGGGCTGCCTGTCCACATGCAGCGCAGTATACACGTCCCGGATCACATTGTAAAGCGTTGCGTGAGACTATACACTAGCGGCTGACGTTCCGACCATCCCCGTCGAGCGATTACAAACGACCCGTCGGTTGATGAACGACGCGCTGCCGGGGGCCACCGTCAGCGGGTATGAAGACCTCATCCCAACGGTGAGTCTCCCCGATCCCGATGATCGACATGTCGTCGCGGCCGCCATCGCAGCCGGCGCCTCCGTCATCCTCACCTGGAACCTGCGAGACTTCCCTGCGACGACGCTCAAGAAGTACGGCCTGCGGAGGCAGACCCCCGACGTCTTTCTCGCTGAGATCTATGATGAGGCCCCGGAGTTGACAGTCGTCTCCCTGGCGAATGCTCGGGCCAATCTCAACAAGACCCACGTCTCGGCATCGGACTTCATAGATATTATTAGCCACCAGAAGCTCAGCCAACTCGCCAAGCGCTTGCGGAACCATTTGACCGAGCTATAGGGCGGTAGCGCCCCGCAGGCGGCGCATTCTCGACGCGCGAGTTGCCGCCGAGGGGCCTCCGCACGCGCGACATCTACATTCCAGACCTGCACATCGACACGATCAAGGTGAAGAGCCGGAACTTCCATTGACGTCGTAACTCCGCCAAGGTGTCGCAAGCGCCGTTCCTGCGCTATTCTTCAACATCATGATACAGAGGATGCGGAGGCGACATGTCCACGATCACGCTTTCGGCCACGCCCAAAGGCAACGGCTACCAGGCGACGGTGACATTCTCGGACGGCGTATCGATGAGCTCTGCGGAAACCTATCCGACGATCGCCGAGGCGATGGCCGCCGCCGCATTGAAGCTGCTCAACATGCCCGAGCGGCTGGAAGCGCTGGACCGGACAGAAGCGCCTGCTGCCTCGTGAGGCTCGGACGGGCTGGCTTCAGCGCCAGCCGATCGCCGGGGCAACGTGAGTCAGGATCGCCTCGATGACGTGCGCATTGTAGGCGACGCCCAGTTGGTTCGGAACCGTCAGGAGCAGCGCGTGTAGGCGGCGGAGCAATAGTAGGCCACGGAGCGGCGGCGTTTTGCGGCTGCGTGGCGGAGTAAAACCCGGCCGCTTTCGGGGCTGACCCTTTCCGAAGTCTGATTCGATGAGGGATGGCCGGGGATGTTCGCGGTGGAGATTTACGCAGCGGTTCGACGGTTTGTTTTCGTCGAAGGGAAGAGCCGGCGCGAGGCGGCGCGGGTCTTTGGTCTGAGCCGGGATACGATTTCCAAGATGTGCCGCTATTCGGCGCCGCCCGGGTATGTCCGATCCAAGCAGCCGGAGCGGCCAAAGCTCGGGCCGCTTGTTCCGGTTATCGACGCGATCCTTGAGGCCGACAAGATGGCGCCGCCGAAGCAACGGCATACGGCGAAGCGGATTTTCGAACGGCCGCGGCTCGAACACCGTTTTGCCGGCGGCTATACGGTCGCGAAGGATTACGTTCGGATCGCCCGCGGCCGGCCGCGCGAGGTCTTCGTGCCGCTGGCCCATCCGCCTGGCCATGCGCGGGCCGGCCCCGGCGAATGCATTGGCGTCACCGGCGGCGTGCGGATGAAGCTGCATGTGTTCTGCTTCGACCTGCCGCAGCCGGACGCCTGCTTCATCAAGGCCTATCCGGCGGAGACCACGGAAGCTTTTCTTGACGGGCACGTCTCGGCATTTGCATTCTTCGGCGGCGTGCCGGTCTCGATTTTGCCTGACAATCTCAAAATCGCGGTTGCGCGGATTCTCGGCGGCGGCAAGCGCCAGCGCACCCGCGCCTTCACGGAGCCCGTCAGCCATTGCCTATTTCAAGAGCGGTTTGGCCGGCCGGGGAAAGGGAACGGCAAAGGCAAGGTCGAGGCCCTGGTAAAGTATTCGCGCGCCAACTTCCTCACCCCCGTGCCGCACGCTCCTTCGTTCGAGACGCTCAACGCCGCTCTGGAAGAACGCTGCCGCGTCCGTCAGGCCGGGCGCGCCGGCCGCCACGAGCAGACGATCGGTGAAAGGCTCGTTGCGGATCAAGCGGTCTTGCGCGCTTTACCCAAGGCGCCGTTCGAGCCCTGCGACAAGCGCCCGGCGAAGGTCTCCTCGACCGCGCTGATGCGCTATCGCATGAACGATTATTCCGTGCCAACCGCCTATGGCTTTCGCGATGTCCTAGTGAAGGGTTTCGTCGGCGAGGTGGCGATCATCCGCGGCGCGGACGAGATCGCCCGCCATCCGCGCGTCCGTGGCCGCGGACAATTTGTCTTCGATCCGAAGCATTATCTGGCGCTCCTCGAGCAAGAGCCCGGCGCCCTCGATCGAGCGGCTCCCTTGCGGAACTGGGCATTGCCGGAGCCGCTCCAGCATCCGCGGCGGCTCTGGAAGCCCGCATGGGCAATCGCGGCAAACGGGAGTTCATTCAGGCGCCGCGGCTGATGGAGGTCTTTCCCGAGACGCTCGTCGCCGCGGCCGCGCTCGACGCGATCCACCCCGGCGCGATCAGCTTCGACGCGGTCAAGCAACTCGTCATCGCCAAGGTGGAGCGAAGATCCGCCCGTCCCGGCCTCGACGGCTATCCCTATTTGCCGGTGGCCAACGTGAAGACGGCATCGGCCGCCGATTACGTGGTTCCCGTTTCCGGGAGGGCAGCATGACGGCGGCGGCTCCTGCTGCTAGCCCGGCGCTGCCGCAGGTTCTGCTCGCCCATCATCCGCGGCAGCTCAAACTGCCGGCCTTCCTGCGCGAGTATGAAAAGCTCGCCGCCGAAGCCGCCCGCGAGGGTCTCGATCATGTCCACTTCCTCTTGCGCCTCGCCGGGCTTGAACTCATCGATCGTGAACGGCGCATGGTCGAGGCGCATCCGCGCCGCGCGTTTTTCGGCGGTGAAGAGTTTCGACACGTTCGGCTTCGCCGCCATTCCGTCGCTCAACAAACCGCTGACACTCGAACTGGCGCGGCTCGCGCATATCTCATCGCCCGCGACAACATCATCGCCCTCGGCAACAGCGGCACCGGCAAGACGCACGCCTGTCTGGCGCTTGGTCTCGCGGCCTGTCAGCATGGCTTCTCCGTTGCCTTCTTCACGGCGGCCGGACTCGTTCATCAATTGATGGAAGCGCGCGACGAGCGGCGTCTCCTGAAACTCCAGGCGCAGCTCGCCGCCGTCAAACTGCTCATCATTGACGAACTGGGTTACGTGCCGCTCTCACAGACCGGCGCAGAATTGCTCTTCGAGATCTTCAGCCAGCGTCACGAACGCGGGCCGGCGATCGTCACGTCGAATCTTCCATTCGACGAATGGACGAGCGTCTTCGGCGATCAACGTCTGACCGGCGCGCTGCTCGATCGCCTCACCCACCACGTCCATATTTTGGAGCTGAACGGCGAGAGCTACCGGCTCAAGCAATCGAAGGCAAGGCGGCGGCGTGAAGCCCAACCCGCCGATCTAGCCGCAGCAACCGCCGATCCCGAAACAGGCGAAATCACCCCCGCGTCCTGAAAGCCGCATCCGCCCTGGCTGCGAAATCCCGGCCATCTCCGCCGGGGCGGACGCGGCGCGTCGGGCTCTACGCCCCGGCCGCCAACTGGCCTGGTTTTGCTCCGCCCCAGTGGCCGGCTTTTACTCCGCCGTCGACACCAGATTTTGCAGGCCTTTTTTTTAAGAAAATGCCACATTTCGTCGAGCTCGACGGCCGCGGCGCCTTCTCCGGTTGGTACTGGCTTGGGCGCGTTCTTGAGGGCGAACGTCTTGATCCATTTAAGGACGGCGGGGGTTGAAACGCCAAAAAGCCGCGCTATGCGCCGTTGCGATAAGCCGCTGAGGTAAAGCCACACGGCAAGAGCCAGAACCGGCTGACTGTGTCCGCGCCGGGGCTTGTCGATAAAGTTGTCGCCGCATTCCTTGCACTTGTCGCGCTGCTGCCCCTGCATAAAGCCGTTCTTCACGCATCGTTCGCCGCCGCATCGATAGCACACGATCATCTCCGCCTCCCCTTTGGGTCAGAAAGGGAAAGCGTAGGAACGGAATTATCTATGAGTGGTTAACACCCTCGGAAAGACGGCGTTGATCGCATCGGGAAAGCCCTTTGGGCCGTCGACGACCGAGATGAGAATGTCGCCGACACCCCGGTTTTTCAGCTCGTTCATGACGCAAAGCCAAGATTTGGCGCCTTCCGATGTCTCGATCCAAAGTCCCAGAATGTCCTTTATTCCCTCCGGCGTGACGCCGAGCGCGACATAGACGGCCTTGTTGCGAACTAGCCCCTCGTCACGGTTTTTGACGCGCAAGGCATCGAAGAAAATGAGCGGATACATCATCTCCTAGGGCCGGTTCTGCCATTCGGTGACCGTCTCCAGAACCGCGTCCGTCACGGTCGAAACCAAGTCCGCGGAAACATCAAGCCCGTAGAGCTCCAGCAATTGGCCATGAATTTCATCGCCCGGCACATCTTCCTCGATTGCAGCGACAGCCTAACCGATGGGCAATGAAGGCGCGGGTGGCCGGCTGACCTCAGGCGCTTTCATTTTCCAACCTGCGCGTTATCAGCGATCAGCAACGGCGCTCACCTGGCCTCGACCTTACTTCACTTCGACCGAAGTCGTTTTGCGAAAATCTTCAGCGCCCGGCCTTCCGCGATTTTCTGCTCACCGTGCATTTTCGTTGTGGCCTTTCCGGCAAGGCTGGCGCCCCCCGCCGCGGCGCAACAAACAACGAGCTGCGTCTGCTCGAGCGACGCGCCCTGAAGTACCAACGTTGAAAAGTGAAGAGCAACTGGAAATGCAGACGCTGCATCGCGCCCGCGATCGGCTGGCGAGGGAGCGCACCGCCTTGATCAATCAGCTGCGCGCGATTCTCCGGGAGCGGGGCACAGTCATCGCGCAGGTGCGGCGCAATCTCGAACGCGAGCTCGATGCGGTGCTGGGCGAAGAAGAGGGCCTCGCAGTCAGCCAGCGGCTCCACATGCTGATCGAGGACATGCGGGAAGAATGGCGGGTCCTCGATCGACGCATCGCCACCTTCGATGATGAGTTTGCAGCGCACGCGAAGAACGATGAAGCCGCCCGGTGCCTGGCGACTATCCCTGGCATCGGCGTGCTGAACGCGATGGCGGCGTGCCGCGCCGCACTGCTTGACCGGGCCAAACCAGTCACCTTCTATCCCGGCGTCTCGAATCGGCTGATCATTTGCGATCGCGCCCGGAAAAGCATGTGAGGAGCACGCGTGCCGATTGCCCGTCAGAAATCCTTTGTTGAAGGTCCGATCATTCGCTCCCTGCTCGTGCTGGCCATTCCGATCATTCTCGCCAACATCCTGCAGGCAGGGTATCAGCTTACTGATGCGTTCTGGGTGGGACGTCTAGGGGCGGCCGCCGTTGCCGCCGTTTCGGTCAGCTTTCCCGTCACCTTTCTGACGATCGCCATGGGCGCCGGCCTCGCTGTCGCCGGCTCGACGCTGATTGCACAATATGCCGGCGCCCGGAACGATGCCACGGTCAATCACATCGCCGGTCAGACTCTGCTGATGGTGGCCGCAACCTCGATCGTGCTCGGCGGAATCGGCTATGGGCTTGCACCTTACCTTCTCAAGCTTGTCGGCGTGGAGCCAGATGTCTATGCGGGAGCGCTGGGCTTTCTGCGCGTGTCGTTCATCGGCCTGATCTTCGTCTTCGAATTCGCGATGTTTCAGGCGATCATGCGCGGCGTCGGCGAAACCGTGGTTCCGCTCTACATCGTTTTCGGCACGGTCGTGCTAAACTTCCTGCTCGATCCGCTGCTCATTTTCGGCTGGGGGCCGGTGCCGGGTTCGGGCGTGATGGGTGCCGCGCTGGCGACGCTTGTCACGCAAGGGTTGGCGACGCTGCTTGCGCTCGTCATCCTACGGCGCGGCGCCTACCAGATCAGGCTGTCCTGGTCGTCGCTCCGGCCTGATTTCGCTTACATCAAGCGGGCGTTCCTGCTCGGCTTTCCCGCCTCGATCGAACTCTCGACGCGGGCGCTCGGCCTGGTGATCATGTCGTTCCTCATCTCGAGCTTTGGGACGCTCACCTTGGCCGCCTATGGCGTTGGGTCGACCATTCTACAGGTCATCACCATCCCGGCCCTGGGCCTGTCGATGGCCATTTCGACGTTGGTTGGACAGAATATCGGCGCCAATAACATCGAGCGGGCATCCCGCATCTCTATCCTGGGAGCGGCGCTGGGGTTCGGCGTGCTTACGGCGGCCGGCATTTTCGCCTTCGCCTTTGCTTCCCCCCTGGTTGCTTTCTTCGTTCCGCGGGATGCAAACGTCATCGCCGAGGGCGCCGCTTTCATCCGGACCATGGCGTTCTCGTGGGGTCTTATCGGCGTGCAACTTTGTCTCGTCGCCACCCTTCGCGCCTCGGGAAACATGCTGGCGGCGATGATGATCGCCCTGGTATCGCGATGGGTGGTCCAGTTTCCGCTGGCTTACGTGCTTTCCAAGCACAGCGCGCTCGCCGCACGCGGGCTGTGGTGGTCGTTCCCGGTCACCAATCTCGTCGTCGCCTTCATCGCCATTTGCTGGTTCGCCAAAGGCGACTGGAAGAAGACCCGCCTCACGGCAGAGAAGCAGGAAACCCCTAAAAACGCTTGAGAAAACGCTCATTGAAGAGCCGCTACGCTAGCGTCTTTGGTGCTCTCGCATTTTCTTACGGCGAACCGGCATCCGCTTCGCCGGAGAATGCGCTTGTTCAACCGGCGTCTTTGGATCCTGTCTCCTGCCGCGCGCATTCTATCACCTGCACCATCCGCCACCGCGGAGCGAATACATCCCTTGACAGGAGTGATATTGAACCACACCGTACCAGTTGGCACGATCCAGACCCTGAAAGTTATTTTGTGTCAGGTCCTTTTGCTTGCTTGCGGGGACCGGCGAACTCGGACCGCCGGGTTAGATGGCGAACGCGGCGAGACCGGTTGTGAGTGAACTGTACGGTTTCGATCGTGCCTCGAGACAATCGTGCAGCCGGTTGGTTCCGCTCTCAGCTAACGTGACCACCTTCAACCGTGGAGCTCGCGGCGCGAAAGCGTGGCCGGCCGGCAGTTCGCACGTCGCCGTGGCGGCGCTTCCCTAGGCGCTACATCCGGCTAAGAAGATGCGCACGGCCTGGCGCGCGATGAGGTTGCGCTCGGAAGCGCTTGGACGCCGGGCAGCGCCAAACAGCAACCGCTCACGGATCCCGCCGAGCACCAAAGACGTGAATTGCTCCGTGGCGAGAGCCACGTCATCGATCTCCAGCGCGCCTTCGGCAACCGCGCCTCGGAGATAGGACGAGAGCGGCTCCATGCCGCGCGCCGAGCCGTCCTTTTCGTAATTGCCGCGGGCGAAATCCGGAAAACGATGTGCTTCCACGAGGAACAGCCGATGCAGCTCGATCATCTCGCGGCGCGTGCCGACATCGAGGAGATGGAGCGCGACCGCTTCCAGCACCTGCTCCGGCCGGCTCGGTCCGAGCACAATGTCACTGAGCTCGGCAATCCACGAGCGGCGGAGCGTCTCGACGATCGCGGTGAACAGGCCAGCCTTGCCGCCGAAATGATGGTACAGCGTCTTCTTCGCGATACCCGCCTCGCGGATGATGCTGTCAATGCTGGTCTCGCGATAGCCCGCCGCGAGGAAGTGGCGTTGCGCGATTTCGAGAAGCCGCTTCATGCGATGCTCGGCCTCCTGCCGCGTGGGGCGACCGCCTGATTTGGCTCCACGGGCCAGAACTGCATGCGCCATGACCATCCCCCTTGACAACACCCTGCTCCATGGGAAACTATACCGATCCGTTTCCATAATCTACCCGACACCTCAGGCTAAGGTCAATGGTCAATTTCTTCATCGAACGTCCGATCTTCGCCTCCGCCATCGCCATCATCATGGTGCTCGCCGGGCTCATCGCCTATTTCGCGTTGCCGGTGGCGCAGTTTCCCGAGATCACGCCGCCCCAGGTCGTCGTCAGTTCGACCTATACCGGCGCGAGCGCGCAAACGGTCGCGGATGCCGTGACCACGCCGCTCGAAGAGCAGATCAACGGCGCTCAAGGGATAATCTACATCTCCTCGGTGAGCGCCAATGACGGCACATCGACGATCACCGTCACCTTTAATATTGGATATAACGTCGATATCGGCGCCGTCGACGTGCAGAACCGCGTGTCGCAGGCGACCGGGCAGCTTCCGAGCATCGTCAATCAGACCGGCATCACCATCGCGAAGCAGAACCCGAACTTCATCCTGGCGGTGAACCTCTATTCGCCCGACGGCTCGATCAATCCCGTCACGCTCAGCAACTACGCCTATCTTCAGCTCGTCGATCCGCTGAAGCGCCTCCCCGGAGTGAGCGACGTCACCATCTTCGGCGAGCGCCGCTATTCCATGCGTATTTGGCTCGACCCGAACAAGCTCGCCAAGCTCGGCTTGACGGCCACCGACGTCGAGAACGCGATAGCCGAGCAGAACGTCCAGGTCGCGGCGGGCAAGTTCGGCGAATCGCCGGCGCCGGCTGGCACGAATTTTCAATACCAGATCAACGCGCATGGCCAGCTAGCGGACCCACGGCAATTCGGCAACATCGTGCTGCGCTCGGGCACCACGAGCGATGCCGCCGTTTATCTGCACGACGTGGCGCGCATTGATCTCGGCGCACTTCAATACACCGAGAGCGCCTCCGTGGACGAGCATCCGGCAGTTCTTCTCGCTGTCTTCCAATTGCCCACTGCGAATGCTCTTGATCTCGACAAGAGCGTGAAGGCGACGATGGTGAGGCTCGCCAAGCGCTTCCCCAAGGGGATGGCGTGGGGGGTGAGCTACGACACGACCATGTTCGTATCGGCCTCGATGGCTGAGGTGATGAAGACGCTCAGCATCGCGCTACTGCTGGTGCTCTGCGTGGTGTTCCTGTTTTTGCAGAGCTGGCGGACCACGCTGATTCCGATGATCGCCATACCGGTGGCGTTGATCGCCACCCTGGCGATCATGCTGGTGATGGGCTTCTCGCTGAACACCGTCAGCATGCTCGGCATGCTCCTCGCGATCGGTCTCGTCGTCGATGATGCAATCGTCGTGGTCGAGAACGTTGAGCGCCAGCTCGAAGGCGGGCTTGCGCCGATAGCGGCCGCCAAGGCGGCGATGAAGGAAGTGACGGGACCCATCGTCGCCACCTCGGCGGTGCTCGGCGCCGTCTTCGTGCCGATCGCCTTCCTGCCGGGCATCACGGGCCGCCTCTACAACCAGTTCTCGCTGACCATCGCCATTTCGGTGGCGCTTTCGGCGTTCAATTCCCTGACGCTAAGCCCGGCGCTCTGCGCCGTCCTCCTGCGGCGCGACAAGCCGCCACGGTTCATCCTCTTCCGGAAATTCAACGACGGCTTCGACTGGGCGCGGCACAAATACGCGGATTCGGTGCGCCACCTAATCGGCGCCCGCTGGCTCGCGCTAATGATCTTCGCCGGCGGATTGGTCGTCACCTATTTGCTCTATTCGACGATCCCTTCCACCTTCCTCCCCGCCGAGGATCCCGGTTATTTCTTCGTGATTACGCAACTGCCGAATGGCGCCTCGTTGCATCGCACCGAAGCCGTGATTGAGCGGACCCGCAAGATTCTCCAGGGAATGCCCGGCGTCGATAGCGTGCTGTCGATCAGCGGCCTCAATTTTATTACCCGGGCGGCCACCTCGAACAGCGCCGCTCAATTCGTGATCCTGAAGCCGTGGGCGCAGCGGGGCGCCAAGGAGAGCGTCGCCAACATCATCGCTGCGGTGCAGCCGAAGCTCGCCAGAGTTCCCGAGGCCGTGGCGCTCGCCCTCAACCCGCCGGCCATCCACGGGCTTGGCACTTTTGGCGGCTTCGATTTCGAGGTCGAGGATCTGACCGGGCGGGGCAGCGCCGCGCTCGAGCAGGCGACCAGGACCTTTCTCGCGCAAGCGCGGAAGCAGCCGGAACTCGACCCGCGGACGCTGATCACCAGCTTCGACACCTCGACCCCGCAATACAATTTCAACCTCGACCGCTCGAAGGCGAAGCTGCTCGGGCTCAGCCTGAGCGACATCTTCAACACGATGCAGATTTATCTCGGCTCGCTCTACGTCAACAACGTGACGCTGTTCGGCCGCACTTTCGAGGTCCTGCTCGAGGCCGACAACGGCGCGCGGGCAAACAAGAGCGACCTGTCGCAGCTGTATGTGCGCAATTCAACGGGCAACATCGTGCCGCTCAGCACGCTTGGCCGGCTCGAGTCGACAGTGGGACCTGACACGGTGCCTCACTACAACCTCTACGGGTCCGCCGAGATCACCGGCAATGCGGCGCCCGGCTATAGCTCGGGACAAGCGATCGCGGCGATGGAGCGCGCCGCCCGCGCCCTGCCAGCGGATTTCGGTTATGAATGGACGGGCATCACCTATCAGGAACTGCAGGCGGGCTCGGCCGCGGGCATCGTCTTCGTGCTCGCTCTCGTCTTCGTCTTCCTCTTCCTTTCCGCGCAGTATGAGAGCTGGTCTATTCCCTTCACCATCATCCTGGCGGTACCGCTCGCGCTCTTCGGCGCCCTGGGGCTGCTTTGGCTGCGCCATATGAAGGTCGACATCTATGCTCAGGTCGGGTTCGTCTTGCTGATTGGGCTGGCGGCGAAGAACGCGATCCTGATCGTCGAATTCGCCAAGCGGCGGCGCGAGGCAGGCCACGACATCGTCGAGGCGGCGATGGAAGCGGCGCGCCTCCGCCTCCGCCCGATCCTGATGACCGCCTTCGCTTTCATTCTCGGCGCCGTCCCGCTCATGATCGCCTCCGGCGCCGGCGCGGCCAGCCGTCAATCGATCGGGACAACGGTCGTCGGCGGCATGCTTGCCGCCACGCTCCTGAGCCTGGGATTCGTGCCGGTCTTCTATGTGGTGATCGAACGCATGCGCGAGGCCGTGCTGAAGCGCTTCGGGCGGGCGCCGAGGGAAGAGGGCGAAGCGGCGCATGGGGATTGACCGAGGAAGGATGGCGCGATGAGCATGCTTAAATCCGGCCTCGTCTTTGCTGCTGGCTTCGTTCTCGCGGTCCTCGTCGTCGTCTTCCTCTTCAAGGGCGGCGACACGGACAACGCCGCCGGCAATCCTCCGCGGGCGAGCCGGAGCGCCGCCATGGAAGTGCCGGTTACCCCCGTCGTCAAGAAGACGGTGCCGGTTTATCTCGAATATGTCGGGACGACCGACGCCATTCGCACCGTCACGCTCCAGGCGCTGGTCACCGGCTATCTGCTGAAGCGCACCGTGTCCGACGGCTCCGACGTCGATAAGGGCGAGTTGCTGTACGAGATCGATCCGCGCAATTATCAAGCAGCGCTCGACCAGGCGAAGGCTCAGGCGGAAAAGGATTCCGCGGCGCTCGAATATGCCAAGGCCAGTCACCACCGCAATGCGGTCATGAGCAAGACCGGCGATGTGTCGATCGACACCTTGCAGCAATCGGCGAGTGCCGAGCATCAGGACAACGCGGCGCTCGCGGCTGATCACGCTGCCATCGAGACGGCGCAGCTCAATCTCGGCTATACCGAGATCCGGGCGCCCTTTGCCGGCCGACTCAGCTTGAGCCAGGTGCATGAAGGCGCACTTATCAGCATCGCGGGAACCCCGCTCAATACGCTGGTGCAGCTCGACCCGATCTATGCCACCTTCAATCCGCCGGACACCGATCTCCCCGAAATCCAGACGTATCAGGCAAAGGGCGCGATCCCGGTCGAGGTTCTCGTCGGCCAAGGAACGACGGCGGCACAATATCATGGCAACCTCACCTTCCTCGACAACAGCATCGGCCGCAGCACCGGGACGATCACGGCACGGGCGACGATCGAGAACCCGGACGGCACCTTGCTCCCAGGGCAATTCATCCGGGTGCGCCTGCACGTCACGGACCAGCCCAACACTCTTCTGGTGCCGCAGGTGGCGGTAGGCTCGAGCCAGCTCGGCAAATACGTCTACCTCGTCGGCCAGGACGAGAAGGTCGAGCAGCGCTACGTGACCCTGGGCGCCGATTATGATCCGCTGGTCGCCGTCAGCAAAGGCGTCGCCGAAGGCGAGTTGGTCGTCGTCGGCAATCTCCTCAAGATCGGCCCCGGGACGGCGGCGAAGCCGGTTCCGGCGAAGCCTGCGCAAGAGACGACAACGACGCAGAGCGGCAGCCAATGACATCGAGCCTCTGCCTCTGCCTCCGTCGCCGCTCCCGGGCTGCATGCCGCGGCGGTGCTGCCTTCGCAGCCGTCTCGATGGCGGCGCTTCTCGCCGGCTGCGCCGTCGGACCCAATTTCGAAAAGCCCAAGCCGCCGCAGGTCAGCGGCTATTCGCGGGACCCGCTGCCTGGACGGACTGTCGCATCCGGTGTCCATGGCGGTGAAGCGCAGCGCTTCATCAAGGGCGTCGACATTCCCGGGCAATGGTGGACACTGTTCCATTCGCCGCCGCTCAATGCGATCATCGAACGTGCGCTCGCGGCTAATCCGAACCTGCAAGCGGCACAGGCGACGCTGCGGGAGGCAAAGGCACAGCTCTACGCCGGCGAGGGCGCGCTCTTTCCATCGGTGAGCGCGAATGCCTCGACCACGCGGCAGAAGATCGCGGGCGCGGAGTTCGGCGTGACCAGCGAGATACCTCCCTTCACGTTCAACTCCGCGACGGTGAGCGTCTCCTATCTGCCGGACATCTGGGGCGGCACGCGCCGGCAGATCGAATCGCTCACGGCGCAGGCCGAGTACGAGCGGCTTGAACTCGAGGCAAGCTATCTGACGCTGACCTCGAACGTCGTCACGGCGGCGGTGCAGGAGGCCTCCTTGCGGGGGCAGATCGCCGCGACGCAGGAGATCATCGATATCGAGACGCAGGAGCTCGCGGGGCTGCGACGGGAATTCGCGATCGGCGCGGCAGCCGATACTGCGGTGCTGGCGCAGGCCGCGACCTTAGCGCAAGCGCGCGCGCAGCTGCCGCCGCTGCAGAAGCAGCTCGCCCAGACCCGCGATCAGCTGACCGCCTATCTCGGCCGCTTTCCGAGCGAGGAGCTCAGCGAGACCTTCGATCTCGCCTCGTTGCAGCTCCCCCGAACGCTTCCCGTCAGCCTGCCCTCGAAGCTTGTCGAGCAGCGTCCGGACATCCGCGCGGCGGAAGCTCAGCTCCATGAAGACAGCGCGCAGATTGGCGTCGCCACCGCCAACATGCTGCCGCAGATCACGCTCAGCGCCTCATACGGCAGCGCGGCCGCCGGTGCGCTGTTCGGGCCGGGCACCGCGATCTGGAGCCTGGGCGCGGCGCTCGCACAGCCGCTCTTCGAAGGTGGAAAATTATACTATCAGCGGCGCGCGGCCGTTGCCGCATACGACGCGGCTGCGGCGCAATATCGCAACACCGTCATTACCGCGTTTCAGAACGTGGCCGATGCCCTGCGCGCGTTGCAATCGGATGCCGATGCGGTGAACGCCCAGACAGCGGCCGAGCGCGCCGCCGCGGACAGCCTCGCTGCATCCCGGCGGCAGTTCCGCGCTGGTGCGATCAACTATCTCTCGCTGCTGACCGCCGAGCAGACTTACCAGCAGGCCCGCATCAATCTCGTCCAGGCCAAGGCAGGCCGATATTCGGATACCGCCGCCCTCTTCCAGGCTCTGGGCGGCGGATGGTGGAATCGTACCGATGTCGATCGAAGTTCCCCTTGAGGGCTGAATCCGGCGCAAATCTCCCATCGTTCCGGGATTAATTCTCCCGTCATTCCGATTTGATTTCTCCCGCCTCACCGAAATGATTTCTCCCGTTCATCCGGGATGATTTTTTCCGGTGCGATGGTGGCTTTTCTGGCTCGTCTTGAAATTCGCTCGTTCGGCTTTGCGAAGGAGGGACATTGATGCCGACGGAGAGGATCACCACGCGCCGGGTGCGCGATATTACCAGGTTGAAGAATGCTGGAGTGTCGACGCGGGAGATCGGGCTGCGGGCCGGCGTAGCTCCCGCGGCGGTGCGGTTGACGGAGTGACGGCCGTCATCGATCGGCTCACCGGCGAAATACGCAAGGCGCAGATCTTTGTCGCCGTGGCCGAGGCATAGGGGTTCAGGCATGCGGATGAGGAGGGCGATTGCGGTGCGCTCGCCAATGCCCGGCACGCTGATCAGGAGATCGAACCGATTGGCGAGATCGGCATGGGCGAAGCATCGGAAATGCCCTTCCGACGCGGAGGCGCGCAGGATGGCGAGGAGGCGTTTGAGTTCGACGGCGCGGCGCTTTTTGAGACGCGAGATTTCCGCTTCAATCCCGGCCTCGAGTTCGGGAGTTTGATATCCTTCGCGGGCTTCGTCTTGCCGCGCGCGATATCCTCTTCGATTTGTTCGATAAAAGTGAGGTGCTCGGCAAGGGTGGCGAAGCGCGGATCCGGCGGAGCGTGGAAGGTTTCGGCCGCGGCGGTGCAAGCGGCGATGAGAACGGCATCAATGATATCGTTCTTGGCCATTTGCAGGCGGAACATGGCATAGGCGCGCACTTGCTTGGGCTGGAAGACGATGACCTCGAATCCTTCCATCCGCAGTTTAGCAACTATGATGCGTTCGTAACCGCCGCTGGCTTCGATGCCGATACGCCGGACTGCATGCTCGGCCTCGCCAAGCGACGAGAGCCGCATGGCCGTTGGGATCATTGTCAACTTGGAGGCACCTGGCATGGCCATCAATAGCCACGTCGAGTTTGCTCTTTCCGGTATCGATTCCGGCGCAAATGAGAGTAGACTTTTTCATCTTCCACGACCTGCCTTGTGAATGCGAACCTGATGTTCAGGCAACCATCCGGGTCCGGTGAAGAGCCGAAGGCGATCTTGCTGAGCCACAGCCCATAAGGCTACGGATGAGGCGATCCGGCCTTCAGCGTCCGGTCCGGCTGGCCACCTGGACCGGACGTTCTTCACAGAACAGGCAAACACTACAGGGAATCGCCAATACAAGGATGAGGGGCCAACCGCCGGGTTCTCAGCCATCGAGGATCGACCGGCATGGCGGCCGATTTCGGCATCGCGGCGGGGCAGGAAGCTCCGGCGAAACATGGCAAGCCGGAAATCGTCAACACGGATCAGGGCCGCCAAATCCCCGGCGCCACGTTCACCGGCATGCTGCGCCAAAGCGGCATCGCCATCAGCCATGGGACCGCTATCGGCGGCAAAGGCGCCAATTCTCGACCAGACTTGGCGTGACATGTCTTTGTCGAGCGGCTTTGGCGGCCGGTCAAATACGAGGAGGTCTATCTCAGAACCTACGATACGGTGTCCGGGGCGCGAACTTCGATCGGCTCCTATCAGGGTTCTTAATGATAGCGGAGGGCCGTATTCGAGCCCGACCGGCGGACGCCCGATCAGGCTTGCTTCAACCGGCCGCCGCATGCCGCGGCGGCGTTACCGGCAGATCGGTATCGTGGCGCCCGGGCCCGCAAATAAAGCCGCGCGAAGGATGTGGGCATGCCGCTTTGCTTGCGACAAAGTTTGGCCACCGCTAACCCGTTGCTCACAGGCCCTCGGCAGGAGCCGAAGACAGCGAGGGCGGCATGATAAAATTTAAACCGTTCAGATAAACCAAGCCAGCTCATACCCCGAATAGAGACACTTGAAGGATTTGTTGCAGAGACGGAAGCCGGCGACGATGTTCCCCTCGACCACGGGCCACTGAAACCAGGAAGGGTCACGCAGATGGCAGCCCTCGACGCGCGCTCCGCATCGCGGCGCACCCACGCGCGGAAATCGCCGCGAAAGCCTTCGACCACGGCCAAGTCCCTGCCGGCATCGCCCGTCCCGCTGGCCGCCTTGCTTGGGCCAAGGACGCGCCCAATCTCTCACCGGCTGTGCTCGCGCGTCGCAAGCGGGGGGGATCGGATGCCGGCGCCGGCAGAAGCATGATCTTTCGCCGCGCCACTATGTCTATGCCTAAGTGTGGGCGGACGGCGTCAGGGTATCCCGAGAGCCGTCCCGATCGGTTTTTGCGCATAACGGCGGCGGCCATGCCGCGCCCGCCTGGCGCGAGTTTACTGCGGCCCGCTGATCGGCTATGGCAGGCGCCGGGAAAACCCATTCAGGCGGGAGTTCGGCATGCCGGAGGCCGGTAACACGCTCACCCTAGAGACCACGCAGGGGCAGGTCGTCATCGAAATGCGGCCCGATCTCGCCCCAGCCCATGTCGCGCATATCAAGAAGCTTGCCGGCGAGAAGTTCTACGACGGCGTCGTTTTCCACCGCGTGATCGAGGGGTTCATGGCCCAGACCGGCTGCCCGCACGGGACCGGGACCGGCGGCTCGAAATATCCCAATCTCAAGGCCGAGTTCAGTGCCGAGCCGCATGTACGCGGCACCTGTTCCATGGCGCGCGCGCAGGACGTAAATTCGGCCAACTCGCAGTTCTTCATCTGCTTTGGCGACGCGCGCTTTCTCGACAAGCAATATACCGTCTGGGGGAAGGTCGCGGCGGGCATGCGGAACGTCGACAAGATCAAACGCGGCGAACCCGTCCGCGATCCCGATAGGATCGTTTCCGCGACAGTCGGCTGACTCCCCAAACGCATGATCGCGAAGTTTGCGGCGCCCGGCGCGGTCTTGCCGGGCCGGCGACGCCGGTCGAAATTATAGCCGGCTCGCGGGCGACGAACTCATCATGCGCGTCGATCTGTTCGATTTCGATCTGCCTCCGGAACGCATTGCGCTGCGCCCCGCGGAACCGCGCGACGCCGCGCGGCTCCTCATTGTCCGGCCGCATGGCTCGCCGCGTTTCGAGGACCGCGCGGTCCTCGACCTGCCGGATCAACTTGCGCCCGGCGGCGTTCTCGCCGTCAACGACACGCGGGTCATTTGCGGGGGGCTCCATGGGGTCAGAGTTCGCGGCAAAACCTCGGCCCGGATCGAGGCAACCTTGATTGGACGCGAAGGCGAAACGGTGTGGCGCGCCTACGTGCGGCCGGCGAAAAAGCTGAAACGAGGCGAAATCGTTCGCTTCGCCGCCGCAAACGGCATGGAGAGCGGCGCGGAAAGTCTCGATGCCGAGGTCGTTGCAAAAGGCGGCGAAGGAGACGTTTTGCTGAAGTTCGTTGTGTCCGGCGAGAAGCTCGAAAAGGCAATCGAACGAATAGGCCAAATGCCTCTGCCGCCTTATATTTCCAGCCGGCGGCGGGCCGACGAACGTGACACGCAAGATTATCAGACGCTGTTCGCGCAAAAGCCCGGCGCGGTCGCGGCGCCGACCGCAAGCCTCCATTTCACGCCAAGGCTCGCCGCCGCGCTTGCCGCGCGGGGTGTCCTTATTCAAAGAGTTACGCTGCATGTGGGGCCGGGCACATTCTCGCCGGTCAAGGCGAAGGACACCGCAGACCACAAGATGCACGCCGAATGGGGCGAGGTTAGCCAAGCGGCGGCCGACGCCCTGAATAAGACGCGCGCCTCGGGAGGACGGATCATTGCCGCGGGGACGACGAGCTTGCGGATTCTCGAAGCCGCGGCGAGGCCGGATGGAAGGCTCGAGGCTTTTGCCGGCGAAACGTCGATCTTCATCACGCCGGGCTATAAGTTCAAGGCGGCCGATGTGCTGTTGACCAATTTCCATCTGCCGCGCTCGACGCTTTTCATGCTTGCCGCCGCTTTTTCCGGCATTGAGACCATGCGCGCTGCCTATGCTCACGCGATCGCCGAAAACTACCGGTTCTATAGCTATGGCGACGCCTGTTTGCTGTTTCCGGCCGCCGTGGAGAATGGCGCGTGACGGGGATTTTCCGTTTCGACGTTTTGAGCCAGGACGGGGCCGCGCGCTCGGGAATGATCACGACCCCCCGAGGAAAAATCCGCACGCCGGCGTTCATGCCGGTCGGCACGGCTGGCACGGTCAAGGCGATGCATCCCGAAACGGTAAAGACGCAGGGCGCCGATATCGTGCTCGCCAACACCTATCATCTCATGCTGCGGCCAGGGCCGGAGCGAATCGCGATGCTCGGCGGCCTGCATGAATTCATGAACTGGCCGTGGCCTATCCTGAGCGATTCCGGCGGGTTCCAGGTGATGTCGCTCGCCAAACTCCGAATGCTGGATGAGAACGGGGTGACCTTTCAATCCCACATCGATGGCGCGCGGCATGTGTTGACTCCCGAGCGGGCGATGGACATTCAGGACCTGCTCGGTTCCGACATCGCGATGCAGTTCGACGAGTGCGTCAAACTTCCCTGCGCGGAAGCGGACGCGCGCCGCGCCATGCTCTTATCGCTGAGATGGGCGGCACGCTCCAAGGCGGCGTTTGTGGCCAAGCCGGGGCGCGCGGTGTTCGGCATCGTCCAGGGCGGCGCGGCCGAATCCTTGCGGATCGAAAGCGCGAAGGCGCTCGCGGACATGGGATTTGACGGGTACGCGCTGGGCGGGCTTGCCGTCGGCGAGCCGCGGATGGTCATGCTCGCCATGATCGAGTGTACCTTGCCGTGGTTGCCATGCGGAAAACCTCGCTATCTCATGGGCGCCGGCACCCCGGACGATCTTCTGGAGGGCGTGCGGCGGGGCATCGACATGTTCGATTGCGTGTTGCCGACGCGCGCCGGGCGCCATGGTCTTGCCTACACGAGGTCCGGGCGGCTCAATTTGCGCAATGCCCGCCACGCCGGCGATCCGTCCCCGGCCGATCCGCTGTCGGGTTCCGCAAGCGCCCGTACATATTCCCGCGCGTTTTTGCACCACCTCGTCAAATCAGGTGAGATTCTCGGCATGATGCTGCTGACCGAGATTAATCTCGCCTATTACCAGGATTTTATGGAGGACATCCGCCGCGCCATCGCGGCGGGCCGCTTCGACGATTTTTCCGGCGCGGCCAAGACGGCTTGGCGGACCGGCGAGACACGCGGCAAGCTTGACGCGTGATTAGAAAGATGTTCTCGCCTATTGAGCGGAACCGCTGCATTCCACTGGCACTGTGAAGTGCCTGGCATTTTCGGCGATGTCGGCGGGAGGGCGCACGGAGGCGGATACTCCGCTGTCGTAATGGATACCGTTGCTGTCGAGGAAGGTTGCCACGACCGACGCCTTGATGGCGAAATTGACGTTCTGCGGAACGTCGCCAATGGCGCTCGCGACTTTGGTCGCATTGAGCTTGCCCTCCACAATGCCAACCACATTGCCAGCGCCGTCGAGAAGCGGGCCACCCCTGTTGCCCGGCTGGACCGGGGCCGAGATTTGCAAGAAGCGGCTGTCGTCGCCGATGCCCGAAAGAGCTGTGATGTTCCCGGTAGTCAAATTGCCGCCCGAAGCGAACAAGCCGGGCAGCGGGTAGCCGTAGGCCGCGATTGCTTCTCCCTGGCGAACAGAGAGCCGGAGTACTGCAACCGCTGGCGGATGAGTTGCGGCGCGCAGGAGAGCGAGATCATTGTCATCGTCGCGGGCGACCACCAGCGCCGTCACCCTCTGCCCGGGCGGCCCGATGCTCGCTTCCAAACATCCCTTCACGACATGGGCATTGGTGAGCAGTAGGCCCTCACCAATAAAGAAGCCTGTACCGAGTTGTCCGGACGCCGCTTCCGGCGCGGGCTTGGCAGTTTTCGGCATTGGCTGAGGGTTGGCCGCGGCCCACGGATCGTCGGACTTGCCAGGAAGGGTCTGCTGCTCCTCAGGTTGCACAGGCCGCCATGTGGCGGTTCGCTGTTGGGCCTCGGCTATTTGCGCGGCCGCCATCGCATGTTCGAGGCCGTCGCGATCTTGAGCGGCTCGATTGACTCCGCCAGTGGCCGCGAGATTGTACCACATATAGGCTTGAATATAGTCACGAGGAACGCCTTCACCCAATTGGTACATGAACCCGAGAAGAGCCTGAGCCTGAGGATTCTCCTGCGCGGCCGCCTTGCGAATCCAGCGGAAAGCCCCCGCCAAGTTCTTTGGAACGCCCAGACCCTTATAGTACATGGCCCCGACTGCGCCCTGCGCTCCAGCGTGTCCCTGTTCGGCCGCATTCCGATACCAGCGGAAAGCCTCCGTCAAGTTCTTTGGAACGCCCAGACCGTCCGCGTACATGAGCCCGAGCTTTGCCTGCGCGTCGGCGTTTCCGTGCTCGGCCGCTTTGCGCCGCCATTTGACCGCTTCCGCGGCGTCCTTAGGAACGCCCTGACCGTTTTCGTACATAGACGTGAGACGGATCTGCGCACCCGCATTTCCTTGGTCGGCCGCCTTTCGATACCAGCGGATAGCCTCCGCGTAATCCCGAGGAACGCCAATACCCTCATTGTACAGGATCCCGAGCATCAATTGCGCGTCGGCGTCTCCCTGATCGGCCGCCTTGCGGTACCAGCGAACGCCTTCCGCGTAATCCCGAGGAGCGCTAGTGGGTTGCGTCAGCCAAATTGCAGGGATCAAGCCCACTCAAGCACCTCACAAACAAACGATATAGAGCGAAGCGATCCGACCAGCTATCCCCATCATTTTGACTGACGCGGCGCACTAGCCCTGTGGCCACGTTTTGATGGGCGCGAATTCGGCATGGCCCCAACGTCGCAAATTTTTCGTCCTGGCGCAACGCCGGGCATTCGCATTGACCCGCTGCTTGCGCCATCCGCGTCACGCGCCCGGCCCGCCGCCGCCAACGCCAATCTGAACCGGGGACGGCGAGCAATTTCTGCCGAACGATGCAGCAAATCCGGCGAAACAAATTTACCTGGGGTAGGACGACAGTACCGCAAGATTTTAGGAATGGTGGACAAAACCCAAAAGCCCGTGAATGCTAAAGCTTCCAAAGATAGCCGCAAATAAACGTAGAATGACATGAAAAACGGATCGAGCTTCTATTCTTACAAAACTATATGGCGGACAGTAAAACTCAACGCCAAAAAACAATGGGATAATTGAATAGGCCAAAGCGGATTCCTTGGAGATATCTAAGATCGACGAGCAAAAGAAAAAAAGTGTGGCTTAAAAAACTAAAATGATGTTCGCCCGGCTCGAAGGCTGGCGACATGTCAAGGTCACCGATCGCCAGGTAGGGTTGTCGATATGGCCGAATCCGGACGCGGCGCCGTGTCGTCCCATTGCCGCAATCGCCGGACCGACAAACCCTCATCGGCGGAATCGAGGCCCTAGCGTAGCCGCGTGTGGCCCGAAACCACGCTGAACGCCAGGGTTGTGGTTTTGCCATGCTGGTGGGCGGCGGCTCGGGTCCTGTGCCAATGGCCATGTCGCGCCCAGCGGTGTCTCGTCCAACGGTGTCTGCTCGCGTGGCGGGCGCCATGCTCGTGGCCCGAATCCCCCGCCATGGCCACCCGGGCATTTGCGTTTCCGGGTGTTGCCGCAGCGTCCTGGCTATCCCCGCCATGGCCGCGGGCGAGGGGACCGAACAAGGCCAGGCACTGATTGTAAGCGTCCGCAGCCTGAATTATTTCGCAGTCGTCGATGCTGCGCGGAGCGGCTTTCGATTGCGTGGGGACCGCGACCAGCGCGGCTACGAAAACGGCAGTGAAAATGGATCGCAAGGGTTTATCCTCTGAGGCTCGCGCCGGTCATCTTCGTGACCTCGGCGACGATCCTACCGGCTGCGGCGTCGATCTCGGCCTCGGTCAGGGTTTTTTCGCGCGGTTGCAAGGTGACGGATATGGCGACCGATTTCTTCCCTTCGGGTATGCCCTTGCCTTCGTAGACATCGAAAACGCCGACGTCCGCGACGAGCGCGCGTTCGGCCGACGCGGCCGCCTTCACGATATCGGCCGCCTTCACGGTTCGATCGGCCAGGAAGGCAAAGTCGCGTTGCACGGGCATGAACTCCGGAAGTTCGAGCTTCGGTTTGGTCTTTGTGGACCGCGATTTCGGCGCCGGTATGTCATTGAGGAGCAGCTCGAAACCGGCGACCGGCCCCTCGGAGCCAAGGGCTTCGAGGTTGCGCGGATGGATCTCGCCAAACGCGCCAATGACATTTTTTGGCCCCAATTGGAGGGTGGCCGAGCGGCCAGGGTGAAACCATGCCGGTCCGCCGGAAACGAGCCGCAAACCGCGGGGCGGCACGCCGAGCGCCGAAAGAAGAGCGAAAGCGTCGGCCTTGGCATCGAAGAGATCGACCCCCGCGGACGGCATCGACCAATGCCTCCCGGTTCCATTGACTTTCGCCATGCCGCGCCGGATCGCGCTGGCCGCGATCTTCTGACCTTCTGCGTCGTCGCTCAAGAAAATTTGCCCGACCTCGAAAAGCGCGACATCGCCATGGCCACGGTCGGCGTTGCGTTGCGCCGCCGCGATCAGACCTGGCAGCAGACTCGGCCGCATGTCCGAAAGCTCCGGGGCAATCGGATTGGCGAGCGCGAGACGAGAAGCGCCGCCGCCAAACATCAGCGCGCGCTGGCGCGAAACGAAGGACCAAGTCACCGCTTCGACGAGGCCGTTGGCGGCAAGCGCCCATTTGGCGCTCCTCACCCGCTTTTGCAGCGGCGTCAGCACGGGTCCCGCGACATGCTTGGACGCGCGCGGCAATGGCGCGGACGCAACCCGATCGAGCCCCGCGATCCGCACGATTTCCTCGACGAGATCGGCCGTCCCTTCGACGTCGGGCCGAAACGAGGGCGCCTTCACGACCACCTCTCCGGCGGTGCCGGCAAAATTGGCGAGCTCGAATCCAAGGCTCTCGAGAATGCCGGCCATTTCCGAACTGTCGAGTTCGAGCCCGGTCAGCCGCTTCACCTCGCTCCACGGAAACACGATGCGCCGGCCGGGCCGCGGAATCCGCCCGGCAAGGGTGATTTGCGAGACAACCCCGCCGCACAGGTCAACCACCAGCCTCGTCGCAAGCTCAAGTCCAGGAAGGCAGAATGCCGGATCGACGCCGCGCTCGAAGCGGTAGCGCGCGTCCGAATTAATGCCGAGCCTGCGCCCGCTGCGTGCGATATTCGCGGGATCCCAAAGCGCCGATTCGATCAGCACGTCCGTCGTCTCCGCGTCGCAGCCAGAGGCTTGGCCGCCCATGATCCCGGCCAGGGATTCGACGCCCGCGTCATCGGCAATAACCACATTGTCCGCGTCGAGCCTGTAGGTCCGGCCATCGAGCGCGGTGAGTTCCTCGCCCGGCGTCGCGCGGCGGACAGTAATGTTTCCCTTGACTTTTTTCGCGTCGAAGACGTGCAACGGCCGGGCGCGGTCGAAGGTGAGATAATTGGTGATATCGACGAGCGCATTGATCGGCCGCAGCCCGATCGCCCTGAGCCGCCTCTGCATCCAATCGGGACTGTGCCGATTGCGGACGCCTTTCACGAGGCGCAGCGCGAAGGCGGGCGCGAGATGCGCGTCCGGTGGCGCGAAGTCGAGCCGGACCGCGACCGGACAAGAAAACCCGCCCTCGACCGGCGCCACGGCCTCGCTTTTCAGTTTGCCGAGCCCCGCCGCCGCGAGGTCGCGGGCAATTCCGTTGATACCCGCGGCATCGGGGCGGTTGGGCAGGAGATCGATCTCTATGAGCGGGTCATCGAGCGATGCCCATTGCGCATAAGCCGCGCCGACGGGGGCCGCGTCCGGCAGATCGAGAATGCCGTCATGATCATCGGACACTTCGAGCTCGGCGCCCGAACAAAGCATGCCGTTCAATTCGACGCCGCGGATAACTCCCTTGCCGAGCGTGATCTTCTTGCCCGGGATATGGGCCCCTGGCGGGGCAAAAACCGCCATCATGCCGGCCCTCGCATTGGGCGCGCCGCAGACGACCTGCACCAGGGCGGCGCCCCCGGCATCGACGAGACAAATCCGCAGGCGGCCGGCATTGGGGTGCGGCTTCGCCTCGACGACGCGGGCGATGATGAAATCCCTGAGCGCAAGAGCCTTGTCGTCGACGTGCTCGACCTCGAGACCGATTTTGGTCAACGTCGCTACGATCTGGTCGAGAGGGGCATCGGTCTCGATGTGATCCTTAAGCCAGGAGAGGGTGAATTTCATCGTGGTCCCAAAAAAGCGCCGGGCTTGAGCGGAACGAGAGGCGTTTCGCCCGCCACCGGTGATTCTCGTGTCCCGTTTCTAGTGCTTTACCCGGCCGAGAGGAATTCTTGTTCAATTCGATATTGACCAAAGGGTTTTGCCGCTCCGCGAGTTGAGCCGCGCCATTGCCACTGGGCGGTTCCCTCATGTCGGGGATTTGACATTGCCAAAATCCTTAAGAAGCGGCAACTTCATTCTCGTCAAGGCTGTCATCCGGTGGATGTCGGTTATCACGCAATTTTCTGGAAAATCAGCCGGGCGCCGGCTGCAATCCGCTCGCCGCTGTTTTTCAGCCATGCCGCGCCGAAGGAGGTATTAATGGCGAAATACGACATCACCAAAACCAACGACGGGATCGATCGACTGCTGGCGGTCACGACGAATCCGAGGCATCGGTTCATGCTCCAGGCCTATTACCGTCACCGCTTCCTAGAGATCGCCGGGCGCTACGATGAGATTTTCGTCCCCGAGATGACGGTCGAAAACCCTGTGTATCATGTCCATGCCCGCGGCCAACACACTAAGCTCGAGGGGCGGGATGCCGTCAAGAGTTTGTACCGTATGTGGGCGGACACCAACCAGGCCATTTTCTACGTCGAAAACGAGCAGGTGGCGGTTGCGGACAACTACATCGCCTCCACCTCCATCTACCACCAGCAGATTTCAGGAGGGTCGCTCATGTTCAACAAAGCGATGTCCTATTTGCCCGGATTTCTCTCCGAACGAATTGTGAAAAGGGTGCTGGAAGCGAAAGCGGTCAAACCCGACGAGAACGCAATGTATCTCTATACGAATTTCTTGGAGATGATCTGGCCATACGACGACCGGGGGCGGCTCATCGGCGAGGACGTGTGGGAGCCCGACCCGGACAAGGCTGAGATCATCAAGCTCGACCCTGAAGATGTCCTGACGACCCAGCAGGCCGCCACGCTGCTCGCACCGCTGATCAAGCCGCTGCCGTCTCGCTAATTATTTTAGATCGCGGTGATCCAAGCGCCGCATCCTGCGCAGCCACCGCGATCTCGGGTGGGAATCGGTACCCATTGTAGCTGATTTTCTTCATCCCCTTTGCTACCGAATCACCATAGGGACCGCAAGCCAGAACCGCCGTGACAATGCCGCCGATAAAGCTCGACCAATTCGCGCAACGTATAGCTTTGGGGTGAAGCGTCCGCACATGGCGTGGGCTCATGCGGTTGCCGCGGTCGTCGAAGAGCACTGGCAGCGAGAGCGGCAAGAGCGAAGAACAGAAAAGAGCCGCCTCCCGTCGTTTTTTCGGGCACGCTTCCTTCGACGAGATCGTCTGGAAATCCTATCCGAACCCGAACGTGCCGCGGCCCCATGTCGCCGTACGCTGTTCCGATGCGGTGAGCACATAATTTTTGCGAGCTGGTGCTCGTGTTCCGGTAATGATCGATAGGTGACCTCGCCGAGGTAGAACCGGTTCTTGAGCAGATGGGCAATGGCCTGGCGATCGAACTAGCTCCGTGATCAAAGCGCCCATGGAGCCAAGCTCCAGATAGCGTGTGAAGATAGTGTGGACAGCCTCCGCCTCCTCGGGCACGATTTCGAGCTTCTTGTCGATGCAGCGATCGCCGAGCGGCACGGGTCCGCCGGCCCAGAGGCCCTTGTGCTTGGAGCCCGCGATCTTGTCGCGGCCCGCCGCCGGCATCGCCGCGTCAAGCACAATGTTTTATCGCGGCCGCCGCTTTTTCATCCGGGCGCTTGCCGACGATGACATTAAGAGCGACCGGGCGGCTTGTCTCGAACAAATCCCGTTCTTGAGGACGGCGCCGGAAAAACTCATCCGGCGCGCCACAAACCTTGGCGCGCCTCGTCTTGTTTTTGGTTCAGCCAGATTTTCGTGCCGAGCTCGGTGGAATTGTGAACATCGAGAGTCTGATAGAGCTTTTTGGTGTGATCCG
Organism: uncultured Alphaproteobacteria bacterium; assembly: GCA_963706215.1. Classification (GTDB taxonomy): domain Bacteria; phylum Pseudomonadota; class Alphaproteobacteria; order Rhizobiales; family Beijerinckiaceae; genus Methylocapsa. The sequence goes on along the minus strand of OY970154.1, from coordinate 280,343 downwards.
CGACCGAGGAGCGTTGGAGGCCGAGTTCGTCCGCGATCTTCGGCCTCTGCTTGCCAAGAGCGAGGTGAATTCCAACTTTCGTCTGGGCCGGCGTCGCGCCGCTTTCGCGCAGCATGCGAGCGGCATGGGCAACGGGGTGTTCGTGGAGTTCGATCGTCACCGCTATGAGACAGGATTTCGGATCCCTGGCGACGTCTGCCGCAAATGTGCCCGCCGGCACGAGCCATTTTGCTTCGAGCAAGAGAGCGCCAAAAGGGGTCGAAACCCGCATGCGAGGCGGCGTGTTGGAAATGCCGTTCGCGGCGCCGGTGATCTGCCGGAGAAGCATCAGGATCGGCGCGGGCAGCGTGTCGCTGACTGGCACGTAGCGCGTGTAGTTGGTCGGCTCCCCCGCGAGAATTCTGAGCAGAAGCTCGAGGCCACGGGTCTGAAAGACGATCCTCGCGTCGGGAGTCATAGTTAGCTGACCGCTTAGCACGGTGGGTCCTGCCATGCCTAGTTGAGCCTGATCCTCCTGGTGCACGTTACCAGATGACGGCCGCCGGAATGCATGCGCGAGCCAGGGCCGCAGCCGGTCGAGGAGCTGAACGTCGTCCGCCATAAAGGGGCGCGCGCTGCGCGGACGCGTGAGGCTCACAAATGCAATAGTCCGGCCTTCATCGCCGATCATCGCGTCCAAAATCCAGCAAGAATCGAGCGGCGCCTCTATTTCCCGGTAATAGCCGCTTTCGAGGTAATCGCCGCCCTGCCGGTGCAACGCCCAACCGATGGCCACGGCGCGGACCCCCGGGACCCACAAAGACATGAGGGACGATGGATCATCCATGAACCGCCATAAACGCTCGCGGAATATTGCTCCGCTTTCGGGATTTTCGGAGTAGCCGGTGATTATCGCGGCATCGGGCGCGACAAGAGCCAGGCGTGACCCGCCATGTGGAATGATCTCGTGCAGCACCGGCGCAACCGCGACCATTGCGCTCTCGGGCGGCAGCCCGAGGCAGCACAAGGTCTTGAGATGCTCGACCGCCCCCATCGGTGCGTCCCCCAGGCGTAGGTGCTACTTTCCGGAACAATAGCAGCCATCGTACCCCCTGAACAGGGGGTGCGGGACCTAACTGAACCACTTAAAATATCAGCATCTGGAGCACCAAACAATTTTTCCCCGTTGCCGGCCGCTCTCCAGGGGCTGGCAACGGGGGCTTGTTTCCGGTTCCGCGCGATTGCTTGAGGCTGGCGACGCCCGGAATGACCAGATGTGAGGTTACAAGAGAAGATCATGATCACATTGTATAGACCCAGGTTTAGATCCCGCGACGCAGCCTTTGCGGCGGCAAAGAAGTTAACCCATCTGGTTCCCGGCCATGATTACGAAGCATGGCCAGATCGGGGCTACTGGGTTCTCGTCATGCGTTATCGTGATGATGACGGCCATATCCGTTTCAAATTCGCGGGGCCTGAGGACCGCTTCAGCAAAAAGCATAATATTCAAGAAAAAACCCGGGCCCCCGAGAGGCAGCAAAGTCTTTAGGCCGGCAACCTCGCGGCAACGCTAAAACCACCGCCTCGCGCAAGCCCGAACCACGCCGCCGCAATCCCCAACAACGGCCCGTAGCCCACCACGACGGTGACCGTGATGACGAAAGCGCGCGGCGACCCCGCCGAGTCCATGCCGAAGCGATGCTGCAATAATGACGTGCCCCGGAAAATGACTCAAGCGTTTCCCGGCCGGTGCAGCCGCCATGTTTTTAACCCGGAGCGCGGGTTCACGCCTTCCGCGGTCTTGGCAAATCCTTCGCGCGCATAAAATGCTAGCGCGCGGGCATTGTCCTGATTAACATCGAGAACGAGACCGTTCGGCGAAAGTCGGCATGCCTCGTTAAGGAGGAGCTTCGCCGCGCCGGTACCTTTCGCTTCGGGCGCGACGGCGAGCTGATCGAGAAAGGCCCTCGCCGGATCGAAGGTCACGAAGCCGAGGAGCCGGCCCAACCCGTCAAAAGCGCAGATCGTGATCGCGCCGCCCGCTTCCAGGGCCCGCAGATGATCGAGAAACCACGGCCGCCGCGCCTCGAAATCGATGTCCGGCATGGCCTCCCGCCAGCTCGCCACCCAAAGACCGGCAAGGCTCGCGCCATCGGCATCGGCTCGAACCCGCAGGCGCACTCCCGCGGTTTGTGAGGAATGCCGCGCCAAGTTAGAAAGACCCCAATGTTTCATGACAGCGAATGAGGGGTTTCATGAAGTTATATGGACCGGAGAGATTTTCGCGGCATTGGCCGGAAGGCGCAAGAGCGCGGCTTACCCGGCGCGCCGCAAACCTTGGCGCGCCTCGTCTTGTTTTTGGCCCAGCCAGATTTTCGTGCCGAGCTCGGCGGAATTGTGAACACGGAGAGTCTGATAGAGCATTTTCGTGTGATCCGCGACCGAGGAAATTTGGATGCCAAGTTCGTCGGCGATCACTGGCTTCGGCTTTCCAAGGGCAAGTTGAATGCCAACCTTTGTCTGCGTCGGCGTCGCGCCGCTTTCCCGGAGCACGCGCGCCGCATGGGCAATGGGGTGCTCGTGGAGGTCGATCGTCACCGAGATGAGGCAGGATTTCGGATCCCGAGCGGCGTCCTCGGCAAGTGTGCCTGCCGGCACGAGCCATTTGGCTTCGAGCGTGAGAACGCCATAGGCGGTCGAAATCCGCAGGCGGGGCGGCGTATTGGAGGTGCCGTTCGTGGCACCAGTGATCAGCTGGAGAAGCTTCAGAACCGGCGGGGGCAGCCTGTCGCGGACTGGCACGTAGCGCGTGTAATTCACCGGCTCTCCCATGAGAATTATGAGAAGATGTTCGAGGCCGCTGGTATGGTGGACGAGCCTCGCGTCAGAATTCACGATCAACTGACCGCTCAACACCGTTGGTCCTACTGTGCCTATTGGAGCCTGATCCTCCTGGTGCAAACTGCAGGATAACGGCCGCCGGAACGCGTGCGCGAGCCAGGGCCGCAGCCGGTCGAGGCGCTCAACGTCGTCCCCCGCAAACGGGCGGGCACTTCGCGGACGCGTCAGATGCACAGAGGCGATGGTCCGCCCCCCATCGCCGATCATGCCGCCCAAAAGCCAACAGGAATCGAGCGGCGCCTCTATTTCCCGGTAATAGCGGCTTTCCAGGTAGTCGCCGCCCTGCCGGTGCAAAGTCCAGCCAATGCCCACGGCACGGAACGCAGGCACCCACAGAGAAGCCAGGGCCGACGGATCATCCATGAACCGCCAAAAGCGCTCGCGGAAGATCGCTCCGGTCGCGGGGTTTTCGGCGTAGACGTTGGTGATCGTGGCATCGGGCGCCAAAAGAGCGAGACGCGACGAGCCATGCGGAATGATCTCATGCAGCAGGGGCGTGACCGCGATCATCGCGCTCTCGGGCTTGAGCCCGAGGCAGCACAAGGTCTTGAGATGCTCGACCGCGCCCATCGGCCCCTCCGGCGTAGCCGCATACCCGAAGCAATAGCACCGCCCGCACCCCCTGAACAGGGGATGCGGCGCGGCCGGAGGTCGTGGCAAAACCTCGTTTGGTCGACTTGAATTGGCCATCCCACCTGAATGGGAGCATTTTCATGGCCGAAGGGGATCTAGACAGCGGCCCATCTAACTCTGAAACACGGGACGTCCGCGAACGCGTGGACGTTCGCCGGCTGACGAATGTCATCGAAGGCGGGAGCTAGCTTCTTATCAAAATGGCTGGAAAGGAGCCCGCCAACGTCGTATCCTCGGGCATGGCGAGGCAAGCTAGCGCGGATAAAGGCGGCGGACGGGCTTGAGACCAACGGCGGCGGTGCATGGCGCCGCTCAAGCATCCCTCGGCGGCGTGGCGCCTATCTCAATAGCCTTGCCCTCATCCTGAGGAGCCCACGAAGTGGGCGTCTCGAGGGCTGTGCCGCGGCGGCTTCCGAGGCGCCCTCGCCCTTCGAGACAGCCTTCAGGCTTCCTCAGGGTGAGGGGTTGGGTTCCGTGCAGGTTTTTGGGACAGGCTCGAAGCCTGTCGTGATTGTAAATTGTTTCATAGGCCTAGAGACGCGAACATGAGTCCCGTCGCAGTTGAAGACTTCGCAAAATATTTAGCGAACAAAAATTATCTGCTTTCGGATACTGAACTTGCGCCCGCTTCCGCTAGCGCGTCCACCGCCGAACGATCCCTTCGCAAGCTTTGGGAGTTGACCGAGCTCACCGCCAACGGATTTGCCGATGAAGTCGCCCAATTTTATGGCTTGAAGCGGCTCACCTTGCCCCAGCTCGTCGCCGCGCCGGCTTTGACCGGACGCTTTTCGCCGCGCTTCCTGCGCGACACCGCGGTCTTCCCCTTCGAAATGCCGAAAGGTCAATACAAGCTTGCCGTCGCCGACCCGAGCGACGCCGCCGCTGTCCGTGCCGCCGAAATCGTCCTTGGTGCACCGGTTTTGATAGAAATCGCCTCCTTCGAGGATATCGCGACTGTTCTCGGCGAGCAGCTTGGCGGCGGGGAAACGGCGGCCGGGGACAGTGGGGCCGCGAGCGCCCGCGCCGAGGACGACATTGAAAGTCTGCGCGATCTGGCGAGCGGCGCCCCGGTCGTGCGCGCGGTCAACGACTTGCTCGAAAAGGCCCTCGAGCTTCGCGCCAGCGATATTCACATCGAACCGTTCCGGAACGGCCTCGTGGTGCGCATGCGGGTCGATGGTTTGCTCCGCGCCGTGCCCGCGCCGGCCAATGCCTTGCCGCAAGCCCTGATCTCCAGGATCAAGATTCTGGCCGGCCTCAACATCGCCGAACGGCGCCTGCCGCAAGACGGCGCGGCAAGGCAGAAGGTCGCGCGCTCGGAAATCGATATCCGCGTCGCGACGATGCCGGCCCAACACGGCGAATTGGCCGTCATCCGCCTGTTGCCGCGCGATCGTGGTCTGCTCGACGTAGCAAAACTCGGCCTGTCGATCGCCGATGAGAGAATCGTGCGCCGGCTGCTTTCGCTCCCGCATGGCTTGATCGTCGTGACGGGGCCGACCGGCAGCGGCAAGACGACGACGCTCGCGACCATGCTTTCGATGCTCAACGACCCTTCGCGCAAGATTCTCACGATCGAGGATCCGGTCGAATATGAGATCCAGGGCGTGAATCAGTCGCAGGTGAAACCGGCGATCGGACTTACTTTCGCCACCGCGATGCGCGCCTTCGTCCGGCAAGATCCAGATGTCATCATGGTGGGCGAGGTGCGCGATGCCGAGACCGCGAATATCGCCGTGCATGCCGCCCTCACCGGCCATCTCGTGTTGACCACGCTTCACACCGAAAATGCCGCGGCGGCGGTTCCGCGCCTGCTCGATCTTGGCGTCGAGGGTTTCTTGCTCAAATCGACGTTGCGGGCGGTGATCGCGCAACGGCTGGTTCGCATCCTTTGCGACCGGTGCAAGCGCAACCGCGTTCTCACCCCCGAAGATCTTGCCGCCGATCCCCGCCTTGACGCACTTGGCCTGCGGTCCGGGGATTGCGTTCACGAGCCGGCCGGCTGCGAGCGCTGCGGCGGCGCCGGCTATCGCGGCCGCAATGGGGTATTCGAGGCGCTTGAATTGAAGGACGAGGTGTACGAACTTGTCGGACCGCACGCCGATGCGCGCGCGATTGATCTCGCCGCAAGACGCTCCGGTATGACGACCATGGTCGAGGACGCTGTCGCGAAATGCCGCGCGGGCGTCACCTCCGCCGCCGAAGTTCTGCGCGTCACCACCGTGCGGTGAGCCATGACGAGTTTCCGCTACCGGGCCCTGACCCCCAATGGCGAAGTGGTGAGCGGGTCGATCGCGGCTACCACGGCCGCGGAGGTCGCCGAGCGCGTCGAATATCTCGGCCTCATTCCGATCGAGACCGTCCGCGACGATGGCGCGAGGGCCGGCACACGCTGGGACTTCAATATCCTGTCGCGTCCGCGTCCCGAGGACGTGACGATTTTCACCGGCGATCTTGCGCTTCTTTTGCAAACTGGCGCCCGCATCAACGATGCCCTCGAATTATTATCGGACGACTCGGACATCGGCCGATTGCGGCCGACGGTCGCCAAGATCACCGCGGCCGTTCTCGCGGGCGAAAGTTTCGCCGATGCGCTGGCCCGCCATCCAGCTTTATTTTCGCCGATGTATGTCGTGCTCGCGCGGGTGGGCGAGGCGTCCGGCACGCTGGTCACTATCCTGGAGGTGCTCGGTGCCGAGCGGGTCCGGGCCGAGGCGCTGCGCCGGCGCTTCGGCGACGCCTTGCGGTATCCCGCCTTTGTCTTGGCCGCGGCAGGCGCCGTGCTTGTCTTTTTCCTCACTTTCGTGCTGCCGCAATTTGGCGCGGTGCTGCGCGACTTCAATGCCAAACTCGACCCGATCGTGCTCGGCTTCCTTGCCCTTTCGGATTTCTTGCGGGCGCACACCGCGGCGCTCGCGGTAACCCTCATCCTTCTCATCGGCGGCGGCTGGTTTTTGTTGCGCCGTCCCAAGGTGCGCGGCACGATGATGGAAGCGCTCGCGCATTTGCCTTTCGTCAACCGGGTCTTGGATTTTCATCGAACCTCCATCTTCTGCCGCAACCTCGGTGTCCTTCTCGCGAGCGGGGTCCCGCTGACGGCGACGCTGCGCATACTCGCCGATTTGATGGCAACGACGGGACGCTCCGCCGCCTGGAGCAAGACCGTCGATCTCGTCCGCCACGGCGGCAAGCTTTCCGACGCGCTCGCCAAGACAGGGGTGATTCCGCCGATGGCCATTCGGACCTTGCGGCTCGGCGAAGATTTGGGTCAACTGCCCATGCTCGCGCAACGCATCGCGGAGTTTTACGAAGCCAAGCTTCAACGCAGCCTCGATCGGCTGGTCGGTATCGTCGGCCCCCTGGCGATCGTCTGCATCAGCATCATTGTCGGCGGCCTGATCGTTTCGGTCATGACCGCTCTTATGTCAGTTTATGACGTCGTCGGATGAATAAGGATTGATCGCGATGAATATTTGCAACATGTGGCCCCGTCGTATCCGGCGGCCGGAGCGAAGCTTGGAACGCGGTTGGCGTGAAGCTGAAATTGCCGGCGCCTCCGGTACCGGGCATGAAAGCGGCTTTACTTTGATCGAAATCCTGGTCGTGATCACGATCATCGGCCTGCTCATGAGCCTTGTCGGCCCGCGGGTCCTCCATTTCCTCAGCGAGTCCAAGGTGAAGGCCGCGACGATCCAGGTCCAGAGCTTCGCGAGTTCACTTGATCTTTTCTATCTCGATCTCGGACACTATCCTTCGACCTCCGAAGGCCTTGCCGCCTTGGTGCATCGTCCGGCGGGCGAAACCGGATGGAACGGCCCTTATTTACAGAAGGGCTACGTTCCCAACGATCCTTGGGGGCATCCCTATGTCTACCGTTCGCCCAGCGAACACGGCCCCTATGAGATCGTCTCCCTCGGATCGTCCGGCAAGGAAGGCGGGACCGGCACGGCGGTCGCCATCAAGAGCTGGGAGCGACAATGAGGCGGCGCCGGGGCGAGAGCGGTTTTACCTTGCTCGAGACGATTTGTGTCCTCGCCATCATCGCCATGCTCGTGGCCATTGCGTTGCCGGCGTTTCCGCGTGGAACCTCGCGCCCAATGCTCGAAGCCTACGCGGTGGAGACGGCGGCCTTGCTCAAGGCCGATCGCGACGCGGCCATCCGGCGCGGCGTCGCCGTCGCGACCGGCCTTAGCTCGATATCCCGGACGATCCGTTCCGGCGCGACCGGGCGTTTGCTGCAATTGCCCCAAGATGTCGGGTTTAATGCAATCCTTGCGAGCCAATGCGGCCAGCAAGCCGCGGCGGCAACAATCCAGTTCCTTCCGTCTGGAATGTCCTGCGGCGGCACGATTTACCTCTCGCGGCTTGGGACAACCCTCGAAGTCCGCGTCACATGGCTGACGGGCGGAGTCGAAATTGTTCCAAGCAATGCCTTTTGAGCGCGCCGGTGAGGACCGGGACGCCAGCGCCGGGTTCACCCTCATCGAGGCCCTGGTCGCGCTCGCCGTCACGGCCATCTCCGTGGCTGCCATCGGGTTGCTCATGGCGGGAAATATTCGCGGTTCCGGAAGGATCGAGCAGCATCTCGGGCTCGTCGAAACCCTGCGAGCGGTCGAGACCGGCCTTCCCGATCGCACGAGCCTTTCGACCGGAACTCTCTCCGGCGAAATGCATGACCAAGCTTGGTCCGTCGATGTCGCGCCTTTTCCGGGCGATTTCGTTAACCCGCACGCGGCCCAATTCTGGACGCCCCAAACAATTGTCATCAAGGTGCAATCGCCGTCCGGAGCGGCGCTTCAGCTCGAGACCATAAGGCTTGGCAGGAGGACTGGCACGCAATGACCCGCTGGCGCGACTCCGTCCCCCGCCTGGAGTCCGGCGAGGGCGGGTTCACCCTTCTCGAAGCCCTTGTCGCGGTCGCCCTGATGGGCGTGCTCCTCGCGACCCTCGCCACGGTCACGGCGCAGTGGATGCCGGGCTGGAAGGCGGGCTTCGACCGCGTGGAGAGGGCCGATCTGCTCGGTCTCGGCCTCGACCGGATCGTCGCCGATCTTGCCGCGGCGGAATTCGTGTCGCCGGGCGGCGGGAACGCGCGGCCTCTCTTCGACGGCACGGCATCGTCGGTGACCTTCGTGCGATCCGCGATTGGCCCAAATGCATCGGCCGGGCTCGAAATTGTCCGCCTTGCCGAAACGGACGACGCGCGGGGCCGCGTCCTGGTCCGCGGCCGGGTCCCGTTTGTGCCGGGCACGGCCGAGGCCCCGGACACCGGCGAGCTTGAGTTCACCAATCCGATCGTGCTGGTGCGCCCGCCGTTTCAGGTTTCCTTCGCCTTCGCCGGCGGCGACCGCATCTGGCAAGAAACATGGCATGATGTCATGCAATTGCCAAATGCGGTCCGGGTAACTGTTCGCAATGCCGTGACCGACCAGATCTTGCCGGTCTCGACGGCGACGTTGCTCAACGTGAACGCGCCGGCCGAATGCGTGCGGGGCACCGGAACCGCTTGCGGCGGCCGAAACAGCGGAGCGGCGAGCCCAAACGGGCCCGGGACGGCACAGCCCGGGCCCGGACCGCCGCCGCCGTAAGCCGCTCCGCCCCAAGCGACCCTGGCAGCCCAACTGGTGCAAGGTACTTTGGCCGGACAAGTGGATGCCGGTTCGCGTCAAGAAAATACGGCAAAGTGAAACTCAAGAGCCTTTTAATGCCTCGACCGGAACTTAGGAATGCTCCAGCCGCGGACGGCTTTATTATCGTCGCGGTGCTCTGGATTCTCGCCGCCCTCGCGGCGCTCGCCTCCGTCTACGCGGTGTATGTCGGCAACACGGCGATGGCCGCGCGGGTGTACGACTCCAGGCTTCAGACCGAAGCTTTGATTGCCGCGGGGCTCGAACTCGCCGCCTACCGGTTGATCGGGTTCGACGACGCTTCGCGCCCAACTTCGGGCGCCTTCGACTTCCAACTGGGACGATCCCATGTTGGCGTGGCGTTTCGTTCCGAGGGGGCGCGAATCGACCTCAACCTCGCACCCAAGGCATTGCTTTCCGGCTTGTGCGTTGTGCTCGGGGCAAAGCCCGAGGACGCGGATTCCTATGCGGACCGCATCATTGCCTGGCGGACAAGACCGGGGCCGGGCAATCAAAACCAGGAAGCCGAGGCATATAAATCCGCGGGCTTAAACTACGGGCCGCGGCAGGCCCCCTTTGAAAATGCCGCCGAATTGCGGCTTGTGCGGGGAGTGCCGGCGGCGCTCGTGGACAACGCGCTCCCCTTTGTGACGATTTTCAACGGCCGGGCGGAGATCGATGTCAACGAGGCCGCGCCAGAGGTGGTCGCGGCCTTGCCCGGCATGAACCCGAACCTGGCCGCAGCTATTCTCACGCGACGCGATCCCCAAAATCCGCAAGCGGTTTTGAGTCTGCTTGGCGCGGCGGGTACCAGTGTCGCGGTCGGCGGGCGCAAGGCAACACGGGCCGCCGTTCACATCACCCTTGACACCGGCCGCCAGGTGAACGCCGATGCCGTCCTCCTCATCACCGAGGATAATAGCCCCGAACCCTATCGCATCCTAGCCTGGCACGACGATTTTGACGGCCCCGTCTAGGTTCGGGCCGAGAAGGGAGACTGCATGAACTCCTATCGCGCAGTTGTCGAAGCGTTGTCCCGCTGGATCGACCGTGTCGCGGCGACGATCGTCGAGGGCCGTGAATCCTTGCGCTCAAGGCGTCTCTACCAGCTCGTCGAGCAGCAGGACGGCGCTTTCGTGCTGCAAGGGACCTCGCAAACGGAAGCTTTGGACTCGGCGGGGGAGCCCGTTCACATCGTCGACGGGCATATCGATGCCTCCGTTTCCGCCAAACTGGCGGAAATATTGCGCGGCGCCCAAGTCGAGCTCGTGCTGCAACCCAATCGTTTCATGTTCCGGCTGCTCGAATTACCGCGCCGTGCCTCGGAATTCCTCGAAGGCATTGTCCGCGCTCAGATCGACCGCCTGACGCCGTGGAGTGCCGCCGATGCGGCATTCGGTTGGCATCCTTCGGCCGAAACCGCCAACGACCGGATGGCCGTCACGATCGCCGCGACGGCGCGGACGCTGATCGCGCCGTTCATAAGCGCGATCGCTGGTCTCGGCGCCGACACGATCGTTGTATTGGCGGGATTGCAACAACCGCGGCCGGATATCGCGGCCATTAAGATATGCGAACAGAAGACCGGACAGGCGGAAGGCCAGCGCCGTATCCGGCGTATTCTGATCGGGCTCCTTGCCGCCGCGGGCGCTTTTAGCGCGGTGTCGGTCGCGGCGAGTGCCGTCATCGGCGGCGTGATCGAGACGCAACGAGACGATTTGACGCGCCGCGTCGCGGAGCGCCGCGCCGCGATCCAACCGGGTCACGACGGGACGAGCGAGGCGGCGCTTGATTTGCAACGGCACAAGCATGAAACGCCATCGAGCGTCATTGTCATCGAAGCCCTGTCGCGGGTGCTGCCGGACGATACTTATCTGACCGAGCTCAGAATTCTTGGCGACAAGATGCAGATCGTCGGCGTGACGCGAGATGCCCCATCCTTGATCCGCCTCATCGAACAGACCTCGCATTTTAGCCGCGCGACCTTTTTTGCCCCGACAACGCGATCGCCATCGGAGTCGGGCGAGCGTTTCTCCATCGAGGCTCATATCGAGCCGGTTTACACGCCAGGTCTATGAACAGCGCCATGCTCCGCACCCATCCGATCCAAAAGCTTTTTACCCGTGCGCACGCCCTGCCGCTTTTGGGTTATGCCGCCCTCGTCGTGAGTTTCGCCGTTATTACCTGGCTCGCGCTTGCAAGCCTTGCCGGCGATTATGCGGATTACACGGCCGCCGCGGATTTGCTCGACCGGCTCGAAGGCCACAAGCCTTCCACCGGGCCGTCCGGTTTCGCGTCTGGGAGGTCCGGCTCGCCGTTTCTGGAAGGGCCGACCGTGGAAGTCGCCGGCGCCGCGCTGCAACAGCGGGTCGTCGCCGCCGTCAGGGATGCCGGCGGGAATGTGCTGTCCTCGCAGGTCGATTTGCAAGGGTCGCAAGCGAAACAAGGCTACGTCAGCCTCTCGGCAAACTGCGAGGTCGGCCAGAGCGCATTGCAGCAGTTGCTTTACGATCTGGAATCGGGAATGCCGTTTTTGTTTATCGACCAACTCGTGGTACAAATGCCGCAATCGGGTGGTGGAGCAGGCGTTGAGACGGAAGCTGCGCGGATGCGCGTGCAAATCGACGTCTCGGGACGATGGCAGGTGACCAAATGATAAGGCTTTGCGCTTGCGTGATCGTGGCAGTGGGTGCTTTTTCCGGGAACGAAGCCTTCGGCCAGGCGGCCGGCGCGACCCTGCGGGAAAAGGCCGCGGATCAAACCAGTCCAAACACGGAGCAACTCCCTGGCGCTCCCAAGGACGCGGGCGCGCGGCAGCCCCCGCCGGGCGGCAATCCGCTGTGGGGGATTCCAATTAGCGCGCTCGACGCCACGAGGGAACGGCCGATTTTTTCGGCGTCCCGGCGGCCGCCCATGCCGCGGGTCGTGGCCCAGCGGGTAGCCGCGGCCCCGCCGCCGCCCAAACCAGCCAAACCCGAGCATCCGCTTCTCGACCTTGTCGGAACGGCGATCGGCACGGCGAAAAAAGTCGCGGTCGTGCTCGATCGCACGACAAAAACTCTCGTCCGTCTCCATGTCGGCGAAGCGGCCTCGGGGTGGATTTTGCGCTCGGTCGATTCGCGGACGATGACCGTCGAGAAAAATAGCCAGACCGTGACCGTGGCTCTCCCGGCGCCCGGCGCGATGCCGGCGAATCCGCTGCCTGTTTCGGAAGCTTCCGGGGTTTCCCGCGAGTTTTGAGCGTGCCCCGGTTCCGGAAGGCGGTTGCCTGATTTCGGCAAAATCGTGCAGAATCAAGGGGATCTAAGCACGATCGCATGGGTACAACGCCATCTTGCTTCGCTTCAATCGTGCTTAACTTCGGCGGCTCCTCCAAACCGGGGGCTTGGCATTGCCAAAATCCGTCGAAAGCGGCAATTTGAGTCTCAATACTCTCGCCGCCGATATCTTCCACATCAGTGTGGGCGCGATTCGCATTCACGTCCTGTGGGGACGGCTGACCAGTTTAGGGGAGGAGATGACGGTATAAAAACTATCTACAAAATGATCCCGTTGGCAGTTGTTGTCGCATTTGCTTTTGGTTCCAGTGTCGAGCGGGCGTGGACGTTGACTCAAGACCAAGGTGACAAGATCGCAAAGGAGTGCCAGGCGGCGGCTAATTTCGTAAATGCCAATGTGAAGTGGCCCCCGGATTTAGGGCCATTGGTTAAGGTGTGAAGCGTCCTGCTCTGCCGGAACCGTTGGAGCGAGCAATGACGAAGTCACGCAAGAAGTTTGATGCGGCGTTCAAGGCGAAGATTGCGCTGGAGGCGCTTCGCGAGGATGCGACGGTGCCGGAGCTGGCGAAGCGGCACGGCATTCACCCGAACCAGATTTACAGCTGGAAGAAGCAGGTTCTCGACAACGCCGCGAGCCTGTTCGCGCGCGGCGCGAGTGGTTCGGGCGACGGCGAGGAGGAGCGCGAGCGTGAGGCGGCCAAGCTCTACGCCAAGATCGGCCAGCTGACGGTTGAAAGGGATTTCTTGGCCAGGAGGCCAGGGCGATGAGCAGGCCGGATCGAAGAGCGATGGTCGAACGGCCTGGCAAGGATCTGTCGGTGCGCCGCCGATGCGCGCTGTTGAATCTGGCGCGCTCGGGGGTTTACCGCCCCAAGCCCATCACAGGGGCGGACGATCTGGCCTTGATGCGCCGGATCGACGAACTCCATCTCGAACTGCCGTTCTACGGCTCGCGGCGGATGATGTTCGAACTCAACAAGGAAGGCCGCGGGGTCAACCGGAAGCGGGTGCGGCGGCTGATGCGCGTGATGGGGATCGAAGCTTTGGCACCGCACCCAGGCACGAGCAAAGCCGCGCCCGGACACAAGATATACCCCTACCTGCTGCGCGGCCTGGCGATCAGCGAGCCGAACCATGTGTGGGCGTCCGGCATCACCTATATCCCGATGGCGTGCGGCTTTCTGTATCTCGTGGCGATCATCGATTGGGCTAGCCGCGCGGTTCTGGCTTGGCGGCTGTCAAACACGATCGACAGCGGGTTTTGCGTCGAAGCGCTGGAGGAGGCTCTGGCACGACACGGCAAGCCGAGGATATTCAACACGGATCAGGGCGCGCAGTTCACCAGCGCCGCGTTCACCGGCAAGCTTGTAGCCGCTGGCGTCGCGATTTCGATGGACGGGCGCGGGCGTTTCATGGACAACATTTTCATCGAACGCCTGTGGCGTTCGATCAAGTATGAAGAGGTGCATCTGAAAGCGTACGCTGACGGCCGCGAGGCGCGGGCCGGCATCGGTTCTTGGATGACCTTTTACAATTTTCGACGCCCCCATCAGGCGATGAACAACCAGATGCCGATGGCGGTGTGGCGCGCCGGCATGGACAAAATCGAGGCGACGGCGAACGCTGTGGATATGCCGCTTCGCTTGGACAACGCAAACGCGTTGCCCACATACCAACAGCAGAAGCAGCAAAAAGCGGCTTGATTTTTGAAGGACAACGGCAGGCGAGACTACACCTTAAATCCAAGCACCCATGGTCCCAGCAAAGGGGTCCACTTCAGTGCCGGCGTCCCGGCCGCCGCGCTCGTGCAGCTCGCCGGGGCCGACGCCTTCCGGCCCTCATTGCGGCTCGCGCGGCGCGAGGCGCTGTGGGCGATCAAGGTGCTGCGCGACGAACCGCTGCCGCTCTTCGCGGCCGCCTCGGCCCGCGAGACCGAAGCCGTGCCGTAGGCCCAAGAGCCAACGGTGGCGCTCCTGCCCATGACCGCCGGCGGCGAGGTGGTCGAGGACTACGGCCATGTCGGGCTGACCCTGCGCAGCCATCCCGTCTCATTCCTCCGCGAGGACCTGCGCCGCAGGCGCATCGTCCCCTGCGCCGAGGCGATGCAGGCCCGCGACGGCCGCTGGCTTCAGTCCGCCGGCCTGGTTCTCGTGCGGCAAATGCCGGGCTCGGCGAAAGGCGTCATGTTCATCACCATCGAGGACGAGACCGGCATCGCCAATCTCGTGATCTGGCCGAAGGTGTTCGAGAAGCAGCGCCGCGTGATCCTTGCGGCCAGGATGATGGCGGTCCACGGCCGCATCCAGCGCGAGGGCGAGGTCGTCCATCTCGTCGCCCAGCACCTGACCGACTTGTCGCCAGCGCTGGCGAGCGTTGGCGATAGAGACGTCACGTTCCCGCCGCCGCGCGGCCGCGGCGACGAGTTCCACCACGGTAGTCCGGGCCTCGATCCGAGGAGTTTTCCACCCGGGGCGCCCACGCGCGGTATCGTCATTCCAGATCTCCACATTGATACGATCAAGATGAAGACACGGGATTTCAGATAGGCTGCGCAAATTGCCGGCGAAAATCTGGCAGCGCGTGGGGTGACTATGAAACTGCATCCGCAAGACCTGGAAAAAATCGCCGCCCTCACGCTGGAGCACTACAATCAGCGTGCCGAGGAATTCTGGGAAGGCACGCGCGATCACAACGTCAGCCAGAACATTGACGCGCTGTTGCGGCATATCGAGGGTGAGCCGCCGTTCACGATCCTCGATTTTGGCTGCGGACCAGGACGCGACCTCAAGGTGTTTGCCGAACAAGGTCACATCGCAATCGGCTTGGAAGGCGCCATGCGTTTTGCGGCTATGGCGCGCGCCCATGGCGGCTGCGAGGTATGGCAGCAAGATTTCCTCAAGCTCGAGCTGCCGGAAAAATATTTCGATGGCGTGTTCGCCAACGCCGCGTTGTTTCATGTCCCGAGCCGGGAGTTGCCGCGCGTGTTGCTGGAACTCTACTCCACTCTAAAACCGGGTGGTGTGCTGTTTAGCTCGAACCCGCGCGGGCGTAATGAAGAAGGCTGGAATAGCGGGCGCTACGGCGTGTATCATGATCTTGAAAGCTGGCGCCGCTATATGTCGGCCGCGGGATTCGTAGAACTAACCCATTATTACCGTCCCGGCGGCGTGCCCCGCGAACAGCAGCCCTGGCTGGCGAGCGTCTGGCGCAGGTTGGCGCCCTGAAATAGATCGCTTCCACCGGGACATCCCAAGCAATCAGGCAAGCCCGTTTGCAAGCAGGAGGGAGCGAGAAATGACCGAAGGAAGTTCGCGGCGCGCTCCCGCGCCACGGCGCGAGGACTATGCCGTCGTGGACGGCTCGCGAGGCCCGCGCCGCGATTTCAGGATCACGGTCGGCCTGCGCGAGGGTTGGGATGCCGAGGGGCGGGTCTACGACGTTTCCGAAGCGGTGCGCACGGCGCGGGCCTGGATGAGCCGCCGGGTGGGAGCCAGCCTGCCGGCGCTTTCCGGCATGTTCACCCGCGCCGAGGTGACCTATGCCTGGCCGCGTCCGGACGGCTCGGCCGGCTCCGACCGGGAACCGGTCGCGGTGTTCACCGGCGAGGCGGTGCATGCCTATCTGGGACATCTGTCCGACCAGGACATCGAGGCGATGCTGAACGAGCTCGCGGTCGAACTCGGCGCCGCCCTGGGGCAGGAACGGCTCTATGTGGCTTTTTGCGACCGGACCTGGATTCTCGACGCCGGCGAGCGCGAAGGGTAGCGGCGAGATCCGGCGCGGGGATTTGGAGCCGGCGCAATACCGCGATAGGGTTTATCTATTGGCGTCTGTATTAAAAGCCTCGCCCTCGTCCTTCGAGACTGCGTTTCAGGCCTCCTCAGGAAGAGGGCTGACGGCGGTGCTATGGCTTTTGAGACACGCACCAATTCCTGTTTCGCCCAGAAATCGCGCAATCTTGTGCGATACGCCACGCCAGCTATGTAAGAGTCTGTCCCGGAACTTCATCATGGATTACAGAGCTTTCTTAGCATGATCCGGATGGAGGCGAGGCGGAGGAAAGCAAGCGCGTTACGGGTTAGGTTTTCAAAATCCTTGGCCAGCCTGCGACAACGGTTGAGCCAGGCGAAGGTGCGCTCGACAACCCATCGTTTGGGCAGGACAACGAACTTTCTCAGCGCGGGCCGCTTGACGATTTCGATTTCCCATTCACGGCTGATCGCCGCCACGGCGGCGGCCATTTGGGGGCCTTGATAACCGCCATCGGCGATGATTTTGGTGATGAAGGGAAACAGGGGACGCAGTTCCTTCAACACCAATGGTCCACCGTCGCGATCCTGAATGTCGGCGGGATGAACCACGGCTGCAAGTTTCAGACCGAGCGTATCGACCGCGATATGGCGTTTTTTACCGTCGATCTTTTTGCCGGCGTCATAGCCGTGCGGATCGATCCGCGCCCCCCTTTTTCCGTGCTTTTCACGCTTTGACTGTCGATGATGGCAACGGTTGGACTGACGGCGCGGCCAGCCTGTTCTCGACACAGGACGTAGAGCTCATGATGAAGGCGCAAAAGCGTGCCATCATAGTTCCAAAGATCGAAATACCTGAAAACAGTGCTTTTCGATGGCAGGTCTTTCGGCAGGTAGCGCCACTGGCAACCCGTGCTCAGAATATACATGATTCCGTTGACCACTTCGCGCATGTCCACGCGGCGTTTGCCGCCACCGCGCTTCGCCGGAGGTATCAACGGCTCCACCAGCCCCCATTCCTCGGCCGTCAAATCGCTCGGGTATCTCTGTTGGCTCCGGTCATAACGGCCCCGGTTTTCTTTCGTCCACATCGGCGGCCCCTCCTCGAATCAGGCCACCTCCCTTGATCACAAATGATTCTTTTGATTCAAGAAGTTTCAGAACAGACACTAAGAGGGTATACGCAAACGGCCGAATCGGATAAGGCGCGGCGCCATGTCTCGTTTAGGGAAACTGAATAATTGTGCAATAAGCGGCACTGTAAGGAAACGAGAATCGGAGGACAAACATGGTCAATCATCACCTCAATCGAGTGGCTCGGGATTTGGCCGTTGAGCAAAGCCTCGATGCTGCTATTGAAATAAATGAAGTTATCAACCACAAGCGGCAGGACGCTCCGGCACTGTTGAAATTAGCCTCATTGTTGATTGGGACGCATTCCGAAGGAACCACGCCTACAAAACGAGAACTGCTAAACGATTCGCAATTCGTAAGTCTTTCTTTTCGTGCGGCAGTATCTACCGGCAAGGCCCCTGCGTCTCCACAAGACCTTGATCTGATTCTTGACCTTCTTGTGCGCGTCATCGGAGCAGGGCTGGCCAATTTCTCGCCAGACGATCTGACCCGTATCCGCGATTTCTGCTTGGGGCTGAATCGCGAGTTGGCATCAGAGGTTGCTAGCCGGATAGCGGAGCCTGTCATTGCTCGTTCTTCAAAAGTAGCGTCGGTGGCGCTGTATGACAATTGAGCTTCACACAACTGAGAAATTGACGGCGGTTGTAAAGCAGATAGAATATCTTCTGCTTTCCGACTTCCCTCATGATTCTACTCGAACCGCGCTTGAATTGTTTGCGACGTTCTTCAAAGAACAAATCGCGCGAATCAACCGAGCAGTTGCGCAGTCAGAGCGATCTCTGCTCATTCAGGCGTGCATGACGGCGAACGGACGAATAGCAGCATACCTCCCATTGCTAGGATTTCTGTTGCGATCAACAAACGTCCGCAACAGTTTCGAATGCTATGATTCGCTGTTGCAGCTGGCCCAAGGATTGATAGGCCAGCAGGCAAAGGTCATAATTTCCTCAGAATGGGACTTGTCGCCACTCACCTATGCACTCAGCGTTCCGGTCCTCCCGGGTTATGTGTTGCTTGGAATGCCGGCGACTGAGTTGTCGAACGCGCTCATCTTGCCGCTAACAGGACACGAACTAGGGCATTCCGTGTGGACAAACGATAACCTTGAAAACAGATGGGCTGCCGAGTCCTAACGTAAGATAGATTTGACGATCATGGGAGCGGAAAGGTCGTGGCCACCAACCGGGGGAGAAGCGAAGACCGGGATTATCCGCAAGCGTTGCCAAGCAACGGACTACGTCAAAAACGGAGTTGTGCGAGACTTGCGGCGCCATCGCTGCCGTGCGTGCGGGTGCAATTTTACGGCAGCCAGGCCGCGCGGCAAACCGGCGGCGGTTGAAGCGCTGGCGGCGTTGCTCTACGCCATGGGCAATATGAGCTTCCGCGGCATTGCACGTCTTTTGAATGTCAGCGATGTTGCGGTTCTGAAGTGGATACGCCACGCGGCGCTGAAGCTGCCGGAACCTGAAATGCCCGCCGATGCCGAGCTCGTGATGCTCGACGAGATGCACCATTTTCTCAAAAAAGACAGAAAAACGTTGGCTTTGGCGAGCGTTTGATCCTGTCCGGCGGCGAACTTTACCCGGGGTTTTGGGTCGGCGTGATGATGCAACCTGTCCAAGGCACCTCGACAAAACCGGAATGGAAGGCCGCACGTTCATAACCGGCGATTGGGAGGGCTTTCACCGGCTCATTCCCGAAGATCAACTCTTCCCCGGCAAAGACCTGACCTTCCCCATCGAGCAAGACAACAGCAACATCCGCCACGATCTGGCGCGGTTCCGCCGCCGCGCCAAGGTCCTCTCAAAATGCCCGATCATGGTCGATCCGGCCCCGCGGCTTCACCACCATCTCCGCGATCCCAAGAACCACGCCGCCCTCGCCGCCATCTTCTTATCTATCGTTGACTTGGACTTCTCATCTGGCCAAGGTGCCATCGTGACGAACCAGACAGGTGCCGCTCCTTGCGAGGGTTCACTCCGGACCAACATGGATAACTCCTTGAAAAGCGGGTTTTCGGGCTGTTCGGGAATTTGCGAAAAAATTCCGCGCCTTGCGGCAAGGCCACGTAAGCCATGCTCAGGGTTCATAGCCGATGATACGTAAGACCGGGGCGAATCAAGGCGTGGCGCAAAAGCATGGCGGACCTCATGAAATCGAATCGACGAAACATCGTGATTCTCGGCCAAAACAGCCGGCCGCGGCAGCGTGCGGCCGGCGCCATGCGGGGAACGTTTTTGGCCGCCGCGCTTTGTCTCGGCGGCTGCCAGTCCAGCAATCTGCAAGACATCACCGGCTCGATCGGCGGTGCATCCGGGCCGGATAGCCGGTGGAGTGCGGAGGAATTGGGACGCCAATACGACCGCAACCCGGACGACAAGGCAATTGCGCTAAATTACGCGCGGGCGTTGCGCGGCATGACGGAAAATGCGCAGGCCGTTGCGGTATTGCAACGGCTGGCGATCAAATTCCCCGAGGACAAGGAGGTGCTCGGCGCTTATGGCAAGGCCTTGGCGGATGCCGGGCGGTCGCGCGAGGCGGCCGGGGTATTGGCTCATGCGCATACCCCCGACCGGCCCGATTGGTCCGTGCTTTCCGCGCAAGGCTCGGTCGCCGATCAGCTCGGAGATCATGAGCAAGCGCAAGCCTACTATGCGGCGGCGCTCAAAATCGTGCCGGCTCAGCCGCATGTGTTGTCCAATCTCGGACTTTCCTACGCGCTTTCGAAAAAATTGCCGCAAGCCGAAACGGCGCTGCAAGAAGCCGCGGCGCAGCGCGATGCCGACAAACCGGTGCGTCAGAATCTCGCTCTCGTCCTTGCCCTCGAAGGCAAATTCGCGAGCGCCGAGGAGGTGGCGCGGCGCGATCTCGACGCCAAGGACGCGGCGGCCAATGTCGCCGCGATCCGGCGGATGATCGCGCAGTCGAATACATGGAAACGGATCCAGGAACTCGACACCAAGCCACAGTCCGCCGCCAAGACGCACGTGGGAAGCAATATCGAATAGAGCACGATCCGCGAAGGGCAAACTCATCCGATTTCGATCGACAGCGGCGCCAATCCCGCGATCGTGGCCTCGATCGTGTCGCCCTTGACGACGGGTCCGACCCCCGCCGGCGTGCCGGTGAAGATGAGATCGCCCGGCGCGATTTCGACTTGTCGCGAAAGATAATGGATGATTTGGGGAACCCCCCAGATCATGCCGCCGAGATCGCCGCTTTGCCGCAATTGCCCGTTCACCCGGCACTCCATCTTGCCTTGGGCGATCGCGCCGGTGCGGGCTTTTAACGCAATGGCGGAACAGGGCGCGGAGAAGTCGAACGCCTTGGCCATTTCCCATGGCCGGCCCTTTTTCTTCAATTCGGTCTGGGCATCGCGCTTCGTCATATCGAGACCCACGGCATAGCCGAAAACCATATCGTTGGCTTTTTCGGGTGAAACGTTCCGCCCGCCCATGTTCATCGCCACGACAAGCTCGACCTCATGCTGGAGATCGTCCGTCCCTGGCGGATAGGGCATTGTTCCGCCGTTCTGGACGATGGCGCCGGCGGGTTTCATGAAGAAAAACGGCGGATCGGTCTCAGGATTTCCGCCCATCTCCCTGGCGTGGTCCTTGTAATTCAGGGCGACGCAAAAAATGCGCCGGACCGGGAAAGGCTTTCCTGGCGGCGCAGGAAGCGCAACGATTGGCGGCGCGGCGACGGCATAATCCATGGGATCAAACCCCTGTTGGAATTCGTTTTCGGAAATGGCAAAGGACAGCGGCGGCGAGCAATTCCCGCGCGGGGAGCGATGGCTCAGCCAAGAACTCCCCCTGGATTTATTCGACGTCGAGCGCTTCGGTTCCGCTCGGACGGCCGTCGGTGCCCAAACTGATCTTTTCGATTCTTTGTTCGGCATTCCGAAGCAAATCGTTGCAATGTGTCTTCAAAGCCTCGCCGCGCGCGTAGATTGCAATCGACTCCTCAAGCCCGACGGTGCCTTTTTCGAGCTTGTCCACGATCTGTTCGAGTTCCTTGAGCGCATCCTCGAAAGACAGTTTGGCGATATCTGCGTCGGTGGCGGGCAAGGTCGCCTCTTTTTTCGGCTTCACGCTTTGTCCTGACGCGAACCGGCCTCGGCCTCGCTCATGAATGCTCTAGCCGCCGTTCCGATTCAACGCAACTCCAGAACAAAAGGGGCGCCTTCAAAACAATTGCAACCCCGGCCGATTTTTTCGACGGCGGCAACCATCCGCCCGTTGCGCCCAAGCATCGCGTCGGCGATGGCAACGAGTTGCGCATTCGGCGTCGCTGTCGGTGAATTGGCCCGAACCGCTTGCGCGATCTCGGCCTCATTGCGATGCGGGCGCAAGGCGCAGGCGGCTATAAACGCCGCCGCCGTCGAGCGGCTTACGCCCGCCCAGCAATGGATCAACAGAGGGGCCGTCTGGTCCCATCGCCGCACGAAGGCGAGGAGCTTCTCGACGTGGGATTTATCCGGAAGCGTATGGCCCTCGAGTTCCACGACAATGTCGGAAAGGACGACGACAAGATGTTGTCCGGCGGCGATCCCGGACGGCCGCCTGATCGGCGTTCCCTTATCGATCAACGTGACGAGGCTTTGCGCGCCAGTCACGCGGACCGTCTCCGCCAGTTTTGACAGCGGGCAGACGTGGATGCGGGGCATCGAACCGGGCCTTTTGGTACCGCGCCATACGCCAGAATCGCGCCCTTCCATAGACCGGATTAGGGTCGACGGGAACTCGGGAAGCGTCGTTTTTGATAAATTGCCCGCCAGTTCACGCGATTTTTAAGCCCTAGCCGCGCCGTTGGCCGACATCAAGCGTTCAAGTTCCGCCAAAAAACGCTCGGCGGCGAGTCCCGGCGCCCAGGGTTCCCAGGATATGCCGCCGTAGACATCGCGCAAGGGATCGGCGGGAAGCGCGTTGTAGGGAATTCGCAAGGTATTGCGGACTTCGCCCTGCGTCCAGCCGGCGACATGGACCGCCTCGGAGGCGGCGGCCACGCGATCGGCCCGCTTATGCGCTTTTCTTTCCCCGGGCGTCCAGGGTGGCAAACCGTAGCGGATGGCAACGGCGTTTTCCAACCGCGCGGTCAAGGTCCGGAAGGCCTCGCCAAGGAAAGGCTTGACGACGGAAATGCAATCGAAGCCGAGCAGGCCTTCGTCGGCGTCATGCAGCAATTCGCGCAGCTCCACCGGGGCATTCGAGGCGCCTCGAAAGCGGCGCCGGTGCAAGGCCAGAACCAGAAGCGAGTGCTGCGCCACCGGCAGCGGCAAGGGCCATGCGGAGTGACCGCCCCAACGGTAGGTCCGGGCAAGGCCCAAGGCCAGGTCCTTATCTTCCCAGTCGAACGGCGTTGGGTTCAAGAGATCGAGGCGTTTGCCGGAAGGCAAGCGGACCCACGCCCGGGCGTCACTCATCGCGACGCGCATTCGGCGTGCCGCCAGCAAGTGACGAGGTGGTCGTTCACCATGCCGGTCGCCTGACAAAAGGCGTAGACGACGGTCGGGCCGCAGAAGTTGAAACCCTTGCCTTTTAAATCCTTCGCTATCTTCGTCGAGAGCGGGGTTTGCGCCGGGATTTCGGTCACGTCGCGATAATGGTTCTCGATCGTCCGGCCGTCGAAAAAGCCCCAGAGGTAATTTGAAAAGCCTTCGCCCTCTTGAATTTTCAGCCACGCGCGGGCCGAGGTGATGGTGCTTACGATTTTCGCGCGGTTACGGACGATCCCTTTGTCTTGCATCAAGGTATCGATTTTCGTGGCGTCGTATCGAGCGATCTTTTCCGGATCGAATTGATCGAACGCGGCGCGAAACGCTTCGCGCTTGCGCAATATCGTGATCCAGGACAGCCCGGCCTGGAACCCATCGAGCATAAGCTTTTCATAGAGCGCCCGGTCGTCGCGTTCCGCCACGCCCCATTCCTCGTCGTGATAGGAAAGGTAGAGAGGGTCGTCGCCAGGCCATGGGCAGCGCGATTTGCCGTCGCCGGCCAAATGGTTTGACTGCAAAGGCGCCTCCTCTAGCCCAAGTCTCGCGCCCCAAATCTTTCGCCGGATCAACCCGGCACAACGACATCGACCGCCACATCCCCGGCCTTCAGCGCAACGCCTGCTGCCCGCGCCTCTTCCAGCCGGTCGAGCCGCACCATCGCAAGCCCGAAAGAGCCGGCCGTCGAACCGGCCTGGCCGATGTTCGTTTCGCCCGCCGTGATTTGCGTGCCCTGCGCGGGAGCCGGGCCATCGAAATGGATTTTTACGATACGCTTGCGTGCCGAATTGCGGTAATGAACGCGGGCGACAACCTCCTGACCGACATAGCAGCCCTTCTTGAAGTCGACGCCGTTCATTAAGTCGAGGTTGACATCATGCACGAATGCATCGCCATAGCGGAAATCGATACCGCCTTTCGGCACGCCTTGCGCGATGCGGTGCGCCTCGTAGCGCGACGCCTCCGCGCGATCGAGCTTTGCCAAGGCCTCGCGCGGCGCTATGACGCGCAAACCCATACTGGGCCCCCGCGTGTCGCGATAGAAAACGCCCTCAAGCCCGTCTGCCCCCTCGCCGCCAAAAATCGCCGCGACGACATATTTTTTTGATTGATCCTCGATCGCGATTTTGGCCCGCATCTTGTGCAAATTTAGCCGCTTAACGAGATCGGCGGTCTGTTCGCCGGCGCAATCGATCAGGTAGCCCGCGCCGGATCCCTCCGGCAGCGGAACGACGAAGAAATCGAACAACAATTTGCCTTGCGGCGTCAAAAGCCCGGCATAGCGCCCTTCCCCCTTGGGAATATTAAGCACGCTGTTGGTGATGAGCCTTTGGAGAAAACCCGTCGCGTCGGCGCCCGCCACTTCGATGACGCCGCGATCGCCCAATAGACATACCAGGTCGTCCATTCAAACCCTCGACTTTCGCTCTTCCTATTTGTAGATAATCCGCCAATGACGGGACGCAAGTTGCTTTTGCCTTGCCATGGATGAGCCAGTGCCCCAAAATTTCGACATGATCTTGAAGGGTGGCACCGTGGTCGATCATACCGGCGAGAACACGCGCGACATCGGAATTGAAGCCGGGAAAATCGCTGAAATCGGCGATCTCTTCCACACCGGCGCCGGAGAGACAATCGACGCCACCGGCCTCCATATTTTGCCGGGCGTGATCGACACCCAAGTGCATTTCCGCGAGCCGGGCGCGACGCACAAGGAAGATTTTGAGACCGGCTCCCGCGCGGCTGTCCTTGGGGGGGTCACGGCGGTCTTCGAAATGCCCAACACTGATCCCCCGACCACAAGCGCCGCGGCGCTCGCCGGCAAAATGGCGCGGGCGAAAGGCCGCATGCATTGCGATTTTGCCTTCTGGATCGGCGGCACGGCGGATAATTGGCGCGATATTCCAGAGCTCGAACGCCTGCCGGGCGCCGCTGGAATCAAGGTGTTCATGGGGTCTTCGACCGGTTCGCTCCTCGTCGCGGACGACGCCGGAATCGCCGCCATCCTTGGCCAGACCAGAAGGCGCGCGGCTTTCCACAGCGAGGACGAGTTCCGCCTCAACGAGCGCAAGGATTTGCGGGTGCCGAACGATCCCTCCTCGCATCCCATCTGGCGAGACGCGACCGTGGCGCTGCGGGCGACCGGGCGCCTCCTGCGCATCGCGCGGGAACAGCGCGCGTTGATCCACGTGCTGCATGTGTCTTGCGGCGAGGAAATGGATTTTTTGGCGGCGCACAAGGATATTGCGAGCCTCGAGGTGACGCCGCATCATTTGACTTTTGACGCGGAGGATTATGCACGGCTCGGCACGAGATTGCAGATGAACCCTCCGGTCCGCGATGCGCGCCACCGCGAACACCTCTGGTTTGGGGTGGCGCAAGGCATCGCCGATATTCTCGGCTCCGATCATGCGCCGCATACCTTGGAAGAAAAGGCAAGGCCCTATCCGCAAAGCCCTTCCGGCATGCCC
Source organism: uncultured Alphaproteobacteria bacterium (assembly GCA_963706215.1). Classification (GTDB taxonomy): domain Bacteria; phylum Pseudomonadota; class Alphaproteobacteria; order Rhizobiales; family Beijerinckiaceae; genus Methylocapsa. Next base: position 255,077 of record OY970154.1, on the reverse strand, counting down.
GGCGTGCAAACCCTTGTCCCGGTCATGCTCGATCATGTGAACAAGGGGCGCCTTAGTCTCATGCGTTTCGTCGACATGACGAGCGCGGGTCCAGCGCGGCTTTTTGGGATAGCGGGCAAGGGGCGGATCGCGGCGGGCTATGACGCCGATTTCACCGTCGTTGACCTGAAACGGCGCGCGGTCATCCAAAACCGCTGGATCGCCTCGCGTTGCGGCTGGACGCCTTATGATGGAATGGAAGTGTTGGGCTGGCCCGTCGGCACGATAATTCGCGGCAGGCGCGTGATGTGGGAGGGCGAGCTTACCATGCCGGGGCATGGCCAACCGGTGCGCTTCGGCCAGGCTTTGTAATGGTAGCTTTACAGCGTCTTCATAAATCCAGCGAAACGCATCACGCCTTCCGGCCAGGGGCCGTGTCCGCTTTCGCTGTTGATGTGGCCTGAAAATCCCGCGTCGATCAGTTCCGCGCCAAGCGTGCGCGCCAAAGCCTCGCTTTCCGCAAAGGACGCAAAAGGATCGTTGCGGCTCGCGATCACCAGGGACGGGAAAGGAAGCGGTTCGCCCGGCACGGTCAGGAAAGCGGGATCGAGCGCGTCGAGCCCAGCGAGACCTTTTGCGGACGGCGGGGCGACCAGAAAGCCGCCCTTGACCTTGCCGCTGCTTTCTCCTTTTGCCAGAAACGGCGCGGCATGCACGGCTGCGAGCGCGCCGAGACTATGAGCGACCAGAATGACCGGTCGCGCCGCGCGCTCCACTTCCTCGACGATGCGGTCCCGCCAGGCGGCGAGCGCAGGCTTCTCCCAATCCGCCTGAACGACGCGGCGCACAGCCGGGATTTTGGCTTCCCAGCGGCTTTGCCAATGGTCCGGCCCAGACCCGCCGAGGCCCGGTATGATAAGAACCTCGGCTTCGGATGTGCGCATCGAAAAAAGCTCGCCTGCATCGTTCAGGCCGACGCCGCAGCCGCGATTGCGGTACCCCCCACGAGCTCGCGGATCAGCGCATCGATGAAATTCTGGTAGAGCGCGGCTTCGACGGCTTCGAACTCCTTTGATCGCGCCGGAAACTCCGGATCGCCGGCATGAAGCAAGGCTTCGACATCTGCGAGATGCTTGGTCTCCTCGGCAAGCAAGCCGCCGAGCTTTCTCGCGATTTCGGACTCTCCGAGCGCTCGTCTGTAGACCTGATAGACGTCGAGCGCGCGGCGTTCGACGAGCCATGTCACATAGCAATAGGTGAGTTTTCCGCGTTCGGCCTCTGAGCGGCCCGCGAAAGCCGCGTCGCAAGCTTTGTCGAGGTCCTGGAAATAGGCTGCCGCCTCCTCGCCGCAGAGCAGGGCCTCGGGCGCGTAGGAGTCGAATTGAGCGCCGCCGAGTTTTATCGCGAGCTTCTTGAGGCCGAGCGCATGGCGGCCTTCCTCGCAGGCGTGGCCGAGGATCGCGGCGGTCAGAACCTCGGCCCGCCGGCTCTTCACGATCTTGCGGAAACCGACATATTCGAGATAGGAAAACGTGTTCAGCCAGCGCGCGTGAAGAGCGGGGTCCGCGACGATCGCACCGATCAAATCTTCCAGACGATCTTGTGTTTGCATTTCAAGTCTTCCACGGGGGATTTGGGCGCGATCTTCAACTCTCGCCGAAGACGCGCTTAAAGATGAAATCGATATTCTTCAAATGATAGCCGAGGTCGAAAAGCTCGTCGAGTTCGGCATCGCTTAGCACTTTGCGTACGTCCTTGTCGCTTTTCAAGAGCGTCAAAAATTCGCCCTCCCCACGCCAGACCGGCATGGCGTTGCGCTGGACCAAGCCATAAGCCTCCTCGCGGCTCATGCCTTTTTGGGTCAGGGCGAGCAGAACCCGCTGCGAATGAACGAGGCCGCCTAGCCGGTCCAGATTTTTTTTCATATTGGCGGGATAGACAATGAGCTTGTCAATCACTTGGGTAAGCCGCGCAAGCGCGAAATCGAGGGTGATCGTCGCGTCCGGCGCGATCGTCCGCTCGACGGACGAATGCGAAATATCGCGCTCGTGCCAAAGCGCCACGTTCTCCATCGCCGGCAGCGCCATGCCACGCACGAGGCGGGCAAGCCCCGTCACGTTTTCGCTCAGCACTGGATTACGCTTGTGCGGCATGGCGGAAGAGCCTTTCTGGCCTTCGGAAAAAAACTCCTCCGCTTCCAGCACTTCCGTTCGCTGCAAATGCCTGATCTCGGTTGCAAGCCGCTCCAACGAGGACGCAATGACCGCAAGGGTTGCAAAAAACATCGCGTGGCGATCACGCGGAATAATCTGCGTCGAGGCGGGCTCGATGGCGAGCCCGAGTTTTGCCGCGACATAGGCTTCGACGCGCGGATCGATATGCGCATAAGTGCCGACGGCGCCCGAAATCGCGCAGGTCGCGATTTCCTTCCGCGCATGCACGAGACGTTCGCGGGCGCGCAAAAATTCGGCATAGGCTTGCGCGAGCTTCAGCCCGAAGGTCATGGGCTCCGCGTGGATGCCGTGCGAGCGGCCGATCGCGGGGGTCAGCTTGTGTTCGAATGCGCGGCGTTTCAAGACGGCAAGCAGATCGTCGATATCGGCCAGAAGAATGTCGGACGCGCGGGTGAGCTGCACGGACAAACATGTATCGAGCACGTCGGAAGAGGTCATGCCTTGATGCACAAACCGCGCCTCGGGACCAATGAATTCGGCGAGGTGGGTCAGGAAGGCGACCACTTCATGATGCGTGACCTTTTCGATCTCGTCGATCCGCGCCGCGTCGAACGTCACGTGGCCGGCCTTTTCCCAGATCGCCTTGGCGGCTTCCTTCGGGATGACGCCGATTTCGGCTAGTGCATCGCAGGCATGAGCCTCGATCTCGAACCAGATGCGAAACCGTGTCCGCGCCTCCCATATGGCGGACATTTCAGGCCGGGAATAGCGCGGGATCATTCAGGGACTCTGCGTCAAGGCGCGTGCGGCGTGGCATGGCGCCGTCGTGATTGTCGCGCGCCCTAACACGGACGAGCGGGATAAGTCCATGGGCTCGGCAATGCCATTAGCTCCCTTCGAATTTGCCGCGCCAACTCGGCAGGGCGCCGGAAAAAGGCAGGGGCTCGGCCTCGTAAACCGCGCGGGCTATCGCGCGGGCCAAGCAATCGGCGGCGGCCATGCCGATCTCGATTCTGTCACGTATCGAGGGGAGTTTTTCTGCGGTTCCGGTCGCCGCGGAAAAAATCGTGTCGCCGTCGAAGCAAGCATGCGAGGGGCGCAACGCCCGCGCCATGCCGTCATGCGCCATGACGGCGAGGCGCTTGGCTTCGGGCTTCGTCAGCGCCGCGTCGGTGGCGACGATGGCGATGGTCGTATTTTCCGCCGCGTCGCCCTTGATGCGAAAGTCGAGCGCGTCCGCTGGCCAGGGCGCGGGCCAGCCGAGGCCGCCAAACTCGCCGGCTTTTTCATAGGGAGCGGCCCAGAAATGCGGCCCCTCGCCGATCGTCGCGCGGCCGAGCGCATTCACCGCAACGAGAGTGCCGACGCGAAAGCCCCCCGATGTCGTATCGCAAGCCGAGCCGAGGCCTCCCTTGAGATCGGCGGTGGTCGCGCCGTAACCCGCGCCGGCGCTGCCGAGCGCGAAATCGGCCGCCGCCGAAGCCGCGGCTCTGTAGCCCAAATGCCAGTAGACCGGCTCGCGGCCAAAGCTTTTGTCGCCGCCATTCAAGAGATCGAAAAGGATCGCGCCCGGCACGATCGGCACCTTGATGTCGCGCACGGCGTAGCCGCGGCCGCTCTCGCGTAGAAAGGCCGCGACTCCGCCCATCGAAATCGAGGCCATAAACGGAGCCGCCCGAAAGGATCAAGGCATCGACCCGCTCGATGGTCATCGAAGGTTCGAGCAGCGCCGCGTCGCGCAGCCCCGGCGCGCCGCCGTGAACGGCGATCGAGGCGATGGCGGGAGCATCGAATATCAGCGCGGTGACGCCGGAGCCGAGTCTTTCGTCATGCGCGTTGCCGACGCGAAGGCCGGGGACACCGGTAATGAGATTCTTCAATCTTGCCATATCCCAACGAAACAGGGTTGGCTTCGATGATCGGAACTTCGCCCGGCAAGGTCAACGCCTCGCCGGGATCGTTGGGCTACGAAGCGCCGTAGCGGTTGACCACCTCATGCGCGATCCCGGCACCCTCGGCGAGAAACCGGCTGATGATTACCTGCGCGTTTGGGGTGCACAGATGGTAGGTTCTTGCGTAATCGTGAAAGCTGCGGTTATAGCTGCCGGCGAGCCGTTGTTTCCGCGCCGCGGTCTTGGCCTCGGCGTCCAAAAGCGCCTGCATCTTCGCGCGCCAGTCGCCTTGAGGGTTGGAGGCGCAGAGTTCGTCGAGATAGGTCAAGGCGCCGAGAATTTCGGCTAGCCTCAGAATCTCGGGATCGTAAGGCGGCGGCGGCTCCGCTTCCGGCGCGGGAGCTGCTTTCGCATCGGGCTTGGCCGCCATCGCTGCTTTGGGCTTGGGCTTATGGTGCTTGGCCTTGCCGGGTTGCGTATTGTTGCCGCCGGACTGGTGCGGCTTGGCCTCGGCGGGCGGCGGCGCTGCCGCTGGCGGGCCGCCGAAAAGAAAGTCAAATGGGGACGCGGCCGAAGTAGTCGAAATCGCTATGCAAATCGCCGCCGCCGCGATCGCGCGCAGCGCGCGGCCCGGGTTGTTGCCTGCCCCCGCGAATGCCAAAACTCCATTCATCGTTGGTTGCTCAAGGTTGGCCTGCCCGGACGCGCGCATTCAGTGCTCTTTGCGCCGCTTCGACCACGGCAACGATATGAGGCGTGCAATCGAGCCCGGCGAGGCGTGCGGGCTCAACCCAGACGGCTCCGCCCGCTTCCGGCCCAGGTTTGGCTTCCCCAGCGATCCACTCGCCGACAAAAGACGCGATGACGTAATGATGGCGGATTTTGCCGGCGCTGTCACGATCGATCAATTCCAAATGCCGATTGAACGCGACGATGCGGGCGTCGACGTGTACTTCCTCGCGCAATTCGCGCAGCGCCGCCGCCTCCAAGGTCTCGCCAACCTCAACCAGTCCTCCGGGCAACGAAAAAGCACCCGCAAAAGGCTCCTTGGTGCGCCTGGCGAGAAGAACCCGGCCCGCCCGGAAGACGGCGACGCTCACGCCAAGACATGGACACCGCGGATAAGTCCGTGCCGAGTCCGGTCGCGCCTCGGCCCGCGCGGCGAAAGAACCGGTTGAACTCATGGATACAGGCGCTCCTTGCGCCACCCGTCCCGCTCCGTTTGCCGCCGGAAAACGATACGGTCGTGTAGACGGAAGGCGCCCTCCAACCAAAATTCGAGGTAAATAGGTGAAATCCTGTAGCCGAGCCAATAGGGCGGCCGGGGAACTTCACCAAAGGCAAATTTCGCGGCATATTTGGCGGCTGCGGCTGCCAGCGCGAAACGGCTTTCGAGCGGCCGCGATTGCCGGCTTGCCCAAGCGCCGATCCGGCTCGGCAAAGGGCGGCTGGCGAAATAGGCATCGGCCTCGGCATCGCTAACGAGCGTGACCGGCCCGCGAAAACGAACCTGCCGCCGCAGCGATTTCCAGTGCAAGACCGCCGCCGCCCACATGTTCGCGCGAAGCTCCTGGCCCTTGGCGCTCTCGGAATTGCTGTAAAAGACAAATCCTGACGGTTCGACTGCCTTGAGCAGGACCATGCGCACATTCGGGAGGCCATCGGCATCGGCGGTCGCGAGGGCCATCGCGTTGGGATCGCCGGGCTCGCTTCTTTTCGCCGCTTCGAACCAGTCCCGAAACAGAGCGAAAGGCTCGGACCCCTCGGTGAAGTCACGAGTTGTTAACCCCTTCAACGGTAAACCTCCAAAAGAGTCAATTTTAACGAGCAGCCAAGTCGTGACAGGGGATGCTTTTCGCCGCCATGGCCTCTATTCGTTTGGCGCGAGGCCTTGTAGCATGGCGGTCGCATCCCGCGCGATTTTTCGTTTCCCGCATTTCTGGCTCTTTGGGCGGAAACCGCTCGCGCGCGCGGCGAAAGCTTGCCTCCTTGGCGGCCTGCCGGCGATCCTTGCCGGCTGTTCCATGGCGTTTCCGATCTCGCCCCTGATGTTGCCCGGCTCCAAGCAAGATGCGGCCGGAGCGGTCCCGAAGTCGTCGCTCGCCGCTCTCCTCGACGCCGAGGACTGGCGCCGGGCCAAGGCCGCGCTTTCGACCGCCCTCGATCCGCAAGGCAATGGTTCGCTGGTCGCCTGGGATAATCCGGACTCGGGCAATAAGGGTTCATTCACTCCGGTTGGCAAACCCTACCCCTTGGAGGCCAGAATTTGCCGTGTCTTTCTCGCCGAGGTCGATTACAAGGGCGACGAACACGCCATGCAAGGAACCGCTTGCTCGGATAAGCGGGGCGAGTGGACGATCGCCGAGACGAAACCCTGGAAAAAGACCTAAATAACGGATTGGCTTGGCGGCGGCCACGGGTTTCCGTTCATAAAGCCTTGCGGCCGGTGTGCCGCGGCCCCAATTTTACCGAAGACACGTGCGCTTGTTCCGGCGGACGGGTGGGCGCGAAAATAGGCTAATCGATGCGTGATCCTTATTCGGTTTTGGGAGTTCAGAAATCGGCCGACATGGCCGAGATCAAAAAGGTCTATCGCAAGCTCGCCAAGAAATTCCATCCAGATCAAAGCAAGGATCCGAAGGCGAAGGAGAAATTCGCGGAGGTGAGCGCCGCCTATGAGATTGTGGGCGACGAGAAAAAGCGCGCCGCGTTCGACCGGGGAGAGATCGACGCCGAAGGCAAACCGCGTTTCCATGGGTTCGAGGGCTTCGGCTCGGAGGGCGCGGGCTTTGGCCGGCGTTCGCAAGCCGGCGGCGGCCCTGGTTTCCAGCATTTTGAATTCAATTTCGGCGGCGGCCATCCCGGCGCCGAGGGATTAAATGCGAGCGATATTTTCGCCGACCTTTTTGGCGCCGGGACGGCAAGCGGCCGCAGGGGGAGAACGCGTGGCCAAGGCGCGCCGCCGCGCGGCGAGGATGTCAATGTGAACGTAACGATAAGCCTCGCCGAGGCGGCGAAAGGGACGACCGCTCGCGTCACCTTGCCGGCCGGCCGGACCCTGGAGGTCTCGGTCCCGGCGGGAATCGAGGATGGCAAGCAAATCCGCCTGAAGCGGCAGGGCCAGCCAAGTCCTTTGGGCGGCGAGCCGGGCGACGCCATGGTGACCGTCCAAATCGCCAAACATCCCTATTTCCGTGTCGAGGGGCGCGACCTGCGGCTCGATTTGCCGGTGACCCTTTATGAAGCGGTCCTCGGCACCAAGGTCAATGCGCCGACGCTCGAAGGAACGGTGGAGCTTACGGTTCCCCCCGGCTCGAATGGTGGGCGCACCCTGCGCCTGCGCGGTAAAGGCTTGCCTCGCCCGAATGGCTCCTCCGGCGATTTGCTGGTGAGCTTGAAAATTGTCCTCCCCGACGAGGCGGACTCCGAACTTGCCAATCTTATGCGCAAATGGGAAAGCCAAAAGCCCTACAATCCGCGCCTCGGCATGAAATGAGGCGGAAGATGGGGCAAGTGGATGGAGGGCCAAATACAAATGCCGCCGCCAATGCCCGGAGCCACAACCGGCGGCCCTGACCCAAGCGCTTACGATGCGCTGGCGCAAGCCAAGGAGCTTTTGCGCTCGGTGCGCGCCGGCGCGCTGGCTACCTTGGTGCCAGGGAACGCCTTTCCGTTCGCGAGTCTCGTCAATGTCGCGACGACGCCTGACGGCAGCCCGATCCTGCTGATATCGCGTCTTGCCGCTCATACCAGGCACCTTGCATCCGATCCCCGCCTTTCGCTGCTCCTTGTGCAAACCGGCGCGGGCGATCCCCTTGCGCATCCGCGCGTCACGATCATGGGAACAGGCGAATGTGTCATCAACTCAGGCGGCCGCGCGGCGCTCAAGGCGCGCTTTTTGGCAAAACATCCACAATCGGCGCTTTACGCCGATTTCGCCGACTTCTCATTTTGGCGCGTCGCGATGGAGGAAGCGCATTTGAACGGCGGGTTTGCGCGCGCCGGACGCTTCAACGCGGCCGCTCTCGCCACATCGCTCGACGGCGCGGAAGCCTTGGTAGCGGCCGAACCGCAGGCGCTTGCCGAGGTGAATGCGCTCCATCAAGACACACTGGCGCGGCTTGCGGCCGCGCTGGCAGGCACGCCCGATGGGCCATGGCGGGCAACGGGGATTGATCCCGAAGGCATCGATCTCGGCTGTGGTGATCGAACCGCCCGCATCGCGTTTTCCCGGCCGGTTCGTACCCTACAAGATCTCCGCAAAATATTGCCTGAACTCGTCGAGGCCGCGCGGCGAGCCGCGAGCAGCCGGGCACCGGATGCTTGAGGGGGTGGCGCCGTGCAAAGCTTGGCTGCTTTTTGCGCTCTAGCCGCGCCGCCAACTGTCGTATATTAACCTTGGATCCCGCCGCGTCGCGGCAAAAATGGGAGAAAACGATGAACCAGGCCGGTCCGTTCAATCCTGCGTTCGGCGCCGAGAGTTTCGGTCTCAAGGGTCTGAAGAGCATTGCCTACAATCTCGAGGCCCCGCGTCTCGTTGAGGATGCGATCCAGCGCGGCGAGGCGATGGTCGCGAAAGGCGGCGCCCTTTCCGCCGAGACGGGGTCCATACCGGCCGCTCGGCTAACGACAGGTTCACCGTGCGCGATGCAGTCACCGACAAGACGGTCTGGTGGAACAACAACAAAGCAATGACGGCGCAAGCGTTCGATACACTGTATGCCGACATGCTCGCCCATGCCAAGGGCTTGGGTTTTACGCGCAAGACCTTTATGGCGGCGTCTGGCCGGGCCCCACCGAGGGGTCCATTTTGTATATTAGTGCATTGACGGCCGCGAAGGTGGGCACGAAACTTCAGGAGGAAAAGTAAATGGGTGCTATCGTGAACAGTCCGGCAACCAACGGCAAGCTGCGTGACTGGGTTGGCGAAATGGCGGCGCTGTGCAAGCCTCACCAGGTCGTCTGGGCTGATGGAAGCCAGGAGGAGTACGACCGGTTGTGTCAGATCATGGTCGACGCCGGTACGTTCATTCGCCTCAGTCCGAAAAAGCGCCCTAATTCCTATTTGGCCCGTTCGCACCCCTCCGACGTGGGCCGGGTCGAGGACCGGACCTTCATTTGCGCAAACAACAAGGACGACGTCGGCCCGACTAACAACTGGGCGCCACCGGCTGAAATGCGCGCAACCTTGCACGGGCTGTTCGACGGCTGCATGGCCGGCCGTACGATGTACGTCATCCCGTTCAGCATGGGGCCGATCGGCTCGCCGATTGCCAAGATCGGCGTCCAGCTCTCCGACAGCCCCTACGTCGTCGTCAATATGCGGATCATGACCCGCATGGGAAAGGCTGTGCTCGATACGCTCGGCAGCGACGGCTTCTTCATTCCATGCATGCACTCGGTGGGCGCGCCGCTCAAACCAGGACAGATGGACGTGCCGTGGCCGTGCGAAGGCGACATCAACCGCAAATACATCGTGCATTTCCCCGAGACCTACGAGATCTGGTCCTACGGCTCCGGATACGGCGGCAATGCTCTCCTCGGGAAAAAGTGTCTTGCGCTGCGCATCGCCTCGGTCATGGCGCGCGATGAAGGCTGGCTCGCCGAACACATGCTGATCATGGGCATCCAAGCCCCGAACGGAGAGAAAACCTATCTCGGCGCCGCCTTCCCGAGTGCCTGCGGCAAGACCAATCTCGCGATGCTGGTACCGCCGAAAGGGTTTGAAGGCTGGAGAGTCAGCACCATCGGCGACGACATAGCCTGGATCAAGAAGGCGCCGGACGGGATACTCCGCGCGATCAATCCGGAGTCGGGGTTCTTCGGCGTCGCGCCCGGCACAAACGGGCAGTCCAATCCCAACGCGATGCAGACGATCAGCAAGAACAGCATTTTCACCAACACGGCACTGACCGACGACGGCGACGTCTGGTGGGAGGGGATGACCGACAAGCCGCCGGCGCATCTCATCGACTGGAAGGGCGAGGACTGGACGCTGGGCTGCGGGCGCCCCGCCGCGCACCCGAACGCCCGTTTCACGGCGCCAGCGAGCCAATGTCCATCGATCGACCCGGATTGGGAAAAGCCGGAAGGCGTTCCGATCTCAGCCTTCGTCTTTGGCGGCCGCATGAGCAAGGAGCTGCCGCTCGTATTCGAGGCATTCAATTGGTGTCACGGTGTCTATATAGCCGCGACGATGGGTTCCGAAGCCACGGCGGCCGCGATCGGCCAGGCGGCGATGCGCCGCGATCCGATGGCGATGCTGCCATTCTGCGGCTACAACATGGCCGATTACTTCGCCCATTGGCTCAATGTGGGGCGTCGCCTTGCTAACCCGCCGAGGATTTTCCGAGTCAACTGGTTCCGCAAAGACGAGAACGGCAAGTTCATCTGGCCCGGCTTTGGCGAGAACATGCGTGTGCTCAAGTGGATCATCGACCGTGTCCACGGTCGCGCCTACGCCGTCGAGAGCCCGATCGGCTGGATGCCGCGGCACGAGGATATCGAATGGAATGGCCTCGATTTCCCGGCGGACAAGTTCTACGAGCTCATGACGGTAAGCCGGGAGGCCGGCACCGCCGAGGTGCAAGCGCACGAGGAGGAGTTCGACAAGTTCTTCGATCGGCTGCCGAAGGAATTCATCTTCGAGCGTGAGCTTTTGCACTCACGGCTATGGCGGTCGCCCGATCGCTGGGAACTCGCGCCCGCGGACACCGTTCTGCCGGCCGCGTGAGCCAAGGCCGGCTGTGACGCCTCGAAGGCGGGGCGCGCGGGCCATGTCAAGAATGTGGTATTTCTCGCCTGCGATGCCTTCGGCGTTTTACCGCCGGTTGCCGGGGTCAAGGCTGCCGACGCGTGAGCAGAGGCAGTCGTGTTGCATTACCGTGCGAATGAGCGCTGCACACATGTGCACAACTCATCGAGGCGGATTGCTCCCTCACCCGGGACGGCGAGGCGCTCTTGTTGCGTCCGTTTCACTTCGCGACGCTAGCCTCGTCCGCTTTGGACACGTGCCAAATGACGAAATGATAATGGGGCATGGCCACTCCAGGATGACCGGGGTTGAAATAGAAGGTGACATGGTCGCTTCTGCCGCTGAAGCCAGAAAGATTGAATTCCTTGTAGTCGTTGATATCCTGAATTGGGATCATGTAGATCGTCGCGACGAGCCTGTCCGTGTGATCGAACGAGAGGAACGGACCAGCGGGCAGTGTCTCGGGCTTGACATAAAGCGCACCGAGGCCAGGGAAAAAGTCAGGGAAGTTGACTAGAGAGCTCACATTCCTATAGCCCTTCGCCTCCGCGGCCTTCCGTTGATTTACATGCTTGACAGTTCTCTTTCTGTGATGATGGACGTGCTTGGCGGTTCCCCTCTTGGGGTGATCAACATTCCTCCCGGTATTCCATACTTCGTCCCGTGGAGTTTTACTGGAGTGCGCATCGGAAGAGTTCACGGTGGCTATGCTCGTTGTGAGCAGGGCGATAAACATGGCGGCAGCTAAACGTTTGATCATCGCTAAAATCCTTGTTTTCGTGTTCCTGGAAGACCATGCCTGAGACAATGGCGGTCAGCCTCCGCCAGACTGTTCTCGCCAGCGCAGAAAATCATCAAACAAGCGCGCCCGGTCCGTTGCGGCACCGTTCCCAAACTTGCTCAGGAAGGAATCGAACTCTTGCTGGTCAAGCCAGCGCTGCGCGGGTGGAAACCGGCTCCAGCCCGGGAGAGTCGCGGCGAGATTCACTTCCCGCCATTTGAGATGATGCGGACCGGTTTGAAGCTCTGAAAAGCGCAAAAATAGTGCGTGAACGAACAAGTCCAGAAGGCGATACCGGTCGCTGCCTTTCGGCCAATTATAGGCGATCAGGACCGACCGCGTCCCTATGGTATCGATGCTTTGGCCGGGTAAGATGAGGTTGGGATAATCGTCATATGTCAGCGTAGCCGGGAGAAAGTCTTTCAAGGCAGGCAAATAGGGGATCGCGATAAGGTGGAGCCCGTCTTCCAGGGCTTCCGAGGCAGTATAACTTACGAGCGAAGCCTCCGGTTTGCCTGACAGCACCAAATCGGCCGTTATTTCGCCCTTCCTCAAGGCGCTCATTGCGGCGCTCTGATCGAGATTGACCACGTTCACCTTGAGGCCGAGACGTTCGAATATCTCGCCGCCGAGAACAGCGACGTCGCTATTCTTCACGCCTAGGTTTACGGTTTTTCCGGCAAGGTCATTGATATTTTGGATCGTCAAGAGAGCGATGAGGTGGAACTCCTCCACGTAGAGCGGGGCGATGTAGACGATCTGCTTGCGAACATCGTCGAGGCCCGGCACAGCACGGGCTCGGTTCAGCAAGGCCTCCGGCACAATGCTCATATCAGCGTCCGCCAGCGTCAAAACGTCGCGAATGTTCGAAAGGCCGCCATCTCCAAACATCGGCGCGACACGCAGCGCCACTTCACCGTGCGGTCCGGTCTCTTGGCCGGTAGCGATCAGCGTGGCGATTTCCTCGGCCGTGACGAACGCAGCTCCGTTCGGGTCACCCGTCACAATACCCATCGTGTACCGGTCATGAGGCGATCTGGCCTTTTTGAGTGGACCGGTCTCATCAGTCGCGTTCGTGCCCCTCTCCAGTACATTTGTTTGCGCTGTCGCATCGGGAATTAGCTGGGCTATGCAGGCCGCCACCAGTAGTACGAGCGGGAGAACGTTTTGGCGTGTTCGAACGGCGTGCATCTCCCCTCTCCCTATTCCCTCTTGTTTTCGGTGACTGATTTCCGTTCCGACGCAAGAGATGCCGTTTCCATCGGTATTGGTCATCCTGATATTGCCCTTTCTGCGCTGGCCGCAAACATCCCGCCGCCAGATGACCTTAAGATAGAGATTGATGGCCTTGGGGGTAGCGCGTCGAACGGGCACAACAATTAGGAACGGCCGGAGATCCGTCTCATCCTTTCAAGGCGGATCGGCCTGCCGTTGACGGTTATGAGCCTCGCCTTTGGCACAGGGTAGCTCGCGTGACGGGGGATCGCGCCAAGGCCGGCCCGCGCGCCGTGGCTTTTGGCGGCGTCTCTCTCCCACGCCTTGTTAGGCGCAACCTTGTAGCATAAGAGTTGACACCGCCTCGTATGCCGGAACAGGCGAGATCGGCGCTTCAGGCTCCGATTATTCAATCACAGGTACTGTATAGGATAGCGCCCCGACGTTCCCTTTGTTCCCCTTGAAGTTCGCATGGCACATGATGCATTTTTCCCCGACTACGGGTATGCCCGTCGCAACGCGCAGGTAGCGCTTTCTACCCTTCTTGACAACCTCTTCGTCCGGCGTCTGGCCCGCAATCAGCTTCTTTGCGGCCGCCTGTTCGAAATCGTCCCTGGGTTCATTGTCTGGGTTCTTTATCGCGTCGGTAAGTCCCAGTACCCGCACCTCATGCCAGCCGTCTTTCTTTATCGCGGCGAACAGCTCCTTGGCCGATGTTATGGCTGAAAAGTCAGAAGGTTTGTTCACATAGTTCTCGTTATTCAGGACTATCGTGGTCTTGTAGAGATCATCGAGCATCTTGATCTCTTGCCGCGTCCGCTCCACCGCCGCGTCTTTCGCGCCGGACGTCTTCTTCGCGGCGAACGAACCGGTCCCCCCTCCCGTCACTATAGCGGCAAGCGCCAGAGCCAACAAGAAGGTACTTTTTTGACGCTTTAGTTTCATTAATTGTTTCATGATAACCCCCCGGCCTGCATGGTACCAACCGCCACGCGCGCTTACCGTGTCCGTCGAGGGTTCGGAAACCTCCGGCCCTTCTCGACTTCGCAGATCTCTTAGCAGATCTCTTAATAATTGCCATATAATTGCCATAGGGAACGTTCGGGGCAATCCAGCGTTCCTCTCGAACCCTCACTTTTGTCGCGAACCTCGACTCTCGGCAATAAGACAGTAGAAGCGAGGATCCTGATTCCGCCACCAACATGCGCGGACCGGCCGGCAAATCGCGCTTAGTGTCTGTTCTGAAACTTCTTGAATCAAAAGAATCATTTGTGATCAAGGGAGGTGGCCTGATTTGAGGAGGGGCCGCCGATGTGGACGAAAGAAAACCGGGGCCGTTATGACCGGAGCCAACAGAGATACCCGAGCGATTTGACGGCCGAGGAATGGGGGCTGGTGGAGCCGTTGATACCTCCGGCGAAGCGCGGTGGCGGCAAACGCCGCGTGGACATGCGCGAAGTGGTCAACGGAATCATGTATATTCTGAGCACGGGTTGCCAGTGGCGCTACCTGCCGAAAGACCTGCCATCGAAAAGCACTGTTTTCAGGTATTTCGATCTTTGGAACTATGATGGCACGCTTTTGCGCCTTCATCATGAGCTCTACGTCCTGTGTCGAGAACAGGCTGGCCGCGCCGTCAGTCCAACCGTTGCCATCATCGACAGTCAAAGCGTGAAAAGCACGGAAAAAGGGGGGCGCGGATCGATCCGCACGGCTATGACGCCGGCAAAAAGATCGACGGTAAAAAACGCCATATCGCGGTCGATACGCTCGGTCTGAAACTTGCAGCCGTGGTTCATCCCGCCGACATTCAGGATCGCGACGGTGGACCATTGGTGTTGAAGGAACTGCGTCCCCTGTTTCCCTTCATCACCAAAATCATCGCCGATGGCGGTTATCAAGGCCCCCAAATGGCCGCCGCCGTGGCGGCGATCAGCCGTGAATGGGAAATCGAAATCGTCAAGCGGCCCGCGCTGAGAAAGTTCGTTGTCCTGCCCAAACGATGGGTTGTCGAGCGCACCTTCGCCTGGCTCAACCGTTGTCGCAGGCTGGCCAAGGATTTTGAAAACCTAACCCGTAACGCGCTTGCTTTCCTCCGCCTCGCCTCCATCCGGATCATGCTAAGAAAGCTCTGTAATCCATGATGAAGTTCCGGGACAGACTCTTACGTAAATTGCTTTATGGAAAATAGCGGCACGCGCGGCGTCCGAGCCGCCTTCTGCAACCGGAATATCACAAGGTAACCATACAAATCGTTTCTCCACCATTGCCAAACAAACGCGGGGCCGTAACAGTATCGGGACCGAAGCCGGAATTGTACGTGGAATCTGCCTGTTTGCTGATAGGATTTTGATATGCCCAAACACATTCGCGCTGGCTATCTGGTCGCAGCCGGTCTTTGTCTCGCCTATACCGGCATTCCCGCAGGCTCGGGCGCTGCCTTCGCATCCGACGACGCGGCTCGGAATAGGATGGCGAAGACGGATTGCGTTCGCGGAAAGTTCAAGGACTATTACCTTCAGGGCCATGGCGGCGATCCGCCGGCGGACTACAAGGGCAGGGTCTTCAGGCTCAGTCAGGACTACCCTCGCCAGCTGCCGCCAAAGGAAGCCTATCCGTGGTTGAAGATCGATTTCAAGGATGGTGGCCCTGTCGATCCGAAGGCCTATCTACAGGCGCTTCTCGCCTACGGCCTCGAGGGCAATATTGATGTTGACTTCTACGTCCAGGACAACAAGGTCCGCAAGTGGTACGGAATGCCATGGATGGACTGGAACACCGAGGTCGCCTCGGACTGGCCAGGGACCGACGGCCGCGAATTTGTGCACGGCCTTACCCACGAATTCGATTCCGCGGGCAATACGTTCGGCGAAGCCCAAAAAGAGTTCGTTGACACCTGGGCGCAAGGCTACGCGAACGACCGCTACGCCTTCAGCATCGGACAAGTTTATTGCAACCCCGATGATCCCAAGCCGGGAGCCCTGAACCCGGACCCCACTGGCCTCAACAGTATGCCGGACGGAGCATACGTTATCAAACTCCTGTTTTCGACCGTGAACGAGGCGGAGCTGTCAACCGTCAAAGGCGCATTCAAGTGGGACGCAGACATCTACGTCAACAAAAGCCCGGCCTACCGGAATGCCGGGCCGTTCTCCCGCTTCGCGCGCAAGCTCGGCAAGGTCCGTCTCATCCAGATTGATCTGCAAGTGCGCGATGACCGCAGCACCACCGGATGGCTCCTCGGCACCTATGGTTATGACGGCAACGCCAAAGGCGACACGCCGTGGAAGCGGATGGTACCACTCGGCCTCCAATGGGGAAACAACCCGACGGTCACGTATTCGCAAACCTGTTCTGGGCCAAAAGGACCCTGCGACTACGACAAGCTGACGGAACAGTGGATTAACCGCCAGGCGGTCAAGGACCTCGCGACGCCGCCGCTCAGTTTCAACCATCTTGGTTTCGGCGGACGCCTCGCCGGCCCGGTCGACAATCCAAAGAGTTCCTGCATGGGTTGCCATCAGACCGCAGGCTTCCCGACAGTGCCGCTCCTCGCGGAGTTCGCACCAAACGGGGCGCTGCTTAAGCTCGACGCTCAGACGCATCCCGAAACCGCGCAGACTTTGCGCATGATGTATTTCGGGAACGTGCCCGGCGGCGCTGTCTTCAGCGATACGCAACTCTATTCCACGGACTATTCGTTGCAGCTCTCGATGGGCCTCCAGAACTTCGCCTCCCTGCGCTGCGCCAAGGGTGCAAGCCCTCCTCTTCCTTCGCTTTGCAAGCAGCTCGCCGGTTGGGCTGAACTGCAAAAGAAGGGGACAGGCGGTGTTCTGGTATTTGGCACGCCCGGCCCCGGTGGGGCTCCCCTAAAGTCGCGATAGGCGCGGCTACATTCTCAATCTTAATGGAGAAATAAATGCTAAACGTTGCAACGAAGTTTTTTCTTTGTGCAATGCTGCCGGTGATGATCGCTCTGCCACCGGCTGCTGCGCAAACGAGTGCGCCACCGCCCCGCGATGGTTCCGTCCCCGCCGCATATATGAATTTTGAAAACCTAAAGTGGGAGAAACTTGTCCCTGCGTTAGGAGCTGGCTCGCCTGACATAACGATCCTGCACGTGGATCCAAAAACAGGGGCGACACAGCTCATGATCCGAAGCCCAAAGAATTATCATGCGCCAAAACATTGGCACACAGCCAACGAAACGCACACCGTTATCAGCGGCACCTTCATCATGCGGGATGAGGACGGAAAGCGGGCGGAATTAGGTCCTGGTTCCTTCAACTACATGCCTAGCAAGATGGTTCACGAGGCGTGGAGCAAGCCCGATGAAGGAAATCTGGTTTTTATCACGGTCGATGGACCGTGGGACCTGAACTTGGTGGATGATCCACCCAAAGAGCAAAAAACCCCGCCAGCTAAGTAACGGATTAGCCGCCTCTTGAGTAACGTTACAACATCACACCGCACGGCCGAATTGCGACCGCGCGGGGATAACGATCAATCGGCGTATTGGCCGGCCGTCGCGCCGCAGTATTAATCCGTCCGCAAGTATGTTTATATTCACGCGACGTATTTGAGGGAGGGCTTTGGAAAGAACGAAAGGATTTTTCGCGCGTCAATTTGCAGCTCACGCAGCGAGCGGCGAACCTTCTTCGCGAAATTTTCCTTGACCGGCCGCCGCCATGCGGCCGACGGTAGCCGCTTCGAGATGCTTCCAGGCCGACGCGCCGGGGTTGCGGTCTGGCGCATGAGGCGGCAGAAAGAACAAGCGCAATTTCCCGCCCAGCGTTGGCACGAAAGCGTTGCTGTCTTCGCGTGACGAGCCAAGCCGCGATCGACGATCAAGAAGATTTTGCGCCTGGCGCCCTTGTGATTGGGCGTTTCAGGAATTCGATGAAGACATCGGCGTTGACACTGCCCTTGCCGATGATCATGAACCGCACGTGGCCGCGCGAGTGACCGCCGAAATCAAACTCATGCCATGGCGGGTGCCTGTCGTTTGGACGATGGGCGTGTGCCGCATTTCCCCTATGTGAGCCCCGCGTGATGATCGGAGCGGATGTGCGCCGCGTCGCCGAAATAGAAGCCGGGCATCCGAGCCGCATTATCTGGCCTCATGGAACAGCAATCCGCGCGCCGGCGGAAGCCTTCCGTTTGGTCCACGCCGCGATGCCAATGCATCGGCGGGCGCCCGATCGCCCTCGCGGGGGCCCCGCGCGGCCTTGATCGCATCGCGAAAATCGGGCAAAAAGGCCTTCTGCCGCCGCACTTTGTCGTCTCCCACCCTCCGGCTTCTCGGGCGTTGCATCCATGCCGCCTCCCTTGCGCATTGGCATTGCCGGTCTTGGCACCGTTGGAACCGCGGTTATCACGCTGCTCGGCCGGCAGGCCGAGGCGCTGTGGCGCCGGACCGGCCGGCAAATCGCGATTGCCGGGATCTCGGCCTGCCAAAGGGAGAAGAAGCGGGGGATCGATCTCGCCAGCTTCGCCTGGTTCGATGATTGCGTGGCTCTGGCACGGTCCCCCGGCATCGATCTTTTCGTCGAACTGATCGGAGGCGAGGAGGGCGCCGCGCTTGCGGCGGCGGAAGCCGCGCTCGACGCGGGCAAATCCTTCGTCACCGCAAACAAGGCGCTGCTCGCCAAGCACGGCATGCGGCTCGCCGCGCTCGCCGAGGAAAAAGGTGCCGCGCTCGCCTTCGAGGCTTCGGTCGCGGGCGGCATTCCGATCGTCAAAACCTTGCGCGAGGGATTGGCCGGCAATTCCATCGAGCGCGTCTATGGCATCTTGAACGGCACCTGCAACTACATCTTGACCCGTATGGAATTGGAGAGTCTGACCTTCGCGCAATGCCTCGGCGAGGCGCAAAGGCTCGGCTACGCGGAAGCCGATCCCGCCTTCGATATCGGCGGTTTCGACACGGCGCATAAGCTCGCGATCCTGACCTCGCTTGCCTTTGGCACCGTGATCGATCCGGCGGCGATCGCCATCGAGGGCATTGAGTCGATCACGCTTGCCGATCTCGAAGCGGCGGCGGAACTTGGCTACCGCGTCAAGCTCCTCGGCGTCGCGCAGCGCACTCCCTTTGGAATCGAACAGCGCGTGCATCCGACCATGGTGCCGAAATCCACCGCGATCGCCCAGGTCATGGGCGTCACCAACGCGGTCACGATCGACGCCGACGCGGTGCGTGAGCTGACCCTTGTCGGCCCCGGCGCGGGGGGCGAGGCGACGGCTTCGGCGATCGTCGCCGATATCGCCGACATCGCGCGCGGCGTGCGCTCCACGCCGTTCGGCTGGCCGGTTGCCGCGCTCGTGCCGGCGCCACACGCGCCGATGCAAATGCACAAAGGCGGCTATTATATCCGGCTTTCGGTGTTCGACCAGCCGGGCGCGGCGGCGGCGATCGCGACGCGGATGGCCGAGCGCGGGATTTCGCTCGAAAGCATCGTGCAACGCCACCGTCCTGGCGCCAAAATTGGTCCGGGCGGCGCGGTGCCGGTCGTTTTGATCACCCATGCGACGCATGAGAAATCCGTCCGCCAGGCACTCGATGCTGCCGTCGCCGATGGTTTTTTAGCCGAAAAGCCGCAGGTGATCAGGATCGAGCGGGAGTGAGCGTGGTGCCCTTTGCGGCAAACGTGGAGCTTGACAAAGACGCCGCTATTTTCCATGGCGACGTGACCAGTGGGCACCGGTGAGCGACAGGATCAGCGTGTAAGCAGCTTTCCCGCAATCTTGCGATGTCCGTGAACAATGCGGAGCACTGTGACAACATCATCGGCCTCAATGTACCGGTAGATGACAATATAAGGCGAGACGATGCCGATGCGGATGTTCGGCCCGAGCGCAGGACGCGGCGGGCCGCTCACGGGATGACCGGCCAAACGGTCGTAGACATTTGCTAAACGGTTTCCGAATTTGGTAGCGATTTGATGGCCTGCCTCGGCATTCAAATGGCTCAGAATGGCTGCCGAGTCCGCGGCCGCGGAGGCCGTGAACCATACACGTGCCATTAAGATTTGATCGCGGCCAGGAGAGCTTTGGTGCGGGCCTCGTGTTCTTCGAGCGTGATGACATCGCCGCATTCGACGTCGGCCAGGGCTTCATCGACGCAAGACTTGGCCCAAGCAAGATCGTCAATCTCCTCGGTCGTGCGCGCGGCGATACTTTCATCAATAAGTTGCCGCGCGGCTTCCTCGATCGAGGGAAAGTCGCCGCGCGCGACATAAGCATTCAGCCACGCCTCTTGTTCCGGAGTGAGAGTGATCATCATGGCGATTTCATAACACGATACGGAGGAATTCGACAGTCCCGGTGCAAAGTCTTTGATCCGTGCCCGATTCGGCCCCATATTGGCGGCATGGTCAAAGCTCCTGTTTCCTCCGCCAAAGCCGACAGTGAAAAGAAACCGCCGACGCCCGCGAGGCCAGAGGTCACGCTGGTTAGCGAATCTCTCGCCGGTCAGTTCAACCCGGCGCACGAGTTCCACATTGCCATTTACGAGGCGGTGCAAGCAGCGGCTACTGGTCCATTCAAGCTCAATTTAAATGAATTGGGACGTAACTCTGCAATTTACCAAGCAGCGCAAGAATGCGCTCGCTCTGAATTTGCTCGTATAGGCGAATCTCTACGAACAATCTCTACTGGTTGGGCGGAAGCCGTTGCTAAACAACGTCAAGTATTTAGCAAAATAATTGCGCCAGCGCTTGAAGAAACGCGTATTCGAAAAAGGATTTCGGACCTCGGTTTCGTTCCACATGCCATACTGTTCAAGCACCTCGGGAATGTGGAGAAACCCTCGTATCTGACAATCGACGAGTTTTCGCAAGCCCTTGCGGATGAAGTGTGGCCGAAAGTAAAGGCATCCTTGCAGCTTTCTATTGAGGATTGCCTCGGCGATCTAAAAATTTTTCGTACCTTTGACGAGATAATCAGGGCCCATGAAGCAGGCCTGTACCAATTGACAGCGCCGAGCGCCTTTTTTGTGATCGAGCGCGCTGCACGGCTTGCGCAGCAAGATCTGCAAAAGCCAAAAAAGACGATTGACTGGCTCGCGACTGGGGTTGGTGGCCTGCAATGGGACGCTCTGTCGCCGCAGTGGCGGAGAGGTTGGCGCGTCTGGGCCGTCCTGTGTGAACATTCATTTAGTCAATGTTGGGCCGACGCGTCTGCTGACGATAGCCCTTATCCTCAACGCCATGCTGCTGCGCATGGATATGGCACGAAAGTCTACAGCGCAGTAGACAGTATGAACAATGTGTTGTTGGCTCACTTCGTCATTATTGCGGCATCAGCGTTTCAAGCAAATGAACGCGAGCAACCAGTTAAAACCTCGGAAGGATGGCCCAGTACCAGAAAGCATGAGCATCAACAGCACGCCCTTTGATCCTCACCTGATACGGCCCATATTGGCGGCATGGCCAAAGCTCCGAAAACCGCCCCCCGCTCCAAGGCCGCGCGGCCCGAGGTCACGCCGCTTGGCGAACACCTCGCCGCTCTGCTCAATCCGGCGCTGAATGAGCGCCAGCCCGGCGTTTCCGAGGTGCCGCAAGCGCAGTATGACCACTCCACCCCTTTGCACCCACCGGGGATGAGCGGCGTCGTTGCCACCGTCGAATCCCTAAAAGATCTGCTCGCGCGGGGCGATCCCAACATCCGGGAAAAAAAGCCCTGGACGCCGCATCGACCGCCGCGTCCGGACAAGTCCGAAGGCGGCCAAAGGTTTAGCGTTGTCTCCGAATTCGAGCCCGAGGGCGATCAACCGGGCGCGATCGACGAACTCGTCAAGGGGATCGAAGCGCACGAGCGCGACCAGGTGCTTCTCGGCGTCACCGGGTCGGGCAAAACCTTCACCATGGCGCAGGTGATCGCGCGGACCAATCGTCCGGCGCTCGTACTGGCGCCAAACAAAACCCTGGCGGCGCAACTTTACGGCGAGTTCAAAAGCTTTTTTCCGGACAACGCGGTCGAATATTTCGTTTCGTACTATGATTATTACCAGCCCGAAGCCTATGTGCCGCGCACCGACACCTATATCGAAAAGGAAAGCTCGATCAACGAGCAGATCGACCGGATGCGCCATGCGGCCACGCGCGCGCTGCTCGAACGCGACGACGTGATTATTGTCGCGTCCGTCTCTTGTATCTATGGCATAGGCTCGGTCGAGACCTATACGGCGATGACGTTCACCGTGAAACTCGGCGAAAAAATCGACCAGCGCCAGCTCATCGCCGATATGGTCGCGCTGCAATATAAGCGCACGGTTGGCGATTTTTCGCGCGGCACGTTTCGGGTGCGCGGCGATACGATCGAGCTTTTTCCGGCCCACTACGAAGACCGCGCCTGGCGCATTGGCTTCTTTGGCGATTCGATCGAAACGATCGCCGAATTCGATCCCCTGACCGGCAAGAAGACGCAAGACCTCGAATTCATAAAAGTCTATGCCAATTCGCATTATGTCACGCCGCGCCCGACCCTTCTGCAATCGATCAAGGGCATCAAGGTGGAACTCAAGCAGCGTCTCGCCGAGCTCAATGCCGGGGGCCGCCTGCTGGAAGCGCAGAGGCTCGAACAGCGCACCATGTTCGATCTTGAAATGCTGGAGGCGACCGGCTCTTGCGCCGGCATCGAGAATTATTCGCGCTATTTGACCGGCCGGCTTCCCGGCGAGCCGCCGCCAACTCTCTTCGAATATTTGTCCGACAATGCGCTTGTCTTCACCGACGAATCACATGTCACGATCCCGCAGATTGGGGGCATGTATCGCAGCGACTTCCGGCGCAAGGCGACGCTCGCCGAATACGGGTTCCGGCTGCCGTCCTGCCTCGACAACAGGCCTTTGCGTTTCGAGGAATGGGACGCGATGCGGCCGCAGTCGATCCATGTCTCGGCGACGCCCGGCCCCTGGGAGATGGAGCGCACGGGAGGCGTTTTCGTCGAGCAGGTCATCCGCCCGACCGGGCTTATCGATCCGCCGGTGGAGGTTCGGCCCGCCCGCGCGCAGGTGGACGACCTTCTTGGCGAGGTGCGCGAGGTGGCGGCAAAAGGCTACCGCGCCCTCGTCACCGTGCTCACCAAGCGCATGGCGGAGGATCTCACGGAGTACTTGCATGAACACGCCGTGCGAGTGCGCTACATGCACTCCGACATCGACACGATCGAGCGAATCGAAATTATCCGCGACCTGCGGCTCGGCGCCTTCGACGTGCTCGTCGGGATCAATCTTTTGCGCGAGGGGCTCGATATTCCCGAATGCGGCTTGGTTGCCATCCTCGATGCCGACAAGGAAGGGTTCTTGCGCAGCGAAACGTCGCTTGTTCAGACGATTGGCCGCGCGGCCCGGAATATCGATGGCAAGGTGATCCTTTATGCTGATCGCGAGACCGGGTCGATTGCGCGGGCGATGGCCGAGACCAGCCGCAGACGAGAGAAACAACAGGCCTTTAACGTCGCGCATGGGATTACGCCGGCCTCGATCAAACGCGGGATCGCGGACATTTTGGGCTCGGTCTATGAGCAGGATCATGTCACCGCCGATGCCGGACTTGGCGCGCCGGAAATTCTGGCCGGGCATAATTTCAAGGCGACGATCGCCGATCTCGAAAAGCGCATGCGCGCCGCCGCCGCCAATCTCGACTTCGAGGAGGCCGCCCGCTTCCGCGACGAATTGAAACGCCTGCAAGCGGTCGAACTCGCGATCGCCGGCGATCCGCTGGCGAGCCAGCGCGACGTCGAGGCGGAAGCGGGGGCTTTTGCAGGCGAACGCAAATATGGACGCGCCGCCAATGTTCCAATGAGCCGGCCGCACAAGCCAACCGATGCCGAGATGGGACCGCATAATTTCGGCGGCGGCGAGGCCAAGCCGCGTTCGAGCGCCGGCAAGGGCGGAACGCGGGCTTTTAAGGGCAAGCGGCACTGAGCAAACTGCTGCCGCCACACATCGCGGCGGCTCTACTTGCGGAATTATCGTCTATTTCCGTGGCCGCGGCCAAGCAACAGCTCATTCCCACACCTAATCCGGAACTGCTTGGCCCCAATGCGCGGATCGGCGGAGCATCGCCGATGACGAGCGCGCACCAACATTTGCTTCCCGATCCGGTTCCGCAAAGTCTCGGCCCGAACGCGCTCGGCAATCCAAGGCCCAGGCACCGCCACAGTCATCGGCAGCTTTTGCCAACGCCCTATGGACGGCAATATTATCGTTGGCGCCGGAACGGCGTTGAGCCCCTCGCGAAAGCGTTCATTCGGGGAGCTTGCACTCGAAGCACGATGGCGTCTCGGAAGCCGCGCGGCGCGCCCTTCGAGACGCCCACTTCGCGGGCTCCCAGGATGAGGGTGCGGGTGTGCTAAGATAGGTTTTGGCTCGAATCTTGACCCCCGAGGCTGGCGCATGACCTTGAACATCGAAGACTACGCGATCATTGGGGATTGCGAGACGGCGGCCCTCGTCGGGCGCGATTTGTCGGTCGATTGGCTGTGCTTGCCGCGCTTCGATTCTCCCGCCTGTTTCGCCAATCTCCTCGGCGCCACGGACAACGGCCGATGGTCGATCGCACCCGCCGATACAGGCGCCAAAATCACCCGCGCGTATCGCGGCCATACGTTGATTCTCGAAACCACGATCGAGACGGCCGGCGGCGTTGCCATTGTCACCGATTTCATGCCCGCGAAAGTCCAAGGCTCGCATCTTGTCCGCCTGGTGCGCGGCATAAGCGGTAGCGTCAAGCTGCGCACCGAGCTCATCATCCGTTTCAATTATGGTTCAATCGTGCCATGGGTGCGCCGCCGCGACGACGGAAGTCTGCAGGCGGTCGCGGGACCCGACCGCTTGGTCTTGCGCACGCCCATAGGACTTCGCCCGAAAGGCCGGACCCATGCCGCCGAATTCGACATCACCGCCGGAGAAACGGTCGATTTTACGCTGAGCCATGGCGTTTCCTACGAGGCTGTGCCCAGCGCCATCGATCCTTATCAAGCGCTCGAACAAACCGAACGGAATTGGAGCGCCTGGTCGCGGCAATTCGAAGGCGCGGGGCAATGGTCGGAGGCTGTGATCCGTTCCTTGCTCACGCTGCGCGCTCTCATTTTTCAGCCAAGCGGTGGCATTATCGCGGCGCCGACCACCTCGCTGCCGGAGCAATTGGGCGGCTCCCGCAATTGGGACTACCGTTTCTGCTGGCTGCGTGACGCGACCTTCACCTTGCTCGCGCTGATGAACGCGGGCTATGCCCATGAGGCGCTGCGATGGCGCGCGTGGCTGGTCCGGGCTCTCGGCGGCGAACCCGCGCGGTTGCAAATTCTCTATGGACTAGGCGGCGAGCGCTATATTCCGGAACGTACCCTTCCATGGCTTTCCGGCTACGCCGGCTCGCAACCGGTGCGCGTCGGCAATGCGGCGGCCGGTCAGTTGCAGCTCGATATTTATGGCGAGATTCTCGATGCGTTGTATCATAGCCGCAAGCTGCGGCTTGTTACCGACGCCGCCGATTGGATGCTTCAACGCGTGCTCTTGAAGCATCTTGAAACGATCTGGGAATTGCCCGACGAAGGTATCTGGGAGGTGCGCGGGCCACGGCGGCATTTCACCTATTCGAAAATCATGGCCTGGGTCGCGTTCGATCGCGCTGTCAAAAGCATCGAGGAATTCGGCTTTGTCGGGCCGCTCGATCATTGGCGGCGCCTGCGCCAGCGCATTCACGACGATGTTTGCGCGAAGGGATTCGATCCGGAGCTCGGCATTTTCACGCAGAGCTATGGCGGAAAAGGACTCGACGCTAGCCTTCTCATGATCGCGCTCGCCGGTTTCTTGCCTCCGGAAGACAACCGGGTGCGCGGCACGGTCGAGGCGATCGAGCGCCGCTTGATGGTGGACGGGTTCGTGCGCCGCTACGATACGCAAACGGCCGAGGACGGCTTGCCGGGCGGCGAGGGCGTATTTCTCGCCTGCAGCTTCTGGCTCGTCGATAATCTCGTGCTTTTGGGAAGACTCGACGAGGCGCGCGGGTTATTCGAGCGCTTGCTCGCGCTACGCAACGATCTTGGCTTGTTATCCGAGGAGTATGATCCCGTGGCGAAACGTCTTGTCGGCAATTTTCCGCAGGCCTTTTCGCATATTGCCTTGATCAACTCCGCGTATAATCTCACCCGCGCCGCGAAGCCCGCGGAACAACGCTCCGGCGCAAGCGTGCCGGAAGCGGGGGAGGATCAATGCGTCCTGTTTTGAGCGGCCCTGGTAGCGCGCGCTTGGGGTTGCGCGCCGCGACGCTTGCACGCCCCGTCATTCGACCTGCAAAAGCAGCGCGACAAGTTCGCTTTGGCGATGTGTGTCGGTCTTGGCAAAGACCGATTTCAACTGATTGCGCGCCGTCTCCCGTGAAATCTTCAATTCTCGAGCCGCGATGTCCGGAGAAGCGCCGCGTGCGATGACGCAGGCGAGCTTCGCCTCCGAAGACGTAAGGCGGAATGTCCTGGCGAGGATCGCCGCGGGCGGCCCTGGTTTCGGCCCCAAGGCATTTAACGTCAAAAGCGCGCCCACGTCCTGCGCGGGCAAGTGCGCCGCCCCGCCGAAAGGCCAAATTCGCACGAGAACCGGCAATTTGTCATGCCGCTGAACGACGATCGGGTCGGTAGCCAACGGGTTGAGATGGGGCGAGGTTCTCAATTGATCGATGGCTTCTTTCAGGAGGGCCCGGGCCGCGGGGTCGCGAACGAAAAGACGCCGGTCCTTGATCTTGACGTCGTTGTCGAAAACGGCCTCGGCGGCGGCGTTCACCTCGTCAATAAACCCGTGTTGGTCGAGGGTGATCGCGGGCAGGCGCATCGCATTGAGCGCCGCGGTTGGAGAAGGGGCCGATCCGCGCGCTTCCGCGACGGCGGCGATCTCGATCAAGCGCCGGGTGAAGGAAGCAAGAATACGCTCCTCCTCGGCGCGCAGATTGGAGACCTCCGAATTGATGTCGAAAAAGTTCATTTTAACACCTGGATCTCTCTATAAATACTTCAATGACTGATGGGTACTGGGATCAAGGGCTCCGATTGTAACCGCGCATACCATGAGCAGCCGGGGCGAACCGCAGGCGCGACGATAGTCTTAGGATAGATGATTTCTTGAC
Organism: uncultured Alphaproteobacteria bacterium; assembly: GCA_963706215.1. GTDB lineage: Bacteria > Pseudomonadota > Alphaproteobacteria > Rhizobiales > Beijerinckiaceae > Methylocapsa. Next base: position 228,162 of record OY970154.1, on the reverse strand, counting down.
GAATAACAAGCCTTGACATTTCAATAGCGAGAGATTCCTTTCTGGATCATGAGCAAAATGCCCAAAAAGCGGTGGCGGTATCGGAAATGGTCGGCATGGCAAAAAGAAAGTCGATGGTTTCGATTAAATGCTTGCGACACGCACGCCCGCTTGAATGGCGCACCCCCTAAGCAAAACTCCACTTGCGTCAAATCCGCTTGCGCCAAATATGAGTACGATCATTCATCAAACAAAAGTTCCTTGATCCTTGCTGTAGGTTCCTTAACATCAAAGCACATGATTGTCGATATTGCAATAGCAAATATCCCTGTCGCAGCAAGACGTTTGTTTGCCTGCAACGGTTGTGTTTCTGCGCCGCGACACTATGACGCTGCCCGCGCCTGCAAAGCGCCTCGGGATGGCACCGCACGCTTGCGCGGCCAGTGTGATTAAAGAATAGATTCCCATGACTTCAAATCGGCGGTGCCCCCGAAAGCGTCAACAAGAGCTTACGCCGATTGGTATCGGCGAGTGAGCAAGTAAGGAGCGAAAGCCTTGATTTCCGTAACATTCCCGGATGGAGAGTCCCGCCCGTTCGAGCTTGGCGTCAGCGGGTTCGATATCGCCAAAAGCATTTCGCCATCGCTCGCCAAGCGCGCCGTCGCGATGGCGCTCGACGGAACCTTGCGCGACCTCGCCGATCCCTTGACGAGCGACGCGAGAATTGAGTTCGTCGCCCGCGATGACCCGAGAGCGCTCGAACTCATCCGTCACGACGCCGCGCATGTCCTCGCCGAGGCGGTGCAGACGCTCTTTCCCGGCACGCAAGTCACCATCGGGCCGGTGATCGAGAACGGTTTTTATTACGATTTCTATCGCGCGGAGGCTTTCACGCCAGAGGATTTTCCCGCGATCGAAAAAAAAATGGCCGAGATTATCGCCCGCGACAAACCATTCACGAAGGAGATCTGGACGCGCGACGAGGCCAAGGCATGGTTCGCGGCCCATGGCGCGGCTTTCAAGGTCGAACTCGTCGATGCGATCCCCGCCAACGAGACCTTGAAGATTTATAAGCAGGGCGACTGGCTCGATCTCTGCCGTGGCCCCCACATGACCTCTACGGCCAAGATCGGCAACGCCTTCAAATTGATGAAGCTCGCCGGCGCCTATTGGCGCGGCGATTTGACGAAACCCATGCTCCAGCGGATCTACGCGACGGCCTTCGCCAACCCCGAGGAACTTAGCGCCTACTTGAAGCAGCTCGAGGAGGCGGAGCGGCGGGATCATCGCCGGTTGGGGAGGGAAATGGACTTGTTCCACTTTCAGGAGGAAGGGCCGGGAACGGTTTTCTGGCACCCCAAGGGCTGGATCTTGTTCCAGACGCTGATTTCCTACATGCGGCGGCGCCAGAGCCAACTTGGCTATATCGAGGTCAATACCCCGCAACTGCTCGACCGCGCTCTTTGGGAGACTTCCGGCCATTGGCAGACGTTTCGCGAGAACATGTTCATCACCCAGACCGAGGATAAACGCGTCTTCGCCCTAAAGCCGATGAATTGTCCTGGGCACGTTCAAATCTTTAAGAACGGCCTCAAATCCTATCGCGACCTGCCGATGAAAATCGCCGAATTTGGCATCGTCCACCGCTACGAGCCGTCCGGCGCGATTCATGGCGTCATGCGGGTGCGCGCCTTCACTCAGGACGACGCGCATATTTTTTGCTCCGAGGATCAGATCATGGAGGAGAGCTTGAAGGTCAACGACCTCATCCTTTCCATCTACCGGGATTTCGGCTTCGAGAACATCGCAATCAAATTGTCGACGCGGCCGGAAAAGCGCGTCGGCTCGGACGAGGCCTGGGACCGGGCCGAGGCGGCCCTGTCCCGCATCCTCGAGACGCTCGCCGGGCGCGGCGCCAAGACCGCGATCAATCCCGGCGAAGGCGCCTTCTATGGCCCAAAGCTCGAATACATTTTGCGCGACGCGATCGGGCGCGAATGGCAATGCGGCACGACGCAAGTCGATTTCAATCTGCCGGGCCGCTTCGGCGCTTTCTTTATCGGGCCGGACAGCGAGAAGACGACGCCGGTGATGATCCATCGCGCCGTGTTCGGCTCGCTCGAACGCTTCACCGGCATCCTCATCGAGCATTATGCCGGGCATCTGCCCTTGTGGCTATCGCCGTTGCAGATCGTTGTCGCGACGATCACCCAGGAGGCCGACGATCACGCCCATGAAGCGATGGCGGCGGCGCGAAAACTCGGGCTTCGAGTTCGAGGGCGACCTTCGCAACGAGAAAATCACCTATAAGGTGCGCGAACATTCGCTGGCCAAGGTGCCGGTCCTCTTGGTCGTCGGCAAGAAGGAGGCGGCCCGGCGCACCGTCTCGATCCGGCGGCTCGGCTCGCAAGAGCAGACGGAGATGGGACTGGACGCGGCCCTAAAGCTGCTCGCGGAAGAGGCAACGCCGCCGGATGTGAGGCGGGCGGAGTAGAGCGCCTTAGAGGCTCGGATCCTCTCTCCCAAAACGAGGTAGCCCGCCCGCGAAGGTTTCGCGTTTGACGCGCGCCGATCGGCTTCTTGCGAGTGATCGCTGTGGCAGATTTGTGACGCGCTTGAAATCTTGCATGAGGCGCCTCGAAGGTTTGCGCAAAAGGGATTACCGTGGCGCGGTGTGCCATTTCGTCTTTCGACAGAGTTCACTCGGCGCGCGGGCGCGCCTTGACTGGCGCCAAGAGGTCCAGCCCGATGACGACATGGTCCACCATCCGAACGGCTTGCGGCGCGATTTGTCTCGCCGGAAGCCTATCGATGGACGAGCCGGCGAAAGCCACGGAGTATGGCCTCAGCAATTATTTTCTTGGCCTCATCCTCCCGATGTCGGGATACACGCCGCCGCCGGGCGTTTATTTCTCGGACACGTTTATTCTTTATCAGGGCAGCGGCAATCTCTACCCCGCCACCGGCTCCATGAGCAGCACGAGAATCAATTATAATATCGCCGCCAACATCGCGATCACTAGCTGGTTTCCGGATATTAAGCTTTTCGGTGCCGACCCGGGCTTCGCCGTGACGGTTCCTTTCGGCTCGGAACGGACTACGGCGAATTTCACGTCCGCCGGTCCAGTGACCAGCATCGCGGATACCGAATACAGCGCCATCCTTGGCTGGCACGCGGGCGAGCAACATTGGAACGTGATCCTCACCGGCTTCGCGCCGACGGGAAACTATGATCCGACCCGGTTGGCGCAGACGAGCCTGAACCGCCCCGCCCTCGATCTCAAGGGGGCTTATACCTACCTTAGTCTGCAGACCGGCCTCGAGGTCACGGGCGCGCTTGGCCTGACGCTCAATGCGCTCAACACGGCGACAAATTACCAGAGCGGCGACGAGCTCCATTTCGAATGGGCGCTCAATCAGCACTTCCCGTTTGGTCTTGCCGCGGGCGTCGGCGGCTACTTCGATCAGCAGGTGACGAATGACCACGGCTCGGGCGACCAATTCGGCGCTTTCAGGGGACGCGTGGCGGCGGTCGGGCCGTTGCTCGGCTATACGCTCAAGGCAGGTGCCCAAGAGGTCGACTTCAGCGCCCGGTGGTTCCATGAGTTCGATGTCCAAAACCGGGTCGCGGGCGACTTGATCTACGCGTCCTTCAGTTTCCGGCTGTAGCGCAAACGAACGAGTTTACGGCGCCGCTCCTCGTTGAGCGCCCGCGCCAATGCGGCAAATCCCTCTATGCCGATCTCTTCCGCCCGCAATGTTGGATCGATGTCCGCTTGGGTGAGTAAATTCCCCGCGTCGCCTCCCGCGAGCGATTTCAGCGATTGCCGGAGCATCTTGCGCCGTTGTCCGAAGGCCGCTTGGGTCACCTCCGACAACAGTTTTGTGTCGCAAGCGAGCGGCGCCGGGCGGGGCACGAGCTCGACCAGGGAGGATCTGACCTTGGGCGGCGGCGTGAAGGCCGCGGCGGGAATATCGAAAAGAATGCGGGTCTCGCAGCGCCAATTGGACAACACCGCGAGGCGCCCATAGGCGGCGCGTTCCGCCGGGGCCGCGACGATGCGCTCGGCCACTTCGCGTTGAAACATCAAAACGAGCCGGTCGAACCAGGGCGGCCATGGCTCGGTTTGAAGCCAACGGACAAGAAGCGGGGTCGCGATGTGATAGGGCAGGTTGGCGCAAACGCGCGCGGGGCTTTCGCGACCTGCAAGCCCGGCAAGATCAGTCTCCAGCGCATCGCCTTCGATGACCTCGAGCCGCCCCGGATAATGCTCGGCGATCCCAGCGAGCGCCGTGAGGCAGCGACCGTCGCGCTCGACCGCGATGATTTTGCGCGCGCCTTGGGCGAGCAACGCCCGCGTGAGCCCACCGGGGCCTGGGCCGATTTCGAAAACGGTCGCATTGGTCAGCGGCGCGGCGGCGCGCGCGATGCGGCCGGCGAGATTGAGATCGAAAAGAAAATTCTGACCGAGGGATTTTTTTGCCAACAGCCCATGCGCGGCGGCGACCTCGCGCAGCGGCGGAAGGCCGTCGAGCCGGCTAGCCGGGATGGGTCGCGGCCTGGATTTTCGCATTTTTGGGGTTATAGCGAAAATTCGGGAATGAACGTCACGATCATTTCCCGCGAGCTTGGCTGGCGCGCCGCGCGAGCTTGCCCGCGAGATGCAAGGCGGCGATAAGGCTCGCCGGATCGGCTTTTCCCGTGCCGGCGATGTCGAAGGCCGTCCCGTGATCCGGCGAGGTGCGGATCAAGGGCAGGCCCAAGGTCACATTGACGGCGTGCTCGAAGGCGACGGTCTTGACCGGAATCAACGCCTGATCGTGGTACATGGCGACGACGGCGTCATAGCTCTTGCGCGCGCTGGGACGGAACAGGGTATCCGCCGCGTGCGGTCCGCTCACCGCCACTCCCGCGGCCGCGAGATCGGCGAGAGCGGGCGCGATGACCTCAATCTCCTCGCGTCCCATGGTCCCGCCCTCGCCGGCATGAGGGTTGAGCCCGGTGAACGCCAAGCGCGGTTTTTTTATGCCAAAACGCGAAGCGAGACCTTCCGCTACGATCACACCTATCTCGACCAGGAGTTCCCGCGTCAATAGCGCCGGAACGCGCGCGAGCGGAACATGAATCGTTGCCGGGACGACGGCGAATTGCGGCGACCAGATCAGCATCACCGCCCGCGCGCGTTCGCCGAAATAGCGCTCCGCCAATTCGGCCAGAAACTCGGTATGGCCCGGATAACGAAAGCTCGCGCGATAGAAGAGTTCCTTGGCGATCGGATTGGTGACGATGGCCGAAGCTTCGCCGACGCGGACGAGGCGCACGCACGTTTCAATCGAGGCGATGGTTCCGGCGGCATCCCGCACATCCGGCGTGCCCGGCTTTCCGGCAACGGAATGGTTCAAGGCGTAAACCGGCAAGGCGTGGCGAAACACCGGCGCGGCCTCGGCGCCGGCGACGATCTTGACGGGAACCTTGAGGTCCAAGTCTCGCGCGATTGCCGCGAGGCGATCCGGGTTGGCAACCGCCAGGAAAGGCGGCGCGTCTGGCTTATCATGCGTCCCGAGCCAGGCTTTCAACGTGAGTTCAGGACCGATCCCCGAAGGATCGCCCTGCGTCAAAGCCAGGGGAAGAATGTTTGCCGGCGGCGATCGCGCCATCAAGATCTCGCCATCAACGTTGCACGATCACGGCTCTCGCGCGCAATTCCTTGAGCCGCCGTTCGCCGTCGGCCGCGATATGCGCCGCGAGGATCTTTTTTGAGATCGCGGCCCGCGCCGCGCTATCGTCCGTGGCGGCGCCTTTGGCGCACACCGCGATCATTTCAAGTCCCTCGCTTGAGCGTTGCGGCGCCGTGAGATGGCCCGCCGGAGTATTATCGAGCAATTGGCGGAGGCGCTCGCCGATTTCGACCGAGGTTTTGGTCAGGGGATCGCGAACCGTCACGTCGTTCATGGCGCGGACAAGAGGAACGCCGCTATCGCAGTCGGTGAACCGCGCGCGCAATTGCTCGGCCTCGTGGGCGCGCTCCGTCAAGGCCGCGACCGTCGCGGAGCGGGGAATCGCGAAAATAATTTGACGCACCGTATATTCGGTTCCGGAGGCCGCCTTGCCGCCCTCTTTGGCAAGTTCGGCGCGGACCTCTTCCTCGCTCGCGTCGACGCCCTTGTTCAAGGCTTGCACCAGGACATTAAAAGCAAGGTCGGCGCGGAAATGAGCTTTGAAGTGGTCTGGCGTCACCCCGGCGTGCTGAAGTGCCTCGACCAAGGCCTCCGGGGCAAGTTTCATGTCCTGCGCAACCGTGACGATTTGTTGCGAAATGTCGCTGTCTTTCGGGTAGATGCTAAACTTGCCAGCCTCATCGATTTCAAGGCGATCCGCAAAGAGGCTGTCGATCGCGGCGTCGCGCGTCGCCGGTTTGCGCAAAACGCGAAGCATCTTCATCCGTTCGTCGATATCGATGTTCGTGATCGGATCGCCGTTGATGCTGGCGACGATTTCCTGGGCGAAGGCGGGGCCGCCGGCGAGCGCCACGAAAGCGCCAATCAAGGCAACGGCCACGCAAAAACTCAAGCGGACATACGCGACGCGCGCGCCACCTGGCCAGCGTGCATCGTTTCCTGTTTCCATGATCCAGTTCTCTCCTTTTTCGGACTTAAGCAGGCCCTCTCCCGGCAGACCTGAGGCCGGGCAACGGCAAACACGCAACACACGAAAAATCAATATTTCACACCGTCGAGCGCCGTCGTGTTGAGGAAGGTGTCGCTTACCTTGGCATCTCCGAGGGTGCGCAGTTGCAGTTGCAGCAGCACGGTTTGGTTGCGGGTCAAGGAGGTGGTGCTTCCATAATCGTTATAAGTCGAGCTGTAATTGACCGAAAAGGTCGTGCACTCGTCGTGATAGCCGACGCTCACCCCAGCGGCCGCGATCGCGAACGGGCCGGGATTCGAATAGCCAATCAAAGCGGCGGGATAATATTGGCGGCTCATGTCGAAGGTGATATTGCCCTGCGCGAAATAATGATCGGTGATCTTATAGCGGGAGGAAAGCGAGAGCCCTTCGCGGCGCACGCTGTAGCCGATGACGGGTTGCGCCTCATAATCCGCGAATTGAATGGAGCCGGTCAGCGCCCCGAAATTATAGTTTGTGATGAGATCGAGGCGCCTTACCGCCAATGAACTGACATCGAACCGCGTCTTGGCGATAAAGGAAAAAATCGAATTGGGCGCGATCGTAAATGCGCTGACATAGTCGGAGGCCCGTGTGTCCAGTCCCGAACTTAATCCAACATTGGCGGCATCCGGTGTCGCGTAGGAGTTGGTGCCCGCTACCTGATAGGACTGGCCGCCGATGAGGTTGGCATAGCCGCCGTTGTTGAAATTCATGGTGAATTGGGCACCGTAGTTCGCTCTCGTTCCGGTCTCGAACCGGTCGTAGCCCGAATATTTGCTCCAGTCGAACAAAGTGGAATTGTCGAAAACGAGGCTCTGCGCATCCAAGTTGACGAGCGAATTCGACCCAATTTCCTGGTTTGGACGTGCGATGATCTGCACGATCGGTTCGAAGACCATCGAGGCAAAACTTGTTTTGGCTAGAAAGGGATAGCGATATTCAAGCCCTATTCCGGGCATGAACTCGCCGTAAAGGCTTGCGTCTCTGTTGCCGAGAAAGTTCGACTGCGAAGCGTTGTAGTAAGTCGAACTGCCAGAGGCCGACGCGAACGTATAGGAATTCGTGGTGTTGGCATCGACCCATTCGCCGTTAAGCCGCGCGAAGGCGAAAGGCGTGAAGACCTCGCCGATCGGATCGATGTATTTGCGCTGCCAGGACGCCTCGGCCGTGACGCGCGTGTAATCGCCGCCGAGGCCGCGCAGTAGGCAATCGCCGGCGGCCTGGCCCGGAACATAAAGGCCTTTGGGGTTAGTGGGAGTTATGATGCTGTTGCAAATGTTATAAAGGCCAAAGGCCTTGTCCAGAACCGGCGTCCCGACCGCTTGGAAGCTCGCCGAACTCGCCGAAAGACTGGTCAGATTGAAATCGAATTCGGCTTGCCCGCCAATGCCAAAGGTTTTGGCCGGGTCGATGTCGAAAGTCTTGTTGTAGTCCCAGACCGGATGCGCGACCGGCTGCTGCGGCTGAAAATCCTGGCTCGTTAGGCCCTCGAAGTAATAGCCGCGCAAATCGAAATAGCCGCGATCGCCTTGCCCGGTGAGATAGACCGTCGAGGTCGTTTCGGCAAAATAATTCGACGTAATGTTCTGGCTCGGCACGTTATAGTCGAACAGATACCATTTATCCGACAGAAGAGTGAATTGCCAGCCAAACTTCCACTGATCGGCGATCGCGAACTCGCCCTTGCTTTCGACCGAGCCGCGCAAGGACTGGTTGCCGCCGTCATAGGGCGCTGGGGGAAAGATACCCGGGTTTTGTTCAGCGATCCCGGTCGCCTGGATGTAGTATTGACCGGTTTCCAGCCGCTGACGCCATAGCGCCTTGGCGAAAAATCCTTCTTCTGAATAATAGGTGGGGGTGAACGTCAAGTCGTAATCCGGCGCGAGCGCCCAGAAGATCGGAATGCCGACACCGAAGCCGGCATAGGAGCTAGTGGCTAGATAGGGCGAGAGAATCCCGGATTTGCGGGTGACGGTTGGATCCGGCGCCGAAAAGAACGGCACATAGGCGAGCGGGATGCCGAGGAATTCGAGCGAAGAGTCTTCAAAATAGATCATTTTTTCGTCGTTCTTGTGGATGATGCGCTTGGCGCGCACCCGCCACAATGGCGGCTTATCAGGATTATCCTTGCAGACCTCGCAGGCCGTGTAGGTGCCCTTGTCGAAAACGGTGGTATCGCCTCCGATGCGTTCGGCGCGCGGCGCGCTAAAATAGGTCTTGTAGGTGCCAGTGACGGTCCCTGTCGTATCCGTATTATCCGGAGCCCCTGGGATTTTAGCGCCGAGCGTGTCTTTGTATGGCTTTGGGGGAGTATCGGCGCGCAAGCTTTCGATGAAACCGTCGCGGAAATCGTCGGTCAGGTCAATCCGGTCGCCATGCAGCACTGTCCCATCGCGTTCGGTCAATTTGGCGTGACCTTCGGCATACACGCGGCCGGTATTGCGATCGTAAGCCACCCGGTCGGCCTCGAGCGTCCGGCCTTTGTAATAGATCCTCGCGTTGCCTTCGGCCGAAACAATGTTCTTTTCCGTATCGTAGCGAAGTTCGTCCGCCTCGACGAACATTTTCGCGGTTTCGCCTCGAGCATTTTTCGTCTCGTGGCCGGTGGGTGTCTGCGCCGCCGCCGGCAAGGCTCCGGCCAGCAGCGCGGCGCCGGACAAAGCAAATGCCCGCGCGAGCGAAAGCCGGCTAAAACGCCGCGCCCGAAGGATGGCGGAGATCGCACTGGCGGGGCAAAAACGCCGCCCCATCAACCGTCCTCCTGATTCAGCAAAGCGAACGCGCCGAGCAGGTTCGCGACGACGGCCGGGGACCACGCGGCGGCGAGCGGGCTAAGCAAACCGGCCCCGCCCAAATCGCCGACGAATTTTACCGCCACATAAAGCACGAACCCTGCGCCCACGCCACAGGAAACCATCGTCCCTATGCCACCAAAACGAAAAAACCTTAAGGAAAATGCCGCCGCGATTAAAACCATGGCGATAAACAGGAGCGGCCTCGCCAGAAGCATGTGAAACTGGAGCTGGTAGCGGGTTCCGTCGAGGCCCGCCGTCTCGGCGGCGGCTCGCAATGACGGCAAGTCCCAAAACGGCACGGAATCTGGCGCGATCGGGCCTCGGGCGGCCTCCTCCGGCGAAAGGCTAGTGGCGAGAAGATAAGTTCCCGCGGCAAAGCTCTCTTCTCCAGGCGCCGTGACCCGCGCGTGGTCGAATTGCCAGACACCGGGCAGGAGTTTACCGGTTTGTGCCTCGATCCTTTGTTCGAATGTCCCGGCGCGATCGTAGACATAAGCGGCGGCGGACGTCAGGTTGGTGCCGTCCGCCGATACTTGGCCGGCCCTTATGAACGCCTCTCCATCGACGCTTTTTTGCCTGATCCACAAGCTTGTGTCATTATTTTGCTTGCCGTTGCGGCCGAAGATCCGCGTCTCGATCGCATCCGCGCGATGCTTCATGACCGCGGAGACCGGATTGAACAGCACCACCGAACCAATTCCGGCCGCGGCCGCTATGGCGAGCGGAGGAACCAGAAATCCCCAGACCGAGACGCCGACGACTCTGGCCACCAGCAGTTCCAATTTGCGGGTCAGGTTAACAAACGTCGCCATCGTGCCGAACAACACGCAAAACGGCATGATCTGCTCGGATACCGAAGGAACACGCAGAAAGGAGAGGTAGGCGATATCTCCAGCCGAAACGCCCTGAATGTTTCCGGCGCGCCGCAAAAGCTCGACAAAATCGACGACATAGATCATGCCGGAAATCATCAGAAATACCGCCGCGATGGTCTGCAGGAATCGCGCGGACAGGTAGCGGCCCAGCGTCCAACCGATCATCGCGTGACTCCGGCGCTGGGTTTGGCGAGGCGAGAGCCGGGAAAGGCAAGGAAATCCAGGCCGGCGTCCGTCAACGCCGCGCGGACGGGTGGCGCCGTTTCCAAGGCGCATCCCTCCGGAAGGCACGCGCGGTGTATGACGGACGCGCGACTAGTCCCATCGCAATACTTTTCATGAAGGATCATGTTCGTCATTTCGCTGGAAACCGGCTCCGAAAGCGGACTTTTCTGCGAATGCCGTTGTCGTTGGCTGCCCCCGCGCTTCTCCATCCCCATGAACCTTGGCATGAATCTTGGCTTGCGCGGATTTGCCCATTTGGGAAGCAATTCAAACTATAAGGAGTGGCGGTTTTTTGGCGACCGATGAGGTCCCTGGACCGGGATCGGTTTTAGTATAGAGACGTTCGGTTGCTTTTGACATAAAGCAGACATGGCGTGGTTACCGCGAGCGAGGCTATGGTTCCCGAGAAAAATGAAGGCGCAAATGGGGTCGAGGCAACTTCGATCAAGGCGCATTCGACAAACGAAACCGGCGCTTTGTCTGATCATGGCGACACCTTAACGCAAACTGGGCACAGCCTAAAGCAAAGGCGGCGTTTGCTGATGGGGGTGGCGGCTGCAGTAGTTCTGGCAATTGCCGCCGTGTTCGGCGTTCCCTGGATTCGGGAAACTCTCAACACTGTTTCGACTGATGATGCGTATGTGAACGGTCACGTGACGTTCGTGGCCGCTCGCGTGCCGGGTCAGGTGTCAAAAGTTCTGGTCGATGACAACAACCGCGTACGCAAAGGAGATCTCCTCGTCGAACTCGACCGGGAGCCATATGAGGTCGCAGTCGCCGTCCAGAAAGCGGCTGTCGATACGGCAAAGGCGGACCTCGATGCGGCCAAAGCTAATGTGCGTGACATTGAAGCAAGGGCCAGGAGTCAACGCTGGAAACTCCAGCACGCAATAGAGGACGTCGAAAACCAGATCGCACTCCTTCATGCGAAGATTGCCGCCCTGGATAAGAGCAAGGCCACGCTGACATTGGCAGAGGCGGAATTCGGTAGGACAAAAAAATTGGTTGCCTCTGCAGTAGCGAGCCGCGAGGAGTTCGACCGGCGGGAAGCAGCGCTATCGGTTGCCCGTGCAGAAGTTACCCAAGCCCTAGATGATATACACCAAATTCGTGCCTCATTGGGGTTGCCGGCGGAGCCTGAGAATGACGCAGATTTGGGCCTGGTGCCGCCCGATCTCGATCAGAATTTTTCATCGGTGCGGCAGGCACAGTCAGAATTGATCCAGAGTGCGGCTGAGCTTGGCATTATCCATTCATTCAACGAAACCCCGAAACAGATGCTTGAGGAGTTCTATAAGCGTGATGCAAACGGCGACATTGACAAAATATTTGCGGCGCTCGTGCCGGGGGCGCCGGCCGTCAAGCAGGCCGAGGCGAAACTCGAATTTGCCGAACGCGATCTTGATCAGGCTGAATTAAACCTTCGCTATTGTGAGATCATCGCGGAAATTGACGGCGTTGTCACGCGCCGCAATGTCAATCCCGGCAATAATGTCTTGGCCGGCCAAGGTCTGATGGCGATCCGCTCGCTCGACGAAATCTGGGTCGACGCCAATTTCAAGGAGACGCAGCTGCGGGATCTGCGGATCGGCCAGGCGGCCGACCTCTATGTCGACATGTATGGCGACCGCCACTTGTTCAAGGGGCGCATTTCCGGCTTTACCGAGGGGACCGGATCGACGTTGGCGCTGCTCCCGCCGCAGAACGCCACAGGCAACTTCATCAAGGTGGTTCAGCGACTGCCGGTTCGGATCGAGCTCGAAAACTACGATCCGGACAAGAGCCCGCTGTTTATCGGCACGTCGGTTGTTCCCTACGTCTACTTTAACCAGCCGCCCACCGGACCCGATGCCGGTAAGTTCTTGCAGACATCTGCGCCTGAACCACAAACGGGCGGTTCGACCAAGAGCCCGCTGGATGCAAACAAGTGACCGTCGCGGCGCTTTCGCCCGCCAGACCCCATGTTGCCCGGAATCCCTGGCTGGTGGCCGCCATTGTCGTAGTGCCGGCGTTCATGGAGGTGCTCGACACCACCATCGCGCTGGTGGCGCTGCGCTACATCGCGGGAGGCCTGTCGGCTGCCGCCGATGACGCCGAGTGGGTTATCACCAGCTACCTTGCCGCCAACGCCGTCATCCTACCGATTACCGGCTGGTTGAGCGCTCATCTGGGTCGCCGCAACTACTTCTTGGCGTCGATTGCAATATTCACCCTCAGTTCTTTGCTGTCCGGACTGGCTGGCAGTTTGGGTCAGCTGATCCTGTTCCGCGTCATCCAGGGTCTCGCGGGCGGCGGTCTGCAACCCGGCAGTCAGGGGATATTGCTGGACGCCTTCCCGCGGGAAAAGCAAGGCGTAGCAATGACGCTGTTCGGCTTTGCTGTGCTGATCGCGCCGGTGGTCGGTCCGACCTTGGGCGGTTGGATAACGGACTCATACTCCTGGCGCTGGGTCTTTTTGATCAACGTGCCCGTCGGTCTCTTGGCGCTCGGCGGATGCTATGCCGTGCTTCGCGATCCGGACTATCTTGTCGCCCAGCGTACGGAGTTGAGGAAGCAGCCGTTCCATTTTGACTCGATCGGTTTGTCGCTGCTCGTCCTCGTTATGGTCTGTTGGGAAGTGCTGCTCAGCAAGGGCCAGGAGTGGGACTGGCTCGGTGATCCATCCTGGCGTGTGCAGACACTGGCCATTTTCTGTGGCGTAGGTTTGGTCGCATTGATCTTCTGGGAGTTGCGTCACCGCAACCCCGTGGTCAATTTCCGCGCGTTGGGTGAACGCAACTTCGCCGCGTGCTGCATCATGGTATTCTGCGCTTATCTCGCGCTCTATGCCTCAACTAAGTCAATGCTTGGTCTGCTTCAGTCCTTGTTTGGTTATGATGCTCTGAGCACTGGGTTGGTGATGTCGCCTGCCGGAATCGCTGCAGTCCTGGCAATGCCGATCGTCGGCCTCCTGCTCGGCCGGAGGGCGGATGCCCGATGGCTGATCACCGCAGGGCTGTTGCTCATGACCGCGGGAAACTATTGGATGTCCCAACTCAACCTCGACATCAGCCCAGGCCAAGCTGTGTGGCCTCGGGTGGTCGTGGTCGCGGGACTGGCGGTATTTTTTGCTCCCGCGAACGTAGCCGCGTACCTCTATACGCCACTGGTGTTGCGCGGGGCCGCCATTGGCTTATTGAGTCTCCTACGCAACGAGGGGGGCAGCGTCGGGGTGTCGTTGTCCCAGACCTTCGAAGAGCGGCGTGATCAGTTTCACACCCTGCGGCTTGGCGAGTCCCTCGATCCTTTCAACCCGGCAGTGGCTTCTTTCCTCGAGCAGGCTCGGGGAGCGTTCCTGCAGCAGACCGGCGATCCGGCGGCTGCGCAGCAGCTGGCCTGGCAAGCAATCGAGAATTTGCGCCAGCAGCAGGCGTCTTCGCTTGCCTATTTCGACACCTTTTGGATGATGGCCGCGTTGACGTTTGTGCTCGTTCCAGTCGTTCTGTTGATGAAGCGTTCTGTGGCAGAGAAAGGCGCGCACGCCGGAGGCGAATAAGCTGAGTTACGCCGCGCAGATAAATTTGATCCAGCAACGGGCTGAAGCAAGTTTAGACGCCCCATTTCCGCATGATTTGCAAAAACGTTCGAAAGTCGGCGCCGGGGAAGCCCTCGCGCCTGCTTGGCCAGGCGGAGGTTGGTCATGATAGGATCGAACCGATGGTCAAAACGGCGAGGCGCGTTGACGGTTTTGCGAAATCGCGAGGGGCACGCGCGAGCAAACGCCTGATTGGGAAGCGCGCCAACAGAGTAACACGCCGGCGCAAGCGCGCGCCCGGCGCGGCAGAGGAACAGATGACCGAAACGATGAAAATCGAATTCGTCGCGCTCGCGGCGCTGCCGGTTCAAACGCGGGCCTCGCCCGAACGGGCCGGCGGCGAAGCCGGACACGCGCGGACTCTGGTCATTTTCATGGGCAAGGATTTCGCTTTCGGTGCGGCGACCCGTCGCCTCATTGGTGCTCAAGGAGAGGCGCTGATCAAGAAGGCCGCCGCCACCGTCAAGTTCAAGGGGAAGGCTTTGACCGCGCTCGATCTCGTCGCGCCGGCCGGACTCGCCGCCGAACGGCTGGTCGTAGTTGGGACCGGCGGCGATGGCGACGGCGAGGATGGGGAGGGCGAAATCAAAAAGAACATGCCGCCACCGCCCGTCGGCCACGCTGGTTTTGGCGGCTTTGTCATGGGCAAGCTTGGTCATGGGGCAAGCGCGACCGTTGCCTTCGATCCACCCCGCCCCCCCGAGGATCCGGCTCGCGCGGCCACCGAATTCATGCTTGGGATGCGGCTCCGCGATTACCGGTTTGACCACTACAAGACCAAGAAGAACGAAGATGGGGAGACCGAAGGCCGCGCCGATATTGTTCTTGCCGTCGACAAGCCGGCCGCGGTCCGCCGCGAAGCCAAAGGTGGCGAGGCGGTGGCAGCCGGTGTGCTGACCGCCCGCTCGCTTGTCAACGAACCCGCGAACATCCTCCACCCGGAAGAATTCGCCAATCGCGCCGCGGCGCTTACGAAGCTCGGAGTCGAGGTGACGGTCCTTGACGAACCCGTCATGCGCGAGCTCGGCATGGGCGCGCTTCTCGGGGTCGGGCAGGGATCGCTTCGCGGAAGCCGCGCCGTCATCATGCGCTGGCGCGGCGCGAAAAGCGCGAAGGACAGCGCCAAAAGCAAGGCGAAGCCGATTGCTTTCGTCGGCAAGGGCGTATGCTTCGACACCGGCGGCATATCAATCAAACCCGCCGCCGGAATGGAGGATATGAAGGGCGACATGGCCGGAGCCGCCTGCGTCGTGGGCCTCATGCAGGCTCTCGCCGGACGCAAGGCCAATGTGGATGTCCTCGGCGCCATCGGTCTTGTCGAAAACATGCCGGGTCCGCAAGCGCAGCGTCCGGGCGACATCGTGAAATCCATGTCCGGCCAGACGATCGAAGTCATCAACACGGATGCCGAAGGCCGCCTCGTCCTGGCCGATCTGCTTTGGTATGTTCAGGACAAATTCAAACCAAAATTCATTGTCGATCTCGCGACCCTGACCGGCGCGATCCTTGTTGCGCTCGGCCAGGAGCACGCGGGTCTTTTCACCAATGACGATGAGCTGGGCGAGCGGCTCATCGCCGCGGGCAAGGCCACCGGCGAAAAACTATGGCGTTTGCCGCTCGGGGCGGCCTATGACAAAATGATCGACTCGAAGTTCGCCGACATGAAAAACACCGGCGGCCGGCATGCCGGGTCGATCACCGCCGCGCAATTCCTCCAGCGCTTCGTGAATGGCACGCCGTGGGCGCATCTCGATATCGCGGGCACGGGGATGGGTTCGCCGGCAAGCGAGATCAATCAAAGCTGGGGTTCGGGGTTCGGCGTCAGGCTGCTCGAAAGGCTCATTGCCGATCATTACGAGGGGTGACGCCGCGCGGGCCGCGCGCGGCGGGCCTTGACCCGCGCTCAGACACCGGGTTTGTCCACCGCCGGTTTTGCCAACCAAGCGTCCGAACGTTTAGGGCCCAAAACCAAGTCGAATAACCAGCCGAAATACCGCCACCAGAACCATCTGTTCCAGGCTGGTTTGCGGCTCATGAGCGTGTAGAGCGAGCCGCCCGCCTTATGATCGGTCCGAGGCGCCCGCCAGACTTTATTATCGGTCCATGATGGCGCCCGCCAGACTTCAAAGTTCTTGCCGGAGGCCGCCGGGCCTTGGCCGAGGGCGAGCACCGCCTCGACCTTCGCGCGGTCCAATCCGGCCGCCTTGGCAAGTCCCGCGACATTGCGCAGGTTGTAGGCCGGATTGATGAGTTCGGCCAGAACGAGCCTGATGTCGTCGCCATCGAGGCCCGGGGTAGGCGGCAATTCCCAGCCTTCGATCAGGTCGCGCCGCACGAGATCGGCGAGCATGAAAGGCCTGACGAAATTGAGCGCCTTTTTACGGATGAGGCCGATGCCCCAGGGAAATGGCCGCACCGCGAGCCAAAGCAAAAAATACAAAGGCCCTGTCACGTTTTGCGCCAGCAATCTTGGCGCGGCGGCGTCGAATCGCTCCGCGATTCGCGTTTGCAATTTTTCGAAACGGGCCTGCGAAATGCGCGGCCATGCAGGGAGAACCACTTCCGCCTTGGCGGTGCCAAACAGCGGGATGATCGGATAAGCGTCGGGCATATCTTGTGATGGAATGGCCTTGAATGCACGATGCGAGCGTGCTCCCGCGCCGTCGATCCAGCCCTTAATGATTTCATTCTCCGGCGGCAGCGCGAAGGCATCTTGAAGAAACCGTTGGCAATTGCGGCGGCCGAGCTGAAAGTCGTGGTCGCGAAAGCTTCGCGCAACGAACCCGCCAAAGCCACCGAGGAGGCCACTTGCGATGCCATAACGTTGCTCCTTGCCGTCTGGCGTGCCGTCGTCAATGACCCGGCTCGGGCCGATCAGATAACGGCTGCCTTGCTTAGGTTCGGCCGCGAGAATGATTTCGCTCGGCTTGAAACGGGCCTGATCGATCAAGGCGGGCAGGAGCGCGGAAAAGGTGCTCAGGAGGTCCGATGCCGGCCGGCCCTCTGGGGCAATGGGTTTCAGCTCGGGGAAAGGCGAGACCATGATGACCGCGCGATCGACCTTGTCGAGAGCAGGCTCGATGCGCTGGTCCATTTTGTCCCCGTCTTTCAGCGAGAACCGGGCGTATTCAAAAGGATTATTGTCGATGATCCCGCCGTCCGCCGTCGTAAACCAGAACGGGTCCTCGGCGCGCACCGTGGGCAGCCAAGTTGGTGACATGGTAAGAAGCGCGTCGGTGGGCAACCGTCGGCCCTCGTATTCGTCGAGCGTGGGAACCTTGCCGAGCGTCGCGCCAATGAGGCGCGGGGCTAGTCCTACCGGGAAGGCGGCCGACGCGAGAGCACAGACTGCGTAGTCCTTCCAGTCCGGGTTGCCGGGTATCACCAGCCCCGCCGCCGCGATTTCGCGCTTTTGGTCATTATCGGCGAAATCGCTCTTGCTATTCCAGGTGCCCAATCCGGTCACGGCGTAATGCACACGGTCGCCATGCGAGATCATGTGATAACAGTTTTCGTTCTTGGCCTCGGTGCCGCCGCCGAAGGGAACCGAATAAGGCACGCCGCGCAGGTTCGACAGCGTCATGTAGATGTGCAGGGTTTTTGAAATATAGGGGCGCGGCGAGTCCGTCACATGCTTGACATCGAGCGCGGCGCGCGCGATCCCGTCGAGCAGACGCGAATTGAGAAGCGATGTCACGGGCCGTGGTTCGCCCTCGTCGCCCGGAATGCCGTGCGTGCGGGAAAAGTCGCCGGCCGCTTCCGGAGCCGCGTCGAGATCACTCGTTTGCAGGAAATCGATCTTCTCTTCGCCTTCGGCGACAAGACCGGGCTTGACCACCCAAACCTCGTAGAGCTTCGGCAGGTAACATTTGATTTTCTGCTCGCCGTCGCGGGGAGTGTCGAAGTCACGTGGCTTCTGACCCGCGTCGGCTAGGGCGACGGCGCCGATCGCGGCGGCAATCGCGCCAGCCGAGGCGCCGGACATAGCCTTGATGCCAACAAAATGGTTCGGGATCGTGCCCGGATCGTCCCCTTTCTCCAGGTATTTTCCATTTTTCGCATTGTCCCATTCATCGAGCGCCTGGATTAGAAAATCGAAAACCCCCGCCGTGTAAGCGCCGGCGGATATTGCCCCCGACATGGCGAGAGCGATCTGAAATTCACCGTCTGCTTTCACCGCCATCCCGTCCCCCGCGAATTACGAGCCGCCGGTCGTCTCTTTGGCGGCCATTCCCTGGAGCATTTGAAGAACCATGCGAGAACAACTTGAAGCAATCATGATTCCACGGGCCGCGCCGTGGCCGCCGTTGGGCCGGCTTCGCCCGCCACGGCTCTTTCGCTTGACGCAGTTTGAACCTATTCATTCGTCAATGCAAATGCCGCGCAAATGCCGCGATTTTCCTCGTGCGTCGGCTGGAGGTTAATCAGCTCAAGCAGGCGGGAACCATTCCCGCTTGCGCGGCGCGCCGTCCGGGGTCACACTGGCTCATCGAGGAAAGTCGCATGCAAGGTATCGTTGCCGGGCTAATTTGGATTGCTCTTTTGGCGCTGCCAGATCTGGCATCGGCAAAGCCGGATGGGGTGCCGCGTTTCGACGTTGCCCGCTCATGCAAGGATGCGCAAGCCTATGTGGGCGACGACAAGAATCTCGCGTATCGAGGCTGTATGAAGGACGAGAACGACGCGCGCGCGAAATTAGTGCAAAAGTGGACGCGTTTTAAGCCCGGCGACCGCAAGGATTGCGTCGCGCAAGGCGCCGCGCCTGTGCCAAGCTATGTGGAAATCTTGACGTGCCTCGAAATGAGCGACGAGGCCGAGGCTCTTTATAATCCGGATGGCACCCGCCGCGATAAGCCGAAAGGCGGCGCCGTTCAGGAGAAGTCCGGCCAGGACCAAGCCACGCCATCGAACGCCGCGCCGGCGACTGAACCCCGCGGCGTCAAGACGCCGGACTGAAGCGCTCCCGCGCCGGCGCGCGGCGTTTGGGTGAAAGCGGCGCTTGCGTAAAAAAAGAGGCGAAGATACTTTGCGTATCCTCGCCCCTATGAGTCCTGTCCATAACCTGTTCTTTGTCCTTACCTTCCTTATGAAGCCTACACCACATAGTGGTGTTGGGACGATAGAACAGGCGTCCTCCCAAGACTTGGACTACTGCGCCGGACTTATAACGGCTTTGGCCTTGAACGGCTCAGAGCAAAACCCTAGCTCACGTCAAAGGCAATGTCACGCACAATTAGGCAGAATTTCCCCAAGGAGGCACAAATGTGAAAATATTTTCGGCCAAGCCGGTTTTTCGAGACGCCGCGAATTTTTTCGCCGCGACGTAGCGGGACCTGATAAACGAGTCCGATGCCACGGGGCGAACCATGACGAAGATGCCGCCAGATCAACCCCCTCCCGCGCAAGGCGACGGTCCAGCCGTCAGCCTCAAAGGCCCTGGCCTCGGCGGACGCATTCGCAATTGGTTCTTGACCGGGGTCATTGTCGCAGGTCCGCTCGCAACGACCGCCTACATTGTCTGGTGGTTCGTTGATACCATCGACAACTGGGTGAAGCGCCTCGTCCCAGTGCAGTTTTGGCCGGATAATTTTTTGCCGTTCCAATTGCCGGGATTCGGCGTGGTTTTCGCGCTGCTCGGGCTCACGCTGTTGGGCTTTCTTGCCGCCAACCTCGTGGGCCGGAGTTTCATCAGGCTCGGCGAAGCGATGCTCGCCCGCATGCCGATCGTCCGTTCGATCTATAAAGGCGCGAAACAGATCTTCGAAACCGTGTTTTCCCAATCCGGCGCCACGTTCCGCAAGGTGGGGATGATCGAGTACCCGGGCGAAGGCCAATGGTCCATTGTGTTCATTTGTACGCCGCCTGGCGCGATCATCGCCGGGCATCTTTCAAACGAGGAACATATTTCGGTTTTTCTGCCCTGCACCCCCAACCCGACAACAGGATTTTACTTTTTTCTGCCCTCGCGCGATGTCATTGAACTTCCAATCAGCCCGGACGATGCGGTCAAGCTGATCGTGTCTTGCGGCGTCATCCAGCCCGACACTCACGCGGTCGTCGCCGAAACCGGCAGGAAGCGTGAGCGTGCTTCCGCGTGAGAGGCCGCGCGGGGCTTCCAAAGAGACAGTGCCGATGAGCCGCCAAACATAAAGCGATCGCGTTTGACCTCCTGCATTGGGGTGGCTAACACCAAAGCGCGCCGCGGGCCGGCCGCGCGCGTGTTTAACCGCGCGGATACGCCATGGCCGTTTACACCGAAGTCAACGAGGCGGATCTTGCCAGCTTTCTTTTTGACTATGATCTTGGCCACGTGCTGGCCCTGAAGGGAATTGCCGAAGGGGTTGAGAATTCCAATTATTTTTTGCACGCCGATGCTGGCTATTTCATCCTGACGCTCTATGAAAAGCGGGTCGACGAAAGAGACCTGCCGTTTTTCCTTGGGCTCATGGAGCATCTGGCCGGTCAAGGACTAAATTGCCCGCAACCGATAAGGAACAGACACGGCGGCGCGCTCGGCAGGATCGCGGGCCGCCCGGCGGCAATCGTGACTTTTCTCGAAGGCACGTCGCACGGAAGCCCAGGCGTCCACTGCTGCGCGGCCGTTGGCGAGGCGCTTGGCAAACTGCATCGGGCCGGCGCTGGCTTCGCCTTATATCGCCGCAATGCCTTGGGCCTCGAAGCCTGGCCGGCCCTATTCGATGAGGCGCGCGCGCGCGCCGATGAAGTGCGGCCGGGCCTCGCCGCGGAATTGGCGGGCGAGTTGGCCTATCTGGCCGGAAGCTGGCCGCGCGATTTGCCGAAAGGCGTCGTCCATGCGGATCTTTTTCCCGACAATGTCTTGTTCGTTGGCGATGAATTATCCGGGCTCATCGATTTCTACTTCGCCTGCACGGATGAACTCTCTTACGATGTCGCGATCTGTCTCAACGCCTGGTGTTTCGAACCGGACGGTTCGTTCAACATCGCCAAGGGATTGGCATTTTTTAACGCCTACGAGAGCGTCCGCAAATTAACCGGAGCGGAAGTCGGGGCGTTCGTCGTCCTGGCGCGCGGCGCGGCACTGCGTTTCGCGCTGACCCGCCTCGTAGATTGGTTGAATGTCCCGGCGGATGCCTTGGTGCATCCCAAGGACCCGCTCGAATATGTCGGCAAATTGTGCTTTCATCAGCAAACTGGCAGCGCCCGCGAACTCGGTTTGCTGCGATGAACGGCGAGGTTTCGATCTGGACCGACGGTGCCTGTTCCGGCAATCCAGGTCCAGGCGGCTGGGGTGCTATCCTGTGCTTCGGCGCGCATGAAAAAGAGCTGTTTGGCGGCGAAGCCTCGACCACCAATAATCGCATGGAATTGACCGCCGCGATCGCCGCCCTGGAGGCGCTGAAGCGGCCATGCACGGTCCATCTTCACACGGATTCGAATTATCTTAAGGGCGGCATCACGACTTGGATGGTCGCCTGGAAACGCAACGGCTGGCGCACCGCCGATAAAAAACCTGTCAAGAATGCCGAACTATGGCAATGGCTCGATGGGGCCGCCGCGCCGCACACCATCGATTGGCGCTGGGTGAAGAGTCACGCCGGGGACGTCATGAACGAGCGTGCCGACGCGCTCGCCCGCAAAGGCATGGCAGGGTTCAAATAGCCCCAGTCTAAAAGGGGCCGAAGCCTGTGACAGCGCTTCGGCATAAATCGGCACTTGAAGCAGCCCCAAGGAAGACTCCCGGATGGTCCTCGCAATCAACCCGCTCATCGCGATGGGCGTGCTCGCCTCCACCGCCGCGACAGATGCAGCCTACGTGTTCTTCAACGCCGCCGTGACCGGCCGACGTCGGTTTTGGGCCGCGAACTGGAGCGCCATGTGGTATCTGCTGTCCGCTTTTGCGGTAATCAGCTATACGGAAAACTCCATCTACGTCCTATTTGCCGCAGCGGGTTCGTGGCTCGGCGCATTCGCCTCGGTAACCTGGCTGAGGCGCGGAGGACCCGCCGGAGACGCGACGGGGCGCCATAGCCCGCCGTGAGTGTGAGAGGACCTAGAGTTGCTTCAGCAGGGCTTCCGCGCTTGACGTTTCGACCTTGCCTGGCGCCGCTTCGACGTTGAGCTTTCGTACCACGCCATTATCGACAATCATCGCATAGCGCTGCGAGCGGATGCCGAGCCCGCGCGCGGTGAGATCGAGCGAAAGCCCGAGCGCGCGCGCGAAATCGCCGTTGCCGTCGGCGAGAAAGGTGATCTTGCCCTCGGCTCCGGCGCTTTTTGCCCATGCGTCCATGACGAAAACGTCGTTGACGCCGGTCACCGCGATCTCGTCGATCCCCCGCGCCTTGAATTGATCGAGGTGATCGAGAAACCCGGGCAAATGGTGTTTGTCGCACGCAGGTGTAAAAGCCCCGGCGACGCCGAAAAGGACCATTCTATGGCCTTTGAAAATCTGATCCGTGGTCCGCAGTTGCGGGCCATCCGGCGCCATGACCGTAAATGTTGCGTTAGGGATCGGATCTCCGCTCTGGATCGCCATCGTTTCTCCTTGGACCACGGGCGTCCTGCTTGCAGCAGGCAATTATCTTGTCAAGCCCTTATGGTACGCGAAAACGCCGCCTTGATCGAGGACTCGCAAACGCGGTTTTCGTTTTTTCCTGGCTTCGGTCCGATCGCGAGCGGGTTCAGCGGTCGGCTGGAATATGCTTCATGGGACGGAGGCGGCATCGAGGTCAACCGCGAACTCGTAGCTTTGCTGTTCATTCCTCAACGTCAGGATCACAGGGATGGGTGCGCGGCCCTCGGTTCGCGGCTTTTCGACTTCGACAATCAGGAATTCGTCAGGGTGGCCGGATTTTCGTGTCTCGAAATACCAGCCGGGGGGGGCCTCGGCGAAGAGATCCTGCACGCCGCCGCCGCGCGGCGACAGCCGCCAGGTCGGTGCAGGCGTCGTTTCGTCGCGCGTGATCGCTACTTTGGCGTCGCGTTGTTCCGGCGTTAGACGGAGAGGCACCGCAGCTTCCGCCGCGGCGATCGCGGCTGCTTCTGGGTGCGCGGTCCCAGTCTCCGGGGCGGGGAGCAAGGTTAGCCTAGCCTCGGCTTTGGCCGGAAGGCATATCCGGCTGCAAACGGCATAGGACACGTTCAAGACCAAAAGGACGGGGCGAGTGGCGTCCTTGGGGGTGACGCGAACGGGAAAAATCACCCGGTCGCGATAGCCGAAAGCCTCCGTTCCGTCCTCGTCGATTCGTGTCGGCGCCGGATAAGAAACCGCAATGTCAGAGGCATTCGCGGATCCTTCGAAAGAAAATACCGGCGGGACGCCGGCGCCGCCCGGCATGCGCCAATAGGTGAGGGCGCCGGGATCGAGGCGGATTTCGATTCCGGCGCGATAAAAGCCTTGCGGCAGGCCGCCCCCAGCGGCAATCAGCCGCAACGACGATTTCTGTCCGGATGCCCACGTGCTTGCGTAAGGATCACAGTGTAAGCTGGCCGGAAATAAAAGCGGCGAAAGGCTCGCGCAGGCGAAGAGGACACCCGCTCTGCAAGCAAGGCTTGAAGGCTGGAAGGACATTTGCATGGGAATATGCCGGTCATTGGCCGATGTGCCCGTCACTTTATTTTGCAGGCGTGAAAGCCGCAACCGCGATAGTCTCAAGTTCGTTTGTCTCCTATAGGGCGTGTGACATGGGATCGAAAATTTCGCCATCGGCCTCGCGGCAAAGCCAGAGCGGCTTTTTCGATGGCCAGTTGCTTATTGCGATGCCGGGGATGCTCGATGATCGCTTTGCCCGCTCGGTCATTTACGTTTGCGCCCATTCCGAAGAGGGCGCGATGGGGATTATCGTCAACCGCCCGGCGGAAAGGGTCGATTTTCCGCAGCTTCTCGTGCAACTTAAAGTGATCGGCCCGGATGAGGCGATTCGTTTGCCGGCGGAGGCGAGTTCCATGCTGGTGCTGAACGGCGGCCCCGTCGACACCAGCCGCGGTTTCGTGCTTCATTCCAACGATTTTTCCATCGACAATTCCACTTTGCCCATCGGGGGAGGCGTGTCCTTGACCGCGACAATCGATATTTTGCGGGCGATCGCGCGCGGCTCGGGACCTGGCCGGGCGCTGCTTGCCTTGGGTTATGCCGGCTGGGCGGCGGGTCAGCTCGAGGCCGAGATGCAGCATAATGGCTGGCTCAATTGTCCGGCCGATCCCGCGCTCATCTTCGATTCCGCATTGGATTCGAAGTATGAGCGAGCGTTCCGCAAGGCGGGCATCGACCTCGGGCAACTCTCCTCGGATGCCGGTAATGCCTGAGCGCGGCCGCCGGCGAGCCGCCGCGCGGGAGCCAGGCGCGGACCGATCGGACCAAAATGTTTCCCGTGAAACGAGACCTGTGCGCGGGTTTATGCGGGTGCTTGCAGCGACTTGTGGAGCGTGGTCTCGAAACATTTTGGGACGATCGATCCGCCGAGAACGAGTTCCGGCTTGTAGGTTTGCGCGGACTTTTCGCTAGTCACACGTCGCTTAATCTAGTGTAGTGTCTCGTGCAAAAAGTTACAATTTATCCTGGCGCGCGAGCGGTGGCATTTTCAGCGCCGCTCTGCCGCGATTGACCTTGCGGATGATGTCGTGCGCGGATTTTGTCCAGACGAAAGGCGTCGGATCGGCATTGTTGTGCTTGATATAGTCGTGGATGGCGGCTTCAAGTTCCGGCACGCTCGTGAAAACACCGCGGCGAATACGCTCCGTGGTGATCTTTCCGAGCCAGCGTTCGACGAGGTTCAACCACGATGACGAGGTTGGAATGAAGTGGAGGTGAAAGCGCGGGTGTTTGGCGAGCCAATCCCTGACTTCCTGTTTTTTATGGGTCGCGTAGTTGTCGGCAATGCCGTGAATGTCGAGTCGTTTGGGCGTGTTGCGGCCGATGGTTTTTAGAAAAGCCAGAAATTCCTGATGCCGATGGCGCTTCATGCACTGACCGATGACTTCGCCTTTCAGGACATCGAGCGCGGCAAACAATGTGGTTGTCCCGTTGCGCTTGTAGTCATGCGTCAGGGTGCCTTGGCGGCCTTTCTTCATCGGCAAGCCAGGCTGGGTGCGGTCAAGTGCCTGGATCTGGCTTTTTTCGTCGATGCAGAACACCAGCGCGTGTTCCGGCGGGTTCATATACAGGCCGATAACATCTTCAAGTTTTTCGATAAAATGCGGATCGTTGGACAGTTTGAACGTCTTGACCAGATGCGGTTTCAGGCCGTGCGCATCCCAAATCCGCTGCACCGAAGCTTTGCGCTGACACCGCTGATTTTAGCCATCGAGCGGCAGCTCCAGTGCGTCGCGTGCGCGGGCGGGGTCAAGGTTTTTTCAACGACTTCGGTTTCTTTTGTTGGTGGCAAAGGTTTGAAACTGCGTCCCCGGGGACGATCTTGATAAAGCGCGTCAACGCCGCCTTCGGCAAAGCGGTTGCGCCAGCCGATGATGGTTGGACGCGATGTGCCAAGTTGTTTCGCCAGCGCGTTGGTTGATTTTCCTTCGGCCGCACCCAGAATAATCCGCGCCCGCAAAGCGATGCGCTGCTCCGTCTTGCCGGAACGCGCCAGCCGTGCCAAGGCCGCCTTGTCTGCGGGCGTCATGTCGAGTGCCGGGCTGCCTGTCCACATGCAGCGCAGTATACACGTCCCGGATCACATTGTAAAGCGTTGCGTGAGACTATACACTAGCGCTCTTTGCCGAGAAACGCGGCGAACGCGGCGATCGCTTCCTCCGACCGCAGCGCAATGGAAAATAGCCGTGCCTCCTCCTCGATCCGGGCAAGAATTTCCTCGCCGTCGCCGCGCATGAGGCGGCGCGTGGCGGCAATCGCCGCGCGGGGTTTTGTCGCGAGCTATCCTGCCCTCTCGATCGCAAAACCGCGTAGCTCGCACGCCGGAACGACGGCATTGGCAAGCCCGAGCCGCACCGCCTCCCCGGCGCCAAAAGCTTCCCCGAGCAGCAACAGCTCGGCCGCTTTTGCCATGCCGGCGCGGCGCGGCAGAAGCAACGAGGACGCTGCCTCCGGCACCAGGCCAAGGTCGACGAATGGCAGGCGAAAAACCGTCCCCGGCGCGGCATAGACGAGATCGCAATGCAGCATCATCGTCGCGCCAATGCCTATGGCAATGCCTTCGATCGCCGCGACGAGCGGCGTTTCGCAAGCGGCGAGCGTTTTGATGAAAGTGAAAGCGGGAAATTCTCCGGGCCGTGCACGCGCTTCGAGAAAATCCGCGATGTCGTTGCCCGCGGTGAACACCCCGCCTGACCCAGCAAACACCACGGCGCCGATGGACGGATCGCTGCCGGCTTGCCGCAACGCCTCGGTCGCGGCCATATACATCGCGCGGTTGAGCGCGTTCTTTTTCTCCGGCCGGTCGAAGGTCACGCAAAGAACCGCGCCGTCGCGTGTGACCTTGACGTTTGGAGCAGGCGTCATCGGAGCAGTGCGGCGGCGCTCGCATGAACCGAGCCTGCGCCGCGAGTCACATCGCGTTCGAGGCCGCCCGCGCCGACGGCGATATTTTCCGCAAAGAAACGCGCCGTCGCAATTCGCGCCGGCAATGCGGAATCGCTACTGCCCGCAAGAGAGAGACGATGGGCGGCAAGCGCGCCTCTTGCCAGTGCCGTGCCTCCCCGCGCGTAAGCAAAAAGCCGCAAATAGGGCGTCGCGCCCGCGAGCGCATCTTTGGGGCGTGTCGTCGAAGCGTCCAGCATGAAGGCGGTGGCGCGTTCGAGCGCGTCCACGGCTTCCACCAAGCATGGTTCCATCTCGCCGAAGCCGCCGGCATTGCTTTTTCGCAGCGCCCCAGCCGCCGCTCGCATATCGGCGATTTCGCGATGCACCGCCGCGCCCCCCGACAAACCGAGCTTACGTTGCACTAAATCGATTTCCTGAATGCCATTGGTGCCTTCGTAGATCGCGGCGATCCTCGCGTCGCGGAGAAATTGCGCCGCGCCGGTCTCTTCGATATAGCCCATGCCGCCATGAACCTGGATTCCGAGCGAGGCGGCCTCGTTGCCGATGTCGGTGGAAAAGGCCTTGGCGACCGGCGTCAGCAAGGAAGCGCGCTCCGCCGCGAGCTGCCGCGCGGCCTGGTCTTTTTCCCGGCGCGAACGATCGATCGAATCCGCCGTCATGAGACAGATCGCCCGAGCCGCGGCCGTCATCGCCTTCATCGTCATGAGCATGCGGGCAACGCCGGGATGTCGCACGATGGAAGTCATCGCCTCGCCCATATCGCCTGGCAGATGACCCTGTCGCCTCTCCCTTGCGAAAGCGAGCGCTTGCTGAAACGCGCGTTCCGCGATCGCGACGCCTTGCACGCCGACATTGAGCCTGGCGCTGTTCATCATCGTGAACATGCAGGCAAGCCCCTTGTTCTCCTCGCCGACAAGAAAGCCCGTCGCGCCGCCATGATCGCCATAGACCATCGTGCAGGTCGGCGAGGCATGGATGCCGAGCTTATGCTCCAACGAGATGCAATGGACATCGTTGCGCGCGCCAAGCGCGCCAGCGGCATCGACGAGAAATTTCGGCACGAGGAAGAGCGAGATGCCGCGCGTTCCCTTCGGCGCATCGGGCAAGCGCGCGAGCACGAAATGAACGATATTTTCGGCCATGTCGTGCTCGCCATAGGTGATAAAGATCTTGGAGCCGAAGAGTTTGTACGTACCATCTTGCTGCCGTTCGGCCCTGGCTTTGAGCGCGCCGAGGTCGGAACCCGCCTGCGGCTCGGTCAAATTCATGGTGCCGGTCCATTCTCCCGAGACGAGCTTCGCGAGATAGATCGCCTTCAACGCTTCGCTTGCATGCGATTGCAGAGCCTCGATCGCGGCAAGCGTCAGCAGAGGGCAAAGGCTGAACGCCAAGTTCGCCGCGCTCCAGATTTCGATGCAGGCGGTATTGAGCAGCGCCGGCAGACCCATTCCGCCATATTCGGAAGGACCGGTGATCGCGTTCCATCCCCCCGCGGTCCACTGCCTGTAGGCCTCGGCAAAGCCGGGCGCGGCCGCGACCCTGCCCGCTTCGAACTTCGCGCCCTCCTTGTCGCCAACGTGGTTCAAGGGCGCGAGGATATTTTCGGCAAATTTTCCCGCTTCCGTCAGGGTCGCCTCGGCAAAACCATCGCCAAGATCGGCATGGATTCCGTCTTTGATTGCAAGATCCAGCCCCGCCTCATGGGTCATGGCGAAAAGGATGTCGGCAATGGGCGCGCGATAGCTCATCGATGTCTCCGCGAATGATCCTGTCCTTTGACCGCGAAGGAATCCACGGGCCAAGGGTGCACTGGGCCAAGGATTAAATTATAAGCCACTTGCGCCGTTTGTGTCGTCAAGGATGATTATCGACGGATGAAGAGCGATTTTGTTGCGCGTGGTTCCGCGCCCCCCGCGCAACAAGAAATGGCTACGGACGCGGCGGGCATTGCCGAGGCGGCGCACATCCTGCGCCGCGGCGGTCTCGTCGCGCTCCCCACCGAGACCGTTTACGGGCTGGCCGCCGACGCGACCTCGGACGCGGCCGTCGCCCGCATTTATGCGGCGAAGGCAAGGCCAAAGTTCAATCCGCTCATCGCCCATGTCACGAGCCTTGAAGCGGCGCTTGAACAGGGCGCTTTTTCCACCGAGGCCGTGCGGCTTGCCCGGGCATTTTGGCCGGGGCCGCTGACTTTCGTGGTCCCGCTCGCGCCCGGCGCCACCGTCTGCGCCGCCTCCCGCGCGGGCCAGCAAAACATCGCATTGCGGGTGCCAGCGCATCCAGTTGCGCTTGCGCTCATTTCGGCGGCGGGGCGGCCACTGGCGGCGCCTTCCGCTAATCGCTCGGGCCGGGTGAGCCCGGTCACCGCCGCTCACGTGGCGGGGGATTTTGCTGGCGAAATCGACCTGATCCTCGATGGTGGGCGCTGTCCGGTTGGCCTCGAATCGACGATCATCGAATGTCTCGAAGCCCCACGCGTGCTGCGGCCAGGCGGGATCGCGGGGACGGACATCGAAGCCGTGCTTGGCCATGCGTTAGGCGAGCCCGCGCGGGCGGGCCCAGTTCGTTCGCCGGGAATGTCGCAGTCCCACTACGCGCCGCGCGCAAAACTTCGTCTTGAGGCGGCGACACTCGATAACGGCGAGGCGGGCCTCGATTTCGGCGGGATTTTTGGCGCCGGCAAAAATGTGCTGGATCTTTCGCCCGGCCGGAATCTCGCGCAGGCGGCGGCAAATCTTTTCATTTTTTTGCGCGAGCTCGACGCGCGAGAACCCGCCTGCATCGCGGTAGCGCCTATCCCTCACGAAGGTTTGGGCGAGGCGATCAACGACCGGCTTGCCCGCGCCGCCGCGCCGCGCGGCACATAACCTTAAAGGAGCGAACACCGGTTGCCCGGCAAGTATTCGCCCCCTATCAATGTCGCCTTGGACGCCACTTTCGTGCCCTTCCCTGCCGTCTTCCAATCGTCGGCAACGCGCGCGAAATGCGTTTGGAAAACAGGTGCGCCACGACAGGGCCGGTTAAGGGAGTCCCCGGGGGGCGTGCTTGCGGTTATATGTGAAATATATATAACGTAGTTGAAGGAGCTAGCTAGCAACTATAAATGGCATGGAATTGAAAACTCATACAAGCGGCACGGGTTTGACGATCGAGGCCGCGCGGCGCCGGCTAGGCTATTTGGTGCTCGGCTTGGCGATTGGAGCTGTCCCGTGTCCGCGAAGCGTGCTTGGCGCGGAGACCGCGCCCGCCGCCGCTTCGGACACCGCCGCCGCGCCCGTTGTCTTCGCGGCCGCCAGCATGAAGACCGCTCTCGATGCGGTCGCCGCCGCCTGGAAAGCCGATACCGGCAAGACCGTGTCGATCGCTTACGCGTCCTCCGCCACGCTTGCGAAACAGATCGAACTGGGGGCTCCGGCGGATATGTTTATTTCCGCCGATCTCAAATGGATGGATTACCTCGAAAAGTCTAAGCTCGTCCGGGCCGGAACCCGCCGGAATCTGTTAGGCAACAAGCTTGTCCTCATCGAGCCCGGCGACGCCGGTGTCAAGCTCGACATCGCCAAAGGCTTCGATCTCGCGGGCGCCGCGGGCGATGGCAAAATCGCGGTTTGCATGATCGACTCGTGCCCGGCCGGAATCTACGCCAAGGAAGCGCTCGAATTGCTCGGCGTTTTTGCGGGCGTCGAACCAAAGCTCGCGCAGGCCGGCGATGTCCGCAATGCGCTGAACCTTGTTTCGCGCGGCGAAGCCAGGTTCGGGATTGTTTATGCCACCGACGCCAAGGCCGATCCCAAGGTGAAACTGGTTGGCACGTTTCCGGCTTCGAGCCATAGCCCGATCGTCTATCCGGTTGCGCTCATAGCTGCCTCGGCAAATCCGGACGCGGCGCTTTTCCTTGCCTATTTGACGTCGCAAGCGGCGAGGAAGATCTTTCTGGGACAGGGGTTCGAAGTCTTGTCGAAGTAATCCTCGCTCTATGCCGGAAACCGGTAGCGTCCCACACGGCGCTCATCGTCCCGCCGCTCCTCGCGCGCATCCGCGCGGAAGAGAGGCTGCCGCGCGCGCAGTTCGGCGCTGAGTGCGATGCTTACCGGGTCCGCACGTCACGGCGAATTCCGGGCCTCTATTAGGCGCGCAAGGTTCCCTGGCCGGATCGAGGTTGTCACACCGGATGTGCCCGAGCCGCCGCCGCTTGGTCGCGTCCGTCACCAGAATTTGACAACCGCGACGATCCACTTGGACCAGCTCAAGGTGGCGTTGATGGCGCTCGTCATGCCCTTGAAAGACCTGTCTCGCCGGCTTACCTAAGTCCGATCGTTCGATAATTGTACAATTATCGAAGTAACGTGAATTTAGCAGGATGGAAAGTCATGAGCAGATTGTCTGGCAAAACAGCGGTGGTGACCGGCGCGTCAAAAGGCATTGGCGCGGGAATCGCCAAAGGGCTCGCGGCGGAAGGCGCGGCGGTCGTCATCAACTATGCCTCGAGCAAGGACGGCGCCGATCGCGTCGTTGCGGACATTAAAGCCAAGGGCGGCAAAGCCATCGCCGTGCAAGGCGATGTGACAAAGGCGGCGGATGTGGAAAAAATCTTCGCGGAGACCAAGCAAGCGTTCGGCCGGCTGGACATTCTGGTCAACAACGCCGGCGTCTATAATCTTTTGCCTTTCGAGGAGGTCACGGAAGAGGACTTTCACCGGCATTTCAACATCAACGTGTTGGGCCTGCTGCTGGCGACACAGGAGGCGGCGAAGCTCTTTGGCGACGCGGGTGGCAGCGTCATCAATATCGGCTCCGTGGTGAGCGATCTCAATCCGCCGAATTCGGTCGTCTACACCGCGACGAAAGGCGCGGTCGACGCGGTAACCCGCGTGCTGGCGAAGGAACTGGGTCCGAGGAAAATTCGGGTCAACTCGATCAATCCAGGCGTGATCGAAACTGAGGGCACACATGCCGCGGGTGTCATCGGCAGCGATTTCGAGAAGCAATTTGTCGCGCTGACGCCGCTCGGGCGGACCGGACGGCCAGACGACATAGCGCCGGTCGCGGTATTCTTGGCGTCGGACGAGTCACGTTGGGTCACCGGCGATACGCTGGTGGTTTCGGGCGGCTTGCGCTAACGCGATCAAGCCCTTGTGCGGCGGGCGCGCCGCCGATAGAAAAATGAGCATGATCGGTTCAATTTGAAGCGGTCATGCTCGAAGGTTTGGGGATGTCGGAAACGGCTGGCAAAACGCTGACGGAGGATCAAGTTCTTCTGATCGCGAAGGCCTTGGGCGATCGGCGCCGCTACGAAATCGTGAAGCGTCTCGGCGAACACCCGGACGCGCTCGCCTGCTGCGCGGTGCGCGACTGCACGGGCATCAACCCAGCGACGCTTTCCCACCACATGAAAGAACTCGAAATAGCGGGGCTGGTGGAAGTCGTCCGGGAGGGTAAATTCGCCAGCTATGTCTTACGGCGCGACGTGCTTGAGGCGTTCTTCCAGCGCCTGAAGGAAGATCTCGCGTGGCAAAAGGGACCGAAAGCTCAGATTTAGAATTTTACGCCTATAGGCACGAACAAGCGATGACGCTGGGCTCGACTCCGCCGTCGATAGGTCAATTCCTGTTCCGCCTCATTTCCCACCTTTGCGGTTTCGCCTTGTGGTTTCCGTTTCCCGTATGCCGTTATCCTCCGAGCTGCTCCCTGCGACCTCAAGAATCGAGACTTGATCGTCACGGCGCCTCGGGTGGCGGCGTTTCCTTGGCGAGAATTTCGACATCCTTGTCGACGCCGGACTCGACCTTGAACGTCGTTTGATAGGTTTGGCTGTCGTGTCTCGCGATCGCGACATACTCGCCTTCGGCGAGAGTGGCCGAGGGAAACGCGCCGATCATCTCGCGGATGACATCGCCGCCCGGCGTCAGGATCGTGAACGCCGTATTGGCGAGGGCTTCGGCGCCGGGGCTGTTCACGAGTTTCAGAGTGATGGCGGCGGCGCGGTGACGCAGCGTCGCGTCGGTCAGCTTGCCGGCCTGAACCTTGAGATCGGCGCTGATCACCGAATTCGTCGGGCTCGCCGAACCGTTGCTCGCCGCGTCGAGGAGAGTCGACACAATATGATAATTGCCTTCCGGAAGGCCGATCGTGTCCCCGGATTTGGCGTTCGCGACAACCAGTTTTGCTTCCGGATTGCCGCGCTCGGGAACATAGATCGCAATCGATAATTTCGCTGGATTGATGGGCGTGTCGCCGAGCCGGCCCGCGATCCGCAACCCGCCAGCATTG
This sequence comes from uncultured Alphaproteobacteria bacterium, assembly GCA_963706215.1. Classification (GTDB taxonomy): domain Bacteria; phylum Pseudomonadota; class Alphaproteobacteria; order Rhizobiales; family Beijerinckiaceae; genus Methylocapsa. The sequence continues at coordinate 195,293 of OY970154.1, read as the reverse complement.
AGCACGAGCGTTTCGTTTAACAACGTGCCGTTAACGGCGATGCGCTTCGTCGCGCCGGCGAGCCCCAAGGCGGCATGAACGACGAAATTGCCGTTGGGAAGGGACAGGTTTGGCGTCGCGTCGGTGGATTGCGCGACGAGTTTGTGGTTTCCGTCCGTTCCCGGCACTTCCTCGAATATGCGCCAGTGCACGCCTTCACGCACCGGCTGCGTGTCGCTGGCGGCAAAAAGCGCCGATAGCCGGACCGTGCCGTGCGCCGTCTCGACGGGAGCGGTCTCGGGGGCAAGCGGCAAGCGCAGGGGAGGACTGGCGGGATTTCCCGCTTTCGGCGATTGCGCCGCGACAGGCCAAGTCACCACCAGGCTCAGCGCGGATGCCGCCCATCGCGCAAGCAAAGTCCGGCGGGCGATGAAGCCTTGTCCAGTCCGGCCGGAAGCCGGTCTTGCCAGCGGCCGCAAGCCTTACTCCTCCCCTCGATGGAAAACGCTTGATGCCGCCGCCGCGAGATTGGTCAACGACAGCGGGTGAAAAGAAAAGGCGACCCGATGGTGGCCGGCCGGAACCTCGACGCCGCGAAACAGTATATTGGCGTGAAGCACCGGTTCCTTATGCCCATCGACGCGGGCCTCCCAGCCTGGATAGAAAAGATCGTGCAGCACGACAATGCCCGCCTTTGGGGCATCGACGTCGATCTCGACCGAGCTATCGGTGTAGTTGACGATCGCGACATGCGATTGGCCCGGTGCTCCGCGCGAGGCTTGGCTTAGGGATTGGTCCAACCCTTGCCCCGCGTGGCTCGCGGTTTGGAAGCGCTCTTGGCCCGTGCCTTGGGGATAGGGACCGCCGTGAAGATCGGCCATGCTTGCCTGGTCGATCAACACCTCGCTCGCCGGGTCGAAGCCGGGAAGGATGTGTTCGTCGAGAACTTCCTCATTGTCGACCGGCTCGACCGCCGAGGCAAAGTAGGCTCTCGGCACGGTTTTGCCGAGCTTGTAGATATACATCGTGTCGCTTGTATAGATCGCCTGAGCCTTCGGTCGCGGGATGTCGCGTGGCAGTTCCGTCAATGGGTGGTCGAGGACCAAATATTCGAGCCCGAGCAACGCCGCAAGGTGGCTGTTGTAGCCGCGAAAAGTGCCCGGATAGTGGCGCGCGGAGAAATCCTCGGCACCCGGCCCGGCGCCGACCGCGCGTTCGTAAGCATCAATGCGCAACGGATTATAGCCGAGCGTATTTTCGAATTTGAGGACCATCGACGCATTCTGCCACGCCCCTTGGAGGCCTAGAATCTCGACGCGCGGACGGTCGCCGCCGCGTATTTTAGCGGCTATTTCGTGGCGCAGAACCGCGATGCCCGCGGCTTCGGCGGGTTTCATTCCGGCATAGACGCTGTAGCTTTCGAGCGGCTCCGCGTTCAGCGGGGAGGCGGCATTGCGCCAAAGGATTTCGGTCCCGCTTAAAAGCACGAATAGACTCGCCGCGAGCGCCCGTCTCGGGCGTGCTTGAAGCCCGAACAAGATGGCGGCGCCCGCGGCCGCCAGTGCCGCGGCAACCGCGAGCGCGGCAAGCGAATCTGTCATGTGGTCTTCCCGCACGGAAAAGGCGAGGCCGGTGCCGGTCAGCCCGGCGAGCGCCAGCGTGGTCGCCCCGGCCAGCGTGAAGGCGAGCCATTTCGGCAGCGTGCGGAAAGGCTTCGGCGGACCTTCCTCGATATAGCGGTGCAGCAAAAATCCGGCCGCAAAGGCAAGGGCAATATTGAACAGAAACGTCGAGTCCGCGGGCCTCCGGTAAAGGGACACGCCGGGTATCCAGTCAAATGCCAGCGCGAAGAATGGGGTATAGCGCCCCAGCGCGTAAGCAAGCGCCAGCAGAAGCAGAATGAGAAAGAAACGCCCACGCCGCGCGAACAACCGGCCGGCTCCAAATCCGTGCCACGCGATGAGCACGAAAGGTAGCGTCCCGATAAAAAGATAATCGACGGCGCGGTCGGTCCAATCGGCGTGCGGCATGGTGTAATAGCTAGGCCCCCAGTAATCATAGAGATGATCGAGGGAGCCGAAGAAATTCGGCGCGAATAGCGTAATCAGATTGACCGGCGCGAGGGAACCCGCGGCCGCGACCCCGAAAGGAACGCCCGGCCGGTTCGAGTCGGCGAGAAACTGCATGGTCAACAGTGCCGGGACGATCAATATCGCGAGGATCAGGGCGACGCTCGACGCCAGGATGCCAGCCCGGGCGCGCAGATAGACAAGCGCGTTTCCCGATTGGGCCGCGGCAAAGACAAGATAACCCGCAAGAACCGCGCAAAACAGAAAGGCGGCCTGATCGCGGCCGAGCGCCATCAAGGATGCGGCGAGACCGAACGCGAGAGCGAAACGATAGGATCGGCGCTCGAGCGCGATATCGAGGCACCACAAGGCCGCTGGAAAGAACGAATAGGAAATGATCATGCCGGTGTGCTGAAGCCTAGAGGACGCGGCGCCACCGAGCATGAAAATGATCGCCGCGAGGACCGCTGCCGCCGGATGCCAGCGCCAACGCCGCAATAGGCCCAGAATGCAAACCCCTCCCGCCAAAAGATGCGCGAGGACGGCCGCGTCGAAGAGTTGCATCGAGGCATTTGGGGCGACCAGCGCAAAAAGCACCATGCTCGGCGTGAAGATCAAGGATTGCGGATCGGCGATCGCCGGATACCCGCCGAAATGATAGGGATTCCAGAGCGGAATCTCACCATGATGCAAAGCATCGCCAAGGAAACGGAACATCGCGTAAAAGTGGTTTTTCGAATCCCACGGCACGACCGTTCCGCTATAGAGCCAACAGGCCAGCGCGAGACCGTAAAAGATGACGAGGCTTAAAATCGCAAGCCGATGGGCGCTGCTGGTCCAAGCTTGAGCCCTATCCCCATTCTCCGCTTCGAACGGACTAAGCGACATAATTCGCGTCCCGGGCGAGGCGCACGGTATATTGCACCCCGACGAGCACGACGTCGATCCGGTTCTCCTTCAGCCAGCGGATCGTCGAACGCACGGTGTCCTCGAAATCCCGCGGCGGGATCCGGGCCAGCGCGTCATTGGTTCCCAACTGCCAAAGAACGAGGTCCGGATTCCTGAGCGCGACCTCGCTTTGGATTCGCGTGGCCGTGTCCTCCGCCATTTCTCCGGAGACGCCGCGATTGAGGATCACAATGTCGACGCCCTTGAGGGCATGTTCGAGGATCGATTCGAGCTGCGCGGGATAGCTCATGTCCTTCGACGAGGCCCCGTAGCCGAGCGTCGAGGATGAGCCGATCGCGAGAATTCGCACTTTCTCCCCCTTTTGCAGGGCTTGGGTCACGTTGGGCAGCGTGGCCGGGGCGGCGATGTCCGTCGCCGGCACGTCGCATGACGGGCTCATCGGCGGCGCGGCGGGCGGCGCGCCCAGGTCTTCCGCGCGGCAAGCCGGCATCAAAAGCCAGCAGAGCGCTAGGGCGATAGCGGCTTGTTTGCCAAAGCCGCCCGCAATCTTTCGCGCCATTCCGCTGTCCATGCGATGAAACCCATAACGAGAACACCCAAGATAGCGATGAATGCATCGGATGCAACATGTCCGCCATAGACAAAGCGGAAGATTTGCCCGCTCAGGCTGAGAAGAGACAGGGTGCAGAAGACGCTGAGCGAATTGCGCCCGAGAAGGCATAAAAAGCCGGGAAGACGCGGGATCCACCGGCCGATGATTTTAAAGTTGCCGGCGAAAATCGCCGTCAAGGCCAGAGTATGAATGAACCGCGCCGGCGGCTAAGAATCCGTCCAGACGCCGGTTCATATTCACGCGGCGTATTTAAGGGAGGGCTTTGGCAAGAAGAAAGAGGATTTTTCGCGCGTCGTTTCGCGGCTCGCGGCTCGGGCGGCGAGCCTTCTTTTCGAAATCTTGCCTGCCGGTCGCCGCCGTGCGGCCGGCCGCTTTCCCGTGCTTCCGGAGCAACGCGCCGGAGCGGCCGTCCGGTGCATGAGGCCCTTCGCTTTCCTGATTTCCGGACTCTTGCGCGAGGCAAGATTGTGGATCGCGACGATGTCGCCGGGCGAGAGCGCCGGAACGGGCCGCACGAAGCGCTTACTTTCCCCAATCCGAAAACGCGCCTTTCTAATTCCGTGCGCACTTGGGGTCTCGGAACTCAAATCGGCGAACCGAATGGCGGCTCGCGCGTACGGGGCGGCGATCACTTCGTTCCCCGGCTCCGCGTCCGCTTACGCAAGCGTTCCGCGGTTGTGTAGAGCAGCGGAATAACGAAAATCCCGAAGACGGAAGCAGCGATCATGCCGCCGAACACCGGCGTTCCCACTGCACGGCGCGTGGCGGCCCCAGCCCCCTGCGCAATAACCAGGGGCAATAGGCCAAGGATGAACGCGAAACTGGTCATCATCACCGGGCGGAATCTCAGGGCCGCCGCTTCAATGGCGCTAGCGTCGATGTCCTTGCCGAGCCGCCGCTGCTCCACCGCAAACGCAACGATCAGAATGCCGTTCTTCGCGGCAAGCGCGATCAGCACGACGAGTCCGATCTGCGCGTAGACGTCGAAACTCAGTCCAGCCAGCGCCAGCGCGACGATGGCGCCGAGTACCCCGACGCTGACCGACAGTAAAGCGGGAACCGGAATGTTCCAGCTCTCATAAAGCGCGACGAGAAACAGATAGGCGAAGAGCATGGCGAGCCCGAGCACGATGGCCGTGCGTCCGCTGGCCGCCTTTTCCTGGAGCGCGGTCCCGGTCCATTCGAAGCTGTAGCCCGCCGGCAGGGTTGCGGCGGAGATGCGCTCCATCGCGGCGAGCGCCTGGCCGGAACTGTAGCCGGGCTTCGCCGCGCCGTTCACAATCGCGCCGCGGAATCCGTTGTAACGCACCACCGTTTGCGGCCCTTGCACGAGCTTCGCCTCGGCCAGGGCGCGGATCGGGACCATCGCCCCCTGCGCGTTGCGCACATAGATCCGGTAGATGTCGTCCACTTTATCGCGAAATGGCGTCTCGGCCTGGACGTTGACCTGCCATGTGCGGCCGAACACATTGAAGTCGTTGATGTAGTAGCTGCCCGTCGTCGATTGTAAGGCATTGAAGATATCGGTGATCTTGACCCCGAGGATCTGAGCCTTGTCGCGGTCGATATCGAGATAGATCTGGGGCGTGTCGGCAGCAAAGGTGCTAAATACGCCGGCGAGCTCGGGCTGCCCATTGGCCGCCACGAGCAGGCCTCGGAGCGCCGCCGCGAGGTCGGAAGGCGGCTGCCCCTGCAGCGCCTCCAGCACGTATTGGAAGCCGCCGGTGCTGCCTAGGCCGAGAATGGGCGGAAGGTTGAACGGGAAGGCGATGGCGCCCTTGATGGCCGCCATCTGGGGCCGTAGACGCGTAATGATCGCGCCGGCGCTCTGCGCCGGATCGGTGCGCGCCTCGTAGGGCTTGAGCCGGATGACGAAAAAGGCCTGGTTCGACGATGTGATGTAGTCGATGAAGTTCAGCCCGACCACCGACACCACGCCTTCGACGCCGGGGATCGGCGTGACGATGTCCTCGACCTCTTTGACCACCGCCTCGGTGCGGTTGATCGAGGCGCCTTCGGGAAGCCGCAGGGCGGCGAAGATCGCGCCCTGGTCCTCCTCCGGCAGAAAGCTCTGCGGGATCTTGCTGAACAGCCATGCCGACGCCGCCAGGACGCCGGCCACGATCGCGACGCCTACGATCGCCACTCGCACTAGCCGGCGCACCACCGCCACATAGCCGTCGCGGACCCTGTCGATCCCACCCAGGACATAGCGCATTGGGCCGCGGCTCGTCTGGCCGCGCTTCAAGAGCACCGCGCAAAGCGCCGGACTCAAGGTCAAGGCATTGAGCGCCGAGATCAGCATCGACACCGACACCGCCACCGCGAATTGGCGGAAAAGCTGGCCGCTGATGCCGGGGATGAAGGCCACGGGAACGAACACCGACAACAAGACGAGGGTGATGGCGAGGATCGGGCCGGTAATCTCGGCCATGGCTTTCTTGCAGGCCTCCGGCACGGGCAGCTCGGGTTCCTCGTCGATCACCCGCTCGACGTTCTCGACGACGACGATGGCGTCATCGACCACGATGCCGATGGCGAGCACGAGCGCCAGCAAGGAGACGGTGTTGGCCGAATAGCCGATGGCCAGCATCACGGCGAACGTGCCGACGATCGACACCGGCACGGCAACCAGCGGGATCAGCGTCGTCCGCAACTTGCCGAGGAACAAGAACACCACCAGAGCCACGAGGACGATTGCCACAGCCAGCGTGCGAATGACTTCGTCGATCGTCGCGGTGACGAAGACCGTGGTGTCGAAGAACACGGTGTAGGCGAGATCATTGGGGAAGCGCGTCGCCAGTATAGTCATGGTTTCGCGAACGCGACGGGCCACGTCGACGGCATTGGACCCCGGCGTCTGATAGATACCGATATTGGCCACGGGTGCGCCATTGAAGCGGCTGTGGCGGTCCTGTGATTTCGCGCCCATCTCGACGCGGGCGACGTCTTTCACCCGGACAACCGAACCGTCGGGATTAGTGCGCAGGACGATGGCGGCGAATTCCTCCGGGCGCGTCAGCCGGCCGGTCGTCTTAATGGTGAGCTGGACCTGCTGCTCGTTGGTGATTGGCGCCGCGCCCACCCGGCCGAGGGCCGCCTGAATATTCTGGCTCTGCACCGCCGAGATGACGTCGTTGGGCGTCAGACTGAGCTCAGTCAACCGGACTGGGTTGAGCCAGATCCGCAACGAATAGTCGAGTGGTCCGAAGAGACTCGCCTGGCCGACGCCATTGATCCGCGCCAGAGGGTCGATGATGTTGATGGTCGCATAGTTGCTCAGATAAATCGAATCGTAGGTACTCTTCGGGGAGTAGATGTTGATGATCTGCAGCAGGGCGGCGGATTTCTTGCGGATGCTCAGGCCATTGCGCGTCACCTCCTGGGGCAGCTGCGGCGTGGCGAGACTGGCATAGTTCTGCACGTTGACGGTGTTGATGTCCGGATCGGTGCCGAGCGCGAAGGTCACGTTGAGGGTATAGCTGCCGTCGGCCCCGCTGGCGGACTGATAATAGAGCGCGTTGTCAACGCCGTTGACCTGCTCTTCGATCGGTTGCGCCACTGTGGTCTCGACCGTTTCGGCATCCGCGCCCGGGAAGGTCGCGGACAGCGTTACCTGCGGCGGCACGATATCCGGGAACTGCGCGATCGGGATCACCTGGATGGCGATGATGCCGGCCAGCGTGATGACGATGGCGATGACGAAGGCGAGCCGCGGCCGGTCGATGAAGATGCTGGAAAACATTGTCTCAGTTTCCCGGCACGGCGCTCGCCGTCACGACTTGACCGGGACGCACCTTCTGTATGCCCTCGACAATCACCAGTTCTCCCTCCTTGAGACCGTCCGTCACGACAACGTCTCGACCTTGCTCGACGCCGGTCGTCACGCGGCGCAACTCGACCTTCTTCGCCTCGTCGACCACGAGGACATAGCGGCCGGCCTGATCGAGCTGGACGGCGGATTGCGGAACCACCAGCGCCGGTCGCGGTGCGCCCCGTTCCGTGATGACGCCGACGACCCCACCGGGGATCAGAAGACCCTCCGGGTTCGGCACTTGCGCCCGCACCGCGAGCGTGTCCGTGGTGGTATCGACCTGGACGTCGAGCAAGTTGGTGAGGCCGGGATGCGGATAGGCGCTGCCATCGGGCAGTTGGATGTGAACGGTCACTTGCGGGTTCTTGACGCCCGGTTTGACGAACCTGCGCTTGTAGTTAAGTACATCGCGCTCGCTTGGCTGAAAGATGACGTAGATGGGGTCTTCCCTGACGATTGTCGCAAGCGTCCCCGACGACGGGCCGACCAGATTGCCCACGGTGAAAATGGCAATCCCGATCCTTCCGTCGATCGGCGAACGGATTTCCGTGTAACCGAGATTGATTTCCGCCTGGTCGAGCAGTGCCTGCGCCGCCAACACATTGGCCTGTGCTGCCGCCTCGTCGGCCGCGCGCTGGTCGACCGTGGCTTGCGGGGTGGCCTGCTTGCTGACAAGCGCCTTGGCGCGCCCCAGTTGCAAAGCCGCATTGACCTCCGTTGCCTTTGCCTTGGCGAGATTGGCGCGCTGCTGCTCGACCGCCGCCTTATAGGGCGCTTGTTCGATGCGGAACAGGAGGTCGCCGGTCTTGACCTGCTGCCCTTCGGTGAAATAGCGCTCCTCGATGAACCCAGTGACCCGCGAGACAATGTCGACCTTGTCGATTGCCGTCACACGGCCGATGAAATCGCCTGTCTCCGTCACCTGACGGCTCACCACCGGGGTCACCGAGACCGCCGGCGGCGGTAAGGCGCCTTGGGCGGCAGCGGCGCCACAGCGAGCCATGAAGCCCAGCGCGGCAATGGCGAGTTTCCAACCGAGGGAGCTATTGCGACCAAGCATCAAGGTTTCTCCTGCCTTCGAGGTCGATTTCCATGCCGAGCATATGTCGTGAGCCCCTCTTTGAGAACCGTCTTGGGTCACCCGCCTCCAGACGCGTTTCGCCGGAGCGTTTTTCTGAGTGTCTGGCCGGGATCATTTGCTTTACCGGCGGAGCTTTCGCGCTATGAGCTGGGGGGAAGCCCGGCGGCGGAAGCGTCATCCCCGTGGCTTTGGCCCGCCCAATCCTTGGCAAGTCCGCGGCATCGGCGGCGCCAAGCAACGGTGTTCTCATGGTGAGCTTGTCGAACCATCGACGATCCAACGCTCGGGCCATTTCACCCACCCTTTCGCCGCATCCGGCCGCTTGACGATCACGCCGTTGACCGGCCGGCGGACCCGCTTCCATCCCGGCTGGAACCGCGCGCCTTTCGAGCTGCCGCCGGCCTAGAGTTTGCGCCGGAACGGGGGTGCGCCGAAGGGCGTGCGCATCGGCAGACCACCGCCATCGCGATCCTGGATATCGGCGGCGTGGACGATAGCGTGCCGCGGAAGAGCTTGCGGATCGCCCAGGACACCGTGCTTCTTGCCGTTGATCTCCCGAGCCTGTCGAAGGGTTGCCGGCGGCGTTGCCATGCGAATCGGCGCAGGCCCCCTCCTGAGCTTGCCGTTCCGCGCCGTTGCCGCCCTCATTCTGAACTCGCCGAAGGATGGCTAGCCATGATCCCGGCGGTTTGGCGGGCGTCTCGTTGGGCCGGCTCGCGGCATTACTGCCTAGTGTCGTGTCTCGATGGGTTGTTGACGGAGATCCGTGAGATAGGGGGTCCTCCTTTGATGCCGGAGCGAGGCCGGTGATGATTGTAATGGTGGAGGAAAGGCAACAGCGCGGCGGCCCGTTCGGATCAAGGGTTTTAGGGTTTGGCGGAGCCCTCCGCCGGCCCTTCCAAGAGGCTTTGCCTGCCGGACCGTTGGGACGGCATCGCCGATTCCGGCAAGGAGGCCGGTCCGAAGCGTTCGGCCATTCCGTTTGTTGCCGGCGGAGAGGGTGTGGTGCGCTTGGGCTTGATTTTTCGCATTCGCAACGCCTTTGGGTGAGCGCGGCGAGCGGACGCCAACGCCATTGCCGGTCATGCCGCGCAAGACTTTTCGGCCGTGAGCGCGAAAGAAGCGCGAGGCATTGAACGGAAATTTCAGGCAGGAGCGGCGCGTTTCATCCGCGGGATTTCAGAGTGGGCCAGCCGGGGGTGATCGTCGGCGGCCCGATGCAAATATTCCAAAGCCCTTGCCGCCTTGCTTGCGGCGGCGCGCCCTGTCTTGTCCGGTCTCCCGTGATGCGACGTCCGGTCCCCTGTGAGCGCCCGAGCTTCTTGATGCCGATGTGGAGCATCTCGCCGGGGAAGGTCTTCTCATCGCCGACGATCGCGATCGTTTGATCGAGGGCGGACAGGCGGCTCGGCCCCTTGGCCTTTGCGATGCGGGCCGCCGGGCCAAGGGAAAGCCCGGTCTCGCGGGCGATCTTCCGGAAAGGCTGACGGTTCCGGCGCGGGGCTTCGACCTGCATGATCCGCGATGTGACCGGCGTGCGCGGGCGACGCGGCCGGCTGGTCCGGTCCTCGAGACCCGCCACGCCTTCGCTTTCGTGGCGCCGGAGCCATTTAGAAACGGTCGCCGGCGAAACCGCTCCGGCGCCGGCCATGGCGCGCGGCGTTTCGCCCGCTTGGGGCCTTGCGACAATCGGAACTCGCATGTCCGGCGGCGTTCCGGCGTTCTTGTGAATGTTCACGGGTGGGTCTCCCGAGCCCGTGGCGCTTCGCAAACTCCACAAACCTCAGTTTCTCCCCGTGAACAACCGATCGAGACATGACAGCTAGTGTAGTGTCTCGTGCAAAAGGTTACAATTTATCCTGGCGCGCGAGCGGTGGCATTTTCAGCGCCGCTCTGCCGCGATTGACCTTGAGGATGATGGCGTTGGCGGATTTTGTCCAGACGAAAGGCGTCGGATCGGCATTGTTGTGCTTGATATAGTCGCGGATGGCGGCTTCAAGTTCCGGCACGCTCGTGAAAACACCGCGGCGAATACGCTCCGTGGTGATCTTTCCGAGCCAGCGTTCGACGAGGTTCAACCACGATGACGAGGTTGGAATGAAGTGGAGGTGAAAGCGCGGGTGTTTGGCGAGCCAATCCCTGACTTCCTGTTTTTTATGGGTCGCGTAGTTGTCGGCAATGCCGTGAATGTCGAGTTGTTTGGGCGTGTTGCGGTCGATGGTTTTTAGAAAAGCCAGAAATTCCTGATGCCGATGGCGCTTCATGCACTGACCGATGACTTCGCCTTTCAGGACATCGAGCGCGGCAAACAATGTGGTTGTCCCGTTGCGCTTGTAGTCATGCGTCAGGGTGCCTTGGCGGCCTTTCTTCATCGGCAAGCCAGGCTGGGTGCGATCAAGTGCCTGGATCTGGCTTTTTTCGTCGATGCAGAACACCAGCGCGTGTTCCGGCGGGTTCATATACAGGCCGATAACATCTTCAAGTTTTTCGATAAAATGCGGATCGTTGGACAGTTTGAACGTCTTGACCAGATGCGGTTTCAGGCCGTGCGCATCCCAAATCCGCTGCACCGAAGCTTTGCTGACACCGCTGATTTTAGCCATCGAGCGGCAGCTCCAGTGCGTCGCGTGCGCGGGCGGGGTCAAGGTTTTTTCAACGACTTCGGTTTCTTTTGTTGGTGGCAAAGGTTTGAAACTGCGTCCCCGGGGACGATCTTGATAAAGCGCGTCAACGCCGCCTTCGGCAAAGCGGTTGCGCCAGCCGATGATGGTTGGACGCGATGTGCCAAGTTGTTTCGCCAGCGCGTTGGTTGATTTTCCTTCGGCCGCGCCCAGAATAATCCGCGCCCGCAAAGCGATGCGCTGCTCCGTCTTGCCGGAACGCGCCAGCCGTGCCAAGGCCGCCTTGTCCGCGGGCGTCATGTCGAGTGCCGGGCTGCCTGTCCACATGCAGCGCAGTATACACGTCCCGGATCATATTGTAAAGCGTTGCGTGAGACTATACACTAGGGCCGTTGGCGATCTCGCCGAGGTATTCCACCGCTCCAGAGCGCCCGCTCGTAGCCACGGCGATCGAGTTTTGCCGTTGGTGAATATCCAAGCCGACAAATCGGGGATGTTCGTTGCGGCCCGTCTCCCATGGGTGAGGCTTTGTGCCGGCCGGCCGGCTTAACCCTCGCCGCTTTGCCTTTTGGCCGACCGGCCCCCTCGGGCCCGGCAATCATAGGGATTGGAACAGAGAATCCATGCCGGCGCGGCGGAGCCCGCGAACCTTGAATTATCGGAAGCTGCGCCTTCCCACGACCGGGGGCATCCATCGCCGCAAAAGCCCTTGAAAGAAAAACGCCTATCTCCATATCCGGACAATTGGCGAACGTCGTGGGCTGCGCTCGAGGACTCCGTCACGAAGGCCGCTAGGCTCCGTGAAATATGGCGCGACTGTTCGTTATTGCCTGCCCCCATCGCGCTTCAAGAGCCAACGGGCTTGCGAAAGAGGGAGAGCGCGGCGCGGGGAAGAGTTCGCGGTGCGGCGGGTCTCCGGGAGACCGCTATGTGAGGAGATGCTTTGATGTTGGACATGAACAATCCTGAGTCCCGGCCCGTGCTAACCAATGAACAGCTGGCAAGTCTCGGGGGCGGCCGTGTTGCCTATCTGAAACCTATCCGTTCGGAGGACGTGCGCCGGCTTTTCCCCGCGGCGCCCGCGATCCAGCCGGGTCTCCAGCTCTTTGCCTTGCTTGCCGCCGATGGCACGCCGATCATCGTCACCGATTTGCGCGATGCCGCGATGGCCAACGCGATGAGCCAAGAGCTCGAAATGGTAAGCGTGCATTGATCCTTGGCGGCGGAGACTTGGCCTTCGGGAGACGCATTCCCGCTTGCGCGTGGCGGATGGATCAGATCGTGAAGTCGGCGCCCAAGTTTTTTTCGTCGCCCAGCTTCAAATCTTCCGCGCGGCGGCAAATATCGTCGATGGTGATGGCTTCAAGCTCATCCAGAAAGGCCTTGCCCGCCGCTTCGACAATTGGCGCGACCAACTGCTTGACAAGCCGGCAGCGCGGCGCATCGGCGCCTCCGTTCTCGCTCGATACCGCGCGCAAAACCGAAGCTGCGGTGATCCGGCGGCGCTCCCGGGCCAATTCATAGCCGCCGCGCGGACCGCGCACCCCTTTCAAAATATTGGCGTGAACCAGGCTTTGCAGCAAGCCCTCAAGGTGTCGCGGCGGCAGTTCGAGGCGTACCGCCAGAGCCTTTGCGGCGATCGGGAGCGGCCGCGCATGGATCGCTATGTCTACGACCGCGGCGAGAGCAAGATGGCCGCGGCGGGAGAGGAGGATCACCGCGGATCCTCCCGGCCGGCCATTCGCCCGGTTGATCCGAACCCATCGCTTGCCCGCGCCGTCGCGGCCAATTCCCCGGTTTCGACGAGCACCGCCCTTGCCAGCGGCGCGACGACGAGCTGGGCGATCCGGGCGCCCCTGACGATCTCGAAGGGTTCGTCGCCGAGATTAATCAACAGCACCAAAACCTCGCCGCGATAATCGGAATTGATCGTTCCCGGCGCATTTAGCACGGTGACGCCATGGTCGCGCGCGAGCCCGGATCTGGGCCGCACCTGGGCCTCGTAATCTTGCGGGATATCGAGCGCCATGCCGGTCTGAACCAGATACCTGCCACCCGGTTCGAGCACGATTTTCGTGTCGCGCGGCAGGGCGGCGAGAAGATCGATTCCCGCGGCTCCCGCCGTCTGATAGGCGGGCAAGGGCAAGCCTTCGCCATGCGGCAGGCGTTTCAATCCGACCCTGACGGTTGCCGTGTTCATCGGCCGGTTTCCGCAAGCATAACGGCCAGCCGGGCAACGAGGCGGCGCGCCACCTCCTGTTTGGTCAGCCAGGGCCAGGACTCCTTGCCCTTTTTCGTTAAAATCAACACCTTATTGTTCTCGCCGCCGAACACGCCGGAAGCTCCGCTCACCTCGTTGGCGACAATCATATCGCAATTTTTGGCGATGAGCTTGGCTTGCGCGTTCTCCACGAGCTTTTCACTTTCGGCCGCGAAGCCAACGACCATGGCGGGGCGGTCCTTGGAACGCCGCCCCATCGCCGCCAGAATATCCGGATTTTCGACGAGCGTCAGACAAGCGGTCTGTTTTGAATCTTTCTTGATCTTCGCGGGAACGGTCTCGGCCACCCGCCAATCGGCGACCGCCGCGACCCCGATAAAAATGTCGGCAGGCAGCGCCGCCTCGACTTGCCTCAACATGTCACGCGCGGTTTCGACATGAATGGCCCTGACGCCTAAGGGATCGGCCAGCACGGCGGGCCCCGACACAAGCACGACATCGGCGCCGGCGGCGGCGGCGGCGGCGGCGATCGCGTGGCCCTGCTTGCCCGACGAGCGATTGGCGATGTAGCGCACCGGGTCGATTGGCTCGTGCGTCGGCCCCGAGGTCACCAGCACGCGCCGTCCGGTGAGCGGGCGCGTGGCCTCTTGATTGCCGGAAAAGCCGGCGGGCAATGCGATGCGCGTGCCGCTCGCCAAAACTTGCTCGATCGCGCCCAGAATCTTGAGCGGCTCGCTCATCCGGCCGGGACCATATTCGCCACATGCCATGCCGCCGTCCTCGGGACCAACCAAAACCACCCCATCCTTTTGCAAGATGGCGGCGTTGCGTTGGGTCGCCGGATGCAGCCACATGCGCAAATTCATCGCGGGCGCGACGAGGATCTTTTTGTCGGTGGCGAGAAGCAGGGTCGAGGCGAGATCGTTGGCCAGGCCATGCGCCATCTTGGCGAGAATGTCCGCCGTGGCGGGCGCCACGACAAGAAGGCCGGCGTCGCGGGAAAGTTCGATATGGCCCATGCTTGAGTTTTCGGTCAGCGCGAAGAGATCGTCGAAAACCCGGTTTCCGGTCAAGCTTTCGACGGAAAGCTTCGTGACGAAGCGCTGCGCGGCCTCGGTCATCACCGCCCGCACAAAAAACCCCCGCTCGCGCAGGCGGCGGATAAGATCGAGCGCTTTATACGCCGCGATGCCGCCGCCGATGATGAGGAGAATGCGTTGTTCCGGAGAAGCGGTCATGAAAATCGAACCTCGCGCATGCGACAGTGCTACCGGCGGTCCGCCTCATTTGAAAGAGCTTTGCCATTTGCAGGTCAGAAAAGGCAGGGATTGCGGTTTCACGGCCGTGTCTCAACTGACCCGGAGCGGATTAGCTGCCGCGGGATCATGCACTGCGGTTTGCACCTGCGTTGTGCAGGGAGAAACAATAGTGTTTTCACACGGGTAACTTTCGAGCAAATTCATGATTTCTGCACAGTCTGTTAGTTTCCGCGGTGAAAATGTTCCACCTCCCCCGAATCGAAATCTTTTAAAATTGCGCTGACTGTATCTGCTGCATCAATGATGACTTCTTGTGATGGGAGCGTTTCAACATAGAATTCAATGACAACACCGCTGACCTGAACCAACTCAACACCACTTCCGAGATCGGCGGGGACGTAATGCTCAGTAAGCGCGACGAGCTGTTCGTATGGCCCTCCGTCCTTGTGACCTAAGACATTCAGCTGTCGAGGAAGCCACCACTTCAATTCTTCGGTTATCGGTTCACCATCTTTTCCCAAGAAGCGCATGAACGGTGACGCCTGAACAAAGTTGGGCGTTATTGAAGCGGCCTGTTTTAGTCGAGCCTCCTGTGCTTGCGAATTGGGGCGAAAAGCAAGAGTACAAACAATTGGATGCTGCTTGTTGGATACGGGCACCCGAGGAATCATGTTGATGTGTATTGTCTTGACGCGGCCTTCCCAGTCTTTTTCATCCGGTTTGCGAAGCAGCTTCGGTGTTAATCCGTAGTATTTGCAGAATGCCGCCGCGCCTGACTGGTACCCGGTCTTAGTAACCATAATTCCTGCGCAGTTGCCTACGTCATGCACCACAGCGAAGAAATTGCGAGCCTTTTCGAGAGTGAGATTCGATGCGTAGTTCTTGCATTCGATCAAGACTCGATGCGTGATACCTGCTTGTTTGAAGTCCCAATAGACGTCAACTTGATGCTCTACGCCAGAATGTCCGGTTAGTGAGACGTTATGTCGAACCTTAACGGTGTTAACACCGTCATTAGCAAGAATTGTTTTATAGATGGCCTGAGTGAGCAGTTCATATTCAATTGCTTCTTTGTACGAGTCCGCGTCCATGATGGATTCCTGTGAAACCTAACAGCGAACATTTAAGCAGTCCCGCGCCGGCACTCACAGCGCTGCCATTTGCCTGTCTCGTCCTTCCTTAAATCATCTCCACAAGAAGAACAGAACGGTATTTGTATATTCAGCCTCTCGAATACTTTAGTGACATAGGCGCGTCGGTCGGTCGATAACGTTAGGCGCCACTCGTCCACCACGACGGGGCCATCGATAGCCCACTTAGACAGCAAAAATACTGTATTTAAGATTTCCTGCCGTGACAGTTCCCTTTGTTGTTCCCAGTCAATGGCATTAACAGCGAAAACCGACAACCCAATCACGGCCTCTCGGGCCCGTCTGTTTCGTTCCCGCTCTAGCTGTTGGCGCTCGGCGGCAGTCATCGCGGCGGCACCAGAGCGGCTTCGCCTAACCATGCTCAACCCTCCAAAAAACATATTTCGTATGCTACAAAGTATCCTACGAAAAGTCAAGGCGGTGCTGAACTGGTGGCGGTTGGGGCAAATTTCTTAATTTTGAACGCCTTTGAGAAGGTCCCTATGCTGGCCCGGGATGTCCAGTGCTGCGGCCCAAAGCAGAAGAACGTAAGACACGCCCAGTATCGCAGCCCCTGGCTCATAGCATAGACGCGGCCGACAATTATTTCCGGCTGCGTATTTCAAGGGACGCGAGTTCTTAGCTTTTCCAGCAATCAGTACCAACCTCGCGCGGCGAACGCGCCGCGTTAGCTCCCCTCCACGCTTTTGGCGGCTTCGTCGAGGAGGTTTGCGATCCTTGCAACCTGCTCCGCGGCGAGCGGGCCTTGCGAAAGGCGCAGCCGCAAGGCGAGTTTAAGATTTTCCATCGCGCGAACGATCTGCGGTGCCGGGCCGCCGCCATGGCGGGCGTTGATCGCCGCGATGCGGGCAAAAATCTCCTCCGCCATCGCACGGTTGCGTTCGAGCTCTGTCTCGCCTTCCGGCGTTATCGCATAGAGTTTGCGCGGCCCGTCGGTCGTCTCGACGCGGATCAGCCCTTGCTCCTCCAGCAGCGTCAAGGCCGGATATACGATTCCGGGGCTCGGCGAATAGGCGCCGCCAAGGCGATCCTCGATCGCCTTGATGATTTCATAGCCGTGCGAGGGCTTTTCGCTGATCAGTTTCAGGATGATCAGGCGGACATCGCCTTGGCCGAAGAAACGGCGGCGGACGCCGAAGAGGCCGAAATGCCGACGCTCGCGGCCGCCGCCCCCGGTGGCACCTTCGCCTGGCGCGCAACAATGTGAATAACGGTGGAAACGCATGGGAAACTCCTCCAGTGCTAGCTAAGATATGTCCAACTCAGATATATCTAGATATAGCGACCGCAAGTACCGTCCCGCAAAATTTTTATTCGCAGGCGGCCCCCGTTTCCGCGAGGCCAGGGAAACCTTTCGCCCAAATCCGGCCAAAGAAAACCCGTGACCGTGACATATCCGTCATATCGCGGCGCTTGTTTCTCCTTTACAAAGTAGCAATCCTGTTCACCCCTTTTCGATTCGGTCCAGAAATGCTCTTTCTAACTCGCCGCATGATGATCGCCGGAGCTTCGGCTTCCGCCGCAACTTGTCTCGCTGGATGCACGAGCACGAACCCCAATCCCTCGCTAAATGCCGCCGCGATTGCGGCCGCGCCGCCACTTTCGCCCGCGAATCCGGCCATGGCGGACGCCATCGAGCCGAATTACAGTGCGACCTATGCGGAG
This sequence comes from uncultured Alphaproteobacteria bacterium, assembly GCA_963706215.1. GTDB lineage: Bacteria > Pseudomonadota > Alphaproteobacteria > Rhizobiales > Beijerinckiaceae > Methylocapsa. Next base: position 177,911 of record OY970154.1, on the reverse strand, counting down.
ATTAAAGACGGCGCCTTCACCGTCCCCGCCGTCAAATACTCAGATGTCGATTCGGCGTTTTTGCGCAAGAATATCAGCTATGCGACCAAGGAAGGGCCGGGCACGATCGTCGTCGATCCCGCCAATCACTATCTCTATCATGTGGAAGACGGCGGCAGAGCCACCCGCTATGGCGTCGGGGTCGGACGCGACGGATTCCGCTGGGCGGGGGAGGCGAGGATCAAGAGCAAGCAGGAATGGCCGGACTGGTATCCGCCCAAGGAGATGCTCGACCGCAGGCCGGACCTCATGAAATCGATGGTGGAGCTGCAAAGCGGTATTGGCATGCACGGCGGCCCCGCCAACCCGCTCGGCGCCCGCGCCATGTATCTTTGGCAAGGGAACCAGGATACATATTTCCGCATCCATGGCACCAATGAGCCCTGGACCATTGGGTCGAGCCAATCTTCGGGCTGCATTCGCATGATCAACCAGGATGCGATGGATCTCTACCAGAAAACGCCAATCGGCACGCGGGTCGTGGTGCTCGGTTCCCCGGGGGCCGTCCCAGCCATCGCCGCGCGTGTCTGAGGTTTCGCGTCATCTCTGGCAACCGCCGCAATAAAACGTGGCGCGGCCCGCTTGGGTGATCCGCCGCACGAGACCGCCGCACCGCGCGCAGGGCTGATTGGCGCGGCCGTAAACACAAAAACTATGCTGGAAATAGCCGAGCGCGCCATCGGTCTTTCGATGATCGCGCAGCGAGGACCCGCCCGCCGCCACCGCCTCGTTTAGGACCTCGCGAATGTCGCGCGCCAGGCGCATTGCCCGCGCGCGTGGCGTGCCATCGTTGCATGCGAGGCTCGCGGCGGCGCGGCGCGGCGACAGGCCGGCGCGATGCAAAGCCTCGCAGACATAAATATTGCCAAGACCGGCAATCAAGCCCTGATCGAGGAGCGCGGCTTTGAGCGACGTTCGCTTCCCCGCAAAAAGCCTGGCCATCGCCGCGCCGTCGAATTCGTTGCCGAGCGGTTCTATTCCGATGTTCCGGAACAGCGGATGCGAGGCGAATTCCGGACGCGGGATCAACCGCATGAAGCCGAAGCGGCGCGGATCGTTGTAAACGATACGTGCACCAGTCGAAAGGTCGAACGTGACATGATCATGCAGGGAATTTTTTGCGCCCGCACCGGGGATTGGCCCGCAGGCTTGTTCGATGCGGAAAGACCCTGACATGCCAAGGTGCATGACAAGGACCTCGGCGCCGTCGAGATCGGCGATGAGATATTTCGCCCGCCGCCGGAGCGCCTCGACGCGTTGGCCAGTGAGCCGTTCGGCGAAACGCTCCGGAAACGGAAACCGCAGATCCGGCCGCCGCTGCGCGACCGCGGCGACCCGCGCCCCGACCATCGCGGCTTCAAGTCCGCGGCGGACGGTTTCGACTTCAGGCAGTTCCGGCACTTGTCGGCATCCGTGTTTTGAGCAATGACAGGTGCGCCGCAATTGCCTTGCCGGTTAACCTAAATCACAGGGGCGGAAGCTTATCCCGCTGTTGGAGCTAACGCCAACGACTCCGACGAGGCCGCTGGCGAACTGTTCTTTGGGAGGCCCAGTAACTCACCGCGCAACGATTCTTCGAGTGACTTGATCGACCTGTACAAGATGCACCTTTGGCTCTTTACATCTAACTTGAGATCGTTGGTGTCTCTCGCTAACAATACCGTCGGAATGCGGCACCCCCACGCATATCCAACTTCTAGGTAGACATTTGGGTTGGCTGAGGAAAGATCGGCGACAACCAGTGTGGCGCTTGAGATGCGCCGTTTTACCCAATCCATTACGTCACCAGTGAACGTAGAAAGATCGGCCCGCTCACACAGAAGTCCGGCTGCATTCACGGCACCCTGGATGCCATAGTGAAATACGTCATCCATCTCTTCAGCGAACGGCATGGCCACGAAAACGTGGGGCTTCGACGCTGATGAATAGCCTGCGGTACGAAGGGTGTTCTGGACTTGATCCTCAAAGGCAGATATTGATCCGCGACCGTCGACCGGCAAGGATCCGTTCGGCAGCAGCTTCTTCAGCGCGGCCGATAGTCGACGCGCTCGACCGACATTCCTCTCGATGAACGCAATCGACCGGAGGGCTTGAGGGAACTCTCCACTTGTGACCGCATCCACGATGCCAGCCAGTTCTGACTCGAACGCTTCGATCTCATCAAGCCCATAACCTGGCCCATGGATCGTGAGTGCTACGTGAGCTACATTGGGTGCCTTGCCTGCAAGAGACGCCAAGACTTTGCGAGCGAACTCGCGGATCTCACTATACCCGAACTCGCGGAGTGGCTTCACGCCAACGAACAAGACATATTTGGCGCCAATGCAGCCTTCGGTGTCGCGGAGCGTGAATCCTGCCAGCTTTGGCAGACGCGATTGCAGCCCATGCTCGTTTAGGCGCTCGAAAACCGCAAAGTCCACGCCATAAAGGGTCTCGGCGTATTTCAAGGCCAGGACATCGGCCTTGAATTGAAGGGCGTCTCCGTTGGCGACAGATATGAGTAGAGAACGCTTCATCCGGAACACCCCTTGTCATGACCCCGAACTTTGTTACGGGGGAGACAGATTTACACCCCAACTCCGCAGCCAGTCTCCCGGCGCGGTACGCTTGCCCAAAACGCGGCTTTGAAACGGGATGTTCGGCCGCTCTGCTGTATATCCGTACACCACTAAAATGCCTATAAAAAGCAGCACACAACTGCTGCCCCTCTGACTTCGACGAAGACGCACTATAAATTGCACGAGTGAATCCGTTATTTGCCCTGCAGCATACGGACCGAAGATGCTTATGTCGCGCAACTTCATCGGTTCCATAAGCTTCGGCACCCGCGTTCCATGAGCGCGGGCGATGCTTCCATCCAGGCGGCGCGCGGATATTGCCAAGGAGACTCCCATGTTCACACGACGCGATGGTTTGAAATTGGCGCTCGCCGCCGCCGCGGTGGCAGCCGGTGCGAGGCCGGGCCTCGTTTCGCCCGTGCGCGCGGAGGCCGGACCCGTTTTCAAAGTGCCGCCGCTCGGCTATGGTTGCGATGCGCTCGAGCCTTATATCGATACGACAACCATGATGATCCACCACGATCGTCACCATGGGGCCTATGTCGCGGCCTTGAACGGGCTCGTCGAAAAATATCCCGATCTCGCCACCAAGACGCCTGCCGCAATTCTCGCCGATCTTTCCATGGTGCCGGAAGCGGTCCGCGCGCCGGTGCGCAACAACCTCGGCGGCCATTGGAACCACTCCTTCTTCTGGGAGCTGATGACGCCGGGCGGCGCCAACGAGCCGAGCGGAGACCTGAAATCCGCGATCAATTCTTCGTTCGGCTCCGCCGCCAAATTGACCGGGAAAGTCAACGCCGCCGGGCTATCGCGTTTTGGCTCCGGCTGGGCGTGGCTCGTCGTCGATAAGAGCGGCAAGCTCGTTATCGTCTCGACACCCAATCGGGATACGCCGCTCGAACAAGGCGTCCGGCGCGTCGTTTTGGGCGTCGATGTGTGGGAGCACGCCTATTATCTCAAATATCAGAACAAGCGCGCCGATTATCTCGCGGCGTGGTGGAACACCGTCAATTGGGACAGGGCGGCGGCGAATTTCGCCGAGGCGCCGGCCTGACGGGCGGGCGGACCATCGGCGTGACATCCGTTTTCTCCTATGCCGGCGCGGTCTGGTGGAGTGTGGCGACAGCGTTTTTCTGCGCGACGCTTGGCTTGGGGCTGGCGCAGCCTTTCGTGCAGCGGCGGCGCTCCGGCAAGGCGTGCGGCGCCGCGCAACCGCCCATCTCGGCGATTATTCCGATCAAACTGCTCGACCCTGGTTTCGAGACCGCGCAAGCCTCGCTGTTTGCCCACGATTATCCAAGCTATGAAGTGCTGATCAGCGCCGCCGAGCAAGATTCCCCCGCGCTCGACGCGGCGCGCCGCATCGCGGCCGCCCACCCTGGCGTTTCATGCCGTTTTCTGCGGTCGGCGGGCACGGCGGCGGTCAGCCCAAAACTAAACAATCTCGCGGCGCCGCTCGCGAGCGCGAGCCATGATCTCGTCTTCACCAAGGATTCAAATATCACGCTCGACCCCGGCACGATGGCCGCTTTCGTGCAAGATTTTACGCAAGGAGTCGGGCTTGTCGTCGGGGTGCCGGTCGCGGTGCGTGCGAGAAATTTCGCCGGCCGGATCGAGGCCTTTTCGATAAATGGCCATGCGCGGCTCTTGCTGACCGCCTCGGCGCTGGGCGTCGGCTTTGGGGTCGGCAAGGCAATGCTTTTCCGGCGAAGCGACCTCGCCAAGGCGGGCGGCATCGCCGCCATAAGCGATACGCTTGCCGAGGATACCGCGATTTCGATAGTGCTCGCGCGGCAAGGCCTCAAGACCGTATTTTCGCATCGGACGGCCGCCCAGGAAACCGGCGCGCGAACCTTCCGCGAAATCTATGAGCGGCAGCTGCGTTGGAGCATCGTCAGAAGAAAACACGAGCGCGTCACTTTCCCCCTGGAGCCGCTGGCGAGCCCGCTTCCAGCGGCCGTCGCGGGCGCGCTTGCGGCGCCGCTTGTTTGTTATCCCGCTTGGCTCGGTTTCTCCTTGACCTTGCTTTCGTGGTTCTGCGCCGAGACGGGCTTCGCGCTTTGCAAGGGGTGGGAGGTTTCGCGGTGGTCCCCGCTCGCTTTTTTGGGGCGGGAAATTCTTGCGCTCGTGGCGTGGCTGCGCGCCTTCACCACCCATGATGTCGTCTGGGCACGGGTTCGCTTCGATGCCCGCCAAGGCGCCCGTGCCCCGTCATGCGAACCGGCGGCCTTGCTAAGTCATGAAGCCGGCGACCGCCGGGATGGCGGCTGATGCCATCAGTGGGTCAAGGCGCGAACGGCGGGGGGTAGCAAAGCCGCCGCATCATACGGGGCGACGCGGCGTGTTTAAAACCGTGAAGGTCGCAGGATCCATAAGGCGAGGTCATTGGCCGGCTTCGCGTTCGGCAAACCGAGCGCGAATATGCCAAGAGCGAGGAATAACCGCAACTCGGCATCCCATTTTCACGCGAATCCCTGCGGCGGCTTCGAGCCCCCGATCTCGTTCCCTTGCCGCTCGGAAAAGGCTTTCAGTTCTGGCGCGGGCTGTCGTAGCAGGCTTTGGGCAGACTGGGCACGTTGAATTTGACCGGATCGCCGCATTTGTCGCATCCGGCGGCAAAGAGACAACAAATAACGCTGGCCAAGGTCAAAACGAAACGGCGCATGGTCTTCTCCCGGTCGGGTTTTGCCTAGCACGCGAGAAGTTGCCGCGCCAGTCAAGCAAACCCAAGCGGCAATACCGCCGATCCTCAGCCGGAGCCGTTCCGGTCGGCGCAGCGACGCACTGGGGCGCGATATCCGGACTTAGCCTTGGGTCGTGAAGGAGGCTGCGGATTTCGGCATGCGCGCTGACAATATAGGCTCCATCGTCCTCGCGCATGACAGGAGTTTCGCGCAGACGGGCGTAGAGCGGATAGGGATCGGTGCGGTTGGCCCGGTCGAACACTTGCGCGAAATGTCCGGCATGACGTGTCCATGATTTTGGGCGTCAATCGCAAAGCTTATAAGACGTTACCGCGCGCTCAGTCTGCGGGCGAGCTCGACAACCGCCGCGACCTTCGTGGGCTCGTCCGGAATTTGACCTGCCGCCTGCAAGGGTGTTGGTCATTGGGAAGGTCCGTACCGATCGCGCCGCACTTGAAGATGTCGTCGAGGTGGTACCGCGGGCATTGGAATAGTTGTATTAACCCGATATAGAACGAGCGGCCGCTCAGGACGGCGAATGAGGCGGCGGGGCGTGATCAATGGCGAAACGGCAGTCGCCTCACTTTGTTTGCCCCTCGCAAACGATTGCGTAGGTGCCCTTGACGTTGCCGGCATTTGGTTGCGGCATGGAGGTCCCGCGACCCCTTTTAGATGGGTTGGAACACAGCCATCGCGAGGAGCGCTCGGCACTGAAACAGGATGACGCGCATTTTACGCAACCGCAACAATGATAGGAGGCTGTTATGGCTGGTGTTAAGTTAGTGGTGATCTATCCTCGTCCAAAAGACATCGCGGTTTTCGAAAAGCTCTATCAAGAGGAACACGTCCCGATGGCGGTCGACAAGCTCGCCGGCAAGACGAAGTTTGTCGCGACCAAGGTCTTGGCGACGCCGGATGGAACACCCCCTCCGTTTTACCGAATCGCCGAGGTCCATTTCCCGTCCTTGGAGGCATTGCAGGCGTGTGCGCAGTCCGCCGGCGGCAAGGAAACTGTTGCCCACGCCGTCAAAATCTCAAGTGGCGGCGCCCCAATTTTCCTGGTCGCCGAAGAGCAAACGTTCATGTTTGGGAACGGCTAAAGGCGGTCGTGGTTCCTTGATCGCGGATTTCTTGTGGCTATGGCGGAGGCGGCATTCGCGCCAAGTTGTTTGGCGCCACCTTCTTCGCGAAAACCGGTCAACCGAATGCCGCGGCGGCGTCTAGCCTCCGGCCAAAGAGCGGAAATTTTGGAGAGGCGACGCCGTAATCGAAGGAGGAACGCCGTGACCGAGGCCGCAACGCCCGCCAATATTTTCAATCTTGGACTAGGATTCTGGGCATCGAAGACGCTGTTGAGCGCCGTCGAGCTTGGCTTATTCACCGAGCTTGCCAAGGGTCCTGCCGATCTTGCCGCCTTGGCGCGCCGGCTCGGGCTGCACGATCGTTCGGCGCGGGATTTCCTCGATGCGCTTGTCGCGCTGAAAATGCTCGATCGTCAGGACGGGCGCTACAGCAACACGGCGGAGACGGATCTATTTCTCGATCGCGCAAAGCCTGGCTACGTGGGTGGTTTTTTGGAAATGGCCAACGCGCGCCTTTATGAGCATTGGGGCTCGCTGACCGAGGCCCTTAAGACGGGCCGGAACCAGAACGAGGCCAAGGGATCGGGCGATGTTTTCGCCGCGCTCTATGCCGATCCGGACCGTTTGCGCTTGTTCCTCGCCGCCATGAGCGGAGCAAGCCTCGGCGCGGCCCAGGCGATCGCCGCGAAATTCCCGTGGGCCAACTATAAGTCCTTCGTCGATATCGGCGCGGCACAGGGCATAGTCCCAGTGACGCTCGCCCGCGCGCATAACCATCTTTCGGGTGCCGGATATGACCTGCCCCAGGTCAAGCCGGTATTTGAGGAATTCGTCACCCAGCAAGGCGTCTCGGACCGGGTGAAATTTCTTGGCGGGAACTTCTTCACGGACCCCCTTCCGGCGGCCGATGTCCTGATCATGGGCCACATTCTGCACGACTGGGATCTTTCGCAGAAACGCATGCTGCTCGAAAAAGCGCATGCCGCGCTTCCCAACGGCGGCGCGCTCATTGTCTATGAGGCGATCATCGATGACGAGCGGCGCCAAAATGTCTTCGGCCTGTTGCTTAGCTTGAACATGCTGATCGAGACGCCGGGCGGCTTCGATTTTACCGGTGCCGACTGCCAGGCCTGGATGCGCGAGGCTGGGTTCTCGCAAACGCGCGTCGAGCCGCTAATGGGTCCGGATTCCATGGTCATCGCGATCAAATAGGGCAATTCGGCTACCCAATAGTGCCGCAAGCTTAACTGACATAGCCGCGCCGTATGATTTAGGCGCACGGAGGCAGGTTTGTTGGTTGTCGAAGGCGGGCTGGCGAGCAGCGAGTTCCGCCATCGAATAAGCAACAAAATGGTTGCGTTATTTTGCAATTGGTCCATATGGTTTCGCAACCATGGAGTTGCATATGGAAGATCGCATTGAGAAGCGCATTGAACTGAAGGCACCGGTCTCCCGTGTCTGGCGCGCGCTGACGGATTACCGTGAGTTCGGCGAGTGGTTTCGGGTAAAACTGGATGGCCCATTTGTGCCTGGTCAGATCTCACGTGGCCAGATTACCTATCCTGGCTATGAGCACGTGAAGTGGGAGGCGACTGTGCAGAAAATCGAGCATGAACGGCTCTTCTCGTTCACCTGGCACCCTTACGCCATCGATTCCAAAGTAGACTACTCGCAGGAACCCCCGACACTTGTCGAGTTCAGGCTGGAAAGGACCGGAAGCGGGACGCTACTTCTCCTCACGGAGTCTGGTTTCGACAAAATCCCCAGCGGCCGCCGCCTCGAAGCATTTCGCATGAATGACGGTGGCTGGACCGAGCAACTCATGAACATTGAACGGCATGTCGGGCAAACAAAGTAGTATCCGGGTTAAGCGGAAAGCTCATGCGCCTGTGTTTGCTGCGCTGGGAGATGAAACACGGCTATCGATTGTTACGAAACTCTGCCGCGGTCAGCCGCAGTCGATTTCTCAGCTCACGAAGGGCTCGAAGCTTACCCGGCAGGCAATCACCAAGCATCTTCGCGTGCTGGAGACCGCCGGAGTCGTGCACAGCGTGCGTTCGGGACGCGAGAGTCTTTATGAGTACGAGCCGGAGCCGGTTGAAGAGATCAAGATATACCTCGATCTCGTCTCGAAGCAGTGGGATCAAACATTGGCCAGGTTGAAAATTTTTGTTGAATGCTGAGAAGGCGGCTGTGGCTTTCACTGTGGGGCCGAAGCATTGGCAAAACTCTGTTCGCCGCCCAGAATTGAAATGCAAATTGAGCCACTCCTGGCTACTCCGAAGGTTCCGGAGCGGCGCCGGCAATTCGCGGAAATAGGCGGCGCCATTGCCGGTTCGACCAGAGCCGGAACCGGTCGAGGTAGAGATAAAGCACCGGCGTCGTGTAGAGGGTCAGAAGTTGGCTGACGATTAGCCCGCCGACGATCGAAATTCCGAGCGGGCGGCGGATCTCGCTCCCTTCGCCGAAGCTCAGCAGCAGCGGGACGGCGCCGAAAATCGCGGCGAACGTCGTCATCATGATCGGGCGAAATCGCAACATGCAGGCGCGAAAAATCGCGTCGCGCGGCGAAAGCCCGTCCGTTCGTTCCGCTTCGAGCGCGAAATCGATCATCAAAATCGCGTTTTTCTTGACGATGCCGATCAACAAAATCACCCCGATCATCGCAATGATGCTGAATTCGGTGTGAAACAGCAAAAGCGCGAGGACCGCGCCGACCCCGGCCGAGAACAAGGTCGAGAGAATGGTAATCGGATGGATGAAGCTTTCGTAAAGGATGCCGAGAACGATATAGACCGCGGCAAGCGCGGCAGGGATCAACAAGAGCTCGTTCGACAAAGACTCCTCGAATAGACGGGCGGTTCCTTGCAGGCTGCCGTGGATCGTGGCCGGGGGGTGGAGCCGTTTCATGGCCGCCCGGATTTCCGTGGCCGCGTCGCTGAGCGATGCGCCGGGCTGCAGATTGAATGAAATGGTGCTCGCCACGAACAGCCCCTGGTGGTTGACCGCCAACGGCGTGTGGCCCGGCCGAAAATGGCTGAAGGCGGCGAGCGGAACCATTGTTTCCTGGGTTGTGCTGACGGCCGCGCCGGCGGAAGTGCCCTGTTTGCCGGTGTTGGCGAGCGCATTGGTTTGGGCGTTGCGCGCCTCGGCTCCCTCGGTGTTCGCGGCCGCGCTGGAATTGGTGGCCGATGACGATGACCCCGACGCCAGCGGGGCAGGGTTCGGCGTGACCGTTCCTGCCACGGCATTGGTGGTCGCCGTGCCGCTCGGGCTGGCACCGGACGTGCTGACATAGAGATCTTTCAGGATCGAGGGGTCTTGCCAATAGCGAGGATCGACTTCCATCACCACATGATATTGGTTGACCGCGCTGTAAATGGTCGAGACTTGGCGCTGTCCGAACGCGTCATAAAGCGTACTGTCGATCAGGCTTACGACGATGCCGAGACGGGACGCCGTGTCGCGATCGATGTCGATATCGGTTTCCAAGCCTCTCTGCTCCTGGTCGGAATTGACATCCGCGAGCACGGAACTATGTGCCAAGGCCTCGGCGAGACGCGGCACGAATGCATAGAGTTCGCTCGTGTTCTCGCCCTGCAAGGTGTATTGGTATTGGGCATTGCTCGCCCGCCCGCCCATGCGGATATCCTGCACCGATTGCAGATAAAGACGCGCGCCCGGCACTTGTCTGAGCTTCCCGCGCAGGCGGGCGATCACCTCGTCGGCCGTCGCGCTGCGTTGGGACTCTGGCTTCAGGTCGATATAGACCGAGCCGGTATTGGTCCCCGAGCCCGAGCCGGTATAGCCCTTGACGCTGGCAATCGCCGGGTCGGCTTGCACGATCGCCTGAAGCTGCGCGAGTTTTAGACGCATCGCCTGGAACGAGATCGCCTGGTCGGCCTTAATGGAGCCGACCATGCGGCCGGTGTCCTGCTGCGGAAAGAAGCCCTTTGGCACGATTTTGAACAATACGAGGTTGAGGCCAACAGTCGAAAGCAAAACCACCATCACCAGGATGCCGTGGCGCAGTGCCCAGCCGAGCGTTCGCTCGTAGCCCCGCAGGACTCTGGCGAACGGGTCGAACCGGCGTGGCCCGCGCGGCCTTGGCTTCAGAAACAGCGCGCACATCATCGGCGTCAAGGTCAAGGACAAGGCAAGCGAGACGAGGATGGCGAGCGAAAGAGTGAGCGCGAATTCGCGAAACAGGCGGCCGACAATCCCGCCCATCAGAAGAATCGGAATGAACACCGCGATCAACGAGATGCTGATCGACAGCACGGTAAATCCAACTTCCCGCGCGCCGGTCAGCGCCGCCTCGACCCGCCCCCTGCCCGCATCGGCGTGGCGGGATATATTTTCGAGCACCACGATCGCATCGTCGACCACGAAGCCGGTCGCGATGGTCAGGGCCATCAGCGACAAATTGTTCAAACTGAAGTTCATGAGATACATCGCGCCGAAAGTCCCGACGATCGAAACCAGCACGGCGACGCTTGGAATCATCGCGGCGCGAATATCGAGCAGGAACAAGAAGACAATCAGCGTGACCAAGAAAATCGCGATGGCCAAGGTCCATTCGGTGTCATGCAACGAGGCACGGATCGTAGTGCTGCGATCGGAGATAGGCAGGAATTCGATATCGTTTGGCATCGCCGCTTGGAGATGCGGCAATTCGGCCTTCACGCGCTCGACCGTATCGATGATGTTGGCGCCGGGCTGACGGAAAATGACCGCGAAAACGGCGGGCCGGCCGTCGGAAAGGCCCAGATTGCGCACGTCTTCGGCCGAATCCAGCACTTCGGCGACGTCGGTGAGCCGCACCGGAGCGCCATTGCGATAGGCAATGACGAGAGGAATATAATCGGCGGCCAGGGTCGCTTGATCGTTGGTATAAATCTGGAGGTGCCGTTCGCCGTCCTCGATCGCGCCTTTCGGGCTGTTGGCGTTGGCGGAGGCGAGCGCCGCGCGCACGTCCTCAAGCCCGATGCCATATTTAGACAAGGCGTGCGGGTTGACCTCGACGCGCACCCCGGGCAGAGCGCCGCCGAAAATGAAAACTTGACCGATGCCATCAAGCTGGGACAGCCTTTGCTGGAGGATATTGCTGGCGAGATCGTACATCTGAGCGCGCGATTTGGTCTTCGACGTTATGGTGAGGATAACGATCGGCGCGTCGGCGGGATTGATCTTGCGATAGGTCGGATTGGTGGGCAGGTCCGTCGGCAGATCGGCGCCCGCGGCGTTGATCGCCGCCTGGACGTCGCGCGCGGCGCCGTCGATGTCGCGGCCGATGTCGAATTGGAGGATAATCCGGGTCTGTCCGAGGGTGCTTGCCGAGGTCATTTCGGTGACATGGGCGATCTGGCCGAGGTGGCGTTCGAGCGGTTCCGCCAAGCTCGATGCCACGGTATCCGGGCTCGCGCCGGGAAGCTGCGCCTGCACCAGGATCGTTGGAAAATCGACTTGCGGAAGCGGCGAGACCGGCAGCTTCAGAAACGCGAGGCACCCGGCAAGCGCAATCCCCAGGGTAAGGAGCGTGGTCGCCACCGGACGCGCGATGAAAGGCGCGGAGAGATTCATGCTTGAGACTCGGCAGCACGCATGAGCGCGGCCAACAAAGGCGCGGCCGCGGCCAAGCGGAGATCGAAACGCCGCAAGGGTTTAAACTCCTTCTTTACAACCTAACGCCCTTTCGCGATAGGGCGCCGACGAGCGATGGGGCGCCTCGAGAATTTCCGCTATCGCGTTGAATATAGCCGCCGTTGGCGCCGTTCGGAGCGCCAGGTGAACGGTCGGGCGGCTATTTGGCACCAGGGAGAAACGGCACAATGAACGATCCGGAGCCGGCAACGATCGAAACGTTTGACATTCTGCGCTTGTTGAAATCCTTGCCGCACCGCTATCCTTTTCTGATGATCGACCGCGTGATCGAGGCGCGGGGCGACGAATCCGGCATCGGCATCAAGAATGTCAGCATTAATGAGCCGCAATTCCAGGGGCATTTCCCGGAGCGCCCGGTCATGCCCGGGGTTCTTCTGATCGAGGGCATGGCCCAGACCGCCGGGGTTTTGTGCGTCAACGCGCATTCGCCCGGCCGAAAGCCGCCGCTTGTTTATTTCACGAGCATCGACAAGGCCAGGTTTCGCAAGCCGGTCATGCCAGGCGACCGGGTCGAGTTTCATATGACCAAGACCAACCGGCGCCGCGCCATGTGGTGGTACAAGGGCCGCGCCTTGGTCGACGGCCTGCTTGTGTGCGAGGCCGAAATCGCCGCCATGCTGGCCGATGACGGTGCATAGCTTTTCGCGCCGGGATTTTTTCCGGTGAAGTCCGCCGGATTTTTGGGTCGCTAAAACGGAGTGAAACTTGTGGATGAGTTATTAAATTTCGCTAAATCATTTGCTTCGACCGAAGTCGCCAAGGGCTTCGGCACTGCCTTAAAGTCTGTCCCGGAACTTCATCATGGATTACAGAGCTTTCTTAGCATGATCCGGATGGAGGCGAGGCGGAGGAAAGCAAGCGCGTTACGGGTTAGGTTTTCAAAATCCTTGGCCAGCCTGCGACAACGGTTGAGCCAGGCGAAGGTGCGCTCGACAACCCATCGTTTGGGCAGGACAACGAACTTTCTCAGCGCGGGCCGCTTGACGATTTCGATTTCCCATTCACGGCTGATCGCCGCCACGGCGGCGGCCATTTGGGGGCCTTGATAACCGCCATCGGCGATGATTTTGGTGATGAAGGGAAACAGGGGACGCAGTTCCTTCAACACCAATGGTCCACCGTCGCGATCCTGAATGTCGGCGGGATGAACCACGGCTGCAAGTTTCAGACCGAGCGTATCGACCGCGATATGGCGTTTTTTACCGTCGATCTTTTTGCCGGCGTCATAGCCGTGCGGATCGATCCGCGCCCCCCTTTTTCCGTGCTTTTCACGCTTTGACTGTCGATGATGGCAACGGTTGGACTGACGGCGCGGCCAGCCTGTTCTCGACACAGGACGTAGAGCTCATGATGAAGGCGCAAAAGCGTGCCATCATAGTTCCAAAGATCGAAATACCTGAAAACAGTGCTTTTCGATGGCAGGTCTTTCGGCAGGTAGCGCCACTGGCAACCCGTGCTCAGAATATACATGATTCCGTTGACCACTTCGCGCATGTCCACGCGGCGTTTGCCGCCACCGCGCTTCGCCGGAGGTATCAACGGCTCCACCAGCCCCCATTCCTCGGCCGTCAAATCGCTCGGGTATCTCTGTTGGCTCCGGTCATAACGGCCCCGGTTTTCTTTCGTCCACATCGGCGGCCCCTCCTCGAATCAGGCCACCTCCCTTGATCACAAATGATTCTTTTGATTCAAGAAGTTTCAGAACAGACACTAAGAGCCTGACTCAAAAGACAACTATCGCGCGAGTCGTCTGACCGCGATCTGGATGCAGGCCAGTGTGACGAAGGCGGCGAGGGTTAGGCCGAGATTTTCGTAATCCTTGGCGATGCGGCGATTCCGGCCGAACCAAGAGAAAGTCCGCTCGACGACCCAGCGGCGCGGCAAGACGACAAAGCCCTTCAGGTCGTCACCGCGCTTGACGATTTCGAGGTGCAGCACCGGAACTTTGGCAACGGCGGCTTCGACTTGCCACGCGTTGTAGCCATTGTCCGCCCAGACCAGTTCGAGCCAGGGAAAGCGGTTGCGGATCTTGTCGAGGACAAGCGTTGCACCGTCGCGGTCCTGGATGCCTGCGGAATGAACGATGGCCCGTAGCGGCAGGCCTTCGGTATCGACAAGGGCGTGAATCTTGCGTCCCTTGACCTTCTTACCGGCATCATAACCTACCTCGCCATCAAAACCGCCCCCTTTTCCGCCGCCTTCAGCGTCTGGCTGTCGATGACAGCTGCCGTGGGGCTCGCCTCTCGCCCGAGTTGCTCGCGCAAAGTCATGTGCAGCTCTTCCCAGATGGCCTCCCACACGCCGTCCTTCTGGAACTTGCGGAAGATATTGTAGACCGTTGAGCGCGGCGGAAATTCGTCGCGCGGCAGATAGCGCCAAGGGCAGCCCGTGCGAAGCAGGTAGAAGATCGCGTTCATCGCCGCCCGCATATCGGTCTTGCGTGGCCGCCCGCCAGGCAAGGCTTCGGGAATCAAAGGCTTCAGCCGCTCCCATTCCGCATCCGTCAAATTGCTCGGATAGCGATCTTCGTCACGCCAATAGATCGCTCGCTGCTCTTTCGTCCACATCGCGAATCACCGCATCAGTTGCAAATGATGCGGTGAATCATGCAACCATCCCGCGTGCAATACCCTTTTGAGACAGGCTCTGAGCCGAAGCCATCTTCTGGTGGGTTTGTGTAAATCCTCGCCAGGAGCGTCGATAATGAATGGAACACGGTTGTCTATTTCGACTCTGAGCTGAGGTTGATTCCATGCGTCCTTAATCCATCCTGCGCCGTACAATCCCCCCGCTGTCAGCAATCCACCGATGACGGCTATCCCTAGAGAACTCCAATCAAAAGAGGTTGCCACTATGGGGAGCTTTCTTAGAGTCTGTCCCGGAACTTCATCATGGATTACAGAGCTTTCTTAGAGCCTGACTCAAAAGACAACTATCGCGCGAGTCGTCTGACCGCGATCTGGATGCAGGCCAGTGTGACGAAGGCGGCGAGGGTTAGGCCGAGATTTTCGTAATCCTTGGCGATGCGGCGATTGCGGCCGAACCAAGAGAAAGTCCGCTCGACGACCCAGCGGCGCGGCAAGACGACAAAGCCCTTTAGGTCGTCACCGCGCTTGACGATTTCGAGGTGCAGCACCGGAACTTTGGCAACGGCGGCTTCGACTTGCCACGCGTTGTAGCCATTGTCCGCCCAGACCAGTTCGAGCCAGGGAAAGCGGTTGCGGATCTTGTCGAGGACAAGCGTTGCACCGTCGCGGTCCTGGATGCCTGCGGAATGAACGATGGCCCGTAGCGGCAGGCCTTCGGTATCGACAAGGGCGTGAATCTTGCGTCCCTTGACCTTCTTACCGGCATCATAACCTACCTCGCCATCAAAACCGCCCCCTTTTCCGCCGCCTTCAGCGTCTGGCTGTCGATGACAGCTGCCGTGGGGCTCGCCTCTCGCCCGAGTTGCTCGCGCAAAGTCATGTGCAGCTCTTCCCAGATGGCCTCCCACACGCCGTCCTTCTGGAACTTGCGGAAAATATTGTAGACCGTCGAGCGCGGCGGAAATTCGTCGCGCGGCAGATAGCGCCAAGGGCAGCCCGTGCGAAGCAGGTAGAAGATCGCGTTCATCGCCGCCCGCATATCGGTCTTGCGTGGCCGCCCGCCAGGCAAGGCTTCGGGAATCAAAGGCTTCAGCCGCTCCCATTCCGCATCCGTCAAATTGCTCGGATAGCGATCTTCGTCACGCCAATAGATCGCTCGCTGCTCTTTCGTCCACATCGCGAATCACCGCATCAGTTGCAAATGATGCCCTGAATCATGCAACCATCCCGCGTGCAATACCCTTTTGAGACAGGCTCTTAGCATGATCCGGATGGAGGCGAGGCGGAGGAAAGCAAGCGCGTTACGGGTTAGGTTTTCAAAATCCTTGGCCAGCCTGCGACAACGGTTGAGCCAGGCGAAGGTGCGCTCGACAACCCATCGTTTGGGCAGGACAACGAACTTTCTCAGCGCGGGCCGCTTGACGATTTCGATTTCCCATTCACGGCTGATCGCCGCCACGGCGGCGGCCATTTGGGGGCCTTGATAACCGCCATCGGCGATGATTTTGGTGATGAAGGGAAACAGGGGACGCAGTTCCTTCAACACCAATGGTCCACCGTCGCGATCCTGAATGTCGGCGGGATGAACCACGGCTGCAAGTTTCAGACCGAGCGTATCGACCGCGATATGGCGTTTTTTACCGTCGATCTTTTTGCCGGCGTCATAGCCGTGCGGATCGATCCGCGCCCCCCTTTTTCCGTGCTTTTCACGCTTTGACTGTCGATGATGGCAACGGTTGGACTGACGGCGCGGCCAGCCTGTTCTCGACACAGGACGTAGAGCTCATGATGAAGGCGCAAAAGCGTGCCGTCATAGTTCCAAAGATCGAAATACCTGAAAACAGTGCTTTTCGATGGCAGGTCTTTCGGCAGGTAGCGCCACTGGCAACCCGTGCTCAGAATATACATGATTCCGTTGACCACTTCGCGCATGTCCACGCGGCGTTTGCCGCCACCGCGCTTCGCCGGAGGTATCAGCGGCTCCACCAGCCCCCATTCCTCGGCCGTCAAATCGCTCGGGTATCTCTGTTGGCTCCGGTCATAACGGCCCCGGTTTTCTTTCGTCCACATCGGCGGCCCCTCCTCAAATCAGGCCACCTCCCTTGATCACAAATGATTCTTTTGATTCAAGAAGTTTCAGAACAGACACTTAGAGACTTTGATTTCGCCCCGCTACTTTACGGAGCCGCAGGAGCCATAGCTCTTTGGATCGTGCAGATTGTGTTTAAGCTCGGCAATTAATTTTTTTGCGCCAGCGAGCGAATGCGCGAGCTTTTTGTTTAACCGTGCAGGGCTCTGTCAGGCCATTGATAGAGAAGCCTCTTGCCCTTGGCGCCGCGCAACAGGGCGTCGGCGCGCTCTGCATCGTTATAGCCGAGGGCGGAACGAGTGTTGTATTTGAAATCGAACTCAGACAAATATCTGTGCAAATGGGCCTCTGAAACACTGTGGAAGTTGCCGTAAACACCACGTTTCATAATGGCGAAAAACGACTCGATCGTGTTTGTGTGCGTAAAGCCGCCATGTCTCACATACTCGTCGGCACTGTAGTTGACGGTGCCGTGGCCGGAAAATTCCTCTCCGGTCTTGGTATAAACTGAGGCCTCATCGGTCATCAAATACGATTTGCGATCAACTTGCGTCACGATCGCGTGGCGCAGCGTCTTCGCCGTCACGTCGGCAACATGGCGCGAACGTACTTTGCCTTCGCGTTCAACGAGGGAGAACACAGCCATCTTTTTCGGCGGCGATCCATAAGCCTTGTTTTTCGCTTTGCCGCCGATGTAGATTTCGTCAGCTTCGACAACTTTGGTTTGGCCGCCTAGCGGTCCTGATGTCGGGTCATTCGTGCACTCACGAAGGCGATGAAACATAAACCACGCCGTTTCGTAATTCGTGCCGATCATCCGTTGCAACTGGAGCGCGCTAAAGCCTTTCTTGCTCGATGCCATCAATTGCGCGGCGAGAACCCATTTCGACAACGGGACATGCGACCGCTCCATCACGGTTTTGACCGTGACGCTAAATTGGCGCCGGCACTCTTTGCAGTTATAGACGCCGGGGCGCGTGCTCTTGCCTTGAAGTTTGATGACCTTATTGCCCATTACGCCGCAACGCGGACACACTGGGCCATCCGGCCAAAGCACGGCTTCTAGGTGCTCGCGCGCCTTGTCGTCATCGTGAAAAATGGGGTTACGAAGATCGAGTTTTTTGCTTGTCACTGTGTTGCCTCTTTGGTTATGAAGCAACTCTACATCATGCGTCTTGTTTTGTCAACCGGATAGTTCCCGGCGAACTCCGTAGCAAAACGGGCCACAACGAGCGAAGTCGAACCAAGATGAACCAAGACGAACCAAAATGGACTAAGACACGATCTTCGCCGTTGCCTCCGGCGCGGGCGGCGCCGCGATAAGGGGCCTGCGTCTCTGGCCCGGCCACGCGCGCGGCCGTCGAGATCGACCGCTGCCGCTCAACGCGCCTTTGGAAAATTACGAAATAGCGGCAGGATGATATAATACAGACCCACCGCGATCAACACGGCCTTGCTGAGAAATCCGGCCTCCGGGAGGCCCTGAACCACGGCCGCGATCGCGGCGGCGCACCAAACGCCGGTCAGTGTAATCGTCACCAGGCGCAGGCGCACGACGCGCAGCGGGTGAACAAAGACGACCGGCGCGAACATCAGGCACGCAAAGCCGATGATGACGAGCGTGCAGACAAGCGGCCCCGGCCGCAACACCAGGATATAAAAGATGAGAACGTTCCAAATCGCCGGAAACCCGCGAAACCAGAGGTCGTGGGTCTTGATGCGCCGGTCGGCGAAATAGAGCGCCGAAGCCGCGCAGACAGCGCAACAAACGAGAACCGCGAGCGGCGGCTCGAGCAGGCCTGAACGCCACAAGGCGACGAGCGGCACGACGACATAGGTGAGGAAATCGACGACGAGGTCGAGAACAACGCCGTCGATATGCGGCGCCGTCTCCTCGACCCTGTAGCGCCGGGCCAAGGCGCCGTCCACGGCGTCGATCACCAGCGCAGCTCCGAGCCAGGCGAACATTGCGCTAAATTGGCCGCCGGCCGCGGCAAGCAGCGCCGCGAACCCGAACGCGGCTCCGCAGGCGGTAAAACAATGAACGAGAAAGCCGGCGGCACGAGGGGGCATGGGTGAACCGCAAGACCGGAGACGGCGGCGCCTCAGGATGTCCAGCGCCCAGCGCTTTAGATATCACTATAAATCCAGCCGGTCAGCCGCGTCGAGCACCGGCGTGACCCGCGCGGGTTCGATTTAGGAAAACGTCATGCAAACCCGGCGTCACGGCAACGGCGCCCTTTCCTATCCCCGCCTAAAGGCTTTATATGTGGCGTATCAATCGCGCACGAGGCCCGGCGGGCCTCGATAATCCGGGGAATGTCCGATGACAAAGCCAGGAAACGGCGGCGGCGAGGGGCGGGGGCAGGCCGGCGGCGGCGCGCCGAAGAAATCGGAAAAAACTTTCCCATTCTTTCCGCGCTCTCCCGAGGGAGCGCTTTTCATAAGTTCCGCGCTTACTGTCCTTTGCTTTTTGATCCACGTTTTTTTCCTTTTTCTCGTCGATCCTTGGAGAGTTTTAGATATCGCCAAGGAGTCCGCCTTGGCCTATTCAACTATCCCATTGTGTTTTGGTGTTGTTTTTTTACTGTTGGCCATATATAGTTTTATACTGATAGAATCTCGATCCGTTTTTCATGTACTTGTACTTTTATTTGCGGCTATATTTGGGAGCTTCAGCATTCACGGGCTTTTGGGTTTTGTCCACCATTATTTAAATCTTATCGTCCTGTCGTCGTACCCCAGATAAAAATGAGGCCCATGGTTATCATCGCGTGACGCGCGCGGAAACTCACAACTCTTGATATTGTTCTATCCTTATAATCATCACGGCCAGGTTCTTGTCTGACTTTTACCGGATCGTGCAAAAGGCATCGGAAAGCCGGGCCAGCCGCGCGCGTTCGCGATCGAGTATCGCTGTGAAAGCGGGGGATAGAAGAAAACTTAGTTCGTGTTCGCGGCTGAGGGTGACCGGATCGGCCGCCACGAGCTCCTCGTCGCAATGGCCCGGATGACACATGATAAGGTGGCGCCGTCCCGGCGCGCGCAGATAGCGGGCGAAATCGGCGGCGTAATCATGGGCTGGATCGAAGGCCGAAAATCCCGAAAATCCGTCGTTGGTGACGTACCCTCGCGCGGAAGCCTCCCGTGCAAAGCCTCTCCCTAGCCAGGCAACCCCCAGAGCTTTCGGCAACTCCACGCCGCGCCGCAGAATGCGCCACGGACGATCGGAGCTATCGCGCAGCCAGACCTTGCCGGAAAATCCTTTCTCTTCGAGGCACGCGAACAACGCCGCGCGTATTTGCGGCAGAACCTGGATATGCTGATGCCCATCCACAAAAGCGGGCGCGGCGTCGAAATGGTCGCAAAAACCGTCGAGCTGGCGCGAGATTTCCTGGCCGATCTCGGCTTCCGGCAACTCGTTTCTCCGCGCCGCGTTGAGCACGTGACTTATCCCCGGCAAGCGTCCCGTGGCCGCAAAAGCCGGCATGTCACCAAGCGGGCTGCCTAGCGTGAGGTTAAGATGCAGCCCGATGTCGGCCTTAGCCTTGAATTGGCGCAAGTCATGCGCGCCCCGCGGCCAGAATGGCCGGGTTGTCATCACGCTTGTCGCGCTCAGCCGGCCGGCGCCAAGCGCTTCCAGAATACCACGGCTGATGCCAGGCGACAGCGCATAATCATCGGCGCAGAGGCAGAACGAAAAATACGCTTCGGCCGTGCCCACAATGATCAACCCCTCTCCTCGCGGCCAGACGTCCGACGCTCCGCCGGGGGATAGTCCGGCTTCAAGCAAATATGCAAGCAATCTTGCCCAATGCCATGCAAAAGCCTAAGCGGGAATCCCATTAACCCCGGCCTGGCCGCGGTTGCGATTTATGAGGCCTCCAAAAATGACAACATCCGGCACGGGGCCGGCGGGCGCGAACGGCGCGGAGATTTCCGTGATCACGCCGGTCCATAACGAAGCTAACAACATAGAGGCTCTGCTGACGCGGCTGGTGCCGGTGCTTGAACGTTGCGCGGCCTCGTTCGAAATCATTTTTGTCGACGACGGCTCGACCGACGATACGCTCGAATGTCTGCGCGCCGCACATCACACGGACCCTCGCATTCGCGCGCTTTCGCTGAGCCGGAATTTCGGCAAGGAAGTTGCCATTGCGGCGGGCCTCGACCATGCGGCCGGTGCCGCGATCGTCATCATGGACGCCGATTTGCAACATCCCCCAGAACTGATCGAGACCTTTATCGCGCGTTGGCACGAAGGTTACAAAAATGTCTTCGCCCAACGTGTCGATCAAAGCCTCTATACTCCTTTGCGGCGGATTTTGACTCATCGTTTTTATAAGTTCTTCGGATCGGTCGGAGACACCCGCCTGCCGGAGGGTGCGGGCGATTTTCGGCTCCTCGACGCGCGGGCCGTCGCGGCGCTTCGCACGTTGCGCGAGCACGCACGGTTTTCCAAGGGTCTTTATGCCTGGATCGGATTCAGATCGATTGGCGTTCCTTTCGATGTCGAGACACGCGCCCATGGCAGGTCCAAATTCAGCTATCGCAAATTGACGCATTTGGCGCTCGACGGACTCATGTCGTTTTCGACAATGCCCCTCAAGGTCTGGAGCTATATCGGATTGACCACATCGCTGCTGGCGCTGACATTGGCGAGTTTCTATTTGGTCCGCACCCTCATTTTCGGCGTCGATGTTCCAGGCTATGCTTCGTTGATTGTTTCGATTTCCTTTTTTGCCGGAATTCAGTTGTTGTCGCTTGGCATCATTGGCGAATACGTTGGCCGCATCTTCGCCGAAGTAAAACGGCGGCCGCTCTATCTGATCGAAGAGCGCGTGGGCATCGGCTCGCCGGTCGCGGACGATTCCTTGGCTCGGCCGCGTTCGGAGTAAATCGAAAACATCCATGTACAAAAGCCTAATTTCCGTCGGCGGCCTTACCTTGCTCTCGCGCGGCGCCGGGTTTGTGCGCGATGTCCTGCTTGGGGCGGTTCTCGGCGCGGGTCTGCTCGCCGACGCTTTCTTCGTGGCCCAGCGTCTGCCCAACCATTTTCGAACCATTTTCGGCGAGGGTGCTTTCAATTCCGCCTATGTCCCGAGCTACGCGCGGGTGCTTCAATCCGAAGGTCTTGCCCGCGCGCGGCTGTTTTCCGGCCAGATATTTCTCGGCCTGCTCGCCTCTCAGATTCTCGTCGTCGCACTCGCCTTCGCCCTCACCCCCAATCTCATCGACGTTCTGGCGCCGGGTTTCCGCGCGGATCCCCAAAAATTCGCACTCACCGTCACGCTGACGCGGATCACCTTTCCCTATCTTTTGTTCGTCACCCTCGTCACGCTGCAATCCGGCACGTTGAACGCACACCGCCATTTCGCCGCCGCGGCCTGCGCGCCGGTCTTAATGAATTTGTCAATGATCGTTTTCCTTGGCATGGCTTTTCTATTCACCAATGCCGGCATGGCGGCGAGTTGGGGATTGACGGTCTCCGGAGTGCTGCAACTCGTGCTCACCTCGGCGGCCGTCCATCGCGCCGGAATTTTCGAGCGCTTCGCGGGCCCGCCAATGAAGAAGCACATCAAGCGCTTCCTTGTGACCTTGGTTCCGGCGGTAATCGGCTCGGCGGGCACCCAGATCGCGCTTTTCGCCGACACCATCATCGGTTCGATGCTCCCGACCGGCGGCCTATCCTCAATCTACTACGCCGACCGCATCTATCAATTGCCGCTCGGCGTCATTGGTATAGCGGCGGGCACCGTGCTGTTGCCGGAGATGAGCCGGCTCTTCGCGGCGGGCAATCCGGGCGCCGCGCTGCATGTGCAAAATCGAACCGTGGCGCTGTCGCTCGCGCTAACCGCGCCATTCTTCATTGCTTTCATCATGATCCCCGGCGAAATCATGCGCGGTGTTTTCCTGCGCGGCGCCTTCACCGGCCAAGCGGCCAGCGCGTCCGCCGCGGTGCTGACGGCCTATGGCTTCGGGCTTGTCGCGATTGTTCTTTTGCGCTCGGCCGTGGCAAGCTTCCAAGCGCAGGGCGATACGAGAACGCCGATGCTGATCGCCGTCGCCGCGGTCGCGATCAATGTCGGTTTGAAAATCGTGTTGTTCAAGCCTTTTGGCGCGCCAGGTCTTGCCGCCGCGACGGCGGCCGGAGCATGGATCAACCTCTTGCTCCTGTGCTTTTTCGCGATCCGGCGCGGCGCCATGAAGGTTGATCTCTTTTTGTGGAAGACGGCCACGACGGTGACCGCGGCTTCGTTCATTCTGGCGGTTTTCGCTCTCGTTGCCGCCGCGCCCGTTCAGCGCATGGCGGCCGGCCTCGGCCGTTTCGCCAATGTGTTTGAACTTTTGTTTCTCGGGCTTGCCGGCGCGCTCGTCTATGCCCTCGTTCTGATCGCCGGATTGCGGATCGCCGGCGTGAAGCTCGGGCGATCGCGGGTAGTGACGTGACCCCTCAGAACTATGCGTGGTATACTGGCGCCATGGCAAAGAAATAAATACGCTCCTGCGATACAATTCACCAAAGAGTATACATGAAATAACATATACGAAAATAACCCAGCTTTACATTGTAGATTTTCCAAAAATCAGAACTTGATACTGCATCGTTGTTTGCTTTTCCTAAAGATTTATTCATATGCGATGAATGCCTGGCATGTCTTGCCAATATTCTTGCTAGGGCATGTAATCATAATCTCGGTTTTGTGAGCGCGTCTCAGCCGATGTCCGCTCCTCCCCAAAAGCGACCGAATTGCTGCAATGCCGCGAATTGTCGCGAAGGGCCATAAGCAGACTTCCGGACTTCGCAGATGGCGGAAGTATAGCTGCTCTCGCCATCCGTTGTTTCGGGTCTGTAAATATTATGGCGTGTCGCCGTACATAGCCTTTAGTTGGCCATGAGCGAAGGCGAGGGCCCGCGGCATATCCATTTTGCCGCCAATGATCTCGATATACGCCCCGGTTTTGCTGGCGCGTGCGGCCTTCATTGCCTCGTCGAGCTCGCCAAGCGTGGTCACACGCGCAGTATACCAATTTGCGCATCCTAGCGCCTTCGGCAATTCGGCATAGTTCCAAGGCGCGAGGTCGTTGTACGTCCACTTCGGATTTTCCTCCAGCGCGCGCTCGATGAGGTAGCCATTATTGTTGAGTACGAAGACGATGACGTTTGCTCCAAACCGTCCCATGGCGCCGACGTCGTTCGCAGTCAGTTGATGCGAGCCTTCGCCAGTGATCAGAATTGTGCGCCGGCTCGGGTCGGCAAGCGCGACACCGAAGGCGGCCGGGGTCGCCCAACCGATCGATCCCCATAGAACTTGCGCTTCCACCCGCACTCCGTCCGGAAGGATCGTTGGTGTCACGCCGAGGCTTGAGCTACCGGTCTCGAGAACGACCGTGTCTCCGGCGCGCAGAAACGCCGCGTAGCGCGGATAAAGCGCGGCCATCGTGATCTTGTCGGACGGCCTGCCGTTTACCGGCGCGAGCCCCTGCGGTTTTCCCTTGTATGGTGCCGATGATGGTTTGAGCTTGGCCAGCTCGGATAGAATGTCCTCAAGCCGGACATTGGCGATGACTTGGTCTCCGATCCTGACGTCGTCGAGGCCGACGGTAACAAACCGCGACAGATCGAGTTGGCCGGAATAGGCCGCCGTGGTGATGTCGTTCAAATTGACGCCGCCCAGATCGAGGACCAGATCGGCGCCTTCGATGATTTGGCGCGTTTTCGGCTCCGACACCGCGCCGGCATACATGCCGGCAAACTGCGGATGACTTTCGCCGATGACGCATTTTTCCATGAGCGTTGTAACGAAAGGACAGCCCAGCGCTTCGATCGTCTTCTGTGCCTCTTTCTGCAAGCCGAGCCGCGAAATTGTGAAGGCGGGAAATGCGACTATGGATTTCGCCTTGTTGATGCGTTCTGCGATGATCGCCATCGCCTTTTGTAATGCTGCTTCGTTTGATCGAGGCACGATCGGCTTCACGTCAGCCGACACGACTGGGGATAGCGCGTAGTCCGACGGCACCGCGATATAGGCAGGCTGATTGTTGCGGCGCGCCTCCGCGATGATGCGCTCCATTTCGACGACGCAGTTCTCCGGATTGATGACCGCATGACAGCACGCGGCGCCGGCGGACAGTTCGACGAAATTGCCGAAGACGCCGTCGCCGAGCGTGTGATGGGCGATCTTGTGCAAGCGCTGATGCTGATAGGAGGGCATTCCGACGACGTGAAAAATCAGTGATCGTTCCGCCTTAGCGCCCATCACGCCGTTTATGGCGGATAGCTCGCCGACGCCATAGGTCGTTGCCAACATCGCCGCGCCCCGGATGCGCGCATAGCCATCTGCGGCGTAAGACGCATTCAATTCATTGGCACAGCCGATCCACTTCACCTTAGCGCTGCTGTCGACCGCATCGCAAATTGGAAACACGTAATCGCCTGCAACGCCAAAGCAGTGGTCGATTCCTTCTGCGGCAAGGCGCTCGACGATGTAATCAGCGACGTTGACAGCTGATGTGTCAGTCTTTGGAAGCTGTTTAGTCATGGCCTTCTCCTCCTTGCTACTTTCTACAATTAGTGCCGATCGCGGGGCTGATAGCATGGCGACGGACGGGTCAAAGGGCCAACGCACTCAAGACCCGCGCCCAGCTCCGGGCGCCCTTGTGAAACGAGGAAAGCTCGTATTTCTCGTTCGGCGAGTGGATGCGATCGTCCTCCAGGCCGAAACCGATCATCAATGTGTCCATTCCAAGATCACGCTTGAAAGCGCCGACGATCGGGATCGAGCCGCCGCAACCGGCAAGAACCGGCTCCTTGCCCCATTCGGCCTGTAATGCCCTGCCTGCCCGCGACAACGCCTCCGAACTGAAAGGAAGCTGCACCGCGCCTGACGCGCCATGCGAGACAAATTCGGCGCGGCAATCGGCGGGCAGCCGCTCCTTGACAAAAGCCCGGAAAGTTTCGGCGATTTTGTCTGGATCCTGCGATCCGACGAGCCGGAACGAGAATTTGGCGCTCGCTTGCGCCGGAAGCACGGTTTTCGACCCCTTGCCGGTATAACCGCCGACGATGCCATTGAGGTCGCAGGTTGGCCGCGACCAAACCATTTCGAGAACACCGCGGCCTTGTTCGCCCGCCGGAACCGAAAGGCCGACTTCGCCCAGAAAGTCGCTTTCGCGGAAGCGTAATTCGCGCCAGTGCTCGGCGACATCCTCCGGTAGCTCGGCTACGCCATTATAGAAACCCGGAAGCGTGACACGCCCTTTCTCATCGTGCAAATCGGCGATGACGCGGGCGAGCACATGGATCGGATTGATCGCGGCGCCGCCGAACACGCCCGAATGCAGATCGCGGTCGGCGGCATGGATCACGACCTCCTCAAGCACGAGGCCTCGCAGCATGGTGGTAATCGCGGGCGTCTCCCGGTCCCACATTCCAGTGTCGCAGACAAGCGCCATGTCGGCTTTGAGCTCTGATTTGGCTTCAGCAAGAAAAGCCGGAAGCGACGGCGAGCCGGTCTCCTCCTCGCCTTCAATGAGGAACGTAATGTGGCAAGGCAAGCCGCCGGTTTCCTTGAAGGCGCGGCAGGCTTCGACGAAGGTCATGAGCTGCCCCTTGTCGTCGGCGACGCCGCGTCCGGCGATCCGTTTGCCGGTTGCGACCTCGACGACGCGCGGCTCGAACGGGGGGCTCTCCCACAAATCGAGCGGGTCTGGCGGCTGCACGTCGTAATGGCCGTAAAAGAGGACATGCGGCACATCGGGACGCGCGGCCTTGGCCTGTCCGACAATGACCGGATGGCCTGGCGTTTTGCGCACCGACGCCTCGAATCCTATGCCCCGCAGCTCGGCGGCGAGCCATTCGGCCGCCTTGGCGCATTCGCCCGCATAGGCGGGATCGGTCGAAACCGAAGGGATTTCAATGAGCTTGAAGAGCCGTCCCAGAGCAGAGTCGAGGTTTCCATCGATCTTCGCCAAAACCGTGTCGAGCGCGGCCATAGGACCTCCTTGCAAATTCTGCCCGCCATAAAGTGATCCGGCAATGCCCGCAAAGCCTGAAACCGGTCTGCGGAGGACTGGATTATATCCAGTATTGAGGGTTCATGTTGTCTCAATCGCCGTTCGGGCCAATAGTTGCAAGATCACAGGCGGAAAAGCCGCCGCCCGCCCGATGCAAGTTCCGCTTTACGAAACCACGACCGGCCCTATTCTGTGCACGACTTTTTGGACAACGAAACATGAGATTTGACGTGGAAAGCGCGGCGGCTCTAACCGCGGCTTCGCCGGGCATCCTGGCCCGCCTCGAAGCGATTTCCGGCGCCAAGCACGTCATCGCCGATGCGCCCGGCATGGAAGGATTTTTGCGCGAGCCGCGCGATCGCTTTCATGGGCTCGCGCTTTGCGTGGTGCAACCCGGCTCGACGCGAGAAATCGCGGAAGTGCTCAAACTTTGCCATGAAACCTCTACCCCCGTTGTGCCGCAAGGCGGGAATACCGGGCTCGTGGGCGGTCAGATTCCTCTCGGCCCCGGCAATCAAATCGTCCTCTCTCTTGGCCGCATGACGGCGCTGCGCGAGACCGATCTTAGCTCGAACACGATGACCGTGGAAGCCGGCATGATCCTTTCCCGCTTGCAGGAAGAGGCCGCGCGCGTGGGGCGCTTGTTCCCTCTCTCACTAGCCGCGGAAGGCTCATGCACCATAGGTGGCAATCTCGCGACCAATGCCGGAGGCACGAATGTGGTTGCCCATGGCAACGCGCGGGATCTCGTGCTTGGACTCGAAGCTGTGCTCGCCGATGGCCGAATTCTTTCCGATTTATCGAAGCTGAGAAAGAACAACACGGGCTACGATCTAAAACATCTTTTCATCGGCTCGGAAGGCACGCTTGGGATCATCACCGCGGCGGTCCTCAAACTCTATCCAAAACCCCGCGCGATCGAGACCGCGTTCATCGGCCTTGCCTCGCCCCGGGCGGCGCTCGCCCTGCTCGATCTCGCCCGCGACATGGCGGGCGGCGAAATCACCAGCTTCGAACTGGTCCCGCGCATCGGCTTGGATTTTGTCCTGGCGCATTTTGACGTGCGCGAAGTTCTGTCTAGCAAGCACCTGTGGTACGTGCTGCTCGAATTGAGTTCGCAAGGCCGGCAAGGGCTTGCGTCCCGGTTACTCGCGCTTCTCGAAGCAGCGAGCGAAAAACACATCATCGAGGATGCGGCGGTCGCCGCCTCGCTCGATCAGCGCGAAAATATCTGGAAGCTGCGCGAACTTTTGCCCGACGCCCAGCGCCATGAAGGCGGCTCGATCAAACATGACGTCAGCGTTCCGATCGCGGATATCCCGGCTTTTCTGGAAGAAGTCGAGCATGTGGTCATGGCAGCGATCCCAGGCGCGCGGCTGGTTCCCTTCGGCCACCTCGGCGACGGCAATATTCATTGCAATGTCTCGCAGCCCATCGGCGCCAGCAAAGAGGCGTTTTTGGCCCGCTGGGACGAGATCAACGCCATCGTGCATGGACTCGTGGTGGCGCGGAAGGGTTCGATTTCGGCCGAGCACGGGATCGGCCAATTGAAGCGCGATCTATTGCCGAAGGTGAAAGACAAAGTCGCGATAGAGGTCATGCGCGCGATCAAGCAAACCCTCGACCCAAAAAATATTCTCAACCCCGGCAAGGTGCTATGATCGCCTTGCGTAGCCAGAGCGGGGTCGTGTCACATAAGCGTTTGCCAACAGCGGTGCGGTTCATGAACAATTGCCGATGTCTCGCGGTTCTCGCGCTCCTTTTGCCGTCAATGGCGGAAGCCGCAAGTGTCATCAAGCCGATCGTCGCCTGTAAGGACGAGGCGGATTCGAGAAAGGTTCTTGAATTTCTCGGCAAGAACGACAAAGCGGGACTGGACAAATTTAGTGTGCCAAAACTCACGAAAGGCGATTGCCTATCGCTATCGAAAGGCATGGCGGTGACAATCGATACGAAGGACGGCAAGCTTTTCTGCGTCCGCCCTTGGGGCGGGCTTGATTGCTACTGGACGGCCGATGCCGACATCGATCAGAATGCGTCCGAGCCGGAGACGCGGCCGGCGACGCATTCGGGCGGACATAGACACGGCGGCGCCAATTCTCCGCCGCCTTAACGCAAGGGGCGTTGTCGTTAAAGTCCGTCCCGGAAGTTCGTCAACCATTGCAGAGCCTTCGTAGCATGTGGCGAAGGGAGGCGGAACGGAGGAAGACGACGGCTGTGGCGTTGAGGTTCTCCCAATCCTTGGCCCGTCTTCGACAGCGGTTCAGCCATGCGATCGGCCGCGCGGCGATCCAGCGCTTGGGCAAGGTCACGAAGCCTTTCGCCTGATCGCGGCGTTTGACGGTCTCGGTCTTTGCACGAGGCGGAATGCCGGCGGGCGCGCCGGCGAAGACCGGCCCTTGATACGCGCCGCCGGCGAACAGTTTTTCGAGAAAGGGAAAGCGGCCGGACAGCGCCGAAAGCAGCAAGACGCCGCCGCCGCGATCCTGAATGCCGGCGCAATGAACGATGGCGCCGATCAGCAAGCCTTGCGTATCGGCGGGAACGTGGCGTTTCTTGCCCTTGATCTTCTGTAAAATTCTGGACTTACGATTTCAGTCACTGCCGCGAGACATCGCAACCTGCCATTCATCGCATGGCGGCGAGTTTGGCGAGCGGATCGATTCCGTCAAGGACGCGAGCCGCGCCCGTGCCGGCGAAGCCGGTGCCATAGCCCGTTGCTTGCAACGGGCGTTCTTCCGAACGCCCTATGGCATCCTTGCCAGAATCGACTCCGCCTCGCCGGTAATGCTTGGCCCGTGCGATGAATGGCGAAATCCGACGTTGACCGGTGGATCAAATCCCGACTTTTACAGATGAAACATGGCAAGCCGGAGATATTCAACCCTGACCAGGGCAGTCAGTTCACCAGCGAGGCCTTCACCGGGGTGCTGATCCGGAACGGGATCGCCATCAGCATGGACGGCAAGGGCTCCTGGCGCGACAACGTGTTCGTCGAACGGATCTGGCGCAGCGTCAAATACGAGGAGGTTTACCTGCGGGCCTACGAGAGCGTCGCCGACGCGCGCGCCTCGATCGGCCGGTATCTGGCATTTTACATGTAAAAGTTGGGATTTGATCCACCGGTCAACGTCAGATTTCGCCATTCATCGCACGGGCCGAGCATTACCGGCGAGGCGGAGTTGATTCTGGCAAGGATGCCATAGGGCGTTCGGAAGAACGCCCGTTGCAAGCAACGGGCTATGGCACCGGCTTCGCCGGCGCGGGCGCGGCGCGCGTCCTTGCCAGAATCGATCCGCTCGCCAAACTCGCCGCCATGAGAGGAATGGCAGGTTGCGATTTCCCGCGGCAGTGACTGAAAGCTCAAATTCAGTCTTTTACTCCTGAATGATCGCGTCGTGCCGTTCTTCGACGAAAAGGAAGTGAAGCTCTCACGTGTGCTGACCGATCGCGGCACCGAATATCGCGGCAATCCCGGGCATCATGAATACGAACTCTATCTCGCGGTGGAGGATATCGGCCATTCCAGGACCAAGACGAAGAGCCCGCAAACAAATGGGATCGCCGAGCGCCTGCACAAGACGATGTTGACTGAATTCCACCGCATCGCCTTCCGGAAGAAGCTCTATCTTTCGATCGCGGCCCTACAGGACGACCTCGACGAATGGATCAGAAGCTATAATGAGGAAAGACCGCATCGAGGCCGGTGGTGTTTCGGCAAGACGCCACTGCAAACATTCCTTGACGCCATCCCGATTGCGAGGGCGAAAATGATCGCTGCCTGACCACCATCGGCAGCAAACCGGCCACCTCCAAAAGGCACCGTCTGTAAGATCAAGTACAAGCTACTACACTTGTGGCGCGCCAGCGGCAGCCGGTAATAGGTCAATGTCTCTTCGATATTGTCCTCGACCCAAGCGCAAGGCTTGGCGTATTTGCCCTGCCACTTTGCGAGCCGCTGGGCGAGATCGCATCTGACCGAGGCCAAGATCGCGGCGATCGTACATAAAGCGCAGCTCCTTGAGGCAATCGTCATCCACTTTGCGCGGCACGCAGTCCGGCGCATTCCTCAAGAAGCGCACGTGGCAGCGCTGCCAAGCCGCCTCGGGCAAGACTTCCCGGATCGCGGCTTTGAGGCCGGGATGATCTGAAGTGGACCCCGCGGGCGGGACCGCTGGGGCCGGTTTCTTGGTTGGAAGTCCGGCCGTTCCTTTCTCCTCAATCGATCAAGCTGCTTTCCGCCGCTGCCGCGGCCGCGGGCATGCGGGCCACGCGCCGGCGTTGGCCAGGCGCGGCGTCCTGTCCACGGCTTTCCCGCCGGGCGCGCCCGTGATGCCGCCGCGCGATGAAGACATTGTCCTTCCGCCGGCCGCGCCCATCCATCGGGACGCGGATGCCGGCGGCGAGCGTGCCGGCGAAGGCCGCGCCGGTAAACCGGCTGCCCTGGCCGGTGTCGAAGATCTCCGGCTTGCCACGGCGCGCCAGCGCCTCCTCGAGCGCCGGGACGCGGAACGGGACACCCCTCGTGTTCGGCAAGCGCCAGGCGCCGCGGGAGATCCGGGAATATCTTGTGCCCCGGTGCCGGCTTCGCCGTCCGCGGCTCCGGCCCCGGCGCCGCGATGCCCGTCCGCCGCATCCGCCGCCGCGCATGTTCGCGGTTGATCGCCCGCCCCCGCGCCCGCGGCATCGCCGTCATCCGCCGCGAGCCGGGGAACGGCCGCGCCGCGAACAGCGCGCCGGTCCGCCGCACCGGCGCGGGATCGCCGCCGTTGGCGGGCCGCGGCTTGCAATGGAAGCCAGGGCGGGCAAGGCCGGGAAGCTTGCATGGCTTGCGGACCGGCGGCGCGATGCCGCCGTCAACCCGCACTCCGCGGTCCGGGACGCTCATCTTCCGGACCTGTTGGCTAAAAAATCCCGCTCATGGCGGGCTTGTCGAACCATCCGCCGTCAACTGGCCAATCTTGGCGCGCGGCTTCGCGATCTCGCGTTCCCGGATCGCCCCGGCGCCGTCGCCAACGCCGGCGCCCGCGCCGAAAGCGCGGGCGGCTTGCTCCGGCGGCTGCTTCTTCCAAGCGTAAACCGGATTTGGACGGACCTCGCGACAGTGCGCCAGGTCCGCCGCCGCCTGCTCGCGCGGCGCCTCGAGGGCAATTCTTGCCTTCGGCGCCGCGGCGATCCTCCGTCTCGCCTTCCTCGTCATTTGCCGCTCCCTTCACCATGACCGAACGGCCTCGCCTCCAATTCATCAACCGGCCCCAAAAACCAGGTCCATTTCATTGCCTCCTCTCGACCAACGCCGGCGTCGCCTCTTTGCCGCCGCCGAAGCCAAGGCGGCCGGCGATGGCGGCCGAGCGGCGGTTTCCCGCGTCACACCCATCGCCGCGCGCACGATCGGGCATGGCTTGCGGGCGTGGCTTGAAAGATCTCGCGGCGCCGGGGCGGCCACCGCCCGGTCACCTCGCCGGTAAGCAGGCGCCCGCAATGCGCGCGTTAAGATGGATCCAAAGCTGCTTGAGGATCGCCGCGGCGCGGAAATCGAGGGGGATCGCGGTGTCCGGCGGGACCGCGGCCTTTCTCGCCGTCCTGCTTGGCGCTGCCTTTTTTTGGGGTGTTGCGGCGCGTCGAGGAGCGGCGCGCGAAGAAGAGCGATGCCGGAAACGCGCGTGCGGCGGCCGGCCGGGCCGCGGCGCGCGGGATGGTTTGGACCACCGGGACGTCCACCGGAGTGCCCGCACAACGGCATTGACGCGCGAAACCCGCTGTGCGACCACCTGGCGCCGCATGAAGCCGCGATCGCGGGCGGTTAGCTCAGCTGGTAGAGCATCTCGTTTACACCGAGAGGGCCGGCGGTTCGAGCCCGTCACCGCCCACCACCGCGTGGCACGCCGCGATCGCCGGTGTTGTGCCGCGCTTGCGCCCGGGCCGGACTTTGCCCGTTGCCGGCTAACCGCGCCCGCGCTTGACTCGGCGGCCCCGCGCCTATCCTATCCGGCGGGTGTCGCCGCGGCCATGGCGCCGCCGCGTCGCGGGGGAGTAGCTCAGTTGGTTAGAGCGCCGGCCTGTCACGCCGGAGGTCGCGGGTTCAAGTCCCGTCTCTCTCGCCATTGCCCATGGCAACGAGCCGTAAGCGGCCGATTTCCTTGCCGAGCATCCGCAAATCCTGCCATGCCAGCTTTTTTTGCGCGGGTTGGCGCAGAAGATAGGCCGGATGCAGCATGGCGAGTGCGGGGATCTCCTTGCCGCCCACGGCAAAGGCGAACCAGCGTCCGCGCATGCGCATGACGCCCGCCTTGCCGCCAAGGAGCGTCTGCGCCGACGCGGCGCCAAGACAGACCAGAATTTGAGGGTCCACGAGTTCGATTTGGCGGCGGGTGAAGGGCAAGCACGCCGCCGTTTCAAGCGGCGTCGGGGTGCGGTTTCCCGGCGGCCGCCAAGGCACGACATTGGCGATATACACTTTGCCGCGGTCGAGCCCGATCGCGGCCAGCATCTTGTCGAGCAATCGGCCGGCGCGGCCGACGAAAGGCACACCCTCGCGGTCCTCGTCGGCGCCGGGCGCCTCGCCAATGAACATAATCTCCGCGCCCGGGTTGCCGTCGCCAAAGACGAGCCGGGTCGCGGTCGCCTTCAGGCCGCAGCCGTCGAAGCGCGAAAGTTTTTCGCGGAGATCGTCAAGATCTTTCGCGGCGGCGGCGTCCCGCGCGGCCGCGATGGCCCCGGCGGGAACCGCGGCCGGAGGCAGCATGCCGCGGCGGCTAACTTCGATCGTCTCCGGCGGCGCGGCTTCGAGGCGGCGCATTTCCGCGCCGGGGCACCCGCCGGCGCGGCTTTCGGCGAAGCGGTCATGCGGCACATCGTCGACGGCGATATCGGCGCCCATGTCCGCGTGCCAGCGGAGTATTCCGGCCAAACCTTCAGCCATGATCAAAACCCGCGAAACGCTCGCCGGGGAAAAGTCCCTCCCCGGCGGCGTCCCGGCGGAAGGTTCTTCATCGATGCGGGAAACAAGACGCGGGGGGAGGGGGGCCGCTTCGGCCGACCCTATCCCAGCGCGCATTGAAGTCCAAGGCTCCATCGTATACGATTATCGGTCCCCTTATCTGTAAAGGCCTGGATTTGATCCATCGGTCAACGTCGGATTTCGCCATTCATCCAACGGCGGAAATTATCGGCGAGGCGGAATTGATTCTGGCAAGGACGCGAGCTGCGCCCGCGCCACAAAGCCGGTGCCATAGCCCGTTGCTTGCAACGGGCGTTCTTCCGAACGCCCTATGGCATCCTTGCCAGAATCGATCCGCTCGCCAAACGCGCCGCCAAGAGATGAATGGCAGGTTGCGATGTCCCCTGCCAGCGCCCGAAATCTCAAATCCCAACTTTTACACCTTATCAGGCTTGGTTGCGGCTCCTTGACCCCTTTTCGCCGGGGGGTGCGGATGCCATTGTTGCCCAATCGTCCGCCCATCGTAAAACGTTAGGGACGTCAACGAAAACGGAATTCTTGCCGCGCAAGGATCGAAAACCACCATGACCGAGGCAGAAATCAGATTGCCGCCGCGCGAAACCATGGATTTCGATGTGGTGATCGCCGGCGCCGGCCCCGCCGGTCTTTCCGCCGCGATCCGCCTCAAACAGCTTAGCCCGGAAATTTCGGTCGTTGTCGCCGAAAAAGGCGCCGGACTCGGCGCCCATATTTTGTCGGGCGCGGTGATCGATCCTTGCGCTCTCGACAGACTTCTCCCCGATTGGCGCCAGGATCGAGACCGGCCGCTGACGACGGAAGTGACCGCCGACCGGTTCTATGTGCTCGGCCCCGCGAAGGCGCTCCGGCTGCCCAATTTCATCATGCCCCGCCTCATGAACAATCATCGCAATTTCATTGGCTCGCTCGGCAATGTCGTGCGCTTTCTGGGGGCCAAGGCGGCGGCCTTGGGCGTCGATATCTTTCCCGGCTTCGCCGGCGCCGAGGTCCTTTATGGCGAAGCCGGCGCGGTTTTGGGCATCGCCACGGGAGACATGGGAATCGCCCGCGACGGAAGCCTCAAGAGCAACTTTGCGCGGGGCATCGCGCTTCATGGCAAATATACCTTGATCGCCGAGGGGGCGCGGGGCTCGCTCGCCAAGGAGCTGATCGCGAAATTCGGCCTCGACAAAAATCGCGAGCCGCAAAAATTCGGCATCGGCCTAAAGGAGCTTTGGCGGGTCGATCCCTCCCTGCACCGGCCAGGCCTCGTCCAGCATACCTTCGGCTGGCCGCTCGACGATCGCACCGGCGGCGGCTCGTTTATTTATCATTTCGAGGACGGACTCGCCGCCGTTGGTTTCGTGGTTCACTTGAACTATTGGAATCCGACACTGTCTCCATTTGACGAATTTCAGCGCTTTAAGACGCATCCGATGATCGCGCCTCTGTTCCAAGGTGGAGAGCGGATCTCGTTTGGCGCCAGGGCGATCGCCGAAGGCGGCTGGCAATCGGTGCCGAAACTCGTCTTTCCCGGCGGCGCGCTCATCGGCTGCGCGGCGGGGTTCGTCAACGTGCCACGCATCAAGGGTTCGCATAATGCGATACTTTCGGGAATGCTCGCGGCCGAACATGTGGTTGCCGCGCTGGAAGCGGGGCGCGCCCATGACGAAGTCATGGCCTATGAAGAGGGGTGGCGCGGCGCGGCCCTCGGCCGCGACCTTTACAAGGTCCGCAACGTCAAGCCGCTGTGGTCGAAATTCGGCACCAGGGCCGGCATTGTGCTCGGCGGCCTCGACATGTGGGCGAATGAAATTTTCGGCGCCTCGCCGCTCGGCACCCTGGCCCATGGCGGACCCGATCATGCGAGCCTGAAACCGCTTGGCCAGGTGACGCCCATTCAATACGAAAAACCGGATGGCAAGCTCACGTTCGACCGGCTCGCCTCGGTTTATGTTTCCAACACCAATCATGAGGAAGACCAGCCCTGCCATCTGCACTTGAAGGACCCGTCGATTCCGATCGGGCGAAACTTGCCGGACTATGGCGAGCCGGCGCGGCTCTATTGCCCCGCCGCCGTCTATGAGGTGGTCTATGGCAACGAGGAGTTGAAGACGGACCCGCGTTTTGTGATCAACGCGCAAAATTGCGTCCACTGCAAGACGTGCGACATCAAGGACCCGGCGCAAAACATCGATTGGGTGCCGCCGGAGGGCGGCGGCGGCCCGAATTATCCGAATATGTAAGGGCTTTCGCTAGGGCCTGTTTGCAATCGGGGATTCCCAATCGAGCAGGAATTTGATTTACGCACCTGCCATGTCAGGCTAGGCAGATCAAGCCCCTAGGCGGCGCAAAAGTCAGGCGCATGAGTCCGCTCCTGGCGCAATGGAGACCTTTGAACCGACGCCCGCTGGGGGCCGGCCGGTATCC
Organism: uncultured Alphaproteobacteria bacterium; assembly: GCA_963706215.1. GTDB lineage: Bacteria > Pseudomonadota > Alphaproteobacteria > Rhizobiales > Beijerinckiaceae > Methylocapsa. The sequence continues at coordinate 141,802 of OY970154.1, read as the reverse complement.
GGGGACTGTCCACACCGCGCTGCCGCGCGTCTCTTTTTCCTCAGTTGGGATGATTGGCCGCGTGCGGGACCGCCCGCGCGGGCGATGTGACGCGCTCGCGCCGCACGCCGAGACCCATGAGGCGGGCGGGCAGGCGGCGCAGGACCGGAAAAGCGACGAAGAGCCGCAGGAACCGCGGCGGCGCGATCTTGCCCGTGCCGCCGAGGACTCGGGAAATAATTCTTTTTTGAATTACGACCTGGATGGCCTGGATGACTTTCGTTGGCCATTCGCGCCGCTTTTGCACTTGCGCCAGAAGCTGATCGCTCGGCGGCCCCTTGCCGCGCAAGGGCAGGGCGAGGATATTGGCCGCCGCGATCGCGTCTTGAATTGCGAGATTGATGCCGACGCCGCCGACCGGCGACATCGCATGCGCGGCGTCGCCGATGCACAAAAGCCCCGGCTTGTGCCAAAGCGGCAGCCGGTCGACCGCAACGGTTAGGAGCTTGACGTCATCGAAGCTTTGGAGGCCGTCAACGCGATCGGCGAGGAACGGAGCCAGCGTGGAAATATGGTCGCGCAGGGAGCTTATGCCTTGCGTCTTGAGCCGTTCGGCGGAGCCCTTGGCGATCACATAGGCACACTGCCAGTATTCGCCGCGATTGAACACCACCAGGATCCGGCCGGCATCGACTCGGCCGAGAAAGCCGTCGGCATCGGTGGTCCGGCGCGAAAGCTTGAACCAAAGCGCGTCCATCGGCGCGCCTATATCGAGCGGCACGAACCCGGCTTCCCGCCGCACCAAGGAATGGCGGCCGTCGGCGCCGATGGTCAGATCCGCGCGGATCGTCAGTTGACCGTCCTTGGTTTTCGCGGCGACGCCAGCCACTCTCCCTTCCTCTCCGATCAGGCCATCCACTTCGGTGGACATCAACAGCCGGAAGCTGGGGTAGCGCTTGGCTCTTTCCGCCAGAAAATCCAAAAAATCCCATTGCGGCATGAGAGCCACGAATTTCGCATGGACCGGCAGATGCGAGAAATCCACGAACGGAATCGTGGCATCGCCGATTTTGACTTCACCTTGCCGAAGTTCCTGATGCGGCAGCTTCAGGAAATCTTCCAGAAGCCCCAGTTCGTGCATCGCTTCGAGAGTCGAGGGATGGATCGTGTCGCCGCGAAAATCGCGCAAAAAATCCGCGTGTTTTTCCAAAACGATCGTGTCGACGCCCGCGCGGGCCAGGAGAAAGCCGAGCATCATCCCGGCCGGTCCGCCGCCGACGATGCAGCAGCGGCAGGAGATTGTTTGCGGGGTCTCGTTCATCGCCCCCCTTCCAAAGAAGCTCATCAAAGCACGATACGCCGGAAGTCAAGGCAAGATTAAGGGGACCAATTGCGCCCAAAGGACATCTTCGTCCGGGAAAAAACCGGTCGTATCGTTCATTCTAGCGCCCCGAGCGAATCAGAGCGCCGAGCGAATCACCTCCCCTTCGTCAATGCAAAATCATCGTTAACCCGGCTTCCGGGCCGTGCACTCTCCACACGATTAGAATTTGGCTTGTTCATTGATAGGGGTGAAATTAAGCTCTCGCGGCATGGTTCATCGTGGTTGCATCACCGCGCGCACTGACCGTCGGCGGTCGCGATAACAGTGGAACGCGGGAGGAATTGATGGAGAGCCACACGGCATGGCATAGCGTCACGGCGCAGGGGTAGTCGACCACGAGCCGCGTGCTCGTGCGGCTGGAGTAGGCCGATCTGCTTTCTGATATGGAGCGGGTGACCGTCAGTATGTTCCCCGGATGTGACACAGCTGGCATCCAGCCACAAAGGATTTGCCGTATCAGCATCAGCGAGGCACAATTAGCGCAGTCTAGAAAGGAATGCGGGATCGAAGCTCGACGACGATTTTACCGCGGCGTCCAGGGCATTCTGGTGTCTGGGGTGGATCAGTAGGAAGAAAGCAACGTGCGCGGTGCTGAATATCCGCTGCTCTGCGCTTAATGCTGCGGTCCTCAAGTAGTCCGAGATGCGGGTGATGAAGGCACCTCGCTCTTGGCGAGGGAAGTGCTGATAGAGGAGGACCGAGTGGTCGGCCGCGTAGGTGGCGGCAAGTTCGTCGCGATACAGATATTTGGATGAATTAAGCTACCCCTTGCGTTTCGATGGCACGTCGAGCCCATTGTCAGGATCGAAGAAGATCAGGTCCGTGGAAGAGAGCTTCGCGAGGGCCTTATCGAACCAGGCAACCCTGTTGTCGGCGCATCGGTCAGGCACAATGGCGTTGTAGTACGTCGCCCCGGCGATGATGCCACTGCGCTCGATGAGCTTAAGGGGGCCATGGTCCGGCGTAGCCATAACGGTGCTGAGCAAGTTATAGAGCTTCGGATCGTGCCGTTCGTAACAGGACTTTTTGAGGTAGCTGGTCATGCTGCCGTCGCTGCGACCGTTGTTCCGCGTCAGCATCCAGCACACGCCTATGCGCAGAGCGTTACCGGCCTGGAGGCGCCTCAGGAGCGCGTACTTACGGTAGTCGTTGATGTCGCCAACGTACTGTTCCTTCACCGATACCTCTACCGATGTGCTTTTCGACGTGCACCAAACTGAACAACCCTCGCCTATAAGGCGAGGGGTTCAAGAGGGGTCGATTTGAAATCGACTGTCATCCTCCACGGCCTCGCCCTCCTGTTCATTGATGTACTCGTTGATCATCTCGTCGGTGATTGTACCGGAGGTCACTGCAAAATATCCCCTCGCCCACAGGTGGCGTCCCCAGTACTGCTTCTTGAGATGCGGGAATTCCTGGAACAGCATGCGCGCACTCGTGCCCTTGAGCCATTGCACGATCTGGCTGATGTTGTGATGCGCTCGATAGCTGATGAACATGTGCACATGATCGGCCCCCACCTTGCCCGAGATGATCTGCAACTCGTTCTCCGCGGCAATTTGCCTTAGAAGATCGCGGACTCGTATTGCAACCTGCCCTGTCAACACCCGCTTGCGGTATTTTGGGCACCAGACAAGGTGAACCTTAAGGTCGTACTTTGCGTGGCTGCCGAGTCGATATCGTCGCATAATGCGACTTCATCTACCCTTCGCTTCGCCTAAAGGCGAGGGTTTAAATCCCCGCAGCGGACAATCACGGTGCCGGTGCATCCTGAAAGCCTGACGCTGAGGCGACGGCAAAGGCGACAAAGCAGCGTCTGTCCTAGGGACTAAAACTTCCAGGCATCGGGGGGTGCTGTTGCAATCTTTCCCCACGCAGCGAACTTAATAGTACCGCGGGATAGGTCCGTTATGTGGCGTCGTGCGGTCGCCAAGGTCCAGGCTAATTTCATCGACATAGCACCATCCCCACCCTTCCGGCGGATCGTAGGCTTCGATGATGGGATGGCGGGTCTTGCGAAAATGCTTGGTGGCGTGACGGTTTGGCGAGCTGTCGCAGCAGCCGACATGGCCGCACGTCCGGCAGAGGCGCAGATGCACCCACGCCGAACCAAGTTTCAGACATTCCTCGCATCCGAGCGCGCTCGGCGTTACGTTGCGGATGGTTCTGGCGTGCGCACATTCGTCGGGCATTAAGCTCTCGCGATCTCAGCAGCAGACGTGGCAGCGCTACCACTCCGGGCCAGATAGGCATGAAGCGCCGACACCACCTGGGCGCCCTCTCCGACGGCGGCGGCGACGCGCTTGACCGAACCCGAGCGTACGTCGCCGATGGCGAACACGCCAGAGCGATTCGTTTCCAGTGCGTGACGTTTTCCGCCGCCAACTTCACCCGTTTGGACAAACCCCTTTTCATCTAGCGCCACATCGCATTGCGCAAGCCAGTCTGTATTCGGTTCGGCGCCGATGAAAAGGAAAAGGTGACTAATAGCACGCGTCGTTTCTTCGTTGAGCGAGCAGTGGCGCCAACGCAGACTTTCGAGATTCCCCTCGCAACCTTCCAGCGCCGTGACCTCGCAACGGGTCACCACTTCGATATTTGGCTGCGCTTTGATGCGCTCGACAAGGTAATGGGACATGGTCTCTTCCAGACTTTCGCGGCGAACCAACAGCCATACCTTCTTTACGTGGCTCGCTAGATAGACGGCCGCCTGTCCGGCCGAATTACCCGCGCCGACTAGTGCCACTTCCTGACCGCCGCAAAGCTTCGCCTCGATCGGGGAGGCCCAGTAGTGCACCGACGATCCTTCGAACTGTGCGAGGTTCGGCACATCAAGGCGTCGATAGCGCGCGCCGCTCGCCACCACGACCGCGCGAGCCCGCAAGCTCTCATCATCGCCAACAGTCAGGAAATAGCTTTTCCTGTTTTCAATTGTTCGCTCGCTTAACTGATGCGCTTGGTCCGGTATCACCATTTCCGCGCCAAACTTCTGTGCCTGATTATAGGCGCGCGCCATCAAAGCCATTCCCGAAATACCGGTCGGGAATCCAAGATAGTTTTCAATGCGCGAAGAAGCGCCTGCCTGTCCGCCGAAGGCGCGGCAATCGAGCACAATGACCTCCAGGCCTTCTGAGGCAGCGTACACGGCGGCAGCCAATCCCGCGGGGCCCGCGCCGACGATCGCGACGTCATAGACCTTCTTCGCATCTATCGGCCGCAACAGGCCGATACAGCGCGCGAGCTCGTTCTCGCTGGGGTTACGCAGCAACTTGCCGTTCGGACACAAAACAATGGGCAAATGATGCGCGTCCACACCAAAACGCTCAATCAAGGTCTTCGCACAAGAATCGCTGTCGGAATCGAGTACGCGATGTGGCTGGCCGTTTCGGGCAAGAAACCCCTGCAAGCGCAATACGTCTGGATGACTTGCGTGTCCAATGATGACCGGGCCACTCGCGCCGCTTTCCAACAAACCCACGCGGCGCAGGATCAACGCCCGCATAATCCGCTCGCCAAGCTCGGCTTCCTGCACCAATAGATCGCGGAGTCTGTCCGACCGAACTACGAGAGCTTGAACCGGCTCTTGGGCGTCGGCGTCCACCAGGGACGGGCGGGCGGAGAGCTGCGCCAGTTCCCCCGCAAATTGTCCCGGCAGGTGCGTGACGATGGTTTCGCGCTGTTCAGGTCCACAACCCTGTGTGACTTCTACCTTGCCCGAAAGTATTACGATCAAGCCCGGCGCAACGTGGCCCGCTCTTACGATGCGTTCTCCCGCTTCATAAAACTTCGACTCGCCGAAGCGGTGAAGGCGATCGATGTCCGCCTGCGTCATCGTGGGAAACATCTGGTCCCGCCGGGCGCCGAGCATCGGATGCGCAGATTGAGACATGGTCTTCCTTCAGCAATAAGCAGCTGTCCCTTTGATAGGACATTCGGATTTCAATGTAGAGGTCCAAAGCGGCAATCTCAACCTCGAAATCTGGTCATCGGGTGGATATCGGCTTAAGAAAAGCGCCACAAGAAATGCCGCCTTTGAGCTCATGCCGACGGGCAAGGGCGAAACGGAAGAGTCCTTCCTTGCGTGCGCTTCTGGTCGTCGCCCATCCGCTCGACAACGCTTTCGCCAAGGCCGCCGCTGAACGCATCCGCGCGACGCTCGAGCGTCGCGGTATCGAGGTCGACATGATTGACCTTTACGCTGACGACTTCGATCCGCGCCTTACCGGCGCCGAGCGTCGCGACTATTTCACGACACCCTATGATAGCAGGGCTGTCGCCGGCTATGTCGCGCGGCTCAGGCTGGCCGAGAAGCTTGTTTTCGTCTTTCCGCAATGGTGGTTTAACGTGCCGGCGATCCTGAAAGGCTTCTTCGATCGTGTGCTCGTGCCCGGCGTTGCCTTCGACCACCCTTCGGGCGGTGGCCCACTCATCCCGCGGCTCACTCATGTCAACGCGCTTTGGGTGGTGAGTTCGACCGGCGCACCATGGTGGGTCACGCGATTGTACATGGGCGACCCGGTCCGCCGCCAGATCGCCCGCGGCATAATGCCCCTTGTCGGTCGAAAGGCAAGTTTCCGAATGCTGACCCTATACGACATGGACCGCATGACCGAGCAGCGCGCCAGCGCCTTTCTCGACCGCCTCGAACAGGCTTTCCTGCGCTTCTGACCTGGCGGCTCGCGGCGCTTCCCTTGCTCCACCCGGCCCTGTCACGTTATCGAAATAAGAACGCATGAAATCTGCGTCTCAAATATATTCAAGGGACCACCACTGCCGTGCGTCACACATTCACCCTACAGCACCTGTACGCGGCGGAGCAATAGTAGGCCACGGAGCGGCGGCATTATGCGGCTGCGTGGCGGCGTAAAACCCGGCCACTTTCGAGGCTGAACCTTTTCGAACACTGATTCGAACAGGGATGGCCGGGGATGTTTGCAGTGGAGATTTACGCAGCGGTTCGACGGTTTGTTTTCATTGAAGGGAAGAGCCGGCGGGAAGCGGCGCGGGTTTTCGGACTGAGCCGGGATACGATCGCCAAGATGTGCCGGTACTCGGCGCCGCCCGGCTATGTGCGGTCCAAGGCTCCGGAGCGGCCGAAGCTCGGGCCGCTGGTTCCGGTGATCGATGCGATCCTGGAGGCCGACAAGACGGCGCCGCCGAAGCAAAGGCACACGGCGAAGCGGATTTTTGAACGGCTACGGATCGAGCACAGCTTCCTCGGCGGCTATACGGTGGTGAAGGATTATGTGCGGCTGGCGCACACCCGGTCACGTGAGGTCTTCGTGCCGCTTGCCCATCCGCCTGGCCACGCGCAGGTCGATTTCGGCGAATGCGTCGGCGTCATCGGCGGGGTGCGGATGAAGCTGCATGTCTTCTGTTTCGACCTGCCGCATTCGGACGCCTGTTTCGTCAAGGCCTATCCGGCCGAGACGACGGAAGCCTTTCTCGACGGCCACGTCTCGGCATTTGCGTTCTTCGGTGGCGTGCCGATTTCGATTTTGTACGACAATCTCAAAATCGCGGTGGCGAGGATTCTCGGCGACGGCAAACGCCTGCGCACCAGAGCCTTCACCGAACTCGTCAGCCATTACCTGTTTCAGGACCGGTTCGGGCGGCCGGGTAAGGGCAACGACAAAGGCAAGGTTGAGGGGCTGGTAAAGTATTCGCGCGCCAACTTCTTGGCGCCCGTGCCGCATGCGGCATCCTTCGAGGCGTTGAACGCCATGCTCGAGGAGCGCTGCCGCGCCCGCCAGAATGAACGCGCCGGCCGTCACGAGCAGACGATCGGCGAGCGGCTTGAAGCTGACAAAGCGGCCTTGCGCGATCTGCCGGCCACGCCGTTCGAGCCTTGCCACAAATACGCGACGAAGGTCTCTTCCATGGCGCTCGTGCGCTATCGCGTGAACGATTATTCCGTGCCAACGGCCTATGGCTTTCGTGACGTGCTGGTGAAAGGGTTCGTCGACAAGGTGGCGATCCTCTGTGGCGCTGTCGAGATCGCCCGCCATCCGCGTGTCTATGGTCGTGGCCAGTTTGTCTTCGATCCCATGCACTATCTGGCGCTGCTTGAGCAAAAGCCCGGCGCGCTCGACCAGGCGGCGCCCCTACAGAACTGGATATTGCCGGAGTCTCTTCAACATCTGCGCCGGCTGTTGGAAGCCCGCATGGGCAACCGTGGCAAGCGCGAGTTCATCCAGGTGTTGCGGCTGATGGAGGTCTTTTCCGAGGTGATCGTCGCGGCGGCTGCGCTCGACGCGATCCGGCTCGGCGCCATCGGCTTCGACGCCGTCAAGCAACTCGTCATCGCCAAGGTCGAACGCAGACCCGCAAACCTCGATCTCGGCGACTATCCCTATCTGCCCGTCGCCAGCGTTAAGACGACCTTGGCCGCCGATTATATGGCTCTCGTTTCCGGGAGGGCGGCATGACGACCGCAGCTCTTCCCGCCAGCCCGGCGCCGCCCCAGGTGCTGCTCGCGCATCATCTGCGTCAGCTCAAATTGCCGACCTTCCTGCGCGAATATGAAAAAGTCGCCGCCGAGGCCGCACGCGAGGGGCTCGATCATGTCCGCTTCCTCTTGCGTCTCGCCGAGCTTGAACTCATCGATCGTGAACGGCGCATGGTCGAGCGCCGCATCCGCGGTGCGCGCTTCTCGGCGGTGAAGAGTTTCGATACATTCGACTTCGCCGCGATCCCGTCGCTCAACAAGCCGCTCGTTCTCGAACTCGCCCGCTGTGAGTATGTCGTCGCCCGAGACAATGTCATCGCTCTCGGCAACAGCGGCACCGGCAAGACGCATGCCTGTCTGGCGCTCGGCCTCGCGGCCTGTCAGCGCGGCTTCCCGGTCTCCTTCTTCACGGCGGCCGGGCTCGTTCATCAATTGAGAGAAGCGCGCGACGAGCGGCGTCTCCTGAAACTCCAGGCGCAGCTGGCCGCCGTCAAACTGCTCATCATTGACGAACTCGGCTATGTGCCGCTCTCGCAGACCGGCACGGAATTACTCTTTGAGATCTTCAGCCAGCGTCATGAACGCGGCTCGACCATCGTCACTTCGAACCTGCCGTTCGAGGAATGGACCAGCATCTTCGGCAGCCAGCGTCTGACCGGCGCGCTTCTCGATCGGCTGACGCATCATGTCCATATCCTGGAGCTCAACGGCGAGAGCTACCGGCTGAAACAGTCGAAGGCCCGGCGGCGGCGTGCGGCCCAACCTTCCGATGCGGAAGCCGTAGCCGCCGATCCCGAAACCGGCGAAATCATCAGCGCCTCCTGAAAGCCACGTCCCGCCCCGGCTGCGAAACCCTGGCCATCTCCGCCGGGGCGGACGTGGCGCATCGTGCCCTACGTCCACGCCGCAAACTGGCCTGGTTTTGCTCCGCCCCGATGGCCGGCTTTTACTCCGCCGTTGACAATAAGGCTCGTATTTGGGTCGTCGTGGAAGTATCGTTCGGCGAGCGCACCCAGCCGCACGAGCTGCATGTCGTGCTGTTTAAGGAAAAGGAAATTGCTCGCTTCTGTCCGCATGCCCTTGCGCCTACCCCGGTCCCTGTGAGACGTGGAGCTCGACGCCCACTTGTTTCTGCAGGTAGCCGATGATGCCGAAGAGGTTGCGGGCCTGCGGATTGCCGCGCGGGCCGAACATGCGGATGAGGCTCTTTGGCTGCGTGCCGGTCGCCTCGCCAAGCTTCCCGAAGCCAACCGTCGCCTTGACGTAGTCGCGCAGGATCGCCTTGCCGGTGTCGACATCGCCGGCGAGCATGGTGTCGATGCCTTCGCGCAGCAGCGCTTCGCCAAAGGCGGGGTCGACGCGCCCTTGTACCATCTCCTTGAAATTCCGCGTTAGTGCCATCTCTTGCCTTCGTTCATCGCGTCAAGGTAATAGCGTAGCTCAAGCACCCGCTTTGCATAAACGTTACCTTATCGTCCGCGGTTCTGCTTCTGCGTCGCGCTCGTCGACGAGTATTTCCCTCGACGCAGCAGATCGCGTGGCGGTTGCGCGCGGCAGCCGCGCGAACGATCCCTCATTTGTGGATAGCCATCCGTATCGCACTCGCGCCTTCACGCCAAGCGAGTGCCATAACTGTTTCACCGCCGCGGGATATGTCAATCGGCGTCCAAAATGACCCCTCTGAAGAACCGAGACCGGCGTCACGGAGCCCCATATGGCGGAGCAGAGCCGGTCTCGGCCGGCCGCGGGGGACGAGGTTGAGTTCAGGCGCGGTTCTTGAAGCGTCAACTTTCATTACCGGTCTCGACGATATCGCAGTGATGGGTCAGGCGGTCGAGCAGCGCGGTGGTCATTTTGGCGTCGCCGAAGACGTTCGGCCATTCGCCAAATGCGAGGTTGGTGGTGACGATGATGGAGGGGCGCTCATAGAGACGGCTTATTAGGTGGAAGATCAGCTGCCCGCCCGATTGTGCAAATGGGAGGTAGCCGAGTTCGTCGAGAACGGCGAAGTCCTTACGGGTCAGGTAATCGGCAATTCGGTCCTGCCGACCGTTGCGGCTCTCGGTCTCGAGCCGATTGACCAGATCGACGACGTTGAAGAACCGGCCGCGTGCGCCGCCGCGGATGCAACAGCGAGCGATCGCGATGGCAAGATGGGTCTTGCCGCTACCGGTTCCGCCGGCCGGCACGACATTGCGCTGCTGAGCGATGAAGCCGCCGGTGGCAAGGTCACGGACGAGCGCCTCGTTGATCGGTGTGCCCTTGAACTCGAAGTCCGAGAGGTCGGCGGACATGTCGGACGAATTTCGACGCAAACGAAAACTGATAAAACGCAGTAATATAAACAGGTTATATGGCTGGGGGACCTGGATTCGAACCAGGATTAACGGAGTCAGTCAGTCCTAAATCCTTGGTTTCAGCACCCCACGGCGCCGACCGTGTCGCGCGCGGCGGTTGTCGGCGACCGACTGGATGGGTCGATAGGCGGGATGGTCGAGTCGAACGGGCTTGAGGCATTGGACCTGGTAGCGGAGCGGTGCGCGTCTCGGCCGAGGGGTTGGGTAGTCGCCTCAGAGTGACTACTTGTTCAAAGGAGACTACTACGTCACCTTCATCGTCAGATGAGGCGGAACCGGCAGAAAGGGTGACCCCCAAGGGCAATCGCATTTCAAAATTGTGCCAGCAAGATGGAGAGATATGCGTCATCCCAGCCGGCGCGCTTGAGTTTTCCGCGCAAGGACCCCTTTGATCCTTCCTTTTGCATGGCGTTCATCGCCATGTGCCGGAGAACAGCCAGATTGTGCGGGCCGTTGCCCAAACGGGTTCTGTCCTGATCCTCGTTCATGATGACGTCGAGCCGCCAATGCAGGCGGTTCTCGACGCCCCAATGCTGGCGGACGACCTCGTTCAAGCGTTCGGGGGATAGCGCGGCGCTCAGCAGGTAATAGGCCGTCTCGGTCGTGGTTTTGGTGGGGGTTTCACGGGTGCGGACAACCTTGCCGATGGCGGCAAGGCCGGGCCATTGATGGTCCTTCTGCAACCAGGCGATATCGGTTGAGACCGTGGCCGTGCGGGTCTCGATGCGACCGTGATCGGCATCGACGGCCGACTTGGCCGTGGCGGCCAGCTCAGCGGGATCGTCGAGATACAGACCGGCGTCCGCGTGCAGTTTGCCCTGGTTTCCCTTTAAGGCCAGCGCATAATCGCCGCCTTGTTTCACGATCTGTTGGGCGATCGCGCGCTGGCAGTTGAGCGCATCGACGGTCACGATCGCGCCCTTCAGCGACAACATCTCCAGCAGTTTTGGCACGGCGGTGATCTCGTTCGATTTCGCGTCAGTCGCGATTTGCGCCAGCACCAAGCGTTGCTCGCAGCCCCAGGCGCTGACCATGTGCAAGGCCGATTTGCCGCTGGCGCTGTCGAACGAGCGGCGCAACACCTTCCCATCAATGGCGATAACACCCTGGCATTGCTCGGAAAACCTCGCCATGAACCGCTGAAAAACGGCACGAAACTGATCCGGATCGAGCCGGCGGAACAGCCGGCTGAAGGTGTCGTGGCTGGGCAGTCCGTTGGCCAGATTGAGGAAGCCGCGCAAATACGGCTCCTTCGCCTTCGCGAACAGCGCCATGTCCACCGCGCCTTGCCCGCCACACAGGACCGCGCAAAAAGCGATCACCAAAAGCTCGTTGAAGTCGTGAAGAGCCGCGTTCCCGGTTCGCGGATCGTCCAACTCCTCCCAGCACGCAGCAAACTGATCCATCGTCGTCTCCCGAGGCATGATTCTCACGCGAATCGGTAGACTCCATCAGGCTATTGCCCGCAAGTCCCGCTGCTTTCGTCAGACCTTTCTCAAATGCGATTCCCCTGCCCGCGTAGGTGGTGACATAATTGCGCGCGAATTCGGCGAGGTAGGAGCCGAAGGCCATGCCCGCGGCGATCCACATGGCGAGGGTCAGCAAAATTCCGGGCGCAATGTCGCGCAGCGATCTTCGCCCGGCCGGCAGAAACTTATGCGCCAGGACAAGCGCCAGCAGAAGCACCAAACTCGCGATCGCGAAGCGGCCGAAGGTGATCAGGCGGTCGAGCGGCTCAAGACCAGGCGCGAAGTGCAGTGCGGCCGTCCAGATCAAGGGCGCGAGAACCACAAGGAAAGCAAGCGTCAGAAGCGCGAATGCGCCAACGAAAACATAGGCGATGGATTCAAGCCGCAACAGCCACCACGGCCGGGAGTCCCGGAGGTCGTAGGCGCGGTTGAGCCCGATCCGGACCGCTTCGACGCCGTTCGATGAAAAATAGATCGCCAAAATGACGCTTATCGTGAGGAGACCGCTTCGTGTTTGCGTCAGGACATTGTCGATCTCGTTCGCAATGGGTGCCGCTACCTGGGGTGGCCAGGTCTGCAATAGAATGTGAGCCACTTCATCGGCCAGGCTTTTCGAGCCAAAAAAGCCCGCGAGCGCGGTCACGAAGATCAGGAACGGGAACAGCGAAGTCAGGATCGAAAGAGCGATGTGGCTCGCGATAGCCCAACCGTCATCCTGCGAAAAGCGCATGACGGCATCGTAGAGAACCCTAAAGACAAAGCGCATCGGTCTGCTGCCTCACGCCGGCCGGGGTGCGAGAAAATTGCGGACGGCTCGCCCGCCGCAGGTGTTTTGTCTGGACGCAGGAAGAACGCTGTGGGATGGGCTTGGGTTCTGAACGCCGTTCTTTATGGCTCAATTAAATTTAGCAGCTCGCGCGCGCGACAGATGTGGGCAATCAAAAGCGGGCAATCAATTTTTTCGCCTTTTTGGGCGCATGAGTTCTATATAGTTCCGGGCTTCCGGGCCTTTACAAGTGCCCTGTCGGCACAAGGCGATCCTTTGCCTGTTGTTCGCGCTGACTCATACTTTGGCGATGGGAGAGCGCGGGCTAATTTTCCCATCGATACCTTCTTTCTGCCTGACAATTTCGACTCGCTTGTTGGCGCGTTTTTGAAGCTCGATAACGATAGTCGAGGTCGATTTCTGCGATCCGCTGCCGCAATCTACATGGCGGGCGAGCTTTGGGAAATTAGTATCTCCAGTTGTCTTCTTGCGTGTGTGCAGGCAATCGAAATACTCGTTGACCGGCCGCCGCCCACACTTTGCCTTTTGTGCAGCAAAGACGAGCAACCCGGGCCAACCCAACTCTTTCGCAAGTCCGTTGAGAAGTATTACCGGACCAGTTACGTGGAACAGGCGCAGATGCGAAAAAACCTGTATAGAGTGAGGTCGGACCTTGCCCATGGTCGCTATCTCTTTCAGTTCGATGAAGCGCCATTTGCCGTCAACCTAGGGGCAACCATCGCGAGCGACCCTGAGCTCGAAATGTCCAGATCGGCCCTAACCCTCGCAAAAGAGGGGGCACGCAATTGGCTGCTGTCCTAGTCAAACTGAGGCGGTGATGTCGTGTCCTGGCGCAACGCAGACCAAATTCGAACTGACCCAGCACCCAACCAGCGGCTTTCGATGCGTCCCTCTCTCCTCAATCCTCTTTTCGCGACAGCCGCGAGCCTGCCCGGCATCGGGCCGAAAACAGCCAAACTCCTGGACAGGTTCCTGACGAAGGACGCCGGGGAGGCCCGCGCGCTCGACCTACTTTTCCATCTCCCCTATGCCGCGATCGACCGCCGCAACCGGCCAAAGATCGCCGATGCGCCGCTCGATACAATCGTCACGCTCGAAGTCAAGCCCATCGAGCACCGGCCGCCAGGCGCCCGCTCCAAGGCACCCTACAAGGTCTTGGTCGAGGACGACACCGGCGACGTCCTCCTCGTCTTCTTTCTCGCCAATCATCATTGGATCGAAAGGAGCCTGCCGCTTGGCGAGACCCGCTGGATTTCCGGCAAGCTGGAGCTTTGGGACGGGCATCGCCAGATCGTGCACCCAGACCGTGTGTTGGACAGCGAAGGTTTTGCCAGGATGGCGCCGGTCGAGCCGGTCTATCCTTCAACGGAAGGGCTCTTGCAAAAAACGCTCGGCAGGGCGATCGATGCGGCGCTGGCCAAAATCCCTGCCTTGCCGGAGTGGCATGATAGGAAGGCGTTAAATATTCCAGCCCTTCCTTCTTTTGCCGAAGCCCTACGGGACGTGCATCGCCCAAACACACCGGAGAGTATCGCGCCGGAGGCGCCGGCGCGGATGCGGCTTGCTTTCGACGAATTGCTCGCCTCTCAATTGGCGCTTGCCTTGATGCGCGCGAAAATCCGGCGCTCCCCCGGCCGCGCGAGCCAGGGAGATGGCCGTATCGGAGAGAAGATCGCCGCCGCCCTGCCCTTCGCTCTCACCGCTTCCCAGAAAGCCGCGATGGCCGAGATCGGCGCCGATCTTGGCGCGCCGACCCGCATGCTGCGGCTTTTGCAAGGCGATGTCGGGTCCGGCAAAACCATTGTTGCTCTCTTTGCCATGACGGCGGTCGTCGAGGCTGGACGGCAGGCGGCGCTGATGGCGCCGACCGAAATTCTCGCCCGCCAGCATCACCAAACGCTCGCGATATTCGGCGAAGCCGCCGGGCTCAGACTGGCGCTCCTCACCGGCCGTGACACGGCCGCCTTGCGCGGCAAAACCCTCGCCCGGCTGGCGGAGGGCACCATCGACATTGTGATCGGCACCCATGCCTTGTTTCAGGAAAGCGTTGTCTTCCGCGACCTCGGCCTTGCCGTGGTCGACGAACAGCATCGCTTCGGCGTCCATCAGCGTCTGGCGCTGGGCGACAAAGGCGCGGCGGCCGACATTCTCGTCATGACCGCGACGCCTATTCCGCGCACACTGGTTCTGACGTATTTCGGCGACATGGATGTTTCAAATTTACGGGAAAAGCCCGCCGGGCGCGAGAGGATCGAAACCCGCGCGTTGCCGATTGAGCGCATGGACGAACTCATCGCGAGGCTGCGGCGCGCGATCGCGAACGGCGCCCGCGCTTTCTGGGTCTGTCCTCTCGTGGAGGAAAGCGAGGCGCTCGACGTGGCCGCCGTGCAGGAACGCTTCCTTCATCTGCAAGAGGCTTTTGGCGATAAAGTCGGGCTTGTCCACGGCAAGATGAAAAGCCGCGACAAGGACGAAGCGATGGCCGCGTTCGCGCAAGGAAAAACTCAGGTTCTGGTCGCGACGACGGTCATCGAAGTCGGCGTCGATATTCCGCAAGCGACGATCATGGTGATCGAGCACGCCGAGCGGTTCGGGCTTGCCCAGTTGCATCAATTGCGGGGACGCGTCGGGCGCGCCGGCGCCAAATCCTCCTGCTTGCTCCTCTACCGGGCGCCGCTCGGCGAGACGGCCAAGGCGAGGATCGCGATCATGCGCGAGACGCAGGACGGATTTCGCATCGCCGAGGAAGATCTTCGCCTGCGCGGCGAGGGTGAGGTCCTCGGCACGAAGCAATCCGGCCTGCCGGGTTTTCGCCTCGCGGATTTGGCCGCGCACGGGCCGTTGCTGAACTTGGCGCGCGACGAAGCGCACAAGATCGTCGAGGAAAATCCCCGCCTCGAAGGCGCGCGCGGCGAAGCGTTGCGGCTGCTCCTCAATACTTTCGAGCGCGGCGAGGCGATAAGACTGTTGCGCGGGGGGTGAGAGATGCGAAACATGGTCCTCACACTGCATGTTATTGGCGCGATTGCTCTACCAGGCATGCCGAGGGCTGAGCAACCAGCTGCGCAAGCCGACTTTCCCGCCGAGATCGAAGCGCTCATCTTCCGCAACGGCAACTGCAATCGGTTGGTCACACACCCGGAGCCCAATAGCGTCGCGCAACCCGACGCCCAGCGCCTCTATTTCAAATGCGACGCTATCGCAGGATGTGGCGTTGCTCCGCCAAAAATATCAAAACGATCCTCGTATCCTGGAGGCGCTGGATTTGGCCGAACTGCCCGCCGATGCCGATGATCTCATTCACCGGCGCACCGGCTGCGATGAGTGGGCGGCGAAATTGCATGCGCACCCGGATCGCGCGCCCGGGATCGAAGCTGCGCGCGCCTATCTCAAATGTGACGCTGTTGCGAAAGATGAAGCCGCGCTCCGCCAGAAATATAGTGGCAAACCGGCTATTCTTAAATGGATTGACGCCAAGTGGGTTCATATTGTCAAGAGAGTGCCGCTCAAGATCGTCCCCAAGCGAATCCGGCGGACACGTCGAAGGGACCATCCCATATCATCGATCGCTGAAAGCACCCGAGCGTTCCGTTCGCGACTCTCTTCGCGCGCGCGATCATGCTCACCCCTACGCCATACGCAGCACTTCTGTTGGCTGGTTGCAACAAAATCCGCCTTCTTAGCTCCCGTTTGCCGGCCATTGACCCGAGTTCGCAGCCCTGGCAACGCGCCTTCGCTTGCACTTTCGCTTGCGTTTGGCCCAGGCGTCCGCTAGGTTTACAGGATCTTAGTCAGGTGAGCTTCCAAATTGGCGTTCGGTTCCAATATCTTGCCCACAGGCGCAGGCACGCGCGGCGGGCGGCTGCTATATTCCGGGTTGCTTCGGCTTATCCGCCCCTGAGGGCCGGCCGGGCGATGCGCCTGGGCGCTCAGGGGAACGCGGCAAGCCCTTGAAGCCAATATTAACCGGACAAAAGCCATGACAAACTTAGCTACCGCTTCCCTAGCGCAGCCCGCGCGGCAAAACTCGCAAGCGATCGTCATTTTCGACACCACCCTGCGCGACGGCGAACAATCCCCCGGCGCCTCGATGACCTTCGAGGAGAAACTGCAAGTGGCGGGCCTCCTCGACGCGATGGGCGTCGATATCATCGAGGCTGGTTTCCCGGTGACCTCGGAAGGCGATTTCGAGGCGGTCTCGGCGATCGCCAAACGCATGAAGCGCGCGAGCGTCGCGGGTCTTGCCCGCGCGGCCGCGAAGGATATCGACCGGTGCGCCGAAGCGGTGCGTCCGGCGCTGCGCCCACGCATCCATTTGTTTATTTCGACCTCGCCTCTCCACATGAAATACAAGCTGCAAAAGCAGCCGGATGAGGTTCTCGAAATGATCGCGGCAAGCGTCGCGCGGGCGCGCAACCTCGTCGCCGATGTCGAATGGTCGGCCGAGGATGGAACAAGGTCCGATATCGAGTTTCTCTGCCGCTGCGTCGAGGCCGCCATCAAGGCGGGCGCCACGACCATCAATATCCCCGATACCGTCGGCTACGCGGTGCCGCATGAATACCGGGCCTTGTTCGAGACCGTGCGCGAAAAGGTGACCAATTCGGACAAGGCGGTCTTTTCCGTCCATTGCCACAACGATCTGGGGCTCGCGGTCGCCAATACGCTAGCCGGCATCGAAGGCGGCGCCCGGCAGGTCGAATGCACGATCAACGGCATGGGCGAGCGCGCGGGCAATGCCGCCATGGAAGAGGTCGTGATGGCGCTGCGCGTGCGCGGCGACACAATGCCCTACCACACCAACATCGATGCCACGATGCTGACACGGGCCTCGAAGCTCGTCTCGGCGGTAAGCTCGTTCCCGGTGCAATACAACAAGGCGATCGTCGGGCGGAACGCCTTCGCGCATGAGAGCGGCATTCACCAGGACGGCATGCTGAAGAACGCCGGGACCTACGAGATCATGACTCCGGAGAGCGTCGGCGTGGCCAAGACATCGCTCGTCATGGGCAAGCATTCCGGCCGCCACGCCTTCAGGGAGAAACTCAAGGAATTGGGGTACGAGCTTGGCGAAAACGCTCTCGAAGACGCTTTCGCCCGTTTCAAGGATCTCGCCGATCGCAAGAAGATCGTCTACGATGAAGATCTGGCCGCCCTTGTCGACGACGAGATCGCCCATGCGTATGACCGCATCAAGCTTGTCGCCCTGACGGTGATCGCCGGCACGAAGGGGCCGCAATCCGCGGCCTTGACGCTCGATATCGACGGCGAGCACAAGACCCATCAGGCGACGGGCAATGGCCCAGTCGATGCGATTTTCAACGCGATCCTCGCGCTCGTACCTCACAAGGCCGTGCTTGAACTTTTTCAGGTGCACGCGGTCACCCAAGGAACCGACGCGCAAGCCGAGGTTTCCGTGCGGCTCGCCGAGGACGGCAAATCGGTTACCGCCAAGGGTGCCGATCCCGACACTCTAGTGGCGTCGGCGAGGGCCTATATCGCCTCCCTGAACAAACTGATGGTCAAGCGCGGAAAGCAGCGGCCGGACGTTTTGGCGGGTTGAGGAATGCGACCGGCCATCCGGCAAGCGAGGCCGAAGGCGTGGAATCCGTAGCGGCGGCGAGACTCGCGCTGATACGGCCGTTCCAGGCGGGGAGCGATCCTGGCGGATATACTCGTGAAGCTCATGAGTTGTCCGCCGCGATGACGTGAAAAAAACTTCCCGATACATTGCCGCGCCGGCTTCCTTCCGCTTGCCCGGCCCCCCCATGCGCATCCCTGACGAAAGCGAACGGCAGGTCGCCCTCGCTCTTCGTCTCGATCGTGGCATAGTGAAACTCATGCCCACGCAACAGGGCGCCTTTCGCGCCCAAGGGATGCGGTGCGGCGAGGCGCGCTTGCCGGTAGCCGAGATGGAGCTTGCGTTTCGCAAAACTGAACGATGCGCCAAGCAGGCCCGCCATGGGATGGGCATGGCCCGCTTGATCGGTCAGGCTTTGCCCCAAAACCATGTAGCCGCCGCATTCGCCATGCGCGGGCCTAGTCTCCACGAACCGGCGTAAGCCTGCAAGAAAGCGTTCCGCCGCCGCGATTGGCCCCGCGTGAAGCTCGGGATAGCCGCCTGGCAGCCAGCAGAGATCGCAGTGGTCCGGCGGCGACTCATTGGCGAGCGGCGAAAAGAAAGCGATTTCCGCGCCAGCGTTTCGCCAGCCCGCCAGAAGATGTGGATAGAGAAACGAAAACGCTTCGTCCCTGGCGATCGCAATGCGCTGCGCGGGAGGAGGCAAGGCAGGCGATGATCCGGCGCACGCCAATGCCGTGGTGCCGCGCGCGCAAGACAAAATGGCGCCGGTATCGGCATGTTCCTCAATAAACCGGGCTATCCTGTCCAGAGCCGCATCGAGACCGGCGGTTTCGCCCGCCTGCACGAGGCCGAGATGGCGCTCCGGCAGACTGATTTTTTCGTCGCGGGGCAAGGCCCCCAGAACCGGTAGTCCGAACGCCTCGATGGCTTCGCTCGCGAGGCGGCGATGACGCGGGCTAGCCACTCGGTTCAAGACCACCCCGGCGATTTTTATGCGCGGGTCAAAACTGGCGCAGCCATGGACAATGGCCGCCGCGGTTTGCGATTGTCCGCTGGCGTCGAGCAGGAGCAGGACCGGCCAGCCGAGCGCCGCCGCGACATCGGCGGACGAACCGGTCCGGCCAGGCTCTCCCGCTACGCCGTCGAAAAGCCCCATGACGCCTTCGCAGAGGACAAGGCCGCAACCCTCGCCAGCGGCGACGGCCAGAGCGCCGAGCAGCGCCGGAGACATCGCCCAACTGTCAAGATTGAAGCTTGGTTTGCCCGTCGCGGCGGCATGAAAAGCCGGATCGATATAATCCGGGCCGCATTTGACGCCGGCGACGGTGAGGCCCGCATTCCGGTAAGAGCGCATGAGCCCAAGGGTCAGGATGGTCTTGCCGCTGCCCGAGCGCGGCGCGGCGATCACGAGACCGCGTGCTAGAATATTGCGGTCATGGCCGACGCGTTTCACGAGAAGGCGTTTCCTTTCCAATGAGCGAAGCCGAGGAGCCCCCGTCAGGCAAGGCGAATTTGCGCAAGGGCTGGACGACCGGCGCCTGCGCCGCCGCCGCCGCGCGGGCGGCCTATGAGGCGCTGCTTGCCGGCCAGTTTCCCGAATCCGTTTTCATTACCCTGCCGGGCGGCGCGCGGCCGTCTTTTGCGCTGGCATTGGAAGAACTTGGCCAGGGGTTTGCACGCGCGGGAATCATCAAGGACGCGGGCGACGATCCCGACGTGACGCATGGCGCGCTGGTGATCGCGCGCGTGTCCCACGGCCCGCCCGGATCGGGCGTGGTGTTTCGCGCCGGAGAGGGAGTAGGCACCGTCACCCGCGCGGGCCTGCCTCTTCCGCCGGGAGAACCGGCGATCAATCCGGCGCCCCGCCGGATGATCGAAGCCGCGATCGGCGAGGTCGCGCGCATGTATGGTCTTGCCGGAGACGCGACCGTCGAAATCTCGATTCCAGGCGGCGAAAAAATCGCCGAGCGAACGCTCAACGGGCGGCTCGGCATCGTTGGCGGCCTCTCGATCCTGGGCACGACGGGGATTGTCGTGCCGTTTTCCTGCGCGGCGTGGATCGATACGATTCATCGCGGGATCGATGTCGCCCGCGCGGCCGGGCTTTCCCATATCGCCGGATCGACCGGCTCGACTTCGGAAGCGGCGATAAAGGCGCTGCACGGGCTGCCGGACATCGCGCTGATCGAGATGGGCGATTTTGTAGGCGGCATGCTGAAATATCTGCGCGGGCACAAAATCGCCAAGGTGACGATCGCCGGCGGCTTCGCCAAAATGACAAAGCTCGGCCAAGGCCTTCTCGATCTCCACTCGGGCCGCGGCGAGGTCGATCTTTCCTGGCTCGCCGCGCGTTGCGCGGAAGCCGGCGCTAGTGCCAATATCGTCGCGCATGCAAAAACCGCGAATAGCGCCCGGCAAGTCCTGGATCTCGCCAGCGCGGAAGACTTCGACATCGCGGCGCTGGTCGCGGAGGTTGCGTGGCGCACGGCGGCGAAGGTACTCCACGACAGCGGCATTGCGCTTGAGATCGCGGTTTTCGACCGCGACGGCCATCTTCTCGCGCGAACGCCGCTCCGCCGCGTTCATTGAGGGGTTCCCCGGAACCGGCGATGGTAATCTTTGTCGTAGAGCGCGCTTGCGCGAAAATCGCCGGGCGCCAAGACTTGCCCGACGAGGATCAGCGCGGTGCGCTCCATCGGCGTTTCCGCGACCGTTCCGGCGATGGTCGCGAGCGTCCCCCGGAGAATCGTTTGATCCGGCCAGGAAGCGCGAAACACGATCGCCACTGGGCAATCGGCGCCATAATGCGGCATCAATTCGGCCGCGATCCGCTCGATCGCATGGATCGAGAGATGAATGGCGAGCGTCGTCCGCGTGGTGGCGAAAGTTGCGAGCTGTTCATGCGCCGGCACCGATGAGGCGCGTCCCTGGATGCGCGTCAGAACCAGGGATTGCGCGACTTCTGGCAAAGTCAGCTCGACGCCCAAAGCGGCGGCGGCGGCGGCGAAAGCCGGAACGCCCGGCGTGATCGTATAGGGAATGGAGAGCTGGTCGAGCGCGCGAATTTGTTCGCCCAACGCGCTCCATATCGAAAGGTCGCCCGAATGCAGGCGCGCGACATCCTCATTCTCGCGATGCGCGCGCAAAAATTCGGCGCCGATCTCGTCGAGGCTCATCGGCGCCGTATCGACGATGCGGGCGCCCTTGGGACAATGTTCGAGGAGCGCCCGGGGCACGAGCGAGCCGGCAAAGAGGCATACGGGCGAGCGAGCGATCAGGTCGCGCCCGCGCAAAGTAATAAGATCGGGGGCGCCAGGCCCCGCGCCGATGAAGTGAACGGTCATGGCTCTTGTCTGCCGGCGATCGCGCAGCTCACGCCTCCCTCGCTCATGCGCGCGACGAGCAGGACGGAGGACGGCCCCGCGCCGGCGAGCGCGGCGGCCTCCGCGATCGATGGAAGTCCGAACATCGCCATCACTCTTGGCGAGTTCGTGGCGGCGCGTAAAGAGGCTTGCCGCAAAACTTGGCCGTCGAGAAAGACGAGTGGCAGGCCAAGCGCTTTTGCCGCGCTGGCGAGGCCCGCCTCGCTCGTCTTGACCTCGTGCGTGAAAAGGGCCGCCGGCGCGCCCGCGCAGGACGCTGCCGCGATGGCGCGTTCGACGAGGGCGGTGATTGCTTCGCTGGAGCAGCCTCTTTTGCAGCCTATACCGATCGCCACGGCGGTTTTGCGTTCGCTGAAATCGCCCGGGGGCTTAGGCTTGTTGTCTTGTTGCATGTCCGGCGCGAAATCTTTCGCGATATTATAGCTTTGTAAGCGCTCGGCGTCCCCGCTTGAGACGCTTGATGCCGGCGCCCGCGCCGGCCTCGTTGTGCCCGGCCGCAATCTCCAAGCCTTGGGTGAATTGTGAGCGGAAAACTGGTGCTGCGAGAGAGGATTGAACTCTCGGCCTCTCCCTTACCAAGGGAGTGCTCTACCACTGAGCTACCGCAGCTCTCGCCTGAGCGGTTTTTGATTTTCCGGAGCGCGGGCGTATGTCGCATAGGCCCGGTTCCGAGGCAAGGGGCGGGAGGGTTTGAAATTCCGAGCTGTGGCGCTAGCCCGGCACGGTAGGGTGTCCGGGCGTGGATGTTTGGCAAACCCCAGGGGCTGATGCCGCTTCCAGCGGCGTGCCGAACATGCCGTGCAAGGAAGTATGGTATCCCGACGCCCTTTTTGCCATTGGGCTTGCAGCGCGCCGGAGATCCTGTCCGCCACTACGGCCTTTCAATTTAACCGGCCATTGAGCGATAACCGTTTGTTGCAATGCGCCGTTCATACTTGGCCACATGCGCAATTTCTCAACTCGCTCTGATTATCGTCGCGCCGGGAAAGCTGGGATGACTCGTATCTCAAATGCTTGGACCCGGCTCCGCATCCAAATCCGGGACCTTGGGCCGCAACTGCGGCTATGCCTGAGAATGACGGCCGCAGCCTTGGTAAGCTTTGTTCTTGGAAAATCATTGAACATTCCTTTCGGCGGCCTGTGGGCGGTGTTGACAGCGGTTGTCGTGACGCAGATGAGCGTTGGCGGGTCCTTGAAGGCGACGATTGAATATTTTACGGGCACACTCGGTGGCGCCGTTTACGCCGGTGTAATCGCGGTACTTATTCCTCCTACGAATGAATTTGCGCTTTTGATTGCTCTCGCGATTGCCGTCGCGCCGCTCGCCCTGCTCGCTGCGATAAACGCGAGCTTCCGGGTGGCGCCGTTCACCGCGGTTATCGTGGTTGTGGGTTCGTCGGTCACCCATGCCGGCCCGGTCGATTCGGCTCTTTATCGCGTGCTTGAGGTCGCGATCGGCGGCGTGACTGGGCTCGCGGTCTCGTTGCTGGTATTTCCGGCGCGTGCTCACCTTCTCGCAATCGAAGCGGCCGCCAGAATGCTCGATCTCATGGCCGGGGATCTGCCCGAGCTGCTTACTGGATTCACGCAAACGCTGGACGAAACAGCGATCCTGCAAAGGCAGGACCGCATCGGCCAGGCATTCATGCGATTGGGCACGATCGCGGTTGAGGCGACGCGCGAGCGGATGGCCTATCTTGCTGCGGAGCCTGACACAGGACTGATGTTGCGTACGCTGCTCAGGCTGCGCCACGACATTGTCATGATTGGACGGGCTGCCGTCGTGCCGCTTTCCGAGACATTGCAAGCACGCCTTGGACCGCCGCTTGCCCGCGCGGCTGGGACCGCGGTGGATTATTTGCGCGGGAGCAGCGCGGCACTCATCGCGCGGCGCAACCCGCCACCGCTTGCCGCTGTCGATGCTGCCTTCGACGGCTACGCAGCCGAGATAACCGCGCTTCGCCGCGAAGGTCTTACGCGCGATTTGCCTGTTGACGCGTTGGAACGCTTGTTTGCTCTCGGTTTTGCGCTCGAACAGTTGCGCCATGATTTCAGGGAGCTCGAACAATGTGTAACGGAATATGCTCGATCAACCAGACGCACGAGCCGAAAGGGCACGAATTAGCCTACGCGTAGGCCTCGTCATTGTCCTATTGAGAAGTGAAGGACGTTTTCGATCGGGGCCCGGCGAGGCTTGCAGGCACGCCTGGGCACCGTTATAAGAACTCCCAAGCAAGATGCGGCCGGAGAAGAGATCCGGCGGCGCGGCGGAGTGTAGCGCAGCCTGGTAGCGCACCTCGTTCGGGACGAGGGGGCCGGAGGTTCGAATCCTCTCACTCCGACCACCTTCATTTTTACCACCTTTATTTTCAAAGACTTGCACGTTGCTTTTGTCAAATCTTGGATTTGGTTGACAAAAAAGTTCACGAATGTTCCTTCTTTCCAAGCATCGCGACCACCTTCCCCATGCCTGACACGGCGAGCCGCGCCTTCTCGGCGTCCCGGCAATACCGCTCGATCTCAGATAGCGTCTTGTGGCCCGTGATCGCCGCGATCTCGTGCGCTGTGCATCCGGCCTCAGCCAGCCGCCGAGCCGCCGCCTTGCGAAGCCCGTGAAGGGAAAGACGGTCCGGGAGCCCTGCCTTGCGAAGCCACTCCCTGAACTCGTTGCCGAGACTCGCGGCTCCAAGCGGGCGCCCCCCGGCGCTGGCAATGAACGTCAGGCAATCACGCGGGCAAAGGTCGAGCGCGACTTTAAGCTCGCGGACAATCGGGACCGTGACGGTTGCCCCGGTCTTGCTCTGCTTGACCACAATGGCGCCGTTGACCACATGGCGCCAGCCGAGCCGGACGAGATCGCCGCGCCGCTGTGCCGTTCCTAATGCCAGCTCAAGTACGAGACGCTCGCGTGTGCCGAGCGGGTATTGGCCACGGAAGGAAGCAATATCGAGCTCCCCCCACGTCGCGAATCCGGCTTGGCGATGACGAAGCCGCTTGACGCCAAATGCCGGGTTGTCCTCGCGCCAGCCGGCCGCGATAGCATGTTCCATCAGGATCGAGAGCAGCCCGAGTAACCGGTTCGCCGCGTCAGGTGTCGCGGCCTTCTCAGCCATGAGATTGCGGACATTGCGCGCCTTCATGCCGGCGGCGCTCTTGTCGCCATGCTCTTCGCGGAACCGTTCGAGGATATTCCGGTAGACGCGCGCGGTGGTGGGCCTCAAGCTCTTGAAACCGGCCGAGGCGTAATAGGACACCACAAGAGCATTCATCGAGCGCGGGATTGTTCGGGAGGAGCCTATTTCATCCGGGTTGCCGGCAAGCGCAGCATAATAGGCAACGAGAAATTCCTGGGCGCCGTACGGTCCTGGTAGCGGAATGCGCGGGAAGCCGGGCTTGCGGAAATAGAGCCGCGCGTGGCCGCGCCCGTCGATGAAATGCTGAACCCACGGGTATCTCTTGTGGCGCGGCACGGGCTCAATCCCAATTGCGGAGACCTGGGGCGCCTGGCTGGGCGTCGTCATTTGGCTTTAGATCCAGCGCCACCGCTTCCAGCGGCGCCGGGAAAATGCGGATCGTTCCGTCCGGCGCGATATCGACGCGCGCCGTTACCCCGGCGGCGCGCGCAGCCTTGAACGCGCGGGAAATGTCTTTCGACCTAAAGAGGCTCGGGCGGCTCGACATATCATTTTATCCCTAACTGAAGCAGTTCGGCCTCAAGGGGATAACCAAAAATTCGAGGAATACATTAAGCATTTCGGGAGTTCCCGAAATTCCCGAAATTCCTAAAAGCAGCCCGTCAACCGCGCCGCGATTGCCGACAGGCATGTCTCAATATAGTCTTAGGGTCCGGCGCCGGAGCCGTGCTGCAAAGTTCGCTATGCTTCGCCTGCACGCGCCGGACGAGCTCACCATCCGGAACGTCCACTCGCGATGGAATGCCGTTAGGGAAGCATTTTGCTAGCGCATTCTGTGCTCTTTTGCCGGGCTCATAAGCGCCCCGCGAGGACCCTATCGCGCCATGGGCCGACGTGCGAGGCCACAATCGCTCAATATCACCGGCGACGCCGCGAACGTCTTTCCAGCCTGACATGGTGACCGAATAGGCCGTCGCGCCTTTGGCGCCCCAATAGGCAAAATCACCGCCTTGCACAACTTGGCAATCGAATTCCGGTCCGACGAAAATCAGCCTGTGGTCTGCCATCGCGAGGGGCGCAATTTCAACGCGATCCGGCGATTCGGTCTTGTCTTCCCACGGGGGAAATTTACGTTCGTCCAGCAGAAGGGGTGGGCATTCGCTTGGAGGCGGCAATGGCCACCCGCGCCTTTTCCATGTTACCGAAAACCGGAACCCCGAAGTTCGCAATTTTCCTTCCGCGATGTGGCGGCGCGCCTGTTCAAGAAACGATTCTTCTTGCACCCCGGAGTCCGCCTCAGCGGCACGCAAAAAGGCCTCGTGAAGGGTAGGAAACGGGTCCAATCGCGCACACTCGCGATGCACCGTTAGGAACACGCGGAAACCGGGAGGTGCTCCCCGGCTTATCGGCTGGCCGGCCTATCCGCATGTGTTCGGCAATCTAGCACAACATCATCGCGCCACGCTCGCTCATTGCCGGAAATATCGCTGATAAGCGCCAATCCAATCGGCGCGGATCGCGTCTTGCGCCGCCTCGAGGCCGAGCCTCCCGGAGCAAACCAAATCCGCAAGCTTCCATTCGAGCCGGTCCTTGCGCTCACTCCGGCCGCGCAAGCCTTTCGGCCCGCGTCATCAGCCGCCGCAAGACCCAGCACAGCGCACGAAGCTTCCAGACGCGATAGCGAAGGCGCAGCATCATGAGGCCTCCATATTTTCCGCGCTGGGTTGCATCCAAATGCAGCCCGCGGAGAGAAGGTCATTTACGATCGAGTGGGCTACGGTCCGATGACCATCGACCTCATACCGCTCAAGGACGGCGCAAAGCTCGGCCTTGAAAAGAATATCATCGAGGTTCTTGGCGGGCGCCGAGCGTATTTTTTTTAAATGCCCGGTGAGATGCCGGCGAGCGATTTTCTGGTCGATGGTGGCTTCGATTACCATGGCTCTGCTAATTGGTAAGCCCCCCCTGGCCTTCGTCCAATAGTGGCGGAGAAACCCCTCACGGTCGCAAGACGCAACATAACAATCCAGCAGGCTCATGAACTCATCAAGAGATTCGGCTGGAAGGATAGAAGTTCTTAACGATTGCAGAGGGCGCCAAACGGAAAGTCCATGCTCCGTTTCCATTAGAATTGATCCGGCCCACGCTTTGCGTGTCTTCGGTCTGGTCGTCATGGGTTCCTCCTATGGAGCCGGGCATCATTGCAGATGCGAGAGCGGCCTTCGCACGTTGGGTGAAAAGATCAATCGAAGCAGCGCGCGGACAACATCCAGCTCGTCTTGCCTCGAAAGCCCGGCCTCGTCGTCAGCCACAAGCTCGGCCTCGCGGCTCAAAAGCTGTGAAAAAACCAGGTCTGCCATGGCATCGGCCGGCGGCGCGGCGCCGCACAGCTCCCGCCGCCACCGCTCGCGATCAGTGAATTTCGCTGCCATTTTCTCCTTCCTTTCGAGCCGAAAAACCCCTGCCGGGAATTCGGCAAGGGCTTGTGATTATGCGGTCAATGGGTGAGTCCGTAGCTATCGGCCAGCTTAGCGAGGTACGCGCAGCGCGCGGCTTTAGCGGATTTCGGAAGGCTTAAGTTTACGGCCACGGCAGCCCACATAGCGTGCGCTAAGGACGTGAATTCCATGTTGTGCTGCGGACCGGGGCTCGGAAGATACGCCTCAATCGCGTCATCGTCTAAGGTGAGACCGCAGAAGTCTCCCGAACCTAGAACGGTCCCCAAATCCTTCAGGATGTCCTGGTCACCCGCTGCTGCGGCGGTCGGCCAAAGCGCGATCGCCACCGCGGACGCTAGGATAAATGTTTTCATCATGCGGCTTCGCCGTCGCGCAGTGTGGCAAGCTCGGCCAGGAAAGCCGCGCGCAATTCGGAAGCCTTCGCCTCGAATAAGGTTTCCAATTCCCTCATGCGAGAATGGAAGCGGTAGCTTGCGGCGCACGCGGCATTTGTCGCGTCGGAGTCATCGATCCGGGCGCCCACCTCGATAGAGGGCACGCCGAAAATATTCGGTTTGGAAACTTGGCGGGTCATGTTTTGCTCCTTGCAATTTATATGCACAAGCGATATATAGGCGATAGGTACACCTATTGTCAAGTGCAATACAATGAAAAAGTCTATCAACCTTCCTCCCCCGCCGGAACCCCGGACGGTGCCTGTCTCGCTGAAAGTGCAGAAGACGGTGAACGAGGCGCTGGCAAAGGCGGCGAAGTCCAATGGCCGCACCCGCAGCGCCATGGCTCAAGCGATTATTGAAGCTTGGTTGCGGGAGGAAGGATTTTTGAAATGACTATTCAAGACCTGCGGCCCTTTATGAAACGACTCGGCGGTCAGGACAGCGTGGCCGCGCTGGCGTTGCGATTCTTAATCCTGACTGTGGCGCGGTCTGGCGAAGTGCTCGGCGCGATGTGGCAGGAAATCGACCTTGGGGCGAAAGTCTGGATCGTCCCAGCTTCCCGCATGAAGGCCTCGCGCGAGCATCGCATGCCGCTTTCCGAACCGTCATTCGCGCTCCTCGAAAAGCTTGCCGGCGCTCGATCAGGGCCATTCATTTTTGCGGGACAGAAGCAGGGGCGACCGCTCTCGAATATGGCGCTCGAAATGTTGCTCCGCCGCATGAGCGTCGAGGTAACGGTACATGGGTTTCGATCGACCTTCCGCGATTGGGCTGGAGATCGCACGGACTTCCCTCGCGAGATCGTCGAAGCGGCGTTGGCCCATGTCATCGGCGACAAGGCAGAGCGGGCTTACCGCCGCGGCGACGCGTTGGAAAAGCGGCGCGAGTTGATGGAAGCATGGGCGGCGTTCCTGGAGTGCGCGTCGTGACCAGGCGCCCCCGGCGTCCGGCTCAAGCCGCCGCGCAAGAAGAAAGGGAAGTGACGGTGCGCGCGCTCCCCAATGACACGATCGAAACAGCCTGAACGAAGCGGTTGGACACAACGGGTTTTCACCGTCACTATCCCATTGCTGGGGTTCCGATGCGCTGTATGGCAGCCAGGGAGGTACCTGTTACGGCCTTGTGCCCTGGCTCCGCATCTTGCGACGCGCGCTAATCATCGGCTTCTCTAAAAGCGTTCCGCTCGACTTCGTTTCAAGCTGTTCGGATCGTATCACTTTCTCTTTTCGGCCCGGCTCAGTGGAGGGGCTCTTTGCCGATCCCTTGTGCCCGGCTGGCTTGATCCTTTATCCCTGGGTCGCGGTGTCTCTTGTCTATGATTAGAATATAGTATAGAACGAAGTAAAAGTCAAGTATAAAAAGCAACAATATTTAGGTATTCTGATCACTTTGTGTTACAACGGCGACGGACATGTAATGACATAAATCGAGGCGTTTTGCGTTTCAAGCGCTATTCGTGTCACTACGCCGCAGCCATGGACTTCCGGCCCTGGCGATGCGATATGGAACCCATGGCGGACGCTTTTCAGGACCAGCTCGCGACAAAGAGCGATTTGCTGCTTTTGGAACAGCGGCTCACCATCAAGGTCGGCGGCATGCTCGTGGTCGCGATCGGCCTTCTCGCGGCCATCCTCAAAGGGCTGCCATGATCCCGCTCCGGCTTCATCGCGAAGGCTACCCGGAATAATGCCCTTCAAGCCAACGACCGCGCAACTCGAAACGATCGCCGAACTCGCGACGGCGCGCATGCCCGTGGCCCTCATTGCCGGCCGGCTCGGCATCGATCCGGCAAGCTTCAAGGCCTGGACCGCGCGCCTCGATGCGGTCAGAAAGGCCGAGGCCGATCAGTTGCAACGCGATCACGAGGCCACGGTGGCCACGCTCTCCCGCGGCCTATAAAAGGATGGCCTGGCGACGCCCCGGACGAAGGACGCGCCAGGCCGCCAGCAGCGGAAAAGGAAAAAGCGCCGCCGGCATTCGCAGGGAGGATGAGCCCCGCGAAACTAAACGCCCCGCTCCCGCCATAGCGCTGACCGAACTTCGGCGCCGCTCATGCGACCGCGCCGGTTCAGTTCCAGCGCCAGCCGTTTAATAAGCGGCCAAAATTCATCGATGATCTTCGCGGTCTCTTGCCTGGCCCGATCGGCGAAGGCTGCGGCATTTTCTTCGCCGACGATCGCCGCGATGTTAAACACGATCTCGTCGATGGCCTGCCTATCAGACCACGAGCATTCAAACATCGTATGCGGATTAATGTAGCGCTGCGCCTCCATGCCGGCATAGGTAATTCGTAATAGGCTTTTAACCCACTCTACCTTGTCCGCCTCGCCCGGCGGGGCGCCAGTGGAGCATTTGCCGCTCCCGTCGTCGGTGACGGAAACATCCTTGACCGGGATTCCCTCCCAGACGGCAACAAACGCATGCGCCGCCTCATGATATGCCGTCGTCAAGCGCTCGGTCATTGTGGCCGCGCAGCGAGTTGCGATAGGCTCGCCCCACGGCCTCTGTTGCGCTGGAACACGATATCGCACGGCCGGCATTACGCCCTCCGCATCCATCGCCGGACCGCACGGCGGACGCTACGCCACCATGACGGCCGCTTGGCCGCGGCTTCCCCGGCGACGGCTCTTGCCGCGTCCTCGCGCAACGCGCGCAATTCGAGGTCATGGAGCTCGGCATCGCTCAGGCGCGCGGCGGGGCCGAACCAGCGGCGGCGATCATAAATCCACATCACGGAAACGCTCTGTTACCGCCCCACATGGAAGGCGGATGAGGGTCATTGCGATCGGGCACAATGCCCCGCGGCACCACGCCGGGCGGCATTTGCGGCGGTGCCGGCGCGCGCGGCGGGTCGAGGCGCAGCGCGGCGGCCACCTGCCGCATCTCATTGAGGATCATGCCCTTCGCGCCAAGAACGGATTCGGCGGTTTGCCGGACGATCGAACCAGCGGACTCCGCGTCGAAAACGCCTTCGATCTTGCTTAATTCACCGGCAAATCGGTTTGATACTTCGGCATATTCGGCGAACATTGGCGATATACTTTGCGCTTGCTTATCGAGATTGGCAGCCTTCGCTTCCCGCACGGCGCGATTTTGCGCAAGCGACATCTCGGTTTCGGCGTGCGAGATTTGGCGCGCACAGTTGTCGAGTTCGCTTTCAAGCTGGCTCGCGTGTTCTTGGGCCTCCCTGAGCCGGCCGCCGGCCTTCTCAAGCGCTTTAGCGTCATCGCCCTCGAGCGCCGCCTGCCAACTGGCCTTTGCGGTTTCGATCGCGCGTTCGCTTTCGGCGAGCTGAGCCGCCAAAAAATCACGCCGCTTGCACAATTTGGTCAGCGACGTTTCAAGCTCACCAATCGGATCGGCTTTTTTGAAAATTCCCATTGTCGTTTTTCCTACTTGTCGGCTTTGCGCGTAGGCGCCAATTCCGGAGGAACCGGCGGCCCGGCATCGGCCAGGTTCTTTGATCGCGCTATCCCGCCAGGCACTGGAACTTTCGTGCCCGGGGCGCTCTGAATATGCCAATTTTCGAATGCCATCGGAAAGCGCAGACCGTATTCCGCGGCATGCTTGTGGAACCAGGCAAGATTGCCCTTGATATCGGCCGCGTCGCCCATGCCGTGGTGAGAATGCCCTGGCCGCGCGACATATCCCGGACGATGCGGCTCTCTGTAAAGCTTCGCCTGGAGAGCCGGACTGCGATAACCGGAGAAGACGGACGATCCTGGCGGCGCGTCTCTGAACATCGCCCCCAGCCGCGCTCGGAATTCGGGCTTCATGCCGCTGAGGGAATCCCTGCGGGAGGCCGCCCCGCCCGACAGCGGAATGTGCTCGTCGCCCGGCGTATAAACGCGCCTGGCGGCGGTTTCCTTCTCGCTCGGCGAGTTGGTCAGCCGTCGATCATACTTGGTCAAGAATTCGTCAGCCGGCGCTTTCTCATGCGGGCGATGATGGTGTCCCGCCGTCAGATCGTGCGGACGATGGTGGTGGTCTGGCTCAGGCGCGTGGGGGCGATGGTGATGTCCCGTGTCCGGCGCATGCGGCCGATGATGATGGCGGTCTATCTCCGGCCGTGGCCGCGCGAAACGATCGTCATCGAGATCGCGATGCGGGTAGCCGCGGGCGCCGTGCATACCGCTATCCAGCGACTCATCATCCGGCGGCGACTCAAGCGACGCGAAGGTCAGCCGCGTGGCCGTCTCGCCCGCTGGGAGGGGCCCGAAGAGCAAACGGTTCGTGAGCACGATGGTGGTCATGGTGCGTGACCATCGCCCGAGGGCACCCGGTGAGCCAACCGGGAGGCTTGAAATGGAACGTAGGGCCGAAGACACAGACTCGGGTTGCCGTGCTTGGTTTCGACGACCGTCCACTTCGTGGTCATTGCGGCCTTACCTCGGCAGGATGGCGCTTGGGTTCATCGACACGCCGGTATCGCCGCGCAAATTGCCGTCGGCGGCGATCGCGCTGTGAACTTGTTTCGCGATCAACCCCGGATCAAGGGAAATCGACAAACTATTCGTTACCGTCGCCGAGCCTCGCAATTCGGTGTAATTCCCGAGACCGCCTGGCGAGGGAGTAAAGCCCCCCGCGGCTGGCGGCGCATTCGAAAGCCAGCCCTGGCCGTGTTTCAATTGCCTGGCGCGCTCGTCTTCGCCGGCGTTCGCGGGTTGCGGTTTCACGGTTTCATACAGGCCATAGCCCGCGGCGCCGAGGGCGCCGAGCCGCATCGCCCCGCTTCGCAGCCATCCGGCCCCGGCCGCAGCGGCGCCGAGCCAAGTTCCGCCGCCGGCGAGGTTGTCAGCCACGCGCATCGCGAGAAGCCCCGTCTCGAAGGTCCCCAGCGCGACTATTGCGCCGCCAATCGCCGTCGCAAACTTGGCGGCCGGCTCGCCAGCCTCGATAAAAGCTTTTTCGGCCGCGACGCCCGCATTCGCGAGCTCCGTTATCCATCCTTCATTCGCTTGAAAAATGTTGGTCTCCATGACCTTCTCGCCGCCGCGCAGGCGCGCCATCGCGCCGGCGAATCCCCCCATTTGAATATCTGCCTGCCGCTGCGCCAGGTCGGCGGGCGCGGCGCGAATCTTGGCCTCGAAATCGCGAAGATCTTCCGCGTGCTCCACAAGCAGGGCGAACCTGCCGCCTTGTCTGCCGCCCATCATCGCGACATCTTGCGCGGCGGTCGGCCGGGCGGCAATGACGGCCTTGAGCAGCCCTTCGACATCAATGTTTGCCAGCGAGGATGTCCAAAAATCGCCAATGACCTTGGCAAGTTTTTTCGCGTCGTTCGGCTTGAGGTTCTCTCCGCCAAGCGCTTTCGCCGCCGCGGACGTGAAGGCCCCTTGCTCGCCGGCGGTCTCGGGATTGGCAATCACCGCATTGACCGCGGCCAGCTCGGCCGGGGTCAACGTGCGTCCAAGCCGCCGCTGCATCGTCGCTGAAAGATTTTCGCCGGACATCGGGCCGGCTTTCGCGAAATCCGAGTAGCGGACGCCAAGCGCGTCAAGCACGTTGCGCGCGCCGGCCGTCGGATGCAGCATCGAACCGACAAAGGCGCGCACCTCAACGCCGGCTTCCTCCCCGCCAAGGCCGGCACGATGCAAGGCCGCCCCGATGCTCTCGAAATATGGCAGCGACACGCCCGCGGCGTGAGCCGTTGGCAAGCCAAACTTGTAGAATTGCGACAGCTCATCCGCATTCATGCCGGATAGCTGCGATGTTTTGACCATCGATGAAATGAGCGCGTTGAAATCCTTCTGCGCCGTCGCTGCGTCCTTCGCTTGCTGCCCGGACGCGAAAAACGCGCTTTCGGCCTTCTGCGCGGCCTCGACAAGGCCGATCCCGAGCGCCTGGGCGAGCGTGCTGGCGGCATTCACGATCGGCTCGACGAATTCCGTCGCGATCCCGCGTTGCGCAAGAGCCGTCTGAGCCTCAAGCACCTCAATGTCGCTAAATGGCGTCGAGGCGCCGAGCGATTTTGCTTGCTTGATAAGAGGCTCTTGTTGCGCGGGCGTGATATTGAGGACGGCGCGCTGGCGGCGCGTTATTTTATCGTACTGCTCACCTAAATCCAAGATCGACTTGGTTAGTTGTTCAATTTTGGAAATACCCGCCGAGGCGGCGAGAACGGCCGCCG
This sequence comes from uncultured Alphaproteobacteria bacterium, assembly GCA_963706215.1. Taxonomy (GTDB): domain Bacteria; phylum Pseudomonadota; class Alphaproteobacteria; order Rhizobiales; family Beijerinckiaceae; genus Methylocapsa. The sequence goes on along the minus strand of OY970154.1, from coordinate 108,251 downwards.
CGCCAATGCTTCCAATCGCCGCCGCCGCCGCCGCCGTGGCGTTGGACGTAAGCCCCTTGAACGATTGGCCGATGCGCGCCGTCGATTTGCTCGCGCGCTTGGCGGTGTGCTCCATGTTTTGCAGCTTTTCGGCGATCGTCGCGAACGTCTGTCCGGTCGCATCCTGCGCGGAAATTATCGCCTTGGTTTCGATGACTTTTACGGCACACACGTCTTATTTCCGTTCCTTCTCTTTCGCATGCTGCGACCAGGCGTCGAGCCAAAACAAAATTTCGCTCAAGCTCAGATCGTGGACGGCCGCGAAACCGGCGTTGAGCTCGAAGACAAGTCCTCGGCAGAACCGGTGGACGATCTCGAGGCCGCGCGAGCCACCGATTCGATAAAAAAATCACGCACAGCGCCGCGCAGCGCGAGAGTGTCGGTCAACGATAACAGTTCCAAAGCAGTTGGCTCGCAATCGCACAAGCGTTCGATCCATTCGCCAAGCGCCGTGATGTTTTCTTGTTCAAAAGAGCCGCCGCCGGGCACGTTAACCATCGTCAAAGGCAGTCCAACGCTCATAAAATCGCGATATTTCGGCTCGCGAAGACGAATTTCCGTAATATTTCCGCGGTGCCACTTAATCGGCTGTTCGAGCGTTACCGTTTTTCCGGCCATGCTATTGCAGCACGTATGGTTGCGAAATGGGGTTGCGCGCATCCGCCGGCGGCGCCGGGGCAACGGCCGCGAAAAAGAAACCGAGAATGGCGGCGCGGATCGCAAGCACGTCGCGAAGACATAGCTGCGGAAGGAGGGTCGGATCGATGTCGCTAAGTCGCTCGATCCATTGTCCCAAGACGGACGGCGTTTCTTGCAGAAAACTTGCGCCGTTGGCCAGTTCAACCCTGGTCAGCGGCAACTGGAGATCGACGAGGTCTGAATATCTCGGCTCACGGAGAACAATCGTTTTGATAGACCCGAGCGGCTCGCTAAGTTCGACCGTTTTCGACATTCAAAAATCCTCAAAGCCGGAGCACTGGACCGCATCGTGCGGCCGAACGGTTTGCAACTTCAACGAGGAAAAGTTGCAAACTTGTGGACAACCGGAAGGCGGCCGAGCTTTCGAAGAAGATCGGGAAAGCACAAGGGCACCGGTCAGACTTAGGAACTTCTCCACGGCCGATTGGTGATTTGTCCCTTGGCGCGCAAGTTTCGTGATTGTAGGTGGCCTGTCGCTCTCGACCTGCCGCTCGAAATCAGCGCGGGGGACGGCGTGAACGCGGAGCGCGGTTTTGAGTTGGTCAGAAGAAATTCCGGCATCGCGCGCGGCTTGCGACCTTGGGGATATGTCTCCCCGAGGTTTTAAATCTGTCCGCCGTCCTGTTCCATCGCAGCGGATGGACCCAGGAAGAGCTGGCGAAGAAGGAGAGGCAAGGTCGGCAATTCATTTCACGGCGGATTATTTTCGGGCGATTCCTGACTTTTTTGGAGAATGCGCCCACGGGCGTAAATGCTGAATTCCCGCCAAAAAACCTGACCGAACGCAAATTCCGCTCCTATTGGTCGCGGACTGACACGTATGGCGGCAACGAGCGGACGCGGTTCCAGGCCGTCATCGCGCTGATGCGCGAGGAAACAAAGCTTGTCGCCGATCGCCGGCCGTCGATCGCTCAGGAGATCGTCGAGAAATTCGCTGACGGCAAATGGCACGCCCACGAAACGATCGCAAAAGGCATCGGCGCCGACCCCGATCACGTCGCCGAGACCATCGACAGGGATGCGCTGGCAAAAGACGAGGGGCGTTTCAAAAGTGGAACGAAAGCCGGTCGGGCGCACGTTCCATGCGGGCCGGAGAGTGCTGGGTCACAGCTGATCGCAAGCGCGGTCAAGAGCTTGCCAAGATGCCAAAAGCAAAGGGCAACGCCGGTCCGGGTCGCGGAAAAGCCGGGGCCAAAGCGGGCTTGGCTTTTATTGATGCCCCTACTCGTGCCGAGCTTGGGATCGGCAAAGGTAAACGAGGCGCCAAAGCGGTCCTTGGTTTAGGTGGCCCTACTCGTGCCGAGCGAAAAGCAAATAAGCTTTACCGTGCAGGGGAGAAGGCGCGGCGCGGGGCCGATGAAAGCGGTCGCGGCTCTCAGAGGTCGGACAATCGGACCTCTGAAGGGCAACCAATACACTGGGAAAGTGGTTAGGTCGGATGATCCGACCAAACCAAAAACACTCGCCCAGCTCGGCTTCAACCGTCGCCGGCGATGTCGAAAATTCGCCGCCAACAAAGCGCGCGCCCGTCATTCGCCTTCGCCAGCCGATAAAGGTGACGATGCGCGGCCGATCCCGAAAACTCGACGTGATTGCGGTCAAAGCGCCAGCCGCCGGCCAGATAGGCGCTGTAACGCTTCGAAAGTTCCTTGCAGCGACCCGACAATGACCCCGAATATAGTTCGAGGGCGGCCAGAATGACATCGCGGCGGCTAAGCTTCGGCGTGGGTGCGGCGCCGTCAATTTCGGCGGCGAGCGCAAGAAGCCCGGCGGCCTGCTCGCGAAGCCGGGCCGCCACGTCAATCATCGTAGAGGCCCTGCTCGAAATCCCTGATCAGATCCTCGACGGACCCGAGCAATTCCATAGATTTAGCCTGTAAAAGCGCAGAGATGGCCGCTGAACCGCCATTCTGCGCCGCCGCGGCCTTTGCCCCGTCAATCCTCATCGCCAGCCATTGGCATCCCGTTGCCGCGGGAAATGGCCTTCTGGCGCCGAGGTCGACCATCGGCGTCAATAGGCCGGCCATCGGCGTCGTAGGCCTGCAGACGCCCGCTTTTGTAAGCTTTGGTGATGGCTGACCTGGAAACACCCACGATTTCGAGCAAACTCCGAGAACGTGACGAAGCCTGGCCCTGGCCTTGCTATTTTACGTGCCATGCTGTGGAATTCACCCTAAATTTTACAGAACCTACTAGTGAAATATCGGGAGGCTGCGTGCCGCATAAGCTTAAGCTCCAGGAAGGACCCTAGGCTTAGGCTTGGCTTCCCAGATGGCGTTCCTTTGCGAGCGCGATGCGTCTTTGGTTCGCTCGCCGCCGAGGCTGGCATACGGGTTGGCCCTTGCGACAACCCGGTTTGAAAGCGGTCGACGTCGACCGCTTTGCGGCAAAGGTTGTGCAGCGGCGATCGGGCTTGGCGGCGGGTGCGGCCTGTCGCGGCTCGGGCGTCGTCGAAGCTCGCAAGAGCAAGCGGATGGATTTTTGGAGCATCGATGGCGGGCATTATTCATGAACTCCTATGGTTTGCCGTGTCGCCATCGCCGCGCGATATTGACATCGCGTCATCCCCAGACATGCGGCGTGGACATGGACAAGAAGATCGTTCGCAAACCTGCCGCGGCGGCGGTCATTATTGAGGGTCGTCCGCATCCTAGCGATCCACTCACGGGTTAATGGGTATCGCGGATTTCCCTTGCTTGGTGGACACTTGGCCAGCCAGGATTCGGCTACCGGCCTTAGTTCCTTCTCAAGGTCGTCCACCGAAACCCCGCCGGCGATAGCCGCGTCCCACAGCCCCACCAACGTCTCATATTGCTCAAGTCGAGAATTGATCGCCACCTCAAGGAGGGTCGTATCAAAGAGCCGGCCGGCGATACGTTTCCCCTCGTCGCCCGCGCCGATTTCGATAACTTCACTCATTGGCAAGCTTCCTTTCCTGCGAGAATGGTTACAGATGCTTGCGGTTAGTGTTTAACTGCTCGCTCGGCTTCGATCCCTTTCCGTATTCGCGTGATCCGTTCGCCTGGCCAAAGCGTTTCACAAAGCTTGACCATATATAGTTCATCGTCAGTGTCGTGAACGACGAAGCCTCGGCCGATACCGTGTTGGACGAAGGCCGCGAGAACGCCGTTGCGATGCTCGACGCCATCGCCCAATCCATCTCCGATGGTTATCTGATCGCATCTGAACCCGCGCACGGCTTCTGAGCTGGCGATCAGGAAATAATCGGGACCTGATTGGCCGATCGGCGGCCTGAGAAGCGGACCGATAACGACCTGATTGTCGTTTGAGCCTTCAAGTACGTGAGCGACAATCTGAGCGAACTGATCGCCGTGCTTGCCTTTCCAAGAATAATCGCTATCGCGCCTTCGTTTCGCTTCACCCATTTTTCGGTTTCCTCTTTTGCTGCGACACCCTCCAACGCCACGTGCGTCTGCGTCACCACCTTCACACCCCCTTTAGGGGGTGAGGTGGTAGCGCAGGTAGCGCACGCGACACCTTGCGCTACCTTTGCGACACCTTCATTCTTCAAGGTAGCGCACGCCTTCAAGAACCCTATTCCCGACGATTATTGTTGGTCTGTCGTGGCCTCGCCTTGTTGGGCTCGGGCCGGAACTGACCTTCAACGCCCCTGACTTGAGCCAAGCTTTTAGCAGCGCCTTGACGCGAGTTTTGCCGGGTTCCTCTGTCGAATCGATTTCGAGAACGCGCCCGATTGCTAGGCCTGCCCAGTCGCAAGCTTGCGAATCCTTCGCCCATGGGCCACCGGCGTCTAGCTCGGCTTGGACCTTCGTCAGGGCATCCGGCGGGGTTCCGGCGAAGACTCCAGGCAATTGCCAGCTTGTGACGACGCCGATTTCATCGCCGTTCGCTCCAGGGTGCGCAGCGTCATTGTAGAGCGGCACGGAAATCAGTTTGAACCATGTGGCTGATTTGGTTGGCGCCGTCATGTTTGCCTTTGCGTCATCATCAACGCGAAAGTACCGTTTGCGGTCTTTTTCCGTGACTTGCGCGGCCGTCGCTTCGTCCGGCGTCATTTGATTTAGAACGCGGTTGCACCGCACGGCGTCAGTGAGAGAACCCGCTCCCCGCCCATCATCGGCGGTGACTTCGGCACGGCCGAAATTTGAAGCCTTGCGGATATGACGAGGAAGTTCAATCGAGCAATCGGCGACATCGGCAATGTCGCCGAACTTGCGAGCAACGAGGTCTATTGCCCCATTATCGTTCTCTGAAACGCCGTGGGTTTTCACGAACGGGTCGCAGATAAGAACGTCAATCTTTTGCGCGATGATCGCCGCCGTCACCGCGTCCGCGTCCGGAAAGATCATTGCGCCTTTTTCAAGCATGGCGATACGCACCGGCAAGTTGCGGAAGCTATCAACGAAAAGCCAACCTTCGATCTTTTCGCGGGGAATTTTGAAATGCTTCAAGATCGCGCCGACGCGCCGCTCTATTTCGTCAACCGGATCTTCGCCCCAATACGCGACGCGCAGCCGCTCGGTAACCGGAACGCCAACCAGGTTTATGCCCGTTGTCATGGCGATCGCTTCAACGAGGTCGAGGCTTGATTTGCCCCGGCCGCCGGCCCCGATCGTCGCGGAGATATACTTGCGGATATAGTGCTTGCCGTAGAGCCATCGGCGCATCGGGAGCGTTTCGGGCGCGCGCCAGACGTAGGGCGTGAAAGCTATCTTGTGTGGCTCCGGCGCGTCGCCTTTGCCCTGCCCGTTGCCGCTCGTCCTCGACGATGGCTCTTGCTCGGGCGCCTCATAAACCTCGGCGCCTTCCGCGAGCGCCGCGAGATTATCGGGAGTGCCACGCCAGTCACAAACGTCGCGGCCCTTGGCCCCATTTGGCGGCCCGAACGGGCGCACGACTTTGATGCTCGCTGCGGAATTCCTTAAGCAGTCCGCCGCATTCGCAACATATTTCTCGCCGGGCTCATCGCTATCAGGCCAGAGGACAACATTTAGTCCGCGCAATAGATCTGCGTGCGACGGCAACCATTTTGACTCATAGCCGCTATCCGCTGATACGGCGGCGGCCCCAAGCTCTCGAAGCCGGTCAACCATTTTCTCGCCTTCGACGACAAATACGGGTTGCTCGCCTGCAACGTCGGCCAGCCGCTCGCCGCCATAGAGCAAAGGTTCACTTCCGTTGCGCCCTTTGGGCTTGAAGAAAAATGACTTGATGCCCCCGGCCAACTCGATGCGTTCCTTCCGGTATCGCACCTCGCCGGATGCCGGGTCGCGGAATTCGTAGGTCGCCACGGTTTTGCGGCCGCCATTCGGCTTGAACTGCTCCATGCCGAGGCGCTCCCGCACGTAGTCGAGGCATTCCTTCCAATCGTTGCCTGCATGGGAGTGAACCACGGGCTGACCGTCTCTGCCGATCTTCACGGACAGTGAGCGGTCCTTGGCGCTATGTCCTGGCCCTGGGCAAAGCACCTGGACGCCGGAAACCTCGCCGCCGAGGGCGCGAGCCCATGATTGAAGGGTCGCGCTCATGGCCGTCGCCCCCCGTCGATTTCCCAGAGGGAGGGCGCGAACCTGTCGCCGCCGAGCGCCCGGACGAATTCGGGATTGATCCGCGCATAGGCATCGAGATGATCGGCGATGTCGGCGCCGTTCTCGACTTCGCGGAGAAAATGCGCGAGCGGCGCGGGGCCGAGCCGATGCAGATGCTCGACGAGGCGCTGGCGCCGGAGCCGATTTTGTGCTTGATATTTTTGGGCGGGGGCGCTATCGGGAAGGTCTTCGCCGCTAAACGAAGACGTTTCGAGATCGCCGCTGCCCCCGCCGGGGCGCGGCGATTTTGCGTCAGGCGGGCCGATCATTGTGTGCATCGGCGGCTTTGGCGGGGCGGCTGCGGATAATTTGACAATCCGAAGAAGCCCTTTGAGTTTCAAAGGCGCCCTTACTGGTAGGTTGACATTCCAATGCTTTGATATCGCGCGATAGTGCGCACGCTCACTCCGACCAATACTTAGCTTGATTGTGGCTTCCTTCCGCCACCGGTTGCGCCACCGGTTCGGGGCTCGGCGCATTAGCTATTTGGCTTCCTTCGGGATTGCTACAATCGAATGCCCCTCAAGGAATTGCATGCAACCGATCCTCGACCACATCGCCGCCGTCGTTCGGCCTGCGCTGCGCAAATACTTGGCCGTCGAGAAGGAGCTGACGGAGGCGCTTGGGTCCAATGATGCCGTCGCCATTGGTACCGCGCGCCAAGACGTGATGCTCGCTGCTCGTCAGGCCACCGATGTGCTGCATCATCTCTCGGATTTCGTTCTCAAAGAGCCATCGCCGGCGCTGCCGTACGCGGAGATCAAGGACGTCCGGAGCGCGGTCGAGGCGAAATGCGTTTTCCTCCGGACGACCAATCCCATCGCCGACATCGGGCTTCTCCGTGATATCGCCGACGCCTTCAAACACCACCGCCCAGACCGGCCGAGCGCCACGGTGTCGGTATCAACAGACGTCGTACCGATGGGCAGCGGCTGGGGTCAGATGCGCTGGGGTGAAGGCAAGTACGGCGGCGCCGAGCAGGTGATCGTCACGACGAAAGACGGCGACAAGCGGGCGCTGTCGTCCATCTTGCAGAACGTCTTCGATGCCTGGATGACGGTCCTCGGGCAGCCCGTGACCCCGGTCAGCCAGTATTGAAGCTTGCTCAGTGCCGCAGGAACGTCAGTACCACCAGCGCAGCGCCGATAGCAATCAGCGCACTCAGCATTGATTAGACTCTGCGCCGGTAGTTCGACCCATGCTTATCTGGATGGTTGACATTTAGGTTTCCCATCTGACCGCTTCCTTGGAAACCGAGCGTCGTCAGCGTGGCACTCAGCCTGAGCGGCATCGGTTTGTTCGGTTTCGGCCTCTATCGCTTGCTGGCATCGTGAACAAACCGGAGTGAAGCTGACGCCGGGTGCGCCAATGATTGTTCCATCCTTAGAGTTTGTCCCGGAACTTCATCATGGATTACAGAGCTTTCTTAGCATGATCCGGATGGAGGCGAGGCGGAGGAAAGCAAGCGCGTTACGGGTTAGGTTTTCAAAATCCTTGGCCAGCCTGCGACAACGGTTGAGCCAGGCGAAGGTGCGCTCGACAACCCATCGTTTGGGCAGGACAACGAACTTTCTCAGCGCGGGCCGCTTGACGATTTCGATTTCCCATTCACGGCTGATCGCCGCCACGGCGGCGGCCATTTGGGGGCCTTGATAACCGCCATCGGCGATGATTTTGGTGATGAAGGGAAACAGGGGACGCAGTGCCTTCAACACCAATGGTCCACCGTCGCGATCCTGAATGTCGGCGGGATGAACCACGGCTGCAAGTTTCAGACCGAGCGTATCGACCGCGATATGGCGTTTTTTACCGTCGATCTTTTTGCCGGCGTCATAGCCGTGCGGATCGATCCGCGCCCCCCTTTTTCCGTGCTTTTCACGCTTTGACTGTCGATGATGGCAACGGTTGGACTGACGGCGCGGCCAGCCTGTTCTCGACACAGGACGTAGAGCTCATGATGAAGGCGCAAAAGCGTGCCATCATAGTTCCAAAGATCGAAATACCTGAAAACAGTGCTTTTCGATGGCAGGTCTTTCGGCAGGTAGCGCCACTGGCAACCCGTGCTCAGAATATACATGATTCCGTTGACCACTTCGCGCATGTCCACGCGGCGTTTGCCGCCACCGCGCTTCGCCGGAGGTATCAACGGCTCCACCAGCCCCCATTCCTCGGCCGTCAAATCGCTCGGGTATCTCTGTTGGCTCCGGTCATAACGGCCCCGGTTTTCTTTCGTCCACATCGGCGGCCCCTCCTCGAATCAGGCCACCTCTCTTGATCACAAATGATTCTTTTGATTCAAGAAGTTTCAGAACAGACACTTAAGCCTCGTTCCCCATCGGACGTCGCCGCTCATTAATGGCTCGCCTTCCGGCCATTGGTGAGGCTGTAGGCCAATCCATGATTTAAAGCGTCCCCAAAATTGTCCACTGAGCAGCTCGCCAAGTTTCGTAGCCATTTGTCACCCATCCCGATAAGCATGGGTCGACCATTTGCGGCTTCGGCGCCGTCACCTCGTATCCATTAAGAGCGAAAATGCCCGCGAAGAAGCTCCCCAGGTCTCGGAGAAATTCATACACAACGCCGTCACAACGCCGTGCTCGCACATGGGCGACCTCAGCCTTATCTCGTGATCTCGTTCCCTGGTCGCGGCGGCATGCCCTCGCGCCACCTGCGATCCGCCGCTCAGCCCGGCAGGGCACGCACCTTGATTGATAGCATTTGCCGCGGATCGGCGCTTTGCCCCGCAAGGAGCAAAAATTCGCCCGGCTCCAAAACCGGCTTTAGATCGCTTCCCGGAAAAGCGAGCGCCGCGGCGGCGAGCCTGAAGCAAACGGTTCCGCCTTCGCCGGGGCGCAGCGCGGCCTTGCCCACGCCCTTGAGTTCGAGCACCGGCCGCGCCACGCTCGCCACCATGTCGCGCGCGAACAAGAAAACCGTTGCTTCCCCGACGGCGGGGCCTTCGTTGAGAACGTCCACCTCGATCGTCAATTCGTCGCCGCTTTTGAAAGCGGCCTTGCTCGCCCGCAAATTGGTCAAGGTGAAGCGGCTATAGCTCAAGCCGTACCCAAAGTAGAACAGCGGCTCGACCGGCATGTCGAGATATTTGCTTGTATAATGATCGTCGGGATTGGCCGGCCGGCCGGAAGGCCGCGTGGCGAAGAAAATCGGCACTTGGCCAACCTCGCGAGGCCAAGTGACGGGAAGCCGCCCGGTCGGATTAAATCTTCCGGTCAGCACGTCCGCGATGGCGTTTCCGGCCTCCGCGCCAAGAAACCAGGTGGCGACGACGGCCCGCGCCTTCTCGACGATCGCCGCGATCATCAGCGGCCGCCCCGAGGAAATCAGCGCAACGACCGGCTTGCCGAGATCGAAGATGGCTTCGGCAAGCGCGCCTTGGACGCCGGGCAGACCGGGGTTGGCCCGGCTCGCCGCTTCGCCGCTCATATTGGCCGCTTCCCCAAGGCACAAAAGAACGATGTGGGCGTCCTGGCAGATTTCCCGCGCGGCGGCAATGCCGGACACGTCCGCGCTGGCGATCGACACGCCCCGCGCAAAGACGATCTCGGCTTCCGGCAAGGCTGCGGCGAGGCCTTCGCGGATCGTGACCGGACGGGCCGCGCTTCCGGCCATCGCCCATGGCCCAAGCATCTCCGCGCGGGCATCGGCGAGCGGACCGACGAGGGCGATGCGCCGCAGGGTTGGCGAAAGCGGCAACACATGGTCGTTGGCGAGGACGACGATCGCGCGCCGCGCAAGCTCGCGCGCAAGCTCAATCCTGGCCTTGGCATTGGCCGGAGTCCCCGCCGAACCGCGCCGGTAGGGATTGTCGAAAAGCCCTAGGCGTCCTTTGAGCTTGAGCACGCGGCGCACGGCGGCATCGACCATGCCGGTGGAAACGAGGCCGCGCGCGATTGCCTCGGGCAAACCCCGGCTGTAGGCATCGCTCATCATGTCGATATCGACGCCGGCCAGGAGCGCGGCCGCGGCCGCCTCGGCGAGATCGCCAGCGACGCCGTGGCGGAGCAATTCCGCGATCGCATTGTAGTCGCTGACGATCACCCCGTCGAAGCCGATGTCCCGGCGCAGCCAGTCCTGGAGCAACGCAACATGGGCGGTCATCGGGATGCCGGCCACATCGTTGAAAGCCGGCATGATCGCGGCGCAGCCCTCGGCAACCGCCGCCGCGAAGGGGGGCAAATAGACTTCGTGCAAAAGCCGTTCGGAGACATCCGCCGAGGCGTACTCGCGCCCGGCGAGGGCGGCGCCATAGGCGCAGAAATGCTTGGCCGTGGCGGCGACGGCGCCGGCGCCGGCCAACCCCTCCGGCAAGCCTGTCCCTTGAAAACCGCGCACCTTGGCTTTCGCGAATTCCGCGCCAACCCAAGGGTCTTCGCCCGGCCCTTCGGCGATTCGGCCCCAGCGCGGGTCGCGCGCGATATCGAGCATCGGCGCGAAGGTCACGGCGATACCGTCGGCGGCCGCTTCGATCGCCGCCTCGCGGGCGCTGCGTTCCCACAAAGGGGGATCGAACGAAGCCGCCTCCGCGAGCGGGATCGGGAAGATGGTTTTGTGCCCATGCAAAACGTCGAAGCCGATCAAAAGCGGAATGCCGAGCCTGGTCTTTTCCACCGCGATTTTCTGAACGGCATGCACCTCCCGCGCTCCCCAGATGTTCAGGAGGCTGCCGATCCGCCCCGCCCGAATGCCGTCGGTCACGCCGCTGGCCAGGACCGGCCCGGTGACGGCGTATCCCGCCGCCACCATGTTGAGCTGGCCGATTTTTTCCTCGACGGTCATCGCCGCGAGGAGCTCGTCGATCCTAGTCATGGGAGCCGCCCGGTCCTGCGATCGCGCCGGAGGAACGCCCCGGCGTGATTTTCGCTTAAGCACATGCTCACATTCCCATGGAACCGTGCTTTAAAGTATGTTCGTCACGCGATCCGGCCACGAATCAGGTTTCCGCCGTCCCAGATCATGTTTCTGAGGCGTCATGCTATGGTGTCTCGACAGGAAATGGAACCAGCTGCACATGGACGAGCCGACGAAAAAACCGTCCCTGCCCCAGGCTGACGCGGCGGCGTCAGGCCAGAGGCTCGCGCCGCAATTGCGGATGATGGTAAAAACCTTCTGGGATTCGCCGGGCCGCAACAATCTTTTCTTGCTCGGAATCGCGATCTGCGCCGTTGTCGCGCTGACGGCCTTCCTCCAAATCAAGCTCAATGCTTGGAACAAGCCGTTCTACGATGCGCTCTCGCTCAAGGATTTTTGGGAGTTCTTGTACCAGCTCGTGGTCTTTGGGGTGATTGCCGGCGCGTTGTTGGCCTTGAATGTCGCCCAGGCCTGGCTTCGAGAACTGAGCAAGCTGAAATTGCGCGAGGGATTGACGCGCGATCTCTTCGACCAATGGCTCGTGCCCAGGCGCGCGTTTCGCCTCTCCGGCGCCGGGGAAATCGGCGAAAACCCAGATCAGCGGATCCATGAGGATGCCCGTCATCTGGTGGATCTCTCGACCGACCTCGGCATTGGCTTGCTCCAATCGACGCTTCTTCTCGCATGCTTTATTACCGTCCTATGGACCGTTTCGGAGGGCGTAACCTTTTCCATCGCCGGATTGCATTTCGCGGTGCCCGGCTACATGGTCTGGTTAGCGCTGATCTATGCCGGAATCGCGTCCTTTGGAAGCTGGCGGGTCGGACGTCCGCTGGTCCAGCTCAACGCCGAACGCTACGCGCGCGAGGCGGATCTGCGTTTCGGTCTCGTGCGGGTCAACGAGCGCACCGAAGCCATTGCTCTTTATGGCGGCGAAACGGATGAGAAGGATTATCTGAACCGCGAGTTCGATCAGGTCCTTGCGATGATGCGGCGGCTGGTCAGCGCGATCACCCGCCTCACCTGGGTCACCGCCGGTTATGGATGGTTCACAATCGTGGCACCGTTCATCGTGGCGGCGCCCGGATATTTCGCCGGCGATATGTCGCTCGGCGGCCTGATGATGGCGGTCGGGGCCTTCAATCAGGTGCAGCAGGCGCTGCGCTGGTTCGTTGATAATTTTAGCACGATCGCCGATTGGCGGGCCACGCTTTTGCGGGTCGCGAGCTTCCGCCTGGCCCTCGTCCAGATGGACCAGCTCGGCGGCGAGACAGCCCGCATCGAGCTTGTTCCGACAGCCGACGACAGGCTTGTGTTCGACCAGATCGGCATCGCCTCGCCCGGCGGCTGCACGAGGCTCAGCGAGAAGCACGTCATGATCAATCCGGCGGAGCGGGTTCTGATCATCGGCAAGCGGCGCGGCGGCAAGACCAGTTTCTTTAGCGCGATCGCGGGCCTTTGGCCCTGGGGATCTGGCCGCATCTTGCTGCCGCCGGCGCAAACCATGATGTTTATCTCGCTGCAAGACTATATGCCACCTGGCACGTTGCGCGGCGCGCTTGCCTATCCATCCCAGCCTTCTCAATTCGCGAGCCAGGTATACGTGGCTGCTCTGAACCGAATGGAACTTGCCCATCTGTCGCCGGACCTCGATCGCGACGCGCGCTGGGAACGGGAATTGACCGCCGAGGAGCAGCACAAGCTCGCCTTCGCCCGGCTGTTGCTGCATAAGCCGCGCTGGATATTGCTCGACGAAGCCATCGATCACCTCGAGGTGGAAGCGCGCAACTTGGTCCTTGATGTTTTTGGCCAGGAACTGGCGGATGCGGCGATCGTCAATATCGGCCAGGCGGACACGCGGCGAGGCTTTTTCACGCGTGTCCTTCACCTGATCGAGGACCCGGAAGGCCAGCGCCTGGCGCCCCGCGTCGGGACCCCGGTTCCGGTGCGGCCCGCGAAACAAAAGGCCCCCGCCGTTTGACCGCGGGAATTAGGAATTGCCAGCCGATGCAGGCCTCCAGGAAACATTTGCCAAAACATAAGCCCTCGGCCAGCTTGCCGGACGAGGCGCTCATCGATCTCGTCCAGCGCCAGACCTTCCGGTTTTTTTGGGAGGGCGCGCATCCGCTCTGCGGTCTCGCGCGCGACCGCACCGGGCTTGCCACGGACCCCGGCGACGATCTCGTCTGCACCGGGGGGTCCGGCTTTGCGGTCATGGCGCTCATTGTCGCGGCCGGGCGCGGCTGGATCACGCGGGACGACGCAGCGAGCCGGCTCGCCCTTATTCTCGGTTTTCTGGAACGGGCGCCATGCTACCATGGCCTGTTCCCGCATTACATGAATGGCCGCACCGGGGCGGCGATAAGGTTTGGCCGCAAGGACGATGGTTCCGACATCGTCGAGACGTCGTATTTGTTTCAGGGGCTCTTATGCGCCCGCCAATATTTCAATGCGGACAACCCCGCCGAGAAAAGCCTTCGTGACCGGATTACCTGGTTGTGGCTCGATGCCGAATGGAACTGGCACACGCAGGGCGGCCGCCATGTCTTGACCTGGCATTGGAGTCCCAACAATGGCTTCAGCCTCGACGGGGACATCCGCGGCTGGAACGAATGCCTTATTACTTATGTGCTCGCCGCCGCCTCGCCGCGTTACCCGATCGCTCCCGCCGTATACCATAACGGTTTCGCGCAAAGCCGCACATTCATCAACCGCCGCCGCTATTACGACATCGATCTTCCGCTTGGCCCGGACTTCGGCGGGCCTTTGTTCTTTTGTCATTATTCCTTTTGCGGGCTCGATCCGCGCGGGCTAAGGGACACCTATGCAAGCTATTTCGAACAAAACGTCCAGCATACCTTGATCAACCACGAGCACTGCGTGCGCAATCCCAATGGCCATAAAGGCTTCGGACCCGCCTGCTGGGGCTTGACCGCGAGCGATGACCCGAATGGCTATGCCGCACATGCTCCGGATAACGACAATGGCGTGATCACCCCCACGGCGGCGCTGTCGAGCTTTCCTTATGCGCCGGTGCAAGCGATGTGCGCGCTTCGCTATTTTTACGATGTGCTGGGGGATAGAATTTGGGGCCGCTTCGGCTTCACCGATGCCTTCAGCGAGACCCATGACTGGTATGCAAGCACATATCTTGCAATCGATCAGGGGCCGATCGTGATCATGATAGAGAATTACCGGACCGGACTTTTGTGGAAGCTGTTCATGTCCGATCCCGACGTCAGGACCGGGCTGGCGCGGCTTGGCTTTTCAAGCCCGCATGGGAGCTAGGAGGCGCGCCGATGGCAACGGCCGGAGCGACTACCGGGGGCGTTCCGGGCGACGAAAAGCCTCTTTTGCTCGATTGGATGGCGCGCCAAAACGATGTTTCGGCGGCCCTGATGCTGCGCGCGATTTCGGCGACACATCTCGTCAAGGAGCGGCCGGGATTTGGTCAAACGATAAAGCCCTCGCGGGGATCGATACTGGCTTCGACCGCGATCGGCGCCTGGGACCCGGATCCCGACTATTTCTTCCATTGGCTGCGCGATTCGGCGCTCGTCATCGATGCCTTGCGGCATGTGATCGCCGAGGGAGCCTTTGCCGGGGAGGGGCTTTCTCGTTTCAAGGAGTTTGTCGCGTTCAGCCTCTCCCTCAATCGTCTTGACGGGGCCGATTTTTTGCGGCTTGCCGACGATTTCAGGAAAAACATCGAACCTTTCTTTTTGCAATACGTGCGGGACGATAGCGATCTGCGAAAGATCACCGGGGATCGTGTTCTTGGCGAGCCGCGGTTCAACCCGGACGGGACGCTCGACATCTCCAAATGGTCGCGCCCGCAACACGATGGCCCAGCCCTGCGGGCTCTCGCCCTGATGCGCTTCTGGCCACTTGAGGGCCTGGATGGCCAAGCCCGCGCGTCTATGCGCGCGCTTATCCTGACCGATCTCGGCTTTATCGTCCGGCATTGGCGCGAGCCCTGTTTCGACATTTGGGAGGAAGAGCTGGGCCACCACTATTACACTCGGCTCATGCACCACGCGGCGCTCGCCGATGGCGCTCGATGGCTGGAGGAAACCGGCACGGACGAAACCGCGCGCACGCAAGCCTGCCTCGCGGCGGCGCAAGCGATCGCTCAATCTCTGGACGAATACTGGTGCCCAGCCAAAGGCTTTTATACAAGCCGCCGCGGTGTCACGAACGGGGTGGCCGGAAAGGAACTCGATTTCGCGACGATCCTCGCGGTGATCCACGCCGCGCGCAAGGAGGGAGCGCACAGCGTTCTCGATCCGAGGGTCATGGCGACCCTCGCGCGGCTCGAGGAACTCTTTGACGCAAGCTACGCGATCAACCGGGGCCGCGCGGAAGACCTGGGCCCCGCCATGGGGCGCTACGCAGGCGACTGTTACTTCAGCGGCGGCGCCTATTATTTTTCAACGCTCGGCACGGCGGAATTTTACTATGCTCTCGCCGAAGCAGCGGCGGGAGCGGAGGTTCCGGTAACCGCGGACAATAAGGAGTTCTTGCTTCGGCTGGGCGCGGCGGATGATTCCTTGGCTCTCCCGCCGCCGGGCCCAGAGCATCGAAACCGCCGTTTTGCGGCCTTGCTCCGGCGCGGCGATCGATTCATGGCAACCGTCGCGGCCCATACCCCTGCCTCAGGGGAGCTTTCGGAGCAATTCGACCAAGCAACCGGCGTCCAAACCTCGGCCAAATCCCTGACCTGGAGCCACGCGGCCTTGATCACGGCGTTCGCGCGCCGGAAGGCCGCCGTGCGCGCTGGCGGCATCGAACCTTCGCAGCCCGGCGCGGCGCCGTGATCGACAAGCTCGAATTCTTGATCGCGCTCGCGCGGGAACGCAATTTTAGCCGCGCCGCGGAAAGCTGCGGGGTGACCCAGCCCACCTTGTCGGCGGGCATCAAACAGCTCGAAGACACATTGGGGGTGTTGCTCGTCAATCGGAGCTCGCGCTTTTACGGACTGACGGCGGAAGGCGAGCGCGTGCTCGAATGGGCGAGGCGCATCGTCAGCGACGCGCGCGCCATGCGCCAGGACGTTCATGCGTCCAAGACCGCGCTCGCCGGGCATTTGACGCTTGCCGCCGTGCCAACCGCGCTCCCCATGGCGGCGGAACTGACCACGCCATTCCGGGCCAAACATCCGGACGTGCGCTTCACGATTCTTTCGAGCACATCCCGCGACATCCTCGCCATGCTCGACGATTTCCGAATCGACGCGGGCCTAACCTATCTCGACAACGAGCCGCTCGGCCAGGTCCACACGGTGCCGCTTTATTGGGAGCAGTACAGGCTCTTGACCTTCGCCGGGAGCCCGCTCGCCGAGCGCGCGGAGGTGACTTGGGCGGATGTCGGGCGCATTCCCCTCTGCCTGCTCACCCCCGACATGCAAAACCGCCGCATTATCGACCGGCTCCTGGCGAATTCCGCGGCGCCGCCTATCGAATCCAACTCGATGGTGGTCTTATTTTCGCATGCCCGGAGCGGCGGCTGCGCGTGCATCGTGCCGGAAAAGCTCGCCAATCTGCTGGGCGTGAGCGAGCCCCTGCGTTCGATTCCCATCACGGAGCCCCGCGAACTTCATATCATCGGGCTGGTGTCGCCGAACCGGGAGCCAATTCCGCCATTAACCCGGGCGCTTGTTGCCGAAGCGGACGGGCTCGCCATGCCGCAAAAACGGCGACTGTTGCGCGATCCCCATTGATGGAAGTTTGCTTTGGCATTTCGATTGATAGAAAACCTCGATAAGTTTACAAGACTATTTTATTGATCTTTGGGGGCCAAAGGCCCATATTCCAAAGGTACACAAAATGGATGGGAAGCGTATGCTCGAGGCCTCCGCCTGGAACGCCGCGCGCGCCAAGGAGATCATTGCCGAACATGCCGGGCTTGAAGGCCCCATGCTTCCGATCCTGCATGGCTTGCAGGAAGAGTTCGGTTGTGTCAGCGCCGCCGCCGTGCCGCTCGTCGCCGAAGCGCTTAATCTGACCCGCGCCGAGGTCCATGGCATCGTGACGTTCTATCACGATTTTCGCCGTGAACCTTGCGGGCGACACGTTCTGCAGCTTTGCCGTGCCGAAGCCTGCCAGAGCATGGGCAGCGAGGCTTTGGCGGCGGCTGTCCTGGCCAAACTCGGCGTCGGCTGGCATGGCACGACCCGCGATGGCGAACTGACGGTCGAGCCGGTCTATTGCCTTGGCCTTTGCGCCGCGTCGCCCTCGGCTCTTCTCGATGGCGAACCACTTGGACGCTTGAACCTGGACAAAATCACCGAGGCACTCGAAGAGGCGCGCGCCGCATGACGCGTATTTTCGTTCCCAAGGATGCCGCCGCGCTCGCGGTTGGCGCCGACAAGGTCGCGGCGAGGATCGCGGCCGAGGCCCGCGCGCGCGGTCTTCCAGTCGAGATCATCCGGACCGGCTCGCGCGGGATGTTCTTTTTGGAGCCGTTGATCGAGATCGAGACGGCGCAAGGGCGCATTGGCTATGGCCCGGTATCGGCTTCGAGCGTTGCTTCCCTCTTCGACGCCGGACTATTGACCGGCGGCGCGCATTCGCTCCGGATCGGCAAGCCGGAGGAGCATCCGTTTCTGGCGGGCCAGACACGCCTCACCTTCGCCCGCTGCGGCATCGTCGATCCGCTCTCGCTTTGCGATTACGCCGCGCATGACGGCTGGAAGGGGCTCAAACGCGCCCTCGAGATCGCGCCCTCCGCGATCGTCGCCGAAGTGACGAAATCCGGGCTTCGCGGGCGCGGCGGCGCCGGTTTCCCGACCGGAATCAAATGGAAGACCGTCGCCGATACGCCGGCGGACCGCAAATATGTCGCCTGCAATGCCGACGAAGGCGACAGCGGCACGTTCGCTGACCGCATGATCATGGAGGGCGATCCGTTCGCGCTGATCGAAGGCATGACGATTTGCGGCGTCGGCGTCGGTGCGACCAAGGGCTATGTCTATTGCCGGTCGGAATATCCGCACGCCGGGAAGACTTTTTCGGAGGCCCTTCGGATCGCGCGGGAGGCGGGCTACCTCGGCCCCGACATCCAAGGCTCGGGACATGCCTTCGAGCTTGAGCTGCGGATGGGCGCCGGTGCCTATATATGCGGCGAAGAGACCTCCATGCTCGAAAGCCTGGAAGGCAAGCGCGGCATCGTGCGGGCGAAACCGCCCTTGCCCGCGCACAAGGGGCTCTTCGCGAGGCCGACCGTCGTCAATAATGTGTTGTCTCTCGTTGCGGTGCCAACGGTCCTTGATCGCGGCGCCGATTTTTATGCCGGTTTCGGGTTTGGGCGCTCGCGCGGAACGATGCCGATCCAGATCGCCGGAAACGTCCGTTACGGCGGGCTTTACGAGACCGGGTTCGGACTGACCCTCGGCGAGATCGTCGACACGATCGGTGGCGGGACCCTGTCCGGCCGGCCGGTGCGGGCGGTGCAATGCGGCGGGCCGCTTGGCGCCTATTTCCCACGTTCGCTGTTCGACACGCCGTATGATTACGAGGCTTTTTCGGCGCTCGACGGACTCGTCGGCCACGGCGGCCTCGTCGTTTTCGACGATACCGTCGACATGGCGAGGATGGCGCGGTTCGCGATGGAGTTTTGCGCAATCGAAAGCTGCGGCAAATGCACGCCTTGCCGGATCGGCGCGACCCGCGGCGTCGAGGTCATCGATCGCGTCCTCGGCGGCGTGAAGCCGGCCGAGAATATCGCGCTCCTCGAGGATCTTTGCCATACGATGAAATTTGGTTCACTCTGCGCGCTTGGGGGTTTCGTGCCCTACCCCGTGATGAGCGCCGTTCGCCATTTTAGGGAAGATTTCGTGCCGCGCGCTCTCGCCGCCGCTGAATGAGGAAGACTGCCATGTCACTTGTCACCGAGATCGATTACGGAACCCCCGCGTCGCGATCGGACAAAACGGTCACGCTCACCATCGACGGAATGGAAGTGCATGTGCCGGAAGGCACGTCCATCATGCGGGCGGCGATGGAAGCCGGGACCAAAATCCCAAAACTCTGCGCCAGCGACATGCTCGAAGCGTTCGGCTCCTGCCGTCTCTGCCTGGTCGAGATCCAAGGCCGCGCCGGAACCCCAGCGTCTTGCACCACCCCGGTCGCGCCGGGCATGGTGGTCCACACCCAGACCGAGCGCCTGAAAGCCCTGCGCAAGGGCGTGATGGAACTTTATATCTCCGATCATCCGCTCGATTGCCTCACCTGCGCCGTCAACGGCAATTGCGAGTTGCAGACGGAGGCGGGCAATGTCGGGCTGCGCGATGTGCGCTACGGCTACGCGGGCGCCAACCACCTTGCCGACAAGAAGGACGAGTCGAACCCCTATTTCAGCTACGATCCGGCGAAATGCATCGTCTGCAACCGTTGCATTCGTGCCTGCGAGGAAGTCCAGGGAACCTTTGCCCTCACGATCGATGGGCGCGGTTTTGGCAGCCGGGTTTCGGCGGGGCAAATGGAGCCCTTCCTCGAATCGGAGTGTGTATCCTGCGGCGCCTGCGTCCAGGCGTGCCCGACCGCGACTCTCGTCGAGAAGTCGGTGATCGACATCGGCCAGGCGGAACACTCGGCGGTAACCACCTGCGCCTATTGCGGCGTCGGCTGCAGCTTCAAGGCGGAAATGCGGGGCGAGGAACTCGTTCGCATGGTGCCCTACAAGGACGGCAAGGCGAACCACGGCCATTCCTGCATCAAGGGCCGCTTCGCCTATGGCTACGCGACCCACAGGGATCGTATTCTAAAGCCGATGATCCGCTCCAAGGTCTCGGACCCCTGGCGCGAAGTGTCCTGGGACGAGGCGATCGGTCATGCCGCCTCCGAGTTCAAGCGCATTCAGGCGGCGCATGGCAGGAACGCCATCGGCGGCATCACGTCGTCGCGCTGCACCAACGAAGAGACCTACCTCGTCCAAAAACTCGTTCGCGCCTGCTTCGGCAACAACAATGTCGATACCTGCGCGCGGGTCTGCCATTCACCGACGGGCTATGGCCTCGGGACCGCTTTCGGCACGTCGGCCGGAACCCAGGATTTTGACTCGGTCGACGAAACGGACGTGGTCTTGATTATCGGCGCCAACCCGACCGATGCGCATCCGGTGTTCGCTTCCCGCATGAAAAAAAGACTGCGCGAGGGCGCCAAGCTGATCATTCTCGATCCCCGCCGGATCGACCTCGTCCGGATGCCGCATGTGGAAGCGGACTATCATCTTTCGCTGCAGCCTGGCACCAATGTCGCGGTGTTGACCGCGCTTGCCCATGTCATCGTCGCCGAAGGGCTCGTCAACGAGACTTTCGTGCGCGAACGTTGCGACTGGCAGGAATTCCAGGATTGGGCGGAATTTGTATCGGAGCGCCGCAATAGCCCGGAAGAGGTCGAAAAAGTCGCCGGCGTTCCGGCGGACACGATCCGCAAGGCCGCGCGGCTCTATGCCACGGGCGGCAATGCGGCGATCTACTATGGGCTCGGCGTCACCGAACACAGCCAGGGCTCGACTGCGGTGCTCGCGATCGCCAATCTCGCGCTCGCGACTGGGAACCTTGGGCGGCGCGGGGTGGGCGTCAATCCGTTGCGGGGCCAAAACAACGTCCAGGGCTCGTGCGACATGGGCTCCTTCCCGCACGAATTTTCGGGCTACCGGCACGTGTCGAACGACGCCGTGCGTTCGATCTTCGAGAAGGCTTGGGGCGTCGCCCTCGACAAAGAGCCTGGGTTGCGCATCCCGAACATGTTCGACGCCGCCGTCGAGGGCACTTTCCGCGGTCTTTACGTCCAGGGCGAGGATATTCTTCAATCCGATCCCGACACGACGCACGTAGCTAGGGCCCTCGCCGCCATGGAATGCGTGGTCGTGCAGGATCTCTTCCTCAACGAGACGGCGAATTACGCGCATGTGTTCCTGCCGGGTTCGACCTTCCTCGAAAAAGACGGGACCTTCACCAATGCCGAGCGGCGCATCGGGCGGGTGCGCAAGGTGATGAGCCCCAAGAACGGGTTCGGCGATTGGGAAATTACCATGGCGCTATCGAATGCCATGGGCTATCCCATGCATTACGCGCATCCAAGCGAGATCATGGACGAGATCGCGGCGACGACGCCGACGTTTGCGGGTGTTTCGTTCGCAAGGCTCGACGAATTGGGCTCGGTCCAATGGCCGTGCAATGCGGCGGTGCCCGAAGGGACGCCGATCATGCACATCGGCACCTTCGTGCGGGGCAAGGGCAAATTCGTCGTCACTGAATATGTGGCGACCGACGAGCGGACCGGGGCGCGCTTCCCGCTTCTGCTCACGACCGGGCGCATCCTCAGCCAGTATAATGTCGGAGCGCAGACGCGGCGCACGGCGAATGTCGCCTGGCACGAGGAGGACCGTCTCGAAATCCATCCGCACGACGCCGAACAGCGCGGCGTCCGCGATGGCGATTGGGTGAAGGTTGCGAGCCGCGCCGGGGAAACGGCCTTGCGCGCGCTCGTCACCGATCGCGTGGCGCCGGGCGTCGTCTACACGACGTTCCACCATCCGTCCACGCAGGCCAATGTCGTGACGACGGACTTCTCCGACTGGGCGACCAATTGTCCCGAATACAAAGTCACGGCCGTGCAAATCTCGCGTTCGAACGGGCCGACCGGCTGGCAGGAGCGCTATCGCGAACAGGCCGAGCAAAGCCGCCGCATCGCCGAGACCATCGAAGCCGCGGAATGAATGAAGACCTCATGGGCGATGGCCAGCCGCCGCCGCCGTCGCTCAGCGTTCCCTGCCTCGCGTGGCGGAGCTTCGAGATGTCTGCCTCGGCCCGCGCGGTGCCGGAGGAAACGGCGATCGCCTTCACATTCAACGGCACGACCCATGCCGTGATGATGGCGACGCCCGGTGATTTCGAGGATTTCGCGGTTGGTTTCGCCCTCACCGAAGGCTTGATTGAAAGTTCAAGCGAGATCGCGAGCCTCGATATTGTCACGATGCCGCTCGGTATCGAGCTCAGGATCTGGTTGCCGGAGGAGCGTGCAAAAACCTATGCCGCCCGCCGCCGCAGCATGGCGGGGCCGACTGGCTGCGGACTCTGCGGCATCGAAAGCCTCGAAGAGGCTACGCGCCCCGCGCCCTTCGTCTCCAACGCGAGCCGTTTCGACTCTGTAGCGATCGCCGAGGCGATGGCTTCGCTGTCGACCGGCCAAAAGCTGAATGGCCAAACCCATGCCGTTCATGCCGCCGGCTTTTGGACTCCGGCGCGCGGCCTTGTCGCTGTGCGGGAGGACGTCGGGCGCCACAATGCGCTCGATAAGCTCATTGGCGCGCTCGCGCGGGGCGGGGACGTGGCCGCGCATGGCATCGTGCTGCTGACCAGCCGGGTCTCGATCGAGCTCATCCAAAAGGCGGCGCGGCTCGGGGCGCCGGTCGTCGCCGCCGTGTCCGCCCCGACGGCGGCTGGGGTCCGCCTTGCGGGAGCCTGCGGGATCACCCTCGTCGCGGTCGCGCGGGGCCAGGATTTCGAAGTCTTCACGCACCATCAACGCATCATCGGCCGAGCCGCGCATCATGTCGCATGACACGTCGCACAAGAAGCTTATCTATATGGCAAATCAGATCGGAAAATTCTTCGCGTCCCAGGGGCATGAAACGGCTGTCGCAGGAATCGCCAATCATCTCACCAAATTCTGGACCCCGAGCATGCGACAGAAAATCGTCTGTCATTTGAGCGAAGGCGGCGAGGGGCTCGACCCGCTCGTCAGGGAAGCCGTGCGACGAGTGGGGGCGAAAGAGGTTGACGAAGCCGGATATTCCGGTGAGGCGTAGGCGGAGCGCAATCCCGCTCCCATCCAGGCAATAGCGATCCGTCAATAACCTGCCGCTTGGCGGTGCGGGTGTTTTGGCACGTATTCTTGCTCGTGTAATTCAACGCAGGCCCGGATGTTCGCGAACTCTGGGCTTTGGCGGCCGGCCTCATTTCAATTAGCGGGATTTCATTGGTTGGCGTCCGGTCTCCTTTTGATCGTCGCGCCGCGCGTCTTCCATGACCTGTTCCACGCCGTCCCCGGAGCAGCGCGGCTCCGCGTTACCCGGCCGTGGTCAGAACAACTCGAAACCGGGCGTTGCCGCTCATCATACGTTCGTAGGCCTCGGCGGCGCGCTCCAACGGGAAGACTTCGTTCATGGACCGCACCCCGGCCAGCACGCTGAAAGCAAGCGTGTCCTGCGAGTTGATCGAGGTTCCCGACGGCCAGCCCGCGATTGACCGGCGTGCGACCAGAAGCTGAAGCGCGGACACTTCCACGGGCTCGGCCGGCGCGCCGACGATGACGAGCTTCCCGTCCACGCCGAGCCCCCCGGCCACGGCGCTCATGGCCTTCGCATTGGTGACCGTCGCCAGGATCACTCTGGCGCCGCCCAGTTTCATCAGTTCCTCGGCGGGATCCTGGGTCTGGCTGTCGATAAAGTGCCGGGCGCCGAGGTTGTGCACCAGCGATCCTTTATCCTGCCCGCGGGCGATGGCCACGGTGCGAAAGCCCATCTTGGCCGCAAACTGAACGCCCAGGTGTCCGAGGCCGCCCACTCCGAGGATCGCCACCAGGTCCCCGGCGCGAGCGCCGCTATTTCGTAGGGCATTGTAAGTAGGGATGCCGGCGCAGAGCAGCGGCCCAGCATCCGTGGCGGAGAGCTCCTCGGGCACCAGCGCCAGCCCCTGGGCCGGCGCAATCATGTAATCGGCGTAGCCGCCGTCGTACGAGATCCCGCTTATCAGAAGATTGACGCAGGTGATAAAGCTGCCGCGACGGCAGGACTTGCAGTGGCCGCAGTGACCGCCATACCAGCCCACGCCCACCCGCTGGCCCGCCGTCCATTCGGCCACGTCCGCGCCCACCGCTTCAACCACTCCGGCCACCTCGTGTCCTGGGACACGTGGGTACTGGAGGCCGGGCCAGTGGCCCTCTTTGACGAGCGAGTCGCTGTGGCAAATGCCACAGGCGTCCACCCTGATTCGAACCTGCCCGGGACCGGGTTGAGGGATCTCTCGCTCGATCAACTCAAACGGTCCGCCCGGCCGCGCGATCTGGACCGCACGCATCCTCGTCATGACTCCTCCTTTTAGTTGGCGCTCGGTTTTACTTTCAATATGCCAAGATACGGCAAGAATTGTTCCTTTTTTGCAAAAGGCGGCAGCACTATCCCCGGAGCAGCTTCATCCCGAGCTTGGCTCCCAGGCCGCACCGGCGATGACGCGCTTCCCGCCCACACCGGGCCAACCGAATTTACCAAGAGTATTCCCGACCGTCGTAGTGAAAGAACTTGCCCGATTGAGCAGGCCCGAGGGTCTCAATGAGGCGCTTCAAGGCTGTTACACTTTCTGTCGGCGGGATCGACGCGCCTGGGCCGCCCATGTCGGTCTTGACCCAGCCTGGGCTGACAAGGACGCAGGCGACTCCGCGCGACACGAAATCGATCGCGACGCTCCGCATCACCATGTTCACCGCCGCCTTCGAACTGCGATAGGCAATCGAGCCGCCGGACGTGTTGTCGGTGAGCGAGCCCATGCCGCTCGTGATAGTGACGACGAGTTTGCGTTCGCTGCGGGCAAGGTGATCAATGAAGGTTTCAGTGACCCGCAGCGGCCCCATGGTGTTGACGTCGAAAACCGCCGCCCAAGATTCGTAATCGACATTCCCAGCTCTCTGGTCGGGCTTGCCCCCAATGCCTGCGCTGTTGATCAGGATATCGATGGCCACGTCACCAACCTGCACCGCCGCATGCTTGACGCTCTGCAGGTCAGTTACGTCCATGGTAACAACCTCGACCAAGCCTCTCGATCGCTCCGCCAGGAGACGAAGGCTATCGGCGGATGTTGGACGGCGGCAAGCCGCGAACACACGCCAACCATCAGCGGCGTATTGTTTGGCGAATTCGAAACCGAGACCGCGATTGCTGCCCGTAACCATGATGGTAGGCATAAATTGCCTCCTTCGGGACTGTTCGAAAAACTGGAGTGATGTGCCCCTTCGCGGCCCAGATTTTGCCCATGCTTGCCCCCAAGTTTCCGGAGCCAATGATGCCGATGTTCACGGCGCCTCCTTCTCGCGCCGGTGCAAGACGAAGGCAAAATCGCGTCCCAATCCCCGTGCAAGGGCGAGGTGAATCCAGAGCATGCCATAAGGTTCAAGGAGGCGCGCGATCACGAGTTTCCCTGCGTCGATGGCCTCAAACCCGACGTCCGTGGCCAGCTTCAGCACGGTCGGCTTCCGCGCGTCATCGTCGCCGCAGACAAACATGACGGCCCGCTGGCCGTCGAAGGCCGGATCGGCCATATTGTTGAATCCGGTCTGATTGAAGGCCTTGAAGACCTTGGCACCTTTGGCCCACTTGCTCCGCGCCGGAAGTCGTGTATCCGAGGGCGAGGCCCGTGAAGTCCGATTTGAGGGGGTTGGTGCAGTCCACCACCACCTTGCCTGCGAGGTTGCCGGCGGCTTGGACGGCGTCCTTTGTGGCTGGCCACGGCGTCGCCAGCACGATCACATCGCCGGCCGCGGCCGCTTCGGCCACGGTTCCAGCGCGGGCCTTTGATCCAATGGTTGTCAGAAGTTCCTGCGTCTTGGCCTCTCCGGGACTCGGGACGCCAAAGAATACATCGTGCCCCTTGCGTGCCCAGGCGCGTCCCAAAGTGCCACCGACGTTGCCGGCACCGAGAATGCTAATTTTCATTATGCGTGCTCCGAGCGAGATAGCCGGAAATCGCCGCTTTCACGGCTGTCCTATAATCCCCGTTGCTCTCGGGCATGGTAAGAGTTACCAACCTATGAAACAAGTACGCATAATGAGGCATGATACTAACATTATAGTAAGTATGGCTGAAAAAACCGAAACCGGCTCCCCCCCCACCACTGTCCGGTGGAAGCCCCCCTGGAAGTGATCGGGGGCAAATGGAAGGCCCTCATCCTGTTCTGGCTGCGGGATCAAGTCTGCCGCTTCGGGGACCTGCGGCGCAAAATTCCTGGCATCAGTGAACGCATGCTGACCCGACAACTTCGCGAGCTGGAAGACGACGGCATCGTCCACCGCAAGGTCTATCCGGTCGTGCCGCCCAAGGTGGAATACTCGTTCACGGCCTACGGGCGGATCCTGCGGCCGATCACGGACCTGATGCGCAAGTGGAGCGAGACGCACCTGCGGCGGTCGAAGGGAGGCGCGGGCTGATGCAACGGCCGCAAGAGCAGCTAACCGGCTTGAGTGTGTTGACGAAACCTAGTGGATAAGATTAGACGCTTGGTACCCTCATGATGCCTGCCCACTGACGGACAAAGCGTGTCCGCTCCCGACCCGTAGCGCCCATTCGTTGCGCGTGGTGACATCGGCCACTCGTGCCCCCTTTGCGGACTTCGTAATCGAGCGGTGTTGTGTGCAGCCGTGGCAAAACAGACTGCTCACTTCACCTCCTCGAAATCCCGGGGTTTCCAGCTTCCGTCGAACGCAGCCTGCTCCGGGCCGTAGATGCGAATGTAGGCGAACCAGCCCTTACTGGGAGCGGTCCTGATCCATCGGCGTTCGTGGCCGGCAGGCGGCGTGGGACCGAAATACAGATCGATCGGCGCAGTACCCGCGACATCCTTCAGCTCGAACATCGAACGAAGCGCGGCCTTGTCCTGGCCGGTTTGAACTTCCGAGCGCGTCTGCGCGTCATATGCAGTCACCGACCAGAACAGCTTATCGGGCACCGGCTGCGGGATCGACAGCTTGTAGCTCTTGCCGCCGTCGAGATAGGCGCCTGTCCCGTCGCGCGCTGCGAGCCAATAGAGTGAGCCCGCACCGGGAGTGCGGCGGAACATGGCGGGCGAGGTCACGATCGCCTGCGCAAACCAGCGATCGCGGGCCTCAAGGTCGATGCCAGCAGGCGTCTCGAACTGAGCACTGCCGGGCACCAGGCCGACCCACTCCCATTTGCGGTCCGGCCAAGCCAGCCGGTCCGGGCGTGCGCTGGCAAAGGCGGACACCAGCAGCTGGTCTCGCCCCGCAATGGCTGCTTGTTCAAGAATGGCCTTCGTGCGCGCATCAGGAGCGAACGGCTTGCCCTTTTCAATGCCAAGCGCGGAGAGCAACCCGTACATCGGGAGGAACTTGTCCACCAGCGGTTCGGCATCGACGATGCGATGAAGCACCTTCCAGAACTGGATGTTATCTTCCCAGCGCAGCGATGTGCTGTCCATGGTTGTTTCGGTCGTGTCGACGAACTTCAGGAGCACAGGATTGGCAGCGGTCGCGAGCGGATAGATTTTGATCTTGCGCAGAGCGTCCATCGCTCCCGCGACATTTCCCTCGACCGGCAGCGCCCGAACGGCGAGCAGAACCTTGCATGACGATGAGCGGCCAACTTGGTAGCCGGCCGGCACCTCGCCCTTGTAGTCCGGCGGCAGAATGAGATGTTTCCCACCTTTGCCTTCGTTCGGGCCCGGCAAGCCCAGGTCCAGAATCCAACCCTGATAGTGATCGTCGGCCAGCCCGATATACGGGCCTGGCGGCACCTCGATGACCATCGGGCCGTTCTTCACATCAAGCGTGGCCGAGCCATAGGGCGTGTCGGAATTGAGCGTAAAGCCAACCTGGCGCGGACCCGCTGCGGCGATGCCTACGGTTTCATTGTCTTGGATACCGACGGCGCGGTTGCCGTTGAAGATGCCTTCGGCCGAAACTGCCGGGTACCAGAAGCGATAGGCGGTCACGGCGCGCGCGTCGTGCCGTGTCGCGCGTGGGATACCCGCGCGCGAACAAATAATGCGCGTTCGCAAGGGTGTTCTGCGCCAAAGCCGACATGGTGAGAGCAAACGTCAGACCTATCGCCAAGCGTGCTGTCTGTTTCATCGCGGTCCTCCGTAGTCCGGCATTTTCGTCGATACTGGTTTTGTCAATTCACGAGCTCGATCTCTCCCGGCCGCCATGACTTGTCGAAGAACGACTGGAGCGGACTGTAGAGACGCAGCAGCACGAACCACCCCTTGCCCGGCGTCGTCTGAATCCAATTGCCTTCCGGGACGCCAACAGGGCGCCTCGGGCTGAAATAGACGGCGGTCGAGCCGACGGCGTTTGCGACCGCCGCTGGCGTGGGGAAGCTTTGGCTTCCGGCGCGCGGGAACCGCTGCGCGGTCTGCAGCATCGAGCGCGACTGGTTGTCATATACGGTGAATGACCAGAACTTGGCCGCAGGGATGTTTGGCGGCAGCATGACCTTATAGGTCTTGGCGCCATCGAGCGGATTGCCCTTCGCGTCATAGAAGGTGCCCAGATATTGCGAGCCGATGTTGGTCAGCCGCATCACCATCGCCGGGGTGATGACTGTGGCGAGATAGAAGAAGGAGGTTCGCGCATCGAGCGCGCGCGCGCCCGTGCTGGGGTATGGCTTGACGCCCTTCTTGGTGATCTCCGGCGGCGGGTTCATGAACTCGTAGCCACCGGCGAACAGCGGGTTGCTCCAGAATGAATCCGGGTAGTAGGTGAAGCCTTCCGCCGCGCGGGCACGGGTCCCGATCGTTCGGCTGGCGGCGTTGCCGAGCGCCGCCGCCTCGGTCAGGACTTTGCGCAGCCGGTCGTTTGGCTTGAATGGCCGGCCCTTGACGATGCCGATAGCCGCGAACTGGCCGGCAAGTTCCGGATCAAGTGCCTCGGCCGGCTCTTCCTGCACCAGTGCATCGAGCATCTCGTAGAATGAAGTGTCGTTCGGGGGCACCGTGTTCATGACGCGTCCGGTGCCCTCGACAAACCTCGGCGACGCAGGCGTGCTCAGCTGCCCCAGCGGACCTTTTCCATTCAGAAAAGCACCTATGCTCGAACCATAGCTGCCGGGGACGTAAGGATAGATTTTGAGTCCGGCCTTGATGCGGGCTACGGCAGGCGTTGGATCGTTATTGTCCAGGAAGGTGCGAGCGATGAGGCCCACGCCATTCGTCCGCGAATGTGCGATGAAGTAGCCGCCCTCGGGCAGGGGGCCATCATAGCCTGGCGGCAGTACGAGATACTTTCCGCCCTGTCCGCGATCCGGCCCGGCGAGGCCGAAATCCAAAATCCAGCGGAACCACATGTCGTCGAAGATGCCGAGGCTCTCCGGCGGCACCTCGACGACCATCGGGCCCTTGCTCAGATCGAGATAGCCCCAGAAGTAGATCGTGTCGGCGTTCGCCGTGAGGAAGAGCGACTTCGAGTCCATCAAGCCGGAGAAGATGAGGATGTCGTTGTCCTTGACGCCGGAATCGCGGAATCCCTTGCGGATCGCATACATGGATACGCCAGAGAAACCATTGAGAAAGGTTTCGACGCCGCGCGAAAAGTCGAGATAGGCGTATATTTTCTCAGCCGTTTTGGCAGTCGGTATGCCGTCGCGAAATTGCAGTTGCCCGAGGCGGCTCTCGACGCGTTCCGGCGTGGTGAGTTCTGGCGGATTTAGAGCGTAGGTTTGAGGGAAAGAAGATGATGGCAGGCTGGTGGCCACCAGCACAAAGAGCGCGAAGGCAACGGCTTTCATAATCTCTACTCCTCCCGCTTGGAAAACTGATTGACCGAGTAATCCGGCATTTGAATTGCACCAGCTTTGCGAAAGCCTCACGACATCATCCTCCTACCCAAATCCTATGAGCCCTCAGGCTTTTCCCTGTGTTCCGGCTGCAGCGAACCCTGAGGGTCTGCTTTTGGCGCAGAGGCGTCAACTGCCTCACAAATCGGGAATGACCGCTTTTCACCACAAGCTGGCTGCACGGCACCGTCATGCGTCTGGCCCGACGTGGGGTAACCCCAAACCCCGCGCTCAATTCCGTGCATAAGTCTCAAAAGAACAAAAACGGAACTTGATTCGCTTCGGGGCGTCGTTTAGGCCTTCGCGCATGGGAAAAAATGTCTCACCGCCGCCTCAATCTGGGGGTGGCGCCGAACCAGTCAATCTGCGCGACGCGCTCGAAGAGCGCTACTTCCAATATGCCCTCTCGACCATCATGGGGCGGGCGCTTCCCGACGCCCGCGACGGGCTGAAGCCGGTGCACCGGCGCATCCTCTACGGCATGCACATTTTGCGTCTCGATCCGGGCGCCGCCTTCAAGAAATGCGCGAAAATCGTCGGCGACGTGATGGGCTCTTTCCATCCGCATGGCGATCAGGCGATCTACGACGCCCTGGTGCGCCTCGCCCAGGATTTTTCCTCGCGCTATCCGCTTGTCGACGGCCAAGGCAATTTCGGCAATATCGACGGCGACGGCGCCGCCGCCTATCGCTACACCGAAGCGCGGATGACCGATGTCGCCAGGCTCTTGCTCGAAGGCATCGACGAGGATGCGGTCGAGTTTCGCGAGAATTACTCGGGCGACCAGAAAGAGCCAATTGTCCTGCCGGCCGCGCTCCCAAACCTGCTCGCCAACGGCGCGCAAGGCATCGCGGTTGGCATGGCAACGTCGATCCCGCCGCATAACCTCGCCGAACTGTGCGACGCGGCCCTTTATCTCATCTCGCACAACAATGCCACGACCGCTCAATTGCTGAGTTTCGCGCCGGGGCCGGATTTCCCGACCGGCGGAATCCTTGTCGAATCCGGGCTAGCGATCGCCGAGGCTTACGAGGGCGGTCGGGGCTCGTTCCGGTTGCGGGCGCGCTGGTCGAAGGAGGAGGGAAGCCGCGGCGCGTGGGCCGCCGTCGTCACCGAAATTCCATACATGGTGCAGAAGTCGAAGCTCATCGAAAAGATCGCCGAGCTTCTGGCCGACAAGAAGCTGCCCGCCGTCGCCGATGTCCGCGACGAATCCGCCGAGGATATCCGCGTCGTCATCGAGCCCCGCACGCGCGCGATCGATCCTGAAATGATGATGGAGCAGCTTTTTAGACTGACCGAACTGGAGAGCCGGTTTCCGATGAATATGAACCTGCTCGCCGATGGCGTCGTGCCCCGCGTGGTCTCCTTCAAGGAGGCGTTGCGGCAATGGCTCGACCATCGCCGCGAGGTTCTTTTGCGCCGCGCGCGGCACCGGCAGGCCGGGATCGTCCACCGGCTCGAACTCGTTGCCGGCATGCTCGTTGTCTTTTTGAGCCTCGACGCAGTGATCCGGATCATCCGCGAGGCCGACGATCCAAAGCAAGAGTTGCAGACAACCTTCGACCTTTCCGATGTGCAAGCGACTTACATTCTCGACACAAGGCTACGCGGCTTGCGCCGGCTTGAAGAAATGCAGCTGCGCCGCGAAAGCGACGATCTTGCGAAGGAAAAGCGCGAGATCGAGGCATTGCTTGGCGATGAAGCCAAGCAATGGAAGACGGTCGCCGCGCAAATTCGCGAGCTCAAGAAGAAATACGGTCCCGAGACAAAAATCGGCCGCCGCCGCACGAGTTTTGGACAAGCGCCCGATATCGCCGATGCCGATATCGCCGGAGCGATGATCGAGCGCGAGCCGGTGACGATCGTGGTTTCCGAAAAAGGCTGGATCCGCGCGCTGAAAGGCAATGTCACGGATCTCGCTGGCGTGCAGTTCAAAGGCGGTGACAGATTGGCCGTGTCGTTTTTCGCTGAGACTACATCAAAGATCCTCGTTCTCGCCAGCGATGGAAGGATTTTCACGCTCGACGCTAGCAAATTGCCGGGCGGGCGCGGCCAGGGCGAACCCGTCCGTCTGATGGCCGATATCACGGAAAGCGAGACGATCGCCGCCGTCTTTCCCTATGCCGCGGGCCAGAAAATGCTGGTCGCCGCAAGCGATGGCCGCGGGTTCGTCGCGAGCCAGGACGAAATGGTTGGCGGTACCCGCAAAGGCAAACTGCTTCTTACCGTTGCAAAGCCGGCAACCGCCGCGCTCATCGTTCCCGCTGAAGGCGATCATGTGGCGGCGATTGGCGAAAACCGTAAGCTTCTCGTATTTCCGCTTGCCCAATTGCCTGGGATGGCACGTGGCAAGGGTGTTCGTTTGCAAAAATACAGGGATGGCGGGCTCAGCGATGCCAAGGTCTTTTATCTTGACCAGGGCTTGACCTGGAAAGACTCCGCCGGGCGGACATTTGGCGTTTCAGCGCGTGAGCTGCGCGATTGGCTGGGCAATCGTGCCGAGGCGGGCAGGCTACCACCGAAAGGATTCCCCAAGAACAATCGGTTTGGTTGAGATGATTTTCGAGCCAGTGTCTGATTGACATAATTTGTGTGTTTGCAATTTGTTTGCAATAAGCAAAAAAATTATCATGTTGCTGTTTTTCGTGGTCAGGTGAACATCGTGAAAAAATGGAGGGGTTCATGGGCGAGAGTGCAACAATTAGGGCGGCTCGCATGGTGGCTGCGCGATCAACGTTAGTGGCGACAGCAGAAGCTCTTTCCACCAAGTCTAAGACTTCTGAGAAACCGGTAGAGTGCAGTCAAGCTAACAAAGGCCCAAATAGGGATGTGCCTGTACCAAAAAAATGATTATCAGCGGGAAAAAACGGTTGCAACGCATACCGCGACGACCGCGGAACCCTATGGATCAGACTTTCGACGGGACTTTGCCCGTTTAATACATTCAGCCGCGTTTCGCCAACTCCAGGGCAAGACGCAA
Organism: uncultured Alphaproteobacteria bacterium; assembly: GCA_963706215.1. GTDB lineage: Bacteria > Pseudomonadota > Alphaproteobacteria > Rhizobiales > Beijerinckiaceae > Methylocapsa. The sequence goes on along the minus strand of OY970154.1, from coordinate 75,526 downwards.
GTCTTTCCTGGATTGGAGTCAGATTTTTTTCGAAGTAGGCTGACACACTCATTGGAGGTAGCGCAGATCGCAAAGTCCATTGCGATCAAAATAAACTTTGAACATGAGTGCTTTCAACAAAATCCAATAGATGTAGATTTAGTCGAATTCTCTGGTGCTGCTCACGACCTTGATCATCCACCTTTTGGACACAATGGAGAAAGGGCGCTCGACGACCGCATGAAAGCGATTGGAGGCTTCGAAGGCAATGCTCAAACGTTTAGAATAGTCACGAGAATAGAAAAGAAGGAACTGCGTGGTAACTGCCAGGCCCCGATTGACAAAGATGGCGTTGATCAACGTTTGGGCCTGAATGTTACATATCGCTCGCTGGCTTCAATTATAAAATATGGTAGAATTATTCCGTTTTATCGAACTTCCGAAGGTATCCAAAAAGGCATATATGAATCTGAGAAATCTGTATTTGATAAAGTAAAATCTTCGGTTTGCCAAGATATACCTAATAACAGAGAGTTTAAAACGATAGAATGCTCGATTATGGATGTGGCAGACGATGTCGCTTATTCAACATATGACCTTGAGGATACGTTCAAAGTAATTGCTCACCCCCCTGGTTACGGCGCGGTGGCGAGAGGCTTTCCGGCGAGGGTGAGGCGGATGGCTTCGCGTGCGGTGATGGCGCGGCGGCGGGCGGTTTCGATGACGGATCGGATGTCGGCATAAAGGCGGGCACCCCACTCGGTGCGAAAGCCGTTGGTGATTTTGCGGAAGGTGACGCAAGGGCGCAACACCCGCTCGGAGCCGTTGTTGGTCGCAGGAATGGCCCGGTTGGTGACGAAGACGAACATGTGGCGGCGGATTTTCTTGATTACGCGCTGGATTTTGACTCCCGCCTTATGGGTTGGCCTGCGGCGCATGAGTTCGTCGAGGCGGGCTTCGAGGCGCGCGGCATAGGTTTTGCGCGTCACGTCCGCGAGCTTGTCTCGCCGACGGCCAATCCGGCAGGCTCGACCAAGCAGATGGTGCAGACCGGGTGCGAAAATGCCGTCGCCGGCGTCGATGGCATATTGCCCGTCGCGAATGAGATGAGCGAGGCAGACCTGATTGTCTTTTTTCGCCCAGCCCATCTGGCCGCCATAGCGGTCCGAGACCCAGAAATCGGGGCGGAACGCGCCGAGGAACCCCTCGACCACGCATTTGCCGCGCGATGGCTCGATCACGAAGATGGCGCTGTCGTCATGATGGAACACCCACAGCCACCAATTCCTTTTGCCGACCCTGAGGCCGGTCTCGTCGGATTGTAGGATGGTTCCCGACAGGAGACGGGCGCGGATGTGATTGATCTGCGCCGCGAAGGCTTCGCGCGCCGCCTCCAGCATATTGACGAGAGCGCCTTCGCTGATTTCGAGGCCGAGGATGTCGGACAGCAGCCGCGCCAGACGCTCGAAGGCGATGCCCTGGGTGAAGCGCAGGTAAATGACAAGGGCGCGCAGGTTTTCCCCGAACGGAGAGCCGGGCTCCATTCCGCTAGGCGGCGCGGCCTTGAACCTCTTCCCGCAGCACGGACAGGTTCCGCCGTGCAGTGTCACCCGCGTGACATCGGGTTTGATGTCTTTGATTTCGACACGGTCGTAGGCTTCGCACGCGATCTGCGCCACGCCGGAAACGTCCGCGCCGCAATGCTGGCAAGCGGTCGCGATCATATCGCGTTTATGCGCCGGATTAGGATGCAGAGGCCGATGCGCCCCGGCATGCGCCTTGCGCTCGGGCTTTTTCGCCGCCGAGACCGAGGCCTTTTGCCCTTGGCTCGGGGGCGTGCTCGAATTATCCGGCGTCTTCGGAGGCAGGCCGAGCTTGGCTTCGAGTTCGCCGACACGTGCCGTCAGAAACTCGATTTGCCGCGTCAATGCCGAAATCGTCTGCGCCTGCACCAGAACCAGGCGGATCAGCGTTTCCTTGTCCAGCGATTCAAGCGCTTCGCGATTCATCCAGAGCTTGAATCAGCTGCGGCGCCTCTTGTCAAAATCGTTTCTCGCGGCAATGCTAGACGCACCCCGGAATCTGGGGGTGAGCAATTACCGTTCAAAGCAGAATTTCTTGATCCACTCAAGATACTTGGGTCATCAACGCCAACGAAAGAGGCGGTCGCAAGAAAAGTCAGTACGAAACTGAACTGTCAGTTTGGCGAGCGGGATGTAGATGGCATTTTCTTAACGCTTTTTAGCGGGCTCGGTGACGATGTTATTCGACCTCAGGGCGAACTCAACGCGGCCATAGTGCTTGCTCTTGCGAGTAATGTGGCGTCCGCTTCGCGCCAGTTAGCGTCAAATGGCTATCTCCGCACGCAGTTTACGGCTGATCTTGTAAGCGAATTCATAAGCGGTGTCGAACTTCAATTTGATGAAAAACATCCTGTTCTTAGCAGCGTGAAATTGAAGGATACGGTCGCCAGAAAAGTGGAAACATTAAAACACTACACCTATGAAACCACAATAATGGCGTCCCGCCTTCGGGTACAAGAACAGAGGGGATTTGACATCATTAGTAAATTATTCGATAAGTTGGATTCGCCTAAAGGTTATATGTTATTACCGGAAGACTATAGAAATCTTTATGAGAGCCTGACTCAAAAGACAACTATCGCGCGAGTCGTCTGACCGCGATCTGGATGCAGGCCAGTGTGACGAAGGCGGCGAGGGTTAGGCCGAGATTTTCGTAATCCTTGGCGATGCGGCGATTCCGGCCGAACCAAGAGAAAGTCCGCTCGACGACCCAGCGGCGCGGCAAGACGACAAAGCCCTTCAGGTCGTCACCGCGCTTGACGATTTCGAGGTGCAGCACCGGAACTTTGGCAACGGCGGCTTCGACTTGCCACGCGTTGTAGCCATTGTCCGCCCAGACCAGTTCGAGCCAGGGAAAGCGGTTGCGGATCTTGTCGAGGACAAGCGTTGCACCGTCGCGGTCCTGGATGCCTGCGGAATGAACGATGGCCCGTAGCGGCAGGCCTTCGGTATCGACAAGGGCGTGAATCTTGCGTCCCTTGACCTTCTTACCGGCATCATAACCTACCTCGCCATCAAAACCGCCCCCTTTTCCGCCGCCTTCAGCGTCTGGCTGTCGATGACAGCTGCCGTGGGGCTCGCCTCTCGCCCGAGTTGCTCGCGCAAAGTCATGTGCAGCTCTTCCCAGATGGCCTCCCACACGCCGTCCTTCTGGAACTTGCGGAAAATATTGTAGACCGTCGAGCGCGGCGGAAATTCGTCGCGCGGCAGATAGCGCCAAGGGCAGCCCGTGCGAAGCAGGTAGAAGATCGCGTTCATCGCCGCCCGCATATCGGTCTTGCGTGGCCGCCCGCCAGGCAAGGCTTCGGGAATCAAAGGCTTCAGCCGCTCCCATTCCGCATCCGTCAAATTGCTCGGATAGCGATCTTCGTCACGCCAATAGATCGCTCGCTGCTCTTTCGTCCACATCGCGAATCACCGCATCAGTTGCAAATGATGCGGTGAATCATGCAACCATCCCGCGTGCAATACCCTTTTGAGACAGGCTCTGAGTCTTTAAGTAACAATGACGCGGCGAAGAAGCGGGTTGTATGCGATTTCATAGCGGGAATGACGGATCGATATGCAGTGGAGTTCTACAGCAGAATATTTTCGGATTCTCCACAGAGTATTTTCAAACCGCTTTAATATTTGTGAGTCTCTATTGTGCTGTTCTAATCCACCCATTCCCAGCCGCCCATCCCGAGCCGCTCCTGAGGCAGGAAACGCGCCTTATAGGCCATCTTCCGGGAGCCCGCGACCCAGTAGCCGAGATAGACATGCGGCAGGCCGAGACGGCGCGCGCGTTCGATATGATCGAGGATCATATAGGTGCCGAACGACCGGCTCTGTTCACCCGGAACGTAGAAGGAATAAACCATCGACAAACCGTCGGCGAGGAGATCGGTCAGGCAGGCGGCAACGAGCGGCCGCTCGCCCGCCGCAACGGCGTCTTCCTGGGAAAGGCGATATTCGACGAGACGGGTTTCGACATGGCTGTCCTCGATCATCGTCGAATAATCGACGGCCGTCATGTCGGCCATGCCGCCGTCGCCATGCCGCGCGTCGAGGTAGCGGCGGAAAAGTGCATATTGCTCTGAGGTGGGCTCGGCCCGGACCACGGTTCCGGCTAGGTCGCGATTGATTTCGACGACCCGGCGGAAATTCCGCGACCAGCGGAATTCCCTGGCCTTGACGCGGACCGACACGCAGGCACGGCAATTTTCGCAGGCAGGGCGGTAAGCGATTGTCTGCGAGCGCCGGAATCCCGATTGGGTGAGCTGGTCGTTCAGCGCCGCGGCGCGGCGGCCGATCAAATGGGTGAAGACCTTGCGCTCCTGCCGGCTGGGCAAATAAGGGCACGCCGAAGGCGAGGTCAGATAAAACTGCGGTGCGTCGCGCGGTTCTCGCGTCAATCTCGCCTGCCCTCTTTTTGGTCTTCAGAAGCTGGCCTTCTGAAAACATCGGCTGAAAATTCTAGCCCCACATAAACCGCCGGGTGACGATAACGCCGGCAAGCATATCGTGCAGACATCTTTTGTTCGTGCTCAAGAGCGAGACGAGAAATACCGGCGGGAACATCGTGCTCACATAAAAGAGCACCGCCTGCACCGCGGCGTTGAGAAAAGGCACCCTCGTGCCATCGGTTAGACGCACTTCGAGGTCCATCGCCCGCATGCCGGGGGTCGCCATCCGATAGCCCGAAATCGTGAGCCCATTGTAAAAAAACGCCACGATTGGAAACAGCGGCGGCAGGATGAAGAGCGAAAGCCCAAAGGTCAAAAAGGCGAGCGCGAGCCACAGCGAAAAGGAAAGAATGGAGACGAAAATCAGATCGAAAAAAAGAGCCACGATCCGCCGCGTGCGAACGCCGGCGAGCGCTCCCGCCGGAAGCTGCGCCGGGATGGCTACTGGAAAAGCCGGCCTGTCAAAACTGCTTCCGTCGCTCATCTTCGCACTCCTGGCGCATCGTCACCAAACTGGCGCGGCCCCGCTTTGCCGCCCCGCAAAAATCGCCGGACGATGCGCCGCGGACGACGATGTGGCCATGACAACAAGAGCAAACAAGAGCCGCGGCTGCAAACCGGAAACCCGGCCGGTACATCGCGGCGGCCGCGATCCCAAGGTCACGTCATGTTACGCGCAAACGCGGGAAAGTGAAGAAAAGGTATCGGCCTGAACGCGATTTTTTCGCGCGTCTCGTGGCGGTGCGGCATTTCTACGGCAAAGCTTGGCGCGGCAGCGGACTGCGCGCTCGTTGACATAAAACCATAAAGACGGCGGCCCTTGCGATATCGAAATGCGGTAACCTTGCGGCCGGCCTCATCGCCACCGCTTCCAGCCCGCGACCTTTTCGATGCGCCAAGCGCTCCATAGCCTGCACATTCAAACCTGCGGCAAAGGTCTCGTCGAGATCGGCGCGGAGGTAACGCGCTGGCTTCATGCGCAAAATGTCTCGACCGGCCTCTTGACGATTTTCTGCCGCCACACCTCGGCCTCGCTGCTCGTTCAGGAGAACGCCGACCCCGACGTCCAAACGGATCTTGAAAATTTTTTCGAGGAAATCGCGCCCGAAGATAGCAAGCGCTATGTCCACAAAACCGAAGGTTTGGACGACATGCCCGCGCATATCAGGGCCGCGCTATCGCAAACACAGATTGCCATTCCGGTCGTCTCGGGGCGGATGGTCCTTGGGACTTGGCAGGGCATCTATCTGTTCGAGCATCGCAGCGCGCCGCACCGGCGGGAGGTCGTGCTCCACCTTTTGGGCGAGTAGACGCCGGCGCTACCGTTGGACAAAATGCTGCCTCATCTTGTCCGGCGGCTGAACGAGGCCTCTCTATTCATCCAGATCAAGGATCGGACACGCCGCTATTGTTGGCCCCGCTGGCCGTCTCGTCGATGATTTTCGTCTGTGCCTTCGCGACAGCGGTTTTCGGCATGGTCCCGCGCAAAAAACTGCCCGATGATCATTTGAGCGAAGACTCCAAGGATGTCATTAAACTCGTCATGGGGCTCATCGCAACCATGGCCGCCTTGGTCCTTGGCCTGCTCATTGCCTCGGCGAACAGCTCCTACGAGACGCAGAGCGGTGAATTACAGCAGGTTTCCGCGACCATCGTCGAGCTCGACGGCATGCTGGCGCAATATGGGCCGGAGGCAAGCGAATTGCGCGAAAGGCTTCGGGTGGCCGTTTCGGCGGCGGTCGACACAATCTGGTCGAAGGACGGCCTCCGGTTGGGACAGCTAGCACCGGCGCCCATCCCCATGCCGAGGCTGCCGGCTTCTATGACAGCATAGCAAAACTCTCGCCCGATACCGAAGCACAGCACTTCATCCAAAAGAGGGCGCTCGAAATAAGCGGAGCCATCCGCCAGACACGCGCGCTCACGCTCGAACAGATCAACAGTTCGATCCCTTGGCCGTTCCTGACCGTTCTTGTCTTTTGGATTTCGATGCTGTTCGTGGGCTTTGGCGTTTTCGCGCGCTCCAACGCGACAGTGATCATTGCTCTCTTGATCGGAGCGCTTTCGGTCTCGATCGCGATTTTTCCGATACTGGAATCGAATCACCCTTACCGAGGCTTGATGCGCATCTCCGGCGCGCCGCTGCGCAACGCCCTGGCCCAGATCGGCCAGTGAACGCATCAAGAAAACCGCGCCGGCCAGCGTGCCCCAGAAGGTGCCGGAGACCGCGCCCATCGCGGTCGTATTGATGGGCTAATTGAGCTTGACGGTGCCATTCGGCTGTTTGACCGCGATCGCGGCATCGCCAAGTTCAATCAGGTACTCCTTTTGCAGATCCAGCACTTTTTGCCGGATTTCCTCGGGCTTGGCTTCGGAAGGACATGCGATAACGACGCGCCGCTCATGGCGTGGCCCTTTCCTGTGTCATTTCCGGCAGTCCGTTCCCCAGGCCGCGGGTGTTTCCGCGGACGCAGTCAGCAGGATTAGGGCCTGCCGGGAAACCATCGCTTCGTTTGCATTGCGTGGTTTGAGGGAGCGATCGGATCATCCCGCGCGCCGTGAAAATTTGCGCGCTGGATGTTGCGGCGGGCCATTTCCGCGGTCGCGGCGACGAGGCCTTTGGGAGTGCTGTTGGGGTCCAGTTCGCGGCCAACGTTCAATCCAGTTCCGGGGTTGTCGCCGCGCCAATGCCAGCGGCACTGACCTCTGACTCGGCTTGTATTTGCAGATTCGCGGTGGCGTGGTTCTCCGCGGCCCGGCAAGGGTTCGCGGAGACTCCGGTGCCGAAAGCTTTGACAATCACGCGCGACGATGACACGGCGGTGCTCCGCGAGGCGGCGAGGCGGAGCAATGACGCCGATGCAAAGGAGCGGATGTTGGCGCTGGCCTTGGTGCTTGAAGAATATAAGCGGGGCGAAGCCGGCAAGCTCCGTGGCATGGACCGGCGGACCTTGCGCGGCTGGGTTCCGCCACATAGAATACCCTTCGTCGAGGAGCCAGGCGCATCGCCTCGCTTGCCGCGCGCGACGGGGCATCGGTCATTCCCGAATGCCGCTGGTATGCGGCGGCCTTCTCGAGCATAAGAAAACTTTTCAAAACGATCGGCATGAAGCCGGGCCGCGCGGCAGATGCCGCGTATGGAAGGCACTGGACGAAACCGGCCGAGTGGCGGACATTGCAACCGCGCGGACCGCGTTTTTATCCCCGGCTTGACGAAGCGCCGGTCAAAATCGCGGTTTGCCGCGCGCATATGACGTGTAAAAGTTGGGATTTGATCCACCGGCCAACGTCAGATTTCGCCATTCATCGCACGGGCCAAGCATTATCGGCGAGGCGGAGTCGATTCTGGCAAGGATGCCATAGGGCGTTCGGAAGAACGCCCGTTGCAAGCAACGGGCTATGGCACCGGCTTCGCCGGCGCGAGCGCGGCTCGCGTCCTTGCCAGAATCGATCCGCTCGCCAAACTCGCCGCCATGAGATGAATGGCAGGTTGCGATTTCTCGCGGCAGTGACTGAAAGCTCAAATTCAGTCTTTTACATATGACGGGACGCAGCCATGACCGAGACCACGCCGCAAGACCGCATCCCTTTGAAGAACCGCACGAAACTGATCCACGCCGGGCGCCGCCCCAGCGACCAGCATGGCTTCGTCAACACGCCGGTCTATCGGGGCTCGACCGTGCTTTTTCCGACCCTGGAGGATTTTTCGGCGCGCAAGGCACGGTTCTCCTACGCCACAAAGGGAACGCCGACAACGGAGGCGCTGGAGAGCGCGTGGACGGAACTGTCCGGCGCCGCTGGCACCGTGCTCGCGCCCTCGGGCCTCGCCGCGATCGCGCTCGCCCTGCTCGCCGCCGTCAAGTCCGGCGATCATATTCTCGTGACCGACGCGGTCTATCGTCCGTCGCGCAACTTCTGCGAGACGATCCTGGCCCGCATGGGCGTCGAGACAACCTATTACGATCCCGCGGCCGGCGCCGCGATCGAATCCTTGATCCGGCCGCACACAAGCGTGATCTTCATCGAGATCCCCGGTTCGCAGAGCTTCGAAATCCAGGATGTCCCGGCGATCGCCGCGCTCGCCCGGTCCAAGGGCATTTGCACGATTCTCGACAACACCTGGGCCACGCCCTTGTTCTTTCCGCCCCATGCGCGTGGCGCGGACATGGCGGTCGAAGCCGGAACAAAATATCTCTCCGGCCACTCCGATCTTCTCATCGGGCTCGTGTCCGCCAACGCGGCATGGTTTCCAAGACTGAGGGCCACCTTCGACGCCTTTGCGATGTGCGCCGGTCCCGAGGATGTTTTCTTGAGCTTGCGCGGGCTGCGCACGCTCGACCTCCGGCTGCGGGAGGCCGAGCGTCAAGCGCTCGATCTCGCCCGCTGGCTCGCCGCCCGGAAAGAGGTCGTCCAAGTCTTGCATCCGGCGCTTCCCTCCTGCCCGGGGCACGCCTTTTGGAAGCGCGATTTTCTCGGCTCGTCGGGGCTTTTCTCGGTGCTTCTTTCGCCCTGCCCGCGGGCCGCGCTCGCCGCCATGCTCGACGGGCTAAAGCTGTTTGGCATGGGCTATTCATGGGGCGGCTTCGAGAGCCTTGTCATTCCCTTCGATTGCCGGAGCTATCGCAGCGCGACGGCGTGGAATCCGCCAGGTCCCGCGTTGCGCTTTTCCGTCGGCCTCGAAGACATCGAGGATCTGAAGGCGGATCTCGACGCGGGATTCGAGAGGATGCGAACCGCCGTTTGAAATGTGACGCGTTGGCGCGGACCCTCGCAACCACAATATCGCGCAAAGGAGCATTCCAGCGAACCAGGAGAGTTTTTTTCGGGCCCGGGGGGCGCCTTCCGCGGGTTTGTGCGATAAGTTCGAAGATTGCCGCCAGCCGCCGGGTTCCCCCACGGACGCTGTCCCGGCCAAGAGACGCCTAGGGGGGAGGCGCCGATTGTCCCTGGCGGCGGAGTTGCGGCGTGGCCCAAGCGCGCGAAATCGGGATAATCGCGTGGAAAATCATCAAAAATATTATGTTGTTGGCACCGGGCGCGGCGGTTCTTTCCGGTTGCGCAAAATCACCGGAAAGCATCGCGCCGTCTTACGTTAAGTAACGTGGGATACCGCGCATGGTCCTGCAAAGACATCGGCGATGAAACGCTTCGATTGAGTCCGGCGCTTTCAACCGCCTCGCGGCAGCAAGAGAACGCGAGGACAAATGACACGATAGGCGTTCTGCTTATTGGACGGCCTGTCTCATCGATGAGGGGCGGCAACATCGCGCCGGAAGCCGCTCGCATTAAAGGCGAGTATCGAGGCCGTGCACCAAGCATCAATCGAAAAAAATGCGGCTGGTGATTTTGCCATCAAGTTATTAATCCGTTCATAAGTCATTCGATATTTTGCTTGACCGCGTGAATTGAAATTGATTCTCCGCCGGCATGAGACCGGCATGAGAAAAGACGGCGCCCGAAAGCTGGATCGCCGGACGCTGGAGGCGGCGCGCGCGGCGCGTGCGAGGCGGCGAAAGTCCCGCGACCGTTTGCCCCCATTCTTGGTTGCGGCCGGCCGGCCGCGTTAGAGATGGCGGGCGCGATACCGGCACGGCGGCTCTAATGGTTTGACGGCGAAGCCCTTGAACTGGACGTCCGCCGAAGCTCGACGGCAAGAAGACGCTAGGTTTACGGCACGGCGGCGAGGAAGAATTCGCGGCAATTAACGTTCGCCTTCGCGTTGGGGAGGCGCGCGCGATCCTTCGCGAGGCTCGAAAGATCAAGGACAAGTTCGATGCGGTGTTGCGCGCGGCGCCGGTGCGACGGCGGTTGGCGCGCCGTTGCATCGTGCGCAACAACGGGACGAGGCTTGGGTTCGGCAATGACTTCGTGGTCCGGCGGGCTTACCCGCTTATCCGGAAATCAGGAAAGTTACGCGAAAACCCGGGAAAACTCTCTTCCTTCTCCCAATCACCTTCTCCCGGATACGCCGGGCGAATGTCGTGTTATTTATGAACGGATTAATAAAGTGACCGCGTTTGGCCGCCGCCGCCGGTAACCGGAGAAATGCAATCCAAGCGCGGCACGTTGCGCGGCAAGGCGAAGACCGCGCGTCAAAGCGATCAACTTGGCCCGCGATCTTCTTCGCCGAGGAAGCCGGACCGAATCATGGGCGCCGCGGAATCCGCCCAATCGGAAACCGCAAGAGTTTCCCCCCGCCCAGGGCTAAATCGTAAATCGTTAACAAGCAAGCAGCCGACCCCTGAAGTCTGGGTTGACGGAAGCCTTCAGGCGTTTGCGCTTGAGGAAGAGTTTGGACGTGTCGCGCTTGAGGATGTTGAAGGCGATGTGGCGGACAACCGCGAGGTTCAAGGGTGCGAAGTCCGCTCTTGTCCGGCAGCGGTCTTCATCGAAAGCGATATCCAGCTGCCAGTGGAGATTGTTCTCGATCCCCCAATGCGCCCGCGTGGCGGCAAGGATCGCGGCAGGGTCCGCGGGCAGGGATGTTATGTAGAAGCGTGTTTCGTGAGAGGTCTGGCCGGTTTTCTTGGCGATGCGCGTTGACGCAATGGCGGCGATGCTGGAGAGCTTTTGCCAGCCTTTGTGCCGCTCTTGCAGCCAGCCGGCGGCATCTGCCACGCGGCATTCCCGTTCTTCGATGCGGCCATGCCCCGCGCTCGCCGTTTTGTGGACGGCGCAGGTGTTGGCCAGCTCAGCATCCTCAAAGAAGAGTTTGACATCCTCGTGGAGCGAGCTTTGGTTGCCTTTGAGCGCAAGAACATAATCGGCTTCCTGCTCCACAATCTTTCCGGCAATCGCTTTTTGTGTTCCCATGGCATCGATCGGCACGATCGCGCCGTTGAGCGCCAGCATCTCCAAAAGCTCGGGGATCGCCTTGATCTCGTTGCTCTCGCCGTTAACGGCGCGCGGCCCGATGACAAGGCCCGCCTCGCAGGCATAGGCCGAGAGAAGATGCAAAGCCCCGCTTCCGTCCGCCGCTTTGTTCGAGCCGCACGGCGTCTTGCCGTCAACCGCAACAACGCCGCGCGCAATGTCTTGGAGGGATGCAACCCACGCGGCAAGGCATCTTTCGAGAACCTCTGGCTTCAGCAGCCGGAAAACCTTTCGGAACGTTTGGGCGCGGGGAATGCCGGCCTTGTAGGGCAAGAACTGCCTAAGCCAGGCGAGATATTCACGGCTTAAGAGCTCGATCGCCTCGAAATCGTCCGCCCCGCGCAAGACGCCAACCAGCGTGGTCGGGAGGATTTCGTCCAGAGGGTAGCTCACCATTCCGGCAAGGCGATGATCGGGGATCTCCTCGATTTTTTCCAGAAAACCGATTGGCATGGGGATTCTCCTTCGAACCCCATTCGAATCCCTCCACTTTAAGTGTCCGTCCGAAAAGAAGTTGAATCGGATGAATTGCTTGTGATTATGGTATGGCCCGCCGCTTTCGCCGGGATCCGCTAGGATCGCGGTTGGTTTTAAGAGAGTAAGAGAGAGAGAGGAGCGGGCCGATGGACATCTTCATCATTGGGATCGATCTTGGCAAGAACTCTTGCGGCCTGGCTGGTTTGGACGCTTCGGGCCGGATTGTTTTGAGGCGCCGGATGCGGCGGAGTTCGCTGGAGAGCTTCGTCACGAGCCCCGGGCGTTGCGTCGTGGCGATGGAGGCGTGCCGCGGCGCGCACCATCTGGGCCGGGTGTTTGCCGCCCAGGGGCACGAGGTCCGCCGGATGCCGCCGGAATATGTGCGCCCGTATGTGAAGGCGCGGAAGAATGGCGATCTGGATGCCGCGGCGATCGCGGCGGCGGCGAGCCGGCCGGCGATGCGGTTTGCCGAGGTCAAGAGCCAGGCGCGGCCGGACATTCAGGCACCGCACCGGGCACGCGAACGCTTGGTGCCGGAGCGCACCGCGTTGATCTGTAAAAGTCGGGATTTGATCCACCGGTCAACGTCAGATTTCGCCATTCATCGCACGGGCCAAGCATGATCGGCGAGGCGGAGTCGATTCTGGCAAGGATGCCATAGGGCGTTCGGAAGAACGCCCGTTGCAAGCAACGGGCTATGGCACCGGCTTCGCCGGCGCGAGCGCGGCTCGCGTCCTTGACGGAATCGACTCCACCTCGCCAAACTCGCCGCCATGAGATGAATGGCAGGTTGCGATTTCTCGCGGCAGTGACTGAAAGCTCAAATTCAGTCTTTTACAGTTGATCAACCATTTGCGGGCGCTGCTGCTGGAGCGCGGGATCGTGGCGCCGCAAGGCCGGCGCAAACTGGAAGAACAGCTTCCGGCTTTCGCGGATGAAGATGGGATCGAGGCATCGAGCCCGCGCGTGCGGGTTCCGAGCGAAGACCCGCGCGCCGAATGGCGGGCGCTCGACGAGCGTATTGCGGCCTTTGACACGGAATTCGTCCAAATGGCGCGGAATGACGAGACGGCGCGGCGCTTGGCGAGGATTCCTGGGATCGGGACGATCAACGCCACGGCACTAGCGGCGGCCGCCGGCAACGCAAGGGCCTTCCGGCGCGGACGGGACATGGCGGCGTGGCCCGGGCCGACGCCGCGCCAGATGACGGCCGGCGGCAAGCCCCGCCTGCCCGGCATCGGCAAGCGCGGTAATCGCTATCTTCGAAAGAATCTCATTCATGGCGCAAGAGCCGTGCTGCCTTACCTCGTCGAGCGGGAGACGCCTCTTGGCCGGTGGGCGCGCGGGCTTCTGGCGCGGGCGCACAAGAACGTTGCCGTTGTTGCGCTGGCCAACAAGCTGGCGCGCATCGCTTGGGCGGTCCTGGCGCATGGCGGCGCCGATGACGCCGGATGCGAGCTGGCGGTCGCATAGAAGAGAGATGACAAGATGACCCGAGACATCTCTTCGCGTCGCCGGGTTAGCGTGGTCTGCGTGAGGTGAAAGGAAGATGGCCTGACCGTCGAACGGCGGCATGAAAACCTGAAACATTGAACGGTCCCACTCGGAGGCCGCTGTGATTATGAGGATCGGGCCGCGCGGATCTCCATCTTGGCCGGAGACAAGACCCCGAGACCGGATACGTTGAAGCAGACTGACCAGAGCCAGATGAGAATCACCACTTGCAGACGGGGCGGGCCATCCGTTCGAGAGTGGCGGTCCGATTCGGAGGAGGCCGCCGATGTGGACGGACGGAAACCGGGCGGAATACAATCGCGACAAGCGGCGTTATCCGAGCGGCGTGACGGACGAGGAAGGGGCGAAGCAAGCTTTGCAAGCAAAGATTGCGGAGGGGCATGTCGAGCCGCTCATTCCCCCGGCCAAACGGGGCGGCCGCAAGCGGGAAGCCAACATGCGGGAGGTGTTCGACGGCGTCATCTACGTGCCGGGCACGGGATCCCAATGGCGCGGCATCCCCAAGGATTTGCCGCCCAAGGGCACGCTGTATCGCTACTTTCGCGACGGGGCTTGGGACGGCGTTCCGGATCGCATCCATGACGCGCTCTACGTGAAGTGCCGCGAACAAGCCGGACGCGAAGCGAGCCCAGCGGCGGCGGTCATCGGCGGAAAGACGCGTGAAAAGCGCCGGACCCTCCGGCAAGCTCAGGAAGGGGGCGCGCATCGATCCGCACGGCTATCACGCGGGCAATCCTTCGGTGAACTCAGGAGATCAAGGGCAAGAAGCGCCACGTTCCCGCCGATACGCAAGGCTTGCTGATCGGCGCCATCGTTCATTGCGCCGGCATTCGGGATCGCGGCGGCGGCGTCTTGCTGCTTTCGGCGCCGTCCGGCCGCTTTCCCTTTCTCGAAAAACTGTTCGCCGGCGGCGCGTATCAAGGGCCGGTCTTCGCCGGCGCGCTCGCCGGCATTCCGCCTCGTGCAAAGACCGAGATCGTCAAACGCCGCGATCAGACGAAAGGCTTCGTGACCTTGCCCAAGCGCTGGATCGCCGCGCGGCCGATCGCATGGCTGAACCGCTGTCGAAGACGGGCCAAGGATTGGGAGAACCTCAACGCCACAGCCGTCGTCTTCCTCCGTTCCGCCTCCCTTCGACACATGCTACGAAGGCTCTGCAATGGTTGACGAACTTCCGGGACGGACTCTAAAGCCGATTTCCCCCCGCCGGCAATCCATTCCGGTTGATTATCCCTGGGCGCATGTGTACTGACACGACGGCAGCCGCCGAAACTCAGCGGAGTTTGCAATGCGAAAAACGTCCAGACTTGGATCAATATCCAGCACCGCATCCATTTCGGCGGGGGTTTTTCTCGCCGCGATAGCCCTCGGCGGCTGCAATCAAACCTCTGGCTCCTCCGCACCAGTCGCGGCTGTGTCGCCCCGGGCGTCGGCTCCGCCGAACTGGCCGAAATTACCCGAGGGCGCCGCCTGCACCAATGATCTCAACCACTATCAAACCCTGCTTGACGCCGACGTCGGAACTGGAAACGTCAACCGGTCGGTGTACGATCAGATCGAGACCGATCTGAGCCGCGCGGCCAATGCATGCGCTGCAGGCCATGATGGCGAGGCGCGCGCGATCGTTCGTTCGACGAAACTACAGCACGGCTATCGCGCTTCCTCGTGAGGGCGGCGAAGCGTGATTTCCGCTCATATCAGGCGGCCGACGGCGCAAAAGGCGAGGCGTACGCGCCTGGGATAGCTTTTCAACGCCCGGCTTGGGAGACTGCAATCCCTGCAGGCCTTCGGCCCCGGGCTTGCGGCGGAAGGCTTCGCTTGTTACTTGAGGCCGCCTTGCCCGCGCCTCCCCTCGTTTCGAGTAAACATCATGGCTTCGCCGCGCCGGTCTCCACCCCTCCTTGAAGCCAGGGGCGCGCGCTTCCTCATTGTCGAGGCACGCTATTACGAGAATATCGCCGGGATGCTGCTGGAGGGCGCGAAAACCGTCTTTGCCAAGGCGGGAGCCTCCTTCGAACTCGTCCGCGTGCCTGGCGCGCTCGAAATCCCGCTCGCCCTGGCGATCGCGCTCGATCATGCCGAAGTCTCGAAGCGCCCTTTCGACGGGGCGGTGGCGCTCGGTTGCGTCCTTCGCGGCGAGACCCGCCATTTCGAGATCGTCGCCAACGAAAGCGCGCGCGCCTTGATGCAGCTTGCTCTCGCGCGAAAACTCGCCTTTGGCAATGGTGTTTTGACCGTCGAGAACGAGGCGCAGGCCTTGACGCGGGCCGATCCCCACCAGGGCGACAAGGGTGGCGATGCCGCGCGGGCTGCTCTTGCGATCCATCGGCTGAAGCTTGCGATCGGGGCGTCCTGATGGCCAATGCCGACCGGCGTTCCGCCGCCCGCCTCGCCGCCGTTCAGGCTCTCTATCAAATGGAGGTCACTGGGAAAGGCCTGAAGGAGACCCGCGCCGAATTCGAGTCATTCTGGATCGGCAATGAAATCGAGGGTGTGCAATATAAGGATGCGGAAACCGCGTTTTTCAGCGATATTCTGACCGGCGTTGTTTCCGCCCAGGGTCCGATCGACCGGCTTATCGACAAAGCCTTGGCGGCGGGCTGGCCGTTGGCGCGGATCGACTCTGTCATGCGCGCGATTTTGCGCGCGGGCGCCTATGAATTGAAAGAGCGCGCCGATGTTCCGGCGCGTGTCTCGATCAAGGAATATGTCGATATCGCCGGCGCCTTTTTTGGCTCCGAGGAAGCCGGAATGATCAATGCGGTGCTGGACGCCTTGGCGCGCCAGTGCCGCGCGGCGGAATTTGCGCGTGAGTAGCTTTCATGTCCAGGCCGTCCGAAGACGAATTGATCGCGACCTACTTCGCGCCGCTCGCGGGGCCGGGGGCCTTTGGCCTGCGCGACGATGCCGCGATTCTCGCCCAAAAGCCTGGCCATGATATCGTCGCGACCAAGGATATGTCGATCGCCGGAGTGCACTTTTTTACGGACGATCCGCCGGGCGCGGTCGCCCGCAAGGCCTTGCGGGTGAACCTCTCCGATCTTGCCGCCAAGGGCGCGGAGCCTTCCGGTTTTCTCCTCGGGCTTGCCTTGCCGGAAGATTGGACGGGGCATTGGCTCGCGGGTTTCGCGCAAGGGCTCGGCGAGGATGCGGCAGCCTACAAATGTCCGCTCCTTGGCGGCGACACCGTGAAGAGTCCCGGGCCGCTCATCGTCTCGATAACCGCGTTCGGCACCGTCCCGGCGCAAAAGATGGTCTTGCGCGCGGGCGTCGCGGCGGGCGACCGCATCTATGTGACGGGAACAATTGGGGATGCGGCGTTGGGCTTGAAAATTCGCCTCGACGCGGCGCAAGACATGGAGTGGACCCATTGCGTCGGCCAAGCGGACGCCGCCTATCTCGCCGGCCGCTTTCTTCTCCCGCGCCCACGTCTTTGCCTGCACGCGGCGCTGCGCGCCCATGCGCACGCGGCCATCGACATTTCGGACGGATTCGCGGGCGATCTTGCGAAAATGTTGGGCCTGACCGGGATGACCGCCGAGGTCGGGACCGCCGATGTGCCGCTCTCGGACGCCGCGCGGAAAATTCTGCACGACGCCCCATCTCTCCTCGCAACGATTCTTGCCGGCGGCGACGATTATGAACTCCTTTGCGCCGTGCCGCCGTCCCAAGCCGCCGCCTTCGAAGCCGAGGCGGCTGCCGCCGGGATCTTGGTGCACCCGATTGGCACGGCCAGGCCAGGGAACGCGTCACCAATGTTCAAGGATACGGAAGGGCGGAATTTGGTCCTCGCGCGGTCTTCCTTCCGGCATTTTTAACGTTTAGCCGCAAGATGGCGGTCAGCGCGCGCAAAGCGCGATTGCGCCGTGCGGCGGTTTCGGTATAGGTCGAGGTCAGGCCGGGAACGCAAGGCCTCGTCATTCTGCGAACAATCATAAAAGGTGCAACACATGAATCCCATTTGGGGGGTGATTTTTGCCGGTCTTTTGTCCGTCGTCTATGGCGTGGGGACGTCGTCGAGACTCCTCGCCGCCGATGCCGGGTCGCCCCGCATGCAGGAAATCGCGGGGGCCATCGCCGAGGGCGCGCAAGCCTATTTGAAACGCCAATATGCGACGATCGCCGTTGTCGGCATTGCCATCTTCGCCGCCTTTGGGTTCCTCGTTTCCTGGCTGCTCGCGGCCGGATTTCTGATCGGCGCGATCCTTTCCGGCGCGGCCGGCTTCATCGGCATGAATGTCTCGGTGCGCGCAAATGTGCGCACCGCCCAGGCGGCCATGCAATCGCTCGCCGCGGCCCTCGACATTGCGTTCAAGGCGGGCGCCGTCACCGGGCTCTTGGTCGCTGGCCTGGCGCTCCTTGGCGTCGCCGGTTATTTTTACGTTCTCACCGGGCCGCTCGGCCACGCGCCGAACAGCCGGGAGACGATCGACGCGCTGGTCGCGCTCGGTTTCGGCGCGTCGCTGATTTCGATTTTCGCCCGCCTCGGCGGCGGCATTTTCACCAAGGGCGCCGATGTGGGCGCCGATCTCGTCGGCAAGGTCGAAGCCGGGATTCCGGAAGACGATCCCCGCAATCCGGCGACGATCGCCGATAATGTCGGCGACAATGTCGGCGATTGCGCCGGAATGGCGGCCGATCTTTTCGAAACCTACGCCGTGACGGTCGTCGCAACCATGGTGCTCGCCGCGATTTTCTTCACCGGTCAGCCGGTGCTTGATGCCGCGATGCTCTATCCGTTGGCGATCTGCGCGGCTTGCATCGTCACGTCCATCTTCGGAACTGACTTTGTAAGGCTTGGGTCGGGAAATTCGATCATGGGGGCGCTGTACAAAGGCCTGATCGCCGCCGGAATCTTGTCGATCGCGGGCCTTGCCGCCGCGACCTCTCTCACCGTCGGCTGGGGGACCATCGGCACGGCGAACGGCACCCCGGTCGAAGGTTCGCATCTCTTTCTCTGCGGTCTCGTTGGGCTGCTCGTGACCGGATTAATCGTCGTCATCACCGAATATTACACCGGCAGCGGAAAGCGGCCTGTCGTCTCGATCGCCCAGGCCTCGGTCACCGGACATGGCACCAATGTCATCCAAGGCCTCGCGGTCTCGCTCGAATTGACCGCGCTGCCCGCGCTGGTCATCATCGGCGGCATCATCGCGACAAGTCAGCTCGCCGGTCTCTTCGGCACCGCGATCGCGGTGACCACCATGTTGGGTCTCGCCGGTATGATCGTCGCGCTCGATGCGTTTGGGCCGGTGACCGACAATGCCGGCGGCATCGCCGAGATGGCGGGCCTGCCGAAGAAGGTCAGGCACGTGACCGATGCGCTCGACGCGGTCGGCAATACGACGAAGGCGGTAACCAAGGGCTATGCGATCGGCTCGGCTGGGCTCGGCGCATTGGTGCTCTTCAATGCCTATAGCCACGATCTCGGCTTTTTCGCCGCGAACCCCGATCGGTTTCCCTATTTCAAGGGAATCGGCGTGGTGTCCTTCGACATATCGAACCCCTATGTCGTGGCCGGGCTGATTTTTGGCGGCATGATTCCCTACCTCTTCGGCGGCATCGCGATGACCGCGGTCGGCCGCGCGGCGGGCTCCGTCGTCGAGGAAGTACGGCGCCAGTTCCGCGAAAAGCCCGGCATCATGCAAGGGACGGAGCGTCCCGATTACGGCCGCGCGGTCGACATGCTGACCAAGGCGGCGATCAAGGAAATGATCGTGCCTTCGCTTCTGCCGGTACTTGCGCCATTGGCCGTCTATTTTGGCGCTCTCTTGATTTCGGGCTCGAAGGCGTCGGCCTTCGCGGCATTGGGCGCGTCGCTCCTCGGCGTCATCGTCAATGGACTATTCGTGGCGATCTCGATGACATCGGGCGGCGGCGCCTGGGACAATGCGAAGAAAAGCTTCGAGGATGGTTTTGTCGGCAAGGACGGCGTCAAACATTTCAAGGGCAGCGAGGCGCATAAGGCTTCGGTGACCGGCGACACCGTCGGCGATCCTTACAAGGACACCGCCGGCCCCGCCGTCAACCCGGCGATCAAGATCACCAATATCGTCGCGCTCTTGCTGCTCGCGATCCTCGCGCGTTGAGGCGCCGCCGCGCGCGATGCGCTTATTTAGGGAATGGCGAAAGATTTATGAACATGCCCTTGAGGAAGTTCGATTCGGAGCCGGCCGTCGGCGTGGTGCGTGATACGAAATCGATGAGCTTGCCATCCTCCATGCCATAATTGGCGACGCGCGCGACCTTCTTGTCCTTGGTGAAATAGACCGCGAAGACCCGCTGGTCGGTGACCTTCGGCGCCATGAACTGAACGCCGCGATTGGTGACTTGGGTAATGTAATACCAAGCGTCGCCGCCGACGGTGGATGTCGTCGTCGGCGTCCCCAAAAGGACCAGGATTTGCTCCGCGGAAGCCCCGGCCTTGACTTGTTCAGCCGATTTCGGGTCAAGCTGATACCCATGGACGACTTGACCGTCATAGCCGAGGCAGCCGCCGAGCCCCAGCGCAAGCGCCGCCGCCAAGGCCAGTTTTATGCCGCCCGGAGCCCGGCGTTTTCCGCCACGTCCTCGCGCCCGCATAAACTCCATTCCGCACGCCTCCGAGTTGCGCAATTTGGCGAAGTACTCTCCTGTCTAGGCCAGGCAAATGGCATGATGCAGGGAAATTCCATTCAATAAATGAACAAATTGCTTGCGCAATTGGTGCCGCCGCGAGAGACAACGGACCGGTCCCTGTCACCTATGCCTAATACCCCTTGCGGTTTGCCGCGCGATGCCTACCTTCCGGCCCGCGGAAATGCAAGGCCCGCGGATCACCGTCCGGGGCGTCCAGTGGCCGCCTTTAGGACGGGGTAGCATGGTTCTCCGGCTCTTCCGGCGCTCCGCCAATCGGCGACTGATCGACCGGCTTTCCGGCGAGATCGTGGCGGCAGCCCGCGATCCCGTCCTGTTCACGGAGTATGGCATCGAGGACAGCCTGGAAGGCCGCTTCGAGACGGTGACATTGCATGCGGTTCTTGTCCTGCGGCGCCTCAATCGCATGGATCCGCCTGCGCCCGAAATTGCCCAGGACCTCACGGACGCCATTTTTCGCTCCTTCGAGATCGCCTTGCGGGAAATGGGCGTTGGCGACATAAGCGTGCCAAAGCGCATGAAAACCATCGCCGGGGCTTTTTTCGGGCGCGCCGCGGCCTATGACATGGCGTTGTGCGGCGGCGCGCCGGCCCTCAAAGCCGCGCTCGCGCGAAACGTCTATGATGGCCGCAATAATCCGGACCGGCTCGCGCGTTATGTGGAAGCGGCCAACGAAGCCTTGGCCGAGGCCTCGCTCGAGGCGTTCACCCTGGGCCCGGTTCCGTTTCCGGCGCCCGCCGCCGTTTTTTGAGCGCGGTCCGCTTCGATCGGACCCGGTTTGGGGTTTTCTGCGCACCAGGTTTCCACTTGCCGGCGTTGACGTTCCAATAATCCGCAAACAGGGGGTGGCGATGACATCGGGAACCGTTCCCGGTCCGAAATCCGGCAAGCCCGGTCCCGGCAAGACAGGCGCCAACCCAGGCGCGACAAAATTCACGCGCATGCTTGCGGTCGAGACCGTCCCGGATACCGGTCTAGACATAAGGGTTTGCGCCAATGAGGCCGAATGCGCCACGCTCGCGGAAAACTACGGCCTCGCCGCGGTTCAAACGTTCGAGGCTGGTTTCCATGTGCGGAAACAGGGCCCGAAAAGATACCGGGTCAGCGGCGCATTGCACGCGCTTGTGACTCAAACCTGCGTCGTCAGTCTCGAGCCTTTCGAGACCCTTGTGACCACTCCTGTTGACGTGGATTTCGCGCCCTCCGATCGGCCTTTCGGCGAGCCAGCCAGCCGGAAAATGCCAGCGGGCGGCGCGGCGGCAGCGTCTGCTGGGCCGCAAGACCCCCCTGATCCGATTATCGGCGGTCAAATCGATCTTGGCGCACTGGCGGCGGAATTTTTGGCCCTGAACCTCGATCTTTATCCGCGCAAGCCGGGGGTCGCTTTCGAAGACATCTATGTTGGCGGCGAAGCGTCCGGCACAGATTCGCCCTTTGCGGTTTTACGGCATCGTTCATAAATCCCTGCGCATCCGGACATGACGAACAAGCGGAGGGCTTCGGCGAATACCGGCGTATGCGCTAACCGCCCCCCGCGAGCACCTCGGGGTCGCTCAGGCGGTGCAGCCGGTGCGCCGCGGCGTGGGCAAAACGCATGAGCACCGCGCGGCGGGTGGCGGCGGCCATGCGATGCTCCGGCGCTTGCCGCAAAATTTCCGCGCCAAAGCCATCGGCGAGGATGAGCCCCGCGTCCTCGGGCATGATTTCCGCGGGCACGGTTTCGGGAATGGCGAAAAAGAGCCGGTCGCAATGGGCGCGATAGTCCCGCCATTTTGTGTCGGCGCGAAAATCCGCGATGGAGGATTTGATTTCGACGATAAAAATCGTGGCGTCCATTGCCAGCGCGACGATGTCGGCGCGCCGTCCCGTTAGCAGCGGCAATTCGGTGATCGTCGAAAGGTTAAGGCGCCGCAACAGCCGCCTCGTGCCGCGCGCGACAAAAAGCGCCGTATCGGACTGGCGGCCGTCAGGAAGTGCGAGGGGTTTGAGCAACGGCATGGCGGATCTTTGATCGAGACTCGAACGCGAGCGATGATCGCCAAGAAAACCTGCGCGAACCATGCGCTGTCAAGCGCCAAGACCATGGCGGATTTTTCTGAACCATCCTTTAATCCCGGGCGCAGGAAGCCCGAGGTTGCATTGAAGGTCCCGTCTCGAAGGACGGGGCGAGGCCTTCGACGCCGTCCACCACGCGCACGAAGCTTCGGCGGCCGGCGAGGTCGAGAGTTCTTATCGACCATCACAACTCAGACGACGCCGGGCGCGCGGCTCGCCCGCCGGGCAAAGCGCATCGAGCAGCCGGCGGGACAGTTCTACTGGTTAGAACCAGCCATCGGATTGCCGGATCCTCTTGGTTGGAATGGCCTTCGGCTCCAATTCCGGAGCAAACAGGCGGACGGCGGCGTCGAGATGAACAAGACCGGCGCGAAATCGGCCGGGCTGCTGCTCCGTCGAGGCGATAGTGCCAACGTGCCGGTGCGCGTCCCGGCCAGCGCTGGCGCCGCCCGGCGCGAGGGATGCTTAACGCCGTAACGCCGCTAAGTTATTCAGTCGACTCCAGCCGATCCTCGGCTTGTTCGATTCAATGCTCTACCTCTTCCTCGTCGATTTCCCGGCCATGGAAGAATGCGTACTCCGGGATCGCGATCATCTTCCGGGCGATCTCGTTCCGCCCTTGGAAAGATCCACGATCTTGTCCGCGAGCGCGGCGCCGGCGTTGTGACCTGGCGGATAGGTGCAGGCCACGCGGACGCCGTCACAACCTCCCGATGTTGGCGCGGCGATGTCCCGCTTGATGTTGAATAGCGCGAAGCCGGCGGCGCTGGTTTTGGACCTGCCCCGCCTTCGTGGTTTGGCCAAGAGGGGCGTTCGCTGAAGGCGCTCATGCCTTGCGAACGGCGAGCGCCGCCTTTCGAAGGGGAAGCCTCTGGTAAGCCTTGCGGCGCCTAGCGCATGTCCAAAAAAAAGCTCGCCTTTTTCGATTCCGGCATGCTCCAGCGCCTTGATTTTGCGCCGCGTCCCGATCAAATGGTTCCATTTGATCGGGACCCGCTCTAGGGCCGTTGGGCGCCGGCCCGCCGGCTCTGGGCAAGCGCGGCGAACGTTCGAACTTGCGAGGCGCGACGTTGATCGGCATCTGGTTGATCACCCGCTTATCCCAACGGTGATGCGGCATGACCGTTGGTTTCCCTCTCGAATTTTCGCTCGTCCATTTTCGCTGACCCATTGAAGAAGCGAAAATTCGAGAAAGGGCCCATGAGCCGCTGTCCCGCCCCATGGGATTGCCGCGCCGGTCTTTCGTCATCGCCGCTCGCCAACCGGGAAGCGCCGGCTCCTTGCCGGCGAAGCCACGAAGGCGCGGCCGTTCCATCGTTCCCTTGCGTCACCTTGCCGCAGTGACGGCCAAACTTGCCTTTCGTCTTGCCGCGGCGATGCGCCCTTCGGTTGTCCTTCGGTTGTTGGGGCGCCGCGCGGGCGGGCCGCACGCCGTTCGGGAGTCCTTTTCCCTCATCTCGGCAAGGGCCTCGATCAAACAGACCCGATCAGAGAGGCAAGGCGGAAACTTGTCGCAACGCGCCGGCCTCTTCGCCCGCGCTTCGATCCGTGCTCGCGCCGGCCTCGCGGTGGATCGGATAAGTCTGCTCCCGGCGTTGCTTTCCGCGCGTGGAATAAGCCACCCCGCGCCGGCCAGCTCAACGCGAGCAACGCCGCTCCTCCTCTTTCCAAAACGACCGGGACATCGCGCGGTCTTAAAGTCATACATTGTTAAACATTCCAGTGTTTCAAATCTCGCAACAAATTGTTGCAATTTGTTTGTTGTCGAAACCAGGCTTTTCGGATTCAAAGCTTGAGAAGTGTCCGTTTGCGCGGCTTGTACGAGCGTTCCGCTTGCTTGCACGAAGCCGCGCGGCCGGCGCGAAAGACAGTCCGGGCAAAACGGCCGTTCGAAGCGAAAAGACGCATGGAAATGCGCGGGCGCGGCTGACCGGAAGGGACCGTGTCACGGGGGCTTGGCTATTGGTTTTCGTCGATCTTTTCCGAATCGGTTGCGAGACCGGCATGCTCGTGGCCGTCTGCGGGCTTCTGTTTGTTGGCGGCGGCTTTCTGATTCTCATCGGCATCAATATTTTTGAGCAAGCGACCGGCAGGCTGCTCGGCCAGCGGCTTCCGGCACCGGTGGTCAGCGAAGCCGGTCTTCCCCATGTTCTCGTGCAAATCCCGGTCTTTAACGAACCCGCAATGGTCGCGGATAGCTTGCGATCCGCCGCCGCGCTCGATTGGCCGCGAGAGAAGCTGCATATCCAACTTCTCGACGACAGCACCGACGAGACGACCGCGATTGCCAATATTGTGGTCCGCGAACTGCGCCGGCGAGGCTACGATATTTCGCACCTACGCCGCCCGGGGCGGCCGGGCTACAAGGCGGGGGCCTTGGCTGCTGGCCTCGTTCACTCGAAAGCCCCCTATGTCGCCATTCTCGACGCCGATTTCCGGCCGCCGCCGCATTGGCTGCGGGCGATCGTCCCGGCCTTGATCGCCGATCCAAGCGCGAGCTTCGTGCAATCGCGTTGCGAATTCGCGAACTACCGGACGAATTGGCTGACCCGCGCGCAAGGTCTGATGTTCGACGCCCATTTCGTCATGGAGCAGGCGACGCGCTTTCGCGCCGGCTGGCTGTTTCAATTCAACGGCACCGGCGGGGTCTGGCGCCGCGCGGCGATCGTGGCGGCCGGCGGTTGGTCGGGCGACTCGCTCTGCGAGGATCTCGATCTCACGGTGCGCGCCGAAATCGCCGGATGGCATGGTCTTTTCGCGATGGATCCCCCCGTGCCTGGGCTCGTCCCCGAAAAGGTGTCGCATTGGCAGGTCCAACAGCGACGCTGGTCGAACGGCTTTGTGCAAGTCGCCCGCAAGCTACTCGGCGAGGTCTGGATGGCCGACTGGCCGGTTTGGCGAAAGCTGTCGGCGAGTTTTCTCATTCTCATCCAGACGTTTTACCCTTGCGTTGCGCTCGCCTGCCTTTGCCTGGTTCTATGCGCGATCATCCGGGGCGGCGATCTCGCCCCCTACCTGCCGGTCATCGCAACAATTGCGGCCTTGGTCCTGATCATCGGCGTTGGGATGACGCTCATGCCCTACATTATTTTGCGGCGGGGCTCGCTTTGGCGCTATCTCGCGACGCTCGCGACCCTGACCCCGCTGATGATCTATGTCAGCGTCTCCAACGCGCCGGCGATCCTAAAGACCGTTTTCGGGTCGACCGAGACCTGGAAACGCACGCCGAAGGCGCCGCACCTTGCGGACCTTTCGCCGGCAACGGATCGGCTCAACGAGGTCTGACGATCGGCGCGGCGGCGCTGCGATCGACTCGCGTGTACAAAGTGAATTGCGGGTCGAAGATGAACTTGAGCAACAGCCCGCTCCACGATTTATGAGTCTTGAGACCGGCGTAAAATTCCGGCGCCATTTGCGTCAGCCGTGGCAGCCGCGACCAAGGCACGTCGGGAAAATCATGGTGTTCGTTGTGATAGCCGATGTTGAGCGCGACGAGGTTCAAGGGACCGTAATAATCAAACGTCTCCTGGACCGGATCCGAGGTAAAATGCTCCTGGAGCCAGCGTGCGCCGAGCGGATGCAAGCCTCCGACCGAAAACCAGAAGGACGCGAAAAGATAAACAAGCGCATTCGGGCCGAAGCAGGCCAGAACGGCGAGATCGTAGAGGAAAACGCAACCGCCATTGACGAATGTCCACCGGCTCCACATCGGCACGGAGCCTTTCAGACGGCCGAGGCGGGTAAGCTGGAAGACTGGAAAAAGAAACATCCATGCCGCCTTGCCCAAAGCGCTTCCGCCAAACAGACGCGCTTCCCAATGACTCGGGAGATCGGCGTCGTAATCGTAATCGCCGAGATGCGAATGGTGTTTCATGTGATAGCAGCGAAATCCCATCGCGGTCGGACAAGTGTTTGGCAGGTCGGCGAGGATCGCGGCGCATTTGTTCAGGACATTGGATTTGAAGATGCAATTATGAGTCGCGTCGTGGATGACGACGAACATTGCGTGATTGGCGAAGGCGCCGATGCAAAAGGCGGCGGCCAAGGCCGCCCACCAATATGCGGGCCCGAGATGACCAAGCAGCGCGGCGATCGAGGTCTGGCCGGCGACGACGGCGAGAGTGATCGCAGCCGTCCTCCGGTCGTGGCCGGTAAGACCGGCGGCTTCCGGATGCGCCGCCAAAATGGCGCGGCGGCGCGGCGGATGCGGACGCTTTATCGGCGCCGCGATGAAGCCTGCGTTCGCCGCCCCGCGTTCCATGCTTGCGCGTCCGGCATCTATTGAGTTTAGCCGCATGTGCCGATCATCCTCGAGCAATTCATAAAGTCATGATCCGCGAACGCGGAAAATTCCTTCGCGGCCGAGATCATGCGAACATAAGGCGTTCAGCGCCCTGGAATCAAGCCGCGAGATTTTTTTCATAGACGCGATGCACCTTGTCGATGCGCGCGCCGGAACGCTCGATCGGCCGCCGTATGCCGAGATTGTCCTCCAAAACCCAGCCGAATTCGACGTGTCTAAGCGAACTCGATGTGTTGCGCCGGCGGATTTCCTCGATGAACGCCAGAATGATCGCGCCGCCGGCGGCCTGGCGATGCAAGGCGCGGCGGACGCCAAATAGCGCGAGCCGCCCGGACGTAAAGACGTGCTTCTTGATCCGCGAGACGACGCGCGGCAGGCCGAGAGGGAACAGACGGCCGCCGAGATCGGCGGTTATTTCATGCAGGTTCGGCAAAATGACACCGAACGCCTGCGGCACGCCGTCGAATTCGATCATGAACCCGCCTTCTGGCGGCATCACCATCTTGAGCCCCTCGGCGCTCGACATGAACTCGGCGAGCGTAAACGGCACAAAACCCCAATTTTCGCTCCAGGCATCGTTGAAGATATCGACGATAGTCTCCGCTTCCTTGCCGAGGTTCTTAAGATCGAGAGTTCTAATGTTGAGCCTCTCGCGCCATTCGGGCCGCTCCATAATGCTTGGGCTTACCTGCTGGTCCTTGTCGCTGCGATCGTAGCGGTACGAAATAAGATCGCGCGCCTTCGTGTAACCTTGGCGCTCCAAACAATCGGCCAAATAGGGCGGGTTCCAGGGCATGAACACCATGGGGGCGGCTTCGAATCCTTGAACGAGCAGTCCCGTCTCGCTGTTCACGGAGGGCGAAAACGGCCCATGCACGAGCGCGGCGCCGCGTTGGCGCAGCCAGGCTTCCGCGGCTCGCGTCAGGCCGGCGACGACTTCGTCGTCGTCAATAGCATCGAGACAACCAAATTGCGCCCGGGATGCGCCAAGCGGCGCATGGGCTTCGTCGTAGATCTGGGCCAAAATCCGGCCGGCAAGCTTGCCATTCTTGCGGGCGAGCCAGGCTTGCGATTGGACGAGCTTGAAATGCGGATTGAGCTTAGCCGCGAATAAGGTCCAGCGCTCGGCATCGAGAGGGGGGGCGAAGCCTGGGTGATCCTTATAGAGAAGCCGGGGCAACCGGCAAAAGGCGAAAAAGTTTCGCAGCCCATTCGCCGGAACGATCTCTATCTTGCGCTCGGTCCTGCTCATGGAATTGGCCTTGCTTCTTTTCGAGCCGCGGGCGGTATGCGGCGGCACCGCCAGCACGGGTTCGAGCAAACGCCGCGCGGGCTCACGGCAGGAAATGCGAACCGAAACTCGGCGTCGCCGTCAGCTCGCCGCGCTCAACGAACGGGCCGGCGCCTCACGCTGGCTTTCCCGCGTGGCCAATAGATCCGTCACGCCCCTCATCTCCGCCTCGGTATGCAGGGCCGAAAGGAAAAAACGCAGCCGCGGTTGGTCTTTCGGCACCCCGATTTGAATGATCGGCGGCACGTAATAGCCGTGGTCCATCAAACGGCTGGAAGCCGCCAGAGTCTCAAGGCTGTCCGCAAAAAGGACCGGGACGACGCCACGCCCGATGGCAGGCCCCGTATCGAGCCCTGCGTCATGGGCAAGCTCCATGAAGAGTTCGGCATTTTGGCGCAACCGCTCAATGCGCCAAGTCTCTTCCTGCATCACTTGCAAGGCGGTCTCCGCCGCCGCCGTTATCACCGGCGATAGGCCGACGCTATAGACGAAGCCCGGCAGCGTATAGCGCAGCCATTCGATCACGGCCGCGTTGCCCGCGACGAACCCGCCGCAAGACGCCAGAGTCTTCGATAAAGTACCGATAATGAGGTCGATTTGGTGCGGATCGACACCAACGTGTTCCCAAAGCCCCCGCCCTTTGTTCCCGAGCACGCCGATCGAATGCGCTTCGTCGATCAACAGCCAAGCCTTGCGCCGCTCCTTGAGCTCGACAAGGCGGACGAGGTCGGCGATGTCGCCATCCATGCTGTAGAGGCCCTCCGCGACGATGAGGGCGTTACGGGAATTGCCGCGTCTTTCACGCAAGAGAAAATCGAGATGGTCGAGATCGTTGTGACGGAAAAAAATGGTTTCGGCGGTGGTCGCCTTGGCCCCGCTAACGATGCTGTTGTGCGACAGCTCATCGATGAAGAGCGCGTCGTGCGACCCCAGGATATGTGAAATCGTCGTCACATTGGTGAGATAGCCGCTGACCAGGGCAAGCGCCGACTCGGCGCCGATAAATTTGGCGATGCTTGCTTCAAGATGGCGATGGGTTGATCGTTCGCCGCCGACGAGGCGGGAGCCCAGCGCGCCAATCCCCAACGTGTCCAGCGCCGCCGCCGCCGCCGCCTTAACCATCGGATGGGACGCGAGCCCGAGATAATCGTAATTGGCGAAACTGACGAAGCGCCGGCCGTTTATCCCGGCTTCCCGCCGCAGAGTGTCGATCGGCGCGAAAAACGGGTCGCCGCCGTCGAGGTAAGCCTTTCCGGCGAGCCGGAAGCGCTTCGTGGCATACTCGGCGAGGCTGTTGAATTTTTGCACTTTGCGTTCGGCGGTCCGGCTGGGTTCACGAAACGATTGGAAAGTCCGGCGTCTTGGCGGCGGCATCTCGCGTGCCGCTTCTTGGCGGTCCTGGATCGCACCGATCCGATATGAGCGAATCGTGGCATAGCATAAGCGCTGGAGGCAGCAAAAGGGGATCATCGCGCAAGGCCGAAAGACCATTGCCTCCGTCCTTGCGGAAATAAAATAAGCTATTTCTTATCAAAACCTTACAATCTATGGTCAATTCCGGTTACAAATCGTAACAAAGGGAAGCTCGCGGCAAGGCAAGCTCCGCGCTAGGGAATTGCGCGCTGCCTTTTCGCGGACCGCGAATCAAGGACTTTATCCCAGGCGGGAGCCTTTACCGGCGCAAGTGGCCGATGACGGCGGACCGCTGGCCGCTTTGGGGACTGCGAAGTGCGTCAGGGAATCGCCGCGATTGGATCGAGGGCCGGCGTTACGGCTTGCGCGGGCAGGCCGGCCGCCCGCGCCATGGATGCGAGCATGCCGGCGATCGCCGATGCGGCCTCGCCGGCGATCGCCTTGCGGCTTTCTCCCCGCGCGTAGGCGAGCGGCTTGCCAAACACGAGATCGCACCGGATCGGCTCGTCCTTGAGGAGCGACCAGAGGTGCGGAAGCAAGGTCGCATCGCCGAGCCATGCCGCCGCGGGCGAAGAATAGCGGATAGCGACAGGTTGCACGCAAACCATCTCGATACCGCTCGCCGTGGCGAGAAGGTCGCGCACGGCGGCGAAATGCGAGCTGTGAAATTTGCGTAGCGCCGAGCCGTCGCCGGTCGTGCCCTCCGGGAAAAGCAGCACAGGGCGGCCCGCGAGCATTCGCCGCGCCATCGCCGCGTTGGCGGCGGGGATCGTCCGCCGCCGTTGGCGATCTATAAAGACGCTTTCTTGCAGTCGTGCGAAAGTGGAGATGGCCGGCCACGCTTCGACTTCACGCTTGGCGAGGAAGCAGACGGGCTCGACGCTACAAAGCGCCAGTATGTCGAGCCACGAAACATGATTCGCGGCAATAAGACGAGGCCCTTGCGGCGGCGGGGCGCGATCCACGACGACTTCCAGGCGAACCAGAGCGGCTAGCGTCCGGCCGAAGGCGACCGGGAGCCACAGCCGCAGCGGCCAACGCCGGCGCAACGCGAGCCACTGCAAGGGAGCGAGGGACAAAAACAAGAGCACGGCAAGAACGATCGCGGAAGCCCGGAAATAAGCCATGTCTCACCGCAGGTTAGCATTGCGATTCGCACCTTTTTAAAACGCTTAGCCTGCAGTTTGATGACAGCGCCTTCGCTTTTCTTTCGCCTTTGAGCTTGCCCTTTCGTCATCAAACCTTCGCGTCCGGCCTCTAGATTCGAGCTGTAGAGGTAAGACGAGATTCGCTGACTGATGTGGAACATTGCCACGCCGTCCGGTTTCGGCGGCGCCGTCCGGCACACCGCCGCCTTCATAAAATCGAACCGGATCGCGCGCGATCTTTGCGGCCTGCCCGCCGTGTTTGGGCGTTTCGGCCCGTTTGAAGTCCGGCTGGCGACGACGAGGCGGGAGATCCGCAAGGCGCAGCGGCTGCGGTTCAAGGTTTTTTACGAAGAAGGCCAGGCAGTGCCGCGGCAAGGCGCCGCGCTGACCAGGCGGGACATCTGTCCTTTCGACAAAATCTGCGATCATCTTCTCGTCATTGACAAGGATCAGCGCAATCGTTTCGGCCGCAAGAAGCCCAAAATCGTTGGCGTCTATCGTCTTCTTCGCGGGGATGCCGCCGCACGCCACCAAGGCTTTTACAGCGCAACGGAATTCGATATCGCTCCATTGCTCGGCCGCCATCCCGGCAAGCGCTTTTTGGAACTCGGCCGCTCTTGCGTCCATGCGCAATACCGGTCGAAGCGCGTCATCGAGCTTTTGTGGCGCGGCCTTTGGGTCTATGCGCAACATCATCGTATCGACGTGCTGATCGGCTGCGCGAGCCTGCCTGGCGTCGATCCGCTCGCGCTTGCCCTGCCTTTGAGTTTTCTGCGTCGCCATGCGCTGGCGGACGAGGAATGGCGCGTCCGCCCGCTTGCCGGGCGCGGCGTGGATATGGCGGTCCTGGACATCAACGCGATCGATGCGCGCAAGGCAATCG
The DNA here is from genome assembly GCA_963706215.1 of uncultured Alphaproteobacteria bacterium. Lineage (GTDB taxonomy): Bacteria > Pseudomonadota > Alphaproteobacteria > Rhizobiales > Beijerinckiaceae > Methylocapsa. Next base: position 44,425 of record OY970154.1, on the reverse strand, counting down.
CGGCGCTGCCTCCTTTGCTCAAGGCGTATCTGCGGGCCGGGGCGAAATTTGGCGACGGCGCGGTGATCGACGCGCAATTCGGCACGACCGACGTCTTCACGATCTTGCCGCTCGGCGAGCTGGAAGAGCGCTATCTAAACTATTATGGCGGGCCGATGGAAATGCCGGACAGCTATGTCGCCTGAGCCTGGCGGTAGCGAGAGCGCCGCCAAAGTCATCCGCTTTCGCCGGTAAAAATTCACCATCGGCGACGCCAGCGGCGCGGCGCCGGTCCAGGCCCGCATTTAAAAACGCGCGGTACCAGGCGTGATCCGGTTCATTTGATCGGATCACGCGCAAAAGCCCGCCAGCCGATGTCGCGGCGGTAGAAACCGCCCGGCCAATCGATCACATCGATTGCCGCGTAGGCACGCGCCCGCGCCTCCGCCACATCGGCGCCAACGCCTGTGACATTGAGGACGCGGCCGCCATCGGCGACAAGCTTTTGCCCTTGGCGCTTCGTCCCGGCATGGGTGATCGAAACGAACGGCATTGCCGCGGCACGTTCGACGCCATGGATTTCGCTCCCCCTGACCGGCGCGCCGGGATAGCCCTTGGCGGCGAGCACGACGCTAAGCGCGGTTTTTGCCGAGAGCCGCGCCGGACGCTCGGGCAGACGTTCCTCGACGCAAGCGAGGAGCAAGGCAAGCAGATCCTCTTCGAGACGCGGCAGCATGGCTTGGGTTTCGGGATCGCCGAAACGCACATTGTATTCGATGAGCCTTGGCCCATCCGCGCAAATCATCAGGCCCGCGAAAAGGACGCCCTTGAAAGGCGCGCCCATCGCCGCCATTCCATCGAGGGTGGGCGCGACGATCGTCCGCATGACGCGTTCGCGCATCCGCGCATCCATGACCGGCGCCGGCGAATAGGCGCCCATGCCCCCGGTATTGGGGCCGCGCTCGCCTTCGCCCACGCGCTTGTGATCCTGGGCGGAAGCGAACTCCATTGCCCGCGCGCCATCGCAAAGCGCGAAAAGCGAAATCTCCTCGCCGTCGAGGAAATCCTCGACGAGGATATTTTGCCCCGCCGCGCCAAATTCGCCAGAAAACATCCGGTCGATCGCGGCTTCCGCCTCCTCGATGCTCGCCGCCACGGTGACGCCCTTGCCCGCCGCGAGCCCGTCCGCCTTGACCACGATCGGCGCGCCCTTGCCGCGCACATAAGCCTTGGCGGGCTCGGCGTCGCCAAAACGGGCATAGGCCGCCGTCGGTATTTTGTAGCGGGCGCAAAAATCCTTCGCGAAGGCCTTGGAGCCTTCGAGCCGGGCGGCGGCCTTGCTTGGACCGAAGGATTTGATCCCTGCCGCCCTCAGATGATCGACGATGCCGGCGACAAGCGGCGCCTCCGGCCCGGCCACGACGAGATCGATCCGGTTCGCGTTGCAAAAGGCGGCGACCGCCGGATGGTCCTTTATGTCGAGCGGCGCGGTGCGGGCGAGCGCCGCCATGCCGGGATTGCCCGGCGCGGCGAACAGCGTTTCCAGCAACGGGCTCTTCGCGAGCGCGATGGCGATGGCATGCTCGCGCCCGCCGGAGCCGAGAAGAAGAACGTTCATGATGGAATCATTTGAGGCGCCTGGGTATTGGCGGGATAACACCAGAAGCTGTGCAATGCCCCTACAGGTGAACGGGTGATCTTCGGCCACCCTGTGCCATCGCCCCCGTGGACGCAACGAGCTGGTGGTCGCTTTCGACAAGGCCGGCCGCAAGAAGGTGCTGGTGAGTTTTTGAAGGCGGGGTAGGCTTTGGTGACTCGTTGTTCGGTTTCATAGCCGTGCTTCACAGGTCCCGAGGGGAATCCTCTTCAGAGAAGTCCGCGCGGAGTCGCCGTTCCATACGTCGCGCCTTCGCTCTAAGTCCGTCGTCAAGGACATATAAAAGGGAAACCGCATTCCCCAGGCTACCGATACTTTCCTCGAACGGCGTGTAGGTGTCCATGTAATGCGCCTGCACTTCATTCCGCACGCTTGCGATTGCGCCAAGCGCTTCGTTTAATTGTTTTCTGGTTGCTGCGGCCAAGGGGCGTGGCGACTTATTTGTCGCAAGCTCCAGATCACGGTGAGCGATATGACGGTTCCGCCAATCGCAGCAAAATTGAGTTTCATTCAGAGCTCTATCGACCAAGCCCTGCAAAGTCTCCTTTATCGTGGGATCTACAAGCTCTGGCAGACCTCGAATTGTCAAATTTGTATTACCCAGCGATTTCGGCGAGTCGGTCAGCCGGGCAACGTGGAGCACGATGTCTTCCCAAAACACGCCTTGAATCATCGAAAAGAACGCAGGGGCGGCTCTATTTAGCAAATCCACGCGATTTGGCTTGGAACCGAAAAGTTCGACATATTCCGTGCGCTTGATGTGCAACCAAGAAACCTCTTGCCAAAGCACATGAAACTGTGCCCCCAGCGCATCGCCCATTTTCTCGACGTAGTTCCTTTTTGCTTCCTCGGCTGTGCGTTCGGTCACCGTGACCCCCTGCTGTCGTGCCTGATTTTATTCCGATGATTCCGGAGAAATGATAGCAATTTTCCGCCTGTTTCTGCCTGCACCGGATTGGCCGAGAGACTGACGCTGCGTATGCCCCACTACGTCGCCATCGTCGAGGAGGAAGAAGGCAAGGCTATCGGCGTCTGGTTTCCGGATTTGCCGGGCTGCGTCTTGGCGGGCGATACGCTCGACGAGGCGATGCTGAACGCCGGGGAGGCTCTCGAACTCTGGGCTGGGGCGACGATCGAAAGCGGCCAAAAAATTCCGCCGCCGCGAAGTATAACCGATCTCAAGACCGATTCGGAAGTCGCCCCGGATTTGGCGAACTTCATGGTCGCGCTCATCCCGTTTCCGGCAAGCTTACGCCGGCACGCCGCCGAATGACCGCTCACGCATATTGCGCGATGCCGTTTCCGAACGACCAGTTTTCCTTGGGGACTTCCAGAAGATTCACCAGAATGTTTTCCGGTCTGATGCCGGGGTTCTCCGCCAGAAGCTCCGCGATGCGCGCGAAGAGGGCCTTCTTTTTCTCGGGGCCGCGCGTGTTGTTGACGGTGATTTGAACGATCACGAGATCGTCGTCGCGCGCGATCCCCAGATAATTTTCGCCATAGAGAAAATTGCTTTTGTCATACTCGTCGATCAACATGAAACGATCGTCGTCCGGTACGGCGAAAACCTCACGCATCGCCTGATAGAGACCCTCCAGTATGGCTCGGCGATATTCCGGCGGCTTGCCTTTCAACAGGGAAACACGGGTGAGCGGCATTGTTGGCGATGCTCCTGTGTGCAAATTTTCAATCGGCGATGGCGACTCCCGCGCCAAGAGCATGATCCCAAAAAGTTGCTCCTATTTTGGATACGATCATGCCAGCACACCAATAGATAGAGACCTTGAGCGTTTCAACTTCAAGCGATCATGGTCTCAGTGTCCGTCTCGAAAGATGTTGAATCCCATGAATCGCTTGTGATTCGAGAGTGGCGGTCCGATTCGGAGGAGGCCGCCGATGTGGACGGACGGAAACCGGGCGGAATACAATCGCGACAAGCGGCGTTATCCGAGCGGCGTGACGGACGAGGAAGGGGCGAAGCAAGCTTTGCAAGCAAAGATTGCGGAGGGGCATGTCGAGCCGCTCATTCCCCCGGCCAAACGGGGCGGCCGCAAGCGGGAAGCCAACATGCGGGAGGTGTTCGACGGCGTCATCTACGTGCCGGGCACGGGATCCCAATGGCGCGGCATCCCCAAGGATTTGCCGCCCAAGGGCACGCTGTACCGCTACTTTTGCGACGGGGCTTGGGACGGCGTTCCGGATCGCATCCATGACGCGCTCTACGTGAAGTGTCGCGAACAAGCCGGACGCGAAGCGAGCCCAGCGGCGGCGGTCATCGGCGGAAAGACGCGTGAAAAGCGCCGGACCCTCCGGCAAGCTCAGGAAGGGGGCGCGCATCGATCCGCACGGCTATCACGCGGGCAATCCTTCGGTGAACTCAGGAGATCAAGGGCAAGAAGCGCCACGTTCCCGCCGATACGCAAGGCTTGCCGATCGGCGCCATCGTTCATTGCGCCGGCATTCGGGATCGCGGCGGCGGCGTCTTGCTGCTTTCGGCGCTGTCCGGCCGCTTTCCCTTTCTCGAAAAACTGTTCGCCGGCGGCGCGTATCAAGGGCCGGTCTTTGCCGGCGCGCTCGCCGGCATTCCGCCTCGTGCAAAGACCGAGATCGTCAAACGCCGCGATCAGGCGAAAGGCTTCGTGACCTTGCCCAAGCGCTGGATCGCCGCGCGGCCGATCGCATGGCTGAACCGCTGTCGAAGACGGGCCAAGGATTGGGAGAACCTCAACGCCACAGCCGTCGTCTTCCTCCGTTCCGCCTCCCTTCGACACATGCTACGAAGGCTCTGCAATGGTTGACGAACTTCCGGGACGGACTCTTACTGGGCTCTTTTGCCCAACCTAATTGCGAGGGTTCGGACTCGAATTCCGACCGGGTCAGGTCAATCTCGTAGTTTGGCATCCTCGCGCCACTCTTGGTGACATCGGTTCCTTTGATACTATCGGGCAACCCTGGAATGGAGACTTCTTCTCCATCGCCGGGCTGCGGCAGATCCGATTCGAATGATCCGAACGGCTTGACGGCAGATTTGGCCTTTTCTTGTTCGGAAGGTAGCTTTACCTCTGGCTCGCGTGGTTTTTCTTCCGGAGCAGGCTCTTTGCGCCGTTCTCCAAACAATTCGAGGAAATGGCGGATCCAATCGAATCCGCGACCCCTTCCATGCCCTCTGTGGCGGAAGGCTACCGGAGTGATTTAGGCGTCGTCGCCTGTCGATTCGCCGCTTTCCCGGCCACTCCCAGCAGGGACGCGCGGCTGACCGGGGTTATATTTCAGCAGAGCGAGCGGCGCAGAATCAAAACCTTGCGCCTTCATCAGCGTCTCTGGCGTAACACCAGCTTCGATAAGTTCGTCCGCCACGAAAAGGCGCAACGCCTGCTCTTCCTCGCAAGGTGGCAGGCTGGCATAGGCCAAATGAATATGGGCGAGGGCCTTTTCGCCGTCGGTCCAGAGCTCGCAGGCGCGCCGGAGGTTGGCGACAACGCAAGCCTCCACCGGCCGATCATACGCCGTCGCGAGCAGCGCCAAGGCGCGCGGCTCGACGTCGAGGGCAAGGCGCGGGCGGCCGCGTTCTTCTTTCGGCATTCCGGCAAGCACTGTTCTGGCACCGAGCGTCAGCCCTTCGCCAAGAATCTCCATGCGCGGATGGAAGCGGCGTGCCCGCGCATCCCATTTTTGTAAAAGCTGTTGCGTTTGCTCCACCCAAAACTCCGTTCATCAAGCGGAAGAATTTGGTTGGGAATATAACAGCAAGCGGCAATTTTACCTAACCGGCCAATTGTACATGTCCGCGAGGGAATTTGGTAAGATGGGCCGGAAACGATCCGGCGTTTCGGAATTCGGCGAGAACGCTATGTTCATCCCGCGTCAAGCTTGCGGCGTGGCTCGCCGGTCCGCCAAGCTGTCTTGGCCGCGTTACAACAATCGCCAAGCCGGCTCGCGGGCGACGAACTCATCATGCGCGTCGATCTGTTCGATTTCGATCTGCCTCCGGAACGCATTGCGCTGCGCCCCGCGGAACCGCGCGACGCCGCGCGGCTCCTCATTGTCCGGCCGCATGGCTCGCCGCGTTTCGAGGACCGCGCGGTCCTCGACCTGCCGGATCAACTTGCGCCCGGCGGCGTTCTCGCCGTCAACGACACGCGGGTCATTTGCGGGGGGCTCCATGGGGTCAGAGTTCGCGGCAAAACCTCGGCCCGGATCGAGGCAACCTTGATTGGACGCGAAGGCGAAACGGTGTGGCGCGCCTACGTGCGGCCGGCGAAAAAGCTGAAACGAGGCGAAATCGTTCGCTTCGCCGCCGCAAACGGCATGGAGAGCGGCGCGGAAAGTCTCGATGCCGAGGTCGTTGCAAAAGGCGGCGAAGGAGACGTTTTGCTGAAGTTCGTTGTGTCCGGCGAGAAGCTCGAAAAGGCAATCGAACGAATAGGCCAAATGCCTCTGCCGCCTTATATTTCCAGCCGGCGGCGGGCCGACGAACGTGACACGCAAGATTATCAGACGCTGTTCGCGCAAAAGCCCGGCGCGGTCGCGGCGCCGACCGCAAGCCTCCATTTCACGCCAAGGCTCGCCGCCGCGCTTGCCGCGCGGGGTGTCCTTATTCAAAGAGTTACGCTGCATGTGGGGCCGGGCACATTCTCGCCGGTCAAGGCGAAGGACACCGCAGACCACAAGATGCACGCCGAATGGGGCGAGGTTAGCCAAGCGGCGGCCGACGCCCTGAATAAGACGCGCGCCTCGGGAGGACGGATCATTGCCGCGGGGACGACGAGCTTGCGGATTCTCGAAGCCGCGGCGAGGCCGGATGGAAGGCTCGAGGCTTTTGCCGGCGAAACGTCGATCTTCATCACGCCGGGCTATAAGTTCAAGGCGGCCGATGTGCTGTTGACCAATTTCCATCTGCCGCGCTCGACGCTTTTCATGCTTGCCGCCGCTTTTTCCGGCATTGAGACCATGCGCGCTGCCTATGCTCACGCGATCGCCGAAAACTACCGGTTCTATAGCTATGGCGACGCCTGTTTGCTGTTTCCGGCCGCCGTGGAGAATGGCGCGTGACGGGGATTTTCCGTTTCGACGTTTTGAGCCAGGACGGGGCCGCGCGCTCGGGAATGATCACGACCCCCCGAGGAAAAATCCGCACGCCGGCGTTCATGCCGGTCGGCACGGCTGGCACGGTCAAGGCGATGCATCCCGAAACGGTAAAGACGCAGGGCGCCGATATCGTGCTCGCCAACACCTATCATCTCATGCTGCGGCCAGGGCCGGAGCGAATCGCGATGCTCGGCGGCCTGCATGAATTCATGAACTGGCCGTGGCCTATCCTGAGCGATTCCGGCGGGTTCCAGGTGATGTCGCTCGCCAAACTCCGAATGCTGGATGAGAACGGGGTGACCTTTCAATCCCACATCGATGGCGCGCGGCATGTGTTGACTCCCGAGCGGGCGATGGACATTCAGGACCTGCTCGGTTCCGACATCGCGATGCAGTTCGACGAGTGCGTCAAACTTCCCTGCGCGGAAGCGGACGCGCGCCGCGCCATGCTCTTATCGCTGAGATGGGCGGCACGCTCCAAGGCGGCGTTTGTGGCCAAGCCGGGGCGCGCGGTGTTCGGCATCGTCCAGGGCGGCGCGGCCGAATCCTTGCGGATCGAAAGCGCGAAGGCGCTCGCGGACATGGGATTTGACGGGTACGCGCTGGGCGGGCTTGCCGTCGGCGAGCCGCGGATGGTCATGCTCGCCATGATCGAGTGTACCTTGCCGTGGTTGCCATGCGGAAAACCTCGCTATCTCATGGGCGCCGGCACCCCGGACGATCTTCTGGAGGGCGTGCGGCGGGGCATCGACATGTTCGATTGCGTGTTGCCGACGCGCGCCGGGCGCCATGGTCTTGCCTACACGAGGTCCGGGCGGCTCAATTTGCGCAATGCCCGCCACGCCGGCGATCCGTCCCCGGCCGATCCGCTGTCGGGTTCCGCAAGCGCCCGTACATATTCCCGCGCGTTTTTGCACCACCTCGTCAAATCAGGTGAGATTCTCGGCATGATGCTGCTGACCGAGATTAATCTCGCCTATTACCAGGATTTTATGGAGGACATCCGCCGCGCCATCGCGGCGGGCCGCTTCGACGATTTTTCCGGCGCGGCCAAGACGGCTTGGCGGACCGGCGAGACACGCGGCAAGCTTGACGCGTGATGAGGCAGGCGTTCCCGGTAACTCCGAAACGCCGGATGGTTTCCGGCCAATCTTACCAAATTTCCTCGCGGACATGGACAATCTGTGTTTTAGGGCCTGTTTACAATCGGGGATTCCCAATCGAGCAGGAATTTGATTGAAGGCTGAAAAAGCAGGAGGCCAGCCTTGATTTGGAAATGTTCGGCCAACGGACAGTGGATTCGCATCGCGCCGGAATTGCCTGGAAAGCCTGGCGATCCGGGGTGTCCGGGGAAGGGCAATCGATTGTTTGTCGAAGCGGCTTTGTGGATCGCCCGCACCGGTTCTCCCTGGCGCGGTCTACCGGCCGGGTTCGGCAAATGGTTCACTGTCTACACGCGTTTCTGGCGACGGGCGCGCAAGGGCGTATGAAAGCGGGTTTTTGAGGCGCTGTCGAACGATCCGGATTTCGAATACGGGATGATCGACGGAACGATTTGCCGGGTCCATCAACATGGGGCCGGCGCAAAAGGGGGACTCATAATCAGGCCATTGGCCCTCATCCCGAGCCTGCCGAAGGACGCGCGGCGGGCTGACGGCGAAATTAGGTGCGCTCGCCGATGCTTTGGGCAATCTCATCACCTTCGTGTTGGTTCCCGGCCAACGTCACGGCGTCAATCTCGCCGGCATGCTCATGAATAGTGTCGCTTGCGGCGCGTTTCTCGGCGACAAGGCCTTTGACGCCAACAAAGTGCGCGACTTCCTCGCCGCAAGGAAAATCGAAGCGGTCATCCCTGCGCGCAAGGGAACAAAAGGCGGCGGCGCATACGACAGGGAGAACTACAAATGGCGTCATTTGATTGAGAATTTCTTCTGCAAACTCAAAGCTTCTCGCCGCATCGCCACCCGTCATGAAAAAACCGGCGCGTGCCTTGCCGCCATGATATATGCGGTCAATATCGTCATAACCACGATATGATTGTAAACAGGCCCTAGCCCGGTTTTCCTCCGCTTGAAAGGACGCCGCGCATGAGCTAGTGTTGCAGCGCCGCATCATTGATATTGCGTCGGAGCCGTCATGGATGGCACGCGAGGCTCGCCGCAACGAACCTAAGGAAAGCAGCCCCATGAACGCGACGACCGGCTCGTTTAGCATCGGCAATTCCACCTTTCAAATGCCGGTCAAGACCGGAACAATGGGTCCTTCGGTTGTCGATGTCAGCAAGCTCTTTGCCCAGTCCGGAATGTTCACCTACGATCCCGGTTTCACCTCGACGGCGAGTTGCGAATCGGAGATCACCTATATCGACGGCGACCAGGGCGTGTTGCTCTATCGCGGCTATCCGATCGAGGAAATCGCCGAGCACGGCGATTTCCTCGAGACCTGCTATCTCTTGCTCTATGGGCAATTGCCGGCCGCCGCCGAGAAGAAGGACTTCGACTACAGAGTCACCCGGCACACGATGGTTCACGAGCAGATGGCCAGGTTCCTGGGCGGCCTGCGCCGCGACTCCCATCCGATGGCCGTGCTGGTGGCGAGCGTCGGAGCGCTCTCGGCCTTCTATCACGATACGACCGATATTTCGGATCCCAAGCAGCGCATGGTGGCGTCGTTTCGTCTGATCGGCAAAATGCCGACCCTCGCCGCGATGGCGTATAAATATTCGCTCGGCCAGCCTTTCATTTATCCAAAGAACGAGCTCGATTATGCCTCGAACTTCTTGCGCATGTGCTATGCCGTGCCGACCGAAGACTATAAGACCAACCCGGTGTTTTCCCGCGCGCTCGACCGCATCTTCATTCTCCATGCCGATCACGAGCAGAATGCGTCGACCTCGACGGTGCGGCTTGCCGGCTCGTCGGGCGCAAATCCGTTTGCCTGCATCGCCGCGGGCGTGGCGTGCTTGTGGGGGCCGGCGCATGGCGGCGCCAATGAAGCCGCGCTGAAAATGTTGATGGAAATCGGCACGGTCGAGAATATCCCGAAGTTCGTCGCCCGTGCCAAGGACAAGAACGATCCGTTCCGGCTCATGGGGTTTGGCCACCGCGTCTACAAAAACTATGACCCGCGCGCCAAGATCATGCAGGAGACATGTCACGATGTCCTGAACGAGCTCGGCATCAAGGACAGCCCGTTGCTCGATGTCGCGATGGCACTTGAGAAAATCGCACTGAGCGACGAATATTTCATCGAGAAGAAGCTCTATCCCAATATCGATTTCTATTCCGGGATCACGCTGAGAGCGATGGGCTTCCCGGTGGCGATGTTCACCGTGCTTTTCGCGGTGGCCCGCACCGCCGGCTGGATCGCGCAATGGAAGGAAATGATCGAGGATCCAGGTCAGAAGATTGGCCGTCCGCGCCAGCTCTACATCGGTTCGCCGAGGCGCGACTACGTCGCGATTGACAAGCGCTCGTAATAAAGGCCGCTTAGCGGGGCGCCAACCGAATCCAATTTTGGCACCCACGCAAGCGGTTTTTTCCGCGGATAGCCAGTGAGCCGGGGTATACAACGCGACACCGCGATAAAGCTCACAGACCCTTCATATATTCGACGAGCGCTTCACGGTCGGCCTCTGATAGGCTGGCGTTGTTGTAATCGTGACCGGAATTGAGATTTCCCTGGATCGGCTTTCCTTGATCGTCGAACACCCGAAAAAGAAAGCTGTTGTCAGCCGATTGCCCGGTCTTGAAACCAACTTTCACGGGATCGAATTCGCGCGTCCCGACATAAAAGCTCTTCGGACGGTCGGTTGGCGGCAGCAGCAAGTCATAGAGCGTTGGAACCGAACCATTGTGCAGATATGGCGCGGTCGCCCAGATGCCGGTCAGCGGGCGGAATTTGTAGCCGAGAATTGGACTGTCGTCAGCGAGACACTCCTTCAGTTGCGCGATCTTATCGGGAGCAACGGTGGCGGGAGCAATCTCGGGCACCAGATTACTGAGTTTAATGTGCGGCTTAAGATCGATGTGCGGCGTCGACTTACGAGCAAACAGTTCTTTCAGTTCTTTCGCGCCTACCTCTTTGACGAGCTCCTTGTATCTTCCGGCGTAGCCGACGATGGAGCCTACGACGGCTGTCGCAAGCATATCAAATTCAGACGCTGTCGATCCGAGAATTATCGGCTTTTCTCCCGGCAATACGAAAAAACCTCTCGGCGTTAGTATCATGGATCCCGTGCGTGCGCTGTTTGCATAGGCGTTGCACGCCATCCACGGATCGGTTCCGATGCGATCGGGTCCTTTCAGCAACGTCGTGTCGACCTTGACAGGTGTCGCAAGGTCCTCGCGATCGAGGTGCACGTGGCATTTTGTACAACGCTCGGCGAACAGCCGTTGTCCCGCCGAGCGCTTGGTTTCATCTATTGCGGGAAACACGCTGGGCCAAGCCGGTGGTTTGAGCCGCCCCACCAGCTGTTCCAGCTGCTCAAGGTTGGCCATATTAATGCTTGACGTGTATCCCGGTCGAAACAACGCCAAGGCCCAGGGTTCGATCTGCACGTCGCCGAAAACGCCGATCACTTCGCCCGCGTTGCGGCCCAAGGCGCCGAGGGCTACGCCGCCCACAACTGGCCCGTTAGGCGCCGATGCATTCCATTGAACCTTGTTCAATTGAGGGATGTTCCACAAGAAAGGATAACTGACCGGAGCGTCGGAGGCATGAAAGGTTTGCGCGGGCGCGTTCACGATCGTCGCGACTTTATTAAAAATATTTCCAATGGCATCGAGGCGACCAAATCCGTAACGCAGCGGCGTCGCATTGGCCAAGGCGAGTTTCGCCTCGGCATCGACAAGCTTAGCCAATTCCCCGCGCAGCTTGTCCGAATCCTGGCCATCGTCGCCGAGAACCTTCTTCGCGAACCGCGCGAACTTTTGGTCGTCGAGCCATGTCTGATCGAGCGCTTTGTCGAGCGCCGCCCGGAAAGACTGAAAATCTGCGAGCGTTGGCGCGCCCTCGACGCGCATCCGCTTGCCGTTGTAAGTGATTTCGTTCGAATGGCAGGCGGAACAATTCATCCCTGCCCATGGCTCTTTCGTGGATTGCCCCTCTTTCCAACGCAGCTTGGTGGCGGATAGTTGGGAATCGTCTTGATCATCGATCGTAAAGCCGATCGGTAAATCCGATGCGCCCGGACCAGGAATATAGTGGAACGACACCATATATTCGGGCGCCAGAAAGGGTTTATCGGAATCCGGCTGTTCAAGTGCCCGCAGCCAGCTCAACGGCAAGAGCCGCGATCCCTGTGTTGTCGTATACCACGCCGTTTTGTCGGCGGGGCTCCACCCTTGCTCGACATTGACGATTTCATCGCTCATCGACGGGAATACCAGCGCGAGGCAGCCTGTGAGCAATGACGCTAGGAATAAGCTTTGTTTCCTCATCTTGATCCTCCCCCGTGGCGTTTTGCAAACGTGCGTAGTCTGAATCATTCGAATGTGGACAACCGCTATTGACGAGATATTGAGAAGTTCATAAATAGGAGGACATTTTTCTTGACCTGAGGAGCTCCGAATGATTCCATTCTGGCATGAGAAAAGATGACGCGCGGAAGCTTGATCACAAGACGCTGGAGACCATGCGTGAACGCGCCGTAAGGCGCGTTCGAGACGGCGAAAGCCCCGAGGTGGTTGCCCGGATCTTTGGGGTGGGGCGGACCGCCATGTACAGATGGCTGGCGGAATACCGGCGCGGCGGTTGGGGCGCCCTGAAAGCCAAGCCCGTTCCTGGACGTCCACCGAAACTTGATGGCCGAGCATTGCAGTGGGTTTACGACATGGTGACGCGGAAGAACCCCTTGCAACTGAAGTTTGAGTTTGCGCTGTGGACGCGCGCGATGGTGGCGAAGCTGATCAAGGATAAGTTCGATGTGGTGTTGAGCGCGGCGTCCGTGGGGCGGCTTTTGGCTCAGCTCGGCGTCACTTGTCAAAAGCCGTTGCACCGGGCATGGGAACGTGACGAAGCCCTCGTGCAGCAGTGGCTCAAGAAAGAATACCCGGGAATCAAGAGAATGGCGCAACAACAAGGAGCTGACATCTATTTTGGCGATGCCGCCCACATCCGTTCCGATCACCATGCCGGGCGCACCTGGGGTAAAAAAGGCGAACCGCCCATTGTCGAGGCCACCGGCGCTCGCCATGGCATGAGTTTGCTTTCAGCGATCTCCTTGCGCGGCCACATGCGCTTCATGATCAAGCAACAAGGCGGCGTCAACGCTGCGGTGTTTATCGAGTTCCTAAAGCGATTGATTGCCGGGGCCAAGCACGAGATCTTTTTGATCGTTGATCGCGGACCTGCACATATCGCTCGAAAAACCAGAGCGTTTACCGAAACCCTGAAGGGAAAGTTGCGCCTCTTTTATCTGCCTCCTTATTCACCCGATCGCAACCCGGATGAGCTGGTGTGGAAGCATCTGAAAGCGGACACCGTCGGCCGCATGGCTGTCACCAGCAGGGACGGCTTCAAGCGTAAGGTTCGATCATCGATGCGCCAACTGCAAAATGACCCCTGGAAAATTATCTCCTTTTTTCAGAAACCTTCGCTCAAATACGCCGCGTGAATGTTCCCATATTTATGAACTGCTTAATAGTTTGCCCGTTCGGTTGGCGGGAAGCGCTCGAGCAGGGGCCCGCTTGTTGCCCAAGGGACAGCGATGGTTCAGGCTGCCTCGGTTCGCGGCAGCGCCTTGAATTTGGCGAAAACTTGCTTGATCGGATTGAGATCCTGGGCGTGCTACCAAGTCTCTGGGAGGTTGCCTCCTAGGGGGATTCCCGAATTGGCAGGTACCCCATTCACGATGGCGAACAGCTTTTGGGAGGTTTGTTAAATCGGCTCCGGTTCCGCTTCGTTCCGACGTCGCCGCGGTCGGTCTGCGCAACCCGGCACGGCAATCGCGCGATCCCGATCAGACCCAGTATCTCTCGAGCCCATCGATGGATGGCGCGGGCCGCAATTTATGATGGCGGCGCGCGCTCGGATGCGGCCCGGACCGGCGGCGCCGGGTTGCAAATCGTGCGCGACCGGGTTCTCCGCTTCAACGCCGAGGGGCCCGGTGGTCTCTTGAACCGCAAGGCGCCGGGCGCTCGAAGCAGTCTCGCCGGCCGCCGGCGCCAGGCGTTGCGAACAAGACGGCCATCATTCCCGGTCCGGTGGAGAATTTGGGTAGCGGATAAATTTGTCGTAAAGGGATCGGGGGAGTCCTTTTGTCCAGATGGGGCACGGCGGGATGTGACTGAACAGGCAATGGTCTTCGCGCTTGGGTTTTTGGTCGCGGGCCTAATCGCTCTCGCAGCCGCTCCGGCGTTTTGGCGGCGCGCCATAAGGTTGTCCACACGGCGGCTCGAAATGCGGCTTCCGCTTTCCGCTGAGGAGATCCTCGCCGGGCGCGATCTGTTGCGGGCTGAATTCGCGGTCGAATGCAGGCGGCTCGAGCAAAAGGCCGAAGCCCTCAACCTCGTTCATGCGGCCGATATGGCCGAACTCGGACGCCGCGCGGCGATCATCGCCGTTCAAGATGCCGGTTTACGCGACCTTTCCCAGCAAGACCGCGAACGCGGCGCCGAGCTCGCCGCGCTTCAACGCGCCTTGGCGGAGACCTCGGCCGAACTCGCCGCCACGGCAAAGGAATGTTACGACACAAGCGGACTCATGGCACGCAGGGACGTTCAAATCAACGTGCTCGCGGCCAGTTTCGAGGAGGCGCAAGCGCGCGCCGCCAAGCAGCGGGACGCCTTGGCGGCGCTTGAGGCTAGTATGGCGCGGCAGGGCCAAGCGCTTGCGGCGCAAACCAGCAAGGTCGAGCTTCTCGAAGGGGAGCTTTCGACCCTGCGGCTTCAGCATCAAGCCGATCAGCTCACCCTTAAAGCCGCGGCGGCCAGGGTCGCGGATCGCGAAGAGGCTTTGGAAGCCGCTGTCAAACGGGAAAAGGACTTGATCCGGCACCGCATGCTGCAAGCCGAAACGGCCCGCGCGGTCGAGAGTGGCTATCTCGAAAAAATCGAGCGGCTGCGTAGCGCCCATGCTGCCTCGCAGGATGCCCTCGATGCGGCCCGCAAGACGTGCGCCGGGCTCACGCAGGAGCTGGCCGCGCTGCGGGCCATGCTGCCCCCGCAAGATATCGACGCGGCCCTCATGCAACGTGAGGAAAATGAAATTTTGCGGCACAAAATCAATGAAATCGGCGCCGCGATCATTCGCGCGGCGGGCGTCGCCGTAGAGGCCTCGCCCGAAGAAGGGCAGGCGAAAGGCGGCCTTCCGGGGGACACGATCCCGGAAAAAGTCACCGCGTGCTAGGGGATAGGGATGCCGTAACTGCCCAGCCGGAGCGCCGGCACCCCAGACGATCGCTATGAACCGGCGAACTTCGCCACGAGCGCGTCAGAAACTTCAAAATTGGCATAGACGTTTTGCACGTCGTCATTGTCTTCGAGCATGCCGACGAGGCGCAGGATCTTTTCGCCGGCATCGTCGTCAACGCTGATCGTATTTTGCGGCCTCCAAATCAGGCGTGCCTTGCGCGGCTCGCCAAATTTCGACTCGAGCTCTTGCGCGACCTCGCGCAGGCTTTCGAGCGCGGTGATGACCTCGTGGCCGTCCTCGCTCGATTGGACATCTTCGGCTCCGGCTTCGATCGCCGCCTCCATCATGGCTTCTTCCGAAGCGGCTTTCGCCGGAAACTCGATAATGCCGACATGATCGAACAGGAAGGACACCGCGCCGGTCTCGGCGAGCGCGCCGCCGGACTTGGTGAAATAAGAGCGCACCTCGCCCGCCGTCCGGTTACGATTGTCGGTCAGCGCCTCGACGATGATGGCGACGCCGCCTGGCGCATAGCCTTCATAGCGAACTTCGTCGTAAGTCTCGGCGTCGGCGGCAGAGGCCTTCTTGATGGCGCGCTCGATATTGTCCCTCGGCATGTTTTCCGCGCGGGCGGCCAAGACGGCGGCGCGCAGCCGCGCGTTCATGCCTGGGTCGGGTAATCCCATTTTCGCGGCAACGGTAATTTCGCGGGCGAGCTTGGAAAACAGCTTGGAGCGGATCGCATCCTGCTTGCCTTTCTTGTGCATGATGTTCTTGAACTGGCTATGCCCCGACATTCCGTCCGATCTCCAATGCGGCCCGCCGCGCGGCTCGAAGCAACACTTTTCCGGGCTCTCGCCGCGCCGTGCGCGTTGGCCAAGGTGAGCCATATGACGTTGATATAAGCTGCAATTTCAGGAAATAAAGCAACCCGAAAGGCTTGGTGCCGCGGCGTGGCGGAGAAACCCTATTTCACATTCGCCGCTGTCTGCGAGAACAGGATTTTGCGCGACTCCTCGTCGCCGGCGATTGGCGTCGTATTGATTCCGGCCGCGATGGCATAGGCGCGCCGCGTCGCGGGACGGGCACGGATCGCCTCGAACCAACGCTTCAGATGCAAAAAATCGTCGAGCTTCTGGCCTTGGTTTTCGTGCGGGACAATCCAAGGATAGGCCGCCATGTCGGCGATCGAATAATCCCCCGCCACGAAGGCCCGGTCTGCCAGGCGTTTGTCGAGGACGCCATAGAGACGGTTGGTTTCGTTCTCGTAGCGTTCGATCGCATAGCTAAGCTTTTCCCGCGCGTATTGCTTGAAATGATGGTTCTGGCCGGCCATGGGGCCAAGGCCGCCGACCTGCCAGAAGAGCCATTCGAGCATTTCCACCCTACCGCGCAAATCCTGGGGCAGAAATCTCCCGGTTTTCTCGGCGAGATAGACGAGGATCGCGCCAGATTCGAAAACGGACACCGGCGCGCCACCGTCGCCAGGATCTTTGTCAACGATTGCCGGAATGCGGTTATTGGGCGAAATCGCCAGAAATTCCGGCTTGAACTGGTCCCCCCGGCTCAGATTGACCGGATGGATCGTATACGGCAGTCCCGCCTCTTCAAGGAAGAGCGTTATTTTGTGTCCATTGGGGGTGGTCCAATAATAAAGGTCGATCATCGTCTGGGGCCTTTTCGTGCGGCGCGTCCTGCCGGTGTCTGTTTGTAACCAGAATGTAACCAGTAAGGAAACATGCTAGCAGTCCGCCGGACTTAACGGACGGCGGCGGCATGCGATGGATTCGTCGCATTGATTCTCGCATGATGACGGGCGCCGGCCGATGAGCGGCTTCCGCGCGATGGACCGGCGGACCGGGTTTCGGTGGCCGCCGCCGGTGGACGGGTGGCTGCCGGAGAAGCATTTGGCGCGCTTCGCCGTGGAGGGGATCGGCGGGCGCGATCTTCGCGCGATGAGCGGCGGTTGTCGTGATTCCGGCCCGGCGCCGCATCATCCGGGAATGCCGCCGGGCATTTTGGTTCATGGTTATGCGGCGGGCGTGTTTTCGAGCCGCGCGCCGGAACGGGCGGCATATGACAAAGGCGGCGTTTCGTTTCATCGCGGCCAACGATCATCCCGGCCACGCCACGATCGCGGCGTTCGGGCGGCGGTTTCCCAAGGAGATCGAGGGTCTGTTCGTTCAGCTGCTGCTGCCCGCTCGCGAGATGGGCGTGCCGAAGGGGCGCGGCCGGGCCCGGCGGCACGAATATCCGCGCCAAGGCGAGCCGGCACGGCGCGCTTTCCCATGAACATGCGGGCAAGATCGAGGCGCGATTGAAGGCCGCCGCCGGTCCCGTGGCGAAAGCCGAGGCGGCGGACGCGGCGGACATTCCCGATGGAATGCCGATTCCCGGCGAGCTGGCGCGCCGCCAAGGAGCGTTTGCGTAAGATCGCCGAAGCGCGCGCCAAGGAACGCCATGCGCGCGGGCAGGCGGAGGCAGGCGGAGCATGAAGCCAGCCTCGCGGCGCGCGCGGCCTCGAGCGCGGCCACCGGCAACAAGCCCGCCCTTCGACAGGCCCGGGAGCAAGCCGCCGCAACCGCCGGCCGGGGGACCGCCGCCGGGCGGTCAGATCAATCTCACCGGCGAAGACTGAAACGTATCATGCCGGTGGCGGGAGGCGGCTTCGAGCCATGCTGCAACGCGCAAGCCGCCGTGGCCGCGGGGAGCCTGCCGGTGGTCCCGGCCGATGTGGTTCCGGCCCCAAACGGCAAGCCGCAACTCGCGCCGGTGCCGGGCAAGACCGAAATGCCGCTGGCCGGTGCCGGTTATTTCCGCGCGGCGAATGCCGGGGCTTGCGGGAAGGCAGGGATCGAGCCGCCGATCGCCATGGGCCGTCAGCCGCGTCATCCGCCCTGACCGGGCGCGATCTCGACGGCGCCGCCCGCTCCAGAGAATCCACCACCGGCCGAAGCCATGGCGCATCGGATGAAGACGCCGGAAGGCAGGGATCTCCATGCCCTGCGTATATAAACAAACTCCCGAACCGGTTTCCGGCATCCTCGAAGCGGGGCCCGGATTTCCGTCAATTTCCGCTCCGCGGGCTCGCCAAGGTGCGCGGCGGGCGGAGCCTCGTGACCATGGCCTGGAACGTGAAGCGGATGTTCGCCTTCAATCCCGCCTGAAGAGAGCGGGCGCGGCCTGGCGCCAGGAACTGGCGCCGAGAACTGGCGCCAAGAAAAAGCAGACGGCCGCCGCCTCATACGGGCTATCCAACGCGATCCGTGCGAATCAGCATCCGGCACAGGCTCGCGGCGGCAAAAACCGCCCCGGCATTCCGGTGTAAACCTCCGTCCGGCACGCCGCCAGGGGACAGCACGTTCGATCATATTACCCCTTAGTGTCTGTTCTGAAACTTCTTGAATCAAAAGAATCATTTGTGATCAAGAGAGGTGGCCTGATTTGAGGAGGGGCCGCCGATGTGGACGAAAGAAAACCGGGGCCGTTATGACCGGAGCCAACAGAGATACCCGAGCGATTTGACGGCCGAGGAATGGGGGCTGGTGGAGCCGTTGATACCTCCGGCGAAGCGCGGTGGCGGCAAACGCCGCGTGGACATGCGCGAAGTGGTCAACGGAATCATGTATATTCTGAGCACGGGTTGCCAGTGGCGCTACCTGCCGAAAGACCTGCCATCGAAAAGCACTGTTTTCAGGTATTTCGATCTTTGGAACTATGATGGCACGCTTTTGCGCCTTCATCATGAGCTCTACGTCCTGTGTCGAGAACAGGCTGGCCGCGCCGTCAGTCCAACCGTTGCCATCATCGACAGTCAAAGCGTGAAAAGCACGGAAAAAGGGGGGCGCGGATCGATCCGCACGGCTATGACGCCGGCAAAAAGATCGACGGTAAAAAACGCCATATCGCGGTCGATACGCTCGGTCTGAAACTTGCAGCCGTGGTTCATCCCGCCGACATTCAGGATCGCGACGGTGGACCATTGGTGTTGAAGGAACTGCGTCCCCTGTTTCCCTTCATCACCAAAATCATCGCCGATGGCGGTTATCAAGGCCCCCAAATGGCCGCCGCCGTGGCGGCGATCAGCCGTGAATGGGAAATCGAAATCGTCAAGCGGCCCGCGCTGAGAAAGTTCGTTGTCCTGCCCAAACGATGGGTTGTCGAGCGCACCTTCGCCTGGCTCAACCGTTGTCGCAGGCTGGCCAAGGATTTTGAAAACCTAACCCGTAACGCGCTTGCTTTCCTCCGCCTCGCCTCCATCCGGATCATGCTAAGAAAGCTCTGTAATCCATGATGAAGTTCCGGGACAGACTCTGAGGCCGAAATCACGGCTCGAGGACGGAATCCCAATAGAGATAATCCATCCAGCTTTCGTGCAGGTAATTGGGCGGAAACCGGCGGCCGTTCTGGTGCAAATCGTTGACCGTTGGTTGATAGGGCATTCGCGCCGGCCGCATGCGCGCCTCGCCGGGGAGCAGGTCGCCCTTGCGCAGATTGCAGGTGGAACAGGCGGCGACGACATTTTTCCAGGTCGTGGTGCCACCCTTCGAGCGGGGGACGAGATGGTCAAAGGTGAGATCCTCGCGGGAGCCGCAATATTGGCAGCTGAAACGGTCGCGGAGAAAGACATTGAAACGGGTGAAGGCGGGATGGCGGGAAGGCCTTACATAGCGTCTGAGCGAAACCACCGAGGGGAGCCGCATCTCAAAGCTCGGACTTCGGACCGTCTTATCGTAATTGGAAACGATGTTCACCCGGTCGAGGAACACCGCCTTGATCGAATCCTGCCACGCCCACAGCGAGAGAGGGTAGTAGCTCAACGGCCGGAAGTCGGCATTGAGCACGAGCGCCGGACACGCTTCTGGGGAGACCCTGGGTTGGCAATGAACCGTCACATCAGCTGCCTCGCCTAGCGCGCTGCTCGCAAGCGGCAACGCCTCGGGCTCATGATTATCTCCGCCTCGAAACCAAGGCTAGCCCCTTGGGTTACATTTTACAGGCTCGATGACACCTTTGTGAAGCCCGTCTTGAAACAACGGTCCGCGCGGCAGCGGCTTATCGCGTCGGAACCGGCGTGCCGCTGCGATAATCGTAAAACCCGCGCTGGGTCTTGCGCCCGAGCCAACCGGCCTCGACATATTTCACGAGCAGGGGACAGGGACGATATTTCGGATCGGCCATGCCGTCGTGCAGGAGCTGCATGACGGACAACACAGTGTCGAGCCCGATGAAATCGGCGAGCTGCAAGGGTCCCATTGGATGATTCGCGCCGAGCCGCATCGCGGTGTCGATCGATTCGACCGAGCCCACGCCCTCGTAGAGCGTATAGATCGCTTCGTTGATCATCGGCAGCAGAATGCGATTGACGATGAAGGCGGGGAAATCCTCGGATACGGTAAAGGTTTTGCCGAGCCGGGCGATCAGCGCCTTGGCCGCATCGAACGTCACATTTTCGGTCACGATGCCGCGGATCAACTCGACGAGTTGCATGCGCGGGACCGGATTCATGAAATGAATGCCGATGAACCGTTCCGGCCGGTCGGTGATCGAGGCAAGCCGCGTGATCGAAATCGACGACGTATTCGTCGCCAACATCGCGGTTGGCTTCAACGAAGGGCAAAGCTTGGAAAAAATCTTGCGTTTGACCTCCTCGCTCTCGGTGGCGGCTTCGATGACGAGGTCGCTGTCGGCAAAGGCGTCGTAGCCGGGCGCGGGCTTGATCCGGCTCAAAGCCGCGTCGCGCGCCGGCGGATCGACTTGTTTTCGCTCAACCTGGCGCGCGAGGTTGCCCGCGATCGTGGCGAGCCCGGCGTTGATGTGGGCTTCCGAGATATCGTTCAGAGCGACTTCGATGCCGGCTAGCGCGCAGACCTGGGCGATCCCCGTGCCCATTTGGCCGGCCCCGATCACCCCGATTTTGTTTATGTCCATTTTATTCGCTCACAACGGAAATCAAGCGGGAAGACTCTGGCCATATTGGTCCCACCGATTTCTAAACCAAAGACGAACCTATATCCACTAAACCGGCCAAGCTCCAGAGCACGATTGGACCGAGGCGGAACCCGGTTTCGCGACAAGTTCGCGGTGAGAGCGCGCATGATACCAAAAGCCTAGAGCTGTCTCGCTTGTCAAGGAAGCGGCTCTAGCGCGCGTCCCGATTACGCAAAATCACGTGATCGAAAAGGAATCGCTCTAATTCAAAATTGGAGCACGTTTTTATCGAAAAAGTCGAGCAACTTTTTTAAGGACATGCTCTAACGGCCGAGCTTGGCAAGCTCCTCGTTCAGCGTCGGCAGGATTGCGAAGAGATCGCCGACGAGCCCGTAATCCGCGATCTGGAAGATCGGCGCCTCCTCATCCTTGTTGATGGCGACGATGACCTTCGAGTCCTTCATTCCGGCGAGGTGCTGGATGGCGCCGGAGATGCCGACGGCGATATAGAGATCTGGCGCGACGACCTTGCCGGTCTGGCCGACCTGCCAATCGTTTGGCGCGTAGCCGGCGTCGACCGCGGCGCGCGACGCGCCCATCGCCGCCCCGAGCTTGTCCGCGATGGGCTCGATCAGGGTCTTGAAATTGTCCGCGTTTTGCATGCCGCGGCCGCCGGATATGACGACCCTGGCCGAGGCAAGCTCGGGGCGCTCGGATTTGGCAAGTGTCTCATCCTTAAAACTCGAAACCTCCGGCGCGGGGGCGGCGGCGATCTTTTCGACTGGAGCGGAGCCGCCCCGGCCGGTCGCCGGAAACGCCGCGGTCCGGACCGTGATGATCTTCTTGGCGTCGTTCGACTGGACAGTCTCTATCGCGTTTCCGGCATAGATCGGACGGTCGAACGTGTCGGGTGCGGCGACTTTGATAATCTCCGAAATCTGCATCACGTCGAGGAGTGCCGCGACCCTTGGCATGACGTTCTTGCCGGTCGAGGTCGCGGCGGCCAGGATCGCCGAATAATTGCCGGCCAACCGGACGAGAAGCGCCGCCAGCGGTTCGGCCAATTGATGCGCATAAGCCGGATCGTCCGCGACCAACACGTTTTCGATGCCGTCCAGGCCGGCGGCGGTCCGCGCAGCGGCGTCCACCCGCTCACCGGCGACGAGGACATGAACGGGCTCGTTAAGCGCCTTGGCTGCCGTCAGTGCCTTGGCGGTCGCCTCGTTGAGCATGCCGTTCGACACCTCGGCGAGAAGCAGGACCGCCATCAGATCACCCCGGCTTCGTCCTTGAGCCTCGCGACGAGTTCGGCGGCGGAGGCGAGTTTGATCCCCGCCTTGCGCGTGGGCGGCGCAACGGTCTTCAAAATCCTGAGGCGCGGCGCGATATCGACGCCAAAGTCAGTGGGCGTCTTCTCCTCGATCGTCTTCCTCTTGGCTTTCATGATGTTTGGCAGCGAGGCGTAACGTGGTTCGTTGAGGCGCAGATCGGTTGTGACGACGGCGGGGAGTTTGAGGTTGACGGTTTGCAATCCGCCGTCTACCTCGCGGGTAACATCCACGTGTCCCTCGCCAACCGCCACTTTCGAGGCAAACGTGCCCTGGCCCCAGCCCAAAAGCGCGGCCAGCATCTGTCCGGTCTGGTTGCAATCGTCGTCGATCGCCTGCTTGCCAAGGATAATCAGCAATGGCTCTTCGGCGAGCGCGACCGCTTTCAAGAGCTTGGCGACGGCAAGCGGTTCGACCGGCTGCTCCACCTTTATGAGAATGCCCCGATCCGCGCCCATCGAGAGCCCCCTCCTGATCGTCTCGGCGGCCTGCGCCGGCCCGATCGACACCACGATCACTTCGGCTGCCTTGCCGGACTCCTTCAGGCGCAACGCTTCCTCGACGGCGATTTCGTCGAAAGGGTTCATCGACATTTGAACGTTGGCGAGATCGACGCCGGAACCGTCCGGTTTCACCCTGATCTTGACATTGTAATCGACCGCCCGTTTCACGGGCACGAGAATTTTCATGGGAAAAACTCTTACCGGAAAGGTTGATGACGCTCGACGCGGTTAGGTACAAGCCTGCTTCCCACTAGTCAATGCAACCAGATTTGACAAAAAAACAGCTACCGGTGGCACCGGAGTCTCTGCCACTGGCGGCATGGCTTTGCCGGTCTTGGCTACGGCGCCAAAATGCCGATGTTGACGAGCCACGAATCCGCCCTGGGTTGCATTCCACTACAGACAGGATCCTTCTGTGATCTGATCCTTTGCCCGAGGGCAGGACACGTCCGGCTAAGGCTAAGGTGTGCGAGTGCAGAACCAATCTGTCCTTATTTCCGGAATTGGCATTGCCGGTACGACGCTTGCTTATTGGCTCGGCGAGCACGGCTTCAAGCCAACTCTCGTCGAACGAGCATCGCATCTGCGTACAAGCGGCTATGTCATCGATTTTTGGGGCCTCGGCTACGACATCGCGGAGCGGATGGGGCTCCTCTCCGGTCTCAAGTCCGAGGGCTACGACGTTGAAGAGGTTCGCTTCGTCAATGCGGAAGGCCGCCGCGAAGGCGGCTTCGGCGTCGACATCTTCCGTTCGCTCACCGGTGGCCGGTACGTAAGCATTGCGCGTAGTGATTTGGCCAAGCTGATCTATCACAAGATCGACGGCCAGAGCGAAACCATTTTCGGTGACAGCATCGTCGGCATTGAAGACACCGGCGACGATGTGGGTGTTGTTTTCGAACGCAGCGCACCACGCCGGTTCGACCTCGTTATCGGAGCCGATGGTCTCCACTCGGCAGTCCGCGAACTGGTGTTCGGAACCCAGAACCGCTTCGAGAAATATCTCGGTTACACTGTCGCCGCGTTCGAAATCGAAGGGTATAGGCCCAGGGACGAGCGCATCTACGTCAGTCATGGCGTTCCGGGCAAGCAGGTGTCCCGCTTCCCCATGCGCGATGATCGCACGCTGTTCTTGTTCGTCTTCGCAGACGGTTCGGATCAGGACACCGCCGTGCATGATTTGAAAGGGCACAAGGCTATCCTCCATAAGGAGTTCGACGATGTCGGATGGGAATGCCCAAGGATTCTTGCCGCGCTGGATGCCAGCGATGACGTCTATTTTGACCGCGTCAGTCAGATTCAGATGAACGTTTGGTCGCGTGGACGGGTGGCTCTGGTCGGCGATGCCGCCTTCTGCCCGTCGCTGCTGGCAGGCCAAGGAGCGGCCCTCGCCATGATATCCGCTTACGTGGTCGCAGGTGAGCTTGGCAAGAGCGAAGGACGGCCGGAAGTGGCATTTCGCCGCTACGAGCAGTTGCTGCGACCATTTATGACGGCCAAGCAAGGCTTTGCTGAGCGGTTCGCAAGTTCATTCGCGCCGAAGACGCGATTGGGGCTATTTTTGCGTAACAAGATCATGAACGCCTTTACACTGCCCTTTGTTGCAAACCGCGCGCTTGGCGGACTTCTCGACCGGATTGACCTGCCGGACTACTCGAAACAACAGCAGAAAGGATGAGGCAGTGCGTCGTTCTGATTGATCGGGCGAAGTCGAGATGCGATTGATTTTACGTGTTTCGGGGGGCCGGAAAGAAGCGATAGATTTAGAAAAGATCGTCCGCCGAGGTACTCGGCGAAACCCGCCGTCGAGTTCAGGTCGTCTTTTGTTCTAAATTGGATCGACGACAGCGCCGTGTTATTAATCGTTTTGTAAAGGCTATCCGCAGAGGTCGAATTGAGGAGGTATCGAGAGGCATGATCATCTTTTCCTAATTATATTGCATTGCGCGCCGACAGTCATTCCTACAAACATCCCGGCGGTCGTTCCTAGCGGGGGCGCTCCAACTAAACCGTTGTACTGTAATACAATATCTCTATATTCGATTTCTCTTTTGGTGTCCAAATTTCCAGCACTGCGCACAACGTCAAATTTTACAAGGCTGTGCCCTCGATCAAATGCGGCGCCGCTCACGGTCGCTACTTTTTCGCCAAGCTGATAAAATCCATCTGGATCGCGAGCTGGCTCCCCTCCAACAAACGCAAAAGGTCCCGCCTTGTTCATAAAAAGGGCGGACATTGCCATCGACCAAACAAGAAAAGCGACGACCATAACGATGACAAAAGTCTGAGTGGAACCAAGTTTGGCGAAAATTCCCATCGACAGCAATTGCCGGTAGAGAAGATAGAAAACACCAATCACCAGGCCGGTAATACCCCCGGCCTTTAGCAATGTTTCGAGGATGGCTTCCATACGCGCGCAAATACCATTGATAGGAATGGGACGCCAGACCGATAGCCACGCTGGTCTCAACAATTCTGGCCCGGCACCCATAACACGTCGGCCTTGCCCTTCCGGTTCACATACCGAGCCGCGACAAACAGAAAATCCGACAGGCGGTTGACATATCTGAGCGCCGGGCCGCCGACCTCCTCGCCCGCCACATCGGCCAAGGCGACGAGCAGCCGTTCGGCCCGGCGAGTCACGGCGCGGGCGAGGTGCAGGGCCGCCGCCGCCGGCGTGCCGCCCGGCAGAACGAACGAACGCAAGGGTTCGAGTTCCGCGTTGAGTTCGTCGATCTTGCGCTCCAGGCGGTCTACTTGCGATTGGACGATGCGCAGCGGCTCGGTCTCGCCATTTATACTGGGAGGCACGCAAAGATCGGCGCCAAGATCGAACAGATCGTTCTGAACGCAGAGCAACATCGCGTCGACCCTGGCGTAAGTCGCATCGGAGACGGTGGCGACGCGGGCAAGTCCGATCGCCGAATTGGCCTCGTCGATCGTGCCATAGGCCTCGATCCTGAGATCGTTCTTGCCGCGGCGCTCGCCGGTGCCAAGCGCGGTCGTCCCGTTATCGCCCGTCCTTGTGTAAATTCGGTTCAAGACAACCATGGCGCTCCATATCAGTGCTGAGCCGTGAAACCACAAGACGCCGATAATGACTATAACGGGGAACTGGAGACCGGCCCGCCAGCGCAGCATTTTTTTTGCGACGGCGCCGGTGCCGACTGCAACCATAAGACTATTTGCGGCCTGCATCTTGGTGCGATCCTCGAACTCAAAGCGTGCCGGACGGGACTTAATAGCGGCGCAAGAGACGTTCGAGATAGTCCATTTCCTCGCGCGGACGGGCGGGCTCGCCGAGCCTGCGGCGGAGTTCCTCCAGGACGCGCCTTGCCCGCTCCGCGCCGGGAAAACGCGCCGACGGATCGAACCCTCGCAAGCTTGCCGCCGGGCGCCCGAGGGGATCGGTGCCCTCGGCGTCGCCAAATTGACCTGGCGCGCCTTGACCGTCTTGGCCGTCTCCGGCTTCGTCGCCGGCGCCTGAACCCCCGGCCTCGCCGCGCATGCTTTCGGCGAGCTTTTGCGCGCCATCGCGCAAGGCCTCCACCGCGCGGCCTTGCGCATCGACCGCGCCATCAGTGCCGCGCGGACCTTGACCGAGCGCGTTTTCGGCGTCGCGCATCGCGTTTTGCGCGCCGTCTAGGCCACTAGCGCCGGCCCCTGCCTCGTCCAAACGCTTTTGGAGATTTTCAAGCCGGTCGCTGAGCGCTTTTTGGCGCCTGGAGAGATCGGCATCGTTGGTTTGTCCGGCCCGCGGACTCTTGCCGCTTTTAGCGCTGGCGCCTTGGTCATTTCCTTGTCTGTCATGGCCGCCTTCGATTACTTGGCCATCCTGGCCAAAGATATCGCCGAGCGTTGGCTGACCCGGCAGGCCCAATTGGCCGCGTTCCTCGCGACGCCGATGCCTTTCCGCTTGGCCGCTTCGATAGGTTTCGTCGCGCAAATCCTGCTGGTCCTGGCTCATCTGCCCGAGCTCATCGAGCGCGCGGCTCATCTCCCTCGCCCGGGGGTCGGCCTTGCGCGGCCGCGCGACCCGCAGGTTTTCAAGAATGTCTTGCAGTTGCTCCAGCATTTTCCGGGCGTTCGCGCTGTCGCCCGAACGCAGCATCTCCTGCATCCGGTCGACCATTCCTTGCAGCTCCTTGGGGCTGATCGAACGGCCCCGGCCGTCAAGCGCCGCGAAATTATCGCGGTGGTCCTGGTCATTCCGCTGGGCGGCGAGCTCTTGCAAAAATTTATCCATCGCGGCGCGCAGATTGTCGCCGAGCTTGCGGATTTCATCCTCCGAAGCGTTGCGCTGCAAGGCATCGCGCAATTGCTGCTCGGCGGCGCGGAGATCGCGTTCGGCCTCGGAGAGATCGCCATTCTCGATCTGCAGCGCCATTTGCCAGAGATAATCGGCGACTTCGACGAGATCGCTGTCGCTATGCGCCGCATTGAGCCGATCGAATGCCACCCGCAATCCAAGATAGACACCGGCACCGGTGTCGAACATTTCCGGCGCGATCATCAAGGCATCGAGCGCGTTCGCCACCCTCGCCTTATCCTCGGGGGCGAGAACCAGATTGCGGCGCTGCTCGGCAAGCGCGCGGGCAAGCGGCTTGACGAAAGGCTTTTGCGGCAGCGTGATTTCGACGGGATCGCTGTTGCCTCCATTGCCGCCTTCGTCGCGCGCGGTCAGGGTCATTTCCACGCGCGCGCC
Organism: uncultured Alphaproteobacteria bacterium; assembly: GCA_963706215.1. Taxonomy (GTDB): domain Bacteria; phylum Pseudomonadota; class Alphaproteobacteria; order Rhizobiales; family Beijerinckiaceae; genus Methylocapsa. The sequence goes on along the minus strand of OY970154.1, from coordinate 16,879 downwards.
GGCCCATGGGTGTTCGGAAAGATCGGCGGTTGTCTCCGCCTCGCCGCCGAGGTCCGGCGGCGGCGGCACCAAAAGCGGGATACGCGGCGGATCGACGAGCGAACGCTTGGCGGGATGTCCGCCTGGGAGCACCGGCTTGGCGAAACTGGCCTCGGCGCCGGTAACGCCATAATCGTCGGCGACGCTGTATTTCAGCGTCATCGATCCCCGCGCGTTAAACCTCGGTGCCCTGGTCAGCGCAATCGACGGCGGTTGATCCATAATGGCATGAATATCGAACGCGCCAAGGGGCGCGCCGGAATGGCCAAGGGTTAGCGTTGCATCGCCGCGCAAAACCAGGCGAGTTTCGCCATTGCCGTCAAGCTTGCCGCCGGACGGCTTGGCGGCGGCGGTCAAGCTGGCCCGAGGGTCAGTGTTTTGGTCCTTCGCGGCCTCGGCGAGAGCGCCTTTCACTTTCATGTCAAGATTGCCGCCCGGCGCATGAATGACGATGATCGAACCGCTGGGGGCTTCTATTTGTTGTGGGTTTTGGTTCCCGCCAAGGTTCAACACAACCGGCGGCTTGCCGGTATAGGCTGGAGGATCGATCCAGGCGTCGATCCTGTAGTCCTTGTGCGGCGATGCGTCGAAGCGCCAATCGAAAGCCGCGGCGACGCGCGCATATTTTTCGGGGCCCGCGACAAAGCCTGTCGCGACAAGCGCGACAAGGACGGCGGCGCGCAAGGCATAACTGTCGAGATCGACCATGCGTGGCGAGGGCCCGCCGGTGCGGAGCAAAGCCACGTCTTGCTCCGCGCGGCGGCGATGCAGGTTCCACAAAGCCCGCGTCACCGGATCGCTTGCCCCATTGCCGAGGCGGTCGTCGATAACCAAGGCCGGATGCGATGCTAGGCCGGACACACGGTCGATTCGGTCGAGGGCCTCCTTCCGCGAGGGCAACCGGAATTCGCGCATCGGCAGCAGCGCGACGCCGAGGCCGAGCACAAGCGCGAGAACGCCGAGGCCGCGCGCCCAATGCGGCGCGTCGAGCCATAGACCGGTCCACGAAACGCAAACGAAAATACCGAGGACCACAAACGGCGGCACCACGCTGCGCCACGCTTGCTCGAAAAGAAGGATCGCGCGCGCCTTCGCGGCGAGCCGCTCCAGACGCAGATTCGCGGCCCGCTCGCCGCGCGGCGAGCGGGCCGGGCGCATTGGTTTCCAGTGTCCCAGTCTCAGCAAAACGATCTCCGAAGCGCGGCCCCGCCGCAGGCAACGACGCTAGCACCATGGCGGCCAAACGCCAGGGGCGAGCTTGAAATTTCTAGCCGAACCAGGCCGGAATTTTGTCGAGGCCGATCAAATCCTCGTATGTTCCGCGCGGGCGCACAAGGGCGTATTGACCGCCGCGCACGAGCACCTCGGGCACCAGAAGCCGCGAATTATAGGTCCCGGCCTGCACGGCGCCATAGGCGCCGGCCGACATGACCGCCAGGAGATCGCCCGGCGAAGGCTCGGGCAACTTACGCGACAGCCCAAGATAATCGCCGGTCTCGCAGACCGGGCCGACGACATCCGCCGTAATTTCGCGGTTCCCTGGCCCGCCGCGAACGGGAAGGATCTCATGATGCGCGTCGTAAAGCGTGGGACGCACCAGATCGTTCATGGCGGCATCGACAATGACGAAGGTTTTGGCCTCGCCCCGCTTCACGAATAGGACGCTTGTGACGAGAATGCCGGCGTTGCCCGCGATCAGCCGCCCCGGCTCGAAGATCAGCCGGCAGTTGAGCGGAGCAAGCCTTGCCGTGACGATTGCCGCGTAGCGCTCCGGGTGGTAGCTCTCTGGATCCTCGCACGGAGCGTAGGGGATGCCGAGACCGCCGCCGAGATCGATATGCTCAACCGCGTGGCCATCGGCGCGCAGCGCGCGGGCAAAATCGGCGATCAATCCAAAGGCGGCGTCGAATGGGGCGAGGTCGGTGATCTGCGAACCGATATGAATATCGACTCCGGTGATCTTTATCCCCGGCAGGGCTGCCGCTTGCGCATAGACCTCGCGGGCGCGACGAATCGGGATGCCGAATTTGTTCTCCGCCTTGCCGGTGGCAATCTTGGCATGGGTTTTGGCATCGACATCGGGATTGACCCTCAGCGCCACGCGGGCGATCCGGTTTTGGCTTGTGGCGAGTTGCGATAAAGCGCGAAGCTCGGGTTCCAATTCGACGTTGAAGCAAAGAATGTCGTGTTCGAGCGCAAAAGCCATTTCCGCTTGCGTCTTGCCGACCCCCGAAAAGGTGATTTTTTCCGGGGCGACGCTTGCCGCCAGTGCGCGCCGGAGTTCGCCTCCGGAGACGACGTCCATTCCCGCGCCGAGCCGCGCCAGGGTTTTGAGAACGGCCAGGTTGGAATTGGCTTTAACCGCATAGCAAATGAGATGCGGCAGGCCCAAAAAAGCCGAATTGAAGACCTTGTAATGGCGGGTCAGAGTCGCCGTCGAATAGCAATAAAAGGGCGTGCCGACTTCCGCCGCGAGCGTTGCGAGATCGACATCCTCGGCATGCATGACGCCGTTCTTCATCGCGAAGTGATGCATGGGCGGATCAGAGCAAGGGGTCGAGGACAAATGGTTTTGGCGCGCGCGGCGGCGGTTGCTTCGCCGCCGCTGGCGCCTCCGCGCCGCTGGACGCGGCCGAATTTTGCCCCGCCAGCTCGCCTGGGTTCGCGGGGGCTTCATAACCGCCTGGCGTGCCGGTTGGCGGCGCGTTCGAGGCGGGCGCGCCGGGTGGCGGCTCGAGCGGTCCCCGCCGCCCGCACGAGGCGAGCGAAAGGGCAATCGCGGCAACAAACACGATGCGGGGGAGGTTTGGGAGGGTACGTGTCACGAATAAGCTCCAGAAGGCGCACCACTATGGATGAAGGTCGGAGCAAAGAGAGCTTTTGAGGGGCATGGTCATATTGCGGTTATCCGGCAATAACAATATGCGCGGCCAACAACCTGTTGTGCGGCCCGGCCCAAGATCCGCGGTGGGATCTCGGATAGCGCGGATGCGTTGGGCTGAAGGGGGATTTCTCTGCCTGTTTTGCGGCTTACGGCCGCCCCGGAGCCGTCCGCGCCGCGCAATAACGTCAACGCGGCGCCCGTTTCAGCCCCCGGGGTGAGCGGCTCGCAAACGCCAACAAGGATACACTCATCAACGAACTGGGCTTTTTCGAGTCGCGGGTTCTTTCATCGCGAATTTAGGGATTAGAATTTGGCTTGTTCATTGATAGGGGTGAAATTAAGCTCTCGCGGGATGGGCCAGCACGGTTGCATCATCGCGCACACTGACCGCCGGCGGTCGCGATAAGCGTCCGTCCGAAAAGAAGTTGAATCCGCTGAATCGCTTGTGATTATGGGATGGCCCGCCGCTTTCGCCGCGATCCGTTGGGATCGTGGTTTGTTTGAGAGAGAGGAGCGGACCGATGGACATCTTCATCATTGGGATTGATCTTGATTGGGATTGATCTTGGCAAGAACTCTTGCGGCCTGGCTGGTTTGGACGCTTCGGGCCGGATTGTTTTGAGGCGCCGGATGCGGCGAAGCCCGCTGGAGAGCTTCGTCACGAGCCCCGAGCGTTGCGTCGTGGCGATGGAGGCGTGCCGCGGCGCGCGCCATTTGGGCCGGGTGTTCGCCGCGCCGGACACGAGGTCCGGCTGATGCCGCCGGAATATGTGCGCCCGTATGGTGCGCCTCGAAGGCGCGTATCACTTGTGGAGGAAGATTCCACCCAGAGAGTTGTCGATTGATCTGGAAGCTGACGAGCGGCTTGGACGAGCAATCGGACGGGCCGGAGCCTCGTGACAAAGGCCGCCTTGGGCGGTTGAGCGATCCAGCGGGCTGTAACGCGAGTGAAGCCTAAGCAGGCCTCGAAAGAAACAATGTGGATGTCGACCCGGCCATAGGGCGGGGAAGGCCGCGCGGATGGGGAAGCAATCGACACATGCACCCGTCTGGTCCACCGGGGTAATGGGCACGGCACGTTGGAAGGGTGATGCGGGTAATCGAGGGAGACCCGTTCGATCGGAGGTCGCGGCTTCAACATCGCTCATGGCGGTGGATCGGGCGGGAGTCGGACAGGGCCGTATGACCGTCGGGGCCGGGTAATTCCGGTGGAGGAAAGGACCCTGACTTCTGGCCTGCTTTCGAAGATGGCGAAGAAGAGGTGATTGGCGATGCGCCTTGAAACGCCCGAAAAGATCAGGAACCTTCAGAGAAAGCTTTATTGTAAGGCGAAGGCGGAACCCGCCTTCCGCTTCTACCTGCTTTACGACAAGATCTGCCGTGAGGACATTCTTCGACATGCCTATTCGCTGGCCCGCGCCAATGCGGGAGCGCCAGGTGTGGACGGGGTGACCTTCAAGCAGATCGACGCGTCGGGCGTGGAAGTCTGGTTGGCGGGCTTGCGCGAGGAACTCATCTCGAAGACGTATCGGCCCGATCCGGTGCGGCGGGTGGCGATCCCGAAGCCGGGCGGCGGCGAACGTCCGCTCGGCATCCCGACGATCCGGGATCGGGTGGCCCAGACCGCCACCAAGATCGTGCTGGAGCCGGTCTTCGAGGCGGACTTCGAGGACAATGCCTATGGCTATCGCCCGCGCCGCAGCGCGGTCGATGCGGTCAAGGAAACGCACCGGTTGATTTGCCGGGGCTACACCGGCGTGGTTGACGCTGATTTGTCGAAATATTTCGACACGATCCCGCATTCGGACCTCCTCAAATCGGTGGCCCGAGGCATCGTTGACCGGCATGTGCTGTGGCTGATCAAGCTGTGGTTGCAAGCACCGGTCGAAGAGCGGGATGGCGACGGGACGCGGCGCATGAGCGGCGGCAGGAGCAGCAAGCGCGGCACGCCTCAGGGTGGCGTCGTGAGCCCGCTGCTCCCGGTCGTTTACATAAACCGTTTCCTGAAGCATTGGCGCCTTTCTGGAAGCGGCGAAGCATTCCGTGCACACGTCGTCTCTTACGCCGACGATTTCGTCATCCTTAGCCGCGGACATGCGGAGGAGGCTCTGGCGTGGACGAAGGCTGTGATGACGAAGCTCGGGCTGGCGCTCAACGAGGCGAAAACCTCGGTGAAGAACGCCCGAGAGGAAAGCTTCGATGTCCTTGGCTATACGCTGGGACCACGCCACTTTCCCGAAGGCGGGCGTTGGTATCTGGGCGCAAGCCCGTCCAAGAAGAGCGTGCGGCGGATCAAGACGAAAGTCAGCGAACTGCTGACACCGGGGAACAAGGGCGCCTGGCCTGAAGTGCAAGCTCGACTGAACCGCCTGTTGGGCGGCTGGCCGGCTTACTTCTCCCATGGCGCCCTCGCATCGGTGTATCGGGCTGTTGACGATCATGTCTATGATCGCGTGCGTAATTTCCTGCGCAGACGACACAAGGCGCCGGGGCGCGGCACAACGCGGTTTTCTCGTGAGACCGTCTACGAGGAACTGGGCGTGCTGCGCTTTTGTCGCGGGCGCGAAAGGTCCCGACGTGTGCCTTACGATGAAGCCAGTCGGAAAGCCGGATGCGGGAAATCCGCACGTCCGGTTTGATGAGCGGGGAGGGGAAACGGAGCGTTGCCGCATGGCCCAAGCCACCGCGCCCGTCCTCGACTCTACCGAAGGCGCGGAAGAACGGCGATCTGGACGCCGCGGCGATCGCGGCGGCGGCGAGCCGGCCGGCGATGCGGTTTGCCGAGGTCAAGAGCCAGGCGCGGCCGGACATTCAGGCGCCGCACCGGGCACGCGAACGCTTGGTGGCGGAGCGCACCGCGTTGATCTGTAAAAGTTGGGATTTGATCCACCGGTCAACGTCGGATTTCGCCATTCATCGCACGGGCCAAGCATTACCGGCGAGGCGGAGTCGATTCTGGCAAGGATGCCATAGGGCGTTCGGAAGAACGCCCGTTGCAAGTAACGGGCTATGGCACCGGCTTCGCCGGCGCGAGCGCGGCTCGCGTCCTTGACGGAATCGATCCGCTCGCCAAACTCGCCGCCATGAGATGAATGGCAGGTTGCGATTTCTCGCGGCAGTGACTGAAAGTTCAAATTCAGTCTTTTACAGTTGATCAACCATTTGCGGGCGCTGCTGCTGGAGCGCGGGATCGTGGCGCCGCAAGGCCGGCGCAAACTGGAAGAACAGCTTCCGGCTTTCGCGGATGAAGATGGGATCGAGGCATCGAGCCCGCGCGTCCGGGTTCCGAGCGAAGACCTGCGCGCCGAATGGCGGGCGCTCGACGAGCGTATTTCCGTCTTTGACAAAGAGTTTGTCCAAATGGCGCGGAATGACGAGACAGCGCGGCGCCTGACGAAGATTCCCGGGACCGGGACGATCAACGCCACGGCACTAGCGGCGGCCGCCGGCAACGCAAGGGCCTTCCGGCGCGGCCGTGCCATGGCGGCGTGGCCCGGACCGACGCCGCGCCAGATGACGGCCGGCGGCAAGCCGCGCCTGCCCGGCATCCGCAAGCGCGGCAATCGCTATCCTCGAAAGAATCTCATTCATGGCGCAAGAGCCGTGCTGCCTTACCTCGTCGAGCGGAAGACGCCTCTTGGCCGGCGGGCACGCGGGCTTCTGGCGCGGGCGCACAAGAACGTTGCCGTTGTTGCGCTGGCCAACAAGCTGGCGCGCATCGCTTGGGCGGTCCTGGCGCATGGCGGCGCCGATGACGCCGGATGCGAAATGGCGGCGGCATGGAGGAGATTGCCCGGGCGGTGTTCGTCGCGCCGGCGGGTCGCCGGAGTCCGCGTGCGGTGAAAGGAAGATCGCCCGGCAGTCGAACGGCGGCGTGAAAACCTGAACCGTTGAACGGCCCTTCGAGTCGGCCGTGATTCGAGGCCGCTGTGATTATGAGGATCGGGCCGCGCGGATCTCCATCTTGGCCGGGGACAAGACCCCGAGACCGGATACGTTGAAGCAGACTGACCAGAGCCAGATGAGAATCACCACTTGCAGATGGGGCGGGCCATCCGTTCAAGAGTGGCGGCCTGATTCGGAGAGTGTTAATCAATCATAGATGATGCCATTTCCAGCAACGGCGCGTCGGTTCCGTTGACGTGAAAAGTGGCGAAGAGGCGCATCGTGAGTTCCAGCATGAGCAGGGAACGCGTGACAACGGCACATCTGCGTTTGAAGCGGGCAAACCAGTGACGTTGGCGGCTATTGTTTTGCTCGATACGATAAGTCTGATCCATGCTTATCGGGATGGGTGACAAATGGCTACGAAACTTGGCGAGCTGCTCAGTGGACAATTTTGGGGACGCTTTAAATCATGGATTGGCCTACAGCCTCACCAATGGCCGGAAGGCGAGCCATTAATGAGCGGCGACGTCCGATGGGGAACGAGGCTTAAGGATGGAACAATCATTGGCGCACCCGGCGTCAGCTTCACTCCGGTTTGTTCACGATGCCAGCAAGCGATAGAGGCCGAAACCGAACAAACCGATGCCGCTCAGGCTGAGTGCCTGTCTCAAAAGGGTATTGCACGCGGGATGGTTGCATGATTCACGGCATCATTTGCAACTGATGCGGTGATTCGCGATGTGGACGAAAGAGCAGCGAGCGATCTATTGGCGTGACGAAGATCGCTATCCGAGCAATTTGACGGATGCGGAATGGGAGCGGCTGAAGCCTTTGATTCCCGAAGCCTTGCCTGGCGGGCGGCCACGCAAGACCGATATGCGGGCGGCGATGAACGCGATCTTCTACCTGCTTCGCACGGGCTGCCCTTGGCGCTATCTGCCGCGCGACGAATTTCCGCCGCGCTCGACGGTCTACAATATTTTCCGCAAGTTCCAGAAGGACGGCTGTGGGAGGCCATCTGGGAAGAGCTGCACATGACTTTGCGCGAGCAACTCGGGCGAGAGGCGAGCCCCACGGCAGCTGTCATCGACAGCCAGACGCTGAAGGCGGCGGAAAAGGGGGCGGTTTTGATGGCGAGGTAGGTTATGATGCCGGTAAGAAGGTCAAGGGACGCAAGATTCACGCCCTTGTCGATACCGAAGGCCTGCCGCTACGGGCCATCGTTCATTCCGCAGGCATCCAGGACCGCGACGGTGCAACGCTTGTCCTCGACAAGATCCGCAACCGCTTTCCCTGGCTCGAACTGGTCTGGGCGGACAATGGCTACAACGCGTGGCAAGTCGAAGCCGCCGTTGCCAAAGTTCCGGTGCTGCACCTCGAAATCGTCAAGCGCGGTGACGACCTGAAGGGCTTTGTCGTCTTGCCGCGCCGCTGGGTCGTCGAGCGGACTTTCTCTTGGTTCGGCCGCAATCGCCGCATCGCCAAGGATTACGAAAATCTCGGCCTAACCCTCGCCGCCTTCGTCACACTGGCCTGCATCCAGATCGCGGTCAGACGACTCGCGCGATAGTTGTCTTTTGAGTCAGGCTCTCAGTGTCTGTTCTGAAACTTCTTGAATCAAAAGAATCATTTGTGATCAAGAGAGGTGGCCTGATTCGAGGAGGGGCCGCCGATGTGGACGAAAGAAAACCGGGGCCGTTATGACCGGAGCCAACAGAGATACCCGAGCGATTTGACGGCCGAGGAATGGGGGCTGGTGGAGCCGTTGATACCTCCGGCGAAGCGCGGTGGCGGCAAACGCCGCGTGGACATGCGCGAAGTGGTCAACGGAATCATGTATATTCTGAGCACGGGTTGCCAGTGGCGCTACCTGCCGAAAGACCTGCCATCGAAAAGCACTGTTTTCAGGTATTTCGATCTTTGGAACTATGATGGCACGCTTTTGCGCCTTCATCATGAGCTCTACGTCCTGTGTCGAGAACAGGCTGGCCGCGCCGTCAGTCCAACCGTTGCCATCATCGACAGTCAAAGCGTGAAAAGCACGGAAAAAGGGGGGCGCGGATCGATCCGCACGGCTATGACGCCGGCAAAAAGATCGACGGTAAAAAACGCCATATCGCGGTCGATACGCTCGGTCTGAAACTTGCAGCCGTGGTTCATCCCGCCGACATTCAGGATCGCGACGGTGGACCATTGGTGTTGAAGGAACTGCGTCCCCTGTTTCCCTTCATCACCAAAATCATCGCCGATGGCGGTTATCAAGGCCCCCAAATGGCCGCCGCCGTGGCGGCGATCAGCCGTGAATGGGAAATCGAAATCGTCAAGCGGCCCGCGCTGAGAAAGTTCGTTGTCCTGCCCAAACGATGGGTTGTCGAGCGCACCTTCGCCTGGCTCAACCGTTGTCGCAGGCTGGCCAAGGATTTTGAAAACCTAACCCGTAACGCGCTTGCTTTCCTCCGCCTCGCCTCCATCCGGATCATGCTAAGAAAGCTCTGTAATCCATGATGAAGTTCCGGGACAGACTCTCAGAAGATCAAGGGCAAGAAGCGCCACGTTCCCGCCGATACGCAAGGCTTGCCGATCGGCGCCATCGTTCATTGCGCCGGCATTCAGGATCGCGGCGGCGGCGTCTTGCTGCTTTCGGCGCCGTCCGGCCGCTTTCCCTTTCTCGAAAAACTGTTCGCCGGCGGCGCGTATCAAGGGCCGGTCTTCGCCGGCGCGCCCGCCGGCATTCCGCCTCGTGCAAAGACCGAGACCGTCAAACGCCGCGATCAGGCGAAAGGCTTCGTGACCTTGCCCAAGCGCTGGATCGCCGCGCGGCCGATCGCATGGCTGAACCGCTGTCGAAGACGGGCCAAGGATTGGGAGAACCTCAACGCCACAGCCGTCGTCTTCCTCCGTTCCGCCTCCCTTCGCCACATGCTACGAAGGCTCTGCAATGGTTGACGAACTTCCGGGACGGACTCTAACGACAACGCCACCATGGAGAACACCTTTGGAACCATGAAAACCGAACTCGTTCGCCCGTTCCGCTATCCCACCCGCGATGCTGCCCGGCATGACTTGTTCGACGCCATCGAAGGCTACGCCAATCGCCCGCGGCTCCGTTCCGCCGTCGGGTACATCGCCCCGGACAGGCGGAACGCCGAGCCGCCCAATCCGGTGTCCCCCAAATCGCGGGAAGGTCGCACGGCGACGGGTCCAGGTAATTGAGGGATGCCGGCGTTAGGCCTCTCTCAACTCCAAGCGGAGATTATCGAGTCTAATTTGGCCAACGCCTTGAGGACGTAATTGCCCAACGGCAAACGCCCAATAAATGCCTCGGTCCGCTTGGGTTCCAAATCCCACGCAAATAGCAACACCGCTACCACCAAAAGCGGCACAGCAATCCAAACCACCGTGACCGCGGCAAGGACCGCGACCGCCAGGGCAATTCCCAGCGTAATTGTTTGTTTCCTACCAGCCATGATGAAAGTCTAGCACGAGCGCCGATTTCGTCAAATCTCCGATACCATCTCGCCCGGCATTTGAATTGCCGGTGTGACATCGGCGCAACACGGCGGGGCGGCCGCAAGCTGCGCATTATTTTCCGGATATGAAAGAGGCGGCGGTGGCAGCGATGGATGCTATCGAAGCGCCTCTCCCTGATGCGCACAGGCAAAGCGGAGCGGCGTTGCCCCAAGTGTTGCCCCAGCGAAAAATCGAGTTCGATTATAACGAGAGAGAATTAGCATAAATTGTTTAACTTCTTTGGTGAGCGCGATGGGATTCGAACCCATGATCTCCTGGTTAAAAGGACAGGTGGACCTTGCCTCGTTGGCCAGGGCAAAGGAGCTATAAGAAGGAACGTTTCGTATTAGAAGCGTATACCATTGCAACACAACTCAATAAGACAAATTTCTATCTTATTACGTGTGCTTTATGTACCATAATACATTATTTAAATATGGTTAACGCCCAAACAAGGGATCGAGACTCCCGTGGCTGCTTATGGTTATGCTATGGTCAGCTCCTCCGATCAATCAACCTATACCCAGGTTGAGAAGCTAAAGGCGGCGGGATGCCAGGTCGTCCGCAAAAACCATCGGGTAGAATCCGGGAAGGGCTCAGCCATCCCCTTATTTCCTGGCTGACCCTGTTGGTAACCAAAGGATCTGGCAGGGTGCCGGGACTTTCTGATCTATAGAAGATCAAGGCGTGCTTGTCTGGCTTCGCATTCCGCGCGGGTCAGGGATTGGTTGCCGCGCACCGGCAAGCCGCGAATCTTGCCCATGCAACCATGATTCGCGGGGCCGGACGATGAGACGCAACCAAACCCTCTGCTTTTGGGAACTCCACCGCGTCCTTGGCGGCCTTTTCGACGGCGCCCCGCATGGCAAGCGCGTCCTTGGCCAACGCCACCCTCGGCGTCCGCAAGAGCGCTCCGCCTTGCGGCCGATCCGGCCGGCCAGGGCCTCGCCCTGGCGCGCGGTCTTCCGGCCAAGCCCGCGATCAAGCAGGTGGATCGGCTGCGCTCCAACCAGGGGATCGATAGCGACGCCGCGCCGCGCGGCCCGGGCCAACCGATTGCGCGGGAGATTTTGACCCATGCGGCGGGCCGCGATGGATTCTCGCTGGCGCGCGTTCTGGCCCGGCGCGGCGGCGGCGCCCCCGGAAGGCAATCGTCGAGCCTCCTTGTTGACCGCCGGGCGCGGCGGGCGAAAACGGAGGGGATCGATGCCGAGATGCTGGTGGCGCCCCGATGGCCTCGCGGCGCGGCGAACCGCGGGTTTGTTCGATGGTTCCGATCCCGGACGAAACCGGCGAAGCGGCTCGGCGGACGCCTCGCGAAGGCGAGGATTTGATCGGCGCACGGCGTTCGATCGTGAACAAGATCGGCGGCCTTTTGGCGACGCCGGGCGTAACGAATAGCGGGACTCGCGGGCGGCCGCCGCGAGCAGCTGGCCTTGTCACGGCAACCGGAGGGCGGCCCTATCCCGCAAGTAGGGCGGGTTCGCATTGAGCGTCTCCGCGATCGGCTCGAGCTTGTCCCGCGGCGGATCAAGGAGGTGGAGCAGGCGCGCGCGGCGGCGCTAAAAGGCCGGCGTCGGCCGCCGCCGCGGAACGCACGATCCGCGCGCTTGTGGACATGCGAACTATTGGTCCCCGCGCGGCCGATCGCCAACCGGCGTGCGCCGGTAGGCCACTCTCCAGCGGCGGCGCGCAAGCAAGGGATCGGCAGGAACGGCAACAGACGCGGGGCGGGCGGCATGGAGGAACGCGCCTGCCCGTGGCCGCGCGGGCAGCCCGGCAGCACTTTGTCGGCTGGGTTCCGCGAGCGAATCGGGAAAGCCGGCGGCCGGATCAAGAAGATCATGATCGTGGCGTTGCGCCGCAAGCTGCTCATCGCCCTATGGCGTTCGGCCGAGGACGGCGTCATTCCCGAAGGCGCGTCGTGCGCGAAACAAGACCTCGCTACATTCTAAACTTTCCTCACGAGATCAATGCGCTGGGCGGCATCATGGGTAGGGTCAAGGTTCCGCCCCGCACAGCGCCAGCTTGTCGCGCATCCCATCCGGCCCGGCGCGTTTCTAAGCGGACGGCAGGGCTTGCCAGTTGAGCGATGAGTAACAGCTAAAGCTGCACGCTTGGATCACCGCGCCATTGCCGGGCTTGACGCGCCAAATCGGCGCTTGGATCGAACCCGCTTTCGGCATTGTTTACGAAAGCCGCTCGATTAAGTTGGGTTCGCGATCCCGAATAGCCGCTCCGAGCGGCTCACATTTTAAACCCCGCCTTTGCCAAGGCACGCTGACTGGGGCATCCTATTGCCGGAACCCGATCATCGTGAGCGCGTTGCGCACCGGAAGAATGTCACAGTGCTCAGCAAGAGCTGTTTCGAGAGCTGCTTCAAATAACCCAGGTGTGCATCCACCCTTTCTCGGCTGCGCGTCGACGTCGTGCGTATAGAAAATGAGCCACGCGTTCGAGGCCGCCGCTTCCTTGATCAGACGGGTCACGCCCTCGAGGTTAATTGCGCTTGAATAAAGACGCCGAGCTTTCAATGCCCCCAGGTCGACCGAGCCGTGGTTCAATCCGGGCGCGGTGGTACGGCAAGCGGCGAAATGCTCTTGCAAAAGAATTTTGCTCCCAAGATTGATGTCACCGAACGGAAAGGCAAACGTTGTCATACGAACGTCGCCAAGCTGCTCACGCAAATAAGTCGCGTTTTCTTCGATATCTGTCAGAAGATCCGCGCGGCTATACCGTGAAACCAAAATGTGGGAGCCTGTGTGACATCCGAGTTCGTGCCCGTTTGATATCAATCTGCGCAAGTCATCAATATTGTAGTAATCCAGTTCATCAACCGTACGCCCATTGAAAGAACGGCAATAGAAAAAGGTACCAGTGACACCGTGACATTCGAGCAAACGCGCGCCATTTGTTACCGCGGATTTCGGAAAATCATCGAATGAAAAAGACACGATGGGACGCAAATTGCGCATTCGTACGGTGCGGGTGTGGACTGTTAACGCAATTTCCCGCCTTACCCTGTCTAAGATGCGTGTCATAATAGACATTTCTGCCTCTGACTCGTAAGAGTTGGCGCGGGCGCAATCGGGCACGGCAACTATGTCCCAATGCGGCAATCCGTCAAGCGTTGGCGAAATATAGGAGTTGGCGTTTTCCAATTCTTCGAAATTCATCTCGTTGAGAACCTGACCGGCCGGCTCATTCCGGCCGGTGGAACGAAATGACAATGACACTGTGACCCGTTCCACGCCCCTCGCCCGAGCCTTTTGGAGCAACCAGCCGAAAAAGGCATGATCGACCTTCTTATTCTGTACACGACAGCTCATGAAGAGATCGTCCGCATTGAAATGTTGTTGGTCGACAAGCGCAAAACCAATGATTTAAGCCAACAAATCGGGGATGTTCGATGCGGCCCGCCGCCTATGCGCGAGGCTCGGTGCCGGCCAGCCGGCTTGACCCTCGTGGCGTTGCCTATCGGATGACGGGCTACCCTCAGGCCCGGCTATCATAAGGTCTAGTCGCCTGTCCAGTTTTCGAGGGACCGCCTCACTGGCCATCAGGGTCCGAAGAGCGCCAACTCACTATCCACCATGTCCCCGACGGCCGGCGCTGGCCCCTTAGCATAGCGCATGTTGTGTCCGGGATAGCGGCGTGCGCCGGCGCCCTCGGTATCCTCCCTGATATCGTCGGGGGCGCCCAGAAAACCTGGCGCCGTCTTGACGGACAAAATCAGTTGCCAAAACTCATCGCCAATGTGAAATTCGACGCTGGAATTGAGGCAAGCTCGCCTCAAGCCAAAGCACACCGTCTGATCCAAGCGCCGATCGTGTCCCTTGGCGTGGTGTAACTGGCGCGGGATGATCACCGCGTTCACCGGCCAGGGCCGGGTTGGTCAGGCGGTCACGGCGGACAGTCTGACGATTGCATCATCGCTCAAAGGGGCGATGGTTTCCAGGGTCATGTAACGGGAGCGCTGCACGGCCCATTCGTCGTTTTGCTCCAAGAGGATGGCGCCTATCAGCCGGGTGATCGCCTCCTCGTTGGGGAAGATGCCGGCGACCTCGGTGCGCCGTTTGACCTCGCCGTTCAGCCGCTCCAGGCCGTTCGTCGAATAGATTTTCTGCCAGTGATCCTTGGGAAAGGTCATGGAGGCGAGAACGTCGGCCTCGGCCTCGTCCATGAAGGCGGCGGGCTTGGGCAATTTGGGGCGCAACTGATCGGCGACCTTGCGCCACTGGGCCTTGGCGGCTTCCGCATTATCCTGGACGAAAGCGGTGGCGATGAAGGCGGAGACGACGCGCCGCCCGCTTTTTCCGGCGCGGGCGAGCGCGTTGCGCATGAAGTGAACGCGGCAGCGTTGCCAACTCGCGTTCGTCAGCTTGGAGACGGCGGCTTTGATGCCTTCATGCGCGTCATATTTGATTGTCCGCTGCGGGGATTTAAACCCTCGCCTTTAGGCGAAGCGAAGGGTAGATGAAGTCGCATTATGCGACGATATCGACTCGGCAGCCACGCAAAGTACGACCTTAAGGTTCACCTTGTCTGGTGCCCAAAATACCGCAAGCGGGTGTTGACAGGGCAGGTTGCAATACGAGTCCGCGATCTTCTAAGGCAAATTGCCGCGGAGAACGAGTTGCAGATCATCTCGGGCAAGGTGGGGGCCGATCATGTGCACATGTTCATCAGCTATCGAGCGCATCACAACATCAGCCAGATCGTGCAATGGCTCAAGGGCACGAGTGCGCGCATGCTGTTCCAGGAATTCCCGCATCTCAAGAAGCAGTACTGGGGACGCCACCTGTGGGCGAGGGGATATTTTGCAGTGACCTCCGGTACAATCACCGACGAGATGATCAACGAGTACATCAATGAACAGGAGGGCGAGGCCGTGGAGGATGACAGTCGATTTCAAATCGACCCCTCTTGAACCCCTCGCCTTATAGGCGAGGGTTGTTCAGTTTCTTGAGGTCGTCGGTGAAATCGGTCTGCGAAAACGCGACGATGCCATCGTAATGGACCTTCGCGCCGCCCATCATACCCTGCCTCCACCAGTTCTGGATGATCGCCTCCGACGCCCGGCCGGTTGAAGCCATAGAAAGGCCCCTCCAGCAGGTCGCGACAAAATTGCGAGCGAAAGCTATTGTATAGTCTCACGCAACGCTTTACAATGTGATCCGGGACGTGTATACTGCGCTGCATGTGGACAGGCAGCCCGGCACTCGACATGACGCCCGCGGACAAGGCGGCCTTGGCACGGCTGGCGCGTTCCGGCAAGACGGAGCAGCGCATCGCTTTGCGGGCGCGGATTATTCTGGGTGCGGCCGAAGGAAAATCAACCAACGCGCTGGCGAAAGAACTTGGCACATCGCGTCCAACCATCATCGGCTGGCGCAACCGCTTTGCCGAAGGCGGCGTTGACGCGCTTTATCAAGATCGTCCCCGGGGACGCAGTTTCAAACCTTTGCCACCAACAAAAGAAACCGAAGTCGTTGAAAAAACCTTGACCCCGCCCGCGCACGCGACGCACTGGAGCTGCCGCTCGATGGCTAAAATCAGCGGTGTCAGCAAAGCTTCGGTGCAGCGGATTTGGGATGCGCACGGCCTGAAACCGCATCTGGTCAAGACGTTCAAACTGTCCAACGATCCGCATTTTATCGAAAAACTTGAAGATGTTATCGGCCTGTATATGAACCCGCCGGAACACGCGCTGGTGTTCTGCATCGACGAAAAAAGCCAGATCCAGGCACTTGATCGCACCCAGCCTGGCTTGCCGATGAAGAAAGGCCGCCAAGGCACCCTGACGCATGACTACAAGCGCAACGGGACAACCACATTGTTTGCCGCGCTCGATGTCCTGAAAGGCGAAGTCATCGGTCAGTGCATGAAGCGCCATCGGCATCAGGAATTTCTGGCTTTTCTAAAAACCATCGACCGCAACACGCCCAAACGACTCGACATTCACGGCATTGCCGACAACTACGCGACCCATAAAAAACAGGAAGTCAGGGATTGGCTCGCCAAACACCCGCGCTTTCACCTCCACTTCATTCCAACCTCGTCATCGTGGTTGAACCTCGTCGAACGCTGGCTCGGAAAGATCACCACGGAGCGTATTCGCCGCGGTGTTTTCACGAGCGTGCCGGAACTTGAAGCCGCCATCCGCGACTATATCAAGCACAACAATGCCGATCCGACGCCTTTCGTCTGGACAAAATCCGCCAACGCCATCATCCTCAAGGTCAATCGCGGCAGAGCGGCGCTGAAAATGCCACCGCTCGCGCGCCAGGATAAATTGTAACCTTTTGCACGAGATACTACACTAGGTTGTGCTAGCTGTGTGCTAGCATAATCGGACAAAAAATGGGGTCAAGCTCTCACTCGACCCCTTGATTTTACTTGCTTATATGGTTGCGGGGACAGGATTTGAACCTGTGACCTTCAGGTTATGAGCCTGACGAGCTACCGGGCTGCTCCACCCCGCGCCAAAGGCAAACGGCGGCCTTCGCTTGGCGAAGCCCGCCGCTCATTCGTGAAGCTCTCGAAAAGAGGAGCTTT